>NZ_JAXHPX010000007.1:55000-4877500 GCF_042466195.1 Bacillus sp. R86525
TTTGCCATGTCTTTTTGCATCTTTTGCATTTGTTTCATCATGTTATTCATATTTCCCATTCCGCCACGCATCATAATTAATTCCTCCTAATTATTATTACTCTTTTATTTCGATAAGTTCTTGCCCTACTAATTTTACAGCTTCTTCTATAAGAGGGTCTTCTTTTTGTTCTGGGCTTTCTTCAGAATCCCCGCCTTCGCGTTGTAAAAAGTCTTCGCGAATTTTACCCCATTCACTTTTCGGGATAGCAATCATGTTTAACCTTTTACTTAGCAATTCAAAAAGAGTCTGTTCCAATGTATCCATCGCTTCTCGATTTTCACTTGCCATTTTACAATGGATTTCATATTGAAATGCTAACACATAGGTATCATCTGAAGCTGCTACTGGCTCACTATTTTCTAATAAAACAGCAAATGCTACTTTGTTATATGACTTGAGTCTTCCTAACAACTCACCCCATACAGCTTTTAACCGTTCTAAATCTTGACGCTTTGCTTGCTTTAACACTTCATTCACGCGTCCGACAGGAATTTTCATACTTCCTGTTCGTACTGGTTTTGGTGTCGCACGCGTCTCTCTTACTTCCTGCTGTACACCAGCTGGCACACCATTCTTTTTAACTTGCTCTAACTCTTTCTCCAATTGCTGCATCCTGTTCATAATTGCTTGCAAACGATCTGTACCATTTGCCTGCATCATAAACTGCTGACACAATTGCACCATGACAACTTCTAAGAAAATCCGTGGATGATTTGTCCACTTCATCTCCTGCTGTCCCTTACTAAGGGTATGAATAATTTCATAGATTACTTCCGGTTGCATTTCTTCACTTAATGTACGGAATTGATCATCTACAATTACCCGTTCCAACATATGTTCTAATTGTGGTGAAGTTTGATATAAAAGCATATCACGATAGTAGTAAATGAAATCCTCCATAAAGCGAACTGGATCTTTCCCCTTACTCATCATTTCATCTATAATACGTAACGCTCTTGATACATCATTTTCACGTATACATTCTACTAAGTTACCTAAGTATTGTTGAGAAACAGAACCCGTTACAGCTAAAACATCTTCACTCGTCACAGTCTCATCACTATAAGAAATCGCTTGGTCAATCAGACTTAATGCATCACGCATACCACCTTCAGCAGCACGTGCGACGATTTGTAACGCTTCATCTTCTACTTGTGTACCTTCATTTGTCACAACCGTAGATAATCTCTCAACGATATCATTTACTGATATTTTTCGAAATTCAAAGCGTTGACAACGTGAAATGATTGTCGGTGGAATCTTATGTGGCTCTGTTGTCGCCAAAATAAAGATAACATGTCCTGGCGGCTCTTCTAACGTTTTTAAAAGCGCGTTAAAGGCACCCATAGAAAGCATGTGGACTTCATCGATAATGTATGCTTTATATTTCACAGCACTTGGAGCATATTTTACTTTATCTCTTATATCTCGAATTTCATCTACACCGTTATTTGAAGCCGCATCAATTTCTAATACATCTGAAATAGATCCTTGTGTAATCCCTAAACAAGAAGGACATTCATTACAAGGTTCAGCTACCGGAGCATGTTCACAGTTAATTGCTTTTGCAAATACTTTTGCAATTGTCGTTTTCCCTGTTCCCCTTGGACCAGAAAATATATAAGCATGTGAAACTTTCTCTTGAAGAAGGGCATTTTGCAACGTTTTTGTTACGTGCTTTTGACCGACTACATCTCCAAACTTTTGCGGTCTCCATGTTCGGTATAACGCTTGGTATGACACGAAAATACGGCCTCCCTCAAAGGTTATTATCTCATTTATTATAACCCATTCTGTTTATAGATTCCAAAAGTTATTTTCTATACAAAAAACCCACCTTTGTATTAAGGTGAGTTTTGTATACATATATAACTGCCGTGCACCTTCTGTCGATTACGTACCATAAGCGTTACTCAAGCAGTTAGCTCGGTTCAGGCACTCCTGCGGCACACGAGAAGACCCGCTTATTGCTGCTTCCTTCCGGACCTGACAAGGTTCACGGGGTCCCGTTGCGCAGGACCCAAACGTCAACACCACTTACTTAAGGCAGACCTTACAGCAACATAACCTCGAGAAGGGATTCGGCCTCGCTAGAGCGGATTGCGAGTATAGGGCACCGCTACCTCCCCGCTTAGCACGGCAAAGTTAAAACCAATATTCGGTTGCCTTCAATAAGGCATTATCAGTATAACTTGTTTTTTTACAAAATGCAAATACGTTAGTTCGTATTACTTTTCTCTAATTTTTTCGCTTCTTTTCTTTTCTTACGAAGCTCCCTAAAAAAATTCGTTAACAACGTACCACATTCTTCTTCTAGTACACCAGCCACCACTTCGCATTGATGATTAAAGCGCTCATCGGTTAACAGATTCATTAATGTACCAGCACATCCACCTTTCGGATCGCTCGCACCATATACAACCCTTTTTACGCGTGATAATACAATCCCACCTGCACACATTGGACAAGGTTCTAATGTTACATATAACGTTGCATCTTCTAAGCGCCATGTCCCTAATTTTTTACAAGCTTCATCTATAGCTAAAAGCTCGGCGTGAGCTATAGATCTCTGCTCAGTTTCTCTCAAGTTATGCGCGACACTAATCACTTTATCGTCTAGCACAATAACAGCACCGATTGGTACCTCTTGTATCGCCTCTGCCTTCTTCGCTTCCTCTATTGCTAATTGCATAAAATAAATATCTCGATCCATAATATAGTCCTTTCACAAAAAATAAAATACACTTTTTCATTTCTTACAGGTGGGATAACTTTTATAAATTCAATCCAACCTAAAGAAGAAAGAGAGGGAATTACATATGAAAAATACCGCCTTACTCATTATCGATATGATTAATGATTTTCAATTCTCCCACGGGCCCATCCTGGCACAAAAATGTGAAACCATAAAGAATCCTATTCTACAATTAAAAGAAACAATGAAGTCCTTAGGTTACCCCGTAATTTATGTCAATGACCATTATCAACTTTGGAGATCTGATATTGATCAACTTATTACTCATTGTACAAATGAGTATAGTAAAAATATTATTGAGGCCATCGCTCCGCATACTGACGATTACATTTTTATTAAACCACATTACTCTGCTTTTTATGAAACACCTTTAAATTCTTTATTAGGTTATTTAAAAATCGAAAATCTTATCTTAACAGGAATTGCCGGGAACATATGCATCCTTTTTACAGCTAATGACGCTCATATGAGAAATTATACACTTTATGTACCACAGGATTGCATTGCTTCTAACAATGAGCAAGATAATGAACATGCTTTAAAAATAATGGAGAACACATTAAAGGCAAATATTGTATCATCATCCCAAATAAAATTTAGTTAATACATATCTATTTTCTAACTTTTTATATCAAATTAGTCCGCTCGCTCCCCTCTTGTGCTACAATAATTCTGTTTTGTGTTTTTAGTAGTCACGGTAAATCACTGATTGAAAGGAGGAAACAGCGTGACCGGAGTACCATTTATCACGGTTGAAGGACCAATTGGTGTTGGAAAAACTTCACTTGCGAAGGAAATTTCAACTCACATGCAACTCCACTTACTAAAAGAGATTGTTGATGAAAATCCTTTTTTAGGAAAATTCTACGAAGACATCGACGAATGGAGTTTTCAAACAGAGATGTTCTTTCTTTGTAATAGATACAAACAACTCGAGGATATTAACATAAAGTATTTGGATCAAAGGAAGCCTGTAATAGCAGATTATCATATATTCAAAAATTTAATTTTTGCATCCCGTACATTAAAAGATTCTCAATATGATAAGTACATGCAAATTTATCGTATCCTTACTCAAGATATGCCTGTACCAAATGTCATCGTTTATTTAACAGCCAGCCTAGAAACATTACAAAAACGAATTGCGATGCGCGGAAGAGAATTCGAAAAAAATATGGATCCAAATTATTTACTACAGCTTACAAAAGATTACGAAACAGCAATGGATGCTTTCAAAAAGGACCATCCAGATATTCCAGTATTGAAGTTTAACGGAGACGATATGGATTTTGTGAAAAATCCTGATGATTTAAATGTCATCTTATCCGCTCTTCAAAATACTCTCTTGAAGGAGTCGAAATAATAATGAATTTAAGGCAAAAATATGATATACCAAATGATGCAGTTATCACTATTGCTGGAACAGTAGGTGTCGGTAAATCAACTATGACAACTGCATTAGCTAACGATTTAGGTTATCGTACATCTTTCGAAAAAGTAGATTCCAATCCATATTTGGACAAGTTCTATGCTGATTTCACACGCTGGAGCTTTCACCTACAAGTATATTTTTTAGCAGAACGATTTAAAGAACAAAAAAGAATTTTTGAATATGGTGGCGGTTTTGTCCAAGACCGTTCTATTTATGAGGACACTGGTATTTTTGCAAAGATGCATCACGAAAAGGGTACAATGACAGAAACTGATTATGAAACATACAAAGGTTTATTTGATGCTATGGTCATGACTCCTTACTTCCCACATCCAGACTTATTAATTTATTTAGAAGGTTCTTTCGATGATATTGTCGACCGTATCCAAGAACGAGGACGTCCAATGGAACAACAAACACCAATTGAGTATTGGAAAGAGATGCATGGACGTTACGAAAATTGGATTAATGACTTTAATTCATGCCCTGTTTTACGACTAAACATTAATGAATACGATATTTTAAAAGATGGCGATTCAATCGAACCAATCATTAAAAAAATCGGCCATTTTTTAAAGCAAACACGTAAACTTGTAAAATAAAAAACCCGTGCATATGCACGGGTTTTCCTATTAAATTACTTCTTCTTTGTTGGAGCAATAATTTCACTCTCAGGTTTTCCAGCGTTAATACGCTGACGAACAGTACTTGTACTAATATCGTATGTTTCAGCAATTTCTTTAACAGTCATTTCTTTTCCGTTAATCACCGCTGTTAACACTTTACCTGTACGTTTTGGAGCTGCTTCTTTCTTCACAGCTGGTTTTTCAACCTTTTTTGGTGCCTCTACTTTACTCGCAACTTGTTTTACATCACAAGTACAACCACAAAGTTTACGGAATGTATCATCGCTTATAATGCGTGACACGTTTGCACCACTGTTTAAAATTCTATTGTTCTTACAGACAGGACATTGTACATAATATAAAGTTTTTCCATCTAAAGGAAACGTTTGTATAATAAGATCCATGTTGACTCCTTTCATATCTATGAAGATAATCATCGGAATATGAGTGTGTAATAAGGATAAAATCGCCTTACACCATACTTTATGATTGATTTTAAAATAAAAACTCGTTACGTGTTGGTAACGAGTTCTCCAATCTCCACTTATATGCGCTGTTGTCAATTATATCTGGAGGAGGTAGAGGGATTCGAACCCCCGCGCGACTCTCGCCGCCTGTCGGTTTTCAAGACCGATCCCTTCAGCCAGACTTGGGTATACCTCCATATTGACATCAAATATAATATCAAAAGAAAAACAGTTAGTCAACCCTACTAAAATAAATTATGAGGAAAGGAAAATTTTACTTTCCCTCTCCTACATTATAGTAATGACAGCGCTCATAATTACCAATCACTCATACCGATGAATATTTAAATTTACTTAATAACTGTTTTTCCTCCCATATAAGGGCGAAGAACTTCTGGAATTATAATTGTACCATCTTCTTGCTGGTAGTTCTCTAAAATAGCTGCAACTGTACGTCCAATTGCAAGACCAGATCCATTTAATGTATGAACATGTTCTGGTTTTCCGTTTGGCTCACGACGGAAACGGATATTTGCACGTCTCGCTTGGAAAGCCTCGAAATTACTACAAGAAGAAATTTCACGATATGTGCCATAGCTTGGAATCCATACTTCAATATCGTATTTCTTCGCTGCTGTAAAGCCTAAATCACCTGTACACATGCTCATAACGCGATATGGCAACTCTAATAATTGTAACACGCGTTCTGCATCATTTGTTAATTTTTCTAACTCTTCGTAAGAATCTTCTGGTTTCACGAACTTTACAAGCTCAACTTTATTAAATTGATGTTGGCGAATTAAACCACGTGTATCGCGACCAGCAGAACCTGCTTCAGAACGGAAGCAAGAGCTAAATGCAGCATATCGTATCGGTAATTGCTCTTTACTTAAAATCTCATCACGATGCATATTCGTTACAGGTACTTCAGCTGTAGGGATTAAGAAATAATCTTCGCTTTCAATACGGAATGCATCTTCTTCAAACTTTGGAAGTTGCCCTGTTCCTGTCATACTTGCACGGTTTACCATATAAGGAGGTAATACTTCCTCATATCCATGCTCGTCAGTATGAAGATCAAGCATGAAACTAATTAAAGCACGCTCTAATCTTGCACCAGCACCTTTGTAAAATACAAATCGGCTTCCTGTTACTTTCCCAGCACGTTCAAAATCTAAAATCCCTAAATCTGTAGCAAGATCCCAATGTGGTTTTGGCTCAAAAGTAAATTCTTTTACTTCTCCCCAATTACGTGCTACTACGTTATCATCTTCTGTTTCACCTACTGGAGCAGACTCATGAGGGATATTTGGGATAGATAGCATTAATCTCTCTAAATCTTCCTCAACTGTACGAAGCTCATTATCAAAATCCTTTACTTTTTCCCCAACTTCACGCATTTCTAGAATTAGAGCTTCCGCATCTTTCTTTTCACGCTTTAATACTGAAATTTGTTGAGATACTTCGTTACGTTTACTTTTTAGTTCTTCTGTTTGAACAAGTAGCTCTCTTCTTCTCGTATCAAGTTCCTCAAAGCGACCAAAATCTGTTAAATCTTCGCCTCTATGCTGTAATTTTGCTTTTACTTCTTCAAAATTCGTACGTAAAAATTTAATATCAAGCATTATATACTCCTCCTTTTATTTTATAAAACACAAAAAACTCCCGTCCCTATACAAAGGGACGGGAGTTAACCCGCGTTGCCACCCTAGTTGAAAGCATTACCGCTTTCCTCTCAAGTAGAAATAACGGCTCTTCACCGGGAATGCTTACTAATCCAAAGATATTCCACATTCCATTCCAGGATGGATTCACAAACTGTTTCTATCGATTTCCACCAACCATCGACTCTCTATAAGAAACAACATCTGTTACTACTTCCTATCAACACGCTTATTTTATAAAATTGTTACCATCAATTTACTATAATCTTATACAAGTTGCAAGTTACTTATACAACTTTTTTCATTTTCGCTTCTTTTACCATTTCGACAAAGTATGCTGTTACACGATGATCGTCCGTTAATTCCGGATGGAAAGAAGCAGCTAAAAACGGCCCTTGCCTTACCGCTACCATTCGATCGCCATGCTTAGAAAGTACCTCCACATCATCAGCTACATTTACAACATACGGAGCACGGATAAATACACCAACAAAGTCTTCCCCCACACCTTTCATTGAAAGCGCGGCTTCAAAGCTATCTTTTTGACGTCCGAACGCATTGCGCTCGACTGTAATATCCATAGCACCAATATGTGCTTCTTCATAGCCAATCAGTGTTTTCGCAAGAAGAATCATTCCTGCACATGTACCAAACATTGGTTTACCAGACTTCGCAAATGTACGAAGAGGCTCCATGAAAGCATACTTATCAATAAGACGGCGCATTGTTGTACTTTCACCGCCTGGTAAAATAAGACCATCAATCTCTTCAAGTTGTTCTATACGCTTTACAACCACAGCTTCTGCACCACTTGCTTCAACTGATTTTACATGCTCACGAACTGCACCTTGAAGACCTAGTACACCGATTTTCACCATTTTAAAGAATCTCCTTTAATTACCATCCACGCTCTTGCATGCGTTGTTCTGGTAATAACGTTGAAATTTCGATACCCTTCATTGCATTACCTAATCCTTTAGAAAGGCTTGCAATTAGTTCGTAATCTTCATAATGAGTCGTTGCTTCAACGATTGCACGTGCAAATTTCTCTGGGTTCTCTGATTTGAAGATACCAGATCCAACGAATACACCATCAGCACCAAGTTGCATCATTAACGCTGCATCTGCTGGTGTTGCTACACCACCTGCTGCAAAGTTTACAACTGGTAAACGACCAAGGCGTTTAATTTCAAGTAGCACTTCATAAGGAGCACCAGTATTTTTTGCATATGTCATTAACTCATCTTCACGTAGACTTGCAACTTGACGGATTTCTGCATTGACTTGGCGCATATGACGCACTGCCTCCACAATGTTTCCTGTTCCCGGCTCACCTTTTGTACGAAGCATAGATGCACCTTCTGCAATGCGACGTGCAGCTTCTCCGATATCACGGCAACCACATACAAACGGAACTGTGTAATCACGTTTATTTAAATGGTATACTTCATCAGCAGGAGTTAATACTTCACTCTCATCGATATAGTCTACCCCTAATGATTCTAATACACGTGCTTCTACAAGGTGACCGATACGGCATTTTGCCATAACCGGAATTGACACAGCACCCATAACTTCTTCAACAATTGTTGGATCTGCCATACGAGAAACGCCACCTGCTGCACGAATATCTGCAGGTACACGCTCTAATGCCATAACAGCAACTGCGCCTGCCTCTTCTGCAATCCTTGCTTGCTCAGCGTTAATTACGTCCATAATAACGCCGCCTTTTTGCATTTCTGCCATTCCACGTTTTACACGTTCTGTCCCTGTTACATTTGTCATGTACAAAAACCCCCCTAGGTGAATTGCTTTCCCCGTTAAAGAAGAAAATTAAGAATACTCTTACATTCTACCACTAACTATCTGATGCTTGTCTACTACTTTTTCATAAAGTCGGTATGAAAAACAGGAATAAAAAAAAGCTCCTACAATGAGGAGCTTTTAAAACCAACCTTTTACTGTATCAACAGCACTATTCCACATACCACCAAAGAAAGCACCAATTCCGCGCATAGAACGTGTAAACCAGCCTGCTTCTTCTACTTCAGATTTTGTTACAAGGTCTACTTGTAATGATTTTCCTGTTAAAAATCCAGGGTCATTACTATCTTTAGACGTTATAACCATTTGGCCAAGTGCAACTCCCTTTTTCATAGGTGCTTCTTGTCCCTTATTTCCTTCTTTAAATTCCATTTTATAAACATCTTTACTTCCCTTTGGTACCGGAAGTGAAACAGCTTGCTTCGCTTGAACTGCTACATCTTTATCTTTCGCATTTTCAACTCTTACTGTTTCTTTTCCTTTGACTGAAGAACCTTTTTCATACATTTTCTTCATTTCAAAGTTAGCAAAGCCATAATCATATAATTTCTTCGTCTCATCAAATCTTGCCGTATGAGAATTTGTTTTAATAACTACAGAAATGAAACGCATACCATTTCTCTCGACCGTACCAGTGAAACAATCTCCTGCTTCTGGAGTTGATCCTGTTTTCAGGCCATCTACGCCTTCATATTCCTTAATTAAACCTTTTGACATCCAGTTCCAGTTCGACATTTTAAAATTCTCTTTTTCTGGACGGAAGAACTTTACCGGAATCTTTGCTGTATCTAATACTTTTGGATAATCTTTAAGTAGATGTTGTGCTAAAGTTGCAACATCCTTCGCAGACATTTTATTTTCTTCATCCGGCGTTGTACCTTCAGGGTGCATTCCTTTTAAATCTTTGTTCGTTAAACCCGTAGAATTAACAAATTTATAATTTTTCAATCCTAGTTCTTTCGCTTTATCATTCATCATTTTTACGAAATCTACTTCTTTACCAGCAACTGCTTCTGCTAATGCAATTGTTGCACCATTTGCAGAAAAGATTGCCATTGCCTCGTATAATTCTTTTACTGTATAAAGGCCACCATTTTCTAATGCAACATTTGATAATGAAGCATCTTGTGAAATCTTATATGCATATTCAGAAACCTTAATTTTCTGATCCCACTTAAGTTTTCCTTTATCCACTGCTTCATGAACTAAATATTCACTCATCATCTTTGTCATACTAGCAATTGATAATAATTCATCTGCATTCTTTTGATATACAATTTTCCCAGAATTCGCTTCAACTAAAATCGCTGCACCTGCTTCAATGTTTAAAGCAGCTCCTGTTTCTGCTGATGCATTGCTATATGGCAACAACATGCTACAAGCTAGTGTAAGCATTGTTACTAACGCAATGAATCTTTTGCAAAACATACCTTTCACTTTTGCTACCCCCAATATCTATGTACTCACATAACCGTTATTCTAACATAATCAAAAAAAAATAGACAGAGATATCAAATCTCCGTCTATTTACATATAAGACATTATAATGAGTAGTTTGGAGCCTCTTTTGTAATCTGCACATGGTGAGGATGGCTTTCACGTAAACCAGCACCCGACATACGAATGAATTGCGCATTCTCACGTAAGAATTCTAAATCTTGTGCTCCGCAGTATCCCATACCTGCACGTAATCCACCAACTAATTGATGAACTGTATCTGCTAAAGGTCCTTTATATGGTACTCGTCCTTCAATACCTTCTGGAACAAGTTTTTTGTTTCCTTCTTGGAAGTAACGATCTTTACTTCCTTTTTCCATTGCTCCAACAGAACCCATTCCACGGTATACTTTAAATTGGCGACCTTGGTAAATTTCAGTTTCTCCAGGGCTTTCAGCTACACCAGCAAACATACTACCTAACATAACAACGTGTGCTCCTGCCGCTAAAGCTTTAACCATATCACCAGAGTACTTAACACCGCCATCTGCAATAACCGGAATGCCGTGTTTACGAGCTTCAGTCGCACAATCATAAACTGCTGTTAATTGTGGTACACCAACGCCAGCTACAACGCGTGTTGTACAAATAGAACCTGGTCCGATACCAACTTTAACAACGTTTGCACCAGCTTCAATTAATGCTTTTGTTGCTTCAGCTGTAGCAACATTTCCAGCGATAATGTTTAATGATGGATATTTCGCACGAACTTCTTTTACTTTTTCAATAACACCGTGAGAGTGTCCATGAGCTGTATCAAGTACAATTGCATCTACGCTTGCTTTTACTAATGCGTCAATACGAAGCATAGCATCTGCTGTTACACCAACTGCTGCTCCAACTAATAAGCGTCCTTGCTTATCTTTTGCAGAGTTTGGAAATTCAATTACTTTTTCAATATCTTTTATTGTAATAAGCCCTTGTAATACACCGTTATTATCAACAAGAGGGAGCTTTTCAATTTTATACTTTTGTAGGATCTTTTCAGCTTCTTCCAGTGTAGTACCAACTGGAGCTGTAATTAACTGTTCTTTTGTCATTACGTCAGAAATTTTGATTGAGTAGTCTTGGATGAAACGCATATCACGGTTTGTAATAATACCAACTAATTTTCGCTCATCTAAATTATTTACAACTGGCACACCTGAGATACGATATTTTCCCATAAGATGTTCTGCATCGTATACTTGATGTTCTGGAGTTAAAAAGAAAGGATCTGAAATAACGCCGCTTTCAGAGCGTTTTACCTTATCAACCTGCTCTGCCTGTTGTTCAATAGACATATTCTTATGAATGATTCCTAAACCACCTTGGCGAGCCATTGCAATGGCCATATCAGCTTCTGTTACTGTATCCATTCCTGCACTAATTAACGGGATGTTTAGCTGTAAGCTTTCAGATAAAACTGTTTTAACACTTACTTCTCTTGGTAATATATCTGACCTTGCTGGTACAAGTAATACATCATCAAAAGTCAAACCTTCTTTAACAAATTTAGATTCCCACATAATTGTTCCCCCCATGATACCAGAAATTATTATTAGTAGCTTATCAATTGGTTAAAATACTGTCAAGGACGTATATATATGTTAGAATTTTTAGACAATAAAAGGAGCGTAATATATGCATCATACACCTTGTGCTTGGCAGCAATTAAGTTTCTTCTTTTCATCTCAAAATGTACAACATTATCTTGCCCGTTGTTATGAAAAATCCTCGATTCAAGATGCCGAAAAAAAAAGTTTTGAAAATTGTTATCCATTTATTTATTACTTAGAACACGGTAAAAATTATTATGAATTATATAAGACAGCTCCATTTTCCATTCAGCCAATGTTGTTATTTTATGGAATAGGTCAACTTTTTAAAGCCTGTTTATTAACCATTAATCCAAAATATCCAGAATCAACAACTGTTTTGGCACACGGGGTGACGACCCGTAAGCGAAAAAAACAGGGATATCAATTTTTAGAAGATGAAGTGAAAATACAGAAAAATGGACTATTTACTCATGCCGCAGAACAGCTGTTTCACATGAAACACTTGGAAACAGAAAAGTTTAACATGTTAGAGTTACTGGGGAAAATTCCTGAGTTACAACACTTATTTCGTTATAGTCAAAAAGGAACAACATTATACAAAATCAATTCAACAAATAAAAATGAGCTCTCCTTCCCAGTCAATATACTAGATCGACTACATATGACTAAAGAGAGATTTTCTCGTTATATCGAAACAACTTGTAAACACTTATCAATACAACACATACCTGAAAAAAATAATGAATCGAATATGTTTTTTTCAGCGCCTATTCAATCATGGAATCCTATGTATAGTACTCCTTTATACTATGAACAGCTTTCTAACACTTATTATTTACCACTTACGACTGACCCTAGAAATCCTAAACCCGTATTACCCGAACTTCTCGTTCATTATTTATTGCTCTATAATTTAAGCATGATTTCTAGGTATGAAACGGATTGGTGGTACGACTTACTTGGAAGCTATGGCTCTGAAGACTACCCATTTATTTATCAATTTCTTAATATTTCTGCTCAAAAAATCCCTTACTATATTTCAGCGTTTTTACTAGCAGAACCGGGCCTATTTCATGGGAAATAAAAAAAACACAAGTCAAAAGACTTGTGTTTTTAGTTGCTTGGCGACGTCCTACTCTCACAGGGACAAGGTCCCAACTACCATCGGCGCTAGAGAGCTTAACTTCCGTGTTCGGTATGGGAACGGGTGTGACCTCTCTGCCATCATCACCAAACTATGAAGGCATATTCCTTCAAAACTAGATAACATTGCTACATATTATATGGTTAAGTCCTCGATCTATTAGTATTCGTCAGCTCCACATGTCACCATGCTTCCACCTCGAACCTATCAACCTGATCATCTTTCAGGGATCTTACTAGCTTACGCTATGGGAAATCTCATCTTGAGGGGGGCTTCATGCTTAGATGCTTTCAGCACTTATCCCTTCCGCACATAGCTACCCAGCTATGCCCTTGGCAGAACAACTGGTACACCAGCGGTGCGTCCATCCCGGTCCTCTCGTACTAAGGACAGCTCCTCTCAAATTTCCTACGCCCACGACGGATAGGGACCGAACTGTCTCACGACGTTCTGAACCCAGCTCGCGTACCGCTTTAATGGGCGAACAGCCCAACCCTTGGGACCGACTACAGCCCCAGGATGCGATGAGCCGACATCGAGGTGCCAAACCTCCCCGTCGATGTGGACTCTTGGGGGAGATAAGCCTGTTATCCCCGGGGTAGCTTTTATCCGTTGAGCGATGGCCCTTCCATGCGGAACCACCGGATCACTAAGCCCGACTTTCGTCCCTGCTCGACTTGTAGGTCTCGCAGTCAAGCTCCCTTATGCCTTTGCACTCTACGAATGATTTCCAACCATTCTGAGGGAACCTTTGGGCGCCTCCGTTACACTTTAGGAGGCGACCGCCCCAGTCAAACTGCCCACCTGACACTGTCTCCCGGGTCGATAAGACCCGTAGGTTAGAATTTCAATACAGTCAGGGCGGTATCCCACCAGCGCCTCCACCGAAGCTAGCGCTCCGGTTTCAATGGCTCCCGCCTATCCTGTACAAACTGTACCAAAATTCAATATCAGGCTACAGTAAAGCTCCACGGGGTCTTTCCGTCCTGTCGCGGGTAACCTGCATCTTCACAGGTACTATAATTTCACCGAGTCTCTGGTTGAGACAGTGCCCAAATCGTTACACCTTTCGTGCGGGTCGGAACTTACCCGACAAGGAATTTCGCTACCTTAGGACCGTTATAGTTACGGCCGCCGTTTACTGGGGCTTCAGTTCAGAGCTTCGCTTACGCTAACCCCTCTCCTTAACCTTCCAGCACCGGGCAGGTGTCAGCCCCTATACTTCGCCTTACGGCTTCGCAGAGACCTGTGTTTTTGCTAAACAGTCGCTTGGGCCTATTCACTGCGGCTTTCCGTTAAGAAAGCACCCCTTCTCCCGAAGTTACGGGGTCATTTTGCCGAGTTCCTTAACCAGAGTTCTCTCGCACACCTTAGGATTCTCTCCTCGCCTACCTGTGTCGGTTTGCGGTACAGGCACCTTTTATCTCGCTAGAAGCTTTTCTTGGCAGCGGGGAATCAAAGACTTCGCTCCATAAGGAGCTTCCCCATCACAGCTCAGCCTTCACGATAAGCGGATTTGCCTACTTATCAGCCTAACTGCTTGGACGTGCACAACCAATCGCACGCTTCTTCTATCCTTCTGCGTCCCTCCATTGCTCAAACGATAAAGAGGTGGTACAGGAATATCAACCTGTTGTCCATCGCCTACGCCTGTCGGCCTCGGCTTAGGTCCTGACTAACCCTGAGCGGACGAGCCTTCCTCAGGAAACCTTAGGCATTCGGTGGACGGGATTCTCACCCGTCTTTCGCTACTCATACCGGCATTCTCACTTCTAAGCGCTCCACCAGTCCTTCCGGTCTGACTTCACTGCACTTAGAACGCTCCCCTACCACTGATACCATTGGTATCAATTCGCAGCTTCGGTGGTGTATTTAGCCCCGGTACATTTTCGGCGCAGAGTCACTCGACTAGTGAGCTATTACGCACTCTTTAAATGGTGGCTGCTTCTAAGCCAACATCCTAGTTGTCTAAGCAACTCCACATCCTTTTCCACTTAATACACACTTTGGGACCTTAGCTGGCGATCTGGGCTGTTTCCCTCTTGACTACGGATCTTATCACTCGCAGTCTGACTCCTAAGGATAAGTCATTGGCATTCGGAGTTTGACTGAATTCGGTAATCCGATGAGGACCCCTAGTTCAATCAGTGCTCTACCTCCAAGACTCTTACACTTAAGGCTAGCCCTAAAGCTATTTCGGGGAGAACCAGCTATCTCCAGGTTCGATTGGAATTTCTCCGCTACCCACACCTCATCCCCGCACTTTTCAACGTGCGTGGGTTCGGGCCTCCATTCAGTGTTACCTGAACTTCACCCTGGACATGGGTAGATCACCTGGTTTCGGGTCTACGACCACGTACTAAACGCCCTATTCAGACTCGCTTTCGCTGCGGCTCCGTCTCTTCAACTTAACCTCGCACGGGATCGTAACTCGCCGGTTCATTCTACAAAAGGCACGCCATCACCCATTAACGGGCTCTGACTATTTGTAGGCACACGGTTTCAGGATCTCTTTCACTCCCCTTCCGGGGTGCTTTTCACCTTTCCCTCACGGTACTGGTTCACTATCGATCACTAGGGAGTATTTAGCCTTGGGAGATGGTCCTCCCAGATTCCGACGGAATTTCACGTGTTCCGCCGTACTCAGGATACATTCAAGAGAGAACGAAGTTTCGACTACGGGGTTGTTACCCTCTACGACGGACCTTTCCAGGTCGCTTCGTCTACCTCGTTCCTTTGTAACTCCGTATAGAATGTCCTACAACCCCAAGAGGCAAGCCTCTTGGTTTGGGCTAGATTCCGTTTCGCTCGCCGCTACTCAGGAAATCGCATTTGCTTTCTCTTCCTCCAGGTACTTAGATGTTTCAGTTCCCTGGGTCTGTCTTCCATACCCTATGTATTCAGGTAAGGATACCATACCATTACGTATAGTGGGTTTCCCCATTCGGAAATCTTCGGATCAAAGCTTACTTACAGCTCCCCGAAGCATATCGGCGTTAGTCCCGTCCTTCATCGACTCCTAGTGTCAAGGCATCCACCGTGCGCCCTTTCTAACTTAACCAAACTAAAATTAAAAAATATGAGCTACACTGTTATCTAGTTTTCAAAGAACATACCATTTGCTATATAAAATAGCTTTTTGGTGGAGCCTAGCGGGATCGAACCGCTGACCTCCTGCGTGCAAGGCAGGCGCTCTCCCAGCTGAGCTAAGGCCCCAAAAGTTGTATGGTGGGCCTAAATGGACTCGAACCATCGACCTCACGCTTATCAGGCGTGCGCTCTAACCAGCTGAGCTATAGGCCCATACAAATTGCAGGATTTATTTATATCATATCCTCATTTAAGAGTCAATACTTAATTGAACTCTCAAAACTAAACGAAAACGAAACACGGAAACTTATATTGATGAACAGTGTTCATCAATTCTCCATAGAAAGGAGGTGATCCAGCCGCACCTTCCGATACGGCTACCTTGTTACGACTTCACCCCAATCATCTGTCCCACCTTAGGCGGCTGGCTCCATAAAGGTTACCCCACCGACTTCGGGTGTTACAAACTCTCGTGGTGTGACGGGCGGTGTGTACAAGGCCCGGGAACGTATTCACCGCGGCATGCTGATCCGCGATTACTAGCGATTCCAGCTTCATGTAGGCGAGTTGCAGCCTACAATCCGAACTGAGAACGGTTTTATGAGATTAGCTCCACCTCGCGGTCTTGCAGCTCTTTGTACCGTCCATTGTAGCACGTGTGTAGCCCAGGTCATAAGGGGCATGATGATTTGACGTCATCCCCACCTTCCTCCGGTTTGTCACCGGCAGTCACCTTAGAGTGCCCAACTTAATGATGGCAACTAAGATCAAGGGTTGCGCTCGTTGCGGGACTTAACCCAACATCTCACGACACGAGCTGACGACAACCATGCACCACCTGTCACTCTGCTCCCGAAGGAGAAGCCCTATCTCTAGGGTTTTCAGAGGATGTCAAGACCTGGTAAGGTTCTTCGCGTTGCTTCGAATTAAACCACATGCTCCACCGCTTGTGCGGGCCCCCGTCAATTCCTTTGAGTTTCAGCCTTGCGGCCGTACTCCCCAGGCGGAGTGCTTAATGCGTTAACTTCAGCACTAAAGGGCGGAAACCCTCTAACACTTAGCACTCATCGTTTACGGCGTGGACTACCAGGGTATCTAATCCTGTTTGCTCCCCACGCTTTCGCGCCTCAGTGTCAGTTACAGACCAGAAAGTCGCCTTCGCCACTGGTGTTCCTCCATATCTCTACGCATTTCACCGCTACACATGGAATTCCACTTTCCTCTTCTGCACTCAAGTCTCCCAGTTTCCAATGACCCTCCACGGTTGAGCCGTGGGCTTTCACATCAGACTTAAGAAACCACCTGCGCGCGCTTTACGCCCAATAATTCCGGATAACGCTTGCCACCTACGTATTACCGCGGCTGCTGGCACGTAGTTAGCCGTGGCTTTCTGGTTAGGTACCGTCAAGGTGCCAGCTTATTCAACTGGCACTTGTTCTTCCCTAACAACAGAGTTTTACGACCCGAAAGCCTTCATCACTCACGCGGCGTTGCTCCGTCAGACTTTCGTCCATTGCGGAAGATTCCCTACTGCTGCCTCCCGTAGGAGTCTGGGCCGTGTCTCAGTCCCAGTGTGGCCGATCACCCTCTCAGGTCGGCTACGCATCGTTGCCTTGGTGAGCCGTTACCTCACCAACTAGCTAATGCGACGCGGGTCCATCCATAAGTGACAGCCGAAGCCGCCTTTCAATTTCGAACCATGCAGTTCAAAATATTATCCGGTATTAGCCCCGGTTTCCCGGAGTTATCCCAGTCTTATGGGCAGGTTACCCACGTGTTACTCACCCGTCCGCCGCTAACTTCTTGAGAGCAAGCTCTCAATCCATTCGCTCGACTTGCATGTATTAGGCACGCCGCCAGCGTTCATCCTGAGCCAGGATCAAACTCTCCAATAAAGTTAGTTTGTCTAGCATCTAAAAATAAAAATTGACGTTTCACGTTGTTTGTTTCGTTTAGTTTTCAAAGTTCAACATCGCGTTTCAGCGACTTTCATAATATATCATAGTATATTATTTTCGTCAACAAGTTTTTTAAGATAATTTGTATCTCTCATTTGCTGACTCTGCCTATTATATAGACTTCTCTATCACTATGCAAGTATTATTATAAAAAAATAAGAGGGGGAAAAATCCCCCTCTTATTCTTCATAAGAAACCTCTTCATTAGATTCCTCTTCTTCATCTTTTTGTGCTTTTGCTACTGTCGCTACCTCTTGTTCATCCTCTAAACGAATTAGACGGACACCTTGTGTATTACGTCCCATTTGAGAGATTTGATCAACTGGCATACGAATAATAATGCCTGCCGCTGTAATTAGCATGATGTCTTCTTCACCTGTTACAGACTTAACTGCTACTAATTTACCGTTCTTATCTGTAATGTTACAAGTCTTCAGACCTTTACCACCACGACTTTGCAGACGGTATTCATCAATCGGTGTACGCTTTCCGTAACCATTTTTCGTTACAATTAGAACATTTACATCCTCTTCGACAATTTCCATGCCTACAACTTGATCTTCATCACCTAATGTAATTGCTTTTACACCAGCCGCATTACGTCCCATGGAACGCACATCTTGCTCATTGAAACGAATTAACATACCGTTGCTTGTTCCAACGATAATATCCTTATCACCAGATGTTAAGCGTACAGAGATTAATTCATCCTCTTCACGAAGAGAAATCGCAATTAAGCCATTCGTACGTATATTTGCAAATGATGAAAGTGGTGTTCTTTTAGAGATACCTTGTTTTGTTGTAAAGAATAAGAACTGATCATCACCAAATTCACGAATTGGAATAATGGCGTTAATCCACTCCCCTTTATCTACACCTAATAGGTTAATAATCGGTATACCTTTTGCTGTACGGCTATACTCTGGGATTTCATATCCTTTCGTACGGTATACTTTACCCTTATTAGTGAAGAATAAAATATGATCATGTGTAGAAGTAGTCAATAGATGCTCTACGAAATCATCATCATTCGTTCCCATTCCTTGTACACCACGCCCACCACGGTTCTGCGTTTTGTACGTAGAAGCTGGTAACCTCTTAATATAACCGTTATGAGTTAACGTAATTGCAATGTTTTGCTCTGGAATCAAATCTTCATCTTCAATAAATTCCATACCGCCAATTGTAATTTCCGTTCGTCTCTTATCATTGAAGCGCTCTTTTACTTCCGTTAATTCTTCACGAATAATCTCAAGAACTTTCTCTTCATCTGCTAAGATCGCTTGTAATTCAGCGATTAACTTCATTAACTCTTGATATTCTTGCTCAATTTTTTCACGCTCTAATCCTGTTAAACGTTGCAGACGCATATCTAAAATTGCTTGTGCTTGTTTCTCACTTAAACCGAAACGTTCCATTAAGCCTTGCTTTGCAATATCTGCTGTTTTCGAACCACGGATTAACGTAATAACTTCATCAAGATGATCTAGAGCAATTCGTAATCCTTCTAAAATATGAGCACGCGCCTCTGCTTTTTCTAATTCATAAGCAGTACGTCGACGAATTACTACCTTCTGATGCTCCAAGTAATGATATAAATTTTGTTTTAAATTCAATACTTGTGGCTCTCCATTTACAAGAGACAACATATTAATACCGAAACTTGTTTGAAGTGCTGTATGTTTATATAGATTATTTAATAGTACATTGGCATTGGCATCACGACGTACTTCCATAACAATACGCATACCGTTTCGATCTGACTCATCACGCAAATCCGTAATACCTTCAATTTTCTTATCACGAACTAATTCTGCAATTTTTTCAATTAATCTCGCCTTATTAACTTGATAAGGTAGTTCAGTTACGAGAATAGATTGTTTACCATTTGACTTCTCTTCAATTTCAACTTTAGCTCGAAGCATAATAGAGCCTCTACCTGTTTCATACGCTCTTCGAATCCCGCTTCGGCCCAAAATTAAACCTGCTGTTGGAAAATCTGGTCCCGGAATAAACTCCATTAATTCCGCAATAGTAATTTCAGGATTATGGCTTAGTGCCAATACGCCATCAATTACTTCACCAAGTTGATGCGGCGGAATGTTTGTTGCCATACCAACTGCAATACCCGTCGTACCATTCACTAATAAATTAGGGAAACGCGCTGGCAATACAATTGGCTCTCTTTCAGAACCATCATAGTTATCTTGATAATCAATCGTATTTTTTGAAATATCACGTATTAATTCCATAGAAATCTTAGACATTCTTGCTTCTGTATAACGCATCGCTGCTGCCGAATCACCATCAACAGAACCAAAGTTACCATGCCCATCAACAAGCATATAACGTTGACTAAAATCTTGCGCCATACGTACCATCGTCTCGTAAACAGCTGAATCACCATGAGGGTGATACTTACCAATTACTTCACCGACAATACGTGCTGATTTCTTATACGCTTTATCAGCTGTAATTCCTAAATCATTCATCGCATATAAAACCCTACGATGCACAGGTTTTAATCCATCACGAACATCTGGTAATGCACGAGATACGATAACACTCATTGCGTAATCTAAAAATGAGGTACGCATTTCATGACTAATATTAATTTCTCGAATTCGTGCTTGTTGTTGATTGTCTGACATCAACGAGCACCTCCTCTTACATTTCCGTTACACATACATTGATTTATATGTAGAAGACAGGAATACTTAGATTCCTGTCATTACTCATTTAAATATCAAGGTTTTTCACGTATTTTGCATTTTCTTGGATAAAGTTACGACGTGGCTCTACTTTATCTCCCATTAAAATTTCAAATGTTTCATCTGCTTCAATTGCATCTTGAAGAGAAACTTGAAGTAATGAACGTACTTCCGGGTCCATTGTCGTCTCCCATAACTGAGTTGGATTCATTTCCCCTAGACCTTTATAACGCTGAATCCCTGGCTTAGGTTGGGCTGGTAATTCCGCTAAGATTTTTTCAAGTTCCTTATCGTTATAAGCATATTGAATTTTCTTACCTTGTTGTACTTTAAACAAAGGTGGCTGTGCGATATATATATATCCACACTCAATTATTTGACGCATATAACGATAGAAGAACGTTAATAATAGGGTACGAATATGTGCACCATCAACATCGGCATCGGTCATAATAATAACTTTATGATAGCGTGCTTTTTCAATAGAGAAGTCCCCGCCGATATTTGTACCGATCGCCGTAATAATTGTACGAACTTCATCATTTGATAAAATCTTATCTAAGCGTGCCTTTTCAACATTAATAATTTTACCCTTCAGCGGTAAAATTGCTTGGAAATGACGATCGCGCCCTTGTTTTGCAGATCCACCCGCAGAGTCACCCTCTACGATATAAATTTCACTAATTGCTGGATCTTTAGAAGAACAGTCTGCCAATTTCCCTGGTAAACTTGAAACTTCTAAAGCACTCTTTCGGCGAGTTAACTCACGAGCCTTTTTAGCTGCTACACGTGCACGCGCTGCCATCGTCCCTTTATCTACAATTTTACGTGCAACATTGGGATTTTCCAGTAAGAACTTTTCAAATGCCTCTGAGAATACTGACTCTGTAATTGTTCTTGCTTCACTATTTCCAAGTTTCGTCTTCGTTTGTCCTTCGAATTGTGGATTCGGATGTTTAATTGACACAATTGCTGTTAAACCTTCACGAACATCTTCACCAGTTAAATTACTATCCGCATCTTTTAAAATATTATTTTTACGACCATAATCGTTGATCACACGTGTTAGGGCAGTTTTAAATCCTACCTCATGTGTACCACCTTCATACGTATGAATATTATTTGTAAATGAGTAAATATGATTTGTATATCCTTCGTTATATTGAAGCGCAACTTCAACCTGAATACCATCTTTTGAACCTTCTACATATACAGGTTCCTCATGAATTGGTTGTTTTGAACGATTTAAATGTTCAACATATGATTTAATTCCACCTTCATAGTGAAACTCTTTCTTTTGCTTATGTTCACGCTTATCTTCAATTGTTAATTTAATATTACGATTTAAAAACGCCAACTCACGCATACGAGTCGCTAACGTATCAAATTCATATTCTGTCGTCTCTTTAAAAATCTCTGGGTCCGGCTTAAAGCGAGTTATTGTTCCAGTTTTATCTGTATCACCGATGACTTTTAAATCCGCAACTGGAATACCTCTTTCATACTTTTGGTAATGGATTTTCCCATCACGATGTACAAATACTTCTAGTTCTGTTGATAAGGCATTTACAACAGATGCACCAACACCATGCAAACCACCAGAAACCTTATAACCGCCACCGCCGAATTTACCTCCAGCGTGAAGGACAGTCATGATAACTTCTACTGCAGGACGTCCCATTTTTTCTTGTATACCAACTGGAATACCACGTCCATTATCCGTTACAAGAATACTATTATCTTCTTCAATACTAACGTTGATTTCATCGCAATACCCCGCTAAGGCTTCATCGATACTATTATCGACAATCTCCCATACAAGGTGGTGAAGTCCTTTTCCACTTGTAGTACCAATGTACATACCCGGACGTTTCCGAACTGCCTCTAGTCCTTCAAGTACCTGTATCTGACTTTCATCATATGCATTTTCTTGCATCTGCTTTTGTTCCATTGACACAAAGATCACCTACTTTTCCATTTAAACAGGGATTATGCCCTGTCCATTTCACAATCTACCGTGCCGTTCATTACATGAATTGTTTTCGCTTCTTTTAATGTTTCGTGTTCAATTCCGTCGACACTCGTCGTTGTCACAAATGTTTGCACTTTTCCTTGAATTGTATTTAACAGATGTGATTGACGATAATCATCTAATTCTGATAATACATCATCCAATAAAAGAATAGGATATTCCTTAACTTCTGAGTAAATCAATTCAATTTCAGCTAATTTTAGGGACAGTGCGGTCGTTCGTTGTTGTCCTTGCGAACCAAAGACTTGAACATTTTTACTATTAACGAAGAATTGTAAATCGTCACGATGAGGACCAATTAAAGTTGTACCACGGAAAATTTCACGTTGTTTCACAGATTGAAAACTTTCATAGTATACTTCTTTTATTTTCGACAAATCCATTGATTCTGATACATCTAGGCTTGGTTTATAGACGATTTCTAATTCCTCTAATCCCCTGCTGATCCCGCGATGTATCGGCGCAGCCCATTCTTGTAGTAAATGCAAAAACTCAAAACGTTTTCGCAATATTTTTGCACCATGCTCAATGAGTTGAAGTGTAAATACATCCAACATCGTTTCCTCATTTTTACTATTCCCTTGCATCTTTTTAAGCAAGTGATTTCGTTGCGTGAGCACTTTTTGATATTGGCTTAGTTCATACAAATAAACGGGCGCTATTTGTCCTAGTTCCATATCTAAAAAGCGTCTTCTTACTTGAGGGCTTCCTTTTACAAGATTTAAATCTTCTGGGGCAAACATCACAACGTTCATTTCACCAATGTATTGGCTTAACTTTTGTTGTTCAAGTTGATTTAGCTTTGCCTTTTTACCTTTTTTGGAAATATTTAATTCTAAAGACAAAGAACTATTTCTTTTTTGTAATCTACCTTTGATTTGACCGTAATCCTCATCCCATCGAATAAGTTCACGATCATTAGAGGTTCTATGAGATTTCGCCATCGCTAATACGTAAATGGCCTCCATCAAATTTGTTTTCCCTTGTGCATTTTCACCAATAATTACATTGACCTTGTCCTCAAAGGAAAGCTCTAACTTTTCATAATTACGATAGTTTTTTAATTGTATTTCTGTAATAAACAAAGGGATCCCCCTTTATGCCTGAACTTGGAAAGTTCCACTTCCCGGAATTTCAATAATATCATTCGCATATAACTTGCGACCTCTTCTATTCTCAAGCTCTTGATTCACGTACACTTCATATTCTTGTAAGAACCATTTCACAGCCCCGCCCGTATCAATTACATCGGCTAGCTTTAAAAATTGTCCTAGTGTAATGTATTCTGTTGAAATTTTAATACTTTTCATAAAAATCTCTCACTTTCTGAAAGTGTTCATTCTTTCATTGTACTAAATAAACTAGCATTAGGAAAGCAATACCCTAAAATCAAATAAGGGTCACTAGTACCTTTAAACTAGCAACCCTCAACCCTTACTTAGTAAGTACGTACCGGTAAAATTAATTGGATGATGGAATCATCATTTACTGTACGAATCAAAAACGGCCTCATCGCCCCAGTAAAGCTAATTTTAATTTCTGTACTATCTAAAGCTTTTAATGCGTCCATCATATATTTTGCACTAAAAGATATTTTTAATTCTTCTCCATCTACGTTTTCACATTGAACTTCTTCTACTACTTTTCCGATTTCTGGTGAATTTGAAGAAATCTCAAGCATTTGTTGTTCTAATGTCGATAATTTAACAACATTGTTACGACCATCTCTTGCTAATAGCGAAGCACGATCAATTGCTTGTAAAAATTCTTTTGTATTCACAAAAATATCTGTCTTACTCTCGGCTGGAATTAAACGTGTTGTATCTGGATAGTTACCTTCTAACAATCTCGAGAAGAATAATAAATGTTTTGTACGGAATAATACTTGATACTCCGTAATAACGATATCTACCATTTCTTCAGATTCATCTAGGATTTTACTTAATTCATTTAAGCTCTTACCAGGAATAACGACATTGGCTTGAAATTCATCAGCAATATTATACCCTTCAATTTTCGCTTTACGAAGTGCTAGTCTGTGACTATCTGTTGCAATACAAGTTAACTCGCTGTTATATACTTTCCAGTTTACACCTGTCAAGATCGGTCTTGTTTCAGAAGTTGAAACTGCAAATACCGTTTGCCTAATCATATGTTTAAGTAAATCTGTTGGAATCTTAAATACATGATGTTCTTCAATCTGAGGTAGTAACGGATATTCAGCTGAATCTAAACCATTTAAATTAAACTCTGATTTTCCAGATTTTATTTTTGTCATAAAATGATTTTCCACAGAAATTTCAACAATTTCTTTAGGTAATTTTTTTACGATCTCACTAAAATATTTTGCTTGTAAAACAATACTTCCTGATTGTTCAATTTCAACAACCTCTTTTCCAGCATCTTCGACTGGGATAAATGATTCGATAGAGATATCTGCATCGCTACCTGTTAAAGTAACCCCTTCTTCAGTTGCTACAACTTTAATTCCTGTAAGAATTGGAATTGTTGTACGAGAAGAAACTGCCTTCATTACATCTTGTACACCTCTTACAAGATAGTCTTTTTGTATTGTAAAACGCATAACGAAAAACCTCCGGTAAGTATAAGATTTTATTTATTTAATAAAGATAAAAAAGTAGTAGTAATAGTAATAGGGCTTGTGGATATGTGGATAACCCCGTTTAAAGATGTAAAAACAGTCTATCTACATGTGGATAGACTGTGCGTAAAACAAGGTAAGTTATTCACACTATTCAGCTACTACTACTTTAAAATATCATTAATTTCTTCGACATGTTTTTGTAATTGAGTATCCGTTTTTAATAGCTTCGAAATTTTTTCGTGAGCATGGATTACTGTTGTATGATCGCGGCCACCAAATTCTTCACCTATTTTTGGTAAAGATGAGTCCGTAAGTTCACGTGATAAGTACATTGCAATTTGACGAGGGAATGCAACGGATTTTGTACGTTTTTTTGCTTTGAAATCTTCTAATTTTACTTGATAGACGCCCCCAACGGCCTTTTGAATATCAGAGATAGAAATAATTCTAGGTATAGAGTTTGGAATAATACCTTTAAGTGCTTCAGCTGCTAAATCAGCATTAATATCTTTATTAATTAAAGATGAATAAGCTACAACTCGAATAAGTGCACCTTCTAACTCACGAATGTTAGAATCAATTTGATTTGCAATATAAAGCATAACCTCATTTGGTATATCAAGGCCTTCTGCTTTTGCTTTTTTACGTAAAATTGCAATTCTAGTTTCTAAATCTGGTGGCGTAATATCCGTAATTAAACCCCATTCAAAGCGAGAACGAAGGCGATCTTCTAAAGTTGGGATTTCTTTTGGTGGTCTATCACTTGAAATCACAATTTGTTTACTTTCTTCATGTAACGCATTAAATGTATGGAAGAACTCTTCCTGTGTTTGTTCTTTTCCAGCAAGAAATTGAATATCATCTATCAATAAGACATCTACATTACGATATTTATTACGAAAATCGACAGCTTTATTATCACGAATTGAGTTAATGAATTCATTTGTGAATTTTTCAGATGATAAATATACAACTTTTGCATTCGGGTTGTGTTCAATTACATAATGCCCAATTGCGTGCATTAAATGTGTTTTTCCAAGTCCAACGCCCCCATAAATAAAGAGCGGATTATAAGCTTTAGCTGGAGCTTCAGCTACAGCTAAAGAAGCAGCATGTGCAAAACGATTACCAGAGCCAATAACAAATGTATCAAATGTATATTTTGGATTTAACATGCTCTGTGGTAAATGAGTGGAATCATCTTGTGCTCGATTTTTTTTAATAGGAGGAAGATCTATATCCTCTTCCGCCTGACTTTGGGGAATAATAAAACGAATAGCTAGTTTTGCCCCTGTTAAATCATAAAGTGTTTCCGAAATGAGTTCTGAATAATGGGATTCTAGCCAGTCACGAGCAAATTCATTTGGAGCTGTGATAGTTAATACATCTTTTTTCAAGTTATGAGCGGTTGTTGATTTTAACCATGTTTCATAACTTGGCTTACTTACCTTTTTTTCTAAGTCTTTCAAGGCGCTATTCCATAAATCAGAGATATTTTCCAAAGGTGTCCCTCCTTTACAAAGATGGTAAAAGAATAAGGTTGCGCAACAATTGTACAACCCGTAAATATTTTAAATGCATATTTATACGAAACGTATTTTAAAATATAAAAACGTTGTTTGTATCCGAGATAGAGTTTTCGACAAAAAAACAAATGTGGACAACTATTTACCCACATGTGATTCAAACTGTCCACATGTTATACACAAATTGTGGATAAAATAAAGATGTGGAAAACTTATTCAAAGTGAAAACACAACTATAATATCAAAAAACAGTAGCTATAGCAATGAATTTAAGAAAGTTATCCACAAAATCAATACCTTGTGGAATAAACTTGTCCACAACACGATATACTGTGTAAAAGTAAAAAAAGAGTTTGTGGATACAAAAAAAGAGAAAAGATATTTATCCACAAGGAAATATAGGGGCTGTGAAAAAGTCTGTGAATAGGTTCAAAATGAATATTTGATGAAAATTTCAAGAACCATTGACATTTTCCTAGTTGATTAACTATAATTTATTAGACTGTCTTTAACAGATATTCCTCAGGGAGGTGTCATATAATGAAAAGAACTTACCAACCAAATAAACGTAAGCGCAGCAAAGTACATGGTTTCCGCAGCCGTATGAGCACAGCGAACGGACGTAAAGTGCTAGCAGCTCGTCGTCGTAAAGGAAGAAAAGTATTATCTGCGTAGACCACTGATCGTTCAGTGGTCTTTTTTTCTAATAATAATGAATTTCCGCTGATGAAATACAGGAGTGTCAATTGATATGAAGAAAAAAAATCGTATAAAAAAGAATGATGAATTTCAGGCTGTTTTCCAAAAAGGACAGTCGAATGCTAATCGTCAGTTTGTTGTATACCAATTAAATAAAGAAAAGCAGCTATACTTTCGCATCGGCCTTTCTGTTAGTAAGAAAATAGGAAATGCAGTAGTTCGTAATCGAATCAAGCGTATGATTCGCCAAGCGATTATGGAATTAAAAGATGAGATAGATTCTGGAAAAGATTTTGTTATAATAGCAAGGAAGCCTTGTGCAGAGATGACATATGAAGAGTTAAAGAAAAGCTTAATTCATGTCTTTAAACGCTCTGGTATGAAAAGAATAAAAAAGTAGCGTAAGGAAATGAATTACACTATATACATACCGAAACAAGGAGGAGCAGGCTTTGAAAAAGAAAATAGGTTTATTAGCCATGGTTATTATGCTAATGGCAATTGCTACCGGCTGTAGTGAAACAAATCAACCGATTACACCGAAAAGCACTGGGATTTGGAATGAATATTTCGTATACCCGCTTTCTCAGTTAATCACGTATTTTGCAGAATTATTTGGTAGTAATTACGGTTTAGCAATCGTGGTTACAACTCTTATCATTCGTTTTGCATTATTACCATTAATGATTAAACAAACGAAGAGTACGAAAGCAATGCAGGCGTTACAACCAGAAATGGTGAAATTAAAAGAGAAATATAGTTCTAAAGATCAAGCAACACAGCAAAAACTACAACAAGAAATGATGCAGTTATATCAAAAGAATGGTGTAAACCCATTAGCAGGATGTTTACCAATATTTGTTCAGATGCCTATTTTATTCGCGTTTTATCATGCGATTATGAGAACAACAGCAATTAGTGAACATACATTTTTATGGTTCGATTTAGGACAGGCGGATCCGTTCTATATCCTTCCAATTGTTGCAGCTATTACGACGTTTATTCAGCAAAAGCTTGCAATGGCAGGAACGGCTGGACAAAACCCGCAAATGGCAATGATGATTTGGCTTATGCCAATCATGATTTTAGTCTTTGCAATTAACTTCCCAGCAGCATTATCACTATACTGGGTAGTTGGTAACATCTTTGGTATTGCTCAAATGTATTTGATCAAAGGGCCTGAAATTAAGGCTAGTAAGGCAGGAGGATCAAGCAAGTGAGTATAATTACTGCTAAAGGCCAAACAGTCGAGCTGGCAGTACAAGATGCTTTAAGACAATTAAATGTTTCGAAAGATCGAGTAGATGTAAAGATTATTGATGAGGGTAAGAGGGGATTCCTAGGTTTATTTGGGAATCGCCCCGCTATAGTAGAAGTTGTAGTGAAGAAAGATCCCATCCAAGAGTGTGAAGAATATTTAAAAAATGTTATTCGCAATGTGGGTGTGGAAGTTGAGATTAGAAAAGTTGTAAAAGGCCGTGAAGTGGAATTTACAATTTCTGGTGAAAATGTAGGTGTTTTGATTGGTAAAAGAGGGAACACCTTAAATTCTTTACAGTATTTAACAAAACTTGTAGCAAATCGTAATACGAAGCAATATATTGGCATAACGCTAGATGCTGAAAATTATCGTAGTAAAAGAAAAATTACGTTAGAATTGCTTTCTTATCGATTAGCAAAACAAGCAGTAAGTACGAAAAAAAGAGTTATGTTGGAACCTATGCCATCTTTTGAACGAAAGATTATTCATCAAGCATTATCTAATCATCAAAATATCATTACAACTTCTGAAGGAAAAGAACCACATCGATATGTTGTAATATCTTCCAAGTGACCGGTTACTCAATTGAGTGCCGGTTTTTTTGAGGCGAAAATAAATGTGGATAACTAAAAAACACTAAACTTATCCACTGTTAATAAGTTTAGTGTTTTTTACATGAGGACATAATAAAATGAGTTATTATTCTTTTGCAGATAGGTTCGTTATGGTATCCTAATAATTTAGTGACGTAAAAAAATCATGTTGAAATAGAGATAAATAAGCAAGTGAGGTGAAAGGACATGGAATTTGATACAATTGCCGCAATTTCCACAGCTCTTGGGGAAGGTGCAATTGCCATTGTTCGAGTAAGTGGGGATGATGCGATTGAGAAAGTCGATCGTATTTTTAAAGGGAAAGATTTAACACAGGTTGATTCTCATACAATTCATTATGGTCATATTGTCGATTTAGATACAAATCAAGTAATTGAAGAAGTTATGGTATCGATTATGCGTGCACCTAGGACTTTTACGCGTGAAAATATAGTAGAAATCAACTGTCATGGTGGACTTGTTTCGGTAAATAAAGTATTACAGCTTATTTTAGCACAAGGAGTACGTTTGGCAGAGCCTGGTGAATTTACGAAACGTGCTTTTTTAAATGGGCGTATTGATTTATCACAAGCGGAAGCTGTTATGGATTTAATCCGTGCAAAAACAGATCGTGCTATGAACGTGGCAATCAACCAAATGGAAGGGCGATTATCTAAATTAATTGGTCGCCTGCGTCAAGACATATTGGAAACGTTAGCCCATATTGAGGTAAATATAGATTACCCAGAATATGATGATGTAGAAGAGATGACGCATAATATTTTAATTGAGAAAGCTACACATGTTCGCGCTGAAATTGCAAAAATATTAGAGACATCGAAGCAAGGAAAGATTTTACGTGAAGGTATTGCTACTGCGATTATTGGTAGACCTAACGTTGGAAAATCATCGCTATTAAATAGTCTCGTTCAGGAGAAAAAGGCAATCGTAACTGATATTGCAGGAACAACGAGAGATGTTATTGAAGAGTACGTTAATGTGCGTGGTGTACCACTTAAACTTATAGATACAGCTGGTATTCGTGAAACGGAAGATGTTGTTGAACGAATTGGTGTAGAGCGTTCAAAAGAAATGATGAGCCAAGCCGATTTAGTGTTAGTTGTAGTCAATTATAGTGAAGCTTTAACGAATGAAGATGAAGAACTATTCCGTGCCGTACAAGGAAAAGACTTCATTATTATTGTCAATAAGACAGATTTACCGCAAGAAATTGATATGGAACGTGTTACAGAGCTAGCTGCAGGAAATCGTGTTATTACGACGTCTTTAATTGAGGAGCAGGGAATTGATGAGCTTGAAAAGGCGATAGCTGATTTATTCTTTGAAGGAGCAATTGATTCTGCAGATATGACATATGTTTCTAACACGAGACATATTGGATTATTAACACAAGCAGGAACGACAATTGGAGATGCAATTGAAGCGATAGAAAATGGTGTTCCAATCGATATGGTACAAATTGATTTAACAAGAACGTGGGAAATACTTGGTGAAATTACTGGTGATACCGTCCATGAAAGCCTAATTGACCAGTTATTCTCTCAGTTTTGTTTAGGAAAATAATAAAGCGAAGCAACGTTTTAGAAAGATAGAGATTATTAGGAGGAATAAACAATGGGATACAATGCCGGTTCATACGATGTCATAGTAATCGGTGCAGGTCATGCAGGATGTGAAGCTGGTCTTGCGGCAGCACGAATGGGCTCAAAAACCTTAATGTTAACAATTAACTTAGATATGGTAGCATTCATGCCATGTAACCCTTCTGTTGGTGGACCAGCAAAAGGGATTGTTGTTCGTGAAATTGATGCATTAGGCGGAGAAATGGGACGCAATATCGATAAGACACATATTCAAATGCGTATGTTAAATACGGGTAAAGGACCAGCTGTACGTGCGCTTCGTGCACAAGCTGATAAATTCTCTTACCAACATGAATTAAAGAAAACAATTGAAGAAACACCAAACTTAACGTTGTTCCAAGGTCTGGTAGAGCGTTTAATTGTTGAAGATGGTGTATGTAAAGGGGTAATTACACAAGCTGGTGCTGAATACACAGCAAAAACAGTTGTAATTACAACTGGAACATTTTTACGCGGTGAGATTATTATGGGAGATTTAAAATATTCAAGCGGTCCAAATAATCAGCAACCATCTATTACTTTATCTGAACATTTAGAGGAACTTGGTTTTGACCTTGTTAGATTTAAAACAGGTACGCCTCCGCGTGTAAATAGTAATACGATTGATTACAGTAAAACAGAAATCCAACCGGGTGATGACAAGCCAAGAGCTTTCTCTTTTGAAACGACAAAATTTATTACGGATCAAATTCCATGTTGGTTGACGTATACAAGTACAGAAACACATCGTTTAATAGATGAAAACTTACATCGCTCAGCTATGTATTCTGGTATGATTAAAGGAACAGGGCCTAGATATTGCCCTTCAATTGAAGATAAGGTAGTTAGATTTAATGATAAACCACGTCATCAAATTTTCTTAGAGCCAGAAGGACGTAATACACAAGAGGTATATGTTCAAGGGTTATCGACAAGTTTACCAGAAGATGTGCAACGTGACATGCTTAGAACAATCCCTGGTCTAGAAAATGTTGAAATGATGCGTACAGGTTATGCAATTGAATATGATGCAATTGTACCAACTCAATTATGGCCGACACTTGAAACGAAAAAAATTAAAAATTTATATACAGCAGGACAAATTAACGGAACTTCTGGTTACGAAGAAGCAGCAGGACAAGGGCTTATGGCTGGGATTAATGCAGCGTGTCGTTCTTTAGGTAAAAAAGAAGTTATTTTAGGACGTGCTGATGCTTATATCGGTGTCTTAATTGATGACCTTGTAACGAAAGGTACAAATGAACCATATCGTTTATTAACGTCTCGTGCAGAATATCGCCTATTATTACGCCACGATAATGCTGATCTTCGTTTAACTGAAGTTGGTCGTGAAATTGGCTTAATTAAAGAAGATCGCTATGAGAGATTTACAAATAAAAAGTTACAAATTGAACAGGAAAAGGAACGTTTAGGGAGCATTATTATTAAACCACGTCCTGAAGTTCAAGAATTAATTCGTAGTATTGGCGGAAGTGAATTGAAAGATGGAATACGTGCAAGTGACTTATTACGTCGTCCAGAGGTGACATATGAGCATATTCATCTTTTAGTACCAAGTGAAGTAGCATTAAGTGATGAAATTACGGAACAAGTTGAAATTCAGACTAAGTACGAAGGATACATTGAAAAATCTTTACAGCAAGTAGATCGTATGAAGAAAATGGAAAACAAAAAAATCCCTGTGGATATTGATTATGATGCGATTTCTAGCCTTGCCTCAGAAGCGAGACAGAAATTGAAAGATGTTCGTCCACTTTCAATGGGGCAGGCTTCACGTATTTCTGGCGTAAATCCAGCTGATGTTTCCATTTTGCTTGTGTATATTGAACAAGGAAAAATTGCACGAGTATCGAACCAATAAATAGTAAGGAGATATTGCTAGATGAACATAGAACAATTTCAATCTATGCTAGAAGAGAAGGGTATCACCCTCTCTTCTAGACAATTAGAGCAGTTCAAAATCTACTTTGAAACGTTAGTAGAGTGGAATGAAAAAATGAATTTAACAGCTATTACGGAGAAGGAAGAAGTATACTTAAAACACTTTTTTGATTCTATTACAGCTGCTTTTTATTATGATTTTTCGAAACCATTCTCTATTTGTGATGTTGGCGCAGGAGCTGGATTCCCAAGTATCCCGCTGAAAATCTGTTTCCCACATTTAAAAGTAACAATTGTAGATTCATTACAAAAACGTATTAATTTCTTAAATCACTTAGCGCAAAAATTAGAGTTAAGTGATGTTGCATTTTGTCATGATCGTGCTGAAACATTTGGGAAAAAAGAAGGTGTACGTGAATCATACGATATTGTGATGGCACGTGCAGTTGCGCGTCTTTCTGTATTGAGTGAGCTATGTTTACCACTTGTAAAAGTTGGAGGAACATTTATTGCAATGAAAGGTGCTGCAGCAAACGAAGAAATTGAAAATGGCAAGTATGCTTTAGAGGTACTAGGCGGGGAATTAAAAGAAATGTCTACGTTCCAATTACCCTTTGAGGAAAGTGAACGTAATATTTTATTAATCGAGAAAAAGCGCAAGACACCAAAGAAATATCCACGCAAACCGGGAACACCCAATAAATTACCTATTGAAAAATAAATCTTATTAGACGTAAGATTGAATTATATAAATGAAAACGTAAATGTTTCATAGGAAACATTTTATGGAGAATAGTCAATAGGCCTAAAAGGTGGTGGAATATGTATGAAAAATACGTTTTCTCGTTTATTTGGCTTTGGAGATAAAGAGAGCGAATTCGAATTACAAGAGGAAAGCCATGAAGAAATAGATAAAAAGGTATATGAGGAAATACAAGAAATCCCGATAGTAAATATTACCCCTAACCGTTATCAACCACGAACAGTTTTCGATGATGCACGAATCGATGAACTAGCATTAACGATTCGTACTCATGGGCTTATCCAGCCGATTGTCGTGAGGCAATATGAGGATGATAAGTATGAGATTATTGCTGGAGAAAGACGTTTCCGCGCAGCAACGAAGCTAGGGTGGGAAAAGGTTCCTGCGATTATAAAGAACTTAAATGATACAGAGACAGCTTCTGTAGCGCTAATTGAAAATTTGCAACGTGAGGAATTAACAGCAATCGAGGAAGCTGTGGCATATCAAAAGCTGATTGAGTTACATAATTTAACACAAGAAGCACTGGCACAACGACTTGGAAAAGGGCAATCCACAATCGCAAATAAGTTGCGATTGTTAAAGTTGCCTGAAGAAATAAAAAGTTCGTTATTAGAAAAAAGTATTACAGAGCGTCACGCTCGTGCTCTCATTCCTTTAAAAAATGAGGAATTACAACTGAAGGTTTTACAAGAAATTGTGGAAAAACAACTGAATGTAAAGCAAACAGAAGAACGAATTGCAAAATTACTAGAGGAAGCAAAACCGAAGCGTAAAGCAAAGCAAAAAGCAGTAAGTAGAGATACGAGAATTGCTATGAATACAATTAGGCAGTCATTAGAAATGGTTGCTAATAGTGGTTTAAATGTTAATTCTGAGGAAGAAGAATTTGATGAGTACTATCAAATTACGATTAAAATTCCGAAGAAAAAATAATAATGGCGTGTTAGAGACCTTATCCTAGTGGAGAGGTCTCTTTTACTATATTTTCTTGTTAATGAAGGAGGAGTTTAGAAATAAATTTTGAAGTTTAATAAGGACGTAAAAGAAAAGCTTTTATTTCATGTTACAATAAACGTAATTGTTACTAGAATAAGATAGAAAGGTTGAAAGTAGGTGACATCATGGGAAAAATCATTGCTATTGCTAATCAAAAAGGCGGTGTTGGAAAAACAACAACATCTGTTAATTTAGGGGCTGGATTGGCGCAAGTAGGTAAAAAAGTCCTTCTCGTAGACATTGATGCTCAAGGAAATGCCACGACTGGTGTGGGAATTGAAAAATCCGAATTAGATCAATGTATTTATAATGTTCTGGTGGAAGATGCAGATGTTCAAGGAGTTATACGTAAAACCGCAACTGAAAACTTAGATGTTCTACCCGCTACAATTCAATTGGCCGGTGCTGAAATTGAATTGGTACCGACTATTTCCCGGGAAGTACGTTTGCAAAGGGCATTACAGCCAGTTCGTGATGAATATGAGTATATTATTATCGACTGTCCCCCATCCTTAGGGTTATTAACGATTAATGCATTAACAGCAGCAGATTCAGTTATTATTCCTGTTCAGTGTGAATATTACGCACTAGAAGGATTAAGTCAGCTATTAAATACAGTTCGACTTGTGCAAAAACATTTAAATAAAAATTTAGCAATCCAAGGTGTATTGTTAACGATGTTGGATGCCCGTACAAATTTAGGGATTCAAGTTATAGATGAAGTGAAAAAATACTTTAGGGATAAAGTATACCGTTCGATTATTCCTCGAAATGTGCGCTTAAGTGAAGCGCCAAGTCATGGGAAACCGATTATGCAGTATGACGCTAAATCAAGAGGAGCAGAAGTATATATAGATTTAGCAGAGGAAGTGATTGCAGGTGGCTAAAGGATTAGGAAGAGGAATTAATGTGTTTTTTCCTGATTTGGATGTGAAGGAAGAAGAAACAATTCAGGAGATTATAGTAACTGAATTAAGGCCGAATCCATATCAACCACGTAAGCATTTCAATAAAGAAGCAATTCAGGAATTAGCGGCTTCTATTAAAGAACATGGCATATTGCAACCATTAATCGCTAGAAAGAGTATTAAGGGATATGAGATTGTTGCAGGTGAAAGAAGATATCGTGCTGCTAAAGAGGCTGGACTTGAAAAGGTACCTGCCGTCGTAAGACAATTAAACGAGCAGCAAATGATGGAATTTGCTTTGCTTGAAAACTTACAACGAGAAGATTTAAATCCTATGGAAGAGGCAATGGCATATCAGATGTTAATGAGTGAGCTAAATGTAACGCAAGAACAATTAGCGAAACGTCTTGGTAAAAGCAGACCTTACATTGCAAATTATACTCGGTTATTAAGCCTCCCTTCGTTCGTACAAGATATGATTGCAAATGGTCAACTTTCAATGGCTCACGGTAGAACCTTACTTACGATAAAAGATGAAGAACAACTGAAGTCTTTATTAAAACGAATCGAAAAAGAAGGATTAAATGTTCGCCAATTAGAAAAAATTGTCCAGGAGATTAATCAAAGCGTTTCACGTGAAACAAAACAGATAAAAAAAGATCGAAATATATTCTTCGTAGAGCGTGAAACGTTCTTAAGAGAAAAGTTTGGTACAGATGTAAAAATTAAAGAAACAAAAAAAGAAAAAGGTAAAATTGAAATTGAATTTTTCAATAAAGAAGATTTAAATCGTATTTTAGAATTATTATCACAGAAAAACTAAAAAGCAAACCATCTTATTATTTATAGATGGTTTGCTTTTTTTAACGCAGATAATTTTTGATCCGTTTCTTTTATACTTTGTGCAATTACATCAGCCATTTTCATGACTAAACTTAATCTTGTATTTTGAAGAACGAAAAACTCCATAAAACCATTTAGATTGACGATGCCGTGTATATGCAAATCACCAACTGCAGGTAATTTCTTATTCATCGCAGCCCCAGGTTTACTAGGTCCCTTTCCGGTAGTGATTGAACCGATACTTTGAGATTTTCCTAAGCATGCATCAACAGCAATTATAAAAGAAGCAGGATTTTCTTTCTGTATATTCTGAATTTTCTCTTCTAAATTTAACGCATGTATTGGTTCATCTAGTGTGCCGAATACTTGGAAGTTTTTAATTTCTACTTGTTCTAGTTTAGTGCCAACTAATGGGCCGAGTGCATCACCGGTGGAACGATCTGTTCCGATACAAACGAGAATGAGTGGTATGTTAGTTTTAATGGGAATATGGGAAAGTAAAAAGTTACTGATTGTCTCGGAGGCTTCTAAGTCTTGGTGCATAACATTTTGAGTTTCTTTTTCGAAAAAAGGTAAGCGAAAACTTCCAATATTCATGAAGCACCCATCCTTTTAATAAATTTTCAAAATATGTTATACGTTGAGTAAAATGGAAAACTATAAGTGCGTACTTTTTGCAAAATGTGAGTGAAAACGGAAATAATAGTACTAGTATATATATATTCGCTCCATTTTATACCTGGATAGAAGTTAACAAATGGAATTAAAGTCATAAATTTTTTTCAGAAATCAGAGAGACTTCTGATACAATGAGAAGGATAACTAAAAAGAAATTTTAGCTGGAGAGGTAGAGGTACATGGATTTAGCGTTGAAATGGTTTGAGTCCATTGATTGGACGAATATAGGGGTAAAATCACTACAAATAGTCGTTATTTTAATACTTGGTGCAATTATTGTGCGAGTTGCAAGGGCAATTGTACGAAATGCGTTTCGTATGGGAAGTCGCTCGCCAATTCAAATTTCAGAACGTCGTACAGTTACAGTGGCGAAGTTACTTGAAAATATTGTGGCATACGTTGTTATGTTTATTATGTTAATTGCGATTTTAGGCGTGTTCAATATTAATGCATCAGGTCTATTAGCTGGTGCCGGGGTCATTGGTTTAGCAGTCGGATTTGGTGCTCAAAGTTTAGTGAAAGATGTCATTACAGGACTATTTATTTTGTTAGAAGATCAGTTTTCAGTAGGTGATTATGTAAGAATTGGTCAGTTTGAAGGAGTCGTTTTAGAAATTGGACTTCGTACGACAAAAGTAAAGAGTTGGACAGGTGAAATTCATACTTTACCAAACGGAAGTATTATTCAAGTTACTAATTTTTCAGTCAGTAATAGTGTGGCATTCGTTGATGTATCTATTTCGTATGAGGCTGACATAGCAAAAGCAGAGCAAGTAATTGAAGAGTTATTAGTAGAATTACCTGCAAAGTACGAGAAGATGGTAACAACACCTCAATTGTTAGGTGTACAAACATTAGCTGCATCAGAAGTTATATTACGTGTTATTGTTGAAGTGGAGCCAATGCAACATGCAGTTATTGCAAGAGCCCTTCGTAAGGAAATTAAAAATCGTCTAGATTTACATGGAATTGAAATTCCATATCCACGTATGGTTTTATATAATCGTGAAGAATTGGTTAGTGAAAAAGCAATTTAGTATAGAGAGGGGTTTGGAGAGTGGAGCAAAAGCAATATAACTTGTACGATGTTGTGGAAATGAAGAAGGCCCATCCATGCGGTGTAAATCGCTGGAAGATTATTCGTATGGGAATGGATATCCGCATTAAGTGCGAGGGATGTGACCATTCGGTAATGATCCCTCGAAGAGAGTTTGATCGTAAGGTAAAAAAAATACTTGTGAAGCATGAAGAATAGAGAGAAAGTAACAGTTGCAGTGGGTAGCTGTTACTTTTTTTCGTTTGGAGGAAACTTGTCATTTTTTTCGTTACTATCTATAATGATGAAAGATTGAGACATAGGAGTGAAAAATATGGGATTAACGGCTGGGATTGTTGGATTACCTAACGTAGGAAAGTCCACTTTATTTAATGCAATTACACAAGCAGGAGCAGAATCTGCGAACTATCCATTCTGTACAATTGACCCAAACGTAGGGATCGTAGAAGTACCAGATGAGCGTTTAAATAAATTAACGGAATTAGTAGAACCGAAAAAAACTGTTCCGACTGTATTCGAATTTACTGATATTGCAGGTATCGTAAAAGGTGCAAGTAAAGGTGAAGGATTAGGAAATAAATTCTTATCTCACATTCGCCAAGTAGATGCAATTTGCCAAGTTGTTCGTTGTTTTGAAGATGAAAATATTACACACGTTTCAGGGAAAGTAGATCCAATTGATGATATTGAAACAATCAACTTAGAACTAATCTTAGCGGATTTAGAATCAGTTGATAAACGTATCGAGCGTGTTGCGAAATTAGCAAGACAAAAAGATAAAGAAGCAGTATATGAGCATGAAATTTTAGTGCGTTTAAAAGAAGCTTTCGAAGAGGGAAAACCAGCTCGTACTGTTGAATTTACAGAAGAGCAAATGAAGATTGTTAAAGGCCTTCATTTACTTACAACGAAAGAAATGCTATACGTAGCAAACGTAAGTGAAGATGATATTATGGATCCTTCTGAAAATAAATATGTACAAATGGTAAAAGAATTTGCTGCAACTGAAAATTCTCAAGTAATCGTTGTATGTGCAAAAATCGAAGAAGAAATCGCTGAGCTAGACGAGGAAGAGAAAAAAGTATTCCTTGAAGAACTAGGCATTGAAGAATCTGGTTTAGATCAATTAATTCGTGCTGCATATGATTTATTAGGACTTGCTACTTACTTCACAGCTGGTGTGCAAGAAGTGCGTGCATGGACGTTTAAACAAGGTATGAAAGCACCACAATGTGCTGGCGTAATTCATACAGACTTTGAGCGTGGATTTATTCGCGCAGAAACAGTTTCTTATGATGATTTAATGACAAACGGTTCTATGACAGCTGCAAAAGAAGCTGGAAAAGTACGTTTAGAAGGAAAAGAGTATATCGTAAAAGACGGAGATGTTATGCACTTCCGCTTTAACGTTTAATTTAATATTTCCTAGGAAAAATAAAGATATGAACTTGGCAAATATATTATGTGTTTGCCAAGTTTTTTACGTATTGGTGAGTTGATTCATATAACTTACTATGATATAATCTAAACTCGTGAGTAATTACTATAAATTAATTGCTCCTTGCCCATTATGGGCCGTTTAGACCAAAAGGAGGTGAAAGTGTAATGAGAAAGTACGAAATTATGTACATCATTCGTCCTGGCGTTGAAGAAGAAGCTCAAAAAGCTTTAGTTGAACGTTTTGCAGGTGTTTTAACAAACAATGGTGCAGAAATCATTAACACGAAAGAGTGGGGTAAGCGTCGTTTAGCTTACGAAATCAACGACTTACGTGAAGGTTTCTACATGATCTTAAACGTGAACTCTAACTCAGAGGCGATTAACGAATTCGATCGTTTAGCTAAGATCAACGAAGATATCCTTCGTCATATCGTTGTTAAAGAAGAAGAAAAATAATTGATATATAAGGGAGAGTGGTTCGATTGATGAATCGTGTTATCCTCGTTGGTCGTTTAACTAAGGACCCTGACTTACGTTACACGCCCAATGGTGTTGCAGTAGCTACTTTTACGTTAGCTGTGAATCGCGCATTTGCGAATCAACAAGGTGAGCGTGAAGCTGACTTTATTAATTGTGTAATATGGCGTAAACAAGCAGAAAACGTGGCAAATTATTTGAAAAAAGGTAGCTTAGCAGGCGTAGACGGACGTCTTCAAACTCGTAATTACGATGGACAAGATGGTAAACGTGTATATGTAACAGAAGTTCTTGCGGAGAGCGTACAATTTTTAGAGCCGCGTAATGGCGGTGGGGAGCAACGTGGTTCATTCAATCAGCAACCATCAGGAGCTGGTTTCGGTAACCAAAGCTCTAACCCATTTGGTCAATCTAGTAATTCAGGTAACCAAGGTAATCAAGGTAACTCTGGATTTACGAAGAATGACGATCCATTTTCGAATGTTGGTCAACCGATTGACATTTCGGACGACGATTTACCATTTTAATGGTATGAATCGGCTATTTTTAACAAAGAATGGAGGGAATAGACATGGCAGGACGCAAAGGTGGACGTGCGAAGCGTCGTAAGGTGTGTTTCTTCACATCTAACGGCATCACTCGCATTGACTATAAAGATGTTGATTTATTAAAACGTTTCGTTTCTGAGCGTGGTAAAATTTTACCTCGTCGTGTAACAGGAACAAGCGCAAAATACCAACGCAAACTTACAGTTGCAATTAAACGTGCTCGTCAAATGGCACTTTTACCATATGTTGGTGAATAATAGCGTATGAAATGCACAGTAGAGTCGGACTCTACTGTGCATTTTGCTATGCTTTTCTTTTTGAAAGAGAGGTTAGATGATGAAAAGCACGAAATTTATTACTGAGGGTGCAGCGTTATTGGCAATATATGCAATTTTATTGCTTATATCTATGTATGTTCCGATTTTAGGTACAGTTGCAATATTTGCGTTGCCCCTACCGTTTATATTATTAACAGTGAGACATAAACTATCTAATGTGCTCGTAATTTTTGTAGCGGCGCTTTTTGTTACAGTTATCGTGAGTCAACCGATTAGTCTCATAAAGACTGTGATGTTTGGGCTAATAGGTGTTGTATTAGGATATATGTATAAAAAAGGGAAAAAACCAGTTGAGATATTAATAGCTGGAACACTTGCATATTTAATTGGTATGATGCTCATTTATGTAGGAAGTATAAAGTTTTTTAACATAGATTTAATGAAGCAAATGCAAAATATGTTTAGTGAAAGCATGGTGCAAAGTGAAAAAATAGCAAATGCGGCTGGTATGCCAGTTAGTAAAGAACAAAAAGAGTTATTTGCACAAATGAATGATATATTACAAACGTTATTTCCAAGTATACTTGTGCTAGTTTCTGTATGTTTTTCTTGGATTACAGTGATAATATCAGGTAGTGTTTTGAGAAAGTTAAAGTACGACGCGACACCTTGGCCTAAATTTAAAGATATACAATTGCCAAAGAGTATTGTCTGGTATTACGTCATATTTATTTTGCTATCAACTTTCATGAAAGTTGAACCAACATCATATTTACATATGGTATTTTCTAATCTATATGTAATCTTTGCCTTGCTACTTGTATTGCAAGGATTAACGTTTATCACTTTTTTAGCACACAAAAAGGGTTTTACGAAAGGCGTTCCTATTATTAGTTTTATCGTATGTATGTTTATTCCAATGCTGTTTCCTCTTGTGACAATCTTAGGTATAATTGATTTAGGGATTTCATTGCGTTCTAAAATGCAGTGAAAAACAAAGGGATAAAATAGCATTTTTATGCTATTTTAAGGTGTTTAATCTGTTTAACTAACTAGAAATTAAGTTGGTTTTACGTTATAGGAGTTGTATACATGCCTGAATTTTATAAGAAACAGTGGTTTTTATATCCTGTTTACGTATTGGCATTTTTTGTGTTGGTGCTAATCTCGATTCTTTGTTATTTTCACTTAATTATGGGGATAGCCGCCTTTTTTATTTTTAGCATCGTTTTCTTTTTAGTTATACGATTTGAACTTAACTTTCAAAGGAATTTTGAAAAGTATACGACAGATATGATTACTAGGGTAAAAAAAGTGAGTAACGAAGCATTCAACCAGATGCCAATCGGTATATTGTTATACAATAAGGAGTATGGGATTGATTGGGCAAATCCTTACTTGTCTTCATGTTTGGGGCAACACGCATTAGCTGGGTGGCATCTGTACGATGTATCAGAAACATTACTCCTTTTTATTAAAGGAGAGACTTCGGACGATATAGTATCTTTAAATAGTCGAAAGTTCCGTGTTTTTGTAAGGAAAGAAGAAAAACTAATTTATTTTTTTGATGTAACTGAGCAAACAGAGATTGAAAAAATGTATGAGGATCAGCGTACGGTTTTAGCCGTTATTTATTTAGATAATTATGATGAAGTTACACAAGGATTAGATGATCAATTACGTACGAATATAACAAGCCTTGTCACGTCACGTCTAAATGAATGGGCTGTTAAGTATGGTGCTTATTTAAAACGTGCATCTTCAGAGAGGTTCTTCGTTGTACTAAATGAAAGTATTTTAGCGCAAATGGAGAAAGGTAAGTTTAGCATTTTAGATCAAGTGCGTGAAGAAACATCCAAAAGGAATATACCACTTACATTAAGTGTAGGTGTCGGATCAGGTGATATGCCTTTATCAGAGCTTGGAGCAATGGCTCAATCTGGTTTAGACCTTGCGCTTGGACGTGGTGGAGATCAAGTAGCTATCAAACAAGCGACAGGTAAAGTTAAATTTTACGGCGGTAAAACGAATCCAGTCGAAAAGCGTACTCGTGTACGTGCTAGAGTTATTTCGCATGCGTTAAAGGATTTAGTATTAGAAAGCAGTAATGTCATTATAATGGGGCATAGAGCACCTGATATGGATGCGATTGGTGCAGCGATTGGTATTTTAAAGGTAGCGCAATTAAATGAGCGCAAAGGATATATTGTATTAGACGAAAATGATTCGGATAAAGGAATCAAACGTTTGATGGATAAAGTGAAACAAAATGAAGAGTTATGGTCACACTTTATTACACCAGGGCAAGCGATGGAATTTGCAAATGATGATTCATTACTTGTTGTTGTTGACACGCATAAACCTTCGATGGTGATGGAGGAAAAACTGTTACATAAGATTGAAAATGTAGTGGTTATTGACCATCATCGCCGCGGGGAAGATTTCATTGAAGATCCATTGCTTGTTTATATGGAACCATATGCTTCTTCAACAGCAGAGCTTGTTACAGAATTACTTGAGTATCAACCGAAAAATTTAAAGATGACAATGTTAGAAGCAACGGCATTGTTAGCTGGTATTATTGTTGATACGAAAAGTTTTACATTCCGTACAGGCGCTCGCACATTTGATGCAGCTTCTTATTTACGCTCGCATGGTGCAGACACTGTACTTGTACAAGAGCTTTTAAAAGAAGACATGAATCAGTATTTACGAGTTGCAAAAGCCATTAAAAATGCGTACATTTATAAAAATGGAATTGCGATTGCTAAGGTTGATAGTGATGATTATTATGATCAGGTGCTTATTGCGCAATCAGCGGATACGTTATTGACGATGACAGGTATCATTGCATCATTTGTTATTGCGAAACGTGGAGAGAATTTCATTGGAATTAGCGGTAGATCTTTAGGTGAACTGAATGTACAGCTAATCATGGAGAATTTAGGAGGTGGCGGGCATTTGACAAATGCAGCCACACAAATGAAAAATGTTACAGTAGATGAAGCTGAGGAGAAGCTTCAATTTGTAATTGATGACTATTTACAGGGAGGCACACAATCATGAAAGTAATTTTTCTAAAAGACGTAAAAGGTAAAGGGAAAAAAGGAGAAATAAAAAACGTACCAGACGGTTATGCAAATAATTTCTTATTAAAACAAGGATTAGCTGCCGAGGCAACAAACAGCAGTATGAAAACTTTAGAAGCTCAAAAGCGTAAAGAAGAAAAAGATGCAGCAGCAGAGCTTGAGAATGCAAAAGAGCTGAAAGAAACTTTAGAGAAATTAACTGTGGAACTGAAGGCAAAATCTGGAGAAGGTGGCCGTTTATTTGGTTCTATCACAAGCAAACAAATCGTAGACGTAATGCAAAAATCACACAAAATCAAACTTGATAAACGTAAATTTGAAATGGATGATGCAATCCGTGCATTAGGTTATACAAATGTGACTGTGAAATTGCATCCGCAAGTAACAGCAAAAGTAAAAGTTCATGTTAGTGAACAATAAAAATAAATTAAATAAGGAGGATTGCGCATGAGTGATGTAATGGCTGATCGTACCCCTCCGCATAATATAGAAGCTGAGCAGGCAGTCTTAGGTGCCATATTAATTGATCAGGATGCGTTAACGTCAGCATCGGAACTATTGGTACCTGACTCATTTTATCGAACGAAACATCAAAAGATTTTTGAAGTCATGCTTGGGTTGTCTGATAAGGGAGAACCAATTGACTTAGTAATAATGACATCAGCGATGGCTGATCAAGGATTACTAGAAGAAGTTGGTGGGGTTTCTTATCTAGCAGAGTTAGCAGAAGTTGTTCCAACAGCTGCTAACGTAGAATATTATGCACGCATCATCGCTGAAAAGGCGCTTTTACGTCGTTTAATTCGAACGGCGACTCATATTGTATCGGATGGATACGAGAGAGAAGATGATGTGGACGGCCTTTTAAATGAGGCTGAGAAAAAAATATTAGAAGTATCTCATCAAACAAATGCAAAAGCATTTCAAAACATTAAAGATGTTCTTGTAGATGCTTATGATAAAATTGAACTTTTGCATAATCAAAAAGGTGAAGTTACGGGAATACCAACTGGATTTACTGAATTAGATAAGATGACCGCAGGTTTCCAGCGAAATGATTTAATCATCGTGGCGGCACGTCCATCGGTAGGAAAAACTGCATTTTCATTAAATATCGCACAAAACGTAGCGACAAAAACGGATGAAAATGTAGCGATCTTCAGTCTAGAGATGGGCTCTGATCAGCTTGTTATGCGTATGCTTTGTGCAGAAGGAAATATTGATGCACAAAGACTTCGTACCGGTTCATTAACTTCTGATGATTGGGCAAAATTAACAATGGCGATGGGTAGCCTTTCTAATGCTGGTATATATATTGATGATACACCAGGGATTAAAGTAAATGAGATTCGAGCAAAATGTCGTAGGTTAAAGCAAGAACAAGGTCTTGGTATGGTCTTAATTGACTATTTGCAGCTTATTCAAGGTAGCGGGAAATCAGGAGAAAACCGTCAGCAGGAAGTATCTGAGATTTCTCGTACATTAAAAGGGATTGCACGTGAATTGCAAGTGCCTGTTATTGCCTTATCGCAGTTATCTCGTGGTGTAGAATCTCGTCAAGATAAACGTCCAATGATGTCTGATATTCGTGAATCGGGAAGTATCGAGCAGGATGCTGATATTGTAGCTTTCCTATATCGTGAAGATTACTATGACCGAGAAACGGAAAATAAAAATACGATTGAAATTATTATTGCAAAGCAGCGTAATGGTCCCGTAGGTTCAGTAGAGCTTGCGTTTGTTAAGGAATTTAATAAATTCGTCAACTTAGAACGACGCTTTGAAGATGGGGCATAAAGGCAGTATAAAAAAGAAACACATTTCTTATAATAAGATGTGTTTCTTTTTTTATATAGGAAAGATAAGGCTTTCATAATGTGAAAATATAATTCTTACGAACGAAAATGAATTTTATTAAAAAAATGTTCGCTTTTTGGTTGACTTCTTTTTCGGTTTTGGTACAATTATATTGTTTGAATAGATCGTTTGAAAATCGCGGAGGTGCTTTAATAATGTCTTCAGTAGTAGTTGTAGGAACACAATGGGGCGACGAAGGAAAAGGTAAAATCACTGATTTTCTTTCTGAGCATGCGGAAGTAGTTGCAAGATATCAAGGTGGAAATAACGCGGGACATACAATTGTTTTCGGCGGAGTTAAATATAAATTACACTTAATTCCATCTGGTATTTTCTATAAAGAGAAAATTTGTGTAATCGGAAACGGCTTAGTAGTCGATCCGAAAGCATTACTTGAAGAGTTAAAATACTTACACGATCGTGGTGTAAGTACTGATAATTTACGTGTAAGTAACCGTGCGCACGTTATTTTACCTTATCACTTAAAACAGGATGAGTTAGAAGAAGCTAGTAAAGGTGATAACAAAATCGGTACAACGAAAAAAGGTATCGGTCCTGCATATATGGATAAAGCTGCTCGTATTGGTATCCGTATGGCTGATCTTTTAGACCGTGAAGCATTTAAAGAGAAGCTTGAGCGCAATTTAGTAGAGAAAAATCGTTTATTTGAAAAAATGTACGACACAGAAGGTTTCAGCGTAGAAGAAATCTTTGAAGAGTACTTCGAATATGGACAACAAATCGCACAATATGTATGCGACACATCTGTTGTATTAAATGATGCACTAGATAACAATCACCGTGTATTATTTGAAGGTGCACAAGGTGTTATGCTTGATATTGACCACGGTACGTACCCATTCGTTACATCTTCTAACCCGATTGCTGGTGGTGTAACAGTTGGAACTGGAGTTGGTCCTGCGAAAGTTACTCGCGTTGTAGGTGTATGTAAAGCATATACAAGTCGTGTAGGTGATGGTCCATTCCCTACTGAGCTTCATGATGAAATTGGTCACCAAATTCGTGAAGTTGGTCGTGAGTATGGAACGACAACTGGTCGTCCACGCCGCGTAGGTTGGTTCGATAGCGTTGTTGTAAGACATGCACGTCGTGTTAGTGGTTTAACGGATTTATCATTAAATTCTATCGACGTTCTAACAGGTATTCCAACTCTTAAAATTTGTGTTGCTTACAAATACAATGGCGAAGTTATCGATGAAGTTCCAGCAAACTTAAACATCTTAGCGAAATGTGAGCCTGTATATGAAGAGCTTCCAGGTTGGGAAGAAGATATTACTGGTGTAAAATCATTAGACGAACTTCCTGAAAATGCAAGAAAATACGTAGAGCGTGTTTCTGAATTAACAGGAATCCAATTATCTATGTTCTCAGTTGGACCAGATCGTAATCAAACAAATATCGTTCGTAATGTATACGAAGCTTAATTGATATAAGAAATTGATTTTTGTAAGAAAAAACTCATGCTCTCATGAGTTTTTTCTTATCTTTTATAAAAAAATAAAAAAAGGTATTGCAAAAACAAAAGATAACATGTTATGATATGTCTTGTCGTCACGAAAATATGACGTTGGTGAGTATGAGCCATTAGCTCAGTTGGTAGAGCATCTGACTTTTAATCAGAGGGTCGAAGGTTCGAATCCTTCATGGCTCACCATTTTATTTTTCGTGGCCCGTTGGTCAAGTGGTTAAGACACCGCCCTTTCACGGCGGTAACACGGGTTCGAATCCCGTACGGGTCATGTTTTTTTATGTTCATTTTTGGTCCCGTGGTGTAGTGGTTAACATGCCTGCCTGTCACGCAGGAGATCGCCGGTTCGACCCCGGTCGGGACCGCCACTTTTGTTTATACCACCATTAGTGGTTTTATATATAGTTTTGGCTCGGTAGCTCAGTCGGTAGAGCAGAGGACTGAAAATCCTCGTGTCGGCGGTTCGATTCCGTCCCGAGCCACTCTCAGGATATTAAGTGGGCCCACTTAATATCCTTTTTATTTTGTCCAGTTTTACAAAAGTGGGTAGTTATTTTACAATAGAATGAGGAGCCTCTAGCAGTTGAAGCTAGAGGTTTTTCTATAGATCGTATAGGATTCCGTGTAAAAGTGGATGATACATGAGTCTATGAGAATAGAGGAGAAATACTTAGACTAAGATTGTTGTCATATAGGAACATACTATAGAAACACCAATATGTTTGAGGATTATTGATCATATTTTTATAAGGAGGAAATAGACGATGATGGGAAAGAAAATTTTAGTAGTTGATGATGAAAAGCCGATTGCGGATATTTTGAAGTTCAACCTAGAAAAAGAAGGTTTTGAAATTGTAATGGCGCATGATGGTGATGAGGCGATTGAAAAAGCAAATGAAGAACAGCCAGATATGGTTTTATTAGATATTATGTTACCGGGAAAAGACGGTTTAGAGGTATGTCGTGAAATACGTAAAAGCTCAGAAATGCCAATTATTATGCTTACAGCAAAAGACTCCGAAATTGATAAAGTATTAGGGCTTGAGCTTGGGGCAGATGATTATGTAACGAAGCCATTTAGTACGAGGGAGTTGCTTGCTCGTGTGAAAGCGAATTTACGTCGCCATCAGCAGGGTGGTGCTGCAGAGAAAGAAGAAAATACTGAAATGGTTATTGGACCAATCGTTATCAATTCGAATGCTTATAGTGTAACGAAGCGTGAAGAAAGCATTGAGCTTACACATCGTGAATTTGAATTACTGCATTATTTAGCGAAGCATTTAGGTCAAGTTATGACTCGTGAACATTTATTACAAACAGTTTGGGGTTATGATTATTTTGGAGATGTACGTACAGTAGACGTAACAGTACGTCGTTTACGCGAAAAAATTGAAGATAATCCAAGTCATCCTACTTTAATTGTAACTAGACGTGGGGTAGGGTATTACTTGCGTGACCCAGAACAGGAATAGTATATGAAGAAAGTTGGTTTTTTTCAATCTATTCATTTAAAATTTGTGCTCATATATATGCTGTTAATATTAATAGCAATGCAAGTAATTGGTGTATATTTCGTTAGGGAATTAGAAAAAAGCCTTGTAAAAGGTTTTCAAGATTCCTTAACGCAGCAAACAAATTTACTTTCTTATAACTTGAAGCAAGAGTTTGTAAAAGAGCGTCCTAAAGCAGATTCAGTAGATAAAGCTATTAATGATTCGATTCAAAAATTGGCATCGGATCGTAAGAAAGATATTCAAGAAATAAGTGTAATTGATTCTACTAAAAAATTAATGGCAATTTCAGACGCGTCTAAGCAAAATAAAGTAGGACGAACGTCAGCAGACACAGCTGTACAACGGGTAATGGTACAAAAAAAACCAGAGTCAAAGGTTGAGAAAGACGTGAAAACAGGTCATCGGGTTCAAGTGATGATTACTCCTATTCTAAAAGAGCAAGAAGGAGAGGTACTTGGCGTCATTCGTATTGTTGCATCTATGGAAGATGTGTATAAACAAATGAAAGATATAAACCAAATTTTCGCGACGGGGACAGTAATTGCTTTACTAGTAACAGCTGTACTTGGGATTTTGTTGGCTCAAACAATTACAAGACCAATTTCAGATATGCGGAGACAAGCAATTGAAATGGCAAAAGGAAACTATTCGAGAAAAGTAAAAGTGCATAGCCATGATGAAATTGGACAACTAGCATTATCCTTCAATAATTTATCGAAAAAATTACAACAAGCCCGCTCTTCAACAGAGAGTGAAAGGCGCAAACTATCATCTGTTTTATCACATATGACAGATGGGGTAATTGCTACTGATCGAAAAGGTGACATCATTTTATTAAATGATCCTGCGGAAAAAATGTTAAATGTTTCGCGTGAAACGGCATTAGATCAGTCTGTCTTAGAAGTGTTAGGGATACAAGAAGAATTTACGCTGGATCATTTATATGAAGAACCTGATTCAGTTTTATTAGATTTTAGTACAAGGAATGAACCATATATTTTACGTGCCAGTTTCTCTGTCATTCAAAAAGAAACAGGGAAGGCAAATGGTTTAATTGCTGTATTATATGATGTAACAGAGCAGGAGCGTATAGAGCGAGAGCGTCGTGAGTTTGTTGCGAACGTATCTCATGAGCTAAGAACACCGTTAACAACAATGCGCAGTTACTTAGAAGCACTTACGGATGGTGCATGGCAAGATCCGAATATCGCACCGCAATTTTTAACGGTTACACAAGAAGAAACAGAAAGAATGATTAGACTTGTAAATGCGTTGTTACAACTATCTAAACTAGATAGTACAGAACATCGCTTAATGAAGGAATGGGTCGACTTTACTGATTTCTTTAATAACGTTATCGATCGCTTTGAAATGTCTAAAGAGCAAAATGTAAGCTTCAAACGATCTTTCTCTAAAAAATCTCGATTTATTGATATGGATACAGACAAAATTACACAGGTTTTATATAACATTATTTCCAATGCATTAAAATATTCGCCAGAAGGTGGCACAGTAACATATCGCCTGCGCGACCGTGGTGAGTTATTAGAAATTAGTGTGAGTGATCAAGGAATGGGTATCCCGAAGGAAAATGTAGATAAAATATTTGAACGTTTTTACCGTGTAGATAAAGCTCGCTCAAGACAAATGGGTGGTACAGGTCTTGGATTAGCCATTGCGAAAGAAATGATTGAGGCACACGGCGGCTCAATTTGGGCGAAAAGTGAGGAAGGAAAAGGAACAACTATTTATTTCACACTGCCAATGGCAACTGATGAAGAGGACGATTGGGAATGAGTATGGAAAACTTTAAAACAATAGTTTTAATTAATTTAGTTGTTATTAGCCTATTTCTTACTTTTAACTTATGGACATATGTTCCTGATTCTACCTCGATACAAAATGCAAAATTTGTTCAAGGTAATGAAGAGATAAATCCAATAAAACTTTCAGAGGTTGTTCGCCCATCCTCTGTAATCGTCCATAAAGAGAAAAATCATTATGTGAGTGAAAACAAGAGTAATGTGGATTTAATTTATAGAATTCTTGAAAATGGAGAGTTACATGATTTAAAGGAAATAACAGGGACAGTTCCTAAAGGTGATTTTCTTTCGTATGTACATGGAGAAGAAAAAATTGAATTTGTTTTTCCTACAAACATTCCACTGGGTACGATTAAAAGTATGTTTAATTTTAAAGATAAAAACATAGAAGGTAATAGGAGTTTCAATCGTATTATAATTGACCCTTCTCGAAGTAAGGACCAAGAAATTAAAATTAGTTTTGTTTCTTATGATACGTATCCTTATCGTAAAATATATGAAGCAAAATTGAGCGGTGTTTATGTAAAGGATGTTATAAATGCTCAAAATCAACTTATAACAGTAGCGAGACCGTATTTTGAATATCAAATAAGTGATAGAAAAAAACTTTACTTACCAGATGGAATTACGGAATTAAGTGAGGTAGAGTATTTTGGAGCTAGGTTAGATGAGGATACATTTAAAAATGCATTATTTAGTGATCCACGTTATTTAAGCCCTATTTCTGAGAAATCAAAGAAAACATTTACAGATGGTATACGTTCTATGGAAATTGATCAGTCAAATGCAATGTTGAAATACAAAAACTCCGCTGTACATAGTGATGAATCTATGGATAATGCAGCACTTTTACAAAAAAGTTTTGACTTTGTAAGTGGGCATAGTGGTGCATTAAAACTCTATCGTTTTGATTATATTAATAAGGGGAAAGCGTCCTTCCGTTTTTATGAGGATGGGTTGCCTGTATTTAATAGCGATGGAATGGCGGAATTAAAGCAAGCATGGGGTTCAGGTGAAATCATGCAGTATGAAAGATCCTTTTTTGATCCAAGTTTCAAATTACCTAGTAAACAACTAACAACTTCTCTCGCATCGGGTCGTACAGTGATGACATCATTAGAGAATAATCCGCAAATTGATAAAAATTCAATTCAGGATGTTGGAATTGGTTATAAGTTATCATTGGAAGATTCCATCAACGAAGGAAAAAACATTATTTTAAAGCCAATATGGTATGTAAAATGTGAGGAAAATGATAAGCAAAAAATATTTGAATGGAGTGAGGGGGGACTAAATGGATTGGGATCGAATTAAAACCATATTTATTGTGACCTTTTTTGTTTTAGATCTCTTTCTTATCTTTCAGTTCATTCAAAAGCAAGATAGTAATCAATTGGAACTTGTGACAGAAACAAAAATTGATCAACAATTAAAAGAGTCTAAAATTACTATGGGGAGTTTTCCTAAAGAGCCGAAAAAAGAGTCGTTTATTATGGCGAAAAATAAAAGCTTTAAGGAAGAAGATGTGCAGTCTTTAAAAAATCAAACAGTGCATCTGCAAGAAGAATATAAGATAGAAAGTAAGTTGAAAGAACCATTTTTAAATGCAAAATCGTTATCAAAGGACAAGTATAATGATTTCTTAAAAAATTACGTGCTTGATGGGCAGAAATACGAGTTTGGGGCAATGAAAGATTCAAAAATTTATTTCTTTCAAAAGTATAAGGATAAGCCGATTTTCTACAACAATCATGCAATGATTGTTGTAGATTTGAATGAAAAAAATGAGCTTGTTTCGTATACACAAACAATGTTAACGGATTTGAAGGAAATGGGCGAAAGTGAAAAAACGAAAGAACAAGAAATTATCACTGCTCAAACAGCTTTAGAAAATATATATGTAAAAAATAAAATTGCAGAAAATACGCACGTGAAAGAGGCGCAGATTGGATATGCGACTCTAGCTGAATCTTCTTCTAATATACAAGTGCTTGCTCCAACGTGGAACTTAAAGACAGAGCAAAAAAAGGACTATTTTGTGAATGCAATTGAAGGACAAGTTATGGAATTAGGGGAAACTCAAGTGCCGGAAGAACATAATGGAGTGAGAAAGAATGAGTATGCACTTTAGTGTACTTGCAAGTGGGAGTACAGGGAATATGCTATATGTGGGAACAGATGAAAAAAAATTGCTTGTTGATGCAGGTTTAAGTGGTAAAGCTACAGAGGCCTTATTTAAGCAAGCTGAACTGAATATAAATGACATATCAGGTATTCTTGTAACACATGAGCATAGTGACCATATTAAAGGATTAGGTGTATTGGCACGTAAATATGATTTACCTGTTTATGCGAACGAGAAAACATGGAATGCAATGGAACATTTAATAGGTAATATCCCAACTGATCAAAAATTCATTTTCTCAGTAGGGGACGTGAAAACATTTGGGGATATTGAAGTTGAATCATTTGGTGTTTCTCATGATGCGGCAGAACCGATGTTTTATGCTTTTCATAACAATAATAGAAAGTTAGCTCTTATTACAGATACGGGCTACGTAAGTGACCGTATGAAAGGTGTTATTAAGGGAGCGAACGCTTTCGTATTTGAAAGCAATCATGATGTGGAAATGCTTCGTATGGGACGTTATCCATGGAGCATTAAACGACGCATATTAAGTGATGTAGGTCACGTTTGTAATGAGGATGCTGCATTAGCGATGGCGGATGTTATTACAGACGATACAAAACACATTTATTTAGCGCATTTAAGCTTAGATAATAACATGAAAGAATTAGCGCGTATGTCTGTATCACAAGTATTAGAAGAAAAAGGTTTTGGGGTTGGAGAATCCTTTAAAATACATGATACAGATCCAAAAATGCCTACGAAAATTCAATACGTATAATTCTTCATTTTAGTAAACAATAAAGGTGAATATAGTTGTTTTCAGGAAGATAGGTGAACAAATATGTCCTTTATTGATGAAGAAAAGTATCGTATTAAACGTGCAGGGAAAAAGAAACATAAAGGTATTGTTATTTCTAGTATAGCGGGAACAATTGTAGGGGCTTCATTATTTGCATTTGGAGCGCCTTTATTTTCAAATCATGAAGGTAAGCTTCCACAAGTTGAAGCGAGTGAAAAAAATATGGCTGAAGCTCAAAGCGGAAATGTGTCTGTTAAACAGGTTAGCTTTGTAGACGCTGTTGATCGTGCTTCAGAGGCTGTTGTTGGTGTTATTAATATTCAACGAGACGATTTTTCAGAGGCTGATTCGGAAGCTGGTACAGGCTCTGGTGTGATTTATAAGAAAACAGATGGACATGCGTATATTGTAACGAATAACCACGTTGTTGCTGGGGCGAATCGTATTGAAGTGAGCTTAAGCGACGGTAAGAAAATTCCAGGTAAAGTATTAGGAACCGATGTAGTCACAGACTTGGCGGTACTAGAAATAGATGCGAAGCATGTGAAGAAAGTGATTGAAATTGGTGATTCTAATACCGTTCGTAGAGGAGAACCAGTTATTGCAATTGGAAATCCACTGGGGTTACAATTTTCGGGAACTGTCACACAAGGTATTATTTCGGCTAATGAGCGCATTGTTCCTGTAGATTTAAATCAAGATGGACATTACGATTGGCAAGTAGAAGTATTACAAACAGATGCGGCAATTAATCCAGGTAATAGTGGTGGAGCGCTTGTAAATGTATCTGGACAATTAATAGGTATTAACTCAATGAAAATTGCAGCAAAAGAAGTAGAGGGAATTGGACTAGCTATTCCAGTTACGAGAGCTGTTCCTGTTATGAATGAGCTTGAAAAGTACGGTAAAGTAAAAAGACCTTACGTTGGGATTGAACTAAGATCATTAAATGAGATTCCAAATTACTATTGGTCAAAAACATTACACTTACCAGGTAACGTAACAGAAGGAGTTTGTGTTTTAGATGTGAAAAGTCCTTCGCCAGGTACAGAAGCTGGTCTAAGAGAACATGATGTTATTGTGGCGGTAGATGGAAAACCGGTGCGCGATATTATTGGGTTCCGCACGGCCTTATATAATAAAAAAATTAATGATAAAATGACTCTTACGTTTTATCGTGGTACAAAACGAGCGACAACAACGGTGAAATTAGGCATTCAAAAGTATTAAAAACAGGAGGGCCTACCTCCTGTTTTCTATTGTAGAAAAGTGAGGTGAAGAATATGAATTTACCTTGTTGTTTAGAACATGTTGAATTAGCATTAGATATCATTGTGGATGAGTGTGAAGTTGCACCGGTTATTAACAATGTGGATAACTCTAAAGGAGAGAAAAAAACATGTGAATTTTGTCAAAATGAGGCGACATATGTTGTATCGAACACAGATTCTCACACAATATGTGGGTAACATTTGTGGATATGTGGATAAGTCCTGTGGATAACGTGTTTGTAAGGTGGGGAATAGATGTGAATATCTCGATTATTTCAATCGGAAAATTAAAAGAAAAATACTTAAAACAAGGTATAGCAGAATACTTAAAACGATTATCTTCGTACGCAAAAGTAGAAGTAATTGAATTGCCAGATGAAAAGGCGCCAGAAAATTTAAGTGAAGCAGAAATGTTAATTGTAAAAGAAAAAGAAGGCATACGTATACTGGATAAAATTTCTGATGATACGCACGTCATTGCATTAGCAATAGAAGGAAAGCAAAAATCATCAGAAGAATTTGCAGCAAGTATAGATCGCCTTGCTACATATGGAAAGAGTAAAGTAACGTTTGTAATTGGTGGATCACTTGGACTCAGCTCAGGAGTAATGAAGCGTTCAAACGAATCTCTGTCTTTCTCAAAGATGACATTACCACATCAATTAATGCGTCTAGTATTGCTTGAGCAAGTATATAGAGCGTTTCGTATTAATCGCGGGGAACCGTATCATAAGTAAGTGCGGTTTATTATAATTAATTTAGTATGAAAATATATTGTGGAAGGGGAGAAAATACATGGATAAATTTAAAAAATCATTAGATGAATGTATAACTGCTTTTACACATTTGAGTGAAGAGTGGGAAAAGATAGAAAGAGAACATTCGGATCAGTTATCAGAGAAATATCCATTCCATAAAGATTTTAGTGAACTTATTATTGATATGATGGAATGGAAAGAATCGATTAATAAATAATTAAATAGTATAAGAAGATAAAAAAGCTAGTTTGGACTAGCTTTTTTATCTTCTAGGAATTACAATATTAAACTCATTTTGCAACTTATCAAGTATGTGGTTATGGTTTAATCTATCTGGTTCTACAACCACAAATTCACCTAGTGCTACTAATTGTTGAGTAGTTGTAACTTCAGTAATTGAGCTAAGAGGATGGAATGGTTTAAAAGCAGTATAGACATTTTTACCTCTATTGGATCGCTCAGTCATAGGGTTGATAGGTCGACAAGCAATCATGAACTCGCCAGCAGCTTCTTGAATTGTTTCATAATTAATTGGACGTAAATTATTTATTAACTCCTCAATAGAAGTGGGGGGAGTATTACTAATATACATACAGTTTGCGGTAGCATCTGTTTCTGGTCCATATCCTCGGACTACGGATATTATATCTTGTGGAGAGAAGATATTTAAGAATGGAATAGCTGTATTACCACTTCTTCTACCGAAACAAATACTTACTCCAACAAAAGGAGAAGCGGCTGAATTAGTAATCCACGTATTTGCCCAATCAGTAATTTCATAGCTTAATCTATCAAATGTGTTTCTCCCAAACTCTTCTAAAAATCTTTGATGACCATACCAATTCCCAAAATAGTCTGCTGAAGATAGTTTGGCTGATATTTTTAAATCGGTAGACCCGTTTAGCCTAATAAGTATGTCCGTTTTATTATTACGGTCTCGAGAACCTATTCTTTCTGATGAAAGAATTTCTAAATTAGGCTGTATACCTAATTCACACATCCAGTTAGGAATACTTGATGGCAATTGAGTGGCGGTACTAGCACAATCCGCAATTTGTTGTTCAAATAAATCTGTCCTTTGGGACATGGAAAATTCCCCCTTTGTTTCATTTATAAATATATTATAAATGAGATGAAAAATTATGTATATATTTGTAATGTAATATACAGAGAAATATGATTTGACAGTTGAATTTAAGGCAAATAAAGATAGAAAATTGCTTATTTTTCTTAAAACAATGATAAAATAATAAAAACTGAATGGATTAGGAGGGTACATTATGAAAGAGGAACAAAATAAAAAGGTTAAGAAGTTGGACCTTCCAATAGAAGATAAAGAAATTATGGACGCAAATATAACATTAGAAGAAAATATTAAAAGTAATAGAAGAGGACGAGGACGAGGAAAATTTAAACCTGCTCCTGATTTAAATAAAGAAGAAGTAAAAAGGGTTCTCTTAGATAAGATAGCAGAGGAAACGGCGTTAATTATTGAAAATGAAGAGGACGAGAAAATAATTAAATCGGTTGATTATAAGCCAGAAAAATATAATGTAGTAGGGCTATTTTCAGGATGTGGTGGACTAGATTTAGGGTTTGAATTGGCTGGTTTAGCAGCAGTTATAGGTGAAGATGCTGCTATGGAGGTCTTTAAAGATAAGAAAAAGTATGAAAAAGAACGTTCTAAAAGTATTTTCCATACAATTTATACTAACGATATGTTTAAGGAAGCTAATCAAACCTATAAAATAAATTTTCCTGAACACGTAATTCAACATGAAAAAGACATACGTAAGGTAGCACATTTCCCACTCTGTAACGTTATGTTGGGGGGGTTCCCCTGTCCAGGGTTTTCAGAAGCAGGTCCTAGGTTAGTGGATGACGAAAGAAACTTCTTATATATTCACTATATTAGGGCTTTGTTACAGACACAACCGGAATTCTTTGTTGCCGAAAATGTAAAGGGTATGATGACTTTAGGAAAAGGTGAAGTCTTAAAACAGATAGTTGAGGATTTTTCTTCAGCTGGATATGATGTTACACCATACTTAGTAAATTCAAGAGACTTTGGTGTCCCACAATTGCGAGAACGTGTATTTTTAGTTGGTGTTCATAAGGAAAAAGTTATTAATAAGACAAAGTTTAGGTATCCTACTCCGCGAGCAAGTCATGGGGAAAATTTAATTCCATATGTAACACTTGAGGATGCAATTGGTGATTTGAGAACTAACCCAGGACCATATTTTACAGGTTCCTATTCAACTATATATTTATCACGTAATAGAAAGAAAACATGGCAGGATCAAAGCTTTACAATACAAGCATCAGGAAGACAGGCTCCTTTACATCCTGGTGGAGAACCTATGCGAAAGTTAGGTAAGGATGCTTGGGAATTAGTTGGCGGAGAAGAACAAAATCGAAGGTTATCTGTTAAAGAAATAGCGAGGATTCAGACATTTCCAGACTGGTTCAAGTTTAGTGATGGAGGAAGCTCAAAGGTATCGGAGAATAATCGTTTAGATAAAATTTATAAACAGATTGGAAATGCAGTTCCCGTACTACTTGCTAAAGCGATAGCACAGCCTATTGCAAACTACGCTTATGAACAACTACAAAAGCAAGAAAAGGGAGAGCGAGCGTTCGTTCAAACCTCAATGTTTTAGATGTAATAAAGAAGAATTAAAGTATATATTATAATTATGGATGGTTTTTATTTAGCCCTAATCTCTAAAGGAGGTTAGGGCTTTTTCTATTTACAAGGAGGAGATAATAATGGATTTAGAATTAGAAGGATTTTGTAGCTTTATGAAATACATATTTAGTCTAGATATTGATGAAGAACAGGTAGGAGAAGAAACTATGCTTTTATATAAGGAAGATCTGGATGAGAATCTTGTATCAGAAATATTACTGGCAGTTACTCCTGATTTAGTATTAGTTCACACATATGTTTATAATACAGAAGAAAATGAGTGGATGATTTGTATGGTATCAGATGCCAATGCAAATTATCCACTATTTTTAATTTGCTTAAAAGATGGAGAAAAAGTTTATGAAAAGCTATTAAAAAAATAGAAAGATAAAAGTTCACATTTTTGTCACAATTAGTTTTTCAGACGTTTGTAATTATGGACTAAGTACAAACGTCTTTTTATTGGAGTTTTCCTATTTTTATATAGTATTTTTTTGATTGCCTTTATAGTTGAATATAGCGTTTAATAAAGTTTGTAAATAGCTCTTATTTGCAGATTCGAATCTAAACTAAACATGCTGCAGCATTAAATAAACCGAAAGTGAGTGAATTTAATGCAAAACAATAATTTTAATCAATTAACATCTCTAAAGATAGAGTACGCTTTTCAAATTGACAGATATGAAGTCATTACTGCACGTACATCCCAACGGTTTTTAAAATTGGTTTTTAAGGTTTGGAATGAAAATGAAGACTTTGAAATTGATCAATTATATATGCTTTATGATGACAATAGTATCCATTCTTCATTTTATGATTTTACTAATCAATTTCGTCAGTTTGGAGAAGTCAAAGATGAAATTTTGGTACAAGATTTAATTGGTGAAAGAGGAACTTGTTATTTTAAAAACAATTTTTCAAATGGAAAGGTGTATCAAAAAATCGTATTAACATCTTGGGAGGGCAACATAAATGAATGAATTTATACAAGAATTTGAACTGAAAAAAATACATATACTTAATTGTCATGGTAGTCTCAAATCTTTAACGGAAAACATTAATGACTTGTCTTCCATTAGCCAACTTGCAGCTGCTGCAAGTCAAGTAAAGAATATATCTCTAAAAAAGTTATTGGAACTTTTGATATCTAAAAAAGTGGTTGATGAATTAGACTTCTCATTAATTCAAACCATTAATTCAGATCATGTGAAATTTTTAACATCTGAACTGCATCATGCGGTTCAGGTATCAAAAGCAATTCAAACAGGTTTTATTTATGAAGAAAAAAAGAGAAAGTATCGATTTAATTCTAATTTATTTGCAGATTATTTTCTTACAAGAGTAAAAATGGTTTGTGATGAGAATGGTTTACTTTATGCTTATAGCAAACAGGGGGTATTTAAGTTATTGACAGATACGGAGATGGGGAGGCTTGTTCGAATATTAATGAACGAAGGATTAGAGCATAGTTGGCGAAGTAGTCATGAAAAAGAAGCCATTCAAGCTATTAAACGGGAATGTTTTTCAAAATCACAATTGGATTGCATGCGTGAATACGTTAATTTGCAAAATGGTATGTATTCATTAAAGGCTGGTTCGTTAGAAAAACATCATCCTGACTTCTTATCTACTATTCAAATACCAATTAAATATGATGGCGAGGCAGATTGTCCTACATTTAAGAAATTCATTAAGGATATTACTTGTAATGATAAGGAATTGAAAAATGTACTACAAGAGTTAATGGGTTACTTATTGAGCCCAGAAATTAGATGTGAAAAAGCATTTTATTTTTTTGGTAGGGGTGCAAATGGAAAAAGTGTTTTGGCACGTATCATAGCTATATTAGTTGGTGAACAGAATGTAAGTAGTATTCCACTTTCTCATTTTAGTTCGGATTTTGGTCTAGAGAGTATCATAGGTAAAACCGTTAACATTGCACCTGAGAATGAAATGCGAGGTTCACAATTAAATACGGAAGCATTTAAGGCTATTGTTAGTGGAGATGGGATGAATATTAATTTAAAATACAGACCTTCAATTACTAATTATAAGTCAAAATGTAGACTTTTGTTTTTGGGTAATGAACTACCGGATACAACTGATTTAACAAATGGCTATTTTCGTAGGATGTGTATTATTCCTTTTAAACGTACATTTAGTGAGTCAGAACAAAACCGAGATTTACTGATGGAATTAACTGAAGAATTACCTGGCATTTTTAATTGGGCTATTGAAGGGCTCAAAAGATTAAGAGAAAACAACTATGTATTTAGCCGATCATCAGTAATCGAAGAAGAGTTGAGAAAATACCGCTTGTCGCAGAATCCAGTTCTTAATTTTTTTGAATCTATCGTTGTATATGATACATCTTCCAAATTAAAACGTAGTGAATTATACAATCATTTCAAACTTTGGTGTGAACAAAATGGGATTGATCGTATTCGCACACGCCAAAGGTTTTATAAGGACTTAATGAATGTGATAGATAGTAAGGAATTATCTGATTGTGGAAAAACGAATTCAAGGTCATGAATACTTTGAAGGAATTAAATTACAATCATTTTAATTAATTTAGTGGTCAAATTAGCTCTGAGTTGAAAAGTTTTAAAATTTATGTTATTCACTTTTTTGGAAAAGTTTTTCATCTTTTCTTTTTTGACCACTAAATGTAATAAAAGGAATTATAGATATATATTATAAAAGTGAGGCTTTGATAATGGAAAAAGAAAATATAAATGAAGTACTTGCTATTTTAACTTCAATGCTAATTGACTATTTAAATCAAGAAGGAGGAACTGATGCATAATGATAGAGAGTATGACGACTAAAACTGTAGCAATTTATGCAAGGGTGTCTACTATAGAACAAGCCGAAGAAGGTTACAGCGTTGATGAACAAATACGTGTCCTCAATAAATTCTGTGAGCGTGAAGGCTATTTGGTTTATGATGAATATGTGGATAGAGGAATTAGTGGGAAAAATATTTCAGGACGTCCCGCAATCCAACGATTATTGCTTGATGCAGAACAAAAGAAATTTGAAGTAGTGCTTGTTTGGAAAATGAATCGCTTAGCACGTAAAAGTTTGGATTTAATGAACATTGTTGAAAAGCTAGATAGTAAAAACATCGCTTTTCGCTCCTATACAGAAAGGTATGAAACAGAAACGTCCACTGGAAAGTTACAATTTCAACTGATGGCTGCTATTGCTGAATATGAACGTAACAATATTGCAGAAAATGTAAAGATGGGGATGATAGCTAGGGCAAAGGAAGGACGTTGGAATGGTGGACAAGTGCTGGGATATGATGTTGTAGAGATATCAAGTGATAATAGGAAACGCAAAGATACACATCTTGTTATCAATGAAAGAGAGGCAAATACTGTTCAGTTGATTTTTCAAATGTACAGTTCTGGACACGGTTATAAATCGATTGCTAACTATATCAATAAAAAAGGGTACCGAACAAAAAAAGGCAAAACTTTTTCATTGAATGCAATTAAAATAATTGTTACGAATCCAGTTTATGCTGGTTATATTCGATACAACGTTCGTAAAGATTGGAATGAGAAAAGACGAAATAATATCAATCCTAATCCAATCATTCAAAAAGGGGAACATGAACCAATCATTTCAGAAGAGGTGTGGCAGATAGCTCAAAATGTTTATCAAAGTCGTTCATGTAAACCAAATCGTATACATGATGGTGAATTCCCGCTAACAGGCATTATGAGATGTCCAGCTTGTGGTGCAGGAATGGTCATCAGCCGAACTACAAATACATTAAAAGATGGAACTAAACGTGTTCTTGAATACTATGTTTGTGGTGCATGGAAAAATAAGGGTACACTAGTGTGCCGTTCAAATGGTGTACGAACGGAGTACGCAGATGCGTTTACATTAGATAAACTTCAACGATTGATGCATAGTGATAAACTTATTAAAGAGCTTGTAAAAAGTGTGAACAGTCGAAATGGAAAAATATTTGCGCCGCTACAAAAGGAATTTGACATGTACGCTAAACAGATGAATGAGGCGGAACGAAAGCTTTTGAAAACGTTTGATGCCTATACAGATGAGTTGATTTCCAAAGCAATGTATGTAGAAAAGGCGAAGAGATTAGAAGGGCAAATACAAGAATTAAAAGAACTAATGGAACCTTTAAGAAAGCAAATGCAAGGAAATACAGTGAAAGTTGTTTCTTATGAAATGATTAAAGAAGTATTGTTAAATTTCTCAAAGGCTTTTCAAAATGCTTTAACTAGGGAACAACGAAAAAGGTTGTTACATTTACTCATTCATAAAATCACAATCAATGAAGATAGAAAAATTGAAAGTATCCAATTAAAACTTAATAATGAAGTATTAAAAGAACTAAAAATAGGGGTAGATGATTCATCAATTGATGAGTCATCTACCTCTTTTTCAGTTTTGATCGCTATTTAAAGGAGGTGATTCCATGGATCCAATCAAACTTTTTACAGCCGGTCTAACACTAGCGGTAACAGTTTGCTTACAGATTAAAAAGAATCTTTAGGAAGGGTGGGGAAGGTTGATGCGTTGGTTTTTATGTGGGTTTGGAGCTGGAGTGGTTATTGTTTATTTGTTTATAAATAAGTAAGAAAAAAGCGTGTATTTAATTTTAAAATGTTACTATTGTAATCAGGAAGAACATGAACTAGAGGTGGAAAGATGAAAGAACTTCAGGAATTTACAAAAGGATATCAGCGAGAACTTAACTTTCATATCAAAGATAATTCATATGAACGGTGTAAAACATCACTATTAACAAATCATATGTTACTAACAACAGAGGTAGCAGAGGTAGCAGAATTATTACGAGAGTTATTTGTAACAACAGAAAAGAAAATGCTTGAAGGTTATTCTGAGGTAAAAGCCTTTCAATTGGCAAAGGAACAAATTACGGAGGATCTTGGAAAAGAAATTTCTGATTGTGTTGCTTACTTGTGTAAATTAGCTAACTTCTTTGGAAGGGATATGGAGACAGATTTTTATTCTAAAATGGAAGAAGTAAAACAAAGGATGAATAGGTAGTGGAGTATGAAAAGATTTTTAACTGAGGTTAAGAGTCTTTTTTATTATTATTTTAAATGAAGAAGTTATTCGAGATTTTAACATTTAGGGGGAAGAAAGTTCATCATTTCATAATGAACTTTCTTCCCTTTTTTCTATTGTCATTAACTTATAAAAAGGAGCGAATAGTATATGAGCATTATTGGACTATTTAGAAATTATATTGAGGAACATCATCCACATCTTGCTGAGAAGGAATGGATAGTAGATGTTAGAATGTTATTAGTAACAGAGATTCAAAATGGAGAAGGTAAGGCTATAATTCCTAACGAAATCAAAGGGGAACTAAAGTGCTGGATATTCTACTATAATGGTGGTTCACCTAATGTTGTGTATCTATTACAAGATAAACGGGGTTTGCAGGATATTGGGATGGGTCTACTAAAAGCAGGGAAATTGGTTAAGCCTATTTGCTTTGTTTAAGGCACTTATAGATGGATTTAGGATATAAATAGATACAATTAATAAATCGGAAAGGATGGAACTAGGGGACATCATATTCCCCTATTATAAAAATGTGGTAATATTGGAGGGGATAACTTTAAGTTAGCTAGCTCGTGAGCTACAAGCTAACTTGTACCCTAACCAAAAATCAAACTTCAATGAAATTATCTATACATATAGATAGGAGTCTCATCTGCAAGTAACAGTAAGAGCGCATGATTAGGGTCATTGTTTAAGGAATTTGGGTATGATGAATTGTAAATTAAAACATTAAGAGAACTTTATTATATAAGAAAAATTAACTGGAAAAAGGGGAGATTTATATGGCAACTAAGCATTATAATATTGCTAACTATCTGCAAGATACCAAATATGCATCCGAACATCTAATAGAACAGATAGTAAAAGCGGATAAAAATAGGGAAATAATAATCAAAACACTTGAGGATTGGGCTGAGGTTGAGGAAAAGGAATTGGAGTTTTTAGGAGTAGAGGCGGATTCGTCTGAATACTTCGAAGCTCGAGATGCCCATACAGCAGAACTTAAGAAATTTGATGCAAAGTATAAGACAGACCATATAAATGCCTCCGATATTACTTTGATAAAGAGCAAATACAATGATAGTTTGAAAGCTGCTAATGGGACGGTGGAAGCATTATCAGGGGCTGTATTACAAATTGCAAAGCAAGGCATTTCAATAGTTCACGGTTCAAAGAAATTTGATTGCGAAAAGGTGGGGTGTAAAGAGTTTGCATCGGCAACATTACTGGATGTTATATGGGAAGGTAGGAATCAATCCATGCATTTTGAGGAACGTAAATTTGATGAAGGAGTAGATCTTTGCTTTGGAAGTTTATCATCAGTAAAGCCGATCTTTGCTGATTATAAGAAAAACAAAAATATGGCACATGAAATAATAAAGCTACTTAAATGGGAAAATTACGAAAATTTTCGTAAAGATATGATTTCATTTAAAAGATAGAAAAAGAAATAATTGATTTTTAGAAAAAATGCTAGTTATTGAAGAGTTTGAATAACCTCATTTAGGTGCGTCACGGTGAACCGTATCATAAATAGTTGTATACTAGTACATTAAAACGGCTACAGATGTGGCCGTTTTCTATATTTCATAATATGTAATAGGAGAACTGTATGAAGCCAAAACAACTACTAAGTTTATATATAGAAAATTTTTTAGTCGATGAACTACAAAGATTGGGCTTCCGTTATGCAAAGAGTGTACCTAAATTTTCTCGTAAACAAGGCGATTTTGAATTAACCTTTAGCTTTTCGCTCAGTACATGGAACTCTGAAAATTATTGTGAGTTTTGGACTATGTGGGATGTTACGTCAAAAAAGTATTCTAAATGGTATAAAGAACAATGGGGAGATAAGCTAGTAAATAATTCAATAGTCGGAGATGCAGAGTGGAATATTCCAGGATGGACAAGGAATATCCAGCATTTTAAGCTGAAAAATTTGGAATGTGATAAAGTGGAATTTAGTGAATTCATGCATAATGTAATGAATATTGGGATTCCCTATTATTCGCAAATTGATGATTGGAATACTGCGGCAGATTATGCTACAAGAAGTTCGATTATTTTTTATGAAAAAGTATGTGATTTTTATATGATGTCAGGGAAAGAAGAGAAAGCAAAAGAAATCCTTGAGAGAGGTATTCGAGAGATTAAAGATAGAAAACATGATAGTAATATGCAACTTCCGGAAATTAGAAATAGATTGAAGAAGTATTTTATACAGTAAACGCTTATTTCCTAAAATAAGTATGTTTCTATTTCTAAAAAAATATGCTGTAATATGAAGAGGAAAAAAGTATAAGTAGTCAGAGAAGTGAGGAATTAAAGGTGAAGAAGTTTAAGAAGTTTTACTTGGAGATTACAAGTGTATGTAATCTTGCGTGCAGCTTTTGTCCGCCGACGGAAAGACAGAAGCAATTCATTTCTGTAGAGGATTTTGCTAAAAGATTAGACCAAATTAAACCTCACACAGACTACATTTATTTGCACGTGAAAGGTGAGCCATTGCTCCATCCGAAAATAGATCAATTGTTAGATTTAAGCCATGAAAAAGGGTTTAAAGTTAATATTACAACGAACGGAACGTTAATTAATAAGAGAAGGCATAGACTGTTAAATAAACCTGCGTTAAGACAAATGAATTTTTCACTGCACAGTTTTGATGGACACCCAGGCTCGCAAGATAAAGAGGGCTATGTAAGGAGTATACTTTCCTTCATTAGAGAGGCGACAAGTCAATCGGATTTAATTGTTTCACTACGTTTATGGAATTTAACTCAGGATAATAAAACAAATGCTGAAATCCAGAAAAATAGGGATTTATTATCCATCATTGAAAATGAGTTTGGTCTATCTTATCAAATCGAAGAGAAGCTTACACCAGGAAAAGGTATAAAAATTGCGGAGCGTGTCTTTATTAATCAAGACTATGAATTCCAGTGGCCGGCATTACATGAAGAAGAGGATGATGGAAAAGGATTCTGTCATGGTCTTCGAAATCAAGCTGGTATTTTAGCGAATGGAACGGTTATTCCTTGTTGTTTAGATGGTGAGGGGATTATTAACCTTGGGAATATTAATAATGACTCATTTTCTAACATTATAGAAGGTGAAAGAGCAACAAACATTGTCGATGGATTTTCGAAAAGAGTTGCAGTAGAAGAACTATGTAGAAAGTGTGGATACCGCAAAAGATTTGGAAAGTAAATATAGAATAAGCCCTCATAAAGCGAGGGCTTATTTTTATTCTTGATAAGAACGCTCTAATTCATCAATTAAGGAACCGACGTAAGAAACGGCTTTACGGATTGCATCTGGTTTTGACATGTCTACTCCAGCGTGTTTCATTAATTCGAGTGGTTTCATTGTACCGCCTGCACGGAGTACATCAAGCCAACGATCAACAGCAGGTTGTCCCTCTTCTTTAATCATTTGAGCTACAGTAGTAGATGCAGTTAAGCCCGCAGAATATGTGTAAGAATATAAGCCCATATAATAGTGAGGTTGACGCATCCATGTTAAACCAGCACCTTCATCAATTTCTACGGAATCTCCCCAGAATGTCGAAAGGACCTTTGTTTTTATTTCAGTTAAAGTTGTAGCTGTGAGTGCTTGTCCTTCTTCCGCTAGGGTATATACTCGTCTTTGATATTCTCCCTCAAGTAGATGGGTAACGAAGTTGTGGTAATATGTGCCGAGTAGTTGCAGAATAACCCATCTGCGCATTCTCTTATCGTCAGTAGTCGCTAGTAAATGCTGGGCTAATAGTAATTCATTCATCGTTGATGGTGCTTCAACAAAGTACATAGATGGACGTACATTCATAATGCGCTGATTTTTATTGGCTAAATAAAAATGACCAGCATGTCCAAATTCATGAGCTAATGTGAAGCATCCACGCATCGTATTTTGCCATGTAATTAAAATGTAAGGATGGGAACCATACGGGCTAGAGCAGAAAGCACCTGTTGATTTTCCGATATTATCTGCAAGGTCTACCCATCTTTCCTTAAAGCCTGTTTCAATAATCGTATTATATTCAGGTCCTAATACTTTTAAAGATTCTTGAATTAATTTACCAGCCTCATCGTATGTGATGGTTGGATTAAATTCAGGATCTAACGGTGCGTGTAAATCGCAGAAGAGCATTTGATTGAGACCTAATACTTTCTTTTTTAAATCTGCAAAACGGCGCATATGAGGCGCTAATTCGTTATAAATAATATCTAGTTGGTTGTTATACATTTCAAGTGGAACTTTTTGAGGTTCTAAAAGCATATGGGTAACAGACTCGTACTTACGTAAACGAGAAAGTGTCACTTGTTTTTTTACTTCAGTAGCATACGTTGTTGCAACTGTATTTTTATATCGTTTCAATGTGGAAATAAATGATGAATAGGCTTTTCTGCGTATATATGCGCTTGGAGAAAATTCATATTTACTTTCAAATAATGCAAACGATACAGGCAAATCATTTCCTTGTTCATCTTGTATAGAAGGGAAATCCATATCGGCTAATTTAGTCATGCCATAAATTTTGTAGGGAGAACTATGAACTTCGCCGAGTGCAGCAAGAGCTTCTTCTGTTTCAGGAGAGAGCGTGTGCTGCCTTTTTTGTAGTATTTCTAGTAGCGATTTACGGAAAGGCTCAAGTTTTGTTTCCTCAGTTAAATATTTTTCAATTGTTCCTTCTTCAAAAGAGAGAATTTCGTTATGAATAAAGGATAATGCGGTATGTACTTTCGTCCCTAAAGCGGAAATCTTGGAAGAGTTCGCTTGAATAACTGGATCTGTACGATCAGCGGATTCTTTTAAATTTGCATATGTGCCGAGTTTTGTTAATTTCATTAAAAGCTCTTCTTCTAAAAGTAGGCAATTTAATAAGGTAGCGGGGCCAGTGTGTAATTGTCCTTTAAATGCATCAAGTTTTTTTATGTCGTCTGTTAATACACGTAATGCATTTCCCCACTCTTTGTCAGATTCATATAAATCAGAAAGATCCCATGTCAATTCAGTAGAGATTTCTGCGCGAATAAGGCGTTGCTCAATTACGTTTTTCATTTGTTATATCCCCCTTATTATAAGTATCTAAAAATATGATACTAGAAAATTCAGTAAAATGAAAATATTTTACATTTTTATACATGAAAAAGAAGGACAAGCATAAAAATGCTTGTCCTTCTAGTTAGATTTAAAAATTAATATACTTTATCACCGTTGAAAATAGAGTTTTTCACGACTACATAATCTACAGTACGTATTGAGTCTAACTTTGTTCCACCAGCGTAAGAGATAGAAGATTGAAGATCTTGTTCCATTTCGATTAAAGTGTCTTCTAAAGAACCTTTATGCTCAACGAACATTTTCTTACCTTCAACGTTTTTCTTCTCGCCTTTTTGGAATTCAGAAGCTGAACCGAAGTACTCTTTATAAAGTTTGCCATCTTTTTCGATTGTTTCCCCTGGAGACTCTTCATGACCAGCGAATAGAGAACCGACCATAACCATAGTTGCTCCAAATCGAATTGATTTAGCTACATCACCATGCGTACGAATACCACCATCAGCGATAATTGGCTTACTTGCAGCTTTTGCACACCAACGAAGTGCAGCTAACTGCCAACCACCAGTTCCAAATCCTGTTTTAATTTTAGTAATACAAACTTTACCAGGCCCAATACCAACTTTTGTTGCATCAGCACCAGCGTTTTCTAATTCTCTTACCGCTTCTGGAGTTCCAACGTTTCCAGCGATAACGAAGCTTTCTGGTAAATGTTTTTTAATATGTTGAATCATGTTGATCACAGCATTAGAGTGACCATGTGCGATATCGATTGTAATGTATTCAGGTGAAAGTTGCTCAGCAGCTAATTGTTGTACGAATTCGTATTCGTCTTCTTTAACACCAACGCTGATTGAAGCAATTAATCCACGTGATTGCATATCTCTAATGAATGAGATTCGTTTCTCTGGTTGGAAACGATGCATGATATAGAAGTAATTATTTTCAGCTAAATAAGTTGCGATTCTTTCATCTATAATCGTTTGCATATTTGCAGGTACGACAGGTAATTTAAATTTATGTTTTCCTAAAGTGACAGTTGTATCACATTCAGATCGGCTGTTTACAATACATTTTGCAGGAATTAATTGAATGTCTTCATAGTCAAATACGTTTTCCATCATTTACACCCCTAAAATACGAATATTTTATTTTTATTGATTAAAAATGTTCGTCCATAGGATAATTTACATCATTTTTATTAAGAAGTCAAAGATTTTCTTAACATTTTTTTTGAAAGAAGCTAATATCTTTTAAAAATGATGTTAAAAACGAATTTAAATAGTTTTTATATGCATAACGTTCGTTTATAAAAAAGTAAGGAAAGTTTCGATAATTGCATAAAATTGTATGTGTGCTTCTTATTTTGGGTGAGGGGGCTGGGGAAATACTATGAAAAAGTTAATACTAATAATAGGAATAACTTTGTTGGTTGTTGCTGGATGCAGCAATAATGATGCATTTGATAAGGCGAAGAAGCAAGGAGATTTAGCACTGGAAAATAAAGAATACGAGAGAGCAGTCGCATCTTTTGAATTAGCATTAAAAGAAAATAAGGATGACCGAGAAGTAAGGCTGAAGATGAATCAAACGAATAAAATGATTGAAGTATTGCAGGAAAGTAATATAGACCGGGCAATTTCGTTATTAAGAGAAATTGAAAATGATTCTGCTAGTTCAGTTATATTAGCCAAACAAGCAAAAGAAAAACGAGAAGCTTTATCTAATCAAAAAGATGAGGAAGAAAAATATAAGCAAATGCTTGCTAAAGTAGAAGAGTTGAAAAACCAACAGAAGTTTGTGGATGTAAAAGAGCAACTGAACGTAATTATTAGGGAAACGAAAGGGAAAGAACAGTTTAAAATATATTATCAAAATGCGAATGAACAAATTACACAGATTGTGCCGAGGGAAGTAGAGGTAGATAAAACAAAAGATGAGAACAGCAAGGAAGAAAAAGTAATAGAAGAGAAGCCGAAGAAAGAAAGTGTTATTACCGGTCAGAAGGCAGAATATATTACTAAACTAAATAGTATTGAGGAGAATTTGAAAAAGCTCGATTACTTATATGAGAACGGAATTACAACTGAAATGAAAGAAGGGGAAGTTAAAAGATACGATGCATGGGATCAGGCTTTAAATGAGATTTATGGCGTTTTGAAAAAGCAACTTTCTACAAGTGAAATGAACACTTTGAGAGAGAAACAGCGTGAATGGATTACGTATCGAGACCGCAAGGCGGAAGAAGCTTGGAATGAATCTGGGCAGGGAACATTATCAGGGGTAGCAACCATTTCATCGAAGGCAACTAGTACGAGGGAAAGATGTTATCAGTTAGTTGAACAGTATATGAAATGATAGAGGTTTATTTTTATAATGAAATAATATTTTTATAAAATTTCTGAAATAGAAAACCCTTTTGTTTAGTCAGGCGAATCACGAATGATTCGCCTTTTTATGTGAGCTTTCAAGTATAATGAATAAGGTGATAATAACGTATATGATGATTCAGTGATAGGAAAAGCGAAAAAAGAAAATAATATATCATAAAAAGAGGTTAATATATGAGTAAAAAAAATTTTGCTGATTATGCATTAAGTAAAGAAATTGTAAGAGCACTTACTGGTTTAGGCTATGAACATCCAACGGAAGTGCAAGGAGAGGTTATTCCAGTTGCCTTGCAAAAGAAAGACCTTGTCGTGAAATCACAGACTGGAAGTGGAAAAACGGCTTCATTCGGTATACCGCTTTGTGAAATGGTGGAGTGGGAAGAGAATAAGCCACAAGCTTTAGTTTTAACACCGACGAGAGAGCTTGCGGTGCAAGTGAAAGAAGATATTACGAATATAGGCCGATTCAAAAGAATTAAGGCTGCTGCAGTTTATGGTAAATCTCCATTCGCGCGTCAAAAATTAGAGTTAAAGCAAAAGACACATATTGTAGTTGGGACCCCTGGCCGTGTGTTAGATCATATTGAAAAAGGTACCCTTTCTTTAGAGTGTTTGAAGTATTTAGTTATTGACGAAGCAGATGAAATGTTGAATATGGGCTTTATTGATCAAGTAGAGGCAATTATTGACGAGTTACCTACAAAACGAATGACAATGTTATTTTCAGCAACACTTCCAGAAGATGTTGAAAAATTATCTCGTAAGTATATGGATTCGCCAGCGCATATTGAAATTAAGGCTGCTGGGATTACAACAGATAAAATTGAACATACACTTTTTGAGACTAGAGAAGAGGAGAAGCTTTCACTTCTTAAAGATGTAACAACGATTGAGAATCCAGATAGTTGTATTATTTTTTGCCGTACACAAGAAAATGTAGATCACGTATTTAAACAATTAGATCGCGTTAACTATCCTTGTGACAAAATACATGGTGGTATGGTACAAGAAGATCGTTTTGAAGTTATGGACGATTTTAGAAAAGGAAAGTTCCGTTATTTAGTAGCGACAGACGTAGCAGCTAGAGGAATTGATATTGATAATATTACACATGTTATTAACTATGATATTCCATTAGAAAAAGAAAGTTATGTACATCGTACGGGAAGAACGGGACGAGCTGGTAATAAAGGAAAAGCTATTACATTCATAACACCGTATGAAAATAGATTTTTAGAAGAGATTGAGGAGTACATCGGCTTTGAAATTCCAAAAGCGCTTGCACCTTCAAAGGAAGAAGTTATGAAAGGGAAAGCAGTATTTGAGGAAAAGATACATGCTAAACCAATTATAAAGAAAGATAAAAATGCGGACCTAAACAAAGGAATTATGAAATTGTACTTTAATGGCGGGAAGAAAAAGAAAATCAGGGCGGTAGATTTCGTCGGTACAATTGCTAAAATTAAAGGTGTTACAGCAGAAGATATAGGCATTATTACAATACAAGACAATGTTTCTTACGTTGAAATATTAAATGGAAAAGGACCACTTGTTTTAAAAATCATGAAAAACACAACGATTAAAGGGAAACAATTAAAGGTTCATGAAGCGATTAAATAAACAAAAAAACTATCCACTTTAATAGGTGGATAGTTTTTTGTTTTGCTCGAAAGAAGTGGGTATATAAATAAAGTAACAAGTATAAGGATGGCGGAGTATTTTAGGGAGACTGGATAGCTATATTTGCTTCAATGATGAACAGTTGACCTTGCACGTGAAATTTAAAGATGGAAGAGGTTGTCCGAAAAACTTTTTCACATGACTTATCATAAGTTCATTTTGAAATGTTAATAAGGGAACTAGGAGTTTGAAGAAAATCTAAAAAGGAAAAGGGATAAACAGGAAAATGAAGAAAGTTTATATATATTAGTCCGAATTTTCGAACAAAAAATGTAATGGAGGAAGAAAGATGATTCAATTTCCAAAAGCAGATGCTGAGCAATTTTTTAGATCGTATCGTATTAGTAAGTTTACAGTGAGTGGAGATGAAAAAAGATTAATTTTTAGTACAAACTTAAATGGTCATGCTAATTTATGGGCGATGGATTTACCAAACTTATCTCCCTATCCGTTAACATATTGTAATCAATCAAGCAATTTTATTAAAGTCGATCCTTTAAATCGGTTTATTTTAGCTGGATTTGATAATGATGGTGATGAAAATTATCATATTTATGCATTAAAACCAGAGGGTGGAGAATTGCTTGAATTAATTCCAGCAGGAGAGAAAGAAAAGGATTATTATGTACATTTAACAGAGGATGGAGAACGATTATATTATGTTACAAGTAAAGATAATCCAAGATTCTTTAATTCTCGTTGTTATAATTTGCGTACAAAAGAAGATATTCTCCTCTGTACGGGCGTAGAGACACCTACATATTTGAGTGCAGTGAGTCCAAATGAATCAAGCTTTATTGTCTTAAAGTCGTATGGAAATACATATAATGTAGGATATGTGAAAAAGGGGGAGGAACTTATTTGTATGGTACCTTCCAGCGAAAAAGAACATATTATAACTTCTATTTGCTATATCGATGAAAATACGGTGATTTTTGTTACAAATTATGAAGAAGAGTTTTCTTATGTGGCTTCTTTTGATTTGGATAAACAGGAATTCAAACCAATATGTAAAATAGAGAATGAGGAAGTATCCACTATAAAATGGCATGCAGAAACGAAAACTAGTTACATCGTTACATCGAAAGGTGTTGAAGATAGGTTATACAAATTTGTATGGGATACAAAGGAATTAATTCTATTAGATACTCCAGTAGATACGATAAAACAAATCGATATTTCCAAATCTAAAAAATTATATTTATTAGGTGAAAGTGCAACGAAAACAGCAAATATTTATTGTAAGGAAAATGAAAGTACAGAGTGGGAGATGTTGACAAAAAATTATGTTATTGGTCTATCTGAATCTTCTTTTGTTGAACCAGATATTATAACATATTCTTCATTTGATGGATTAAAGATAGAGGCATTATTATTTCGAGCAAATGAAGAGGTACAAAACGGATATACAATATTTTGGCCCCATGGTGGTCCACAATGGGCTGAGGTAAAGGACTTTACTGCATTGTTTCAATATTTATTAAGACAAGGATATAATATTTTCGCACCAAACTTTAGAGGAAGTACGAGATATGGTTCAACATTTACAAAAATGATCGAGGGTGATTGGGGAGAGGCTCCACGCTTAGATTGTGTGGCAGGAATAGAGTGGTTGTTTGAACAAGGTATTTCAACTGCAGATAAATTATTTGTTATGGGTGGAAGTTATGGTGGGTATATGACTCTATTACTTTATGGGCGCCATTCAGAATGTTTTCGGGCAGCTATTGATCTTTTTGGACCTAGTAGTTTATTTAGCTTTATTGATTCTATGCCAGAAGAATGGAAGCCAATTGCTGTTAGTTTTATTGGTGATGTTGAGAAAGATAAGGATAAGCTTATGAAAGGTTCACCAATCACATATTTGAATCAAATGAAAAAGCCACTTCTTATCGTTCAGGGGGCAAATGACCCTCGAGTTGTAAAGACAGAATCGGATCAAATTTTTCGAGCATTGCAAGAAAAAGAAGTCGATGTAGAATACATTGTACTTGAAGATGAAGGGCATGGATTTTCAAAGAAAGAAAATGAGATATATGTATATCGTCGTATAACAGAATTTTTAGCAAAGCATAAGTGAAATAAATGGCACCCTTAAGGGTGCCATTTATTTGTTTAAGATTCCTTTAAATCATCAACTAATTTTTCCGCTAAACGTCTATACATATTACTCATAGTCACGAAGGATGTTAGTAATAAAAGCTTTTCTAGCGTTGGATCTTCTAAGGAAGAAACCTCGTTTACATCCGTAACACGTTTATTTACGTCTTGTTTAAAGCTTTCCACGTTGGTTTCAGTAAGAGAAAGATAATCTTTATATAGAGTGTTTAATTCGAATGTATCATCGTTTATTAACGGTGCATTTATATTTTCTAAGGAGTTTTTTATATCATTAATGGAAAGGGCTCCTTTTAATTGATAAATTAAGCTGATTAAAATCATATGCTCTTTTGAGTACTTTTTATTTTTGATAGGGATGAATAATTTCCCTTTTGCGTAATTGTTAATCATTGTTTTTGTTAATACTTTTTCATCATCAGTTCTCGTTGTATCCGCATAAGTATTCTCAAATAGTTGAACGACTTGGTCTACATATAAGTCGACATTTGGGATATCCTCAAGTTTAATATTTTTTTCTAAATGTAATGATTCAAGTAATTTATTTATATTTTCCACGTAGAACCCCTCACTTTTATAACTTAGTGGAACTTAATGTTTAGTATATCTTTAAATATGGTATTACGAAACAAATGAAATGTAAATGTTGACCCGTACGAATAATGTGTATATAATTACATGTAGTTATGAAAACTACATGTAATTATATGAGGGGTGTTTATATGAATGCTTATGTAAGAGAACCGGTTAATGCATTTACTCACTTAGGAGGAGCTGTATTATCATTTATTGCATTATTAGCTATGATTGTGAAAGTTTCTGTTAAGATGCCATCTTTTGCTGCAATTACAGCTGTTATTTTATTTGGTATCGGGATGATGGTCCTTTATATGGCGTCAGCAGTGTACCATAGTGTCGTAGCCAGTGAACGTGTTATTTATTTCTTTAGGAAGCTAGATCATTCTATGATTTTTATATTAATTGCAGGTACATATGCACCCTTTTGCTTAATTACATTAAATTCGGCAAATGGTTTACTATTATTTTGTTTAGTTTATGCAACGGCAATTTGTGGTATTGTTTTTAAAATGTTTTGGTTTAATTGTCCAAGATGGTTATCGACAGCAATTTATCTTCTGATGGGTTGGTTAATTGTTCTATTCTTTGCACCGCTAGCTGATAATTTAAGTACAGGAGGTATTATTTTCTTAGTACTTGGAGGTATTTTTTATACAATTGGTGGTTTTATTTACGGTGCGAAGCCAAAATGGTTGGAGTTTAAATATATGGGACACCATGAAATTTTTCATGTTTTTGTATTGTTAGGTAGTCTTGCGCATTTTCTAAGTGTATATTGTTACGTAATTTGATAAAAAAACGCCACGCGATGCTGTTATGTGGCGTTTTTTTATTACCTGATTGGAATCTTGTATTGTACAAAATAAGTATGGGATAAAATGTAAGTTTCTGTGTTCGCATAATAAACATGGGATAAGAAATATGTGATATACTTTGAGAAGTTTATAATGAATGAAATATGGAGGACTATAATTATGGCAATACTTGTAACAGGTGGAGCAGGATATATTGGTAGTCATACATGCGTAGAATTACTAAAAAACGGTTACGAAATTATAGTAGTAGATAATCTTTCGAACAGCTCGGTAGAGTCTATAAATCGGGTGAAAGAGATAACAGGAAAACAGTTTAAGTTTTATAAAGAAGATATTTTAAATCGCGAAGCACTTGATATGATTTTTGAAGAAAATACAATTGAAGCTGTTATTCACTTTGCAGGCTTTAAGGCCGTAGGAGAATCAGTAGCAATTCCGTTAACGTATTATCATAACAACATTACAAGCACATTAGTGCTATGTGAAGTGATGCAGAAGCATGATGTGAAGAAGATGATCTTCAGTTCGTCTGCAACAGTGTATGGCATCCCAGAAACATCACCAATTACGGAGGAGTTTCCATTAAGTGCAACAAATCCATATGGTCAAACAAAATTAATGATTGAGCAAATTATGCGTGATGTAGCATTTGCGGATGCAGGGTGGAGTATTGCATTACTTCGTTACTTCAACCCATTTGGCGCGCATGAAAGTGGGCGTATTGGAGAAGATCCAAATGGAATTCCAAATAACTTAATGCCATATGTAACACAAGTAGCGGTAGGGAAGTTAAAGGAATTAAGTGTATTTGGAAATGATTATCCAACAAAAGACGGCACGGGTGTCCGTGATTATATTCATGTTGTAGACTTAGCAAATGGCCATGTAAAGGCGCTTGAAAAGGTACTTGGCACTACTGGGATAGATGCATACAACCTTGGTACAGGTACTGGTTATAGTGTATTAGAAATGGTTGAAGCATTTGAAAAAGTTTCAGGCAAGGAAGTTCCTTATAAAATTACGGAACGTCGTCCTGGTGATGTTGCAGTATGTTTTGCAGATGCATCAAAAGCGAAGCGTGAATTAGGATGGGAAGCACTACGCGGATTAGAAGAGATGTGTGCAGACTCTTGGAGATGGCAATCAAATAACAAAAATGGTTATCTAGAAGTTTAATAAATAAATAAAAATGACCTTTTTGCGGGAGCAAAAGGTCATTTTTTTATTTATTTATTTCCATTAAGTTTATTAGCAAATTTAGTAAAGAAAGTTCGTCGTTTTATAGGAGCATTTGACTGACAAAATGTATAGTAATCAATATCTTTAATATAAGTAAAGAGTCTAGAAATAGCATATAAGAATGTAATAGAAGATCCGAGTGCAAAGCTAATACCGTAACCATTGAATCCAAATGGTAGTAGAAGAAGACTTAATAACAGGTTTGCAAAAAAGAACAGAGCCGATGTTCGAAATGCCCCTTTACGATCTTCAAAATATAAGAGTAGTAACGTAATAACAAGGACCATACCGTTTGCATAAGCGCCAATTATAGTCAGCTGCAAAATAGAGTATTCAAGTGTTACATTCCCAGATTGTGAACTAAACATCCATATTATAAAAATAATAAGTAAAGAAAAAATACCTTGATTACGAAGTATTCGTTCCATTTCTTGTTTTAGGACAAAGTTCATTGATTCTTTTAATTGTAAAATTGTATTTAATGTTGCCCCATTGTTAACTGAACCGAAGAACTTCTTATACCGTTCATAAAATCTTGTTTCAATGGATACTACGAAGAAAATATAAGTTGGGATAATGCTTAAATAAGCCCAGAAAACAGAGGTATCATATATTTGATGATAAATGAATGTGTTTTCAATATTTCCTCGCCCTTCTCCGAACCAAATAACAATGTTACATACCCAAATGCCAATATTATAAAGTAGGCTCGACCAAAATAGTTCTGGATATTTATCTAAATAAGTAAGAAAGGTAAATTGTTCAGTAGCATCACTATTTGGAAACATTCGTACAATAACTATACTTAACCACACTAATGTAATGAAAGTCCCGATTGTAAAAGAAATTAAAAGTAATAGGGCAAATCCATGTTCTATTCCGAGTGTTGGATGCCAGTAAGCTATAAGTGCAATTCCAGATAAGGAGAAAATGGAACCAATTAAAAATGCAAGAGCGATGGACTGATAATCTTTAGCTGCTGTTAAATAAATGGATTGAATCCAAATGATATTTAAAGCTAAAAATAAAAATAGCATTACGATTTTATAATACAAGGCTAATGGTGTAAAAATTGCAAACAAAAGCCATAAGATAATAGCTAAGAAAAGTGTGATTTTCGTCATTCCTAAAAAGGAAGAAAATACTTTATCAGCTTTTTGCTCGTATAAAAGGTCAGCCACATATCTAGTTACGATGAGCTGCAGGGCACCATATATGATTTGAGAAAAAATAAAGCAGTATGAAATTGAAATTGTGAAAAGGCGCTGTTCCTCAATTGAAATAGAATGGAACAAACTTAAAATGTATCGAATAGCTGTTACTGCTAAAATGACGACTAACCACGGACCAGCTGTAACAAATAATGAAAATCCGTATGCTTTTATTCTTGAAGAATAGTAGTCTTCTTGGAATAATTTTTGTAAACGAAATCCTATTCCTGCCATGTTTTTTTACCTCTTTCTAAGTAAAGCTTACGATAACTATCAACGACACCTAATAATTGATAATGCGCTTCAATACGATTGCGCCCATTATCCCCAAATTGTTGAATGGATTCAGGGTGACGATAATACCACTCTAAATGAATGGCAACTTGCTCAGGAGATACAGGTGGTACAACAAATCCACATTGCCCGTAAGGATCTTCGTCTTGCCCGTAAATTAACTCCCTACAAGAACCTACATCTGTAACAACCCATGGTAATCCTGCCGCCATTCCTTCTAACATAGCTAATGGTTGTCCTTCGGATATACTTGTTAATACGAGAATATCTGTTTGTTTTAAGTAATCTTTAATATTTACTTTACCGGTCATTATTACATGCTCTTCTAATCCTAATTGTTGAATTAAATCACGACATTCCTGAGCATATTCTGCTTCTTCCGTATCGGGACCTAGTAAGTAAAATATAAATGGAATATTTTTTTCGGATAATAATTTAGCTGCATAAATCATTGTTTTTACATCTTTAATTGGCACAACTCGTATAATAGCGGAAATGATGAGTTTATCCGAATTATACTTTGGTTTACGTAATCCTTTATAGTCAGATAAAGTAACGCCATTTGGAACGATTTTTAGTTTATGAGCCGGGGCACCTAATTCTTTTTGATATGCACTATTTCGGCCGAACAACGTAATTACATCAGCTGCTTGTTCATATGCTTGATGAGACAAGTGATGAAAGAAAGAAACCCATCTTTTTTTGTATTCAATTGGTATCCAAGTAGATTGTAGTATTTCTTCTTCACGCTCCCGAGAATAAATACCGTGTTCAGTTAGAATAAATGGTATATCAGAATTGGCGCTAATTGCAGCACCAAGCAGTCCACCATAACCTGTCGATACAGAATGAATAAGATCTAATTCAGGAAAATCAATTTGTAAAATTTGAATGATTGGTGTGAACATAGATCTCCACATCCAAAAATAATTTAAGAAGGAGCCACTACTTTCTTCATATAAATAGCTTTCTTTAACAATTTTATAAAACTCACGGCTTTCGAAGAAGGAATGGAGTGTTCCTAGCTTTTGTTTATTCCCTAATATTTGTAATGCTGTTGTATCGTTGGCTTGAAATGTAAACCATTTTTGAAGTGTCTGTACTTCTTGTTTAGTTAAATTAGTTTTTATATGTTTTAATTCATTTTCTGATTGCAAAGGAATCATAATGATATCTTTTACGTTGCTTGGAATTTCATATTGATATTCATCTTCTGTTTTTACTTGAGGAACTATCGCAAAAATCGTAAATTCATGTTCTTTAAACTGTTGGATAATCATTTGAACCCAGCTTGCTACCCCTCCACTTACAAAGGGGTAGCTGCCTTCAACGACCAAACCTATTCTCATCTGTTATTCTCCTTTAATTGGGATCGTAGCGCTGGCTTTCGTTAACGTAACGCTATAAATTTGGGAATCAAGCTTTTTAACTGTGCCGTAAGAGAAGGAGCCAGTTTGTATCTTCTTACCTTCTTCTACACGTATAATTGTTGAAGTATGGTTTGGTAACCCTTTATATGCAATGTGAACAGCATCATCTTCATAAGAAACATCTAGGTCACCAGTTTGATAAATTTTCATAGAAGCAGTTGCTTCACTTTGGGTCATACTTTTTATATAAGGGTATCGTTCTCGTATTTCTTTAATTGTCGTTTTATAAGCTTTAAATAATTCTTCCCATGTTAAGTTACCCGAGCGTTTTTCATCAAGGATATCATCTGGATGGACGAAATGTGAGATAACTCCTAAATTTGCGGTAACATCGGTTAAGATAAATTGCTCTTCATCTGTAATAGCATAGCCACTCGTAATACGCGGGAAGTGATAAATGTTTTTGTTTTGTTCATCTGGTCCAAATTCTTGAATTAAACTGCCGTTACTTGTACTTCCCACATATAGAGAAGCAACTGTTTCCATAGTTGGAACCGCTTCGTTTAATGCACTTAATCCAGTTGTATTTATAATATTGGATGGTGGTACATAGGTTTTTAGTTTTTCGTTTGGAAAGAAGTTATACACGAGTTTTTGTAGAGCATCTAAAGAGCTCTCCATATCCTCTTTTGAATTCCACGGAATATATTCAAGTGCTTTATCTACTGGGTCTGGTGGTAATAATAAAGGTTGATGGTTATAGCCATGAATACCGATTTCTCCACCGTGGCTTAATAATTCTCTCCCAAATAATAAATAGGTATTTCTATTTTTACCTGTGAAGTCTTCAAAAGGTGGTGTTACTTTATTTTGGTATGTCCCAATTGCAACACCCGTATATTTAATATCAAGCTCTTCAGAGATATCCTTCATATTTTTCCACCAATGTTTTTTATAAAATTCTTCAACAGAAATTTTTTCTGTTGTTAAGTTTTTTAGTTCTCCACTTGGAATTGGAGATGGGAAGTCATCGATATACATAATCTCCGCTCCAAGTTGTGCTGTAGCGAAAGTCGGGAAAATAGTACCCAGTGATTGAACGAACATACCTCTACCTAATTTATCGTTCAATGCTGTTGTATTCCAATATAAGACTTTCCCTTCACCGTAGTCATTGGTCCAAAGGATGGGAGTATCTTCTGCTGTAATCCAAGTATTAGTTGTATTCTCATCTAGCGTAATATTCATTGAGCTATGAGTAAACAATGGAGAAGAACTTGAGAGATCTGGATAACCAGGGAATAAAACCTCTTCAAAGGTTAATCCTTTCGCATCTTTGAAACCCTCTTTTTTTGTAATACCAAATAATGCGTTCCAGGAAGGATCTGAATCAAGTCGGTTTGCGATAATAATCCTTCCGCCCATTTTTACAAAGTTTTGAATATCAGCTTGTGGAAGTTGCTCCATTATTTCACCTGTAATAATAATCCCTGTATAGGGAGAGGGAGTAAGTCCCCTAATTTCATTAGCTGTAATATCTTTATAGTGTAGGTGTGCGTAATCCATTGCCTTCTTCGTATTAAATTCGACTTGTTGCCCTAATGTATTATCCGTTTTTAAAACGTATAATTGCATTTTTTGTCCATTTTGAGCTACATCTTTCGCTTTGAGTGTTTTAATAGTATCGGTTTCTTTAGTTTTAGGAACAGAAAATTTTTGATAAAAATTTTCTGTTCGATATATAAGGATGGATATAATTAAGAGAAATAAAATGATACTAATAATCCCGATATATATATTAATCCCCTTTTTCAATGTGTGCGCCTCCAAACTGCCTTACAAATAATTGATATTTACGCGGTAGTATATGAACTCTTTTTGCAGCTGCTAGATTATGGATTAAGTTATAGAGCTCGTCCCATAACTTTTGCTCATAATATAGTTCAAGTAACCCAACGTAACCGTAATATGATTCCGGATAGAGATGAATAAGATTTAAAAATTGTTCTTCAGACTTTGCATATTGTTTTGTGTGTAGAAACAGATTTCCAAGGTGGAAAGGGTAAAGAGGTTCGTTAGGGAATAGTCCTACACTTTGTGTAATAAAATTCATAAATTCAGCGATTATTTTTTCTTTTTGCTGATTAGAAAGAAGACCACTGTCTATATATCTTAAATAGTTAGAAACCAATTCTGTTGCAATTTCATTTTGTGGATTTTGTAGAAATTGCTTATTTAAGTATTCGATCTGTTTTTCGTACCGTTCATTTAGTAAATTAATAGTAGTTGCTGCGTAATGCACAGTTTCAGGATCTTTATGGTGAATGGCTTCTTTCAATAAGCCTCCTTCATTGGGAATAGAGGAGGAGCTTAACTGTACAATGAGTTGCTTATGTAATTCAGGCTTATCTAGTTCTAATCCAGAAGAAAATGAAATTAAGTCCATATCTTGTTTCGCTGATTCCAAAATATCTTCGTAATTATCAACTTGAAAGGAAACATACTCAGAGTATTGCTGTAACCACTCGGTCTTAGAGCGTCTTATATTAAGTAATAACATGATTGCTGATACAATAAGTCCGATAAGCGGGAAAAGAAGAGATAGAATCAAGCAAAATTCAATAATTCCTTTTTTATCTTTAGTAATCAAACTTTTCGTAAATCGAAATAAAAGAAAAACCAAAATAGCATAGATAAAATAAAGAAGGAGTAAAATCATTAGGCTACCACTCCTTTAGAAGAAAGAGCGTTTTGTATACGAGTTTGAACTTGTAATAAAAACTTTTCTTCAGTGCCAGGTAATAAAATCATGATTTTCTGCTCGGTCGTATCATAACCGAATATATCAATATCACGTAAATGATCTTTTAAAATAGAATTTATTATTTCTAAGGAATCTTGAGGAGCATTGAACTCAAAATAGGAATATGGATAAGATAATGTTTCGTAACGCTTCTTTTCTATTTTTAGTAAATGTTCAAATTCATCTTCATAATAAATGCTTGTTTTAGGGAATGTGCGATCCTCTTGACTTGATAGCCAAAGATTAGAAGCGTTTTGTAAACGATCACCCATCCAGCGTAAATACCATGTGAAAAGTTCGAATTGCTCGGAAGTTACTTTTGAAAACTCGATTTCGTCTAATATAATGACGTATTGTACATCATCTTGGAATAGGACGGGACCAACTAAAAGTGGAGCGTCTTGAAAATCCTCATCTGTACGGAAAAAAGGTCGATTATGCGCTAGCGCATTTTTAATGACTATTGAAGCGTTTTTAACAAAAATAGATTGAGATAATGTATTTTTACCAGTTTCAGCTCTTAATTTAATACGAAGCGATTGTTTATTGTTATCAACGTGATAGATACCAATTTTTTTTGCTCCAAAATACATTTTTAATACATTCATTCCTTCATCGAGTACAATTTCAGGATGTGTATGATTTAAGGCTTTAAACATATGATACATTTTAGATAAGTGGTTATTTGATTCAAGTACACGAGAACGTAGTGTAATACGTGTTTCATCCAATTGTTTCACAACATATTTTAATTCTTTATTTTCAGCTTTCAACTCATTATTTATCATATGTACATCTTCATAACGTTCTTTTTGTGCAGTGCTCATCAGTCCGCAACATAAACTAATAACAAGTAAGAAAATCCAACTTACCCAGTGATCTAATGAATAAAAATACAGTAATACATCATTTTCTTTATATATACCGCTTATAAAAATATAAATCATTGCTTCCAGAAAGGCAAAAAGGGCAATAGATATGCCATATCGGCTAGAAATAATTAATGTAATAAATAAGAGCAAGAAGTATTCATACGTTGGTGTAAGAACATCAGTTAGTATTGATAGAAAAAATAGAGCAATAAAGAGAATCGTAGGTTCAATCATCTTTTGGAATAAATTAGATTGTCTATAGTGCATAAAAAAAATCCCTTCTTTCGTTTGCAATTTTAATTTTGAGGAATAGTACACTGAAATAAAATACATAATTTTAAAGAATTATTTTGAGATATATAATATATGAAGCCCAAATCATTTTATCAACAGAGATGTAGTAAATTCAAGTGAAATAAATTCTAATTTCTGTTAATCTATTGTATTTATTGGAATTTTTATAAAATATCGAGTTTGAAAAAATGTTAAATGTTATGGTATTACTATATTTGTATTAATATTTAAAACGATAGAAAATTACAGTTGTATAGGGGGTAATATTATTATGGAGTGGAAACGTTCTATATGCTTTTTAGCTATATTTTCTTTTATTTTTTCCTCAAGTACATCCGCACAAGCAAATGTTGTGGAACCAGTTTTAAAAAATGTACGAAGTTATAAAATTTATTATGGTGAAGCAAATGAGCAAGTAGTTGAGAGACTTTCAAAGTACGACATGGTTATTATAGAGCCATATGCATTTACGAAGGAACAAGTTCAGCAATTAAAAAAATCAGGAACGGTAGTTCTTGGGTATGTTAGTGTTTTAGAATTAGAATCGTGGCATAAATCGCAAGTAGTTGAATCAGACTATTATTATAGAGATGGTAAGAAAATGAAGATTGAGCAGTGGGATACATATATTATGAATTTAGCTGATGAACACTACCGTGGGATTGTTGTGAATAAGGTGAAACAGCAAGTTATTGGAAAAGGAATAGATGGGGTGTTTTTAGATACAGCTGGTGATATTGATGACTATTTTTATGATCAGCCGTCTACACAAGGGAAATTTAGAGAAGCATATGTAAATTTATTAAAAGAAATTAAAAGTGTTGATTCCAACCTGCTTCTTATACAGAATTGGGGATTTGACACAATCAAAAATACATCCTTGAATTTTATACATGGTGTATTGTGGGAAGACTTCAATAAACAAGTTATTGCGAAAGATGAATGGAGTCAAAATTGGATGCGCTATTTTAAACAACAAAGTAATAAAATTGTAACGTTTACCGTTACTCCAAATAACGTATCTAAAAAATATAGTTCTATAAATGGATTTATTCCCACAATTAATCCGAATGATATTTATGATAAATAGCAATTATTAGGAATGGGAAACTATCATGATTGACTATGACAGCTTAGGTCAGTAATACGATTATCTTATAGAGATGAATGTATTACTGACCAGCCCCTATTACATAATAATGGACTTAATGAATTCGAACGAGCTGTTTATGGTACACTGTGTTACCTTCTTGGCTTGAATATGGTGGTAAGCTTCGTCCAAAGCAATTTGCAATAATGTTGGGGTAATCGTTATATGAAATTCGAATTTCATATAGATCTACAGTGTCATCTAAATCGGCGTAAAAAACGGCAAGGTTATTACTGTCGAGAGAGTAGGGAAAGCTTGCTTCTACATTTTCTCCGACTAGTACGGGAAGCTTTATTGGAGTAGAATAAGTAGACCAATCCCATACTTCTATAGTTATGTGATGGGGATAGTATTTATCCAAGTTCACAATGTTAACTACAGCAGAAATAGTATTAGATTCTTTCGTTAAAACGCCAGTTGAACGAACTACATATCGAGGAATTCCATGATGAAACATATACATCTTACCTTTCTAAAGAAATTAATATGAATTTAAAATATTCTATGTAAAGGATTAGTAGAATGAACTAGTATAAATGAATCATTCTATTAATTTTCATGGAAATAAAAGAGAATAATTTAAAAATCATCCCAGGTCTTGTCTTGTTGTTAGAGTGCGTTTATAATCAAGTAATCCTATTAACTTTTTGATAGGATTATTTCTTTTTGAAAGCGTTTTTAATTCGCGGTATTAGGGGAATGCTGTTACTTTCAAATACTGAAAAATTGAATGAGATTAAACAAGAAATTAAAGGTAGTTTCATTTCACTTTTTAAGGTAGGAAGTCTGACTTTCAACATGAAAAACTATGTATGTAGTTTTAAGTAAGAAGAAAGATAATAAAAAATATGATTTTTATATGGTGGGGAGGTTACAGTGTGAAAACATAAGATTTTCACACGAATATATATGGGTTATGTAGGATTATTACTTTCAGGTGCAGCTTTATTTTTAAATAGTCTTGTTATATTAGGCAAAGTAGAGATGAAAAGCGCAGGTATCTTTAATTTATTTGTAGGGGCATTACAAATTATTATACCGTTTTATTTAATTATGATTTCTGATCAAAGTAATTGGACGGTATATTCATATGCAGCTACTTTTTTATTTGGTTTAACTTATTTATATGTAGGCGTCACTTTTATTAAAGGAATGGATAGTAGTGGGCTAGGCTGGTTCTGTATGTGGGTAGCAATCATTGCTTTATTCTATATGGTCGTTTCATTTGTTCAATTCCACGATATTGTTAATGCGTTAACATGGTTTATGTGGGCATTACTTTGGTATTTATTCTTTGTGTTAAATGCGCAAAAAAAGAATATCAATCAATATCTTGGCAGAATTGCCTTTGTACAATCATGGGTAACATTGACGTTGCCTGCACTCTTTTATTTCATGGGAGTATGGGGAGAAGGCTTCGTATATGAACTATGGGTTTATGTATCAGTAATTTCTATTTTATATTGCTGCTATTGTATTTTTAAATATCGAGTACGTTAATATATTTTCTGTAGAAAAGCATGGAATCGTTAAACTAATTCCATGCTTTTTATATATTAGCATTTATAATATAGAGGTAGTATTTTACAATTTATCAAAATGGGGATGATGAAGTTGAAAAAAGTATTGGTACTAGGGGGAACAAGATTTTTTGGTAAACATTTAGTAGAAGCTCTTTTGCAAGATGGACACGATGTAACGATCGCGACGAGAGGAATTACGGAAGATTCTTTTGGAAGTGTAGTAAAAAGACTTATTGTAGATAGAGAAGACGAAAAACAACTAGCAGAGCGTCTAGAAGATAAAAGTTATGATATCGTATACGATAATTTATGCTATAGCTCGAATGCAGTGAAGATAATATGTGAAGTGTTACAAGGAAAAACGAAGAAATATATTATGACATCTTCAATGGCTGTTTACGAGCCAGCGATAGGCTTGTTAGAAGAGAACTTTAATCCGTACGAGTATGCTATTACGTATGGAGATAGAAATGACTTCAATTATAGTGAAGGCAAGCGGTTAGCCGAAGCGGTTTTATTTCAACAAGCAACATTCCCAGTTGTTGCAGTGCGTTTTCCAGTTGTTATTGGAGAAAACGATTATACGAAAAGGTTACAATTTTACGTTGAACATATTGTGAGGCAAGAACCTTTCGCCGTGAATCATCTAGATGGAGAGTTGTCATTTATACATGAAAAAGAAGCAGGGCAAGTTTTAGCTTGGTGCGGGATGAAGGACATAGAAGGGCCAATTAATGCTTGTAGCAACGGGATAGTTTCTACTCGAGAAGTTATTCATTTCATAGAAGAAAATACGGGAATAAAAGCATTCGTTCAAGAAGTAGGAGATAATGTAGCGCCTTATAATGAAGTGATTAATTGTACATTACATAATGGAAAAGCTAATGAATTAGGATTTCCGTTCCGAGAATTGAAAATAGAAATAGAAAAAGTATTACGTTATTACATACATGCAATGAAATAATCATAAATCCCCCGGTGGCAATCCGGGGGATTCTGGAGGATTTCGACAATACTAATTTTACATTACCAAACTTACCTTATACGCACGACTAATGCTTTTGTGATTGAATTGCTTGTAAATACTTTTCATTTACCCGGTCCCAGTTCACTGTATGCCACCAATTGGTAACAAATTCTGGACGCCGATTTTGATACTTCAAATAATAGGCATGTTCCCATACATCGATGACGAGTAATGGAATCTTTCCTTCTTGCAAAGGTGTATCTTGATTTGGTGTACTCATAACAGTAAGTTCTTCACCATCAAGGACAAGCCATCCGTATCCACTCCCAAAACGGCTAATTGCTGCTTTGGACAGTTGATCTTTTAAGTTGTCAAAGGTATTGAAATAATAATCAATTACTTTTGCAACGTCTCCATTCGGCTCACCACCACCTCGTGGGCTCATTACTTCCCAAAAAAGACTATGACAATAATGCCCACCACCGTTATTTCTGATAGCTGTAACAATTTCCTTTGGTAAAGTTTCTAAATTACATAGTAACTCTTCTAAAGATTTATTATGTAATTCCGTATAGTTTTCTAAAGCGGCATTCAAATTATTTACGTATGTCGCATGGTGTTTTCCATGATGAATAGAAAGCGTGTTGCTATCGATATATGGTTCTAGTTCATCATAGTCATATGAAAGTTTTGGCAATTGAAATGAAGGCATAACATTCCCTCCTTTCCCTCTAAAAGTTGGTTTAGGTAAAAATAGTTTACCTGAGTCAAAATTACACCTATTTTTCATACAAGTCAATAGTAATCTCTTTAATTTTCTGAAAAATATTACAATAAAAGTAACACTTCGACTTTCGTTTGTGACTCTTATTCTTTTTGCTTATACTGTAAAGTAGTAACGTTTTGTTGAAATAGAAGGAGATCGTTTATGAGTAAAACGAAACAATTAATAGAGGAAGCGAGTCATTTTATTACGATTTGCTATAAAGAGCTTAATAAAGAACAATTCATAGAAGAGCGTATGAGGGAAATTCAAATTGAAATAGGGAGTACGGGAACGTATGAGCATACATTTGAAGAACTTGTTCACGGATCGCGAATGGCATGGCGCAATAGTAATCGATGTATCGGAAGACTATTTTGGAGTAAGATGCACATATTAGATGCACGTGAAGTAAATGATGAGGAAGGTGTATATAATGCATTAATTCATCATATTAAATATGCAACGAACGATGGGAAAGTTAAACCGACAATTACAATTTTTAAGCAATATCAAGGTGAAGAAAATAATATACGAATTTATAATCACCAATTGATTCGATATGCAGGATATAAAACAGAAATGGGAGTGATTGGTGACTCTCATTCCACTGCGTTTACGGATTTTTGTCAGGAACTTGGCTGGCAAGGAGAAGGTACGAATTTCGATGTATTGCCACTAGTGTTTTCTATAAACGGGAAGGCGCCTATATATAAAGAAATTCCGAGGGAAGAAGTAAAAGAAGTGCCAATTGAACACCCAGAATACCCTATTTCATCACTTGGAGCAAAATGGTATGGGGTTCCAATGATTTCAGATATGCGCTTAGAAATTGGCGGTATTTCCTATACAGCTGCCCCGTTCAATGGATGGTATATGGGAACGGAGATTGGGGCGCGTAACCTAGCGGATCATGATCGTTATAATTTACTGCCGGCAGTTGCGGAGATGATGGAGTTAGATACATCGAGAAACGGTACGTTATGGAAAGACAAGGCACTAATTGAGTTGAATATTGCTGTATTACATTCCTTTAAAAAACAAGGAGTTAGTATTGTAGATCACCATACAGCTGCACAACAATTCCAACAATTTGAGAAGCAAGAAGCAGCTTGTGGACGGGTTGTAACAGGGAATTGGGTGTGGCTCATTCCACCGTTGTCGCCAGCTACCACTCATATTTATCATAAACCGTATCCGAATGAAATTTTGAAGCCGAATTTCTTTCATAAATGATATTTAGTATAGTTTTTTTCTGCAAAATATAATTTTTTTTAATTACTGTTATGTAGCAAATGGAAGCCTTTACTCTCGGTTATTTTTGGAAGGGGCTTTTTGAACCAAGGAGTTCCTTATGTTATAATCAAATTTCTGTTTCGAAGACCTTATAGAAATATAAGGTCTTTTGTTTTGCTTTTTTATGTAATAGGAATAGAAATTTTCTTTTAAATAAGGGATTTAGCATATTTTTAGGGACAACATAGGTGTGTAGAAAATCGATTAATTATTATGCTTATATAATCATTATGTTTTGGGTGTAAACGATAAAACATAATAAAGTTGTTTTTTTAGATTGCTGAGGAAGGAGGAAGTGTAAATGAGAATGAAGAGTCGAAAAACGGATTGGCCTGTATTTCTTATTAGTGGTGGCTCACTTTTATTATTTGTAATAGCAGTTATTTTAAATAAAAGTTACGTAGAGGGAGTCATTAATAGCAGTTTTGCAGCTTCAATTAAATACTTTGGTGCCTTTTGGCAGGTTTTATTAATTGGTACATTTGTTGTTGCAATGTGTATGGCGTTTTCGAAATATGGGAGAGTTAAACTTGGAGGGCTAGAAAAACCTGAGATTAGTACGACAAAATGGCTCGCTATTATTATGTCTACATTACTTGCCGGAGGTGGCGTTTTTTGGGCAGCCGCAGAGCCGATGTATCATTTGATGACGGTGCCACCAATACATGAAGGTATAACTGCTGGAACGAAAGAAGCGGTAATGCCTGCTTTAGCACAAAGTTATATGCACTGGGGTTTCCTGGCTTGGACGATTTTAGGTACAATTAGTGCGGTAGTTATGATGTACGGGCATTATCATAAAGGTATGCCGTTAAAACCTCGAACGCTTTTATATCCTATTTTTGGAGAGAAATTGCGAAAGAGTTGGCTTGGAACAATGATCGATGTATTTGCCATTATTGCGGTAGCTGCAGGGACAATTGGTCCAATCGGATTTTTAGGACTACAAGCAAGTTATGGGTTACAAGCATTGTTTAACATTCCTGATGTGTTTACTACTCAATTAGCCATTATTGTTTGTGTAGTAGCTGTTTCTACTATATCTGCGGTAACGGGAATTGATAAAGGGATTCAAATTATAAGTAATTTAAATGTTAGGTTAGCAGTTTTATTAATGGTATTCGTATTACTGTTTGGACCAGGTGGATTTATCATTGATTCATTTGTTTCTTCGTTTGGATTTTATATAAATGAATTTATTCCAATGGGCACATATCGTGGTGATACAGGTTGGTTAGGGTCGTGGACAATCTTTTTCTGGGGATGGTTTATTGGATACGGACCGATGATGGCAATTTTAGTGAGCCGAATTTCAAGAGGAAGAACAATCCGAGAAATCATCGTTGCAATTGGAATTATCGCACCTATTATTACAACGTTTTGGTTTACTATACTGGGCGGATCTGGTGTGTTTTATGAGTTAATGAAGCCAGGATCTATTTCGGTGGCATTAAGTGAGTCGGGTATGCCAGCGGCTATGATTGCAATTACACAACAATTACCACTTTCTAATATTATCGGACCGGCATTTCTTTTATTAACAATTTTATTTGTAGTTACAACAGGAGATTCAATGGCCTATTCCATTTCAATGGCAGTGACCGGAGATGGAGATCCAAGAATTAGCTTACGAGTTTTTTGGTCGCTTATTATGGGCGCAGTTGCAGCAATTCTTTTATATATGGGTGAGGGAAGTATTAATGCACTACAATCCTTCATTGTAGTGACGGCTGTTCCAGTATCCATTCTGTTATTCCCAATGCTATGGCTAGCGCCTAAAGTTGCAGGGGAACTAGCCTTAAAACAAGGTATTGTAAAAGAAGAAGAGAAAACCTCCTTCTTGTTCCAAAAAGCTAGTAAATCAAAATAAATAATTGTATTTATATAAAAAGAGGAAGCATTTCATTTGAGATGCTTCCTCTTTACTATTTATTTAACTACTTTTCTCGAAGGGGATAGTACCCTGTACAGTTTCAATCTATTCTAATACTTTATCTTTCGTCTCTGGGACACATAATAGCATTGTAACTAAACCAATTGGATAAATAATGAAGATGAGAGATAGTGCTCCCATTAAATTACCACCTGCAGCAAGTAAGCCGATAATAACGGGTCCAAATCCAGCTAACCCACGTCCTGTACCAAAAATAAAGTTCTCTGCTGTCGATCGAGCTTCAGCAGGATAGTTTTCAGCTAAAATTGCTCCGAATCCCCCCATCATGCCATTGGCAAAGAATCCAAGCAATGCACTTCCCCATAACAATGATGTTGAGTCTGTGAATAAGAAGAAGTAAATGAGACAGTATATAGTACCACCGACATAATAGATTGTAAAAGTTTTACGGCGACCAATTTTATCGGCTAGAATACCAAAAGTTGCAATTCCAATTAGCATGCCGATCGTAGAGATGAACATCCAACCGCTCGCTTTTGCTAATGTGTAGTTATATTTATTCGCTAAAATAGTTGGCATCCATGTGAAAATTCCATAATACCCGAAGTTCTGGATGAATGACATAATAATAAGACCGATGGTTGTTATCGTTACTTTTTTATTGGCAAATAACTTTCGAAGCGGGAACTTTTTCATTTGCTTTAGTTGTTCAGCCTCAGTAGTTGTTAAATTACCTTCAGCCTCTTTTTGTAACAGTTCTTTTTTGTATTGTTGTTTTTGTTCCCATATTTTCGGTTCACTTAAACTTTTGCGGACGTAAACAGCTAATAAAGCGGGAATGAGTCCAAATAAGAAAACAGCTCTCCATCCAAAATGCGGGACGATAAATGCTGGAAGGAGTGAAGCGACTAGTACGCCAAATTGCCATCCAAGTGCAACAACGGATGTCGCCTTAGCTCGCATTTCTTTAGACCATGTTTCAGTCACGATGGCCATCCCAATACCGAATTCACCACCAACTCCCATTCCAACTAAAAAGCGAAGAATTAATAATTGCCAATAATCTGTTGCGAAATAAATGAGTGCGGTTGCGAGTGAAAATAGTAAGATTGTGAAGGCCATTGTACGGATACGTCCAAATAAATCAGCGATAAATCCAAATAAATAAGACCCGATTAGCATTCCTATTGTGGTGGCTAATGTTAAGTTTCCACCTTCAACAGGGCTTAAATGAAATTCTTTTAAAATGTAGACGAGTACGAAAGATAAGAGCAACATATCTAAACCTTCCGCCGCATATCCTAGCGCAGAACCAAATAATGTTTTATATCTTTTCTCCTTCGTCTCCTCTGTTGTTGATTGTACATCAGTAGTGACGTTCATCATTACTCCTCCTTATTTTCTCCTACAGTCGCTATGGAAGAATAACAAAAGGCCTTCTCACCTGATATGATGAGAAGGCCAAAAAAGCATACGTATTCCTAAAAAAGGCCATACGTATAGTATATTCCGACTTCCTTCTCAACCTCACGGGGTTGGGTTAAAGGACTGTATTATATTACTTTATTTTTAGCACTCTTCTATTAGATTGTCAAATAAAGAGGGAATTATTATATGTAAAATATTTCAAAAGATATTTCATTCTTCTTGACGCCCACTTCATTATCTTCCCATAATAAAACTAACGAATATAAAAAAGGAATGAATTAAAGATGCTAAATTTAGTACTTATGATGATTGAACGCGTCGGTCTTATTGTTATTTTAGGATTTTTACTCTCTCATATTAAAACATTCCGACGCCTTCTTCACAGACAAGATGGATATGTAGATAAGTTTAAGCTTATTTGTATTTTTTCAGTGTTTACAATTGTAAGCAATTACACTGGGATTGAAATAGCAGGGAATACAATTATGAATGAAAATTGGTTACAAGGTGTTTCTTCATCGAGTACAATCGCGAATACACGTATTATGGGTGTTGGAATTAGTGGATTGCTTGGTGGGCCTATCGTCGGAATTGGAGTAGGTTCTATTGCGGGTATTCATCGTTATATGCTTGGCGGTACGACGGCAGTAAGTTGTGCAATTTCATCAATTTTGGCTGGGATTATAACAGGTTATATTGGATACATCTTCAAAAAATATAATCGTACAATTACACCTAAATTTTCAGCGGTTTTAAGTGTTTTTATCGTTTCTTTAGAAATGGTCATGATTCTATTAATTGTAGAGGATGGAATTAGTATCGTGAAAACAATTGCGATACCGATGATCCTTGTGAATAGTTTCGGGAGTTTTATTTTACTTTCTATGATACAAGCTATTTTACGTCAGGAAGAGAATGCAAAAGCTCTGCAAACACATAAAGTATTACGAATTGCCGATAAGACATTACCATATTTCCGCCAAGGGTTAACAGAAGAATCTTGTAAACATGTGGCACAAATTATTCACCGCTTTACGGGAACGGATGCGGTATCCTTAACAGATACAGAGGAAATTTTAGCTCACGTTGGATTAGCATCAGATCATCATATTCCGTCACACAGTTTAATAACAGGTTTATCAAAATCCGTATTAAAAACAGGGAAAATAATGAAAGCGAAGTCGCGTGAGATGATTAATTGTCAACATGAAGGGTGCCCATTACAAGCGGCAGTTGTTATTCCATTAACTTCACATGGGAATACGATAGGAACATTAAAGCTTTATTTTAAAAACTCTAATCAATTAAGTCGTGTTGAAGAAGAGCTAGCGGAAGGGTTGGCGAAAATCTTCTCCACACAGCTTGAGTTAGGTGAAGCTGAGTTACAAAGTAAGTTATTGCAAGATGCTGAGATAAAAGCGCTGCAAGCACAAATCAATCCGCATTTTTTATTTAATGCAATTAATACAGTATCAGCTCTATGCCGAACGGATGTAGAGAAAGCGAGAAAATTATTATTGCAGCTTAGCGTTTATTTTCGCTGTAATTTGCAAGGGGCGCGCCAATTACTTATTCCATTAGAACAAGAGTTGAATCATGTACATGCATATTTATCGTTAGAACAAGCGAGATTTCCGAACAAGTATGAAGTGAAGATGTACATTGAAGAAGCACTAAAGGTAACTTTAGTTCCACCATTTGTGCTTCAGCTATTGGTTGAAAATGCACTACGCCATGCTTTTCCGAAAAAGCAGCCAGTGTGCCAGGTTGAGGTACATGTGTTTGAAAAGGAGGGGATGGTTCATTTTGAAGTGAAGGATAATGGACAAGGGATTGAGAGTGAGCGTCTAGAGCAATTAGGAAAAATGGTAGTTCCATCAAAGAAAGGGACTGGAACAGCTTTATACAATATTAATGAGCGACTTATCGGGTTATTTGGGAAAGAGACAATGCTTCAAATTGAAAGTGAATTAGAGCAAGGGACAAAGATCCTCTTTGTGATTCCGAAAAAAGTAGAGGAGGAAAAACGGAGTGTTAAAAGTATTAGTAGTTGATGATGAAATGTTAGCACGGGATGAATTGAAATATTTATTAGAGCAAACAAAAGAAGTAGAGATAATTGGTGAGGCGGATTGTGTAGAGGATGCATTAGAAGAATTAATGAAAAACAAACCAGATATTGTTTTTCTAGATATTCAATTATCTGATGATAATGGATTTGAAATCGCAAATATATTAAAGAAAATGAAAAACCCACCTTCAATTGTGTTTGCTACTGCCTATGATCAATATGCATTGCAAGCATTTGAAGTAGATGCGTTAGACTACATTTTAAAGCCATTTGATGAAGAACGTATCGTACAGACATTAAAGAAATATAAAAAACAAAAGCAAATGAAGTTAGAAACAAAGCAAGATGTAAAGAGTGTAGATGTAACGGCCGAGATGCATAAATTAGCATTACCAATTGAGGAATCAATTGTACTTGTTAACATTGAAGATATTATTTATGTAGGGCTTGTAGATGGGAAAGTAACTGTAAAAACAATGAAAGAAACATATGTAACACATGATACGCTTGTCATTTTGGAAAAGAAATTACCACAAACAATTTTTATGCGTGTTCATCGTAGTTTCGTTGCTAATATTAATCATATTTCTGAGATACAGCCGTGGTTTAATTCGACTTATAACTTAATTATGAAAGAGGGATCCAAAGTCCCGGTTAGCCGTACATATGCAAAAGAACTTAAAAAGCTGCTTCGTATTTAAGAAGCAGCTTTTTGTATTTCGTCTGCCTATTTTTGTAACTAATTTTGTATATTTGACGTTCTGTTATGTAAACGCTTACAGTTTTATTTTTATCTTATACAATAAAGGTACCAAATCGAAAGAGGTGGCCAAAATGAGTACGAAAAAAGTATATAGTTTCTTATCACAAGCATTCATATTTTCAGCTATTATGTTAGTTTCTAATATTATTGCAACGCATTTACCAATTCCGATGCCTTCATCGGTGATCGGATTAGTTATTTTATTTAGCCTATTATGTTTAAAAGTTATTAAATTGGAACAAGTTGAATCACTCGGAACGGCTTTAACAGGTATTATCGGATTCCTTTTCGTTCCATCAGGTATTTCGGTTATTAATTCTCTCGGTGTAATGGGACAATATTTTGTACAAATTTTAACTGTAATTGTTGTCGCAACAATTATTTTACTCGCTGTAACAGGATTATTTGCACAATTTATTTTAGGAAAAGACGATAAAGAAATAGAAGGTACGAAAGAATTGAAAGTAGTAAATAAAGGACGCAAGCACGGAAAGGTTGCGTAACCAATTTAGTATATATTGTTAGGAGGGAATGAACATGGCAAGCACAATGACTCCATATTTCGGAATCGTCGTTTCATTAATCGCATACGGAATCGGAACATTATTATTTAAGCATTCAAAAGGATTCTTCTTATTCACACCATTATTCGTAGCGATGGTATTAGGGATTGTCTTTCTAAAAGTAGGTAACTTTACTTTTGAAGAATATAATACTGGCGGAAAAATGATTAGCTTCTTCTTAGAACCAGCAACAATCGCTTTTGCAATTCCATTATATAAACAAGTTGATAAGTTAAAAAAATATTGGTGGCAAATTTTATCGGCTATCGTAGTTGGATCTATTTGTTCAGTAGTTGTTGTGTTCATTGTCGCAAAAGCAATTGGTCTAGATACAGCTGTAATGAACTCAATGTTACCGCAGGCAGCAACAACAGCAATTGCATTACCAATCTCTGAAAGTATCGGTGGTATTCCAGCAATTACATCATTTGCAGTTATCTTTAATGCTGTTATCGTATACGCATTAGGAGCTTTATTCTTAAAAATATTTAGAGTTAAACATCCGATTGCTAAAGGTTTAGCGCTTGGAACAGCAGGACATGCGTTAGGGGTTGCAGTAGGTATTGAAATGGGTGAAGTAGAAGCAGCTATGGCCAGTATCGCTGTGACAGTGGTTGGTGTCGTAACAGTGGTGGTTATTCCAATGTTTATGCCGTTTATTGGATGATAAAACTTACTAAAAAAAATATAAAAGCAAGTTATTTGTAGGACGGATTTCTACTGATAGCTTGCTTTTTATGTTACAGTAGTGGTAAGACCTATTGAAGGATAAAAGTTTCCTTAAATCTTCATTAATACTACGTATAATGCGTTCTGAAATAGGTCATTGTATTGTAAAATAAGAAGTAACATAATATATAGCACAATTAACGGGTGGTTAGGGTTGAATATAAATTGCTCGCAATGGCTTTAATATTAAAGGATAATTATAAGTAGAAAATAGAGAGAGATCTACTTGTTAACGTTTTACTTTATAGGACAGGAGAGAGTACTCGTCGATTATGCAAATAAAAAACCTGTTTCAAAGCAAAGGATTTCAGAGGTTAATCGTATTAGTATTACTTGCTCTCATATTGTATGGGATGCAAAGTATGTTAAATTTAATTTTAATTACGTTTATGTTGACGTATTTAATGGATCGATTCCAAAAGTTTATTTCTCGTAAATTAGATCATTTCATGCCAATTAATCGAAAAATTATTATAGCGCTTTTATATGTAATGTTAGTGGCGGGAATTGCCATTACGCTATTTAAATATTTACCGGTATTAACAATACAAATTTCACAATTGATTTATCAATTTAATGTATTTTTAAGAAATCCACCTGATAGTGAATTAATTAAGTATGCAGTTAATGCTGTTAATCATATGGAGCTTTCTAAATATGTGGGGCAAGGCGTAGACATTTTGTATAAATCTATTACGAATGTTGGGAAATTTGGCCTTCAAGTTTTACTTTCTGTAATTTTAAGTTTATTTTTCTTACTTGAAAAAGCACGTATCGTTGCTTTTACTTCGAAATTTAAAGAAAGCCGACTTGCAATTTTCTATAACGAAATAGAGTATTTCGGAAAGAAATTTGCACGTTCATTTGGAAAAGTAATCGAAGCACAATTTTTAATTGCAATTGTTAACTGTGTTTTATCTGTTATTGCATTATGGATATTAGGATTCCCGCAATTACTAGGTTTAGCGTTAATGATTTTCTTGCTTGGTTTAATTCCAGTGGCGGGTGTTATTATCTCGTTATTCCCACTCTGTATGATTGCTTACAATATTGGCGGTATTATGTATGTCGTTTATATTGTAGTTATCGTAACAGTAATTCATGCACTTGAGAGCTATGTATTAAATCCGAAGTTTATGTCTCAAAAAACAAACTTACCAATCTTCTACACATTTATGATATTAATTTTCTCTGAGCATTTCTTAGGTGTGTGGGGACTTATTATCGGTATTCCAATCTTCATTTTCTTATTAGATGTCTTAGATGTGACAAGTGATGAAATGGAGAAGGACGTTGGAAAAAAATAAAGTGAAGTAAAGAAAAAGCATCGATGTTCGATGCTTTTTCTTTTATAACATGACGTTCCTTATGCCATACTGTAAGGAGAAGATAGAATAGGGGTGAAATAATGGCTGTAAATGAAAAGATAGAATTGGCTACGTTTGCCGGAGGGTGTTTCTGGTGTATGGTTTCGCCATTTGAAGAGATGGAAGGGATTATACAGGTCGTTTCGGGTTATACAGGTGGTCATAAAGAGAATCCAACGTATAAAGAAGTGTGCGCGGAAACAACGGGACATTATGAAGCAGTACAGATTACATTTGATGCAAATAAAATGCCGTATGAGGAATTGTTAAATATATATTGGAAACAAATTGATCCGACCGATATTGGAGGCCAATTCCACGACCGCGGGCAGTCTTATGAAACAGTGATTTTTTATCACGATGAAGAACAACATAAAAAAGCAGAAGCTTCAAAAGAAGAGCTCGAGAAGAGTGGGCGTTTTTCGAAGCCGATTGCTACAAAAATATTACCAGCTAGTACGTTTTATCCTGCTGAAGAATATCACCAAGGATATCATAAGAAAAACACATTCCGTTATGAGTTATACCGTAAGGGTTCAGGGCGAGATGCCTTTATTAAGCAACATTGGCCAAAGGATCGTGCTCATTTACAAGAAAAATTAAACGAGATGCAGTTTTATGTAACACAGGAAAATGGAACTGAACCACCTTTTCAAAATGAATATTGGAATCATAAAGAAGAAGGACTTTATGTAGATATTGTTTCAGGTGAGCCGTTGTTCACCTCTATGGATAAATTCGATAGTGGATGCGGGTGGCCAAGTTTTACGAAACCAGTTATGTCAGCTAGTGTGAAAGAAAAAATGGATGTTAGTCATAATATGACGCGTACGGAAGTGAGAAGTAAAGAAGGAGATTCACATCTTGGGCATGTATTTCCAGACGGTCCAGGACCAAATGGTCTTCGTTACTGTATTAATTCAGCGGCGCTACGCTTTATTCAAAAAGAAGAGTTAGAAAAAGAAGGATATGGTGATTTCCTAATCCTTTTCGGAAATAAAAAATAACCTCGCAAGTAGCAAGGTTATTTTTTTTATTTTACTTTTTTCTTTTGAAATTTGCTTAGTGCTTCGTAAACGATTGGAACAATAAGAAGTGTTAATAACGTTGAACTTGTTAATCCACCAATTACAGTTACACCAAGTCCTTTAGAAATTAAGCCGCTGCCTTCAAATCCTAATGCAAGTGGGATAAGAGCCCCGATTGTTGCAATTGCAGTCATTAAGATAGGGCGCAGGCGTGTTGTACCAGCTTCTAATAATGCTTCACGTGTTGATAGGCCGTCATTTTCTTTATGAATAACGCGGTCAATAAGCACAATTGCGTTCGTTACAACGATACCAATTAGCATAAGAGCCCCAATCATCGCAGATACACTTAACGTTTCGCCAGAGATTAATAAGGCAACGAGTGCACCAATGATTGTGAATGGTAGCGAGAATAAAATTGCGAATGGTGCAAGGGCACCGCCAAATGTAACGACAAGAACGAAGTATACAATGGCAATCGCAGCTAGCATCGCTAAGCCAAGTTGTTTGAATGATTCTTGAATATCTTTTGTAACACCGCCCATAGAAACATCTACACCAGAAGGAAGATCCATTTTATCTACTTCTTTTTGAACAGCGGCAGATGCTTTTGAAACGTCATCAGATGTTAATTTTGCACTAACTTCCGCATAAACGCGGCCATCTCGGTGCGTTACTGTATTAGAAGTTTCACCTTCTTTTACAGTCATAACATCTTTAACAGCAACTTCATTACCGAGTGGTGTTGTAATTTTGCGATTCGTTAAATCATCAATTGTTTCATAACTTTGTTTTTCAGCTTCTACATATACATTTACATCTTTACCGTCTTTTTTAATTGTTGTAAGAACAGGGCGATCATGTTGATTAGAAAGTCCCATTCCGATTTGGGCAGCCGTTAGGCCCATTTTACTTAGCTTTTCTTGATCTGCTACTAAAGTGTACTCTGCATATGTTTTCGCAATGCTAGAGTCTACGTCTTTTAAGTCTTTATTTTTCTTCATGATATTTTGAATGTCTTTAACGACAGGTTTAATTTCTTCAGAGCTATCTCCGTAAACGTATAGTTTAATTTCATTGCTACCGCCACTTGCTCCGAAATCTTGGCTTTTCCATTCGCCTTTTCCAGACATCTTTTGTAAATCTTTAACGACTTGTTCTTTCTCTTTTTCAAAGTTTTTCGTATCGTTATCATATTGAACGAAGAACATTGCTTGATTTGTTTGACCAGGGCTCATTGGGTTTTCGCCGCCTAATGAGAATTGAATCGTTTTGACGTCTTTATTATCTTGGAAATGCTTTTCAGCCTTCGTTGCAATTTTTTCGACGTCTTCTAACGTTTGACCTGGTTCAGGTTTGTACGTTGCAATAATCATTTTCTCTTCTTCAGATGGTAAGAAGCTGACACCGATAATTGGTACAAGTGCAAGGCTACCTACTAATAGAAGAACAGCGATACTTGATGTAATAATTTTATGGTTTAACGCCCATTCAAGTATACGTTTATAACCGTTTGCTAATTTACTTGGTTTTTCTTCATGATGTACCTCTTTTTCTCTCATGCTCTCTTTCTTAAATAAGGAGTGAGCTAGCATTGGTACGATTGTAACAGCTACCAGTAACGATGCTAATAAAGCAAAGACGATAGTTAAGGCGAATGGTAAGAACATTTCACCAATCATACCTTTTACAAGTCCAAGCGGTAAGAATACAGCAATTGTTACAATGGTAGAAGACATGATCGGGATAAACATTTCTTTCGTAGCTTCACGAATTAAATCTTTCCCGCGTAGTTTTTCTTCTGATAACGACATACGTCGGTAAATATTTTCAATAACAACAATTGAGTCATCAACAACGCGTCCGATAGCGACTGTCATTGCTCCAAGCGTCATAATGTTCAGCGTAATATCCATTTGTTTTATAACTAAAACAGCAATTAATAAAGAAAGTGGTATAGAAACGACAGAGATTAACGTTGTTCGGATATTTCGTAGGAACAACATAATAATAACAATCGCAAAGATAGCCCCGAAAATTGCTTTGCTAAGCATTGTCTCAACTGATTTCTCAATCGGTGCACCTTGATCGAATGTTGAGATGATCTCTAAGTCTTTATATTTTTTCTCAAGGTCTTTTACTTTATCTTTAACTGCATTTACAACATCAACTGTGTTTGCATCAGCAGCCTTCACAATTTGAATTCCGATTGCTTCTTTTCCATTTGTTCGAGAAATAGATTCTGCTTTTCCAACTTCTTTAATATCGGCAATTTCTTCTAATGCAACCGTTGGTATGCCGTTCATAGCAGCTGGATTCATTGGTGGTGTTTGTGTTCCAGCGCCAGCATTTTGATTACCTTGACCATTCGGTGATGAAGGGATAGCTGGAATTTTTAATTCTTTTAATGCTTTAATTGTTGTAATGTTACCATCTACAACCACTGATTTTTCCGTATCTTTAAATGTATATAAACCAAGAGGTAAAGATACGTCCGAACCTTTAATTATATTTTTTACAGTATCTTCACTTAAACCCAATTCTTTCATCTTGTCTTTTTTGAAGACGAGCTGTACTTCGTCTACTTGTTGACCTGCGATTTGAACAGATGCGACACCATCAAGTCCTTTTAATCCAGGAACAACATTTTTTTCTACATTTTCTGTTAAGGCAGCTAAAGATTCATTTTTACTCGCTACGCTTAATGAAATAACAGGAAAGGCATTAAAGTTTACTCGTGAGACTTTCGGGTCTTTCACACCTTCTGGCAGTTTCACGTTTGCGAGGGCTTCTTTAATTTCCGTTTCGGCTTTTTCCATATTTTTATCAAAATCATATTCTACTTGAATAGAAGATGCGTTTTGAAAAGATGATGAACTAACAACGTTCACACCGCTTAAATTTTGCAGTTGCTCTTCCATCGGTTTTGAAATTTTGTCAGCTACTTCTTCTGGCGTAGCACCAGGATAAACCGTCGTTACTGTTACAATAGGCGTTGTAATATCAGGAATTGTTTCTAATTTCATATTCATCCCAGAATAAATGCCTGCAATGGTAACAATAATCGTTAGTAGCCAAACCGCGAACTTATTTTTTAACGAGAAATTGATAAGTTTGTTCATGTTTGCGCTCCCTTTTTATTGTATTGACCAACTGGTCAGTCTAATACATAATATAACTGACTGATTGGTCAGTCGTCAATGAAAAGAGATGGTATAATAAAATCAAACTGTAAGTAGTCGGTTACCTATTCTTTCTGATCATTGGCTTTTGCCAACCAGGTTTTACAGATGGAAAGGCTTCTATATAAATCATTTACTCCATTAAATTTGAGATGAGAAGTTTTATTTTCAGTTAATGTGGAATAAAATCAAGTTTGAATTTACATAAGATGCGAGATTAAATTTAGGAGAGAAAATATGAAAGAAAAAGAGCGTTTAATTATAGAGATGGCTATGAAGTTATTTGCGGCTAAGGGTGTAAGTGCAACATCAGTACAAGAAATTGTAACCGCATGTGGTATATCAAAAGGAGCTTTTTATTTATATTTCAAGTCAAAAGATGAGCTATTATTGGCCACACTTCGATATTATTATGACAAAATCCAAAAGAAAATGCTGGATTTTGAAAAAGAATCTTTATTACCACGTGAAAAATTTGAAAAACAATTATATTGTCAGTTTACTGATGTGCAAAAACATAAAGAATTTATTATTATGCATGCAAGAGAAAATGCAATTCCGTTTAATAAAGAAGTAGAAGAGTTCATGATGAGAATGAAGTTAGAGTCCCATGCATTTTATCGGAATAGCCTACTGTCTATTTATGGAGAAAAGGTTCTTCCATACTTGTTAGATTTAGTAATTATGGTGGAAGGGATATGCCGTGGATATTTAGAATTGATTATTTTAAATGCACCGGAAATTGATTTATCCTATGTTTCGACCTTTATTTTACAGAGGATAGATAATTTAGTAGAGGGGCTTCTAGAATCTTCTGAAGAGCCTGTTCTGCATGAAGAAAGGCTTGGAGAATTTCTTTGTAAATCAGAGCTCATTAAGGAACAGGTGAAGGAACATTTTCTAAGTGAAATTATTGTATTTAAACGAACATTAGCCGATCAATTAGAAAATGATGAGTTACTTGTGACTTTAGATGTTTTAGAAGCAGAAATGAGATTGCAAAATCCAAGGATTCCAGTCATTCAGGGGATGTTATCTAATCTAGGGGTATATCCAAATTTAAAGGAATTCCGCTTGCGAATTATGGGGTATTACAATATAAAAAGGTAACAATGATGTTTTTCATTGTTACCTTTTTTATTATACGTTCACTGTTTCTTTTTTCTGTGCAGTTTCATCTTCTGCAACATTAATTGTCTCTTTTACGATATAAATTGGGCGGTTTTTACTTTCGTCATAAATACGAGCAATATATTGACCGACGATTCCGAGACCAAGTAATTGAATGCCACTAAAGAATGTAATAGCGACCATAATGGATGCCCAACCTGTTTGAGTATCATTTCCGATAATTTTCACTGTGATTGTGTATAATAAGACAGCAATGGAAATGAGAACTGATAATAAACCTAAAGACATGACGATTCGTAACGGTTTTGTAGAAAATGCAATAATGCCATCTGATGCAAATTTAATCATTTTCTTTAATGGATATTTTGTTTCACCAGCAAAGCGCTCATCACGTTCATATTCAACATACGTTTGGCGGAAGCCAACCCAAGACATCATACCGCGGATAAAGCGATTTCGCTCAGTCATTTGATTGAAAACATCAGCTACTTTACGATCGATGATTCGGAAATCACCAGTATCTTTTGGGATATCGATATCAGACATGTAGTTTAAGAATTTATAGAAATATTTAGCTGTTAAAAGTTTAAACCAAGTTTCACCTTTACGTTGTTTACGCTTTGCATAAACAACTTCATATCCTTCTTCCCATTTTGCAATAAGTTCAGGAATAACTTCAGGTGGATCTTGTAAGTCTGCATCTATAATTACAATAGCGTCACCTTTTGCGGCAGCAATACCAGCTGTAACGGCTATTTGGTGTCCAAAGTTACGTGCAAAATTAACGATTTTTGTACGGTAATCATTTGCTGCAATCTCAGATAAGATTTCCATTGTACGGTCTGTGCTACCGTCGTTTACAAAGACAAACTCATAATTAATATTATTTTGAAGCATAACGGACTTTAAACGATTATAACATTCCTGCGCTACTTCTTCCTCGAAGTACATAGGAACTACAACCGAAATTAATTTTTCCATGCTAATCCCCCTATAGTTTGAATAATTTTGTTTATAGGCTTGTTTCAGTCTGACTAAAAGTCCATATTTTATTGAGGGAAAAGTTTATAATCATACCAATACTGATTGCGAAAATTTGTGCAATAAATTCATTGATTGAAAATTTATCTACTAGTATAAACAAACTCAATGTATTAAAAGCAAGTACGATTAAATTCACGGTTAAAAATTTGGTAAATATTAGTAAACTTTTTCCGCTAGATTGAAATACCCAATTTTTATTCCAATAATAGCTATTAGCAACACCGATTAAATAGGATAGTATATTAGCAACTAGGTAATTCATCCCTAGTTTTACTAAAATAAAATAGCTAATGATTGTAATGAGTGTATTAAAGATTCCTACTAAACTAAACTTTAAGAGTTTCTCCATAATAATATCCTCATCTTCATAATAAAATATAAGTAAATTAAGAAATATAGAAGAGTTATTCATACATAACAAGTAAAAATTATACCATATTTCCAACTTTCATGTGAATTTAATTATAAAAAATTGCCCTCAAACTTTACATTGTGCGCAAAATTGAGGGCAACTATAAATTCATTGAAGGAGATCTTTTTATTTTTATGAGACCTTCTTTTTCGATATTAGACTATAACATATATATATTCCGTAGCTTTGAATTATTGTAAAGCTAGGAATGATGAAGTATCGATACCTTGTTTGGACTTCGATTAAGAAATGAATAGCTACGTAACCGATTATTAATAATAAAAATAGCGTGTAATGTGTTTTGTCTTGTTTAGTCATGATGAGATAAAGGAGTGATAATGTACAAAATAGCATAGCTGCAGTATACATGTACTTTTCATATTTTGTAAGGTCATCTTTTAACGACACCATATCATTATCTGTCTTTTCTAGTGTTACTAGGCTCCATAATGGAGCGGAGTCATAATCTGCCCACATGAGTACAAATTTATCGCCAAATAAAGATAAAACCTTCTGTGGATCAGATAGTCGCTCTTGAATTAGCTTTTTTTGAGCAGCCGTTCGTTCTTCGCCAAGTTCAATTGACATAATATATTCTGCATCTTCACCAGAATAGCCACCTTTTGTCTCATGATTAAATCCTAGTGTGAATTTCCAAAGCGGATCACGGTTAGATAGAGGGTATTGTGTAATTCCGGAATATATAAATGAATAACTTACAACTTGATGTATAAGATAAAATACAATGAAAATACCACCAAGTTTTTTTATAGAAATGAAAATTTCTTGTCTTGATTTTCCTAATATACCTTGTAAAAAGATATAAATAGTTACTGCAATTAAAATTATAGCACCAAGTGGACGCATGATGTCTCCTAAGGATAGGGAAACCCCAATAAAAATCCACATATACTTATGGCTTAGACCTTTTGTAATTAATAAATAAAATCCTAGATAAAATAGGAACACGGCAAGGTGTTGATTTGTTAGTACTGAGCTCAATACAATACTTGGGATATATACTGCATATAGTAATCCGGCTATTCGTCCAGACCACTCATTAAATATTTGAGAAGTTATTTTGTAAATTAGTAATGTTGTACCTGTACAATACAGTATATTTAAAAATTTTAGGAGAAACGTCCCTTCACCAAATAACTTAATAATAAAAGCTTGGTACATTGTAAATCCAAGTTGGTAAACCCATGAAGTATAATATGTACTTTGTGTAAAGCTGAAATCTCCTTTAGCAGCTTGGACAGCACTATTGTACATCATTGCAAAGTCTGTTTCTACAGGAGTTTGAATATTGAGAACCCAGATTAATCGAATAGAAAAAGCTAAAAAGATTAGTGAAATAGAAAAAACTACTTTCGACATATATTTATTAGAAATATAGCCGAAAAGTAAAAATATAGCACCTATTAGAATAACAACTGGTATTAGAACAAGGAGGCGAGTATCATCGTGTTCCTTAATCACTACTATTGAATGCCATGTGATAGCGCCAGAAATAATTAAACATAATATTAATAAAAATTTCACGAAAAATGTATTAAGTTTTAGAGGAAATGTACTTTGCATTATATTTAAAAACTCCTTATCAAATTTTATAACTATTTCAAATCAAATTCCCTTTACACACTAAGTTACAGTGTAAAGGGAGGATTTTAGTTTTTAGATAATTAAGAGTTTTACTGTGCCCACTCTTCCACATTCCAAACTTTTGTAATCCAGCCTTCATAAAATTCTGGTTCGTGACATACAAGAAGGATTGTCCCTTTATATGCTTTCAGAGCTTTTTGAAGTTCTTCCTTTGCTGTAACATCAAGATGGTTTGTTGGCTCATCAAATAGGATCCAGTTACTTTCTTCACCCATTAACTTACATAAACGAACTTTTGCTTGTTCGCCACCACTTAATTGATTTAGCGGGCGAGAGATATGCTCATTTTTTAATCCGCATTTCGCTAACATTGCACGAATTTGATGTTGGTCCATGCTAGGGAATGTGTTCCAAACATCATCAATTGGTGTTATATTATCCGCTTTTACTTCTTGCTCAAAGTATGCAGGCTCTAAGAAGTCACCAAGACTCGTTTTACCGCTTAAAGGTTTAATTTTTCCTAAAATTGTTTTTAGTAATGTTGATTTACCGACACCATTACATCCAACGATAGCAATTTTTTCACCGCGTTCAATTGTCATTGTTAGTTTTGGTAATAATGGATGTGTATATCCGATTTCTACATCTTCACCTTCAAAGACGAAACGGCTACTTGCACGACACTCTTTAAATGAGAATTCTGGCTTAATTGCTGTTTCAGGACGATCAATACGCTCCATGCGATCAAGTTGTTTTTGACGACTTTTTGCACGACCTGTCGTTGAATAACGAGCTTTGTTCTTTGCAATAAAGTCTTCCTGCTTTTTAATAAACTCTTTCTGTTTTTCATAAGCATTTATATGTTGATTTTTATTAATTTCGGCTAACTCTAGGAATTTTTCGTATGTCGCTGTATAGCGCGTCATTTTTGTAAATTCTAGATGGAAAATAACATCAACGCATTTGTTCATAAATTCCGTATCATGAGAAATTAATAAGAATGCATGTGGATATTCTTTTAAATAATTAGTTAACCAATGAATATGTTCAACGTCTAAATAGTTAGTAGGCTCATCGAGTAATAACACTTCTGGTTGCTCAAGTAATAGCTTTGCAAGTAATACTTTTGTACGTTGTCCACCACTTAGTGCTGAAACATCACGGTCTAAACCGATTGCATCAATTCCAAGACCTCTTGCTGCCTCTTCGATTTTCATATCTAGTAAATAGAAACCACCTGCTTCGAGAGCATCTTGGATTTCTGCCATCTGCTCAAGAAGGTCCTCTAATTCTTCCGGTGTTGCCGTTCCCATTTTTTCTGCAACTTCATTTAAAGCTTTTTCTTTTTCAAATAAAGGTAAAAACGCGTCAGCTAATACATCACGAATTGTGCGACCAGGTGTTAAAATTGTATGCTGGTCTAAGTAACTGTAATTTGTACCAGGTGTCCATTCTACACGGCCTTCATCATGGATAAGTTGACCAGTAATAATATTCATAAATGTTGATTTACCAACACCGTTTGCACCGACTAATCCAACATGTTCTCCTGCTAGTAAACGCATGGATACATCTTTAAATAATGTGCGATCGCCAAATGTGTGTCCTAATTTTTCGACTGTTAATAAGCTCATAGTGTCCCCCGTCCATTTCAAAATAGTGTCTTGAATCATGATACTAAATTCTTGAGTATAATGCTATCCTTTCAAAATGTATATTTTTGCAAGATTAACATTGCATTGTTTCTGGGAAAATATAGAGTGTAATTGAAAGATGTTTAATTACATTGTGGGATATGAAAAAGGTCGTCGAGAAGAGCTGGTGTTATGAAGGAACAAAAGAAACGATTTTATATGTAGAGGGTAATAAATAAAAAGCCAAGTTCTTTTTCATAAAGATGAAAAAGAACTTGGCTTTTATGCTATTTTCTTACCTAGCTTTTTATTTACAAATCCTAAAATCAACCCGCGTATTTGTGGATCAATTGCAAGGCCAATAATACCGTACAATATACCAGTAAGTGTTAGGGCTACCAGTGGTGGTAAGTTAATTAATACTGTGCGGTATAGGGCGTAACTGATTATAAATGCTAGTGTATTAAATACAATCCCTTTGAATAGTAATGTAAATCCTTTACGAACGAATAAAGTAAATCCGATTAATAAAGTAACCTCAGTAATGATAGCAGCCCCCGCAGCTCCCATCATTCCAAATTGGCTACCTAATACGATGTAACTTACGATAGCGACAGCTAATCCAATTCCCATCGTTGTCGCACGCTTCCACTGTTGACCAATAGTTGTTAAATTATCAGCAAGTGGATAGTTGATAGATTGTAAAATAACCATAAAGGCTAAAATTGCAAGAGCATCACCGGCTGGCGCATATTGTTCACCTAATAAAGTAACAATCCAAAAGCTTGGATCAGCGATAAATGGAATGGAAATTCCCATTCCTAAGAAAGACATAAGTTTTAATTCGAACTGAGATAGTTTTCTATGTTCATCAATATTCTTTTCATTTCCAAAAGCAAATAATTTTGGGTAAAAAGCTGCTGCAATTACACCAGGTATTTGATAAAGGACAGCAGGTATTTTAGAAGCAGCTCCAAAGAATCCAACTTGCTCATACGTTGAAACTTTTTCTAATATAATGGGCCCTAACTGTGGTAAGAGCATAATGATAATGCCATTGATTGTGAAAATGAGCAATTGATCTAAAATACCTTTATCCCAGCCCTTATGAACTGTTGTATGGCGAATTACCATTATAAAGGCGATGAGTCCTGTTATGAGACTGGATATCCCGTACATGGCAGCAACCATCATAAGTGACCATTTAAAGGACATTCCTAGTAGAAGAGCAGCTGCGGCTGTTACACCTTGTATTACAGAAATAATCGCTGTAAATTGCATGCGTTCTGTTACTTGGAAGTAAGCCATCCCAACACCTTGTAAAGTGGCTCCAAACATTGTCGGCAGTACAACCCAATATACCATCGCACGTAAGTAAGCATCAGGATAGAAGAACTGAGCGAAAATAGCGAAGAGCACAGAAATTACGATAGCTAATACTAAACGAATACGTAAATAACTACTAATTAGTACGCTAATGTTAGCGTTGCTTCTCGTTCCTTCACGCATAAATGTATGTGTCAAACCTGCATCTGTAAAATAACAAATAACAGCAGAAACTGCTAAAGCAGTTGTAAACATCCCATACTCCTTTGGTGAAACATATCTTGCAAAGAAAATGGTCGCAATAGCAAGTACAAATCGAACAGTAATATTTCCTACAAATAGGTAGGAGGCGTTTTTAAGGATTTTATTTGTTTTCATGGAACAAGACCTTTCTATTTTTCAGGACGCACTTCGTCCTATTTGTAAATTTGATTTGTTTACGGAAAGTATGTTTAAAAGCGTATTCTTTATTTAAGAAAACATAAACTTTATTCGTACAAACCAAAGCATTGCGTATAGTTTTTTGCTTCGTTTTCCATTTTTTGAATAAATTTTGCGACAATATTTATTTATATCGCCCCTGATTAATTGAACTTGTGATTTATCTAACTTAGAGCTTCCTTTAATGTATATACAAGCATTGTTAATGACTGTATATGGGAATAGATAAGTTTCAAGGATTTCAATAAGTTCTGTAGAATCATTCACGATCAAGTTTTTTGATTTATTATGAACCCAATCCTTCATGCGATTAAATACTTCTAATTCTTTTGCTGTTTTTAATTCATAATCTTTATACTTTGAAGAAAGATTTCCTTCGGATAAGATTCGATAATATGTTAAATATTCATCTACATAGCATACATTTGTAACGCTCATTAATTTAAATAGAAATTCTAAATCTTCTCCCCAGCTACACCCTGGTGTGAAACGAATGTTATGATCCATCACGATAGATCTTTTGAAAATCCAAGTGCTCGTCTGAGCAACAACTTGATGCGTTAAGAAAGCCTTTGTCATATCACCTTTAATAAAGCTTGTTGTGTGCTCAACTTTTTCTCCAGTCTCTTCGTAAAAGTTCATATAGCCACAATAACAAGCGTTCATGTTGTTTGTATGCATACTATCGATTTGTTTTTCTATTTTTGTTGGATGCCATAAATCATCACTATCAAGAAAAGCAACATATTCTCCGCTAGCATTTTCAATTCCTGTATTACGAGCAACTGAAACGCCTTGATTTTCTTGTGGGACGTATTTTATTTGTCCGGGGTACTTTTGTACAAGGTTTTTTACGATGGAAGGTGATTGATCTTTGCTTCCATCATCTACAATTACAATTTCAATGTTTTTATATGTTTGATCTAGTATTGATTGCATCGTTTCTTCAATATATTTTTCCGTATTATACAGAGGTATGACAACGGAAACGAGTTGTTTTTGTTCCATCATAGAGTTTTTATCTCCTCAAATTTTTTATGTTTTGTACCATATATACAAGTCTTTTGAAAGGAAGAAGACTACAAGAACATCTGTATAAGTTTAACGCATATAAACTTTGTAAATCAACTTTCTATTGTGGTACCTCGTATAATTAGAAAGAAATAATTTGAAATGATAAAAGCTCCTGAATTTTTCAAGCAAAATTCAGGAGCTTTAGTATATTAGTATTTAGTTAGGAAGTTATTCCTTATCTGTTATCTTTAATTTTTGTTTTAATAATGCATAATCTTGCGTTAATGTTACAAGTTGATGGTGTAATTTGGAGATTTTTCTCGTCAGGTCAAAAATTAAGATAAAACAGAATAGTAGTCCGAATAAGAATAAAATGGACGGAGGATATTCTACGTTTAATAGTTTTCCAATCCAATTTATAATTTTATCCGTAGAACTTAAAATAGCCATTGTAATACAAACGAAAATCCATAAAATAGCATATTTTGTTTCTAAAGTCCCACGACGAATGGAATTAATAATTGAGAAGAATAGTAATAAAATAAAGATGAATGAAAAGGTAATTATATGCATTCATTATCAACCTTTCACGATTTTTTGCATCAATATAGCAAGGCTTACCTTAACCATGTAATATGCAGATTTAAGGGGAGTGATGGAAGATTGTCCACCTTGTCGCTCTTGCATATTTACAGATATTTCATTAATGCGGAGTTTTTTCTTTTTTAAATGAATAAGGACCTCTGGTTCTGGATAATCTTTTGGATAATTGTGTGCAAAAATCTTAATTACTTCTCGATTGATAGCACGATACCCAGAAGTTGGATCCATAAATGTTTGTTTTGTTAGTACTTTCAATAGAGCGGTAAAATAAAAAATACCGATTCTTCGGGAAATACTACCTTTATATGCTGTTTTTTCTGTAAAACGTGAACCCAGCACCATATCGCATTGATCCTCGGCAATAGGCTGTATAATTTTGTATAAATCATCAGGGTTATGTTGCCCATCGGCATCGAACTGAATCGCAATATCATATCCGTTCTCATAAGCGTATTTATATCCAGTTTGTACAGCTGAACCGATACCTAGATTATATGGTAGATTAACAAGATGAACAGGGAAATCTTTTACGATTTGAGCTGTTTTATCTTTTGATCCATCATTAATAACGCAAATGCTTAATGCTGTAAAATGCTGTTTTAGTTCTAATAATCTTGTTAATGTATCTGCAATTGCTTCTTCCTCGTTATACGCTGGAATAATAATAAGCGTCTTTGGTATTGAAATTGGTACCTCAATAGACATTACCGCACCATCCCTTATATACTTAATCATATTATGGTTATTTTTAAACGAACATTATTTAATATACCATTAATAGTATAACAAAATAAAGGAAAAGCTGATGGGCGATTTTAGGGAACAGGCATCGAATAAAAATGCTAAGGCGTAACACTTTACTATAATAAAAAATACATGCAAGGAAGAAAAAACCTGTGCATGTATAAGATAAAATCCTAATGTTACATATTCCAAGGCTTACTTAAAGTTAACACTTCAGCCATTTCTTTACTTTTCAAACGTCCTTTTTTTCTATTTTCTGCACGCTCTGAACCAGTTGTATGTAGCCAATGTTCTTCCTCTGTTTCAGGAATTACTTGTGGTACAGATGAAGGTTTTCCGTCTTTTAATGCGACAAATGTAATGAAACACGTTGCGGCCATTCTACGCTCGCCTGCTAGTAGATCCTCTGCAATTACTTTTACGAAAACTTCCATTGAAGACTTTCCTGTATAACATACGAATGCTTCATAACAAACAGAATCTGCTTGGTGAATTGGAGTTAAAAAATCAACGGAATCGATAGATGCTGTTACGCAATGTTTGCGGCTATGTCTCGCAGCTGCAATTGAAGCGATACTATCAATTTCTGCTAATAATTTTCCCCCGAAAAGTGTTTGGTGATTATTTAAATCATTAGGAAAAACACGTGTTGTTTTAATTGCTTTTGATTCTCGCATGAATTTCTTTTCCATATATTCATCCCCTATTTTCTGTTTTCAATCAGAGTGACATGTGTAAGTGGAGTACTCATATTAGATATTTAATGAAGTAAAGTGTTCCAAGAGGATTATCCCGCGAATAGCAGGCTAATAGTCAGTGGAAGATGAACAAAACCCCTACGGATTAAAGTTCCACTTTATTGAAATTTCTGTATTTGTATTCATGTAACTGAAAGAAAATTTATCGTATATAAAATGTAGTGTAAAAGAGGATTCGCTTACATTGCAAGTGAAAAAGTAATGACTATGTATTTGTCATAGAAATTCCCTATTAACCTTGTGCCTATTCATGATAGAATCGTTTTGTTATAAATGGAAGTAGAGGTGCAATGGACATATGAATCATATACAAACAAATTTTTCGTCTTTCTTCAGTAAAATAACGATTGGTACGATGCTCACATTTTTTGTTTATAGTTGTTGGTCAGCTTTTGAAACAAGTAAGCCATTTTTTGGGGGAAGTACAACAAGTATAACAATCGTATTAGTGATTTTTGTTATTCTTATTTTGTTAGTGGCATCGATTTTGCAGTATCGTTTTACAGATAAACAATTTCTTATCTTTCTTATAAGCATATCTATAGTTGTAAGATTTATCACAGTTCTATGTGTAGATGGTCCAATAATAGGTGATATGAAAGCTATGTATGAGTCTGCGAAGCAGATTGCAATTGGCAATAATATAGAGAATGTAGCGCAGTTACCTTTTATTATTTATGAATCGATCATCATCCGTATATTTGGTGATACGGTATTCGCTTTACAACTATTTAATATTCTATTTTGTACAGGAACTGCATTTTTCATTTATCGCATTGCGTCAATGGTCTTTGGAGAAGAGTGTGGTCGTATTGCGTCCGTGTTTTATGCTTTATATATTCCAAATATATTTATGAGTTCTGTATTAACGGCGGAATCACTCGCAATATTTTTATTTTATTGTGCTTGTTATATACTTTTATATAAAGGATTGGATCATCCTTATATGTGGGTAATTCCAGCTGTTTTATTTGCATTTAGCAATATGATTTTTCCGATGGGGTTATTTTTACCTATTTTTATAGCTGCATATGTGCTGTTAATTGAAGTGTTTCAATCAGCAACGAAGCAGAAATTACTATTAAAAATGATAGGGATACTTATTCTATTTTATAGTACTCATTTTGGTGTGAGCTATGGTATCAAGATGATGGGAATGTCACAGTATACGATTTCTAATCAGACGTATGTCCAATCTGTTTTAATTGGAAAAAGTCAAAATGAAGAAAAAGAATCCAAAAATCAAAGTGTAAAAGAGCATATTGATCAAGAGTTAAAGGAAATGGAATTAGAGAGATTTAAACTGTTAAAACCAGTTATTAACCAGCTTTCAGACGAGGGAATAAATTCTATTATTTTTAAATGTGAAAAGCTTATATATATAGTGGTGACATTATTTATGGCCATAGCTTTATTACATTTTCTAATTAAGAAACAGCAAAATGAAGGATATATGTTGTTTGTATTATTAATTACCGGATACGTGTCGTTAAGGCTCTTCCGAGTAGATATGGCATATTATAATATTATTATGCCAGCTTTGTTTATTTTACAAAGCTTTGGTGTTTATATGAGTTATTTTTATTGCCAAAAAATATTTTTTAGAAAATAAAAGAATCCATTTTGGATTCTTTTTTTGTAGATGGATGATAAGGATGAATGCAAAGCGGAGATGAAGAATCTCCACTTTATATCGATTCGTCTTATCGGTTTAGTTCTAGTTGTAAATTATCCGCTGTTAAGGCCATTGTTGAGGAATCGTCTTGAATACTCTTCATTACTTGTGAGATAGTCTCTAATTCATTTTCAATTTTTTTATTTTGTTCTTTAGAGTTAGACATATCTTTTACGATTTCTTGGAAATATTGATCTGTCGCATGCATACTATCTGTCCCTTCAGATACGAGAGAGCTTATTTGTTCCACGGAAGAAGAGACGTGTATAATTTGTTCGTTAGTTTTTTCAACGAGTTTTGTAACGTTGGAAATTGATTCTTTCGTTTGCTCTGATAACTTTCGGATTTCTCCCGCTACGACTGAAAAACCTTTACCAAATTCGCCAGCACGTGCAGATTCAATAGCAGCATTTAATGCTAGTAAATTTGTTTGCTCGGCGATTGATTTTACAATATCAATGATTTCGTTAATTTTGTTAGAAATATCAAGAAGTTCACGAGTATCAGTAATAATAGTTTCCATATTTGCTTGAATGCTTTCCATTCGTTTGTTTTGCAAATTTAATTGTTCTTTTCCTTTATTGGCCTTTTCTTCTGATGTCGTAGCTAATGATGTACCTGTTTTTGCAATTCCTACGATACTTTCTGATTTAGATGTTAACTGTTGAATAGAAGAGCTTGTTTTTTCAGATACTGCCGCTAGTTCTGTTGCAATATGTGTAATCGTCATAGCTGTCAGCTCTTTTTCTTTTTCATGTTCTTTTTGAATTCTTTCATATTCAGATTCATAAGCCGCAATAACAAGTTCTTGCTCTAATGTGAATAATTTATTTATTACATTTATAGAATAAGAAAAATCATCTATCGTTGAAATTTTCGTTTGTAAAATCTTCATGACGGAGCGGAATAATTCTTGATAAGCTGCAGTATACCATTTTCTATGTAAACCAATTTGTACATGCCTTTTTGCAATTCTAACACGTTGTTTAATAAAATCTTCATTCATATCCCCGCTGAACAATTCTTTAATATGTGTCTTTAAAGTTTGCTTTAATTTTGGAATAGAGCTGTAGCGTTCAATAACAGCAATTAAATTAGGTTGTTTTGTGATGTTGGTGTAAAATTTTTCTGTTATCCAATCTATTTCCTCATAAATAAACGGCTGTAACACTTTTACAATTTGTAAATCTTCCTTTGAAATATGTAGCATATCCATTTGAGTTTTTAGTTCAGAATTAGCAGGCACGTTAAATATTATTTGTTGGCCCTTACTTAATTCGAGTATACTGGTGTTTGTTTTATTTTTTTTGAAAACCCCAAGCATCATTCTTCCCCCTGTTTGTGAAGCGTTTTCATTTTTGTTATTATTATATAATTATATATTTTTATATACAATTACTCTATAGTATATGGAATTGTATATAAATTAAGAGAATTCTAGGTAGAATTCTCTTAATGGCCTTTATTAATTTTTGCATGTGTTTTAAAGAAAACTGGGAAATGTACATTATATATTACGGTGACTACACGAATAATGAATGTTATTAATAAACAAACATAGAAAGCTAAGACGTGTGCCCCCATTGCATGTGTAATTAGGAAACTAACTGCTCCTAAAATAGAAGCAATTGCATATATTTCTTTCCGGAATACATACGGGATATCTTGAGCGCAAATGTCGCGTAAAATACCGCCCCCAATACCTGTAATAACTCCCATTGAAACGACTAAAAACGAGGCGTCAACGTGATGTGACATTGCTGCATTTGCACCAATAGCTGTAAATACACCTAAACCAACAGCATCAGAAAGCATAATAACAACTTGAAGTTTATTAATGCGCTCAAAAAACATACATGTGAATAATGCTGATAGTACACTTACGAAAAAGTAAATGGGTTTTACAAATGCGACAGGAGGCAGGTTACCAATCATAATATCACGAATAATACCGCCGCCGAGCGCAGTAGCTACAGCTAAACAAAGGACACCAAATAAATCTAGATCTTTTTTCAAACCAACTAATGTACCAGAAATGGCAGCGGCGATAATGCCAAGAAACGTAAATATATCGATTAACAACATGGCTTTAATTCCTTCCTCTTAAAGATGTTCCAGAGAAAAAATATACACTAAAGTTTTGGAAATAACAATTACTTTTCGTTACATGTAGAAAAATGGATGAAATAGCTAAAGAAAGCGTTTGAAAATGCTTGATAAGTAGCAATAAAGTAAAGCGAAAAAGTGTGGAAAAATTCGTTGTATAGTTTTTTGATGTAGCTTAGTTGGATGGATGGTACAATAAGAGAAGTCCGATTTGTACATTTGTATAAAATGATAAAAAAATATTTTTGTGCGGTCGAAAATAAGTGTATATGTGTTAGATAGTTTTTATAGGGATAGGGAAGGATAGCTAAAGGACAATGTTTTCGGTTACTAATAATGCTGGATTTGACTAGTTTTGGCATGAAAAATAGTTCTCAATTTAAATATGAGTTATGTTATAATTGCTAGGTGTGTTTAAACAGTAGAAAACTATGATTAAAAGATAATGTAAAGATTTTGTATGGAGGTCTTGGAATGTTAGCAAATCAAGCTAGGGTTAGATTTGAGCATTTTTTGCTCTTTTTTATTATTTTACAGCCTGTTTTAGATTTATTAACGTCTCTTAGCATCGTTTTATTAAAATCAAATGCCACTGTTGGGATTTTGGTCAGATTTCTTATTATGGCTGTGGGTGGTATTTACATTTTAATTCAGGCAAAAGAGAAGGAAAATAGGAAGTTTTTAATTTACTTAATATTATTAGCAGTAGTTTTAGGGATAGGGTTTATTAATAATAAACTAGTTAAGAATCCTATTGTACTTAGTGAAGAAGTTAAGTTTGTTGCGAAGGCATTATATATATATATCATGCTAGGATCATACATTTTAGCTTTAAAATCATTGAAAAAGAAAGTAAATATTAGCGACAAAGTCAGAAATAGTATTGTGTATTCAACATTAATCATTAACGCTATTATGGTTATTTCTATTTCGACATCTACAGACTTTGGTAGTTATCAATGGATGAAGGTTGGTTCCCGAGGATGGTTCTATGCAGGTAATGAACTAGGGTCGATCTTAGCTATTATTTTCCCTATTGTAGTACTATATTCTATTCAAAAAACAAAGAGCGTGAAGCACGTTTTATATTGGATTCCATCGCTTCTAATGATTTACTCTTTAATTCAAGTTGGTACGAAAGTAGGAATGGGCTCAATTGGTGCTACATTAGCGGCAGCAATCGGGATTATTGTACTACAATTATTATTTGATAGAAAAAACCCGAACAAAAAATCTCTTGTACTTAATGGATTAATTGCTATTGTTCTATTAGCTGGTGTTGTCGGAACGTTTAAAATGACGCCATTAGCACAAAATATGGGTATTCATAACAACTATTTATCAGAACAAAATGTAGCGCAGCAAGGTCAAAAAGAAAAAGAAATTAAAGAGAAAATTAAAAAAGAAGAAAAACAACATAAAGTTGAGAAGCCAGAAGAAAAGGCGAAGGTAGAAGCGGAAGTTAAGAAAGAGCTTGAGAAAGAGCAAAAGAAAGAAAATCAAGAAAATCTTATTTTCAGTGGACGTCAAGTATATGAAGAGAGACATAAGCAATTCTTTAAAGAAGCGCCAATGTCACAAAAGTTATTAGGAATGGGTTATGCAGGTAACTATAAATATAATGAACAAAAGCAGCCAGATCCAAAGCTAATCGAAATGGACTTCCATGATTGGTTTTATGATTTCGGAATTATTGGTTTTGCGTTAATGATGATTCCATTTATTTATTACGGCGTAAGAATCCTACTAGCATTTGTTACAAGATTTAAGGAAATATTTAATGTGAAATATGGAATGATTACAGCGAGCTTAGTATTAGCATTAGGTATTGCATATATTGCAGGACATATTTTGACAGCACCAGGAGTAGGGATTTACTTTGTAGTGGTGTTAGCTTATCTAATCGTAGATCTAGAAATTGAATGATAAAAATAAAAGCTAACTTTTGTTAGCTTTTATTTTTTAGTACAGTAAAATAAAGATAGATGGAAATGTAGCGAGGATTTAAAGGAGGAAAAAATATGAGGATATTGCATATGAATGCAGGAGCAGAAGATGGTGGAGGAAAAACACATATTATTTCACTGCTCGATCAGTTTCCGGATGGTGAAGTAGAATTAGCAGTATTTGAAGATGGAATTGTTGCGAAAGAAGCAAGAGAGCTAGGAATAAAAGTTCATGTGTTTTCACAAAAATCTCGCTATGATTTATCCATTTTAAAAAACATAAGTGAATTCATTAATAAAGAAAAATTTGATGTAGTTCATACACACGGTCCTAGGGCAAATTTCTTTGTTTCTTTAATGAAAAAGAAATTCGCGGCAAAATGGGTAACGACAATTCATAGTGATCCATTTCAAGACTTTACTAAACAAGGTCTAAAAGGTTGGATTTTTACTAAGTTAAATTTAAAAGCTTTAAAAAATATAGATTTATTTTTTGTTGTAACGAATAGGTTGAAAAAAAGCTTAGCGGCAGTAGGTATTTCAGATGAAAAGATGCATGTTATTTATAATGGTATTGAATATGATCAGGAAAAAGCAGCTGGCTATAATAAAAAGGAAATGTTTAATATTGATGAAGATGTGTTTACGGCAATCCAAGTAGCACGTCTGCATCCTGTTAAAGGACATGAAGTTTTATTCGATGCGTTACAACAAACAAAATTGGAGAAGATTAAAGTATTATTAGTTGGTGACGGGCCGTTAGAAGGAGAGTTAAAGGCGTTAGCTACTGAAAAAGGAATTAATGATAAAGTTGAATTTTTAGGGCACCGTCAAGATGTGAAACAATTATTTGCTTCATCACATGTAAATTTATTAACTTCCCATAGCGAAGGATTTCCATTAGTTTTATTGGAAGCAGCAAATCAACGTGTACCATCAATTGTGACTAGAGCGGGAGAAATCGAGCCGTTAATTGCAGATGAAACTTACGGATGGATTGTGCCAACTGGTGATGGAAAAGCATTAGCATCGGCATTAGAAGAAGCGTATGATAAGTGGAAAACTGGAGAGTTAGCAGCAATGGGCAAACATATTTATGAGCATGCTACTATGAACTTCTCACTTCAAAAATTATATGAAGATACGAAAGAAACATATCAGCAATTAATAACGAAAAACCTTTAATGATAGAGAGGATAGTTAAATATGGCAGTACAAACAGTTGATATTCTAGGTGTTCCTTTCTCTACAATGACAATGGATGAAACAATCCAATATTTAAAGAAACAACTAGAATTGGAGCAAACTCATACTTTTCAGGTAGTAACAGCGAATCCTGAAATTGTTATGTGCGCAAAAAAGGATGAAAAATTCCATAAAACATTACTAAATACAGATTTAATTACACCTGATGGTATCGGGGTTGTTAAAGCAAGTGGTATGCTTGGTACACCTTTAAAAGAGCGGGTAGCTGGATTTGATTTAATGAGTAATTTATTTGCAAAGTTATCAGAAGAGAATAAATCAGTATCTGTTTTCTTATTAGGTGCAAAACCACATGTTGTACAAGCCGCAGCTGATCATTTAACGAAGACATATTCGGCTGCATCTATCGTGGGTATACAAGATGGATATTTTAAACAAGAAGAAGAAGAGAATATTGTTTCACGTATTCAAGAAGCAAAACCAGATCTATTACTTGTTGCACTTGGCTTCCCAAGGCAAGAAAACTTTATCCAAAACAATAAGCATCGCTTAGAAACGAAAATGGCCGTTGGAGTAGGCGGTAGTTTAGATGTGTGGGCTGGAGAGGTAAAGCGTGCGCCAAAATGGATTCAAGCTATTCATTTAGAGTGGTTTTACAGATTGTGTAGTAATCCAACACGCTGGCGTCGTCAGTTAGTATTAGCCGAGTTTTTAAAAGAAGTAATGCGTTCAAAAAAGTAGCGGAATATCGCTACTTTTTTTATTTGTTCATTTTTGATAAACATTTTATTTTTTGGGAATGATGAAGGAGAAATTTTTTACACGAAAGTATTTTACTTATGCAATACACACATGTAAAATGATGTGTAAAGACAGCTGTGTAAGGAGGACTTCTTGTGAGCAAGGTAAAAGAAATTTCGAAGCGAAAGCTACTTGGTATAGCAGGGCTTGGATGGCTATTTGACGCAATGGATGTTGGAATGCTTTCATTTGTAATAGTGGCGTTACAAAAAGATTGGGGATTAAGTACTCAAGAGATGGGTTGGATAGGTAGTATTAACTCAATTGGTATGGCTGTAGGAGCACTCGTCTTTGGGGTGCTATCAGATAAAATAGGACGGAAATCGGTCTTCATTATTACATTATTACTATTTTCTATTGGTAGTGGCTTAACAGCCTTAACGACGACACTCGCAATGTTCCTCGTATTACGCTTTGTAATTGGTATGGGACTCGGCGGAGAACTCCCAGTTGCATCTACCCTTGTATCAGAGAGCGTTGAAGCGCATGAACGTGGGAAAATAGTTGTACTATTGGAAAGCTTTTGGGCTGGTGGCTGGTTAATTGCAGCACTTATCTCGTATTTTGTGATTCCTAAATACGGTTGGGAAGTTGCGATGGTATTAAGTGCAGTTCCGGCTTTATATGCTTTATATTTAAGATGGAATTTACCCGACTCTCCAAGGTTTCAAAAGGTTGAAAAGAGGCCATCTATTATTGAGAATATAAAATCAGTTTGGTCTGGGAAGTATCGTAAAGCAACAATTATGTTATGGATTTTATGGTTTTGTGTTGTCTTTTCCTATTATGGAATGTTCCTTTGGTTACCTAGTGTAATGGTACTGAAAGGTTTTAGTTTAATAAAAAGTTTCCAGTACGTACTTATTATGACATTAGCTCAATTACCAGGATATTTTACAGCCGCATGGTTTATTGAACGTCTTGGTCGTAAATTTGTATTGGTTACTTACTTAATTGGTACAGCATGTAGCGCTTATGTGTTCGGAATCGCTGATTCATTAACAGCATTAATAGTTGCGGGTATGTTATTATCCTTCTTTAACTTAGGTGCTTGGGGTGCATTATACGCTTATACACCTGAACAGTATCCAACAGTTATTCGCGGTACAGGTGCAGGAATGGCAGCGGCATTTGGACGTATTGGTGGTATTCTTGGACCATTATTAGTAGGGTATCTAGTTGCTTCACAAGCTTCACTATCGCTAATATTTACGATTTTCTGTGGATCAATTTTAATTGGGGCACTTGCTGTGATTATGCTTGGGCAAGAAACGAAACAGCAGGAATTGGTATAAAGTAAAACTTTAATTAGTGGAGGTTTCGCCCGTTTCCCGCTGATTATTAGCACGCACCAATCGAGATAAAAGAAAAGGGGAAACCAAAGTGGTTTCCTTTTTTCTGTTTTTTTAGATAAATAATGGTATAGTAAGAAAAAGGGATTGTTTCTTACTAAAGCGAATGTATACAACAGGACATATGGACAAAGGAATTAGGTGGTTGGATAAATGAAAATTTTACTTATCATGGAAGAGACAGAAGAGCGAAGAAAATTAGTTGAGTACTTTACTGAGAACATTCGAAATGTAGAATGTTTTGAAGCGAGAACCGGAACAGAATCTTTGCTAATAATGAAAAAACATACACCTGATTTTGTTTTTTTAAATTCGCAATTAGTAGACGGCACGGGTTTTGAATATTCGAGCTTGTTACGAGAAGTGAATTGTTATACAAAATTTATTTTTATTGGTGAGGATATAGAAGAGACAATTACAGCTTTTCGTTTCCAAGCATTTTATTATTTATTGCAACCATTTCGTGAAGAAGATTTACAATTCATTTTATATAAAATGGGGAAAGAAAAAAGTGAGAAAGCAAAGAGTCATTTGCGTAAACTGCCGATAGAAGTCCATGAGGGAATTAGATATATTTTTCCAGAGGATATTATATATGTAAGTAAAAATAAGGAAAATAAAACAGTTTCAATTTATACAACGAATAATCATCATATTTCAACATATACACTTCAGGAATTAGAAAATAAGCTTAATGCATATGATTTTTTACGTGTACATAAAAGTTATTTAATTAATATGTTATATGTACAAGAACTTAAGCCTTATTATAATGGCACGTATAATTTGTATTTAGACGGGTACGATGAGCAACCGATTCCAGTAAGTCGTAATTATGTAAAACGACTTCGAAATAAAATTGAACTATGACAAGTAATGAGAGAATTTTAACATGATAAACTAGAAATCCTTCATGATAAGGAGGATTTAACTTAAATATTCAGAAAATTTAGTACAATCTCCACTAAGAAGTAGTAATGGGGGGATTGTATGTGAAAACGTTGAAATCAATTTTACTTTGGGGAGTTATTGCAGCACTAGGAGCATCTGCTTTTGGTGTAATAGCCTTATCTCAAGGCGAAACAATTAATGCTATATGGCTATTAGTTGCTGCTGTATCAGTGTATGCGATTGCTTATCGCTTTTATAGTAGATTTATAGCGAGGAAAGTTTTCGGACTAGATAATAATAGGCAAACACCTGCTCATACATTAAATGATGGGAAGGATTATGTTCCGACAAATAAATGGGTTTTATTTGGCCATCACTTTGCAGCGATTGCAGGGGCAGGTCCTTTAGTAGGCCCAATTTTGGCGGCGCAGATGGGCTATTTACCCGGGACGATTTGGATTATTGTTGGAGTAGTTATTGCTGGAGCTGTACAAGATTTTGTAATTTTATTTGCTTCAATGAGACGTAACGGTAAATCATTAGGAGAAATGATTAAAGATGAGATTGGTCCTGTTACAGGATTAATTGCGATGATTGGTATTTTAGGTATTATGATAATTTTATTAGCAGTATTAGCTTTAGTAGTGGTGAAGGCGCTTGTTGGAAGCCCATGGGGAATGTTTACAATCGCAGCAACGATTCCGATTGCTATTTTAATGGGAGTTTACATGCGTTACATTAGACCAGGGCGAGTAGGGGAAGGATCAGTAATTGGTATTGTTTTACTAGTCCTATCGCTTATTGGTGGACAGTATGTAGCAGAAAATCCAACACTTGCAAGTATGTTTACTTTTAGTGGCGAAACAATTGCTATTATGCTTATCGTATATGGATTCATTGCATCGGCATTACCAGTTTGGATGCTCCTTGCACCACGTGATTATTTAAGTACATTTTTAAAAATAGGAACGATACTTGGATTAGCAATTGGTATTTTAATTGTAGCTCCAGATTTGAAGATGCCGGCAGTATCTAAGTTTATTGACGGAACAGGCCCTGTTTTCTCGGGGAATTTATTTCCGTTCTTATTTATTACAATAGCTTGCGGTGCTGTGTCTGGATTCCACGCTCTCGTTTCATCAGGTACGACGCCGAAAATGATTGAGCAAGAAGGTCATGCACAGCCAATTGGTTATGGGGCAATGTTAATGGAATCATTTGTAGCAGCGATGGCTATGATTGCAGCTTGCGTATTAACACCAGGAACTTATTTTGCAATTAATAGTCCAGCAGCACTGATAGGAACAGATGTATCACAAGCGGCTCAAGTTATTTCTTCGTGGGGATTTGCTATTACACCGAATGAATTAAAAGAACTTGCTGTTAACGTCGGAGAACAGACTATTTTATCACGTACAGGTGGCGCACCAACATTAGCAATTGGTATGGCACATATATTTTCACAAGTAATAGGTGGAACGGCGATGATGGCATTTTGGTACCATTTTGCCATTCTTTTTGAAGCACTATTTATTTTAACAACGATTGATGCTGGAACACGTGTAGGACGATTTATGATTCAAGATATTTTAGGGCATGTGTACAAGCCGTTTGCGAAAACAGATTCCACAATAGCGAATGTGGTTGCTACAACGTTATGCGTATTAGGCTGGGGGTACTTCTTATATCAAGGGGTGGTAGACCCTCTTGGCGGAATTAATACGCTATGGCCACTTTTCGGTATTGCAAATCAAATGTTAGCAGGGATTGCACTATTACTTGGAACGACAATTTTATTCAAAATGGGAAAAAAGGCATACGTTTGGGTAACGCTTATTCCGACTATAGGATTACTTATTGTAACGATGACAGCTGGTTATCAAAAGCTATTTCATGAAAATCCTAAAATAGGATTTCTATCCCATGCAAAGGTGTTTCAGGGAGCATTAGATGAGGGGAAAGTGTTAGCGCCAGCTAAAAATGTCGCTCAGATGAAGCAAATTATTTTCAATGATTATATTGATGCAGCACTTTGTGGGATTTTTATGATAGTTGTAATCGCTGTATTAATCTCTGCACTTCGAATTTGGATCCAAGTATTAAGAAATAAGCCGATGCCGCTAAAAGAGGCGCCATATATTCCTAGAGATGAAAGTGAGTCGAGGAACTATGCTTAAAAGTTTACGGAACGTATGGGGAAAGAGAAAGCAATTTATTAGTTTACTTGTTGGAGTTCCGAGTTATGAAACGTATGTAAATCATATGAAAGCACATCATCCAGAAGAGAAAATTCTATGTCAAAAGCAATTTTTTGCTGAGGCACAAGAAGCTAGATTTAATGCAAAAGGTGGAAAGATATCACGATGTTGTTAATGGGGGAGACGAAATTTCGTCTCCTTTTTATTTTGCTGTTCCACGTGGAACAGTAAAATGAAAAATATTGGGAATTATAGGGATTCCGTAATACAATAGCATATAGAAAGGGATAGATGGAAAAGAAAAAGTAGGGAGATTATTTTATGTTCAGAGATCTATTTGTAAATATGACAATCATTCTTTCCTTTATCTTTGTGGGTGCTCAGCTTTTAAGAGATAAGCCATTAAAAGAAGGATTCTCTTTTTGGCAGAAATGTTTGATCGGTATTTTAACTGGAATATTGAGTATATTGTTGATGCATTTTGGTGTACATATTGAAAATATTATGTTGGATTTACGTTATTTAGCTGTTGTTTTGGCAATTATAATTGGCGGCCCAATAGCTAGTAGTATAACAGTTATAATCATTTTAATAACGCGGGTATTTTTTACTGAGTATTCTTTAGCCTCTGAATTGGCTTGCTATACTATCGTGGCAACAGGGATTGGCATTACCCTTATTTGGCGAATGGAAATTTCTATATTTACAAAATGGATATGGTTTAATGTGTACAGTTTGTCTATTTTAATACTGCCACTTTATATTTTATTTAAGGATATATATGTAGTGTCATTATATTTAGTTTGTTGTATTGTAGCGGCATACATCACATTTGTAAGTGCAAGTTACGTATTGCAATCGAATGAATTATTTCAAACGATGAAGCATTATGCAACGATAGATGCATTAACGAATCTAGGGAATGTAAGGCAATTTGATTTAGAGATGAATCGTCATATTGGTAACAAGTATATGAAAAATGATTCACTCTGTTTATTACTTATCGATATTGATCACTTTAAGTATGTAAATGATACATACGGTCATCCTGCTGGGGATGAAGTGTTAAAACAAGTAGGGCGTATTTTGTTAGAGAATGGACCATTCTCTAATTTGGTTTTTCGAAAGGGTGGCGAAGAATTTGCCCTGTTGATACCGAAAAAGGGATTAGTATTTGGGACTCGTATAGGGGAACAAATTCGACTAGCTGTTGAAAAGCATTCATTCCACCTGAAAAACGGGACAAAAATTAAAATTACAGTTTCTGTTGGGATTTCAGAGTATAAAAAATCACCTGAGCAATTTATTCAAGCAGCGGATGATGCATTATATTATTCAAAAAGAAATGGTAGAAACCAAGTTAGTTCAGCATCATAGAAATTAGGGGAGTACTTTAAAACATTTTGCAAAACATACTAAAACCGACAGAACAATGAATGCTCTGCCGGTTTTAGTATGTTTTTTAATTTATTATTAGACAAGCTCTTTCTGTGCAACGAATTTGCGGTATGCACCGTGATGTGTTGGTCCTACATATTCGTTAATTTTGAATGAATGACGAATCGCAGCTGTGATGAATTCTTTTGCAGTTTTTACCGCTTCTTTTACAGTTTTTCCTTTTGCAAGTTCTGCTGTAATTGCAGCAGAATATGTACAACCTGCACCGTGTGTATTTGTCGTATCAATCTTTTCTGATTCTAGAAGATCGAATGTTTCACCATCATATAATACATCAATAGCAGTTTCTGTACCTAGTTTGCTACCACCTTTAATTAGTACGTATTTAGCACCTAAAGCATGGATTTTCTTTGCAGCTTCTTTCATGTCCTCAAGAGAATTAATTTTCACACCACTTAATTGATACGCTTCAAATAAGTTTGGCGTTACAACTAATGCCTTTGGAACAAGAACGTCACGTAAACAATCATTCGTTTCAGGATGTAATGCTTCATCAGCACCTTTACATACCATAACAGGGTCAACTACTACATTTTTGAAATTATGTTTTTCGATTGTTTCAGCAACCATTTCAATAATTTCTACTGATCCAAGCATACCTGTTTTTAAAGCATCTACTCCAACACCTTCAATTGTCGTTTCTAATTGTGGTTTTAATGTAGAAGCTGGGATTGGGAATACGTTATGTGCCCAACCGTTATGTGGATCCATCGTTACGATTGTCGTAAGAGATGTCATTCCGTATACACCAAGTTCTTGGAATGTTTTTAAATCTGCTTGTATACCAGCACCGCCACTTGTGTCAGAACCAGCGATAGTAAGTGCCTTATTTAATGTCATTATGAAAGCCCCCTCAAGTGATATAATGAAAACTATGTTTTCACCATTATATCAATGTTACGAATAAGTACAAAGTGAAAAGTAGATGATTTACTTTAGGAGAGATTTAAAATCTTGTATGTAGGAGATTAGGTATGTTTCGAGATAATCGTACAAATGAATTAGTTATATTAAAAGAAATTGCAGAAACGCTAAATACATCAAATGATACATATCATGTATTGCAAGCAGTGCTAGAAAAATTACTTAGTGTAACAGGTTTAACGACAGGATGGATTTTTCTTGCGGATGAAAATGGGAGATATACGAAATTAATCGATTACCAGTTACCAGAGGCACTTACATATGAAAACAAACGCCCGATGTGTGAAGGTGAATGTTGGTGTTTACGTGGCTTTGTGGATGGAAAGTTAGAGCGAGCTGTTAATATTATTGAATGTAAAAGAATTAATAATGCAATTGAATATAATTGGGGAGATACAGAAGGAATTCTTCATCATGCTACGGTTCCTTTAAAGGCTGGAGGGGAAAAATTTGGTTTGTTAAATGTGGCAAGCCCAGGTAAAACACATTTTTCAGAAGAAGAATTAGTATTGCTTCAATCAGTTGCTTTCCAAATTGGAACGGCTTTAAAACGAGCAAAGTTATATGAAAATGAAAAGCGAAGAGCGCATTATTATGTGAAATTAGAACGGTTCATTCAAGTTTTAAGAACGATTCATCAATTTAATATATTGCCTGAAAAAGTTGTAAATCAATTAGGTGAAGTGTTTCAGTGGAATCAAGTCGCATTCTTTATTAGGGAAGAGAAAGAATTAGCTTTGCGGGCATCTTATTGCCAGGAAGAATTACAAGAGGATATAAAAGAAGCAGCGAAAGAAGCACTAGAAAAAGGTGAACCTATTTTATTAAACCATCAAATCAGTCATAAGATAGCCTCTAATAGGACGGTTATTGCCTCACCAATACAAATTCAAAGTCACATATTTGGTGTTTTATGTGTTAGTTCAAATAATGGTGAATTTGATGTGAATACGACAGATGTACTTCAAGCAATAACAAATCATATTTCTTTCGTGATAGAAAATTTAAGGTTAAATGAGCAACGACGCGAACTTGTACGAATGGAAGAAAGGAACCGGTTAGCAAGAGATTTACATGATTCTGTTTCACAAAAGCTATTTTCGTTAACCTTTATGACAAAAGGGGCTGAGGCAGTTTTAAAAGGTCAAAATGAAAAGGTGGATCGATCTTTGCATGAGATGCGTGAACTAGCGCAAGGTGCCTTAAAAGAAATGAGGACGTTAATTTGGCAACTACGTCCAGCGGGATTAGAGAAAGGACTATTACCAGCTTTAAAACAATATGGTGAAAGTTTGGGATTGAAAATTCGGGAACAAGTTACAGGTGTTCGTGATTTGCCCCGCGTAGTAGAAGAAGCGCTCTGGAGAATTGGACAAGAAGCTTTAAATAACGTAAGTAAGCATGCAAATGTCAGAGAAGCGACGATTTATTTCAAAGTGACGGAGAAGAATGTATCATTAGAAATAGTCGATCAAGGAAACGGCTTTGTAGAAAAGGATATAAAAGAGAAGAAATCACTCGGTATGACTACGATGCGCGAAAGAGTAGAATTAGTTGGTGGGACGATTAAAATTACAAGCAGCGAGAAACGAACGAGTGTAAAAGTAAATGTACCATTATGATGTGAAAAATGAGGGAAGTTTGTGAAAATAAAAGTATTGTTAGTTGATGATCATACAGTCGTTTTAAAAGGATTAGCGTTTTTTCTAAGTACACAGGAAGATTTTGAATTAGTTGGTGAGGCCAATAATGGAAAAGAGGCGTTAGTGAAAGTAGGCGAAACGAGTCCAGATGTCGTATTAATGGATTTATATATGCCTGAGATGGATGGAATTGAGGCAACAGCCTGCATTAAAAAAGAATACCCAAATGTGAAAGTAATTGTCTTAACTAGTTTTTCTGATCAGGCTCATGTATTGCCAGCATTGAAAGCTGGAGCAAGTGGTTATATTTTAAAAGATGTAGAACCAGATCAACTTGTTGAAGCTATTCGAAGCGCGTATAAGGGTAATATTCAATTACATCCCGATATAGCAAATGCTCTTCTCTCTCAAACATTACCGGAGGAAGAGAAAGAAGAAGAGCCTTCCATTCAAGTGGATGTGCTAACAGCAAGAGAAAATGAAGTATTGCAGCTATTAGCGAAAGGAATGAGTAATAAAGAAATCGCCGCTGTTTTAGTTATTACAGAAAAAACTGTTAAAGCTCATGTGAGTAGTATTTTGAGTAAGTTACATTTATCCGACCGCACACAAGCAGCGTTATATGCAGTGAAAAACGGAATTGTATAAGACCAAAGTCGTAGGACCTAGTTCGCCTTTAGAAGGTGGACTTTTTTTATGAAAAAATACGTCTATGTGAGGACGAAATTGTCTTGATATAAAGATAAAATATATTTGTAAGCAACAACAATTACAAGGGAGTAACCCTTTTTCGTAAGTAATATATAACAACATAAGAGTGAGTAGTAGGAGGAAAAGAATCATGGCAACAGTTTTATTTGTAAAAGCAAACAACCGCCCAGCGGAACAAGCAGTAAGTGTGAAATTATACGAGGCATTTTTGGCAAACTATAAAGAAGCACATCCAAATGATACAGTAGTAGAACTTGATTTATATAAAGAAGAATTACCATATGTAGGCGTAGATATGATTAATGGTACATTCAAAGCAAGCAGAGAATTTGATTTAACAGAAGAAGAAGCAAAAGTAGTAGCAGTTGCTGATAAGTATTTAAATCAATTTTTAGAAGCTGATAAAGTTGTTTTCGGTTTCCCATTATGGAACTTAACGATTCCAGCCGTATTACACACGTATATTGATTATTTAAACCGTGCTGGTAAAACGTTTAAATATACACCAGAAGGTCCAGTTGGACTTATTGGAGATAAGAAAATTGCGTTATTAAATGCACGCGGCGGCGTATATTCTGAAGGACCGGCAGCTGAAGTGGAAATGGCTGTTAAATATGTAGCAAGCATGATGGGCTTCTTCGGTGCAACAAACATGGAAACGGTAGTTATCGAGGGACATAACCAATTCCCAGATAAAGCAGAAGAAATCATTACTGCAGGTCTTGAAGAAGCAGCTAAAGTAGCAAGCAAATTTTAATTTAAATTATAATCGCCACTCAAAAAACAGCATTAACTTTTATGTTAATGCTGTTTTTTATATTTTCAGCTCGTCAGCAAGTTTTTCTAATTGATTTCGATCTTGTATATAATATGTTCGGCCTTCTTTCTTTAAATAGTTTTGCTGGCAAAACTGGTTTAATACATATAAAAGGTGACGGTAGCTGACATTTAAGTATTCCGAAGCCTCGGTATGTTTTTCTGTATAACTGTTATTTTGTTCTGTTAATAGAATAAATGCTGCTAATCGATTTTCGAACGGATAACTATTGTTTTTTGCGTAACTTTCTGTTCGGGTAATTGTTTTTTCGCCGATAAATTTGCATAGTTTCTTTAGAAAGGTAGCATCTTGCAATAAAAGATGCTGACAATCTTTAAGAGGAAGTGCTAAGCACATACAATTTTCAATCACTTCCACCGTTTTCGTAACGGACTCTACGCCAATTAACCCTAATTCTCCAATGAACGAAGGTGCTTGAATAAGGTTAATTAAGGAGACCCTTCCATTTTTGTGACTCATATATATTTTCGCTTTTCCAGAAATTAAGTAATAAAGATAAGGGAAATCAACTCCTTCATTACATATCCTTTCTTTCTTTTGAAAGGAATGTAGTTCAACATACGGTAAGACATCAAAAGAAAAAAGGGTATGGAAGTTGTGAGTTTGCATGTAATGAGAGATTTCTTCGCTATTTTTACTGACTTTCATGTTTTCACCTCATGTTTAGTATGAGATATCTCCTATTATTTTTACAAGGAAGAATGATACGATTTATGTAAATTTGTTTTTGTAGAAAAGAGAGTGTGAGGGGTTTATGAAAAAATATAAAACATTGCTATTTGATGTAGATGATACATTGTTAGATTTTCAGAAGGCGGAAAAAGTGGCGTTACGTATGCTCTTTGAAGAGAAAGGGATTCCTTTAACTAGCGAGGTTGAAGCGCAGTATAAAAAAATTAATAAAAGCCTTTGGGATGCTTTTGAAGAAGGTGAAATAAACCGTGATGAAGTCGTAAATACACGATTTTCGATTTTGTTTAAAGAGTACGGGGAAGAAGTAGATGGGATATTATTCGAAAATAATTATCGTATCTACTTAGAAGAAGGAAACCAACTCATGCAAGGTGCATTTGAATTTATAAATCAAATTCAAAGTGAGTATGATTTATATATAGTGACAAACGGTATTTCTAAGACGCAAGATAAACGTTTACGTAATGCAGGATTACATTCATTGTTTAAAGATATTTTTGTTTCTGGAGATACGGGATTCCAAAAGCCAATGAAAGAGTATTTTGATTATGTTTTTGAAAGGATTCCTAATTTCGCTTTTGAAGAAGGGCTCATTATTGGGGATTCGTTAAGTGCTGATATTAAAGGTGGATATGTAGCGGGAATTGATACTTGTTGGTTTAATTCAGAAAAGAAACCAAATAATAGTGAGATTGTGCCAACATATGAAGTGCATAGTTTTGAAGAGTTATACGCGCTATTAAAGCAGCATGTTTAATAAAGTGAAACTTTAATCAGTGTGGATTTTGGCCATCCCCCACTGATTATTAGCCTTCACCAATCGGGCAGTAAGACTCCCACCCAACTCCCTCGCACTTGCCGGATTTTGAGGTGGGAGTCTTACTGCTCGCAAATAGCGGGATAAAAACAGGCGGTGGAACTTTTGTCCCTACTGCCTGTATGTATTAGTTTGTAGCTTCATTGCTTTTAGGAAGTGGAAATGCATTACCAATTGCTGCCGCTCCGAGCATTGGTAATAATAAATTGAGCGGGAAAAACATGAGTAATAGTAATGTTATAGCTATTGGTTTTCTTAATGCATAGCTTGAAATGGCTGTGGTGACAATGGCCACAGAGGCTATTGGATCTATAGGGATAATAGAAGCTATAGCATATCCGATACTTGATCCAGCGAATATAATTGGGAAAATATGTCCGCCGCGCCAACCCGTATTTAAACAAACGGCAGTAATACATAATTTTAAAACCCCGGAAAGAAGTAGTACCCAGAAGGATAAATGGCTCCATTCAACGACTAAATCTTTTAATTGATGTTCCCCTGAAAATAACGTGTACGGGAGAAAAGTTCCTGTGATCCCCAATAAAATACCGCCTATAATTCCAAGTGATACCTTGTATTCCTTGAAGGGGTGGATTAATTTCTCTAATGTGAATTCTAATTTGAAATAAAAGAAACCAACTATAGCACCAATGCTAGCAAGTGGTAGAAAGGCGATCCATTCATTAAGAGAAAGGGAACCTTCCCCGAAATCAACAATAAAGGATCCACGATTATCGAGTTTACTAAGCAATAAATAAACGGAAAAACCAGCAAAAGTGGTAGCTAAATATACAATTGCTTTTTTTCCTTTAGAAAATTCGTTAATTTGTTCACCCTCATTTTCATTCGGGGCTAAGTAACCGAATAATGGTGCATTAAAAATTACACTTAAAGTAGCGCCAATTCCAACCTCTGTTAGTTCATTCATTCCCTTTAAAGCAAATTTAAAGCGATCTCCTACCCATGTACAAAGTCCGCCGATAATTCCAACAAGTGCTGCTTCCGGGCCTAAACTAGCTCCAAATATTAAAACGATAATCGCAGTTAAAGTAGCTTTATGTACAAAAGTGTATTCAATTCTACCTGTTTTTTTATATTCAGCCATCACTTCGGGCATGAGACGTGGATATGTACCGAAGTATTTTTGTGTTAAACCAACGAGGATACCACCGATAATTGTTACACAAATGGTGTAATAAGGGGGAGAAGAGAAAATAGTAGGTAAGTATCCCCAAATAAAGTGAATTCCGATATTTATCGTAACTAAAAATAACCAGACTGTAGCTCCTACTATAGAGCCTAAAAGAATGCCATATAGGACGAGTATATAGTGCCTGTCCTTTTTATTTGTCATGTTATACCTCCGTTATGTAAGTTTTAATGTAGAAAGGATTAAATATGCTAGTGTGAAATGAATTGAATATATATAGTATCTTTTTGAAAGGTTGGCTTATTCAATATATTGAGGTCTCGTGAGAATCTTGAACCTATACGCTTAAACTACTTATTTAATTCTATATATTGATCGAAGTTTTTAAAAGGTCTTTTTTAAATGAATATGGAATATATTTCTTTTGTTGTTTATATTAAAGTTCTCGCATTTAATTTAGAACATTCAGAAAAACAGATTGACATCAGGAAATTATTGCTATAAAATCAACGGTAATTGCATAGTCTTATCAAGAAAAGGTGGAGGGACAGGCCCGATGAAACCTTGGCAACAGCCGTATAACGGAATTGTGCCAAATCCTGCAGGTAATAATCCTGAGAGATAAGAAAGAGCCTTTAGAGCGTGTTTTCAAACTGCTCCTTTCTTATTTTCAGGAAAGGGGCAGTTTTTTATTTTGCATAAAGTGAAACTTTAAATCAGTGGGGTTTTGTCCCTCCCCACTGATTATTAGCCCACACCAATCGGGCAGTTATCTCCCGCCTAACTTGCATTCGCTGAATTTTGAGGTGGGAGTCTTATTGGCCGCAAATAGCGGGATAAAAGAAAGGAGAATGAGAGATGGGAGAATCATGGGGGAAAGGAACTATTTGTGTGCAAGGTGGCTATACGCCAAAAAATGGTGAGCCGCGTGTTTTGCCACTTTATCAAAGTACAACGTATAAATACGATACTTCAGATGATTTAGCGGCATTATTTAATTTAGAGGCAGAAGGATATATATATACGCGTATTGGAAATCCTACTTTAGCTGCATTTGAGCAGAAGTTATCAGATTTAGAAGGCGGTGTAGGGGCTGTTGCGACAGCTTCTGGGCAGGCGGCCATTATGCTAGCAGTTTTAAATATTTGTAGTAGTGGAGATCATCTTCTTTGTTCTTCAACAGTTTACGGGGGAACATTTAATTTATTTGGAGTAAGTTTACGTAAGCTTGGCATTGATGTTACGTTCTTTAATCCTAATTTAACAGCAGATGAAATTGCGGCACTTGCTAATGATAAGACAAAACTCGTTTATGCGGAATCGCTAGGAAATCCAGCAATGAATGTTTTGAATTTCAAAGAACTTTCAGCGGCAGCAAAAGAATTAGAAGTACCTTTTATCGTTGATAATACATTAGCGACGCCTTATTTATGCCAGGCGTTTGAACATGGGGCAAATATCATTGTCCATTCCACAACGAAATATATTGATGGCCATGCAAGTTCTCTAGGCGGCATTGTAATAGACGGAGGGAACTTCGATTGGACAAATGGGAAATATCCTGAACTTATTGAACCGGATCCAAGTTATCACGGTGTAAGTTACGTTCAAAATTTTGGTGCAGCAGCTTATATTGTGAAGGCACGTGTTCAATTATTAAGAGACTACGGAAACTGTATGAGCCCATTCAATGCGTATATTAGCAATATCGGCTTAGAAACGCTGCATTTAAGAATGGAGCGTCATAGTGAAAATGCTCTCGCAGTTGCTAAGTGGCTTGCTAATCATGATCGTATTGAGTGGGTGAATTATCCAGGATTAGATAGTAATGAAAATTACTCGTTAGCACAAAAGTATTTGAAAAAAGGTGCTAGTGGAGTTTTAACTTTTGGTATTAAAGGCGGATTAGAAGCAGCAAAAGAATTTATCGCAAATGTAAAACTTGCAACTCTCGTAACGCATGTAGCTGATGCGAGAACTTGTGTAATACATCCTGCTAGTACGACGCACAGACAGTTAAGCGCAGAAAATCAGCGTTTAGCTGGCGTTACATCTGATTTAATCCGTTTATCGGTCGGTATAGAAGATGTTTCTGATATTATTGCAGATTTAGAAGCGGCGCTAGTCGGAGGCAAACAACATGCCGATCATAATTGATAAAGACTTACCAGCTCGCAAAGTATTGCAGAAGGAAAATATTTTTGTAATGACGAAGGAGCGAGCAGTAACACAAGATATACGTGCTTTGAAAATTGCCATATTAAATTTAATGCCTACAAAGCAAGAAACAGAGGCGCAATTACTGCGTCTAATTGGAAATACACCGCTGCAATTAGATGTTCATTTACTTCATATGGAATCGCATCTGTCTCGCAATGTAGCGCAGGACCATTTAACGAGCTTCTATAAAACATTCCGTGATATTGAGAATGAAAAATTTGATGGACTCATTATTACGGGAGCCCCAGTTGAAACTCTTTCTTTTGAAGAAGTAGATTATTGGGAAGAGCTTGGACGTATTATGGAGTACTCAAAAACGAATGTAACATCTACGCTTCATATTTGCTGGGGGGCACAAGCGGGTTTGTATTATCACTATGGTGTGCCGAAGTATCCTCTTGTGGAAAAAATGTTTGGTGTATTTGAACATGAGGTTCGTGAGCAACATGTGAAATTGTTACAAGGGTTTGATGAAGTATTTTTTGCTCCACATTCTCGTCATACAGAAGTACGAGAGAGCGATATTGAAAACGTAAAAGAATTAACGTTATTAGCCAATTCTGAAGAAGCGGGTGTTCATCTTGTTATTGGGCAAGAGGGAAGGCAAGTTTTTGCACTCGGACATAGTGAATATAGTTGTGATACGTTAAAGCAAGAATACGAACGGGATCGCCAAAAAGGATTAAATATTGATGTGCCAAGAAATTACTTTAAACATAATAATCCAGATGAGAAGCCGCTTGTTAGGTGGAGAAGTCATGGGAATTTATTATTCTCTAATTGGTTGAATTATTACGTGTATCAAGAAACCCCTTATGTATTGTAAAGAAAGATTGTGTAACACGTGGTAGCGTTTTCCTTGTAAAGATTAACCTTTATTTTTCCGAATGTTCTAAATTCATTGTTTTTCAGATTTTTCGTCTATATAATTCATCTAAACACAATTTTGAGGGGTGGACAGTATTATGAAAGAAATTCAAGTGGGCTTATTAGGTCTTGGGACAGTTGGTAGCGGTGTAGTTCGTATTATTACAGATCATCAAGAACGGCTTATACACCAAGTAGGTTGTCCAGTGAAAGTAACGAAAGTGTTAGTGCAAAACATTGAGAAGGAGAGGGAAGTCGAGGTATCTTCTACTCTATTAACACAAGATGTGAATGAAATTTTAGATAATCCTAATATTGATGTTGTCATCGAAGTAATGGGCGGCATTGATGATGCAAAAGCATATATTTTACAAGCTTTACAGAGTGGGAAGCACGTTGTGACTGCAAATAAAGATTTAATGGCGTTACACGGAGCGGAATTATTAGCGGTAGCAAAGGATAATAAGGCTGATCTATTTTATGAAGCAAGTGTAGCGGGAGGAATTCCGATTTTACGAAGCATCGTAGAAGGACTTTCTTCAGATCTTATTACGAAAGTAATGGGAATTGTAAATGGAACGACAAATTTTATTTTGACGAAAATGTCAGACGAAGGGAGAGCATATAACGACGTGTTAAAAGAAGCTCAGCAGCTTGGATTTGCAGAAGCAGATCCAACATCAGACGTAGAAGGTTTAGATGCAGCAAGGAAAATGACGATTTTGGCTACTCTCGGTTTCTCTACAAATGTAGAGCTTGGAGATGTGAAGGTAAAAGGAATTACTTCTATTACAGCAGAAGATATTGAATATAGTAAGAGCTTAGGCTATACAATTAAATTAATTGGTCTTGCAAAGCGAGATGGTGAAAAATTAGAGGTTACAGTTGAACCAACTTTACTTCCAAATGCACATCCTCTTGCGGCAGTGCAAAATGAATATAATGCTGTGTATGTGTATGGTGAAGCGGTAGGAGAAACGATGTTTTATGGACCGGGAGCAGGAAGCTTACCGACAGCGACAGCTGTTGTGTCAGATCTAGTTGCTGTAATGCAAAATATTAGGTTAGGTGTAAACGGAAATAGTGCGGTATCTCCTCAGTATAAAAAAGTATTAAAAGAGCCAGATGAAATTGTTGTGAAAAAGTTTTTAAGACTGCATGTGAAAGATGAAATTGGTGTGTTTGCAAAAATCACGTCATTGTTCTCAGAGCGCGGTGTTAGCTTTGAAAAAATTATTCAAATGCCGCTTGAAGAGAAAGGAAAAGCAGAAATTGTAATTGTAACGCATCGTGCGTCTCTTGCTGATTATGATTATATTCTACATACGTTGCAAGGGTATGAAGAAATAGATTGTTTGAAAGCAAACTATCGAATTGAAGGAGATGCTAAGTAGTATCTCTTCTAATAAAATGAAAAAACCTATTAAGCGGCTTGCTTAATAGGTTTTTTTCTATTTAAAATTTGCGTACCAACTTGAATAAATGCTTGAATAATCCAACCTGTTGTAAAGGATAAGATAATTGTTCCAAAATAGATTGGCCCATCCAATAAGAAGCTTAATGTTAAAAATAAAAAAGCTAATGAAATTTCTGTTCTTCTAAATGTCCATTTCTTTTTCTCAGCAACAGTTAAAACGAAAGCCTCTTGAGGTGCTGCGCAAAGGTTTGTAGAGACGTAAAGACCGATTCCGGCTCCGATGAATAGATTTCCACAAATAAGTGTTATATATTTTGGAAGAGAGCGGATAGCGTCCATAATAGTTGTAATAGAACCAACCCAATCAACAAAAAGAGAAATAAGAATCATCGTTACAATTGTGCCGATTGTAATTTGTTTTTTGTCCCAAAAGAGTACGATAAGGGTAAAAACAAAGTTAATCATGAAAATCCAAAAACCAATACTTATGCCGAAATTTTGATATAGTGCAATAAAGAAGGAATCATAAGGGCTAAGTCCAAAAGAAGTAATTGTCGTCATCATATTAATACCGATGGCGAGAATGAGTAAACCGCCAATGAAAAATATATATTCTAATTTGAATCGAAGCATAGTTGTATATCCTTTCAAAATGTATTTGCTAGGAAAGGATATATTGTGAAAAGCTTACCAGGTCAAGGGAGAATTTTTGTGAGAAGAGGAAAATGAGATGACGAATATAAGAAAGATTGCTGAACTCGCTGGGGTATCTGTTTCAACAGTTTCACGTGTGCTTAATAACCATCCGCACGTAAATGAACAGAAACGAAAAGAAATTTTAGCAATTATAGAAGAATTGAATTATACGCAAAATATAAATGCAATTCATTTAGTGAAAGGAAAAACAAATGTAATCGGTGTTTTATTGCCGCATGTAAATGATCAATATTATAGCGCTATTATTGAGGGAATATCAAAGGAAACAGCACAGAAAAATTATAATATGATGCTTTGTCAGACGAATTATAGTGAGGAAAGAGAATTAGAAATTCTGAATATGCTAAAAATGAAAAAGCTTGATGGGGTTATTATATGTTCCAGGGCAAACAGTAAGGAGAAGCTTGAAGAATATACGAAATTTGGTCCAATTGTTATGTGTGAAGAAATAGATTCAAAATACATTTCAAGTGTACATATTGATTACTATAAAGTTTTTTCGCGCGGTATGAAAAACTTAATAGATAACGGCCATACACGTATTGGATATTGCATTGGAAGAAGTAATAGCATTAATAGTCAAAGAAGAAAACAGGCGTATGAGGATTCGCTTCAACAGATTGCTGTAACACCGTTAGAGGCCTGGAAATTTAAAGGTTGTTTTACAGTAGAAGATGGGCGTAATGTAGTCAGGGAATGGGCTCGTATGTCTGTAAAACCGACGGCGTTTCTTGTATCCTGTAACCATATTGCTGCGGGAATGGTAACAGAAGCGAAAAAACAAGGAATTCGAATGCCAGAAGATATTATGATTATCGGATGTGATGATCAAGAAGTGGCAGATATATTAGGTATAACAACGATTTCGCATCCTAGTAAAAATGTTGGGATAAAAGCGTTTGAATTATTATATGAAAAGGTTAATGAAGAGAAATTAGATGTGAAGCATGTAGAGTTATTACCAGAGTTAGTAGATAGAGAAACAACTTAATGGAGAAGGTGTGAAAATCGCTTTTCAAAATTGCGTTTGGTATAATTATGGACAATCTATGAGGGCTAAAGGGGTTTTGATATGAGATCAAAAGTAGTAAAAGTAATTCTACTCATTACAATTGCATCTTTCTGTTTATTTGCATATGGCTTTGTTTCAGGTGTAAATGATGTATTAAATCCGAAAGCTTCAAATTTAATTAAAAAGACCGATGTAGTGGCAAAAGAGAAAAAGAAAACGGGAACGTTACAAATCGTTAGTTTAGGTGATTCATTAACACGTGGTGTTGGTGATAAAGAAGGAATTGGCTATATTGGACGTATGAAAGAGGATTTACAAAAAGATTATAAGCAAAAGGTTGCGTTAACAAATTTAGCTGTTAGTGGTGCGAAAATGCCCGACTTATTAAAACAAATTGAGAGTAGTGGCGCTCAATATTCAATTAAGCAAGCAGATGTAATCGTTTTGACAATTGGAGGAAATGATTTATTTCCAGGTTGGGAATCGCTTGGAAAGATAGATTTAGAAACATACCGTCCTGATACAGCGACGTTCCAAAATGAAGCAAAGAAAATAATAGAAGAAATTCGTAAGTTAAATACAGATAGCCCTATTTTTTGGCTGGGTTTATACAATCCTTTTGAAGATGTAGAAGATTTAAAAGGTTCTTCAAACATCGTTGTAGACTGGAATGCATCTTTAGAAAAATTAGCGCTAAATGATAAAAATGTATATATTACACCGACATTTGATTTATTCCAAAACCGCGGGAAAGAATTATTATACTCCGATCATTTTCATCCGAATGAAGTAGGGTATACATATATGGCAGACCGATTAGTTCAAAATGTAGTGAGTAAATTAAAACTAGAACAAGGAGGGGTAAAATGACGACGATACTTTCCGTACGAGACGTGAAGAAGGTAATTGGAAAGAAGACAATTGTAGAGAATATTTCCTTCGATGTAAAACAAGGGGAAGTGTTTGGCTTCCTAGGGCCGAATGGTGCCGGAAAAACGACTACAATTCGAATGTTAGTTGGATTGATTAAAGAAACAGAAGGTACGATTTCTATCGGTGGTTATTCTATTAAGGAAAATTTCAGAGAAGCGATGCGTCAAATAGGGAGTATCGTTGAAAACCCAGAACTGTATACATATTTAACTGGATGGGAAAATTTAAAACAATTTGCCCGTATGCTAGGTGGTATATCAGATGAACGTATTGTTGAAATTGCTCAAATGGTTCATTTGGATGAAAGAATTCACGACAAGGTAAAAACATACTCACTCGGTATGAAACAGCGCCTTGGAATTGCCCAGGCGCTTCTTGGAAATCCCAAATTGCTCATATTAGATGAGCCAACAAATGGTTTAGACCCAGCTGGAATTAGAGAACTTAGGGAATTTATACATAAGCTTGTGAAAGAAGAAAATATGAGTGTGTTTATTTCAAGTCACTTGCTAAGTGAAGTACAAATGATATGCGATCGTGTTGCTATTATTCATAAAGGAAAAATGATAACAGTTGCACCGATTGAAGAGTTAATTAAAACAGCAAGTGATCGTGTGGAATGGATTGTTACACCGATCTCTAAGGCGAAAAATATGCTTGAAGATGCTGAGGAAGTAAGGGAAGTGAGTATAGAAGGTGACCGATTATTATGCCGCATGGATATTGCATCTATAAGTAGTTGGAATAAACTCTTTGTAGAAAATGGGATAGATGTGCATAGCGTTAAGGAATTGGTATTTACGCTAGAGGATTTATTTATTGAACTCACAAGGGGTGAGCAGCATGCGTGAATTTGCGAATTTAGTTTTAAATGAATCGGAGAAAATTTATCGTAAGAAACGTATTTTTGTTGTCATGCTTATTTTAGCAATCTTGATCCCACTTTTCGTGTATGCTCAGTATCGCGAAATAGAAACAACACAAAAAAGACTTGGTACAACGGATTGGAAAGTTTCATTACAACAACAAATTGTTGATTCACAGAACCGTTTGAACAACTCTAGATTGCCAGAAGAATGGCGTGATTGGCTAAAAGTAAGAGTGGAGCAACAACAATATTATTTAGATCATGATATTAACCCGATGGCGCCGGGCGCGCCGACTTTTGTAAGAGCATTTATTGAGCAAGGAATTACATTATTTATTCCGCTTCTTGTAATGATTGTCGCTATTGATATTGTTTCAGGAGAACGAAGTGATGGAACGATGAAGATGTTACTTACGCGGCCGATCCGGCGCTGGAAAATACTTCTTAGTAAGTACGTGACGATGTTATTTTTCATTTCACTCATACTGCTTCTTGTAGGTTTGTTTGCTTACGTATTATCCGGTCTTGTATTTGGATACTCTGGATGGAACTTGCCTGTTTTAACAGGATTCGTCATTGATAAGGAGACATTAAATACGAATTTTGTACATCTTATTCCGCAGTGGCAATACATCTTAATGGCGTATGGATTAGCTTGGTTTGTTGCTATCGTTGTCGGAACTATATCATTTATGGTCTCTGTTTTAATTCGTAATACACCAGCTGGTATGGGCGTTATGCTAGCCGCATTAATTGCAGGAGGCATTTTAAGCTCATTCGCAACATCTTGGGAAGGTGCGAAATATATTTTTAGTGTGAACTTAACGTTAACGGATTATTTATCAGGAAAATTACCTGCATTACAAGGTTTATCGATGGGATTTTCTTTAATGAATTTAACTGTTTGGGCAGTTGTTTCCCTTATTATTTCGTTTGTAGTATTTACAAGGCAGGATATGGTGAATTAATTGGACAGGAAGTGAAAGCATGAAAAATGTTTTAAAGAATGATTGGGGGCCATTATTGGCACCAGAATTTGAGAAAGAATATTATCGTACGCTAGCTGATTTTTTGAAAGAAGAGTACAGTACACATGTTGTTTATCCAAAGGTAGAAGATATTTTTAACGCTCTTCAGTATACAAGTTATGAAAATACAAAGGTTGTCATTTTAGGACAGGATCCATATCATGGACCGAATCAAGCGCATGGTTTAAGCTTTTCTGTACAACCTGATATTAAGACACCACCGTCATTGTTAAATATGTATAAAGAACTTCGAGATGAATATGGTTATGAAATTCCAAATAACGGTTATTTAGTAAAGTGGGCGGAGCAAGGAATTTTATTATTAAATACTGTATTAACAGTTCGACAAGGTGAAGCGAACTCTCATAAGGGAAAAGGATGGGAGCATTTCACAGATCGCGTAATTGAGCTATTAAATGAACGTGAAAAGCCAGTTATTTTCATACTGTGGGGACGTCACGCGCAGGCGAAGAAAAAGTTAATTACGAATACGAATCATCATATTATTGAATCTGTACATCCAAGTCCATTATCAGCAAGACGAGGTTTCTTTGGTAGTAAGCCCTACTCTAAAGTAAATGAGATTCTATCTAACATGGATGAAAAAGAAATCGATTGGCAAATTCCGAATATATAAACGCAAAAAAGGTAGCTAACAATTGTTAACTACCTTTTTACTCTTTTTACTATTACTGTTCATTTTTTAGTTTTGCATCTAGTACAAAAGTACCAAATGGGATAACTGATGCAACAAGCGCACCAAGTGCCCATAAAATTGTTTTACGGTGTACGATTGTTACTTGAATTACCGCAAAGATGAATAGAATAAATAAAACGCCATGAGCCATACCTGTAATTTTAACAGCTGTTGCAAACCCTGCAAAATATTTTAATGGCATTGCTACAAATAATAGTAATAGGAAAGAAATCCCCTCAATTAAGCCGATTGCTCTTAATCTTCCGATTGGTGTAGATAACATGAAGTAGCCTCCTTTAATGTATGCTTGTTTATAGTAAATTTGTATTCTTTTTCAAAATGAAATAGTCTATTTTGTTTCATTATATACAAAAAGAAAGTTTACACTACGAGAATAGTGCAAAGTTCAAAATATAGTCACAAAAGCGTTGTAATTTAAATAAAAACCTATTTGAAGTATTTGACTTCAAATAGGTTTTATGAATGAAAATATTAAACAAGTACTTCCGTTTTTAAAACGAATTTCTCTACAACTTTTGCAACGCCATCGTTCATATTTGTATCTGTCACGTAGTTTGCAATTTCTTTAATATCATCTGGTGCATTGCCCATTGCAACACCAAGACCGGCGAATTCAATCATTGCTTGGTCATTATAGCTATCGCCCATTGCGATAACTTCTTCACGCTTAATACCAAGTTTTTGGATTAGCTGGTTTAGGCTTGTTCCTTTTGTAACACCATATTCAGTAAATTCTAAGAAGAATGGTTTAGAACGCATAACGCTTAATTGGCCGTCTAGTTGTTTTTGTAGTTTCTTTTCTACTTCAACAAGGCGTTCAGCTTCTTTATTCATTAATACTTTTACTACAGGCTCTTTAACAGCAGCCTTAAAGTCATCTACTACAACAATTGGCATACCAGTAATATCGCCCTCAATTTCAGTATAAGGATTATTTTCTTCTGTCACGATATCATCGCCAATATAAGTATGAATCCATACATCTTCAGTTTTACTAATTTCAAATAGGTTGTGAACGATTTCAGGAGATAGCGTACTACTAAAGATCTCTTCGTTTGTTCTACAGTTAATAATTTTTGCACCATTAAAGGATAGAATGAAACTGTCGTATTCTTCTAAACGAAGTTCCTTTGCAACATTACGCATACCAAACGTTGGACGCCCAGAAGCCAGTACAACTTTAACTCCTTGCTCTTGTGCTGTCATTAAAGCCTCTTTCGTACGAGGTGAAATGGTATGGTCATCACGTAATAAAGTATCATCTAAGTCTAAAACAATCATTTTATAAGTCATATAGAAAATTCCTCTCTTTGTTGGAATAGAAATAAATTTTTATGAAGATATTGGGGAATATATAGTAAGACATCGAACCTCTTTGCATGAAGATAAGAAAGGTTCTGCATTGTTAGTATAAAATATCATGAGCGTGTTGCCCATGATATTTTATCCCGCTATTTGCGGGCAGTAAGACTCTCACCTCAAAATTTAGCTGGGAGATTAACTACCCGTAAACGCCCGATTGGTGTGGGCTAATAATCAGTGGGGATGAACAAAAACCCCACTGATTAAAGTTTCACTTTATCATTATCGTAACAACTCTAAAGGTAGAGTGCAATAATGGAAGTTTTCCAATTTACGATAGTTGCTTTTCGTTCGAACGAGAAAATAGTATTTCCAGCAAGATAGCCATTACGGATCCGAGAACGAGACCATTACTTAAGAATGATGCTAAAAATGGTGGTAGCGTAGAAAATGCTCCTGCCGGAATGAACATAACTCCCACTCCTGTAAATATTGAAAGACCTGCTACTTTAAATAATTGTTCTTTATTTTGTACAGTGTTATATTCGCGAAAAGCGAGACCAATCATGCTTGCAAATACAGGGTAAATCGCAGCATACCCAACTGCAACGGGGATTGCTGCAAAGAATGAAGTAATCTTTGGGAAGATACTAACAAGAATGATAAAGCTTGACCCTAACATAAATGGGAGGCGTTTATAAATATTTGTCGTTGCGATAAATCCTGCTGATCCAGAAATGGCAACAGGACCAATGGCTGAAAATAGGCCGCCTAGTAATTGATTTATTCCTGTTATAATGCCAGCTTGTTTGAAGCGATCTGGAGCGGCATCTTTTTCATATTTAGAAACAACCTTTTGTACAACGCGAATACTTGCTAACATATTTGTTAGAAGTAGTAGTGTGACGAAAACTACTGTAATTGCCATGTTCCATTCAATGCGAGGCATTCCGAAAACAAATAGAGATGGAAGACGAATTATATCTGTCACAGGTGTCACTGGATTAGATAATCCGAAGCATGCGAATAATATCCAGCCGAAGACGATACTGAAAAGAACGGAATATTGTCCAATAATAGGTAGCTTCATAATGAAAAAAGATAGTAAAATAACAATGAGTGAAAGAATAAATACGTTAGCCTGTACTTCTGTGTGTTGTCCATCAAGACCAAACATGCCTTTTAAGAAGGAGCCACTAAGTTGTGCGACAAGAAGGAATAGATATGTTCCAATTACTGTCGGTGTAAAGTAACGAACTAGTTTATCGATAAGTCCAAAAACACTAAGAATAATACAAATGATTCCGCTTAATAGGAAAGCGTACTGGAGGACCTTAAGCGTTTCATTGCTTGATCCAAATAATACGACGCCTAAACTTGCATAAAGGGAGAAAATTCCCCACCAAAGGCCTGCAGGACCTTCTTGGATAGGAAGTTTATGCCCAAATATAGCTTGCAAGAGACCAGCAAATCCGAGAACAAATAATGTTCTTTGTACAAACGCGATGGCTTCAGCGCCATCAAGACCGTAACTAGTTGCGACACTAATTGGTACAATAAGACTTCCAGCTAAAATAAATAGTGCCCATTGCAAGGCAGAAAGAAATATCTTCATTATATCGACCTCTTTCATAGATTCCGTTTCTAGTATATACGTATTTCATTTCCTCTGGCAAAGATTGTAGATAGAGAAAAGAGTTGAAACATAATATGAGTGCACGTAAGCAATTATGGATAGCAGTTGTATGTATGACTTTTGTTGTAATTCTAGGAACACTAGGATTTATGACAATTGAAGAGATTAGTTTATTTCAAGCATTTTGGATGACGATGATTACTGTGTTAACTGTTGGATATGGAGATGCGGTTCCTGTAACGCAGGCGGGAAAAGTTTTTGCTCTTCTTATTATACCTATTGGCGTCGGTATCGTTACGTATGCAATTGGGGTAGTAGCAGCTATGATTATTGAAGGGAATTTATTTCATGCAGTGCGGAGGAAGAAGATGGATAAACAAATAGCACAGTTAGAAAATCATATTATAGTGTGTGGATGCGGTAGAGTAGGGCTTCAAGTTGTACATGAATTGCAGGAAAAGAAAATTCCATTTGTAGTTGTGGATAAAGATGAAAGTATATTGGAGCAGGAAAAACTTTTATATGTACACGGAGATGCAACGGAAGATCAAGTATTACATAACGCTGGAATTTCGAAGGCAGCGGGTCTAGTTGCTATCGTAGCAAACGATGCTGAAAATGTATTTATTACATTAACAGCAAGGGGACTGAACGATGCAATTAAAATTGTAGCAAGAGCTGAAAAGCCAGAAACAGAAGAGAAATTACGACGCGCTGGTGCAAATAAGGTTATTAATCCATCTAGTATGGCAGGAATTCATATCGCAAAAGGTATTGCGAATCCGTTAACAGTTCATTATATTGATACAGTATTGTATGGAATAGAGCAATCCTTTGTAATTGAAGAAATTCAGGTGGGGGAAGGTTCTATTTTAGCCCAAAAATCCTTACTAGAGAGTGATGTAAGGAATCGATTTGATGTAACGATTTTAGCGATTTTAAGAGATGGGTATATTATCCATAATCCAACAGGGCAGGAAAAATTGCAAGAACATGATATGATAATAGTATTTGGTTCAGTGGAGAAACTGGGGCAATTTGAGAAAGAACTACAAAGTAAGAGGTGACAAGGAATGCAAGTATCTAGCGATAAGGTTTTAAATAAAATGGCGAGTGAAATTGCAAAGGCAAAAAGTAGTGAAGGACAAAAATCAAAAGAGCATTTATTAGTTGTGCGTGCATTATGTGATTTATTATTAGATGAACAAGTCGAGCCTCCTACGTATAGAGAACCACAAGTTCAATCACAAATAATCGGATCTCAGCCTATAACAACAGTTCAACCGGTTATGCCAGTTTCTGGAGAGCCTGTGTATATAAAAGAAGAAGGTGCAAATGGTAATTCTTTATTTGATTTTTAAGGATTAAATCGTTTGGATTATATGTGAAAATTGCTTATGATAAAAATAAAAAGGGGAATTAAGATGAAAATTTTCTTTTTACTAGGTTGTATTGCAGCAGGATTATCTGTTGCATTAGGGGCTTTTGGAGCACATGGTTTAGAAAATAAAATTTCTGCAAAAATGTTAGAGGTGTGGAAAACAGGCGTTACATATCAAATGTTTCATGCAGGTGGCTTATTTGTAGTTGCCCTATTAATGGACAAAATGCAATCATCACTTTTAAGCACTGCAGGTTGGCTTATGGTAGCTGGGATTATTATGTTCTCAGGTAGTCTTTACGCATTAAGTACAACAGGTATTAAATTCTTTGGCCCAATTACACCTCTCGGTGGTGTAGCGTTTATTGTGGCGTGGATCTTAGTCGGAACTGCAGTTGTAAAAGGGTTATAAAAAACAAAAGCTGGCATTCGCCAGCTTTTTTTTATGGTCTTGGAGCATAAGTTGCTTGTTGACCAGGTAAATACGCAATTTCTCCTGGGAATTCTACATAATCTAAATAAATCATTAGTAGTAAAAAGCGTTTTCCAGATTTTGGCTCACTAATAACGATATGATCACGGCCGGCTGCCTCGATGATCCCTGTATAAGATTGTGTGCCAAGCGAGCTACCACGTTCATAAGTCATTACAACTGTAGCCTGCTTACCTTTGTTTAAACGAAGGATATTTTCAATATAAGATTGCTCTAGTGGTAACATACCTTGAGAAACTGCAAGTTGAGCTTGAGCAGCTTGTTGTTGCATCGCTTGCTGTTGTTGCTGTTGCTGCGCGGTCATTTGTTGCGGTTGTACATAAGTTCCAGATGGTTGATAAAAACCTGTTCCATAGTATGGATTTTGTTGCTGTGCCATTCAAAAATCCCTCCTCATTTTCATTCCTTAATATACGCTTGGACAATCCTCACCGGATGGTTGGAAGAAGCAGTGCTTTTTAAACCGTCCAGAGTTTTGTTGGTCATACCAAGTTGGTGGGCAAGGACCTTCAGGTCTGAAAAACCATAAAGCGAAATTTGCAGGCCAAAAACGTTGTCCTTGAATGGTCCGTCTTGCTAAGGCAATGTCTTGTTCGCGTGCTCGTTGATAAAAATACCCTTTTTGAGTAGCTTCAAAACCACCAGGATTTTGATAAACCATCTGACGTAAGTTCCGTACTTTTTTAAAATCTAAACAATTTCCGCGGACACGATTTACACCGACATTTCCAACCATTAGCATGCCTTGTTGGCCTTCTCCTTCAGCTTCAGCACGCATGAGTCTAGCTAATAACTTTACATCTTCTTCTGTATGTGCGATAACACCCATTATGTGTCACCTCTCTTTTTGGAATACCCTTTGGAAAGAGGTTTTTTCTAGATGAAGTGTGGAACAATTACTAGTTCATACGTATGAGAAAAAGGACTCAGATATGACAACCAAACGAAGTTTTACATTTAGAGGGGAAAATAAAAAAGCTAGCTCGCGCTAGCTTTTTTATCATTAAAATATTTTAGACCATAAGTTTGAGAAGAAATCACCAACGGAACGCATTGTTAATACGAACCAATTTGCTTTTTCTACTTCTTCTGTCGTTTTTGCAGTAACTTTCATACTTTTATTTCCGTCTAAGAAACCGTATTTATCAGTTGGTTCTAAAACGATGGAACCGACCTTTGCATCTTTCTTAATAGGAGCAACTAAATGTCCATCTTCAGCGAGTGACTTATCCGCTTCAGTAGAAATTTTGTAAGGTGCTTTGCTACCCTTTGCAGCAACTACTGTCACTTCTTTTTCTGGTGCAACTGTTATGTAGTCTTCTTTGCCTTTTACTACAGAAATTTTGTTGTTTTTATCTACTTTTAATTTCTGTTTTTCGAAGTTATTAAACCCATATTCAATTAATGCACGAGATTCTGTGAAACGCTCATCCATTGATTTTGTTTTAATAATAACTGAAATAAGGCGTAAATCACCACGTTTTGCTGTAATAGTGAATCCATATCCAGCGGTATCAGAACTTCCTGTTTTTAAACCATCTGCTCCTTCATAGGAGAAAGCAGCACCTGGTAACATCCAGTTCCAATTTTCCATACGAATTGGTTTCGGATGATTATCTGGGAAGTTTCTAAATCTTTGTTTTGTATCCTCTAGCATTTCTGGATACTTTGTAATAATTGTTTTTGAAAGAATACCCATATCGCGGGCTGACATAGAGTTTTCTCCATTCGGATCAGTTCCTTCAGGATGTTTCCCTTTTAAATCAGCGTTATTCAACCCAGTAGCGTTTACAAATTTATATTTCTTTAACCCTAGTTTTTTTGCATGTTCATTTGCAAGATTTAAGAAGTTTTTCTCACTGCCTGCAAGTAATTCTGCTAAAGCAATACTAGATCCATTCGCAGAGAAGATAACGATAGAATGATATAATTCTTTTACAGTATATTGGCGTCCCTTTTCGAACGGTACGTTAGAGAATTCATTATTACGTGAAACTTCATAAGCGTAATCAGAAATGTTTACTTTCGTATCCCAAGTGATTTTTCCTTCTTTAATTGCTTCTAATACGGCATAAACAACAATTAATTTTGACATACTAGCGATAGCTAGTAATTCATCTGGATTTTGTTCATGCAGTATTTTTCCTGTATCTGCATCAAATAGCAGTGCAGCAGCTGCCTCTATATGTATTTTTTCTTCCGCATGGGATGTTGTTACTCCTAAGGAAGAAATTGACAATAGAAACGCTAGTAAAATAGACAAGATTTTCTTCATATACATTATCACCTTCGCATCGTTATTAGCATATAGCTCGTACCATTTTAGCATAAACTTGGATGTGAAAAGGTTACAATCTTACAAGAAATTTGAAAAGAATTTGTCGATTTTTGTTCAAATTTGCAGAGAAAAGAAGTTTTTTGTGGGTAAATATAGAGGATAATAAAAAAAGGAACGAAATTCGTTCCTTTTTCATTATTATATGTGAAAAAATTTCTCTACTTTTTCGTCTGGTAAAATGTTCCCAACGAAGAATGTACCGAATTCACCGTAACGAGCACTTACTTCATCGAAGCGCATTTCATATATAAGCTTCTTAAATTGAAGAACATCGTCAGCGAATAATGTTACGCCCCACTCGAAATCGTCGAATCCGACTGATCCTGAAATTACTTGGCGTACTTTCCCTGCGTATTGGCGACCGATTTTACTGTGACTGTACATCATTTTTTTACGTTCTTCCATAGGAAGCATGTACCAGTTGTCATCACCTTGGCGACGCTTGTCCATTGGATAGAAGCAAATATGATTTGCTTTTGGTAACTCAGGATATAAGCGAGCTAAGATTTGTGGGTTTTGGTATGGATCTTCATCAGCTGGAAGGTAGTTGCTTAGTTCAACAACAGATACGTAAGAATATGCAGGAACTAAATATTCAGCTAATGTTGTTTTATTTAATTCTGTTTCGATTTCATTTAATTCTTCCATTGTTGGACGTAAGATCATAAGCATAATATCTGCTTTTTGACCAACAACTGTATACATTGCATGACTGCCTTTTTTCGCAGCAGCTACTTCGTTCCATTTTTCAACGACATTTAAAAATTCAGACATTGCTTGTCCGCGTTCGTCATTAGATAATGTTTTCCATGCTGCCCAATCAATAGAACGTAAATCATGTAAACAATACCAGCCATCTAACGTTGTTGTTGCTTCACTCATTCTATTCACCTCAGTTAATGATATTTTACACGTTAACTATAGCATATATAGGATTAAAAACATCTACATAAAGTTTCGGCGCATAAAATTGTCACATTTAAATTTACTTAAAAATAGGAGGAGATAAGGCTTAAAGGGGCTTTATTTCTATGCTGAATTTTATGAAAATATAATCATTTTCATTTTATCTATTTTTTGGGAGCTATAAGTTTAAAATATAGAGGAAAAGCAGTATTCTTAAAGATAGAGTTTTTTAACATATGTAGGAGGGTTTATTCGTGAGCAACTTATTTACAACAGTAAAAGAAAAAGTTCAAGGGAAAGGCATTTCTATCGTACTTCCTGAAGGAACTGATGAAAGAATTTTAGGCGCTGCAGAGCGTTTAGCAAAAGAAGAGTTAGTAAAACCAATCTTAGTTGGTAATAAAGAAGAAATTAGCGCAAAAGCAGCTAGCATGAGCTTAACATTAGCAGGCGTTGATATTTATGACCCAGCTACATATGAAGAGATGGATGCAATGGTAGCATCTTTCGTTGAACGCCGTAAAGGTAAAGCAACAGAAGAAGATGCTCGCAAAATCCTTAAAGACGAAAACTACTTCGGTACGATGCTTGTATACATGGGCAAAGCACAAGGTTTAGTAAGTGGTGCAGCTCACTCTACAGCTGATACAGTTCGTCCAGCACTTCAAATTATTAAAACAAAACCAGGCGTTACAAAAACTTCAGGCGTATTCATCATGGTACGTGAAGAAGAGAAGTATGTATTCGCTGATTGCGCAATTAACATTGCACCAAACAGCCAAGATTTAGCTGAAATTGGTATCGAAAGTGCGAAAACTGCTGAACTATTCGGCATTGATCCACGCGTTGCTATGTTAAGCTTCTCTACAAAAGGTTCTGCGAAATCTCCAGAAACAGAAAAAGTTGTAGAAGCAACTCGCATTGCTAAAGAAATGGCTCCTGAATTAACTTTAGATGGAGAATTCCAATTCGATGCTGCATTCGTACCATCTGTAGCTGAGAAGAAAGCTCCAGGTTCTACAATTAAAGGTGATGCTAACGTATTCGTATTCCCAAGCCTAGAAGCTGGTAATATCGGCTACAAAATCGCTCAACGCTTAGGTAACTTCGAAGCAGTAGGACCAATCTTACAAGGTTTAAACATGCCTGTAAATGACCTATCTCGTGGATGTAATGAAGAAGAAGTGTACAAGTTAGCTTTAATTACGGCAGCTCAAGCACTTTAATTCTATAATGAATTAGTATGAAAAAAGACCACCCTATTTCTTTTGAAATGTGGGTGGTCTTTTTTGTTTATCCTTTAAAAAATTAAGTAGTTTTAAACCTTTAAGGAATATATATAATTTTAATAATAGGGGGAGGGATGAAAGTGACAGTACACCACTTTATTGCGGCAAATAAAGAACCACCAGTAGGGGATTACGGAATGATTGAAGGGGATTTTATAACGATTGTGAAACTAGAAACGTACTATGAGCTAATCAAAAAACACTTTCATAAAATGTTCGTATATGAAATGGGTGGATATTTAGGGAGACCGGGGGAAGGTGTGAAAGTATTATTTCATTATATACATAGCAATTTAAATGATGGTGAAGAAATAGAAATCTACAGTTGTTTAGATGGAGAAGAGGAACATGAGAAAGATGATAAGCTAGACCTTACAATTGATTTGAAAAACCTTCAATTCGGCAAGCACATTAAGTTAAATAAGAAAAAATATATTGAACAATTAGGAGAAACATTTTTCTTAGAAGATAAGCAATTTGTTGTGGTGAAAAAATAAAAGCATGTATATAAAAAAACCGTCGCTATAGCGGCGGTTTTTATTTCTCTAAGCCAAGTGCTTTATTGTTACGATCAATAATACGTTGTAAATTTGTCTCATATAAAGGAACTTCATCTACTGTTAGCTGAGATGGTGTTAACTTTGGAGCGAATTGTTGCAACGTTTTTAAAAGGCGCATCATTAAATCTTGTACTGTAATTGTTTCGCCAAGTAATTCGGAGAGTGAAGCCATCGTACTCGGTACAATTTCAGGGTACGTAAATCGCGTTTCTTCTCCTTGAATTGCTACGTTGTAGAAATCACGAACGAGTGCGGCACGCTCAGAACCGCTTCCTGTCGCGCATAAGTAAATTTGTACAGCAACGCCTCCGCGAATACGACGCTGAGAAATACCAGCAAATTTTTGATCGCGAATGCTCAAATCATAGCTACCAGGACAATAAGAACCAACAATCTCTTTTGCCTCGATAGTAACGTCGTAATCTTTTAACATTTCCTTAATTAAATGCCACATCGTATCGTATCCAAGATCGATGTCGATACCTTTTTCTGTTTCTTGGAATAAAAGTGATACGTTTAAAACACCTTCATCAAGTACGACCGCAAGTCCACCGGAATTACGAACGATAACATTGAAGTCGTTTTCTTTTAAAAAGGAAATACCTTCTTCTAAATGCGGCAGGCGTGAATCTTGAATGCCAAGAACAATTGTATTGTAATGAACCCAAGAACGCATTGTTGCAGCGGATTGGCCTTTTCCGATGCTTGTGCATAAAGTGTCATCCATTGCGAATGACTGAAGTGCATGAAATGTTGGTCCTAAACTAGACTGATCCACAATACGCCACTCTGGCTGAGATAAAATCGAACGGGAATTGCTCATATAACTAACCCCTTATTTTTAAAATGACAATCTCTATTATAGCAAAAAATGTAGAAAGGGGTTTTCTCATATATAAAGGGAAAGTTTAGAGGTGAAAGAATAAAAAGGATGCATTTCATGCATCCTTCTTATTCTGCAATTTTTTCTAAATTACCATTTCGATCCATTCGGAAAGATGTTTGTGAGCGTTCCTCATCATCCATTACTGCTAATTTACGAGCACGGTTCATAATATTCATAAGTGTTTCGTAATCCTCTTGTACAGTATGAGATTGTTGTTCTAATTTTTCTAGTTTCTTTTCTAGTTCTTCATTTCGCAAGATTTGCGCTTTAATTTCTTGCTTCAATCTCGTATTCTCGTTTTCAAGAGCTGTTACTTTTATATTTGAAGATCCAACGGTTTGTAAAAAGTAAATAACATCTTGCATTGTTATTGAGTTTTTTGAAGCAGGAACAGTCGGCTCTTGATATGGAGTAGCTTCTGTATATTGAACAACTGTTTCATGCGGTACGTGTTCTTCATAATCAGTTATCGCCGCCGCTGAAGCTGGTGGTGTATAAAGCAAACGTTTTTTTGCCTGTTCACCGCCCGCAGCACGCATTTTATCTTTACGATGTTTTTTTGCTAGTTGAAGAGCTTGTTCATAGCTATAGCGAACAACAGCATTCCAGCGGAAACCACAAGCAGCAGATGTGCGGTTTAACTGATCTCCTACTTCTTCAAAAGCATTTAATTGAGTACTTCCTTCTCGAACATGGCGAAGCACTGTTTCAGCAAGTAATAAATCGTCCTCGTCTGTCCAAGCATCTTGTCTTACTTTCATAGATTCAACTCCCTTTCTTTTTATGAACTTCCTATTTTTATAATGGGCAAAAAAATGAGCTTTTATACAAAGCTTTTAAAAATATGGTAGATTTCAATGAAGAGAAAAAATGTGGCTATGAATGATGAAAGCTTTTGAAGGAGAAAATATAAAAAATAGGTAGCCTTATATAGGAATAGAGCTATGCCCGGAGACTTGCAACAAGCTTCAAAGAACGGTAAAATACCATTTAGTGTTTATTTTTAAATGTACTTGTGAAAAGTTTAAAATAGAGGAAGTGTTATATAATGGGAAACGAATTTCGTGTGTGTGATGATTGTCAGGCAACGAACGTTAAAACGTTGATTCCGAAGTTAAAAAAAGTAGATTCATGTGCAACGATTGAGGTTGCATGTCAGTCTTACTGTGGCCCTGGTCGTAAAAAATCATTCGCGTTTGTAAATAATCGTCCAGTTGCGGCTCCAACAGAAGACGAATTAATTGTAAAAATTGAAGCAAAGTTAAATAAGTAAGAAAAAGAAGAGTGAACAGATTACTCTTCTTTTTTTATGTCCATAAGATAGCGTTTTGTATGAATTCGTATTTCAAAATAATGGTTGACAGTCTTTTGACGTGGTAGGTAGAATAGAAAGTGTCTGATTCTGAGAATCATTATCAGGAGAATATCAATTCATCTAATTTTTTATTACTATTTGAGAATAAATTTCATTTTATTAAATATATGTTGTTGGTTAGGATGGTTGAGGGATGGAAGCGAGCGCAAGGAGTATAGAACAGCAAGATGTGAATGTTAAAGAGATTAAGAGCAGACCGCTCGTTGCCTCTATTATTTTAATAGCAGGCACAATTTTGTTAGCCTTAAGCATGGCAGTTTCTATTTCGTTTGGTGCTGCAGATATTAGTTTAAAGACCGTTTGGCAAGCTGTATTTCAGTTTGATGGGTCTATAACGCATCATAACGTAATTCAAGAACTTCGCATGCCTAGAGCAATAGGAGGCGTAGTTGCAGGTGCCTTTTTAGCAGTATCAGGAGCAATTATGCAAGGGATGACACGGAATCCACTTGCATCACCATCGTTAATGGGGATTACAGATGGTGCTGTATTCGGGATTGCAATTATGTATGCATTCTTCCCTAATTCACCTTATTTAATGTTTGTTATAGCATCTTTTATTGGAGCTGCGTTTGGAGCGAGCATTGTATATGGTATTGGGTCTTCTTCACCAGGTGGATTAACACCTGTGAAATTAGCTTTAGCTGGAGCTGCAATTAGTGCTTTATTAGGAGCAATTTCATCTGGAATCGCATTGTACTTCAATCTTGCCCAAGAGGTGAGTATGTGGAATGCAGGCGGCGTTGCCGGAGTGAAATGGCAAAGTATTAATATGTTGGTACCGATTGGTCTTGTTTGTCTCATTATAGCAATTATGATGTCGAGATATATTACCATTTTAAGCTTTGGTGAAGAGATTGCGATTGGGCTAGGTCAAAATACTACATTAATTAAATTCATTGGGACAGTACTTGTTCTTGTATTAACGGGTTCTGCGGTTTCTATGGCAGGATCAGTTGGATTTGTTGGTCTTGTAATTCCACATATGACTCGTTTCCTTGTAGGCTCAGATTATAGATGGGTTATTCCATGTTCTGCGGTCTTAGGGGGATTGTTAATTGAATGTGCAGATATGTTATCTCGCGTTATTAATCCACCATTTGAAACGCCAATTGGAGCAATTACAGCGCTAATTGGAGTTCCATTCTTCCTCTACTTAGCACGTAACGAAGGGAGAGGGAAAATGTGAGGACGAGCGTCTTAACAAAGAAGAACGTTTCTATTTTAACGATTTTAGTAGGATTAATCGTTGCTGTATTTTTAGTAAGCTTAAATACAGGAACATTTAAAATACCTCCAATGGATGTATTAAAGTCATTGGTTGGATTAGGTGCAGAAGATCAATCTGTTATTTTATTTGAATTTCGTATGCCACGTATGGTTATTGCTATATTAGTTGGTTCTGCATTAGCTATGTCAGGTGCAATTTTGCAAGGGTTATCACGAAATCCACTTGCTGATCCAGGTATTATCGGTATTAACGCCGGAGCGGGATTAACAGTTGTTGTATTCGTCTACTTTTTCTTTGGAAAAGTTGGAACTGGTACATTTTTATCTGTATTTATCCTTCCATTCTTCGCGCTAGTTGGTGCGATATTGGCAGCGGTTATTATTTATTTACTAGCATGGAAAGACGGCGTTTCATCAACTCGATTAATTCTTGTTGGTATCGCTGTTGCAGCCGGATTTGGTGCTGTTAGTTTAATTTTTTCCATGAAGATGACATCGAACGACTTCCGCTTTGCAACGATTTGGTTGGCAGGAAGTTTATGGGGAACAGATTGGAAGTTCGTACTAAGTGTACTCCCATGGATGGTTATTTTCTTACCACTTGCCATTAGTAAAGCGCACATATTAAATGTAATGAATTTAGGCGACTCTACAGCAGTTGGCCTTGGTGTAAACGTAGAAAAAGAAAGACGTAAATTATTATTTATTGCAGTTTGTTTAGCGGGTGCATCTGTCGCTGTTGCGGGCGGCATTGGTTTTATCGGTTTAATGGCTCCGCACTTAGCGAGAAGCCTCGTTGGTGGTAAACATCAAATTATGCTACCAACAGCTGCATTAATAGGAACGTTCTTGCTTTTATTTGCAGATGTAATTTCAAGAAGTGTGTTACCAACTTCAGAAATACCGGTCGGTCTTGTTATTTCTGTAATTGGCGCACCATATTTCATATATTTACTTATGAGGACAAAATAAAGGGAGGCTTTTTGTATGGCAACTTTAGCAGTTGATGCGGTATCTGTTGGCTATAATGAAGGGTTAATTATAGATGGATTAACAGTTGAAATTCCGGAAGGACAAATTACAACGATTATTGGACCAAATGGTTGTGGGAAATCCACATTATTAAAAACGGCTTCTCGTATTTTGAAAGCAAAGCGAGGTACTGTTTATCTTGATGGAAAAGCAATTGAGAAACAGCCAACGAAAGAAATCGCAAAGAAAATGGCGATTTTGCCACAAACTGCAGAAGTGCCAACAGGCCTTACTGTGTTTGAACTTGTTTCATATGGACGTTTTCCTCATCAAAAAGGATTTGGAACATTGAAAGAAGAGGATTATCGCTACATTCATTGGGCACTTGAAGTGACGGGGATGACAGAATTTGCAAATCGCCCAGCAGAAGCTTTATCAGGTGGTCAGCGTCAGCGTGTATGGATTGCGATGGCTCTTGCACAAGGAACAGATTTACTCGTGTTGGATGAACCAACAACATATTTAGATATGGCTCATCAACTTGAAGTATTAAACTTACTGAAGAAGTTAAACAAAGAAGAAGGCAGAACGATTGTTATGGTTATTCACGATTTAAATCATGCTTCTCGTTTCTCTGATCATATGATTGCATTAAAAGCAGGTAAGTTAATGAAACAAGGAACGCCAGATGAAGTTATGACGAGTGAAACACTTCGTAACGTATTTGAGATTGAAGCGCAAATCGTTCCATGTCCAGTAAACTGTAAACCGATTTGTTTAACATACGATTTAGCGATGATTAATAATCAATTGCGTAAAAAAGCATAATTAATAGAATTTCCCCCTCTTAAAGAGGTGAGAGGGGGGGTCTAATGGACGTTGAGCTTCTTACCCATAGATGGGAAGTTGAACGCCCGTTAGAACGGGCTATAAACAACAATTAATAAAAATATATTAATTAAATGTTGTTTTCGTTTCTTATAGTTACATGCAAATTATAAGAGAAATACAGCTAGAAGGAGTGGGAATATGAAGAATTTTAAAATGGCACTATTAGCAATGGTACTAGTTGTTACTTCTGTACTATTTGCAGCTTGCTCTAACAAAGAAGAAGAAAAGAAAGCAGATGCGAAGGTTGAAGAGCGCACTGTACAGCATGCAAAAGGGGAAATTAAAATTCCTGCAAATCCAAAGAAAATTGCTGACCTTAGTGGTTCAACAGAAGAATTATTAATTTTCGGTATGAAACCGATTATTACTGCAAATACAACACAAGAAAAAATTGATGGACATATTGCAAAGAAATTAGAAGGTGTGAAACCAGTAGGTTCTGCTTGGGGCGATAAAATTAACATCGAAGCAGTAGCTGCCGCAAAACCAGACTTAATTCTTGTAAACAATCGCCAAGAAAAAATTTATGATCAATTATCTAAAATTGCACCAACAGTTATGTTGAAAACTCCATTAGACCAATGGCGTCCAAAATTCGAAGAAGTAGGTCAAATCTTAGGTAAAGAGAAAGAAACAAAAGAATGGTTCAAACAGTATGATGAAAAAGCAAGCAAATTACATGACAAAATCATCGCTAAAACTGGTGATGCAACATTCATGAAAATGGCTGCATATCCAAATGCTTTCCGCGTATACGGTGACTACGGTTACGGTAGCGTAATCTTTAATGACTTAAAGTTACCAGCAGTTAAAGGTACACCAACGGACAAACCGCTAGTACAAGTACAAAAAGAAGCTTTAATCGATTACAATCCAGATTACTTATTCGTATTTACAACTGGTGACGGTTCTCAGCGTCTAAAAGAATTCCAAGAAGAATCAATTTGGAAAAATATGAACGCTGTTAAAAACAATCACGTATTCACAATTAGTAATGAAGACCTAAACAAAGGATACTTCCCACTAGGTAAAGAAATGATCTTAGACGAAGTTGCTGAGTTTGTTTTAGGAAAATAATATATAAAGAAAAATCACTTTTACGTCGGTAAAAGTGATTTTTCTTTATATAACAGGAATTAATATAGTCTTTCATTTCTTTCTGTTTCTTATTTCGTTTATAATATAAAGTAAGAATGTAGTAAAGGAAGGGGGATGTCGGAAGGTGGTATATTTAAACGACAAACTCAGCGAAACAAAAGTGTTTAAAGACCCAGTACATAAATATGTGCACGTGCGTGATCGCGTTATTTGGGATTTAATCGGAACGAAAGAATTTCAACGCTTGCGCCGTATTAAGCAGCTTGGAACGACATTTTTTACATTTCACGGTGCAGAGCATAGTCGCTTTACTCATTCGTTAGGTGTATATGAAATTATTCGTCGTATGATTGATGATGTGTTTGATGGCAGACCGAACTGGAATGCTGAAGATAGATTGTTATGTTTATGTGCGGCATTACTTCATGATGTCGGTCACGGCCCATTTTCTCACTCGTTTGAAAAAGTATTTTCGTTAGATCATGAGAAATTTACGCAAAAGATTATCGTTGGTGATACGGAAATTAATCGTGTGCTAAGCCGTGTTGATAAGGATTTCCCGCAAAAGGTAGCAGATGTCATTGCGAAAACATCTACTAATAAATTAGCGATTAGTATGATTTCAAGCCAAATTGATGCTGATCGTATGGATTATTTATTAAGAGATGCATATTTTACTGGTGTAAAGTATGGGAACTTTGACATGGAGCGCATACTGCGTGTCATGCGCCCGTACGGTAATCAAGTTGTCATTAAAAATAGTGGTATGCATGCTGTAGAGCATTATATTATGAGCCGTTATCAAATGTATTGGCAAGTATATTTCCATCCGGTAACACGTAGTGCAGAAGTTATTTTAACGAAGATTTTACACCGAGCTAAATCGTTGCATGAGAAGTATTATGCGTTTAAAAATCATCCTGTTCATTTCTATTCTTTATTTGAAGAAGAAGTAACAGTAGAGGATTATTTAAAGTTAGACGAGAACGTAATGTATTATTACTTCCAAGTATGGCAAGACGAAGAAGATCAAATTTTAAGTGATTTATGCCGCCGCTTTATGAACAGAAATCTATTTAAATACGTAGAGTTTACTGATAAGCACGGTTTAGATAATTGGATGGAATTAAGTAGCTTATTTAAAAAGATTGGACTCGATCCAGAGTATTATTTAGTTGTTGATTCAACATCAGACTTACCGTATGACTTTTATCGTGCAGGAGAAGAAGAAGAACGTCTACCAATCTTACTTCTTATGCCGAATGGGGAACTTAGAGAGCTTTCGCGTGAATCGGATATTGTTGAGGCGATTACAGGTAAGAAGCGAACGGATCAAAAATTATTCTATCCGCATGATTTAATCTATGAAGATGGAAGAAGAGGAAAATATAAAGAGAGAATTATCGAGTTGTTAGAGGGAAAGAAATAAGAAGCAGCTAAGAACTGCTTCTTATGAAAAAATTTGAGATTATTTGTCGCTTAAGCGTTTTCCACCAACTGCATAATGGTTTTTAGACATTTCTTCGATGAAAACAACGATGTTTTCTTCAGGAGCACCAGTTGTTTCGCTTACTGCTGCTGTTACTTTCTCAGCAAGAGCTTTCTTTTGTTCCTCTGTGCGTCCTTCTAGCATTTTCACTGTTACGTATGGCATGTACAATCGCTCCTTTTATGTAAGTTACACTCTTATTATAGCGGATTATGAGGAAGAACAATCGAAAAAACAAATAATTTCTTTTTTTGACATATTGAAGAGGAGATGAGTTATGGATCAGTTATTTAGATACCCGTTGCAACAAATTCCATTGGTAGCAATGGCGATTATTATTGCGCTATCTGTGCATGAATTTGCACATGCGTATGTTGCATATAAATTTGGAGACGATACAGCGAAAAAGCAAGGACGTTTAACGTTATCACCGATGGCTCATTTAGATCCTATCGGTATGATTGCTGTACTAATTCTTGGATTCGGTTGGGCAAGACCAGTACCTGTTAACCCGTATAACTTTAAAAGACCGCGTCTTGCGGGAATATTGGTTTCTATTGCGGGACCGATCAGTAATTTAATTTTAAGTGCAATTGGTTTAATTATTTGGTATAGCTTAATAACATTTGGTGTGTTAGATGCGATTCCACCTGCAGTAGCAGATACGCTGGGTCAATTCTTCCAGATTTTTATTATGCTTAATATTGTTTTACTTGTATTTAACTTATTACCAATCCCGCCACTTGATGGTTATCGCGTTGTGGAAGATTTAGCACCAGCAAATATTCGTGCGAAAATGACACAATATGAAAAGTATGGAGCAATTGCGTTATTAATTCTTGTTATTACACCGCTTAGCAATTACACAATTCAACCTATTTTCAATGTTGTTATTCCATATGTATTAGTATTTTTACAAAGTATCATTGCGCCTATTTTTGGGCTCCTATAGTTATTAAGCGAGGAGGAATTTACATATGACAGAGAAAAAGAAAAAAATCGGTTTTAATATCGTGAAGAATGACTCAACAGATGGACATGGTGGTTTTGGTGTTGGGGCATTAAGCTTAGAAAATATTTCTCCTGTATTTGTTGATGTATTAGAGAAAACTGCGTTCGTTGATATCGGTGCGATGCATGCGCGTAGTACAGTAGAAAAAGGTATTAAATTTTTAACAAATAAAGATGAAGTTCCAAACGGAAAACCATTTTGGCTTGTTTGGGTAACAATTGAAAGAACACCAAATGGTGCTTATTACGCAGGTGTAACTGCTTGTGAAATGACAGTTGACCGTGAAATTCGCCGCGGATATAAATCACTTCCGGAGCATGTAAACAAAATGGATAAATCATTAAAGCGCCACATCATGATTGATCATATGGATGAATCATCTAAGAAAGTACTTGGTACATTCTTAAAAGAGCATAATGAAGCAATTTGGAACGAGTCTAGTGAAGAATTGCGTCATGCATTATTAGGTGAATAAAAAATAGCTGACGGGCCACCGTCAGCTATTTTCTTACCATGGAAGATATTTTTTCCACCAACTTGTTTTTTTCTTTTCCTCAGTAGTTTTTTCAAATTCCTCTTTATCATCGACATGATCCATACAATATTCAGTCGGTTCTGTGCCTTTAGCGAAATACATTTTAACTGAAATTGGACAATTTTTTGTAGCAATCTTACCGTTTTCAGGGTTAACATCGACTGCAACAACATCTGTTGGCTGTTTGAACTCTTTTTTAGGCTGTCCATCCAATCCTTTTTCCATTGTATCGGTCCATATTTTTTTCGCGTATCCTTGTTCTGCTACATTTGAAATGGATTTAGGTTGATCGTATCCAATCCAAACCCCTGTTACAAGTTGCGGAGTAAATCCGATCATCCAACTATCTGTTTCAGTAGAACCAGACTTTCCGGCATATGTTCTTGATAGTTTGGATAACATCGATTGTCCGGTCACAGCGGCATAACTACTTAGTTTTTTATTAAACATGCCTGTCATCATTTCTTCCATCACAAATGCTTTGCTCTTATCGAGAACTTGTTTACTCTCCAAATGAGCGTCGTATAACATGTTCCCTTCATGATCCATAATGCGGCGAATAAAGATAGGTTTTACTTCTTTTCCGCCGTTTGCAAACATGCTATAAGCGTTCACCATTTCAATCGGTTTTACAGGAGACGTACCGAGGGCTAGAGAAGGCACATCTTTTAATGCACTCTTAATTCCGAATTGCTTTGCTGTTTTTGCGAGCGTGTCATCTCCTAAAAACAAATTTGTTTTCACAGCATATATGTTATCAGAGACTGCGAGAGCTTGTGCCATCGTTACGAAATCATCTGCATAATAATCTTTATAGTTTTTCGGTTTATACTTTGAAACGCCGTCACCTAAAGTGAATACAGTGTATTCGCTTTTTAAGCGCGTAGTAGGGGTGAATCCTCGTTCCAAGGCTGCGTAATATAGAAATGGCTTAAATGTAGAGCCAGGCTGACGAACAGCTTGTGTAGCCCTGTTAAATTGACTCGTATTATAATCAGTTCCTCCAACGAGAGCAGCCACTTCACCTGTTTTTGGATTCATAGAGACGAGGGCAGTTTGTATATTTGCTGTTTCAGGTATATGATCTTTGACAGCTTGTTCTGCTACAGATTGTAACTTAGGATTTAACGTTGTATAAATACGTAAGCCACCTCGTTGTAAGGCTTGCTCATCTAATCCGATATCCCGAAGAAGAGAAGCTTGTACAGCATCTTGGAAATAAGGCGCGACCTCTGCCACTTGTTTCGTATCTAATGAGGCGAAAGTTAGCGGTTCTTTTTTTGCTGAAGCTGCTTGCTGTTTCGTAATATACCCTTGTTCTACCATTTCATCTAATATGAGAGATTGGCGTCCCTTAGCACGTTCTTCTTTTAAAAAGGGAGAGTAGACACTAGGTCCTTTCGGGATCCCTGCAAGCATACTAGCTTCTGCTAATGTTAATTTTTTTGCAGTTTTATCAAAATACAGGCGAGAAGCAGCTTCGATTCCGTAAGCACCGTGCCCGTAATAAATTGTATTTAAATAGCCTTCTAAAATATGATTTTTATTGTAGTTTACTTCAAGGCGAACGGTATACATTGCTTCTAATAGTTTACGTTTCCACGTTTTATCATGATCTAAGTATAGGTTACGAGCATACTGTTGTGTAATCGTACTAGCGCCCTGTACTTTTGCCATTGCTTTTAAATCGGCAACAATGGCACCAACAATGCGCTTCATATCAAAGCCATGATGTTTGTAGAATCGTTGATCTTCAATAGATAGTGTCGCCTCTTTTACATAAGGAGAAATTTCATCAAGAGATACATTATAGCGTTTTTGTATTTCATTACTTTGTCCTATAACGGTGTCATCATTAGCGTAAAAGACACTCGTTTGCGGAACTGCAACAGGGGGAGGTCCCATAATTTTTGCAGCTATAATGATAATGAAAAAGGAAAAAACGAACAAAAGAACACAAGAAAACATTACGGTGAAGAAAAGACGTTTATATTTTTTAAGTTTTGGATTCATAGTTTGATCCATCTTTTTCAGCCCCTCATTAATACAAGCATTATTGTATTAGTATTGAGGGTTTTGGTTTATTTTAAACAATGAAATTTTGAAAACAAAAAAGCCCCTTCAATTAAGAAAGGAGCTCAAAGGCACGTGCTGGCCAATCGGTAATGATGACATCTACGCCATAGTCAATCATAGTTTGTAAATCTTTATATTCGTTAATTGTATAAGGGCGGAAAACGTACCCTTGTTTTTGCGCAAATTGAACAAATTCTTTTGTTAATAGCTGAAAGTTTGGATGTAAACCAGTTGCTTCTCTGATTTTAGCTTCAGCAATAGGATCAGCAAGTGGCGTATCATATAAAATCGCCCTTGGGATTTCAGGGGCTATCTCTGCTAATAATGAAACAGAGTCATGGTTAAATGATGAGAATACAATTTGATTAGATAGATGGTATTCTCGAACAAGAGCAACAACTTTCTCTTCAATATTAGGATAGTGAATCACATCTGTTTTTAACTCAATGTTAAGTTGTAAATTTGTTGTAGATAGCCAAATGAATACTTCGCGTAACGTTGGAATTTTTGCTTCATGGAAAGAAGGATCTTTATGGCTACCAGCATCTAGAGTTTGTAATTCCTCTACAGTTTTTTCAGAAACAAGTCCTATACCATTTGTCGTACGATCGACAGTTTCGTCGTGAATTACGACAAGTTCACCATCTTTTGATAAATGGACATCAAGTTCAATTCCATGAGCACCAATGCGCTCGGCTTCTTGAAAGGCAATCATCGTATTCTCTGGATGTGTCCCTTTTACCCCGCGGTGAGCGAAAATAAGTGGTTTATTCATGTGAAAATCTCCTTATCATCTCTTTTTCTTCATTATGAAACTGCCTTGGAAAAAATACAATTGAATAGGACAAACATTTACAAAAGTCTAACAGTTGCATAAAAGTTAACGTTAACGTAAAATGTAATAATTAAGTGAAGGGAGGAATAAACATGTATAAAATCGATGAAGTAACAAAGCAAGTTGGTTTAACAAAGCGTACACTTCGTTATTATGAGGAAATTGGTTTAATTCATCCCCCAGAACGAAGTGAGGGGAACATTCGCCTGTATACAGATGAGGACATTGCAAGAATTAAAAAGATTGTGGAAGCGAAAGAAGTGCTAGGAATTACGCTTCAAGAAATGCAACATTTCTTATCGTTAAAAGAAAGAATGGAACAAAGAAGAAATAGTGAAAATCCTCGTGACCGTGAAGTTATTCATGAGATTAAAGAGATGCTCGAAAAACAAGTGCAAACGTTAGACGAGAAAATGGAGCAAATGCAGCGCGTGAAGGCGGAGCTAGAGGATAGTTTAAGCCGAGCGGTTACATTTTTAGAGAATACAAAAGGAGAGTAATCAAAATGGAGAGCAAACAAAAATTAGGGAGATTGATTACAGTGGTGGCTACCTTCCTTGCCTTTTCAGGTATAGGAGTAGTCGATCCAATTTTACCAAGTATTGCTGAACAAATTGGTGCTTCGCATTGGCAAGTCGAGATGTTATTTACAGCCTATATTTTGACGATGGCAATTATGATGTTACCAGCTGGAATATTTGCATCAAGATTTGGTGATAAACGAATGATGACGATCGGTCTTGCGATTGTAACTGTATTTGCATTTATATGTGGTATATCGCAAACGATTGCTCAATTATCTCTTTTCCGCGCTGGGTGGGGATTAGGAAATGCGATGTTTTTTGCTACAGCAATGACACTTTTAATAGCATTAAGTAAAGAAGTTCATGAAGCAGTAGGATTATATGAAGCAGCTATCGGTTTAGGGATGGCAGGTGGTCCATTGTTAGGTGGTATATTAGGTGGACATTCTTGGCGTTACCCATTTTTCGCAACGAGTATTTTAATTTTTTTAGCATTTATTTTAGTTTTCTTTTTTGTAAAAGAACCGGAGCGAAAAGTGAAGCGTAAAGCGGCAGGCGTAGGGGAATTACTTAACCTGGTGAAATATAAGCCGTTTATGCAAGGTGCTATTTCGGGAATGTTATACTACTACGGATTTTTCGTCGTGTTAGCATATTCACCACTGATTATGCATTTATCTGCTATTCAATTAGGATTTGTATTTTGCGGATGGGGATTAGCGTTAGCTTACGGATCAGCAATTTTAGCGCATAAGCTAGAAGGTAAATTTGAACCAAAAACATTGTTAAAAGGTAGTTTACTCGTATTTGCGATTTTCTTAATTGCACTATTTTTCGTTAAAATCATGTGGTTACAAATCGCGTTAATCGTTCTATCAGGATTAGCATCCGGGTTAAATAACGCGTTATTTACAAGTTATGTAATGGATATTTCACCTTATGAAAGATCTGTTACATCAGGTGTTTATAACTTCGTTCGTTGGTTAGGAGGCGCGATTGCTCCAATTTTATCAGGAATCATCGGTCATACAGTTTCACCACAAAGTCCGTTTTTAGTCGGTGGAATTGTTGTGTTAGTTGGTTGCGTAATGATCTTAATTCCGATTCGTAATCCGGTAGAAATAGAGACAAAAACCCTTTCTTAAGAAAGGGTTTTCTTTCCTATTACAAAGCAAACCCTTTTCGCATATATGTTAGAACCCTCTGACTAAAATATATTTTCGGTATTTTTGTACTTTTAACTATACTTTTTGGATGTTTTGTTTTATTTTTGTTAGGGGACATTAATGATGTCCCTATTATAAATTTGCATTGAAAGGCGTGATTGTACGATGGAACTATGGTTCACTGAAAAACAAACAAAGCATTTTGGAATTACGGCGCGTATTAACCGCACATTACATACGGAGCAAACAGAATTCCAAAAACTTGATATGGTTGAAACGGAAGAGTTCGGAAACATGCTTATTTTAGATGGCATGGTTATGACAACAGAAAAGGACGAGTTCGTTTATCATGAAATGGTAGCGCACGTACCTTTATTTACACATCCAAACCCTGAAAACGTATTAGTTGTAGGCGGTGGCGATGGTGGTGTTATTCGTGAAGTGTTAAAACACCCAAGCGTAAAGAAAGCAACTCTTGTTGAAATCGATGGAAAAGTAATTGAGTACTCTAAACAATACTTACCATCAATTGCAGGCGCATTAGATAATGAGCGTGTAGAAGTAAAAGTAGGAGACGGTTTCCTACACATCGCAGAAAGCGAAAATGAATATGACGTAATTATGGTAGATTCTACTGAGCCAGTAGGCCCAGCAGTAAACCTATTTACAAAAGGCTTCTACGCTGGAATTTCTAAAGCGTTAAAAGAAGATGGTATTTTCGTTGCACAAACGGACAACCCTTGGTTCACACCAGAACTAATTACAACTGTGTTTAAAGACGTAAAGGAGATCTTCCCAATTACTCGTTTATACACAGCGAACATTCCAACTTACCCAAGTGGACTTTGGACATTCACAATCGGATCTAAAAAACATGATCCACTAGAAGTAAGTGAAGAGCGTTTCCACGAAATCGAAACGAAATACTACACAAAAGAATTACACAATGCAGCATTCGCATTACCGAAATTTGTTGGCGATTTAATTAAGTAAGAGCGTTAAATTGAAATAAATAAAGTGTAAGTAACTCATTTAAGGTGTTTGTCTAGAAGGCTTGAACATGCTAGTTACTTACACTGCTACAAATGAAGTAGTCTTCTTGTGATAACAAGAAGGCCCAGGTAAATCGAGAAAGAGGAGCAATGCGCTCCAAATTTGAGAAATAGTGAAAGGTTGGGATACCTTAAGTTCCACATAAGGAGGAAAAGAATATGCGTTTTGATGAAGCTTATTCAGGTAAAGTATTTATTAAAAGTCATCCAAGTTTTGAAGAGTCAGAGGCAGTTATTTACGGGATGCCTATGGATTGGACAGTAAGTTTCCGTCCAGGATCTCGCTTTGGCCCTGCACGTATTCGTGAAGTATCAATCGGTCTTGAAGAATATAGTCCGTATTTAGATCGTGAACTAGAAGAGGTAAAATATTTTGATGCGGGTGATATCCCATTACCATTCGGAAATGCACAACGCAGCTTAGACATGATTGAAGAGTATGTATCAAAACTTTTAGATGCCGGTAAGTTTCCACTAGGTCTCGGCGGTGAGCACTTAGTGTCTTGGCCAATTTTTAAGGCAATGGCAAAAAAATATCCGGATTTAGCAATCATCCATATGGATGCCCATACTGACTTACGTGAGTCATATGAGGGAGAGCCTTTATCCCACTCTACACCAATTCGTAAAGTGTGCGATTTAATTGGTCCGGAAAACGTATATTCTTTCGGTATTCGTTCTGGAATGAAGGAAGAATTCGAATGGGCAAAAGAAGTAGGTATGAACTTATACAAATTTGACGTGTTAGAACCGTTAAAAGAAGTATTACCGAAACTTGCAGGACGTCCAGTCTATGTCACAATTGACATTGACGTATTAGACCCAGCTCATGCTCCTGGAACAGGAACGTTAGAGGCTGGAGGTATCACATCTAAAGAACTATTAGATTCCATCGTAGCAATTGCAAATTCAAATATAAATGTAGTTGGAGCAGATTTAGTAGAAGTAGCTCCAGTCTACGACCATAGTGATCAAACACCAGTTGCAGCAAGCAAATTCGTGCGGGAAATGCTGCTCGGCTGGGTGAAGTAAAAGCGGAGATTCTAGCTGCTGTAGCTAGATAAAATAAAAGTGAAGCCGACTCAAAAAGTGTTTTGAGCCGGCTTCTTTTATAATAGGTAGGTTATTATTGTCTTATTTAGTAGTTAAGTCGATATATGTGGAGTTGTGTTCAAAATAATTTCACTTACCGTCACGCGACATAAAAAAGAGCTATTCTCAAACGATGAGAATAGCTCCATTTCTTTACGCAACTTTCTCTTCCGAAGTAATTCCGCGAATTTCATCAGCAGAACGGATTGGATATTTGCGGAATACAATTGATCCGATGTATCCAACAATAGTGGTAACGATTCCACATAGTACAGCAGCGAGCGTTACTTTTATTACATCATTGAATCCGAACAAGACGAGAAGTCCTGGAATTGGTGATGCTGTCCCTGGTGCATTATTAACGAGCTGGAATAGCGACGTAATAATACCGGCAAGCGCACCGCCAACAAAGTTGGTCATATAAATAGGGATTGGGTTTGCTGAGACAACATCGGCTTGTGTTAACGGCTCGATTGCTACAGCGATTGTATCTTTCTTTGAACAAATTTTTAGTCGTTTAAAGAAAATAAAGTTCATTGGTGCAGAAGCTGCTACGGCAAGACTACCAATTGCCATTGGTAAACCTGTTAATCCAAGCATTGCAGTTAGTGCCATAGAACTTAATGGAGATGTAGAAATAACTGTTATTAATCCACCAAGCATAATACCCATAATGATAGGACTTTCTGTAGTTGCAACTGAAATCATAGAACCGATTTTACCAAGTGTTGCGTTAACGAGTGGATCCATAAGCATGGCCATTCCACGTGAAATTGGTGCAGCGATAAATAGAATTGCTAAAAACTCTACACCAGCTGGTAATTTCTTTTCGAGAAACTTCACGACAAAGGCACAAACGTATCCAGCGAAAAATCCTGGTAAAATACCGAATCCGCTAGTAGCGATACCGATTAAAACAGCGTATACGGGTGAGACACCGATTGCTAATGCGACTAAAATTGCCGCTGCGACACCGCTCATACTACCAGAAGCTTCTCCTACTGATTGCAAAAAGTCATTATGAAACATTTCTCCACCAATATAACGGTGAAATGCTTCAATAAGAAAACTTGCGATTGCTGCATTAGCTAAAGCACCCATCGCTTTCATTCCGTAAGGCGCACGGTAACTGAAAAGTGTAAATAGACAAAGTACAACAAGTAATAGTGCTAAACCTTGCAAGATAGCCATTTGAAAACTGTCTCCTTTGATTTTTGTAATAAAAATTTGTATCATTCAATAATAATATAAAAGTTTGTTAAACGGAAAAATTTTTTATTGGGAAATTACTGTAAGGTGAAAAACTCTTACAATAATGTAAGGAAAGTGTAAGGCATTTCGATAGAGTATAGTATGCTTTTTTTCGTATAATACAGGTATAGACATACGGTTAGTGAGAAAGCAGTGCAAACAGGAGGCGCATTTATGAAATTGGTAATTAAAGTTTTAGCTGTGTTCGCCATTATTTTAGGAGGAACAGCGTATTATTTAAACACAAAAACAGAAGGTGTGCATGCTTTTGTAGACAACTTCTTTTCAAATAAAGAAATACAAGATTATTATGCTGTTATAGATAAAAGTGAGAAAAAAGACGATGAATATTTGTATACATTTAAAGGGTATACAGAAGATGGAAAGCTACAAGTTATTAAAAGAATGGTGAACCGTGAATTGCATACGGGTGCTTTTATAAAAATTTATGCAAAAGGTATGCAGGGAAAAGGATGGGCTGAAATCTCGAAAGAATCAATCCCGCAAAAAGCGTTGCAAAAAATAGAAAAACCATAAAAGGAGCGAATCGTTCGCTCCTTTTTTAGTGCGTTAAAATGGTGATAGCTGAACTTTCTTTATTAGAAATGATTTTTGCCCTTCCGCCAATTGGGAAAGTAAAGATTGGAGTTGTATGTCCGAAATTTGCATTTGCAATAATAGGGATATGTGCAAGTTCAGGCTTCGAAGCAATCATTTCTTGAATGTCCTCTATCATACATTCTGCTCCTTTTTGCATTCTTCCTATAACGATACCTTTTACGTATTCAAAATCAGTTTGCTGCATAAGAGAGTGTAAATATCGATCGAAAGTTTTAAGTGTAGCTTTTCCCGTTAAACTATCTTCTTCAAGAAATAAAACTTTATCTCGTAAGCTTGGCATATATGGTGTACCTTGTAGTAAATTTAAAGTGCTCATATTTCCGCCGATAATATCCCCTGTAGCTTCTCCTTCTTGAATCGAAATATATCCTTCATTTTTAATAAATTCTCGATTTTTCTGATCTATATACCAAGAATCATCGCTCCACGTTTCAGATGGTAGGATTTCAATAGAATCATTAGAAGTTAAGCATTTAAAAAAGTAATCGGTTGTATACTCGAGACCTTTCTCCATTCCAAATGAAGAGAAGTGAGGACCTGAATATGTAATAAGACTTGTTTTTGTATAAATTGCGTTATTTAAAGCAGTAATATCAGAATAACCGCAGAAAAACTTTGGGTTTTCGCGAATTAAATCGTAATCGAGATGTTTCAATAAGCCGTTAGAGTTATATCCGCCAAGTGTCGTCAAAATTGCTTTTACATTAGGGTCTCTAAATGCTGCATGAAGATCTTGAACTCGTGAAGAAATAGAGGAGGAAGAAAAACGATCTATCTCATCAGCGTTTTTTGAGAATGTGACTTGAAAGCCCATATCGGTTAATCTTTTCGTAGCAAGCTCTCGGTTCATATTTGAGACAATACTTAAACTACAAGATGGTGAAATAACCCTTATTTCATCACCTTTTTTCAATTTTTTTGGTAACATTAGATTCGCTCCTTTAAATGAAGGAATATTTAGATTTAAAAAATATTTTAACATGTGAAATAAAGGGGCGGTGAATTATTTTTTGAAAAGGAGTTTTCCTGATTTTTCAGCAGACAGACAGCATCTTTTTTTGATATGATAGGAAAAGTGATTTATTATAAGTAATATTTAATATCTATAACATTTGAAGGGTGTGCAAGACGTGAAGAAACAACTTGCAGGCTTGCCGGTACACGTTCATTTCGTAACAGAAATCCGTGAAGGGGCGAGGAAGGAAACCGTTGCTTTTGAAGCAAATGGTCAATACTATGTAAAAGGTCAAGGTACATATATAACATTCCAAGAGCCGAACGAACAAGGCGAAGTGAAAACAATTATTAAAATTCAAGATGAACAAGTTCTCATTATGCGTTCAGGTGCTATTTCTATGCGTCAGACGCATGTGAAAGGTGAATGGACAACTGGTACGTATACGAGTGAACTTGGTACGTTTGCATTGCAAACGAAAACTGATAACGTTCTTTTTAAATGGTCGGATGAAAAGAAAAAAGGACAACTCTTCTTAACGTACGCATTGCTTCTAAGTGAACAAGAAGCTGGCAGATATACAATTACAATTAATTTGAAGGAGGCAAAATAATGAATTCTTTAGAACAAGTAAAAGGATTGATTAAAGAAGAAATTCAAGCCGCTGTATTAAAGGCAGAATTAGCAACAGAAGAACAAATTCCAAGCGTTGTATTAGAATCTCCAAAAGATAAAACAAATGGTGACTTCTCTACAAATATGGCAATGCAACTTGCACGCGTTGCGAAAAAAGCACCTCGTATGATTGCAGAAGAATTAGTTGCAAACTTCGATAAAGCAAAAGCTTCTATTGAAAAAATTGAAATCGCAGGTCCTGGTTTCATTAACTTCTACATGGATAATAGCTACTTAACAGACTTAATCCCAACAATCGTTAACGCTGGCGAAGCTTACGGTGAAACGAATACTGGTAAAGGTGAAAAAGTACAAATTGAGTTCGTATCTGCGAACCCAACAGGTGACCTTCACTTAGGACATGCACGTGGTGCGGCAGTAGGTGACACTTTATGTAACGTATTAGCAAAAGCAGGGTACGATGTATCTCGTGAGTACTACATTAATGACGCTGGTAACCAAATTCATAACTTAGCTCTTTCTGTTGAAGCTCGTTACATGCAAGCTTTAGGTCTAGAGAAAGAAATGCCAGAAGACGGATACCATGGTGCGGACATCATTGGAATCGGTAAACGTTTAGCTGAAGAATTTGGTGATCGTTATGCAAAGGCTGATGCAGAAGAAAGCTATGAGTTCTATCGTTCATACGGTTTAAAATATGAGTTAGCAAAACTTCAAAAGGACTTAGAAAGCTTCCGTGTTAAGTTCGATGTATGGTTCTCAGAAACATCATTATACAAAAATGGAAAAATCGATGCTGCACTTGCAGTATTAAAAGAGCGTGATGAGATCTTTGAAGAAGGCGGAGCAACTTGGTTCCGTTCAATGACTTACGGTGACGATAAAAACCGTGTGTTAATTAAAAACGACGGTTCTTACACATACTTAACACCGGATATCGCTTACCATCGCGACAAATTAGAGCGTGGTTTTGATAAGCTAATCAACATTTGGGGTGCTGACCACCACGGTTACATTCCTCGTATGAAAGCTGCTATTCAAGCGCTAGGTTACGATAAAGAAACACTTGAAGTAGAAATCATCCAAATGGTACAACTGTACCAAAATGGTGAAAAAATGAAGATGAGTAAGCGTACAGGTAAAGCAGTTACACTTCGTGAGCTTATGGAAGAAGTAGGCGTGGACGCAATGCGTTACTTCTTCGCAATGCGTAGCGGTGATTCTCATTTAGACTTCGATATGGACTTAGCTGTATCAAAATCTAATGAAAACCCAGTATACTATGCACAATATGCTCATGCTCGCGTATGCAGTATCCTTCGTCAAGGTGAAGAGTTAGGATTAGCTACAGGCGGAGACGTGAATTACAAACTTGTTACTTCTGAGAAAGAAGTAGAATTACTGAAAAAACTTGGTGAATTCCCAGCTGTAGTTGCGGATGCAGCGCAAAAGCGTCTGCCACACCGCATTACAAGCTATGCATTTGAATTAGCAGCAGCATTACACAGCTTCTACAATGCAGAAAAAGTATTAAACCAAGATAACTTAGAATTAAGTAAAGCTCGTTACGAATTAATGAAAGCAGTACGCACGACACTTCAAAATGCATTAGCAATCGTAGGAGTATCTGCACCAGAAAAAATGTAATAGACAAAAGAAAAGATACTTATTTTTGTTTAGAAGTGATATACAAGTTGATATAAAGACATCTAATCAGTCTATACACTGATTAGATGTCAAAAAAGAAGATCAACGAAAAGACGTATGGGGGAGAGCCTCACGTACGTCTTGATGAGGGTAAACTGAAATAAAAAAGAGATGGCAGAGCTGTCTCTTTTTTTTATTTCAGTTTATTAATATAAATATATGTGACAAGTATATGTTATGGTGATGAAGTGAAAATAGTAAAGTACCAATTAACTATTGATTTTTAGGAACGATTCTAGAATAATAGACTGCTGGGGGTAAAATTATCAAAAATCCATATATGTATTATTAGTTGGTGGAATGTTACTAGGAAATGGTGCGATTGTTGTAAAAAAACATTGTTACAGCTATGCCAAATACTAAAATAACAATTCATCTAACAAAGTATCTAACCAATTAGTAATTAATCTTGAAAACTTCCAGCTTAGTCAAGAAACTAGGAGGATATGTTTAAAATAGTACATATAGTACAATTGAAGTTTTCATGATTTGATAAAAAATAATGAAAGGATATAAATCTCTCGGTTTTGATATTATCATCATATATAAGCTCATTTTAATTCTTCGACATAGCCATGGAACCCATTAGGCAAAGTGTTTTTTCTCGACACTCATTTATATACTCCAAAAATGAAAAGGCTGAATTTCGTATTTCTATGCGATTTACATGAAATCAGTTGACAATCATACTCTTTTTTATTTACCCCCAAATTCGGTCCACTGTATTCAAATTTGGAGAATATGACTATCATCTTGCATAGGCAAACAATACTTCATCCAGAGCGTTTTTAATTATATAATGCTGGCTGTGGAACGCTTCTTGTTCTACTTGTTTCGGTGTGTAGGTCGGCTGTGTAACTAAACACAAAAGGTTTTAACATATGGCCAATTTCACCGCAAATTATAATGGCAGAAAACGCATCTTCAATAACATCTTTTAGAATACGAGTATCCAAGTATGTTTCACAGTTCGAACTTTCCTTGGCTGATATGCTAATTTCGATTATAGATGGTACTTCTTGTTATTCTTTAGGAGGATAAGTAAGGAAGTTGACCAAATGCATATTTACTGTGAAGTAGCTATGCCATACTTGTCGGTAACGAATTTTTCTGTATTTATAGAGCAAACGTTTGCGCTGAATATGAAGAAATTTCGAGAACTCTACGGCATAATAAGACGAAAGACTGTTATGAGTTTTATCGTGAGTGTTTTTCGAACTGTCTTCTTCTGACTTTGAAGTTATTCTATGGTCCGTTCATGTGTACTTGTAATTTGAATTTCTTTATCAAAATTTGTCCTATATCTGTTTTTGTTAAACAGTATATACGAGAAATGAAATGTCAGAGATATTAGATGAATCTATATAAGAGCCAAACTGCAAGTTTCTAAGTAATAGAAGGATTGAAAAAGAGAAAAAGATGATAATAGCTGTCAAACATATTTTAGTAAATTGGCTTAATGACATTGAATTGTAGAACCTTTGTCATAGTATGCTTGTACCAGGATTTATCTATTTTTAATTTTATAGGAGGATAACATAATATATGTATTTAAAAAGAGTTACTTCGATTTTTTCGATTATAATGATTTTCATGTTTACTATAGGTCAGAGTTTGCTACCTATAGTAGCAAATGCACAAGAGTTAAACACAGCAGGACTTGTAGATAGTTTTAAGATTGATAAAACAGACCTTTTTATCGGACAACAGACTAAAGTCACTGTAAACTTCAGTGAAAAAGATGGCCTTAAGCTGAAGTCTGGAGACACACTAACATTAACATTGCCTCCAGAATTAAAAGGATTAGATACAGAGTTTCTATTAAATGACTATGGTACTTGTAAAGTCACTGCAGGTACTGTGGTATGTACATTTAATGATAAAGTGAGTACACATGAAAATATTGAAGGGTATTTAAACTTTTTCGTGGAAGCTGCTAATGTAGGAACGGATGAAAAGAAAGAAATTGAAACCAATTTTGGTACAAATGTAGATAAGCAGTCTGTAACAATTACCGGTCCAACAAGCGGTGGTGGTACAGATCCTGGAAAGGGGCCGTTTTTTTATAAAACTGGTGATATGAGAGGTAAGCCGGGTGAGGTGCGTTGGTTCTTAAATGTAAACTTAAATAAAGAAGAGTTAAGTCGTGATATTGTTGTGACTGATAATTTACAGGAAGGTCAAACACTTAATAAGGATAGTTTCTATATAAGTATAGATGATAATCTAGGTCGACGATCTTTAACGTTACAAGAGTTTGAAAAGCAAGGTTACGGAACGATTGCCTTTAATGATGACAATTCATTTAAAGTTGTGCTTAATAAGGATAAAGCACGCCTTGCTGCCTTTACGATTGGTTATACATCTACTATAACGGAAGCTGGGAAGAAGCAAGATTCTTTTAAGAATGATTATACGATTGATTACCAAGTTCCAAACGAAGAACTAGTTATTGAATCGGGTACTCATCCAGTCGAAAATATGACAGCTGGCGGTGGTGCTACTGGTAACAAGGTTCCAAAAGGAAAGCTGAAAATTGTTAAGCATATTGAAGGAAATAAAGGAAAAGTAATTCCGAATGTTTCGTTTAAGTTGTATAAAGAGTCTGGTGAACAAGTTGGGGACGAATATAAAACAAATGAAAAAGGGATAGTTGAAACTCCTCAATTATCACCAGGTAAATATTATGTACAAGAGGTTTCAGCTCCAGACTATATTGATTTCGATCCTCAGAAAAAAGTAGCGTTTGAAATAAAATCAGATGATGAAAATGGAGTCGAACTGGATATTCCAAATAAAGTAAAAACTACATCTGTTTCAGGAACGAAGATGTGGGAAGGCGACAACGAGAAAGATCGTCCAAGTTCAATCAAAGTAGACTTACTACAAAATGAGAAAATAGTAGACACGAAAGAAGTAACAGCGGCAGACGGTTGGAAATACAAATTTGACAACCTAGCAGTCTATGATGCAAATGGAGTAGCGTACAAGTATGAAGTGAAAGAACAACCGGTAGATGGATATCAAACAGAAGTCAAAGGTTATGATATTACGAATACAAAAGTGGTACAAACAACAAAGGTAGAAGGAACAAAAACATGGAAAGGCGATAACGGGGAAGATCGTCCAAGTTCAATCAAAGTAGACTTACTACAAAACGATAAAGTAGTAGATACGAAAGAAGTAACAGCGGAAACAGATTGGAAGTATGAATTCAAAGAATTAGCGGCATATGATGCCGAAGGTAAGGTATACGAGTATAAAGTGAAAGAACAGCCGGTAGCTGGATATGAATCAAAAGTAGAAGGTTACGACATCACAAATACAAAAGTAGGCAAGATATCAGTTTCAGGAACGAAGAAATGGAACGATAACAACGCAAAAGATCGTCCAACAACAATCAAAATAGACTTACTACAAAACGATAAAGTAGTAGATACGAAAGAAGTAACAGCGGAAACAGATTGGAAGTATGAATTCAAAGAATTAGCGGCATATGATGCCGAAGGTAAGGCATACGAGTATAAAGTGAAAGAACAGCCGGTGGCTGGATATGAATCAAAAGTAGAAGGTTATGACATCACAAATACAAAAGTAGGCAAGATATCAGTTTCAGGAACGAAGAAATGGGAAGACTACAACAACAAATTCAACACACGCCCAGGAAGTATCACAGTACAATTACTTCAAAATGGAGCAGAGTTCCAAACAAAAGAAGTGAAAGCTGATGAAAAAGGCAACTGGACTTTCAGCTTCAAAGATCTACCAAAGTACGATGAACAAGGAAATGAGTTTAAGTACACAGTAAGTGAAGTGAAAGTTGACCGCTACGAAACAAAAGTAGAAGGAACAACAATTACGAATACTTACAAGAATACGGACAAAACAGAAGTAAGTGGTAAGAAAGTCTGGGAAGACTACAACAATAAGTTCAACACACGTCCAGAAGGCATCACAGTACAATTACTTCAAAATGGAGCAGAGTTCCAAACAAAAGAAGTGAAAGCTGATGAAAAAGGCAACTGGACTTTCAGCTTCAAAGATCTACCAAAGTACGATGAACAAGGAAATGAGTTTAAGTACACAGTAAGTGAAGTGAAAGTTGACCGCTATGAAACAAAAGTAGAAGGAACAACAATTACGAACACGTACAAAAATACAGAAACAACAGAAGTAAGTGGTAAGAAAATCTGGGAAGACTACAACAACAAATTCAACACACGTCCAGGAAGTATCACAGTACAACTGCTTCAAAATGATAAAGTGTTACAAGACGTGAAAGTGGAAGCAGATAAGGAAGGAAACTGGAATTTCAATTTCAAAGACCTACCGAAGTACGATGGACAAGGAAATGAGTTTAAGTACACAGTAAGTGAAGTAAAAGTTGATGGCTACGAAACAAAAGTAGAAGGAACAACAATTACGAACACGTACAAAAATACAGAAACAACAGAAGTAAGTGGTAAGAAAGTCTGGGAAGACTACAACAACAAATTCAACACACGTCCAGAAGGCATCACAGTTCAATTACTTCAAAATGGAGCAGAGTTCCAAACAAAAGAAGTGAAAGCTGATGAAAAAGGCAACTGGACTTTCAGCTTCAAAGATCTACCAAAGTACGATGAACAAGGAAATGAGTTTAAGTACACAGTAAGTGAAGTGAAAGTTGACCGCTACGAAACAAAAGTAGAAGGAACAACAATTACGAACACGTACAAAAATACAGAAACAACAGAAGTAAGTGGTAAGAAAATCTGGGAAGACTACAACAATAAATTCAACACACGTCCAGGAAGTATCACAGTACAATTGCTTCAAAATGATAAAGTGTTACAAGACGTGAAAGTGGAAGCAGATAAGGAAGGAAACTGGAATTTCAATTTCAAAGACCTACCAAAGTACGATGAACAAGGAAATGAGTTTAAGTACACAGTAAGTGAAGTGAAAGTTGACCGCTATGAAACAAAAGTAGAAGGAACAACAATTACGAACACGTACAAAAATACAGAAACAACAGAAGTAAGTGGTAAGAAAGTCTGGGAAGACTACAACAACAAATTCAACACACGTCCAGAAGGCATCACAGTTCAATTACTTCAAAATGGAGCAGAGTTCCAAACAAAAGAAGTGAAAGCTGATGAAAAAGGCAACTGGACTTTCAGCTTCAAAGATCTACCAAAGTACGATGAACAAGGAAATGAGTTTAAGTACACAGTAAGTGAAGTGAAAGTTGACCGCTACGAAACAAAAGTAGAAGGAACAACAATTACGAACACGTACAAAAATACAGAAACAACAGAAGTAAGTGGTAAGAAAATCTGGGAAGACTACAACAATAAATTCAACACACGTCCAGGAAGTATCACAGTACAATTGCTTCAAAATGATAAAGTGTTACAAGACGTGAAAGTGGAAGCAGATAAGGAAGGAAACTGGAATTTCAATTTCAAAGACCTACCAAAGTACGATGAACAAGGAAATGAGTTTAAGTACACAGTAAGTGAAGTGAAAGTTGACCGCTATGAAACAAAAGTAGAAGGAACAACAATTACGAACACGTACAAAAGTACAGAAACAACAGAAGTAAGTGGTAAGAAAGTCTGGGAAGACTACAACAATAAGTTCAACACACGTCCAGAAGGCATCACAGTTCAATTACTTCAAAATGGAGCAGAGTTCCAAACAAAAGAAGTGAAAGCTGATGAAAAAGGCAACTGGACTTTCAGCTTCAAAGATCTACCAAAGTACGATGAACAAGGAAATGAGTTTAAGTACACAGTAAGTGAAGTGAAAGTTGACCGCTACGAAACAAAAGTAGAAGGAACAACAATTACGAACACGTACAAAAATACAGAAACAACAGAAGTAAGTGGTAAGAAAATCTGGGAAGACTACAACAATAAATTCAACACACGTCCAGGAAGTATCACAGTACAATTGCTTCAAAATGATAAAGTGTTACAAGACGTGAAAGTGGAAGCAGATAAGGAAGGAAACTGGAATTTCAATTTCAAAGACTTACCAAAGTACGATGAACAAGGAAATGAGTTTAAGTACACAGTAAGTGAAGTGAAAGTTGACCGCTATGAAACAAAAGTAGAAGGAACAACAATTACGAACACGTACAAAAGTACAGAAACAACAGAAGTAAGTGGTAAGAAAGTCTGGGAAGACTACAACAATAAGTTCAACACACGTCCAGAAGGCATCACAGTTCAATTACTTCAAAATGGAGCAGAGTTCCAAACAAAAGAAGTGAAAGCTGATGAAAAAGGCAACTGGACTTTCAGCTTCAAAGATCTACCAAAGTACGATGGACAAGGAAATGAGTTTAAGTACACAGTAAGTGAAGTGAAAGTTGACCGCTACGAAACAAAAGTAGAAGGAACAACAATTACGAACACGTACAAAAATACAGAAACGACAGAAATCAGTGGTAAGAAAGTCTGGGATGATAACAACGCAATAGATCGTCCAATATCCATTAAAGTAGACTTATTACAAAATGGAAAAGTTATTGACACGAAAGAAGTAAGCGTGGCAACAAACTGGAAGTACACGTTTGAAAAACTACAAGTATATGATGCAAACGGAGTAGCGTACAAGTATGAAGTGAAAGAACAACCAGTAGCGGGATACAAATCCGAAGTAAATGGTTATGACATCACGAATACAAAAATCAAGGACGAATCAGGTGTAGATCCAAAAGACCCAAGCACAGATCCAAAAGATCCAAGCACAGATCCAAAAGACCCAAGCACAGATCCAAAAGATCCAAGCACAGATCCAAAAGACCCAAGCACAGATCCAAAAGATCCAAGCACAGATCCAAAAGACCCAAGCACAGATCCAAAAGATCCAAGCACAGATCCGAAAGATCCAGGTACAGTTCCAAACACAAATACAGACAAAAATAGCGATTCAAAAGTTCCACCTACTACAGAAAATGATAAGCCAACATTACTTCCTAACACAGGAGGAACATCAGCAGAAATGAGTTCAATTCTTGGAGGTATGGTATTGTTCCTTTTAGGTGGAATCCTACTCGCTCGTCAGCGAATAAAATAATAAAAAGATTTAGGTTATTGATTACACTGTAATCTTAGTAGCAGACAAATTAAAAAATTACTATTGGTATTACGCCCTTTAGGTAAGTATTCAAAAAACTTCACGATAAAGTGAAGGGAAGAATGCAACCTGAAGGGTTTTTTATAGAAAAAAGAGAACAGTTTCAAGTTGGACTCAACCAGCGTCCGAATAATATAGGCAGCTTTCATAGAGGTAAGCGGCTCTAAAGTGATATTGAAAACGCTTTCGAAAAGCCTGTTATCCATTGGACCATAAGCTTAGAATGTGGTGTAGTATCTCATGTAATTTAAAATCAATGCCCATGTTCCATTAAGTTTTGGCTGAACGCATAGTCATTTTTATAGCTAATTTAGAAATAGTATTTTGTAAAGCTTTGTTTTTGCGTAGCTGCTGCAACGTTTATTTCAGGAATAAAAGCATTAGTTCCTGAAATAACTGTTGAAACTAACACAACTGCAAGAATAATTTTTTCATAATAGAAAGCCTTCTTTATTAGATGTAATTACTATTATTACAATTTTTATTCTACATGGTAATACCATTAAACAATACAATCGAATTAATATATTACATTTTATATTATACACTATAAATCGTGTAATTAATATACTACAATTTATATATTAAGACTTTTTCGGGTAATAATTCTATGCAATAAATATACTTTTATACATATTTATTTCTCCTTAATAAAAAGCCACCGATTAATCGGTAGCTTGAAATAGTATTAAGCAGCTTTTTGCCCTGTTTGAGTAACAGGTTTTTGAAGAGTGTTATAAACACCAGTTCCAATAACTTCCAATGCCATTTTCATACGTTCTGGTGAAATGTTCTCAAATACATTATCTTGAGGCGTGTGATATACCTTTTCGATATGATAGATTAATGGATTCCAACTATCGACACCCATCCAAATAAATAGTGCAGAAGGAATACCCACTTCAGCAAATGGTACGTGATCACTAGAGCCGAATTTTCCTTGAAGAACGAGATCATTATTTAATTGTTTACCTGCTTGTAAGGCAGCATCTGTTACAAGGTTCGTTGATCCATCAGGAGTCATTGCATATAAATTCTTTGCTTTATCATAATTTGTTGCAACCATGTCTGCGTTAAAGACACCTAAAATTCGATCGCGTTCTTTTTGGGATAGACTATTAACATAATAATCAGAGCCAAGTAAGCCAGTTTCTTCAGAACCAAAAGCAATAAAACGAATTTCTTTATCAGTTTCTACATTTTGAAAAGCACGAGCTAATTCTAATACTAATCCTGTACCAGAAGCATTATCATTTGCCCCAGGTGCTCCAACGACACTATCATAGTGTGAACTTACAACAACAGCTTTTTCATTACCTGTACTATTTTTTGGTTTCTTTTTAGCGATGACATTTAGTGATGTTAAATTAGATTCATGTCTCGCTTTTAGGGAAAGCATTGTTGTCTCTTTTTTAGCAATTTCTTCTTTAAACGCGTTTCCTTGAGCATAAGCAAGACCAAAGACAGGGATAGACTGCTTTTTAGTTAAGCGAGGATTGAAGGTTTGTCCGTAGTTGCCACGACCTCCAATTAAGCTGTATAAAAGCACCCCTTTTGCCCCTTTACTAACAGCATTTTCAACTTGTTTATTATAATCTGCTACTGTTGCCCCTCTTTCGAATAAAACAATTTTTCCGTTTACCTCATTTGGAATATCGTCCAACTTTGTACCACCTTGAACAAAGATAAGCGGAGCTGTAACAGCTTCTGTAGAAATTAGTGCATTTGGAGCAGCGCCAGCTTGCCAATTACGCTTTGTCCCTAATGGTGATTCGATAAATCCAACGTATTGATCCGGCACTTGAAAGGGCTGATATTCTACCTCATATCCCATTGATTTAAGCTTCATACCAACATAGCGAGAAGCCCATTCTTCTGATTTTGTACCACCTGGACGAGGACCGATTGTTTCGGATAAGAAACGGATATGCTCGATGGCACGGCTTGCATCAACTTGTTTTGTAATAGATGGAGTTTGTGTAATTTCTGACGTGGAATCAGCTTTTGCTTGTCCGATTGGAGCTAAGCTAACAGCGAGTGATACAGCAAGCAAGGAGCTTACTATTTTTTGTTTCAGTGATTTTCTCATTTTTTCCTCTCCCATTCTTCTATTCTCTCTGACTGACAAAAGAAGACGGATAACGACCTTATTTTATCTTTTGATTTCTGAAATTTCAATCTATTGATATTGAGAAATAAAGTGAAACCTTAATAAGTGGGATAATAAACGTTATATGCACATTTGCATATTTTTAGCGGATATATGTATGCTATCATTTTAAATGAAGGATCGCTTTCTGTTTTGAAGGCTCCTACATTGCATGAATCTAGTGTACCCAAACTTTAGATTATGTAGGGAAAAGAGATCCGTTATAGGATTTCTTTTCTTTTGTTTGAATCATGTGATGATAACTATGTTTCCGCATTTCATAATTATCATCAGTGATATATGTAAGGCATCCATATGAAAATACGAGGCTGTTCAAGAGTTTTCCGTACTTTTGGACAGCCTCACCCCGTTAAAAAGGTGATACTTTGATGTATCACCTTTTTATTTTTATAAGCCTTCTGTTTATGGGGATGTTACATAATAAAAAACAGCCGCTTTAGTAGAAGGAATCTACAAAACGGCCATTTTTTTATTATAGTTGAGTTAAAATAATCGGTTCACCACGTGTTACAACGATTGTGTGTTCACATTGTGCAACAAGGCTTTTGTCTGGTGTAACGAATGTCCAACCATCATCACCGCGCTCAATAATATGATCTGCTTTCATTGAGATGAATGGCTCTACAGCGATAACAAGACCGTCTTTTAGAAGTGCATTATCCATTGGATCATAGTAGCTTAAAATGTGGTTTGGAGCTTCGTGTAAGCTAAGACCAATGCCGTGACCAGTTAAGTTTTGGATTACGTTATAGCCACTTTTATGTGCAAAGTTAGAAACAGCACGACCAATTTGATTTTGTTTTGATCCAGCTTTTATTTTTTTCATTGCTTCCCAAAATGCATCTACTGCAGCTTGGCATAGCTTTTCTTTTTCTTCATCTTCTCCAAGAACAAAAGAGATACCTGTATCTGCATAATAGCCGTCAAGTGCTGCCGATACGTCTACGTTTACTAAGTCGCCTTCTTTTAGTACACGATCGCCTGGAATGCCGTGAGCAACTTCTTCATTTACACTAATGCAAGTTACACCTGGGAATTTATATTCTTTTTCAGGCGCTGAAATAGCACCGTTCTCGTCTAATACTTTTTTACCAATTAAATCAAGCTCTTTCGTTGTCATACCTGGCTTCGCTTGTTTCTTCATTTCTTCGCGTGCAAGTGCAACGATGCGGCCGATTTTTCGTAAACCCTCTAAATCTTGTTCATTACGAATAATCATGAAAACCACTGTCCTTCCTCGAATATATGTCTTATCCGATTGTATCATGTTTGTTTTTGTACTGCTACTCGCGTGCGGTATGCGGGTTGATTCCTCTCATAGAGAATACATGACAATTGTCATATGGATGTCATGACGCATCATACTGTTTCCTAACTTTTCCAGAGCATACAATGTAAATATAAGAAACGGCGGGGGTGGAGAGATGGAAAAGATTATTGAAGTAAATGGTGTTTCTAAAACATTTAAACATAAAAAAGCAGTAAATAACGTTTCATTTCATGTGAATAAAGGGCAAATAGTAGCATTACTCGGCCCGAATGGTGCGGGGAAAACAACGACAATTTCAATGATGCTTGGGTTAAAAGATCCAACAGAAGGGAATATCTCTATATTTGGAAAGAGTCCGAAGCATAGAGAGGTTCGCAATAGCCTCGGTGCGATGCTGCAAGAAGTAAGTGTGATTGATAGCATCACGGTAGAAGAGGCAATCGAGTTATTCCGTAGTTATTATACGAATCCTGTAGAGAAAGAAACATTACTGCAGTTGTCAAACTTAGAATCAGAACGAAAGCAAAGATGTGAGAAATTATCGGGCGGTCAAAAAAGAAGGTTAAATTTTGCGCTAGCACTTGCAGGGAATCCAGACTTGTTATTTTTAGATGAACCAACTGTAGGGATGGACATTACATCTCGAAAAACGTTTTGGGAAACGATTAGAAAATTAGCAAGTGAAGGGAAAACGATTATTTTAACAACACATTATTTAGAAGAAGCGGATGCATTAGCAGATCGAATTTTATTATTTGCGAACGGAAAGATTATCGCAGATGGCACACCGGATGAGATGAAAGCGACGATTTCTCGAAAAACAATCTCGTTTTATTCGAAAGAGAAAATTCCTAAGAGTTTACTAAAGGAATTACCCCATGTAACAGAAGTACAGTCAAATGAAGGGCGCTTCACTTTAACGACGGAAGATACAGATGCCACTTTACAAGCAATTTATCAGAGGAATCTACCTGTAACTGACGTTTCAGTTGAACGTGGAAGCCTTGATGAAGCATTTGAACAGTTTGTTGCAAATCAGAAGGAGGGAATCGCATGAGAGCATTATGGATGCAATGTAAAATAGAGGTTTTACGTACGTTCCGCAATAAATTATTCATCTTTTTCTCATTATTAATGCCAGTTATGTTTTATTACATCTTTACAAATGTTGTTCAAGTCCCGCAAAACGGAGATGCATGGAAAGCACATTATTTAATTTCAATGGCGACTTTCAGTATTGTAGGGACTGCCCTTTTTAGTTTCGGTGTGAGACTTTCTCAGGAAAAAGGGCAAGGGTGGACACATTTGTTGAAAATTACACCACTTCCAGAGGGGGCATATATAACAGCCAAAATCATCGCTCAAACTGTAGTGAATGCTTTTTCAATCTTAGTTATCTTTATCGCAGGAATATTAATTAATCATGTTGAGTTAACAGTAGGGCAATGGATTGGCGCTGGATTATGGTTATTGTTAGGTGTAACACCATTTTTAGCGTTGGGAACAGTAATAGGTTCTATTAAGAAGGCGGATGCAGCAGCAGGATTAGCAAATATTTTAAATATGTGTTTAGCGATTCTTGGTGGTCTATGGATGCCGATCGAAGTATTTCCGAAAATATTAAGATCTATTGGTGAATGGACACCAACATATCACTTCGGAAGCGGTGCATGGGATATTGTAGCTGGAAAATCAATCGGGTGGGAAAATATTGCGGTATTAGGAGGTTATTTCCTTATATTTGTTGTAGTATCAATATATATAAGAAAAAGACAGGAAGCGGTATAAATGATAGAGAAGAAGAGGATTGAGATTTTTCCGAAACATATGGGGTTCTTCCCGTATATGTTTCTCGTGTATTTATTATTTCCAATTTACCATTTATCGCAGGCGTCAGGGTGGAAGCTTGTAATTGGAAGCGGTATGTTGATAGTTTTCATCATCACATACCGTCAGCTTTATTTTGTGCAGAGGACGTTTGTTTTTTGGGCATGTATTCAAATGGTACTCATCTTTTTATTTGCTTTATTTTACAATCCTTTCATGATATTCTTTGGCTTTTTCACAGCAAGTGCGATGGGATTTGCGCCAAATAAGAAAGTTTTTCGAGTGCTATTATGTTTGTTAGTTATAATGCTTGGAGCATTTGTATTTGTAAATATGAATCAACTAACAACTACAAGTTTAGTAAATATTGTTCCGATGTTTATCTTAATGCTTCTTACGCCATTCGGGATGCGTAATTTTAATCAAAAAAAGATGTTAAAGAATCAATTAAACGAAGCAAACGAACAAATTAAGGACTTAGTCAAACGTGAAGAGCGGCAACGGATTGCAAGAGATCTTCATGATACGTTAGGGCATACGCTATCTCTTATTACGTTAAAAAGTCAGCTTGTGGAGAAGTTAATTGTAAAAAATCCGGAGCGTGCAAGTGCGGAAGCGAAAGAAATTACACAAACATCTCGTACCGCTTTAAAGCAGCTAAGGGAATTAATTTCTGATATGCGTATGATTACAGTGGAAGAAGAGCTTGAGCAAATAAAGGCGATCTTACAAGCGGCTAATGTCGAACTAGAAGTGAAGCAGGAAGCAAGTTCGAGTTCGTTATCACCAATTGAGCAAAATATTGTGGGGATGTGTTTACGTGAGGCTGTTACGAATGTTGTAAAGCACAGTAAGGCAACATGTTGCACAGTTTCTGTACTAGAATCACAAGGTGAATTGATTTTGACAGTAGAAGATAACGGAATCGGTTTAGCAGATCAAAGCCACGATGGGAATGGCATTCGTGGTATGAAGGAGCGCATCGCTCTTATTGATGGGTTTGTTGAACTGGTTACGATCAATCCAGGGACACTATTAACAGTAAAAGTTCCAGTTGTTATTAGAACAGGAAAAGATGAGGTGAGGGCATGATTCGAATTATTATTGCAGAAGATCAGCGGATGCTTCGTGGTGCATTGGGGGCCCTACTTGATCTAGAAGAGGATATTGAAGTAATTGGGCAAGCTGCGAACGGGGAAGAGGCACTAAAATTAATCGAATCGCTAAAGCCTGATGTAAGCATTATGGATATTGAAATGCCGATTCAAAGTGGATTAGATGTTGCGGAAACGTTAAAGAAAGAAAAATCAGCATGCAAAGTAATGATTTTAACAACCTTTGCGCGCCCTGGATATTTTGAACGAGCAATGAAAGCTGGCGTGCACGGATATTTATTAAAAGATAGCCCAAGTGAAGATTTAGCTGCAGGGATTCGTAATGTAATGAAAGGAAAACGGGAGATCTCTCAAGATTTAATGTTCGGCCTATGGCAGGAGCAAAATCCGTTATCAGATCGCGAAAAAGAATTATTGCTACTTGCTAAAGAAGGAAAAACGGCAAATGAAATTGCGAAGGCACTTTATCTTTCACCGGGTACAGTACGTAATTACATTTCTGAAGTATTAACGAAGCTAGATGCGAAAAATAGAATTGAGGCAATTACAATTGCAGAAGAAAAGGGATGGATATGAAAAGAAGTTTACCTATGAGTGGTAAGCTTCTTTTTTCTTATAAACAACGGTTTCACTAGAGAATTCCGTCTCAGCTGAGTCGCTTGGAATTTGAAGTGTAGTACGTAATGTAGATTTTACTTCATTTTTCGACAAAAAATTTGTTATAGTAAGATTAGGTTGTTGGTCTAAATTTTGGACAGATTTGCCACTAACAATTGTAATTACTCCATTTTTATCTACTTTTACAATGAGATCTTGAACATATACTTTATAGTTTTTGTAAGTTTGTGCAAGGCGAACTTCGGTTTTATTTTCTTTGGTATCTTTATTTGTAGGTTGGGAATCTACATTCATTTCAGTTGTCACTCACTCTTGTTGAGCTTTAGCCTCGTTTATCTCATCGTTTAAATACTTTTTCGCCATATTTTTTTCGTATTATTTTGAGGTTGTGTTAATTTTTTTATCTTTAAACTAGGCTGAGCAATTTCAACTTTTACTTCATTTTTGTCTAATTCTTGGGTGTGAACAGCTTCTGCTGATAAAGGATAAAGAAGACCGAATGTAACGAAAAGCACGAGCAATTTTTCCATAATTTACCTATAAAACTTCTAATCTATTATTGTATGTGAGATGAATTGTATGAAAAATTTGCCGAATTTTATATATATTATGCATTATTTCATATCAAAAATTGTCGAATTCACATTATTGTAGTGGTATGACAACTTAACAAATTAGATTGTTATAATGGGACGGTGAGCAAGTATGCACGCAGAAAAACTAGGAAGCGAAATAAAGAAAATTAGGGGAATGAGAGGATTAACACAGAAACAACTCTCCGATAATGTATGTCATCAATCGGAGGTGAGCAGAATTGAGTCGGGCGCGGTATACCCAAGTATGGATATATTGCAAGGTATTGCAGCAAAGTTACAAGTTCCCATTATTCATTTTTATGAGGTACTCATTTATTCCGATATTGAGAAGAAAAAGCAGTTCAAAGATCAAATTATTGTACTTTGTAAGCAAAAGAAATATAAAGAAATTTATAATAAAGTATGGAATGAGCTGAAAAAGGAAGAATATCACCCTGAGTTTCAGCAGTTTCTTCAATGGCAATATCATGTATCTGCGTATGTGTTGAAGAAGATTGATTATGAATATTGTATTTTGGAGTTAAAAAAGCTACTAAATCAACAATTAACTGGGATAGATATGTATCAAAATCTTTATATAGAAAATGCAATTGCAAATATTTATGCTGAAAATAGCTATTTTAAGAAGAGCATTGAGTTATTTGAAGATATATTAAAACAATTAGAAGCATTGCATGATAATGAAGAATTTGACGTGAAGGTAAGGTATAATCATGCAAAAGCATTATACTTAGATGATCAATATGAAGAGTCACTTTATCAAGTAAATAAAGCGATTGAAATATCGTGCCGAATTAATAGTATGGCATTAATTGGACAGCTATATTATCAAAGAGGTGAATGCCTAGGGAAGTTGGAGTATGATGGGGCAGAGATTGAAGATGCATATAAAAAGGCAAGTTTCTTTTTTGATATATTAGAAATGCATGCATATAAAGAAGCGCTCGCAAATAAAATCAGTAGATAAAAATCCTAAAAAATGGATATGCATAATTGCATACGATATGGATAAATTTTCATGATATATTAAAAGAAAAAACGTGGGTGATGGAATATGAAGAAACTACTTATTGGTAGTCTATTAACGTTAGCAATGGCATGGGGTATTTCACTAGGGGATACAGCTTTAGAGAAAAGCCAAGTAATTTCTCATAACGATCAAGAGGTACAATTAGCGGCGGATCTACCTTTTGAATATTAAAAAAACAACCGTCTTACTTAGACGGTTGTTTTTTTGTGGAGTAACATCCAAACGTCTTTACTAGAAACAGGTTTGCTAAAGAGGAATCCTTGAATGTGGTCACAGTTTTGTTCGTGTAAAAACTTCCATTGTTCTTCTGTTTCTACACCTTCCGCAATAACCTCTAAATTTAATTCTTTCGATAGCTTAATAATGGAAGCGATAATCGCTTCTTCTAAAGGGCTATTTGTAATTCCACAAATAAACTCTCGAGCAATTTTTAATGTATTGATTGGATATTTCGTTAAATAAGCTAAAGAACTATAACCAGTTCCAAAGTCATCAATTGAAATTTGGATACCGAGATTTTGAAGTTCTTCTAGTTTAGCAACTACAGATTGATTTTGATTAATTGCAATACTTTCCGTAATTTCAATATCTAGTGCTTCTGGTTTTAGTTCTGTTTCTTCTAAAACCTTTGAAATAGTTGGAATTAAATCTGCATGGTTAAATTGAACAACAGATAAATTTACACCAACCTTTAAGTGAGAAAATCCTTGGTTATGCCACCTTTTTGCCTCTAAGCAAGCAGTACGTAAAATCCAATTTCCAAGTTCAATAATAAATCCGGTTTCCTCCGCTAGAGGAATGAATTGGGCAGGAGATACGATGCCGAGTTTTGGATGCTTCCAACGAATTAATGCTTCAAAACCGATAATTTGTTTTGTTTTTGTGCTTACTTGTGGCTGATATTCAAGGAAAAATTCATTTTGTTGCAGAGCCTTTGAAAGTTCACCTTCTAGGAAGTGTAGTTCATTTTGCGCAACACTCATTTCTTTTGAGAAGAAAATGAATCTATTTTTCCCATTAGCTTTTGCTCGGTACATAGCCATATCTGCATTTTTCATTAATTCGGTTACATCGGTTCCGTATTCCGGAAACATTGCAATTCCGATACTCGGTGTAACAGAAAGTTCTTCATCTTTAATGAAGTAAGGCTTATTTAAGATGGTTAAAATTTGTTCGGCTATAAAAGCAGCACTTTTTTCAGAGTACATATCTGGTAATAGGATCGTAAATTCATCTCCGCCTTGGCGGGCAACGATATCTTTTGAACGCAAACATCCACGTAATCTTTTTGCCACTTCAATTAATAATAAATCTCCGACATCATGACCGAGTCGATCGTTAATTTTTTTAAATCGATCTAAGTCGAGGAACATGACGGCAACGTCATTAGTGTTGTTTTGCGCTGTATTTAAAATCGTTTTTAAATCTTTTTCGAATTTTCGTCGATTCGGTAGTCCTGTAAGTGCATCATGGAAAGCCAAATGCTCTACTTGTTTTTGTTTTTCATATAAAGTTGTAATATCACGTGCTATACCAAACATCCCAACAACTTCTTTATTTATAAAAATAGGGATGAATGTAATGTGAAGATAATAATAATAGCCTTCTTTTTCTTTTGTACGAATTTCTAGAGTTTGTGGCCTACCTTCTTTTGTACTTTGTAAAGATTTCTTCAATAATTCATGATCTTGTGGATCAATGAAGTGTATAAGAGAATAGCTTGTTACTTCACAGTAATAGGCTGTAAATAAACTTTCACAAGCCTTATTAGATTGTTGAAAAATCCCGTTCATATTTAAAGAAAAAACAGCATCAGGATGATCTTCGAATAAAGACTTATAACGCTGTTCACTTTTTGATAGGGCAGATGCACCTTCTTCGACTTTGCCTTCTAGTTGTGTAGTCAACTGTTCGTACGTATCGATTAATACTTGATTATCTTTCCACATATAAAGTTGTCGTAGGAATAATAAGATTAGTGATAATACTAGACCGATTAGCATGAACTTATCATCCCAAGGCTGAATGACAATAAAGGAAAAAGTAATGATTATACTAAAATAAGGTAATATAAAACGTACATAGTCGAATCGATAATATTTCGTTTTCGTTTCATGTTGCATGGGCTTATCCAAAATGTACAGTATGGACGATAAGCCGATTAGTAAAATCGAAGCAGTATGTATTAAATAAGAGACTTCAGAAGAAGTTTCCATTCCTTTGTTTAATTGGAACAGATGTATATATCCGTACACAAGTATGATAGTAAAGCCGATAATCAATGAAATTCTACTAGAAGAATATTGTTCCCTTCTATATAGGCTAATAACGGCGTAAATTACTAATGATTGTGCAATAAAGTATCCAATTAAAACCCATGTACCTGTTGTTAACATACGAAAGGTTGAAAGATCCAAAATAAAAGTTAAGGTGAAATAAATATTCATAATAACAATAAAGATGCTATCGAATGAAAATTGAGCAAGACCTCTAATGGAGTAATGTTTTATAAACTTTATAGCAAAGCCAGAAAAAAGCAAAATATATTGTATGATGAAAAAAGGTAGTGCTTTATATGAGAATATGACTTGATCATAAATAGAAAGTGAATGAAGAAATAAAGTTATTTCCATAATTAGTCCACATATGCAAGTACATAGTAGTAAAACCCAAAATAGTTTGTCACTGCTTTTCATCTTCTTAATTGCTTTATATAAGCAATAGCAAGAAAAGAGTGCCGCAAAACAAAATAAGAAGAGAATTCCAATTTCTTTTATATTTAAATTCCTAGGGATAAGGAATATCCAAAGAGAAAATATAATTATATACATCATGACAAATTGTACATATTTCTTTTGATTAATCATATTATGACTCCATTTCAATAAAGTTGAATCTCAGGTGGAAAATGCTAATTCCAATCATAGCATATAAAATAGGGTGTTTTTTACTATAAAAATTACTTTTTTTGAAAAAAATAGCGCAACATTACAATTTACCATTGCAATGTTGCGCTATTTATTCTTTTTATTCCTCTTATAGAGGATAGTTCACATATTAATTGTAGCATTGCTAAATCTTTCTGTTTACTTTCAATCATAATATCGAAATTATGATTGTTTTTTTTTGCAATGTGTAAGAAAGGCTTAATAAACTCTAAATCAATATATTCAGCGTGAGCCCTAAATTCTTTTTTTGATTTAGGGGAAGAAATGTGAACTTTAGGAGGGATATTTGTATGTGACCAAGTTTTAAATATCATAGGAAGTAATTCTTCTAGCGGTTCATTACAAAGGTTCGCTATGTGATGATGATAATCGAACACGAAAGGGATTTTTTCTTTTTGGCAAATAGCCAAAGTTTCAGAAGTAGTATATGTTTTATCATCATTTTCAAGAGTCATCTGTCTTTTTATATGGTAGGGAAGTTTTTGTATGTTTTCATGAAAACGTTCGATTGCCTTCTCCTTATTTCCATACGCGCCACCTACATGGATATTAATGTAGGAAGAATCTGCAATTCCCATAGCATTTAACACGTTATAATGATAGGTCATATCTGTAATGGCATTAGTTGTAATATGTGGTTTGTCGCTTGTAAATAGTGTGAATTGGTTTGGGTGAAAACTTACGCGTAAATTGTGTTCTTGAATTAATGCTCCTATTTTACGCCATAGTGGAGCAAATAGTTGAATGTAATCAAATTCAACTTCAGGATGTGTTGCAAGCGGAACGATAGAAGATGATAAACGATATAATGGAATTTCGTGTGCAATATTGTAATGAAGGATGCGTATTGTGTGTTCTAGATTTTGTAGTGTGACATTATATAATTTATCTTCACGTTCTTGTTTTTTTAGTTTTTTCCAGCTTGTAAATGTCATTGTTTTGGCAGGCGAACAGTCCCACAATGCCATTGCATGTGAGACATATCCAAACCGTATAATCATAAAGGATACACCTCTTTTATTCATCACCTTTCCTATAAAAAGAACGCAAGTATCGTTCCTACCCATTCTTTGCCCTTATCAATAAGGGAAAGTGGGCTGACATCATCAAAGGAAAGTAATGACGCATTTTTTAGATCTTCATGGAATGTATTTTTTACTTCTTGTATGAAATGTTTATCGTATAAAAGGCAGTTGATTTCATGATTAATATATAAACTTCTCATATCAAAATTAGCAGTTCCAATATCACAAATATGATCGTCTACTATAATGATTTTTGCGTGAAAAAATCCTTGTTGAAAAGCGTAAATATTACAACCAGCTTGTATTAACTTTCGGCAATATGGGAATTTTGCTTCTCGAACGAGGGCGTGATCGGCCTTTTGTGGAACGAGAATAGTTATTTGAACCCCACGTTTTTGTGCGTTTAATAATGCGTTCATAATTTTTTTTCCAGGAATGAAATAGGGTGTACCGATAAAGATTTCTTTTTTCGCGCTTTCGATTAATTGTAAAAATGTATTTTGTAAATAGGCACCATCAGTAGGGATAAAGCGATGTAGAACGGTCCCTGGTTGTTGCTTAGGAAAATAAAGAGATGAATCTAATAAATTTTGGCCTGTATCGTCGAGCCAATCATGCAAAAATTGTTTTTGTAAATCTTGTATCCCTTCTCCTGTAAGACGTAAATGATAATCTCGCCATAATCCTAACTTTTGATTATGCCCTAAATATTCCTCGCCAATATTAAATCCACCAATATAGCCAATTTTCCCGTCAATAACTGTAATTTTTCTATGATTTCTTTGATTTGCAGAAAAGAAAGGAAAAGGAAATTTTACTTTGTGACAAAATGAAAAAGAGACACCATGCTTTTGTAGCGAGTAAATCGCTTCTTTTGATAAATAATGACTGCCAAACCGGTCGAGTAAAAGTCTTACTTCAATCCCTTCTTGTGCTTTATCGATAAGTAACTTTAAAAACTTACGACTTATCTCATCATTTTTTACAATGAAAAATAAAACGTGCACATGGTGTTTGGCTTGTTTTATATCAGTAAATAGGGCGTCATACAAATCTTTTCCGTATGTATAAAGGTGAAAATCACTTTGACGTAAAGGGAAAGAACGAGAACGTACACGCTTTAAATGAACAATTCTCCCATATGAAAGGTCGATTGTAATCCAGAGAGCGCTACCTATTAACAAGAGAGATAAGAAGAACATAAGTAAATTCCCTCCTTCACGGTCTTTTCACCAGCAGTTTTTTACAAATCAAAATTTCACTTTACCCCGCATTAACGGGCAGTAAGCCTCCTACCTCAAAATTAGGCTTACTCAAAGGAGCCAGGCGGGAGGCAACAGCCCGTAAAAGCCCGATTGGTTCAACTAATAATCAGTAGGGAATAAACAGCTCCCTACTGATTAAAGTTTCACTTTATAGTTTCACCCAAATAAACAGCTTTATTAAAAAATGTGTTGTTGTATAACAAAAAACTGTTGACTGAATGCTCACTCATTATATAATGGGAATAGGGGATACAATTCAGAAAATTATATATTTTCGAAGATTCTAAAAAAGAAAGAAGGCTTACAAAGAGAGGGGTAGCATAAAAATGAATAGCTTACTAATCATTAATTGGCTGGCTGCCATTGCTGTTATTGCTTATGCGGGATATTTGTTTGTATATCTTATACGAACGAGGATGGCCTACATACAATTAGGAAAAAAGATTGAATTTGACCGTCGTTTTAAAGAGCGTTGGGATCTTCTTAAGGTCAATGTTTTCGGTCAGAAAAAGCTGCTGAAAGATAAAAAGAGCGGCATCATTCACGTTATGTTCTTTTACGGATTTATTCTTGTCCAATTTGGAGCAATTGACTTCGTTTGGAAAGGGCTCGCACCAGGATCACATCTTCCACTTGGACCACTATATCCTGCATTTACATTCTTCCAGGAAATTGTCACACTTGTTATTTTAATCGCAGTCTTTTGGGCTTTTCATAGACGCTATGTTGAAAAGCTTGTTCGTTTAAAACGTAATTTCAAATCAGGTCTTGTTCTTATCTTTATTGGTGGCTTAATGATCTCTGTGCTACTCGGTAACGGGATGGGAATTATATGGCACGGCGAGGAGCTTTCATGGAGTGAACCAATTGCTTCTGCAATCGCTTACGTTTTCTCAGGTATAAATGAAACCGTAGCCATTTCATTGTTCTATTTCTCTTGGTGGGTGCATCTATTAATCTTGTTAACGTTTTTAGTTTATGTACCACAATCAAAACATGCGCATTTAATTGCTGGACCAGTTAACGTATTTTTTGGTCGTCTTTCAAACCCAGGAAAACTTGAAAAAATAGATTTTGAAGATGAAACGCAAGAAACATTCGGTGTTGGTAAAATTGAAGACTTTAGACAAAATCAACTTATCGACTTATATTCTTGTGTCGAATGTGGTCGTTGTACAAATATGTGTCCGGCAACAGGAACAGGGAAAATGTTATCACCGATGGATTTAATTTTAAAACTTCGTGATCATTTAACTGATAAAGGAGCAGCGGTAACATCAAAAGCACCGTGGGTTCCAGTTGTTGCTTTTAATAATACACAAGGAAATCAGTTAGCGATGATGGCAGCCGGAAAAGGGCAGCAAGAATCAGCAGCAACGTTCGCTTACGATCCAAGTTTAATCGGGGACGTTATTACAGAAGAAGAGATTTGGGCATGTACAACGTGCCGTAACTGTGAGGACCAGTGCCCAGTTATGAATGAGCATGTTGACAAAATTATTGATTTACGCCGCTATCTCGTTTTAACAGAAGGGAAAATGGATGCAGAAGCGCAGCGTGCAATGACAAACATTGAGCGTCAAGGGAATCCATGGGGTCTGAACCGTAAAGAGCGTGAAACATGGCGTCAAGGTGATGATGAGGTAACCGTTCCAACTGTGAAAGAGAAATCAAAAGCTGGCGAAGAGTTTGAATACTTATTCTGGGTTGGATCAATGGGTTCGTATGACAACCGCAGTCAGAAGATTGCGATATCATTTGCGAAGCTAATGAACGAAGCAGGCATTTCATTCGCAATTCTTGGCAATAAGGAAAAGAACTCTGGTGATACACCGCGCCGCCTCGGAAACGAATTCGTATTCCAAGAGATGGCAACGAAAAACATTGAAGAATTTGAAAAAGCAGGAGTGAAGAAAATCGTTACGATTGACCCTCATGCTTATAACACTTTTAAAAATGAGTACCCGGACTTTGGCTTACAAGCAGAAGTCTATCATCATACAGAATTACTAGCCCAGTGGGTGAAGGAAGGACGTTTAAAACCTGTCCATTCTATTGAAGAAACAGTTACGTACCACGATTCCTGTTACTTAGGAAGATACAACGAAGTATATGAGGCACCGCGCGATATTCTAAAAGCAATTCCAGGTGTAAACCTTGTAGAAATGGCGCGTAACCGTGAAACGGGAATGTGCTGTGGTGCAGGTGGCGGCTTAATGTGGATGGAAGAAACGGCTGGTTCTCGTATTAACGTTGCTCGTACAGAACAAGCGCTGGCTGTACAACCGTCAATTATCGGTACAGGATGCCCATATTGCTTAACGATGATTAGTGACGGTACGAAAGCGAAAGAAGTTGAAGAAACAGTTCAAACTCTGGACGTAACAGAGATTTTAGAACGCTCAGTTATCGGACAGAAGAAAGAAGCAATCTAGTTTGTGGGAATGCATACAACTTTAGAAAGAGGTGCAATTATTGCACCTCTTCTCAACGTAGGAATACCGAGCGAGCGCTCGGCGTTAAAAAAAGAAATGGGGGAAAGAAACATGAGTAAAACAGTTATTTTAAGTGCTGCAAGAACACCGGTTGGAAAATTTGGAGGGACTTTAAAAGACGTGAAAGCAACAGAACTTGGAGGAATCGCAATTAAGGCAGCGCTTGAAAGGGCGAATGTTTCCGCGAGTGATGTTGAAGAAGTTATATTTGGAACGGTTATCCAAGGAGGACAAGGACAAATTCCATCACGCCAAGCAGCAAGAGCGGCTGGCATCCCTTGGGAAGTGCAGACAGAAACAGTAAATAAAGTTTGTGCATCAGGGCTTCGCGCAGTTACTTTAGCGGATCAAATTATTCGTACTGGTGACCAATCACTGATTGTAGCTGGTGGAATGGAATCGATGAGTAACAGTCCTTACATTTTACGAGGAGCAAGATGGGGATACAGAATGGGTAACAACGAAGTTATTGATTTAAATGTTGCAGACGGTTTAACATGCGCATTTTCAGGTATACACATGGGTGTTTATGGTGGAGAAGTTGCAAAAGAAGACGGGATCTCTCGCGAAGCACAAGATGAATGGGCATATCGTAGCCATCAACGTGCGGTTTCAGCACATAAGGAAGGTCGTTTTGAAGAGGAGATTGTACCAGTAACAATTCAGCAAAGAAAAGGCGATCCTATCGTCGTGGCTAAGGATGAGGCGCCACGCGCGGATACAACGATTGAAAAATTAGCTAAATTAAAGCCTGTATTTGATAAGACGTCAGCGGTGACAGCTGGTAATGCTCCTGGACTAAATGATGGCGGTGCGGCGCTTGTGTTAATGAGCGAGGACAGAGCGAAGCAAGAGGGAAGAAAGCCATTAGCGACAATTTTGGCGCATACAGCAATTGCAGTAGAATCGAAGGATTTCCCAAGAACGCCAGGTTATGCAATTAATGAGTTGCTGAAAAAGACAGGTAAGACAATTGAAGAAATCGATCTATTTGAGATCAATGAGGCATTTGCGGCGGTAGCAATTGCAAGTACTGAAATTGCAGGGATTGATCCGGAAAAATTGAATGTAAATGGCGGTGCTGTAGCAATGGGGCATCCAATTGGAGCGAGCGGAGCACGTATTATCGTTACACTTATCCATGCACTGAAGCAGCGCGGCGGTGGAATTGGAATTGCTTCTATTTGTAGTGGTGGCGGTCAAGGTGACGCAATTATGATTGAAGTTCGTTAATTTACGTGTAGAGGATTTTGGTTTATTAACAACTTATATTAAGGGGGAAGAAAGAATGGGTGTACAAAAAATAGTTGTAATTGGTGCAGGACAAATGGGTTCAGGTATCGCACAAGTGTGTGCAATGGCAGGCTATGATGTGAAAGTGCAAGATTTAAAGCAAGAGCAATTAGATAGAGGGCTAGCTGTTATTACGAAAAATTTAGCTCGTCAAGTAGAAAAAGGTCGTATGAAGGAAGAAGAGAAAGAAGCGACTTTAAATCGTCTTACATGGACACTCGATTTAAATAGTGTAAAAGAAGCGGATCTTGTTATTGAAGCTGCTGTTGAGAAAATGGATATTAAAAAGAAAATTTTTGCGAATTTAGATGAAATCGCTCCAGAACACGCAATTTTAGCAACGAATACGTCGTCGTTACCAATTACGGAAATTGCAGCGGTAACGAAACGTCCTGAGAAAGTAATCGGCATGCACTTTATGAATCCAGTTCCAGTTATGAAACTCGTTGAAATTATTCGTGGTTTAGCTACAGATGATGCAGTGTACGAAACGATTGAGGATATTACGAAAAAAATCGGGAAAGTGCCAGTTGAAGTAAATGATTTCCCTGGATTTGTATCGAACCGTATTTTATTACCTATGATTAACGAAGCGATCTATACGTTATATGAAGGTGTAGCGACGAAAGAAGCGATTGATGACGTAATGAAGCTCGGTATGAATCATCCGATGGGGCCACTTACATTAGCTGATTTTATCGGTTTAGATACGTGTTTATACATTATGGAAGTGTTGCATGAAGGATTAGGGGATAGTAAATATCGCCCATGTCCATTATTACGTAAGTATGTGAATGCAGGATGGTTAGGACGTAAAACGGGTCGTGGTTTCTACGTTTACGAATAAAGGCCTCCCTTTATTGAAGTAGTGGTCTTACCAGATTGTTAAAAAGATATATAGCAAACGGAGGCGAAGTACATGAATTTTCATTTTACTGAAGAGCAACAAATGATGAGGAAAATGGTTCGAGATTTTGCGCAGAAGGAAATAGCTCCCTTTGTTCCTAGTATGGAACAAGGGGTGTTCCCGAAAGAGATTTTGCAAAAGATGGGTGAGCTTGGACTAATGGGTATTCCAGCGCCTGCAAAATATGGCGGGGCAGAAATGGATTTTATTTCTTACATTCTAGCAATTGAGGAAATTTCAAAGGTAAGTGCAACGATTGGTGTAATTTTAGCTGTACATACGTCAGTTGGAATGAATCCGATTTTATACTTCGGAACAGAAGAACAGAAGCAGAAATATGTTTCTAAATTGGCGACGGGTGAGTATCTAGGTGCATTTGCTCTAACAGAACCAAATGCAGGATCAGATGCAGGTAGTTTGAAATCAAGAGCTGTAAAGAAAGACGATCACTACATTATCAATGGATCGAAAGTATTTATTACGAATGGCGGCGAAGCAAGTACATACATTGTATTCGCTTCTACAAATCCAGAGGCGGGGAAAAGTGGTATTTCTGCATTTATTGTAGAGAAAGATACACCAGGCTTAATCATCGGAAAAGATGAGCATAAGATGGGGCTTCTTGGTTCTCGTACAGTACAACTTACGTTTGAAGATATGAAAGTGCCGGCCGAGAATTTACTTGGTAAAGAAGGACAAGGATTTAAGGTGGCAATGGCGAATTTAGATGTTGGACGAATTGGGATCGGAGCGCAGGCATTAGGAATCGCGGAGGCGGCGCTTGCATGTGCGATTGATTATGCGAAAGAGCGAGAGCAATTCGGCAAGCCAATTGCGGCGCAGCAAGGAATCGGATTCAAACTTGCAGATATGGCGACTAGCGTAGAAGCAGCGCGATTACTTGTATATAGAGCCGCATCGCTAAGAGCACAAGGATTACCATGCGGTAAAGAAGCTTCTATTGCGAAATTATTTGCTTCTAAGACGGCTGTTGAAGTTGCGATTGAAGCGGTGCAAGTATTTGGCGGTTACGGTTATACGAAAGATTATCCAGTAGAAAGATTTTTCCGTGATGCGAAGATCACGCAAATATATGAAGGAACGAGCGAAATACAAAAGCTTGTAATTAGTCGAGCTTTATAAAAAGACAAGGGGGAGACGGGAATGCATTTTAAATTATCAGAAGAACATGAAATGATAAGAAAAATGGTTCGGGATTTTGCAAGAAATGAAGTAGCACCGACGGCGGCAGAGCGTGATGAGGAAGAGCGATTTGATCGTGCTTTATTTGATCAAATGGCAGAGCTTGGTTTAACCGGCATTCCGTGGCCTGAAGAGTATGGTGGAATTGGAAGCGATTACTTGGCGTATGTAATTGCTATCGAAGAATTATCCCGCGTATGTGCTTCTACAGGTGTAACGTTGTCTGCACATACTTCACTTGCTGGTTGGCCAATTTTTAAATTTGGAACTGAAGAGCAAAAGCAAAAGTTTTTACGACCGATGGCAGAAGGAAAGAAAATTGGCGCATACGGTTTAACGGAACCAAGTTCCGGTTCAGATGCTGGCGGAATGAGGACAACTGCGAAACGAGATGGAGACCATTACATTTTAAATGGATCGAAAATCTTTATTACAAATGGTGGCATTGCTGATATTTATGTTGTTTTTGCATTAACAGACCCTGAATCGAAGCAGCGCGGCACGAGCGCATTTATTGTGGAAAGTGATACACCAGGATTTTCAGTTGGTAAGAAGGAAAGTAAGTTAGGGATTCGCTCTTCACCAACAACTGAAATTATGTTTGAAGACTGCCGCATTCCTGTGGAGAATTTACTAGGGGAAGAGGGGCAAGGATTTAAGGTAGCGATGCAAACATTAGATGGCGGTCGTAATGGTATTGCGGCGCAAGCGGTTGGTATTGCACAATCCGCTTTAGATGCTTCCGTAGAATATGCAAGAGAGCGTCATCAGTTCGGGAAGCCAATTGCGGCGCAGCAAGGAATTGGCTTTAAACTTGCGGATATGGCAACGGATGTAGAGGCGGCGCGTCTTTTAACATATCAAGCGGCTTGGCTTGAATCTGAAGGGCTTCCGTACGGGAAAGAGTCAGCGATGTCAAAAGTATTTGCAGGTGATACAGCGATGAAGGTAACGACTGAAGCAGTACAAGTATTTGGTGGTTACGGTTATACGAAAGATTATCCAGTAGAGCGTTACATGCGCGATGCAAAGATTACACAGATATATGAGGGAACGCAAGAGATTCAAAGGCTTGTAATTTCTCGTATGTTAACGAAATAGGAACGAAAGCGTAGGTGTTTTCCTACGCTTTTTCCTTCCAAAAATAATAGAGAGAGGTGAAGGGGATGGTTAAACATAATGTACATGCATCAGTGAAAGATGAAAAATTAGTTGCGTTAAGGCGTGAACAAATGATTAAAGGTGCGGTGCAACTGTTTAAACAAAAAGGGTTCCCACGTACAACGACGAGAGAAATTGCGAAGGCGGCTGGGTTTAGTATTGGAACACTTTATGAGTACATTCGTACAAAAGATGATGTTTTATATTTAGTTTGTGATAGTATATATGAACATGTAAAAGAGCGGTTAGAGGAAGTAGTGTGTACAGAAAAGGGAAGTATAGAAAGTTTAAAGATAGCAATAATGAATTATTTTAAAGTGATGGATGAATTGCAAGAAGAAGTATTAATTATGTATCAAGAGGTACGCTTTTTACCGAAAGAATCACTCCCATATGTATTAGAAAAAGAGTTTCAAATGGTAGGAATGTTCGAGAATATTTTAGAACAGTGTACGGAAAATGGAACATTTACATTAAATAAAAAAGAAATACAGCTTCTTGCACATAATATTTTCATACAAGGACAAATGTGGGGATTTAGACGTTGGCCCTGCAAAAACTGTATACGCTTGAAGAATATACAGAAATGCAAATTAGATATGTGTTGCAAGGGGCGCACATGCTTCCCAAATAAGTAAAGGTCAAATTATAATTTTATCGCCATATAAAAGTTTCCCGTTTTTTTTGTAGCATATTTGTGCGACTTTTGTTTATAATGAATAGTATGGATTTTTTTAAGCAGACCGTTATATATAAGCTTATATTTGAAGAAAGGAAGTGCCGCATAAGTGGGTTTTAAGCAATATTCACCAGAAGAGCTAAAAGAATGTTCAATGATTGAAGTTGTACATAGTGTTTTAGGGGATAAAAGACAAGCAACGACATTCAACGAGTTGGTTCAAGAAATCGCTCAAGTGCTGGGACTATCTCAAGAGCAAGTTAATGCGAAACTCGCACAATTTTATACAGATTTAAACATCGATGGACGTTTCATTAATTTAGGAGAAAATCGTTGGGGACTACGCAGCTGGTACCCATATGAGCAAATTGATGAAGAAATCTTACCTCAGCCAAAGCCGAAGAAGAAACGTAAAGTTGAAGAGGACGGTTTTGACGAATACATCGAAGAAGATGAAGATGAATTCGACGATGCAGACGGAAATGCAGACGAAGAAGATGTAGAAGATTTGGACAAAGTTCTTGAAGAAGAAGACGCAGATGACGAAGATGATGATCTTGATGATTTAGAAGAAGATGATGAAGAATTCGCAGAAGAAGAACTTGAGTACGATGAAACTGAAGAAGAAGAAGAGGAAGAGCGGTAGTTCTTGACTTTTCATTATCGTCCATGTAGAATCATTTTTGGGCTCTTTAAAAAAGGACGATAATACTTTTAAAGTGTAAATATAAAAGAAAATTGCTCCCTACTTATTACTTTATGTGATGAGGGGAGCAATTTTCTTTTTTGTTTTTTGTTTAGAAAATAAAAAGAGTCTAACAATAAGATAGGTACAGTGTTATCTACATACGTTGCGCTTTGCAACGGTGATTATATAACAACGAGGTAGAAGGGAGTATTTTCATGACTAAGTATATTTTTGTAACAGGCGGTGTAGTATCGTCTTTAGGTAAAGGTATTACAGCAGCATCTCTTGGAAGACTTTTAAAAAATCGTGGTTTAAACGTAACTATTCAAAAGTTTGATCCATACATTAACGTAGACCCGGGGACTATGAGCCCATACCAACACGGTGAGGTATTCGTAACAGATGATGGTGCAGAAACGGACTTAGACCTTGGTCACTATGAGCGTTTTATCGACATCAACTTAAATAAATACAGCAACGTAACAACAGGTAAAATTTACTCTTCAGTTCTTCAAAAAGAGCGTCGTGGTGAATACTTAGGAGGAACAGTTCAGGTTATTCCTCACATTACTAACGAAATTAAAGAACGTGTATATCGTTCTGGTCGCGAAACAAACGCGGACGTTGTTATTACAGAAATCGGTGGAACTGTTGGTGATATCGAGTCTCTACCATTCTTAGAAGCAATTCGTCAAATTAAGAGCGACATCGGTCGTGACAATGTAATGTACATTCACTGTACGTTAATCCCGTACTTAAAAGCTGCGGGTGAAATGAAAACAAAACCAACGCAACATAGCGTTAAAGAGCTTCGTAGCTTAGGTATTCAACCAAATATTATCGTTGTTCGTACAGAACTACCTGTTTCTCAGGACATGAAAGATAAGCTTGCATTATTCTGTGACATCGATACAAAAGCAGTTATCGAAGCACGCGATGCAGATACTTTATATGCGGTTCCATTATCTCTTCAAGAGCAAAACATGGATCAAATCGTTTGCGATCACTTGAAATTAGACAATCCAGCTGCAGATATGACAGAGTGGACTGCGCTAGTTAATAAAGTACGTAACCTTTCTAAGAAAACAAAAATCGCTCTTGTTGGTAAATACGTAGAACTTCAAGATGCATACATTTCTGTTGTAGAAGCACTTCGTCATGCAGGTTATTCATTCGACACAGATGTAGAAGTAAAATGGGTAAATGCTGAGCACGTAACAGCAGAGAACGTGAAAGAATTAGTTGGCGACACAGATGGTATCCTTGTACCAGGTGGCTTTGGCGATCGTGGTGTAGAAGGTAAAATCGTTGCAATTCAATATGCTCGTGAAAACAAAGTTCCATTCTTAGGAATTTGCCTAGGTATGCAACTTGCATCAATCGAATTCGCACGTAACGTATTAGGATTAGAAGGAGCTAACTCTTCTGAAATTAATCCTGACACACCTTATGCAATCATCGACTTATTACCAGAACAAAAAGATGTAGAAGACTTAGGTGGTACACTTCGTCTTGGTCTATACCCATGTAAGCTTGCTGAAGAAACAAATGCTTACAATGCTTACAACGAGCCGGTTGTATATGAGCGTCATCGTCATCGTTATGAGTTCAATAATCAATTCCGTCCGGATATGGAAAAAGCAGGATTTGTATTCTCTGGTACAAGCCCAGACGGTCGTCTAGTTGAAATCATTGAATTAAAAGACCACCCTTGGTTCGTGGCAGCACAGTTCCATCCAGAACTTGTATCTCGTCCAAACCGTCCACAACCATTGTTCCATGACTTCGTAAGTGCTTCTATTACGAATAAAGAGAGCAAGTAATAAAAAAAGCGCCTGAAATAGGGCGCTTTTTTTAATATTCGTTTAACATTTCATCAATTGTAAATTTAATTCCGTGATAAGCAAATAAAGCTACAATTAAACTTGGGAAACCGTAGCGGTTACCTTCATCATCTGGAATAAGACCTTTTAACAGCTTTGTATCAATATGTACATCTGTATATTGCTCAAGTGATTCAGGACCTTCTTGAATAGCAGAAATTCCAACAATAGATTGGCCTTCTTCATGAAGTTTTTTCGCGGTTTTTATAATTTCTTCATCTGTCGAAAAACGACTAATAAGAAGTACGCGGTCCGCAGAAGTCACTGCTGCCAGTTCACCGTTTTCTAGTAAACGTTTTGCTTGCTTCATTGGTTCAGCACCAAACAATGCTTCAGCAACAACGCCCTCCATTTCATTTGTACCATGTAAATAAATGAAACCATCGCCAACTAGTGCTTGAGCAAGTAGACGAGCGCTATCTTCTATATTCATTTCCTCTTTTTGAGAAACTCTGGAGAAATAACCACTTAATTGAGTTGAAAAAATTTTTAACATAATGTTACTCCCTTCGTACGTGTTTGCCGGCTTTCATTATAATTTATTTTTTTAGAAAGGTGAAATCGTAGGTAGCATAACAAAATAGGAAACGGTAAAATAAGAAAGAATAGGAAGGAATTTGCCAAAGAATAGCGAAAATAAATCGATAAGATATAAGAAGCTGTAAATCTTGTATTTACACAGAAAGGTTGGGAGTTATGGAAGGGAAAATTTTAATCGTTGATGATCAATATGGCATTCGTGTGTTATTACATGAAGTGTTCCAAAAAGAAGGTTATCAGACGTTCCAAGCAGCGAATGGATTTCAAGCTTTAGATATCGTGAAAAAAGATAATCCAGATTTAGTAGTGTTAGATATGAAAATCCCAGGTATGGATGGTATAGAGATTTTAAAACATGTAAAAGAAATTGATGAGAGTATTAAAGTGATTTTAATGACTGCTTATGGAGAATTGGATATGATTCAAGAAGCGAAAGATTTAGGAGCTTTAATGCACTTTGCTAAACCGTTTGATATTGATGAAATTCGTCAAGCAGTGAGAGATCAGCTTGCTGTAGAGGCGTAAAAAATGAATTTTTTATAAAAAATATGGAAAAAAGCGTTTACATGGACTATTGAGCAGGTGAATACAGTTGAGTTTTTGAGTACAAGTTGTTATCCTATTGAGTGTAGAAAAAAGTCCGGTATGTAAATATACATAATTTACCTTATTCTGGTCATACTACCAGCGATAAGAATTTATTGGATACAAAAAACGTTTTTTAGGAGGATTCACCATGCCTTTAGTTTCTATGAAAGAAATGCTAAACACAGCACTAGAAGGAAAATACGCAGTTGGTCAATTCAACATGAACAACTTAGAGTGGACTCAAGCTATCTTAGCTGCTGCGGAAGAAGAAAAATCTCCTGTAATCCTAGGTGTATCTGAGGGTGCAGCTCGTCATATGACTGGTTTCAAAACAGTTGTAGCTATGGTTAAAGCTTTAATCGAAGAAATGAACATCACTGTTCCTGTAGCGATTCACCTTGACCATGGTTCAAGCTTCGAAAAATGTAAAGAAGCAATCGATGCAGGTTTCACATCTGTAATGATCGACGCTTCTCACCACCCATTCGAAGAAAACGTTGAAACTACTAAAAAAGTGGTAGAATACGCACACGCTCGTAACGTATCTGTTGAAGCTGAGCTTGGAACAGTTGGCGGACAAGAAGACGATATCATCGCTGAAGGCGTAATTTACGCTGATCCAGCAGAGTGTAAGCACCTTGTTGAAGCAACAGGTATCGATTGCCTAGCTCCAGCTTTAGGTTCTGTACACGGTCCTTACAAAGGTGAGCCTAACTTAGGATTCGCTGAAATGGAACAAGTTCGTGACTTCACTGGCGTACCTTTAGTATTACACGGTGGTACTGGTATCCCAACTGCTGATATCGTAAAAGCTATTTCTTTAGGTACTTCAAAAATTAACGTAAACACTGAGAACCAAATTGAGTTTACAAAAGCTGTTCGTGAAGCATTAAGCAAAGACCAAGAAGTTTACGATCCTCGTAAATATATTGGACCTGGCCGCGACGCTATCAAAGCAACTGTTGCTGGTAAAATGCGTGAGTTCGGTTCTAACGGTAAAGCGTAAGAATAAAATTCCGTTTTGGAAACCGTCTAGTCTTTTAGACGGTTTCCTTTCGTTGTATAATGAAAGCGTGAACAAGTCTAAAGATTTTATAAAGTGAATTTTTAGTTTGCAAATATAGAAAACAATGTGCATAGTCCTATTAATAAATGTGGTAAGTATCTGAATTGAGAAATTTGATTCGATGAATAGTTAATCTTCGTCTATTTGTATAGCAGGGGAGCTACAGGTGATGATTTTCTACTTATTGAGTTTTAGGGTGGAAAGAGTGATTGAGATTTTTAAGGGGAACCTTCTACTTCTTTTTATAAAGTAGTAGAAGATAAATACATTCACAAGAAGGGAGCTCAATATGGAAAAATTGCTAATTGAAGGCGGAAGAGCTTTAAATGGAACAATTCGTGTGAGTGGTGCAAAGAACAGTGCTGTTGCATTAATTCCAGCGACAATTTTAGCAGATACTCCAGTAACTATCGGTGGCGTCCCTAATATTTCAGATGTGAAAATGTTAGGAGACTTACTAGAGGAAATTGGAGGGAAAGTAACTTATGGGCAGGAAGAAGAGATGGTAGTCGATCCTTCTAACATGGTTGCGATGCCTTTACCAAATGGAAAAGTGAAAAAATTGCGCGCCTCTTATTATTTAATGGGTGCAATGCTTGGCCGTTTTAAAAAAGCTGTTATTGGGCTTCCAGGTGGATGTCATTTAGGGCCACGACCGATTGATCAGCATATTAAAGGGTTTGAAGCGTTAGGGGCACATGTTACAAATGAACAAGGTGCCATTTATTTAAGAGCAGATGAACTACGCGGGGCACGTATTTATTTAGATGTTGTTAGTGTAGGAGCCACAATCAATATTATGCTAGCGGCTGTACGAGCGAAAGGTAGAACTGTTATTGAAAATGCAGCGAAAGAACCAGAGATTATTGATGTGGCCACATTATTAACAAGTATGGGAGCGCGCATTAAAGGTGCTGGTACAGATGTAATCCGAATTGATGGTGTGGATTCCCTGCATGGTTGTCACCATACTATCATTCCAGATCGTATTGAAGCTGGTACGTATATGATTTTAGGAGCTGCATCAGGAGGAGAAGTAACAGTTGATAATGTTATTCCTCAGCATTTAGAGTCAGTAACTGCGAAGCTAAGAGAAGCTGGTGTCCAAGTTGAAACGAATGATGACCAAATTATAGTGAACGGTGATAGAAGGTTAAAAGTAGTTGATATAAAAACGCTTGTATATCCAGGTTTCCCAACAGATTTACAACAGCCGTTTACAACGCTTTTAACAAAGGCGCACGGGACGGGAGTTGTCACGGATACAATTTACGGCGCACGTTTCAAACATATTGATGAATTGCGCCGTATGAATGCGCAAATCAAAGTAGAAGGTCGTTCGGCAATTGTAACTGGTCCTGTTTTATTGCAAGGTGCAAAAGTGAAGGCGAGTGACTTACGAGCTGGGGCTTCCCTTGTTATTGCAGGGTTAATGGCGGATGGAATTACAGAAGTAACCGGACTTGAGCATATTGATCGAGGCTATGAAAATATAGTAGACAAGCTTAAAGGGCTTGGTGCAAACATTTGGCGAGAACAAATGACAAAGCAAGAGATTGAAGAAATGAAGAACGCTTAAAGTGATGATACTTCCGCAAGTGGGGGAGCGAAGAATCACCACTTGCGGAAGTACACTTTATAGAAAAACACGGTTCACAAAATACGGCAGAAATATAAAGACTTAAAGGAGAGGGATTATCGTGGAAAGAAGTTTATCTATGGAGTTAGTACGTGTAACAGAGGCTGCAGCATTATCATCAGCGCGTTGGATGGGGCGCGGGAAAAAAGATGAGGCAGACGGTGCAGCAACATCAGCTATGCGTGATGTATTTGATACAGTTCCGATGAAAGGTACAGTTGTAATTGGCGAAGGTGAAATGGATGAAGCACCTATGCTGTATATCGGGGAGAAATTAGGTACAGGATATGGCCCACGCGTAGACGTTGCAGTTGATCCTTTAGAGGGGACGAACATCGTAGCAGCTGGCGGATGGAATGCACTTGCTGTTATTGCAATTGCAGATCATGGTAATTTGTTACATGCTCCTGACATGTACATGGATAAAATTGCGGTTGGCCCAGAAGCAGTTGGGGCAGTTGATATTAACGCACCTATTATCGATAACCTACGTGCCGTTGCGAAGGCGAAGAATAAAGATATTGAAGATGTTGTAGCGACAGTTTTAAATCGTCCACGTCATCAAGCAATTATCGAAGAAATTCGTAAGGCCGGTGCTCGTATTAAGTTAATTAACGATGGAGATGTAGCTGGAGCAATCAATACAGCATTTGACCGTACAGGTGTAGATATTTTATTCGGTTCTGGTGGGGCTCCTGAAGGTGTACTAGCTGCGGTTGCGCTAAAATGCTTAGGTGGAGAGATTCAAGGAAAGCTCTTACCACAAGACGAAGCTGAATTAGCACGTTGTAAAAAAATGGGCATTGAAGATATAAATCGCATCCTTCGTATGGAAGACTTAGTAAAAGGTGACGATGCAATCTTTGCTGCAACAGGTGTAACAGACGGAGAACTATTACGCGGCGTTCAATTTAAAGGTAGCGTAGGAACAACACAATCCCTTGTTATGCGTGCGAAGTCAGGTACAGTACGCTTCGTAGACGGACGTCATAGTTTAAATAAAAAACCGAATTTGGTTATTAAGTAAAAAGCGTAAGCAGCTCGTTCAGAATGGGAGGGGGATGGAGCTTCTGACGTAGAGGCGCTTTTTGCCTCATAGGAAGAAGTGAAGCCATCGACCATTCTAGCTGCTGAAGCTGGATTAAGTAAAAAGTGGAGGCGGCTCGTTCAGAATCGCAGGGCATTGGAACTCCTGACGAAGAGGCGCTTTTTGCCTCGCAGGAAGGGGTGAAATGACCGGAGATTCTAGCCGTCGGAACTGGATTAAGTAAAAGCAGAAATGCCTTATCTATTCTGCCTTAAAATTAGGTGAGTAGAAAAAAGTAAGGAATATAAAAGGCGAAGACAAATTTTCTTGTCTTCGCTTCTTGTATTTGTGTTTCAACGTATTGATTAAAACTAGATAAAAGGGTTACAATAGTGAATATTATCCTACTTGAACTTATTGCCTTTCATTATTATTTATTTGCCTTCCGTATTTTTTCCCTTTACCCATGTGAAAAGAGAATAAAGTTAAAGTGTGGTGTCTGAATGAATTTGTCAATTGCAGCATTAGAAAACATGAAATTAAAAGAGTTATACGAGCTTGCGAAAGAATTTAAGATTTCGTATTACAGCAAGTTAACGAAAAAAGAGCTGATTTTCGCCATCTTAAAAGCTCGAGCAGAAAAAGAAGGTTTCTTTTTCATGGAAGGCGTATTAGAAATTATTCAATCAGAAGGATTTGGATTCCTACGTCCTATCAACTACTCTCCAAGCTCAGAAGATATTTATATCTCGGCTTCGCAAATTCGTCGTTTCGATTTACGTAATGGAGATAAGGTTTCTGGTAAAGTACGACCTCCGAAAGAAAATGAACGCTATTTTGGATTATTACAAGTTGAAGCTGTAAACGGAGATGATCCAGACTCAGCAAAAGAGCGTGTGCATTTCCCTGCATTAACACCGTTATACCCAGATCGCCAAATGAAATTGGAAACGGAAACGAAAAAGTTACCGACACGCATCATGGATTTAATCGCACCAGTTGGATTTGGACAACGTGGTTTAATTGTTGCGCCTCCAAAGGCTGGTAAAACAAGTCTGTTAAAAGAAATTGCACATAGTGTCACAACAAATCATCCGGAAGCAGAATTAATTGTACTTTTAATTGATGAGCGTCCAGAGGAAGTAACAGATATTGAACGTTCTGTTAAAGGTGATGTTGTAAGTTCTACTTTTGATGAAGTGCCAGAAAATCATATTAAAGTAGCTGAGCTTGTATTAGAGCGTGCAATGCGTCTTGTAGAGCATAAAAAAGACGTTGTCATTTTAATGGATAGTATTACCCGTTTAGCGCGTGCTTACAACCTTGTTATTCCGCCAAGTGGTAGAACTCTATCAGGTGGTATTGATCCAGCTGCTTTTCATAGACCGAAGCGTTTCTTTGGGGCTGCGCGTAATATCGAAGAGGGCGGTAGCTTAACGATTTTAGCAACAGCACTTGTTGATACAGGATCCCGTATGGATGATGTAATTTATGAGGAGTTTAAAGGAACTGGAAACATGGAACTTCACTTAGATCGCTCATTAGCTGAGCGCCGTATCTTCCCAGCGATTGATATTCGTCGCTCTGGTACGCGTAAAGAAGACCTATTAATTCCGAAAGAACATTTAGACAAGCTGTGGGGTATTCGTAAAACAATGCGTGATACGCCAGACTTTGTTGAAGGCTTCTTACGTAAACTTCGTCAAACAAAGACAAATGAAGAGTTTTTACAAAACATTGTTGCAGATTCAAAAAGGTATGTAACAAATAAGTAAAGGGAAAAGATTGGGACTCGCTTATTTCGTAGTAAGCGAGTTTTTTATGTTTTTTAAGGGAATATTAGAGAGAGTAATATATGGAAATAATTATGTTTTTTGAGATGAAAATCATATTTTGTGTTAGAGCGGGGTGAGTCACCTCCATTTTCAGGTGCTATCCAGCTCCGGCGGCTAGAATGGTCGGTGGCTTCGCGTCTTCCTACGAGGCAAAAAGCGCCTCTATGTCAGAAGCTCCATCCTCCTTCCATTCTAAGCGAGCCGCTTGCGCTTTTAATTTTTAAAAAGACAAAAACAGGTAGTTGCAAAATGGAGTTAGCCTTGTTATAATTTCATCATATGTGTTTCATCAATATAGTTGTGTAAGCAGCTGAAGATGAAAAACTCTGTTTCGAAAATGATTCAGGGCGGAAGGAGATGAAAAGAATGAAAGCAGGAATCCATCCAAATTACAATAAAGTTGTATTTATGGACACGAACACTGGCTTCAAATTCTTAAGCGGGTCTACTAAAGGCTCTAGCGAAACTGTTGAGTGGGAAGATGGTAACACTTATCCATTACTAAAAATTGAGATCAGTTCTGATTCTCACCCATTCTACACTGGACGTCAGAAGTTTGCTACTGCAGACGGACGTGTTGACCGCTTCAATAAGAAATACGGCATCAAGTAATAAAGAACATAAAACAGGCAAGTGTATGTATTCGCTTGTCTGTTTTTTTTGCAAAAATATTAAACCTTTACCCTACTTTGGAATAGGAAAGTAGATGAAAGGAGAGCTCAATGTACTTAATGAATCAAAATGGTTGGATTGAAGTGATTTGCGGGAGTATGTTTTCTGGAAAATCAGAAGAGCTCATCCGCCGTATACGCCGTACGCAATTTGCGAAACAAAATGCGATTGTATTTAAACCATGTATTGATAATCGTTATAGTGAAGAAGATGTTGTATCACATAATGGATTAAAGGTTAAAGCAGTTCCTGTTTCAGCTTCAAAAGATATATTAAACCATGTAACAGAAGAAATGGATGTTATTGCAATCGATGAGGTACAATTTTTTGATGGGGACATTGTGGAAGTGGTGCAAGTATTGGCAAATCGTGGCTATCGTGTCATTGTAGCTGGATTAGACCAAGATTTCCGAGGTCTACCATTTGGACAAGTTCCTCAGCTGATGGCGATTGCTGAACATGTAACTAAATTGCAGGCAGTTTGTTCTGCATGTGGGTCTCCCGCAAGTCGTACGCAACGTTTAATCGATGGAGAACCAGCGGCATTTGATGATCCAATTATTTTAGTTGGGGCTTCAGAATCGTATGAACCACGTTGTCGTCATTGTCATGCAGTACCTACAAAACAAAGATAAATGAAACTCGCTATGTAGAGCGGGTTTTTTTCGAAAATAGATGAAGATTGGTGGCCAGCTCTTCGCACAGCTAAGAACTTTAGGCAATCAGAGCTGTGCGAGCCGCTTGTGCGTTTAAATATTATCTAGTTCCGGTGGCTAGCTCTTCGTATCTAAGAACCTTAGCTGGCCAGAGCTGAACAAGCCACCTGCGCTTTTAAATATAATTTGCGTTTTTTTGATTAAGTACCATATACTATTTGTATTAGATACTAGGATGTAGAGGTGAATGGTGTGTTAGATCGTTTGCAAGCTGTAGAAGATCGTTATGAGAAGTTAAATGAATTGTTAAGTGACCCAGAGGTTATTAGCGATACAAATAAGCTTCGTGAGTATTCAAAAGAACAATCTGATATGCAAGAAACGGTAGAGGTGTACCGTGAGTATAAAGATGTTCGTGAGCAATTACGAGATGCAAAAGCAATGTTAGAAGATAAGCTAGACGCTGATATGCGTGAAATGGTTAAGGAAGAAGTCTCTGAATTAGAAGGACAAGAGAAAACATTATCAGAACGTCTGAAAATTTTACTTGTTCCAAAAGACCCTAATGATGATAAAAACGTTATCGTTGAGGTTCGTGGTGCTGCTGGTGGTGATGAGGCAGCTTTATTTGCTGGTGATTTATATCGTATGTATAGCCGTTATGCTGAGGTGCAAGGTTGGAAAACTGAAATTATCGAAGCGAGTTATACAGAGTTAGGTGGATATAAAGAGATTATCTTTATGATTAACGGTAAAGGTGCTTTCGCGAAGCTGAAATTCGAGAATGGTGCTCACCGTGTACAACGTGTTCCTGAAACGGAATCTGGTGGACGTATTCATACATCTACAGCAACTGTAGCTGTATTACCAGAGGCAGAAGAAGTAGAAATTAATATTCATGAAAAAGATGTTCGTGTTGATACATTTGCTTCTAGTGGTCCTGGTGGACAGAGTGTTAATACAACGATGTCAGCGGTACGTTTAACGCATTTACCGACTGGTGTAGTTGTATCTTGTCAGGATGAGAAATCACAGATCAAGAATAAAGAAAAAGCAATGAAAGTATTACGTGCACGTGTTTATGATAAATTCAGACAAGAAGCGCAAGCTGAGTACGATCAAAACCGTAAACAAGCTGTTGGTACGGGAGACCGTTCAGAGCGTATCCGTACGTATAACTTCCCGCAAAACCGTGTTACTGACCATCGAATCGGTTTAACGATTCAAAAGCTAGATCAAATCCTACAAGGTAAGTTAGATGATTTCATCAATGCCTTAGTGATGGAAGATCAGGCTCAAAAGATGGAGGCAGCTGAGTAATGCGTGTCTATGAAGCCCTGAAATGGGCTTCTTCTTTTTTACAGGAAAATGGACGAGATGAAAATGCGGGAGAACTTGTCCTTTGTCATGTATTAAAGACGAACAGAACAGGAATGCTCATGAATATGCGTGAAGAAATAACTGCGGAACAAGAGAAAAGTTTTGCAGAATTTATCCACAAGCACGTGGAGGGTATTCCAATCCAATATATGCTCGGGTATGAAATGTTTTATGGCCGATCATTTTTTGTAAATGAAGAGGTATTAATACCAAGGCCAGAAACAGAGGAACTTATAGTTGGAGTCCTAGAGAGAATTGAGCGTCATTTCGGTAATGAGGAGCTTCATGTAGCGGACATTGGCACAGGTAGTGGAGCGATTTCTATTACGCTCGCTTTAGAAAATAAAAATCTTCATGTGTATACGGTAGATATTGCACAGGAATCGATTGAAGTTGCAAAAGAAAATGCAAAGGCTTTAGGAGCGGAAGTAACTTTCTATCACGGTGATTTACTGTCGCCGTTTTATGAAACTGGTCAGAAGTTAGATGTTGTTGTTTCAAATCCTCCGTATATACCGGAGGAAGATTGGCGTGGTCTTTCTACTGTTGTGAAAGAGCATGAGCCGAAAAGGGCACTTGTTGGGGGTGAAGATGGACTGGATTTCTATCGTCGCTTTATGGAGGAATTGCCGAACGTATTAAAGAAAAGGGCGATTGTCGCGTTTGAAATTGGTGTAGGGCAAGGTGAAGATGTAAAAGCATTATTACAGCAAACTTTCCCGCACGCTCACGTTGAAGTTGTCTTTGATATCAATGGAAAAGATCGCATGGTATTTGCAGAGATGGAGTAAGGTTAAAACCTTACTCTATTTTTTTGTGGGAAAATTCATATAGATTTTGAATTTAATAGTTTAGAAAGATGAAAGTCTGTCCACACTGTTTGTAGAGGGGACGGTGGAGGAAATGAAAAAACAAGTTATTGCTTATCTTCTTCTATTATTAATTGGTGCACAGTTACTTGTGCAGTTTGGATATATGAAAGCTGATGCGAAAGGGCCTTCTGTTATTCCGAAAGAGGCCGTTCGATTACGAATTTTAGCAAATAGTGATTCAGATAAAGATCAGGCGTTAAAGCGTAAAGTACGCGATGAAGTAAAAGCACAAATTGATGGATGGGTAGCAGATTTAACGTCATTTGAAGAGGCGCGAAAGGTAATTCAAAGTCATATTCCAGAAATCGAAAAAACAGTGGAAAATACGCTGAAAAAGGAAGGCAGTACAGATTCATTCCGAGTGAAATTTGGTAAGAATGTAAAATTCCCTACAAAGGTATATGGGAACTTTATTTATCCAGCAGGAGAATATGAAGCGGTACTTATTACAATTGGAAAAGGTGAAGGTGCAAACTGGTGGTGTGTATTATTTCCACCGATGTGTTTCCTAGATTTTTCGAGTGGTACAGCTGTAAGGAAAGAAGAACATGTTGTGAAAGCTGAATCTCCTGAAGAAGAGCAGGTGAAACAAGCAGATGAGGAAGTAATGGACGTATCGGAGAAGAAAGAGGATAAGGTGAAAGAAAAGAAAGTAGTAAAGCCGGAAAAAGCTGAAAAAGTAACGGCACCTGAAAAGAAAGTAGTGAAAAATGAAACGCAAGTAGAAGAACAGCCTGTAAAAAAAGTAGAAACAAAACCTGTGGAAAAAGTGGAGAAATCTGTGGAGCAAAAACAAGAAAAGCAAAATGAGTATGTAAAAATAGAAGAGGAAGAAGAAAAACCAGAGGTTAAATTGTTTATCGTCGAAGCTTTTACATCTTTATTCTCTAAATAGTACTATTAGTAAATCCCTCCTCATATATAAAAATGAGGAGGGATTTACTATGAAGAACGTGTATTTTGCTACGAAAGCAGATGTAGAAAGATTGCATTCTTTTTTCGGACAAGCTAATAAAAAAGATGATAAAATAAATGAGTTGTACGCACAATTTATGATTTTGGAAGAGGCGGGAGAAATACGAGCTGTAATTGGATATGAACAAAGTGAAGAAGATGCACTTATTCGTTCTTGTTTATTCACACCTAATGTGGATAAGCAGACTTTCTTATATTTTTTTGAAATGTTTTTGCAGTATATGAAAGAAAAAAATATTCGACAATTGTACTTACTCACAAATCATCCACAATCTGAAACAGTCTTTCAGTTTTTTGACTTTGTCATTATAGGGACAGAGAAAGTTCCAGAGGGAATTCGACAGTTAGAACACTTTTGTAAAAATATAAAAGAGCCAAATGCAATAATACTAAATTGTCAGCTATTCACAAAGTTATCCACGGATTAACAAGGTTTATCCACATTTTGTGGATAAACCTTGTTTGTCTTTTGGATAAATCTCATAGTAAACTAAAAATAGACAAGTATTTCATGGTAGAAAAGGACGTGGGAAAAAATGCATACAAATATGTGGGTTGTGGATAATGTTGTGGAAAGAAAAAAATATTATCCACAATTAAAAGAAGCAGCGAGATTATTAAGAGAAAATGAAGCGGTGGCCTTCCCGACAGAAACGGTATATGGGTTAGGAGCAAACGCAATGGACGACGAAGCGATAGCGAAAATTTTTGCAGCGAAAGGGAGACCGAGTGATAATCCACTGATTGTCCACATAGGAACAAAATCTCAGTTAGATGGTATTGTAAGAGAAATTCCACCGGTTGCAGAAAAGTTAATGGAGCATTTTTGGCCAGGGCCATTAACAATCATTTTACCGAGAAAAGAAGGGATTTCAGAGAGGGTTACGGCGGGACTTAATACAGTCGGAGTAAGGATGCCAGATCATCCAGTAGCGCTCGCTCTTATTGAAGAAGCAAACGTGCCTGTTGCAGCACCGAGTGCGAATCGTTCTGGACGCCCAAGTCCAACATTAGCTTCTCATGTGTATGAAGATTTAAACGGGAAAATTGCTGGTATCGTTGATGGCGGGGCGACAGGAGTAGGTGTTGAATCAACTGTAATTGATTGTACGAGCGAAGTTCCGACGATTTTACGTCCTGGTGGGATTACGAAGGAACAATTGGAAGCAGTAATAGGACATGTTTCTTTAGATCCAGCTTTAAAGGATGAGAAAGAAAAACCGAAATCGCCTGGAATGAAATATACACATTATGCACCGAAAGCGCCACTTAGTATTGTTGAAGGATCCCGTGAGTTTATTCAGTGTATTGTAGATGAGAAAAAGAAAGAAGGATTTAAAGTAGGTGTATTAACGACTGAAGAGTATCAACATGTATATAGTGCTGATGTTGTATTATCTTGTGGCATGCGAAGTGATTTAGCTAGCGTTGCGACTAAATTATATGATGTGCTTAGAACGTTTGATGCAAGTGAAGTAGATGTTATCTTTAGTGAATCATTCCCGAATGAAGGAATAGGGAATGCAATTATGAATCGTTTAACAAAAGCAGCGGGACATCATATTATCACTGAATGATAATGTACCTTTAGCAAACAGAATATTTCTCCTCGGATAAGCATATTGTGAAGTAGCACGTCCGAGGGGGGACATGAATGACACTTGAACAGCTAATACCTTTAATAATTATGGCATTCGCCCTAGGGATGGATGCATTTTCAGTGAGCCTTGGCATGGGGATGGTAACATTAAAATTAAGACAAATCCTTTATATTGGTATGACGATTGGGATATTTCATATTATTATGCCGTTTATCGGAATGGTACTAGGACGTTTTCTATCAGAGAAGTATGGGGATGTCGCGAATTTTGCAGGAGCTATTTTATTAATTGGGCTAGGGTTCTATATTGTATATTCGTCTATTTTAGAAAGTGAAGAGACTAGAACTGCTCCAATTGGAATTAGTTTATTTGTATTTGCATTTGGTGTCAGTATAGATAGTTTTTCAGTAGGTCTTAGTCTTGGGATTTACGGAGCTGAGACAATTATTACGATATTACTGTTCGGACTAATAAGTATGTTACTGGCGTGGATGGGTTTATTACTCGGTAGGCATGCCAAAAATATGCTTGGTACATATGGTGAAATAGTAGGTGGTATCATTCTGGTTGGATTTGGATTATATCTCCTTTTTCCTATATAATTTTATATAGGAGGGAATTATGAACAAGTTATTGGAATGGTATGTTAAGTTTTTAACCTTCTTTCCTAGATGGCTAAGAAGGCTAATAATCTGGGGTATTATTTTGCAAATTTCGATGTTAGGTTGGATTAAGTTAATTCGTGAATGGTGAGACCTTTCCTTTCTGTGCATAGTTTTGTTTGTACCATATTGATCGCACTAAAAAATTACAAATATAGAAAGGATGAGATGGATGACGAGATTGAAGCAAGTTTTTGGTATTATTATTAGTTTTTTTGTTTTTTGGTTTAGTATGCTCGGTGTACAAATGTTTGCTGAGTTTTTAGATATTGAGTCATTGAAATTTGTTGCGGGGAAAACGGAGGCAGCGCGTACTTTTTATTCTCCGTACCCGTTTTTAATTGTTTTCCTTATTACATTGCTTTCCTTATACTTCTTTGTAATAAAGCTTGGTAAATCTAAAAAAGAGAAATTACCTGCATTAGAAGAGAAGAAGGAAGAATTACAGTGAAAAAATCCCCCGCTTTTAGCGGGGGATTTTATGTTTGAGTGCTGGAAGTGAGCGGGCCACTTCCGCTTTTAGATGTATCCAGCTCCGGCGGCTAGAATGGTCGGTGGCTTCGCGTCTTCCTGCGAGGCAAAAAGTGCCTCTACGTCAGAAGCTCCATCCTCCTCCCATTCTGAACGAGCCGCTTCCGCCTTTAAATGGGCCTTACTAATTCAAATTGTTCTCCTAGTTTTGCGTAGTTGTGACCTGCTAGGCGGCTTACTGGTTTTAGTTCTTCGGCGTGAATTCGGCCGTTTTCGTATAAGTGTTCTGCGACGTGGAAGCGAACGACGCGGCCAATTAGTAGGTCGCAAGCTGGTGAGTCTTCAGTTCCGCCGAGCGGGATAGCGCGTTCTAATACGCATTCCATTCGAATGTTGGCTTCTTTCACCCCTGGTACTGAAATGACATCACTGTCGATTGGTGTTAGTTTTGCCAATTCGATTTCACTTTCATTAGGAGGTAGGTTGGCCGCTGTTTCGTTAATTGCTTCTACGTAAGATTCATCAGAAATATGTACGACAAATTCCCCTTTTTCGATTGCGTTTCGGGAAGTGTCTTTTGGTTTTCCTTCTTTTCGTTGTACTGAAACCGAGATAAGTGGTGGATTGGCAGCGACGATATTGAAATAACTATATGGTGCACCGTTCAATACACCATCTTTAGTTACAGAAGTAACGAATGCGACAGGGCGTGGAATGATACTTCCTGTAAGTAATTTATAATTATCTTTTTCGGTTTGTTCGTTTGGATTAATGGATAACATGTTGTAATCCCCTTTCTAAATATGAATACTTATTGTTTGTTTACAAGATACTAGTGGGAAACTCCTGCTGAAAAAATATTTTTTTGACGTTTTTTGTATCGCTACGTAAAAAAGGCCTACTTCAAATTTTACTGAAGTAAGCCTTTTTTGAATAGGTATCTCAAATCCGAGATAAATGATTAAAGTAAAACGTAAGCACCAGGGCCAATTAAAGCTACACCAACAGCGACAGCGATTAACATTAAATTATATTCAAATCCGTCTTGTGTTACCCAGTAACCATTTTTTCCGTGAACAGTGAAGATTGCCATTAACATTGTTCCGACGATAAATAATGAACCAATTGTAATGAAAATACCTGATGCAAATAAGAAACCACCTAATAATTCAGTTGCGCCAGCCATAAATGCCATGAATACACCAGGGCGTAACCCGATTGATTCCATCCAGCCACCTGTTCCTTTTAAGCCATAACCGCCGAACCAACCGAATAATTTTTGAGCACCATGACCCATGAATGTAATACCTATAATAAGGCGAATAATAAGAAGACCGATATCCATCATTTTAAAAAACCTCCTAAAAGTTATTAACTTATCTTATGTAAGTAATAATAAAATAGTTACTTACTTAAGTCAAGTGGATTTTAACAAAAATTTGAAAGAAATTTTACAAATTAACAACAAAAAACAAAATGTAGTAAAGACCTCTAGACAAGTAAGTGAAAAAAGGAGAAAATATAAGTAGAAGTTAACTTCTTATTGTTATTCAGACAATCAGAATTGACTGGAATTTTGTGAGGCGCTACAATAAGAGTCTAGTAGTAATGGCATAATTTATTTCGAAAGCGTTTTTACAGTATAACATTCGAAGTATGAAGTCTTACGTGTATTTCGATCTTGAATAGAGATTGCCCTATAAACTTTTAGGTAAATTATAAGGAGGACTATCCTATGTTTAAAAAATTATTCGGTTTTGGTTCAAAAACAAATGAAGAAACAATCGTAGCTCCATTAACTGGAGCAGTGAAAAATATTGAAGAAGTACCAGATCCAGTATTCGCTGGTCGTATGATGGGTGATGGTGTTGCAATCGATCCTACTGAAGGTGTAGTTGTATCTCCAGTTGATGGTGAAATCGTACAATTATTCCACACGAAACATGCTATTGGAATTAAAGCGAAAAACGGTACAGAAATTTTAATCCACGTTGGATTAGAAACTGTAAAAATGGAAGGTGAAGGTTTCGAAGCTCACGTTTCTGAAGGACAAGCTGTAAAAGCTGGAGATAAATTAATCTCATTCGACTTAGAATTAATTCGTGAAAAAGCGAAAAGCACAATTACTCCAATCGTTATTACAAACACAGATGCAGCTGAGTCTATTAAGACAACTGTAGGTGTAACAGCTACAAAAGGTTCAACAGAAGTAATGAAAGTTACAATGAAATAATTATTGTATGAAAGGAATCTGTTTCGTATGAAATGGATTCCTTATTTTTTTTGTAGTGCGTTCATCATGTATGGAAAAATACTTTGGGCACTTGGAAATAGGGTTTCACATATATGTGGATAAGGCGCATTTTTCTTAGAAAAAATATAAGAGAAATGCGCCTTTCATATATTCACATTTCTTTTGTTCTATTCTAATGTACGCTATGATAAAGTGAAACTTTAATCAGTGGAGGGGGCTGTTCATCCCCCTCCGATTATTAGCCTTCACCAATCGGGGATAAATGGTAGGAAATAGAAAAAGGGGTGGGTTTAGATGAAACGAGTGTTATTTGTTTGCACTGGAAATACATGCCGTAGTCCGATGGCTGAGGCTTTGCTTCGTCATTACGGAGAAGGTAAATTTGAAGTGCAATCTGCTGGTGTTTTCGCCTATCCTGGAAGCGATGCGTCGGTACATGCAAAGGAAGCTTTAGCTGAAAAAGGAATTGCAATCGATCATGCCGCGCAGCAGGTAAATGAAACTTTGGTTGATTGGGCGGATATTGTAGTAACAATGACGGAAAACCATAAGCAAATTGTACTTGGGCATTATCCGAGTGTTGAAAAGAAATTGGATACATTATATGGATTAATTGAGGGTATAAGTAAGGATATTTCAGATCCATTTGGCGGATCGCTTTCTATTTATAAAGAAACGCTAGAAGAGATGGAAAAACTTGTACAAACTTTCCTGAAAAAACATTCAGAAGGTTGATGTTTCGTGTATAATACGATATTGGAGATCACTTCGTTCCATTAAGGAAGCGAGTGTGAAATGAAGATAATTGATTGAAACTCTGGAGGGGTAAAAATGAAAGTAGTAGTAGCATCTGATCACGGCGGTATGAATATCCGTAAAGAACTTGTAAGTTTATTAGAAGAATTAAATATTGAATATATTGATTTAGGTTGTGAATGTGAAGCTGGTTCTGTTGATTACCCTGATTTTGCGTTTCCAGCAGCAGAAATGGTCGCAAATGGGGAAGTAGATCGTGGTATTTTAGTTTGCGGGACAGGCATTGGTATGTCAATCGCGGCAAACAAAGTAAACGGTATTCGTTGTGCGTTAGTTCATGATACTTTCAGTGCGAAAGCGACGAGAGAGCATAATGACACTAACATGCTAGCGATGGGCGAGCGTGTAATTGGGGCTGGTCTAGCGCGTGATATCGCAAAAATTTGGTTAACAACTGACTATGAAGGTGGCCGTCACGAAAACCGCGTAGGAAAAATTAAAACGTACGAAACAAAGTAATAGATTCTAACTATAAGTAGTATGAAATATAATTTGGTGAACCAACCTGTGAAAGGAAGAGGCGTAATGACAGAAATCGTAAAGGTAAGAGAACAGCTACAAATGTCGCTTTCTGATTTCCAAGAACAAGCCACGCTGCAAAGTGGTCAAATTTTTGTAGTGGGGTGCAGCACGAGCGAAGTGCTAGGTGAAAGAATTGGAACATCAGGAACGATGGAAGTGGCAGAGGCGATTTTTTCTGAATTAAAGCAATTTCAAGAACGAACAGGTATTGAATTGGCGTTTCAATGTTGCGAGCATTTAAATCGTGCTTTAGTAGTTGAGAGAGATGTAGCGATGAAATATCAATTTGAAATTGTAACAGTTACGCCTGTTAGATCAGCAGGTGGTGCATTAGCGACGTATGCGTATCACAATTTTAAAGATCCGGTAGTAATTGAGTTTATTAAAGCAGATGCAGGAATGGATATCGGTGATACATTTATCGGTATGCATTTAAAACATGTAGCTGTTCCGGTTCGTACAAGTGTGAAGGAAATAGGAAGTGCGCATGTAACGATGGCGAAAACACGTGGAAAACTAATAGGTGGAGCACGTGCTGTTTATGCGGCAAATGAAGAAGCTATTCCTTGCCGTTAAACGTGAAAAATTATAAAGTCGCATAATAGCTTTATATCGAAAGATAAAAGGTATGTAGTCTGACTTTATAATAGAAGAAAGAAAAGACCGATTTCGGTCTTTTTTTTTCTTTTATGATATAGAAAGTCATGTTAGAATGTAGTTGAAAACATGAAGGTTCGAAAGAATTACAACCTGAATTTTCGTTTTTTCTGAATAAATGAGAAAAAACTATTGGGAATCGATGTAATTCGTTCAGAAAAGGGGGATTTTGGTGGATCATTTAAAACGTCAAGATGAAAAGGTATTTGCTGCAATTGAGGCAGAACTAGGAAGACAGCGTTCAAAGATTGAGTTAATTGCTTCGGAAAACTTCGTAAGTGAAGCGGTAATGGAAGCGCAAGGTTCTGTTTTAACGAATAAGTATGCTGAAGGATATCCTGGAAAACGTTACTATGGTGGCTGTGAGCACGTAGACGTAGTGGAAGATATCGCACGTGATCGCGCGAAAGAAATTTTTGGTGCAGAGCATGTAAATGTTCAACCACATTCTGGTGCACAAGCGAACATGGCAGTATACTTCACAATTTTAGAGCAAGGCGATACAGTACTTGGTATGAATTTATCCCATGGTGGTCACTTAACACACGGAAGCCCTGTTAACTTCAGTGGAGTACAATATAATTTCGTAGAATATGGCGTGGATGCTGAATCTCACCGTATTAATTACGATGATGTATTAGCAAAAGCGAAAGAACATAAACCAAAATTAATCGTTGCAGGTGCAAGTGCATATCCTCGTGTTATCGATTTCAAACGATTCCGTGAGATTGCAGATGAAGTGGGTGCATACTTTATGGTTGATATGGCACATATCGCTGGTTTAGTAGCTGCTGGCTTACATCCAAACCCAGTACCACATGCACATTTCGTTACAACGACAACACATAAAACATTACGTGGTCCACGTGGTGGTATGATTTTATGTGAAGAGCAATTTGCAAAACAAATTGATAAATCAATCTTCCCTGGTATCCAAGGTGGTCCACTTATGCACGTAATTGCTGCAAAAGCTGTTGCATTTGGTGAGACACTACAAGATGAGTTTAAAACATATGCACAAAATATCATTAATAATGCGAACCGCTTAGCTGAAGGTCTTCAAAAAGAAGGACTTACACTTGTTTCTGGTGGAACAGACAATCATTTAATCTTGATTGATGTTCGTAACTTAGAAATTACAGGTAAAGTAGCAGAGCACGTATTAGATGAAGTTGGTATTACAGTGAACAAAAATACAATTCCATTTGAAACAGCAAGCCCATTTGTAACAAGCGGCGTACGTATCGGTACAGCAGCTGTAACATCTCGTGGTTTCGGTTTAGAAGAAATGGATGAAATTGCGGCACTTATTGCTTATACATTAAAAAATCATGAGAATGAAGCTGCATTAGAAGAAGCAAGTAAGCGTGTAGAAGCGTTAACGAGCAAATTCCCAATGTATACAAATCTATAATAGATTGAAAAAGACTGCTGAAACGTAATTGTTTTAGTAGTCTTTTTTTTGGACATATATTGTTTTTAAAGTATGTATACAAATGATGAATAAATTTTGGCGATATAATGAAGGATACACCTCCCATAATTGGTAAAGATACTAGATAGATTCATCACAAAATCATGATTTTGCCAAATTTGCCCTTGAATATTAGTAGCGTTTTCTTTACAATCGTAAATAGTGTAAAAAAGCGTGTAAACGCATGAATATCATCTAAAGGAGAGATTCACATGGGAAAACTGTATGTATTTGATCACCCGTTAATTCAACATAAGATTACATATATTCGCGATAAGAATACAGGTACGAAAGATTTTCGTGAATTAGTGGACGAAGTAGCAAGCTTAATGGCTTTCGAAATTACTCGCGACCTTCCACTTAAAGACATTGAAATTGAAACGCCTGTAAGCAAGGCGACAACAAAAGTGATCGCTGGTAAAAAACTTGGTTTAATTCCGATTTTACGTGCAGGTTTAGGAATGGTTGATGGAATTCTGAAATTAATTCCAGCAGCAAAAGTAGGACACGTTGGTTTATATCGTGACCCTAAAACATTGCAACCGGTAGAATACTATGTGAAACTTCCAACGGATGTAGAAGAGCGTGACTTTATCGTACTAGATCCAATGCTAGCAACAGGTGGTTCTGCAGCTGAAGCAATTAATTCTCTGAAAAAGCGCGGTGCAAAGCAAATTAAATTAATGTGTATCGTAGCTGCTCCAGAAGGAGTAAAAGTAGTACAAGAAGAGCATCCTGATGTTGATATTTATGTAGCGGCATTAGATGAGAAGCTAAATGACCATGGTTATGTAGTTCCAGGTCTTGGTGATGCTGGTGACCGTTTATTCGGAACGAAGTAAGACAACAGACGAGAGGGGAGTCCCCGCTCGTCTTTTTTTTCGCCCTGAGTGTGCGGGGGAGGGGGAGATAAATATACAGGGTGTATACAACATATGTTGTATACACATCACATATAATATAGAAGTCTTACGTCTTGGGAACACTATATTATGGAAGGAAAGCGCTATATCTTAAAAATATAATAGTGACAAACTTGTGAACATTTTCTTCTATTATAAAGAGAAAACTGTTAGAAATTGCATATCTCTAACCAGTATTTAGAAGGGGAACGTTTTCATTTTTGGGAGGAAATGACTAATACTCAAATTTTTTGATTTTTTACGATTTCTCGTTGACACTGTTAATACCCTATTGTATGCTAACAACGGGGATAGATGGTAGGGCTTTCAGTGACAAAAATACATCTATTCCGTGACGAAAATGTAAACTTTTTATTTTGTATAGAATTTATGCAGAAAAATGAGTTATTATTAACACATCGTGAATGAGGGTTACATATTGGAGGGATGAATCCTTGCAAAAAAACGATCGCAGCCATATAAAAGCATATGCTTTAATGTCAGGAATTCTTGCTCAGTTAGTCGGTTCTATTCTTATTGGAATCTTTGGTGGGCAATGGATTGATAATAAGGTTGGAACGTTTCCATTGTTTCTTATTATAGGGTTATTACTCGGTTTAGGAACAGGGATATACGCAATGATTCGACTCATTCGACATTACTATTCGGGAGAGCAATGATGATAGACGTACATGGACTTGTCCAAAGACAAAAGAAATATATGTACTACTTGCTTGCGCTTCTAGTGCTAGGATGGGGATTTACCTCTTACAAGGATGTATTTCTTGGGCTGATTATCGGAACGATTTTCAGTTTTCTTAGTTTGCGCATCATTGCACGTAGAACAGACAAGCTATTAGATCGCGTGACAAATGGAGAAAACGTGAAGTTTAAGGCAACAGCGGTAAGTACATATTCAAGATTTGCCACGATTGGGTTATTAATTTTATTTGCAGCCAAATATCAAGAGTTAATTGCGATGTGGGGCCTAGGTGTAGGATTGCTGACAGGATACCTTGTCATGATCATAGATTTTCTTTATTTAGAGTATAAGAGCAGGGAAGAGAGGTGAATTACTAGTGGAACACGGTAAATTAGTTGAATTTCTAGGTTTAACGTTCGATTTGTCATCAGTTATGATGGTTACTGTAGCAGCAGTTATTGTTTTCTTAATCGCTGTTATCGGAACTCGCAGTTTAGCTCTTCGCCCAACAGGAATGCAAAATTTCATGGAATGGGTATTTGACTTCGTGAAAGGGATTATCAATAGTACGATGGACTGGAAAACAGGTGGACGTTTCTTAACGCTTGGCGTTACGCTTATCATGTTTATCATCGTATCGAACTTCCTTGGTTTACCATTCATGTATTCAACAGTTGAGGCTGGCGAACATATTGCATGGTGGAGATCACCAACGTCTGATCCAGCAGTTACATTAACATTAGCCGTGATGGTAGTTACCCTCACCCATTATTATGGAATTAAGATGAAGGGTACGAAAGAATACGTTAAAGGTTATTTCCAACCAATGAAATTCTTATTCCCATTAAAGGTTATTGAGGAGTTTGCTAACACATTAACGTTAGGTCTTCGTTTATTCGGTAACATTTATGCAGGTGAGATCTTATTAGGATTACTTGCTAAGTTAGGCGGAGCATCATTCCTTGGAGCATTAGGTGCACTTGTACCGATGTTAGCATGGATGGGATTCAGCGTATTCGTTGGATCAATCCAGTCATTTATTTTCGTTATGTTAACGATGGTTTATATGGCTCATAAAGTAAGTCATGACCATTAATATAATTTAAGTAAGAAAAAATTTATTTTTTTATAATACAAAGGAGGACAAATTAAATGAGTTTAGGTGTAATCGCAGCTGCAATTGCAATTGGTTTATCAGCATTAGGTGCAGGTATTGGTAACGGTCTTATCGTATCACGTACAATCGAAGGTGTTGCTCGTCAACCAGAATTAAAAGGCGCACTTCAAACAATTATGTTCATCGGGGTTGCTTTAGTTGAGGCACTTCCAATCATAGGTGTAGTTATTGCTTTCATCGTAATGAACAAATAAGGGAGACTCCCCTTACATAGATGGCGAAGAGTGTTTTATGAACTTTCTTCGCCATTGCTTTATGAACGAAACGTATGTCTTTTTTTTTCATATGATCAATTTAGATATTTTGAAGGGAGTGAATCCTTGTGCCAACTTTATTATTAGGGGCTGCCATTCCATTTGGAACGATTGCTTATACATTGTTCATTTTCTTACTTCTATTAGTAATGCTACGCAAATTTGCGTGGGGTCCTTTAATGGGAATTATGAAAGAACGTGAAGAGCATGTTACTAATGAAATCGACGCTGCAGAAAGAAGTAACACTGAAGCGAAGAAATTAGTAGAAGAACAACGTGAAATGTTAAAACAATCGCGTGTTGAAGCACAAGAGTTAATCGAAAGAGCGAAAAAACAAGCTGTAGATCAAAAAGATGTTATTGTTGCTGCTGCGAAAGAAGAAGCAGAATCAATTAAAGCATCTGCTGTACAAGAAATTCAACGCGAAAAAGAGCAAGCGATTGCTGCTTTACAAGAACAAGTCGCTTCTTTATCTGTTCAAATTGCTTCTAAAGTAATTGAAAAAGAATTAAAAGAAGAAGATCAAGTGAAGTTAATTCGCGATTATATTAAAGAAGTAGGAGAAGCGCGATGAGCAATGGGATTGTAGCAAAACGTTATGCTGTCGCTCTTTTTAAAATTGCAAAAGAAAAACACGTATTAGAAATGTTTGAAGAGGAATTACGCCTTGTACAAAACGTTTATGTAAAGAACGGAGAACTACATAGCTTTTTAACGCAACCGAACATTTCAAAAGAGCAGAAGAAAACGTTTCTTGCAAACGTATTCGGATCTGTTTCTGAGTCTATTTTAAATACGTTATATATTTTAATTGATAACAAGCGTATTGATATCTTACCTGAAATTGCAGATGAATATGTTGTTCTTGCTAATGAAGAACGTAACGTAGCGGATGCAACTGTATATTCTATTCGTCTTCTATCTGAAGAAGAGAAGCTTAACGTTGCAGAAGCATTTGCAAAGAGAACAGGAAAAGATGCAATTCGCGTGAAAAATGTTGTAGATGAAGATTTACTAGGCGGCATTAAAGTACGTATTGGAAATCGCATTTATGACGGAAGTTTACAAGGAAAATTAGCACGTATTCAACGTGAATTAATGAAGAATAGATAGGGGTGAAGCACATGAGCATCAGAGCTGAAGAAATTAGCGCACTGATAAAGCAACAAATCGAGAACTATCAGTCTGAAATCGAAGTTAGTGATGTTGGTACAGTTATCCAGGTCGGTGACGGTATCGCGCGTGCTCATGGTCTTGATAACGTTATGGCTGGTGAACTTGTAGAGTTCTCTAACGGCGTTATGGGGCTAGCACAAAACTTAGAAGAAAACAACGTAGGTATCATTATCTTAGGACCTTACACAGAAATCCGTGAAGGTGACGAAGTTCGTCGTACTGGTCGCATCATGCAAGTACCAGTAGGAAAAGAACTAATCGGTCGTGTTGTAAACCCATTAGGTCAACCAGTTGATGGTTTAGGCCCAATCAATACAACAAACACTCGTCCAATCGAAAGTCCAGCACCAGGTGTAATGGATCGTAAATCTGTTCATGAGCCACTTCAAACAGGTATTAAAGCGATCGATGCTCTTGTACCAATTGGCCGTGGTCAACGTGAGTTAATCATTGGTGACCGCCAAACAGGTAAAACAGCAGTTGCACTTGATACAATCATTAACCAAAAAGATGAAGATATGATTTGTATCTATGTAGCTATCGGACAAAAAGAATCAACTGTACGTAACGTAGTAGAAACACTACGTAAGCACGGTGCATTAGATTACACAATCGTTGTAACTGCATCAGCTTCTCAACCAGCTCCATTATTATACTTAGCTGCTTATGCTGGTGTAACAATGGGTGAAGAGTTCATGTACAATGGTAAACACGTATTAGTAGTATATGATGACTTATCAAAACAAGCAGCGGCTTACCGTGAGCTTTCATTACTATTACGTCGTCCTCCAGGTCGTGAAGCATATCCAGGGGATGTATTCTACCTACATTCTCGCTTATTAGAGCGTGCAGCAAAATTAAGTGATGCAAGAGGCGGCGGTTCTTTAACTGCACTACCTTTCATCGAAACACAAGCAGGGGACGTATCAGCTTACATCCCAACAAACGTAATCTCGATTACGGATGGACAAATCTTCTTACAATCTGACCTATTCTTCTCTGGCGTACGTCCAGCGATCGATGCGGGTACTTCTGTATCTCGTGTAGGTGGATCTGCTCAGATTAAAGCGATGAGTAAAGTATCAGGTACACTTCGTCTTGACCTTGCATCTTACCGTGAGTTAGAAGCGTTCGCTCAGTTCGGTTCTGACCTTGATAAAGCAACACAAGCGAAACTAAACCGTGGTGCTCGTACAGTTGAGGTATTAAAACAAGGATTACACAAACCGTTACGTGTAGAGAAACAAGTTATCATTCTTTACGCTTTAACACGTGGATTCCTAGATGATATCCCAGTAGTAGATATCACTCGTTTCGAAGAAGAATTCCATGCTTGGTTAGATTCAAATGCAACTGACTTATTAGAAGAAATCCGCACAACTAAGAAACTTGCGGATGACGACAAATTTGCAGCAGCTATTAATGGATTTAAAAAAGTATTCGTAGCTTCTGAATAATAAAAGCGTAAGCGGCTCGTTCAGGCTGCTGGAGCTAGATAATATATAAAGGCACCTCAAGTATTGAGATTGCTGACGGTTATGTAAAGGAAAAGAGTAGGTGCACCTATTCTTTTCCTTCAATCATGAGCAAGAATATCTTGCAACCTAGATTAGGAAGAGGATTCTTACTAATCGTGCCAACTTCCGGAAAAAAGGTGGTGAAAACCTGTGGCATCTTTACGCGATATAAAAGCGAAGATTACCTCGACAAAGAAAACGAGTCAAATTACGAAAGCGATGGAGATGGTATCTGCATCTAAGTTAAACCGTGCAGAGCAAAATGCTAAATCTTTCGTTCCGTATATGGAAAAGATTCAAGAAGTAGTAGCGAGCATTGCGCAAGGGAGTAAAGGAATTAATCATCCAATGCTAAATGCGCGTCCTGTAAAGCGTACAGGATACATCGTTATTACATCTGATCGCGGACTAGCAGGTGGTTATAACAGTAACGTATTACGTACGGTAAGTAACGTAGTTCGTGAACGTCATAATATGGATTCAAACCAATATTCAATTATTGTGCTTGGACGACTAGGACGTGATTATTTAAAACGTCGCGGCTTTAACATCATTGATGAAGTAGTTGGATTATCTGACCACCCATCATTTACTGATATTAAAGATCTTGCTTCTCGAGCAATTGCGATGTTCGCAGACGGTGCTTATGATGAGCTGTACATTTACTACAATCATTATGTAAGTAAAATTTCACAAGAAGTAACGGAAAATAAAATTTTACCGCTTACTGATGTGGCGTCTAACAAACCGACGACAGCTTATGAATTCGAACCTTCTGAAGAAGAAATTTTAAAAGTATTATTGCCACAATACGCAGAAAGCTTAGTGTACGGTGCATTACTAGACGGTAAAGCAAGTGAGCACGCAGCGCGTATGACAGCAATGAAGAGTGCTACAGACAACGCAATGGAAGTTATCGATTCACTTACACTTTCATTCAACCGTGCGCGTCAGGCAGCGATTACGCAAGAGATTACGGAAATCGTTGGTGGAGCAGCAGCGTTAGAATAGTAATAAAAAGCGGAAGCGGCTCTTTTAGGAGATTCGCGTAAGCTATAAACTAATAAAAATTAAAAGCCGACTTCTCTTAGAAAGCTGGCTAATTAAAAGAAAGCTAGGAGGGAACCCGATGAATAAAGGGCGCGTTACGCAAATCATGGGTCCGGTTGTAGACGTTAAGTTTGATGGCGGAAAGCTACCAGAAATCTACAACGCCCTTACGGTAAAACAAAGCAACGAAAACGGAGCAGGCATTAACTTAACATTTGAAGTTGCACTTCATTTAGGTGATGACACAGTTCGTACAGTTGCAATGTCTTCCACAGATGGACTTGTTCGTGGCACAGAAGTAGAAGATACTGGTAAAGCAATCTCTGTACCAGTTGGTGATGTAACACTTGGTCGTGTATTCAACGTATTAGGTGATGCAATTGACTTAGATGGTGAAGTTCCTGCCGATGTACGTCGTGATCCAATTCACCGTCAAGCACCTGCATTCGAAGAATTATCTACTAAAGTAGAAATTCTTGAAACTGGTATTAAAGTAGTAGACTTACTTGCTCCTTACATTAAGGGTGGTAAAATCGGTCTATTCGGTGGTGCCGGTGTAGGTAAAACAGTATTAATTCAGGAATTAATTAACAACATCGCACAAGAACACGGTGGTATCTCTGTATTCGCTGGTGTAGGTGAGCGTACTCGTGAGGGTAACGACTTATATCATGAAATGAGCGATTCTGGCGTAATTAAGAAAACTGCGATGGTATTCGGACAAATGAACGAGCCACCTGGAGCACGTCAACGTGTTGCATTAACAGGTTTAACAATGGCTGAACATTTCCGTGATGAGCAAGGACAAGACGTACTATTGTTCATCGATAACATCTTCCGTTTCACGCAAGCAGGTTCTGAAGTATCTGCCCTTCTTGGTCGTATGCCATCTGCGGTAGGTTACCAGCCAACACTTGCAACAGAAATGGGTCAATTACAAGAGCGTATTACATCTACAAATAAAGGATCTATCACGTCTATCCAAGCGGTATATGTACCAGCCGATGACTATACGGATCCAGCACCAGCTACAACGTTCGCTCACTTAGATGCAACAACAAACTTAGAGCGTCGTTTAACACAAATGGGTATTTACCCAGCCGTAGATCCATTAGCATCTACATCTCGTGCACTTTCTCCAGAAATCGTAGGAGAAGAGCATTATGAAGTAGCTCGTCAAGTACAGCAAACTTTACAACGTTATAAAGAGCTTCAAGATATCATCGCTATCTTAGGTATGGATGAGTTATCTGAAGAAGATAAGTTAGTTGTACATCGTGCTCGTCGTATTCAGTTCTTCTTATCTCAAAACTTCCACGTAGCTGAGCAGTTTACAGGTCAAAAAGGTTCTTACGTACCTGTAAAAAATACAGTTAGTGGTTTCAAAGAAATTCTAGAAGGAAAATATGATGACCTTCCAGAAGATGCATTCCGTCTTGTAGGTGGCATTGAAGAAGTTATTGAAAACGCGAAGAAAATGATGGCGTAAGGCCTTAGGAGGGACGAAGTATGAAGACATTTCCAGTCAGTATTGTAACTCCTGATGGACCGGTTTACGAAAAAGAAGTAGAAATGGTAAGTGTAAAAGCAGAGAGTGGGGAAATGGGGATCTTACCAGGTCACATTCCAACTGTTGCACCATTAAAAATTAGTGCAGTTCGTCTGAAACATGGTGGACACACTGATTATGTAGCAGTAAGCGGTGGCTTTATCGAAGTTCGTCCAGATAAAGTAACTGTATTATCATCATCTGCTGAAGAAGCAAACCATATCGATATCCATCGTGCAAATGAGTCGAAGCGTCGCGCTGAGCAACGTATGCAAGATAAACAAGCTCATGTTGACTTTAGACGTGCAGAAATGGCACTACAACGTGCTGTGAACCGTTTAAACGTTTCCGATATGAAGTAAAAAAAACCGTAAAGGCTTTGCCTTTACGGTTTTTTTTTATAAATGATAGTTCATGAATAATTTTACAAAAATGGTATAATTATATTGGTATTTGTATAAGTAGAGAATGTACAACAATTTATATTTCATAAAGGAGACGAATCAATGATCGGTGAAATGAAACGAGGAGCATTGTACTCTTTAAAGGGAAATTGGGGACTAGGTGTTGGATCAACGATTTTATATTTTATTTTAAGTTATGTTGTTTCAATGGCTGCAATGCTTATACTTTTAATTCCAGGAATTATTATATTTTTATTATTTGCTGGTTTAACAGGCTCACTTGAAGAGGGAACAATATCAATCGGGGCAGGTATTACATTTGGGATTTTTTATTGTATAATGATCATTTTGAGTAATGCATCTAACGGTATTACATCGTACGGTTATACGAATGTGTTGCTACAAATTAGTAAACGAGACGATGCAAAAGTAGATCACTTATTCGAAGGATTTCGTGGTTTTAAAAGAATGATGAAAACAATGTGGGCAATGCTTGCGATTTTGTTATATACAGGTATGTGGATTCCGATGTTGTTACTGGGTTTATTCGCGCTTTTTGGTGAAGAAGGGAATACGTCGTTTGCAATTGCTTTCTTCGTATTATTAGCTATTTCAATTGTCGGCATGATTGTGATGTATTTTTCTTATGCGATGACGTATTATGTTATGATTGAAAATCCAGATTATAGCGTTTCACAGGCGATGAAAGAAAGTAAGAACCTTATGAGGGGACATAAACTAGATTTATTTCTTTTATGGCTTAGTTTCATAGGATGGGCTATCTTAGCGATTTTTACTCTTGGAATAGGATTTCTTTGGCTTAGTCCATATGTAGGTACAACGACAGCGCATTTTTATCGCTATATTGCAAAAGGTGAATTGCAGTAGGGACGTGCTATACTAATAGAGTTATTACGTATAGGAGGAAGAATATGATTAGTGATTTAAAAGGAGAAGCGCTAGATTCATTAGAAGGGAAATGGGGATTAGCTGTCGGGGCAACATTACTGATTTCGATTCTTATTTCAGCTTTTAGTTTTAGTATTGATTTCATTTTCTCTCAATTTTGGGATTGGAAAGAAGTAAATAACTCACTTTCAGTAGATGTTATTACAATATTGATGGTAGGTCCATTAACGCTAGGTGGTTATTATTTAGCGCTGCATATCATTCGTGAAAAAGAAGCACGTATTGGGCATATATTCAGATGGTTTACAGAAGGAAGTAAGTTTATAAAGTCATTTTTATTATATATAGTAGTGAACATTTATATTTTCTTATGGTGCTTACTATTTATTATTCCAGGTATTATTAAATCATTTTCTTATGCAATGACGTACTTTATTATAAATGATCATCCTGAGTATTCCATAAATCAAGCTATTACAGAAAGCCGTCGTATGATGGATGGACATAAAATGGAGTATTTCATTTTATGTTTAAGCTTTATTGGTTGGTTTATATTAAGTTGTATTACATTAGGGATTGGATTTTTATGGTTAATTCCATATTTTTATACGACGTCAGCAGCTTTTTACGAAGAGATTGCAGAAGAACATTACGAGAAAAAAATTCCGACACTATAAAGTGAAACTTTAAATAGCGGGATAAAAACACCCAGTGTGAACTATTGGTTCATACTGGGTGTTTTTTGTAGAAACCTTATAAATTCTTTACTTGTTAGAGGTTTACTGAAATAGTAACCTTGCATGTATTTACAGTTATTTTTTTTCAAGAATTTAAGCTGTTTTTCTGTTTCAATTCCTTCAGCAACGACGGAGAGATTTAAAGTATTCGCAAGAGAAAGGATAGTGGAAACGATGGCTCTTTCTTCAGGTCGATGATCGGCTAGTTGTGTAAATTCTTTTGGTACTTTTAATGTATCGATAGGGAAAATTGATAAATAAGCAAGAGAAGAATAGCCGGTACCGAAGTCATCAATGGACGTTTGAATACCATATTCTTTTAATTGCTTTAGTCTAGACAATGTTTCTTTTTCATCAATCATCGCAATTCTTTCTGTTAGTTCAAGTGTTACATCTTTCGGGTCAATCTCAACGTCCTTTAGTATTCGTGAAATATTTTCGATTAATTGATTTTGTTGAAATTCTCTCGCTGATAAATTGACACTCATTTTTAAGCTTGTGTATCCAAAACTTTGCCATATTTTTAGTTGAAGACAAGATTCTCTTAACACCCAATGTCCAAGAGGAACGACTTGTGGTGTCTCTTCTACAATTGGAATGAACTCGCATGGTGAAATGTCACCTAATAGTGGATGTTTCCAACGTATTAATGCTTCAGCACCGATAATTTTATTTGTTGTCGTATCAATTTGGGGTTGATAGACGAGATAAAATTCGTTGTTTACTAAAGCGAGTGGCAAGTCTTTTTCGATTCGAGCTTTTCGTTCCATTTTCTTATATAGTTCTTTCGTGTAAAGAGAGCTACGATTTTTCCCTTTATTTTTTGCTTCGTACATGGCCATATCGGCATGTTGCAAAATAGACAGTGGGTCTTCGCCTGCTTCAGGGTATATGGCAATCCCGATACTCGGTGAGATGTGTAAATGTTGATTTTCAATTTCGAATGGTTCGTTCATAGCTACTACAATCATATCAGCTATCTTTTTTACATCTGTTCTTTTTTTATAATTTTCGATGAGGATTGTGAACTCATCCCCAGCTAGTCGAGCAAGTTTCATATTCTGTGTCGATATTCGTTCGAGCCTTTTTGCTACTGCAATTAATAGGAGATCTCCTACCCGGTGACCAAGGGTATCATTAATAACTTTAAAGCGATCTAGGTCTAGAAACATAACAGCAAAAGGTCTTTTCGATATTTTTGCTCGTGCAATTGCTTGTTCTAACTGCTGATGAAATGAACGGCGATTTGCAAGTTCCGTTAAAGTATCGTGATATGCTAGGAAGTTAATTTGTTCTTGTTGCTGCTTGCTTTCTGTAATATCTTTAATCATTAAATAAACTCCAGAAATATGTTCCTTTAAAAAGATGGGAACAGCTGTAACATGCAAATAGTAAATATCTCTATTTTTATGATATGCCCGTATTTCCAAAGAAATAGATTTTCCCTTTTTCACGCGATGGAAGGCATTAATGATTTCTTCCAAATCTTCTTCATACATAAGTGAATAGTATGGTTGGTTTAATAATTCATTCGTTTGATAACCGAGTAAAGTAGTTCCAGCGTTGTTCACATTTAGAAAATTACCGTACAAATCTAATGTGAAAATTGGATCTGGATGATGCTCGTATAAAGATTTAAACATTTGTTGGTTATGATATAACTCATTTTTTTGTTCTACTAAATCTTCTGTACGTAGTTCAATTTGTTTCTCAAGTTCCAAGTTGAATTGCATTTGTGCTAGCAATAATATTTTATTTTGTCTTCGGACTAACATATGGCGTATGAGAACGAAGGCGAAAGTTACCATCAGTCCAATTACTAGGATAGGTGCAAAAACATTTTCGACCAATATAAAAACAATAAGCATCACTACAGAAATATATGGTAATGATAATCGGATTGATTCACCCAATCGAGGTGTTAGTAATACTTGTTCATGTTTTTCAGGTTCTTTTGTGTGAAGTATACAAGCGATTGCTACCAATACTAAAGTTACTTGATAGAATGGAGCAACTGTGAACATAGAGTGCTCAGGTTGGAAGTATTTTATATAAGAATAAATAGCATCCGCAGTAGCATACAAAATTAAAGCACTGCCAAGAAGAGCACCAACTTGTTTTGGTAGTAAGAATAATGGTCTAAATAAAAGATTGATTCCTATTAAAAGAAAGAGTAAATCAGCCATTGGATACGTGAGTTGAACAAACATGTCGATATATGATGTTGTGAAAATATGAATGGTTCTTTCGATAAGCAAATAGTAGCTTAAAGTAAATTGAGCTGTAACAATAATACAAATATCACATATCGTAGAAAGCTGTTCCAATAAGTTTCGGCCATAAATAATTTCATATAGAAAGGCAAATGCAAAGCTAATTAAAAATAATAAGTAAAAAAAGTCTGATGGATCAACGAATGTATAGTAGTCATGTAGAATTAAGCGTTGATAAGCAACTACTATATCACCGATGAAATAAGAGAAGGATCCGATAGTTAATGTTATCCAAAACAAACGGGATAACCCTTGTTTTATATTTGAAAAATAAAATATATAACTGCAAATTGTAATATCAATTAATATGGTACTGATGCCAGTTAATATTTGAAATGGGAGTGCGTACTCATATAAAAAGGACATTGATACGTAATGAATAGCTATATACAACAATGAAATGCTTATAAGAATACTTACGTGTGCTTGTTTTGTCATTTATATCACCCACTGTATATACATAAGAACCGCCTTTTGTAGTATATGTTTTTTTAGGATTGCTTGAAAAACATATAGAATTTCTATATTTATTTTACACATTTATAATGAGTTGTAAAAATAGATTTGTTTAGCAAGTATTAATTGTTGTTTCTGTTCCCAATATATCGACATAGGAATTTGAAGTTTGCTATAATGATTAAAATAGTTGCATTATTTAGAAAAATTTAAAAATAATAAATGATGCAAGTAAGACATATTGTTTACTATGTGAACTTGTTCTTAATTCAGGGGGGAGGGTTTCACAATGGCAAGTGTATATGAAAATAGTTATATGATCGTTTTGATTTTCTTGCTATTAGGTATATTGCTGCCGGTAGTGGCTCTTACATTAGGGAAAATGCTGCGTCCAAATAAACCGAGTGCAGCGAAAGCAACGACGTATGAGAGTGGAATTGAGCCTTTTCATGATGCGAATATTCGGTTTCATGCTCGTTATTATATTTTTGCTTTATTGTTCGTCATCTTTGATGTAGAAACTTTATTTTTATATCCATGGGCTGTTGCATATGACAAGCTTGGTTTATTTGCACTGATTGAAATGCTCATTTTTGTTGTGATGTTGTTGGTTGGATTAGCGTATGCTTGGAAAAAGAAGGTGTTACAATGGTTATAAATTTTGAGGAATTACACCCACAGGAACGAGCGGAATTAGAAAGGAATATCTTTTTTTCTACACTGGAACAGCTCAAGGGATGGGCGCGGAGCAACTCTTTATGGCCGATGACATTTGGACTGGCATGCTGTGCGATTGAAATGATGGGAGTAGGTTCATCACATTACGATTTAGATCGATTTGGGTCATTTTTTCGGACGTCACCAAGACAATCGGATGTCATGATTGTGTCAGGAACGGTAACGAAGAAAATGGCGCCTATTGTTCGGCGCCTATATGATCAAATGCCTGAACCAAAGTGGGTAATTGCGATGGGATCTTGTGCAACAGCCGGTGGTCCGTATGTGAATTCGTATGCGGTTGTGAAAGGCGTAGATCAAATTGTACCAGTTGATGTATATATTCCTGGATGCCCACCAAACCCTGCTGCTTTAATTTATGGAATTAATAAATTAAAAGAAAAAATTCGTTACGAGGCGAAGACAGGGAAGCAGGTGACGAATAAATGAGTGATCCAAATAAAGACTTAGAAAGTATGAAGAGAGAAGCAGCTCGTCATGCGAAAGAGGAAGCGCGAAAACGTCTTGCCGCGAAACATGAGACGGAAATGTCTAAACTTGAAGGAGAACATCGAGAAAAAGAGAAAGCGCTACCAAAGTATGGAGAAGTTAATGTAGAAGAAGCAAAACGTGTTGCAGCCGCAGCCGCAAAAGCGAAAGCAGCGGCATTAGCGAAGCAAAAGCGAGAAGGAACAGAAGAAGTACCGGACGAAGCAAAAGCGAAGGCAAAGGCAGCTGCAGCTGCAAGGGCAAAAGCGGCGGCATTAGCGAAGCAAAAGCGAGAGGGAACAGAAGAAGTACCGGACGAAGAAAAAGCAAAAGCGAAGGCGAAAGCCGCAGCAGCCGCAAAGGCAAAAGCGGCGGCACTCGCGAAGCAAAAGCGAGAGGGAACAGAAGAAGTACCGGACGAAGAAAAAGCAAAAGCGAAGGCGAAAGCCGCAGCAGCCGCAAAGGCCAAAGCGGCGGCACTCGCGAAGCAAAAGCGAGAAGGAACAGAAGAAGTAACGGACGAAGAAAAAGCGAAGGCAAAGGCAGCTGCAGCTGCAAGGGCAAAAGCGGCGGCATTAGCGAAGCAAAAGCGAGAGGGAACAGAAGAAGTACCGGACGAAGCAAAAGCGAAGGCGAAAGCCGCAGCAGCCGCAAAGGCAAAAGCGGCGGCACTCACGAAGCAAAAGCGAGAGGGAACAGAAGAAGTACCGGACGAAGAAAAAGCAAAAGCGAAGGCAAAGGCTGTAGCAGCTGCAAAGGCCAAAGCCGCGGCACTAGCAAAAGCAAAATCTTCGAAAGGTGATGGGGATTCTGGAGGTGAAAAAGCAAAGGCTATCGCAGCCACAAAAGCGAAAGCCGCTGCTGCGGCAAGAGCAAAGGGAGCTGTAAATAAGGTAGAAGATGAACCGCAGCAGGAAGAACCATCAGTTAACCAACCGTATTTAAATCAGTACGTGGAGGTTGTTAAGGAGAAGGTAGGGGAATATGCATTAGTAGATTCCTATATTAATAAGCTTTCAAAAGATGTTCCAACTCTTGTGGTGGAGCCTTCAAAATATTATGAAGTGATGGAGTTAATGCGATTGCATGAGGGACTTGCTTTTGATTATATGTCAGAGCTACATGCGACGGATTTTGTGACACATATGGAAGTATATGTTCATTTATTTTCATATGGAAAGAAACAGTCAGTAGCAGTGAAGGTAAAGCTGGATAGGGAAGCGCCGCAAGTAGAATCGGTGACGCCGCTTTGGAAAGGGGCAGATTGGCCGGAGCGTGAAGCGTATGATTTGCTAGGTATTGTGTTTAAGGGTCATCCTAATTTATCTCGCATTTTAATGCCGGATGATTGGATAGGGTATCCACTTAGGAAAGATTATGAACCGTATGATGTGGAGGTGTAGCTTGTGATCCGTACGGAAGAGATGCTCTTAAATGTTGGACCGCAGCACCCGAGTACACATGGTGTGTTTCGGCTTGTAATTAAGATTGACGGGGAAATTATTAAAGAGGCTACACCAGTTATTGGATATTTGCATCGCGGAACAGAAAAGATCGCTGAGAGTTTGCAATATACACAAATTATCCCGTATACAGATCGAATGGACTATTTATCAGCAATGACGAATAATTACGTCATTTGCCACGCTGTAGAGACGATGATGGATCTTGAGATTCCAGAGCGTGCTGAATATTTACGGGTGCTTGCAATGGAGCTTGGGAGGGTTGCGAGCCATCTCGTCTGGTGGGGAACGAATCTTCTTGATATAGGAGCGGTTAGTCCATTTTTATACGCGTTTCGTGAACGGGAAATGATTATTAATTTATTAAATGAATTGTGTGGTGCAAGGCTTACTTTCAACTACATGAGAGTTGGCGGCGTGAAGTGGGATGCGCCAGACGGCTGGATTGAAAAGGTGAAAGAGTTTGTTCCGTATATGAGAGAGCAATTGGAAGGTTATCACGACCTTGTTAGCGGAAATGAAATTTTTTTAAATCGTGTGAAAGGCGTTGGCATATATAGCGCGGAAGAGGCGATCTCGTATTCTTTAAGCGGCGCAAATTTGCGGTGCACGGGAGTAAATTGGGATCTTCGCAAAGATGAACCGTATTCTATTTATGATCGTTTTGACTTTGATATTCCTGTTGGGGGCACGGGAGATGCTTGGGACCGCTACGTTTGCCGGATGAAGGAAATTGAGGAGTCATTAAAAATTATTGAGCAAGCAGCTGAGCAGTTTCCAAAAGACGGAGCTGTGCTGGCGAAAGTGCCGAAAATCATTAAGGCGCCTAAAGGGGAAGCGTTCGTCCGTATAGAGTCGCCACGAGGAGAGATTGGTTGCTATATTGCTAGTGACGGAAAGAAAGAGCCGTACCGCTTGAAGTTTCGCAGGCCGTCTTTTTACAATTTGCAAATTTTACCGAAGTTATTGAAAGGTGAAAACATCGCCAATTTAATTACGATTTTAGGTGGAGTTGATATTGTACTTGGGGAGGTTGATGGCTAATGATTGAGACGCTCTTACAATCACCTTCAAGCTGGACGAATTTCTTCATTTTTTTCGGATTAGCGGTACTTCTATTATTTGCAGTCCTGGGCTTCGTTACATACGGTATTTTGGCAGAACGGAAAGTGATGGGATTTATGCAAGGGCGGATTGGACCAAACCAAGTTGGGGGGCGGTTCGGTTTACTACAGACGGTAGCTGATGTTTTGAAATTATTATTAAAAGAAGATAGTATTCCGAAAGCTGCAGATAAACCGTTGTTTATATTAGCGCCTGTCATTGCATTCGCACCAGCATTTATGGTGCTTGCGGTTATCCCGTTTACTGATAAATTTCAGTTCGCGGATATTGGCGTAGGATTGCTGTATTACATTGCCGTATCTGGGATTACGACGATTGGCGTTGTAACTGGGGGATGGGCATCAAATAATAAATACTCCCTTTTAGGAGGGATGCGTGCAGCGGCGCAAATGATTTCTTATGAGATTCCACTTGTGATGAGTGTAATTGGCGTCGTTTTGTTAGCAGGTAGTCTTAATTTAAATGAGATTGTAGCGGCGCAGGAGAAGGTATGGTACATTTTTGCACAGCCAATCGGTTTCGTTATTTTCTTAATTGCGGCAGTTGCAGAGTTAAATAGGACGCCGTTTGATTTACCCGAAGCGGAGTCAGAACTTGTTTCTGGATACCATACAGAATACTCAGGTTTTCGCTGGGCGTTTTTCATGCTTTCAGAGTATGTGTATTTCTTCGGGATGTCATCTTTAATTACAGTACTCTTTTTAGGAGGCTGGAATCCAGTTATGTTCCTTGGATTTATTCCAGGAGCCGTATGGTTTGCTTTGAAATTCAGCAGTGTGGTCTTTCTATTGATTTGGTTCCGCGTTACGTTCCCTCGCATAAGAGGTGACCAGTTAATGGAGTTTGGCTGGAAAGTATTATTACCAATCGCACTTGCAAATATTTTCTTAACGGCATTGATTAAGGAGCTATTCTTCTAATCTATAAAGGGGGTGCCAGTAAGAGATGAAAGGACTATTTAAAGGGTTAAAATATACGCTTAGTAATTTGAGTAAGAAAAAGGTGACGTATGATTATCCGAATCAGCCGCTACCATTACCAGACCGCTTTCGGGGTATTCAAAAGTTTTATCCTGAGAAATGTATTGTTTGTAATCAGTGTTCTAACATTTGTCCGACAGATTGCATTCAATTAACAGGAAAAAAACATCCTGATCCTACGAAAAAAGGAAAAATTATCGACACGTATGATATTAATTTTGAAATTTGTATTCTTTGCGATTTATGTACAGAAGTTTGTCCGACAGAGGCGATTGTAATGACGAATAACTTCGAACTCGCAGAGTATTCACGTGATGATTTATTTAAAAACTTGCAGTGGCTCGACGAAAACGACGAGAACGTCAGGAAGGAGAATAAAGCATGAATGGCGAGTTTGTAGCATTCTTTATCCTATCCTTGTCTGCGATTATCGGCGGAGTGCTTATGCTGAACTTAACGAAAGTAATGCATATGATGCTGGCTCTTGTACTTACATTCCTTAGCATTGCAGGCTTGTACTTTCTTTTATCGGCCGAATTTATCGGAGTTGCACAAATTTTACTTTACTCTGGTGCGATCACTATTATTATGATTTTTGGCATTATGTTAACGAAACATAACGAGGAAAATGAATCGCGCCTTACTCTTCGAAAATGGATTATCTTCTTTGCGGTTGTAGCATTTGGAGCAGTTATGTATTTCGCTGTTAATAGTATCGATTTTTCAAATCAAAGCACACAAGGAAGTTTACCTCTCCATGAAAACAACACACTTCAAATCGGTACACTTCTCTATTCAAAATATATTATTCCATTCGAGTTAACTTCAGTTATTTTACTTGTAGCACTTGTAGGAGCGATTATCCTTGCGAAGAAGGGTGAGGGGGAGGAGGATTCCCATGAGTAGCGTTCCGGCTTCTGCGTATTTAACACTTGCGATTATTTTGTTTTGCATCGGCTTATTTGGAGCTTTAACAAAGCGAAATACAGTAATTGTATTAGTTTGTATCGAATTAATGCTTAACGCGGCCAATTTAAACTTAGTAGCGTTTAGTAAATTAGGCTTGTTTCCGAATTTAACAGGACAAATTTTTTCGCTGTTTACGATGTCTGTAGCGGCAGCGGAGGCAGCGGTAGGGCTTGCAATTTTGATTGCTTTGTACCGTAATCGCCCGACGGTTCATGTAGATGAGATGGATACGCTCAAAGGATAGCATTGTGACCGAAAAGGGGGAAGGAAACAATGATCGATTATGCATGGCTCATACCGCTTTTCCCGCTTGTTTCGTTTTTGTTACTTATTGTGTTCGGGAAGAAAATTAGAGAGGGAAGTAGTGTACTAGGTATTTTCTTTACCTTTCTCTCTTTTATATCCGCGGTAGTGGTACTAATAGAACGGTTTTCATCTGAGGCAGTGAAGTATAAGTGGGTATGGCTTAGGGTAGGAGATATAGATATATCATTTGGTTTTGAAGTTACCGCATTAGGAGCTTTAATGTTGTTTATCGTTACGCTTGTGAGTTTTCTTGTACATGTGTACTCAAAAGGTTATATGAAAGGCGACGCCAGATTACCAACCTTTTATGCATATTTAGGGCTCTTTACATTTGCGATGCTTGGGCTAGTTATATCGACGAATTTATTACAACTTTATATATTTTGGGAGTTAGTCGGCCTTGGTTCGTTTTTACTTATCGGTTTTTATTTCTTTAAAGAAGAAGCGAAGGCTGCTGCGAAAAAGGCTTTTATTATGACACGGATTGGGGATGTTGGGCTATTTGTTGGGATGATTTTAATTTTTTGGCACGCAGGTAGTTTTGAATATGACGCGATTTTTAAAGCAATTCATACGGGTGACCTCTCTCCTTCTATGATTACAATAACGGCGATATTAATTTTTATCGGTGCAATGGGGAAATCGGGTCAGTTTCCGCTTCATACATGGTTGCCAGATGCAATGGAAGGACCGACGCCTGTTTCGGCGCTTATTCACGCGGCAACGATGGTTGCAGCCGGCGTATATTTAGTAGCGACGATGTTCCCGCTATTTTCAGCAAGTGCGGTAGCGATGCAAACTGTGGCAATCGTTGGGGCTTTCACCGCAATCTTTGCGGCCTCTATTGGTCTTGTACAAACGGATATTAAGAGGGTTCTTGCTTATTCTACCGTTAGTCAGCTCGGGTATATGATGCTTGCGCTAGGCTCTGCTGGTTATGTAGCTGGTGTCTTTCACTTAACGACACACGCCTTCTTTAAAGCATTACTGTTCTTGGCGGCAGGAAGTGTAATTCATGCAGTCCATACGCAAAACATTAATAAAATGGGCGGTTTACAGAAAAAGATGAAAGTAACCGGTGCACTATTTTTAATAGGCACACTTGCAATTAGTGGAGTTCCTCTTCTTTCCGGATTTTTTAGTAAAGATGAAATTTTAGCGGCGACTTGGGTGAACGGCAATTACTTTCTATTCGTTTTAGCAGTAATTGCGGCATTTCTAACAGCATTTTATATGTTCCGTCTATACTTTCTTGTTTTTACAGGGGAAACGAAGACGGAGGAAGAGGTGCATGAATCACCTCGCACAATGACGTATCCGATGATTGTCCTTGGTGTTCTTGCGGTAGTGGCAGGCTATATAAATACACCGTGGTTCGGAACGTTTCTTGGGGATTGGCTTATGAAAGATGTAGGATTTAAAGTGCAGGAAGTACATGGACCTGTTTGGATTATGATTGTTGCAACGCTCGTTTCATTTGCGGGAATTGCCCTCGCATATTTCATATATGGTAAGAAAGCTATCTCTAGAGATTGGGCAGGCGGAGAAGGGACGCCTCTTTATAACCTTTTGAAAGAAAAATATTATGTGGATGAACTTTACAATGTTACGGTGCTTCCTATTACGAAAGGAATCGCTTATGTGCTTCGCTTATTTGAAGTATACGTTGTAGAAGGAATTGCAGTTTTAATTGCGGGATTGGTTAAAGGCGTGAGCCGTCTAGGATCGCGGCTTCAAAACGGGAATGTACAAGTGTACGGAACTGTAACGGCCGTTTCGCTCGCTGTGCTCATAATTATTTTGTTATATACGGGAGGGGATTTACGATGAATGGATTGCTATTAACGTTCTTCATTTTCTCCCCGCTTTTAGGGATTCTCTTGCTTGTGTTAACGCCGAAAAAAGAATCGCGTACAGTGCGAGCGCTTGGTTTATTTGGGACGGCGCTTCCATTTGGTATCGCTATCGTCCTCGCTTGTACATATGTTTCAGGAAAGAGTTTATCGATATTTGATGAGAAAGTGAAATGGATTAAATTTGGGGATTTTGCAGCGGTAGATAAAAGATGGTTTTCCATTTATTACGAGATTGGTATTGATGGTTTATCGCTTGTAATGATGGTGCTGACAGCCCTATTAGCGATGCTTGCAGCAATTGCGGCGTTTTCCATTAAAAGAAATTTAAAAGCATTCTACATGCTATTACTCATGCTAGAAATAGGGATGCTCGGTGTCTTCGCTGCTCAAAATTTAATGCTGTTCTTCATCTTCTTTGAAATTACGTTGCCACCAATGTTTTTATTAATTGGCAAGTGGGGGAAATTGTCGAGTGAAAAGGCTGCATATAGTTATTTAATATATAACGGTATCGGATCAGCTATTTTACTTATCGTTTTCTCGGTTTTATTTGCGAAAACAGGTACAACAAATATTATGGAGCTTAAAGAAATATTAACGAGTGTAGGTGCTGGAGGAGGAATGGCTGTTTCAAGTAGCTTACAGTTCGGCTTGTTTCTTGCCATAATGATTGCCTTTGCGATTAAGCTTCCTGTTTTCCCTTTGCATCGCTGGATGGTCAATGTACACATAGAAGCGCATCCTGCTGTAGTTATGCTTCATGCGGGAGTTTTACTGAAAATTGGAGCATACGGTATTATTCGCTTCGGGAAAGGATTATTTCCAGAACATTTTCGTGATTTTGCAACGCTAATTGCGATTTTAGGAGTCATTAATTTATTGTACGGGGCCTTTCTAGCACTCATCCAAACGGACTTTAGAAAGGTGCTTGCTTACTCTAGTATTTCGCATATGGGCATTGTATTAATGGGTCTTGCGGCGTTAAATGCACCAGGTATACAAGGGGCACTGTTCCAAGTTGTGTCTCACGGTTTAATTGCAGCATTGCTCTTCTTCTTACTTGGCATGATTGAAGAGCGTTTTGGGACTTCAGATATTACAGCGCTTGGTGGGCTCGCAAAAAGTGTTCCTGTGCTTAGCGGCTTCTTCCTAGCGGGAGGTATGGCATCGCTTGGAATGCCAGGGATGTCTGGATTTATTAGTGAATTCCTTGCCTTTCTCGGTTTATTCCAAGGGAAACCGGTTATCGCTGCCGTAGGTGTACTTGGAATTATTTTAACCGCTGTATACGTATTAAGAGCGACACTTCAAGTAACATTTGGTAAGAAAGAATGGGAAGCGAAATCTGATATACACGGATGGGAGTACGTTCCTGTTATATTACTTCTCGTTTGTATTATCGCAATTGGAGTAATGCCAGAACTACTAGGGGATCCGCTTCAAAATACGTTGAAAACATTGGGGGTGAAGTAGGATGGATATGAATACGTTACTTAGCTTGTCGTGGCATCTGATGGTGCCGGAATTCATTATTCTTGGGGCAGCCATCCTTCTTTCCATATGTGATTTGTTTTTTAAGCTGAACCATAGGCACGTTGCGATTGGTGCAATCGCAGCCGTCGTATTAGCGGCCGTGTCATTAATTACGCTATATAGTGAACCAGCGGGAGATATTTTAAATGGATCGTTTGTGTTAGATGGATTTTCAAAAGGGTTTAAAACGTTATTATTAATCGGGGCATCTCTCGTCTTATGTATGGCAATGAGCGATGACGAGAAGGAGCCTATTCAAGATAAGGGAGAATATTATTACTTAATGTTAATGGCGCTTCTTGGAGCGATGTTCATGGCTTCAAGCGTTGATTTCATCACACTATTCGTCGGTTTAGAATTGCTGTCGCTTTCTTCCTACATTCTTGTAGGAATCCGAAAAAGAAACCGCGCATCGAATGAGGCGGCAATGAAATATGTCATTAACGGAGGAATTGGAACAGCCATTACGCTCTTTGGAATGAGTTATTTATACGGTATTACAGGATCGACCAACATAGTGGAAATGCAACAGGCATTTACGCAAGGATTGGCCGGGGGCATTCAATTATTGTTAGCTCTCGCATTTCTACTTTTACTTGTTGGACTCTCATTCAAAATTGCAACAGTTCCATTTCATATGTGGGCACCGGATGTGTATGAGGGAGCAGCTACACCTGTCACTGCTTTTCTCGGAACGATTTCTAAAATTGCTGGTTTTCTACTCATTACGCGTTTGTTTCTTATGGTGTTTGCAGGCGTGGCAATCCAAGGAGACGCACAATCTTTGTACGGGCGTATGAGTATATACATTGCTGTGCTAGCTAGTATTACGATGATTATTGGGAATGTAGTAGCATTAAAGCAATACAACGTAAAACGTCTATTTGCCTATTCAGGTATCGCGCATGCTGGGTATTTGCTCGTGCCTCTTGTGGCGCTATCACAGTTCACGATGGATAGTATGTGGTTTTATATGCTTGCATATATGCTTATGAATATAGGAGCATTTGCAATCATCCACGGATTAATCTTACAAAATGATAAGGAAAATATGACGATTTTTACAGGATTATACAAGCGATCTCCATTTACAGCTATAGTGATGACAATCTTTATTTTATCGTTAGCTGGAATACCGGGGACAGCTGGTTTCATCGGGAAAATTAACATCTTTTTAGGGGCACTCCATGTTGAACCTGCTCATTACGTATTAGCTTCTATTATGATGGGGACAACAGTTGTTTCATTCGTATATTACTTTCGGATATTACAGCAAATGTTTTTCCGCACTGGAGAGACAGAAGAGAGACTTCGGTTACCGTTAAATATAAAGATTGTCATGAGTTTTTGTGCAATTTCGATTGTAATACTAGGGATTATGCCGATGATTGGTTACAATTTCTTTTATGAATATTTTCCATTAATGAAGGATTTCTTCTTCTTGGGTAACGTGGTACAATAGTGAAAATAAAGGGTGTAGAGTCCGTACTCTGCGCTTTTTATTTTGGAGTAACAGCAAACGGAAACGTATATAAGTATATGTTTTTTGAGAGGAACTTACGATTTGAAATGTAAGAAGCCTATTCGCGTTTGAAAAAGTGTGGCTCCTACTTATTATGGTATCGTTTTTACATTTTGCGTAAGTAGTAGCCAAGTAAAAAGGGGTCGATTTTTTGGCACAACTTTTAGGGCAACAAGCACTGATTGCCATTGTTTCGCATTTATTGTTTATTACTATTACGTGGTGGGCCTTGCAAGGTATTCACATTGAGCGTTTAATGAAGTCTGGGAAAGTGATGCAGACGAGAGTATTACTCATCCTAGTTACGATTGCGATTGGGACATCTGTCAGTAACTTTTTCCTTGATTATTTAGGCTATTCAAAGAGTTTAACGTATTTAGTAAAGTAAGTGTATAGAACCTCATATCTCCGTTAACAATGGGGATAGGAGGGGATGAAATTGAAGCTTAAAGCCATTCTTATCGTTGTCTTAAGTGTTGTTTTATTTTTGGTTGGATATAGAGAGATGAAACCTATAAGCGATGAACAGAAGATGGAGAGCATGATCGCAGCTTTAGAGAAGAATGATGCAAAAGTAGAGCGGTGGTCATGGTTAGCGCGAGAAACAAAAACAATTTCTAATATACATACGTTTCAAAAATTGTTAAACGATGTGAAGGAAAAGGCAAATATCGAAAGTTGGGAATTAGAACAATCTCCAGATGGATATAAAGCTACATCCTATAAAAAATCTTCTTCATATGAAGAACGAGTAGTAGTAACTTGGACGAAAGAAAATACTAAAGAAAACACTTTCATTATATTTGAGGTAAGCGGGGCGAAATGGGACCCGAAGTACGTTCAGAAAATGAATAAAATTTTTAACGGAAAACCTACAATTTACACTTGTGTTCAAGGTGTATTGAATGATAAGATTGAAGGTGTTTTGCAAAATAAAACCAATCAGGTTTTGAAAGATCTTTCAGCAAGAGCGATCGAACAGACAGAAGAAAGAGCATTTGTGTCAGTCTCCGCATATAATAAAAAGTGGAATGACGCTCTTTCGATAAATAGAGAGAAAATAAATGTGCAAATAGCAATACGTTCTACAGACAACAAAGATACAATTGTGGTTGGCACACCGATCATAACTTCTGAGTATTGAGTGAATAGATACTGAAAAAAGGACACGGAGGGGAATAATTTGGAAAAGATCATCGTCCGTGGCGGAAAGCGGTTGAACGGCACAGTGCGTGTTGAGGGCGCAAAAAATGCTGTATTACCTATAATCGCTGCAGCCCTATTAGCGAGTGATGGAAAGAATGTACTATCTGAAGTACCAGTTTTGTCTGATGTATACACAATTAACGAGGTATTACGTCATTTAAATGCTGAAGTCGTATTTGAAAATAACCAAGTAACAATCGATTCTTCTAAAGAATTAAACATTGAAGCACCATTTGAGTATGTACGTAAAATGCGTGCATCTGTCCAAGTAATGGGACCTTTATTAGCACGTAACGGTCGTGCTCGTATTGCACTTCCTGGTGGATGTGCAATTGGTTCACGTCCAATTGACCAACATTTAAAAGGCTTCGAAGCAATGGGAGCAAAAGTAAAAGTTGGTAACGGTTTTGTTGAGGCGTACGTAGAGGGAGAACTAAAAGGAGCTAAAATTTATTTAGACTTCCCAAGCGTAGGCGCGACAGAAAACATTATGTCTGCAGCGACATTAGCAAAAGGGACAACAGTCCTTGAAAACGCAGCGAAAGAACCAGAAATCGTTGACTTAGCTAACTTCTTAAATGCGATGGGAGCGAAAGTACGCGGAGCTGGAACTGGAACGATTCGTATCGAAGGCGTTGATAAATTATATGGCGCAAACCACCCTATTATTCCTGACCGTATTGAAGCAGGAACATTCATGGTTGCAGCAGCAATTACTGGTGGAGACGTCTTAATTGAAAATGCTGTACCTGAACATTTACGCTCAATTACAGCGAAAATGGAAGAAATGGGTGTTAAAATTGTTGAGGAAAATGAAGGTATACGTGTTATCGGCCCAGATAAGTTAAAAGCGGTTGATATTAAAACTATGCCTCACCCAGGTTTCCCAACAGACATGCAATCACAAATGATGGCATTATTATTACAAGCTGAAGGAACAAGCATGATTACTGAAACGGTATTCGAAAACCGCTTTATGCACGTTGAAGAATTCCGTCGTATGAATGCTGATATTAAAATTGAAGGTCGTTCTGTAATTATGAACGGTCCAAACAGCTTACAAGGTGCTGAAGTAGGCGCGACTGATTTACGTGCAGCAGCAGCATTAATTTTAGCTGGTTTAGTATCAGAAGGTTATACTCGTGTAACAGAGTTAAAACATCTTGACCGTGGCTATGTAAACTTCCATAAGAAATTAGCTGCATTAGGTGCAACTATTGAACGTGTAAACGAAAAAGTAGAAGAAGTGAAAGAACAAGAAGTTTCTGATCTTCACGCTTAATTGAAATAGTCTCTATGTCTTTTGACATAGGGGCTATTTTTTTTACTATTACTGTTATAGTCAAGAAATTCTATACTTATGCACGTCTCAGTAAAAATATTTAGAAAATTTTCGTTTTATTTCGCTATTTGTGGTCAGTACAACTTCACCGCATTAAAATTTCACTTTATATCGATACCCCCAAGCATGTTCTAAAAGAGTCCATAGTTCCATAAGAATGAAAAGAAGCCAACTTTATATTGGGGGAATAGGATGAAATTTTCAAAGCCACTTTTCATTACAGTAGCGCTTTTAATAGCGCTCGTCATCATTGTACCTGCTGCTCTTGTTATTCCGTTTGCGAAAGCAAAAGTAGGGGAAGAAGCAGCTTCTAAAACTCCTCCAGCGATAGAAAGTATACCAGCTCCAGGGAAAGTGGATACAGCGGTTCAGGTTGCTGTGTATCGCGATCGGCAGAAGAAGGTAGACACATTACCTATGGAGGAGTATGTGACCGGTGTAGTAGCTTCTGAGATGAATGCCAGCTTTGAAATAGAGGCGCTAAAGGCGCAGGCATTAGCAGCGAGAACATTTGTAGTCCAGCGTATGCTAAGCGGAGGAAAGAAAAACAATGCGGACGTGACAGATACGGTGAAAGATCAAGTGTACAAAAGCAAAGAAGAATTGAAGAAACAATGGGGTAATAACTACGAAAATAATTTAAAGAAAATCGAGGAAGCCGTTTCGAAAACCGCAGGACAAGTTTTAACGTATGATGGAAAACCAATTTCAGCTTCTTTCTTCTCAACGAGTAACGGCCGGACAGAAAATGCAGCTGATTATTGGGGAAATGATTATCCGTACCTGAAAAGCGTAGATAGTCCGTGGGATCAAGCATCTCCAAAATTTACGAGCGAGCAAACATTTACAGTAGCTGACTTTCAAAAACGTCTCGGTGTGAAAGTACTAGCGGACGGAAAAGTCGGCGATATTAAAGACCTTACAGAAGGCAAACGAGTAAAAGATGTAGCATTTCAAGGAAAAACATTAACAGGAAAAGAAGTACGTGAAAAGTTAGATTTACGCTCTTCTGACTTCACGTGGAAACAAGATGGAGATAAAATCATTGTTACGACGAAAGGCTTCGGCCACGGCGTTGGTATGAGCCAATACGGAGCAAATGGCATGGCAGCGGAAGGTAAGAAATATACAGATATCGTCGCGCATTATTATAAAGGCGTTGAAATAAAGACGATGAATGATTATGAAGGAAAATTGATGGTGAAGAAGTAGGGTGAAAAAAGGCCTGTCCCAAATGGTAGTTGGGACGGTTTTCTTTTGTTGGTAGGTAGGGTATTTTTGTCGTATTTTGCAGTTAAGTGGATATAACTCATAAATTTGATTATCATTGCAATCGTAACAAAGAAGAAAATAGCTTTAGTCAGAAGTTCAATTTCGGAATGTCCTTTTTGTAATTATTTGTAGAAATAAATGGAAGTTACCCTGCATACTGCGTGTTATAATACAGTTATGTGAATATATAAAATATAATAACAGGGGGTAATGAAAAATGATGATGGATGTACCACTTCTCATTCCGTCCATGATGGAACGAGCGGAGAAATATTTTTCGAAAAAGGAAGTTGTTTCACGGACTGCATCGCGTATTCATACATTAATATACGGAGAAATTGCAAAGCGGACGAGAAGGCTCGCTAGTGTATTAACGAAAATGGGAATTGAACAAGGGGATAAAGTCGGGACAATTGCTTGGAACCATCATAGGCATTTGGAAGCATACTTTGCGATTCCAGGAATCGGAGCGGTGTTACATACAATTAATTTAAGGCTTTCCGCTGATCACATTTCATATATTATTAATCATGCAGAAGATAAAATCATTCTTGTCGATGAAGATATGGTACCTATATTAGAGAGTATTCAACACGAAATCCCGCATATAAAAGCCTTTATTATTATGACAGACGATCATAAACTACCTCACACAACACTATCACCAGCATATCATTATGACCAATTGCTTGAAGAGGGCGATGAGACATTTCCGTTTGTAAAAGATTTAGATGAAAAAGAACCAGCCGGTATGTGCTACACATCAGCTACAACAGGAAAACCGAAAGGTGTAGTTTACACACACCGTAGTATTGCGCTCCATAGCTATACACTTGGACTTGCAGATGGCGGGAATATATCAGAAGTAGACACTTGTATGCCTGTCGTTCCAATGTTCCATGTTAATGCATGGGGATTACCGTTTGCGAGTACATGGTTTGGGACAAAACTCGTATTACCAGGACCGCATTTCACACCGGAAATTTTAGCGGAGTTAATTGAAAGTGAGAAAGTAACAATTACGGCTGGTGTGCCGACAATTTGGATTGGCTTATTACAAGAACTTGAGAAGCATCCATATGATATTAGTAGCGTAAAAACGATATGGTCAGGTGGATCAGCGGCTCCGCAAAGTATGATTCGTACGTATGAAGAGAAATATGAAATTGCATTTAGACAAATATATGGAATGACAGAAACGAGTCCTGCTGTTGTAATTAATTGTCCGAAATCATATCAACGCGATTTACCGAAAGAAGAATATTATAACTTGCGCTCTCGCCAAGGATATTTATTCCCTGGGCTAGAAATGAAAGTGATTGGACAAGACGGTGAAATTAAGTGGGACGGGGAAGAAATGGGAGAACTTTGCCTAAGAGGCCCATGGATCGCTGGTAGCTATTATAAAGATGAGCGTACAGAGGAATCGATGAAAGATGGTTGGCTCCATACAGGAGATATCGTTACAGTTGATTCGGAAGGATTTATTAAAATTGCTGATCGCACGAAAGACTTAATTAAAAGCGGCGGCGAGTGGATTTCTTCAGTAGATTTAGAAAATGCCTTAATGTCACACGATAACGTATTAGAAGCATCTGTCGTGGCAGTTCCGCATGAGAAATGGCAAGAACGTCCTGTTGCTTGTGTCGTATTAAAAGAAGGACAAGCAGTAGAAAGAGAAGAGCTGTATGCATTACTAGAAGCAGAATTCCCGAAATGGTGGATGCCAGATGATATTCTGTTCGTAAATGAAATTCCGAAAACATCTGTAGGGAAATTCTTAAAAAGAGCACTTCGTGATCAGCTCAAGACTTATATGGTGGAGCAGAAATAGAGAAGAAGGCTATCCTGATGGATAGCCTTCTTTGTTGATACAGTATAAAAACATTGTATTAAATATCATAATTTTCCATTAATTGTTTGGTATAATAGGATAAAAAAACATTTGGGGGAGACAGAATGGCGTTATTGGAGTTGAAACAATTAGGGAAGACGAACCAGTTACCGGCAGTTGAATTGAAGGTTGAAAAAGGACAGTGTGTTGTTTTGCAGTGTAATAATCATACAGCTAAAGTGTTGCACCGGATTATTATCGGAGAAGAAGAGGCTTCTTCGGGCAGTGTGTTATTTGAAGAGGAGCCGATTGGAAAGAAAGTATATTCACGCATCGGTTTTTGTTTTTTGAGAGATGAAGCATACGACCGTTTGAAGGTGAAGGAGTACTTCAAGTTTTTATTGGGGCTTTATGAGTCACATATGAGTATAGAAGAAGTTGTGCAATATGTCGGTCTCCTAGATAAGTTGAACGTTAAAATAGAAAAATTGTCATTTTCAGAGAAACGCCGTCTTCATCTTGGGCGAGTTATGATTCATAATCCGGATTTAGTTATTTTAGAAGAGCCAGAGCAAAATGTAGATACAGAGAGTACGATTATTATTCGAAAAGCGATTATGAAAATGAAAGAACAAGGAAAGGCAATCTTCATTACGTCCTCCTTTTTATCAGATGCCCTTTCGCTGACAGAAGATGTATACATATTAAATAACGATGGTGTGAAAAAGGTAGAAATAGAGCAAGAAGAAGTTGAAGAAGTGGATGAAGAAAAAGTCGTTCAAATGATTCCGCAAATGAAACTTGAAAGAATACCAGCGAAAGTGAACGATAAAATCATTTTACTGGATCCGATGGAGATTCATTTCATTGAAACGCAAAACGGAGTGACACATATTCATGTGCGCGAAGGGGATTTCGTATGCGCATTAACATTAAGTGAACTAGAAGTGAGATTAACAGGATTTGGATTCTTTAGATGTCATCGCTCGTACCTCGTCAATTTACAAAGAGTACGAGAAGTCATTACTTGGACACGTAATAGTTTTAGTTTAATTTTGGATGACGAAAGAAAAAGTTCAATTCCGCTTTCAAAGGGACGAATGGATGAGTTAAAAGGTGTAATTGGACTATAAAAATGCTCCAATAAGCTCAAAATAGGATTCATTCACCGGTAAAAATACTCCTTTTACCGGTATTTTACTGCGTAACCCCTTTGTTTTTCATATGATTGAGTCAAGAAAAGCGAAACAAACAAACGAAAAGCGCTAAAGCGACTTTCATCTATAAAAAGAAAAACAAAGGGGATGACGAAATGACATTGGCAATTGAAATGAAAGATGTAATGAAAAGTTTCGATGGAAAAACGGCCCTTCGAAATGTAAATATTGAGGTGAAGCAAGGAGAAATCTTTGGATTCCTCGGACCGAGTGGATCTGGGAAAACAACAACAGTAAAGATTTTAACTTCTCAATTGCTTCATAGCGTTGGAACAGTACGAGTGTTAGGGAAAGACATTACAGGGCCAAGTAGTATCGATTACAAACGAATCGGTATTTTAACAGACAATAGTGGCTTATACGAAAGACTTAGCATTTATGATAACTTACTATTATTTTGTGACTTATACGATTGTAAAAAAGAACGAATCGATGAAGTACTAGCACAAGTGAACTTATTAGATGATAAAAAAACACAAGTAAAAAAATTGTCAAAAGGAATGAAGCAACGTGTCACACTAGCGAGAGCGATCCTTCACAAACCAGATATCCTCTTCTTAGATGAACCAACATCTGCACTTGATCCAGTAAACGTACAAAACATTCATAAAATCTTAAAAGACTTAAATAAAGAAGGAACAACGATTTTCTTAACAACGCACAACATGGATGAAGCAGAAACGCTTTGTAACCGCATCGCCTTTCTATGCGGCGGAGAAATTGTAGCGCTTGATACACCAGAAAACCTTCGCCTACAATACGCGAAAGATCAAATACAAGTCGTATTAAAAGATAAGCAAAAAGAAGTAGTGCAAAAAGACGAATTAGGTGCAAAACGTATTTCAGAATGGATGAAAAAAGGTGAATTACTATCCATTCATTCACACGAACCAACGCTAGGCGATATCTTTATTGAAGTTACTGGGAGGGGACTATAATGACATTTTCAATGAGACGATTTTCAGCAATTTTTCGAAAAGAGGTACAGGATTTTAAAACGAATTCACAAACTTTAATTATGTTGGTAATGCCACTTGTCTTTTCGGTATTATTTAGTCGCTCAGATAATATGAGAGAAGTTGGAGCAAGTACGTTAACTGCGATGGCGTTAGTTATGGTCGGAGGCTTTGTACAGGCGATGCTTATCGCTGAAGAAAAGGAAAAAAATACGCTTCGTGTTCTTATGCTATCACCAGCATCATCTATTGAAGTATTAATTGGTAAAAGTTCATTAACAGGTATGATTACAGTTGCAATCTGTTTTATTAATCTACTTATTTTAGGTAAATTAGAAGGTAATTTTGCATTATTATTACTTATCTTTGTTCTTGGAATGCTAATATTTAATCTCATTGGTACTTGTATTGGATTATTAGCTCAAAATGTACCGCAAACATCAACAATTGGATTACCAATATTAATGACATTCCTTTTCGGTGATTTAATTGGAATGTTTGTGAAGAATGAAGTCGTTACAAAAATAGTCGATTATTTGCCAACTCGTCATATCGGTCTTGCAGTTAGCAGTGTTATAAAAGGTGGAGGCTTTAGTGCAATTACTAGCAATTTATTGAACATAACTATTTGGTTAGTTGCAGTACTTGTTATTACACTCTTCATTTATAGAAAGAAACAAATGGACTAAAAACTGAGCTCAAACGCTCAGTTTTTTCTTTTTTCTATCATTTCCTCGGAAATTTTGCAATCCCTATACATATTTTTACAGATTTTGTCGAAAAGTAATTAGTTATAGGTTGTATAGGATGATTGAATATTGTTCAAAATGATTGCTGAGGTGATGATGGAATGCGAGGAAGAAATAATAAAAAGTCGCGAAAAGTAGTACATTTATTTCAAAGAAGATGGGTGTTTCCGGCTCTATATATTGCTTGTGCAGCGGTAATCTTAATGGTTGCGCTATGGTTCCAAGGAGCTAATCCGAAGAAAGCTCCGAACCAAGATCAAGCAACACCGTATACACAAACGGAAAATCCAGCAGTACCAGTAACAAAGTCTTCAGAAGTAGTGAAAATGCCAGCTGCAGCAAATGCAGAAGTAGTAGTACAGAAGAAATTCTATGAAGATGCAGCATCAGAGGCGGAACAAGAAAAAGCACTTGTCTTTTATAACAACACATATTCCCCTAATAAAGGAATCGACATTGCTGCGAAGAACGGAAAAGAATTTGATGTGACAGCTGCTTTAAGTGGTACAGTAACGAAAGCTGAAAAAGATTCACTTCTTGGTTATGTTGTAACAGTAGATAGTGGAAATGGTGTAGCAGCATCTTATCAAAGCTTAGGCAGTGTGAAGGTAGAAAAAGGTGCAAGAGTTGCGCAAGGTGAAGTGTTAGGAAAATCAGGTCTAAGTGCAATGAATAAAGATGCAGGTTCTTACGTTCACTTTGAAGTACGTAAAGACAATGTGGCTGTGAACCCTGAGCGTTATTTAAATAAATCAGTAGCAGAAATTAAAGCTGATGCAGGTGCTGCAAAGGCGACAAATGCTTCTGGTAAAAAGGCTGACGACAAATCTCAAAAAGAAGAAAAGTCAACAAGCACGAAACCAGAAAGTAAAACAGAAGATAAATCTCAAAAAGAAGAGAAATCAACGAGCGGTTCAACTAGTGACAAAGGGACGAACAGCAAGCAAGATGATAAATCTCAAAATGAAGAAAAATCAACGAATGGTTCTACAGAATCATCTAACGATTCTTCTTCACAAGAATAATAAAGTGAAAAAATCAGTTCTTACTAGAGAGCTGATTTTTTCATTTTTATATAAAAATAATAAATTTCGAGAAAAAAGTTGCAATAACAAGGAAAAATGACGAGATTCTCGAATATATATTACAAAAGGGAGGGGATACTGTGTCATTTTTATCTGTTCTGTCGATTGCTATCATTTTATTGTTTGTTTTATTCGCTTTATATTATTATATTGCCGGTAAGAAAGAAGTTCCCCACCATCAGTTGTTAGAAGAAGAGTATGAAAGAGAAGAGTGACACTCCAAAAGGGAGTGTCTTTTCTTTATTACACCTATTGGAATTTTTAGAGCTAGGACGTATAATACTAATTGTGATTTTTTTACATAAGAAAACAATATTTGAATACAGTATGAATCTAAAATACTGTATTTTTTGTTGTGGTTTAGGGGGAAAATTAATGAAAGCCAGAGAAAGCAAGGGTTCTAAAAAAAATTTTATTTTAATCGCTGCAGCAATTGTATTAATTGGTGGCATTGGATTCGCTGTTTTTAGTCAAAGTAATAAAGAACAAAAGGTACCTGTACTGTTATATCATCACTTATTGACAGAAAAAGAAAAGGATTCTAATCCGGCTTTTAAAAATAAAGGAACTACTTTATCGGTTGAACAGTTTGAAAAGCAAATAAAGTATTTGGCGGATAATAACTACCATACTATTACATTAAAAGATCTTGAAGAATTTACGAAAGGGAAAAAAGACCTCCCGAAAAAGAGTATATTAATTACTTTTGATGATGCATCAAAATCAAACTATGTTTATGCATATCCTATTTTAAAGAAATATAAGATGCATGCTGCTTCTTTTGTTGTCACATCAAGATTAAGTGATAAAGAAGAAAAATTTGATTCTAAAACAGTTCAATCGTTAAGTAAATCAGAAATTAATAAAATGCAGGATGTTTTTGAATTTGGTAGCCATACGAATGCTTTGCATAAACTAGAAGAAGGAAAAGCGGCAATACTTAGTAAGAAAGGTGCGGAAATTAAACAAGATGTTTCAGAAAGTCAAAAGATATTAAAAACGAATTACCTTTCTTATCCATTTGGAAAATATAATGAGAATGCTATTAAGGCATTGAAAGAGTGTAAATTCCATATGGCTTTTACAAATTCTCGTGGATATGTTAATCAAGAAAGCAATATGTTAAAAGTTAGTCGTTTTGCTATTTCTCCAGAAACAGATATTAAAGAATTCTCCCGCATAGTAGCAGGAGAATATGAGAATCAAAAGTAAGCAAAATAATATATAAGGCATGTAGTGTTTGCTGTGTAAGATAAGCAAATACTACATGCCTTTTTATTTTCTAATAATCAATTAATAAATTTGAAAATGTATTTTTGACTTTTTTGCTTGGGAAATCTATTTAACCAGCTTATAACTTTGCTCATCGTTTATTTTTTAGTGCTATACACGTTCCATTATAGTATCCAGTTAGTAGTATACAAAAATAAATATCTATTCTTGGAATTTCATGTGACAAATAGTTTGTTCAATTGATGTATTTTTAAATATCCTAACTTTTATCATTTTTTTGTATTATGACCCGCAAAAATAAACAACTTATAGCATATATCAGTAGTGCGAGCAATACAATGGTATAAACCAAAGCAAAGAGAGTGTTTGAGGTGAGAAATCGTGAATCATTTCATTATAAATCCAAGAATGTTTAACGCTTACAAACAGCACTCACATTTACTTCTTAGTCGTATGCAGCGAGTCTCATTTCACACTTCTCACATCCAATTTAGGGAGGCGAGTGGTGTGCACGATTACATCAAAGAGAGAACTATCAAGATTGGCAAGTATATCGTGGAGACAAGAAAGACAGTGCGTGTAATTGCAAAGGAGTTTGGGGTATCAAAGAGTACAGTCCATAAAGATTTAACAGAACGTTTGCCAGAAATTAATCCAGAGCTTGCAAATGAAGTGAAAGAAATTCTTGATTATCATAAGTCTATTCGTCATTTAAGAGGGGGAGAAGCAACAAAGCAGAAGTATCGTAAAGAAGATACAGAAAAGCCTGTACGCCAATAAATATAAGAGAGCAAACATTCCTTGCAAATTCGGTAATATTTTTCAGAAGAATTCTTTTTGCGAATATTACGTTTCTGTTAAATTTATGATAAAATCAGAAATTAGGTGTAAAAGAATTCGGGTGTAACCTGATTTTGAATATCGAGGAGGAAAAGACGGGAATGTTTGCGCGAGATATCGGAATTGACCTAGGTACGGCTAATGTATTAATTCATGTTAAAGGTAAGGGTATTGTATTAAATGAGCCATCTGTTGTGGCAATTGATCGTAATAGTGGAAAAGTATTGGCAGTAGGTGAAGAAGCAAGAAGTATGGTGGGACGTACGCCTGGTAATATCGTAGCAATTCGTCCACTTAAAGATGGTGTAATCGCAGATTTCGAAATTACAGAGGCGATGTTAAAGTATTTCATTAACAAATTGGACGTAAAGAGCTTCTTTTCAAAACCTCGCATTTTAATTTGTTGTCCAACAAATATCACATCTGTAGAGCAAAAAGCGATTCGTGAAGCTGCTGAACGTTCAGGTGGGAAAACAGTATTTTTAGAAGAAGAACCAAAAGTAGCCGCAGTTGGTGCTGGTATGGAAATCTTCCAACCAAGCGGAAACATGGTTGTTGATATTGGTGGAGGTACAACAGATATTGCCGTACTTTCTATGGGTGATATTGTTACCTCTTCCTCTATCAAAATGGCTGGCGATAAGTTTGATATGGAGATCTTAAACTATATTAAACGTAAGTATAAGCTATTAATCGGAGAACGTACTTCGGAAGACATTAAAATTAAAGTTGGTACAGTATTCCCAGGTGCACGTAGTGAAGAACTTGAAATTCGCGGACGTGACATGGTAACAGGTTTACCACGTACAATTACAGTATGCTCTGAAGAAATTACAGAAGCACTAAAAGAAGATGCAGCTATCATTGTACAAGCTGCAAAAGGCGTACTAGAGCGCACACCACCAGAACTATCTGCGGACATTATCGACCGTGGTGTGATTCTAACAGGCGGAGGAGCGTTATTACACGGTATCGACATGCTTCTAGCAGAAGAATTAAAGGTGCCAGTATTAATTGCTGAAAACCCAATGCAATGTGTTGCTGTTGGTACAGGTATTATGTTAGAGAATATCGATAAATTACCACGTCGTGCATTGAAATAGATATAGAATTAATATGATTTGAAATACTGTAAACCTTGAACAGTTGGTTGTGTTATTTACTGTTCAAGGTTTATTTATATTTGGTCAATTCATAGTAATTATTCAGATGAAAACACCTTTTTTATGAATTAATTAATATATTCTAATATATTTTTCGGGTTATAAAAAGCTAAATTATTAGGCAGAAAGGTTCAATTTTGTCAGATTTAGTGATATCCTTGTATTTGTAAATTTAAAGTGAACTTTGTAAATTTAAAGAGAATTTTGTAAAAAAATAGTAAATAAATAGAGAATGATTAGAGAAAATAGAATGGGGCATTAATTGATATGGGAGGAAGAAGGGACATAGAAAAATGAAGAAAGTGTTAGTGATAGCACAGAATTTTTATCCGGAAATTGGGAGTGCAGCGAATCGGATTAAGAATATTTACTCGGAATTAAATGAAAAAGGATATGATGTTACAATTTTAACTACTGATCCAAGGTATCCAAATGAAAATTTATATAAGAAAAAGGAATTTTGGGATGAAGTATCGTTAAATAGTGACGACATTATAAGAGTAAAACCCAAGGTGAAGAAGTACACTAATAATATGTTAAGAAGGTTATTTTTGTATTTAGAAATCACAACACTCTTTATTATGGCTATATTACGTATGGATAAAAAATATGATTATGTGTTTGTTTCAACCCCGCCTATTTTTATCGGTATAGCAGGGATTTTTGCTAAGAAAAAACTGAAGGCTGAACTATTGTTAGATGTCCGAGATTTATGGCCAGAATCATTATTGGGTGTTGGAGTTTTTGCGAATCGATTTGTTCTATCGATAGCATATGCTTTAGAAAAGCTGTTATATCGTGCAGCAGATCAGATCATTGTAAATAGCGCAGGATTTATTCCGTATCTCGAGTTGAAAAATATTAAACGCGAAAAAATATCATTTATGCCAAATTCTTTAACAGAGGAAGAATTACATATGGTAGAAAATAAGCGGAGTATAACTTCCTCGGCTACTGAAACAGTGGAAGTAATTTATACAGGTAATATCGGATTAGCTCAAGACGTTCTAAAGTTGATTGATGTAGCAGAATTTCTAAAAGAAAAGGAAAATATTAAATTTAAAATAATTGGCTATGGATTTAAAAGTTATCGAGTAGCTGAAGTTATTAAAGAAAAAAAACTTTCTAATATAGAAATTATTAAAGCAAAAAGTCGTAATAAGACTCTACAGGAAGTGGCAAAAGCACATATTGCATATGTTAGTTTGGTAGATGAAAAAGTATTTCAAACAGTTTTGCCAGGAAAGATTATTGACTATATGTGTATGAAAAAGCCTATTGTTGGCGATGTGTCTGGATATGCAGAAAAGGTTATTAATGAAGCTCAATGTGGTTTGATTTCACACGATCGAACAGTTAAAGAATTAGGAGAGCATATTTTAAGATTAGCTGAGAATGAGATATTACGCAGAAAAATAGGGAATAATGGACATAAGTTCGCTTTCCAATATTTGAGATGGAAAAATAATATCAAAGTATTAACGAGTTTAATGGAGGAAAAAGATGCAACAGCAGAAAGTATGTATGTTCGTATGGAACCACTTCACAAATGATGCTCGTGTATTAAGAGAATGTACGGCTTTAACTGAAGAGGGTTATGAAGTGGACTTGATATGTATTCATAATTGGAAGCAATCGGATTTACCTAAGTGGGAGATGCGAGAAGACGGATTCACAGTAACACGTGTAAATAACCGTCTATCTTTTTTACAGAAAGGTTTAGGTACTGCAAAACGAGTAAAGCAGTTGATAACAAAAAATGTAGTTACAATGTTTTTATTTGGAGTAATTGGGGTACTTTGTTTGTGGAAATTTCCAATGATAACATGTTTGATATTATTATTTGGTGCAGTATTTTCCATGGGAAAGCTACGGACATTAATTGTACGCTCTTACATATTGGCTCAAATGGTCAAGGTTGGTTTGAAAAAAGAATATGATTTCTATCATTCTAATGATTTAAATACACTACCACAAGGGTGGCTTTGTGCGAAAATATTTAGAAAAAAGAAATTAGTTTATGATTCACATGAGGTACAGACCAGTCGTACAGGATACAATAGTAAAATTTATGGGATTATGGAGAGGTTCTTTCTTAAATATACAGATGTGATGATTATGGAAAATCATACTCGTGCAAAATATGCAGAAGATTTATATGGCTTTTATCCTAAGGTCATTCATAACTATCCTTTTGTAACGCAACCAGAAGAAAGTAATTCAATTAATCTGTATGAAGTGTTAGAGATTTCAAAAGAAGAACCCATCTTGTTATACCAAGGTGGAATTCAAATAGGTAGAGGATTAGAAAAGCTAGTACAAGCAGTTCCGATGTTTAAAAAAGGCACGCTTGTATTTATTGGCGATGGACGTATTAAACCTGAGTTACAAAAGATGGTATTGGAGTTAGGCTTGGAAAATAAAGTGAAATTCATTCCGAAGGTGCCTGTAAATGAATTATTACACTATACGAAAAATGCGTATTTAGGTTTTCAAGTTTTAAATAACGTTTGTTTTAATCATTATTCAGCTTCATCTAATAAACTATTTGAATATATGATGAGCGGGGTGCCTGTTGTTGCTTGTAGTTTTCCTGAGATACAACGTGTGGTAGAAAATGAATATGTTGGGGTTTGTATAGATTCTCACAATCCTGCTTCCATTGCTGAAGGCGTAAACTACATATTAGAACATCCAGAAGAAAGAGAAAAAATGAGAGAAAATAGCTTCATTGCCCGTAATAATTATAATTGGGAAAATGAAAAAGAAATCTTTATAAAAATATATAAGGACTTGGAGTAAAATAGGGGAAAAGGTATTCAATTTCTAAGTAACCATATGAACTAAAAGATGGGAATGAGAGTTTCTTGAAGAAAGCGAAGCTAAGTGTAGTAATTACAAGTTATAACAAAAAACAATATTTAGCTCAGTGTTTACAATCTGTTATTGAGCAGACATTAAAGGGGATCGAAATTATTGTTGTTGATGATGGTTCAACAGATGGTAGTATGACAGTGTTGAGGCAGTATGAAAAGCAACATAATAATTTGAAAGTTTATAAGCAACAGAATGCTGGTGTGAGTACTGCGCGCAATATAGGATTACAAAAAGCAAATGGGGAATATGTTACATTTTTAGATGCAGATGATTATGTACATTTAGCCGGATACGAGGAAATGTATGAGATTGCAAGCAAAAATAATGCAGATATGGTTATTGCCAATATTATTTGTTTTAATGAATATAAAAATTGGCCACTTTCATACATGAAAAAAATATTTGATAAGGAACTTCCGTTAATTAGGAATATTGCAACGAACTTAGAATTACATTTCACCCCATCCACAAGCAATAAGATATTTAAAAGAGAAATGTGTGTCCTCAATGGTATTCATTTTGATGCAGATCTTTGGGTAGGGGAGGACTTATTATTTACACAAAAATGTTTGTTAGTTGCAGAAAGAGTAATTGTACGCGATATACCGTTACTTTACTATAGGATATTAGATAACGGTGATAATAACTTATCTAAAAAAACAACGATTACATTCTTTAATCAGCTAGTTATATTACAGATGAAATTAACAGCCATGTATAAAGAGAAAGAAAGACTTGCATTAATCCATACTATAGAGGCAAGACAATGGAAATTCTTTGTGGATTCCATTGTTTTAAAGGGAAAAGATTTTTCAAGTGAAAAGCTTTTAGAAGTCATTCAATTAGGAAATAACTTTCTATCAAGCCTAGTTAGTTTGAAGCATGTAGAGAATTTTAATGTACGCGATAAATTAATAACTGAAATGATAAAGGAAAAGGATTGTATAAGTTTAGAAAAATTATTAAATATCATTCAGGATGAATTAATTTCAAAAGAACACGTATACGATAATGAAAAATATTATTATTTTTATTATCAATTTTTCCCTCGATATAAAGAATTATTGCAAGTTAATAATTTGACCATAGTTCATAAAATTGAAGGAATAAAACTTCGTAAAGAAATTCTTACAATTAGTGGATATGCATTTTTTGAAAATTTACCGACTAAAAAAATAAAAAAAGAATTAATATTTTATAAAGAAGGAACTACTAAAAAAATCCAACTAAAAAACTTCTTACGTACCGATATAACATACTTACTTTCTAACAATAAAATTGACTATAATGATGCGGGGTTTGAAACAATAGAGGTCAATGTAAAAGATTTGTTAGAAGAGGGAGAATGGAGAATATCAATACGCCTCAGCATAGGGAATACTGTCGTTGAAGAACCGCTACGGGTTCTGTTAGCGCAGTTACGCAATAACACAAAGTATCAAAACGTAAACTCATTAGATATTAAAGTACTATATAAAAATAGTGAAGCTATAATTCAAATTCTTAAGTCTACCTATATGAAAAGGATGATAAATAAATATAGAGAAATTAAGCGAGCAATCCGTTATGATGTAGGCTTATTTAAACGGAAAAATTATGAAACATTACTTGCAATTATATTATATAAATTATTTGGATCATATTTTCGTAGAAAGAGGATATGGCTAATTGGTGAAAGAGAAGATACAGCGCAAGATAATTCTTATCACTTATTTACGTATATTAGAAAGGAACACCCTGAAGTTCCGGTTTTTTACATTATTAATAAAGAAAGTAATGATTATAAAAACATTGAAGATTTAGGGGGTATCATCCAGTTTGGGAGTTTTAAACATACATTCTATTTGCTGATTTGTGATAAGACGATTAATAGCTATTCAGAAACAGCAAATATGTATACAGATGAGTATAAACATATTTTAAAATACTATCCAGAATGGCAACAAAACAAGAAGATTTTTATTCAACATGGTGTCATAGGCGTAAGTCGAGTAAATCATGTGTTAAATAAAAATCGAATGGGCTATTCTCTATTTGTTGTGTCCTCACAGTTTGAAAAGGATCATATTGTAAAAGAATTTGGATATGAGGAAGAGGAAGTAATTGTAACGGGGCTTGCACGTTGGGATGCCTTGAAAGATGAGAGTAAAGGGAATGAAATTTTACTCATGCCAACTTGGAGAAGTTGGATTAAAACGAAAGACCAGCTAATGCAATCTAAGTACTGGCAGACATATATGTCATTTTTACAAAGTAAAGAACTTCATCAGATATTAGAAGAACAAGACATGACATTAACTTTCTTTCCGCATTACCAGACTCAAAAATTTGGTGCAGAAGTGCCTGTATCTCATGAGCGAATCAAAGTTATTAAACAAAGTGAAGAAACAGTACAAAGTCTATTAAAGCGACATTGTTTACTGATTACAGATTATTCTACAGTTTCATTTGATTTTGCTTATATGAATAAACCTGTTATTTTCTATCAGTTTGATTATGACGAATTTTATTCTAAACATTATAACGAAGGCCCAATCGATCATAAGGTGGAATTGTTTGGAGAAAAAACGGAAAGTGAGAAAGATATACACCTTTTGTTAAATGATTTTGAAAATTTATTGAAGGGCCCTAATTTAGAGAAAGTAAATAAGTACGTTGTTAAGCCCAAAGAATTACATTGTCAAATGTTATTCAAAAATATAAAAGGAGTGTAAGGATTTGAAAAAGCCACTAGTTTCGGTGATTTTGCCTATATACAATGTAGAGATGTATATAGAGGAGTGTTTAAATTCTTTAGTGAATCAAACAATTGGTATAGAGAATTTAGAAGTTATTATGGTAAATGATTGTTCTACAGATTCCACAAAATCAATTATGGATAAATATAGTGAAATATATTCGAATTTTATATCAATCCATTTAGAAAAAAATACAGGTTCGCCTTCTACGCCTAAAAATATAGGCGTGGAACGAGCAACAGGTGAGTACTTAATTTTTCTAGACCCGGATGATTATGTTCCTAAGGATGCTTATGAGAAATTATATACATATGCTCAAACGTATAAATCAGACTTTGTAATGGGAAGTTTAGTTCGCTTTAATTCACAGAAACAATGGAAACAACCGCAACTAAACACCTCTATGTTACAAAGGTATCATAGAAATATAAAGATAGAAGAGAAACCAGAATTTCTATCTGTCTTAGGTTATTTAGTAAATAAATTAATCAAAACATCTTTTTTTAAGAAGCATAAAATTCAATTTAATCCATCAATTAAATTAGGTGAAGATTTTATTATATGTAATCAACTTATGTTATTGGCTAAAAGATTTAGTTATATTCCGGAAAATGTATATTTTTACAGAATGAGAGATGAAGAAGAAGAAAATTCTCTTACACAGTTGGAACCGTATGAGGCAATCTCAAATTTCGTTGTAGCTGATAATATTATATTTGGTAATTTTAGTAGTTTACAGAAGATGGACATGTACAAAAATTCTAATTTACAAACAGTTCAATCAATTATTTATCGATTGAACGATGAATTTCTTACATTATCAATTAAAGAGCAAACAGAAATTATAAATTTGGCGCGTCCTACTTTATTAAGATTTGATAATGAATTTTTAGAGGAATTAATAGAATTCGATAGAGGTCTTATAAAATTTTTTAAAGAGGGAAATTTAGGGAATATTATATTATATATTGAATTAAAAGTGAAAAGAAATGAAGCTTTTCAAGCCCAAAGGGAATTGCAAATAGCATCAACTGAACTAAATCGTATTTATAAGTCGAAATATTGGAAGGTGACTAAGCCTTTTCGAAAAGTTAGGGCTAAATTAACTTTGAAAATGAAAAAACTAGTATTCGTTTCAAAATAAAAAACCTTTGAGGTGAGGACATGAATAAAAGTATAGAAATTTCGGTAGTAGTAAATACGTGCAACTTTGAAAAGTACATAAAAAAATGTATGAATTCTATTTTAAGTCAAACTTTTGATTTAAATAAAGTTGAAATTTTAGTGATAGACGATTGCTCAGATGATGAAACACTAAAAATTTTAGACTGGTATTCTAAAAAACATAAAAATATAAAAGTGATTAAGTCAGAAAGCCATATAGGTAACCAAGCTATAGTGAAAAACCTTGGAATACATAAGGCTGTAGGAAAATACATTACTTTTTTAGATGGTGATGATTATTTTGCTAAAACAGCTTTGGCAGATCTATACACACAAATAGAAGAGGATAAAATAAATTTAGTATTAGGTGGTTTAGTAAGAGTTACTAAGAAAAAAAATATTATCTCTTGGGATTATAAACAATCATTTATGCAGCTGGAAATGCTTAAAACTTCTGTAACAGAGAATCCAAAAATTTTATCAGTGCTGCTTCATAAATTTGTTGGACTTGTGAATACTTCTTTTTTAAGAGAAAGTGAAATTAAATTTAACGAAGAGTTACCAATTTACTGTTCAGAAGCATTCGTGAAACAAGTATTAATTAAAGCAAAAACATTTTCTTATATGCCTAACTTAGTTTATAACTATCGGGTAAGAAATCAAGATAAGGATGTTTCTCTTTCTCACGTCCATTCGTACGAAATATCCCACGAAGTTGGGAAGCTAGATGCTATTTTATATGAGTACTGTCAGAAGCTAAATGTCATAAAATCGGTATATGGAGCAATTAATTACATTCTTGTTAGAAATGCTATATTTAGACTGGACTATGATTTTAATAAATTGCCAGAAGAGTTGAAAGAAGAAGTTCTAATAAACTATTTGAACTTAATGAAAAGAGCAAATGTATACAGTATTCGAAGATTTAATAAACTAAACACATTAATAATCAAGTTAATTAATGAAGAAAATTATGAGCAAGCAATTTCTTTATTGAGCGTAAAATTATCAAAAGAGTATTATGAAGAGCGATTAGAAAATCTAAAAGGCCGAGATGTCAAGCTTGAAAATGTAAAGAAATCCAAGTCATGGATTATTACATCTCCTATAAGAATGGTAAAAAAAATGTATACGAATATTAAGGAGCAAATTTCGAATCCATTATTGTTAATTTGTTACTTTATGACTAAATCGTATTATGGGAAGAAAAATATATGGCTAATTGGGGAGAGAAATGATCAAGCAGAAGATAATGGCTATCACTTATTTAAGTATTGTAGAACTCATCGACCTGATTTGAATTTATATTATATTATTGATAAAGATGCAAAGCAGCTTGAAAATGTAAAATCGCATGGGAATATAATATATCATTCAAGTTTTAAGCATAAATTGATGATGTTGCACGCTAAAGTTTACATTTCAGCATACCACTTTTTAACATTTTCTTTCCCGAGACCAGGAAGGGAATTCCAAAAGAAATTTGCAAAATATATTAATGCTAAAGAAGTGTTTTTACAACACGGTGTATATATTCATGATGTGAGTAAATGGACTTTTAAAGAAAAAAATCCATATGATTTATTTATTACAAGTTCTGAGTATGAAAGACAATATGTAATTAAAGAATTGGGTTATGAGAAGCAGACAGTAAAGAATGTGGGATTAAGTCGTTTTGATAATCTTTATAAAAATGATGTAAAAAGAGAAATATTGATTATGCCAACATGGCGAGATTTTTTACGTCATCAATCGCGTAAACAATTTGTGTACTCGGAATATTATCGTAGATATAACGATTTAATTAATGATTCCCGTTTTATAGAAATGCTTGAAAGGTATGATTTGAAAGTTAATTTCTACATTCATAGTGAGATGCAAAGGTTTATTGATTTATTTAATTTCGAGAATGAAAGAATTGTAATCCACACAAAACAACAAGCATCTGTGCAAAATTTACTGAAAGAAAATAGTTTGTTAATTACAGATTATTCATCTGTTTCAGCTGATTTCTTATATATGGATAAAGCAGTGATTTTATATCAATTTGATCCTGAAAAATTCCATTATAGACCTTCTGAATATATACGTTATCGTGATATGGGGAAGGTAGTAAATGAAAAAGAACTTGTTTTGGATGAACTAGAGAAGTTTATTCAAAATGATTTTAAATTAAATGCTAAACAGAGCAAAAAGGCAAAAGAAATATTTAATGTTCGAGATAGAAATAATTGCTATAGAACTATTAAATCTATAGAAGAAATGGAAATTAGGGCGAATTAATAAGTGTATAATTGTTGAAATAATTATATGGTGGTAGTTTTTATGAAAAAAAGGATTGGTATTATAGGAAGTTGTGTTACGCGGGACGTTTTTGATAACAATATTAATTTAAATATTGAGGGAGATTATGAAATAGCTTTTTATATTTCTAAGTCATCTTTAATTAGTCTAGAGTCCCAGCCTATAAATGATATATCTGATATTCAACATCATACTAAATTTGGTACCAAAACCCTTCAAGCGGATTTTAGAAAAAATTGGTTTGAGCATATTCCTTTAGATCTAGATTTATTAATTATTGATTTTATGGATGAGCGGTATGATTGCTTTAACATAGGTGAAGGTTCTATCATTACGAGAAGCGATTTTCTATTAGAATCAGGGTTGGTTAATAAGTTAAATATTGAAAGTCAATTATATCGAGTAAAGGACGAAACGATAAATATCTGGAAAATTGCATGTGACAATTTTTTGTATAAATTATTTAAGTTTATAAAACCTGAAAAGGTTATACTTCATAGGGCACTCTATTTAAATTCTTTTAGGAATGTAGATGGGATTATAAAAAGGTTTGATGGTATGTATAATAAGTACTTCAATTTAGAGGAAATTGAGAAACATAATAAACTACTGATTGGATATTATAATTATGTTACATTCAATCATCCTAATTTAAAAGTAATAGACTTACTTCAAGATAATAGTTTTGTCGCAGATTATGAGCATAAGTGGGGATTAGCGCCCTTTCATTATGAATCTAGGTATTATCAAATTTTCAAGGTCGAATTAGAAGAATATTTAAGAATTTACCTTAAATCGGATGAAAACTGTTAATTTTATGGGGTAGTAGAGGTTATAGTGGAGGATTAATTTATGAGAGTCTGTGTAGTAGGTTTAGGATATATTGGTCTCCCAACAGCTGCCATGTTTGCGAAACATGGTGCTGAAGTAGTAGGAGTGGATATCAATCAACACGTTGTAGATAAGTTAAATCAAGGGGAAATTCATATTGAAGAACCGGGACTTGGAGAGATTGTTCAGGAGACAATAAAGCAGAAAAAACTATCTGCTTCTCTTGATGTGGTCGGAGCAGATATTTTTATTATTGCCGTGCCTACACCAAATAAAGATGATGAATATAAATCATGTGATTTAACGGGTGTTTTAACAGCCGTTAAAGAGGTAATTCCTAATATTAGAAAAGGAAACACATTAATTATAGAATCAACAATTGCTCCTCGGAGTATGGACGATTTTATAAAACCTTTAATAGAAGATGCTGGTTTTGTAGTTGGGAAAGATGTCTTTTTAGTACATTGTCCAGAGCGAGTCTTGCCAGGAAAGATTATGGACGAAATTATTTTTAATAATAGGATCGTAGGAGGGATTACTCCAGCTTGTTCCAAAATGGCGGCCAAAGTGTACAGTTTGTTTGTGAAGGGGGAAATAATTCAAACTGACGCCAAAACAGCAGAAATGTCTAAATTGATGGAGAATACATTCCGCGATGTAAATATTGCATTATCAAATGAGTTGGCAAAAATATGTAAAAAATTAAAAATAAATGTATTGGATGTTATTAAAATGGCCAACAAGCATCCACGTGTAAATTTACACCAACCAGGTCCTGGTGTGGGAGGACATTGCTTAGCGGTCGATCCATATTTTATTGTAGCAAAAACACCGGAAATGGCGAATATTATTCAGATGTCTCGTGATGTAAATGTTTCTATGCCATTGTACGTTTGCGAGAATATTGAACAATTGCTTAAAGGAATTGATTCTCCTAAAATTGCTGTATTTGGGGTTGCTTATAAAGGGAATACAGATGATATGCGAGAAAGCCCGGCTTTAGAGATCATTGATGTGTTATATCGAAAAGGATATAACGTATCAATCCATGATCCTTATGTTAAGAGTGCGTTATTTAATTTGAAAACGGCGGAAGAAGCTGTAGAAGGTGCAGATTTAATATTAGTATTGGCCGATCATAATGAGTTTAAAGCTATGGAGTACAGCCAATTTGTTTCAAAAATGCGCCGACCAATTTTATTTGATGCTCGAAATTGTATATCTTTAAATAAAAAAGGAAAAATGAAAGTCGTTAATTTCGGGAATATTCACGAAATGTTACAATCGGATGAGGTTTTTGTATGAAAGCTATAAAAAATGTTATTAAAGAGCAATTAGATAATTTATATTTAATGGGAAGGCTTTCTATATATGAAATTAAACAGCAATACGCTGCTAGTACGTTAGGGATTATATGGGTATTTTTGAACCCTTTAATTCAAATTTTTGTATATTGGTTAGTATTTGGTTTAGGAATTCGAGGTGGAGCTCCTGTAGAAGGAGTTCCGTTCTTCGTTTGGATGATATGTGGTATTATTCCATGGTTTTTTATAAATGGCTCAATTATTCAAGGATCAAATTCTATTTATGCTAAACTAAATACAGTTTCTAAAATGAATTTTCCATTGAGTGTAATACCTACTTATATTATTTTATCGCAGTTATATACACATTTAGTGTTACTGGCAGTTTTAATACTTATCGTTATATGTATTAAAGGTATAAGTTTTCTTGGTATAGTTGGATTGATTTATTGTATATTTTCTACATTTAGTTTTTTAATTGCTTTAGCTTTTATTACCTCTACAATTTCTACTATTTCTAGGGATGTACATTTATTTATTCAATCAATTACAAGAATGTTCTTTTATTTGACACCAGTTTTGTGGAAACCAAGTGAGCATATGAATGGTATATTTGCATTTTTAATGAAGATAAATCCGTTTTACTATGTAGTTGAGGGATATAGATCTTCATTATTACATGGAAGTATTAGTTTTATAGGTTCATTGTATACACTATATTTTTGGGGAGTAACAATTATTTTGTTTGTAATTGGGGCAATGTTCCATATTAGATTCCGCAAGCAGTTTGTTGATTACTTATAAAAGGTGAATAATCCAATGAGTTATAAAGTAAAGTTTGAACATGTTACAAAAAAATATAAAATGTACAGTAAATCTTCAGATAAATTAAAGGATTTACTTTTTAGGGACAATAATGGTGATTATCATTATGCTTTAAATAATGTCAGTTTTGAAGTGCCAGAAGGAGAAATTGTTGGAATTGTTGGTTTAAATGGTTCGGGGAAGAGTACATTATCAAATTTAATTGCAGGTGTCACTATTCCGAATAAGGGGAAAGTGACAATTAATGGTTCTGCATCGTTGATTGCAATCTCTTCTGGGCTAAATAACCAATTAACAGGAATTGAAAATATTGAGTTAAAAGCCTTAATGATGGGTCTTACAAAGGATCAAATTCGAGAGATTACACCAAAAGTTATTGAGTTTGCTGATATAGGAAAATTTATATATCAACCAGTGAAGACTTATTCAAGTGGGATGAAGTCTAGAATTGGATTTGCGATTTCGGTTCATATTAATCCCGATATTTTGGTAATTGATGAGGCTCTCTCTGTTGGAGATCAAACTTTTACTAAGAAATGTTTAGATAAAATGAATGAATTTAAGGAACAAGGGAAAACTATCTTTTTTATTAGTCATTCACTTTCTCAAGTGAAAAATTTCTGTACGAAAGCTCTTTGGCTACATTATGGTCGATTTAAAGAGTATGGAGATATACATGAAGTAGTTGGGCATTACGAAGAATTTTTAAAGAAGTATAATCAAATGACTGCAGAAGAACGAGAAAAGCAAAAAGAAGAAGAAGCATCGAATCTTCAACATGGATTATTACAAGTGAATTCTGCAAGTATTAAAAGAAAGCCTCATCGCAAGGTAAAGAGGAAACAATTTGTTATACCTGCTATTGTTTTAACGATGCTAGTAGCAGGAATTTATTATAAAGATACACTGTTAGGTGCTAATAAGGCAGATACCAGTGCAGAAAAAGTGGTTTCAAGTAAGACTGTATCCGAAAACAAGATAAGCGAAAAAGAGAAGGTACAGAAGTACGTTGTAAAGAGTAATGGGATTAGTATCCGAAAGGAAGCTAAGGTAAATGGTGATAAAATAGGTATAGCAAATTTTGGTGATATTTTTAGTGTAGTTAATAATGATAAGAATATAGAAAAAAATGAAGAATGGCTAGAAGTTAAGCTATTAAACGGTGAAAATGGATGGATTAATGAAAAGTATATGGAGCCGTTTAAATCGGGAAATGCTATAGTTGAAGACACAAAACTAGCAGATTTAACTTATTTATTAAAGCGTGTATATGGTGCGAATACTGTAAGTGCCCCAGGATATTTAGGGAAACCAATGGATGAATTAAAATCAGAATACCCTACTTCTTTAACTTCATTGCCGGATCAAGCTGGGAAAAGAAATGTTAAAGATGGAAATATTCAATTTGTTATTTTAGAAGATAAGGTTGTTGAAGTTGTGTTTCAAGATATTTCAATGTCATTTGCAAAATTACATGAAGTATTAGGTACCGCAATGATGAACAATGATAATGAAAAACATTATTTCTATGAAACTAAAAGTTATTATATTGCAGCACGTTCAGATGAAACACATAAAGAAGTTCAATCAATATCGATAGTGAAAAAACAATAGTATCAGGCTTTGTTGGAGATTTATCTTTTTTACAAAGATAAATCTTATTTTGAAAGGTTAAGCAGCTGATAAAAACTAAGAAGCCTAAAATATTGAATATATATTGAGATTTTTTGTGGTTTAAACATGTGATTTTTAAAAGAGAATAGGTGAAAGATAGATTATAATTTGCAGCAATATGGTTAAAAATAAACGTTATTAAGTAAGGATGGAATAGGAATGAAAACAGTAAAAAAAGCTATTATCCCAGCAGCTGGATTAGGAACCCGTTTTCTACCAGCAACTAAAGCAATGCCAAAAGAAATGTTACCAATTGTTGATAAACCAACAATTCAATACATTGTAGAAGAAGCAATTGAATCTGGAATTGAGGATATTATTATTGTAACTGGAAAAGGAAAGCGTGCTATCGAAGATCACTTTGATCATTCTTTTGAGTTGGAACAGAACTTACTAGAAAAGGGTAAGCATGAAATCCTTAAGAAGGTGCAAGAGTCTTCTAAAATTAATATTCACTATATTCGTCAAAAAGAGCCGAAGGGCTTAGGTCATGCTGTGTGGTGTGCTCGTAAGTTTATTGGTAATGAGCCATTTGCTGTTTTACTTGGTGATGACATTGTACAAGCTGAAACGCCATGTTTACGTCAATTAATGGATCAATATGAGGAAACACACTCATCGGTAATTGGTGTTCAAACCGTTCCAGAAACGGAAACACATCGCTATGGTATTATTGATCCACTGGTACAAAAGGGTCGCAGTTATCAAGTAAGTAAGTTTGTAGAAAAGCCAGCTCAAGGAACAGCACCATCCAACTTAGCGATTATGGGACGATATGTACTATCACCTGAAATCTTCATGTTCTTAGAAGACCAGCAAACAGGAGCTGGTGGCGAGATTCAGTTGACGGATGCTATACAGCGTTTAAATGAGATTCAAAGAGTGTTCGCTTATGACTTTGAAGGAAAGCGATATGACGTTGGGGAGAAGCTTGGATTCATTCAGACAACAATTGAAATGGCATTACAGCACGATGAGTTAAAGAATGAGTTATTAGGTTATATGGAGAAACTATTAAAAACAGAAATGGTTACTAATTAACTTTCACAAAAACCATCCAGGAAATGTATTGTTAAAGCAATTTCCTGGATGGTTTTTTATAATTGTTTCATTAATTTATCTGCGACTTTTTTAGAAAGCTGCTTTGTCATTTTGGGAACAAATGGTTTTATTGCTCCATTAAAAATGAAGGCTCCTGTACCAGTTGTTTTTATTTCTAACTGACTTGTTACCTTTGTAGTAGAGGGAGAGGTTAATTCAGCATGGAAAAAGCCGCTGCCAATTAACTTCTTGGTTGGAGAAGTCATTGTAAAGCTAATTTTATCTGGCATGTTCCATTCAATAATTTCAACATGTAGACTAACGTCGCGTTTAATAAATCCCAAATCACCGTGCAAACGCCAAGTTGAATGTTTATCATCAATAATCTTATGTTTTACATAGCCTGTAACTAGTGGGGCCCAATTATTTATATTACTAATAAAGCTCCAAATTTGATCTGGGGAGGCCGTTAATTCTATAGTATGTACACCTTTTGCCATTTGTTCGCTCCTTTCTAAAAAGCCAATATATTTGAAGTTGAAGAGTTAGGTCGGAATTTTTATATTCATTTTATCATAATATCCAATATTTATGTTATAGGATGTTTTCATTTTTATTTTTTTATTTTTTTATTAAAATTCATATTTCTAAATATCACATTTAAGAGAATGTAAGGAAAATAGAGAAATCCTAAGTAAAATTAGGGAATTAATACGAAAAAGGTCGAAAATTAGGTTTTTATTTCTGATTTTTGTCATATATAATAAACCATGAATACGACATTAAGGCTTAATATATTCGATATAATTTGCCTTTCCCTAACTTGGGTATACACTCTTTTCAACCTCCGTGTCAGTAATAATTTATATTGAAAAGAGTGTATACATTTTTTTTACTTGGAAGCAGAATTTTGAAGTTGTTTTTTTCTAATGACAAATAAGGACTGAAATGGGATAATGATAGTATAACTTCTGGTGGTATGACCAATTTTGTTTAAGGAGAGAAGTATATGCTAGATATTCAACAAATTAAAGAAATTATTCCTCACCGCTATCCATTTCTACTTGTTGATAAAGTTTTAGAAGTAGAAGAAGGAAAGCGTGCTATTGGAATAAAGAATGTTACAGCTAATGAAGAATTTTTTAATGGACATTTTCCAGACTATCCTGTAATGCCGGGTGTTTTAATTGTAGAAGCTTTAGCGCAAGTTGGCGCTGTGGCGATGTTAAAAAAAGAAGAAAATCGTGGCCGTTTGGCATTTTTTGCTGGTATCGATAATTGTCGTTTTAAAAGACAAGTACGCCCAGGTGATCAGCTTCGTTTAGAAGTTGAAATGACGCGCGTACGAGGATCAATTGGAAAAGGGAAAGCAATTGCAACTGTAGATGGTGAAATTGCTTGTGAGACAGAAATTACGTTTGCGCTTGGTGACAAGAAAGAATAAATATATTAAGATATATGGTAGACAGATAACGATATACAATTGTTATTTGTCTATTTTTTGTGGATTGATATATAATTTAGTTTTATTAAATTGTTTTTTGCTCTGTATAATAGGGTTTACATGTATTGTAAGTTAGGTTGACGATAGGTTTAAGAAGGAAGGTTTAAATAATGAAAAAGAAAATTTTATTTTGGGTACTCGGTATTATCGGGGTACTAATCATAGGTGGAGGAATCTACGCTTATAATGTGTATTCCTCTGTATCTAAAACATTAGAGGAGGTTCATAAACCTCTGAAGCGTGATCAAAATAACAATAAAGTTGGAGAAAAAATTAGTAATAGTGAGCCGGTTTCAATTTTATTATTAGGAGCAGATGAACGCGGTGAAGACAAAGGCCGTTCAGATTCTTTAATGGTCATCACGTTAAATCCTAAAAATAATTCAATGAAGACTGTAAGCATTCCTCGTGATACATATACAGAAATCGTTGGAAAAGGGAAAAGTGATAAAATCAACCATGCTTACGCATTTGGTGGCGTAGATATGTCTGTAGCGACTGTAGAAAAATTCTTAAATGTTCCTATTAATTATTATATTGAAGTGAATATGGAAGGATTTAAAGATATTGTAGATGCAGTTGGCGGGGTAGATGTAAATAATGATTTAGAATTTACGCAAGATAAGCATCATTTTGCTAAAGGGAATATTCACTTAACAGGTGATCAAGCACTAGCATTTACACGCATGCGTAAAGAAGACCCACGAGGCGATTTCGGACGCCAAATGCGTCAGCGTCAAGTGATGCAGGCTGTTATTAAGAAAGGCGCAAGTTTTTCTTCTTTAGCAAGTTATGGAGATGTACTTACAGCGATTCAAAAGAATGTAAAAACAAACTTAACGCAGGATCAAATGTTTGATATGCAAAAGAACTATAAAGATTGCTTGAAAAATAGTGAAGAAATCCAAATCCCAGGAGACGGCCATAAAGCCGCTGATGGGATTTGGTACTACTATGTTCCAGATGCAGCAAAACAAGACTTAACGAATAAATTAAAAGCGCATCTTGGATTGAATCAGTAATTTTTAATAATCGTGACCATAAGTAAAGATAGTTAGGATTATTTTGTAGCTAAGTAATGAAGGGTATATAAAAGGTATACGAGCAATCGTATACCTTTTATATTAGTAAAGTAATAAAGAAATCCTAGTAAATATGTGGGGGGAAAACAATGAAATCAATCTTAATCTGCGGCGGAGCTGGCTATATCGGTTCTCACGCTGTTAAAAAATTAGTGGATGAAGGTCTATCTGTTGTAGTAGTAGATAACTTACAAACTGGTCATGAAGATGCAATTACGGAAGGTGCGAAGTTTTATAATGGAGACCTTCGTGATAAAGGATTTTTAAGAGATGTTTTTAAACAAGAAAATATTGAGGCGGTTATGCATTTTGCAGCTGATTCTTTAGTTGGAGTTAGTATGGAGAAGCCTCTGCAATATTATAATAACAATGTTTATGGTGCACTTTGCTTGCTAGAAGTAATGGATGAGTTTAAAGTAGATAAGTTTATTTTCTCTTCTACTGCGGCAACGTATGGTGAGGTAGATGTAGATCTTATTACTGAGGAAACGTTGACAAATCCAACGAATACATATGGTGAAACGAAGCTAGCGATTGAGAAGATGCTTCATTGGTATAGCCAAGCTTCTAATTTAAGATATAAGATTTTTAGATACTTTAATGTAGCTGGTGCAACTCCAAGTGGTATTATCGGGGAAGATCACCGTCCAGAGACACATTTAATTCCTCTTGTTTTACAAGTGGCGTTAGGTCAACGTGAGAAGATTATGATGTTCGGTGATGATTATAACACACCAGATGGTACTTGTATCCGTGATTATATTCATGTTGAAGATTTAGTGGCAGCTCATTTCTTAGGACTTAAAGACCTGCAAAACGGTGGAGAGAGTGATTTCTACAACTTAGGAAATGGTAATGGCTTTAGTGTAAAAGAAATCGTTGATGCAGTTCGTGAAGTTACGAATCATGAGATTCCAGCTGAGATGGCACCACGCCGTGCGGGAGATCCAGCACGCTTAGTAGCTTCTTCTCAAAAGGCGAAAGAGAAGTTAGGATGGAATCCTGAGTATGTAAATGTGAAGACAATTATCGAGCATGCGTGGGATTGGCATCAGAAGAAACCTAATGGGTATGAGAAATAAGTTTAATAAATGAGAGAGGGTATCGTCGACAAAATATGTTCGACAATACCCTCTCTTTTTTTGTTTTATTTTTGCTATACTAAACTGTACTATAATACAGGATGGAAGGAGGAGAATGATGAAAATACTTGTAGTAGATGATGAATCGAGTATTCGTAACTTGATTCGGATGCAGTTAGAGATGGAAGGATATGAAGTGTTGACGGCGGCTGATGGGAGAGAAGCTTTAGAGAGATGGAATGAGCAGCCGGATGTACTTATTTTAGATGTGATGCTTCCTGATACGGATGGGTATGAGTTATTACGTTTATTCAGAGAGAAGGATCGTGATATTCCGGTGCTTATGCTGACGGCGAAGAGTCAGATGAATGATAAGTTACTTGGTCTTCAGCTTGGAGCTGATGATTATGTGACGAAGCCTTTTAATTATGCGGAGCTTATTCTTCGGGTGAAGAATATGAGTAGGCGTGTGAAGAAGGAGGTAGCTGTAAGCCACGAAGTAATTCGCGCAGGTGAGTTAGTGATTTGTCCTAAGGAGAGAAAAGTACATGCCGAAGGGCAGGAGATTCAATTAACGTACCGAGAGTTTAATTTGTGTCAGTTGTTTGTTTCGAATCCGCAGCGTGTATTCATGAGAGATGAGCTATTAGAGAAGGTATGGGGGTTTGAGTATATCGGAAATACGAGAGCGGTTGATATTATGGTGCAAAGGCTTCGAAAGAAACTAGGGAATAGCGGAGAGTATATTAAGACAATTTATGGTGTGGGTTATAAGCTCGATTGCTAAAAGGTGATGATATGTCTTTAAAACGAAATATGGTGTTTGGGATAGTTGGATTGTTGATTCCAATTCTTGTTCTTTTATACGCAGTTGTTTATATTGCACTGGAGAAGAATGTGTATCATAATGCGGCGGATTCCTTAGAGAAGTTAAGTGTGGAAGCGCAAATTTATACGATGAATTATTTAGAGAAGGAAGCAGAGGTAGAGACGTTAGGTCCTAATTCGCTTTTAATTGCTTCGTATTTAGCGAAGCGAATGGATGTCCGGGTGCAGATGATAGGGAAGAATGGAGATGTTGTTGCAGATACACAAAAAGGAGCATTACTTCATCGGAATATTGATATTGAGAGTTCTTTGAAGGGAAAGAAATCTTATGTTTTCGAGGAGGGAGACCCAGCTCCAATTCTTTTGTTTTCAAGTCCGGTTTATTATGGAAACGATGTCATTGGGAGTATTCGTTTTATAAATGAGTTAACAGATGAGAAGGAAGTTTTAACAAATGTGAGTTGGACTTTTTTAATGACGTCTCTTTGTTTAGTAGCTGCTGGTATTTTCTTTGCAATTCGTTTGGCGAAGTCTCTTCATAAACCAATTGATCAGTTAAGGCAAATGGCACATCGGCTCGCGAATGGGGATTATGAAAGTAAGATTGAGCTGAATGAGTATGTGGAGATTGCACAGCTTTCAGCCTCCTTTAATGCGATGGCTGATGGGATTGAACTGCATATTAAGCAGCTGAAGGAAGAGAAAGAGAAACAGAAAGATTTCTTAGACCGTATTACGCATGAGCTGAAAACACCGCTTACGGCAATTATCGGTTATGTTGATTTAATTCCGAAGTTGCAATCGAAGGAGGATGTGCAGGAGAGCCTCCGTTATGTAGCTGTAGAAAGTGAACGTCTCTTATCACTTGTTGAGGAGTTACTTAAGTCTTCAAAGTACGGGACGAGTACGTTTGAAGTGTCGCCTACAGTCGTGAATATAAAGGAATTGGCAGAAGAAGCAGTTTCGATTGTGAAACTCAGGTTGCAGCAGTTTGAAATTGAAGTTATGAATGAGTTAATGGAAGTACACATCGTTGCGGATTTTGATAAGACGAAGCAAATTTTCTTGAATGTGCTTGATAATGCGATTAAATATAGTGATGCTACGCAAGTTCGTATGAATGTAATTATAAATGAGCAGGAAGCGAAAATTTTTGTTCATGATGATGGTATTGGTATGGATGAAGGTGTTCTTGCAGAATGGAATGAGTCTCCGGAAGGTAAGGTGCTTCCTTCTAGTTATGGGAATGGCTATGGTTTATACATTTGTCAGGAGATTATGAAGAAGCAGGGCGGAAGTATGCGAATTGAGAGTAGTGAAGAAATGGGAACTACAATATGTATGACATTTTTACTTCCGAGACGGATGGAAGACATAAAAAACTTGAAAGCGGTTAAATGATACATTTATGAAACAATTATGCGGTATTTTCGAAACAACGTTTTTTTATCTTGGAGGTAGGCAGAAATGAAAAGGCTATCATTTCAAATTCTTATGTTTGTCTTTTGTATGATTGCTTCTCTTATTTTGTTTTATGTTATTGAGAAGCAAATATATAATCGAATCACGATTGTGGATGACAAACAAGCCGTTTTACAAAGAGTGAATGAATCCCTTCCTACTGAAGTGAAGGTAAGGCATGAGAAGTGGGGAGAAATTGTTGTAACGGATGAAGTTCGTTTGCATACGATTGTTTCATTCTTTGACCGAATTCGAATAGAACCGAGAGAAGCGAGGAATCAAGAACAAGTATTTACTGGAGAAGTAACGTACTTGAATGGACATAAACGTACTTTTGCAGTAGGTGACTTGTTCCAGTATGAGGCTAATGTATACGGAAAGAATGGTACGGATCCGATGATCTCAGCATTGCAAACGTATTTGTTAAGTCTGTATTATACACCAGAGCGCATTAGTAATTTCTTTGCGGAGGCAAAGGAAGTTGTAGTGAGGCAAGGGGATGTAATACGTACTATAGATCTTACGCAAATATTTGATTCTATTCGATACGCAAAGCAAATTACAGATTACGGAGAAATTCAGAAATTATTACAATCACAGAATGAGCCGATTGCTTATATTACTGCCTATAAAACAGGCAAGCGTGTAAAGAATGAGCGGGAGGATATTCTAACTATTTCTGTGTATCCATCGTACTTTGTTGTGCAATATCTCGGTGATAATAACGGGAATGTCATGTATATGAAGGGCTCCCTAGCAGAATTCCTTGTAAAGGAGAATGTGTCATGAGAAAGATAGCCTTTTTCTTCTTTTTGCTAGTAATCGGAGGAGCGATGTCTAGTTGCTCTCGAGATACAACCTCTATTAAATATAATAAAAGTGGTCTCCCTATTTTGGATGATCGTCATCTCGTTGCGTATGTAGCAGCCCGCGAGGAAGTTGGTGAAGCTTTGCTTTCATCATTTTGTAAACAACGCGGGTGTACATATGAATTTATTCGCCTATCGACAGAAGAACTTCTTCGGAGAGTAGAAGAGGAAGCTGGGAATCCGAAAGCGGATATTATTATTGGCGGTACAGTAGATGCGCATCAAATGATGAAGCAAAAGAACCTTTCTATTCCTGTTACGACCCAGCATGCGAACCGTATTTCAAAGTCTGTTAAAGATAAAGATGGTTATTGGTACGGTTATGAAGTGGAGAAACTAGCAATCGCGATTAATAAAGAGCGGTGGAATGAAGAAATAGCGCCGCTCGGTCTTCCATATCCATCAAGGTGGCAAGATTTATTAGATCCGGTATATACGGGTAAGATTGCAATGCCTGATCCAAATGTTTCTGGCACAGCATATACTTTGTTTCAAGCACTTATTGATACTTTAGGTGAAGAAGAAGCGAAAGAGTATGTTAAGAATCTTGCAAGGCAAGTTGGTGAAGTAACGGTGAATGGTTATATGCCCGCAGAACTGGTTGCGAGCGGTGAATATATGGTAGGCATCAATTTTATGGGAGATCAGAGAATGCTTCAAAAGCGAGGCTTTCCTATTTTAAGTAACGAACCTGAGCAAACAGGGTTATCTGTTAATGCGATTTCGAAACTGAAGCGTGCACCGAGTGGTTTTATTGCGGACTTATTTATTGATTATTGTTTATCAGAAGAAGCGGGGCACATTTTAGAAAAAGTTTCGTTTGGCGTACCAACGATGTTTGCGAAGAACCAAAAAGAGATAGAAGGTCAGCCAGTTAGAAGAACGAACAAAAATATATCAAATAGTGGAATAATCGAGATATGGAATAGACAGCGTCTCTCTCAAAAGTGAGAAAAGGAGACGAGAGTATATGTTTAAATGGCTTAAGCCAGCACCTGCAATTGAGAGGTTACCAGCGGATATGATCGCTAAAGTATATACATTACTACGTATTCGTGTGCTAATCGGAATCTCAGTTGGATATGCTGCTTATTATTTAGTGCGCAGTAACTTTACGTTATCAAGTACGTATTTAGTACAAGAATATGGTTTTAGTACAGCTGAAATTGGACTACTAGGTTCAGTAATGGCGATTGTTTATGGATTTAGTAAGTTCTTTATGGGGAATTTATCAGATAAAGCTTTTGCCCAGCGCTTTATCGCAGTCGGATTATTCTTATCAGGGCTTGTAAATATTTGTTTCGGGTTTGCATCTTCATTTGGAATGATCGTTACATTACTTGTCCTGAACGGTATTGTACAAGGTATGGGAGCACCACCTTGTAGTATCGTTATGACGAAATGGTTCTCGAAGAAAGAACGTGGTACGAAAACAGGTATTTGGAATATTTCACATAACGTTGGCGGAATGCTTGTGCCACCACTTGTTGGAATTGGTGTAGGTATTTTTGGTGAAAACCATTGGCAAGGCGGCGTGTTTATTTTCCCAGCGATTATCGCAATGGTAATTTCAGTTCTTGTTTGGATCAATGCGAAGGATACACCAGAGTCTGAAGGTCTTCCTCCAATTGATGAGTATCGTAATGACTATGAAAATCTTGAAAAAGCAGATAATGCTAACAAGATGTCACCAAAAGAAATTTTAATGAAATATGTAGTGAAAAATAAGTTCGTTTGGTATTTATGTATTGCGAATGCATTTGTTTATTTAATTCGTTTCGGTGTTATTAACTGGGTTCCGCTTTATTTAACAACAGTTAAAGGTTTTTCAAAAAATGAAGCACATGCTGCATACGCGATTTTTGAAGGGATGGCGATTCCAAGTTCATTAATCGTTGGTCTTTTAAGTGATAAATTATTTAAAGGAAAACGTATGCCATTATGTATTATGAGTATGGCTGGTGTTGTTGTTGGTACGGTTGTATATTGGCAAGCATCTAGCGTACTTGTTGTAAGTATTGCAGTTTCTATTATCGGGTGTTTAATTTACGTACCACAATTTTTAATTGGTTTAAGTGCAATGGAATTAGTGCCGAAGTTCGCAGTAGGTACAACAGTTGGTATGTGTGGTCTGTTCGGTTATGTAGGTGGAAGTCTTGTAGCAAACGCAGCAATTGGTATTATTGTTGATCGTTCTGGCTGGGATGGCTGTTTCATATTACTACTAGCAGGCGGTATTTTATCAACAGTATTCTTATTTATCGTTCAACGTGGACATGAGAGTAAAGGTCCTAAAGTAGCATAATAGTTTATTCGGGAAAGCGATCCAATCATTATTTTGGATCGCTTTTTTAATAATTGAAAGGACGATCATATGTAAAATTAAAGTTTTATGTGTAAATCGCTTATATAATAAATAGTACTTTCAGTTACTGAGGGGCTAGTTACTTAATATAATTTTTTTAGATTTAATAAACCGACTATATACATGGATAGACCAAAAAATCCGCCACCACAGCAGTAAAGCACAACATTAAATAAAGAAACCGAGATTTCTTCTGAACCTAAATAGGGAAGGATATAATTCATAAAAACAAACATTTGGAAGCCCCAAAGTACACCTGCTTTTAAGCCAGCTTTTCTTAATGTTTTTTTATGTTGTAAATACTCTTCTTCTGTTGCGCACTCAGTATCATTTAGACCCTTCTTTTTGAATTTAAAAGTCAAGTAATTGGCATAAATCATATTAATAAGAAAAATAAATATAGTACCTATAGATATTGTATGGTTCATAGTATCGACGAGTAACATAATAAGCATTACCAACATATTTAACCACCATAAACCAATTCCAGCTATAGCCAATTCTTTATTGATTTCTTGTCTTTGATACTCATCTCTTTCACTAATTGTTCCAATAAAATTATTATAAACTCTTTCTTTCCATTCAATTTTCATCATTTAATCTCCCTCCCAAAATAGGCTGTTTAAATCTGTTTTTAGCGCTTTTGCTAATTCGATACATAAAGCTAAAGAAGGATTATATTTATTGTTTTCAATTAAGTTTATTGTCTGTCTAGCCACATTAACTTTTTTAGCTAATTCTAGCTGAGATAGGCCTTCAGATTTTCGATAGCTTTTAACGTTATTCAAATATAAACCTCCTATTAATAGTTGTAGGCTTCGTGTACCAAAGTGTCATGTATATATGACACTTTACACTTGGATAAATAAAATGTCAAATATATATGACAAAATGAGGGAGCATGAAATTGATGTTGTGTAAGATGAAAATGTATCGTCTAAATACAAAAAGACTAATTTAAATTGGATTTTTCTTTTCCTTAAAACTATCTTAAAAGATAGGATGTCATATTTCTAATCATTGGTATTTTTGTTACAATATAAATGATTGTGTAAAACTTTGTAAAATGAGTGTAACAATGTAAGTATGGTTATAATTTTCGGAAAGTTTTATACAATTGAATATCTATTAAACTATTAAGATATAAAAGGAGAGAGAATATGTTACCAAATACGGTTCGTACTCCAAACAAGAAGAAGAAATGGATTATTATCGGGGTTATTGCACTAATTGTTATTGTAGCAGCAGTTAATATTTTTATTATGCAAGGCAAGAAGAAGGGGGCATCAACATCTGCTGATGCTGTAAGCTTTGAGAAAGTGACAGAGCGTAAGCTTAATAATACGAAGTTAATTTCGGGTCAGGTGAAGCCAGGGAATATTGAAAGTTTCTATGCAGATCCGACTAAAGGAAAAGTGAAAGATATCGCAGTGAAAGAAGGACAAGAGGTAGAGAAAGGTACGAAGTTATTCTCTTATGATAATGAAGAGATTAATTTGCAAATGAAGCAAGCTGAGCTTGATCAGAAGATGGCGGATATGCGTTATGATCAGGGGAAAAAGAAAATCGATACGCTGAAGAAAGAAATTAAGAAGGCGAAAGATAGCGGAGCTGGGAAAGAAGTAACAGATCCGATGGAAGAGCAAGTAAGTGAGCTGGAGATGGCGCAAAAGACAACTGACCTCGAGAAAGAGAAAGGGAAGTTACAAAAAGAAGAGTTAAATAAAAAGCAGAAAGAGCTTACGATTTATAGTAATTTTGCTGGTGTTGTTCAAAAGTTAGATAAAGATGCAGCGCAAAGCTCATCTCAAGCATTAGGTGGCCAAGGAAAAGCATTTTTACAAGTAGCTTCTAAAGACCCGTTCCAAGTTCAAGGGACGTTAACTGAGCTTCAGAAGTCACAAATTCAAAAAGATCAAACGTTCACTGTAACTGCGAAAGCAAATAATAAGAAGAAGTGGACAGGTAAGATTACAGAGGTAAGTGAATTCCCAACGAGTGCAGAGATGGCTCAAGCTGGTGGTGTAGGCGAAGCGACTCAAAATATGTCTCAATATACATATAAGGCAAGCCTTGATAGCCAAGATGGTTTATCTCCAGGTTATCACGTTTCTCTGCAAGTAAATTTAGAGAATAAGACGATGATTGCTGTTCCAAGTAAGAGCATTGTAGAAAAAGGCGAAGATGCATTTGTTTATATTGAAGAGAAAGGAAAGCTTCGTAAACAAAATGTGAAAAAAGGTTCTACTGATGGAGACTGGACAGAGATTGTTGAAGGCGTAACAGTGGGGCAAAAGGTGGTTAAAAATCCTTCCGACGACGTGTATGACGGAATGGAAGTGAAAGAGAAATGATTACGTTAAATAATATTGCTAAAACGTATTATCAAGGAAAATTGGCAGTGCCGATTTTGCACGGTATTAGTTTAACGATTCAAAGCGGTGAGTTCGTTTCGATTATGGGGCCGTCTGGTTCTGGTAAATCAACGCTTATGAATATTATCGGTTGTTTAGATCGTCCAACAGAAGGCGAATATATGCTGAATGATGTGAATATCTTAACAGCAGACGAGTCAAAGCTTGCTTTAATTCGTAATGAATATATCGGTTTTGTGTTTCAGCATTTTAATTTGCTGCCACGTCTTTCAGCAGTAGAAAACGTTGAACTTCCGCTCGTATACGGCGGCGTGAAAAAGGCAGAGCGTCGTCAAAGAGCTCTGGAAGCACTTGGTAAAGTTGGTTTGTCAGACAGAGTTCATCATTTACCGAATGAGTTATCAGGTGGACAGAAGCAGCGTGTCGCTATTGCGAGGTCGATTGCGAATAATCCAACGTTCATTATGGCAGATGAGCCGACAGGTGCGCTTGATACGAAGTCTGGTGAGCAAGTTATGGACATTTTCACGAAGCTTAATGCAGAAGGTACGACAATTGTTATGGTTACGCATGAAGAGGAAGTGGCGGCTTATTCGTCTCGCCGCATTGTACTGCGAGACGGGAAAGTTACAGAAGATAGAAGGTGTGCGGTATGAGTTTACTAGATAGTATAAAAATCGCCTTATCTTCTATTCTAGCTCATAAATTGCGATCTGCTCTTACGATGCTCGGTATTATCATTGGTGTAGGTTCTATTATTACTGTCGTTGCCATTGGGCAAGGCGGGGAAGCGATGTTGAAGTCGAAATTCGCAGGTTCTGGCGGTAATAACCTTATGCCAATTCAGTTTAAACCGGATATTAATGATGAGTTTAGTATGGGTGGATTTGAAATACCGAAGTTAACGGAAGAAGATATTCTAGAAGTAAGACAAGTGAAAGATGTTTCACACGTTATTACGACAAATCAGAATTCAGAGGTACTTGATGTAAATGATAAAAAAGCAAATCTGAATGTTATTGGTCTTGATAATGAATATTTTGCAGTTAATAAAGTAAAGGTCGTAAAGGGACGTACTTTAAATGAATCAGATATTTCTCATGCAAATAACGTTGTGATGATTAGTACAAAAACAGAAGAGACGTTATTTAAGGACGTAAACCCAGTTGGACAAATTATTGAGATGAAGGGGCAGCCAATGCAAATTATTGGTGTGTATAGATCTGATAATGAGTTTATGGGATTTGAAATGGAAGAAGCGTTAATCCCCCTTACGTTATGGCCTGTTTTATACGGAACAGATAATATTCAAAATATCGCAATTCAAGCTAAAAATGTAGACAATTTAGAAGTAGCTGGGAAAAAAGCTATCGATGTATTAAATAGTCGTAAGCCAAGTGAAATTCCAGGTAAATATGAACTGGTGAATTTAAAAGAATTCCAAGAAAATGTTTCTAAAGTTACTAATATCATGACGATGATCATCGGCGGTATCGCTGGTATTTCATTAGTCGTTGGTGGTATTGGAGTTATGAACATCATGCTCGTATCTGTAACGGAGCGTACGCGTGAAATTGGGGTACGTAAAGCACTTGGAGCAACGCGTAGTAAAATTTTATTACAGTTTTTAATTGAAGCCGTTATGTTAACGCTTCTAGGTGGTTTAATCGGAATTGGTCTTGGATATGGTGGGGCATATATCGTTTCTACATTCGCAAAATGGCCACCACTCGTTTCATGGGAAGTTGTCGTTGGAGGCGTACTGTTCTCTATGACACTAGGTATTATTTTCGGATTAATTCCAGCAAACAAAGCTGCGAAGTTAGATCCGATTGAAGCACTGCGTTATGAATAAGTTGTAGTAGAGGGAGTCTCTACTACACATTACCGTTCTAGTGGGCGGTTCGTAGCCTCTAAATGAGGATGTGAACCGCCCGTTAGAACGGGCTATATAAATAGAGGGAGGCGTTATAATGGAAGCGAATATTAATATGCAAGATGAAGGTGCGAAGAAGCCGTCATTATTTGGAATGATTACTTCTCCAGGTTTACAGTTTGAGAGAATGAAGACGAAAAGCCCAGTTTGGGGAGGATTTTTCTTATTTCTTTTAATGGGGACAATCTTAGCAGCAGCGGCAGCTTATTTAAGTTTAATTAATACTCCGGATTTGGCAAAGGTGCTTAAGGATGATACGGCGGGGATAGTGAAAGGAACTACAATTGGATTTGGGGCCATTGGAGGCTTAGTTGGAACAGCTTTTGGTCTTTTTGTAGTAGCAGGATTTTATAAAGTAATTATGATGTTTATGAGCAATGATACTCCATATATGAAGATATTATCTATTTATATTTATGCTAATGTTGTTTTTTATCTCGGTAGTCTTCTTAATGTAGCTTTAGGGTATATTCTTGGTGGAAATGGCACTGATAAATATACAAGTTTAGGACCTCTATTTGAACAGGGAACAATTGCATATGGTATTGGTTCTGCATTTGAAGTCTTTAACATTTGGAGCTTAATTTTAACTGGTATAGGCCTGCATATAGTTGCCGGTTTAAGTAAAAAACAGGCAACAATTTTAATTTCTATATTCTTTATCCTTACAATTGGATTTAGTATGTTAGGCGGTATGTTCTCTGGCTTTGGTAAGTAATATGTTATTTTGAAAAGGTGGCTCTCCCAAGAGTCACCTTTTTTATTTTCACCCCTATTTCAAATACCTCCAGTAGAATTTCAAATTCTGCCTAGTGTAATTTCAAATTCCGGCAGCAGTAGTTGAAATTACTCACAATGAATTTTTCTCTTCCTTTTTATATTGTAAAGGTACCGCGGAATAACGAAGAGGTATACCTTTTAGAAACGGGTACTGTGTGAAGCCAGCGACTTTTGCAGATACGGTTGTTTTGTATGAAGGTATGATTGTAAATCAAATAAAGAGGTTAAATATTTACCAAGATTATGAGGAGTATTATCAATGTGGTCTAATTGGTCTTTGGCATGCTTATGAAAGATATGAGGAGGAGAAAGGTAGTTTTCCTGCTTATGCGGTTGTAACGGTACGTGGTTATATATTGGAGAGGTTGAAGAAAGAATGCGTAGTGCAAGAGAGGTATGTATGCACCGATCAGTATGAGGAACGATTTGAGTGTGAAGATGCAGGAACGAGAGCGAAGGACTTTATGAGTGTGTTAGATGATAAGGAGAAGCACATCATTTCAGAGCGGTTCTTTGTAGGGAAAAATATGGGGGAGATAGCCGATGAAATAGGGATGGCGTATTATCAAGTGAGGTGGTTATATCGACAAGCGCTTGAGAAAATGCGAGATAGTGTAAGGGGATAAGAATAATAAATAGAATGGAAGGCAAGGCAAATATTGCGTTCCATTCTATTTACTTTAATACAGTAAATGTGGCAAGAGGTTTTTTACGTGTAGTGAATCTTTCATGTTCATTCGGGATAATACATGCCCAGCTTTCAAGAATTGTTGCTGCAACTTATGAGGACTGATTAGTATTGTTACGGTAGTTCCATTTGAAAAATGAATGATCGATGTTTTAGTTTTCCTAGAAAACTCTATATCATCTATATGGTTATAGAACAACCATATACAGTTTGGAGAAGAAGGAGATTCTGTTGGGAAAACGCAAATATATTCTCTATGATTAATTGGAATCGGAACATTTCGTTTGAAATTAAAGTTTGCTTGGACTGCATGCCGTCTACCTTGATAAGTAGAATGAACATTTGTTAGACAAGATTTCTTTATGAGTTGGATAGCTGTTTGGCAAGAGTGCAGGGGATCACCGCTACTGTCAATAATTTTTGTCCGGTAATAAGGGTGTTTGCAAGGTTCGAGCATCATTGTAGAACGAGAAATAAAAATATCATTTTCATTATCCATGATTCTAAATCCTCCCTTATAGAAATTAATTCATATATAATTATATACGAATTATGTAAAGTTACTATTAATCTTCTGTTGCGTATTGTAAATTTTTACTGTTCGTTTACAATCAATAGATGATAGTCTTTCTAATTTGCATCGCTTGTACATATATATGAAAATAGAAAAGAGTAGGCGGTGATATAGCATGAAGAAAAAGTATATTATTATTATGGTTCTAGCTGTTGTTCTCTTAGTTTATTTAGCAAATAGTAATCCGGGTAAGGGAGAATATACGGATTGGGCAGCAAAACAATTTATGAAGCGTAATGATGTAAGTAAGAAGCTAGACGAGGTTGAGAAAGAAAACAAAGAGGGTATACTTGGCGATATAGCATCGGCGGGAAAGAAATTGGCAAATAAGTATGTTGAGCCACAAGTTGGATTATTAATCGATCATTATACAAAGCGAAATGATTATATTTTCTTCTCGACATATAAGACAGAGTTTGATGTAGGCGGAGAGAATTATAAGTATGTTTGCGTTGGTTTTTCAAACATCTTTATCCCGATTGAAATGCCGAAGAAAAAAGACGAATCTGCAAAATAATGCAGGTTCGTCTTTTTGATTTACGGAGTAATTTGAACTTCAGATATGTTTTTTTCTATGAGGCGAGCCCCTTTTTTACGAGTATTTTCACCAATGGATGAAAATACAGATGAAGAAAGAATGGTATCCATTACTTGATTTACGACTAGTTCATTTACTGGTGTGATGGGATTTTCGATAGAAAAGGCAACTGTTTTTCCATCTTCTTTCACGAAAATTAACTCTAGTACTTGCATGCTTTATTCCCTCCTTTTTATTTATCCCGCAACCGCCCGATTGGTGCGGGATAATAATCAGTGGGGATGAGCAAAACCCCCACTGATTAAAGTTTCACTTTACAGGTTAGAAAGATCTGACGTGCTTACAAGTTGTACAGCTTGAAGTGATGATTGTTGTAGTGAAGCAAGAGCACGTGCTACTTCATGCACTTTGCCTAAATCTGCATTTGTTTTCACGCGTTTGAATTGTTTGTTCTTTAAAACTGTTTTACCGTTTTTGTCTAATCCTCCGTTTAATACAAGGCGTAAAGTTAAATCCATTACGATTGTTTCAACTGCCATGTTTATCACCCCCTTTCACTTTATAAATAGGGGGTAAATGTCATATTTTGGCGTGAAATTTTTTCTTTTTTTTGATACTCTTATAAGAACAAGAGAGGAGCTTTCGGGAGAATGAATCGTAAATGGTTATTTTGGATTCCTGTATTATTATGGATGGGGCTTATTTTCTATTCTTCAGCACAGCCATATAAAAAACAGGATATGCGCTCGGATATTGAGCAATATGTAAATGTTGAGTTTGTGAAAGAGCATTTTTCATGGGTATCGATTGATTATGGCGGAGGTACACCTGTTAGTATCGCAAATAAAGGTGTAGGTGGATTTGTTGAGTTTTTCCTTCGTAAAGGTGCTCATTTTATGGTGTTCTTTATGCTCGGTTCATTGACGTATTATGCTTTTCATCGATCGGGTTGTTCGAGAAAACGGTGCTTTGCATACGCTCTCCTTTTCGTTGCAGGGTATGCAACATTTGATGAAATTCATCAGTGGTTTACAGGAGATCGTACACCGATGTGGCAAGATTCATTGCTTGATACGTGCGGCGGGTTAACAGGAATTATAATAAGCAATTGGTTTTGGCATAGAAAAAGGAGCTAATCTCATTTAGAGATTTGCTCCTTTTTGATTTATCCCGCATTAACGGGCAGTAAGACCCCCACCTCAAAATTCAGCGAAAGCAAAGAAGTTAGGTGGGGGATCAACTACCCGTAAAAGCCCGATTGGTTCAACTAATAATCAGTGGGGGATGAACAAAACCCCCACTGATTAAAGTTTCACTTTATACGCCAAGTAATTCTTTTAGTTCGTCTGTTGATAGTTCGGTCATCCAACTATCGCTTGTAATGACGGCGTTGTTTAATGATTGTTTTCTTTCTAACATTTCATCAATTTTCTCTTCAAGCGTTCCTGTTGTAATGAGTTTATGAACGTGAACGAAGCGTTTTTGACCAATACGATATGCACGGTCTGTTGCTTGGTTTTCTACAGCTGGATTCCACCAACGGTCATAGTGAATGACATGGTTGGCAGCAGTTAAGTTCAATCCTGTTCCGCCGGCCTTTAATGATAAGATGAAGATGTCATACGTTCCGTTTTGGAACTGCTCGATCATCTTGTCACGTTCTTTCTTCGGTACACTCCCGTTTAAGAAGAGGACACGCTGACCGAATTTTTCTTCTAGCATATGTTTTAGCATGTTCCCCATGCCAATGTATTGAGTGAAGATTAGGCAACTTTCATTTTGGTCTTTTATATTTTCGATGAGCTCCATTACCGTTTTTGTTTTCATAGAGCGTTCGATGATATCTTGTGGTTCTTCTTCTTTCAAATAAAGGGCTGGGTGGTTACAAATTTGTTTTAGTTTGTTCAGCATAAGTAATATAAATCCGCGTCTTTCAATTCCACTTAATCCTTCTACATTTTGTAATGTATCTTGAACAAGTTGTTCATATAAGGAAGCCTGTTCACCAGTTAGTGGACAATAAGCTTTTTGTTCTTGTTTATCTGGCAAGTTTAATGCGACTGTTTGATCTTTCTTCGTACGACGCAGTAAAAATGGTGAGATAAATCGTTGTACTTGCTGGATTTTTCCTTCATCACGGTCCTTTTCGATCGGTGTGACGAAGCGGCGCTGAAATTGTCCTAAGCTTCCGAGATACCCATGATTGATAAAGTCGAAAATAGACCAAAGCTCAGCAAGTCGGTTTTCCATTGGTGTACCGGTTAAAGCAATTTTGTGATTTGCTTGTAGGTTTCTTACTGCTTTCGATTGTTTCGTATGTGGGTTTTTTATATTTTGAGCTTCATCTAAAATAACAGCATCCCAGCATAAGGTACTAAGTTCTTCTTCATCAAGCTGAGCTAATGCATAAGAGGTTAATACAACATCTGCTGATTGAAGGAAGTCTTTAAATGATTCATCCTTAGCTCGGTTACCCCCGTAATGTAACTGAACACGTAAATTTGGTGCGAAACGCTCAAATTCTTTTTGCCAATTTCCAAGGACTGATGTTGGTGCCACAATTAACGCCGGTCCTGTTTGGAGATTGTTTTCTTTAGCGTATAGTAAGTAAGCTATCGTTTGAATACTTTTTCCAAGTCCCATATCATCGGCTAATAATGCTCCAAATCCAAGCTTTCGTAAGTATAGCAACCATTCAATACCGTGTTGTTGATATGGGCGGAGTGTTGCTTGTAGCGAAGAGGGTACATCTACTTTTGGAATATCTCCAATGTGCAGAAGTTTTTGGAAAAGCTCTTCATAATATCCATCTAGTTCGATTTCAATATCGGTAAACGGACTATCGTCTTCTACAATTTCTGTTTCCGCGGTGTTAGATAAATGTTGCTGCAACACGTCTTTCATTTCTAGTCCATATTTATCTGCACGGTTCATTAGTTTTTTTACTTCTTCAATAAAGGCAGGATCAAGTCTCATCCATTGACCATTTAAATTGAAAAGGCGTTTGTTCTGCTCAACAAGTTCAAAAAATTCGTTTTCTGATAAATCAATTCCGTCCGTTGAAATGCGCCAGTCGAAATTAACGAGCGTATTCATGCCGAAGAAAGATTGTGTTTGTGCTGTACTTTGCTTCAGCTGTACACGTAACTTCGGTTTTGTTGCTTTTAAATTTTGCCACCATGATGGTAGTAAAATTGTAATACCTGCTGCAAGTAACTCGTTACTTGCTTCGGTTAAGAAGTTCCAAGCTTCTGTTTCAAAGAGCTCTTCCCTGAACTTGTCGTTCTCTTTTAGCCACGGTACGAGCCTACTGAATCCTTCTTGTGTTTCAAGAATACGCTCTTCGTAATCGTGCCATCTTTTTGGCAAGGAATCGATATTCTCATATACATATATGCGATGCGCACCACGTTTTGGCGTAACGATTGTTTCGAGCTTCCACATTTCAAATTCTTCTTGTGGTTCTTGAAGTCTTAACCCAACTATAAATGGAAGATCATCTTCAATGTAACCAATTTTTCGAAGCCAATCTTCTTCATGTAGTGCTGCTTCCAATTGTCTTTTCGTAAAGTCGTAATGTTCATATAGTCTCTTTGCATCTTCCCAGCCATCATTTGAGCGACTATCTTGCAAAATACTTTCGTTCACCGCTGAAGTGAAAAGTGATGCTAACGTGTCATCTTCAATTGGGGTATTCTGCACTTTCCAAGATGGCTGATGAGACCAACGCTCCATATCGGGTACGAAGCTTCCACTTACGAAAGCGTCCCATAATTCATTTGCATCCTTTGTAAGTGCTGTAATAGGACCGTTCATTTGTATATTTGCAAATGAGTTCATCGGTTTATTTGCGATGTATTCAAATGCTTGCACGTTTGTTAGCATAACACCTTGTTTTCCTTCATACGTTGCTTCTTTTAGAAACGTACCGTAGAAGGAAGTAGAGTGCCATGTGAATGCATTTTGTTTCCAAATTGCTACGGATAAGGGAGCACCGCTATCATCTTCTCCCCAAAGGAACCAACCTTGACTAACGTGCTGGAGCCTAATTGTTACTTCAGTTTGTATGATCATCGATTAATTTTCCTTTCCGTAATTCCTCTTGTAGTGCGCGCAGACGTGAATGTAAATTAGCAATGTGAATAATGAAGGCATCCCATTCGTCAGTTCGTTTCAGTCGTTTATAAAGCATACGTAATTTCTTTAAGTAACGAACGGCACGTCTGTATGATTTGCGATTCCGTTCTTCAATTGCTTCTGTTGCGGCAAGGTGATAAAGAGGAAGTGCTGCTTCAGGCGCTTCTTTTTCAATATCTTTCAATGGTTCTTTCAAAAGTTCGATTGCCTCAAATCCATATAAGAGATGAAGTTCTGCCCATGCACGATACTGTTTCTTCGCTAGTACGTATTGTTCGTAATTTGTGAAACTATACGGCAATAGCTCTTGTAAAATCATTTCTAATCCCGCTTGTTCATTCGTGTGTGTTGCATACGTTTCATACATCATTACAAATAACCGAACGATATCTTGTATGAAGACGGTATTCTCTTGTTCGAGTATTGTTTTCTTTACTTGTTTATACGTAAAGGAAAGCCAGTTTTTCCCGCGATCCCACTGCATTGCACTTAATAACTCTTCTAACCAATAAAAATAAAGGCTTACGACAGAAGCAGGCTGTTTTTCGAGTAATTCCATTGCCAATAAATCTTCATTATTTAAAAAGAGCAGATGAGAAGAGGCTAATGCTTTGGAAAGTGGATTAATTTTAGTATCGATCCGTGTTTCTTCTTCTTTTAGCTGTGCCTCTGTTCTTAACAATTCACCCCATATGTGACGATAAATGAAGAATCGCTCTTGTGTATAGGCATCGGTAGAGAAGAATACTTCATGCGTGAGCCGAGCTGTTTCTTGTAAAATCGGTTCGGATTCTGCCGGAATCGCTTCTGTTTTTAAGTCCCTAACGATAGATTCAACTTTATCAACGAATAGACGAACGACGTTAACTGGTTGGTGATAAGAATATAGTTTGTTTGCTTCAAATTCTTGAATTTCTTCTAATAATTTTTGAAAGCAATAAAGTGCCGCGTGCAATTTAAATAATTCATGAATAGCAATGACGCGTGGAGCTTTCCGTTCTAATTTTGTATAGAAGTCTGTAAAAAGACTCATAAGAAAATACATTTGTTTATAAGTGAGCCGAGCCTGTTCCTTTTTAAATGATTCAAATTCATTTTCAAAGTATGTGTGCCAACTTTTATAATCCATTTCTTCAAAAGCTGATGATTGCAATACTTGTCTTGCAGTTCGAATAGGAGGAAGGGAAGGTTTCGTATTATTTTTAAATAAAGTTAATACGTCTCCTACCTGCCCAAAACTTGAAGCTGCAGATAGTAACACAGCAAGCATATGCTCACATTGCGTTGGCGCGAAGCAATCGCAATAGCTTTCAGCGACATTACGAATCGGGATGTGAACGCTATATACACTGCCTGCAGCATCTACAGTTCCAGATAGCGTATAGCCATCAAAGTCAACGTTATAGACAACACCACTACGATATAGGTGCCGAGCTGTAGCGACATGCTCCTGATCAGCAACTTGCTGCGGATCAAGCCCTTGAACGAACTCATTCGCAATCATCATAATTTCATCTTTCGTAATTGAGTGTTGCAGCATAATATTCCTCCGTACACAGATTTCTTTCCTTTACCATTATAAACAAAAAATGCTCAAAACAGAAAAAATGAAATTTGGATTACAAAAAAGGATGTTGCCTAGTTGAACTTTCCTACTAGGTAACATCCTTTTTGGGAATTAAGAGCGTGATTCTTGTAATACTGCTTTTACATATGGATCATGTAATATTTGTTTTATAATTGGTAACATGTTTTGCTCGAATGGAATATCAATAGGAAATGGCTTTTGAGAGCCTGGCTTTATTCCATATTGTACGATTTTGTAATGTGTATTTTCTTCAGACTTGAGCACAATTAATTTATAGCGATTGTCATCATTTGTGAGTGAGAAGTCAATTGCGATAGCATCATATGTTATATCATCTTTATATATGTACGGTTTTGGTGTACCGACCCAGTCTACCTTAGCTTGTAAATTCATGGACGTCACCTCCTTATATGTATTATATAAAAAATAAAAGCCAGCTCTCAATAAAGAGAACCGGCTGTAATTTAGCAGTCATTGGTTATTTTAAAATTTTCACTTTAACAGTTTTGCGTCCCCATTTTTGAGCAGCGCTATCTGATCCAAGTAGAATGTCGATACGGTTACCTTTAATTGCACCGCCAGTATCACCAGCGATAGCTTCTCCATAACCTTCTACCCATACTTTAGATCCTAATGGGATTACTTTCGGGTCAACAGCGATCATTTTCATGTTTGGGTTCGCTGTTAGGTCATGACCCATTGCAGTTAATACACGGCCGCCGTATGTGCCACCGTTTTCGCTCGGATGAGCTGTATATGCTGTAGCTACAACTGTTAACTCACGACCATTAGAAGGTTCGCTAGTTTCAGCAGCTTTCACAGCAGGCTTAGCAGCTGTTTTTACTGGTGCAGGTGCTTGAGCCTTAGCAGGTGCTGCAGCTTTAGCAGGAGCAGGCGTTTCTTGTTTCTCAATAACAGGTGCTGTACCTGTTAAGAAAGGAACATGAACATAAGCCGTTTTCCCGTTATATTCAAATTGTAACCACTCATTTTGTACTTGGTTCGTTGTTTCGATCATATCGTCTTTCTTAAGCGTTCCAAGAATTTCTGAGTTTGTGTTCGCTTCAGCACGTACATTTAATACGTTAGCTGTTACATAGTAAGAGTTCTTTGTAAACTCTGCACTTACGAATGCGTCTTTACCATCTAATTTGATTTGTGACCATCCGTTTTCTGTATTTAGAACATCTAATTTATGACCATTCTGTAATTTACCGACAACTTTTGATTCAGTAGTAGGGTTTTCTCGTACGTTTAGTACGTCTGTTGTTACAACAGTTTCTGCATTAGCAGATGCGGTGAAAATCCCAAGACCAAAAACTGCTGCTGTTGCTATACCAATTAATTTTTTCATGATAGCCTCCATTGCGTTTGTTTTCGTGTCCTCATTATAGCAACAGATTTTTTCGGATTTGGGGAAAACACACAATTACAAACCATTCGTAATAAGTCGTTAACACTTTGTAATATAGCTAGAATTAGAGGAAAGCGTTTTTCATTCTATATAATTAGTAGGTTTCTAGTTATATTCAAAATATTTAATACAACATATATTTTTCGGCGTAAATAAAAATGTTACAGAGGTATTACATAATGATTACTATACAGTTACATTCCTTGAGTATTTTACCGTTTTATGGGTAATATAGTTATATAAACATAAACATCTCGTTTGTGAAGTTATAAACACGCGCTATATACTAGCAAAAAAACCGCATAATTGTTACAAGAAGAAAGGGTTGTAAAGAATAAATCTGCCCTTTTTTAAAATTGTAACACATCCTTTTTTGGGAAAATCTCTTCCCATCCGCATTTTTCTCACACAATTTGACAGTAGTATTCCAATCTTGTAGCTCTTGCAGAGTGAAAAGGTTGTACGGAAGGTAAGGCTGTCCATAAGAACTCTAATTGGTGAAGGCAAAACTAAGAGAGCCGAAAGAAAATCACCACAAAAAACTATGGTTTTCTATCCGATTTAACATATCGGAATTTATGTTATTTACAAGAAATGAAACATACGAAGGGGGATTTGATGAGGAAACTGACGAAAACATTTATTGTCTCATTAACATTATGCATTGCATTTACACTTTGGGGGATTATTCCCGAATCTATTATTGGAAAAGGTAGCTTAGGAAATGTAACGACTGCAATTCAAGCTGCGTTAGTTAGTAAGTTTGGATGGTTCTATATTATTTCCGTTTCTATTTTCTTAGGAATTGCTATTTTCTTAATTGTTTCTAAGTACGGTTCGATTCGTTTAGGTAAAGATGATGATGAACCTGATTATAGTTATATGACATGGTTTGCTATGTTATTTAGTGCCGGTATGGGAATCGGTTTGGTTTTCTGGGGCGTTGCAGAACCGTTGAATCATTTATACACACCTCCGTTTGGAGAGGGTGCAACTGAAGAGAGTGCACGTCTTGCACTTCGTTTCTCATTTTTCCATTGGGGATTACATCCGTGGGGATTATATGCACTTGTAGCATTATGTATTGCGTATTTTACATTTAGAAAAGGAAGGGCGAGTACAATTAGTGCGACAGTGGGTCCGCTATTTAAGGGCGGTGAACATGGCCGTATTGCACATACGTTTGATGTTCTAGCTGTATTTGCGACAGTATTTGGTGTGGCAACATCATTAGGACTTGGGGCGAAGCAAATCGCAGGTGGTGTTAGTTATTTAACATCCATTCCGAACTCATTACCGACACAGTTAGTAATCATCGGAATTGTAACTGTTCTTTATATGTTATCTGCACAAACAGGGCTCGATAAAGGAATTAAATATTTAAGTAATGCGAATATTATTTTAGCGTTTGCACTTATGATAATTGTATTATTTGCAGGTCCAACAAACTTTATTATGAATTACTTTACTTCAACAATTGGTTCATACATTCAAGAATTGCCAAGTATGAGTTTCCGATTAAGTCCATTAAATGAAGGCGGAAATCAATGGATTCAGTCATGGACAATTTTCTACTGGGCATGGTGGATTGCATGGTCACCATTTGTAGGAACGTTTATTGCTCGTGTATCACGCGGACGTACAATTCGTGAGTTTGTAGTTGGTGTGTTACTTGTACCAACAGTAATTGGTGCACTCTGGTTCTCAGTTTTCGGAGGAACGGGTATTCATATGGAGCTATTTGATGGTGCGAATATATATGGACAAATTAAAGATATGGGCACAGAAGTAGGATTGTTTGCTATGTTAGACCATATGGGTGGCATGGGACCGGCATTATGTGTTCTAGCTATTTTACTTATTTCAACATTCTTTATTACATCAGCAGATTCTGCTACGTTCGTTCTAGCGATGTTAACGACACATGGTAGTTTAAACCCACCAAATCGCATTAAAATGGTTTGGGGTATTGTTCTAGCGGCATTAGCTTCGATCTTATTGTACGTTGGTGGATTAGAGGCGCTGCAAACTGCGTCGATTATCGCGGCATTCCCATTTGTATTTGTTATTTTCTTTATGATTGCAGCACTATTTAAAGAGTTGCAAAAAGAAGGGCGTATGAAGCAACATAAATAATAGAAGGAAAGGGGCTGATTTTATATCAGCTCCTTTTTAATGCACCTATTAGGAAAAGGGTGATATCAGCAATTCGAAAAGGAAAATCGATATGTTTCGACAATATTCGATATTATGCAAATTATGTTCATATTTTTGACAAAAATATGTCGGAAATGTGTTGTCACTTTTATGTATATGTGCTATATTATTTCCTGTAAGCGATTTCAAATAGTTTTAAATCGCATTCAAGGGGGACATCTAGAATAATGAAACGTTACGAAAGAAAGTGGAAGCATATTTGTTTGAAACGTGTGGCACATCGCAATGTCCAAGAAAGCACGGAACCTAAGACTGAAACGCGCAAAGAGCAGCAAGAAAAGCAACTGGTTCTACAAAAATAGCAATCACTTTTTCGTATATAAATGAAGGTCGATCGTTCGTTGGGGGATGGACGTGAAATTACTTTCAGCTAAGGGGTATTGTCTGATATATAGTATTACGGTAAAAAATAAGCACAGAGCTTACGGCGCTCTGTGCTTATTTTTTATTCCGTAAAAGCCCGATTGGTGAGGGCTAATAATCAGTGGGAAATGAATAACCCCCACTGATTAAAGTGTCACTTTATTTTTCCTTTTTAAATCGTACTGTTTTATCCCAGCCAATTACTTGTTTCTTGCTCTTTGCACGTAAGTAAAGAATGAGACTGCGAATAAACAAATACGTAAAGAGCTGTGCGTACGTAAAGTACATAATGACGCTTATGAAAATGTTGGTTGGTGTAAAGGTTCGTTCGACGCTCTGGGCACTAAATAATTGAGAAACATATGTAATATATGCGACATACCACATAAATAGTAATGGAATGCTATATTGAATTTGGAATATCCCGAGCAGTCCAATTACAAACCAAACGTTTGAAATGATTAAGAATAGCCAAAATACGACATATACTAAAACTTGCTGTAAGGAATGGACGAGTAGCTTTCCTTTAAAGAAGCTTAGCGAAGAAAACATTTTTTCTAAAATATATAAGTTTCCTTGAAGCCAACGTGTACGCTGTTTAATAAGAATTTTTAAATGTTCAGGTTCTTGTTCCCATGTAATCGATTCTGGGACGATTGGTAAGAGATAGCCTTTTTGGGTAATTCTCAATGTTAATTCAGCATCCTCTGCAATAGCATAAGGATCATAGCCCCCAAGTTCTTCTAATGCGGAACGACGAAGAAGCATGTTTGTTCCGGTCAGTGAGCCTGTTTGGAATAATAGCCAGCGTCCAGATTGCATAAGGAGCTGGAAAATCTGAAATTCTAATGAAATCATTCGTGTAAGCCAATTTCTCTTTTCATTTACTGTACGAACGTGTCCAACTGCTCCAACGGCATCCTGGATGGTTTCAGCATGTTCTACGAGCATTCGCAGTGCATGTGGTTCAGGTTGATTATCTGCATCGTAAACACAGAAGTATTCACCATCTGAAATGCTAAGACCGTAGTTTAATACACGCGATTTTCCTTTCGGTTCGCCAGGTGGTACACGAATGTGATGAATATGAGCATAAGCTCTGTCGAAATCATCGCCAATTTCAGGTGTTTCATCTTGAGAGTTATCGTTTAATAAATAAACGTTTAATTTGCCCGGGTATTCAATCTTTGCCATCGCTTCTAATGTATCTTTAATAACGACACCTTCATTATGGGCAGGTATTAAAATATCTACACTTGGATAATGTTCTAGCGTACGATCTTTTCGTTTACTATTTCGATGAATTAAGCCCGCGAGTGTTAAGAGAGAGTAGTAAACGAGTAGGCCTGAGAATAGAAAGGCAGTAAAAATAAGTACATATTTGATTGAAAATGTGATGCTAATCCAAAATACGAGTACGCAGAACAGAAGGAATAAAAGGAGTATAACGAGTGTCATCATAATAATGTCTGTCCTTTTGTTGTGATTTGTTCTCGTTTTATTTTAATGTCTTGAATTGCTTCAGCAGCAAGCCATTGCTCCATTTTTGGATGTAGACGGTTCATTACAATATCAGCACCGGCTTCATTTGTGTTTTGTAATAAAATGACCAATGTATTGCTGTCATATTCAGCAGCAAGGTCAAAGTCAGTTCTTACTGTATCAACTAATAATGAAGCTACACGATCCATGACACTTTCCTTCGTATATTTACTAAAGGAAGTGAAATCAAAGAAAATAATAATGCCTGTTTCATTGCGACGATTCATCGCAGTCTTTAATAATGCTTGTCGTCTTTCGAATTCTTGCCTTGTTAATAATTTGGATTCTCCAATGTATTGCTCAAGCACCCGCACTCGTTCAGTTAACTCTCTATTTTTAAGGATAACCTTTTTTAATAGGTGAGTTGAAATATAAACAAGGAAGAAGTTAGCTGCCATTAGGAAGTGGGTAATGATATATTTCCATTGATCTGATGTACTCCATAAGTGAAGCCACGCTTCATAAAATAAATAGAATACTGAAATAATGGTTCCCATTATAAAGAAAATAAATGCTATTTTATCAGCTAAAAATAGGAATAGTACATTTATGATGACATATATAATTGTAAAAATGAGCGCGTGCTCATATTTCGTCACATGTACAGTAGTAAAATAAAATAAAATTTGTAAAATCCACATAGAAAGGACTTTATAGGATTTATCTTTCACGAAACTTTCCTCCTTAAAGATAATTCATGCAGGATATTTGTAGTATGCACAATTATTAAGAAATGGACCATGTAGCTGGAAGTCTTTTTTTAGCAAGCGACATCAAGTAGTATCCCTCTTGTGCAAGAAAAAATAAACAGACATACTAATTATTGTAACATATCATCTAGATATCTAGACATGTAGTGTTTAGTATATACGAAAATTATATTTATAGTATACAAAAAAGTCTCCTCTTTAAAAGAGGAGACTTTACATTAATTTATAGGAACATCATACCTGCAACTGCTGCATTTAAGAAGTTCGCTAGTGTACCAGCGATAACTGCTTTAATCCCTAATTGTGCAATTTGTTTACGGCGAGTAGGAGCTAATGTTCCTGTTACACCTAATTGAATTGCGATAGAAGAGAAGTTTGCAAAACCACAGATTGCGAATGTTAAAATCAGATTTGTTTTTGCAGAGAATTCTGCCATGTGAGGTCCTAAGTTTGCGTATGCAACGAATTCGTTGATTGCAAGTTTTTGACCGATAAAGCTTGCTGCTTGTATAGCTTCACCCGGTGAAACCCCGATTAAGATTGCAAATGGTGATAGTAAGTAACCGAAGATTAAATCAAGGCTAAGTTTAATATCGAACCAAGAACCGACCCATCCTAATAAGCCATTTAATAAAGCAATTAATGCGATGAAGGCCATTAACATCGCTGCTACGTTAATAACAAGTTGTATACCTTCAGATGCACCACGTGCAGCTGCATCGATAACGTTTGCGTCTTCACGTTCTGTAGAAAGTTCAACGTTATTATCTACTTTTTCTGTTTCTGGCATAATTAGTTTTGCAATTAATAAACTTGATGGAGCTGCCATAATTGCTGCTGCTAATAAGTGTTCTAACGGAATGCCCATTGCTGCATAGCCGACAAGAACTGATCCGGCAACAGCTGTCATACCGCTTACCATAATAGTGAAGAATTCACTGTTAGTTAAACGTGCTAAGTATGGTTTAATTAAAATTGGTGCCTCAGTTTGTCCTAAAAATACAGTTGTTACTGAGTTTAAACTTTCTGCTTTCGAAGTTCCAAGAAGTTTACTTAATGCGCCACCAACAATACTAACAAATTTCTGCATAATACCGAAATGATATAAGATTGCTACTAATGAACTAATAAATACAATTGGAAGTAGTGCTTGAATAACGAAGATAAATCCCCAAGGGCCTTTTGCGTTGACTAAATCCCCAGCAACGAACCTAATTCCCTCGTAAGAAAAATTAATTAATCCTTGAACACCATCCGCAGCATGTTTTAAAACTGCTTTTCCGGCATCCCATCGTAATACGATAAATGAAAATGACATTTGTAATGCTAGCGCGATTAAAATTGTGCGCCAATTAATAGCTTTGCGGTTGGAAGATAGTAAGAAAGCGATTGCTAATACTCCAATCACGCCGCCAATTCCCCATAAAAGATTCATGCAGTGTTGCTCCTTCCTCATAGTAAAAAAGTGTATAAACCAGTTGTCTATACTTTTGCGAATATAACATCTTAAGTAACTTATCATAATGGACATCGGAGGTCAAACGTCTAACGAAAAGTTTAAATAAAAAGAAAATTCTTTGAAAAAACACATATAAAATGAATCGACATGAAATAGGTTATGTTTTTTGTGGAATTATATACATTATGATAACGTTTTGGATAATTTTCATAGAATATAGTGTATGAAATAGGGAAATGAACACATAATTTTTGCGTAGAGAGAATGAAAGGGGATTACTATATTGAGCCCTTTAAAAAAGAGCCTTCTAGTAAACTAGAAGGCTCTGAAACTATCACTTAAGGTGCTTTTGTATATCCTAAGAAATGGCTTTTCCAATAAGAGTTGCTTAATGAAGCAATTGCTACACCTTTATCTCCAGATTGGATAAATGATCCGCCCCCAAGGTAGATACCCATGTGAGAAGGACCTGCTTTATAAGTGTCTTTGAAATAAATTAAGTCTCCAGGTTGTGGACTTGAAGTTTGTGGTAAGCTGCTCCAATATCCTGCAACACTTTGGCGGCTAATGTTATGACCAAATTTCTTAAATACGTGGTAGATGTAACCACTGCAGTCAACACCGTTAGCAGAAGTACCGCCCCAAACGTATGGTACGCCTTGCATAGATTTCGCGTATGCAAGTAGAGAAGAACTGTCACCGCTATTATTATTATTATTATTGTTGTTGTTGTTGTTTTGATTGTCGTTAGGCTTATTATCTACTGCGCCCCCAACTGGTGTTTTAGATAGGAAACGTGTTCCGATGTAACCAGTTTGACCATTGTAGTTAATTTTGCTCCATCCAGAGTTTTCAGAGATTACTTGAACCTTCTGTCCTTGTGGAAGTGCGCCTATGATTCTATAATTTGTACCTTCGCCGCTACGTACGTTTAGTGCAGAAGCATTAATGTAGTAGTCGCCAATTGCACCTTGATCAGGTTGTTTTGGTTGTTCTGGTTGTTTCGGCTGTTCAGGAGTAGCAGTGCCACCTTTAACGAATTTTACAAATTCGCCACTAACATAGCCTGTTTTTCCTTGATAGTTTACTTTAAACCAGCCGTTTTCAGATCCAACTACGTTTAATGTTGTACCATTTAACACGCCACCAATTACACTGTGGTAAGCAGCAGGGCCTGTACGAACACGTAGAGATGTTGCGTTAACAACGTAAGTACCACCAGTTTGAACAGTCACATTATTGTTTTGTTCAGGCTTATTATTTTGCTCTTGGTCGTTACCTTGAGTGACGTTTTCGTTAGAACCGCCTTTTGTTACGTAGTCTTTACTTAAGTAAGCTGTTTGTCCTGCGTAATTGATTTTGAACCAATCTTGAACTTCACCAACGACTTGTACGACTTGTCCTTTTTTCACAGAACCTACAGTTGGGTGAGAAGTACTAGGACCTGTACGAACGCGAAGGGAAGATACGTTTACTGTATAGTTTCCACTTGCTGGTTTTACAGATTCTTGGTTGTTATTATTCGTATTGTTGTTTGAAGAACCTGTATTAGAAGAAACACCAGATACGAATTCGCCACTTACATAGCCAACTTGTCCATTATGGTTGATTTTCACCCAACCATTTTCTTGACCAATTACGTTTAAAGTTTGTCCTTCATATACACGTCCTGAAACAGAACTAGAAGTGTTAGGAGCGGTACGAACACGTAATACATCAGCAGTAACTTTATTGTTTCCACCTGTACTTACATTGTTATTTGGTTTTGCACCATTTTTTGATACAAATTCGCCGCTAACATAGCCTATTTGTCCATTATGGTTAATTTTGAACCAACCATTTTCTTCTCCAATTACGTTTAAAGTTTGACCATTATAAACGCGAGAGATAACGTCGTGAGAGGTACTTGATCCTGCGCGAACATGTAGCACGCTAGCATTCACCGTATAAGATGAACTGTTTGATGCGGAAGCTTGGACAGTTTGTGTAGCAGCTTTTTGTGTATTTTGTTCCGGGGCAGCTTGAACACTATCAAGTGTAGGTGCTGCTCCTCCTGCTACAGACACTGCCGCAAGACCGGCAAGGTATTTTTTCATAATTTGTCGATTCCTTTCTGTCTGTAATGTAGTGAAGAAATATTTACCAACTGTTAAAAATTCTAAAGAGCATGTCGATTACTGTCAAGACTTATGCGGTAATCTGAATATGACAAAAAGATTACAAGAAAAAATCAAGGTATAAATCCATACCTTGATTTCCATTTAAATACATATATTTGTTGTAGAAAGAGAGGAGATTATTCGTATTTAAGAAGATGAAATGTTGGATTTTAAAAGGCTTTGAGAAAATGATTTTTGTAGTAATTTGGTGATAGGGCCAACTTGACCATCTTGAATTGCAGTTCCATCAAGGTGGGTCATTGGTAAAATCTCAATAGTCGTTCCTGTGAAGAAGCATTCATCTGCGCTATAAACATCGCGAATGCTGAAAAGTTCTTCTTGTACAGGAATACGAAGGGTTTTCGCTAAGGAAATGACATATTGACGAATAATGCCATTTAAAATAAGGTGATTGGCTGGATGTGTGTAAAGAGTTCCATTTTTTATGAGAAAGAAATTAGAACAGCTCCCCTCAGTTACAGTACCGTTTCGTACGAAAAGTGCTTCTTTACAACCTTTGCGTTCAGCTTTCGTAGCAGCTAATACATTGGGTAATAAATTTAAAGATTTGATATCACAGCGTAGCCAGCGCGTATCTGGTTCTGATATAGCACGTACACCATATTCAATCCATAAAGCTGGTCTTTCCTTCTTTGTAATATAGGCATAGATTGTCGGAGGGACGTCATATGAGAATGTATGGGTACGGGCTTGTACACCACGAGATACTTGCAAATAAATAGTACCATCTTCGTGGAAATTATTACTTTCAATTAGTTTGTAAAGTAGGATAATAAGCTCTGCTTTTGAGAAAGGAAGTGATAATTCTATTTCTTCTATGGAGCGATATAACCTTGTGATATGCGGATCTATTAAGTGAAAGTTCCCTTTATATAGGCGAATAACCTCATAGACACCATCTCCAAATTGTAAGCCTCTTTCTTCAAGGTCTATGTACGCGCGATGTTTTGTTGTATCAATAACTGCATCATTCCATAGTACAAATTTTTCGTATGCCAATTTTCGTCCCATCCTTTCGTTAGTACATGAATAAAAAGCACTCTAGTTATTTTTATGTGAGCAATTCTCTTCATATGACGTATATGTATTTGAAAATTATAGAGAAGTAGTGGTGATTTATAGCATTTTGTATATACAAATTCGAAAATGAGAAATAAGAATCCTGCTTTTTGAAATAAAAAAAGCAACATTCGTATTGAATGCTGCACAAGGAGGGTAGCTATCTTTCGTAGGGACATCGTCTTATTAAAAGTTTTAGTAAGACAATTATAAGAAAGTTGAAAACAAATGGTGCACATATTTCTCTAAGGGATCTTATTACAGATGAGAGATAAGAAATACGTGAAACCTCGTTTACATATTTTATTATAAAGATACTTCATTAATGCAGTGTAAATATTCGGTGAAGGTTATGTAATTTTAAAGTTAATGAATAGGAGAGGAAGGATAGCAGAAAATAAAAAAAGAGGCTGAGATTACTCAGCGCTCTTCTTTTCTTCTTTAATAGCTGTCTTTACTTCACCAGTTTTGGTCTTATTACTTTCAGAGAAGCGAAGTAAGTCACCTTCAATGATTTTGTCAGACATGTTCAATTCATTTTGGGCACGATCAATAAGTGGTTGAGATTCTTCTTTCGGTAATTGTACAACTTCGCCAGTGTTACGGTCGTAGAATGTACTGTTCGTGTACATGTACTTATCTGTAACGAAGCTACCGTCACGAAGAACAACGAATCCTTTATTTTCTGGTGAGAATACATCATGACCGAATTGAATTTGATTCGTAGAATCTACACCAAGTAAGTTTAGAATTGTTGGTTTAATGTCAATTTCACCAGTTGGTTTTGAAATTGTTTTACCTTCTTTTTGACCTGGAACGTGAATAAACATCGGTGTTTTTTGCAAGTTCATATGGTCAAATGTAGTGATTTCTTCTTTTCCTAAGAACTGTGCCATTGCACGGTTATGGTTTTCAGAAATACCATAGTGATCACCGTAGAATACGATAACTGAGTTGTCGTAAATACCTTCTGCTTTTAGACGCTCAATAAAGTGTTTCATTGCTTCGTCTAAATAGCGAGCAGTTACCATGTAACGGTCAAATACGCCATCACCAGAATTGTATTCATCGATTAATTTCGTATTGTCATCATAAGTGAATGGGTAATGGTTTGTTAAAGTAAGGAAGCGAGTATAGAACGGTTGCTTCACTTCTTTTAACATATCAATAGATTGATCGAAGTATTCGATATCTTTTAATCCCCAATTTAATTTTGTTTCTGGCGTAATCTTGTAGTCAAGCTCGTTGTAGTAACGATCATAACCAAGTGCCGGATACATAATGTTACGGTTCCAGAACGTTGCGTTGTTCGCGTGGAATACTGATGTGTGGTATCCTTGCTCACGTAAAATTTCTGGAGTTGCTGTATATTCGTTATTACCGTGTGTGAAGAATACAGCACCACGGTCTAGTGGATACATTGAAGTATCTACTAAGAATTCAGCATCAGATGTTTTTCCTTGCCCAGTTTGATGGAAGAAGTTATCAAAGTAATAACTTTCTTTCGTAAATTGGTTTAAGAATGGTGTAACTTCTTGTCCGTTAACTGTTGCACCAATTAAGAATGTTTGTAATGACTCAAGAGAGACAACAATTACGTTTTTCCCTTTTGCAGTACCGAACATATTTGGATCTGGTTTACTTTGTGTTGTTTTTACATAGTTTTCTGTTTCTTGTAACTTACTACCGTCGGCAAATGCTTTTTGCGAACTTGATTTTGCTTGTAAGCCAAGATCGTATGCTTGGTGTACATATAATCCTAAGTTTTTAACAAGCATAACGCGGTCGAATGAACGTGTTAATAGTTCTGGACGCTCAGCTTCTGCAAATCCTAGGTTTACGAAGAAAATAGCAATTGTTGACACGAAGTATAGGGAACGCATCGGACGTGCTACACGCTCTGTCGGTGCAAAATTTTTCTTCTTCTTCAATAAAATGAAGAATACAATAATATCCGCAAATGCAAGGATGATTTTGTAGTTAAATAATTCTTTCACACTAGAACCTAAACTTCCGAAATTAGACGTTTGTCCTAGTACTGGTAAAGTAACGAAGTCATTGTAGAATCCGTAGAACATTACGTTACCAACAAGAATGAACGTTAAGATAAAGTTAATTCCTAGTGCTATATAGTTACGTTTTTTTCCTTTTGCAAATAATGCAAGTCCCACAAACAGTAATGCTGCTGCTAATGGACTAATGAATAAAATGAATTCTTGCATGAAAGATTCAAGTTTTAAATCAAAGCTAGTGCGTGTAATAATGTAGGTTTTTAGCCATACGGCCAAAGCTACGAATAAAGTGAAACGCACATTTTGAAATTGTGATTTCAAGGTTTCTTTCATTCATTCCCACCCTTTCTCTATCAGGCTTGGTCGATTTTGGAGCGAAAAATGTTAAAATAAAAAATACATAGTTTCTTTTGCCATAATTAGAGCTTCTATATTCACCCATATACGACTTTAACTATGCATACCCTTTTTTTGGTTTCTTTTGCTGCTCATAAGCATAACGTCATTTCTGTATTATACAACAAAATTCATTTCTGAGAAACACTATAACATTTTACATTTTTTGTATGTGATTTGTCACTACCAGAGAAAACTTTAACATTCGTTTATATGCCCGTCAACTAGAAAATATAACAAAAATAGAAAAGAATGTTAAGTGAAATTGAAAGTTTTTTGGTTGAGAAATATGGAATAGAAACTTTAAAGTCGGTATCTAGAAAACTATTATATGAAGGAAAATGTAGAAAAATTAACGAACACTTGTTCTTTCTGGTTTTGTTTGTTACAATTAAATTTCATTGGTAGATTATGTGTAATTTTGATGAACTTTTACTGATAACATATTGTAGCTTATTTTTTTTGAAAAATAGGGAGGCTTTTGAATGAAACAAAAATTTTCAGTTGAAGCGTTTTGGAAAAAAATAAAACATGTTGCGAAGCAGGCAGGGCAATCGGTAATTTATGCGAGTTTATTGTTGTTTTTCGTTTTGCAAAGACCTGATGTTCCAAAACGAGTGAAAATTATTGTAATTGGAGCACTTGCTTATTTCATTGCACCGATTGATGCTATTCCAGATTTCATTGCTGGAGTTGGTTATACGGATGATTTAGGGGCGTTAACGGCTGCATTATTACAAGCGTCGTTATACGTTAATGAAGATGTGAAAGATAAGGCACGAGTGAAGTTGGCAGAATGGTTTGGTTCGGATATAGACACAGCATTTATCGATCAGAAATTAGATCAATAGGTGAGAACTGTCATAGAGTGACAGGGCGAACGTAAGCGAGGAAGTGCATTATGCCATCAGGAAGAACGCATACGAAAATAAACTTAATATCCCTTCCGGTTGTTTTGTTTATGCTCTTTTCGTATGGATTAACAAATTTTGATTTTTTATTAACCTTTGCAATCGGCTTTTTAGTAGGTACTTCATTTTTAACACCTGATTTAGATACGTATAGTAATGCGTATAATAAATGGGGGTTACTCCGTATTTTTTGGTATCCATATAGGAGCGTAATGCCCCATCGTTCCTTCTTCACACATACGATTATAATTGGTGATGTTATTCGTATCGCATACATGTTAATCGTATTTTCTCCGTTTTTATTCCTATTAAATGTAATCGCACTCGATGGGAATTTAATAGAAATTGCGAAGAAACATGAGGTTGAAATTGTAACGTTTGTAATCGGCATTGTAGTGGCGAGTACGCTCCACATTATAGCGGATAAAGTGAATACGCGCCGAAAGAAAATGATGAGAAAAAAGAAGAAACGCAGAAGATAAAGAAACCGACCCAAAAGGTATTTTGGGTCGGTTTTTTCTTGGCGTATTTTGTAGTTAATTCGATATTCTTTGTCGAATCGCCGATAAAATTTCATATACCATCATGCGACCGTTTCTTTTTAATCAAACGTTTGTTTAAAACTAAGCTTTCAGTACTTTAATACCTTTTACGATATTCCAAATGAAGTAGTATAAGCTAATGATTCCGCAAATACATAGGACAATCATTGCACCGATTCCAAGTGTTACGTCTGGCTGATCAGATCCGATACCCATAATTCCTAAAATAACTAATCCAATAAATGAAGCGATGCTTGGAATGATATGTGTCCATAGAGCACGCTTTGCATGTGGTTTTGTTTCAGAATCGCCTACAATCCACACGATAATAGGGAATAAGATAGGCGCGAATAGTACGCTAAAGTATGATAAAGCTGCTAATATTTTGTTTCCGTTCATATATATCACCTCATAAGTAATGTCCGTTGTTTATACCTTTAGTATGCAGTAAATTTGGCGAGCTTCCTATCGATTAACATTACAAGAACGTGACTCTTTTGTAAGATTTCTATTTTAAATAATAAAATTTTCAAAAAAATCTTTTTAAATGAAAATTGTTGTGATAAAATTAATGAAAACGTTTTCTTAAACGTTTTTTTATTTTAGGCTCAAAGGTATGATGACCTGATAGTCTATTGATGGGGTTATGTTTATTTAAAAGGGGATTATTGAGGGGGAGAGAACAATGAACACATGGACACAAGTTTATGATCCGTTCGGGAACATTTGGATTTCTGCAGCGGTCGCACTTATTCCGATTATCTTTTTTTTCTTAGCTTTAGCAGTTTTCCGCATGAAGGGGTATGTGGCAGGATTTATTACAGTTGTACTTACAATTTTGGTGGCGTTATTTGCATATAAAATGCCATTCACAATGGCAATGGCAGCGACCGGATACGGTTTCTTATACGGATTATGGCCAATTGCGTGGATTATTATTATGTCAGTATTTTTATATAAAATTTCCGTGAAAACAGGCCAATTTGATGTTATTCGTGCATCTGTATTATCAATTACGAATGACCATCGTTTACTTGTTATTTTAATCGGTTTTTCATTTGGAGCATTTTTAGAAGGAGCAGCAGGATTTGGTGCACCAGTAGCGATTACGGCAGCGCTTCTTGCAGGCCTTGGCTTAAATCCTTTATATGCGGCTGGTCTTTGCTTAATCGCAAATACTGCACCAGTAGCATTCGGAGCAATGGGGATTCCAATTACAGTAGCTGGACAAGTAACTGGTATTGATCCGCATAAAATCGGGCAAATGGCTGGACATCAATTACCGTTTTTATCATTATTTGTTCCGTTCTTCATCGTATTTTTAATGGATGGATTTAAAGGGGTAAGACAAACATGGCCTGCTCTATTTGTAGCGGGTAGTTCATTTGCAATTACGCAGTTCATTACAGCGACATTTTTAGGACCAGAACTTCCGGATATTACGTCAGCACTTGTAAGTTTAGTAAGTTTATCGCTATTCTTAAAAGTTTGGCAGCCGAAAGAAATTTATCAAACTAAGCAAGCGAATAGTGAAGTAGCAGCGACGACGACGGTGACATCTATGCCGAAACTAACAGTAGGAAAAGTAGTAAAAGCATGGTCTCCGTTTATTATTTTGACTGTGATGGTAGTCATCTGGAGTCAGAGTTTCTTTAAAGCATTATTCGCTCCGGGCGGCGCTTTAGAAAGTCTCGTATTTAAATTTGAAGTTCCAGGCTTGCACAATTTAGTAATGAAAGCAGAGCCGATTGTAAATAAACCAACACCTTATGAAGCAATCTTGAAATTAGATATTTTATCAGCGACTGGAACAGCAATTTTAATTGCTTGTATCATTTCTATCTTTATTTTGAAAATGAGTGCAAAAGATGCAGTAGCAACATTTAAAGAAACGTTAAACGAACTAAAAATGCCAATTCTATCTATCGGATTCGTATTAGGATTCGCATTTATCGCAAACTATTCTGGTCTATCTTCTACATTAGCGTTAGCACTTGCAGGAACTGGCGGACTATTCCCGTTCTTCTCACCATTCCTAGGCTGGATCGGTGTATTCTTAACAGGATCAGATACGTCTGCGAATGCATTGTTCTCGAATTTACAAGCAATTACAGCGCAGCAAGTCGGTGTATCTGAAGTGCTTCTCGTTGCAGCAAATACAACGGGCGGTGTAACAGGTAAAATGATTTCTCCGCAATCGATTGCGATCGCTTGTGCGGCAGTTGGTCTTGCTGGAAAAGAGTCAGATTTATTCCGTTTTACTTTGAAGCATAGTTTATTCTTCGTTACTATTGTTGGGATTATGACGTATGTGCAGGCTTATTATTTAACTTGGATGATTCCGTAAACAGAAAAAGAAATAAACTTTGAATTTTTCAGATTATAGTGTATGATGGGAAAGTATTGAAAATTAAATCAGTGATAAACTAGGGGTGCCTAACGTCTGCGTAGGCTGAGAGAGAAGCGTGTGAACTTCTTAACCCTTTGGACCTGATCTGGCTCGTACCAGCGTAGGGAAGTTAACGGCTTTACATAATTATGTCTTTATGAGCCAGGTCCTTATTTTTTTATGGACCTGGCTCTTTTTATTTTGGCATACGCTGGCCATATCTCGTCCTTGTCACGTACAGGGGGGCAACAAAAGTTATGAAACAATCTGTTTCAGCTGAGCAAATTGAATTGAAATCGAGTTTACCAGGAAGTAAGAAAGTATATGTGAATGGACCACGCGAAGGTATGAAAGTACCGATGCGCGAGATCGAACAAAGCGAAACGAACGGTGTCCCAAATCCGCCAATCCGTGTGTATGATACGAGTGGTCCCTATACGGATCCTGCGTATAAAGTGGAGCTGGAAAAGGGGATTCCAACGCCGCGTCATTCTTGGATTGTTGAGCGCAGAGATGTAGAAGCATACGAAGGACGTGAAGTGAAACCAGAGGATGACGGTGTGAAAGTGGCTTCGAAACATACACCTGTTTTCCCGCAAATGGATCGCCAGCCGCTTAGAGCAAAGCAAGGTGCAAACGTTACGCAAATGCATTATGCACGTAATGGCATTATTACGTCTGAGATGGAATATGTTGCGATTCGTGAAGGGGTAGAGCCTGAATTTGTTCGTAAGGAAATCGCGGAAGGTCGCGCGATTTTACCAGCGAATATTAACCATCCGGAAGCAGAACCGATGATTATCGGACGTAATTTCCATGTGAAGGTAAATGCGAATATCGGAAACTCTGCCGTATCTTCTTCTATTGCAGAAGAAGTAGAGAAGATGACGTGGGCGACTCGTTGGGGTGCAGATACGATTATGGATTTATCTACAGGTAAAAACATTCATACAACACGTGAGTGGATTATTCGTAATGCTCCTGTACCAGTTGGAACTGTGCCCATTTATCAAGCGCTTGAAAAAGTAAACGGAATTGCAGAGGATTTAACGTGGGAAGTGTATCGTGATACGTTAATTGAGCAAGCGGAGCAAGGCGTTGATTACTTTACGATTCACGCTGGTGTATTACTTCGCTACATTCCAATTACTGCAAAGCGTACGACAGGTATTGTTTCGCGTGGTGGTTCGATTATGGCGCAGTGGTGTTTATTCCATCATAAAGAAAACTTCTTATATACTCATTTTGAAGAGATTTGTGAAATTATGAAGCAGTACGATGTTTCGTTCTCTCTTGGAGATGGATTACGTCCAGGTTCGATTGCAGATGCAAATGACGAAGCACAATTTTCTGAGCTTGAAACACTTGGTGAATTGACGAAAATCGCTTGGAAACATGATGTGCAAGTTATGATTGAAGGACCTGGGCATGTACCGATGCACTTAATTAAAGAGAACATGGAGAAAGAGCTTGATATTTGTCAGGGCGCGCCATTCTATACACTTGGGCCGTTAACGACAGATATTGCGCCAGGTTATGACCATATTACCTCAGCGATTGGAGCTGCGATGATCGGCTGGTTTGGAACGGCGATGCTTTGTTATGTAACGCCGAAAGAACATTTAGGTTTACCGAATAAAGATGATGTTCGAGAGGGAGTTATTACGTACAAAATCGCTGCGCATGCAGCTGATCTTGCGAAAGGGCATAAAACGGCTCATCAGCGTGATGATGCACTTTCAAAAGCGCGTTTCGAATTCCGCTGGCGCGATCAATTTAATTTATCTTTAGATCCTGAACGCGCAATGGAGTATCATGATGAAACGTTGCCAGCAGAAGGGGCGAAAACAGCTCATTTCTGTTCAATGTGTGGACCGAAGTTTTGCAGTATGAGAATTTCGCATGATATTCGTGAATATGCGAAAGAAAATGATTTAGAAACGACAGAAGCAATTGAAAAAGGAATGAAAGAGAAAGCGGTAGAATTTAAAGAAACTGGTAGTCATTTATACCAATAATACGTTACACCTCTTTACTTGATTGATCACACTGTAGTACCTAACTTAAATATAGAAGAAGCCCGCTTTGCTAAGACGGTAGCAAAGCGGGCTTCTGTCGTTTATAAGGCGAAGAAGAGGTGTACCCAGTAGTATAAGAGGAATAATGTGACGACTGTTGTGAGAGGAATAACGATAAGGGATACACTTAAATAGTCTTTCCATTTTACTTTGATTTTGTTTTGTTTCAGGATATACATCCAAATGAGGGAAGCTAGCGTACCGATTGGTAATAATAGTGAACCGATGTCACTACCAATAATGTTTGCGAGGTAGATCGTTTTTAATGTGACTGGGTCTAGTCCCATTTCTGTTAATGTGATTGTACCAATCATAAGTGCAGGATGGTTATTGAAGACGTTAGAGAGGAGAGAAACGAGTCCGCCCATTGCAAAGCTAGCATAGAGTAGATGCTGACTTACAAGTGGCTCGAGCCAGTGAACAAGCGCAGCTGTTAATCCTACGTTGTGAAGACCGTAAATAATTACGTACATAGAGAAGGCGAAAATTAAAATATGCCACGGTGTTTTTTTCAAAATATCGACAGGGTTTGTTCGTAAGTAGTACCATCTCCAGATGAGAAGAATGAGTGAACCGAGTACGGCAACAATTTCGATTGGAATCGATAAGAAGGATGCAACGAATAGAAGACAGCGCATAAGGAAGACGAAGCCTAATACTTTTAACATGAATTTTGTACGTTTTTGTTTTGTATCAACAGAATTGTTTCCTTTTAACGGATGGAAGTTTTTCGTGAAGAAAATTTCTTCAATATCATATGAAGAAACAGGTAGTTTTTTCGGAAGTTTTTTCTTTAAAACTGTATACATGAGCCATGACATAAACAATAATCCTAATGTTGCAGGTACAAACATCATAGCAGTATGCATATAAAGAGTCATATGGACGATGTTTAATGCGATTAAGTTTACGATATTACTTACACCGATTGGTGCACTAGATGCGGTAGCGATTAAAGCGCCACTTAATAAATAAGGAATTTGTTGATGAGGTTTTAATTGAAGATTTCTCAGAAGAAGAATTAAAATTGGAGTTGTAATCAAAATACTACCGTCATTATTAAATAAAAGAGTCATAAGGAAGCATAGTAATTGAATATACCAGTATAGGCGGTGTCCGGAACCTTTCGCTAAATTTGCGAGTTTTGCTGCAGCCCAATGGAAGAAGCCGAAGCTTTCTAATATAACTGCCATAACGATGGTCGCTAATATCGTTATGGAGGCGCCTCCAATTTTACTTATAATGTCCATGACATCGGGCTTTGATACAAGTCCAGTAATGAGGATAATACCAGCGCCGATTGCTGCCGGCCACGCCTCATTTAAACCACGAGGTCGCCAAAAGATAACAATCATCGTTAAGAAGAATACAATAATAGTAATCCATATTTCAATGCTCATATTTAACCTACCTTTCTATTTTCCCTTGAAAATGTAGCTTGTCTCAAGTTTATATTGGTAGTATATTCAGCAGGAAATAAGAAGAACTAGACATATAATGGGATGGAGTGAATATGTGTTTTTTGAGCTATAGGACAAGTATCAGTGGTAGTGTAATAACTATTAGGATAGACGTCTAATAAATGAGGGGCATTCTATGTACGAATGCCCCTCGTTTATCCCGCTATTTGCCGGGCAACAAGACTCCCACCTCAAAATTCGGCTGGAGCAAAGAAGTTAGGTGGGAGCCCTGCTGCCCGTAAACGCCCGATTGGTGCGGGCTAATAATCAGCGGGGGATGAACAAAACCCCCACTGATTAAAGTTTCACTTTATTATTTTTCCTTCAAAAAAGTTCGATCCTTCAAGAATAAATTCCAGAAGAAAATGAATCCGGGTAGTAAAATTGCAATTCCGATTGCGTAAAGAATAAGAAGTGCATAGAATGTTTCGACCGTCGTAAAGCTTGTAAATACAGTTACGTCCGGGTAAATGATATACGGTAAATGGGCGACGCCGTAAGCGTAGCTTGCAAATGCATATTGAGCGACGACAGCTAAAACTGCAATGCGAGGAAATCCTAGTGTGCCATACTTCTTATTTGTCCACCAAAGGGAGGAATATCCGATAACAAATAAAACGATAGAGACTGTAAACCATGGGAATTGCTTTATTAAGCCTTGCATAAGCCAGTGCGTTTCAGGGTCCATTACAACGAGAGCGATAATAGCAGTCACGAGCGTTGCAGGACCAAGTATGATAGCATTTCTTCTATAAATTCTATATGCATCTTCTGAACCTTGTTCTCTCGCAAAATCAGCAAGAAAGAGAGATGATAGAAATAGTTCCGAAGTTAGTCCAAAGAGCATATAACAATAAATAACAGGACTAGAAAGAAGCTTTCCGTAAAGGAGCACTTCTTTTCCTTCAGACATCGTAATATAAGCACCTTCTGTAACGGGTAGAACGGTAATTAATAGAGCTGGGATTAAGAGCCCAGTAATACCTGAAATAATCCGAAGAAGGTGTTGGTACTTTGGCAGGGAGTAAGCAAATACCATAAATGTACTGCGAATCGCAACGAGTACTAAAATTAGCATAACGGGCACGAACATAACGGTTGCAAGAGTAAAGGCCGCTTTTGGAAAGAAACCGAGAAAAGCGACAACGACAAAGACAAGAAACGTATTTGTTACTTCCCAAGTTGGTGATAAGTACCGATTAGCAAGCTTGGCAGCGAGCGTCGGATGTTTAGCGTATACCATGCCCCAAAAACCTGCGCCAAAATCGATGGACCCTAATATACTGTATACGAAAATAAGAGCCCATAAGATGATGATTGCAATGCTTTCCTCATGCACGAGAATCGCCTCCTTGGTGATGTAAGTCATTCTTTAACGGATGTTTCTTAAAGAATGTCCGTAGTACAAAAACTGTTAAAATACCGAGTCCAATATATAAAATGATGAATAGAATAAATAAAGGACCGACAAAATCAGCGCGTGTAGAAGCATCTATTGTGCGTTGCATGCCATAAATTGTCCATGGCTGACGACCACTACAACTGAAAATCCATCCAAATTCAATACCGAGCATCATAACTGGTCCGCATGCTGCAGTGCCCCAAAGAAGCCACTTAGGTAACTCCGCCCCTTTTTTTCGATAAACAAAGTACCAATATAAGAGGGCAATCGCAGCAACTGCAAAGGTGAAGGCAGCGGTGCCGACCATTAAATTGAAAAGTGTATGTGTATAAAATGGTGGCCACGTTTCTTGTGGAAATTCATTTAGCCCTTTTACAACAGTGCTAGGATCGAGCCCTACTAGTAAGCTGAGCATGTTCGGAATTTCGAGTGCATAGTTTAGTTCAAGTGTATTAGGATCCACAACCCCGCCAATCGATAAAGGAGCGTGTGATGTCGTTTCAAATAAAGCTTCAGCAGATGCTAGTTTTTCAGGTGAGTGCTTATGTAAGGCAATCGCTGATTCGTGTCCCGAAATCCACATCGTAGCACCTGTAATAAATGTAACGACAAGTCCTAACAGTAATCCTTTTTTATGATAAGCAATTTCACGCGCACTTAAATTTTTCTTTAATAATTTAAATCCAGCGATGGAAGCGATGACAGCTGCTCCGGCTGCATAGGCTGTAATAACGACGTGGAATGCACTTGTGCCAAAGCTTGGGTTAAAGAAAGCTTTCCAAGGATCAACGTTAAAAACTGAGCCATCTGGCCCCATTGAAAAGCCCGCAGGTGTATTCATCCATGTGTTTGCTGATGTAATAAGCACGGCGGATGCAGTGGCGCCAATCATAACGAAAAATAGCGAGATTAACCTCATAAATGGAGGTAATTTATCAGCTGCATATACATAAATAGACATGAATAAAGCCTCTAAAAAGAAGGCGAAAATCTCAATTTGAAACGGTACGGAAATAACTTGGCCAACAATTTTGGCGAAACCAGGCCAAAGAAGTGAAATTTGTACACCAACAATTGTTCCAGTTGGAATTGCTACACCGAGAAGGATAGCAAAAGCCTTCGTCCATCTTTTTGCCATAATGGCATAGTCGGAATCTTTCTTCCAGTGATAGAGTATTTCACTTATAAAAATCATCAATGAAAGCCCGACTCCAAGTGTTGCAAAGATAATGTGGAATGCTAGTGAAGAACCAAAAAATGCTCTTGCTAATGTTACGGTATCCATATGTATACTCCTCTTCTTTTTTGCCATTATTTTCTGATTGAATTGGAAGATTTATTCAATAAAATGCCAAAAATATATATGCATTAAAAAAAGGGAATGTGTTAATATGGTTTTGAATATTCGAAAAAGAAAGAAATATATATATTAGGTAATATTTTGTTTGTTTTTTAGAGAAGAATATTTTATAATCTTTTATGCGAACATAAGTTCTGATTTGTGATTGAAGAAGTTTATGTGAAATGGGGAGGGTGTTTTATGTATCCTGAAGTCATTAAAAAGATGGCATTTTCAAAAGAGCATAGAGATTTATTATTAAAGTTATATAATAAAGAAATTACGCGTCGTGAATATGATCGACTTGTGGAATCGCTATATAGACCTTCTAAAGAGGTTTGTGAGGGGTAATGCGAAAAAGACAATCTAAAGGATTGTCTTTTTTATATTTGCGTATGTTCTGATAAAATTAAGGTTAGCCTTACTAAGGAGGTGAAAAGTTTGCGAAAACGTTTATATATAGGGATTGGGGTTATTCTCTTAATCGCTTTAGGAGGAATTGTATTTTGGTCGGCTTTACAAGGAAACCGTACGGAGCATTTTATTTTAAGGCATATGGTAAATGAAAATGGAACGCTTGCAACCTACCGTTTAGCAGATACAAAGGCAGGAATAGGTGAGGCGAAGGGCCGTGAAGCTTTATCAGAATCGGCAGGACTATGGTTACAATATACACTTGATAAAGATGATCAGTCACTATTCGATGAACAAGTAAAGGTTATTCAAAATAATTTTGTACATAAGGATCACATCGTTTTATGGAAAATCTCTGAAAAGGGAGAAATGCAGTCAGCCACCAATGCACTTATAGATGATCTTCGTATTATTGAACAATTATATCGTGCTTATGAAATGTATAAGGAAGAGCGCTATAAAAGCCTTGCTGATCAATTGAGCAATGCTGTACTTCGTTATAATAAAAAAGATAATTATTACGTGGATTATTATGATGCAGATGTAGGTAAACAAAATAAATTTACAACAACATCTTACATAAATCCTCATGCATTCTCTTATATGAAAAAGTACGGGAAAATTTCTGCACAGCAGTATCAGGAAGTAGTTCAGTTTTTAGCAGATTATCCGAGAGAGGGTTGGGCGTTTCCGAAAGAGTATAAAGAAGATGGTACATTTACATACGATAAAGAAGTGAATCTTATTGATCAATCCTACGTTGCGTATCATCGTAGTTTAGGCGGTCTTTCATCAGATGCTTATTTGGAATTTATAAAGAAAAAATTCCATGAGGACGGAAAGTTATACGGTCGGTATAATTTAGAAACGGAAAAACAAACTGTAAACTATGAATCACCAGCATCTTATGGATTAACAATTTTGTACGTATTACAAACAGGTGATACAAAGTTTGCGAAGGAATTGTATGAACGGATGACTACATTCCGAAGTGATAATGTATTTAGTAGATATTATGGTGGATATGTAACAGGTGAGAATAATAATACGCATATTTTTGATAATGTACTACCACTTTTAGCTGAAATGGAACTAGAGAAGAGCAAGAAATCAAAGGTACCACCCATGGGGTGGTACCTTTGATTTGTGTCGTTATTTGTTTGTAAAGCGATATAATTTTACACTCTAATATTGGAGAAGTAATCAATCACGAATTCACGAAATTGCTGAGCGGTTTTTGATAAGTAACGTTTCTTCGACCAACTTAAGCCAATGGTTCGCTCGCAATTAGGTTCAATAATACGTAACTTATTTGGTGCTAAAGTAGAGTTTTTTAATAAAGTTAAGCTTGGAACAAATGCGATGCCAAGACCTTGCTTAATGAGGTCGCTAATCACGGTTGGTTCATCTACCTCAAAAGCGATATGCGGAGTGAACCCAGCTTCTTTACAAAATTCATCTGTTAAGTGCCGAAATCCGTAACCAGTGTTCATACTAATGAACGGTTCGTCTTTTACTTCATGTAGATGAATACTTTCGCGGTTTGATAACCGATGGCCTGAAGGAACAACTAAGAAAATTTCTTCTGTAATAAGTTGTTCCCAAACTATTTCCTCTCCTTCAATTGGCACAGATGAGATACAAAAGTCGATTTCCATATTATCTAGTTGTCTTTTCATAGAAGGAGTAGATGCGAGAAATTGCTGGAATCGAACGTTAGGATGTTCTAGTAAAAAAGAACCGAGTAGCTCGGGTAATATTCTTGGAATAGAAACTGCAAGTGTAATAGAGCCTTGTTGTAATGCAGCTAAATCTTTAATTTCTCGTTCTCCTTCACTTAATTCATGAAAAATACGTTCTACTCGTTTTAAAAATACTTTTCCGAAGGAGTTTAATATAATCTGTCGACCTTGGCGATCAAATAATGGAACGCCTAAGTCCTTTTCTAGTCTAGCAATTGTTTTGCTGAGTGAAGGCTGCGCGATATGTAATTCTTCAGCTGCCTTTGTCATATGTTCTAATCGTGCGACTGTCTGAAAGTATTTTAATTGAAGAAGTTCCATTTCGAATCTCCTTTCTATAGACCAAAAGGAATGGATTTATAATTAAAGATGTATTATACAGTATGGAAAGTGACGTGTATAGTAAATCTGTTAAACCATTCGAAGGGTGTTAAATTAGAAGAAGGAGTATGTTTCATGAAGGGAATTCAACTTATATTTAAAGATTGGAAGGCGATGTGGAACCATAAACATGGACGTATCGCTTTAATTTTTTTGTTAATCGTTCCTTTAATTTATTCAGGATTTTTCTTAGCTGGATATTGGGATCCGTACGGAAGATTAGATAAATTACCTGTTGCGGTTGTGAATTTAGATAAGGGTGCTGTAATGGATGAAAAAACAATCCAGGCTGGAGACGATTTTGTTAAAAATTTAAAAGAGAATAAGGAACTGGCTTTTCATTTCGTATCAGAAAAGAATGCTGATGAAGGGCTAAAAGAAGATAAGTATTATATGGTTGTTACGATTCCAGAGGATTTCTCTAAAAAGGTAAGTACACTTATGGATGAGAAACCAGAGCCGGCACAATTGCAGTATAAAGTAAATCCAGGTAAAAACTTTGTAGCAGCTCAAATTGGAACGACAGCTGTTGAAAATATGAAAACAAAAATTTCAAATAGCATTACGAAATCTTATACAGAAGGTGTCTTTTTAAAGTTTCAAGATTTGGCACAAGGGTTGAGTGATGCAAGTAATGGTGCTGAGAAGTTACATGAAGGAACGACGGATGCAAAAAATGGGGCGAATCAGCTTGCAGATGGTATTCATCGTTTAAGTGACGGGACAGTGAAGTTGAAAGAAGGAACTGGTAAGCTTGCCTCTAGCCAATCGGCGTTAACAGGGGGAGTAAATGAGCTTAGTCAAGGAGCGACATCACTTCATAGTGGTATGGAGTTACTAGCGCAAGGTGAAAAAACTTTACAATCAGGGGTTAGTGAATTAAGTGCTGGTACAAATGAATGGGTGAACGGAAGTGAGAAACTTGCTGAAGGGCAAGTAAAAGCGGACAATGCAGCAAATAGTGTAAAACAACAATTAGAAGAGTACGTGAAAAGTCATCCAGAAGTGCAGCAAGATCCTGCTTTTCAAAAAATCGTTGCTACCTCTAATGGATTAGCTAAAGCAACAAATACTTTGAATAATAGCCAACAACAATTGATACAAGGCGCGAAGAAGCTTGCTGACGGTCAGTATAAGGTTGAAGAAGGCATGAATACATTCGGAGTTAAGTTAAATGAAGCTACTGCTGGAACGAAAAAGATAGCAGATGGCACTTCGAATTTAGCTGATGGATTTGCGAAGTGGGGGAATGGATTTACTTCTCTACAAGAAGGTGTAAATCACCTTGCGAGTGGCGGAATAGAGCTAAATCATGGCGCTGATCAGTTAACGAACGGACTTGTTAAACTTGACGAGGGCGCGGAAGAACTTTCTACGAAATTGGGAGAGGGTGCAGAGAAGATAGCGGACGTTCGCAATGATGATGCACGCAATACGATGTTCTCAGAGCCGGTTCAATTAGTGAAGTCGACAGTTTCTGATGTGCCGAATTACGGTTCAGGTATTGCACCATATTTCTTATCACTTGCATTTTATGTTGGCGGAATTATGGCATCAAATATTTTACCTCTTGGCCGTAGACAAAATATGAAGGTAAGTGGAACGGTACATTTCGTTAATAAGCTAGGATTGGTATATTTAATTGGACTTATTCAAGCGCTACTTGTGGATGTGGTTGTGCTAGGAGTTATGAAACTAGAAGTTGCCAGTGTATCACTCTTTGTTTTATCAAGTATTGTTATTTCCTTTACGTTCATGACATTTATTCTTATGTTAGTGACGGTATTTGGTCTTGTTGGGAAGTTCGCAGCGGTAACGCTCCTTGTCCTGCAATTAGCGACGAGCGGAGGTACTTTCCCAGGAGAATTAAATATAGCTGTTCTTAGCAAAATTGGACAGTTTCTCCCAATGTCTCATTCTCTTAGAGGATTACAAGATGTTATCTCTTTAGGAGATTGGTCACAATTACGAATGCAAATTTTAATATTGTTATGCTATCTCGTTGTTGCTGGCGGAATTGCTTGGATCACGAGCCATATACAGCATAGGGAAACGAATGCAGAACAAGTTTCTTAATAAAAGAAGCTATCCGAAAAGGTTTTATTATGACCTTTTCGGATAGCTTTTTCTTATTTCTTTTCCATAACTGCAAAGTAGTTATTTTCATTATCAGCAAAGTTGAATGCTCTACCAGTAGGTAAATCTACAACTTGTCCAACTGTAACACTTTTCTCAGAAAGATCTTTATACAGTTGATCTAAGTTATTAGAGAAGAACATAAGTGAAGGGGTATTTAAGTTTAATTCAGGTTGCATCTTCGCAATTAACGCCTTATCGTGAAGGACGATGCTTGTTCCAGCTTCTTTTGCCGGCGCAATTTCAATCCAGCGAAATCCTTGACCGTTATTTTCTTCCGCAACGATTTGGAATCCTACTGTTTCTGTCCAAAATTGTACTGATTCATCTTGGTTATTTACATATAACATAATTTGTCCAATTTGATTAATCATAGGTGTGTCCTACTTTCTTTTCTTATATGAAATACTATTATATCAAATATATGGTTTAAATACTTTTTCATGATTTTTCCGAATGGCAATCTTCGCCCATTTCATATTTGTAGTAGGAGAAGGGCCTGTAATCCACGTATGAAGTGGTAGTGTACTGCAAATGACCATTGCAGAAATCGAGATTGTGGCCGTTATTGTAAATAATAATAGGCTATATAATATTGTGTTTTCTTGCAGTGTGAATAAGGAAAGAAATTTTGTACATAGTTGCAAGAAGAAAAAATGAGCTAAATAAGCGCCATACGTGTAATTCCCGATAAAACGTAAAGCTTTATATAAGAAACCACGTCGCTGTACAATTGTAATAGATAACACGTACAGTATCATAATTTCACAAACAATATATAAAAACATGGACGGTTTTAAATAAGTAGAAACCGTTAAATGAATAGAATTGGCGCCGTAAAAACTAAATAACTCATAATTGATGAATAAAAATAAGATGAAAAATAGTATTGTGATAAGCGGAATATGTTTCATGACAAATATACGCCAAGTTTTTAATGATACAGCAGCTATTCCTCCCATGACGAAATAGAATGAGTAGAAGAAGAAGGAACGATCTGTATAATGTAAAATGGTTGAACTAGTCAGTTTCTCTCCATTAAAAATGTAGTGAGAAGAGTACCACATTAAGAAGAAATATAGACAAGCGAAAATGGTCATATATTTATATATGTCTTTTTTATTTTCTGTTCGTTTTTGAAACCAATAAAATAGTGTGCATAGTAAAGGGAACAATAAGTGAATTTGGAACATCATAATAACGTACCAAAGATGAGGTGCAGCTGTTCCGAGTAATAAACTTTTTATTCCGCCTTGTAGTGTAATCATATCGTTTGTTGTTAATAAGTAAAGAATAGACCAGAAGAAATAAGGAATGAGTAAATGTGCGGCTTTTTCATAAATATATTCTCTGTAAACGAGTTGCTTCGTATATAGCCGAATCAAATGGAAGCCAACGATAAATATGAATGCAGGTGCTGAAAATTTTGCAAGGTTGAATAGCATGCCCATAATGAGGGATTGCTCGAGTAAGACATTCCCTTGATTCATTGTATATAATAAGGAACTTTGCAAAACGACAGCAAGGAATGCAATGCTTTGCAAAACTTTGAATTCTGGTGCGCTTTGAGTCATTGTGTCCATCTCCTTTTCCATACATGATTATAGTACGGAGAATGGATGATAGGTGTGGAATATTTGTGAAGATTATAACAAATTTGTGGCGGAATGGATTATTTCGAAATATATGTATCACAACTTTAAATATATCAACGATTATTCCAATATATGTATCACAACAAAAAAGAGGATGCTTGTTAGGAGCATCCTCTTTCTATTTATTAAGCAAATTTATTTTTGATCCAGTTCTTACCTTCTACAAGGCGAGCTGTCATTACGGCACAAGCGTTATCTCCTGTTACGTTTAACACTGTTGCAGGAGGATCGATGATTGTACTAATTGCTGCGATAATTGGCAATGCTTCTGGCGGGAAGCCGTATAGAGAAACGATTAACATTTCACCAATCATACCGCCGCCTGGAATAGCACCCATTACTGTTCCTACTAATAGAGAAACGACAAGTGCGATTGCTAATGTTTTCGGTCCTTCGAATTCCATGTTGAAAATACCGAATAAGAAAGCAATTTTTAATACGCCGCCTAAAACAGATCCGTCTTTATGAAGTGTAGATCCAAGAAGGACAACTGTTTCACGAACGTCAGAAGAGATACCCATTTTCTTCGTTGCTTCTAAGTTCGCTGGAATACTAGCAGCACTACTACAAGTTGCAAGTGATGTAACTGTAGGAGAGACCATGTTCTTCCAAAATATTTGTACACCTTGTTTGCGACCTGCAAGGTATGCATAGAACGTGAAGAATACAAAGAAGTAAATTAGAGACGCTGGATAGTATACCATTGCCGCTCGGAAGTAAGTTCCAAGAAGTTGTGGTCCGAATTCACCAACTAATGCTGCGAAGTAAGCAGCTAGTCCGATTGGAGCGTAGTACATAATGAAAGATACAACTTTCATTGAAATTTCTGCACCAGCTTGTAGGAATGTAGCGAATGGCTTTCCTTTTTCACCAACTGCTGAAGTTGCAACCCCCATTAAAATAGAGAAGAAAATAAGAGCTAACATATTTTCACGAGATAGTAACTTCGAGAAGTCAGATACTGTTAGAATACCGACGATTTGATCTGCAACACTAACTGCTTTTTCAGCTTTATCAGGCTGTGTTAGTTCTAATACAACACCTTGTGCTGGCGGGAATACTTTCACGATAATAATCATAAAAATAGCAGCTAAAATACTTGTAAATAAGAAAGTTCCAGCCATACTGGACATAATTTTACCGAAACGTTTTAATCCATCCATATTAGCAATAGATGACGCGATGCTAAAGAATACTAAAGGTACAACAATCGTAAACATTAAGTTTAAGAAAATGTCACCAAGCGGCTTTAAAGCAACTGCATCGGCACCCATGAAATAACCAATGAAACCACCAATTAGGATAGAAGATAATAAAATAAGTGGAAAGCGATATGCCTTCATATAAATAAACCCTCCTATCGATTATAAAAAAAATCATACTGAATCATTATAGCGAGTTAGAGACGTCTTTACTAGGAAAATACGATAGATGGAATAGCGTGAAAACCGAGAAATTTTTGTTTATAAGCTCGGCATACAGCAGGAAATCTAGACATATATATTTGTAACCTAGTGGTGGCAAAGGATGCACCGTAACTTAGGTTTGGAAAAAGGGGGAGGGAAAAGGGATGAATATTTTACTTTGCTGTGCAGCGGGAATGTCTTCCAGTTTGATAGTTACAAAAATGGAGAAAGCAGCACAGACAAGGGGGATAGAAGTGAAAATTTGGGCTGTATCAGGTTCAGAAGTGAGAAATCATATTGATGATGCAGATGTACTTTTACTCGGGCCACAAGTACGTTATTTATTACCGAAAATGAAAGAGTTATGTAAGGAGAAAGGAATACCCGTTGACGTAATTCAATCTGTCCATTACGGGCTTTGTAATGGAGAGGCTATCTTGCAAGCAGCTTTGTCAATGAAACCATGAGGAGTGTGGGATAGATGATAGGGTTTTTAGAGAAATATGTGATGCCAGTGGCAGGAAAGGTTGCAGAACAGAGACATTTGCAAGCGATTCGTGATGGAATTGTTTTAACGATGCCTTTCTTAATTATTGGATCTTTTTTTCTAATCATTAGTGCTCTTCCGATACCCGGGTATAATGATTTCATGGCAGGAATCTTCGGAAAGAATTGGAATGTAGCATTAGGGTACCCAGTGGGGGCTACTTTTAATATAATGTCTTTAATAGCTGTTTTTGGAATCGCTTACAGATTAGGAGAACAATATAAAGTAGATGCTTTAGCGGCAGGTGCGTTGTCACTTGTAGCATTTTTGCTTGCAACACCATTCCAAGTTATGTATATGATACCAAATACGAAAGAAAGTATACTTGTAGATGGAGTTATACCAGCTGCGTTAATGGGAAGTCAAGGGTTGTTTGTAGCGATGATTATTGCAATTATATCTACTGAAATTTATCGATTTGTTGTACAGAAAAAGATGATTATAAAGATGCCAGAGACAGTTCCGCCAGCAGTAACGCGTTCATTTGCGGCGCTTATTCCAGGCTTTATTGTTGTGACAGTTGTTTGGATCATTAGATTAATTTTTGAACATACGACTTTCGGTAGCATCCATAATGTTATAGGAAAGCTTTTACAGGAGCCTCTTAGTGTACTTGGGGCTAGCATTTGGGGTGCGGTAATCGCAGTTATCATTGTCCATGTACTTTGGGCGTGCGGGATTCATGGAGCTGCAATTGTTGGTGGTGTAATGAGTCCGATTTGGTTGTCATTAATGGATCAAAATCGAATTGCATTTCAGGCTGGGCAAGACGTACCGAATACGATTACTGCACAGTTCTTTGACTTATGGATTTATATGGGTGGTTCTGGTGCAACACTTGCTTTAGTTGTAGGAATGTTATTATTTGCGCGAAGTCAGCAATTGAAAAGTTTAGGACGATTATCGATTGCACCAGGTATTTTTAATATTAATGAAATGGTGACTTTCGGTATGCCGATAGTAATGAACCCGCTTTTACTTATTCCATTTATACTTGTACCAGTCGTGTTAACAATTGTTTCTTATTTTGCAATGGAATGGGGATGGGTTGCACGTCCGAGCGGAGCTGCTGTACCTTGGACTACACCTATTCTTTTTAGTGGATATTTAGGATCAGGCGGGAAAATTTCAGGGGTTATTTTACAGCTCATTAACTTTGCACTTGCATTTCTTATTTATTTTCCATTCTTAAAAATATGGGATAAACAAAAAGTAGCGGAAGAGAAGGGGGAGTAAAGAACTAAAATGGATACGATAGAGACGAAAGCTTTTCACTTAATTTTGCATGGTGGTAATGCGAGAAGCTGTTCAATGGAAGCAATTGATTGCGCAAAGCGCGGTGAATTTCAGGAAGCAGAAGCGAAACTACAAGAAGCTTTAAATGAATTGCAAGAGGCACACCGCTTACAAACAGAGCTCATACAGAAAGAGGCTGCCGGGGAAAAAACCGAAGTTACTCTTTTGATGGTGCATGCGCAAGATCATTTAATGAACGCAATTACAGTTAAGGAATTGGCGAGTGAGTTTGTAGAATTATATAGGAAGATGTCGGTGGATGAATGAACCTTGCTTAGGCAAGGTTTTTTTATTTTATTAAATAATAGTGGGTTAAAATAATAAATTATTTTTCATTAAAAAAAGTTTTTTATTGTTTTTTTGCTTTAAACACAACTAGACAACTAAACACTAATCTATTTTCATACAGTTATGTGTTAAAAGCGTGTTGTTTTATAACACACTGTGTGTTTTTTGAGTGACACACTGATTGAAAGCGGTAACACACAAATGAATTGCTCGAAAAAACGCTGATTTTAGGCGTTTTAAAAAGTTGGCACGCTAATTGCATTAATAAATAGCGTAAAGAAAAATAAATAAACATAAACTTTTTATACTACACAAGGGGGATTTTCAAATGAATATTTTATTATGTTGCTCAGCAGGGATGTCTACAAGTTTACTAGTTACAAAAATGGAAGCGGCTGCAAAAGCTCGCGGTCTAGAAGGTAAGATTTGGGCTGTATCTGGGGATGCAGTAAAAAACAATATCGACCAAGCAGATGTATTATTACTAGGACCACAAGTTCGTTACATGCTTTCTTCAATGAAAACGCTTGCTGATGAGAAAAACGTTGGAATTGATGTTATTAATCCGATGCACTACGGCATGATGAATGGAGAAGCAGTTTTAGATCACGCATTAACACTTAAAAAATAATTAGGGGGGAAGCGAAATGCAAAAATTTATTGCATTTATGGAGAAATATTTAGTTCCAGTCGCAGGAAGAATCGGATCGCAGCGTCATTTAGTTGCAATCCGTGATGGTTTTATCGCAGTTATGCCTCTTATTTTAGTTGGATCGTTTGCAGTACTTATAAATAATCTACCAGTTGATGCATTCCAAAAACTTATGAAGGGTGCATTTGGGGATGTTTGGAAAGATATCGGCGGTGGTATGTGGACAGGGTCCTTTGCCATATTAGCTCTCATAGCCGCAGTTGGGATAAGTTATAATTTAGCGAAATCTTACGGTGTTGACGCGTTGTCAGCAGCAATTATTACATTCGGTGCATTAATTATTATATCTCCGACAACGCCAAAAGAAGGCGGTATTGATTTAGCTTGGACAGGTTCACAAGGTTTATTCGTTTCTATAATTGTAGCTCTTCTTGTAACCGAGGTATTCAGGTTCTTTGTTCAAAGGGATATTACAATTAAGATGCCAGATGGTGTTCCACCAGCAGTAATGAAATCCTTCGCAGCATTAGTTCCAGCATTTGTTATTTTAATCGCAACAGCAAGTATTCAATTAGCTGTGAAATTAGCGGGAACAAGTATTCATAAAATCGTATTTGAAACAATTCAATTACCATTACAAGGTTTAGCAGGTACGTTACCAAGTGCAATTATTATCGCATTACTTATTCACGTATTATGGTTCTTCGGATTACATGGTCCTAATATTATCGGTGGTATTATCGACCCAATCTATTTACCAGCACTAGAAAAGAACATTAAATTATTTAACGATGGTATGTCTGCATATGATGTACCGCACATTTTCACAAAGCCATTCTTTGATGTATACGTATACATCGGTGGATCAGGTGCAACATTAGCATTCTTAGTAGCAGTAATGCTTGTTGCAAAAAGTGCGCAACTTCGTGGTGTAGGTCGCGTATCTATCGGTCCTGGTTTCTTCAATATTAACGAACCAGTTATTTTCGGTACACCAATTGTATTAAACCCAGCGTTAATCATTCCATTCGTACTTACACCAGTTGTATTAGTAATTACTTCTTATACAGCAATTTCTTTAGGATGGGTACCAAAAACAGTTGCTTTAGTTCCATGGACAATGCCACCAATCTTTAGTGGTTATCTTGTAGCGGGCGGAAGCATTGCTGGTGCTGTACTACAGCTTGTAAACTTTGCAATCGCGGTAGTTATTTACTATCCATTCGTATTAATGTGTGACCGTACGTATGTACAAGCTGCGAAAGCTGAAACAAAAGGAAACGACAATTCAGTATCACTTTAAAAAGTATTGTTCTGACGAGTTTTTATAGCTCGTCAGAACAACTAACTTTTATATCATGTTCAAAAAGATGAAACACATCTGCAAGAACACCAAACTATCATTAATAAAATAATAATTTAATAGACATGTTCAAACTGAAGGGGTATTTAAATCGGTTGAACCATAATAGAGAGGGCGGTAATTATGATGACTACAGCAGAACAAATTCCATTCCAATTGATTTTAAATAGTGGTAATGCACGAAGCTTTGCAATGGAGGCACTTCAATTTGCCAAACAGGGGAAAATGGCAGAAGCAGATGAAGCGATGGTAAAGGCGAAAGAAGCGATTAATGAAGCGCATCATTTTCAAACAGAGCTCATACAATCAGAAGCAAGAGGAGAAAAAACAGAGATTAGTGTTCTTTTAATTCACGCACAAGATCATTTAATGAATTCTATTACAGTAAAAGAATTAGCAGCAGAATTTATCGACCTTTATAAAAAGCTTGAAGCGAAAGGGGAATAAAGCATGACTGGAATTAAAATTGCTACAATCGGCGGTGGATCTAGCTATACACCAGAATTAATTGAAGGATTTATTAAACGTTATGATGAGCTTCCTGTTCGTGAAATTTGGTTAGTAGATATTGAGGCAGGAAAAGAAAAGTTAGAAATCGTTGGTAACTTAGCGAAACGTATGGTGAAAAAATCAGGTTTACCAATTGATATTCATTTAACACTTGATCGTCGTGAGGCATTAAAAGGTGCTGACTTCGTAACAACACAGCTGCGCGTTGGTTTATTAGAAGCTCGTGCAAAAGATGAAGCAATTCCATTAAAATATGATGTAATCGGTCAGGAAACGAATGGTCCTGGTGGTTTATTTAAAGCGCTGAGAACGATTCCTGTTATTTTAGATATTTGTAAGGACATGGAGGAACTTTGTCCGAATGCATGGTTAATTAACTTTGCGAATCCGGCTGGTATGGTAACAGAAGCTGTCCTTCGTTATACAAACATTCAAAGAGTAGTTGGTCTGTGTAACGTTCCAATCGGAATTCGTATGGGTCTTGCGAGATTACTTGAAGTAGATGCAAGTCGTGTCCACGTTGATTTTGCAGGTTTAAATCACATGGTATACGGACTAGACGTATACTTAGATGGCGTAAGCGTAATGGATCGTGTGTTAGAGCTTGTAACAGATCCAGAAAAGCAAATCACGATGGAAAATATCGCTGCACTTAACTGGGAGCCAGACTTTATTCGTGGTCTTCGTGCAATTCCATGTCCATACCATCGTTACTACTATAAAACACGTGAAATGTTAGAAGAAGAGAAAGAAGCTTCGATTGAAAAAGGTACACGTGCAGAAGTAGTAAAACAATTAGAAGATGATTTATTCGAGTTATATAAAGACCCGAATTTAGATATTAAGCCACCACAATTAGAAAAACGTGGCGGAGCTTATTATAGTGATGCAGCATGTAGCTTAATTACGTCTATTTACAATAATAAAGGCGATATCCAGCCTGTTAATACACGAAACAACGGAACAATTGCAAGCTTGCCACATGATTCAGCTGTTGAAGTGAACTGTATTATTACGAAAGAAGGTCCAAGACCAATTGCGGTCGGAGATCTTCCAGTACCAGTTCGCGGTTTAGTACAGCAAATTAAATCATTTGAGCGCACAACAATTGAAGCTGCTATTACAGGGGATTATCATAAAGCGCTGCTTGCTATGACAATTAATCCACTTGTACCATCTGATAAAGTTGCAAAACAAATTTTAGATGAAATGTTGGAAGCACATAAAGAACATCTTCCACAGTTCTTCAAAAAGGTAGAGAAATAAAAGCGGCGCTATTTAGCCCGCTTTTTTTATTTCGATAGGAGGTATTAGGATGATTAAGTTAATTGTAAATGCAGATGATTTTGGTCTTACAGAAGGTACAAATTATGGCATTATTGATGGACATATAAATGGGCTTGTAAATTCAACGACGATGATGATGAATATGCCAGGGACGGAGCATGCTGTAAGCTTAGCGAAAGAGTATAAAACGTTAGGGGTAGGAGTGCATCTCGTATTAACAGCAGGAGAACCGCTGCTTACAGATGTACCATCACTTGTAAGTAGCGACGGAGCATTCCATAAACAAAGCATCGTATGGGGAGGAAATATAAGTCCAGAAGAGGTAGAAAGAGAATGGACGGCTCAAATTGAGAAGTTTTTATCTTACGGATTAACACCGACTCATTTAGATAGTCATCATCATGTACATGGGCTACCAATCTTGCACGATGTTCTTGAGAGATTAGCGGCTAAGTATAATGTTCCGATTCGTCGTTGTGAGGAAGATAGAGCTGTGCGCCCATTTTCAGATGTGTTTTACAGTGATTTTTATGCTGACGGTGTGACGGAAGATTATTTTGTGAAGTTAAAGGAAAGAGTGCAGGACGAGCAAACGGTAGAAATTATGGTACACCCAGCTTATATTGATCCGGAGCTTGTGAAACGTTCTTCTTACGTAATGGATCGTGTGAAAGAATTGCGTATTTTAACGGAGAGCGAGTTGCCTGAAGGAATAGAACTTGTGAAGTTTTAATAGAAAAAACGACGGCTAAATGGGGCCGTCGTTTTTTTAGGTTTACAAAATGGATAGAACATATCCGCCGAAGGCTCCGAGTATAACGATAACCCAAGGTGGCGTTTTCCAAAAAGCGAGTAGGCAAAATAGAAGAGAAGCAAAAACGAAATCTACAGAATTCATAATTGTACTCGTCCAAATTGGATCATAAAAAGCTGCTAGTAAAATACCGACAACGGCTGCATTCACTCCAAGTAGTGCACCTTGTATGTAGGATACTCTCCTTACACTGTCCCAAAATGGTAAAACGCCAACAACGAGCAGGAAGGCAGGAAGAAAGATAGCGATCGTTGCAACAACTGCTCCGGCGGTTCCATTTAGCACTGCTCCTATATAAGAAGCGAATGTAAATAGTGGCCCTGGCACTGCTTGTGTTAATCCGTATCCAGCAAGAAATTGTTCTTTTGTCATCATCCCGTTTTGTACAAACTCACTTTCAAGAAGAGGAAGTACGACGTGCCCTCCGCCAAATACAAGTGCACCAGAGCGATAGAAGCTGTCAAATAAAGAGATGAAATAAGAGTATGGTCGTAACATCGGTAACAGTATTAATAGTCCGAAGAATAAGACGAGACAAGATATGGCTACCATTTTTGAAATAGGTACGTTTATTTTATGAGCTTGGCTAACTGGTTGATCGCGATATAAAAACCAACCGATGAAACCAGATACTATAATGAGAATTACTTGTGTCCAGCTACTTGGCCATAATAGGGCGATTGCGGCAGTTGCAATTGCGATTGTTGCACGGTTTCGGTCTGGTGTTAACTTTTGAGCCATTCCCCATATTGCATGAGCGACAATTGCGACCGCTACAAGTTTCAGTCCGTGAATCCAGCCAGTACTTCCAAGCTCGAATTGGTTAAGAAATGAAGCGAAGAAAACTAAAACGAGCACAGATGGGAGAGTGAATCCGATCCATGAAATAATGGCTCCTAATAATCCGCCGCGCAATAAGCCAACTCCCATACCGACTTGGCTGCTAGCAGGGCCAGGAAGGAATTGACATAGTGCTACTAAGTCTCCGTAACTTCGTTCATCCATCCATTTTCTTTTTTGCACGTATTCATGATGAAAATAACTAAGATGGGCGACGGGACCACCAAATGAAGTAAGTCCTAATTTAAATGATACGAGAAAAATCTCTATTAATGATTGGAAAGAGTAGTTATTATTTTTCAAAATTTCCTCCTAGACTGTTTTTCTAAGTGCATTATACAAGAGGGAGTAAAGCAAAAGAAACGATTTTAATGTAAAGATTGTGTGAATCTTTTCTTCGTAATTAAAATTTGAAAAAGTCATAAATGATTATGTCTAAACCATAAAGTAGTAGAAGTAGTGCTGGGAAATTTATATGAGGAGAATGCCCGTATGACAACACATTTCTTTGCTAGGTTAACAGGAAAGAGGGAAGTACCTCCTGTAAATACAGAAGCTTACGGTGTAACAGAGCTCATTTTTAGTGAAGATTTAAAGAAGTTGCAATATCGGGTCATATTAAAAAATATAAAAAAAATCACGTCATGCCAAATTCATTTAGGAAAAGCGAATCAAATTGGTCCAGTTATTTTAAGTTTGTTTGGTCCGTTAGAGCAAGGAATTAGTGTGAATGAAGGAGTCGTTACTGGTGTAGCTAGAGTAGAGGATTTTGAAGGGCCTTTACAGGGGAGAGCATTTGACAGCTTGTTTCAAGAGATAATGCAAGCAAATGTATATGTAAATGTTAATACGAAATCTAATAAAAAGGGAGAAATAAGGGGGAGAATAAGGGAAGTAAAGAAGTAAGCGAAAAGGCTGTCCAAAAAACATTTTGGAACAGCCTTTTCTGCTATAAGGTGCAAATTTTAGCGATTATTGTCAGTAAATCGATATATTTTGAAAAACGCTGATATAATCCGGGTTACGCCGATATATTTAAAAAATCGCTGATATAATTCGTGTTACGGTCGATATATTTAAAAAACTGCCTAGTTTAATTTTTTACAGGCTGATTTTTAATGAAGAAGTCCATTATATAAAATACTTCGTCATCTGGGATTTGTATCTCAAATGTATTTTCAATAGGTTGCAATGCTTTTTTTACTTTCATATACATCCAGTACTCATCTTGTCTTCGTTTCTCTTTATCAGGATGAGGGAGGAGACTTTCGCCTTTTTGAAGACGATCAACCATGCAGCTCATATGCAAAATCACACCCATTAAACTGTCAGGAGTCAGCTGTAAAGAAATTAATTCTTGAATTGTATTTAATGCATAACGAATTGTTTTAATAAGTAACGCGCCATCGTTACGCTGCATTTGTTGTTCAAGAATATCAGCCATTTTCGCATATGTTTCTTCATACGTAATTAATTCTTGAATTGGCTGAATCGCTGTGTAGTTCACAATGTCTTGGAAGTGGTATGTTAAGCATGGTACTTGCACATCGAAATTCGTGACGATACAAATGATATTACGCTCTTTTTTTATGTTCTCGATCATTTTTGTTAAATCTTTTTCGTGAACGATGCTAATCGGAATAATTTCAATTAAGTCTTTATCAAAGCGTAAATAGTTCTCTAACATTTTTTGGATTGCTAAAGCACTTCCTTCGCCAGTTAAGCAAGCTGTTAAAATAACAGATTTCATTGGTGACAGAGGCTTTTTCTTTTCTTCTTGTACATTTAAGTAGAACGGCGTTAAGTTCTTCACTGTTTCATATAGTGCATCTAATGAGTAGCCAAGCTGAGCTTTTCGAGCTGCCTCTAGTGCGTGTGGTGTGCTCGTCATGGAAAGAACACGTACAGGGATTTTGAATTCAGTTTCTAATATATCACCAATATAAGCGAGAGATCCCATATCAACAAGTAAGAGAAGCCCGTTTACATTTTGAAGTGTTTTCATATACACCTTAACACGCTCTAAGAAATCTTTCGGTGATTCATGCAAGGGCATATCGATACCAGTTACTTCATCAATACCGAGAAGTTCATTTGCGACGTTTGCCATTTCTGTTGCGATGCCATTACCGTGCGCTAATATTAATACTTTTACTTCTGTTTGTGAGGCAGGAATTGGATCAACAACGAAGAACATTGTTAAGAAGCCTGCTTCATCCATGGGCATCGTTATTTGTAATTCTTCTTCCAGTAGTTGAATGCATTGCATAGCTACGGAAAAAGCTTCTTTATATTTCGTACGAATTTGATTCAATTGTGGGTGATGAATTTGTTTCCCACCTTGTAAACGTTGTAGAGTTGTCTGTACATGTAAACCTAATGCGAGAAAGACCTTTTCATCAAACGTCTTAGATAAATGTTTTTCAGCGAGCTCCGCAATTTTTTCACATACGGAAACGATATTACGATCCACAATTTTAAAAACATTTTCATGACTTGTTTTTTTAGACATTTGGTTAAAATATTGAACGAAAAAGCTTTGAATATCATTTTCTATTAGTAATTCTAATTCTTCCTCTTCAATGCCGCGTGCTTGAAGCTCTTCATATTTATAATCAATATAATCGTAAATAGAAGAACGTTTTTCATCTTCTGTTTTATGCTTGCTCCAGCCTTCATCACCCGTAAATACAAATGTTTCATTTGGTATTTGGTATAGGTGACGGCTCTTTCTTTCGATAAACAGTCCTTCTTTCATATACCAAGGTAAATCTGTACTTGAAACACCGACAGAATCACGTTTTTTTGTTACGAAATCAGAATAAGCTTTCGCGCAGGCAATTTGTACATCTGTTTTCAATTGACCAATGTTATTTGGGCAATTGTAAAAGACGAAGGATCGCATTGCGTTTGGACTAACATGAATCTCTTTTCGTAGTCGAATCGCTTCATTTGTGAAAAATAGTTGCAACAAAGCAAAGCGTTCTTTATGCGTTCGCTCACGAAGTGGTGGAAGCGTAACGGTCATTGGAATACGTCTTGTAAATGTTTTTAATAAAAATGAGTTTGGTTCTTCTGTTGTTGCAGTAATAATTAATACTTGTGCCTTACGTTCATTTTCTGTTTCTCCAAGGCGGCGATATACTCCGCGATCAATAAATGTGAAGAGCATTTCTTGTCCTTCTGGAGGGAGACGATGTACTTCATCTAAGAAAAGGATTCCTTCATGGGCTTTTTCAATTAAACCTTTTTGATCACTGGCACCTGTGTAAGCTCCTTTTTTTATCCCGAATAACTGTCCAAGTAGTAGTTGTGGATTGTTTGCATAATCAGCACAGTTGAAGACGATAAAAGGTGCATCTTTTGGAAGTTGTTCCACTTCAATTGCATATTCGTGCATTAAAGAAGCGAACATCGATTTTCCGACACCTGTTTCTCCAAGTAGTAAAGTATGCATACCGTTTGGAGGGTAGAGAATAGAAGCTTTTGCTTTTTCAATCGCAATTTTTAGGCTTGTATTTTCAATTGCAAATGTATCTAATGAAGTGCCCTTTGTTGAATGCGTTTCCAAGGAAGTATTCGTTTCTATATAAAAACGGACAGGACGTGTACTCGTTTTTAATAAACGATCGTCTTTCACGAGCTTATTTAAGTCGCTACTAACATTTGCACGGTCTAACTGTAGAAGTGTAGCGAGTTCAGATGCTGTTACACCTTCTGTATAATTCCCTTTTTGTATTGCGTTAAAAATGAGATCTATTCGTTTCATTTCTATTCACCTCGAAACTTCATCACTATTTAAAATTTTACACAAAAATGGGAAGTGTGGGAAGAGAAAAATAAAACAGCTTTAGTATATAGGCACTAAAGCTGTTACAATCTTGTGTCTTTCCAAAAATTCACTTCGAGATGGGAAGATGGATTGTAGGGAAGTAGTTTATATCCTTGTGATTGTAAATAATCAATTACTTTTGGGAGTATTTGCACTGTGACACTAGAATCATGCATTAAAATAACCTCTACTTGTTCATCGCTTTGATTTCGCACTCTTTCTAGTATTGCGGAAGGATTATCATAGCTTTTCCAGTCATATGTATCAATTGTCCAATCCCACATTTTATACTGGGAAGATACGAGTGCGTCGCGGTAATTCTTTTTTAAATAAGGCATGCTACCGTATGGGACACGAACGAGATGTGTATCTAGATGTGTAACTTGCCGGACAATATTTTGGGTTTGCTCCATTTCTTCAATTAAAATTGATGGATCGCCAGTATAAAGACGTTTTACATCATGTGACATACTATGGAGACCAATATAATGTCCATCTTTAATCAATCGCTCCATCGTTTTTTTATAATGTGGCACTTTTCCGCCAATAACGAAGAAAGTTGCTTTTCCGTTCTTCTCTTTTAAAATATTTAAAATTTGTGGTGTGTATTTATTCGGTCCGTCATCAAATGTTAAGTACGCAATTTTTTTTGTAGGAGAGGTAGTTTGAGTGCTTTGTTGATCTTCTGCTTGAATGTCTGTAGTTGCTTCTGCATTAGATGATGCGTACATAGTAATAGTTAAAAATAAAATTATACATTGAAGTAATCGCTTGATCATAACATTCACCCTCAGTTTGACAATCAAGATGTAAAAATGAAAATTTGATACTTTTTTCGTTATACGTATATCTTTCTCCAATAGAGGCACTCTCAAACAATCTATATTTTGGAAATGGGGAATAAGGATTAAAAAATAAAAAATAGCATCCTCTTATGAAAAAGAGGATGCTATTTGAATATTTCATAAATGTAAAGGCTATACTACAATTAGTCTTCGCGTTTTTTCACTTTTTTATAGAAGGAAATAATTGGTTTGTAACGTTCGTGTACAAGACCGATTACTTCAGCAATAATTTCTGTAAAGAAGATTAAAACGAAAAGAAGAATAATGGATAACCATAGTGTCGCACTACTGAAAATGATTGCATTTACGCTAAAGAAAATACCAAGTGCGTAAATAATTAGTACCGTTTTACGATGAGAGAATCCCATTGCAAGTAAACGGTGATGTAAATGCGACTTATCTGGTGCTGAGATAGGCTTTTTATTTACGATACGGCGGATAATTGCAAACGTCGTATCAAATATAGGTACACCTAAAATGATAATTGGAACGATAAAGCTGAATAACGTTACGCTTTTGTATAATCCAAGTAACGATATAACAGAAATACAGTATCCTAAAAATAGTGCCCCTGTATCTCCCATGAAAATTTTTGCTGGATGGAAGTTGTAGAATAAAAATCCAATTGTACTTGCTAATGTAATCAGTGCTAGAGGTAATATAATAGCTGCTCCAGTGCCCCATGGGCTAGTGAAGGCCATATATGCTAGCGTTGCAAGTACGATAGATGAAATCCCTGCGGATAATCCATCTAATCCATCAATTAAGTTGATGGCATTTGTAATACCGACAATCCAAAATACTGTAATTGGATAAGCAAGCCACCCGAGTTCAGTATCTCCAAGGATTGGAATATATAATACTTGCACTAATAATCCACTTTTGACAATCATGATGGCAACTAATAGTTGTCCACCGAATTTTACCCTCGCAGATAGTTCGTACATATCATCTAAAATCCCGATGATAACAATAATGATAGCACCTAAAGTTATCGATAGCATTCTTTGTTCGTACAATCCACCGACAACAAATCCTACAGCTACACCGATAAAAATTGCTAACCCGCCAAGACGAGGCATAATTTTTTGGTGTACTTTACGTGCGTTTGGTTTATCTGTTGCTCCTATTTTGAAAGCTAATTTAATAACTAAAGGAGTAACGACGAGTACAGTGATGAAAGATGCCAAAATGGCATAAATCACTTGTGAGTCCATTAATACCCCACCTTTTATAGTTTAACGTAATTTTTCTAATTGTATTTATCTGAAAATTATGATGTTTATTTACAGGCTCATAACATATGGTATCACAAAAAGATTAGAATTCAATCTTTTTTTCTTTTAGCTGTAAATGGAAGTGCATAGAATATATGACAATTGTATATAGAATGTTGGATCGTTTGAGAAGGTTGTTCATATTGCAACTTGAAATATGACAGTGTATCTGCCTCGTCTATAACAAGTATTTTATTATAAGTGTTGCACGTAAAAATGAGTAAGTTCCGTGTTAAAATGTGGGAATTTACATTATATATATATTGCATCATTTAACTTTACAAAATCTTAAAAATGAATAAAAAGATAATTCATATAATAAAGAAGAAAAAAAGTTTTCTTATTTTCAGTGCGAAAGGGGGAAGCACAGGGGTGATTCTGTGTATTCGTATATTTTCTTATATATATATTCCTGTGCGAAAGGAAAATGAAAATTACGATAGTAGGTACCGGATATGTTGGATTGATTACTGGAGTAGGATTGGCAAAATTGGGACATTCAGTCACATGTTTTGATATAAATAGTGAAAAAATTGAACGGATCAAACAAGGTGAGTTACCTATTTATGAATGTGGATTAAATGAATTAATAAATGAAGAGTATGAGAACAATCATTTAACTTTTACAGCAAGCAGATCAACTGCATTTAATGATGTAGAGTTTATATATATTGCAGTTGGAACGCCATCTTTATTAGATGGAACAGCAGATTTAACGTATATTCGTAGTGCTTGTGATGATATTGGAGCATATGTGAATAACGATATTATTGTTGTTACGAAAAGTACGGTTCCAGTAGGTACAAATGATGTGATGAGGGAATGGATTGAGGAGAAACTACAAGGTAGACACGAATTACATATCGTATCGAATCCAGAATTTTTAAGGGAAGGTTCTGGTATTTATGATTTTTTTCATGGCGATCGCGTTGTAATTGGAGCCTGTAGTGAGGAAGCAGCAAGGAAAGTAGAGAATTTGTACAGTAAATTAAGCTTACAAACGTATATTACGGATATTCGAAGTGCTGAGATGATTAAATATGCATCTAATGCTTTTTTGGCTACGAAGATTAGTTTTATTAATGAGATTTCCAATATATGTGAGCAGGTGGGTGCAGATATATTAGATGTATCTACAGGGATGGGGATGGATAAGAGAATTGGTGCATCTTTTTTAAATGCAGGCATTGGATATGGAGGGTCTTGTTTTCCGAAAGATACGAAAGCACTTGTGCAAATTGCAGGGAATGTTTCTCATGATTTTCGCTTGTTGAAAGCAGTCATTGAAGTGAATAATAAACAACAGTTGTTGTTAGTTGAAAAAGCGAAGAAAATTATAGATATGAAGAAGAAGCGAATTGCGGTTCTTGGTGCAGCATTCAAACCGAATACTGACGATATTAGGGAAGCACCATCTCTTATTATAATAGAAGAATTAATTAATGTAGGTGCGGATGTGGTTTTATATGATCCGCAAGCCATTCAAAATGTAAGAGGCTTATTTGGAAATACGATACGATACGCTGAGTGTATAGATGAATCGATTAGAGAGGCGCATGCAGTTTTTATCTTAACAGAATGGGAATCAATTCGAAATTATCCGCTAGAAAAGTATGCACAGCTTATGAGGGAACCTATTCTATTTGATGGGAGAAATTGTTATACTAATGAGGATGCCGGGAAGCATGGATTAAATTATTACTCAGTTGGGCGAAAAGACGTCTGTAATAGTAATGTTTCTCAGGTACGTTAAAAATGTATTTTCACATGCATATTTTTATATGCGATAATAGAAGCTTTAACTAGTGAAAGAAAAGAGGCAATGAAATGACTGAACGTTTAAAAGTAATGACAATTTTCGGGACACGACCAGAAGCAATTAAAATGGCACCTCTTGTATTAGAGTTGCAAAAGCACCCAGAAAAGATTGAATCAATTGTGACTGTAACAGCACAACACCGTCAAATGTTAGATCAAGTATTAAATATCTTTGGAATTACGCCAGATTTCGATTTGAATATCATGAAAGATCGTCAAACGTTAATTGATATTACAACACGTGGTTTAGAAGGTTTAGATAAAGTAATGAAAGAAGCGAAGCCTGATATCGTACTTGTGCATGGTGATACAACGACGACATTTATTGCAAGCTTAGCTGCTTTCTATAATCAAATTCCAGTAGGACATGTTGAAGCAGGACTTCGTACATGGGATAAGTATTCTCCATATCCAGAAGAGATGAATCGCCAACTAACAGGTGTAATGGCGGATCTTCATTTCTCACCTACAACAAAATCAGCAACGAACTTACAAAAAGAAAATAAAGATGAGTCACGTATTTTCGTAACAGGAAATACAGCGATCGATGCACTGAAGACGACTGTAAAAGAAACTTATAGCCATCCGGTGTTAGAGAAACTTGGAAATGATCGTCTTGTACTTATGACAGCGCACCGTCGTGAAAACTTAGGAGAACCAATGCGCAATATGTTCCGTGCAATTAAGCGTCTTGTTGATAAGCACGAAGATGTACAAGTTGTATACCCTGTTCATATGAATCCTGTTGTTCGCGAAATAGCGAATGATATTTTAGGCGAGCATAGCCGCATTCATTTAATTGAACCGCTAGATGTAATCGATTTCCATAACGTTGCAGCACGTTCATACTTAATGTTAACCGATTCTGGTGGTGTACAAGAGGAAGCACCATCACTAGGTGTGCCAGTTCTTGTCCTTCGTGATACGACGGAGCGCCCAGAAGGTATCGAAGCAGGTACGCTGAAATTAGCAGGAACAGATGAAGAGACAATCTTTGGTCTTGCTGATGAGTTGTTATCTGATAAAGAAGCTCATGATAAGATGACGAAAGCATCTAACCCTTACGGTGATGGCCGTGCGTCTGAGCGTATTGTAGAAGCGATTTTACAACACTTTAAGAAGTAACAACAATTGCGTGAAATAAAAAGAGCCAAATCGTATACGATTTGGCTCTTTTTCTATTCATGATTCCTCATAATCCACTCTGCATGAGCATTTGTAGAAGGGGGAGGAGGCGGTGGCGTTTTGTTCTCGCTCGGCTCCTTCTTTGCTTTTGCGCTGGAGTTAGAATTTGAATCGGAATTTGTATTTTCATTTTTCGTAGTCTCTGTTGGAACTTTTGCTTTTTCTCCTATTTCCTTTTCAATTTCGTTACGTACAGTCTCTACACTGATTGGATCTGGGAGGAAGTAATAAATACCGCCAATTTTTCTGTCTTCTCCTTCAAGTTTTAACGTTTGTATTGTAGAAGGATCGAATCCAGAGATTTTATTGTAAAGAGCAAGTCCGTCTGAAATAGGAATATCGGTTTTTATATATTTTCCAACTACCTTTGTTAAATCTTTAATTTTAAATACGGTAGAAGCAGAGTTTAGCTTTTGGGCAACAGCAGCCAGTACTTGTCTTTGTCTAGCAGCTCTACCATAATCACCGTTAGGATCTTGCTTTCGCATACGGACGTATGCGAGTGCTTCTTCACCATTTAAGTTCTGTTGACCTTGTTTAAATTGGATTTTTTTATAGTAATCCACGTCAGAGCGTTCCCAGAAATCGAAGGGGACATCAACGGTAATACCGTCAACAGCATCAACGATACCTTTAAAGCCTTGGAAATCAATTTTAATATAATGATCAACAGGAACTTTTAAAAACTCTTCGACGGTGTCGATTGTCATTTTTTCTCCACCGTAAGCATGAGCAGCGTTAATTTTGTCTTCTTTATTTTTGCCAACAATCTTAACACGAGAATCGCGCGGGATACTCATAAGTGAAACCTTTTTTGAGTTTGGATTAACTGTCGCGAACATAAGTGAATCTGTTCGACCGTTTTGACCGTCAGTTGCATAATCTTCAATACCCATAATGAGTATTGTGAAAGGTTTTTTTGTGATTTCCACATCTTCTGCTCGTAATTTAGATTTTTCACGGCTAAATCCACTGTACATCCCCATGAGAGAAGAGTAGGAATTTAACATATAAAGTCCTACGCTACCAAATAAAAATGCGAATATAAGAAAGAAGAAAAACTTTCTTCTACGTTTCTTTTTTATTCTGCTATTTTGGAGATGATAATAACGTTCTTCCATATATAATCTCCTTAGTTCATTTGTAGGGAATTAATTCACTACATTAATCTTTAAAGGCGATAAGTTAGCTATTCTTAGATAACGTCTTGTTCTAAGTACAACATATCCCCTTCTTTAATTGTACATTTCCCGTTTGTTAATTCAATCATCCAATTTGTGAATGGTTGTTTTTTGTCCTCTTCTACATACGTATCAAATGTGACATTTTCTAGGTAATGTATATCTTTAATGGCATATTCTGAATTGCGTAATTCATTTTCGACTTTGCCAAGTAAAGTGTAATCAATTTCTGTTTGCATAACGCGCATTAGTTTTCGCTCAACAACGCCTACATGGTTAAGACCTTCACTTGTACATTTTCCATATGCACGAATTAATCCGCCAGCACCAAGTTTAATACCGCCAAAATAGCGTGTAACGACGACGACAGTATCTTTTAGACCTCGTTTTTTTAATACTTCTAACATAGGTACACCAGCTGTGCCGCTCGGTTCACCGTCATCATTCGCTTTTTGAATTTGATCTTGTTCACCGATTAAATATGCAGAACAATTATGTGTTGCATTCCAATGCTGTTTTTTTATTTTTTGTATAAAAGTTTGAGCTTCCTCTTCTGTTGTGGCGCGACTCACATAGCAAATGAATCTTGATTTTTGAATGACAATTTCGTGCTCGCCGTAGCCTTTGATTGTTAAATATTGTAATAACAATGATATACGCCCCTATCTTTCAAAATAACTAGTACTTTACATTTTAAAAGCGGGCGTTTTTATATTCAAACATTTTTTACAAATATGTTGAAATTTTTGATGAGTATTTTATCTTTTTGTTGTAATTTGTCGAGCGGGTGAATGTAGTTTCTAACCGGCATTTTTATGTATGGATGCACCTTTTCTAGTTTTCGTGTAAAATTAGGGGATAAAAATTTTTTATAAGGCAGGTACGAAAATGAAAACAGCTATTGTTACTGATAGTACAGCATATCTACCGAAGCATATTCGTGATGAACTCAATATATATATGATTCCATTAAACGTTGTGTTTGGAACGGAATCTTGTCAAGAAGAGGCTGAAATTTCAGCAAATGATTTTTATGTAAAAGTACGTGAACAAGAAGAGCTTCCGAAAACTTCGCAACCAGCAATTGGAAAGTTTTTAGAGTTATATGAAGAGTTATCTAAAGAATATGATGCAGTTATTAGCATTCACCTTTCCAGTGGAATTAGTGGTACATACCAAACGGCAACGACAGCTGGACAGATGGTAGATGGTATCGATGTATATACGTACGACTCTGAAATTAGTTGTGAAGTACAAGGGTTTTACGTGCGTGAAGGTGCGAAATTAGCAGGTGAAGGGAAAGCTCCGGAAGAGATTATCGCTCGCTTTGATGAAATGAAAAAAACGATGGATGCTTATTTTGTAGTAGATGATTTACATCATTTACAACGCGGTGGAAGATTAAATAGCGCGCAAGCTTTCATCGGCAGTTTGTTACAAGTAAAACCAGTATTATACTTTAGAGATAAAATAATTATTCCATTCGAAAAAATTCGTACGCGTAAAAAAGCGTTAAAGCGTATCGTTGAAATCTTTGATGAGCAGGCAAGTAAAGGTGTGCCTATGGAAGCTGTTATTATTCATGCGAATCGTGAAGAGGAAGCTAATGAATGGAAACAAGAATTAGAAGAGATATACCCTCATGTTACAATTCGTACGAGTTATTTCGGAGCTGTAATTGGGACGCATTTAGGTGAAGGTGCGCTTGGTTTAGGTTGGTATACGAAGTGATAAAGATGTAAAAGCTCTCTTGTTGAAGAGGGTTTTTTTACGGATATTTTACGAAGATTTGACAAGTTAATATTTGGAAATGGTAAAATGTACGTAAAATTAAATAATGAGGAAAGTTTTATTACTTACTTTTTACAAGAAACTATTTTATAATGGAAGAGAGGTGAAACATATGGAGCATAATTCTTGTTTATGTCCAAAGTTTGAGTCAGCTTTTACAATGCTTAGTAAGAAATGGACTGGCTTAATTATTAAATCTTTGTTGGAAGAGCCGAAACGTTTTAGAGAAATCGCAGATATTATACCGAATATGAGCGATCGTATGTTGTCAGAACGTTTAAAGGAATTAGAAGGTGAAGGTATTGTAGTTCGTAATGTTTACCCGGAAGTACCAGTTAGAATCGAGTATGGTTTAACTGATAAAGGGAAAGCGTTGGAACGTGTTATGGATGAAGTCCAAAATTGGGCTGAGAAATGGATGAAGTAACGTTTCTGTCTCATTCATACTTGGAGTATTTTCAAAACGTAAGGGAATCCCTTACGTTTTTTTCAATTCTATAAAAAACGGCGTAAGGCTCTTAAAATTCTACATATATATACAAATTTAGATATACTTTGCTATAGAGATAAATGTAATATTACATTTATTTTACAAAACCGTAACATTAGCAAAAAAACTCCCGAATTATGGTATAAATTTTAATAGGTTATATACGGAAAATGAAAAAAGAAAGCGGTGTAAAAAATAAAATGAAAAAGCTAAAAATGGCATCTTGCGCATTAGTTGCAGGGTTAATGTTTTCAGGGCTAACACCAAATGTATTTGCAGAAGATAAAATTTCTGACGTGAAATCACAAATTAACACACAAAATGATACTTTACATAAACAACAACAAGAACGTGATGAACTACAAAAGCAAATGAATGACTTAAACAAAACAATCCAAGGTTTGGATAAGTCTGTTCAAGAGAACGCTTCAAAACTTGATGAAACAACAAAAAAAGTTGCTGATACTGAGCAATTAATCGAAAATAAAAATAAAGATATTGCAGAACTACAAACAAAGATTGCAAAACGTGAAGAGTTATTAAGAAAACGTTTAGTTGCACTACAAGAACAACCGAACACGAACGTTGTAACAGAAGTTCTTGTAAATTCTAAAAACATTGCAGATTTAGTTGATCGTTTAAATTCTGTTTCTAAAATTCTTGAGTCTGACGAAGATATCATGAAAACTCAACAAGAAGATCAAACGAGCGTGAAAAAAGATGTTGAGACAGTAAAAGAAAAACAAAAAGAATTAAAAGAAGCACAAGCTCAAATTGAAACTGCTAAGAAAGAACTTGACGTTGAAAAAGAGAAAAAAGCAACAGCAGTAAACGATTTAAGCGGTAAAATGGATACAGTTGTAACTTCAATGACAAGTACGGAAGGTCAATTGAAGGATCTTGAGAAACAAGCACTGCAATTACAACGTATTGCGGAAGAAGAAGCGCAAGCAAAAGCAGCGCAAGAAGCTGCTGCTCAAAAACAAGCAGAACAAGCTGCTAAAGAAGCACAAGCTCAACAAGCTGCACCAGCGCCTGCAGAGCAAGCTGCTCCAGCAAACAATGCTGGACAAGCTCAAAAAGAAGAGCCTAAAAAAGAAGCACCTAAAAAAGAAAAGCCAGCGCCAGCGCCTGCACCAGCACCAACTCCACCAGCTCCTGGTGTGATTGGTAAAGCACAGCAATACTTAGGTATGCCATATGTTTGGGCAAGTGCATCTCCATCAAACGGTGGTTTTGACTGTAGTGGATTTATTTCTTACATTTATGGTGTAGGTCGTCAAGACGTTGCAGGTTACTGGAATTCAGTTTCTAAAGTAAGTAGCCCACAACCTGGAGATTTAGTATTCTTCCAAGGTACTTATAAAGCAGGTCCATCTCACATCGGTATTTACGTTGGTAACGACCAAATGATTCATGCTGGTGATAAAGGGATTGCTTACTCTAGCTTAAGCAGTAGCTACAACCAAAAACATTTCTTAGGATACGGTAGATTCTAGGATTTATAATTGAATAAAAAACGTGTATAAAGTCGATAGCTTACTATTTTATAAGTAGGTTATCGGCTTTTTTGAGTTTTTACGAGATAAAGAGAAGGATTTATAGTAGTGCTGGAGGTGGCTATTGATGATGTTAGCTGGTAGACAGTTACTGTTAGAAGAACTTTCTTCAGATTTGCAAGGTAAATTGGATCATTTGAAAAAGAACCGAGAAGTCGTTTGTGTGCAAGGCGTAATTAAGAAGCTTTCAAAATATACGTGCCAGCGTTGCGGGAATATAGAGCAGCGACTATTTGCGTCATTTTTATGTAAGAGGTGCAGTAAAGTATGTGCGTATTGCCGTAAGTGTATAACGATGGGAAGGGTCAGTGAATGTGCTGTACTTGTACGCGGGATTGCTGAAATACAAGGAGAAAATTATTTGAATCCATTACAGTGGGAAGGCGTTTTGTCTGCTGGTCAGGAGTTAGCTGCGCAAAGTGTCGTTGACGCTGTTAAGCAGAAAGAATCATTTTTTATTTGGGCGGTGTGCGGGGCTGGAAAAACAGAGATGTTGTTTCATGGAATTGCAGAGGCACTACAAAAGGGAGAGAGAGTTTGTATTGCAACACCGAGAACGGACGTTGTACTTGAATTAGCGCCAAGATTACAAGAAGTGTTTCCGAATATAAATGTAGCTGCTTTATACGGAGGGAGTTTAGACCGAGAAAAAGATGCGGCGTTAGTCATTGCAACTACACATCAATTGTTACGTTATTATAGGGCGTTCCATGTCATGATTGTAGATGAGATAGATGCTTTTCCATATCATGCGGATAAGATGTTGCATTATGCAGTAAACGAAGCGATGAAGGAGAAGGCTGCACGTATTTATTTAACTGCAACTCCAGATGAAAAGTGGAAGCGGAAATTGCGGAATGGTAAGCAAAAAGGGGTTATTATTTCAGGACGTTATCATCGTCATCCATTGCCAGTCCCGATATTTCGGTGGTGCGGAAATTGGAAAAAGGGTCTTATGCGTAAAAAAATTCCTCGTGTTTTATTACAATGGTTAAATATGTACTTATCTAAACGATACCCTATTTTTCTATTTGTTCCTCATGTGCGATATGTAGAAGAAATTAGCCAGTTATTAAAATCATTAAACAATCAAATTGACGGTGTGCATGCAGAAGATCCGGAGAGAAAGGAGAAGGTAGCAGCTTTCAGAAAGGGAGAAATCCCTTTATTAGTTACAACGACGATTTTGGAACGAGGAGTAACTGTGAAAAATTTACAAGTGGCAGTTTTAGGAGCTGAGGAAGAAATATTTTCAGAGAGTGCTCTCGTTCAAATTGCAGGGCGTGCTGGCAGAAGCTCTGATGAACCGCATGGAGATGTCATCTATTTTCATTATGGAAAGACAGAGGCAATGGTGCGTGCAAAAAAACATATTCAAAGTATGAATAAGAATGCTAAAGAACAAGGACTGATAGATTGATGCATTGTCTACTTTGTGATGAGTATATTTCATATGCTATTAGTTGGTACACTTTTTTTGTTAAGCCTCATAAAAAGTATATATGTGATAGATGTGAGCAAAAACTTTCCTATATTATAGGGGATATTTGCAAGGAGTGTGGTCGGCCTTTAGAACTTGTACCAGCGGAATATAAGAACGGTGATATTTGCATGGACTGCATAAGGTGGACGAACGAGCAGAGGTTTCCGCCTCTCATAAATCGTTCGTTGTATGTGTATGATGAAGCGATGAAAGAAATATTAGCACAGTTTAAATTTCGAGGAGATGTTGAATTAGTGCATATTTTTCATCAGCCTTTTCGAAGTCTGTTTCAAAAATATTTTGCCAATGTTTCAGCGGTCATTCCGGTACCTCTTAGTAAAGAGCGAGAATATGAGCGTGGTTTTAATCAAGCTGAGTTGCTAGCTTCTTGTTTGCCTATCAAAATGTTTTGTACATCATTAAGAAGAATCGAAACAGAAAAACAAAGTAAGAAGAAGCGTAAAGAAAGGATATTGGGAGTTAATCCTTTTTATTTTCAGGGAGAAGAGATGTTTCATGAGCAACATGTTTTAATCGTGGATGATGTGTATACGACAGGAATTACTGTTAGACAAATTGGAAGCCTTTTGTATGACCGAGGAGCGAGAGAAGTTTCTTGTTTGACGCTTTGTAGAGGTTAATATGTGAATGTCGAAAGGAATAATAAAAAGACGACAAATCTTCTTTGACTAAAAGTCTTGTCATTCGTTATAGTCAGAATATGGGGCGGATGCCCTGATTTTAAGAGTGAAGGGAATGGAATGAACATGCAAGGACGAGTAAAATGGTTCAATGCAGAAAAGGGATTTGGGTTTATTGAGCGTGAAGATGGTGACGATGTGTTTGTTCATTTTTCTGCTATTCAACAAGATGGGTATAAGTCGTTAGAAGAAGGTCAACAAGTGGAGTTTGATATTGTTGATGGAGCACGCGGGCCACAAGCAGCTAATGTTGTGAAACTGTAAAAATTAAGTTTTTGGAAAAGATAGAGCTGTATTTTTAGCAGCATTATATAGATGGCGAAAGCTCTTGCTCGTAACAAGGGCTTTTTTGTTATGGGGAAGTTGTCAAAAAGTTGTTTCTTTTCTGTAACCAATTGTCCACAGTTACATTCGTTATTCACGATGTTAATAGGATAAAATAAAGATAGAAACGATGCATCTTTTCATTTCAACAAAAAACGATAAAAAAATCGCAATTCCACTAATTTTTCAAAAAAATTAGAAGGAGTTTTTAAGCCAATGTCGAAATTATAGTACATAGGCTTGAAAGGAGGAATTCATCTATGAAATTCAACATTCGTGGTGAAAATATTGAAGTAACTCCAGCATTAAAGGAATATGTAGAGAAAAAACTAAGTAAATTAGAGCGTTATTTTGATACATTCCCAGAGATTAAGGTTAATTTAAAAGTATACTCTGACAAGCAACGTATCGAGGTAACAATTCCATTTACAGATTTATTACTTCGTGCAGAAGAAACTAATAGCGATATGTACGCTGCCATCGATTTAGTAGTTGATAAAATTGAGCGACAAATTCGTAAACATAAAACAAAAGTAAATCGTAAGTTACGTGAGAAAGGTTCTGTGAAAACTAACTTTATCCTTCCGGAAGCAGTAGCTGTTCTGGATGCGGTAGAAGAGGATAAATTAGAACTTGTACGTACAAAACGATTCGATTTAAAACCGATGGACGTTGAAGAAGCGATCTTGCAAATGGATATGCTAGGACATAGTTTCTTCGTCTTCACAAATGCTGATACAAATGAAACTAATGTTGTATATAGCCGTAAAGACGGAAAATATGGTTTAATCGAAACAAAATAATCATTCAAAAGCGTAGCCAAAATGGCTACGCTTTTTTTATATGTTTTTTTGCTTCCTTATCTTGTAATATTGATATGAATTTTAATGGCTAATTCGTAATGAAATTTAGAATTCATGTTTTGTCACGGTTAATTGGATTACTATTCCAAAAGGATCTCGCACAATGGCATAACCCGGGCTGAAGGAGTTTTTTTCAAAAGGTGTTAAAATATAAACCTCATCATGTTGAATTAGATTGTGATAGATTGTTTCAATGGTTTGGAAATCTTTAGATTGAATGCATAATGATGAGCTATTACTTAATTGCCAAGGGCGTGTGGAATCCACTGCCTGTTCTGCAATCATAATTTTATTAGTACCAATTTGTAAAACGGAATGGGTAATATAATGTTCTTGGCTTTCTTTATACGTGAAATGCGGATCTATTTCTTTCATTTCTTTATAATTCTTTTTAAATAAAACTTTTGCACCTAAATACTGTTCGTAAAATGCAATTGCTTTAGCGCCTTGCCCATTTAATGATAAAAAAGTGATTACTTCAAAGTTCATTGTATTGCCTCCTTCATATATGTTTACACTTATTACTATACAAGTATAAGGTGCCAGGCATTGGCACCTATAGGGAGAGTTTATGAAAAAAGTTGAACGTTTAAATCAGATGCTACGCTTTATTAATCAAAAACAAACATTCACATTGAAAGATTTAATGGATGAATTTCAAATTTCAAAAAGGACAGCTTTACGTGATATTGCATCTTTAGAGGAAATGGGTGTACCTCTTTTTGCAGAATATGGTCGGTATGGAGGGTATCGTTTAATAAAAACGATGACATTACCACCGATTTCATTTACAAATCATGAAGTTTTTGCGCTTTATTTTGCAATGCAAGCACTAAGTAGTTTTGTAAGTATTCCCTTTCAAGTCTCGTTTCGTTCCATTAATAAGAAATTTTTAGATAGTGTTTCGTCAAAACAGCGTGAGCAAATTGAAAACTTGCAAAAAAGAGTCTCCTTTTTTCATTTGGAACAAGCACATGAATGCGGTTATCTAGAAGAGATTTTGTTAGCTGCTGTTCAAAATAGGGCTTTAACTATAAACTATGTAACGCCGAAACAAACGACAATGCGCCGTATTCAGCCGATTTCGATTTATGCAATGAAAGGTTATTGGTATTGTCAGGCTTACGATTTAGATAAATCTGCTTATCGAGTGTTTCGCTGTGATCGTATTAGGTCGTCAGAAATAGTAGATGCTCAGGATAGTCTGGATTTGGAAAATATAAATATACATAACGCACATAGTCTTTGGAAAGCAACTGAACAAGCTATTCAATTTAAATGCTCAATTACTGCGAGGGGGATAGAGATATTTAAGCAACAACAATATCCTTCGATGAGATTATGGGAGGAACCTGAAGGGACATATTTAATAGGAACTTATGAGCCTGCTGAAATTGACTTTATCATCTCGTATCTAGCTAGTTTTGGTAAAACGATAAAAATAATTGAGCCATCTTCTTTAAAAGAGAACTTAAAAGAATACTACTTAGATTTAATACAAAATTTGTAGCGAAGAGAGATTAGTTTGTTGGAACAAATGAAATACAAACTTTTTCTGAATATAGGGCTAGACATTTGGACGATTGTTGTCATAGTTATAAGACAAGTGTTACAATTATCATTAGGTTTATACATTTTAGTTTTTTTAATTAGGAGAAAAATTGGCATAACATATATTTGATTTTTATAACGACTGATTGTAAAGAGAGAAAGAAAAAAGCAATCGGAAGTTTTATTTTAATAAAAAGAGGAGCGTATTCCCTATGATCGGTATTTTAAAAAAGGTGTTCGATGTTAACCAACGCCAAATTAAACGTATGCAGAAGACAGTTGAGCAAATTGATGCATTAGAATCATCTATTAAGCCACTAACTGATGAGCAATTAAAAGGAAAGACGCTTGAATTTAAAGAGCGTTTAACAAAAGGTGAGACAGTAGACGATCTACTTCCTGAAGCTTTTGCGGTTGTTCGTGAAGCAGCAACTCGTGTTCTTGGAATGCGTCCATATGGTGTGCAGTTAATGGGTGGTATTGCCTTACATGAAGGGAATATCTCTGAGATGAAAACGGGTGAAGGTAAAACGTTAACGTCTACTTTACCTGTATATTTAAATGCTTTAACAGGAAAAGGCGTTCACGTTGTTACAGTCAATGAATACTTAGCTCAACGTGATGCGAGCGAAATGGGACAACTTCATGAGTTTCTTGGCTTAACAGTAGGAATTAACTTAAACAGTATGTCACGCGAAGAGAAACAAGAGGCTTATGCTGCTGATATTACGTATAGCACAAATAATGAGCTTGGATTCGATTACTTACGTGACAACATGGTGTTATATAGAGAGCAGTGCGTTCAGCGCCCACTTCATTTTGCCATTATCGATGAAGTCGATTCTATTTTAGTCGATGAAGCACGTACGCCGCTTATTATTTCGGGACAAGCTCAAAAATCAGCAGAGCTATATATGTTTGCAAATGCATTCGTTCGTACATTAGAAAATGAAAAAGAATATTCATTTGATGTGAAAACGAAAAATGTAATGTTAACAGAAGATGGTATTACGAAAGCTGAGAAAGCTTTCCATATCGATAACTTATTCGATTTAAAACATGTAGCACTTCTTCATCATATTAATCAGGCGCTTCGTGCACACGTTGTTATGCACCTTGATACAGATTATGTTGTACAAGAAGGCGAAATCGTAATTGTAGACCAATTCACTGGTCGTCTTATGAAAGGTCGTCGCTATAGCGAAGGTTTACATCAAGCTATTGAAGCAAAAGAAGGCGTAGAAATTCAAAATGAAAGTATGACACTCGCAACAATTACGTTCCAGAACTATTTCCGTATGTATGAAAAGTTATCTGGTATGACTGGTACAGCGAAAACGGAAGAAGAAGAATTCCGTAATATTTACAATATGAATGTTATCGTAATTCCAACGAACAAAGATATTATTCGTGATGACCGTGCCGATTTAATCTTCAAATCAATGGAAGGCAAATTCAATGCAGTTGTTGAGGATATTGTGAATCGTCATAAACAAGGGCAACCTATTCTTGTTGGTACAGTTGCAATTGAAACGTCAGAGCTTATTTCAAAAATGTTAACACGTAAAGGTGTACGCCATAACATTTTAAACGCGAAAAACCATGCGCGTGAAGCGGATATCATTGCAGAAGCTGGTATGAAAGGTGCTGTAACGATTGCGACGAATATGGCTGGTCGTGGTACGGATATTAAGCTTGGAGACGATATTAAAAACGTTGGTCTAGCAGTTATCGGTACAGAGCGTCATGAAAGCCGTCGTATTGATAATCAGTTACGTGGTCGTGCTGGTCGTCAAGGGGATCCTGGTGTAACGCAGTTCTACTTGTCTATGGAAGATGAACTAATGCGCCGCTTCGGTTCTGATAATATGAAAGCGATGATGGATCGTCTTGGTATGGATGATTCACAGCCGATCGAAAGTAAAATGGTTTCTCGTGCGGTAGAATCTGCACAAAAACGTGTAGAAGGAAATAACTATGATGCACGTAAGCAGTTACTACAGTACGATGATGTACTTCGTCAGCAACGTGAAGTTATTTACAAACAGCGTCAAGAAGTAATGGATTCTGCGAACTTACGCAGTATTATTGAAGGTATGATGAAATCTACGGTAGAACGTGCTGTTGCGCTTCATACACAAGAGGAAATTGAAGAAGATTGGAACATTAAAGGTCTTGTTGACTACTTAAATACAAACCTTCTGCAAGAAGGAGATATAAAAGAAGAAGAATTACGTCGCCTTGCTCCAGAGGAAATGAGCGAGCCAATTATCGCGAAGTTATTAGAGCGTTACAACGACAAAGAAAAGCTTCTGCCAGAAGAGCAAATGCGTGAATTCGAAAAAGTTGTTGTATTCCGTGTTGTAGATACGAAATGGACAGAGCATATTGATGCGATGGATCATCTTCGTGAAGGTATTCATTTACGTGCTTACGGTCAAATTGATCCACTTCGTGAGTATCAAATGGAAGGATTCGCAATGTTCGAGTCAATGATTGCTTCTATCGAAGAGGAAATTTCTCGTTACATTATGAAAGCTGAAATTGAACAAAACTTAGAGCGTCAAGAAGTTGTTCAAGGTGAAGCTGTTCATCCATCTAGCGATGGCGAAGAAGCGAAGAAAAAACCGGTTGTAAAAGGTGACCAAATGGGACGCAATGATTTATGTAAATGCGGTAGTGGCAAAAAATATAAAAACTGTTGTGGCATTGGGCAGTAATAGGAAACTGTAGTTCAGACTGCTTTGCAAACTTTTACATCAAAAATGTAGGATAAAAAGGATTAAACTCTCTCCGTAATAAGCGGAGAGAGTTTCCCTTGTTTTCATATGAAAGTAACAGCAATTACATAGAGGTGAAGGAAATGGAATTAGTAGAAATTAGGCAAGAATTAGAAAAAATGGCTAAGAGATTAGCGGCTTTTAGGGGGTCTCTTTGACCTTCCTACTAAGGAAAAGCAAATTGCAGAGTTAGAAGAAAAAATGATGAGCGCAGGATTTTGGGATGACCAACAAGGCGCACAAGCTGTAATTAATGAAGCGAATGCGCTGAAAGATATGGTTGGAAGTTTCCGTCAGTTAGATGAGACGTTCGAAAACTTAGAAATGACGCATGAACTGTTAAAAGAAGAGTATGATGAGGATTTACATGAGGAATTAGAGTCAGAAGTGAAAACTTTAATTCAAGAGATGAATGAGTATGAGCTTCAGTTACTGCTAAGCGATCCTTATGATAAAAATAACGCTATTTTAGAATTACACCCAGGTGCAGGTGGAACAGAGTCACAAGACTGGGGTTCTATGTTATTACGTATGTATACACGCTGGGCTGAAAAACGTGGATTTAAAGTAGAAACGGTTGACTACTTACCAGGTGATGAAGCTGGTATTAAGAGTGTTACTTTATTAATTAAAGGTCATAACGCTTACGGTTACTTAAAAGCAGAGAAAGGTGTACATCGTCTTGTACGTATTTCACCGTTCGATTCTTCCGGCCGTCGTCATACATCATTCGTATCTTGTGAAGTTGTACCTGAGTTCAATGATGAAGTTGAAATTGAAGTGCGTACAGAAGACTTGAAAATTGATACGTACCGTGCAAGTGGAGCTGGTGGGCAGCACATTAATACGACAGATTCAGCAGTTCGTATTACGCATACACCGACAAATACGGTTGTAACATGTCAGTCAGAACGCTCTCAAATTAAAAACCGTGAGCATGCGATGAAAATGTTGAAAGCAAAATTATATCAAAAGAAATTAGAAGAACAACAAGCACAATTAGATGAAATCCGTGGTGAACAAAAAGAAATCGGTTGGGGTAGCCAAATCCGTTCTTACGTATTCCACCCGTATTCTCTTGTGAAAGATCACCGTACAAATACAGAGGTGGGTAACGTACAAGCGGTTATGGATGGAGAAATTGATCCATTTATTGATGCGTATTTACGTTCTCGTATTTAATAAGAGAAAAAGCCAACAGGATTGTTGGCACATGCTGAGGTAAAAGTGGATATAAAGAGGTTTATCTTATTTATATTGATGAAATAATGAGGAAGAGAAGTTGAAAACGACAACTTCTCTTTTTGATGAGATTATATGTAGAATACAACGCTGCATATTGTTTTGTAAAAAGTAGAGAATAGTAAAACAAAGCGGTAATAGAGTAGGATCTTATATAGAACTTTTTTGATTTACTTTGAAGAAAGAGGTTCTTTATAGAACTTTCTAAGGTGTTCACAGAATTGAAACAATTTGTGAAAGCTTTATTTTATTAGGCTTCTCGATATATTTGTAAAAAATATGAAATACACCTTAGTTTTTCTATATAAAGATAATGCTTATAATGAATATTGAGTGTGTTATGAGGACTATTGCCTAGTTATGAATGAAAATAATATCAACAATGGGGAGCGATAGAAGTGAAAAAGAAATTGTTGGCTATTGCGTTAGGAACATCAGTCGTTTTTGCTTTAGGAGCATGTGGAAATAAAGAAGAAAGTAAACCTTCGAAACAATCTGCAAGTACAGATAGTGCAGAACAAATTTTTCAAAAAAGTTGTATAGGCTGTCACGCTAAAGATTTATCAGGAGCAACTGGACCCGATTTACGAAAAGTAGGACAGAAATACGACGCAGCAGAGATTGAAAAAATTATTGAAAAAGGTCGCGGTTCAATGTCACCAGGAATTATTCAAGGTGAAGATGCGAAAAAAGTAGCTGAGTGGTTAGCTGAACATAAATAAGAAACGTAATTAATAAACGAGCTGATTGTATAACTTGACCGAAAAGCGCTTTGGGTTAAGCAATTACATTAGCTCGTTTACCTTTTTTTTGGGATGTAACATAACTGTAACAAAATTGTATCCGAACTGGAAACCGATTGATGTTACAATGAGGTTTGTAGAATTTTGATGAAATATATTACATAGAGTAGCGTTGCTAATAAAAAGCATGTATGGAAGCTACCTTCAACAAGAATGGTCAAGCGAGAATAAGGTTATTCTTTTATTTTCAAATGTACAGAAAAGTATTTCGAAAAAAATCATTAAGTATTGGGTGATAAATAATGATAAAAATGACGAATGTTTATAAGGAGTACCCAAATGGTATGAAAGCCATTGCTGGTCTCACAGTTAACATTAAACAAGGTGAATTCGTATACGTAGTTGGACCGAGTGGAGCCGGAAAATCTACATTTATTAAAATGATGTATCGTGAAGAGAAGCCATCTACAGGATCAATTAATGTAAATGGACTTGTAATTGAAACATTAGCAGAAAGAGATGTTCCGTATTTCCGTCGTCAATTAGGCGTAATTTTCCAAGATTTTAAATTACTACCTAAATTAACGGTATATGAGAATGTTGCGTTTGCTTTAGAGGTAATTGAAGAAGAACCAGATGCGATTCGTGAGCGCGTTACAGAAGTATTAGGTCTTGTTGGTCTTGAAGAGCGTGCTGATGCACTTCCAAATGAGCTTTCGGGCGGAGAGCAACAACGTGTGGCGATTGCAAGAGCGATTGTAAATAAGCCAAAGGTTGTAATTGCCGATGAGCCAACAGGTAACTTAGATATTGAAACAGCTCTTGATATTATGAAGATTTTTAAACGTATTAATGAGCGTGGTACAACGATTGTTATGGCGACACATAACGCAGATATCGTAAATACAATTCGTCATCGTGTAATTGCAATTGAAGGCGGAAAAATTGTTCGAGACGAGATTGAGGGAGGATACGGATATGAAGGCTAAAACCCTTAGTCGACATTTGCGAGAAGGTGTGAAAAATCTATCCCGTAACGGATGGATGACGTTTGCTTCTGTAAGTGCAGTAACAGTTACATTATTACTTGTAGGTGTCTTTTTAACAGCGATTATGAATATGAACCATTTTGCGACGAAAGTAGAGCAAGATGTAGAAATTCGTGTGCATATTGATCCAGCAGCAAAAGAAGCTGATCAAAAGAAATTAGAAGAAGATATGAGTAAAATTGCGAAAGTAGATTCTATTAAATATTCTTCTAAAGAAGAAGAGTTGAAACGTTTAATTAAAAGCTTAGGCGATAGTGGAAAAACGTTCGAATTATTTGAGCAAGATAACCCACTGAAAGACGTATTTGTTGTAAAGGCGAAAGAGCCGACTGATACAGCAGCGATTGCGAAAAAGGTTGAGAAAATGCAGTTTGTAAGTAATGTTCAATATGGTAAAGGTCAAGTTGAAAAATTATTTGATACTGTAAAAACTGGTCGTAATATCGGGATTGCGTTAATTGCTGGTCTTCTATTCACAGCGATGTTCTTAATCTCTAACACAATTAAAATTACAATTTATGCTCGTAGTACTGAGATTGAAATTATGAAACTTGTTGGTGCAACAAACTGGTTTATTCGTTGGCCGTTCTTGTTAGAGGGATTATTCCTAGGAGTATTAGGATCAATTATTCCAATCGGAGTAATTTTAGTTATATATAATTCATTGCAAGGTGTGTTTAATGAAAAACTTGGCGGAACAATTTTCGAGCTTCTACCATACAACCCGTTCGTATTCCAATTAGCTGGTTTATTAGTGTTAATCGGTGCATTAATTGGTATGTGGGGAAGTGTAATGTCAATTCGTCGCTTCTTAAAAGTATAAAAAGTTGCAAACATAATTCGTACAAGCTTATCATATAGTAGAAATAGGTAAAGGCATCACACATCGTGTGATGCCTTTTGCTACACCACCTGTGTGTTCTGGAAAGGGGAATTCCGCATTGAAACGTAGAGTTGCAATTATTGGAATGGTTGTTGCATTTTTAATTGGTGCTGGCGGGATGTTTGGCGGTATGTACTGGCTTGGAATAAATCCAGCGTATGTAACGCAAACGATGTCGAATGGCAATGCTAGCACAGCGCAAGGGAATTTGGCAAAAATTAATGAGGCGTATGCACTAATCGATTCACGTTATGTGGAAGACGTGAAAGACGACAAGTTAGTCGAAGGTGCAATACAAGGCATGTTGTCTACGCTGAAGGACCCTTATTCCACGTATATGGATAAAGAAACGGCAAAACAGTTTAGTCAGTCACTAGATCCTGAGCTTGAAGGGATTGGAGCTGAAGTGAACAAGACGGACGGTAAGCTTATTATCGTATCGCCGATTAAAGGTTCACCAGCAGAAAAGATAGGAATTAAACCGAACGACCAAATTTTATCTGTAGATGGAAATAGTGTGAAAGATTTATCACGTGAAGAAGCAGTATTGAAAATTCGTGGTAAAAAAGGAACGACTGTTGCAATTGAAATTAAGCGCGCAGGAGTAGCTGATCCGATCGTATTTAAAATTAAGCGTGAAAAGATTCCAATCTTCACTGTATTTAGTTCAGTAAAGAAAGAGAGCGGAAAAGATATCGGTTATATGCAAATTACTTCTTTCGCTGAAAATACTGCGAAAGAGTTTAAGGATCAGTTGAAAGAATTAGAGAAGAAAAATATTGCAGGCTTAGTTATTGATGTACGTGGCAATCCTGGTGGCTATTTAAATAGTGTAGAAGACATACTAGGAGAAATCATGACAGATAAAAAGCCAATGTTGCAAGTAGAACAGCGAAATGGTGAGAAGAAGAAATTCTCTACGGAATTGAAAGAGAGAAAATCATATCCAATTTCAGTATTAATTGATAACGGAAGTGCTTCTGCTTCAGAGATTTTAGCTGGTGCGCTAAAAGAAGGAGAAGGATACGATTTAATTGGTGAAAAAACGTTTGGTAAAGGTACTGTTCAGCAGGCTGTTCCATTTAAAGATGGCAGCAACATTAAATTAACGATGTTTAAATGGTTAACACCGGACGGTAATTGGATTCATAAAAAAGGAATCGCGCCAACTGTAGAAGTGAAGCAACCAGATTATTATCACGCGACACCACTTCAAATTGAAAAGACACTTTCATACAATTCAAATGATGTGCAAGTAAAACACGCGCAAGAAATGCTTAAGAGCTTAGGATATGTACCTGGTCGTGAAGATGGATACTTTAGTAAAGAGACAGAATCAGCACTAAAAGCGTTCCAAAATGCAAATGAGATTGAAGCGACAGGGCAACTTGATAAAAAGACAGCTGAAGCAATTCAAAATAAAATTATTGAAAAAATCCGTTCTGGAGAAAACGATTTACAATTACAAACGGCATTGAAATTAATAGCGAAATAAGAAAGAATACAGGCACTTTGATGCCTGTATTTTTTTATGTGTTAAATATGATAAGATAAAAAGAAAGAATGATATAAATGGTGGTGAATGAATTCGTGGAGGCATGGCTTTTTGAAATACTACGAGCAGTTGGACGTTTTTTCTTACACCCTGCTGTCTATGTATTTTTAATTAGTAGTATCTTCGTTGGATACTTACGTATATTAAGAGAACGAAAAGATTTTTCTTTTAAAGTATATGATATTTGGTTTGAACTGCGAACAACTCTATTTGCAGGTATTGGGTACGGATTAATCGTATCTATTATTACGATCGGGCTCGGGCTTGTCGTTTCGAAAGCGAGTTTATGGGCAATTTTACTTTGGACGTTATTATTTGGATTAACTGCTATGTATCGATATTTATCTGTAGCGTATACGTTCGGTATCGCTATTGCATTCGTGTTGTTATCGTCTAAGATGCCAGTTTCCTTCTTACAGCTTGGAGAAGGTGAAGAGGGTACGATTGTATCCCTTGCTATTTTACTAGGCGTTATGCTCGTTCTAGAGGGTTTATTAATCTCTAAAAATGCAGTACGATATTCTACGCCGAAAATTAAAAAAGGTAAGCGTGGGCTACGAATTGGACTACATGAATCAAATCGTCTATGGCTTGTACCAGTATTTATTCTTATACCAGGAGACGCAGTGACAGGATTTATTCCTTGGTGGCCTGTCGTTTCAATAGGTTCAACTACATACTCTTTATTCCTCGTTCCATTTTTAATTGGATTTATGAGAAAGATTAGAAGTTATGAGCCGAAGGAAGCTTTATTATTTACAGGAAGACGTGTATATGGACTAGCAGGACTCGTGCTCGTTTTAGGAATCGCAAGTTATTGGTGGCACGTATTCGCGATAATCGCGATGGGAGTTGCAATGCTTGGGCGTTTCACAATTTCAATGCAAGAGAAAATTGCGGATGAGACAAGGCCGGCGTACTTTGCCGCACGTAATGATGGGCTCGTTGTGCTAGATACAATTCCGAATACAATTGGGGCAGAGATGCATTTAAAGCCTGGAGAAGTTATTACGAAAGTAAATGGAGTCATTCCAAGAAGTACAGAAGAGTTTTATGATGCGCTTCAAACGAAGACAACAGGAGCATTTTGTAAATTAGAAGTATTAGATACAAATGGGGAGCTTCGTCTTGCTCAAACGGCATTATACGCCGGGGGCCATCACGAATTAGGTGTTGTGTTTATTCAGCAGGAGCATGAGTGGGATTCGGAAGCTATATAATCATTAAAATGAAATGAAAGAAGAGTCTGTATAACTACAATGTTATACAGACTCTTCTTTTTTGTTACAATTTACGGTTTTACTTGAGCATAATGTTGTACAACAAACTCGCGAAACGTTTGTGCAGCAAGTGATAAGTAGTGTTTTTCATTCCACACTAAATGAGGCGTCCAATGGCAAATGGGCTCTTCAATATGGAGAAGCGTCAGTGGGGGTAATTCCTTTTTTGCTGCAATTGGTAAAAAGGCAACACCAAGACCGGTGCGTACTAAGCCGCTGATGGCTGCAGGTTCATCCCCTTCACATACGACATTGGGCGTAAACCCAGCCCGCCTGCAGAACTTGTCTGTAATTTCACGGAAGCTGTATCCTGGCTTTAGGGAGATGAACGGATCATCTGCTACTTCACTTAGCTTGATACGGTGGCGATTTTTGAGACGATGTGTACTCGGCACAGCTAGTACAATCTCTTCGGTCATTAATGGAAGACTATAGATTCCTAGTCGATCAATAGGTGAAGGAGTAAGACAAAAGTCGATTTCGCCTTTTTCAAGGAGTTGAACTTTCAATTCTTCTGTGGATGCCTGCGTTATGCGGAAGTTAATATGTGGATATAAGTCTAAAAAAGGTGCTAGTAATTCAGATACTCGATTTAAGGTCGTAGTAGCTATTAAAACACTTCCACGTTCTAATCCAGCCATGTCTGTAACTTGTCGTTTACCTACTTCCAGTGCCTCAAGGGCTGTATCTACTTGCTTGAGAAAAGCTTTTCCGAAAGTGTTTAGACGAATTTGCCTCCCGACTCGATCGAATAAGGGAACTCCTAATTCTTCTTCTAATCGAGCGATAGTAACACTTAAAGCTGGTTGGGAGATATGAAGTTCCTGTGCCGCTTTTGTTATATGTTCCGTACGAGCGACTGTCTTAAAATACTTGAGCTGCAGTAATTCCATAAAATGTGTTCACCTTCTCTTATATACTCAAAGTTATTAATATGATAGTTATTTTATATTTTTGTTTATCAATAATCAATTTTATAATATGAGTGTGAAAAGAAACATTATAAAAAGAAATATAAATAAAAAAATGAGGTGGATGATTTTTGGATATTCAAAAATATTTAGAACATATTCAATCTGAAAAAAGAGAGGTAAGTTTCCCTTACTTATCTCATCTTCAAAAACAACATGTACTCAACGTTCATTTTGAGAATCTTGATATTTTGGCAAGAAAACCGCTATCTTTGCGTGAAGAAGATTTATATCAAAAAATTGTTCATGCGAAGCAGGGTGGCGTGTGCTACGAGTTAAACGGAATATTTTATTTTCTGCTAAAAGAATTAGGTTTTGACCCGTATCTTATGGCAGGAACTGTATATGTAAGAGAAGGAATTTGGGCTCTTGAAAATGCTCACTTATTCATAATCGTACCAATTGATAATAAAGAATACTTGGTGGATGTAGGTATGGGCGGTAATTCGCCACGAATTCCTGTTCCGCTGAATGGAGAGGAAGTTGTAGATAGTGATGGCCTTTACCGAGTAAATAAAGATGAAACAACATCGTTTTATCATCTGCAAAAAAAGACTGATGGTGAATGGGAGATTCTATATCGATTTGAGCAGCCTTCCCATAAATGGAACTTGTTGAACATTCATCCAATCTGTGTCTTAACTGAAACAGCTCCAGAATCAATGTTCAACAAGATGTATTTCCTTTCAAGAGTGACAGAAAATGGGCGTATCACTTTGTTAGGAGACACGCTAATTATCGTTGATGGAAAAGAAAAAACAAAAGAAAAACTAGAAAAGCATGAGATTGAAGAAACTGTTCGTCGCTATTTCCAAATCCAAATGTAGTGGGGAAACTTTAGGGAGGGTTAATATATAACTTTAGATCTACAAGTTAAACTGTTTATTGCACAGTGGGAAATAAACGGATAAGAACGTAGAAAAGCAAAAGGTGTGTCGAAGGTATTACAAGTTTCGAATTGTTCACAAGATGTATTTGTGAAAAAATAGAAGGATCGCACGCTATAAGTGGGCACATTTATTTGAATACGATAAGTAATATATATAAATGAAGCCTAATTTCTCATTGATATAAATGAGGGATTAGGCTTTTTTATAGATTTTCTCACTTTTTTAGTTTCATAGACGGATAACTTGAATAATTATTTGATAATGGTTATCATTTAGAGAGTCTTTTAATTTGGAAAAGGGAGGAAAGATATGCTACGTAAATTTTTTTCTTACTATAAACCGTACAAAGGTTTATTCGTACTCGATTTTTCCTGTGCAGTTATCGCAGGTTTACTCGAACTTGGTTTCCCGCTTATCGTAAATCAATTTATTGATAAGTTATTACCAGGACAAAACTGGACGCTTATTTTATGGGCTTGTTTCGGCTTGTTCGTAGTTTATGTGTTAAATGCAGGTTTGCAATACGTCGTTACATATTGGGGACATATGCTTGGGGTTAACATTGAAACAGATATGAGGCAGAAATTATTTGATCACATTCAAAAGCTATCATTCAGATTTTTTGATAATAATAAAACAGGTCATTTAATTTCACGTCTTACAAACGATTTAATGGAAATTGGGGAAATTGCTCACCATGGACCAGAAGATTTATTCATTGCCATTATGACTTTAGTTGGAGCATTTTCATTTATGATGATGATTAACTGGAAGTTAGCGCTTCTAACATTCTTCGTAATCCCGTTCTTATTATGGTTGGCACTTTACTTCAATAAAAAAATGACAGGTACGTTTAGACGTTTATTCTCAGACGTTGCTGATTTCAATGCATGTATCGAGAACAATGTAGGTGGTATCCGCGTTGTACAAGCATTCGGAAATGAAAAGTTTGAGAAAGAGCAATTTGCTGTAAATAATGCTCGTTTCCGTACAACAAAATTAATGGCGTATAAAATTATGGCGTTAAATTCATCGATTAGTTATATGCTGATGCGTCTTGTAACACTCTTTGTATTAATATGTGGTACATGGTTTGTTCTGCAAGGTGAATTAACGTACGGTGGATTTATTGGATTCGTTTTATTAACGAATATTTTCTTCCGCCCAATTGAAAAAATTAATGCGGTTATTGAAAGTTATCCGAAAGGAATCGCTGGTTTTAAAAGATATGTAGAACTTCTGGAAACAGAGCCGGATATTGTAGATTCTAAAGATGCAATAGAAGTTAAACATGTACACGGCGATATTCAATACAATAACATTACGTTCGGATATGAAAATAAAGAGCCGATTTTAAACGATATTAGTTTGAAAATACATGCAGGTGAAACAGTTGCTTTCGTTGGACCATCAGGGGCAGGGAAAACAACACTATGTAGTTTATTACCTCGTTTTTATGAACACTCATCTGGATCAATTCAAATTGATGGCATTGACACCAAAGAGATGACGTTATCGTCACTTCGTAAGCAAATCGGAATTGTACAGCAAGATGTTTTCTTATTCTCAGGAACAATTCGTGAAAATATCGCTTACGGAAACTTAAAAGCTTCAGAATCTGAAATTTGGCAGGCGGTAAAACGTGCTCAGCTAGAGGACTTAATTTACTCGCAACCAGACGGTTTAGATACAGTTATCGGTGAGCGTGGTGTGAAACTTTCAGGAGGACAAAAGCAGCGCTTGGCAATTGCCCGTATGTTCTTGAAGAACCCGCCAATTTTAATTTTAGATGAAGCAACTTCTGCGCTAGATACAGAGACAGAACTTGCTATCCAAAAATCACTTGCAGAACTATCTGTTGGCCGTACAACATTAGTTATCGCTCACAGGCTTGCAACTATTAAAAATGCAGATCGCATCGTCGTTGTAAATAAAGACGGTATTGCAGAACAAGGTTCACATGAGGAACTAATCAAACGAGGCGAGGGTTACAGCCGATTGTATGAGGCGCAGTTTAGTTCGTAAATATAATTTCTGCTGAATTAGTGCACCATAAGTAAGTGGAAATCTTATTTGGGAGGCTACAAAGCATGATTGTAACAACAACTTCTACAATTCAAGGGAAACAAATTATTGAGTATATCGATATCGTTAATGGCGAAGCAATCATGGGTGCAAATATCGTGCGTGACCTTTTCGCTTCTGTCCGTGACGTTGTCGGTGGTCGCGCAGGCGCCTACGAAAGTAAATTAAAAGAAGCGCGCGACATTGCAATGGAAGAGATGAAAACTCTCGCAAGACAAAAAAATGCGAACGCCATTGTTGGTATCGACGTGGACTACGAAGTAGTTCGCGAAGGAATGCTAATGGTTGCGGTGAGTGGGACTGCTGTCCGTATATAAAGTGAAAAGCCGTGCTGGTGCACGGCTTTTTGTTGTTATTGTGCCTAACATGATAGGTAGGGTGATATTCTATGTCGAAGCCTCGATATTTCTTGGGAAATGTGGAAGGTCCCGTCGATATAGGGGGAAGACATTAGAGCGCTTCTTTACACTGCCGAATTCGAACTAATAATTTTTCGTATTCTTGTTCGAGAAATACGATGTCATCATGCTGATTTGGGATAGAAATCCGGCTGATGATTTCTGTTAATTTTGTTTGTAATCGTAATAATTCTTGTTCAGTAACGTTTACAGAAGCTTGGGTGGTTCTTTTTGTGTATTGCTCGTAATTGCCGTGGAATATTCTTGGTTCGCTCTCATCTACTTGTAGAATATGGTTTGCAACAGAACGAATAAAGGCACGGTCATGGCTAATGAAAAATATTGTGCCAGGATACTCCTGTAACATGCTTTCTAATTCTTCTTGCGTTGCCAAGTCTAAATAGTTTGTCGGTTCGTCGAGCAGAAGCATATTATAGTTTCCTAAAAATACTTTTGCGAGTGCAACCTTCATGCGTTCTCCACCACTTAAGACGTGCACAGGTTTATGAACATCTTCACGGCGGAATAGGAGCCTTGCAAGTATTGTTCGAACGAACGATTCTGTATAGTTTGTTTCTTCTAGAACGTTTTCTAAAATTGTTTTATCTGTTTTTAAAATAGATAATGTTTGTTCAAAGTATCCAATTTTACAACTTTTCGAAAGCTGAATGCCACGCTCGTTCGCGAGAAGCATTTTGAACAAAGTTGTTTTTCCGCTTCCGTTTGCCCCTAAAATAGCAAGCTTTGCCCCAGGGACAATTGTTCCATTTATATTTTTAAATAATGTGCGATCCCCTATTTTCTTCGTTGTTTTATTAAACTGAACAACTGCTTTACTATGAATCGGTGTGTGGTATTGTACGTCAAACTGAGCTTGAGAAAAGTCCTTCGGTTTTTCTTTCTGTTCCAACTTTTCAAGGCGTGTTTCTAGTGCTTTCGCTACTTTGCTAACATTTTCTTGCCCATGAGCCCCGCTGCACTTATAAAGTTTAGATTCAGATGAACTGAACCGTGTTGGGATTTTTGTCATGCTAGAAGCACGTTGCTTTCTTTGTGAAATTGACTGTTCTAACCGATTTTTTTCTTGTATATATTGATCATATTCTGCTTGCTTTTGTATTCGCTCACGTTCTTTTTGCTTTCGATAGTTTGAATAATTACCTTTATATTCTTGAATAGTACCGTCTTCAACTTCGATGATTTTTGTACATATGGCATCTAAAAAATCACGATCATGCGATATTAAAACTAGTGCACCGTTATAAGATAAAAATGCCTTTTCTAATTGCTCTGTACCAAACATATCTAAGTGGCTTGTTGGTTCATCAGCAAATAGAATGCCTGCATCTTGTTCGAGGGCATGTGCGATCTTTAGGCGCATTCGTTCACCGCCGCTCATTGAATTTGCGACACTTGAAATATTCCATTTTCCTTTAGCGAGGGAAGAAGCGGTTTCCGGTATTTCTTCGCTAAGCTGAGGAATGATGGCGATAGAACTATGATGAGTTACTGTGCCTTTGTCAGCTTCTATTTCTTTACTTAATATTTGTAATAACGTAGATTTTCCAGCTCCGTTGACTCCGACAATTCCTATACGATCGTTTGCTTGAATTTCTAGTGATGGTAACGTAAATATGGTGCGATCACCAAAGCTCTTTTCGATATTACGTGCGATTAAAATAGTCATAAAAAAACCTCCCTAGTTTCACTAGAGAGGATAAACGTCGCCCTTCAATGTAAAAATCGTACATAAATAAACGATTTTTTACATGATCGTATCGAAAGAAAGTATCGACAAATGGACAGACTAATCCTCTGCTAGTTTTCATCATTTTTGTTCACTATTTGTGATGGATGAAATAAATAAGAGAATTAGAACTTCATTGGTCAAAGTACCTTCCTTTCATAATATTATTTTTATTGTATGCGCATACAAATGGGTTTGTCAAACTTATTTCCGGTTGTTTTTTTTGAATTTGTTATTATACAGTTGTGCTTTTGCCAGCGTCTCAGCATCGTTCTTGATTTCATCTAGTCCATTCGCATCCCCAATAATATACCCTTCAAATGATGAACCAACAAAATCAAAGATATATTGAAACTGGGCGATAAGCGGCAATGCTTTCAGTTTTGGATTGTCTCCGCCAACGATGACAACGTACATTTTTTTGCCTTTCATTTTTTCTTTGAAATGAAGAGATGTATCACGCAAGCTTTGTGACCAGCGATCAACGAAGTTCTTCATGTGGCCGCTCATTCCGTACCAGTATAGCGGTGTAGCGAAAATAATCGTGTCGTGCTCTAGCATGCGCTCAATTAACTGCCCGTAGTCATCATTTACAGGTTGAAACCCTTCTGTATCATGGCGCTGATCTATGATTGGATGGACAATATGATCACGCAAGTAAATTTGTTCTGTTTCAATCCCATCAATCACCATATGTGTTAAAGCTTCCGTATTTCCGTTTTGTCTTGAACTGCCATGTATAACAAACATGTAATCATCCCTTTTCTTTTGCTTGTTTTAGGAGTGAAACGTGTTTTTGTAAATTCGTTTGGATGTTGGAAAGTAATGTGATTTGCTTCGTTACCTCATCAAGTTTGTCTTCGTAAAGTGCAAGGATACTACTACACGGATTTTCGTAAAGATGCGGCTCGATTTCGAGGCAACGTAGCATTCGTTCTGTTTCTTCTAAATTTAAGCCGATTTGCAAGTACATTTGAATCAGCTCTACTTTTTCGATTGCACTTTCATCAAAATCACGGTAGCCATTTGCTAGGCGTTTCGAAGGGAGTAATCCCTTTTCTTCATAATGTCTTAGTGCCCTTTCGCTAACCCCAGTTTCTTTTGATAACTCTCCAATTCGCAATGCGTTTCACTCCTTTTACATGTATTGTAAACCTTCACACTAATGTGAAGGTCAACTCTGTTTTTTCGCAAAAGAATCTACGTGTTTTAAAAAGACTTGAATAGCTTTAGATGGGATAAAATATTTGCCGCGCACGATGGAGAATGGACGGATTAGCTCTTCATTCGGAACAGGGATGTGGAATATTTCTTGTGCCAACAGTTCTTTTCGAACAGTCCAATCTGAAAGGATAGCGATGCCAAGACCGGCTGCAACGGCTTCCTTCACGCTTTGAATACTGCTAAATGTAAAGAAGCGTTTCATTTTTAAATGATGTTGGTGTATAAAGCGATCGCTATAGGCACGTGTGCCAGAGCCGCTCTCCCTTAATACCCAGACTTGGTCTTGCAATGTATTTTCGTTAATCCCCTTGATATGGAGCAATGGATGGTTTGGTGGGACTACGAGTTTCATTTCATCTTGCATAAAAGTTTCAACATCTACGTCAGCGTATACGACTTGGCCTTCCACTAAGCCGATATCAATTTGATTAGAGCGAAGGCTTTGCAAAACTTCTTCTGTATTTGAGATAAATGTATGAACTTCGACGTGTGGATTTTCATTCGCATAGTTAGCGAGTATTTTTGGAAGCAAATATTCACCAATTGTAAAACTAGCACCGATGCGAAGTGTTCCTGTTACGACGTTATGCAGTTCGTTAATTTCTTGTTTTGCATCTTCATAAAGTGAGAGCATTTGTTTTGCGTGTATGTATAATATGTTTCCAGCTTCCGTAACTTGGACGTGCTTTGGGGACCGCTGAATAAGTGTAGTCCCAAATTCATTTTCCAGGTTACGAATGTGCATACTAACGCCGGGTTGTGAAAGGTTTAATAGTTCCGCAGCGCGCGAAAAATGTTTTTGTTCAACGACAGTAACAAAGATCTTTAAAATGCCTACGTTCATTTGTTAGGCCCCTTTATTTTTGCTTTTATTTTATCATAAGTATTTCTGATGATAAGGATTCAATATTGATATTAAACTTATTATTAAAACTCTCTTATAATGTAACTAGAAAGAACATGCATGTTCCAATACGATTATTGGGGTGGTACAAAGTGGAACAAACACTTGTTATACAAAAGAAAAAGGGCCTTGGATTTTCGCAAGGTATTGGGATTACGTTATTAATCGCAATCGCAGCGAAATATTTAGCAGAGCTTCCATTTTTAAATATTATGGGACAATTAGTAATCGCTATTCTAATCGGGATGGTTTGGCGCGCGACAATCGGGATTCCTCAAGAAGCGATAGTGGGAACGAACTTTGCGAGTAAGAAGTTGCTTCGCTTCGGGATTATCTTACTTGGAATGCGGTTGAATCTTGTAGATATTGCGAAGGCAGGACCGAAAGTATTGGTCATCGCAGCGGTTGTTATTACATTTACAATTTTCGTTGTATATGGACTAACGAAAGTATTTAAAGTAGAAAAGAAGCTGGGAATTTTAACAGCATGCGGGACGGCAATTTGTGGTGCGGCCGCAGTCGTCGCGATTGCACCACAAGTGAAAGCGAAAGATGAAGAAACGGCAGTTGGGGCAGCGATTATTGCAATTTTAGGTACAATATTTACACTTATTTATACGCTATTATACCCAGTGCTTGGTTTCTCACCCTACGGTTACGGCGTGTTCTCAGGGGCGACGCTGCACGAAATTGCTCACGTTATCGCGGCTGCAGCGCCAGGTGGTAGCACGGCTGTAGATATCGCGGTTATTGTGAAATTAACGCGCGTAGCGATGCTTGTGCCAGTAGCGATTTTAATTGGATTATGGTTTGGTAAGAGCGAGGAAAGCAAGGAAAAAAGATCGTGGCGCGACCTTCCGATTCCTTGGTTCATCTTTGGATTTTTAGCAATGAGTGCGGTGCATTCGCTTGGGATTATCCCAGAAGTTGTTGCCGGATACATTGTAGTAATTGCGTACATGCTTATTGCAATGGCAATGGCAGGACTCGGTTTAAATGTAGAGTTTAAAACGTTCCGCAAATTAGGAAGTAGGGCATTCGTGGCAGGGTTGATTGGCTCGGTTTGCTTATCTGTTCTTGGGTACGTTCTTGTATATGCATTAGGATTTATGTAGTAGCAAAGAGGCATCTTATAGATGTCTCTTTTTTTACCTTTTTTTGTAAAGATATCTTTACTTGCATTTGGAAAATATTTATAATTAAAGTAAAGATATCTTTACTTTTGAAGGTGGAGCCTATGGGTGTGAAAAATAAAATTAAGGAATTACGAAAACAACATCATATAACGCAAATTGAAATGGCAAAGGCGATGCAAGTGACGCGGCAAACAATCGTGGCAATTGAGAACCATCACTATAATCCGAGTCTAGAGTTATCCCTAAAAATCGCCAAATATTTTGAGATGAAGGTAGAGGAAATATTTACGCTGGAGTAAGGGGAGAGAAAATGAACGATACTAAAAAGTTGTATATTACTACTGTCTTAGGATTATGTGGAGGAGACGTTTTAGTTCGTATTATGGACCCATCTATACCGATGTTACCGCTAATAGTTAGTAACATTTTAGCAATTCTACTTTTAACAGTGTATGTGTATTACAAAAAGTGTAAGTACAAAAAAGAAGAACTTCCAGATATAGATGAGCGAGTAAATGAAAATATAAAAAGGCATGTAAATGTCTCGCTTATATTCGCATTTGTCCTTCTTATTGTTTACATTGGTGCGAGCAAATTCGTAGGCAGAGATGTCATACCTACGCCAGAAATATTTATTGTATGTAGTTTCTTATTTGCTGGTAGTCTCATCATAGGAGCAATGGCGGGGAAACGAGCATAGCGATAGGAGGAATGAAAATGCAAGATGAGTTTGAGAGATTTCAATCGGATAAAGCGTTTAAATATTTAGGGTTGTTTTTAACAATGAGTTTAGCGGTATGGAGTTTGTACAATTTAATTGTTTATGGAAATGCGGGCATGCCGTTTGTTTTATTTGTATTAGGACAATTTGTTTATTTCTTTGTGAACTATTGGCCGAAATGGAAATATAGAAATCAAAAAGAGGCTGATCACGTATGAGTAAGCAAGAGGTTATAAGGTTTATAGGGAGCTTATCTTTAGCATGGCATTGACGAGTGTATTAGCAACAAGGGAAATCAAATAAATATATAAAGGGGAAACGGGATGGGATTAGCGGTATTATGTGTTGCGACGGCTATATTTGCACTTTTGTGGGGGATGCAAAACTTCTCTCGTAATCCAGTGCCAAGTTTATGTATTATGATTGGCGCTGTAGGTTTATCATACTATTTATTAGTTTTAGCGCATTATCATAAAACAGCAACAAGTATTGTTGTTGGGGCAATTATTTTATCTTGTGGGCGTGCTATACAAAAGGGGTTATTTCCATAAAAGCTGTTTATACAAAAGGTATAAACAGCTTTTTGTATTTTTTTACAAACTACTTGAAAGTTACGTTACGTCACCTTTTATAATGAAGGAGAAGAGGTGATGGAGTTGATTTCAATTCAAGAACTAACGAGGGAAACAGGGGTTACAGTAAGGACGTTACGATATTATGATCAAATCAAGTTATTAAAGCCGAGTGGGAAAACTGATGGGGGACATCGGTTATATAGCGAGAGAGACGTTGTTCGTTTGCAGCAAATTTTATTTTTAAAAGAAATGGGTTTTTCATTAAAAGAGATTACGAATATGTTAATAACGGATGAGCTCAATTTAAAAGTATCGCTTGAAAAGCAACTTAAGTTTGTACAAGAAGAACAGAAAAAATTTAATCGAATGGAACGTATTTTACAAGCGGTTGTTTATTCAGTAGATGTGGAAGGGGAATTGGATTGGAAAGTTATGTTTGAACTCATTCAGCTTTCGAAACAGTCTCCGCGAATACGTGAGATGTTTCAAAATGAAGTTTTTTCTAAGGGAGAACAAAAGTTGCTTCATAATTTGCCGAACATGAGTGAAGAAGACCCAAATGTTTTAGAATGGGTAGATTTATTAAGGCAATTACGTAACTTTATGAAAGATGGTAAGGAAGCATCATGTGATGAGGTGCAAGGTGCAACAAAGAAATTAATGCAGAAGTGTTTAGAGATGGCAAATGGTGACGAAGTATTTTTAGATAAATTGTGGGAAGTAAGAAAGTCAAAAGAAGATTCACAAAAAATGAGTATGTATCCAATTGAGGAAGAGCTTCTAGTATATATGGATGAGGCTTTTCGTATATATGATGAAAGGGAGAGGAATAAATGAGTATACTCGCAGAATATCGATGGTATTTTTTAATTGGTGCGGAGATTGTATTTTGGCTATCAGCTGTCGGATTTTTTGTACTAAGGTATGGATTTCGCTTGAAAAAGGCGAGCTTTATTATGGGGATTGTGCTGCTCATAAATGAAGTGTTTATTTTAACTTTAGGGGTAGTGGACTATTATCAAACAGGGAAGTTCTCTAATTTTCAAATCATTACGGTAATCATTTTATTATATGCAGTTTTTTATGGGAAAAAGGATTTGAAGAAATTAGATATATATGTACAAAAATTAGTTGCGAAGTGGCGGAATGAACCGGCGCCTATTATCGAAGAACCACTTGAAGTAACAGGGATGGCGCATGCGAAGCAGGAAATAAAAAATTGGGTTTTACATCTTATTTTGTTTGTTGCGGTTCATATATTCTTTTTCTTCATGTATGGGCTTATTCCAGTAGAACAGTGGGGAAATTGGTTAGAGTCAGGAATCGTTTTAAATAAAACAGCAAGCCGTGTAAGCCGAGTATGGGCTATTATTCTTTTAGCAGATACTGCGATTTCATTTTCATATGTTATTTTTCCGAAGAAGGAGAAAGGAAACAAGAAGCTACTTTCATAGAGGAAAGTAGCTTTTTCTAGTATACCAATAGTTTGTATAGGAGAGGATAACGATAGGAAAAAGAACAGGTTTTATATGCTTATTTCTCTTTAGTTTAGTAGCATGCTCACAACCTAACAGTGCAATTGTTAAGAAGAATGATGTCGTTGCAAAGGGGGGCAGAAATTTCTAATCTAGATAAATTCGAAAAGTTCGTTTTGAATGTGGAACAAGGGGAAGTTGATAAAATAAGAATTGTACATTATACACATGAAGGTGATCCTGTTTTTCAAACGTTAGAGCATAGTGGGACAGATATACTTTATGTGTTTGATAATAGGCAAGATCAATTTGCTGGTGACCATAAAGGGTTACATAAAGATAGTTGTAAAAGGATTGTTAAAGAGCAACGTGAATCAGAAACTGCATATAGGTTAATAGATTGTACGAATGAAAATGGGCGCAATGGATATGACTTATTATATGTACTTAAAAAATAGAGTTAGTAGAGGAAGGAAGTATTTATTCCTTCCTTTTTTATGTATATATTGTCGAAAGTTTTACCGAATATCTGTTCGTTTTTTTAGGTTTTTTATGAGCATTCGTGGTAAAATAATAATACAGATTTTTATGAGGAGGTCGGTTTTTAGTTGGAACATCCATTTGAAATTATCTCAGAGTATTCCCCGCAAGGTGATCAGCCGGGAGCGATAGAGAAGCTTGTAGAGGGAATTAATAGTGGTAAGAAAAAGCAAGTGTTGCTTGGAGCGACAGGAACGGGTAAGACATTTACGATTTCAAATGTCATTAAAGAAGTGCAGAAGCCAACACTTGTAATGGCTCATAATAAAACGTTAGCAGGACAGTTATATAGTGAGTTGAAAGATTTCTTTCCTAACAATTCTGTTGAGTATTTTGTTAGTTATTACGATTATTATCAGCCGGAAGCGTATGTACCACATACGGATACATTTATTGAAAAAGATGCGCAAATTAATGATGAAATCGATAAATTACGTCACTCGGCAACGTCTTCTTTATTTGAACGAGATGATGTTATTATCGTTGCGAGTGTGTCTTGCATATACGGTTTAGGTTCTCCGGAAGAATACCGCGAGTTAGTTGTTTCACTTCGAGTTGGTATGGAAAAGGATCGTAATCAATTGCTTCGTGAACTTGTTGATGTACAGTATGGACGTAATGATATTGATTTCAAGCGTGGTACATTCCGTGTGCGCGGAGATGTAGTTGAAATCTTCCCGGCATCACTCGACGAACATTGTATTCGAATTGAATTTTTCGGTGATGAAATCGATCGTATTCGAGAAGTAAATGCATTAACGGGTGAAGTATTAGCAGAACGTGATCATGTAGCAATCTTCCCGGCATCTCACTTCGTTACACGTGAAGAAAAGTTGAAGGTCGCTATTGAAAATATTGAAAAAGAATTAGAAGAACGTTTAAAAGAATTAAATGATAACGGTAAATTGTTAGAAGCGCAGCGCATAGAACAACGTACACGCTATGATTTAGAAATGATGCGTGAGATGGGCTTTTGTTCAGGAATTGAAAACTATTCCCGTCATTTAACACTTCGTCCAGCAGGTTCAACACCGTATACGCTTTTAGATTATTTTCCAGAGGATTTCTTAATTGTCATGGATGAGTCACACGTATCGGTACCGCAAGTAAGGGCGATGTATAACGGAGACCAAGCGCGTAAGCAAGTGCTTGTGGATCATGGATTCCGTCTGCCGTCAGCTTTAGATAATAGACCGCTTACGTTTGATGAGTTTGAAGAGAAAACGAATCAAGTTATTTACGTTTCGGCAACGCCAGGACCGTACGAGTTAGAGCAGGCACCGGGAGTAATAGAACAAATTATTCGTCCAACAGGGCTGTTAGATCCACCAATTGATATACGACCAATTGAAGGTCAAATTGACGATTTATTAGGAGAAATTCAAGATCGCATTGCAAAAAATGAACGTGTATTAATTACGACTTTAACGAAAAAGATGTCAGAGGATTTAACGGATTACTTAAAAGATGTAGGAATTAAAGTGAACTATCTTCACTCTGAAATTAAAACGTTAGAACGTATTGAAATTATCCGTGACCTTCGCCTTGGTAAGTTTGATGTACTTGTCGGTATTAACTTATTACGAGAAGGATTAGATATTCCAGAAGTATCACTTGTAGCTATTTTAGATGCAGATAAGGAAGGATTCTTGCGTTCAGAACGTTCGTTAATTCAAACGATTGGTCGTGCGGCGCGTAATGAAAACGGCCGCGTTATTATGTACGCAGATCGCATAACGAGATCAATGGGAATTGCAATTGAAGAAACGCAGCGTCGTCGTACTATACAAGAAGCTTACAATGAAGAGCATGGTATCACGCCGAAAACGATTCAAAAAGGCGTTCGTGATGTAATCCGTGCGACGACAGCGTCTGAAGAACCGGAAACATATGAAGCAACTCCTGCTAAGAAGATGACGAAGAAAGAACGTGAGAAAACAATAGCTAAGATCGAAGCAGAGATGAAAGAAGCGGCAAAAGCGTTAGACTTCGAGCGTGCAGCTGAATTAAGAGATTTACTATTAGAATTAAAAGCGGAAGGGTGAAAAGAGTGAGCATGAGCAAGGATTTTATTGTTGTAAAAGGTGCTAGAGCACATAACTTAAAAAATATTGACGTAACCATTCCGAGAAATCAGCTTGTTGTTGTGACGGGATTGTCTGGTTCAGGAAAGTCATCGTTAGCATTCGATACGATTTATGCAGAAGGACAGCGCAGATACGTAGAATCGTTATCTGCGTATGCACGTCAGTTTTTAGGGCAAATGGATAAGCCGGATGTTGATACGATTGAAGGTTTATCTCCAGCAATTTCAATTGATCAAAAAACGACGAGTCGTAATCCACGTTCAACTGTCGGTACAGTAACGGAGATTTATGATTATTTACGTCTATTATTTGCACGAATTGGTACACCAATTTGTCCGAATCATGGGATTGAAATTACATCACAAACAGTGGAACAGATGGTAGACCGTGTTCTTGAATATCCTGAACGTACGAAGCTGCAAGTATTAGCGCCTATCGTGTCTGGGCGTAAAGGTGCGCACGTGAAAGTGTTAGAAGACATCAAGAAACAAGGTTATGTTCGTGTGCGTGTCAATGGTGAAATGCTGGATGTATCTGAAGAGATTACGTTAGACAAAAATAAGAAGCATTCAATTGAAGTTGTTATTGACCGTATTGTTGTGAAAGAAGGAATTGCAAGCCGGCTAGCTGATTCACTCGAAAGTGCTTTAAAGCTTGGCGGTGGCCGAGTGTTAATCGATGTAATGGGAGAAGAAGAGCTTCTATTTAGTGAACATCATGCTTGTCCGCATTGTGGTTTTTCAATCGGGGAATTAGAGCCGCGTATGTTCTCGTTCAATAGTCCGTTCGGCGCATGTCCTTCTTGTGATGGACTTGGCTCAAAGCTAGAGGTAGATTTAGAGCTTGTTATTCCGAACTGGGATTTATCATTAAATGAACATGCGATTGCTCCGTGGGAACCGACAAGTTCACAATATTACCCACAACTTTTACAATCCGTATGTAATCACTATGGTGTTGATATGGATATGCCGGTGAAAGATATACCGAAAGATTTATTTGATAAAGTGTTGTACGGAAGCGGGGAAGAGAAGGTTTATTTCCGCTATGTGAATGAATTTGGTCAAGTAAAGGAAAATGAGATTTTATTTGAAGGTGTTATTCCGAATATCGAGCGCCGTTATCGTGAGACGAGTTCTGATTATGTTCGTGAGCAAATGGAGAAATATATGGCAGAGCAAGCTTGTCCAAAGTGTAAAGGCGGACGCTTAAAGCCTGAGAGTTTAGCTGTTTTCGTTGGTGATAAAACGATTGCGGATGTTACAAAGTATTCTGTTCAAGAAGTACAGGAATTCTTCTCGAATGTTGAGCTAACTGAGAAACAACAAAAAATTGCTCATTTAATTTTAAGAGAGATTCAAGAACGCGTAGGCTTCTTAGTGAACGTTGGCTTAGATTATTTAACGTTGAGTCGTGCTGCAGGAACTTTATCAGGTGGTGAGGCACAGCGTATTCGTTTAGCGACACAAATTGGTTCTCGTCTTACGGGTGTACTTTACATTCTTGATGAGCCTTCTATCGGTTTGCATCAACGTGATAATGATCGCCTTATTCGCACATTACAGGAAATGCGGGATTTAGGAAATACGTTAATTGTCGTTGAGCATGATGAAGATACGATGATGGCTGCTGATTATTTACTTGATATCGGACCTGGTGCAGGTATTCATGGTGGTCAAGTTGTATCAGCGGGTACACCAGCTGAAGTGATGCAGGACGAGAATTCATTAACAGGGAAATATTTAAGCGGTAAAGAGTTCATTCCGGTACCACTTGAGAGACGTAAAGGTGACGGACGTAAAGTGGAGATTGTCGGTGCGAAAGAAAATAACTTAAAAAACGCGAAAATGTCCTTCCCTCTAGGTACATTCGTAGCAGTAACTGGCGTATCTGGATCTGGAAAAAGTACGATGATTAATGAAGTATTATATAAAGCGTTAGCTCAAAAGCTATATAAAGCGAAAGCGAAGCCAGGGGCTCATAAAGAAATTAAGGGTCTTGAGCAGTTAGATAAAGTTATTGATATTGATCAATCACCAATCGGGCGTACACCACGTTCCAACCCAGCTACGTATACAGGTGTATTCGATGATATTCGTGATGTGTTTGCACAAACGAATGAAGCGAAAGTACGCGGATATCAAAAGGGACGTTTTAGCTTTAACGTAAAAGGTGGCCGTTGTGAAGCGTGCCGCGGTGATGGAATTATAAAAATCGAAATGCATTTCTTACCAGACGTGTATGTTCCGTGTGAAGTTTGTCACGGTAAACGTTATAATCGTGAAACATTGGAAGTTAAATATAAAGATAAGAGCATTTCTGAAGTATTAGCAATGACGATTGAAGATGGGGTAGAGTTCTTTGCTAATATCCCGAAAATTAAGCGTAAACTTCAAACGCTTGTAGATGTAGGGCTTGGTTATATGAAATTAGGGCAACCAGCTACGACGTTATCAGGTGGCGAGGCGCAGCGTGTGAAATTAGCTTCTGAATTACACCGTCGTTCTACAGGGCGTACGTTATACATTTTAGATGAGCCGACGACTGGGTTACATGCCCATGATATTGCACGTCTTCTAGAAGTGTTGCAACGTCTTGTTGAGAGTGGCGAGACAGTACTTGTAATTGAGCATAATTTAGATGTTATTAAAACAGCTGATTATATCATTGACCTTGGACCAGAAGGCGGGGACAAAGGCGGACAAATCGTTGCTTCCGGAACGCCAGAGCAAGTAGTGAAAGAAGAACGCTCGTATACAGGTAAGTATTTAAAAGAGATTTTAGATCGTGATAAAGCAAGAATGAAAGCGAAAATAAAAGAAGTAGAGTTATCGCAATAAGTTGTTAATAAAAACCGAGTGGGAATTACACTCGGTTTTTATTTCGCTAAGGAAAACTGGTAAGGTTGTTAGTAGGTATACAAGCATAAAGGGTAGAATAAGTTGATATAAGTGTTTGTATGTTACTTGCGTTTATTATCTATTAGCGTATGATGAAATATATATATCAAAAGGATGTGTAAGGAAATGAGATGGATTGTATCACTTCTTGTAAATAGCGTTGTGTTAATCGCTGTATCCGGACTTTTAAAAGGGGTTGCACCAGACGCATTTTACATAGCAAATATACAAACTGCAATTATTGCGAGTATTATATTGGCGATTTTAAACGTATTTGTAAAGCCGCTTTTAATTTTAATTACGCTACCAATTACTGTTGTAACTTTTGGTTTCTTCTTAATTGTTATTAATGCGATTACGTTAAAAATGGCAGATTCATTATTAGGAGATGCTTTTAATATATCAGGATTTGGTGTAGCGATTGTTGCGGCAATTTGTATTTCGATTTTTAATATGATAATTGAAAAGGCGATTGTGGAACCGTTATATGAAAAAAAGAGAAAATGACAAAAAGAAAAACATTTCATGATTCGTATGAAATGTTTTTTTCTATTTATTAGAAACCGTGTTTCTTGTTTCCAGAAAAAAATGGTACAATATCCGGTAGAATGGAATTTTACATCAAATGAGACTGAACCCGCAGCGGAGTGGAGGTTTATACATATGCCAAAAGTAAGGACAAAAGATTTAATTGAACAATTTCAATTGGAGTTAGTAAGTGGTGAAGAAGGAATTCATCGTCCGATTGATACGAGTGATTTATCACGACCTGGAATTGAAATGGCAGGATTTTTTACATATTATCCAGCTGATCGCGTGCAGCTTCTTGGAAAAACGGAGCTTACGTTCTTTGATACGTTAACGACAGAGCAAAAGCAAGAGAGAATGAAAGCGCTTTGTACTGAAGAGACGCCTTGTATTATTGTAACTCGTAATCAAGATGTACCGGATGAGTTATTACAAGCATCACGTGAATCAGGCGTTCCTTTATTACGTTCTGCTCAAACGACGACGAGATTATCAAGTCGTTTAACAAACTATTTAGAAGGTAAGTTAGCGCCAACAACAGCTGTTCATGGTGTGTTAGTAGATATTTATGGTGTTGGTGTTTTAATTACAGGTCAAAGTGGTGTCGGGAAAAGTGAGACAGCGCTTGAACTTGTAAAGCGTGGTCACCGCCTTGTTGCGGATGATAGCGTAGAAATTCGTCAAGAAGATGAAGATACATTAGTAGGAAGCTCACCTGATTTAATTGAGCACTTATTAGAAATTCGTGGTCTAGGTATCATTAACGTAATGACGTTATTCGGTGCAGGGGCGGTACGAAATTATAAGCGTATTACACTTGTTATTAATCTTGAAATTTGGGATCAAAAGAAAAATTATGATCGCTTAGGTCTTGATGAAGAGAAGATGAAGATTATTGATACAGAACTTACGAAGATTACACTTCCAGTTCGTCCTGGTCGAAACTTGGCTGTTATTATTGAAGTAGCAGCGATGAACTTCAGATTAAAACGTATGGGAGTCAATGCGGCACAGCAGTTCTCTGAACGATTAATGAGTGCGATTGAGTTAGGAAATCAAGAGTAGACTCTGGAGAGGGAGGTCATACATATGCTGTTAGGTTCTGTACCACAGCTTGACCGTATAGCAGTCCAACTCGGACCGTTCCCTGTTTATTGGTATGGGGTTATTATCGGTACAGGTGTGCTATTAGGTCTTTGGCTAGCGACTCGCGAGGGAGAAAGGCTTGGTATTCACAAAGATACATTTATCGATCTTGTATTAATTGCAGTACCAATTGCGATTCTTTTTGCGAGAATGTATTATGTCATTTTTGAATGGGAATATTATTCGCAAAATCCGAGTCAAATTATTAATATTCGTCAAGGTGGTTTGGCGATTCATGGTGGTTTAATCGGGGCTGTTATTACAGGAATTCTTTTTGCGAAACGACGCGGGCTTTCATTCTGGAAGTTAGCAGATATTGCTGCGCCAAGTATTTTACTAGGACAAGCAATTGGCCGATGGGGAAACTTTATGAACCAAGAGGCGCATGGTGATGAAGTAACGAGACAGTTTTTAGAAGGTCTTCATTTACCGGATTTCATTATTAATCAAATGTATATTGATGGTGTGTATTATCACCCAACGTTTTTATATGAATCATTATGGAACTTTGCAGGTGTTATTTTACTACTCGCGTTACGAAAAGCGAATTTACGCCGCGGGGAACTATTCTTCACATATTTAATTTGGTATTCAGTTGGACGCTTCTTCGTAGAAGGTTTGCGTACAGATAGTTTAATGTTAGGACCACTTCGTATTGCACAAGTAATGTCTATTGGAATTGTTGTTATTTCTATCATTTTCATTATTGTGAGACGAAAGATGGGGCAAGCTGATAAAAGATATTTAGAAAATTAGAGAAAAGTAGCATCTTATATAAGATGCTGCTTCTTTCATATTCAGGTAATGAAAGGATTAAGGACGATGAAAATAAATACAGTGTTATTTGATTTAGATGGAACGTTAATTAATACAAATGAACTTATTATCTCTTCTTTTTTGCATACGTTACATACATATTATCCAAATCAATATAAGCGTGAAGATGTATTGGCATTTATCGGTCCATCTTTGCATGACACTTTTAGTAAGATGGATACAAATAAGGTTGAAGAAATGATTGCATGTTATCGCCAATTTAATCATGAGCATCATGATGAATTAGTGGAAGAATATGAGACTGTATATGAAACTGTTCAAGAATTGAAGAAGCAAGGCTATAAAATCGGTATCGTTACAACGAAAGCGAGACAGACGGTTGAAATGGGATTAAAGCTTTCAAAACTTGATCAATTTTTTGATGTTGTCGTGACGATTGATGATGTGGAACATGTGAAACCACATCCAGAACCACTTCAAAAAGCATTGAAATTATTAGATGCAAAACCAGAAGAAACATTGATGGTTGGTGATAATCATCATGATATCGTCGGTGGACAAAATGCAGGTACGAAAACAGTAGCGGTTTCATGGACATTGAAAGGTAGAGCGTATTTAGAAGCGTATAAACCAGATTATGTGCTAGATAAAATGAGTGATTTACTACCGATTTTATCTGGTATTAACCGCTCATAAAGGTCCAAGTAAGCAAGTAGGGGATATGTTTCTCTACTAACTTCAAGTTTCACTTTTTTTAGTAGAGGAGAGAGTTAAGTGCGACGGACAACGCGCTATCCTGTTTCAGGAGAAAATTCATTGTGGAATGTGTATAAAACGGTGTCTTTTTGGAAGGTAATGAAAAACTTTATTATTATCCAAATCGCACGTTACACGCCATTTTTATCTGTGAAGAATTGGTTGTATCGAACGTTTTTACGGATGGAAGTAGGAAAAAAAACGTCGTTTGCACTTATGGTAATGCCAGATATTATGTTTCCAGAAAAGATTACTGTGGGAGACAATTCAATTATCGGCTATAATACAACGCTTTTAGCGCATGAATATTTAATTCGTGAGTATCGACTCGGAGAAATCATTATAGGGAATGAAGTTATGATTGGAGCGAATACGACAATTTTACCAGGTGTGACGATTGGAGATGGTGCTATCGTTTCTGCTGGCACACTTGTCCATAAAGATGTACCAGATGGCGCTTTCGTAGGTGGAAATCCGATGCGTATTATTTATACGAAAGAGGAAATGGCCACTAGAGAAGGTTGATGTTAAAAATGTAACATTTCCCTTCTCTTTTTATGAATAAAAAGGAAATAATTGATTATAATATACTGTTTTGTTTTTTACGGAATCGTTTATACTTATAGATAGAAGAATGTGTGAACGAAGAAAACAAAAAACTGGAGGATATATGGGGAAAAATCAAAGAATATATAAGGAGAACGGACAAGTTATCTCTTTTAATCAATTAGCAGACTTCTTTTATAAAAAAGGGATGAGGGCTTATAAAGGGCAAAAATTGCAAGATGCAATTAAATATTTTCGAAGAGCGGCACAAAGCGAGAAGGAGCCGTTTATTTTATGCCAACTAGCAATAGCAATATCTGAATCTGGTGAATATCAAGAGTCGAATCAGATATTTCTAAAGCTTGTTAGATCCAATCCTGAACTTGAGCAATGCTATTATTTTATTGCAAATAATTATGCATATATGGGCTTGTTTCAACAGGCGAAAAAGTATGCAGATCGTTATTTAGAAGTTGCGGAAGAGAAAGAATTCGTAGAAGATACATTAGAATTGCTTGAGATTATGGAAGAAGAAGCGATGGGTGCGGAAGAGATTGAGGATGAAGATGAGCTAATTGTTATGCAGGAAGAAGCAAATCGCTACATTCGTAACGGACAATTAGAAGAGGCGATTGCTACATTAGAAGTTGTTACGAAAGAATATCCAGAATTTTGGTCGGGCCATAATAATTTAGCGATTGCTCATTTTCAATCAGGTAATGTAGATCAAGCGCTCAAGTTAACAGAAATGATTTTAGAGAAAAATCCTGGTAATATGCATGCGCTTTGTAATACGCTTATTTTTCTATATTCAATTGGAGAGTATAAGCAAGTAGAGTCATTAGCCGGGCAGTTAGTTTCGGTATATCCAATTTCATTTGAGCATCGTTTGAAACTTGGAACAACGCTTGCAACAATTGGTCATTTTGAACCTGCATATAAATGGTTCAAAGTATTAAAGCGTCAAGGGTACGAAGGAGACGTTAGTTTTTATTACTGGTTTGCATACTCTGCGTATATGGTGAAGGAGCAGCAAGTAGCTGAAAAAATGTGGCAACATGTTGTAGAATTGCATCCTGATAAAAAAGGAAAAGAACCGTGGAATGCACTGAATTTAGCAGATGAAGGACAAAATCTTTTATTTGAAGAGTTACGAAAATCATTTCAGAAAAGTACAACGCTAGAAGAGCAAATGCTAGCTTTATATTTAATGAATGAGTTGTCAACACCAGAGAAGGTTGGATTCTTCTTTGATGTAACGCAAGCGAAAAATGGTGTTCCAATCGTATCGCAACTTGCAAAATATTTCTTTTTACTTAATAGTCATAAAAGCATCCCAGCTGATTTACAGCAATTTGAGCAGTGCGTACGAATTGCGGATGCATTATACAATTACACGAAAAAAGACGATGAATTAATCGAAGAGTGTTTAAACTTTTGGTTTTGTACGTTCATACGTTTATATACATCTGGAGCGACTTTTACAAATGTGTATGGTTGGTCAGCGGCAATTGAATACATTGTGCGCGGCGAACAAAGAAATAAGATGACACAGGCAGAGCTTGGTGATGTATATAATGTATCTGTAGCGACTGTACGAAAGTATGTGCAGGCTGTTAAGCGCACGCACACGTAGGATAGGCAAATCATTGGGAAAAAAGTGATGCTAACAGTATAATGAGGGTAACTTAATGTGTATGAATGAATGGGAGTGAATAGTGTGTCAGAAGAAAAAATTTATGATGTCATTATTATTGGTGCAGGACCAGCTGGTATGACAGCTGCGGTATATACATCTCGTGCGAATTTAAGCACATTGATGCTTGAGCGTGGTATTCCAGGTGGACAAATGGCAAATACAGAAGATGTAGAGAACTATCCAGGTTATGAGTCTATTTTAGGACCAGACTTATCAAATAAAATGTTTGAGCATGCGAAGAAATTTGGTGCTGAATATGCATACGGTGATGTGAAAGCAATCATCGATGGAAAAGAATACAAAACAATTATTGCTGGCAAAAAAGAATATAAAACACGTGCAATTATCGTTGCAAGCGGTGCAGAGTATAAAAAGATTGGTGTGCCAGGTGAAGTAGAACTTGGTGGACGTGGTGTATCATATTGTGCAGTATGTGATGGTGCATTCTTTAAAGGTAAAGAACTTGTTGTTATTGGCGGCGGAGATTCTGCTGTTGAAGAGGGTGTGTTCTTAACACGCTTCGCATCAAAAGTAACGATCGTTCATCGTCGTGACACTCTTCGTGCACAGAAAATTTTACAAGATCGTGCTTTCCAAAATGAGAAAGTAGATTTCATTTGGAATCATACGATTAAAGAAATTAACGATGCAAATGGTAAAGTAGGAAGCGTAACACTTGTAGATGTAAACAGTGGAGAAGAACAAGAAGTTAAAACTGACGGCGTTTTCGTATACATCGGTATGCTACCATTATCAAAGCCGTTTGTTGAGTTAGGTATTACAAATGAAAATGGTTATGTTGAAACGAACGAGCGTATGGAAACGAAAGTTTCTGGTATTTTCGCAGCTGGTGATGTTCGTGAAAAAATGCTTCGTCAAATTGTAACTGCAACAGGCGATGGTAGTATTGCAGCGCAGAGTGCACAGCACTACGTAGAAGAGTTATTAGAAGGATTAAAAACTGTAACAGAAAAATAAGGGGATTTTTCCTTTTGAGAAGAAAACTACCGATAGGTGGTTTTCTTTTTTTTGTTCAAATGTCAAACTTTTGTCAAAAATAATTAAGAATTTAATGTTTCTTATTGTTATACTAGAATTTACGGAAAAAATCACTATAAGAAATGAGGAATTTATTCAGTATGGAATGGCGTAATATATATCGTGGATTTTGTATGGGCGTTAGTGATTTAATTCCTGGTGTAAGCGGCGGAACAATCGCTGTTGTGTTAGGGATTTATGAACAATTACTTGCGGCAATTAGCGGATTCTTTAGTCGCGAATGGAAAAAACATTTAGCATTTTTAATCCCACTTGCAGCGGGTGTAGCGGCAGCTTTTCTAACGTTAAGTCACGTTATTAAATATTTATTAGCAAATCATTATGAACCGACTCAATTTTTCTTCCTCGGTTTAATTATTAGTATATTACCGATGTTAATGAGAGAAGCGGATGCAAAGGCAACGTTTAAAGGTGGTCATATTGTCTTATTAATAATTGCAGCAATTCTTGTTGCGATAACAGCATTCTTTAAACCAGATAAGGCAGCTGATCCAATTACGACGTTAACAATTTTAAATGCAATTGGTTTATTTTTCGCAGGATGGATGGCTAGTATGGCTATGCTTCTTCCTGGAATTAGCGGATCGTTTATTTTATTAATTATTGGTGTGTACCCGACAGCAATTAACGCTTTAACTACACTCAATTTACCGTTAATCGCGGTTATCGGTGCCGGTGTTATGGTCGGATTTGTTGTAAGTAGTAAAGGAATTAGCTTTTTATTAGATCGTTATAAAAGTATGACATTTGCGGCAATTATTGGACTTGTTATCGGTTCAATTGTCATTGTGTTCCCTGGCATTCCGACTGGTGGAATTTCAATTGTAAGTTCAATTATTACTTTTATTTTAGGATTTGCGGTCGTTACTTATTTCGGTAAGAAGTAAGGATTTTTCGTCCCCTTAACGGTAAAAACGTTAAGGGGATTTTTATGTGCTATTCATGGGAAGTAAGGCATTTTGATTGCGTGTTATAGAAATAATTTTTACAATTACTTAGCAAAAGGGGACTGGCACCTTCGTTGTAGCAAACTGTTTTTGATAGTATAATGAAATGAGTATGCAGTGAGAAATTTTGCTGCAAGTAGCTGAGGTGAAGAAACATGCAAAGAGTGACAAACTGTGTGTTAATTAGAGATAATGAAGTACTCTTACTCCAAAAACCTCGCCGGAATTGGTGGGTTGCACCAGGCGGAAAGATGGAGCGTGGTGAGACGGTAAGAGATTCCGTTGTTCGCGAGTATCGTGAAGAAACAGGTATTTATTTAAAGAACCCAGCATTAAAAGGGGTCTTCACCTTTGTCATCCAAGAAGGTGATAAGGTTGTTTCTGAATGGATGATGTTCTCCTTTCTAGCAACAGATTTTGCAGGAGAAAACAAATTAGAGAGCGAAGAAGGCATCATTGGTTGGCATACATTTGATAAAATTGATGATTTAGCAATGGCACCAGGAGATTATCACATTATTGATTATTTAATTAAAGGGAATGGTATAATCTACGGTACATTTGTATATACCCCAGATTTTGAGTTGCTTTCATATCGATTAGATCCGAGTTAAACCTGCAAGGAGAGGATACGATGACAGAGAATAATGATATAAAAATGGTAATTATTACAGGGATGTCTGGAGCTGGAAAAACGGTAGCGTTACAAAGTTTTGAAGATTTAGGATATTTTTGTGTAGATAATTTACCACCGATGTTATTGCCGAAGTTTATTGAACTTATGGCGGATTCAAAAGGTAAAATGAATAAAGTGGCACTCGGTATTGATTTACGTGGCCGAGAGTTTTTTGAGTATTTATGGGGAGCACTTGATGATTTATCAGAACGTACATGGATTATCCCTCATATTTTATTTTTAGATGCGAAAGATAGCACGCTTGTAACTCGTTATAAAGAAACGAGACGTTCGCATCCACTTGCGCCAACTGGCTTGCCGTTAAAGGGAATTGAAGCTGAGCGCGGTCTATTAACTGATATGAAGGCGCGAGCGAATATTGTGCTTGATACATCAGATTTGAAACCGAAAGAATTAAGAGAAAAAATTGTTCACATATTCTCAACAGAAACTGAGCAAGCGTTCCGTGTAAATGTTATGTCATTTGGATTTAAGTACGGAATTCCGATTGATGCTGATTTAGTATTTGATGTTCGTTTTTTACCAAATCCATACTACATTCCACATATGAAGCCATTAACAGGACTGGATGAAGAAGTTTCGTCGTATGTGCTGAAATTTAATGAGACACATAAGTTTTTAGAGAAATTGACGGATCTTATTACTTTCATGCTGCCTCATTATAAAAGAGAAGGTAAGAGTCAACTTGTAATTGCGATTGGATGTACAGGGGGGCAACATCGTTCTGTTACGCTTACAGAGTACCTTGGGAAACATTTGAAACCAGAGTATAGCGTTCATGTATCTCATCGTGATGTGGAGAAGAGAAAGGGCCATTAAGGGATGAAAAAAGAGAGAAAACCTAAAATTGTCATCATGGGAGGAGGAACTGGACTTTCTGTTTTATTAAGAGGATTAAAACAATATCCTGTTGATATTACGGCAGTTGTAACAGTGGCCGACGATGGAGGCAGTTCAGGTAGACTACGTGATGAGCTAGAAATTCCACCCCCAGGTGATATTCGTAACGTACTTGTTGCGTTATCGGATGTAGAACCATTAGTGGAAGCTTTATTCCAGCACCGTTTTACAACTGGAGACGGGCTGAAAGGTCATGCGTTAGGAAATTTATTATTGGCAGGTATGACTTCGATTACAGGAGACTTTTATCACGCGATTACGGAGACAAGTAAAGTATTAAATGTCAGAGGACGTGTATTGCCAGCAGCGAATCAAAGTGCGGTACTTCATGCAGAGTTAGAAGATGGGGAAATTGTAACAGGTGAATCAAAGATTCCTTATTTCGGGAAGAAGATTAATCGTGTCTTTTTAACTCCAGAAGATGTAGAACCGCTATATGAAACGTTGATGGAAATTAAACGGGCTGATTTACTTGTTTTCGGTCCAGGAAGTCTGTACACGAGTATATTACCGAATTTAGTTGTTAATAAAATTGGGGACGCTGTTCTTGCTGCAAAAGCGAAGAAGGTATATGTGTGTAATGTTATGACGCAAGCGGGTGAAACGATGGGGTATACTGCGTTCGATCATGTGCAGGCGTTACATGATCATTTAGGTAAACCATTTATCGACACTGCAATTGTAAATAATCGTGATATTCCTTGTGAGTTACGTAAGTTATATGAGGAAGAAATGTCGGGACCGGTTGTAGTGGATACAGATCGTTTTGCTGCAAATAATATCGAAATCATTCAAGATCAATTAGCGAAGTATGATGAGCGTGTTGTAAGACATGATACATTAAAGTTAGCTTCGATTTTATATTCACTGCTATAAATGTGCGTTGCCTCGTTTGAGGTAACGCTCCTCATTCATATAGGACAAGATTTTTGTTCCAAAATAATCGTATAAGGAGGTGTTGACTGTGTCATTTGCATCGGAAACCAAGAAAGAGTTGACCAACCTTGAAATGAAGGAATGCTGTGAGAAAGCTGAATTATCAGCGTTGCTTCGAATGAACGGGTCGCTTTCTTTTTCAAACCGTCGCTTATCTATTGATATTCAAACGGAAAATGCAGCAATCGCAAGAAGGATTTATACGCTTTTGAAAAAAGGATATGATGTGACGGTAGAATTACTTGTTCGTAAAAAAATGCGATTGAAGAAAAATAATGTATATATCGTGCGGCTTGTTGAGAAGTCTCGCGAAATATTAGCAGATCTTCGTATTGTTCGAGATGACTTTTCGTTAATTCGAAATATATCGTCGGAATTAATCGAGAAGAAATGTTGTAAACGATCGTATTTACGAGGTGCATTTTTAGCAGGTGGTTCAGTAAATAACCCAGAAACATCATCTTATCATTTAGAGATCTTTTCGTTATATAAGGAACATAATGATGCTATATGTGAACTGATGAACGGATTTGATTTAAATAGTAAGACGTTGGAAAGAAGAAAAGGGTACATTACGTATTTGAAAGAAGCTGAGAAAATTACAGAGTTTTTAAATATTATAGGTGCCCATAATGCACTTTTAAGATTTGAAGATATTCGAATTGTTCGCGATATGCGTAATTCAGTAAATCGTTTAGTTAACTGTGAAACAGCTAATTTAAATAAAACAATTGGTGCAGCGCTAAGGCAGATCGAGAATATCCGCTATATTGACGAGACGGTTGGGCTTGATATTTTGCCAGATAAATTAAGAGAAATTGCACAGTTACGAAGAGATTATCAAGATGTAACATTGAAAGAGTTAGGTGAGATGGTATCCGGGGGGAAAATTAGTAAATCGGGTATTAATCATCGTTTGCGTAAAATCGATGATATTGCAGAGAAATTACGCGCGGGGGAAACAGTAGCAAAAAAATAAGAGGTTAAAGGGGAAATGGAGCTGTGGTTCAAAAACTGGTTAAAGTTTCATTAAAAAACGGCTTACAAGCACGTCCGGCTGCGTTGTTTGTGCAAGAGGCAAATCGTTTTCATTCTGATATTTTCATCGAGAAAGATGGGAAGACAGTTAATGCAAAGAGCATAATGGGGATTATGAGCTTAGCAATCGGAACTGGTAGCATGATTACAATTACAACAGAAGGTTCAGATGCAGAGGAAGCTTTAGAAGCATTAGCTGCATATGTACAATAAAAAGCTATCGCGAATGTGCGATAGCTTTTTTTGTTTTGCTGTTTGTGGGTGAGGGGAGTTCGATTGGTGGGGGATGTAGACGAAAGTGCATAATAAAAAAGCGCCCTGTGTATAGGACGCTTCCGCTTTAAATCTATTAACGATTTGTAAAGATCTTATCGATTAAGCCGTATTCTAGAGCTCTTTCTGCTGTCATGAAGTTGTCGCGGTCTGTGTCGCGTTGTAGTACTTCAAGTGGTTGACCTGTGCGGTCAGCAAGAATTTGGTTTAATTTTTCACGTAAGAATAGGATACGTTTTGCAGCGATTTCGATTTCAGTCGCTTGACCTTGTGCTCCGCCAAGTGGTTGGTGAATCATAACTTCACTGTTTGGAAGTGCGTAACGTTTTCCTTTTTCACCTGCTGCAAGTAAGAATGCACCCATAGATGCAGCCATACCGATACAGATTGTTGATACTTGTGGTTTAATAAACTGCATTGTATCGTAAATTGCCATACCAGCTGTGATAGAACCACCAGGGCTGTTGATGTAAATGTGAATATCTTTTTCTGGATCTTGAGATTCCAAGAATAAAAGCTGGGAAACGATTGAGTTTGCTACGTTGTCATCAATTGCACTACCAAGCATAATGATGCGGTCTTTTAATAGTCGAGAGTAAATATCGTAAGCGCGTTCTCCACGATTTGTTTGTTCAATTACTGTAGGAATTAAATTCATCTGTTATTTCCTCCTTATAAAGCTTTCTTAGTCTTATAATACAATTATGGTCAATAAAGGTCAAACGAAACCACTTTAAATCAAAAAAATATGTAGTTGTACCATGATTTATTCGCTATGTTTTTGAAATTCCCTGCTTATGTATCTTCAACATCATAACCGAATTGTATAAATTTAAACGTGATTGAAGCTGTGGAAAAAAGAAAAGAACGCCTTTTTACTGAAGCGTTCTTTTGATATTTACTCTTTTAAAAGATAGGTTACTTTATTTAAAATCTTTTCGACCTGTTTCGCGTTTTTACTATACATTTCACTTGCTGATTTCGATTTTGTTTCTAAAGAAAATAGCTCAAGATCGGCATGGCATTTTTTCAAGGATGCCAATAGTAAAGGCTTGTTTTGAGGAGAAGGCATTTGGAGTTTATCATTATAGATGTCGATAGTAAGTTGTCCGTATGAATCAACTTGACCAAGAAAGACATTTTCAATGACAACGCCAAGCTTTTCTAATTCTGCATGTAACCAAGCACGGTTATGTCCACTAGAGGAAAGAGGTTCATCTAGTACATTTCCATCCATAATAACAGTTTGCGGTTCTTTTTCGTTTGGCACTTTTAAGCTGATATCTTTTGCTGTAAGTGGTTGACGATCTTTCTTCAATAATACATTTAATTCCCCGCTCGGTTCCAATACAGCAAATTCAACATCAGCTACGCTGAACGCATTTTTTCCTCTGAGAAGCTCAAGTAATTCATCACTTGTATACTTTTCTTTCTTTAAGTTATCTTCAAGTATTTTTCCATCTTTTATTAATACGGTAGATTTTCCTTCAAAAAAATCTCGAGCTGTTTTGTTCTTTAAAGAGAGGATTCCTGTGAAAAAAGGTACCACAGCGAAAATGAGTATCGCAAAGACGCCGTGGAAAAATTTTGAATCGAGCCCTGTAGATACTTGGGCAGCGATGTCACCGATTGTCATTCCGGCTATGTATTCAAAAAAGGAGAGCTGAGAGATTTGTCTTTTTCCTAACCATTTCGTAATAGCGAATAAAATAATTAATATGAATACAGAGCGAAGAATGACAAGTGTCCATTCCGGCAGGTGAGACATAGTCATTTCCTCCAGTCTACTTAAAACCCTTTATATTGAGGTTCTTCACGTTCTAATACTGAAACTCTATTCTGTAAATCGGTGATGATGCTGTCCATTTCTAACATACATTCATGAAATACACGTTTTGATTCCGCGTCCTGTGAATTTAGTGAAAGGGAGCTTAAACTTGCTTGAGCGCCCCTTACACTGGCAAGGCAGGTTTTAACGCTAGCGATAACTGTCATACGAACACCTTATCCTTTCGGTTTGAATAGCAATGCTCCAATGAAGCCGAAAATAATGGCAGCTGATACACCAGCACTCGTTACTTTAAACATGCCGGTAATAACGCCGACGATGCCATGTTTGGCTGCTTCCTCCATCGCGCCATGAACGAGGGCATTACCGAAACTTGTAATAGGTACAGTTGCGCCAGCGCCTGCAAAGTCGATTAATGGTTCATACAGATTGAATCCATCTAATATAGCTCCAGCAACAACGAGTGTTGCCATCGTATGAGCGGGGGTTAGTTTGCCGACATCAAACATAAGCTGTCCGATTACGCATATGAGTCCACCGATGACGAAAGCCCAGAAAAAAATCATTGCGTTGCACCTCCAAATTCAATCGAAACAGCGTGAGCGATACACGGAATCGTTTCTTCTTGTTGGAATGTAAGTGGAGATAGTAAAGCGCCTGTCGCAACGACAAGTATTTTTTTGAATTCTCCTCTTTTCATTCGGTTTAATAAATGTCCGTATACGACTGTTGCTGAACAGCCTGGACCACTTCCACCAGCTATGACAGGTTGACCTTCTCTATAAATGATGATTCCGCAATCTTGAAATTGCTCGCTCTTTACCTTTGTTCCATGTTTATGTAGTAGGTCGTAAGCAATTTCGCGACCGACATGTCCAAGATCACCTGTTACGATTAAGTCGTAATAAGAGGCGTCAATTTGTCGTTCGCGTAAATGGGCTTCAATCGTATCGACAGCAGCTGGAGCCATTGCGCCTCCCATATTAAATGGATCTGTTAGTCCCATATCAATAACTCGTCCAATGGTGGCCGATGTTACTTGTGGACCATATCCAGTGTCGCTTAAAATAGCTGCGCCTGCACCGGTCACTGTCCACTGAGCCGTAGGAGGTTTTTGGCCACCATATTCAGTTGGATAGCGGAATTGTTTTTCTACCGCAGCGTTATGACTTGATGCCCCAGTTAATAAATACTTTGCGCCTTTTGCATTTACGATACTTGCGCCGAGTGCTAAGCCTTCCATAGAGGTAGAACAGGCGCCGAATAAACCGAGATAAGGTGTTCCGAGTGTGCGGCATGCAAAGCTCGTTGGAGTTATTTGGTTAATTAAATCCCCTGCGAGTACGAATTGAATATCGTCTTTACGGAGCTTTGCCTTTTCGGTAGCGCGGCTACAAGCTTCTTCAAATAAAATTTTATGCGCCTTTTCGTAAGAATCTTGTCCGAGCCATAAATCTTCATGCAGGGTATCGAAGTCTTCAGGAATTTTTCCATTTGCCTCAAATGGGCCACCGACTACACCTGTTGAGATGATAACTGGTTTGTTTTCGAATACCCATGTTCGGTGTCCTTGTAACATTTACAGCCCTCCCCATTGAAAGAGAATCGTTTTAATAAGAGCGATGACAAAAGCTGAAAATACGCCAAATAAGATGACCGATCCTGCTAGTTTAAACATGTTACCCCCAACGCCGAGAACGAATCCTTCTGTCCGGTGTTCAATACATGCCGCAATAACAGAGTTACCAAATCCAGTAACGGGAACTGCGGTACCAGCACCAGCAAATTGCCCAAGGCGATCGTAGACGCCAAATCCCGTCAGTAGCATGGAGATAAAAATAAGAGTTGCAACGGTAGGGTTTCCGGCAGAGCGTTCAGTGAAATCAAAATAGGTAATATAAAAGGTGGAAATCAATTGGCCTATTAGACAAATTAATCCCCCGACGAAAAAAGCTTTTATACAATTTTTTAAAACGGGGCGCTTCGGCTCACGCTGTTGTTCGAATTTTTTATATTCTTGTTGCACAGGTGTTAAATTTTTATCTTTACTAGACATTTGAATCCTTCCTTCTCTTTTAGAAAGCTTAAATATTAGATCCCATTTCTGATTGAATGAGTTTCAATTGATCTTTAATGCCATCCTTGCTTATTTTCTTGTTCTTAATTTTGTTTTCAAGTTCTTCTATGAGCATAAAAATCTTTTTGTCCGTACTTACACGAATATCGAAAGTAGGGTTCTCATCACTTAGCTTCTTTTTTAATTTACTTCGTAAAGGTTTTAAACCAAATCTTTCGTGATGTTCAGGTTTGATGGATATGTAAAGATCTAAATTTGTATTAACTGCGGTAGCTTCTATAATTCCCTCCATAGCAAGAGCTTTTTTCTTAGCGTCTTGCGATATAGATTGATTAAAGGATTCTGTGCTCATTTTTGTTAATTTAGGGCCTTTTTTCTCATCTGTTCGCTTCGCTTCTTCTTTCTTTACTTTTTTATCTAACGGGCTATTATCACATCCGGTAAGTGAACCGAATAGGAGCATAAATAACGCGGCTATGATTCCGAGTTTTCGCATTATAATCATTCCATTTCTATTGCATTATGTAATTTGAGAAAAAGGATGATTGCATATCATCCTTTTTCTATTTCACAGCATGACTGATTCGTTATTGCTGTGTGTATTGTGGTTCTTCTTGCTGGACTTCTTCAACGCGCGGGTTTAAAGAATCGATAATTGTTTGTGTTTGTTGCGCAGCTGTTTGGAAAAGTTGCTTTGCTTGTTGGTTATCTGTATCAAGAGCGAATCCCTCTAAGCTAGCTTGTGCACTTTTTAATCCAGAAACAGTTTGCTTTAGTTTAGTAATTACAGTCATTGAATGAAGCCCCCTTTGGAATATCAATTCAAAGATTATAATTTGTGAGTTGGGGTGAATTTATGATTGGAAAATTTAGGGGAAAGATATGTTTTATATGCTCCTAGCTAAGGTGCGTAAAGGATTAAGGGGATATTTTTATTGATTTAGATGGATTTTATTGCTATTATTATGAGAAGAAAATGAAGTATTTTTATAATCATGCGCCCATAGCTCAGTCGGATAGAGCGGTGGTTTCCGGTACCACGTCTGCCGGGGGTTCGAATCCCTCTGGGCGCGTCAAAAAGTCCTAACTTACGTTTTGTAGGTTAGGACTTTTTTTATTTCCCTCTTGTTATATCTAGTGATAAGATTTACTATTAGTACTTGGTGATAATATTTCCCTTTATTATTTTCTTTCAATATTATTCAAATTTCGGTTGTAAGTTGTAAATCTCATTAATACATATAAATTAATAATATTTTGGAATGGGTGTCTGTGATAGCATTCTCCTTTTACCAAACTTATTGTACAATAGAAACAAGGGGGAGATTAGTTTGAAGGCAAGTCTTTTACAAGAACAAAGCTTACGTTTGGCAATGACACAAGAGTTAAGGCAAGCGATTACAATGCTCCAGTATAATGTACAAGAATTATCGGAGTTTTTGTATGAGCAATCGTTAGAGAATCCCCTTATTGAGTTAGGTGGTTTTGAGAGGGAGAAGAAAAAGAGCTCTAACACAAGTAAAAGTACCAGCAAACAAGTCGAGAATCAGATGGAAATCTACAGTGTGGATTCAACAACGATTCAGCAACATTTATTAAATCAAATACAATATTATAAAATAGAAGAAGAAGAGCGAAAAGTAGCTTCCTTCATCATTATGAACATGGATGGAAATGGGTATTTACAAGAAACGAATGAAGAGTTAGCAGATCTCCTTTCCGCACCGATTCATGTAGTCGACCGCTCTGTTGAGCTTGTCCAATCACTTGAGCCAGCAGGGGTAGGAGCACGTAATATTCAGGAATGTCTAACCTTACAATTGAAGCGCTTACAAAGACGGAATGGATTAGCGGAAGAGGTTATAGAGGATCACTTTGCTTATTTCGTGAAGAAAGATTGGCGAAAGCTCGTTCAAGTGCTGAAGTGTAGTAATGAGGAATTGCAGAGTGCGGTAAATTGTATAACGTCATTACAACCAAAGCCAGGTCTTGCATTTTCTTCTGATAAACCACTTTATATTGTGCCTGATATGGCGGTGAAAAAAGATGGTGATCGTCTCGTTTTACAAATGAATGAGAGAAATATGCCAAGAATTGAAATTCACTCTGAGTATAGTGCACTTCTAAATAATAGTGAAAGTGAAGTTGCTTCTTACGTATCGGAGAAATATCAGCATGTGCAATGGATTATGCGCAGTTTGAAACAGAGAAAACAAACGCTCTTACAAGTAATGGGTATCATAATGGAAAAACAGCGTGATTTCTTCTGGGAAGGTCCAGCATATTTAAAACCGCTTGCTTTAAAAGAAGTAGCAGAAGAATTAAGTGTGCATGAATCTACAATTAGTCGTGCAACGCGAAATAAATATGTGCAAACACCACACGGTTTATTTGAGATGAAATCGTTCTTTAGCAATGCCGTGTCGACCACTGAAGATGAAGCAGTTTCTACAAAGCGTGTAAAACAATTTATTCAAACACTTGTTGAAGCGGAGAATAAGAAAAAGCCACTTTCAGATCAAAAGATTTCAAAATTATTAGAAGAAGAGCATGAAATCGTTATTTCTCGAAGAACAGTTGCAAAATATAGAGAACAGATGCATATTCCAGCTTCGTCTCTAAGAAAAACAATTGGATAGGTGAAGAAGATGAAAGTTGTACTATATACAAAAAAAGATTGTGGCCTTTGTGAAAAAGCGAAACAAGTTTTAAAGGAAGTACAATGTGAATATTCTTTTCAAATCGAGGAAATAGATATATATGAAGATAATGACCTTTTGGAGAAATATCATTTAATGATTCCGGTTGTAGAAATAGGCGGAAAACAGGTAGAATATGGTAACATTCACAAAGGTGTCATAATAAACTATATAAACAATGCAGTTAAGAGTTGAATAAGTTTCTATCTCCTGTTACAATAATACACGTAGCAGGGATTATTTTTTTAACCTACGTGGGACATAAAATGTCACTACGGGACACAAAGTGACCACGAGGGGAAATGAACCAATGTAGTGAGGAGAAAAGATATGCGCTCATGGATTCAGAACACAAAAAAATTATTACCTGATCTGCTACCTGTTATGCAAACGAGAATGCAAGTTCTTCAATACATCAGGCTCATGCAGCCGATTGGAAGAAGGAACTTATCAGCAAGTCTCGGTATGACAGAACGAGTATTGCGAAGTGAAGTTCAAGTTTTGAAAGAACAAAACTTAGTTCACGTCGCTTCTTCTGGAATGACTTTGACAGAAGAAGGAACAGCTTTAGTTCTTGCTTTGGAAGACTTTATGAAAGAAATTTCCGGGTTAAAGGTTTTAGAAAAACAACTTAAGGAAACATTAGACTTGGATGAAGTTTTCGTTGTCCCTGGTGATAGTGATGAATCACCTTGGGTCAAACTGGAGATGGGCCGTGCTTGTGTGACTTGTATAAAAGACCGTCTGACAGTGAATAATATCGTTGCTGTGGCTGGAGGAACTACGCTAGCTGCTGCTGCGGACATGATGCAACTTGATTGCAAAGATTTACATATGCTATTTGTCCCAGCACGTGGTGGAATTGGAGAAGGTGTTGAGTTAGAAGCCAATACCATTTGCGCCAAAATGGCACAAAATACGATGAGTAATTATCGCTTATTGTATGTTCCAGATCACGTTAGTAGCGAAGCATATGCGTCCATTGTAACAGAGCCCTCCGTGAAAGAAGTTCTTGAGTTGATTCGATCTTCCAATATCGTCATTCATGGAATTGGTGATGCGCTAACAATGGCACGTCGCAGAAATACTTCAGAAGCAGATTGGTTAAAGATTCAGGCAAGCGAAGCAGTTGGCGAAGCTTTCGGTTACTACTTTAGTGAACAAGGAAATGTTGTTCATAAAGTAAGAACGGTTGGTATGCAACTTGAAGATTTACAAAATGTATCTCACGTTGTTGCAGTCGCTGGAGGTTCTTCAAAGGCAAAGGCAATACAGGCTGTAATAAAGCAAGGGCACACTTCAATTCTAATTACAGATGAAGGTGCAGCAAAACAGTTAACAAAGGGTATTACCCTTTAAATATAATCCCCCAAGGAGGAAATTCAAATGACTAAAATTGGTATTAATGGATTTGGACGTATCGGACGTAATGTATTCCGCGCAGCTCTTAACAACTCTGAGGTAGAAGTAGTAGCAATCAACGACTTAACAGATGCTAAAACATTAGCTCACCTTTTAAAATATGACACAGTTCACGGAACTTTAAATGCAGAAGTATCTGCTAACGAAAACAGCATCGTTGTTAACGGTAAAGAAATTAAAGTTATCGCTGAGCGTGACCCAGCTCAATTACCATGGAGCGACTACGGAGTAGAAGTAGTAGTAGAATCTACTGGCCGTTTCACTAAAAAATCAGACGCTGAGAAACACTTAGGTGGATCAGTTAAGAAAGTTATCATCTCAGCTCCAGCTTCTGACGAAGATATCACTGTAGTTATGGGTGTTAACCACGAACAATACGATGCAGCTAACCACAACGTAGTATCTAACGCTTCTTGTACTACAAACTGTTTAGCTCCATTCGCTAAAGTATTAAACGAAAAATTCGGCGTAAAACGCGGAATGATGACAACAATTCACTCTTACACTAACGACCAACAAATCTTAGACTTACCACACAAAGATTTACGTCGTGCTCGTGCAGCAGCTGAAAACATGATCCCAACATCTACTGGTGCTGCTAAAGCTGTAGCATTAGTATTACCAGAACTTAAAGGTAAATTAAACGGTGGCGCTGTACGTGTTCCAACTGCTAACGTTTCTCTTGTTGACTTAGTTGTTGAACTTGACAAAGAAGTAACTGTTGAAGATGTAAACGCAGCATTCAAAGCAGCAGCTGAAGGCGAATTAAAAGGTATCCTTGGATACAGCGAAGAGCCATTAGTATCTATCGACTATAACGGATGTACAGCTTCTTCTACAATCGATGCATTATCTACAATGGTAATGGAAGGTAACATGGTTAAAGTACTTTCTTGGTACGATAACGAAACTGGTTACTCTAACCGCGTAGTAGACTTAGCAGCATACATGACTTCTAAAGGTCTTTAATTCTTAAGTATATAAGCAATCAATGACAAAACGAGGGAGAGGGTTTGTTCCCTCTCTCTCTTCTTTCGTTTTAGAAGCAAATGTGTTAAGCTTTTGAATGGGTTTTGTCAATCCTAACTAGTAGTCGGAGGGAAATCCAATGAACAAAAAATCAATTCGTGACGTAGATTTAAAAGGTAAGCGTGTATTTTGCCGCGTTGATTTCAACGTACCTATGAAAGAAGGCAAAATTACAGATGAAACTCGTATCCGTGCAGCTCTTCCTACAATTCAATATTTAGTAGAGCAAGGTGCGAAAGTAATTTTAGCAAGTCATTTAGGCCGTCCAAAAGGTCAAGCAGTAGAAGAATTACGTCTTACTCCAGTAGCAGCACGTTTAGGCGAGCTTCTTGGTAAAGATGTTAAAAAAGCGGACGAAGCATTCGGACCAGTTGCACAAGAAATGGTTGCAGCAATGAACGAAGGCGACGTATTAGTTCTTGAAAACGTACGTTTCTATGCGGGCGAAGAAAAGAACGATGCAGAACTTGCGAAAGAATTTGCAGCTCTTGCTGATATCTTCGTAAACGATGCATTCGGTGCAGCTCACCGTGCTCATGCTTCTACAGCAGGAATCGCAGACTACCTACCAGCAGTATCTGGTTTATTAATGGAAAAAGAGTTAGATGTATTAGGTAAAGCACTTTCTAACCCAGAACGTCCATTCACAGCTATCATCGGTGGTGCGAAAGTAAAAGATAAAATCGGTGTAATTCGTCATCTATTAGACAAAGTAGATAACTTAATCATCGGTGGCGGACTTGCTTACACATTTGTTAAAGCTTTAGGTCATGAAATTGGTCTATCTCTATGTGAAAACGACAAGATCGAACTAGCTAAAGAATTTATGCAACTTGCAAAAGAAAAAGGCGTAAACTTCTACATGCCAGTTGATGTTGTAATCACAGAGGAGTTCTCTGAAACTGCAACAACTCAAATCGTAGGTATCGACTCTATCCCTTCTACTTGGGAAGGCGTGGACATCGGTCCTAAAACACGTGAAATTTATGCAGATGTAATTAAAAATTCTAAGCTTGTTGTATGGAATGGACCAATGGGTGTATTCGAAATGACTCCATTCGCAGAAGGTACAAAAGCAGTAGGACAAGCATTAGCAGATGCAGAAGATACATACTCTGTTATCGGCGGTGGTGACTCTGCAGCAGCTGTTGAAAAATTCGGTATGGCTGATAAAATGAGCCACATTTCTACTGGCGGCGGTGCGTCATTAGAATTCATGGAAGGCAAAGAACTTCCAGGTGTAGTTTGTCTTAACGACAAATAAGTAGCAGCCAAAGAAAAAGGACGGTGCAAAGCATGCGTAAACCAATTATCGCAGGTAACTGGAAAATGAATAAAACTCTATCTGAAGCAGTTAGCTTCGTAGAGGAAGTTAAAGGTCAAATCCCAGCAGCTTCAGCTGTTGATGCAGTAGTTTGCTCTCCGGCTCTATTCTTAGAGCGCTTAGTAGCGGCAACTGAAGGAACTGATTTACAAGTAGGTGCACAAAACATGCACTTCGAAAAAAATGGTGCATTCACTGGCGAAATTAGCCCAGTAGCACTTAGCGACTTAAAAGTAGGCTACGTAGTACTTGGCCACTCTGAGCGTCGTGAAATGTTTGCTGAAACAGACGAGTCAGTAAACAAAAAGACTCTTGCAGCATTTGAACATGGTTTAACACCAATCGTTTGTTGTGGTGAGACTTTAGAAGAGCGCGAAAGCGGAAAAACATTTGATCTAGTAGCAGGTCAAGTGACAAAAGCACTTGCAGGTTTAACAGAAGAGCAAGTTAAAGCAACTGTTATCGCTTATGAGCCAATCTGGGCTATCGGTACAGGTAAATCTTCTTCTTCTGCAGATGCAAACGAAGTATGTGCGCACATCCGTAAAGTTGTTGCAGAAGCTGTTTCTCCAGAAGCTGCAGAAGCTGTTCGTATTCAATACGGCGGTAGCGTAAAACCAGAAAACATTAAAGAGTATATGGCACAATCTGACATCGACGGCGCTTTAGTTGGCGGTGCTAGCTTAGAGCCTGCTTCGTTCTTAGGTCTTCTGGGGGCGGTAAAATGAGAAAGCCAACAGCTTTAATCATTCTTGATGGTTTCGGACTACGTGAAGAAACTTACGGGAATGCTGTAGCACAAGCTAAGAAACCTAATTTTGATGGTTACTGGAACAAATTCCCTCACACAACGCTTATAGCTTGTGGTGAGGAAGTAGGTCTTCCAGTAGGTCAAATGGGTAACTCTGAGGTTGGTCACTTAAATATCGGTGCAGGCCGCATCGTATATCAAAGCTTAACACGCGTAAACGTTGCAATTCGTGAAGGTGAGTTCGATCAGAATGAAACTTTCCAAAATGCAATTAAAAGCGTAAAAGAAAAAGGTACTGCTCTTCATTTATTCGGTTTACTTTCTGATGGTGGTGTGCACAGTCACATGAACCATATGTTTGCTCTTCTTCGTTTAGCAGCAAAAGAAGGCGTGGAGAAAGTTTATATCCATGCATTCTTAGACGGCCGCGATGTTGGACCACAAACAGCAAAAGGTTATATCGATGCAACAAATGAAGTAATTAAAGAAACAGGTGTAGGACAATTCGCGACTATCTCTGGTCGTTATTACTCCATGGATCGTGACAAGCGTTGGGATCGCGTAGAAAAATGTTACCGTGCTATGGTGAATGGTGAAGGACCTACTTATAAATCAGCAGAAGAGTGTGTAGAAGACTCTTATGCAAATGGTATCTACGATGAATTCGTATTGCCGTCTGTAATTGTTAACGAAGATGACACGCCAGTTGCAACAATCAATAATGATGATGCAGTTATCTTCTATAACTTCCGTCCAGACCGCGCAATTCAAATTGCTCGTGTATTTACAAACGAAGACTTCCGTGAGTTCGATCGTGGTGAAAAAGTACCTCACATTCCTGAATTCGTTTGTATGACACATTTCAGTGAAACTGTAGATGGTTACGTGGCATTCAAGCCAATGAACCTTGATAACACATTAGGTGAAGTTGTTGCGCAAGCGGGATTAAAGCAACTTCGCATCGCGGAAACTGAAAAGTATCCGCACGTTACATTCTTCTTTAGCGGTGGTCGTGAGGCTGAATTCCCAGGAGAAGAGCGTATCTTAATTAACTCACCGAAGGTTGCAACGTATGACTTGAAACCTGAAATGAGCATTTACGAAGTAACGGACGCTTTAGTAAATGAAATTGAAAATGATAAACATGATGTTATCATTCTTAACTTTGCAAACTGTGATATGGTTGGCCATTCTGGGATGATGGAACCAACAATTAAAGCAGTAGAAGCAACTGACGAATGTTTAGGAAAAGTTGTAGAAGCGATTCTTGCAAAAGATGGTGTAGCACTTATTACTGCTGACCATGGTAATGCTGATCAGGAGTTAACTGCTGATGGTGGACCAATGACAGCTCATACAACTAACCCGGTTCCTTTCATCGTTACAAAAAATGATGTAGAGCTTCGTGAAGGTGGTATTTTAGGAGATATCGCTCCAACAATGCTTACACTTTTAAATGTGGAACAACCGAAAGAAATGACAGGTAAAACAATTATTAAATAATTTGCTTATATAAAAAGGAGAGAATTTATTATGTCAACAATTATTGATGTTTATGCTCGCGAAGTCCTTGACTCTCGTGGTAACCCAACTGTAGAAGTAGAAGTTTACACAGAAAGCGGCGCTTTCGGACGCGCTATCGTACCAAGTGGTGCATCTACTGGTGAGCACGAAGCAGTAGAATTACGTGACGGTGACAAATCTCGTTACCTTGGAAAAGGTGTTATGAACGCAGTAAACAACGTTAACGAAGCAATCGCTCCAGAAATCGTTGGTTTCGACGTAACTGACCAAGCTGGTATCGACCGTGCTATGATCGAATTAGATGGCACTCCAAACAAAGGTAAACTAGGCGCTAACGCTATCCTTGGTGTATCTATGGCAGTAGCTCACGCAGCAGCTGACTTCGTAGGTCTTCCATTATACCGTTACCTTGGTGGATTCAATGCAAAACAATTACCAACTCCAATGATGAACATCATCAACGGTGGTTCTCACGCTGATAACAACGTTGACTTCCAAGAGTTCATGATCTTACCAGTTGGTGCTCCAACATTCAAAGAATCAATCCGTATGGGTGCTGAAGTATTCCATGCACTTAAAGCTGTATTACATGACAAAGGTCTTAACACTGCAGTAGGTGACGAAGGTGGATTCGCTCCAAACCTTGGTTCTAACCGTGAAGCATTAGAAGTAATCATCGAAGCTATCGAAAAAGCTGGTTACAAAGCTGGCGAGAACGTATTCTTAGGAATGGACGTTGCTTCTTCTGAGTTCTACAACAAAGAAACTGGTAAATATGACCTTGCAGGCGAAGGCCGTACTGGCTTAACTTCTGCAGAAATGGTTGATTTCTACGAAGAGCTTTGCAAAGACTTCCCAATCATCTCTATTGAAGATGGTTTAGACGAAAACGACTGGGATGGTCACAAATTATTAACTGAGCGTATCGGTGATAAAGTACAATTAGTTGGTGACGATTTATTTGTAACTAACACTCAAAAACTTGCTGAAGGTATCGAAAAAGGTATCTCTAACTCAATCTTAATTAAAGTTAACCAAATCGGTACTTTAACTGAGACTTTCGAAGCAATCGAAATGGCTAAACGTGCTGGTTACACAGCAGTTGTATCTCACCGTTCTGGTGAAACTGAAGATGCTACAATCGCTGACATCGCAGTTGCAACTAACGCTGGCCAAATCAAAACTGGTTCTATGAGCCGTACTGACCGTATTGCTAAGTACAACCAATTATTACGCATCGAAGACGAACTAGGCGAAATCGCTGTTTACGATGGTATCAAATCTTTCTACAACATCAAACGATAATTGTAGAAAATAACGACAGACCGTGAGAAATCACGGTCTGTTTTTTTATGCTTAAAATTGCTCACCCGTCATAAGTGACATGAAATGTTTAAAGAAACGGTTATAATCAAAATCAATTGCGATTTGATGACTCGGCCAATCAGTAAATGGTTTAGATTCTCCTAAAGAGCGAAATTCTCCAATGCTTGCTCCTTGTGCATAGGATTCCGTCATGACAACGATAGGTGATTTGTGATACGTAAACATAGAGTTATCAAGTAAAGCGAGTATTGGCATTAAGTCATGGAAGGGGCTCCCCTTTAAATGCGGTAAGGCGTCTTTATAATAGCCGTAGTAATAATGATCGAATAACGGTTTGACGAGTGGGGCTTTTCCTTTTGCTTCAATGTATTCAGCCATTTCTGGTGTAATGATGGAATACTGAGTGACGTTTAATGGGTATATGTACATGTTAGGTGAGGATTGAAGGACTATATTAGCGGCAGTAGGATCGCCATAAAAGTTCGCTTCTGAAATAGGGGTCACATTACCAGGATGTAAAAAGGCACCGCCCATTACGTAGTAAGATTTAATTTGCTTCATGAGCCGTTTACATAAGATGAATAAAATTGCTAGGGAGGTAAGTCTGCCTAAACTAACAATGATTAATTCATCTTTATACTGTTCAATAAGAGGAATAACTTCGAAAAAATTCTCCATTTCTCCGTTAGTCACATTTCCCTTTGGAATAATTGGCCCGAGTCCCTGTTTCCCGTGTACTTCCGTAAAGAAAGCAGGAGGGGCGCCAGTAAGTGGGCGTTCTGATCCACCAAATATCTTGATGTTTCTATCCTTTGCTTCGTTCTTAAGAAAATGAGCGTTTTGTACGGCCATTTCTTTTGGAACATTGCCGTAATCAGCAACAATGCCGACGATTTCTATTTCATCAATAAAGAATGCTAAGAGGAGAGCCATCGTATCATCAATCCCAGGATCACAAAAAATAAGAACTTTTTTGGCATATGTTCACCACCTATCTTATTTATCCCGCTATTAGCGGGGAGTAAGACCCTATCTCAAAATTGAGCGAAGGTAAAGAAATTAAGTTGAGGGCTAATAATCAGTGGTGGATGAAGAAAACGCCCACTGATTAAAGTTTCACCTTATATATATGTAAGCTTAAGGATAAAAAGATTATTTTATTGAAATAACAACCTTATAAATTCAGAAAATAAAAACTTTTTATATTAGGTCAAGGTTTTTGACTTAATTTCCACTTGGAAATGCAGTCATATCAAGGTTGTAAGCGTGTAACAGGGGCTGTTTTTGCTGTCAAGTTGATAAATTGCAGCATTTTACAATTTATACTATGATAAAGATATTAACAGAAGATCGTATAAACATGAGGGATGATGAAGATGAAATTTACAAAGATTCTTGTCCAAATTGCTGCTCTTTATGTGTTTTATATGGTTGGAACTTGGCTGCAAGAAATGTTAAATATGCCGATTCCAGGAAGTTTAATTGGGATGTTTCTCTTACTTGTTTTACTTAGCTTAAAAGTTCTGCCTGTGAAATGGTTTGATTTAGGAGCAGAAACACTCGTTGCGATTATGCCGTTTTTATTAATTCCGCCAACACTTGGCCTAATGAATTACGGTGCTTTTTTTATGAGTAAAGGAATTTCTCTTTTCATTACAATTGTAGCGAGTACATTTTTAATTATTATCGTCGCAGGACATACAGGACAATATCTTGCGAATAGAAAGGAAAAAGAGACACAATGAGCCAAATATTAATCGGAATCGGTTGGGTTCTTTTTACGGTGCTATTATATCAATTATCTAAAAAAATCTATAAATTATTTCCAACACCATTCACCATTCCAATGCTTGTAGCAACAGGATTAATGGCCTTCTTATTTATCATGCTTGATATACCATATCAACATTATATGGAAAGTGGTGGTGGCTGGATTGCGAAGCTGCTTGGACCCGGTGTTGTAGCATTTGCAATCCCACTTTATAAACAACGCCACGTTCTGCAAAAATATGTTGTACCAATTGCTGGTGGTGTATTGGTAGGTACAACAGTGGCGATTGCAAGTGATTTCGCTATCGCCACGCTTATGGGAACAGATAAAAGTTTAATTTTATCTTCTTTACCAAAGTCAGTGACAATGCCAGTTGCGATGAGTGTATCTGAACAAGTGGGCGGTGTCCCTTCCTTAACAGCAGCTTTCGTCGTTATCGCAGGTATTACTGGAACGATTACAGGCCCGCTTTTATTAAAATGGAGTCGCGTTACAAACTCAGTTGGTAAAGGGATTGGCTTTGGATGTGCGTCTCATATTATGGGTGTTATGAGAGCGATGAAAAATAATGAGCATGAAGGTGTTATTGGATCGGTAACAATGACATTAACAGCAATTTTGACATGTTTGCTCGGACCATTATTTGCAATGATGTTTATGTAATAGAAGAAAAGCGAGAGCGACCCTATAGCTCTCGCTTTTCTATAGGATTTATGCTACAGTTGAAATAACTGAATCTTTGTAGGAGGTACGCCAAGTGCATACGTTATTATCCGTTTTACTTATTATTGTATCGATTTTAATGATTGTTATGGTACTTATGCAGTCTAGTAATAGCTCAGGCCTTTCAGGTGCAATTTCAGGCGGTGCAGAGCAATTATTTGGTAAGCAAAAAGCACGTGGAATTGAAGCGGTATTAAACCGTATTACAGTTGTTTTAGCTGTATTGTTCTTTGTATTAACAATTGGTGTTACGTACTTCAATTTATAGAATTGAAAGAAGAAGCGTTAGTAGATTGTACTAATGGTTCTTCTTTTTTTATTTTGCTATTCGAAAAAAGTTTCTAATTAGATTATAGAAATATAAATATGGTACACTAGATATAGAAAGAATACGACTAGATTACAGAAGAGAAAGAGGAGAAGTACATGATGAAATTAGCATCTCCGAAACCATTTACATTTGAGGGTGGAGACCGCGCTGTTTTATTACTACATGGATTCACAGGAAACTCAGCTGATGTACGTATGTTAGGGCGTTTCTTAGAAAAGAAAGGCTACACTTGTCATGCGCCAATTTATAAAGGGCACGGTGTACCACCAGAAGAGCTTGTTCATACAGGTCCTGAAGATTGGTGGCAAGACGTAACGGAGGCATATCAGCTTTTAAAAGATAAAGGTTTTGAGAAAATTGCTGTTGTTGGATTGTCACTTGGCGGAGTATTTTCTTTAAAATTAGGTTATACAGTACCGGTTTTAGGTGTGGTACCAATGTGTGCACCGATGTATATTAAGAGTGAAGAAACGATGTACCAAGGTATATTGGCATATGCCCGCGAATATAAAAATCGTGAGCAAAAATCACCAGAGCAAATCGAACAAGAAATGTTGGAATTCCAAAAGACACCGATGAATACATTAAAAGCATTACAACAATTAATTGCTGACGTACGTAACAATGTGGATATGATTTATGCACCAACATTTGTTGTACAAGCGCGTCATGATGAAATGATTAATACAGATAGTGCTAACATTATTTATAACGGTGTAGAATCTGCGTTAAAAGACATTAAATGGTATGAAGACTCTACGCATGTCATCACACTTGATAAACAGCGTGAAGAGCTACATGAGGATGTATATAACTTCTTGGAGCAACTAGATTGGTAAGGTCTAGTTGCCTCTTTTTTTCATAAGGGAACTTTTTATCCCGATGGTTGTGGGCTAATAATCAGTGAAGATGGATAACCCTCTACTGATTAAAGTTTCATTTTATGAAAACTGTAAAAAAATCATTGGGAGATGATTAAAGTTTCGCTTTATACATCCCCCATCTTTCGGATACACTAAATAATATAAGGGTTTAAAGGAGGTATTTCTGCTTGGAAGAAATCATACAAGAACATATTGATAAGTTGTTATTATTTATGAGAGAAGAAGCGTATAAACCGTTAACAATACAAGAGTTAGAAGCGGCATTTGGAATTGAAGGTTCTGAAGGCTTTAAAGATTTTGTAAAGGCACTTGTAATGATGGAAGAGAAGGGGCTTGTTGTTCGTACACGTAGCAACCGCTACGGTCTTCCTGAAAAGATGAGTTTAGTACGCGGTAAGTTAATTGGACACGCACGTGGCTTTGCTTTCGTCGTTCCAGAAGAGAAGAAAACGGGAGACGATGATCTTTTCATCCCGCCTACAGAATTAAATGGTGCACTTCATGGTGATACAGTATTAGCACGTGTTAGCTCACAATCAAGTGGATCACGCCAAGAAGGTTCGATTGTTCGTATTTTAGAGCGTGGAACGAAGGAACTAGTTGGTACATATACAGAATCAAAGAACTTTGGGTTTGTTATACCTGATAATAAGCGTTGGACAAGTGATATTTTCATCTTGAAAAGCGCATCAATGGGTGCTGTAGAAGGCCATAAAGTAGTTGTTAAAATTACGAGCTATCCAGAGAATCGTTTAAGCGCGGAAGGCGAAGTTATTCAAATTCTAGGTCATAAAAATGATCCAGGAGTAGATATTTTATCTGTCATCCATAAACATCATTTACCTTTAGCGTTCCCTGAAGAAGTAATGGAGCATGCAAACAGTGTACCAGAAACGATTTCAGAAGAGGATTTAAAAGATCGCCGTGATTTACGTGACCAAATGATCGTAACGATTGACGGTGCGGATGCAAAAGACTTAGATGACGCTGTTACAGTAACGAAGCTTGAGAACGGTAACTACAAGCTTGGTGTTCATATTGCGGATGTAAGTCATTACGTTCAAGAAGGTTCTCCAATTGATGTTGAAGCAGCAGAGAGAGCGACGAGTGTATATCTTGTAGACCGTGTAATTCCGATGATTCCGCATCGTTTATCAAACGGTATTTGTTCGTTAAATCCAAAAGTAGACCGTCTGACACTATCTTGTGAAATGGAAATAAACAATCTAGGTGATGTTGTAAAGCACGGGATTTTCCAAAGTGTTATTAAAACGACAGAGCGTATGACGTATGCTGACGTAAGAAGCATTTTAGAAGATGAGGACGAAGAGTTAATCAAGCGTTATGAGCCGCTAATACCGATGTTTAAAGAGATGGGTCAATTAGCACAAATTTTACGTGAAAAACGTATGCGCCGTGGTGCAATTGACTTTGATTTTAAAGAAGCAAAAGTATTAGTAGATGAAGAAGGAAAACCGACTGATGTTGTCATGCGTGATCGTTCTGTATCAGAGAAGTTAATTGAAGAGTTTATGCTTGTTGCGAACGAAACAGTAGCAGAGCACTTCCATTGGATGAACGTACCGTTTATGTACCGTGTCCATGAGGATCCGAAAGAAGATAAGCTTGAGCGTTTCTTCGAGTTTGTAACAAACTTCGGATATGCAGTAAAAGGACGTGCGAATGAAATACATCCTCGCGCGCTGCAGCAAATTCTTGAAATGGTTCAAGGTCAGCCTGAAGAAATAGTCATTTCAACAGTTATGCTGCGTTCTATGAAGCAAGCACGTTACGATTCGGAGAGCTTAGGACATTTCGGTTTATCAACTGAATTCTATACGCATTTCACATCGCCAATTCGTCGTTATCCAGATACGATCGTTCATAGATTAATTCGTGAATATATCATTAACGGTAAAGTCGACAACGAAACGCAAGCGAAATGGCGTGAAAACTTACCTGAGATTGCAGAGCACTCTTCTAATATGGAACGCCGTGCTGTTGAAGCTGAGCGTGAAACAGACGAAATGAAAAAAGCAGAGTATATGGTTGATAAGATCGGTGAAGAGTATGACGGTATGATTAGCTCTGTAACAAACTTCGGTTTATTCGTAGAGCTTCCGAATACAATTGAAGGTCTTGTACATGTTAGCTATTTAACGGATGATTACTACCGTTATGACGAGAAGCATTTCGCAATGATCGGAGAACGTACAGGTAACGTATTCCGCATCGGTGACGAAATTACAATTCGCGTTATTAACGTAAATAAAGACGAGCGCGCAATTGACTTCGAAATTGTCGGCATGAAAGGAACGCCTCGCCGTAAGTTCAAAGATCGCCCAGTCGTTATCGAACAGCCAAGAACAGGCAGAAAGAAACGCGGGGGACGTAGCGAGCGCAGTAATGAGCGCGGTGGCGAACGCGGCACAGGAAGAAAGTTCGATCGTGGTGGCAAAGGAAAAGGATCAGCACCAGCGTCCGCATCAGCTAGTCAGCCGGGCAAACAAGATGGTAACGGCAAGAAGAAAAAAGGATTCTTTGAAAATGTACCAGGATTTAAGAAGAAAAAGAAAAAGCGTAAGTAAGAGAAGAGTGGCTTCGCTTTGATGAAAAGCGGGGCCTTTTTCTTTTTTATGGAATCCAGCTACAGTGGCTAGAATGTTCGGCGGCTTCGCTTCTTCCCAGGAGGCAAAAAGCGCCTCAAAGTCAGAAGCTCCATCCACCTCATATTCTGAGCGAGCCACTTTCGCTTTTTATGGGAATCCAGCTACAGTGGCTAGAATCTATTGGCTATTTCGCGCCCTCGGACGAAGCAAAAAGAGCTTCTCTGTCGGGAGCTCCAATGTCCAAAGATTCTAAGCGAGCCACTTTCGCTTTTTATTAACATTTGTTACAATAGTAAAAATAGAGGAGGGACGTTATATGCCAAAGGGTACAGGTAAGGTTATTGCACAAAATAAAAAAGCTTTTCATGATTATTTCATTGAAGAAACATACGAAGCAGGGCTTGTCCTTCAAGGAACGGAAATTAAGTCGATTCGTGCTGGACGCGTGAACTTGAAAGATGCATTTGCTCGTGTACATAATGGTGAAGTATGGGTTCATAATATGCATATTAGTACATATGAGCAAGGGAATCGTTTCAATCATGATCCACTTCGTACAAGAAAGTTACTTCTTCATAAAAAAGAAATTGAGAAGTTAACGGGTGCTTCAAAAGAAACAGGCTATGCATTAGTTCCAGTCAGAATTTATTTAAAAAATGGATTCGCGAAAATGGCACTTGGTTTAGCAAAAGGTAAAAAGCAATATGATAAGCGTAATGATTTAAAAGAGAAAGAAGCTAAACGTGAAATTGCCCGCGCGTTCCGTGATCGTCAAAAGATGTAATACAGATATTTACATTTGTAAAACGGCGCGCGTATGATATAATAACTTATGTAAGATTGTTGCACATTGAAAAACAGCTCTTAGTAGCTATCACGATATTTCTTCGTATGCTCCATTTTTATCATGGGGACGTTACGGATTCGACAGGGATAGTTCGAGCTTAGGTTGCGAGTCGAGGGGATCGGCCTCGTTAAAACGTCAAAGCCTATAATTGGCAAACAAAACAATCTTTCTTTAGCTGCTTAATTGCACTAAAGGTTCCTCCCTCCATCGTCCATGTGGTAGGGTAAGGGACTCAAACTAAGTGGACTACGCCGGAGTTCGCCGTCTGAGGGCGAAGGAAGAGAACAATCAGACTAGCAACTTGGAAGCCTGTCGATAGGCCGAAGAGTTCGCGAAATGCTAATATATCGACTACACTCGTAGAAGCTTAAGTGCCGATATTTTTGGACGTGGGTTCGACTCCCACCGTCTCCACCAATACATATTTGGTGGTTTTTTATTTTGTATGATATGAACCATAACTTTGCCAGGTTGGCGAGGTTATGGTTCTTTTTGTTTATGGAAAAGTTATGGTTCTAAAAATAGAATGTATCCAATTCTTTGGTTTCTTCAATTCCATTCTTAATGCATCTTGTGTGTGTTATCCCCTAACGATTACAATTTTCTCTAAAATAAACAACAACAAAATGACTTCTACACAAGTATTTATAAGTAGAAAAATAGAAAGAATACAGTTTTTTTGTTTTGTGGTTTTATAAAATGCTTAAGTTGATGGGGATGGAACGATCCCACTGAAACAGAAAATGAAGAAATGGTTATTGATGATAAGCAGGTAGATACTATAGCTGCCCTTTAATGATTAAAAAATATTTATTTAAATCTTCATATATTTTGTGTTTTTATCTATATGTATTGTAAGATTATATAGAGTTCTCCTAATAAGCTGTTATAATGGCTTTTTTTAGGGATTTACTATTTATAAATCTTAAATTATTTTTTAGGGATAATTTTTTATTTAACTAAGTTATATTGAAGTAGAGGTGAACCATCGGTGAAGCAGGTGTTAGTAATTAAGAATGAACGGTCTTTTGCAAAGAAAATCGTAAGAGGTCTAACGCAAGAGGGCTATTTCATTTTAAAACTTCACAATGAAAACCAAGGTTTAAATATAGTATATGAACAAGATTGGGATATTATCATATTGGATTGGGATTCATTAAGTATATCGGGGCCAGAAATTTGCAGACAAATACGACTTGTTAAAACGACACCGATCATTATTGTGACCGACAATATTTCTAGTAAGGATTGCATAGCAGGGTTACAAGCAGGAGCAGATGATTATATAAGAAAACCATTTGTGAAAGAAGAATTAGTAGCAAGGGTTCAAGCGATTTTAAGGAGAAGTGACTGTATCCAGCAAAATGAGACAAACTTTTTTCAGTTTAAAGATCTCTTTGTTGATGCATCTAGCCATATTGTGAAAAAAGGTGGTAAAAATCTCTCGCTTACTAAGCGCGAGTACGATTTACTTGTATTTTTAATTAAGAATAAAAATACAATATTGAGCCGTGAAATGCTTTTGAATCAGGTTTGGGGGTATAACGTAGTAGTCAATCCAAATGTAGTAGACTTATATATTGGGTATGTAAGAAAAAAGTTAAAGTGCGAGAAGAAAGACAGATATATTGAAACGATACATGGCAGAGGCTATTCAATGGTTGAATGATAAAAATAAGATAATAGGTAAAGTACGGTTTGTCATAATAGCAAAAACGAGTAAAACTATTTTATACAGTTTTACTCGTTTTTTTCTATTAAATCTGATAATCAAATAGTTTCTGTGAAATATTAAAAGACGGAAACTATAAAAAGAATATTTCTATCAGGCAATGGATTATGAAAAAATTAGCTATTAATAGGCATTTTTTTTGTAGTAGAAATCATGGTTTATAAGGTGCCCCAATCTATTGATGAGTACGTGTGGGGGATGACTCTGGTGCGCATTAGATGAGACTGTATCTAATTTATTTTTAATTTTATTAACTCACACCATTCACAAGATTTTCACAGAATTAATGACTATACTTATTAACAGGATATTCAAATGAAAATGATTATCAATAGCAATTTAGATGCATAAAAGTTACTATCTAATTTAATCTATGGACTTCATCATTTTCAAACTAAATTACATAATAAGGAGTATACGTATGAAAAAAACTATGCTTTTAAAATTAGTAAGTATTCTAGCAATTTTCACTTTAATGTTAGTAGCTTGCTCAGATTCAGGTAAGGAAACTTCGAAAGCTAATAAAGGTGATAGTAGTGATAAGCCAAAAACGGTTGAAATTACTGATGCACATGGAACTGTTAAAGTCCCTGTAAATCCAAAGAATGTAGTTGCTTTAGATAATAGAACTTTTGAAACTTTAGCTGATTGGGGAATTAAATTAGCGGCTGCTCCAAAGGATGTAATGCCTGCAGATTCAGCATATGTAAAAGATGATTCAGTTAAAAATATTGGGAATCACCGCGAACCAAATCTTGAAATTATTGCAGCGGCAAACCCTGAACTTGTAATCGTTGGTCAAAGATTTGCTGGTCATTACGAAGAAATTAAAAAATTAGTGCCAAATGCAGCTGTTATTGATCTTAATGTTGATGTTTCTGAGAAAGCTACTAAGCCTGGCGAAAACTTAGTAAAAGGACTTAAAGATTCTACAATTACTTTAGGGAAAATCTTTGATAAAGATAAAGAAGCTAAACAAGTAGTAGCTGATTTTGATAAATCTATTGAAAAAGTAAAATCTGCTTATAATGGAAAAGATAAAGTTATGAGTGTTATTGTTACTGGTGGAAATATTGGTTTTGCTGCTCCACATTCTGGTCGCGTTTGGGGACCGATGTATGAAATTTTCGGTTGGACTCCAGCACTAGAAGTTGCTAATTCTACTGCAGGTCATAAAGGTGATGACGTTTCTGTTGAAGCTATTGCACAAACAAATCCTGATTGGCTTTTCGTATTAGATCGTGATGCTGCAACATCTGATGCTGCTACTTCAGCTCCTGCTCAAGATGTTATTTCTAAATCACCAGCTCTTCAAAACACAACTGCTGTTTCTAAAAAACAAATTGTTTATGCACCAGCAGATACTTACACAAATGAATCAATTCAGACTTATATAGAGTTATTTGGAAATATCGCAAAAACTTTAGCTAAGTAGTGTAAAGGAGTACGAAACAGTGTCAAAAAATATGATTTCTAGGGTTGAGAATACTTCTCAACCCCAGTTTTATAATCACAATAAAATATGGACAAAACCTTTTATAATAGCGATTATGATTGTTATAATTTTAGGGATTATATCACTGTTTACTGGAGTTTATGATATACGTGGACAAGAGGACGGGATGGAGATGTTTTTCATCACTCGTGTTCCGAGAACAGTTGCATTAATGCTTACCGGAGCTGCAATGGCGATGGCAGGGCTCGTAATGCAATTAATTACACAGAATCGTTTTGTTGAACCTACTACAACGGGGACTATTGAATGGTCAGGCTTAGGCCTGCTTTTTGTATATTTATTATTTCCTGCCCCGACTTTAGTTCAAAGAATGACTGGTGCAATCATTTTTTCTTTTATAGGAACTATGATTTTCTTTCTGTTTTTAAGAAGAGTTAAACTTCGTTCGTCTTTAATTGTCCCGATTATTGGATTGATGCTTGGAGCAGTTATTTCTGCAGTGTCTACTTTTTTGGGACTCCTTTTTCAAATGACGCAAAGTATTGAAACTTGGTTCGTAGGTTCATTTGCTACTGTTCAGGTGGGAAGATATGAATATTTATGGCTGATTGTTATCGTTACTTTGCTTATTTTTATGTATGCTAATAGATTGACTTTAGCTGGACTAGGAGAAGATGTCGCAACAAGCCTTGGAGTTAATTACAATAGGATTGTTCTTTTTGGGACTGGCCTTATCTCTGTTGCAGTTGGAATTGTTGCAGCTGTTATTGGAAACTTACCTTTCTTGGGATTAATTGTTCCAAACATTGTTTCAATGTTTAGGGGAGATGATCTTAGGAGTAATTTACCTTGGGTATGTGTGATCGGAATGGGGACAATAACTGCCTGTGACATCATTTCTCGAACAATTATAAAGCCTTTTGAAGTACCTGTTTCTTTAATACTTGCAACAGTGGGAGCAGTCGTGTTTATTACTATTTTATTGAGAAAAAGAAAACCAAGGAGGCTACGATGATCACATTAGACTATAGAAATAAAGAAAATGTCGAAATCGATTCTAGCCTTCATAATGAAAGTAGATCAGCTAGTGCTTTTCGTTCTAAGAAGGAAGCAAGACGTTATTGGATTGTACTGATAACATTGATTGCTTTAGGTCTCCTTTCTTCATATGGACTTTTAGTTTATAACAATCCAGTTCCGATAGATTCACCTTCTTTTATCCCAGTTGTTAAGAGAAGGATAATAGCTATTGTTGCGATGATTATTGCTGCAGTTTGCCATAGCTTGTCGACAGTTGCTTTCCAATCTATTACGAACAATAAGATTATTACTCCTTCGCTTTTAGGTTTCGAATCACTTTATTCAGCAATTCATACGAGTACAATATTCTTCTTTGGTGCTAGTGCATTAATAAACTTTAATGGAATTGGATCATTTTTATTCCAAGTTGTTGTTATGGTCTTCATGAGTTTGATACTTTATGGATGGTTACTTTCCGGTAAATACGGGAATTTACAACTTATGCTTTTAGTTGGAATTATTATTGGTACTGGACTGAATTCTGTGTCAACTTTTATGAGAAAGCTACTTGCGCCTTCAGAGTTTGATATTTTACAAGCGAAATTATTTGGTTCTGTTAATCATGCGGATCCTGCATATTTTCCTATTGTAATTCCTATGATCATAATTGTAGCAGTATTAATTTTTGCTCATTCTAAGAAGTTGAATATTTTATCGCTAGGAAAGGATGTTTCTACTTCTTTCGGAATTAAATATCAACCTAGTGTAATTTATACGCTTGTATTAGTAGCTATTTTGATGTCCATCTCAACAGCTCTAATTGGACCACTTACGTTCTACGGCTTTTTAGTAGCAACTTTGAGTTATCAGGCGGCAGCAACTTATGATCATAGATATATTTTTCCAATGGCTTTTGCTATAGGATTTTTAATAATGACGAGTGCATACTTTTTAATGTATCATGTATTCCATGCTCAAGGTGTAGTTTCAGTTATTATTGAATTATTTGGTGGAATCATATTCTTAACTATAGTTTTAAGGAAGAGGGCTTTATGATAAAAATTGATAATGTTAAAAAGTTCTATACTGATAAGGTGAAAATAGGACCTTTGGATATTGAAATACCAAAAGCGGGCTTTACTTCTTTAATTGGACCAAATGGTGCTGGAAAGTCTACGACACTGTTGATGATTGGAAGACTTTTAGATATGGATGAAGGTCAAATTCAGGTAGCAAATATGGATGTTTCTGAATCCAAATCAAAAGACTTAGCAAAAATTTTGACTATATTGCGACAAGAAAATCATTTTGTAACGAGGCTTACTATTAGACAACTAGTTGGATTTGGGCGCTTTCCTTATTCAAAGGGAAGATTAACTAAAGAAGATGAGGTTATCATTTCTAAATATATCGATTTCTTAGATTTAACTAGTTTAGAGAATAGATATTTAGATGAGCTTTCTGGTGGTCAAAGACAAAGGGCATATGTAGCGATGGTATTGTGCCAAGAGACTGAATATGTACTTTTAGACGAGCCTCTGAACAACCTTGATGTTGCCCGTTCTGTTCAAATGATGGAACATTTGAGACGTGCGGCTAATGAATTTGGAAGAACAATTTTGACTGTTATGCATGACATAAATTTTGCAGCCAAATACTCTGATAAAATTTGTGCTATGAAAGATGGTCAAATTGCTGCTTTTGGAACAGTAGAAGAGGTTATGGACCCAAAAATTTTGACAGATATTTTTGAAACAAAAATAGAAATTCTCAATGGTCCTTATGGTCCAATTGCTGTTTATTAATTAAAAAATGAGTATGCAAAAAAAGCTGCTGTCTATATTTTATAGGCAGCAGCTTTTTTGCGATTGCCGATGATAGCTCTGTCCCCACAGGTATTTCATTACTCCCGGTCCTGCGATGATTCCAACAATAAACTTGTAAATTACTCATAAAATGCAAAGGAATGCTTCAATTTTTCAAGTATCTACCAAACGAAAAAATTTTCTCTGTATAACTTCTTATAAGAATTCAGCTTGGTTCTTTGTATGTAATATTGCATATAAGAGTGTATTGATAAAAGTGTAAGGGGTCACTATAATGAGGGCATAAAGATTAATCACATTTTCGTAGCAATAAAAAAGGAGGAAATAATATGGAAATCGCAATGGCAGTTTTGAAATTTGTAGGTGGCGTAATCCCGTTAATTCAAGAACTTTTAAAAGCATTTATGTAGGTTTATTAGTTAGCTATCATTTATCAATCATTATCATATCTTACTAAAAAAAGAACGGGGTGATTTTTCTGAATATTAAGAAAAGCACTAAAAGAAGAAAGTTCCTTGTATGTTTATTAGTTAGTCTATGCACTATTAATTATTCATCTATTTCCTTCGCAGAAACACAAGTAGGTAATGCAACTGATGTAACCCAAAATGCTAGTGGCATTGATACTGGTATAGCAAACCTTAAATATAATAATCAAGAGGTTTTAGCTGTAAATGGTGATAAAGTAGAGAGTTTTGTTCCGAAAGAAAGTATCAATTCAAATGGTAAATTTGTAGTAGTGGAACGCGAGAAAAAATCACTTACAACTTCACCGGTCGATATTTCGATTATTGATTCTGTAGTGAATCGCACGTATCCAGGAGCGGTACAACTTGCCAATAAAGCATTTGCAGACAATCAACCGAGTTTATTAGTGGCTAAGAGAAAGCCTTTAAATATTAGTATAGACTTACCTGGCATGAGAAAAGAAAATACAATCACTGTTCAAAATCCGACATATGGTAATGTGGCTGGAGCAGTAGATGATTTAGTATCTACTTGGAATGAAAAGTATTCTAAAACACATACGTTACCTGCAAGAATGCAGTATACAGAATCTATGGTTTATAGTAAATCACAAATCGCAAGTGCCCTTAACGTTAACGCTAAATATCTCGATAACAGTCTAAACATTGATTTTAACGCGGTTGCAAATGGAGAGAAGAAAGTGATGGTAGCGGCATATAAACAAATATTTTATACTGTAAGTGCTGAGCTACCTAACAATCCATCCGATCTTTTTGATAATAGTGTTACTTTTGATGAGTTAACTCGTAAAGGAGTAAGTAATTCAGCTCCACCTGTTATGGTTTCAAATGTAGCTTATGGTAGAACTGTTTATGTAAAATTAGAAACAACATCTAAGAGTAAAGATGTACAAGCTGCTTTTAAAGCCTTACTTAAGAATAACAGCGTCGAAACGAGTGGACAGTATAAAGATATTTTTGAAGAAAGTACCTTTACTGCTGTAGTATTAGGCGGAGATGCGAAAGAGCATAACAAGGTTGTTACAAAAGATTTCAATGAAATCCGAAATATCATTAAAGATAATGCTGAATTAAGTTTTAAAAATCCAGCATACCCAATTTCATATACAAGCACTTTCTTAAAAGATAATGCAACTGCTGCTGTTCATAACAATACAGATTACATTGAGACGACAACTACAGAATATTCAAGTGCTAAAATGACACTTGATCATTACGGTGCTTACGTTGCTCAATTTGATGTATCTTGGGATGAATTCACATTTGATCAAAATGGGAAAGAAGTACTAACACATAAAACATGGGATGGTAGCGGCAGAGACAAAACAGCTCATTACTCTACAGTTATCCCTCTTCCACCAAATTCAAAAAATATAAAAATCGTAGCTAGAGAATGTACTGGTCTTGCATGGGAATGGTGGAGAACAATTATTAATGAACAAAATGTTCCATTAACAAATGAAATAAAAGTTTCAATTGGAGGAACAACATTATACCCAACGGCTAGTATTAGTCATTAGGTATAAAAAAGCGCCCTGTAATCAGGGCGCTTTTTTACTCTTTCCAAAACTGTTCCAATAGAATGACAAGCATGGTACCCACAAGTAATCCATTACTTAAAACATATTGTAAAGAAGAAGGAATGCGGCTAAATGCGCTTTCTGGAAGAAACATTATTCCTAAACTGATTAATAATGTAATTCCCAATATAGTTAATCGGCGTTGATTTAATTCTTCACGTAAAATCGAGTGAAATGAAATGCCTATTACTTGGACAAATGTTGCTAAAAGTGCAGCATTAGCAATCGGGCCTGGAAGCAAGGACATAAAGCTTACAATTGAGGGAATAAAAGAAATTCCTGCTAATATAAGGCTTGCTATAAGAAACGACTTCACCTTTTTTTGTCCTGTTAGTTGAATAAATCCTGCTGATGCAGGTAATGGTACAATTCCAATTGTAGAGAACAACGACGAGATAATATGTGATATACCTCCGATCCATACACCACGGTTCAGTGTTTGCCTTTCATTTTCTTTAGGTAACGGAGCCACTTGTTTTACAGCCGAAATAGCAGCAATCGTATTTGCAACTAAAAGAAAGGTAAATAAAGTTGCAGTTAGAGTCATTCCGATATCGAATCTAGGTGCGCCCCAAGCAAATATCTCGGGTAACTTAACTAACGGTGTGTGTGAAGGCATATGAGATGATTTTCCTAATAAAGCATACAAAATCCAACCACATGAAATTCCAAGTAATACAGCGTAACTTTTCATCCATCCTTTCCCTTTGATTGATAAGAAAGTAATAAGGGCAAAAACAAAGAGCGCAATAGTAGCTGTTGTATAGTCAGGATGGGTTGCAGATCCTTGTAATCCCATCATTCCTTTTAGTAACACACCACTAAGCTGAAGTGCTAAGATTAAAAGAAAAGTTCCTGTAACTAACGGTGTAAATAAACGTAAGATTCGATGAACAAGCCCTGTTATACCAAGGACGAAGAGTAATATACCTGCAATAATTAATCCGCCTTCTAGAAGTTGTAATACATCCTTTGCACTTTGTCCCTGATGCATAGCGACTTGTCCCAATATGACAAATATACTTACCCATGAACCTGCTGGCCCATCCGCTATGGGATAGCGATGCCCAAACCATGCTTGTATAAATGAACTTACTCCTACAACTAAAAAAGTTCGTTGCATTAATGTTGAGATATCTTCTATTGATAAATGGAATATGCCACCAATAATTATAGGCAATGCAATTGCATTTGCTAATAAAAACACAAACCACTGTAGAATACTAAAGCTCGTATCAAAGTATTTTTTATTCACATTAGTCTCCTTTGCCGAAAAAGAATTTCATAGTAAAAATCCATCCTTTTATACAGTTAGATTAAAAAGGATGGACTTTTAGGTCTATAAAATTATTTTAATTATATAGATGGATTTTTAATTAATTACCATGTACGGAATGGTAAGAATTTCCCGTTAAGTGTAATCACGATACGAGGATCGCCACCTTTTGGATCTTCTTGTGTGTCCACGCCTAGATTGAAGTTAATTGCACTCATTACACCTTCGCCAGCTTTTTCTAGAATTAATTCTCGAAGAGTTGGCGCGTATTGTAACATCATTTCATATAATCGATATAAGATTGGGTCAGTAGGAGGCATTTGCATTACTTGACCTCTAAGTGGAACTACTGTTAATGCTTGAACTACTTCTTCATCTAATTCTAATAGTTTACCGATTTTTTCTGCTTCTGGACGTGTCATTGTAGCTTGTCCTAATAACGCTGTTACAACCCAAGTCTCAGAGTGCTCACTTACTTTTGAAATTTCTTCCCATGTTAAACCTTTTGAAATTTTTGCTTCCATAATTTTTTTGGTAGCTTCTTGTCTATTCATATCTAATAACTTCCCTTCATTTAAGTAATAATTAATTTTTCATACCATTTAATGCTTTATATCCATCAACCACTACATCTAATTTACCTGTGTGAGGATCAATAACTAAACCATGTACAGGAACATCTTTTGGAATAAGTGGATGATTTCTTACTAAGTCAACATTAGCCTGAGTTGAATCGCAGACATCATCAAATCCAAATAACCATTTTTCAAGATCAACACCAGCATATTCAATAGCCGATAAAATTTCTGTTGAAGCTACTCCACGATCTAATATTTTTTGAAGTGTTCCTTTTGGATTAGTTTGGCTCGCGCCACATCTATGGTGTCCAATAAGGAAGATTTCATCTGCATTTAAATCGTATACTGACGCTACAACACTTTGCATAACACTATCGAAAGCAGAAGCAATTTTACCACCTGCATTTCTGATAACTTTTGCATCACCATCGTGTATATCTAAGGCTTTTGGAAGTAGCTCAATTAAACGAGCATCCATGCAAGAAACAACAACCATACGTTTTTTAGGCATCTTTGTCGCTTCACGAGGAGCGTATTCCTTATTTTCTACAAATTGTTCATTGAACGATAGAATTTCTTGTAATAACATATTTGTAACCTCCTTTAAATCTAGATGTATTTTTTTGTTGCGTCCTCTGTGTTATAAGTAAATATAACTGATAAATAATGTGATGTAAGAGGATAAACTAAGTATAGTGAATTGTATCGATAAGCAGAATAAGTTGGCGAAACACTTTCGGGCTTTCTACTTTCGCGGTGAAAGGATTGGTTTATATCATTGATCAAACAGATTTTGAGATACTGAAATTATTAGGAGAAAACTCAAGAATACAATGGAAAGAACTTGGTCAAAAAATACATATGACGGGGCAGGCCGTAGGAAATCGAATTCGAAGATTAGAGGATTTAGGGATTATTGAACAATATACAATTGCAATAAACCGAATCAAATTAGGACAAGTAGTGACTGCATTTGTTACTTTGTTCGTAACAACAGCTAATCACCAAGAGTTTATGAATTTCTTTCAAGGAGAAGAAGGAATTTCTGAAGTGCATCGTATAAGTGGTGAGGGATGTTATTTATTAAAAACACATTTTGCTTCCAATGAAGACTTAGATAAATTTCTAGGACGACTATTAAAATACGGGAACTATCGTGTTAACTTATCAATAGGAAAGTTGAAATAAGGTTTCTTTTCCTTGGAGGGGATAGTAACATTATTTGCTAAACCTTATTTGTATAGAGATAATAAAATTTTTATCTTAAATAGTCGGAGCCTTACTACGATTTATGTGTAGTAAGGCTTTTTAAAGCTGTTAAAAAATGAGAGATATTATATTCAACAATCGGGCTGAATTGTTGAGGGGGATATAAGACAATTTTTTTCAAGGGAATCATAAATGATTTTTCCTTAAAAAAAATCCTGTAGCTCAGTACAGGATTTGTAATCAAACGTTTTTAAAAGTTAAATTGTGTTTTCATATCACCTGTATAAGGCTCATGTTCAACGAGTATAGTTATGTCTTTACCCGCTTGGTCTTTACCAGTTCTCTTATACGTAAATTTCTTGTTATTCAGTTCAGTAAGTTCAAGAGCCGCACCGTATTTATTATTTCCAATTGAAACATGAGCTCTTATTTTATTTTCGTGTACAACATCGAAGTAGCCATAATCACCGCGGCTTTGACCTGTTTCGCTATTGAAGAACTCGTATTTATTAGACTTGTCATCAAATTTTGCTAGACTTATAAAATTCGAATTAAACTGCGTTACATCATTACCGGCTTCATCTAATACCTTTGTTCCATACCAAAGGGTTCCGCCTAACATTTTATCTCCATCAACGTTTTTAACGATAGCACCTGTAGTAGAGTTTAGCTGCTTATCCGGATCCGTGAAAGAAAGCTCTTTTTCTTTATATGGAACATGTTCAACGAAGACTTCTACATCTTTACCGTTAGCATCTTTCCCCATTCTTTTATAGGTAAATACATTTTTATTTAGCTTTGTCATGTCAACAACAGCTTGATACTTCATTGATTCTGAAATTAATATTCTCTTCTTCCCATCATTTGTGACAAAGAAAGCTCCTTTATCACCACGACTTGCACCAGTCTTAGCATCAAAAAATTCATATCTTCCTGACTTCGCATCATATTTCGCAAGACCAATGAAGTTTGCATTTTCTTTCGTTAAGTCATTTTTATCTTTGTCATACACTCTTGTACCTTGCCAATTTGTCTCGCTAAGAATATTAGCCATTTTTTGTCCTTTAGTTAATTTATTTTCCTTTTTAGTATCTTTCGCAGCTTGTTCTTGTTTACTATGATTTTCTTCCGCTTTCGTACCAGCGCAACCTGTTAATGCTAATGTGAATCCTAGCAGTATGGATGATAGTGCTTTTGTTTTTTTGTTCATTTTTATCGTCTCCTTATTGTATGATTTTAGTTAGTACGGTTTGCGATTATAGTAGCAGTTCTTCCTTCTAAATTTTTGTTATATGAAAAGAATCAGGTGGGAGCAACGAACTTAGTTACTACGTTTATCATGTTAATCCCCGGGTATAAACTCCCTCTAAATAAATCATTAAAAAAAGATAAACTAATTCCTAAAAAAATTTCATATTTATAAAAAACAATTGCTAGCTTACTTGGATGCCCTTTCGAACGCTTATCAATTTTTTTCTGATACCTACGAGTAATCGAAAAATACATAGTAAAGGAAGAAGGAAAGCTGTTAACAGTAATGTAATTCTTAATAGAGTTAATCGAGTGTATTGTAAAAGTTTTTAAGACGAATTGTAGGGGAAATGATGATCTTATAGAAGGTGATTCCTATAGGAAGGGGATGTCCATGTTTGATTCAACAGATTTAAAAATTATAAAGTTATTACAAGAAAACGCTAGAATGAACTGGAAGGAAATTGGAGAGATAGTACATTTGACTGGCCAGGCTGTTGGGAAACGAATTAATAAATTAGAAGAGGCGGGTGTCATTCGAAAATATACGATGGATATCGACAGGGCTAAGTTAGAAGGGTCTATTATGACGTTTGTTACACTATTTCTGCATGCACCACATTATCATAATCAAATGCAAACTTTTTTTGAAAAAACGGACTTAATTACTGAAATGTATCGTATAAGTGGCGATGGGTGTTATATCATGATTCTTCACACATCTTCGCACCAACAATTAGAAGAGACTCTTGCAGATGTTTTACATTATGGTGATTATCGTATAAATACTGTCATTAAGACAATTGAAAAAAAGAAAGAATAAGATATTTATTCTTTCTTTTTTTCGTATGGAACTGTAATTCTTTATTTGCTTTTGTTTATAAAACTGCTCGCTGATATGACTTTTGCGTAAATATCACCAAACTCCAATGCACTCATGAACGATTGATGAGCGTGTACTGCTGGGATTAGATTTCCTTGGAATTCTAAATCTTTTGTTGTACAAGTATCTTCAATTACAATACATTGAAATCCTAAATCACTGGCAGCACGTACGGTTGCATCAATACATACGTGAGTCATCATACCGCAAATGACTAGTTGATCTATTTTTTCTGCCTTTAATGTTTCTAATAAATTTGTTCTTAAAAAACTGTTAGGGTGATGTTTTTGTATGACTTTTTCGTTAGCAATTGGTTGTACATCATCATGAATTTGAACACCTACTGTATCGGGTAAGAAGAAAGTAGCTCCTTCATTGTTCGCAATATGTTGTACGTGAATAACTGTTTTATGCTTTTCGCGAAATAGTTTCAAGACTTCTTTCGCTTTTTGTACGGCTTTTTCAGGTTGATGTAATGCCATATTGCCGCCTTCAAAGTAATCATTTTGTATGTCGACTAATAGTAACGCTTCGTTCATCATTAATCCCCCCACAATTATTTATCCCGCAATAACGGGCAGTAAGGCCACCACTTCAAAATTCAGCGAAAGCAAAGAAGTTAGGTGGGGGATCAACTGCCCGTAAAAGCCCGATTGGTTCAACTAATAATCAGTGGGTGATGAAGAAAACCCCCCACTGATTAAAGTTTCACTTTATACAGCAAGTTATTTGTACTGTACCGTTATTATATAAATTGCAACTATGTGGAAGTAATAACGTCATGAAAAGATTTTGACGCATATGGTTTCATTGTGAAAAAGCTAAAGGATGCAAAGAAAAGATGGGACAATTTGTTTGTGGTTTTTTGGTTTAGAAACAGAAAGTGGATGGGGAAGTAGATATTAACTTAATGATGCATCTAAGCAAACGTACTATTAGATGAATCATTAAGTAACAAAGGAGCTGGGTATTTTCATGCGTTGTTATCTGTGTTTAGTGATAGCTTTTGTAGCTCTTTTAATTTTTCAGGAGTCACGTCATTTCCTAAAGGATCTAATATTTTTAATCCTGTAACAGTGGTGTTGATTTGACCGCGAATAATTTGAAGATACTCCTCGCGTAATTCTGTGCGCTCATTTAATTCTGTTTTTGTTAAACCTTTTTCTTTTTGTTTTTTAGCTAATTCATTAATTCGATTTAAAACTTCAAGCATTGTTTTCTCCACCTTTCTTTTTTGTATTATTCGATTAGATTGTAGTTTTGCATTATGATTATGGTTGCTACCATCATAGTTTCGTTAATAGTGTTTATCGTACTTTCATTCCAAAAGTACGATAAACACTGTGATTAAAACTCGCCATTCCAAGACGTTACTTCATCAACAGTTAATCGAACTGTTGGGAATCCTGGCTCTTTTGCTTTGCCTAATGCGATCATTAAAACGTCAGTTAAGTTTGCTGGAACGTTAAATGCTTTGCGGAATTCTGCAACGTTATAGCCAAGCATTGGAACTGTATCATATCCTCTTGCTTTTGCAGCAAGCATCAATTGCATAGCTAACAAACCACCATCAAGCATTTGCCATTCTCTTTTTCCTTGGTCACTGACAGGTGCATAAAATTCACGAATGCTGTTGTTCAGTCTGTTTTTAACTTCTTCTGTCATGAATCCAGCAGCTACTGCACGTTCATTCACTTTATTGATATGTTCGAATTCGTGGGCATTATTTTCACTTAAAATTACGATCATAGCGGATGCTTCTAACACTTGTGGTTGATTTAAAGCGATTGGATGGAGCATTTCTTTTAAATCTTGATCTGTAATTACCATGAAACGCCATGGATTTAAGTTTGAACTACTTGGTGCTAACATTGCCTCTTCTAAAAGTTCTTTAATTTCTTCATCAGAGATTGCAACTGAAGGATCATAGGAGCGAACGGAACGACGTTCACGAATCACATCATAAAAATTTGTAGTACGATTTTCTTTTTTCATTTTAAAATACCTCCACTAAGTTGATGTTCTGTTATAAGTTGCTTACATGCATCATTATGGTATAGTACAGGTACTATGAAAAGTACGCACTTTTCCGTGATATAGACACCATCTCGTGACATAGGCACGAGAAAGTGCCTATCAAAATACAGAAGGAGTTCAATATGAAAAAAGAGTATAACAATAGAATTGAAGTCGTTTTGGATGTAATCGGGGGTAAGTGGAAATCCCACATTTTATATCATTTAACAAGCGGACCGACAAGAACGGGTGAGTTAAAACGATTGGTAACCGGTATTACACAAAAAATGCTTACGGAACAATTGAAAGAGCTTGAAAAGGATGGACTTGTATCTAGAAAAGTATATAATCAAGTGCCGCCGAAAGTTGAATACTCTCTTACAGAACAGGGACAATCATTAAAACAAGGTTTAAAAGTACTTTGTGATTGGGGAAGCGACTATATTAAGCATAAATATCCGAATGGTGAAGTGATAGTGAAAGAGGACGATCATATTTGATTTAACACTTCTGTAAGTATAATTTTGCTATAATAAATAAGTACTTATACGAAGGGGAGCTAAAAGAGAAAATGAAGTCATTTGATATCGATCATTTTATCGCTAGTGTTTTACAATGGATATTAAATATAGCGTTAATCATATTGTCCATTGTTTTATCGATTTTTTTAATTAACGAAACAATTACTTTTATTCAATACATATTTTCAGCGAAGAAGTATACATCGTATAAATTAGTTGAAAGTATCATCGTCTATTTCTTATACTTCGAGTTCATTGCATTAATTATTAAGTATTTTAAATCGAACTATCATTTCCCGTTACGTTATTTTATTTATATTGGAATTACGGCGTTAATTCGTTTAATTATCGTGTCTCATGAGGAACCAATGGAGACGTTATTATACGCAGGGGCAATTCTTATTTTAGTTATTGCTTTATACATATCAAATATGAGGGATTTGAAGAAAGGGTAGTAGTGCAGACTTTTGTTTGCACTACTTTTTACATCTTGACCTTCAAGTTACTTGAAAGTTTACAATGAAATTAGGGCGTTTGAAATCGAAAAAAATTGAGAAATTAAGTGAAGAGGTTTCTTTTACTTGGAGGTTATAAGATGAATCAGGAATTGAAGTTACGTCCATTAGAACGAGAAGATTTAAAGTTCGTACACGAACTGAATAATAATGCACATATTATGTCATATTGGTTTGAAGAGCCATATGAGGCGTTTGTGGAGCTGCAGGATTTATACGATAAACATATACATGATCAAAGTGAACGCCGATTTATCGTTGAGAAAGATAATGAGATGGTCGGATTGGTCGAGTTAGTGGAAATTGATTATATTCACCGTAGAACAGAATTCCAAATTATTATTGATCCGAATTATCAAGGATATGGTTATGCAGCTGATGCAACGCGTTTAGCAATGGATTACGCTTTTTCCGTATTAAATATGCATAAAATATATTTAGTTGTCGATAAAGAGAATGAAAAAGCTGTACACGTTTATAAAAAGGTCGGATTTATAGTGGAAGGTGAGCTTCAAGATGAGTTCTTCGTTGATGGCAATTACCATAATGCGATAAGAATGTGTATGTTTCAGAAGGAATATTTTAGAACGAAATAATGGAGTGAAAAGACTATAGACAATGATTGTCTATAGTCTTTTTTTATTGCGTTTTACAACAATTATTTATTGTAAAACGATAAATAACTGTTGACTTGAAATTTTAGTGGGCTTATTATGATGGTAGTGATAATAGTAAAAAGGAATGCAGATAAATTAATTGTGAAATCAAAGGAGAATATATTATGAAAAAATATTTATTAGCAATTGTATTGATATCATTAGGAGCTACTTGTTTATTCATACACGGTGCAACTAGTAAAATGGATGGAACTGGTTTGCTTATAGAACCTTATTTTTTCCTAGTACCAATAAGTTATTTACTGTTCTTTAGTGGTATTGGTATTTCATTATTTGGATTTATTACTTCGAGGTTAAAAAAACAGTAATAGATCAAAGTGGTTAAATTTTCAATCTTACAGTGTCAGCCGGGTAATAGTTTAGAGTATAAAAAGGAGAGATTATGATGAAAAAATACTTATTAGCTTCTAGTCCAATATTTTTAGGAGTGTTATGCATCATTATGTTTAATGTAATGGGTTCTGAAGTAAAACCAGACGGAACTTTAGTGGAGCCATTTTACTTAATTCCGTTAGCATATTTATTTACTTTCACTGGAATTGTTGCAATTTTGTGTGTGGCTCTTTTCTCGGTGCTTCGAAAAAAGACAGCATGATAATAAAGAAAGCGACTGATAAGAGTCGCTTTCTTTTTTTTATATTCCGCCTAGCTTCATTCCAAGGAATGCAAAAAGGATACCGATTATATAAGTAGCACTTAAATATAGAAATAGTATGCCAAAGTTTTTACGATTGAAGAGCTGAATGGACTCTAGCTTAAATGTTGAAAACGTCGTGAAGGCACCCATAAATCCAGTACCTAATAATAATTGCCAGCTTGTAGTGACTCCGTTTCCAATTATATATCCGAGTAAAAACGCGCCTGTTATATTAATGAGAAATGTAGCAATTGGAAAGGAAGTTTTATTTCTTTTTTTAAACCAATTGCTAATTGCAAATCGTGTAATAGCACCGAAGAAACCTCCAGTTGCCACTAATAAAGCTTCCATCATAAGTGATCACCTTCCGTAAGCTGTTTCTTAATTAAGAAATCACCTAGTGTATAGCCAAGACCCGACATAATAAGGCCACCAAGTACACTGCATGATACATATAAGAAAGCCGTACCCCATTCAGAATGATGGATTAATTGCACAGTTTCTACACTGAATGTTGAAAACGTCGTAAAGGAACCGATGAATCCAGTCCCAATGCCTGTGATAATTTCTGAAGGCAAGATGTTTCTCCGAGCGATATACGTAGTTAGCCACGCTAATAAGAAGCAGCCGGCTAAGTTAATAAGTAACGTAGCTAATGGAAATGAATGATGCCATGAAGTATGAATAGTAAGACCTAAATAATAACGAGAGAGGGCTCCTAATATACCGGCTATGCCAACGATAATATAAATCAATTTCTTCACCTCTTTAAATAGCTTGCTCAAAAAAATAGACTCCTACCAGTAGTTATACTGGTAGGAGTCATTAGCTAAGCAGCAGTTATGGCGAACTCCATCGCCTATGATTATTACATATAGTGTACTAAAAATTGCGTATAAGTTCCAGTGAAGAAGTGGAGCTGTTTTGTATGTGTGTGATGGTTTAAGATAGAGAATTTATACTTATAAACTAAATATAGTGATATAAGGTTTTCAATATGATAAAATGTTTCGTATGTCTGTCATCCGTTTAAGTTAACTGAAAATAAAGAAAAGTAAAATTGATAGTTTTAGAAAAGGAGTCGTTCGTTTGAAAAAATTATTAAAAATAGTACTTATATGTATTTTAGTAGGGGGGGGAGTTGTAGGTGGTTTTTTAGCGTATATGACACTTACAAAAGAACAGCCGGCTAATGTTATAAGTTTGAAGGTGGAAAATAATAAGGAACGCGTGTTAGCGCTTGGAAATGAATTTAAAGTTACAACATTTAATATTGGATATGCTGGATTAGATAAGGATCAAGATTTCTTTATGGATGGCGGAAAGAGATCTGGTTCAAGTAGTAAAGAGCAAACGGAAACGAATTTAAAGAATATGCTTTCGTTTTTACAAAATGAGAATAGTGATTTTGCGTTATTACAAGAAGTTGATATAAAATCACTGCGATCTTTTGATGTAAATGGGCATGAATTTTTGAAAAAGGGATTACCTGATTATGCTTCGTCGTTCGGAAAGAACTATGATACAAAATGGGTCCCTGTACCAATTACAAGTCCAATGGGATATGCGGAGGCTGGATTAAGTACGTTTTCTAAATATACAGTTCAAACAGCGCAGAGGTTCCAGCTTCCTGGAATGGAGCCTTGGCCAAAGCGTTTGTTTGATTTAGATAGAGCGATTGTTGAGCATAAAATACCTGTTAATAATGGGAAGTTTGTTAGACTCATAAATCTACATTTGTCTGCGTATGATGAAGGCGGGAAAATTAGAAAACAGCAAGTAGAGTTTTTAAAAGACTATATGAACAAGCATTATGAAAATGGTGATTACGTAATAATGGGCGGAGATTGGAATCAATTACTTTCGAACTCTCAGTTAAGTGATCCGAAGTTTGTGAAAGAGCGCCCAGAGTGGCTAGTAGAGTTACCAAAGGACTTTACTGATGGTGGCTTTAAGTGGGCTGTAGATCCGTCTGTTATGACCGTGAGAGATGATGTGAAGAAATATGTGGAGGGTGAAAACTTCGTCACGATTATTGATGGTTTTATCGTTTCACCTAATGTGGAAATTGTAAATGTACAAGGGAAAGATTTAAAGTTTGAAAATAGCGATCATAACCCAGTAAGTGCGGTATTTAAGCTGAAGTAATTGATATGTATAAGTAGAAGGTGGGGCTTCATATATGGAGTGGTTAAAGAGAACTTGTTTTTCTAACCTTGAGAAAGAATCACAGAAAAATCATTTATTGCTGTTCATTACGATTTGTAGTTTCTTTCTTGGAATAATCGCGATTGGGTATTACGGATATATTTTTACAGAGAGAGCAATAGCGTTTTGGGTTTGCGGTATTTCAGTTGTTGTATTTGGAACGCTTCTTACTTTTATAGAAAGCATGGAAGCGATGTATAAATATATCATGACATTTATGTTGCTTATTATGTCTTTCATTATGGTACAAGCTTTTAATGAAAGTCCGGCTGTATTTCAAATGGTCTACTTTACGCTAGCAGTTTCACTTATTTATTTAAGTGAACGTCTCGTTATCATTCTCGGCGGAGTGGCGGTTGTTATCACATTTATTCTTTGTAGTTATTGGCCGGAGCAATTTTTTGCTTATACAGCGGCATCTGAAGCTGCAAACTTCGCAAGCTTGTTAGCGATTGTAACGATTGCAATGTGGGGCGTAACGAAGATTGGCTCTAATCTGTTAGCTCGTTTAAGTGATGAGAAGCAAGAAGTAATGAGGAAAGCTCAGGAGCTAGAAGAAACGCAAAGACTTATTGAAGAAACGGTTGGGAAACTAGATAGTAATTTCAATCACTTAAGACAAAATATAAATACATCGATGGAGTCGATGAGTGAAATTAATTTTGCTTTTGAAGAGGTGGCAGTTGGCACTCAATCACAATCAGAGATGATGTCACGTTCAGTAGAAGTATTGAACGATATGGAAGGGAATATTGAACAAATTATATCTCAAGTAAGAAATGCATCGATTCGTGTGGATGAAAGTTTAGAGATTTCAAAGGGTAGTGTACATACTTTACGAAATTTTGAAGCGAATATGAGAAGTTTAAATGATGTTGTTTCACAATCAGGAATTATATTTAGAGATTTAATGATGCAGTCGAAGCAAATTAATGAAATTGTAGATGTAATAACGAATATTTCAAGTCAGACGAGTTTGCTAGCTTTAAATGCAAATATAGAAGCTGCAAGAGCAGGAGAGCATGGAAAAGGATTTGCTATTGTAGCGAATGAAGTATTAAAGCTTGCCGAAGAATCGAATCGTTCTGCGGGGAGAATTCAAGGTATTTTGAAGGAGTTTAGTAATCAAGCAAGTAAAGTGGAAGTGCAGGTAGAGAAATCAGAAAAAGTACAAGAAGAATGTAATGAAATGCTAGCAAGTGTTTTAACAAATGTAACGGATTTAGGGAAGTTTATTGATGCAATTAATGATGTAATGAGAGAGATTGTTGGTCATCAAGAAAACTTGCAGGTTAAAACGACGAATATCGTAAAGGATGTTACACATGCTTCTAATGTAATTCAGCAAACTTCTGCGGCTACGGAAGAAGTGTTAGCAAGTGTAGAAGAAGAAAAACATCGAAATGATATATCGGTGAAGACGTTGCATACTGTTAGCAAGCAAGTGAAGTTGCTAGAAGATATTTTAGAAAAGTAATATTGATTGAAAAGGACACACTATGTGTGCTCTTTTTCATTTAAACGAATACTTAATAGGAATTTAATTGCTTTTCTTTGAGTTTTCTGCCAAGCTTAAGGAGATAAAGTGAGACTTTAATTAGTGGGGCTATACGCTACTGATTATTAGTTGAACCCCGCAAATAGCGGAATTAAAATACTTCCAAGAAAGAATTATATAGGTGACGCATATGATTGAAGTTAAGACTTCTGAACTTAGTGATGGAGAATTTAATAGAGGTGTATTTGCAACTCGTGATATTAAAAAAGGTGAGTTGATACACTCAGCACCAGTTATCTCTTATCCGAATGAACAGCATGAACACATTGAGAAAACGTTACTTGCTGACTACGCATTTGAGTATGGGGTAAATCATACGGCATTCCTTTTAGGATACGGCATGTTATTTAATCATTCATATAAGCCGAATGCAACGTATGATATTGTCTTTGAGAATCATATGTTTAACTTCTTTGCTTACAAAGATATAAAAGCGGGAGAAGAGATTCTAATCAATTATAATGGTGAAGTTGATGACGATGAGCTGCTATGGTTTGATAAGGAAAAAGAAGAGAACGAAAAATAAATTAAAGAGTATTAAAAGAGCACATTCTGTTGGATGTGCTCTTTTGTATGAAATAAAAGGTATCGCGGATTATCTAATAAGTGAAAGGAAGGTGGACGAGATAAAATTAGTTAAAAAGGAAATGAAAGGGATGCTCTTACTTAAGTAAGAGCATCTTTTTTGTTGAAGAAAATAAAGTAAAGATTACAAAAAAATACCACTTTCTTTTCGTATGATATAGTAAGATATTGAAGGATATTACTTTGTAAAACCTATATATTTTACAAATTGTTGTCTATATGGTTACATGTCGAGTTTAGTAGCCCATTTGGGTTGCTTTATTATGCGATATATATTTTAATATGAGTGGCACCTCTTATAATTTAAGAGGTTTATAGGTGTCTCGAATTGATTTTAGGTACACTGTATCCACCACTGTAGCTTTTGATTTGTATTGCATTTTTTATGTGGGGATATTATGGGCCCGTTGCTAGCGGGATAAAAAGATTATAGAAATAGAGGAATCGTAAAATGAATATGCAAGAGGTTTATAAATATTTAAGTACGGTATTGCCTGAAGGTCATGTAAAGAAAGATGAAATGCTAAAAGATCATACGCACATTAAAGTGGGTGGGAAAGCAGATGTATTTGTTGCGCCTACTAATTATGATGAGATTCAAGAAGTGATAAAGTATGCTAACCAATATAATATTCCAGTTACGTTTTTAGGAAACGGATCGAATGTTATTATTAAAGACGGTGGTCTTCGCGGGATCACAGTAAGTTTAATTCATATTACAGGTGTTACTGTAACAGGAACGACGATTGTAGCACAGTGTGGTGCAGCAATTATTGATGTATCACGTATTGCATTAGATCATAATTTAACGGGTCTTGAGTTTGCTTGTGGTATTCCAGGTTCAGTTGGCGGAGCATTATATATGAATGCTGGTGCTTATGGTGGTGAAGTATCGTTTGTATTAACAGAAGCTGTTGTAATGACAGGTGATGGAGAGCTACGTACTTTAACGAAAGAGGCATTTGAATTTGGATATCGTAAGAGTGTATTTGCGAACAATCATTATATTATTCTTGAAGCGAGATTTGAACTTGAAGAAGGTGTGCGTGAAGAAATTAAAGAAAAAATGGATGATTTAACGTTTAAGCGTGAATCAAAACAACCGTTAGAATATCCTTCATGTGGTAGTGTATTTAAGCGTCCACCAAATAATTTTGCAGGTAAGCTTATTCAAGACTCAGGGCTACAAGGTAAGCGAATTGGCGGAGTGGAAGTTTCTTTAAAACACGCTGGATTTATGGTGAATGTTGATAACGGAACTGCACAAGATTATATCGATTTAATTCATTTCGTACAAAAAACTGTTGAAGAAAAATTCGGTGTAAAATTAGAGCGAGAAGTAAGAATTATTGGAGAAGATATACAATAATCTTTGAATAAAAAGCGTATAAAGTATGAATTATTTCGAAATAATATTTGGATATTGTTGACATTTTGTTTTCAATTCAATATAATGGCTAATAATTTAACAAATAATATACGTTGAAAGAGCCCAGTAGCAGTTTGTCACTGTTATCAAAGAGAGCTAGGGGTGCTGGAACCTAGCACAAACAAACTTGTGAATTACACTCTGGAGTATCTTAGGTAATGCTAAGCGGATTGGCAATCGATATTCTTGCTAAGAGTGGTATGAGTAGCTATGCTATTTATACAAACTGGGTGGTAACACGGTGAATAATCGTCCCTATGTCATAGACATAGGGACTTTTTGTTTTTCAAAAAATAAAGGGGATGACAAAACATGAATATTATTGATGAATTAGAATGGCGCGGTGCTGTGAATCAACAGACAGATGAAGAAGGTTTACGTAAGCTAGTAGAAGAGAAAAAGATTTCACTATACTGCGGAGTGGATCCGACTGGTGATAGTATGCATATCGGACATTTGATTCCGTTTATGATGATGAAGAGATTCCAATTAGCTGGTCATCATCCTGTTATTTTAATTGGCGGGGCAACAGGAACAATTGGTGACCCGAGTGGACGTCAATCAGAGCGTCAACTGCAAACGTTAGAAGTAGTCCAGTATAATGTGGATGCGTTAACAGCACAAATGAAAAAGCTATTTGATTTCGGCGGCAATAGCGAAGTGAAGATGGTAAATAACTATGACTGGACACATAAGATAAACATTATTGAATTTTTACGTGATTACGGCAAAAACTTTAGCATAAATAGCATGTTAGCAAAAGATATTGTAGCAAGTCGTTTAGACACTGGAATTTCTTTCACAGAGTTCACATACCAAATCTTGCAAGCGATGGATTTCCATCATTTATACACAAAAGAAGATGTTCAACTGCAAATTGGTGGTAGTGACCAATGGGGAAATATTACGAGTGGTTTAGATTTAATTCGTAAGTTAGAAGGTCATGAAGCGAAAGTATTTGGATTAACGATTCCATTATTATTAAAATCAGATGGTACGAAGTTTGGTAAATCAGCAGGTGGTGCGGTTTGGCTTGATTCGGAAAAAACAACACCGTTTGAATTTTACCAGTTCTGGGTGAATACAGATGACCGTGATGTAGTTAAATACTTGAAATACTTTACGTTCTTAACGAAAGAGCGCATTGATGAATTGGCAGCAAAGGTAGAAACAGAGCCTCATAAACGTGAAGCACAAAAAGTATTAGCGGAAGAAATGACGAAATTCGTTCATGGAGAAGAGGCATTTTCGCAAGCAGTGAAAATTACAGCAGCGTTATTTAGCGGAGATATTAAATCGTTAACAGCTGATGAAATTGAGCAAGGCTTTAAAGAGATGCCGACATTTGAGTCTTCAAAAGAGACGAAAAATATCGTAGAGTGGCTAGTTGATTTAGGGATTGAACCATCTAGAAGACAAGCACGTGAAGACATTAATAATGGAGCTATATCTATGAATGGTGAAAAAGTAATGGATGTGGGTACAGATGTTACTGTAGAAAATTCATTTGATGGACGATTTATTATTATTCGTAAAGGGAAGAAGAACTACAGCTTAGTGAAATTGGGATAATAATTTTTGTGGAAGAGTGGAAGTAAGAAAGATGCTTTCACTTTTTTCATATACACAATTTCGATGCGAAAAAGTCAGTATATTTAGATAATTAAAAAGGGTTATAGTAATTCTTTGCCGAATATAAGTAAGTAGAGAATATTACGGATAAAAATAGCCCGAACCATGCCGGGCATGATTCGGGCTTATATTCAGATTAGTAAGCTAAGCTGAATAGACCTTTAATGTGTGATAAGTAACGAACGTTACTTGCTTCTTTCATTAATGATGCTGGTAAGCCTTTAAGTGGAGTATTGCTTGCTCCAATTGTAGCAACAGCATCTTTACGTCCTAGACTAGCAAGTGTTCCAGAGTTAATAGGTGCGAACTCTTCGAAAGCTTTGCCTTCTAGTGCTGCGTATAAGTTGTATCCAATTAACTCACCCATTTGCCAAGCGATTTGTGCAGTTGGTGGGTATGGACGACCGTCTGGAGAGAAGACAACAGCGCTGTCTCCAGCAACGAATACGTCTTTGTGAGAAGTAGATTGTAGGTGTGCATCAACAGTTGCACGTCCACGGTTTACTTCAAGACCTGATTCACCAATTAATGGGTTACCTTGTACGCCGCCTGTCCAAACGAATGTGTTAGCAACAAGTTTTTGACCGTCTTTTAAGTCAATTTCATTGCCAGCAACGTTTGTTACAGGAAGACCTGTTAAGAATGTAACACCGCGTGCTTCTAAGCTAGTAGTTGCACGTTCGATTAAGTGGTCTGGTAATACTGGAAGGATTTTTGGACCTGCTTCAACAAGAAGAAGTTTAACTTCTTTTGGATTTACGCCGTGGCTTTTTGCAAGTTTAGGCATAATGTCAGCAAGCTCACCAACTAGCTCAACGCCAGTTAATCCGCCACCACCGATTACGATTGTAGCATCAGCTTCGTTTTTCGTTTTCGCGTATTCACGAATACGGTCTTCAACGTGTTTGTAGATTTTGTTTGCATCAGCAGCAGATTTTAATACCATGCTGTTTTCTTCTAGTCCTGGAATACCGAAGTAAGCAGTTTTACTTCCTAAAGCAACTACAAGTGCATCGTAAGATAAAGTAGTGCCACCAGCTAGTTTAATTTCTTTGCTATCAACTGAGAATGACTCAACTGTTGCGATTTTAAGATCAATGTCTTTACCTTTGAAAAGCTTTGTAAGTGGCATTGCAATTGCTTGCTCAGCAACGTTACCAGCTGCAAGGCGGTGTAGTTCAGTGATGATTTGGTGTGTTGGGTATTGGTTAATCACTGTAACTTGTGCTTCTGATTTGCTGTAATATTTACGTACGTTTAAAGCGGCAAGAAGACCGCCATAACCAGCGCCTAAGATGACAATTTGTTTTGACATAGTATGATATCCCCCGTCTTTACTAATTGTTGTTATAAGTTAAATTATTTATTGTTACGTTCTGCACTAATTTGAAGGTATGCGTTCACAAAGCGGAACATTTTTTGTGCTTGTGGGTCTTTTAGTAATTTTAATAGACCGAACAGGCCGATAACTTCGTTGCTTTCGTCAGCACGATCTTTCGCTTCGATAGCAGTTGCAGCCATGCCTTTCACTGTATCTTTTACAGGTTCTACAAGCTCTGTGATTGCACTAACAGTGTCGCTTTTTAATACTTCATCAGTAGCAACAGTTTGAGCGAAGTCATAAGACTTAGTTAAAATATTAACAAGCTCAGTTAATTTTGGAAGCTGTTCTACTAGTGTAGTTAATGATTCTTGTACCTCAGGTTTTAACAACTGATCAAGTACATCAAGTTGTCCTTGGCTAGCAGAAATTTGTACAGTTTCTTGTTCTGGCTTTGTTTGAGTCATAGTTTCTGGCATCTCCAATTCTCCTTTACGATAGCAATACTCTTATTTTTGATAGGTAAGTTAAACGCTTGCGAAACTTTATACAAAGTTTCACAAAGCACAATAAAATGCCTTTAAATTTATGATAGCAAGTAAGCTGAAATCATAAATCCAAAACCATAATGTCCTACCTATTATTTATGAACTGTCCGATACATGGCTTGTCCGCATAATGGAAAGTTCCTTTATCGGAAAGTGTATATAATATATATCCTATATTATATACTATATACACCTATGTTAACATAAAAATGATTCCTAATTATTTGATATTGAGCGTATAACCTAGTACTGACAAGGCATGAAAGCGCATAAATTATTTTGCTTAAATTAGAAATGTACATATATATAAAGGGAAAAAGGAAAAAATGGACAAATTTATGTTCATTTTTTCCTTTTTCTTATTGTTCACCCTCTGTAATTAGCATCGATGTGTTACCACTTTTTTCAAGATGGCATTCGCCCCAAGTACAAAGAGAATCGAGAATTGATTCTAAAGACCATCCGTAGTCAGTAAGGGAATATTCTACTTTTGGTGGTACTTGATTGTATACTTTTCTTTGAATAACCCCGTCTACTTCTAACTCGCGTAATTGCTGTGTTAACATCTTTTGTGTAATACCAGGCATTAAACGTTTTAGTTCACTCGTTCTCTTTGTACCTTTCGTTAAATGGCAAAGAATAACGACTTTCCATTTTCCACCGATGACCTCTAAAGTCGCCTCGACAGGAATATTATATTTCTTCATATAAAAACCTCCTTTGATGAATGTAAATTTCAGTTCTTCAACAAAAGAAGCTAAATAAGTTAAATGTTACTTTTTAGTGCCTATAGCACTTTAAAGTACGTACTTTTTATCGTGTTGAATATGTTTCATAATAGCATACGTAAGAGGGAAATGAGTAGTACGGTACTAAAAAGTACCTATGTTACTTTTTGGTACCTATCGTACTTTAAAGTGCGTTCTTCAAAAAAAGAGTGAAGCCATTCATAATAGCATATATCAGCAGTAACATTATTTTTGTAGAAGATAAAAAGGCCTTTTTATCATACTATTATGATTGGATTTCTCGAATTAAGGAGGAGTTCAATTGAATTCATATACAGTATCATCTTCGGAAGTTCAGACGAATCGCAGAAGTATATTTGCATTATTAGCACTAGCAATTAGTGCATTTGGAATTGGTACAACCGAGTTTATTAGCGTCGGATTATTACCATCTATTTCAGAAGATTTACATGTTTCCGTTACAACAACGGGTTTAACGGTTTCTTTATATGCATTAGGGGTAGCATTCGGTGCTCCTGTTTTAACTTCGCTAACAGCTAGTATGTCGCGAAAGACATTATTAATGTGGATTATGATTATTTTCATTATTGGTAATGGGATTGCAGCGGTAGCAACAAGTTTTACTGTGTTACTTATCGCTAGGGTTGTATCTGCTTTCGCACACGGCGTTTTTATGTCAATCGGATCTACAATTGCGGCCGCACTTGTACCAGAGAATAAACGAGCTAGTGCAATTGCCTTTATGTTTACTGGTTTAACGGTTGCGACGATTACAGGTGTACCGATTGGAACGTTCATTGGTCAACAGTTTGGCTGGAGAGCTTCCTTTATGGTAATTGTTGCGATTGGAATTGTTGCTTTCATCGCCAATAGTATGCTGATTCCGTCTAACTTGAAAAAAGGTACATCCGTATCATTTCGTGATCAATTCAAACTTATCACGAATGGAAGACTATTACTTGTTTTCATCATTACTGCATTAGGATACGGGGGAACATTCGTAACATTTACGTATTTATCTCCGCTATTACAAGAGGTAACGGGATTTAAATCGAGTACCGTTACAATCATTTTATTAGTGTACGGGATTGCAATTGCGATTGGGAATATGGTCGGCGGAAAATTATCGAACCATAATCCAATTCGAGCGCTATTTTACATGTTCTTTATTCAAGCGATTGTATTATTCGTTTTAACATTTACAGCACCTTTTAAAGTCGCTGGGTTAGTCACAATTATTTTTATGGGATTATTTGCATTTATGAATGTTCCAGGGCTACAAGTGTATGTTGTTATATTAGCGGAGAGATTTGTTCCAAGTGCTGTTGATGTGGCATCAGCGATTAACATTGCAGCATTTAACGCAGGAATTGCTCTTGGTGCTTACTTAGGCGGTATTGTAACGAACTCGTTAGGGTTAATTCATACAGCTTGGGTAGGCGGAATTATGGTAGCAGGGGCTGTTATTTTAACAGCGTGGAGTATGACATTAGAGAAAAGAGATCAAGTGAAATAAGGGAGAGAAAATATAATGAAAAATTTACAAAGTAAAACAACATTGCATAATGGTGTGGAAATGCCTTGGTTCGGTTTAGGTGTATTTAAAGTAGAAGATGGACCAGAACTTGTAGAGGCTGTGAAAGTGGCGATTAAAGAAGGATACCGCAGTATCGATACAGCTGCGATTTATGGGAATGAAAAAGCAGTTGGAGAAGGCATTCGCGCTGGTATAAAAGAAGCGGGAATCTCTCGAGAAGATTTATTCATTACTTCAAAAGTGTGGAATGCAGATCAAGGATATGAAACAACACTTGCTGCATATGAAGAGAGTTTAAAAAAGTTAGAGCTAGATTATTTAGATTTATATCTTGTTCATTGGCCTGTTGAAGGGAAATACAAAGATACGTGGAGAGCGTTAGAAACACTTTATAAAGAAGAGCGTGTGCGTGCAATTGGCGTGAGTAACTTCCAAATCCATCATCTGAAGGATGTACTAGAAGGCGCAGAGATTAAACCGATGATTAATCAAGTAGAATATCACCCACGTTTAACACAAAAAGAATTACAAGCTTTCTGTAAAGAGCAAGGAATCCAAATGGAAGCATGGTCACCACTTATGCAAGGTCAGTTGTTAGATAATGAAACATTACAAGAAGTTGCTGATAAGTACGGTAAAACAACAGCGCAAATCATTTTACGCTGGGATCTTCAAAATGAAGTTGTAACAATTCCGAAGTCAACGAAAGAACATCGTATTATTGCGAATGCAAGTATATTTGATTTTGAATTAACAAAAGAAGACATTGAAAAGATTGATGCTTTAAATCAAGACCACCGCGTCGGTCCAGATCCTGATAACTTTGATTTCTAAACTTATAGTGGAAGAAAGAGTGCAAACAGTTTGCACTCTTTTTTGTTTTGCTTATGCATAAAAAAAGTTTCTAACTAAATAATAAACAGTATTAAATCTGTTATTTTATAAGGGGTTGTAAACATGAATATAAAACGATCGTTCAAGCTAATGGCCGCTTTTTTGAGTGTTTTATTTGTATTTGCGAACTTATTATTTCCACTTCAAAAAGCATTCGCGGAAGTTATGGATCATACAAAGTATGAAATGGATTGGAGTTATAGTAGGTCAAAGAAGAAACCAATTCGAACAGAGCTTATTAAAACGGCAGATGGAAAAATTGCATTTTGCTTAAATGTAGATTTGAAATCTCCGAGCGGTCAAGACTTACCTGAAATGGGTAAAGTAGATATTAACGTATACCGTGTACTATTAAACGGGTATCCGCAGAAGAGTCCACAAGAATTAGGCGTTTCCGATTGGAGAGAGGCACATTACGCAACGCAGCTCGCGGTGTGGAATGCGTTAAAACAAATTGATATTAACGATATAGATTTCCGTAATAAAAATGTAGAAAAAGTAACGAAAGATATCGTTGCGAAAGCAAACGCTAGTGAAGAACTACAAGAAATTACGATGAGTGTAGTACCATCAGAAGAACAACAAGCAGTATTGAAAAATGATTTCTTTGAAACAGGATTATATACAGTAGAAACAAACGCGAAAAGTGGAACGTATAAAGTGCAAGCAACAGGTGCACCAGAAGGCGCGAAGTTCGTAAATGAAAAAGGCGAGGCGAAAACTGAATTTAATGTAGGAGAGAAATTCCGCATTTTAATTCCGAAACAAACACCAGCGGGTGGATTTAGCTTTAAAGTATCAGGAAATTTAACGAAATTACAAGGAATTGCTCATAAAGGAACACCAACGATTCAAAATGCGGTTGTGTTACTTGAGCGTAGTGAAGAAAAAACAAGTCCAGAGTTGGCGGTAAGTTGGAAAAAAGCAAATGGTCATGATAATAAACCAAATAAACCCTATACACCAAATGAACCGCATAAACCGAATCAATATAACAGATGATAAAAAAGCTCGTAAACATTATGTTTACGAGCTTTTTTCTATTACTCAGCTTCTGAAACAACTGTGAAGCGTTCGTTTACATGTTTTGGATTTTCGATTTCATCAAGTGCTGCTACCGCGAAGTCTTCGTAACTTACGTAGCTATCACCTTTCGCATTAACAAGAAGATTGTCTTTGCCAGCTGTATAAGAGCCAGTGCGTTTTCCTAATGCGAATAGTGCAGAAGGGCTGATAAATGTCCAAGTAATATCGTTTGTTTGTTGCAAGATTTCTAAGTTTTTCCCTTGGTTTTGAGCAGTTGCAAGGTATTCATTTGGGAAACCTGGTGTATCAAATACACGTGTTGTTTTTTCTTCGTCTACAAACAAGCTACCAGCGCCGCCAACAACAAGTAATTTTGTATTAGGTGCACCTTTCATAGCTTCGATAAGTACGTTTCCTGCATCTACGTGAAGGTGTTCTTGTCCGGCTGGAGCACCGAATGCATTTACAACTACATCGAATGCTTGTAGGTCGTTAGATGTAAGAGTGAATACATCTTTCTCTAAAATCTTTACATTTTCTTCTGTAATTTTTGCAGCGCTTCTTACGATTGCAGTTACTTCATGTCCGCGATCTAATGCTTCTTTTAAAATACGACTTCCTGCTTTACCAGTTGCTCCGATGATTCCAATTTTCATAATAAATCCCTCCAAAGTGTTTTGTTAAAGTGTATATCTGAAAGTAAATGAATGTATTGTAATTGGGTTTGTTACAACCCGTTGTAATCATTATAGTTACAGGTTTATGATTTTGTCAATGGTGTTGTTTAGATAATTATGCTTTGTTTTAGTATGTGCAACTAGTGAATGTGGAGTCATAAAAGAACATTGAATTCGTGTTATGACCCTAATATTTGGGAGTCATAAAATGTCGAAAAATGTTGATTTTTGAATATATTTTGAATATAATTCGATTTATGGAGAAAAGGAGGGATTAATTGTATGAATATGTTAGAACAATTCGTTTCATCAACGAATACAATTCTTTGGTCATATATTCTTATTGCAATGTTAATTGGTTTAGGGCTTTATTTTTCTATTAAATTGAAATTCGTACAACTTACTCATTTAGGGGAAATGATTCGATTAATGAGTGATGGATTAACTGGAAAGACACGTAAAAAAGGCAGTGTATCATCATTCCAAGCATTTTGTATGAGTTCAGCAGCTCGTATTGGTATTGGAAACTTAGCTGGTGTAGCGTTAGCTATTTCTATGGGCGGACCTGGAGCAGTATTTTGGATGTGGGTTATCGCAATTATCGGAGCGTCTTCAAGTTTCGTAGAAAGTACGCTTGCGCAAATTTATAAAATAAAAGATGGCAGTGGCTTCCGTGGTGGTCCTGCTTATTATATGGAAAAAGGTTTAAATAAACGTTGGATGGGAATTTGGTTCTCTATCCTTATTACAATTAGTTACGGTTTAATTTTTAACTCAGTACAAGCAAATACAGTGACGTTAGCATTTAAAAATGCTTTTGGCATTGAGCGTTATGTTGTAGGGATTGTACTTGCAGCATTAGTTGCGATTATTATTTTTGGCGGTGTGAAAAGTATTGCGCGTATGTCAGAAATGATTGTTCCGCCGATGGCAATTATTTATATTGCAGTAGCTGTTTTCGTTGTTATTAAAAACTTCTATTTAATACCGGATGTTTTCACAGAAATCTTTAAAGGTGCATTTGGTTTAGATTCAGCTGTAGGTGGCGGTATCGGTGCTGCAATGAAGTTTGGTATTCAGCGCGGATTATTTGCGAATGAAGCGGGTATGGGGAGTGCGCCAAATGCGGCAGCAACAGCTGATGTAACGCATCCAGCAAAACAAGGTTTTATTCAAACAATTGGAGTATTAGTAGATACATTCTTAGTATGTACATCAACAGCATTTATCGTACTATGTTCTGGTGCATATAAAGCAACAAATTTAGAAGGTATTGAATTAACACAAAATGCATTAAGTTCACAAATCGGTCCATGGGCAAGTAGCTTCCTAGCGATTATTATTTTCTTATTTGCATTTAGTTCACTTTTAGGAAACTACTATTATGGTGAAACCAATATTGAATTCATTAAACAAAGTAAAACTTGGTTAACGATTTACCGTATTGCGGTAGTTGGAATGGTATTATTCGGTTCTGTTGCCACACTTCAAGTTGTATGGAATATGGCAGACTTATTTATGGGTCTAATGGTAATTACAAACTTAATTGCGATTACACTTCTTGGACGATTTGCATATGCAGCATTAGCGGACTATGTGAAACAAAAGAAACAAGGAAAAGATCCAGTCTTCAGTGCAGATTCTATTCCAGGTTTAACGAATACAGAGTGTTGGGATAAGCCAACGGTAACGGATAAAGAAAAAGCAGTGTAATGAAAAGGCGAGCGTCGAGATAAATTCGATGCTCGTCTTTTTTGTTGTAGTAAATGATGAAAAGGGTGAGAGGGGATTATTAATATAATTTTGTTTGTTCATTATTCTCGTTATTTGTAGAGAATGCACTGTTTTAAAAGTATGACTGGCCGAATGGGATGATTGATTGAGTGTTGGATACATGCACGTACTGGTTATGTTTTTACGTGGAAAAACATATACGTTAAAAGATTTAACGTACTCATGTCATAAAACCTAACATAAAGTTCTTGATTACTAAAAGTTTTTAGAATATAATTTTCTTATTGTTAGGAAGAGGGGGCAATGCGATTATGGATTTTTTAACGAATATAATTGGGGATATAAATAATGTCCTTTGGTCATATGTCATTATTGCGATGTTAATTGGGTTAGGACTGTACTTTTCGTTTCGTGTAAAATTTGTCCAAGTTCGTTACTTCGGTGAAATGATTCGATTGCTTGGGGATGGGGCAAGTTCGAAAACGAGGAAAGCGCAAAAAGAGAAGAGTGGTGTATCATCGTTCCAGGCTTTTTGTATGAGTACAGCTTCTCGTGTAGGTACTGGTAACTTAGCTGGTGTAGCTATCGCAATCTCAGCAGGTGGCCCAGGAGCAGTATTTTGGATGTGGTTAATTGCGGTAATTGGGGGTGCTTCTGCATTTGTAGAGAGCACATTAGCGCAAATTTATAAAGTAAAAGATGGGAATGCATTCCGCGGTGGCCCAGCGTATTATATGGAAAAGGGTTTAAAGAAACGCTGGCTAGGGGTTGTCTTCTCTGTTTTAATAACAGTTAGTTTCGGATTAATTTTCAACGCCGTGCAGTCAAACACAGTAGCGGCAGCTTTTGATGGAGCATTTAACACAGATGGTAAATTTGTAGGTCTATTTATGGCTGGTTTACTGGCAATCATTATCTTCGGCGGAGTAAAACGTATTGCTCGTGCGGTTGAAATGATTGTTCCAGTAATGGCAATTATATATGTAGCGGTGGCATTATTCGTTGTTGTAACAAACATTACGGCAATTCCATATGTATTTAAAGAAATTTTCTTACATGCTTTCGGAATTAAAGAAGTAGTAGGTGGGGGATTAGGAGCTGCGATTTTACTAGGGGTAAAACGTGGATTATTCTCAAATGAAGCTGGTATGGGTAGTGCGCCGAATGCAGCTGCGACTGCAAACGTAACGCACCCAGTTAAACAAGGTTTCATTCAAACTTTAGGGGTATTTACAGATACATTATTAATTTGTAGTTGTACAGCATTTATTATTTTATTATCAGATGTGCCTGGAGCGGCTGATTTAAACGGAATTCAATTAACGCAACAAGCATTAAGCCAACATATCGGACCGTGGGCTTCTATATTTGTAGCAGTTGCAATCTTCTTGTTTGCATTTAGTTCATTAGTAGGTAACTACTACTATGGTGAAACAAATATTGAATTCTTAAATGGAAGTAAAGTGCTACTAAATGTTTATCGAATTGCGGTACTTGGTATGGTTATGTTAGGATCTGTAGCAACAATTCAAATCGTTTGGGATTTAGCAGATTTATTCATGGGTATTATGGCTATTATTAACTTAGTTGCGATCGTATTCCTTTCTAAGTATGCTTTCGCGGCATTATCAGATTATGTAAAGCAAAAGAAACAAGGAAAAGATCCAGTATTCTATGCGGAGTCTATTCCAGGTTTGAACAATACAGAGTGTTGGGATAAGCTAGCGGTAGCTGATAAAGAAAAAGCAGTATAATGAGGTGAGCATCAAGTGAAACTTGATGCTCATTTTTTTGTTTTATCCGGCTACTTGTGAGCAGTAAAACTCCTAATTGGTGTGGACTGATAATCAGTGGGGATGACACTGATTAAAGTTTCGCTATATAGTGTAAAAGACGAACATTAATGAATGTTTTATAATAAAATGTAATTTTTTTAAGAAAAGTGCGGATATGAGTTGTGATTTATGTTAGAATGGAAAATGCCTTTGAAACAAGAGGTTTTATGATCTTTCCTATCCGATTGAAGGTTTTGGAGGAGAAATGGAAAGTTCGGATTATTTCTTATTTTGAGTGGTCAGACGTTCAACGTTAATGAAGAGTTAAATGGAGGATTTTATTAATGAAGTTTGTTATGTTTCTTGTAGGATTGCTCGTTGTATTCGTACTCGGTTTTCTTATAAGTGCCGATCGAAAGAAGATTAAGTATAAACCAATCGCAATCATGCTTGTTATTCAGCTAGTGTTAAGTTATTTCTTATTAAATACGCAAGTTGGTTATATTTTAGTAAAAGGAATTTCAGATGGATTTGGCGCGCTGCTTGGATATGCGGAAGCTGGAATCGTTTTCGTATTTGGTGGTCTTGTTAATAAAGGAGAGGTTTCATTCTTCTTAACAGCGTTATTACCAATCGTATTCTTTGCCGTTTTAATCGGAATTCTGCAACACTTTAAAATTTTACCGATATTTATTCGGGCAATTGGTACGTTGTTAAGTAAGGTAAATGGTCTAGGAAAACTAGAATCATATAACGCAGTAGCGGCTGCCATTGTTGGACAAGCAGAAGTATTTATTACAGTAAAAGATCAATTAAGTAAAATCCCAAAACATCGTTTATATACATTATGTGCATCTTCCATGTCGACAGTATCAATGTCAATCGTAGGTTCTTATATGAAAATGATCGAACCGAAATATGTAGTAACAGCACTTATATTAAATTTATTTAGTGGTTTCATTATTATTCATATTATTAACCCGTACGATATTACAGAAGAAGAAGATACACTGAAATTAGAAAATAAGAAAAAACAATCATTCTTTGAAATGCTAAGCGAATATATTATGCTTGGTTTTACAATCGCGATAACAGTAGCGGCAATGTTACTTGGTTTCGTAGCGTTAATTACAGCAATTAATAGCTTGTTTGATTCAATGTTCGGTATTACATTCCAAGCTATTTTAGGATATATTTTCTCACCATTAGCATTCGTAATGGGTATCCCGCAAGCAGAGATGGTAACGGCGGGACAAATCATGGCAACGAAATTAGTATCGAACGAATTTGTTGCGATGCTTGATCTAGGAAAAGTAGCTGGTGAATTATCAGCTCGCACAGTTGGTATTCTTTCTGTATTCCTTGTATCATTTGCGAATTTCTCATCTATCGGAATTATCGCAGGTGCAACGAAAGGGATCGATGAAAACCAATCAAACGTTGTTTCATCATTCGGATTACGACTTGTATACGGTGCGACATTAGTAAGTCTTTTATCGGCGATTATCGTTGGTGTTATGTTATAAAAAAGGGTGGTCCTAGCTCGTAGCTAGGGCTATTTTTTTGTGATAAATTTCATAAAAAAACCAATTAATGAGGAATATATTTACATATGAAAATCTTTTAAAATTTATATTGCATTTCGATTAGATAACGCTTACAATTTGATTTGTAGGTGGTATCCATTTCAGACGTTAAATACGGTAGAGAAGAAGAGACTACCTGTTATAAATTGCAATTTATGTAAACGCTTACTGATTTTAGAAAACAGTTGAATAGTATTTAGGGGTTTTAAATTTTTTTAACATCAATGGTCAGACGTCATTCGTTATACGTTATACGACCAATAAATCGTGGGAGAAGTGGAGGATTCACATATGAAAATAGTAATGTTTCTAGTCGGTTTACTTGTAGTATTTGTACTAGGTTTCCTTATCAGTTCAGATCGTAAGAAAATTAAATATAAACCAATTGCACTTATGCTTGTCATTCAATTGGTACTTGCGTATTTCTTACTAAATACAAAGGTCGGATTTGTATTAGTAAAAGGGATTGCAGATGGGTTTGGCGCTATTTTAAAATTTGCGGAAGCAGGGGTTAATTTCGTATTTGGTGGTCTAGCAAACGATGGACAAGCACCATTCTTCTTAACAGTATTATTACCAATTATTTTCTTAGCAGTACTAATTGGGATCTTACAACATATTAAAGTTTTACCGATCATCATTCGTGCAGTCGGTTTCGTATTAAGTAAAATTAACGGTTTAGGAAAACTTGAATCATATAATGCAGTAGCAGCGGCAATTGTCGGCCAAGGTGAAGTATTCATTACAGTAAAAGATCAATTAAGCAAATTACCGAAAAATCGTTTATACACACTTTGTGCATCTTCAATGTCAACAGTATCGATGTCAATCGTCGGTTCTTACATGAAAATGATTGATCCAAAATATGTAGTAACAGCACTTGTATTAAACTTATTTAGTGGATTCATTATCGTTCATATTATTAATCCATATGACGTAAAAGAAGAAGACGACATTTTAGAATTACAAGAAGATAAAAAACAAACATTCTTTGAAATGTTAGGCGAATATATTATGCTTGGTTTCTCTATCGCTGTAACAGTAGCGGCGATGTTAATCGGTTTCGTAGCATTAATTACAGCAATTAACGGTGTGTTCGATTCAATTTTCGGAATCACATTCCAAAGCATTTTAGGATACGTTTTCTCACCATTAGCATTCGTAATGGGTATTCCAACATCAGAGATGCTAACAGCAGGACAAATTATGGCAACGAAATTAGTAACAAACGAATTCGTTGCAATGCTTGACCTTGGAAAAGTAGCTGGTGAGTTATCAGCTCGTACAGTAGGTATTTTATCTATCTTCCTTGTTTCATTTGCGAACTTCTCATCAATCGGAATTATCGCAGGTGCAACGAAGAGTATCGATGGCAAACAAGCAAACGTTGTATCTTCATTCGGATTAAAACTTGTATACGGTGCAACGTTAGTAAGTATATTATCAGCGATTATCGTTGGGGTTATGCTTTAATAAAATAGTAAAGAAGTCGTTTATCTCTCACTTAGGGGGATAAACGACTTTTTTTTATTTTAGTATAATAGCGCAGCGAGGAGGAATTAGGTTGAAAGAAGGGGATGGGACTTTTACTCATAGTGACTTTGTTGAAAAGGTTTCAGGGCTTTATAAGAAGGATGTGGCTAAGGTTATTAAGCTAAGAGAAGAAATAAAAAAATCACCTTAATATATTCATTAAGGTGATTGAAATACTACTCAGCTGGAGGTGTAAATGTACGTTTCTCTAATTCAGCATCTAGCATAAATAGTGCGTTTGAATCGCTTGTAATACGTTTTAATTTTTGGATGATGCTATCAAATGAAGCTTCTTCTTCTACTTGCTCATCAACGAACCATTTTAAGAACGTAATTGTTGCGTGCTCACGCTCATCCCAAGCGATATCAGATAAGTTGTAAATACGTTTTGTTACCTCACGCTCGTGCTCAAGTGCCACTTCAAAAGCGTTTAATACAGATTCATATTCGTTATTTGGATTATCAAATCCAGTAATAATAGCGCGCTCTCCGCGGTCATTAATATAGTTGTAAAGCTTCATTGCGTGGAAACGTTCTTCTTCAGCTTGTACAAGGAAAAAGTTAGCGAATCCATCATAGCTCTCGGCTGTACAGTAAGCAGCCATTGCCATATAAGCGTGGGCAGAGTAAAATTCAAAGTTCATTTGTTCATTTAATGCGTCGTGCAATTTTTTAGATAACATAAAATCCCCCTTATTATTGTGACAAGAATATTATACCATAATTGATAATATTCTCATTTGGATGCTTCGAACCTTTTCGAAAGCTTTGTGACGTGTGCGTCCATAATGTCTTGTAAATCTAAATCATATTTTTGCGAAAGAATAATAAGGTTAGAAAGTACATCACCAAGTTCTTCTTTTAGTTCTTGTTTTAGCTCTTCTTCTGTTTTCGCATCTTCATCAGGACGATCACGGCCGATTTCAATAGCGCGAACAACTCGTGACACTTCCCCAACTTCTTCAGTTAAGAAATTTAAGCGAATAAAGGCATTATACTGTGACCAGCTTCGTTTTTCGTAAAATTCCTCAACCCATCTTTGAAATGCAACGATATCCATTTCTTCCTCATCCCTTCAATATGTTGTACAATGTTCATTGTATCATACCAATATATAGTTTCGGGGTGTAGGGATGAGAAAGATTTGTGTGTTTGCAGGTTCAAATTTAGGGGAAAGACCAGAGTTTAAAGAACAGGCAATTCAGTTAGGAAAAATGTTTGTTGAAAACGATTATGAGCTTGTATACGGTGGTTCATGCGTTGGATTAATGGGAGAAGTAGCGAATGAAGTTCTTCGCTTAGGTGGGCGTGTAACAGGGGTTATGCCTCGCGGTCTATTTCGAGGAGAGATTGTGCATACAGGATTAACAGAATTAATTGAAGTAGAAACGATGCATGAGCGCAAGGCGAAAATGGCAGAGCTTGCGGATGCTTTCATTGCACTACCAGGCGGATATGGAACTTTTGAAGAGCTATTTGAAGTTGTATGTTGGTCACAAATTGGTATACATGATAAGCCGGTTGGTTTATTGAACATTAAAGACTTTTACGGACCAATTCTGCAAATGGTTGAACGTGCAGCTGAAGAGGGATTTATGAACCCATCGAATAAAGAGTTAATCGTTTCAGCTGATACGGCAGATAAATTAATTCATGAAATTCAAAATTACGAGCGTCCGGTTTTGGGGACGAAATGGAAGCAACTATCATAATACAATTGTATAGAGATTTTTGGAAACACATGTCATTTTATCTTGAAAAGGCATGTGTTTTTAATTTGGTTAAATATGTTAATGTTGAGATATAATGTTTTTGGAAAAGGAGAAATAGATGGAAGAGTTTGTGTATTTACGTCCTGTTTTTAAAAGTATTTTAGCAGCATCCATTCTTGTTATGCTAATTGTTTCAACACAGAAGAAAGAGCTAATTAATGAATTTTCGCTTTGGTTTATTTCGATATTGTGTATCGGTGTTTCCGCGATAACGTTGTTTATGTCTGGGTTTATCGTTGATGAGTATGATCTAGGTGGAGATGTGCAGAGTTTTAACATGTTTATTGCGATTGGTTGTATTAGCGGTTTGAATTTTATTATTTTTTATAGACGGCAATAAAAAGAAGGCATTCCGTAGTACTTTGGAATGCCTTTATCACTTTGATTACTTTGTTTTTTATATGGATTTTTGGAAACGCATGTAAGTTTATTTTAAAAAGACATGTGTTTTTAATTTGGTTAAATATATTGATAGAGAGATGTGAAATCGTTCGAAGAGGGGAAGTAGATGGAGGGATATTTTGATGACTAAAAAAAGAAGATCTGAATAAAAGGTGAGTAAGGAATTATTGAGTGACATAGAATTGTTCCGTTAAAGGGTCAGATTGTGGAAGATAGCGAATGTTTTTATGAAGTTAATAGAGGTTTTTTTAATCGAAATCAGAATAAATTTTATAGATGTAATCCTTTGGGAATTTTTAATCAGCTATGCATCATAATCTAATCATTAAAACGAAAATTGGAGGAGAAATGAGCATGGGTCGTTCTGTATTAAAAATGTATAACTACCACTTATGGGCAAATGAAGTTATTTTAAATCGCTTAAAAGAACTACCGCAAGACATTTTCCATAAGGAAGTTAAGAGTGGTTTTTCTTCGGTGGCAAAAGTAATGTCTCACATATACCTCACAGATTTAGCCTGGCTTGAGATTATTTCTGGTAAAAGCATGAGTGATGCAATGGTACAAACAGACCAATTGAAAGAACAGCTGGAAACAAAAAATATTGAGGAAATGGAAACTAGTTTTTATGAATTATCTAAACGATATAAAGAACTTTTAAGTAGTCAACAAGATTATGAAAAAGTGTTTGAGGTTGATAATCCATATGTTGGGCACCTGGATACGACGGTTTCTGAAACAATACTACACGTGGTCACCCACGGAGCATACCACCGTGGGAATATAGCCACAATGTTGCGGCAAATGGGTCATACCTCTGTTATGCAAGATTTTGGACTATTTCTATATTCAAAATGAATTCTTTTTATTTACCATAGAATATGGATTTGTATGATGTTTTTGGGGGGACTGCTTTTATTAGTGATTTAAGCTAAATTGTGTATTATACAAAAAAGGCATTCCATATTACTTCGGAATGCCTTTATCATTTTGATTACTTTGTTTTTTATACAGGTACCAGCCACCCCAGCCGCCACCAATTGCTACAACAACGAGGAAAGCATAGTCTTTAACCTCGATACGCATATTGAAAATATTAGCTATAAGTAAGACAATCCCAACTGTGATTAACGCAAAAAATGCTCTAATTAAGTAGTCTTTCAACTGAACCACTCCCGCCATTTAAGTAGTAAATGATGAATATGGAAAAGCTTTTTTGGATCTATTTTACTAAAGGGTGTTTCCTATATTTTAACATAAAAGAGATTGTAATATATTGATAAAAGTAGTGAAGGGGAGTGCTATTATTGTCGTTATTTGTTGGTAAATCGATATTCTTTGTCGAAACGTCGATATATTGCGAGTTGCGATCGGTATAATTTCATGTCCCGACTTGCGCGACCACTAAATAGAAAAAAGCGACCCTGTACGAGCCGCTTCCGCTTTTAGTGGTATCCAGCTCCGGTGACTAGAACAGTCGGTCATTTCGCGCCTTCCTGCGAGGCAAAAAGCGCCTCTTCGTCAGGAGCTCCAATGCCCTCCTGTTCTGAGCGAGTCACCTCCGCTTTTAAGTCTATTATTGATTCAAGAACGCACGTAGCATCCAAGCGTGTTTTTCTAGTTCTGTGTAGATGCCTAGTAGTAGGTCAGATGTCATTTCATCGTCAGATTCTTGAGCAATTTCCATACCTTTTTTCAGTTCAGTTAGCATCATTTCGTAGTCTTTCATGATTGCTTCGACCATCCCTTCTGCAGTTTCTCCGTAAGCTGCTTCTTGAATAGAAGATAGTTCTAAGTATTCTTTCATTGTTGCTACTGGTTTGCCGCCAATTGCTAAAATGCGTTCTGCGATTTCATCGATGTGAGTAGCTGATTCTGTGTAAAGCTCTTCAAATTTTTCATGTAGTGTGAAGAATTGAGGTCCTTTTACGTACCAATGGAAGTTGTGTAGTTTTGTAAATAAAACGCTCCAGTTTGCTACTTGTTTGTTTAATGCTTCGATTACTTGTGTATTCATTATGATCAATCTCCTCTTGAGTTATTATTTTATATGAATTACTAATTTATAATTATTATAATCTAGTAATTTGTATAAATCAACCCTTTTGCTGGAATTAATTTGAACAAATTATGAACTGTTGTAAATAAAAAATCCCTATTACTGTGAAGTAATAGGGATTTTTATTGTTATATAGCTTGTTTCTTCTCTTCTAAATCTTGCCCATCCCAACACTCAGTATTCTTTAAGCCAGGGATAGAACTTGCGACGAAAACAGGATCTTTTCCTTGTTTCTTTTGTTTTATATAGTCTACTAATGCTGCGTAGGCGAACTTGCTAAGGAATGAGATGGCAATTAAGTTTGTGAATACCATTAGTCCCATAAAGAAATCAGCTAAACTCCAAACCGTTTGAAGGGCAGCGATAGATCCGAAGAATACCATTCCGACAACTGCAACACGATAAATCAGTAACCATGTTTTGCTTTCTTTAATGAATGCGATATTTGTTTCACCATAATAGTAGTTTCCTAGTAAAGAACTGAAAGCGAATAGGAAAATAATAATCGCTAAGAAAGTGCTTGCCCACGGTCCAATTTGTGAACTTAATGCTTGTTGTGTTAATTCAATACCTTCTAAATTCGATCCTTTGTAAAGTCCAGAACATAATACGATAAACGCTGTTGATGTACATACTAAGAATGTATCTACGAAAACACCTAATGCTTGAACAAGTCCTTGTTTTACAGGGTGAGATACATCTGATGTTGCTGCTGCATTAGGAGAGCTACCCATACCTGCTTCTGTCGCGAATAAACCGCGCTGAATTCCGAATTTGATTGCTGCTCCAATACCACCAGCGATAGCTTGGTCTAAACCAAATGCGCTGTTAAATATTTCTGTAAAAATGCTTGGTAACATAGTGAAGTTGTTAATTACGACAAAAACAGCTACGCCGATATAAATGATTGCCATTGGAGGAACAATCATTTCTGTAATACGTGAAATGCTCTTGATACCACCAAAAATAATAACTGCAACTAATAAAGCTAATAGAGCTCCTACGATCGTTCGCTCTAGTCCAAAAGCATTTTCAAATGCTATTGTTACCGTGTTTGCTTGTACAGAATTGAAAATTAATCCGTACGCAACTGTAATAAGAAGTGAAAACCAAACACCCATCCAGCGTTTGTTTAACCCTTTTTCCATGTAATACGCTGGTCCACCACGGAATCTGCTTCCATCTTTTACTTTATAAATTTGCGCGAGCGTACATTCTACAAAACTAGTAGCTGCTCCAAGGATAGCGATAAACCACATCCAAAATATTGCGCCAGGTCCACCCATTGAAATGGCTAATGCTACACCAGCTAAGTTCCCGATACCAATACGTGCTGCTGCACTTAAGCAAAATGCTTGGAATGGAGAGATGCTATCTTTCTTTTTTTCTTTTCGATTAAATCCTTTACTAATTAAACTGACCATCTCACGGAAATGAGTAATTTGGACAAATTTTAATTTGAAAGAGAAATAAAGACCGAAGCCGATTAACATTGCAATAAGAATATATGACCATAAAATATTATTCGTTACCTCAAGGAATCTGCTAAAGATATCAACCATATAATACACTTCCTTTTTTTCATAATAAGAAAATTATATGCAAAAAATATACCAGAATCAATTTTTCTAAAAATCATGTTACTTAAATGTGTTTTGTGTTATGATTATGTTACATCGTAATATTTTTAGAATTATTTACATTTTAAAAAACTAAATTTAAAGCGAAAAAGAGGGGATAATTTGAAAGAAGAATCTTTATTGAAAGTAAGTCTTAAGAGTTTGAAAATAAGAAGTAATTTATTTTTTATCATTACATCTTTAAGTATCTTTTTAGGAGCCACTTATTATTACAATAAAAGATTTCCAAGTCATAGGTATCCTGAATGGTTAGAATTTCTAAAATTGATTGGATGAACAAAAGACAGAAAAACAGAAAATTAAAATAAAGAAGTTATGGAGGAGCTAAATATGAATATTAGAGAAAGTGAACTTCCGGGTATTGGTTATAAGTTTCAAATCGTTACGAAAGGTAACGAAAAGATGGTGATTGTCATTCATGATGATGGGCGTAGAGAAATGTATCATTTTGATTCAGACCATGAAGAAAGCATCTCAAGTATTTCATTACGTGACTCAGAGGCAAGACAAATTGCAGCAATATTAGGTGGAATGGTATATAAACCTAGGGCGTTAGAAAATGTGGAGATGGTCTTTGAAGGCTTAGCGATTGAGTGGTTCAAAGTGGAGAATGCTGCTCCAGCACTTGGAAAAACAATTGGCGATCTTGAAATAAGAAAAACGTATAGTGTAACGATCATTGCAGTTATGAAAAAGAATATGAAAAAGCTATTTAATCCAGGGCCAGAAACGGTAATTGAAGAAGGCGATATGCTTGTAGTTTCTGGTGAGAGAGAAGAAATCAAAAAAATTATTAATGAATTACTTTCGAATAGGGGGACTGACTAGATGGATACTTTAATTTTTGAAGTTGGTACAGCGTTAGTATTAGTTGCAATTGCGGCAGTCATTGCTGGAAAGTTTAAGTTCTCAGTAATTCCTTTTCTAATTGTTCTTGGGATGTTAGTGGGGCCACACGCGCCGACAATAGGTGTTATCGATTTCAAATTTATTGAAAGTGCAAGTGTAATTTCCTTCCTTGGACGGATTGGCGTTCTGTTCCTTCTGTTTTACCTAGGACTAGAGTTTTCGATGAAAAAACTAATTAAATCTGGACGTTCCATTGCGATTGGCGGAACAATCTATATTTTAATTAACTTTTCACTTGGATTATTATACGGATTTATAATGGGCTTCCCATTACTTGAAATCTTAATTATTGCGGGTATTATTACGATTTCTTCTAGTGCTATCGTTGCTAAAGTGTTAGTGGATTTAAGAAGAACTGGTAATAATGAGACCGAATTAATATTAGGAATTATTATGTTTGAAGATATATTCCTTGCTGTATATTTATCAGTTGTTTCTGGTTTAGTTCTAGGGGATCATGCTTCCTTCTTAGGTGCTCTTACTTCGATTGGAATTGCTTTAGGATACATGCTTCTATTCTTTATTGTGGCTAGAAAGGCTACGCCGTTATTAAATAGATTGCTCAATATTAGTTCAGATGAAATTTTCATTATTGTAGTATTTGCTTCGTTATTCTTTATTGCAGGTTTCTCGGAAACGATTCACGTTGCCGAAGCAATTGGAGCACTTCTTTTAGGGTTAGTTTTCTCTGAGACAGAGCATAGTGACAGAATTGAACACCTTGTTGTTCCATTTAGAGACTTTTTCGGAGCTATTTTCTTCTTCAGTTTCGGATTAAGCATTGATCCGTTTTCATTAGGCGGGGCGATATGGTTAACGTTAGGTGCTGTCCTTCTTACAATCATCGGAAACTTTGTTGCAGGGATGATTGCAGGAAGACAAGCTGGATTATCTCATAAAGCGTCAACAAATATTGGATTAACAATCGTTTCAAGAGGAGAATTCTCCATCATTATGGCTAATATCGGTATCGCTGGTGGTTTAATGTCAGTACTGAAACCATTCTCAGCACTATACGTGCTTATACTATCGATCTTAGGTCCACTTCTGACGAAAGAGTCAAAGAATGTATATAAATTTTTAAATAAAATCTTTAAGTGGGATACGAAGACTAGATAAATTTTTAAAAAACAAAAGTACAAGATATTTACTGCTTGTACTTTTATTTTTTGCAATGAAAACAGTAAAGAGAGGTAAATGATGTTAGGAGAGTTGATTCATTCAGTTTTAGTTTTTCTAGAAGGACTTGGTTATTGGGGAATTATGCTTGGATTAATGCTAGAGGTTATCCCGAGTGAAATCGTATTATCTTATGCAGGTTATTTAGTATCAACAGGAAGCATTACATTTTGGGGTGCTGTCGCGTTCGGTACAATTGGTGGTGTAATCGCACAACTATTCATTTATTGGATCGGTCGATACGGAGGAAGACCTGTTCTTGAGCGATATGGGAAATATATTTTGATTCAGAAGAAACATATTGATTATGCTGAAGCGTGGTTTAATCGTTACGGAACTGGTGTTATTTTTACAGCGCGTTTTATTCCTGTTGTGCGTCATGCTATTTCGATACCAGCGGGTATTGCGAAAATGTCACATGCTAAGTTTATTACGCTAACCACACTAGCTGTTATTCCATGGTCAATTGTATTTGTATATTTAGGTTTTAAATTAGGAACAGAGTGGGAAAGTATTAATAAAGTAGCTGGGCCATATGTGAAATACTTTGCACTTGCTGCTATTGTTTGTGCAATTGGTTATTTTATATTAAAAAAAATGATGAAAAAAAAGTGATTACGGAAAAAGAATCTATGCTGACATAGATTCTTTTTTATTGTCATTTTTTAAAGGGTGAGAAAGAGTATGTTTAATATTTACCATATTGTGGCATATATATAGAAAAAGAGAGCTTGGAAAGGGGAATAAAAAGAAATGGAACTCCAGTTTCAAAATGTATATCAACAGGTGGAGAATTGGTATGTGTTGGATTCGGAGCTTCCTTGGGATGTCAAAAAGTTGAGAGATGATTTGTTTTCACTTATTGAAGGATGTAAAACGCCAGTTATTTTTTGTGATACGTGTGATGCAAATCATGTACTTCTATCATTAGGGGAAGAGGAGGAAGAGTTTCTATTCCCGATAGGCGGTTTTTATCATAAAGAAAAACAATTAATTTTCGTTTGTATGTGGGAAGAGTATGAGCAAGTGCTTAAAACACTATTGCATGAATTTCGCCATGCGATGCAGCATAAGAGAGAAGTGCTGTATGTTGAAAGTAAATCGTACGAAGAGAGATGGATTGAGAAAGATGCGAGAATGTTCGCGGAGAGGAAGTTAAATGAATATAAAAATAGAAGATTGATGTAAGCATAGTGGAGAAAAACACTGTGCTTTTATTTATAACTAACAAAAAATAAGTAATTGACTTATATTAAGTTTAGTTCTAAACTAATAGTATCAAACGAGCGAGGTGATGGAATGAAAGCAGAGGAAAAACTGGGGTTACTATTATGGTTTCGTTTATCACGCTTTTATAATAGAAGTATTCGTGAGACGAATCAGCATTTGAAGAAATGGAATGTATCTGCTGCTCAGTTTGATGTATTAGTTCAAGTTGGAGGACACGATCGTTTAACGCAGCAAGAGCTTGGAAATAAGTTATTTGTTACGAAAGGAAATGTTACTCAACTTTTAAATAAGATGGAGCAACTCGATTGGATTCAGCGTGAACAAGAAGGTACCACGAAATATATTTCATTAACAGAAGAGGGAAAGGTTCTATATGAAGAAATAGTCCCGCCGCAAGAAACATTTCAAGCAGAACAATTTGATAAGTTAAATAGAGAAGAACAAAAACAATTATTAGAGTTACTGAAGAAGTTGCAGTGATAAAAATTAAAAATAAATATCTCGATTTCGAGATGATATGAGGTGAAGGATATGTTTAGAAAAGTTGATCATAAAAATATGGGAAGAGCAAATCACGGATGGTTAAATACACATTTTCATTTTTCTTTTGCAAATTATTATAATCCAAACAATATGAATTTTGGAGCAGTACGTGTTATGAATGATGATTTAATAGCGGCACAAACTGGTTTTGATATGCATCCGCACCGTGATATGGAGATTATCTCTTACGTTATAGATGGTGAATTAACACATGAAGATAGTATGGGGAACCGAGGGACAATTGAGCGTGGGCATGTTCAATATATGAGTGCAGGTACTGGTGTATTTCACAGTGAGCATAACTTAGGAAATGAAACATTACGTTTATTACAAATTTGGATTTTACCGGACCGTGATGGTCATAAACCGAACTATGGTGAGTTTAAATTTAATTGGAGTAAACGTGAGAATGAGTGGTTCCATATGGTATCTCCTTCTGATGGAGATGCACCAATTCATATTCACCAGGATGCAAATTTATATTCTTTATCATTAGAGGCTGGTAAAGAAATTCAGTTTCCTGTTCAAGAAGGACGTCAATTATACCTTGTACAAATTGAAGGTAGCAGTGTTGTGAATGGTGAAACACTCGTAATGCGTGATGCAGCGGAGGCTGTAGAAGAAGATATTCGCATTCAAGCGAAAGAAAACTCTCACTACTTAGCGATTGAAATGAAAATGGAATAAAGTGAAACTTTAACCCATGGCGGTTTTAAGTATGTGAATAGCGAGATGAAAAGTTATAGGAAAAAGGATATCGGAAACGATATCCTTTTTTGTGTGAGTTAAATTAACAGAAAAAACTTTCTCAATTTTTGGAAGAAGGTATCAGGAAAAAAATTCAGAATTTTATAAAAGTGTTAAAAACTTTAAGGGGAATGGGGAGTGTTAGATTGAAAAAGCAAGTAATTTCATCAGCATTAGCATTAACTGTTATCGCAAGTGGGTTTGGGGCATTTGGAGCAACTACGACGAAAGCAGAAGAGCAAAAAATCCAGTATCACCAAGAGTTTAAAACGCCAGCTTACATAGGTGAAGAATGGAAAGCGCCGGAAGGATTAGATAAAAAAGAGACGGTCTTTCAATATTTAGAGAGTAAAAAGGATATGTTTAAACTAGCGGGAAATATTGACAAACATTTCAATATCGTTGGTGAAGAAAAAGATGCTGAGTCTGGTACAACACATGTGAAGTTAGTTGAGAAGCATAATAACATTCCTGTGTATGGTTCAGATCAAACAGTTACGCTTGATAAAGAGAATAATGTAAAAGCATTTTTTGGACAAGTTATTCCGAATTTAGATAATAAAAATATTCCTGCATCTGCAAGTATTAGTGCGGAACAAGCAGAAACGATTGCAAAAGCTAATATTGAGAAAGAAATTGGTAAAGTAAAGAATTATGATGGTGTGAAAAAAGATTTATACGTGTATGAAAAAGATGGACAATACTATCTTGCATATCTTGTAAAAGCATCGGTTTCAAAACCAGCTCCAGGATATTGGCATTACTTTGTTGATGCAACAAATGGAAATGTTATTGAGAAATATAATGCTGTAGATAACATTACTGGATTTGGTTACGGAGTATTAGGCGCTAGACAATCATTTGAAATTGCTCAAGATACGAAAACAGGAGCGTTCAACTTATTTGATGGTACACGAGGACAAGGTGTCCATACATTTGATGCAGAGAATATGGATGAAAACTGGTTTAATTTATTCTCACAAATTCTTGGATATACAGGAGAAGAAATTGCAAGTAAATCTAAGTTCTTCGAAGATAAAGCGGCAGTTGATGCGCATGTGAATGCAGGAAAAGTATATGATTACTATAAAAAGACATTTAACCGTAACTCTTTCGATGATAAAGGTGCGAAACTTATTTCTACTGTTCACGTAGGTGAATCTTGGAATAACGCAGCTTGGAACGGTGTTCAGATGATGTATGGTGATGGCGATGGCAAGACATTCATTCCGTTATCAGCTGGACTAGATGTTATCGGTCACGAATTAACGCATGCTGTAACTGAAAATACAGCAAATCTTGTTTATAAAGATGAGTCAGGAGCGTTAAATGAATCGTTATCTGACATTATGGGTGTCATGGTTGAGAAGAAGAGCTGGGATTTAGGTGCTGATATTTATACACCTGGTAAACCTGGTGATGCACTTCGTTCTCTGAAGGATCCAGCATCTATTCCAAACCCATTAAAACCAGGTGAAGGTTACCCAGATCACTACAATAAACGTTATACTGGAACAGCCGACAATGGCGGTGTTCATATTAATAGTAGTATTAACAATAAGGCAGCGTATTTAGTGTCTGATGGCGGCACACATTACGGTGTGAAAGTAACTGGAGTAGGCCGTGAAGCGACAGAAAAAATTTACTATCGTGCTCTTACAAAATATTTAACTGCAAACTCTGACTTTAAAATGATGCGCCAAGCTGCACTTCAATCAGCAGAGGATTTATACGGTAAAAACTCTAAAGCTGTACAAGCTGTAACGAAAGCTTATGATGCAGTAGGAGTAAAATAATAAGAAAAAGACCTGACTGGATTGTCAGGTCTTTTTCTTATTTAATCACGAATACCTAATGCAATTTTTGCCATACGTGACATACGTTCTTTTGTCCATGGCGGATTCCATACAACGTTTACTTCTATTTCATTTACTTCAGGTACGTTCGTTGATAATACTTTTTTAACGTCTGATACGATTTGGCCAGCCATTGGACAACCGATAGAAGTCATCGTCATTGTAATGACAGCATTATTATTTTCATCCGCTGTAACGTCATAAACTAATCCGAGATTGATAATATCAACACCTAATTCAGGGTCAATAACAGCTTCTAAGTTGGCATATAACTTTTCTTCAAATGCTTGTTGTGACATGTGTAGCACCCCCTAAATATTAATGATATCGGTTCTCATTATAACGGGTATGCGGGATAAAGTGAAACTTTAATCAGTGGGGGGTGTTCATCCCCCACTGATTATTAGTTGAACCAATCGGGCGTTTACGGGCAGTTGATCTCCCACCTAACTTCTTTGCTCCACCTGAATTTTGAGGTGGGAGTTTTACTGCCCGTTAATGCGGGATAAGTGCAGGAAATGAGCTCAAAAAAATATTCCTCTCTGAGAGAGGAATATTTTTTTGAAAAGCTATTCAGTTTTAAAATGAGATACAAGCTGATCTAATTCTTCAACTGTTTGTTTCATTTGTTTTGCAGTGAGAGTCATTTCATTCATCACGATGACTTTCTGTTCAGCAGATTGTGCCGTTGCGGCTGTTTCACTAGATACTTCATTTGAAATAGAAGCGATGTTATTAAGTGAAGCGTTCATTTCTTCAGCGCTTGCAGCCATTTCTTCAGCTGTTGCTGATATGTCTTGCATTTGAGTTGATACTTTATTTACTTGTTCAACAATTGTTGTGAAAGAAGTACCAGCCTCACGAACGACAGTAATGCCTTCAAATGCTTCAGAACGACCTTTAGACATCATAGAGCTGGCAGTTTCCGTATCATTTTGAATTTGATGAAGCAATTGGTTAATATCTTTTGCCGCTGTTTTTGATTGTTCCGCAAGTTTACGAACTTCATCAGCTACGACAGCAAATCCTTTTCCTTGTTCACCAGCACGAGCCGCTTCAATAGAAGCATTTAAAGCAAGTAGATTTGTTTGTTCAGCGATATTAGAAATAGATTGTACAGCTGTATCAATATATTTTGTATGAGTGATTAGACGTTCGACTACTTCTGATGTAGCATTTACAGCTTCATGTATCGTTGTCATTTGTGAAACAGATTTTTGGATAACAGTACTTCCGTCGTTAGCGTGTTCAGATGTAGCTACAGCAAGTTCGGCTACAGATGAAGCAGATTCAGCGATACGCTGAACACTTATTGCCATATCATCCATCGCAGTCGAGCTTTCTTCCATACTAGAAGTTTGCGATTGAATACTTGAATTTAAGTTGGACATCGAGCTTTGAACTCTTATTGTTGCCTCGCGTGATGTATTAGTCTTTTCTAACATATTTTCAGAAGCTGTTTGTACTTCTACAGATGTTTTTTGAACACGATTAATGATATGTTGCAGGTTTTCTAGCATTTTATTAAACGATGATGCAATTGCACCGATTTCATCATTGCTATTTACTTGTAGGCGGGCTGTTAAGTCACCTTCTTGAGATGATAATTCTTTTAGCTTACTATCAATTTGCTGAATTGGTTTTACAAGTTTACCAGAGAACCACCATGCAAGAGCGATAGCTACGATGATACAAATAACAAGTGATAAGAAGACAACATATTCAATTTGTAGTGAAGATTGATCAATTTTTTTGATAGATTGATCACGTAATTTAGCTTGTTCATTACTGTAATTTGTGAAATCACCGATTACTTTATAAACAGTGCCATTCTCTGTAGAAGCTACTTGTAAAGCTTCTTCCCATTTTTGTTCTTTTGCAAGAGTGAATACTTTCTCTTCAATGAACTTTCTCCAAGTGGATCCTAATTCCATTGTGCTTTTCACGGACTGAGAAGTGTTAGGATTAGAAAGAAGTTGCCCTTTTGTATCTTCAAGACGTTTACTCATCTCATTAAACTTGTCTAATTCGACTTGATCATGTTGTAGTAAATAACCTCTTAAAGCAGAAAGTTGTACTTGATAAGCGTCTCCGCGCTCTTTCAATTCTGTTGCAAGAGGAGAAATTTCTTTTTGTAATGTTTCAGCTTTATGAGACTGATCCATGGTAAAGAATAAAATAAAAGCTAAGGCGATGCCGAATAAAGCGCAAATCATTCCCATCATGAACATTAGTTTTTTTCGAATGCTAATAAAATTCATATGATAAAAATCCTCCTTGTAAAATCTTAGTATTAGAATTAATTAATTAATTAATGTAAAAAATTGAAAGAAAGCTTTACTCCATCTGGAATAAAGCTTTCTTCTTTCCTTTAGGAATTATAGCAGACAGAATGGGAGATAGAAAGAGATATTTTAGCGTGAAAAAAGAGAGACTCTAAATCGCTCTTTCTAACAATTTAGAGTTCGTAGAAGTATAAATGAAATTTTCATTTTAACTATTTGTTTTGAAATGAGAAACGAGCACTTCAAGTTCTTGCACAATTGTTTTCATTTCTGATGATTTTTTAGCAACGACACTCATTTTGTTTACTTGGTCACCAGCTGAAGTTGCTGTTTTCGATGTTTCGGCAGCAACTTCATTTGAAATAGAAGCGATATTATTTAAGGCTGCATTCATTTCTTCAGAACTTGCGGCCATTTCTTCAGCAGTTGCAGACATTTCTTGTATTTGTGTAGAGAAATTGTTAATGTGATTAACAATTTCTGAGAATGAAGATCCAGCGGTACGAATGACTGTAATTCCTTCAGAAGCTTCTGACTGACCTTGTGTCATCATGTCATTTGCTATTTTTGTGTCCGCTTGAATTTGATGAAGTAAATGGTTAATGTCATTTGCTGCTAGCTGAGATTGTTCAGCAAGTTTTCGTACTTCATCGGCAACAACAGCGAATCCTTTTCCGTGTTCACCAGCACGGGCCGCTTCAATAGAAGCATTTAAAGCGAGCAAATTCGTCTGCTCGGCAATATTAGAAATAGATTGAAGTGCAGTATCAATATGATTCGTATGTGTAATGAGTCGCTCTACCACTTGTGATGTAGCGTTAACAGCTTCGTTAATTGTGTGCATTTGTGTAATAGATTTTTCAATGACTTTATTTCCATCATCTGCTTTTTCAGAAGTTGTAACAGCTAGGCTAGCGGCAGAAGAGGCAGCTTGTGCAATGCGCTGAACACTCGTTGCCATATCATCCATTGCGGTTGAACTTTCTTCAATGCTAGAAACTTGTGAACGAATATTGTGCTCAAGAGCATTCATAGTCTCTTTAGTTTTTGCGGTATTTTCCATAGAAGCAGTTGTTTCGATAAACACATTTTCAGAAGCTTCTTTTACACTTGTTGATGTTTGTTGAACTTGCTTTATTATACGCTGTAAGTTAGCAAGCATTTGATTAAAGGAATTTGCGATGTCACCAATTTCATCTTTACTCGTTACGTGTAATCTAGCGGTTAAATCGCCATCTTGAGAAGCTAATTCTTTTAACTTCGCATCAATTTGTCGAATCGGTTTAACGAGTTTACCAGAGAACCACCATGCCAATAGAATAGACGTTAATGTACATGTAATGAGTGAGAAGAAAATAATATATTGAATAAGGGATGAAGAAGACTCTACGTCAGCAATTAATACGTCCCGTTTGTCATTTTCTTCATTTGCATATTTAGTAAAACGACTTAAAAGATCATTTACATAATCTGTTTGAGCAAGAGCAATTTTAGATGCTTCATCCCATTTTCCTTCCCGTGCAAGAGGGAGGACTTCATTATCTACGACGCTGCGCCATTTTGCTCCCATTAAAATGGCCTCTTTCATTCCTTCTGGGAGTTTTTTATCACTTGTTACTTTCTCCCTAGTATCAGCTAGTTTTTTTCCTTCCCGGTTGAATTTATCCAATCCTTTTTGGTCATGTGATAGTAAATATTCTTGTAAACCAGCGACCTGCGCTTGGAACCAATCGCCACGTTCTTTTAAAATCGTTGCTCTTTTCGATACATCATTCTTTAATGTTTCGATTTCACTTGCTTGATCCATCGCGAATGAAAGAATAACAATAAGAGCAATGCTAAATAAGGAAGAAATGCTTAAGAGTGTGAACAGTAGTTTTTTTCGAATGCTAACATATTTCATTGTTACCCCTACCTTTTTCAAAAAACTATTTATTGTAATTTATAAATATTGAGAACGAAACTAATAAAAACATAATTAAGAGGTTATTAATCTGTTCAATGAAAATTATAGCAGATAATGGAATATGGCAGATTAATGTGAGTAAATGTTCTTAAAATGTATACATTTGTATATCAAAAAATTCATAAATAAAAATCAGAAATGGTATTGTAATTTGAAATAACATCCTGTATACTTCTAATTAGTTGATAACGATTATCACTATCAACTAAACATTACTCTTCGTTATGTTGGTCATACCCCTTTTTGACGACGTAAGTCAGAGACGAATGTTGAAATATCTTGTGTCCTATTCTACAGAATTATGGTAATCTCCAACCTCAACTTATATGCGTAAGCATGCAAAAAAAGGATCCTATCCGTGAAGGGATCCTTTTTTGCATGTTGTCGCAATTAATGTGTATAGACCTGGTATACGTTCTTCAATTCCTTCGGGTGAAGTAGAAGGGAAAACCCACCTTTGATGAGATCCGTGTTCTTCAATCAATTTTTCAACTTTGAAATTTGTTTCTGCCATTGATGTAATTATTTCTCCTAGTGTCCAGCGCCTAATTTTTGTTCTCGGTAAAGCGTATTTCTGTGATCCCGTAAGGAGAGTACTATAAGCTACGTCATCTTCAATAAGTTCCTCGTCGAAATAATTTCCATTTGCTCGAAATGATGGATGATCTACTCCTAATAATTTTGTATAAACGGGATGATAGTCACGTAGTATAAAGGTCCCATCTTGTTTTAGTAAGTGAGAGATTATATGAAAGAGTGGCTTTAAGTCTAAAAAGTAATGGAGCACGCCAAGCTCCAGTAACACGATATCAAATGATTGGGATAGATTTAAATCTAGTACATCGGAAATGATATATTGAATAGAGACACCAGCAGCTTCGGCTAGTTCGGTTGCGTATTTTTCATTACTTGCTGAAATGTCTACAACTGTTACATCGGCTCCTAAAAGAGCAAGAGCAACTGCTTTATTTCCTTTTGATCCGAGTAAATTAATAATACGCTTTCCTTTTGGAGATTGTATGTAAGGTAAATAATGATTTACCTCGCGCACGGGATCTTCCATGAGCTTTTTCGCATAATCCTCTGGCGCCCCGTGACGATTCGTCCAAGCTTCATAAGCAGCTGCATTCCAGCTTTTTTCATTAATCGTGCTTAGTTGTTTCTGATTCAATTTTATCACTCCTTTTGTGGACTTATAGTTATTCGGTGAGTGAGTAGGATTTCCTGTTTTTTTTGAATGAAAATTTGATTTTTCTGGTATTAAGTCGTAAAATACGTGTTATACATAAAAGCGTTGAAAAGGAAAAGTAGAATGGAACCATTCTTTCCAGAGAGCTTCGGTAGCTGAGAAGAAGCAAGAATATTCATTTGAACAATGGCCTTTGAGCTTCGTCCTGAACTTATCAAATGATAATAGTAGGCGGCGACGAGAGTTGGTACTCGTTATCAAAACCACAGTATAAGAGCATATAGCTCCGTACTTGTTAAGGTTAGTTATGCGAATGACTGACGAAATAAGGTGGTACCGCGACTGTTTATACAGCCCCGCCCTTATCTTTTTTAAGATAAGGGCGGGGCTTTTTATATTTTAAAGGAGGAATATAAGATGAGTATTTTTATTGGAGGCGCTTGGCCGTATGCAAATGGTTCGTTACACCTTGGACACATTGCTAGTTTGTTACCAGGGGATATTTTAGCACGTTATTACAGGGCGAAAGGTGAGCGTGTGTTGTATGTTTCAGGAAGTGATTGTAATGGAACACCGATTGCAATTAGAGCAAAACAAGAAGGTGTGACGGTGAAAGAAATTGCTGATAAGTATCACGAAGAGTTTGAGCGATGTTTTCGTAGCCTTGGTTTTACTTATGATTGCTATACACGTACAGATAGCGAGCACCATCATGAAACGGTTCAAAAAGTTTTTTTACGTTTATTAGAAGAAGGTTATATTTATAAAAAAGTAGTTGAACAAGCTTATTGCGAAACGTGTACGCAATTTTTACCGGATCGATATGTAGAAGGTATTTGTCCGCATTGTCATGAAGCAGCAAGAGGAGATCAATGCGATGCTTGTTCTGCCATCTTAGATCCACTCGATTTGTTAGAAAAGAAGTGTAAGTTATGTGGTAGTACGCCATCAGTACAGGAAACAGAGCATTTCTATTTTGCATTGGATAAATTTCAGCAGCAAATTAAAGAGATCGTAGAAATTGCAAAGCAGAAAGGAACATGGCGCGACAATGCAATTCAATTAACAGAGAGATATTTAAAGGAAGGATTACAAGATAGGGCAGTGTCACGTGATTTACCAATTGGGGTACCAATTCCGGTGGCAGGATATGAAGATAAGAAAGTTTACGTATGGATTGAAGCGGTGACAGGGTACTATTCAGCAAGTAAACATTGGGCTGAAGAAACAGGGAAAGCTGATCAAGAGTTTTGGGATAGAGAAGCGAAAACATATTATGTGCACGGAAAGGATAATATTCCGTTTCATTCCATCATTTGGCCAGCGGTATTGTTTGGAATAGGAGAAGGAGCAATTCCAAGTCATATCGTTTCGAATGAATATTTAACAGTTGAAAAAAGAAAATTATCTACAAGTAAAAACTGGGCAGTATGGGTGCCTGACATATTAGAACGCTACAATCCAGATTCTATTCGTTACTTTTTAACAGTAAATGCACCAGAAAATCGTGATACTGATTTTTCATGGCGGGAATTCATTTACAGTCATAATAGTGAACTATTAGGTGCATATGGGAACTTTGTGAATCGGACATTGAAGTTCATTGAAAAGTATTATGATGGCATTGTGCCGAAGGGAATTATTAATGTAGAGCTGAAGGAGAAGATAGAAGGATTATATAAAAATGTAGGGGGATTGATTGAGCAAGCAAAATTTAAGGTGGCATTAGAGACAATATTTGATGCAGTACGTTTTGCAAATAAATACTTTGATGAACAGCGGCCTTGGAAACAAAGAGAAGATGCCCCAGCTTCATGTGAAGAAACGATTTATAATTGTGTTTACCTGATAGCAAACTTTGCACAACTGCTGGAACCATTTTTACCGTTTTCAAGTGAAAGAGTTAGAAATACATTATCGAGTGTTACAGTAAATTGGGAACCTCAAAATACATTGCCAAACCGAATTGATAATGCGCAGCCATTATTTGAGCGAATCGATATAAAACAAATTGAACATGAGGTAGAGAAGTTATATGGAGCGGTAAAGTGAGATAGGGAAAAGACCTTTCAAATAAAATGAAAGGTCTTTTATTATGCACTATGCACATTATTATGTTTTTTTTCTTTTCTATACGTAAGCAGCTGAGGTGTGAAAATCCCAAACAATATAAATATAATTCCAATCCACTGCATAAGCGTTACAACTTCATGTACAAGTGTAATAGAAGCGATAATGGCCGTTGGTAATTCAGCTGCACCTAAAATAGTGCCAAGTCCTATTCCGACTTTCGGTACGCCAATTGAAAAACAAATGACAGGTACAATAACCCCGAACAGTCCAAGGAAGAAAGCATATTTCCATAGACCTGCTTGTAAAGTACCGTCCGTTAAAAAGGTAGGCGGGAAAAATAAACATACAATAAGAGTAGCACTCGTTGTCATAAGAAAGCTTTTCGTATAAGGCGGAACATCTGTAGCGACGCGTCCGCTTGCAAATACATAGAATGAGAAAGAGACGGCAGCTAATAGCCCGAAGATAATACCTTTCGTCGAAAAATTTTGTCCAAGTCCTTCAAATACTCCACCAGCAAACAATGTACCAGTAAACAAAATAATAATAGATATGACTTTTTCACGGCTTGGGAATGTTCGGTTGGCAATCGCTTCGATGACTACACCAATCCAAGTGAACTGAAAGAGTAAAACGACAGCGATAGAGGCTGGCAGTTCTTCTACCGAAATAGCATAGAAAATACCTGTCATACTCATTGTTGTGCCGACTGTTAGTAACGAAAAGAATTGTTTTTTTGATACTTTATGACGTGAAAAGAAAAGGACGAGTAAAAGTAGGCCAATCCACCCGAAGACATATTGTCCTCCTAGTAGTTGGTGTGCTGAAAATCCGTCGATGAATCCGAGTTTAAAAATAGTTGAAAGTACGCCGTAGCTACAAGCGCCGAATAAAACTAATAATGAATACTTAAATTTCTCCATGAGAAACCCTCCTTATATAAAGTGAAACTGTAATCAGTGGGGGTTTTGTTCATCCTTCACTGATTATTAGCCCGCACCAATCGGGATAAATAAAAAACGCCCGTTATCCTAATAAGGACAACGGGCGAACGAAACAGAGTAAGAGGCTCTACAAAATTCCGCCACTCATACGAAGTATGAGTTTGGGGTATGAAATTATAGTAGTAGTTTACATTGCTTTTGGAAAGACAATTGAGCATTTTACACCTTGAGGTGTGTTTTGTATTCCATAAGGAAACTGATGTTTATCTAATATTTGTTTTACAATATATAACCCAAGACCACTACCTTGTACTAAGCCATGTTTGTCAGGATTTGCGCGATAGAATGGCTCAAATAGATGAGCGAGTTTGTCCTCATCTATTTGTGAACCTGTATTTAAAACCTCTAATGCGTAACCGTTCGGTTTTTCATAAAGCTTTATATATACATGTTGATGATCGATTGTATAGTGAATTGCATTTGAAATAATATTAAAAATAGCAGTTTGAATAAATTTAGGATCAGCTAAAATTTTTACATCTTGTTTAATGTTAGATTGAACATTTAATTGTTTTACAGATACAAAATAATCTACTTTCTTTATAACGTCCTCAATAATATTAGTCAATGAGATAACTTTTAAATTTGGTTTAAATTGAGGGGTTTGTAGTTTGGATAATTCTGACACTTTTTCCGTTAATATGTTAATATCTTGCATCATCTCATATGAACGTTTTAAATATTTATCTCTATCTTTATAAGCGCCAATTCCGTGAATCATGCCATCGAGTTGTCCCATGACGGCTGCGATTGGTGTTTTTAATTCATGGGATATCATGGACATAAATTCTTTACGGGATTGTTCTAATTGTTGTTCTTTCTTGAGCTCATTTCGTAAATCTTTATTTGTTTCATGTAGATTCTTCACAATAGTTGGGACTTGTGAAGCCGCTACTTGCAAATTGAAATCTGTTTGATCTGTATTTTTGTTAGGTGATCGTTTATCTGAAAAGTCCAGATTTATAATATCTTTTAAAGTATCACTCATATATTGAAAAGGTTTGGCAATTAGTTTGGCATAAATTAAAGAACCGAGCAGAGATAATGCAAGCATTGTTGCACCAATATTTGGAGCTAATTGCTGCAACACATCTGTTAACTTTGGAATATCATTTGTATCATTTGCTTTACTTGCTGCATTTTGTGTATGTAAGGCATCATTGTTAGTAACTTGCTTTTCCGCTTCTGTAAGTGAAGCCGTTGTGTTACTTTTCCCCGGAATATTTTGTGCATGTTCTTTTGCTTTTGCAGTTTGGCTAGGCTGCAAAAGATGATTGATGGCCGTAGAGAGAGTTTTCATGTCTATTTGAGAAGATTGAAAATTAGAGATGCTACTCTCTGACACAGCTTTATTTTGCTTTGTTTTACTTTGTTCGTTTTGTTTGTCTGATTCCGCTTGTTCCGCAGTTTGCGTTCCAGACGCTGTCAAACGATCTTTATCGTAATTTGAGGCTAGAAAATAAATAATTTGATAAAGACAAAGTGATAACAAAATACAAAATAATAAGGTTTTGATGAATATATTTTTGGTGATGTTGTCTTTGCTACGATTCGATTTTGTAGCCAATGCCTTTCACCGTTTTAATATAAGGAATTTCTAATTTTTTTCGTAAGTTTTTAATATGTGTATCTATAACTCTCACATCACCATAATGTTCATAGCCCCATACCTTATTCAACAAATCACTTCTTGATAGTACTTTCCCTCGATTTTGCAGTAAAGTATATATAATTTCAAATTCTTTTGTAGTCAATTCAATTTGATTACCATGAACATAAGCGGCATACGCTGTAGAATTTAACATCAATTCATGGAATTGTAGTATAGTTGCAGCTTCTGCTTCCTTCGTTGCTGCCCTTCTTAATACAGCTTCTACACGTTTTATAAATACGGTGTAATGGAATGGTTTTGTAATATAGTCATCAATACCTAGCTCAAATCCTTTAATTTCACTTTCTTCATTATGTAAGCCTGTTAACATAATGATTGGTACATCAGATTGTCCTCGCATAATTTTACAAATACTATAGCCATCTATATCTGGTAACATTACATCGAGGAGGACGAGATCGTATGAATTTTTTTGGAAAAGAAGAATGCCTTCTGTTCCAGCACCAACTACATCAACAGTAAAGTTTTGTGCCATTAGAAATTCACGAATAAGTTCTTGTATATCTGGGTTGTCTTCAATCACCAGTATATGCGTCATAGTAACACCTCCTAAATAACGCTTTTTACTGCAATATTCGAATTTGTCATTTTTTGGATGACTCAGATTGTTTATACATATAATAAGCCCCCGCTATAAAATAGTAATGAAAAGTAGCAAGGGGATTGTTTAGTTTCACTGAATAGTTCAGAATTACAGTAGTTCTATTATAGTATGTATTGTAAAATTTATAAAATATTATAACTGTATAATTTTAATATCCATGTTTATCAATGTTACGATGATGTTGAGTGCAATCTATTTTTATTATATATGTAAATACAGTTGTTTTGCTACTGTAAATGAATAAATAAAATAAGCCAAGACATAAAATTCTTGGCTACACGTAAATCTTGTTCTTAGGTTAATTTACAGTGACAGTGGCTTGCTGCTGAATGCGCTCAAATAACCAGTGAATATCATTGTTATACATACGAATACAACCAAGTGTTGTTGCTTTCCCGATTGCTTGATTATTGTTAGTTCCATGAATCGCATACGTTGTTCCGTAAGTTCCTGCCATATTTAATCCGAGCCAGCGGTCCCCAAGTGGATTACGTGGATCGCCGCCTTTAATTTTTCCTGTATAGTAAGGACGGTTTTTAATTTTATTTACGATTTGAAAAGTACCCTTAGGTGTTGGTGTTGCTGCTTTTCCAGTAGCGACAGTGAAACTTTTTATGAATTTTCCATCTTGATAATAATCCATTTTATTTATTTGTGTGTTTACGATAAGCTGATCTTTTGTTGTAGCTGCTTCTGCAGTAGTGAATGGAAGAGTTAAAAATCCTAATGATAATAGCGTACTTAATAATAGTTTTTTCATTATATTCTCCTTTTACTTATTGTAGTAATCTTACATACAATGAATTTGTAATCCTCGTAATGCTTGATTGACATTTTCATCTAATGTTTCAAAGAATGTAGTAATCTTTGTATTGCATTTGTTGTTTTTATCAACAAGTAATCTTTCATTTAATAAAAGCTCACCATGTAGTCCAAAACTTTGAACTTGAATATTTAGTTCATCTTCAGTTTCAGAAATAATCGGTAAGAAATAGTGAAAAGCTTTCGTTGGAATGATGTAGCTTTTGCCAATCATGCTTTCTTGATTTGAATTAACCCATTTTCTCGTGACGATCTTAATGTTCTTTTTTGAAACGATAAAAGACAGCATTGTAGATTTTGTTAAACTTACTTCAAATTCATTTGTTTCACATATTTGTAAATTAAAAACAGTTTCATTTTGATGAGATTCAACATTCGTATTAATAAAATCGTGCATTTTATAAGCTTCCATTTCTTATTCACCCTTTTTTCAATTTCGAAAAGCGACTTATATTTATTCAATTTAATGTTTAGTCATATATTAGCTAAATTTTTCAACAAATTCCGATATAATCTTACAATACGTATATGAAGCTAATATGAAGTTCGTATGAGTTTGTGGTGGTTTTTTATAGAGAACAAAATAATATGTTTTTTAGTGTTAAAAACCGGATAAAAAATGTATATTAATGGATTTTTCCGCGTGATATAGTTGTTAGTTTGTTTTTAAATGCTAATAGATATAAGTAAATAGAGAACAAAAAACTTTAGTGTGAGCCTTACAAAAATGTAATAAAAATGTAAGCTATTGTGATAGTTATTTCGACAATTTTTTTATACAATAATAGTAAGAAGTTGTACGTGATTGAAAGGAGAGATGACATGGAATGGGTTCATGAATTATTTCAGCAATACGGGTATTATGTAGTGCTTGTAGGCTTGCTGTTAGAATATATTGCGCTTCCGTTTCCGGGAGAGCCAACATTAGCATATGCGGGATTTTTAGCACAGAAGGGTGATCTAAGTTTACCTATTTTAATTATCCTATCCTTTATTGGGACAAGTGTAGGAATGACGATTCAATACTTTTTAGGGAATAAGCTTGGTATGCCTTTTGTTCAAAAGTATGGGAAGTATGTATTCTTAACACAAAGAAAAATTGATTTAACGAGAATGTGGTTCGATAAATATGGATATTTCCTTATCTTTATCGGTTTCTTCATTCCTGGAGTACGTCATTTTACAGGATACTTTGCAGGTATCATTAACTTACCGTTTCGCCGTTTTGCGATTACAATTTATTCAGGTGCTTTATTCTGGGTATCATTCTTCTTAATCGGTGGATACTGGTTAGGTGGTAACTTACATGATATTTTCGGATTATTGGAAGATCATATCGGCAAAATCATTTTCGGAGCCATTGTCATTGTAGCAATTACGTTAAGCGTTCGTTTCCGCAAGCAACTAAAACGAGTATTTTTACAAAACGCAAGTTAATATGGAATCCATTCTATGTCAGATTTTAGGAGGTAGTGCAAAAGCACTGCCTTTTTTATTTTATTTTCCAGTTTGCTTTTATCTTTCCCTTGATACCGTAACCGGTCACTACTATATAATATATTCCCGTTTTACTAGGGGAAAGTTCATACGTATCGTCATTTAGTTCGGAAAGGGGTTCATACTTATTAAATTCGCTAGAAAAGTAAGTGCTATAACCTTGATAGGCGCTATTTTCAGTAATAAGGAAGTTTACGTTAACTTCAAGTGTTTCTCCTTTTTTTACATAAACGGGTATTTTATGTGTGCCGTTAAAATACGAGAATTTCGCCTCGAATGCATTTTTTGTACTGTGCTCAACCCAGTTTTCTTTTTTTGTAAAATCAATAGAGCATATTACGATGAATAAAATAGGAATGATAATAGCGGTCGCATATCGAAACCATTTTGATTTATTTGCTATACATGTACATAAATAAAAGAAAAGTGAACAAATTGCCCCTACGGATCCAATTATGAAAGTTAGAATAATATCTCCTCCATTGTATATATGAAATGGAAGAAAGAATAAGTAACCAGATAGAATATAAAGCAAAACTTTTCTTGGCGTGCTATTATGTTTTGAACTTAATTTGTCAATTACAAGCGAGCATAACATCGCGTAGAAGAAAAGAAGGTAAAACCAAAAATTATATAAAAATCCAGTTAAGAATGCGGAAGTTTTAAAGAAGTTCATATCACTTCCTATAAAGAAAAATAATAAAAAAGAAAAAAGAGAGAACAGGCCGCTGAAAATTTAATAAGAGCGTAAGGAAAGACCGTTTTTTTATCCATGAGACACCTCAATTATGTAGTTCTTAAAAATTATTATATACGTTATATCTAGTATAATATATACGTATTTTTGACATGTATCTGCGTCAAAATGACAATGATAATTGACATTTAACAGGATATTATTTACAATTCTAATTAAATAAAAGAAAAAGAGGTAAAATATGAAGCTTCAAAATCGGGTGAGAGAATTTCGAGCAAAGCATCGTTTATCACAAGGTGAGTTAGGTAAAGCGATTGGCTCATCACGGCAAACCATTAGTTTAATTGAGCGTGGGGATTATGCGCCATCTATTGTGTTATCGCTAAAAATCGCACAAATTTTTGGAGCGCCGGTGGAGGAGATATTTATGTTAGTGGAGGGGGAAGATGGAGATGAAGGATAAGGGGAAAATGACGGCTATATTGAAGTTGTTAGTAGGAGCAATTTTTGGTGGGTTTATAGGGTATGCAGTAGGAGATATTGCAACAGAGAGGACTAGCAAAATACCTCCTGTTATTAGCGTTGCTATGATGAGTGTATTTGGGGTAGCGATTATATATTATATTTGGAAGCGTACAAGAGCGCTCGCACAAACGAAAGATGAAGAAGAAAATGTTAAGGGACGAAGATTAGGGATAGCGCTTATTTATTTTCGAGTAATGGAAATTGTTATTCCATCATGGTTTGTTTGCTCAGTTATCGCTTTTTATAGAACGTATACAAGTGAGGGGAACTTGCTCTTTGTTAGTGTAAGTATTGTGGTATCTACAGTGTGCTTTATTGCTATAACTTGGTTAGGATCTGTAATGAGGAAAAGGTATAACGCTCTATATCCAGAACAGAGTGTTACGTATTCTCAGTCAATGGAAATGTGGGCAAAGAATGCAGATGAAGGGCAAAAGCAAATTGTTCATGAAGCGGGATATAAGGCATATCAATATACAAATATGACACTTGCTTGTGCGTGGTTGGTGGCGATTGCGTATGCAATTTTAGATGGAAAAGACTTCTTTATGGTCATTATGATTTCATTTGTTTGGGTTTTACATGTTGGAACATATATGTACGAAATGCATAGAAAAATGATTTATTAAGGGGAGAAAAACGGTGGACATTTTAAAAAGACCTGCTTTTTCAATGTTCGTTGCCTTCGTTTGCTCCGCTTTATACGGAGTCATTCGAATAGAAAAAGTACAGCAAATTATAGAAATATGGGCCTTTTTCGGGATTGCATTGCTTGTGTTAGCTATTCATGAATTAGGGCATGTAATATTCGGTTTGATGGGTGGTTTGAAATTTAAGTTTATGACAGTAGGACCTATTACTGTTCAAAAAGAAAAGGGGAAAATACGAATTCGAGAAAATAAAATATGGATGTATGTTGGTGGCGTTGCAATGTTAGTGCCGCCTTCCCCACACACACCGAACCTCTCAAAAAAATGGGCCTGGATGACTTTAAGCGGACCATTAACGAGTTTAGTATTTGGTATTGTATCAGGTTACATATATATGGTGAGTTATTACCACATGTTTTTATACTTTTCTGTGTTACATCTTGCAATCTTTGTCGCAACAGCAATTCCATTAAGGGGAACGCTATTAAGTGATGGTATGCAATTTCTCATTTTAATTAAAGATGATGAAAGGGCTAGAGAGCATTTATACAATATTCAAGTATCGAGTGAATTATTAAGCTACAAAAGGCCGAAAGATTGGGATGAGAGATTAGTAGAAATTAGTGAAGAAAAAATAAAAGAGGATAAAAGTATAAGCGAGATAATGAGTGGACTTATGCTTGTCTTTTATGCCCGAGCTGATCAAGAAGGAATGGAAAAGGCGATAGTGTATTTAGAGAAAATTGTGCAGTTACCTGTGACAAAAGAGAATAAATATTTTGTTGGTAGTTTTCATAGTTGGTATCTTTTATATAGAGTACTGTATCAAAAGGAAGGTCTTTCTCTGCAAGAAGCGAAGAATCATGCAAAGGCCATTACAAGGCTAGACTTACATGGGTATTACCGCGCACAAGGAATTATCAAATATTTAGAGCAAGACATAGAAGCATTCCATATTTATATGAAGAAAGCAGATAAAGAGTTGAAGACCGCTGAGAAGAGTGAATTGGGATATTTACAACTGGAGAGAGAATGGTTTGAGCGGCTGAAGGAGAGGGTATCTTACGATGGGTGAGGTATCCTCTTTTTTATATGTCATCTTATGCCGTTCCATAAACAGTCTGGGGCGAGTAAAATGAGATAAGAAGAGCAAAGCTTGGAGGAATTCTATATGGAAATTTTAACGATTATTTTAATAGTCTTGCTTATTTATGCTGTTTTTAAAGTAGCCTATGTAGCATTAAAGATACTCGCGATCCTATTAGTTATTTTTTTAATCGTAGAGTTCGGCAGTAAATTGCTTGGGGGATAGGGTATGTTGTGCGTTTTGGTTATCGAAAGATGTCGTTAAATCGATATAATGAAAAAATCGTTGATATATTTTCATAAATACTAAGTGGGGTATGTGGAAAAGAAGTTGCCGTGGGGTAACTTCTTTTTATTTTGATGATGGGTATGAACAGGGAAGGATAACAAATAAAAAAGCTGGAAGAATATCTTCCAGCTTAAGAGTTACTTTCAATTTGGCGACTGCTATCTTCTTCAGTGTCTTGTAATAGGTTGAATACGTCTGCTAGGCAGAATGCAATGAACCAAGTCCAAAGACCGTGGAAGAAAGCTGAGCTTAATTGGAGTGGTAATGTATAGTTTGTCATTGAGTAGGAAATACATCCGCCAACGATTCCGATCATTGTTAATAACATTGTTTTTTGAGCATTTTCTTCTGGATTGAAGAGGAAATAAATGTATCCGCCTAAAATTGAAGCGCTTACAAGGGTTTCGATTCCATTAAAAATGATATTCTCTCCAAGCTGAGTGTTTGTCCAGAAGCAAATCGTACCGCCGATAATGGCAAACAGGACAGCTAGTGTGTATCGTATATATTGATTCATATGTTCATCTCCCTATGTAATAAGATGATTTGGAAGTCAAAAAGGTAGGTATAGTATATTGAAGTGGATTTTATTTGTACGCATCTTTTTATAAAAAGATCAGTGAAGAATAACTAAGATGATCGGTTTTTTTAAACCGTTACGTGTATGGTGTCTGAAATATACCCGACTTCTCGTTTCTTTTTGCTTGTAAAAAGAAGAGAAACTTCCAAGTCTATATACTCTATTTTTGTGAGTCTACTTTTATTATAACACATTTAGCGCCACAATAATAGAATTATCTGATTTTGTAATAAGTGTAAAAAATAAAAAGCGCAAGGAATTGTAGTTCCTTGCGCTTTTTTATATACGTTTGAAACGGCCGACAATTTCAACTGTTTCAGTAATGTTCATAAATGCTTTATTATCCACTTGGCGGATAATACGTTTCATTTCGCCCAACTCGTAGCGAGTTACGACAGTGTAAATCATTTTTTTCTTATGGTTTGTATAGCCGCCGACAGCATCTACCATTGTTACGCCACGTATGCCGTGATGTAATAGTGAGCTTTTTATTTCCTCACCTTTTTCTGTAACGGTCATTATCGTTAATTTAATATGTTTTGTATGCACGGCATCAATTACTTTGCTGACTACAAACCGACTAATTAACGTATAAAGTGTAATATCCCATCCGAAAATAAATCCTGCTGCAACAAGTAAGATTAAGTTGAATCCAAAGATGATTGCTCCAATTGAAACATCACGATGTTTCGCTACAATCAATCCAACAACATCAAAACCACCTGTTGAAGAAGCAAATCGGAATATGATTCCTGAGGCAGCACCGCAGATGACACCACCGAATACAGAAGACAGTAAAATATCGTCTGAAACTTGGTGTACTGGGATAATGTTCATCGCTAAAGATGATACAGCCACAAAGTATGCCGTTAAAAAGGTTGTCTTCTTACCTAAGTAAAAGTGACTTAAAATAAGAAGCGGAATGTTTAGTAAAAAGATAAGTGCTCCGATATTGTAGTGCATTAAATAACCGATAATCATCCCTACACCAGCGAATCCACCGCTAATCATATTATGCGGGATAAAAAACATATTCATAGAAATTGCATACAAAATAGAAGCTATAAAAATAACAACCAACTGTATGATGAATTCTAAATGAAATGTTTTAGCTGCTGGGAAGGATAAAAAGGCGGTGTCGGGAACGTAATCGGCGTCTCCTAGTTGACCCATAGTATGTTTCATCTCCATATTCATTTTTGATTACAAGAAGAGAATAAAGCTTTTTTCAAAAACTGGCAATAGTTTTATTATAATGCAAAAATTTTATAAATTTCTAACAAATTAAACCTATTCAAAGATATGTGTGAATATACTAAAGAAAGCGAATACATTAGTTTTCCAGCATAATTTTTTGAGAAAATATGCAAAATTCTTTTTTGAAAATAAAAGGAAATAGAGAATGTTTGTGGAATGTGCTAAAATGACTTTATTAAGGATGTGAAGCGATGGAATTTTTATTGCAGGATGCAATTCTATATATATCGTTTGTAACGACGGCGCTTTGTCTATTAGAAGTCTTTTTTCTTGCTAACGTTTCTCGCTTTGTACGTCAGCAAGCATCGAGCGGTAGACAGAGAGCTTTTAAACTAGTTGATACGTGTGAAGAGGGTACAAGAAATGTACCGCTATTTTCTATTTTTTATAAATATGGAATGATTCGTTCTGTCCGCAGACAAGAATCGAGCGGAGAGAGTGACGAGGTAGGTCCATATACACCAATGTTTCGCTAATTAATTACGAAACATTGGAGGAATGAACATGTTAAAATCATACCGAGCTAGGCTCATTAGTTTATCATTATTACTTGTTTTTGTTTTATCTGGCTGCAGTAATGCAGGCACAATCGATTCACATAGTACGGGAATTTGGAACCATTATTTTGTATATCCAATCTCGTTTATGATTCAATTTGTTGCTCATCATATACCTGGAGCTAGCTTTGGGATTGCCATCATTATCATGACGCTCGTTATTCGTTCAGCAATGATTCCATTAGCTGTTTCACAATATCGTAGCCAAGCGAAAATGAAAAAAATGCAACCTGAATTACAGAAGCTGAAACAGAAATACGGTGATGTGGGTAAAGATCTTGAAAAACAAAAGCAGTATCAAAAAGAAATGTCAGAACTAATGAAATCAGGCGGTTGGAACCCGTTAGCTGGGTGCTGGCCAATCTTTATACAAATGCCGATTTTCTCTGCTTTGTATTATGCGATTAGCCGAACTGAAGAGATTCGTACATCTTCATTTTTATGGGTGAACCTAGGACATGCAGATCCATATCATATATTACCGATTATCGCAGCGTTAACAACATTTATTCAAATGAAGGTGTTCCAATCAAATGTAACGCCTGGAGAACAAGTTCAAATGCTGAAAATACAGCAAATTATGATGCCTGCAATGATTCTATTTATGGGATTTGCGGCACCGTCAGGGCTTGTGTTGTATTGGATTACAGGTAACTTATTTACAATGACACAAACAATTGTATTAAGAAGAATAATGGAACGTGAAGAATTACAATTACAAAAAGCTTAGAACAACGCCGCTCGGGATGAGCGGTGTTTTTTTGTTAAGTCGTTAAGGGAATTTTAAGAAACCAACATTACTATAGGCATTGTATACGATAGTGTACATGCTTTAGAAATATGAAGGAGGAAATTTCCTATGAAGAAGAAAACAGTTGGGTATTTAGCGATTGCAGGTGCTTTATCATTTGGAATCATTGGAGGAGCGGGTATTCCAGCATTCGCGGCAACGAATACTCCGGCGGCTGAGCAACCTACAAAAACTGCGAAGAAGGATTTAGATGAAGCGACAAAACAAAAGGTAAAAACGATTATGGATGATACAAAGAAACAGTTAGAGGGATTAGGTGTGAAATTGCCAGAGAAGGGTAAGCATAAGGAAATGTTCGCGAACCTAGATGAAGCGACGAAAGAAAAAGCGAAGTCGATTTTAGAACAAGAGAAATCTGGAAATCTAACACGTGAACAAGCGCAAGAGGAATTAGCAAAGTTAGGCGTGAAATTGCCAGAGAAGGGTAAGCATGGTGATATGTTTGCGGGATTAGATGATCAGGCGAAAGAAAAAGCGAAGTCAATCTTAGAACAAGAGAAGTCCGGAAAATTAACACGTGAACAAGCGCAAGAGGAATTAACGAAGCTAGGTGTGAAATTGCCAGAGAAGGGTAAGCATAAGGAAATGTTTGCAGGACTAGATGATCAGGCGAAAGAAAAAGCGAAGTCGATTTTAGAACAAGAGAAATCTGGAAAATTAACACGCGAGCAAGCAAAAGAGGAATTAACGAAGCTAGGTGTGAAATTCCCGGAGAAAGGTAAGCGTAAAGATATGCTTGCTAACTTAGATGAAGCAACAAAAGAAAAAGTGAAGTCAATTTTTGATCAAGAAAAATCCGGAAAATTAACTCATGAGCAAGCAAAAGAAGAATTAACAAAGCTAGGTGTGAAACTTTCAGAGAAAGAGAAACATGAAGACATCTTTGTGGGATTAGATGATCAAACGAAAGAAAAAGCGAAAGCAATTTTAGAAAATGAAAAGAAACAATTAGAGGAATTGAATGTGGATCTTCCTCACAATAAATTTTTTATGAAAAATGAAGATAAATAATTGAACTATGTCGTATCTTCCGTGTGGGCAACCGAAAGGTACGTATGCGAGGAGGCTGTCTTTGGAACAGCCTCCTTTTAGTATTTAGAGTGAAATCGTTGTCGTTTTTGTCGAATTATCGATATAATTTCATTTACGATCTTATGGCGTTCGTGGAAGAGGAGATTAGAGAAATAAAGTAGCTTCTGTTATAATATAAGAAGAGAAATATTTCTTATGTTATATAAAAATATATTGATTTTTTCTAACAATTCAATATAATGGGAAATAACTACAAAATTCGACATCAAGAAGTGATGATGAGGACATGATCAATTTTTTACGATTCTCAGAGAGGGAAGTCTTTGGCTGTGAGCTTCCTAATACGGGAAAATCGATTACCCCCTCTGAACTGCAGCAGTGAACGAATATCTAGTAATTGCTTGCCGGCAAAAACCGTTATTTAGACTTGAGAAATTGGTGAAGTGTGTCACTTTGCGAATTGAAACAAGGGTGGAACCACGAATACAACACTCGTCCCTTTTTTAGGGAGGAGTGTTTTTTTATTTCATTTTTGCATCACACTAGAATTGGAAGGAGGATACGCAGCATGCATCATGATGAGAAAAACAAAATTGGTTTAACAGTGGCACTTTCTATCGTAGTAGGAACTATTATTGGGTCTGGTGTGTTTATGAAACCAGGGAGCGTATTAGATTACTCAGGGAGTTCTAATATGGCTATTTGGGCTTGGATAATTGGTGGTCTGTTGACATTAGCAAGTGGTTTAACAGTAGCCGAAATTGGAGCGCAGATTCCGAAAAATGGTGGGTTGTATACGTATTTAGAGGAGATTTACGGAAGCTTTTGGGGGTATTTATCTGGCTGGATGCAAACGATTGTATATGGTCCAGCTATTATTGGAACGTTAGGTTTGTACTTTAGTTCTTTAATGATTAATTTTTTCTATTTAGATAAAGTCTGGAATTTACCAATTGCAATTGGAACAGTTGTGTTCCTAGGCGTTATAAATAGTATGGGAACAAAATATGGAGGCATCGTTCAAACCGTTACGACAGTTGGGAAGATGATTCCGATTATATTAATTGTTGTGTTAGGGTTTTGGAAAGGGAATAGTGATATCTTCAACGTAGTTGTACCGATATCAGAAAACCAAAGTATCGGGATGGCAATTTTGGCAACTTTATTTGCTTATGATGGTTGGATTTTACTTGCTTCTATTGGCGGAGAAATGAAGAACCCAACAAAATTATTACCGAAGGCAATGACAGTTGGGATTTTAATTGTCACAGCTGCTTACGTATTAATTAACTTAGCGTTATTAAATGTATTACCAGCAGCGAAAATTGTGGACCTTGGAGAAAATGCAACAGCGACAGCTGCGGGCATGTTACTTGGAGAATATGGCGGGAAAATTATTAGTATCGGTATTATCATTTCTATTTTCGGTTGTTTAAATGGAAAGATCTTAACATTCCCACGTATTCCGATGTCGATGGCAGAGCGTGGACACCTTCCGTTTTCTAGGTTTATTGCAAAGGAAAGCCCAAGATTTAAAACACCAGCGAATGCGATTACTGTTGAAATCATATTAGGAATTATTTTAATGCTTATTAGTGATCCGAATAAGCTATCTGAGATTTCCGTATTCATTATTTATATTTTCTACGTAATGACGTTTATTGGTGTCTTCATTTTAAGAAGACGTAACAAGGATAAAGAGCGTGCATATAGTGTACCGTTATTCCCGATTGTACCAATCGTTGCGATTTTAGGGTCATTGTTTGTACTGGGAAGTGCGATTATTAACGATCCGGTAAGTTGTTTCTTATCGATTGGAATGGTATTTACTGGACTCCCGGTGTATTGGTACTTAAATAAGAAGAAAAAAACTGGAGTTTAATGTTTGAAGGGCAGGCGTATTATACGCCTGCCTTTTTATTGCGAAAAAATTATACTTGCGTCCATTTTTCTTTTAGGTTACTATAGCGGTAGTAACCTAAAAGAAAGTGTGGGGAAAGTCTTGGATTTTCGTGTGTATATTTTAGCTATCGCGGCTTTCGTAGTCGGAACGGTTGAGCTAATTATAGGAGGAACGCTTGATTTAGTTGCCGATGATTTAGGAGTATCGATTAGCGCAGCTGGTCAGCTTATAACCGTATATTCGGTAGTGTTTGCTTTGTCAGGTCCAGTTTTATTAGCATTAACAGGGAAGTTTGAAAGAAAAACATTATACATTGGGGCATTATCGATTTTCTTAATCGGAAATATCGTTTCGGCATTTAGTGTGAATTACGGAATGTTAATGTTCTCAAGGGTCATTTGTGCAGCGGGTGGATCGCTTATTATTGCACTATCGGTAACACTTGCTTCTAGTGTAGTAGAGCCGCATTTTCGTGCGCGTGCGATTGGAATCATTTTCATGGGAATTAGTGGATCACTCGTACTTGGAGTACCGCTAGGTCTTGTGCTAGGAAATGCATATGGATGGCGTGCGCCATTTGTATTAATTTCGATATTAACTGTTATGGCGATTGCTTGTATTTCATTGTTCTTAACGAAAGTACCGGCGACATCGGTATTATCAATAAGAGAACAAATTGCTACGTTAAAAGATAAAAAAATAGTGAGTGCACAGTTGACATCATTTTTATTTTTAACAGGTCATTTAACACTGTATGCATACTTAACACCATTTTTAAAAGATGTTATGCATGTTGAAGCGAACTGGATTAGTGTGTTTTACTTCATTTTCGGAATTGCAGCGGTACTTGGAGGTGGCCTTGGAGGCTGGCTTGCTGATAAATGGGGATCAAAGAAAAGTATTATTTCCATCATTATCGTATTTGCATGTGCAATCTTTATGTTGCCAATGATGACATTTTCATTCCCGCTGTTCATCATTATGATGGGGCTTTGGAGTATGCTTAGCTGGGCGATTTCGCCAGCGCAGCAAAATTATTTAATTGAAATTGCGCCAGAATCAGCTGGTATTCAGCAAAGTTTAAATAACTCTGCGCTTCATTTAGGAATTGCGCTCGGTTCAACAGTAGGCGGAGTTGTTATTGAAAAATCATCTGTTATATATAACGCTTGGGTAGGCGGCGGTTTTATTATATTGGCGCTGCTTTGTGCGATTTTCTCAATTACGAGAGGACGCTCGAATCAGTTTGCGAAAGAAGAATCTATCGTATGATAGGTTCTTTTTAATTTGTAAAAAATTACAGGTTTTAGTAGGGAAATGGAGAAGGGAGTATATAGCGAGGTGATAGTATATGGAGTCTAATTTTTCAATTATTGGTTTTTTAATTTCTTTAGTCCCATTATTTCTTATTATTTTTGTATTTAGATGGATTCGTTTCATCTATCAAAATTCTGAGAAACAAGTAGAGCAAAATGAGAAGATTATCGAGCTTTTAATGGAGATAAAGGAGCAAAAAAAATCGTAAAATGACCGTTCTGTATTTACAAATCAAAACTATCCGAAAAACCAACTACATAAAATTGAATTAGCGAAATCGTAAAAAAGAGCTGTACCAAATGAGTATGTAAAACTCCGTTTGGTACAGCTCTTTTTGTATGGGAAATTATATTATCTATTCAAATGGTAGAATCGATTTTGGGATTTGTTAGTACCTCAACTTCATAAGTAGACCCTTAATTTCCTCATCCTGCATAAAGAGATCATGGTGCTTCTCTGTAATCTTCGCAAGTGCAACGTCATGATAGAAGAACTCTGTAAAGAACTTCACGAAAGGTTGTGACATTGTTTTCATTGCTTGCCATGATTCTTGCTCTACACCAGCAAATAAAATTTCACGATCGTCAACGATGAGTAATAAGTAGCGCTCTAATGCGTTAGGTTCTTCAGCTGGGATTAGAAAATGCATGTTTTCTAAATTTGTTTCTACTTTCCCGACGATGAGGGACTCGATTTGGACGCCTTGTTTTGCTTGTTGTTCTAGTAAAGGAAGATATTCTAAAAGGGTATCGTTCCATGCGGAGATACGTATAGATTCTTTTGCATCTTCTATAAGTTGCCTACTTTGTACTTTAATAGAAGACTGCATTTTTAAACTCCAAACGCGGTCATCTGTAAATGACTTTTTAGAAATATTATTTTCAAGTTCTTTAATATTAGATTGGAATTCTGTCGTTAACTTTTTAATTGCTAACTTGAGTGGTAATGCTGTATACAATTTTTTCTTTTCTGAAACAGAATCCATTACCATCCCTTTATCAATTAGGCGTGCTAACACTTCATATATTTTTGCTTTTGGAACACCTGAATGTTTAACGATAGTTGTTGCATCTAATGGTTCATTGCTTGATACGACAACTTCGTAAGCTTGGCTTTCATATTGTGAGAAACCGAATTTTTGTAACATAGTTCCCTCCGAACGAATGAGATTATATGTTAAGGATAATGAACTATTTGTTTTTACACAAGTGGTGTGATGGAAACTAAGCTTATTGAAATGAGAATAAATTTCAATTTTTTAAACTATATAGATTGAGCTTTTATATTTATCTATTATACTTAATATAGTGATTAGTATGATTAAATTTCATCGAGAAGGGGATGCTTTGGGGAAGATGTTGAGAAGTTTACGTTTAAAAATTGCGGTAGTATTTTCAGTGCTTATTTCTATGATGTTTGTAATACTAGGTACAGCTGTGTATCAGTTACAGAAGGAGAAGGAAACGCGTTCCCTCGATCAGTATTCTCAAAATACGATGGATCTTGTAACAGAGCAGTTAACTGCATTTATGCAGCGAATTGAAGAAGACATGGGGCATTATGGGAGTCATGATGATATTCAAAACATGTTACAAGATGGGGTTACTCCAGAAGAGGAGAGTTTTATTTTAAAAGAATTTTCAAGATTTAAAAAGAATCATCCTGATATTTTAGATGTATACATTGGGACGAAAGATAAAAAAACGTTAAGTGCAAACCTTGCTGACGGAGGAAAAGTACCTGAAGGATATGATCCAACAAGTCGTCCATGGTATAAAACATCAGAAGCAGATACAAAATCGATTATTTGGGGACAACCACAATATGAAATCGCGACAGGTAAGTTAAGTATTGGAGTTTCAAAAGCCATTGTCGGACAAGATGGTTCTGTGTTAGGGGTTGTAGCAATGGATGTATCACTAGGAACGATTCAAAAGCTACTTCATAATATTCAATATAATAATGGCGGAGAAATGTTTATTGTAAATGATAAAAATATTGCCATTGTATATCCAGATAAAGTAGGAAAAGATGTTTCAAAAGAACCACTTGTAAAAAGTTTAAATAAAGATGAAACGCAATTTGCGGTGACGACATTGGATGGGAAAGATGTAGTAGCCTATAGTCAAGTGTTTGATAAGATGAAATGGAAAATTGGGATTGTATATCCGAAAGAGTCAATTGATAACTTACTCGTAGAAACAAGAAATACAGTTATTATAATGGCATGTATAAGTTTATTAATTGGAATATTAGCTTCATATTTATTCTCAAGAAGATTAGCAAGACCGTTACAATTATTAACGAATCACGTTCAAAAAGTAGCGGAAGGTGATTTAACACTCCAAATGAAGGTGACAAGTAAAGATGAGGTTGGTACGCTTACGACCCACTTTAATCATATGGTTGAGCAAATGAATGAAATGGTAAGTAAAATTAAAAATAGTGTATCGACAGTGCAACAATCGACTCATAATCTGCATTATTTAACGAGTGAAACTGTAGCAGCTAGTAGAGAAGTTTCAGGTGCCATGGATGATGTGAGCGGAGGAGCTTCTACGCTTGCTAATAGTGTAGATGAAGTTTCAGCACAACTTGAAAATATGGCACAGTCGATGGAACAGATGAATAGTTCCGTTGGTGAAATAAAGGGAGTGACCGGCAAAGCAGAGGAAGCATCTAAACAAGGGTTAAATACGATGCGGAATTTAGTTCGTACGAGAGGACAATCATCTTCTATCGTTGTTCATACAGAGGAAGCATCTGGTAAGTTAGAGCAAAGAGTTGGATCGATTCAAAATGTTGTAGAGCTTATAAAAGGTATTTCGGATCAAACGAATTTACTGGCTTTAAATGCTTCGATTGAGGCTGCACGTGCAGGTGAGCAAGGTAAGGGCTTTGCTGTTGTTGCTGAAGAGGTTCGAAAATTAGCTGAACAATCCAAAGAGGCAACCGGTGAGATTGCAACAATGATTGGTGATGTACAGTTAGAAGTAAAAAGAGTTGTAGAAGTTGTAAGTAAATTGAAAGACATTGCGGATGTACAAAATAAAGTTACGACAGAGGCTGAGGCTGAATTCCGCACAATTATGTCAGTTGTAAGCACAATTAGTACTTCAGTTGAAAAGATTGTAGCTGAAGTGCAAAATATAGGTCATGAGCAAGAAGAAATTACAGAAGTTATGCAAACAATTGCTAGCACAAGCCAAGAGAGTGCAGCTGTTTCTGAAGAGGTTAATGCAGCGACTGAGTCACAAGTTAATCATTTAGAAAAAGTGGCTCATACGATGGAAAGTTTGACAGAGAATATGCAGGACTTAGAAAGATTGGTTGAGCAGTTTAAAGTAGACGAATAACAAATTATTAAAATGATAAAGATTTTGGTAAAATAGACAATGGATATATAAGAAGCAATTTATAGGAGGAAGACTACTATGGCAATTGTTGACGTATCGATTATTCCAGTAGGAACAGGTAATCCAAGTGTTAGTGAATATGTAGCAGAAGTACAAAAGGTGCTAGAGAAAAATGCGGATCGCGTGAAGTATCAATTAACACCGATGAATACGGTTATTGAAGGAGATCTTCCTGTCATTCTAGAAGTAATTCAACAAATGCATGAAGTTCCATATACGAAAGGTGCACAGCGCGTTGCAACAACAATTCGTATCGATGATCGTCGTGATAAAGTAAGCACAATGGAGAAGAAGTTAAACTCTGTTCGATCAAAATTATAAGAAAAAGCAGCGATCTTCGCTGCTTTTTTCATATAGGAGGAAATAAGATGAGTGAAAAGTTTAACGAGCAATTTGATGGATTACTAGAGAAATACACGGAGCTATTACTTGGAGAGAGCAACGAAGAGCGAAAAGAGCAGGTGCAAAAATGGGCGCTTTATTCTTATATGGCTAAGACGATGCCAGCTTTAGTGAAACATTGGAATGAGACTTATCCAGATGCAAAGGAAGAGATGGTACAGTTAATTACGAATATTAAAAAGCTGAATGATGAGAAGCGAAATGAGAAGTAAAAAAGCTTGAGATAATGTTACCTCAAGTTTTCTATATTAATATCCTTATATAATTTACATGGAATATAAAGGGTTTTATAAGCATGTCGAATATTTTCGATATGCTTATTTTTTGCCTAGTAAACCCGTTTTTTATAAATGTCGAAAAATATTTCCTTCATATTTGTAAGCGAGAATATGGAGTTTTAAATGTTTTTATAGTATTTTATAAATTATCTAAATAATTATTTGTATCAAATAATTTTAAACAGTGATATAATTTTGAAGAGGGGTAAAAAACAGATAAAGAACAGTCATAGGGGTGAATTACATGGAACAATTAATGCGCAATTCGTTTCTTTTCTTATCAAAAAATAAAGCGCTAACAAAACTGGCTAAAAAGTATGGTTTACGCTTTGGTGCGGGTCGCTTTGTCGCAGGGGAGACGATTGAATTAGCGACAGCTGCAATTAAATCATTAAATAAGCAAGGGCTTTGTGTAACAATCGATTATTTAGGTGAATTCGTTGATAATGAAGCAGAAGCAAATGAAATGGCTACCCAATCGATTGAAGCGATCCGTGCAATTGGAAGAGAAGGTCTTGAGTCACAACTTTCTTTAAAGATGACTTCTATGGGATTAGATATCTCTGATGAAATCGTAATGAACAACATGCGCCGTATTTTAGAAGCTGCAAAAGAAAATGGTGTGTTTGTTACAATTGATATGGAAGACTATACACGCTGCGGGAAAACAATTGATATCTTTAAACAATTAAAATCTGAGTACGATAATATTGGTACTGTTATTCAAGCTTACTTATATCGTACAGAAAAAGATATGGAAGATTTAAATGCTTATAATCCTAATTTACGTCTTGTAAAAGGGGCTTATAAGGAACCTGAAGAAGTAGCGTTCCCGGACAAGAAAGATGTAGATGACAATTATAAAAAAATTATTAAAATGCACTTATTAAATGGAAATTATACTGCAATTGCTTCACATGACGAAGCGATTATTGAATATACAAAAAAACTTGCCGAAGAGCACAACATTCCAAGGGATCAATTTGAATTCCAAATGTTATATGGTATTCGTAATGAGCGTCAACTTGAGCTAGTAAAAGAAGGCTACAAAATGCGTGTTTACGTGCCTTATGGAAACGACTGGTATGGCTATTTCATGCGCCGTCTAGCAGAGCGCCCAGCGAACGTTGCGTTCGTATTAAAAGGTATGGTTAAAAAATAACCAAGGAGAAAATACTCCTTGGTTATTTTAATTGCTTAAATGCGTAATGTGCCATTTTCTTCGTATCAGGATATAGCTGCGTGCGAGTAGAAGATAATACGACGTTAATGATGCGTTTACCGTCTTTCTCATCAACAGTTACGACTGTATATTTTCCGAGTGCTGATAGACCACTTTTACTTCCAATTGCATATGGATCGTCATATAGTTCTTCCCGCCCATAGTTTGCGATTTTCGGAGAACGCTCTGAAGTATGTAGTGTTGTATGTATTGAATTCATATATTCTAAAACGATCGGATACTTCAAGGCTTCTTTCGTAATAATAGCAATGTCATATGGTGATACTTTATTTCCGAGTGCATCAGCACCGCTTGCATTTTTGAAAGTCGCATGTTTTGTCCCAAGTTCCTTCGCCCTAGCATTCATCATTTTCACAAACTCATTTTTTGATCCTGCGATATGTTCTGCAATTGACTCAGCGATCGGGTCTGCACTAATGATAAGCATAAGTTTTAATGCCTCATCACGTTTTAATTTTTCACCAGCACGAAGCTTAATCTTCTTACTTTGACTTTCTGTTTTTATTGCGTTTTCTGTAACTGTAATTTCTTCATCTTCTTTTACATTCTCAAGTAAGAGAAGAGTTGTCATCATTTTGGCTATACTAGCCGGATAAGAGCGCTCATCCTCGCGTTTTCCATACAAAATTTCACCTGTGTCTGCATCGATTGTAATTCCATATTGCCCAGTAATACTAGGTTGATCCGCTCTTACGGCTTGTTGTCTGTGAGCATAAGAGAAGAAAAGCATCCCTGTAAACAGTGTAGCAATCATTACAATCATAACTATTGTTCGTTTCATTATAATTCCCTCTTTTGTTCCAAATAAATTGGGCAGAAAAAGCAGCCATTAATCATTATGCCACGTTCTCTGCCCAAAAATATAGCGTTATTTTTCGCCCATATTATGCTTCTTATATTGTTGGTTATTACCTTGACGCCCTTTTTCAACACCTTGATTATGCGGGCCTGCATTTCCAGTTACGCTTGCTGCGCTAATTCCAGCTTTCGAAGGGTTCTTCTTAAGTTTTGCCATATATATTCCTCCAGTTTCGTCAGATTATAAAAAGGAAAAGTGCATTTTAATGAAGAAAATACACATGTATAGCATAGCCAAATGAAAGAAAAGTATTTATTTCAGAAAATTTTATCAATAAATATATTGCGAAAATTCAAACTGTATCATATATTTATTAGTAGAGGCTCACTCATTGATTGCGACTTATGTCGAAAAATTGAATGAGCATTCATTCAAGAATAGGGGGAGAAATGGATGTTCCAAATTAAAAAGGCTGCTGTTCTAGGTTCAGGCGTAATGGGCTCAGGGATTGCGGCACACTTAGCTAATATTGGTATTCCGACATTATTGCTTGATATTGTACCACCTGCGCTTACGAAAGAAGAAGAAGCGAAGGGACTTACATTAGAACATAAAAGTGTGAGAAATCGTTTTAGTAATACGGCTGTGCAAAAACTATTAAAGCAAAAACCAGCTCCTCTGACAGTGAAAGGAAATCTAGCACTGATTGAAGCAGGTAACTTAGAAGATGATCTTGAGCGTCTAGCTGATGTAGATTGGATTATTGAAGTAGTAGTTGAAAACTTAGATATAAAGAAGAAACTATTTGAAAAAGTAGATGCTGTTCGTAAACCAGGCTCAATTGTGAGCTCAAATACATCAGGAATTTCCGTTGAAAAAATGGCAGAAGGTCGTTCAGACGACTTCCAGAAGCACTTCTTAGGAACACACTTTTTTAATCCACCACGATATTTAAAACTTCTAGAGGTAATACCGACGAAAGAAACTGATCCACAAGTATTAAGCTTCATGAAACTATTTGGCGAAGACGTTCTTGGAAAAGGCGTTGTTATCGCAAAAGATACACCAAACTTTATTGGAAACCGCATCGGTACGTATGGCTTGCTTGTAACATTACAAGAAATGATTAAGCGCGGCTATAGCGTTGGAGAAGTTGACTCTGTAACGGGTCCATTAATTGGTCGTCCGAAGAGCGCAACGTTCCGTACATTAGATGTTGTTGGTTTAGATACATTCGTACACGTTGCCAATAACGTATATGAAAATGTACAAGAAGAAGAGCGTGATGTATTTAAAGTACCAGCTTTCATGCATGACATGCTTGATAAAAAATGGCTTGGAAGCAAAACAGGTCAAGGCTTCTTCTTAAAACAAGGAAAAGAAATTTTAGAATTAAACCCTGAAACGATGGAATACGAAGCGCGCAAAAAATTAAAAGCTGCATCCGTAGAGTTAAGTAAACAAGAAAAAGGATTAGCGAATAAATTGAAAGCGCTTGTATACGCAAAAGACCGTGCAGGAGAGTTGTTATGGAACATTATCACACCGACTCTTTTATACTCTGCAAAACTTCATAAAGAAATTGCGGACGATATCGTTGCGATTGACCAAGCGATGAAATGGGGCTTCGGATGGGAGCAAGGGCCATTTGAAATTTGGGATGCAATCGGTGTTGAAAAGTCTGTTCAAAAGATGGAAGAAAACGGCGCAAATGTTCCTGCTTGGGTGAAAGAAATGGTAGAGAAAGGTTTCACTACTTTCTATAAACATGATAACGGCGATAGCTACTATTACGATAATGGTGAATATAGGCTAATCGAACGTAACAAAAAAGCAATCTCTCTTAAGCAGTTAAAAGAGAAAAACGGCGTATTAAAGAAAAATAGCGGAGCGAGCTTAATTGATTTAGGCGACGGAATCCTTTGTTTAGAATTCCATTCGAAGAGCAATGCAATCGGTATGGATATTACGCAAATGATTAACTACGCTGTTGATGAAGTAGAGAAGAATTATAAAGGTCTTGTTATCGGAAACCAATCGAAGAACTTCTGCGTTGGTGCGAACCTTGCAATGATCTTAATGGAAGCACAAGACGACAACTACTTCGAAATTGAGTGGGTTGTGAAAAACTTCCAAGATGCAATGACGAAAATTAAGTACTCTTCTAAGCCAGTCGTAGCAGCACCATATGGTATGACGCTTGGCGGCGGTACAGAAGTTTGCTTACCAGCAGCGAGCATTCAAGCTTCTAGCGAAACATATATGGGCTTAGTAGAAGTAGGTGTTGGCTTAATCCCTGGCGGAGGCGGTAACAAAGAGTTATACATTAAACACTTAAACAAAATGGCAAACGGTGTAGAATTCGACTTACAAAAAGTTGCGAATAAAGTATTCGAATCTGTAGCGATGGCGAAAGTTTCTACATCAGCACAAGAAGCTGTATCGAACAACTTCTTAGGCGATAAAGACGGTATTAGTGTGAATGGTGATCACTTACTATATGATGCGAAACAAAAAGCACTTTCTTTATATGAAGCAGGTTATAAAGCACCTATCCGCAAAAAGATACCAGTTGTTGGTGAGACAGGATATGCAGCGCTTGTACTTGGTGCAGAGGCAATGCATTTATCAGGTTACATTTCTGAACATGATCTGCACATTGCGAAGAAACTTGCATATGTCATTGCGGGCGGAAAAGTACCGTACGGAACAGAAGTTGATGAGCAGTATTTATTAGATGTAGAACGTGAAGCATTTATTAGCTTAGTAAGTGAGATGAAATCACAAGCAAGAATGCAGCACATGCTTGTAAAAGGAAAGCCATTACGTAACTAATAACGAGGGGAGATATCGTTCATGAGAGAAGCTGTCATTGTTGCGGGAGCAAGAACACCAATTGGAAAAGCAAAGAGGGGTTCATTAAAAACAGTTCGTCCTGACGATCTAGGGGCGTTAGTAGTAAAAGAAACGTTAAAGCGTGCGAATTATGAAGGACCAATCGATGATTTAATTTTCGGTTGTGCGATGCCAGAAGCAGAGCAAGGTTTAAATATGGCTCGTAATATCGGTGGGCTAGCAGGACTTTCTTACGATGTTCCAGCCATTACAATTAACCGTTACTGTTCTTCAGGTTTACAAAGTATCGCTTACGGAGCAGAGCGCATTATGCTTGGACACTCTGAAGCTGTATTATCAGGCGGAGCGGAATCAATGAGTTTAGTTCCAATGATGGGACACGTTGTTCGTCCGAATAGTCGCCTTGTAGAAGCAGCACCAGAATATTATATGGGTATGGGACATACAGCAGAGCAAGTTGCTGTGAAATATGGAATTTCTCGTGAAGAACAAGATGCATTTGCAGTAAGAAGTCATCAACGTGCTGCGAAAGCATTAGCTGCAGGGAACTTTGCTGATGAAACAGTATCTGTAGATGTAACATTACGTACTGTTGGATCAAACAACAAACTGCAAGAAGAAACAATCATTTTCGCACAAGACGAAGGTGTAAGAGCAGAGACAACATTAGATATTTTAGGTAAATTACGTCCAGCATTTAATGTTCGCGGTTCTGTAACAGCTGGTAACTCTTCACAAATGAGTGACGGTGCAGCATCTGTACTATTAATGGATCGTGAAAAAGCAGTGAGTGATGGCATGAAACCACTTGCGAAATTCCGTTCATTCGCAGTAGCAGGCGTACCACCAGAAGTAATGGGAATCGGTCCAATCGCTGCAATTCCGAAAGCGTTAAAGTTAGCTGGCTTAGAGCTATCTGATATCGGTCTATTCGAACTAAACGAAGCATTCGCTTCTCAATCGATCCAAGTTATTCGTGAACTTGGTTTAGATGAGGAAAAAGTAAACGTAAACGGCGGTGCAATCGCACTTGGACATCCACTTGGCTGTACAGGAGCAAAACTAACACTATCTCTTATTCACGAAATGAAACGCCGCAACCAACAATTCGGTATCGTAACAATGTGTATCGGCGGCGGAATGGGAGCAGCGGGAGTGTTTGAATTACTATAAAAAAAGTGTAAGCGGCTCGCTCAGAATGTGAGGGGGATGGAGCTTCAGACGTAGAGGCGCTTTTTGCCTCGCAGGAAGAAGCGAAGCCACCGGAACTGGATTAGATAAAAAGAATGGAAGCAACAAAGGTTTATAAAAAATAAATGGGAGAGCCAGCTTCTTTCAAAATGAGAGAAGCTGCTCATGAAAATATAAAGGAGGAAATTTTCATGGAAAAAACAGTAGGAAATGCGGTTAAAGGCGGTAGCTTTTTAGTAGATGAGATTACGATTGATCAAGTGTTTACGCCAGAAGATTTTTCATCTGAGCATAAAATGATTGCAAAAACGACAGAGGACTTTATCGTAAATGAAGTTCTTCCGGAGCTTGAATATTTAGAGCAACACGAGTTTGATCGTTCTGTTCGTCTTTTAAAAGAAGCTGGTGAACTTGGTTTACTAGGCGCTGACGTACCAGAAGAGTACGGCGGAATTGGCCTTGATAAAGTAAGTTCAGCGTTAATCGCAGAGAAATTCTCTCGCGCAGGTGGTTTTGCAATTACTCACGGTGCTCACGTAGGTATCGGATCGTTACCAATCGTATTATTCGGTAACGAAGAGCAAAAGAAAAAATATTTACCACTACTTGCAACTGGTGAAAAATTAGCTGCATACGCATTAACAGAGCCAGGTTCAGGATCTGACGCATTAGGTGCAAAAACAACTGCACGTTTAAATGCTGAAGGTACACATTACGTATTAAATGGTGAAAAACAATGGATTACAAACTCTGCATTCGCTGATGTATTTGTTGTATATGCAAAAATAGATGGTGAGCACTTCTCAGCATTTATCGTAGAGAAAGAGTATCCAGGCGTATCTACAAGCCCAGAAGAAAAGAAAATGGGTATTAAATGTTCTTCAACTCGTACGTTAATTTTAGAAGATGCATTAGTACCGAAAGAAAATCTACTTGGTGAAATCGGTAAAGGTCATATTATCGCGTTCAACATTTTAAATATCGGTCGTTATAAATTAGGTGTTGGTACAGTCGGATCTGCGAAACGTGCAGTAGAAATTTCAGCACAATATGCAAACCAACGTCAACAGTTCAAACAACCAATCGCTCGCTTCCCATTAATTCAAGAGAAACTTGCGAATATGGCAGCAAAAACATATGCAGCTGAAAGCTCTGTATATCGTACAGTAGGTTTATTCGAAAGCCGCATGAGCACATTATCTGAAGAAGAAGTAAAAGACGGTAAAGCAGTAGCAGCTTCTATCGCTGAATATGCAATCGAGTGTTCTTTAAATAAAGTCTTCGGTTCTGAAGTATTAGATTATACAGTAGATGAAGGTGTTCAAATTCACGGTGGTTACGGATTTATGGCAGAATACGAGATTGAAAGAATGTACCGTGATTCTCGTATTAACCGTATTTTCGAAGGAACGAACGAAATTAACCGCCTAATCGTACCAGGTACGTTCTTACGTAAAGCGATGAAAGGTGAATTACCACTTCTTCAAAAAGCACAAAAATTACAAGAAGAGTTAATGATGATGATGCCAGAAGAAGTAGGCGATGAGCCATTAGCACTTCAAAAATATTTAGTAACTAACGCGAAGAAAATCGGTTTAATGGTAGCTGGATTAGCTGCTCAAAAATACGGTAAAGCATTAGATAAAGAGCAAGAAATTCTTGTGAATATCGCTGACATCGTAAGCAACCTTTACGCAATGGAATCAGCTGTTCTTCGTACAGAAAAAGCAATTAAAACAACTGGTCTTGAAAAGAATAAACAAAAAGTGTTATACACTGAAGTATTCTGCCAAGAAGCATTCAATGAAATCGAAGCAGATGCGAAAGAAACACTTATCGCAGTTGAAAATGGCGACATGCTGCGCATGATGTTATCATCATTACGCAAATTAACACGCCACACGCCACTTAACGTAATTCCGAAGAAACGTGAAATTGCTGCGAAAATTTTAGAAGATGAGCGTTATACAGTTTAATATCTTTAAAGAACGGTAGTCGTATAAACGACTACCGTTCTTTTTTTTTGAAAAAATGAAATTTTTAGTGACATAAAACTAATGCCATTAGTATAATGAAACTAATATCGTTAGTTTTTTGGAAAAGGAGCTGGAAATATGAGAATGATACATGAAAAAACGGTATATCAATTGTCATTTTTACCAAGAGTGTTTCCTGTGAATTGTTACTTTGTGGAGGAAGAAGATGGTTTAACTTTAATTGATGCGGCTTTGCCATATAGCGCAAAAGGTATTTTACAGGCGGCTGAGAAAATAGGGAAACCAATTACTAAGATTGTATTAACGCACGCGCATGATGATCACATCGGTGCATTAGACGCATTAAAGGAAGTACTTCCTGATGTCCCAGTCTATATTTCTAAGCGGGACGCAAAGTTGTTAGAAGGAGATACGTCGTTACAAAAGGATGAACCGAATATACCAATAAAAGGCGGTGTACCGAAAAAGGTAAAAACGGTACCGGATGTTTTATTGGAAGAGGGCGACCGAGTTGGATCGCTTCTTGCGATTATGACACCGGGACATACGCCAGGATCCATGTCGTTTCTTGATGTACGAAATAAAGCTCTTATTGTCGGGGATGCCTTCCAAACAAGAGGAGGTATGGCTGTTTCGGGACAAATGAAATTTTGGTTTCCGTTTCCTGCGATGGCAACGTGGAGCAAAGAAATATCATTACAAAGTGCAGAGAAGCTAAGAGAATATGAGCCTTCCTTGCTTGCGGCAGGACATGGAAAAATGATAAAGGATCCAGGCACTGCCATAAAACTTGCTATTAAGGAAGCTAAGCAGAATATAGAAAGTATGAAAGAGGGTTAATTTATGTCACCGAGAATCGGACTTACATTACAGAAAATTGTAGAAACAGCTGCAGAAATTGCAGATACAAATGGAATACAAGAAGTAACATTAGCTTCATTAGCGAAAAGGTTAGGGGTACGTTCGCCCTCGCTATATAATCATGTGAAAAGTTTACAAGATGTACGGAAAAATCTTGGTATTTACGGAATAAAGCAGCTGCATAACAGACTGGAAGAAGCGGCCTCGGATAAACGTATGGATGAAGCAATTCATGTATTAGGAGAAGCGTACGTAGCGTTTGTCCGAAAACATCCTGGGTTGTATGAAGCAACCTTTTTACGAGATGAAGAAGTAAGAAAAGCAGGTGACGGAATTGTAAAGCTTTGTCTTCAGATTTTACAACAATACGGCTTAGAAGGAGAGAATGCACTTCATGCGACACGTGGATTCAGAAGTATTTGTCATGGATTTGCGTCGATTGAACAGCAGGGTGGATTTGGTTTGCCGCTAGATTTAGATACAAGTTTACATGTGTTATTGGAAACGTTTATTAAAGGATTACATGTAATGAGAGATTGAATAAGAAGAGAGACAACGTGAATTTGTTGCTGATTATGCTTTTTGTATAGTAGGCTGCGGTTTGCTGGAGGCAAAATTACAAAAGGATGTGAAGTGAAATGTTTGCAGGACATTTTGGCTTAGCGGCAGTAGTGAAAACAAAGTCACCTAAACTACCACTTTGGGCTCTCATGTTAAGTACACAATTATTGGATATCATTTTTTTACCGCTTTATGTTTTAGGAGTAGAGACAATTGAACCTATTAATAGTAATGGTTATGGTGAAGCGATCATTCACGCGGATTATTCACACTCTTTAATAGGAGCACTGTTTATTGCTTTTGTTGCAGGAATGTTGGGTATGAGGTTTTGGGGCAAGCGGAGTGGCTTTGTTGTTGGGGCTGTAGTTTTTAGTCATTGGATTCTTGATTTACTTGTGCACCGTGCTGATTTGCCGTTACTTCCAGGGAATTTCGGAGATTTACCTATGCTTGGTTTTGGGTTGTGGCGATTTCCGGCTATTAGTATCATATTGGAATGTATTCTTATTGCGGTGGGTGGCATATTATACTTCCGATTTACCGTTTCCAGTGCGGGCGAACAAAAGAAATGTATAGCACGAGTAACCGGCGGATTGGTAGTTGGATTATTAATTCTTTCGTTACTTATAAGTATGGCGTCTTGAATATGAATAGCCGGAAACCTTAGAAGCAATTCTAAGGTTTTTTAGTGCATATGATTCCAAAAAAACAGTAGGCTTTTTCCCATTAAATGATATTATCTTGCAGGTTTGAAAAATGTGTATATGGCTAAGGAAAAGCAAACGAAAATAAATGCGATAGGATCTTGATATGGATTAGGTTCAGAGCCCTTCTGGATTTCTGTAAGGAAGTCATGTGTTTTCATGTTCATTTCTCCTTTAATTAATAAGTTTTATATGATGCGAGGGTTATGGTGGATAGATAAGAAATTTTTGAAATTCCATCTAATGATTATTTTATAGTAATCTAATTCCAAAAACTATATAATACAAAGCTTTCATGATATGTAAAATTGCATATTATTCTTTTTGAAATTTTTGTTATATTATCTATATATTTTCATTAAAGGATTTTTGTTAAGGTAATGAAAACAAATGGAGGAATAGTATGAGAAAAACAGTATTAGACGCGTATGATGCAGAAAGAGAAGTAGATAACATAACATATAAAAATCTAGTTGTAACGATTGCAAGCATTTTAGGGTTCTCACTATTAGGGGGATTATTCCTTGCTTTAGCCCTTGGGATTTTTGGAGAAGAGGTATTACGTGCTAATTTAGAGGGGTATTATTTACTTCTATTTGATGCAGCTGTTGTTACTATTGTTTTATGTGCTTATAAACCAGTGCTTCATTTTATTAAGAACATTTGGAATGTATCTGTTTTAAAAAATGGGAAAACCTACTTGTATTTATTAATAGGTTTTATCGTCATTGCATTAACTCAGTATGTAATGTTAGAGTTGTTTAGCTTTGAAAGTGCAGAGCAGCAACGAGATCAATTAGGGAGCTTAGGACTTCAAAATAGTCTACAAAGTATTATATATGTGTTAAGTGTTGCTATAATTACACCAATTAAAGAAGAAATTTTATATAGAGGTATTTTGTATCGATTTTTTGAAAAGAAATATAGTTTTCTAGTTGGTATCATTATTTCTTCCTTCATCTTTGGGATTCTTCATGGTGGTTTTCCGATTACGGCAATGATTATGGGGATTGTATTTGCTATGTTATATAAGAAAACACAATCTATTGTACCTAGTATCATTTTACATATTGTATGGAACCTACTTGTGAGTATAAGTATGATTGTTTCTTTATAAAATTGAATGAATATTTAGCGGAAAAGATGAATGGCCTAGCTATTCATCTTTTATTTTGTTTATATGTGGGAAAAGTTAATGAATACAATCCAAAAAGAACCAAATACTAATGATGAATGAACAAAGAAAGGCGGGTATGTTATATGCAAAACTTAACAGAGCTTGAAGTTGAAAACTTACGTCATTTAATTGGTGGACATGCGACGATTATTAACAAATTGGAACAGTATGCACAGGCTTGTACGGACCCACAGCTAAAGCAAATGCTTGAGAAGGATGCGCAAGATGCACGAAATACGAAACAACAATTAATGACTTTCCTAGGATAGGAGGAAGCGAAAGATGAATGAAAAAGATATGGTAAATGATTATTTAGCAGGGTTAAATTCAAGTTTAACAAGTTATGCAAATTATATTTCTCAGTCTGATAATGAACAGTTACATCAAACGTTAATTCAAATTCGTAATCAAGATGAGATGCGTCAGCGTAATATGTATGAATACGCAAAGCAAAAGAGTTATTACAAACCGGCAGCACCTGCTAATCCAATGATTGTACAGCAATTAAAAAGTCAATTAAGTGCGGAATAGTGTGATGAATGAAACGAGCGAATGGATTCGCTCGTTTTTTTTGTTTGGTATATGTCAATAAATACATAAAAAATATTTTTCCAGTTGTAACAAATATGACGAAAATTGAATATAACAATTCACAAAAAGGACAAAAGTTTGTTCAATATTTCACAAAGTATCCATGGTTTCTATCGTGGGAATCTCTATAATGAAGAGTGTAAAGAACAAAAAATAGATTACATGATCGATTAGGAGAGATTGCTATGAATAGAAACACAAGAAAAATTGCAATTATCGGTACTGGATTAGTTGGATCAAGTTGTGCGTATTCCATTGTAAACCAAGGAATTTGTGAAGAATTATTATTAATTGATATAAATCATGAACGTGCAGTTGGAGAAGCGATGGATTTATCGCACTGCATTAACTTTACAAATACAAGAACAAAAGTATATGCCGGAAGCTATGAAGACTGCAAAGATATGGACATTGTAATTATTACAGCAGGACCAGCGCCGAAGCCTGGACAAAGTCGTTTAGACACTTTAGGAGCAAGCGCCAAGATTATGGAGAGTGCTGTGAATGGCATAATGGAAAGTGGATTTGATGGCATTTTCTTAATCGCATCGAACCCAGTTGATATTATTACATATCAAGTGTGGAAATTATCTGGATTACCTAGAAATCGTGTGATTGGTACTGGTACATCATTAGATTCTTCTCGCTTAAGAACTATTTTATCTGAAATGTTACATGTAGACCCTCGTAGTATTCATGGGTATTCATTAGGAGAACATGGTGATTCTCAAATGGTTGCTTGGTCTCATGTAACTGTTGGTGGAAAATCCATTCTGCAAATTTTAGAGGGACAAAAAGAACGCTTAGGTGAAATAGATTTAGATGAAATTGTTGAGAAGACTGCAAAAGCTGGATGGGAAATTTATAAGCGTAAAGGAACTACTTATTACGGAATCGGAAATTCTTTAGCTTATATTGCGCGCTCAATTTTCAATGATGATCACCGTGTTATCGCTGTTTCAGCTATTTTAGATGGTGAATATGGCGAATACGATATTTGTACAGGAGTACCAGCAATTATTACTAGAGACGGTGTAAGAGAAGTTGTAGAACTAAACTTATCAGAAGATGAAGAAAGTCGCTTTGCAAAATCAAACGATGTTTTACGCGATTATATGAAAACAATTGGTTACTAAATTATAGGAGAAGGTGAAACAAATGAAGGAATATATAATGTCTCGTGTGTTTAAAGCTTCTGCTGGAATCGCACAGGGTATTTTCGTATCCCTTGGAATTGGTTTACTGATCGAAAATATAGGAAGAATTGTTGATATCCCATTACTTATTACAATCGGAGTTGTTGCAAAATCACTTATGGCACCAGCAATTGGAGCCGGAATTGCTTTTATGCTTGGTGCAAACGGACTCGTAATTTTCTCAGCAATGGTAGCTGGAGCAATTGGAGCAGGTTCCATTTCAATTACTGAAGCTGGTCTCATCATTAAAACAGGTGAACCAATCGGTGCATTATTAACAGCGACTTTAGCAGTTTATATTGGTAAACGATTAAGCGGAAAAACAGCTTTAGATATGATGCTCGTTCCATTTGCAGCAATATTAGGTTCTGGTTTAGTCGGTATTTGGTTAGCTCAAAATATTAGCCCAGTTTTAAATGCAGTTGGAGCATTCATTAAAGATAGTTCAGCTGGTAGCCCGTTCGTCGCTTCTATCGTGATTGCTGTAGTTTGGGGATTATTACTTATCTCTCCAGCTTCATCAGCTGCTTTAGCGATAGCGCTTAGCTTAGATGGTGTTGCAGGAGGTGCAGCTCTTGCAGGATGTGTTGCTCAGTTTATCGGATTCTCTGTTATCTCAGCGAAAGAAAATAATTTAGGTGGCATATTAGCTCAGGCACTTTGTACTCCGAAAGTACAGTTGCCGAACATTACTAAAAATCCAATGATCCTCATCCCAACTGTCGTCGCCAGCGCTATAGTAGGTCCAGTATCAGCATTAATTTTCCAACTGGAAGCAGGGAAAGAAATTGCAGGTCTTGGATTAAGTTCCCTTATCGCACCAATTAATTTAATTTCCAGCCAAGGATGGGAAGTTGTCCCAGCGATGATAATCACTTATATCATCATCCCAGTAGCTGTTTCTTATATACTTTACATCGCTCTTAAAAAAGCAGGTCGTATTCACTCAGGTGATATGACTGTACCGCAATCTTAATTTGAAAATCTCCTTTTATATAGAGAAAAGCAGACTGGAAGCCACAGTCTGCTTTTTACATCTTTTGATTTTGTTTTACTGGAACACGTACGGTTTCTTTTGCTAATAAAAGCTGAACGCCGAAGTAAAGTATGCTTGCAAGCGTCATTCCAGAAATGGCGTCTACAAATGCGTGTTGCTTCGTAAATAGCGTTGATAAAATAATAAGCGTACCGAAGAACGTAAGGATGTAATATTCAAAAGCATGTTGTTCTCTACGTTTAAAGGCAGCTAGCATAATGACAAAGGTAGTAAGAACGTGAATGCTAGGGAAACAGTTTACCGGTTGATCAATACTATAAATATAGCGGACTAGTTCGGAAAATACGTCTGTTCCAACGACTGTTGGACGTGGTACAGTTGTCTGCCAAAAATAATAAATAGAAAAACAAGCAAGCTTTCCAAGAATAACACTACTTAAAGTGACATAATATTGTTTTCGATCCGCAAAGCAGTAATAAATAAGTGCGCCGTATAAGTAAGGAAACCAAAGTAAATAAGGAATAATAAATGCTTTAACAAATGGAATCCAATCATCTACTACAGTTGTGACATCCACTGCGTGTACAGTAGATTTATTTAATACATCGTAAAGGGGACTTACGAGTACGAGTAGAAGTATATAACTTAACGGAAGAAAAGATGAAAGTTTAAAATTCTTCATGATAAGCTCCTATGTTTTAGTAATGTAAGTAAATTCAATTGATTATAATATAGAAAATCCAATTGGGCTATCGATTTCACTTACATTTTCTTGAATTTACCTTACACTTTTGTCACTTGACTTAAAAGAGGGAGAGGGTGCTAAATGAAGCGTTCATTTTATTTCTTAGTTTTTATATTGTTATGCCTAGTGGGTACTGGGTGTGCAAAGGATAAAGAAGGAGAGAAATTAGAATACAACGGGAGAGCACTCGTAATTGGAGTTGTTGGTGAAAAGCCGAAAGATACGTTTAGGAATATAAAGTTTGAAAACGTGAAGTTAGAAGAGATGCAGGAGAAATCAGCAAAGGTTGATGGTTTTCTCGTCATGAAAGAATATTTTCAAGAAGCATCAAAGGAACAGTATACGGACTTATTTTTATCATTAAAGAAACCCGTGTTTTTTATCGGTTTAAAGGATAGACCATATTTGATTTTTACTGAAAAAGATTTAGATTATGACAATGCGCCAAGAGATAGAGCGATGATGTATACGCAAGGGTTTGTAAACATGGGAAGCCCTGAAGGACAGTATTGGGGTATGGGGTTATATAATGATACTGTTTCCAATCAAAATATTCATAATATGTATATCATAGTATTTCAAACAATTTCGGACTATTTAAGTCGATGATGAAGGAGCCTGTAAAAGGGCTTTTTTATTTTTAAACAAACGTTTGTTTAAGAGGTATGTTCGGTAGGGCAAAATCTATGTATTCCAAAGGTCGAGGTGGAAAAACATGAAATTAATCAAACGTTTGCTTAAGATATATGTTCGGTATGAAAAAATATATGTATTTCAAAGGTTGAGGTAGAAAAATTGGAAATTAATCAAACGTTTGTTTAAGATATATGTTCGGTGTGGGATGAGAAAAAAGTTTTAAAAAAATTATATATTTATTTTTCCTTAGTAAATGGCGGAAAAATAAGAAAAATTAGCAGGATTATTAAAAATTATCACGAAATAAGTAAAAGTTTAGCGAATAATCGTTTGAAATAATAAAACGTTTTCTATATGATAAAGGTAAAGGTTAGTAAAAAAGTAGGTGAATTTATGACAGTAACATTTTATTCATATCCAAAGTGTGGCACATGTCAAAAAGCAAAAAAATGGTTTGAGGCAAACGATGTAGCATATGAGATGATTCATATTGTTGAAAATCCACCGTCAAAAGAAGATTTACGTAATTTACATGAGAAAAGTGAATTGCCATTAAAAAAATTCTTTAATACAAGTGGAATGCGTTACCGCGAACTTGGTTTAAAAGATAAGTTAAAGGATGCAAGCGAAGACGAAATGTACGAGCTTTTAGCATCTGATGGCATGTTAATTAAACGTCCAATTGTAACAAATGGAACGAGTGTAACACTTGGTTTTAACGAAGAGCAGTTTGAAAGTGTGTGGAAAAAGTACCAATAAGGTATTTTTACATAATTAATACATTCACTGGAGGTACAGTCATGAGCATTCCAAATAATTTACGTTACTCTGAAGAACACGAATGGGTAAAAACAGAAGGTAATGCGGTTGTTATCGGTATTACTCATTTTGCGCAAGGTGAGTTAGGCGATATCGTATTCGTTGAACTTCCTGAAGTAGGTGCAACAATCCAAGCTGACGAGCCATTCGGAAGCGTAGAATCTGTTAAAACAGTTTCTGAATTATACGCACCTGTAAGTGGTAAAGTTGTAGCAGTAAACGAAGAATTAAGTGACCAACCAGAACTTGTTAACGAATCTCCATACGAGGGTGCATGGATGGTTAAAGTTGAACTTTCTGATGCAAGCCAAGTTGAGAAGTTATTAACTGCAGAAAAATATGCAGAAATGACAAACCAAGACTAATTATAGTCGACTAAAGGACAGCCTTTGTGCTGTCCTTTTTTATGTTGTGTTACATAATGAATTTGAAAGCACATATACATTAATTATCATATAGGAGAAGAGTTTTGAAAAACTTTTTCGTAGATGTTTCATGTTGATTGAGCGGGTTCTGCTTTTTATTGTGATCCAGCTCCAGCGGCTAGATTGTTCGGTGACTTCGCGTCTTCCTGCAAGGCCAAAAGCGCCTCTACGTCAGGAAGCTCCATCCCCTTCACAATCTAAACGAGCCGCTTGCGATTTTCTTTGTCTAGCTCCACCTCCTAGCCCTTCATGTCTAAGAACCTTCCGCACGAGAAGACAAAAAGCGTCTTCTGTGCGAAAGAACCTTAGCCAACAGGGCTAAACAGTCGGTCCCGCTTTTCTTTTGCAAAAATAAACAGGAAACAACATGAAAATAACGAATATACTATATACTAAGTTAAAGGTTGTATAGTATATGGTGATCGGGTGATGACATATGATTTATGTGGAAAAAGTCATTATTGTAGAAGGTAAGTCAGACAGAAGAAAGATTGAATCTATTATTCGTGAACCGGTGGAAATTGTTTGTACAAATGGTACAATTGGTTTGTCGAAAATGGATGAGCTCATTGATCAATTTTTTGATAAGGACGTATATGTGCTAGTAGATGCTGATGATGCAGGGGAAAAGTTAAGGAAACAATTTCGAAAAGAATTTCCGCAAGCAGAGCATATTTATATCGATCGCTCGTATCGCGAGGTGGCGACTGCGCCATCTTCACACTTAGCAAATGTATTATGGGGAGCTGACATTGACGTTTATACAGAATATTTACGGTAAGGAATGATAGAAGTGATTGACTGGACAGGTACCGAAGCTACAGCCCTAATAGAAAACGAAGAAAAAACAGTGCTATATGTATATACACCAATGTGTGGAACATGCCAATTAGCAAAAAAGATGTTAACGGTTGTCGAGATGACGATTGAAGATTTGAAAATTGGAATGTTAGATTTAAATTATGCTCCGCATTTAGCGAAAGAGTATGGGATAGAAAGTGTACCTTGTTTACTTGTTTTTGAAAATGGGACACTAATGAAGAAGATATATGCATTTCATTCGGTGGAATATTTATATACGGAATTAAAGTAGGCGGCAAAGTTTTTGCCGCCTCGACATATTTCTTGGGAAATATGTCGAGATGCAGGGTGGTTACAGTATTTGTCGAGCGAAAGTTACAGGATTGCTCTTTAGTGAGAGGGAATGGTATGTGTAATAGAAAGTGATATGAAGGATGTGATTTAGGGTGAAATTATATTCTTTGCTACAATCATTTGTAAATTACGCTAATGGACAATATCATTTAGAACCGCTTTTAAGACAAGGAGAAAGAACTGTTAATTTTCGTTTTGGAGATGAATGCTGTTCATTACAAATTTCAAGGGATTATATTGAACTTTTGAAAGAGGAAAGAGGAACAGAACAAATCGTGTGTTTAGGGGAAGAGGATGTAAAACGTTTGGTGAGTGGAAATATAAGGTTGCAGACGTTAATGAGCGATGGGCGTGTGCAATATTCGGGAACGTATCGAACGATGTTGTTAATTGAATCAATGTTTCATATATGTAAGCCGATGTCAGTGGGTGCTTAAAAGTCTGAAGTTTCTTTTTTTGCGAAAATTTCTGTTGACATGGCGTATGGATATTGATACAATTCAATTCATAAAATATAGACAATTTAATAAATTACAAATCAGACGAAAATTTAATCTGATTTCTCTTATCAAGAGAGGTGGAGGGACTGTGCCCTGTGAAGCCCGGCAACCGTCAACTTATGTTGAAATGGTGCCAATTCCTGCAAAGCAAATGCTTTGAGAGATGAGAGAGAGGGATAATGTTGTTATATACGCATATAAACCTTTCTGCTTCTCTAAAAGCGGAAAGGTTTTTTGTTGTTTGAATGTGGAGGACATTCAAATAATAAGAGGAGCTATACCGATAGACTACACGCATCAGAAATAAAAAAATTGCGGAGTCTATCCAAACAAAAAAGGGGTGAACATCATGATCTTATTAGAAAATGTAAAGAAAATATATAAGGCAAAAAGCGGTGATGTCACTGCTGTAGATAACGCCAACTTACAAATAGAGAAAGGCGAAATATTTGGTGTTATCGGATATAGTGGCGCTGGGAAAAGTTCTTTAATTAGATTGTTTAATCAGTTAGAGAAACCAACGTCTGGTCAAATTACAATCGCAAATCGTGTAATTTCAGCAATTACAGGAAGTGAACTTCGTAAGGCAAGACAAGAAATCGGAATGATTTTTCAGCATTTCAACTTACTTTGGTCACGAACTGTACGCGAAAATATCGAATTCCCACTTGAAATTGCGGGTGTGGATAAGGCGAAGAGAAGAAAACGTGTTGATGAGTTAATTCATCTCGTTGGATTAGAAGGAAGAGGAGACGCATATCCATCTCAGTTAAGTGGTGGACAAAAACAGCGCGTTGGGATTGCAAGAGCGTTAGCAAATAATCCACAAGTACTTTTATGTGATGAAGCAACGTCAGCTCTTGATCCAGAAACGACGGATCAAATATTAGATTTATTATTAGACATTAATAAGCGTCTCAACTTAACAATTGTATTAATTACACATGAGATGCACGTGATTCGGAAGATTTGTAATCGAGTTGCTGTAATGGAGAAAGGGAAAATCGTAGAAACAGGTCCAGTACTTGACGTATTCCGTAATCCACAGCAGGACATTACAAAACGATTTGTACAGCAGTTAACGGATTCTGAAGATACGAATGAAACGATTGAAAGCTTAATAGAAAAGTATCCAGATGGAAAAGTAATTCGCTTGCAGTTTGTCGGTGAGGCTGTAGAAAGACCAGTACTTCAAAGATTAATGCAACGCAGCGATATAGAAGTTAGCATTTTGCAAGGAAATATCGCACAAACGAATAATGGTTCTTACGGAAGTTTAGTTGTTCATTTAAATGGTGAGGAAACAGCGATCCAGCACGCGATAGAAGGAATTCATCAAGATCAAGTAGAGCTGGAGGTGATTGCACATGGATAAGTTAATCGCAAATATTGATTGGAATCAAATGTTAGAAGCAACTGGTGAAACGTTATATATGACGGCAATCGCAGCGCTTGCCACATTTGTGTTAGGACTTATTTTAGGACTATTACTCTTTATGACAGCGAAAGATAATTTATGGGAAAACAAAGCAATTAATACGGTGATTGGAGCGTTCGTAAACATTTTCCGTTCTATACCGTTCATCATTTTAATTATTTTATTAATCCCGTTCACAAAGATTCTGCTTGGAACAATTCTTGGAGCAAGTGCAGCGCTGCCAGCTTTAATTATTGGTGCAGCACCGTTTTACGCGAGAATGGTTGAAATCGCGCTTCGCGAGATTGATAAAGGTGTAATTGAAGCTTCAAAAGCGATGGGAGCAAAAACAAGCACAATTATTTTGAAGGTGTTAATTCCAGAATCGTTACCAGCGTTAGTATCTGGTATTACGGTTACGACTATTGCTTTAGTAGGCTATACAGCAATGGCAGGTGTTGTTGGTGCTGGTGGCCTTGGAACACTTGCTTATTTAGAGGGGTTCCAGAGAGGAAATAACGATGTAACAATCGTTGCGACAATTTGTGTATTACTAGTTGTATTTTTCATTCAGTGGATTGGTGATAGTTTAACGACTCGAATAGATAAAAGATAATGAAAACAGGGGGATATTTCAAATGAAAAAATTATTACTTACAGCGCTTATTTCAACTTCAATTTTTGGGTTAGCTGCTTGTGGCGGGAAAGATAAAGATGAAAAGAAACTTGTTGTTGGTGCTTCTAACGTACCGCACGCTGAAATTTTAGAAAAGGCAAAACCGTTACTTGAGAAAAAAGGAATTGAGTTAGAAATTAAAAAATTCCAAGACTACGTGTTACCGAATAAATCGTTAGCAGATAAAGAATTAGATGCTAACTACTTCCAGCACATTCCGTATTTAGAAAAAGAAATTAAAGATAAGAAATATGATTTTGAAATAGCAGGAAAAATTCATTTAGAACCGATTGGTGTGTATTCTCAAAAATATAAGAGCTTAAAAGAACTTCCAAACGGGGCGACAATTATTATGAGTAATTCTGTTACTGATCATGGTCGTGGTTTAGCAATTTTACAAAAAGAAGGCATTTTAAAAATTAAAGACGGAGTAGAGCCAGTTAAAGCAACTCCAAAAGATATTGCAGATAATCCGAAAAACTTAAAATTCAAAACAGATATCGAGCCGGGTCTATTGCCACAAGTGTATAACAATAAAGAAGGCGACGCTGTTTTAATTAACTCTAACTATGCGATTGATGCGAAATTAAACCCAGAAAAAGATGCAATTGCAATTGAAGGCGATGATTCTCCATACGCAAACGTAGTAGCTGTTCGTAAAGGCGATAAAGATAAAAAAGAGATTAAAGCTCTTGTAGAAGTACTGCATTCTAAAGAAATTGAAGACTTTATTACTAAAGAATATAAAGGGGCAGTTGTTCCTGTAAAAGAATAATTGCTGAAAAAGGGCTGGTGTATGCCGGTCCTTTTTTTATTACATAACTATAGGGAAGAAGGGGACATCATATGAAAAAGATTCTATTGTCAGTTGTTACAGCGTTGTCTGTATTTACATTAGCTGCCTGCGGGGGAAAAGAGGAGAATAAGCTTGTCGTTGGAGCTTCTAACGTGCCGCACGCTGTTATTTTAGAAAAGGCACAGCCGATACTAGAGAAAAAGGGTATTAAATTAGAAATTAAAAAATTCCAAGATTATGTGCTACCGAATAAAGCGTTAGCGGATAAAGAAATTGATGCGAACTACTTCCAACACATTCCGTATTTAGATAAAGAAATTCAAGAAAAAGGATACAAAATTGTAAATGCAGGAAAGATTCATTTAGAGCCAATGGGCATTTATTCTAAGAAATATAAAAGCTTAAAAGATTTGCCAGATGGCGGAACAGTTATTATGAGTAATAACGTTGCAGAGCGCGGACGTATGTTAGCACTATTACAAAAAGGCGGTGTTATTAAGCTTAAAGATGGAGTAGACGTTGTTAAAGCAACAGTAAAAGATGTTGTAGAAAACCCGAAAAATTTAAAGTTTAAAACAGATGTAGAGCCTGGACTTTCACCGAAGCTGTACGAAAATAATGAAGGTGATGCTTTATTTGTTAATTCAAACTACGCAATTGATGCGAAATTAAATCCAACAAAGGATGCAATTGCAATTGAAGGATCAGACTCTCCGTACGCAAATATTATTGCAGTTCGTAAAGGTGACGAGAAGAAAAAAGAAATTAAAGAACTAGTAGAAGTACTACATTCAAAAGAAATTCAGGACTTTATTAATAAAGAATATAAAGGTGCTGTACTTCCGGTAAGTGAATAAATGTAAGGAAAGGACTGGAAAATTACCAGTCCTTTTTTCTTTATATAAATAAGAAGAAAGGTGTATCATATAAGGATGCAAGGGAAATACTTATATACATTTGTGAAAAAATTGTTACTTTTTTTCGTCGTTTGCGATATCATTTTATTTGATATAAGATTAGAATGAGAATAAAATGAGAATATGAACGTTTTAGGAATTTTTAAAATGTATATATAGGATTAATGGAGGTATTGAGATGGCTGGTTCTACATTAACGGTTAAAGACTTACACGTATCAATTGATGGCAAAGAAATTTTAAAAGGTGTAAACCTTGAAGTAAAAGGTGGAGAAATCCACGCAATTATGGGACCTAACGGAACAGGTAAATCAACTTTATCTTCTGCGATTATGGGTCACCCAAAGTATGAAGTAACAGAAGGTAGCATCATCATCGACGGTGAAGATGTATTAGAAATGGAAGTAGACGAGCGCGCACAAGCAGGTCTATTCCTAGCAATGCAATATCCAAGTGAAATTAGCGGAGTAACAAACGCTGACTTCTTACGTTCTGCAATTAATGCACGTCGTGAAGAGGGCGATGAAATTTCTCTTATGAAATTTATCCGTACATTAGATAAAAACATGGAATTCCTAGAAATGGATCCAGAAATGGCACAACGTTACTTAAACGAAGGTTTCTCTGGTGGAGAGAAAAAACGTAACGAAATTCTTCAATTAATGATGATTGAGCCAAAAATCGCAATCTTAGATGAAATCGACTCAGGTCTTGATATCGATGCATTAAAAGTTGTATCTAAAGGTATTAACCAAATGCGCGGCGAAGAGTTCGGTTGCCTAATGATTACGCATTACCAACGTTTATTAAACTACATCACTCCAGACTTCGTTCACGTTATGATGAACGGTCGTATCGTTAAATCTGGTGGCCCTGAGCTTGCACAACGTCTAGAAGCTGAAGGTTATGACTGGATTAAAAAAGAATTAGGTATTGAAGACGAAACAACAGAGCAAGAAGCGTAAGAGAGGAGCATAAACATGACAATCGGTACATTACCTTTCGATCAAGAAACAATCCGTCAACGCGCAAGCGAAGTAAACGAAGCTGCTTGGTTGACTGAGTTCCGCTTACAAGCTCTTGCACAAGCAACTGAACTTCCAATGCCAACGCCTGATAAAACGAAAATTGAAAAATGGGACTTTATCGGAAAAGGCGACGCTGCTAAGCAAGAGCCTGTAAGTTCTTTAACAGAGCTTCCAGAAGCAGTGAAAAACTTAATCGATGAAAATAACAGCGTATTAGTACAACGCACTGGTACAACTGCATTCGTTTCTTTAGCAGACGAAGCAAAAGAAAAAGGTGTTATTTTTACAGACATCGTAACAGCTGCAACAGAGCATGCTGAACTAGTACAAAAGTATTTAATGAAAGACGGCGTGAAGGTAGACGAGCATCGTTTGACTGCACTTCATGCTGCATTAATCAACGGCGGTGCATTCGTATATGTTCCGAAAAACGTTGTTCTTGAAACTCCACTTCAAGCTGTATTCTTAGTAGACGGCGAAGAAGCTAACGTATATAACCACGTATTATTCGTAGCTGATGCGAACAGTACTGCAACTTATGTAGAAAACTACGTTGCAAATGAAAATGCTAAAGGTATTGCAAATATCGTAGCAGAAGTAATCGTGGAACAAGGCGCACAAGTGAAATTCGGTGCGGTTGATCTATTAGCAAAAGACGTAACAACTTACGTTAATCGCCGCGGTGTTGTTGGACGCGACGGCCGTATTGATTGGGCTTTAGGCCTTATGAATGACGGAAACACAATTTCAGAGAACGTTACGAACTTAATGGGCGACGGTTCATATGCTGATACGAAAACAGTAACAATTGGCCGTGGTAACCAAACACAAAACTTTACAACTAAAGTTGTTCACTTCGGTAAACACTCTGAAGGTTGGATCTTAAAACACGGTGTACAAAAAGATAGTGCAACATCTATCTTTAACGGAATTGGTAAGATTGAACACGGTGCATCTAAATCAAATGCACAACAATCTTCTCGCGTTCTTATGTTAGACGAGAAAGCTCGCGGGGATGCAAACCCAATTCTTTTAATTGACGAAGATGATGTAATGGCAGGTCACGCAGCTTCAGTAGGCCGCGTAGATCCGTACCAATTATACTACTTGATGAGCCGTGGTATTCCAAAACGCGAAGCAGAACGTTTAGTCATCCATGGATTCTTAGCACCTGTAGTAAATGAGCTTCCAATTGAAGGAGTAAAAGCACAGCTTGTTGAGGTAATTGAAAGGAAAGTTCGCTAATGAATATTCATGAAATACGCAAACAGTTTCCAATTCTTGATCAAAAAGTGAACGGCAAACAACTTGTTTATTTCGATAGTGCAGCAACTTCTCAAAAACCAATTCAAGTCATTGAAACGTTAGAACGTTACTATAAAGAATATAATTCTAACGTGCATCGCGGTGTTCATACGCTCGGTACGAAAGCTACCGACGCGTATGAAGGTGCACGTGAGAAAGTTCGCAAGTTTATTAACGCGAAATCAATGGAAGAGATTATTTTCACGCGCGGAACGACAACTGCATTAAATACAGTAGCAGCTAGCTATGGTCTTGATAATGTAAAAGAAGGCGATGAAATCGTCATCTCTTACATGGAGCACCATAGTAACATCATTCCGTGGCAACAAGTTGCGAAGAAAACTGGCGCAACTTTAAAATACCTTCCGCTTCAACCAGACGGTACAATTTCTTTAGAAGATGTTCGTCAAACAGTTACACCGAATACAAAAATCGTTTCTATTATGCACGTGTCAAACGTACTTGGAACGATTAACCCTGTAAAAGAAATCGGAGCAATCGCACATGAAAACGGTGCAATCATGATCGTTGATGGAGCACAAAGTGCACCTCATATGAAAGTGGATGTACAAGATTTAAACTGTGATTTCTACGCATTATCTGCTCATAAGATGTGCGGACCAACAGGTGTCGGCGTATTATATGGTAAGAAAGAATTGCTAAACAATATGGAACCAATTGAATTTGGTGGTGAAATGATTGATTTCGTAGACTTACAAGAGTCTACTTGGAAAGAGCTTCCGTGGAAGTTCGAAGCAGGTACACCGATTATCGGTAATGCAATCGGACTTGGTGCGGCAATTGATTTCCTAGAAGAAATCGGTCTTCATAATATTGAAAAGCATGAACATGAATTAGCGCAATATGCTTTAGAAAGACTATCAGAAGTAGATGGCGTTACAATTTATGGTCCAAAGCATCGCGCTGGTCTAGTTACATTTAATATTGAAGACGTACATCCTCACGATGTAGCAACTGTATTAGATGTAGAAGGCATTGCGGTTCGCGCAGGACATCACTGTGCACAACCGCTTATGAAGTGGCTAAAAGCTTCTTCTACAGCACGTGCAAGCTTCTATTTATATAATACAAAAGAAGAAATTGATACATTTGTTGAATCGCTAATCAAGACAAAGGAGTATTTCACAAATGTCATTTAATAATTTAGATACGTTATATCGTCAAGTTATTATGGATCATTATAAAAATCCTCGTAACCATGGCGTGCTAGAAGATAGTGTTACCGTTAACTTGAACAATCCAACTTGCGGCGATCGTATTCAACTTACGATGAAAGTAGAAGAGGGTATTGTACAAGAAGCGAAGTTTGAAGGCGAAGGATGTTCAATTTCAATGTCTTCAGCTTCAATGATGACACAAGCAGTAAAAGGAAAGAAAATTGAAGAGGCTCTTAAGCTTTCTAAAATTTTCTCTGACATGATGCTAGGAAAAGAGTATGATGACAGCATTGATTTAGGAGATATTGAAGCATTACAAGGCGTATGCAAGTTCCCGGCACGTATTAAATGTGCAACATTAGCGTGGAAAGCGTTAGAAAAGGGCTTAAACGAAGATAAGTAATGTAAAGGTTCCTAAAAACGAGGTTATCTAAGGAGGGACACACCAACATGGCGAAGCAACTGCCAGATATCGGCGATTATAAATATGGTTTCAAAGACAAAGACGTTTCGATTTTCCGTGCTGGACGCGGTTTAACAAAAGAAATCGTTGAAGAGATTTCACGTATGAAAGAAGAACCACAGTGGATGTTAGACTTCCGTTTAAAATCACTGGATAAGTTCTATGAAATGCCAATGCCACAATGGGGCGGCGACTTAAACGACTTAGATTTCGATGAAATTACGTACTACGTAAAACCATCTGAGAAATCTGAGAAGTCTTGGGATGAAGTACCTGAGGAAATTAAAGCGACATTTGATAAATTAGGTATTCCTGAAGCTGAGCAAAAATATTTAGCTGGTGTATCTGCACAGTACGAATCTGAAGTTGTATACCACAACATGAAAGAAGACCTAGAAGCTCTAGGAATCGTCTTCAAAGATACAGATAGCGCATTAAAAGAGAACGAAGATATTTTCCGTGAGCATTTCGGAAAAGTAATCCCACCAACAGACAACAAATTCTCTGCATTAAACTCTGCAGTTTGGTCTGGTGGATCATTCATCTACGTTCCTAAAGGTATTAAAGTGGATACACCACTTCAAGCGTATTTCCGTATTAACTCTGAAAATATGGGACAATTCGAGCGTACGCTTATCATCGTAGACGAAGGCGCACACGTACACTACGTAGAAGGTTGTACAGCACCTGTTTACACGACTAACTCACTTCACAGTGCGGTAGTAGAAATCATCATTAAGAAAGATGCATATTGCCGTTATACAACAATCCAAAACTGGGCGAACAACGTATACAACCTAGTTACAAAACGTGCGGTTTGTGAAGAAAACGCAACGATGGAATGGATTGACGGTAACATCGGATCTAAATTAACGATGAAATACCCAGCAGTTATCTTAAAAGGCGAAGGCGCTCGTGGTTTAACATTATCTATCGCGATTGCTGGTAAAGGCCAACACCAAGATGCTGGTGCGAAAATGATTCACTTAGCACCAAACACGTCTTCAACAATCGTTTCTAAATCGATTGCGAAGCATGGTGGTAAAGTAACTTACCGTGGTATCGTACAATTCGGACCAAAAGCGAAAAACTCTCGTTCTAATATCGAGTGTGATACGTTAATCATGGATAACCAATCTACATCTGATACAATTCCTTACAACGAAATCAAAAACGATTACGTTTCACTTGAGCACGAAGCGAAAGTATCGAAAGTATCAGAAGAACAATTATTCTACCTAATGAGCCGCGGTATTTCTGAGCAAGAAGCTACAGAAATGATCGTAATGGGCTTCATCGAGCCATTCACTCGCGAACTTCCAATGGAATACGCAGTTGAAATGAACCGCCTAATCAAGTTTGAGATGGAAGGTTCTATCGGTTAATATTTAAAAGTGAAAGCGCCCTGCTGTGCAGGGCGCTTTTTTATGTTGTGCTGGGTTCAGGGCAGGCTGGGATACCCTCGAACCTAAATCGTATCCACCTTATCAACAGATTTAATACGCTCCCAAATATGTTTCATCCCAACGAAAGAACCATATCCAATTAAAGCACCTAGCATATTCAGTATGATGTCATCGATATCGAAAATACCACTAAAAGTAAGGAGTTGTAACGATTCGATTAATAAAATAAACTTAATAAAAATTTTGGATGCCATTTTTACATTGTTTATTTGTTTAAATAATAAAGGTAGAAGGAATCCGAATGGGATGAATATGATGACGTTTCCTAATGTATTCATAAGTACGATGTCTATATTATAATGATCTAGTAGATGTGTTAGATCGAATCCATTTAAATAGCGGATTGTACTTTTGAGCGGAACTAAGTTTATTAATCCGCCGTGTATAAAGTGCCAGTCGCCTGTTTCAAAGAAGTACTTCAGACTATCAAAGTAAACAGCTGGCCTCCCGAGCAACAGTTTAAATAATAAAACAAAAGAATACGGTAAAAATAATCCCCAGCCAATCCACTGTACATATTTTTGCGTGGAAGATTGCATCGCTTTTTCAATTTCAGTTCCTAAAGTAGAGGCTTCTCCAAAATTTTGGATGGCTAATGTAGTAGCTTCTTTTTCTGATTTTCCTTGATTGAGAAATTCTTGCTTTAAGCTTGTAAGATGATCATAAATTTCGAAGTATAGTTCGTCTCTCTCAGATTGTGGTAGGTTTGTTTTTTGAACAATACTCTTTATGTATTCTTCAATCGTCATTAATTTAAAGCTCCTTTCTGGCAAGTTTTAATAAGAGTTGTAACTGAATCCCACGCTGTTAGTTTTTCTTCTAAAATTTTCTTTCCGTTCGTCGTAATGCGATAAAATTTTCGTTTCATACCAGTTTCAGATTCACCCCAGTATGAATTTATTAAATCCTTTTGTTCCAAACGTTTGAGTGCTGGATAGAGTGTACCTTGGCTCATTGTGTATAGATCATTGCTGTTTTCTTTTAGCCTTTGAATAATTTCATATCCGTACGTATCGTGCTGTTTAATGATGGAGAGAAGTAAAATATCAATACTTCCTTTTAATATCTCTTTATCCATTTTATGGTTCACCACCTTATGATGAGATTGTAACACGACATATGTCGTGTTACAAGGTATATGTGTAGGGTAATACTCCATCTAGGAGGCAGCAAAAAGCTCTTCGCCAATCCGTCCAACAAACTTCCTGACAAATAGGTCCCCACCACCGACTACAAAGAAAATCCTCCTCCAACTAATCCACAGATTAGAAAAAATAAAGTTTTCCATATTAAAAGGCCAATCTTTGGCTTTTTCTTATAATGCGAGTACAATGTAAAATAGCAAGAAAAGACGAAAAGTATTTACAGGATTATTGCGTACGTATAGCGTAAATGGCAGTAAGGAACTGAGAGGAGGTTTTTTCTCTGAATATAAATAAAGAAACAATCATCCACCTTTATCATACAAACGATATACATAGTCATTTTGAAAATTGGCCGCAAATTTCTCGGTTTGTACAAGGGGAGAAAAGGCGAAGACAGGAAACGGGAGAGACTGTTTTAACTGTGGATATTGGCGATCATGTGGATCGTTTTCATAGTATTTCGGAAGCGACAAATGGACTTGGGAATACAAAATTATTAAATGAGGCGTTATATGATTATGTAACGATCGGAAATAATGAAGGAATTACATTGGCGAAAGAGCATTTGAATCGTCTATATGATGATGCTGGTTTTGAGGTGCTTGTAGCGAATTTATTTGAAAAAGAGGGTGTACGTCCAGCGTGGGCGAAGCCTTATAAATTACATACAACGACAGATGGGATTACGATTGCTTTTATCGGATTAACGGTTGCGTATCCAGAGTTTTATCATATGCTTGATTGGCATATTGAAGACCCGCTTATCCATTTAGAATCTATTTTAGAAGAAGTGAAAGATGAGGCACATATTACGGTTGTCCTGTCTCACCTTGGAAAAAGCATGGATGAATATATGGCGGAGCATTATGATATAGATGTTATTTTAGGTGCACATACGCATCATTTATTTGAGCGTGGTGTTCTTATGAATAATACTTTGCTTTGCTGTTGTGAAAAGTGGGGACATTACGTTGGTCACGTTCAGCTTACTGTGGATAAAGAGACGAAGAGACTGTTGAAAAAGGACGGCAGAGCGATTAAGACAGAACGGTTAGGTGCTTATAGCGAGCCGTTATCCACAATTGAAATGTTGAAGGAAGAAAGTAAGCAGATAATGGCTGAACCTGTCGTTCATTTAAAAGAATCATTGCCGGTTGATTGGTTTAAGGAGACGACGTTTTCTCATATGTTGGCAAGTGCGCTTAAAGAGTGGTGTAATGCGGATATTGGAATGGTGAACGCTGGTGTACTACTTGAGGGATTAGATGAAGGTGTTGTGACACGCGGAGATATTCACAGAATTTGTCCACACCCAATTAATCCGTGTGCATTGAAAGTGCCAGGAAAGATATTAAGAGAAGTGATTTTGAAAGCGCGCCGCCCAAATATGGAGAATCTTGAGGTGAAAGGATTCGGATTTCGTGGAAAAGTAATGGGGAAAATGATTTACGCTGGTTTAGAAGTGATTCCAGATACGATTCCAGGGAATAAAATTTTACTAGAAGATGTATTGATTAACGGCGAATCGCTGGAATTAGACCGGATATATACGGTAGGAACGATTGATATGTTTACATTCGGATACTTATACCCAGAGCTATCCACACTTGCTGACAAACAATATTATATGCCAGAACTACTTAGAGATGTGTTAACAGACGTGTTGATAACTCATACATCTTCCGTCAAACTATAGGCTAGTTAACTTGTAACACTCATTTTTCTCTTGTCATACAGATAAGAAAGAGAGGAGTGTGCACTATGGTTAATGTAGAGCCAATTATAATTGATAACTATACGTTCATTGCTGTTAGCGTAAAACTTCCGAAGACAAATTTGCTAGCTGTAATGAGCGATAAAGGATATATTATGTGCGGTGCATTAGATGTAGGTCTTTTAAATGAGAAGTTAGGCGATCGAGGAATTATTGCTGGCCGTGCGGTTGGTGTAAGAACGATTGAACAGCTTCTTGAAGCACCGCTAGAATCAGTAACGATTGAAGCCGAAGCTTTAGGTATTACGGCCGGCACAATCGGAAAAGATGCACTATTAAAAATGAGATAAGCATATATCGTCCCTCTTTCTTGCATAGAAATAATATAAGAAGGAGGGTTTTCTTATGAGCATATTTCGTTCGAAAAATTCGCGGTTTCGAAGGGGACCGATTTCCTTTCGGTATATACTGCTTATTTCGTTTATCATTTTTATCATAATGGTAGTTCAAGGATTATGGATTGTAAATAAAAGTCTTCAACCAACGTTAATTAAGTATGGGGAAACAGAGACGCATAAAATGGCGACAGCAGTTATGACGAAAGCGGTAAAAGACCGAATTAATGAAGGGTTTGATGTAGATTCATTAATGAAAGTACAAACGGATAGGAACGGGAAAGTATCTACAATTGATCTAAATACAAAACAAGTAAATGAGATATTAACATCGACGACTGCATACATAGAAAAATATTTACAACAAGTAGAAAAAGGGGATACGAAAGCACTTGGTATTTTTGAAGAGAATGGGGTATCTATGTCAGTTCCTTTTGGGCGCATAACCGATAATGCGCTTCTTGGTAATATAGGACCGGATATTCCGATTAATTTTACGCCAATTGGTCATGTGAATACGGATATTAAACAGTTAGTTGAGCCACAAGGAATTAATAATACAGCGATCAAAATTATTATGGAAGTGGAAGTGACGTTACAAGTTATGATTCCGTTACGCACGAAAGAAATTACGGTGAAGCAAAATATTCCGATTGCGACGCGCATTGTTCAAGGTGAAGTGCCTACTTATTACGGAAGCGGGGGTGTTGTTGTACCAGATAAAAAGAAAACGGATAGTTAGCGAATATAAAGTGAAATTTTAATCAGTGGGGGGCTTCGTCCCCCACTGATTATTAGCCTTCACCAATCGGGCTTTTAAGGGCAGTTGATCCCCAACCGACCGAACTTCTTTGCTTTCGCTGAATTTTGAGGTAGGGGGTCTTACTGCCCGGCAAATAGCGGGATAAAAAATAACCGTAGCGAATCGCTACGGTTATCGTTTTGTATTCGCTCGTTCTTTTCGCTCCCAAAGACTTAAATGCATGTATGGATCGAAAGCCCATTCTGTATAACCATTGTCTTTATACATGCCGAAATGTAGGTGGGGCGGGAATTTTCCAGCTGTGCCGGGAAGGGCCGTAACCGGTGCTACCAACAAACCCGATTACTTTTCCGGGCTCGACAATTTGTCCGAGCTGTATTTCTTTAGAGAACCCGCCTAAATGAGCGTAATAGTGATAATTATTATGAAGGTCACGAATACCAATGCGCCATCCGCCAAGACGATTCCATCCTTTTGTTTCAATGATGCCATAGCAAGTGGATCTTACTGGTACGCCATATCCGGCAAAGATATCGGTTCCTTCATGAATTCGTCTCCCGCCAAAACTTCTTCCAGCTCCAAAAGTACTACGGTAGCTATTGTCACTGCGGATCGGGAGAGGGAAAGCATTTCCTTCTAAATTAATACGTCCATAATGTTTATAAATTCGGGCGTATTCTGTAATTAATTCAACTGTTTTTGCACGTCTATAATATTCCCAAAGCATAATGTTAATATGGTCTTCTGACGTTCCCTGTTTCTTTAAAATAGTTGCTGCTGTATGCAGAAGATCACGGTCGTTATTTGAATTTGCAAATCCATCTTTGTCACCATCTAAACCCATTCCGCCAAATAGAGAAATCGTATGGGGGAGAGTATCGTTACTATTAACAGGTCCAGCCCATATTTCAGGTTTGAAATAAAGGGAAATGATGGCATCTGGTTTTTTCGGAATATCCTTTCTTACGCTCCGTATGTTTCTTTCGTATTGATCCATTGCAGCTAAGTAATACCACGGAATGCCCGAAGAGTGCTCAGTTTCTTTATATAGTGCCATGCGCTTTTCGTATATGCTTTGCTGATTATCTTCACCGTAAGCGATGTTTTGGTGAAGAAGAAAGCAAATCGAAAGCAAAAGAGAAATTTTTCGAAGCATGAAATAGACTCCTTTCACAACATCACTCTTTTTAGTGTGGGATATACGGAGTATTTCATTATAGGGAACGATTGGAAAAAATCTTAGAATCTTCATTTGAGCAAATCGCTTTCATACGTTAGAATAGATATGTTACATTGAAAGAAGCGAACACGGTAAACTATTTCATATTGTGCGGAGTTGATAACCATGACAAAACAAACAGAATATAAGCGCAAGCCCGAATGGTTGAAAATTAAGTTAAACACGAATGAAAACTATACAGGCTTAAAGAAAATGATGCGTTCTAAGAATCTTCATACAGTTTGTGAAGAAGCGAAATGTCCGAATATTCATGAATGCTGGGCTGTAAGGAAAACAGCAACATTTATGATCTTAGGTGCGGTTTGTACACGTGCTTGTCGTTTTTGTGCGGTTAAAACAGGCTTACCAACTGAGCTTGATTTACAAGAGCCAGAACGCGTAGCAGATTCTGTAGTACAAATGGGCTTAAAGCACGTTGTTATAACAGCGGTTGCACGTGATGATTTAAAGGACGGCGGAGCAGCTGTTTTTGCTGAAACAGTACGCGCGGTTCGTCGCAAAAATCCATTTACGTCAATCGAAGTATTACCATCTGATATGGGTGGGGTAGAAGAAAACTTAAAAATGTTAATGGATGCAAAACCAGATATTTTGAACCATAACATTGAAACAGTACGTCGATTATCTAACCGAGTTCGCGCTAGAGCAAAATATGACCGTTCATTAGAGTTTTTACGTCGAGCAAAAGAAATGCAGCCTGATATTCCAACTAAATCGAGCATTATGGTGGGCTTAGGTGAAACAAGAGAAGATTTAATTGAAGCAATGGATGACTTACGTGCAAACAATGTGGATATTTTAACTCTTGGACAATACCTACAACCATCTAAGAAGCATTTACCAGTTCTTAAATATTACCCACCAGCAGAATTTGCAGAGCTAAAAGAAATTGCACTTAGCAAAGGATTTAGTCACTGTGAAGCTGGCCCACTTGTGCGTTCTTCTTACCATGCGGACGAGCAAGTACGTTCTGCAAAAGAAAAAGTAGCAGAAGCGAAATAGTGAAAAAGAGAGCTAATGATTAGCTCTCTTTTTTCTTATACTCTAAAACGGTATTTTGACACGTTGATAAAATTCTTTTTAATTCCTCTGTGGATAATTCAATTGTAAATTCAGGTACACCAGGTGTAATTAAAATTTTATTGTAAGTATAAATTGAACTGTCCACAATAATCGTTACATCTTGTGAATAACCGAAAGGAGCTACACATCCTGGAGTACAACCAGTCTCTTCTCTTAGCTCGTCAGGAGAACAGAGAGATAAGTTTTTTCCTGTTATTTCTTTCATCTCTCCTCGGTTGAGACGAGTTCCCTCTAACGTAAAGAATACGTAGTACTCCCTGGATTTTGATTTTAAAAATAAGCTTTTACTTGGAGTACCTTGTAAGCCGAGCCTTTCACGAACGATGCGATCTGTCTCATAATCGAGTACTGGTTCGTGTTCAAATTTTTCATAAGAAGCATTTGTTTTATGTAGTAAAGAAAGTACGTCTTCGTACATATTGCATGATACCCCTCTCTATGTTTTACTGCAGCCCTACCATATCTTCTCGCAGTGTCAACTGAATATATTGGAAAGGGATATTACTTGGATGGCGCTTCCCATAATCGTTTTATGATAGATTGTTCATCAAGTGTAATTTCATAAATATCAGGATTAGTTAAAGTTTTCCATTCATCAAAGCCAATAGTATGATCAAAGTGCTTTAAAATTAATGTGAATAAGTTGCCGTGTGTAACGAGTAATGTTGTGTCATGCTCTAGTTTTAAAACTTCCTGAATAAGTGAGATGGCGCGATCCATCGCTTGTTTTGTTGACTCTCCGCCCAAAAAGGCAATATCTATGTTTGTAAAAGTAGATTCTAGTTTTTGCATCCAATCATCCATTGGAACGTTGCTTAATATGCGCTCTGCTAACCGTTCATCTTCTTGAATAGGTAAATTAGCTTGGAGTGCATAGGGCCGAATAGAATCGATAGTGCGGACGAAAGGGCTTGAAATAATACGATCTATTTGTAGATTATTTTCTATGAGGAATGTAGCAAGGGTGTTTGCTTGGTCTCTTCCTGCGTTTGTTAATTCGGCATCCCGCTCTTGTCCAGTTGCTGAACAATGTCGTATTACAATAATTTTTTTCATATTTCATCCCCATCTTTCAAGTTGACGCTATATACTTCGACAAATGTGGAAAAAATTCCTTTTTATTGGAAACGGCATATTGATCTAAATATGTGGAAAAGTAATGTGGATAAATGAACATTTGAGGTGTAATGATGAAAAAAATGATATGTATTATATTCGGTCTTTGTTTTTTTATACACTTGTCCACAACATATGCAGAATCGAATGCAAAATTAAATTATCCAAGCAATCGAAATAAATCGTTTGTGAGTGAGGATGTGTTTTACGAACGGTTAGATAAAAAGGTGTATAAAGAATATAAAAATGCAGCATATAGTATTCGGAAAAAGATCTTATTTAAAGAAGTGCCGGATGAAGAATTTTCTTTCAGACAAAAAACAGCCGTGGGTTGTCGGAGTAGTGTGGTGTTTCAAGATTCTTTTATTCACCCTGATCGCCAAGTTTATTTTTTCGCTTCCTTTTCTCAAAATGAAATAGACGAATTTCGTAAGTACATTGTTATAGATGCAGAAACAAAGAGGGAGTTGCAAGCGGGAAAAAGCTATCGTCATTATGATAATCCATATAAAAAATAACCCACCAACTGGTGAGTTATTTTTACGCCGGCACACTCATTAATTTTTCTTTCATTTTACGAATAAGAATGACAGCACCAATTGTGAAGAGAAGGGTAATTCCTTCTGCAACAAAGATGTTAATTGTTTTTGTTTGGTAAAGTGCCGCGAAAAAGTCTACAAATGCGTGGAATAATATAGCGTAAACAAGGAAAATATATTTCTTCTGTTTTACAGCGTATAAGACAAGCATTGTAAAGGCGATTTGCAATACAAGAGCCATAATTCTTTCCAAGCTGCCAAGGAAGTATAAATAAGCAGGTTGTTCTATTAACATATCCTTTACAAGATTTAATTGTGGTAGTTTTTCTGCCATTTGAGCGAAGCTACCATTGTTAATAGCATTAGCGAATATAAGTGTCTGCAATGCAGAGAATCCGCCAACTAAAATGGATTCAATCCCGCCATGACCAATTCCATAAGCGAAGCCATCTTTATATTCTAGATATTTTTTTAGTAGGAAGAAGAAGGCAACGAAGCGTCCTAATTCTTCAAAAATACCAGCAGTTAGTCCGCCATAAATTGCAAAGACAAACGGATTTTCTAAAAATGGAGCGATTGCTGGATTACCACGCATAAATAGGTGGAACGGTGTTTCGAGAATTTGGGTAAATCCAATAAAGATAAGAACACCAACGCCGACCACTTTCCAATTAATATTATATTTTTTACGGAAATAAACGAGTACAATAATTGGGACCAGAATCGAAACAACGAGTTGAAATATGATGCTGGCAATTACAGTATTTGAAACCATACTTTCACCGCTTTCTAATATATGTACATATCTATTATGCATGAAATATGGGAGGGATGAAACTTTTAACAAAAAATGAATTTACTTATTGACTCTAACGTTGCGTCATACTTTATCGTATGTATTAAGGGGGAGATACACATGACAATGAAGGTAAAAGAAGTAGCTAATTTAGTTGGAATTAGTGTGCGCACACTGCATCATTACGATGAAATTGGGTTGTTAACCCCAGACGAGACGACAGAGTCTGGATATCGTCTGTATTCCAATGAAAATTTAGAGACATTGCAGCAAATTTTATTTTTTAAAGAGCTAGGCTTCCCTTTAAAGAAAATTAAAGAAATTATCATGAGTCCATCATTTGACCACGAAGAAGCACTACAGCTTCACAAGAAAATGCTTCTTGAAAAGCGGGCTAGATTGGATAAGGTGATTGCGACGATTGATAAAACAATTCAGCATACAAAAGGAGAGATTGAAATGACGAACAAAGAGAAATTTGAAGGATTTGATTTCAGCCATAACCCATACGAAGAAGAAGCACGTGAACGATGGGGAGATGAGGCTGTAGATAAAGCGAATAAAAAAGCGAAGGGTATGTCTACAGAGAAACAGGAGGAGTTTAATAATATTTACAGAAAGCTAGCAACACTTCGAAATGGAGCCCCTGATTCTAAAGAGGCGCAAGAAGCAATTGGAGTCTGGTACGATTACTTGCAAAACTTTGGTGAATATTCATTAGATGCTTTTAAAGGACTAGGCCAAATGTATGTCGCTGATGAGCGCTTCACGAAAAATATTGATAAGTTTGGTGAAGGTTTAGCACAGTTTATGTGTGATGCGATGGAGGTTTATGCGGATCGGAAGAAATAGTAAAAAAAGGTGGAGGTTTTTTCCACCTTTTTATTTTTTAATCATATCATTTAAAGTTTGATCCCCCGTATTGTTCAAATGAGGATTGTTGCTCATTTCACGTTTTAGCATATCAAGACTTTGTTCATATTCTGTATCGTTTAAGCTACCGGATTGAAGACCTTGAATTTGAGAAATCAACTTTTGGTTTGTTGATACATATGCTTTATAATAGCGAGGAACGATGGACAAAGCAGTTTTATATACTTGATCCGTTACTAGTTTCGGATCCGTTGTGTTGGCACGATATACAACGAATACTTCGTCGTCAGTAACGAGCGTAGCAGCATTTGCAACATCAGGAAGTTTAACTGTCATGCTTGTAATCATTTCAGCGACTTTCTCACGGTTAATGGCTCCTACTTGTTTGTTAGATACTTCATGTTTTTGTTTAGATGAATAGCCAACCCTTGTGAGCCGTGTATTTGTATTTTCCGTATGATACATGTCGTTTTTATTGGAAACAAGAACACGACTTCCTTCTTCACGTTCCATTTCGGCTTTATTAGTTGACTGACAGCCTGCAAATAAGGAAAGAGTGAGGAGAGAGAGTATAATTTGCTTTTTCACGATGTATCACCTCCTTCTCCATAGCATGCACTAATTTTCAATTTTTTGTATTTGAAATTGTTGGTTGTTATGCTTTGTGATACGATAAAAAGAAGAATGCTTAGAGAGGAAGTTCATAATGGAGCAAAAGCAAGAGATTCATACTACGGTGAGCGTTAATAATGTTCAGTACGAAGTAATTAAAAACTTTCGTGACGGTTTTAGTGAAGAAGCATTTAAAGAGCGCTATGCAGAAATTTTAAATAAATATGATTATATCGTTGGAGACTGGGGTTATGAGCAACTTAGATTGCGCGGATTCTTTGATGATAGTAATCAACGTTCGACATATGATACGAAAATTAGTACTTTATCAGAGTATTTATACGAGTACTGTAACTTCGGTTGTGCACATTTTGTATTGCGAAAAGTGAAGAAATAAAAAAATCCTCTTACAATTGTAAGAGGATTTTTTCATAGCAATTATACCAATTGTGAGGAGGCTGTTTACTTGCAAAGTAAACAGCACCTCGGCAAATATAATTGTTTTTTTCGTATAGGCTTAATGAAACCGGATTACCTATAAAACAATCTAGGCGTATTCCTTTGTAGCCTATCCGTCTTGCTTCGCTTTCCCAAAAGGATAAAAGTACTTTGCTATATCCTTTTCCTTGCGCGAAAGGGTGGATGACGAAAGAATGGACGATAAGAAAGCGTCCGTCTGTTTCTGACCAATCAATTCGTTCGTATTCGGGAGACTGCCACTCGTTTAGCACGACAGCACCAACGAGTGAATCATCCTCAAACAGGCAATACAGTTCATCTTGTTTTAAATGATAGGAAATATGGTCTCGCGACGGATAAGAATCGTCCCATTGATAAATTTTGTTCTGTAAGAGTGCTTTTTTGCATGCTGTATACATTACATCTAAGTCATTCAATAAATCAATCGTACCTTTTCTCACCGTTAACATGGGAGTCCTCCTTACAAAGAAATTGAAATGTGATCACCTTCAGAAAGCGTTTTGTTTGGTTTCATTTGTTGTCCATTTAGTTGGATATACCCATTTTTAATTTTCTCCACAATGAGTGCACGGCTCCAATCTGAAATATATGTGGATAACACTTTATCAATCCGGTGGGAACCGAAAACTATGTCTAATACGATCGTTATTTCGGCTATACCACTTTCTTTGTATTGTGTAATGGAAATGGTAGTACTTGTGTCTGTTTGTTCTTGCTGAGTCATATCGACAGTTTCGACGTGATCAGTAAATGATTTATAAATATGAAGTTTTTGATTCCACGTATGATCTTTCGGACATTTATAAATTGCAAATCGGTATATGTTCTTTCCATTTGCGTTATGCCTGCGAATGTTCGTGTCGGTAAAAAGGGTAGTACGCCTGCAATTTTTACAATATTTTTCGATTGTTGCTAGTTCGTTTTCATATAAACTCCAAGAAAGTTGTACTTTCTGCATTTTCCTTCACCTCTTATATTAGTGGTAAAGGAACGTAATACAGCTATTTGGATGTCTTGTAGTATGAAGACATAAGAAGTAGACAAAAATAAAAAGAGGTTCCCCCAAGAGGAACCTCCGTAAACATCATACTACAGATGCGTTACGTTCCTTTGTAATGGGAATGGGCAGACTACTCCCTTGAAAAAGCACGATGCTTTTTTGAGAGTAATGCTATCCAATTGCTGGTCCATTACAAAGTAAATGTTGGCATACGCAGATAACGTCCTTTCTATCCAAATAGATTTGTTTATAAGTATAACACATAAGATTGAAAATTCAAAATATAAATTGTAAAAAAACACCAGCTAACATAGCTGGTGCACCAGATAAATTATATAAGTTCAAATAAAAATGAGCGTAATTCTTCTGCAATTTCTTCAGACATAGAAAATGCATGCTCTAAGTAGCCTGGTTCGTTTAAATCGTCAGGACCGATGATAGCAAATTTGTTGCTCTGCATATCAAGGACTATCGTTTTACCGTAATGACGATCGGAGTATAAAAGCGCTAAATCATGACGCTCATTTTCCCCCATAAAGCTAACGAAACGAGTTTTTGTAGCGACTGTATCGTCGTACAGAAAGAAACGTTCTTCCATACACATGGCTCCTTTATTAAATATCTAAGTTTAAGTGTGGTTTATGGTCTAAATGGTGATGCGTTTTAATGAAACGTACTGTTCTCGTTTTGTAACGCATAACGATAGAATATGTTTCAGCTAAATCTCCACCTAGGAATTTCACGCCGTCTAATAACTCACCAGCAGATACACCTGTTGCTGAGAAGATTGCGTCATCACCAGATACTAAGTCATCTAGCATAAGAAGTTGACGAGGATCTTCTAATCCCATTTCACGACAACGAGCTTCTTCTTCTTCGTTCATTGGAACTAAGCGAGCTTGCATTTCGCCTTCAAGGCATTTTAATGCTGCTGCAGAGATAACGCCTTCTGGAGCTCCGCCAACACCTACGAATAAGTCGATACCTGTTCCAGGTAAAGCTGTTGCGATTGATGCACCAACATCTCCATCACCAAATAATTTTACGCGTGCACCTTTTGCACGAACACGGTCAATAATATCTTGATGACGTTCACGTTCTTGCACGATAACCGTTAGGTCACGAATCTTTTTATTGTTTGCTTCTGCTACAATTTCAATTGTTTTTTCAATTGGATCATCTAAGCTAATTTTACCAGCTGCTTTTGGACCAACCGCGATTTTTTCCATGTACATATCTGGAGCGTGAAGAAGGTTTCCTTTATCTGCGATTGCGATAACTGCCATTGCATTTGCAAGGCCTTTTGCAACGATGTTTGTACCTTCTAATGGATCAACGGCGATATCTACTTCTGGACCGTTACCTGTTCCTAGTTCTTCACCAATATACAACATCGGTGCTTCATCAAGTTCTCCTTCACCGATTACAACTGTACCTGCCATGTTTACTGAATCGAACATATCACGCATAGCTGTAGTTGCTGCATCATCTGCTTCATTTTTCTTTCCGCGGCCCATCCACTGTGCGGATGCTAAGGCTGCTGCTTCTGTTACACGGACAATTTCTAGTGCGAGTTCACGTTCCAAGGTTGCATTCCTCCAATTTCAAAAATCATACAAATATAACTATAACAAATAACGGAGAAAAGGTGAATTCGAAAAATTGTCGATTTTTTCAGAAGAAAGCGTTACAATTAAAATGTAAATGCTTTAATTTCCAGGTAGGTGACATGAATGTACTTCGTAGACAGAAAAAAAATAGAACAAATGCTAGTATGTTTAGAACGAGCAACAAATACATTTCAAGAGAAGAAGATATATGAAGCCGAGTTCGAATTTTATGCATTAGAGCGCATAGCTCATCTAATTATTGATTGTGTATTAGATGTAGGGAATGCGATGATTGATGGATTTATTATGCGCGATCCAGGAAGTTACGAAGATATTATCGATATTTTAATTGACGAGAGAGTCATAAGTGCAGAAGAAGGACAAGGAATGAAAGAAGTTATCCTTCTTCGAAAAATGCTTACGCAAGATTATATTCAAATGAATCATGATGAATTATATAAGACGATTCAAAAACATATCGCAGTGGTAGAGAAATACCCAACGAATATTCGCAGTTATTTAGAAAAGGAATTAGGACCTGTATCTGCATTTGTACCAGAATAATTATGCTTATAAGATCCCCAGGACTATCTTTTGGGGATCTTATATTGTATGTGAGAAAGTAAAGGGAAAAGGGAAAAGGGAAAAGGGAAAAGGGAAAAGGGGGAAGGGTGAAGCATGGGGGAAGCACGTACGACAAAAGATGAAATTGTGCAATTGTTGAAAGTAAAGGGAGAGCACACGGTAGCAGAACTAGCTGACATTTTAGAGATTACCGAAATGGCGATCCGAAGACATTTAAGTAATCTTGAGAAAGATGGTTTCATTTATTCTAAGATGGTAAGACAACATGTCGGAAGACCAACTTATTTGTATGGATTAAGCGAAAAGGGAGAAGATACATTCCCGAAGGAGTATAAGCAATTTGCTATTGATATGCTAGAAGATTTAGCTCGAATGGGTGATGAAAAAATACTTCGTTACGTTTTAACAGAGAGAACGAAGCGAATGGAAGAACAGTTGCAAAAGCGAGTGAGTAATCAAAAGAATTTAGCATATAAAGTGCAAGAGATAGCAGCTATGCAAGAGAAAAATGGTTATATGGTTCAAATAAAGAGAGATGGAGAGAACTCTTTCGTAATTGAAAAACAAAACTGTCCGTTAAAAGAAATTGCAGAGAGATTCCCACAAGTATGTGCAGATGAGAAAGAGATGTATAATCGTTTATTTGCAGGTGCAGATGTAAAGACGTTAGCAAACATGTGTGAGGGCGATTGTAGTTGTTCTTACCAAGTAAAAGAGAAAAAATGAATGTTGTGGGGCGCTTTAAGGTAAAGCGTTTTTTTCTTTGGAAAAAGCGGGTAATATAAGAGTGGTATGATAGGTGAGAACGTTAGCATAGAAGGAGAGACATAATGATGTATAAAGGTTACTTAATTGACTTAGACGGTACGATGTATCGCGGAGAAGAACAAATTGAAGAAGCGAGCGACTTCGTAAAAGCGTTAGGAGAGCGCGGCATTCCTCATTTATTCGTTACGAATAATTCAACGCGTAAACCAGAACAAGTGGCAGAAAAACTTGTTCGTTTCGATATTCCAGCGAAAGCAGAGCAAGTATTCACAACGAGTATGGCGACAGCGAACTTCATTTATGAACGTAAACAAGACGCAACTGTATATATGATTGGTGAAGAAGGCTTACATGATGCACTTGTGGAAAAAGGATTTGAACTTGTGGATGAAAATCCTGATTTCGTTGTTGTCGGTTTAGATCGTGACATCACATATGAAAAATTAGCAAAAGCTTGTCTTGCTGTACGTAACGGCGCAACGTTTATTTCTACAAATGGAGATATTGCCATTCCAACTGAGCGCGGATTATTACCAGGTAACGGTTCATTAACATCAGTTGTAGCAGTATCAACAGGCGTGGATCCAATCTTTATCGGAAAACCAGAATCAATCATTATGGAACAAGCGTTAAAAGTGCTTGGTATAGGAAAAGATGAAGCATTAATGGTTGGGGATAACTACGATACAGACATTTTAGCGGGAGTAAATGCTGGCATGCATACGCTTCTTGTCCACACTGGAGTCACAACTGTGGAGAAGTTAACAGAATATGAAGTACAACCGACGCAAGTTGTGCATAACTTGACGGAGTGGATTGAGAAGATGTAATGAAATGCAGGTAACCGGAAGAGGTTACCTGTTTTTTTATGCATAATTGCATATTCGCTGTTGTTATATAAAACTTAAAATTTATATGTATTGATATAAAGGGAGGAATAAGAGTGTACTGGATGTCATGTATTATGTTTGTTTTTACATTATGTGTTTTGTTTTTTGTTCTATGGAAAATATATAAAATAAATGAAATGAAAAAAAGTGCGGGAAAACTTATTGCAACATATTCTCGAGTGAAGAGACGGTGGATTGCGTTACTTGGACCAGCATATTTCTTTGGACAATGTATGTATATATATGCTCGGTACGTAAGTGGGGAGATTGATACAGCTCAACAGTTTCTTATTCAGTCGGGTAGTTATGCTGTAGCAAGTTGTTTTATGACTTTAATAGCTATCCATCTTATTAAAAGTGTACAAATATATGAAAAAGGTGTAGTAGACGGATTAAACTTTTATTCATACGAAGAATTAAAAGGCTATAAAACATCAACATGGGAAAATCCAAAAGAAAATATATTTTTATATCGCGGGCGCGAAAAAATGAATGACAATGTGAATTTACTTATTAGACAGGAAGATATGAATGAATTAGAAAGCATTCTTCAAAGGTATATTCCGAAATTGATGATGAAATAAAAAACTCCGGTTTTAACAACCGGAGTTTTTTATTAGAATGCGCGATTAACTACATCTTTAACCTCTTCAAGATATTGCTTACGCACACTATCATCCACAGAAGGAACACTTGTATAGAATGTATGCTCAATTGTTTCAATACCTGTAAATTCAAAAATACCAACATCTGCTGTTTTCTTCATTGCTTCAAACATACCGCCTGCTGTGTATGCTTCTTTCGTATTTCCCATTGTAGATAATAATAAGCCTTTTTTACTGCTTAATAACTTCTCAATACCATTCTCACCGTAAGCATAAGCAAAGCCGTGGCTAAATACACGATCAACGTATCCTTTTAAAATAGCAGGAAGTCCCGCCCACCAAACTGGATAAATGAATGTAATGCTATCAGCCCAAGAGATATGTTCTTGCTCTTCTTTAATATCTTCTGGTGTGTTTCCTTGAGAAAATGAGATGAAATCGGAAGCGCCTAATACTGGATTGAAGTTTAATTCGTATAGATCGCGAACGCGAACTTCATGACCTTTTTCTTCTAATTCACTTTTTACCGTTTCTAAAATCGCATGGTTGAAGCTTTCTGTATTCGGATGTGCATAAACGATTACATGTTTCATTGTTCTTCCTCCTATTTGTGGATATGTGAATAGTTTTTATGAATTCGTGTAACTAGTATGGTTACTTTTATTGTGAGAGTCAACTTTTCTGACGTGAGAAATAAAGTGGAAATATAATCAGCTAATACGGGATACATGTTAGTATGTGACAAAAAAATACAAAAAAGTAGGGATTTTGCATTCTGAATAGAATATATAGATTGGTAAATAGAGAGAGAAGGGGATATGAGGATGAATATTATCGAAATTGAAAGGTTAGAAAAATCATTTGATATTGGGGATAGTAAAGTAAAAATATTAAAAGGCATTAATCTTCAAATTCAAAAAGGAGATTTCGTCTGTATTATGGGGGCAAGTGGATCGGGTAAAACGACCTTACTTCAGTTGTTAGGTGGATTAGATATTCCATCGGTAGGTAGTATTCGAGTTGATGGTACAGAGATATCAACATTAAAAGAAAAAGAGCTCGCTTTATTTAGAAGGCATAAAATCGGTTTTATTTTTCAGCAGTTTAATTTGATTCCAGTGTTTAGTGCGGAGGAAAATGTAGGATTGCCGTTACTGTTAGATAATGTCTCACAAAAGAAGGCCACGGTGACAGCAACTCGTTTATTAGATCTCGTCGGGCTAAAGGGAAAAGAAAAACATTTACCAGCGCAGTTATCAGGCGGGCAACAGCAAAGGGTTGCGATCGCAAGAGCTTTTGCAAATGAGCCGGCTATTATATTAGCTGATGAACCAACAGGGGCGTTAGATTCAGAAAATAGCAAAAATATAATCGCGGCACTTCGCAATGCGTGTGATGAATTAGGGCAAACAGCTGTCATTGTAACGCACGACCCGTTCGTAGCGGCCCATGCGGATAAAGTTGTTTTCTTATTAGATGGTGAAGTGATTCATGAACATGCTGAAAGTAAAGGATGGAAATTTCGAAATATCCCGCAACAAGTTACTCACATTCAAGAGATTATGAATCGCCACTTTAAAGTAGGAGGTAAAGGTGATGCGATGGGTAATTAAATATGCGGTAAAATCGATGAAACAAAATTGGCTGCGAAATATGTTGATTGCTCTCGGGGCAGCTTTAGGTGTTATGTTAGCGACGATGTTATTGCTAGGCAATCAATCAGTTGAGAAAAGCGTGAAGGAACAAGTAGTAAGCCGGTATGGAGATTATAATTTGCAATTTGGTTATATAAAAAATGATATGTATTTAAATAATGAAAGTTTAAAAGGAATAGATGGCTTAGAAAATGTTGAAAAAATATCAAAAGTACTTATACCATATCCTTTTCCACATTATAAAGAGTTATCGGGAAAACCGTCCTATTGGGGTGTGGAGCAAGATTCTCCAGAAATGCATTCTTATAAAATATTAGAAGGTCGATATCCGAAAGAAGGGGCTGAAGTAGCACTGACAAAAGGATATACAGATCGTGAAAATATACGGGTAGGAGATACGATTAAGTTACCATTCCCGCAACATGGAGAAAAGAATGTGAAAGTCGTCGGCATTTTAAATCCGCCGTTAATGGCAGCGATGGGGCATAGTGCTTATTTTCCAATCCATTGGCTTCAAAAAGAATTAAATTTACCAAATCAATTCAATCTCGTTCAAGTGAAAACAGCTGATGTAAATGTGAAAAGAGCAATTGCTCTTGATGTAAATAAGAAGATAGAAAATATAAAGGTAGATCAACGTACTTATGTTGATAAGGCGTTTGAACGACTAAATGTAATGAAGCCGTTAATTTTTAGTTTAGGTGGTATTGCTTTATTTGTTGTAGCTCTTTTAATAATGGGAAGTTTCTTCTTATCTGTTAGAAGTCGATTTAAGCAGTGGGCATTATTACGTGCGCTCGGTAGTAACCCAAATCAAATTATATTAGTCGTTTTATTAGAGGCTTTATGCATCGGCGCAATTGGATCGCTAGCAGGAGTTATTCTTGGAGCAGGTACGCAAACAATTGCTGCATCATTCATTAATAAATGGGTGAATATTGAAGGGGCAGGGAAAGCATCATTCTCGATCTCAGGTGAGATTTTATTCATTACTTTTTTACTAGGAATTGTTATGTCTATCATAGGGGCCATTATACCGGCTTTCATGGTTAGAAAGATTCCACCAGTTCAAGCACTTCGCCCAGGTCTTCCTAGTAATGAGAAAAAAGAAAAGAGATGGAGTGCTTTTAGCCTTAGCATCTTAATCATTGGTACTGTTATTGGACTAGCAGGTAGCGTATTAGAGCAGTATATCGGTTTTAATCCAAGTGCAATAGGAGCGCTTTTATTTGCGGTTGGTTTGTTATTGGCGATTCCGTTATTTATTCGTATGATAGCACCGGTGATTGCAAAACCGTTTCAAATGATATTACGAATTGAAACGACAATTAGTAGCCGGAATGTAATTCGTTATCGAAACAAGGCAGCTGTGTCGGTTGCTATATTAGCATTTGGTTTTATGTTAGCGCTTGTTGGAACGATGTATGTAAATTCTATGTATGAAGGTATGAAAAAAGGATTACAAAAACATTTACCAGCGGACTTAGTAATAAGAATTCCGGTAGAGTCGCAAGGAATAGAAACATTACCGTTTAGTTGGATGGAGAAGGTTAGAAAAATTGATGGTGTGGAATCAAGTGTTGGGAATGCTACTGACTTTACCGCAAAGCTTGTGAATTATGACTTTAAAAAAGCGAATCAAGAATGGTATGAATTTGCGAAAAAAAACAATTTGAACTATGATTCAATGGAAGTTGTAGGTAACGATATTGTAGCGTACCAGAAAGTAACAAAGGCGAAAGTGATTGCAGGACAAACTTTAAATAAGCCATTACAAGATGGTGAGGGAGTCATTACGAAGGAAGTGGCTAAAAATTTAGGGCTTCAGTTGCATGATACGGTTGACGTACAAGGAAAAGGGAAAGAAAAACAAACAATTAAAGTCGTTTCGATTATTGAGCAAGGATTAAGGTTAAGGAGTTTGGATATTTTTGTGAATGAACAATGGGCTCGCGATAAGTTTCACGTACAAGGATATGAAGCAATTCAAATCATGACTAATTCTAATCAATCATTTGAAGCGATTAAGAAGCAAGTAAAACAAGTTACAAATAATAAAGAGAATGTAGAAGTTATAAACAGTTATGATTTATTGAAAGAACAAGAGCAGTTATTATCGCAAATGATGATGCTAATTCGCTTGTTAGTTGTAATTGTTTTCATTATTTCTGGTGTAGGATTAATGAATGCGATTGTCGCAAGCTTGCATGAAAGACGTGCTGAAATTAGTATGATTCGTGCGGTAGGAGCTATTCCGAAGCAAATGAGACGGATCGTTTTATTAGAGGGAACTTTACTTGGAGCAATAGCTGGTTGTATTGGCATTTTTGGTGGGATTTTGTTTAGCTATATCGTGTTATCAAGCTTAGAGTTAACAGTTATTATTATTCCATATAATCAAGTTGCCATACTGGCTCTAGCTAGCGTGATGCTCGGAGCAGGGGCGGCAATGATTGCTTCATTACAATTAAGAAGGTTCAAATTAAGTGATACTTTAAAAGAGTTATCAGCATAAAAGATTGCTATACTCCGCTCATACAAAGAACAAAGAAGACGAATAAAATGATAACAATACCGATACCAAAGTTAAATACAAGAGTACTATCCATATATGTAACCTCCTTGTTTGAAAGTAAAAAGCACTCTGTCTGGAGTGCTTTTTATTATCCGAATCTGTCGCAACGAACACCGCAACGTATAGAAAGGGAATAATACGTTTAAAGAGTTATAGTAATTTATGCATTTATAGAAAAAAAGACACTCTTTTGAGTGTCTTTGATGATGACAAAATGTGCCAATTGCTTGAATTTGATAAGACGTTAATTTTCCGGTTAACGGTCTTTCTTAATCAAGAAGTGTAACAACAGCGATTCAAATAAATTTTAGCATTTTTTTAATGGGTGTGCGTATGTAATTATGCATATTGTAATTATGAGGTAGGTAATGAACTGTGAATAATTTGAAGTGATTTATTTACGATTTCTTCTGCGGCATATATGCCGATTGCATCTGTTTTTACAATATGGGGTTGTAAGTGATTATATGTTGCCCCTAATTCACCGTGAAGTGGTGCGAAGGCATAGTTAGCTTTTTCAAGCATGCATAAATCAAGTAAAGAATCTCCGGCTGTAATAATAGTATCTATTTGTAGCACTTCTTTTATATATTGCACAGCATCCCATTTGTTAATAGGCTTCGGTACAAAATATAATTTTCTACCTTGAAGTGAATGAGCCCAGCCTTGTTTGTCTAACCAAGAAATGAAGGATGTTAATTCGTCATAAGGAATGTTCTCTCGTTTAATGATGCAATAGTGGAATAAATCATCAGCTGTTTTTTGAGATATAACCCAATCTTTATGAGCGATTTGTTCAAATTCCTTTAGTATATAGTTTCTTTCTAAACATTCTACTGAAAGTCTTTTTTTTATTTCTTTGTTCCAAGTAACATCTTGCTTGCCGTCATGAAGGATATTACCGCCGTTACTTGTAATGGCATATTCGGGAATGATTTCATTTTGGAATAAAGTAATACGCTGAAACTGTTCAATCGTTCTTGTTGTAACTGGGATAAAATATGAGTGCAGTTGCAATTTTTTTAGTAGTGAAATGGTTTTATGTGATATGAAAGAAATTTCTTTTCCGTCTAAAGTTTCGATGAGCTGAATTGACTCATCTTCTATATGAGCACGAAATGATTTTCGGGAATAAATAAGCGTCTGATCAAGATCACTGGCGAAAATCATATCGTTTCCCTCCTAAGAGGCTTAATGAGCCCGCAACATGAATAAGCCATATTCTCATATATTTCAATAGGGACATTCTTTTCTTTAGCAAGAAGTAAAATATGCTTTAAATCAGGATTGTTTTGCTTGCGTATTAAAATTTTCCACGGTATTCTCCGGAGTAATACGCGAGTTGCTTCACCGACTCCTGGTTTAATTAAGTTAATATCGTCAATCTCAAAGTGAGCTTGGATAGACTGTAGATCTTTTAATCCTTGCCAAGATGGATCGGTGTATGTTGAAGCAATATAATGTAATTGATTATCTATATGAGAATGAACAGAAGGGAATAGATCTGTTACTTCATCGATGAAGAAATTTGATAAATCTTCTTGTTCTAGCTCTTTATAATATTTAACACCATGAAAATCACTTGGGCCAATATAGGTGTCATTTAGTACAGTGCGGCTGATTAGTCCAGATACGGTTGCATTTAAGCAAGCACTAGGGATAAGAAAATCTTCGCGTGTACCGTAAATTGAAGTACAGTAACCTGGATCAGCAAGTACAGCCATACAATGAGAAAGGTGTGTATTATTTCTCTCGTTAAATGTATGTACTGCATGTTCCAATTCCTTTTTTATTGCACCTTTTCCAGTCCATCCATCAATGAATTGAATTGTTTCTTTAGGGTGATGTTCTAAAATATAGCGAAGTGCATTTTCATCGATACCGCGTCCACGAATAATGGAAAGACAATAGTGAGGGACATCAAGGTTATATTGATAGCGTATATAGCGTTTTATAAGAATCCCGATAGGTGTACCAGCACGAGCTAATGAGACGAGGACAAGATTCGTTCCTTTAGTCTGTATAATTTGTTCAGCGACAACTCCAACTGCGGTTGCTAGTTTGTGCTTGTATTGTTGCAGGGAGGAAAAGAATAAATCCATATATGCTTTAGATGGTTTATATTCTACTGGTAACATTTCAGAATAATGTGTGCCAGCTTGAATTGCTTGTTCTCTAGTTTCTGTGGAACTTTCTTTCATTAAATCACTAATATCTTTTAATAGAAAAATAGCATCATTTGGATCGTAACTACTAATATGGGAATTTACTTTTACCATAATTATCAACCTTCCTTTTCTATGCTATTTGAAAATGAGACGATATGAATACAGGGAATAACTGTTTGTAACTGCTGTAGAAGAGGAAATAGAGCTTCTTCTCCTACATCACGTTCCATAAAAACAAATACTTCATCGTAATCATGAGGTGAAATATTATAAAAGTAATTTGTAATAGTAGAATTTTCGGGACTTGGATATGGGAAATGATTATGAATGGCGTAGTTCACATCATTTGAAACAGGGTGGATAGGACTTCGTGTTGTAGATTGATATAAAATATTTTCACCCATTTCAGCAGCGATTTTCATTGGAATATACATAAATTCACCCGTTCCGAGGCAGAGCGTTCGTTTTCCAATTCTCTTTCTTTGTAACATTTTTCCTGCTTCTTGAGTAAAAGAATGAATGTGCTTTTGTTCATATGATGAAATGCCAAAGCGTCCAGTATATTTTATGTAATTTGATGTATAAGGTAATGCTGGACAAGTAATGGTATGCTTTTTGAAATCGGGTTTTGTTTCTTTAGTTTGAATAGTTGGTGTTGGAATATTCAACGGTTGGCCAGTTGTATGAATGACTCCTTCTAATAAAGAAATAACATGAATTTTTATTTGAAGTTCTTCTTCTAGTTGTTTAAATTGTCTTCTATTATTATTAGAACGCCAGTCTAATAAAGAAGCGATGGTATATTCTGCTCGTGGAAATTGCTGTTGAATGGACCTGATAATATTTAGTGCGGTTTTTCCAGTTGTCATCTCATCATCTACAAGAACGATTGAATTGTTGTTTTGAAAAAAGCTCTTATCGATATAACAACGGTGTGATGTTGCATGGGAATGTTCTTCCTCAAATGTAATGACAGATTTGAGATTGGGTATCGATTCCCTAGTTGTATGTACATACTTTGCATTTTGAAAGCATTGAAACATAGAATGGCCAAGTGCTGTTGCTGTTTCAGCGAAGCCGATAAATAACACTTCTTCTTGCAAGGGATATTGATAATGAAATACTTCTTCTGGAATTTCATCAACTTCTAATGAAATAAGATTTAAAATTTCTTTTTGAAACGGATGAAAAGCATTATGTAGTATTTCCATATATCTTGCAGCGAGAGCAAATCCACTTGCTAGAGAGACTGCAGGTTTAATAGGAAGATGCTTTCCAAGAATTGTACTCACAAATAAAAAACTCCGCTTCTTATTTATCCTCGCTGCCATTTGAAAAAGATTGTCTAACGCTAAATTATATGGATTATCACGTACTTCTACATGAACTTTTATATTATTTAAAACGTTATACGTGTTGTTTTGCGTTTGTAATAAGGAGATCGGTGAATTGTTTGTTTTCATGTAGCACCCCGTAAATATTAGATTTTAAAATGGTTTTGCGAGCCCAGTTATAATGGGGCTTTACCTCATTCATTTTGTTAGCAAAACTGCTTTTTAGCACTCCGTTATACGTATCTGCATTTTGTAAAATTGACCTTGCGTCTAAATAATCTTCCATTGTGACAATGTGCATTGCTTGTACAACTTTAATATGAGATGGGTGAATAACTGTCTTTCCAATTAATCCATTTGCATGGTCAAGCGATACCTCTTGAATGAGCCCTTCTTCGTAATCATTAGAAAAATATTCCCATACACATCCTGAAATAACATAATCAGTTGTTGCTCTGGAGAAAATATTAATAATGTCTGAAATACAATCACGAACTACAGTAATATGATAGATCGGTGTGTATTTATTGCGCCGAATACCAAATATACTTGAAAAATCAGTGGCGCCAATACGTACATTTAAGATGTAATCACGATAGGAATCTAGTAAATCTTTTATTTGTAATAATGATTCTACACGTGTTTCTTTATACATAATTTCTGGCGATTCTAAAATCGGCATTCCATAAAGGGATAATGAATATAGCTCGTTTATATATGCAAGCTGATCGATATAAGTCTTTCCATTAACGGGTGTGAATTTTGGAAAGACGAAACCACATAAGCAATGAACAGCACTACCTAATTCAGTAACAATTGTCTTCATTTGACTTGGCTGTCGAACTCTAATAAAAAGAAGTGGAATATCTGATTGACTTAGTATGTTGGTACTGACTAAGTTGGCGATTTGCTGTATTTGAACGACGATGTTTTGCTCTGCAAATTTTACTTCCTCATCGCTAATAGAGTCTTCTAGACAAAAAATAATAGAGGTAGCTTCCACATGTTTTTTTCTAATTATATCTTCTGCAATCGTTTCTTTCGTACCAGGAGTATACAGTGTAGCCCCTAATGCGTAAGCTAATTGCTCTTTCTCTATACTTTTTGAAAAACTAAGAGGTTCTTTATAGAAAAAATTTTGACGTTCTTCTAAGGAGAGATAAGAAAAGTAATTCAAATTGTCACCACCTTATTTCAAATGATTTTGTTTAATCGTAACATAATAAGAAAAATCTTCCATGTAAATAAAGCGAGAAATTTAAAAAACATATTGAGAAAGATGAATTATAAGATGAATATCGAATATTGTTAGTAGAAATATAATAGGGGGGAAGAGAAAGTGGAAATACATAAGTTAACGGTAGAAGAAGCAAATGAGATAAATACGTGGACGTATGAGGAACCTTATGATTTGTATAGTTTTTTAGGAGAGGAAGAAGCAATAGAAGAATTATTAGATGGGACGTATTATGGCTGTTGTGACGATAATAGGGAGTTTATCGGCTATTTTTGTTTTGGGGAAAATGCACAAGTGCCAGGGGGAAGAGATGCTCATTTATATGGTGGAGAAGATGTAATTGATATCGGACTTGGCATGAAGCCAGCGTTAACAGGAAAAGGGCTGGGAAATCTGTTTTTTCAAGCTGGGATAGCGTTTGCTGTGAAAGAATGTAAGGTGAAAACGTTTCGACTTAGTGTAGCAACATTTAATACAAGAGCGATTACGTTATATAAAAAAATAGGTTTTCAGCAAGGTCCTATTTTTTTGAGCCGTGGAAGAGAATTTATGCTTATGGAATATGAAAGACCGTCAGTATGGAACTGACGGTCTTTCGTATTTTACTCCGAATGATCAGCTCGGTGCGCTAAACGGCTTGAAGCAGCGGCAGCGATTCCGCCAACGATATCATCAAGGAATGTGTGCACCTTTCCAGTTGATTTATCATTTAAGTATTCTAAAATACCAGGTTTTAATTTATCGATATATCCAAAGTTCGTGAAACCGATAGAACCGTACACGTTAACGATAGAAAGTGCGATAACTTCATCGATTCCATATAGTCCTTCATCGCGTTTTACGATATCTTGTAACGGCTCACTTAACATTCCCTTTTCAGCAAGGACATCAAGTTCAATGCCTGTAATAAGTGCGTTTTGTACTTCGCGTTTCGATAGTACACGCTCAACGTTATAGCGACATTCTGACATTTCTAAATTTGCATGGTATTTCTTTTGAAGAAAATGAACAAGTTCAGCAATATCGTCAATTGTGACACCACGTTCTTGTAATAGTTGTAATGCTCTTTCTTGTAGTTGATTTGATTCTTTCATGTTTATCACCTTTTTTTCTTTTTAGTATTTGTATACGTTTCGTTGCTTTATCATGTGCATAGGAATGAAAGGCGAGCACAAGCTCATATATATAAAGAAAAACCATAGGTGGCGACTGCGATGATTCAGCATATTTATGAGCATTATCACATGCATGTTAAAGAATTAATCCCCCTTGGCCCCTATAAAAGCTTTTGGATTCGCAACAAAATTTATGTACTTGTTCCAATTGGAGAAATGGAGGAAGAAGTACTTGTAGAGATGAAAAAGCTCAGTGATTATATGAACCAGCAAGGGGATATAACTGTAGCGACTTTCGTTCCGACTATACACGGCTACTATGTAAGTGAGATAGAAGAACAAAATTACTGCTTATTAAAAGGTATGCGTGCGTTAGAACGACATGCTACATCATTAGGAAGTGAGCTTTCTATATTCCATAAACGAGGTGCATTCTTTCCAGAAGAAATCGAGCAATTAAGCCGCATCGGTGAATGGAAAGCATTATGGGAAAAAAGGCTCGATCAATTAGAAAAGTTTTGGCAATCACAAGTGATGAACCACCCTACAGACGTATTCGATCAATTGTTTATTGAATCCTTCCCGTATTACTTAGGAGTTGCAGAAAATGCAATTCAGTATGTTGTCGATACAGAGATGGATGATACGCCGCAAATGACTGATGCAGCAACAATTTGCCAAGAACGATTCACACCTTTATTATGGCATCAAACGAAGCGCCTCAAACTTCCTTTCAATTGGGTGTATGATCACCCAACTCGAGATATGGCAGAATTAATTCGCTATATGATGATAGAAAAAAAGAAAGATTGGGAGCAAACAATCGTCCAATTTGTTACAGATTATGAACGGAATTATTCGCTATCCTCATTTGGTTGGCGCCTATTATTTGCAAGGCTCCTGTTCCCACTCCAATACTTTGAAACGGTTGAACGATATTATCAAACAGGAAACGAAGAACAAAAAAGCATATATAGAGATCGCTTAGAAGCCATTTTACACGATGTGAACCGCTCCGAGCAATTTATGAAGCATTTTTACGGGTCACTTCGTTTACCAATTGATAAGTTAGGTATTAGGAAATTAGATTGGCTGTCTTAAAAGTATAAAAAAGAGACCGATTGAGGTCTCTTTTTTATATCACAATTGTATGTAATACATTATGCCCCTACCTGTTGATCTGCACATATATGTAAAATGAGTTGATGTTTTTCGATTTTCTCATTTACTTTACTCAATAATTCTTGCTGAATTTCTTTAAATAAAAATTGATAGCTTGTATTCCATGTTGGTATAACGGATGAAAGGCTTAGTAAATACTCTTTTTTCTTTTCTAGTTCTTGAATTGTTACAAAAGTGTTCCCCATTTTTGGCATGTGTCGTCCCCCTATGTTTTTTGTATGTGTGAACGATTTACTATCTAGTATTAATTATCGCATTTTTTGAGAAGGATTTCCAATTTTGTTTTATGATGTTAAAGGGGAAGTGTTATTTGAATAAAAAAAGAGACCCAAATGGGTCTCCTTTTAGAAAACGATTCTGAACGAGCCGCTTCTGCTTTTAATTAATATCTAGCTCCAGTGGCTAAAATGTTCGGTGGCTTCGCTTCTTCCGCCGAGGCCAAAAGCGCCTCTATGTCAGAAGCTCCATCCCCCTCACATTTTGAACGAGCCGCTTCCGCTTTTAATTAAAATACTTGCTCTACTTCAATAACGCCTGGTACTTCTTCAAGTAATGCACGTTCGATACCAGCTTTTAGTGTGATTGTAGAACTTGGGCAGCTTCCGCATGCACCCATAAGGCGTAGTTTTACGATACCTTCTTCAATGTCTACTAATTCAACGTCTCCGCCATCGCGAAGTAAGAATGGACGTAATTTATCTAATACTTCTAATACTTGTTCTTGCATATGTGGGTTTTCCATTTTTATCGACTCCTTTCATCAGTTTTATTATAATCAAGATAGAGGGGAAAATCTATTTTTTCTCTTCTTGTTTTATTGTCGAAATTTTGTATCGTGTGTACAACGTGTTTTTTCAGTATAGGGGTATGGAATAAGTTTGTAAAATGATGTGCTTATGTACTAAGACATCTGAATATACTGTTGAAACAAGAAGTGGGGGAGAAGAAATGGTTAATGTTCAAGTGTATGGGACGAAAGTAATTTGTGCGAGCTGCGTTGGAATGCCATCTTCAACAGAAACGTTTGAGTGGTTACAAGCGGCAATTGGTCGTAAATATGAGGGACAAGAAAATAAATTTAATTTCGAGTATATTGATTTTCAAGAAGAACAAGAAGATGAAGATAAAAAAGCATTCGCAGAGCGCGTAGTGGATGAAGATTTATTTTATCCGGTCGTTCTTGTGAATGGAGAAATTGTTGGAGAAGGAAATCCACGTTTGAAGGATGTTTATGAAGAAATCGAGAAATATTTATAAATTAGGAAGCCTTTGCGAATTTGCAAAGGCTTTTTTATATGGAGGGATAGATGTGGAGAATGGAATAAAACATGTTTTACCAGAAGAAGTAAAACAGTTAATGGAGCAGTACACAGTAGAATTAAAAGAAATTTTTTTGGACGAAAAAATAGTCGAGGTATACATTTACGGATCGATCGCGCTAGGAGCATTTCATATAGAAACGAGCGATGTTGATTTTATTACGGTAACAAGTGATTCCGTGAATGAAGCTGAAAAACAACAAATTATAGAACTGCATAAAAAGCTTAGTAAAAGTACGTTAGGTAAAAGAATGGATGGTATGTATATTCCGCTTGCTGACTTAGGGAAATACAATTATGAAATGAATGAGTACGTGTATTGTGCAGAGGGGAAAGCGGATAGTGGTCATTGGGATATTAATGCGGTCACATGGTGGACGTTGAAAAATCAAGGTATTACAGTTATCGGGAGAGAAGCTGAAGATCTTTCGTTTCAAATAAGGTGGGATGATGTAGTAAATACGATGAAATACAACGTAGAACAGTACTGGAGTGAAAAAGCGAAGCAACCATATTTATTTTTTATAGAAGAGTGGGTAGAATCAGCTGTCGTTACGATGGGACGTATTTTATATACGTTAGATCATAAAACAATCGTTTCAAAAGATAGAGGATTACAATACTTATTAGAATATTCAGCGAAAGAGTGGGAGCCTTTATTGAAAGAGGTAGAGCGAATGCGGCATAATCCAGAAGAAAAGAAAAATTTCTCTCGTTGGAGACGGGCTGATATGACGAAGCGGTATTTGCTGCGTTTGATTGAGGAGTGCAGGGAGAAGTGGTAGGTGAATAGTAAAGCATCCTTTAGATAAAGGGTGCTTTACTATTTTTATATAACGAAAAACGCTTTGCAAAGAATGAGAAGTCGGAAGATAATATTAAAAAACATATATGCGGGGGAAGAGAATGAGTAAATGTAACTTTCATATAAGTAAAGAACAATTATGGAAAGGTTGCATCTTAAAGTCGATTGCAGATGCAATTTTTGTAGCACATGCTCCTGATTTCTCACATGAAAGTTCGTGGGATGGATTCAACTATAGTATGCAAGATAGTCAAGGTGGAAGAGGGACAATTACTTTTCATTCGAAGTACACGATCGTATGTCTTCAAGATGTGAATAGTGAGAGAATTGATGAGTGGATTGATGCAGCAAATTATTTTGAAGGGGCACCTTCGGAAGTGATAGAAATTGCGAAAGAGGAAGCACTCCAATACGTATTAGAAGAAGTCGAGGGCGAAACAGTTCCTTTCATTACGACAGCATTTTGGATTGAGGATAGCGGTGCATATTCAATTGATTCATTTGAAGAGATGGAAGAGCACGGTGGATTCTTATTAGAAATCCCATTACTTGATACCGAATCTGCAATAGAAAGATTGGAAGAAGAGTATGAACTGACAGAGGGGCAAATGGATCTTTTACAACTCGTGTATGAGAGAAAAATCAAAAATCCAAACGAGAAAATTATGTTGTCTAAAGAAGAAGTAGCGATGATTGGAACGGATGATGGCGAAGGGTTGGAAGTGAGTAAGAAGTCGTTTGAAGAAATGAATATTACTTGGGAGTTGTAGGGGAGGATAAAATGTTTCCAATTGGTGAGCAGCCGAGGATTATAAAGGACTTGGAAAATGTTACTGCTAGTTTAGAAGAATTAGCGATTGAGGGGAAAACAAAAAATATAGAACGATTAGCATCTTTACAAGTTAAGAAGTTATGGATTTTCGCAGTAAATCAAAAGCAATTTGAGCATATTCTTACGTACGCTCGCCCAAATATATTGTACGTTTACGAAATGAGGGTCGAGGATTTAAGTAGCCTTCAAAAATTATCTGATTTACAACAGTTGTATATGTGCTGGAATACAAAAGCGAAGACGTTATGGGATATTGCGTATAATAAAAAACTCAAATCCTTACTAATTGATGATTTTTCTAAGCTAGAAGATTTAACTGCTTTAAGTAAGTGTCCGCAACTCAATATCTTTTACATGGGTGGTGGGATAAATACAACGATGAAAGTACAAACTTTACAACCACTCGCTGCATTACAACATTTGAAAAAGCTTACCCTTATGAACTTAAAGGTTAAAGATGATTCGTTAGAACCTTTAATACAATTAAAAAATTTGCGAGAGTTAAGTTTATCTAATCAATTTAAAGTGGAAGAGTATGCAAAATTATCTGTAGCATTGCCATATACGAAATGTAAGTTTTTTAAACCTTACGTATATATGAATGATGCAATAGAGGAAAAAAATATAATGGTGATTGGGAGAAGAAGACAATTCCTTAATTCGAAAACGGATACGGTAAAGATGCAAAAGTATGAAGAACAATTTAAAAAGTTACAAGAGGAATATAGAGCACTAGTAGAAAGTACAATGTGAAGTTACACTGCGTTTTCTACTAGTTTTTTCATATACATATCAACTTCATGAAAGAGTACTAGCTCTTTCTCCTCGGTATTAAGATACACAGCACAATGCAAGTATTGCTGTAAGTAAAAATTAGCTTGTTCGTACTGTTTTAAGTTGTAGAAAGAGAAACAAGTAAGAAGCAGAAACGCTTTTTCTTGTAATATTGGAACGACAGCTAGTACCGGAGTAATGGAATGTATATTTGTTTTTGCTAAATTTTCATAAGACGCCCACACTTGAAACCAGTTGAAAATAGTAGAAAGGTAATTCGGAATGTCGATAGTTTCATGTGAAACATTATGTAATAACTGGTTCTGTTTCATATGTATAGGCTCTATCCTTGTTCGTAGAATGCAATCGAATATTGAGATGTTTTCTTTTACTTGTAATTGGTCCGTAATAAGTTGCGGGAGACCAATTGGATGAACACCTATATTTATATAGAAATCATCTCCAAACTGGCCTTTTTGTATATGAATGATCTTATAAAATCCGTTATCAGCTTTGGAAAATGTATGTCTTTTCTTCTTAAATCCAAGTGGTTTTAACACAGCGTGTAAATGGATAATGAAATCTTGTACTATTAAGTAATCCTTTAGAGAGGTTTACTCTTCATCATAATCGTAAGTAGTTAAGTTTTGTAAGAAACTTTCAAAGTTAGGTGCTAATTCAATAATTTCCTCAAGCTCATTATCGATAAATATAACTGGAGGATTTTCAGCTACATTTCGATAGTCTAATGCAATCCACGTATGTCCGTCCCCAGATAAAAGTACGAGATTCTTAGGCATTTCCCATTCCTGAATTAAATAACGGCTATCTAAAATGCTAGATTCATTTTCATCAAAAGAAATACCGTATAAGCCAGAAACATTAACATGATTATCCGCCCAAGAATTTGGTTCTGAAGTAGGGTGAGCATCAAGGCGAAGCGTTCCTCCATTTTGTTCTTTTAGAAGATTTATGTACGATTCTGGAAGCTTTACGTTTAGTACTTCTTCAGCTTTTTTTATTAGTTCGTCGTTAATCGGTGCTAATTTTAAATAGTCATCTTCTGTCCAAAGTGTAGTCTTCATATTTGGTCACCTCAAATAATAGTTTTAAGAATCTTATTTCATATATTATAGTTAGTTTAAATGACGAGCAATAGAAAGGGGGAAAGAATATGGATGTATTTGAATACCTTGATCGTGTAAATTCTAAAGAAGACTTGTTGAAGTTTCTTGTATATTTTCAAAAGGATTTCAAAGTGAATCAAGGTGAATGGGAGAATATAGAGGTAGAGACTTATTTAGATGCATTACATGGTTGGTTAGGTGCTTATGAAGGTGTTTATATAAATCAAGGGGAGAAGCTTCCAGAAAATATTCCATGGAAGTTTATTGCCCAGATGTTACTTGCGGCAGCTCATTATGAATGAAATTAAATTTTTAAAAGATAGAATGGAGAAAATATTACGATGAACCACAATAAAATTAAACAACTTTTAAAATATGTAGATCGTGCTGAGGATAATGAAATTGAGTTAGAGTATGAATTTGAACCAATGACAATAGAACTATTTAATAGTGAAGAAATAGAAGAAGGACAACTTGGTTATAGCGTTGATGATGAAGGTCAAAGTTTAATCGGGAATGAAGAAGGAGATTGGAAAGAAGGATGGATTGTAATTGGAATAGATTCATATCTTGGGGACCCAATCTTTGTAGATAGTAATGATGAGAATTATCCGGTTTATACAGCTATGCATGGTGAGGGAGATTGGGAGCCAGAATGTATAGCTAAGCGTATAGAAGATGTTATTGAGAAAGTGAAGGAGAATGTGAGATAAATAAACATAGTATTCCGACGGGTAGTATTTTATATATTCACTAAAAGTGATTTAATAAATCACTTTTAGTGAATATATAAAATAATTAACTTAGTGTATTAAAGGTATGATACATGATTATTTTAATATATTTAAAAGTAAAATGAAATAAGAAACGGATAATTGTCGGAATATATTCGATTTCCGTTCAATTTTGTGAAATATATGTCCTTTTTGTTAGATTCCTTCTTTTTATTTCTATAAAATAAGTTGATGTAGGAATAAGAAAAGGATGATGTACGTGAAGGACACAGTTTTACAAGAAACAATTTCTCCACAAGAGTTACATAAAGTTGTTCAAAAGAATACAGCTTATTATGACTTTAAATGGGGCAAAGTAGAAAATCCAGCGCAAGGGAATACATGGAATTGGGTAGCCTTTTTCTTTCCAACTTTTTGGTTAGCTTATCGTAAAATGTATAAGTTATTTATTATACTTACATTATTATCAGTACCTAGTGTACTTGTAGCCCCTTTTATAGACATTCCAGATGGAATTTTTTTATCAATTAGTTTAGCTTTTCAATTAGTAATGATGATATTCACTGGATGGCAAGGGAACCGTTTATATTATAAGCACGCTGTTCGTAGTTTACATAAAGCAGAAGATACGCTTGATTATGAGAAGGCGTATTACTTACAATCAAAGAGTGGCGCTAGTTTGGCTGGTATGATTGGTTTACAAGTTATAGTAGGGATAGTATTTGGTGTAGCCACGTTCGGACTCTCCTTGTTACCAACTGAGCCGAATATAAAAAACGTTGTTCGTTCAAGTGATGAAGGATTTACTTTAGAGGTTATGACGGATAATCCAACTTGGAAGTTTGTAAAGAAAGAAAAAGATTATGACGTAGTAGAGTTTACTGGTTATGATTATGAAGAGAAGAAAAACGTGAAAATTAAATTTGCTGTTTATTTCAGTGAAGACTATTTTGAATGGCAAGAAGTATATGAGAATAATAAGAAGTTAAGTGAAGAAGAATTAGAAGAGTATCAATTTTACATTGAAGAAAATAGTTGGAGTTTCTAGAGGGAACTCGTTCATTTTGAAAAGAAGAATCTTGTGAAGGTTCTTCTTTTTGTTTATTGGGAACGCCATACTAATTGAAATTTTGTAAAATACAATAAAAAATGAGAATTTGAGGTAGGCTTGTCAATAACGCGAGACTATGGCAGTATAAAGAAATGCTATACAAATTTTATTTATCGAGATGTAAACGTCAATTTTGATTTTTACGTATAAATAATGAACGGAGGAAATAAATTTATGGCTACTTTACCAAATTGTCCAAAATGTAATTCAGAATACACGTATGAGGATGGCGTTCTTTTCGTATGCCCAGAATGTGCACATGAGTGGGGCAAAGAAGCAGAAGCTGAAAGTAATGAAGGTGCAAAAGTTGTAAAAGATGCGAACGGAAACGTTCTTCAAGACGGCGATGCTGTTACTGTAATTAAAGATTTAAAGGTAAAAGGAACTTCTTCAGTTGTAAAGATTGGTACGAAAGTAAAGAGTATTCGTCTAGTTGAAGGAGATCACGATATTGATTGCAAAATCGACGGTTTCGGAGCTATGAAGTTAAAATCACAGTTCGTTAAGAAGGCGTAAGATTAGCAAAGAAAAAAGACGCTCTGTAAGTAACTTGCAGAGCGTCTTTTTTATGAGTGTACTTCAACTTCTTTCAACTGACACCGCTTATTAAAGAACGTTTTATACCCAAGTTGTAAGAATATAATAACAGAGAAAGCTGTACTTCCAGAAATGCCAAGTATAATCGCAATTTGATATTGAATGGCTGTAAATGGTGATACACCGGATAAAATTTGACCAGTCATCATGCCTGGAAGACTTATAATCCCCATTCCAACCATAGAATTGATTGTCGGTAAAATAGCAGAATCGAAAGCGTCCCGTATGAGCGGGGCAGCTGCTTGTTTTGGAGTTGCCCCAAGCATAAGTGCACCTTCAATATGGTCTCTTTGTGATTTCATGCTGCTTAAAAAGGTATTTGCCCCGAGGCAAATGCCTGTCATAGCGTTACCGATTAGCATACCGGCAATAGGAACGATATACTGCGGAGCATACCAAGGATCGTGTCCGATAATGACAAAGATAAATAGTAGAAGAGGGCCAATTGATCCAGCAATCATGGAGAGGGCGGCTACTCGTTTTAATTCTTTTGACATTGGAATATTAATTCGTTTATAAATATTGAAAATCGCAAATGTAGTAATAGAAGTAATGAGAGCTATTGTATAAAACGGATTACTATTTTCAAATATGTATGTAAGGACATATGCGACTAGTACGAGCTGAATCGTCATACGTAATGTAGCAATTGTAATTTGTTTCTCACGCGGTATTCCTTTTAATTTCACAAGCCCAATTAAAATAAGGATGAAAATATATGCAGCTGCAAGTTGCCAAATTTGTAGTTCAATAACGCCCTTCAATTGATAGCACTTCCTTTCTAGTTGCACCGTTTGTTTTACTAATTTCAATAATATCGTCTGCGATTTCTTCTGGAAGTTGTTGCGAGTGCGTGATGAAGATAACTGTTTTTTTCTTTTCTCTTGCCAGTAGAGTGAATTGTTTCATAACGCGTCGTTCTGTATCACTATCTAGTGCCGAAGTTGGTTCATCTAATAAATAGACGGGTGGATCCATTAGTACAATACGAGCGAAAGCAAGTCTTTGTTTTTCACCGCCTGATAAAGAAGAGGCGCTATCTTCTAATTTTTTATTTAGGCTAACAGTTGTTAATGCGTCCCGCAAGGCATCGTCATTTGGAAAGGGCTTTTCAGAAAGGCGCAGTCCCATTAATAAATTATCTTTAATTGTTCCATCAAAAATAGGTGGAGTTTGTCCAAGCATGACAACTTCACGTCGTAATTGAATGGGAGGATAATCTAAAATAGATTTTCCATTATATTCAATTGTTCCAGATGTTGGTGATTGTAAATCGTTTAACAGACGAAGTAATGTGCTTTTTCCACTACCACTTTCACCGATAATACAAGTTATTTTTTCTTGTTGAATCTGTAAATAAGGAATGTGTAGAATGTTTTTATATTTGATGTCTTTTAATATAAACATAAATTTCTCCTTTCTGATTCTAGTTATATCGTATCAAAAAGAGAGAAAAATAGAAAAATAAAGTCTATTCAGAGGGAACATCTTTTTTCTTTGTTTGTAGGATTAGATCGTTTTGAGACGGAAGTTAGCTTCGTTAATAAGTTTAGCAAGCGATCTAAGTCTTGACTGAGAGAAATGACTTTATCGTGAGTAAATCCATACTTTTCAACGAGGTGGATTAATTCTTTCTTTTTCACTTCTATTCGATTATTTAGTTTTGTTAAGTTCATAAGTGAAATGAAATGCCTCCTATTATGTGTAGTACTACTTATAGCATAAAAAATAAGACCGAACGTATTCGGTCCTAAAGAAAATAATAAAATGAAATAACTCTTACATATAGCATACACTTTTCATCGATAGTTTTTAATGTTAAAATAGAGAAATTTTGTGAATCTATATTGAGAAAGTTATTTTTAAAAAAATGAATAGAAAAAGGCTGTCTACATAGTAGACAGCCTTTAAAGTATTAACCGTTATGATATTTGTACATCCAAAGAAGACCGGATTTTAATAATCTCGGTACACGCCCCATTAATGGTTGGTTTGCTAGTAAACCAAATCCGTGTTTTTTGCCGAGAGAACCGAGAACACCTTTTAACTTTATAACAGGCAGTTCATCAGGAAGTGGTTCATTATTCCAACGTTTTAATAATATTTGGACAATTTGTTCTCCTTGTCCTTCAGCAAGTTGGGCAGATGGTGCATGTGGAAGTGCTGCACAATCCCCGACAACATAAACGTGCTCGTTATTTGGAATATTGTGATATTTTGTTAAAACAACCCGTCCGCTACCATCTTGTTCAACTGGAAGGTCTCGAACAACTTCATTTGCTTGAATACCAGCTGTCCATACGATTGCATCGCATTCAAGTGGTTCATCATGGTTATATACAATGTTTGGTTCCACTTTTGTAATGTTAGAGTTTCGTATAATGGTAACTTTATGTTTTACAAACCATTCTTCTACGTATCTACTTAATTTTTCTGGATACGGGAATAAAATTCTATCTTTTCGATCAAATAAATAGATTTTTAAATCTGAACGGCTTTCGCGAAGTTCACTTGCCACTTCAACGCCGCTTAAACCAGCCCCAACGACAGCTACTGTTGCATTTGGTTCTAAGCTATTTAATTGTTCATATGTCTTACGTGTTTGTTCAATTGACTGTAGGCTATGTGTATATTCCTTCGCCCCAGGAACGTTATGATATTTATCTTCACAGCCAAGCCCAATAATTAAATCATCATATTGAATCGTTTCACCGCCATCGAGATGAACGGCTTTCGTTTCGAGGTCAATATTTGTTACCGTGCCGTATTGAATATTGAGACGTGGGTGCTCAGGAAACGGTATACGAATATGCGTTTCTGAAATTGTACCCGCAACTAATGCATAATATTCAGTTTTGAAGCAATGATATGGTACTTTGTCGATTAATGTCACTTGTACATCATCTGGAAGTTGGTTGTTTGGAAGTAGCCGCTGCAGAATTCTCATTCCACCGTAGCCGCCACCTAGTAGTACGAGGTGTTTCATGATGGATTACCCCTTTTCTGTTGAAATATCCCCTAATCATACAATTTTATATTAATAAAATATTTTGACTTTACTCAATCAAATTATATCGAATTTGTGAACAAATAACAATGCATGAATGAATACTCTGTTGTACAATAAGAAGAAAAGTAAAGTAAACTGTTTTCATTTGCTAGTTACTATTTCATTATGAATAGCATGTTATATAGAAACAGTCATCTACTTTGAAGTGAAGTAACTAAATAGTTTAGAATATGTAACGAAAACAACAAGAAACAGCTTAGTTTTCTTCTTATAAATAAAATGGAATGGTAACAAGTAGAGAGGGTTACTTATCCGTTTCGTAAATTAGGTATGTACTTCGTGCCTATTAAAGTAAATGGTAATTTGTTTAGAGATACAGGGGGGAGAATTTTGATTAAACCATTAATTGAATTTTGTGTAGGTAATCTTGCGAGTGGTTCACAAGCAGCTTTAGAGAAATTAGAAAAAGATCCGAATTTAGATGTAATGGAGTATGGTTGTTTAGGATATTGTGGTATTTGTTTTGAAGGACCATTTGCCCTTGTGAATGGTGAAGTAGTACAAGGGTCGACAGTAGAAGAACTTGTCAATAATGTATATGAGTATTTGGATGAAAATCCAATGTTTTAAGGTGTTGCGAATGGGCAGCACCTTTTTCTATTAGATAAAATATTATTTCGCAGGGTAGGATAATACGGAATATAAATAAAAAAAGGCCCTTTTAGAAGGGCTTTTTTCTTACACAATTTGTGTAAGAATGACTTATCGCCAAAACGTTGTCAAATATGAGAAACGGGGGACATTCATATTGTGTTCTAAAAGCATGCATTTTATACTTGAAATAATAAATTATTTTTGGAGTGAATAAAAATGAGCCAATTTTCTTTTACAAAAATGCATGGTCTTGGCAATAGCTATATATATGTAAATATGTTTGAGGAACAAATTAGGGAAGAAGATTTAGCTCTTGTAGCGGAAAAGGTTTCAAATATTAATACTGGTATTGGTGCAGATGGAATGATTTTAATTTGTCCTTCTGACGTGGCACCAGTAAAAATGCGCATGTTTAATAACGATGGTTCAGAAGGGAAGAGCTGTGGAAATGGTTTACGCTGCGTAGCGAAATATGCGTATGAGCATAAACTAGTAGAAGATACAGTTTTCACAATTGAAACGTTAGCTGGTATCGTTACGGCTGAAGTAACGGTAGAAGATGACAAAGTTACATTAGCGAAAATAGACATGGGAGCACCTCGTTTAACACGCGAAAAGATACCGATGCTTGGTGAAGGAGAAACACCATTTATTCGTGAAAACTTCTTATACAATAATCACCGTTACGCATTTACAGCTGTTTCAATGGGGAATCCACATGCGGTTATCTTTGTTGATGATGTAGAAAAAGCGCCTCTTACAACGTTAGGGCCAGTTCTTGAGACACATGAAATGTTCCCGGAGCGAGTGAATGTTGAGTTCATCGAGATTTTGAATGATGAAGAAATGAATTTCCGCGTTTGGGAACGTGGATCTGGTGTAACGCAAGCTTGCGGGACAGGAGCATGCGCAGCTGTAGTTGCGGCAATTCTCAATGGAAAAATGGAACGTAGTAAAGAAATTACAGTTCACTTAGCAGGTGGCGATTTAATGATTGCATGGACAGAAGAAGGAAATGTGTTAATGAAAGGACCTGCGGAAGTAATTTGCCACGGAGTGTATGAGTACAAGATAGAAGCGTAAAGATGTATAATAGAACGAGAACAGAAAGGATGGTGTGTTTCATGATTGAAGTAACAGAGCAAGCAGCTTTTCAAATTAAAGATATGTTAAAAGATGCTGAAGATGGAGAGAAGTACGTGCGCCTTGCTGTACATGGCGGCGGATGTACTGGCCTTTCTTACGGCTTAGGATTTGAAGTAGAACCAAAAGAAGACGACACAGTTCTTGAGTTTTTCGGTGTTGAATTTGTTATCGATACAGAAAGTGCTCCAATTGTTAAAGGAGTAAAAATTGATTATAAACAATCTATGCTTGGCGGCGGATTCACAATCGACAATCCAAACGCAATCGCATCATGCGGATGTGGATCATCTTTCCGTACAGCGACGAATGCTGGTAAGCCGGAAGAGTGCTAAGTTTTTAGCAGAAATAGAGAAAGACCTTTTTAGCGATGAAGTAAAATCGTTAAGGAGGTCTTTTCTTTTGTCGTAAAAAATCAAAAACGTCGCCTTCCCAATTTAGAAACCGATCTTAAGATATGTTGCACAACGAATTGTACAATCTAATTTATCTTTGCATAGATGCAAGTATCAATTAGTTGTTTACCGTCAGCTGAAAGATCTTCATTACGTAATATCCCTTCAAGTTCAAAACCTAGTTTTTCAGGGATTGCACGACTTTTCGTGTTATTACGTTCGCATCGTATTTCAATCCTTCTAAATTTGAATAACTGAAATCCAAGGTTCATTAACGCATGTACTACTTCTGTCATATATCCATTTCCACTAAATTGGGTGTTAATCCAGTATCCAATTTCACATTTAGAAACCTTCCAATCAATTCTGTGAAGGCTAGCAGTTCCGATAAAATTATTCGTCTCCTTATGATAGATAAGATAGCGAAAGCTTTCTCTTTTCAAAAAATCTATATGCGCATTTCTCAGGAGAATTTCCGTTTCTTCAACAGTAGGAATTGACTGGAATAAAAGCAGCCATTGCTTTAATTCACTACTGGAATCTTTAATAGCTTCGTGTACTATATTCCCTTCACCAGCTTGAAGTGGTGCCCGAAGAATGAGTCTGTCTGTTTCTATTTGTAACGGAACATCTAATAAAATAGGATTCATATTATTTCACCTCCCAAAAACTTTAAATTAGGACATATAAAAAACTTTCGCTCGAAAGCTAGAAAACAATAAATATATATTCAATTCATCATTTAGAAATCCCTTTTCACATATTGAAGACGAAACCGCTAGTTGAATAAGGAATGATTATTTTTTTTCTGATTTTTGTCTTTTGCATAATTAGAGGTTGGTTTATGTGTATGGAGAAGATATGGCAAGATATAGTAGGATTATTATTTGGTATAATATGGTGAGATTACATAAAAGGAATGAATGGTATGAGGATAAAAGTGAAAATAAAAAAAGCGAAGAAAAGCACCAGAATTCTGGCCTTCATCGCATTAATTGGGTTATTCGTTACTGACATGATCGGAAACTTATATTTAAGTGCAGGGGCAGTACTATTTGCGCTGGCCCTAATAGCAGCAGTTATTACTGATATGGTAGGTAGTTTTATAAAGTCTTGGAGAGAGAACCGTGAGTGATTGGAGAGTACAAGGATGAATGAAAATCAAGTAACGCTAATTTTAATAGCAGTAATAACAATCGCTTTAGTATTTGTCGGAGTCTCGTCCCAATTCAATAGCATTATTGTGGATGGTATCGCTGTACTGTTCTTGTTAGTATCTACGGCAGTAGGCGCAGCGGTTGTGACAGAGCGCAGGTTACGTAAAAAGTAGTATTTTCCTTATACAAGATGGGGGGACACATGATTGACGATGTTTTTGAATTCGTAGGGAGATATGTGATTAAACCTATAATTAGATTTGTGAGATGCCTTGTAATAGATATTATAATTGAGTGCATAATAGAAGGCGTAATAAACGGTATACGCAAATTACGTAATAAAATTCGTAACAAGTGGAAAAACTGGCGTGAAAGATGATTAACAAATATTCACATGAAAACTCTTATTAGAAAGAAACTAAATGCTTCTTTCTAATAAGAGTTTTCTTTTGTTTTGACATTTTGTATACAAAGGGGGACTTGAAATGAGAAAAGATAAGTTCATGAAAGAAGGACACCACCGTGGTGAGCGCCATAAAGGGAGAGACGGATCTCATCATCGTGGACCGAAAACATTTCGCCGCGGGAGAGCGATTGCCTTTTTAGAAATGATGAATTTGAAACGGGCGACAATTAAACAACAGTTAAGTGAGCCAGAATTCCAGTCTATTCAGCAAATTTTAATCGGAGAATTAAAGGCAATTGATATGGTTATTAATGAATTTACACAACTATTTGAAATACATGAGAGTGAAACAGAAGAAGCGCCTACGTTAGATGAGAAGGAAAATCTAGAGCAAGGGGCTGCATCTGATGAAACAAATTAATCGTTATATCGATTCAGTGTTTTGTGATCAAGATGCTCTTTTGGATGAAGTGATTGCTTCCATAAAAGAAAATGAAATGCCACCGATATCGGTATCGCCTTCTTCGGGGAAACTTTTAACGATGTTAGTTTCCATTTCTGGAGCGAAAGATGTTTTAGAAATAGGTGCATTAGGTGGATATAGCGGCATTTGTCTTGCAAGAGGTTTTGGAGAAGAAGGTACGTTAACTTCTCTTGAATTAGAAGAGAAATATGCAGAGATAGCACACAGCAATCTACATAAAGCGGGATTTGGAAATCAAGTGTCGTATATGACGGGTGCTGCGTTACAAAGTCTTGAAAAACTAGCCGCTGGTAATAAACGATTTGATTTCTTCTTTATTGATGCTGATAAGGAGAATTATAAAAATTACTTAACATACTGCATCCAGCTTGCTAAGCCAGGTGCGGTAATTGTTACAGATAATGTTTTAGCTAGTGGTAGTGTAGTTGATGAAAGTGCGAAACCAAAACGTTATACAGAAGTTATGAAGAAGTTTAATGAAGTAGTAGCAACTCATCCGAATTTAGAATCTGTACTCATTCCAATTGGTGACGGGATGACGATTTCTAAAGTGAAGAAATAATTGTTATCTTACAAAAGTGTAATGTTCATGTCATGTTTTTGAATTTCTTCTTTAAAGCTTAAGCTTTAAGATAACAATATAAGAAAAACACATGAGGTGAAGGAAATGAAAAGATACATTGCACTTTTTAGTATTTTAGTTGTATTCGCAAGTCTTTTAGCTGGTTGTGATATTAATCGTATGGGGAAAGATCAGTATTATGTTCAAATTACAGCTGATGGAATTGAAAAAAACGGGAAGTCTGATAACGGAGAGCCATACAAATATTTTGAGTATAAATTAAAAGGCTTCGATAAAGACGGAACAGAAAAAGAATTAGAATTCACAGCTGAAAAAAACTTACGTAAAGATGCATTCTTACGCGTATACAATTCAGATAAAAAAGGTGTATCAGCTTGGGAAGAAGTGAAGAAAGACGAGCTTCCTGCGAAAGTGAAAGAAAAATCAGGTGTGAAATAAGACAGAAAAAGGAATTGACGAACAGGGTCAATTCCTTTTTGTATTTTCAAACTCCTCTTCTGAAATGACTTTAAATCCGTGTCTTTTAAATAAAGCAGTTGTCACTCCGAAACCAGTTTGCTTATTACCGTTAAATTCTCCTGTGTAAATAGTAGAACTACCACAAGATGGACTGCGTTCTTTTAAAATAATATATTCTGGATTTAAATCTTTTATTTGTTCTAGAGCTTTATAAGCACCGCTCACGAAAGCTTCTGTAACATCTTCCCCGTCTTGTGTCATCACTTTCGCTTTTCCATCTAAAACATCATCGCCATTCCCGCCAATAATTTCAGCTGAAGGACGAGGCGTTGGTAATCCTCCTAATACTTCAGGACAAATGAGGACTGTATCTTCTTGTTGCAGTAGCTCCTCTATTTTTGAAACGAGATTGTCATTTCCATCATACCGACAAGCGATACCACCTAAACAAGCACTTATTACGATCATATTGTCACCTCCAAAAAAATTTAAAATATCACGCCAATTTTTCTTCCTGACTCTTACCTATAAATGAGGTGATGAAAATGGGAAGCTTATATAACTTAATGAAACCATACAGTGAATTTCGAAGTAAAGAAGAGTTTAATACATATCAAAAGCAAGTTTTGAAGTACTATCGATTTGAATTAAATAAGACGGATGCTACCATCATTTATTTTTTAGGAAAGTATGCAGTGAATGAGAAACAGAAAACAGTGGGAGTTGCTTGTCCTTTAATGGAGACGATTGCGACGAATGTTGGAAAGAGTATTCGTACAGTACGCCGCTCAATTGCAAAGTTAGAGGAACTAGGGATTATAAAACGTGTTGCGACAAAAGAAAGATATAAGCGCGGGGGATATAGTGCAAACTTATATGTATTTCTTAAATCTGCAATTGACCGCATGGATGACCGTATGAAAATGTCCGCATGTGAAAGTGATGATCGTGCAGATGACTGTAGTAAAAATGAGCAAAAAAATGAGGGGGAAACAATTTTTTCTAAAAACATTCCACAAATAAAAGAGAATAGAAAAGAAACGTACGAACTTGATGCGACGTATTGCCGCCACGATATACCGAAGCCTTTTATATACGCACTTGTGCCGATGACGCGTAATCCGAAGAAAATTAATATATTTTGGAGTAAGGTGGAACTGGCATATAAAAAGAGCGGGTTACTAGAGCAAGGTGTGTTACTGGAGCAAATTTTAGCTGATGAAGAAGTGTATGGACATTTCATTTGGCGAGTAAAGAGTGTTGTGAGAGCGTATAAATACAGGGAAATTCGTAAAAATGTTAAGGCGCTTTTATATAGTACAGTGCGTGATCTATTTTTAGAGGTTGGACTAGAATGGGGAGCAGCTGTGAGAAGAAGTAAGGGGATACCGTTATTTGATCCGTTTAAAAAGGAGCCATGCGTATAACACATGACTCCAAGTAGTCAATCAAACTTTCTTACAACTGGAACACGAATCGCTACAAATAGTACGAAGACGATAACGGCGATTGCACCGCTTTTCATAACGGTTACGATTGGAATTCCTATTGCAAGTGCGATTGATGTAAATGCATAAGAAAGCGGGATAAAGCCCATGGATGATAGCATAAGTAAACTCATTACGCGTCCCATCATTTCTTCTTTTACTGTCGATTGAATCATCGCCATAAGCGGAACGATAGCCATTGCGATTGTAATACCGTAAAACATGCCAGCTAATAATGCTTGCCAAAGTACGGTGCTAAAGTTGATGGATAAGAAGAAGACACCAGACAGTAGCATCATGATAATGCAAAATAGACCGCGTCTACGATTAATATTTTTTAAACCGACAATGATAGCGCCTATTGCCATTCCGCCTCCTACAGACGCTTCTAAGTAACTAAACTGAAGCGAATCACCGTGCAGAACGTTTTTGACGAAGAGCGGGAAGCCAACTTGCATCGGACCGATTAAAAATAAATTTAAAAAGGCGCTACATAAAAGGAAAGTTGAAAGGAACGGTGATTCTTTTACATATGAAATTCCCTCTTTAATAGAAGTAAACATGCCTTTATCTGTTTCATTTTTTTCGGGTACTGTAAATTGTATTTTTTGAACGAGTATGGCAGCGATAATAAGTAGCAGGATTGTAATTGAAAAAATTGTTTCATAGTTCGTAAATTTAATGAGAATACCGCCAAGTACAGGTCCTAAAATGACAGATGCTTGGTTTGTCATTTGAGTAAGTGAATTTGCTTGTGTTAAACGGCTTTTTTCTACAAGTTCAGGCAGAATAGAGCCGTCTGCTGACCAGAAGAAAGCGTCAGCAAGCCCGAAGAACAAAGCAAACAAAGCAAATGTATATAGTGTTACATCACCGACGATGAACCAAGTGAGAATTGTTGCAACAAGAATAGCGCGAATAATATTTGAGTAAAACATAATGTTTTTTTTCGGGAATTTATCAGCTAATGCTCCGCCAATAATCATAAAAATGAGTCTCGGAACACTAAGAGCCACGAAAACAATACCGAGTGAAGCTTCAAGGTTTAATGTTTTTGCTATGTACCACGTTTGTGAAAAAGTAAAAAAGGCTAAAGCAAAGCTTGAAAAGAGAGTAGCTGCCCAAAGAAAAAGGAAATTCGTATTTTTTAATAACGGTTTCGTATTTTCCTTTAAAGCAGATTTATTTTGTTGTAGTTCCTCCATATTGCTTCCTTTCTATGTACCAAATTTAGACTAAAAAACCTATTAACAATCGTTTTATCCCGCTATTTGCGGGCAGTAAAACTCCCACCTCAAAATTCGGCTGGAGCAAAGAAGTTAGGTGGGAGACCAACTGCCCGTAAACGCCCGATTGGTTCAACTAATACTCAGTGGGGGATAAACAAAACCCCCACTGAGTATTAGTTTCACTTTATACAGTTTCTAATATTTCTATACTGCACTTTCTCATTGTAGACAATAATAATGAATTTGCACAGTGGCTATTTAACGACAAAAAAAGATGCCGAAGGGCATCTTTTTTAAGCTAACGCGATATAAATATCCAATTGTACGTTATTTGGATCTAATGCATTTTCGTCATAAAGCTCAAAGTCTGTTGTAAAAGCACGCTTGTTTTCTTTCGACCATTGCCAAATATATTCCCAAGCCTCGCACACGACTTCAGACACAGGGCCTTTTCTCGTTGTAAATACTGCATACGTTGCGGCAGGTATTGTTATAGCTGTCATATTTTCAGGAACGTCTTCCAACGAAGAAACAGGCATGCCAATAGTAAATTGATATGTACCGGTTTCATCCGATTCGTAGTTTGAATAGAAGGCGAAGGTTTCTTTTGTTTGTTGATTTGGAATTTGATGCATGATTTGTTCTTGGAAGTAGCGATTCCAAAGCTTTGGAATTTCTCCTTCAGTAGACGCCTCTTTTTCATTTGTCGTCGTAATAGAGACGCCGATTGCTTGGAAAGCTTCTTTTGTTACGATAATCGGTTCTTTCATTAATAAAACCTCCCTTTATTGGACAAAACATACGTTCTGTTTTTATTGTAACATATTTTGGAAGGAAGTAGTGTTTTTTATTAAGTTGAAATGTATTTTATTTAGGAAAAGGAAGAATTTCGATTAGGAATCTCTAAATGAAAAGAACTCCTTTCATGTAAAAGGAGTTCTTTTCATTTCTATATTAAAACATACTTGAGCTATGCATTGGTTGGAGTTTTGCGTTTGGATCGAAGTAAGCTTTTGCATTATTTACTGCTGTCGGTGCTTCACCAAAGCCGCAAGCAATGAGTTTTACTTTTCCTTCATATGTACAAATGTCGCCGGCAGCATAAATGCCAGGAATATTTGTTTCCATTTTTGAATTCACGAGGATGCTGTTTTTTTGAATGTCTAAGCCCCAATTTTTAATTGGACCAAGAGAAGAAACGAAGCCGTAGTTTACGATTACGTCATCAACATCGATGATAATTTTTTCTTCAGTTTTTACGTGCTGAAGAACGACTTGTTCAATCTTGTCATCACCAATGAGTTCTACTGGAACGTACGGTGTACTTACTTCTGCACGAGAATTCATTAAGCTTTCTACGCTATGTTCATGCGCACGGAATTTATCACGGCGATGAACGATTGTAACTTTGTCAGCGATTGGCTCTAACATCATTGTCCAATCAACCGCTGAGTCGCCGCCACCAAATACTACGACGCGCTTACCAGCAAATTTATTCATATCATCAACAAAATAATGTAAGTTTTTCTTTTCATATTTTGCTGTATCTTCTAATTCTAAGCGGCGTGGTTGGAAAGCACCATTGCCAGCAGTAATAATAACTGATTTAGAATAGTGAGTTTGCTTATTCGTAACAAGTTTAAATATACCGTCAGCTTGTTTTTCAAGCGTATCAACAGCTTCTTCTAAGCAAACGGTTGGATCAAACTTCTTCATTTGCTCTTTTAAGTTATCAACTAATTCTTGTGCGCGTACTTTTGGAAATCCAGCTACATCATAAATGTATTTTTCAGGGTAGAGTGCGGATAATTGCCCTCCAAGTTGAGGTAAGCTTTCAATGATTTTTACACTTGCTTGTCTCATACCGCCATAAAATGCGGTGAACAGTCCTGTTGGACCACCACCAATAATCGTTATGTCGTAAACTTTTTGATTTTCTGCCACTTTCATTCCCCCTATAGATGGAATTTTGATATTGATTTCATATATTGTTCATATGTACACGAAAATCCTGCAAATGATGATACTTTCAAATAAATGATAGCATATTTGAGTTCATAATACTTCTGGAAACGACTGAATTGTGTGTAAGTTTTCGCATGGATGTTTTTTAAATTGTATAAAATATAAGGAAAGGAAAATACATGAAAAAAAGGCTGAAAAACCCTTGAAAACGCTATGTTATTTTAAAATATTGATAATTCGCTAGGTGCTTGAATTCTGGAATAAAACCGACTAATATAGGGAAGTATTATGTTAAATTTCTATGACAAATTTCGTACGATTTTTTGACTGCGTTTTGTTACGATATAGAATGTGATAAATTCCACATTCTTGACAAATAGAGTTTTTAGTACTTGGTACTATTTTTTATTACTATTATATAAAGAAAAGGGTTGTGATTTGGTGAAGACTCCAAAAATCGTAGTTTTAGGTGCAGGTTATGGCGGGATGATTACGACTGTTCGTCTGCAAAAAGCATTATCTGTAAATGAAGCTGAAATTACGTTAGTAAACAACAACAGCTATCACTACCAAGCGACTTGGTTACACGAGAGCGCAGCTGGTACATTACAAGATGAAAAAATCTGTCTAGATATTCAAGACGTTATCGATACAAATAAAGTGAACTTTGTACAAGATACAGTAGTAGAAATTAAAGCTGCTGAAAAACGCATTATCTTAAAAGACGGCGAATTAGAGTATGATTACTTAGTAATCGGTCTTGGTTTCGAATCAGAAACATTCGGAATTACAGGATTAAAAGAGCATGCATTCTCAATCGCTAACATTAATGCAACTCGTCAAATTCGTGAGCATATGGAAGCTAGTTTCGCTAAATATGCAACTGAACAACGCGATGAGTTAGTTACAATCGTTGTTGGTGGTGCTGGATTTACTGGTATCGAGTACGTAGGTGAGCTTGCAAACCGTGTTCCTGAACTTTGCAAACAGTACAATGTACCACGTGAAAAAGCACGTATTATCTGCGTTGAAGCTGCTCCAACAGCACTTCCAGGTTTCGATCCAGCATTAGTAGAATATGCTGTGAAACAACTTGAGAAAAAAGGCGTAGAATTCCGCATCGGTACAGCAATTAAAGAAGCAACTGAAGAAGGTATTATCGTTGCGAACGGTGATGACACTGAATTACTGAAGTCTGAAACAGTAGTTTGGGCTGCAGGTGTTCGTGGTAATGGTATTGTAGAAGAATCTGGATTTGAAGCAATGCGCGGCCGCGTTAAAGTTGATGAGTATATGCACGCTCCAGGATACGAAGAGGTATTCATGGTTGGTGACGCAGCGTTAATCATTAACGAAGAAATTAACCGTCCATACCCACCAACAGCACAAATTGCAATTCAACAAGGTTACAACATTGCACACAACTTAACTGTGTTAGTTCGTGGTAAAGGCGAAATGAAAACATTCGCATTCGACAATAAAGGATCTGTATGTTCATTAGGTCATGACGATGCAATGGGCGTTGTTATGGGTAAAAAATTAACAGGTTGGAAAGCTTCCTTCATGAAGAAAGTAATCGATAACCGTTACCTATTCTTATTAGGTGGACCTCTATTAGTTCTTAAAAAAGGTAAATTAAAGTTCTTTTAATATATAGTAGAAAAAGCAGAAACGGCTAAGAGCTGTTTCTGCTTTTTTCGTATTAAAAATATAGTATAATATATAAAAAAGAAAGAATATTCTGTCCGTTATAGTGGAGGAGGTTATTACATCATGGAGAAAAGAGGGAAAGTATGGTTAGCTGTTAGTGGCCTAGTAGCAACAAAAGATGGCAGGTGGCTATTTGTTAAGAAGAAATACAGTGGATTAAAGGGGAAATGGTCTTTACCAGCTGGTTTTGTAAATGAAGGTGAGACTGTTGATGAAGCTGTGAAACGTGAAGTGTTAGAAGAGACAGGCATTGTCGCTCGTGTGAAGGGGATTATCGGTGTTCGATCGGGCGTTATTCGTAATGAGATTAGTGATAATATGATTATTTTCCTTTTGGAGCCTGAAGGAGAAAACATTACTGTACAGGAGAAGGAATTGTCTGAAGTGGCGTTCTTACATCCAGATAAGATTGCGGACGATCCGAATACGTCTGTGCTTATTAAATATTTGCTAGAAGGAAGATCAGAACTGCATCTTGAAATGGACAAAACATTAAATCCAGGAGAGCAATTTGGTTATACAGCCTATCACGTATTTACGGCGCATACGAAGGAGAGGGAGAAGAAGTGAGTATACCGGTACTACTTATTTCGATGATGTTATTCTTTATTTTGTTTTTTGGAATTGGATTTTTACTCAACATGATTTTGCGAGCTACGTGGGTAATGGTTATTGTGTATCCAATTGTTTGTATGCTTATTATTAATAAAGCGAGTGTGTGGGATTATTTTTCAAAGCCAAAAGAAACATTTTCTTCATTTGGGACAAGTGTATCGCATTTAGGACAAGCAGATATGTTTATTCTATCTACTGGATTAGTAGGTGCTGCTTTAGCGGGAATCGTAATTAAGAAACTTCGGAAAAGTGGATATCAAATGTTTTAATCTCCAATCAATTTGGAGATTATTTTTTTGCATATTCCTTCATCGTATAGGGAATGATTAACGATGAAGGAGTGTGGAATATAAAAATGTTAAAACGATATTGTATTCGCATTATGATGACTTGTTTACTTGCATTCGCATTATGCGTAACATGGAAGGCTTTCACGGGAGTTTCTTTATTAGAGATTATAAAACCATATGAAGAAACAAGTGTAAAAGAAGTACATGCAGCAGAAATTGAGAAAAAAGTTGCTCCGAGTAAAGAAGTGATAAATGCTTTAGAACAGGCAAATGACTGGTCTAAATATCGTGTTATAGAAATGACTGCAACTGGTTATACATCAGGCATAGAGTCAACTGGTAAGAGCCCGGGACATCCGGAGTATGGTATTACATATTCAGGTGTTAAAGCGAAACGGGATTTATATTCCACAATCGCTGCGGACTTACGCGTATTCCCGATCGGAACGATTTTATTCGTGCCAGATTACGGATATGGTGTTGTTGCTGATAAGGGCGGGGCTATAAAAGGAAATCGTCTTGATCTATATTATGATACGGTGAAAGATGTTTATAGCCAATGGGGTAAGAAGAAAGTAAATGTATATGTAGTGAAAGTAGGAAATGGTAAGTTTACAGAAGAAGAGTTAACGATGTTAAATGAAGACGAAACGATGCAAGTGTTTCGAGGTCAATATTTAAAACAAAGATAGTCTAGTGGTAATAACGCTAGACTTTTTTCTTGTTTTATTTCATTGTGTTAGAAGTTAGAATTATCGCATTTTATCGAAAATAAAGTTATAATAGGCGTAGAGAAATCTAGGGGGTCTGAATATGTTTCAAGTACAAAAAGAATTAGTCAGTCATGAAGCAGTAATTATTGCTTTATTTGAAGAAGAGCAAACGAGTAGTTTTGTACAAGAACTGGACAAAGCGTTTGAAGGACAATTACAAGTTTTATTAGAAGAAAAAGAACTTTCAACTAAGAAAAAAGCCATTTCAAAAGTACATAGTTTAGGAAAAACAAATGTGAAACGTTATTATTTCGTTGGCTTAGGTAAGAAAGAATCATATACAACGGAAACGTTACGTGCGGCTCTTGGTAAGGCGTTTAAAGCGTTACAAGCAGCAAAAGTACAAGATGCAGCAATCTTACTTGATTCTTTCGTGACAGATAAATTAGATGCAATTGATGTAGCTCATATTGCGGCAGAAGTACAAGGTCTTGGTACATATGAATTACAAACGTATAAAACAGATAAAAAGGATTGTGTAGAATTAGAGAAGTTTACGGCTATTACAGCGGAAGATGCACAAGAAGTTGAAGCTGCATTAACAGTAGGGTACGTACATGGACGTGCAACAAATTCAGCTCGTACACTTGTTAATATGCCGCCAAACGTATTAACAGCGACAAAGCTTGCTGAGTATGCGGTTGAGTTAGCTGAAAAGTATGATATGGATTATAAAGTTCTTGAGAAAGAAGAAATGGAAGACCTTGGTATGGGTGCATTACTTGCAGTAAACCAAGGTAGTACAGAGCCACCGAAAATGATCGCTCTTATTTATAAAGGAAAAGAAGAGTGGACAGATGTAATTGGATTCGTTGGAAAAGGGATTACATACGATACAGGTGGTTACTCTTTAAAACCACGTGAAGGCATGGTTGGTATGAAAGGTGATATGGGCGGTGCAGCAGCTGTTCTTGGTGCGATGGAAATTATCGGTGAACTTCGCCCAGAGCAAAATGTTATCGCTGTAATTCCATCAACGGATAACGTTGTAAGTGGTACTGCATTCAAGCCAGATGATGTGATTACATCTATGAGCGGAAAAACAATCGAAGTATTAAATACAGATGCAGAAGGTCGTCTAGCGTTAGCTGACGGTATTACGTATGCGAAGAAGCTTGGTGCAAATTACTTAGTTGATGTTGCAACATTAACAGGTGGTGTAATTGTTGCACTTGGAAATCATACAACAGGCGCGATGACAAATAATGAAGAGTTGTTTGAACAAGTATTAGAAGCATCAATGGAAACGGATGAGCCAATTTGGCAATTACCGATTTTCGAGCGCGATAAAGAACGTGTCAAAAACAGTAAATTTGCTGATTTAAATAACTCACCAGGTCGTGAAGGACATGCGGTTATGGCTGGGACATTCCTAGGTGAATTTGCTGAAGAAACACCATGGGTACACTTAGATATCGCTGGAACATCTGAAACAACAGGAGCGCATGATTTAGGGCCATCTGGAGCAACAGGTGCAATGGTTCGTACACTTGCAACACTTGTTGAACGTTTCGGAGAAGAATAATTTTTGAAAAAAGGCTGTCTCAAATTTTTTTGAGGCAGCCTTTTCTTATTGATATGGTATGATTATTGTCAGTTTTTGTCGGTAAGTCGATATCACTCATTTATTATTGTACTGTTCAAAAAAGTGTTACATAGTGAAAGATTCGTCTTATAAAGAAATCGTATATAAGGTCCCATTTAAAGCAAATGAAGTGCGACCTGTTTCTTCAGAGACAACTAATATAAGTGCATCACTTTTTTCTGATAATCCAATTGCTGCCCTGTGACGTGTTCCTAGCTCAGGATCAATATCTGTACTTTTCGTTAACGGAAGAATATTAGCAGCTGAGACAATATGATTATTTTTCACGAGAATGGCTCCATCATGAAGAGGGTTACCTGGGTAAAAAATTGATTCAAGTAACGGAGCGGTTAAATGAGCATTTAATGTTGTTCCAGTTTGAATGAAAGATTCAAGTGTCTCGTTTCGCTCTACAACGATTAGAGCACCGTGCTTTCGGGCGCTTAAATGTTGGACAGCTCTTGTGATAAACTGTGAGCTTTCCGTATAAGGCGATAAATAAGCCTGAATATAGTATGTAGCTGCCAATGTTTGTACATTTGCTAACATGTGATGAATATCTTCCATTTTGCATAAAATACATTCATCTTCCTTATCAATTGCCTGTCTCATAATTGATAATTCTTTTTCAGCAATTTCAATCATTTGTTTTGTTTGTATTTTGAGCTCTTCTGACAAGCCCCATTCTTGCATAATCCTCATTCCCTTTGGTGGAGTATTTAATCATAGTGTATACAAATATTCCTAGTAAAATCCTGCTAGATTTTATAAAATATTGAGATACAGGTTGTTTTTTTCATATAATAAAGGTATGACAAGCGGGAGGAGATAGAAATATGGATTGGAAACAAGAATATAGTCGCTGGCTTTCATATGCAGAATTAGATGCAGAATTAAAAGAACAGCTAGAAAACATGAAGCAAGATGAGAAGAAAATCGAGGATAGCTTTTATAAAAATCTAGAGTTCGGCACAGGTGGTATGCGTGGTGAACTTGGTGCTGGTACGAACCGATTAAATGTATATACAGTTCGTAAAGCGACACAAGGATTAGCGAAATTTATTGAAAAATTAGGTGAAGAAGCGAAGAAACGTGGTGTTGTTGTAGCGTATGATTCTCGTCATAAATCACCTGAATTTGCAATGGAAGTAGCCGCTACACTAGGTGCACACGGTATCACAACATATGTGTTTGAAAGCTTACGCCCAACGCCAGTGCTTTCTTTCGCAGTTCGTCATTTACATACAGTAAGTGGAATCGTTCTTACGGCGAGCCATAATCCGCCTGAATATAATGGTTATAAAGTATATGGTGACGATGGTGGACAATTGCCTCCAAAAGAAGCTGATGAGTTAATTAGTTACGTAAATGCAGTGGAAGATGAATTAACAGTTGAAGTAGCTGATGTGGAGCAATTAAAAGCTGACGGTTTATTACATATTATTGGACAAGAAGTAGACGATGCATATGCTACAGAATTGAACAACGTCATTATTAATAAAGAAATGGTACAAAAGGTTGGTAAAGACTTAAAAATCGTCTTTACGCCATTACATGGAACATCAAATGTTTCGGTACGCCGTGGTTTAGAAGAAGTTGGATTTACAGATGTAACAGTTGTAAAAGAGCAAGAGTTACCAGATCCAAACTTCTCTACAGTAAAATCACCAAACCCAGAAGAGCACGCAGCGTTTGAGTATGCAATTCGCGACGGTGAAAAAGTAGGCGCAGACGTGTTAATCGCAACAGATCCTGATGCAGACCGTCTAGGTGTAGCGGTTCGCAATCACGATGGTGAGTTCCAAGTGTTAACTGGTAACCAAACAGGTGCGTTAATGCTTGATTACTTATTATCACAAAAGAAAGAAAACGGAACGCTTCCAGAAAACGGTGTTGTTTTAAAAACAATCGTAACGTCTGAAATTGGCCGTACAATCGCAAAAGCATACGGTTTAGATACAGTTGATACGCTAACTGGATTTAAATTTATCGGTGAAAAAATCAAACAGTATGAAGAAAGCGGAAAATATGAATTCCAATTCGGTTATGAGGAAAGCTACGGTTATTTAATCCGTCCATTCTGTCGTGATAAAGATGCCGTGCAATCTGTTCTATTCGCATGTGAAGTAGCTGCGTACTATAAATCACAAGGTAAAACGTTATATGATGGTCTGTTAGAAGTATTTAAGAAGTACGGTTTCTTCCGTGAAGATCTTGTATCGTTAACGTTAAAAGGAAAAGACGGTGCCGAACAGATTCAAAAGATGATGGCGACATTCCGCGGGAATCCTCCGAAAGAAGTAGCTAGTTTAACAGTCGTTGCAGTTGAGGATTATAAGGAAAGTATCATTACAACTTTACAAGATGGAAATAAGGAAGAGATTCACTTACCGAAATCAAATGTGTTAAAATATCAATTAGAAGATGGTTCTTGGTTCTGCTTGCGTCCATCTGGAACAGAGCCGAAAATTAAATTCTACTTTGGTGTACAAGATGATTCCTTACAAAATAGTGAACAAAAGTTACTTACTATTAAAGAAGATATTATGAATCGTTTATAATAGAATAGAGTGCTACTGATAGGAAAAGGGGAGAACGGAGAACGGCCTCCTCTTTTCTTATAGTTTTGTATGATGTAGAGGATTATTAAGAGATAATCTTATAAATTTGCACCTTACTAAGAGAATTAAAATGAAAAGCGAGGGTATTTGTCATGAAAAAAGTGAGAAAAGCAATTATTCCGGCAGCGGGATTAGGAACACGCTTTTTACCAGCAACGAAAGCAATGCCAAAAGAAATGCTTCCAATTGTAGATAAACCAACAATTCAATATATCGTAGAAGAAGCAGTAAAATCAGGCATCGAAGATATTATTATCGTTACTGGTAAAGGAAAGCGCTCTATCGAAGATCATTTCGATAATGCATTTGAATTAGAGCAAAACTTATTAGAGAAGAAAAAGTATGAGTTACTTGAAAAAGTACAAGCTTCTTCTAAAATGGTAGATATCCATTACATTCGTCAAAAAGAACCAAAAGGATTAGGACATGCTGTTTGGTGTGCGCGTAAATTCATTGGTGATGAGCCGTTTGCAGTATTATTAGGCGATGATATCGTTCAAGCTGAAAAACCATGTTTACGTCAACTAATGGACGAGTATGACAAAACACTTTCTTCTGTTATTGGTGTGCAGACTGTTCCTGAAGCAGAAACACATCGCTATGGAATTATTGATCCTTTAGAGCAAGAGGGGCGTCGTTATCAAGTTCGTAAATTCGTTGAAAAACCAGCGCAAGGTACTGCACCTTCAAACTTAGCGATTATGGGACGTTACATTTTAACACCTGAAATCTTTATGTTCTTAGAACAGCAACAAGTTGGAGCGGGCGGCGAAATTCAGTTAACGGATGCAATTCAAAGTTTAAATGAAATTCAACGTGTATTTGCTTACGACTTCGAAGGAAAACGCTACGACGTAGGTGAAAAGTTAGGGTTCGTTCAAACGACAATTGAAATGGCTCTGCAACACCCAGAATTACGCAATGACATGGTCACAATGATGAAGAAAATTTTAGAAGAGCAAACGAATCAAGAGTCTTAATATAAAAAAGGAGTTGTTCCTACTGGAACAACTCCTTTTTCTTATGAAATCGTCGAATGAGAATGCTGATAAGCCGAACGACGTACAGCATAGTATATGCGAGGTGCGATAATAGCGCCGATAATTGTAAATGCAATATCTTTTACTGCGAACCACATCATAATCATCCATGCAGCTTTATAACTCATATTACCACCCATGAAAATATTGACCGCTCCGTACATGTAAGTAGTACCGATAATATAGGTTAAAATAATTCCTGTGAACGAAGCAAATGCAAAGGTGCTGAATGTTGGTCGTTCTTTTTGTTCTACTATTTTTCCTGATACGTAAGCAACGATAATAAATGCGATAATGAAACCACCAGTAGGATCTAAAAGTGCTCCAAATCCAGCTTTGAAGTTAGCGAAAATTGGTGCACCAGCTAAGCCAACGAGCATATAAACAGTCATTGATAATGCGCCAAGTCTACTTCCAAGAAGAAGCCCTGCTAAAATTGCGAAAAATGGTTGCATAGATAATGGGATGCCCGCCACTTGCAGGAATGGTGCCCAAGATACAATATTTGCACCAATGGCCATAAGAGCGACGAACATGGCAGCTAATGCTAAATCTAAAACATGAAATCTTCTCATAATGTTAACCTCCTGTTGTTTTTAGGTTAACATTATCGTAGCGAAAATATTTACTTGTTGTCAATCAAAATATTTTGATAAGAAGGCTTTAAGTAGTCTCTTAGCAACGTATATGGAATATGAAATTGCGGGATTCCGCTTGAATAAGGAGCAATCTCATATAAAGGGAAATAAATCACAAGATTATCTGGTTCTAAAAAATAGTGAAACTTTTTTGCGCTCGTTACTTTTTCGACTGCATCGGGAAAATAAATGCCTTCATTTTGTTTAACTTGTCTTACAATCTCTGTGCGAATTATTTCTTTATATGTATCCTCTTGTTGAAATAAGTCGTCTAGGTGTAATAATTTTTTTTCGTTTAAATCAAATGTATTTGCTTTCCACGTATAAAGTCCATGCGCTCCGCCTGTATATTGATAGTAATTCACATATAAACTTAGGAAAGGTAGTTTGTTTAAAGCTACTTTATAGTCAACATTTGCAACGTATGGGTGGAAAGGTGTACTAGATCCTTCTGTTTCTTTATAATATTTCTTCGCTTCTTTTTCTAATTTACTTTTAAATTTGGCAGTAGAGTTTTTGTAATAGGAATTCAGCTTATTTTGAAATTTTGAGTCAGAAAAGTTGTGAAAGGAAGGCCTATTAATTTGATATTCTATATAAGGTTTCTTACCTTTTTGCGTTACAGTCTGAACATCGATTGTCAGGTTAGATGCTTTGGCTGCTATTGCACAATTTGGTACAATAGTCAGCAAGGAGAACATAAGCAGTAGTATACAAAATTTCTGTTTCATTTAGGTGAAACCTCCTTATATAAGTGTTATAGGTAGTTTGAAAGTAAATAGGTAAAAATATACATTTAATTAAAAGTGAGGAAAAGGGGGAAACGATATGTCAAAAACTTTAATGGATTCGCTTGGAATTGAGTTGTTAGAGATGACAGAAGATAAGGTGGTTGCTACGATGCCTGTTGATGAGCGTACGCACCAGCCATTTGGATTTTTACACGGTGGTGCATCTCTTGCATTAGCAGAAACAGTAGCAAGTGTCGGTTCATACAATTTAATTGATCAAGAGAAATGTATTTGTTTCGGTCTAGAAATTAATGCAAATCACATTCGCTCAAAGAAAGATGGGATTGTAACAGCGATTGGAACACCGATACATAGAGGACATTCAACGATGGTTTGGGATGTACGTATCATTGATGAGAATGATGATTTACTATGTATATCAAGATGTACAGTAGCAATTAAAGAAAAACGTGAAAAGTAAAAAGAGGCGGCTCAATAGAGCGCCTCTTTTTTATAATTAGAACTGGATTTTCTTCTCTAAGAAACCTTTTAGCTCGCTAATTGGCATACGAACTTGTTCCATTGTGTCACGGTCACGTACTGTAACAGCTTTGTCTTCAACAGAGTCGAAGTCATAAGTGATACAGAATGGTGTACCGATTTCGTCTTGACGACGGTAACGTTTACCGATAGAACCAGTTTCGTCAAAGTCTACCATGAAGTCTTTAGCTAATTCTGCGAATACTTCAGTAGCACCTTCAGATAGCTTTTTAGATAATGGTAAGATAGCTGCTTTGTATGGTGCTAAAGCAGGGTGGAAACGAAGAACTGTACGAGAATCGTTTTCTAATTGCTCTTCTTCATATGCATCACATAAGAATGCTAATGTTACGCGGTCAGCACCTAAAGATGGCTCGATGCAGTACGGTACGTAACGCTCATTCGTTTGTGGATCGATATAGTTAAAGTCTTCATTAGAGTGTTCCATGTGACGTTTTAAATCGAAGTCTGTACGAGATGCAACGCCCCATAGTTCGCCCCAACCGAATGGGAATCTGAATTCAATATCAGTTGTTGCGTTACTGTAGTGAGATAATTCCTCTTCACCGTGGTCACGAAGACGCATGCTTTCTTCAGTCATACCAAGTGAAAGTAACCAGTTCTTACAAGTTTCACGCCAGAATGCGAACCACTCTAAATCTTCACCAGGCTTACAGAAGAATTCAAGTTCCATTTGTTCGAATTCACGTGTACGGAATGTGAAGTTACCAGGTGTGATTTCGTTACGGAAACTTTTACCGATTTGGCCGATACCAAATGGAAGTTTTTTACGCATAGAGCGTTGTACGTTTTTAAAGTTTACGAAAATACCTTGTGCTGTTTCAGGACGAAGGAAGATTTCGTTTGTGCTAGACTCTGTAACACCTTGGAATGTTTTGAACATTAAGTTGAACTGACGGATTTCAGTGAATTCTTCACTACCGCAATCAGGACATTTTACTTCATGTTCTTTCATTAAATCAGCCATTTGGTCGAAAGTAAGACCATCAACAACCATTTCGATGCCTTTTGCATCTAATGCATCTTCAATTAATTTGTCAGCACGGTGACGAGCTTTACATTTTTTACAGTCGATCATTGGATCGTTGAAGTTACCAACGTGACCAGAAGCGATCCAAGTTTTTGGGTTCATTAAAATAGCTGCATCTAAACCAACGTTGTGTGGAGATTCTTGAATGAACTTTTTCCACCAAGCTTTTTTAACGTTATTTTTTAATTCGATTCCAAGTGGACCGTAATCCCAAGTGTTTGCAAGACCACCGTAAATTTCAGAACCAGGGAAAACGAAACCGCGATGTTTCGCTAAGTTTACAACTTGTTCCATTGAATACATAATAAAATCCTCCTTTTGAAAGTTAACGTATTTGCGATGACGTACTCTGGTACTTGTGAAACGAGCAGTATATGCTTTAAAAAACATAAAAAAACGCTCATCCCAAGGCTTAATTGCCTAGGGACGAGCGTTTGCCCGCGGTTCCACCCTAGTTGATGCACAAAATGCGCATCCACTTTATAATGTATTGCTCGAGACTGCCGTTTCCTTGCGGCTTCAGGCTTTCACTATCCCCAAATCGCTTTTTATGCAAGTACTTATAAGTCCGTCATCGCTACTTATATTAATAATAATGAACATATTCTAACACGTTCTTTTTTAAATCTCAATAGAGGAACGTGTCTATCTATGATAGAGTCTCGCCTGTTTTTTCATTATTTATTCCGTAGTTTTGTTTAATATGCTTAATTGCTTCGCGTCTACTAAGCGAGGCAAGCTCGTTATTTTGTACGTATTCCCAAACGACATCGGGCTTTGTTTTTGCATATTCGCGAAGGACCCAGCCAATCGCTTTTTGAATGAAAAATTCTTTTGAAGAATGTAGTTGTCCAATAATCCAGAAAAGAAGTTCTTCATCCATCTTTTGTTTATATTTTAGCTGGAATAAAATAGCGGCGCGTTGTAACCATATGTTATCTGATGCAATCCATTTTGGAATATATGCGGAAATTAATTCTGGATGTTTTAAAAAGATATTGCCTAAAAATGTAGGGACAATGCTATCAACAGAGTCCCACCAAGATTTTGTGACAATAAGTTCTTCTAGAAATGGGATATGAGTTTCGTTTATATGCTTTTTATATTTTTGCATAATATCAAGTGCAGCTGCCTGAAATTCACGTTCTGGTAAATCCCAAAGCTCACGTACGATAATTTGGAAGTCTTTTTTATCTGGGAGAGTATGTATTTGAATAACGTCTTTCAATAATTGTCGTCTTTCAGGTGTTTGAATACCGAGAAACGGGAAGTGATTTTTCATATAAAGTGCCATCGGTTCTGCTTTTGCTGGGTTTTGATTTGCTGTGAAGTGCTCTTGTAATGCTTTTGCAAATGGATGCATAAGTACGTTCTCCTCTCTTATTATCTTTCTCATATTATTATACAGAGAGTTTGGTTAAATTTTAAAACATAACTTGCAATGTAATGAAATATGTTGAGAGTAGAGAGGAGAGGATAAGATGGAAGATCAAGGCGTACTAGCAGGTTTCTTTGCTCTTAGTTTTGCGTTTATTCTTGTTATAATAATTTGGGCAATTATTTCGTACTTGTTAACGGCTTTTGCACTTTATACGATGGCGAAAAATGATGGTGCAACTGATGGTGTTCTTGCTTTTATTCCGTTTATAAATAGTAAGACATGGGGCGATTTAGCGAAAGATAAATTACCAGATTTCTTAAAAGAAGAAGCAGGGTGGAAAGTATTCGGCATATATGTCGCGTGTTTCATCTTTAATTTCGTACCGATTATAAGTTTATTAGCAACAGCAGTATCGATTGTGCTGTCTATTTATCTCATCTACGCTATTTTGGATAGGTACGGAACGAATTCCATACTATTTACGATCATTCATACAATCACATTTTCGGTTTTCTTGCCGATTCATTTGTTCATTATTCGGAATGAGCCGGTGAGATATAACGAGTAGATATATGCGGGGAGCTGTTCCAAAGATGTTTTGGAACGGCTCTTTGTCGGTAAATCGATATTTCGTTGACCAAAAAAAAAGGGTTTTTGTTAAAAATATGAAAAATAAGAAAAAGTAACATTTTAATCTTCATTTTACCAAATTAAATATATTAAAATATATTTATAATATTTTCTTGTGATAAAGTAAAATCATGTAAATTCAATGAATCTGAAAAATATAGCGCAGCTGTTGCGTATTCTAATACTTACCCAAGGGGTACGATTTATCCCGCATTAACGGGCAGTAAGACTCCCACCTCAAAGTTCGGCGAATGCGAGGAAGTTAGGTGGGAGGTAACTGCCCGTAAAAGCCCGATTGGTTCAACTAATAATCAGTGGGAGATGGACAAAACCCCCACTGATTAAAGTTTCACTTTATTACAGTGGGGGCTCTTTCACTATTAATTCTTAAATGAACTAGGAGTGATAAAAATGGTGTATGGACAAGTTAATCATACATTCATTAATCCTATATGGGTTGTTGGTTCTATAGTTCTGGTTATAGCGTTATTTTTTGCTATTAGAAGTTTGATTCGATTTTTAAAGAAATAAAGAGCTGTTCTGAGCTTTAAAAGAGTCCAATTGAAGGACTCTTTTTATTTTACAGTTTGTCAATCTAAGTGCGACAGTTCCTCCTGAAACGCTTCGTGGGCAGTTTTCTAAACTAAACATTTCTTGATCTTTCATTAATAAGAAGTAGTGATTGATTCAATTGTTGGTGTGAAACAAGGTTCAAATTTGTTTTTTTCGGATAAAACTCACGCAATAGAGCATTTACGTTTTCGTTACTTCCACGTTGCCAGGCAAAATAGGAATAGGCAAAGAACACTGCTATTTTTAGGTTGTTTTCTATTGGTTGATAACACGAAATTTTTCTCCTCTATCACCAGTGGTTATTTTGAACATACAATTTGCGCATGTGATATGGATAAGTATAAACCACGTCCTGTAAAAAAAGGGCTGCCACATAGGACAGCCCTTTTTTCTACTACATAAGGTAGCGTAAATAAATGTAAATGTGAGAAATGATTAATGAAACGATCATAATTGGGAAGCCGACTTTAAGGAATTCCATGTAGCTGAATTTATGTCCTTCACGACTTGCGATTCCGGCTACGATTACGTTAGCAGAAGCCCCGATTAATGTTCCGTTTCCACCTAGGCAAGCACCTAATGCTAATGCCCACCATAGTACGTCGATTTGTGCGTCAGAAGGTGATAAACCTAGCCCAACTGCCATATCGTTAATAAGTGGGATCATTGTTGCAACGAATGGAATGTTATCGATTGTTGCAGAGGCGATACCAGATACCCATAGAATAAGGATAGATGCTTGAGAAATATCCCCGCCCGTTATTCCGATTACTTTTTGGGCTAACGTTTTGATAAGACCGATATCGATAAGTCCTCCAACGAGTACGAATAGTCCCGCGAAGAAGAAGATTGTTACCCATTCTACGCTAGCGAATACTTCTTCAATTTCATGTTCTTTCACACCGATTAACATAAGGACAGTAGCGCCAGTTAAGGCGATGATAGCTGCATCAATATGGAAAATAGAATGAGTCATGAAACCTACAATCGTAAGTCCAAGTACTGTTAAAGATTTTTTCATTAATACTGGGTCTTTAATGTATTGCTTTTCATCTAAGCTCATTAATTTCTTAATTTGTACAGGATCAGCAATTAATTGCTTACGGTACATGAAGTAAAGCATTGCTGCTGTTACTGCAATGATAATAATTACGATTGGTGCTAAGTTTAGTAAGAAAGCATTAAAATCTAAATGCTTATTTGCAGAACCAATCATAATATTTGGTGGATCACCAATTAATGTTGCTGTTCCTCCGATATTTGAAAAAATAATTTCAGAAAGTAAATATGGAACAGGATTTACTTGCAAGATGCGCGTAATAGATAAAGTAACTGGAACAACAAGAAGTACTGTTGTAACGTTATCTAAAAATGCGGAGCCAAGCGCGGTAAGTAAGGAAAGTGAAATTAAAATTTTAATTGGATTTCCTTGTGCTCCTTTTGCGGCTTTAATGGCAACGTATTGGAAGACACCTGACTTACTTGTAATGTTTACCAGTATCATCATACCGATGAGTAACGTAATAGTTCCCCATTCAATATGCTTTGTAAAGGCATTGTGTAAGTCAACGACCCCTGCAATCACCATGAATGCTGCACCAAGAAGTGCGATGACAGCACGGTTAATTTTTTCAGAAATAATAATGGCATATGTAATTAAAAAGACTGCGATAGCGAAATAATACTGCCAGTTTGCGAGCTCTTGCGTTGTTTCGTGCAAAACTCTCATCTCCCTTCATTCACTTTTCTTAGTGTGTCAAAAAATTAACTAGATGAAACACACATAACGTCATTATAAAGTAGAAAAATGGCGGATGTAAATGAAAGGGTTTATTTTGTCATATTTTCTGCATAGGTCATTTTTTCTTATTTTTAAAAATATTTGTGGGCATTTGACATATATATAAGATACATCCAATCTGAATATTTCAAATGGAATCAGCATTCGAGCTTGTTCGTGTAGGAGTGTCAAATAGAAAGGAATGACAAAGATGATAAGGAAGGGATCGTATGGATGAACAACAATTTTTATTTTTAGACTTTGAGTTTACGATGCCCCAGCATAGAAAAAAGCCAAAAGGTTTTTTCCCAGAAATTATCGAGGTAGGACTCGTTTCAGTTGTTGGTTGTAAGGTGGAAGATACGTATGCAGCACATGTCAGGCCAAAAACATTTCCGTCCTTAACGGATCGATGTAAAAAATTTTTAGGAATTAAACAGGAAGTAGTGGATAAAGGAATTTCTTTTCATGAACTTGTTGAGAAACTTGCAGAATATGAAAAGAGGTGTAAACCGACAATTGTAACGTGGGGAAATATGGATATGAAAGTCTTAAAGCATAACTGCGAAATGGCGGGCTTAGAATTTCCATTCTTTGGACAGTGTCGTGATTTATCGCTTGAGTATAAGAAGTTTTTTGGAGAGAGAAATCAAACAGGACTATGGAAAGCAATTGAGGCGTATGGAAAAGCAGGAACAGGAAAGCATCATTGTGCGCTTGATGATGCGATGACGACATATAATATTTTTAAGTTAGTAGAAAAAGATAAAGAGTATTTAGTCAAACCAGCACCTCCGACATTAGGGGAACTTGTTGATTTTTCGAAAGTGTTAAAGAACGTGAGTACACAGTAACGACCAAATTGCACAACATGTAATTTGGTCGTTTTGTTTTTTAAAGTTTGTAATCTTGCTTTAATTGCTGAAGTGTTTCTAGACTACGCCCCGCAAAAGGTGAATCATCTTCAGAAAATGAATTCATTTGTGTTTCTAATGCTAATTTTAGTGAATCTGTATAATCAGGAATTTCCCCTTCATATTTCTTCACCATTTGCTCTGGAATGTTCGTCTGTTCACGAAAGGCTAAAGCGCGTCTTTCATGGAAGAATGGTACGTCAGCTTGTTTTACATTATGTAAATCACCTTGCACCGGATGTTTTAAAACAGCTAATACTTTTACGACGTAACTGCCAGGACGGCTATTTGTAATTTCGCCTATGTATTTTCCCGTTTTATAAATACCCGTAACGATTTCACCAATTTCAAATGTTTCTCTCATATTTTTCACCTCAAGTTTATAGTAAGGAAAGTATAAGAAGGAGTCAAAGAAATCAGTTGGTTTTTGAATATCCTTGAGAATATGACAGGCTTCAACTATAATTTAAAATAATATGACAGAAAATTCAGATGTTAATTCTTTTCATAAATTCCCTGATAAGGAGTGTTCAATATGATGCCTTTATATTTTCCGGAAGATAAAACAGAATATATTATTCCAGGTATTGTTTGCGTTCTATTTATCGTCGGTGCGGTTGCTACTTGGCGTATGTTTATTCGTGTATCAAAACGAGAAGCAGAGCGATTGCAGAAAGTAGAAGAAAAGCTTTTAGCTGAAAAGAAACAGTAATTCATTATTGTATGTTTCCCTCTATGCTCGGACAATCTAAGGGCAGAAAGTATTTTGGAGGGAAAAGAATGAAAAAACGGCTTTTTTTCAGTTGTTGTTTATTATTTCTAATGGCGGGTTGTGACCAAGGGAAGCCGAAAGAAATTGATGTGAAATTACATAATGCTTCAGGTGATGAAGTTGGGACTGCAAAAGTAGTTCAGCAAACAAGTGGAGTGAAAATTACAATCAAAGCGGAAGGGTTTACACCAGGGCCACACGGGCTACATGTACACGAAATCGGAGAGTGTAAAGCGCCTAGTTTTGAATCATCCGGGAATCATTTTAATCCAGATAATAAAAAACATGGGCTCCTCAATCCGAAAGGTGCGGAAAATGGTGATTTGCCGAATGTAGTGGCGGATGGTTCTGGAAAGATTAAAGCAGAAATCGATGCGCCGCATATAACGCTTGAAGAAGGAAAAACGACGATTCATAGAAAAGATGGGGCGTCTATTATTATTACAAAAAACGCTGATGATGGCATGACACAACCAGCAGGAAAATCTGGTGACCGAATTGCTTGTGGTGTTATTGTTAAAAAAGCGTCGGATATGAAGAAAAAGTAGAAGCTACCGTGAAAGGTAGCTTTTGTTGTTATGAGAATGTATGGTGTAGTCTGTTTAAAATTTCTTCTAAAACAGATCTTGGGCAGCCGATGTTAATTCGGATATGGGTTTCCCCGCCTGTCCCGTATTTCTCACCAGGTTCAACGATGATTTTACCTTTCTCTTCAAGTAATGCTGTTCGTTCATCTTGAGAAAGGTTCAAGCGGGAACAATCAATCCACAGTAAAAAACTACCTTCTGGTTTAATTACAGAAAGAGCAGGTATGTGATTTTGAATATACTCACAAGCAAATTGAGCATTATCTTCAACGTATAATCGAATTTCATTTAGCCAATCATTACATTCTGTATACGCGCTTTGCATTGCTGTATAAGCAAATGTATTTAATCCGTGGAATCCTTGTCTATGTTGGATAGACATAAAGGCATTACGGAGATTCTCATTCGGAATAATAATGATTGATGCTTGTAATCCAGCGATATTAAATGTTTTGCTCGGAGCCATACAAGTAATAGTGCATGCTGCTAATTCTTCAGATAAAGAAGCAAACGGTGTATGAGTATGGCCTTTATAAATAATATCGGCGTGAATTTCATCGGCGACAACGGTTACATTATATTGCGTACATAACGAACCGAGTTTTGTTAGTTCATCTTTCGTCCAAACACGTCCAATAGGATTGTGAGGGCTACAAAGAAGCATTAGTTTTACACCTTGTTTAAATTGAGTTTCTAGATGCTCGAAGTCTATCTTATATGTGCCATTTTGTTTAAACAAGGGACTCTCGCATAATTGTCTATTATTTGTTTTGACCATTTCAAAAAATGGTGGATAAATAGGAGGTTGTATGAGTACAGATTCTCCTTCTTGCGTTAATGCTTGTATGCTTGTACTAAGAGCTGGAACGATGCCTGCACTAAATACAATCCACTCTTTTTTTATATCCCAATCGTATTGGCTTTTTGTCCAATCGCAAATAATATCCCCAATATTTTCTGGAGGAATTGTATAGCCGAAAATAGGATGTTCTATACGCTGCCGTAATGCAGTTTGAATTGGTTTTGGTACTTCAAAATCCATATCTGCAATCCAGGCATGGAGAAGTTCTTCGTTTTTATATGTATCCCATTTTGTACTATGTGTACCACGCCGATTTACCGTTTTATGAAATAGTTGCATATGTTTGCCCCCTTCTTCTGTAAAACCGTTAAGTTATGAAAGTTCTCTCTCTTCTTATAGAATAGCTGATGTGATAGGATAAAGAAAAGTATTAAAAAGTGAAAAGGCGGGAAGCGAATGGGTACATATGAAAAGATGATAGAGTTTGTGAAAAATTGGGATCCGTTTCAAATGGGGCCGGAGTTTTATGAAACAGAAGCGAGCGATGTTGTGAACGTCGTAAGTGTGTTTGATGATCCAAAATACATCGCAAAAAAGATTCAACATATATACTTTATGTCTTTTGAGGAAGTACCAGCGCTTGAAAAATGTGAGAAGTTAGCCGTGGAATTACTTGTAATAAAAGAAGGTGGAAGTTGTTCATTGTAGGCTGTCGGAATTTACGACAGCCTTTTTGTTTGTTTTCGTTTGGATTGATTAAAGTTTCGCTTCACAGTACGGAAAACGTCATGATTTCTTCATAAACATGCTCGGGCTTTTCTTCTGGTAGTAAGTGCCCTGTATTTTCGTAAGAGATAAATGTTGAATTAGGTAAATCTTTATGGAGACGGTGTCCTACATGTACAGGGACGACGCGATCTTTTTCACCCCAAATGAGTAATACTGGTGTTTCGATTTTTTGTAATTCAGTTGAAGATAAGTCACCTTCACGGTCTCTTATCATTCGAGTTAAGGCAGGGAATATACGATCATCATAAAAAGGGGCGGAGTAACCTTCTTTCATTTCATCGTCAATTAATGAGTGATCATGAACGACATTCATTAAGTTGTGAACAATACCGCGCCGTATAATCCAGTTCTTTACGTATAAATGAAAGAACGGTAAATAAGAAGAATACATTAAAGGTAAGTTTGCGCGTGCTAAATAGCTAGAGCTACATAGTAAAATCGTCTTTGAGATTAGTTCAGGACGTATACGGTTTACATAGAGAGAAATTTGCCCACCCATAGAATGACCAACTAATACAATATTTGAGAAAGATAAATGTTCAATTAAATCGATAATAATCGTTGCTAAATTGTGATAAGAATACTTAAAGAGATGAGATTTATCGCTTTTTCCGAATGGTGGTAAATCAAGGGCGATTACTGTGCCTTCCTTTGTTAGTAAAGGAATGAGTCGTCGATAGCTAAATGAGGAAGATAAGAAGCCGTGAACGAGTACGAAAGTAGGTCGCTCTTTTTTATTATTATGTTCATACAATTCGTAATGAATAGTAGTGCCGCGAGTGGAAAAAGTGAAGTAAGGGCATTTGCATTCATGGTTCATTTTTTGTCACTCCATTGATTTTTGTTCATATCATCTCCAGGTAAGAAAAAAATATGTTAACAAAAAAAGGCAAGATGACATCGTCATCTTGCCTTTCACTTATTTATCCCGCTATTTGTGGGGGTCTTGCTGCCCGTAAAACCCCCACTGATTAAAGTTTCACTTTATAATTACCCACGAACAATATTAGGTGGTGTTTTTCCTTGTAATCCTGCAACTAAATTTTCAGCAGCTGTCATTGCCATTTGCTGCCGAGTTTTTAATGTTGCAGATCCGATGTGCGGTAAAGTTACAACATTTTGTAATGATAAGAGCGGATTATCTTTTTGGATAGGCTCTTGTGTAAATGTGTCGATGCCGGCTGCAAATATTTTCTTTTCTGTTAATGCATGAATTAATGCATTTTCATCTACTGTTTTCCCGCGAGAGGCATTAATGAAAATTGCTGTTTCTTTCATTAATGAAAATTCCTTTTCACCAATAAGGTGATACGTTTCATCTGTTAATGGAGTAAGAAGAATAATAAAATCAGATTGTTTGATTAGAGTTTGTAAATCACAATATGTAGCATCAAATTTTTGTTCTGCTTCTTCTTTACGGCGACGGTTATAATAAAGTACATTCATATCAAATCCGAATTTCGCTCGTTTTGCGACAGCTTCTCCAATTCGTCCCATTCCGATAATGCCAATTGTACTATGATGTACATCTAGTCCGAAGTGTTCTTTTCGGATTTCGGCATTCCATTCACCATTTTTTACATAGGAATTGAGTTCGCAAACACGGCGACTAGCAGATAACATAAGAGCGAAAACGAGATCAGCTACTGTATCATCTAATACATATGGAGTATTCGTTCCGATGACATTTCGCTTTTCCATTGCTGTTAAATCAAAATTATCGTAACCAACAGAAATGTTACTCACTACTTTTAAGTTAGGAGCTACATCTAACAATTCTTCATTAATAGCAGATCCAAAATTTAATAACCCATCTTTATCTTTTATTTTCTCCAATAGAACATTACGAGGTACTTTCTCGTTTTGATCCCATTTTTCAAAATCACAGTGTTCTGATAAATAGTTTTCTACAAATGTTGGAACTGGTTCGGCAATATATACTTTTGGTTTCACGGTTCCATCCCCTTTCCTCTTTATCCCGATTGGTGCAGCTAATTCAGTGGGGATGAATAAACCCCCCGCTAATTAAAGTTTCATTTCATTTTGACATAATTCTCTAAAAAAATCCTCTTTTCAAACAGGAAAAGGTATTTGTATAATTTAGACACAAACGAAAAGGAAGGATGATTTATATGGTGACAGAAAAGGAATTAGAGTTATTAGCTTGTCTTGAAAAGAATAGTCGTTTATCTGTAGATACATTAGCGAAGCTGTTAAATATAGAAGTAGAAGAAGTGAAGAAGATTGTTGCGAAATTAGAAAGTGAAAAGATTATTGTGGACTATGTAACACATATTGATTGGACAAAAGTGAAAGAACATACTGGTTTAACAGCGATGATTGATGTGAAAGTTACGCCAAAGCACGGCGTGGGATTTGATGCGGTTGCTGAACAAATTTATCGTTATTCAGAAGTGAAATCCGTGTATTTAATGTCAGGGACATATGATCTTTCTATTACATTAGAAGGGAAGACAATGGGAGAAGTAGCGATGTTTGTTTCTGAGAAATTAGCAACGATTGAATCTGTCGTTTCTACGACAACACATTTCATTTTGAAGAAGTATAAACATGAAGGAATTATTTATGAAAAAAACGATGATGATAAGCGGATTGTGGTGACACCATGAAGCAATTTGAACTATCTAGAGCGGCAGAATCTTTACAACCATCTGGTATTCGAAAGTTTTTCGATTTAGCAGCAAATATGAAAGGTGTTATTTCTCTTGGGGTAGGAGAGCCAGACTTTGTTACGCCCTGGAATGTAAGGCAAGCATGTATTCGTTCTTTAGAACAAGGATATACGTCATATACAGCAAATGCAGGATTATTGGAGCTCCGTCAAGAAATAGCAAAGTATCTAAAAAAACAATTTGCAGTATCTTATGATCCAAACGATGAAATCATTGTTACAGTTGGAGCAAGCCAGGCGTTAGATGTAGCGATGCGTGCCATTATAAATCCTGATGATGAAGTGATCATTATTGAACCGAGCTTCGTTTCTTATGCACCGCTTGTATCATTAGCTGGAGGAGTTCCAGTTCCTGTAGCGACTACTTTAGAAAACGAGTTTAAAGTACAACCAGAACAAATTGAAGCGGCTATTACAGCGAAAACAAAGGCAATATTACTTTGCTCCCCCAATAACCCAACAGGTGCAATGTTAAACAAATCCGAATTAGAAAAGCTAGCAGTTATTGTTGAGAAGTATAATTTAATCGTGTTATCTGATGAAATTTATGCAGAGCTTGTATATGACGAAGTGTATACAAGTTTCGCGAGCATTCGAAACATGCGTGAACATACGATTTTAATTTCAGGATTTTCAAAAGGATTTGCGATGACAGGATGGCGTCTTGGGATGATTGTAGCCCCTGTGCAATTTTCAGAACTAATGCTCAAAATTCATCAATATTCAATGATGTGTGCACCAACGATGTCTCAATTTGCAGCACTTGAAGCATTACGCGGGGGAAATGATGAAGTAATTCGAATGAGAGATAGCTATAAGAAACGCCGCAACTTTATGGCGACATCTTTCAATGAAATGGGCTTAACATGTCATGTACCAGGCGGGGCATTTTATGTTTTCCCTTCTATAGCTTCAACCGGATTATCTTCAGCAGAATTTGCAGAACAATTATTATTAGAAGAACAAGTGGCTGTTGTTCCTGGAAGTGTGTTTGGTGAGAGTGGTGAAGGATTCATTCGTTGTTCATATGCAACATCGCTTGAGCAACTTATGGAAGCGATGAAAAGAATGGAACGGTTCATAGAGAATAAAAAAAGGACAAAACATAATACGTTTTGTCCATAAAAGGGGGGGAATACTAGAAAGCCATGTGTTAGTATTCTATCCCAATATTGGAGAATTATACGTATTGCAGGAAATTTTTTCGTGAATTTTGAATGAGTTCTATCATAGTGGTATAATTTACTAATATAAGGTGAGAGTGTCCTCGGTATTTTACTTAAGGTACTTATTCACCAATCGGATATTTAATAATAAGTACATCTGTTTTGCAATCTACATTTGTAGAGAAAACGGTAAACGTATGGGAGTGTTTCATATGTCAGAACAATATACAACAGGAGTGGTTGTAACAGGGAAAGTGACTGGAATTCAAGATTACGGTGCATTTGTAGCGTTAGATGCAGAAACACAAGGACTTGTGCATATATCTGAAATTACAAATGGATATGTAAAGGATATTCATGACTTTTTGAAAGTCGGCGATACAGTAGAAGTAAAAGTACTTTCAATTGATGAAGAGCACAGAAAAATGAGTTTATCGTTAAAAGCGGCGAAAAGAAAACAAGGAAGGATTCTTATACCGAATCCATCTAAGGACGGGTTTAATACGTTGCGAGAAAAGCTGACAGAATGGATTGAAGAGTCCGAGTTAACAAAGTAAAAGAGGAACGCATATGAGCGTTCCTCTTTTACTTTATCTTATGATATATATTTGCAAATATGATTGCATGCAATCATATTCGTATGTCGGAGGTGAAGAGGACATACTGGTTATCGAATTTCGTTTGTTTCTGGGTGTGTACCAAGATTTTCAGATGGTTTAAAGAGTAAACCAAGATTGATAAGCCCAGATATACCAACGATGCCGTAAATAATACGTGCGAGAGCTGAGTTTTGTCCGCCGAAAATGGCTGCTACTAAGTCAAACTGGAAGAACCCGATTAGTCCCCAGTTTACAGCACCAATTACAGTAAAGACTAATGCGATACGTTGCAATGTACTCATGAAAAAGCCCCCCTTAATGTGAAGCATGAGCAAGCGCTGAGTTAATAAGAAAATTTAACTCCTTTATAGAATGGTGTAGTTTGGGTGTTTTTATACATAAAAAATGTACGAAAAAGGATGTATATACATCTATACCGAAAAATGCGAATTTTTATGCAAAAAATGAACTTTTTCTAAAAAATAAATAATGGTTACGTTTACAATTGTTGAATCGCTTGATTTACAACTTTAGTTTCGCTAAAGTGAATACAGAAATACATATACATAATTGGAGGGAAAAAGATGAGTACACATGTAACGTTCGACTATTCTAAAGCGTTATCCTTCGTCGGTGAACATGAACTAACTTATTTACGTGATGCAGTAAAAGTATCACACCATGCAATCCACGAAAAAACTGGAGCTGGGAACGATTTCCTTGGGTGGGTAGACCTTCCGCTTCAATATGACAAAGAAGAATTTGCTCGCATTCAAAAATGCGCAGAAAAAATTAAAAACGACTCTGACATTTTACTTGTTGTAGGTATCGGCGGTTCTTACTTAGGAGCACGCGCAGCAATCGAAATGCTAAACCATTCTTTCTATAACACGCTTTCTAAAGAACAACGTAAAACTCCACAAGTGCTATTTGTTGGACAAAACATTAGCTCCACTTACATGAAAGATTTAATGGACGTGTTAGAAGGTAAAGACTTCTCTATTAACGTTATTTCCAAATCAGGTACAACGACAGAGCCTGCAATCGCATTCCGTATTTTCCGTAAATTATTAGAAGAGAAATATGGAAAAGAAGAAGCTCGTAAACGCATTTATGCAACTACAGATAAAGCGCGTGGTGCTTTAAAAACATTAGCTGATAACGAAGGTTACGAAACATTCGTAATTCCAGATGATGTTGGCGGCCGTTTCTCTGTATTAACGCCAGTTGGTTTATTACCAATCGCGGCAAGTGGCTTAAATATTGAAGAGATGATGAAAGGTGCAGCTGCTGGTCATGATGACTTCGCGACATCAGAACTGGAAGAAAACCCAGCTTACCAATACGCAGTAGTTCGTAATGCCCTATATAATAAAGGGAAAACAATTGAAATGCTTGTTAACTATGAGCCAGCACTTCACTACTTCTCTGAGTGGTGGAAACAGTTATTTGGTGAAAGTGAAGGAAAAGATCAAAAAGGTATTTTCCCATCTTCAGCAAACTTCTCAACTGACTTACACTCATTAGGTCAATACATTCAAGAAGGTCGCCGTGATCTATTCGAAACAGTTCTTAAAGTAGGTAAATCTACACACGAACTAAAAATCGAATTAGATGACAACGATTTAGATGGATTAAACTATCTTGCTGGTGAAACGATAGACTTCGTAAACACAAAAGCATACGAAGGTACATTACTTGCACATAGCGATGGCGGAGTACCAAACTTAATCGTAAACATCCCTGAATTAAATGAGTACACATTCGGTTACCTTGTATACTTCTTCGAAAAAGCATGTGCGATGAGCGGCTATCTATTAGGCGTAAATCCATTTGACCAACCAGGAGTAGAAGCATACAAGAAAAATATGTTTGCTTTACTTGGTAAACCAGGATTTGAAGAATTAAAAGCAGAATTAGAAGAGCGTTTAAAATAACAAAAAGCGATCGGGTCTCCGATCGCTTTTTGTTATTTTACGGAAAGGTACATCGGTATATTCAAACTAGAATGGGTATGCTAAAGGAAAAGTCTAGGAGGGATGGACTTGATTCCGATTCAATCAAATTTAGAAGGACGTACATATGCGTTATATAAGTTAGAAGAGATTATGAAACCACTTGGATATAGTATTGGCGGCAATTGGGATTATGATAAAGGATGCTTTGATTATAAAATTGACGAAGAAGAAGGGTATCAATTTTTGCGCGTACCGTTTACAGCAGTGGATGGAGAACTAGATGTGCCCGGTGTAATAGTCCGTCTTGAAACACCGTATATTCTTTCACACGTATATCAAGACGAACTAGATGATAATGTTAATGCTTTAACAGCTGGAACGAGTGGATTGGATCAATTTGCGGAGCCGCAAGATCCAGATGGAGATGTGAAAAGAAAGTATGTCAATATTGGTAAAGTATTGGTACAAGAGCTAGAAAATCATTTTTTTAATGGTGAATAACAATGAGTATGTCGCTTTCGATGAGAATGGAAGAATGAACTGGATTGATCATATATTGCTCGTCGCGCTTTACACCTAGTAAGAGAATGTTTTGCTTTAAAAGAGTATAGCTACAATTCGCAAAGGATTGTCCGGTGTAGGATGGGGGAATTTCCATCAGTTGTAATTTGTTATCAGAGATTTCATCGTAAAGTGAGAATAGTACACCTGAAATAGAAGGGAATAAAAGAGAAGCAGTAAATACATAGCTCGTTAATTTATTTCCTTCTATAATTTCTGATACGCCAGCTCTCGTTGCATTTTGAATTTGATCAGAAGTAAGAAGTTCAGCGATGCAGTGAATGTTTGGATTAAGTCCTTTTGCAGTTAAAATATTCAAAATGGATTCTGTATCTGCTAAGCTTTCGTTCTTCTCTTTGTCCGCTGTTATTAATATAGTGTGAGCAGTTGTGATGTTAGCTTTTAATAAAGTTTGATCGTGATGTGGACAACCTTTTATAAACTCTAAATGATGGAATGGCTTTGGAAGTAAAGAAAGTGTCTCATCAATTAAAACGATATCAAGGTTCGGTTGTAATACGTGCATTTGTTTTACAACATGTTTTGCTCGCTCATTCCAGCCGACGATAATCATATGACCATTAGAGGTAGCAGCTTCTTCCCCTTTAATTTTCATATATTGTTTATTAATCATGTCGGTGGCGAATAGAACCATATAATAAGAACAAAATCCAGTTCCTAATAGAATAATACCGATACCAATAAGTTTTCCTATCGTTGTATGGGGGGCAAAATCGCCGTATCCAACGGTGAAAATGGTGACGATTGACCACCAAACCCCGTCGAACCATGTGGTGAAGTGAGCTGGCTCGAGTGTATGTATAAGAAAGCCGGAAAAAGTAGTAAGTACAATAATAAAACAAATTAAACGAAAAATAATGGAATCACGAAATGTATCTACTAAATTCGGGCGGGATTTCAAGTTCCTATTCCTCCTTACTTTTCAGGACTACATTCATTGTTACCATTATAGAAAAAAGAAAAACTCTCTAATTAAAAAGAGAGTTTTTTCATATTACATACTTTCTACTTCAGTTTGTTGAACACTTTCAAGGTGCTGAAGAGCATAATAAACATCAGCGGTATGTCTTTTTTGATCGATAGACAATTTCAAATGTAAATAGTGCGAACCATTTTCCAATGTTTTGAGCTTCATGTTCTTAACTTTTATATCCATTTCTTTTATTTCTTCAATTACGGTCGGGATATTGTCCATATTTCGTACAACAAGTTTCACTGCGATATCACGTTGACGAAATGATCTAGGACCGACGAATTTCATCGTTAATGGTATAAGTTCTACACTAATCATAAGGAAACACATCCCGAAAATCGCTTCGATATAGAATCCGGCTCCAACAGCAATCCCAATACCGGAAGCGCCCCAAATCATAGCAGCAGTCGTTAGCCCTGCAATACTATCGTTTCCTCTTCTTAAAATAACACCAGCACCTAAAAAACCGATTCCTGATACGATTTGTGCAGCAAGTCGAAGTGGATCCATATTCATATGATCGGTATGCGGTAAGTTGTAAGCTGCTTTAATAGAAACAATCGTCAGGAGGCAACTAATTATAGAAATAACTAAACACGTTTTTAAACCAAGTGGTTTACGTTTTAATTCGCGCTCTAAACCGATGGCGAATCCTAAAATAGCTGAAAGACCTAGTTTGATTAATAAATCGGTATAGTCCATATATATTCCTCCTTGTATGATATGGTATATGAATAAAACATTTATATAGAAAGAAATGTTTTTGGGTAGAGTGACGTTATATAGAATATATGTAGGAATTACTTATACATGAAAGAGATATTTCGTTTAAGTATATGATATTAAAAAAGAAATGTAGTTAATTTAAAAAAAGTTTTCGAAAGGTATTGCATTTCATTTTTCTGCATGATATATTAATAACCGTCGCTGATGCGAAAACGCAGAAAACGACAAAAAAGAAATTGAAAAACTTAGTTGACATTGAAAAACGAAGATGTTAACATAAGGAAGTCGCAAATGAGCGACCAAGTAGTTCTTTGAAAACTGAACGAAACAAACAACGTGAACGTCAATTTTTATTTTTAGATGCTAGACAAACTAACTTTATTGGAGAGTTTGATCCTGGCTCAGGATGAACGCTGGCGGCGTGCCTAATACATGCAAGTCGAGCGAATGGATTGAGAGCTTGCTCTCAAGAAGTTAGCGGCGGACGGGTGAGTAACACGTGGGTAACCTGCCCATAAGACTGGGATAACTCCGGGAAACCGGGGCTAATACCAGATAACATTTTGAACTGCATGGTTCGAAATTGAAAGGCGGCTTCGGCTGTCACTTATGGATGGACCCGCGTCGCATTAGCTAGTTGGTGAGGTAACGGCTCACCAAGGCAACGATGCGTAGCCGACCTGAGAGGGTGATCGGCCACACTGGGACTGAGACACGGCCCAGACTCCTACGGGAGGCAGCAGTAGGGAATCTTCCGCAATGGACGAAAGTCTGACGGAGCAACGCCGCGTGAGTGATGAAGGCTTTCGGGTCGTAAAACTCTGTTGTTAGGGAAGAACAAGTGCTAGTTGAATAAGCTGGCACCTTGACGGTACCTAACCAGAAAGCCACGGCTAACTACGTGCCAGCAGCCGCGGTAATACGTAGGTGGCAAGCGTTATCCGGAATTATTGGGCGTAAAGCGCGCGCAGGTGGTTTCTTAAGTCTGATGTGAAAGCCCACGGCTCAACCGTGGAGGGTCATTGGAAACTGGGAGACTTGAGTGCAGAAGAGGAAAGTGGAATTCCATGTGTAGCGGTGAAATGCGTAGAGATATGGAGGAACACCAGTGGCGAAGGCGACTTTCTGGTCTGTAACTGACACTGAGGCGCGAAAGCGTGGGGAGCAAACAGGATTAGATACCCTGGTAGTCCACGCCGTAAACGATGAGTGCTAAGTGTTAGAGGGTTTCCGCCCTTTAGTGCTGAAGTTAACGCATTAAGCACTCCGCCTGGGGAGTACGGCCGCAAGGCTGAAACTCAAAGGAATTGACGGGGGCCCGCACAAGCGGTGGAGCATGTGGTTTAATTCGAAGCAACGCGAAGAACCTTACCAGGTCTTGACATCCTCTGAAAACTCTAGAGATAGAGCTTCTCCTTCGGGAGCAGAGTGACAGGTGGTGCATGGTTGTCGTCAGCTCGTGTCGTGAGATGTTGGGTTAAGTCCCGCAACGAGCGCAACCCTTGATCTTAGTTGCCATCATTAAGTTGGGCACTCTAAGGTGACTGCCGGTGACAAACCGGAGGAAGGTGGGGATGACGTCAAATCATCATGCCCCTTATGACCTGGGCTACACACGTGCTACAATGGACGGTACAAAGAGCTGCAAGACCGCGAGGTGGAGCTAATCTCATAAAACCGTTCTCAGTTCGGATTGTAGGCTGCAACTCGCCTACATGAAGCTGGAATCGCTAGTAATCGCGGATCAGCATGCCGCGGTGAATACGTTCCCGGGCCTTGTACACACCGCCCGTCACACCACGAGAGTTTGTAACACCCGAAGTCGGTGGGGTAACCTTTATGGAGCCAGCCGCCTAAGGTGGGACAGATGATTGGGGTGAAGTCGTAACAAGGTAGCCGTATCGGAAGGTGCGGCTGGATCACCTCCTTTCTATGGAGAATTGATGAACGCAGTTCATCGATAAACGTTGACTTGTTTCGTTTCGTTCAGTTTTGAGAGAACTATCTCTCAAGTTTAAATGTATGTTCTTTGAAAACTAGATAACAGTGTAGCTCATATTTTTTTAATTTTAGTTTGGTTAAGTTAGAAAGGGCGCACGGTGGATGCCTTGACACTAGGAGTCGATGAAGGACGGGACTAACGCCGATATGCTTCGGGGAGCTGTAAGTAAGCTTTGATCCGAAGATTTCCGAATGGGGAAACCCACTATACGTAATGGTATGGTATCCTTACCTGAATACATAGGGTATGGAAGACAGACCCAGGGAACTGAAACATCTAAGTACCTGGAGGAAGAGAAAGCAAATGCGATTTCCTGAGTAGCGGCGAGCGAAACGGAATCTAGCCCAAACCAAGAGGCTTGCCTCTTGGGGTTGTAGGACATTCTATACGGAGTTACAAAGGAACGAGGTAGACGAAGCGACCTGGAAAGGTCCGTCGTAGAGGGTAACAACCCCGTAGTCGAAACTTCGTTCTCTCTTGAATGTATCCTGAGTACGGCGGAACACGTGAAATTCCGTCGGAATCTGGGAGGACCATCTCCCAAGGCTAAATACTCCCTAGTGATCGATAGTGAACCAGTACCGTGAGGGAAAGGTGAAAAGCACCCCGGAAGGGGAGTGAAAGAGATCCTGAAACCGTGTGCCTACAAATAGTCAGAGCCCGTTAATGGGTGATGGCGTGCCTTTTGTAGAATGAACCGGCGAGTTACGATCCCGTGCGAGGTTAAGTTGAAGAGACGGAGCCGCAGCGAAAGCGAGTCTGAATAGGGCGTTTAGTACGTGGTCGTAGACCCGAAACCAGGTGATCTACCCATGTCCAGGGTGAAGTTCAGGTAACACTGAATGAGAGGCCCGAACCCACGCACGTTGAAAAGTGCGGGGATGAGGTGTGGGTAGCGGAGAAATTCCAATCGAACCTGGAGATAGCTGGTTCTCCCCGAAATAGCTTTAGGGCTAGCCTTAAGTGTAAGAGTCTTGGAGGTAGAGCACTGATTGAACTAGGGGTCCTCATCGGATTACCGAATTCAGTCAAACTCCGAATGCCAATAACTTATCCTTAGGAGTCAGACTGCGAGTGATAAGATCCGTAGTCAAGAGGGAAACAGCCCAGATCGCCAGCTAAGGTCCCAAAGTGTGTATTAAGTGGAAAAGGATGTGGAGTTGCTTAGACAACTAGGATGTTGGCTTAGAAGCAGCCACCATTTAAAGAGTGCGTAATAGCTCACTAGTCGAGTGACTCTGCGCCGAAAATGTACCGGGGCTAAATACACCACCGAAGCTGCGAATTGATACCAATGGTATCAGTGGTAGGGGAGCGTTCTAAGTGCAGTGAAGTCAGACCGGAAGGACTGGTGGAGCGCTTAGAAGTGAGAATGCCGGTATGAGTAGCGAAAGACGGGTGAGAATCCCGTCCACCGAATGCCTAAGGTTTCCTGAGGAAGGCTCGTCCGCTCAGGGTTAGTCAGGACCTAAGCCGAGGCCGACAGGCGTAGGCGATGGACAACAGGTTGATATTCCTGTACCACCTCTTTATCGTTTGAGCAATGGAGGGACGCAGAAGGATAGAAGAAGCGTGCGATTGGTTGTGCACGTCCAAGCAGTTAGGCTGATAAGTAGGCAAATCCGCTTATCGTGAAGGCTGAGCTGTGATGGGGAAGCTCCTTATGGAGCGAAGTCTTTGATTCCCCGCTGCCAAGAAAAGCTTCTAGCGAGATAAAAGGTGCCTGTACCGCAAACCGACACAGGTAGGCGAGGAGAGAATCCTAAGGTGTGCGAGAGAACTCTGGTTAAGGAACTCGGCAAAATGACCCCGTAACTTCGGGAGAAGGGGTGCTTTCTTAACGGAAAGCCGCAGTGAATGCCGCCAAGCGACTGTTTAGCAAAAACACAGGTCTCTGCGAAGCCGTAAGGCGAAGTATAGGGGCTGACACCTGCCCGGTGCTGGAAGGTTAAGGAGAGGGGTTAGCGTAAGCGAAGCTCTGAACTGAAGCCCCAGTAAACGGCGGCCGTAACTATAACGGTCCTAAGGTAGCGAAATTCCTTGTCGGGTAAGTTCCGACCCGCACGAAAGGTGTAACGATTTGGGCACTGTCTCAACCAGAGACTCGGTGAAATTATAGTACCTGTGAAGATGCAGGTTACCCGCGACAGGACGGAAAGACCCCGTGGAGCTTTACTGTAGCCTGATATTGAATTTTGGTACAGTTTGTACAGGATAGGCGGGAGCCATTGAAACCGGAGCGCTAGCTTCGGTGGAGGCGCTGGTGGGATACCGCCCTGACTGTATTGAAATTCTAACCTACGGGTCTTATCGACCCGGGAGACAGTGTCAGGTGGGCAGTTTGACTGGGGCGGTCGCCTCCTAAAGTGTAACGGAGGCGCCCAAAGGTTCCCTCAGAATGGTTGGAAATCATTCGTAGAGTGCAAAGGCATAAGGGAGCTTGACTGCGAGACCTACAAGTCGAGCAGGGACGAAAGTCGGGCTTAGTGATCCGGTGGTTCCGCATGGAAGGGCCATCGCTCAACGGATAAAAGCTACCCCGGGGATAACAGGCTTATCTCCCCCAAGAGTCCACATCGACGGGGAGGTTTGGCACCTCGATGTCGGCTCATCGCATCCTGGGGCTGTAGTCGGTCCCAAGGGTTGGGCTGTTCGCCCATTAAAGCGGTACGCGAGCTGGGTTCAGAACGTCGTGAGACAGTTCGGTCCCTATCCGTCGTGGGCGTAGGAAATTTGAGAGGAGCTGTCCTTAGTACGAGAGGACCGGGATGGACGCACCGCTGGTGTACCAGTTGTTCTGCCAAGGGCATAGCTGGGTAGCTATGTGCGGAAGGGATAAGTGCTGAAAGCATCTAAGCATGAAGCCCCCCTCAAGATGAGATTTCCCATAGCGTAAGCTAGTAAGATCCCTGAAAGATGATCAGGTTGATAGGTTCGAGGTGGAAGCATGGTGACATGTGGAGCTGACGAATACTAATAGATCGAGGACTTAACCATATAATATGAAGCAATGTTATCTAGTTTTGAAAGAATATAAAAAACTTGTTGACTTTCAAAAGTGAATAAGTTAAAATAATTCTTGTCTTAAATGAATACAGTCTGGTAATGATGGCAGAGAGGTCACACCCGTTCCCATACCGAACACGGAAGTTAAGCTCTCTAGCGCCGATGGTAGTTGGGACCTTGTCCCTGTGAGAGTAGGACGTTGCCAGGCAATTCGGAGGATTAGCTCAGCTGGGAGAGCACCTGCCTTACAAGCAGGGGGTCGGCGGTTCGATCCCGTCATCCTCCACCATTTAGCCGACTTAGCTCAATTGGTAGAGCAACTGACTTGTAATCAGTAGGTTGGGGGTTCAAGTCCTCTAGTCGGCACCAGAAAATCATGGCGGTTGTGGCGAAGTGGTTAACGCACCGGATTGTGGCTCCGGCATTCGTGGGTTCGATTCCCATCAGTCGCCCCATTTTTTCTTTAAATAATTAATATGCGGGTGTGGCGGAATTGGCAGACGCACTAGACTTAGGATCTAGCGCCTTTGGCGTGGGGGTTCGACTCCCTTCACCCGCACTTTTAATAAAATAACTCATACATGTCTTGCGGAAGTAGTTCAGTGGTAGAATACAACCTTGCCAAGGTTGGGGTCGCGGGTTCGAATCCCGTCTTCCGCTCCAATTTTCAATATGACATGCCGGGGTGGCGGAACAGGCAGACGCACAGGACTTAAAATCCTGCGGTGGGTGACCACCGTGCGGGTTCGACCCCCGCCCTCGGCACCATATGCGCCCGTAGCTCAATTGGATAGAGCGTTTGACTACGGATCAAGAGGTTAGGGGTTCGACTCCTCTCGGGCGCGCTTTTATTAACGGGAAGTGGCTCAGCTTGGTAGAGCACCTGGTTTGGGACCAGGGGGTCGCAGGTTCAAATCCTGTCTTCCCGATATTCCAAAAAACATGGGGCCTTAGCTCAGCTGGGAGAGCGCCTGCCTTGCACGCAGGAGGTCAGCGGTTCGATCCCGCTAGGCTCCACTTATTTGAATATTATTTATGGCGGTGTAGCTCAGCTGGCTAGAGCGTACGGTTCATACCCGTGAGGTCGGGGGTTCGATCCCCTCCGCCGCTACCATAAAGGACCTTTAGCTCAGCTGGTTAGAGCAGACGGCTCATAACCGTCCGGTCGTAGGTTCGAGTCCTACAAGGTCCACCATTAGAAGTTTATATCTCGGAGGTATACCCAAGTTCGGCTGAAGGGATCGGTCTTGAAAACCGACAGGCGGCGAGAGTCGCGCGGGGGTTCGAATCCCTCTACCTCCTCCATTTTTTCTAAATTAAATATTATATCATCGCGGGGTGGAGCAGTACGGTAGCTCGTCGGGCTCATAACCCGAAGGTCGCAGGTTCAAATCCTGTCCCCGCAACCAAATGGTCCCGTGGTGTAGTGGTTAACATGCCTGCCTGTCACGCAGGAGATCGCCGGTTCGACCCCGGTCGGGACCGCCATTTTTTTACATAAAGGCTCGGTAGCTCAGTCGGTAGAGCAGAGGACTGAAAATCCTCGTGTCGGCGGTTCGATTCCGTCCCGAGCCACCATTTTGAAGTCGCAAGCCGGCTTAGCTCAATTGGTAGAGCAACTGACTTGTAATCAGTAGGTTGGGGGTTCAAGTCCTCTAGCCGGCACCACTTTCAAAATGAGCCATTAGCTCAGTTGGTAGAGCATCTGACTTTTAATCAGAGGGTCGAAGGTTCGAATCCTTCATGGCTCACCATTTTCAATTTAATGCGGGTGTAGTTTAGTGGTAAAACAAGAGCCTTCCAAGCTCTGGTCGAGAGTTCGATTCTCTTCACCCGCTTTTCAATTATGGGCCTATAGCTCAGCTGGTTAGAGCGCACGCCTGATAAGCGTGAGGTCGATGGTTCGAGTCCATTTAGGCCCACCATAATTATTCCGCAGTAGCTCAGTGGTAGAGCTATCGGCTGTTAACCGATCGGTCGTAGGTTCGAGTCCTACCTGCGGAGCCATATTATAGAGAAGTACCCAAGTGGCTCAAGGGGCTCCCCTGCTAAGGGAGTAGATCGCGAACGCGGTGCGAGGGTTCGAATCCCTTCTTCTCTGCCAGAACTGGCCCGTTGGTCAAGTGGTTAAGACACCGCCCTTTCACGGCGGTAACACGGGTTCGAATCCCGTACGGGTCATACTAAAAGAGATAGCATAATCTGCTATCTCTTTTTTGTTGTGTAAAAGTGGACTTTGGATAGTCTGCTTTTTTTTATAGATTTTTTGTATACCTTTTGCTATTTGAATCGTCTAACTAATAGAAAGTAATCCTATTTTTGAATATGTTTTAACTCTCTATTGAATGTCCATCTGGTTTCATAACAGCATGACTATATGCGGAGTGGAGAGTTTTGTATCCTAAAAGTGCAATAGTTAAGGCAAGGCCTCCTGCAATAATAGCCACACTAAATCCTGCGCGAGCTCCAAAGGTATCAATAACTAAACCAGCTACCGCTGATCCTAGAGAGACTCCAATACCAAGTCCTGTAATTGCCCAGGTCATTCCTTCGGTTATTTTTGATTCAGGTACGATTTTTTCCACAAGCCCCATAGTAATAATCATAGTAGGAGCAACAGATAAGCCTGCAAAGAAAACAATAACTACTAGCCAAGCAATAGTGTTTACGAAAACTAGTGGCAGCATTGTTACCATTGATAGTGTCACTGCTATTAAAAATTGATTATATGGTGGAGTACTGAGTTTAAGAGTACCGAAAATAAGACCTGCCAGGCATGAACCGATTGCATAGATGGAAAGCACAAAGCTAGCAGCTACTGTGTTTCCTTGATGCTCAGCAAAAGCCACACTAACTACATCTATTGTGCCAAATATGGTACCTATGGCGATGAGTGTGAATACAAGCACTCGTAATGTACCAATTTTAAATACTGTTCCTTTGTTTGTAATGTCGTGGGGATGTACATGTGGTTCTGTGTTTTTTTGCATGGTGAATAGGCATACCCCGATTGTAAGAAAAATACATGATAAAAGTGGTCCTGCTTCTGGGAAGAACATAACACTTAAACTGACGGATAATACAGGACCAATGATGAAGCAAATTTCATCGACGACCGATTCGAAGGAAAATGCTGTATGCAATTTATGAGATCCACGGTATAGTTTAGTCCAACGTGCACGTACCATGGCCGACATGTTTGGCATACAACCCGCACATAAGGCGGATAGAAATAGCGTCCAATAAGGAGCCTCATATTTCGTACATAGAAGTAAGAGAATCGTAAAGAAAACACTGATACCTGTAGTCGGAAGAAGTATACGAGATTGCCCTAATTGATCAGCCATACGAGAAATATGAGGAGCTAGTAAAGCTGATGATAATGTGAAGGTGGCTGCAACGGCTCCGGCAAGCCAATAGTCACCACGTAGCTGAGATAACATTGTAACAATACCAATGCCCATCATTGATATGGGCATCCGAGCTATAAAGCCTGCTAATGAGAATCCTTTTGTACCAGAAGCACTGAAAATCTCACGGTAGGAATTAAACATAATAATCACCAAAGTATTTGACGTTTACATATACATTCTTCATTCTTGTAACTCCTCCTCTGTGTCGTTAATACCTTCTATAAAAAGGGACAGTGAGTCAATTTAGGGTATAAGTAAGAAGTTATGTTATCTTGTAAGCTAGAAAAAATTTACATACGCACCGTATGCCAATATCATATTAACATACGGTGCGTATGTCAATTGAAATGTTTTATCTCTGGATGGAGAGCTAGCGTTAAAAGGAGTTATTCTTTTATATAGAGAACGATACTATAGTGGGATTCATTTTGAATAAAGGGAATGGATAGAAGTAGGAGGAAAAGATGGTTAAAAAAACAAGAGCAGAAATGATCATTGAAACACGCGCTAAATTGCTGAGTGCAGCAAGGGAGGCTTTCGGTACAGTTGGATATGTAAACACGTCTATGGATGATTTTACAGCATCTGTCGGTTTAACACGTGGTGCAATTTATCATCATTTTGGTGACAAAAAAGGATTGTTAGAAGCGGTTGTAAAAGAAATTGATATGGAAATGGATAATAAATTAGGGAAAGTATCAGATGAGGCAGCAGGAAAATGGGAAGGATTTGTTGGGCGCTGTCGTGCTTATTTAACGATGGCACTTAATCCAGAAATTCAGAGAATCGTACTTCGAGATGCACCGGCAGTATTAGGAACTAGTTATTATCAATCATCACAGTCACAATGTTTAGCGACGATGGCGGATATACTTCAGCAACTAATGAAGGATTGTATTATTGAACAGACGGATTGTGAAGCTTTAGCAAGATTCATAAATGGCGGACTAGTGGACCTTGCTTGTTGGATCGCGAATTCTGAAGATGCAGAGGTACAATTGTCTAAAGCGTTGCATAGCCTATCACTTATATTGAATGGTTTATTATTAGAAAAGAATGCATGATTTTAACTGATATTTTTTTATTAATATACAGTAATGGTTAAGAGGGAGGTGTTAAAGTATATGCTAATCCATTTATTTCACCGTATTCTATATAGGCCAACTGACGTCCATCTTGTAAGGTTACGATGTGATCGTTTAGTTTAATCTTATAATGTGATTACATTTTTTGTGAATATTAGGATTTTGATTATAAAAGGTAAATTTAGTTACAGGGAATAATCAAATAATATTATTTTTATTCACAATCTAAAGAAAAAGCCTCCATTGAGATTGATTTCACACTTGATGTAATAACTTTACACTCTATGTGAAAAAGTTCACAAATAGGTCATAATTTGTGAAGTAATTCACAATGATTCATGCTACAATATGAATGTAAAGAAGTTAAACAACATTAAATTAGTATTTTAATTAATTACTTAAACAATAATAAAAAATAGATGTAAACAATTGAAAGGGGAAATTAACATGAAAAAAGGTATCAATCGCGTAGTATTAGTAGGAACAGGAGCTGTAGGTTGTAGTTACGCTTACTCAATGATCAACCAAGGTGTAGCTGAAGAATTCGTACTTGTAGATGTTAATGAAGCAAAAGCAGAAGGAGAAGCAATGGACTTAAGCCATGCGGTACCATTCTCTCCAGCAGCAACAAAAGTTTGGAGCGGTAGCTATGCAGATTGTAAAGATGCAGATTTAGTTGTTATCACAGCTGGATTACCACAAAAGCCAGGTGAAACTCGTTTAGACTTAGTTGAGAAAAATACAAAGATCTTTAAACAAATCGTTCGCGGTATTATGGATAGCGGATTCGATGGAATCTTCTTAATCGCAACAAACCCAGTTGACATTTTAACTTATGTGACTTGGAAAGAATCTGGATTACCAAAAGAGCGCGTAATCGGTTCTGGTACTACTTTAGACTCTGCTCGTTTCCGTTACATGTTAGGTGACTACTTAGATGTAGATCCACGTAACGTTCATGCTTACATCGTTGGTGAGCACGGTGACACTGAACTTCCAGTATGGAGCCACGCTACTGTAGGTGTACAAAAACTAGAAACAATCTTAGCTAACAACGAGCAGTACAATCAAGAAGACTTAGATAAAATCTTCGAAAATGTTCGTGATGCAGCTTACCATATTATCGAGCGTAAAGGTGCAACTTACTACGGAATCGGTATGTCATTACTTCGTGTAACTAAAGCAATCTTAAGCAACGAGAACAGCGTATTAACTGTATCTGCATACCTTGAAGGTCAGTATGGTGAGAAGGATGCTTACGTAGGTGTTCCAGCTGTAATTAACCGCCAAGGTGTACGTGAAATCGTAGAACTTGAGTTAAATGAAGAAGAAAAAGCGAAATTCGCTCATTCTGTAAAAGTATTAAAAGAAACAATGGCACCAGTACTATAATAATTGCTAAATAATTCAGAGGCGGGAAACTGCTTCCCACCTCTGAGTTTTTATATAATTTAATATAAATTCCTTTTCCGGTTTCCCTTGTATATCCCCAATATACCCCTTTTGCTGGATAAGGGTCGTTTATAGAAAAGAGCACTCTACTTTTATGTAGAGTGCTCTTTATTATTATTTTTTAGGTGTTAATCCTAATTTCTTTAAAATATCTGCTAGTGTACCGCTTTTTGATTTTTCAACAGGCGTTTGTGATTTAGCTGCATCTGGCCCTTTTTTCAAGAAGTTCTTTTCAACGAAACGAATATCTTTTTCGTCGACAATACCATCTTTGTTAAGATCGCCGTCTTTTACAGATGCTCCTTTTTTACCATAGTTGTTAGCGATAATTTCTGCATCTTTTATATCAATTACTTTATCTCCATTTACATCACCGGCAAGGTTTTCATCAAAGCGTGCATAGTAATATTGGCCAAGTAGCTTACCATCTTTTTCAGTACCTAATTTTGTTGTTAGACGGCTTGTTAAATGCCCTGGAACTTCTACGTACAAGTTGTAGTCGCGTTTATTAACAGGAAGTCCATTTAATTTGAAGTATCCGTATTTATCCAGTGAGCCTTCAAACTTATGACGGTAAGAATCAGTTGCATATACTTTTACACCAAGCTTTGTATAATCGAATTTTTCATCTAAATATCCACGTTCATTTACGAATGCACCAGGTTTAATATTTCCTTCTACTAGTGAGTTTAAAGACATAACTGAGAATGTTTGATCTTGCAGTATACGCATTCTGTTTGGCTCTGATTCACCTTGTTTCCAGTAAACGAACACTGGTAAATCTAATTGAGCATTTGCTTCATAAAATTCATCATTTTCTACTTTGAAAGTTACATCAATGAATGGGAAATCACCGTCTAATCCAGCGAAGTTTTTATCATCAATAGCTCCGCCTACTGTAACAGAACCTTCTTCTAGTTTTGGTTCATTTACTTTTGCCGTTACCCCTTTTTCAGAAAGGAGTCTTTCAAAAGCAGGATTCAATTTAGCATTTGCAAATTTGAAGTTCTTCTCTAGGAATTTTACTTTAAATTCGCCAGCAACAAATCGTTTTACGTGTTTAGCATCTAGTGTCACAGTGAATTCATCATTTTTATATAATTCTTTTTTATTATAATTAGCTTTTGCATATTGAGCACCTTGCGGGATAAACCAATAGTTATTTACACCGCTTGGATAGTCGGGGCCTGCAGTTGCATAATCGAAAATATATACGCCTGTGTTCATTGGGCCTTCCGTTCTGAAGGAGTCAGGTGTAATACCAACTTTAAAGTCGCCATTTTCAGTAATCGGTAAAAACTTATGCAAGTATGGGGAATAGTCATAGTACATAACCCCGTTCGCTTCTTGCGTAATGTTTAACCCTTTTCCTTTTAAGTAGTCAACGTTTGAATCATACACATTTCCCTTAATCCATAATGCCTTTTTACCGTCTTCTACTGTATAGTTTTCTTCATTTAGTTCATAAATACCGGGTTTTAATCCAGTTAATTTCACTTCTGGTGGTGTATTATCAATTACGACATAATCACCTTTCACACGTGCTTTTCCAGATTTATCGTAGCCAACAAATTCAATTGTGTAATCTCCTTCTGGTAAGTCGATTTTCTCATCACCAATTGGTTTTGCAGGATCATTTGTAAAAGGATACACTCTGCCGTTAAAGAATGAATCTAAGTAGTAATACACATCCGTTTTTAGTCCACTCGTGTTTAATGTTCCAATGAAGCCGAGCGCTTTATTTGTTTTTGAGTCTTTAACGATAAGATCTAACGTTTCAAGTTCGCTATTTAGCTGGAATGCACCATGAACATATGATTCACGGTATGGATTGAATTTAGATGTATCAGTTGAGATTGTTTTTCTTGATAATAGTGCATTTTCAATACCGGGCTCTGATACACGAATAGAGAACGGAATTTGATACGTTTCTTCTTTATTTTTCGTATTTGTAATATGAATATATCCTTCATATCGGCCTTGCTTTGCACCAGCTGGAATATTAACTTTTGCTTCAATTTCATCTGATTTACCAGCATCAATAGTAATTGTTTCAGAAGTAGAAATTTTTACACCGTTTGCGGTAGCATCATTAATAGCAGAAGATGCTGGTGTATAAGAAATTTCTGTTTTAAATTCTTTCTTCTCTTGTTTATTGCGATTTTCCACTTTTATATTTCGTTTTTGTTCAAGAGCTTCGCCATCTTTTTGATAGTACTTCCCGAATGCAATGGATCCAGTTTCTTCTGGTACTTCAATCACTTCATCATTCACAATTGTTTTTGTTGTATCTAACACTTTAAAACTTGTTTCAGTATGAACAGAGTTGTAAGCATCTACTCGTCCAGCTCCAACTTCATATACGGAATACTTTTCTTTTAAATCATCAGCAGTATTCATGAGGGAAGCTTTCACATCAAATGGAGAGTATTCTGGGTGTTCTTGTAAAATAAGAGCAGCCACACCAGCGATGTGAGGAGAAGCCATTGATGTTCCTTGCATACGCTCATAGGAAACATCATAATTTTCTCCTTCTTGTGGATCGTTAATATATTCAGGTACTGTTGAAAGTACGGCAACACCAGGCGCTGTAATATCTGGTTTAATATCATCATTTGATGTAACAGGGCCGCGTGAGCTAAAGTCTGCAAGGTGATCACCTTCTGTTTGAATATAACTGAGTTCGTCAAAAGTAAAGGATGTGTTACCTTGTTCAATTTGAGCTTTTAGTTTTTCACCGTCTTCTTTCGTTAGGCGGAATGCTGGAATGTATTTTGTGCTTTCACCAACATAGAAAGGAATTTCTCCATCCACGTTGTTATAAATAATAACGGCTTTTGCACCTGCTTGTTTTGCGTTCGCAATTTTTTCATCAAAGGAGAGTGTACCACGTGCAACGAGAGCGATTTTTCCTTTTACATCTTTTTTACTAAACTCGTCAGGCGTACCGATTCCTACAGATTCAATAGGGAGAGATTGTCCTTTGAAATCTTCTATTTTATCAGTGAAGTTTTTGCCGAATAAAATTAGGTTAGGGAATTGTAATTGTCCAGCATGACCTGATAGTTTCGGTAAGGAAATAGAGCTATCGCTTGCCCCAACTGTAATAGCAAATGGAGAAGCACCAGGTGATCCGAGTGTTGCTGGATTTGGACCAGAGTTACCAGCAGCAACGACTGTAACAACACCGGAAAGCATTGCGTTATTAACAGCGATAGATGTTGGATCAAGCGGATTGTTGCTATCGTCACCTAACGATAAGTTAATGACGTTCATACCGTCAGAAATAGATTTATCGATTGCAGCAATAATGCCAGAACTATCTCCGCTTCCATAAGGACCGAGTACGCGATAGTTATACAGTTCAATGTCAGGTGCAACACCTTTTACTGCTGAATCTGATTTATTTTTCTTTTGAGCAGAAACTATACCTGCTACGTGAGTACCGTGTGCTGTGTAGAAGGAAGAACCACGATTATCAAATTCAGGAGCGCCAGATTGTTGCCACTCTGTATAAGTTGTTTCCATCGGATCTGCATCGTTATTAATAAAGTCCCAACCTTTTACAGAGTTTGGGTCTACCTTACTAGAATCTTCACCCGGTTTTGCGCGATAGCCTTTATACACGTCTTTTAAGTCAGGGTGATTGTAATCAATACCTGTATCTAATACTCCGACTTTAATTCCTTTTCCTGTAATACCTTCGCTATGTAACTTATCTACCCCGATTTGCGGAATGCTATCTGTTAGTTTTTGAGGTGCTTTTTGCTCAGCTTGTTTCGGTAAATTTAATTTCACTTCGTAATCTTTCCAAATACGTTTTACGACGCCAATTCGCAACAGTTCTTCAACTGTATTAGCTGGTAATGTCATCGCCACGCCATTCATCGCATGTTTATAAGAGCGTTTAATTTGTACAGACTGGAAATTTCCTGATTTCACTGATGGGCTGAATTGGTGAAGGCGTTTTAATCCTTCTTGGAATTCTTCATGCTCTTGATCAATACGTGCTTTTATATTTTCAGGAGCAGCTTGTAACCCTTTTTCTTTTTGTTTTAATTCATTAATCTTTACTGGAGCAGTTTGAAATTCTACAATGATATTTACTGGTTCAGAACTACTCGTATTAATATCTGGTGAAATAGTAAAACCAGGATTGGCATCTAACGTTTGTAATGCCTGGCGCTGTTCTTTAGAAAGTTTTGATAGTAAAGACTGGGCGTTTGAAGAGTCCATTTGGTTAATAGGGTTTTCGGCAAGTACATTGAACGGAAGGGCAGTTGAAAATAGAACGCCAGCCGTTACAATTCCGGTAGCAAAACGATTTTTCTTTTTCATGTATAGGCCTCCGATAATTTGTATTTTTTAATAGAGAAAAAATAAGATTATTTCTCTTCACCTTTTGTTTGTTCTGCATTGAATGTCCAGTTTAGTTGTAAAGAATCACCTTGAAACTTATTTTGATCTTGGTCATTATCTTCAAATGAGAAGAGAACGTGTAAGTAATCCGTTTCACCAGATTTAATACCGTCTATTAAGTTATGACGTTCTAGAGAAGTAGCTACATCTTCAGGTTTCATAGTTTTTAATTCTGATAGTTTTGTTTCCCACAAAATTTCATGATCATCATTTGGATTAGATGGCTTACCATCGTTAACTAGAAACTTTACGACGATATGTTCACCTAAATCTTCACCAGCATTATTTTGCTTTGCATCTGTAACTTCATAGGATGTTTCGAGTGATACTTTTGCAATATCCAATGTTCCTTTGTTTTCAAGCTTGAAATTTCTTTCAATCAAATCACCTGGTTTTAAATCTTTCACATTAACAATTACACTTGGGTTAATAGAAAGATCTAGTGTACCAGCTTGAAATGAGTTACTAGATGTTTCAGAATCACTGAAATAGGCGAATACACCGCCGAATGTAAGGGATAAGCCAAGTGAAGCTGTGACAACTCCCATTCCAACCTTTTGTTTTAATGACATAAGAAAGCCCCCTAGTTTGATTTTTTATTAAACTTTCGCAAGGTAAACACAGTATTCTAGTATGAATTATATTTACGAAAGTTTGATGTTCTTTATTGAGAACAAGTATATGCTTATGAATTTTCCATTTCAATAAAATTGTGACAAAAAATGTTGAGAAACATTTTTTTATGACAGATTATTTTGTTACGATTTTAAGTGATAACTAGCGAGTAAAATAGGATCAATCTAATGAAATAAAGGTTGAGAAATAAATAATAGGATGAAAGACTAGTAGGAAATGAAGCGTTTGCAATGAATATTCGTCAAAATTCGATATTTTACACAGTAAATTTGAATATTTTAAGCGAAATTAAAGAAAAAAACGAATATTTTTTAAAAAATAACAAGGATATTTCAGTTTTTCGCAGAAATGATAAAGAGTAAAAAATTTCTGTCATCTTAGTGAGGTGAACATATTGGATGTAATAAATTGTGAAGAAGTGAAACGAGATGAGTTTCATACAGAAAAGTACTATGACAGTTATAACATCTTTGGGGCACATATTGTGACGGAAGATGGGATGCGAGGTGTACGATTCACAGTATGGGCTCCTCATGCGAAAGCAATGAGTGTTGTTGGAGATTTTAATGAATGGGATTATGAGCAACATAAGATGCTACAAGTGACAGAAGAGGGGATTTGGTCCTTGTTTGTACCGCATATTGCAGAGAATGAGATATACAAGTATGCGATTGAAACGATGGACGGTAACGTGATTTTAAAAGCAGATCCTTATGCAGTATATGCAGAAGTAAGACCAAATACGGCATCTGTAGTTTTTGATATAGAGGGATATGAATGGAATGATAAAAGCTGGATTCGTAAGAGAAAGAAAAAATCGATTTATAAAGAAGCGATGACAGTTTATGAATTACATTTCGGTTCTTGGAAAAAGAAAGAAGATGGTGCTCTGTATTCTTATAGAGAAATGGCCGAGGAGCTCATTCCGTATGTGGTGGAACATCAATTTACACATATTGAAATTATGCCGCTTGTTGAGCATCCATATGATCGTTCTTGGGGATATCAAGGGACGGGATATTATGCAGCGACAAGTAGATTCGGCACGCCACATGATTTGATGTATTTTGTCGATGAATGTCATAAATATGGAATCGGTGTCATTTTAGATTGGGTGCCGGGGCATTTTTGTAAAGATGCTCACGGTTTATATTTGTTTGATGGGACACCGACTTATGAATATAAAGATATAGATGTACAAGAAAACCTAGTATGGGGAACTGTTAATTTTGATTTAGGGAAGAGAGAAGTACGTAATTTCTTAATTTCAAATGCATTATTTTGGATGAGGTATTTCCATATTGATGGTTTCAGGGTAGATGCAGTTGCGAATATGCTGTACTGGAATAAAGAAGGAAAAGAGCAAAGCAATGAACACGCTGTTTCTTTCTTACGAGAGTTAAATGAAGCTGTGTTTGCAGAAGATGAAGAGTTTCTTATGACAGCAGAAGATTCAACAGCTTGGCCGCTTGTAACAGCTCCAACATACGAGGGTGGACTTGGATTCAATTATAAATGGAATATGGGTTGGATGAATGATGTGCTGAAATATATGGAATGTGCACCAGAGTACCGGAAATACATTCATGAGAAAATGACATTCTCTTTATTATATGCTCACTCTGAAAACTTCATATTGCCGCTTTCTCATGATGAAGTCGTTCATGGGAAAAAGTCGTTATTAAATAAAATGCCGGGAGATTACTGGGATAAGTTTGCTCAGCTTCGTTTATTATATGGATATTTCTTTACTCATCCAGGTAAAAAATTACTCTTTATGGGTGGAGAATTTGGCCAATTTGATGAGTGGAAAGATCTTGAAGATTTAGATTGGAATTTACATGATTTTGAAATGCATCGTAATATGCATGATTACTTTAAAGAGCTCATAGCATTGTATAAGCGCTCAAAACCACTTTGGCAGTTAGATCACTCGCCTGAAGGATTTCAGTGGATTGATGCTAATAATAATGAGCAAAGTATTTTTTCGTTTATCCGCCAAGGGGATAAGCAGGAAGATGCGTTAGTTGTCGTATGTAATTTTACGAAAGCAACATATGAAAACTATAAAGTAGGTGTACCAGATTTCGAGTATTATAACGAGATTTTAAACAGTGACTCGGCGCAATATGGCGGATCGGGGCAAGTGAATAAGAAACGTCTCAAGACGATTCTAGAGCCATATCATAACCAAGCGGCACATGTAGAAATTATAATTCCACCATTTGGCGTATCCATATTACGACCAGTGAAGACGAGAAAGGGGAGTAAAAAACAAGATGGCTCAAAAACAAAAGTGCGTAGCAATGTTACTAGCAGGGGGAAAAGGTAGTCGTTTAAGTGCATTAACAAAAAATTTAGCCAAGCCAGCTGTTCCATTTGGTGGTAAATATCGCATTATTGATTTTACGTTAAGTAACTGCGCAAACTCCGGTATTGAAACGGTGGGGATTTTAACACAATATCAACCGCTAGAACTTCATAATTATATTGGAATCGGAAATGCTTGGGATCTTGATCGTGTAAACGGTGGAGTCACTGTATTACCTCCTTATGCGGAGTCTTCAGGGGTGAAGTGGTATACAGGTACGGCAAGTGCTATTTATCAAAACCTAAACTATTTAAGTCAGTACGAACCAGAATATGTCCTTATTTTATCAGGAGACCATATTTATAAAATGGATTACAGTAAAATGCTAGATTACCATATTGAGAAAGAAGCAGATGTTTCAATTTCCGTTATTGAAGTGCCTTGGGATGAAGCAAGTCGCTTTGGCATCATGAATACAAATGAAGAGATGGAAGTTGTTGAATTTGAGGAGAAACCGCAATTTCCAAGAAGTAATCTTGCATCAATGGGAATTTATATTTTTAACTGGGCTATTTTAAAAGAATATTTAGAGATGGATGCAAGAAATCCTGAATCTAGTAATGACTTCGGAAAAGATGTACTTCCACTTTTATTAGATGAAGGGAAGAAGTTGATGGCGTATCCGTTTGAAGGATATTGGAAAGATGTTGGAACGGTGAAAAGCTTATGGGAAGCGAATATGGATTTACTTCGTGATGAAACATCGTTGAACTTGAACGATCGTAATTGGCGCATTTATTCTGTGAACCCAAATGAGCCACCTCAATATATTGCGGAACAGGCAAAAGTAGAAGAATCACTTATTAATGAAGGGTGCGTCATTGAAGGGGACGTGAAGCATTCTGTTTTATTCCAAGGAGTAACGGTAGAAGAAGGTAGTATGGTAATCGATTCTGTCGTTATGCCTGGGGCAAAGATTGGTAAAAACGTTGTGATTGAAAGAGCGATTGTTGGATCAGAAATGGTTATTGAAGATGGGACAATAATTCGCCCAGAAAAAAATGTTGACGATGTAGTACTAATTGCTGAAGGAAAATAGAAAAGGGGGATGAAATGAATGGGAGAAAAAATGTTAGGAATTATTAATGCAACGGGAAGTTTTCCTTCCTTAAAGAAAGTAACAGGGCATCGTTCATTAGCGGCGTTACCGTTTGGAGGCCGTTATCGACTCATTGATTTCATGCTTTCAAATATGGTGAATTCTAATATTCATAGCGTGGCGGTTTTTACAAGTCATAAAAATCGCTCTTTAATGGATCATGTCGGTTCAGGAAAACAGTGGGATTTAGATAGAAAGCGTGATGGCCTGTTTTTATTCCCACCGAACTGCCAATGTGATCATGACGAATTTGGATCTTTTGCACATTTTAGAAGACATATTGATTATTTTCTAAGAAGCAGAGAAGAGTATGTTGTTATTACGAATAGCCATCTTGTAACAGCGTTAAATTTTCAAGCGGTGTTAGAGCGACATATACATACGGAAGCTGATATTACTGAAGTTTGTCATGAAGGGGTTTCGCTTCAAACATACGTGTTAAAGAAACAATTATTGTTAGATTTATTTGAGACATATAAAGATGTGGAGCAATACAGTTTATTTGATGTAGTGAGAGAAAAGCGCGGAAAATCACTGCATATTGCTACGTATGAGCATACAGGATATGTAGCTATTATTGATTCAATTGAAAGTTACTATAAACATAGCTTAGAAATTTTGCAGCCTGCTATTTGGAAGCAATTATTTAAGAAAGAAGCACCGATCTTTACGAAAGTAAAAGATGAACCACCAACTCGTTATCTGAAGGGTGCAGCCGTGAAAAATACAATGATTGCAAACGGCAGTATTATTGAAGGAGAAGTAGAAAATAGTGTTATCTCTCGTTCTGTTAAAATTGGAAAAGGTTCAATTGTTCGTAATAGCATTATTATGCAAAAGAGCAAAATTGGAGATAATTGTATAATAGACGGTGTTATTATTGATAAAGACGTGAAAATTGGCGACGGCGTAGTGTTAAAAGGAAGTGCTGATGAGCCATATGTTGTAGAAAAAGGTAGTGTACAAAATAGTACAATTAATAGTTATTCGTAAATAGCGGGTACATAATTAGTGGGGGATTTAGAAAACCCCCACTAATTATGGTTTTACTCTACATGAAAACTCGAAGGGAGGAAGCTGTAAGAAGAGCGATTTGTGATGTATACGCTTTTCGTGCAGTGGAACAACAGGTGAATATTTTATTTGCAGTATCAGAATGTGTACCGTTTATTAAATCCGGAGGTCTAGCTGATGTAGCAGGAGCGCTCCCAAAAGAATTAAAAAAATTAGGAGTGAATGTTCGCATTATACTTCCGAACTACAGTCTTATCCCGAAAGAGCTAAGAGAAGGATGTACGCTTCATAAAGTAATTAACGTTCCTCTTGGATGGAGAAACCAATATTGCGGGATTTTAAAAGGTGAGCAGGATGGGATTACGTATTACTTAATAGATAATGAATATTATTTTAAGAGAGATTCTCTATATGGTCATTATGATGATGGGGAGCGTTTTTCTTATTTTTCAAAAGCAGTTTTAGAGTGTATTCCGCATCTTGATTTCGAAGTAGATGTTCTTCATAGCCATGATTGGCACACAGCTATGGTTAATTTCTTGCTTCGTGAAAAGTATCAAGATAACCCGTTATATGAGCATATTAAAACGGTATATACGATTCATAACTTGCAGTTCCAAGGTGTATTTCCTCCTGAAGTGATGTACGACTTACTGGAGCTTGGTCATGAATATTTTCATAGTGAACAGCTTGAGTTTTATGGAAACGTGAACTTTATGAAAGGCGGTATTATCGCATCTGACCAAATTACAGCGGTTAGCCCGACATATAAAGAAGAGATTCAATATGAGTTTTTCGGTGAGAAGTTAGATGGATTGTTACGAAAGAATAACGATAAGCTTAGTGGCATTGTAAACGGAATTGATACGAGCGTATATAATCCAGAAGCAGATTCGTATATTACCGCTCAGTATAGTGCAGAGTCATTAGATGGAAAGAATGAAAATAAACGTGCATTGCAGCGTTATTTTGGTTTGCCAGAAAAAGAAGATACGCCAGTTATTTCGATGGTAACACGATTAACGAAGCAAAAGGGGCTTGATCTAGTACGTACTGTATTCCGTGAAATAATGGAAGAAGATGTACAATGTATTATTTTAGGGTCAGGAGATTCTGAATACGAGCAGTTCTTTGAATGGATGGCATACGAGTATCCAGAAAAGGTAAAAGTATATATCGGATTTAATGAAGAGTTAGCGCACCAAGTATATGCGGGAAGCGATTTGTTTTTAATGCCATCGCTGTTTGAACCGTGTGGCCTTGGACAACTTATTGCACTAGCATATGGCACGATTCCGATTGTAAGAGAAACAGGCGGATTAAATGATACTGTACATTCTTACGATGAGGACACTGGGATTGGGAATGGCTTTAGCTTTACGAATTTTAATGCGCATGACATGTTACATACGATTCTTCGTGCAATTGAGTTTTATCAAGATAAACCGGTATGGGATAAGCTTGTAAAGCAAGCGATGACTGAAGATTATAGCTGGGGGAAATCGGCTCTTGCGTACAAGAAATTGTATAAAAGTCTCATGGAATAACATTGAGGTGGTGAATAAATGTTTACTCATGTTGAAAGCTTCAAATCCGTTTTTTTAGAAAAATTAGAAACGATGTATGGGAAAAGTTTCAAAGATTCTACGACTCGTGATCAGTATAATACGCTCGGTCATATGGTACGTGAGTATATGAATAGTCAATGGATTGCAACGAATGAAAGTTATCGGTCTGGAGACCAAAAGCAAATGTATTACTTATCCATTGAATTTTTACTTGGGCGTTTGCTTGGAAGTAACATATTAAACTTAGGTATCAGGGATGTATGTGAGAAGGGGCTTTTTGAACTTGGAATTTCTTTGCACGAGTTAGAAGCGGTTGAAGCAGATGCAGGACTTGGAAATGGTGGACTTGGACGATTAGCAGCCTGTTTCCTCGACTCGCTTGCTTCTTTAAACTTACCAGGACATGGCTGTGGTATTCGTTATAAGCATGGCCTGTTTGATCAAAAAATTGTTGATGGCTATCAAGTAGAATTTCCAGAACAGTGGCTTCTTCATGAAAATGTTTGGGAAGTAAGAAGGTATGATCAAGCTGTAGAAGTAAGTTATTTCGGAAACGTTGAACCGCTAGAAATGGATGGGCGTTTAGAGTTCAGGCATACAAATGCAGAAGTTATTATGGCAGTACCATACGACGTACCAGTTGTAGGGTATGAAACAAGTACTGTAAATACGCTCAGACTTTGGAATGCGGAGCCAGTTCCTTTCCCGCAAAATTGTAAAGATATTTTGAAATATAAGCGTGAAACAGAGGCTGTATCGGAGTTTTTATATCCAGATGATACGCATGATGAGGGGAAAATACTTCGTTTGAAACAACAGTATTTCCTCGTATCAGCAAGTTTGCAAAATATCGTTCGTATGCATAGGGAGAGATACGGTAGTCTTCGTCAGTTACATGAAAAAATCGCGATTCATATAAACGATACACATCCAGTTCTAGCAATTCCAGAACTTATGCGTATTTTATTAGACGAAGAAAAATTGACATGGGAAGAAGCTTGGCACATAACAACGCAGACGATTTCCTATACGAATCATACGACGTTATCAGAAGCGCTTGAGAAATGGCCAATTCACATTTTTAAACCGTTATTACCGAGAATTTATATGATTATTGAAGAAATTAATGAACGTTTCTGTCATGAGCTTTGGGACCGTTATGCGTACGATTGGAAGCGTATTGAGGACATGGCCATTATTGCGCATGACCTTGTGAAAATGGCTCATTTAGCGATTGTTGGCAGCCATAGCGTTAATGGTGTAGCGAAAATCCACACAGAAATTTTAAAGCAGCGTGAAATGCGATTGTTCTATGAATTTTATCCAGATAAGTTTAATAATAAAACGAATGGAATTGCTCATAGGCGCTGGCTAATGAAGGCGAATCCGCAGCTGACGGATCTGATTTCGGAAGCGATTGGAACAGAGTGGAAGAAAGAACCGATTAAGCTTCAAGCGCTGCAAACATTTCAACACGATGCTAGTTTCCAAGAAAAGCTTGCAGGGGTAAAACAAGAGCGTAAGATTATTTTAGCGGAGCGCATTCATAATAAAATGGGGATCGCGATTGATCCAAATTCTATTTTTGATGTGCAAGTGAAAAGGCTACATGCCTATAAACGACAATTATTAAATGTTCTTCATATTTTATACTTGTATAACCGTTTAAAAGAGGATACTAGTTTTTCATTTTACCCGCGTACTTTTATTTTTGGAGCAAAAGCATCACCTGGCTATTATTATGCGAAGAAAATTATTAAATTAATAAATGAGCTTGCAAGAAAAGTAAATAATGATCCGTACGTAAGTCAGTTTATGAAAGTTATCTTTCTAGAAAACTACCGAGTTTCTTTAGCTGAAGATATATTCCCGGCGGCAGATGTAAGTGAACAAATTTCAACTGCGAGTAAAGAAGCATCGGGAACAGGTAACATGAAATTCATGATGAATGGTGCAATCACACTCGGAACGTTAGATGGGGCTAATATTGAAATAAAAGACCGGGTCGGTGATAATGCCTGCTTCATTTTTGGCTTAACGGCAGATGAGGTTCTTCATTACTATCAAAATGGTGGATATCGTGCAAGTGATTATTATCACCATAATATGCACATTAAAAAAGTAGTAGATCAGTTAACGAATGGTTTTTTTGCACAATCGGGAGCTGAATTTGAAGCGATTTATGATTCTCTCGTTATTCAAAACGATGAATACTTCGTTCTTCGAGATTTTAGCCCATATGCTGAAAGACAAGAAGCTGTCGGAAGGGCCTATGAAAATAGGCAGAAATGGCTGGAAATGTCGATTTTGAACATTGCACAATCTGGGCATTTTGCGAGTGATCGAACAATTTTGCAGTACAGTAATGAAATTTGGGGAATTGGTAATACTGTTAAACTGTTTTAGATAAAAGCCCCTTTTGAAGGGGCTTTTATTTATTCACTTTTAAAACAGGAATATGATTGCTTAGAAAAATAAAACGAGCTTAATGAGATTAAGCTCGTTTTACTTATTTTGCTTAAGAAAGAAATGGGATAGCGGTATATATTATACCTGTTCCACCATATTCCCCTGTCGCAAAGTATGAAAATGTAAAGAAACCTGTAAACGAAAAAATTATTATAAGAAAAAGTGCAAAGAAAAATTTTAGCATGTAAGGTCCCCTCATCCGAAAGTCGTTTCATAGATTATTATAGTATACAAATATTTAATTTCCAATTGTTTACTGTTTAAAAATGAGAGGTCAGACATGTTTTGTATGTTGTAATGGAATGATTATTTATAATGGATTTTGTATTTTTCGTAAATGTCATGTTGTGATGAACGTGTGCATATTCCCAATCACGATCATTAAAATTTATGTTTCGGGGAGGGAGAAGTGGAACGACATCGAATAAGTTGACGAAACGAAAGCTACTAGCTACTTGCAGTTTATAATAATTTCGAAAGGCGATATCTCCAACTTTTGGAGAGGCAAATGTATAAAGACCGTACTGTGAGAAGGCAGTATTTATACGTGCATCTAGTATGTGTAATGTAGCGAGTGCCCCTCCTAAGCTATGACCTGTTGCAAGAAGTTTCTTATGGGCTGGCAATGATACGAGCATATCCATAATAGAGTCTCGGCAAGATTCATAAATAGAAAGGAAGCCGTTATGGACATTCCCGCTATTTAAAGCGTATGGGTATGGTCTTTGGTTGACGAGTGAATCGATAATCCAGTCTGTATCTGTTTGTGTACCCCTAAAAGCTACAATAATTGTATCTTCAGATTCTAATACGAACCCAAACCATTCCATCGTTTGAATCGCTTTTCCTTGAAAGCCTTGTACATATTGGAATCCATCAGGTATTTCAAAAATCCCATTTTGTTTATATTGTTCATACGTTAGATCGCAGCAAGATGCTAATAATATGGCAGTATCTTTATCGAAGGATAAAGGAGTACGCATCAAGAAAGCCCTCCTTAAGAAAAGGTATAGTTCAATATATGCAGTGAGGGACTTGATTCATTCTTTTTGAAAAAAGGCTTGAACCTACAGTTACGTGAGGGAGTATGATTTTTGTAAACATATTGATAGGAGGAGTGTAGGATGAGCAAAAAGGACGGCTATTCAATTGGTGAGTTTTCAAAGAGAACAGGCACATCAATACGGACACTACAATATTACGATGAAATTGGATTGCTTAAACCTGAAAAGAATAGGAGTTCAGGACACCGTGTATATAAAGATAGAGATATATTAGCATTCCAAAAAATAGTGAGTCTTAAAGTATTAGGATATAGCTTAGAAGAAATTCGTGTCATGCTCAATATGAAAAGTTTGAATATAAGCTTAAAAGAAACATTACAAAATCAAAGGGTAGCTTTTGAAGAAAAGAAAAAACAACTTGAAGTTTCGATAAAGGCGATTGAACGAACAATGGTATGCCTTAAGGAAGATGAAGAGGTAGATAGTAACATATTAATGAGCTTAATTAATAGTATCCAAAAAGAAAACGAACAACGTTTATGGCTTGAAGAATATGTATCACAAGAAGTGGCTGATGGATTATATAATAAGCCGGAAGAAGAGGGCATAGCACTTGATAAAGAGTTTCTGCGTTTAGCAAAAGAAGTGAAAAGGTTATTTGGAAGACAAATTGAGGATTCAGAAGTGCAAAAATTGGTTGATGAACATATGAAAGCGACTCTTAAGTATGTCGGCGAAGAGACAATGTATTTTCTAGGTAAATTAGAGAATGTAGAAGAACAATATAATAATATGATGCCTTCTCCTTATACAGAGGAAGAAGAGTTATGGCTTAATGAAGCGATGGAATGTTATATGGTTAAAAATGGTTTGTATAGTCCACCTAAATAAAAAAGTCGATTTCCATCTCAAGGAATCGACTTTTTCATTAAGTAAGAGGTTTGAAAAAATAGCCTGTATATATTTGAACGATGAATAACTTCCCTATTTTCTTGTGTTTGTTTGCACCATATACAAAAAAATAGGGAAAACGTAACATGTTATTTATCAGTTTGTTTTTGCTTCTTTTTCAAATACTCCGCACGCAATTTTTCAAGTTGCTGCTTTTTATCAAATTTGGCAGGCGTCTGTTTTTCATGAAACTTTGCCACAGCTACCTGACTTTTGTAATCCAATTGATATTTTCCCACTTTGCTCACCTACTTTTCTTGTCTTTAAAGAGAATCTATTCAACAAATATAATATACCTTATTTTACTGAAGTAAACCTTATTAATTTTTTACTTATATCTATTTAAATCCAAATGTTACCTTATTAAACTAACCTGCCCCATTAGTTTAAGGCAGATTTTATCTAAATAATGCGGAGTGAACCAAAATGGAGAAAAACGAGGACAGCATTACGTCTGGACATATTATCTAACCCCATGGACTGATGATTCGGAAAAATTATTTCGGAATTCTTCACCTAGTATGCGTAACTCCTCAACCAACGTATTGTTGTTTGTAGACGTAAATTAAAACACCCTTTCATGCAGTACTATGAAAGGGTGTTTTAATTTTATTCATTCTCTTAAGTTGATGGCTATGGCCCCAGAAGGACACTATTTATTCTTTCCCATCTAAAAGGCGACCAAGTCCGCCTAAAACGCTGCCTTCACCGCTGCTTTGAGCTGCTGGGCTTGTAAGGCGCGCTGCTAAGCGACTAAGTGTTAAAGACTGAATCCAAACAGTTCCAGGACCTTCTAATGTTGCGAAGAATAAACCTTCACCGCCAAATAGAGCTGTTTTTACTTTTCCAACGAATTCAACATCATAGTTAACGTCTTTTGTCATTGCAACGAGACAGCCTGTATCAATGCGAAGTTTTTCACCAGGTTTCAATTCACGTTTATATACTGTTCCACCTGCGTGCATGAAAGCAAGTCCGTCACCTTCAAGTTTCTGCATGATGAAACCTTCACCACCGAAGAAACCAGTTCCAATTTTCTTTGTAAACTCGATTCCGATAGAAACACCTTTTGCGGCACAAAGAAATGCGTCTTTTTGACAAACGACTTTTCCTTGATATTCTGTTAAATCAACAGGGATAATTTTTCCTGGATATGGAGCGGCGAATGATACGTGGCGTTTGCCATGACCTGTATTTGTAAATACAGTCATAAACATGCTTTCACCTGTAACGAGACGTTTACCAGCGCCCATTAATTTCCCAAATAAGCCGCCAGATGGTCCTGAACCATCGCCGAAGATTGTTTCCATTTCAATATGATCTTCCATCATCATCATTGCGCCAGCTTCAGCGATAACGCTTTCTTCTGGGTCCAATTCAATTTCAACGAACTGCATATCATCGCCATATAATTTATATTCGATTTCATGTGCCCTCATTTTTTTCACCTCAATGTAATAGATAATCATATTGTACAGAATTTAAAGAGATTAGAAAACTACAGTTTTGTTAATTTTCAAATAAAAGTAAAATAGAATAGGAATTTATGGTTATACTAGGATTATAAAAAACGCTGGAGTGAAAGTGTTCTCATTTGACGTTTTGGATTGAGCGTGATATAGTGAAATCACTATTGAGCTACATAATGTGGTACGGAAATAAAGCACGTTGAATTAAAGGCTGTAAGCTTGTTATACATTCATGTCCTTTATATCCACCTTTTCATGTGGATTCATAGTTTCATTTTTATTTAGGAGGTACATGACATGCAAACAGGTAAAGTTAAATGGTTTAACGGCGAAAAAGGTTTCGGTTTCATCGAAGTTGAAGGCGGAGAAGACGTATTCGTACATTTCTCAGCTATTCAAGGCGACGGATTCAAAACTTTAGAAGAAGGTCAAGAAGTTTCTTTCGAAATCGTTGAAGGCAACCGCGGACCACAAGCAGCTAACGTTACAAAAAACTAATTAGCTAACGATAAAAAGCATTCCGAATTTCGGAATGCTTTTTTTATTCTTTGGAGCTAGATTCATTTGAAGATAATTCACCTTTAAAAGTACGTTCTTCAAAGTCATCAAGCATTTGCTCATATTCTTCATGTTCCTCTGTAGCGAAAACTTGTGGGTTTTTACCATACATATCCGTACCAATAAAGTTTTCAAAATCCTCAACGAAGCCTACATTCTCTTCACTATTTACGTACATGCCATTATAGTTTTTGGAATCTTGTCTTTCTAAATCAGATGGAGTTTCAGACGTTCCGTAATTTGCGACGTCTTGCCATGCATCTTCAGCATCGTACTCTACAGAATGATCTTCGTCGTGCTTATGAAACGAAGGAGCCAACACCTCTTCTTCAACTGGTCGCGTGTTCATATCCAATTTATTTGTAGTGTGCTGTATACACGTTGTAGCAGTCGGCATTGCTTCTAATCTTTCGAACGGAATTTCCTCACCAGACACTTCGCAAATACCGTACGTACCAGCTTCAATTTTTTGCAGGGCATGTTTCGTATCTTCTAGTTGTTTATGCCAAAATTCGATGAGTCCGAAATCTTTCTCACGTTCGTACAATTCTGTAGCCATATCACCTGGATGGTTGTCATAGCTAGACAATTCTCCCACTGAATCACGTTCAGAAGCACGATCTGTATTCTCATGAGTTTGTATTGTTTGTTCAACTTCTTGCTGTTGTTTTTCTAAAATAGATTTAAATTGATTTATTTGTTGTGGAGTTAACATAGTCGTCCACCTTCCTACAATTCAGTTTCTTTACATAGTATGAGCGTTGGAGGTGGGAATTATGAGATGAATTTCAACTTAGAAGTTGGTATATAAAAAAAGGAGCTGCGTAAGCAGCTCCTTTTTATAAGAAGTATCCAAGCAATAATCCGATTCCCATTAGGAGACCGAAAATTGTATTTGTTTTTGCTGTTGCAATCATAGCAGGTACCATTTCCATTGGAATACTTTTACCGATAAAGCCTTTCGTCGCTTTTAATGCTTTCGGTGCACTTAAAAACACGATAAGCATCCATGGTGATACGATGTTAACGATAATTAGAGCGATTGTCCAAATATAAGAAACGATGAACATAGAAGCAAGTACACCAACGGCTCTTTCGCGTCCGACGAGAATTGCTAACGTTTTACGACCGTTTTCTTTATCGCCATCTAAGTCACGAATGTTATTAGCTAGTAAAATGGCACCAATTAAAATGGAGCTTGGAATAGATAATAAAATGACTTCTGATGTTACAGTTCCAGTTTGAATAAAGAATGAAATCCCGATAATAATGACACCCATAAATAATCCGGCTGTTAACTCTCCAAATGGTGTATAGGCAATTGGAAGTGGGCCACCTGTATAAAGGTAGGCAACGGCCATACAAACAAGACCGATTGCAGCAAGCCACCAGCTAGAATTCATACAAATATAAACACCTAATAGTATTGCGATCCCGAAAAATCCAAATGCTAAGTTAAGCACTGTTTTCGGCTGAATGCCATCGCGAACGATAGCGCCGCCGATACCAACTGACCCTTCGTGATCGAGCCCTCTTTTATAATCAAAGTATTCATTAAACATGTTTGTTGCTGCTTGAATGAGAAGACAAGCGAGAAGCATCATAAGGAAAAGAGGGAGATGTATTTGATTTATACCTCCGACCTGCATCGCATAGGCTGTTCCGATGAAAACAGGAACGAAAGCTGCTGTTAATGTATGGGGACGTAGTAAACTCCACCAAATGCGCCAGCCGGTTTGCTTACTTGGCTTTGGCGCCGTAGGAGAGGAATTCGTTTCGACGTTCATTTCCATGTTGAATCCTCCTTTGGTCACATATTGTACACAACTAAGTGTAGAAAAAGCATCATTTAGTGTCAACGTTTATTTTCTAGGAAGAGAAGGTGAATTTCTCAGAAATGCTAAACGTTGACAGGCCTTTCGTTTGAGGTGTATCTTAAAATCAAGCGTAATTATGACTATTTTTCGCCCATAGGGGGGAGACAATTGTGATTCAAACGAAACAAATAGGCTTGCAAGAAGTTCTTAGTGCAGCCATTAAGCGTGCAACTGATGAAAAAATATTGGTTAGCTTCGTAAAACAAATAGACTGGATAGATCCGCTTCTGTTTTATGCAGCAGGAAAAAGGATCTCATTCGAAAATAGATGTTATTTTGCAGACCCAGCTCAGCATGTAATATTTGCTGGAATTGGCTCTGTTTTCACTATAGCAACTTCTTCTCACAAACGCTTTCAAACGGCTCGTGACGAGTGGGATAAAGTAAAAGAGAAAGCATTTGTACAAAGAGAAGGATACGAATTTGGAACAGGTCCTCTTTTATTTGGTGGATTTTCATTTGACCAAGAAAAAGAAAAAACAAATCTTTGGAAAGAATTTGATGACACCACATTTTCACTACCAGCATTTTTATTAACTGTAAAAAATGAAAAAGCGTGGTTAACCATTAATAAGTTCGTTTCAGCTGAAGATTGCGCAGAAACTCTTTCTAACGAAATTATTTCTTTAGAAGAGAGAATTTTACAAGAGAGTAAATGTGCATTAGAAGGAGATAAACTAACAACTACTTCGAAAGTAGAAGTTGATCCGAAGGGCTGGATGAATGCGATTGGCAAAGTGCAGGATGAAATGAAGCAAGGGAACGTGCAGAAGGTTGTATTAGCAAGGGAGCTAAAATTGACGATGGATCAGCATATTGATTCCGCTCTTGTTTTAGAAGCGCTTCGCATTGGGCAACCGGATTGTTACGTATTTTCTTTTGATTATAAAGGAGCATGTTTCTTAGGGGCGACACCTGAGCGATTGATTCGAAAAGAAGGCGAGAAGTTTACATCGATGTGCCTTGCGGGTTCAATTGGTCATGGTAATTCTATAGAAGAAAGTAAACAAAATGGTGAGACGCTTCTTCATGATGAAAAGAATTTGGCTGAACACGGTTATGTAGTTAATATGATTCGAGGTGTGCTAAGTGAGCATTGTGAATCTGTTAATATTCCGGAGAGCCCAGGCTTATTAACGACGAAAAACTTAATCCATTTATATACACCAGTAGAAGCGAAAGGTGATACAAGTCTTTTAGCGATGGTAGAAGAATTGCATCCAACGCCAGCTCTTGGTGGTACACCTCGTCATGAGGCATTGAAATTAATCCGTGATGTAGAGCTTTTAGATAGAGGATTGTATGGTGCACCAATTGGCTTTATAGATGATGAAGGAAATGGTGAATTTGCGGTTGCACTTCGCTGCGGATTATTAAATGGCGAGAAAGCATCCTTATTTGCTGGCTGTGGTATCGTAATCGATTCAGTAGCGCAGCTTGAATATGAAGAAACAAGTTTGAAGTTTAGACCGATGCTTGGTGCTTTGGAGGAATTAATGAAATGAACAATCATATAGAAGCATTATCATATTATTTAGGCGCGTTCGTGGATGAACTGACGCGTCTAAATGTATGTGATGTTGTCATTAGTCCTGGCTCACGGTCAACGCCGATTGCCTTACTAATGGAACAACATGAAGGAATGAAAACATATTTACATGTAGACGAAAGATCAGCAGGATTTTTTGCGCTCGGCATTGCAAAAGCAAAAAAACGACCTGTTGCACTATTATGTACGTCAGGAACGGCAGCAGCGAACTATTATCCAGCTGTATGTGAAGCTTTTCATTCAAGGGTGCCGCTTATCATTTTAACGGCAGATAGACCGCATGAATTAAGAGATGTGGGTGCACCACAGGCGATGAATCAGTTTAATTTATACGGTACTTTTGTGAAGCAATTTACAGAGATGGCACTTCCAGAAGCGAGTGAAGCGATGTATCATTATGCTCGCATGACGACGCAACGTGTGATAGCAAATGCTTGTTTAGCGCCGCAAGGACCTGTTCATCTTAATTTTCCAGTTCGCGAGCCGCTTATCCCAGATTTCTCATTAGAAAGTTTATGGGATAAAGGACGCGGGGAATATACAGGAGTAGTTCAGCAAGGGAACGTGATGATGCCGAGTGAATATGTAGATTCTCTTGTAGGGCGCCTTTCACATATGGAAAAGGGGCTTATTATTTGTGGAGATGATAGTCATTCAGAAATCGCAGCGTTTGCGGCACAACTAGCTGAAAAAACGGGATATCCAATATTAGCGGATCCACTTTCTAATATTCGCAGTGGACATCACGATAAAACGATGGTAATCGACTGTTACGATACATTTTTACGAAATGAACTGTTAAAGGAAACGTGGAAACCGGACGTTTTAATTCGCTTTGGTGGAATGCCTGTTTCTAAAGCATTAACGCAGTTCATTAAAAAACAAACGAAAGCAGTTCATATCGTTGTTGATGAATCCGGACAATGGAGAGATCCAGCTCTTGTTGCGACAGAAGTTGTACAAGCAAGTGATGTTGATTTTTGCAGGACATTAATAGAGAAAATGCCAGTTATGAAAACGAATGATTGGTTCGGAATGTGGAAACATATAAACGAGAAAACGAAGGAAGCGCTTCGTGAAATGGAAACATATGAAACTGCATTTGAAGGAAAAGTCATTACGGATATTGTTCGTGTATTACCAGAAGGCGCAACGTTATTTGCGAGTAATAGTATGCCAATTCGCGATACAGATTCATTTTTCTTCACATCGGATAAAAATATTCAAGTGATGGCAAATCGTGGTGTAAATGGTATTGATGGAATCATTTCAACAGCTTTAGGAGCGAGTATTATTTGTGATCCACTCGTATTAGTAATTGGTGACTTATCATTTTATCACGATTTAAACGGGTTATTAGCCGCAAAATTACATGAGTTAAATATAACGATTGTTGTTGTAAATAATGATGGCGGAGGTATTTTCTCATTCTTACCACAATATGAGAAAAAGGAACATTTCGAATCATTATTTGGAACACCAATTGGGCTTGATTACGAGCATGTTGTCAAAATGTATGGTGGTTCATTTAGCCGGGTGAATGGATGGGAAAACTTCCGAGAAGAAGTACAAACTGGAACGACAGCGAAAGGATTACACGTTGTGGAAATTTGTACGAATCGCGAAGAAAACTTGAAATTACATCGTGAATTATGGGCGAAAACAATGGACGTTATTACTACATCTTTGCAAGGTGAATCAAAATGAACGTAACGTTGCAAGGTGTATCCTATAAATATGAAGTAGTCGGAAGCGGGGAACCACTTCTACTTCTTCATGGTTTTACGGGAAGCATGGAAACGTGGCGTTCCTTTATTCCTTCTTGGGGCGAGCAGTTTCAAGTCATTCTAGTAGACATTGTGGGGCACGGAAAAACGGAAAGTCCTGCAGATGTGACTCATTATGATATTCGAAATACAGCACTACAAATGAAAGAATTACTAGATTATCTTCATATTGAAAAAGCGCACATACTCGGCTATTCAATGGGCGGTAGACTGGCGATTACGATGGCATGTCTATATCCAGAGTATGTACATTCTCTTTTATTAGAAAATTGTACAGCTGGTCTTGAAAGTGAAGAGGATAGAAAAGAACGTCGTGAAAAAGATGAGCGACTTGCTGATAAAATTGAGCGAGAAGGCATCGAAAGCTTTGTAACGATGTGGGAAAATATCCCTCTGTTTGAAACGCAAAAATGTTTAGCAAAAAACGCACAAGAAGCGGTGCGAAAAGAACGACTTGCTAACAATCCAAAAGGACTTGCAAATAGCTTGCGCGGCATGGGAACAGGGGCTCAGCCTTCATGGTGGAACGAGCTGCAAAACCTAAAAATACCTGTTCTTTTAATGAACGGGGAGTATGATGAAAAGTTCTTTCGCATATTAAAAAACATTGAAAAATGCATCCCTCATGCGAAATTTGTCAAAATTGATGGTGCTGGCCATGCAATTCATGTGGAACAACCGGAAAAGTTTGATACAATAGTAAAGGGATTTCTAAAAACTATGCAGTGATGCTTTTTCATCTAAGAAGAAAGCTACGCTTATAGAGGAGATCAGAAATATACAAGGAGGTAGTTGTAATGGCTATTGAATGGGTAAAAGAAGGCAATTACGAAGATATTATTTATTCAACATACAATGGTATCGCAAAGATTTCGATTAACCGTCCTGAAGTACATAACGCATTCCGTCCTAAAACGGTAATGGAGTTAATCAACGCTTTTGCACACGCTCGTGATGATGCAAATGTTGGCGTTATCATTTTAACAGGTGAAGGTGGACGTGCATTCTGTTCTGGCGGCGACCAAAAAGTTCGCGGTCATGGTGGATATGTAGGTGACGACCAAATCCCTCGTTTAAACGTATTAGACTTACAACGTCTAATTCGCGCAATTCCTAAACCAGTTATCGCAATGGTAGCAGGTTATGCAATCGGTGGTGGACACGTACTTCATATCGTATGTGACTTAACAATCGCTGCAGACAACGCTGTATTCGGACAAACAGGTCCTAAAGTAGGAAGCTTTGACGGTGGATACGGAGCTGGTTACTTAGCTCGTATGGTAGGTCACAAGAAAGCTCGCGAAATTTGGTACCTATGCCGTCAATACAACGCACAGGAAGCGCTTGATATGGGCTTAGTAAACACAGTAGTACCATTAGAAGAGCTTGAAGCAGAAACAGTACAATGGGCACAAGAAATCTTAGCAAACAGCCCAATGGCACTTCGTTTCCTAAAAGCTGCATTCAACGCAGACACAGACGGTCTAGCTGGTATTCAACAACTAGCTGGAGATGCAACGTTATTGTACTACACAACTGACGAAGCAAAAGAAGGCCGTGACGCGTTCAAAGAAAAACGCAGTCCGGACTTCGGTCAATTCCCTCGTTTCCCGTGATCAAAAGCGGAAGCGGCTCGCTTAGAACAAGAGGGCGTTGGAACTCCTGACGTAGAGGCGCTTTTTGCCTCGTAGGAAGGCGTGAAACGACCGACTGTTCTAGCCGCTGTAGCTGGATGAAACCAAAAGCGAAAGTAGCTCGTTCAGAATGTGAGGGGGATGGAGCTTCTGACAAAGAGGCGCTTTTTGCCTCGTAGGAAGAAGTGAAGCCACCGAACATTCTAGCTGCTGTAGCTAGATGAGATCACACCGGAAACAAAACAACTAAGAGACTTGATTTCATATCAAGTCTCTTTCTTTCATGAAAGGAGAATGAGTGATGGAGACGATGCCGAATTGGTTAATGCAACGTGCGTTTTTAACACCAGATCGCACTGCAATTGAAATAGAGGATGAAAAGGTTACTTTTATGCAGCTGCATGAAAAAGTAGTATCTGTTTGTGAACACCTTTCACATGTAGGAGTGAAGCGTGGGCAAAAGGTGGCTGTTCTGATGAAAAATGGTATGGAGATGATTACAGTTATTCATGCCCTATCTTACGTAGGTGCAGTAGCTGTGCTTTTAAATACGCGTCTTTCAAGAGAAGAGCTACTTTGGCAAATGGATGATGCTGAAGTTGTATGCTTAGTAACGGATCAGGACTTTGAGGCTAAAGATGTTCCCGTCCATTCATTCGCCAAAGTGATGAATGGACCGAAGGCGGAAGCATTTATACAAGAAGAATTCTCTTTAGAAGAAGCGATGACAATTATTTATACGTCTGGGACGACAGGAAAACCGAAAGGCGTTATTTTAACATACGGTAACCACTGGGCAAGCGCAGTCGGTTCTTCGCTTAATTTAGGGCTTCGTGATGATGATTGTTGGTTAGCTTGTATGCCAATGTTCCACGTTGGCGGGTTGTCTCTTTTAATGAAAAATATTATGTACGGTATGCGCATTTTACTCGTTCCGAAATATGATGCTAATTTCATTCATAAAGCACTTCAAACGAGAGGCGTTACGATTATTTCTGTCGTTTCTAAAATGCTAACAGATTTATTAGAACGACTTGGAGAAGAGACATATCCATCTTCTTTACGATGCATGTTACTTGGCGGGGGACCAGCGCCGAAGCCCTTATTAGAAACGTGTGTGGAAAAAGGAATTCCTGTGTATCAAACGTACGGTATGACAGAAACGTCGTCGCAAATTTGTACGTTATCAGCAGATTATATGTTAACGAAAGTAGGATCGGCTGGAAAACCACTATTTCAATGCCAACTTCGTATTGAAAAAGACGGCGTAGTAGTGCCGCCCCGTGCTGAAGGTGAAATTGTTGTAAAAGGACCGAACGTAACAGGTGGCTATTTTAACCGTGAAGATGCGACGCGCGAAACAATTCAAAATGGCTGGCTTCATACTGGCGACCTCGGTTATTTAGATGAGGAAGGATTTTTATATGTATTAGATCGCCGCAGTGATTTAATCATTTCAGGCGGAGAAAATATATATCCAGCTCAAATTGAAGAAGTACTACTCTCTCATCCAGCGGTAGCGGAAGCCGGTGTTGTCGGTATGGCTGACGATAAATGGGGACAGGTACCCGCTGCTTTTGTTGTAAAAAGTGGAGAGGTAACAGAAGAAGAAATTCTGCATTTTTGCGAGGAGAAATTAGCGAAATATAAAGTGCCGAAGAAAGCATGTTTCTTAGAGGAATTACCACGAAATGCTTCGAAGAAATTGTTAAGACGAGAGTTAAGACAATTAGTGGAGGAGATGTAAGTGAAAATCAAAAAAGCGACACTTTATATAACGGAGATGCCGCTCGTTATCCCATTTGCGGCAAGCTACGGAACTTATGAAAAGCGTGAAAGTATCGTCGTTGAATTAGAAGATACAGACGGGCACATTGGATTTGGGGAAGTCGTTGCATTCTCTGAACCGTGGTATACGGAAGAAACGGTGAAGACAGCGCTGCATGTACTTCAGGATTTTTTAATACCTGATTTATTGAAAGCTGAAATTTCTCATCCGAATGAAGTATCGTCTTTGTTTCAGCATATAAAGAGAAACCGAATGGCAAAGGCAGGAGTTGAGGGTGCCATTTGGGATTTATATGCGAAGCGTCAAAAGAAGTCGTTAGCGACGTTACTTGGCGGAACTAAATCTGAAATTGAAGTCGGAGTTGTGATTGGGATTAATACGATTCCCGTTATGTTAAAACAAATCGAGAAGTACGCAAAAGAAGGATACGAGCGCTTTAAGGTGAAAATAAAGCCAGAGCAGGACTACGAGTTATTGAAAGAAATTCGTAAAGAATTTCCGCACATTCCATTAATGGCTGATGCGAATTCAGCGTACACGTTAGCGGATACTGAAAAGTTGAAACGGTTAGATGAATTCCAACTTATGATGATTGAGCAGCCGTTAGCGGATTACGATTTTCTGGATCATGCACAGTTGCAAAAGAAAATTGAAACACCGATTTGTTTAGATGAAAGCATCCATAGTTTAGAAGACGCACGTGTTGCGATTACGCTTGGCAGTTGCCGCATCGTTAATATTAAACCAGGGCGAGTGGGCGGATTAACAGAATCGGTGCAAATTCATAATTATTGCATGGAGCGTAACATACCAGTTTGGTGCGGCGGTATGGTAGAGATGGGGATATCACGGGCACAAAACGTTGCGCTTGCTTCATTGCCGAACTTTACGATTCCTGGAGACATATCTGCTTCTAGTAGACATTGGGAGAAGGATATTATTTCACCGGAAGTGATGCTTGAGGGCGGAAAAGTAAGGGTACCCCAAAGTATTGAACGTGAGTATGAAGTAGATCGAGGCAGTTTGGAAGAAATAACGAAGCAGCGGATTGTGTTTGAAAGATGAAATAACAAAGGTTACTCTTATGAGTAGCCTTTTCTTATTGTACAAATTGGATAGACTAGTTTAAAATCGAGCGTATAAAAGGGGGAGTAAAATGAAGCGCATTTCAATTTTAATAGCTGATGATGAGGCAGAAATTGCTGACTTAATTGAGATACATTTAGAAAAAGAGGGGTACCACGTCGTTAAAGCAGCTGATGGAGAAGAAGCCATGCATATTATTCAAACACAGCTAATCGACTTAGTGGTTTTAGATATTATGATGCCGAAAATGGATGGTTATGAAGTGACTCGCCAAATTCGCGCGAAGCATCATATGCCAATCATTTTCTTAAGTGCGAAAACATCTGATTTTGATAAGGTGACAGGTCTTGTACTAGGTGCAGATGATTATATGACGAAACCTTTTACGCCGATTGAATTAGTTGCACGTGTAAATGCACAACTACGCCGCTTTCTTACGTTAAATCAGCCGAGAATAGAAGAAAGTAAATTAGCTTTGGAAATTGGTGGGATTGTTATTGATCCTGAGCGAAGAACAGTAAATGTGTACGGAGAGCCAATTGAATTAACACCAAAAGAATTTGATATTTTATATGTATTAGCAAGTCACCCGAAGAAAGTGTATAGTGTGGAAAACATTTTTCAGCAAGTATGGGCAGATGATTATTATGAAGGCGGAAATACAGTTATGGTACATATTCGTACTTTGCGGAAAAAACTTGGGGAAGATAAAAGAAAGAATAAGTTAATAAAAACAGTATGGGGAGTAGGGTATACTTTCAATGGCTAAAAAGATGAGAAGCTTTCGTTCAAAGATGGTTATGCTATTTGCGTTAAGTATGATATTAGCTGCTGGCGTAACGTATTTAATTTATGAAGGGCTACGTCTCTATTATAAATTAGTAGTTCGTTATGAGGATCCGTTAGCCCAGTTTCGTTCAATGGTAAGACAAATTGGTGATATTAATTTCTTTTTAATTATTTTCATCCCTCTGTCCATTATGTTTTTCTTCTTCCTTACTAGACCGTATTTAAAGTATTTTGATGAGATTTCAAACGGGATTCATCATCTTGCGAATGGAGATTTTACAAACCAAGTTAGTGTTTCATCAAATGATGAGTTTGGATATATCGCGGGCGAAATTAATGTAGCGAGTGAAAAACTAAAAGAAGCAGTGGAACGAGGAGATTTTGCGGAAAGCAGTAAAGATCAGTTAATTGTTAACTTAGCTCATGATTTAAGAACGCCGCTAACATCTGTTTTAGGTTATTTAGATTTAATTCTTAAAGATGAGAATTTGACGAAGGAACAAATTAAACATTTTTCCACAATTGCTTTTACGAAATCCGAAAGACTGGAAAGTTTAATTGATGAATTATTTGAAATAACGAGAATGAATTATGGTATGTTACAGCTTGATAAAAGAGTGATTGATATAAGTGAATTACTTATACAGTTAGATGAAGAATTATATCCGTTATTAGAGAAAAAGAATTTAGAAGCAAGATTGAATGTGGATCCGCATTTACCTATTAACGGTGACGGGAAATTGTTAGCTCGAGTATTTGAAAATCTTTTAACGAATGCGATTCGCTATGGGTATGATGGAAAATTTGTCGATGTGAACGGATATATTGAGAGTGAAGAGGTAGTTGTACAAATCATTAATTACGGAGATAGCATTCCAGAAGAAGATTTACCGTATCTTTTTGATATGTTTTATACAGGTGATAAGGCAAGATCAGAGCAGCAAGGTGGTACAGGCCTTGGGTTATTTATTGCGAAAAATATTGTCGAGCAGCATGATGGGACAATCTCTGCTGAAAGTAACGTAATTAGAACGATATTTGAAGTGAGATTACCAAAAGAAGAGAGCAAAGCAATTTAATAAAAATTTAAACTTTACCCCACTTTTTATTTTAATAGTTTTTTCTATTCTATACGTAAGTTACGTTAAGGAGGAACTAGAAATGAAAAAGTGGGTATTTATTTCTCTTTTTATAGTATGTACAGCATGTGTAGGCTTTTATATATCACCATTATTTCAAAAGGAGATCGACGTTAAAATTGCAGAAAAAGATAATAAAGTAAAAGCCGCGAACAATGAAAAGATAGAGGTCACAAAGGAACAAATTTATAAAGGGGATCTACTATTAGTTAATAAAGATTACCCAGTAAAAAAAGAGAGTATTAGGTCCGATATTATAAATGTAAATCAAAATAGTGAATTAGTAAGAGGTTACGTGATATTTGATAGAAATCTTCGCTTATCAAAGGGTGTTGTAAAAAAGTTTTTAAACGTTGTCGATGCAGCTGGGAAAGATGGAGTACAGCATTTCTTAATGAGTAGCGGGTACCGAGATTTTCAAGAACAAAGCAAATTATATAAAGAAATGGGATCTGATTATGCACTACCAGCAGGATACAGTGAACATAATTTAGGGTTATCACTCGACGTTGGATCTACTCAAAAGAAAATGGAGAAAGCGCCTGAAGGAAAATGGATTGAAGATAATGTATGGAAGCACGGATTTGTTTTACGTTATCCGAAAAACAAAAGTGATATTACAGGTATTCAATACGAGCCGTGGCACATACGTTACGTAGGCTTACCACATAGTGCGATTATGCAAAAAAAGAAAATTACGTTAGAGGAATATTTGGACTTCTTAAAAGAGAAAAAAGAAGTTTCAACTGAGGTTGAAGGTAAGAAATATACGGTTTCTTATTATAAAGTTTCGGGGAATATGAAAGTGAATGTTCCAGCGAATAAGCAGTATGAAATTTCCGGGAACAATATGGATGGGGTTATTGTGACGGTTCAGGAATAGAGAAAAAGGCTGGTCCGTTTTGGGTCAGTCTTTTGGCATATAAGAAATGGATTGCCGTTTTTTGTCGGTAAATCGATATTCCTTGTCGAATCGTTGATATAATTTCCTGTACTATCAACATTTTGTGGATTGTTTTTTTATTTACTATTAAACATTATAACGTTATATTTACTTTTCGTTTTTTTCGTGATACTCTAAATATGTGAAAGAGATATAAAAAATGAAACTTTAATGTAAGCGTATTCTTATGGCTTCTTATAGAAAAGGGTGGAAATACAATGACAGAACGATTCGTACTACGTAATGTGAAACGCGTGAACGGGGAAGAGATTGACATTGTAATTGAAAATAATAAAATCGCACAGGTGACGAAAGCTGGTGCTGGCGAGGGTGGAAAGGTTCTTGATTACTCAGGTACTTACGTATCGAGTGGCTGGATTGATTTACACGTTCATGCTTTTCCAGAGTTTGATCCGTATGGCGATGAGGTGGATGAAATTGGCGTTAAGCAAGGGGTAACGACAATTGTTGATGCGGGTAGCTGCGGAGCTGATCGTATTGCAGATTTAGTAAAAAGTAGAGAACAGGCGAAAACGAATTTATTTGCCTTTTTGAATATTTCTCGCATCGGTTTGAAACGAATTGATGAATTATCCAATATGGAATGGATAGATAAAGAGAAAGTAATAGAAGCAGTAGAAAAGTATAAAGATGTAATCGTTGGGCTAAAGGCGAGAATGAGTAAAAGTGTCGTTTGTGATAGTGGAATTGAACCGCTACATGTTGCACGCTCTTTATCTCGTGAAACATCATTACCGATTATGGTACATATCGGTTCAGCGCCTCCTCGCATAGAGGAAGTTGTGCCACTTTTAGAAAAAGATGATGTCATTACACATTACTTAAACGGGAAAGAAAATAACTTATTTGATGAAGAAGGCAAACCGCTACCTGTGTTGTTAGATGCAGTGAAACGCGGTGTTCATTTAGATGTTGGGCATGGTAATGCTAGTTTTTCTTTTAAAGTAGCAGAGGCAGCGAAGCGTTACGGTATTGCCTTTAATACAATTAGTACAGATATTTACCGGAAGAATCGTATACACGGTCCAGTTTACAGTATGGCTAACGTTCTTTCGAAATTCCTTTACTTAGGGTATCCGCTAGAAGAAGTAATTGATGCAGTTACGAAAAATGCGGCAGAGTGGCTGAAAAAACCAGAGCTTGGCCGTATTCAAGAAGGCGATATTGCAAACTTAACTTTATTTACGGTGAAAGATGAACCGATTACGTTAATTGATTCAGAAGGGGATCAGCGCGTTGCTGAAAGAAGAATTGATACGAAAGGGGTTGTAATCAATGGGTCATTCATTGAATGCTAAGTACGGATTAAAAAGAGTTATTAACGCGAGCGGTAGAATGAGTATTTTAGGTGTATCCGCTCCTACAGATACAGTTATGGATGCGATGAAGCATGGTGGACAAAATTATGTGGAAATTGCCGATTTAGTAGATAAAGCAGGAGACCATATTGCAAGAATTTTAGATTCAGAGGCGGCAGTTGTTGTGAATTCAGCATCGAGCGGAATTGCACTTTCTATCGCTGGTATCGTTACAGAAGGAAACCGTCGTAAAAGTGAAAGACTTCATCAAGAGGTTATCGCGAAAAACGAAGTGATTATGTTAAAAGGTCATAACGTTCAATACGGTGCTCCTGTTGAAACAATGATTTATTTAGGCGGCGGTAAACTTGTAGAAGTTGGCTACGCAAATGAAGGGAAAGCAGAGCATATTGAAGATGCAATCGGCGAAAATACAGCAGCGATTCTGTATGTGAAATCCCATCATGCCGTGCAAAAAAATATGATTTCTGTTGAAGAAGCGTGGGAAGTAGCGCAGCGAAATAATGTACCGCTTATCGTCGATGCGGCAGCTGAAGAAGACATTCAAAAATACGTGAAGTATTCAGACTTAGCCATTTATAGCGGTTCAAAGGCAATTGAAGGACCTACTTCCGGTATTGTCGGCGGTAAACGAAAATATATCGAATGGTTGAAAGTACAATTACATTGCATCGGAAGAAGTATGAAAGTTGGGAAAGAGACGACTTTCGGCTTACTTCAAGCGCTTGATGAGTACGGAGTAAAAGAAGATAAGAGTGAGCAAGAAAAAGAGCTGCTACAAGTACTTATGCCGCTGAAAGAATTAAATGGTGTAAATGTAACGATCGTTCAAGATGAAGCAGGAAGAGCGATCTTTAGAGCACGTATTCATATTAACGAAAAAGAGTTAAATAAATCAGCAAAAGACGTTGTAACAGCATTACGCGAAGGGGAAATCGCGATTTACACACGTGATTATGGAGTAAGACAAGGATTCTTTGATATTGATCCGCGTCCACTTCAAGGCGATGACATACATGTGATTGAAGAAAAAATGAGAGAAATTGTAGGGGGAAACTAAAATGACAAACATTCAAAAACGTTTTTATAAAGGCCGTGTAGCATTAAATGTATTAGCAAACAATATTGAAAATGCAAAAGACATTTTTGAAGCAGCAGAAGGTTACGTAGTAGTCGGTGTGTTATCAAAAGATTACCCAACAGTAGAAGAAGCAGTAACTGCGATGAAAGCATACGGAAAAGAAATTGATGACGCTGTATCAATCGGACTAGGAGCAGGAGATAATCGTCAAGCGGCAGTTGTGGCTGAAATTGCGAAACATTATCCAGGTAGTCATATTAACCAAGTGTTCCCTTCAGTTGGAGCAACGCGCGCAAATCTTGGCGGAAAAGATAGCTGGATTAATAGTTTAGTATCACCAACGGGAAAAGTAGGGTACGTAAATATTTCTACTGGTCCAATTAGTGCAGCTGGAGAAGAGAAAGCAATCGTTCCAATTAAAACAGCGATCGCACTTGTACGTGATATGGGCGGAAATTCATTGAAATACTTCCCAATGAAAGGTTTAGCTCATGAAGAAGAATATCGCGCTGTTGCGAAAGCATGTGCAGAAGAAGGATTCGCATTAGAGCCAACAGGCGGAATTGATAAAGAAAACTTTGAAACAATTGTACGTATCGCATTAGAGGCAAATGTAGAGCAAGTTATCCCGCATGTGTACTCTTCTATTATTGATAAAGAAACTGGGAATACGAAAACAGAAGATGTTCGTGAATTACTAGCAGTCGTGAAGAAGTTAGTTGATCAATATGCGTAAGAAAATTGCAGCATTCGGTGAAGTAATGATGCGCCTGCAAGTACCAGGATATGAATTGTTATCGCAAGCAAACACATTAAATTACTCATTTTCTGGAACAGGTGTGAACGTTGCAGCAGCACTTTCTCATCTAGGGCATGAAGGGTTTCTTATTTCAACTTTACCGGAAAACTCAGTTGGGGATGCAGCGGTATCATACATTCAAAAACTAGGGATTCAAGCACCGTTTATTTCAAGAGGCGGTAAATATGTCGGCATGTACTTTTTAGAAAATGGATTTGGTGCACGTGCAAGCCGTGTTACATATTCAAATCGATTAGAAAGTAGCTTCAATACGGCATGTGAAGACATGTACCAATTTGAAGGAATCGCCAAGGAAATTGATATCGTTCATTTTTGCGGGATTACACTTGCCATGAATGATACTGTGCGTCATCATATGAAATCTTTAGCGAAAGCAGTTAAAGAAAACGGAGGCACTGTCGTTTTTGATTGCAATTATCGTCCATCTCTTTGGGGAGAAGATGGATATGAGCAGGCGAAACCACATTATGAAGAAATGCTAGCTCTTGCTGATATCGTTATGATGAACGAAAAGGATGCAATGTTCGTTCTTGGAATGAAAACAGAAGAGACGGAGCGAGAAGCACAACTTGTGGATCTTATTCCAAAAGTGGCTGAAGCATATCATATCGCTACAATTGCTGGTACTCATCGATCTATTAATAGTGATAATACACACTCACTTCGTGGATTCATATGTAAAGATGGTGCGTTCACTTTTGCTAAAACACTTACGTTTTCTGTATATGATAGAATAGGTGCTGGAGATGCTTATACGAGCGGGATTATTCATGGCGAGATAGAAGAGTTTGCACCAGAGAAAGCTGTTTCATTTGCGTCAGCAGCTGGAATGCTTGCACATACAATCGTCGGTGATACGCCAATGTCATCAGAGAAGGATATACTTCGGGCAATGACGGCATCAGTAGGTGATGTAGAAAGGTAGTGGGTGTAACGGTGAACGTAACGAGAAGAAGAGGACCATTATATTTACAAATAAAAAATATTATTCGTGATCGAATATTGCATGGTGTATATGCGATTCATACGAATATCCCTTCTGAACCGCAGTTAGAAGAAGAGTTCAAAGTGAGTAAAATTACAGTACGAAATGCAATTAAAGAGCTCGTTCAAGAAGGGTATTTAGAGAAGAAAAGCGGTAAAGGAACGAAAGTTATCCGTAATACTTCTGCGACAAAACTGTCAAAGGGTAAGAAATTTACTGAAGTGTTAGTGGAAGAAGGATATAAAGTACAAAAGAAATTGCTAAAGGCAGAGGTAGTTCATAATGAAGAAGGAACAGTGCCATTTCGATTATTCGGTAAGGAGAGTTTTCGTATTGAGCGCTTATATACGTTAAATGATGCGCCGTACATTCATTATACGCACTATTTCTCAGCACGAATGGCAAGTACAGATTTATCGGACTTCGACCTACAATCGCTTTACGACTTAGTTGAGGACCGAGGTATACATTTAGAAAACTTTAGAGATGAATTCGCTGTTGGACTTGCGCCTAATTTCGTTGCAGAAGCGTTAGATGAAACAGAAGGGACAGCGTTATTAAAACGTATGCGCTATTCTTACGATGAAGTTGGCGAAGTAATTGAATATAGCGAAGGCTACTACAATACGGAAATGCAGCATTACGTTGTAAATTATGATGTGTAAAAAGTGAAGAGGGACCAATTCCCTCTTTTTTTGTAAAAAAATTTCATATCGAAGGGGAATGGGATATGGATATATACTTATTAATCGTCACGTTAATTGCGATCGCAATTGTTATTTTAGGGGTATCATGGTGGAAATGGCATGCGTTTATTAGTTTAACAGTTGCTAGTCTATTTTTAGCTATTATGTCTGGATTGAACTTGACCAAAATTGTTACTGCCTATGAAACTGGTGTTGGTAGTGTACTAGGGCATTTAGTTGGTATTTTGGCTCTCGGAACAATTTTAGGGAAAATGATGTCTGATTCAGGGGCTGGCATGCAAGTAGCAGATTTCTTCATTCGATTCTTCGGGGTGAAAAAATTACCTTGGGCAATGTTATTCGCCGGATTTGTTATAGGGATTCCAGTATTTTTCGAAGTTGGGATCGTCATTTTATTACCACTTGTTATTTCAATTCGAAAAACGACGAAGCAAAATATATTATTAATTGCATTACCTGTTATTGCTGGATTATCTATTGTTCACGGGCTAGTGCCACCACATCCAGGGGCGATGACAGCAATCGGTATTTATAACGCGAACTTAGGAAAAGTGCTTTTATATTCATTAATTATCGCGTTACCAACAGCCATTATCGCAGGACCTATATTTGCAAAGTGGGTACATAAGAGGGTTATACCTGAAAATGAACCGGAGCTTGTTCGAGTTACGACAGTATCAACTGATTTACCGAGTCGTAAAGTTTCATTTTTTATTATTTTACTGCCAGTAGTTTTAATGATTTTATCAGTAGTCGCACCATATAGTTCATTACCGAAAAAAATGACGGAATCTTTAATCTTTATTGGAAGCCCAGTAATTGCTTTACTAATTTCATGTTTCGCAGCATTTTATTTGCTTGGCATAAAACAAGGAATTAATAAAAAGGTGATTAAAAAATTAACAGATGAAAGTTTACTACCTGTCGGTTCCATTATTTTAATTATTGGTGCAGGCGGTGGATTTAAACAAATATTAATTGAAAGCGGCGTTGGAACGGCTATTGCACAAATGGCAGAACATATTTCATTATCACCAATCGTCTTAGCTTTCATGGTAGCTGGATTAATTCGAATTGCAACAGGGTCAGCGACAGTAGCATTGACGACGGCAGCTGGAATTGTTTCACCGGTTATTCAGCACATGTCTGGAGTGAATTTAGAGTTGCTCGTTATTGCAACAGGCGCAGGATCATTAATGTTTTCTCACGTAAATGATGCAGGATTCTGGCTTGTAAAAGAGTATTTAGGATTAACGGTAAAGGAAACATTTAAAACGTGGACGGTTTTGGAGACATTGTTATCATTTATTGCATTCGGCTTTGCGCTGTTACTTAATATGTTTATTTAAAAGAAGGGGGTGCCTATTTAAAGGTATCCTCTTTTTGTGTTGGGACTCTTTTCATGAAACAAGCCCGTTTTTAGGAATGCCAAGCTTCCGATTTGCCCCGAAAACATAATATAAATGGAATCCCCTCATTTAGAGCAAGACGATCTTGTTATGAATGATACTAAAGGAGGAATAGAGTAATGGGCGAAAAGTGTGAACACAGACATGATGATTGCGACCGCAGACGTGGGTGCGGAGGCGGCTTTGCGCTTCTAATCGTATTGTTTATTTTATTAATCATTATCGGTGCTAGCTGCTTCGGCGGAGGCGGCTACGGTGGTTCTTGTGGTTACGGCGGTTATGCTGGCGGCTATGGTGGATATTGCTGCTAATTATTTAAAAACTATTGAAAATGGCCTTGTGCAATATGCACAAGGCCATTTTATTCATAGTTTAACATGCTGTGACAGTTTGTTAATGTAAAGAGATCGGATTAAGAGAAAGAAAATAATCTCGATAATCCCGAAGAAAGTAAGTACGATGAAGGCCTCTTTTAGTAATGAGAAAGAAAACATGCTTTGTAAAAACTTAATTGCAAATACTGTATGAATACCCGCGATGATATAAGGAACGAAAAATAAAATTCCTAACTGAATCGTTGCAGAACGAAACATTTCGGATTCCGTCAATCCAAGCTTTGTAATCGTAATATATTTTTGTTTTTCACTTGTTAAGTCATTATACATACGGAAATATAAAACGCTAGCTGCACCGATAAAGAAAATAAAGCCGAGAAATGCCCAAATAAAGAAATTAGCAATTGCATTTTCTTTACCGTGAACTAGTTCATCGGTAGCCGTATATATGTAGAAAGGAACTCGCGCTTTCTCTTCTTTATGTTTTTCGTAGAACTCATGTGCATCATCACTAATAGTACGTAACATATTTTTTGTTGGAACCATTGCATTTTCCCAGTTTTCTACGAAGTAGTTATAGATTACGGTCGTTTCAATATGAGGAATCATATCGTCAAAAACATAATCTTGTACAACAATTAAATGGGGGAATGCAAAGGATGGTTCTATCCCTTTATTAATAAATCCTTTAATATGAAATTCTTTTTTATTAGATCCGATTGTAATTGTATCTTGTTTTGCAAACGGGTTTGAGACAAGATTTAAAAGCTCTGGCGAATGGCGGGCAATAACATAGACCTGTGCAGAATCAAGAGTGATTTCCGGTCTCTTCAATTGTTTAGCAATTGTATTATAATCACTCATTTTCATAAGTAAAACGTCTTCTTTTGATGCTGTATCTTTTAATGCTGTAAACTTATATTTCTTGTATTCAAAATTGGCACTCGTAAGCTCAGTTTCAATTGTAGTAATGTGCTTTTGTTCAAGGGGATTTGCACCTTCCGATGTATACGTAAAGGGGACAGGATATCGCTCTAATACCGATGCCGTCGTATTGTTATTATGAGCAAACAACCCAATAATAATTGTAAATGCAAGTGCAGATAACATAGAAACGATAAAAAGTACATTAATATTACTACGAGTACGAGCAACTAAATCTGAAATCCATAACATATTTATTTGTTTCATATAAAACTTTCTCCGTTTTTTTAAAATGAAGATGAAGAGAAGAAATGTTTGTGAAAAGAAAAAATATGTCCCGATGACTACGAGTGGCAAAATAGATAATATTATAAAGGATACAGATCCATTTTGTACATTCTTTTCAGTTACGTAGCCTTGCGGGTAACCGGCAATATAATAGCATAGCCCTAAACAAATTAAAGCGAATAAAGAGATGAGTATAGACGGCCTTTTTTCGGCTGTCACTTTCTTGTTCCCTTTAATAAGATGGACTGTTTTACGAGTACGAATAAACATAGGTGTAAACGTAGAAACGATTAAAAATAAAATGATAAATGTTACGGTTGTAACGATTATCGCTTCTGTTGGCCAATATAAATAGAGACCTTTTGAACTTGTTAATTTCGAAGTAACTAATAAGAAAAAGTTAGAAAATACAAGGCCACCTTGTATCCCGATAAAGATAGATAATATCCCGATTATCATGTTTTCAGTAAATAACAGTCTTTTTAATTGTCTCTGTGAGATACCAAGAATAGTGAGTACCCCGAATTGCTGCTTCCGAACATTTAAAAATGTTCCAATTGAATATAAGAGAAAGAAGAACGAGAACATAACGATAACAAGCTGTGCTGTACTAGCTAAGTTCGTTAGAGGGTCACGCTCTTGAAAGCTTTGTACACTTTGTAAGCGCGGATGATACGCGTATACAGTAAATGAAAAGAAAACCATTATAGAAAACGCACTACTTACAAAATAAGCGAAATACGCTTTAGAATTACGTGAGACATTTTTAAATGCAAATTGCCAAAACGTCATCCACGTCTTCCTCCTAATAATGCTAAAACATCTAATATTTCTTGATAAAATTTCTCGCGATATAGTCCGCGGTGTAATTCATTGTAAAGCCCACCATCTTTAATGAAAATAACGCGGTTACAATAACTTGCTGCAAACGGATCGTGAGTAACCATTAAAATTGTGGCATCCTCTTCTTTATTTAATTTCGTAAATAGCTCCATTACATCAATTGCTGCTTTAGAATCTAAGTTTCCTGTCGGTTCATCCGCAAGTAGAAGTGACGGATGATGAATAACAGCGCGTGCTACCGCGGTACGCTGTGCTTGTCCTCCAGAAACTTCAAAAATACGCTTGTCTAAAATATGATCAATTCCAAGTTTCTTTGAAATGTTATCGAGTTTTTCGTCCATCTCTTTTAAAGGAACATTATCTAAAGTTAAAGGCAGTACGATATTTTCACCAATTGTTAGTGTATCTAATAGGTTAAAGTTTTGGAAAACAAACCCTAACTCTTGGCGACGGAAAATGGCTAGTTTCTCTCTGCGGAATGTGTGCGGTTGTTTTCCGTTAATAACGACTTCACCAGAAGTAGGTGAATCAATTGTAGAGATAACGTTTAAAAATGTAGATTTACCGCTCCCAGACGGCCCCATAATCGCAACGAACTCACCTTTATCTACATGTAAATTTATATTTTTTAAAGCGGTATGAGGGACTTTTCCTTCATACACTTTTGAGACGTTTTTTATGTGTAATACTTCTTCCATAATAATCACCTTTCTATTTTTAAAACTTAATATGTTGTGATAATTTTTGCATATAAAAGGAACGAATTAAAAGGAAAAAGATAATTTCAACCGTTCCAAAGATTACAAGTACAACTGTAATCTCAGCGAATAATGATAGATTTAATATCTCTTGCAACATTTTTGTCGCAAACATTGTATGGATGGATGCCATAATGTAAGGAACAAAGAAAAGAATCGCAAGTTGAATTGTAGCGGATTGCTTCATTTCGACTTCTGTTAAACCGATTTTTGTAATTGTTATATACTTTTCTTGCTCATTTGTTAAATCTGTATACATCCGGAAGTAAAGAACACTGCCAGCTCCGATAAAGAAAATAACACCTAGGAAAGTACCAATTAAGAAAAATGAAGCTACATTTAGTTTCGTTTTGTATAGAGAATTGCTTGCTTCACTTGCATGGAATGGTGAATGTTCTGCTTGAATAGCTGCACTGTCGTTATTGATTTTTGTTATAAATGCTGAACCGATATTATGTGCCTTTTCCCAATCTGGAACTTTGAAGCTATATACACTCATCTGTTTTGAAGCGTTTGATAAGGCTTCTACATTTTCATCAGATAATACGAGAAGTTGTGATATTAAGCTATTCGGGAAAGGGCTATAACTTTTATATTCTTTCACTTGTAGCTGTAAAGAGTTTTGAGTAAGTGTCAGAGTATTTTTCTTTTCTTGATCAAAAACTGTTCCAATGAATTGATCATCTATGTCTTTAATAAGGATATAAGACTCATTATTACTTACGGTGAGCGTTTCCAAATTTAATGCTTTAGCAAGTATATTATAGTCACTTTGTTTAATTGCATAATAGAGCTGCGCGTTATCTTCTGCCGAAGACACTTCATATATATCCGTTTTAAATTTCTTATAAGCAAACTGCTCTTCGTTAAATTTTTGTTCTAACCAATTTAAATGTTCATCAGCTAACGTATTTTCAGTATGTGATAAATAAGTAAATGGGAAAGGGTTTTTCCTTATTTCATCAAACTTTGTGAATTTCCCAAACCCATATAAGAATGTAATCATTGTGAAAGCGAGTGTCGATAACATCGTCACGATAAAGAGCATGTTAATATTTGTCCGAATCCGAGTTGCTAAATCAGAAACCCAAAGCATATTAATACGTTTCATATAAAATTTTCTTCTCGTCTTTAATATGCGAATGAGTAAGAAGCTAATTTGTGAGAAGAAAAAATATGTCCCAGCTGCAGCAAGTGATGGGATGACAAATATACAGGAGGCAGCGTACAAAAGCCCAGCGATATCTCCTAGTGACATAAAATATAGTGGGTTTGCTGCTAAAACATATCCAGATATTAAACATATCGCACCAAAGAGAGAGATGAGTACAGATGCTTTTCTTTCTTTTTGTTTTGTTCCTTCTTTTAAAAGACGTACAGCTTTTCTCGTACGGATTAGCATCGGTGTAAAAGATGATACGAGAATGAAGAGTCCAAGAAAGATAATTATAGTTAAAACGATAGCAGCTGTAGGCCACCAATATAAATATAAACCAGGCACATGCGTAATTTTGGCGGTAACTAATAAAAAGAACTGTGAAAAGACGAGGCCAAATTGAATGCCGAAAAATATGGATAGGCCACCAATTAGCATGTTTTCTAGAAATACGAGCCTCTTTAATTGCTTTGGAGATATGCCAAGTACTGTTAAAATCCCGAACTGTTTTTTTCGTACTTTTAAGAAAGTACCGATTGAATATAGTAAAAAGAAAAATGAAAAGAATACAATGACAATTTCTGAGATTGTCATTAATATGTTCAGAGCAGCATTCACGCCTGTCATATGCAATTTAGGATGAAATAAATAAACTGCAAACGAGAAAAAAATTGCAATGGAAAACGCACTGCTTACAAAATAGGCGAAATAAGCTCTGGCGTTCCGCGTCACGTTTTTAAATGCAAATTGCCAAAATGTCATTCACCTAAACCTCCTAATAGAGTGATCGTGAAAAGGGTACGGTAGATACCCTTTTCATGTAAAAATTTTTTCAAAAAGATTGTTTTAAATATTTTATCCATTTGTATACTGTGATAATTTTTGCATGTAAAGCGAACGAATTAATAGGAAAAAGATGAATTCTACGGTTCCGAAAATAATAAGAACGGCTGTAACTTCAGTGAACAATGATAAATCAATTACATCTTGTAGCATTTTTGTCGCAAACATCGTATGGATGGATGCCATAATGTATGGAATGAAAAACAAAATACTAAGTTGAATTGTTGCAGAGCGTCTCATTTCCGCATCCGTTACACCAATTTTTGAAATTGCTACATATTTTTCTTGTTCGTTCGTTAAATCCGTATACATTCTGAAATAAAGAACGCTACCTGCTCCAATAAAGAAAATGACACCTAAGAATGTCCCGATTAGGAAGTATGCAGCACTTCCTGATGTGATTCTATATAATGAATCTGCTGATTCATAGGAGCGTATAAGGTGGCCTTCGTATTGGAACGCCTCTCGATCTTTTTGTATTTTTTTCATAAAATCATTAGCAATTTCATACGTCTTTTCCCAGTTTTGTACGTTATAATTGTACGCTGATACACGCTTTGTTGTACTTGGTAAGTTGTTTACAACAACATCAGGTAAAATTAAAGTTTGATATGAAAAGTAAGAGGGAATGGCCCCTGCTTGTTCATTGCCCTTTACTTGTAATATCGTATTTGTGCTAGAAAGTGTAATGGATTTTCTATTGAAGCTTGGCTCAAATTGGCCGAATAAGGTGAAATAAGCGCCACCGTTTAAGACATATGCTTCGTTATCGCTCATGAATAGTTGTTTCATTCGCAGGGCAGCCGCGAGTTTATTATAGTCACTTTGTTTCATTGCATAGATGTCATTGTAAGTTGTTATACCTTCATCTTCTTTCAGTGGTGTTTCATATAAATCAGCTTTGATCTTTTTATAAGAGAAATTTTCTTTTTGTAACTGCTGCTCAAGCCAAGTTAAATGCTCGTTAGTAAAAGGATTTGCGTCATATGAAAAATAAGAAAATGGAAAAGGTGAACTTCTCGTAACCTCTAGCTTTATAAATTTTCCAAATCCATATAGAAATGTAATCATTGTGAAGGCTACTGTAGATAGAATCGCTACAATAAAAAGCATATTGATATTCGTTCGAATACGACTTGTTAAATCAGAAATCCAAAGCATATTAATTCGTTTCATATAAAAACTTCTTCTTTTCTTTAAAATATAAATAAGTAAGAAACTAATTTGAGAAAAGAAAAAATATGTCCCAATTGTAACAAGTGCTGGAATCACAAAAATACTTGAAACCATATATATAACGCCTACTTGCGTGTTTATTGAGAAGAAATATTTAGGGTTTGCAGCTAAAATATAACCACCTAATAAACAGATAGCACCAAATAGAGAAATGAATATGGATGGTTTTCTTTCTTTTTGTTTTACATTGTTTGTTTTTAAAAGGTTTACCGTCTTTTTCGTACGAATTAGCATGGGTGTAAATGAAGATACAGCGATAAAGAGACCAAGAAACACAATCGTTGTTAAAATGAAAGCATTTGTAGGGGGATATAAATATATCCCTGGTAGATGTGTAATTTTCGCTGTCACTAATAAGAAAAATTGTGAAAATACAAATCCAAACTGCATACCGAAAAAGATAGATAAAATACCAATTAACATATTTTCCATAAAAACGAGACGATGTAATTGCTTTTTTGATATACCTAAAACGGTTAAAATACCAAATTGTTTTTTACGAACTTTTAAAAACGATCCGATTGAATAGAGTAGAAAAAAGAACGAGAACAAAACAATAACAACTTCTGAAAAAATCATTAATCCTGAAATTTCAGAGATCATAGTGGAATTTTGTAATTTCGGATGAAATAAGTAAACAGCAAACGAAAAGAAAACAGCAATGGAAAAAGAACTACTTACAAAGTAAGCAAAATAAGCTCTCGAGTTGCGCGTTACATTTTTAAATGCAAATTGCCAAAACGTCATAATATGTACCTCCGTTTAGAAGGCAAATATGTAGTCTCATTGCAAAAAATGTATGAGAGTAAGTTCTCATACATTTTGCTAGCATATGTTACGATCATGCTTCGGTCACCTTCTCCGTATTTTCTGCTTGATTATTTGCAGCGTTGTGGAAGATGATTTTAATCGTCGTTCCTTTACCAACTTCAGAATCTAGTTTGACAGAGTGACCTAAATAATCACAAATTTTACTTACAATATAAAGTCCCATACCAGTAGATTCTCCGAATGCACGACCATTTTTCCCAGTGTAAAACGGTTCAAATACTCTTCGAATATCTTCTTGCGGAATACCAACACCTTCATCGCGAACTTCTAAAATAATATCTTTTCCGTTTCGGTAAGCAGATAAGAAAACTTTCTTTCCGCGCTCACCAGAGTAACGAACGGCATTTGTCATTAACTGATAAATAATGAACTTTAGCCATTTCGCATCCGAAGCAACTTTTAAATCAGAATGAACTTCTAAAACAGGGAAGACCCCGTTTCGAATGAAGAGTTCTTTTAATCCATTAATATTTTTTGTTACCGCATCTTTTAATGAAATCGTCTCAACATGGAAATCTTCATGGAAGTTATTTAACCTTGCCATATATAAAGCCATATCGAGCCCTTGATTTAATCGTTCTAATTCTTTTTTGAATTTCGGAATCAAATGTTCATCTTCCATTTCGAGCACCATAAGCTGCATAACAGACACAGGTGTCTTCATTTGATGCACCCAGTGGTTAATGAATAATTGATGTTCTTGTTGTTTTACTTCATACGATTGTAGTTCTTTTTGGAATAGACGATACTGCGTACGCACGAGTTCATTTACACCGTGAGGCATCGGAGCAGTTGCTCTTTCAATAAACGCATCTTCCAGTTTCTCTGGTGGTTCACTTAATCTGTGATACATTCTACGGTTACGAACGTAACGATAAGCGAGGAAACAGATGAATAAGTATAAACTTAAAACGATGAAGTAAAACTTATTATTTTGAAATCCGTCTACTGCATCATAAAGAACGAAAATGATTCCGAAGTTTAATACATATAGTAGGAAAAATGCAAAATGATCACGTAAAAATAACTTCATGCTTATTCACTCCAAGTTGCGTTAAAACGATACCCAAGTCCACGTACTGTTTCAATAGCATTTTCAATACCAAGCTCATTGAATTTCTTACGAAGACGCGTAATGTTTACGTTTAATGTATTTTCCTCAACGAAACTTTCGTCATCCCATAGGGCAGCTAACAAATCTTCACGGCTCGCTGTACGAGGGAATTTAGATAATAACATTTCTGCTAAAATAGCTTCTTTCTTCGTTAAAAGAACTTGCTCAGCACCGAAATGAATTTCTGGGCGTTCTGGGAATAGTTTTAAACCTTCTACTTCAACGATACGTTCAGAAATATTTGGCGCATAATCACCGTAAATACGACGTAATTGACCTTTAATTTTCGCCATTACAACGTCGTAGTGGAAAGGTTTTGTAATATAATCATCCGCACCGCTTTCAATCGCCATAATTTGTTCCATCTCGCCAGCACGCGCTGAAATGAAAATAATTGGACAAGTAGATTCATGACGAATTTGACGGCACCAGTAGAAACCATCGAATTTCGGTAAGTTTACATCAAGTAAAACAAGATGTGGTTTCACTGCGTTAAACGATTCCATAATATCATCGAAGTTCTCTGCAACAACAGCTTCATAGCCATATTTTTGAATGTGAGATTGTAGTAATGATGAAATATTTGGATCGTCTTCAACGATTAAAATTTTGTACATATGTATATTCCTCCTAAAAAAACAATTGTAGCTATAGTGTATCATGTGTTTCAAGTCTTTTCATTATGTTGAAAGATAAGCTAGTAAACAGTATAGGTTAAAAGTGGAAAAAGTAAAAAGGGCTAGGATACAATTGACAATTAACTGAAAATATTTTAACATTTAGATAAATATCTAAATGTCTAATTATCGAAAGGAAGAAAAACATTGAATCAAGCATTCAAAGCATTAGCAGACCCAACAAGGCGAAAAATTTTAGATTTATTAAAAGAAGGCGATTTAACAGCTGGGGAAATTGCTGAACAGTTCAACATGACAAAGCCAAGTATTTCTCATCATTTAAATGCACTTAAAAATGCTGAACTTATCCAAGATGAAAAAAGAGGACAATTCGTTATGTACTCTTTAAACACAACTGTATTTCAAGATTTATTGACTTGGGTGTTTACGTTTACGAATAAGGGGGAAGAGGGGAAATGAAAAAACATCTTTTCGCAATTATATTAATTCTTATAACTTGTATAGCTTGGGCATATGCATGGCCGAATTTACCGGATACTATGATAATTCATTGGGGGACTGAAGGTGCGAATGGTTTTACTTCCAAGTTTAATGCAATGCTGTTGCTACTTGGAATTATGATTTTCACTTATGTTTTATTAACAGTCACTCCTAAAATTGATCCTAAGAAAAAGAATTATGATAAGTTTTCTAGAAGTTATATGATAATGAATTATAGCGTATTAGTAGTATTATTTTTAGTAAACATGCTCGTAATTGGGGTGGGATTAGGTTATGACATTCCGATGAATAGTACACCGTATATTATTGTTGGTCTTTTATTTATAGTCATCGGCAACTATTTACCACAATGTAAACCAAACTACTTTGTAGGTATAAAAACACCTTGGACATTAAGTAACGAGGAAGTGTGGAGGAAGACGCATCGTTTTAGCGGAAAGGTTTTTGTAGTATTAGGAGTTATTATGATGTTAAGTATTTTTGCTCCAGCAGCATGGAAAGCTTTCTTACTAATTGGAATTATTATTAGTGCAGTAGGACTAACGATGGGATATTCTTATGTCGCTTATAAAAAGAACTAAAAATGTAGATAAAAGCTGCGTTTCCTTTCATGGAAAAGCAGCTTTATTTTTTATTTCTTCAAAACCGGTATCCAAATTTCACTTTTGAAGTTTGGAGAGGATATATCTTTCTGTTCATTCCACAATATTTCCGGTCCTTCCGCTAGTTCATAGTTTGAGGAAGGAAACCACTCAGAATAAATACGCCCCCACACATTTTGTAATGCATCAGGAAATGGGCCGACAGCTTCAAATATAGCCCATGTTGAAGCAGCAACTTCAAGTTGCTTGAATTGCTTTGGACAATCTTTTGTCGTAGCTACTCCAATATAGTGATCGAGTTCGCCTTTTTCCTCCATTCTTCCTTCAGAAAAATTCGTAGAAGCACTAATAATTCCTGTAGGTTCAATATTTGAAAGGGACTTTAATATGTCGATTGATTGGCTCTCTAAACTTTTCCACATAGAAGCAATTTCTTCGTTTACACCATTAAAAACAATCGGTACTCGTTTTTGTATACCAATGATTTGAAATGGCTCTTTTTCTTCAATTCGATAGTTCATTTCAGACCCTCCTTGAATAGATAGTTGGAAGGTCATTGGTGAATAAGCTTTTAAAGAACGAATTGTACTTCGAGCTTCGGAAGGCGTTATGCCGTGCAAGTTTTGAAATGCACGTGTAAATGAATCCGGTGAGTTGTATCCATATTTTATAGCGACATCAATGACTTTTGCATTGCTATCTTTTAGTTCAAAAGCAGCAAGAGTAAGACGTCTACAGCGAATATATTCTGAAAGTGATATGCCAGCTAAAAAAGAAAACATTCTTTTGAAATGATATTCGGAGCAGAAAGCTATTTTTGCGACTTCTTTAAAATCAATTTCGTGTGTAAGGTTGTCTTCAATATACCGCATTGCCGCATTCATATTTTTAAGTGAATCCATACTATGACCTCCTTTGTATATAGAATAGCAAGAATGAAATAGCTCCATCCGACATTTCATGCACAACTTTGTAGGATGCATTTTTAACCTTACAAAATTGTAATGTTCCTGTAAGGAGAATGAATGGATGGTATGATATCCCAATGTTATAGTAACAAAGTACTTTAGCTCATTAGGTTAAATTTTGATTTCTCCGCTTATGTGCCTTACATAACTGTCATGTTTGTGTAAGAAACATCGATAGTGGCAAGAGTAGAGAGTGTATATAGTTGAAAATAGAGAATAGAAGAAATGAGGGATGTCGAGATGAAAACAGTGTTAGAAGCAAAAAATATTGAAAAAGTATATGACACAGGTGGGAATAAATTTGCGGCTTTAAAAGGTATTAACTTGCAAGTAAAAGAAGGTGAGTTCGTTGGAATTATGGGACCTTCTGGTTCGGGTAAGACGACTCTTTTAAATGTTCTTTCTACAATTGATAATGCGACGAACGGTGAGATTTTAATTGATGGAAAAGACATCGTGAAGATGAACGATGATAAGCTGGCGTTATTCCGACGTGATCATTTAGGGTTCATTTTCCAAGATTATAACTTATTAGATACGTTAACGGTGAAAGAAAATATTGCGCTACCTCTTGCGTTATCAAAGGTGAAAGCGAGTGAGATTGATCGCCGCGTTCTTGAAATCTCAAAGAAATTCGGTATTGATCATATTTTAAGTCAGTTCCCATATCAAGTATCTGGTGGACAGAAGCAGCGCTGCGCAGCATCGCGTGCGATTGTTACAAGTCCTAGTATGATTTTCGGAGACGAGCCGACTGGAGCACTTGATTCAAAATCGGCAACTGACTTGCTAGAAAGTATGAAGTCGTTAAATGAATATGATAACTCTACAATTTTAATGGTAACGCACGATGCATTTGCGGCGAGTTATTGTAAACGAGTTATTTTCATTAAAGATGGTGAACTATATAAAGAATTGCACCGCGGTGAATCAACACGTAAACAGTTCTTCCAAAAAGTCGTTGACGTAATGTCTTCTATTTCTGGAGGTATGGCTGATGACCTTATCTAGCATTGCCCTCCGCAACATACAGCGGAACTTTAAAGACTACTTTGTATATTTTGCATCTATGATCTTTAGCATCGTCATTTATTTTACATTTAAGGCGTTGCAGTACAATTCACAAATGGAAAAAGCTGCGGAAGGTTCTAAAAAAATTAGCGGTGCATTTCAAGTTTCCAGTGTCATGCTAATTATATTCGTAGCGGTGTTCATTATATATTCGAACGGCTTCTTTACACGAAAGCGTAAAAAGGAAGTTGGACTATATTCGTTACTTGGTATTCGTAAAAGACAAATCGGTAAAATGCTCTTTTATGAAAATTTGTTAATGGGATTAATGTCATTAGTAATCGGGATTGCGATTGGTAGTGTCCTTTCAAAATTATTCCTTGAGTTATTAGTAAATATGATGGGATTAAACTTAAACGTTCATTTTGAAGTACCGATGGCTGCCATTATTGATACAGCAATTATTTTCTTTGTGATTATTTTATATACATCACTCCAAGGGTATCGTTTAATTTATCGCTTTAAGTTAATTGAACTTTTCCGCGCAGAACGTGAAGGAGAAGCAATGCCAAAAGGATCTGTCATTATGGCATTAATTTCAGTTCTCTTAATCGGTTCAGGTTATTTCTTAGCGTTAATGTTTATGAAGGCAATTATGTATGCAAACTTTATGGCAGTTGCACTTTATATTTTACTTGCGACAGTATTAGGTACGTACTTACTATTTATGTTCTTTACTGTATTCGTATTGAAACGTGCAAGAAATAATAAATCATCGTTTTATAATGGTATGAATATGGTAACGACGTCACAGCTACTATATCGTATTAAAGGGAATGCAAAGTCACTTGCGACAATTTCTATTTTAAGTGCGGTAACATTAACAGCGGTTGGTACGTCAGTTACGATGTATTACAACACATTTACACAATCAAAAGCAGTTGCACCATACAGCTACTCTTATGAGAAGAAAGATGCAGAACTAGATAAGAAAGTAAATGCGATTTTTGCTGAGGAAAAAGAGAATCACCCCGTAAAAGATCAATTTGAAGTTGAGATGGTTCCTGTAAAAGGAAAGTTTGAAGGAGTTAAAGTCGATTTCATCTTTAATATGAACTACAGTATCTCAGAGAAATATCAATTTATATCTCAATCTGAATTTAATAAACTTGCTAAAAAAATCGATGCAGAAACAGTGAATGTAGCTGCTGGTGAAGCCTTTATATATGATAGTTCTTATATTGAAGGGTATGAGTTTAGCCCTGAATATAAAGGAAATAAAGCGGTATTCCAAATTGGAAATGAAACGAAGACATTGACGATCCAAGGTGCAAATGATAATGCAATTACGAACTTAGGTGAATTAGTTGTTGTCGTTCCGGATGAAATGTATGAACAAGCGAAGCAAGCATTTGGAACACGTATTGTGAAAAATATTGATGTAAAAGATGAAAGAAACAGTAAAGTATTAACAGAAAAATTAACAAAAGTGATGCCAGCTGGTGAATCAGAAATGGCACCACCATTTAGAGACTTCTATACTGGTTTCCATATGGGACTTGAAGCAACTGGACTAATGATGTTCATCGGAATGTTCTTAGGACTTGTATTCTTACTAGCAACAGGTTCTATTATTTACTTCAAACAGCTAACAGAAGCAAGTGCAGATCGTGAGCGTTACGTTGTCCTTCATAAAATCGGTGTAACGAAAAAAGAAATGAAAAAAGCTATAGCAAAACAAGTGAGCTTTATCTTTGCAATTCCACTAGTAATCGGAATTCTACACAGTTTGTTTGCATTAAAAGGTTTAGGGAACATACTACCATTTGAAATTATGATTCCGCTTCTAATTAGTATCGGAGTATATGGCGTCATTTATATTGGATATTATTTCTTAACAGTTCGCTCTTATTATAAGATTGTGAGCGCGAAGTAATAGATGGTAGCTGTAAGGAAATAAGAATTATAAAATAGTGATTCACCTGATTTTTTAGTCAGGTGAATCACTATTTTTTTTTGATAAGCGCTAGTGAGAGATAAACAAAATAACATTTGGGGAGGGAATAGGCAAACAGAATTTGTGTACTAAAAGTTTATCATTCTGATTATATTAATAAAAGGATGAAAATGAAGGGTTACATATTACTCGATGGGAATAGCATGAATTTTATAGACATAATTAATGCGCATCAATTATGTCTATAAAATTAAAGGTATGTTTATAGTCAAAGGTATCTATGCATATTACATAACGCTTCAAAGGGTTTATTTCAATTACAGTCATACGGCTTGAGGGAAAATAACGATCTTCATAATAAGTGATTAATATTTCTTTTTCGGAAATGAATGACTGTAATAGAAGATCTTCAATCCGCTCCCTATCATTTTGTGGTGATACTCTTATTGGTCCTTTAATAACCTTGCGTGTGCCAGCAGATTGTTCAGGTGTAATAGTCATTTGATTCAATTTCGAAGTGTCGCTATCTTTTGATATATTTGCGCTACTCATGCCTTATATTCTCCTAACAATATATTTTCTGTATCTTTCTAACTTAGGAAGAACAGTTACTATTTAATTACTATTAATTTAAGCGCTAAATTTCTTATGTTCTTGAACTGTACACACTGTATAAAAAGCCTATTTTGAGAAGTAGTCAGCTATAAAACTTATATAATGAAGAAATTATGGCGAATTAGCTTAGTATTAAAAAATTATCAAATTTATCAACTTATTTATAGTAATTTATTTGTCATTATTGTACTTTTTTGAAGGGGCTAGAACTTTATTAGGATTAAGGGAAATAGGGGCGTGTAAAGATAAATAGAAAGAATATAAAAAAGAAGAAACAATCGACTGATTTTGAGGTGAGAGTATTACTACTCACAAATGATAGGATGTATTGAATTGGTGAATTTTATATGTAGGTGAGCTAGTATTATATCTATCTCACCTAGTGTTAAGAAATCGCTTCTATATTACAGTATGATTTTCCCGATATTGTCTAGGGGTCATACTAGTGATTTTTTTGAAAACTCTTGTGAAATAACTTTGATCATTAAAATTAAGCCAAGCACAAATATCCGATAGTGGATATGTTGTTAATGTTAATAACTTTTTGGCTTCTTCTACTCGTTCCCTTTGAATGTATTCACTTAAAGGAATCCCTACTTCTTTTTTAAACAACTTAGATAAATAAGTAGGAGAAATCTCTAAAAGGCTAGCAAGATCATTGAGAGATATTTCATCGTAAATATGTTTGTGAATATGATTTAGGCATGTAGTTATTGAATTAGAATATGCTTGATTACTATATTCTGTAACACGTTCTGCAAAAGTACATAAGGCATCTTCAATTAATCTATTTACGGAGTACATGTTATCTAGTTTTTCAATGGTTTGGATATATAAAGTACCAAGTGAAAAAGCAATATGTGATGGAAGATTACCAGCTATCGCATATCGAATAGCTAAAGTAATTGCGATAATACCATTGTTTTTTTGGTTTCTGAGTTGATCTCCTTTTGATGAAATCGCCGCATCCTCTTGTGGAAATGAATACGCATATTGTATTACTTTTTCTTTATTTCCTTCTTTAATTGCTGAAAAAAATTTACGTTCCAATGATATGTCATAATTTTGCGGATCATGCCGGCGACGTTTTGAAATATATAAATCAGGATTTACAATTTTGTAAGAAACATCTTCTAGTAATTTATTTTTTTCCCAAACAATATCTCTATCTAATTTTTCATTGAAAACTACGTAATGTAACCAAATACTTATATCAATTAGAGTACTTTTTTTAATCTCGGGTAGAAATTGATAGTAGTCTATTCCTTTTTGTATATTAGTACAATTAAAATATTCCATAAGTTTGATGGCCATTTCATCTGATACCTTTGGATAGGTAGTGGGGCCGACTATTATAGTTCCTTTTACATGTTCATGATTTGTTATATGGATACTAATGAAATTCTCAAGATACTTATTTCCTTTGAAAATTGGAAAATTACAAGGAGTGTTTTCTTGATAAATTTCATTAAGATGTTCTTCTTTAGAAGAATAAAAGGGACTACCAATCGTATGAGAAGTAGATTCATATACAATTTTTTTATCAGTAGATAGAAACTGAACAGGAACATGAAATGTACTATGTACAAGATCACATAAGTGCTGTAGGTCGATGGAATTATTCATTATTTTCTCCTTTTAAATAGTTTTGAAATACCACATATTCATACTTAGATCTACATTCATTTCTATAAGATATAAATTTCTTATTATATTAATTTTTTACTTACATGAAAAGAATTACATATATTGGATAGGGATGAAAGGTGATTTACAGATTAATTTCCAAAGATGTTGTGTGAAAATAGACGTAGCAATGGTACCTTCCATAAAAGTTGTTTTTATATCCATTATACCAAATTAATAAATATAAAAGAGATATTTATATATGGAATATGAAATGTTTTATGTATAAGAATGATAGATAATGCTTTTTCATTCTTCATAAAATCTTAAGAAATCTCCTCAATTTTTGTTAAGAAACGATAGTTATACTTAGAAACAAGTTAAAAACTATTGAACGAATGGGGAGAGATTTACATGCAACTCATAACATTCTTACATGAATTTATCAAACATCCGAAACATACTGGTGCAGTTGCACCGAGTTCTAAAATATTAGCAAAAAAAATGGTAGATGTAATTGATTTCAATAGAGCGAAATACATTGTAGAGCTAGGTCCTGGCACAGGAGCTTTTACGAAAGAAATTATGAAGCGAAAGAAGAAGGAGACGGTATTACTTCTTATTGAAATTAATGAAGTGTTTTGCAAAGAGTTAACGAGAATGTTTAAAAATGAGCAGAACGTCATTGTTGTACACGGTTCAGCTGAAAATATAAAAAAATATATGGAAGAGTTCAATATAGAATGCATTGATTACGTCTTATCGGGATTGCCTTTTACTTCTTTACCAGAAGGGGTTTCAAAGCGTATTTTAAATAATGTGATGGAAGCCATACATGAGAACGGTGAATTTATTACATTTCAATATTCACTTGTGAAAAAGGGATTTATACAGCATTTCTTTCCTGAAATTACATTGAAAAAAGTGTGGTTAAATGTTCCGCCGGCTTACGTCTTTAGCTGCAAAAAAGAATTACGGAGGGCGTATGCATAATGGAATTACATGAATTATTATCATACATTGAGCAGTACGGTTATTGGGCATTATTTTTCTGTTTATGGCTCGGGATCGTCGGTATGCCAATTCCAGATGAAATGATTGTAATGAGTGGCGGTTTCGTATCATCATTAGGCATATTAAATGTAATTCCCGCTTTTGTCTTAACATATTTAGGTGTTGTATCAGGGCTTTCTTTAGGTTATATATTAGGAAAAGTATTTGGTACGAAAGTACTTGATAAGCTAATGAAAAAGAAAAAAGCAAAATATCTTTTAAAATCGCAACAGATGGTTGAAAAATACGGTCAGTATGCGTTAGTTACAAGTTATTTCATACCTGTTGTAAGACATATTGTGCCGTATTTAGTTGGAATGAATAACATGTCATTTAAGACGTATGCTTTATATTCCTATACGACAGGGTTCGTTTGGACACTTGTTTATTTTGTGCTCGGTTCTTTATTTGGACAACATATTGAAAGTATTGTAGCAGTTGCGATAAAGTATGGCGCGTATTTTGGCGGGATTGTTTTTGTTGTTGCAAGTGGTATTTATTTGTATAAGCAAAGAAGAAGTACAGTGATGAGTAAGTAAATAGACTAAAGGTTTATGCTTATTGAGAGTAGTATAAAAGGGAGAGTTATTTTGTAAAATAACTCTCCCTTTTAATGTAATAGCTCCTTATTACTTACATTAGGTGTTGTTTGAAATACAGTTATATAAATTGTTAATATGATTGTATTGATCAGATTAGCTAGTATAGTCATAAAATCACTTGATGGAGTGATAAGAACAAAGATTGAAAGTGCGGCAGAAGCAAGTGGAATGAACTTTTGTATCGTAGTTAACTTTCCACCGTTATGAAGCTTCGAAGATTGAAAGAAGCAAAGTAAGAAAATAAAGGATGTAAATACTAATCCTAAATATCCCCATCCATCCTCAATATACCAAGGTAAAAAGCTCATTCTTGATGTGAAAATAAATAAATTGAATACTAAGGTGCTAATGATTAACGTATTTAAAATCGTGATATTTGTCTGTTTTTTCATTTGAATTATACTCCGAAATTTATTTTATCCCGTATTAAAGGGCAGTAAAATTCCCACTGATTAAAGTTTTACTTTATTGAGATGTTTTTGCCATTTCCATAAATCGCTTTTCAATTTCATCCAAATCGAATGAATGGCATATTCTGCGGTCTTCTTTATCTAAAATTCGATAATGTTGAGATAAAATATTTTGTTGTATTTGATAACCGTTTAATTCTTTTATTTGTCGCCACCACATTTTTCCTCCTAACGTCTTCGGGAAGTTTGTATTGTAGTGTGTAAAAGCGATTGTTTTTATAATTTCATTCACATCATCTCCGAATGTCATTTGGACTGTATCGCTCTGTTCGAAGAGTGTTACGACACAAACTGCACCTGACCATGTTAGGGTACGTCTTCCTTTTTCAATTTCCACTAATGTTTTCTTCGATAAACCAATAATTTCTGACATTTTATCTTGTGATAAATTATTTTCAACACGGATGAGTTTTAATTTTGAATTGACGAGTTCAATAAATTTTTGTTTATCCATAATACAGCTCCTTTTTTATTATAGTGTAAAATTACACTAAAGGTGTAATTTTGTCAATGGTAGTGCAAAGAGTTACTTTTGGCTGATTTGATCTTTCTAATTTATATTTCACTTTTAGTTTAAGAAAATGTTAAGAAACCGTACGAGTTTTTATTAAGAAATACGCTCTATACTTAGAAACATCTTAAAGAAAACATAATGAAAGGCGGAATATAGATGAAAAGATTTATCCTTGCATCATTACTTGTCATCATAGCAGGAGCGGCATATTTATTAAATGGGAGCGCTAAGCTAGATCAAATGAATCCCTTTCTTGATATAGAGGACCATTATGCAATAATTGATAGCGATGGAAAAGAGTTGGGTGGAAATAAAGGTCGTGAATATAAAGTGAAAGCTTATGATGAAAATGGTAAGGAAAAAGAAGTTACAATTGACGAAGTAGATGAATTACCAAAAGGCTCATACTGGCATGTGCTTACGAGAGGTAAGTTCTTACATGATAAGGTGCAAGTAACAACAGATAAAATTCCTGATGGGGCGAAGGCTAAGTTAGGACTGTAAGTATAAAACCGATTCTCAATGAGAGAATCGGTTTTATTATTTTATGGTAAAATTTAGCGAGAGGAGGCGAGAGTGATGCTACTCATTGTTAGCCTTATTTTAATTGGGATTATGTGTAGTATGAGAATAGTATCTTTACATATGATAGAACGAGAAAAGATAGAAGAGCGATATGTATATTGTCCAAAATGTGATTCGAAAATTAGGAGAGGCAATTCCGCTCCTTTTTGTTCGAAATGTAATGTAATATTTTAACGACAGTAAATCCGAAATCATTTTGTATGGTTCCGGATTTTTCTTTTTAAGAAAATATTAAGAAACCCCGTGACTATTTGTTAAGAAAATCTATTTATACTGAACTCTGTTGCTTAAAGGGAACATCAAGAATCATAACAGGAGGTATAGATAGATGAAAACAATGCTAGAAGCGAAAGGGATTTCGAAAATATATAATACAGGTAGTAATACATTTGAAGCGCTGAAAGATATTCATTTACAGGTGAAAGAAGGAGAATTTATCGGTATTATGGGGCCATCTGGTTCTGGGAAAACGACGCTTTTGAATGTTCTTTCTACTATTGATACAACATCAAAAGGCGAGATTTTAATTGATGGAAAAGATATCGTGAAGATGAATGATGATGAATTAGCGTTATTCCGCCGAAATCATTTAGGATTCATTTTCCAAGATTATAACTTATTAGATACGTTAACAGTACGAGAAAATATTGCATTGCCCCTGGCCTTATCGAAAGTGAAAGCGAAAGAGGTAGAATCTCGCGTTGAGATGATTGCAAAGAAATTTGGAATAGATCATATTTTAAATCAATATCCATATGAAATATCAGGTGGACAAAAGCAGCGCTGCGCAGCATCAAGAGCAATTGTAACAAATCCAAGTATGATTTTTGGAGATGAGCCAACTGGTGCGCTTGATTCTAAGTCAGCAACGGATTTATTGGAAAGTATGAAATCATTAAATGAAAAAGATCATGCGACGATTTTAATGGTAACGCACGATGCATTCGCCGCAAGTTATTGTAAACGAGTTGTATTCATTAAAGATGGTGAATTGTATAAAGAGTTATATCGCGGGGAGCTTACACGTAAACAGTTCTTCCAAAAAGTTGTAGATGTTATGTCTTCTATTTCTGGAGGTGCTATAAATGAGCTTATATAGCATTGCTCTTCGTAATATAAAACGAAATTTTAAAGATTACTTTATATACTTTGCTTCTATGATTTTTAGTATCGTAATTTATTTTACATTTAAATCATTGCAGTACAATTCACAAGTAGGAGAAGCTGGAGAGCAAGTGAGCAATGGGTTTCAACTTGCGAGTGTCATGCTTATTATTTTTGTCGCGATATTTATTATATATTCAAATGGATTTTTCACACGAAAGCGTAAGAAAGAAATAGGTCTTTATTCTTTACTAGGTATTCGAAAAAAAGAAATAGGCAAAATGTTGTTTTATGAAAATATGTTAATGGGCTTACTGTCATTAGTAATCGGAATTGTAGTTGGTAGTTTACTTTCAAAATCATTCCTTCAATTGTTAGTAAGCATGATGGAATTAGGCGTAAATGTTCATTTTGAAATACCAATTGGGGCGGTTATAGATACAGCAGTTATTTTTTGTTTTATTATTTTATACACATCTTTTAAAGGATATCGTGTTATTTATCAATTTAAGTTAATCGAGTTATTCCGTGCAGATAATGAAGGCGAAGGAATGCCAAAGGGCTCTAAAATTATGGCTATCGTTTCTATATTATTAATTGGTTCAGGATATTTCTTATCAGTAACAGCTATTAAAAATGCTAACGGTGATGACTTTATGCCACTTGCTCTTTACATTTTATTAGCAACAGTACTTGGAACGTATTTATTATTTATGTTCTTTACTATTTTTGTATTAAAAAGAGTGCGAAACAAAAAATCTTCATTCTATAACGGAATGCAAATTGTTACAACATCTCAATTACTATACCGCATTAAAGGAAATGCAAAATCGTTAGCAACAATTGCAGTATTAAGCGCAGTAACGTTAACAGCAGTTGGAACTTCAGTAACAATGTATTACAACACATACATGCAGGCAAAGAAATATAAGCCGATTAGTTATTCCTATGAAAAGAAAGATGATCATGTAGATCGCAAAGTGAAGGAGATTTTAAAAGAGGAAACAGAAAAGAATGAAGTTATTCATCAATATGAGTTAGAAACAGTAAAGGTAGTCGGTGAATTTGGTGACGATGTTTCAAATAAAGATGCCTTAAAATCAAGAACGACTGATCTTATGGCGCAATCATCATTTAATAAAATTGCAAAATATTTAAATGAAGAAACAGTGGATTTGAAAAAGACAGAAGCATATGCATTTGATGTTATGCACGGTGAAGGAAGTAGAGATACAGGCGTTTATAAAAATAGAAAGGCTATATTCCCAATTGGAGAAGTAGCACCAGTACAAATAAAAAAAGTAAAAGGACGCAACATTACGAACTTATATGAACTAGTAATCGTCGTTCCAGATGAAGTGTACGAGCAGGCGAAGAAGACAGTCGGTTCTCACACTGTACAAAACATTGATGTAAAAGATGAAAGAAATAGTAAAGTGCTAACAGAGAAATTAAAACAATTCATACCAGAAGAAGATGTGGAAGGTCAGAGGCAGTTCAGTGACTTCTATACCACTTTCCGAGACGGTATTGAAATATCAGGATTAATTATGTTTAGTGGTATGTTCTTAGGACTTGTATTTTTACTTGCAACAGGATCTATCATCTACTTCAAACAATTAACAGAAGCACATGCAGATCGTGAACGTTACATCGTTCTTCGAAAGCTTGGAGTAACGAAAAAAGAAATGAAAAAGGCAATCGCAAAGCAAATGAGATTTATCTTCTTCATTCCTTTAGTAGTGGGTATATTGCACACTTTATTTGCGCTAAAAGGATTAGCGACAGTACTTCCATATGAAATTGCAGTACCGTTATTAATTAGTATTGGTGTGTATAGTGTCATTTATATTGGATATTATTTCTTAACGGTTCGTTCTTATTTTCGCCTTTTTAGTTAAAATAGGGTGTACATAACAAGGATATTTTAAGTGGAGTGCTATATTTGGGAATTCTTATCATAGTAGGGTGCCTATTGATAGGCATCATTTTTATTGGTTTAAGTATGTATAGGTTTGTAAAAGAAATAAAAGAAAAAAATTCAAAAAAAGATAAATGGACAGTAGTGGCACAAAACATTCTAGAGCTATTTTGTGATCCGCTGCACGGAGCACCGTTCTATTTTTTAGTTGGTGCGCTCTTTTTTGTAGTGGGGCTTTTATTTCTCTATATGGGAATGGGCTGGGTTGAAACTGATTAGTTAGCGCTAGAGAATCAATTATATAGTCGTAGTATTAAGAAGGAGAGAGTAGATGCCGATTATAAGAGATATCCGATTAAGTTTTCTAAAAAGAAAAGAGAATATAAGTAGTCTAGAGGTATTACAATTAACATCCTCAAGCAACTATGAGGAAGAGATATCTTTTTTAAAAGAAACGAGCTGTATTACTTCTTTATACGAGCGACATATGTCAAAGTTAAGAACAGACTATGAAAAAGTTATTTTGATTTACTGTGTGGATGATATTTCATTATTAAATCAGTGGGAGAAGAAATATCGAATTTTTCCTGAATATATGAATGTGTTTGTAGAGTATGGGAGTGTAAATGATTTTCCATATTTATCAGATAGAGAGAAAAAAGAATTAGCCCTTCAAATCGTTCATACTGAAATGAAGAGTTTAGCTGTGGAATGTGATTGGGATATAGAGATGTTAGAAAAAGCATACAATAAGGTACTGGATTTGGATTATAAAAATGAACTTGTATATATAAAGAAGAGTAGTCCGAATAAAAAATATGTATGTAGTATAATTTGGCAGTATGAAGTGGCTTATGCTGATATGTACTTAGAAATAAGGGAGTATAGAACGAGACGATTAATCAAAAAGGAAAAGCTTATGAGAGAAGAAGATATGTATAAAATGTTTAATCATGTTAGTGACGTGGCTTGGAAGTTAAACCATAAGGTGATGTTGATGAACGACAAAGGGAAAACTGTGTGGATGTTAACCTTTTTAGAGAAAAACGAGCCAGATAATTTAGCTTGGAAGATTGAAAGAATAGAGGAAAGTTGATAAAAAAGAGCTTGAAACCATTCAAGCTCTTTTTTATTACTATTTATGTCCTAAAATATGCTCAACCTCATGCACACTTAATTTACTTGCCTTAGCAATCGTTTCAAGTGGTATACCAAGATCATACATACTTTTAATCATTTGAATTTTTCCCTGCTGAATCCCTTCTTTTCGACCCTTTTCAATGCCTTTTTCGATGCCTTTTTCAATCCCTTTTTTTATTCCTTGTTCCATTCCTCTTTTTATTCCTTCTGTCTCTGCGTGGGCGAATTTTGCTGCCTCATCCATTAAAACTTTCTCCCTTGCGTCATAGGCTTGTCGGAAAGAAGAATCTTGACTCATACGTTCCCAATTATTTATCGCTTTTTGTAAAATAGGATCTCGGTTCATAGCAATATCCTCCAATGTTTTAGTTAAGTGCTCATCCTCATTTGCTGAAAGCAATAAAAGCCAACGAACAAATGGATCTTCCCACGGATTTACTTTTTCTTCATGCCATTGTTCTGTTAACTTTGGAATTTCTACAATGTGAATTTCTATGTCATCACTTAAGAGTTTCTGTTGTTGTGTATTCCATAATGTTCCCGTTGTATGAAATTCTTTGCGATCTGAAAACATTATGAAGTTCAATAAATTAATGGTGATGGTTTTATGAAGCGAACTGTAAGGCATACCTTTTTGTAATTGGGATGTGTATAATTTTCCCCAATAATATAAACTACGTTTTATCATATCGTGATTATTATTGAGCTGTATTTCTACATTTACTTTTGTTCCTGTGTTTAATGTCGCTGAAATGTCTAAAATAGATAACTTATCCTCTTCATATTACCGATGTAAATGTGGATCTTCTAGTTGTAGAGAAGCAATGGGCGACTCTAAAGACTCTTGTAACATGGCATTTAAAAATGCAATTAGAATATCTTCACTACCATTCGTACCAAACAATTGTTTAAATGCAAAATCAATGCGTAAATTAACTAACTGTTGGTTGAACACAGTTTTTTCTCTCCCTTGTATCAGGTTGCGTCTTTCCTTCATTGTATCTAAAAAGAACTGGGGCATGCAAACAGACCCTTCTGCTATTTTATTAGTAGTATTATTAGAAAATGAAAGGCAAGTATGTCTATGTTATACTCTAGTGAAATCAAAAAAATAATTTTTGTTTATATTGATGAAAAGGTGATACATATGCAAAAAGATATTTTGAAGCTATTAGATAGAAAGCAAAGTAACTATGAATTTCCTGCCTTTGATAATGAATATATGGATATTTCGCAAGTGAAATTCTCTCTTTTCTTTAAAGATACTAAGGATTGGTTAATGATGTTTCAAATTGTCGGTGTAGGTTCATTAGGTGTATTTAATGATATTCAAGTATATGGCGATAGAATGAATCATTCAATTGGTGATGACGGTATTTTGCAAGTAAAAGATGGAGATTATGAATTATTTGATGATGAAGGTGAATTTATACCGGATATTCATAACGGTAGTTTAAAAATTCGCGATCATCATTTTGAATATCAATTTACAGAAGAAGATTATGCGAATAATGGAATAGAAGTGAAAACGAAAGAGTCTTATCCAACATATTTCATGCGTATGCTTGCTGCTAATGACGAGGCTAGAAAGTTATTATGGTGGGATAAAGAAGAAATTTTAGAAGAGTTCGGTTTAAAAGGTGATTGGGAAGTAGCTTATGAAACGGAAGAGTGGCAACATGTTGAAGAAGAGAAAGTAAGTGAAAATGAATTCTTCCAATCAGTAGCTGCAGCGATAGAGAAGCAAGATCCAAATGTTATTGTAGATAAGGATGCTAATACGCACTGGAAAAATTGGGTGGAGTTTGATTACGAAAACTCATATTAAAAATGAAAGAGTAGATCAAAGCGCATTTTTACTAAAAAAGACTATCCGAAATGTTAAAAATCGGATAGTCTTTTTTCATTAAACAACCGCAGGATTATAAATCATCGTGAAGTGCCCTTGTAACAATTCAATATGACACGGTGTATGGAGCGAGCTTTCTCCATCAGTATCTACTTCTTTTTCTTCTTCTGTATCAATCTGAATGGATTTCGCTTTTACGTGGAAGATATCATTTTCGTTTGAGTCTTCAAATAGTTTCTTTCCGATATAATCTTTAAACGCTTGAATGCCTGTTGATTTGACTACGAAAATATCAAGTGTTCCATCATCACATTTTACGTTCGGAATAAAGGATGGGATACCCCCGAGATATTCACCGTTTCCAACCATAACAAGGACAGCTTCGTCTTCATATACTTGTCCGTCGTAAGTTATTTTTACTGGGAATGTTTCAGCGTTTTTGACAGTTCGAATGGTGCTTAAGTAGTAACCAATTTTACCAAGCTTTGCTTTCTCTTCCGCATCGATATTGTTTGATACTTCAGATACGAGTCCAATGCCCCAAAAGTTTAAGAAGTGTTGCCCGTTTGCTTTTGCGACATCAACTGGTTTTACATGTCTTTTTGTAATAAGTTTTGCCGCTTCTGCAATGTTTTGCGGAACGCCGAGCGTGCGAGAGAAGTCATTGCAAGTTCCGCCCGGAATGATTGCAAGTGTAGGTTTAGTTTCAAGAGGTGCTAAGCCATTTGTGCATTCAAATACAGTACCGTCACCACCAAAGACGATAATTAAATCTACTTTACTAGCAAACTCCTGACAATATTTTTTTGCATCACCTTGCTTTTTCGTATGAAGGATATGTAAGTCGGGAAAAGCTGCCGCAAGAGGTGGTACGATTTTCGTTAAGTTCGTATGTAAATCGCCTTGTCCTGCTTTCGGATTTACGATGAGGAGTACTTTTTCAAATTTTGTCTTTGTCATTTTTATTCTCTCCCTTTGTCTTTTAAGAATCGTGATAGAAAATAAACTTCCATCAATTATTGATGGAAGTTTATTCTATTTATATTATTCCGTTACAACTGAAGCGATAAATGGTAAGTTACGATATTTTTCTGCGCAGTCGATACCGTAGCCAACGATAAATTCGTCTGGAATTTGGAAGCCAACATATTCAGCTTTTAAGTCCACTTTACGGCGTTCAGGTTTATCAAGTAACGTACAGAATTTCAATGCTTTTGGTTTATGCATGAAGAAGTGATCTTTTAAGAAGTGAAGTGTTAAACCAGAATCGATAATGTCTTCTACGACAATTACGTTTTTTCCAGTAATGTTTACATCGATATCTTTTAATAGTTTTACTTTTCCAGTTGTTTCTGTTTGATTCCCGTAGCTAGATGCAGAGATAAAGTCGATAGTTACTTCGTTTTTAATATGACGAATTAAATCAGCAGCGAATACGAAAGATCCTTTTAATACAGCGATTACTACGATTTCTTCTCCTTCAAAATCACGTTCGATTTGAAGAGCTAGCTCTTTTACTTTTTCTTGTAATTGTTCTTCAGAAATTAAAGTGTCTTTTATTTCAATTTTCATTTGAATCCTCCTACAGTGTAAAACTTGTGAACATTTCGACTGTAAAGGATAGAAAGAAAAAAGTCAAAGAAGATATAAGGTTTTTTATGGAAATCCCCACAAAATAATCAGATGATATGATATACTGATTACATTAAGAAAACGCTTCCATAAAGGGTGATTATGATGAAAAAGAAACAGTATACAAGTGTAACATTTATAAAAGCATTGCTTTTAACAATTGTTCTTGGCATGTTAGCTTACATAATTGATTTACCTGCAATTCGGATTTCACTAATTGGAATGACTTTAGTATTAGGCGCAATTTCCCACGGTATGATGTCACAGCTGCAAGAAGTTGGACTTGATGATATGAAAGATCATATAGATAAGAAATGAGAAACCTTCACGTATATAGAGTGAAGGTTTTTTGTTTCTTACAAAAATGTAAGGTGATTTGTAAGACAAATCGATAGTTGCATAGTGGTGTTTTGGATAAACTATAAGTGTAAGGTAAAAGGCAAGCATATTTTAGGTAAATTAAGTTTTAGGCACTCTATATGTGAAAAAGGAGTAGGAGGGCATGGAGAAACGTTGGACGACCTTTTCTTTTTTAGCAACTAGCAACACCGTAATGCTAGCTGGAGAAATGGATTTTTTGCACTTGTTTGATCGAGAAGACGATCATTCTTCTTCTAAATTTACAATGAAATGGAATAAATGGAGCGAGAGTTGTAGGTTTGAAGAAGAGGCCCCTAACGAAAGGCAAAAAATTATTTTAACAAACCCTATTAAAGCGTGGGTTGTTCAACGTCGTAAGTGTAACGTCAAAAATCACTTCAAGAAAACTGAGCCGAGACAATTAGTTATCGCTCCGGCCCTTTCTACTTCTCAATCACGCGAAAGTAACAAATAAATATCGAGACACACACCCGAAAAAACATCGTATATATTACGGTGTTTTTTTATTTTTCTAAAATGAAATCTTTAACAGAATTCCATTTCATCTGCATCTTATATTTATATCTCTTGTTTATTCTAGTAATACATCCGGTGCGACGTGATGTATTACTAGAATAAAGTATAAAAGGAGAGAAATAAAATGAAAAAAAAACTATTACCAATTTGTGCAATGGCACTTTTAACAGTAGGATATTCTTCAGTAGCGAGTGCTTCTACTGGAACATTAACAAAAGAAGAAACGGCGCAAATGCAGCAAGATGCAGCTAAAAAAGAAGAAGCAATTAAGGAACAGCAAAAGAGCGAAGTAGAGAAAAAAGAAGCGGCACAAGTACAAGAAAAAAGTGATATGGCTAAAAAAGAGGAAGCAATAAAAGCAGGGCAAAAGAATGATACAGCTAAAAAAGAAGTAACACCACAAGTGCAAGAAAAGGAAGCTCTTGCAAAAAAAGAAGAAGCAATTAAGGCCGGGCAAAAGAATGATGCAGCGAAAAAAGAAGTAACGAAACAAGCTGTACAAGGTGAAAAATTACCAAACACAGCATCAAATAATGTAGCAATGATGGCATTAAGCGCATGTCTTGTAGCGATAGGGACATTATTTGGTTTGAACCGTCGTAATAAAGTTAAGGCGTAAATAAAATATTTTCCTATAAAGAATGGGATAATTTCATATATTAAAAATGGTAGGTTGCTCCTACCATTTTTTGCATGGAGGGATGGAACATGAAGTTACTCAATTATATCGGTATCATATTGATGGCCATAGGGCTATTCATGGGATCGTATTACGCTGTGGAATGGTATAAAGGAAAAAGCTCTGCTCGAGAATTAACGAAAGAAGAAATAAAGAGCCTTAAAAATATACAAGATAATCAACTTTCACATGAAACACCTGTAACTTCCCAAGTACCTTCTTCTCAAACCGAGCATAAAGAAGGAGAAAAGGTAGCAATGTTAAATATACCAAAAATAAAGAAGAAGTTTTCTATATATTGGGGAGCAAATGATGCAACTTTGAAAAAAGGAGTGGGTATGTTTGTTAGTGATTTAACGACAACACCATCTGGAGGGGGACATACTGTACTGAGCGGGCATAGGGATACTGTATTTACAGAATTAGGGGAGCTTAAAGAAAAAGACAATCTCATTTTAGAATATGACAATACAATGTACACATATGAAATTCAAAAGACATGGATTACCCATGCGGAAGATCGTACTGTTATTGTAAAAAAAGAAGAACCGACATTAACAATGACGACTTGTTATCCATTTGATTATATAGGGGATGCACCGGATCGATATATTATCGAGGCAAAGTTAATTACGAGTAATTCAAAATAAATTATAGAGCTTTGAATAGTAATTTCTTAAAGCGAGAGGGGGAGACATAGATTATGTCAAAAAACATTTTAATTGTTGAAGATGAAGATATTTTACGCGAAATATTAAAGGATTACTTTTTGAGTGAACAATATAAGGTGCTTGAAGCGAGAGACGGAAAAGAGGCATTAGTCTTATTTGAAGAAGAAGAGGTTGATTTAGTTATACTTGATATTATGTTGCCGGAACTTGATGGATGGTCTGTTTGCCGAAGGATTCGTAAGACGTCCGGGGTTCCAATTATTATGCTGACGGCACGTGTAGATGAAGATGATACGTTACTTGGGTTTGAGCTTGGGGCAGATGATTATGTTGCGAAACCATATAGTCCGCCTATTTTATTAGCGAGAGCGAAACGATTATTAGAAAGTAGACAAGCATCAAAGAAACCTTTAGAAAATGAAGATGATACGTTATCAATTCATGGCATTCACGTCCATTTTCCGTCACGTACTGTTACTGTTGATGAGGCAGACATTACTTTAACACATACAGAATTTGAAATATTAGCTTATTTCATGAAAAATCAAGGGATTGTTTTAACGAGAGAACAGTTAATTTCAAGAATTTGGGGGTACGAATTTGCTGGCGATGATCGAACGGTTAATAGTCATATTCGTAATTTGCGAAATAAATTAGGAGAGAAAGCAAAGTACATTACAACTGTAGTGCGAACCGGTTATAAATTCGAGGGGAACATATGAGAAAAGGGATTGTACTTAAATTATTTACCCTTACAACAGCTCTATGTATGTTAATTTTAGCGACGATATTTATTGGACAAACGATATTTTTTAAGCAATATTATGCGAATCGAAAAGTGGAAGATATTAAAGTGAACTTAAATTCCTTTGAGAAGAATTATTTGAATTATGCAGGAAGTGCAGAAGAAGTTCAGAAACTGGAGCAAGATTTTTTAAGAGAAAATAATACGTGGATTACGACGTTAGATCAGAATGGGAATTTAAAACATGTGGATGATTTTTATTTTGAAGTAACGATAGACCGTAGGCAACAAAAGAGCTTTGGACAACAAATATTCAAGATTCCCTTAGGTAATCTCGTCAATATAGAGGAGATTGATAATAAATTATCAGAGAAGTTTTTAGGACAAGAAATTTATTTTTCTGGAGTGAGAAAAGAAGAAAGTTTTATTCCATTCTCTTTCTCGTTAGGTAAACAAAATTTAAGTGGATCTAATAAACCGTTAGAAAAAGCATTTAATGAGAAAATGATTAAATTAGATCAGGAGAAAAAGAAAGCAGCTGAGGAACAAGTTGTTAAGGAAAAGAAGCCGGCCGTTCAGGAGCAAGCTGCTCAGGAATTAGATGCTTTCATAGTAGGACGTGTTACGAAAGTACAGTTCCCCGATGTAAAAGGTCCTGTGAATCCAATTTATAAAAATAGTTTATTCTTAGATAGCATAAAGGAATTTCAAACTGATTTATTATTAAAAGAGAATGACCATATACAGTATTCAACACAAATAATGGACTATGAAAAAAATGATATAAAATATAAATTATTAATTAAACCAAAAAAAGAAAAAGACGGATCGGTAACATATATATACGCGATGGCTTCTTTGCAACCTGTCGATGAGGCTGTACAAATGGTACAAGATTATTACATCTACATTATTGCATTTGTAGTCGTTCTTATATTTTTAGCTTCTTTCTATTACTCAAAACAAATTGCAAAACCATTACTAAAGATAAATGATACAACGAAGAAAATAGCTCATTTGGATTTTACAGAAAAAATTCCGATTACTTCAAAAGATGAGATTGGTGATTTATCGGAAAATATTAATACATTATCTAATAAACTACATTCACATATTGGACAGTTAGAACAAGATATTGAAAAAGAAAGAAAGTTAGAAAACACAAGGAAAGAATTTATTGCAGGTGTATCGCATGAACTAAAAACGCCGCTGAGTATTATGAAAAGCTGTATTTCCATTTTAAAAGATGGGGTAGCTGAACATAAGAAAGACTACTATTTTCAGGCGATGGAAAAAGAAGTAGACAAGATGGATATACTAATTTTGGATATGCTTGAATTAGCTAAATTTGAGTCTGGCACATACAACATGAAGGTGGATTCTTTCTATATCGATGGAGTGATTGAAGAAATATGTGAACAGCTTTCATCGGAGATAGAGAAAAAAGAACTGAGTGTGCACAAGCATATATGTCCAGCTGAAGTGGTTGGGAATCAAAATAGAATTGAACAAGTAATAGTGAACTTCATTACGAATGCAATACGTTATACACCAGAAAAAGAAGATATTATTATTTCCGTAATAGATGTGAAGAATCGTATAGAAGTGTGTATTGAAAATAAAGGTTCCCACATTGAAGAAGAACAATTAGATAAAATTTGGGATCGTTTTTATCGCGTGGATGCGGCACGGAAACGTTCACAAGGTGGAACAGGGCTTGGCCTTGCGATTTCAAAAAATATTTTAGAACTGCACAATGCTGAATATGGGGTGAAGAATACCGAAGATGGTGTTTTATTTTACTTCTATTTACCGAAAAAAGCGTAGATAATACAATCTACGTTTTTTTAATTTAACTTCATATTATCTTTACCTAATCTTTATTTTTAAGAAGTATAATTTGGATAGAAAATGAGGTTATGTAAGGAGTAGATTAGCCGTGAATAGCGATTTACTAGGTGTGATGGTATTTATTTTTCTTTGTGCATTTATTGTATTTATTATTGATATTACTCATTGAGAGCTTTGATAAAAAAAGAGCGCTAATTAAGCGCCCTTTTTTTGTGAATTCATTTGATAAGCACCGATGCTTTTGAATAAGCGCGGTGAAGTTGTAAATAAAAGAATTAGTAATACAGTACATAGTATGAAAGAGCCGATCATTGTACTGCCGTTTACAATTAATGAATATAAGACAGCTGATTGTCCTTTAGGTGCATATTGACCAAAGAAAATAATACCAGCAATAAAGTGACAGAAATAACGTGCAAAGCTGCCGACAAATGTGGCAAGGATAATGTAAACGAGCGCTTTTTTTCCCTTGTTTTGTTTTGGTTTATCTTTGCGACTACCGAAACTTGAATGCTCTGCATTATTGTTTTCTGAGGCAAGTGTTTTTTGAATTGGACGATAGAATAAACCAGCAAAGCCGATAAAGGCAAAGGCAACGAAGTACTCAATGAATGCTTGCACTGGTGTTAGAATGTAGGCATCACCTACGACAATTTGTAATAGTCCCCAAATTAAGCCGCCTAAGAAAGCCATTTTGAAGCCCCAGCGGTATGCGATAATAAAAATAGGAATCATAGCAAATGAGATGGAACCGCCTGTTGGAAGTTTAATTGATAATGGTAAAATGTCGATAATCAAGGCGAAGGCTGCAAGAATAGCAGATTCGATCATCGCTTGTAAATTGGTGTTACGCATGTTGTCTCCCCCTAAATCCAAGTTGCAAAAAAAAGAATAGATATCATAGGAGGATACGAAATACGTAAATGAAAAAGAGGTATGTATTTCGGACGTTTGCACAATCCCTGCGTTAGCATTAACTAACAGGTTCGAAGGGTCGGAACGGAATGTTCCCTCTCAGCGGCAAGGCTCCCCCTGTGATAACGAGATTCTTTATTTGCTATTGTTCATTGTAAGCGAAATGGATGAGAATGGCAAATGAATACCGTATGACAATTATTGAAATAGAATTGTAGCGAAATGTTAATAAATATGAAGCAAAAGGGTATAGTCCAATTGAAATAGAGTATGATATAATTTTTTTGAAAATAATTATCATTCTCTTCTGAGGGGGAAGGTTATGAGCTTAGTAGATATTAAAATTGGCGAGAAAGTGTTAGTAAAAAGTATTCAGTCTTTAGATCAGTTATTAAAGCGTAGACTAGCTGCTTTCGGTCTCGCGGAAGGAAGCGAACTTCGCTTGAAACAGAAAGCGATGTTTAAAGGTCCTTGTACATTGGAGTGTCGTGGACAGTTAATTAGTATTCGTCATTGTGACGCGAAAATGATAAAGGTGGAATTAGCGTGAATAAGGTTGCTTTGCTAGGGAATCCGAATACAGGGAAGACATCATTATTTAATGCACTTACCGGTTCTTATGAGTATGTAGGAAACTGGAGTGGTGTAACAGTAGAAAAGAAGGTTGGTAAATTAAAAGATAAGCAAGGAACATTAATTGATTTACCAGGCGTGTATGATTTGAATCCAGTTTCACGCGATGAAGGTGTTGTCACGAATTTTCTACTCACAGACGAATTTCATCATATGTTAAATATAGTGGATTCTTCGCAATTCGAGCGAAATATGCATTTAACATTGCAATTACTTGAATTTGGTAAGCCCGTTTCAATTGGTTTAAATATGGTTGATGTGGCAAAGCAAAGAGGAATTGTGATTAATGTAAAAAGGTTATCAGAAATATTAGGTGTAACAGTCGTTCCTGTCATCGCAAGAACCGGAAAAGGCTGTGAAGAATTACTTACTACTCTTCATGAAGAGAAACAAAAAGAGAAAAAGCCATTCATTATTTCATATGGTGTACAAATGGATGAAGGAATTGGAGAGGTAATCGCTCTTTTAGAGAAAGCGAATTATGAGCATCCAAGATGGTTAGCCCTACAATTTTTAAGCAATAACGAAGTAGTAGAAAAAGAAATGAAAGCATTACCAATTTATAAGGAACTTATAGCCATTCAATCTCGTTTAGATGGAAAACTTGATTGTACGTTAGAAGAGCACATTTACAAAACTCGTGAAGCGTATATTGAAAAGTTAAAAACAGATGTTATGCAACATGAGAAAGAAGGAAAAATTCCTTTTTCGGAAAAAATCGATAAGTTAATTACACATAAAATTTTAGGACTTCCAATCTTTTTAGCAGTTATGTTTTTTATTTTTCAGGTTACGTTTACGTGGATTGGTACACCTTTATCGGATATGCTGGATGGATTTTTTGGCGGACAACTTACTGATTGGGTTACAGCTGGGCTCACAAGTGTTGGCGCTTCTGACTTTATTCAAGCACTCGTTACAGAAGGGATTATTGCCGGCGTTGGTGCGGTATTAGTATTCGTTCCACAAATCTTTGCACTATTCTTTTTCATTTCATTATTAGAAGACTCGGGATATATGGCACGAATTGCAGTTGTTATGGATAGAATTATGGAGTTTTTCGGTTTAAACGGAAAAGCGTTCATTCCGATGATTATTGGCTTTGGATGTAACGTTCCAGGTATTATGGCAGCGAGAACGATTGAACAAGAAAAAGAAAGATTACTTACCGTTCTTGTAACACCATTTATGTCTTGTTCAGCACGTTTACCTGTATATGCATTATTTGCGGGAGTATTCTTCCCTAATAGTCAGGCAACTGTTGTGTTCTCTTTATACATTGCAGGTATTGTTCTTGCATTACTTGTTACAAAAATTATGTCACTTACTATTTTAAAAGCGGAAAAATCTATTTTTGTAATTGAGCTACCGCCTTACCGTGTGCCACAAGCAAAAACGTTATGGCTCAGCACGTGGGAGAAAGGTAAAGGATTTGTTCGTAAAGCAGGTACATTCATCTTCGGTGGTTCTGTTGTCATTTGGTTATTAAACTATGCAGGTCCATCAGGATTTGGTGTTGATATGGGAGACAGTTTCTTAGCGATGATTGGTGGATTTATCGCACCACTATTTGCACCGCTCGGTTTTGGAACTTGGCAAGCTGCGGCATCTCTTTTAACAGGGTTTTTAGCGAAAGAAGTTGTCGTTTCTACAATGGCAATTATTTATGCGGTTAAAGAAGATGTGCTAGGAAATGTCATGGGAGCACATTATACTGCGCTATCAGCCTATGCATTTATGTTCTTTATTTTATTATATGTTCCGTGCTTAGCGACAGTAGCTGTTATTAAACGAGAAACGGGATCGATGAAATGGACGATTTTCTCAGTTGTTTATCCGCTTATAGTTGCTTATGTATTAACGTTTATTATATACCAAGTTGGATCTTTACTCGGATTCTAGAAGGAGATGTATTGCGATGATGGTCAATATTATAATTGGAGCTATCATTTTTGGTTATGCAGCATATACGTTAGTTAATTTTGTAAAGCGAAGTAAAAAGGGCAAATGTGCAGCATGCTCTTTAAGTAAGTCATGTCAGTCGCAAACTTGTAGTCCGGATATGGAGCAAATCGTTCATAAAGTGAAACTTTAAACAGTGGGGGGTTTGTTCACCCCCACTGTTTATTAGTTGAACCAATCGGGCATTTACGGACAGTTGATCTCCCACCTAACTTCTTCGCTCCAGCCGAATTTTGAGGTGGGAGTCTTACTGCCCGTTAATGCGGGGTAAATAGAAAAAAGCTTTGCGAATTTCGCAAAGCTTTTTTTGTTTTACTTTTTAATTTTTACAAGCTGAGAAGCTTCTACTCCGTTGTAACCAGGGAATTCTTTACTAGGGTCTTTATCGAATTTTAATACACCAACAGATTTTTCATCACCTTTTACATTTCCATAAGTTGCATCGTCAACAATTGCGAACATGTCTGCATATGCGCGGCCACTTCCGATAATTGTGTTGCCTTCGTATTTTAATTTTGCTCCATCAAGTGTAGCATTTTCTACTTTATCTTTTGCAAATAATACACCTTGTTCTGTTGTTACAGCTGGCAATTTATCAAGTGGTTTTGTATCATCATTTTTATCAACTTTGCTAAGTAATTCTTTTTTCACCAGTTCTTCACCAGTTTTCTTATCCATTACAAGAACTTTTTTACCCTCTAATGTTGTCATTTTCATTTTATAGAAGTCTTTTTCTTTCACTTCTTTTTTATTTTTATCTGTAACTTGTTGAATTTGCTCATCTGTTCCGTATAGTACAAAGCCGTTCGCTTTTTCTCCTAATAAAGAACAACCTGATAATGCTCCGAATGAAATTGCTGCTGCTAATCCGATTCCTACTAATTTTTTCATGATGATTTCTCCTTTTATATGTTTTATAGTAAATACATTTTTTGTATTAGTCCTGAAATTATGAGAAGCTTGTTTGTTGCTTCTGGTATTAGTGTATAAGAAATATTGAAGCGTAACTATCGAGTTAGCTTACAGTAACATTACAATAATGTAATTTAGTGAAAGTGCATAAAAATATGTCAATTCTGAAGAGGGTTAATGAGAATATATTAGGAATACAATGTTTTGTCTGGAATGTCATATTATATTGGCTGTATTTTGGAAATAACATGTAAGGACATATTAGTTTTGTTATAATAAACACATAGGCTGTAAAAGTGAATATTCTTTACTGTAAAGGGAGATTTTTCAGTTTTCCAAGTAGTGAATTTGAAATACGAGGTAAGTCATAGGAGGAATTAGAATGTCTGTATTTAAACGATTAAGAGATTTAACAATGTCGAATGTATATTCATTAATTGAAAAAGCAGAAGATCCAGTTAAGATGACGGATCAATATTTACGTGATATGCAAGCGGATGTACAAGAAGCTGAGAAAAGTGTAGCAGCTCAAATCGCACTTGAGAAGAAATTCAAAATATTATTTGAAGAGCAAGAAGCACTTGTGAAAAAACGTGAAGAGCAAGCTCATATGGCTGTTCAAGCAAGCAATCTTGATCTTGCGCGTCGTGCTCTTGAAGAAAAACAAAACGCAGAGCAAAAGATGAATGAGTATAAAGCAAGCTATGAGCAAAACAAAGCGGCTGCTGATAATCTTCGCCTGAAACTAGAAGAAATGCGTAAGCAATTAACAGAGCTGAAAAATAAACGTGAAACACTTGTAGCACGTGTAAATGCGGCGAAAGCACAAAAGAATATTAATCAGGCGATGTCTGGATTTGATTCGAATTCAGCAAAAGCTGGTTTAGGCCGTATGGAAGAGAAAGCTCTTCAATTAGAAGCTGAAGCAGAAGCAAGCGGTGAAATTTACAAAAAAGAAAAGTCATTAGATGATGAATTCGCAAGCTTAAACAAAAATTCTGTTGTTGACGATGAATTAGCCCGTATTATGAAGCAGTATGAGAAGTAATATAGAATAGAGACAAATGAACCGACATGTCTAAATAAATTCATGTCGGTTTTCTATTACCCCGCATTAACGGGCAGTAAGATTCCCACCTCTACATTTTGTGAAAGCAGAGAGGTGGGTGGAAGATCGACTTCCCGTAAATGCCCGATTGGTGCGGGCTAATAATCAGCGGGGAATGAACATCTCCCCACTGATTAAAGTTTCACTTTATATTTAAGAGGAGGTTTTGCAATGACATGGACAAATGTGTTAGCCATGCTTGTATGGACTGGAGCAAGTGCAGTACTTTTATTTGCAATTATGTGGATTGATTCAATTTTTACAAAATACAATGACTTAAAAGAAATAAAGAATGGGAATACAGCTGTAACAACACGTTTCGTTATGAAATTATTTGCGCAAGGGTACATTTTATCTCAATCTATAATGAAAGCAAATGACTTATGGCAAGCGTTACTTGCATCAGCAGTTTCTTTTGTTATTTTGTTAGTAGTAGAAATGTTTATCGAATTTGTGTTAAAGAAAATGTCTGGCTTAGATTTAGAAGAAGGTACGAAAGAAGGCAGTGTTGCACACGCGATGTTGGCCGGATCATTACATATCGTTGGTGCACTTATTTTAGGTGCTTGTTTATAAAGAGAAAAGGAGGGGTAGATTGTGAGCTTATTTAAACGTATTAAAAATATAATGAAAAGCCCGGAGCCGCCAAAGCCAGAAAAGAGTCTGTTAACGTTAGCTCCTGGCGATATGATTGAAGTTTCGTTAGTAATGTACGAATTAACTGGGAAAACGAGTATGCATTCTCGTAAGGAGATCGTTTTAACACTGCAGGACGGGAAAGATATTCGTTATTTAAAAATTGAAGACCGTGAAAATACGTATTACAAATTGTATACACCGATTGACGGTCGTTTAGATTCAATTGATGAAATTCCGACGACGATTGAAATGGATGATATAGAGTATCATATGGAAGAACAGTATAATGGACGTGTTGTTGTAATGGGAAAAACGCCATTCGCTGCTTCAGAAGAACAGTACGTATGGGAATTCCAGTCTGACAACCGCAAATTATTACGTGTTGAATGGCAAAATGGTCGCACAATGATGTATGAGGGAGAAGCAATTATTCCTGCTGATGTACAAATCATAAGAGCAACATAAGGGGGGCGTAATCATGTCAAACCGATTGTTTACCATGATTAAATCGTTCGTGATCCCTATACTTGCTATCGTTACATTACTTGTTATTGCCGGTTATGCTTTATCGGGCTGTCAAAGTGGTCAGGCGAAGTCAATTCAGGACCGTTATCCGCTAGAGTCTGTCGCAAAGGATGGTAAACAAGAATCTTACGTGTATAGGGCTGCCAATCGGTCAGTTCCTGAAGTTGCAAAGGAACTTATATCCGAAAGGAAACCGAAGCAAGCATCTAAAGAAGACGAAAATCAAATGTTCCTCGTTTATTCCGATAAAATGTATAGTTTACAAAAGGATAAAGAGAAACCATCTGATACGTTAATTGAAATAAGTAATGAAGAATTTGTCCGTCAAAATTACCAACCATCCTTCTTACAAGGATATATTATGGGGAGTATATTAAACGATATATTCGGTTCTAGAAAATCATCATACGGTGATTATCGCGGATATAATGACAGACAAAATCATAAACCGGTTATCCCGGAAAGACCACCTACGAAAGAAGAAAAGAAAACCCCACCTCCAATTACGAAGGAAGGGAAAGGATCTATCATTAAGCGAGGCGATAATGTAGATCCGAAATCATCTGTAGGTGATAAGGGAAGTATTACGGAAAAAGGAAGTAAAACGCCGCCTCCGCCTTCTACCGGAAGTAAAGGGAAAATCACGAAAAATCCAGGTGGTTCGAGTGGATCTGATGTGAAGCCGAAATCATCTATTAAAACGCCGCCAAAGAATACATCTCCCCCGAAAACGAGGGTCGGTGGTTCAGGAAAGATTACGAAGAGAAGATAGTATAGAGACCGAAAAGTTGAATCTGCTTTTCGGTCTTTTTTTATTATGGGAATTAATTCCTTATAGCTGGTGCAATTAAGTTATAAGGAGGAGATTATTATGAGTATATATAAAAGGTTTAGTTTGATTATGTTCCTCGTCTTATTCCTCAGTTTGTTTATTAGCACAACGATGAAATTTCACTTTATAGTAGGTATTCTATGGATACTGTGTACATGTACTCTCTTTCTATATGTTCCGCTTCGCTTTCAACATGAAGTGCCCGCTTTTCAAAAATACGTAGAGTGGATTAAGAGAGGAGGAAGATGGGGGAAGTGAAATTATATCGGCGATTATTGAAATATATCGATTTACCGACAAAAACTGACAACGACAGCAACTTAATAATAAAAGGAGGCTGCACCAAAATTTTGGCACAGCCTCCTTTTTCATAATGATTAATGAATATCACGTTTCTTAAAGTTACCGCCTTTTACTTCTGCTACGTCATAAACTGTAATAAAGGCATTTGGATCGATTTCATTAATAAGTTCTTTCATTTTACTTTCTTCTAAACGGTTAATTACGCAAGAAATTTCTTTGAATTTCTCTCTTGAATAACCACCGTATACTTCGTTATACGTTGCACTTCGGCCTAAACGATCGCGAATGGTTTCTACCATTAATTCAGGCTCTTTTGTAATGATTTTAAATGCTTTCGAACCACTTAAACCAACTTCAACGATATGAATCACTTTCGAAGCAATAAAGTAGGCAATTGCCGAAAGGATAGCTCCTTGAAGGCCGAATACTGTTGATACGAAAATAAATACGAACATGTTTAAGAATAAAATAAGGTCACTCGTTCCGAAAGGTAACTTACGAGAAAGCAATACAGCTAGCATATCGATTCCATCTAATGCGCCGCCGTTACGTAATGCTAGTCCCATACCAAAACCGATGATAATACCACCAACAACTGTAACTAATAATGTATCGCCTTCAATAATAGCTGGTATTCCGTGCATGACAACGGTACCTATTGCTAACGAAGCAATCCCGATAATAGAATAAATTGCAAAGCTTTTACCAATTTGTTTATATCCTAACCAAACGAAAGGAATGTTAATAACTGCGATTAGAGCTCCTAATGGCAATCCAAATAATCTTGAACTAACGATACTTAAACCAGTCACACCACCGTCTGATACGTTATTTGGAATTAATACCGCTTCTAATCCGTATGCTGTGATAAATGCCCCAATAATAATCATCAAAGCTTTTGAAGCGATTTTTAGCTTATTGGGCTTGTTTCTGATAATTTTCTCCATGTAATTTCCTCGTTTCAAACTAGTTTCTTATTTGTTACGTAATTCACACCTAACTTCCATTTTAACATTTAATCTGAAAAAATTCTCCTTTAATGGATGTATGCAGGGAATATTATTATTAAAATGTTTTTGAAATAAGTATAAGAAATCCCATCCTTTCAAAGGATGGGAGGTTATTAAGAAATGATAAAACTAAGTACGGATAGGAATAAAGAGAATCCTAAAATAGCTCCGCAAACTTTCATATGACGTTTACGTCCCATCACAACAATTGCGACATATTCGCGAATCATTGCATTAGGCCAGTAATAAAATGCAGTTTTTGCTCCGATCCCTTGGCTATTAAGACCAGCTTGTTTTGCATATATACCAGCGCGGAAAAGGTGGAAATTATTCGTTGTAAAAATACTTCTATACTTACCTTCAGGATTTAAAGAATCCATAATTTCTTTAGAGAACGACATATTTTGATACGTGTTTACAGAGCGATTTTCTTGCACTGTATGTTCAAGCGGAATTCCTTTTTCAACAGCGTATTTTTGCATTGCTTCTGCTTCTGGAAGGCCTTCATCTGGACCTTGTCCACCAGAGAAAATAATTGTTGGTGGTGTATTCACAGCAGCTTGTTTCCAGTAAAAGTCGATTGCTTTATTAATACGACTTGCAAGTAACGGTGGTACTTTATCATTAATTAAGCCACTACCAAGAACGATGATGAAATCTTGATTACGCCTTGGCCTGTTGAATTGGTATAGAAAATAAGCGGTTAAGAAGTTAGATAGGTGTATAAAGAAATATACGGTTATAAAAGAAAGGCCAGCAAAAATAGGTTGGAAATGCGGTGAAAATAAGCTCGCTGGACTTATGATAGGGAGTAACATCAAGAATAAAATCCCTAAAGCTGCAATTAAAGTTAAAGAGTTTGTAAATCGTCGTCCTTCACGTTTCATCAAGATTCTCGCATTAAGAAATAGCCCAAACATTAAAGCAACGATGCCAAAAGGTATCATTACAAGTAGTGCTAACATAGGTAGAATAACGATGAAATGTAAATCGTTACTACCAGATGAAAATGAGGCGAGTGCACAGAATAATAGAAATGAACAGAAAAAGGCATTAAATAAAAAACCGTTTATTATTTTCCGTGGGTCTTTTAAGTAAGAGATAAGAAAAATAATAAACAATATAAGAGGAATAATTCCGAAATACATAAATATAGTACACCTCAATTTGTATAAGAATTTGACATACCTTTTATATTACATGATTTTATAATTGAAAATGAAAGAAAAAGGATTTCGAATTTTCTTAATAAGCGATATAGTTAAATATGGTAAAATGTATTCAAAGTGATATATTAAAAGTAAAATGGTTGAGGAGGCACTCTGTGGAGTGTCTTTTTCTTTTTGGTATGTAATTATGCATATTATGTTTATTTTCAAGGGAAGAGGATTAAAATATAAGTTGTGGATACACGCTATAAAGCAGAATTTTATATTAATATTTACCTCTACTCTTTTTGTACCTAACAATCTTGTAACAATTCATGATTCTGTTTTCTAGTGTGTGTTTACAAAAAGCGGGATGGGGTATATATAAACAGGGGAAAGGACGTCTTCTTGAAAGGCGTCTTTTTGTTTCTTAGTATAGATAATTTCCACTATTAACGTAGTGCAAACTATCTATACTAAACATTAGCAATCTTCCGTATAAAGATTATCAATTTACTATATATTCCAGTGATGTTAAGCTACATATGAAAGGCTTTCTTTTTCAAAATATTACCCCTAATAAAATTTTGAAGAAGTCAACTGTCTCCAAACTTGCCATTTGTGCTTAGCAAAAAAGAATCCTTCGGGGTTCTTTTTTGTATTCGACAGAATATGACAAAACGAAGCTATATAATTTGTTATATTGTTAGATGGTTATTATGGAAAAGAGAAGGAGACTTAAGTATGGGATTTAAAAAATTACTTTTAACAGGTGCAATTGTTGCAACTACAGCATTTACTTCAATCGGGACAGCGCAGGCAAGTACTCAGTTTAAAGATGTTCCAAACAATCATTGGGCTTATAAGGCAATTATGGATTTAGCAAATAAAAATATTGTTGCTGGATATGGAAATGGGATTTTTGGATTTGGTGATGATGTAACTCGTGAGCAAGTTGCAGCCCTTATGTTCCGTCAATTAAAGCCAGCAGTAAAAGAACAGTATAATAATCCGTATAAAGATGTTACTGATCGTTCGACTCAGTTTAAAAAAGAGATTCTTGCTTTAACAGAAATCGGTGTATTCGCTGGAGATGGCACAGGGAACTTTAGACCGAAAGATTCGTTAACTCGCGATGAAATGGCACAAATTTTAGCAAAAGGGTTCCAATTGCAAATAAGAGGGGATTATAATTTCCCGGACGTAGATAGAAATGGATGGGCGAATCCTGCGATTACTGCAGTTAAATCAAATTATATTACAGCTGGAACTGGTGATGGTAAATTCGCACCTAGAATGCATGTAAGTCGTGAGCAATACGTTCAGTTCTTATATAACGCGACATTACCGCTTGAAGAAAGACCAGGAGCAAGACAAGAACAACCAGAACCAGAGGTGAAGCCGGAACCAAAACGCTTTGCTAACTGTAAAGAAGCAAATGATGCTGGGGTTTACGATATTACAAGAGATAGTCCGTATTACGGTAAGCATTTAGATCGTGATGGCGATGGAATTGCTTGTGAGAGAAAGAAGAGCGGTAAATAAGAAAAAAGCACTCAGCCTGAGTGCTTTTTTCTTATTTACACATGCTATTTTTGTAGGCGTTTCTCATAGAATGGGAGTAACGAAATGAAAGTAGGTGACAAAATGCCAGCTATTGTTGAAGGTGTTATTATTGAGAACTGTAACGGAACAATTAATTTAGGTGATAAATATAATGTGCATCCGATTGAAAAGACGAAAGCTTATAATGGATCAGGATCTTCAAATACCGGATTAAATGTGAGGACATTCAGTGGTATTAGTACGGCAGATGTAACGGATAACGATGTGTATGACCAAGTAATTCAATCTACGTTATAGTTTTTATATGTAAAATTGCATAAATTGATGTGTTTGCCCTGTGATACAATTGAGCTGTGAGCTGTTAGTGATTCTTCTTTATCATAGTTGTTAGATTAGAAATGTAACATCTTATCGAAAATCATACGTAAAATGAAAAAGACACTTCGCTCGAAGTGTCTTTTTCATTTTAGTGATAGCCTTTAGCAGAGTCTTTATGAATCTTATCTTTAAATATGCTATAGCTCCAAAGTTGATATCCAATAACGATTGGTACCATGACCATTGCAACGAAGAACATAATTTTTAAGTTTAATTCACTACCTGCTGCGTTGTATAACGTTGTGCTGTATGCGTCGTTAATACGTGATGGTAACATTCTTGGGAACATACCTGCAAAGCCAGTTGTCATAAACATTGCGATTGTTAAGCAAACGAATGTGAATGCAAGACCGATTTTATGTTTGTACACCATAATAAGTGCGAGTACACTCATTAACATTGCAAGTACTGGGAGAATAAATAGTACAGGATATTCCGTGAAATTTTGGAATAAGTTTGTGCGATTTGCAGTTGCCACATAGAAGATAGCTAAAATGATAGCAGCTGCCATTGAAAATGGCCTTGCGATTTTATAAGCGCGATCAGATACTTCACCAGTCGTTTTAATCATAACCCAAAGGGCACCAGATACGACGAATATAGCAGTGAAGAATAGACCACCTAAAATACCATAATGGTTTAGTAAGCTAAGTAAATTTCCTTCATAGCCATTTTTTCCGATTTGTAGTCCGTAATATAGGTTAGCGAATGTAACACCGAATAAGAAGGCGATTAGGAAACTACCAATTGTAAATGCCCATTTACAAGTCTTTTGCCAAATTGGTGAATCGTCTTTGTGCATAAATTCAAGTCCAGCAGCACGAGCAAATAGTGCAAGTAATACTAAAAATAGTGGTGTATATAAATAACTAAACATATTTGCATATGTGACTGGGAAGGCAGCAAATGTTGCACCACCAGCTGTAATTAACCATACTTCATTACCACCCCAGAATGGGCCAATTGCTTCTTGTAATTGATTTCGTTCTTGTCGGTCTTTCGCAACGAAAGGAAAAATCATTCCGTTACCAAGTGCATACCCATCAAGAATGAAGTAAACTGTCCAAATTACGCCCCATAAACCAAACCAGATGATTGCGAGCATATCATGAGACATGAGCCGCACCTCCTTCAGTAGCAGGCTCTTCTAATGCAACAGGTCCTTTTTTCGCGAACTTCAGCATTAAGTATACGTCTGCAATTAAGAGTAGAGTATAGAATAATATTAAACTAATTAATGAGAACCAAATCTGCGGAACGGATATAGGTGATACAGATTCTGCTGTACGCATCAGTTTATAAACTGTCCATGGTTGACGACCTACTTCGGCAACAATCCACCCAGCGTTAATTGCGATATATGGTAGTAAAACAGACCACATTGTGATTTTTAAATAACGTTTTGAGTTTTCTAGTTTTCCTTTTCGGTTTAAATAGAAACCGAACCAAGTTAATGCCATAAAGAACATACCAAGTGCAACCATTAAGCGGAAGCTATAGTACACGAGGTTAACATTTGGACGTTCATCTTTCGGGATATCTTTTAAACCAACAATTTCTCCATCAAATGAGTTTGTATAGAAGAAACTTCCGAGTTTTGGAATTGTAAGGAATTCAAAGTTCTTTTCGTTTTTCACATCAGGAATTTGAACAATCGAGAAGCCTTGTCCTTTTCCAGTTTCCCAAACAGCTTCCATCGCAGCACCTTTAGCTGGTTGGTATTTAGCTGCTGATACACCGGATTGATGCCCCATAAAAGGCGTAACAGTTGCGGCGAATAATCCTAACATTAAGCCAAACTTAAATGATTTTTTGAAGAATTCCACTTCATTTTTACGTAGTAAATGATATGCACTAATTGCCATAACGAAGAAAGCACCGACAATATAACAACCAATTACAGTATGGAAGAACATGTTCCAAGCGTATGGGTTTGTAACGAGTGCCCAGAAATCATTTAATTCAGCGCGGCCGTTACGTACGACGTAGCCAACAGGGTTTTGCATAAATCCGTTTGCTGTAATAATCCAAAGAGCAGAAATGTTTGTTCCAAGTGCAACCATCCACATACAGAAGGCACGGAACTTTGGCGAAATTTTGTCTTTACCGAATAACCATATTCCCATGAAAGTAGATTCTAAGAAGAAGGCAACGAGTGCTTCGATTGCGAGAGGTGATCCGAAAATATCTCCCATATATTTGGAGTACTCAGACCAGTTTGTGCCAAATTGGAATTCCATCGTAATCCCGGTTATAATCCCCATTACGAAGTTAATTGTAAATAATTTACCCCAGAAATTTGCCATTTTGCGATATGTTGGATTCAATGTGCGGGCGTATTGAGTTTCCATACATGCCACTAAAATAACAAGTCCGATTGTCAAAGGTACAAATAAAAAGTGATAAAAAATAGTAATTGCAAATTGAAAACGACTCAGTAACAGAACGTCGGACATAATAAATATTCACTCCTTTTTACATTATCTACAGTTAGTTTATAGTGAGAATAGAAGTAAAGTATGTGTGACTTGTTACAAAGCTGTGTGTATATTTTGAAAGAATTATGTCGGTTATCTGAAAATATATTGCTTTTACAATAAAGCAATATCCTTTTTGAGTTTTTCATATTTTGGTACACTATATATGTAGTGTAAATGAGAGAAAAGAGGGTTTTTAACTATGAAGTCATTAGAAGAGATTTTACAATACAATGAAAAGTTCGTTGAAGAGAAAAAATACGAAGAGTATGAAACAGGAAAATTTCCAAATAAAAAAATGGTAATTATCTCTTGTATGGATACACGTCTTGTTGAACTATTACCGAAGGCAATGAATATGCGTAACGGTGATGTGAAAATTATTAAAGTAGCAGGCGCTGTTATTTCACATCCATTCGGAAGTATTATGCGTAGTATTTTAGTTGCTGTATACGAACTTGGTGCCGATGAAGTTTGTGTAGTTGGTCACCATGATTGTGGTATGGCAAAAATTCAAGCAAGCAGTACAATTGAAAAAATGAAAGAGCGCGGCGTAACAGAAGAGAAATTAGATACACTTCGTTATTCTGGAATCGATTTAGAAAGATTCCTACAAGGGTTCTCTAGTGTAGAAGAAAGTGTAGAACATAGTGTGTCAATACTTCGCAACCATCCATTACTTCCGGGAGAAGTACCTGTTCACGGTCTTGTTATAGATCCTGACACAGGAAAATTAGATTTAGTTGTGAATGGTTACGACAATTAAGAATTTACTTTGTCATCCTTTTTATCTGGGACAGGATCAAATCCTCCTGGATGGAAAGGGTGGCATTTTAATATACGCTTACATGTAAGCCAAAATCCTTTGAATGCACCATGTTTTTGAAACGCTTCTAATCCATAATGAGAACAAGTCGGATGAAAGCGACATGTTGGTGGTGTCATCGGAGAAATGAACTTTTGATAAAAGCGTATAATACCGATAAAAATCTGTTTCATAATGGTCTCCTTTTCAGCATAGTCTTAAAGTATTATAGCACGACCGTACATAATTCTTTACTAATGTTGATTTCCGTTATATCATATTGGATATAATGGAATTAAATTAAAAGCGGGAGAGATGTTATATGCCATCAGTAGAAAGCTTTGAATTAGATCATACAATTGTAAAAGCACCTTATGTAAGACATTGCGGAGTTCATAATGTAGGTAGTGACGGTATTGTAAATAAATTTGATATTCGTTTTTGCCAACCAAATAAACAAGCAATGAAACCAGATGTTATTCATACGTTAGAGCATTTATTAGCATTTAATTTACGTAAATATATTGATCGTTATCCGCATTTTGATATTATCGATATTTCACCGATGGGCTGCCAAACAGGGTATTATCTTGTAGTAAGCGGGACACCGACAGTTCGTGAAATCATTGATTTATTAGAACTAACATTAAAAGATGCGGTTCAAATTACAGAAATTCCAGCTGCAAATGAAACACAGTGTGGCCAAGCGAAGCTTCACGACTTAGAAGGAGCACAACGCTTAATGAATTTCTGGTTAAGCCAAGATAAAGATGAACTTGAGAAAGTGTTTGGATAAAATGATACTTTAATAAGTGGGTGAGAGTCTTATTGCCTACAAATAGAAGGATAAAAAGGAAAACTGCCTGTGAAAGGGCAGTTTTTTATTATGTTAAGAGTGATCATGTTCTTTTGTTATGAAAGTATACTAGACACCCCAACATATAAAATAAAGGCAGAACCGAGAAAATAAACAAATGCTTTAGCTTTTTGCTGTTGTTTTACTTCATCAATTCCAAAAAGGATAAACATAATACTTAAAAGGATAAATACGAATGGTAAAAGCATAGAGAAGTTTGCAAAGAGGTTAAGTAGGGCGAGAATGAGGGCAAACGTTGCTAGTATAATTCGAATGTTTTTTAACATATAATCCTCCTTTAGAAGAACAGCATAAATGGACTAAAAAAAAACAATCGTAAAAAGAATTAAACCGATGCTAATAGCTCCAATTTGCTTTTGCTGTTTTGAATGGTCTCAATTCCTACTAAAATGCTATATAAGCTAAAGAGAAACAAAATGCTAGGTGAAAAGATTTGAAGGTTCATTGTAAATAAGCTGTATAAACATAGAATTAAAGTAATAAAAACGCTGATTAGTTGTAAGTGTCTTATGTGCATTTTAGCGCTCCTTAAGTAGAAAGAGATAGTTACCGAGAGAAAATAATTATAGCGACGATTAAGGTGAACACGCCAGAAAAGAAGGAGAGTGTACTATTTACTTTCTTTTGTTTCTGTTTTTCTTCTGCGCTCATGATGAAAGCCATAATAGATAAGGCGATGAGCATATAAGGCATTGTAATAAGCGCGTTTGTAAACATTCCGGATAGAGCGAGAGCGATGACGATAAGAGCGGATATAATGCGAAAGGTTTTTAGCATACTATTCTCCACCTTTTTCGTTTTTTTATTGTCCTCAAATGTATTACCTGTTCGAAAAAGAAAAATTGGTGAAAATAATCGTCAATAGGTGATTAAAAGTACATGTTACCTTTAGTGAAAGTAGGCCGATATTAAAACGAAGAACATAAGACTAGAAACGAAAAAATACGGGATACTCATTGATTTCCGTCCGGATTTCAGTTCATTAATTCCCATAAGAATAAAGAAACAACTGAAAGTAAATTGTATGTATGGGAGAATTGTGAAATTATCGGTAATAAGAGAATAAGTGCAAAGGGAGAGTATGAGGAGCATGAAAAGCATGAGAAAAATCCGTAATCTAGTTAGCATTGTATCCCTCCTTTCAATAGACTATTTAACGAAATAGTTCTGAGAATCCAAGCAGTAAAGCACCAGCTCCAGCCATGAAAGCAAGTATGCAGCTAGATTGTCTATGTTTTTTTATTTCTTCTACACCTATAGTGAAAGCCATAGCCCCTAAGAAAATGAACATGTAAGGCATAACGTCTCTGTTACCGCTAATAAAACTATAGGTTGCTATAGATAAAGCGATAAGTGAAAAAGTAATTCGAACTCCTTTTAACATAAAGGCCCCTCCTTCTATTTGATATAGGTAATGATGAGGACAATCCAAGAGAAAGTTCCAGCAGCAATACAAATAAATCCTGTTCCTGAATCCTTTTTCTTTATTTGTTCAATTGCGATGAGAAACATTAAAGCTCCTAATAGAAATTGTGAAAGTGGTAGAAAGTTATTTTGACCTGTATAGAGCCCAATTGCTGACATAATTATCACAGCGAGTGCGATTACAGTGCGGAGTATACGAAGCATACTATGAGTTCTCCTTATTATTTTTCGAGTAAGGATTATCTTCTGGCTTATCAATAGAATGTTTATAAGCGTAGCCTTTATTAATCGTCATGACGGAGAGTACTAGTATGACTAGGACGATGATAATACCGATAATTAATATTTTGAGCATGGAATCCCTCCTTTTCTTTATTTTACATAATTTTGTAATTGATGAAAACAATAGAAATTAAAAGGATGAAAGAAGGGTGTTACATGCAGCAGAAAAAAACATATTATATATCAATAGGAAATGGTCAAATTTCACAAGTGAAGACGGCGGATACGTATAATTTTGAGATTTCCGCAAGTGATGAGGAAATTACGGAGTTAAGAGAGTACTTTGATCAAGCATATGTAGAGGATTTAGGTTCATTTGTACGTTCTCACGTTCCATTTGTTGAGTATCATCACGATTCGAATAATGACCGATATGATGAACAACTACAAAAAGCATATAAAATGATTTACGATTTAGGTAATCATGAGACGAAAGAATTAGTCGCGCAAATGGGAATAATCAATGGATTGTAATTGGATAATATTATGCAGAAAAGCGAGAATATGCTACAATTTGTGGTAGGAAAAACTTGTAACCATCAATAGGGGAGTAATGGCATGTACAAATTTAAAGATTATTACCACAACACTGTACAATTATCGTTTGAACGTTATCCATTTTCTCCTGAGCCAAAGCATGTTTGGGTTGTATGCCGGTACGGGGATCAATGGTTATTAACGCATCATTTACGTCGCGGTCTTGAATTTCCAGGTGGTAAAGTAGAACTCGGGGAAACACCGGAAGAAGCGGCAGTTCGAGAAGTTCATGAGGAAACCGGCGGCATAGTTTCTGATTTAACTTACTTAGGACAATATAAAGTATCCGGAAAAGACAAAATAATCATTAAAAACATTTATTTTGCAACAATTAGTGCGGTAGAAGCACATACGCATTACGAAGAAACGAAAGGATCTGTTTTATTAACAGATATTCCTGATAACATTAAAACGGATAGAAAATTTAGCTTTATTATGCGCGACGATGTATTAGCGCGTACGATGAAACATATAGAAGAAATCGGCTGTTTTACGAAGTAAAGTGGCCGGTTTCTTTTTTTGTGTGTAAGAATAAATGTAAATATATCTTTATATTATTTTGGGTATATTATACAATTTTGTAAAGATATATTTACATTTTAGGAGGGGAAAGATGAATAAAGGAAAAGAAACGACTGTTACTGTTTCGATGGTTAAATTAAATTTCTATTCATGTTGTATAGCGTTCGCTCTGGCGATTGGAATTAGTTTTTTACATTCACTTCTTTCAGGTGGGGTTCAAGTTGAAATTACGTTACCAATCCTTTTTCTTTTTATTATCGCAATGATTGTTCTCATTTGTATTCATGAAGCGATACATTTAATAGGGTTTCGCTATATCGGAGGTGTTCCGTGGAGTGAACTAAAATGGGGCGTCAATTGGAAATTAGGTGTTGCATATGCTCATTCTAAACAGGTGATTACAGTAAAGCAAATGAAGAAAGTGTTAATGCTTCCGTTTTTACCAACTGGAATTTTACCAATTGTATTGGGATTAGCTATGAATTTTCAAGGACTCTCATTTTTAGGGATTCTACTAACAGCAGGTTGTATTGGTGACATTACCCTATATCAAAAGGTCTCAAAATTTCCAGACGATGCACTTGTTAAAGATCATCCGAGTAAACCGCAGTTTACAGTATATGAATAGTAAAGGTAGAGGAGGCGTTTTGAAAAATGGCCTCTTTTTTGTTTGTCAGCTTTTGTCGGTAAGTCGATATTCCTTGTCGAATCGCCGATAAATTCGAAAAATCGTCGACATAATTTCATTTACTATTATCTTACTCGTATATCTGCCTCTAAAAACGAAAGAACCTCTAATAAATCATCTACCACACGTGAATGTTCAAAGTCATCCCAAAATGAATCTCTCTTCCAAACGCCAAGAATCCCTACTTGTTCAGAACCAAGCACATCGTTTTCTGGATGATCTCCAACGTAAAGACATTCTTCTGCTTTAACATTTAGATTTTGCAAAGCACGTTCGAAAATTTCTCGGTGTGGTTTCTTAATTCCTTCCGTTTCTGAAACAAGAATTGTGTTTGTATACGTATGTATGTTTAGTGCTCGAAGGTTGTTCATTTGGAAATCAGTAAAGCCGTTTGTAATAATACCGATTTTTATATTTTGCTGCGTTAGTCGTTGAAGTAATTCATGCATGTTTGGGAAAGGAATGCAGTGATGTTGAAAGTTTGTAATGTAGTCATACAGCAGTTGCTCTGGTGTTAAAGTAGTAATGTTGTATTCGCAAAGGAGAGTAGCATATACTTTATCTTTCCACGTATATCCATTATTATCGAGTTCAAGAAAACGAGAGCAATACTCGGCTTGTTTAATGTTCGTAAAATGAAGGGAAAAGCGATTGTATTGGTCATGAATAAATCGCTCTAAAGATTGATGACGATCTAATAGTGTCCCATCCAAATCGAATAGTACCGCACGAATCATATGTAACCTCCTCAAAGTTTTTATAAATAATTATCGCATATTCATTGGAAAATGATTATCATATTTTTGTAGGCTGTAATGACGGAGGGGCAAATGAAAGAACTGTATGGAAAATTAGTTTGTTTTATCATTTCAATTGGCTTAGTAGCTGGATGTGATATGGTGGAGAAAACTTCGAAAAGAGAGAAAAAAGATGTGTGCGAAACGACAGAAGAATGCACACAAATAGGCGATAAGAAGCTTCAGAAAGTATATAAAAAGATAGATGGACTTTCAGAACTTGAAGTACTAGAGGATTATGATTTAGAAGGAAATTCAAGTAATGATATGAAAGAAGCGGAAATGAAAAAAGAGGATGATGAAAATTATTTCTTTTTAGCTTCTTATTATATTGATGGTGATGAAATTGTAGATCCTTATTTCGATAAACTAGATCGCAAACGATTGAATAAGGCTTTCGCTGAAGATAAAGAAGCGAAAGAAGAGGTGCTGATACAACGTCAAGATAGAGGGTATCAGCAGTCGTTATGGGATATGTACAGCACTCTTATTCCAGCTAAGTATCGTACTGACATAAAAGAGTTTGATATGGTAACAGATGGATACGATGGAATTGTGGCTCATGTTATGCCAAGTGTGGAGTATCCGAAAGAGTGGGTTCTTAGTTTAGATACGCTTGATTCTGCAGTAAATATTGATCAAGTGATGAAAACATTAATTCATGAGACGGCTCACGTATTGACACTGGGACATAAACAAATACCAGTAAATGAAAAGTACTTAAAGGCTTTTGAAGAAGATAAAGATATTTCATCATACCAAAATAAATGTAAATCTCTTTTCTTACAAGAAGGATGTGCGAAGGGGGGCTCTTATATAAATCAATTCCATAATTTGTTCTGGAAACCAATTGAACAGGAGTGGACAGAAAAGAAAGTGGAAGAAAGCGAAGAAGCTCAAATTGAATTCTTTAAGGAAAAGCATGATGAGTTTGTTTCACTGTATGGAACGACAAATGTAGCAGAGGATATCGCGGATACATTTACAGCGTTTATACTACAAGATTCAAAAAAGGTGAAAGAAGGATCAGAATTAAAATATAAAAAAATTGCCTTCTTCTATCAATTTCCTGAGCTTGTAAAAATGAGAGCGGAAGTGTTAGTAGGATTATATGATGTTTCGAAAACGATAGAACAACAAAGTGGACACGAAGGCGATTGATGTGTTCGATATATTTTAGCTAAGGGAAAACGTGAAGAATTTTACTTCTTTGCGTTTCTTTATGTTTATAAGATTGAAAATTCTGTCTTTTTTTAAAAAAGAAGAAGGAACTGAAGCTTTAAAATAGAATTAGTATAAAAATGTCACAAATTAGACACAATTATAATGCGCATATTATAGGGGCTATAAGTTTACTCTCGAGGAGGTAATGAAGCGTATGAAAACGATTCTTGCGGTTGCTGGTCTCATTTGGGTAATGTCTCACGGTTTTCCGATTTTTGAAGGAGAGCAAATTCGTAGTGCATTAAATAAAGAGTTTAATGATTATCATATTATTGACCGAAAAGATAATGTCGTTACAGTGCGTGTGAAAGATTGTTTCCATACAGTTACGGTTGCGAATGGAAACGTTACAAATGAATCAAAAATGTGCGATAAAAGATAAAAGAAAGAAGCTGACTTTGGCGTATCGCTCTAAGTCAGCTTTTTTTTCGTTTTCCGATAAGGAGTTTTTCAAACGCCTCGACAAATACATACATAAGAGTTGCGAGGACGCAAGTGAGCAATACACTGAGCAAGACGAGTGTGAAGTTAAAGACTTGGAATCCATAGCTAATTAAATAGCCAAGTCCTTGTTTAGAAACGAGGAGTTCTCCAAAAATAACACCGACCCATGATAAGCCAACATTCACTTTTAATGTTGAAATAATTGCAGGGAAAGATGAAGGGAGAATAACGTGCGTATAGCATTGCCATTTATTTGCGCCAAATGTGTCCATGACCTTTATATAGTTGGAATCGACTTCTTGAAATGCGCTGTAAATAACGAGAATGGTAATGATGATGGAAATGATTACTCCCATTGCGATAGAAGATGAAATGTTTGGACCAAAAATAACAATGATAATTGGACCGAGTGCAACTTTTGGCATTGCATTTAGGACAACGAGATAGGGATCAAGTACGCGGGCTAAAAGTGGCATCCACCAAAGGAAAGTAGCAATAATAGCTCCGAGTACAGTTCCGAGAATAAAACCTGCTCCGGTTTCCAGTAATGTCGTCCATATGTGAACCCAAAGTGAACCGTCAATCCATTTCGCTAAGAAGAGATCCCAAATGCTCGAAGGAGAGCTAAAGAGTAAAGGATCAATCCACTCCTTTTTACTAGCTATTTCCCATAGTGCAAAAAAGAGGATGAGCAGTAAAAGCTGTAAAGAACGTGCTAACCATGCGCGCCTGCGTTCTTTTTTCCGAAACTGTTCATGTAGTTGTTTTATATTATCCAAGTCGTTCCAACTCCTTCCATATTTCTTGGAAGAGGGATGGGAAGTCATGGTGGTGGCGTGCTTCTAACGGTGATAAGGAACGAATGCTTTCTGGGACGATGAACGTTTTTGCAATTTTTCCAGGGTTCGCCTGCAGTAAATAAATACGATCACTCATCGCGATTGCTTCTTCAATATCGTGTGTCACGAGTAGAGATGTTTTTTTATAGTTACGTAATAATGTGAAGACGAGATCTTCTAGTTTTAACTTTGTTTGATAATCGAGTGCGGAAAATGGTTCATCCAGCAATAAAATTTTTGGATCGGTCGCTAACGTTCGAACGAGTGCTGCACGTTGGCGCATACCGCCGGATAGTTCGCGAGGATATTGCTGTTCTATATCATGCAAACCGACTTGTTGCAAAAGCTTTAATGTATGTTCTTTCGTATATTCGTCATAAATCTTCCGAATATGAAGTCCGAGCATAATGTTTTCTTCAATTGTTTTCCATGGAAACAAGTAATCTTGCTGGAGCATATAGCCCATAGATGGGGTCTTAGTTGTAATCGGTTCACCATCTAAAAATACGATACCTTCAATTGGATCAAGTAGCCCTGCGATGATGGAGAGGAGTGTTGTTTTTCCGCAACCACTCGGACCAAGAATAGAAATAAACTCTCCTTCTTCTACTTGTAAACTCATATCTTCAAGAATAAGTTTGGCATTTTTTTTTGCAAAAAAGCAGTGAGAAACGTTACGTATTTGTAAAAAGCTCATACACTTCGCCTCTATTTCTTAATAACGCTTTCGGCAATTTTTGTATTGACGAGCGTTTCATGTGGAACTTCTTTTTGTAATTCCCCAGCTTCTTTCATAATCGTTTGGAGCTGTTTCCATTCAGAAGCATCTAATAATGGATTTGTCGCATAAGAATGTTGTTTTTTGTAGCGCTCAATTACTTTCACTGAAATGTCTTTTGAAGTGTCTTTAAATAGTGGTGAAACAGCATTGGCAATCTCTTCTGGACTATGAGTATCAACCCATTGCTGCGCTTTATATAGTGCGCGCGTGAATTTTTCAGCAGCAGCTTTATCTTTCTTTAAGAAACTTTCTTTTGCCATAAACGTTGTATACGGAACAGTGCCAGATTCAGCTCCAAAAGACGCGACGATATAACCTTTTCCCTCTTTTTCCAGTATACTTGCAGTCGGTTCAAAGAGCTGTACAAATTCTCCCGTACCAGATGAAAAGGCATTTGCAATATTAGCAAACTCAATATTTTGAATTAAGTTTGTATCTTTTTGTGGATCAATGCCATTTTTCTTTAAAACGTATTCTCCAACCATTTGTGGCATGCCGCCTTTACGCTGTCCTAAAAATGTAACGCCTTTTACGTCATTCCAATTAAAAGAATCTAATTTTTTACGAGAAACTAAAAATGTGCCATCTGTTTGTGTAAGTTGGGCAAAATTAATGACAGGATCTTTTGCTCCTTGTTGATGAACATAAATGGACGTTTCTGAACCAACAAGCGCAATATCAATTCCGCCGGATAAAAGGGTGGTCATCGTTTTATCTCCGCCAGCTGTTGTTTGTAAGTCAATATTTAAACCTTCATCTTTAAAAAATCCTTTTTCAATTCCAACATATAATGGTGCGTAGAAAAGAGAGTGGGTAACTTCGCCAACGCGAATTTTTTGATCTTGTTCTTTCGTACTATCCTTTGTACTACTACAAGCAACGAATGTGAAAACAGCTAGTAACATGATGCAAAAAACGGTTATTAATTTTTTCACTATATGACACCTCCTAGAAGTCAATCTACAAGCATAATATGTAGGTAAGTGCCCATATGTGAGTATAGATAGCAGGAATTTTTTGGGTAATAAAGAAGTACAAATATAAGGGGTGATAAAATGGAGTATGAATACGACGATAGCGTTCATTTACATCTTGATTATTTCGGAACTGAATGTGATATGGAATCGATTGCTTATAAGAGGAAGCATGAAGACGTGTGGGATGTGTATTTTAATTTTGGAGTATACGGTCTTCAGAAAGAGGAGATAGAGACAGGTCGGTTTATGGACGAATATGCTGGTTATTACGTTTTTTCTGTACATGCTCGTGATTTGAGCTGGGAATTTGGAAGTGCACAGTTTGAGGAATGGGTCTTGAAGAACCATATAGTAGAAAGAACGCTTCAAAAATAGGGAGGAATTTCGTGGTTGAATTTCTCATCTTATTGTTTATTTGCGTAACTGGAATTTACATCATGCAAGTGCTCATTTACCGATTTGCAAAGAAAAATATTCATAAATACAAAAGATTGAAATTGGTTCATATGTGGTTAGATATGACTATGAAAAAGGGTCCGAGATTAGATTTTTTTGATTTTGTACTTATAGTAATCGTAAGTATCATATGGAAATTATGGATGCTTCCTCTTGTATAGTAAACATACTAATCATTTCGACCTTTTCCCGTTCATAATAAATAAAGAAAAGAACCTGTCATATGACAGGTTCTTTTCTATAATAATAGTTTTCCAAAACTCGTGCCGACAAGTAAAACCGCACTTGCAAAAGTTATAGTAAAGATTATTTGTTTCTTTTTATAATTTAAAATGGTAATTGCTAAAAAAGAAAAGAGGATAAGGGTATGAGAAAACAATCCAAGTTCTAACGGCTTGTGAGAAGTAATTTGAATGAAGAATGGAACATATAGTATGAAATAAATAATGAGGAACATGATTTTTGGAAACGAGATTATATGTGTATTCATATTGCCCCCCTTTTTTTCAATTGTAGCATGTAGTGTTACATGGAAAATCCAATGAATACGACAAATTACGACAAATGGGTTCATACATATTTGTTATTCTATTAAAGGTCATTATTTGTAATGTATATATAGGAGGATTTTTTAATGTTAAAGAAATTATTATTATTTGTACTTACGGGCTTATGTGTAGTTGTTTTAACAGCTTGTAAAGATGAAGAGGACAAGCTGAAGGCAACGGAAGAACAGAAAATAGATGAGAAGAAAACAGAAGAGGAAAGTAAACAAGAAGAACAACAAAAGGCAGCGGAGGAAAAGCGTAAGCAAGAAGAACAGCAAAGAGTAGAAGAAGAAAAGCATAAGCAGGAAGAGCAGCAAAGAGTAGAAGAAGAAAAGCGTAAGCAAGAAGAACAGCAAAAAGTAGAAGAAGAAAAGCGTAAGCAAGAAGAGCAAAGACGTGTACAAGAGCAGCAGAAGATTCAGCAACAACAGTCTGCACAACAAGAGAGAACACAGAAACAAGAAAAAACAACACAAGCAACGGTTGGGAAGCCGACAAGATCACAAATTTCGGTCGGTTCCCATGTAGTTATTCAATTAGATAAAGATTATAGTAAAACTGTGAGCGGTGTTGTGAAAGATATTTTAACAAATACTGAAACACATACGTACGGAATTAAAGTTCGATTACAAGATGGACAAATTGGTCGTGTTCAAAGTGTTGGATAAATAAAAAAGGGGTCGTCCATCTTTGGACGACCTCTTTTTTATTATGCTTGGCTAGTGCGGAAAAATGGAAGCTTCTGCACAGCGTAAACTAACCCATATGCAAGAATTAAGCACATAAGAGGGTTAATGAAAAATCCGTAGCGATTAATTGCTAAGAATAAGTTAGAGAAGATGATGTAAATAATAGAACTTGCTACTAGCATCATAACGCGTTTATGTTTAAATGAATTTAGCATGAAGCAGAAGCTGCTCAAGAATGTACCGATGATAAAGACTCTATGACACATTTGTATAAAGTTATGAATACGGTATTGGTCTACAGCAGGAGCTGTTTTGAATAATTCAATTGTTTTACCGACAGTGAACCAAGAGAACCAATATGTGAAGTCCGTTTTAAATCCATTTTTGATTAAATCTTTTGCGTATGCCTCTTTATCATCTAAGCCCTGGGCTTTCATTTGATTAACTACATTTTCATAGCCAATTTTGTTAAATGGATCTGCACCGGCAATTAATGGGTCTGCACCTTGCGTTGAGAATAAGATAAATTGATTGAATGCTAAATAGTTACGAACAACCCAGGCCCCGATAATAAGGAACGGACCAATAAGCCATAATAATCCAATTCGAATGGAGTCTTTAAATCCATATGTGAACAAGACGACCAGGACAGGAATAAGCATCATTGGAGCTGGATTTGGACGGAACATAAGTAAAATAGCAACAACAATTCCAAACCATATATGGAATTTTGTTTTATTGTATTTCCATGCGAGAACAAATACATACACGCTTAACGATAATAAGAATATTGAAGGAACTTCTGTTAGTAATGTACGGAAGTATGTATAGTTACTTGGGTAAATAGCATATAAAATACTTGCGACAATTCCATAAATATTTTTTTCAAATAACTCTTTTCCTATTAAGAATACTAATAACACTGTGCCGAGGTTCAGTATCATATTAATGACAGTTGCCACGTAATAGTAAGGAAGTGATGTAACATCGGAAATAATCATGGCGCCAGCTAATAATAGCGGCTGACCTGGTGTGATGTATGCATTTTTTCCAGGCACTTCACTAGGTTCTAAATAAACATAGCCAAATACACCATGTTTTAATAATTGTTCGGCTGTTAACGAATAGTTAAAGGCATCATTTGCGCCATATGTTACTTTGACTAACTCTCCATCTAATCCTGGCTGTTTTACTAGACAAAAAACGTGCAGTAGGAAAGAAAGCGCCAAAATTGCATATACCGCTTTAGGTAGATTTTTAAACTTATTTAGCAAAAATGAGCATCCCCTTTTTTATTATTTCTTTCGTATTTTCATGATAAAACCCTAATAGTATTAAGGTTTTCCAAAACATAGTTATTATATCATAAAGTGGAATGAAGGAATTTAGGTTTTTAAGAATAAATAGTTTATATCCCAAAATTCACCTATTTATTAAGGGAGAATTAAGAAACTACAGTTATAGTAGAATCCAGTGTGAAGACGAAATGCATGAAAGTATGTTATCTTAATAGGAACTGTTTTTACGGTGCGGGGTGAAATTAATAAACAGAAAAGAGGGAATGAATTGAGGGATAATTTTTCATTTCATCAGCCAAGAAGAAGTATATTAATTTCAGCGGTTTTAAGTGGTTTAGTAACCTTATATGTAGTACCCACACTTTTCTTGATTTTAAAATATTTTAGTTTAGATACGATGAAAGATATGTTAAATCAAAAAATTGTCTTAAGTATAATGACAATTTTGATGTGGATTGTACTATTGTATGTTGCGTATTTGAATAAAGATATAGTTAATAAGTTTAAACCGATTATTAGGATTTATATTAGAATGTTTTTAGTAGCGCATGTGGTTACTTTGCTTTTTATTTTCATGCAAAATAATATGAATCTCGTAAATACACTGAATTGGATTTACAATTATAACGCACAGTTTATATTTAGCTTAATTGTAATTTATGCGATATATGTTTTGGTGTATAACGTGCTTGGGAAAGTTTTTTTGAGTACTCTTTTGACAAGCATTTTGCTAATCATTTTGGCTATTGTAAATCACTTCAAAATTGTTTTTAGGGGAGACCCACTATATCCTTCTGATTTTACACAGATTGGACATATGCAATCTGTTATACCAATGGTGATGGATTATTTTAGTTGGGGTTATATTCTTCTCGTTATTGTAAGTGTTGTTGTCTGTATTTTGGCGGGTATGTATGTGAGGAAGTATATTCAAAATGTAAAAGTTCATGCAGGCGTACGAGTTCTATTTATAATAGGATCCGTTTTTATTTTATATGTGTATTGTAATTTTACGAATACGTTTATGAATAAATGGTTTCAAAAGTCAGGTATAGAGTTTGTTTTGTGGGATCAAAATGAAAATTATGCTTCGAATGGTTTTGTGTTAGGCTTTATAAGTAATCTAGATACAACAGTTATTGAAAAGCCGAAAGAGTATTCAAAAGAAAATATGCTTCAAATAGCAAATGACATAAAGAAACAATATGGTAGCAACATAGGGGCGCAGAAACAAAAAGAGAAACCAAATATTATTTTTGTAATGAGTGAATCGTTTTGGGATCCAACGAAATTAACGAATCTTTCCTTTAGTGAAGATCCTTTACCGAATTTACATCATTATATAGAAAGTTTTCCGGGTGGACAAACTATTTCGCCGGCATTTGGAGGAAATACTGCGAACGTTGAATTTGAGGCGTTAACGAGTTATTCAATGAGTTTGTTAAAACCTGGATCTATACCATATCAGCAAGTCGTTACAAATAAGATAGAAATTCCATCTATTCCTCGAGCGTTGAAAAAAGAAGGGTATTACACAAGCGCTATTCATTCGTTCGGTCGCTCATTCTTTAAACGTGATGATGTATATAAAGTATTAGGATTTGATAAGTTTAATGCACAAGATACGATGGAAAATGTAGAAGTTGATGGAGATTATATTAGCGATTTATCTATGAGTAAAGAGATAATAGCTGAATTAGAGAAGCAAAAGAAACCTACTTTTATTCATGCAGTTACAATGCAAAATCATTTTCCATTTACAGAAGGAAGATTTGGCGAAAATCAAATAGAGATTAGTGGTTTAGAAAATGAAGAATCGAAGGCTGAATTGGAGACTTATACAGAAGGTTTAAGACGTTCAGATGAAGCTCTTCAATATTTAATAGAGGAGCTAGATAATTTAGATAGACCTACATTATTAGTATTCTTTGGGGACCATCTCCCATCACTAGGAACAAATAAATCTCTTTATAAAGAGAATGGTTATATAACGAATGAAAAAACGCCAAGTGAACGATTAGCGATGGCGCAAACGCCATTATTAATGTATGCAAATTTTAATATACCAAATGACAATTTAGGTTTAGTAAGTCCAATTTATTTTTCAAATCTTGTCCTTGATTATGCTGGATTAAATAAGGTACCGTTCTATCAATTTTTATCGAAGTTATATGAAGAAATTCCCGTACTTCGTGACGAATTGAAGATAGGAAAAGACGGAGAAGTAATAAAAAGTTTAACAGCGAAACAAAAAGAAATGTTAAAGCAATATGAGTTTATTCAATATGACTTACTCGCCGGAAAGCAATATAGTAAGGATATATTATTTAAATAAGCGAAAAAAAGAACTTGTATACGATACAAGTTCTTTTTTCATAGTATTTAACGGGGTAACCAGACAAGCTGGGTTTAGGGAGTATTACTTGTACATTTAGTATAAATTAAAATAGAATCGTTTTATTAATTGATTTGTGAGAAGTGTGTGAATTTTTCGTTTAGTATATAATTGGATGATTTGTTTAATGCGTAAAAAACTCTTTAAAATAGCTAAGAGTTTTTTTATTTAGGTATATATTAAAATTTCAGAAAAATCAGTTATAATTAAACTGTATGGCAATTTAAAAAAAAGAGGTGGAATATTGAAGAGTTTTTGGGGCGAGAAAATAACAGAATTTATCATTAGTATCGCAGTTATTCTTACTGTGAGCTATGTACCATTCTATTTGTTTCTAGGAAATAAGCTTGATTTTATTACATATTTACAGAGGTTAGCTTCTCCAAAGGAGATTGCACATATTGATACGAACACTATGCAGTCAATTCCCTTTTTTGAACGAATTATTGAACCGTATACGTATTCTATGACTATTCTTTTTGTCGCTACTTGTTTAACAATTATCCTTTCAATTGGCCTTTCATTTGTATACTTATTAGTTTCTTCTAAAGTTAAAAAGTGGATTGAGAGTTGTTTAATTTTAATAGAATCAGTTCCAGATTTGTTATTAATTTTTAGTTTGCAATTATTTGTTGTATGGATTTATAAACAGACAGGATATCGCTTCGTTACTATTTATGCGTTTAATGATGAACGCGCATATGTCTTACCTATTCTTTGTATGACGATTGTTCCAACTCTTCATTTTTTCCGTGTTATCGTTTTATTTTTAATGGAAGAGAAGAATAAGCCTTATGTGGAATTTGCTCGTGCAAAAGGATTTAGTAATAAATATATACTGTATGTTCATTTATTACGTAATATTATGTACCATCTATTAAATCACTTACAGCCGCTGTTTTTATTCATGATTTCAAGCCTTTTAATGGTAGAGGGAGCTTTTAATATTACGGGATATATGTCTTTCTTAATAAGGGCGGGCTCTTTAAATCCTTTAACGATGGCATGGTGGATTCTTTTATTATTTGTACCATTCTATATTTTATTTGCCATTATACATTACCGAGTGAATCGTATTACAGGAGGGGCTTCTCATGATATATAGAAACTTTCGCTCCAAACGTTTTGTGTGTGGTGTTCTTTTCTTTATAGGGATTGTTGTAATTAGTTATCTTATTACATGGTTTGGTAAGGATTTATATATGAGTAAGACAATCTGGCTAAAAGATGCGAATGGGGATGTTGTTGCTGCAGCTCCGTTTAGTCCGCTTACAATATCACCACTTGGTACAGATCGTAACGGTTTTAATTTATTTTTTCAATTACTAGTAGGTGCAAAGTTTACAATTTTATTTGTATTTGGTGTATGTGTTGTTCAAGTGTTTCTAGGCACTATATTAGGTGTAGCGTTAGCGCATGCACCATCTATATTACAAAATTTATTTCAAAAAGTATGTAAAGTGTATTTCTTTATTCCGACAGTGCTATGGGCGATCTTGTGGATGTTTCCAATCATGTTGCACAGCCAATTAACTGGATTTAATATGGATATTATCATAAAGCAGTTTACTGTTCTTTGTTTTGCACTGTTGCCAGCTGTTATTCTTTATGTGAATCAAGAAATTAATTTATTTATGAAAAATGAGTTTGTTACAACTTCGAAAATATTAGGAGCTTCAAAGTTTCGGATTATTAGAAAGCATATATGGTTGTATTTAAAAGAAATTCTTGTCGTTCTTTTTTTACAGCAGTTTGTTCAATTATTTACGTTATTAATTCATTTGTCGTTCTTTGGGATTTTAATTGGAGGACGAGGTGTAGATTATGATACGGGGAAACCATACTCACTTACGAATGAATGGGCGGGTTTAATTGGTCTATACAAAAATGAATTTTTAGCAGCACCATGGATTGTCATTGCACCACTACTATTCTTTACTGTTTCTATATTCGTTTTACATATGATGATTAAAGGGATAAAGAAAGAGCAAGGTAGTAGTCTATATTCTATGTATAAAAAGACAAAGAAAGAGCCATATGAACAAAGACAGGAAAAGAAGGAAATAGATAAATCATTGTTCATTCCGGTGTCTTCTAAATCGATAGAAAAAGGTAGTTAAGGAAAAGAATTTGCCGTAAGGGCAAATTCTTTTTTTATTGTAAAGTAACTATGAATTTAAAAATTTAATAAGTTCTTTATTTAACTCATCCGCTTGATCGATAGGAGAACCATGACCGCTATTTGTAAGAGGGTATATTTCAGAGTTTTTAATTCGCTCTTTTGTTAGTTCAGCGCTTTTATAAGGAATGAGTTGATCGTGAACACCGTGGAATATTTTTGTTGGGACGTTAATTTTACTTAAGTCCTTCGTTACGTCTTCGTTTGCAGCGGCTTGCAAAATTTTGATGAGAGCATAGGAAGCGGACTGCATACCGAGATAAGAAAACCATTCTAACGTAGCGGCTCCTAAGTTTCTATTAAAAAATGATAAAGATACATCATTTAGAAATTTAGGAAAATTTACATACATTTGATTAATAAGGGTATCCGCTTGTTCTTTCGGTACGCCGTAAGGGGATTGTTGATTTTTTACGAAAGAGGGGGAGACAGCATCGATTAATGCAAGTTTAGAAATATGGCGACCGTTATATCGTGACATGTATCGAATAGAAAGAGCACCGCCGACTGAGAAACCAACTAACGTAGCATTTTCTATTTGAAGTGCTTCTAATACAATTGCGATATCGTCAGCTAAACGATCATATGTGTAACCGGTCCATGGTTTATCAGATTGCCCGTTTCCACGAATGTCCATGGCGACGCAGCGGAACCCGTGCTGTGGTAAAACATTGAATTGATATTGAAACATTTGGTGATTCAAAGGCCATCCGTGTACGAAGAAAACAGTTTTACTGTCAGGACCTGGATTCGTATCTTGCACAAAAATATGTACATCTTTTTCCACTGTAACGAACATGATAGATTCTCCTCATGCGTTTTAGTATGCTCTTTCCCAAAAGCGCTGTTTTGTCATTGCCTGAATAAATTCATTCGCAAGTAGAGTAGGGTTTTGTTCAGTTATAACGCCAGGCTTCTCTTCGATATTTAACGATTGAATAATAGTAGTTCCATTTTGGAAAGCACCAATTGGTTTAAAGTGATTATATGATTCCACGACAAATGAACTTGCTATATTAAGAAAATGATCATCAAGATTTCCACCAATAAGAAATAGCCCGTCATAAAGAAGCGGTGATCCTGTTAAGAAGGTATCATTCACTTCCCACTGTACATTTTGTGTTCCTTGCACTATACCTAATCGTTCGGAAATAATTACTGGCTGAAGACCGACTTGTTTGAATTGCTGTAGCATAGATTGTGCGTTTTGCCCGTCATACCCGTTTGCAACAATGACACCTACTCGTAATGTACTGGGACTAAATGTTGTATTCGCCATACTGAGTGCTGGAGATGATTTTGTGACATTGGATTCTTGAACATTTCGTACTGTCGCCCCGACTGCTTCTGCGACTAAAGTAGCCAATTCTGTACTAATATGACCAATCATACTTACGACTTGTTGGCGAACGGATTTACTTTTTACTTTTCCTAATTCAAAGGAGAAGGCTTGCATGATATGGATTTTTTCGACGTGACTCATACTATTCCAAAATAAGCGGGCTTGTGAGAAGTGGTCTTTAAAACTTGCAGCTGTTTCTCTCGTTTTATGCCCAGATATAGTAGAAGGATATGTAACAAATCCACCCTTTGTTCCGGGGACAGTATAAGGAGAATTATTAGCTAAGGAGTTATTATGGTAAGCGACTTTCCCTTTATCAATTATATATTTAGAAGCACCATCTCTTTGGTTGTTATGAAACGGGCATATCGGACGATTAATCGGTAATTCTTGATAGTTTGTACCGACACGCGCCAATTGTGTATCTGTATAAGAAAAGAGCCTACCTTGTAAGAGAGGATCATTTGTAAAATCAATACCACGGACAATGCTTCCAGGATGCAGTGCGACTTGTTCTGTTTCAGCAAATACGTTATCAACGTTCCGATTTAATGTCATTTTTCCGATGATTTTAACAGGGAAGTCTTCTTCCGGCCAAATTTTTGTTGCATCTAATATATCGAAATCGTATTTAAATTCATCCTCTTCTTCTAAAATTTGAACGCCAAGTTCATACTCAGGGTAGTTTCCAGCATTAATATTTTCCCATAAATCACGGCGATGATAATCTGGATCAGCACCGCCTAGTTTTTGGGCTTCATCCCAAATTAACGAGTGAACACCAAGCTTAGGCTTCCAGTGGAATTTTACGAATCGGGACTTTCCATGCATATTAACTAAGCGAAATGTATGAACGCCGAATCCTTGCATCATTCGAAAACTTCTCGGAATTGAGCGATCCGACATAATCCACATCATCATCGCAGCTGATTCTTGATTATTGGCGATAAAGTCCCAAAAAGTATCATGTGCTGTTTGTCCCTGGGGTATCTCATTATGTGGCTCGGGTTTAAGAGCATGAATAAGATCCGGAAATTTAATGCCATCTTGAATGAAGAAAATTGGGATATTGTTTCCTACTAAATCGAAATTTCCTTCTTCTGTATAAAATTTAACAGCAAACCCTCGTACATCTCGGTTCGTTTCATTTGCACCTTTTGATCCAGCAACTTCGGAAAAACGAATAAAAATAGGTGTCTTTTTAGATGGGTCTTGTAAAAAATGAGCCAGTGTTAAGTCTTCTAAAGATTCATATAGCTCAAAAACACCATGTGCTCCGTAACCACGGGCATGAACGACTCTTTCAGGAATTCGTTCACGGTCAAAATGAGCGAGTTTTTCTCGCATAAGGAAATCTTCTAAAAGTGTAGGACCACGATCGCCGACGGTTAAAGAGTTTTCATCATTTGAAATTTTGACCCCCGTATTCGTGGTCATCTCTTTTCCTTCATTGTTTTTCGTAAAGGATTGTAACTGTTCTATCTTCTTATTTTCCCGACTATCCATATAAAGCACCTCCCATACTATACGTATTATTCTTCATGGTTTTTATGCTTACATATGGTCTGGAGAAGTATATTATCTATGGATTGATTTTCCTCATTTGTTCAATTTATCTTTGTTTGTCTATGAAAATCATTTATTATAATAAATGGTATTCTTTTGAAGGGGTGTTGAAGTGGAAGAGAGTTTTCTATCAGTTAAAGAAGAAAAGACAAACGCTAAGATCTTCTTATGGGTAATACATGTTATTTTAATTGCATATGAGGTTACATATACGATTATAATAGAAGATACAATGCCTTTAGGGAATTGGCATAAAGTGATATGGAAGCTTGCATATATTATGGCTATATTAGGTATTAGTGTTTACTTATTTGAGAGAGGAAAAGCATATTTAGTTAAATATACATATTTATTTGCATACATGATCGCAGAGATTTTTAATATTGGATGGTATACCTTTCATAATACAATAGCATTTGATGAAGGGAATGTAATTGAATTTGTTTTCATTTTCTTCGTACCAATATTTTTGAGTAAAAGATATTTATTTATCTTAGCGCCATTTCTTATAGGGAAATATATGATATACCTATTTGTATTTGGAGAACTTAACTTGTTTATATCTCTTGTTATCAATATGTTGTTGCTTGTTGTGTCATTTATTATTTTAAATCGATTTTTACAATATCTTTCAGCAGTAAAGGGACGTATTGCAGAGGCAAGTCAGTCACAAAAATTGGCGGTTATCGGAAAAATGGCAGCGACAGTTGGGCATGAAATTAAAAATCCACTTGCTTCATTAAAAGGGTTTACGCAATTACAAAAAGAGAAACACGAAAAAGATGCGACATATGGACAAATGATTCTTGAAATAGAAAATATGAATAACATGATTAGCGAATTAATGGAGATTGCTACATGTAAACCTTCTGTTTATGAAAAACACATTGTAAGTGATGTTTTAGTACAAGCAGTAGAAAATATGCGCGAAAAAATGGACGAGTTAAATATAAATTGCACCTTTAATGAAGAGAAAAATAGAAGTGAAATTGAATGTGATAAACGCAAATTAAAAGGAGTATTTTTGTATGTTATTAAAAATGCTTTAGAGGCAATGGAACATGGTGGAACATTAAAAATACAAGTTGAAAATAAAAAAAGAGATTACGTAATAGTAAGTATAGTAGATAGTGGCTTTGGGATAAAAAAGGATAATTTAGGAAGAGTTAAGAATGCTTTTTATACAACAAAGCAAGATAGAATTGGATTAGGTCTTACGGTAGCAGAGCGGATTATTACGGAGCATCTTGGAGAATTACATATTTCTAGTGAAGTAAAAAAGGGAACGAGAGTAGAAATACTGCTCCCGAAAAAACGTAAGCGCAATGTGACACAAGATTAAGAGGGCTTGTTAAAGGAGTTATCATATGGAAAAAGGCAATATATTTGAAAAAGAAGAGATAAAGGCGTTAAAAATATTTTTAAGCTTATTCTTCTTTATATTTTTTGCGTATGATTTTTCTGAAAAGGCTATGGTCCTTTTATCAGATGAAAATCAAAAACTAGCAGATGTTTTTAGAGAAGGCTTAGGTCTATGGCTATATATTTTGATGATTGGATTATTCCTTGTCGGACTTTATATTATAAAATTGGAAAAGCCGTATATTGTGAAGTATATTATTTTAATTGGCTATAATATATTGGATTTTATTAATAACTTCATTATTTATTACGGAAGTGATGCGGAATTTGATAGCGGGAATATAGTAGAAGGATTCTTTATTTTATTTGCACCGATATTTGTGAATAAGAGGTACTTTTGGTTAGTTGCTGGAACTATTGTTGGAAAATATGTACTTATGGGATTCGTTGTTCAATCCTTTATCGTTCTTATCCCAATAGCATTATACAGCGCGTTTGTTATTATATGTTGGATTATATTTTTAAGATTCCAATCTTACGTTCGTACACTTGAAATGATGGACAAAGAAATACAAAAGGTAGAAAAATTAGCGATGGTTGGAAAAATGGCAACAGTAATAGGCGATAAGATTAGAAGACCGTTAGAGAAATTGAAAAAACTTGTGAAGAAGCAAGCAAAAAAACATCCAGAAGATAAGATTTATAGTGAAATTATGAGACAGGAAATAGAGCGAATTCATACAATAGCTACAGAACTCAGTGGGTTTGAGAAGTCTAAATCGGTCGAGTCAGAAACTCATAATATTAAAGACATTATCTCTTATGTTATCAGGGTTATGGAAAAGCCAGCTGTAGAACAAGGGATAAAAATGCATGCTATTTATAGTAAAGATATCCCTTCAATTACATGCGATGAAAAACGATTGAAACAAGTATTTTTTAATTTAATAAAAAATGCGATTGAAGCAATGTCAGTTGGCGGAACTATTACTGTGAAAGTTAGAGTGAAAGATGTAATCATTGTGCAAATTATAGATGAGGGATGCGGCATTCCAAAAGATAAAATCCCGAAGCTAAATGAAGCTTTTTACACAACGAAAGAAACTGGAACAGGCTTAGGATTAGTAGTTACGGAAAATATTATTAAAGATCACCACGGTAAATTGAGCTTTGAAAGTGAAGTTGGAGTTGGAACGACTGTTGAGATTATGTTGCCGATTTAATGATAGTGTAAGAGATAAATAGAAAACATCACTTAATCAAAAGTGATGTTTTTTTGATTCATCTTGCGTTAAGATCCAATTGGTTTAACCAATAACCAGTAGGGAAGGGATCCCCCTACTGATTAAAGTTTTTTCTATAGAGTACAGTTTAAATAGAGGTAATTAGAAAAATGGAGTATATAGCACTGTCAGTAATCCCAGGGCTAATATAAAGGCATAATGCGTCTCCTCTTGAAACTGGATTTCCAGTTGTTGTACTAGTCCAAATAACAGTGGCGGGTCCTGGTAAAGGGGTAGGGTCATACACTTGAACTAGCTGTGATCCAACGTCTGAAGGAGTAATAGTAAATGTGATTGTTCCAGTGATTTTAGCCGTAGTGGTAAAGGTAATAGTAGATATAACGTGATTAGAGGTAGGGGCGGAAAGGTTTGTTGGAACATTAGTGCAGATTTGAATTGTATAAACTTCTATAGGCAAATTATTTACATTTATAGATGCAGAAAAACCAGCTATATTTCCAGATCCAGCAACTACATAAGGAATAATATTGGAATCAACTGCTGGAGCACCTGCTATACGTTGAAATTCAGCGTTAGTTCCTTGGAAAAGGATGCTTTTTGCTGAACTGCTACCAGCAGGTCCAGTGATACCGGTAGGTCCAGTGCCGCCGGTAGTCCCGGTACTTCCGATAGATCCAGTGCTCCCGGTAGTCCCGGTGTTTCCAGTAGGTCCAGTACTTCCGGTAGTCCCAGTGATGCCGGTAGTCCCGGTGTTTCCAGTAGTCCCAGTAATGCCGGTAGGTCCAGTGATGCCGGTAGGTCCAGTAATGCCAGTAGTCCCGGTGTTTCCAGTAGGTCCAGTACTTCCGGTAGTCCCAGTGATGCCAGTAGATCCAGTGATGCCAGTAATGCCAGTACTTCCGGTAGTCCCAGTGATGCCGGTAGTCCCGGTGATGCCAGTAGATCCAGTGATGCCAGTAGGTCCAGTACTTCCGGTAGTCCCAGTGATGCCGGTAGTCCCGGTGTTTCCAGTAGGTCCAGTACTTCCGGTAGTCCCAGTGATGCCGGTAGGTCCAGTATCTCCAGTAGGTCCGCCTTCGACTAATACTATATAATCTGGGGATACATGTGGAAATCCTTGAGGTGCATCTTTTTGTGCTACGTAACCACTACCTGTATAGGTAACAACTTGTCCAGCTTTATAGGTAGGTGCATTAGCTAGACTAAATGTAGTGGTACCCTGTAAGCCCGCACCAGTGGGGCCAGTAATACCAATAGCACCAGTGCTTCCAGTAGGTCCAGTAGGCCCAGTAATACCAGTAGCACCAGTAGGCCCTGTTCCGCCAATGTTGCGTCTACCGTCACAACTAAAGCAATTGTGTCGATACATAGTTGTTTATTCTCCTTTTTATATTTTTTAAATCGAACTAATATATATATATTATACATTGTACATTTTGGTTCGGTTGTCATTTATATATAGGTTATAAGATGAATTCTAAGGATATTTATGTTGGTCGTTATTTGGATGAGAGTTTCATTTTTAGAAATCTAGTGTTTAATAAAACAATTGAATATAGATGGCGAAGAAACAATATACATAGGCGACTCAATATATGACTTTTAATGTGCAAAAAAGGATGGGGCAAAATTTTATTTTGCATTATGGAGAGCAAAGAGAAGGAAAGGGTTTGAAGGGGCTGATCATGTTTTTTTAAGTGACGTATGAAATTTTAATTGTAGTAAAGAGAGGTAGCTAAAGTAAGATACCTCTTTAAAAATTATAACCACCATTTTTCCTGCGACAACAAAGTAATATTCACATCAAAATTCTCTTTAAACCAATCATACATCAATGTCTCTTTCACTAAATATTCAGAGGCAGAGTGTGATACACCGATGAGTGACATATTTGTTTTTGTAACGTAATCCATAATGAGCGAGTACTTATGTCTTCCGTAATCATTATCAATGTGACAATGGATTTCTCCTGCAATATATGCTTCAGCTCCTTTTTCTTCTGCTTCTTTCATTAAAGATACGACATCGCCACATCCAGCGATAATTGCAATTTTCTTGATGGAATCATGTTGTTTACCTTCGAAGTCTGTATACGGAATGTTGAAGAGTTTTTTTAGATGTTTCTGAAGTTTTTCTGTTGATGTTTCATCTATTTCACAAATGAGTCCGACTGGCTCGTTTTCTGGGCCACCGTAAGCAAATCCGTCAATTACATTAGCGTTTAATGCTTTTGCAATTGAGATGCTAGTTCCATATGTTTGATGAAAATCCATTGGAACGTGACATGTATATATAGAAAGTTGTTTCTCTTTCATTGCATGCAAATATTTTTGTGGAATTGGAATAAAGCCTCGCCCTGATTTTCCGAGCGGATCACCGCATTCCATCACAAGTGGATGGTGCATAAAGAGTAAATCGCCTGGTATGGATTGTGCAATAAATTTTTCAAGAACATCATCTGTTGGGAAGACAGCTAAAAATACTGTGTTTACATTTTCAGCACCTCGTATCATAAGACCGTTAAATAGCTCCACAAAATTTGCTTCGAAAAATTGTTGCCATGGGAACTGAGTCGAATCATATGCACCTGGAATGAAGCGACTAAAGGCACTGTCTTTTCCGTATTTTTTAATTTGGAATAAATGATTAAGTGATTGTTCTATTTCTTTTAAGGCTGGCATGTTTTGTTCTCCTTTTTTCAGTAATTATTATTTTTTCATAGCAAAATAAGAAGCGGATAGGAAGCACAAAAAACCTAGAATCCAACCGATAGAAGGAGAATAGGGAAGCATATGTTGTAATACCATTCCGCTAGAAATAAAAAAGCTACCGAGTAGACCTAAGAAAGTGGGATATCGCTGTAGTTTGAACATCAGTGATACAACCTCCGTTATCGTGCACTAACTGCCCGTAAAAGCCTAATTGGCGAGGGCTAATAATCAGAGGGGGATGGATACCCCTCCTGATTAAAGTTTCACTTTATCACATATATTGTATAGTAGTCTCAATTTTCTGTATATAAGATTTAAGAAAAATGGTGGTACAATATATAAATGATAAGAGAAGAGAGGATGTAGGTTCACACATGTACGTTACTGTAACAGAGGCAGCATATAAAAAGATTATGGATACGATTCCAAGTGAAACGAAATATATAAAGTTATTTTATGATAATGAAGGTTGCGGTTGTGTCATGAGTGGAATTATTGATTTAGTAGCCGTTTCAGAAAAAGATGAGCGCGATGTAGATATCGAATCAAGCGTACTAAACTTTATTGCAGACCGCACAAAGCTTGTATTTATGGATGATAAGTTAACAGTTGATTGGCATGAAGGTGGAGGGACTTTTCAGCTGAAGAGCCCAAGCCAGTTTTATAATCCAAATATGAAGTTACATGTTCGAGTATAATGAAGAGAGAGGGAGTGTATAATATGCTCCTTTTTCTTATGGATTTTTTCACATAATGAAATGTACATATGATTGAATTTTCTGTATAATTTTATTTGCGGAGGGGGTTGCGCATGAAAAGATGGGGGATTGAGTTATTAATTTTAAGTGTCGTTATTATTTGGGGGATTAATTTTACGATTGCGAAATATGGACTTTTAGAATTTACAGCAATTGAGTTTACTGCACTTCGGATGATATCGGCGGCACCGCTTATGTTACTCCTTACATTTTTTATTGAAAAGTCGGTTTATATGGAGCGAAAGGATATACCTAGATTAATCATCGTTAGCGTTGTAGGTATTGTACTGTATCAAACATTATTTATGGAAACTGTCAAATATACATCCGCTACAAATGCCTCTTTACTCATTTCTATTTCACCTATCTTTACAACTGTATTTGCGATTTTTTTGAAACAAGAAAAGTTTTCTTCTCGAAAGTTAATCGGTTCAATGATTGCCTTTTTTGGTGTAGCATTAGTTTTAGTAGCAGGGCATTCACTTGCTAGTTCTTTTTATGGAAATGGAATTGGGCTAATTACATCGATATGCTGGGGGCTTTATCCTGTTTTAGCAGGACCATTAATTAAAAAATATTCAGCACTACGTGTTACTGCATGGTCTGCACTAGTTGGTGCGATTCCGCTCTTATTGTTAAGTGGTCCACATGTATTTTTAATGCCATTTCACATTACGCACGGAATGACACTATTTGCTTTACTATATTCTATTTTCTTTGTAACAGTATTTGGTTTAGTGATGTGGTATGTTGGCATTCAAAAAATTGGAGCATCACATACGATGGTATATATGTATATTACGCCGCTCGTTGCTGTCTTATTTGCGGCCATATGGGCAAATGAATATGTATCGTTTCAACAAATAATCGGTGGAATTATTATTTTCTTCGGTCTATGGTTTGTGAAATCGGAGAAAGTAAAAGTACATTCTACTGCGGGAGAACTTATATCAAAATAGGAAAACAGATCACCTATGATCTGCTTTCCTATTTTTTTATTTTTGGTAAGAAGACGAGAAATAAGATAGCAGTAATAAGTGGAATTAAGTTTAAAAATGGAATGCGGAAGAGTGTAATAAGAATAATACCTGGAAGAAGAACACCGAGGACAGCATAGAAAATACTATGTTTTTTCGTGTACCAATATAAGGAAAGTCCAATAAGTGCAGGGACAATGAGGTGAATGAGAGCCATTAAAAAATAAATCATTAGACGCCCCCTTTATTTATGTGCTTATTACATCATATCCGTATGTTCATAGATTGATATCACTTTTTTCATAATTGGACGGAAAATGTTTTGAAAAACGTCACATTTGCGAGGGATTATATATTAATAATCTTGTATAATATTATTTCCTAAAAATATTTAAAAAACATAAACATACTGTTTATGTTTTTTAATTTGAGTGAAATGGATTTTAAGTAGTATAGACTTGAAAGAAATGAGTTATACAGCTTTTGTTGGATAGATAAAAACTACTGAAGAGGAGTACAGCATGATTAGTATGTCATTAAGATCGTTTAAAATTCAATCGTATTATCTACTAGGTATTCTGTTATTAGGCTGGATGTTAACACCGTTTTCAGCACATTTTCTAGGTGCTGGAATTGGACTTATTGTAAGTATGTACTGTGTTTGGATTTTAGGGAGACGAATTGAGAAGCTTGGAGATAGTATCGTAAAGAAGACGAAAGCGCCAACGCTTGGTATGTTTAATCGCTTTGCAGCTGCCATTTTGGGTGCTATTATTATGTACGAAATTGAGCACCATATGGTTATGTGGGCATTTGCAGTAGGAATTATGGGCGGCTATTTCTTAATCGTTATTAATTTAGGTTACTATAGTATGAAGGATGAAGAAGAATTAACAAAGAGTTAAAAGAGCTTCTTTTTTAGATGGAACAGAGGATTCCGCGGTGGATAGAAGCGGTCAGGGCCTTTTTTTGTTCCCGTGCGGTGTGAAACCAGAAGGATGTAGTGAGTGGAAAAAGAGTTAATGTGTTTGAAGCCGTGATTTGTACGTGGATAAATTAAAGAATATATAGAAAGAAGCTTACGTTTTTCACGTAAGCTTCTTTTTTATGTAAGTGTGTGTAACCGTTAAGCCGCATTGGGTTTTGTCGGTGAGTACGCGGAACTTTACGGTTACACTACACTTATTCATATGAGTAAAAGGGTTATTCCAACAGAAAATTTGTAATTAAGCGATTGGACCGCCTAAGTTAATAATATCTTCAGAAACGCTATCAAACTTTTTGAAGTTTGCTTTGAATTCATTTGCAAGCTCAATTGCTTTCACTTTGTAAGCATCTTTATCAGCCCAAGTTTGTTCAGGCATTAATACTTCGTCAGGTACACCTGGTACGTGAAGTGGAACTTCAAGACCGAAGATGTCATGTTTCGCAGTTTCAGCTTTTGCAAGTTCTCCGCTTAATGCTGCTTGAATCATTGCGCGAGTATAACCTAAGTTCATACGTTTACCAACGCCGTATTCGCCACCAGTCCAGCCAGTGTTTACTAAGAATACTTTCGCATCATGTTTCTCGATTTTTTCACCAAGCATTTCAGCATAACGAGATGCATCAAGTGGTAAGAACGGTGAACCGAAGCAAGTTGAGAATGTAGCTTGCGGAGATGTAACGCCGCGCTCTGTTCCTGCTAGTTTACTAGTGTAACCGCTTAAGAAATGGTACATAGCTTGCTCTTTTGATAACTTACTGATTGGAGGCAATACGCCAGATGCATCAGCAGTTAAGAAAATAATTGTATTTGGATGTCCTGCAACACTTGGCAGTACGATATTGTCAATCGCATGCATAGGGTATGCAGCACGTGTATTTTCTGTTAAAGTAGTATCGTTATAGTCAGCGATGCGTGTTTGACCATCAATGACAACGTTTTCTAAAACTGAACCGAATTTGATTGCATCGAAGATTTGTGGTTCTTTCTCATGAGAAAGGTTTACACATTTCGCGTAGCAACCGCCTTCAATATTGAATACGCCGTTATCAGACCAACCGTGCTCATCATCACCGATTAATTTACGGTTTGGATCAGCGGATAATGTTGTTTTACCTGTTCCAGATAAACCGAAGAATAGTGCTACGTCGCCTTCTTCACCTACGTTTGCAGAGCAATGCATAGAAAGAATGTCTTGTTCAGGTAGTAAGAAGTTCATAATAGAGAAGATTGATTTTTTCATTTCTCCAGCATATTCTGTACCACCGATTAGTACGATACGTTGTTCAAATGAAACCATAATGAACGCTTCAGAATTTGTACCGTCAACTGCTGGATCTGCTTTAAAGTTTGGTGCAGAAACAATTGTGAACTCTGATTCATGAGTTGTTAATTCTTCTTCATTTGGACGAATAAATAATTGATGTACGAACAAATTATGCCATGCGTATTCGTTAACAACTTGAATTGGTAGGCGATAGTTGCGGTCAGCGCCAGCAAATCCTTTGAAGACGAATAACTCTTCTTTTTCTTTTAAGTATTCTAAAACTTTTGTATATAATTTATTAAAATGTTCTTCAGAAATCGGTTGGTTCACAGCTCCCCAAGCAATTTTGTCAGCAACCGATGCTTCCTTCACAATAAATTTATCTTTAGGAGAACGTCCTGTGTATTTTCCTGTTGAAGCAGAAACGGCACCAGTAGAAGTTAATTTCCCTTCATTTCGCATTAATACTTTTTCCACTAATTGCGGAACACTTAGTTGAATCTGTGCATTGCTTCCGTTCAATAATTCATGTAAACCAATTTGGACATTCACAGTACTCATATTTATATACCATCCTTTTCATTTAATGAAATATTTCTCGTAATCCCCATCAATAGTATAACACAATTATATAAATAATGTATACTATTTATTTATTTTTGTTTGTGTGAATGTATTAGTTCCTTATTAATATTTCATTCTATACGTATTGAGAAAAACTTTCAGGAAAATGTGAATATTAATTGACAAATGAATATCATTTCTTTAGTATAGGTTGGGACGGATACTCTCTTATCCCGAGCTGGCGGAGGGACAGGCCCGATGAAGCCCAGCAACCTCATTTGTAGTGGTAAATACAGGTGAATAGGTGCTAAAACCTGTGCGAGGCTAACGGTCTCGAACGATAAGAGCAAAGGGCAAAAAGCAGTATGCAAGTAGCAAATTAAACCTTTCCTCTATGTAAAGTAGGAAAGGTTTTTCTGTATGCTTGTGTGGGAGAATAAATGTATGTCGCAGTTTGTGGCAAATTAAGGATGAGTTCCGTACAATATATACAATTACTGTAGGGAGGTTTACCACATGACAAAAAAACGTCATCTGTTCACATCTGAGTCTGTAACTGAAGGACATCCAGATAAAATTTGTGACCAAATTTCTGATTCAATTTTAGATGCGATCTTATCAAAGGACGCTAATGCACGTGTGGCTTGTGAAACAACTGTAACAACTGGTTTAGTATTGGTAGCGGGGGAAATTACGACTTCTACTTACGTAGATATTCCAAAAATCGTTCGTGAAACAATTCAAGGCATTGGTTACACACGCGCAAAATACGGATTCGATGCAGAAACTTGTGCAGTTTTAACATCTATCGATGAGCAATCTGCTGACATCGCTATGGGTGTTGACCAAGCGCTAGAAGCACGCGAAGGTCTAATGACTGACGCTGAGATTGAGGCAATTGGTGCGGGAGACCAAGGTTTAATGTTTGGCTTCGCATGTAATGAAACACAAGAATTAATGCCACTTCCAATCTCGCTTGCTCACAAATTAGCTCGTCGTTTAACTGAAGTACGTAAAGATGACACATTATCATACTTACGTCCGGATGGAAAAACGCAAGTTACAGTTGAGTATGATGAAAATGGTAAACCTGTACGTGTAGATACAATTGTAATTTCTACACAGCATCATCCAGATGTTACATGGGAAGAAATCGATCGCGATTTAAAAGAGCATGTAATTAAAGCTGTAGTTCCAGCAGAATTAATGGATGGAGAAACGAAATTCTTCATTAACCCAACTGGCCGCTTCGTAATTGGTGGACCACAAGGTGATGCTGGTTTAACAGGACGTAAAATTATCGTTGATACTTACGGTGGATACGCTCGCCACGGTGGCGGTGCATTCTCTGGTAAAGATGCAACGAAAGTTGACCGTTCAGCAGCATATGCAGCTCGTTATGTTGCGAAAAACATCGTAGCAGCTGGTCTTGCTGACAAAGCAGAAGTACAACTTGCATACGCAATCGGCGTAGCGCAACCAGTATCAATTTCAGTTGATACATTTGGCACTGGTAAAGTATCTGAAGACGTACTAGTAGAACTAGTTCGTAACAACTTCGATCTTCGCCCAGCTGGTATTATTAAAATGCTAGACTTACGTCGCCCAATTTACAAACAAACAGCAGCTTACGGCCACTTCGGACGTACTGATGTAGATCTTACATGGGAACGTACAGACAAAGCAGCTACTTTAAAAGAGCAAGCTGGTCTATAATATATGAAAAAAAAGCTTTGCGCGTGTCGCAAAGCTTTTTTTATTTGGTTATATTTGCTATTTGGATACATGAACTGCAATAAACTTCGCCGTCTAGCTCAATATATTTTCTCATATTTGTCATACCACTTGCCGGAAATGGCATATGAATCCATGCTTTTTCATACGTTTGTATTTCCTTTTCACATGATTTGCAAAGGATTAGTTTCTTACGGAACATAGACGCTCACCCTTTCAGTTGACGCGCTTTTCCTGCGCAAAAAGCACTGCTCAGTAAAAATAGCGTTGCGAATATAATACTCACTAATGTAGCGTATGGAATCGCGCCTTTTAAGGAAAAGCCGACAGTGATGGAAGCGACAAATAAGAGAATGAATGTTGTTGTTAATTTTTTATAAAGTTCCATAATATGTAGACCTCCGATTTATTTTGTAGTGTAAATTTAAAAATTAAATGTATTATGTAGAAAATATAAGGTGAGTTAAAGAGTAGCTAATGATGTGGAGTCTAAGAGTATAAAAGGTACACTCTTTTATTTTCCTTTTTGTGGGTGTGCATACTTATATTGTATCATGCTTCATCATTGGCTTCATACATAATTGTGTAAAGATATGTATGATAAAATGGAGAAAAGTCTTCAAGAAAGGAAAGATGAAAAATGAGTGTAACTGAACATAAAAAACAAGCACCGAAAGAAGTACGTTGTAAGATTGTAACGATCTCAGATACACGTACGGAAGAGACGGATAAGAGTGGTCAATTGTTACATGCATTATTAATAGAAGCAGGACATAAAGTGACCTCTTATGAAATTGTGAAAGATGATAAAGAAAGTATTCAGCAGGCTGTGTTAGCTGGTTATCATAGGGAAGATGTTGATGTCGTACTAACAAATGGTGGAACTGGTATTACGAAACGTGATGTAACGATTGAAGCGGTGTCAGTGTTATTAGATAAAGAAATTGTCGGGTTTGGTGAGTTGTTCCGCATGATTAGTTATTTAGAAGATATCGGAAGCAGCGCAATGTTAAGTCGAGCGATTGGCGGTACAATCGGGCGCAAAGTTGTTTTTTCGATGCCGGGGTCTAGCGGAGCTGTTCGTCTTGCGATGAATAAGTTAATTCTACCGGAATTAGGTCATATTACATTTGAGTTGCATCGCCAATGAGTAAGTTTGTTGGAATCGTATTAGCAGGTGGTATGTCGAGTAGATTCGGTGAACCGAAAGCGCTAGCGAGCTGGGGTGGGAGTACTTTTGTTGAGCAGATTTTGAAAGTGATGACAAGTACGCTTCAAGAAGTTGTAGTCATTAGTCATTCTGATATAAAAGAGCGAGTGGAGCAATTAGTACAAGTTCCCGTTATAGAAGATATTCCGCATTATAAAGGAAACGGCCCACTTGCTGGAATTGTATCAGGAATGGAATATATCGAAGCAGATTGGTACGCTATTATGCCTTGCGATGCACCAAATGTTTCGCAAGAGTGGTTTACTATTTTATTAGAACAAACGAGTGATGAGTATGATGCGGTTGTGCCTATTATTAATGGAAGAAAACAACCGTTACTTGCGGCGTATCATAACCGTGTGAAAGAGAAGATTTACACTTTACTTCAGGAAGAGAAAAGAAGCATGGGGCAGCTTTTATCACAATGTAATGTGAAATATGTTGCCGGAGAAGATGTACAAGCAAATGCAGAATGGTTTCTGAATGTGAATACGAAAAAAGAATACGTACAGGCTCAAAAAGACCTTTCAAATGAATGAAAGGTCTTTTTGATATACAGAAATTGGGGAACAATTGCTGTATACAGGTATGTGAGTAAGTAGATTTTAAGGGGAATCTCGTGAACTACCCGCCACTTAATGTCATAACGGACTGTTTGAAGTGGGGGCTTCTCGGTTAATCATTACTTATGATAGCTAACGAATTTGTCCTAAGACAGCCGAGCTAACTCCCTTGTTCCAAAGGTTATTTTATTACAATTTATGCTAACGATAAAAGGCGTATTGCTTCATTTTTGATATTGATAGCTGAGTTATAATCTCTATCGAGATTTACACCGCATATACAAGAATAGATTCGTTCAGACAATGTCATATTTTTCACATTTCCACAGCTGCTACATGTTTTTGTTGATGGAAACCATTTGTCTATTTTCACAAGTTGTTTTCCTTGTTCGTTTAGTTTATAAGCTAAGAAAGAAGTGAACAAACCCCACCCATTATCAGCGACACTTTTTCCAAAATGAAGTGCTTGCGATATTCCTTTCATGTTTAGGTCTTCAATAGCTACAACATCAAAATTAGCAGCTAACTTTTTAGACTCATGATGAAGGAAATTCTTACGTTGGTTAGTTACTTTCTCATGTAACTTAGCTACACGAATACGTTGTTTATTCCAACGCGCAGAACCTTTATTGCGTCTTGATAATACTCGTTGTACGATTGCTAATCGGTCTAATATGTTACGATAGAACTTAGGATAATTGGCTTTCTCATCCTCAGAACTGACGTATAATCCATCCATCGCAAAGTCTAACCCAACAACTGTTGCTACTTCTTTTTGCGCAATCTCTTTTTCATATTCAGTCAAGATGGACACATAGTATTTACCAGTAGGTGTCATAGAAATCGTACAAGACTTGATCATATAATCTTGTGGTATCTCCCTATGTTGTTTGATACGTACCATTTTCAGTTTTGGCAATTTAATATGACCATTAAGCAACATAATATTACCGTTTACTACATTCGTTGTATAAGACTTTCTGTCTTTTTTACTTTTGAATGTTGGGAAGTTATTTTGCCCACTAAAGAAATTCTTATATGCAGTTTGCAAGTGTAGTTGAGCATTTGCCAAAGCTAATGAATCAACTTCTTTTAACCACTCAAATTTTTCTTTATATTTCGCGGGAGTTGGAGGCTTTTGTTTCTTTAGTTGTTCCTTATCACCTTTGTATTTTTCATACGCTTCTTTTCGTTCAGCTAACCTTCTATTGTACACGAAACGTACACAACCGAAGGTTTTACGCATAAGATTTGCTTGTTCTTCTGTTGGATACAACCGGAATTTATATGCTTTATTATGCGTTGTCATATCATTTTACCTTGATTTTTAATATATTTTTTTACTACGTCTATTGGCGAACCACCAGTAGTTAGTAAGCAAAAACTTCTTGACCAAAACATTTTTTGCTAAAGTTTTTTCACTTGTGGAAAGTCTCTCTTGATTAGTCGAGAACTTGCACTTTTATAAGCATTAATAAATTTTGTCATTTCTGTTTAAGCGAGTAATTCTGATGCAGTGTGCTGAAGGACTTCTTCATATTGGTCAAGTAAGCCACGAAAGATCTCATCCCAGCTTTTTGATTTCGCATAAGACGAAGCTGCTATTCCCATCTGTATAAGTTTTTCTTCATGTTGCAATAAAGAATAAATGGATGATAGAAATGCATCCGCATCTTTTGGCGGACAAAGAACTCCCGTTTTTCCATCTGTAATAACATTTTTAACCCCACCACTATTTGCACCAATAACAGGTGTACCACATGCGAGTGACTCCAGTACGACGTTCCCAAATGTTTCAGTAGCAGATGGAAATACCATTAGATCGGAGGAAGCGTAGGCTTCAGCTAAATTCGGGCCTTGTAAATACCCAGTAAAAGTTATATTTGTTTTTGGAACATTGTCTTGTAGGCCCTTTGCGAGAGGACCATCTCCAGCGATGAGCCAATGAATATCGTCACGTTCTTTGTTCGTCGTTTGAATAAGTGTTTGAAGAGTGTCGATATCTTTTTCAGGAGCAAGGCGTCCGACGTAGGAAAGAATATATTCTGCTGTAATATTATATTTTTTTCGGAATAGGTCTTTATTGTAAGTGGGATGAAAGAGAGTACAATCTACACCACGTCCCCAAATATAGAGCTGTTGAAATCCTTTCTTCTTTAATTGATGTAATGTTTCAGGAGAAGGCACAAAGTTTTTTTGCATATGACTATGAAACCACTTTAAATAGTTCCATAGCATAGTGGAGAGGAATTCGATCTTGTAATAGCGTAAATAGGCATCAAAATCAGTATGATAAGAACCGACAACCGGGATATTTAACTTTTTTGCATAATATAACCCACAAAGTCCCATATTGAAAGGCGTAGCGATGTGAATCATATCAGGTTTAAAGGCAAGAAGTTCCCGCTTAATGCGCGGAGTAGGAAAGGCAAAGCGACATTCTGGATATAATATTGTTAACGGGATACTTCTCATTTTGTTCACATTCGCTACGAAATTATCTTCTGCCGTATGCTGAGGGGCGAAAACAGAATAGGTGATATTTTCTTTTTGAAAATATTTAGTTAAACGTTCCAAAGTTTTCGCCACACCGTTGACTTGTGGTGTAAATGTATCGGTAAATATGGCGACTCTCATCATATCGCTCCTTTACATGAGTGGAATGAGTTGATAAAAAGAGATGATGCCAGAGCAAGTGCCAAGGCACATGCCTACAAATACATCTGACGGATAATGAAGCCCTAAATAAATACGGGAAATACCGACGCATAGCGCTAACGGTAATAGAAAAGCAAGCAAGTTTGGATTATAGCAAATAAATGGAATGAGGACAGAGAAAACAGCCGTTGTATGTCCAGATGGAAAAGAATGATCTTTTAATTGATGAACTGGATATTTCGCATCCTGAATTGTTAAATAAGGGCGTTTTCGTGGATACCATCTTTTTAATATTTGCACAGGAATATGGCTAATTGTCAAAGAAATAGCAGTTGCAATTGCAGCTTGATGCAAATTCCCTGTTGCGAAAATTAAAAAGAATAGGGTAAGTGCAATGGAAAAACTTGCACCACCGATATGGGTAATATTGCTAAAAAAGATGTTTAATGTTTTTTGATCAAAGTAGCGATTAATTCCTTTGAAGATGTAACATTCTATTTTATATAGTCCACTGACCTTCATGAGATTTTTCCTCCCTCATTTACATATATATGGAGTTATTAACTTCTATTTTAATAAGATTTTATTGAGGGGATAATAAGGTTTTGTAAAGAAAAAGTTAGATTTTTTCATAAAAAAAGCTGCCAGTCTTATGGCAGCGATAAAATCACTTTTGTAATGATTTATAATATTGTCCTTTTTCAACGTATTGTGTGCGGATACGTTCCATATCTTTACGGTCTTCCTCTGTTAACTCACGAACGACCTTCGCAGGACGACCGAACGCTAACGTGTTTGGCGGGATTTTCTTTCCTTGTGAAACGAGGCTTCCAGCACCGATGAAAGCTCCTTCACCAATTTCAGCACCATCTAATATGATAGATCCCATTCCGATTAAAGCATCTTTTTTAATATGACAGCTATGTAAAATAACTTGATGCCCAACGGTAACGTCATCTTCTAAAATAAGAGGATACTGAGGGCTTTGGTGAAGTGTACATTGATCTTGTACATTTACTCTATCTCCAATTATTGTTGGTGATACATCGCCGCGTATGACTGTATTAAACCAAATACTTGATTCTTCGCCAATGGAAACATCGCCTGTAATGGTAACATAATCAGCGATAAAAGCACTACTCGCAATTTTCGGATTTTTTTCTTTGTAAGGATATATCATGTAAAGCCTTCCTTTCCTAGAGACTAGTTTTAGTGTATCAAATTATGAGAAAGAGTGAAATGGAGGAGGTCCGTATGTGGAATTATGAAGTAGAGGAAGCGAAAGCTGCAGTCGTTATCGTGCACGGTGCAATGGAATATCACGGACGTTACGAAGCTATAGCGGAAATGTGGAATCATATCGGCTACCACGTCGTGATGGGAGACCTTCCATCACATGGAACAACTTCGAGAAATAGAGGACATATTGATTCATTTGATGAATACATAGAGGAAGTTAAATTATGGGTGAAAGAGGCAAGAAAGTATCGATTACCTATTTTTATATTTGGTCATAGTATGGGTGGTCTTATTGTCATTCGTATGATGCAAGAAACGAAGAGGGAAGATGTAGATGGTATTATTTTAAGTTCACCATGTTTAGGTGTATTAGCTGGACCTTCTGCTCCGCTTCGAGCCGCTTCAAAAATATTAAATGTTGTTGCTCCAAAATTGCAATTTGCAACGAATCTTACAGTGGAAATGTCAACTCGTAATCATGAAGTGAGAGATGCGATGGAGAATGATTCATTGTTCTTGCGCAAAGTATCAGTACGTTGGTATAGTGAATTGATTAAGTCTATCGAGATTGCTCATGAGAAAATAGATGATTTTCCAGATGTTCCACTCTTGCTAATGCAAGCATGTGAGGATAAACTTGTAGATAAAACACGTGTCCGCAAGTGGTTTGATAATGTTAAAATGAGTGATAAGGCTTTTAAAGAATGGCCGAATTGTTATCATGAGTTATTAAATGAGTATGAGCGTGATGAAATTTTGAATTATATTCAGTCATTTACTGAAATGCGTGTCAATAATATAGTAAAAACAAACAAATAAATCATTATTTGTACATTTAATAGAGGAGATGAAGGAAGAAGTGAACGTACCGAGTAATCCCATAACGCTCATGGCGAAAGTATACCGTGATGTGTTTCCGGTTGTACACCATGAGCTAGCGATGTGGAAAGAGCGTGCCTACCATATTCCGAATGATGAGCTTCATAGTCAGGCAATCGCAAGTATTGAGAATAAAACGTTTCATTGCGAGGGCGGTGGTATTTTAGCACTGTTAGCAAATGAGCACCGAGAGGAATGTATTCGTTTTATTGTAGCGTATCAAACGATTAGCGATTACTTAGATAATTTATGTGACCGTAGTACATCACTTGATCCAAAAGACTTTGCGGCTCTTCATGAGTCGATGATAATGGCATTAAGCCCTGAAGTTGAAGGGGGCGGTAATTATTATCGTTACCGTGATGATCAAGATGATGGTGGTTATTTAGATGAACTTGTTGAAACATGCCAAGATGTTTTAAAGAAAACGAAGCACTATGATAAAATTGCTCCTGTTCTTCATGAACTGGCTTGTTATTATTGTGATTTGCAAATTCATAAACACGTGAAGTTAGAAGAAAGAGAACCACGCTTAAAAAAATGGTTTGAAGCACATAAAGAAAACTTACCTGAGATGAGTTGGTTTGAATTTTCAGCATGTGCTGGTTCTACGCTTGGAATCTTCTGTCTTGTAGCATATGCATTTCATGATGAGTTACATGATGAAGATATTGCGAAAATTAGACAAGGGTATTTCCCTTACGTACAAGGACTTCACATTTTACTTGATTATTTTATCGATCAAGAAGAAGACCGTATGGGCGGGGATTTGAATTTCTGTAGTTATTATGAAAACGAGCAAGCTATATTAGATCGTATGAAACACTTTGTAGAAGAAGCAGAGAAGAGCATTGGTGATTTGCCTCATGCGAAGTTTCATCGTCTCATAAGCCGAGGGTTACTTGGTATTTATTTATCAGACCAAAAAGTATCAGCACAAAAGAATATGCACAAAATGGCACGGCGCATTGTAAAATACGGAGGCCTCACTTCACGATTCTTCTATTGGAACGGGAAGATGTACCGAAAGAAAATGGCGCAGTGATGAAGAAAACCACTCTTGTAGAGTGGTTTTCTTTTTATTATGATCGTATTTTTGAAAATACGTATATGAGAAGCTCAATCGCGAAAATAACTAAAACAGACATTCCGAATAAAGGCATGACAGCGCCAAGTGTAACCATCATGATAAAGAAAACGAATGTGTTTTTCTTATCTCTTTGCTTCGGAGGTGCTGCTAATTTCCCTTTCGGCTTTCTTGCTAACCACATTTTTACTCCGTAATAAATGAGAAGTAATAAAGATAATGTCGTTAGTAAGCATAATATTTTATTTGGCCATCCGAATAAATGTCCTTCGTGAAGCGGGATACCGTAAGTGAACCATTGTGCAAATAAGCCATAATCACGATAGTCCGTTTTTGAAATGAGTTCGCCGCTATATTGATCAAAGTAAGCTGTTATTTCTTCATTTGGTGCAACATGCATACCTGTAATGCCAGAACCGCTCGATTTCGAAACAGTGAATACACCTTTCGGATCGGCTGGTAGTGAGATAACATATGGCTTCTTTATTTCAATTCCTTTTTGTAATTCATCGACAGAAATTGCTTTTGGCTCATTTGAATTAGATTCAGGAGGAGCTTCTTTTCTTGTTGCCCACGGCAATTCTTTTACCTGCGATTCAGGAGGTGCCATATACAACTTTGGATATCCGAGCGATTCATTCGACGATGCAATTTTATAAATTTGGTTACCCATAAATCCTGACCACGGCAATCCAGATGCGACTAACAAAACGAGAGGAATTGTAAATATAATACCGATAATAGAATGACGTCGTTTTGCCTTTTCTCGTTTATTGGATGCTGGTGTGTTTTTGAATTGGCGTATACTCATATACAACCCAGTCACAATTAAAAAGATTGTCCAGCACGCTGCAAGTTCTACAATATAGTTGACGACAGTACCACCAACTAAAAGAGAACTATGTAATTCCCGCATTATATTGGCAAACGTTTCACTTGCGTTTTGATCTCCGACAATTTGATTATTGCTATCTAAATACACATACTTTTGTTGCCCAGTATATTCATTTGCGATTGTAAGCCTAGTATTATAATCCCCATTAAACTCACTAATTTTCGCCACACTATAATGTGGATATTTTTTCTCTGTTAAGAAAAGCGAATCAGCCATCGAAATAGACTCTGTTTGGGCGCTCTTCCCAAAATATAAATCTTTATAGATGAAATCTTCAACTTCTTCCCGAAATAAATACCCAATTCCGCTCAATGACAAAGTAATAAGAAGCGGCGTAATAAAAAGCCCGGCATAAAAATGCCAACGCCAAAAAATATAATGAAGCGAACGATTTTGTTTCATACGACAGTTCCCCTAACCTTCCCTATATGAATAAACTACTTATTTAATATAGCGAGATTAAGTGTGATTACTTTGAAAGAATTGTGAAAAAAGTTAAAAGTTTTGGCGGTTTTTATCAAACACAAAGCACATTTCAAAAGGGATGTGTTCTATGTTTATGAAGACCTTTTTATATTTGATGCATACATCCTAACAACTGCTTTCGCAAGACATTGAGCGGAATCAACAAAGTCCTCACTCACCACCACATTCAAATCGGTACATGCGATAATAGCGGTATCTACTTCGTCTTTTAACTGTAAAACGAGCAGACTCCATAATTTGCGAGCTTCCTCAATTTCTCCGCCTTTAATACAAGTAATAATTTGATTAATCATTTCTTGCCATTGTTCATTATGAATGTACTCTATATTACGTTTTATAATCCCGTCTTGGTAAATATCTGCTTGAACAGTCGCTTCTGTTGCGAGAAGAGCGACTCTTTTTGTATTTTCAGGAATTGCTTTTAACGTCTCATCGACTATATTCAAAATAGGAATGGTAATAGAACGCTGTAATTCCTCGAAATAAAGATGCGCTGTATTACATGGCATTGCGATGAAATCTACACCAGTACTTTCAAGTTTTTTCGCTCCTTCAATAATCGCCTTTTTCATCGCCGCATGATCAATAGGGCGATCCATATAAAACGGTGTTGGGCACGAATAAATCATCATATGAGGAAAGTCCATATCATGCTTTGCTCCATATATTGTTTGGCACTTTGCTACAACTGTATCGACGAATGGCCCAGTCGATTTTGGCCCCATTCCTGCTAGTATTCCGATCATTGTTTAGTCCCCTTTAATATTTAATACATCCATTATATAGGAGAATAAGAAAAAGACGTGCAATGAGTGCACGTCTTTTTCTGTTATGTTTTGTCGATAAGTCGATATATCGAAAAAATCGTTGATATAATTATCGCTTCTCAATCGCTACAATAAATGGCGGGTTATTTTGCTGGTTAATGAAGCCATATCGCAGTACGTGAGCTTGTTTTTGATCTAGTTCTTCTACAAATTTAAGAACAGCGTCGCGCTCTACTTGTCCTTCTGGATGTCCGTGATAAATGACAAGGACGATGATACCTTCTGGTGCCATTACGTCTAATAATTGTTCGATCGCCGAGATTGTTGAGTTCGGTTTTGTAACGATATGCTTGTCACCACCAGGAAGGTAACCTAAGTTGAAGATTGCTCCTGTTACTTTTCCTTTTGCGTCTTCTGGTAGTACAGATAAAAGTGTGTCGTGACTGTCGTGAACTAAAACAGTACGTTCAAAAAGCTTTTTTTCTTTTAGGCGGATAGTAGAGCTTTCAATTGCTTCTTTTTGAATATCAAATCCAAATACTTTTCCGTTATCTCCAACGATTTCAGCTAGGAAGCAAGTGTCATGTCCATTGCCAAGCGTTGCATCTACAGCGTAATCGCCTTCTTTTACTGCCGTTTGCAGCAGTGTGCGAGCAAACGGTAATACACGTTCTAATTTCATTTTTGTTTCTCCTCATTTGCATATTTTCCTTGCCAGCTTCCGCGGCGTACAAATTCTGCATCGATGGAATTTAATACTTCCCATTTATTTAAGCTCCACATTGGACCGATCATTAAATCAGGTGGACCGTCACCTGTGATGCGGTGCACAATTACGTTTTCAGGAATAATTTCAAGTTGGTCAACAACAAGACTTACGTAATCTTCAAGAGAAAGGAATTCTAATTGACCTTTTTCATATTGCTTCACCATTGGCGTTCCTTTTAATAAATGAAGTAAATGAATTTTAATTCCTTGTACGTCAAGTTTTGCTACTTCACGAGTTGTTTCCATCATCATGTCGTAATCTTCAAGGGGAAGACCGTTAATAATATGAGAGCAAACTCTAATGCCATGCTTACGTAATTTATTTACACCTTCCACGTAAGATGGATAATCGTGAGCGCGATTAATAAGATTTGCAGTACGTTCATGAACAGTTTGTAGTCCGAGTTCAACCCAAAGGTATGTGCGTTTATTTAAGTCCGCTAAATATTCAACGACATCGTCTGGTAAACAATCTGGACGAGTTGCGATAGAAAGACCGACAACGTCTTTTTCTGCTAGAAGCGGTTCGAATTTTTCTTTTAACACTTCAAGTGGAGCATGTGTATTTGTGTACGCCTGGAAATAAGCGATACATTTTCCGTCTTTCCACTTTGAGTGCATTTTTTCTTTCATTTCATGATATTGCGTTATAACATCATCGCGGCGATCACCAGCGAAGTCACCAGATCCAGCAGCACTACAAAACGTGCAGCCACCGTAAGCAACTGTACCGTCACGGTTCGGGCAATCAAAGCCAGCATCTAATGAAACTTTAAAGATTTTTTCACCAAATTCATTTCGTAAGTGATAATTCCATGTATGATAACGTTTATTGTCGTTTGTATATGGAAAAGGGTTTTGAACCTTCATTACTTTCCCTCCTAAGACGAGTCAAAATAAAGTTCAACTAATACTCAGTGGGGAGTGTCTATCCCCACTGAGTATTAGTTGAACCAATCAGGTATTTACGTGTAGCCCGACTCCTGTTTATCTGCTTCGTTCCAGCCGAATTTTGAGATTGGGTCTTACTGCCCACAAATAGCGGGATGAAACAAAATCCATTATAACATACTCATAAGGTTGAGATGGAAGGGACACACTAAAGGGGAATTGAAGCAAGGAGGGACAATTATGGCAGAGCGTCAATCACTTGAATCGTATATTACACAAGCGGAACAAGCGGTGGAATATGCGAAAGAACAATTAGACCTTGGCATGAGACAAGAGCATTACAATACGATGGAGTATTCGGATGCGCAATTACAATTAGAACAAGCATATAACGATTTACAAACGATGCAACAACACGCGAATGATGAGCAACGCGAGCAATTAAATAGAGCACGTATGGCAATTCGCCAACTGCAACATCAAATGATTATTACACCGCACTAATAAGGAGTGAATGTAATGGCGAAACGTTCAGATCAAAATAATCCAGAGCAAAAAACACAAAATGGACATAACGCTGAATTTTCGAATGAGCTAGATCCGGTTGTTCAAGTGAAACAGCGTAATAGTAAAAAAGGACAACCGCAAAGATCAAAGCAATCAGAGTAAACCAGGTCGCAATATGACCTGGTTTTATTTTGCTATATGACAATAATGTAAGATTTCTGTAAGGTTTGTCGATAGTGGTAAGTTTACTTTTCCAGTAGAGTAAGGGAGGATTTAATTTTGGACAAGGAGTTGCATTATGGGGAACAATATTACAAACAAACGAATTGATGAGTTAGATTACATTCGTGGCTTCGCATTACTGGGGATTATTTTAGTAAATATTCTTGCACTACTGAATATTAAAGTTCCAGATCCTAATACAGTGGATGCAAGTTATCAAAGGTTTCTATACTTATTTGTAGAAGGTCGTTTCTTCTCAATCTTTTCATTCTTATTTGGAGTAGGATTCTATATCTTCATTACAAGAGCGATTGTAAAAGGGAAGAATGGATATGTTCTATTTCTACGTCGCTTAGTTGCACTATTTATTTTTGGTTTGATTCATCAAATGTTTCAGCCTGGGGAAGCACTAGCGTTATACGCAATTTGTGGATTAGTCACTTTACCATTTTATAAAGTGAAGAAGCAAATAAATTTAGTAATCGGTCTTATTCTTACGATAGCTTTTAGTATTATGGCAGCCAAGGAATTATTGCCATTGGGTTTAATTTTATTAGGTCTTGCTGCAGGACAGTATAAAGTATTTGAAAATCTTTCAGCGAAAATAAAACAAGTCGCTATTTTTACAGGCGTTATGTTTGTTTTAAGTGTGGTAGCTTTATGGTATCAATATGGGCATGTTCCTGCTGAACCATTTGTAAATATGATAATCATGAATGAAGATGGAACAATGGATGCTGCAGGTCAATTCTTAAAAATTGGTGTTACAGTTGGACCAATTATTTCAGCTTTTTATGTCGGAGCATTAATTTTGCTAATTCAATTAAAACCAGTTCAAACATTGTTAGCACCACTGAAATATTACGGTCGTATGGCGTTAACAAATTATATCGGACAAACTGCAATGATTTTAATTGCAGGCAGTATATTTAACTTTGCAGGAAACTTAACGTACATGCAGACGTTATATGTGTGTATCGCAATTTATGCAATTCAAATTATTTTCAGTGTGATTTGGATGAAAATCTTTAAAATGGGTCCATTAGAATGGATTTGGCGTGTTATTACGTATTGGACGGTAACACCTTTAAAGAAATAAAGATAGAAATGGGCTGTTCCATAAACGGAACAGCCCATTTTTTATTGTCATCTTTTGTCGGTAAGTCGATATTCCTTGTCGCATGGCCGATAAAATTTCATTTATCAATGAAGGAAGTGAATTTATTTAAAATAAAAAAGCTTACCTTACAAGCGCACCTTTTTTATATTACAAAAGTGTAAGGTAAATGTAATGTTAACAAATAGCAGTTCCCTTCTAAAAGGCGCAAAATAGGTAATGGAAAAACAAGCGTAGGAGGATATATATGACGAAACCAGTTGTAGACGTGAAAAACGTTCAAAAAGTGTACGGTAAAAAAGGTGAGAACCAATCACATGCGTTAAAAGGTGTTTCATTCTCAATTCAAGAGGGTGAGTTCGTCGGAATTATGGGACCATCAGGTTCTGGTAAAACGACATTGTTAAATGTAATTTCAACGCTTGATAAAGCAACGGGCGGCGTTGTTGAAATTGCAGGTACGGATATTACGAAAATGAAACAAGGTGAGCTTTCTGATTTCCGTTCACAAAAGTTAGGATTTATCTTCCAAGACTTTAACTTATTAGAGAACTTATCTATTTATGAAAACATTGCACTTCCGCTCTCTCTTCAAGGTGTTTCATCACGTAATATTGGACCGAAAGTAGAGAAAGTAGCCGGTATGTTAGGGATTACAGAAATACTTCAAAAGTATCCATCTGAAGTATCTGGTGGACAGAAACAACGTTCAGCAGCAGCACGCGCTTTAGTGCATGAACCTGCAATTATTTTAGGGGACGAGCCAACAGGAGCTCTTGATTCTAAAAATGCAGCGAGTTTACTTGATGCGATGACAAACTTAAATGAAGAACAAGGCGTATCTATTATGATGGTTACTCACGATCCATATAGTGCAAGTTATTGTCAGCGAATTTTATTCATTCAAGATGGTGAGTTATATAAAGAAATTCATCGCGGTGGTACGCGTGAAGATTTTTATAAAGAAATTTTAGATGTGCTTGCGGACTTAGGCACACAAAAAGCGTAAGAAGGGAGGTCTAGGGCATGTTATTTAAACTTTCCATGTCAGGGCTAAAGAGTAAGCTGAAAGATTATATCGTCTTACTTGTTGGTCTTGTCATGTCGATTTCAATTTTTTATATGTTCCAAACGTTAGCGCTGAATAAAGCGTTTATCGAATCTAATTCAGTTATTCAATCAATTGGATTCGTATTCCAAGCAGGTTCATTTTTATTAGCTATTATAACGTTCTTCTATATTTTATATGCGAACTCTTTCTTATTATCTCTTCGTCAAAAAGAATTCGGTATGTATATGATGTTAGGAGCGAAAAAACATAAAGTTACATTACTTATGTTTATTGAAACAATCGTATTAGGTGCTGCATCTCTTGCAATCGGAATTGCAGTTGGCGTAGGACTTGCAGAAGGTATCGGTCAGTTATTAATGAAGCAATTGGAATTTGCTGGTGAAGGTTATAAAGCATTTTACCTTCCATCTATGACTGTTACTTGCATCTTCTTCTTTGCACTATTTGTATTATCAGCAATTATGAATAGTATTAAATTATCTCGCATTTCTGTATTGCAACTTGTACATGCAGATGCACAAACAGAGCGTGTTGTAGTAAAAGGAAAAATGACAGGTGTAGTTGCAATCCTTGCTGTTATTTTATTAGGAATTGGCTATGCATCAATGATTTACATGGAAAAACTAAGAGAAATGGGAATCCTTATTGCATTAATTACAACAACAGCTGGTACTTACATGCTATTTGGATCACTTCTTCCAGTCATCATTAGAAAGTTAAAGAGTAATAAAAAGCGTAGTGAAAAAGGACTTAATGCCTTTACGTTTGCACAATTAAACTTCCGTATTAATAGCTTAACGAAAGTACTTGCAACGGTAGCGATGTTAGTTGCTCTTGGAGCGGGTGCAATTTCAGGTGGTATGGCGTTTAAAAATAACGTGATAAAAATGGTTGATGGTTTAGTAATATATGATTCAGTTATTCATAACCCAACAACTGAAGAAAAGAAAATTTTAGATGGTATTACATTTAAAGAGAAAAATGAATATCGTTACAAAGTTGATAATAAATACGTTTATTATGTAAAAGAAGATTTAGAGAAAAATCCTCCTTTCGTACAAGATACAAAACAGATGGAAAGTATGAAGGATTTAGGAAAAACAAAGAAAGTTTCAGAGGAACTGCCAGTAGGTGCAGTTTCTAGAGAAATGAATGAAAAAGATGCGAGCGCTAAAGAAATTCCAGAAGAATGGAACGAGGCTTTCAGAACAATTCAGCCATTTTATCTATATGAAGACCATGCAATTAAAATTGTAGATCAGAAAATGTACGATACTGTAAATGGTAAAGAAGGAATCGTAGTTACTGGAAAAACAGATGATTTTGTAGCATACACAAAAGAATGGAAAAAACTTGACGAGTTGCAGCTAGATAAATATAAAAATGTAAAAGCTGAAAGATTAGATAGTAAATATCAATCTTACAATGGATTCTACGGAATTGCGAGTGGAACAGTATTTATGGGATTCTTCCTTGGAATTGCGTTCTTAGCAATGATGGCAAGCTGTTTAATGTTTAAAATTCTTTCTGGTGCATCAAAAGATATTACGCGTTATCAAATGCTTCGTAAAATCGGTGTGCGCCGTGAGTTATTAACGAAATCGATTTATAAAGAGTTATTCTTAGTATTCTTATTCCCGGCGATTGTGGGTATTGCTCACGTATTAGTTGGTATGAATATTTTCGGATTTATTTTAGTCGATCCGTACTTCCGCATTTGGGTTCCAATCGTAATTTTCGTAGTAATTTATGCGATTTATTACTTCATTACAGTTCAATTGTATAAAGGGATTGTTCTCCCGAAAGAAGATTAATAGGTAAAAGGCCGAGTGAAAGTACTCGGCTTTTTGTATTTTCAGAAAAAACACTTTAATGTTACTGAAATGTATAATATAATATAAATAAGTAACATAATATGTGAGTATCAGCAATCGGGAAATGGAAGGAGGAATCCGATCTGTAGAAAGAAGCTGAACTTGTATCCCCTATTTTTCTACCCACACCGTATTTGTACAATCATAAATTTCCAAATGAAAAATTGTCAGACCTAAGTCGTATATTGTAAAAATAATGGATAATACATGGAAATCTCATAGCGTGATAAGGTAAAATGGACAGGATAATGAGAAAATTACCGTTCATAAGATGAGGAGAAAACATGTATGGAAGTTGTAGAGGCATTAAAAGATATAAACCAAATTGAGGCTATGAAAAAATATTTAAAAGAGCACTCGCAGCGAGATTATCTTTTATTTGTTATTGGGATTAACACTGGATTAAAAATTACTGAGCTATTAAGTATTAAATTTGAAGATGTATTAAATGAAGATAGAACTGTTAAAGAGTTTTATTCTCTTCCTGTGAAAGATGAAAAGTTTAAACAAGATATTTATTTAAATACAAAAGTAAAAGAGGCGCTTTTGGCGTACGTAGAATCTTTTGATATTCAAAGAGAAAACTACGTATTTCAATCGAACAAAACAACAAATTCAATCTCACGCCAACAAGCGTATCGTATTATCCATAGCGCAGCTGAAGCGGTCGGAATACTTGGTAAGATTGGAACGAACTCAATGCGAAAAACATTTGGATTTCATGCATATAAAAGAGGAATAGCAATCGCACTGTTGCAAAAACATTTTCATCACGCGACTCCGTCAGAAACGTTAAAGTATTTAGGGATATCAAAAGATGAGAAGTTTAAAACAGAGATTGATGTAGATTTGTAAAAGGAAAGAGCCGTAACTAAAAATTTTAGGAGGCGGGAATATGAATATTAGAGAGAGTGAACTACCGGGCATTGGATGTAAATTTGAAGTTATAACAAAGGGTAATGAAAAAATGGTTATCGTTATTCATGATGATGGAAGAAGGGAAATGTATCATTTTGATACTGATCATGATGAGAGTATTTCAAGCATTTCTCTTCGTGATTCTGAAGCGAGACAAATTGCGGCTATATTAGGCGGAATGGTATATAGACCACAAGCTTTAGACACAATTGAGATGGCTTTTGAAGGGTTATCAATTGAATGGTTTAAAGTAGAAAATAATGCACCAGTGGTACAAAAAACAATTGGTAGCTTACACGTGAGAAAAACATATAACGTAACGATTATTGCTATTTTGAAAAAGAATATGAAGAAGTTCTTCAATCCAGGTCCAGACTCTGTTATTGAAGCTGGCGATATGCTCGTATTATCGGGTGAAAGACATGAAGTGAAAAGAATTATTAATGAATTGCTTTCAGCAGGAGGTGATTCATAATCGATGGATACTTTAATCTTTGAAGTTGGAACTGCGTTAGTATTAGTAGCTTTTGCAGCTATCCTCGCTGCAAAGTTAAAGTTTTCGATTATTCCGTTTCTCATTATACTCGGTATGTTAGTGGGGCCTCATGCCCCAGATTTAGGACTTATCGATTTAAGGTTTATTGAAAGCGGAGAAGTTATTTCCTTCCTCGGCCGTGTTGGCGTCATATTCCTCCTATTCTACTTAGGCTTAGAATTCTCAATAAAAAAATTAATTAAATCAGGAAAGTCGATTGCTTTTGGGGGTAGTGTTCATATATCGCTTAATTTCATATTAGGTTTACTTTATGGATATATAATGGGCTTCCCCTTACTAGAAATATTAATCATTGCTGGAATCATTACAATTTCATCGAGTGCAATTGTAGCGAAAGTAATTGTGGATTTAAGAAGATCTGGTAATAAAGAGACAGAGCTCATTTTAGGGATCATTATGTTTGATGATATCTTTTTAGCTGTATATTTATCAGTCGTTTCAGGGTTAGTACTCGGGGGTGCAACGTCATTTATAGGTGCTCTTACATCGGTGTTAATCGCAGTAGGATATATGCTCCTATTCTTTATAATCGCTAGAAAAGCTACCCCGTTTCTAAATAAAATATTAGATATTTCGTCAAATGAAATTTTTATTATCGTAATATTCGCTATTTTATTCTTCGTATCAGGATTTTCAGAAACAATTCATGTTGCGGAGGCGATTGGGGCGTTATTATTGGGACTCGTCTTTTCTGAAACAGAGCATAGTGACCGGATCGAGCATCTCGTCGTCCCGTTTCGTGATTTCTTTGGAGCTATATTCTTTTTCAGCTTCGGTTTAAGTATAGATCCATTTTCGCTTGGAGGAGCAGTGTGGTTGGCATTAGGAGCAGTTCTTATTACTCTCATCGGTAATTTTACAGCGGGAATGCTTGCTGGACGTAAAGCTGGGTTATCGCATAAGGCTTCCACTAATATTGGATTAACCCTCGTATCACGTGGGGAATTCTCCATTATTGTCGCGAACATTGGCATCGCTGGTGGCTTAATGGCAACGATTAAACCGTTCTCGGCTTTATACGTTTTAATATTGGCATCTTTAGGACCTTTATTAACGAAGGAGTCTGGGAGAATATATTCCTTACTAGATAAAATGTTTAAATGGAGTGCTAAAGAACGTGCAAAACGTAAAAAAGAAGTTGGGTAATTATACAAGGGAACGATTTCATTGTATATAGATTAAAATGACACAAAGGCGATTAGAAATTTTTCTAATCGCCTTTATGCCATTATCTGAATTTCATCAACTATTAATCAGTTGCCTTCCTATTTAAAAACGACTACAATTTTACTGTTATAGATGAACGAAAAAAATAGAATAGGAGGGGAGACTATGCCAAGGAAAGTATGGCTATTAGTAGCTGGGATGATTATTAATGTCACGGGTGCTTCTTTTTTATGGCCTTTTAATACAATTTATTTGCATGATCACCTAGGAAAATCTTTATCAGTGGCTGGAATGGTATTAATGATCAACTCGCTTACTGGTGTAATCGGGAACTTGCTCGGCGGTGTTTTATTTGATAAATGGGGCGGTTATAAATCAATTTTAGTAGGGATTGTTATTACACTCGTATCGATTTTAGGTCTTGTGTTTTTCCATGGTTGGCCGTTATATGTTGTGTGGCTAGCATTAATTGGCTTTGGTTCTGGAATGGTGTTTCCATCGATGTATGCGATGGTTGGTACGGTTTGGCCAGAGGGCGGAAGACGAGCATTTAATGCGATGTATGTTGGACAAAACGTTGGGATTGCGATCGGAACAGCGTGCGGTGGTTTAGTTGCGTCTTATCGTTTTGATTATATTTTCTTAGCGAACTTTATTTTATACTTTGTTTTCTTCCTAATTGCTTTTATTGGATTCCGAGGTATGGAAGACAAAAAAGAGCAAGGAGTACAAAAAGAAATCGAAACGAAAAAAGGGTGGTCACTTACACCTGGATTCAAAGCACTTCTTATCGTATGTGTAGCATATGCTTTATGCTGGGTTACATATGTACAGTGGCAAGGGGCGATTGCGACGTATATGCAAGAGTTAAATATTAGTCTTCGTCACTACAGCTTATTATGGACGATAAACGGGGCGATGATTGTTTGTGCACAGCCGCTTGTTAGTATGCTAATTCGCTGGATGAAGCGTTCTTTAAAACAACAAATTATGATTGGAATTATCATTTTTGCGGCGTCATTCATTGTGTTAAGTCAAGCGCAGCAATTTACGATGTTCCTCGTTGCGATGGTGACATTAACAATTGGTGAGTTATTCGTATGGCCAGCTGTTCCAACCATTGCAAATATACTTGCGCCGAAAGATAAATTAGGCTTTTATCAAGGTGTTGTAAATAGCGCAGCGACTGTAGGGAAAATGTTCGGACCGGTCGTTGGCGGAGCGATTGTTGATATATACAATATGGAAGTATTGTTTATAGCAATCATGGTAATGCTTGTAGTAGCGATTATAGCAACGAGTATTTATGATAAACGAGTAAAAGTAGAAGAAACAGTTGAAGAAAAAATTGCAGTTTAGTTTGACGGAACATGTAACATGTTTTAGAATATATTTAAATAAAACAACCTTTGGAACAAGGGAGATAGCTCGGCTGTCCTAAGACGAATTCGTTAGTTATCAAGAGTAGCGAATAACCGAGAAGCCTCCGCTTCAAGTAATCTCTTTAGAGATACGAAGTGGTGGGTAGTTCACTTAACTCATATGTGTAATAACAGTGAGAAGGAGTAGTAGTAATAGAAGCTGGTTTAGAGAGTTGACGGTCGGTGCAAGTCAATCCACGTTTCGTTATGAACTCGCCTTTGAGTTGCAGTTGTGAAATCATTAGTAGCAATTGCCGTTAATCCACGTTACGGATCTAAGCGAATGTATATTTGTACATTAATTTAGGGTGGTACCGCGGGAATCTATAACCTCTCGTCCCTTTCTAGGGATGAGAGGTTTTTTGTATTTTGGGCGGTGAAAATAAATAGAATTTCAAGGAGGGTATCTCATGAGCTTTAATCATCAAGAAATTGAGAAGAAGTGGCAAGGGCATTGGGAAGAGAATAAAACATTCCGTACGCCAGATGAGACAGAAAAACCAAAATTTTATGCACTAGATATGTTCCCATATCCATCAGGTGCAGGCTTACACGTAGGTCATCCAGAAGGTTATACAGCGACAGATATTTTATCTCGTATGAAGCGTATGCAAGGATATAATGTTCTTCATCCAATGGGATGGGATGCATTCGGTCTTCCAGCAGAGCAATATGCGCTTGATACTGGAAACAGCCCGGCTGAATTCACAGAGCTTAATATTAATACGTTCCGTAATCAAATTAAAGCATTAGGCTTCTCTTACGATTGGGATCGTGAAGTAAATACAACGGATCCAAACTACTACAAGTGGACACAATGGATCTTCCTAAAACTATTTGAAAAAGGTTTAGCTTACGTTGATGAAGTACCTGTAAACTGGTGCCCAGCACTTGGTACAGTACTTGCAAACGAAGAAATCATTGACGGTAAGAGTGAGCGCGGTGGACATCCAGTTGAACGTCGTCCGATGAGACAGTGGATGTTAAAAATTACAGCTTACGGAGATCGTCTATTAGAAGATCTAGATGAGCTTAATTGGCCAGAAAGCTTAAAAGACATGCAACGTAACTGGATCGGTCGTTCTGAAGGTGCAGAAGTACACTTCAACATCGATGGTACAGATGAGAAGTTTACAGTTTTCACAACGCGTCCTGATACACTATTTGGTGCAACATACTGTGTACTTGCTCCGGAACATGCACTTGTTGCAGAAATTACAACAGCAGATCAAAAAGAAGCTGTAGAAGCTTACATTAACTCTGTTAAAATGAAGAGCGATTTAGAGCGTACAGAACTTGCGAAAGAAAAAACTGGTGTATTCACTGGTGCTTACGCAGTTAACCCAGTAAACGGTGAGAAATTACCAATCTGGATCGCTGATTACGTTCTTGCAACTTACGGAACAGGTGCTGTAATGGCAGTTCCAGCTCACGATGAGCGTGATTATGAATTCGCATCAGTATTCAATCTTCCAATGAAGGAAGTTGTAAAAGGCGGAGACATTACGAAAGAAGTGTACACAGGTGATGGTGCACACGTAAACTCAGCATTCCTTGATGGTTTAAATAAAGAAGAAGCAATCGTAAAAATGATTGAATGGCTTGAAGTAACGAGCGCAGGAAATCAAAAAGTAACGTACCGTCTACGCGACTGGTTATTCAGCCGTCAACGTTACTGGGGTGAGCCAATTCCAGTAATCCACTGGGAAGATGGCACAATGACAGCTGTGAAAGAAGAAGAATTACCATTAGTTCTTCCAAAAACAGAAAACATCCGTCCTTCAGGTACAGGTGAATCACCACTAGCTAACATTGAAGAGTGGGTAAATGTTGTCGATCCTGAAACTGGTAAAAAAGGTCGTCGTGAAACGAATACAATGCCGCAATGGGCTGGTAGCTGCTGGTATTACCTACGCTACATCGATCCAAACAACAGCGAAGCACTTGTAGACCCTGAAAAAGTAAAACAATGGCTTCCGGTTGATATTTATATCGGCGGAGCAGAGCACGCAGTACTTCACTTACTATATGCTCGTTTCTGGCATAAAGTATTATATGATATCGGTGTAGTTCCAACGAAAGAACCGTTCCAACAATTATTCAACCAAGGTATGATCTTAGGTGAAAACAACGAGAAAATGAGTAAATCAAAAGGTAACGTTGTAAACCCGGATGATATCGTAGCAAGCCATGGTGCAGATACACTTCGTCTATACGAAATGTTCATGGGACCATTAGATGCTTCAATTGCTTGGTCTGAAAATGGTCTTGACGGAGCTCGTCGCTTCTTAGACCGCGTATGGCGCCTATTCATTCAAGAGAACGGTGAATTAAGTGAGAAAATTACTGATGCACCAAACAAAGATCTTGAAAAAGCTTACCACCAAACAGTGAAGAAAGTAACAGAAGACTATGCAGAGCTTCGCTTCAACACAGCGATTTCTCAAATGATGGTATTCATCAACGATGCATACAAAGCTGAAACACTTCCGAAAGAATATGTAGAAGGTTTCGTAAAAATGATTGCACCAGTTGCACCTCACATAGGGGAAGAGCTATGGAGCAAACTTGGATACAGTGAAACAATCACATATGCAAGCTGGCCAACATTTGATGAGTCTAAACTTGTAGAAGATGAAGTTGAAATCGTTGTTCAAATTATGGGCAAAGTTCGCACAAAACTAACAATGAGTAAAGACGCATCAAAAGAAGAAATGGAACAACTTGCACTTGAGGCAATCAAAGAACAAATTGAAGGGAAAACAGTTCGTAAAGTAATTGTTGTTCCTGGAAAACTTGTTAACGTTGTTGCAAACTAATGATTGAAAGAAAAGCTCAGAGCGTTTATGCTCTGAGCTTTTTTGTGTAGAAAATAATCTCTGGATCACCTTCATCTAAATTTTCAACTATTCCACTACGTACAAATCCATTCGCATTAAAAACGGTTTGCATACTTTCATTCGATTCATTCGTTGAAGAAAAGATTTTTTGAGTAGGAGAATGAGTTAACATATATGAGATTAATGAGCTTGCATAGCCTTGCCTTCTTTTTGCTGGCGAAACAATGATTAATGAGAGGAAAGTACAACCAAAGAAATTTGTATCGTACGTTAGAAAACCAGAGATAGAATTGTCTTCTTTTACAATGATGCACCTGCCCTCATCAATAGTGTGCTTAATATAATCTCGTCTACTATCATCTCCGAGTACATCAATATCTAAATGTACGATTGAATCTAAATCATCAATATAAGCCTTTGTTACATTTTTCAATAGAAATCCCCCTAGAAAAAATATTCAGTTAATTAATTTTATCATGAACAAAGAAAAAGGAGCGGAATTCCAATACAGACAAACACCTATTCTTCTATAGGAAATATGATAAAAAAGGTAGGTTAAATTGAGAAGAAGAGGTGAAAGGAATGAAAGGGATGGATAATAATGCACCACATGGCTTCTTCGGAGGTGAATCGGATAGTTATGGACAAATGATGTTCATGGGAGGAGATGGTCAACACGGATATGGCGGAATCCCAAGTTGGATGGGAGGAGCAGCTGGAGGATTTCCGACGTCAGTGGCGGGTGTACAAACAGGATTTCCAACATCAGTAGCTGGAGCGCAAACAGGATTTCCGGCACTAGTAGGAGGTGCACAAGGAGGAGTTCCTGTAGGTATGCCAACTACATTCCCATCTTTCGTTGGCGGTGTACAAACAGGATTTCCTGTACCTGGCGTTGGTGTTGTAGCAGGTGGGGTCGGCGGATTCCCTCAAGGTGTTCACGGTCATCATGTGCATCATGAGCATCACGGCCATCACGGTCAGCATGTACATCATGTACATCATGAGCATCACGGCCATCACGGTCATCATCAACAACACGGCCACCATGGTCATCATCAACAACAAGTACATCATCATGGTCATCATCAAATTCATCCGCAGGCTGTCCTTTATCAAACACACCAAGGTCATCATCAGCACCAAGGTCATCATCAGCACCACGGTCACCATCAGCACCACGGTCACCATCAGCACCACGGTCACCATCAGCACCAAGGTCATCATCAACAACACGGCCACCATCAGCAACAAGTACATCACCAAGGCCACCACCAAATTCATCCGCAAGCTGTTCTTTTCCAAACACACCAAGGTCAACACCATCATCAAGGCCAACATCATCACCAAGGTCAACACCATCATCAAGGCCAACATCATCACCAAGGCCAACACCATCACCAAGGTCAACATCATCACCAAGGCCAACATCACCATCAAGGTCAACAACAGCATCAAGGTCAACAGCATCATCAAGGTCAACAACAATACCAACAGTATCAGCAGCAACAACAACAGCCTTGGGCAGGTGGAATTGGAGCAGGGACGGCAGCAGGAGCAGCAGCTGGTACTGCTGGAGCAGCAGGACATGCGGGACACGTGGGTCATTAATAGATCAAAGAAAAAAAGACATAATAAAAAACTGCTAGGAGATCCTAGCAGTTTTTTTCTGCCTCTTGACGTTGGCGTTCGATTTCCGCACGAAGTTGTGGTTCCGGTGGTTGCCATCCTTCTGGTTTCATAATTTTGCCATCGCCCTCGCGGAATCGAGGCTTTCCATCAGGGAATAGTTTCGCCATGTTAGCATTGTTTACAATTTCGAATCCTTTATCTGGACGTACGCCCATTTCTGCAAACGTTCCGAATGCAAAGTAAATAAGGTCAATAAGTGCATCATATTGATCTTCAACAGTTGTGGCTTCTAGAAATTCTTCTAGCTCTTCTTGCATAAAGCTAGCACGAATTTTTGCACGCTCTTCTGTTAGTTTTGTTGGAGTATTTGTCACAGGATGTCCGAACTCTTCATGCATTTTTGCAACAAGTTCGTATCCTTTATCTAAACCTTTTTCGTTGGTCATGTTGTTTCATCCTTTCTCGCTTTGTGCCGAATCTCATTGTAACATAAGGTGATTATGAAATGAAAAGGGACTGTCCAAAAGTTTCATCTTTTAGTTCAGATAGCGATAGTGAAAGATTATATCGACTTAACGATAAAACATAGCCTGTTAATAAAAGAAAGCCATCCCGGAATAATTTTGGGACGGCCCTGCTCGTTATTTTTCTTCTTTTATTAAAATGGATAAAATAAGGTCGAGGCCAAACATACCAACGAGCAACATTGGTATAACGACAAGTAAATAACGTGTGAAGGAAACATTTTTTAAGTATGTATGAGCAAATAAAAAGACGCCGAGAAATAAAATACCATTTAAAATAGGCTTTACTAATTTTTTAGACATAAGCTCCCCCATAAATATCTTCTCTCTCTAAAAAAATAAAAACTCCTCTTTCCGTTGTATCATGCTGGAGAGAGGAGTTCAATCATTTCTCATTCGATTACACCAGAATTTGTAATATTTACGGTGTATTTTACAGTAATAGGGACATCTTTGTACATCTGTTTCCACTCTTCTAACTTGAATGGACGATAATGTTGTTTATATTTTGCCCCTAGTCCGAGGGGATCGATGTCTAAAGATTTAAACTGCTTAATTAATTTAGCAGCTTGTGTATCTAATTGTTTTTGGACATTTTTTTCAATGTTTTTTGTGTTCTTGTTATTTTCTAAATTAATTTGCTTCGATAGTTCTTGAATACGTGCATCAAGATGAACGTGAATGAAAAAAGAAGGCTTTCCATTTTTAATCTTTATATCGTAAGTTGGAACAGAACGAATATTATTAATCATTACGTACGCAGAATCTGTTTTAAATTCATGTGAATCTAATTTATGTTTCTCTAATAGTCCTTTAAATATGAACATATCTTTCTTCGCAATTTTACCGATATATTTATCCTTTTTAAAAAGACCAATTCCGGTGATTTTTATTTTATCACCATGTTTCTTTAAAATTGGAATATAGTAGTCTTGCCCTTCTTGATAATAACGGAATGCCCCCACATGCAAATTATCCGTTGGTAAAGGACCAGTTTCCATGTTATGCTCTAACAATTTTTTTATATAAATTGCAACGTTGTATGAAGTCGTATATTTCCCTTTTAAAAGTTCAGTACCATTACCTTCAAGTAAAGCAACATATAGAGCGTTCCCTATATTCACATCTCGAAGTAATGTATCGAATGAAGTAGACATTCCTTTTTTTGCAAGTCGTATAGTATATAGAGCGACACGCATTTGTCCGCTAGCAAATGGTTGAGAAGATTCTAAAGATGTGTCTGCTTTTACTTGTTTTACCGCATTTGCGCTGCCTTCAAAAACTTGAACTTTATTTCCTTTTTTCTGAATGGGACAAACGAATGTTACTTTTACTTTATTATCCTTTGCTGTATCAAAAACGGTTCCTTGAATAAGTTGTACATCATCGATAATATTTTTTTGTAAACATCCAGTTAAACTAAAAAGTGCTATACAAAAAATAAGTATTAATTTGCTTTTGATTTTTTCCATTTTCTTTTCACCCACACAATAATAAATAGGATTGGGATGTATACATAAATGAGCCAAAAACTAACTTTTGATGCATTACTAATAAAGTTATTAATATCGTGTCTATTTGTTAAAAGTTGTGAAACAATGAGAGTGATAATGATAAAAGCGATTAAAACACCTCTTTGTTTTACACGAAATATTTCATGCGTTGCTCTCATTGACGCCCATAAGGGAAGGATAAAACTTGTAATAATAACAAGTGCATAGCCTGAGATTGCAATATATTCTAGTCTTTCTATGAAGGGTAATTGAATGACTTGGGTCATAGAAAGTTGCGACCATATCGTTTTTAACAATTGTTTCTCGCTAAAAAATGTAAAGGCTAAAAGGGTGCTAAATAAATATAGAAGGTTTGAAAATAGTGCCCCGTATTGAGCGTATTTATGAGACTGCTTCGGATTTTTTACAAACGGATAAATCATGAGATAAACTTCAAATCCTGTCATACTGTAGATTGACAACTGGGCGGATTTTAAAATATCTGAAAAAGAATGTGTGAAAATAGGTAGTAAATTCGTCCAATGTGAGTATTTCAAAACGAATAGGCTAAGAATTAAATATCCCAATGTACCACCAACTGAGATGACACAAATGCCAGTAATGACACGGAATCCAGAAGAAATAATGTAATAACTAACTAAGCATAAAAAGAGTGTTAACATAAAGGTGGAAGCGGTAGGAAACATCCACACTTGAATAATTTCAACGTATGTTCGAATGACGGAAATACTGACGATTAAAAAATAAGCAGCAAAGATGATGTTAATGCCGTTCCCTAGCCACTTTCCAAATGTTTGCCGATGTAAGTCGATTAAATTACCGTTTGTTTCTTTTAATAAAAAATACATCATCCATATAAGAATATGGATACAGATTCCTGTGATTAAAACTCCCATCCAGCCGTCGTATCCAGCGGCTTTCGCAATGATTCGAGCGAATCCGAGAACACCAGCACCAAATTGTGCACCGTGAATTAAAAAGAAAACGAAGACGGGTGATATTTGGTGTTCTGCTTTAATTTTACTCATCGATGCACCTCATTTCTTAATCATCAAAATCTGACGTATGTTTCGTAGAAATTCCATTGGTTGCTTTCTTTACGTGTTGCGGTCTTGCTTGAACATCTCGAGTATCAATCATTGTTAATGGAAAACGAATCCAAGAATCTTTAAAAGATTGTTGTCTTGTCGGGTAAAACAAAGCGTATGGCTTACGTAAAGAAGTAAGTCTAAATAGATGAGTAAATAAAAACATAAATCCAAGAGAAATACCGAAGAGTCCTCCTATTTCTGCAAATATGAGAAACGGGAAGCGTAGTAAACGAACAGCATTACCCATTTTGTAAATAGGTGTAATAAAGGAAGCTAACGCTGATAAGGCAACGATAATTAATAAAATATTACTCGTTAAACCAGCTTGTACAGATGCTTGTCCGATTACGATACCGCCTACAATACCGAGTGTTTGACCGACTTTCATCGGTAACCTCGCACCAGCTTCTCTCAATAAGTCGATTGCAAGTTCTAAAAAGAGCGCTTCAATTAAAGGTGGAAACGGTACTTGTGCCCTTGATAAGATCAAAGTTTCAAGTAAATCACTTGGAATGAGTTCATAATGATAATTTAAAACTGCAACGTATAACGGTGTAGCACAGATTGAAAATAGAACGGCGATTAACCTTAAAATCCTTGAAAATGTAGCGTATAACCAAGAAACGTTATAGTCTTCTGGTGAAATGAAAAAATCGAAATATGATACAGGTGTAAGTAACACACTTGGAGAACCATCAACAAAAATAGCGATTTTCCCGTCAATGAGTGCTTTTGTAACTCTATCAGTACGTTCTGTATTGATATAGAGAGGGAAAATAGATTTCTCTCCCATTAATTCTTGTATATAAGCACTATCATTAATTTGATCATACTCAAGAGCCCGTAATGATTCCTCTAGAAAATCTACATTATCTTTTTCTGCGAGGTTGTCTAAATACATCATGACAACTTTTGTTTTTGAAAATTCGCCGATGATCATCTCTTTTGTTTGTAAATCTAAAACTGGAAGACGTTTTCGAACTAAATTAATATTTGTATCAATATCCTCTACGAAACCTTCTTGAGGACCGATAACAGTCGATTCATTTAAAGGTGGAGTTGGTGCACGATAATTATCAATTGCAATGTTTGCAAGCATGCACTTTTGATCTTGCTGGTTCAATTGAATAATCGCATGTCCCTTCAAAACCATGTCCTCAATTTTTTGTAAGTCGTTCGTAATTGTAATACCACTCATCGGAATATGTTCTTTCAGCTCTTCAAGTGATGCGCAAGGTCGTCCTAACAGAGTAGGCATTAAATACTTTTGTAATTTCTCTCCATCAAGCGAAGGCCGATAGTAAGAAATCCAATAAGGCATCGTTTCATCGTCAGATGTGTGATAATTAACAAAATCACTGGACCTTTTGAGCTTCTCTATTAAATCTTGTAGAGAATGAATACGGTCTTTTTCTGGTTTTGTAAAATCATAAATACTATTACTTCCAGAGCTTTGCTGTTTCTTTTGAGAAGAATCATCCTGTTTAGAATCTTGTTGTTTCTCCTGAGAAGAATCATCTTGTTTAGAATCTTGTTGTTTCTCCTGAGAAGAATCATCTTGTTTAGAATCTTGCTGTTTCTTTTGAGAAAAATCATCCTGTTTAGAATCTTGCTGTTTCCTCTGAGAAGAATCATCCTGTTTAGAATCTTGCTGTTTCCCCTGAGAAGAATCATCCTGTTTAGAATCTTGCTGTTTCGGTTGAGAAGAATCATCCTGTTTAGAATCTTGCTGTTTCCCCTGAGAAGAATCATCCTGTTTAGAATCTTGCTGTTTCGGTTGAGAAGAATCATCCTGTTTAGAATCTTGCTGTTTCTCCTGAGGAGAATCGTCTTGTTTAGAATCTTGCTGTTTCTCCTGAGAAGAATCATCTTGTTTAGAATCTTGCTGTTTCTTTTGAGAAGAATCATCTTGTTTAGAATCTTGCTGTTTCTTTTGAGAAGAATCATCCTGTTTAGAATCTTGCTGTTTCTCCTGAGAAGAATCGTCTTGCTTAGAGTTTTGTTGTTTCTCTTGAGAAGAGTTACCTTGCTTAGAGTTTTGCTGTTTCTCTTGGGAAGAATCATCTTGCTCAGATTTTTTTTGTTCATTATTTTTACCTGTACTGTGTTCCATACTTCTAGTCTGTTCTTTGTTTTCATCCTCTTGATTACTAGATTGCTGTTTCGGAGTATTATCTGCTTCTCTTGTTTCTGTTGAATTTGATTTTTTCTTTTTACGTAACCAATTCCAAATCATATGTATGCCCTCTTTGATTGTGTAATATAGTGCTATTTTGTGGCTAATTTTGTATATTATTCATTTATTTATGAAAAGAAGGGGGAGATTGGTTTGCATAGAAAAAAACCTTTAGTAAGCAGTTCATAATATGACGGGAAGAAGGCGAGTCTGTGCAAATTGTAAAAAAGGAGAAGTTTGTTTTAAAAGGGTTTGTGTTTGAAAATGGTAGGGAGATTCCTGTTCAAATGGGGTATGAGACGTACGGTACTTTAAATAGAGAAAGATCAAATGCGATTTTGGTTTGTCACTATTTTAGTGCAACAAGTCATGCGGCAGGAAAATATACAGAGCATGATGAGGGGGCTGGTTGGTGGGATGGATTAATTGGACCTGGGAAAGCAATTGATACAAATAAATATTTCATTATATGTACTGATAACCTTTGTAATGTACAAGTGAAGAACCCATATGTGATTACAACGGGACCAAAATCGATAAATCCGATGACTGGTTTTGAGTATGCGATGGATTTTCCAGTTTTCACATTTTTAGACGTAGCACGGATGCAATATGAGTTAATAAAAGATATGGGGATTGCTAGGTTACATGCTGTAATGGGGCCATCGGCAGGTGGGATGATTGCGCAGCAATGGGCTGTCCACTATCCTCATATGGTAGAACGAATGATTGGAGTTATTACGAATCCGCAAAATCCAATTATAACGTCGGGAAATGTAGCGCAAAATGCGATCGAAGCAATTCAGCTTGATCCAGATTGGAAAGGCGGAAAGTACGGAGAGGAGCAACCAATGAAGGGGCTTCATTTAGCGAATAAAATGATGTTTATGAATGCATTTGATGAACATTTTTATGAAACAGCATTCCCGCGGAACAGTATAGAAATGGCACCTTATCAACAATTTTCTGCATTAACATCATTTGAGAAAGAGATAAATAAAGTGACATGTAAAAGTATGGAATTAGTAGATGCGAATTCATGGATGTATACTGCGAAAGCAGTCTTATTACATGATATTGCACATGGTTTTTCTTCCTTAGAAGAGGCTCTTTCTAAGATTGAAGCGAATGTACTCATGATTCCATGCAAACAAGATTTACTTCAACCATCTCGTTACAATTATAGAATGGTAGATGTTTTGCAAAAGCAGGGGAAGCACGCAGAAGTATATGAAATAGAAAGTATAAATGGGCATATGGCAGGAGCGTTAGATGTTCATTTATTTGAAAAGAAAGTGTATGAGTTTTTAAATCGGAAAGTATCTAGTTTTGTGTAGAAAATAATTAATGTGGAAAAGGTGCATTGTTTATAATAGGCACCTTTTTTACATAATTTGCAGACGGAAAATATATGAAGCGATTGATAAACCAAAGAAAGCTATACTAAGTAATAGAAATAAGAATGACATTTCTTGAGGGGATTTTATCTTTTTATTATTTTTCATACTAAGAGCAATGACCGCAGAAATTAAGAAAATGATACCCATAATGAAAAGAAAAAGTGTCATTTTAACTGGCTCCTTTCATAAAACAAGTATATTGAGGATACAATGCACGAGTTATGTTTGTAAAGAATAAGTTTTTGCGAGAAAATTGAGAAATAAATTCTCGGTTCTTTGCGTTCTTTCTTTCGCATGCTAAAATTGATTAGAAATGGTGGTTTAAAGAAGAAACTAAAGGTTTTATTGTATATAAGGAGGAACGACATATGACAGAAGTTAAAACAATTACTACAGAAGAAGTGCAAGAGCGTTTAGAAAATGGAGAAACTTTATTTTTAGTAGACGTAAGGGAAGATGAAGAAGTAGTGGCAGGGAAAATTCCAGAAGCTGTACATATTAAAATGGGTGATATTCCAAATAAAGTAGATTTCTTTGAGAAAGAGAATGAATATATCTTTATTTGTCGTTCGGGAATGCGCAGTGAAAATGTATGCCATTATTTAAATGAACAAGGATTTAAAACAGTGAACATGGTTGGCGGTATGCTTCAATATGAAGGGGAAACTAAATAGTTAATTGTTAAAAACTTGAAACGAGTCTGTTTCAAGTTTTTTTCTTTTGCATACAGTATACAAAAGGGGGAGGGGTAAATGGGGATTAACATGCGTAAAGTAAAAATTATTAATAATACAGGGGCTGTTAATGTTGGCGACTGTTATAATATCGAACCTTTTGCTGTATCGAAAATATATGCGGGTGCTGGAGGGTCGAGTGCAGCTATTTTTTTAAATGGGAAAAGACAGCCAGAAGCGGTGATTCGAACATCCGTGTTTCTTCCGCCATTAGCAACGAGTACACGTACATTAGGTTCATAAAGGAAAGGTAGAGTGTAAGTATGCCTGCACGTATTAAAGAATTTATTATCGTTAATAATACTGGGAATATATTTACAGGGGATAATTTGAGTGATACGTCATTTACTGCTTCGAAATCGTATAGTGGTTCAATGGGGTGTACTTGGATTGATGTTGTTACAGTAATAGGAACGGAGACGAAGCTTTGTTTACAACCGGGAGATTCGGTGACGACAACCTATACACGAGGTACCCCTGCTGGTACTGTAACAGGAGCAAATACTGGGCAAGGTGCAAATGTATCGAGTATAGCGCAAGCTGTCCCGAATACAGATAATATGGATTCAGTAGCTGGACTCCCTTAAGAAATTGAGGGAGTTTTTATTATTTAAAATAAAAATAGTCTTTGAGATTGTTTTTGTAAATACATATTAAGAAGAGGTTTGTTTAAAGTAAAAAAGATGGTGTGTAGGTGGTGAAAGTGTGAAAGAGCGCGATAGACAAAATTCATTAAACTCCAATTTCAGAATTTCACCAAATCTTATTGGACCTACCTTTCCTCCCGTTCCAACGGGATTTACTGGCATTGGGATTACTGGTCCAACCGGTCCACAAGGCCCGACTGGCCCACAAGGACCAAGGGGATTTCAAGGTCCGATGGGAGAAATGGGCCCGACAGGACCTCAAGGAGTGCAAGGGATTCAAGGACCAGCTGGACAAATGGGTGCAACAGGACCAGAAGGACAGCAGGGACCACAAGGATTAAGGGGACCACAGGGAGAAACTGGAGCGACAGGACCTCAAGGAGTGCAAGGGTTACAAGGTCCAATTGGTCCAACCGGAGCGACTGGGGCACAAGGTATACAGGGGATACAGGGATTACAGGGGCCGATTGGAGCTACCGGGCCAGAGGGGCCTCAAGGAATTCAAGGAGTGCAAGGGGTACCGGGTGCAACAGGTTCACAAGGAATACAAGGAGCTCAAGGGATACAAGGACCACAAGGACCGAGTGGAAATACGGGAGCGACAGGAGCGACTGGTCAGGGGATTAGTGGTCCGACTGGAATAACAGGTCCAACAGGGATAACTGGCCCATCTGGAGGACCTCCAGGTCCGACTGGAGCAACTGGTGCGACAGGGCCAGGAGGTGGACCGAGTGGAAGTACAGGTGCGACGGGAGCGACTGGAAATACTGGAGTAACTGGAAGTGCGGGAGTGACTGGAAATACAGGTCCGAGTGGAAGTACAGGAGAAACAGGAGCACAGGGCCTGCAAGGAATACAAGGAGTTCAAGGACCAATTGGACCAACGGGTCCAGAAGGTCCGCAAGGTATTCAAGGTATTCCTGGTCCGACAGGAGTAACTGGTGAACAAGGAATCCAAGGGGTTCAGGGGATTCAAGGGATAACGGGGGCAACGGGAGATCAAGGTCCGCAAGGTATACAAGGGGCCATAGGACCTCAAGGTATAACAGGAGCAACAGGAGATCAAGGCCCACAAGGAATACAAGGGGTACCTGGTCCAACCGGGGACACAGGCTCACAAGGAGTCCAAGGAATTCAAGGGCCAATGGGTGATATAGGACCAACAGGCCCAGAAGGCCCAGAAGGACTTCAGGGTCCGCAAGGAATACAAGGAGTGCAAGGACCAGCTGGAGCAACAGGTCCAGAGGGGCCACAAGGAATCCAAGGAATTCAAGGGCCGATAGGAGTAACAGGTCCAGAAGGTCCACAAGGAATTCAGGGAATACAAGGGATTCAAGGTGTAACAGGAGCAACAGGAGCACAAGGAGCAACTGGAGTTCAAGGTGTTCAAGGGAATATAGGAGCAACAGGTCCAGAGGGCCCGCAAGGAGTGCAAGGTACTCAAGGGGATATAGGTCCAACAGGTCCAATGGGTCCACAGGGAGTTCAAGGAATCCAAGGAATTCAAGGACCGACGGGCGCACAAGGAGTGCAAGGCCCACAAGGAATTCAAGGAATCCAAGGGCCGACAGGAGTAACTGGAGATACGGGTACAACAGGGGTGACAGGGGAAGGGACTACAGGAGCAACAGGAGTAACTGGTCCAACAGGAGTAACTGGTCCATCAGGAGGACCAGCCGGACCGACTGGCCCAACAGGTCCATCAGGTCCGACGGGAGTGACAGGTCCATCCGGTGGACCACCTGGTCCGACAGGAGCGACAGGTGTAACGGGAGGAGTAGGAGATACGGGAGCAACAGGGGCGACGGGTGTGACCGGAGCAACAGGAGTAACTGGTGCAACCGGAGCAACAGGGCTGCAGGGTCCACAAGGAATACAAGGAGTACAAGGAGACATAGGCCCAACCGGTCCGCAAGGTGTTCAAGGTCCACAAGGGATCCAAGGTATAACGGGAGTAACGGGAGATCAAGGCCCGCGAGGAATACAAGGTCCGCAAGGTGTTCAAGGTCCAACCGGTCCACAAGGAATCCAAGGAGGTCAAGGCCCACAAGGGATACAAGGGGCAACAGGTGCAACCGGAGCACAAGGCCCACAGGGAATTCAAGGGATACAAGGAGTGCAAGGTCCGACTGGTCCACAAGGCCCAACCGGGGACACGGGTCCAACAGGAGCGCAAGGCCCACAAGGAATTCAAGGTCCAACGGGAGTAACAGGAGCGACAGGTTCACAAGGAATTCAAGGTCCAACGGGGGCAACAGGTTCACAAGGTCCAACCGGAGGCACGGGTCCAACCGGTTCGCAAGGAATCCAAGGTCCAACAGGCCCAACCGGAGCTGGAGCAACAGGATCAACTGGAGCGACCGGGGTGACTGGAGTTAGTACAACTGCAACGTATGCATTTGCGAATAATACATCAGGAACCGCTATTTCCGTTTTATTAGGTGGTACGAATATCCCATTACCGAACAATCAAAATATTGGACCAGGAATAACCGTTAGTGGTGGAAATACTGTATTTACAGTTGCGAATGCAGGGAATTATTATATAGCCTATACAATTAATTTAACGGCAGGATTACTTGTCAGTTCTCGTATAACCGTAAATGGCAGTCCGCTTGCGGGAACGATAAACTCCCCGACAGTGGCTACTGGGTCATTTAGTGCACCAATAATTGCTAACTTGCCTGCTGGAGCTGCTATTAGTCTGCAGTTATTTGGATTAGTTGCAATAGCTACGTTATCTACAACAACGCCAGGAGCTACTCTAACTATTATTAGATTAAGTTAATAAGCAGAAAACCTTGGAACTTTTATGTTTCAAGGTTTTTTATCTCGTTACTTGTAGATAGTCTAATTGGTTAGTAAAGTTTCACTTTATTCACCTTAGTAAAAACATCGCAGTTCGAAAATATATTATAATAGAATGAAAAGAGAGAAATTTGGCAGAAAGGGAGGGTGGCGATGCAGGAGAAGGTTAAAGACTTTTTTGGACGCCCACTTCAAGATTTACGCATATCTGTCATTGATCGTTGCAATTTTAGATGTACATATTGTATGCCAGCGGAAGTATTTGGGCCTGATTATGCTTTTTTGAAAGATGAGTTTTTACTAACGTTTGATGAAATTGAGCGTTTGGCAAAAGTGTTTGTTAGCATCGGTGTACGAAAAATTAGAATTACTGGTGGCGAACCACTGCTTCGTAAAGATTTAACAAAACTTATTGCACGTCTTGTGAAAATTGATGGGTTAGTAGATATAGGATTAACGACAAATGCTATTCATTTAACGAAACAAGCAAAGGCATTAAAAGAAGCTGGATTACATAGAGTAAATGTTAGTTTAGATGCAATAGATGACGATATATTTAGGAACATTAATGGTCGAAATATTAATACGAAACCTGTGATTAAGGGAATTAAAGCAGCGAAAGAGGCGGGGCTGGAAGTAAAGGTAAATATGGTTGTGAAAAAAGGGATGAACGATCATCAAGTACTTCCAATGGCTGCGTATTTTAAAGAGCAAGGAATCACGCTTAGGTTTATTGAGTTTATGGATGTTGGTAGTACGAATGGATGGAATTTCGATCAAGTGGTTACAAAGCGAGAATTGATCGAGATGATTCATAGAGTGTATCCGCTTGAGCCAGCTGAATCGCATTATTTCGGTGAAGTTGCGAAGCGATATCGGTACGTTGGAACAAATGTTGAAGTCGGTTTTATTACTTCTGTTTCTGAGTCATTTTGTTCCTCTTGTACGAGAGCGAGAATTTCAGCAGATGGAAAGTTTTATACTTGCTTATTTGCGACAGAAGGATTGGATGTAAGGAAACTTCTTAGAGGAAATCTTTCGGATGATGAGTTATTAAGCGTTATACAAGATGTGTGGGTAAATAGAAAAGATAGGTATTCGGATGAACGGACAGAAGAAAGTGTAAAGAATCGTCCGAAAATTGAAATGTCTTATATAGGAGGATAAGAAAGGGGGCTATCGTATGCAGGAGCGATATTCAAGACAAATATTATTTTCTGGTGTTGGAGAAAAAGGACAGCGAAAAATAAGAGAGAAGCATGTGCTTATTATCGGCGCTGGTGCTCTTGGTGCAGCAAATGCAGAAGCGATTGTTAGAGCAGGTGTTGGAAAAATAACGATTGCGGATCGTGATTATGTAGAATGGAGCAATTTACAAAGGCAACAATTATATACAGAAGAAGATGCAAAGCAGTATAAACCGAAGGCGGTAGCAGCAGCAGAACATTTAAAAGCGATTAATTCTGAAGTGGAAATTATCCCGGTTGTGACCGATGTAACGGTTCAAGAAATGGAAGAGTTAATTAAAGGTGTAGATTTAATATTAGATGCGACAGATAATTTTGAAACGCGCCTTCTTATTAATGATATATCTCAAATGTATAACGTTCCGTGGATATATGGAGGATGCGTTGGAAGCTACGGAGTAACTTACACAATTTTGCCAGGAAAAACGCCATGCTTTCGATGTTTAATGGAGCATCCAGCGAGCGGGGCAACATGTGATACGGCCGGTATTATACAGCCAGCAGTGCAATTAGTAGTTGCGCATCAAATAACGGAAGCTTTAAAAATATTAGTAGAAGATTTTGAGGCACTTCGTGAAACGATGCTATCATTTGATCTTTGGAATAATCAACAGATGGCATTTAAAGTGAATAGACAGAAAAAGGATACATGTTTATCTTGTGGAAAGCTACGTACATATCCGAGTTTAACATTTGAAGCACAAACGAAAACAGAAGTATTATGTGGACGAAATACAGTTCAAATCCGTCCAGGTGTGCGACAAGGGTTTAATTTAGAAGAAATTAAAAAGCGCTTACAAAAAAGTGTGGATGTAAAGGAAACGCCTTATTTATTATCATTTCCGGTGGAAAAATATCGTTTTGTTTTATTTACAGATGGTAGAGCGTTTATTCATGGGACGAATGATATGAATGTGGCGAAACGCTTATATGCAAGATATATAGGGTGAACCTAAAGGCAATCCTTTAGGTTCACAGGGAAAAGATAGTATTAAGAATTTCTAATATAATCTCCATTTTTTCCGCCTGTTTTTTCAAGTAAGTATGTTTCGCCAATAATCATGCCTTTATCAACAGCTTTACACATATCGTACACGGTAAGAGCGGTAGCGGAAGCAGCTGTTAAAGCTTCCATTTCAACGCCGGTACTACCTTCTGTTTTAACCTTTACTTCAATAAGTAGTCGATATTGTTCTTCTGACTGTTTCCAATCGAAAGAAACATCAACACCTTTTAACAATAAAGGATGGCACATTGGGATAATATCAGAAGTACGTTTTGCAGCCATAATGCCTGCGATTTGTGCAACAGCCAATACATCACCTTTACCAATTTCATTGTGAGAGATTTTGTCAAAAATTTCTTTCGTAACGAGAATGCTAGAGCATGCAATTGCTGTTCGAACGGTTACTTTTTTGTCGCTTATATCAACCATTTTAGCGCGCCCTTGGTCATTGAAATGTGTGAATGAAGACATGGAATTCCTCCTTGAAGTAATTGCGATTTAATATATAAAGTGTAATCGAGATTAGATATTTTGCAAATATGAGGTGAGAAACAATGGTAGAAAAACGAATCCCGATTCAAGTTGCTGAGGCAGTAGAGCGGGTTATGAAATACGCTAAGCATGGTGAAGTAGAAGAAGTTTCTATTACAGAAAGTTATGGGAGGATTCTTGGGGAGGATGTTGTCTCAGATCACGATGTTCCTCACTTTAATCGTTCTCCTTACGACGGTTTCGCAATTCGAGCAGAAGATACGAAGGAAGCGAGTCAAGAGCATCCGGTTGAATTTGAAGTAATAGGAGAAATCGGAGCAGGTTCTGTTTTTTTAGAAGAAGTAGGAGCTTTTCAGGCGGTTCGTATTATGACAGGAGCAGCTATCCCAGAAGATTGCAATGCAGTCGTAATGCTAGAGTTGACGGAAGGATTCGAGAAGAACGAAAGTACATATATGAAGTTGAAACGCCCTTTCCAAAATGGTGACAATGTGTCATTTAAAGGAGAAGATATAAAACAAAATCAAGTCCTTGTTAACAAAGGTGTTGTAATCAATCCAGGTGTTGCCGCACTGTTAGCGACGTTTGGATATAGCACTGTGAAAGTTGTAAAACAGCCTGTTGTCGGTATTGTAACGACAGGAAGTGAATTACTAGAAGTGCATGAGCCGCTAGAGCCAGGCAAAATTAGAAATAGTAACTCTTATATGATTGCAGCTCAAATTATGAAAGCTGGCGGGAAAGTGCGTTACTATGGACAACTTGCCGATGAGTTAGATGCATGTTTTACAGCTGTTAAATCAGCGGTGGATGAGGTTGATATTTTAATTACAACGGGTGGTGTGTCGGTAGGAGATTATGACTACTTGCCAGCTATTTATGAAAGATTACAGGCGAATGTACTCTTTAATAAAATAGCGATGAGACCAGGAAGTGTAACGACAGTAGCTGAAGTTGATGGAAAGTTACTTTTCGGTTTATCAGGTAATCCATCAGCTTGTTATGTAGGTTTCGAATTGTTTGTGCATCCGGTTATAAAAACGTATTTGTATGCGAAGGAGCCTCACATATATAGGGCAGACGCTATTTTGCAAAAAGATTTTCCGAAACCAAATCCGTTTACTCGTTTTGTAAGATCAAAAGCGAACATTGTTAATGGGGCACTACAAGTGACCCCGGTCGGTTTAGATAAATCGAGTGCGGTATCTTCACTCGCAGATGCGAATGCTTTTATCGTGTTGCCCGGAGGAACGAGAGGATTTGAAGCAGGGATGAAAGTATCTGTATTATTGTTAGAGCACTCCGAGGGATGTGATTGGCCATGGGCAACGCCCCTTCAATCTTACAAATAGTAGGGTATCAAAATAGCGGGAAAACAACACTTGTAGAGAAAATTGTGCATGCATTAGCCGAAAGCGAGATGAAAGTTGCTACAATTAAGCATCATGGTCATGGTGGTTTTCCTGAAGTAGCACAAAAAGATAGTGAAAGGCACCGGAAAGCTGGTGCTGTCGTAAGTAGTGTGGAAGGCGCTGGATTACTATCTCTGTCTTCATTACGAGATGAATGGTCCTTGCAAGAAATTATCCGCTTGTACGAATTTTTTGAAGTGGATACGATTTTAATAGAGGGCTATAAAGCTGAGAAATATCCAAAAGTAGTGTTACTTCGTTCTGCGGAAGACATTGAACTTTTACATAAGGTAGAAAACGTAGTAGCAATTATTACGTGGGATAATGTCCTGTCAAATTTAAGAGAAGACTATAAAGTATTTCATATAACAGAAGAGAAATTGTATGTAGACTGGTTTTTACAAACGGTTAGGAGTGCAAAATGATAAATACGTATTATGAAGTAATTGATACAGAAATCTCGATTGAAGAGGTGGCAAAGAAAGTAATTCGACGTGAATGCGGTGCTGTTACAACATTTATTGGAACGGTTAGAGAGTTTACGAAAGGGCGTCGTACACTATACTTAGAGTATGTCGCTTATAAGACGATGGCAGAAAAGATGCTACAGAAAATCGGCTCAGAAGTGAAGGAGAAATGGCCTGGTACACACGTTGCAATTACACATCGCATCGGTACATTGCAAATTTCTGATATTGCGGTTGTTGTTGCTGTATCAACGCCGCATCGTAAAGAGGCCTATGAAGCGAATGAATATATTATGGAGCGTATTAAGCAAATTGTTCCGATTTGGAAAAAGGAGTTTTGGGAAGATGGTGACTCATGGATTGGTGACCAATTAGAAAAAACGTCGTATCCAACAGGGGAGCCTGGGAAGGAGCTATAGTATGATTCGAGTATTGTTATTTGCGAACTTGCAAGAAGAAGCAGGAACAAGTGAATTACAAATAGAGAAAGAAAATATTACGGTTGCAGAGTTAAAAGATATTGTCGCGAAGGAATATAATGTACCAGTATCAGCACCAATTATGGTTGCGATTAATGAAGAATATGCAAATGAGGATGATACGATACAATCTGGTGATGTAGTTGCACTTATACCACCAGTGAGCGGTGGTTAATATTGGATTCATTAAAACGACTTTCCTAAATAGGGGAAGTCGTTTTTTTTATGGCAGTTTTGCGAACACTAACTTATAGAACAAGGAGGGAATTATGAAAAAGATATGTGTAATGATTACAATGATATGTTCCATTTTTTTCTCTTCTCCAAGCTATTCTTGGGCGAAAGAATCGAAGGAACAACTTTTAGAGAGTGCACTACTTAATAGATATTACTCAGTTATAAGGCAAGCGACAGAAGATCAGTATGAATGTGACTCCGTTACAAATATAAAACGTCTAGGCAAGAAAGATGAGTTCGTTCCTAGATTTGAAGTGACGCTACAATTTCTTACCTTTCAAGGGGCACATAATCCGCCAAATGACAAAGTTACACTTACTTTGGAAGATAATTTAGATCACATAAAGATCAAGAAAGTGGAGAGAGAAAAAAATGTATCTAGTGCGATCGCAGAAAAGGTTTGCGCACGAGCGAAGGAAAAAATGAAAGCACACTCTAATGGTGTAGAGCGGTAACAGATGACATTTAGTAAAGAAAGGTAATGAGTCATGGATATACTTTTAGCGATTTTACCAGCTATATTTTGGGGAAGTATTGTGCTATTTAACGTGAAACTGGGCGGTGGACCGTATAGTCAAACGCTTGGTACAACGTTTGGTGCACTTATTTTCTCGATTGTTGTTTATATTTTTGTAAAGCCAGTATTAACTCCTACTGTTATTGTAGTTGGAATTGTGTCAGGTTTATTTTGGGCACTTGGTCAGGCGAATCAATTGAAAAGTATTGATTTAATGGGTGTTTCGAGGACGATGCCCATTTCAACAGGGCTGCAATTAGTTGCGACGACTTTATTTGGCGTTATCGTATTTCATGAATGGTCTACGACAATATCAGTCGTCCTTGGAATTTTAGCGCTCGTTTGTATTATTATCGGTGTTATTTTAACATCGCTTCAAAGCGAAGAAGAAAAAAATGCAGAGCAAGCAGCAAATTTTAAAAGGGGTATCATAATTTTATTAATTTCAACAGTCGGTTATTTAGTTTACGTAGTAGTTATTAGGTTATTTAACGTAGATGGTTGGTCGGCTTTATTACCACAAGCAGTTGGTATGGTGTTAGGAGGGATTTTACTTACGTTTAAACATCATCCATTTAATAAGTATGCGATACGAAATATTATTCCAGGATTAATTTGGGCAGCAGGAAATATGTTTTTATTCATTTCGCAGCCGCGTGTCGGAGTCGCAACAAGTTTTTCACTATCACAAATGGGAATTGTTATTTCGACGCTTGGCGGGATTCTTATATTAGGTGAAAGAAAAACGAAACGCCAATTAACGGGGATTGTTGTTGGTATCGTTTTTATTATCGCAGCTGGAATTATGTTAGGAATTGCAAAAGGTTAAGGAGGTATTGAAATGTATAGTGATTTAGAAGGAAAAGTTGTCGTTATTACAGGATCAGCGACTGGTCTCGGAAGAGCGATGGGAGTAAGGTTTGCTAAGGAGAAGGCGAAAGTCGTTATTAACTATCGCTCACGAGAGTCGGAAGCGAATGATGTGTTAGAAGAAATTAAAAAGGTAGGCGGAGAAGCGATTGCTGTAAAAGGTGATGTGACCGCAGAGGGAGATGTTGTGAATCTCATTCAATCTGCTGTGAAAGAGTTTGGTACGCTCGACGTTATGATTAATAATGCAGGAATAGAAAACGCGGTACCGTCGCATGAAATGCCATTAGAGGATTGGAATAAAGTAATCAATACGAATTTAACAGGCGCTTTTTTAGGAAGCCGTGAAGCGATTAAATATTTTGTGGAACACAATATTAAAGGATCTGTAATTAATATGTCTAGTGTTCATGAGAAAATTCCGTGGCCACTATTCGTGCACTATGCCGCAAGTAAAGGCGGTATTAAACTTATGACAGAAACGTTAGCGTTAGAATATGCACCAAAAGGTATTCGAGTAAATAATATTGGACCAGGTGCAATTAATACGCCAATCAATGCTGAAAAGTTCGCTGATCCTAAAAAGCGTGCTGACGTAGAAAGTATGATACCGATGGGCTACATTGGAAAACCTGAAGAAATCGCAGCAGTAGCAACTTGGCTCGCTTCAGCAGAGGCGAGTTATGTAACTGGAATTACGTTATTTGCAGATGGTGGAATGACTTTATACCCATCGTTCCAAGCTGGGCGTGGATAATATGAAAAGGCCAAAGAGATTTATCTCTTTGGCCTTTTTTAAGCAAAAAAAAATAGCGGTCAGCTATTTTTAAAATTAATGATTGATTGTATCTTGAAGAAATTCTGTTGCTTGATGTTCTGAAACATTCTGTACGAGCGCAACTTCGCTAATAACCATTTTGCGCGCATTATCTAGCATTTGTTTTTCGCTCGCATTTAATGCTCTTTCTTTATTGCGACGAAGTAAATCACGAACAACTTCTGCACTATCTTGAAGATTGCCGTTCTTCATTTTTTCCATATTCATTGTATATCTTTGTTTCCAGGAAAGAGAGGGGTCTGATTCCCCATGATGAAATTCAAGAAGTATACCATCTAACGTACCTTTATCAACGATATAACGTATACCTGATTTTTGTAATTGATCCATCGGAAGCATTACTTGCATATCTTTATTAATGATGCGTATAACACAATATTGACGTGTAGTACCTAATATTTCTTTCTCTTCAATTGCTTCGATGATTCCTGCACCGTGCATTGGATAAACGATTTTATCACCAATTTGAAACAAATCATCCACCTCCATATGTGGTAACCATCTTTAATGATAGCACATTTAGATAAAAATGTCAAATTTTATATAATATCATATCTGATATACTGTAGTCAATATATAAAAGTCGTTTTTTTTAGATGTTTTTTTGCCCTTATATGTGAAAAGAAAAGAGGAGATTTTTTTAGAAAAATAGTACAGGCGAAGAAAAAGGGCATATCCACTTATTTTTAAGCATAAAATGTAAAATCGCTAATACAATATACCTAAATCCGTTCTTTGCAAAGGAGGGAGAGAAGGTGGGGCGCACAATAAAAATTGATATTACAAATAAAGTTGTAGCTAAATTTAGACCAAATTATTTGGAATTATATACGAGTAAATTTATGATAGGTAAGTTTTATGTCTATACTGAAGGTAAACAATATGTGTTAGAAGACGGATATATATACGAAGAAGGAAAGTTTTATCGCATCATAGATACGCACCGTGGCAATAATCAAGCGGCGGAGGGCTGCGATCTAGGATGGTGTTAACATGATTCGTGTGAAAGTATTTGATGAAAGTCATGAAAAAGACTTAGAAGATGCAGTAAATGTATTTTTGAAAAAAATTGATGATGGAAATTTTGTAGATATAAAGTATCAAGTTGGTGTTTCGATTAATGATGATGAAAATCAAATTTATTGTTTTTCAGCGATGATTGTTTATAAAGCATAAAAAAGAGCTGGGGAGCCAGCTCTTTTTTATGCTTTATGTTGGGACAACATGTGTCGGTAAAATATTCATAATAGATTGTGTTGCGCCTGTTTTCTTTGCTGTTAAAAGAATTTCTCCTGTTTCATGCTCCTGAGCATCAGTGCACATACCGAGGTGATAACGATCACCTAAAAATGGATCAATATAAAAACCGTTTTTGAATACTTTATCATTCGAATGTTTTTCATGGTGAATTTCAGAACAATTAATGCAATAGAACATAGCTTACATCCCCTTTTTATTTTTGTTAAAAAAAGTGAGTCGGTAGTCATTTCGCTCCTAAGGAAATGTTGAGGAGAAGAGAAATAACTACCTACTCAAATGGTGGGCATATTCCTTCTGATTTTTTATATCTCACGTATTGTCCCTGAGGGAAGGAGGAGAGACACAGTACGTATGATATAAGTAAGGCGCTTCTTTCAATATGAATGATGGAGTTTCATGTTGAGAGAAGTTTTTATTTTTTATTGCCTTTGTGAGTATATTATGAGGGAATGCTGAGAGGGTGTTTGTCCTGTTGAAAAAATGTTGAGAATTTCTCAACAGTGAACATAGTCTTCCTTGACATGTAACCAAATGGTGTTATATCATCAAAAATGAAACTAAAAGGTGTTATTTTTGCACCGAATAAAGGAGAATTAAAATGGAACAACAAAATACATTAAATGATATTAAACAAACAATCGTTTTTAACGCGTCTATTCAAAAAGTATGGAATGTAGTATCAACTGCAGAAGGAATTGCGTCATGGTTTATGCCAAATGATTTTGAATTAGAGGTAGGACATGAGTTTCATGTGCAATCGCCATTTGGGCCATCACCATGTAAAGTGTTAGAAATTGATGAGCCAAACCATTTATCATTCTCATGGGACACAGATGGATGGATTGTTTCATTTAATTTGAAAGACCTAGGAGATAATAAAACAGAATTTACGTTAATTCACGGCGGCTGGAAACATCCTGATGAAATTCTTCCGAAAGCGAATGCGAAGAGCTCTATTATTCGCGATAGAATGAATGGCGGATGGGTAGCGATTGTAAATGAAAAACTGAAAAAGGTTGTTGAAGGTTAAATGTCTTCGTCAGCAGCGAAATATGATGTATTTCAAGCTATTGCTGATCCAACCCGCCGAGAAGTAATACGGTTATTAAGTGATAAAGAGTTACCGATTTCCAAAATAACGGATCATTTTCCGATGAGCCGTACTGCAGTTGTAAAGCACCTTCATATTCTTTCAGAAGCGAATTTAGTGAGTGGAAGAAAGAGTGGAAGAGAGAAGATATATCGTTTGCACCCAGAACCATTAGAAGAATTACAGCAGTGGCTCTCGTACTATGAACGTTTTTGGGATAATAAATTGTCCATGCTTAAACATATTGTGGAGCATGAAGAGTAAAAGAGGATGACCATTTCGGTCATCCTCCTTTTACTGTTCACTTGTTTGTTTAGCTGGCTTTAATAGGATCCAAGCGATAATTAATGTGAGTACCGCTAATACGAAAGTGCTCATATAAATGACGTGTACACTTGATGCCAGTGCCTCTTGAGACTCGGTTGCTACGTTTGCTGTAGCTCCGCCGTGTCCGCCAGAAGAAACAAGATCAAGATTTTTAATACCACGTGCGTGAATCATCGTATTGAAGATTGTTCCGAAGATTGCAGCGCCTAGTGTTTGACTAAATGTATTAATAAATGTGTTTAAACCAACTGCCGTTCCGCGCGTATGTGCCGGTACAGCTGCTTGAATTGTGACCATGTAAATTGGTGTAACAAGCCCCATTCCTAAGCCGAATAATCCGACTGCAACATAAATAAGGAATGATGGTGAATCTGTTGATAATGTAAATAATAAGAAAGTAGCAACTGATAAAATGCTAGCTCCAAGTAAAATGATTTGTTTCGTTTGTAACTTGCCAACTAAGTTACCGGAGAACATAGCGCCAAATGTCCACATAACAGGAATCGGCATTAAAATGAGTCCAGCTTCTGTCGCATTTTTTCCTAAAACACCTTGGCTCCAAATTGGAAGATACACTGTAATGCTAATAATCATTGCGCCAGCAATAAGTGTTAGTATGTTTATAGTAGATAGTGTACGGTTAGAGAAAAGTGCTAACGGAATTAATGGTTCCGGAGATTTTTTCTCGATGTATAAGAAAATAATGAATGAAACAGCGGCAAAGATTAATAGGCCGATAATTGAAATGTCTCCCCAGTTTTGCTTACTGCTACCCGTTAATAATGCGTATAGCAGAGCGATTGTACTTAATGAGAAGACTGTTGCACCAAGGTAGTCGATATGTTGCTTGGCGGTAGACTTAACAGATTCCTTATAAGAAATGGCAAACATTAAGCAGGCGATAATTCCAAAAGGAACGTTTAAGAAGAAAATATAGCGCCAAGAAAGAGAATCAACTAAAAATCCACCTACTAACGGCCCAATAACACCAGATACACCCCAAACGGCACTCATCCAGCCCTGTGCTTTCGCGCGGTCTCTCGCTTCGCTATATAAGTCCCCAATAATCGTCATTGTGATTGGCATAACAGCACCAGCCCCTATACCTTGAAGAGCGCGGAAGAATATTAATTGTTCCATTGATGTAACGACTCCGCAAAGTGCAGAACCGATTAAGAAGATTGTTGCTCCGATGAGCAGAACTTTTTTACGACCGAATAAATCAGCTAGTTTTCCGTATATTGGAGTCGAAACAGCTGTTGCAAGCATATAGATTGCATATACCCAACTAACAAGTTCGACGCCTGACAAATCACTCGTTATACGAGGGATCGCTGTACTAACGATCGTTCCTTCTACCGCAGAAAGAAACGTCATTAGCATTAAAGACATCATGACTTTTTTTCTCATATTTTTTCCCCTTACCCTTTTTTAAATATTCAACAATATAAAATATAAAGGTACTAAGCTATATAAAGCAACAAAAAAGAACGAGAGGTAGGAGGAGGGCATATGTGGTGTTCCTTGTTGGTAAGTCGATATCTCTTGTCACATCGCCGATATAATTTCATGTACATATAAAAAAAGAAACAGGAACCCCTGTTTCTTTTTTTAATACTGCATTTTTGCGTTTTCTCCAGCTGTTGTTCCGGCAATTCTACCAGTAACGAGAGCAGATGTAATGTTATAGCCACCAGTATAACCGTGAATATCAAGAACTTCTCCGCAGAAATATAAGCCATTCGTGAATTTAGAAGACATTTCTTTCGGATTAATTTCTTTAACGGATACACCGCCGCCAGTAACGAATGCTTTTTCAATTGACTGCGTACCATTTACATTCACAGTAAATTCTTTAAAGTCTTTCACAAGTGCACGAATCTTCTCGTGAGAAACTTGTCCAGCTTGTTCGCTACCGTCAATTTCATTTTTTTCTAATAAGAATAAGAAGTAACGTTCAGGCACATAACCTTTTAACACGTTTTTAATTCCTTTTTTCGGATCTTCTTTCATTTGTTTCAGCATGCGTTGGAATAGTTGCTCACTATTTTCTTCTGGCAATGCATCGATACTCATGTGCACTGTGTGCGTTTTAAACTTTTTCATAGCTTTCACAACGAATTGGCTACAGCGAAGAGCAGCAGGACCAGATAGGCCGAAGTGAGTGAAAAGCATGTCCATTTTATGAGAAATGATAACTTTTCCTTTCGGGTTTAATACACTTAAGTTTACATCTCGTAAAGCAAGACCTTGTAATGTGCGGTCACGAATAAACGGTTCATTTGAAAGGATTGGTACTTCTGTTGGGAAAAGTTCTGTAATTGTATGCCCAGCTTTTTCAGCCCAAGCATATCCATCTCCAGTAGAACCAGTTTGAGGAACAGATTTTCCGCCAACAGCGATAACGACGTGATTCGTTTCTAACACTTCGCCTGTTTGCAGTACGACTGCTTTCGTTTGACCATTTTCATATTCAATCGTTTCAACAGGCGTATTCGTACGTATTTTCACACCTAAGTCTTTTAATCGTGTTAACAGTGCATCTACAACAGATTGCGCTTTATTTGATACTGGGAACATGCGGCCATGATCCTCTTCTTTCAGTTTTACACCGAGATTTTCGAAGAATGTAATAATATCTTCATTATTAAAAATAGAAAAAGCACTGTATAAGAAGCGACCATTTCCAGGTATATGTTTAACGATTTCATCAAGTGGTAGACGGTTCGTTACGTTACAACGACCACCACCAGAAATTGCAAGTTTACGTCCTAGTTTATTTCCTTTATCAAGAAGTAAGACGCTTGCGCCTTCTTCAGCAGCACCGATTGCAGCCATTAGCCCTGAAGGACCGCCGCCGATGACAATAACATCATAATGCATAATATATCGACCTCATTTTCTACATTTCCTGCCTAAAAGAATAGCATGTTTTCCTTTAAAAGAAAAATAGAGTGAAGTACTGCTTAAGGAGAGAATTGTGGTACAATACAAAAGTTAGAGTTCAGCACTATCCCGCTATTTATGGGCAATAAGACTACCATCTTAAGATTTATGAGAAGTAAAGAGGGAGTTGAAACGGTCCATAAATGCTCGAATGATTAGTAGGAGGGGAGTCTCCCGCTAATTAAAGTTTCACTTTATGTAGATGTAGGAGGATTTTCGTATGTCCGATTCAAAATTTCTGCGCGGAACGCTTATTGTGACGTTAGGGACATTTTTAGTAAAGTTCTTAGGCATGATTTACGTCTTTCCGTTTCATGCATTAGTAGGCACAGAAGGCGGAACGCTCTATACATATGGATACATTCCATATACGATATTTTTAAGTATTGCAACGGCAGGGGTGCCGCTTGCTGTTTCGAAGTTTGTTTCCAAATATAATGCACTTGGCGATTATAAAACGAGCCGGAGAATGTTCCGCTCAGGAATGGTTATGATGATAGTAACCGGAGTTCTTTCGTTCCTAGTTCTATACATGACCGCACCATTATTTGCAGAAGCAATGCTTGGTAAACAAAGTTTACAAAATAAGATAGAAGAAGTTACGACGATTATTCGTCTCGTAAGTTTTGCGCTTATTGTTGTACCGGCAGCAAGTTTGATCCGTGGTTATTTCCAAGGTCACCAATCGATGGGACCGACTACGGTGTCACAAATTATTGAGCAAATTATTCGTATCGTCTTTTTATTAGCGGGTAGTTTCATCGTTATTAAAGTACTTGGCGGTACAGTAGCAACGGCAGTTGGGGTTGCGACATTTGCTGCATTCGTTTCAGCAGTTGGAGCACTTGGCGTATTAATTTGGTACTGGTTAAAACGTAAAAAATATTTGGATCAATATTTAATTGAGCAAACTGTACCAGAATCGACGGTAAGTACTGCTCAATTGTTTAAAGAGTTGTTTGCGTATGCAATTCCTTACGTTGTAATTGGGTTAACAATTCCTTTATATCAACAAATTGATACATTGACATTTAACTCTATTATGCAGGCGATTGGTCAAGGGGATATCGCAGAGCGAGCACTTGGTATTTTCACGATGTGGACGCATAAATTAATTATGATTCCAGTATCACTTGCAACAGCGTTTAGTTTAACGCTTGTGCCAGCGATTACAAAGTCGTTTACTGAAAAGCAATACCGTTATTTGAAATTACAAATTACACAAACATTCCAGGCGAATATGTTTTTAACATTGCCAGCAGTTATCGGTATTTCTACACTTGCGTATCCAATTTACACTGCTTTCTACGATTCAGATCCACTAGGTGGACAAGTATTAATGTGGTATGCGCCAGTTGCGTTGTTATTCGCTTTATTCACAGTAACAGCAGCAATTCTGCAAGGGATTAACCAGCAGAAACATGCGATTGTTGCGCTTGTGATGGGTGTTATTTTGAAATTTGTATGTAACGTAATCTTTATTCGCTATTTCGGTACAGTTGGGGCGATTTTGGCTACTGCAGTCGGCTTCTTAGCTTCTGTATGGTATACGAATAGACAAATCAAAAAACATGCAAACTATTCATTTGGTGTTGTATATAAGAGAACATTCCAAATTGCAGTATTAACACTTGTAATGGTTATTGCTGTAAAACTATCACAATGGCTTCTATCCTTCATAATTTCGCCTGATGGCCGTATTGGTGCTCTTATTACAGTTGCGATTTGTGCAGGTATTGGTGGACTTGTTTACGGATTGTTAGCGATTCGCACAGGAGTACTAGAAAGAGTATTTGGCGGAGAAGCTTTAGAGAAAATCCAGCGTAAACTTGGTAGTAGATTCAAAATAAAGTTGAAATCAAAAGGGGCGTAAATACGTCCCCTTTTCTTATGATAAATAAAGAAGGTGAAGAACATGAGATTAGATAAATTATTAGCGAACATGGGACACGGAAGTAGAAAAGAAGTAAAGAAATTATTGAAAGACGGCGTTGTGAAAATTGATGGGACGCCAGTGAAAGATCCGAAGTTTCATGTGAATGTAGAAGAACAAGAGGTTATGATTCACGGTGAAGTTGTGGAATATAAAGAATTTGTTTATTTAATGCTGCATAAACCACAAGGTGTTATTTCAGCGACAGAAGATGATAACCACGAAACAGTAATAGATTTATTAGAATTAGAAGATGCGATTTTTGATCCATTTCCTGTTGGAAGACTCGATATTGATACAGAAGGTTTCTTATTGATTACAAATGACGGGAAGTTAACGCATCAACTATTATCTCCGAAAAAGCATGTGCCGAAAAAATACTATGCACACGTTTCAGGAGTTGTAACGGAAGAGGATGTAAAAGAATTCGCTAAAGGTGTTATTTTAGAAGATGGCTATGAAACGAAGCCAGGCGAACTTACAATTTTAAAAAGTGATGATATTTCTGAAATTGAGCTCGTGATTACAGAAGGAAAATTCCATCAAGTGAAGCGTATGTTTGAAGCGGTAGGGAAAAAAGTAGTGTACTTAAAGAGAACAGAGATGGGACCTTTAGTGCTAGATGAAGAGTTAGAACTTGGGCAATATCGTGAATTAACAGATGAAGAAGTAGAAATGTTAAAAACATATCAAGTAGATAACGAAAAGTAACGCCTAATTTCAAAGCATAGAAAAGACCCCTTTCTAATGAGTTAGAAAGGGGTATGTATTTATTTACATACAATTATTTTTTTGTTATGAGGTCATTCTCACTTTCTTTCCTGTCGTTGTCCACTTGCCGCGGCAAGGGCTATACACGAGTTCATTAAACTGCAACACATTTAGATCACGTTGTATCGTTCGCGGTGTGATCCCGAACTCATCTACAAGGTCTTTCGTTGTTACCGTACCGTTTTCATTGATGTACATATAAATCGATTTAATGCGTGTTAGCATACGAGTAGTTGTAGGTTTCAAGAGAAAACCACTCCTCTACTAGTTTTTTTGACCCCATTCAGGAAAGAAGGTCGTTACTACCATTGTACTCTACATGATAAAATTCATGCTTTAATCTACTTAAATTTTACAAAAGTTTAACAAATATTCATATAGAAAAATATTGGTAGTTGACATTGTATATTTGGTCAGTCAACTAACTCATAAATTTCTACGTAAAACGCCAAATTCCTGCAAATTTTTTTGAGAAAATAAAAGAAAAACTAATGAGAAATATCTGAAATATTACAATTGTTCGTTATTGGATTTTCATGTATGGCATAAGAGATTTCGGTTTGCTATGATGAAAGAGACAATATAGTGAAGGATGGATGCGTGATGTCAACGATTAATTGGACAGAAGAAGTTGCAAAACGAAAAGATGATTTAATTCGTGATACACAACAATTTTTACAAATTAAAAGTGTATGGGAAGAAGAATCCGCGAAAGAGGGTGCACCATTTGGTGACGGTGTAGAAAAAGCTTTATCTTTCATGTTACATAAAGGAGACACAGATGGTTTCGCTTCTAAAAATTTAGAAGGGTATGCAGGTCATCTTGAAATGGGACAAGGAGAAGAATTAGTAGGTATCCTTTGTCATGTTGATGTTGTACCAGAAGGAGATGGCTGGACAACTCCTGCGTATAGTGCGGATATTCGCGACGGGAAGATTTTTGCACGCGGTGCGATTGATGATAAAGGGCCGACAATGTCAGCTTATTATGCAATGAAAATTGTAAAAGAATTAGGCTTACCTCTTTCTAAACGTGTTCGTATGATTTTAGGAACAGATGAGGAAAGTAATTGGAAGTGTGTAGATCATTACTTTAAAAATGAAGAAATGCCAACAATCGGTTTTGCACCAGATGCAGATTTTCCAATTATTAATGCGGAAAAAGGAATTTCTGACATACAAGTTGTTCAAAATGGTAGCGAAGAGAAAGAAGGCACATTTAAGCTGATTTCATTTGAGTCAGGTCGTCGTTTGAATATGGTTCCTGATTATGCAGAAGCGATTATTACAGGAGAAGATGTAAATGTACTTACAGTAGCATATGAAGAGTATTTACAAACTGCTAAAAAAATGGGTAAAGCAATTGTAGAAGGCAATACGGTGACGTTACAAATCAAAGGGATTTCAGCTCACGGATCTACTCCGGAAAAGGGAGAAAATGCAGGTTTATTATTGGCAAACTGCTTAACGAAAGTTTCTCTTGATGGAAAAGGGGCTTCGTTTGCATCATTTGTAACAGAAACATTTACAGGAGATATTTTGGGCGAGAAAGCTGGTATTTCTTATAAAGACGATATTAGCGGTCCGTTAACAGTGAATGTTGGTCGCCTTTCTTATACGCAAGAGAATGGTGGTAATTTAGGATTAAATGTACGTTATCCAGTTACGACTAACTTTGAAGAAATGATTGCGAAGTTAAAAGAATATGTCGGTACTCATGGATTTGAAGTGGCGGATTATTCGAACTCTCGCCCGCATCACGTTGATAAAGACCACGTATTAATTCGCACGTTGCAACGCGTATATGAAGAACAAACAGGTGAAAAAGCAGAACTATTAGCAATCGGTGGTGGTACGTATGCTCGTTCATTGAAAGCTGGCGTTGCATTTGGCCCGCTATTCCCTGGAAAAGAAGAACTTGCGCATCAAAAAGATGAGTACATTGAAGTTGAAGATTTATTAAAAGCAACAGCGATTTATGCTCAGGCGATTTATGAATTAGCAAAGTAATGGATATGTAAATAATGAGAGGCCGTCCCAAAAGATTTTTTGGGACGGTTTTCTGTTAGGGATAGGTTGCTTCTCTTGTCGTATTTTGTTGTTAAGTCGATATATTTGATTTTGCGTCGATATAATTTCAATTACTATTGCAATCTTAACTTGGTTAGACTTTTTAGGAAGGTTCGATTCTTTTTAACTGAATGAGATAAGAAAGAAAAGCAACAATAACATAAAGGAGACGATGTAGATGGTGCCGCATTATTTTGTTGCAGTAACTTTACCACGTCATATAAAAGAAACTCTTTCTAATTACAAAGTGGAAATGAAGGATGAATTACCATTTCGCTCGTGGGTACATGAAGAAGACTATCATATTACCCTTTCATTTTTAGGAAGTGCGACAGAGGAACAATTAGAAGGAATAAAGAATGGATTACAAACACTTACAGAAATCAAAGAACTAACTTTCACGTTACAAGGATTTTCAACGTTTGGCCTGGAAGACGAGCCGCGTATTTTTTGGGCGAAGGTAAGTGAGAATAATGATTTGGTTCAGTTGCAAAAACAAGTGCATACAATTTGTGAAGAAAATGGCTTCTCTCTAGAGACGCGCCCTTATCATCCACATATTACTGTTGCGCGTAAATGGGTAGGAGAAAAAGTATTTGATCTGACAAATGTAAAAGACTTACCTGTAACGTCATTTCAAGCAGATACGATTACTTTGTATGAATCTCACGTGAAGGAAACGCCAAAGTATAGACCAGTTGCTGAAATAAAATTACAAAAATAGAATGTATGAAAACGTTTTTTATACAGGTGAATATACTATAGAGAATAATGTGTTACTGTATAGAGTCTTGCTGATAAGAAAAACCTTATCATTTGCAGCTCGTTTCATCCCTCTATTAACGGGCAGTAAGACTCCCACTTCAAAATTAAGATGAAGCAAAGAAGTTAGGTGGGAGATCTACTGCCCATAAAGGCCCGATTGGTTCAACTAATAATCAGTGGAATAAAGCCTTCCCGCTGATTAAAGTTTCACTTTATTTTAATTTTGAGAATGATGGTGATTTTTTATGTTGAAAGTAAAACGTCCATTTGATGCCTATTTAGATGAAATGAATAAAATTACAATTTTGCTCCCACATGCGTATGGAACAAGCCGGACATTTCGTTTACAAGAAGGAAGCAATTTGAAAGAATTGCCGATTGCTCATACTATTGCTCTTCCGGATGCAACGAAGTATGAGTGCTTTATAGAAGAGCCGCTAGATGTGGGGAAATATTATACAGTACGAGATGAACGGAACGAAGAAACAGATTTACAAATAGGCGCTGTGATTCGGACAGCAATTTTCGATGAAAAGTATTATTACGAAGGTACAGATTTAGGTGCTGTGTATCAAAAAGAAGTGACGATATTTAAAGTATGGGCTCCAACTGCAAGGCTTGCGAAAGTAAGAATTTATAAAAGTGATAAAGAATATATCGATTATGAAATGTACAGAGGAGAAAACGGAGTTTGGACTCATACATTACAAGGCGATTTAGCCGGAGTAAAATATACATTTCTCGTATGTATTAATTTAATATGGAATGAAGCAGTGGATCCTTACGCAAAATCAGTGACTGTAAATGGGAAATACGGCATTGTTATCGATTTGGAAAAGACGAATGTAACAAAACAAGAGGAATTACCAGCATTACAGTCAATGACAGATGCGATATTGTATGAACTGCATATTCGTGATGCTACTATTCATCCAAACAGTGGAGTGAATAATAAGGGGACATATAAAGGATTGATAGAAGAGGGGACAACGGGACGAAATGGGACGTTAACGGGATTGTCTCATATAAAAGATTTAGGTGTTACACATGTTGAACTATTACCTTTATATTGTTTCGGTGGTGTAGATGAGGCGAATCCTGCTTCCGCATATAATTGGGGTTATAATCCATTATATTACAATGCACCAACAGGATTTTATGCTACAACCCCCTCTGATCCGTACAACAGGATAGTAGAGTGTAAACAACTGATTGAAACATTCCATGCATGCGGCATCAGGGTAATTATCGATGTTGTATATAATCATGTTTATGAAAGAGAGTTATCATCATTTGAGAAGCTTGTCCCAGGATATTATTTTCGTCATGGTGAAGATGGTATGCCTTCTAATGGAACGGGAGTTGGAAATGATATAGCATCTGAACGGAAAATGATGAGGAAATTTATTGTAGAATCTGTTTTATATTGGCTTATTGAATACAATGTTGATGGATTCCGATTTGATTTAATGGGGATTTTAGACGTTGAAACGATGAATGTGTTAGAAAAAGAAGTGCGAAAAATAAAGCATGATGCGCTGTTATTAGGTGAAGGATGGGATTTACAAACACCACTTCCTCTTGGCGAGAAAGCTACGTTAAATAACGCGAATAAAATGCCATGTATCGCACAGTTTAATGATCAATTTCGTGATGGAATAAAAGGAAGTACGTTTAATATAAATAAACGTGGCTTTGCATTTGGTGGGCATGTAGACTGTAATCATTTGCAGTATATAGTAGCTGGCAGTCTTTTAAGTATGAAAGAAACAGGATTATTCTTAGAACCAATGCAAAGTATCAACTATGTAGAATGTCATGACAATATGACGATGTGGGATAAACTAGTGCAAAGTAATCCGGAATCAGAAGAAATTTTGAAAAGACGTCATCGATTAGCAACTGCAATAGTTATTCTTTCGCAGGGGATTCCTTTCTTACATGCAGGGCAAGAGTTTTATCGTACGAAGCTAGGAAACGAAAATAGTTATAATGCAAATGATGAAATCAATCGATTAGATTGGGATCAAAAAGAAACAGAGATGGAGACAGTTAATTATATAAAAGGTTTAATCGCGATTCGGAAGGAGCATGGGGCATTCCGATTAAAAAGCGCTGATCTTATAAAAAAGCATATGACTTTTTTGCAAACATCAAAAGAAGCACTTGCATACCATTTGCAAAATGTAGAATCTTTCGGACCGTGGAAAGAGATTGTTGTATTATTCAATAGCGGTTTGCAAAATGAAATAGTCGAGCTTCCGAAAGAAGAAACGTGGCATGTGATAGTAAACGAAAAGCAAGCAAAAATACAGCCAATTTCTTCATTTAGAGGAAAGGAACTTCAAATGGCTCCAACTAGCACGTATATATTGACGATAATGTGACAAATCGCTACTTGACGATGAGAATGTAATAAATGTAGAATTGACAAAGGTGACGATTTTGATAAGTTGTCATTCTATGAGTGATTTTGTAAAATAAACTAGAAGAGCAGGGGATTTATCCTGTTTTTGGCTTATGCCAAGTTTTCTTTTCATTTAACTACAGTAAAATATATGAATCCACAACATGTGTAGAAATGTTGCGGTTTTTCTTTTCATAACTATAAAAGATAAGGATTTGTTAACGGGTAATGAATATGGAATGGTTGGAACAATTATTAGGAAAAGAGTGGAGTCTTATACCGGCTGGTGGAGTAACGGGCGATGCATATATTGCGCAAAACGGACAACAAAAGTTATTTTTAAAGCGGAATACATCGCCCTTTTTAGCGGTATTGTCAGCAGAAGGAATTGTTCCAAAATTACTTTGGACAAGAAGGGTAACGAACGGTGATGTAATTTCTGCGCAAAAATGGCTTCCGGGACAGAAGTTAGAGCCAGAGGATATGAAACTAGAACGTGTTGCGAAACTTTTGAAGAAAATACACTCCTCTAAAGCGCTTGTGCAGATGATTCAAAGGCTAGGAAAGCAGCCGCTTCATGCGCAAGAGTTATTACAACAATTACAACTTGTTTTAAGAGGAGATATAAGAGTTGATGAAACAATTCAGCAAGGTCTTCAATATTTAACAGAGTCATTAAAAGATATTGAGTACGATGAATTCGTTGTATGCCATTGTGATGTAAACCATAACAATTGGATATTGTCGGATGAAGATGAATTGTTTTTGATTGATTGGGATGGAGCTGTGATTGCTGACCCAGCTTTAGACCTTGGTATGTTATTATATTGGTATGTTCCGCGTCATGAATGGAGTGAGTGGCTCGGATATTATGATGTTGAACTAGATGAATCATTGCTTAGGCGTATGAGATGGTATGTTATAGCACAAACGATTTTATCTATTCAATGGCACACAACAAAAAAGCAGCAAGCAGAAGCTAAATATTGGCATCAATATTTACAGCAACTACTTGCTTCAGAATAATACTTAAGAAAAATTGTCCATTCCAGCAATCCACTGAGTAAGTTGTTCTTGATTATTGGAAATATGGTTGTCCAAATTAGAGGAAGATTTACCCGATTGACTATAAGAATATACATCGTTTAGCATTGCTTTAGCGTCACTACTTATACTATCGTTTGCGAGTAACGATTGAATGAGGCGCTCTAATTGCTCGCATTCAGAAACTGTCCCGCAGCAATCACTTTGATGGTTGACTAAAATATCTTTTAACACTTCTAATTGATGCTGTTGATTAATTGGCATGAACGGATCATCCTTTCGAGTGTTTTTCTCTCACTGGAAATGTAAGAGAAAAAGCTGTTTCGTCATGGAATGTTTAATGCTTTATGTAGTTTTTATCAAAATGGTACATCTTATACTTGAAAGAAACGGACCGAGTGCTCGTACGTGCTTGGTTTTTTGTTTGATAGATTGATTAAAACAGAAAGAAGGAATTTTTCCTTTAAAATAGTTTTGTAAAGAGAGGGAGACATCTATGCGTTTAAGACATAAACCTTATGCAATGGATCGAATTAATGAATATTCACATATCGTAATCGGAAACCCAGAAGAGCGCGCTGGTAACTGGAAAGAAGTATTTGGAAATGAACAACCAATTCATATTGAAGTAGGTACAGGACGTGGCCGCTTTATGTATGATATGGCAAAAGCGAATCCACATATTAATTATATTGGAATTGAAAAATTCACAAGTGTTGTTGTAGATGCACTTGATAAATTAATTGAAGAAGAATTACCGAACTTAAAGTTAATTAATAAAGATGCTGAAGATTTAAAAGTTTTCTTTGCAAAAGGTGAAATTGACCGCGTTTATTTAAACTTCTCAGATCCATGGCCGAAGAATCGTCACATGAAACGTCGTTTAACGTATAAAACGTTTTTACGCAATTATGAGGAAGTGTTAGTAGAGGGTGGAGAAATTCACTTCAAAACTGATAACCAAGGCCTATTTGAATACTCTCTTATGAGTATGGCTGAGTATGGTATGTTATTAACTTACCTTAGCCTAGATCTTCATAATAGTGATTATGAAGGAAATATTATGACAGAATACGAAGAGAAATTCTCTAGTAAAGGTCATCGTATTTACCGAGTTGAAGCGAAATATCGCACAGAACCTATGCAGTAATGCATAGGTTTTTTGTAGCTAAAACAATCAGAATTTTATGTTAATATTAAAAAGAAAGGGGGATGAAAGATGGAACAGTTACAAATTGGAAATATAAAAGTGACATGGCTAAAAGGTGGGAATACACATTTAGATGGAGGTGCAATGTTTGGAGTTGTGCCGAAAGTACTTTGGTCACGCAAATACCAACATAATGATACAAACCATATTTATTTACGAACAGATCCGTTACTTTTGCAAACGAAAGAAGGAAACATGCTTATTGATTCTGGAATAGGAAACGGTAAGTTGAATGAGAAAATGAAGCGAAATCAAGGTGTAACAGAAGAATCATCGGTTTATGAATCGTTAGAAAAACTGGGTCTAAAGCCTGAAGATATTCATTACGTCTTAATGACGCACCTTCATTTTGATCATGCATCTGGTTTAACAAGGCGGGAAGGAGATCACTTTGTGCCGACGTTTCCGAATGCGAAAGTTTACGTAAGTGAAACGGAATGGAATGAAATGAGGAATCCAAATATTAGATCGCGTAATACATACTGGACGGAAAATTGGGAGCCAATTGTAGATAAAGTTATTACCTTTCAGCAAGAAATAGAAATTACGGATGAAATAAAAATGGCGCATACGGGTGGCCATAGTGATGGACATGCCGTTGTCGTCCTTGAAAGTCAGGGTGAAACGATGCTTCATTTAGCGGACATTTTACCGACGCATGCACATCAAAATGTATTATGGGTAATGGCCTACGATGACTATCCAATGACATCGATTGAACATAAACAAAAGTGGATGAAGTATGGTGCTGAGAAAGAAGCATGGTTTACGTTTTATCATGACGCGTATTACCGTGCAGTAAAGTGGAATGAGGAAGGGCATATCGTAGAAAAAATAGAGCGGAAAACGAGTATAGAAGCTTAAAAAGAGGAGGTTGTTCCAGAATGTTTGTTGGAGCAGCCTCTTTTTTTATTGTCGGCGATTAAAAAAATAAGAGGTTCACCTAATGGGAACCCTCCTTTTTATGCTGCTATAACCTCTAAAACAGTACCTGTTTTAGCATCAACTAAAAATTCAAATCGTTCTTGTATATCATCTAACATCGTTGTAAGACCGCCGCGATAAACTTCGTATGCGACATCATATTTTTCAAATGTCTCTGGAACCATATGTACCCAAGAGCCAGTAATTTCACCTTTATGACTTAATGCTTGTTTCACCATTTTCAATGCTTTTTCTGAAGAAATATGGGATTGTTCTTGTACTTTGTTTGCAACAAGATAACCAGCTGCGAAACCAACGCCAAGACCTGCTACTAAACCTTTCCAGCTCATATATTCACCTCAATTCTATAAAATAAAAATAGTGTACCGATAATAATTATAAAGCAAATACAGCTAAAAAAGAAGAAACTAGAAACATTTCGAAAATTTCGTTACAATAAAAGAGGTATTCTACTAAGGTTTGAAAGAAGGGGACTTCGTGAATAAAGAGACATTACAATTATTTCGTACGTTAACAGAATTACAAGGTGCATCAGGTTTCGAACATGATGTACGCCGTTTTATGAAGCAAGAATTAAGCAAATATGCGGATGAAATTGTACAAGACGGTTTAGGTAGCGTATTTGGTCTGAAAAAAGGGGACGAAACTGGCCCACGTGTTCTTGTAGCAGGTCATATGGATGAAGTAGGTTTCATGGTTACACAAATTACGAAAAACGGAATGCTTCGTTTTCAAACGTTAGGCGGCTGGTGGAGCCAAGTGTTATTAGCGCAACGTGTACAAGTTATGACAAAGAATGGTCCTGTTATTGGGGTTGTTGGTTCTATTCCTCCTCATTTATTAAGTGACGCGCAACGTGCAAAACCGATGGATATAAAAAATATGTTAATTGATATAGGTGCAGATAGCTATGAAGATGCGATTGAGATTGGTGTAAAACCAGGACAACAAATCGTGCCAATCTGCCCGTTTACGCCGATGGCAAATGAAAAGAAAATCATGGCGAAAGCTTGGGACAACCGTTACGGATGTGGCCTTGCAATCGAATTACTAAAAGAGTTAAAAGACGATACTTTACCAAACACATTATACTCTGGTGCGACTGTACAAGAAGAAGTTGGTCTTCGCGGAGCCCAAACTGCTGCAAATATGATTCAGCCAGACATTTTCTATGCGCTTGATGCAAGTCCAGCAAACGATGCGTCTGGTGATAAAACGCAGTTCGGTCAATTAGGAAAAGGTGCTCTTCTTCGTATTTATGACCGCACAATGGTAACTCATAGAGGAATGCGCGAATTCATTTTAGATACAGCAGAAACACACAACATTCCGTACCAATACTTTATTTCACAAGGTGGTACAGATGCAGGCCGTGTACATACAAGTAACTCTGGTATCCCATCAGCAGTAATTGGTGTTTGTGCACGCTATATTCATACACATGCTTCTATTTTACATGTTGATGATTATGCAGCTGCGAAGGAACTAATTACGAAGCTTGTGAGAGCGACGGACAAAACGACGTTAGAGACAATTAAGAATAACGCGTAAAGAGGAAGGGTGAAAAACCCTTCTTTTTTTAGGTTGAATAGATGACCCAGCGATGAATGGTAGCGGTCAGTGTTTAATAGATGCTCGTACCACGTATAAAGAGTGGTTTTATTAAGACGAAAAGATGAATTTTATAGAGGTGAAAGAAATGAAGGTAGTAGTTGGATCGAAGAATAAAACGAAAGTTGGGGCTGTGGAGAAGGTTTGGGAAGATGCTGAAGTTACATCTCTTTCTGTTCCATCAGGAGTAGCAAACCAGCCTTTCTCAGATGAAGAGACAATGCAAGGAGCGGTAAATAGAGCGAAGCGAGCGCTGCAGGAAGGAGAAGCTCAAATCGGTATTGGACTAGAAGGCGGCGTAATGAAAACAGCGCACGGTTTATTTATGTGTAACTGGGGTGCGCTAGCGACAAGTGATGGGAAAACATTTGTTGCTGGCGGGGCACGTATTAAGTTACCGGATGATTTTTTAGCACCTCTTGAAGAAGGAAAAGAGTTAAGTGAAGTGATGGAAGAGTTTGTAGAGCGAAAAGATATTCGTAGTCATGAAGGTGCTATCGGTATTTTTACAGATGATTATGTCGACCGAACGGAATTATTTGTACACGTTGTTAAGTTACTTGTTGGGCAATATAAGTATGATAAAAAGCAAGCATAAACCTTGCACCATGCGCGATGTATGGTAGTATAAAGAAAAGATTATAGTGTGAAAAAGTGCACTCGTTAGAGGAGGAAATATAGATGAAATCATTAGAAAGCATGGAACAATTCCAAGAATTAAAAAATGAAGAGAATGTAGTCTTCATGTTCTCAGCAGAATGGTGCCCAGATTGCCGTTTCATTGATCCATTTATGCCAGAAATAGAAGAGAAGTATAGTGATTTCTCATTTTACTATGTAGATCGTGATGAGTTTATTGATCTATGCGTGAAAGTAGACGTATTTGGCATTCCGAGCTTTGTAGCGTACAATAAAGGTGAAGAAACTGGACGCTATGTAAACAAAGATCGTAAGACACAAGAGCAAATCGAAGAGTTTATTGAAGGTTTAAAATAAGACAATTAGCCAATTGAATTGTAAAAACAACCTCTACCTTCGCGGGGGAGGTTATTTTTTTGGAAGGGAGGAAAAAGAGATGAAAATGACAAGTAAAAAGATGAAAGACGAGTTAATGAAGAAATTATCTCGACCAGAATGGAATTTTCATTATGATAGCGAGAAAGAAGTTCTTCGTATTGAACAAACAGACTCGAAAAAAGGTATTAACGTATCACTTCCAGGAGTAGTAGCAAAATGGGAAGTGAACAAAGAAAAAGCGATTGAAGAGGTCGCTTATTACGTACAAGAAGCGCTAATTGCAATGCATAAAGAAGAAAATAGCACGGCGAAAATTTTACCTGTTATTCGCTCTACTTCTTTCCCGAAACAATCAGAAGAAGGAAATCCGTTTATTATGACGGACCACACGGCGGAAACACGTATTTACTATGCGCTAGATTCGAATAAAACATATCGTCTAATTGATGAGCGTCTATTACAGAAATTAGAAGTTACAGAGCAACAAGTACGTGAAATGGCATTATTTAATGCTCGCTCATTAGGTTATGAATTTAAGCAGGACACAGTAGCGGGTAATACATTCTACTTTTTAAACACAAATGATGGGTATGATGCGACTCGTATTTTAAACGAATCGTTACTACAATCGATGCGTGAAAAGATCTCTGGTGACATGGTTGTGGCAGTTCCTCACCAAGATGTATTAATTATTGCTGATATCGTCAACGAAATCGGTTATGATATTATTGCACAAATGACAATGAAATTTTTTGCCGAAGGGCATGTTCCGATTACATCACTTTCATTCGTATATGAAGATGGGGACTTCGAACCAATCTTTATTTTAGCGAAGAATCGGAAGAAGACAGATGGAAAAGAGAAAGGATGAACGAATTGAACGTTTTTTACAACCTTGAAGGAATTGGTGACACTTTAATTGTTACCTTACAAGATATTACTTTAGAAAACCGTACATTTGACCGCAAAGGAGATGTTGCTCGCGTATACGATCGTGAAAGCAACGTAACAGCAGGATTCAACATCTTTAATTCATCTTCTTATGTAGAAGTAACAGATAACGGAAACGTTACATTAACGAAAGAGTTTGTTGAAAAAATTAACGACATTTTAGCAAAGAATGGCTTCGAAGAAAAAGTAGAAGCTGATTTCACGCCGAAATTTGTTGTAGGCTATGTAGCTGAAAAAGAGAAGCATCCAAATGCTGATAAATTAAACATTTGTACAGTAGAAATCGGTACAGAAACATTACAAATCGTATGTGGTGCACCGAACGTTGATGCAGGACAAAAAGTTGTCGTTGCAAAAATCGGCGCTGTAATGCCAAGTGGTATGTTAATTAAACCAGCTGAACTTCGCGGTGTTCCTTCTTCTGGAATGATCTGCTCTGCACGTGAATTAGAGCTTCCAGACGCTCCACAAGAAAAAGGTATTCTTGTATTAGAAGACAGCTTTGAAGTTGGACAAGAATTTAAATTTTAATTGATATAAAAAAGTAGTCTCACAATATGTGGGGCTATTTTTTTAAGCGAAATTCTTAGGATTGTAACGTTTCTCTTCAAAATCTATATTGTATTTTGAAAATGTATTAGGTAAAATTTAGAAAAAAGAAGGGGATAGACGTATGAAACAACAACCAAAAATTGCAGAACTTCTGAAACGAATTGAAACTTCAAAACAGCAAGATATCGAGTTAGGTTCCTATGAAATTTATTTGTTTAGCGAAAGTGAATTAGAAAAAGGGCAAGTCGGTTACCGATATGATAAACATAAAAATTCATTAATAAGTGAAGGAAATGGGAAGTGGCAAGAAGGATGGATTGCGATCGGATATGAAACGGATATGGGCGATCCAGTTTTTGTGAATGTGGATGATGACGTTTATCCGGTTTATACCGCAGAGCGTGGTACAGAAACGTGGCAGCCTGTTTATATTGGAAGTATGGATGAGATTATACAACAATTATAAGGAAATACTTTGAGTCCGGTGCAAAGTGATGGGAGAGAAGCATGAAATATATAAAAATAATGAGCATGATTGCATTCATTGGAATATATATGGGAGGTTGTTCACAAGAAGATACGAAAAAAGAAACAACATCTTCTGTACAACAAAAAAACGATGATAAAAAGGAAGACGCACCGGTAGAAAAGCAGCAAGAAGAACAAGAAAAGAAAGAACAGCCGCAAGCAATTCAAACGAATGAGCAAGTGGAACATAAGCAGGAGGAAGTGCTGGCCGAGGAAAAGAAAGAGGAAACTACGCCAGTGCAGCCAACTGAGCAACCAGTACAAAATAATGAACAAAAAATAGAGAGTAATGAAAAACAAGAAAAGTTTCTCGTCGTTATTGATCCAGGGCATCAACAAAAGGCGAATTTGAATTTAGAGCCGATTGGACCAGGGGCAACTACGCAAAAATATAAAGTGACAGACGGAACGACAGGGGTTGTAACGAAAAAGAGAGAATCAGTTCTTGTATTAGAAATGGCTTTTCTGTTGAAAGAAAAACTGGAAGCAAAAGGTATACAAGTGTTGATGACGAGAACGGCTCATGAGGTTGATATAAGTAATAAGGAAAGAGCAACATTCGCGAATGATCATAAGGCGAATTTGTTTTTACGTCTTCATGCAGACGGCTCTGAAAACCAAAACCAAAGTGGGTTCGCTGTATTGACGCCAGCAGAAGGAAATCCATATACGAAAGAAATTTATGCGGAGAGTCTTCAAATCTCTCAAACAATTGTAAACCAAATGAGGCAAAATCATCAGGTTAAAGTAAATGGAATTAAATTTCGGGATGATCTTTCTGGATTTAATTGGTCAAAAGTTCCAGGAGTACTATTAGAACTTGGATTTATGTCAAACCCTGAAGAAGACAAAAAATTATCTGACCCACAGTATGTAAATTCTTTATTGCAAAGTGTAACGGATAGTGTGGATGAATATCGGAAGGGTAAAGATTAAACGGGGTCTTACATGTAAGACCTCGTTTTTCTATATGAAAAACAATCGTGAATTAGAATATTATGGATAAAACTAATATGCTTAATTTTACCTGCACTTTTTGCCGAATGCTGATACAATAAAGGATGTTACTATTTAGTAGAAAGAGTGGTAAACATGTTAGATTGGATGAAAAAGCTGTTTAACAAAGAGGAAGAAAAAACAGTGATGAATAAAGAAGTACTGGCACAAATTGAAAGTCAGCCGAAAATTCCTCGTGTAAACCACTACACTGAAGCAAGAGAAGCACAAATGGCAAGTCGAAATGCAGGGAAATGCCGTTTTCCATTAATACCGGATAATGGGTTCGATGAAGAGGATGTAAGAGAAATAGAGCACTTTGAAGAACGACCTGTTCAAGTAGTAACATACGAAGAGCCGTCTGCTCAAAGCGGAATAAAAGTGGAAAGAAGCAGACGACTATATGTGGAAAAAGCAGTTCCTACATATGAAGAGCCGGAAGTGCAATATGAACAGGAACAAGAGCCTATCGTAAAAAAAGCATCCGTCCCATCAAAAGAAAGTAACCGTAGACCATTTCGTCCAACAGAGATGATTTCACCGATTTATGGATATAATCGTCCTTCAGTAGAAAAGAAGGTTGTACAGGAGGAAGAAAAGGAAAGAGAAGATCTTGAAATATCCATTGAAGGAACATCAGTTGTGGACGCATGGTTAGAGAAAAAGGGCTATACATTATCCGATTTTTCAGAAGGAAAAAAAGAAGGTTCGTCTAATAAGGAAGAACTGAACGAACAAACACAAAAAAATAGTAAAGTAAAAGAAAAATCGGTTGTGGATGCATGGTTAGAGAAAAATGGTTACGAGGTTGAGAGTCAAGTTCCTTCATTAGAAGAAAGCCAGAGTGATCAGTTGCTTCATAAAACTGTAGGACAGTTGGAAGAAGAGGATACAACTGTACAATCCTTGCAGCAAGAACAAGATGTAGTGGAGTTATCGCATAAAGAAGATAACGAAGAAACTCTACAAGAAGAGTCAATAGATTCTAAAGTAGAGAACGTGGAAACAATATTACGAGAAGAAATTGAATGTAGTACAGAAATAGAAGAAACTGTTGCTGAAGTTGTAGCAAATCAAGTTGAAGAGGAATCTTCAGAAGATGTAGTAATTGTAAAAACAGATGAAAAGCTTCAAGAAACAATCACTATAGAAATACCAGATGCTTTTGAAGAAGCAACTGAGGAAGCAGAAGAAGTTGTGGAATTAGAAGCAACTGAGGAAGCAATAGAAGAAGTTGTGGAATTAGAGAAATCTGAGGAAGCGACAGAAGAAGTTGTGGAATTAGAAGAAGCTAAGGAAGCGACAGAAGAAGTTGTGGAATTAGAAGAAGCTAAGGAAGCGACAGAAGAAGTTGTGGAATTAGAGGAATCTGAGGAAGCGACAGAAGAAGTTGTGGAATTAGAGGAATCTGAGGAAGCGACAGAAGAAGTTGTGGAATTAGAGGAAGTTAAGGAAGCGACAGAAGAAGTTGCGGAATTAGAAGAAGCTAAGGAAGCAGCAGAAGAAGTTGTGGAATTAGAAGAAATTAAGGAAGCGACAGAAGAAGTTGTGGAATTAGAGAAACCTGAGGAAGCGACAGAAGAAGTTGCAGAATTAGAAGAAGCTAAGGAAGCAATAGAAGAAGTTGTGGAATTAGAGAAACCTGAGGAAGCGACAGAAGAAGTTGTGGAATTAGAGAAACCTGAGGAAGCGACAGAAGAAGTTGCAGAATTGGAAGAAGCTAAGGAAGCAATAGAAGAAGTTGTGGAATTAGAGAAACCTGAGGAAGCGACAGAAGAAGTTGCAGAATTAGAAGAAGCTAAGGAAGCAGCGGAAGAAGTTGTGGAATTAGAGGAATCTGAGGAAGCGACAGAAGAAGTTGTGGAATTAGAGGAATCTGAGGAAGCGACAGAAGAAGTTGTGGAATTAGAGGAAGTTAAGGAAGCAGCAAAAGAAGTTGCAGAATTAGAGGAACCTGAGGAAGCAGCAAAAGAAGTTGCGGAGTTAGAGGGAACTAAGGAAGAAGAACCAATTTCTCAAGAAACAGTAATTGAAGAAACGATGAATACAGATTTAGTGGAAAATACACCAGTTGCAGGGCAACCAGTGATTTCTCAACAAGAAACAATTACGTTCAAGGAAGAAAGTGAAGTATTCGTACCAGTTTCAGAAACGGATGAGCAAACAAAGAAAGATGTTCAAAACTTTGCGAACGTTTTAATTGAAGAAGCGGAAGAAAAGAAGCAAGTTGCTGAAGAACAGCCTGCTTTACAAATAGAAGAACCGAAACGTGAGAAAAAACGTCATGTCCCATTTAATGTTGTCATGTTAAAGCAGGATAGAAAGAAATTAATGGAAAGACATGCGGCAAGAACGAACGTAATGCAATCAACTGTCAGTGAACGAGTGGAAGAAAAGCCAATGCAGCAAATGGTAGTAGAACCACAAATGGAAGAAAAGCCAATGCAGCAAATGGTAGTAGAACCACAAATGGAAGAAAAGCCAATGCAGCAAGTGGTAGTAGAACCACAAGTGGAAGAAAAGCCAATGCAGCAAATGGTAGTAGAACCACAAATGGAAGAAAAGCCAATGAAGCAAGTGGTAGTAGAACCACAAGTGGAAGAAAAGCCAATGCAGCAAATGGTAGTAGAACCGCAAGTGGAGGAAAAGCCAGTGCAGCAAGTGGTAGTAGAACCACAAGTGGAAGAAAAGCCAGTGCAGCAAATGGTAGTAGAACCGCAAGTGGAAGGAAAACCAATGCAGCAAGTAGTGGTAGAGCAAGTACAAAAGCCAATTTCAAGTACGGGAGTACAAGAGAAAGCATATGTTGTAAATCAAAGAGAGAACGATATGCGAAATGTATTGCAAACACCACCGACATATGCAATTCCGCCATTAACATTGTTGTCAATTCCGCAGCAAGCAGCGTTAGATAATACGGAATGGTTGGATGAACAGAAAGAATTATTAGATACAACGTTTAATAATTTCCATGTTGGTGCACATGTTATTAACGTATCGCAAGGTCCGGCAGTAACTCGTTTTGAAGTACAGCCAGACCCAGGTGTGAAAGTAAATAAAATTACAAACTTAAGCGATGATATTAAGTTAAGTTTAGCTGCGAAAGATATTCGTATTGAAGCACCGATTCCAGGGAAAAGTGCGATTGGAATTGAAGTTCCGAATAAGGAAAGTAAGCCAGTATTTCTTCGTGAAATTTTAAGAAGTCCTGTATTTACAAAGAGTGAATCACCGCTTACAGTTGCGCTTGGACTTGATATTTCAGGCGATCCAATTGTAACGGATATTAGAAAAATGCCACACGGACTTATTGCGGGTGCAACTGGTTCAGGGAAAAGTGTATGTATTAATGCGATTTTAACAAGTATTTTATATAAAGCGAAGCCGCATGAAGTGAAGTTAATGTTAATCGATCCGAAGATGGTTGAGCTTGCACCATATAATTCTGTTCCACATCTTGTAGCACCTGTTATTACTGATGTAAAAGCAGCAACAGCTGCGCTAAAGTGGGCAGTTGAAGAGATGGAACGTCGTTATGAATTGTTTGCGCATGCTGGTGCTCGTGATTTAACTCGTTACAATACGATTGTAAGTGGGAGAGAAATCCCAGGTGAGACATTACCTTATATTGTAATCGTCATTGACGAGTTAGCTGACTTAATGATGGTTGCTCCTGGTGATGTTGAGGAAGCGATTTGTCGTATTGCACAAAAAGCTCGTGCTTGTGGTATTCACTTATTAGTTGCGACGCAGAGACCATCTGTAGACGTTATTACAGGTTTAATTAAATCAAACATTCCAACGCGTATTGCGTTTACAGTATCATCTCAAGTTGATTCGCGTACGATTATCGATATTGGGGGCGCGGAGAAATTACTTGGCCGTGGTGATATGTTATTCTTAGGAAACGGTACGTCTAAACCGGTTCGTGTACAAGGTGTATATGTATCGGATGATGAGATTGAGAAAACAGTTGATCATGTGAGAAAGCAAATGAAGCCGAACTACTTATTTAAGCAAGAGGATTTATTAGCGAAAACAGAACAAGCTGAGTCGGAAGACGAATTGTTCTTTGATGCATGTCAATTTGTTGTAGAACAAGGGGGAGCGTCCACATCTTCTGTACAGCGAAAATTCCGCATCGGTTATAATCGCGCGGCACGTCTAATTGAAGAGATGGAATCGCAAGGGATTATTTCTGAAGGAAGAGGAACGAAACCGAGAGATGTCCTTATTTCTGAGGATGAATTCGCTGCTATGCAGGAAACAAATGTATAGTAAACGGTTTTGCTGTATACTAATAGAAAATGTTGGATAGTAAAGTAGGGAGTAAAGCGACATGAAAGAAATTGAATTAAAATTAAAAGGTGAAATAAATCGACTAACAAATAGAACATTTAAATTTGACGAGCGCGTTGGAGAAGGATGGTTCTCTGCCGTTTACTTTTTAAAAACTAGAGAAATCATTGAGGAATTTCGCCCGAAAAGTGTTGTAACAATGCAGTTTTTCCAAAAGGAACATGCAGTTCTTTGCGGAACAGATGAGGTAATCGCATTGCTACAAACATTTGCAAAAAATCCTGAGGAATTAGAAATTCATTCTTTAAAGGATGGCGATAATGTTAGTCCGTTTGAAACAGTTTTAACAATTCATGGTCCTTATGAAAATTTCGGATTTTTAGAAGGTGTAATTGATGGGATTTTAGCTCGTCGTACATCAGTTGCGACAAACGTATATAACGTTGTCCAAGCTGCACGTAGTGTAGATAAAGAAAAACCAGTTATTTTCATGGGAGATCGTGATGATCATTATACGCAACAAGCTGGTGACGGTTATGCGGCATACATCGGAGGTATGAGCGCACAAGCGACGCATGCAATGAATGAGTGGTGGGGCAGAAGTGGTATGGGGACGATGCCTCACGCATTAATTCAAATGTTTAATGGTGATGTTGTTGAAGCTGCAAAAGCGTATCATAAGAAATTCCCAGAAGATGAATTAGTTGTATTAATTGATTACAATAATGATGTCATTACAGATGCACTTCGCGTAGCTCGTGAATTTGGATCAACATTAAAAGGTGTGCGTGTCGATACGTCTCGTACAATGATTGATCAATACTTCATTCGTCACCCAGAAGTTCTTGGAACATTTGATCCACGTGGTGTAAATCCATCGCTTGTATTTGCACTTCGTAAGGCTCTTGATGAGGAAGGGTTCCAACATGTAGATATCGTTGTAACTGGTGGATTTGATGAGAAGCGTATTCGTGAATTTGAAGCTCAAAATGTTCCTGTCGATATATACGGAGTAGGAAGTAGCTTATTAAAAATGAATATTGGCTTTACTGGTGATAACGTAGAATTAAATGGAAAACCAGAAGCAAAAGCTGGTCGTAAATACCGTCCAAATCCACGTTTAGAGCGTGTTCAATTAGAAACAAAAGAAGATATGTAAAAATGAGAAAAACTGATAGGTGATTGACCCTATCAGTTTTTCTGTTATCATAGTATAACAGCTGGTTTTTTGCTATAATAAGTTTGTTATGGACATAAAAAGAAGTACGTACGTGGTTATCCTGATAAGTGAAGATTAAAGAAAACTTCGCTTCATCAGAAATGTATGATGATTACCAAAATAAGAAAAGATTCATATACTGTCTTATAGATAGGCCGTTGTATTAGTTCGAAATGTTGGAGGTTCTTTAAGATGACAGTTTACCATTTTGTAGGAATTAAAGGAACAGGAATGAGTTCATTAGCGCAAATTCTTCATGACATGAAGCATACTGTTCAAGGGTCTGATTATGAAAAGCGTTTCTTTACACAAACAGCATTGGAAAAGTGTGGTATTTCCATCCTTCCTTTTAATAAGAATAATATTAAAGAAGGACAAGTGATTATCGCAGGAAATGCATTCCCTGATACGCATGAAGAAATCGTAGCAGCAAAAGAATTAAATATCCCAGTACATCGTTACCATCACTTCTTAGGTGATCTTATGAATCAGTACACAAGTGTTGCTGTAACTGGTGCACATGGAAAAACATCAACAACTGGTTTGTTAGCCCATGTAATGCAAGGTGCACACCCAACATCATACCTTATTGGAGATGGAACGGGGCATGGGGTAGAAAATAGTAAGTATTTTGTATTTGAAGCTTGTGAGTATCGTCGTCATTTCTTGTCTTACTATCCGGACTATGCAATTATGACGAACATTGATTTTGATCATCCAGATTATTTTACAGATGTCAATGATGTATTCAGTGCATTCCAAGAGATGGCATTGCAAGTGAAAAAAGGCATTATTGCATGTGGAGATGATGAAGAACTTCAAAAAATTCAAGCGAAAGTACCTGTTATTTTCTATGGATTTGGAGAAGATAATGATTTCCAAGCACGTAACATTCAAAAGAGAACAGATGGTACTATATTCGACGTATTCGTTCGTAATACGTACTATGACACGTTCAAAATCACAGGATATGGCGATCACAGCGTATTAAATGCATTAGCAGTAATCGCGCTTTGCCATTATGAAAACGTTGATGTAGAAGCAGTTAAGCATCAGCTAACAACTTTTGAAGGCGTAAAACGTCGCTTTAATGAAAAGCCAATGGGAGAACAAGTTATCATTGATGACTATGCACACCATCCGACAGAAATTAATGCAACGATTGAAGCAGCTCGTCAAAAACATCCAGAGCGTGAAGTTGTCGCTGTATTCCAGCCACATACATTCTCACGTACAGAAAAGTTCTTAGATGAGTTCGCTGAAAGCTTAAGCAAAGCTGACCAAGTATACTTATGTGATATTTTCGGATCAGCACGTGAAAACAAAGGTGAATTAACAATTGAAGATCTGCAGAAGCGTATTGACGGTGCAGAACTAATTACAGATACAACAACAGATGTATTGAAGAAACATAAAAAAGGCGTTCTAATTTTCATGGGCGCAGGAGACATCCAAAAATTCGAAGCAGCTTATGTAAAAGAAGTTCAAGTTGCAGAGAAATAATAGAAAAGACGCATAGCTTTGCTGTGCGTCTTTTTTGTTGTGTTCATTTTTTATTTACGTATTGACCTAGAGTTGACTCTAGGTTGTAAGATGAAAATGTAAAAACAAGGGGGAGAGAACATGTTTAAAATCGGTGAAGTAGCAGAGCTAACAGGGATGGGTATTCATACTCTGCGGTATTATGAAAAATTAGGTTTATTACCACCACCAACGCGAAATAGTGGTATTCGTCAGTATACAGAAGGGGATGTACGCTTATTAAAATTTTTATATTCATTAAAACAAACTGGAATGTCGTTAGAAGAGATGGCTGAGTTTGCAAGTGATGGATGCATTATAGAGGAAATTAGGCAGAGGAAAGAAGAAGTACCAGCGAAAGTAAAAAAGAGAATTTCAATTTTAACAACTCACTTGGAGCGGTTAAAAGAACAGCAGGAACAATTGCAAAAGGTAGTTCAGTTAACAGAAGAGAAGTTAGAAATTTATTACGGTTTTCTAGAAGAGAAAAACCCGGAGGCTGACAATGAAGAATAAAGTATATGCTCAGTTACTTGGATTTGCGATTTTCACTGGTGGAACATTTAATGCTTCGAAATATGCTGTACAATATTTCGAAGCGATTCATATAGCGGCATGGCGTTTTGGGATTGCTGCATTTGTGATGTTATGTCTGTTAAAAATACGAAAAGATTTTGAGGTGGAGGTATGGAGGCAGAATAGGGCTTATTACCTTTTGCTAGGTATTGTTGGTGTATTTGGTTTTAACTTCTTTTTCTTTTTAGGTATGAAACATACAGAAGCTATTAACGGTGCACTTATTATGGCGACGAATCCGCTCGTTACGACGCTGTTAGCAAGTGTTATTTTACGAGAAAAAATTATAAAGCGCCAAGGTATTGGAATGTTACTTGCATTACTTGGTGTTGTTTTTGTACTTACACAAGGTTCGTTTACAATACTACAAAGCTTATCATTTTCAAAAGGGGATTTTTATATTTTATTAGGGAATATTTGCTGGGCGTTATACGGTGTACTAGGCAGAAGGTTTATTAAAACTGGTAGCCCAATACAAACTACGACATATACGATGACGATTGGTGCCCTTGCCTTTATTGTGATATCTGTCACTCAAAAAAGTATAGTACCAGTTTTGGAAATTCCTTTGTTAGCTTGGGGAGCGATTCTCTTTATGGCAATTGGAATGAGTGTGCTCGGTTACTTATGGTGGAATAATGGAATTGCTCAAATTGGGGCAACAAGGACATCTTTATTTTTTAATTTAGTGCCTGTTGTTACAATGATTATTTCTTTTATTGAAGGAGTAAATATAACACCCGCACAATCTGTAGGAATGATATTAGTTGTTACGGGAGTATTATATTCTTCTGGTTTTATACAAATAAAACCGAAAAAAGTGTGAATATTTAACATTTTGTATCTGTAAGTGTTAGAATAATAAGAAAAATAAAAAGGGGCTAAAAATATGTTTACATTCCGAGTAGATGAAGAAATCGAACTACAACTATTAGAAAAACATCATAAAGAGGAATTATATGAATTATTAGATCAAAACCGTAACCATTTAAGAAGATGGCTCCCTTGGGTAGATGGGACGAAATCTGCTGATGCGTATAATGAGATTTTTCCGATGTGGTTAAAGAAATTTGCAGAGGGAGACGGTTTTGAAAGTGGTATACGCTACAAAGGAAAGCTCGTTGGGATGGTGGGCATTCACCCAGTAAGCTGGGGCAAGAAAGCAACGAGTCTTGGTTATTATCTTGCAGAAGATGCTGGCGGAAAAGGTATTATGACGCGAAGTGTGAAGACTGTGCTTCACTATGCATTTGATAATTTAAAGCTGAATAAAGTTGAAATTCGTTGCGGTGTTGAAAATGCGAAAAGCCGTGCGATTCCAGAACGTTTAGGTTTTAAATTAGATGGTATTTTAAGAGATGACGAATGGTTATATGATCATTTTCAGGATATTGCTGTTTATAGTTTACTAGCTTCGGAATGGAAGGATATTCGATGAACGAGAAGATTTGTATTATTCCATATGAAAGTAAGTTTCAAGATGAAGTAGTAGATCTCATTGTTCATATTCAGCAAAAAGAGTACAATGTCCCAATTACGAAAGAAGAGCAGCCTGATTTATTAGAAATAGAAACGTTCTATCAAAGGAATCACGGAAACTTTTGGGTAGCAACGTACGGTGGAAAAGTAGTTGGAACTGTAGCTTTATTAGATATAGGGAATCATCAAGTAGCGCTAAGGAAAATGTTTGTGCAGAAAGAGTTCCGCGGAAAAGAATGGGGCGCATCACATACGTTACTTCAAACGGCAATTTCTTGGGCGAAAGAAAAGAACTTGGAAGACATTTATTTAGGAACAACAGTCAAATTTTTAGCGGCGCATCGGTTTTATGAAAAGAATGGTTTCCGAAGTATGAATGTAGAAGAGTTACCAAAAAGTTTTCCAGTGTTGGAGGTAGATAAGAAATTTTATAGATATATCGTTTAAAAGGTCATTTTTAAAGGGCCTTTTTTTATGAATTAAAATGGGATAAGTGGTATAATTTGGATTAGGGGGTGTAGGTATGAACTTTCCGATTCAAAGAAGTAAGTCAGCAGTAATTTTCGTTAGTCTCACGTTAGCTTTTATGTTTGTGTATCCAATTGTCATGCTTTTCACAAATAAAGAGAAGTGGATGTCAGCGTTGATTGGAATGGGTTTATGCTTCATTGTAAATGTACCAATCGTTTGGGAAATATTTATTAAAAAACATAAGGTGGAAAATGGCGTATTGAAGTACGGTATTTTAAATGATGATGTTGTATTAAAAGATATAAGAATAGTTCGTCAAGTTGGGAAATCCCTTGAAATTACGACGAATGCATATAAAGTACATATGATTGCGATGCCGCAAGATATGACAAGTTTTTTGTCGCTTGTTGAGAAAGAGAATCCACATGTAAAAATAGAAATGGTAGGTAAGAGATGAAGTATGTAAAACTTTTACCCCGCATTAACGGGCAGTAAGACTCCCACCTCAAAATTCGGCAGGAGCAAAGAAGTTAGGTGAGAGTTAAAAGCTCGATTGGTTCAACTAATAATCAGTGGGGGATGAACAAAACCCCCACTGATTAAAGTTTCACTTTATTTTGTTTGGAAATTTTGCTGGTGCTTGCTATTTGCACTAGAGTATATATGAAATGGGATCTGCCCTTATATGTTCCAATATTAATAGGTACTGTCGCAGTGACGCTTTTATTTTATTTTCATTTTCAGCAAACAAAAAGCGAGGAAAGTAGTTCTATATAGTGTAGGGAGGGATTTGGAATGAAAAAAATATGTGCGCTCTGTTTATTTTTATTAACGACATCGATTCTTTTAATAGGATGTAGCGCGAAGAAAGAGAAGACTGACGTTAGCTTAGAAAAGGCACAAAAAATTGAAGTTGAATCCCTTATTGATTCGAGTGATAAAAAAACAATTACCGATAAGAAAGAAATCACAAAGTTATTTGAATCAATCAAAATGGATGAGTGGGAAATGGAATCGGCTCCTATGGATACTCCGCAAGGGAAAACGTTTAAAATGTATCAAGAGGATACACCAAAATTATTGGATTCGAGTAAAGATAAAAAAGAGTTACATGAAATTGGTACTATGACAGTATATAAAGATGTCCCTTATGTTGAGGTTGAATTGAAAATTAATAAAATAAAAAATAAAAATAGTTTTAAAGTGCCAGAAGATGTGGCTAAAAAATTATTAGAGTATTAATGAAAAACCGCTCGGATACAACTCCGAGCGGTTTTTTTATTATTTTAAGTTCTCTGGATTTAAAGCTTCTAATTCAGGAACAACGAAGCGTCCGTCTTTACGGATTAGTACGTCGTCGAAGTAAATTTCGCCGCCGCCATATTCAGGGCGCTGGATGCATACTAAATCCCAGTGAATGTTCGAGTTGTTGCCGTTCCATGCATCGTCGTAAGCTTGTCCAGGAGTGAAGTGGAAGCTACCATCGATTTTTTCATCGAATAGAATGTCTCCCATTGGATGCAAGATGTATGGGTTTACGCCGATTGCGAACTCACCAACGTAGCGTGCACCTTCGTCTGTATCGAAGATTTTGTTAATGCGCTCTGAATCGTTTGCAGTTGCTTCAACGATTTGGCCGTTCTCAAATTTAAGTTGTACATTTTCAAATGTATAACCGTTGTAAGGAGATGGTGTATTGTAAGAAACTGTACCGTTAACAGAATCGCGAACTGGTGCAGAGTATACTTCACCGTCCGGAATATTTAAATGACCCGAGCATTTAATAGCTGGAATGTCTTTAATAGAGAATGTTAAGTCAGTTCCAGGACCAGTTAAGCGAACTTTATCTGTTTTATTCATTAATGTAACAAGGCTATCCATTGCCTTATCCATTTTACCGTAGTCTAAGTTACAAACTTCGAAGTAGAAGTCTTCGAAAGCTTCTGTGCTCATTTTAGCAAGCTGTGCCATAGAAGCATTTGGATAGCGAAGAACAACCCAGCGCGTTTTCGGAACGCGGATGTCTCTATGAACTTTCTTACCAACTGTTTGACCGTGAACTTTCATACGTTCACTTGGAACGTCAGCTTGTTCGTTAATGTTATCGCCAGAGCGAAGACCGATATAAGCGTCCATATCTTTCATTACGCTCGCTTCATATGCAGCGATTTGTTCGAAATGTTCTTCAGTAGCACCCATTAATAAAGAGCGATCTACTTGATGATCTTTTAAAGAAACGAATGGGAAACCACCAGCTGCATATGCTTCTTTTACAAGTGCAGTTACAAGTTCTTTTTGTAAGCCAAAGTTTTCAATTAATACTTTTTCGCCTTTTTGTAAGCGGATAGAGTAGTTAATTAAATTGTATGCTAACTTTTCAATGCGTGGATCTTTCATATGTAAAGCCTCCCTACTAATTATGTATCCTCTCCTATTGTAACCTACTTAGTGGAATTTGTTGAATCATTTATGTTAAAGTTAACGAATAAGTATGAAAATTCTAATGAAAAGATAGGGATTAGAATGAAACGGAAAATGATTGTATAATGGGAGAAAGTATGAAAAAGATAAAGGAAGTGATGAAATGCAAGTTCTTCTATATGTAAGTGCGGCTATTATCGCGGTTGCTTTCGCAGTATTAGTAGTGTATGTATGCAGAACGTTGTTATCGGTTCAGAAGACGTTAGAAAACGTTGCGAGCACGTTAGAAGGTTTAGAAAAGCAAATGCAAGGAATAAGCGTAGAGACGGAGCAATTATTACATAAGACAAATGCGTTAGCTGATGATATTCAACAGAAGTCACAGTCGCTAAATAAAGTAGTAGAAGGTGTGGATGGAATCGGAACGACGATTCACTCTTTAAATACGAAGCTTCGCAATGTATCAGAGTCTGTTACGGACGAAATTGAAAATAATGCAGATAAAGTAGCACAAGTTGTGCAATGGAGCAGTGCAGCAATTGAAGTATACAACCATTACCGTTCTACGAGACAAGAGAAAAAGGCTGAAAAAGAAGAGCGTAAACTTGAGAGAGCTGAGCAGAAGGCTGAAAAGAGAGAGAAGCGCTCTAGACTTCGCATGAGAGGTGAGTAACGATGAGTATGATGAAGATTGGAACAATTGAAGAACTTGAAGCGTTAGTAGAAAAGAACGAGCCTTACGTTCTTTTTAAGCATAGTACGACATGCCCAATTAGTCACGGTGCATATACTGAGTTTCAAGCGTATTGCGGTGAAGAAAGAGAAGTGCCAGCATATTACTTATACGTACAAGAGGCGAGAGATGTTTCGAACCATGTTGCAGAGCAGTACAGCATTAAACATGAATCTCCGCAAGTGCTATACATAAAAGATGGAATGGTAGTATGGCATACATCGCACTGGAATATTAAAAAAGAAGCTTTAGAAGAAAATGTAAAATAGGGGGAGGCAAGCGAAGGGCTTGCTTCTTTTTTATTTTGTTGCAATATATTTAGTGGTACACTATAGATACTTTAAAACTAAGTAAATTGACTTTTGAAAGTGGGTTTTAAGCAATGAAGAAAATGGCGTTATTCATCGCAAGCTTAAGTTTATTACTGGGGGCTTGCAGTAATAATACTATTGAGAAGAAAGATGAAGTTGTACAGAAAGATACGAAAGAAAAAAGTATGATTCCAAGAAATGCTGTTTCTAAGGATTACTATAGAACTGTTATCCCTTTAAAAGAACAAAAGGTAATTAATACAGTTAATGTTAAAACTAATTCTAAACTAGATTTGGCAGAATATGAAAATGGTTTAATGAATATTGCTTCAAAACAATTCGATACAGAAAATTACGTATTACAATTAAATCAATATATTCCAGAGAAAACAATTGATGAATTAGTTACGAAACAAGAAGTACCAGTTTTGACTAATATTATAGAACAGGACTACTTCGGCAAACAGAATTCAAATGAACTAAGCTTATCTGGTGTAGTTATTGGTTTATCTATGTCTTCAAGTGTATCTAATGAGGAAGCTATTTCTAAAGGTACTGAAGTCGCTAAGGGGCTTATAGAAGCTATTAATAAAAATGATAAATATAACAAATCTCCAATTACGTTTGCTATATTTAAGCAAGAAAGCACAAGCTCTTTAAAGAATGGTACTTATATTTCAAGCGCTACTGTTCAAAAGAACGAGACTAACCTTGGAAATTGGGATACTATTGATGAAAAATCGTATTCGTATCCTTCTCAAGAATTTGCGGGAGCACAAGGAGAAGACAATAAAAAGTTAGATGATTTTTCAGATGCAATAAAGAAATTCTCTCCAGGAGATTATATCCCTGTTAATGCTAAAATTTCTTATAAGCAAAATAAGATGGACAAATTAAAGATGGATATTGTCGTTAAATATAATGGTAAGTCAGAATTAATGGCGCTTTCTCAAATGGCTGCTCAAAGTATGTTAGAAAAATTCCCTAAAGATGCTAAAGTTCAATTACAGATAAAGTCTGAGAATAAAATCGAGGCTGTTATTATAAAAGAGAAGAACAGCGATAAACCGTTCGTTTCTTTCTTATAAAATAAAAAAGACAGTTTTTAAGCTGTCTTTTTTTATTTTATAAATTCCCCATAATATAGCAATTTAAATTTGTACTACGGATTTTCTGCTTTCTTATTATGCTATTTCCACGTCTTTTTTCTATCTGTTTCATACATTATTCTATGTTGTATATCGTGTGACAACCTCGTATGTATCAGCTATAATAAATTATCTTAAAAAAGTTAATGAAGGAATTTAAAAGAGGTGGTTTTCTTATGGCATCACAAGAATTAGATCGATTACGTTCTAGCATCGATCAAATCAACCTACAATTATTAGAGTTATTGAATGAAAGAGGCCGTCTCGTACAAGAGGTTGGAAACTTAAAAGAAGTACAAGGTGTGAAACGTTTTGACCCTGTACGTGAAAGAGAAATGTTGAATTTAATTACGGAGAATAATAATGGTCCATTTGAAACATCGACCTTACAACATATTTTTAAACAAATTTTTCAAGCTGGTTTAGAACTACAAGAAGACGATCATCGCAAAGCGCTACTTGTTTCTCGTAAGAAAAAAGCAGAAGATACGATTGTGGAGATTAATGGAGAGAAAATTGGCGATGGAAATCAACATTTTATTATGGGACCATGTGCTGTAGAAAGTTACGAACAAGTACGCCAAGTTGCAGAAGCAATGAAAGAGCAAGGTCTGAAACTAATGCGTGGTGGTGCTTTCAAGCCTCGTACATCTCCATATGATTTTCAAGGTCTTGGATTAGAAGGATTGCAAATTTTACGCCAAGTTGCAGATGAATATGATTTAGCTGTTATTAGTGAAATTTTAAATCCGAATGATATTGAAATGGCATTAGATTATGTTGATGTTGTTCAAATTGGCGCTCGCAACATGCAAAACTTCGAGCTATTAAAAGCAGCCGGTGCTGTAAATAAGCCGATATTATTAAAGCGTGGTTTATCCGCAACAATTGAAGAATTTATTAATGCGGCAGAATATATTATGGCAGAGGGGAACGGTAATATCATTTTATGTGAACGAGGTATTCGCACATATGAAACAGCAACGCGTAATACGCTTGATATTTCCGCTGTGCCAATTTTAAAGAAAGAAACACATTTACCTGTCGTTGTCGATGTAACACATTCTACAGGGCGACGTGACCTTCTATTACCAGCTGCAAAAGCGGCAATGGCAATTGGTGCTGATGCTATTATGGCTGAAGTACATCCGGACCCAGCAGTTGCATTATCAGATGCAGCACAACAAATGGATATTCCAGAATTCAATGAGTTTATGAAAGAATTAAAAGCATTCGGAAGTAAATTATAAAAAGATTTTTTAGTCTATGTAGCCGTTGTTATATAGACTTTTTACAAAAATTGCCCTTTTTTGCATAAAAAATACGAAAATACGAGAAAAGAAGCGAATTTTTTCGAAACTTTTGCGGGAAAATATTGTATGAGCCTGCGTTTTTATCGTATCATTAGTAAAAGGAAGAACTCGGGACGATTGTTGGCATCTGCAAATAGAGTTGATGTCTTTTTTTCATTCAAGTGAACCGATACATAAAAATAGATAACATAAATAGAAGGAGTGTGCGAAGAGATGAACGTAACAATCTATGATGTAGCTCGTGAAGCAAATGTTTCAATGGCTACCGTATCACGTGTTGTGAACGGTAACCCAAATGTAAAGCCTACAACAAGAAAGAAAGTATTAGAAGCAATTGATCGTTTAGGATACCGCCCAAATGCGGTAGCACGTGGACTAGCAAGTAAGAAGACAACTACAGTGGGTGTTATTATTCCTGATATCTCAAATACGTTTTATGCAGAACTTGCTCGTGGAATCGAAGATATCGCAACAATGTACAAATATAACATCATTTTAAGTAACTCTGATCAAAATAAAGAGAAAGAGTTTCACTTATTAAATACGATGCTTGGAAAACAAGTGGACGGGATTGTTTTCATGGGTGAAGATATTACAGATGTTCACATTGAAGAATTCAAAAAATCTCCAGTACCGATTGTATTAGCAGCATCATTTGATGAGCAAAATGAAACGCCATCAGTAAATATTGATTATACACAAGCAGCTTATGATGCAATGACGCATTTTATTGAGCAAGGACATAAACGTATCGGTTTCGTCTCTGGTCCTTTCATTGATAAAGCGGGAAGCGCGAAGAAGTTACAAGGTTATAAAAAGGCTTTAGAAGAAGCTGGTATTTCATATGATGAAAATCTTACAATCGATGGAGATTACACATATGATTCAGGTATCGAAGCATTCGAAAAACTTTGGAGCATGGATGAGAAGCCAACAGCAATCTTCGTATCTTCTGATGAAATGGCACTAGGTGTAATCCACGCAGCACAAGACGCTGGATTAAACGTACCAACTGATGTAGAAGTGCTTGGCTTTGATAACACACGCCTTGCATTAATGGTACGCCCGCAGCTTTCAACAGTTGTACAACCAATGTATGATATCGGTGCAGTAGCAATGCGTCTATTAACAAAGTATATGAACAAAGAAAAAGTGGAAGATCACACTGTTATCTTACCTCACCGCATCCAATTTAGAGATTCAACGAAGTAAGAATAAAAAAGCTCACAGCGATAGCTGTGAGCTTTTATTCATATTCAGGGTAGTATTTTTTTACTACTGTATCTACAGTTTCATTTTTCTTAACATGTAAAAATCTTGCGTACAATTCTTTTCCTGTATCAAATGGCGTATCGTCTAACTCGAAAACATGAAGCACTTTTCGAAATTTCCACGTTATTTGCTGATCGTACATATTATCGTACGTATCTACAGATTGTATAGCTACCTTTTCCCCTAGTTCATGAGCCTCTTCTAAACTGTTTGCTTTAACGAGAATAATACTTTCTTCAAAAAGCGTATCGTGATTCTCTTCATAATGCTCATCCATTTTACTAGGATGAGGATCACCTGAATGAACAGATTCAAACAATAATTTTACAGCATACATATGAGAGTGTTCTCCTTATGCTTGATGTTTTACTCTATAAACAATACTTGCTACAAGTGAGGCTGGTATTGTAAATACATTACTTTGATAATGGTAATGTACTTGAGATTCTTCATAAGACATATTATCGTATAGTTCATTTTGTGAGACGTTCATTTTTTTCTGTTTTTCTTTGAGCATTTTAATGTAGTTATACTGTATTGGAACGAGAATGATGAAATAGGCTAATACGATTAGTGAAATCCAGATCATTATGAACACTCCCTCACAAAGAACATTTATATATAACAATTATATCAATAAAAAGAAAAAATAACCATTTTTTCTTTGAGCTAATTTTCTTCTAAAAATGCGAGCAGTTCTTCTTGGTTTCTTAAATTGCGATCAATACATGTTTGAGCAATACATTTTAATCCTTGTAATAATGTGTCTATGTACAAAGTATCGTACTGAATTATATTTCCCTCTACCATTGTTTCATCTTTTTCCAAGTTAATTGATATTTTTAGTACAGCTGTATTGCTTTGCAAATTTACAACGTCGATGCAAAAAAACTGTTTTTCTAAGTCAATCGTAACATAATCGAATCTTTCGGCTAGCTCCAAATTGCATGTGGTAGTGTATTCCAAATGAAAGCCTCCTTATTGTGTAAGTGTATGTTGTAATGCTTTCGCTACAGTGGGGGAGATTCCTTGTTATATGTCACACAAGTGCAAATTTAACTATTATAGGGCAATGTCATGTATAATAGAAAGAAAAGGCTTGTGAGGGGGGAGAAGAGATGATCGTTCTTTGGATAATTACGCTTTGCATGACCGCTATTTTTGCATATATGACGTTAAAACAAAATGGCTTAAAGCGATTTGTTCCAGGAAGTATTCTTGCAGGAATCGCCCTTATCACGTATGTAATTTCTATTTTTATTGAAAGTATTTCGATAGATTTAAGTACGAGTTTAATGTTTATTGGTATTACACTATTTGCAGGTAGCATTATGGTACTTATGGTTGCAGGTATTATTATATTTATTCATATGAATTCGGAAACGTTATAGCATAAAAAAAGGCATGTCCCTAAGGGGCATGCCTTTTATCCGTTCAATTATGCTCTATCTTTAGAAGAGTTTTGTTGTTTTAGTAAGTCGCGAATTTCGCCAAGAAGAACTTCTTCTTTTGTTGGTTCTGGAATTTCTTCTGTCTTTTCTTCCTCTTCTTCTCTTTTAGATGTTAGTTTATTGAAAACTTTAACAAACATAAAGATAGCAGCTGCAATAATTAAGAAATCAAAAATAGTTTGGATGAAGTTACCATACATAATAGATGATTTACCGAATGAAATTTTTAAATCTGTAAAGTCAACGCCACCTAATACCATACCAAGTAATGGTGTGATGATATCTTTTACTAAAGAACTAACGATTTTACCGAATGCAGCACCGATTACAACCCCGACAGCTAAATCAATTACATTCCCTTTGAACGCGAATTTTTTAAACTCGTTCCACATGTGTCAATCCCATCCTTTCCACGATTCATTATGAAATTTATAATTCCTATCAACATATTCTATAGAAATTTGTGATAGAAATAAAGAGGAAATGGGAATGAAAGTAAATTCTGAAAAATGTATCCGTTTTAATTTTTGTTTGCCGAATGCAGTAAAGATTGGAGCAATTGCTGTGTTTTTAACCCTTCTAATCCATCTACAACAGGCTTTGTATTTCCGTGTACACATTCGATAAAATGATGAACAGCATCTTCAAAGCCACGTTGTTTTAACGTTGTATCCCATGATGGTGAACCGCTTTGTGAAACGGAGTTTTCTTGTTCAATTTCAAATGTATTCATATTTTTTACGCGAATGATTTTCCCTGTCGTTACAAGTTCAATTTGCTCTAAATTTGTACCTGCATGGCGATGCATTGCGGTAGAAAGTAATAGTCCATTTGAAGTTGTATATGTATGATGTCCGTAAAGAAGTTCATTCTTTTCATTGATTTGCATCATATTGTGAACGACGTTAAGTTCATCATTAGCTAACCAGCGAGCAGTATCTACAATATGTAAGTAATCATCTAACATAGTAAATTCGTACGTATATGGCCCCACCTTATTTGTGCGGTGCTTTTCAATTCGAATCCATGAAATATCATGAGCTTGCTCTTTGGCAGCAACGTACATAGGAACGAATCGGCGATTAAATCCGACCATTAACTTTCGGTTATACTTCTCGCTCAACTCGACTAGTTTCTCAGCTTGTTCTACTGTAGCTGCTAGCGGCTTATCAACATAAACATCGATTCCTTTTTTCAGAAGTTCAGAAACGATTTCATAATGTGTAGCAGTTGAACTATGAACGAAGATTGCATCGCATTCCGAAGCTAACGTTTCAATAGAATGAAAGTCTTGAATACGGTATTGCTGGCAAACTTGTTTCCTTTTCTCCGCGTTAGGTGTAAACGCCCCTACAAAATCCCAATTTGTTTCTTTTGTAAGTGTTGGAAGATAGGCTTTTTGTGCAATACTTCCAAGTCCAATCATCCCAATTTTAGGTTTGTTCATGTTTATTCCCACCCTATTAATATTAATGTAACGGGTTAAATGTAGCATAGGGTGGGGGAGGAAGGCAAAAAATAGCTTTTTATTTACGTCCGTCTAACAAAATCTTCTCTATCTCTTCAAAGTTATGAGCGCGAGCATGTTCTAGCGGTGTAACACCATCGTTGTCTGGAATGTTTACATCTGCACCGTGTTCAATAAGAAGGCGAATGACTTGTTGTTGTGTTTCATCTCCGTTACTTAGTACGATGGCTTCCATTAAAGCTGTCCATCCGAGGTTATTTACATGGTTTACATCGATATTTGTTCGGGTAAGGAGTTCTTTTATAACATCAATATAGCCATGTTCTGAGGCGGGGATAAGGGCTGTTCCACCGTAACGATTCGTAAGCGATGGATCTGCGCCGGCATCAATCGTTAGTTTTAAAATATCGAAGTAACCTTCTGCACCGGCGTATAGAAAGGGATTGTTTTTCATATCGTCTTGGATATTTACGTCAGCCCCTGCTTCAATAAGCACTTTTGCAGTTTTTATATCATTTTTGTATGTAGCAATCATAAGAGGAGTACGTCCTTTATTGTCTGTTATATTTATGTCAGCCCCTTTTTTGAGTAACGATATAATAGTGTCTGTTTCCTGTTTCTCAGTAGCTGCTAGTAGCGCTGTCTCCATGTTTGTCATCTCCTTTTTAACTTCTTGTTCTTGCGAGCAACCTTGCAAAAAAATTACGCAACAGATCATGCTTAATGTTTTTTTGAACATGGAATTTCAACCTCCTCATTTCAACTGTAAAATAAGAAGATTAAATTTTTATAAACTGACGCTAAAATTACTATAAAATCGCTTGAGTATTTGAACATATATTTTTATGCTTATGAATATGAAGGATGGGTAAAGTGAGGATGTAAATGATGTCTATTAAAACAAGGTTTTTATTTTCTTATATTGCCGTGATTCTTGTTTCCATTACGCTTATATTAGTCGCAGGATTTTTAATTGTTTTTTCAATAACAGGCGACTTGCAGTCAGTGAAAAATTTCTATAAAAGTTCTTACATTCAAAAGCCGCTTACGGCAGAAGAAGAAAGTGCTTTTCTTGAATTGAAATTAGCGGCAAAGCAACATCAATCGCAACTATTAGATGAATCGTTCGTTTCATCAATTGAAGAAGAAGGTGTGAAAATAGCTGTAAGAAAGGGAGAAACTATTTCATATGCTTCGAAAGAATTTGAAAGTTCAGCCTTAACAAAAGCTCTTCCAAAATTCGAGAAGACAAATATTAATAGTCGTGGTACAACGGAACTAAATGGCACATTTTATCGATATGTAAAATTTGATTTTTATTTTCCTGGGGATGAAGAAGGGAGTATATTTGTACTAAAAAGGCAAAGTTCATTTGTCGATCTTACACAAAAATTATTTCCGATTTTGTTTGTAGCGCTTTTACTGTTAGCGATGTTACTCATTGGATTAGTAAGTTATTTCGTCTCAAGAAGTGTGATAAAACCAATTTTTGTATTGAAAGATGCGACTGGGAGAATTAAAGAAGGAAATTTAGATTTTCAAATTCCAGTTACATCGCATGATGAGATCGGGCAATTAAATCAAGGGTTTGAGGAAATGAGAAAGAAATTAAAAGAGTCGATAGAGATGCAAACACAGTATGAAGAAAATCGAAAAGAGCTCATTTCGAACATATCTCATGATTTAAAAACACCGATTACATCTATTATCGGATATGTGGAAGGCATAAAAGATGGAGTCGCAAATACGCCAGAAAAAATGGATAAGTATTTAACGACCATTCATACGAAGGCAAAACATATGGATACACTCATTGATGAGCTCTTTTTGTTTTCGAAGCTTGATTTGAATCGAGTTCCTTTTCAGTTTGAAACGATAGAATTAAACATGTTTATGCAGGAATTATTAGAAGAGATGCAGATGGATTTAAGTGAGGAAGGTATAGAAGTACATTTACAATTACATTCATCACCACTATATGTAACGGCCGATTGCGAAAAGATAAATAGAGTTATATCAAATTTAATTCATAATAGTGTGAAATACATGGATAAAGAAGAGAAGGAAATTACTGTAACAGTATTAAGTGATAACAATAAAGTTATTGTGAAAGTAATGGACAATGGATCAGGTATAGAAGCTGATACGCTGCCGTATATATTTGAGCGGTTTTATCGTGCAGAGCAATCGCGAAATTCTAGCACAGGTGGAAGTGGACTTGGCTTAGCGATAGCGAAGCAAATTGTTGAAGAACATGGCGGGGAAATTTGGGCGGAAAGTAAGCTTGGGGAAGGTACAAGTATTTTCTTCTCATTGAAAAAAGTACAGGAATGTGGTGAGTAGAATGAAGAGAATTTTACTAGTAGAAGATGAAATAAGTATTGCAGAATTACAGCGAGATTATTTAGAAATTAGTGATTTTCAAGTCGATGTAGAACATTCAGGAGAAGTAGGTCTACAAATGGCTCTTCAGGAAGACTATGACTTAATTATTTTAGATATTATGCTTCCGAAGATGAATGGATTTGAAATTTGTAAACAAATACGTGCTATTAAAGACATTCCAATTTTACTTGTTTCAGCAAAGAAGGAAGATATAGATAAAATTCGTGGACTCGGTTTAGGGGCGGATGATTATATAACGAAACCGTTTAGTCCAAGTGAATTAGTCGCAAGGGTAAAAGCGCATATTTCTCGTTATGAAAGATTATCAGGGAATATGGTTAAGAAGCGTGATACATTATACATTCACGGGATTTCTATTGATCAGCGGGCTAGAAAAGTTTTTATAAATAATGAAGAAGTTGCGTTTACAACGAAGGAATTTGATTTATTAACCTTTTTTGTAATGCATCCAAACCAAGTGTTAAATAAAGAACAATTATTTGAACGTATTTGGGGATTAGACTCAGCTGGCGATTTAGCAACGGTTGTTGTTCATATAAGAAAGCTACGTGAAAAAATTGAAAGAGACCCTGCTCACCCGCAATATATTGAAACAGTATGGGGAGCTGGTTATCGGTTTAATGTGTAGTGGACCTGTCGAGTGATTGACAGGTTTTTTTATGTGCATTGGTGTATTTCAGTTGCGATTTGAATTGAAAAGGGGGAAATAGGTAATTTATGTTAAAATATAAAGAGAAATAAAACATAGGAGAGCATGAGAGGGCGTGCTACATTTTGGGAGATACATTAAAAGATAATAAATCAAACAAGGCCTTAAGGATTGGAACTAATATTATAATTATTTTATTAATTATTGGTGCAATACAAATGTTTTATGATGAAGATTATACAAATGATCATTTCGGCTGGTTATTTTTGGTGTTAGGTTGGATAGTTAGAAGCATCTTTAATATTACGATAGGTTTAAAAGACGGAGATAAAAAGTCAGTATTGCTTGATGTAGGTTTGGTGCTCTTTTCCTTTTATCTTTTATTTTTATATAGTACGAAATATTTTTTCTGAAAATTAAGCTCATAGTCTTATAGAGACTTTGAGCTTTTTGTCAGTGTTTAGATCTCATCAATAATAACGGTACTGGCGTAATGATTTATAAAATGTTTGAGTAGTAGAAGTAAACTGAGTAGCTTCTTCTAAAAAAGGATAATGGTTACTATCCTTAAATGGAATGAAGATAGAATTACTTATGCCACTATGCATCTCGATAGAATACTGAATCGGGCACTGTACATCGTGTCTTCCGCATGTAATAAGGGTCTTTGTTTGGATGGAAGGTAAATGCTCTCTTAAATCAAACGATGGATATTCATTGGAAAAAGCATTCATCCGGCTAGCGGACATTGCTTTTTCAATTGGTTTACCAAAATAAGAGTTGTAGTTTTCTGGTTTATACAATGATAATTTTGTTCTCTTAGTAGATAGTTCTTTCCGTTCTTCACTTGTAAGGTGAGGGCTTTTTAAGTTTTCAATGAGTTGTTGCATATAATGAAACTGTGGATGTGCTGGGTGATAAATGCAAAATGGTGTTTCGGTATAGTTACTTGCTGCGGCTCCGACGATAACTAATGATTGCAAGGAAGTTGGATATGTAATGGCATATAAAAGTCCAAGCATACCGCCTGTTGAATGACCAGCGAAATGCCATGTTGGAAGTTGTAAAGCTTCTCTTATTGCTTCTAAGTCGTGAATCGTTTCAATCATACCTAATTCGTTTTCTACTTTGGCTTTTACAGAGTTACCAGCGTCTCGTAAATTAATGAGGAATACACGATGTGTAGAAGTGAAAACATCTGCAAAGTAATCGCCAGTTTCATTAAATTGTGAATAGTGATGTGTAATACAAAGCGGTTCGCCATTTCCTTTTGTAAAGAGTTCAAATGTGCCGCGTTTCGTGTTGATTATTTGTTGTTTCCACATAATATCACGACCTTTTCTCATAAAAGTTGGACCGGTTAATTATTAAATAAAATATATCAGCGATTTTTGAAATATATCGACTTACCAACAAAAACCGACAATAAATAAAAGGAGGCTATTCAAAACGAGCCTCCTTTTTGCTTAGTACAAAGATTTTGTCATATTATTCCGAATAATTTCAAGGGATTTCGCTACAGTTAATGCGTTCTTTTCTTCAATTTCTGGTTTTCGAGGGATAGGTTTATACATGTTGTCTGGATCTTCCCATGTGAGGGGAAGGTCGGTTTCTGCTTGTCCTTTCCAAGCATCAATCCATTCTGGAGGGAGATAACCTGAGATGTTTTGGATGTTGTTCATTTCGAGCCAAATGAGTGCCCAAGCTCTTGGGACGACGCGCCAGTGGTCATAGCCACCGCCGCCGACAGCGATCCAGCGACCGTCGCAATATTCGTTAGCGATTTCGCGAGCGAGCTTCGGTATTTCACGGTAAATGTTCATCGTTGCGCAAAGGTGTGTAAGTGGATCGTAATAATGTGCATCAGCACCATTTTGCGTTAAAATAATATCCGGTTTAAAGTATGCTGCCACTTCTTTTACAACTGTTCGATATGAATCTAAAAACGATTCGTCTTCTGTAAAAGCGTCGAGTGGAACGTTAAAAGAATAATTATATCCATTTCCTTGTCCACGTTCATTTACTGCGCCAGTTCCAGGAAATAAATAACGCCCAGTTTCGTGTAATGAAATGGTGCATACGTTAGGATCGTCGTAAAAAGACCATTGTACCCCGTCACCGTGATGAGCATCTGTATCAATATATAAAACGCGTAAACCGTATTTCTTCTGAATATATTTCATTGCGATAGAGCTATCGTTATAAATACAAAAGCCAGATGCTTTACCACGGAAGCCATGATGTAAGCCGCCGCCTAAATTGAGGGCGTGCTTTACTTTTCCGGAAAGAACAGCATCGACAGCTGTTAATGTACCGCCAACGAGTAATGCACTTGCTTCGTGCATATTTGGAAACATCGGTGTATCTTCTGTTCCGAGTCCATATGTCATCGCAATTGATTTTTCTAACTTACCTTCTCCAGCACGTTTTACCGCATTTATGTACTCCTCTGTATGAACGTAGGCAATCTCTTCATCTGTAGCCATCCGTGGCGCGATGACTTGAGAGGGAGAGATAAAACCGCTCTTTTGTAATAAATCATACGTGAGTGTGACGCGCAGTTGGTTAAAAGGATGATCAGGGCTAAATGAATAGCCCCGAAAGTCATCCGAATAAATGAAGGCGCTACTCATGCTTGCATCCCCATTATGTTCGGCCATAAAACACGATAGCCTTCTGCTTCAAGTGCATCAATCACTTTTAGCGGATTCATCGTTTGAATGCGGAAAACGAGTACTTTATCATTCTCATCTTTTGCTGGGTAGACGAGAACGCTCACGATATTTATTTGTAAATCACTAAAAATAGCAACAACTTTTCCGAGAATACCAGGTTCATTTTTTACTTGAATTTCAATTTGTGAACTTGGTTGATGTGCTCCTGTTAATTTCACTAACGTGTGCAGTACCGTAGATTCAGAAATGATTCCCACTAACTTTCCAGCCTTTGTAACAGGGAGACAGCCAATTTTATTTTCAAAAAATAAAGTAGCAATTTCCTCAACGAAATCAAGAGGATGGCAAGTCATAACAGGATGTTTCATAATAAGTTCAAGTGGTTGCTTCAGCATATCGAGTGAAACTTGTTCATCTAAAATAGACGGACTGGCATCTCTTACATCCCGATCAGAAATAATGCCTACGACATGATTATTTTGATCGACAATTGGAATGTGCCGAATGCCTTTCGTGCGTATCGTTCGGATTGCTGTTTCAATTGTATCGTTTGGATGCAAGGTTACTACATCTTGATTCATAATTTCTTCTACAATCATTCCAGTTGCCCCCTTTATTAATACATAAAACGATTGTGAAAACGTAGACGATCAAATGCTTGAATAGAATCCGTATCAACACGTTTACCGATGCGGACCATTAAACAGTTAGCAGGATGTGAACAAATTTCAGGATCATCTGTAGCCATCCATTGTAAGCCACCAGCATTCATCATTTTTTCCATTACTTTTCGGTATTCCCAAACATTTAAGCCTGTTTGTTTTAAATCCCAGTGCCAATAATATTCAGTCGTTAATATAATGTAATCCTCCATATGATCGTCCATCATTGAAACTTCTAATAAGTTTTTTCCGACAGAGCAACCGCGAAAGGCTGGGACAACTTCAATCGCCCCAAGTTCAATTAAGTTTTCAATCTTTCCTTCTGACCATCGCTCGAGCGGATCAGGATACAAGTATGTAACATATCCAACAATCGTTTGGTCATGTCTAGCAATAATGAGACGAGCTTCTGGTAATTTAGAAATTTCGACAATTGCTTTATATTGCTGCTCGGCAGGACGAAACGCAATTAAGTCCGGATGGAATTCATACATTTCAAGATTATGTGTAGAGACAGGACCTTCAATAATTAAAGTGCCTTTCGCTGTTTTTAAGTTTCTGGCATTATATATTTTTTTATGAATCAATTTATTGCTCACCACCTTGAGGGTTTGTGAATCTATTAATATCGTACTTTATAATATATGCGATGTGAATCGAATTTTGTCATTAAAAATTTGTCTAAAAATCAACAAATATACTGAAAATTTTTAATAATATCATTATAATAGATAATAGAATACATAGGAGGGGGATGTAAAGTATGAAAGTGGAAACGCTTCCTGTCATTAAAGGAGAAAATAATTTGCCGAATTATGAAGAGGCATACGCGAATTTTAACTGGGAAGAGGTTAATAAAAATTTTACTTGGAATGAAACAGGCCGAGTGAATATGGCGTATGAGGCAATTGATAAGCATGCGAAATCCGATCGAAAGAATAAAGTGGCACTTTATTATCAAGATGGATCGCGAAAAGAGAAATATACGTTTAAGGAAATGAAGGATTTTTCTAATAAAGCAGGAAATGTCCTGAAAAACTATGGCGATGTTGAGAAAGGCGATCGCGTTTTTATTTTTATGCCACGTTCCCCAGAATTATATTTCGCGCTTCTTGGTGCAGTGAAATTAGGGGCAATTGTTGGACCGTTATTTGAAGCATTTATGGAAGGTGCAGTTCGCGATCGTTTAGAAGATAGCGAAGCAAAGGTGTTAATTACAACTCCTGAATTGTTAGAGCGCATACCATTAAATGATTTACCAGCTTTAAAAACTGTCTTCCTTGTTGGAGACAATGCAGAAGAAGGCGGTAAACTTGTAGCGTTCAATCCTTTATTTGAACAAGCTTCAAAAGAATTACATATCGAATGGTTAGGCCGTGAAGACGGTTTAATCCTTCATTACACATCTGGCTCTACTGGTAAGCCAAAAGGCGTCCTTCATGCACAAAACGCAATGGTTCAGCACTATCAAACTGCAAAATGGGTACTGGACTTAAAAGAAGATGATGTATATTGGTGTACAGCTGACCCAGGCTGGGTAACTGGAACAGCTTACGGTATTTTCGCACCGTGGTTAGTAGGGGCATCAAATGTTATTTTAGGTGGGAGATTTAGTCCAGAAGCGTGGTACGAAGCGTTACAAGATTACGGTGTAACAGTTTGGTATAGCGCACCAACAGCGTTCCGGATGTTAATGGGAGCTGGACAAGAAGCAATTAAAAAATATGATTTATCACAAGTTCGTCACGTATTAAGCGTTGGTGAACCGTTAAATCCAGAAGTAATTCGCTGGGGTATGAATGCATTTGGACTTCGTATTCATGATACGTGGTGGATGACAGAAACAGGTGGACAAGTTATTTGTAACTACCCTTGTATGGAAATCCGTCCAGGTTCAATGGGTAAACCAATTCCAGGTGTGAAAGCAGCGATTGTTGATAATGAAGGAAATGAAGTTCCTCCATACACAATGGGTAACTTAGCAATTGGTAAAGGTTGGCCAGCTATGATGCGTGGAATCTGGAATAACCAGCAAAAATATGAATCTTACTTTATGCCAGGAGATTGGTACGTATCAGGTGATTCAGCTTATATGGATGAAGACGGATACTTCTGGTTCCAAGGACGTATTGACGATGTAATTATGACGTCAGGTGAGCGCGTTGGTCCATTTGAAGTAGAAAGTAAATTAATCGAGCACGCTGCTGTTGCAGAAGCTGGTGTAATTGGTATTCCTGATCCAGTGCGCGGGGAAATCATTAAAGCATTTATCGCGCTTCGTGCAGGATACGAACCATCTGATGAATTAAAAGAAGAGATTCGTCAATTTGTGAAAAAAGGTCTAGCAGCTCATGCAGCGCCAAGACAAATTGAATTTAGAGATAAATTACCGAAAACGAGAAGTGGCAAAATTATGCGCCGCGTATTAAAAGCGTGGGAGTTAAACTTACCAACAGGTGACTTATCGACGATGGAAGATTAAAAGAGGAAGGGTCTGAATGAATACGTTCAGACCCTTCTTTTTTATGTTATTATAAACTTATATATACGTGTTGGAAGGGGAGAAGGAAATGAAAACAGAAAAAGAAAAGATGATACAAGGGGAAATGTACATACCGGCTGATCCCGTTTTAGTTCAAGAGAGGGAGCAAGCTCGTATATTAACGAGAAAATTAAATGAAACACCAGAAGTAAAACTAGAAGAACGTAGTGCAATCGTAAAAGAACTATTCGGAACGACTGGAGATAACATTCATCTTGAATCTTCTTTTAGATGTGATTACGGTTATAACATTCATGTCGGCGAAAATTTTTACGCGAACTTTGACTGTACGATTTTGGACGTATGCCCAGTTACAATCGGAGTGAACTGTATGTTAGCTCCAGGTGTTCACATTTATACAGCAACGCACCCGCTTGATCCAGTAGAGCGCATAAGCGGATCAGAATATGGAAAACCAGTTACAATTGGCGATAACGTATGGATTGGCGGAAGAGCGATTATTAATCCTGGTGTAACAATTGGAGACAACGCGGTGATCGCATCTGGCGCCGTCGTAACGAAAGATGTGCCGGACAATGTAGTAGTTGGCGGAAATCCTGCAAAGATTATTAAAAAAATAAAATAATATTTGAACGAAGTGCCTTCCTCGTCTGTATACATTTATGAAAGAATAGATGAGGGAGGCTTTTTTATGTCTAATAAATTACTTCTTGCTTTTGCTTTACTTGGAATTATAGTCGTATTTTCTTGTGGTTTGCTATTACCGATGCCAATCGGATTTAAAGTATCAATGATTACAGCTGGGGTCATGATGATCGTTATGTTTTCAATCATTATTCCATTTGATAGAAAACATATAGTACGGAAAAATGGATATAAAATTGATTTTACAAAAACAAAAGTGTATTTTCGCTGGAATGTATTTGATACAATTTCGGCTTGTCTGGCAGTGTATGCATGTATATGTGTGCAAGCATTAAACTTGTTAGTTTCAACCGGTCATACAATACAAAACCCGTATGTTCAATTTTTTACGAATCAATCGCAAGTATGGATTATTGTCGCAAGTGCATATTTAATTTCCCGCATTTCATTAACGTTAAAAGGAATAAAGGAGATCAAAAATCATGGCGCAGATTGGGATTGAGGAGGAGCTCATGCTTGCGTATCAAAGTGGAGATAGACAGGCGGGAGAAAAACTATATGTTTTGATCAAACCAGCGCTATACACATTTTTATATCGATTTAACCGAGATGAACAATTAAGTATCGATCTCGTGCAAGATACGTTTTTGACGTTAGAACGTAAGAAACATATGTATGAACCTGAAAAAGGCAAAATAAAAACGTATTTATTTCAAATTGGTTATCGTCTTATGATTAATAAACTAAATAGAAGAAAAAAGTGGCGTACGCTTTTGCCGTTTTTAGTGCCGATTCAGGAAAAAGAATTTTCTATCGAAGACCGGCTCACGGTAAGAGAGGCAATTTTGAAGGTTCCTGAAGAACAGCGGGCTGTCCTTATTCTTTCTTATTATCATGATATGCAGCAAAAAGAAATTGCAGAGATATTAAACATTCCCATTGGAACAGTGAAATCGAGACTCCATAACGGAATAAAGAAATTGAAACAATTGCTGGAGGTGGATGAAATTGAGCGAAAATCCCTTTAAGAGTGAATATAAATTAAAACAGCATTTAGATAGTGACCATGTAGAAATACCGGATTTTCCAAAAACGGTAAGTCGTTTCGATCGATTAATCGGATTTCTTGGTTCTCCAGCGAAAGATCCTGTGGAGGCGACGATTGGGAATGATTTATCGGTTGTATTTCATGTATCGTTATTAGTTGGTGTTCCAATTCTTTCTCTTATTACGATACTCTTTGCGACGTTGTAAAGGATTGGCAAGGAGAGAAACCCGACCTCTATTTGACACGCCTATATAAATGATGGTATAAAGAAAAGTATATGAATAATTGAGCGTGGAAAGGGAGAAGTAGTGATCATTTCCCTGTTTTAGAGAGCTGATGGCCGGTGAAAATCAGCACATAGATGATCGCGAATTACGCCCCTAGAGCATCTTTTTTCGATTGAATTGTATTCAAAAGGGAAAAGACGGTGCTAAGCCGTTATGTAAATAAGGTGGTAGGCTTTTTTTTGCCTGCAACTAGGGTGGTAACGCGATAATCAAAATCGTCCCTTATTTAAAGGGGCGATTTTTTTATGTTTTCAACCTTCACGCCAGTAATGAACTTAAAGGAGAGTATGTAGGATATGGGTATTTTACAAGATCTTGAATTTCGCGGTCTAATTAATCAGCAAACAGATGCTGAGGGACTTGAGCAATTATTAGAAAAAGAAAGCGTTAAATTATACTGTGGTTTCGACCCGACAGCGGATAGCTTACACATCGGTCATATGTTACCAGTATTAATGTTACGTCGTTTCCAATTAGCTGGTCACCAACCAATCGCACTTGTTGGCGGTGGTACTGGTATGATCGGTGACCCAAGTGGTAAAAAAGCAGAACGTACATTAAATACGAAAGATACAGTTGCTTACTACACAGAAAGCATTAAAAACCAACTTTCAAACTTCTTAGAATTTGAAAACGTGGACAACCCAGCAACAATGGCTAATAACTATGATTGGCTTGGTAACTTAGATGTAATTTCATTCTTACGCGATATCGGTAAAAACTTCGGTTTAAACTATATGTTAGCAAAAGATACAGTAGCATCTCGTTTAGATACTGGTATTTCATTCACTGAGTTTAGTTATATGATTTTACAATCATACGACTTCTTGAACTTATACCAAAACCATAATTGCCGTCTACAAATCGGTGGTAGTGACCAATGGGGTAACATTACAGCTGGTCTTGAATTAATCCGTAAATCAGAAGAAGATGCGAAAGCGTTCGGTTTAACAATTCCACTAGTTACAAAATCTGACGGTACGAAGTTTGGTAAAACAGAAGGCGGCGCAATTTGGTTAGACCCAGAGAAAACAACTCCTTACGAGTTCTACCAATTCTGGATTAACACAGATGACCGCGACGTTGTTAAATACTTAAAATACTTCACATTCTTATCTCATGAAGAAATTCTTGAGCTTGAAAAGCAAGTAGCTGAAGCACCAGAAAAACGTGCAGCACAAAAAGCATTAGGATCTGAAATGACAAAACTTGTTCATGGTGAAGAAGCATTAGAGCAAGCGATTAAAATTTCAGCTGCATTATTTAGCGGTTCTGTAGCAGAACTGACTGCAAGCGAAATCGAGCAAGGATTCAAAGACGTACCATCTGTAGAACGCACTGTAGAAGATACAGTATTAATCGACTTACTTGTAGAAAGCAAAATCTCTCCATCTAAACGTCAAGCGCGTGAAGATGTAACGAATGGTGCAATCTACGTAAACGGTGAGCGTACACAAGCATTAGACTACGTTGTAACAGAAAACGACCGCATCGAAGGTAAATTCACAATCATTCGCCGCGGTAAAAAGAAATATTTCTTAATTCGTTACTAATCAGAAACGAATGTAAAACAAATAGTACCCCGAATGGTAGGCTGAAAAGTCTATCGTTCGGGGTTTTTATGTATGCATTTAAATTGTCTCATGATTTCTTTTAAATAGAATATGAAGAATTAATACGAGCATATAAAGTAAGCTGATTAGCATAACAATAAATGCTGTTGGATAAAATTTTGCCGCATATATAAAGAAATCGATTTGATAAATATCTTGGTAATTTGAAATGGTGCCTTTAAAGTAATTCGTAAACTTAGCGCTATATTTCCATTCATCGGGATAGTCTATTAAATTACTCCCTTGGTACCAACTAATCAAAGCTGAAGTAATAAACAGCATAAACGAACTGCCTAGTTGAACCATTTGGTTTATTGTCAAAATGAATTACACCCCCATTTTCTGGTATTATATCGTAAGAATTTACTTTAATAAACCATTTCGGGGATAAAATATAGTTAGTAGTTCTGTAACTTTTTTGTTTTAATCTCCTTTTCGAGTTCATACGGAAATCACATGTAAGCGGTATGATAAACGTATAACAAATAGAAAGGAGTGGTAAAACAAAATGTCACTAGAAGCGCTCATTATTTTTTCTTTGCTAAATGCGGGTCAGCTTGCAGAGCATTCGAAGGTTGATGTACATAAAGAGCAGAAAGATGCTTATGTATATGTTCAAAAAGAGGAAAATAAATAATTTTAATATATAAATAAAGGCTGCCAGAGAGAACGTTTTAGTTTCTTTGGTAGCTTTTTCTATTGAGATATAATGTGGAAGTAATGAAAAAAGGGGTAGTCTGGAAACGAAATGATTATATGTTTAAGGGAATAAGTATAACAGCATGTAATGAAGATGAATTATAAAATTTTGCACAATAAACGGAGCTAGTATTAAAGAGAATCCAATCGTTGGAATGAATAAAAGAGAAGTAAGGACGATTATCCATACTTCATGAAAAAACTTTCTTGAAGTATCTTACTATACATACGGCATTTATATAAATAAAAAAAGCCCAGGCCCCTTGATAAACAAGGTTCCTGAGGCTTTTAATAATACTCTTTGCAGAGTACCGAGATTAACGAGAGTAGAACTCTACGATTAATGCTTCGTTGATTTCAGCTGCTAACTCAGAACGCTCAGCGTGACGAGTGTAAGTAGCTTCTAACTTATCAGCATCGAAAGTTAAGTATTCTGGTACGAAGTTGTTAACTTCGATCGCTTCTTTAACAACAACAAGGCTGTTAGATTTTTCGCGAATGCTGATAGTTTGGTTAGGTTTAACGCGGTAAGATGGGATATCTACGCGAGCGCCATCAACCGTGATGTGACCGTGGTTTACTAATTGGCGAGCTGCACGACGAGTGCGAGCTAAGCCCATACGGTAAACTAAGTTGTCAAGACGAGCTTCAAGAAGGATCATGAAGTTTTCGCCGTGCTTACCAGGCATTTTACCTGCTTGGTCAAATGTGCGACGGAATTGACGCTCAGTCATGCCGTACATGTGACGAAGTTTTTGTTTCTCTTGTAATTGTAAACCGTATTCTGAAAGTTTCTTACGTTGGTTAGGACCGTGAGGACCTGGTGCGTAAGGGCGTTTTTCTAATTCTTTTCCTGTGCCGCTTAGAGAGATTCCAAGACGACGAGACAGTTTCCAAGCTGGACCTGTATAACGAGCCATAGTTGACTCCTCCTTTAAAAATGTTTTTATTTTCGTAAAATAAAAACAGACGTAATCGATATTTACGGGTATTTTGTTTTCATGTACCTTCGCTCCAGCAGCAGGGAGTTACGAGATACACCTCCGCAGAGGAACAAAATACAAACGATAAACTCACATTACAAGGCTGCCTTTTTATTTTACACAAACGCTATTATATCTTTTACCCAGAGTTTCGTCAAGCGACTCCCTTTTTGTTTTATGCATATAAATTTTGGAAATTAACAAGAAGGAATTTAAAACAATATAAAAGAAGAGATAGAAACACAAATAAAACGCTTACATAAAATGTAGTAAAAACGTTCATCAGTTTTTTACTGGTGGATATGTCGCAATAAAGACATAAGGGGGATGTTTTTATGAAAAAGAAACATATAGAGACAGCATTAATTCATCACGGTTATGAATCAAATGAAAATAAAGGGAGTTTAACACCACCTTTATTTCAAACTTCTACATTTACGTTTGAGACAGCACAGCAAGGTGAAGCGAGTTTTGCGGGAGTAGATCCATCTTATATTTACTCAAGGCTTGGAAATCCAACTGTGAAATTATTTGAAGAGCGTATGGCGGTGTTAGAGGGAGGAGAAGAAGCGCTTGCCTTTGGATCTGGCATGGCGGCTATTTCAGCAACTTTAATTGGCTTTCTAAAGGCTGGAGATCATATTATTTGTTCAAATGGATTATATGGGTGTACTTACGGTTTTTTAGAAGTGTTAGAAGAGAAATTTATGATTACGCATTCGTTTTGTGATATGGATACAGAGGCTGATATTGAAAATAAAATCCGCCCAAATACAAAGCTTATTTTCGTTGAAACACCGATTAATCCAACAATGAAATTAATTGATTTGAAACAAGTTATTCGGGTTGCGAAGCGAAATGGCTTACTTGTGATTGTTGATAATACGTTTTGTTCACCTTATTTACAAAGACCACTTGAACTTGGCTGTGACGCTGTTGTTCATAGTGCAACAAAATATATTGGTGGCCATGGTGATGTTGTAGCCGGTGTAACGATTTGTAAAACAAAAGCGCTAGCTGAAAAAATTCGCCCGATGCGAAAAGATATCGGTGGTATTATGGCGCCGTTTGATGCGTGGTTATTGTTACGCGGGTTAAAGACGTTAGCGGTAAGAATGGATCGCCATTGTGATAATGCAGAAAAAATTGTATCGTTCCTGAAAAATCATGACGCGGTAGAAGGTGTTTGGTACCCAGAAGGGGAATTAGCATCTCGCCAAATGAAACGTGGCGGCGGTGTTATTTCTTTTTCAATAAAAGGTGGAAAAGAAGAGACGCAAGCGTTTATCAATGACCTTCACTTTATTACGATTGCGGTAAGTTTAGGTGATACAGAAACATTAATTCAGCATCCAGCAACGATGACGCACGCTGCGATTCCAGCTGAACTAAGAAAAGAAATGGGTATTTTCGATAATTTAATTCGTTTATCTGTCGGTTTAGAATCATGGGAAGATATCGTTTCTGATTTAGAGCAAGCGTTACAGAAAATATCTACTGTGAATCAATAAAAAAGAGTGAGTTATCGGTTTCGTACATGACGTACTAAATCGACAACTCGCTCTTTTCTTTTTTAAATATGTTTTAGGAGTGTTTCCACAAACTTTTCTAAATAGTGCTGATCTACTTCGTCAAAACGATTTTTTTCAGGACTATCAATATCAAGTACACCAATGACATTTCCTTCTTTCAGAATCGGTACAACGATTTCTGAATTAGAAGCACTATCGCAAGCGATATGTCCTGGGAATTGATGGACGTCCGCCACAAGCTGCGTTGTTTTCATTTCCGCTGCTGCGCCGCAAACGCCTCTTCCGAAAGGAATACGTACGCAAGCAGGCATTCCTTGGAATGGTCCAAGAACAAGCTGATTTCCTTCTGTTACATAAAAGCCAACCCAATTAACGCGATCTAAAAATTGGTTTAATAGTGCGGACGCATTTGATAAGTTTGCGACTACGTTTGATTCGCCAGTTAATAATGCATCCAGTTGTTTAATTACTGTCTCATATTGCTCTTCACGAGATCCTGCATAACTTTCTTTTGTAAACATGGAAACAACTCCCTTTTTAGCGAGATATGTAAAACGATAGCAAAATACGATGTATTTCACATGACTTTGTCGATAGAAAATTAAAGGAATTTGTCTTAAAAGTCAAGAAATTTAAACTATAGCTGTTCAGTGAGAGGAAGTGAGCGCATGAAACAGACGAAACAAAAAGTAATTGATGCGGCAATATCGTTGTTTAACACGAAAGGTTATGATGGAACGTCGGTGCGAGAAATTGCAAAGCGAGCGGATGTGAATGTAGCGAATATTTCATATTATTTTGCTGGAAAGCAAGGTTTATTAGAACAGCTTATTACTGACTTTTTAGAAGGATATATTCATGTAATTGAAACGTCATTTGAACAGAGAGAATATTTATCGGCTAAAGATGTGATGGCGCAAATGGTGCGCGGGATTTTACGATATCAATTTGATAATAGAGAACTGACACGTTTTTTTTATAGAGAGCTTTCGCTTGATACGACATTAATTCGTGAAGTGATGACCGTTTATTTTTCTAGAGAAAGATATTATATAGAGCAAATCATTAAAAAGGGACAAATGAAACAAGAGTTTAAAAAGGTATCTTTTACAATGTTTATGACGCAATTAAAAGGCATGATAAATATGCCGTTTTTATATCCACAATATATATCAGAAGTGTTGCATTCTTTTCCGTCCGAGACATTTTTCCTAGAAATGTACACGAAAGAAATTGAGCAATGGATGGAACAAACATTATATAAAGCGAATATGTACTATGAATTGCCAAGAGCTGTTCATATGTGAAAAATCCCCACCTAACGAACTGAGGTGGGGATTTTTATGTCTTGTTTTCTTTGCCATAAATTGTTGCATAATAGTGCAATAATTGTTAATGAGGCGCCGGCAATTTCAATTTTGTCGACTGTGTAACCTCGAAAGATAGAACCGATAAGTGCAAGTACAGGAACTAAATTCATAAATAATATGCCGTTAATAGATGAAATATAGCGATTTCCTGTGTTCCAGCAAAATACAGCGATAACACCTGCAATAATCGACATATACAAGAGTTCGAAACGAACGCTCATAATTGTGCGTAGCGACGGTACAGTAACGATGTTTGTATAAGTTAAGAAAGTGACAATAACGATGAGTGAAGTCGAGCCGAATAAACAAGTTAACGTCGTATATCGAAGTGGTGACCAAGATTGAAAACGAGCACCGCCGTTCGTGTAAATTACCCAGCAAGTAACGCCGCATAACATAAATATATTTGTTGATAAGTGGCTTGCTGCTCCAAATAATAAGTGAATATTTCCTTTTGAAATGACGAGCATAACACCGAGTAATGCAACGAACATACAAAGAAATGTGTAGTTTTGTGGGCGTTTGTTTTTTGTTATCCACTGCAATAATAAAGCGATGAGTGGCATAAGAGACTGAATCATCGCGGCATGGATGGCTCCAGAAGGTCCGGCAAGTTGTTGGCCATAAAAAATTAGAAAACCATATCCAGCGAAACCGACTGTTCCGTAAAAGAATAAAGAAAGTGTTCTTTTTTCTAAGCGGAGTGAAGTTTTTCCTTCAGTAATTAATAGCAAAATAAGAAAAATAATAGCTGCAGATCCGTATCGGATAGTTGTGAAGAAGAACGGATCGATAAATTGCAAGGCATTTGCCATTACAGGAAACATAAATCCCCAAGCAGTTACAGCAAGCAGGCATAGAAGAGAGCCGAGTAGTATTTGTTTTTTGTCCAAGAGTTTCATTCTCCTTTACATTTCGTTATAGTAAGTTGATGAAATAAGTATAGAGATTGATTCTTCTTAAAAGGAAATATCGATTTTTTATGACAGTTATAACTTTTTGTTAGAGGTGTGTACGATGGATTTGGAGGCAGTACGATCGTTTATTGAAGTGAAGCATACGCGAAGTTTATCAAAGGCGAGTAAACTTTTACATATTTCCCAACCAGCGCTTAGTAAGCAAATTCAAAGGTTAGAAGCAGATTTAGAGGTTACTTTACTCAAGCGCTCTGCTCAAGGGGTGGAGTTAACAGAGGCTGGAGAGTTATTTATAGAAAGAATGTTACCGATTTTGGAACAGATAAGTGAAGTGAAAACGGAAATGAAGGGATATCAAGAGAAGCAGAAAATTTCAATCGGTATATTGCCGAGTTTAGCTGCTCATTACATATCAAAGTGTAAAGACTTATTAGCGGATACATATGAAATAGAATGGCAAATTGAGCATACGAAAGTATTAATGGAATTATTTAAAGCGCGAAAAATTGAAGCGATGTTTATTGATTCAGTAGTAGAAGGTGCTACGTATATAAAAGAAATGCGGGAAGAAAAAATCGTTTGTGCTGTTTCAAATGATCATCCGTATAAAGAGAAAACGGTAATCCGAATGGAAGAGTTGCAAAATGAAAAGTTAATCGTATACCCAGAAATATGCGATGTAAGGAAAATGATTATGAATGTGTTTCAATATATGGGCACGAAACCGATCATTGCAGTTGAAACATCTTATGCAGAACCGATGATTGCGATGGTAGGAGCTGGACTGGGTATAACGTTGCTTCCGGAAACCGCTGTACAGCAAGCGGTAATGCAAGGTAACGTGCGTGCGATTTCTGTAGAACCACCACTAATACGAAAGATTTATTTCGTATCTCATCTGAAAGAGTGCTCTTTCTTGCATTCATTTGAGGCTGGAGAATGAAATAAGCGGAATGTTAAGAAAGATTACAAGTGCATTTAAAGAAACATGAAATTTTAAAAAAAACTAGGTCAAAAACACGTCATAACATGGTATGATTAGTACATTGTTAGTTGTTAAATATAGGGGAATTCCCTTTTTATACATAATGCCTTCCATTTCATAAACGGAACGGACAAAAAAAGAGATATAACTAGGAGGCTTTTTTGCATGGATTCTATCCTGACGATCGTTATCATTGTAGTAAGCTCTATTCTAGTGCTGCTCATGATAGAGCTTGTGATAAGAAATCGTTCATATAAAGATATTGAAGCACTGGAGCAGTGGAAACAAGAAATAAAAGATAAGCCTGTGGCAGATGAACTAAAACGGGTGAAAGACTTAAATATGACAGGTCAAACAGAAGAACTGTTTGGTAAATGGCGTGAAGAATGGGATGAAATTGTATCAACAACCCTTCCGAAAGCTGACAAAGATTTAGCGCAAGCGCGAAAATTCGCCTCGCAATTCTCCTTCCGAAAAGCAAAGCATGCGATGAATGAATCCATAAGTGGTTTGGATGACGCTGATAATCGTATTACAGACATTTTAAATGAATTACAGCAATTGTTAGAAAGCCATGAAAAAAATAGCTCGGAAATTGAAGGGTTACGTGATACATATCGTAGTATGAAAAAGAGCGTTCTTGCTCATCGACACATGTATGGAGCAGCTGAGCAAAAAATCGAAGAGATGTTAGATGTTGAATCCGAGAAGTTCAAAACTTTTGAAGAGGCAACAGATAATGGTGATTATTTAAAAGCGAGAGAAATTGTTATTAGTTTAGAAGAAGGTTTAGCAAGTTTAGAAATCATCATTCATCAAATTCCAGATTTATTAGTAGAGTGTCAAGCGACATTACCAGTTCAGCTGGAAGACTTATTACAAGGTCATGATGATATGATAAGACAAGGCTATGTATTAGAGTATTTGGAAATTCCTAAAGAAGTCCGCGATATGACGACACAACTACACACATGTTTAATGGATATACAGGAGCTTTATATAACGGAAGCAGCAGAAAAAGTAGAGAACTTAAAAACTCGTTTAGACAGTTTTTATGATCAACTTGAACAAGAAGTGCATGCGAAACATTATGTGGAGCAAAAAACACTTTCTGTTTATGAAGATTTAGAAGAAATTCGCACTGAAACAATTGAAACGAAAGCAGAAACACAACTTGTAAAACAAAGTTATCAATTACAAGACAAAGATATTGAGTCACAAAAAGTAATTGAAAAGCAAATGCATATTTTAATGAAACGTTTCGAAGTGTTGCAAATACGCGTTGCTGAACAAGATATCGCCTTCTCTATTATTCGTGAGGAACTAGAAGAGATTTATGAGCAATGTGAAACGTTAAAAGTACTTCATGCAGAATATAAAGAAATGTTGCAAACGATGCGTAAAGAAGAATTCGAAGCGCGTGAGAAGTTACAAGAAATGCGTAATACTATTTTCGAAACGAAACGCTTTATGCAAAAGTCGAATTTGCCAGGTCTTCCAGAGAGTATTATGGAAGATTTACAAAGAGGACAAATGGCAATGCAAGCTGTATATGATCAATTAGAAGTAAAGCCGTTAAATATGAATGCTGTAAATAGCAGTTTAGAAGAGGCGTATACAACTGTTAATGGTGTATCTGAAATGACGGAAGAGTTAATTGGACAAGCATATTTAGTTGAAAAATTAATTCAATACGGTAATCGTTACCGCAGTCATGATGAGAATCTTGCAGAAAGCTTAGATTATGCGGAGAAATTATTCCGTGAATATCAATACGATGCAGCTTTAGAACAAGCGGCTTCTGTATTAGAGCAACTTGAACCTGGCGTTGTTCAAAAAATAGCTGAATATGTAGACAATGAACAAACCCTTTAATAAAGGGTTTGTTTTTTTGTGTAATTTTGGAGGCGATGTTGCTATAATGAATAGCGGAATACAGTAAGGTTATTCGTTTTAAAATATAACGGAACCTTTGAGTAGTTTTAGCGTAATTACACGTATTTATGATATGATTATACGATGTGACAGCGCTGAAAGGGGAAGAACGATGATCTATTTTGATAATAGTGCGACGACAAAGCCATATCCAGAAGCTCTTCAATCGTATGTAACGGTTGCAGGGAAATATTTTGGAAATCCTTCTTCTATTCATTCGCTTGGAGGAGAGGCAGAGCGTCTATTAACACAATCGAGAACGATTGCAGCACAGCTCCTTCACGTTAAACCTTCTGAAATTATTTTCACATCGGGTGGAACGGAAGGGAATAACCTTGCGATTAAAGGGATAGCGATGAGGAATCGTTCGCGCGGTAAACATATCATTACAACAAATATTGAACACGCGTCTGTGTTTGAGGCATATAAACAATTAGAAGATCTCGGTTTTGATGTAACGTATTTACCGGTTAACGAGCACGGTGTTGTATCGGTAGAGGATATACAACGAGCGCTTCGTGAAGATACGATTCTTGTGTCAATTATTCACGTGAACAACGAGACTGGAGCGATTCAGCCTGTTGCTGAAATTGGAACATTATTATCGAACTATCCGAAAATAAGATTCCACGTGGACCATGTGCAAGGGATAGGAAAAGTACCGCTTGATTTATACGCTTCTCATATTGACCTTTGTTCAATATCTGGGCATAAATTTCATAGCGTAAAGGGGACAGGTCTTCTTTACGTACGTGATGGTGTAAGATTAGATCCAATCTTATCAGGTGGTCAACAAGAGCTTAAGTATCGTTCAGGAACAGAAAACTTACCTGGTATTGTAGCGATGGTAAAAGCACTTCGTATGACGATGGAGCAAGTGAAAGAAAAGGTAGTTCATTTGCAAAATTTACAAGCAGAGCTTGTCCGTGTCTTTAAAGAGATGGAAGATGTAACGATTAATACGTCACTTGAATATGCGGCACCGCACATTTTAAATGTATCATTTGTTGGTTTAAAACCAGAAGTGGTCGTTCATGCTTTAGAAGAGCATGGTGTATATGTATCAACGAAGTCTGCTTGTTCTTCAAAAGCAAATGAAGTGAGCCGAGTACTAGTATCAATGGGAATACCGCATGCCGCAGCTGCAAGCGCAATCCGCATTAGTCTAGCACCGGAAAACACGATGGAAGAAGTAAACCAATTTGAAGGTATTGTTAAAGCGACAATGCCAAAATTATATGAAGTGATGAGGTAAAGAAATATGATGACATATGAATATATTTTAGTTCGTTATGGAGAGATGACGACAAAAGGTAAGAACCGTTCTAAGTTTGTAAGTACGTTAAAAGATAACGTGAAATTCAAATTAAAAAAATTCCCAAACATTAAAATTGATGCAACACATGATCGTATGTACATTCAGTTAAATGGTGAAGACCATGAAGCAATTTCTGAAAGATTGAAAGATGTATTCGGTATTCATAAGTTTAACTTAGCGATGAAAGTACCATCAGAATTAGAAGATATTAAAAAAGGTGCATTAGCAGCTTTCTTACAAGTAAAAGGCGATGTGAAAACATTTAAAATTACAGTGCACCGTTCTGATAAGCGATTCCCAATGAAGACGATGGAATTACTTCCAGAAATCGGTGGGCACATTTTAGAAAATACAGAGGATATCACAGTAGATGTTCATAATCCAGATGTGAATGTACGTATAGAAATTCGCAGTGGTTACAGCTATATTATGTGTGGTGAGCACATGGGAGCTGGCGGTTTACCAGTTGGCGTTGGCGGAAAAGTAATGGTACTTCTTTCTGGTGGTATCGATAGCCCGGTAGCAACTTACTTAACGATGAAACGCGGCGTATCTGTGGAAGCAGTTCACTTCCATAGTCCACCTTTCACAAGTGAGCGTGCGAAACAAAAAGTAATCGATTTAGCACAAGAGTTAACGAAATACTGTAAACGTGTAACACTTCACCTTGTTCCATTTACTGAAGTGCAAAAAACGATTAATAAAGAAATTCCATCTAGTTACTCTATGACAGTTATGCGTCGTATGATGATGCGTATTACAGAGCGTATTGCAGAGGAGCGTAATGCACTTGCAATTACCACTGGTGAAAGTCTTGGACAAGTAGCGAGCCAAACGTTAGATAGTATGCATACGATTAACGAAGTGACAAACTATCCTGTTATTCGTCCGCTTATTACGATGGATAAATTAGAAATTATTAAAATTGCAAATGAAATTGGAACGTATGATATTTCAATTCGTCCATATGAAGACTGCTGTACAGTATTTACACCAGCAAGTCCATCGACGAAACCGAAGCGTGAGAAAGCAAATCGTTTTGAAGCGAAGTACGATTTCGCGCCGTTAATCGAAGAGGCTGTAGCGAACAAAGAAACAATGGTATTACAAACAGTAGAAGTAGTGGCGGAAGAAGAAAAATTCGAAGAACTTTTCTAAACCCATAAATTACCACATTCAAATGTGTATGAAGTCATGTTGTTTATCACACTCTATACTCACAAGGAGGTGATACAACATGGCAAGCACAAATAAATTAGCAGTGTCTGGTGCTCAAGCAGCATTAGATCAAATGAAATACGAAATCGCTCAAGAGTTTGGTGTTCAACTTGGAGCTGATGCAACATCTCGCGCTAACGGTTCTGTTGGTGGCGAAATCACTAAACGTCTAGTTTCACTAGCTGAGCAACAATTAGGCGGTTACCAAAAATAATCCCATATACGATGGCTTAGAAAGAGCGGGTTCTCCCGCTCTTTCTTTTTTGTCATTGTTTATCGGTAAATCGATATAAATTTATTCAACGGTTCGACATGGATATAAAAAAATTGTCAAAAGAAGAGGGTTCAAAATTTACTGAAAATTCTTTATTATATAAGGGAGGCATAGAAATAAAGGAGGATGTTTATGAAGAGAGAGGAATTGTTGGCACCGCAGTCTTATAATTTAGTTTCAGAAATAGAGAAATATACGAATGATAAAGAGAAGCTTGCTTTAATTTGGCAAGATGATAAAGGAAATAGACGAGAGGTTACATATTTTGAATTAATGCAAGGCGCGAATAAAATTGGAAACGCTTTTATAAAAAGTGGCTTGCAAAAAGGGGACAAGCTCCTTATTATGATGCCGCGCTTAATTGAAGCTTACATGACGTATATTGCTGCGATTAAAGCAGGGTTTGTCGTTATTCCAAGCTCAGAAATGTTGCGTAAAAAAGATATTGAGTATCGTATTGGGCACGGAGAAGTGAAAGCAATCGTAAGTTACGAACCGTATATTGGACAATTCGACGGCGTAGAAGCGGTGGAATCTCTTCAGAAATTCGTCTTGAGCGAGCGTTCAGTAGATGGTTGGAAAAATTTAAAAACAGCATTAGAAACAGAAAGTGACATGTTAGAAATGGCGAAGACAGATAAAGAAGATATGGTCTTTTTATCTTATACGTCAGGGACGACAGGAAATCCAAAAGGAGTTGTTCATACGCATGCATGGGCATACGCTCATTTACGTACAAGCGCTCCAAACTGGCTCGGAATTGAAGGAAATGATGTTGTATGGGCAACGGCTAGTCCAGGCTGGCAAAAGTGGATTTGGAGCCCATTTGTAGCGACTCTCGGTTCAGGTGCAACAGGATTTGTATACAATGGTAAGTTTGAACCAAAAACGTATTTAAATTTATTAGGCGATAACAAGGTGAATGTACTTTGTTGTACGCCGACTGAGTATAGATTAATGGCAAAGGTAGAAAACTTAAGTGAGTACAATTTAGAAGCGCTACATAGCGCTGTATCAGCTGGTGAGCCGTTAAACAGGGAAGTTATTGAAACGTTCCAAAGGCATTTTGATATTACGGTAAGAGACGGTTATGGGCAAACGGAAAACACATTACTCGTTGGGATAATGAAAGGGATGGACATTAGACCAGGATCAATGGGAAAACCGACGCCAGGCAACCATGTTGATATCGTAAATGAGGAAGGTATTCCGGTGCAGGTAGGAGAAGTTGGTGATATTGCAGTTCACATTGAAACACCAGCACTCTTTAAACAATATTATAAAGACAATGAGCGCACAGCGATGCAATTCCGCGGTGATTATTATATTACCGGTGATAAAGCGAAAAAGGATGAAGAAGGCTATTTCTGGTTTGAAGGGCGCGGTGATGATATTATTATTAGCTCTGGTTATACAATCGGACCGTTTGAAGTAGAAGATGCGCTTGTAAAACATCCTTACGTAAGAGAGTGTGCGGTTGTCGCAAGCCCTGATGAAATTCGTGGAAGTGTCGTGAAGGCATTTATCGTATTAAGAGAGAATATAGAAAAGAACGAAGAAATACTGATACCAGTACTCCAACAACACGTCAAAGAACTCACTGCACCATATAAATACCCTCGCAAAATTGAATTTGTAGATGAACTACCAAAAACGATTTCTGGAAAAATTCGCCGTATTGAACTTAGAAAACAAGAGATGGAGCTGCCCTCAAAATAATTTTGAAAATAGTGAAGTAAATAGTTGAATGAAATGTTACATGTATGATATTATAAAACGAACATAAGTTCGATTTATAAATTTAAAAAAGAGGTGTCCGTATGATTTTAGGTATTAATCCGTACTTAGTTTTAGATGGTGGTGGGCAAGAGGCTGTACAGCTTTATAAAGAGGCGTTAGACGCACAAGTAGAAGTAATGCAAACTTTTGGTGAGATGCCTGAAAATCCAGAATACCCAATTCCAGCTGAAGCAAAAGAGCGCGTTGCACATGCTACTTTAAAAGTTGGTAATACGAAACTTATGATTTCTGATACATTCCCAGGTCAAGGGCATGCGATTGGATCTCAAGTGACAATTGCAATTCAAATTAGTAACGCGGAAAAAGCGAAAGAAGTATTCGATAAGTTACAAGAAGGTGGCGAAGTTATTATGCCACTGCAAGAAACGTTCTGGAGCCCAGCATACGGACAAGTAAAAGATAAATTTAGCATTGAATGGCAAATTACAACGAATCCTACTGAACAAAATTAATTTGTGGAAAAGCACCATTTTTAATCGAAATGGTGCTTTTTTTATACGTACTAATTTCGTAGACTAAAGGAAAAAGGGGATGGGCATATGGGAGAAATTTGGTATGGCGGCACCATTTACACAATGCGAGAAGAGAATGAAAAAGTAGAAGCCGTTTACGTCGAAGATGGCGTCATTGTTGATGTGGGGAATAAAGAAGCGTTAGAAAACCGATATTCTGCGGTGAAGTTGTACGATTTAAAAGGGAAAACGATGATTCCAGGTCTTGTTGATAGCCATATGCATCTTATTGGGCATGGGGAGAGGTTACTTCGTCTAGATTTATCAAATTGTACATCTTATAAAGAAGTGCTTACTCTTGTTCAGAAGCGCGTAGAAGAAGCACCAAAAGGATCTTGGATTATCGGAGAAGGATGGAATGAAAATAATTTTACAGATACAAAACAAGTTCATGTACGTGATTTAGATGAAATCTCTAAAGAACATCCGATTTTATTAAAGCGTGTTTGTCGTCACGTGACATGGGTGAATTCATACATATTGGAACAAGCGAAAATAACAGAAGCGGCGCAAGACCCGAAAGGCGGGAAAATTGGCCGGGATGCATCAAATAAGTTAACAGGGCTTTTATATGAACAAGGACAAGAATTAATGAAACATGTTCAGCCTGAAATTGATGAAGCTTATTTACAAAGAGCTTTGCAAACAGCAATTTCAGACTGCTGGCAATATGGACTCGTTGGCGGGCATACGGAAGATTTAAATTATTACGGTGGTTTTAGAAAAACACATAATGCGTTTTCTCATGTTATAAAAGAAATGCCATTTAAAGCACATTTGCTCGTTCACCATGAAGTAGCACATGAACGAAAAGAATATGAAAATGAGCATTATATTGAATTTGGAGCGATGAAGATTTTTTCTGATGGCTCTTTTGGCGGAAGGACAGCTTTATTAAGTGAACCGTATGAAGATGCGCAGGAAACAAATGGAGTTGCAATCTTCTCACGTGAAGAGCTTGCAGGTTTAGTGAAAAAAGCACGAGATTTACATATGCCAGTTGCGATTCATACAATTGGTGATTTATCGCTTGAATATGTCATTGATGCGCTTGAATTACATCCACCAGCAGAAGGATTACGTGACCGCATTATTCATTGTCAGCTCGCTCGTGAAGAGTTGATTGAAAGAATGAAAAACTTACAAGCTATTATTGATATACAACCAGTCTTTGTTTCATCAGATTTCCCGTCAGTCATTGAAAAACTAGGCGAGCATCGTCTTCGGTATGCGTACGCTTGGAAGACATTACTGGAAGCAGGATTACACTGCAATGGTGGATCTGATGCTCCAATTGAACAAGTGAATCCGTTTTTAGGTATATATAGTGCTGTTACACGTAGAAGTTTTATTGATGGTGTATGTTATATCCCAGAAGAAAGATTAACGGTATATGAGGCTGTTTCTTTATTTACAACAGGAAGTGCGTATGCAATTGGAAAAGAAGGAAAGCGAGGACAAATCGCAAAAGGATATGAAGCGGACTTTACGATAGTAGATCGAAACATATTTGAGATAGAGGCAGAAGAAATAAAAGAAGTACAGGCAGAAATGACCGTCATTGATGGGAAGATTGTTTATAGAAAAAACGTCTAAAAGTTTGAGGGAGCGGCTCCGAAAATACATGTTGGTGATGCTTCCTCTTTTTAGATAGGTTGATGGTGTAGTCACTTTTTGTCGGTAAATCGATATTTTGGATGGAATCGTTGATATAATTTTATATACTGTTGTCCTGTTCCAAAAAAATCGTGAAACATCGTTAAATTTCAGCTGAGAAATAAATAACCGCAGAATTATGGAATCCCATAATTCTGCGGTTATTTTAATACTATAAAAATGTTCTCTGTACTTTTTCCCAGAAAGAGTTGTTTTTTAATTTAACAGTTTTAATTTGTTTATCGCTTAAACGAACAACGGCTTTCTCCACTTGCTTAATGCTAAGTGCTTCGTTATCCATTCCGATGACAGGGTAATCATTGCCATCTGGTTTAAGTGTTAAAGTTAACGTGCGCTCGTGATTTAAAAGAAACGGTGATCCGAGTGTACGGTATGTGTTGTTATTTAAAGATGCTAGTTCGCTTACTTGGAAACATGGGATAAGTGGATCGACAACTGCACCATGTAATGATTTATTGTAAGCGGTACTTCCTGTTGGTGTGGAGATAACTAATCCATCACCTCTAAATGTTTCAAAATGTAAATTGTCGACGTGTACATCTACGACAAATGTTTTAATGATGCTAGAGCGTAATGAGAACTCATTTAAACAATGGAATGATGTACCGTGATCTACATCTACTTTAATTGTTGGATACTTTCGCACTTCAATTTCGTTTTTTGTAATTTCTTGAAGGGCTGTATCAACGTGATCGATGTGGAAATCGCAGTAGAAAGAAATTTCATCTTTCGTAGAAATACCTGCGTATAAGCAATCTTCCCTAAAACCAGTTTTACGAACGGCTTGTAAGAAAGTTCCATCATCTCCAACGCTGACGATAGCGTTTGCATTTTTTGGATGATCTAATATGGTAAATCCATTCTCCTCTAAAATACGATATATTGGTTTCATTTTTTCAACGAGCGTTACTTTGTCATCACCATAAAAGAAAAATAAATTGCGACGATTTGCCATTATGTATCCCTCCACTGCAGTTAAATTTTCTAGTCTTAGTGCTGCATACCATCAGAGTGTGTTCTGAATGATATGCTCAAATAGTATATTTCGATATAAAATGTCAAAATCCCTTTTTATTTTTAGAAAAATTTTTATATTCAATTTTATCAAAGGTTGTTTAATGATGAATAAACTTGTCGATAATGGGTATGGAGTGAAAGGATGGTACGAATGAAATGGCTCGTAATTGGAATGATAATTCTTCTACTTTTTATTTTGCTTATACTATTATCGAAAATATCGCTTAAGGTGACGTTTTTATATTCAGAAATGGAAAAGCAATGTTTATTTCAAGTGAAAATATGGATGATTCGATATACGTTTGATGTATTGGAAAGAATTGAAAAACAACAGAAAAAGACGGGGCAGAAAATCGAAAAAGCTGAGAAAGATGGCGGAATAGACAATAAAATTATGGCACAACTTGATAGCATTGGAGAACTGATAAAAAAGCTTCAAGAAGTTCATACTATTGTTAAAGATTTTCTCAAACGTGTGAAAATCAATGGTTGGAGATGGCACACGCAAATTGGTGCAGGTGATGCAGCTAGTACCGGAATTGTCACTGGATATGCATGGGGGACAAAAGGAATGGCTGCTGGAGTTGTAGGACAATATATGCATATTGTCGACGTACCAGAATTTGAAATTACACCTGTTTTTCAAGGGAAGGGATTTGCATCAAGATGTGAATTAACAGCTTCCTTTCATATATTTCGTACTGTGAAAACAGCGGTAAAACTACTCATGTTTATGAGAAAACAAAAGTCTGGTATGACAGATAAATCTGTTCAAGCATAGGGGGGATATAGAATGGACCATCCAATTCAAGGTTTAATGACAACCGCAATGCAGCATTTAAAACAAATGACTGATGTAAATACAATTGTTGGTGACCCGATTAAAGCAGCAGATGGAAGTGTAATTCTTACTGTTTCGAAAGTAAGTTTTGGCTTTGCTGCTGGTGGAAGTGAATTTGGTAAAGTAGAGCATTCAGGCCGTCATCCATTTGGAGGAGGTAGCGGTGGTGGAGTTTCCATTAATCCTGTTGCCTTTCTCGTTATAAATGGAGAAGGTGTGAAAGTTTTACATTTAGATAAACAAACACATGTCATTGACAAAATAATTGAATTAGCACCACAAGCTGTTGATAAAGTGAAAGAAATGATGGATAAACGAAAAGAAGATGATCCGGAATTTCAAATTTAACGAGTAAAGAAGCTAATCAATGGATTAGCTTCTTTATTTTTTTGTAAATAAAGCGATTTTATTTGCATTATCGATAGGGACAAACTATCATTTACATTGTACATATTTTGTTTAAAATAAGGGAGGATTTTTAAGTGGCAAATGTAACTTTTAAAGGTAACCCAATGACTTTAGTTGGAACAGAAGTTAAAGTTGGCGATCAAGCGCCTAACTTCCAAGTATTAGCAAACGACTTATCTCCAGTAAGTTTAGAAACATACAAAGGCGAAGTGAAATTAATTAGTGTTGTACCTTCAATCGACACAGGTGTTTGTGATGCACAAACACGTCGTTTCAACCAAGATGCAGCAGGTATTGAAAACGCGAAAGTATTAACAATTAGCGCTGATTTACCATTCGCTCAAAAACGCTGGTGTGCAGCAAACGGTTTAGAAAATGTTGTAACACTTTCTGATCACCGTGACCTTTCATTCGGTGAAGCTTACGGCTTAGTAATGAAAGAACTTCGTTTACTTGCTCGTGCAGTATTCGTAGTAGATAGCAATGACAAAGTAGTTTACGCAGAATACGTAGGCGAAGGTACAAGTCATCCAAACTATGAAGCAGCATTAGAAGCAGCTAAATCTGCGAAGTAATGTAAATGAAGACGACCTCTCATTAAAGTTTTACTTTAGAAGAGGTCGTCTTTTCTCATGTATTGTTAACTGAACCAATATATGAGAAAAGACGTTGCAGCATACATCGCTTAAAAGGGAGCTCTTAAAAAGAGGTCGCTTTTTCTTTTGGGAAAAATTTAGATTATGGTATGATATAAGTTATGTGTAAATGAGAGAAGGAGGAATGTACGTGAGTCAGGCAGTAGAAACATTATTTTCTATTTTTGATTCTTCTACGGTAGTTTTACGTAAAGAATTAGATGTAACATATTTAGAGGCGCTTGTAGAAACAGGTGATAACTTGTTTGAGGGAGCGATTTTACAAGAGGAATTATCCGAATCAACAATTGAAAGGTTGAATCGTGAATATAGTACGTTTAATGAAGAAACATATAAAGGGGAAGAAATTCGTAAAGCATTTCAGCTAGCCATTTTAAAAGGAATGAAAGAAGGCGTGCAAGCGAATCATGAAATGACGCCTGATGCAGTTGGAATGTTCATGAGTTATTTATTCCATAAATTTATGCAAGGGCAAAAAGAAATTACAGTTTTAGACCCTGCAATTGGAACAGGTAACTTAATGACTACAATATTTAATGGTGCCAAAGAAGAACTAGCAATGAGTGGATTTGGTGTAGAAGTGGATGAAGTGCTAATTAAACTTGCTTTAGTAAATGCGAATTTACAAAAGCATGCAATTGAATTCTTCCACCAAGATGGACTAGCACCACTTTATATCGATCCAGTTGATGCAGTCGTTTCAGATTTACCAATTGGTTACTATCCAAATGAAATCGGTGCAAGTGAATATACGTTAAAAGCAAATGAAGGAATGTCATATGCGCATCATTTATTTATTGAACAAAGTGTGAAACATACGAAAGAAGGCGGGTATTTATTCTTCTTAGTACCAAACTTCATTTTTGAAAGTGATCAAGCGCCAAAACTACATGCATTTATTAAAGAAACATGCTTTATTCAAGGTTTGTTACAGCTACCTGTTTCCATGTTTAAAAACGAGAAAAATGCAAAAAGTATATTTGTTCTCCAAAAGAAAGGCCAGGGTGTAACAATGCCGAAACAGGCACTACTAGTGGAATTACCTAAATTCTCTAACATGAAGGCTATGGAGAACATTATGGATCAATTAAATACTTGGTTTGCAACACATAAATAAGGTGAGTTATATGTAACAGGGTTAGTGATTAGTGTAGTACAGATGTATAGGATTTGTCATATTTTTTAATATATACAAGATTTAACTGAATTTTTTTGAAATCTGTAATATATTTTTTTTCTTGGTGTTACAATTTTTTCACTTGAAATATATGTCGGACGATGTTTAAATTAAAATCGTGAGTATAAAATTTACTGATGATGAAACGTTTTCATATTGAGTGAATTTAATTAGATAAAATCGAGCGGTTTGTGGAATGATCCACACAACTACCAAGAGAAAAAGGGGCGAAAGACTAGATGTCAAAAATCATCGCGATTAACGCAGGAAGCTCTTCCTTAAAATTCCAATTATTTGAAATGCCAAGTGAAACAGTATTAACAAAAGGTTTAGTAGAACGTATCGGTTTAGAAGATAGTATCTTCACTATTACTGTAGATGGCGAAAAACAAAAAGAAATTACAAACATCCCAGATCACGCAGTAGCAGTTAATATGCTTCTTAAGAAGTTAACTGAAAACGGAATCGTAAAATCTCTTGATGAGATTGGCGGTATCGGTCACCGTGTTGTACACGGCGGCGAAAAATTTGCTGATTCTGTTTTAATTACTGATGAAGTATTAGCTGATATCGAAGAATTAAGCGATTTAGCACCACTTCACAACCCAGCAAACCTTGTTGGTATTAAAGCATTCCAAGAAGTACTACCAAACGTACCAGCAGTAGCAGTATTCGATACAGCATTCCACCAAACAATGCCGGAATCTGCATTCCTATACAGCTTACCATATGAGTACTATGAAAAATTCGGTATCCGTAAATACGGTTTCCACGGAACTTCTCATAAATACGTAACTGAGCGTGCGGCTGAATTATTAGGTCGCCCAATTGAAAACTTAAGCCTACTTTCTTGTCACTTAGGTAACGGTGCAAGTATCGCAGCAGTAGAAGGCGGAAAATCAATCGATACTTCTATGGGCTTCACTCCACTTGCTGGTGTAACAATGGGTACACGTTCTGGTAACATTGACCCTGCGTTAATTCCATACATCATGGAAAAAACAGGCCAAACAGTAGAAGAAGTAGTTAGCGTATTAAACAAGAAGAGTGGTATGTTAGGTCTTACTGGTTACTCTAGTGACCTACGTGACATCATTGCGAAAGAAGAAGAAGGCGACCACCGTGCGAAAGTAGCACTTGATGTATTCGTAAGCCGTATCCACAAATACATCGGTTCTTACACTGCTCGTATGAAAGGTGTAGACGCAATCATCTTCACAGCTGGTGTAGGTGAAAACAGTGCAATTATTCGTGAGCGCGTATTAGAAGGCCTTGAGTACATGGGCGTATACTTCGACGTAAAACGTAATAACGTATTCGGTGAAGAAGCATTCATCAGCTTCCCACACTCTCCAGTAAAAATTATCGTAATTCCAACTGACGAAGAAGTTATGATCGCTCGCGACGTACTACGTCTTGGAGATATTGGTTAATATACTATATGAAAAGAAAGACGAGATCCTATAGGATTTCGTCTTTTTTCTTTTGGATATATTTCAAAATTCCATCCGGATATAGTACTTTTTCCTTCTGAATGAATGCAGTAATGGGAACCCATTTTGCATATGACGTTGTTTGTTCATCTTGTATATTGAGTATTTCCATTTCATATAGTGACGTGTCTAATAAGCGTGAAGAATATAGTTGAATGATTTCATGACCAATTTCCTCATCTAGATGAAAGATGTTTTCTAAGCAGCCTAAATAATTGGTGATTTCCACTTCTGTATGAAGCTCTTCTTTAAATTCACGAATAACAGTATGTGCTGATTTTTCACCAAGTTCAATTGATCCGCCAAGAGGTCGGTAATATGTTTCATCGCCTGTATGATATTCTTGTACGAGAAGGCGACCGTGATGTATAGCGATGCCAAAAGCTTTTGCACGTGGATACATATATAATCACTCCTTATTTATTTTGTATAAGGATGATTATAAGGCAGGGTGTGATAAAAGGTGACGTGTATTTAAGCGTTTGGCCGAATTGTGATGCCATTAAATAAGTCATTCCAAAATGCTTCATTGTACTGGTATACATCCATAATAGGGCATTTTATAACACAAATATTTTGTAATCCCCAATCTTCTTGGGTGATAGTTGGTACATCGGCAGGAAGTAGTAAAAGGACGGAGAAGTTATGTTTGACCATTTGAGATAAAATTTGTTCAAGAGAAAGTGCTTCTTCATATGTTCCTCCAGTTCGAATAAATAATATTGATTCTTCCATTTCAATTGTAGTTAGAAAACGATTAATCCGATGCTCATAATTTAATTTAATATCTGTATAGGAAGGCCAAGAAGTGGGTGTATTTACATCTGTTTTAAAGTCATGACAGGAGTCGATTTCATAAAGAGTGTCTCTTAGTCGTAACTTAGCATCATCATCCCAAAATGAGATGAAAGACAAATTTTCTAATTCTAAAAAACGGTGAAAGCGATTTTGTAATAATAAATTTACTTTCTCTAATGAAGGACTTAGCATAAAATCAATAACACCAAAAAATGGTGATAATTTGAATTGAAATAATGCCCAAGCAGGCCAACAGTTTTGTCCTAAGCTGAATACTGCATTATAATTTTGTTTTATATTGGATAGATTCATGTGAGTTATCTCATCCTTTTTGCTAATATTTTATGTCATTAAAAAATGGTATGTGAATAGAGATATACAAGCATATTTGCAAAGAACAAGCGGAAATATGTTACAATAGAAAAAAATCGAACGAGGTGGTTGTTGCGATGCGATCGAAGCGAGAACAAGCCATTTTAGACAATATAAAAGAGTGGGAAGGGCAATTAGTAGAGCAAGAAGCGACCGATTTTCAAAAGATGTTTGATAAGTGGTTGCATACGACAATTGCGAAACTGCCTGAGAAAAAACGAAAAGACTTTTTTACGAAAGCAGATGGATGGCTCTTTCATTTGCATGCGCTTATTCAAAGTTCACAATCACAGCTAGATGCACGTAATCGTATTTTAGGAACATCGAGATTATTTGATGAATCAATTGAGCAACTTGAAGATTTGAAGGCGTTATCTATTGATCAATTAACATACATAGCAGAGCAGCAAACAGCACGTCATCGCCTATATTCATTCGTACAAGGCGGAGCAACTGGTGCTGGTGGTTTATTATTATTAACGGCTGATTTTCCGGTTATGATTGCGTTAAATGTGAAGGCTGTCCAACTTGTTGCGACATCATTTGGGCATGATGTGAACAAGCCGTATGAAATGATGCTTGCATTAAAAGTATTCCATACAGCATTATTGCCGGCGAGACTTCAGCAATATGCATGGTACAATTTACTGAGAGAACTCGAACAAGAGGATTCATTCTTCTATGAAGGAGACGAAGCAGTGTTAAAGCCAGCTTCTACTGAGGTTGTGTTAAAACAAATTTTGAAGACGTTTTCGATTTATGCTCTTCGTCGTAAAGTATTCCAAGGCATTCCTGTACTCGGAATGGCGATTGGCTCTACAGTGAACTATCGCTTAACGAGGAATGTTACTGAATTTGCAAATAAGTTTTATCAAGTACGCTACATATTAGAAAAAGAAAAGAGAGCATGAAAAAAAGCGAGAGGCCGAAGCCTTTCGCTTTTTAGTTTGTCGCATGTTTTTTGGACATTGGAATAGATACTGGTTGCTTTGCTGCTTTCTTTTCTGTTTTTGGATAGTAAATTAAATCCAACGTTTTTGCCTGGACGGCAATCGAAAGAATAGTAAAAGCAATTTCTGTCCAATTTAAATAATATAATGAAAGCGCAAGAACAATCGCGTCAAAGACGAAGAAAATTTGCCCAATTGTAAAACGAGTTCGTTTACTTAATACAATTGTTAAAATATCGTCTCCACCGGTTGCACCGCCAAATCGCAATATAAAACCGAGTCCAATACCAGCTAACGCACCGCCAACTACTGCAGCTATAAATAAATTATTTGATAAATCTACCGTAAATGGAGAATAATTTTCCATAAGAGAATAAAATGCTCCGAATGAAAGTGAACCTAAGAATGAATAGCCAACCATTTTTCTACCTAAAAATGAAGCACATAGTAAAATAATAGGGATATCCATTAATACAGTTGAAATAGATGGTGAAATATCATAAAAATTTTGGATGAATAGTGCAATTCCTACAAAGCCACCTTCTGTTAAGTGGTTTTGGAAGTGAATGTGATATAGCGCTGCTGCTAAAATAAATGAACCGATTAAAACCATAAAAACTTCTTTAATAATTTGTCGACTTTGGATGTTCCTCATCGTTATTCCTTCTTTCCGTAGTTAGTAGTCCTTGTTGTGTTGTAAACTAACTACGAGCTCACATGTAGCTTTCAGTTAGTTTACGAAAAAACTAACTACGCTATATGTCGCTGAAGAAATAACGAATAATCCTCTCGTCCATCAATTCTCCCTACCTTCGTTTTAGTTTAAGTCTTAAAACGACTAAACAAAACGTGGAGTAGGATTCTTCATTTAGCAATCCTGCTCTTCTTAGTTTTGTTTAGCTAGTAACAATTAAGTCCTAAACAAAACGCTATGTGTAAGAAGAGTCTTTTTTTTGCCAAATTATCCTTCGGGCAATCATAATTTCCCCACTCTCGTATTTTTTTCGCTAGACTAAAGTATCTGAGCTGAAAAATACGCTACGTGTATGATTCGTCAATACGATGCCACATGCTCCTTCGAGCGATCATGATATCAAAATCCCTTCCTTCAAGATTTATATTATTATATCATACTTTCAAAAAATGTATGCGGATGGAAACCGACAATAACCGGAGGGAATCTACAAAAAATATTATGTTTAAATATTTTTGTAGAAAAGCCTAAGTTATTTCGTAGAACTGGACAACTTTTAGAAGTTCGTCCAATAAGTAAGAAAAGAAGGGTTTTTATTCAATTGTATTGTTCTCATCACTTTTATCTTTAAAAAATGCATCCCAGCTAATGATACTTAAAAAAGTTAAAGCGATAATAATGAAAGCACGCATAATTTTGAGGCCTCCTTTTGTACATAGTATATGAATCCCTTACTTTGTGATGTGTCATTTTTTTACAGATTATAATTATTATGAGATTATATTAATATAGATAGATGAAAGGGAGGATGGAGACATGCTAAAAGACATGTTCAAAAGAAAAGCATTAATATGCGTTTCATGTCAGAAAAAGATTCAATATGAAGAAGAGCTAGTTGCTTTTGTAAAGTTGCCAAAAGAAAGAAGTATATTAGTTGGTCCGTTTGATGTGTGTTTGGCGAAAACAGCACAAGAGATATATTGTAAATCGTGTTACGACAAAAAAGCATGACCCAAAGTAATTGAGGGGCATGCTTTTTTCATTGGTGTGCTTTTCCCTCAGATACATTTTGAGTGAGTCGATACCAAAGCCAAAGGTCATTAATGATGGAAGCGAGATCGGCAATCTCTGAATTAAGCTTGCAAGAAATTTCGAAGTCTTCTTCGTTATTTAAGCGGTGCTGTTTCGCGTTAATATGGTGCTCAAGTTCCTTTATACGATCAGGTATTTTCCCGCGAACCTGTTCCCATTTTAATAAAATAGAATGCTGCGCTTGCTCAGAGATGTCTTCCCATTTTTCTTGTATGTTCGGCACTTCAATTCCTAGATGTTCATTGTATATAAAATACTTTTTCATAGACATCCCTCCATTTTCCTGCCTCTATTTTACATAAAAACAGAAAGAAGTTCGATGAAATTGTTTGAAAAAATTTGAAAATGACCCTTGATACATTTTGTAAAAGGTGTTAAAGTGTGAATTATTATAAAAGAAAATGAATATTTATTCTTTAGGGGGATGCAAAATGGAGAAGAAAAAAGTTGTGTTAGCATATTCCGGAGGTCTTGATACTTCCGTTGCAATTAAATGGTTACAAGAGAAGAATTATGATATTATCGCGCTTTGTTTAGACTTAGGGGAAGGTAAAGACTTAGCATTTGTAAAAGAAAAGGCACTTTCAGTAGGTGCGATTAAATCGTATATGGTGGATGTTCAAGAGGAATTCGCGAATGAATATGCATTGATGGCAATGCAAGCACACACATTATACGAAGGGAAATATCCTCTTGTCTCTGCATTATCTCGTCCGCTTATTGCGAAAAAGTTAGTGGAAATTGCAGAACAAGAAGGTGCAACTGCAGTTGCGCACGGATGTACAGGGAAAGGGAATGACCAAGTTCGTTTTGAAGTTTCTATTCAAGCATTAAATCCTTACTTAGAAGTGATTGCGCCTGTACGTGAATGGAAGTGGTCACGTGAAGAAGAAATTGCATATGCAAAAGAAAACGATGTACCAATTCCAATTAATTTAGATAGCCCATTTTCAATCGATCAAAACTTATGGGGACGCAGCAACGAATGTGGCATTTTAGAAGATCCATGGGCAGCGCCGCCAGAAGATGCATATGAGATGACATTGGCATTAGAAGATACACCGAATAAGCCAGAATTTGTAGAAATCGGCTTTGAAGCAGGTGTACCAACGACTTTAAATGGCACTGCATATCCACTTTCAGAATTAATTAAAACGTTAAATGCGCTTGCTGGAAAACACGGCGTTGGACGTATTGATCACGTAGAAAATCGTCTTGTCGGTATTAAATCTCGTGAAGTATACGAATGCCCAGCAGCAATGACGCTAATCACAGCACATAAAGAGCTAGAAGATTTAACACACGTAAAAGAAGTAGCACATTTTAAACCGATGATTGAGCAGAAAATAACAGAACTTATTTATAACGGTTTATGGTTCTCTCCTTTAAAACAAGCGCTCCATGCATTTTTACAAGAAACGCAAAAGAATGTAACAGGTACAGTGCGTGTGAAATTATTTAAAGGTCATGCGATTGTAGAAGGACGTAAATCTGAGTACTCTTTATACGATGAAAAACTAGCAACATATACTGCCCAGGACGAATTTAATCATGATGCAGCAGTTGGATTCATTTCATTATTTGGTTTACCGACGAAAGTATACAGCCAAGTGAATCAAAAGAAGGTGGAAGCGTGAGCAAACTTTGGGGCGGACGTTTTACAGAAGAAGCGGAAGCGTGGGTTGAGGAATTTGGAGCATCCATCTCCTTCGATCAACAATTAGTAAATCAAGATATAAATGGGAGTATTGCACACGCAACGATGCTAGCAAAGCAAGGCATCGTTACGAAAGAAGAAGCCGAGAAAATAAAGATAGGTCTTCAATATTTATTAGAAGAAGCGAAACAAAATAAATTGGATTTTTCAGTTGAAGCTGAAGACATTCATTTAAATATCGAAAAGATGTTAATTGAAAAAATCGGTGAAGTAGGAGGGAAACTTCATACAGGCCGAAGCCGTAACGATCAAGTAGCGACAGATATGCACTTATATTTAAAAGAAAAAGTAGAGCATATTATAAAGGCTACAAAACAATTGCAAACTGTTCTTGTTCATCAAGCGGAAAATAATATTGAAACAATTATGCCTGGCTATACGCACTTGCAGCGTGCCCAGCCGATTTCATTTGCGCATCATATTCTTGCTTACTTTTGGATGTTAGAGCGCGATGTGAATCGTTATGAAGATTCGTTAAAGCGTATTAACATTTCACCATTAGGAGCAGGAGCACTAGCTGGTACAACATTCCCGATTGACCGAGAATATAGTGCGGAGCTTCTTGGATTTAATGGAATCTATGAAAATAGTTTAGATGCAGTAAGCGATCGTGATTTCATACTGGAGTTCCTAAGTAACTCATCTATGCTCATGATGCACTTATCACGCTTTTGCGAAGAACTTATTTTATGGAGTAGCCAAGAGTTTCAATTTATTGAAATGAGCGATCAATACGCAACGGGAAGCAGCATTATGCCGCAAAAGAAAAATCCGGATATGGCTGAGCTCATTCGCGGAAAAACAGGTAGAGTATATGGTAATTTATTTAGCTTGCTTACTGTAATGAAAGGATTACCACTCGCTTACAATAAAGACTTGCAAGAAGATAAAGAAGGAATGTTTGATACAGTAAAAACAGTAGAAGGATGCCTTCATATTATGGCAGGCATGCTTGAAACGATGACTGTAAACAAAGAAAAAATGGGGCAAGCTGTGACGCAAGATTTCTCTAACGCAACAGAAATTGCCGATTACTTAGCAAACAAAGGACTACCATTCCGTCAAGCTCATGAAATTGTTGGGAAGTTAGTTCTACATTGCACACAAAAAGGCATTTATTTATTAGATGTACCACTTGAAACATATAAAGAATTGAGTTCGTTATTTGAAGAAGATTTGTATGAAGTTCTTTCACCATATGCAGCTGTGAAACGTCGTAATAGTGCTGGTGGGACAGGGTTTAAGCAAATTGAAAAAGCTTTGGAGAAGGCGAAGGGATTAGTTTGAGAGTTTGTTGGAAGTTAAATGATGCGTGATATAGAAGGTAAGGTGCTTTTTTAGAAGTACCTTACCTTTTTGTGTTTAGATTTTTAGGTATGTATCTATCATTTCATAATTGTTTTTCATAATCATAAAATGATGCCTCTCATGTATCGCTAATAGCTGAACAGATTGAATAAGGTTAGGGTAGTGAGCAATTGGATCTAAAAATACGATATGACCTGCAATATTTTCTTCTATATTTTGAACTAGTTTCTTTATGTCATTTGTTTCACGTGAAAGTAATTCTTCTAATTCGTTTACATTCATAGAGTAATAGATTTTTTTTGAAGGGATTAAAATCCAAGGAGCTTTCATTCCTTTACCGTGTTTTTCTTTATATTCGGCATAAATGTCATGTATGTCAGTTGCAAATGGGGCGTTTTTTCTTAATTTGGCATAAGGGATAAGAGTGAAAGAAAATTTAATTGCTACTTTTAGCATCTTTGCAATTAAATATAAATGATAAAAATGTTCACCGATAGACCATTTTCCGTTCTCTTTCCTATACCATAGTTGTTCGTGTGAAAGGGAATGGAGATGAGGAAGGAACTCGTTCCTTTGTACATGTAATGTATGAAAATGTCTTGAGATATTTTCAGATTTCATATTTTCGTATCCTCCATATTTTTCCTAATTATAACATTTTTTATGTGGATGTAAGTAAGCCCAGAGCAATCTGCTCTAGGCTTAAAATGTATCGATTAATCATACTTATGTCGATCTTCTGTAATTCGAATATACTCAATATCCATCAAATCTCGAAGCAATGCACCGTTACTTAGTTCCACACCATGTTTCTCTTTAAAATGAGTACGAATCGTATGTAACATTTCGATTTCTTTCCCATTCACATCTAAAATAATACGTTCAGAATCATCCATGTAGCATCCTCCTTTTTTAAACATATATATTTTGTCCGTCTATTTCTAAAAAATGTATGTTAATGTAATGTTAGGAAATGAGAAAGGAATGGAAAATGAGGCGTATTTATTTTGTAGGGTTAATTTTGTACACGCTAATTGTATTACACGTTGCATTCCCGATCGTATTTTCATTTGAGAATGTAGACACAGTACACGTTACGATATTTATCTTTACTTTATTTGTGATAGATTGCTGTATTTCGATATGGCTTTCGAAAAGAAAAAATGTACAAGATAAAATAGAAATAGAACGGAAAAAGAGAAAACGTTCATTTTGGATGACAACATATTGTTTTTCTTTAGTGATTGCTGCTGCATTTTTTAGTGAGCATATTCCACTAGAAAGATTGGATATTGAATTTTGGGCAATCGTATTTGCGTGTTATTTTTTTATGCATTTTCTTCCTTATATGAAAGAAAGGCGAGGAGAAGAGGAAGATCCGATTGAAGAAGAAGTGAGAGAACAAGAGAGTAAGAGAATAGAAGAAGACATAAAGAAACTTGGCGAACAAAAGTGGTATTTGAAATCAAAAATCATATATGTTCTTTGCTTTATCACGCCGCCAATCGGTTATTTGTATGTATTCTGCCTTCGTAAAAAAATGACAGAAGATGCAAAGCAAACGTACTTAACGGTTGCGACGATAATGATGGCACTATGGTCTTTGAAGTTCCTGCCGCCCTATGTGTTGGCAGTTACCGTTGTTGTCGTGGCTTGTCTTGTATTTATAGTGAAGTTTGTGAAATGAAAAACACCAAGCCTATGTGGACTTGGTGTTTTATTTATGAATTAAAGATCACCTTGCTCCTCATCACCACGAACAACAAGGACATCGCATTTCGCATAGCGAATAATATGTTCAGAGACGCTACCAATTAGGAAACGTTCTACAGCATTTAAACCAGTTGCACCACACATAATTAAATCCACTTTATGGTTTGGAGCGATTTCTTTTGAAATTTTAGATTTAGGATTACCAAATTCTAATACAGTTTCCACTTTTTCAAGACCAGCTTCAAGCGCAGTTTTTTTGTAGTCTTCTAATAAGTCTTCCGCAAATAGATTTGCACGTTCAGCAATTGCACGGCTATAAGCCTCTACTGCTGAGTATGCTTTTACATCAACGATATGAGCAATTGTTAATGTTGCGTTGTTTCGTTTTGCAACTTGAATTGCTTTTTTAAAGGCTTTTTCTGCTTCTTTAGAACCGTCCACCGCAATTAAAATATTTGTATATGTATTATTCATAGTAAATTCCTCCCAATCATTTTTATTACCGTTTACAACTTTATTATAAAACAAATTTTGGTAATGTGCTTGTCGGAAACGTTACAGAATTTTGAAAACTTTGCTTTAATTCATTTTAGTTGTAATTGAAGCGAGAACTTGTTACATATGGAGTATAGCAATTTAAAAGGAGGCATGTTTGTGAGACACGCGCTCATTACAGCCGGTACGAAAGGTTTAGGAAAGCAAGTAACAGAAAAGTTATTGGCTAAAGGATATTCAGTAACAGTAACATATCATAGCGATACAAGTGCTATGGAAGCAATGAAAGAAACATATAAAAATATGGAAGAACGTCTACAGTTCGTGCAAGCTGATGTCACGAAAAAGGAAGATTTACATAAAATAGTAGAAGAAGCGATGAGCCGTTTTGGCAAAATTGACTTCTTAATTAATAATGCTGGTCCTTACGTATTTGAAAGGAAAAAATTAGTCGATTACGAAGAAGACGAATGGAATGAAATGATCCAGGGTAATTTAACAGCGGTGTTTCATTTATTAAAACTTGTCGTACCGATTATGAGAAACCAACAATTTGGCCGTATTATTAACTATGGATTTCAAGGGGCAGATAGTGCGCCTGGATGGATTTATCGTTCAGCCTTTGCAGCTGCGAAAGTCGGACTTGTTTCTTTAACGAAAACAGTCGCATACGAAGAAGCTGAATACGGTATTACTGCGAATATGGTATGTCCTGGTGATATAATTGGTGAAATGAAAGAGGCAACGATTGAAGAAGCACGAAATCTGAAAGGTAGTAACACACCAATTGGTAGATCTGGAACAGGTGAAGATATCGCAAGAACTATTTCGTTTTTATGTGAGGACGATTCTGATATGATTACGGGCACGATTATTGAAGTAACAGGTGCTGTTGATGTTATTCATAGACATCGATAGAATTAAATAAAGTGAAGTTTCTAATAATTGGACAGTTTATCCTTTATACTGAGAGGTACGGATAATACTGTCCTTTCATGTAAGATTAAATCTATCGGAAAACTTGTATTATTTTTTTGTCAAATATTGAGATATTATGTTAGAATATAAGAGCGTAGAAAGCGCTTTAAAAAATGATTCAGGGGTCATTTCATAACTCAAGGGGGAACTAATAATGCGTATCGGTATTCCAACAGAAATTAAAAACAATGAAAACCGTGTGGCAATGACGCCAGCGGGAGCTGTACATTTAGTACAAAATGGTCATGAAGTTTTTGTTCAAAAAGGAGCAGGTATAGGATCAGGCTTTACAGATGAAGAATACGTACAAGCTGGTGCGAAACTTGTTGAAACTGCTGAAGAAGCATGGAATCAAGATATGGTTATGAAGGTAAAAGAGCCAGTTGCAAGTGAATACGGCTATTTCCGCGAAGGTTTAATTTTATTCACATACTTACACTTAGCTCCAGAACCAGAATTAACGAAAGCATTAATTGATAACAAAGTGGTATCAATTGCATACGAAACAGTACAATTAGACAATCGTTCTTTACCATTACTTGCACCAATGAGTGAAGTAGCTGGTCGTATGTCTGCACAAATCGGTGCACAATTCCTTGAGAAAAACAAAGGCGGTAAAGGTATCTTGCTTGCAGGCGTTCCAGGGGTGAAACGTGGCAAAGTAACAATTATCGGCGGTGGTCAAGCTGGTACAAACGCAGCGAAGATTGCAGTAGGTTTAGGTGCAGATGTAACAATCATCGACTTAAGTGCAGAACGTCTTCGTCAGTTAGATGACATTTTCGGAAACCAAGTAAAAACGTTAATGTCTAACCCGTATAACATTGCAGAAGCTGTAAAAGAATCTGATCTTGTAATCGGTGCAGTATTAATCCCAGGTGCAAAAGCGCCAAAACTTGTAACAGAAGAAATGATTCAATCAATGGAACCAGGTTCTGTTGTTGTAGATATCGCGATTGACCAAGGTGGCATTTTCGAAACAACTGATCGTATTACAACTCATGACAACCCAACTTACGAAAAACATGGCGTTGTTCATTATGCAGTTGCAAATATGCCAGGTGCGGTTCCGCGTACATCAACGCTTGCATTAACAAACGTAACAGTACCATATGCAGTACAAATTGCTAACAAAGGCTACAAAGATGCTTGCTTAGGCAATGCTGCATTATTAAAAGGTATTAACACATTAGATGGATATGTAACATTCGAAGCAGTTGCAGAAGCTCACGGCTTACAATACGCTGATGCGAAAGAGCTTCTTGAAAAAGCTCCTGCTTTATCATAATAGAAATAAAATAAAGACCTTTCCTTTGTAGGAAGGGTCTTTTTGTTTAAATTAATTATCTAATTTCTTCACAATTTTCAAGCCGAACATCATTGTGAAGAAAAGAATTCCAAACAAGTAATACAGGGCATACTCTACTCGTATCATCGAATTTTTGTCAGTGATATATAAAATAAATAGTATTGCAGAACCGATTAAATGAGATAGGCCGAAAATTTGCGCCATAAGTTTTAAACTCATTTTCTCGATTCTTTCATCCATCTCAGGTAATGGATATTTCTCGGAATCGTTCTTTTTTTTCTTAAAGAATATTCGTTTCACTACAAATAGTACCAAGGCTAAGAGTATGTATACGGCAGCGAATAGAAGGACAGAACGAATCTTTTCTTCATCACTACTATTGAAATAAAGAAAAATCGATCCTAACACTAAAATGATAAGATCTGAAAAGAATTCTTGATTAAAAGTATTTTTCATTCTTTTTCCTCCCCAGTTTTATCTAATTGAAATAAATCTTCTACTTTACAGTTGAAAAACTCACATAATTTCAATGCTAATTCTAAACTCGGGTTGTATTTATTCTTCTCGATAGCGATGAGGGATTGTCTAGTGATTTGAACAGAGGAAGCTAATTGCTCTTGGGTGATGTCTCTAACGACGCGGAATTGTTTTACTTTATTTTGTATCAAATATACAAAGTCTCCTTTTTGTAAATTTGTTACATTTATTATATCCATTTTTAGGGAATAAGTAAATAAAACTTTACAAAAAGTAAACAAAACTTTACGAGAGATATTGCTTGTTGCGATGTATATTTTTATGATAATTTGGAATTAAACGGAAAATAAAAGTCGATAGAGCGGATTGGGTGGGGAGAACTATGGAAACAGTAAATCTATTAGAATTAACAAAGGATATTCAAGATCAACATAAAAACTTCGTCGTTTCAAATGTGAATAATCATTGCTTACGAATCGCTGTATTTACTGGTGAATATGATTGGCATTATCATTCTAATTCGGATGAATTATTCATTGTGTTAGAGGGAGAATTACTTATCGATTTTCAAGATGGAGAAACGGCGGTTTTAAAGCCAAATGATTCGATTTTAATTCCAGCATGCACGATTCATAGAACGAGAGCATTAAAGAGAACGGTAAATCTTTGTTTTGAAAATATAGAGGCTGATATGATTAAGGTGGAGCAATTATGAAAAAATTATCTGTAGCCGAGTATGGAAAAATCCTTCCGATTTTAGAAAGTTATACAAGAACGACGACTTTTGCTTATGCGGTATGTGATCAAATGATAGATGGTGAGGTTTTTGCAAACGAGAAGTTAACAGCAGGACTAATCATCACAGTAAACGGTATTTATTATTTGTTTGGTGATACTCATGATTCAAGTTATAACGAAGATGTATTTTCGTATATAAAAACGGCTATTGAAAAAACAGAGAAACGATTTACATTATTCACTTCTAGTGCAGAGTGGGAAATGATGATTGAAGAGCATTTTAGTAATGCGCTTAGGAAAATCCCGCGAATGAAATTTCAAAGAGGGATTTTGGAAGATAGAAAGCGAGATGTAAACAAAAATACATATGAAGTTAAGCTTATTGATAGGGAAGATATAGAACGAAGCAATGAATTTACAGAGGACTATTACAAAGAGTATTGGGGATCAAAAGAAGCATTTTTAAATGGTGGCTTTGGTTTTTGTATAGAGCAAGATAGGATGATTGTAGCTGAATGCGTCTCGATATTTAACGGGAATAGATTTGCTGAAATTGATATTGCAACGCATGAAGCAAATCAAGGGAAAGGATTAGCCCAAGCTGTTGCAACACGGTTCATTGAACATTGCATAAAAAATGATATTACACCGTGCTGGGATTGTAACGTAGACAATATTCCTTCGCAAAAATTAGCTAGTAAATTAAGTTTTCATAACCCGATAGAATATAGTTTATTTGTACGTAAGAGAACGGGGGAATAAAAATGAATGTGGAATTAACTAGATTTAAAGTAAAACAGGGTAAAAGTCATCGTGTAGATGAATGGATGCAGCTTCTTAATGACAATATGAAAGAAGTGCTTTTGACATTAAACGACGAAAAGATGTACGTAGAGACAATTTTCCGGGAAATAAGAGACGGAGAAGAGTATTTATATTGGTATTCTGTGCAAGGAGAAGGCGGGGCTCTTGTCGAAAATTCTCATCATGAAATTGATAAAAAGCACTTAGAGTTTTGGTATGAATGTATTGAGGAAGAAGCGCCGTCTGTTGATATGAAAACAGAAGTCGTTATGATTCAAGATGCTGTGAAGGACGCGATGAAATAATAGAATAGTATGTTGGAGAGAAGCATATCAAAATAGATGTGCTTTTTATTTTGAAAAAAAATTTAAAGAAAAGCTGTATTTAGATATCTTTAAGTGAAAATAAAGGGGGATATCAAGAATATTTTAAGACAAACTATAATGAGATGAAAAACTTCAAGTCAAAAGAATTACCAATATACGGTGTAGTCGTAACAGGCAAAACAGAGGATTTACAAAGTTTGCAAGGAGCACCCTATGTTAAGGCTGCTGTTAGAGGTGTAACAGTTGAGAAATATTGATTACGAGTAATTAATGTGAATAATCAGAAAACTTATGTTATAATATGGGAAAAGGAGGCTTATATGAGGCAAATACATGGAGCAATTTATATTTACATAACAATGTTTTTCGTAGGAGCATCTTATGGTTTAGGGCATGTGTATTCGCATCCTGTATTGACCTTTTTGAGTGGAGCATGTATGGTGATTGCGTTTCTTGTCCACCTTTTCTCAGTTTGGATCGTGAAATTTCAAATAAATATTAGTGAAATAGAAGAAGGCACTTTTTAAGGTGCCTTCTTTTTTTAATAATATTTGGGAAGCTCTTGCAATAATTTTTCAATTTCGCATTCGGTTTCTTTACATATAGACAGTGTGCGTAGTCTGAAAAATAAGCCACGTAAGAAAGATTTTATATTTCCATATAGAAACTCATACGATTCAATATGTAGTGTTTGTTTTTGAACTTGTAATTGAGCTACTAAGTCATGAAGGGCTAATATGAGTGCTTCTTCCTTTAGGTCATTTTGTAGCATTGAGACAATCGGATAAACGAGACGCTCGTCTTCTTCATATTTGTAGTAAATAGAATGGACACAAACTTTGTTTAATAAAGTTTGTAAAATTTCTTCGTAATGTAAGGTTTCCAGCTTAGGATTATTAACAAGCGCCTCAAATGTATCGGAAGCATGAGCGATACTATGTGCCCAGCCGTGGTCTTGAACATACCCACGGAAATCATGCTCTTTGTTCATATATAGAATTAATTTATCTTTTACATTTGAAATATCAGTCTGTGATAAGAAATTATGTTTTGTATCAGCATCAATAATGAGCGCAATTAATAATGTCGTAAATGCACGGGTAAATACAGCATCGTCGTCCTCTGAATGAATCTTATAAAATAAATATTTCTCACTGATGCTTTCGAATAATAGTTTTTGTAAGTGTGTGTGTGAAATGTAGTCTTGTTTGATGAGATGATAAAAAGTAGAGTAAATAAGTTTGTCTCTTAAATAGCTATCAGTAACACCGATTTGCTCAAGCATATTGGAACTTAAAGAATCAATGTTAAGTGTGTTATTCAGTATGTAATTATTATTACGAATTTTTTCTAACTGTTGCTGTAACATATAAACCTCCTATTTTAGAAAATTCTGTATTTTAATAGTATAATAGAAGGAAGGAATAGACAATAAATAAGTGCTTTTGAATGGAGGGGCATTATGAAGAGAGCATTATTCTTTTTTATTAGTATTTTCTTGTTAGGAAGTTGTTCGATTTCGTATGTTACTTTTTCTAGTGAGAGCAAAAGTTGGACGGGGCAATATAAAGGTCATATTAAGGATGACAGTGAAGATGGAATGTTTATGTTTCAGTATAAGGGCGGAGATGGGAATACAGAATTTAAAAATTTGGAGATTGCTATTAATGAAGCGTTTAGTACAATGACACAAACGTCAGAAAGTCATAAAGGGGCAAGGATTGAAATGAAATCATCTTGTGTAAGTTGTGCGCCTTTATCTAAAGATGAACCGATAGAGATTGTGATTAAATAGGATGATAAATATGAAGAGAAGATGGTTTTAAAGCGGAAATAGCGAAGAGTGAGGGATTAAAAATGAATAGAAATATGAAAATTTCTATTCATATATTTTTAAGTGTACTTCTAATCATATTATCAGCGTGTACTACGAAAACAGTAGAGCAAGTAGGAGTAAAAGAAAAACCTAAAGAAGGGTATGTAATATTGAGAAATGGCACAATATTTTTTGAAAGTGATAAAACTTTTAAAACAAAAGTAGAGTTGCAAAATTATATGGAACAACAAATGAATGAAGAGCATCCATCACATACAGTCTTGAGTTTTAAGAATAAAGACGCATATAATCAATTAAAAACAGGGGATAGAATAAAAGTATGGTCTTCTCAAATACTTGAAAGCTATCCAGCAAAAATGATTGTAGAGAAATTTGAAATAGTAGAGAAATAGAAAAAGGCAGCGATTACGCTACCTTTTTTCTTATTTCACAAATTGTAATTCTTTCGGGAATTTCGTTAAAATTTCTGATCCGTCTTTTGTGATATAAATATCATCTTCAATACGAACGCCGCCTACGTTTGGTACGTAAATACCTGGCTCGATTGTGAAGACCATACCTTCTTTTAATAGAGACTCATTGCCTTCTTTTACATCTGGATATTCGTGTACGCTAATTCCAAGTCCGTGACCAAGTCGGTGTGGGAAGAAGTCTCCATAACCTGCATCTGTGATAACAGAGCGAGCGGCGTTGTCAATTGCACCAAATGTAACGCCTGGTTTACATGCTTCAACTGCTTGTAGTTGTCCAGCAAGTACAGTGTTGTAAATGCGAGTTTGTTCTTCAGAAATATCGCCAAATGCTACTGTACGCGTAATGTCAGAGCAATAACCTTCAATGATTACACCTAAATCAAATAGTACGAAATCGCCGCGTTTCATTTTGTTTGCGCCTGGAATACCGTGTGGAAGAGCGGAGTTTGCACCTGCTAATACCATCGTATCGAATGACATTTTATGGATGCCTTTTGTTTTTAATTCGTGTTCAATAATTGCTAATACTTCTAGCTCGCTGCGATCTTCTTTAATTGCATTTACACCCACTTCAACAGCATAGTCTGCCATTTTAGCTGCTTCGCGTAAAATAGAAAGTTCTTTTTCGTCTTTAATTAAGCGAAGCTCGCGAACTTTCTCTTCAGCTGATTTGAAAGCTGCATTTGGGAATAATTTTGTTAATTCTTCGTAACGTTCTACGTTTAAATGTTCTTTTTCAATTGCAACTGCATTTACATTGATACCGCGGTCTTTAATTGCTTTTGCAATCATATCCCATGGTCTGTCAGTATCAGTAAATCCGATAATTTCATGTGCCCAGCCAGCGTTACGTGCTTGGCCTTCTTCCATTTTAGGACAAATTAAAATAGGTTCTTTTTCTTGGAACACAAACATACCAAGTAGTCTTTCATGTGGTTCACAATGGAAGTTCGTCATGTAGAAAACGTTTGGTGTAGAAGTTAAGAACGCAGCTTCTACGTTTTTTTCTTTTAGCCATTGCATTAAATTTTCTAATCTAGCATTCATCGATTGGCACCCCCGAGATATTTAATTACAAATATAACTTTACATCGGAGGAAAGCGTTATGACAAGTAAATAGATGTTAGAAAAGACAGGGAATTAAGAAATCATGTAGAATAAAAAGTGTGAATGTGAATAGGGGAGGAATGTAATGATGAAAGTATCTTATCACGGGCATTCAGTTGTAAAGATTGAAACGAATGGAAAAGTTATTTTAATTGATCCATTTTTAACGGGAAATCCGAAAACAGATTTAAAGGCTGAAGATGTAAAAGTTGATGCGATTATTTTATCGCACGGACATGGTGATCATGTTGGAGATACAGTAGAGCTTGCGAAGAAAAATAATGCAGTTGTTGTAGCACCATTTGAACTAGCGACATTTTTAAGTTGGCAAGGTGTAAATACACATCCGATGCATATTGGAGGCTCACATGAATTTGATTTTGGAAAAGTGAAATTTACACAAGCATTCCACGGTTCTAGTTATATTGATGAAGAAAATAAGACGATTACATATACAGGTATGCCAGCGGGTATTTTATTTACAGCAGAAGAGAAAATAATATATCATGCGGGAGATACTGCACTGTTCTCTGATATGAAGTTAATTGGGGAACTGAATAATATTGAAGTAGCATTTTTACCGATTGGCGATAATTTCACAATGGGACCAGAAGACGCTGTTTTAGCTGCAAAATGGATTGGTGCGAAAACAGTTGTACCGATGCATTACAATACGTTCCCAGTTATCGAACAAGATCCATATCAATTTGTAGAAAAGCTACAAAATTGTACAGGGAAAGTATTAGAAGCTGGAGAAAGTATTACACTATAGAAAAGAAACCCTTCATTTGAAAAGACAAGTGAAGGGTTTTTTACGTGTGTAGGACAGCTTTTAAAGGTTGTACTTGTTTTGATGATTCTTTTCTTTTGGGAAGTGGCTGTTCAGGTGTTTCATTCAATTCCATTGCAACTTTTTTTCCGTCTACGAAAGCTAAAAATACAGCACCTACAACTTCTAATAATTTTTTCATCATGTATCCGCTCCTTTGTTTCATTTCTTGTCTTAATTGTATATTGAAGCGGCTGGACAAACTATCGAACGAGATGACAATACCATTACATTGTTGTAATAGAGTGAGTAGTGGAATGTAAGAGTCATTTTGTTATAAAAAAAATGGTACAGGTATATAAAGAGAGTGTGTAACAGTTTTGAAAATATAGTATACTGAAAATACAACACATGAAGAATTTAGGGAAAAGAAAGTATGGTGAAACCATTTGGCTACCAAGCATAACCAAATTTTAGAACATATTAATAGCCTGCCAGTAGGGCATAAAATTTCTGTAAGGCAAATTGCGAAAGATTTGAGTGTAAGTGAAGGGACAGCTTACCGTGCAATTAAAGATGCAGAAAATAAAGGATATGTTAGTACAATTGAACGTGTCGGAACAATTCGAATTGAACAAAAGAAGAAAGAGAATATTGAAAAACTGACATATGCAGAAGTCGTTAACATTGTCGATGGTCAAGTACTTGGGGGCAGAGAAGGACTACATAAAACCTTAAATAAATTCGTAATCGGGGCTATGAAATTAGAAGCGATGATGCGCTATACAGAAGCAGGGAATTTACTCATTATCGGTAACCGTACGAACGCACATCAATTAGCGTTAGAAGCTGGAGCGGCTGTATTAATTACGGGTGGATTTGATACGGAAGATCATGTGAAGAAATTAGCAGATGAATTAAAACTTCCGATAATTTCAAGTAGTTACGATACGTTTACGGTCGCAACGTTAATTAACCGTGCAATTTATGATCAACTTATTAAGAAAGAAATTGTACTTGTTGAAGATATTTTAACGCCAATTGAAGAAACGTTATATTTAAAGCCAAATGATACAGTACAACAATGGCATGCGTATAACGAAGAGACGATGCACGGAAGATATCCAATTGTAGATGAAAATAAAAAAGTACTAGGTATCGTAACTTCAAAAGATATGATTGGTGTGGCGAAAGAAACACCAATTGATAAAGTGATGACAAAACATCCGATTACAGTTAACGGTAAAATGTCTGTCGCAGCCGCAGCACGTATGATGGTGTGGGAAGGAATTGAGTTACTTCCTGTTGTTGATGAAGGAAATAAACTGCAAGGTATTATTAGCCGTCAAGATGTACTTCAGGCGCTGCAAATGATTCAACGTCAACCACAAGTTGGGGAAACAATTGATGACATTGTAACGAATCAATTCATGACGCCGAAAGAAGCAAAAAATGAGCATTTGTATCAGTTTTCAGTGACACCGCAAATGACGAATTCAATCGGAACGTTATCGTACGGTGTATTTGCAACGATTGTGACAGAAGCAACGAACCGTGTTATTCGTGCGCAAAAGAAGAGCGATTTAATTGTTGAAAACTTAACAATTTACTTCGTAAAACCAGTTCAAATTGATAATGTTGTATCTGTTCATCCGAAAGTATTAGAAATTGGACGTAAATTTGGTAAGGTTGATGTAGAAGTGCATCATGAAGGTAATGTTGTCGGGAAAGCATTACTTATGGTGCAGTTAATCGATAAATAAAAAGATGGAACAAATCGTTTTGATTTGTTCCATCTTTTTTTGTTGAAAGGATAGAATAAAAAAAGAAAATAAATTGCGTATTATTTCATATTCATAGTAGATATACTCGGGAATTTGAAAGTGGAGGAAATGTCGTAGTGATAAGGAGGTGCTGAATGGGAGGGATAATTTTCTTTTTAGTTGTTGTATGTATTATAATTGTTCATGTGTTAACACATAGAAGAATGAATGGTATTAAAAAGAAGTTGTATTTTGTAAGTTTGATTCTCGCAAGTATTGGTTCCTTTATTCCTATATCAGGAGAAAATGAGCCTGATTTCCTTTATTTTGGTGTACCAGCTGAAACGTTTGTTTATTATGGTGGTTGGGAAGTCTGGTTTAATCCATTAGGGTTTTTCTTTAACTTTATTTTGTTTTATTGGGTTTTGAAGCTGTTGCTAAAGATATGGGAGGGTTTTAGCCGGAAGACAAAGAAGTAGCAGGATATATGTGGAGAAGTAATTATACGGTTAAAAAACAGAATATTAATTCAATTTGAGTTTATACTATGTTATGATTGTATTGTAAGATAATGGATTTCGAAAGGTGGTATGCCATATGTCATCAGAATTACTCTTTTTTGTTGGTATCGCACTATTTTACTTTCTTGTAATGATACCGATTCAATATTTATATTTACAAGGATTAAATGAAAAAAAGAAACGAACAGGATTATCTCAGCGAGAACTATATGAAAAGATGTCCTTTGAAGAAGAGCAATTACATTTTCATGTGCAAGGTAACCTCTTTAATATACCATCTGCGTTTGTTGCATATATGATTTTGAAAGTTAAGGGACGTAAAAAAGCATCACAATATTGATGCTTTTTTACGTTGTTTTATAAGATTCGGCTTCTTTGACTGCTAATGGTAGAAAGTGTTTATATTGGCGGAATCCATTAAATGTACTCGCGCTGCCAAATAAAATAAACAAAACACCAACAATAATACGGGCAGTTGAAAGTTCTAAAAAGAATTGGTTTAGCCCAAAGAATAGGACGAATAAGCCGAGTGCCATTGCAGATTTTCCGGAGAGCCACCCTTTCTCCATTGGACGGTTTGTACGAAAGAATTTTGTTTTATAGAAGAGATACAACATAAATGAGACGATAATACAAAAGACTAATACTGGCATAATGCACACTCCCATCGCTTCGTATAAAATGATAAAGAAAAAGAAATATCTAAACTTTCTAACTTTTATTATAAAGCAATTGTTCGCATGTATGAAATATTTTCCGTTATAATGGTGGATAAAGTGAAGAAGTTGAATAAAAAGGAGATTATACATATGCATGAACAAATTTTAGGAGCAATTAAAGAGTTTGATACAATTATTATTCATCGCCATGTGCGTCCAGATCCAGATGCGTTAGGTTCACAGGGCGGTCTTAGTACCATTCTACAAGAATCGTTTCCAGAGAAAAATATTTATACGGTTGGGTACAATGAACCGTCACTAGCATACTTACGAGTAATGGATGATATTGAAGATAGTGTATATGAAAATGCACTTGTTATCGTATGTGATACTGCGAACCAAGAACGTGTTGATGATCAACGCTACGCAAAAGGGAAGATGTTAATTAAAATTGACCATCATCCGAATGAAGATCCGTACGGAGATATTACGTGGGTAGATACGACAGCAAGTTCTACAAGTGAAATGATTTATGAGTTTTACAGTTATGGAAAAGATAAAGGATTACAGATAACAAAAGAAGCAGCTCGTCTTATTTTAGCGGGTATTGTTGGGGATACAGGTCGTTTCTTATTCCCGAATACAACAGCGAAAACACTTCGTTATGTAAGTGAGCTTGTTGATATGGATGTGAAATTCACAGATTTATACAATGAAATGTATAAGACGAAAGAAAAGATTGCTCGTTTGAACGGCTATATTTTACAAAACTTTACGATGGTAGAGGAAGGAGCAGCTTACATTAAATTAACGAAAGAAGTATTAGAAAAGTTTGATGTACTTCCTTCTGAGGCATCTGGCGTTGTTGGAGCACTTGGTAATATTGATGGATTAAAGTCGTGGGTTCTATTTTTAGAGGAAGATGATGTGATTCGTGTTCGTCTTCGCTCAAAAGGACCAGTGATAAATAAATTAGCAATGCAATATAATGGCGGAGGGCATCCGATGGCTTCTGGTGCAAAAGCATCTTCTTGGGAAGAAGCAGATCGTCTTTTTGCTGATTTACGTGAGCTGTGTAGATAAAAAATTGTATGTTGAACGAAAGAGAAGGAGAGGCACCGAAGCCCTCCTTTTTTGTTTTTAAATCTAAATATCGTTAAATAGAGATTTATGGAGGTATTTTTATTTTTCTTTCTCTATAACAATACTAATTTCCAGTACGGTATCAAAAGAGACTGTGTCTACTTTAAAGCGATATATACGATCGTAATGTTTGTACGTTTTATTTTCGATTACTTTTTTGAGTAGGTCTTTATTTTTTGCGATGCTTTGAATGTTTTTCGTTAAAAGATGCTGGAGATCATTATGGATAGAAGTAGTCATGTTTTCGAGTGTAAGGTTGTCTAAATCATATTTTTCTCGATTTATAATTTTTATTTTAATTTCTTGAATTGTTAAGAGCCGCTTATTTTCTGTATTCAATTTCTCTTGATCTTCGAGAAGGACGTGGAGTTTTGCTTCTTGCTTTTCTATAATTTCTCTTTGTTCTGCTATTTCACTAGCTTGTTCCTGCTGAAAAACACCATATATGTACAAAAAAATAAACCAGCTCAAAACGCCTCCAACAGCAGCACCTGCTAAAACTAAATACCATCTTTTGGCTGTATTGGCACTTGGTACTCTCATACATGTTCCTGCGTTAGCCATTTAATAATAATAAGACCAGTTTGCATACCACCAGTTGCAAAAAAAATAAGGAGAATTTGCTTTACGATATCTTTCATATCTCCGCCAAAGAAGCTTCTTTCAAAGCTATAAAAGGTATCGAACGTTCCACCTATCGCTGCAACGAGTGCCCAAATTCTTAAATTTTGGGCAAATTGATTAATATAAGTTAGAGCTGGTTTTCCAATGAGAAATGCACCAAATCCGCCAATTAATGAACCACCAAGTATAACTCCAAAGGCAATAAAGTAACTAATAATAAGCAGAGAGAAAAAAGTATGTTCTCTTACATCCATCGTCATTCCCCTTTCTTCTTCATATATATGGACAAAGTATGAGAAGTATGTTTTGATTTCCACTTTCCTCATCACCTATAATAAAAGTAGTCAAATAGGTAAAGAGAGGGTACAACAGTGAAGTTTGTGCATTTACAATGTCAAACCGTTTTTAGTTTGTTAAAAAGTGCTTGTAAAATTGATGAGCTTGTCATTCGGGCGAAAGATCTTGGATTTTCATCGCTGGCCATTACAGATGAAAATGTTATGTATGGAGTTATTCCGTTTTATAAAGCATGCAAGAAAAATGGTATACAGCCTATTATCGGCTTAACAGCTTCTATTTTTAGTGAAGAAGAAGAAAAGTCTTATCCGCTCGTCTTACTTGCTGAGAATGAAATAGGCTATCAAAATTTATTAAAAATTTCTAGCAGCATTATGACGAAGTCAAAAGAGGGTATTCCAAAGAAGTGGCTCGCTCATTATGCGAAAGGATTAATTGCGATTTCACCAGGGAAAGACGGAGAGATTGAACAGTTATTATTAGAAGACAAAGAGAGTCAGGCTGAAGAAGTAGCTCATACGTATCAAAATATGTTCAGCAATTTTTATATAAGTTTGCAGCATCATGCGATTCAAGATGAACTGCTTTTACAAGAAAAGCTGCCTGAATTTATTAATAAGGTAAACGTTCCAGTCGTTGCAACAAATGATGTGCGCTACATTAATCAAAGTGATGCACTTGTTCATGAATGTTTATTGTCTGTTGAAGGCGGAACGAAAATGACTGATCCAGATAGGCCGAGAATGAAAACGGATCAGTATTATTTAAAGTCATCGGATGAAATGGAAGTACTATTTTCTCATGCTGAGGAAGCGATTCAAAATACAATAAAAATCGCGGAGCGTTGCCGAGTAGAAATTCCTTTTCATGTAAATCAATTACCGAAATTTCCTGTTCCATCTAACGAGACGAATGATACGTATTTGCGCCGTGTTTGTGAAGAAGGCTTGCGTAAACGATATGGTACGCCGAAAGAAGTGCATATACAGCGTTTGAATCATGAATTACATGTGATTTCTAGTATGGGATTCAGTGACTATTTCCTCATCGTATGGGACTTTATGAAATACGCACATGAAAATCATATTTTAACAGGACCAGGACGTGGATCAGCAGCTGGTTCACTCGTTTCTTACGTATTGGAAATTACAGATATTGATCCGATTGAATATGACTTACTATTTGAAAGGTTTTTAAATCCTGAACGTGTGACACTTCCAGATATTGATATTGATTTTCCAGATATAAGACGTGATGAGATGATTCGATATGTGAAAGATAAATATGGTCAGCTTCGTGTTGCTCAAATTGTAACGTTTGGAACTCTTGCAGCGAAAGCCGCAATTAGGGACATCGCTCGTGTAATGGGGCTTCCGCCAAGAGATATTGACATATTTTCAAAACTTATCCCTTCAAAGCTTGGTATAACGTTAAAAGATGCATATGAGGAATCTCAGTCACTCCGTGAGTTTATACAAGGGAATCTTTTGCATGAGCGTGTGTTTGAAATCGCAAAACGTGTAGAGGGATTACCGCGTCATACGTCTATTCATGCAGCCGGCGTTATTATGAGTCAAGAACCGTTAACGGGAAGTGTAGCAATTCAAGAAGGGCATAACGATGTTTATGTTACACAATATCCAGCTGATGCATTAGAAGAGCTTGGGTTGCTCAAGATGGACTTTTTAGGATTACGTAATTTAACGTTACTTGAAAATATTATAACGTTTATTGTGAAAAAAACGGGGAAACACATTGATATAAGAAATTTACCTCTTCAAGATGAAAAGACGTTTCAATTGTTAGGAAGAGGGGATACAACAGGTGTATTCCAGCTTGAATCAGGTGGTATGCGAAATGTGCTTCGTGGGTTAAAACCGAATGAGTTTGAAGATATAGTTGCTGTTAACTCGTTATACAGACCGGGACCGATGGAACAAATTCCAACCTTTATTGAATCGAAGCACGGAAAACGACGAATTGAATATTTACATCCGGACTTAAAGCCAATTTTAGAAAGAACATATGGCGTAATTGTATACCAAGAACAAATTATGCAAATCGCATCGAAGTTAGCCGGGTTTTCGCTTGGGGAAGCGGATTTACTGCGCCGTGCAGTGAGTAAAAAGAATCGTGATATTTTAGATCAAGAACGTAAGCATTTTGTTCAAGGGTGCTTGAAAAACGGATACGATGAGACAGCTTCAGAACAAATTTACGATTTGATTGTAAGATTTGCGAACTACGGTTTTAACCGAAGTCACGCTGTAGCTTATAGTATGATCGGATATCAGCTTGCCTATTTAAAAGCGAATTATACGCTAGAATTTATGACAGCACTATTATCAAGTGCAATTGGAAATGAAGATAAGATTGTGCAGTATATAAGAGAAACGAAACGAAAAGGGTTTCATGTTTTGCCGCCGTCTCTTCAGAGAAGTGGTTATAACTTCCAAATGGAAGGGAATGCGATACGTTACAGTTTACTTTCAATTCGAAATATCGGGATGGCTACAGTGACGGCGTTACTCGAAGAACGAGAGGAAAAAATGTTCGAAGATTTATTTGAATTTTGTCTTCGTATGCCATCAAAGTTTGTAACGGAGCGAAATTTAGAAGCGTTTGTCTGGTCGGGATGTTTTGACGATTTTGGTGTTTCGAGAACGAATTTATGGAAAAGTCTTAAAGGAGCGCTAGAGTACGCGAACCTTGCACGTGATTTAGGAGATGCTGTTCCAAAATCAAAATATGTACAAGGAGAAGAGCTACCCTTTATTGAACAGTTAAATAAAGAGAAAGAAGCCCTCGGTTTTTATTTATCTAGTTACCCGACAGCGCAGTATGCGAAGTTAGGAAAAGAATTAGAAATCCCATCTCTAGCTCAGGCGATGCGACATAAGAAAAAAGTACAAAGAGCGATCGTGTATATAACAAGTGTGAGAGTGATTCGTACGAAAAAGTTTCAAAAGATGGCGTTTATTACATTTTGTGATCAAAATGATGAAATGGAAGCGGTTGTTTTCCCGGAAACGTATATACATTTCTCAGACAAGTTACAAGAAGGGGCAATTGTTTTAGTTGACGGTACGATTGAGCTAAGAAATCATAAGCTGCAATGGATTGTAAATGGACTCTATCCGTTAGAGGAAATGGATGTTTATGAAGAAAAGAAAGACGCATCTGTTTACGTGAAATTGCCGTCTCAATATGAAAAAAAGATTGTAAATCAAGTTACAAAAATATTGTTTGACTATTCAGGTTTTGCGAAAGTACTAATTTATTATGAAAAGGAACATAAAATGGTACAATTATCTCGAAGTTTATCAATTCATCCGAGTGAAGAATGTCTAGGAGCACTTCGTGAAATTGTCGGCGACGAAAATGTCGTTGTGAAAATATAATGGACAATTTCCCTACACTTCGATTATTATAGTAGTAGTGTTCGTGGTCAGACCACTTGGAGAAATTGATATCAGCAAGAATAATTTGAGGAGAGTGGATAGTTTGTCAACACTTCGTGAAGAAGCACTTCACATGCATAAAGTGCATCAAGGAAAATTAGAAACTGTATCAAAAGTAAAAGTAGAAAATGCAAAAGATTTAAGTCTTGCATATTCTCCAGGGGTTGCAGAGCCTTGTAAAGAAATTTATGACGATAAAAGTAAGGTATATGAATATACAATGAAGGGAAATATGGTAGCAGTTGTGACAGATGGAACGGCTGTACTTGGTCTTGGTAACATTGGACCTGAAGCATCTCTTCCAGTAATGGAAGGTAAAGCTGTATTATTCAAGAGCTTTGCTGGTGTAGATGCATTCCCGATTGCCTTAAATACAAACGATGTAGATAAAATTGTTGAAACTGTAAAATTAATGGAGCCGACTTTTGGTGGTGTAAACTTAGAAGATATTGCAGCACCAAACTGCTTCGTGATTGAAGAACGTTTGAAAAAAGAAACAAATATTCCTATCTTCCATGATGATCAACACGGAACAGCTATCGTAACAGTAGCGGGCCTTGTGAACGCGCTGAAATTAGTTGGAAAGAAAATGTCTGACATTAAAGTTGTCGCAAATGGCGCAGGTGCAGCGGGTATTGCAATCATTAAACTTTTATATCGCTATGGTGTACGTGACGTTATTATGTGTGACCGTAAAGGTGCAATCTATGAAGGTCGCCCTACAGGTATGAATCCGGTGAAAGATGAAGTTGCAAAATATACAAATAAGAATCGTATTGAAGGTTCTTTAGCTGACGTTATTCAAGGTGCGGACGTATTCATTGGTGTATCTGCAGCGGGTGCATTAACTGAAGAGATGGTTCGTACAATGAATGACGATGCAATTATTTTTGCAATGGCGAATCCGGTTCCAGAAATTATGCCAGAATTGGCAAAAGCAGCGGGCGCAGCTGTTGTTGGAACAGGTCGTTCTGACTTCCCGAACCAAGTAAATAATGTACTAGCGTTCCCTGGTATTTTCCGCGGTGCACTTGATGTACATGCGACACAAATTAATGAAGAAATGAAGATGGCAGCTGTACAAGCCATTGCAGAGCTTGTATCAGAGGATGAGTTGAATGCGGACCATATCATTCCGGCGCCATTTGACGCGCGTGTAGCGCCTCAAGTAGCGGCTTACGTTGCGAAAGCAGCAATGGAGACAGGAGTAGCTCGCCGTCAAGTAGATCCAAATGAAGTCGCTGAGAAAACAAAACAATTAGCGCTGATTGGTAAAGAATAAGCGAGGAATTTCCATTGACATCATCAAATACAAAAGTATATCTCGAAATTGTAAAAAAAATCCGTTCCATAATGGAAGAGGATGGTTTAGTAGCGGGGGATCGTTTACCATCTGAGCGTGAGTTAAGTTCACGCTTAAACGTTGGACGTTCCTCTGTAAGAGAAGCATTGCGTGCTTTAGAACTTGTAGGGTTAATTGAAACGAGACGTGGTGAGGGGACGTTTATTCGAAACTTTTACGATAACGGTCTTGTACAATTAATTGCTCCGTTCTTGCTGCAAGATGAGAAAACAATTCGTGATTTATTACAAACAAAACGATTGCTTGAGAAAGATATGATTCGAATTGTATGTAATTTGCCGAAAGAAACGTTTTCTAAAGTGCTAAGTAAATTACACCAAGTGCTTGAAGAAAATGAAAGCTCAATTCCAATGCTTCATCAGACGTTCTTTAAAACACTTATTGAACAATTCGATAATTATTTACTTTATCGCATTTGGATGATCGTAAATGATTACGTTGCAACGCTTTCTTGTGAAATTTCAGGAGATTCTATCGAGATATATAGAAAGCTTTATGCTGCCTTGAAAGAGAAACAAGAAAATGATGCGTTAAAAATTTACGATGAATTAGTAGAGAATATACAGTTTCACTCGTAATGTATAAAATTTGTCGAAATGACCATGACACGTTATGACAAACATTCTATCGCGTAGCGGTTAAAGTTAAACGTAAAGAGTGAGGTTATTAGACAGATTGAGAAGATAAGGCTAACATCAAACTTTGGTGTTAGCCCAATTTTCTTCTTGCGCTAACCTTAGCTCTCAACGAAGGGGGTCAAATTGTGCTAAGAGATTTATTCGTGAAAAAGAAAAAGTACGCTGCAATACCTTCAGAACAAGTACGAAAAGATGTACCGGATGGCGTTATGACGAAATGTCCGAAATGTAAAAAAATCATGTATACGAAAGAGCTTCTAAAAAATTTAAAAGTATGTGTGAATTGTGGATATCATCATCCTATGAATGCATGGGAACGTCTTGATAGTATATTGGACGAAGGGTCATTCCGTGAGTATGACAAAGAAATGGTTTCATTAAATCCACTCGAGTTTCCAGGATACGAAGAGAAACTAGAGAGCGATCGTAAGAAGACTGAATTGAACGAAGCGGTTGTAACTGGTGAAGGAACAATTGATGACATGCTTGTTGTTGTTGCAGTAATGGATTCTCGTTTTCGAATGGGCAGCATGGGCTCTGTTGTAGGAGAGAAAATTGCCCGTGCAGTTGAAAAAGCGTACGACTTACAAGTCCCATTTATTATCTTTACTGCGTCGGGTGGTGCCCGTATGCAAGAAGGGATATTAAGTTTAATGCAAATGGCAAAAACAAGCGTAGCTTTGAAAAAGCATAGTAATGCAGGAGGGTTATTTATTTCTGTTATGACTCACCCAACGACGGGCGGGGTTTCAGCGAGTTTCGCTTCACTTGGTGATTACAATCTTGCAGAGCCAGGTGCACTTATCGGATTTGCTGGTAGACGTGTAATTGAACAAACAGTGCGTGAGAAACTACCGGAAGATTTCCAAACGGCAGAATTTTTACTAGAGCACGGTCAATTAGATGCGGTGGTGCATCGTGATGATATGAGAGAATCGCTCCGTAAGATTTTAGAAGTTCATCAAGGAGGGGAAATGGCTGTATGGCAGAGTTAGAATTTGAGAAACCAGTTGTTGAGCTAAGAAATAAGATTCGTGAACTGAAAGACTATACGAAAAACAGCCAGATGGACTTCAGTGAGGAGATTCGTATTTTGGAAGACAAGCTAGAAAAATTAGAGGAAGATATATACGGCAATATGAAAGTATGGGACCGTGTTCAAATTGCTCGTCATGCAGAACGACCGACAACGCTCGATTATATTGAGCACTTATTTACTAATTTTTTTGAATGTCATGGAGATCGCCTATTTGGCGACGATGCAGCGATTGTCGGCGGCATTGCGAAATATAAAGGGATGCCTGTAACTGTAATTGGGCACCAACGCGGAAAAGATACGAAAGAAAATATTCGTCGTAATTTTGGGATGCCTCATCCAGAAGGATATCGAAAAGCACTGCGTCTAATGAAACAAGCGGAAAAGTTTAATCGTCCTATTATTTGTTTCATCGATACGAAGGGAGCTTATCCTGGTAAAGCAGCTGAAGAACGTGGACAAAGTGAGGCAATTGCCCGTAATTTATTTGAAATGGCGGGTTTAACTGTACCTGTTATTTGTATTGTTATCGGTGAAGGTGGTAGCGGTGGTGCGTTAGGTCTTGGAGTAGGAGATTACATTCATATGCTGGAAAATTCCACGTATTCTGTTATTACACCAGAGGGTGCGGCGGCAATTCTTTGGAAAGACGCTGGTAAAGCAAAAGAAGCTGCAGAAGCGATGAAAATTACAGCATTAGATTTGAAAGAATTAGGTGTAATTGACGAAATTATTCCAGAGGCAAAAGGCGGAGCGCATCGTAATGTTTTGAAACAATCAGAAAATATAGATTTAATGCTTAAGAAAACTTTTGAACAATTAAGCGGAATTTCGAAAGATGAATTAATCGAAAAACGTTATGAAAAATATATGAAAATTGGGCAAGTTTCGTTTTCAAACGCTTCCATTGGGATAAAATAAGAAAAGCGTGCGTTCCTCTTCGCGAATGCACGTTTTTATTATGAAAAGACACATCTTCTCCATTGTGTTTTTGTATTTTTTCGTGTTATTTTATTATAAGGCAAATAATCTTTATGAGGTGAGTACAAATGAAACGTATTGGTGTATTAACAAGTGGTGGAGATTCACCTGGTATGAATGCTGCCATTCGTGCAGTTGTTCGTAAAGCGATTTTCCATGATATTGAAGTATATGGTATTTACCATGGATACGCTGGTTTAATTTCTGGTCATATTGAAAAATTAGAACTTGGTTCTGTTGGCGATATTATCCACCGTGGTGGTACAAAATTATATACAGCAAGATGTCCTGAGTTTAAAGACCCAGAAGTACGACTTAAAGGAATCGAGCAATTAAAGAAACATGGTATTGAAGGACTTGTTGTTATTGGTGGAGATGGTTCTTACCAAGGTGCTAAAAAATTAACTGAGCAAGGATTCCCATGTGTTGGTGTACCAGGTACAATCGACAATGATATCCCTGGAACAGACTTCACAATTGGTTTCGATACAGCTTTAAATACTGTTATTGATGCAATTGATAAAATCCGTGATACAGCTACATCTCATGAACGTACATATGTTATCGAAGTAATGGGACGTCATGCTGGAGATATCGCATTATGGGCTGGTTTAGCTGATGGTGCCGAAACTATCTTAATTCCAGAAGAAGAGTATGACATGGATGATGTTATTGCTCGTCTGAAACGCGGTAGTGAACGTGGTAAAAAGCACAGTATTATCGTTGTAGCTGAAGGTGTTGGAAGTGCGATTGACATCGGTAAGCACATTGAAGAAGCAACAAGCTTTGATACTCGTGTAACTGTATTAGGTCACGTACAACGTGGTGGATCACCAAGTGCACAAGACCGTGTATTAGCAAGTCGTCTTGGTGCAAGAGCAGTTGAATTATTAATTGCTGGTAATGGCGGACGTTGTGTTGGTATTCAAAACAATAAACTTGTTGATCATGATATTATCGAAGCGTTAGCTCAAAAGCATACAATCGATAAAGATATGTATCAATTATCTAAAGAATTATCCATCTAATCGGCGTAATGCCTTGTATTTGGGAACGGTTTCATAATTTTCGGAGGTGCAATATGCGTAAAACTAAAATTGTATGTACTATAGGTCCTGCTAGTGAAAGTATTGAGAAATTAGAACAATTAATGGAAGCGGGTATGAACGTTGCTCGTTTAAACTTCTCTCATGGTAGCCATGAAGAGCACGGAGCTCGTATTAAAAACATTCGTGAAGCTTCAAAGAAAACTGGTAAAACAGTTGGTATTTTACTTGATACAAAAGGTCCAGAAATCCGTACACATGACTTCGTAGACGGACAAGCTGAGCTTGTAACAGGTGCAGAAGTAATTCTTTCTACTGAACAAGTATTAGGAACTGCAGAGAAGTTCTCTGTATCTTATGCTGGTCTTTATGATGATGTTGACCCAGGTTCTCGTATTCTAATCGATGACGGTCTTATCGAACTAGAAGTAATCGAAAAAGCTGATGGAAACATCCGTACAAAAGTATTAAACAGCGGAACTGTAAAAAATAAAAAAGGTGTTAACGTACCAAACGTAAGCATTAAGCTTCCTGGTATCACTGAAAAAGACGTAAAAGATATCGTTTTCGGTATCGAGCAAAAAGTTGATTTCATCGCGGCATCTTTCGTACGTAAAGCATCTGACGTATTAGAAATTCGTGAATTATTAGAAGGACATGACGCTCAATACATCCAAATCGTACCAAAAATCGAAAACCAAGAAGGTATCGACAACATCGATGCAATCTTAGAAGTTTCTGACGGTTTAATGGTTGCTCGTGGTGATATGGGTGTAGAAATTCCACCAGAAGAAGTACCATTAGTACAAAAGCGTCTAATCAAAAAATGTAACGTATTAGGCAAACCGGTTATTACTGCAACACAAATGTTAGATTCTATGCAACGTAACCCACGTCCAACTCGTGCGGAAGCAAGTGACGTAGCAAACGCAATCTTCGATGGAACAGATGCAATTATGCTTTCAGGTGAAACTGCTGCGGGTCAATACCCTGTAGAAGCTGTAACAATGATGGCTAACATTGCAGTGCGTGTTGAAAAATCATTACAATATGAAGATATGTTCAAAAAACGTATTAAAGAGTTCACTCCAACAATTACAGATGCAATTAGCCAATCTGTTGCGCATACAGCACTTGCTCTTGATGTAGCTGCAATCGTAGCTCCAACGGAAAGTGGACATACTGCGAAAATGATCTCTAAATACCGTCCGAAATCTCCAATCGTAGCTGTAACATCTGACGAGCAAGTAGGACGTCGTCTGGCACTTGTTTGGGGTGTACAAGCGTTTATGGCTGGAAAACGTGCAGCTTCTACTGACGAAATGTTAGATACTGCAATTCAAACAGGTATGGATGCAGGTCTAATCGGACTTGGAGATACTGTAGTAATCACTGCTGGTGTTCCAGTTGCTGAAACTGGTACAACAAACTTAATGAAGATCCACGTTGTTGGTGAAGAAGTTGCTAAAGGACAAGGGATCGGTCGTAAAGCTGCAAAAGGTAAAGTAGTTGTAGCGAAAACAGCTGCTGAAGCTGTAGCGAACGTAAACAAAGGTGATATCCTTGTTACAACAAGCACTGATAAAGATATGATTCCTGCAATTGAAAAAGCTGCTGCTTTAGTTGTTGAAGAAGGTGGCTTAACAAGCCATGCGGCTGTTGTAGGTGTATCAATCGGTATTCCTGTTATCGTTGGTGTAAACGGCGTAACAGCAACTTTAAAAAATGGCCAAGAAGTAACAGTTGATGCAGCACGCGGAATTGTTTATAATGGACATGCGGAAGTGCTATAAGAAGTAATACGGAGAGAAGGAGCGGAGTCCTTCTCTTTTTTTACACAAAAAAGGATAGAGATAGCTTCAAACGCCTGAAATCACTTCAGGAAACGTTTGTTATAACGTTTATTGGAAGAGGGTTGTTTATCCTTTTGTGAGGCTTATACGGGCGTTATAAGGGTTTTATAAAGGCTTGGTAAGGTGAAAGGGAGCTACTTAAATCTTTTAAATGAAATATGAAGGAGTGCGAGCTATGAAGTGGTTACTATTCTTACTTATTTTAATACCGGCGATTGAAATTACGGTCTTAATTGGATCAAGTCATGTAATAGGTTTATGGTCTACGTTCGCTATGATTGTATTTACAGGCATTGTAGGCGTTTATTTGGCGAAACGACAAGGGTTTAAAATAGTTAGAGAGATTCAATTTAGGTTAAATAGAGGAGAAATGCCGGGTGGTGCCGTCCTAGATGGTATTTTTGTCTTTATAGGAGGTATTCTTTTAGTACTTCCTGGATATGTGACGGATATAATGGGTTTTATTTTTGTTATCCCTGTAACGAGGGCTTTATTGAAGCCAATTGTTATGAAGTGGATTGATTGGAAATTGAGAAAGAAGGCTACTATTATTGTTCAGAAATAACACTTAGATTATAGCGATCTAAGTGTTATTTTTTTATTGTATTTTCTATTTATACCTCTGGTAGTTAATGCTAGGTAGAATACAGGGGTTACGGATTAAAAGTTTTACATCAGGGGATATTTTTTATGTTGTTAGTGTGAAAAAGTTAGATGAGAGAAAAAACTACTGATTAAAGGAGTTTTTTGCTCTATTTTGTATATTTATTCATTTACATAAAAGGTAATAAATGTAAGTAATAATTATAAAATAAATAGAATAAAAATGTAATAATACCGCGAAATATGCGTTTTTTATGAAAAAAATAAGAGAATTATCCTTTTTTAGGAAATCCTCTCATTTGAAATGTAGTTAGTATAAAAGTAAGTACAATGAATAATCAGTGGGGAATTCCCACTGATTACAATTAAGTTTTTGGTTTTATGTGAATTAGAAAATATTATTTTGATGGTGAGCCTTTAATGAATTTCCATAAGTCATGGAAAACGTGGGCTTTGTGTAATGTGTTAAGTAGTACTAATGTGACTGGACCGATGATTAATCCTAAAAAACCAAAGAGCTTAAAGCCGACAAATAAAGCGATGAGTGTCGCTAATGGATCGAGTCCAATATTAGATGAAAGTACTTTCGGCTCCATGATTTGTCTTTGGACAATCACGACGATGTATAAGATGAGAAGACCGATGGCGAATGCGGTGTCGCCTGTGAAAAATACGTATATAACCCAAGGAACGAAGACGGCTCCAGTTCCTAAGTATGGGAGTAAATCTACAACTCCTGTAATAATCGCGATAGTAATTGCGTATGGCACGCGTAATATTAAAAGGCCGATTAGTACAATGACAGTTGTCATAGATACGAGTGTAAGTTGTGCTTTAACAAAACCAAACAAAGCTTTTCTTAAATCGACAAAAATAGTTTTTCCGTATCCGTGTACACGATTAGGTAAAAGTTTTCTTACTTTATGAGCAAGATGGTGCCAATCGTAACTAATGAAGAAAGTTGCTAATAAAATGAATACAAGGACAGTTAAAGTTGTTGGTAATGCGCTAATGAAATTTGTTAATCCACTTATAATAGCGGTTAAAAGTTCTTTCATTTGTGTCGTTGCTTCAGTGCCTAAGTTTTGAATGTTTTGTGTAATAGTATATCGTTGTGGTTCGCCGAGATGATTAAATTTAGAGATTAAATCATCGTAGAGAGGCATAATATGATTAAGCGCAAATTGTTGAGCGAATGCAACGATATCTGGGAACTTCACTGTAACAATTTGAAGTAAGTATGTTGTGGCGGATATTGCTTCAGTTACAAGGTATGTAACAAGTCCGACGATAGCCCCGAATACGAGAATTAAGCTAACGAGTACTGCTAATGCACGAGGGAATTGTAGTTTTTGATTAAGGAAATTGACGACAGGATTAATCAAATAAGCAAATGCAAAAGCGATAATAAAAGGATAGATAAGTCCTGACATGTATAGTAATACATAGAACCCAGCTACCGTTGCTACAATGACAAATATGAGTCGCAATATCATATATAGTAAGTTTCGGTTCAAAGATGTATACCTCCCATTCCAATTTGTATTAGCCTAATTCGTTCAACTTATAACGAGTAGCATTCACTGATTAAAGTTTCACTTTTATGTTATAGTGGAATGATGGATTTTTCCTGCTTTTTCAGTACATGAACGACTGTAAAAGCTTGTTGATAATGCTTCTACTATATGGTAAAAACTTCATTTTCTCTTCTTTTTATTTTACCTGTTTCTTGTTAGAAAAGAAAGGAGAGACAATCGTTTTCAAAAATGTATACATGCTTTGATTTTTTTAGTTACAGTCTCATTATGTAAGTTAAAAATGCATGCAAAAATGAAATTGTTGCCTTATTCTCATTGGCAAATAGACATCGATATGACATGTATAACGATAGGTTTAAAGGTATTTTTGTTTGGAAGCGAGTTCATTATTTTCAGAAAGGAAGTGCAAACATGATTAGTCAGTCAACGTTATTTTTATTCATACTACTTATTATAGGACTTATTGCTAAAAACCAATCGCTTACTGTAGCTATTGGAGTGTTATTCTTATTGAAGTTTACGTTTTTAGGAGATAAAGTCTTTCCTTATTTACAAACGAAAGGGATTAACCTTGGTGTAACAGTCATTACAATAGCAGTGCTCGTACCGATTGCGACAGGGGAAATAGGCTTTAAACAACTCGGAGAAGCAGCCAAATCGTATTATGCATGGATTGCTTTAGCCTCAGGTGTGGCGGTCGCTTTGTTAGCGAAAGGCGGCGTACAATTATTGACGACGGACCCTCATATTACAACTGCGCTTGTTTTTGGGACAATTATAGCTGTAGCTTTATTTAATGGGGTCGCTGTAGGTCCGTTAATTGGGGCTGGAATTGCCTATGCAGTTATGAGTATTATACAGATGTTTAAATGAGGAATTTTATAGTAATATAAAATTTTTGAATTCTTTCTGTTCACAAAAGTCAGATAATTGTTTATAATAGAATTAGAAACTTTGAAAAGTTACATAACAGCAGAGACTATACACCAGATAAAATAAAAACAACATAAAACAATTTTATAATGATATTGTTTTATGTTGTTTTTATCATAAAACTCTTCGGGATTCATTTTCCTCACTAACTTGTTGTTCTGAGCGTGAGGATTCGGGGAGACATTCACGCTCATGCTTTCCATGCAATGGACAATAAGAGGGGAACATCGCAACAAATTTGCATGAACGTGCATTTTGCTTGCCTAAAGAGTGAACGAGCGTTCATAATTTATAAGGGGAGCAAATAGATATAAGGAGCAAGGTTGGGAGAATTTTCAGGAAAAGGAGAGAATGTCATGACTGTTATTCGAGGTTTAGAAGGGGTAGTAGCAACAACATCATCTGTGAGCTCTATTATTGATGATACATTAACTTATGTTGGGTATAATATTGATGATTTAGCGGAGAATGCTACATTTGAAGAAGTAGTGTACTTATTATGGCACCGCAAGCTTCCTAACGAAAAAGAACTAGCGGAATTTAGTACAACTGTATCTGAATACTATAAAGTACCAGGTGAAATTTTAACATATTTGAAACAAGTAGATTTAAAAATCGCGCATCCGATGTCTGTTTTACGAACTGCGATTTCCATGCTATCATTATACGATGAGAGCGCTGAAATTATGGATGAGAAGTCCAATTATTTGAAAGCGGTTAAATTACAAGCTCAAGTAGGAACTTTAATTGCTGCGTATGCAAGAATCCGTAAAGGTTTAGATATTGTTGAGCCGAGAAAAGATTTATCATTAGCTGCAAACTTCTTGTACATGTTAAATGATCGTGAGCCAAATGAAGTTGAAATTGAAGCTTTTGATAAGGCGCTTGTACTTCATGCAGATCATGAGTTAAACGCTTCTACATTTACTGCACGTGTTTGCGTAGCTACACTTTCAGATGTATATTCTGGTATTACAGCAGCAATCGGTGCATTAAAAGGTCCTCTTCACGGAGGGGCAAACGAAAATGTAATGAAGATGTTAACTGAAATTGGCGAAGAAGAAAATGTAGAATCATATATTCATAATGCTCTTCAAAATAAAGTGAAAATCATGGGCTTTGGCCACCGTGTGTATGAGCATGGTGATCCACGTGCAAAACATTTACGTGAAATGTCTAAGAGATTATGCGTGCTTTTAGGAGAAGACAAATGGTATAATATGTCTATCAAAATTGAAGACATTGTAACAAAAGAAAAAGGTCTTCCACCAAATGTTGATTTCTATTCAGCTTCTGTATACCATTGTTTAGGAATTGACCATGACTTATTTACACCTATTTTTGCAATTAGCCGTATGTCAGGCTGGTTAGCTCATATTCTAGAACAATATGAAAATAACCGTTTAATCCGTCCACGTGCTGATTATAATGGACCTACGCATCAAGTGTATGTTCCAATTGCACAACGATAAGCGAAAAACACTATTTCGATAGTAAAAATACGCTTTCAAAAGTCTGATTTTTCCGGGAAGATGTAATGATTAGAATATTTAAATTTGACTAACGGTTTGAACTGAGGGGTTATTCCCTCAGTTTCATACATATGAAATTTCAAACATGGGGGTTATCACATTGACGACAGGTGAAAAAATTACTGTAACTAATGGTGTTATGAATGTACCAAACAATCCGATTATTCCATTTATCGAAGGAGATGGAATTGGTCCTGATATTTGGGCTGCAGCGTCTCGCGTACTAGAAGCAGCAGTTGAAAAAGCTTATGATGGTGAGAAGAAAATCGTTTGGAAAGAAGTGTTTGCAGGGGAAAAAGCATTCAACCAAACAGGCGAGTGGTTACCAGAAGAGACTTTAAATTTAATCCGTGAATATTTAATCGCAATTAAAGGTCCACTTACAACTCCAGTTGGCGGTGGCATTCGTTCTCTAAACGTAGCGCTTCGTCAAGAATTAGATTTATATGTATGTCTACGTCCAGTTCGTTACTTTGAAGGTGTTCCTTCACCTGTAAAACGTCCGGAAGATACTGATATGGTTATTTTCCGTGAAAATACAGAAGACATTTATGCTGGAATTGAATATGCACAAGGTTCTCCAGAAGCAGAAAAAGTTCTTGCTTTCTTAAAAGAAGCAATGGGTGTTAATAAAATCCGCTTCCCAGAAACATCTGGTATCGGTATTAAACCAATCTCAGAAGAAGGGACAAAGCGTCTTGTTCGTGCTGCAATTCAATATGCAATTAACGAAAAACGCTCTTCTGTTACATTAGTTCATAAAGGAAACATTATGAAATTTACAGAAGGTGCTTTCAAGAACTGGGGTTACGAAGTAGCGGAACAAGAATTCGGCGACAAAGTATTTACTTGGGCTGAATATGATCGTATCGTTGAAAAAGATGGAAAAGATGCAGCGAATAAAGCGATGGCAGACGCAGAAGTGGCTGGGAAAATCATCGTAAAAGATTCTATTGCAAACATCTTCTTACAACAAATTTTAACTCGTCCACGTGAGTTCGATGTTGTTGCAACAATGAACTTAAACGGAGACTACATCTCTGATGCACTTGCTGCACAAGTAGGTGGAATTGGTATTGCACCTGGTGCAAACATTAACTATGTGACTGGACATGCTATCTTTGAAGCTACACATGGTACAGCTCCAAAATATGCAGGTTTAGATAAAGTAAACCCATCTTCAGTTCTTCTTTCAGGTGTACTATTATTAGAGCACTTAGGATGGAACGAAGCTGCGAATTTAGTAACTGATTCAGTTGAGAAAACAATTGCTTCAAAAGTAGTAACATATGATTTCGCACGCTTAATGGAAGGTGCAACAGAAGTGAAATGTTCTGAGTTCGCTAATGAACTTATTAAAAACATGGATGTAGCGATAATCAAAAACGCATAATTAAAGCGGGGGGTAAATTATGACAATCAAACGCAAGAAAGTTTCAGTCATCGGTGCAGGATTTACAGGAGCAACAACAGCATTCTTATTAGCACAAAAAGAACTTGCAGATGTTGTATTAGTGGACATTCCACAGCTGGAAAATCCAACAAAAGGGAAAGCGTTAGATATGTTAGAAGCGAGCCCAGTACAAGGTTTTGATGCTAACATTATTGGTACATCTGATTACGCAGATACTTCTGATTCTGACGTTGTCGTTATTACAGCAGGTATTGCACGTAAGCCTGGTATGAGCCGTGATGACTTAGTAGCAACAAACTCTAAAATTATGAAAAGTATTACGCGCGACATTGCAAAACATTCACCAAATGCGATTATTGTTGTATTAACAAATCCAGTTGATGCAATGACATATTCTGTATTTAAAGAAGCAGGATTCCCGAAAGAGCGTGTTATCGGTCAATCGGGCGTATTAGATACAGCTCGTTTCCGTACATTCATTTCACAAGAATTAAATCTTTCTGTGAAAGACATTACAGGATTTGTTCTTGGTGGACATGGTGACGATATGGTACCTCTTGTACGCTACTCCTATGCAGGTGGCATTCCGTTAGAAACATTAATTCCAAAAGAGCGTTTAGAAGCAATCGTAGAACGTACACGTAAAGGTGGCGGTGAGATTGTAGGCTTATTAGGAAACGGTAGTGCATATTATGCGCCAGCAGCTTCTTTAGTTGAAATGACAGAAGCAATCTTGAAAGATCAACGCCGTGTATTACCAGCTATTGCTTACCTTGAAGGTGAATATGGTTATAGTGACCTTTACTTAGGAGTACCAGTAATTCTAGGTGGTAACGGAATTGAAAAAATTATTGAATTAGAACTTCTTGAAGATGAAAAAGAAGCGTTAGATCGCTCTGTAGAATCTGTACGTAACGTTATGAAAGTTCTTGTTTAATAATTAAATATAAGTGGAAAAAGATTCGGGGCCCCGAATCTTTTTCTACTATATATTGAAATGTTTTTTTGAAATAACATGAAAACGCTATCATTTGGTGTATCCTATAATGAAACTATAGACTTATACTATATATTGCCCTCATCACAGTAAATTTCGGATAAGGTATCGCTTTTATTAGGATAATAAGGTGAAAAAATCGGAGGGGGTTGTAACATGTTAAAGAAAAAAGTTCAAATTGGTCGTAGAATGGATGAAATTACAGTAGGAGAGAAATTATCTATCACTGAAAAAATTGAGGATAAAGATTTGTTATTGTACTTAGGGTTAACGAATGATGCCAATCCATTATATATTCAGCATGATTACGCATCCCAAACTCCGTATGAAAAGCCGATTGTACCAAGCATTATGCTAACAGGGCTGATTACAACGGCGGTTACGAAATATTTACCAGGTCCAGGTAGTCATATTACTAGGAAGGACCTTACGTTCGTGAAACATGTTCACCATTATGAAACGTTACAAATCCACTTTGAAGTTGTGGCTGTTTCAGAGGAGGAACATACAATTGATATGCTCGTATCAGCTTATGATGAACAAGGAGAGCATGTTGTAAAAGGTTCATTAACAGTAACGCCACCTTTTAAATCTGTTTCTATTATGGAAAAAGCATTAGATAATTTTTAAAACATGAAAATATGAATAGCGCTAGCATACCTTTAATAAGGGAGCTAGCGCTATTTTTAGTTAAAGAATCCTTCAGCAAAGCCTTCAGCGAAATCCGAACAACCCGTTTTAATCGTATCCCAGCTTGGAGTGTTGAAAGTAAGAATACATGTTACTACTAAAGTTAGAATAGGTAGTACTAGTCGCATAATAGAACCTCCATATTGTTAATATTCATATATATTGATTATTATATTAAATTATCACATACTTTAATAACTGAAGTCAATTGAAGGAGGGATTTTTTAAGTGAGATGGAAAAGGGAAGACGTTATCTTTGAAACGATAAGAGAGGCTGAAGTGTGGGCAGACTCAATCGCGAATGAAATGTACGGGAGTGTATTTGATGGATATGAAACACCAGATTATAAAATAGCGTATGCTCTTTCTTTTTTCTTAGCGCAGGAGAGAGTGTGGATAGTTCATACGGAAAAACACTTTGAAAAAGGTAGATTCATCTATCAAGTTTGGGTAGCCAAGAGAGAAATGGAATGAAGTTTCATTGTTTTTATTTTCGAAACGTTAGTACAAACGAGCTCCATGAATAGACAATTATATTGAGGGGGGACCTGTTTTCTAGTATGATGAGAATAACGGGGAAAATACTAGGATGAAGAAGGTTTCAAGTCTATAACTTGGAGGAAAAGAATGAACAATCGTATTTTAGTAGTTGATGATGAGGAATTTATCTTAACTTTAATTGAATTTAATTTACAACAAGCTGGGTTTGAAGTGATTACAGCAATGGATGGAGAAATGGCGCTTCACAAAGCGACAACAGAACGCCCAGATTTAATTATATTAGATTTAATGCTTCCGAAAATGGATGGTATGGAAGTGTGTAAAGAATTACGATTGCAGCGTGTTATGACGCCGATTTTAATGTTAACAGCAAAAGATGATGAATTTGATAAGGTGCTAGGTCTTGAGCTTGGGGCTGATGATTATATGACGAAGCCATTTAGTCCAAGGGAAGTTGTTGCGCGTGTGAAGGCGATTTTGCGCCGTACGAAATTACAACATGAAGAACAAGCTGCAGAAGCGCCAGATGAAGATAGTATCACAATTGTAGACCTTAAAATTTTACCGGAGTTTTATGAGGCTTATTTCCAAGGAAGAAAGCTTGAATTGACCCCAAAAGAATTTGAACTACTTGTTTATCTTGCGAAAAATAAAAGTCGCGTGTTGACGCGTGATCAATTATTAAGTGCTGTATGGAATTATGACTTTGCTGGTGATACACGAATTGTTGATGTTCATATTAGCCACTTACGCGATAAAATTGAACAAAATACGAAAAAACCGACGTACATTAAAACGATACGTGGTTTAGGATATAAATTAGAGGAGCCAAAAGGGGATGAATAAATTTCGTTCCAGGCTTCTTTTTACATTTGTTTCTCTTATTGTATTTATTTTAGTCGGACTCGGTTTATTACTAGAAACTGTGTTTGAAAACTATTATATAGATCATGCGAAAGAGAGAATGGTACGAGAGACAGAGTATGTTGCAGTATTAGCAGAAGAACAAGGTTTTGATGATGTTTTAAAAAAGCCATATGTATTTGAAAAGTTAGAAGAAAAAATACCAGCTTCTATTGTATTTGTGGATGAAAAAAAGAAAGTTCAATATAGCAAAGGGCAACAATCTGCATTTAGTCAAGAGACGATTAAAGAGCTTTCTTCGGAAGCAGCAAAACAACGAAGTAAAGTGATTACGCAAGAAACAGATCAAAAGAATGAATTTTATCATGCGGTGTTCGTTCAAGATCTAGCAGGAAAACAAGGATATATTTTGGTGAAAAGTACAATTGAGCCATTGAAAGACGTACATCAAAAAACGTGGGGATTATTAATTATCGGATTTGTTATCGCTTGTCTCGTAGTCGTATTTTTAGGTATGAAAATTACGGGGCAATATATTAGGCCGATTGAATCGGTTACGAAAGTTGCCATTGAATTAGCGAAGGGAAATTATAAAGCACGGGCTTATGAAAGTCATTCGGATGAAACAGGGATGCTGAGTAAAGCGATTAATATTTTAGCTCGTAATTTACAAGAGATGACACTTGAGCAGGAAATGCAACAGGATCGTCTGCATACGTTAATTGAAAATATGGGAAGTGGAATGATTTTAATTGATAGCCGCGGTTATATAAACCTTGTAAACCGTTCTTATAAGGAAACTTTCCACGTAACAGATGAAGAATATTTAGATCGCTTATATTATGAATCGTTTCATCATACAGAAATTATTGAGCTTGTGGAAGAAATCTTTATGACAGAAGTGAAAGTGCGTAAACAAATGTTATTGCCGCTTGGAATTGAGCGAAAGCATTTTGAAGTATATGGAGCACCGATTATCGGGACGAACCATGAATGGAAAGGTATTGTTCTTGTGTTCCATGACATAACAGAGTTAAAGAAATTAGAACAAATGAGAAAAGACTTTTTAGCGAATGTTTCTCATGAACTAAAGACGCCAATTACTTCTATTAAAGGTTTTTCAGAAACGCTCTTGGATGGGGCTATGGATAATAAAAAATTCTGCGAACATTTCTTACATATTATTTTAAAAGAAAGTGAACGCATGCAAGGATTAATTGAAGATTTATTAGACTTGTCAAAGATCGAGCAACAAGGGTTTAAACTAAATATGGGGACCGTTGATATGAAGGGACTTCTTGAAGATATTCATATGGTGCTTGATAATAAAGCAGGAGAAAAAGAAATCTCTTTACAAGTGAATGCATTAAAACGTGTCTCTGTTATTGGGGATCCAGGCCGTTTGAAACAAATCTTTATTAATTTAATTAATAACGCGATTGTATATACACCTGCTGGAGGCGTTGTTTCTGTTGAATTGGAAGAAGATAAATATAATGCTTATATAAAAGTATCTGATACTGGAATTGGTATTAGTAAAGAGGAAATCCCACGTATTTTTGAACGCTTTTACCGAGTGGATAAAGCAAGAAGTAGAAATACGGGTGGAACGGGTCTTGGTTTATCAATTGTGAAACATTTAGTTGAAGCGCATCAAGGTACGATTACGGTGGATAGTGAGGTTGGGGAAGGAACAACATTTACGGTTGTTTTGCCAAAATCAGCTACTGAAAAATAGGGTGAAGGATATTTACAATATATTAACAATGGCTTAATTAAATATTAATAAAGCTCTGTTAATATAATAGATGAAAACCCCTTCATCCAAGGAGTAATTTTGGACGAGAATAGTTATGCTGTTCTTGTCACTTCCCTTTTATGTTAGTAAACGTTTGTATATATGATAGAAAATAGCCGTTATTTTTCTTCTCTCTATTAGTCATGTTAATATAGAGAGAGGACAGAAACGGTTTTTTTCTGTGGAAAAAATCGTTTCAAATATGTATGGGGAGGTTTGTAGTTTGGAAAAAAAAGTCGTATTAGTAGATGGTAATAATATCGCGTATCGTGCTTTCTTTGCACTACCGCTTTTAAATAACGACAAAGGTATACATACGAACGCAATTTATGGTTTTACAATGATGTTAATGAGGATACTAGAGGAAGAAAAACCGACGCATATGCTTGTGGCGTTTGATGCGGGGAAAACAACATTCCGTCATAAAACGTATAGTGATTACAAGGGAGGACGTCAAAAGACTCCACCTGAGTTATCAGAGCAATTCCCATTTATTCGCGAAGTACTTGATGCATTTAATGTTCCGCGCTATGAATTAGAAAACTATGAAGCGGATGACATTATGGGAACCCTAGCGAAGGAAGCGAGTGAGCAAGGGGCTTATGTAAAAGTTATTTCAGGAGATAAAGACTTACTTCAACTTGTTTCTGATAATACACTTGTATGTATTCCACGCAAAGGAATTACAGAAGTAGATGAATATACGAAAGAAGCTTTATTTGAGAAATATAGCTTATCACCAAAGCAAATTATCGATATGAAAGGTTTAATGGGAGACCAATCAGATAACATTCCAGGTGTACCAGGTGTTGGTGAGAAGACAGCCATTAAATTATTAACGCAATTTGAAACGGTTGAAGCAGTATATGAAAACTTAGATCAAGTGAGCGGAAAGAAATTAAAAGAAAAGTTAGAAGCAAATAAAGAACAAGCTCTTATGAGTAAAGAACTTGCGACTATTATTACAGATGCACCAATTACTGTGCATGTAGATGATATGGAATATAAAGGGTATGAACCAAGTGATGTTATTCCAATGTTTGAGAATTTAGGATTTACATCTCTTTTAAATAAGTTAGGTGTTACGCCTGAAGAAACAGCTCCAGCTGAATTAGATGATATTACATTTGATATTGTGGAAGAAGTTACAGAAGAAATGCTTCAGCAAGATAGTGCACTTATTGTAGAAGTGCAAGAAGATAACTATCATAAAGCGGACATTCAAGGTTTTGGCATTCAAAATGAAAATGGTTGCTACTTTATTCAGACGGATATAGCTCTTGCATCCGAGGCTTTCAAAGCGTGGCTTGCAAATGGAGAAATGAGAAAGCATACATTCGATGCGAAGCGAGCTATCGTTGCACTCAAATGGAACGGTATAGATATTCAAGGAATTGACTTTGATTTATTAATCGCTGCTTATTTACTTGATCCAGCTGATACGGATAAAGATTTCCGTACTGTAGCGAAAATGAAAGAAACGCATGCCGTGAAATCCGATGAAGAAGTTTACGGAAAAGGTGCAAAGCGTGCTGTTCCAGAGTTGGAAGTAGTAGCGGAGCATGTAGCTCGTAAAGTGCACGTATTATATGATGTAAAGCAAACATTCGTAGAAGAGTTACAAAAGAATGAGCAATATGAACTGTTTACAGAGTTAGAATTACCACTTGCGCGTGTATTAGCTGATATGGAAGTAAAAGGTGTAAAAGTTGATACGGAGCGTCTTCGTAATATGGGAGAAGAACTTGCAGGTAGATTAAAGGAAATGGAACAGGAAATTTATAAGCTGGCGGGAACAGAATTTAATATTAATTCACCGAAGCAGCTTGGTGTTATTCTGTTTGAGAACTTAAACTTACCAGTTATTAAAAAGACGAAAACAGGTTATTCTACGTCAGCAGATGTACTAGAAAAGCTTATGGATCGCCATGAAATCATTCCAAACATTTTACATTATCGTCAATTAGGGAAACTAAATTCAACTTATATTGAAGGTTTATTAAAAGTTGTACATGAAGATTCATCTAAAATCCATACTCGTTTCAATCAAGTATTAACGCAAACAGGTCGATTAAGTTCAACGGATCCGAACTTGCAAAATATCCCGATTCGATTAGAAGAAGGAAGAAAGATTCGTCAGGCATTTGTTCCATCAGAAGAAGGATGGATTATGTACGCGGCAGATTATTCACAAATTGAACTTCGCGTATTAGCTCATATTGCAAATGATAAAGGGCTAGTTGACGCGTTCCAACATGACATGGATATTCATACGAAAACAGCTATGGATGTATTTGGTGTTGAAAAAGATGAAGTAACTTCAAATATGAGACGACAAGCGAAAGCTGTTAACTTCGGAATTGTGTATGGTATTAGTGATTATGGTCTTTCACAAAACTTAGGAATTACAAGAAAAGCAGCAGCGGAATTTATTGAAAAGTATTTAGAAAGCTTCCCTGGTGTACAAGATTACATGAGTGACATCGTAAAAGATGCGAAACAAAAAGGATATGTGGCTACATTATTAAATCGCCGCCGTTATATTCCGGAAATTACGAGTCGTAATTTCAATTTACGTAGCTTTGCTGAGCGTACAGCTATGAATACACCAATTCAAGGTACTGCAGCAGATATTATTAAAAAAGCGATGATTATTATGGCAGATCGTTTAGAAGAAGAAGGATTACAAGCTCGTCTTCTTCTACAAGTACACGATGAATTGATATTTGAAGCACCACAAGAAGAAATTGAAAAATTAGAGAAGCTTGTACCAGAAGTAATGGAGCATGCAATTGAACTAGCCGTTCCATTGAAAGTTGATTATTCTTACGGTCCAACTTGGTACGACGCGAAATAAGGACGTGATGAAATGCCAGAATTACCAGAGGTTGAAAACGTTAGACGGACGCTTGAAACTCTTGTAACAGGAAAAACGATTGAAGATGTCGTTATTACTTATCCGAAAATAGTGAAACGACCGGATGATGCAGAAATCTTTAAAGAAATGCTAAGAGGCGAGACAATTGAAAATATAAAGCGAAGAGGAAAGTTTTTGCTTTTATATGTAACGAATTATGTCATTGTTTCACATTTGCGTATGGAAGGTAAGTTTTTACTTCATCAAGAGGATGAGCCAATTGATAAACATACGCACGTCCGTTTCTTATTTACAGATGGAACTGAATTACATTATAAAGATGTGAGAAAGTTTGGTACGATGCATCTCTTTAAGAAAGGTGAAGAGTTGAATCAAATGCCTCTTGCTGACTTAGGCCCGGAGCCATTTGATGCTGAATTGACACCGCAGTATTTACAAGAAAGATTGCAAAAAACAAATCGTAAAATAAAAGTTGTATTATTAGATCAGCGTCTTTTAGTGGGGCTTGGAAATATATATGTAGATGAAGTGTTATTCCGTTCTCAAATTCATCCGGAACGAGAAGCATCGTCTTTAACAGCAGAAGAAATTGAACGAATTTACGAGGCGACTGTTACAACGCTAGGCGAAGCAGTGAAGCGTGGCGGAAGTACAATTCGAACGTATATCAACTCGCAAGGGCAAATTGGTTCGTTCCAAGAACTTCTAAATGTATACGGAAAAAAGGGAGAACCGTGTGTAACTTGCGGTACGATATTAGAAAAAACAGTTGTTGGCGGAAGAGGAACGCATTACTGCCCAATTTGTCAGCCAAGAATATAGAAAAGAGATAACATCGGATAGGCATTTGTCATATACATACAGCAGAGCTATGTATAAGGGAGGAGCTTACCGATGTACCTTTATTTATCTCTTATTTTATTAGCTTTTACATTAAGCTTAGATAGCTGTAGTGTAGGGCTAACATATGGTTTAAGAAGCGTAAGAATTCCACTAAGATCAATTATAATTATCGGAATGTGTTCAGCGGCTGTTATGCTTGTTTCAATGGGAATTGGACATATGATCGCGAAAATATTTTCACCTGTTATCGCAACGCGTATCGGTGGGCTTGTTCTTATTGGAATAGGAATTTGGGTATTATATCAATTTTTTCGAAGTGAGAAGAAAGAAGAACCGAAGCAAGAGGAGAAGGTATGGAAATTAGAAATTGCTTCGCTCGGGCTAGTGATTCAAATTTTACGGAAACCGACTGTTGCAGATTTTGATAAATCAGGCACCATTTCTGCAGGAGAAGCGTTACTTCTTGGTATCGCTCTTTCTATAGATTCGTTCGGTGCTGGAATTGGTGCATCTTTATTAGGGTATGCACCTGCTATGATGGCGATGTTAGTTGCAGTGATGAGTTCTTTGTTTTTATTTATTGGAATGAAACTTGGAACGGTTTTATCAAATATGAAATGGTTACAAAAATTTACATTCCTGCCTGGGGTATTACTCATTATTATTGGAATTTGGAAAATGTAAGTATGGGCGTGGAACATTAGTTTCGCGCCTTTTATATTGTGAGGAGGATTATGATGACAGTAGTAATTGGATTAACGGGAGGCATTGCAAGCGGGAAAAGTACGGTATCAGAAATGTTTCGTGAACTGAGTATACCAGTTATTGATGCGGATATTATTGCAAGAGAAGTTGTAGAGCGAGGAAAACCAGCATATAACAAAATAGTAGAAGTGTTTGGAACGGAAGTATTACAAGAAGATGGAGAACTGGATCGGCCGAAATTAGGAAGTGTCGTTTTCTATAATGAAGAAAAACGATTGCAGTTAAATAAAATTGTTCATCCTGCAGTGCGTGAGGAAATGAATACGCAAAAGGAAATGTACATAAAGGAAGGTATGCAAGCGGTTGTGTTAGATATTCCTCTCTTATTTGAAAGCAAATTAACAAGTCTCGTTGACCGCGTTTTAGTTGTAGCAGTTAAGCCACATACGCAATTAGAACGTTTAATGAAACGAAATAATTTTTCAGAAGAAGAAGCAACGGCTCGTATTCAATCTCAAATGCCGTTAGAAGAAAAAGTGAAGAATGCAGATGAAGTGATAAATAATGATGGCACAATTATGGGAACGAAAACACAATTGCAGGTGATTTTAAAGAAATGGAACATTATTGACTAAAAAATTGTGAAATTAATGAAAATGCTTAGTGACATATCCCCTTTTTGTGTTATACTATTATTGGGATTGGAGATAAATAGTATAACGCATTCAAGGGGGATAACATATTATGACTCGTGTGGCAATTAATGGATTTGGACGTATTGGGAGAATGGTATTTCGTCAGGCAATAAAAGAAAGCGCATTCGAAATTGTAGCAATCAATGCAAGCTATCCATCAGAAACGTTAGCACATTTAATTAAATATGATACAGTTCATGGTAAGTTTGACGGAACAGTAGAAGCATTTGAAGATCACTTATTAGTTGATGGGAAAATGATTCGCCTTTTAAACAACCGCGATCCAAAGGAATTGCCTTGGACAGATTTGGGTGTTGAAGTTGTAATTGAAGCAACTGGTAAATTTAACTCGAAAGAAAAAGCAATTCTTCACGTTGAAGCTGGAGCGAAAAAAGTTATTTTAACAGCGCCTGGTAAAAATGAAGATGTAACAATTGTAGTTGGTGTGAACGAAGACCAATTAGATATTACAAAACATACTGTTATTTCAAATGCATCTTGTACAACAAACTGTTTAGCGCCTGTTGTAAAGGTGTTAGATGAGCAGTTCGGAATTGAAAACGGTTTAATGACGACTGTTCATGCTTATACAAATGACCAAAAAAATATTGATAACCCACATAAAGATTTAAGAAGAGCACGTGCTTGCGGACAATCAATTATTCCGACAACGACAGGTGCTGCGAAAGCGCTATCAAAAGTTCTTCCGCACTTAAACGGCAAACTTCATGGTATGGCACTTCGTGTACCAACACCAAACGTGTCTCTTGTTGACCTAGTAGTAGACGTAAAACGTGATGTAACAGTTGAAGATATTAATGAAGCGTTCAAAACTGTTGCAAACGGTGCATTAAAAGGAATTGTAGAATTCAGCGAAGAGCCTTTAGTGTCTATCGATTTTAATACAAATACACACTCAGCTATTATTGATGGTTTGTCTACAATGGTAATGGGTGATCGTAAAGTGAAAGTACTTGCTTGGTATGATAACGAGTGGGGCTACTCTCGTCGTGTTGTAGATCTTGTAACGTTAGTTGTTGATGAATTAGCGAAACAAAAAAATGTGCAACATATTTAAGTGAACGAGAGAGGGCAAGTGAAAATTTGCCCTCTTTTTTATTTTTTTCTGAAAAGGAAAAAAATTATATAAGTATATTTTTAAATAGTGGACATACCACGAAACGTTGGGATTACTGTATTCGTGAATCATTAATTTTTTTTAGGGAAAAGTAAAGAGGAAAATATGACAGAAAATCGAAAAAACTGTTGTTGCAAAATGAAAATAAACAAAGTATACTAACACTCGTAAACTTAAGAGCTGAGGTACGTAGTCACTACTTAAAGGGTTAGGACCTCTCTGGACTAACTTTCCCCCGTGGTAGTGGAGCAAGCCAAATTGCAAATTAGTTTTCAATTCGAACAGTTAGAATAAATTTACAAGGGGGAACTGTAGAATGGATACTATGGATACGATGGGTCGTCACGTGATCGCTGAACTTTGGGATTGCGATTTCGACAAGCTTAATGACATGCCGTATATTGAACAATTATTTGTGGATGCAGCACTAAGAGCTGGTGCTGAAGTACGTGAGGTTGCTTTTCATAAATTTGCACCACAAGGTGTAAGTGGAGTAGTAATTATCTCGGAATCACATTTAACAATTCATAGCTTTCCGGAGCACGGTTACGCAAGTATTGATGTTTATACTTGTGGGGATCGTATTGATCCAAATGTTGCTGCAGAATATATTGCAGAAGGTTTAAACGCGAAAACGCGTGAGAGCATCGAGCTTCCTCGAGGCACTGGTAGCTTCGAAATTAAGCAGAGAGAAACAAAAGCTCTTTAAAAAAGAACATAATTGATTTAAAATGTAAAGAGGTGTATAATGCACCTCTTTTTTAGTTTATATAAAATAGGATCATGATATGTAATAACTTAGAGTGGTCAGTGTATAAGAATGAGTTATATAATATTGTATATATATTTTCACATGTAGGTGAGTAGCGAAAAAATAAAGATTATATTGTAAAGGAGTGAATGAATTGCGTTGTCCATCCTGTTTTCATAATGGCACAAGAGTGTTAGATTCGCGTCCGGTAGACGAGGGGCGCTCTATTCGAAGAAGAAGAGAGTGTGAAAGTTGTTTAAGTCGCTTTACAACATTTGAAAGAGTAGAAGAATCACCTCTTATCGTTGTTAAAAAAGAAGGAACACGAGAAGAGTTTAATAAAGAGAAGATTTTACGCGGTTTAATTAAAGCGTGTGAAAAAAGACCTGTATCTTTAAGGCAATTAGAGGAAGTGACACAAAGTGTGGAGCGTGAACTTCGTAACTTAGGTATATCAGAAGTGAAAAGTGATATGATTGGTGAAATTGTTATGGAAGAACTTCGTGATATTGATGATGTTGCTTACGTACGTTTTGCTTCTGTGTATCGTCAATTTAAAGATTTAAATGTATTTATTGAAGAATTAAAAGATATACTGCAAAAAGAGAGAGAGTAGAAGGTGTAGTATATTCTCTTTATATACTGTAAGTAAATGAGATAAGAGAGCTAGAAGCGGAAGCTAATAGCTCTTTTTCGCTAAGAAATTATATAATAAAGATAGAACGAGTGAAATATAGGTTAGATTGGATCAGAGAAAGGAAAAGCAAGAATGGAAAAACAGTCATGGATGGAGCTATTGCCGATTGATCGTTATAAGGTAAGTGCGAAAGGGTTGTTACATAATTACGACCGGAAAGTTTTAACAATGTTGTATCAGCCATTAATAGGTAGTAGAGCTTTTAGCTTATACATGACGCTATGGGGAGAGTTAGAGCAAGATCGTGTATTTGGAAAAGAGAATACACATCACTCCCTTATGGTGACCATGCAAATGCAACTTCCTGAAATATATGAGGAACGAGTAAAGTTAGAGGCGATTGGGCTTTTAAATGTATATATTAAAAAAGAAAAAGATATTCGAATGTTTATATATGAGTTGCAACCACCGTTATCTCCGAAGCAGTTTTTTGATGATATTGTTTTAAGTATCTTTTTATACAATCGATTGAGTCGGACAAAATATAACCAAGTAAAGCAATATTTCTTAGAAGAAGAATTCGATTTTGCTTCTTATGAAAATGTTACGCGCTCATTCAACGATGTATTTGATTCATTTAACCCAGGTCAGTTTGAGCATGCGCAAGAAGAACTTCGTATCCCAAAAACGACAACTATGCCAAGTAACGAGAAGGGGGATGCTCCGAAAGTTTGGAATGATTTCTTTGATTTCTCTTTATTTGTGGAGGGATTATCAGCGCTTGTTCCTAAAAAGGCAATTACAGATCAAGTACGAGAATGTGTCATTACACTCGCTTATGTGTATGGTGTGGATGTGTTATCGATGCAAAATATCGTTCTTGGTACGGTGACAGAGGTGCAAACAATTGATATTGAAAGACTTCGAAAAGGAGCTCGTGATTGGTATCAATTTGAAAATGGTCAAGCATTACCTATATTAAGTGAAAGAGTGCAACCTCATGCTGCACGTACGATGAAAGAGACAGAGCCATCTACGCAAGAAGAAATGCTAATGAAGCAGTTAGAGGAAATATCGCCAAAACAACTATTGAAAGAAATTTCGGGCGGTGCAGAAGCAACGAAAGCAGACTTGCAAATTGTTGAGGATGTAATGATAAACCAAAAGTTAACACCAGGGGTTGTGAATGTACTTATTTATTACGTTATGCTACGCTCAGATATGAAACTTGCGAAAACGTATGTTGAGAAGATTGCTGGACATTGGGCAAGAAAAAAGGTCGGTACAGTAGCTGAAGCGATGGCGTTAGCGAAAGAAGAAAACCGCCAATATCAAGAGTGGGCTGAGACGAAGAAAAAAGGTCGTACGGCGAAGAAAACAGTGCGAAGAGAAATGGTACCAGATTGGCTTAAAGAAGAGCCGAAAGAAAAAGTGAAAGAAACTGTGAAAACGGACGTGAGTATGGAGAAAAATACAAGTTCGTTAGACGATGAACGAAAACGACTAGAAGAAGTGTTAAAAAAATATAAGCGTGATTAATAAAAGAGAATGAACGCTCTTTGAGGTGAGGAAATGGAGCATATTCAAAATTCGTTTACGAAATTAATGGAAAATGAAAATTTTAAAAATAGATATGAAGTCTTGAAGACAGAAGTGATGGCGCATCCGCGTGTGAAAGCATTTATAGACGAACACAAAGGTGAAGTAACGACTTCTATGATTGAGCGTAGCCTTGTAAAGTTGTATGAATATATTGGACAAAGTGTAGGGTGTGCGGATTGTCCGGATTTAGGGTCATGTAAAAACATGCTACAAGGATATGAACCGAAGCTCGTCATCCAAGGTAAGATGATTGATATTCAATACGATCGTTGCATTAGAAAAGTAGCATATGATGAGAGAAAAAAATATGAAAAACTTGTTCAAAGTGTATATATGCCAGCTGACATTTTACAGGCAACTATGGAAAATTTAGACCCTTCAGATTTAGATGCGCGTATTGATGCAATAGGTGCAGCGAATGAATTTTTAAACACATTCGAACCAGGTGAAAAAGTACAAGGTTTATATTTGTATGGTAAATTTGGTGTAGGGAAAACGTATCTTTTAGGGGCAATTGCAAATGAGCTTGCTCGAAAGAAAATTAGTTCGATGCTCGTATACTTCCCTGAATTTCTACGCGAAATTAAAAGTTCGATTCAAGATAATTCGATTGGTGAAAAGATTGATGCAGTTAAACGCGTACAAGTATTAATGTTAGATGATATCGGAGCAGAAGCGATGTCAAGTTTTGTACGTGATGATGTGCTTGGCGCAATCTTACAGTTCCGTATGTTAGAAAACTTACCGACGTTCTTTACGTCTAACTTTGATTTCAAGGAGTTGGAACATCATTTAACGTATACACAACGCGGTGAAGCAGAACAAATGAAATCAGCACGTATTATGGAACGAATTAAATATTTAGCGAAGCCAATTCCAATTGGTGGGAAGAACCGTCGTCATAAGTAAAAGAGCAAGCTGAGAAGCTTGCTCTTTTTTTGTTATAGTGATGATTTTTTGGAGATAAGATCAAAGTATTCAAGGTGTCTAAAACTAACACTTTCTTCATAACGATGTAGTAACTCTTAAGCGGTTTACATATGACGAAGGAACCTTTCGATTTGATTTTTATAATGTATATACTCAAACATCTTAATACCGTCGGTTTATCCCAATTCGTGAAGGCTAATAATCAGTAGGGGATGAACAAAACCCCCAATGATTAAAGTTTCACTTTATCATAATGGTCAAATTGTTGAAAATTCATAGTAGCTTGTATCATTTTTTTCTCTTCCCCTTAATATATATAAAATTAGCAAGCCATATCGAGTGGATTTTCTAACGATGGGAGATATATTTCTACTAAGAGTGAACTTCCACAGATCGGACTCTTATAGGATTTGTAACGTATAGATGCAATCCTTTAGAGCGGGGATAAAAGGGGGGACAAAAGTGATTGAAATTTGCTTCGAAGAAAAAAATGATGCTGCGCACGTATACAGACAACTAAAGAAAAGAACGGAATCTTTATACAAGGAAACAAGTGTATATTTAGATGGGAAAAAGGTTATTATTCATATACCATTATGTGAATCGAATTATATTGAAAAGATTTTATTGCCAGTACTACTATATTTCATTATGAATGTGAAACAAAATGAATGGATTCATACCATTTTAAAGGAAAAGTTTTTTTACGAAGAACAAGAAGAGTGTCATCAAATCTTGCATATGGCACAGGAGATATTAAAAGAAAGAAGAAAAGGAGTGGCTCGTGATTTAACGCGTCATAAATTTGAGACCTATATTATGTCGTCTTTAAATGATTGGCTTTGTGATCCGCTTTCATTCTCGTTTTCATCATATGTTCGTTTTCGCCTTCGTACATATAGGGAAATGGTAGCCAGACTTGCTGAAGTTGCAATTGAGGAATATAAAATGGAGCAAGAATACCAAATGTTCATTGAGACCCTTCGTCAACAAGTAAGTGGCCGGAAATCACGTTTGTCCTGTGTACATCTTATTTTTGATGAAAGTTTTATTTTCTATGATGATAAAGGTAGACGTTTAAAACAGGAGAGGTTGGTCCAATATATAGATGAAGAATTATTAAAGCAAAAGGATGTATATATCGATACGAAAGTAATTGCACCACTTCTTTCTATTTCGCCGAAAAAGATTTATTTATATACGAAAGAACAAGATCATAACATGATTGTTACTTTGCGAAATGTATTTCAAGAACGGGTCCAATTACATGGATTACATGAGTTTGAGCGCAATGTGAAAAATTTAAAAAATAAAGGTAACGCCCTTGATTTTCTAAGTTTTTGAGCATATAATTACCTACATAAATGAAATATATCGAAATGTCATGATGAGGACATGAGTAGTTATCTACGATTTTCAGAGAGGGAAGCCTTAGGGTGCGAGCTTCCTAGTACGGGATTATTACTTACCACCTCTAAACTTTAGCAGTGAACGTTTTTCTAGTAATTGCTAACGGACAACACCGTTATGTTGAACTTGAGCAATTAACAATAAGGTTAATTGGAACAAGGGTGGAACCACGAATTCAACACTCGTCCCTTTTTACGGGATGAGTGTTTTTTATTTTGAAAAAAAGAGGAGTGACCAGTGATGGCAGATGTAGTTAAAATTACTTTCCCTGATGGAGCTGTGAAGGAGTTTCCAAAAGGCGTAACAACTGAAGAAATCGCAGCTTCTATTAGCCCAGGCTTAAAGAAAAAAGCTGTGGCTGGAAAATTAAACGATGAGATGATCGACCTTGTTACACCAATCGAAGAAGATGGTGCAGTTTCTATTATTACATTAGATTCTGAAGATGGCTTATACATTTTACGCCATTCAACAGCTCACCTTTTAGCACAAGCGTTAAAACGTTTATATAAAGATGTTAAGCTTGAGCTTGGCATTGGTCCAGTAATCGAAAATGGCTTCTACTACGATATTGATATGGAAGAAGCGATTACAGTTGAAGACTTCAAGAAAATCGAAAAAGAAATGCAAAAAATCGTGAACGAGAACTTAGAAATCGTTCGTCATGAAGTACCACGTGCAGAAGCACTTCGTCGCTTTGAAGAAATCGGCGATGAGTTAAAATTAGATTTAATTAACGATCTTCCAGAAGATGCAGTTATTTCAATCTATGAGCAAGGCGAATTCTTCGACCTTTGCCGTGGTGTTCACCTTCCATCTACAGGGAAGATTAAAGTATTTAAATTATTAAGCGTTGCTGGTGCTTACTGGCGCGGCGATAGCAATAATAAAATGTTACAACGTATTTACGGTACTGCATTCGTTAAGAAAGCAGAATTAGATGAGCACTTACGTATGCTTGAAGAAGCGAAAGAGCGCGATCACCGTAAATTAGGTAAAGAGTTAAAACTATTTACTAATAGCCAAAAAGTAGGACAAGGTTTACCACTTTGGTTACCAAAAGGTGCGACAATTCGCCGCATTATTGAGCGTTACATCGTTGATAAAGAAGCAAGCTTAGGCTATGATCACGTATACACTCCAGTACTAGGAAGCAGAGAGCTTTATGAAACTTCTGGTCACTGGAATCACTACCGTGATGGCATGTTCCCATCAATGGAAATGGATAATGAAGAATTAGTTCTTCGTCCAATGAACTGCCCTCACCATATGATGGTTTATAAAAATGATATTCACAGCTACCGTGAATTACCAATCCGTATTGCGGAACTTGGAACAATGCACCGCTATGAAATGTCAGGTGCGTTATCTGGATTACAACGTGTACGCGGAATGACTTTAAACGATGCGCACATTTTCGTTCGTCCGGATCAAATTAAAGAAGAGTTAAAACGTGTTGTAAACTTAACTTTAGAAGTGTACAAAGATTTCGGCTTAGAAAACTATTCATTCCGTCTATCTTATCGTGACCCAGCAGATACTAAAAAGTATTATGCTGATGATGAGATGTGGGAAAAAGCGCAAGGTATGTTAAAAGAAGCTATGGATGAAATGGGTCTTGATTACTATGAAGCTGAAGGTGAAGCGGCATTCTACGGTCCAAAACTTGACGTTCAAGTTCGTACTGCTCTTGGAAAAGACGAAACACTTTCAACTGTACAATTAGACTTCTTACTTCCGGAACGCTTTGAATTAACTTACGTTGGTGAAGACGGTAAACAACATCGTCCGGTTGTAATTCACCGTGGTGTTGTATCAACTATGGAACGTTTCGTAGCCTTCTTAATTGAAGAATACAAAGGCGCATTCCCAACTTGGTTAGCTCCAGTTCAGGCGCAAGTAATTCCTGTTTCTCCACAAGTGCATTTAGATTATGCGAAGAAAGTACAAGATGAATTACGACGTGCTGGTATCCGTGTTGAATTAGACACTCGTGAAGAGAAAATTGGTTACAAAATCCGTGAAGCACAAATGCAAAAAATCCCGTACATGCTTGTAGTAGGTGACAATGAAGTAACTGAAAACGGCGTAAACGTACGTAAATATGGTGAACAAAAATCAGAAACAATCGCATTAGATGCTTTTGTTGACATGATTAAAGTAGAAGGAAAACGATAAGAAAGAGCCGCGGTATACCGCGGCTTTCTTATGTATTATAAATAATTAAATTTAGAAAAAATAACCAAACGATACTTATCATAAAAAAGTATTGCAAGTATGTTAGTTGTTTGTTACAATATTTCTTGTTGTTAGTAAAACACATCGCGTCTTCTTGACAGACGTCATGTCCTATGATAAACTCATCAAGGATAATAGAATATGGTTTTGGAACAAGTAGAAGCACCCGCTTCTCACCTGATGGACGCATTCGCAGTTAGCAGGTAAATGTATTTCTTACTTAAGATATTACAAGTGTGGGTGCCGTATGCCCGCACTTTTTTTGTTCGGGTTCTACAATTACAAAACATATTCTGAAAAAACCTTGGAGGTGGCTTACTATTAGCAAGGATATGATGATTAACGAGCAAATTCGTGCACGTGAAGTACGTTTAGTTGGTGCAAATGGCGATCAACTTGGAATCAAGTCTCGTAATGACGCTTTAGACTTAGCTGCAAATCTTAATCTTGATTTAGTATTAGTTGCTCCAAATGCGAAACCGCCAGTATGCCGCATTATGGACTACGGTAAATTCCGCTTTGAGCAACAGAAGAAAGAAAAAGAACAGCGCAAAAATCAAAAAGTAATCAGCATGAAAGAAGTTCGTTTAAGTCCAACAATTGATGAACACGACTTTAACACAAAACTTCGTAATGCTATCAAGTTTTTAGAGAAAGGCGACAAGGTTAAAGCGTCAATTCGCTTTAAAGGACGTGCCATTACTCATAAAGAAATCGGTCAACGTGTTTTAGATCGCTTCTCAGAAGCTTGTGCTGAAGTTAGTACAATCGAATCTAAGCCTAAAATGGAAGGACGTAGTATGTTCTTAGTTTTAGCACCGAAAAACGATAAGTAATAGATAGAGGAGGAAATACCTATGCCTAAACAAAAAACTCATCGCGGCGCTGCAAAGCGTTTCAAAAAGACTGGATCAGGTAAACTGAAACGTTCTCACGCTTACACAAGCCATTTATTCGCTAACAAATCTACAAAAGCTAAACGTAAATTACGTAAAGCTGGTGTAGTAAGCGCTGGTGACTTCAAACGCATTCGTCAAATGCTTGACAACTTAAAATAAGTTCGGCTGATATATAGAACAATTAGGAGGTAATATTATGCCAAGAGTAAAAGGTGGTACAGTTACTCGTCAACGTCGTAAAAAAGTAATAAAATTAGCAAAAGGTTATTACGGTTCTAAAAATACATTATTCAAGGTTGCTAACCAACAGGTTATGAAATCTCTAATGTATGCATTCCGTGACCGCCGTCAAAAGAAACGTGACTTCCGTAAATTATGGATTACACGTATCAACGCAGCAGCTCGTATGAATGGTCTTTCTTACAGCCGCTTAATGCACGGTCTTAAAAATGCTGGCATCGAAGTTAACCGCAAGATGCTTGCTGACTTAGCTGTTCATGACGAAAAAGCTTTCGCTGAATTAGCAACAGTTGCAAAAAACAACATTAACTAATTAATTAGTTGAAACCTTAGAAGATTTTTCTTCTAAGGTTTTTTTATTTACATTCATTGCAAATATTCAATGAATTGTAAAATCTTTTACTTATTATCGTTATCGATATGACAAAATCAATGCGAAAACTATAGTGATATAGAAGAATATGTGTATAAAGTCGGGAGAATCCTCCTGGCTTTTTTTTATTTATGCTCCTTTGGAAAGAAGAGTATCTTTCCTAGCAGAAACGACACTGCTATAATGGAAAGATGATATGGAACTTTCATCAGATAAAGTAAAACTTTAATCAGTGGGGTGTTATCCTCGGCTAAATATTAGCCATCACCAATGAGGTGAACAATCGAATAGCGATGATTGAAACGTATTTGCAAATTAAGGACAAGCTATTTTATAAAGAGTTAGGTAGCTGACTTGTTAATAAGAACTGAAAAATAATAATGAACTTTGAGATGAAACAACATTGTTGCGTAAAATGCGATGTTGGAGGAGGACAATAGAATGGACTTACTACAACTATTTAAACTACAAAAAGAATTAGATGACCGTATTGTGAAAGAACATGACTTACAACCGAAAAAATTGTTAAAAGAAAAAATGTTAGCTCTTCTTGTAGAAATTGGAGAACTTGCAAATGAAACACGTTGTTTTAAATATTGGAGCAATAAACCAGCATCAGAGCGTGAAGTAATATTAGAAGAATACGTAGATGGTTTGCATTTTATCTTATCAATCGGAATCGATTTAGGAATTGATAAAAACTTCTTATTCTATAAATGTGCGCAAACGAATAAAACACAAGTAGAAATTTTCTTAGACACATATGCAAAAGTGATTCGATTTACAGATCAACCTTCTATTACGAACTATATTGAACTATTTACAAGTTATCTTCGCCTTGGACAAGCGCTTGAATTTGAACAAGAAGAGATTGAAAAGGCGTATTTAGACAAAAATGAAGTAAATCATCAGCGTCAAACACAAGGATACTAATTTAATTTTTGAATATTTCAATTTCCTTTTATATAATAAAGTGACTGAAGAAAAAGGAGGGTGTTGGCAATGACAAAATTAGACGCGACATTGACAATGCTAAAAGAATTAACAGACGCACGAGGTATTGCGGGTAATGAGCGCGAACCACGTGAAGTAATGAAGAAATATATTGAGCCGTTTGCAGATGAACTTTCTACTGATAATTTAGGAAGTTTAGTTGCGAAAAAAGTTGGGGAAGAAAACGGTCCGAAAATTATGGTTGCAGGTCATTTAGATGAAGTTGGCTTTATGCTTACGCAAATTGATGACAAAGGCTTCCTTCGTTTCCAAACGGTTGGTGGCTGGTGGTCGCAAGTTATGCTGGCACAGCGCGTAACAATTGTAACGCGTAAAGGAGATATAACAGGTGTGATTGGTTCGAAACCACCGCACATTTTACCTCCAGAAGCTCGTAAAAAGCCAGTTGACATTAAAGACATGTTCATCGATATTGGTGCTTCTAGCCAAGAAGAGGCAATGGAGTGGGGCGTAAGACCAGGAGATCAAGTTGTACCTTACTTTGAATTCCAAGTAATGAAGAATGAAAAGATGTTACTTGCAAAAGCATGGGATAACCGAATTGGTTGTGCAATTGCAATTGACGTATTAAAACAATTAAAAGATGAAAAACATCCCAACGTTGTATACGGCGTTGGGACTGTACAAGAAGAAGTTGGTCTTCGTGGTGCGAAAACATCTGCGAATTATATCAAACCAGATATCGCGTTCGCAGTAGATGTTGGTATCGCTGGAGATACACCGGGTGTAACGTCAAAAGAAGCGCAAAGTAAAATGGGCGATGGACCGCAGATCATTTTATATGATGCTTCTGTTATTGGTCATACAGGTTTACGTGACTTTGTAGTTGATGTTGCTGATGAATTACAAATTCCATATCAGTATGATTCTGTAGCCGGCGGGGGAACAGATGCAGGAGCAATTCACATTTCTGTAAACGGTATTCCGTCTATGGCAATTACGATTGCGACACGCTACATTCATTCTCATGCGGCAATGTTACACCGTGATGACTATGAAAATGCAGTGAAGTTAATTGTAGAAGTTATTAAACGTCTTGATAAAGAGGCTGTACATAACATTACATTTAATTAATAGAAAAAAGCGAAGGATAACCTCCTTCGCTTTTTCCATTTTTAAAACGGTCTTTCTAATCCTGCTGCAGTATGAGCTCCTAAAATAATTAAGCGAGTTAATTGCATTGCCATGAAATGTGGGGTATAAATCATGCCTCTTTTTAACCATGACATAATCATTCCGATATGAGCGCCTGTAACATAACTAATAAGAATATCACGAGGGACCATAAGGTCTTCATCATCTGGCTGGGAAATAGATAAGCTTAATGTTAAATGTGTTTGAATTGTTTTCATCATTTTATAAGAATAGTTTCCAGCTGCCTTATCGCCGAGCATAACGTTATAGAAATTAGTATTTTCTGCGATATGCTCAAACAAAGCTAAAAAAGTTGGATGCGGTGAATCAAAAGTGAGCTGAAAATCTTCTTTATTTCGATTTTGTGGTTTAATTACTTCAGCTAATTTTTCTAGCATTTCTTCTATGCTTTTGTCTAATAAATCATATTTATCATGGTAATGGCTATAAAATGTAGCGCGATTTACAGGAGCACGTTCCGCGATATGTTGCACAGTTACATTTTCGAAGCCCTTTTCGCCTACTAAAGCGACAAAAGCATCCTGTATGAGTTGTCTCGTTCGTTTTACACGTGGATCATTTGTATTTTTAATAGACATTTTACTTCACCTCGTTTAATTTTTTTAACTTAAACAACACATATATAGTGTAATGTTGTTTAAACAACATATAGGTTTAAATTGTTGGTTGTAGATTCGGCATAATTATTTATAATTATAAACGATAGTCCTTCAGAAATCAGCACCGCTCGCAGACAGACGAAATAAGGTTTGTACTGCAAAGGGTGTGATTTTTTTGTTTAAAAGTTAATATAATTAACAATTAAGCAATATAAACAATAAGGATGTAAATAGTTTAGAAAAAAATTATATGCGATATAAGGAGAGGAATGCAATGAATCAGTTTCGAAGAATGGTAATTATCAACATTATCACATTAATTGTATTAGTTGGCGGCGGTATCGGCGGTTATTACTACTACAATCAAGCAGAAAATTATTTAAAAACAGACAACGCAAAAATTGACGGAAAGGTAATCTCGATTGCATCACCGGTAGCAGGTAAGTTAACAGACTGGAAAGCTGAAGTAGGAAAAGACTACAATGAAAACGATAAATTAGGTGCTGTCACTGTAGCAGGAGCAAATGGTGAACAAACAGTAGACGTAACAATTCCGCAAAATGCTACGGTTGTACAATCAAACGCAACAACAAACGCGTTCGTTGGAGCAGGTAGCCCAATTGCATACGCATTTGATATGAGTAATTTATGGGTAACAGCAAACATTGAAGAGACAACTATTGATGATGTTCAAAAAGGTCAAACAGTAGATGTATATGTAGATGCATACCCAGATACAACGTTAACAGGAAAAGTAGAACAAGTTGGATTAACAACAGCGAATACATTCTCGATGTTACCATCAAGTAACGCAACAGCGAACTATACGAAAGTAAAGCAAGTTGTACCAGTTAAAATTTCTTTAGATCATAGTAAATCAGTAAATATTGTTCCTGGAATGAATGTGTCAGTTCGTATTCATAAGTAAGGGGGAGATGAGATGTCCTCAATTGCAATTGTAGGATATGCACTATTTTGTATAATCGTCTTCTTCCTTGTAAATCGTCTTTTACGAAAGAAAAAAACGAATATGGGAGAAGAACAAGTCCCAGCCGTAAGTAAAATAGAGGTAACTAAAGCAGAAACAGAACTTGAACAAAAACAAGAAATAGAAGCTTCTAACGTAGTGGAATTAGAAACAGGGAAGCAAGAGCAAGTAAAGCAGGAAAAAGAAATGCTGAAGAGACAATTGCCGGTAGAGAATGTGAATGTAAAGGCAGTTGTAGCTGTATTAATTCTTGGTATGTTCGTTTCTATTTTAAACCAAACAATCATTAATGTTGCATTGCCTCCATTAATGAATGAATTTAACGTATCAACTTCAACGGCCCAATGGTTAATTACAGGCTTCATGCTTGTAAACGGAATTTTAGTACCGATTAGTGCCTTTTTAGTTTCACGATTTACGTATCGTAAATTATTCGTAGCGGCAATGTTATTTTTCACGGTAGGATCTATCATTTGTGCTACATCAGGTAACTTTACAATGATGATGACGGGCCGCATTATTCAAGCGGTCGGTGCAGGTATTTTAATGCCGGTTGGTATGAATATCTTCATGACATTATTCCCGCCTCATAAGCGCGGAGCAGCGATGGGATTACTAGGGGTAGCAATGATTTTAGCGCCAGCTATTGGACCAACTATAACAGGTTGGGTGATTGAAAATTATAGCTGGAACTTAATGTTCTACGGTATGTTTGTGATCGGTTTAATTATTACGTTCTTATCTTTAAAATTCTTCACACTAGCACAGCCGGTGTCTAAAACAAAGTTAGATGTATTTGGTGTTATTAGTTCAAGTATTGGATTAGGAAGCTTATTGTACGGATTTAGTGAAGCTGGAAATAATGGCTGGACTAGTGCAGAAGTTGTTATAACACTTATCATCGGTGTCATTGGTTTAGCAGTATTTATTTGGAGAGAGTTAACAACGGACAATAAAATGCTCGATTTACAAGTGTTTAAATATCCAACGTTCACTTTCACATTAGTAATTAACGCAATCGTAACGATGGCATTATTCGGAGGTATGTTATTACTTCCAGTATATTTGCAAAATATTCGCGGCTTTACGCCGATGGAATCTGGTCTACTACTCCTTCCGGGATCATTAATTATGGGGATTATGGGACCAGTTGCAGGTAAACTATTTGATAAGTATGGTATTCGTCCGTTAGCAATTGTCGGATTAGCCATTACAACATTTGCGACATATAAATTTACAACGTTATCGATGGATACACCGTATAGCGTTATTATGACGGATTATATTATACGTTCAATTGGTATGTCATTCATTATGATGCCAATTATGACGGCTGGTATGAACGCGTTACCGATGAAATTAATTTCTCACGGTACAGCAACGCAAAATACGTCAAGACAAGTAGCTGGTTCAATTGGAACAGCGATATTAATCACGCTTATGACGCAACAAACTACTGCTCACGTAGCGGATTACGGCAATATGTTAACAACATCAAACCCGATTTTAGTTGATAAAGTACACGGTATGGGCCAAAGCTTAGCGGCATTAGCCGGATCAGCTCAAGCAGGAGATGCGATGAGCACGCAACTATTATTCGGACAAATTTCAAAGCTATCTGCGATTAATGGTATTAACGATGCCTTCTTAATTGCCACAATATTAGCCGGTATTGCTTGGGTGTTATCGTTCTTCTTACCATCAGGCAATAAACCAAGTAGAAAAGCAGGGAATTAATTTCCCTGCTTTTTTATGTTTTTATGTAGTTAAATATAAAAGATGATAAGCAGTCAAAGAGCATAATCCCGTTATAAACAAAATTATCCCCATAGAACGAATATGTGTGAATTGTCTCCCGCTTATAATAGCTAATAGTCCGGCTAAAGGGAAGAAGCTCCAATATAAAGTTCCTGAAATTGGGAGCATCCGCTCTAAATCTATTCCATAGCCTATACAAATGATAGGAACAACGATAAGCGATATGCTAATCAATCCCGCTATAAAGGTAAGTAATTTTCGGTATTTAATTCCGGCAGCAATTAAAAAAATGCCCACGATGACTTCACATAGCATCAAAATAGGGCCTAAGATAATCCAAACTAACAATCCGGTAACTTCCATGTGTAATAACTCCTTAATGAATGAAATATGAATCAGGCATAGACATGAGCTGATAACAAATAGCTGCGAACAGTCCTAACGAGAAAATAATGAATTCCATATTACGTATACTTTTAATTTTTGAACGTGCCCGATTAATCCCTGCTAATAAACCAGCTAGAGAGAAAAGCATCCAATATAGAACCGCTGGAATATGAAGAACATCCTCTCCGTTTATATCTTTGTTCAAAAAAATAAAAGGCATTATAACGAATGAGCAGCAAATAATTCCCATTAAAATAGCAAGGAATTTACGATGAATAATTCCGGTTACCACAAAAAAATACCACCAGCAAATCCGCACAATATGAGAAGCGGCATAAAAAGCATCCAAATAATACTGAACATATACAAACTCCTTTATATTAATTAAGTAATATTTTACTACATGAGGTTTACTTTGGATATTGTTAATGATTATGAATAATTTGATAGAAATGAGCAGTAACGATACGAATGATCGAAAAGTGTTAACAGAAGAGGAGTTTGAAGTTGTTATAAAAGGATGAAGGAGGTATCGGGATGATACCTCTTTTTTACGTTGAAAAGGCGATTACATTAGTCAAAATGTGTAATAGCATAGCTGGAATAATAGATTTAGTTTGTTTGTACAATAAACAAGCAAATATTCCCGTCATAAATGCGCTAATCATAACTCCCACAGAGTACGTATGAGCAATACCGAAAATTAAACTTGAGAGGATTACAGCTGGCCAAAAGGTAAACTTCTCTTCGAAAAAACGAAGAAGAATACCTCTGCATACAAGCTCTTCAAAAATAGGTGCAAAAATCCCACCAGCTAGAAGTAAGAGAAGTGGATAGTGCTCTAGTGTTGAAAGTTGTAATGCATCAGACTGTTCTTGTACGGATGAAGGGAATAATTTATCTAGTACAAACATATCTACAAACAGGGTGAGTACATAATAAAGGAGAACATAGATGTACATCTGAAAAGATTTTAAAACTCGAAAATCGAATGTAGGTAATACTAGTTCTTTCAGTGGTTTATATTTCATGATATATACGATTAGTAAAAGTAGGGCAACTAATTCATAACTTACATTTTTTATAGCTTCAAGCAAATGTTTATTTGTATCTGGGTTAATGTATCCGTATAACTCAATAGGTAAAAATGTAAAGAGTATATTTATTAATGAGAGACACGGAAAGAGAATGAATAAAACTCCAAGAAAGTGTAACCATGACATAGAGTTTTTCTGTTCGTGTGGAATTTGTGTAGCGGGTTGCATATGTTCAAATCACCTCTTTATATTTATATATAAAATTATAGTTGATTTGAATTTGGAATGTTACATTTAAATATTACATACAAGATTCAAATTTGAAATATTCCGTTTGTTTTTTAGGGGGAAATAATAAAAGAGGTATCACTCTGTAGTGATGCCTCTTTCTCATTGATAACTATGTTTTGCCTTGTTATTCGATTTCGATTGCTCTATTTGCAATTCACGCTCTACCAATCGGTCTAATTGTTGGATAGCTTTCAATGCTTTTTCATAAGAAATCGTTCTATAATGATGTGCGCCACCCGGTTCTTCATCGGCTTCATCTGCCCACTTAATAACGTTTTGTAGAGATGTTCTTTCAAGCGTTTGTTCTAGTAGGAAAGAATCGGTGTGCAGAAGAATTGCAACAGAAATTTCTTTTGCTAGTTTTGGATGTTCTCCTAATCTAATAAGCAATTTATGAGCTCTTTCCGCTCCTTTAATTGCGTGTATATCATTCTTTTTATACAAGTCATAGTCCCATTCACCGCCTGTGTACCACGTATGGTGTCCGATATCATGAAGGAGACCAGCCTTTGTCGCAGCATCGACTGAGGTGTGATGCTTTTTAGCTAGGTGAAACGCATGGTAAGCGACAGCAATCGCGTGGACCATTCCAGAACGGTTTACATATTTTTGTGTAATGTGATGTTTAAAAATTTGTTCAAGCGTAATACGGTGCATAAAATATTCACTCCTTTTATCCCGCTTTAACGGGCAGTAAGATTCCCACCTCAAAATTCGGCGAATACGAGGAAGTTAGGTGGGGAATCAACTGCCCGTAAAAGCCCGATTGGTTCAACTAATAATCAGTGCGGGGGGACCCCACTGATTAAAGTTTCACTTTATCTAATGGTGTATATGAAGAAAATCGATCGGTTTAAATGTATTTTGAACATTGTACTCCATCAATCAGCGTTAGTAAAGTAGAAATGTTTAGGAGAAGAAAAAAAATTTCGTGAAAAAAATCACCTCGGCTTATGCTAAGGTGATTTTCAAATTGCTTATTTTTTTAATCCTTGCTCCAGTGTTTCTAACATTTCGTGTTTTTCATTTTCATCAGCATTTTTCCAAATGACTTCGAATAAAACGCCAAGACCTGGAAGCATTTTTTCTTCACCGCTTTGAATTGCATCGACAATCGTTTCTTGTAATTGGTCTTGTGAATTCCCAGTTACATTCGCTAATACAGCGCCGCGTAAATTAAAACTCATGATTTTCACCTCTTCTTCAGAATTGAAACTGACGTTAGTTTTTGTTCTTTTTTATGTAAATATGTATGAAAAATAGGCTATAATGATAAGACAAGAAGAGAGGGAAATACATATTATGAAAAACATTGATTCAGTACAAAATCCGCGTGTGAAGCAGTGGAAAAAGCTGCAGACGAAAAAAGAGCGCGATAAAAAAGGTTTATTTTTTGTAGAAGGATTCCATTTAGTAGAGGAAGCTTTAAAGGCGGGAGTTGTAACAGAACTTATCGTTTCTGATCAGACAGATCTTCCGAAAGATTGGACAGTTAATGATGTGGAAATGTATATTGTACCTGAAGCCATTGTAAAAATACTTCGTGAAACAGAAACAACGCAAGGTGTATTTGCTGTTTGTGAAAAGCATGAGAAAGAAGTAGCTCTTACTGATGGGAAGTTTCTTTTATTAGACGGCCTTCAAGACCCAGGTAATTTAGGAACGATTATTCGTACAGCTGATGCAGCTGGTATTCATGCCGTTGTGCTTGGAGAAGGATGCGTTGATGTTTATAATAGTAAAGTACTCCGCTCTACACAAGGTTCTATTTTCCGCTTACCAATTGTAAAAGGGAACTTAGAAGAATGGGTAGACAAGTTAAAAGAAAATAATGTCCCTGTATATGGAACAGCTCTTGAAAATGGAGTTCCTTACGGTGAAGTAACACCGGCCGGAAGTTTTGCATTAATTGTAGGAAATGAAGGAAGCGGCGTACGCCAAGAAATTCTTGCGAAAACTGATCAAAACTTGTATATTCCAATTTATGGCGGGGCAGAATCATTAAATGTTGCAGTTGCAGCAGGGATTTTAACGTATTATTTACAAAGCCCGGTTGCGAACAAATAAAAAACTTCTTATAATAAGTTGAAGTATATGTTTGTAATGAACATACAATAAAAGTTAAATAACGAAAAACGTTGATAGAGAAGAGTAGCTTACAAAATCGCCATATAGGGAGAGAGTGCCATAGACTGAAAGCATTCTTATGGTAGACGGAAGTGAATTCACCTCTGGAGTTGACGCCAGGACCATTTATATGTAAAGGCGTTCCGGTCAGAATTGATCGTTATAACTAATGAGTGGGCAGACTTGTTCTGTCAATTTAGGGTGGTACCGCGAATTTACCTCGTCCCTTTTTGGGAGCGAGGTTTTTTTATTTTTAAAATTAGGAGGGTTCCAAATGGAAGCACGTTTAAAAGAGCTAAAGCAAAAAGCGTTAGAGCTTATTGAAGAAGCGAAAGAGCTAAAGGGCTTAAATGACGTACGCGTAGCGTATTTAGGGAAAAAAGGCCCAATTACAGAAGTATTACGCGGCATGGGAAAATTATCAGCAGAAGAGCGTCCACGTATGGGAGCATTAGTAAATGAAGTACGTGAAGCGATTCAAACGCGTCTAGAAGACAAAATTGGCAACTTAGAAAAAGCAGTAATTGAGGCGAAATTAGCTACTGAAACAATTGATGTTACACTGCCAGGTCGTCCTGTTGAAACAGGTTGTCACCATCCGTTAACATCAGTTGTTGAACAAATTGAAGATGTATTCATCGGTATGGGTTATGAAGTAGCTGAAGGAACAGAAGTAGAAAAAGACTACTACAACTTCGAGGCACTAAACTTACCGAAAGATCATCCAGCACGTGATATGCAAGATACATTCTACATTACAGAAGAAACGTTACTACGTACACATACATCTTCTGTGCAAGCACGTACGATGGAAAATAATAAAGAAAAAGGCCCAATCAAAATTATTTGTCCTGGTAAAGTGTATCGCCGCGATGACGATGATGCGACACATTCACACCAGTTCATGCAAATTGAAGGTCTTGTAATTGATAAAAACATTCGTATGAGTGATTTAAAAGGTACACTGCAAGTATTCGTGAAAAAGATGTTCGGTGAAGACCGTGAAATCCGTCTTCGTCCAAGTTTCTTCCCATTCACAGAGCCATCTGTAGAGATGGATATTTCTTGTATGATGTGTCACGGTAAAGGTTGCGGCACTTGTAAAGGGACTGGCTGGATTGAAATTTTAGGAGCGGGTATGGTTCATCCGAACGTACTTGAAATGGCTGGTTATGATTCAAAAGAATATCAAGGTTTCGCATTCGGTATGGGCGCAGAGCGTATCGCAATGTTGAAATACGGCGTAGATGACATTCGTCATTTCTATACAAATGATGTACGTTTCTTACAACAATTCAAACGAGCGTAAGGGAAGGAGAGGATAAATATGTTCGTATCATATCGTTGGTTACAAGAGTATGTAGATATTAAAGATGTAACAGCACAAGAACTAGCAGACAAAATCACGAAAAGTGGTATTGAAGTAGAGGGCGTTGAAGTATTAAATAAAGGTGTAAAAGGTGTTGTAGTTGGTCACGTATTAGAATGTGAAAAACACCCAGAAGCTGATAAATTAAGCAAATGCTTAATCGATATCGGTGAAGAAGAACCAGTACAAATTATTTGTGGAGCTGCTAATATTGCAAAAGGTTTAAAAGTACCAGTTGCAAAAGTTGGCGCTGTACTTCCTGGTAACTTCAAGATTAAAAAAGCAAAACTACGCGGTGAAGCTTCTCACGGTATGGTTTGTGCTCTTCAAGAGCTTGGTATTGATGGAAAGTTAGTTTCAAAAGAATATGCAGATGGTATCTTCATCTTCCCAAGTGACGCTGAAGTTGGTGCAGATGCACTTGAAATTTTAAACTTACACGATGAAGTACTTGAGCTTGGTTTAACACCAAACCGTGCAGATTGCTTAAACATGTTAGGTGTTGCATATGAAGTAGCTGCTATTTACGGCCGTGAAGTAAAACTTCCAGCTATCGACTTACAAGAAACAGCAGAAAAAACTTCTGATTACATTTCTGTAAGTGTAGAAGCGAAAGAAGAAAACCCATTATATATTGCAAAAATGGTTAAAAACGTAAAGATTGGTCCATCACCAATCTGGATGCAAACTCGTCTTATGGCAGCTGGCATTCGTCCAATTAGCAATGTAGTTGATATTACAAACTACATTTTAATGGAATACGGTCAACCGTTACATGCATTTGATTACGATAAATTAGGTTCAAAAGAAATCGTTGTTCGTCTTGCAAAAGAAGGCGAAAAAATTGAAACGTTAGATGATCAAGAACGTACATTACAAAGCCACCACCTTGTAATTACAAACGGCACAAAAGCTTTAGCTGTTGCTGGTGTAATGGGCGGAGCTGATTCTGAAGTTACAAATGACACAGTAAACGTTCTAATCGAGTCTGCATACTTTGCAGGACAAACTGTGCGCCGTACATCAAAAGACTTAGGTCTTCGTAGTGAATCAAGTGCACGTTTCGAAAAAGGAATCGACCCAACACGCACATTTGAAGCGATTCAACATGCAGCTGCTTTAATGGCAAAATACGCTGGCGGTGAAGCACTTGAAGGTGTAGTAGAAGTTGATAACTTACAAGTAGAAGAGCGTACAGTATCTGTTACAGCTGAGAAAGTCAACCGTGTATTAGGTACAGATATTTCTGCAAGTGAAATGGGTACAATGTTCACAAACTTAAAATTCCCATTCACAGAAGTAGAAGGAACATTCCATGTAAATGTACCAGCGCGTCGTCCTGACATTACAATTTCAGAAGACTTAGTAGAAGAAGTAGGTCGTCTGTACGGTTATGATCACATTCCAGTTACATTACCTTCTGGAACGATGACACGTGGTAAATTAACATCAGCACAAACGAAACGTCGTAAAGTACGCCGCTTCTTAGAAGGCGCTGGTTTATATGAAGCAATCACGTATTCATTAACAAGCGCTGACAAAGCGAAACAATATATGGTTGAGCCAAACGAAAAAGCTCCTGTAAATCTTGCACTTCCAATGAGCGAAGAGCGTAGCCAACTTCGTTTAAGCTTAGTGCCACAATTGTTAGAAGCAGTTTCATACAATGTTGCACGTAAAAACGATAGCGTTGCTTTATACGAAGTAGGTTCTGTCTTCTTACCAACAGAAGCAGGAGAACTTCCGAAAGAAGAACAACATCTTGCAGGTGTTATGACAGGTCTGGCTCTTCACCATGCATGGCAAGGTGAGAAGAAAGTTGTAGACTTCTTCGTTGTGAAAGGTGTGCTAGAAGGATTATTCGACGTACTAGGCGTTGCCAACCAAATCACATATGCACCAGCAAAACGTGAAGGTATGCACCCAGGTCGTACAGCTGACATCGTATTAGATGGCGAAGTAATCGGATTCATCGGTCAATTGCACCCAGAAACAGAAAAACAAATAGATGTGAAAAATACATTCGTATTCGAACTATCTCTTGTAAAAGTATTCGGTGCAGACGTAGAGGAAACTTACTACTCAGCAATTCCACGTTTCCCATCTATGACACGTGACATGGCTGTTGTCGTAACAACAGAAACAAAAGCTGGTGAAATGAAGCAAGTCATTGCTGAAGCTGGCGGAGAACTTCTGAAAGACGTAACACTATTTGACTTATACGAAGGTGAAAAAATGGAAGAAGGCAAGAAATCACTTGCATTCTCTATGACCTACTTCGATGCAGAACGTACGTTAACAGACGAAGAAGTAACAGAAGCACATAACCGTGTATTAACAACGGTAGAAGAGAAATTTGGTGCGGAGTTACGTAAGTAATTAAAAATTGCCGGATTTAATTCCGGCAATTTTTTTATTGGAGTGGTTGTCGAGTGTTATCGGTAATTCGATATATTATAAAAATCGCCGATATACATCAAGGCATCTTGCATCTTTCTCTCGAATGTAGTACATTAATTTTAGTTTAACAAAATGAAAGACGATGATAAGGAAAAGTAGTATATACTATAATCCAAAGCGAGTCAGGGACGGTGAGAGCCTGATGAGGCGGTATATGTGAAGAACACCTTGGAGTTGCTAACCGAAATTGAAGCTTGTATTCAAGAGTAGACTTAGACGGGAATCCGGCCTGTTACAAACCGGGAAGTATGTATTACATACGAGTTAAAGTTGGTCTTTATGACAAATTGGGTGGTACCGCGAAGTTTAACCTTTCGTCCCTTTATGGATGAAAGGTTTTTTTGTATTTAAATATATCAGCAAAGGAGAATTTCACTATGGAAAACACATTAGTAAAAAGTCTGTATAGAGATACAGAAAAGTATGCAGATCAAACAGTACAAGTATCAGGGTGGATTCGTAACTTACGTGATTCAAAAGCATTTGGTTTCATCGAATTAAACGACGGTAGCTTCTTCAAAAGCGTTCAAATCGTTTTCGATACAGAATTAGAGAACTTCAAAGAAATTGCAAAGCTTCCACTTAGCTCTTCAGTTAAAGTAGAAGGTAAAGTAATTGCAACGCCTGGAGCGAAGCAACCATTTGAAATTAAAGCAGAAAAAATTGATATCGAGGGCTTATCAGATTCTGATTACCCACTTCAAAAGAAGCGTCATACGTTTGAATACTTACGTACAATCGCTCACTTACGTCCAAGAACAAATGCATTCTCTGCAACGTTCCGTGTACGTTCTATCGCAGCATTTGCAATTCACCAGTTCTTCCAAGAGCGTGGATTCGTACATGTTCACACACCAATCATCACTGGTAGTGATACAGAAGGTGCAGGCGAAATGTTCCGCGTAACAACACAAGATTTAAACAACGTACCAAAAGGTGAAGACGGACAAGTTGATGAATCAAAAGACTTCTTCGCTAAAGAAACAAACTTAACAGTAAGTGGACAACTGAACGCTGAAGCTTATGCATTAGCATTCCGTGATGTTTATACATTCGGACCTACATTCCGTGCGGAAAACTCAAACACAACTCGTCACGCAGCTGAGTTCTGGATGGTTGAGCCTGAGATTGCATTCGCTGAGTTAGGCGATGTAATGGATCTTACAGAAGATATGCTGAAATATGCAATGAAATACGTACTAGAGCATGCACCGGAAGAAATGGACTTCTTCAACAGCTTCGTTGATAAAACAGTTCTAGAGCGCATGAACAACGTGATTAACTCTGACTTCGGTCGTATCACATATACAGAAGCAATTAAAGTACTTCAAGAATCAGGTGCTGACTTCAAATACCCGGTAGAATGGGGTATTGATTTACAAACAGAGCATGAAAGATACTTATCAGAAGAAATCTTCAAACGCCCTGTATTCGTAACAGACTATCCAAAAGACATTAAGGCATTCTACATGCGTATGAACGAAGATGGTAAAACAGTAGCTGCTACTGACCTTCTAGTTCCTGGCATCGGCGAATTAATCGGCGGAAGTCAACGTGAAGAAAGAATGGACGTTTTAGTAGACAGAATTAAAGAACTAGGCATGAACGAAGAGGACTACTGGTGGTACTTAGAACTTAGAAAATACGGCGGTACAAAACACGCTGGATTTGGTCTAGGTTTCGAGCGCTTCCTAATGTACATCACTGGCATGGCTAACATCCGTGACGTAATTCCATTCCCAAGAACTCCAGGTTCTTCTGAATTCTAAAATATAAAAAAGCGGGAGGATTTCCTCTCGCTTTTTATTTTGAATAGTTTATTACCTCGTAGCAAAAAGTAACGCGAAGGGGTGAATATAAATGAGTAAAAAAGTGAAAAAAGATCATTCAAGATCAAGCCTAGGTTCTCCAGAAGTAGAAGGACAAGGAACGACGACACATGAAACAGGTTCTCATAAAGTATCTTCATCAAATAAGAAGCAGAAACGAAGCTAATATAAAAAGGGAGAGTCTTGGCGGCTCTCCTTTTTTATATGTATTACATCTTGTTGTTATGAATCTCTTGTGTAATCTTATCCACATCTTTGTCTAATCGATCTAAATAGAAAAGCCACAGTAAGCTCATGAATACGTAATAGATAGCCATCACACCAAGATTATCAGATATATTTTCGAATGTGGATTTAGAAGTGAAAAAAGCTCCCCAAATGGTAGAAATAGTAAGGTAAGAAAGTGGGCCCACGAGGTGTACGAAAACATATAATAACTTTTTAACTTTTACAGCGTTCATATGAATTCCCTCCTGTGTTAGAATAATCTGTATATTTTAATTGTAACAAAAATAAAAGGACAATAGTATAGTGAAACAAAAAACAGGAGTTTGTAGCCTCCTGTTTTTGTCGATACTATTTTAATAAGCGAAGCGCCTTCTCCCTATTAGCGAAATGCATTTTCACAAACTCAGGTAATCTTTCTTCACCAAGTTTTTGAATTAATTTAGCCGCGGCGATATCAACTTGTTTACCAGCACCTTTTGGAAGTGGCATACCAGCTTTTTTGCTTAGTTCGTCAAACTGTTTTACGAATGAGTAACGAGCTAAAATAGAAGCTGCAGCTACTGCTAAATGGACGCTTTCGCCTTTCGTCGCGAAGTAAACATTTTCACGCTGTACCTGTTTTTGTTTTGCTAAATATTTGTAGTATGTATCAGGTTGTGTGAATTGATCGATTAAGACGCCTTCAGGTTTTGTAGGTGCGATTTTTGCTAATAAGTTTGTAATAGCTTTATTATGTAGTAAAGCTTTTAACTTACCTTGGTTGTTTCCTTTATCAAATAGCTCGTTATATTTTTCGTTATGAAGGACAAGAGAGCTGTAAGGAACAACGTGTAGAAGTTGTTTTGCAATGGCAGTAATTTGATCGTCATTTAAGTTTTTAGAGTCTTTTACACCAAGTTCTTTTAAAAGTGGAATTTGCTTCGCATCCACATATACAGCAACTACTGTCATCGGTCCGAAGAAATCACCAGTACCAACTTCATCTGATCCTACGATAGACATTGTACTGATGGAAGCGGGCGGTGCATAACGGTGTGAATCGACAGATTTTTTTACAGCTGTTTTCGGTGTTTGAGAGACAGTTTGCCAACGAGAAGCTTCTGCTTCAGCACGTCCACCTTGGAACATTACTTTTCCAGATTTATACGCTGTAATTGTGCAAGATGGCACCTTTGCCATGAAGATTCCGCCTTGTGGAATTTTCGGGCTAAGCGATTGTTTATATTGTTGTTTCATGTCTTCAATTACTGTAGAATTTGTTTGAATTACGATAGAATTTGACATAGTGGTCGCCCCTTTTTTTATATTGTTATTTTTATCATATCGGATTGTTCTTTCTGTTTCCATAATATGATGGTTCATGGTATGATAAACTTTAGGATTCTGTACGTGATTGGAGGCCGGTGAGTTGTCACAACAAAAGGGAAAGAAAAGTCGAATTAATGTAGAAATCTATGGTCAACAATATTCAGTTGTTGGCGATGAAAGTACAAGTCATATCCGCATGGTAGCAGCGATTGTGGATGATAAAATGCGCGAACTCAATGCCAAGAATCCTTCGCTTGACACGAGTAGACTAGCGGTATTGACGGCGGTAAACGTCATACACGATTACATAAAATTAAAAGAAGAACATGAGAAATTGAAAGAAAGTATGACAAAAAAAGGAATGGAATAACATGATTGATATTATTATCATTTTACTGCTTGTTATGGGATTTTTCCTCGGCTTACGTAGAGGGTTTATTCTGCAACTTGTAAAGTTAACAAGCTTTATTATCGCATACCTTGTTGCATACTGGTACTGTAAAGATTTAGCGCCAGCACTTGCGAAATTTATTCCGTATCCATTTGATAAAAACGTATCTGTTCCAGAATGGATTGATGCAAATAATATTGAGACAGTATTTTATCAAGCACTTGCGTTTATCATATTGTTTATTATTACAAAAATTGCACTTTCATTACTTGGTAATTTGTTAAATATGTTTGCAGAAATACCGGTTTTAAAGCAAGTCAATGCGTTTGCGGGGGCAATCCTCGGATTTTTAGAAGTATATATTATTTTGTTTGTTTTAATTATCGTTGGAAACATCCTTCCGATTGAGCAAATACAAACACCATTACAAAAATCATCAATTAGCAAAATAATTGTAGACGATACACCGATTCTTTCTGAAAAGGTGAAGGAACTATGGCAGACAGGTAGCAGAGTATAACTTCTCTTTTTTCGGAAAGAGGAGTTTTTTTCTATGAAAGAAAGGCGGGGCAATGATGAAAGTAAATAAAAAACAAGTTATTAAATTATTAGAGACAATCGGCCTGTTTATGGAACTAAAGGGTACGAATCCATTTAAAATATCTGCATTTCGTAAAGCGGCAGCAGCACTAGAAAGTGATGATCGTAGTCTTTCTGAAATTGAAGATTTCACGAAGATTCCGGGCATTGGAAAAGGAACAGCAGCAGTGATTCAAGAATATATAGAATCGGGAACATCTGAAGTATTACAAGAGCTTGAAAAAGAAGTGCCAAGTAGCTTATTACCGTTATTAAAATTGCCAGGCCTTGGTGGCAAAAAGGTAGCTAAGTTATATAAAGAACTTGGTGTTGTTGATATGGAATCGCTAAAAGCGGTTTGTGAGGAAAATAAAGTACAAGCTTTAGCAGGTTTCGGTAAGAAAACAGAAGAGAAAATATTAGAAGCAATTGATCAAGTAGGATCTCGTCCAGAGCGTTTACCAATAGCGATGGTATTGCCTATTGCCGGGGAAATAGAGGAGAAATTGTCGAATGTTGCTGAAATAATTCGTTTCTCCCGCGCTGGTAGTTTACGCCGTGTTCGTGAGACAGTGAAAGATTTAGATTTCATTATTGCAACGACGGAGCCAGCAGTAGTACGTGAACATTTATTACAATTCGATAATATGATTGAAGTGATTGCAAGTGGAGATACGAAAGTATCTGTTCGTCTTCAATATGAATACGATATTTCAATTGACTTCCGCTTAGTAAAACCAGAAGAATTTATTACAACTCTTCACCATTTCACAGGATCAAAAGACCATAACGTAAAAATGCGCCAAATCGCGAAAGATAGAGGCGAGAAAATTAGTGAGTACGGTGTGGAAAACTTAGAAACAGGCGAAGTAAAGACATTTGAAACAGAAGAGGAGTTCTTTGCTCATTTCGGACTTCCATTTATCCCGCCAGAAGTACGTGAAGATGGAAAAGAAATTGAATTAATTAAAGAGTATCCGAATTTAATCCAGTTGTCTGATATACAAGGTGATTTACATATGCATACAACATGGAGTGACGGTGCCTTTTCCATTGAAGAAATGGTACAAGCATGCCGCGCTCGTGGATATAAGTTTATGGCGATTACGGACCACTCACAATACTTGAAAGTAGCGAATGGTTTAACGAAAGAGCGTCTTCGCGAGCAAGCGAAAGAAATTGAGCGTATGAATGAAAAGTATCCAGACATTACAATTTTACGCGGAATTGAAATGGACATTTTACCAGATGCGACACTTGATTTTGATGATGAAGTATTAGCAGAATTAGATTATGTCATTGGAGCGATTCACTCTATCTTCTCACAAGACCGTGAAACAATTATGAAACGTCTTCGCACTGCGCTTGAGAATAAGCATGTCACAATGATTGCCCATCCGACAGGTCGTCTTCTTGGGCGCCGCGAGGGTTACGATGTAGATACAGATTTATTAATCCAGCTAGCAAAAGAAACAAATACAGTTTTAGAATTAAATGCAAATCCAAATCGTCTAGATTTAAGCGCGAAATTATTAAAACAAGCACAAGATGCTGGTGTAAAAGTAGCGATTAATACGGATGCTCATACACTTGAAATGTTAGAAGATATGGAAACGGGTGTAGCAGCAGCACGTAAAGGTTGGATTCAAAAAGATAACGTGATTAACACATGGGATATTGAACGTTTATTAGACTATATTAAACGTAATAAGTAACACAAGGGGGACCTGCAACATGTTAGAAAGAACGTTGCGTGTATTAGAATACAATAAAGTAAAAGAACAATTACTTGAACATACAGCCTCTTCACTTGGCCGTGACAAGGTGAAGAATTTAGTACCAAGCACAGATTTTGAAGAAATTGTAGAACTGCAAGATACGACGGATGAAGCTGCGAAAGTCATTCGTCTAAAAGGTAGTGCACCATTAGGTGGTATTACAGATATTCGCTCAAATGTAAAACGTGCAAAGATTGGAAGTATGTTAAGCCCAAATGAACTACTTGATATCGCAAATACGATGTATGGTAGTCGTAATATGAAACGTTTCATTGAAGATATGGTTGATAATGGTGTCGAGCTTCCAATTTTAGAAACTCATGTCGCTCAAATTGTATCTTTATATGATTTAGAAAAGAAAATTACAAATTGCATCGGTGATGGTGGTGAAGTAGTCGATAGCGCAAGTGATAAACTGCGTGGTATTCGTACTCAAATTCGTACTGCGGAAAGCCGTATTCGTGAAAAGTTAGAAAATATGACGCGTTCTTCAAACGCGCAAAAGATGCTGTCTGACGCGATTGTAACGATTCGTAACGAACGTTACGTAATCCCAGTAAAACAAGAATACCGCGGCGTATATGGCGGTATTGTTCACGATCAATCAGCTTCTGGACAAACGTTATTTATTGAGCCGCAAGTAATCGTAGAATTAAATAATGCGCTTCAAGAAGCACGTGTGAAAGAAAAACAAGAAATCGAACGCATCTTATTGATGTTAACAGAAGAAGTAGCAGTAGAAGCGGATATCGTTTTATCTAACGTAGAAGTAGTTGCTAATCTTGACTTCATATTTGCGAAAGCTTTTTATGCGAAGCGAATTAAAGCAACGAAGCCAATTGTAAATAACGAGCGCTACATGGATTTAAGACAAGCACGTCATCCGCTTATTGATCCGGAAATTATCGTGCCAAATAATATTATGCTCGGTAAAGACTTCACAACAATTGTTATTACAGGGCCGAATACAGGTGGTAAAACAGTTACGCTAAAAACCGTTGGTATTTGTGTATTAATGGCGCAATCTGGTCTGCACATTCCAGTAATGGACGAGTCAGAGATTTGTGTATTTAAAAATATATTTGCTGATATCGGTGATGAGCAATCGATTGAACAAAGTTTAAGTACGTTCTCCTCGCATATGGTGAACATTGTAGATATTTTAGAAAAAGCTGATTTTGAAAGCTTAGTTTTATTCGATGAATTAGGTGCTGGAACAGATCCACAAGAAGGGGCTGCACTAGCGATTTCAATTTTGGATGAAGTATGTAACCGCGGTGCTCGCGTTGTTGCAACAACGCATTACCCAGAATTAAAAGCATACGGATATAACCGTGAGCAAGTTATTAATGCGAGTGTTGAGTTCGACGTGAATACATTAAGCCCAACGTATAAATTATTAATCGGTGTACCAGGACGTAGTAATGCCTTCGAAATTTCGAAACGCCTTGGCTTATCTGATCGCGTGATTGATCAAGCTCGTAACCACATTAGTACAGATACAAACAAAATTGAAAATATGATTGCGAAGTTAGAAGAAAGTCAAAAGAATGCAGAGCGTGACTGGAACGAAGCAGAAGCGCTTCGCAAGCAATCTGAAAAACTGCATCGCGAATTACAGCGTCAAATTATTGAGTTTAATGATGAGCGCGATGAAAAATTATTAAAAGCGCAAAAAGAAGGGGAAGAAAAAGTCGAAGCTGCAAAGAAAGAAGCAGAGGGCATTATTCAAGAACTTCGTCAATTGCGTAAAGCACAGCTTATAAACGTGAAAGACCATGAGCTTATTGAAGCGAAGAGCCGTCTAGAAGGTGCGGCGCCAGAGCTTGTGAAGAAACAAAAAGTAAACGTGAAAAACACAGCGCCAAAACAACAATTACGTGCAGGCGATGAAGTAAAAGTATTAACGTTCGGCCAAAAAGGTCAATTACTTGAAAAGGTAAGTGATACAGAGTGGAGCGTACAAATTGGTATTCTGAAGATGAAAGTGAAAGAATCCAATATGGAATACATTAATACACCGAAGCAAACTGAGAAAAAAGCAGTTGCAAGTGTGAAGGGTAGAGACTATCACGTTTCGTTAGAGCTTGATCTTCGCGGTGAACGTTATGAAGATGCAATGATGCGCGTTGAAAAATATTTAGATGATGCACAGCTGGCAAGCTATCCTCGTGTATCAATTATTCACGGTAAAGGAACAGGAGCGCTTCGCCAAGGTGTACAAGATTACTTGAAAAAACATCGCGGTGTGAAAAACTACCGCTACGGTGACATGGGCGAGGGAGGCCTAGGCGTAACAGTTGTCGAATTGAAATAGAAAACAGCGAAACAAAGGGGAAACCATTATATGTTTATGGACAAACTTGCAAAAGTATTGTTAGCTTGTTGTGGAATATTTTTGGTGATAGGAGTTATTTATTTAGTTGTTTTTGCGAAGTAAAAGAGCGTCAATCGTGGCATAATGATATTGCCATAGATTGACGCTTTTAATATATATGAAAAGGAATAAGCTATGAAAATCAACCAATACATAAGCGAAGCAAAGTCCTGCTCAAGACGCGAAACAGATCGCCTTATTAAAGCAGGACGCGCTGCAATTAACGGTGAAATATGTACGCACGGTGCACTTGTTAATGAAAGTGATGTCGTAACGATTGATGGACAGGTTATTGCAAAAGAAGAGAAAGAAAAAGTGTATATTGCCTTTCATAAACAAGTTGGCATTACTTGTACAGCAGCCGATCATATTGAAGGTAATATTATTGATTATATTAATTATCCAGAGCGGATCTTTCCCGTTGGACGATTAGATAAAGCATCGGAAGGGCTCATTTTATTAACGAATGATGGCGCTATTGCGAATCAAATTTTACACGGAGATCATGAGCACGAGAAAGAATATGTTGTGACGCTGGATAAACCTTTTACAGATTGGTTTATTGATGAGATGTCCAGCGGTGTAAAGATTAAAGATGGAATGACGAAGCCATGCAAAGTGACGAGAGTCGACCAATCTACATTTCGCATCGTTTTAACACAAGGAATGAACAGACAAATTCGTAGAATGAGCCGTGCTTTCGGGTTTACTGTAACAAAGTTAAAGCGAGTGCGCATTATGAATATAGAATTAAATGAGCTTGAAGTAGGAAAATGGCGGAGCGTTACAGCTGAAGAGTTAGAAAAATTAATAGGGCAGTTATAGAGAGGGGAAATTTTCTCCCTATATTTTTTTGTCAGAAAAAATAAAACTATTGATTTTTTAAAAAATAGCCCATATAATAAAAAACAACAAGTTTCGACAAGATATTTTATAAAAGTAATGATGAGGACATGAGTTGTTTTCTACGATTCTCAGAGAGGGAAGCCTTAGGCTGTGAGCTTCCTAATACGAAAAGACAATCTTACCACCTCTAAACTTCAAGAGTGAACTGCATGCATGATGCATTGTAATTCTTGGCGGATAAAACCGTTATCAATTTACACGAGCTATAAAATGAGCTTATTTCGTTATAAATTCATTTTATTAGAATAAGGGTGGAACCACGATTTCAACACTCGTCCCTTTGTTAGGGACGGGTGTTTTTTGCGTTCTTTTACGGGGAAGTATGCTTGAAAGAGGATATGTGACGGATTTTAATTCAGAATATTTTGTCAATTAAAAAATTAGGAGGTTAGTAGAAATGAAATCATCTTTAAAGTTTTCTGAGATGTTTGCAATAAGTTTAATGTTGTTTGCACTATTCTTTGGTGCAGGTAATATGATTTTCCCGCCGGCGTTAGGGCAAGGTGCTGGAACAGACGTATGGATCGCGTTATTTGGCTTTATCGTAACAGGTGTTGGATTGCCTTTATTAGGGGTAATTGTTATAGCTCTAAAGGGAGATATTAATGAGCTAGCGGGACGTGTACACCCTGTATTCGCACTAGTTTTTATCACTGCAATATATTTATGTTTAGGCGTATTTGTAAGTGTTCCGCGTACAGGAACAGTTGCTTATGAGATGAGTGTTGCACCGTTTTTACCAAGTGAGATAGCTGGTCAATCCTATCCACTTGTTATCTTTACATTTATTTTCTTTGCAGTAACTTTCTATTTAGCTTTAAACCCATCGAAATTAGTGGGGCGCATTGGTAAAGTGTTAACTCCAATTTTATTAGCTGTTATTGCAATTATTGTAGCGAAAGCAATTATGACGCCAATGGGAGAGTTTGGTGCACCGACAGAAGCATATAGTGCTCCACTCTTTAAAGGTTTTATTGATGGATATTTAACTTTAGATGGACTTGCAGCACTTGTTTTCGGAAATGTTGTCATTAATGCTTTAAAAGCAAAAGGTATTACAAATAAGAATAGTATTGCGAAAGTAACAATCTTTGCAGGATTTATTGCGGCACTTGGTTTACTACTAGTTTATTTAGCGCTTGCTTACCTTGGAGCTTCTAGTGTTTCACTCGGAATGGGGGCAAACGGAGGAATTATTTTAACAAACGTAGTGAATCATTTATTTGGTAGTTACGGAACATTATTACTAGGGATCGCAATTACAGCAGCATGTTTAACAACTTCTGTAGGTATTGTTGCAGCTTGTGGAGAATATTTTTCTTCGTTATTACCAAAGCTTTCTTACCAAAAAATCGTTTTCATTTTCTCTGTATTAGCATTTATGGTAGCAAATCTTGGTTTAACTCAGTTAAACGCATTAGCATTGCCGATTTTAATTGCAATTTACCCAATTGGTATCGTACTGATCGTACTATCGCTTGTTGAAAACTATATTCGTCTTCCGTTAGCTATGTATGTAGGCGGTATTGTAGGCGCATTTGCAATTAGCTTCTTTGATGGATTGCATAATGCAAATCTTCAAGTAGCGGCCCTTGCTCCTATTTTAGATAAAATTCCATTATATAGTGTAGGGATTGGTTGGCTAGTTCCGGGTATCATTGGAATTGCAATTGGATATGTAGTTTCTTTATTTCAAAAGCAAGAAATTGCTGTAGAAAAATAAGGGGAAGAGGCTTTCTTTAAAAGAAAGTCTCTTTTTTTGTAGAAAAATTATATATAGAAGAATTTAGATATTAAAAATTTTATACGTAATATAGTTGACAAAAAAATTACCAGTAGGCTAAGATTGACTTAGTTGTGGAAATATTGGAAGGGAAGAGGTTTTCTATGACTATATCATTTTTGTAAGAAGAGGTGATAGAACGATAGAATTAGGCGGTTTATTTTTTTTGAACTTCGTTGAGAATGATAATCAATAAAATGATGAAAGAGTTTTATGTTTATTCTTATAGGAAAAATTGGTGGGATTATTTTTTTGCCTATCAATGAGAATGATAATCAATACATTTCTAACTACATATTGTTACTCGTTATAAAATAGAGATAGAAAGATTATTTTTTTCTTATATATTGAGAATAATTATCATTTTCAAAAAAGAAAAACAAGGAGGCAGTAAGGTAAATGAGAAAGTTTTCGGTATTACCCGCTTTTATTATGACATTCGTATGTATGCTAGCTTTTCTCGTAGTGCCATTCGGACAAGCTTCGGCAAATGTAGCTGACGGTACTTACGATATTAACTATGTCATACAAAAAGCAGAAAATGATTCAGCTTCAATGGCAAATGATTATTTTGAAAAACCAGCTAAGTTAATTGTAAAAAATGGTGAGATGAGAGTACAAATTCCTATGAATCATAGTGCTTGGATTACAGAATTTAAAGCACCAGAGAATGGAAACTTTGTTGATGCAAAAGTTGTTAGTAAAGATGAATCTGCAGATAAAAGAACTGTAGAGTTTAAAATTGACGACCTATCTAAACCAGCAGCTGTAAAAATTCATGTTGTTGTACCGAATGTAAATTATGACCATAACTACACAATTCGCTTTGCGTTTGATGCAAATGTAAAAGCAGTAGGTGGAGAGAATAAGGAAACTGCTGCAACAAAAAATGAAGATCAAACTCAAAAAAATACACAAGTAAAAGAAGAAGTGAAGAAAGAAGAGAGCAAAGAAACAAACAAAGATGTAAATAAAGGAACAAATGAAAGTGGGAAAGCTGAAAAAACAGATAACCCAAAAACAAGTGATGAAGCACGTATCGGATTATTTGCAGCATTACTTCTTATTTCAGGTGTTTTCTTAATTCGTAAAGTACGTCAAAACTAAATAAAGGAGCGGTATTCTATTGAATAAATATCTTAAAATTGTTGCTGCGATGTTTTTAATGGTATTTACATTCGTATCGACATTACAACCCCTTGCGGTTCAAGCTGCTAGTCAACTAGCTGACGGTGAATATTCAATCGGTTTCAAAGTTCTTAAAGACACATCAGATGAAGAATCCATGATGAATCAATACTCTGTAAGTCCAGGAACTTTAAAAGTAAAGAATGGGAAAAAGAAAGTATCCTTTACGTTAGAACATAGTTCATGGATTACAAAGTTTGAAACGGAAAAAAGTGGTCAGTTTGTTGCGACAAATGTAATTAATGAAGATAAAGAAAAAGATACAAGAGTCGTAGAATTTGAAGTGGACGATGTAGAGAAGGTATTAAATGCGAAAGTAAAAGTAGACATTGACTTTTTAAATTATCATCATGACTATGATGTGCGTATTGCATTTGATCAAAATAGTATTACACCGGTTCATGTAGAACAACCAAATGAAAAAGAGGACCCAGCTAATAAGCCAGATCCAAATGAAAATCCGGATCCGAGTCAGAAGCCCGACCAAAAGCCTGACCCAGATCAACAACCAAATTCTAACACAATTAAAGATGGAGAGTACAGCATTCCATTTAAAGTGTTAAAAGATCAAACAGATGAAGAATCTAAGATGAATACTTACATGGTAAATCCAGGGGTATTAAAAGTAGAAAACGGTAAGAAAATAGCGCTTGTAACATTAAAAAGTAGTTCATTAATTAAAAATTTCCAAACGGAAAAAGATGGTGCATTTGCTGATGCAAAAGTAGTGAGTGAAGATAAAGAAAAAGATACAAGAGTAGTAGAATTTGAAGTAGACGATTTATCTAAAAAACTAAATACAAAAGTCTTTATTGAAGTGGCATCACAAGGTTACAAGCAAACACATAATGTACAACTTTTATTTGAACAAGATAAACTTGAACAAATTAAAAATGAAGAGAAACAACCGGATGGAGATAAAAAGCCGGAAGTAGAAAAACCAGATACTGAATTAATTAAAGATGGAGAGTACAGCATTCCATTTAAAGTGTTAAAAGATCAAACAGATGAAGAATCTAAGATGAATACTTACATGGTAAATCCGGGAGTATTAAAAGTAGAAAATGGTAAGAAAAAAGCAATTGTAACACTAAAAAGTAGCTCATTAATTAAAAATTTCCAAACGGAAAAAGATGGTGCATTTGTTGATGCAAAAGTAGTGAGTGAAGATAAAGAAAAAGATACAAGAGTAGTAGAGTTTGAAGTAAACGATTTATCTAAAAAACTAAATACAAAAGTATTTATCGAAATGGCATCAAGAAACTATAAGCAAACACATAATGTGCAACTTTTATTTGAACAAGATAAGCTTGAACAAATAAAAAATGAAGAGAAACAACCAGACGGAGATAAGAAACCAGAAGGCGAAAAACAACCAGACGGAGATAAGAAACCAGAAGGCGAGAAACAACCAGATGCTGAAACAATTAAAGATGGCGAATACAGCATCAATTTTAAAACATTAAAAGATCAAACAGATGAAATTTCAATGATGAACACATATACAAAAAGTCCAGGCGTGTTAAAAGTGAAAGATGGTAAAAAATATGTATCATTCACATTAACGAATAGTGCATGGATTACAAAGTTTGAATTTGATAAAAATGGTTCGTTTGTTGATGCGAGTGTATTAAGTGAAGATAAAAAAGCTGATACACGCGTAGTGGAAGTAGAAGTAGACGATTTATCGAAAAAGTTAAATGCAAAAGTAAAAGTGGATATCGATTCAATGAATTATCACCATTTCTACGACATTCAATTTGAATTTGATAAAGATAGCATTAAACCGTTAGACAACCAAGGTGGAAACAACAACCAAGGTGGAAACAACAACCAAGGTGGAAACAACAACCAAGGTGGAAACAACAACCAAGGTGGAAACGACAACCAAGGCGGAAACGATAACCAAGGTGGAAACGACAACCAAGGCGGAAACGACAACCAAGGCGGAAATGATAACCAAGGTGGAAACAACAACCAGGGCAATAATACAACAATTGATCCAAACGCTCTTAAAGACGGTGAATACAGCATTGGCTTTAAAGTATTAAAAGATCAAACAGATGAAATATCAATGATGAATACATACACAAAAAGCCCAGGTGTATTGAAAGTAAAAGATGGTAAGAAATATGTATCGTTTACATTAACAAATAGTACATGGATTACAAAGTTTGATTTTGAGAAGAATGGCTCGTTCGTTAATGCAAAAGTATTAAGTGAAAATAAAGAGCAAAATACAAGAGTAGTAGAAGTAGAAGTAAACGATTTATCTAAAAAATTAAATGCAAAAGTAAAAGTAGATATTGATTCAATGAATTATCACCATCTCTACGATGTTCAATTTGTATTTGATCAAGATAGTATCAAAGCTTTAGGGAACCAAGGTGAAAATGAAAACAAAGATGGAAATGATAAACCGAAAGTAATAGTAGATCCGAAAAATTTAGTAGATGGTCAATATGATATTACATTTAAAGTGTTAAAAGACAAAACAGAAGAACTTTCAAAGATGCATGACTACACTGTAAATCCAGCAAAATTAATCGTTAAAGATGGTAAAAAGTACATTGAGATGACGCTGAAAAATAGTGCATGGATTACAAAATTCCAAACGGAAAATAACAGTCTTTTTGCTGATGCGAAAGTAGTAAGCGAAGATAAAAATGCAAATACGAGAGTAGTGCAATTTGAAGTAGACGACTTATTTAAAAAATTAAACGCAAAAGTAAAGGTAGACATCGATGAGATGAACTACCACCATTTCTACGATGTACAAATTCAATTTGATACAAACAATATTGGTGCGCTAGGTACTATAAAAGAAGAGCCGAAGAATGATCCGAAAAATCCGGTGACTACACCAAAAGTAGAAAATGTTAAAACAACTGCGACACCTGAGTTTAATCGTAATGCCGACGGTAAGAAGTTAAAAGAGAATACGAAAGTCGACGATAAGAAAGAGAAAAACTCAAAAACTGCAGATACAGCACAACTTGGTTTATACATGGTGCTACTGCTAGGCTCACTTGCTGTACTAGTTCGTAAATATAGAGCAGGTAGATTGTAATTTTTGGAGTCTTGATGCATGTCCGCATGCATCAAGACTTGTTTCATATTGTATTGAAAGGAGTGGTGATTGCGAGTGAAGAAAATTGCGAGTGTACTAATGGCTATTATTCTATTAGTAAGTATAGCTGGGTGCTCATCACCAAAAAAAGAAACAGCGAAGCAGGTAAAGAGTGAGAGTAAAGAGCGAGTTGTTGCAACAACAGTGGCTGTTACTGAAATTATGGATGCGTTAGAAGTAGATTTAGTTGGTGTTCCAACAAGCTCTAAAACATTACCAAAACGTTATAAGGGGCTACCTGATGTTGGGAATCCAATGAGTCCGGATATGGAAAAAGTAAAATCGTTAAAGCCGTCAGAAGTATTATCCGTGACAACACTTGAATATGAATTAAAGCCAGTTTTTGATGGTGTGGGCATGAAAGCAAACTTTTTAGATTTAACAAGCTTGAAAAATATGCAAAATTCCATTAGCGATTTAGGTAAGCAATATGGACGTGAAAAGCAGGCTGAAGCAGTTGTAACGAAGTTAGATAACAAGGTTGCAGAGATTAAAAAAGCAGTAAAGGGAAAGAAAGAACCGACAGTGCTTATTTTATTAGGTGTACCAGGGAGTTATTTAGTAGCAACGGAACATTCTTATATTGGGGATTTAGTGAAACAACTAGGTGGTAAAAATATTGTGCAGGGTGAACAGGTAGAATATTTAGCCTCTAATACAGAGTATTTAAAGAAAGCTGATCCGGATATTATTTTACGAGCAGCTCATGGTATGCCTGATGAAGTTGTAAAAATGTTTGATAAAGAATTTAAAACGAATGACATTTGGAAACATTTTGCCGCAGTTAAAAATAATCGAGTTTATGATTTAGAAGAAAGTTTATTTGGAACGACAGGAAATTTAGCAGCTACTGAAGCTTTAGATGAATTGAAAAAAATGATGTATCCGTGATGCATTTTAATATAAAGGAAGATTAGCATGAATAAAAAATTTTGGAGTTTCTTTATTGTTACTGTATTGCTCATTGTGATGACGTCTTTCTCAGCGATGAGAGGGAGTTTAGAAGTAGGTATTGTTGATCTTGTACAAGGGATATTTACAGGAAACAATGAAGACGTCGAAGTTATTAAAGATTTACGCTTCCCGCGTATCATTATCGCGCTATTTACAGGAGCGGCACTAGCGGTTTCAGGTGTGCTCTTCCAAGCGGTTATGAAAAACCCACTTGCTGATGCTGGAGTTATCGGTATATCTTCTGGGGCAAGTTTTATGACGCTCGTTATTATTACGTTGTTCCCGCAATTCTTTTTCTGGACACCAGTATTCGCATTTTTAGGCGGTGCGCTTGCGTGTTATCTCGTTTATTCGTTTTCATGGAAGTCTGGATTAAGTCCACTACGTATTATTTTAATTGGTATTGCTATTAATGCAATGTTCACTGGATTAAATGAATCTTTCATTACGATTTGTGGATACTTCATTAAGAGTATTAAACAAACGACGACTTCAAATATAACAATGAAAACATGGGGAGATGTGGAAATCATCGTTACATATGGAACAATTGGGCTTGTTCTGGCGCTGTTTGTAGGGGCGTGGTGTAACTTATTATCATTACAAGATAAGACTGCAAAGAACTTAGGTCTTCATGTGACGAGAGTTCGCCTTGTTATTTCCGCAATTGCAGTGTTGTTAGCGGCTGTATCGACCGCAATTGCAGGAGTTATTGCTTTCGTAGGTTTGCTTGTTCCTCATATTTCAAGACAACTAGTCGGTTCAGACCATAAAGTATTAATTCCATTTTCTGCTCTTGCAGGGGCGTTATTAATTTTGACAGCGGATACGATTGGAAGGTTAATTGTGCCACCTAATGAAATTCCAGCATCGACAATTATGGCGGTTATTGGCGGCCCATTCTTAATATTCTTGCTTAGAAAGAGTGATAAAGTTCATGGAAATTAAAAATGTAACCTTTTCGTATGACAATGTAACAGATCGTTTAAAGTCTGTTAGTAGTGAAATAAAAATGGGGAAAATTACAACTATTATTGGCCCGAACGGTTGCGGGAAATCGACATTACTTGGTGTTATGTCAAGAAATCATACTCCTCGTAGTGGGGAAGTAATACTTGATGGAAAAGCAATTAGTGCGTATAAGCCGAAAGAGTTTGCTAGAAAACTAGCGGTTGTTCATCAACAAAATGAGGCGCCGGCAGATATTACTATTGAAAAATTAACGAGTTTTGGTCGTATGCCATATAAAAATATTTTTTCTTCACACAATGATGAAGATAGAGAAGCTATTGAAAAGGCACTTACTTGTACGAATTTACAGAGTAAGCGAGATAAGCCAATTCATGCTTTATCTGGCGGTGAGAGACAAAGGGTATGGATTGCGATGACTTTAGCGCAAAAGACACCGATGCTCTTTTTAGATGAGCCGACAACATATTTAGATATTTATTATCAGCTTGAAATATTAGAGTTAGTGAAAGAATTAAATGAAGTGCATGGATTGACGATTGTAATGGTACTGCATGATATTAATCAAGCGATTCGCTATAGTGATCATATTATTGTTATGAAAGATGGTGAAATTGTTACGAAAGGTAATCCGAATGATGTAGTAACAGAGGATATGATTAAAATGATATACGGTGTAGATGTCGTTGTAAAGCATGATGAAGATACAGGATTGTATATGGTACCGATGGGAATTTAAGCGCTAATCGCAATCTGTTTTGAGGTGATAATTTGAGTAGTACAGAAAAACGGAAAAAGAATCCTTTTTTTCAACGAATACTTACAGTTGTTTTTTTAGGTATCTTTTTCTACTCAATGTATGAATTAGGCGGCATTTTTATGGACTACTATGAAAATCGTAAAGTAATGGCTGAGGCACAAGAAATTTATGAGCGGAGCCCGGTGGAAGAAAAGGCAAAAGACGGAGAGATACGAAAACAGTTTCAAGCGTTACAAAAAATCAATCCAGAAATAGTTGGATGGATTACGATGGATGATACACAAATTAATTATCCAATTGTTCAAGCTAAAGACAATGATTACTATTTATACCGTAATTATAAAGGTGAGGATATGCGAGCTGGCAGTATCTTTATGGACTATCGTAATGATGTGCAGTCGCAAAATCGAAATACAATTTTATACGGTCATCGTATGAAAGATGGTTCTATGTTTGCAAGCCTAAAAAAAATGTTAGATGAAGAGTTTTTTATGTCGCACCGCAAATTATATTACGATACTTTATTTGAAGGGTACGATGTCGAAGTATTTTCAGTGTATACGACAACAACTGATTTTTATTATATTGAAACGGATTTTGAAAGCGATAGGGACTATATAGCATTCTTGAAACAAATTCAAGAAAGATCACTGTATAAAACAAATACGGAAGTGACGGAAAATGATCAAATTGTAACACTCTCTACATGTGACTATGCACTTGATCCAGAAGAAGGAAGGCTGGTTGTGCATGCAAAATTAGTAAAAAGAAATTAAATAAAAAGTATAGAAAATGAGAAGAGATATTTCTTCTCATACTTCTATACTTTTTTATGAAACGTATTTTTATTGAGCTGCTGCCATTGGCATACGTACGACTTCAACATCATAGTAAGAAATTTTATTATCAAGAATATATTCTGGCATCCCACCTTGATGTGAGTGAGCATCTTTAAACGCTGAACTCTTCGTCCAACCTTGAAAATCTTCTTTTGAATTCCAGCGAGTGCTAATTGTTACTTCGTCGTAATCAACTGTATTTTGTGTTAAAAGAACTTCTAATCCTAGAAACCCTGACATTGTTTCAACTTTTCCAACTTTATTAAAACGCTCGATTAATTTATGACCATTACCTTTCGTAATTTTAGCTATATTTGCAACAATAATCATATTTATTCCTCCTATAAGGTTATCTTTATTTTCATGAATTCATATACATTAAATGATAATGAAAATCATTATCATTGTCAATGGTAATTATGAAATAAATTGAAACTTTAATCAGTGGGGGGTTTACTGCCCGGCAAATAGCGGGATAAATAAGTTTTTTCGGTTATTGTAGACAGTGAGATGTTCAGTTCAAAAATTAGTAAATATATAGCGATTATGCGAGAGAATGAGCTAGTTGTACTAGCAAAGCAATAATATGGTATAGTGAAACGAGGCTGTTTTTTAGCCTTGTTTTTTATATGCTTCCTACTAATTAGAAAGCATTCAAATGGAAAGGAAGACATTACATGCGATCAGAAGTAACTGTAAAAATAAAACCGAAATTTATAAAAGAAATTAAAAGTGGATATCCGCTTATTTTAAAAGATGCGATTCAAAATTTAAATGATGTTCAGGAAGAAGGAACAATCATTAAAGTAGTAGATGAGAAGAACAATTTTGTCGGAAAAGGTTATTATGGAAAACAAAATAAAGGATACGGCTGGATTTTAACGAGAAAAGAGAGTGAACAAATTAATCAATCTTTCTTTGAAAGTAAAATAAAATCTGCCTTACATAAACGAAAGCAATTTTACAAATCAAGTGATACGACAGCATTCCGTGCCCTAAATGGTGAAGGTGATGGTCTTGGAGGCTTAATTATCGATTATTATGACGGCTATTATGTAGTAAGTTGGTATAGTGAAGGGATTTATACTTTCCGCGATGAAATCGTAGAAGCACTTCAAAAAGTAGCGAACTTTAAAGGTATCTATGAGAAAAAGCGTTTTGATACAAAAGGGAAATACATTGAAGATGATGATTTTGTAGCAGGAGAGCGCGGTGAGTTCCCACTTATCGTAAAAGAAAACGGTGTAAACTTTGCTGTATATTTAAATGACGGGGCGATGGTTGGTGTATTTTTAGATCAACGTAACGTTCGAAAACAAATCCGTGATAAATATGCACAAAGAAGAACTGTTTTAAATATGTTCTCTTATACAGGAGCGTTCTCTGTATTTGCAGCACTTGGTGGCGCAAGTAAAACAACAAGTGTTGACCTTGCCAATCGTAGTTTAAGTAAAACGATTGAGCAGTTCAGTGTAAATGAAATTGATTATGAAGCACAAGACATTATTGTAGAAGATGTATTTCTATATTTCAAATATGCAGCTAAGAAAAAGATGAAATTTGATATGGTGGTACTTGATCCTCCAAGTTTTGCACGCTCTAAAAAATATACATTTAGCGCAGCGAAAGACTATAAAAACTTATTACAAGAAACAATCGCGATTACAGAAAATAACGGTATTATCGTTGCTTCTACAAATTGTAGCGCGTTCGATATGAAAAAGTTTAAAGGTTTTATCGATACAGCATTTAAAGAAATGAATGGCAAATATAAAATATTAGAAGAACATTCTTTACCAGAAGATTTCCGTACAATTGATCAGTTTAAAGAGGGAGACTATTTAAAAGTAGTTTTCATCGAGAAAATTAAAGGTTAATAAAGAAAAAGGAGCTCAAGTTTAAATGAGCTCCTTTTCTTATTGAACGATATTTTGCACTCTGCCAACTTGCCCATCCTGCAATCGTACTTTAATACCGTGCGGATGAGAGGGGGAGTTAGTTAGAATATCTTTTACAATTCCTCTTGTTAGCTTGCCTGTACGTTGATCTTGTTTTAATACAATATCAACTTCAAGACCTGATGAAATGTTAGATCGTTTTTGTCCGTTCATTTACACACCTGTACGTCTACGTTGGTTGTTTGTTTTCTTCGTTTGTTGGTTTTGTAATTTTTTCGTTGCTTGGCTTTGATTTGTATTATTTGAACCATTTCCATTTCCTTGCTTTTTCTTTGCAAGTTGTTCGCGCATTAAATCAGCTAAGCTTACTTTTTTGTTTTCTGACATGATAAGTCTCCTTTATATAAAGTTAATTATGAACAATAGTAGTGAATTTTATCATATCATTGTTAAGGAAGGAAGGGAAGTTGGTTTGAAAATTCATATAATTCTTTCCAGCATTCCTTCGTTACGATACAATTAAAATGTTAATGTTTGTAAAAAAGGGGATAGAAATATGTCACATCATATTTTATTAGTTGAAGATGATATCTCAATTCAAGAGATGGTGGAAAAGTATTTAATAAAGGAAGGTTTTCACGTTACAATCGCGTCTGACGGAGAAGAAGGGGTGCAAGCATTTTTTAAATCATCCTTTGATTTAGTTATCCTTGATATAATGATGCCGAAGTTAGATGGCTTAGAGGTCGTACGTATTATTCGTGAGAAGAGTGCAGTTCCGATTTTAATGATGTCGGCAAAAGATACAGATGTTGATAAAGCTGTTGGATTAGGAGTTGGAGCAGATGATTACATTTGTAAGCCGTTTTCTATGATTGAACTAGCTGCACGTGTAAAAGCCGGTATTCGGAGGTCTACAAAGTATTCAGCTGTGGAATCAAAAGATGAGGCCATTCAGATTGGTGATTTAATAATTGACCCAATTAATTTTACTGTGGAGAAAAAGGGAAGACAGCTTAAACTTACTTTAAAAGAATTTGAGATTTTAAAGCTATTCGTGAAGAATCAAAATCGTGTTTTTACGAAAGCACAAATATATACGCTTGTTTGGAATGAAGAATATTATGGTGATGATAATGTTATTAATGTTCATATGAGAAGATTACGTGAGAAAATTGAAAGTGATCCATCTAATCCAGAATATATTAAAACATTATGGGGCATCGGCTATAAGTTGGAAGTGATGTAGTATGGTTGTATTCTTAACAGTGGTGATTATTATATTGCTTATCGTTATTTACGTGCAATATAAAATTAGGAAAAATAGTAGTAGGAATTTACGCTACACGTATGAGAAGTTAAATCGAATTGTAAAAGAAAAAACTGGTGAGAAGCTATTAATTATGACAGATGATCTAGAATTGCAAAAGTTATTAGTGGCGATTAATCATTTATTAGATGCAAAACAGAAAACGAATGCAGATCATGCGAAAGTAGAAATTTCGATGAGAAAAATGCTTTCAAATATTTCACATGATTTAAAGACGCCACTAACCGTTATTCTTGGATATACAGAAATGTTAAATAAGGATAAAACGATGAATAAAGAAGAACAGCAAATATTACTTGAAAAGGTGCACGTGAAAACACTAGAAGTAATGGAACTAATTCATAAGTTTTTTGATTTAGCAAAATTAGAATCTGGTGACAAGGCCATCGAGATGACGAAAGTAAATATGAATGAAGTTTGCCGTGAGAAGATTTTATCTTTTTATGATTTAGTGACGACGAATGGGTTTCAAGTTCATATTGATATACCAGAAAGAAATATATATGCACTTGGAAATGTAGAAGTATTAGGCAGGGTATTGAATAATTTAATATCAAATGCGATTACATATGGAGACGATGGAAAGACACTCGGTATGACGTTAAGAGATGATGAAACGAGTGTGTATATAGATGTATGGGATACAGGAAAAGGAATTGATGAATCTCATATTGATAAAGTGTTTGAGCGTATGTACACACTTGAAGATTCCAGAAATAGATTGTACCAAGGGAGCGGTTTAGGGTTAACGATTACAAAAAGACTTGTGGAAGCGATGGATGGAAAAATACATCTTTCTAGTAAGCCGTATGAAAAAACAATTTTTACAGTTGTATTAAAAAAGATGCTGTTTTAGCTTGTAGAGAAGTAGATTCTACAAGCTTTTTTTCAGCGTAAGGAATTTGTAAGGAACGGGTAAGAAAAAAGAGATTTCCGTTGTCTATTATAGAAGTATAAGGTAGTGCGAAAGGAGACAGTGACATGACATATATATTAAAAACGAATCAGTTAACGAAAGTGTTTAAAGGGAAAGAAGTTATTTCTAGCGTTAACATGCATGTGAAAAAGGGAGAGATATATGGTTTCTTAGGACCGAATGGTGCAGGTAAAACAACGATTATGAAAATGATCACAAATTTAATAAAACCGACGAGCGGTGATATTGAAATTTTTGGTGAGAAGTTAACGGATACATCTTATGAATTGTTAAAGCGCATGGGGACAATTATCGAATATCCAATCTTTTATGATAAATTAACGGCGAAGGAAAACCTAGAATTACATTGTGAATATATGGGGTATTACGATAAAAACGCAATTGATCATGCTTTACATTTAGTGAAACTGCACGGTATAGATGATAAAAAAGTAAAAGATTTTTCATTAGGGATGAAGCAAAGACTTGGTATTGCAAGGGCGATTATGACGAAGCCAGAATTACTCATTTTAGATGAGCCAATTAACGGTTTAGATCCAATTGGTATTAAAGAATTAAGAGACTTATTTAAAATGCTTTGCAAAGAATATGGTATTACGTTATTAGTCTCTAGTCATATTTTAGGCGAGATGGAACTAATGGCAGATACAATCGGTATGATTCAAAATGGAAAACTAATAAAAGAAGTTTCAATGAAGAGTATTAACGGAAAACAAACAGAGTACATTGAAATTACTGTTCCTGATGTGAAGCGTGCAGCTTATATTTTAGAAGATAAACTCGGTATAAAAAATTACAAAATAATGAGTGGAAATATGATTCGTGTGTATGATACGGCAGCGTCTCAGCAAGCTATTTCAAAAGCACTTATTATGAACGATGTAGAAATTGAAAGTATTAATAAGAAACATAGTTCCTTAGAAGAATATTTCTTAAATGTAATGGATGGAGAGGGCATTCATGCTTAATGGATTGTTAGTGAATCTAGTAAGTGGATTGATTGTAATGTTCATAAGTGGGATTTTATATTATAGAAAACCTGAGCGGAAATGGTTGTTAATTCTAATAGTAATAGGAATGTTAAGCGTAGTTACTGCTGGAATTAGAATGTTAGCAGCGTAGAGAGAGTTATATAAAGAATGGAGGCGTGGTTTGTATGCTTAGATTAATGAAGCTAGAGTGGAAAAAACATCAATTATCTAGTTACTTTAAAAGTGTAGCAATTTGTATTATAGCAATTTTTATTGTAGTAAATCTTATGGCGTTGGGGGTGAAAGACGAGGTAGATGGGCTATTCTCTAACTTCACGCAACAAATGGTTTTAATAAACACTTTTATTAGGATAACATTTATTATTTTTAGTTCAGTCATTTTATCACGTTTAGTAATTGATGAGTATAAGAACAAAACAATGCAACTATTGTTTATGTACCCACTGCAAAGGAAAATGTTAATGAGGGCGAAATTAACAATTGTTTTTTGTTTTTGTTTTGTGAGCACCATTATGGCTACTTTCATTATTAGTTTGCTTGTGTATTTTGTGAGTCCAATGATGGGAATGATTGAAACACCTGCTACGATAGGTGAAATAATAGCTATCGTTCCAGCTACTTTTATAAGTGCATTTATGATATCTGGTATAAGTTTAATTCCTTTATTTTTTGGGATGAGAAAGAAATCGACACCGACAACAATTACTTCTGCAGTAATAATTGGGATGCTAATTAGTAGTAATTTTGGTTCTGGAAACGGTCAAGTAAGTATGTTTAATTTTATAGCTATCCCAATAGTGCTCTGTTTATTAGGGATTTTCATTAGTTATCTATCGTATCGTAAAATCGACAAGATTGATGTGGCGTAAAATAAGCTTAAAACAACAACGAACAGGGGTATGAATGGTGAAAAAAATAATAGTAATTGCAATTTTATTTTTGACAATTGCTAGTGCGGTTTTTGGCTTTAAGGTATTTCAGGGGAAAGATTTTAAGAAAGAAAAGTCTTTTGAGATAAATAATATAAAAGAGATAGAAGTGGACAATGAAAACTGGGATATTGAATTTAAAGGTACAGATTCTAACAAAATAGTAATTTCGGCTCAAGGTAAACGAGTAGATAAAGAGATAGATCCTGTCGAAATAGAACATGAAGGAAATAAAGTTGTGATTAAGCAAAAGCAAAAGATGAACAGATTCTTTAATGGTTTTACGTTTAGGAAGAAAAATAGTATATCTATAGCTATTCCGAAGAAAGAAATAGATAAAATTGTATTAAATAATAAATCGGGTGATGTGAAAATAAGCGATATAGTAGTAAAAAGTATCGTGACAGAAGGCAAGTCTGGAGATGAAATGATTGTAGGACTATCGGCAGATAAGGGTGAGTTCACATCCGAAAGTGGAGATTTAATGTTAAAAGATAGCTCATTACAAGAAGTAAATATAACTTCTACTACTGGCGATAATTATGTGAAAAATGTAAAAAACGAAAATATGAGCATCACTTCAACATCTGGGGAAGTATTACTGAAAGATATGACAGAAGGAAAATCATTATTTGTAGAAACAAAATCAGGCGACATTGGCGTAAGGTATAAAGCTGTCCCAGCTTCATTGAAACTTACGGCCAAAAGTAATTCGACTGACATAATGATAGGTTTAAAAGGACTTAAGAAAGATAAAAATACAGAAAAGATAAAAGAAGGAACCATCGGTGATGCAAAAAATGAAGCGAAGATTTTAAGTGAAACAGGGATAATTTATATTGATTAAGTCTTAGGGGGACTATCATGCTACGTTTAATGAAGCTAGAACTGAAGAAGTTTAAGATTGGATGGTATGTGAGGGGAGCGATTATTGCAAATATCGCTATACTGGCATTAATGATCTTTACGAGCATCGTTGCTCAAGTAGAAGGTGATCCGGAAATAAGGGATCCGCAGATGATGTTGTTAACGGCTAGTACATTAGTAAGAGCAACATTTATTATTTTTGGTAGTGTATTAATCGCAAGGTTAATAATTGGTGAATATAAAAATAAAACAATACTACTCATGTTTTCTTATCCAATTAACCGAAAGAAAATGATGGCTAGTAAGTTGGCTATTACAGCGACATTAACATGTATAACAGTTATTTTATCTAACATTTTAGTAGTAGGAATTTTCTTTGGAATAGATAGTTATTTTTCAATTCTTCCTAATCCATTTACAGTAGATCAATTGATGCAAGAAGGAATAAAACTGGTTCCTTTAGCCATTGCAACTGCGGGAATGAGTTTAATCCCATTATATTTCGGGATGCGTAAACGTTCAGTGCCAACTACAATTGTTTCATCCCTTATCGTTGTATCAATTGCAATGAATAGCACCCCTACGTTTCCTATAGCAACTTTTCTTCCCCTTCAACTAACATTGGCAGCAATTGGAGTGGCGATTGCATATTACGGAATTAAAAATATAGAGAAGGAAGATATAGCGGTATGACAAGAATACGTAAAAAAGAGTTGGCGTTATACCAACTCTTTTTTGTATATGTATGCTTCGTTACTACTCTGTAAATTTATAGTGCTTGCTTAAATACTCTTGCACTCCTGGAGAAATGTTAAAGTTATTAGGACCTTTATATTCGATAGTAAACTCCCCATCTTCAATTGTTTCAAAGGAGATTGCATAGCTATTCATTTTAGCATCGTAAGAAGTATTTTTGATTTCCGCATCTAGATCAAAGTATTTTGTAATATATTCTTTTGATTCCGTAATTGCTGTTTGTTTTCTCCAAGGGGTACCATAACTTGTGAAATAAAGAGATACACCGATAACTCCAATGATAGAAGTTAGTAAGAGAGTTCTTATTGTTATTTTTTTGTTTTTTGTATTCAATGTAGTTCCCTCCAATTAATATGAATTTATCTTAACGTATTTTCTCATAAAATACCATTTAGTAGAAAATAGTTTCACATGAAACAAGTTACAGAAAAAGACAAGGTGCATAAACACCTTGTCTTTTTCTGTCGTTACATTTGGGGAGCTTCCATTCCAGTGGCAGCCCATTCTTCTTTTGCAGGACCATATACGCCAGGAACTGTTAAGCCAGCTTGTCGCATTAAAACCGTCATTTGTCCGCGGTGGTGATTTTGATGATTGATGAGTGTCATTAAAAATATAGAATTCGGCATAGGACGACCAAAGAAGTTATTAATAGTAGCTAAGTCTTCATCAGTCCACTCACTTTGAAGTGCTTCAATAAAAGCCGTATTCACTTTGCGATACCCATCTGCAATTGTTTTAGCTGAAGTTGGTACAGGATAATCTTTCGTTTCTCCTTCAAACTTAAGTCCTGTCCCTGATAGCATAACAGGAAGTGCTGTAACGATATGCCAAGCGACTCTCCCTAAAGTCCAGTGCCCAGGTGCAATTTCTTGTGATAAAGATTCATCGGTTAATGCATCGAGCATCTTCTGAGTAGACTCAGCCTCGTATGTCCATGATGTTAAAAAATTTTCAATAGTTTGGTACATAGTTATCCCTCCTGTTTTTCGCTCGTATATTAAATTCGTGAGAGATAATATAATCCCTGTTTCATAAGAAATAATAAGCATTGCTACGATATAAAAATAATTAGAAAATATTTGTAAAAGTGTCAGAAAACCGCTCTGTTCATTCGTATATATAATGAATAGAGAATGGAGTAAAGAGTGGTGATAAGGGTGAAGGATATAGAAATAGTAGAAGGTCTTCGAAAACAAGACATGTTAGCGTTACATACAGTCATTGATCAATATGGAGATTTAATTTATAAGGTGGTTCATAGTGTTTTAGATACGGCACAGAGTAAGGTGCTAGTGGATGAATGTGTTGACGATATTTTATTAATCGTTTGGTACAACATTAATAGTTATGATGAAAATCGTGGGAAGTTTAGAAATTGGCTTATATCTGTCGCGAAATTTAAAGCCATTGATTATAAACGAAAAAGTAATAAGGTCTATCAATTACAAGAGTTTCAGCAAGACATATATGTAGAAGGAAAAAGTGTTAATTTTACAAAAGAAGAGCGAGATTGTAATTTTTTCGTTTTAATTAAAGAATTGAACGAAGAAGATAAGAAAATTTTTATAAAAAGGTATTTAGATGAATATAGTGTACAAGAAATAGCGCTTGAGTTTGGTATGACACGAGATACGGTGTATAGCAGGCTTTCAAGAGGGAGAAAAAAATTGAAGAAGATGTTGGGAGGGAATAGGGATGAATAAAGAAAAGTTCCTTCAGGAATTAAATAATTTGCAGTATAGTGATGATTTTGTAGATGACGATATAAATGATGAAAAAATAGATGAAAAGAAAATAAATCGTACAAAAGAAGTTGTAACAAAAAAAATTTTAATGAAACGATGTCATGAGGTTGTACAAGAAGGATTACAGGGAAGTGAAGAGATTTTATATAGTATGTTTGCTGAAAATCCTCGCGTGAAAAATTGGCAGACAGGAACAGCGATGAGCTTAGGGGTAGGCGTTCTTGCGATGAACTTCGGTATTAATAATATGCTAATCGTTACAAATGAACGATTGTACGTATTTTTTGTCGATCGTTATTATAATGACGTTGATCTAAAAGTATGTTTATTAAATGAAATAGCTTCTATGAAAACAATATTAGACCGCAAAGGTGGAAGTGAATTTCTGTATATAAAGTATAAAAATAATAGAGAATACGTATTGTTAGGAAATGCTGATGATTACAGAGAGCTATTTCAAATAGTAGCTGGATTGAAAATGGCAAGCGGAATAGAACTAAGGTTACAGGATAAGAAATTAAAGAGACAGTTAAATTTAAAAAGAAGTGTGTTTAATATAATCATGTATTCAATTGTTATATACTTTATGTACAAAGCTTATATTAATTTTATCCCGCATTAACGGGCAGTAAAACCCCCACTGATTAAAGTTTCGCTTTATGCCGTAATAGAAAAGCTGGCTTCATATATGAAGCCAGCTTTGTCAATTTTCGCCTTTGCATCTGCAAATGTTTTATCCATATCAGCTAATACTTTTTTACCTTTTTCTTCTTTTCCAACTGCTTTTGCAATTTGTTTAAATGTTTCTGTCATTTCTGCAAAGTGATCGTTATTGCTTGTTGATGGATCGAACATAACTGTAGGAGCGATTTGCTCCAATTCGTTTTTAATTGCTTTACCACGGAATGAAGCTGTGATAATTAAATCTGGTTTTAGGCGGCTGATTTCCACTAAGTTTGGTTGTTGAAGTGTCCCAACATCTACAACATCCTTACTCGGTTTTGTTTCTGTATTTACCCATTTATTATAATTCTTAATGTCTGCCATCCCTACTGGCTGAACACCAAGTGCTAATAAGTCGTCTGAATATACCCACTCAAGTACAACAACTTTTTTCGCTGATTTATCTAACTTCGTTTCCCCTTCAGCGTGTTTAATTGTTATAGCTTGATTTGTATTGTCCGCTTTTGTTTCTTTTTTCTCCTCTTTTTGTTGTTTGTATCTGATATACGATTTATAAAGATTCCAATATATCGTATTAAAGTGCATACGTGTATCGAGGTTGAAGGAGCTGAAATTCCTTTAATGAGGAAGGCGAAAGTACAAGCGAAAGGAGAGCGTATTGCATGTAATATTTATTAGAATGTAAGGAAAAAAACTTTGTTTAAAAAAGGTTTGTTCCAGAGCGGATAGTTGATAAGGAAAATAAAAATTGATTTTTATTAGAAAGATATTTTTAATTAGTGGGCTGTACTTAAAAGATTGAACACGAAGGAGGGTCAACATGTCTTTATGGAGTAATAATGCAAATGGACATTGTGGATGTAATAATCAAAATGGTTTACATGTTGATTCGTGCTGTTTTAGTTGCGATGGGACAGTTCCTAAGCTCGGTTCAACAGGTCCAACGGGAGCAACAGGAGCAACGGGAGTAACAGGAGCAACAGGTTCAACGGGAGTAACAGGAGCAACGGGAGCAACAGGTTCAACGGGAGCGACAGGTTCAACGGGAGCAACAGGTTCAACGGGAGCAACAGGTTCAACGGGAGCGACAGGAGCGACAGGTTCAACGGGAGCAACAGGTTCAACGGGAGCAACAGGTTCAACGGGAGCGACAGGAGCGACAGGTTCAACGGGAGCAACAGGAGCAACGGGAGCAACGGGAGTAACAGGAGCAACAGGAGCAACAGGAGCAACGGGAGTAACGGGAGTAACGGGAGTAACGGGAGTAACAGGAGCAACAGGTCCAACAGGAGCAACGGGAGCAACAGGAGTAACGGGAGCAACGGGAGTAACAGGGGCAACAGGAGCAACGGGAGTAACAGGGGCAACAGGAGCAACAGGTTCAACGGGAGCGACAGGTTCAACGGGAGCAACGGGAGCAACGGGAGTAACAGGCCCAACAGGAGCAACGGGAGTAACAGGAGCAACAGGAGCAACGGGAGTAACGGGAGCAACAGGAGCAACAGGTCCAACAGGAGCAACAGGTCCAACGGGAGCGACAGGAGCAACGGGAGCAACAGGAGTAACAGGAGCAACGGGAGCAACAGGAGTAACAGGAGTAACAGGAGCAACGGGAGCAACAGGTCCAACAGGAGCAACGGGAGCGACAGGAGCAACGGGAGTAACGGGAGTAACGGGAGCAACGGGAGTAACAGGGGCAACAGGAGCAACAGGAGCAACAGGTTCAACGGGAGCGACAGGTTCAACGGGAGCGACAGGAGCAACAGGTACGAGTATAACTGCGACATATGCATTTGCAAATAATACGTCGGGTTCAGCGATATCAGTACTTCTTGGTGGAACGAATGTCCCGCTTCCAAATAATCAAAACATCGGTCCGGGAATTACTGTTTCTGGTGGAAATACAGTATTTACGGTTGCAAATGCTGGGAATTATTATATTTCATATACGATTAATATTACTGCTTCATTATTAGTCAGTTCGCGAATTACAATTAATGGAGCACCGCTTGCTGGGACGATCAATTCTCCTGCGTTAGCAACGACTTCATTTAGTGCAACAATTATTACGACTCTTGCAGCAGGAGATGCTATTAGTTTGCAATTATTTGGTTTGTTAGCTGTTGCAACATTATCAACGACTACACCTGGTGCAGTTTTAACGATTATAAGATTAAGCTAATTAACGATAACTCTCTTATTCTTTTAAAATTAAGAGAGTTTATACATATAATAAGAAGTTAATGAAGTAAAGCATAGTTATGTAAAAGTCGGAATATTATGATTGTAACGCTGTTCTGACTATAATATAATGAAAACAATCATCATGAATGAACATTCATTTATTTTAACAAGTATTGGAAGGGGGAATGAGAGTGGAAAAACCTTGGTTGCAGAGTTATCCAGAGGAAATCCCAGGGACGATTTCATATGATATTCAGCCACTTCATGGATATTTAGAGAAAATGGCTTCTCGTTATCCAGAAAAGAAAGCGCTTCACTTTTTAGGTAAAGATGTTACATTTTCAGATTTCCATGACAAGGTGAAGAAATTTGCGAATTACCTTCAAAGGCTTGGTGTTGAAAAAGGTGATAGAGTTGCGATTATGCTACCAAATTGTCCGCAATCTGTAATAGGTTATTATGGTACATTGCTTGCGGGGGGAATTGTTGTACAAACGAATCCTCTTTATACGGAAAGAGAGCTTGAGTATCAACTTCATGACTCAGGGGCAAAAGTTATTCTTTGTCTTGATTTGGTGTTTCCTAGAGTTACTAACGTTCAAAAGGCTACAAGGCTTGAGCACATTATCGTAACTCGTATTGCAGATTTTTTACCTTTCCCTAAAAATTTACTTTATCCGTTTGTACAAAAAAAGCAAACAAATCTTGTTGTGAATGTGTCGGAAGGCGAAACAATTCATCTATGGAAATCAGTAGAAAGGGAAAGGAATGCTGATGTTGAAGTTCCCTGTGACCCTGAAAATGATCTGGCTCTTTTGCAGTATACAGGTGGAACGACAGGATTTCCAAAAGGGGTTATGTTAACGCATAAAAATCTCGTTTCGAACACTTTAATGGGAGCGCATTGGTTATATAATTGTAAAGAAGGAGAAGAAGTAATTCTCGGTGTTCTTCCGTTTTTTCATGTGTACGGGATGACAGCTGTAATGAATTTGAGTATTATGCAAGGATATAAAATGGTTCTTATTCCGAAGTTTGATATGAAAATGGTTTTTGAGGCAATTAAGAAACATAAAGTTACATTATTTCCGGGAGCACCAACTATTTATATTGCTCTTTTAAATAGCCCTCTTTTAAAAGAATACGATATTTCTTCTATTCAGGCGTGTATTAGTGGCTCTGCACCACTTCCGGTAGAGGTACAGGAAGAGTTTGAGAGAGTTACAGGTGGTAAATTAGTAGAAGGATATGGATTAACGGAGTCATCACCAGTGACACATGGGAATTTCTTGTGGGAAAAACGTGTGCCAGGAAGTATTGGTGTGCCGTGGCCGGATACGGAGGCAATCATTATGTCACTTGAAACAGGAGAGGCATTACCTCCAGGTGAAATTGGTGAAATTGTTGTAAAGGGTCCGCAAATCATGAAAGGGTATTGGAATAAACCAGAGGAAACGGCAGCTGTACTGCAAGATGGCTGGCTCCATACAGGTGATGTAGGATACATGGATGAGGATGGATTTTTCTATGTGAAAGATCGTAAGAAAGATATGATTGTTGCTAGTGGTTTTAACGTATACCCTCGTGAAGTAGAAGAGGTATTATATGAATGTGAAAAGGTGCAAGAAGTAGTAACAATCGGTGTTCCTGACCCGTATCGAGGAGAAACTGTAAAAGCGTTTGTTGTTTTGAAAGAAGGCGTCGAATGTACAGAAGAAGAATTAGATCAGTTTGCACGTAAATATTTAGCAGCTTACAAAGTTCCGAAAGTATATGAGTTTCGAAGTGAGTTGCCAAAGACGACAGTCGGAAAAATTTTACGTCGTGTCCTAATAGATGAAGAGAAGAGAAAGAATGAGGATGAGCAAACGGGCTAAGGCCCTTTCTTTTTGAAAAAATAGGATTGACACTTTTCGAAATAGTCAGTATTATAAGAATATGAATGACTATTCATTCAGTCATCTTCTTGAAGGGGACAGTAAAGTGAAGAAAAATAGACCGAAATACAATCAAATTATTGATGCAGCAGTCATTGTGATTGCAGAGAATGGATACCATCAAGCGCAAGTTTCTAAAATTGCAAAGCAAGCTGGGGTAGCTGATGGCACGATTTATTTATATTTTAAAAATAAAGAAGATATATTAATATCCTTATTCCAAGAGAAGATGGGAGAATTTGTTGAAACAATTCGTCAAAAAACAGCAGGAATTGAAAGCGCTGTAGCGAAGTTATTCATGTTGGTAGAAACGCACTTCTTGCTGTTGTCGCAAAATGATCCTCTTGCTATCGTTACGCAATTAGAGCTAAGACAGTCCAATCAAGACTTACGCCTTAAAATAAATGAAGTATTAAAAGGCTACTTACAAGTTATGGATGAGATTTTAGAGACAGGTATAAAGCAGGGTGAATTCCAGGCGGATTTAAATGTTCGCGTGGCAAGACAAATGATCTTTGGAACAGTGGATGAAGTTGTGACCAATTGGGTAATGAGCGATCATAAGTATGATCTGGTCGCACTTTCGAAAACGGTACATGGGCTACTTATTGCAGCTTGTGGTTATCGTCAATAATGGGAGGGATCATGTTGAAATTCCTATCTGTAAAAGTTGAAGACCATATTGCGGTGGCGACGCTAAATCATGCGCCAGCTAATGCGATGTCTTCACAAGTTATGCATGACGTTACTGAATTAATCGATCAAGTGGAAAAGGATGATAACATTCGTGTTGTTGTTCTACATGGTGAAGGGCGTTTCTTCTCAGCAGGAGCAGATATTAAAGAATTTACATCTGTTACTGAAGCGAAGCAAGCAACAGAATTAGCACAGCTTGGACAAGTTACGTTTGAGCGTGTTGAAAAATGTTCAAAACCAGTTATTGCGGCAATTCATGGAGCGGCACTTGGCGGCGGCCTTGAGTTTGCTATGTCTTGCCACATGCGCTTTGTAACTGAAAGTGCAAAACTTGGTTTACCTGAATTAACACTTGGATTAATTCCTGGTTTTGCAGGTACACAGCGTTTACCGCGTTATGTTGGTAAAGCGAAAGCTTGTGAAATGATGTTAACAAGTACACCAATTACTGGTGCAGAAGCATTACAATGGGGACTTGTTAACGGGGTATTTTCTGAAGAATCTATTTTAGAAGATACGCTTAAAATTGCAAAACAGATTGCTGGAAAAAGTCCAGCAACAACTCGTGCTGTGCTAGAGTTATTACAAACGACAAAATCGTCTCATTATTATGAAGGTGTACAGCGTGAATCACAGATTTTTGGTGAAGTGTTTACGAGTGAAGATGGAAGAGAAGGTGTAGCGGCGTTTTTAGAAAAACGTAAGCCTTCATTTAGTGGTAGGTAGTCCAATTATTTTTTTAATATAAATTAACAGAATTTTAAAATTGATAGAATCTTTCTGAAAAATAAGGGGGTAAATGGAATGAACATCTACGTACTCATGAAACGAACATTTGATACAGAAGAAAAAATCGTAATTAAAAACGGTGCAATTTACGATGGCGAAGCGGAATTCATCATCAACCCTTACGACGAATATGCGATTGAAGAAGCAATTCAAGTAAGAGATGCACAAGGTGGAGAGGTTACTGTTGTAACAGTTGGTGGCGAGGATAGTGAGAAAGAACTTCGTACTGCGTTAGCGATGGGCTGCGATAAAGCGGTATTAATCAATATTGAAGATGATGTTGAACATGGTGATCAGTTCACGACAGCAAAAGTGCTTGCTGAATATTTAAAAGATAAAGAAGTAGATTTAATTTTAGGCGGGAACGTTGCGATTGACGGTGCATCTGGACAAGTTGGTCCACGCGTGGCTGAAGCGTTAAATATTCCATATGTAACGACAATTACAAAGCTTGAAATTGACGGTACAAACGTGAAGATTGAGCGTGACGTTGAAGGTGATACAGAAGTTATTGAAACGTCATTACCAGTTTTAGTAACGGCACAACAAGGTTTAAACGAACCGCGTTATCCATCGCTTCCAGGTATTATGAAAGCGAAGAAAAAGCCACTAGAAGAAGTAGAATTAGATGATTTAGATCTAGAAGAAGATGATGTGGAAGCAAAAACAAAAACAATTGAAATCTATTTGCCTCCGAAGAAAGATGCAGGAAAAGTGTTACAAGGCGAGCTGCAAGATCAAGTAAAAGAACTTGTATCGTTGCTCCATACAGAAGCGAAAGTAATCTAATAAAATACGAAATTATATATGCAGGAGGGAAAATCTATGGCTCGTAAAGTATTAGTAATGGGTGAAGTTCGTGATGGATCGCTACGTAACGTTTCGTTTGAAGCGGTAGCAGCAGCAAAAACAATTGCAGAAGGCGGTGAAGTGGTAGGTCTTCTAGTTGGAGACAGCGTTGCCTCTTTTGCAAATGAATTGATTCATTACGGTGCAGATCGCGTTGTGACAGTTGAAAATGATAAATTAAAATCATATACGTCTGATGGTTATGCGCAAGCGTTTTTAGCTGTATATGCTGAAGAAAATCCAGAAGGTATTGTATTTGGACATACAGCACTTGGTAAAGATTTATCACCAAAATTAGCAGCGAAGCTTGAAGCTGGTTTAGTTTCTGACGTAACTGCTTTAGAAGTTGAAGGTGGAAATGTTATCTTCACTCGTCCAATTTACTCTGGTAAAGCGTTCGAGAAGAAGATTGTAACAGATGGTATCTTATTTGCGACAGTGCGTCCAAATAACATTGCAACTCTTGAAAAAGACGAGTCTCGTACAGGTGACGTGTCTTCTATTACAGTAGATGTGAAAGATTTACGTACAATCATTCAAGATGTTGTCCGTAAAACTGCAGAAGGTGTAGATCTTTCTGAAGCGAAAGTCATTATAGCTGGCGGACGTGGTGTGAAGAGTGAAGAAGGATTTAAACCGTTAAAAGAATTAGCTGACGTACTAGGCGGCGCTGTTGGGGCATCTCGTGGTGCTTGTGACGCTGAGTATTGTGATTACTCATTACAAATTGGTCAAACTGGTAAAGTTGTTACGCCAGACCTATACATTGCGTGTGGTATTTCTGGTGCGATTCAGCATTTAGCTGGTATGTCTAACTCAAAAATAATCGTTGCGATTAATAAAGACCCAGAAGCAAGTATCTTCAAAGTAGCTGATTATGGTATTGTCGGCGATTTATTTGAAGTATTACCTCTTTTAACAGAAGAGTTTAAAAAGTTAAAAGTACATTCATGATTTGAGTACCCTTGAGTTCCAAGTGAAGTACCCCTATATATAGAAAAAGGTGAGAGATCCCCTGTCTCTCACCTTTTTAGTATTTTATCCGTATTTTTATATAGTATAAAGGAACATTTTTTTGTTACAATACATAACGATACATATTATTCGCCACGTATATAAGTTAATGATATACTCTTGGTAGAATATACTTGAAGGAGGAAATAAAATGGCAATTGTAAACGCAAATGACCAAAGCTTCGCAGCTGAAACTGGCGAAGGTGTTGTATTATTAGATTTCTGGGCACCTTGGTGTGGACCTTGTAAAATGATCGCTCCTGTATTAGAAGAAATCGATGCAGAGTTAGGCGAGAAAGTAAAAGTAGTAAAAGTAGATGTTGATGAGAACCAAGAAACTGCTCGTCAATTCGAAGTAATGAGTATTCCAGCTCTTTTCGTATTAAAAGACGGTAAAGTAGTTGATCAAGCGTTAGGTTACAAACCGAAAGAAGCGTTAGTAGAATTAGTTTCTAAACACTTCTAAAATAAAAAAGCTACCATTTGGTAGCTTTTTTTATTTTCTTTTTTATAACCTTTCCGTTACAATAAAAGAACGTATGTTGGGTGTTTTGGCATAGTATGTTTTCATGTGAAAATAAAAATGCTAAGCATGTAGAAATGGAGGGTGACGAGTGCACGAACATTTGAAAGAGAAGTTGGCTATTTTACCAGATCAACCTGGTTGTTATTTAATGAAAGATAAGCAAGGAACGGTTATATATGTCGGTAAGGCAAAAGTACTAAAAAATCGTGTGCGCTCGTACTTTACTGGTTCACATGATGGAAAAACACTGCGGCTTGTAGGAGAAATTGTTGACTTTGAATATATCGTAACCTCCTCAAATTTGGAGGCTCTTATTTTAGAGTTAAATTTAATTAAAAAATATGATCCAAAATATAATATTCAATTAAAAGATGATAAAACATATCCTTTCATTAAAATTACAGCTGAAAAACAGCCACGCTTACTCATTACGCGAAATGTAAAAAAGGATAAAGGAAAGTATTTCGGTCCTTATCCAAATGCGCAATCAGCTCATGAAACAAAGAAATTATTAGATCGTATGTATCCGCTTCGTAAATGCTCAAATATGCCAGATAAAGTTTGCTTATATTATCATATGGGCCAATGTTTAGCGCCTTGTGTGAAAGAAGTAACGGAAGAGCAAAATAAAGAAATTGTAGATGAAATTATTAAGTTTTTAAATGGTGGACATAAAGAAGTTCGATCAGAATTAGAAACAAAGATGTATGAGGCTTCAGAGAAACTAGAATTTGAACGGGCGAAAGAGTTGCGCGATCAAATTGCTCATATTGATGCAATTATGGAAAAACAAAAAATGATTATGAGTGACTTAGTGGATCGTGACGTGTTTGGATATGCGGTTGATAAAGGATGGATGTGTGTTCAAGTTTTCTTTGTTAGAAAAGGAAAGTTAATTGAGCGTGATGTTTCTATGTTTCCAATCTATGATGAACCAGAAGAGGGATTCTTAACGTTTATCGGTCAATTTTATGAAAACAGTAGTCACTTTAAACCGAAGGAAATTGTCGTTCCAGGAAGTATAGATTCAGAATTAGTAGAGCGCTTTTTAGAAGTTGAAGCGACACAGCCGAAACGTGGTAAGAAAAAAGACCTTGTAGAATTAGCAAATAAAAACGCAAAAATTGCACTAGAAGAGAAATTTTACTTAATTGAACGTGATGAAGACCGGACGGTTAAAGCCATTGATAATTTAGGAAAGCAGCTTGGCATTGAAACCCCATATCGTATTGAAGCGTTTGATAACTCGAATATTCAAGGGACAAATCCCGTTTCCGCAATGATTGCTTTTATCGACGGGAAACCAGCAAAGAAAGAATATCGGAAATATAAAATTAAAACGGTTCAAGGTCCTGATGATTACGAATCTATGAGAGAAGTTGTAAGACGCCGTTATACGAGGGCGCTTAAAGAGAATTTACCTTTACCAGATTTAATTATTATTGATGGTGGAAAAGGCGATCTCGCCGCTACAAGTGATGTTCTGGAGAATGAACTCGGATTATATATTCCAATGGCAGGGCTTGTAAAAGATGACAAACATAAAACATCACATTTAATCATTGGAGATCCGCCTGAACCTGTGATGCTTGAGAGGAATAGCCAAGAATTTTATTTATTGCAACGTATTCAAGATGAAGTGCATAGATTTGCAATTACATTCCATCGCCAGTTGCACGGGAAATCGGTCATTCAATCAGCATTGGATGATATTCCAGGAATCGGCGATAAACGAAAAAAGGTATTGTTAAAACATTTTGGCTCGTTAAAAAAGATGAAGGAAGCTTCCATAGCTGAATTTGTCGAAGCAGGTATGCCGAAAAATGTTGCAGAGACAATATATACTTATTTAACAGATAAGAAGACGTTGTAGTTTACAACGTCTTCTGTTTTTTGGTATAATTTCTGAAGATTTAAAATAAACTCATTCGAATGAATATACAAAAAAGTCAACTAAACTTATATGTCTAGTTGACTGTAGGTAGATGCTACGCTTCAATGAGATCTTTAATATCCCATTTAACAAGAAATGTAATAGAGTCTGAACGTTTCTTTTGTTCTTCGTAGGACTCTGCAACGACGTTTCTTTGTCTTTGAATTTGCTCGGCGATGAATCCAGCTTCTAATTGATAAGAAGAATGTCTCTTTTGTTTTTGACGCTCAGTAATAAGTGTACCTTTAAGCTGGAACTGCATTTCACGACGTTTATGTTCAACGATGCTTAAAGTGCCCCAACCAGCTTTTTCAAAAAATTGAATGACTTCTTCAATTGTTTCTAGCGGATATTTTCTTGCAAGGTTTCTACCGGACCAGTATAAAATACCGTCTAAATCGTTACCAATTAAATCAGGTAGTAATTCTTCACGTAGCAATTCATAAGCGAAGGCGTTCAACGAAACATCTTCTAAAGATGTTATATCGATTGTATTTTTGCTCACAATATTCCCCTCTTTCTATAGGGATTATTATATAACATTTTTCATTTATAAAAACAGATTTTTCTTTAGGGAAATCTGAATACCTAAGAAGAAAAAAAGAATTGGCAAATTATATGCAAATTATGTATACGTTTTCTTGACGCTTCGACAAAAATAGGGGTAAAATGAACTTGTTATCAAATTATGCTGAAATATTTCGAATAATTTTTTCAGTTTTTCTTATGCCAATAGTGAAAAAACATTATTGTTGTAAATTAATCTGAAAACAGCAGTCAAACATTCAAGGGGGTAATGGGGACATGAAAGGCCGCGAGTATACGTTTCGTAAGTGGCACTCATTAATGGGGGTCATCCCGGTTGGTGTCTTTTTGACGCAACATCTAATTGTAAACAACTTTGCAACAAGAGGAGCAGAGGCTTTTAACAAAGCTGCAGGCTTTATGGAGCTCCTTCCATTCCGGTATGCGCTAGAAATTTTCATCATCTTTTTACCTATACTGTACCATGCTATATATGGCTTATATATTGCATTTACAGCTAAGAACAATGCGGTATCTTACGGTTATTTCCGTAACTGGATGTTCGTCTTCCAAAGAATTTCAGGTATCGTTACGCTGATCTTCATTTCTTGGCACGTCTGGGAAACTCGTATTCAAGCAATGTTAGGTAAAGAGGTAAACTATGATATGATGGCAGATATTTTAAACAACCCATTTATGTTTGGTTTCTATTTAGTTGGTGTTGTTTCAACGATTTTCCACTTTGCAAATGGACTATGGACATTCTGCATAAGCTGGGGAATTACAGTATCTCCACGTTCACAAAGAATCTCTACTTATGTAACATTAGCTATTTTCTTAGGTCTATCTTATGTAGGTGTGAGTGCATTATTAGCGTTCATCGATCCACAGCTAGCAAACCAGTAAGGAGTGGGAGAGCATGAAAGGGAAACTTATAGTAGTCGGCGGTGGCTTGGCAGGCTTAATGGCAACGATTAAAGCGGCAGAAGCAGGAGTAAATGTTGAACTATTTTCTTTAGTACCAGTAAAACGTTCACATTCTGTATGTGCCCAAGGTGGAATTAACGGTGCCGTAAATACAAAAGGTGAAGGGGATTCTCCATGGATCCACTTTGACGATACAATTTATGGTGGGGACTTCTTAGCGAACCAACCGCCAGTTAAAGCGATGTGTGAAGCAGCACCAGGTATTATTCATTTAATGGACCGCATGGGTGTTATGTTCAACCGTACGGAAGAAGGACTTCTTGATTTCCGTCGCTTTGGTGGAACACAACATCACCGTACAGCATTTGCTGGCGCAACAACTGGTCAACAATTACTATATGCATTAGATGAGCAAGTACGTCGTCATGAAGTAGCAGGACTTGTAACGAAATACGAAGGTTGGGATTTCTTACGAGCTGTTGTTGATGATGAAGGTGTGTGCCGAGGAATCGTCGCACAAGACTTACAAACTATGGAGATTAAAAGTTTCCAAGCTGATGCCGTGATTATGGCAACAGGGGGCCCTGGTATCATCTTTGGAAAATCAACTAACTCTATTATCAATACAGGTACAGCAGCATCTGCTGTATATCAACAAGGTGCATATTATGCGAACGGTGAGTTCATTCAAATCCATCCAACGGCAATTCCTGGAGACGATAAGTTACGTCTTATGAGTGAATCTGCACGTGGTGAAGGTGGGCGTGTTTGGACATATAAAGATGGTAAGCCATGGTACTTCTTAGAAGAAAAATATCCTGCTTACGGAAACCTTGTACCTCGTGATATTGCAACGCGTGAAATCTTTGATGTTTGCGTAGAGCAAAAACTAGGTATTAACGGTGAAAACATGGTATATCTAGATCTTTCTCATAAAGATCCGAAAGAACTAGATATTAAACTTGGTGGAATTATTGAAATCTATGAGAAGTTTACAGGTGATGATCCTCGTAAACTACCAATGAAAATCTTCCCAGCGGTTCACTATTCAATGGGCGGACTATGGGTTGATTACAAGCAGATGACAAGTATTCCAGGTTTATTTGCAGCAGGTGAGTGTGATTATTCTATGCACGGTGGTAACCGTCTAGGTGCGAACTCACTATTATCAGCAATTTACGGTGGTATGGTAGCAGGACCAAACGCAATTGAGTATATGAAAGGTCTTTCTAAATCATCTGATGCTGTTTCATCTACTGTATATGAGCAAAATGAATTAATCGAAACAGAGAAATTTAACAATATTTTAACGCTTGATGGTAATGAAAATGCATATGTTCTTCATAAAGAGCTTGGAGAATGGATGACAGATAACGTTACAGTAGTTCGTGAAAATAAAAAATTACTAGAAACAGATGCAAAAATTGAAGAGTTAATGGCTCGTTACAAACGTATTAACATTAACGATACTGCAAGATGGAGCAACCAAGGTGCTTCGTTTACACGCCAACTTGCAAATATGTTTGAGTTGGCACGTGTTATTACAATTGGGGCATATAACCGTAATGAAAGCCGCGGAGCTCATTATAAACCAGAATTCCCAAATCGTGATGATGCAAACTTCTTAAAAACTACGATGGCGAAATTTGAAGGAGAAGGAAATGCACCAGCATTCCATTACGAAGAAGTGGATGTTTCATTAATTAAACCACGTAAACGTGACTATTCTTCAAAACACGATGTAGCTGCTAAGGGTGAAGAGAAGGGGGATAAACAACATGTCTGAGAAAACAATCCGCCTCATCATTACGAGACAAGATGGACCAGATGCACAAGAATTTGACCAAGAGTTTGAAATTCCGTATCGTCCAAATATGAATATTATTTCAGCGCTGATGGAAATTCGTCGTAATCCTGTTGATTCAAAAGGGAACCAAACGACTCCGATTGCATGGGATATGAACTGTTTAGAGGAAGTATGTGGTGCTTGTTCGATGGTGATTAACGGAAAACCACGTCAATCATGTACAGCTCTTATTGACCAGTTAGAACAGCCAATTCGCTTAAAGCCGATGAAGACATTCCCAGTTGTACGTGACTTACAAGTTGATCGTAGCCGTATGTTTAACGCGTTAAAACGTGTTAAAGCTTGGATTCCAATCGATGGTACGTATGACCTAGGACCGGGACCAAGAATGCCGGAGAAAAAGCGCCAATGGGCATATGAACTTTCAAAATGTATGACATGTGGTGTTTGCTTAGAGTCATGTCCGAATGTAAACAGTAAATCTGACTTTATTGGACCAGCACCACTTTCACAAGCGCGTTTATTTAACTCGCATCCAACTGGTGAAATGCATAAAGCAGATCGCTTACGTGCAATTATGGGTGATGGAGGACTTGCAAACTGTGGTAACTCTCAAAACTGTGTGCAATCATGTCCGAAAGGTATTCCATTAACAACTTCAATTGCAGCATTAAACCGTGATACAACAATTCAATCGTTCAAAGATTTCTTTGGTAGTGACAATAACTATTAATAAATATTGCCTCTTCATGTTGAAGAGGCAATATTTATAACTTTATTTTTCTGTTTATTCTGCTTATTTTAAGGGCGAAAAGGAGAGATAACAATGAAGAGGATTTCTTATATTGAAGACTTTGAGCAATGGGAAAGTAGTTTTTCATTTTATAATCCTGTCAAAGTTCGTTTTGGTGAAGTAGATATGTTTGGGCATGTAAATAATGTCGTTGCTTTTACATATTTTGAGGAAGCACGTATCGCATTGTTTAAAGAACTCGGATTTATGCAAGAATGGACACATGAATCATCAGAAACGATGATAGTCGTCGCAGATCTACAATGCAATTTTATTAAACAAATTTATTTTGATGAGCAGTTGAAAGTATATGTAAAGGCAGGAACGGTTGGAAATTCCTCATTAGATTTACACTACATGGTCAAAAATGCAGAAGGGGAAGTTTGTTTAGTTGGACGCGGTATGATGGTGCAAGCATCGAAGAAAACGGGAAGAGGCGAACCGTGGCCTGAAGAATGGAAGAAGAAATTACTACAATAATAGAAGAGAAGACAAAAAATAAGAGAGCGAATCGCTCTCTTATTTTTTGTCTTCCGTTGCTTCTTCTAATGTTAAATGATGCTTATATATGTATGTGGCATATGGATTACCAACGTAGCGTAAGTGCCACGGTTCGTATGAATACTCTGTCGTCTCTGTTTTATCCTCTAAATAACGAATGACAAATCCGAATTCATGGGCATGTTCTGCAACCCATTTTCCTTCTGCTGTCTCTCCGAAGATTGGTTCTAATTGGAATTTAGCAGATTTTGAGCTAATATCCATTGCTAGACCAGTTTGATGTTCACTTGTTCCAGGAATTGCACTGACTGAATCAGCTTCAGCTTTCCCTTGACGTCTAACGTATGTATCATGCAATGATTTTTGGCGTTTATATGAACGATAACCAGATACAGCTGTAAGTTCAAGTCCTTCTTTCTTTGCTGATCCGAACATATTTTCAAGCGCGTCTGCAGCATCTTTGCGTAGTAGAGTTTTTTCTTTGTCTTTTGGACTAGTAAATGGTACGTTTGGTCTCGTTAAGTCTTCGGGAATGTATCCATCTGGTAGTTTCCGATGTTTATTAACTAAGACAAGAGCAGACTCTGGATTTGTTACAACTGAAAAATCATTGTCTAGTTTCTTTGCATTATGATTAGCTTTTGGAAAAGCAGGAATCTCTTCTTTTTGATGGTTACTATGTTTTTGACTTTCGACAGCTTTCGCCTCGTTTTGTAGTGGTGATTTAGAACCAAAGTAAGCGAAAGATGTGATACCGATTACAATAGTAGCGGCAGAAACAATTATTATCTTTTTCATGATGCCTTGTAATCACAGTCCCTTCTTAATAAAATATGTATCATTTTTATTATAAGTCTAGTTTATGGAAAAAGAAATATAAGAGTCATAACGTAATAGAAATGCAAAGAAAATGTCAGAAAATGTGTGAAATTGTAGTATTTTTTCATATAATTCATTTCTTATCTTTCATGTAATTCATTTTTTATGTAATATATATATAAGAAGATGTAACGATTATCGAGAATAAAGGACTTCTTGTATAGACTAGGAGTGAATGGGAATGGATTTTGCAACAATTATTGGACTCATTTTAGGAGTAGTGGCGGTAGTAGTGGGGATGGTCGTCAAGGGCGCTGACGTAATGTCCTTAATGAACCCTGCCGCAGCATTAATTATTTTTGTCGGTACATTTGCTGCAGTATGTATTGCATTTCCGATGAATCAACTAAAAAAAGTTCCAAAATTATTTAAGGTTCTTTTTGGTTCAAATAAAAAAGATTTAAGTTATGAACAGTTGCTAGAATTATTTGTTCATTGGACATCTGAAAGTAGAAAATACGGTATTTTGTCTTTAGAACAACAATTAGATGAAATTGAAGATGAGTTTCTTTTACGTGGTATGAAATTTGTGATTGATGGCGTATCCGCAGAAGATTTAGAACAAATTTTAGAAGCTGAATTAGAAGCAATTGAAGAAAGGCATGCAAAAGGAGCGGCAATTTTTTCTCAAGCTGGTACATATGCACCGACATTAGGGGTTTTAGGTGCTGTTATTGGTCTTGTAGCTGCACTTGGAAATTTAACTGATATTGAAAAGTTAGGGCATGCTATTTCAGGTGCATTTATTGCAACGATTTTCGGTATCTTTTCAGGTTACGTGTTATGGCATCCATTTGCAAATAAATTAAAGCAAAAGTCTGCCGCTGAATTAGAGAAGAAACGTTTAATTATTGATTGCTTATTAATGTTACAAGAAGGTACATATCCATTTATTATGAAAAACCGCATTTTAGGTGCGCTTTCTGCAACTGAGCGTAAAAAGCTAGAAAAAGGAGCGGAAAAAAATGCGGAGTAGGAAGAATAGAAGAAGTAAAAAGAAAAAGCATGACGAACATATTGATGAAACGTGGTTAATTCCGTATTCTGATATGCTAACGCTGTTGTTTGCATTGTTTATTGTTTTATTTGCAATGAGTAGTATAGATGCTGCGAAATTTAAACAGATGGCAGTAGCTTTTCGCAGTGAACTAGCAGGTGGAACAGGAAATAAAGAGTTTTTAAGTGATCAAAAGCCAAATGATGAAAAAGAATTATCAGCAAATAGCCTTGAGGCGGAACAAGCAAAAAAACAAGAAGAAGCTAGAGCCGAAGAAAAAAAAGAAATGGCTGAGTTAAGAGCATTACAAAAAAAGATTGATCAATATATTAATGAGAACCAATTATCCGCTGCTTTTCAAACTAAATTAACTGAAAAGGGATTAATGGTGACAATACTAGAGAATGTGCTGTTTGATTCGGGGAAAGCAGATGTGAAATTAGAATCTTTAGGGATTGCAAAAGAGATGTCTAACTTACTTGTTTCAGCGTCACCTCGTGAAATTACAGTATCTGGTCATACGGATAATGTCCCGATTGCCAATGCGCAGTTTGCATCGAATTGGGAATTAAGTACGCAGCGTGCAGTTAATTTTATGCAGGTATTACTCCAAAATAAAGAATTACAACCAGAAAAATTTAGTGCAATTGGTTACGGAGAATACCGTTCAATTGCTCCGAACGATACACAAGAAGGAAAGGCGAAAAATAGACGTGTAGAAGTGTTTATTTTACCTTTAACGAGAAATATGCAATAAAGAGGATGGCGAATGCCATCCTCTTTTATTTTGCATCAAATGATTTTAAGTTGTCGCGGCGAATTTTATCTTTTTCTGCATCTGATTTTTTGAAATCATAATCATATAAAGCGCCTTCCCAATCACCATACATTGGATTAGGGAAAATGATGAATTTCTCACCAAACTGAGCTTTTGATTCTTCTACTGTTTGATTGCGATCTTTTACAGATTTTCCATCAAAACCAGTGAAATCAGATAAGTTATCACCGAAGAATAAGACAATATCATGTGTTTGTGAAACGAGTTCACGGCGTTTTTCTTTACCTTTTTCTTTCGGATCTTGTAGTAATATATGTTCTTTCGTTGCTTGAGGAGCACCTACGCGCTCAAGGTTTTTAATAGTTGCATCTAGTTGGTTCGTTTTACGATTTGAGATGTAGTAAATATCTACACCTTTAGACTCTGTATATTTTAAGAAATCAATTGCGCCTGGAAGGGCTTCAGCTTCAGCCTTATTAATCCAATCGTCCCATTTGTAAGGATAGCCTTTTCCTGTTTTTACGCTCATAGCTTGATGAGGACTGTTGTCTAAAACAGTTTCATCTAAATCAAGTACGATAGCAGGTTTTTTTTCTGTCCCTTTTGCAAGAACCGCATCAAGCTTCAATTGACCAATATTGTATCCTTGGTAGTATAGTGCTCTCGTTTCGCCAGCTGTTTGATACCATAAATCAGCCATCAATTGCTGTTCTGTTAATTTTACTTTCTCTTCTTTCGCCACTGTTTTCTCTGGTGTTCCTGAACACGCTACAAGCGATGTAGATAGAACAGCTACAGATAATAAAGTGGTAATGCCCCTCTTCATTTTCATATGTATCCTCCTTGATGTTAGAAAATCATTTAATATTATATATCGAAAAATAATATTTTTTTTATGAACATTTGCATATTGTCTTTTGTATATATAGTAGTATGTCTTATATTAGAAAGATGAGAAAAATGATGGAAATCATTTTGACAACTTTTATTGTCGGAATGACAATTATAATTGACAAATGAAACGATATTATTTACAATTTTAACTAAATAGAACAAATGATGGATTAAGGCGATGTTACATACTAAAAGGATGAAGCGTAGTGCTATATTTTATCCTGAATAAACATAGTCTTTGAAAGAGAGTATGAATGACACTAAAGGGGAGGCTTTATACTTTGAGTTTACAAATTCAAAACTTAACGAAACTATTTGGGGAATCAAAAGCAGTTAATGGTTTGCAAATTTCGTTACCAAAAGGTGAAGTACTAGGATTACTTGGACGAAATGGTGCAGGGAAAACAACGACAATCAAAATGCTTCTCGGATTATTAACGCCTAATGAAGGCTCTATTACATGGGATGGAAAAACATTTGGGACTAGTGGGGTAACGATTGGGTATTTACCAGAAGAAAGAGGTTTATATACAAAAAGTAGAGTAATAGATCAGTTGCGATATTTTGGTAGGTTAGAAGGAATGACGAAAAAAGAAGTAGATTTTGCAATTGATCACTGGTTAGAGCGCTTAGCAATCCCAGAATATAAATTCAAAACAGCAGGAGAACTTTCGAAAGGGAACCAGCAAAAAATTCAATTGATTGCTGCTCTTCTTCATGATCCAGAACTTCTTATTTTGGATGAACCATTTAGCGGACTTGATCCAGTTAATGCTGGAATGTTGGCTAGTATTATTGGAGAACAAGTACAGAGCGGAAAGACAATTATTTTATCCAGTCACCGTATGGAGCAAGTAGAGGCTTTTTGCCAACATGTATGTATTTTAAAAAAAGGTGAAGCAGTCGTAGAAGGACAGTTAAGTGATATTAAGAAAGAATACGGTTTTCGTAATTTAACAATCGAAGATACAAAAGAGAATGAAAAAGGATTAGAAGCTATACATGTTTCATATGAAAAGCAACAAGGCCTTCTTTATGTGAAAGTACAAGATGATGCAGAAGCTCTAAAGATTTTGCAACAATTGCAAGAACAAGGTGTTACCTTACGACAATTTAAAATGTTAGAGCCGACGTTAAACGAAATCTTTGTAGAGAGGGCGAAATAAAGATGCGTAAATTTTCTCATGTATTTTCATTTTATTTTAAAGAAGCATTTTTATCTAAAAAGTCATTAATTACGAGTGCGATTTTATTTTTAGTTGTGTTTGGGATTTTTGCATTTAATCATTTTACTTCAGGCGATGATAAAAATAAGGATAAAGATAAAATTGCAGTTGTAGTAGAGAGCTCCACATACAAAGTACAAAAAGAAGAGCTAAATAAGCTATTGCCATCAGCAAAAATAACGGTTGGTTCAAAGGATAATTTTGATAAACTGCATAAGCAAGTAGAAGAAGGCGATTTAGATGGTCTATTCCATGTGACGGAAAAGGATGGGGCTCCAGTGGTCACATATATGTATAATGGATTTCCAAGCCAAGCAACTTCTGCAATTATGGCAGGCTATTTAAAACAACAATATACGATGGTGACGATTGCAAAAAATAATGTTTCACCAGAAATTGCGCAGCAATTACAAGCAGAAATTCAAGTGAAGCAAGAAGCGATAAAAGATCGTACATCTTCTTTCGGAATTGCGTATTTCTTTACATTTGCTTTGTATATGTTTATTGTAGCTTTCGGAAATACAATCGCAATGAATATTGCATCTGAAAAGGCGTCACGTGTAATGGAAGTAATGCTTCCGAAAGTAAAGCCACTTACGATGATGTATGCGAAAATTTTAGCGGTTGTTTCAACGGCGTTATTGCAACTTGTAATATTGGCGTGTGGTTACCTTATTCCTTATTTGTTAGGTTGGGTCGATTTAGAAAGTGCCTCATTATTTGGTGTTCCAATTGACTTTACAAAATTAGATGCAAAGGTTATAAGCATGTTTCTTATCTATTTCATTACGGGATATTTACTTTATGCGATGATGTACGCTGCGGCTGGAGCTGTTGTGTCTAAGACAGAGGATTTACAAGCTGTATCTTTCCCGGTAATGATTTTGATTATGGCTGCATTCTTCATTAGTATTAAATCATTAAGTGATCCGAATAGTACCATTGTTGTTGTAAGTTCGTATGTTCCGTTTTTCACACCGATGGTCACCTTCTCGCGGATTGTAGCCGGTGAAGCAGGTATGTTAGAGATTACGATAACATTAGTAGTTTTATTGGCGACAATTGGTATATTAAATGCTGTTACAAGTCGTATCTATGTAAACGGCGTAATGAATTACTCCGACAAAGTGAAATTTAAAGATTTAGCGAAATTTATAAAGCGTCAATAATGAGAGAAAAGTATGATTTCCTATTGAAATCATGCTTTTTCTTTATGTATAAATTAAAAATAGTATATAATAATAAGAGTCGTCTTTTAATAGAATGAATACAAAGGAGGGTGTGCAGATGGGGATTAGTAGTCGTTTTACAGTAGGTGTTCATATGCTGACATTACTTGCTATAGATCGAAACTCTCGCTGTACCTCTGAATGGATTGCTGGTAGTGTGAATACAAATCCAGTTGTGATTCGTCGCATTACAGGAATGTTGAAGAGAGCAGGACTTGTTGATGTACAAGCTGGTAAAGGTGGTACGACACTTGCTCGTGATTTAGAAGAAATTACATTACTTGATGTATATAAAGCAGTGGAAGTTGTAGAAGAAGGACAACTATTTTCCTTCCATGAGAATCCCAACATTGAATGTCCAGTAGGAGCTAATATTCAATCAGTATTAGAAATTATTTTAATGCAAGCGCAAGAAGCGATGGAAAACGTACTTGCAAATGTAACGGTAGATCAATTAGTTACAAACTTAAAGTCCAAAATGAAAGAGTAAAAAAGCGAGCAACCTCATAATGAGGGCTCGCCTTTTTTTATTCGGAAATATTGAAAATTCTATTTTTCAGTATTTAAAATAAATTTACCAACAATAGCTGCTACGATACCACCAAGAATTGGTGCAACGATGAATACCCATAGTTGAGAAAGTGCTTCTCCGCCAGCGAATAAAGCTGGTGCGATACTACGAGCTGGGTTAACAGAAGTTCCAGTTAACGGAATTCCTAATAAGTGAACTAAAACTAATGTGAAACCAATTACTAATCCTGCTAGAGAAGAACTTCCTTTTTTACCTGTTACAGCAACGATAACTAAAATGAATACGAAAGTTAAAATAAATTCAACTAGAAATGCTCCAGATAAACCAAGAGTTCCAAAACCATTTTGTCCTAAATTATCTAAAGGTGTTTTAGCAGAGCGTAAAATTGTTACTAACGTTGCAGTTCCTAATAAACCACCTAAAATTTGAGCTAATACATAATAACAAAGTTCCATAGCGTTCATTCTTTTGTTGATGAACATAGCTACTGATACTGCTGGGTTAATGTGACATCCAGAAATTGTTCCGATGCTATATGCCATAGCCACAATAGATAGACCGAAAGCCATAGCGATTCCTAATGTTCCAATTCCTTCAATTCCGCCGCCAATGACAGCTACTCCAGTTCCGAATAATACAAGTACAAATGTACCAATAAATTCAGCGATTGCTTTTTTTAACATAATTTACCTCCTAATATTGCGCATGAAACGTATTATAACATAGGTTTTAGTATAAACAGCTAATGAAATACTATTCTGATAAGGCGAAATAGGGGGACAATAAAGAAAGAGTATGGTTCTTTGTTATAGAACCATACTCTTTTTTATGCTGTTTTTTTCTGTTTAACGACTGGAACAGAACGGTTTAAAATGCTATTTGCAACCATTCCTAACATAATAATAATCATTCCGAGTAAGGAAAGGCCACCAGGGAATGAACCATTCAAGAAAACAATTTCGCCTAGCACGGTAAAGACCATCGTTCCAGCTTGTGTTGCTTCAACAGCTCCGAGTAGAGCGAGGTTATCTTTTGCTAAGTCAGTAGCAAAGAAAAATGTCATCGTTGCAATAACTCCAGAACATAGTGCTAACAAAAATCCTTGAAGCATTTGAGTTGATGATGGAATACCAGTAGTGGAAAATCCGTATATCCCAAGGAGAATTGTAATAGGAAGACTTCCAATTGCCATTCCTAATACACGTTGGAATGTATCAAGACGTCCGCCAACAAGTTCCATCATTTTGCGGTTGCCGAACGGATATAAGAAAGCGGCTACCACGACAGGTAAAAATCCTGAAATGAACTGAGTCATCGTAATATGACCTGCTGCAGTCGCTTGCATACAAATTACACCAAGTAAAATAAATAATGCTACATATAAACTGCGAAGTGGAATTTTTCCACGTACAAGTTTTGTACCTGATTTCGTTTCTATTTTAACAAAAAATAATGGTGATAGTAGTAAACCTGCTAATATCGTAACTTGCCAAGTTCCAGCAACGAGCCAAGCTGGAGAAAAGACAGCTGCAAAACTTAATAAAGAATAGAAGCCAATACCTGCAACGGAACCCCATCCGATCCATGTAAATGGATGTTTCTTTAACTCTACCCATAACCCCCTTAAGTTTTTGCGAAATAAAACGATAAGGAATAAAATAGGGAGAGCAAATAAAAAACGGAAGGAAGCTGTCCAAGCCCAGCTTGTTCCAGATACATTCATTGCTCTGTTAATAATAAAGGTTGCAGAAAAAAAGGCCGATGATAAAAGACCTAGTAATATTGCGCGCATGAAGTATGGCACTCCTTTCGGAATTGAGTATTTATGTATAGTATAATATACTTAAAGTTAATAAAAGTAAACTATTTTATATCTTAAGGTGGTTTTTATATATGAAAGAAAATGAAGATATGCAAACGAAAGAAGTAATTCAGCAAGTAGGTCAGCTATTAAGACAAATTCGAAATGAGAAAAAATTAAGTTTAGAAGAATTAGCCCAAAAAACAGGGGTTAGTAAATTAACATTAGGAAAGATTGAAAGGGGCGAAACGAATCCGACGTTAGCTGTCATTTGGAAAATAACGAAAGGGTTATCGATTCCTTTATCAAGATTAATGGTTGTTGGAGAACCAGTAGCTGTTGCGCGCTGCGGAGAAGGGTTTGCAGTAGATGTAGGACAAGCATGGCACTTAGAAACGATGTTCCGTTACACGAAAGAAACGGGGATGGAAATGCACCGTGCTTGTTTAAGGTCGAATAGTATATATGAGCCAGAAGCTCATCATGAAGGTGCTATTGAGCTTGTAACGGTAATGAAAGGGAAAGTATCGATTCAAGTTGAGAACGATGTATACGAATTAAATGAGTTTGACTCTATTCAATTTGAAGCGAATAAAAAACATAGTTATAGAAATGAAGAAGATGAAGTAGCGGTATTACATTTAACGATGAAATATTCTTCATGAAAAAATCCCTATAGAAAAATCTATAGGGATTTTTTATACGCTATGCTCAAATAGATGAAAGAATGTTATTAGTAAGAGCGTGGCATAAGTAATAAACAAATAAAATAAACTAAAAACCCCGTCCCAAAACATAAAATAGCAATGACCCAAAGTATGCGAATGAGAGTAGAGCTAATATCAAAATATTCCCCTAAACCACCGCATATACCAAATAGCATTTTATCAGTTTCGGATTTACATAATCTTTTTGACATCTTCCAATCCACTCCTTTTTATCCCGCTTTAACGGGCAGTAAGACCCCCACCCAAAAATTCAGCGAAAGCAAAGAAGTTAGGTGGGGATTAACTGCCCGTAAAAGCCCGATTGGTTCAACTAATGATCAGTGGGGGATGAATAAAACCCCCACTGATCAAAGTTTCACTTTATAGCAAGCTATATACTTCTATTCTATATAGAAATTTATGAGAAGACTATGAGGTTGTATTACATTTTTTTTAGGAAACAGTCGTATTAATTGTCTTAATTTTCAGTTGATATTAAAATTATAATAAGAGGTAACTTTTAATAAAGGGTGGGGAAATAGAGATGACAGTATATTGGTTGACTAATGTAATGGTTGAATCAAGGTATGCATATGAAGAAGGGAAAATTTCACGAACAGAAACAGAATTATGTAGTTTACTTATTGAAGATGGACGAATTAAAAAAATTATAGAAGGGATTGTTCAAGAGGAAGGGATAGTAACTCTTGATGCCAATCGCTTATTAATTTTGCCTTCTTTCGAAGAGATGCACATTCATATTGATAAAACGTATTATAGTGGGCCTTGGAAAGCTTGTATGCCAGCAGAAAGTATTTTTACACGTTTTAATGAGGAAGAGAAGATTTTGCCAAAGCAATTAGCAACTGCTCAAGATAGGGCGGAAAATATGTTAGCGTTATTGCTTCGAAATGGTGCAACGAATATTAGAACGCATTGTAATGTTGATCCGATTATTGGACTTCGTAATTTGGAGGCGACGTTAGCGGCGCTGGAAACATATAAAAATCAGGTTTCTGGTAGAATCGTTGCTTTTCCGCAACATGGATTATTGCGCAGTAATTCTGTGCAACTTGTGAAAGATGCGATGCGTATGGGTGCGCATCTAGTCGGTGGAGTGGATCCAGCTACAGTGGATAATGATATCGAAAAATCATTACATACAATTATGGATATTGCAGTAGAATTTAATGCAGATGTTGATATTCATATGCATGATGCGAATAATCTTGGGACGTTTACGATGAAGCGATTGGCAAGTTTAACAGAAGAAGCGGGATGGCAAGGTCGCGTAACAATTAGTCATGCACTTGGACTTGGTGGTGTTACGGATAAAGAAGTTGAAGAAGTGGCGGAAAGACTAGCTGCTTTAAACATTGATATTACTTCAACGGTGCCAATTGGGAAACAAGTAATCCCAATTCCGTTATTAGATAAAAAAGGTGTGAAAGTTTCATTAAGAAATGATAGTATTACTGATCATTGGTCACCGTTTGGCACAGGTGATATGCTGCAAAAGGCAAATCGATTAGCGGAACGTTTTGGATGGAGTGACGAAAGGTCTTTAGGAAAAGCCCTTCGCTTTATTACGGGAGGAAAAGAAACGTTAAACAATGAAGGGAAACGAGCATGGCCGAATGTAGGAGATGAAGCGAGTTTTATTTTGACGAATGCAACATGTACAGCTGAAGCGATAGCGCGTCAAACAGAGAAGCGTTTAGTCGTGCATAAAGGGAATATTGTTGTTGGAGGTTTAAATGAGGTGGAATTGAATAATCTTGTGTAGAAGAATCGTTTAAATGCCTTGAGGAGGGTTCTAATGGTGGGTATAGAACTCTTCTTTTTTATTCTTACAATATATTTTTTATAGGAAAGCTAGAAGGGATGAAAATTTTGGACAATCAACATAACCAAAATCATATTATGGGAACTTTGCAATGGTTTATTTTTTTATTAGCAAATTCAATCGCACTACCAATTGTCGTTGGCGGATTATTTCATCTTACGACGGAAGAAATATTTTATTTAATGCAGCGTACATTTTTTGTAGTTGGTATATCTTCTTTTTTACAAGGTTGGATTGGACATAAACTGCCAATTGCGGATGGACCAGCTGGATCTTGGGTTGGGGTGTTTACCGTACTTGCTTACGCAACTGTCGGGCAAGATCAATTACATAGTACGTTGCAAATTTTAGAATTAGGAATGATCATTTCCGGTGTTGTTTTAATAGGATTAGGAGTCACTGGCTTTATCGGACGTATTTTATTTTTATTTACGCCGCTCGTTACAGGGACGTTCTTGCTTCTATTATGTTTGCAATTAAGTGGTGTGTTTTTAAAAGGGATGTTAGGAATTACAGCTACTGTTTCTCAAATTGATGGATTTACAGCATTGATCGCTTTTGGCATATTTTTGTTCGTAGTTATACTCTCTAATTTTGGAAAAGGTTTTGTTAAAAGTTATGCGGTTTTAATAGGATTGATTAGCGGTTGGATTATTTTTCTGATCGCAGGGAAAGTGACGATTCCGTCTCAAGTAACTCATTTTGTACAATTTCCACATATATTTGCTTGGGGACTTCCAAAATGGAATACAGGTATGGCTGTATCAAGTTTCGTTATGGTATGTATTTTAGTTTCAAATACAGTGGCAGCTATTATAGCGATCAATCAAGCTACGATTCATAAAGCGGCTATTGAACAAAAACAGCTGAGAAATGGTACGTGGGTTGGAGGGATTTCGCATATGATTTCTTCTTTATTTTCAACAGTAGGTGTCGTTCCATTACCAGCAACGGCAGGTTTCATACGTTTAACAAATCAAAAGTATATACGTTCATTCTTATTGGCCTGTGTACTATTAGTCGTTATGTCGCTATTTCCAAGTATTATTCGTTACTTAGCCTCTCTGCCATCCGCGGTCGCATCTGCGGTTTTAATGGCTTCGTTCGTGCAACTCATTGGAATTGGATTCCATAATATAAAACAAGTGCCACTTAGCGAACGGAATGTAACGATCTTAGGAGTCGCGGTATTGTTTGGCTGCGGCGTTATGTTTTTACCGTCTGGAGCACTTCAATCATTGCCTTCTGTTATGCAATATGTATTCGGTAATGGTTTGTTTGTAGGTACTGTTGTAAGTATATTGCTAGAACAAATATGGCGTACTGGAAAGTAAGTGGATAAAAAGAGTGTACGCACTGTATAAAAGTCTAAAATAACATAGGAAATAAAGCCCATTTTCATTCACCACCTGCACATTTCGTTCATACAATATCTTGACTAAATAAACACCCAACTTACACATATACAGCTCTGGCTTAAGCAAGGAGGGTTATACCAGTTGAAGGAAAAAGCGTATCAATCTAAACCGTTACTCACAAAGAGAGAAAGAGAAGTATTTGAATTACTCGTTCAAGATAAAACAACGAAGGAAATTGCAGGTGAACTTTTTATAAGTGAAAAAACAGTACGCAATCACATCTCAAACGCAATGCAAAAGCTAGGGGTTAAAGGACGTTCACAAGCAGTTGTTGAGCTTCTTCGTATGGGAGAGCTCGAGCTATAAAAAGAAAGCCGACTTTTATATGAAGAGTCGGCTATTTTTCTGTCTGTTTCACGTGCTATATGAATGATAAGAATGTTTCATACATAAATAGGTAGTAAGGAGGGGATATGTTGAAAAGGATATTGTTAGTTTCAACAAGTGTTCATGATATGAATGGACACCCGACTGGTCTGTGGCTGGAAGAGCTCGCAGCTCCGTATAATTTATTTAAAAAGGCTAAGTTCGATGTTGATCTTGTATCTATAGAAGGTGGAGGGGTGCCTATTGATAGAGTATCGATTCCCAATGGTATACCTCGTGAATTTAAGCATGTCGCTTCTTTGTTGCAAAATACGAAGTCGATTTCGAAGGCTCATTTTTTAGATTATGATGCAGTTTTATTTGGTGGTGGACACGGGGCTATTGTGGATTTTCCAGGTAATCCATATGTAGCGAATTTGATTGAGAACATGTACAACAATAACCGGATTGTAGCGGCTGTTTGTCACGGAGTAAGTTCTTTGGTCGGTGTGAAAAATAAAGATGGCTCGTTTTTTGTTGTTGGTAAGCGTATAACAGGTTATACAAACGATGAAGAAAAAGCTGTACATTTGGAAAAGAGAGTGCCGTTTTTATTAGAAAGTAAATTGAAAGAAGAAGGGGCTTTGTTTTATGTTGCTCCAAATTTCACGCCACATGTAGTAGTAGATGGGCATTTAATTACAGGGCAAAATCCGCAGTCTAGTATGGAAATAGGGAAAGCTATAAGAAGAGCTGTAAATAAATTACATAAAAAGTACCCGCTACTAACAAAGGTAGCGGGTACTTTTTATGTATAGCGTAGATTGAAATTGTAATAAACTAAAAAGACGTAATGAGTATAATAACTTCATTTATAAACATTCATGAATTTGCTATACTATTTTGTATGAACAAAAGGGGAGGCTCTTTTAAATGAGAAAAGTAGCGTGTGCAAATACGTATATTAATAAAATAAAGCCCGTTATTCGAAAGACGAGTTTTAGCCAATTAAAAATAGATGAAATTGCGAAATATATGGATATTAGTAAAGCTACTTTATATAAACGTTTTTCTTCGAAAGATGAGATTATTGAGGCAGTAGTAGAGGATTTTATAAACTATCTTCTTGAAGGAGATGCGGATAATCAAGATGAAAGTATGTCGTTTACAGAACGTTTCCAAAAGACGTTTATCCATTCTTTAAAATGTGTGACGTATATTTCGGATGTCTTTTTACAAGATTTGAAAGAAGCGTATCCGCATTTGTCGGATCAATTAGTCGCTGCACAACAAAATCGCAATCGTAATTTGCAAATGTTTTTTGAGTCGGGTATGGAACAAGGTTACTTTAATAAAATGAATGCGCAACTATTTATGGTGCAAGATGATGTGATGTTAAGACGCATTATAGATCATACTTTTTGCATTCAGTACGATATTACGTTAAAGCAAGCGATACTGGATTTCTACAATTTGAAGAAATATCAACTGTTTAAACCGGAATTTTTAGATGCAGTTGATGATTCTGAAATTGAAAAAGAAATTATAGCTAATTTACAAATGATTTCGTAAAAAAAGCAGATTTCCCTTACTAGAGGGAAATCTGCTTTTTTAGTACATATTATTTTTGCAGCTGTTTTAATACTAATTCAGCTACTGAATCACCTGAAGCAGGGTTTTGACCAGTAATTACACGATTATCTTCTACAGCGTAAGCTTCCCAAGGTTGCGCAGCTTTTTCGTAAAGTCCCCCATTTTTAACGATTTCATCTTCTGTTAAAAATGGAACGAATTGATCTAATTCAGCTAGTTTCTCTTCTTCATTTGAGAATCCTGTTACTTTTTTATCATTAATTAAACGGTCCCCGTTACTTAATGTGATATGGAATAAACCAGCAGCTCCGTGACAAACAGAAGAAACAATTCCGCCATTTTCATAAATGTTGCGGCTAATATTTTGAAGTTCTTTGTTTTCTGGGAAGTCCCAAATAACTCCGTGACCACCCGCGTAATAAATAACAGCGTAGTCTTCTTGATTCACTTCACTCGGTTTCATTGTGGAACCGAGACGATTCATAAATTCTTTCTTTTGATACCATTCCCAATCGATGCTCTCTGCCATTGCTAAACTATGCGGATCAATCGGTGTATAGCCGCCTTGTGGACTGACATAATCTACTTCGTAACCAGCTTCTTCTACTTTTTTAACGAAATGGACAGCTTCACCAAGCCAAAGCCCGGTAGCACGATTTAAGTTTGGATATTTTTCTACACTTGTTAATACAACTAATATTTTTTTCTTCATCATAATCCCCCTTCTATATAAAAGTTCTTTATTTACTTAATTTTATTAAGTTAGAAATTGTAAATTTGAATAACCATGTCAGTCCCCTTTATACCGGATTCGAAATTAGTGTATAACAATTTTTGAACAAAGTAAACTAAAAACACTAAACTAGTTTACTTTGTATATTTTTCGTTGACAAACTGTAATGCTGAAACTATGATAGTTCCATGAATATCGAACAACATACATGTTTCGTTTCGAATTCAGTTTGTCGCGCGATAAATTATCATCTTTTATACATTTGATGAAGTTGTTTAGTAGTGATAGAGGAGCTAAACAACTTTACCCCGCTATTTGCCGGGCAGCAAGATCCTTCAACTGAGAATTCAGCGAAAGCAAAGAAGTTATATGGGGATCGGGCTGCCCGTAAAAGCCCGATTGGTTCAACTAATAATCAGCGGGGGATGAAGCCCCCGCTGATTAAAGTTTCACTTTATTTTTCATTTACAGTTACTACAATCAGGAGAGGTGTTACACATGGGGAAAGATATAAGTAACCATTCAAAATGGTTTGTTTTCACATTATGTTTTATCGTTTTATTAGGACCGATGAATGCGGTTTTATTTAATGTAGCGTTAGAGGGTATTGCTAATGATTTATCTATTAGTCAATCGAAAGTAAGTTGGGTTGTAGTAGGTTATTCCTTGGTTGTCGGTATTGGTTCGATGATATATGGGAAGTTGGCTGATCGTTATAGCGTAAAAAAACTATTGATTATTTCAATTATCATATTTGTAGCGGGTTCTATTATTGGATTTATGAATCAATCTTATGCGATTACCATTCTTGCAAGATTAGTGCAGGCGAGTGGGGGCGCGGCGTTTATTGCGCTTAGTATGATTGCAGTGGCAAAATTAGTTGCTCCTGCTAAGAAGCCTGGTGCATTAGCGATGATTAGTTCTTCTATTGCATTAGCAATAGGCATTGGTCCTTTAGTTGGCGGGGCTATTACAAATACATTAGGGTGGCCATATTTATTTTTATTTATGGTTATTTCAGTAGTTGGGATTTTCTTGCTTATAAAATTTATGCCAGAAGAAGCGCAGTATACGGATGAAGCGTTTCATTTTGATTACATTGGAGCGGCGTTATTATTTGCATTCATTACGACTGTTTTATTAGGTGTCAATATTAATAGTTGGCTATTTGTGTTATCGGTAGCTTTCTTATTTTTATTCACGGTTCGTATGAAGAACGCGGAGCATCCATTTATTGATATTGAGTTATTTTCGAACAAACCATTTCTTCGTTTAATAGCGGTCGGGTTTATAATTAATGTGGCGTTATGTGCTAGTCTATTATTATTGCCATTACTGTTAGGAAGAGGGCACGGATTGTCGCCATTCGTTATCGGAATTGCATTGTTTGTTGCATCACTCTTTGGTATTGTATCTAGTTTTATGACCGGAAAGATTGTTCCTTCGTTTGGGAATGTAAGAATGATTTATGTAGCGTCTGTAGTTATGATCGTTGGCTTTTTAATTTTAGGGCTTATTCCGAACGGGAACTTATTCATTATTTTAGTGGCGGTTATTTTAACATTTATGAGTTATTCAGCTATTCAAGTATCATTAAACACATTTATACCGAAAACATTACATCCAGCTAAAGTTGGAGTCGGTCTTGGTTTATATAATTTAATTAACTTTTTCGGTATGGCATTTGGACCAGCTGTAGCGAGCAAGGTTATGGAATCTACAAATAGTTATCGTTTTAATTTTATTTTAATCATCGTTTTAATTTCTGCTCATTTCTTCTTATTAATAGGAATGTCTTCTTTCCAAAAAAAGATGGAGCAATAAAGTGAAACTTTAATTAGTGGGGGCATCCCCCACTAATTATTAGCCCACACCAATAGGGCTTTTACGGGCAGCCCGATCCCCATATAACTTCTTTGCTTTCGCTGAATTTTGAGGTGGGGGTCTTACTGTCCGGCAAATAGCGGGGCAAATACTCACTTTATATAGAAGAAACCGACTTTCGTATAGAAGGTCGGTTATTTTTCTGTCTTGCAAATTATGAAAAAAAGGAGCAAAATAAAAAAGGTCCTGATTTATACAGGTACAAATGAAAATTTTCATACAGAAGCAGTTTAAGTGAGCGAACTTAAAGTGTGTAAAATATAATGATAAAATAAGATGATGAATGAGAAAACGGGTGATTAAGTTGAATAGAGCGATCGGTGTTATTGATTCAGGAGTGGGTGGTTTAACAGTAGCGAAGGAATTAATTCGTCAGTTGCCGAAAGAGCGTATTATATATTTAGGGGATACAGCACGTTGCCCTTATGGTCCGCGTTCTCGTGAAGAAGTGCGTCAATTTACGTGGGAAATGACGGAGCATTTATTAGATTTAAATATCAAAATGTTAGTGATCGCGTGTAATACAGCAACTGCGGTTGTGTTGGAAGAAATGCAGAAACAGTTGCCAATTCCAGTAGTTGGAGTTATTCATCCAGGATCACGTACAGCTTTAAAAGTGACAAATACGTACCATGTTGGGATTATTGGAACGATTGGAACAGTAAAAAGTGGTGCCTATGAAGAGGCGCTAAAATCTATTAATAACCGTGTTATGGTAGAAAGTTTAGCATGCCCACCTTTCGTTGAGCTTGTAGAGAGTGGGAATTTCGAAAGTGAAATGGCGTATGAAGTTGTAAGAGAAACATTGCAACCGTTGAAAAGTACTGACATTGATACACTTATTTTAGGGTGTACACATTATCCGATTTTAGGTCCTGTTATAAAAAAGGTAATGGGAGATCAAGTGCAATTAATTAGTTCGGGTGACGAAACAGCGCGTGAGGTAAGTACAATTTTATACCATAGTAAAATGTTGAATGAGGGAGAGGAACAAAGTGATCACCTCTTCTTAACGACTGGTAAAATAGGTCTGTTTAAAGAAATTGCATCAAAGTGGTTCGGTCAGCCGATTGAAAATGTGAAGCATATTAATTTAGAAACAGAATAATAGTAGATTCATATAAGAGAACTCCTGAGAAATCAGGGGTTTTTTTTGTGTAAGTAGCTATAGCTTGTTCTAAAATATGAAACAGCTCGTATACATAATAGTACAAACTTAGATTTTAGGGGGGAATGGCATGCCTAAATCCACTTTTAAATGGGTTGTTGGTGCTACTGTGAGTGCGATTTTATTATCAGGGTGTGGCTTATTAAATCAAGAGAAAGCAACAGAACAAATTGATCCACCGAAAAAAGTTACGTATACAGAAGGTGAAAAGAAAGAAACAGCTAAAAAAGATAAACAAGGGCAGACAGTAAATAGAGAGTTATACCTCGTTGATAAAAATGGATATGTCGTACCGCAAACTATTGCAATGCCTACTCCGAAAGCGAATGAGGTTGTAAAGCAAACGTTAGAGTATCTTGTGAAAGATGGACCAGTCACAAATTTATTGCCAAATGGATTTCAAGCAGTCCTGCCAGCGAATACAACGATGACCTTGGATTTGAAAAAAGGTGGGACAGCAGTAATTGATTTCTCTAAAGAAATGAAAAATTATTCAAAGGAAGAAGAGCGTCAAATTGTTGAATCAGTAGCGTGGACTTTGACTCAATTTACAGAAATAAAACAAGTGCAGTTCCAAATAAATGGTGAAAAGTTAGCGAAGATGCCTGTTGCGGGTACACCGCTTGGTGAAGGTGTAAGTCGTGCGAATGGAATTAACTTTGATGATGAACAAGTAGCAGATGTAACGCATACAAAACCGGTTACACTTTACTTTATGGCGCAAAATAATAATAAGCAGCAATATTACGTACCGGTAACAAGACGCGTTGCAGAAGGAAAAGAAAATGATTACGCGACAATTGTGGATGAGCTTGTAAAAGGTCCGATTCAAGGGTCGCTATTAAATGATTTTAATCCAGGAGCTAAGCTTATTACGAATCCGAAAGTGGAGAACGGAAATATTACATTAAACTTTAATGAAAATATATTTGCGAACCAAGACAAGAGTGTAATTTCAAATTACGTATTGAAGTCGTTAGTCTTATCTTTAACGGAAAAACAAGGTGTGAAAAATGTTTCTATTGAAGTGAATGGGAAAGCGAATTTGATGGATGAGAAAGGTGAAAAGCTAACAAAACCTGTTAATCGTCCACAAAACGTGAATACAGGTAGTTTTTAATCGCGAATAATTTGATATACTTATGTAAGAAAGGGGAATTGCTTTTTGAGTTCCCCTTCTTTTATTGTTATACATATCGTACATTTAAATTTGGCTATACTAATGAGAGTATTTATGAGGGGGTTATTTTTATGCGAGTAGATGGTAGAGGACAAGCAGAGTTACGCCATATACATATTCATACAAATTATTTAAAACATCCAGAGGGATCGGTACTAATTGAAGTTGGGGATACAAAGGTAATTTGTTCAGCGACAATTGAAGAGCGTGTACCGCCGTTTATGCGTGGAGAAGGAAAAGGCTGGGTAACAGCAGAATACTCAATGATTCCACGTGCGACAGAGCAACGTACAATCAGGGAGTCAAGTAAAGGGAAAGTAACAGGGCGTACAATGGAAATCCAGCGTTTAATTGGACGAGCATTACGTGCGGTTGTTGATTTAGAAGCGCTTGGCGAAAGAACGGTTTGGATTGATTGTGATGTAATTCAAGCGGATGGCGGAACGAGAACAGCTTCAATTACAGGTGCTTATGTAGCGATGGTATTAGCTTTTGAAAAATTATTGCAAGCAGACAAAGTATCTAAAATTCCTGTAAAAGATTATTTAGCGGCAACGTCAGTAGGTGTTGTTGAAGAACAAGGTGTCGTTTTAGATTTAAATTATGCCGAAGATTCTAAAGCAGACGTTGATATGAACGTTATTATGACTGGAAAAGGTCAGTTTGTTGAAGTACAAGGAACTGGAGAAGAAGCGACGTTTAGCAGAGCAGAATTAAATGAACTACTTGATGCTGCGGAACAAGGGATCTTCCAACTTGTTGAAAAGCAAAAAGAAGCGTTAGGTGACATCGTATCTCATATAGAGTAGAGGTGGAAAATATGAAGCAAGTTGTTGTAGCAACGAAAAATCTTGGGAAAGTACGTGAGTTTGCTGAGTTATTTGAGAGATTTGACTTAGAAGTGAAATCTTTACACGATTTTCCTCATATTGAAGAAGTAGAAGAAACTGGTGAAACATTTGAAGAAAACGCAATTTTGAAAGCGGACAGTCTTAGTAGACAGTTGAATTCCATCGTAATTGCGGATGACTCTGGTCTTATTGTAGATGCCTTAAACGGGAAACCAGGTGTATATTCAGCTCGTTTTGCTGGAGAGCCGAAAGATGACCAAGCGAATATCGATAAAGTGTTGCAAGAGTTAACTGACATCGATTTAGAAAAACGTACAGCTCGTTTTTACTGTGCGCTAGCGGTTGCTTTCCCTGAGGCAGATAAAGAGCCTGTTATTGTAAACGGAACGTGTGAAGGGAAAATCTTAGAACAGCGCCGCGGGGAAAATGGTTTTGGATACGATCCGATTTTTTATGTAGAAGAATATAAAAAGGCGATGGCGGAGCTAAGCTCAGATGAGAAAAATGCCATTAGTCACCGCGGACGCGCTCTTCGTAAATTAGAAGAGAAAATCCCGGAATGGTTTTTAGAAGAATAAGGGAGAGAGATTGATGAAAGCTTTAATCGTAAGCGATAGTCATAGCTCTGTGAAGGAATTACAGCAGTTAAAAGAGAAATATGAAGGGAAAGTAGATGTCATGATTCATTGTGGTGATTCAGAGCTAACGCCTGCTCACGAAGAGCTACAAGGTTTTCATGTTGTAAAAGGGAATTGTGATTATGCTAACTTTCAAGATGAAATTGTAACTGATGTAGATGGAATTCGTTTCTTAGTTGTACACGGTCATCGTCATAATGTGAAAATGACGTTACAAACGTTAGCGTATCATGCAGAAGAAGTAGGAGCACAAGTAGCGTGCTTTGGACATTCTCATGTATTAGGGGCAGAATTACTTGATGGGATTTTATTTATTAATCCAGGAAGTATTTTGCTCCCGCGCTCTCGTGTGGAAAAGACATTCGCTTTATTAGAAATGGATGAAAATCATATAGAAGTTCGTTTTGAAACATTAGACGGACAGCTAGTTGAACAAGCAGTTTTTAAAAGAGGATAATAAAAATTATCCTCTTTTAAAAAAGTGTTGACTTTATAAGTGGTTATGAATATAATAAATATTGTCGATAGGGCAACGGCGCTAACAAAGAAAAATAAAATAACATATGCGGGTGTAGTTTAGTGGTAAAACAAGAGCCTTCCAAGCTCTGGTCGAGAGTTCGATTCTCTTCACCCGCTCCATGTCCCAGTAGCTCAGCCGGATAGAGCATACGCCTTCTAAGCGTACGGTCGGGAGTTCGAATCTCTCCTGGGACGCTAACAAAACCTTGTTATCTTTTGATAACAAGGTTTTTTGTTTGTCTAAAAATTGATTTATGTGTAAATGGTGGAAGATTATCACAATAGAATATACGATAATAATTATATAGAAAAAATAAAAGCAAACTACATATCGTTGATTAAACGGCTTAGCCGGCGATAGTTGTTATGAGATAAATAATGAAATACAATTGTGCGTCTTTATTTCCGTAGAATACATCCGCCGTGCGAAACTTTTCCGCAGCTCTTTCTAGTTCGTTAGCTATTTTATCGAATTCTGTTAAAACAGTGAACATATCGACATATACGTTATCAGCAACGAAGACTGGCACGATGCGGACGATCAGAAGAAAGTACGATTAATGAACTCAGCGGATTGAACGTTGCACAATCAATTCAAAGGATATGATATCCCCTATAATGCAATATCCGAATTCAACGCATACTTAGTAATCGTTTATAACGATACAAACAAAATGCAGCGGCAAGGAATCGCATCATTTAGCATAACTGGCGTCGGATCATTCACATTCAAAGAAAATAACGTTTCTAGTGCGATTGGGCAGCCGTTATCGGAACTTATCCCCGGCAGTGTGTTACAATTAGTCGAAGCGGAAAGCGAGGATCTCCAATTGACTGGACGTGTGATTGATTGGACAGTTTGAGAAGGTTGTATAAAAAAGGGAGATGGCGCAAATATGGCGAGATCAAAAGAAAATGATTTAACGGAGAAATTGGCAGAAGGTCAACGAAAATATGGTGACGGCAACTTTACAGTACAGAACATCGGTGATGAAACTAACCCGAATTGGACTGTCGTAAAAAATGTGAGGAAGGGATCGGCAGGCATTCGCGAAGAGGAAGATATATTAAGACTGCGATCAAAATATATAAAATAGTGCGGAAAGGTACGCCGAGATTCGCATTTTAAGACGATTGTTTTTTATTCTGTGGCTAGGGAAATATCATCTAAATGTGTCAGAATTTTCGATAGGGAATCGATAGAACAAAAAGGCATTCAACATTGATATAGAACTACTATATAGAGTGTAATATTAATTAACAAAAATGGTCAGTTGACCGCACAAATGAACGTTCAGCAAGCGATGAAAGAATCGTCTATATATCATAGGTAATTGACGGGTCGGGAGTTCGAATCTCTCCTGGGACGCTAAGGAAGCCTTGTTATCTTTTGATAACAAGGTTTTGTGTTTGTCTGAAAATTGATGTGTGCATGCAAGATGCAATTGAAGAGAATTACGAGGGAGATTATACTATGAAATTTAATACGAAATTATTTTTATTAGGTGCGACGTCCGTATTGATTCTTAGTGCTTGCTCTACGAAAGAACAAGCAGAATACGAGCCGTATAAGAAACACGACTCTGTTGCAACTGCGCAAGGGGAAGAGGAAGCGTCCAACCAAAAGGTTGACGAAGAACCTGCGAAGGACGAGAAGCCGCAACAAGTGGAGGAATCGACGAAGGAAGATAAGGAGATTAACGATAGACGTCCGTATTATAAAGATGCGAATAACGAGGCACCGACCGTATCGCTAGAACAATATGACGGAATCAAGGTCGGAATGCCTGCGAACAAAGTCAAAGAGATAGCAGGAATACCTAGATTCATAGAGAAATATAAGTCGTTCTCTATCTACGGATATCTAGGGCATGGTGGAAAAGGTTCGATGACTATAACGTTTAATCCTGATGGAAGTGTAACGAAGAAAGAGCAAGATGGTCTTAGAAAAACTGGGGTTAAAGATGCGAAAGTTAACGAAGAGAAAGAGGACCGTGCAACAGGTAATCGTAACCATGATTCTAAACCTGCTACGAAATCTAGTACTAAAATTCCGAACGATTATTGTGGACACGGACACGATGAAACGAAGGAGCTAGCACACGGCTGCGAAAAGATTATTGATAAAGATGCGCATAGAAGACATCTGGAGCAACAGGAAAGAGAATACGAAGAACAACAACGAGAGGAAGCGAAGAAATATCAATCTGAAATGACTGAGGAAGATAAGGCGAGAATCCTGCGTCAAGAAAAGCGCTGGAATACACCTAGTGGTGGTATTGGTGGTACGTGGCAAGATGAAATGAAAGAGATGGAGAGTCAGGAATAAAATAACGTATATTTCGATTGTATATATAATAGGAAGTTTAGTTGTATCAAACATAATTAATACGAGTAGAAGATTAACGCAAGAGGAAAGAAACTTGTGAGTAAGTGTAACATAATATAGGTAATAGACAGATCGAGAGTTCGAATCTCTCCTAGGACGCTAAGAAAACCTTGTTAGCTTTTGATAACAAGGTTTTTTGTTTGTTTTAAATTAGTTATTAATAAACTTTTCAAAGATAAAATCGTAATCTTTCACGTTATATTGTTTCTTTGTATCAACGAGCCAATTAAAAGCGATCTCGTTCATCTCTTTAAATTGTTCTGCTAAATTTACTTGTGTGTTTGAAATACGGCTGAAAGCGTTAGATGCCATATCTAAACTTTTATGTGCATACTGCAATGTAATGTCGTTGTCGTATGAAATTTCTTCTATTTTAAGTAGAGCCTTATATAAATCTTTTAATTCTTCAATATGTTTCTTATGAACATCAATTGAGTAATGCTCATCTCCCATTTGAAACTTAATTTCTACATCTAAATCAATCGTTCCCGCAGTTTCAAGTGCTACGTTTTTAATTTGATATTTACTGTAGCTAAAGCGACGCAGTGTACGTTTTTTGCTTGTTGCACTTGTACCGTCTAGGTGGATTAATCCTTTGTTTGTAAAACAATATTCATCTGATTTTGATTTAATTAGAAAATAAATTTTCTCCCCGTCTTCATGCATCACGTAACCATCAGCATCGACCTTATCATAATCTTTCGGTGTAATGACAGAACCTACATCGCTTAGTCCTAATACATCTGCAGCCATCTTTTTGAACATATATATTCCCCTTTGTAAATTAAATTCTTAATTGTACAAAAATATATTAACATGATTTTAAATTAATTTTGGAAGTCTTACAATTCTGTAAGGTAACTGTAAGGAAGTTCGATGGTAACAAATTACTAATCCTCTATAATGAAGGTAACAACGATAAAACGAGGAGGAAGAAATGATGAAGGGATTAATCGTAACGGGCTTAACAGTTGCTTTTGGATTTGTAGCGTATGAGAAATTAACGTATGTAGTTGATGTTGTAAAGCATTTAATCGCTTAGAAAAAACTACCATGAGAGGGAAAGGAAATGAGTGAATGAATGGAATGGTTATTTGGAATTATAGGTACTTGTAGTGTAGTATTATTGTTCTTTGTCCCGAGTGGTATACTTAGTTCGACAACGAGTTTGTTCTTCTTAAGTTTGTTTGCTTGTACGATGCTTATTATTATGTTTTTAATGAAGCGAAGTAAACCAATCTTCTACTTTAGCATGATTGTTATGGCAATTATTGTTCTCCAAATTATTACCCTTGTTATATACCCCACAATTATAAATGCTTTCCATTAATGATGAATCCTCTGCTTCTGTTGCTGAGGGTTTTTGTTTGTGGAAAATGAATTTCATTTAAAAGGTTGTTGATTTTCCGGTATGAAAATTAAATATTCCTATATTTCAAACGAATGGTTTTGGAATGTTGTGTTCTCATTACGCATTTGATATATTTACTTTGAAGATAATTAAAATCTAGAAAAAGAGGCGAACGTATGGATAAAAAAGAAAATACGGTCGTATTGTTTCCGCAGCTATCAGAACGCTATATTGATGAAGGTTTTTTAGCGTTGAAAGAGCGGAAATTCGAAGATGCATTGCGCTGCTTTGAAATATTACGTCAGTATAATGCGGAAACGGAACAAACAGAATTAGCTTCAGTTATTTGTTTGTTAGAATTAAAGCATATGGAAGAAGCGAAAGACAAATGTGAGCAGTTGCTTGAAACGGGAGCTGTATTATTTGGTGACATTCTTGAAACGTATGTGACGATTTTAGTTCAAACAAATGATTATGAAGGTGTTATTGAAACTGTCGAAAAAGTTTTGCAAACGAAAGACATAATGCCCGAGCAAAAGGAAAAATTAGCGCAGCTCGCTTTATTTGCAGAAGGTATGCTGAATGAGGAAGACGCATCGCTAGTTGATTCAAATTTTGAATTAGATGAGTTTACTAATGAACTTTTTGGAGAAAACTTTGGTCAAAAGCTAAGGGTGATCCAGAAACTTTCATTAAAAGACCTGGATCTCGCACTTCCTGCTCTAAAGAAATTTTTAATAGAGGAAAAGCAACACCCTTATTTAAAAACTTCTATTTTGTATAAAATGGTAGAAAATCAAATAGAAGAAGAGATAGAAGTAGAGAAGTTTGGAAATACGATAAAAGTGATACCAGCATTTACAGGTCATAATGAGGAGCAATCCGATAAAATAATACATAAATTATCAAGCCAATTAGAACAAAATTATCCGGATATATTTAGTGCGATGGTCACTTACTGGAAAGAATTACAAATTAGCATTTTCCCATTCCCTCTATTAATGGATAAAGTAGAAATTTGGGCTGCCGTCTTAGAGAGAATTGGAAGAAAGCGTTTCGGATTGGCTATTGATGAAGAAGAACTTATGACAGCATACAATATCGAGTTAGAGGAATTTCATATCGCCTATCAATGGTTACTACGCATTGAAAGAGAAGGATATTTGCCCGTATAATTATGAAAAAGAATCGTTCAGTTATTGAAACGAGCATATTCTATGTTATAATGTAAGGGTTGCAAAAGGCAGAAATCTGCCTGTTTGTAAGAGAAGAGGAGTATAATTCTCTTACTTAATATGTTTCATATTAGTCTCGAACAAAATATACCGTAGTTGTCTTTTAGACAATTAGTAGATTGGAACATTATATCTGAAAGCTTTTGCTAGAGGGTTATTTGTACATTTGTTATTTCAAAAAAGAGATAATGAATATTTTAATCTATAGAGGTATGTGCATACATTATTATAGTTGGAGGGAAAGAATAAATGTCTACAAAATGGGAAAAATTAGAAGGTAACGTTGGCGTTTTAACAATCGAAGTTGATGCTAAAGAAGTAAACAACTCTATCGACGCTGCGTTCAAAAAAGTAGTAAAAACAATTAACGTACCAGGTTTCCGTAAAGGGAAAATGCCTCGTCCGTTATTCGAACAACGCTTTGGTATCGAATCTTTATACCAAGATGCTTTAGATATCATCTTACCAAAAGCATACGGTGAAGCAATCGATGAAGCTGGTATCTTCCCAGTTGCTCATCCTGAAATCGACATCGAGAAGTTCGAAAAAAATGCTAACCTTATCTTCACTGCAAAAGTTACAGTGAAACCTGAAGTTAAATTAGGTGAGTACAAAGGTTTAGCAGTAGAAAAAGTTGAAACAACTGTAACTGACGAAGATGTAGAGAACGAATTAAAATCTTTACAAGAGCGTCAAGCTGAACTAGTTGTTAAAGAAGAAGGAACTATTGAAAATGGTGATACAGCTGTAATCGACTTCGAAGGTTTCGTTGATGGCGAAGCATTTGAAGGCGGAAAAGGCGAAAACTATTCTCTTGCAATCGGTTCTGGTACTTTCATCCCAGGTTTCGAAGAGCAAGTAATTGGTCTTAAATCTGGTGATTCTAAAGACGTTGAAGTATCATTCCCAGAAGAGTACCATGCTGCTGAATTAGCGGGCAAACCAGCAACATTCAAAGTAACAATTCACGAAATCAAAACAAAAGAACTTCCTGAGTTAAACGACGAGTTCGCTAAAGATGCTGACGAAGAAGTTGCAACTCTTGATGAATTAAAAACAAAACTTCGTACAAACTTAGAAGAAGGTAAAAAGCACGAAGCTGAGCACAAAGTACGTGACGAAGTAGTAGAATTAGCTGCTGCTAACGCTGAAATCGACATTCCAGAAGCTATGATCGACACTGAGTTAGATCGTATGGTTCGTGAATTCGAGCAACGTTTAAGCCAACAAGGTATGAACCTTGAGCTTTACTACCAATTCACAGGTACTGATGCTGACAAGTTAAAAGAGCAAATGAAAGAAGACGCTCAAAAACGCGTAAGAATCAACCTTGTTCTTGAAGCTATCATTGAAGCTGAAAACATCGAAGTTACTGAAGAAGAAGTAACTGCAGAAGTTGAAAAAATGGCTGAAATGTACGGTATGCCAGTAGACGCTATCAAGCAAGCTCTTGGAAGCGTAGACGCTTTATCTGAAGATCTTAAAGTGCGTAAAGCTGTAGACTTCTTAGTAGACAACGCTGCATAATAAAATAACAAGGCACGATTTTAATCGTGCCTTGTTTTATAAATATAGAAATATATTTATAAAACTTTTCGATGAAGAAGGAAAAGGTTCTTCATAAGTCGAATATACATATTTCAAAAGTTTTAAAATTTTTTTATTTGTACATAACTAGTCATATTATTTGTATTTCTCGCTACGTAGTGACATAATATGTATTTACATACGATACATTTATCGTGTACATACGAAGGCAAGAGGTTAGCACTTTGTAAGGGGTGTGAAAATATGTTTAAATTTAATGATGAAAAAGGTCAATTAAAATGTTCTTTCTGTGGTAAAACACAAACGCAAGTTCGAAAGTTAGTTGCAGGTCCAGGTGTTTACATTTGTGACGAGTGTATCGAGCTTTGTACTGAAATTGTACAAGAGGAGCTTGCGAAGGACGAAGAAGTAGAATTCAAAGATGTACCGAAACCGGTAGAAATTCGTGAAATCTTAGATGAGTATGTCATCGGACAAGATAACGCGAAAAAAGCACTAGCGGTAGCGGTATATAACCATTACAAACGTATTAATTCTAACAGCAAAATTGATGATGTAGAATTAGCGAAGAGTAATATTTCACTTATTGGGCCAACTGGTAGTGGTAAAACATTATTGGCACAAACATTAGCGCGTATTTTAAATGTTCCATTTGCAATCGCGGACGCAACATCTTTAACTGAAGCTGGATACGTTGGGGAAGATGTAGAAAACATCTTACTAAAACTAATTCAAGCGGCTGATTACGATGTAGAAAAAGCGGAAAAAGGAATTATTTATATTGATGAGATTGATAAAGTGGCACGTAAGTCCGAAAATCCATCAATTACACGTGATGTATCTGGTGAAGGTGTACAGCAGGCGCTTCTGAAAATTTTAGAAGGTACTGTAGCGAGCGTTCCACCTCAAGGTGGCCGTAAGCATCCGCATCAAGAGTTCATTCAAATTGATACAACGAACATCTTATTCATTTGTGGTGGAGCGTTTGATGGCATCGAGCCAATTATTAAACGTCGCCTTGGTGAAAAAGTAATTGGATTTGGTTCTGAGAAGAAAAATGCTGATGTAAATGAGAAGCATGTTTTATCTCACGTATTACCAGAGGATCTTTTAAGATTTGGTTTAATCCCAGAGTTTATCGGTCGTCTTCCAGTTATTGCGAACCTAGAGCCGCTTGATGAAGATGCTCTTGTAGATATTTTAACGAAACCGAAAAATGCACTTGTTAAGCAATTCCAAAAATTATTGGAGCTTGACGATGTTGAGTTAGAGTTTGAAGAAGGTGCACTAGTTGAGATTGCGAAAAAAGCAATTGAACGTAAAACAGGTGCTCGTGGACTTCGTTCTATTATTGAAGGCTTAATGCTTGATGTAATGTTCGAACTTCCATCTCGCAAAGATATCGAGAAGTGTATTCTTACAAAAGAAACAGTAGCTGATAATGCACCGCCAAAATTGGTGTTACAAGACGGTACTGTACTTGATACAAAAACATCTGCATAATGTGAAGAAGAAACAGCAATTTTTATAATTGCTGTTTTTCTTTATGTTTAGCACTATTCCTCCCAGGAAATACTAAAAGATAAAACATAGCGGGAGGAAATGAATTATGAGCTGGACAAATATATTTTTACTTGTTCAACTTGTTTTTGGTGTAATTGTCGGATTGTACTTTTGGCATTTACTTCGAAATCAACGAACACAAAAAGTTTCAATTGATCGAGAATCGAAAAAAGAATTAGAGCAGCTTCGTAAAATGCGTGAGGTTTCTTTAACAGAGCCACTTGCGGAAAAGGTGCGTCCTACATCCTTTTTAGACATTGTGGGGCAAGAAGACGGGATTAAGTCGTTAAAAGCGGCTCTTTGTGGTCCTAACCCGCAACATGTGATTATATATGGTCCGCCAGGTGTCGGAAAGACAGCGGCAGCACGCCTTGTATTAGAAGAAGCGAAACGAAACCCAAAATCTCCATTCCGTACGAATGCAACATTTATCGAACTTGATGCGACGACAGCTAGGTTTGATGAACGTGGTATTGCAGATCCTTTAATTGGTTCAGTCCATGATCCAATTTATCAAGGAGCAGGTGCAATGGGGCAAGCGGGTATCCCGCAGCCGAAAAAAGGGGCTGTAACAGATGCACATGGAGGCATTTTGTTTATTGATGAGATTGGTGAATTACATCCGATTCAAATGAACAAAATGTTAAAGGTGTTAGAAGATCGGAAAGTATTTTTGGAAAGTGCGTACTATAGTGAAGAAAATTCGATGATTCCAACGTATATACATGATATCTTTCAAAAAGGTTTGCCAGCCGATTTTCGCTTAGTTGGTGCAACGACGCGTTCGCCAGAGGAAATTCCTCCTGCAATTCGGTCGCGGTGTTTAGAAGTGTTCTTCAGGGAGTTAGAAACAGAAGAAATTCAAAAAGTAGCGAAGAATGCAGCTGACAAAGTGGAAATGCAAATAGGTGAGAACGGTATTGAAATGATTGGAATGTATGCAAGAAATGGACGGGAAGCGATTAATCTCGTGCAAATCTCTGCTGGTATGGCGATAAATGAAGAACGTTCTTTCATTAAAGATGAAGATATTGAGTGGGTTGTTCATTCGAGCCAACTTACACCAAAGTACGAAAAGCACATTTATCCAATTCCAAGGATTGGCCTTGTGAACGGGCTTGCTGTATATGGACCGAATACAGGCGCTTTATTAGAAATTGAGGTAACAGCTATTCCCGCGAAAGATAAAGGATCAGTAAATGTAACTGGTATTGTGGAAGAGGAAAGTATTGGGAATCAAACGAAATCAATCCGCCGTAAAAGTATGGCGAAGGGTTCTGTTGATAACGTATTAACAGTACTCCGCTCTCTAGATGTACTTCCAGAAGGCTATGATATACATATTAACTTTCCCGGCGGTATCCCGATTGATGGTCCTTCGGCAGGGATTGCTATGGCAACGGGTGTTTATTCAGCGGTGCATCGTACATATGTGAATAATGAAGTAGCGATGACAGGTGAAATAAGTATCCACGGAGAAGTGAAGCCTATTGGTGGTGTGTACGCAAAAATAAAAGCTGCGAAAAAAGCGGGGGCTAAGAAAGTCATCATTCCGGCTGAAAACATGCAACCATTTTTGTATACAATAAAGGGAATTGAAATCATTCCTGTCCGCAAATTAAAAGAAGTATTTGAATTAACATTTGTGCAGGAAAATATGCATCGTGAGATTGATGTACAGACTGCTTTGGACGAAACAGATGCACAATCAATGTAAGAATAAACGATAATAAAATTTGCCAGACTTCGTTTAAGTTTGTATGCTTAAGCGGAGTCTTTTTTCTTTTCATAAGGGAGAAAAAACAAGATATTAACAATTGCGGATAATCTCTGCAATTGCATCTAGATGTATTGTAATATAAAATAGTTGAACAGGAGTTTAATTTATTATGGAGGTGCTATGTCTAGTATGAATACGAACGAAAGAATTGTGCCCCTCCTACCATTAAGAGGCGTTCTCGTATATCCAACGATGGTTCTGCATCTTGATGTAGGACGTGATAAATCGATACAAGCACTAGAGCAGGCGGCAATGGATGAAAATATCATCTTTTTAGCAATGCAAAAAGAAATGAATATCGATGATCCGAAAGAAGATGACATATATAGTGTAGGTACAGTGGCGAAAGTGAAGCAAATGCTTAAATTGCCGAACGGTACGCTTCGTGTCCTTGTGGAAGGTTTACATAGAGCAGAAGTAGTAGAGTTTATCGAAGAAGAAAATATAGTGCAAGTTTCTATTAAAACGGTAACGGAAGAAGTAGAAGATGATTTAGAAGAGAAAGCTCTTATGCGTACGTTACTGGAGCATTTCGAACAATATATTAAAGTTTCGAAAAAAGTTTCAAATGAAACATTTGCAACGGTAGCTGATGTAGAAGAACCGGGAAGACTAGCTGATTTAATTGCTTCTCACTTGCCGATTAAAACGAAGCAGAAACAAGAGATTTTAGAGATTGTATCTGTAAAAGAACGACTACATACACTTATTTCAATTATTCAAGATGAACAAGAGTTGCTTAGCCTAGAAAAGAAAATTGGACAAAAAGTGAAACGTTCAATGGAGCGCACACAAAAAGAATATTTCTTACGTGAGCAAATGAAGGCGATTCAAACAGAACTTGGTGATAAAGAAGGTAAGGGCGGGGAAGTTGAAGAACTTCGTGAGAAAATTGAACAGTCAGGAATGCCTGAAGAAACAACGAAGGCTGCGCTGAAAGAATTAGATCGTTATGAAAAGTTACCAGCAAGTTCTGCGGAGAGCGGTGTTATTCGCAATTATATTGACTGGTTATTAGCCCTTCCGTGGACAGAAGCGACAGAGGATATGATTGATCTTGTTCATTCTGAAGAGATTTTAAATAAAGATCATTACGGCCTTGAAAAAGTAAAAGAGCGAGTGCTTGAATATTTAGCTGTACAAAAATTGACTAACTCATTAAAAGGCCCTATTCTTTGTTTAGTAGGACCTCCTGGGGTCGGAAAAACTTCGTTAGCTCGTTCTATCGCAACATCATTGAATCGTAACTTTGTCCGTGTATCCCTTGGCGGTGTACGTGATGAGTCTGAAATTCGTGGTCACCGCCGTACGTATGTTGGAGCAATGCCAGGACGCGTTATTCAAGGTATGAAAAAGGCGAAAACAGTTAATCCAGTCTTCTTATTAGATGAGATTGATAAAATGTCTAACGATTTCCGTGGAGATCCATCAGCAGCATTACTTGAAGTGTTAGATCCAGAACAAAACCATAACTTTAGTGATCATTACATTGAAGAGCCGTATGATCTATCGAAAGTTATGTTTGTAGCAACTGCTAATACACTTTCAAGTATTCCAGGTCCGTTGCTTGACCGTATGGAAATCATTTCGATTGCTGGCTATACAGAACTTGAAAAGGTACACATTGCTCGTGAACATTTACTGCCGAAACAATTGAAAGAGCATGGCTTACGAAAAGGTAATTTACAAGTACGTGATGAAGCGCTTCTTGAAATTATTCGTTATTATACACGTGAGGCTGGTGTTCGTACGCTAGAGCGTCAAATTGCAAAAGTTTGTCGTAAAGCAGCAAAAATCATTGTTACAGCAGAACGCAAGCGCATTGTTGTAACGGAGAAAAATGTTGTTGATTTACTTGGCAAGCACATATTCCGTTACGGACAAGCTGAGAAGACAGACCAAGTTGGTATGGCGACTGGTTTAGCTTACACAGCAGCTGGTGGTGATACACTTGCTATTGAAGTGTCTGTAGCGCCAGGTAAAGGGAAATTAATTTTAACAGGGAAACTTGGGGATGTTATGAAAGAATCAGCACAAGCAGCGTTTAGCTATATTCGTTCTCGTGCAGAAGAGCTGCAGATCGATCCGAATTTCCATGAGAAAAATGATATTCATATTCATGTTCCAGAAGGAGCAGTTCCAAAAGATGGACCGTCAGCAGGTATTACGATGGCAACGGCACTTATTTCGGCACTAACAGGTATTCCTGTAAGTAAAGAAGTAGGTATGACAGGTGAAATTACACTTCGTGGTCGTGTATTACCAATTGGTGGTTTAAAAGAAAAAACATTAAGTGCTCACCGCGCAGGCTTAACAAAAATTATTTTGCCAGCAGAAAACGAGAAAGATTTAGATGATATTCCAGAGAGCGTAAAAGAAAACCTTACGTTTGTGCTTGCATCTCATTTAGACGAAGTATTGGAGCACGCATTAGTAGGAGTGAAACAATGAAAGTAACAAAAGCAGATATTGTAATTAGTGCTGTTAAACCAGAACAATATCCAGATAGTGATTTACCAGAAATTGCATTAGCAGGTCGTTCAAATGTCGGGAAGTCTTCCTTCATTAATAAAATTTTAAATCGTAAAAAGTTAGTACGTATTTCTTCTAAACCAGGAAAAACGCAAACACTGAACTTTTTCTTAATCAATGAAATGATGCATTTTGTTGACGTTCCAGGTTATGGATATGCGAAAGTATCTAAAACGGAGCGCGCGGCATGGGGCAAGATGATTGAAACATACTTTACAACACGTGAGCAATTAGACGCAGCTGTATTAGTAGTTGATTTACGTCACCAACCAACAAAAGATGACGTGATGATGTATGATTTCTTAAAGCATTATGAAATCCCAACAATTATTATTGCAACGAAAGCCGATAAAATTCCGAAAGGGAAATGGCAAAAGCATTTAAAAGTTGTAAAAGAAACGCTTGCTGTTGAAATTGGCGATGAAATCGTTCTATTCTCTTCGGAAACAGGACTTGGAAAAGAAGAGGCATGGAAAGCAATTCATAAAATGACAAAAACAAAAAACGCGTGACGAATGTCGCGCGTTTTTTTCTTTATACACTTTTAGCGTACGTTTAATGTTACTTCAATATTCCCTCGTGTTGCTTTAGAGTACGGACACACCCCGTGAGCAGCTTCAACAAGTTCTTGTGCTTCTGCATGAGAAACGCCAGCGACATGTACGTCAAGTACAGCAGATAGCCCGAAACCACCATCTGTATCTTTACCGATAGAAACGTGTGCAGTCACTTCTGTACTTTCCACTTTCACACGTTTTGTACGAATGACAAGTTGTAATGCGCTATCAAAGCAAGCTGCATAACCAGCTGCAAATAATTGTTCTGGATTTGTTGCCTCTCCACCTGCACCGCCTAGTGCTTTCGGCATTTTTACATCAAGATTTAATATGCCATCATCTGAAACTACCTTACCGTTTCTTCCACCTGTTGCTGTTACTGAAGCAGTATATAATTTATCCATGTTTATTCCCCTTTTCTATCATTAATTGTTTTCATCGTTTCAATTAGTTTATTTAATTGGATTAGTAAAGAACGATATTCTTGCTCTGTAATTCCTAAATTTGTAGCCATCGTTGTCGGTAATGAACAAGCCTTTTCTTTTAAATCTTTACCTTGTTCTGTTAATTCAATACAAACTTTTCGCTCGTCTTCTTTTGAGCGAACACGTTTTACAAGTTTTAATGATTCCATTCGTTTTAACATAGGTGTTAACGTACCAGAATCTAAAAATAGGCGTTGGCCAATTTCTTTCACTGTTAGCCCATCTTGCTCCCATAGTACGAGTAACGTAATGTACTGGGGATACGTAATGCCCATTTCTTCTAAATAGGGCCGATAAAAACGGGTAACCTCTTTAGAGCAAGCGTAAATAGAAAAACAAAGTTGGTTATCTAGATGTAAAGGGTTTTCTTTCATAAGCAACTCCTTATATTTTTGAATTGTGCACAATTCAATTTTGTAAAATCAATATAACGAAAAAGAAATACAATGTCAAATACATTGTATTGAGAAAGTGAGTACTATATTTTGGAACAATCATACATATTTTCCTTCATGATGAAAGAAGATAGAAAAGATGATGTTATAATTAATATGGAATAGTTTCCATCACTTGATTATGAGGGCTTTTTTTGGTAACGTACAAATAGAGTTGTTATTTTATAATCATTATAAAGTAGAGAGTTCTTTATTGATCTTACTGAAGCTCCTTACATATGGAGAATAAATAAAAAATAATCAGTTGTTCACACGATTGTCAGATTCATAAGAGGAAAGTTGTATTATGATAGTAGATAAAGTGATAAAACGGGTGAAGGGGGACATGCTGCGTGCATATTCTTGTTGTTAGTGTAAATTATCGAACAGCCCCTGTAGAATTTCGTGAGAAACTCACATTTCAGGCAGCAGAGCTAGAGCAAGCAATGACTACATTACAAAATCAAAAGAGCGTGTTAGAGAATGTCATTGTATCAACTTGTAATCGCACTGAGATTTATGCTGTTGTCGATCAATTACACACGGGACGATATTATATTAAGAAGTTTTTAGCTGATTGGTTTCAGCTTGAGATAGAAGAAGTCGCACCATACTTAACTATTTTTGAGCAAGATGGTGCAATAGATCATTTATTCCGCGTAACGTGCGGTTTAGATTCTATGGTAGTTGGAGAGACGCAGATTTTAGGTCAAATAAAAGATAGCTTTTTAGAAGCGCAACAAGTAAAAACAACGGGCACAATTTTTAATGAATTGTTTAAGCAAGTTATTACATTAGCGAAACGTGCTCACTCTGAAACGACAATTGGTGAAAGTGCGATGTCTGTTAGTTATGCTGCTGTTGAGCTTGGCAAGAAAATATTTGGCGATTTAACAGATTGTCATGTGCTTATTCTTGGTGCTGGTAAAATGGGTGAACTGGCACTGCAAAACTTATACGGAAGCGGTGCTCGTAAAGTAACAGTTATGAACCGGACGCTTTCGAAAGCGGAAGTAATGGCTGAGAAATATATGGGACATGCAAAATCTTTAAGTGAATTACAATGTGCATTATTAGAAGCGGATATTTTAATTAGTTCAACTGGTGCATCAGAGTATGTCATTACGAAAGAGATGATGACAAAGGTAGAGAAAATGCGCTCTGGTCGTCCTTTATTTATGGTTGATATTGCAGTACCACGTGATATTGATCCAGCGATTGATGAATTAGAAGGTTCTTTCTTATATGACATTGATGATTTGCAAGGAGTAGTGGAAGCAAACCGTGCTGAGCGTTTGAAAGAAGCGGAGAAAATTCAATTTATGATTGAAGAGGAAATCGTTTTATTCAAAACGTGGTTAAGTACACTTGGTGTTGTTCCGTTAATATCATCGCTTCGTGATAAAGCGCTAGCAATTCAAAGTGAAACGATGGAAAGCCTGGAACGGAAATTACCAAATCTTAGTGATCGTGAGAGAAAAGTAATTAGTAAGCATACGAAAAGTATTATTAACCAATTATTAAAAGACCCAATTTTAGTAGCGAAAGAAATAGCTGCAGAAGAGGGAGCACCGGAAAAACTAGCTTTATTTGCGAAGATTTTTGATTTAGAAGTGGAAGAAGTAGAGAGTCGTGCGGAAGAAGTAGAACATAAAAGAGCGTGGACACCATCCGTTCCATCTTTATAATTTGGAAGGATGATCGGATGAGTTTTTTAAATAACAGTATTATTTATCATATTGCAATTATTTTATATGCTTGTAGCATTAGTTTATATTTTATAGATTATTTCCAAAGTAACCGAAAGGCGAACCGATTTGCTTTTTGGTTACTTTCGATTGTATGGGTATTGCAGTCTATTTTTATGTTGCTTAGGGCGACAGATTCAGAAACGAATCCCATTTTAACTTTATTATCAGGGATTTATTTTTATGTTTGGTTATTGATTACGATGTCGTTAGTCATAAATCGATTTATGCGCGTTGACTTTTTAGTCTTTTTTACAAATGTTGTTGCATTTGGCGTAAGCGCTTTTTCGATTTTTACACCGCTCGGAAAGATGTCGCCAGTACTTGCAGAGCAATTGGTTTCAGAACTTGTATACGTGCATGTCGGAATGGCGATTATTTCTTATGCAACGTTTACTGTATCGTTTATTTTTTCTATTATGTATTTACTGCAATATCGCCTATTAAAAAAGAAAAAGTGGAATGCGAGATTAAGAAGGTTAGGGAATTTGCCGAAGCTTGAATCTACGTCTTACGGATTAAATTTATTTTCTGTTCCATTCTTCTTACTAGCAATTTTATTAGGATGCATATGGGGATATACAAAATTGGACAATTTCCATTGGTATGATACGAAAGTAATCGGTTCGTTTGTTGTTCTATTTGTATATTGTGCGGGCTTGTATTTACGAGCGGCAGATGTGTTGCAAGGGAAGAAAATTGTACTGTGGAATGTAGGGGCATTTCTCGTAATGCTAGTTAACATTTTTCTATTAAGTAGTTTATCTAATTTCCACTTTTGGTATTTATAATGAGGAGAGAGAATTATGCGCAAAATTATTGTAGGCTCACGAAAGAGTAAACTAGCATTAACACAAACAAACTGGTTTATTGATCAGTTAAAAGCACTTGGTTTACCATATGAATTTGAAGTGAAAGAAATTGTCACTAAAGGTGATGTGATTTTAGATGTTACTCTTTCAAAAGTAGGCGGAAAAGGTTTGTTCGTTAAAGAAATTGAACATGCGTTACTTACGAAAGAAATCGATATGGCTGTACATAGTATGAAAGATATGCCGGCCGTACTTCCAGAAGGATTAATGATTGGTTGTACACCAAAGCGTGTTGACCCTCGTGATGCTTTTATTTCTAAAAGCGGAGAATCGTTTAAAGACTTAGCAAAAGGTGCAATCTTAGGGACGAGTAGTTTGAGACGTAGTGCACAACTACTAGCTGCGAGACCAGATTTACAAGTGAAGTGGATCCGCGGAAATATTGATACACGTTTACGTAAGTTAAAAGATGAAGATTACGATGCAATTATTTTAGCGACAGCTGGATTACAGAGAATGGGCTGGGATGATGAAGTTATTACAGAACATTTAGATGAAACGTTATGTGTACCAGCTGTAGGACAAGGTGCATTAGCGATTGAATGTCGTGAGGACGATAAGGATTTACTTCAGTTGTTAGCACATATTAATGATGCAGTAACAGAAAGAACAGTGGCTGCTGAACGAGTATTTCTTCATAAACTTGAAGGTGGATGCCAAGTTCCAATCGCTGGATATGCAACTCTTAAAGAAGATGATGCAATCGAATTAACAGCGCTTGTCGGTTCTATGGACGGTTCTGTTTTGTTGAAAGAGACAGTAGTAGGCACTGATCCGAAGCAAGTTGGATTAGAGGCTGCGGACCGTTTAATTAAACAAGGAGCAAAAGAGCTCATCCTTGCTGCAAATAAGGAGCAACAATAAATATGAACGCTCTCGCTGGAAAAACAGTATTGATTACACGTGCCCAGCACCAAGCGAAACAAATGAGTGTAGCTGTGAAAGAAAGGAGCGGAATTCCATTGGAAATTCCGCTTTTGCGTATGGAAGGTATGTCTCATAGGCAAATTCAACATATAGCAGGGCAGCTAGATTCGTATGACTGGGTTATTTTCACGAGTAAAAATGGTGTAGCTTTTTTTCTAGATAGTTTGAGGAAGAAGCTCCCCGGAACGATTAAAATTGCTGTAGTAGGCGTGAAAACAAAGTTAGAGTTAGAAAAGCGAGGCTATCAAGTAGATTTTGTTCCCACTGCATTTGTTGCAGAAGTATTTGCAGAAGAGTTTGTAAAAAAACTAAGTGGAAACGAATGTATTTTATTTCCGAAAGGGAATTTGGCAAGAGATGTTATTCCGGTTAAACTCCGGGAAATGGGTGTTTCTCTAGAGGAGCTAATCGTATACGGTACGAAAGAAAATGTAATGAAAAAGCAAGAGCTTACAGTAGCGTTGAAGTTAGGGAAAGTAGACATTATTACATTTACGAGCCCTTCAACTGTTACTAGTTTTGTTCGTTTACTTGAGGGGACAAACTGGAGAGAATGGACAAAAAAATGTACAATTGCTTGTATAGGGCCTATTACGGAAAAAGAGGCGAGCCTTTATTTTTCGCATGTTATTGTGCCAAAAGAGTACACTGTAGAAGCATTACTACAATGCATTTGTGAATCTATAAAGTGAAACTTTAATTAGTGGGAGGTTCATCCCCACCAATTATTAACCTTCACCAATCGGGCGTTTATGGGCAGTTGATCGCCCACCTAACTTCTTTGCTCTAGCCGAATTTTGAGATGGGAGTCTTACTGCCCGTTAACGCGGGATAAAATAAAAGAATGGGGATAGAAATCTATGAACTCTTTACAATTTAATCGTCATCGTCGCTTAAGACAAAGCGGGGGCATGCGTGCGCTTGTGCGTGAAACGTTTTTACATACGGAAGATTTTATTTACCCTATTTTTGTATTAGAAGGTGAAAATGTTCGTAATGAAGTTCCTTCTATGCCAGGCGTATATCAAATGTCTTTAGATTTATTGCAAGCTGAAATGCAAGAGGTTGTTGACTTAGGTATTCGTTCTGTTATTGTATTTGGTTTACCTGCTGAAAAGGATGAAGTTGGGTCATCAGCATATTGTGATCATGGAATTGTGCAACGTGCAATTAAGCAAATTAAAGGTGATTTCCCTGAGCTAGTAGTAGTTGCGGATACATGTTTATGTCAATTCACAAGCCATGGTCATTGCGGTGTGATTGAAGATGGTATTATTTTAAATGACGAGTCTCTTGCAGTTCTTGCGAAAACAGCTGTAAGCCAAGCGAAAGCAGGAGCGGACATTATTGCGCCATCAAACATGATGGACGGATTCGTAACAGCAATTCGCCATGCATTAGATGAAAATGGTTTTGGTCATGTGCCAGTTATGTCGTACGCTGTGAAATATTCATCAGCATTTTACGGACCATTCCGTGATGCGGCGCATGGCGCACCACAATTTGGTGATCGTAAAACATATCAGATGGACCCAGCGAACCGTATGGAAGCATTCCGTGAAGCAGAATCAGATGTAATGGAAGGGGCAGATTTCTTAATTGTAAAGCCAGCTCTTTCTTACTTAGATATCGTTCGTGATGTGAAAAATAACTTTAATTTACCAGTCGTTGCTTATAACGTAAGCGGTGAATATTCAATGATTAAAGCGGCGGCGCAAAATGGTTGGATTAATGAAAAAGAAGTTGTACTTGAAAAATTAATTAGCATGAAACGTGCAGGAGCAGATTTAATTATTACGTATCATGCAAAAGATGCAGCAAGATGGTTACAAGAAGGAGGCGCTAAATAATGAAAAAGTTTGATAAGTCGATTGCGGCGTTTGAAGAGGCACAAGACTTAATGCCTGGTGGCGTAAATAGCCCTGTTCGTGCCTTTAAATCTGTCGGTATGAATCCGTTGTTTATGGAGCGTGGAAAAGGTTCTAAAGTATATGATATCGATGGAAATGAATACATCGATTACGTATTATCATGGGGTCCTCTAATTCATGGTCATGCAAATGATCGTGTTGTGGAAGCTTTAAAAGCTGTTGCTGAAAGAGGTACAAGCTTCGGTGCACCAACAGAAATTGAAAATAAATTAGCAAAACTTGTTATTGAGCGCGTACCATCAATTGAGATTGTACGTATGGTTAACTCTGGAACAGAAGCGACAATGAGTGCACTACGTTTAGCTCGTGGTTATACAGGCCGTAACAAAATTTTGAAATTCATTGGTTGTTACCATGGTCATGGCGATTCGTTATTAATTAAAGCAGGCTCTGGTGTGGCGACGCTAGGTTTACCAGATAGCCCTGGTGTACCAGAAGGTGTAGCGAAAAATACGATTACAGTAGCTTATAACGATTTAGAAAGTGTGAAATACGCTTTTGAACAATTCGGTGATGATATTGCTTGTGTAATTGTAGAGCCAGTAGCGGGCAATATGGGTGTTGTTCCTCCGCAACCTGGATTTTTAGAAGGCCTTCGTGAAGTAACAGAGCAAAACGGTTCATTGCTTATTTTTGATGAAGTAATGACAGGATTCCGAGTTGCTTATAATTGTGGGCAAGGTTATTACGGCGTAACACCTGATTTAACTTGTTTAGGTAAAGTAATCGGTGGTGGCTTACCAGTAGGAGCATACGGTGGTAAAGCAGAAATTATGCGCCAAGTTGCGCCAAGCGGACCGATTTACCAAGCTGGTACTTTATCAGGTAACCCGCTTGCGATGGCAGCAGGTTATGAAACGTTAGTACAATTAACGCCAGAATCATATGTAGAATTTGAGCGTAAAGCTGAAATGTTAGAAGCTGGCTTACGTAAAGCGGCTGAAAAACATGGCATTCCGCATTGTATTAACCGTGCTGGTTCTATGATTGGTATTTTCTTCACAGATGAGCAGGTTATTAATTACGATGCAGCAAAATCTTCAAACTTAGAATTCTTTGCGGCTTACTATCGTGAAATGGTAGAACAAGGTGTATTCTTACCACCATCTCAATTCGAAGGTTTATTCTTATCGACAGCACATAGTGATGCAGATATTGAAGCGACAATTGAAGCGGCTGAAATTGCAATGTCAAAATTAAAAGCTTAATTTATGAAAGAAAATCGCTCTCCATAAGGGGAGCGATTTTTTTTATTCATAAAGTAGGCTTTCCATACATAAATCTGTAATGACATATAGTTTGGGAGGGGGAAAAGAAGTGGCAACAGATCATTCATTACGATTTTCATTAAAAGAATCTGTTTGGTTCCAAAAAGGACAGGAAGTCGAAGAACTTTTGTCAATTTCGTTAGATCCAGACGTTGAGATAGAAGAGCTTGATCATGAAGTTATCGTGAGAGGGCAGTTAGATTTAACGGGAGAGTATGTTGCAAGGCAAGATGATTCAGCTTATTCATTAAGAGAGCTATCACCAGCAAAGGCAATTGATTATGTAGAAACAAGGGAAGACGGGGTTAATGAGCTTGTCCATTCCTTTCCGCTTGAAATATCAATTCCAAGAAATCGAGTGAAAGTCATTGAAGAATTATATGTATCAATTGAGGAATTTGATTATGAATTAAAGGAAAATGGTTGCTTACAATTGTTAGCGGATATATCTATTACAGGTTTATGTGACGAGGAAAGAACCGAGGAAGAAGAGGAAGAGACAGCGTATGCTAAGTTAGAAGATGTTTCCGCTGAAGAGGATGAAGATAGACCTGCGCCGCATGAGGAAGTACCAGCCTATAAAGAATCAGATGGATGGGAAGATTATGCATTTGAACCATTTCAGCTAGAAGAAAGAAAAGAGCAAGAAATGGAAGAAGAGGAAGTAGCAGAATATGAAGTAGCAGAATATGAAGTTGTGCAGCGTGAAGAGGAGCAAGAAACGACGCCGCAATTTGAACTGTTTGGAAGAAAAGATTTCAAGAAAGAAAAAGCGAAAAAGCAAGAGGAACAAGAGGAAGAAGTTTACTCACAGCGAGATGAAAACGCACTTTATTTAACAAAATTATTTACGAAAGAACCGGAAGAAGAATTTACGAAGTTAAGAATGTATTTCGTGCAAGAAGGGGATACGATCGAATCTGTTGCAGATCGTTATGAAACGTCTGTACAAAACTTATACCGTGTCAATCAAACAGAAGATATATATTTGACTACAGGGCAAATTATATATATTCCTGTTTCAAAAGCAAAAGCGAAATAAGTGAGTGAGTTTTTTCACTCACCTCTTTTCCTAGAAGTTATGTTTTGAACAAGAAAGGGTTATTCGTATGGATATTGAATTACGAAATCGCTATGAACCCATTGTCAGGCAATATAGATTGGATACGCAGCATATGGAAGAGCACGGAAGTGTAATGAAAATTTATACGAATCAAGGTCCGTATGCGTTAAAGAAAATACAAGATAGAAAATTAGAGCGGAATAATTTTTTGAATCACATTCAATATTTGAAAGAGAAAGGTTTTTCGAATTATGTACCTATTTATCATGCGACGGACGGAAATTATGTCTTAAGTGATGGGACATATAGTTATTATTTAATGCCTTGGTTAGAGCGTGCGGAAGGAAACGGCGAGGATAACGATCAATATCACAAAATGTTTCAGACGCTCGGAACGTTGCATCAAAAAACGGTGAAAGAGGAGACGTATACAGAAGAAGAGTTAGAAAAACATTATACAAATATATCCGACCGTTGGGAAAATGATGGTGAGATGTTAGAAGAGTTTCTTGTAGAATCTGAAGCGAAGTGGTATATGTCTCCGTTCGAATTACAATATTGTACGTATTATCACCATGTTATGAGAGCATGCGAGTTCGCAACAAAACAATTAAATGAATGGCATGATGCGATGAAAGAAAAGGAAACAACACGTACTACTTTCGTTCATGGGAATGTATCGCTTAATCATTTTTTATTTGATTATGAGCGAAACGGCTATTTTATTAGTTTAGAAAAATCACAGTTTGCAACGCCTGTGCAAGATATAGTAGGTTTTTATTCTCGGTCTTTAAACACATATCCAATCGCACGGAGTGACCGCTTTGAATGGTATCAAATGTATCAAAAAAATTTCCCGTTTACGAAAGAGGAGCAGCTTCTTATGTTTGCATATATGACGTATCCGTCGCATTTTATTCGGCAAATTCAGTCGTATACGAAAAGAAGAAAGAGTCGTAATGAAGAAAATGAACTCCACGGGGTGAAAAGTCTGCAGCAATCGCATTGGCTCGTTAGCAATACAGAATATTTCCTTTCGCAATTACAAGCTGCCCAGCAAGGGAACGGATGAAGAAGATAAGTAGGGAGAACCCTGCTTATCTTTTTTTATTAGTTCCATAAAGAGATAAAAGCCGTAGTTTCAAATTTATCTTGACGAATAAGGTTTCGTTTTTTACACTATTGTATATAATAATTAACAATCATATAAATGCATTGAAGGGGAAGAGTATGACATGAAACGTCTTCAGAGAGGAGAATCATTAGCTGGGAGATTCTCTAGATAGTTATGTTAGAAGGTAGCCCTGGAGCATCTTTTCTGAACGGAATAGTTCTCATTAGGAAAAGACGGATTTGTCCGTTATCAAATTAAGAGTATAAGCAAATTCTGAATTTGTTTGTAAATAAAGGTGGTACCGCGATGTCCCTCGTCCTTTTTTGGATGAGGGGCATTTTTTATTTTAAGGAGGGAAAATAATGTCAAACACGGAAAAGAATTTACCAACTAAATATGATCATATGTCCGTTGAAGAAGGCCTTTACCAATGGTGGCTTGAAGGCAAATATTTCGAAGCAACAGGAGACGAGAAGAAACAACCGTATACAATTGTAATTCCACCTCCGAACGTAACTGGTAAGTTACACTTAGGTCATGCTTGGGATACAACTCTTCAAGATATTTTAACTCGTACGAAGCGTATGCAAGGTTACGATGTACTGTGGCTTCCAGGAATGGACCATGCTGGTATTGCAACACAAGCGAAAGTAGAAGGGAAACTTCGTGAAGAAGGTATTTCACGTTACGATCTTGGCCGTGAGAAATTCCTTGAAAAAGCTTGGGAATGGAAAGAAGAGTACGCGTCTCACATTCGTCAACAATGGGGGAAAGTTGGTTTAGGACTAGACTATTCTCGTGAACGTTTCACATTAGATGAAGGTTTATCTGATGCGGTTAATAAAGTATTCGTTCAATTATACGAAAAAGGCTTAATTTACCGCGGTGAATATATTATCAACTGGGATCCAGCAACACGCACGGCTCTTTCTGATATTGAAGTAATTCATAAAGAAGTTCAAGGTGCATTCTACCATATGAACTATCCGTTAACAGACGGTTCAGGTCACATTCGCCTTGCAACTACTCGTCCAGAAACAATGCTTGGTGATACAGCAGTAGCAGTTCACCCAGAAGATGATCGTTACAAACACTTAATCGGTAAAACAGTTACACTTCCAATCGTAGGCCGTGAGATTCCGATTATCGCTGATGATTACGTAGAAAAAGACTTTGGAACAGGCGTTGTAAAAATTACACCAGCTCATGACCCGAATGACTTTGAAGTAGGTAATCGTCATGACTTACCACGCATCTTAGTAATGAACGAAGATGGAACAATGAATGAAAAAGCTGGTAAGTATAACGGTATGGATCGCTTTGAATGCCGTAAAGCATTAGTGAAAGACTTACAAGAAGCTGGCGTATTAGTAGAAATCGAGCCTCATATGCACTCAGTAGGTCATAGTGAGCGTAGCGGTGCAGTTGTTGAGCCTTACTTATCAACACAATGGTTCGTAAAAATGGCTCCACTTGCTGAAAAAGCAGTAGAGCTTCAACAAAAAGAAGAAGAAAAAGTAACGTTCGTACCAGAGCGTTTTGAAAACACATACTTACGCTGGATGGAAAACATTCATGACTGGTGTATTTCTCGTCAATTATGGTGGGGTCACCGCATTCCAGCTTGGTATCATAAAGAAACTGGTGAAGTATATGTAGGTACTGAAGCGCCAGCAGACATTGAAAACTGGAATCAAGATAACGACGTACTTGATACATGGTTTAGCTCAGCGTTATGGCCATTCTCAACACTTGGTTGGCCAAATGAAGAGGCAGCAGACTTTAAAAAGTTCTATTCAACAGATGCTTTAGTAACTGGTTATGACATTATCTTCTTCTGGGTATCTCGTATGATTTTCCAAGGTTTAGAGTTTACAGGAGAGCGTCCATTTAAAGATGTATTAATTCACGGTTTAGTTCGTGATGAGCAAGGACGTAAAATGAGTAAATCTCTTGGTAACGGTATTGATCCGATGGATGTTATCGAGAAGTATGGTGCAGATGCAATGCGTTACTTCTTATCAACAGGAAGTGCACCAGGCCAAGATTTACGCTTCAGCATGGAGAAGGTAGAATCTACTTGGAACTTCATTAATAAAATTTGGAACGCATCACGTTTCGTATTAATGAACATGGATGACATGAAGTATGAAGAAATCGATTTAACTGGTGAAAAATCAGTTGCAGATAAGTGGATTTTAACTCGCTTAAACGAAACAATCGAAAGTGTAACACGTAACATGGATAAATATGAGTTCGGTGAAGCTGGTCGTTCATTATACAACTTCATTTGGGATGATTTCTGTGACTGGTACATTGAGATGGCGAAACTGCCACTATACGGTGAAGATGAGACAGCTAAGAAAACAACTCGTTCTATTTTAGCTTACGTATTAGACCAAACAATGCGTCTATTACACCCATTCATGCCATTCGTAACAGAGAAAATTTGGCAGCATTTACCGCATGAAGGCGAGTCTATTACAGTAGCGGCATGGCCAACAGTTCGCGAAGATTTGCAAGATAAAGAAGCGGCAGCAGAAATGCACCTTCTAGTTGATATCATTCGCTCTGTTCGTAACATCCGTGCAGAAGTAAATACGCCAATGAGCAAAAAAGTTCAAATGCAAATTAAAGCAAAAGATGAGGCTGTACTTGCTCAACTTACGAAAAACAGCTCTTACATTGAGCGTTTCTGTAATCCAAGTGAATTAACAATTAAAACAGATCTACAAGCGCCAGAAAAAGCGATGACTGCCATCGTATCAGGTGCAGAGTTATTCTTACCGTTAGCTGATCTTATCAATCTTGATGAGGAAAAAGCGCGTCTTGAAAAAGAACTTGAGAAGTTCGATAAAGAAGTAGAACGTGTACAGAAGAAACTTTCAAACCAAGGTTTCGTAGCGAAAGCTCCTGCAGAAGTTATTGACGGAGAGCGTGCGAAAGAGCAAGATTACCTAGAAAAACGCGAAGCAGTTCGTCAACGTCTAGCGGATCTTGAGAAATAAAATATTTTTCAGAGACTCACTATATTGGTGAGTCTCTTTTCTTTGCGTATAATAGAAGTATGAAGGTTGTCTTTTGAAAGGGGAATAACATACGTGATACATACATACGAAGAAGCGATAGGATGGATTCATAGCCGATTGAAATTTGGGATAAAACCAGGACTAGAAAGAATGAAATGGATGTTAGAAGAACTCGGAAATCCAGAGCGTCATATAAAATGTGTTCATCTTGCGGGTACAAATGGAAAAGGTTCAACTTTAACATACATGCGCAACATGTTAGAGGGCGCGAAATATAAAGTAGGAACATTTACCTCTCCTTATATCGAAACATTTAATGAACGTATTAGTGTGAACGGAACACCAATTGCAGATGAAGAGATTGCGGAACTTGTAAAGATGGTAAAACCGGTCGTTGAAAAACTAGACGAGACGGATTTAGGAGAAGCGACTGAGTTTGAAATTATTACTGTTATGGCAATTTGCTATTTCGGTAAAGTTAATTTCTGTGATGTTGTTTTATTTGAAACAGGGCTTGGGGGAAGGTTTGATTCTACAAATGTTATTCATCCTGTTCTCACGATTATTACGAATATCGGTCACGATCATATGCATATTTTAGGGAATACACTAGGAGAAATTGCATATGAAAAGGCAGGGATTATTAAATCAGGTGTTCCAGTAATTACTGGTGTACAAGATGAAGAAGCATTGCAAGTCATTCAAAAGGTTGCGAAGGAAAATCATGCAAACGTATATGAACTTGGCAAACAGTTTACATCACTACATAAACATTCTAATGAAGATGGGGAACATTTTGATTTTGCTTGTCCATTCGCCTCATTTGAAGATGTTCGGATTTCGATGAAAGGTATTCATCAAGTAGGTAATGCTACAGTAGCGCTTATGGCCGTAATGTATTTAAAAACATATTTATCATTTTTAATTAATGAAGAGGAAATGAAAGTTGGATTACAAGAAGCCTACTGGATTGGTCGATTTGAAAAGTTACAAAGTAATCCGGATATTATAATAGACGGTGCTCATAATCCAGAGGGTATTGAAAGCCTTGTGAAAACAGTAGAGGCACATTACAAAGATAAAAATGTAGTAGTTTTATTTACTGCTCTTGGTGACAAACAGTTACATAACATGGTAGGGCAATTAGAAGCCATTGCTGATGAAATTATTTTTACAACATTCGCCTTTGATCGTGCTATTTCTGCTGACAAACTTGCATCGTATTCACAAAAAGAATCAAAATTAATTTTTGAAGATTGGAAAGAGGCAATTGATACGAAGATTGAAATGATAGGAGAAAATGATGTTTTCATCATAACAGGTTCTCTATATTTCATTTCCGAAGTTCGAAAATATATTTGCGAAAAAAGCTAGATAGTATTTGCTATCTAGTTTTTTGTTCTACAAATGAAGTCAAATGCATACATATAAGATAATTATATAGGATAATTTGGCGAATTCCTCTGACAAATATCTCGTTTTTTTGTGAAATGAATATGATATGATGCGGACAACGATAAGAGGTGAGGTGTGAGTGTATGGACAAGCAATCACGAACGATCTCGGTGAAAGTAAATGGAACAGAAGCGAAGTATGAAGAAAAGAAGAAAGATGAGTTTGACTGGATGGTAGTCGAAAGTGAAAGACCGCAAAACGTTGTGCCTTTTAAAAAAGAAAAGACATCGTCTATGGCACAATACCGAAAGAAATGGAGTACTACAATAATCGCAATCGTTGCAACTGCAATTATTATCGGTACTGTATTTGGGATGGGGATAATTCATTTATTAACTGGACAAGGAACACCAGGGGAAGGTACGGTAACGGCTTCGAGGCAGACAGGCAATGAGGAACAAAAGGTGGACGGAACGGTAGAACAAACAGTACCACCAAAGGAGGGAAAACAAAAAGCGCAAGTAGGAGCTGCATTAGAACCAATGAAACTATTTTTCGTTCAAGGAGGGCTATACTCCTCTGAAGAAAAGGGACAGGCAGCTATTGAAGAGTGGAAAAGTAATGGGGGCGTCGCTGCTTTGAAACCGAGTGGTGATAAGTATGCGTTAGTTGTTGGTGTTGCAAGTGATGAACAAGCTGTGAATCAATTAATAGGCCAGTATAAGCAAGATGGTGTTTCAGTTTTGAAAAAAAATTGGGATATTACAGATAAAGTATTACTCAAAAATGATAAAGAAGTGGGTGGTTTTTTAACGAAGATACAGCCATTGTATACTCATTTTGAAAAATACGTTTCCGGTGTGCAAACTAGTGGAAAGAGTAACCAAAAAGATATAGAAGCAATCACAAAAGAGTGGAAAGCGATTGAAAAAGAAGGGCAAAGTATGAAGCTTGAAGATGCGAAGAAGCTTTATACGTACACGTCAGTAGCTGTGCAAACAATTAAGGAAGGGAAGAGTGATAAGGAATCTGTAGCTAAATTAAATCAAGTTATTATTGATGGTTTACTTTCATATGAAAAAATAGTTTCACAAAAAGTGAAATGATAATAAGATGAAGGAGAAAGAAGTATTTATACTTCTTTCTTTTCTTTTGAATCTAGAGCAAGTGCTTTCTTTGTGGGCAGAGTATAATCGTATTAAAAAAATTATTATTTTGTTTAGAGAAAATGATATTTCTCTAATTTGTGGGGAAACTATTCTTTTGATACGATTGATAGGAATTGTTCTGCTTCATATGAGAAAGGAAGGAGAAAACATGAAAAAAATTATTTTAGCTTCAGGATCACCTCGGAGGAAGGAACTGCTTGAATTAGCTGATGTGCCATTTGAAGTTGTTGTTAGTGAAGTAGATGAGACAATTGGTGCATATTCATCACCTTCTGATATTGTTATGTCGCTTGCTTTACAAAAAGCATCTGCCGTAGCAGAAAATTATAGTGATGATATTGTGTTAGGTGCAGATACAATTGTTACATATGAGTCACGTATTCTTGGAAAGCCGTCTAATGAGAATGAGGCGAAAGAAATGTTACAACTATTATCAGGGAAAACACATGAAGTATATACTGGTGTTGCGATTATATCAAAAGAGAAAACGGTAACTTTTTATGAGCGCACAGAAGTGACGTTTTGGGAATTAACAGAAGATGAAATTGACGCATACGTTGCATCGAAGGAACCACTTGATAAAGCAGGAAGTTATGGGATCCAAGGGAAAGGATCTATTTTTGTTCAGCACATTCAAGGGGATTATTATAGTGTAGTAGGCTTGCCAATTGCACGTCTTGTTCGTGAATTAAAACAGTTTGGTAGCGATGTAACCCATGCGTAAAATTGCATGGGGTTTTCTTTGAGAGAACTAATAAAAAAGAGGTGAAGAAATGAACGGGATTCGTGATGTTGTGAAAGAGGAACAGCCACGGGAGCGTTTATTGTTAGACGGAGCTGGAAGTTTATCGAATCGGGAGCTTCTTGCAGTGTTACTCAGAACAGGTTCTAAAGAAGATACAGTTTTAACGTTATCAGATAAAATTTTACACCATTTTGATGGTTTACGAATGTTGAAAGAAGCAACATTAGAAGAGCTGATAAGCATTCATGGTGTTGGGATTGCAAAAGCATCGCAACTTATGGCTGCTTTTGAATTAGGGAGAAGAATGGTTCGTTTAGAATATCAAAATAGATATAGCATTCGAAGCCCAGAAGATTGTGCGAGTTATATGATGGAAGAGATGCGTTTTTTACAGCAGGAGCATTTTGTGTGTTTATATTTGAATACGAAAAATCAAGTTATACATAGGCAAACAATTTTTATTGGAAGTTTAAATACGTCGATTGTGCATCCGAGGGAAGTTTTTAAAGAAGCATTCCGTCGTGCAGCAGCCTCTATAATATGTCTTCATAACCATCCCTCAGGAGATCCCACGCCGAGCCGAGAAGATATTGAAGTAACAAAACGTTTAGTAGAATGCGGTCGAATTATCGGAATTGAAGTGCTCGATCATATTATAATAGGCGACCATAAATTCGTGAGTTTAAAGGAAAAAGGTCATATTTAAGACTATGCTTTTTACTTATTTTGTTTTATAATGTGATTTATGAGTTTTTTGTAGAAAATTATCTACAAAAAGGATACAGATATAAAAAAACGTACTGTTTTTATCATATAAAGTAAGAAAAAATGAGTCCGTGAAAACAAGAAAGGAAGATAAAAAATATGTTTGGATTTGGTGGCTTTACTCGCGATCTTGGAATAGATTTAGGAACTGCGAACACGCTTGTATATGTGAAAGGAAAAGGTGTAGTTTTACGTGAGCCTTCAGTAGTAGCATTACAAACTGACACGAAACAAATCGTTGCAGTAGGTAGCGATGCAAAACAAATGATTGGTCGTACACCAGGAAACGTAGTGGCACTTCGTCCTATGAAAGACGGTGTAATTGCTGATTACGAAACAACAGCAACAATGATGAAATATTACATTCAACAAGCTCAAAAATCAAATGGATTCTTCTCACGTAAACCATACGTAATGGTATGTGTACCATCTGGTATTACAGCTGTAGAAAGACGTGCAGTAATCGATGCAACTCGTCAAGCTGGTGCTCGTGATGCATATCCAATTGAAGAGCCATTTGCAGCAGCAATTGGTGCGAACTTACCTGTTTGGGAACCAACTGGTAGTATGGTTGTTGATATCGGTGGTGGTACAACAGAAGTTGCAATTATTTCTTTAGGTGGTATTGTAACAAGTCAATCAGTTCGTGTTGCTGGTGATGATATGGATGATTCAATCATTCAGTACATTAAGAAAAGCTACAACTTAATGATTGGTGAAAGAACAGCAGAAGCATTAAAATTAGAAATCGGTTCTGCAGGCGAGCCAGAAGGTATTGAACCTATGGAAATTCGCGGTCGTGATTTAGTAAGTGGTTTACCAAAAACAGTACTAATTCAACCAGAAGAAATTGCAGATGCATTAAAAGATACAGTAGATGCGATTGTAGAATCAGTTAAAAATACGTTAGAGAAAACTCCACCTGAATTAGCGGCAGATATTATGGACCGTGGTATCGTATTAACAGGTGGCGGGGCATTACTACGTAACTTAGATAAAGTTATTAGTGAAGAAACAAATATGCCAGTTCTTGTTGCAGAAAACCCATTAGATTGCGTAGCGATTGGAACGGGTAAAGCATTAGACAATATCGACCTTTTCAAAACTGCTGCTCGATAATATTTGCAAAATAAAAATCAATGAAATTAAGAGGGTGTGAACGTGCCACAGTTTTTCTTAAACAAAAGATTAATTGTTTTGTTAGTTAGTATTATTCTTCTCGTGGCATTGATTGGAATCTCATTGAAAGAACGGAACAGTTTAACATGGCCAGAGCAGTTTATAAAAGATACTGTCGGTGTTGTAGAACGTGTATTCCAAAAGCCAGCGAATTATGTTGCCGGATTCTTCGAAAACGTAGAAGATGTAAAGCGCACGTATGAAGAGAATAAAGAATTAAAAGCAAAATTAGATAACTATGCAAAGTTATCAGGTGACGTAAAGCAATTAGAAGATGATAAAAAGAAACTACAAGAGTTAACGGGTAAAACAGCGTTAAATAGCGGTTATACTGAAATTCCATCTACTGTTGTTTCTCGTAATCCCGACAAATGGTACGATCTAGTTGGAATTGATAAAGGGGCACAGCAAGGAATTAAAAAAGATATGGCTGTAATAACTTCACAAGGTTTAGTTGGACGAGTGAAAAGTGTATCTCAGTTTACATCATCAGTAGAGTTGTTAAGTTCTATGAGCCGAACAAACCGTGTTTCTGCTATTGTACAAGGGGACGAAAAAATCTTTGGATTGATTGAAGGTTATGATAAAGAAAAACAATTACTTCTTTTCACAAAGATTGGCTCTGATGCGCAAGTAGCAAAAGATCAACTAGTTGTAACATCTGGACTTGGTGATATTTTCCCGAGAGGTCTTGTAATTGGGAAAATTGTTGATGTTCAGCCTGATCCATACGGTTTAACAAAAACAGCTTATGTAAAACCTGCTGCTGATTTAAATGATGTAGAGCATATTACGGTTGTCAAACGTGACACGCCTTCGGCGCCGTTAGAATAGGAGGGGAAGAAGAGATGATGAAGATTTTAAAAAGAGCAGCTCTTCCTCTTTTGCTCCTTTTTGTTTTTTTATTTGAAAATATGTTTGCTACTGTTGTTCCAACAGACGTCTTTTGGAAAGACAGTATAGCAGCACCGCATTTCTTTATAATTGTGTTATGTTTTATTACAGTGTACTATGGTCCGGTTCAAGGGATTTACTACGGACTATTATTTGGTTTCTTATTTGATACCGTATACACAGAACTTGTTGGTATATATATATTTGCTTATCCAATTTTGACATATTTAGTTTATAGTGCGATGAAGGTATTGCAATCGAATTTATTTATTGTTGTTTCTATCGTATTAGCTAGCATTGCAGCATTAGAGTATTATGTGTATGGATTTTTAACTTTGTTAGGGCGTACTCACATGTCGGCGTATGTCTTTTTCACCGATCGTCTCCTTGCTACTTTATTGCTAAATGGAATTTTCTTATTGATAGTTTGTTTCCCACTGAGACGATATTTAGTGCGTCTTTCAAAAGCGATGAAAGAAAAAGAAAAAAGGATTTTCTAATTTTATGTCGAATTGAATCGGTGGGGTGAACTTTAGTGGAAGAAAAAAAGCAACAAAATGTAACGATAAAAGGGACAAAAGATGGAATAACACTTCATTTAGATGATTGCTGTTCAATCTCTGAACTATTAAAAGAATTGGATGAAAAGCTTTCTACACATTACTATGATGGTGACGGACGTTCTTTGATTGAAGTGCGTGTTAAAGTAGGAAATCGTTATTTAACAGAAGTACAACAAGAAGAGATTCGTACGTTAATTCGCAATAAGAAGAACCTTGTTGTGGAATCAATTGATAGTGATGTTATAACAAAAGCAGAAGCAATAGCTTGGAAAGAAGAAACAGAAATTGTCCCTATTTCCAAAATTGTTCGCTCTGGACAAGTGTTACATGTAAAAGGAAATTTATTATTAATTGGAGATGTTAATCCAGGCGGAACGGTTATCGCTGGGGGGAATATTTTTGTCGTGGGATCACTAAGGGGGATTGCACATGCGGGGTATGATGGAGATTCAGAAGCTGTTATTGCTGCATCTATTATGAACCCTATGCAACTCCGAATTAGTGATGTGACAATGCGGGCTCCGGAAGAGAAAGAGGACGGAGCGGAGGCGGCCGAATGTGCGTATATTAATGAGAACAATCACATTGTTGTCGATCGCCTGCAACTTCTCACTCATCTTAGACCTAATTTAACAAAGTTAGAAAGGGGAATTGTATAGCTGTGGGAGAGGCAATAGTAATTACATCTGGAAAAGGCGGCGTAGGTAAAACTACAACGTCTGCGAACATTGGTACAGCCCTTGCGTTATCTGGAAAGAAAGTGTGTTTAATTGATACAGATATCGGTTTACGCAATTTAGACGTAGTAATGGGGCTGGAAAATCGTATTGTATTTGATCTTGTTGATGTCGTTGAAGGGCGTTGTCGTTTACCTCAGGCTCTTATTAAAGATAAACGTTTTGATGATCTTTATTTATTACCTGCAGCACAAACGAGCGATAAATCGGCGGTAACACCTGAACAAATGGATGAATTAATACAAGTATTACGTCAAGATTATGATTACATATTAATTGATTGTCCTGCGGGGATTGAGCAGGGATTTAAAAATGCTGTAGCGGGTGCGGATAAAGCAATCGTTGTAACAACACCAGAGGTATCCTCAATGCGTGATGCGGATCGTATTATCGGGCTTTTAGAGAAAGAGGATATTGAACCGCCGAAACTTGTCATTAACCGTGTGCGTAGTCATATGCTTCATGAACAGGATATGTTAGATGTTGATGAAATCGTACGTACATTGTCAATCGAGCTTCTTGGTGTTGTCGAGGATGATGATGAAGTTATTCGTGCTACGAATACAGGTGAACCTGTAGCGTTGCAACCGAGTGGAAAAGCAGCAATAGCTTATCGCAATATTGCAAGACGTTTGTTAGGTGAGAATGTGCCATTACAAGCATTTGAACAAGAAAAAGTATCGGTATTTACAAAGATGAAAAATTTCTTTGGAATCCGTTAAAAGCACTTCGCATAAATGCGGAGTGCTTTCTTTTTTCTTCGCATGAATATCTTTCTTCTATAACTCATACATATGTACAAACTGTATATAACTGTTTCTATTTGAATAAGGCTCACTAAAGAAAGGAGACAGTATGAAGAATAGACGTGTGGAAGAAATTAAAAAGCGGATTGCGAAAAGGAAAGAAGAGCAAGAAAGGATGGAGGAAGATCAGTATTTTGCTGGAGGGGACTTTGATAGTGACACGGTATTTATTGAAGAAGGAGAGAAGGAAATTCACCCTCTATTTCGAAAAGAAGTTTTTCTCTTCAAAGTTTTGCTGTCAGCAATATTAGTTCTCTCAGTTGCTATTTTATTTAAGAATGCACCTTCTTCTTTTGATGGTACTAGAGCTGTCACAGAAAAAGTTATGCAAGAAGAATTTCAATTTGCTACTATATCGAAATGGTATGAAAAGCAGTTTGGAAAACCTCTCGTTTTCTTTTCTCCAAATGAGAAAAAAGAAAAGGCTATTCAGCAAAAGGATTATGCGATTCCTGCCTCTGGAAAAGTGATGCAAGGGTTTCAAAAAAATGGCCAAGGTGTATTTGTTCAAACGGCTACAAATGCAACGGTTGAGTCAGTAAATGAAGGTGTAGTTGTTTTTGCGGGCAAGAAAGAGGAACTTGGAAATACAGTTCAAATTCAACACGCTGATGGCACGGAGTCTTGGTATGGAAATCTAAACGATATGTCAGTGAAGTTATATGATTACGTTTCGAAAAAACAAAAAATCGGAACGGTGAATAGTGACGAAAATAATAAAAACGGTAAATTTTATTTCGCGATGAAAAAGAATGAAAAATTTATTGATCCTATTCAGGTGATTTCATTTGATTAAATATAGAGATGTTTTAACGAAAATTACAGTGCATCCATTGTTTTGGGTTATTATCGTTATTGGTATTTTTACAGCGCGTTTTAAAGAGTTACTATTACTATTTTGTATCGTTTTAGTTCATGAACTTGGGCATGCTTTTGCGGCTGCATATTATAATTGGCGTATTAAACAAATTCAGCTTTTGCCGTTTGGTGGCGTAGCTGAGATGGAGGAACATGGGAATAAATCATTAAAAGAAGAATTGATTGTCGTTATGGCGGGTCCAATTCAGCATATATGGATGATTGCGGTCGCCTATATTCTGTATCAAGCGGGCTGGGTAACTGATGATTTGTACCATTTCTTTGTATGGAATAATGTCATTATTTTAGGGTTTAATTTATTGCCTATTTGGCCACTTGATGGCGGAAAAGTATTATTTAATGTATTATCATATCGTTTTCCGTATTTACAAGCACATGAAAAGATGATGAAATTGTCATGTGTTTTTTTTAGTGTAATATTAGGATGGCAGTTACTTTGGAATAGTAATAACATTATGATGTGGGTGTTACTCGTTTTTTTATCGATTTCTTTGTATCAAGAATGGAAACAAAGAAGGTACGCATTTATGCGCTTTTTATTAGAACGTTATTATGGGAATAAAAGAGATATTGAAAAGATCGCACCTATTGAGGTGCAAACAGAAGATCGCTTGTATACGGTTTTCACAAAATTTCGTAGAGGATATAAACACTCTATTATCGTCCATGGAAAATATAAAGAGCATTACACATTGGACGAAAATGAATTGCTCTATGCGTATTTTGCTGAAAAACGAACAACCTCATCTGTTGAAGAATTAATTGGTTAGTGTTGACGACGACACTAACCTTTTACCACGCATTAACGGGCAGTAAAACTCTCACCTCAAAATGTGGTTGGAGCAAAGAAGTTAGGTGGGAGATTAACTGCCCGTAAACGCCCGATTGGTTCAACTAATAATCAGTGGGGGATGAACAAAACCCCCACTGATTAAAGTTTCACTTTATATTGTAAGGAAAAGAAATGAAAAGTGAGGAAAGAATTTTGAAGACGTTATATATAAACTACACTGGTTCGGAAAAGCGTGTTGCGATAGAAGAGAAACAAAAAATTGTCGAGCTTTTATGGAAACGGAATGAAGAGCAAGAGATTGTCGGACATATTTATGTTGGGCGTATCGTAAGAACAATTGCTGGAATGAACGCAGCTTTTGTAAATATCGGATTAGAAAAACATGCATATCTTTCATATGATGATGTACCATCTTCATATCGCATACATGAAGGACAGGCGATACTTGTACAAGTTGTGAAAGAAGCAATTGATACGAAAGGGCCAAAATTAACGGCGAATATAGAATTTACCGGAAAATATGTTGTTTACATGCCGTATGATGAAATGCGTGCTGTTTCTCGGAAAATAAAAAATAACAAAAGAAGACAACAGTTACTCGAAATTGAAGTGAAAGGAACGGGTGGATACATTTTCCGTTCTGCTTCTGAAAAAGGAACAATTGATGAAATACAAGCTGAAATGCAAGGATTGCAGCAGTTATATGAAGAATTAAAAAGAAAAGAAGAGCAAGGAAAGGCGCCGTTACTACTTCATCGACCAGCGACGTTTTTAGATCGTGTATTTCAGGAGAACCCAATTGAAACGATTGAAAAAGTAGTTGTAGATACGAGAAGTGTAGTAAAAGAATTAGAAGAAAAAGTAGGGGGAGAAAGAGTATCCTTTTACAATGAAAAATCTTCGATGTTTAACCATTTTGGAATAGAGCGTGAAATCGAGAAAGCACTTCAAAAAATTGTATGGCTACCAAATGGTGCGTATCTAATTGTAGAACAAATGGAGACGATGACTGTAATTGATGTGAATACAGGCAAATTTACTGGAAAACAAAATTTACAAGATACTGTACTGCGCACAAATGAAGCGGCTGCTGAAGAGATTGCTCGTCAATTAAGACTGCGTGATATTGGCGGTATGATATTAATTGATTTTATTAATATGAAAAGACGAGAAGATAAAGAGAAGGTAAGAGAGAGTTTAATGTTAGCTTTACAAGATGATCGTACATATACGAGAGTACTCGGATTTACGGAATTAGGAATTTTAGAGATGACGCGTAAACGTAAGAAACATTCGTTACGTGACGTATTATTAGAAGAATGTGTACCTTGTAAAGCGACGGGATATGTCATGTCTTATGAAACAATTGCGTATGAGTTAGAGAGAGAACTAATTACATATGGCAATATAGAAGATGAAGCAGTATTGATCGCTGCACCGAAAATTTTGCAAAAGCATTTTCTGCAAAAAGAGTTACACAAAAATCTTCCATTTGAAATTTATTTCAAAGATGATATTATCGAAAAGTATGCTATTATCCGATTTGGAAGTAAGAAAGAAATTGTAGAACGGAAAAAATAGTTAGCAGAACATTTATTGACAATAGTCTATGATTCATGATAACATCTTTATGTTATAGTTTATAGCACCTAAACGGCTATATGCTACAACCGCACAAAACAGGTTCCCTAAAGACATGTATGTCTACCTCGTTTTTGGCGAGTCTTAGTAATTAAGAGGAGGTGCAAGTATGTACGCAATTATCGAAACAGGTGGAAAACAAATTAAAGTTGAAGCTGGTCAAGCAATCTACATTGAAAAATTAGATGTTGAAGCTGGTGAAACTGTTACTTTTGACAAAGTTCTTTTCGTTGGTGGCGAAAACGTTAAAGTTGGTAGCCCAGTTGTAGAAGGCGCAACAGTGACTGCTAAAGTTGAAAAACAAGGTCGCGCTAAGAAAATCATCGTTTTCAAATACAAAGCGAAAAAGAACAATCGTAAGAAACAAGGTCATCGTCAACCTTACACTAAGCTAGTTGTTGAAGCTATCAACGCTTAATTCAGGTTAACATGATTAAAATTACGATAAGTCGCACGAAATTAGGAAGTATCCAATCATTTAAAATGACTGGACATGCCGATTATGCGCCACATGGACAAGACCTTGTCTGTGCTGGAACTACAGCGGTTGTGTTTGGTTCTATAAATGCAGTGGAAGAGCTTTGTAATGTGCAAGCAACTATTGAACTCGGAAGTGATGGTGGATTCTTAACGTATGAATTGCCTAATGATTTAGACGTTCATGCAGCAGAAAAAGCACAAACGCTTTTAGAAGGATTGGTTGTTTCGCTTAAGACGATCGAACTTGATTACGGAAAGTATATCCGTTTAATAGAAAAAGTGCAGGAGGTGTAACGTATGTTAAGATTAGATCTTCAGTTTTTCGCATCTAAGAAAGGTGTAGGTAGTACAAAGAACGGTCGTGACTCTCAGTCAAAACGTCTTGGTGCTAAACGCGCAGATGGTCAAACGGTTTCAGGTGGTTCAATTCTTTACCGTCAACGCGGTACAAAAATTTATCCAGGTGTTAACGTTGGTCGTGGTGGCGATGACACTTTATACGCGAAAGTTGACGGCGTAGTACGCTTTGAGCGTCTTGGCCGTGACCGCAAACAAGTGAGCGTATATCCTGTTGCTCAAGAAGCATAAGAACTCACGGAAAACTCTAACCTGAGTGCAGGTTAGAGTTTTTCTATATTAAGGGGTATCTAAATGAATGAAAAATGGACAATTATAGATGCGTTGCGTCATTCAAGACATGATTGGCTCAATCGTATGCAGATGGTGAAAGGAAACCTTTCCCTTGGAAAAGTGGAAGAGATTCATAGTCTCATCGATCGTTTTGTCCAAGAAGCGAGACAAGAATCCAATCTGATAGGGCTATCAATGCCTTTATTTTCAGAGTGGATTTTAACATATAATTGGAAACAGCAGCCGTGCTTATTGGAGTACGAAGTATTAGGGAAATTACATAACTTATCTCACTTAGATGAGACTGTATGTAGATGGACGAATCAATTTTTCTCAATGCTTCAGCATAGTTTAGACGTATATGTTGAAAATTATGTTTGTATCACAATTGAATGTGACGCGGAGAATGCTCGTTTCTTTTTTGATTTTCGTGGTAAGCTAACGAGTGTAGAAGAACTACAGAATTGGCTTGCGAACCAAAACAATAAATGGTATTCCATTTCTTATACAGTACGAGACGAAGAAGTCTCAGTTATATTACAACCAATCGAAAAAAGTGTGGTGAAATAATGTTTGTAGATCAGGTCAAGATATATGTAAAAGGCGGCGACGGTGGTAACGGAATGGTTGCGTATCGTCGTGAGAAGTATGTACCTAAAGGTGGCCCAGCAGGTGGCGACGGTGGTAAAGGTGCAGATGTTGTTTTTGTTGTTGAGGAAGGCTTACGTACATTAATGGACTTCCGCTACCAACGTCATTTCAAAGCTGATCGTGGTCAGCACGGAATGAGTAAAGGTCAGCACGGTCGTAAATCTGAAGATTTAATCGTAAAGGTTCCACCGGGAACAATAGTAAAAGATGAAAAAACAGGTGAAATTCTTGCCGATTTAGTAACGCATGAACAAACAGCTGTAATCGCAAAAGGTGGCCGCGGTGGCCGTGGTAACTCACGTTTCGCAACACCGACGAACCCAGCGCCAGAAATCGCTGAGAACGGGGAACCAGGTCAAGAACGTGATGTCACGCTAGAACTTAAAGTACTAGCAGATGTTGGACTTGTTGGATTCCCGAGTGTAGGTAAATCTACATTATTATCTGTTGTATCATCAGCGCGTCCGAAAATTGCAGAGTATCACTTTACAACAATCGTTCCAAATCTTGGTGTTGTTGAAACTGGTGATAACCGCAGCTTCGTTATGGCTGACCTTCCTGGACTAATTGAAGGCGCACATGCCGGCGTCGGACTTGGACACCAATTCTTACGTCATATTGAGCGTACACGTGTAATCGTGCACGTTATCGATATGTCTGGTTTAGAAGGCCGTGAGCCATATGAAGATTATGTAACAATCAATAGTGAACTAAAAGAATACAATATGCGTTTAACTGAGCGTCCACAAGTTGTTGTTGCAAACAAAATGGATATGCCAGGTGCAGAAGAAAACTTACAAGCATTTAAAGAAAAATTGGGAGACGAAGTGAAAATTTTCCCAATCTCAGCTGTAACGAAACAAGGTGTTCGTGACTTACTATTTGAAGTAGCGAACTTATTAGAAACAACACCAGAATTCCCAATGTACGATGATGTAGAAGAATCTGAAGCAAGTGTAATGTACAAATTTGAATCTGAATCTAATTTTGAAATTACACGCGAAAGTGATGGCACATTTGTTATTTCTGGTTATGATATTGAGAAAACATTCAAAATGACAGACTTCTCACGTGATGAATCTGTACGCCGATTTGCTCGTCAAATGCGTGGAATGGGTATTGATGAAGCTCTTCGTGCACGTGGTGCAGTAGACGGAGATATTGTAAAAATTCTTGAATATCAATTTGAATTTATCGATTAAGACTGCCGAAATATGGCAGTCTTTTTTTATCCCGCTATTTGTGGGCAGTAAAACTTCCACCTCAAAATTCAGCTGGAGCAAAGAAGTTAAGGGGGAGCCTTACTGCCCGTAAACACCCAATTGGTGTGGGCTAATAATCAGTGGGGGAGGAACAAAAGCCCCACTGATTAAAGTTTCACTTTATATCGTAAAAGTCTGATTCTTACAGGAAAAAATCTCCACTAATCAAATTTTCAATTTATAATAGAAAAAGAAGTAATTTTAGAAGAATATTTATGGGGAGAAAGAGAACATGTATAAAATATTAATTGTAGAAGACGATGAGAAAATCGCGGGAATATTAGAGGAGCATTTAGAAAGGTATGGCTATCAATCATTTAGAGTAAGTGATTTACGTCATATAAAAGATGAGTTCGTAAAAATAAATCCACATCTAGTGTTACTCGATATTAATTTACCGTACTTTGATGGTTTCTATTGGTGTCGTCAAATCCGCACTGTATCGAATGCGCCGATTATTTTTGTTTCTGCAAGAACAGGGGAAATGGATCAAGTAATGGCGATTGAAAATGGCGGAGATGATTACATTACGAAGCCATTCCATTTAGATATCGTAATGGCAAAGGTGAAAAGTGCACTCCGCCGAGGATACGGTGAGTATGCTTTGGCCGCGGAAAGTGATTGTTTAGGTGTTAATGGGTTGTTATTATTCCCATCACAGCACACTGTAGAGTGGAAAGGTCAACAAACGGAACTTACAAAAAATGAGTTTTATTTATTAGAATGTTTAATGAAACAAGCAAATCAATACGTAACACGTGAAGAGTTGTTAGAGGCTTTATGGGATGAAGTAGCTTTTGTTGATGATAATACATTAACCGTAAATGTAAAGCGTGTAAGGAAGAAATTAGAGGAGCTAGGCATTAAAAATGCAATTGTCACAAAGCGTGGGTATGGTTATGCGCTTCTTACAGAGTGGGGCGAAGGGCATGAAGGTTAAAAATTACCTCATAGACCGCTTTTCTTTAATTATTACTTATATTGTAAGCCTTTGTTTATTTGGGCTCGTATTGCAGTTGCAAAGTCTTTTAGAAAAGCGATCAATTGACTGGAGTACGTGGCTATATGGCCTTTTATTAGGGACAGTTGTGTTTAGTGTATACCTTATTTACGATTACCGAAAACGGAGTGTGTTTTTAAAGAGAATAGAAAAATATGTTGCTGGCGGAAATACATTACATGACTCTTTACTTATTGATACTTCTTATACAGCAGAGCAAGAGATGGTTGTTGAATCGTTTACGTTATTAAGGCAGCAATATATGAATGAAGTTCATAAACAGCATGCGAAAGAGCAACAGCAAATGATTTTTATGAACCAATGGATTCATCAAATGAAAACCCCAGTATCTGTTATTGAATTATTGTTACAGAAATATGGTAAGGAACATCGTGAGGCAAGGGGAACGATTGAAAGTATTCGTGAAGAAAATAACCGTATTTTAAATGGCTTAGATTTAGCGTTACATATGGCAAGATTAGATCAGTTTGCGAAGGATTATAAAGTAGAAGTAGTAAATGTTATAGATGTCATTCGAGATATTATTAATGAAAATCGAAAGTCGTTCATTCAATCTTCTGTATTTCCGAAACTGATGGTTGAAGAAGAAGCTTGTATGATTGCGTCTGATAGAAAGTGGCTTAGTATCGCCATGAGCCAAATTGTTGTAAATGCAATTAAGTATACGAAAATTTCGGAGGCAGAGAAAAAGGAAATTCAATTTCAAATTGAAGAGAAAGACCAAAAAGTGTTATTACATATTAAGGACAATGGAATTGGTATTCCAGAGCAAGATGTAAAGCGCATATTTGATCCATTCTTTACGGGAATAAATGGCCGTAAAACGAGAGAAGCGACTGGAATGGGTTTATATATTACGAAGGAAATTTGCGATAATTTACATCATGGAATTCATGTACAATCAACTGATGGGGAAGGAACAACATTTACGTTCCAATTTGCAAAAGATGAAGAATATCATACATTAATGAGAAAAATGACAAAACTGTAAGATAACAAAACGTTTTGTAAGGGAAATCACTCGTTTCTTTTTCTTATTTTTCTTATAGTAAATGTAAGAAGAAAACACATAGGGGGATTAGAAATGAGTGTTCTTGAAGTAAAAGGATTAACGAAGGTGTACCAATCAAAAGGTTCAGTAGCGACGACTGCTTTACATGATATAAATTTTAAAATAGAAGAAGGCGAATTTGTAGGAATTATGGGTCCTTCAGGGAGCGGGAAAACAACGCTTTTAAATTTATTAGCAACAATTGATAAGCAAACCTCAGGTCATGTGCTTGTAAATGGTGAAGAAATTAATCAAATGCGTGCTGCAAAATTGGCGGAATTTCGCCGTACACATTTAGGATTCATTTTCCAAGATTTCAACTTACTTGATACGTTATCGATTAAAGAAAATATTATTTTGCCGCTTGTAATGGCGAGGAAGTCTGTAAAAGAAATTGATGCGAAAGTACTTGAAATTGCGAAGTTTTTAAACATCGAAGAAATTTTAAATAAAAAAGTATACGAAGTATCAGGCGGACAACAACAACGTGCAGCTGCTGCGAGAGCAATCATTCATGAACCGACGTTGATTTTAGCGGATGAGCCGACCGGTAATTTAGATTCGAAGTCAGCAAAATCATTAATGGGTGCGTTGCAAGACTTACATGAACAAAAGAAAGTGACAATTGCAATGGTAACGCATGATCCAGTAGCGGCTAGTTATTGTGAACGCATCCTCTTCATTCGCGATGGAGAAATTTTCTCAGAAATACATAAAGGAAGAACGAAACAAGCCTTTTTCCAAGAAATTCTGGACGTACTTGCGATGCTAGGAGGAGAATATCATGAACTTTCGCCAGCTCGCGCTTAATAACGTAAAAGGAAATTGGCGTAATTATAAAGCATTCCTTATTAGTAGTTGTTTATCAATCGTAGTATTTTTCATGTATGCTTCCTTCATTTATCATCCAGACGTTGTAAGCGGTAATATTAGTATGAAGACGATGATTACAAAAGGGTTAGAATCAATGAATTATATCGTAGTCATCTTCTCAGCACTCTTTATTTTATATGCAAATTCAACGTTTTTACGAGCAAGAAAAAAAGAATTCGGTTTATTAACATTAATAGGCGGAACGAAATCTCAGCTTGGCCGAATGATTATATTAGAACAACTTATGCTAGGTAGTATTGCAATTGTAGTAGGTATCGGGATTGGAATGCTTTGCTCAAAACTATTTTTCCAAGCACTCAGTGTCTTACTAAAAGTTGATAAAACATTGCCGCTTGTGTGGAATGGAAAAGCAGTTCTTATTACAGCTGGTGTATACTTTATCCTGTTTTTAATCCTATCGTTGTTTAGTGTTTGGACAGTAGGGCGCCTGCAAATTATTGATTTATTAAGAGAAGCAAGAAAACAAAAAGTAGAGCCGTTTGCATTTACATGGTTATGTGTAGTTGGTATAGGATGTATTATTGCTGCATATGTACTTAGCTTCCAGGTAACGTTTTTGAATTTTATTATCCTCTTTTTACCGGTTGTAGGACTGACAATTGGCGGAACGTATTTACTATTTACACAAGGAAGTACAGTCGTATTAAAAGCGTTGCAAAAACGGAAACAATCTTTTTATACGTATCCAAATATGTTTGTACTTAGCAATCTTATTTATAAAATGAAAGATAATGCTCGTTTTCTATTTGTCATTTCTATTATTACGGCGGTTGTTTCTTCAGCAGTTGGCACGCTTTACGTATATTTTGAAAATTTGAGTACGAAAACGGTAGAGCTTACACCACATGCTATTTCATATGAGGAAAAGGGGTTAAATACGCATAGCCTTATTAATGAAGAAAAGGTACAAGAGCTTGTGAAGAGACACGGGTTTGAAGATGCGCGAAAAGTAACCTACGTTAAACTACCGGCAACACAGAAGATAACGTTGTTTAACAGTGAACATGAAGTACCAATGACGATTATTTCAGAAAAAGAATATAATGCGGAAGTGCGTAAACAAAAGAGAGAGCAAGTTACAGAGGTTCATAATGCGTCAGGTAGTGCAACAATGGTTATGGTTGATATGGCAAATGAACTTATGAAGATAGATCGTACGGAACCGTATGAATTCAAAATTAACGGACAAAAGCAGTCTGTTCTTTTAAATGAGCCAACGTCATATTCTGTTTTTAATGATAGCGAATATCTTATTGTGAATGATCGAGATTTTGAGAAATATGAAAAGCTCGTACCAGATGAAGAAAAGACGAAATATTATGGTTATTATATTGAAGATTGGAAAAGTACTGAAGACCTTGTTCTAGATTTTAAAAAGGAAATTGCACCAGAAAAGCAAGGGGAATTGAGAAACTCAGTGTTTGCTTATAAAGATATAAGAGAAGGTGGAGCAATTACAATGTTCATCGGTTTCTTCGTAGCAGTACTGTTTTTCTTCTTCGCTTGTAGTATGACATACTTTAAATGGTTTAACGATAAAGAACAAGATCGTATTCAATTTAAATCATTAAAGAGAATCGGTATGACAGATAAAGAAATTCGTAAAATTGCAATTCGTCAAATGGGCGTTATCTTCTTTATCCCAATCTTAATCGGTTCAATTCATAGTGGAGTTGCTCTTCATACGTTAGGGAAAATGCTTTATATTGATTTATGGAAATCAGGTGCAATTGTAATTGGAGCATACATTTTAGCTTCTGCAATTTACTTTATGATTGCGCAAAGAGGATATTTAAAACACGTAAAAAGCTAGGGAAACCTCTAGCTTTTTACCTGTGTAGTAAGTTATAGGAGGACGATAGATGAACATTCGGCAACTAGCGCTGCAAAATATAAAAGGAAATTGGCGTAATTATAAAGTGTTTTTCTTAAGTAGTTGTTTTGCAATATTTGCGTCTTTTGCATACATGTCTGTCATTGTACATCCGTATATGCAAGAGACGATGTGGTACCAAAATGTACGCTGGGGACTTATCATATGTAATGTTATAATTATTGCTTTTTTCGTCATATTTATTTTGTACTCTACTTCTATTTTCATAGAGGCACGTAAGAAAGAATTAGGATTATATATGTTAATGGGGGCGACGAAGTCTAACGTAATAGGAGTGATTATGACCGAGCAAATATTGATCGGGATTTTTGCCAATATTTTCGGTATTGGGCTTGGCATGATCTTTTTAAAGCTCTTCTTCATGGTGTTTAGTATGTTACTTCAACTTCCGAAAGAACTCCCTGTCATATTTGACGTGAGAGCAATTGGGGGAACGTTTATTGCATATATGGTCGTATTTGTTGTCTTATCTTTTATAAGTGCTTTACGTATATGGAATATAAAAATCATTCGGTTATTGAAAGAATTTCGAACAGATAAAAAAGAGAAGAAAACATCAATGTGGCTTTGTATATTCGGCTTTATTTGTTTAGGGATAGGATATGCGTTGGCGTTACAAGCGACGATGCCAACGATAGCATTATATTTTTTTCCTGTGTCTATACTTGTTTTTTTCGGAACGTATTTTTCTTTTACACACGGTACTGCTCAAGTATTAGAAATGATAAAACGAAATAAAAAGATTATGTATACATATCCGTATTTATTTATAGTGAATCAATTGTCACATCGAATGAAGGAAAATGGTCGTTTTTTCTTTCTAATGTCAATGGCAACGACGTTTGTAGTTACGGCAACAGGTACGGTGTTCTTATATTTTTCTGGTATGCAAGATATGTGGCGGGGCGGGGGAGTGCACTCATTTTCTTACATAGAAAAAGGTACTTCTTCTCATGAAGTCTTTGCGGAAGATGTGGTTGAACAATTATTACATCAATATGGGTATAATGATTTTCAATCTATGAGTTTGGTTGGAGTGTATGCATCTTTTCAGTCCGACAAGGGAGAAACAGAAGTAGTGCCGCTCGTTAAAGAAAGTGAATACAATCAAGAGGCAAGAAAACAAAAACAGAAAACGTATCATCCTAAAAAAGGAACTGTTACACTTGTTTATTATAATAAATACAATCATCCGAATATATATGATCAAAAAGAGATTCAATTACAAGTAATGAATCAAACATATTCATTCATATTTAACGGTCAGAAGGAAGGGATACAATTTAACTATCATCCTTCGCATATTAATGGTCTGTTCTTCGTCATGAATGATGAAGACTTTGACAGTATAGCAAATAAGGTTCCTGATTCTGAAAAAATGATATATAGAGGCTATACATTACCAAATATCGAAAATACGAAAGAATTAAATGAAGAGTTACGGAAACATATGAAACAAGATAATAATGCATTTCGAAGTAATATGGAGTTATATGTGACTATGAAAGCGTTCGGTGATATTACTCTATTTGTAGGCTCATTCATTAGTATATTATTTTTCCTTACATCATGTAGCATCGTATATTTTAAATGGTTTCATAATATTGCATCGGATCGTAAACAGTACGGGGCGCTCTCTAAACTTGGAATGACGAAAGAAGAAGTGTGGAAAATTTCCCGTTGGCAATTGTGTGTGCTATTTTTTGCGCCAATTATAGTAGGGAGTATGCATAGTGCAGTTGCGTTATATACGTTTCATAATACGATCTTTATGGATGGTTCATTAAGAAAAGTAGGCTTGTTTATTCTGTATTATATTGCTGCATGCATCATGTATTTCTTTTTCGCTCAAAGAGAATATTGGAAACATTTAGACTAGCGAATGCTAGTCTTTTTTTAATATTCGAAATTTACATAGAAGAATATAAAAAAGTATGGTATAACAGTAAGAAAACGAAAAAGAGGGGAAAAGACGATGATTCGAGTAGGATATTTAGGACCAGAAGCAACATTTACAAATATGGCGGTGAGTCGTTTTTTTCCGGAAGCAGAGCATGTACCGTATCGAACGATTCCAGACTGTATTGATGCAGCTGCAAATGGAAATGTAGATTATGCAGTGGTACCACTAGAAAACGCCATAGAAGGTTCAGTGAATATAACAGTTGATTACCTCGTACATGAGCAACCACTTTCTATTGTAGGAGAAATTACAGTACCGATTCAGCAACACTTACTTGTACATCCGCAGTATGCAGAAGTGTGGGAAGAAGTATATGCTGTACATTCTCATCCACATGCTATTGCACAGTGCCATAAATTTTTAAATGAGGAATTAAAAGGGGTAACCGTTCGCGATATGACATCAACAAGCGCTGCTGCGCAATATGTGAAAGAACATCCTGAAGAAAAAATCGCCGCCATTGCAAATGAAGCAGCGGCAGAAAAATACGGATTAACAATTGTAAGGCATGACATTCATACGCACAAAAACAATCATACGCGTTTCCTTGTTCTGCATAAGAAAAAGAAAGCAATACTCCCAAATAACGGAGAAAACCGAGGAGAGAAAACGACGCTTATGATAACGTTACCTGCTGATTACGCAGGGGCACTATATCAAGTGTTATCAGCTTTCGCATGGAGAAAATTAAACTTATCAAAAATCGAATCGCGCCCGATGAAAACAGGCCTTGGAAATTACTTTTTCTTAATCGATGTCGACAAAGCATATGATGATGTATTGTTGCCAGGCGTAACGATGGAACTTGAAGCACTTGGTTTTTCTGTTACTGTGCTGGGGAGTTATTCTTCTTATTGGTTGTAAGGGGTGAGGGGGTTGTTAAATTTGCTTGAAACGAAACGTTGTTTATTAAATACAGTTCATGAATTAGATTACGAAAGTATAAAAGAACTATATTTAAATGCAGAAGTGAGAAAATATCTTGGTGGACCGCGTGAAGAAGAGTCGATTAGAGATGTTGTGAATGATATGTTGCATCCGGAAGAAAATTGTTGGTATTGGATTGTTAAAGAGAAGGAAACAAAAGCGTTTTTGGGAGTAGTATCGCTCGATCCAAATGATGTTAATAAGGATATTGAAGTATCTTATCAATTTTTGCCGATGTACTGGGGAGTTGGCTATGCAACAGAAGTTGTTCAAGCAGTAATTCAGTATGGTTTTCAGGATTTACATTTATCAAAAGTAATTGCAGTAACACAAATGGCTAATACACCTTCGCGTAAACTTTTAGAAAGGTTACATATGAAGTTAATCAAAACGTATCATCGGTTTGGTGCAGAGCAGGCTGTCTATGCTCTTGAGGCAAGAGATGCAATAGAATAGATAAATAAAATCCCACCTATAAATGGTGGGATTTTTTATTTTAACTTCGCAAGACGATCCTCTAACTGACCACGCCAAATCTCGGCTAGTTCTGGAACAGCAAGAATCTTCTCAATGCCATCTTTATCTTTTCTATTATGAAAATAAATTTCGTTAGAGAACAAAACAGATACATTTTTTGATGGACGTTCTAGTAATGTAATTTTAGAATCTTGACGTACAGTACCTTCTTGAAGAACGCGGCATAAGTAGCCAGTAAATCCAGTTGCTACAATGCGCGGCAGTATGCCAGGGATACCAAGACGTTTTGAAATTGTGCTACAAGGGACGCGAGCTTGTGTCACTTGAATGATTGCTTCACCTAGTTGATATGTATCTCCGATGCAAACATCACGCTCTAACATATTTGTTACGGTAATGTTTTCACCAAATGTGGAAGCTGGAAGCGTAGTTTGAAATTCCTCTTCCCATAGTGCGTAATGCTCGTGTGGGTACACACAAACTGCGCGATCAGGTCCCCCGTGGTGTTTTAAATCCGCTACATCATCACCACGGAATCCGTCTTTTGAGAGAAAGGCCTCTTCTGTAGGATCTTTACATATACCTGTTATCATTTCTTTATCTTCGCCATATTTCATTTGTTTCGGTTTACCGGTGCTAAAGTGAACGAGTTCAATTCCCATATTTGATCTCCTTTATAATTGTTTACAATATTATAACATCTACAAAATAAAAGCACAGAGTATGATAAAAAACTCTGTGCTTTACATTAATAAACTAGAAATCCAGCGCGGTCTAGTGCCTCACAAGCGGCATCTAATTTCTCTTTAGAATCAGCCTCAATTGTATGTAAGTGAATACCATCGGTTAGTTGTGAAAGATAGGAAGCATTTGTGTTTTCGATTTTTTGTAAATATTGCTCTACATCAAAGCGATTACTTACCATGATGGATGCTGTTAAGTCACCGTATACAGGATGCTCAACTTTTACATCTTTAATCGTAACGCCATGGTCAACAAGCATTGTAAGTTCTTGACGTACTTCCGCTGGTTTATGTTGGCATACAATTACGCGTTCGAAAGCTTGTTGCTTCTCTTGTGGTTTTAAATATAAATATCCTTGAGCAGTTGCAATAATTGGTTCGTTTCGTGCTTTAAGTAAGGAAATATCTTGCACAATCACTTGTCGACTTACGTTTGTCTTTTTCGATAGTTCATTCCCAGATAACGGTTCGTTTGCAGCGAGAAGCCACTGAAGGATGAGTTGTCGTCTTTCTTCACCTAAAATCTTTTTTTGATCATTTTGCTTCATTATGATTTAACACCTCTATAAAATTGATTTCCAATTGTGTGTAGTGCATGAATAGTTGTATCAATTTGTTCTTTCGTTGTGTGATGTCCGAAAGAAAAGCGGACATATTGTTTTGCCTCTTCATACGTTTTTCCAATTGCGAGCATTGTTTTCGAAGGTTCTTGTTTACCGACTTGGCAAGCACTTCCAGTTGAAATGGCAATACCATGACGGTTACATTCTAACATTGTATACTGACCTTCTATTCTTTTTATTGTAACCCCAATAATATGTGGTAAACAAGAAGTAGAATGTCCTTCCACTTCAATTTCTAGAGGAAGTGTTTGTAATTGCTTTAAAAAATAGGATCGTAACTCTTGAAAACGGAAGCTCTCTTTCTTTTGATTTTTTAATATATGCTCTGCAGCCGTTAAAAAAGCAGCGATGCCAGGAACGTTCACTGTACCAGGGCGAAATCCTTTTTCATGAGAAGTTCCCGGAAATACTTGTTCCCAGCGCGTTTGCGGATTTATATAGCAAGCACCGACACCTTTTGGTCCGTATATTTTATGGGCTGAAACTGAGAGACTATCAATCTTCATTGCTGTAACGTCTATTGGAAGTTTACCAAATGTTTGAACGCAGTCCGAATGAAATAAAACATTATATTTTTTTAAGAGTGCTCCGATCTCTGCAATGTTTTGAACGGTTCCGATTTCAGAATTTCCGTGCTGTATACTTGCTAGAACAGTATTTTCCGTAATAGCTGCTTCTAAATCCGCTACATGAATTAGCCCGCTTTTATCAACAGGAATTTCAGTAATTGTATAGCCTTGCGATTGTAAGGATTGAAAATAACTTCGAATCGATGCGTGTTCCATAGGTGTCGTAATAATATGTTTCTCATTTCTAGCATTTAGAAGTGATTGAATCGCAAGATAGTTAGACTCTGAACCACCGCTTGTGAAGAATACACCTTGTTCCTTGCCCCCAATCATTTCTGCAAATGTTTCTCTACAAACTTGTAATAAAGAAGATGCGCTTCCGCCAATATCGTGTAAACTTTGTTCATTTCCGAAATATGTTTTTGTCGCTTGTATATATGTTTCTAAAGCTTCTTCGCTCATAGGCGTTGTTGCTGCGTAATCAAGATATATCATCATGTGAATTCCTCTCTTCAGTAAGAGTGATGTTTATTTTTGTTTTGAGAATGATAGTGAAAATAAGAATTGTAAAAAAACTCTTGTCATTATTTTAAAACTATGTAAATATAGGTGTCAAGACAGTTGAAAAGTGTAAAGTAGGAGGCAACAATTATGCCAAGTGCAGATGTCTTGATTATTGGAAGTGGCGTTGCGGCACTTCGTGTTGCAAAAGAGCTTTGTCACGAAAAGAATGTGATAATTATCACAAAAAAAACAGGACGCAATAACAATACGTATTTAGCTCAAGGGGGAATTGCTGCGGCTGTTGCTGCATATGACGATTCGAGTGGGCATTTTGAAGATACATTAGTGGCAGGTTGTCATTATAACAATGAAGAGGCAGTTCGGTATTTAGTTGAAGAGGGGCCGAAAGAAATAAATAAGCTTATTACAAATGGAATGAAGTTTGATGGGGATGAAAAAGAGCTTCACCTTGGTAAAGAAGGAGCGCATCGAAAACGTCGTATTTTACATGCGGGAGGAGATGCAACTGGTAAAAATTTATTAGAACATTTAATTCAAGAAGTAGTTCCGTACGTTACTGTTGTAGAGCAAGAGATGGTGCTCGATTTTATGATAGAAAATAATAAATGCATAGGAGTTTTAACGCGAAATAGTGAAGGGGAGTTGAAGCGTTACTATGCTGATAATACGGTGTTAGCATCAGGAGGAATTGGTGGCTTGTACGCCTTTACGTCGAATGACGAGACAATTACGGGTGATGGACTTGCGATGATATATCGAGCTGGTGGTGAACTAGTTGATCTAGAATTTGTACAATTTCATCCGACAATGTTATACGTGGGCGGGCGATGTTGTGGTCTCGTTTCTGAAGCAGTTCGCGGGGAAGGAGCTGTCCTTATAAATGAAAAGGGACAGCGTTTTATGATGGATATACATCCCGGGAAAGATCTTGCTCCGCGTGATGTAGTGGCAAGAGCTATTCATGAACAACTTCTTACGGGTGAAAAAGTGTACTTAAACATCGAAACTATTCAAAACTTTGAACAGCGATTTCCGACCGTTTCATCATTATGTAAAAAGAATGGCGTTGACTTAAAAAGGAACCTTATTCCGGTCGTACCGGGTGCTCATTTTCATATGGGCGGCGTGAAGACGAATTGTGATGGGGAGACGTCCATTCCCAACTTATATGCGGTCGGTGAAGTGGCGTGTAATGGAGTTCATGGTGCGAACAGATTGGCGAGTAATTCATTATTGGAAGGTCTTGTGTGCGGAAGACGGATAGGAAAACACATTTTAGCTAGACCAGCACAAGAAAGAAAAAATGTACCGGAAGAGAGAGGGAAAAGTTTTATAGCTCTTAATGATTTACCGTTGAAAGAAGAAATACAAGAACACATGATGAAGTATGTTGGGATTGTGCGAACAGAGAAAAATTTATCATATGCTACGAGATGGTTTAGTAGGTACGGTGTGAGAAATATGATATTACAATATGATGCTCTTACAAATGAAGAGATTACGCTTATTAATATGTTAACAGTTTGTGAGCTTATAACAGTATCAGCATTGCAAAGAAAAGAAAGTATTGGTGGTCATTATCGCAGTGATTATCCAGAAAGAAATAGAGTAAGGAAAGAGATTATTCGAGTGAGAAGAAAACTACAACTTGTTTAATAAGGGGAAGAGGGGTTTTATGAACATATTAAAAGTTAAGGAAGCACTAAATAGATTTTTTCTAGAAGATATAGGAGAAAGAGATGTAACATCGCAGCTTATCTTTCCCGATAATGCAATTGCAAAAGGAACGTTTCTTGTAAAGGATACAGGGGTCTTTGCGGGGAGTTTAGTAATAGAAGAGGGTTTTAAACTAATTGACGAAAAAATTGAAGTTACACTCCATAAAAAAGATGGGGACTTAGTAGAAATAGGTGAAATTATAGCAACAGCTAAAGGGCCTATTGCATCTTTATTAACAGCGGAGCGCGTTATATTAAATATTATTCAGCGTATGAGCGGGATAGCAACGATGACTCGTAAAGCAGTACTTACGTTAGATAGCAATCATACGCGTATTTGTGATACGAGAAAAACGATGCCGGGACTACGTATGTTTGATAAATATGCGGTAGTGTGCGGAGGCGGATTTAACCACAGATTCGGTTTGTATGATGGTGTCATGATTAAAGACAATCATATTACGTTTGCTGGATCGATTACAAAAGCTGTTACATCGGTGAAAGAAAGATTGGGACATATGGTGAAAGTAGAAGTCGAAACAGAGACAGAGGCGCAAGTGAGAGAAGCGGTAGAGGCCGGCGCAGATGTTATTATGTTCGATAATCGCACGCCAGATGAGATTCGTGAGTTTTCAAAAATTGTACCGAGTGCCATCGTTACGGAGGCTTCAGGTGGTATTACAATTGAAGATTTATCGAAATATGGAAAAACAGGAGTGGATTATATTTCACTTGGGGCGTTAACACATTCAGTGAAAGCACTCGATATTAGTTTTAATATTGAGGCGTGATGAGAGTGGTTTAGAGGGGGAGAATCATAAATGAGTATTCTAGAGAAAGTTCAGCCAATCGAAGTAATGTTACCAGAGCGTTATCAAACGATGTCTACATTAGAAATGGAAGAGCGTGTTCGCGAAATTAAAGAAAAAATGGGTGAATTGCTATTTATTCCAGGGCATCATTATCAAAAAGATGAAGTGGTACAATTTTCAGATGCAGCAGGGGATTCGTTGCAACTTGCACAAGTTGCAGCGAGTAATAAAGAGGCGAAATATATTGTGTTTTGTGGTGTACACTTTATGGCGGAAACAGCAGATATGTTAACGACAGAGGATCAAGTTGTCATCTTACCAGATATGCGTGCAGGGTGTTCAATGGCGGATATGGCAGATATTGAGCAAACAGAAAGAGCGTGGAAAGAGCTCGCAAAATTATTTGGGGATACGATGATTCCGCTAACGTATGTAAATTCAACAGCTGCGATTAAAGCATTTTGCGGTCGTAATGGAGGGGCAACAGTAACCTCTTCTAATGCAAAACAGATGGTGTCTTGGGCGTTTACACAAAAAGAACGTCTCGTCTTTTTACCAGACCAACATTTAGGAAGAAATACAGCGTACGACTTAGGCATCCCGTTAGATAAAATGGCAGTATGGAACCCGCATACAGATTCATTAGAGTACGATGGAGATATAGAAGAAATTCAAGTGATTTTATGGAAAGGCCATTGTTCTGTTCATCAAAATTTTACTGTGAAAAACATTGAAAGCGTGCGAAAAAATCATCCGGATATGAATATTATTGTTCACCCTGAATGTTGTTATGAAGTTGTTGCCGCTTCTGATTATGCAGGGTCAACGAAATATATTATTGATATGATTGAAGCTGCTCCAGCGGGAAGTAAGTGGGCGATTGGTACAGAGATGAATTTAGTGAACCGAATTATTCAGCAACATCCAGGTAAAGAAATTATGTCGCTAAATCCGTTTATGTGTCCGTGCTTAACAATGAACCGAATTGATTTACCTCACTTACTATGGGCGCTTGAGAATATAGAAAGAGGAGAAGAAATTAACGTTATTCGTGTAGAAAATCAAGTAACAGAAGAAGCGGTTCTTGCATTAAATCGTATGTTAGAACGCGTTTAAAGCAACGGGATTTCCGTTGCTTTTTTTGTACATATAATCATAACAAGAATGAAATAGGCATACATTGTGTTGAGGAAATCATTGTGATTTTTTTATGCTTATTCCACTTCAAGTCATATTGTTTGAAGTGATAAAAGTAAAATGAAATTAAAGTCTTTTCGAAAGTGTTACCTCAAAGTGTTTTTACTTATAGATAAGTTATACAGGAGGGGGAAAATTTGAAAATTCATATCGTGCAAAAAGGGGATACCCTTTGGAAAATTGCAAAAAAGTACGGAGTGGATTTTGACACGCTGAAAAAAACAAATACACAGCTTAGTAATCCAGATTTAATCATGCCAGGTATGAAAATTAAAGTACCATCAAACAGCGTTCATGTGAAACAACAGCCTGGAGCGGGTTCCACGCCGCCAAAACAATATGTAAAAGAGGTGCAACAAAAAGAGTTTGCATCAACACCAACTCCACTTGGAATAGAAGATGAAGAGGAAATTACGTATCAATCAGCACCGATTACACAAGAGCCAGCTATGCAACAAACGCAAAAAGAAATGCAGGTAAAACCGCAAAAAGAAATGCAGGTAAAACCGCAAAAAGAAATGCAGGTAAAACCACAAAAAGAAATGCAAGTGAAACCACAAAAAGAAATACAGGTGAAGCCGCAAAAAGAAGTACAACAAGAAAAGCCGATTCAAAAAGAAAAACCAGTTGAAAAGCCGTCTGTTATTCAAAAACCACCTGTTATAGAGAAAGTAGAAAAGCAAAAACCAACTACGAAGGAGAATACTAAATTTTCCATTAATGTATTACCGCAGCCACCGCAACCGCCAATTAAAGCGAAAAAAGAATATAAAATTTCAGATGTAATAAAAAAGGGAAGCGAGTTAATTGCTCCTCAAATTAATAAAATGAAACCTAACAACGTCATTTCTCCGCAAACGAAAAAAGACAATATAGGAAATGTCTCACCACAAGTGAAAAAAGAAAACGTAGGAAACATAATTTCACCGCAAGTGAAGAAAGAAAATATAGGGAGTATAGTCTCACCGCAAGTAAAGAAAGAAAATGTAGGGAGTATAGTCTCACCGCAAGTGAAGAAAGAAAATGTAGGGAATATAGTCTCACCGCAAGTGAAGAAAGAAAATGTAGGGAATATAGTCTCACCGCAAGTGAAAAAAGAAAATATGGGGAACATAGTGTCACCGCAAGTGAAGAAAGAAAATGTAGGGAACATAGTGTCACCGCAAGTGAAAAAAGAAAATGTAGAGAATATAGTCTCACCAAACGTATCAAAAGAAAATGTTATTATCCCGCAAGTAATACCGCCAAATATACAAGTGCCGAATATAATGCCAATAATGGATAACAATCAACCACCAAACATAATGCCAATAATGGATAACAATCAAATGCCAAACATAATGCCGATAATGGATAACAATCAAATGCCAAACATGATGCCGACAATGGATAATAACCAAATACCAAACATGATGCCGATAATGGATAACAATCAAATGCCAAACATGATGCCGATAATGGATAACAATCAAATGCCAAACATGATGCCGATAATGGATAACAATCAAATGCCAAACATGATGCCAATAATGGATAACAATCAAATGCCGAACATGATGCCGATAATGGATAATAATCAACCGCCGAATATGATGCCGATAATGGATAACAATCAAATGCCGAACATGATGCCGATAATGGATAACAATCAAATGCCAAACATGATGCCGACAATGGATAATAACCAAATACCAAACATGATGCCGATAATGGATAACAATCAAATGCCAAACATGATGCCGATAATGGATAACAATCAAATGCCAAACATGATGCCGATAATGGATAACAATCAAATGCCAAACATGATGCCGATAATGGATAACAATCAAATGCCAAACATGATGCCAATAATGGATAATAATCAATCGCCGAATATGATGCCATATCAAATGCCGTATCAACAGCCAATGATGCCGCCATATCCGCAACAAAATCCATACAATCAAATGCCGTATCAACAAATGGTGCCGCAATATACTTCTATGCCAAATCCAAATATGATGCCAATGGATAATAATATGCCGCCACTCGTGCAAGGTGAAGAAGATTGTGGATGCGGAGGAGAAAGTAGGTTATATAGTCCGCAACCGGGTGGACCACAATATGCTAATCCTTTATATTATCAACCAACTCAGCCAGCATATGCACCACAGCCAGGAACGATGTATTATCAACCAGATCCACCAAACGTATTCGGAGAGCCAGTTTCGGAAGAAGAGGACGAAGAGGAAGTTTAAAAAAGGTGGGATTATTCCCGCCTTTTTTGCATTCATGTTAATTAAAAAAATAAAGTTTTTTCATCAAGTGTTAGAAAATTCCTAGTGAAATATTAACAGTGTAAAAAACCTCTCTGTTACTCATCATAAGGGGGAGCTTTTCGAAAGAGAAGTCCATTCTAACAGAGGGGGTTTTTGTATTGAATACGAAAGTAAAAGTTATTGCTGCTTCTTTGTTAGTTACCAGTGCATTAGCTGCATGTGGTACACCAAAAAATAATAATGCCATGGATGGACGTAACTACAATTATGAGCGTACATCTTATAATGATACACACCAGTATCGTGATAATGTAGCGCGTAACGATCGTTATACAGATTATGTAACATATAGAAATGGTCGTAACGATACAGGATACAATTATTACCGCGATGTAAATTACAACGGGCAAATTGCTAATCCGCATCCAACTCGTAATATTACAATGAACAATTCATACATTAACAATGATGGTAAAACTGCAGAGAAAATTACGAATCGTGTAAAACGTATGAATAACGTAGATCGAGTTTCTACAGTTGTATATGGAAACGATGTAGCGATTGCGGTAAAACCACGTAATACAACGACGAATGAAACAGCGATGGCGAACGAAATTCGTCAAGCTGTTGTGAATGAAGTTGGAAATAGAAACGTATATGTTTCTGTAAGAAATGACATGTTTACTCGTGTCGATGCAATGAGTACGCGTTTACGTAACGGCACAGTTACAAACGATTTTAATCGTGACATAACAAATATGTTCCGAGACATTCGTTACGGTTTAACTGGTACTATGCGATAGCAAAATAAAAGAGGAAGGGCTAGCCCTTCCTCTTTATTCATCGTCGTCTTGTAAACGACGTTTTTTTATGAAATAACTAACGGAATAAGAAGTTAAAAAGCATATGAAGAAAATACTACCTGTAAGGATAGCTTCAAACAGAGGTCTTTCTGGACTGAAAATGATATAAATAATAGCTATAATAATTCCAACAATAAGAGAACGTAAAACAATTTTGTAATAGGGAGTTAACTTTATATCCTTTTCACTTTCTTCTACATCGATTGAAACGCTTAACTGTAAATAAGCAATTAAAATACTCGTAAGCATAAATAATAACCATAATGGAGATTTTGTAATTTGATCCATTCCTTCAGTGAATCCGATATACCCTAAAATTCCAATTATACCGAGTGATTGAAAAAGAAAGGCAATACGTATGTTTTTTAACGTTTGCAGAATGAGTCGTTCATCCTTAATTTTTTTCACAATATCCATCTCCTGTTAATTATGATTTCGCTGTTATATTAATTGTAACATATATATTACATTTATCAATTTATAATTTACATATAATTCATTTGGATGAAAGAGGAAATATAATATTTTTATAAACATGTTGCGCTTCTATCTTATTAATGTTATATTAGCAAAGCGATGAGCTAATTTACGTAAGACGAGAGATATGCTTAAGTGCTAAACACGCGAATGTGGTCGCCTGGTCTCTCGCCGTAAACGCATCAAGACGCCTGCTTTGCAGGCGTCTTTCATTTTATACAAATGTAAAGAGAAGAATGGAGGAATCCGGTCTTCTCTTTTTTATTGCTTTAAAGTCAGAAAATAAAGTTATTTACAAGTGTATGTGAAAGGGTTACTATTGAATGGTAATATATTACATGTGTTTCAGATATAAAAGGTTGGGATGAAGAGAATATGAAGAATTTTGAATGTAGAAATACAGAAGTTGTGTTAGAAAAATTTCAAATCGTAACACCTATATTTCAGGCGCTAGGAGATGCGAATCGTCAGCAAATTATTATGTTGTTATTAGAAAACAAACAGATGAATGTAACACAAATAACAGATGAAATGGGGATTTCTAGACCAGCTGTTTCGCATCATTTGAAAATTTTAAAACAAGCAGAACTAATTGTAGCGGATCGGAATGGAAAAGAAACTTTTTATTCTATAATAGCCGGAGAATTTTTAAAACAGGTAAAGGATTTACTTCAAGCAATAGAGTCAAATTATTAATTTTTTTTAACTAACATGTAAACAAGTTTAAACTTTTAAACTTGTTTACATGAAAGGGGTAATAAAAATGAACAGAATAAACCGTATGTATGTAATTATGTTACTTGTTCCTTTGTTTTGGGGTGGATCTTTTGCAACAGCAGAGCATGTTATTACTGAAATTCCACCGATTACCGCGGCAACAATTCGTTTTGGTTTAGCTGGTTGTATTTTAATAGGCATAGTTTTTATGAAATCTGAGTGGAATACAAGTTTGTTATTAAAGAATTGGAAAGGGTTGCTATTTGTATCACTAACAGGTATTTTTGGCTACAATGTTTTTTTCTTTATGGGACTTAACTATACTTCTACTATGAATGGCTCACTTATTATTGCTACAATGCCCGTTTTTGTAACATTGGGAGCAATATTATTTTTTAAAGAGTCTTGGAGTATAAAAGTGGGAATAAGTTTAATTTTGTCCCTTATCGGTGTAATAGTTGTTATTACGAGTGGTTCAATGAATATACTTATGTCTTTGTCATTTAATAAGGGAGATCTTCTATTTATAGCTGCTTTAATCTGTGGGGTGTTATATAGCTTAACAGGAAAAAAGGTTATGCGTGGCATATCCCCTTTGTTAATTACAATGAGTATGACGGTATTAGGTACTGTGTTTTTAGCAGGCCTTTCTCTATATGAAGATGGATGGGGAAAGGTTTTAACGCTTTCTTTACAAGGATGGATAGAAATGTTGTATATGGTCATATGTGGGACGTTAATTGGATATATCGTGTTTAATAAAGGAGTAGAAGAGCTAGGTGCAAGCAAAGCGAGTATGTATTTAAATCTAACTCCTATTGTGGCTACTGGTATATCAGTCGTATTATATGGAGCAGCTGTTACGTGGCAACAAATAGTTGGGATGATAATCGTATTAATTGGGGTTTATATAGCAACGGTACAATCAAATAAAGGTATAAAAAAGCTTTCACATAATCAATATGTTTCGAAATAGGTAGAAATAATTGGACTCTATAAGTCTTAATGGGAGCAATCTATGAATTAGGGATAAAACCCCCATTTCCGGAAAAACTACAAATGAAAGTATGATTTTGCCTAGAAGAGGTGAACGGAAATGAAATGGATACTAATTGCATTGCAAGCTTTCGTTATGATGTTTTGCTTAGCTTATGGATCCGATGTGAGGGCAGAAGTAGTAGAAAAAGAACCTCAAGTTACAATTTTATTAGAGCGCATGTATGTTGATGGAGAAGTAAGTGAGGAAATACTGACAGAAAAAGTAGCGGATTTAGAAAAGTTTTTGCAACAATATAAGGAATGGCAACTTGTTGATCGTGATGATGTACAAATTGTATTACAAAAGAAAGTTGATGATATTTCTCCTTTACTGAAAACGAGCGGTTATTTTGGTGTTTCAGAGGAAGGGATATTACAAATTTTCAAAGGGGTACCGAAAAGTGATAACGCGATCCACTCCTTCTTTCAAATTGATATGAAAAAGCTTGAGAGTTATGAGCGTGCGAAATTGAAACGTGGTATTCGCATAAAATCAAAAGAAGGTTTTGTGAAGACAATCGAAAAAATGAAGCAGTATGCAGTGCAAAATAAGAAAAAAAGCAGCTCATGGTAAGCTGCTTTTTCTTATTTATTTTTAGCTAAAATTTCTTTTGCAATTTCATCAATTAGCATATCTTTTCCGATTGGATTGAATGCTTTCGTATTGAAGACTTCATTTGATACTTCGTATACGTGATTGTTTTTTACTGCTTTATTATCTTTCCAAACGGCACTGTTTTTATAGTCTTCGTACACTTTATCAGCTTCACCGCCGAAGTTTACGACAAACATTTGGTCAGGCTGGAATGCAACAAGGCCTTCTAGTGATACTTGTGCCATCGTTTGTTTTAAATCTGTACCTTTTGTTGCTGGAAGCTTTAAATCGTTAAAGATGATGTCACCGTATCCGAAGCTACCGTATACACGGAAGTTTTGAGGTGTAACTGCGACGAACATAAAGTTTTCATCTTTTGTTTTTTCTTTAATTTTTTTTGATAAAGAGTCTGCTTTTTTATCGTAGTCTGCAATCCATTTGTCAGCTTTCTTCTCTTCGTCAAATAGTTTACCTACTTCTTTAAACTTACCACGCCAGTCTTCTAGATTTGTTTCTAGAACAACTGTCGGTGCAACTTTTTCTAGTTGATCATAAATTTTCAATTGACGATTGTTTAAAATAATTAAGTCTGGTTTTAAAGCTGTAACAGCCTCTAGGTCAACTTTAGGCGCCCAGTACCAGCCGACTGCCTTTACGCCGTCTAGCTTGTCAGTTAAGTGATTTTGGATTTTATCTTTATATGTGTTTGCTGTGCCAACAGGTTTATGTCCAAGGATTAATAATTCCTCTGTTGATCCAGATAAATCAACAATTCTCTTTGGATTAACTGGAATTGTTGCTTCCCCTTTAGCATGTTTTACAACTTTTGTTTTCGGTTGTTCTTTTGCTTTTGCTTCCTCTTTTTGAGAAGAACAGCCAACGATAGAAAGAACAACTAGCATAATAGTAAATAAAATAAATAGCTTTTGTTTCATCCTGATGTAACCCCTTTAATTAATATTGATAATCATTATCGACTTCTGTATATTAAGGTGCTTTATCCTTTCTGTCAATGGAAAATCACAGAAGTTTCAAATAGAGAACATTTGTTGGGGCAGTCTCGCTTTTCTATTGTTAAATATGTTAAAATGGAATACATGATTTGAGAGGGAGAGATCGTATTTTGTTTGAATATGTTACAGGTTACGTGGAGCATGTAGGACCGGAATATGTCGTAATTGACCATAATGGAATTGGTTATCAAATTTTCACACCAAATCCGTATGTATTTCAAAGAAGTAAGCAAGAAATCCGTGTCTATACATATCATTATGTGAGAGAAGATATTATGGCACTTTACGGGTTTAAAACACGTGAAGAGCGTTTATTATTTACTAAGTTGTTAGGTGTGTCTGGCATTGGACCAAAAGGCGCTCTTGCAATTTTAGCTTCTGGTCAAACTGGACAGGTCGTTCAAGCGATTGAACATGAAGATGAGAAGTTCTTAGTGAAGTTCCCAGGCGTCGGAAAGAAAACAGCGCGCCAAATGATTTTAGATTTAAAAGGAAAACTAGCAGATGTTGTACCAGATGCGTTTGTTGATTTGTTCTCAGATGTTGAAAGTTTTGATGAGAAGAAAGGTTCATCAGTGGAACTTGATGAAGCACTGGAAGCGCTGCGTGCACTTGGTTATGCAGAACGAGAAGTTTCTCGCGTTGTACCAGAGTTATTAAAAGAATCATTAACGACGGATCAATATATTAAAAAGGCACTTAGTCTTTTACTAAACGGTAAGAGGTGAGTATAATGGACGAACGTCTCCTTTCAGGGGAATCTGGATACGAAGATGCGGATTTAGAGTATTCATTACGGCCACAGACGCTCCGTCAGTATATTGGCCAAGATAAAGCGAAACATAATTTAGAAGTGTTTATTGAAGCGGCGAAAATGCGTGAAGAAACGTTAGACCACGTACTTTTATATGGCCCACCTGGACTTGGTAAAACGACGCTTGCGAATATTATTGCCAATGAAATGGGTGTTAACATTCGAACGACGTCAGGTCCCGCAATTGAAAGACCAGGAGATTTAGCAGCTGTATTAACAGCGCTTCAGCCTGGAGATGTATTATTTATTGATGAAATTCATCGTTTGCATAGATCTATTGAAGAAGTGCTATACCCGGCGATGGAAGATTTTTGCCTTGATATCGTGATTGGAAAAGGACCATCAGCGCGCTCTGTACGATTAGACTTACCTCCATTTACGCTAGTTGGGGCAACGACGCGTGCAGGTGCATTATCAGCACCACTTCGTGACCGTTTCGGTGTACTTTCACGCTTAGAGTATTATACAGTAGATCAGCTTTCTGCGATTGTCGAACGTACAGCAGAAGTGTTTGAAGTTGAAATAGATTCGTTAGCTGCACTAGAAATTGCAAGACGTGCTCGTGGTACACCTCGTATAGCGAATCGTTTATTACGACGTGTACGGGACTTCGCACAAGTTCGCAGCGACGGAACAATTGCAATGGAAATTACACAAATGGCGTTAGAACTACTGCAAGTAGATAAATTAGGTCTTGATCATATTGACCATAAATTATTACTTGGTATTATTGAAAAGTTCCGCGGTGGTCCAGTTGGACTAGAAACAGTTTCGGCGACGATTGGGGAAGAATCTCATACGATTGAAGATGTGTATGAGCCATATTTATTACAAATTGGCTTTTTACAACGAACTCCAAGAGGCCGTATTGTAACTCCGCTTGCATATGAACATTTCGGAATGGAGATGCCAAAAGCATGACGGAGATGCCAAAGCTGCTTATTACAGCTGGTATTTTACTCATTGTTGTTGGTCTAGCTTGGAAGTTCATTGGAAGACTTCCAGGCGATATTTTTGTGAAAAAAGGAAACGTTACCTTTTATTTTCCTATCATTACATGTATTGTGTTAAGTATTGTATTATCTTTTATTATGTATATAATAAATCGATTTAAATAAGAAATAGGTGGATATAGTTATGGATATTAATCTGTTTGATTTTCATTTACCAGAAGAACTTATTGCACAAGTCCCATTAGAGGATCGTGAAACATCAAGATTAATGGTGTTAGATCGTGAAACCGGTGATATTGAGCATAAACATTTTACAGACATTCTTTCTTACTTACATGAGGGGGATTGCTTAGTTTTAAATGAAACGAAAGTTATGCCTGCTCGTTTGCATGGTGTGAAGGAAGATACAGGTGCACACATTGAAGTACTTCTTCTAAAACAAGAAGAAGGCGATACGTGGGAAACGCTTGTTAAGCCAGCGAAACGTGTAAAAGAAGGAACCGTGATCTCTTTTGGCGAAGGGAAATTAAAAGCAACTTGCACAGGAACTGCAGATCAAGGTGGACGTCAGCTTGAATTTTCATATGACGGCATCTTCTATGAAATTTTAGATGAACTTGGGGAAATGCCACTTCCTCCATATATTAAAGAGACGCTAGAAGATCGCGATCGCTACCAAACAGTATATGCGAAAGAAATTGGTTCAGCAGCAGCGCCGACTGCGGGACTTCACTTTACAGAAGAGTTACTTGAGAAGTTAAAGCAAAAGGGTGTTCAATTAGCTTTCATTACACTTCACGTAGGGCTTGGAACATTTAGACCAGTTTCTGCAGATACGATTGAAGAGCACCATATGCACGCAGAATATTACCATATGTCTGAAGAGACGGCTGTGTTATTAAATCGTGTGAAAGAGAATGGTGGACGTATTATTACAGTAGGTACGACATCAACTCGTACGTTAGAAACAATTGCGACAGATCATGATGGTAAGCTTTGCGCTGCTTCTGGATGGACAGATATTTTTATGTACCCAGGTTATGAATTTAAAGCAATTGATGGTTTAATTACAAACTTCCATTTGCCAAAATCAACATTAATTATGCTTGTAAGTGCATTTTCAAATAGAGATAATGTACTTCATGCTTACAATGAAGCAGTAAAAGAAAAATATCGTTTCTTTAGTTTCGGTGATGCGATGTTCGTTGCATCTCACGCTAAAATGAGAAACAAATAAAAGGAGTAAATTATGACAGCAATTCGTTATGAATTTATTAAAACTTGTAAACAAACGGGTGCGCGTTTAGGTCGTGTACATACGCCACACGGTTCATTTGATACACCAACATTTATGCCAGTTGGTACACTTGCAACAGTTAAAACGATGTCACCAGAAGAATTAAAGGCAATGGATTCGGGCATTATCTTAAGTAATACGTATCACTTATGGTTACGTCCAGGTCATGAAATTGTACGCGAAGCAGGCGGTTTGCATAAATTTATGAACTGGGATCGTGCAATTTTAACAGATTCTGGTGGTTTCCAAGTATTTAGTTTAAGTGACTTCCGCCGTATCGAAGAGGAAGGTGTTCACTTCCGTAACCACTTAAACGGAGATAAATTATTCTTATCACCAGAAAAAGCGATGGAAATCCAAAATGCATTAGGTTCAGATATCATGATGGCATTTGATGAGTGTCCACCATTCCCAGCTACTTTTGAATATATGAAGAAATCTGTAGAACGTACAAGCCGCTGGGCAGAGCGTTGCTTAAAAGCACATGAACGTCCACAAGATCAAGGTTTATTCGGTATTGTACAGGGTGGAGAGTTTGAAGAGCTTCGTCGTCAAAGTGCGAAAGATCTTGTTTCAATGGACTTCCCTGGATATGCTATAGGCGGTCTATCTGTTGGTGAACCGAAAGATATTATGAACCGTGTTCTTGAGTTTACAACACCACTTCTTCCGGATAATAAACCACGTTACTTAATGGGAGTAGGTTCTCCTGACTCGTTAATTGATGGTGCAATTCGCGGTGTTGATATGTTTGACTGTGTACTTCCAACTCGTATAGCTCGAAATGGTACATGTATGACAAGTGAAGGTCGTTTAGTTGTAAAAAATGCGAAATTCGCTAGAGACTTCGGTCCGCTTGATCCGAACTGTGATTGCTACACATGTAAAAATTACTCTCGTGCGTATATTCGTCACTTAATGAAATGTGATGAAACGTTCGGAATTCGTTTAACGTCTTATCACAACCTTCATTTTCTGTTAAACTTAATGGAGCAGGTGAGACAAGCTATTCGTGAAGACCGTCTTGGCGATTTCCGCGAAGAGTTCTTTGAACAGTATGGCTTTAATAAACCGAATGCTAAAAACTTCTAATACATAATTTAAAAGGAGGAACAAAAGATGAATCCAGGTATGATGAATATCATTATGATCGTTGCGATGTTTGCGATTTTCTATTTCTTATTAATTCGCCCGCAACAAAAGCGTCAAAAAGCAGTTGCTCAAATGCAAAATGAGTTGTCAAAAGGTGATGCTATCATAACGATTGGTGGCTTACACGGTACAATTGAATCAGTAGATGAAACGAAAATCGTTGTTAAATCTGGTGGTTCACACTTAACTTTCGATCGCAATGCGATTCGTGAAGTTGTGAAAAACTAATGATGAAGGCCCTGCATGAAATATGCAGGGCCTTTTTTAGTTATTTTGTTTTGACATATTTACTCCGAAAATACCACCGAGTGTACTCGCACCCATTAATGCTAATTGGTAGAGTAACTGTGGGTTCGATAAAGTTTGAGAGAAGCCTAAATAGTTAACTAGAAAAACAAGTATGGCGAATGTAAGTCCTGTTGTGAAACCTACTAGCCAACCTTTCCCTTGCGCCTTTTTTCCAGCAATAAACCCAGACATAAGCATAGATAGAAGAGCTAGTATCAAAATAGTAACGGTTAATGTCCCTTCATTCATATTCGTAAACTTTAACAATAGAGCTATAACCATGCTAGTAATAGATGCGAGGATAAGTAGGGTAATAATACCGAAGCCGATTGCAGTTGATAATTTTTTCGTTCCATCCATTTATGAATTCCCCCTTTTTAATACAAGCATATTTTCATTTTGATCAAGTTAGACTAGTTTCTTTTTTGTAGGGAAGTCTATAAATAAAAAAGGAGATGTAGAAATGGAATGGGTATCAATAATTGGCCGGACGATGCTTTTGTATATCATTATCTTAATTATTTTCCGCCTTATGGGTAAACGTGAAATTGGAGAGCTAAGTGTATTAGATCTAGTCGTATTCATTATGCTTGGAGAAATGGCCGTAGTAGCAATTGAAAATACGGATAAATCACTTTGGCATCAATTAGTTCCGATGACTTTTCTTATGTGCATACAAATTATTTTGTCAGTCATTTCTTTAAAGTTTCAACGATTTCGGCATTTAATAGAAGGAGAGCCAGCTATTCTTATAAATGCGGGAAAGATTGATGAAAAAAAGATGCGGAAACAGCGCTATAACATAGATGATTTAATGATGCAATTAAGGGAGCAAGGAGTTGGAGATGTGCGGGATGTGGAGTACGCTATTTTGGAACCATCAGGGAAGTTGTCTATTTTTCAAAAACAAAAAAGTAAAAAGAGTAAAAATGATACGCCTATTTTTACTCTCCCGTTAATTATTGATGGAGAAATTCAATTCAATCATTTGCAAATGATTGAACATACAGACGAATGGCTCATTGGAAAATTAAAAAACTTAGGTTATAACGATATAGCACAAATTTTATACTGCAGCTTTCAAAATGGCCAATTTTTTGTGGATTTGAAAGGAAACTAGAGGCTTACCGTATTGAATAGTAAGCCTATTTACTTCAAAAATGAAAGTTTCCGAATGATAGGGAGGCGACTCAGCTCTTCTTTTCGAATGAGTTTGAAAGCAAAGAGGAGGAAAATATAAACGATTGTTGTTAAAGTGATTTCCCATAATGTTTGTACGCCAAGTGAATGAGAGAAAATAATATACTTATGAAGGTAAAAACCGAAGGCCCCTGCAATACCGATGGCAAGTCCTCCAAAAATATAGTCTTTTGCATAAATGGTAAATTTAATTTTCTTTAAAACAGTAGCATAGTGAAGGAATGTTACCGTCACTATATTTGCTGCAATAGCGAGGGCAACTCCCATCATTTGAAACTCTGGCTTTGAAGCTAGTACAAAAATAACGATTAATTTCACGATAGCGCCAATAAATGTGTTCATCATTGCAGCTCTTGCTAAGTTTAAAGCTTGCAACACAGATGTAAGTGGGCTTTGAAAATAATGAAATAAAAAGCAGGGTGCAAGAAGTTGGATGAACGCTGTTGCACTGTCCGATCCATACATAAGCGTTAAGACGGGTGAAGCAAATACATATAAAATAACGACTGACCATCCACCAGTAATTAAGGAAATTCGAAGGGCTTGTTGTAAACGGTGTTCCACTAATTTGTGCTGTCTCTTTGCCATTGCTTCACTAATGGAAGGGACGAGTGCTGTAGAAAGAGCGTATGTAATAAAGGCAGGTAGTGATAGAAGCGGGAAGGCGTAACCGTTCAATATACCGTATTGCTGTGTTGCGACAGAAGCGGCAACCCCGGCAATTGCTAAGCTTTGCATAACAACGATAGGTTCAAAGAAATATGAAACAGAACCGATTAAACGGCTTCCTGTAGTTGGAAGTGCGATATCCATAAGAGAATAAAATGTATTTTTGCTCTCCTTTACCGTAGTGAAAAACCCAGAGCGTATAGATAAATGTTTTTCGCGCTGGAATAAAGTAAGTAAAAATAATAAAGATGCAACTTCGCCAAGAACGGCTGATAGCATGGCGCCAGCTGCAGCATATTCTACGCCGTAAGGTAAAAATAACCGAATGCATACAGCGATAATTGTAATGCGGACAACTTGTTCTATGACTTGAGCATAAGCGCTAGGCTTCATATTTTGTTTCCCTTGGAAATAACCGCGTAAAACAGAAGAAACAGCAATAACAGGAACGACAGGTAAAATGGCCATTAATGGATAGTACGTTCTTTCATCGGTTAATAATGTTTTTGCTAAAATAGGTGTGAGGAGCATAATCCCAATTGTTAAAATGATGCTAATAAAGGAAGTGACAGCTAGTGATACGGTTAATATTTTTTTTATTTTTTGTTTATCGTTCACCGCTTCCGCTTCTGCTACAAATTTTGCGATTGCAACGGGAAGACCTATTTGTGTTAATGTAATTGCTAAAATGAAGGTGGGAACAGCCATCATATAAAGGCCAACGCCTTCTTCGCCTAAAATACGTGCCATTACAATGCGGTTAATAAATCCAAGGATTTTTGTAATAAAGCCAGCTATCATTAAAATAAATGCACCTTTTAAAAAGCTTTGTCTTGTCATACTCTTCTCCTACCTTCTCAAAATCAATGGAATGATTTACAATAATTTATATGCACGTATGAGACAAGAATGACAAGCATTTAAGAGAGTAAAGTGTGAATGGTACTCTTGAAAGAAGTTATTACTGTCCATTAGAGCGGGATTAAAAGCGACTTTTCGTGCTGAAATCAGAAGGAGATGTTTATATATGTTGGATAAAGAGGCTTTGGTAGAATCATACCGCGGACAGTTACAAGTCGTTTTAGAAAGTAAAGTAGAAGAGTTTCAAATGTTCGGTTACGACCGAGTGACAGATAATGATATTTGGAAGTTTCTCAAGGCGAAAAAGTGGAAAAAGATAGACAGTGATGTTAGGTTATATGAATTAGTAAATGATGTATTAAGAGTAAGTACTAATGAATATATGAATTATTTAACTGTTGAAGCATATCAAGCGCCACTTTGGTCGTTTGACGAATATGAAAATAAATAACCGACTGTAATTGGTTTGTTCTTCCTTTTGCAGTATAATGATAGGTATTGATAAAGAGGAAATAATTATGTCTAAGATTATATATAAAGGAGGTAGTGAAGAGGAAAAATAAATAATGAAAGTGAAGGTATGGTGACAAGCTTACCGACACAGCTAGTGATGAACTAGCGAAAATACATGTATTTTATAGAAAGGAAGTCTACTAACTAGGCGTATGCACACGTGTAAAAATGAATCGTAAGAGATTTATTGAAGGAGTTAGTAGCAGAAAGAGGGTACATATGGCAAAGCGTGGTACAAGAATTGCCGCCTTTTTCCTCATCGTTTTATTAATTGGTGGAGTAATTGGTGCGGCAGGAAAAGACATAGCAAAAGGAATTAGTCTAGGACTAGACCTTCGCGGTGGTTTTGAAATTCTGTATGAAGTAAAACCAGCCAAAAAAGGTGATAAAATCGATCGTAATGCACTTGTAAGTACAGTAGGTGCTCTTGAAAATCGTGTCAATGTTCTTGGTGTAAGTGAGCCGAACATTCAAATCGAAGGGGAAGATCGAATTCGTGTACAGCTTGCTGGTGTACAAGATCAGCAAAAAGCACGTGAAATGTTATCAACACAAGCGAAACTAACATTCCGTGATGTGGATGACAACCTTCTTATGGACGGAACGGATTTAAAAGGCGGCGGAGCAAAGCAAACATTTGATGAGCAAGGCCGTGCGAGCGTAGGTCTTACACTAAAAAGCGCTGACAAATTCCGTGAAGTAACTGAAAAAATTTCAAAAATGCCACCACCAACGAATTTAATGGTAATTTGGCTTGATTTTGAAGAAGGAAAAGATTCGTATAAAGCAGAGTCTGCAAAACCGAATCCGAAGTTCTTATCAGCGGCAACAGTAAGCCAAGTGTTTAACCAAGCTGAAGTATCTATCGTAGGTGGAAACTTTACAGTGGAAAGCGCGAAAGAACTTTCATCTTTATTAAATGCAGGTGCACTTCCTGTTGATTTAAAAGAAATGTATTCAACATCTGTTGGAGCGAAATTTGGGCAACAAGCATTAGAGCAAACGATTTTCGCTAGTGCGATTGGTATTGCTATAATCTTCTTATTTATGCTTGTATTCTACCGTTTACCGGGAATTGTAGCGGTTGTTATGTTAGGTTTATACATTTTCGTTACATTGCTTGTCTTTAACTGGATGCATGCGGTTCTTACGTTGCCAGGTATTGCAGCGTTAGTGCTCGGGGTAGGTATCGCAGTTGATGCGAATATTATTACGTACGAGAGACTGAAAGAAGAGCTGAAAATTGGTAAGTCCATGATGTCAGCATTTCGTGCTGGTAACCATCGTTCATTAGCAACAATTTTAGATGCGAACATTACAACACTTGCAGCAGCTGGTGTATTATTCGTTTATGGTAATAGCTCTGTAAAAGGATTCGCGACAAGTTTAATCGTAAGTATTTTAGTTGGTTTCATTACGAACGTATTCGGTACTCGTTTCTTACTAGGATTACTTGTAAAGAGCCGTTATTTTGATAAAAAACCAGCATATTTTGGTGTTAAGGAAAAGGATATTATTCCATTAACAAAAGGTGTGGTACATCCACCGACAAGATTTGATCGTATTAATTTCGTAAATATCGGTCATAAATTCCTTATCTTCTCGATGGTAGTTGTAATTGCAGGTGCAATTATACTACCAATTTTCAAACTGAATCTTGGGATTGACTTTGCAAGTGGTACACGTATCGACTTGCAATCTAAACAAGCACTTACTGTGTCAGATGTTCATAAAGATTTGAAAGAATTGAAGATTGATGTGAAGGAAGAAGATATTGTACCGACTGGGGACGACAATAAAGGTTTCGCCGTTCGTACATTAGGAGTTTTATCAAAAGATGAAATTGCGAAAGCAAAAACATTCTTCCAAGATAAATATGGTACAGAGCCAAACGTAAGTACAGTTTCACCAACAATCGGTAAAGAAATCGCACGAAATGCATTTATCGCAGTATTAATTGCTTCGGTAGTCATTATCTTATACGTAAGTATTCGATTCCGATTTACGTATGCATTATCTGCAGTACTTGCATTACTACATGACGCATTCGTTATGATTGTTATGTTTAGTCTTTTCCAGATAGAAGTAGACTTAACGTTTATCGCTGCGGTATTAACAATCATCGGTTATTCTATCAATGACTCAATTGTTACCTTTGATAGAAACCGTGAATTATACAAACAGAAAAAACGAGTTCGCGACATAAAAGACCTAGAAGAAATCGTAAATGCAAGTATTCGTCAAACGCTTGGTCGTTCGATTAACACCGTATTAACAGTGTTATTCCCGGTAATTGCGTTACTTATCTTCGGTAGCGAGTCACTACGTAACTTCTCGTTGGCGTTACTTGTTGGACTAGTTGTAGGTACGTACTCTTCTGTTTTCGTTGCCTCTCAAATTTGGTTAATGCTTGAAAACCGTCGTTTGAAAAAGGGGAAAAACAAGAAGAAGGTTGAGAAAGTAGAATCTGAACCGCAAGTATAAAAAAGATGATGTCTCTTTATGAGGCATCTCTTTTTTCGTTTGTGGATACAATAAGATAACAACTTTTGAAAGAATAAAATGGAAGAAAGTGGTGAAGTTATCGCTGTTTTTGTTAAAATAAAAAGATAGGTTAAGAAAAGAAGGGATTTTAATTATGGAAAAAGATGAACGTTTTAAACAGGCCGAGTTTGGTGCTATTGTCGGAATCGTTGGTAATATTATATTAGCGATTATAAAAGCGGTAATTGGTTATATTGGAAACAGTAAAGCACTATTAGCGGATGCAGTGCATTCTGGGTCAGATGTAATTGGTTCGCTAGCTGTACTTTTTGGATTACGAGCAGCGAAGCAGCCGCCTGATGAAGATCATCCGTACGGTCATGGCAAAGCGGAATCGATTTCAGCGATTATTGTTGCGGTATTATTATTTATTGTTGGACTAGAGATTGCGATTTCGTCTATAAAAGCTTTTTCACAAGAACTAGAACCGCCGAAGGGAATTACGATTTTTGCTGTTATTTTTTCTATTGTCGTGAAAGAAGGAATGTTTCAATATAAATTCCGATTAGGGAAAAGGATAAATAGTGATGCAATTATTGCAAATGCATATGAGCACCGTTCGGATGTATTTTCTTCAATTGCAGCTTTAATCGGTATTTGTGCAGCGATTATTGGTGGTAAGTTCGGTTTAGATTGGCTTGTATATGCCGATCCAATTGCAGGATTATTTGTTTCACTTCTTGTTGCAAAAATGGCGTGGAGTATTGGGGCAGAAGCGATTCATGCAACGCTTGATCATGTTCTTCATGAGGAAGATGTTATTCCGCTTAGAGGAGCAGTACTTCAAATAGATGGTGTGAAAAAAATCGGTTCTTTATATGCGAGGGAGCATGGTCATTACGTTATTGTTGATATTAAAGTTTCTGTAGATCCATACATTACTGTAGAAGAAGGGCACCGCATTGGAAAGCATGTGAAAGAAACGCTTATGAAACAAGATAACGTACAAAATGTTTTTGTACATATAAATCCGTATTCCCCAAATTAAATGGCATTAATATTTTAGTATATGGATATTGCATCGTAGCTTGCATCATATTGTCACCCCTTAATCTGTCTTGTATAATGGATAGGTTAAGGGGTGATTTCGTGTTACAACCGAAGACGCGTTGGAAAGAAAAAGAATATAATGACGAACGAGTGAGTGAATTAGCAAGTAAGTTGCAATTATCACCTCTTGTTGTTTCGTTATTCCTCGGTAGAGGATTAGATACAGAAGATAAGATTTTAGATTTTTTAAATACAGAAAATCAAGAATTTCACGATCCATTTTTATTAGAAGGAATGGATAGAACGGTAGAACGTGTAAATAAGGCGATTCAAAATGGAGAGCAAATATTAATATTTGGTGATTACGATGCGGACGGAGTAAGTAGTACGACTGTCTTATATCTTGCGCTTCAAGAATTAGGTGCAGATGTAGAATTTTATATTCCAAACCGTTTTACAGAAGGGTATGGACCAAACGAAGAAGCGTTTCGTTGGGCGCATAGCGCTGGGTTCTCACTAATTATTACCGTAGATACTGGTATTGCAGCGGTACATGAAGCGAAGGTAGCGAAGGACCTTGGAATAGATCTTATTATTACAGATCACCATGAGCCACCGCCGGAATTACCAGAAGCACTTGCGATTATTCATCCGAAATTAGAAGGCGGTGTTTATCCGTTTCACTATTTAGCGGGTGTTGGTGTTGCGTTTAAAGTTGCACATGCACTTTTAGGGCGCGTTCCAGAACATTTATTGGAAATCGCAGTAATCGGTACAGTAGCTGATTTAGTATCGCTACATGGTGAAAACAGATTGTTAGTACAGCGCGGGCTTAAACATATGCGTATGACAAGAAATATTGGTTTGAAAGCTTTATTTAAAGTTGCTAACGTTTCGCAAAGTGAAATTACAGAAGAAAGTATTGGCTTCTCGATTGCACCGCGTATTAATGCGGTTGGACGTTTAGAAGATGCAACACCTGCTGTTCATTTATTATTATCAGACGATCCGGAAGAAGCGAAAGAGCTAGCTGAAGAAATTGATGAGCTGAACAAACTGCGAAAAGATATTGTAAAGCAAATTACAGAAGAAGCTATCGCTGAAGTGGAAAATAATTTCCCGCCAGAAGACAATAAAGTACTAGTACTGGCGAAAGAAGGATGGAATCCAGGTGTAATTGGAATTGTCGCATCTAAATTAGTTGAACGTTTTTATCGTCCAACGATTGTATTATGCATTGATCCTGTAAAAAAAACAGCAAAAGGTTCAGCACGTAGTATTGCAGGATTTGATTTGTTTGCAAATTTGTCAGATTGTAGAGAGTTATTGCCACACTTCGGAGGGCATCCGATGGCAGCGGGAATGACGCTACATATGAATGATGTAGATGAATTACGCCGCCGTTTAAACGAACAAGCAGAGGTAATTTTAACAGAAGAAGATTTTATTCCAATTACAGCTGTTGATGTTTTTTGTAAAGTGGAGGATGTAACACTGGCAGCAATTGAAGACATGCAAAAGTTAGCGCCATTTGGTGTTGGAAATCCAAAACCACGTATTGCAGTGAAGGATGCAGAGCTAGAAAGTATTCGTGCAATCGGATCGGATGGATCTCATTTAAAAATGGCGCTTCGTGATGGACAAGCAACTCTGGATACAATTGGATTTGGATTTGGTGCTTATGCGAAAGAAATCTCTCCAGTTGCAAAAGTTTCTGTAATAGGAGAAGCATCCATTAATGAATGGAATAATTTTAAGAAGCCGCAATTAATGGTACAAGATATTGCTGTAGAGGCGTGGCAGTTATTTGATTGGCGTAGTATGCGTAATGTAGAAGCGAATGTAGCAGAACTTCCTACAGAAAAAATAACAATGGTGTATTTTTCTGAAGAGGTAATGAATAAATTTTCTTTAGAAGACTATAAAGAGCATATCGTGCATGCATCAGATGTAACGCATTTGGATGACCAATACATTGTGTTACTCGATTTACCGAAAGGAACAGATGAATTGCGCGATTTATTTAAAGTCGGGTTCCCATCTCGAATTTATACGCTATTTTATCAAGAGAACAACCATTTATTTAGTACAGTCCCAACGCGGGAACACTTTAAATGGTACTACTCTTTCTTGAACCAAAAAGCACCATTTTCTTTAAAACAATATGGGGAACAACTATGTCGTCATAAAGGTTGGTCAAAAGACACAGTAAATTTCATGACACAGGTGTTTTTTGAGTTAGAATTTGTTACAATAAAAGACGGTGTCATTTTTATGGCTGAACAAAAACAAAAGCGTGATTTAATTGAATCGAACACATATCGTGAGAAAATGAACCACTTACAATTAGAAAAAGAATTGGTTTATAGCACATATCAGCAACTATATACGTGGTTTGAAACGATTCGTAATCATAAAGAAGTAGAACAGTTAGGGTAAAGGATTTGTATTTACAAACCTTTAAATCTGAGGAGGATTCAGAAATATGGATTTCAAGCAACATATCGCAATTGTACCGGATTATCCAAAAGAAGGTATTGTGTTTAAAGATATTACACCTTTAATGAACGACGGCAAAGCATACAAAGCAGCAACAGACGCAATCGTTGAGTATGCGAAAAAAAGAGATATTGACGTTGTAGTAGGACCAGAAGCACGTGGCTTTATTATCGGTTGTCCGGTTTCTTATGCATTAGAAGTAGGTTTTGCACCAGTTCGTAAATTAGGAAAATTGCCACGTGAAGTAATTACAGTTGACTACGGCAAAGAATATGGTACAGATGTTTTAACAATCCATAAAGATGCAATTAAACCAGGTCAACGCGTATTAATTACAGATGATCTATTAGCTACAGGCGGAACAATTGAAGCGACAATTAAGTTAGTTGAAGAACTTGGCGGAGTTGTAGCAGGAATTGCATTCTTAGTAGAGCTTACTTACTTAGATGGTCGTAAAATGTTAGATGGTTACGATGTATTAGTATTAGAAAAATACTAATCACTATATAGGTAAAACTACGGTGATAAAAAGTACCCGTGAATCTCTTGGAGAGGAGCGGGTACTTTTGTATAATTGAACAAAAAAATAAGGTGAAATGTCAGTAAAATCTTTTCCTTTTCACAATTCACAATCATTGGGTTATAATGATAGAATATAATTTATTCTATTTAATAAAGACAAAGTCAATTTTCAATAAAAGGTGATTCGATGGCAAATGAGCAAGTACTAACAGCTGAACAGGTACTCGAGAAAGCAAGTCAATATTTAGCGGATGAAGATATTGAGCTAGTAGCACGTGCTTATGAATATGCACGCGATGCACATAGCGAACAATATAGAAAATCGGGTGAACCATATATTATTCACCCAATTCAAGTAGCAGGTATTTTAGTTGATTTACACATGGATCCAGCTACAGTATCGGCAGGTTTCTTGCATGATGTAGTAGAAGATACAGAGATTACATTAGAAGATATTGAACGAGAATTTAATAAAGAAATCGCTATGCTTGTCGATGGTGTTACGAAGCTCGGAAAGATTAAATATAAATCTCATGAGCAGCAACAAGCAGAAAACCATCGCAAAATGTTTATCGCAATGGCTCAAGATATTCGAGTTATTTTAATTAAACTAGCTGATCGTCTTCATAACATGCGTACATTGAAACATTTGCCTCAAGAGAAGCAGCGTCGCATTGCGAATGAAACGTTAGAAATCTTTGCACCTTTAGCACATAGACTCGGAATTAGTACTATTAAATGGGAGTTAGAGGATACGTCACTTCGCTATTTAAACCCGCAGCAATATTATCGTATTGTGAATTTAATGAAGCGTAAACGTGCAGAGCGTGAAGAATATTTAGATGAAGTAATGACTGGCATTCGCGAGAAATTAAAAGAGGTTTCAATTCAACCTGAGATTTCTGGAAGACCAAAACATATTTACAGTATTTATCGTAAAATGGCATTGCAAAATAAACAATTCAATGAAATTTACGATTTACTAGCCGTACGTGTCGTTGTGAATAGTATTAAAGATTGCTATGCGGTGCTTGGAATTATTCATACGTGCTGGAAACCAATGCCAGGTCGTTTTAAAGATTATATTGCAATGCCGAAAGCGAATTTATATCAATCTCTTCATACGACTGTAATTGGACCAAAAGGTGACCCACTAGAAGTGCAAATTCGTACGAAAGAAATGCATGAGATTGCAGAATTCGGAATCGCGGCACACTGGGCGTATAAAGAAGGAAAAGCAGCAGAAACAACAGGTACATTAGAGAAGAAACTAACTTGGTTCCGTCAAATATTAGAATGGCAAAATGAAGCTTCTAATGCAGAAGAATTTATGGAGTCATTAAAAATTGATTTATTCTCTGACATGGTATTCGTCTTTACACCAAAAGGCGATGTAATGGAATTACCACTTGGCTCTGTTCCAATTGATTTTTCGTATCGTGTCCATTCGGAAATTGGAAACAAGACAATTGGTGCAAAAGTAAATGGGAAAATGGTGACGCTTGATTATAAGTTGAAAACTGGTGACATCATTGAAATTTTAACATCAAAACATTCGTATGGTCCAAGTCAAGATTGGGTAAAGCTTGCTCAAACATCTCATGCGAAAAATAAAATACGTCAATTCTTTAAGAAACAACGTAGAGATGAAAATATTGAAAAAGGCCGTGAGCTTGTTGAAAAAGAAGTGCGTGGCTTAGAGTATGAGATGAAAGAAGTATTAGCGCTTGATAATTTAAAACGTGTTGCTGAGAAGTTCAACTTTGCAAATGAAGAAGATATGTTTGCAGCAGTTGGATATAACGGAATTACAGCAGCGCAAATTGTTACACGACTAACGGACAAGTTCCGTAAACAACGTGAAGAAGAAGACATCGTTGAAGTTAAAGAAGTTCGTAAACCGATGAAAATTCGAAAATGGGATTCTGGTGTAAAGGTAAGCGGTGCTGATAATTTACTAATTCGTTTATCAAAATGCTGTAACCCAGTTCCGGGTGATGATATCGTTGGGTATATTACGAAAGGCCGAGGTGTATCGATTCATCGTCGTGATTGTGTCAATGTGCATACAGAAGAAGCTGTAGAGCGTTTACTAGAAGTAGAGTGGGAAGGTAGCCCTGAAAAAGAAATTGAATACAATGTTGATATTGAAATTTCAGGCTATGATCGCCGTGGTTTATTGAATGAAGTATTGCAAGCTGTTACAGAAACGAAAACGTATATCTCAGCTGTTTCTGGTAGAAGTGATCGTAATAAGATGGCAACGATTAACATGTCGATTTCTATTCGAAACTTACAGCACTTGAAAAAAGTAGTGGAGCGCATTAAACGTGTTCCAGAAATTTATGCAGTACGACGCATGATGCATTAATAGGGAGTGTAGAAAAGATGAGAGTTGTTTTACAACGATCAAAAGAAGCGTCTGTCACAGTAGATGGTGAGATCGTAGGACAAATTCCGTTCGGTTTAACATTACTAGTTGGTATTACGCATGAAGATACAGAAAAAGATGCAACTTACATTGCGGAAAAAATTGCAAACTTACGTATTTTTGAAGATGAGAGCGGAAAGATGAACCATTCTGTACTTGATGTAGAAGGACAAGTTCTATCAATTTCGCAATTCACATTATACGGAGATTGCCGTAAGGGAAGACGTCCAAACTTTATGGATGCTGCCAAACCTGACTATGCAGAGCGTTTATATGATTTCTTTAATGAGGAAGTTCGTAAGCAAGGATTGCATGTAGAAACAGGGAAGTTCGGAGCAATGATGGATGTTTCTTTAATCAATGATGGTCCGGTGACCTTAATTGTGGATAGTAAATAGTGTTGCTTAAGAAGAGGGGATTATATAATCCTCTCTTTTTTATACATTGTTGTATGTTTTGTTCATTTATCCCGCTATTTGTGGGAGTAAGACTCTCACCTCAAAATTCGGCGACTGCGAGTCGGACGAATAGTCAGTGGAGATGGACAAAACCCACTGATTAAAGTTTCACTTTAATTGGAATCAATAGCTGTTTCAGTTATGTATAACTCTCTAATCAATATGGAACAATAACAAGTAAAACATCCATATTGAATGTGAGGGATATAAGTATGCGTATGAATGAAAAAGGGCATTCTGTTACAAATGGTGCAAATCAACTGTTTAACGTGAATTTTCATGATTTTATTTCAAAAGAGCAAAACAATACTTCAATGGAGCTTGCTTCAGAGTTCGGAATTTCACTGCAAGATGTAAAGCGCCTAAAGAAGCAAATTGAGCGCTCTTAGAGCACTTGACAATCCTACTCAACAAACGTATAGTAATTTTATATTTACATATGAATATAGCCGTTGATAGAGAAGAGTAAATGAGATACACATGGAAAGAGAAGAAATGTCCTAGGCTGAAAACATTTCTACATGATGACTGATTGAATGACACTCTGTAGGTTTCAACTTGAAAGGCTTATACGCCTAGTAGAGATGAACGCACATTTAAGCGTTATTAAAAAAGTGGAAGCATACGTGCTTCAATTAGGGTGGCACCACGGGTATAATACTCTCGTCCCTACTGTTCAAACAGTAGAGGCGGGAGTTTTTTTATTTTTATTAAGATTAAAACAATTTGAGGAGGAACTGAATATGTCTATTCAAATCCCACGCGGAACGCAAGATATTCTTCCAGGTAGTGTAGAGTTATGGCAGTATATCGAAGGGCAAGCGCGCGAAATTTGCCGTCGTTACAATTATAAAGAAATTCGTACACCAATTTTTGAACACACAGAGCTATTTTTACGCGGTGTTGGTGATACGACAGATATCGTACAAAAAGAAATGTACTCATTCCAAGACCGTGGAGAGCGTAGTTTAACATTACGTCCAGAAGGTACGGCACCTGTTGTACGTTCTTACGTTGAAAACAAAATGTTCGGTGATGCAACACAACCAACGAAATTATACTATATCGGTCAAATGTTCCGTTATGAAAGACCACAAGCAGGTCGCTATCGTCAATTCGTACAATTCGGTATTGAAGCAATCGGTAGTAACGATCCTGCAATTGATGCAGAAGTAATTGCACTTGCTGTAGAGTTTTACCGCGGCATGGGCTTAAAAAATATTAAAGTTGTATTAAACAGCTTAGGTGATGCAGCGAGCCGTCAAGCGCACCGCGATGCATTAATTGCACACTTTGAGCCGCGCATCGGAGAATTCTGCTCTGATTGCCAATCTCGCTTAGAAAAAAATCCTCTTCGTATTTTAGACTGTAAGAAGGACCGTAATCATGAACTAATGAGTACAGCACCATCTATTACAGAATACTTAAACGAAGATTCAGCAGTATACTACGACAAGGTTCAAGAGCTATTAACGATGATGGATGTTCCATTTGAAAAAGATCCGAACTTAGTACGTGGTTTAGACTACTATCAACACACTGTTTTTGAAATTATGAGTGAGGCAGAAGGTTTCGGTGCTATCACAACATTAAGTGGCGGTGGTCGTTATAACGGACTTGTACAAGAAATCGGTGGACCGGAAATGCCTGGTATCGGTTTTGCGATGAGTATTGAACGTTTAATTATGGCGCTGAAAGCTGAAAACATTGAATTGCCAATTGAGCATAGTATCGATTGTTACGTTGTAGCGCTTGGTGAAAAAGCGAAAGACCATGCTGCGAAAATTGCGTTTGATCTTCGTAAAGCTGGATTGTCAGTTGAAAAAGATTATTTAGATCGCAAAATGAAAGCACAATTTAAATCAGCGGATCGTTTAAATGCGAAATACGTAGCTGTATTAGGGGAAGATGAGCTAGATAAAGGCATCATTAACTTGAAAGATATGGCAACAGGTGGACAAGAAGAAGTAGCGTTAGATGTATTCGCTTCATACGTAGCAGAGAAATTAATATAGGGGGAACTTACAGTGGCTGAAAGAACACATGCATGTGGAAAAGTAACGGTAGAAGCTGTTGGACAAACAGTTCAATTAAAAGGTTGGGTACAAAAACGTCGTGACTTAGGTGGATTAATCTTTATCGACTTACGTGACCGTACAGGTATCGTACAAGTTGTATTTAACCCAGAAACATCAAAAGAAGCGCTAGAAGTAGCAGAAACAATTCGTAGCGAATACGTATTGCACGTAGAAGGTACAGTTGTTGAACGTGGTGAAGGTGCAATTAATGACAATATGGCAACTGGTCGTATTGAAGTACAAGCAACGAAAGTAAACGTATTAAATGCAGCGAAAACAACGCCAATTATTATTTCTGACGACACAGATGCATCAGAAGATGTGCGTTTAAAATATCGTTACTTAGACTTACGTCGTCCTGTAATGTTCAACACATTTAAAATGCGTCACGACGTAACAAAAACAATTCGTAACTTCTTAGATACAGAAGAATTCTTAGAAGTTGAAACACCAATTTTAACGAAGAGCACACCAGAAGGAGCTCGTGACTATTTAGTACCAAGTCGTGTGCATGATGGTGAATTCTATGCATTACCGCAGTCTCCGCAGCTATTTAAACAGCTTCTTATGGTCGGCGGATTTGAGCGTTACTATCAAGTAGCACGTTGTTTCCGTGACGAAGATTTACGTGCGGATCGTCAACCAGAATTTACACAAATCGATATCGAGGCATCATTCTTAACACAAGATGAAATTTTAGAAATGATGGAGCGTATGATGACGAAAGTCATGAAAGATGCGAAAGGTGTAGAAGTTAGTGCACCATTCCCTCGTATGAAATATGCTGATGCAATGGCTCGCTACGGTTCTGATAAGCCAGATACACGCTTTGAAATGGAACTAACAGACCTATCTGAATTTGCAGCAGGTTGTGGTTTCAAAGTATTTACAAGTGCTGTAGAAAACGGCGGACAAGTAAAAGCAATTAATGCAAAAGGTGCTGCGAGCAAATACTCTCGTAAAGATATCGATGCATTAACTGAATTCGTGAAAGTATATGGTGCAAAAGGTCTAGCTTGGCTTAAAGTGGAAGAGGACGGCTTAAAAGGACCGATCGCGAAATTCTTCGGTGAAGAAGATGCAAACGTGTTAATGACTACATTAGAAGCTACTGCTGGCGACTTATTACTATTCGTAGCAGATAAGAAAAGCGTTGTTGCAGATAGCTTAGGTGCACTTCGTTTACGTCTAGGTAAAGAGCTTGAGTTAATTGACGAAAGTAAATTTAACTTCCTATGGGTAACTGATTGGCCACTTCTTGAGTACGATGAAGATGCAGATCGTTACTTCGCAGCTCACCACCCATTCACAATGCCGTTCCGTGAAGATGTTGAGCTATTAGAAACAGCACCAGAAAAAGCACGCGCACAAGCATATGACCTTGTATTAAACGGTTATGAGCTTGGTGGTGGATCACTTCGTATTTACGAGCGTGACGTACAAGAAAAAATGTTCAAAGCACTTGGATTCTCACAAGAAGAAGCACAAGAGCAATTCGGATTCTTATTAGAAGCATTCGAATACGGTACACCACCACACGGCGGAATTGCATTAGGTTTAGACCGTCTTGTTATGTTACTTGCAGGTCGTACGAACCTTCGTGATACAATTGCATTCCCGAAAACAGCAAGCGCAAGCTGCTTATTAACAGAAGCGCCAAGCCCAGTTGCAGGAGCTCAGCTTGAAGAGCTAAGCTTAAAATTGAGCTTGAAAGAAGAGAAGTAAGAATAGAGTCTAGATGGTTATACTATAGCCGTCTAGGCTTTTTTTGAGGGGAAGTTTAAAAAGTCTGGTTCAGATAACTGTCGCATCTCATCGTTACGTATGCTAGTCCGGTGCTCGAGTAGTACTCCTACACTGCGCTCCTCCTAGCATACGTGCCTCGATCTGCTCGGCCATCTGAGTCCTCCTTTTTAAACGTGTATTTAGGAAAAAATAAAAGCCGGTTTACACTATGTTTTTATTCTCGAAATATGTATTTTTAGGAATTCTATAACTTTTTCTATACAAATAGTCGGAAAAACGCTAGAATACATGGTAGACCATTTTTGTAATAGGAGTGTAGAGCTGAATGTTACATCAATTTTCACGTAATGAATTAGCCTTTGGAAAAGAAGGCCTTGAAATATTAAAAAATAGTACAGTTGGTATTTTAGGAATTGGCGGCGTAGGATCATTTTCGGCAGAAGCGTTAGCACGTTCTGGCGTAGGACGTCTTGTATTAGTTGACAAAGATGTTGTAGATATTACAAACGTAAACCGTCAAATTCACGCTTTAGTATCTACTGTAGGACGTTCAAAAGTAGAATTAATGAAAGAGCGTATTGCAGACATTAATCCAGAGTGTGAAGTAATTGGACTAGAAATGTTTTATACTGATGAAACATATGAAGAGTTCTTCAAACATGGATTGGATTTCGTAGTAGATGCATCTGATACGATTACGTTCAAAATTCATTTAATTAAACAATGTTTACGTCGTAAAATCAAAATTATCTCATGTATGGGTGCGGCAAATAAAATGGACCCAACTCGTTTCCGTATTGCGGACATTTCTAAAACACATACAGATCCAATTGCGAAAGTAATTCGTACGAAGCTTCGTAAAGATGGTATTAAAAAAGGTGTAAAAGTTGTCTTCTCTGACGAAAACCCAATCGTAATTCGTGAAGAAGTACGTAAAGAAATCGTACCAGACGAAAATGCAAAAATTCGTAAAGCGAAATTACCACCTTCATCAAATGCATTCGTACCATCTGTGGCAGGTTTAATTATGGCAAGTCACGTTGTACGTGAACGTATTAAAAACGTTGAAGTGAAGCGTGTAGGGCAAGAATAAAAGGAAAGCATATATCCATTTCGGATATATGCTTTTTTATATGTATTAAAGAAATATGGATATTTGCATTACTACTAGTTCAAATGTAAGCAAGGCTAGTAAGTAATGATCATATTTATCTGATTTATAGGCGGATGTCTTTTTTAAGCTGTGAATGGTGAAAAGAGCTAAAGTTAGGACGAGAAGGCCAAGAGTTATTTTGAAGATTATTAATGAAATGATTACCAGCTCTTTTTGATAATAATTATTAGGTTTATAATAACATTACAGTTAAGATTATCCAATTAATTATTATGAAAAACTCCCCACCTTTTTATTTTTGGTGGGGAGTTTTTTAATTCTCTGCTGAATATATAATATCTAAATTACCATTTTGATCCGTCTTGAAAATCGGAGCAATTTGCTCCTCCTGCTCTTCAACTGAAACGAGTTTTCGAGCACGATCCATAATTCTGACAAGCATTGCGTAATCTTCTTCAATAGCTTGTTGTTTTTTTGTAAGTACAGCTAATTTTGTTTCAAGTTCATCGTTTGTTTTTTGCAGGGAAGTGAGCTGAGCTTGTAATACGTCATTTTCGGTTTGTAACTTTGCGAGTGAAGGATTATTGTGCTCTAAGTTTTGCAAAAATGAGATGACGTTTTGTATTGTAAGACCTTGTTTATGTGGCGTAATATCTTCTGAAAACTCGGCATCGATTACGAGCTGCCGAGTTTTTGTGAAATGCTCTTTTTCTATTTTAGCTTCGGAACGTTTTAATTCTTTACGTTGTTTTTTTGCAAGCTGCACCGCATCTTCGTAATTCGGTCTGACTTCAGCGTTCCATCTAAATCCACAAGCTGCGGAAGTACGGTTTAATGTATCGCCAACTTCATCGAACGCTTTTATTTGTGTGCTTCCGCCGCGAATATGTCGTAAAACAGTTTCTGCTAAAAGGAGATCGTCTTCTTTTGTCCATGCATCTTGACGTGTTTTCATAAGCGAAGCCTCCATAATGGTGACGTTTTCGTTTATGTTACCCTTTATTTTTCGTTTTATTCGAACTTTGTAATCTTTCATACACAGTAGAAAGTGCTTGCTCAAATTTCCCTGTCGTTTTCGGTTTATAATATTGCTTGTTTTTTATTTTATCAGGTAAGTATTGTTGTTGTACCCAGCCATTTGGATGGTCGTGTGGATATAAGTATCCAATGCCTCGACCTAACGATTCAGCCCCTTTATAGTGACTATCTTTTAAATGACTTGGAATATCGCCTGTTTGTCCGTTACGTAAATCGTGTAATGCGGCATCAAGTGCTTTATAAGCTGAATTTGATTTCGGTGATAGGCAAAGTTCAATAACAGCATTTGCAAGCGGTATGCGTGCTTCTGGGAATCCAACTCGTTCAGCTGATTCAATGGCTGCTAGTGTACGTGGCCCAGCTTGCGGGCTAGCAAGTCCGATATCTTCATATGCCATAATAAGAAGGCGTCTACCAATACTTTGTAAATCACCTGCTTCAATAAGGCGTGCTAAATAATGAAGTGCTGCGTTTACATCACTTCCGCGCACAGATTTTTGAAATGCTGATAATACGTCATAATGAGCATCTCCACCTTTGTCGTGAACGAAGCTCTTTTTTTGTAAACATTCTTCTGCGATTTCTAGCGTAATTTCCGCGGCTTTGTCGTCAGTTGTAAAGCTAGATAAAACAGCTAATTCAAGTGCATTATAAGCTGAACGCATATCTCCGCCTGACGCATTCGCAAAGTGATGTAATGCTTCATCCGTAACAGTTACATCATATTCCCCGAGCCCCTTTTCTTTATCTTCAAGAGCTCGTTTTAAACCAATTAAAATATCATCTTCTGTTAATGCGTGTAATTCGAAGATTTGACAACGACTTCGAATAGCAGAGTTAATAGCATGGAACGGATTGCTTGTCGTTGCACCAATTAAAGTAAGAAGCCCGCTTTCTAAATGGGGTAATAGAAAGTCTTGTTTCGCTTTATCTAGTCTATGAACTTCATCTAAAATTAAAACGAGGTGTCGATGCATCTTCGCTTCTTGTACGACAACTTCCATATCTTTTTTATTATGCGTAACAGCGTTTAAGAGGCGAAACGGGGTTCCAGTACTTCCTGCAATTGCGCTAGCGATTGATGTTTTACCTGTGCCTGGAGGACCGTATAAAATCATAGATTGAAAATGATTTGCTTGGACCATTCGCCATAAAATTTTTCCTTCACCAACTAAATGTTGTTGTCCGATAATTTCTTGAATATTTGTAGGGCGCATTCGATGTGCGAGAGGTTGTTTCATTTAGACCGTCTCCCTTAATATATAATCTCATTCTATCGTATCATTTTTTTTAATGGAATTTGAAATAGGATGCTGTTTTGTGGGAAAAATGAATATGAATATTTTCATTTTTCTTTCAATTGTAATAATTTCCGAGTTTTTCAATGTGATTTTATGTTATCATTTTGATACACAAGTTGAAATTTCTTATAATACTATATTATGCTATAATTTCATAGGATTTTAAATTGTGTTCTTTTATAAATAAGATATAACCAATAGAAGTGAAAATTTGAAATGAGGTGCAAATAGATGAAGATTTCAACGAAAGGCCGCTACGGCTTAACAATTATGATCGATCTTGCAAAAAAGTTTGGTGAAGGTCCAATTTCATTAAAATCAATCGCGCAGGCACATGACTTATCTGAACATTACTTAGAGCAATTAATTTCACCACTTCGTAACGCTCGTCTTGTAAAGAGTACGCGCGGGGCATATGGCGGATATGTATTATCTGATCAGCCAGTCAACATTACAGCTGGAGATGTAATCCGTGTACTAGAGGGTCCAATTAGTGTTGTAGAGATGATAGAAGAAGAAGAACCAGCGCAACGCCAATTATGGATGCGTGTTCGTGATGCGGTGCAAGAAGTGTTAGATAGTACAACTTTAGAAGATTTAGTACGTTATGAGGAAGAAAATCACGGGGGCTATATGTTTTACATTTAATTCCTTGTGAAACGATTTGGAAAGAAGGAGATTTAATGGAACGCATTTACTTAGATCATGCTGCGACATCTCCGACTCACCCAGAAGTGGTCGAAAAGATGATTCCATATATGACAGAAACGTTTGGGAACCCGTCTAGTATTCACTTTTATGGGCGTCAAACGCGCCATGCAGTAGATGAGGCGAGACGTGTGTGTGCACGTAGCATTCACGCGAGTCCAAATGAAATTATATTTACGAGCGGTGGTACGGAAGCTGATAATTTAGCACTTATAGGTGTAGCGCGCGCGAATCGTCATAAAGGTAACCACATTATTACAACGCAAATTGAACATCATGCGATTTTGCATACGTGTGAATTGTTAGAGCGTGAAGGGTTTGAAGTGACATATTTACCTGTTGATGAAACAGGGCGTGTTCAAGTTTCTGACATACAACAGGCATTAACGGATGAGACAATTCTCTTATCTGTTATGTATGGAAATAATGAAGTAGGAACAATGCAACCAATCGTGGAAATAGGTAAGCTGTTAAAAGAACATCAAGCTTATTTTCATACAGATGCAGTACAAGCCTACGGTTTAGTAGAAATTGATGTGAAAGAGTTGGGCATTGATTTACTATCAATTTCAGCTCATAAAATTAACGGACCAAAAGGTGTCGGGTTCCTATATGCTGGTGCAAATGTGAAGTTTGAACCGTTATTAATAGGCGGAGAGCAAGAAAGAAAACGCCGTGCTGGCACTGAAAATGTACCTAGTATCGCTGGACTGCAGCAAGCAATTTTGCTAGCTGCAAAAAATCGTGAGCAAAAAAATGCCCAATATGAAGAGTTTAAAGATATAATAGTATCTGTCTTCAAAAATGAAGGCATTACTTTCGAGGTAAACGGAAACTTGGAATATCGCTTACCACATGTGTTGAATATAAATTTTACAGGAATGAATATTGAACCGTTTCTTGTGAACTTAGACTTAGCTGGCATTGCAGTATCAAGTGGTTCTGCTTGTACAGCTGGTTCGATTGATCCATCACATGTATTAGTAGCGATGTTCGGAAAAGACTCCGATCAAATACGTTCATCCGTACGCTTTAGTTTCGGACTTGGAAATACGAAAGAGCAAATTGAAAAAGCGGCGTACGAAACAGTGAAAATCGTGAAACGATTAACACAAAATTAGTATAGGAGGTGACATGATGAACAAACTACCTCACGAAACACGCGTTGTCATCGGAATGTCCGGTGGCGTCGATTCATCAGTAGCAGCTCTTTTATTAAAAGAGCAAGGTTATGATGTAATCGGAATTTTTATGAAAAACTGGGATGATACAGATGAGAATGGTGTCTGCACGGCAACAGAAGATTACAATGACGTAATTGAAGTGTGTAACCAAATCGGTATTCCGTATTATGCAGTCAACTTTGAAAAACAATACTGGGACAAAGTATTTACGTACTTCTTAGATGAGTACCGAGCTGGTCGTACACCAAACCCAGATGTAATGTGTAATAAAGAAATTAAATTTAAAGCCTTTTTAGAGCATGCAATTGCACTGGGGGCTGATTATGTAGCGACAGGTCATTATGCACGCGTTGCATATATGGACGGCGAATATAAAATGCTTCGCGGCGTTGATGATAATAAAGACCAAACATATTTCTTGAATCAATTAAGCCAAGAGCAATTATCAAAAACGATGTTCCCATTAGGTGAACTGAAGAAACCGCAAATTCGTGAAATGGCGACAGCAGCTGGTTTAGCGACAGCGGCGAAGAAAGATAGTACTGGTATTTGCTTCATCGGTGAGCGTAACTTTAAAGATTTCTTAAGTAACTATTTACCAGCGCAACCAGGTGTAATGCAAACATTATCTGGTGAAGTGAAAGGGAAACATGATGGTTTAATGTACTATACAATTGGACAACGTCATGGCCTTGGTATTGGTGGTAACGGTGATCCGTGGTTTGCAGTTGGGAAAAACTTGAAAGAAAACATTTTATATGTTGATCAAGGATTCCATAACGAACTCCTATATGGTGATGAAGTTATCGCTACGAATATTGGCTGGGTAAGTAATGAAGCGAAAGAAAAAGAATTTAAGTGCACAGCGAAATTCCGTTATCGTCAAGAAGACAATAAAGTAACGGTTCAAATCGTTGATGAAAATACAGTTCGTATTCTTTGCGATGAGCCAATTCGTGCGATTACGCCAGGTCAAGCAGTTGTTTTCTATGATGGAGATGAGTGCTTAGGCGGCGCTACAATTGATGAAGTATACCGTAGTGGTAAGAAATTAGATTATTTAGGATAAAACGAGAAGCCTCTGCCGATTAGCGGTTAGAGGTTTCTTTTACATAAAGCGAATTTTCGTTCGCTTGGAAAATACATTCTTTGTTATAATTTGTTGTAGAGGTGAAGGATATGTCAAACAAACTTGAAACAGGTATTCAATATATGCAAGAAGGAAACTGGGAAGAAGCAGCTAAAAATTTTACAGAAGCAATCGAAGAAAATCCGAAAGATGCGCTTGGATATATTAACTTTGCGAATTTATTAGATGTATTAGGCGATAGTGAAAGAGCAATTTTATTTTATAAACGTGCATTAGAGTTAGATGATAAATCTGCAGCTGCTTATTATGGATTAGGAAACGTATATTACGGTCAAGAGCAATTTGCAGAGGCTAAAGCTGTATTTGAACAAGCTATGCAAGCTGGATTACAATCAGCTGATGTAACATTTATGTTAGGTATTACACATGTGCAGCTTGGAAATGATCGTCTTGCACTGCCATTTTTACAAAGAGCAACTGAATTAGATGAAAGTGATGTAGAAGCTGTTTTCCAATGTGGACTTTGCTTCGCACGACTAGAACATATTCAAGAGGCAAAACCTTATTTTGAAAAGGTATTAGAAATGGATGAAGAGCATGCAGATGCGTATTATAATTTAGGTGTTGCGTACGTATTTGAAGAAAATAACGAGAAGGCTCTTGCTTTATTTAAGAAAGCAACTGAAATTCAGCCAGATCACTTTTTAGCTGGAAATGGTGTTCGTTTATTAGAGCAAGAAGCTGAATAAAGTGAAATTATAGTTTAATGCGCAGTTACCCCTCATCTAAAGATTGTGAAAGAGGTGGGGGATGTACTGCCCATTAAGGTGAAAAGAACTCGGGAAGGAGAGGAAAGATGGGAAATCAACATGCCATGGATTTGTTTGAGGAAGAGAAAAAATTTATAAAAGCGCAAGTTCTTCATACCATTTTCCACAACGAAGAAAACCTCTATTCCGTTGTCAGTATGAAAATCATTGAAACGAATGAAACATACGACGAAAAAAAAGTAATGATAAACGGTCATTTTCCCCGTATGCATGAAGATGAAGTGTTTACATTAACAGGTCACTTTAAAGACCACCCGAAGTATGGGAAACAATATTTAGTTGAAACGTTTAAGAAAGAATTGCCGCAAACAAAAGCAGGTATGGTGCAATATTTAGCGAGCGATTTATTTAAAGGGATTGGAAAGCGTACGGCCGAAAAAATCGTAGATCACCTTGGTGAGCATGCTATTTCTAAAATTATGGATGATCCTGATGCGTTAAATGGTGTTGTTAACAAACAAAAAGCGCAGGAAATATATGAGACAATTGTTGAACATCAAGGGTTAGAGAAAGTAATGAGCTTTTTAAATGGTTACGGTTTTGGAACGAAGCTTTCTATTAAAATCTATCAGCAATATAAAGAAATGACATTAGAAGTGATTCGTAATAATCCATATAAGCTTATTGAAGAAGTGGATGGGATTGGCTTTGGAAGAGCGGATGATATAGGACGTGCGTTAGGTATATCGGGTAATCATGATGACCGTGTACGTGCGGGTTGTTTTTATACGTTAGAGAATGTTTCACTGCAACTCGGTCACGTTTATATGGGGAAAGATCAACTTGTAAGAGAAACGATGTCACTTTTAAACAATCAAGAAGGAAGAGTGACTGAGGAAGATATTGTAGGCTGCGTTGAAATGATGCAAAGTGAAGGGAAAGTCATTATAGAAGAAGAGCGAGTGTATTTAGCTTCGTTATTCTACTCTGAAAAAGGCGTTGTAAAGTCAATTCGTCGTCTTATGAACCAAGAAGAAACCCCTGCATTCCCTGAAGCAGAAGTGTTAAAAGCATTAGGAGAAATTGAAGAACAGCTAAAGGTACAGTATGCACCGCTTCAGCAAGAAGCAGTTCAAACTGCACTTCATAAGCCGATGATGCTATTAACAGGTGGACCAGGAACGGGGAAAACAACAGTTATTAAAGGGATTGTTGAAATGTATGCGTCACTGCACGGATTATCATTAAATACGAATGAATATAGTGATGATAATCCATTTCCAATATTATTAACGGCCCCAACAGGAAGAGCAGCGAAGCGTATGAGTGAATCGACAGGGCTTCCAGCTTGTACGATTCATCGTTTGCTTGGTTGGACGCCAGAAGGGTCTTTCCAGCGCAATGAAACCGATCCGGTACAAGGAAAGTTACTCATTATTGATGAGTTTTCAATGGTTGATATTTGGCTTGCAAATCAGCTATTCAAGTCACTTCCGACAAATATTCAAGTTATCGTTGTAGGTGATGAAGATCAGTTGCCATCTGTAGGACCTGGACAAGTGTTAAAAGATTTATTAAATGCAGGAGCCATCCCAACGGTAAAACTTACAGAAATTTATCGTCAGGCAGAAGGTTCGTCTGTTATTCAGCTTGCCCATGCGATAAAAGACGGAACACTTCCACCAGATTTAGCGCAAAATAAAAAAGATCGTTCATTTATCAGCTGTGCAGGGGCTCAAATTGTTGAAGTTGTAAAAAAAGTATGTGAAAACGCGAAGACGAAAGGGTTTAGCGCAAGAGATGTACAAGTGTTGGCACCTATGTATCGCGGACCAGCAGGTATTAATGTGTTAAATGAAGCTCTTCAAGAAGTGTTTAATCCGAAAAAAGAAAAAAGTAAAGAAATTGCCTACGGTGACGTTGTGTATCGAAGAGGTGATAAAGTACTTCAATTAGTCAATCAGCCGGAAAGTCAAGTATTTAATGGTGATATTGGAGAAATTGTTTCGATTTTTTATGCAAAAGAAAATGTCGAGCAACAAGATATGATTATCGTTTCATTTGATGGGATTGAAGTAACGTATACAAAGCCTGATTTGAACCAAATTACCCATGCATATTGCTGCTCGATTCATAAATCGCAAGGTAGTGAATTCCCAATAGTTATTATGCCGATTGTAAAGAGCTACTACCGTATGTTACGTCGTAATTTAATTTACACGGGCATTACAAGGAGTAAGAAATTCCTTATTATTTGCGGGGAGGAAGCAGCTTTTCAGTCTGGTGTAAATCGCCTTGATGATGCGATGCGTCAAACAACTTTAGCTGGTCGATTGCAAGAATCACAAGGAGAAGTACAGATGGTAACAGTTAATGGCGAAGAAATGGACGTGGAAAACATTTCACCGTATGATTTTATGTAACAAGGTGAAATTATATAGTGAAACTTTCAAACGTATAACGTTGAAAGGCTCCAGCAATGTATAAATGAATGCAGCTTGGACATAATGGCGAATAGTATCTGGGAGACTGTAAGGAGATGAAAGCCATATGTTCATTTGTCCAAATTGCAAAGGGAAAGACATTGGAAAAATAGGTGTCAACCAATTTTATTGCTGGAATTGTTATATCGAATTATCGGTTTCAAAGGGGAAAATCCATACACATCAAGTAGAGGAAGATGGTTCGTTAAGCTCTCTTGATGATTTATTTGATGAAAATGAAAGAACGATCGGATAACGAAAAGGGGGATTTACTTTGAATCTACGCAATTCATTAATCGCATTAGGTGTTGGAGCGGCAGCATATCAATATGCTCGCAAGCAAGATGTATTTTCAAAACGCAATATGAAAAAAGCACGTAAGATGATTAAATCTTATCTATAAGCGCAAAAAACTCCCTTCATGATAAGGGAGTTTTTTTATGCACTTGTATGTAAATATAAAAGTCCAATTTCAGAGAAGAGATAAGAGAGGCCGTAACATCCAACGCCAAGCATTCCATAATGCAATAATTGCTTCGCCCGTTCTTTTCGCGAGGAACGAATAAAGAAACCTTTCCAAATACCAAACCCAATACAAATCCATTCAAGAATCATAAAAAGCGCTGATAATACGAGCATAAATAAAACCATAATTAGCCCTCCTGATTATATTTTGACATTTTGTATTTTCAGGGGTGGTTGTCCTTATTATGTTAAATATATGTACGTCTTTAAAAAACAGTATGGTCTGTATAAAAAGATTTTAAAACTTTTGCACATAACCTAACCTATTTATTTTCAAAATAAAGGTGGAGGAGGTTTTTCGTGTGAAGAATCTTAAAATCATTTGGATATATCGTTTAGGATTATTGTTACTCATTTTTCTTTGTTTGCTTGTCTTTTTAAAAATTAAGCCATTATGGGCACCGATTATTTTTGTATTTAAAGTGGCAATTACACCGTTTCTTATCGCGTGTTTCATTGCGTACTTATTGCATCCTTTAATTGAAAGAATCCATAAAGAAGGAATGCCTCGCACACTTGCCATTTTGCTCATTTACGTACTTTTCTTCGGCGGGATTGGATATGGAATTTATAAAGGAACGCCAATTGTTATTAAGCAGTTGCAAGAGATTAATGAACAATTTCCGCAGTTTACAAAAATGTACGATTCTTGGATGGATGGGGTAACGGAACAAACAGCGAATTTCCCATCATTTATTCATGAAAAGGTGAAACAAATTTTTGGTGGTGTAGAAACGAAGATTCAAGCGCTTTTAAATAAAGTCATGAGCACAGCTCGTGGTGTACTGGATTCGTTACTGATTATTTTCTTAATTCCATTCATTGTATTTTACATATTAAAAGATTACGGTGAGTTTTATCATATCTTTTGGAAATTAGTTCCGAGTAAGTGGCGTAGTACGGGTCAAATGCTTGCAAAAGAAATTGATAAATCACTCGGAAGTTATATTCGAGGACAGTTATTTGTTTGCTTAGTATTAGGGGGAGTATCTGTTCTTTCTTTTTGGTTTATCGGTATGAAATATCCATTGCTGCTCGGCATTATTATTGGGATAACGGATATAATCCCATACTTTGGTCCTATTTTAGGGGCGATTCCGACGTTGATGATTGCGGCAACGGTATCAACGAGCTTACTCATTAAGGCGGGGATTACAATTGCTATTTTGCAATTTTTGGAAAGTAACATTTTATCTCCTTACATCGTTGGTAAGTCGCTTCGTATGCACCCTGTTATTATTATGCTTGCATTACTAGTTGGAGGAGAAGTGGCAGGAATTGTGGGATTACTAATATCGGTTCCTGTTTTAGCGGTCATTCGTACAGTGATTGTTCATGTGCGGCCTCTTTGGAAAAAAGAAGATGTTTAAAATGAAGCCCTCTATTTAAAAAATAGAGGGCTAATAATATGGATTATTTAGGGAGTTGTTCTTGTATTTTTTGAACAAGAGAGTTCACATCATTTGTTTGAATATGTTTTATTTTTTTCCATTCCGTATCATACATAAATACAATTTGATTGCTGAAAAGACGCTTCTGTTCTTTTAGATTAGAAATTTTTGCGAAAGAGTACTCTTCAAATATGGGGTTTTTGCTTACGTCAGGGCCATAAAAGAAGAGCCTTTTGTTCGTTAAGATTAACAGTCCTGGCCTTGCGACGGAACGATATATAAATATATTTAATGAACATGCTGCATAAAAAAGAATTTTTTCATCGGTTGTTAACATTTCTTTAGCTTGATTCAATAAAGTTGTCATTGTAATCGCTCCTTTATTGTTAATAATTTAATTATAACAAATAATGCAATATTTAGAAATTTGTATAAAGTATTTTTTGTGAGGAGATTCCTATTTAGTAATAAATGCATAATATATTTAAAGGCTGTTAAGAATGAATAGTAGAATAACTATGAGTAATAAGTAATTGATATAATATAAATGATTATCTACATTGACAAACTTAAGAGAATTCTATTATATTTAGTCATATAATACATTAAATCAATGACGGAACAAGTACGTTACAGTCCATTTGTAGAGAGAAGCTTCCACTGGCTGAAAGGAGCTTTAAATGAAGGGTAACAGAAAGCTAATCCTGAGAGCAGCTAATCACTGCCGTCTTGCCACGTTACGGCACCATGAGGTGATGAATTGATTGTTATAATAATCAATTCATAATTAGGGTGGTATCGCGAGTTAACTCTCGTCCCTTTTATAGGGGCGGGAGTTTTTTATATTTAAGGAGGAAAATACAATGAAACAACTAACAGGCGCACAAATTCGTCAAATGTTTTTAGACTTTTTCCAAGAAAAAGGACATGCAGTAGAACCTAGTGCATCACTAGTTCCACATGAAGATCCATCTCTTCTATGGATTAACAGTGGTGTAGCAACATTAAAAAAATATTTTGATGGGCGTGTAATTCCACAAAATCCACGTATTACAAATGCTCAAAAATCAATTCGTACAAACGATATTGAAAACGTAGGGAAAACAGCTCGTCACCATACATTCTTTGAAATGTTAGGGAACTTCTCAATCGGTGATTACTTCAAAGAAGAAGCAATTACTTGGGCTTGGGAATTCTTAACGAGCGACAAATGGATTGGATTCGATAAAGAATTACTATCAGTTACAATCCATCCGGAAGATGAAGAAGCATTTACAATTTGGAATGAGAAAATGGGTGTTCCAAAAGAGCGCATCATCCGTTTAGAAGAAAACTTCTGGGATATCGGTGAAGGACCAAGTGGACCGAATACAGAGATTTTCTATGACCGCGGAGAAGCTTACGGTAATGACTTTAGTGACCCAGAATTATATCCAGGCGGAGAAAACGAGCGTTACTTAGAAGTATGGAACCTTGTATTCTCTCAATTTAACCATAATCCAGACGGTTCATATACACCGCTTCCTAAGAAGAACATCGATACAGGGATGGGTCTAGAGCGTATGACATCTATCGTTCAAGATGTGCCTACGAACTTTGATACAGACCTATTCATGCCGATGATTGGTGCAACAGAATCCATTTCTGGTGAGAAGTATCGTAATGGCGACTTAGAAAAAGATATGGCGTTTAAAGTAATTGCTGACCATATCCGTACAGTAACATTCGCTGTTGGCGACGGTGCTCTTCCATCTAACGAAGGCCGTGGTTATGTATTACGTCGTTTATTACGCCGCGCGGTTCGTTACTCGAAAAAATTAAACATCAATCGTCCATTCATGTTTGAATTAGTACCGGTTGTTGGAGAAGTAATGAAAGACTTCTATCCAGAAGTACTTGAAAAGAAAGATTTCATTGCGAAAGTTGTGAAAAACGAAGAAGAGCGTTTCCATGAAACACTTCATGACGGAGAAGCAATTTTAGCTGAAGTTATTGCAAAAGCAAAAGAAGAAAAAACAACTGTTATTTCTGGGGTAGACGCGTTCCGTCTATATGACACATACGGTTTCCCAATTGAATTAACAGAAGAATATGCAGAAGAAGCTGGTATGACAGTTGATCAAGCAGGCTTTGAAAATGAAATGGAAAAACAGCGTGAGCGTGCACGTGCTGCTCGTCAAGACGTTGATTCTATGCAAGTTCAAGGCGGTGTACTTGGTGAAGTTAAAGTAGCGAGCGAGTTTGTTGGTTACGGTACAGTTGCAACAGAAAGTAACGTTGTTGCACTTGTGAAAAATGGTGAGTATACAGATAGCTTACAAGCTGGTGAAGAAGGACAGTTAATGCTTGATGTAACGCCATTCTACGCTGAGAGCGGTGGACAAATTGCTGACCGTGGTTATCTTCTTACTGACGGTGTGAAAGTTCTTGTAAAAGACGTACAAAAAGCGCCAAATGGTCAAAACTTACACAAAGTTGTTGTTGAAGAGGGTACATTAACGAAAGATGCGGCTGTAAAAGCTGTTATTGATACGAAGAACCGTAGTAGTGTTGTGAAAAACCATACAGCAACTCACTTACTGCACCAAGCATTAAAAGACGTACTTGGAATGCATGTTAACCAAGCTGGTTCTCTTGTAACTTCTGAACGTTTACGCTTTGACTTCTCTCACTTCGGCCAAGTACAAGCTGACGAATTAGAAAAAATTGAGCGTATCGTAAACGAAAAAATTTGGGAAAGTATTGATGTTGAGATTTCTCAAAAAGCAATTGAAGAAGCGAAAGAAATGGGTGCAATGGCATTATTCGGTGAAAAATACGGAGATGTTGTACGCGTTGTACAAGTTGGCGGTTACAGCTTAGAGCTTTGCGGTGGTTGTCACGTTGATAACACAGCTTCTATCGGTATTTTCAAAATTGTTGCTGAGTCTGGTATCGGTGCAGGAACTCGCCGTATTGAAGCAGTAACAGGTAAGTCTGCATACGAATTAATGAACGATCAAGTAGGTTTATTAAAAGAAGCAGCAGGTAAAATGAAAACAAATCCGAAAGATATTTTAACAAGAGTTGATGGTTTATTTGCTGAAGTAAAACAACTTCAAAAAGAAAACGAATCTCTTGCTGCGAAATTAAGCAATATCGAAGCTGGAAACTTAACTGATTCAGTAATGACAGTTGATGGCGTGAACGTATTAGCGGCGAAAGTAAATGTTGCAGATATGAACAACTTACGTACAATGATGGATGATCTAAAAAATAAATTAGAGTCTGCAGTTGTTGTATTAGCGTCTGTAAGTGATGACAAAGTAAATATTTTAGCTGGCGTAACGAAAGATTTAATTAGCCAAGGCTACCATGCAGGTAAGCTTGTGAAAGAAGTGGCTTCTCGTTGTGGCGGCGGTGGTGGTGGCCGTCCTGATATGGCTCAAGCAGGCGGTAAAAACCCAGCTCAAGTTGAGGAAGCTTTAGCGTTTGTACAAGAGTACGTTAAATCTGTTTCAAAATAAAGAGATAGTAGTGTACAATGGTAGGGAGAGGAGAAGTTCTTCTCCCTATACTTACTACTTACAAGTGAGGTGCTTGAAATGGACGGTTTTGATAAAACAATGAAGTTTAGCATTCAAGATGAAAAACAGAGTGTCCATGTAAATGATGTACTTTTAACTGTGTATGATGCACTTCAAGAAAAAGGCTATAATCCGATTAACCAAATCGTCGGTTATTTATTAAGTGGAGATCCAGCATACATACCTCGCCATAAAGATGCACGAAGCATCGTTCGCAAGCTTGAACGTGATGAGATAATTGAAGAGCTTGTGAAGTCTTACTTGAAACATCATCGTGAGGAGTAGTTTATGCGGATATTAGGTTTAGATGTTGGTACTAAAACAGTCGGAGTTGCAATGAGCGATGAAATGGGCTGGACAGCACAAGGGCTGGAAACAATCAGGATTAACGAAGAACGAGGCCACTTTGGTTTTGACCGTATTTCTGAGTTGGTAAAACAGTACAATGTGGACAAAATAGTAGTAGGTTTACCTAAAAATATGAATGGTACAATCGGCCCTCGTGGTGAAGCGTGCCAGCAATTTGCAGAAAACCTACGAGAGCTGTTACAATTAGACGTTGTAATGTGGGACGAGCGTTTGTCGACGATGGCAGCGGAACGTCTGCTCATTTCAGCTGATGTAAGCCGTAAGAAGCGAAAGCAAGTAATCGATAAGATGGCTGCAGTCGTAATCTTACAAGGATTTTTAGATAGTAAATAAGAGGTGACCAAAATGGAAGAAAATCAAATTACAATTGTAGACGAAAAAGGTAACGAACATTTATGTGAGATTGTTTTCACTTTTGATGCTGAAAAATTTGGCAAAAAATCATACGTAGTCTTCTCTCCAATCGGTGAAGTAGACGAAGATGGAGACCAAATTTATGATGCAATGGCTTATGAGCAAAATGAAGAAGAGGGCGGAACTTTACTTCCAATCGAATCTGAAGAAGAGTGGGAAATGGTACAAGAAATGTTCAACACTCTAGCTGATGAGCAAGAAGCAGAATAATAAGTACTGAAAAGATGGACGATATATAGTCCATCTTTTTTTATATGTAAGATGAAAGATTTTTTGTCGAAACTGTGTAAGTCTTTGTAGTATAATGAGACGGATTGTAGAAAAATAAAATGGATATTAAAAAGATAGGCGAATTTGTTGTGGCTTTCCATCATGCTGTATAGAAACATATACATATGGTCTACAATTAAATAAGGAGGAAGAGTTTTGATAGAGAATCAAGTGAAAAAGAAGCGTAGACGCATCTTTTTATTTTCGATTATTGCACTGCTTTTAGTTTGTGGTTCAGTCTATGCGTATATTTTATCGGCATTAGGACCGGTTGATAGCGGGAATAAAAAAGAGATCGAGGTAGAAATTCCGAAAGGATCATCTACAAGTAAAATTGGAGAAATTTTAAAAGAAAAAGGTGCTGTGAAAAACGGTACAGTTTTTAGTTTTTATACAAAGGCTAAATCGAAAAGTTTACAAGCAGGTACATATTTATTAAATCCTTCGATGAATGCTAAAGATGTTATCGAACAAATGTCATCGGGCAACGTACATCGTCCGGCTCTTTATAAAGTGACGATTAAAGAAGGAGCACAAGTAACTGAAATTGCAGAAGCGATTGCAGCAGAATTAAAGTGGAATAAAGATGATGTTGTGCGTCAATTAAACGATAAAGCATTCGTTCAAAAAATGCAGCAAAAGTATCCGAAGTTATTAACGGATAAAATCTTTGATAGCAATATTAAATACCCATTAGAAGGCTATTTATATCCTGCGACGTATTCGTTCTATAAGAAAGATACGACGTTAGAAGAAATCGTAATTCCAATGCTTGAGAAAACGAATGCAATCATTGTTCAAAATGAGGCGAAAATGAAAGCGAAGAACTGGGATGTTCATCAACTTTTAACATTGTCTTCACTTATTGAAGAAGAGGCAACGGGCTTTACAGATCGTCAAAAGATCTCTAGTGTTTTCTATAATCGTTTAGCAAAAGGTATGCCACTTCAAACAGATCCGACAGTATTATACGCGCTTGGAAAGCATAAACAACGCGTATTATATGAGGATTTAAAAGTAAACTCACCGTACAATACGTATGTTGTGAAAGGATTGCCAGTTGGGCCGATTGCAAACTCAGGGAAACATTCAGTGGAAGCGGCGTTAGAGCCTGCGCAAACAGAGTATTATTATTTCTTAGCTGCACCAAGTGGTGAAGTGTATTATGCGAAAACATTAGAAGAACATAATGCATTAAAGCAAAAATATATTACGAAAAAACAGTGAAATGGGGAGGGATAGCGAAAAAAGTCGCACATCCCTCTTTTTTGTGGTAAAATATATCGGGTTAAAAACTGGCAGAAGAATCGTTTTTAATATCAAAACGGGACGTACAAGCTAAGGGTGAAGCTGGCTTGTATTTTTATTGCATTCTATGTGTGAAAAGACAAAGATTGACGCGTCATAGAGGCACTTCTCCATGTAAATAAGGAGGACCAATTATGGAGGATGCAGTGAACGAGTACCTATTATCATTTATTGATCCAAAAGATAAATTAATTCTTGAAATGGAAGAGTATGCAACAGAAAACCATGTGCCGATTATGGATCGACTTGGAATGGAATTTATGCTGCAATTTTTACGTTTAATTGGGCCGAAAAGCATTTTAGAACTTGGAACAGCAATCGGTTATTCTAGCATTCGTATGATGGAAGCTATTCCAAATTCACGTATTGTGACAGTAGAGCGCAATCGTGAACGATATGAAAAGGCACTTGAATATATAGAACGTTCTCCAGTAACAGATCGCATTTCTGTTATTTACGGTGATGCTTTAGAAACAGGCGAACAAGTGAAAGAACATGGAACATTTGATGTTATTTTTATTGATGCAGCGAAAGGGCAATATCGTCGCTTTTTTGACTTATATGAACCGTTATTAAATCCTGGTGGCGTTATTATTTCAGATAATGTTATGTACCATGGCCTTGTAACGACAAAAGAGAAAATTGAAAATAGACGTACACGTGGTTTGATTCGTCGTATTAAGACGTACAATGAATGGCTTATGAACCATGAAGGATATGATACAACGATTTTCCCGATTGGTGATGGAGTGGCTGTAAGTAAAAAGAAAGGGTGACAAAGGTATGAAGAAACCTGAATTGTTAATAACGCCTAGAGCAGTGGCGGATATCGAACCTCTTGCAAAAGCAGGAGCAGATGCAGTAATGATCGGTGAACAAAAGTTTGGTTTACGTTTAGCAGGGGAATTTTCACGTGAAGATGTAAAACAAGCTGTTAAAATTGCACATGAAAATGGTGTGAAAGTATACGTTGCAATGAATGCGATGTTCCACAATGATAAAGTAGAAGAATTAACAGACTACGTTGCATTTTTAAATGAGATAAATGTAGATGCGATTGTTTTCGGAGATCCAGCGGTATTAATGGCTGTTCGTGAAGTTGCACCAAACATGAAGTTGCACTGGAATACAGAAACGACAGCAACAAACTGGTTTACTTGTAACTATTGGGGGCAAAGAGGGGCGAAACGCGCTGTATTAGCTCGTGAGCTTAGCTTAGATGAAATTGTTGAATTAAAAGAAAATGCGGAAGTGGAACTTGAAGTGCAAATTCACGGTATGACTTGCATGTTCCAATCAAAGCGTTCATTAGTAGGAAACTACTTTGAGTATCAAGGTCGTAATCTCGACATTGAAAAGAAAAAGTATGAAGAGAATATGTTCTTGTATGATCCAGAGCGTAATAATAAATATCCAATTTATGAAGATGAAAATGGTACACACATTATGAGTCCGAACGATATTTGTTTCATTGATGAGTTAGAGGAACTAATCGATGCTGAAGTCGATAGCTTAAAAATTGATGGTGTCCTAAAAAATTCTGAATACATTATTGAGGTAACGAAGAAATATCGTAAAGCAATTGATTTATGTGTAGAAGATCGTGATGCGTATTATGACGTGAAAGACGATTTATATAAAGAGATAGAAGAAATGCAACCAGTAAATCGTCCGTTAGATACAGGATTCTTCTTTAAAGAGACGGTTTACTAAACGAGGAGGGTGTAGGAAATGACTGTACAAGAAATTTCACGAGTGATCGATGGCAAACGCGTTATTGTGAAGAAACCTGAACTGTTAATCCCTGCGGGTAACTTAGAAAAATTAAAAGTAGCTATCCATTATGGGGCAGATGCTGTATATTTAGGTGGACAAGAATTTGGTCTTCGTTCGAATGCAGGTAACTTTACGCTGGAAGACATGGCAGAAGGCGTTGAATTTGCAAAGAAATATGGAGCGAAAATATATGTAACAACAAATATTTTTGCACATAATGAAAATATGGACGGGCTAGAGGAATATTTAAAAGGGATTGAAAAAGCTGGCGTAACGGGAATTATCGTTGCTGATCCGCTTATTATTGAGACATGTAAACGTGTAGCACCTTCTGTTGAGGTGCATTTAAGTACACAACAATCGCTATCCAACTGGAAAGCAGCACAGTATTGGAAAGAAGAAGGTTTACATCGTCTTGTATTAGCTCGTGAAGCAAGCTATGAAGAGATGAAAGAAATTAAAGACAAAGTGGATATTGAAATTGAAGCATTCGTCCATGGTGCAATGTGTATCGCATATTCAGGAAGATGTACATTAAGTAACCATATGACAGCGCGTGACTCTAACCGTGGTGGTTGTTGTCAATCTTGTCGCTGGGACTATGATTTAGTTCAAACGGTATCACAACATAAAGATGCAAAAGAGCTTCCTTTATTCCAAGAAGAAGATGCTCACTTTGCGATGAGTCCAAAAGATTTAAATTTAATTTTATCAATTCCGAAAATGATTGAAATCGGAATTGATAGCTTAAAAGTTGAAGGCCGTATGAAATCTATCCATTACGTAGCGACTGTAGCAACTGTATATCGTAAAGTAATTGATGCGTATTGTGCGGATCCAGATAACTTTGGGTTTAAACAAGAGTGGTTAGATGAGCTTGATAAATGTGCAAATCGTGACACAGCTCCTGCATTCTTTGAAGGGGTTCCAGGACATCAAGAGCAAATGTTTGGAAATCATAGTAAGAAAACAACGTATGATTTTGCTGGTTTAGTGTTAGATTATAATGAAGAAACGGGCATCGTAACGCTTGAGCAACGTAATCACTTCAAACCAGGACATGAAGTGGAGTTCTTTGGACCAGAAATAGAAAACTTTACGCAGACGGTGGAGAAAATTTGGGATGAGGATGGAAACGAATTAGATGCAGCGAGACATCCGTTGCAAATCGTGAAATTCAAAGTGGATCAACCAGTGTATGTGAATAATATGATGCGCAAAAACATACTTCAATAAGAAAGAGTGGTAGTCGAATGGGGACGAATAAGCCTGTTGTAATTGGAATCGCTGGTGGTTCAGGATCAGGAAAAACAAGTGTAACGAAAGCGATTTTTGACCATTTTAAAGGTCATTCCATTTTAATCTTGGAGCAAGATTATTATTACAAAGATCAAAGCCATTTACCAATGGAAGAGCGTTTAAAAACAAATTATGATCATCCGCTTGCGTTTGATAATGATCTGTTAATTGAGCATTTGCAGCAGTTGCTTGCATATGAGCAAATTGATAAGCCTGTATATGACTATACATTGCATACGCGTTCAGAAGAAATTATTCCAGTTGAGCCGAAAGATGTAATCATTTTAGAAGGAATTCTTATTTTAGAAGACCCACGTCTTTGTGAGTTAATGGACATTAAGCTATTCGTTGATACAGATGCGGATCTTCGTATTTTACGCCGCATGCAGCGTGATATTGAAGAGCGCGGTCGTACGATGGATTCAGTTATTGATCAATACGTAACTGTTGTACGTCCAATGCACAATCAATTTATTGAGCCTTCTAAGAAATTTGCGGATATTATTATCCCTGAAGGTGGACAAAACCATGTTGCAATTGATATTATGGTGACAAAAATTGCAACAATTCTTGAACAAAAAGTAAATTTGTAATAGCATAGTAAAAGATATACGATAGGAAGGGATTTTTTCCCTTCCTATCGAATACAATGAAACATGCAACCTCATCTATATATAGGTGAGGGCATATTTATATCAACTTTCCATACATATCTTCTTTATATAAAGAAGAATTGGGAATACGGGGTTGTATGTGACAACTCCGCTAGTACAAGCGTACTAGAAACCTCCGCTACACATATAAGTGGGGGAGTTTTCATATGGAACTCCTCTTTTTTTTCGGGGGATTGGTATATAAAAGGAGTGGAAAATATGGCAACAGAAAAAACATACCCAATGACGCAAGAGGGTAAGCAAAAATTAGAGAACGAACTTGAGGAATTAAAAACGGTAAAACGTAAAGAAGTTGTAGAGCGCATTAAGATCGCACGTAGCTTCGGAGATCTTTCAGAGAACTCTGAGTACGATGCAGCGAAAGATGAGCAAGCATTCGTAGAAGGACGTATTACACAACTTGAAAACATGATCCGTAATGCGGTTATCATTGAAGACAATGGTGAAGAGTCTACAGTTGTAACATTAGGTAAAACTGTAACATTTAAAGAGTTACCAGGTGGAGACGAAGAAGCTTACACAATCGTAGGTAGCGCAGAAGCAGATCCATTTGAAGGAAGAATTTCTAACGATTCTCCAATCGCAAAAAGTTTATTAGGTAAGCAAATTGGTGAGAAGGTAGCAATTCAAACACCAGGTGGAGAAATGCAAGTAGAGATTATCTCTGTAAAATAACGTGAAAATCACTCGTGTAAAAACGGGTGATTTTTTTATTTGTATAAAAGATGAAACACCTCGTCTAAACTACAGGAGACGAGGTGTTTTTTATGAAAATAAAACGGAGAATTACAGTTGTTTTAATTTGTTTTATGAGTGTAATGTTTTTACTACTTTGTCGCTTAATCCAAATACAGATTTTAGATACGGAATCATTTACTGACCAAAATATCAATTTAATTGAAAAAAGTGTTATGCAACGAACGCAATCACTTACAGTAGATAATGGAAGAGGGCACTTTACAGATCGAAATGGTAAGGAAATCGGTGAAGAGAAATATCCAGTTCTAATTATTTTTCCATTTTTACAAATAAAAAATGACATGTTAGAGAAAATTTCGCATATCATTGGTTTGTCGAGACAAGAGATAAGACTGCAAATGAAAAGTAAGAATAAAGCATTTATATTACAAAGGGGGAATATCCCATTTCAATTAACGGTTGATCAGATGGAGAAGGTAAATCAGTTAGATACTTTAGGCATTGTAGCAGCAGAAGTTCGATTGAAGAAAACGGGAGAGGCGAATCATTTAATTGGTGATGTGGGAGAGAATGAACAGGAATTTCAAAAGCGCTATGGAGAAATGAAAAAACTTTCGGAACAAACGCCCATTGGTATTTCCGGATTGCAACAATCATTTGATGAATTTTTACTTACTGATGGAGAGGCAAAAGTACTATATCAAGTAGATCGGCAAGGAGAGCCGATTTTCGGGAAACAGGCAAAATACACTTCACCAGGAAATCCATTTTATCCAGTTACTATTCAAACAACGCTACATAAAACGTTGCAACGGCAAGCTGAAAAGATTATAAATGAAAACGGAATAAAAAGAGGTGGGTTAGTATTACTAGACATAAAAAATAGTGAAGTTTTAGCAATGGTAAGTAAGCCATCTCTACAGATGAATGATAGGAGCGCATACAAAGCAACACTCGAAAATCAAATGTTAACTCCTCATTTTCCGGGATCTGTTTTTAAAACAGTAGTTGCAGCGGCGGTAATTGATCAAAATTTGGTGCGATTTAACCGTGTATTTAACTGTAATACGGATTTATACGGTGAAAATCTTCCACAAGTTATGATGGGGTCATTAAACTTTAAGGAAAGCTTTGCTAGAAGCTGTAATCGGACGTTTGCCCTATTAGGTGATGAACTAATGCAAAAGGATAGAGATGTGTTAGAAACGTATTTAGAGGCCTTAGGAGCAAGTAAGACGGTTGGTTGGAAAGGTTCGGTATTTCATACATCGGAATTTGAGCAGTTACCAGAAGAAAAGGATGCTGTTATTTGGAGAAGTGAAGAAAATAAAGTTAGTAGAAAAGCCATTGCTCAAACGATGATTGGACAAAAAGATGTACGTGTGTCGCCTCTAGCTATAGCGAATATGATGGCGACAATTGCTAGAGATGGAGAGAAGTTGGAAGTGAAAGCTGTAAAAAAAATAGTATATAAAAATGGAACCGACTTTTTTACATTTGAAAATCATAAATTAACGGGGAAACAGCTTTCTTATGAAACGGTGAAAAAACTACAAGAGTTATTAAGAGGTGTTGTGACGACGGAGAAAGGAACGGGAACAGTGTTCCGTTCGTTACCACTAAACGTTGCCGGAAAATCTGGAACGGCACAAACAGGAAAAGGAGAAAAGGTGAATCGCTGGTTTGCAGGTTATTTTCCATATGAAAATCCAAGGTATGCTTTAGTTGTAGTTGATATAGAAGCAGATAGTAACAAAAATGTAGTTACACCCGTTTTTACAGAACTGGTAGAAGCAATTCATAGATTAGAAAATGAAAAGTAATCTTGCAATTATTTATGAAATGTTTTCATTTCGTGAAAATATTATTGTAAATGTTCAACCTTTCTAGATTTAATGTTACAATAGCAAGTATGAAAAACTGCATGGAGGTTTGAAGAATGGCAGGAGGATCTAGATTTCAACAGAAACAACAAAAACGTCGTCAAAACGGTGTTTTAAATATTGCAATTGCAATTGTATTAATAGCAGTAGCTATTGTAGCATATCAATTGTTTGTTCCTGACACAAAAGAGCAAGCGTCTTCTAATGATAAAAAGGTAGCTCAGCAAACAACAAAAGAGAATAAAGCTGAGAAAGCTAAAGGTAAAGAAGAGACGAAGAAGAACGAGAAAGAGAAAACAGAGGCTAAGAAGAAGGAAGAAGAAGAGAAGCTAAAGGCTGAAGAAGAAAAGAAAAAAGCTGAAGAAGAAGCGAAAGCTAACGAGAAAGTATCAGCTGAAAAAACACAGCCAAAGGCAACCGATGCTTATACGAAATCTTCTTGGAAGCCAGTAGGTACAGAGCAAGGCGCAACACCTGCGATGACGTTTAAAAAAGGTACAGCAGATTGGAATGAGATGAATCAAGCAATTTCCGCTGCAATTGACGTTCCAGTAGAGCAATTAGTTATTCATAGAATCGGAAATAACGGTAAGAATAAAGCTTACGGTAACGTACAAGATAAACAATCAGGTAAAAAATATTATGTAAATATTGATTGGGTAGACAATGAAGGCTGGAAACCAGTACTCGTTCAAACTCTAAACTAAAAAAGAGAGGCTCTTATGAGCCTCTCTTTTTTAGTTAGCGTAATTTTTTTAATTTAAAATGAACAACCGCGCTATAATATGGTCTTTTGCTTTCCGGATCCATAACCATTTGATGCGAGATGTGATGAACCTCAAGCATAAGTGCTTTATTATTATCGATTTGTTCACTAATTTTTCTTTCTAAAGAAGCTAAGTCTCCCGCTTCAAAAAACTCTACTTTATCTTCTAACATTTCAAAGGTAAATGACACGAAGACGACCCCTCTCCTATGTAATCACCTATAGTGTAACAAAGAAAAGAAGGAAATACCATGTACATTTCAATTGACATTTTTAGAAAGAGGGCATATTATACTGATAAAACCGATAAGAAAAAGGGGAATTTTTATGGGGACAGAATTTAATGGTTTATTTGATGAGTGGGCTCATACGTACGACTCATTCGTACAAGGTGAAGATATACAATATAAAGAAGTTTTCGCCCGTTATGAGGACATTTTAGAGGATGTAGTTAACAAGTCATTTGGTAACGTATTAGAATTTGGTGTTGGTACTGGCAATTTAACAAATAAATTATTACTTGCTGGTCGTACAGTTTACGGTATAGAACCGTCACGTGAAATGCGCATGATTGCTAAAGAAAAATTGCCGCAAGAGTTTTCAATTACAGAAGGTGATTTTCTTTCATTCGAAGTTCCAAATTCAATTGATACCATTGTGAGCACCTATGCATTTCATCATTTAACAGATGAAGAAAAGGACGTAGCGATTGCGAAGTATAGTCAATTGCTAAACAAAGGTGGTAAAATAGTGTTTGCTGATACAATATTTGCAGATCAAGATGCATATGATAAAACTGTCGAGGTAGCAAAACAAAGAGGTTTTCATCAGTTAGCAAACGATTTGCAAACAGAATACTATACACGTATTCCGATCATGCAATCTATTTTTGAAAACAATGGCTTCCATGTAGCGTTCACGAGATTAAATCATTTCGTTTGGGTAATGGAGGCAACTAAGCAATAGAAAGAGGGATTAGATTGAGAATTGCTGTAATTGGAGCAATGGAAGAAGAAGTACGTATTTTACGTGACAAACTAGAACAAGCAGAAACAGAAACTGTTGCAGGTTGTGAATTTACGAAAGGGCTATTAGCAGGACATGAAGTAATCTTGTTAAAGTCTGGTATTGGTAAAGTAAACGCAGCGATGTCAACGACGATTTTATTAGAAAGATATAAGCCTGAAAAAGTAATTAATACTGGTTCAGCTGGTGGATTCCATCACTCTTTAAATGTTGGAGATGTGGTTATTTCAACAGAAGTTCGTCACCATGACGTAGATGTAACAGCATTTAACTATGAATATGGTCAAGTGCCAGGAATGCCGCCTGGATTTAAAGCTGATGACGCATTAGTTGCGTTAGCTGAGAAATGTATGCAGGCAGAAGAAAATATTCAAGTTGTAAAAGGTATGATTGCAACAGGCGATTCATTTATGAGTGATCCGAACCGCGTTGCGGCAATTCGTGATAAATTTGAAGATCTTTATGCAGTAGAAATGGAAGCAGCAGCTGTTGCACAAGTATGCCATCAATATGAAGTTCCATTTGTTATTATTCGTGCACTTTCTGATATTGCTGGTAAAGAATCAAATGTTTCATTTGATCAATTTTTAGATCAAGCAGCTCTTCATTCTACAAACTTTATCGTAAAAGTACTAGAAGAGTTAAAGTAATGTAACAAAAAGGCAACTGTCTCATATAAAGAAAATACATACAGTTGCCTTTTCTTTATTGGCAAATAAGGGGGAGAACACGATGAATGTATATCGTGGCGTTCATGAATTGATTGGTCATACACCAATTGTAGAAATTACTCGTTTTTCACTTCCAGAAGGAGTCCGTTTATTTGCAAAGCTTGAATTTTACAACCCAGGCGGAAGTGTTAAGGATCGTTTAGGAAGAGAATTAATCGAAGATGCGTTAGAAAAAGGGCTTGTCACCCAGGGCGGAACAATTATTGAACCGACGGCTGGAAATACTGGCATTGGACTGGCACTTGCAGCGTTACAACATGATTTACGCGTCATCGTTTGTGTACCAGAGAAATTTAGTGTTGAAAAGCAAGAATTAATGAAAGCGCTAGGTGCAACGGTTGTGCATACACCGACTGAGAAAGGAATGACCGGCGCAATTGCAAAAGCGAAAGAGTTAGTAAATGAAATACCGAATTCATACTCTCCAAGTCAGTTTGCGAATGAAGCAAACCCTCGCGCTTATTTTAAAACGCTAGGACCTGAACTTTGGTCGGCACTGAATGGAGAGATTAACATATTTGTTGCAGGGGCAGGAACTGGCGGTACGTTTATGGGAACTGCATCTTATTTGAAAGAGAAAAATATTGATATTAAAACGGTTATTGTAGAACCAGAAGGCTCTATTTTAAATGGTGGTAAAGCTGGTTCACATGAAACAGAAGGTATTGGTCTTGAATTCATTCCACCATTTTTGAAAACATCTTATTTTGATGAAATTCATACGATTTCTGATCGAAATGCATTTTTACGAGTGAAAGAATTAGCGCAAAAAGAAGGACTTCTCGTTGGAAGCTCTTCAGGAGCAGCATTTCATGCGAGCTTACTTGAGGCAGAGAAAGCAACACCAGGTACAAATATTGTAACGATTTTTCCTGATAGTAGTGAGCGCTATTTAAGCAAAGACATATACAAAGGATGGGAATAAAAAATGAGAGCAAAGACAAAGTTAATTCATGGTATTCGCATAGGAGAACCTTCAACTGGATCTGTAAACGTACCGATCTATCAAACAAGTACGTACAAACAAGAAGCAGTTGGTAAGCATCAAGGATATGAATATTCACGTACAGGCAACCCAACACGTGCAGCTTTAGAAGAAATGATTGCTGTATTAGAAAACGGTCATGCTGGATTTGCATTTGGCTCAGGAATGGCTGCTATTACAGCGACGATTATGTTGTTCTCAAAAGGTGATCATGTCATTTTAACAGATGATGTTTATGGCGGAACGTACCGTGTTATTACGAAAGTATTAAACCGCTTCGGTATTGAGCATACATTTGTAGATACAACAAACCTAGAGGAAGTTGCAGAAGCGATTCGTCCAAATACGAAAGCAATTTATGTAGAAACACCAACGAATCCATTACTAAAAATTACTGATATTAAGAAAATATCTACTCTTGCTAAAGAAAACGATTTATTAACAATTATTGATAACACATTCATGACGCCATATTGGCAGTCGCCAATTTCTTTAGGAGCAGACATTGTACTTCATAGTGCAACGAAATATTTAGGAGGACATAGTGACGTAGTTGCAGGCCTAGTCGTTGTAAATAGCCCACAGCTAGCAGAAGACCTTCATTTCGTGCAAAACTCAACAGGAGGTATTCTTGGACCACAAGATAGCTTCCTACTACTTCGCGGTTTAAAAACGTTAGGAATTCGTATGGAAGAGCATGAAATAAATTCACGTGCAATTGCTGAGTTTTTAAATAACCATCCAAAAGTAAATAAAGTATATTATCCAGGTCTTGAATCACATCAAAACCATGAATTAGCAACAGAACAGGCGAATGGATTTGGTGCAATCATCTCATTTGATGTAGATAGTGAGGAAACGTTAAATAGAGTACTTGAGAAGTTACAGTACTTCACACTTGCTGAGAGTTTAGGGGCAGTAGAAAGTTTAATTTCTATCCCGTCTCAAATGACACATGCATCCATTCCAGCAGATCGCCGTAAGGAATTAGGAATTACAGATACATTAATTCGAATCTCTGTTGGTATTGAAGATGGAGAAGATTTAATTGAAGATTTGGCACAAGCACTAGCATAATAAAAATGCACTGCTAATATAGAGCAGTGCATTTTTATTATATTAATTTGTGAAACATTTCACAAATTAGACATACACAAATGAAATGATTTCATGTATATTGAATTCATGAAATGTTATTCACGAACAAACTTGTGAAATGTTTCACAAATGATGAGATTCATGTAGGACGATAACTCTATTTTTTTTCGCTAATCGGGACTTATTATGACCTATAGGGACTTATAAAGACCGTGATAACAGAATAGGAGGAAATTTACATGGTAGTCAAAGAGAAAGTTGTAAATGAAATGCAAGAGGTAAAAGAGATGATTGATACGTTAGTGAAGAACGGTCAACAAGCTTTACAAGCATTAGAAAGTTTTACACAAGAGCAAATTGACAACATTGTTCATGAAATGGCGCTTGCGGGTGTCGATCAACATATGTCGCTTGCGAAGTTGGCTGTTGAAGAAACGGGCCGTGGTGTATATGAAGATAAATGCATTAAAAATATTTTTGCCACTGAATATATTTGGCATAGTATAAAGAAAGATAAAACGGTAGGAATTATTCATGAAGATCCTCATGAAGAAGTAATAGAAATCGCAGAACCTGTCGGTGTAGTAGCTGGGGTAACGCCAGTAACGAACCCAACGTCGACAACAATGTTTAAAGCGTTAATCGCGATAAAAACGAGAAATCCAATTATTTTCGCATTTCATCCTTCTGCACAAAACTGTTCCGTTGCATCGGCAAAAACAGTATATGATGCAGCAGTGAAAGCTGGTGCACCAAAGCATTGTATTCAATGGATTGAAAGACCTTCTGTGGAAGCAACGAAACAATTAATGAACCATGATGGTGTCGCACTCGTTCTAGCAACTGGAGGGGCTGGTATGGTGAAATCGGCTTATTCTACTGGTAAACCAGCGCTAGGTGTAGGTCCTGGTAATGTACCGTGTTATATAGAGAAATCAGCACATGTAAAACGAGCTGTTAATGATTTAATTTTATCGAAAACATTTGATAACGGTATGATTTGTGCATCGGAACAGGCAATCATTATCGATAAAGAAATTTATGATGATGTTAAAACAGAAATGATTGCAAATAATTGTTACTTTGTAACAGAGGAAGAGAGAAAGAAATTAGAAAAGCTTGTTATTAATGAAAATACATGTGCAGTAAATAGTGAAATTGTTGGGAAATCAGCACAGTATATTGCTGAATTAGTAGGAATTACTGTACCTGAACATACAAAAATGCTTGTAGCTGAAATTAAAGGTATCGGGGCAGCATATCCACTATCTCGTGAGAAACTGAGCCCAGTGTTAGCTTGTGTAAAAGCAAATTCATTAGAAGAAGGATTTACATATTGCGAAGAAATGTTAGACCTTGGTGGCCTAGGGCATTCAGCGGTTATCCATTCTACAAATAAAGAAGTACAAAAACAATTTGGGTTACGTATGAAAGCCTGCCGTCTCATTGTAAATGCACCTTCATCACAAGGTGGGATTGGTGATATATATAATGGATTTATTCCATCACTTACGCTTGGTTGCGGCTCCTACGGGAAAAACTCAGTTTCCCAAAACGTAACGGCGACTCATTTATTAAATATAAAAAGGTTGGCAAATAGAAAAAAGAATATGCAGTGGTTCAAATTACCACCCAAAATTTATTTTGAAAAACATGCGACAGCATATTTAGCAAACATGCCTAACATTTCCCGTGCATTTATTGTAACGGATCCAGGGATGGTTGAGCACGGTTATGTAGATACAGTTACGCACTATTTACGTAAGCATGCAAATGATGTGAAAGTTGAAGTTTTCTTTGAAGTTGAGCCAGACCCATCAGATGAAACTGTATTTAAAGGTGCGGACATGATGAAAAGCTTTAAGCCTGATGTAATTATTGCACTTGGTGGCGGTTCAGCTATGGATGCAGCGAAAGGGATGTGGCTTTTCTATGAGCATCCAGAAACAACATTCTATGGAATTAAACAAAAGTTTTTAGATATAAGAAAACGTACGTGTAAATATCCGGAATTAGGAAGTAAGGCGCAGTTTGTTGCTATTCCAACAACATCAGGAACAGGATCAGAAGTGACACCATTTGCGGTTATTACAGATAAGAAAAATAATATAAAGTATCCACTCGCGGATTATGAATTAACGCCAGATGTAGCAATTGTTGATCCGCAATTTGTAATGACAGTACCACCACATGTAACAGCAGACACTGGTATGGACGTATTAACGCATGCAATCGAGGCGTATGTGTCTGTTCTGGCAAATGACTACACTGATGGTTTAGCGTTAAAAGCAATTGATCTCGTATTTAAATATTTACCGAGAGCATATAAAGATGGAAATGATGAAGAGGCGCGAGAAAAAATGCATAACGCTTCTGCGATTGCAGGGATGGCATTTGCTAATGCTTTCCTTGGTATTAATCACAGTTTAGCACATAAAATTGGACCGGAATTCCATATTCCACACGGACGTGCAAATGCAATTCTTATGCCGCATGTAGTCCGCTATAATGCTATTAAGCCAAGAAAACACGCATTGTTCCCAAAATATGAGCACTTTGTGGCTGATGAACGCTATGCACATATTGCGAGAATGCTCGGGCTTCCAGCAAGCTCAACAGCGGAAGGTGTGGAATCACTCGTCCAAGCAATTATTGAGCTTGGAAAAAGCTTAAATATAAATATGAGTATTGCAGGACAAGGAGTTGCTAAAGACCAATTTGAAGAGGTTGTTGGATTATTAGCAGAAAGAGCTTTTGAAGATCAATGTACAACAGCTAATCCAAAATTACCGCTCATTTCAGAGCTGAAAGAAATCTATATGGAAGCATATAAAGGCGTATAATAGTTAAAAAAGAGCCGCGAGTAAGCGGCTCTTTTTTACTTTGGAAAACATCTCCCAGATTGGTTCTATTTACTTGTCTTTAAGCTTGATAGAATGTGATAAAGTGAGGATGGGAGTGATAAGCAGATGAAAGAATTACAAGGAAAAATAGCAGATTATACCCGGTTTGCACAAGTACTTTTAGCTATAAGTACATTTTTAATGATCGGTTTATTAATTCCAAGTGGAATAAAAAGTATGGTACAGTCTTTAGTTATGATGGGAAGTATTATTGTATTTTTAGTTCTTGCTTTTTTCTTCTTTAAGCGTGTTAGAACGATGCGTGACCAATTAGAGGAGAGCGAATATGAAGAAAATTGTTAAATAGGGCGCTACGAAAAGAAGAAATCTTTTTGTAGCGTTTTTTTGTTTTTTGTAGAAAATGTATGCGTTTCATATTGACAATGATAATCCTTATCAATTAAAGTAGAATAGTAGTCAATGATTATCATTATCAATTAGAGGTGAAAGAATGAAAAAATCTATTACGCTGTTCACAGCGATCTTATCTATTTTTTTCTTGTTAATAGGTTGCAGTGCAAAGGAAAACGAAAAAGCATCTGCAACAAAAACAGAAAAAGGAACAGACAAAATCGAAATTACCGATCTCTTAAACAGAAAGGTAACATTCAATAAAGTTCCTGAAAGTTTTGCTACGTTGAGTATGGGAGACATGGATATTATTCATGCTTTAGGTGGAAAAATAGTAGGTCGTCCTGATACAAAATTAACTCTCCCAGAGGAATTAAAGAAAGCACAAGTAATCGGGAATGCACATCAACCGAATTTTGAGCAAATTGCTAGTTTAAAACCGGATGTACTTGTTGCTAACAATGGATTCCAAAAGAACATTCCAACGGTCGAGGGACAAGGAACAAAAGTAATCATTTCCTCAGCCAACTCTGTAAAAGATATTCAAAAGAGTATTGAAATGTATGGAACAGTAATGAAGAAAGAAGATAAAGCAAAAGAACTTAATCAAAAAATTAATGATCAAATGAAGAAATATGAGAAAAAGAGTGACGTTAAAGCATTACTAGTGTATGGAGCACCAGGCACTTATTTAGCAGCGTTACCAACATCTCTGTCAGGTGATGTTTTAGAAAAAACGGGCGGTAAAAATATTGCAGCTGGTTTTCCAGAAATGAAAGAATATCCGCAATATGCACAGCTAAGTGTAGAACGCATTATTGAGGCAAACCCAGATGTAATTTATTTAATTACACATGGAGATCCAAATAGTGTGAAAAAAGCATTTGAAGGCGAAATGATGAAAAATGAAGCGTGGAAAAACTTAGATGCAGTCAAACAAAATCGTGTTGTTATTTTGCCGCCAGATTTATTTGGATCAAATCCTGGAACAAAAGTAACAGAAGCAATGGACTTTATGTATAAAAGTATACAAGATGTAAGGAAATGATGAGTATGGAGAGTAGTGAAGCAGTAAGAGAAAAGGAACATCCTTTTGCGAAAAAAAGATGGGTAACAGCAGTTACTTTAGTTGTGTTAACGATTCTAGGCCTTTTTTATGGTCTTTTCGCAGGAAGTTTATCCTTTTCTTTAGGAGACATTCTAACAGGGATACAAGATGAAGGTTCGACAGTTCATCGAATTGTATGGGATCTTCGTATACCTAGAGTGCTCGTTGGATTTATTGTAGGAACATGTTTAGCAGCCTCGGGAGCATTACTGCAAGGGGTTATGAGAAACCCTCTTGCAGACCCTGGCATTATCGGGGTTTCATCCGGAGCAGGTCTTGTAGCAATTGTAATTATGATTCTATTTCCTCAGCATATGGCTTTTTTACCGCTAGGAGCATTTTTAGGTGCGTTCATAACAGCGATGGTTATTTATGCTTTATCATGGCAAAAAGGGGCACCGCCTTCAAGAATAGTCTTAGTAGGTGTATCAATCAATGCATTAATTGGTGCAGCGACGTCAGCATTAATGTTATTACATAGTGATAAAGTACAATCTGTGTTACCGTGGTTAGCTGGTGGCATTGGTGGTGTAAGTTGGGCACATTTAAACATGATTATTTATTATGCAATATTCGCTATTATATTGGCTCTCTTTGGCATTAAGCATATTCGAGTATTAATGCTAGGAGATGAAATGGCGAAATTATTAGGGCATAACGTGGAGAAAAGTCGGTTTTATTTAATAGTAGTAAGTACATTATTAGCTGGAATTGCGGTTAGTGTTTCCGGACTTATTGGATTTGTCGGTCTTGTTGTACCACATATGTTACGTTTATTAGTTGGAAATGACTATAAATATTTACTGCCATTATCATGCCTTGGCGGAGGGATATTACTTGTTTTCGCGGATGCGATAGCTCGAAGTTGGTTCGATCCAATCGAATTGCCTGTTGGTATTTTATTGTCCTTCTTGGGTGGTCCGTTCTTCTTATATTTAATTCATAGAGGAGGAAAACAACGTGATTTCCGTTAACAAAGTGTTTTACGCACATTCTGAAAGATTTCAAATGCAAAATATGAATGTATATATTAAAGCTGGTGAAATCGTTAGTTTAATCGGTCCGAATGGATCGGGGAAGTCTACTTTGCTTCGTTTAATAGCAAGGCTACTTAAACAAAGCGAAGGAGATATCATTTTAGATGGGGAAAATATTCATACGATGAAGAGTGTGGATGTAGCGAAGCAATTAGCGATGTTACCACAAATGCATGATCATCAATTAGATTTAACAGTGAAAGAGTTAATAGAGTTTGGAAGAGGTCCTCATAAATCATGGAGTAGTCGCTTGAATAAAGAAGATGAAGAAATTGTTGATTGGGCATTGTCTGTTACAAATCTTGAAGGGTATGAATATCGTCTTTTACAGTCTTTGTCAGGAGGAGAAAGACAACGTGCTTGGATTGCGATGACGCTAGCGCAACGTACAAATGTCTTATTATTAGATGAACCAACAACCTTTTTGGATATCGTTCACCAGTTGGAAGTAATGGAACTTGTGAAACGATTAAACGAGGAGTTTGGTATGACAATTATAATGGTTTTACATGACATTAACCAAGCAGCTCAATATAGTGATCGTTTACTTGTATTAAAGCAAGGCAAGATTCAGTATGACGGTGTACCAGAAGAAGTATTATGTCAACAAATGTTTCAACATGTATTTGGCATAGAAGTAGATATTTTTCAAGGAAGCGACAAGCCATTTTTTACACCGAAACGAATTTCTAAAAAAGGAGCAGAGCGATGCAAACAGAAGAACGTATTACCACTGAATTAGTAAGAGAATTTGTTATGGCAGCTCATGGAGATCTAGAAAGGGTACAGGAGCTTTTGTTCGAATCACCTAGCTTACTTCATGCTTCTTATAATTGGGGCGGTTCAGATTGGGAAAGTGCTTTAGGAGCAGCAGCACATGTAGGCCGTAAAGATATTACTCTTTATTTACTAGAAAAGGGTGCTCGGATGGATATTTTCGCAGCAGCTATGCTTGGAGAGTTAGAAGTTGTACAAGCTATTTTAGTGGCACAACCAGAAGCATTACGTGCATCTGGCCCACATGGTATTTCCATTCTTCAACATGCTCGAATGGGTGGGGAAAAAGCACAGCGTGTATTTGAGTACTTAACGGTGCTCTCTTAATAACCGTAAAAGTTCTTATGTGCGGTAAACTTTTCACTTTAATATAATTGGAAAGTTTACCGCCCGTTAGAACGGGATAAGTATCTAGTATATTTGAAAATCCTACACCCCCCTCAGTTGTAGTTTTCTTTTTGCTAGTTATGATATGGATGCAGTAGACACTCTTTTGTTTACTGCTTTTTTTTGATATAATACACCTTTATAAGACTGAATTTTCTTTCTTTTATAAATTAGTTAACATTTATATAGTTTGAAATATATTGATATATAATAAGGTTCAAAATGATGGGAGTGAGTTAAAAAGTGTTCCATACAGATCGCTTACAATTTCGTAAATATACAAGGGATGATTTATCGTTTTATGCGTCTTTATGGGGGAATGAGAAGGTAATGCGCTATATTGGAAATGGGACGTTAAAAACATATATGCAATGTAAAAAAAGTTTGGAGGAATGGGTGCTTCCGAATTATAAAAATGGTCTCGGTTTATTTGTAATGATTGAAAAGGAGACGGGAATACGGATTGGTCATGCAGGGCTTGTCAAGCAGAAGGTAGATGGAAAAGAGGAAATTGAGATTGGCTATTGGCTACTTCCTAAGTACTGGGGGAAAGGGTATGCGAAAGAGGCTGCAGCGGCATTTCGAGACTATGGTTTTCAAGCATTACAAATGAATAAATTAATTTCACTTATTAATCCGAACCACCCAGCTTCAATATTTGTAGCTAGAAAAACAGGACTTAGCTATGAAAAAACAACTGCATTTCATGGGATTGATGTCTTAGTTTATTCTATTAAGAGAGTTGGATGAAAAAATTCACTTTTTTAAAGGTGAAATATACTTTTTGAAGAATGGTATATAAAAATAAAAGGAGGGATTACATGTATATTTATCATAATGGACTAATTATTCGTGAAGGAACGAATGGAGTGCCAGCCTATGCAATTAAAACATTATTTGAAGATGCTGGTTGGAGTAATGATAATATCCCTTCTTGGCAAATTGAAAAATTTTCGATAGCATTTGAAAATTCAACATGGGCTTTCACAATTTGGGATGAAGAAGAGATGGTCGCGATGGTTAGAGTGATTTCTGATCAAATCATGGTTGCTAACATAGTAAATTTAGTTGTGAAGTATGAGTATAGAGGGAAAGGATTAGGTAAGAAACTGGTAGCTCTTTGTTTGCAAAAGCTTCCTCATGGTGATTGGTTTGCACATACAGCCGCTAACAATTTTGATTTTTATAGAAGTTGTGGTTTTGAAGTAAGAGAGTTATCAAGAAATGGGACATGTGCGTACTACGGGTATCAAGTATCAAAAAAGGATGGGCACCGATAAACTTATAAGGTAGTGAAGAAAAAGGATTGCTATTTTAATAATATAAACTGAATTGAGACTCATTTTATGATAAAATGAAAGAAAATTCAGTTTATTAAACGGGGGATAAAAATGAATGTAAAAGTTGGGGATGTATTTAAATATGAAAGAAGATTTACCGAGGAAGAAGTTTTCGAATTTGCCAATATTACAGGTGATAAAGGTAGGCATCATATGGAATATGATGAGAACGGAAGGTTAATGGTTCATGGTTTATTGACGGCTAGTATTGGGACGAAAGTAGGCGAAGAGTTACATTACATAGCAAGGGAATTAGTAAGTGAATTTATTAGGCCAGTTTTTACAGGGGATACGATTACTTGTGAATTAACTTTAACAAATATTGAACAAATGGAAGGATATAAAAAAGTTTCAATTGAGTCAGTATATCGTAATCAACATGAAAAGACCGTACTAGTTGGGACAAGTTATGGAATTATAAGGGGATAAAAAAGAAGCCTGTTACGAAACAGGCTTCTTTTTTTATCAATTAGTAAACGCGTTTTCGATTTTCCGCATGACTAGAGATAAGTAATAACGCAGACTCTTCACCTATATTACGAACAATATGAGGAACGCATGCATTCCAGGAGAAAGAATCACCTTCTTCTACAATTGCAATATCTTCACCATGTTGAATTTCTAGTTTTCCGCGTAATACAAGATGACACTCTTCGCCTTCATGAGCATTTGGTGAGTTTTCTTTTGGAAACCCAGCAGGAATTTCTACGAGATTTAGGCGAAGGCCACCTTGCTCCGCAACATGCTCAATTCTTTGTTCATCTTTTCCATAAACACTGTATTTACGTTTTTCTTTTTTTACAATTTTTAAACGATCTTTTTGTTCTAACAATAAATAGGGAAGGGGAACATTTAAAAAATTAGAGATCGTTTCTAAAGTAGAGATAGATGGTGATGTTTTATTGTTTTCAACTTGACTCATAAAGCCTTTAGAAAGACCTGTTCCTTCACAGATTTGGGCAATCGTAATACCTCTACGTTGACGAATTTCACGAATTGCAGAACCGATATTCATAAAATCATGCTCCTTTTTTGTAAACAACTATTTGTATCATAGCAAAAAAAATATATTTTTTCTCATGAAAAATGAATTGACGAATAAAAATAATTAGTGTATGTTTTGTAATGTAAATAAAAGTTTTGTATAAGAAAACTATAAAGGAGAGAAAGAAATGAATCAACATATTGGTAACTTAATTATTCGTATCGTGTTAGGGGTAACGTTCTTTATGCACGGTTTAACAAAATTTCAATCAGGAATTGACAATATTGCAGGGTGGTTTACAAGCATTGGTTTACCAGGAGGACTTGCATACGGTGTAGCAACAGTTGAATTAGTTGGAGGTCTATTGTTAATTCTAGGTTTAGGTGTAAGATATATTGGCTTATTATTTGCACTTGTTATGGTTGGAGCAATTGTGAAAGTAAAATGGTCAGCTGGCTTGTTAGGAGACGGGAAAAATCCTGGGTTTGAGTTAGAACTTGCATTGTTAGCGATGGGTGCATACTTATTTGTTGCGAAAGCTGATGGTTTTGTAGATAATTTCTTAAAAGAGAAAATGTTAAAGAAGAATTAATTAAAATGGGGGTATAACAAAATGGGCTTTCAACTTCATCCCGAAACAACACTTGGGGTTGTTCATTTATATGTATCAAATTTAAAGAAATCGCTAGAGTTTTATACAGAAGTATTGCGTATGAAGGTATTGGAAGAAAAAAGTACAATCGTTACGTTTGGTAATGAGGAAAATGAGCCACTTCTCATAATAGAAGAAAAGGAAGACGCTCTTCCGAAGCAAAGAGGTCGAACTGGTTTATATCACTATGCAATTTTATTACCAAACAGACAAGACTTAGCAAATATTCTTCGTCATTTTGTTGAGAGAGTACACCCATTACATGGTGGGGCTGATCATTACTTTAGTGAAGCTCTTTATTTAGCTGATCCAGATGGAAACGGGATTGAAATTTATCATGATCGCCAAAAAGAAGTTTGGCGTGATGAGAATGGAGAGCTACCATTTGTTAGTAACCCGTTAGACGGCGAAGGATTATTGCAGCAAGGAAGTGCATGGAATGGGTTCCCGGTTGGTACTGTGATGGGGCATATTCATTTACATGTAGCTGACTTAGAAGAAGCGAAACGTTTCTACGTTGATGGTCTTGGCTTTGAAGTAACAATCCCAGCTCGCAATGGAGCGTTGTTCGTATCCGCAGGTGGTTATCATCATCATATCGGTTTAAATACGTGGCAAGGTGAAGGGATACCACCACAAATGCCAAATTCCGTTGGCTTGAAATATTTCACAATTGTACTGGCGGATGAAAAACAAAAAGAGCAAGTATGTGAAAGCTTAAAAAATATTGGCAAAATTGCTACGTACAAAGATGGAATATTACAGGCCAAGGATCCATTTGGACATTGTATATATTTCAAAATAAAAGGAGAAGCCTAAAAAAGGCTTCTCTTTTTTACTTTCTTATAATTGCTTTTTCGTTTTGTAAAAATAGTTGGTCAAATTGCTTTGCAAGGTCAAAATCTAGTTTCGTTAAACCTTTTGCATTCCAAGATGACAAAGTAATAATGACTGCTTTATACTGGATAAGGATAAATGGATGGTGATTATGTTCTTCTGATAGTTTGGCGGCTTCAGAGACAAATTCGACTCCTTTTAAGTAGTCGGAAAACATATATTTTCGTTCAATCCATTTTTCATCTTTTACCATCCATTTATCTACCTTTAATAATTCCCCTTGAACTTCTTCTTCAGTTAATCGTAGCATCATTTTTCACATCCTTTACCTGCAGTAGCGCAAGACCATTGTTAATAAGGCGTGTTACAGCTTCGTCAGTTGTGAAAGTAGAAAGTTGTTGTAATAATGCTGCTGATGTTTCGTGCCCTTTGTTATGCTCTAAAAGTAATTCTAATATTTCAAGGCGAAGCAGCCATTCTTTCGGATAAAATTTATTTAATACCTCTTGAATTGCTACTAATTGATCAGTGTGAGCATCGTGTAAAATATTTTCGTTACGAATATCCCGAACTGTTTGATACATACGTTCAAGCTCAGTCAGTACAAGCGGATCAGGAGTTTCTTGTACTTCTTCATCCATCGGGAAGAATGCGGCTGCATCTGCTGCTCCTGGGAATACCGAAGTGATCTGTGAGCCAACAGCCATATCAAATGCTCCCCACGAAGCATCAAATAATATGCGATCTTTATGAGTAACTGTGCAATCCATAAAGGAGATAAGAGCAATCTTTTTATCATTCTTTACAATGTCTGTTACTGTTCCTTTTACATGTATGCCACTTGCAAAAGTAAGTTCTACATTATTTCCAATTGTAATACCTAAAGATTGTAACTGTTCTTCTGCACAATTTTCTAATGCAATATCTCCATCTAGTAATCCGATCGGTGTCCCGAATCCATCACTATGTACAGATGTAGAATGATTTGCCAACTGTTTATTATGCATTGCTAATGCAGTTGGAGAGCTTGTTCTCATGTAAATGACTTCACCAGCATCATTTTTAATTGTTTCTGTAAATGTACCTGTAATTTGTAATCCGCTACTTAGCTCAGTTGTAGCATGATTTTCGGAGCGGATTGCTTTTTCTAATCCTTCTGAGCCACCTGTTTTAAACGCCATCGTTGTAGAGAACTGCTCAAGTGCCTCAGTCAACTCTTCAAATGATTCACAAACAAATAGCTGTGGCTGCATTTTTGTTACGTCATAAGTTGTCCCAGTGCAAGCTTGGATGGAAAAAGGAACTTTTTCCACAGCGTCTGTTAAGCAATGTTTGCTTTCACCAACAGAGGAAAGGAGACCGGCACCGTAGATTTTTGGAGCGTCTATATTTCCGATTAAGCCATACTCCACTGTCCACCAGAAAAGACGTGAAATTTGTTCTGCTTCTGATAAGCCAGAAACGAGTTTTTGTTTTTCGATTACAGCATTTTCAGCAGCTGCAACTTCTTCAGATGTAGAAGTCGGGCTCTCTTTTACAATCGTTAATGTACGAACAGCTTCAAAAGCATCATGTTCTTCTTTTGTAGAGAAAGCTTTTGCTCCAATTTGTCCAAAGCGTTTTACATATTTTGCATATGTACGATCAAGCAAAATTGGAGCGTGGCCCGCAGCTTCATGAACGATATCAGGAGCCGGTGTATACTCAATATTTTCTACTTTACGAATATCTGTTGCAATTGGTAATAATCCATGACCTTGAAAATCAAAGAATGCTACGCCGGGAATGAGTCCGTCAATCGTTACAGCTCCCCAGCCGCTTGGTGCTAAACAGTCATTCATTTCTTCTACTTTTGGAATCGCATCTATATTAATACCAGATGATTGTAGTCCATTCACATAGGCTGGATGAGCAACGTCTTTTAAGAAACTATGATTTTGTCTCATAATGTAACGCCAAACAGCGTGATTCACCGGTGTGTATTGATCATAATGCTGTGTGGATACGAATGGTTTTAAATGCGATGGGATTTCTGTTTTCTTTGTCATTTAGACATCCTCCTTGTTTTCTATAAAATTGAATATGAGTTTCGTATAGCTTATATCACCCCCTTTCAAATTGTAAGCGCTTATAAAATTTTATCATAAGATTCGGAATTATTTAACAATTGTTTCTTTGAGAAATAGAAAAAGCCCCTATCGGAAAATCCGATAGGGGCGAAAGAATCGCGGTACCACCCTATTTGTAAGTGAAAATATACTTACATCTCAACTAATGATAACGGAAAAATTCCGTCTCTTCCTTCATGCATAAAAGCACTACGAAAAAGAAGCTCCAGAATTGTAATTCGTACTTATATATGTGCTAATTTCCACCGACCATTAGCTCTCTGAAACAGGGATACAAGATACTACTGCGATTCTTTCAACGCGTATATATGAAGTTATTTAAAAGGGAAGGACGCAAAAAAGCCCCTATCGGAAAATCCGATAGGGACGATAAAAATCGCGGTACCACCCTATTTGTAAACAATCAATTGTTTACCACTTACTTTAAGATAACGGAAAGATCCGTCTTTCTCTTCATGCATTATGTGCACTACGGGAAAGAAGCTCCAGAATTGTAATTCACGCTTGTATATGTACTGATTCGCACCAACCATCAGTTCTCTGAGACAGGGATATAAGTCGCTACTAGTATTCCTTCAAAGCCGATATATAATTCGTTCAACTAAACTATGTTTTGTATTATAAAACTATATTTAAAAGCTTGTCAACAAAAAAATTATTACTTTACTTCTAAATCAACATTTAAATTAGATGTATTTCCAGCTGCATCGGTTGCTACAATATGAATTATATTTTTTCCTTGTTGTAATTGGTTACGATCGAAATAAATTTCAAAATTTTTCTCCCAAGGGTTTAAGAATGCACTTTCCCATACACCATTTCCGTTAATTTCATATTGCATTCTCACTGGAATGCCAGGTGCAACCCAACCAGATTCTGTCATCCAATCTAGTAGAATATCGTCAACTTTCCCTCTAATTATGAGATTTTCTTGATCAATTTCGTGTGTTAACTTAGGTGCTGTTCGGTCGATAAACACAGCTCCTGTTTGCTTTGTTTCTCCACCAGAGTTAGAAGCAACAGCTTCGATTTGGTATAAGCCATCAGGTAGAGAGGATCCATCAGTTTTTGTATCATTCCATTTGAAAGATTTATAACCAGGTGTTTCGTTTTTACCTTGATACACCATGCCTTGATATGTCACATGGTCTTTCGTAATTAAATTAGCATGAAACGCTATGTCCTCAACTGGTGTAACTAAATAGTAATTGATTAGGTTGTCATCTAGTATTTTGTCATTATTTGGACTGAAAGTAGAATTAACGATTTCAAGGTCATCAATTCGCTTGTATTCTTTTGGATCGATGCTAAATGTAAATGGAATACGCATTTCTTCAGTCTTCCCTTGTTCTTTTACATATAGATTTCCTGTATATACACCTTGTGGTAAGGAGCTATCAACAGTAATAGTAAAAGGCTTTTCGATGTTACTATTAGGTTTCATACTAATCGAAGAAGGGAAAGAAGTCTGGACTTTTGTTTTTGTATCTAGTAATTCAATACGAGTTGAAAAGTTTTTCTTTTTGTTAGAAAGATTTTGTAACGTAATATTTTGTGTTAACTTCACTTTACCGCTATTAGGTTTAATAAGGCCGAAACTTACATTGTTCGGTTTCACTAATGCATCTGTTTGAGCTGCTTTTAGAATGTTAATTAAACCAGATCCTTGTGCCATGACAGGATATGTATTTTCATTGACATCCTTTAATGTTTTTGCAGTGTTGGCAAGCGCAGATTTCAATTGTTCTGTCGTCCAATCAGGATGCATTTGACGTAGTAAGGCAACGGCTCCCGCTACTTGTGGCGCAGCCATACTTGTTCCGTTGTGAGATTCATAGCCACCTCGTGGTACAGTACTAGTAATTTGTACTCCAGGTGCAACTATATCAGGCTTTATTAGCCAACTTCCTTGTGATGGTCCTCTTGAACTGAAGTTACCAATAAGTTCAGTTTTGTTTGGTTGTCCAATCTTTATATTTTTCTTTCGTTTTGTAATTAAAGTTTTTAACTCTTCGCCATTTGTATTGGATAGTTGCATAACTGGGAGAGCTATATCTGCACGTCCAAAATATTCGGGCATAAGATCAATTTCTTTTTCGTTAGAAATGAGTAGCACGCCGAGAGCGCCAGCTTGTTTCGCTTGTTTTGCTTTTACTAATGCGCTCGAAGTTCCTTGTAAAACAAGGGCAAACTTCCCTTTCACATCTTGTTTAGCGTAATCGCTTGAATTACCGTAGCCAACATAGACAAGCTGAGCATCGTTTCCTACTTGGAAGTCTGCTTTTGATAACGGTAATCCTTGGTAAGATTTATTGGAACCAGCTACTTGGAATGTTGGAAATGGAATAGAAACGGTCGATGCTCCAACAGATATTACACTACTTGCGTTACCAGGAGCGTCAACAGACCAAGGTTTTGGTCCATCATTTCCATTTGAGACGACCGCAGTAACACCAAGTTTTGCTGCGCGCTCTAACGTCATTGTTACAGGTTGATCAGGTACATTCAAGTCTTGACCGAGAGATAGATTTAAAACATCGGCACCATCTTGAATAGCGCGCTCAATACCTTGAATAATATCTTCGGTCGTACCAGTACCACCATCATTCATGACACGGTAAGCGAGTATAGAAGCATTAGGAGCAACTCCCTTTATTTTTCCGTTACCAGCAATAATTCCAGCAACATGGGTACCGTGGACGTTTCCATCCATCGGATCATTATCTTCATCGACTGTATCGTAGCCACCAATATAATTTGCTTGTAAATCAGGATGGGTATAGTCTACACCTGAATCGATAATAGCGACTTTCATTCCTTTTCCATCAAGGGGTTTGCCAGTTGGATCTTTTAAATTCCATGCTTCAGGTGCACCAATTGTCGGTCCGCCGATATTTGGTGCTTCTTCGTTAGTAGCGCTTTTTGATGTCTCATGTAATTTATATGTTAAGTTCGGATAAATTGCTTTTACTTCAGGTAAAGAAGCTAAAGCAGCAATTTGATCTCCTGGGATAGAAATAGAAAACCCAGAAAATAATGTACTATATGTTTCTTTTATCGTTGCCTTCGGTGCTTTTTCTTTAATTTTTTTTGTTGTATCCTCTTGTGCCTTTTTTAGTTGTGCATGGTATGATTGCACATTGCTATTTTTTAGGTCCGGAGCATGCTGAATGTTACTTTGTGAAGCGAGTGGAGCATGTTGCAATTCTACAATGACTGAAATTTCTTTTGATGTTTTTGTTTCAACATTTTGCGCGATTTTGTTTTCTCCCATTGTTCAATATTCGCTTTTAACTGTGGACTAAATTGCTTCTCTTTTTGCAGTGATTCAGTATGGGCGCTTAAAGCTCCAAAACTTGAAAAGACGAGCGCCATACTTAATAGTGTAGATGTAGTTTTTTTCATTGAAACTCCCTCTAATAAAAAGTGTCAATATTTCGAAAAGTTATCTTACATTTTTATCATTAAATATAAAAACGAATGTTGGCTAAACTATATTTTCGACATAATTCATACCAATCCTCTTTGAATTGAAAATTTCTTGGGAAATTTTTTGGGATTATGTCGAATGGATATTTTTCACATATTGTAGGTGGGAAGTGAGGAATGCTATGAGGGAAATGGAGGGGTGTTATGAAAAGGCTCATAGTAAGTGGTAGCGTATTGTTGTTCATTTTTTTATGCTTAGTTACTATTATTAGCGCAGAAAATAATGAAGTGAAAGTTGCCTTTATTCGTAATCATAATCTATGGATTAAAGTCGGTGAGAAAGAAAAACAAATTACAAAAGGAGAGTACATAACAGGGCCGAAATGGTCCCATGATGGAGAATGGCTTGCATATGCAAAAGGAAAGAAGCGAAATCATTTTGAACTGTATCGGCTGAAAGATGGAAAGAAAGTTACACCATCTCAATCAGAAGCATCGAATTATCAATGGTCACCAACAGAGAATATAATTGCATTTATATTTACAGGTACATTAAACACATTTGATGCAGAAAAAAAGATTGCCGATTTTGAAAATGTAGCCAATGGTGTAGGGGATTATGCTTGGTACCCAGACGGACAGAGGTTTTTTGTTTCCTCTGAAGCGTACTTGCTTCCAACAGGGTGGACAGGTGCTCAGTTATATGAAATACAAAAGGATGCAAATATGAATCCGCACAAAATGAAACATATATATGCATTACCAAATGAGCACGATGATTTTTTAGCGTTAGTCGCAAGTGGATTTAAGTGGTCACCAAATCAAAAATGGATCTCATTTTTAGCGGTGCCAACAGCTTCGCGGTCAGCTGATAGTAATACACTTTGTTTAATACGAGCAGATGGCAGTCGTTTTGAAAATATAGATCAAATGCTGTTAAACACACAATGGTTCAAATGGGCGCCATCAAAAAATATATTAGCATATATTGAAGGAAGCGGGAGAGTTGCATTAGAGAATAAACATTTAAAAGTAAAAGAACTGCCGGCATTACAGCAGAACACATTTACTCCAAAAGGATATGTTGATTGGGATTTCACATGGAAGAACGATAATGTAATTATCATTTCAAGGGCAAAGGAAGCAGATTTATCTTTACCTCTAGAAAAAAGACCACTACCATCTTTATATGAGATAAATAGTATAAATGATGAACAACATCGAATTACAAAGCCACCTAATAGCCAAGGTGATTATAATCCTATTTTTATTAAGAAGAGTAACCAATTAATGTGGATCCGTTCGAATCGTAAGAAAGCTGATGCATGGCTTGCTCATAGCGATGGGAAATATGAAAAGAAGTGGATTGAAAATATAGATGTGCCAGAGTGGTATTATGAGAAATGGAATTGGGAAGATGTCCTTTCGGTTAAAGATGAGTAAAAAACCTGCCTAAAATATAATTTTTAGGCAGGTTTTTTAATGTTATTTATGTGTTTTATTTGGCTTTTTTTTCGCAGGGTTTCCGTTCCCTTGGCGTTTTCTGTTTTGTTCATCTTTTGCTTGTTTTTCATGTAATGTATCTAAAAAGTCATTTGAGTTACTCATTTTTATATCTCTCCTTTTTTCATTGCGTCCTAATTACTATAACCATTTAGGAGGATAATCATGAGATAAAAGTTAAGCGCTTAGTTTTCTTCGGTAGTATAAGTAAAATAGTCCATACGTAATGAATAACATGAGTAAAATTTGTAACTCTACATTTTCTTTAAAAATAGTTGCGACAGGATCTGGTAAATAAGGTGATGTATCGCTCGTTCCTAAACCTAACCATTTGTTTAAGAGGTTCATGATACAAAATATGAAAACACCGGACCAGCTTGCGATAATTGCTTTTTGCTTAATTTTCGTTTTACGTTCATCATCTGTAATCCAAGGATTAGCAGTCTTATCACTAATAAAAAAGCCATTTATGTATCCCCATATGATTATTCCGATAAAGATGATAATCCATTTCATATTTGTATTCCTCCCTTGTTGTAAAAAGTTTTTTACATATATAATTGTAATGTTTTCCAAATATTGATGTCAAATACTTTTTACATTCTACTTTTAAAAATAGCAGGAGTAAAGAAAAAAATAGGGAAGAAATATGTGAGACCATTTTCTAGTGAGAGGAAGAGGAGAATGAAACTTGTCTTTGTTCGGCATGGTGAAGGTGAGCATACGAAAGATTTACCATTAAGTTTACAAGCGGCGAATCCGTCATTGACGGGTGTGGGAAAGAAGCAGGCTAAATTGCTTCAGTGCGATGTACCATTACAAGAAAAGGATATATTAATCGTTAGTCCTACACTTCGAACTTTACAAACTGCGACAATATGGAGTGCGGAAGTCGCTTGTCAAAAAATTGTTCATCCATATGTATCCCCGCGTATTTTTCCTTATCGGGAATCCGCCAAAACATTGCCATGCGATCAATTGTTAGATCGAAAGATAATGAAAAATTTATTTTCACATTTTTCATTAGAAGAAAGTACAAATGAATTGTTATGGAATGAGGGAATCAATATCATCTCAGAGAAGGAATTTCAGCAAATAGTAGATGAATTTCTGCATTGGTGCTATCAGTTAAAAGCAGAAAAAATTTGTATCGTTTCACATGATGGAACAATTACAGCATATAGGCAATATTTACAGAAAGTTGCTTTAAATAGAGCAGATTTTTTGAAAGAAACGGGTATGTATGAAATTGACTTATAGGGTAGGGAATTTGTAATGGAAGAGTTAGGGGAAAATGTATACGGCTTAAACGAGCAGAGGGTATACTTTGGCGTAGCGAAAATTAAGTAATATGCAGAATTGCATATTATATATATTGTAAACGATTGGTGTAAGTTTGGGGAGCTGAAGCTAGTAGAATCGATTTTGCATAATGATGCAAAATCGTATGTTAGATCGATAGATTATGTAGGTGGAAATTTAGCACTTATGTTTACAATATGCTTATTTTACAGGCTTATTAACCATAACAAAACGTTATGAGAAGCTGTTCGAGAAGCGAGATTAATCGATGAGGAGACATGTACATTTCGAGTATATAAGCAACATGAAACGCATTTGTTCTATATTCGAATGAATGCGTTTCACATTTAACTCACATTTTTTTTACATTTTCTTCAATGAAAATGATTATCACTTGTGGTATGATATGTTCAAGTTTTTGCGGGTAATAAAAGTTACTATATAAACGTTAGTATTTAATGTTTTTTATGTATGTCACAAATTATTCATAATTAATATTTCAAAAGTAAGTAACTAATGTTATTATATTATCTGTAACTGACTTAATTACAACTTTAGGAGGAAGATATGATTATTCAATTTTTAAGAGAAAACAAAGCAGTTTCTTTTGTATTAGCGATAGTTCGAGTGTATCTTGGTTACACATGGGTAATGGCTGGAATCGGTAAACTACAAGGAAAAGGATTCGATGCAACTGGTTATTTACAAGGTGCAATTGAAAAATCTAAAGGAGCACAACCAGCTGTTCAATCTTGGTGGGCATCATTTTTACAAGATTTTGCAATTCCAAACGTTGATTTATTTAATACACTTGTGACGTGGGGAGAAATTTTAGTCGGAATTGGTTTAATTGTAGGCTGTTTAACAAAAACAGCGGTCTTTTTCGGCCTTGTAATGAACTTTTCCTATATGTTTAGTGGGTCAATTGGTGTGAACCCTGAGATGGTTATTTTATCGATGTTCGTTCTTGTTTCTGGTATGAATGCTGGGAAAATTGGAGTTGATGGCTTCATTATTCCAAAAGTACTAGGATCAAAAACTCAAAAACGCCAAAAGCAAGCTGCTTAATATATGAAAACGGGTATCTCAACATGAGATACCCGTTTATTTTTCAGCACTTATAGGATTTTTCTCGAAGAAATCTTTTACATACCCTACAAATTCTTGTGGCTCTTGACGAAATGGTGCGTGATAACCTTTTTCGATAATATGGAAAGTACTATTTTTTAAGAATTGATGATAAGTTTCTCCCTCTTTCCAAGAAACGCTACTATCATTTCTTCCCCATATAATTAAAGTTGGTTGTTTAATTTCATTTGCATTGATTTGAAGACGTCTAGGCCATAATTTCATTTTATTATAGTGCTCTTCATCATTACGCTTGAATTTAACTTTGCTCTCATCATAATCTGCAATAGAAGAAACGGTACTTAAATCAGTCGACAACTTTGGTTTAGGTGAACCTTGTTTATTAACGAGCGTATGAGGGCCGCCTGTAGCATCAGTTAAAATAAGGTGGGTAACCGCTTCAGGGTATGAATATGTTAAATTAAGAGAAATTTCTCCCCCCATCGAATGTCCCAGTATTGCGAATGATTCATATCCTAGTTTTTTCATTAGCTTATAATACAAATTTGCATGAGTTGGGAAAGAATAATAAAAATCCATCGGCTTAGAGGAACGTCCGAATCCTAAAGCATCAACAGAAATAATCGTATGATCTTTTGCTAAATCGGAGTAAATCTTTTGAAAACCATCGGATGATCCTCCAAATCCATGGATCATAAGTAAAGGTGGTTTTTTATCACCAATCTTTTTAAAGTAAATCGTTTGACCATCTATCTCTACCATTTTTTCCTCGGTAGCTAGTTTCGCTGTAAGTGTATTTTTAACTTGTTTTACTTGTTCTACTGGCTTTTCTGCTGCACTACATCCTACTAATAGTGTAAGAGTAAGACAACCTACCATAAAATAGCTAAATCGCTTCAATTAGGTGTCTCCTTTCTAACATAACGCTGCATCTATCATAGCAAATAGCATATTACGATTTCCAGGAAGTTGATTACCATTCTTTATCATAAGCGGTGATAGGAGCGTTTCCTGGAAATTTGCTGTTTGAAGAAATTGGCGGAAAATAAATTGTGAATGGGGAACATCAATGCGTATCGTACCATTCCAGGATTTACAAATCATTTCTAATAACTGAATAGCGTCTTTTTCTTTTTTTGAAATAAGTGGAGTGATACATAGTACATCTCCTTTTTGTATGCATAAAGCAAAAGCATCTATTTGATTATCCCGCTCTATTTTAAAGGAGTAAGTTGCTCTCGATAGTAGTGATAAATAAAGCTTAGAACGATCTGCACCAGTCGCAGTTTGATCAAGAGAAATTAGAGATTGAGCACCCGTCTGCTGAATTTGTTTTATGGGAACAAAATTTGTATTTTTGTAAGCCGCTTGTTTTTCGAAACGATGAATGGTTGTTATTGATTGAAATCCATAAGATTCATATAAGGGTTCGCCAGCTTTTGTTGCAATGAGCGTAATAGGGAGCGATGGATGAGTTACTTTTAAGCTATTGTTTAACAAAATACGGCCAATTCCTTTTCTTTGAAAATCAGGATGCACGATTAACATACCGATAGAAGAAAATCCAGGGGCAAATGAAAAGACCCCGCCCGCTGCAATAAGTTTATTCTCATATACATAGCCAAAAACTGTGCCAATGGAAAGGTACATATGGAATTGCTCTTTCATAAAACTCGCATGCTGTAACCACCCAACTGATTCGCAAAGAGAGAGTAAGGCTGGAATGAAAGATTCGTCTAGTTTTACTGTTTTCATAAAGTTCACCATATTTCTATTTAAATTAGAAAAAATAAGAATAATATTACGAAATGTAAAATAATAGGTTCGTATTAAAAGAAATCCAACATGTTTATATTTATCTTTGTAAAGGGGAGTATGCTTGATATGAAAAGACAACCTTATACAAATTATAACTGAAATTTACATAAGTTAACAAAAAATTTACATATAACTCATTTTCTCTTAACAGTCTTCTATTAAATTTGATAGTGGGAAATGAATAACCTAATTAGGGGGACAAGAAAGTGAAAAAGTTTGTAAAAAAAGCATGGCCATTTGCAGTTGTGGCGTCGTTAGCAGTTACTTCGGTAGCAACATGGAATTTTACGCGTTCTAGTGAGGTTAATGCAGATGAGAACGGAAACAATGCAAAAATTAAAAATGTCATTGTATTAATTGGGGATGGTATGGGGCCTTCATATATGACAGCTCATCGTTATATGAAAGATAATCCAAAAACATTTGAGATGGAATCTACAGAATTCGATAAGCATCTTGTAGGAACACAAAAAACATATCCAGAAGATGAACATGAAAATATTACAGACTCTGCATCGGCAGCTACTGCGATGTCAGCAGGTATAAAAACATATAATGCAGCTATTGCAGTAGATAATGATAAAGCTGAAGTGAAAACAGTGCTTGAGCAAGCGAAAGAAAAAGGGAAGTCAACGGGACTCGTTGCAACTTCTGAAATTACGCATGCAACACCAGCTGCATTCGGTGCACATGATATTAGTCGTAAAAATATGGACGCAATTGCAAATGATTACTTTGATGAGAAAATTAAAGGTAAGCATAAAATAGATGTTATGCTTGGCGGTGGTGTAAATAACTTTGTTAGAAAAGACCGCAATCTTACAGAAGAATTTAAGAAGTCTGGTTATAGTTATGTAACAGACCGTAATCAATTATTAAATGATAAAAGTGATCAAGTTCTTGGTTTATTTGCACCAGGCGGTTTAGACAAAATGATTGACCGTACTGATAAAACACCTTCATTAGAAGAGATGACAAATGCAGCAATTGAGCGCTTGAACAAAAATAAAAATGGTTTCTTCTTAATGGTCGAAGGTAGTCAAATTGATTGGGCTGGACATGATAATGATATTGTCGGTGCAATGAGTGAAATGGAAGACTTCGAAAAAGCGTTTAAAGCAGCAATTGAGTTTGCAAAAAAAGATAAGAACACATTAGTTGTTGCAACTGCAGACCATGCTACTGGCGGATTATCTTTAGGTGCGAATGGTGAGTATAATTTTAAAGTAGATCCGATTAAAGCTGCGAAACGTACGCCAGACTTTATGGCAAATGAGATTGTAAAAGGTGCAAATGTAGAAGAAACATTGAAAAAATATATTGATCTACAATTAACACCAGAAGAAATTAAAGCTGTAAATGATATCGCTCCATCAAAAGATGTAACAAAGATTGATAATGCAATTGAAGATATCTTCAATAAGCGTTCAGTTACAGGTTGGACAACAGGTGGACATACAGGTGAAGATGTGAACGTATATGCATTCGGACCAGGTAAATACTTATTCTCTGGCGTTCAAGAGAATACAAATATAGCGAAACGTGTCTTTGACATTGTTGGCGGCGGCGATCCAAATAAAGGAAGACGCTAATTATAAACTAAAGTGAGGCGAAATGCCTCACTTTTCTTTTTAGGAGATGGAAAGATGAGAATTTTTTTAGGGAAATTAAGATTGCTTCTAGTATTCGTATTATTGCTAGTTGGATGTCAATCTCAAGGGAATAATATAGAACAAAAATCTGCTAAAAAAACTGAGGAAAAGGTACATATAACGAGAGAAGAAGAGAAATCCATTCAAGATGTTATTGAGGCATTTGTACGGACGACGAATGAAAAAAATCTTGCTGAACATATGGAGTTGTTTTCAAAGAAGATGCCTAGTGCTGAAGACTTAAGAACACAAGAAGAAGCAGCTTTTCAAAAAGGGAGTAAGAAAATTGAATTGGAACATATGAATATGAAAGTTCTTAAGGATGGGCTTGTTATTGCTGAAACGGAGGAAAAAGAAGTAGATGGAGGAGTTACTCTTCAGAAAAAAGTACAGTATGCACTTGGAAAAGAAGAAGAAGGGTGGAAGATTGAAGAGGTTCGTACGATAGAGAAGAAATAAAGTGAAACTTTAATCAGTGGGGTTTTGTCCATCCCCTACTGATTATTAGCCTTCACCAATCGAGATAAAAAAGGTTCTCATAAGAGAGAACCTTTTTATAGTGGTAATAAAATTTGATTTGAACATGCTTCAATGTCATCGATATCTTGACGGATTGTTGCCATCTTATTATCAAGATCTTCAGCTTTCATAGCAGCGTCATGTAGTTCATCTTTCAAATAATCAGGTATGTTTCCTTCATATTTGTAGTAAAGTTTATGTTCTAAACTTGCCCAAAAGTCCATGGCAAGTGTACGTAATTGAATTTCTGCAAAGACATCTTTCGTACCAGAATTTAGTGACAATGGATATTTTATTATCATGTGTAAACTTTTATAGCCATTTCCTTTTGGATTAGCAATATAATCTTTTACTTCTACAATTTCCATGTCTCCACGATTTTCAATAACTTCTTTTAAATGGTAAATATCTTCTACAAAGCAACATGTAATACGGATGCCAATAATATCTTGTAATTGTGTTTGAGCATTTTCAACTGTTGGAGATAAGTTTTTACGCTCAAGCTTCCTAATGATACTTTCGGGTTGTTTAAGTCTTGTTTTTATATGTTCAAACGGGTTGTAGTCTTCTAAAAATTGAGCTTCCCGGTTCATAATTTCAAATTTAGTTTTTAACTCTTCTAAAGCGAATGTATAAGGTAATACAAAAGCTTTCCAGTAGTTAACTGTTGATTGGTTATATTCCATTTCTATACACACCTTTTCTTATTTACAAGTGAAGTTGTTATTATACTAAACACCAAATCATGTAGGCGCAAGCAGCAAATGATGAAATCATAAAGCGATATTTAGTTTTCATATTTTCAACTCCTTTCAAATGAAATTTTATATATTAATAAACGCAGTTGTTAGTAAGTTCACTATGTACAATTCCTATAGTAATAGATTCATGTGAAATTCGTATGAACTAATTGTTTCAGTTTTTTGTCTTTTTTTTGTAAATAAAAATTATTGCTACAATTTGTAATACATTGGAAAAATTATTCAAGGTGTGAAAGATTTATTTCGTTCGACAAAAAGCTAAGGATTCCATATTTATATCGTACAGACACAAACAACCTCACGCCCACATACAAATAATAAAGACCACTATTTTGGCGGAGGTGAAAGGTTTGAGTCTATTCGCCGCAATTGGATATATGGTTCGAGAAGTGTTTGTCTTTGTTTCTTATGTGAAGAATAATGCGTTTCCGCAGCCGTTATCATCAGACGATGAGAGAAAGTACTTAGAGTTAATGGAGCAAGGTGATGCTCAAGCGAGAAATCTGTTAATTGAACATAATTTACGGCTTGTAGCTCATATCGTTAAAAAATTTGAAAACACAGGGGAAGACGCAGAAGATTTAATTTCAATTGGTACAATTGGGCTCATTAAAGCGATCGAGAGTTATTCTGCAGGGAAAGGAACTAAGCTTGCGACGTATGCAGCACGCTGTATCGAAAATGAAATTTTGATGCATTTACGTGTGCTGAAGAAGACGAAAAAAGATGTTTCACTTCATGATCCAATCGGGCAAGATAAAGAGGGCAATGAAATATCGCTTATTGATATATTAAAGTCAGAATCTGAAGATGTAATTGATATGATTCAGCTTAGTATGGAGTTAGAAAAGATTAAAGAGTATATCGATATTTTAGACGAACGAGAGAAAGAAGTAATTGTGAAGCGTTTTGGACTAGGGCTTGATAAAGAGAAAACACAGAGGGAGATTGCGAAGGCACTCGGTATTTCAAGAAGCTACGTATCGCGAATTGAAAAGCGTGCTTTAATGAAAATGTTCCATGAATTTGTGCGGGCTGAGAAAGAGAAGAAAGCGAAAGAATAGAGTATAGGAAAGGCAACCGTATTTCAAAAGCGGCTGCCTTTTCTTCTGTAAAAAGGAGAGAAAACGAGCTGCTCTAAGAAGAAATACATGTTCACTGTTGAAAATGGCGGGTTCTATCTGTAATATTAGAAGGTGCTAAACAATTTAAGAATAAAAATTATACTTAGTTTTTCTTCATGTATAAAGAGACGACTCCATGCTATATGTGGGAATAAGAACCAATTCTACATATGATATAGAGAGAAAAGAAGGAGAAACTAAAGTTATAGACTGGTTAGGAGGTTTCGTAATTTGCGACGTACATTATATCGACTTATGATCGAACTTACAAATGGTCGTTTTACTTCTTATATATTACGTAAATTTGCACAATCTCGTTTGAGCTCTATCATTATTCCATCGTATGCGAAAGTTTTTCAAATTAATCAAGATGAGATGGAAAAGGGTTTGAAGGAATATCAAACATTGCATGATTTATTTACGCGTAGGCTAAAAGAAGGAAAGCGTAGTATTGATGCAGATGCATCGAGTATCGTTAGCCCTGTTGATGGTGTTTTTGCTGATCAAGGTCCTATTGAGGATACAAAAACATTCGATATAAAAGGAAAGCGTTATTCAATTGTGGATATGCTAGGTAATGAAGAGCGTGCAAAGCGATATGCAGGCGGTACATACATGGTAATTTATTTGAGTCCAAGTCATTATCATCGTATTCATAGTCCGCTCTCTGGCTCTGTCACTGAAAGATTTGTACTTGGCAGAAAATCATATCCGGTAAATGCAGCGGGTATGGAGTATGGGAAAGAACCATTGTCAAAAAATTATCGCTCTGTTACAGAAGTAAATAGTGAAGGTGAACATATGGCGCTTGTAAAAGTAGGTGCCATGTTTGTTAATAGTATTGAGCTCCTTCATGAAAGAAGTACTGTTCAAAAAGGTGAAGAGATGGCATACTTTACATTTGGTTCAACAGTTGTTTTATTATTTGAAAAAGATATGATTGAAGCAGTGCAGGAATTGACAAGTGGACAAGAGCTGCGTCTTGGTGAAAAAATTGCAACACGATTATCTCATAAGTAAAGAAAAGATTTTATAATATACTTATGAAGCTCTAATTAAGAAATATGGACAAAGATGCTTAATGAAGAAATCCCCTAGATGGGAGTACTTGTTTATTCGAGAGCCATCGCAGGATGGCTCTTTTTACAGGTCAATCAGCAATCTATATGTACTCAAGAAGATTTGACGAGCTTGTCCTCTAACGAGCGCCGAATAATTTCTTGTTTTATAAGTAAAATGAAGTCGGGATTTAATTTTAGTTCTTTTGCTTTATAATAAGACTCAGTGAGTAACTTAGTAGATAACTGTTCCATATGTTTTGTTTTCAAGGTGAGTCACCTCCTAATAATATAAGGATTGATTCGTTGTTGCATTTAATGTACCAAAAAAATATGACAGTCACAAACAAGAGGTTATCCACATACCTCAGTGGATAAAGTGTGTACAGATTGTTAGTAAATTCCAAATTGACTGAAAAAATAATGTGGAAAGTGTGTACAAGTTTATCCACAGGTTATCTATCGAAAAATGTTGTCGAAAAATTTTATGAAAAATCCTCAAAGAGGTGAAAGAAATTGAAGTTATTTTTACCAAATGAATATGTGAAAAATGTATATCATGTTCAACCAGAAGATTTGAAAAAGCGTGGAATTAAAGGAGTTATCACTGATTTAGATAACACTTTAATTGAATGGGATCGTCCAAACGCAACACCACAGCTTGAAGAGTGGTTTTTGAAAATGAAAGAAAATGATATTCAAGTAACGGTCGTTTCAAATAATAACGAGCAACGCGTTAAAGACTTCGCTGACCCATTAGGTATTCCGTTTATTCATAGTGCACGTAAACCGTTTGTTCGCGCATTTAAGCGTGCGATACAAGAGATGCATTTACAGCCAGATGAAGTCGTAGTAATTGGAGATCAGCTACTAACGGATGTGCTCGGTGGAAATCGAGTGGGACTTCATACAATTTTAGTTGTACCAGTAGCGCAAACAGACGGATTGGTAACACGCTTTAATCGAAAAATTGAACGAAGAATTATGAGAAACATGAAGAAAAAAGGCTTAATTAATTGGGAGGAATAAAGTTTGACTGAAACAATTAAATGTATTGGTTGCGGTGTAGAAATTCAAACAGAAAATAAAAATGAAGTAGGATACGCTCCTGCATCATCTTTAGAGAAAGAACAAGTAATTTGCCAACGCTGTTTTCGTTTGAAACATTATAACGAAATTCAAGATGTATCTTTAACAGATGATGATTTCCTTCGTATTTTGAACGGAATTGGACAATCAGACGCACTAGTGGTTAAAATCGTAGATATTTTCGATTTCAATGGTAGCTGGTTACCGGGCTTACATCGTTTTGTAGGGAATAATAAAGTATTACTTGTTGGGAATAAGGCTGACTTAATTCCAAAGTCAGTTAAGCATGATAAAGTAAAACATTGGATGCGCTATAGTGCAAAGCAACTTGGTTTAAAACCAGAAGATGTCTTTTTAATCAGTGCAGCTAAAGGTCAAGGAATCACTGAACTTGCGGATGCGATTGAGTATTACCGCGAAGGTAAAGATGTTTATGTTGTTGGATGTACGAATGTTGGTAAATCAACATTTATTAATCGTATGATTAAAGAGTTTAGTGATGAGACTGAGAATGTAATTACTACATCACATTTCCCAGGAACAACACTTGATTTAATTGATATTCCATTAGACGAAGAATCTTCTTTATTTGATACGCCAGGTATTATTAACCATCATCAAATGGCACATTATGTTGGGAAACAAAGCTTAAAGCTTATTACACCGACTACAGAGATTAAGCCAATGGTATTCCAATTAAATGAGGAACAAACATTATTCTTTGGTGGATTAGCACGATTTGATTATGTAAGTGGAGGCCGTCGTGCATTCACTTGTCATTTCTCAAACCGTTTAACAATCCATCGTACAAAGCTTGAAAAGGCTGATGAATTGTACGAAAGACACGCTGGGGAATTATTGAATCCACCGACACCAGAAGAACTAGAAAATATGCCTGAGTTTGTGAAATATGAATTTAATATTCGTGAGCCAAAAACGGACGTTGTATTCTCTGGATTAGGATGGGTTACTGTAAATGAATCAGGAGCAAAAATTGTTGCTCATGTACCAAAAGGAGTAAGTGTTTCATTACGTAAATCTTTAATTTAATATGGAGAGGGATTTATGAAACAATTATATGGTGTAATCGGAAATCCAATTGGACATTCATTATCACCTGTTATGCATAACGATGCATTTGAACACTTGAATATGGATGCCCACTATCACGCGTTTCTTGTAGAAGAAGCAGCGTTAGGGGAAGCAGTAAAAGGTTTAAAAGCATTAGGAATTTCAGGGTTTAATGTAACAACTCCGCACAAAGTTGCAATTATGGAGTATCTAGATGAAGTTGCCCCGCTAGCAGAGCAAATCGGTGCAGTAAATACAGTAGTTCATCGAGATGGAAAATTGATTGGCTATAATACGGATGGAATTGGTTTTGTTCGTGCCTTACAGTCAATTAGTAAAAATCCGCTTCAAGAGAAACGTATTTTATTGCTCGGTGCGGGCGGTGCTAGTCGAGCTATTTATTTCTCACTTGCAGATGTAGGTGTGAAAGCAATTGATATTGCTAATCGTACGAGAGATAAGGCGGAGAATCTTGTCGCTGGATGTTTGGCAAATGTTAATTCACATGCTCTATCGCTAGAACACGCAACAAAAACTCAAGGGGAATATGATATTATCATTCAAACAACAACGATAGGTATGCATCCACATGTTGAGCATACGCCGCTCGAAATTCGTTCATTGAAAAAAGGAGCGATTGTTTCTGATATTATTTATAATCCATTTGAGACGAAAATTTTAGGCGATGCGAAAGAGCAAGGTGCAATAATTCAAAATGGAATCGATATGTTCGTTTATCAAGGAGCGCTTGCATTTGAAATGTGGACAGGGTGTGTTCCGAATATTGATAGAATGAAACAATTAGTAATGAGAGAGCTTGGAGGCTAATTATATGTTAACAGGAAAACAAAAAAGATTTTTACGTGCAAAGGCACATCATTTAACACCGATTTTTCAAGTTGGAAAAGGTGGCGTAAATGAAAATATGGTGAAACAAATTGGAGAAGCATTAGAAGTTCGTGAACTATTTAAAGTGAGCGTATTACAAAACTGTGAATTTGATCGTCGTGAAGTTGCAGAAGAGCTTGCACAAGGTGCGCGAGCTGAAATCGTTCAAGTAATCGGAAGCACAATTGTTTTATATAAAGAATCTAGAGAAAATAAGCAAATTAAGCTTCCACGATAAAAGGTATACGTGAGCTATTTCGTAGTGGACGCTTGATATGTAGAAAGTGAAACTAATTGAACTTTTATTAACAGTAGACTCTCTTCGAATATTTATGGGGAGAGTTGCTGTATGTAAAAGGAAGGAGCGTTTCTTTTGAGAAAAATTGGCATTATTGGTGGCACGTTTGATCCACCTCATAATGGGCATTTGTTAATTGCAAATGAAGTGTATCATGCTTTAGGGTTGGAAGAGGTATGGTTTTTGCCGAATCAAATTCCACCACACAAGCAAGGACGTAACATTACGAGTGTGAAAAGTCGATTAAACATGCTGCAAATAGCGACTGAGGAAGAAGCATACTTTTCAATTTGTTTAGAAGAGCTAGACAGAGAAGGCCCATCTTATACGTACGACACTATGGTACAATTAACGGAGAAGTATCCGGATGTGCAGTTTCACTTTATTATTGGCGGAGACATGGTTGAGTATTTGCCGAAGTGGTATAACATTGAAAAGTTACTTAAACTTGTGACTTTCGTTGGAGTTGCAAGACCAGGTTATACATTAAATACGCCTTATGATATCGTAAAAGTGGAAATTCCGGAGTTTGCAGTTTCTTCTTCTTTGTTACGTGAGAGATATATGACGAAGAAAACGTGCAAATATTTACTCCCCGAAAAAGTACAGGTATATATCGAGAGGAATGGGTTGTATGAATCGTGAGGAAGCACTTAGCATTGTCAAACAACAAATGCATGAAAAACGTTATATACACACGGTTGGTGTAATGGAAACAGCGATTGAACTTGCTAGGTTATATGATGTAGATGAAAAAAAGGCAGAGATGGCTGCTATATTTCACGATTATGCAAAATGTAGAGCGATTCCAGAAATGGAAGAGATTATAAAGAGAGAGGATTTGCCGAAGGATCTACTGCACTATAACAAAGAGTTATGGCATGCACCTGTTGGGGCATACTTAGTAGAAAAAGAAGTAGGCATTACTGATCCTGAAATTCTACAAGCTATTACATATCATACAAGTGGTCATGAAAAAATGACAATGTTAGATAAAGTTATTTATGTAGCAGATTACATTGAACCAGGACGTAAGTTTCCTGGTGTGGAAGAAGCGAGGAAACTCGCATATAAAGATATAAATCAAGCTTTACTGTTTGCTTTAAAGCGAACAATTCAATTTTTAATGGAAAAAGATCAAACGATTTATCCATTAACATTCCAAACATACAATGCAGTTATCAAGGAGGAAATTAATAAATGAAAGATAAAGAGTTATTAGTATTAGCGGCAAAAGCAGCTGATGATAAGAGAGCAGAAGATATGGTTGTACTAAATATGCAAGGTATTTCACCGATTGCAGACTATTTTATTATTTGTCACGGAAATTCAGACAAGCAAGTGCAAGCAATTGCACGTGAAATTAAAGCGAAGGCACATGAGTTCGAAATTAACGTACAACGTATGGAAGGCTTTGATGAAGCGCGTTGGGTTTTAGTAGACCTTGGTGATGTGGTTGCTCATGTATTCCATAAAGACGAGCGTAATCACTATAATTTAGAGCGTCTATGGGGCGATGTGCCGCGTGAAGATATTGCAGATGAGCTAGATCAATGAAATACGAACAATTTGCTTTGCTGTATGACGAACTGATGAATGATGTCCCTTATGATAAATGGGTGGAATTCACAGAGGAAAGTTTGCAACAGGCATCTATGAAAGAGGCAAAAATTCTTGACGTAGCATGTGGAACTGGTAACGTAACACTTCCGCTTGTGCGAAAAGGTTATGATTTAATTGGTGTAGATCTTTCGGAAGAAATGTTAACTGTCGCACAGCAAAAATTGGGGGGAGAAGGTTATTTTATTCCTTTTTACCAACAAGACATGAGAGAACTCGATGTTCCTGGTGAATTTGATTGTGTGACAATCTTTTGTGACTCATTAAATTATGTATTGCAAGAAGATGGAGTGCAAGAGACATTTAGAAGAGTTTTCCACCATTTACGTCAAGATGGCTTGTTTTTATTCGATGTACATTCTTTATATAAAATACATCATGTATTTCAAAATGAAACGTACACAGTGAATGGCGAAGAAATATCACTTATTTGGAACTGCTTCCCTGGAGAAGAATCAGATAGTGTGGAACATGATTTAACATTCTTTGTTCAAGATCCAGAAGAAGATGTGTATCATCGTTTTGACGAATGTCACGTGCAACGTGCATATCAGGTTGAAGAGCTAACGAAATGGCTTGAAGAAGCTGGTTTTACAGTGCTTCGCGTGACTGGTGACTTTGAGCGACTTGAAGTTACAGAACAAACAGAGCGTATTTTCTTCATGGCGAAGAAAAATAGATAAAACAAAAGCAACCGAGAAGGTTGCTTTTGTTTTGTAAAAAAGATGTAATTTTAGTTCTAGAATAATGAGAAGGTGATATGTGTAAAGTGTAAAAGTGCTAGTTTAAGTGAAAGTATAGTATAAAAAAGAAAGTATTTATAAAAAGGATTTGGAATGACGGTGGCGTATTTATTATGTGTGTTTATTGAATTGCTGCTCAACGCATTTTAAATCTTCATCAAATTTCTCATGTGTCCGTTCGATTAATTTATGAAACATATCCCCAACGTGCTCTTCTAAAATACGAATACCTTCTCCTGTAACACCGCCTTTAACGCATACCTTTTCTTGTAAAGTAGGTAATGTGAAAATTTCTTTTTCAAGTAATTTCCCCATTCCAATGACCATTTCACTTACTAAAGTAGTGGCTTCTTCATGTGTAATATTCGTTTTATCTACAGCAGCGTTAATAAAACATTGTAATAAATAACTAAAAAAAGCAGGGCCACAACTTGCTATATCAGATGAAACGCGCGTTATATCTTCTTCTATAACAAGGGGAGTAGAAATTTTTTTGAATAGATGAAGTAGTTTTTGTTTCCATTCTTCAGAGCAGTTATTTCCAAATGTAAATAGTGATGCGCCAGATAAAGCGCGGTTTGTAATGCTTGGAATGATTCGTGCGATATGGCAAGGTATAAGCGTTTCTAATTGTGATGGAGATATTGGGCTTGTAATAGAAACTAAGCACTTTTCATCTGAAAAATGTTCAGCGTATTTTTGTAGGATAGGGTATATGTCTATCGGTTTTACGCAAATGAAAATAAGCTGGGAGTGTTCGATTACTTCTTGGATTGTTTTGGCTATATGAACAGAAGGGTATTTTTCCTTTATATGATATGCTTTGGCAGGCGTCCGATTAATAATAGTAAGGCACGAAGGTTTGACAGCACGGGTTTCTAAAAATGCATCGATTAGTATATTCCCCATGTTCCCTGTCCCTATAATTCCTATGTTCAATGTTTCATCCCTCCTTCGTAACGGCTTTCTCCTAAACAATATGAATGATGTTATGAATTTATGATTAGAGGTGTAAAATGATGTGGGATTTTCCGAAAAAATGGTTGGGATTAGTGGTTATTATTGGAACTGTAATTTTTCTTTTTTTCTGGAAAACGAACCAGCATGCAGAGCAAACAATTATGACAACAGATGTCCAAATGAAAGAGGTGGAGAAGAAAGGAAAGCCGAAAGAATTGGGCACGAAGGAGCAGAAAAAAACCATTGTAATTGATGTAAAAGGAGCTGTTTTTAAAGAGGGTGTGTATGAAATGAAGGAAGGGGAGCGGGTGAAGGATGCGGTTGAAAAAGCAGGTGGTTTTTTACCGGATGCAGAGATAAAGAAAGTGAATTTGGCACAAGTTGTACGAGATCAAATGCTTCTTTATATTCCTAACAAAAATGAACCAGTGCAAGAGGGGGCTGCTTCTTCAAAAAAAGAGGGGAAAGTACAAATAAATACAGCTTCTAAAGAAGAACTTGAAAAAATAACAGGTATTGGTTCCCGGAAAGCGGAAAGTATTTTGAAATATCGAGAAGAACACGGACCGTTTCAGAAAATAGAAGATTTATTGGAGATTGACGGGATTGGAACGAAGTCACTTGAGAAAATAAAAGATCAAATAATTATTCCGTAAAAGATTGACGAAGTTTTTCTTTTTTCGCTACACTACAAGTAGACAAAAAAGTAGGTGAAGATATGGAACGAATTTCATGGGATCAATATTTTATGACGCAAAGCCATTTATTATCTTTGCGTAGTACATGCACAAGGCTTGCGGTAGGAGCGACAATCGTTCGTGATAAACGAATTATTGCTGGTGGATATAACGGTTCAATTAAAGGTGGTGTGCATTGTATAGACGATGGTTGCTATGTCATTGATAATCATTGTGTTCGTACAATTCATGCTGAAATGAATGCTTTATTGCAATGCGCGAAGTTTGGTGTGAAAACAGAGGAATCGGAAATATACGTTACGCATTTCCCTTGTTTGCAATGTTGCAAGGCGATTATTCAAAGTGGTATTACAGCAGTTTATTATGCACAGGATTATAAAAACCATCCGTATGCCATAGAGTTGTTTGAACAAGCAAATGTGACAGTGAAACACGTTCCGCTAGAATACGATATTGCCTCGCTAGAGGAGCAAGAGCGTCATTTGCAGTTAAAAGAACTATTCTCATCTTTCGAAAAAGATAGTTTGTCAATGGAAGAATTACAGCATGTATTCACGAAAGCAAAAATGATGCTATAAGGAGTGGATATGAGTTGCAGGGACAATGGGGCTATGTTGCAATCTCGTTTATAATGGGGATTGCAATTGCCTTTTCCTCGTCGTATTTGTTGACTGCTTGTTGTTTCGTTAGTTATGTTTTATTTTATTTGTATCGTACCTCTCATATAACCTTCATCATTTGTATGTTAGCGTGTTTTAGTGGCGCTATGTATACCACGTATGTTCAAAGTCAAAATAAGCCTCTAGGAGAGTCCTACGAAGTTACACGAGGTGTTATACAAAATACACCTTTTATTAATGGGGATCGCCTTTCTTTTCAAATTAAAGATCAAAATGAGAATATAGTGCAGTTGAACTATAAAATTCAATCTGCATCAGAAAAGGAGCAATTGCGCCAATTATTTGCAGGAATAGCATGTACATTTAAAGGGGAGAAGCAAGAACCGCAAAATGCCAGGAATTTTCATGCTTTTGATTATCGTGACTATTTATACCAGCAAAAAATACATTTTATATTCAATGTGAGCGATATTTCTGAATGTCATAAAACATCGTTGTCTCTCGTGCAGTGGATTTTCTTTTTTAGGCAACAAGCAATCTCGAAAGTTACAGAAATATTTCCGGAACAGTCAGGTGCTTTTATGAATGCATTAGTATTTGGAGATCGACAACAAATGTCGTTTGAAGTAGAAGAACAATATCAACAATTTGGTCTTATACATTTGTTGGCAATTTCAGGTTCGCATATCGTATTGCTGATAGTTATAATGTATTTTGTTTTACTAAGAAGTGGTGTAACGAAGGAGAGAGCAACAGTATGTCTTATAGTTTGTATTCCTCTGTATATGATCATGGCAGGTGCATCACCGTCTGTCGTAAGGGCTTCTATAACAGGAGTATTGTTGCTAGTAGCTTTCATATGTTCTGTTCGCTTATCTAGCTTAGATGCATTAAGTATAACGGCTATATGTATGCTTATATACGATCCATATCTTATTTTCAATATTGGATTCCAGTTTTCATTTGTAGGTAGCTTTGCCTTACTGTTATCTGCTCCGATATTACTAGCGCGTAGTAACGGAGCAATCCGAAATACGATTTATATTTCTGTTGTTTCACAGCTCGTTAACACCCCAATTTTGCTATATCATTTTGGTTATTTTTCTCCTTATAGTATTTTCCTCAATCTTTTGTATGTTCCGTTTCTATCTATTCTTGTATTACCCTGTAGCATTGTTATCCTTCTATGTATGCCGATCATTCCATTTCTTGCGAAAGGAATTGCATATGTATTATCGATATGTTTAACCGTTTCTAATAATTTTTTAAGCTACTGTGAAAATTTCCCGTTTATCCGCCTTACTTTCGGTCAAACACCCTTAATTCTTGTAATTATATATTGTTTTAGCATTATTAGCATATTGGTGTTTTGGGAAAAGAGAATATCCCAAAGGATTTTTTTCATGGTTGTAGGCGTATTTCTTTTTATTTGTACGTGTCATTATGTATCACCATATTTTCGCGAAAGTGGGAGTATTACATTTCTTGATGTTGGACAGGGAGATGCGATATTAATTCGTCTCCCGTACGATAAAGGGGTTTATCTTATTGATACAGGTGGGGCGCTTCATATCAAGAAGGAGGCGTGGCAAGAAAAAAAGCATGAATTTTCTGTTGGGCATGATATTCTTATTCCTTTTTTACAAAAGGAAGGTATTAAAACAATTGATAAATTAATTGTAACGCATGGAGATGCAGATCATATAGGTGCTGCACAGGATGTATTATCATCTATTACTATAAAAGAAGTTGTATTTGGGAGAAAGGACCAAGATGCTGTATTAGAAAAAGCGTTAAAGAAACAAGCGTTAGCAAAGGGAGTGAAGGTAAGTGTAGTAGGAGAGGGTGAGAGCTGGAGAGTAAATGAAGCAGAATTTTTTGTATTAGCTCCAAAAGGAAAAGAAAAAGGAGAAAATGATTCTTCGGTTGTAATATGGGCGAAATTAGGAGGGTTAACATGGTTATTCACGGGTGACTTAGAAGAAGAAGGTGAACGGCTTGTAGTATCAACATATCCGGAGTTGCGGGCTGACATTTTGAAGGTTGCGCATCATGGGAGTAAAACGTCATCTACCGAACCTTTTTTGAGCCTTGTACAGCCGAGTGTAGCGATTATTTCAGTTGGAGAGCGCAATAGGTATGGGCACCCGCATAAGGAAGTTATAGAAGGTTTTAAGAAGGATGGTATTGAAATATGGCGCACGGATAAGCAAGGTGCTATTTCTTATGTTTTTAAAGGGGAAAAAGGAACCTTTCGCAGTAAAATCACATATGATGAAACACATAATAGATAAAAAAGAAGACTGCCATTAAGCGGCAGCCTTTAAGAACCGATAAATTTAATAACAGTTGCAATGATGAAAAGTGTTGCGAAAAAACCAAATGAGACGATAAATCCTACCCCTGAATCAATAGCGTCATTGCGTTTACTTTGAACGTTTTGTTCAAAATTATTCATTTAGAATCCCTCCCCAACATTCCACTTTAGTATAAAATATTGTCAGAAAAAAATCTACAATTTATATATGAAGAGAAATCGAGTATTTTTACTACTTTTAGCTCGTTAAGTAACATGATTTTTTCGTTTCCAATCATGTTAACAGTTGGCACTTATACTCGGATTTTTATTGTGAATAATAAAGGGAAGGTGATTACCGCACACCAATAAGAAACCCGGGACTTATTGCGTGGCGTTTTATATAAATAAAGGGACGGGTTATAAAGCCTGTTCCTTTGTACTTGTAAAACAAAAGCTAGGGCATTAGTATAAATATATATTGCCAAGTTAGGGAGTAGGAAAAAGTATGAGTGATATACATAAGAAAATTAAAAAGAAACAGTTTGCTCCGTTGTATTTACTGTATGGAACGGAAGCGTATTTTATAAATGAAACGATAAAACTGATTACAACGGAAGCACTTGAAGAGGAAGATCGAGAGTTTAATGTTGTGACATATGATTTGGAAGAAGCGTATTTAGAAGACGTGGTTGAGGATGCACGTACTCTTCCATTCTTTGGAGATCGTAAAGTTATATTAATAAAATCACCATTATTTTTAACGGCACAAAAAGAAAAATTAGAACAAAATATAAAAATTTTAGAAGAATATATCGGGGAACCTTCTCCTTTTTCTATTCTTGTTTTCGTTGCGCCTTATGAAAAATTAGATGAACGAAAAAAAATTACGAAACTATTAAAGAAAACAGCGGATGTAGTAGAAGCGAATGCGATGCAAGTGCAAGATGTCCAGAAGTGGGTTGTTTCTCGTGCGGAAGAGGCGCATGTATATATTGATAACGCGGCTGTTAGTTTGTTATTAGAGCTTGTGGGAAGTAATGTCACAATGCTAGCGAAGGAAATGGACAAGCTAACGTTATATGTCGGTATGGGCGGGGAAATTACATCGAAACTTGTGGCGGAGCTTGTACCAAAATCCGTTGAGCAAAATGTGTTTGCTTTGACAGAAAAAGTGGTAAAAAAAGATATCGCAGGTGCGATGCAAATTTTGGATGGATTATTCACACAGCAGGAAGAACCAATTAAGTTACTCGCATTATTAGTAAGTCAATTCCGTTTGCTGAATCAAGTAAAGGAGTTACAACAGCGCGGTTATGGACAAAATCAAATTGCTTCCCATATTGGTGTACATCCGTATCGTGTAAAATTGGCGATGAATCAAACGAAATTTTTCTCTTTTGAAGAATTAAAAAGAGTTATTGTAGAATTAGCCGAAGCTGATTACAGTATGAAGACTGGAAAAATGGATAAGAAACTTGTGCTCGAGTTTTTCTTAATGCGGTTAAACCATCTGTAATGATATAAAAAAGTTCATGTACTTGTTACATGAACTTTTTTTGTATATAAAAAAACGATCCGAATGGATCGTTTTTTAAACGCCTTACGCGTTTACTTGTTTCGCTAAGCGAGATTTTTGACGAGCTGCAGCGTTTTGGTGGATAAGACCTTTACGAGCTGCTTTGTCAAGTTTTTTAGAAGCAGTTTTGAAAGCTTCTTTAGCATTTTCAAGATCGTTATTAGTAACTAAAGCTTCTACAGTTTTAACAGCAGAACGCATGTCAGACTTGATAGAAGCGTTATGTGCACGACGCTCTTCGCTAAGTTTAGCGCGTTTGATAGCAGATTTGATGTTTGCCATACTTTTCACCTCCCTGGTGCAATCGAATGACTCGATTCTTACATAGAACAAGTGATATTCTATCAAACGGTGAAGAGAATTGCAATAGTATATCAATGAAATTTCACGTAAAGGAAAGAATGACCTAATATAACTTGGGGAAATCTAACGATATTTACTATGAATTACGGAGGAGATACGATGAAAGAACCATTAGATTTAAGTAAATATAGTGTTAGAACTGACCTGGCTGTGGAGGCGCACCAAATGCTGCAAGAGCGCCAAGAAGAACAAAAAGGGATACAAGGAGTTATTGTAAAAGAGAGGGAAGAAGAGGGAGTTACAATTACAAAAGTAACTATTGATGAAATTGCATCTGAATCGATGGGGAAAAAACCCGGAAATTATTTAACTCTTGAAGTGCAAGGTATACGTCAACAAGATACAGAACTTCAACAAAAAGTAGAGCGTATTTTTGCGAAGGAATTTTCTTATTTCCTAGAGGATGTTGGAGTTTCCAAAGAAGCAAGTTGTTTAATTGTTGGTCTTGGGAATTGGAATGTAACGCCAGATGCGCTCGGACCGATCGTTGTAGAAAATGTACTGGTAACGAGACATTTATTTCAATTACAGCCTGAAAGTGTAGAAGAAGGATTTAGACCTGTTAGTGCAATCCGGCCAGGAGTAATGGGGATTACAGGAATTGAAACGAGCGATGTGATTTATGGAATCATTGAGAAAACAAAGCCAGACTTTGTAATTGCAATTGATGCATTAGCTGCCCGTTCTATTGAACGAGTAAATAGCACGATACAAATTTCTGATACAGGAATTCATCCTGGATCAGGTGTTGGGAATAAACGTAAGGAACTAAGTAAAGAAACATTAGGAATTCCTGTTATTGCGATTGGTGTTCCAACTGTAGTAGACGCAGTTTCTATTACGAGTGATACAATCGATTTTATTTTGAAGCACTTTGGAAGAGAGATGAAAGAGGGACATAAGCCGTCACGGTCTTTATTACCAGCGGGATTTTCATTTGGAGAAAAGAAAAAGTTAACAGAAGAAGATATGCCGGATGAAAAGAGCCGAAATATGTTTTTAGGTGCTGTCGGTACGTTGGAGGATGAAGAGAAGAGGAAATTAATTTATGAAGTGTTATCTCCTCTCGGTCATAATTTAATGGTGACCCCAAAAGAAGTAGATGCTTTTATAGAGGATATGGCAAATGTAATAGCAAGTGGTTTAAATGCAGCGCTGCATCATCAAATTGATCAGGATAATACAGGGGCATATACACATTGATGGGTAGAGATGCCAATGGTTGGAGTCGATTTGCGCTCTTGTGTATGTGCGGTACAGTCGTATGTTTACTTATGATGATAGCTGGAGTAGGACTGGCTAATCATGGTTTGAAGAGTATGAAGGGATACCGTCAGCTGTCATATGAACAAATTGCTCATATGACAGGAACAGAAGGTGCAGGAGTTGAATCGGGAATTTTGGGCGAGGCATTTTCAGCTGTTGAAAAACAAAAACAGTTAGAAAACTTAAGGAGTTTCAATGTCGTAGAAGGTATTGGTATGGCGATAGCAAGTGTTACTTACGATATAACTAAGTTTGGAACGGATATAGTTGTTGGGAAGCTAAAAGGGATTTTTAGTTAAGGAGAGTGGGAAGGGCGGTTGTCTGTTAGATTTGAAAGACAGCCGTTTTTAAATTTGAAAAGGGTTTGTCTCTTATGGTTTGTTCGCATAAGATATAGATAGAGTGATTTGTATTGTAAGCAGCACGAGTTTTCATTGAATCTTTGCTGCTCTATTGATATAATCAGTGCTAGTGTATATTGGCGAGACTATTAGGAGTTGAGAACATAGATGAATAAAGAAGAAAGAGCAAAAAGACAGTCGAAAATTCGTAACTTCTCCATCATTGCTCACATTGACCACGGGAAATCAACGTTGGCAGACCGTATTTTGGAGAAAACAAACGCGTTGGCACAGCGCGAAATGAAGGCGCAATTGCTTGACTCTATGGAGTTGGAGCGCGAGCGCGGTATTACAATTAAATTAAATGCAGTACAATTAACGTATAAAGCGAAAGACGGTGAAGAATATATTCTTCACTTAATCGATACTCCAGGACACGTCGACTTTACGTATGAAGTATCTCGTAGTTTAGCGGCTTGTGAAGGTGCAATTCTTGTTGTGGATGCAGCGCAAGGTATTGAAGCGCAAACGTTAGCAAACGTATATTTAGCGCTTGATAACAATTTAGAAATTTTACCAGTTATTAATAAAATCGACTTACCAAGTGCGGACCCAGAACGCGTACGTCAAGAGGTAGAAGATGTAATTGGTTTAGATGCATCGGAAGCTGTACTTGCTTCAGCGAAAGCTGGCATTGGTATTGAGGATATTTTAGAACAAATCGTTGAAAAGGTACCAGCTCCAGCAGGTGATTCAGAAGAACCGTTACAATGTATGATTTTCGATTCTTTATATGATCCGTACCGCGGTGTAATTGCATATATCCGTGTTGTAAATGGAACGGTAAAAGTTGGCGATAAAGTACGTATGATGGCAACTGGAAAAGAATTTGAAGTAACAGAAGTAGGTGTGTTTACACCGAAAACAACGCAGCGTGACGAGTTAACAGTAGGTGATGTAGGATTTTTAGCAGCATCTATTAAAAACGTAGGCGATACACGTGTTGGTGATACGATTACACATGCGAAACGTCCAGCTGCAGAGGCGTTAGCAGGATATCGTAAGTTAAACCCAATGGTATTCTGTGGTTTATATCCGATTGATTCTGCTCGTTATAACGACTTACGTGATGCATTAGAAAAACTAGAATTGAATGATTCTGCTCTTGAGTTTGAGCCTGAAACATCTCAAGCTTTAGGGTTTGGTTTCCGTTGTGGTTTCTTAGGGCTGCTTCACATGGAGATTATTCAAGAACGTATTGAACGTGAATTCAAGATTGACTTAATTACAACAGCGCCAAGCGTTATTTATAAAGTGTATTTAACAAACGGTGAAGATTTTATTGTTGATAATCCATCTAATATGCCAGATCCACAGACTATCGATCGTGTAGAAGAGCCGTTTGTGAAGGCTGCAATTATGGTTCCGAATGACTATGTTGGAGCTGTAATGGAAATTTGCCAAGGGAAACGTGGAACGTTTATTGATATGCAATATTTAGATGAAACACGTGTTACATTGACATATGAAATCCCGTTATCAGAAATCGTATATGATTTCTTCGATCAATTGAAATCAAATACGAAAGGATATGCATCATTTGACTACGAGTTAATTGGTTATAAACCATCTAAACTTGTGAAAATGGATATTCTTTTAAATAATGAACAAGTGGATGCTTTATCATTTATTGTACATCGTGATTCAGCGTATGACCGTGGTAAAGTAATTGTAGAGAAATTAAAGAAATTAATTCCAAGACAACAGTTTGAAGTGCCAATTCAGGCGACTATCGGAAATAAAGTTGTATCTCGTTCTACAATTAAGGCGATGCGTAAAAACGTACTTGCAAAATGTTACGGTGGTGACATTTCTCGTAAGCGTAAACTTCTTGATAAGCAAAAAGAAGGTAAAAAACGTATGAAGTCTGTTGGTTCTGTAGAAGTGCCACAAGAAGCATTCATGGCTGTACTGAAAATGGATGACAACTAATAATTAAAATAAAAAAGGAGTCGTTTATGCGGCTTCTTTTTTTCTGTATAATTACTTTTTAGACATCTTAGCTTCTCTCATTTACAATGATGAGAGAGCTTTTTAGTGATTGATCTAGAGTTAGGAGACTATTAATGTCCGAAAATATTCGAAAAGATATTCAAGATAAAATAGAAAAAGGGAATTTTAATTGTGAAAAGGAATTGACGCTTTCTATTATTAGTGGGAAGTGGAAAGTTGTGATATTGTGGCACTTAGGTGTGGAAGGTTCACATCGTTTTAGTGAATTGCAACGACTGTTCCCGAGTATTTCTCATAAAGTGTTGTCGAATCAATTAAAAGAATTAATGGAGGACGGGATTGTTGATCGAACGGTATATCCGGAAATTCCTCCGCGTGTTGAGTACTATATGACAGAACTAGGTATGTCACTTTTACCAATCGTTGAAATGATGTATGATTGGGGAAAAATGCGAATGGAACAAATTCGTAATACATTAGAGAAGTAGAGAATCCTCCGGAGCGCGGAGGTTTTCTTTTTAGAAAGGTAGGAGTTATATTTGGTACAAGCTGCATATATTCATATTCCATTTTGTCAGCATATTTGTCACTATTGTGATTTTAATAAAGTGTTTATTGAACGCCAGCCGGTAGATCAATATTTAGAGTATTTAGAGAAAGAAATAATAAACACGGTTCAAAAAGTACCGTTTGATAGTATGAAAACGATTTTTGTTGGTGGAGGAACGCCGACAGCATTAAATATGGAACAGACAAAAAAACTACTCGATATCATTAACCGTCGTTTGCGTCCATTTGCGCCGAATTGTGAATTAACGTTTGAAGCGAATCCAGGCGATTTACCGAAAGAGAAGTTAAACTTATTGTTAGAAGGTGGAGTAAACCGAATTAGTTTTGGTGTGCAAACGTTTCGTGATGAGCTACTTGAGAAGATTGGGCGTAAGCATACGAGGGAAGATGCATTTTTAGCAATTAGAGAAGCGCAGGAAGTGGGCTTTAAAAATATAAATGTAGATATTATTTATGCTTTGCCAGGACAGACGATAGAAGATGTAAAAGAAACATTAGACATTGCCTTTACGCTTGGTGTACAACATTTCTCAGCATATTCATTAATTGTGGAACCGAAGACTGTATTTTATAACTTAATGAATAAAGGGAAGTTGAGACTTCCGGGTGAAGACCATGAAGCGAAAATGTATGAAATGGTAATGGATGAAATGGAGAAACATGGTTATAAACAGTATGAAATTAGTAATTTCTCAAAAGGGGATAATGAAAGTAGACATAATCTCACATACTGGAATAATGAAGAGTATTATGGATTTGGAGCTGGCGCGCATAGTTATGTAAATGGAGAACGTATCCAAAATGTAGGGCCGCTCAAGCAATATTTCAATAAAATTGATGAAACCGGATTTCCATATTTAGACGTTCACGTAGTGACGGAGAAAGAAAAAATGGAAGAAGAGTTGTTCTTAGGGCTTCGAAAAACAAAAGGTGTTTCCAAGATAGAGTTCCAAAAGAAATTCAATATGGAGATGGATCAAGTTTTCGCGAAGCAGTTACAAAGCAATCAAGAAAAAGGATTGCTTGAAGAGAGAGATGGATATGTGCGTTTAACACGAAAAGGAAAATTATTGGGGAATGAAGTGTTCCAGTCATTTTTGATTGACTAATTAAATGTTCCATAAACGTGAAAAAGTTTCATTATTTCGTGACGTTTCCGTTGACAATTGAATGTCAATTTTGGTAAGTTATTAATAGATTTAGCACTCAAAGACAAAGAGTGCTAACAGAGGTGATGATGAGATGCTTACGGAACGTCAGCTCTTAATTTTACAAACAATTATTGATGACTTTATTGGATCAGCACAGCCCGTTGGGTCTAGAACTTTGGCTAAAAAAGAGGAAATTACATTTAGTTCAGCTACTATTCGAAATGAAATGGCTGATTTAGAAGAATTAGGTTTTATTGAAAAAACGCATAGTTCTTCTGGACGTGTTCCTTCTGAGAAAGGATACCGATTTTATGTAGACCATCTTTTAGCACCACAAAACTTACCGAACGATGAGATTGTACAAATTAAAGATTTGTTTGCTGAAAGAATTTTTGAAGCAGAAAAAGTTGCACAGCAATCTGCTCAAATTTTATCAGAGCTTACGAATTATACGGCCATTGTTCTTGGGCCTAAGTTAAGCACAAATAAACTTAAAAACGTACAAATTGTACCGCTTGATCGTCAAACAGCAGTCGCTATTATTGTAACGGATACAGGGCATGTACAAAGTAAAACGATTACCGTTCCGGAATCTGTTGATTTATCAGATTTAGAAAAAATGGTTAATATTTTAAATGAAAAGCTATCGGGTGTACCTATGTTGGAACTTCATAATAAGATCTTTAAAGAGATTGTTACAGTCTTGCGTGGGTATGTTCATAATTACGATAGTGCAATAAAAATGTTAGATGGTACATTTCAAGTTCCTTTATCGGAAAAGATATACTTTGGAGGAAAAGCAAATATGCTTTCGCAACCAGAGTTCCATGACATTCAAAAAGTAAGGTCCTTGCTGACGATGATTGATAACGAAGCTGAGTTTTATGATATTTTGCGTCATAAACAAGTTGGTATTCAAGTGAAAATTGGTAGGGAAAATTCTTCAATAGCTATGGAAGATTGTAGTTTAATTTCTGCAACATATTCGATTGGAGAAGAGCAACTAGGAACAATTGCGATTTTAGGTCCGACGAGAATGCAATACTCTCGTGTAATTAGTTTGTTGCAGTTATTTACAAGACAATTTACAGACGGACTTAAAAAGTAAATGAGAGTAATACATTCGCTCAAGTGATGAGATTCTCATTGCTGTGTGTAATATATAATGCTTAGGTAATCATGCTATACATGATACCTAATACCTTTTAAGGAGGTGAAAATTGTGGAAGAGCGTAACGAACAAGTGGTAGAAGAAGTGAAAGAAGCGCAAGTTGAAGAAGCTGTCACGCCAGAAAACAGTGAAGAAGCTGTAGAAGAAAAAAGTGAGGCTGCTCTTTTACAAGAAAAAGTAGATGAGTTACAAGCGAAACTAACGGAAACGGAAGGTCGCACATTACGTCTACAAGCTGATTTTGAAAATCATAAGCGCCGTGTCCAAATGGATAAACAGGCTGCTGAAAAATATAGAGCACAAAGTTTAGTTTCAGATATTTTGCCAGCTCTTGATAATTTTGAAAGAGCGATGCAAGTGGAAACAACTGATGAGCAAACGAAATCTTTGTTACAAGGTATGGAAATGGTGCATCGTCAATTGCTAGAAGCGTTGACTAAAGAAGGTGTTGAAGTGATTGAATCTGTTGGTAAACAGTTTGATCCTAATGAGCACCAAGCCATTATGCAAGTGGAAGACAGTGAATTTGAATCAAACGCGGTTGTGGAGGAATTCCAAAAAGGTTATAAACTAAAAGACCGTGTGATTCGCCCATCAATGGTAAAAGTAAATCAATAATTTACATAAAAGTAGGAGGAATCGCCATGAGTAAAATTATCGGTATTGACTTAGGTACAACAAACTCTTGTGTAGCTGTTATGGAAGGTGGAGAACCAAAGGTTATCCCAAATCCAGAAGGAAACCGTACAACACCTTCTGTTGTAGCTTTCAAAAATGAAGAGCGTCAAGTTGGGGAAGTTGCGAAACGTCAAGCAATTACAAACCCAAATACAATCATGTCTGTTAAACGTCATATGGGTACAGACTATAAAGTAGAAGTTGAAGGTAAAGATTATACACCTCAAGAAATTTCTGCAATCATTTTACAAAACTTAAAAGCTTCTGCTGAAGCGTACTTAGGTGAAACAGTAACGAAAGCTGTTATTACAGTACCTGCATACTTCAACGATGCAGAGCGCCAAGCAACGAAAGATGCTGGTCGTATCGCTGGTTTAGAAGTTGAGCGTATTATTAACGAACCAACAGCAGCAGCACTTGCTTACGGTTTAGAAAAACAAGATGAAGAACAAAAAATCTTAGTATATGACTTAGGTGGCGGTACATTTGACGTATCTATCCTTGAGTTAGCAGACGGAACATTCGAAGTTATTTCAACTGCTGGTGACAACCGTCTTGGTGGAGATGACTTTGACCAAGTTATCATCGATCATTTAGTAGCTGAATTCAAAAAAGAAAATAACATTGATTTAAGCCAAGATAAAATGGCACTTCAACGTCTGAAAGATGCAGCTGAAAAAGCGAAGAAAGACCTTTCAGGTGTAACACAAACACAAATTTCATTACCATTCATTAGTGCTGGAGCTGCTGGTCCATTACACTTAGAATTAACATTAACAAGAGCGAAATTCGAAGAACTTTCAGCTGGTCTTGTTGAAAGAACATTAGAGCCAACTCGTCGTGCATTAAAAGACGCTGGTTTTGCTCCAAGCGAATTAGATAAAGTTATCCTTGTTGGTGGTTCTACACGTATCCCAGCTGTACAAGAAGCAATTAAACGTGAAACTGGTAAAGAGCCATATAAAGGTGTAAACCCAGATGAAGTTGTAGCATTAGGTGCTGCAGTTCAAGGTGGCGTACTAACTGGTGATGTAGAAGGCGTTCTATTATTAGACGTAACTCCACTTTCTTTAGGTATCGAAACTATGGGTGGTGTGTTCACGAAACTAATCGAGCGTAACACTACAATTCCAACAAGTAAGTCACAAGTATTCTCAACAGCTGCTGATAACCAACCAGCAGTAGACATTCACGTACTACAAGGTGAGCGTCCAATGTCAGCTGACAACAAAACATTAGGTCGTTTCCAATTAACAGACCTTCCGCCAGCACCACGTGGTATTCCACAAATCGAAGTAACATTCGATATTGATGCGAACGGTATCGTTAACGTACGTGCAAAAGACTTAGGAACAAGCAAAGAGCAAACTATTACAATCCAATCTTCTTCAGGTCTTTCTGATGACGAAGTAGATCGTATGGTACAAGAAGCAGAAGCAAATGCTGATGCTGACCAAAAACGTAAGGAAGAAGTTGAACTTCGCAACGAAGCTGACCAACTTGTATTCCAAACAGATAAAGTTGTAAAAGATTTAGAAGGTAAAGTAGATGCAGCTGAAGTAGCGAAAGCAACAGAAGCGAAAGAAGCATTACAAGCGGCAATCGAGAAAAACGAACTTGAAGAAATTCGTGCGAAAAAAGATGCTTTACAAGAAATCGTACAACAATTAACTGTTAAATTATACGAGCAAGCTCAAGCGGCTGCAGGGCAAGCAGAAGGTGCACAAGGAGCACAAGACGCTGGCGCAAAAAAAGATAATGTAGTAGACGCTGAGTTTGAAGAAGTAAAAGAAGACAAGTAATTTAAGTACAAACATAATAAGTAAGATGACAAAAAGTCAAAGTCAAGCGTGCCTTGGCTTTGGCTTTTTTCATAAATGAGGAGAAATGTGTGAGGATCTTAAGTTTTTGACCTTGCATACTGTAAGTGAGGAAACTTTGTTGCAAAGCACTTTCTTTCGGTGTTAAAATTACGTTTATGTGAAAGATTCGGGGGTTGCAAATTTATGAGTAAACGAGACTATTATGAGGTCCTTGGACTTAGTCAGGGCGCTTCAAAAGATGAAATTAAAAAAGCGTATCGTCGTTTGGCTAAAAAATACCATCCAGACGTAAGTAAAGAAGAAAATGCAATTGAAAAGTTTAAAGAAGTACAAGAGGCATACGAAGTATTGAGCGATGATCAAAAGCGTGCGCAGTACGATCAATTTGGTCATGCTGGTGCAAATCAAGGCTTCGGTGGCGGAGGAGACTTCGGCGGTGGCTTCGGTTTTGAAGATATCTTTAGTTCGTTCTTTGGCGGCGGTGGCGGCAGACGTCGTGATCCAAATGCTCCGCGTCAAGGTGCTGATTTACAATATCAAGTTACTTTAGAGTTTGAAGAAGCTATTTTTGGTAAAGAATTAAACGTTGAGATTCCAGTGGAAGACCCATGTGATACTTGTAAAGGTAGCGGGGCAAAACCAGGAACTTCAAAAGAAACATGTAAACATTGTTCAGGATCAGGTCAAGTAAGTGTAGAACAAAATACACCGTTTGGTCGTATTGTAAACCGTCAAGCTTGTGGTCATTGTTCAGGAACTGGTCAAATGATTAAAGAAAAATGTACGACATGTCACGGTTCAGGTAAAGTACGTAAGCGTAAAAAAATTAACGTTAAAATTCCAGCTGGTATCGATAATGGCCAACAAATTCGTGTATCTGGAAAAGGTGAAGCGGGCGTAAATGGCGGACCGGCAGGAGATTTATATGTAGTTGTTCATGTAAGAAATCATGAATTCTTCGAGCGTGAAGGTGATCATATTATTTGCGAAATGCCATTAACATTTGCGCAAATGGCACTTGGTGCTGAAGTAGAAGTTCCTACTGTTCATGGGAAAGTGAAGCTGAAAATTCCAGCAGGAACACAAACAGGAACAGAATTCCGCTTAAAAGGAAAAGGTGCTCCAAACGTACGTGGATACGGTCAAGGAGATCAATATGTAGTCGTTCGTGTTGTTGTACCAACAAAATTAACTTCACATCAAAAAGACTTATTACGTGAATTTGCAGGGCAAGAAGAGCAGGATGATAGTTTATTTGGAAAGCTTAAACGTGCTTTCAAAGGGGAATAATGGAAATAAAAAATGGAGTTGGTAAATTGTGAAATGGTCAGAAGTTAGTATTCATACAACAGAAGAAGCAGTAGAAGCTGTCTCTCATATTTTACATGAAGCTGGAGCTAGTGGAGTTGCGATTGAGGATCCAGCGGAGTTGACGAAAGAGCGCGAGCAACAATATGGTGAAATTTATGCATTGAACCCAGATGAATACCCGGCAGAGGGTGTATTAGTAAAAGCATATTTCCCGCAAACGGATTCTTTACAGGAAACGATTGCGGGTGTAAAATCATCTATTGATGTGCTTCCATCTTACGACATTGAAATTGGTACTGGAAATATTACCATTAACGAAGTCGACGAAGAAGATTGGGCTACTGCTTGGAAAAAATATTACCATCCAGTACAAATTTCTGATACATTCACAATCGTACCGACATGGGAAGAATACACACCATCTTCTCCGGATGAAAAAATCATTGAATTAGACCCGGGTATGGCGTTTGGTACAGGAACTCATCCAACAACAACGATGTGTATTCGTGCTTTAGAAAAAACAGTTCAATCAGGTGATACTGTCATTGATGTAGGAACGGGTTCTGGTGTACTTAGTATTGCAGCGGCAAAATTAGGTGCGTCTTCTGTTCAAGCATACGATTTAGATCCAGTTGCAGTGGAAAGTGCAGAAATGAATGTACGTTTAAATAAAACAGATGATATCGTGTCTGTTGGACAAAATAGTCTTTTAGAAGGTATTGAAGGACCTGTTGATTTAATCGTAGCGAATTTATTAGCAGAAATTATTCTTCTATTCCCTGAAGATGCAGCAAGAGTTGTAAAATCAGGTGGATTATTCATTACATCTGGTATTATTGCAGCGAAAGAAAAAGTAATTTCTGAGGCGTTAGAAAAAGCTGGATTTACAATTGAAGAAGTATTACGAATGGATGATTGGGTAGCAATTATTGCACGAAATGCGTAATATAGATTTTAGTTTATAATGAAAAGGGGAGTCTCTCACTATAAGGTGAGGGACTTGCCGTTTGTTATATGAAAAATGATAACGTTTCGTTCTTTTCGTAAGTGTTGACTTACGAAAGGAACGAAACTCTACTAAGGTGATTATATGCAACGTTATTTTGTAGAAGAGAAATATGTAAATGAGACAAGTATTCGCATAATGGGTGATGATGTCCATCATATCGCAAGAGTGATGCGCATGTCAGTTGGTGACCACATTTATTGTTGTGTGAATGGTAAAACAGCAGAATGTTCAATTGCTGAAATTACCAGTGAATTTGTAGATACCGCTATTGTAGAATGGGTAGAGGCGTCGAGTGAACTTCCTGTGTTCGTGACGATTGCAAGTGGACTGCCAAAAGGAGACAAGCTTGAGTTAATTTTTCAAAAGGGAACTGAGCTTGGGGCAGCTGCATTTTTACCATTTCAAGCATCGCGATCTATTGTAAAGTGGGATGCCAAAAAGGCAGATAAAAAAGTTGAGCGTTTGAAAAAAATCGTGAAAGAAGCTGCAGAACAATCGCATAGAAGTGAAATTCCAGACGTGCATGCTCCTGCATCATTTAAACAATTACTGGCAATGAGTAGTGAGTATGATAGTTGCTTAGTTGCGTATGAAGAGGAAGCAAAGCAAGGTGAGAAATCTAATTTTGCGAAAGCTTTGGCAACGATTAAGCCAGGCCAGAAGCTTCTGATTGTATTTGGGCCAGAAGGTGGTTTAGCGGAGGAAGAGATTGCTGCACTTCATGAACATAAATTTGTACCATGTAGTTTAGGACCAAGAATTTTAAGAACAGAAACGGCTCCGCTTTATGCGTTAAGTGCCGCTTCTTATCATTTTGAATTGATGGGGTGATAATCAATGGCAACTGTTGCGTTCCACACGTTAGGTTGTAAAGTAAACCACTATGAAACAGAAGCGATTTGGCAATTGTTTAAGCAAGGTGGTTATGAAAGAACTGAATATGAAAAGAAATCTGATGTATATGTTATTAACACATGTACAGTAACGAATACTGGAGATAAAAAAAGCCGTCAAGTCATTAGACGTGCTGTACGTCAAAATCCAGATGCAGTAATATGTGTAACTGGATGTTATGCACAAACATCTCCAGCAGAAATCATGGCAATTCCAGGTGTAGATATTGTTGTTGGTACGCAAGATCGTGAGAAGATGTTAGGTTACATCGAAGAGTTCCGTAAAGAGCGTCAACCAATTAATGCTGTCCGCAATATTATGAAAACACGTGTATATGAAGAGCTCGATGTACCATATTTCACGGACCGTACACGTGCATCTTTAAAGATACAAGAGGGTTGTAATAACTTCTGTACATTCTGTATTATTCCTTGGGCACGTGGTTTAATGCGTTCTCGTGATGGGAAAGAAGTTATTAAACAAGCACAGCAATTAGTAGACGCAGGCTATAAAGAAATCGTGTTAACAGGTATTCATACAGGTGGATACGGTGAAGATATTAAAGATTATAACTTAGCTGGATTACTTCGTGATATGGAAGCGGAAGTAGGCGGATTAAAACGTCTTCGTATTTCTTCTATTGAAGCGAGTCAAATTTCAGATGAAGTAATTGAAGTATTAGATAAATCAGAAGTAGTTGTACGTCACTTGCATATTCCATTGCAGTCAGGATCTAATACTGTACTAAAACGTATGCGCCGTAAGTATACGATGGAATTTTTCCAAGAGCGTTTAGATCGTTTGAAAGAAGCGTTACCAGGTCTTGCGATTACATCGGATGTAATTGTTGGATTCCCAGGTGAAACAGAAGAAGAATTTATGGAAACATACAATTTCATTAAAGAGAATCGTTTCTCTGAATTACACGTGTTCCCTTATTCAAAACGTACAGGTACACCAGCGGCGCGTATGGAAGATCAAGTTCCTGAAGATGTGAAAAATGATCGTGTTCATCGTCTAATTGAGTTGTCTAACCAATTGGCGAAAGAGTATGCTTCTGCGTTCGAAGGTGAAGTGCTTGAAATTATTCCGGAAGAGCAATTTAAAGAGGGTGACCGTGAAGGGTTATATGTAGGTTATACAGATAACTACTTAAAAATTGTATTTGAAGGTTCTGAAGAATTAATCGGTAAGTTAGTAAAAGTGAAAATTACAAAAGCTGGCTATCCATATAACGAAGCGCAGTTTGTTCGTGTTCTTGAAGATGATATAAAAAAAGAGTCAGCAAGCGCATAATAAAAAGCATGCAACCGAAAATGGTTTGCATGCTTTTTTCTTTCGTGGAGAAGTTAAGTATTGAAATAGATGCAATGGAGTGCCCGTTAAATAAGGGTTATTGAGCAAATTTTGTATGGGAAAGTTTTCGTGATAAAAATATATTTGTTTTTAGGTGGGAGCGATAACGGCTGTTTACATAGATTTTTGGAAAAGGAAGAGCATCTATTCTTCTTTTATTCTGCCAAATAGTTGACCTGAAGTGATAAAATGTATTATAATCGTAAAAGACATGCTGAAGAAGTGTTTCTTTTTGCATGCTGAAGTTAGTATGTAAGTGTGATGTTTCGGAGGGAGGGAAAGAGAATGTCAAAAACAGTCGTTCGTAAAAACGAGTCTTTGGAGGATGCACTTCGCCGTTTTAAAAGATCGGTTTCTAAAACTGGTACACTTGCTGAAGCAAGAAAGCGCGAGTTTTATGAAAAGCCAAGTGTAAAACGTAAGAAGAAATCTGAAGCGGCAAGAAAGCGTAAGTTCTAAGAGAGGGTGTAAGTGATGAGTCTTCTCGGTCGTTTAAACGATGATATGAAACAAGCGATGAAGAATAAACAAAAAGAAAAATTAACCGTTATTCGTATGGTTAAGGCTGCTTTACAAAATGAAGGTATTAAACTGCAACATACTCTTACTGAAGAAGAGGAATTAACAGTTTTAGCTCGTGAAGTAAAACAGTATAAGGACTCCCTCCTTGAATTTAAAAAAGCTGGTCGTGAAGACCTTGTTGATAAACTGCAAAGTGAAATTCAGATTTTAAGCGCATATTTGCCGGAGCAATTAACAGAAGAAGAACTAGCGGATATAATTAAGCAAGTTATTTCTGAAGTTGGTGCTACATCTAAAGCAGATATGGGTAAGGTGATGACTGCTGTTATGCCGAAAGTAAAAGGTAAAACAGACGGATCACTTGTGAATAAGCTGGTTATCCAGCTATTAGCATAAAAAAGCGTCTCATTTCGTATGAGACGTTTTTTTATGCTTTTTTCAGTTTGGACGTGATATTACAAGCTCTTTTTTCATACATATGGGATGAGAGGGGGTCTTTTGAGATGAAAAAATTAGAACAAATGAAGAATTGGTTGACGAAGCAAATAGACCTGCCAGTGGATGTGCTAATGGATCTACCTCGGATTACGCTTGTTGGGCAAGTGCATATCTATATAGAAAATCATCGAGGCTTATTAGTATTTTCAGATAAAGAAGTAAGGTTGTTATTAAAACAAGGTCAACTATTAATTAAGGGGCAATCCTTTGTTATTAAAACAATCCTCCCGGAAGAACTTTTGCTTGAAGGGATTATCGAACAAGTGATGTTTTTAGAAAATGAAAAGAAAGAGGAGTGAGGGAAACTTCCGTTTGTGAAGTTTTTCTTCTTTATTTTAGTGATTTGACCTTAATATTCACTTTATCCCGCATTCACTGCCCGTAAAAGCTCGATGGGTGTGCGTTAATAATCAGTGGGTATGGACAAAACCTCCACATATTAAACTTTCATCTTATGCATATGCCCGATTAGTGAGGAGAAAAACCTCACCGATTAAAGCTTCGATTAGTACGAGCTATTTGATGCTTAAAGTGAAAAGTGTTGTATCTACTTTTAGAAAGGTAGTGAAGGTAGTCGATGAAAAATAAATGGTTTATAAAATGGCTTGGGTATGTAAAAGTGCGAATTGAAGGTAGAGGAGCAGAACGCTTCGTTAACGAATGTGTACGTAGGAAATTATTAGTTTGGGATGTAAAGAAGATAGCGGATGAAACGTTAGTTTTTTGCATGTTATTACGAGATGTGAAAAAGATAAAACCAATTTATAGAAAGAATGAATGTAAATTATATTTTATTGGACGTTACGGTTTTCCATTTTGGAATAAGCGTTTAATTAAAAATAGTGGATTTTTAATTGGGTTTTTAATATTTTTTTTCGGAATGATTGCATTATCAAATATGGTTTGGAAAATTGAAATTACAGGAGCAAAACCTGAAACGGAATATATATTGATGAAAGAATTGGACAAAATGGGTATTAAAAAAGGGAAATTACAGTTTCAGATGCCTAGTGTAGAAGATGTTCAGCGGCATTTAACGGACAATATTAATGCGATTACTTGGGCGGGGTTAGAAATAAGAGGGACAACATATCATTTTAAAATTGTTGAAAAAAATGAACCGAAAAAAGAAAGTGAACAACTGCCACAAAACTTAGTAGCAAAAAAAGAAGGGATTATTACAAAAACATTTGTGGAAGTTGGGAAGCCTGTTGTCATGAAAAATGACCATGTAGAAAAGGGGCAACTTCTCGTCTCGGGGATGTATGGTAATGAGGAGAATCCGACAATTGTTTCGGCTAAAGGGATTGTATATGGAGAAACGTGGTACAAATCTGAGGTGGATGTTCCGTTAAAGACGCAATTTCAAGTGTATACTGGTAATTCATACAATGAATATTTTCTTAAATTTGGGAGTGCTAAAATAAAAATATGGGGATTTCAACAGGATGAGTATAAACGCTCTCGTACTGAAAGTGTAAAACATGATGTGAAATTATTTGGATTCACATTACCAGTTGCATATGAAAAAGATATTGTACGAGAAGAGGAAGAAGCGAACCGAGAATATACCGAAAAACAAGCAATGAAAGTAGCGAAAGAGATGGCAGAAAAAGAACTGAAGAAAAAATTGGATGAACATGCTATGATTGTAAGTGATAAGATTTTGAGTAAAGAGATTGAGGCGGATCACTTAAAGGTCACGTTACATTACACAGTGATTGAAAATATTGCAGAGCCGCAACCAATATCTGAATCCGATATTCAAGGAGACTGAGTGATGGCAGAACAATTAGTAGAAATGAACCAACAATTGGAAAACCCTAACGAGGCAATCGCTCTATTTGGGGTAAATGATGCTCATTTAAAAGTAATTGAACGAGAACTTAGTGTATCGATTATAACTAGAGGAGAGTCTGTTCGTGTATCTGGGGCAGATGAAGCTGTAGTGCTCGTAGAAAAAATCTTACAACAGCTACTTGTTGTTATCCGTAAAGGTGTATCAATTTCGGAAAGAGATGTTGCGTATGCAATTCAGCTTGGGAAACAAGGGAAAATTGCTCAATTCGAAGAGTTATATGAAGAGGAAATTTTTAAAACAGCAAAAGGTAAATCCATTCGTGTGAAAACGATGGGACAAAGAAGATATATTCATGCAATGAAAAAGAATGATGTTGTATTTGGGATAGGACCTGCTGGGACAGGGAAGACATACTTAGCTGTAGTAATGGCTGTGAGAGCTTTAAAGCAAGGGTATGTGAAGAAAATTATTTTAACAAGACCTGCTGTAGAGGCTGGAGAGAGTTTAGGTTTTTTACCAGGTGATTTGAAAGAAAAAGTAGATCCGTATTTACGTCCGTTGTATGATGCGTTGCACGATATTCTTGGGCAAGAATACACACAGCGTATGATGGAACGAGGTGTAATTGAAATTGCGCCTCTTGCTTATATGAGAGGACGTACTCTTGATGATTCATTTGTTATATTAGATGAGGCACAGAATACAACTGGTGCTCAAATAAAAATGTTTTTAACACGATTAGGTTTTAGTTCTAAAATGGTTATTACGGGAGATCCCTCACAGGTAGATTTGCCAAAAGGGGTAAAATCAGGTCTTTCTATTGCTGCTAATATTTTATCTGGTGTATCAGGTCTTTCGTTCATAACACTGGAACAAACAGACGTTGTGAGACACCCATTAGTGCAACGTATTATTGAGGCATATGATAAAATGGAATGATCCTATTTGTCAGGGTCATTTCTTTTTGTATGATAAGGTTGGCGAATGGCATATTTTTTACTATCATTAAAGACGAGGGAAATGAACTATAGGTGATAGTGGATAAAAATGTTGTCCAAAAAGTATCGTTGCCTAGAAGAAATGAAAGCTATAAATAGTTTCACTTTATTTCTGGAGAGGAGAAGGTATTGAAATCATGTCAAGATCTCAAGAAATTTCTAAGTGGTTTCGTAATTTACAACATTCGAAAAAACTAAGTTGGGTTTCTTACGTATTATTAGGAGCAGTACTGTTTTTTGCGCTTATGAATAATGTAAAGCCAGAGCAATTAGATGTTAAAGAGCTCGAAATTGCTAAAAAAACAATTCACTCTCCTATTAAAATTGAAGATAAAGCCGCAACGGCGAAAAAGAAAAACGAAGCCGCTCAAAAGGTTGAGGATAAATATACATATAAAAGCGAATATAAGCAAAATAAAGTGGATATTGTAACTTCCGTCTTTGATGCGGTAAGTGAAGTAGAGGCAGAGGCTAAATCGACTGGCCCAGACGAGTATAAAAAAATTTCTGATGTGGACAAATTGGACAAGTTAAAGAAGAAATTACCAACAGATTTAGCAAAAAGCTTAACAGATTCGATTTTGTTGAAATTTATTAATGCTGATTCAAGTCAATTGTCATTGGCAAAGGATGCGGCTGTAACAGCAGTTAATAAAATTATGAGGGAACACATCAAGATGGATCAAGAAGAAGCTGCAAGAGAACAATTCGTTACTGAAATGAGTACTGTAAGTATAAGTAGTGATTTAAAAGATGCGGTGAATACACTAGGGAAGTATGCGGTTACAGCGAACTATTTTTATGATTCAGCTGCGACGAAAGATAGTAAAAAAATAGCGGAAGATTCAGTTGCATCAGTTTTTATCCTTCAAGGGCAAGTTCTTGTGAAAGAAGGCGATACGATTTCACGAGAAGCATATGAGCAGTTGAAGTTAGCAGGATTGTTAGAGAAGGGCAATACCTTCCAACCTTATGTTGGTCTGGCTGTGCTTATTTGTGTGTTATTGTACTTTATGCATAAGCAGTTTGAAGTGTTTTTACAGCGGAAAAGAGAAGATAGGCCGTATGTCTTAGCGTATATCACAATTTTGTCTATCACGATTGTTTTGATGAAAATCATTAGTTTGTTCCAAAAGCTTGAATATGCAGGAATCGCGTATGTTGTTCCAGTTGCGATGGGAACAATACTTGTAAAATTAATGATTGGTGATCGATTTGTATTTTTAACGAGTATGATCTTTTCTGTATGCGGAAGTATTATGTTTAATGAAGGTGTAACGAGTACACTGAATTATAGTGTGGGGATTTATGTTTTATTAAGTTCATTATCAGTTAGTATTTTCTTGAGAGAAAAAAATCGTCGTACGATGATTTTACAAGCTGGTATACTCGTTTCTGTATTAAATGTAGTCGTATTGGCGGCTTTGCTATTATTACGTAACGGGAATTTTTCGCCTCTTGAAATTGGGGTGCAATTATTAATGGCTGCTGTTTCGGGTATTATCTCTTCTGTTCTAGCTATGGGGATTTTACCGTATTTAGAAAGTGGTCTTGGGATTGTATCGAGTATGAAATTGATGGAACTTTCAAGTCCGAATCACCCGCTTTTGCGCAAAATTTTATTAGAAGCACCAGGTACATATCACCATAGTGTAATGGTAGCTAATCTCTCAGAAGCTGCTTGTGAAGCAGTTGGAGCAAATGGAGTATTAGCGCGTGTAGGGGCGTATTATCATGATGTAGGGAAAACGGTACAACCACAGTTTTTTATTGAAAACCAAATGGGTATTGAAAACCCACATGATAGATTAGACCCTGTAACGAGCAAAGATATTATAATTGCTCATGTAACCGATGGGGTGAGAATGTTAGAAGAACACCATATACCTCAAGAAATTATCGATATTGCTGGACAGCATCATGGTACAACGTTACTTAAATATTTTTATTATAATGCGATTAAAGAAGATAAAGAGAAATATACGGAGGAAATGTTCCGCTATCCAGGATCAAAAGCAACTTCTAAAGAGTCGGCGATCGTTGGCATTGCTGATAGTGTGGAAGCGGCGGTACGTTCGATGAACCATCCAACACCAGATCAGATTAATAATTTAGTGCAAAGTATTATTAAAGATCGCCTGCAAGATGGTCAATTTAGTGAATGTGATTTGACATTTAAGGAACTACAAATCGTTGGAAAAACGTTATGTGAAACGTTAAATGGTATTTTCCATTCCCGTATTACATATCCGGAACCGCCGGAAGAAAAGGAGAAAGAATGAGTTTATTAATTGATTTTATTGATGAAACAGAAGAAGTGAAAGACGAATATATAAGTTTGATTCGAGGTTTAGTAGAGAAAGCAGCTCAAATGGAGAACATAGAAGAAGGCGCAGAATTATCGGTTACATTTGTAGATAATGAACGTATTCGTGAAATAAACCGTGATTACCGAGATAAGGATCAGCCTACGGACGTTATTTCTTTTGCTATGGAAGAAATGGGAGAAGGAGAAATGGAAATTATCGGTGCGGAGATGCCACGTATGTTAGGGGATCTTATTATTTCTATTCCAAGAGCGAAAGAGCAAGCTGAGGAATATGGACACTCTTTTGATCGTGAACTTGGGTTTTTAGCGTTACATGGCTTTTTACATTTGCTTGGTTATGATCACATGACAGAAGAAGATGAAAAAGAAATGTTTGGAAGACAAAAAGAAATTTTAGAGGCATTTGGATTAGGGCGATGAAAAAAGGAAAACTTATAAATAGTTTTGGATATGCTATAGCTGGTATATACTTTTGTCTTCGTCATGAACGAAATATGAAAATTCATTATTTAGCCGCAGTCATTGTCATATGCTGCGGCTTTTATTTCCATATTACAAAAATAGAATGGATTGTATTACTTATTGTAATTGGAATTGTAATGAGTTTGGAGATGGTGAATACGGCTATTGAAAAAACAGTAGATTTAGCAACCACCGATATTCATCCGTTTGCGAAAAACGCAAAGGATGTTGCAGCGGGATCAGTTTTATTATTTACGATTATAGCTGTTGTAATTGGTGCTATTATCTTCTTACCGTATATGGTATAGTTGCATTCCAAAGCTTTTATTAAGCTTTGTGAGCGCCGTGAGGGCCTTTAATAGAAGAATGTATCTATTCACAGCTGTGAACGGAAAGGATGCGGGAATATGAATAGCAAACAATTAATTCAAGAAGCAATCGAAGCGCGTAAACAAGCGTACGTACCATATTCTAAATTTCAAGTAGGTGCAGCTTTACTAACTCAGGATGGAAAAATATATCGTGGATGTAATGTTGAAAATGCATCATATGGTTTATGTAACTGTGCAGAAAGAACAGCTTTATTTAAGGCGATTTCTGAAGGAGATAAAGGGTTTGTAGCTATTGCAGTTGTAGCGGATACAAAGCGTCCGGTACCTCCTTGTGGAGCATGCCGACAAGTTATGGTAGAATTATGTAAACAGGATACGAAAGTATACCTATCAAATTTACATGGTGACGTTCAAGAGACTACAGTTGGAGAATTGTTACCAGGAGCATTTTTAGCGGAGGATTTACATGAATAGAAAAGGTTATAAATCAGGTTTTGTCTCTATTATTGGCAGACCGAATGTTGGAAAATCTACATTTTTAAATCGTATTATCGGCCAAAAAATTGCCATTATGAGTGACAAGCCACAAACAACTCGTAATAAAATTCAAGGCGTATATACAGAAAATGATTCACAAGTAATTTTCATTGATACACCAGGGATACATAAACCTAAACATAAACTAGGCGACTTCATGGTGAAGATGGCTCAAACGACATTAAAAGAAGTTGATATTGTTCTGTTTATGGTCAATGCAGTTGAAGGATTTGGTCGTGGTGAGGAATTCATTATTGAGAAATTAAAAGAAACGAAACAACCAGTATTTTTGGTAATTAATAAAATTGACCAACTTCATCCAGAGCAATTATTAGAGTTAATTGATCAATACCGTAAACTATATGAGTTTGCAGAGATTGTACCAATTTCTGCATTAGACGGTAATAATGTGGATGCTTTAATTGGAACAATTAAAAAGTATTTACCAGAAGGACCGCAATACTACCCAGATAATCAAGTAACGGATCATCCAGAGCGATTTATTATTTCAGAGCTTATTCGTGAAAAAGTATTACATTTAACACGTGAAGAAGTGCCGCACTCTGTAGCGGTTGTTATTGATGCAATTCAAAAACGTGAGGGCGGAGCGGTTTATATAAACGCAACGATTGTTGTTGAACGTGCATCACAAAAAGGAATTATTATAGGTAAGCAAGGAAAGATGTTAAAAGAAGTCGGTAAGCGAGCTCGTTTTGACATTGAAGCACTACTTGGTTCTAAAGTATTTTTAGAAGTATGGGTAAAAGTGCAAAAAGATTGGCGTAATAAGATGTCACAGCTCCGTGACCTTGGTTTCCGTGAAGACGAGTATTAATATGGAGTAAAGTTGTAATCAGTGGATGGTCCATTCATCCACTGATTATTGGTTTTTATGAACCTTGATAAATTAGGAAAAATTTTTCTCACATGAAAATGAACAAAATGGGTCAATTTAATAACAACAAAGGAAATTGGTTTATAGGCTACGCTTATTGAGAAAGGTGGATTCTTATGCTAGATTTTACCTGGAAGTTTTTCTCCAAAACAGGAAGCATTGAAACGTATTTGCTTTTGAAAGAAATGGAAAAAGACGTAAACGATGAGATGGATCAACATGAAGAGGAGTTAGCGCATCTAGACTCTCCAATTTCTTGACCCGTTTTGTTCAAACCTTGGATGGTGACGAACATGTTTCAAAAAGTTGAGGGCATTGTTATCCGTACGACAGATTACGGAGAAACGAACAAGATTGTTACAATATTCTCACGGGAATTTGGTAAGGTAAGTGCAATGGCAAGAGGGGCGAAAAAACCGAAGAGTCGGTTAGCAGCTGTTTCGCAACTTATGACACATGGTCATTTTCTTATTCAAATAGGATCTGGACTTGGAACTTTGCAACAAGGCGAGATTATTTCATCTATGAAAGAAATTCGTGAGGATATATTTTTAACTGCTTATGCATCATTTATTATTGAATTAACTGATAAAGCAACAGAGGATAAGAAGAATAATCCGTATTTATTTGAAATGTTATATCAAACGTTGCATTATATGTGTGAGGGTGTTGACCCTGAAGTATTATCATTAATTTATCAAACGAAAATGCTTCCGGTATTAGGGATGCGCCCGTACTTTGATACATGTGCTATTTGTCATCAAGAAACAGATTTTGTCGCCTTCTCTGTTCGGGAAGGCGGTTTTCTGTGCTCGCGTCATGCAGAGCAAGATCAGTATCGTATTCCGGTGGGAGAAGCCGTTCATAAATTATTACGTCTCTTTTTTCACTTCGATCTACACCGGCTCGGTAATGTATCGGTAAAGGATAGTACAAAAAAACAAATGCGCACAGTATTGAATACATATTATGATGAATATTGTGGGATTTATTTGAAATCAAGGCGTTTCTTAGAACAACTTGATAAATTTCAAATATAATTAGGGCCGTATACGGTCCTTTTTACATACTTTCTTTTTCGAATAGCATATTTAGTATATAATATTTAAGAGATAGTATAACTTTTTTCGTTGTGCATTAAAGGTGGTGATTATCATAGAGCTGAATAAACGGCAAGAACATATCATTCAGATTGTAAAAGATCACGGTCCTATTACAGGGGAGTCAATTGCTGCGCAATTGGGTTTAACACGTGCAACGCTAAGACCAGACTTAGCAATTTTAACGATGGCTGGTTATTTAGAAGCGCGTCCACGCGTAGGTTATTTTTATACGGGTAAAACTGGGGGACAGCTATTATCTGAAGCTGTTAAAAAAATTAAAGTGCAAGATTATCAATCTAGACCTGCTGTAATTGATAAAAATGTATCAGTATACGATGCAATCTGTACTATGTTTCTAGAGGATGTTGGTACATTGTTTGTTGTAGATCAAGCTATTTTATTGGTTGGCGTTGTATCTCGTAAAGATTTATTACGAGCTAGCTTAGGAAAGCAGGATTTAACCTCTCTTCCGGTTAATATTATCATGACAAGGATGCCAAACATTGCGATGTGTCGCAGGGAGGATTCTTTATATGATATTGCGATGGAATTAATAGAAAGACAGATTGATGCAATGCCAGTTGTAAAGGACACGAAACAAGGTCTAGAAGTGATTGGGCGAATTACAAAGACAAATATTACACGTGCGTTTGTAAATTTAGTAAATAACGAATAAGTGTAATTTGTTTAAAGTGAGGTAATGTAATGGATAATAAAATCGTATATGTCGTATCTGACTCTGTAGGAGAAACGGCTGATTTGGTTGTTAGAGCGGCAATGGGACAGTTCCCATTCGCTCCTGATATTAGACGTGTACCTTATGTAGAAGATACAGGGACATTAAAAGAAGTAATCTCGATTGCCAAGAGCAATCAGGCGCTTATTTGTTTTACGTTAGTAAAGCCTGATATGCGTCAGTATTTATTGACAGAGGCGGCAAAAGAAGGGGTAGAGGCATACGATATTATCGGACCTCTTATCGATCAAATTGAAGAAATTACAGGGCAAGTACCAAGGTATGAGCCAGGTGTCGTTCGAAGATTAGATGAAGAGTACTTTAAAAAGATTGAAGCGATTGAATTTGCGGTTAAGTATGATGATGGTAGAGATGCACGTGGTATTTTAAAAGCCGATATCGTGTTGATTGGAATTTCACGCACATCAAAAACACCACTTTCACAATATTTAGCGCATAACAAACGCTTGAAAGTTGCCAATGTACCACTTGTACCAGAAGTGGATCCGCCTGAGGAATTATATAAAGTGGCAAAAGAGAAATGTTTCGGTTTGAAAATTACACCGGATAAGTTAAATCATATTCGAAAAGAACGATTAAAATCACTTGGATTAAGTGATGGAGCAACATATGCGAATATTAATCGTATTAAAGAAGAAACCGTTCATTTTGAGAATGTAGTGAGTAAAATAAATTGTCAAGTGATCGATGTATCAAATAAGGCGATTGAAGAAACAGCTAATATTATTGTGAATGCAGTGCAAAACCAAAAAATGTTTTAGCACATTTACCACAGGTGAATGTGCTTTTTTCGCTCGTGAGAAGTAGGGCAATAACTGTCGATTTAGTAATAGAATACAGTGTAATGGTTATACTTATATTCTTCTGTTTTTTTATTATGTTGAAGGAACGATTTAGTTATCTTTAAATGTAAAATGAAAATTAAAGGGATATGTAGCGTAGTTGAAGAAAATATATTATAATAAAAAATTGTGATAAAAACCGATATTTTACGTTTAGACTTTAATTTTTCAGAATAAACTAGGGATAGGATTTGCGAAAAAGACATGTATTTACGTTAAATCGACAAAATCTAAACAAGAAAACGCACATTATGGAAGGATTCGCAGAAGGGATGTAGAATACAGAAATATGCAAAACATCAGTGAGATATTAGTTGATGCAGATGCATGTCCCGTGAAGGATGAAATTGTGCGCGTTAGAACAAAAATTTATGTCGAAATTTTGTTTGTCGTATCGTAGGCTCATCGTTTAAGAAAACAGCAAGATAATTGGGTCTATGTAGATTTTAAGCAAGATGAAGTCGTTTTTTATATTTATCAACATGCAAAAGCTACAGATTTCGTGATCACATAGGATATGTGGCTTGCTAGTCTTCTTTTGAAAAAAGAAGTACATGTATTGTCTCCACGAAGTACATTTGTAAAAGATGAGCAAATGGATACAATTTTATATGGTAGGTATGTATTTGTGAAGTTACGAAGGCAAGGGGCTTATACAAAAGGCCCAAAATAGTTTACACAACGTGATTGACAGCACTTTCTAATAAATTTAGAAAAATATTGTCGAATTATAAAGGAATCTTTTAATTTATATCGAATACAAAATACGGAGATGGAGTTATGGGGAACAGAATTCCCGAAGAAGTTGTTGAACAGATTCGGACGTCATCCGATATTGTAGAAGTGATAGGTGAGTATGTTCAACTTAGAAAGCAGGGGCGTAACTATTTCGGCCTTTGTCCATTTCATGGTGAGAATTCCCCTTCATTCTCTGTTTCATCTGATAAGCAAATTTTTCATTGCTTCGGATGTGGAGAAGGTGGAAATGTATTTTCCTTTCTTATGAAAATGGAAGGACTTGCTTTCACCGAGGCTGTTCAAAAGCTGGGTGAAAGAAATGGAATTGCAGTTGCAGAATATACATCAGGGCAAGGACAACAAGAAAACATATCTGATGACACTGTCATCATGCAACAGGCTCATGAACTTTTGAAGAAGTATTATCACCATTTATTAGTAAATACAGAAGAAGGAAATGAAGCACTTTCGTATTTATTAAAACGTGGTATTACAAAAGAAATGATTGAGAAGTTTGAAATTGGTTATGCATCACCAGCTTGGGATGCAACGACAAAAATTTTGCAAAAAAGAGGTTTTTCGCTATCTAGTATGGAACAAGCCGGCCTTCTTATAAGAAGCGAGAAGGATGGTAGTCATTATGACCGCTTCCGTGGAAGGGTTATGTTTCCAATTTATACTTTACAAGGTAAGGTGATAGCGTTTAGTGGAAGGGCGCTAGGAGATGATACTCCGAAATATTTAAATAGTCCTGAAACACCAATTTTTCATAAAAGTAAGTTGTTGTATAACTTCCACCAAGCAAGGCCGTTTATTAGAAAACGTGGGCAGGTTGTCCTTTTTGAAGGATATGCCGATGTACTAGCCGCGGTAAAAAGTGGTGTGGAAGAAGCTGTTGCGACAATGGGAACAGCTTTAACTGAAGAACAAGCGAAACTTCTGCGACGTAACGTTGAAACTGTTGTTCTTTGCTATGATGGTGATAAAGCAGGGCGAGAAGCGACGATGAAAGCAGGGCAGTTGTTATTGCAAGTCGGTTGCCAAGTGAAAGTCACACCCTTGCCAGATAAGCTTGATCCTGATGAATATGTGCAACAATATGGGACAACTGCTTTTGAAAATCTTGTGAAATCAAGTATAAGTTTTGTTGGTTTCAAAATAAATTATTTGCGTTTAGGGAAAAATTTGCAAGATGAGTCTGGCAAAGAAGAATATGTAAAAAGTGTTTTAAAAGAGTTATCATTGCTACAGGATGCGATGCAGGCTGAATCATATTTAAAGTCATTATCGCAAGAATTTTCGTATTCAATGGAAACACTTTTGAATCAATTGCACCAATATCGCAAAGAACAAAAGGTACAGCAAAAACAAATAAAGCAAGTTTCTAAGCCATCTCAAATTGTTCAAACGAAACCGAAGTTAACAGGTTTTGAAAGGGCAGAAAGAGAAATTATTTACCACATGTTGCAAAGTGCAGAAGTGACTGTTCGTATGGAACCCCATATAGAAGATTTTCATACAGAAGAACATAAAGGGATTTTATATGAACTATACGCATATTATGAAAAGGGAAATGAACCTTCAGTCGGAACATTTTTAAGTTGGCTCTCTGATGAAAAGTTGAAAAATATTATCACTGATATTTCGACGGATGAATTTATTAATCCAGAATACACAGAAGAAGTATTGCAAGGTCATTTGGAGACGCTCAAACGTCATCAGGAAAAACTTGAAAAGATGGAAATCATCTTTAAAGTAAAACAAATGGAAAAAACAGATCCTGTAGAGGCTGCTAAATATTATGTGGCATATTTACAAAATCAAAAAGCAAGAAAATAGCTTTTTTGATAAAATTTTAGTATAATGAATGTTTGTATCTCGCGTAAGGAGGGGAACAGATGGCTGACAAACCAGCTCGTTCTAAACAAATTGAAACTGAAATGACCCTTGAGCAAGTGAAAGAACAACTCACTGAGCTCGGAAAAAAACGTGGCGTTCTTACATATGAAGAGATTGCAGAACGCATGAATGGATTTGAAATTGAATCCGATCAAATGGATGAATACTATGAATATTTAGGTGAACAAGGGATTGACTTAGTTGGTGACAATGACAACGACGAAGGTCCTAATAATCGCCAAATTACAAAAACGGAAGAAGAATTTGACCTTAATGATTTAAGTGTGCCACCAGGTGTGAAAATCAATGATCCTGTTCGTATGTACTTAAAAGAAATTGGTCGTGTAGACTTACTATCTGCAGAAGAAGAAATTCGACTTGCGACACGTATTGAAGAAGGCGATGAAGAAGCAAAACGCCGTCTTGCGGAAGCAAACTTACGTCTTGTAGTAAGTATTGCAAAGCGCTACGTGGGCCGTGGTATGCTGTTCTTAGACTTAATCCAAGAAGGAAATATGGGTTTAATTAAGGCAGTTGAAAAGTTCGACTACCGTAAAGGTTTTAAATTTAGTACGTATGCAACTTGGTGGATTCGCCAGGCTATTACACGTGCGATTGCAGACCAAGCGCGAACAATTCGTATTCCAGTTCATATGGTTGAAACAATTAATAAGTTAATCCGTGTACAACGTCAATTATTACAAGATTTAGGTCGCGAACCATCTCCTGAAGAGATTGGTGAAGAAATGGATCTTGCTCCAGAAAAAGTACGCGAAATTTTAAAAATTGCACAGGAGCCAGTTTCTCTTGAAACACCAATTGGTGAAGAAGATGACTCCCATTTAGGTGACTTTATTGAAGACCAAGAAGCAACATCGCCTGCGGACCATGCAGCGTATGAGTTGCTAAAAGAACAATTAGAAGATGTGTTAGATACACTAACAGATCGTGAAGAAAATGTTCTGCGTCTTCGTTTTGGTTTAGATGATGGACGAACTCGTACGCTTGAAGAAGTTGGGAAAGTATTCGGCGTAACGAGAGAACGTATTCGTCAAATTGAAGCGAAAGCACTTCGCAAATTAAGACATCCAAGCCGTAGTAAGCGTCTTAAGGATTTCTTAGAATAGGCTACCTTTAAGTTTACTTCACTTTTGTGAAGTAAACTTTTTTATTTTGTTAATTTTTGTTAAATTTTAGCTATCGGCAACGATTACAATTTCTTGTAATTTATTTTACAGAATTGTCTTTTGATTTGCAAATGATCATTTTTCGATTTTTCGATTTATTTTGTTTATTATATACAAAATAATATGTAGAAAAGTAAAAAATATGATGAGAAACGTTAGTAATTATCGAAATAATATGCGATGTAATAGTGAAAATCAATAAACTGAATTTATGGAATATTTTTAACAAATATTAGTTTACTCTTTTCTGATAGAACGTTTTCAAGTACAATAAAAATGACTGAATCATCTAACTATTTAGGGGTATAGAGGGGGGAGAAGAGATATGAAACGTAATCCGTTGATTCCGTTCGCTCTTATTGCAGCATTAGGTATTATCGTTATGTTTGTATTTTCATTTCAGGGGCTAAATAAATCTAAAGAGTTAGCTGATGCAAAAAATGGTGGGAAACCAGCGCAAACAGCATCAAAGCCAGAGGATATTGTAAAGCAAAGCTGTACGAGCTGTCACGGTGATCAGTTACAAGGGGCAGTGGGACCTAATTTACAAAAAATTGGTGGGAAACTTTCGAAAGATGAAATTAAAGAAGTTCTTTCAAAAGGAAAAGGAAATATGCCAGCTAATTTAATTCCAGCTGATCAAGCAACGAAAGTAGCTGATTGGTTATCCAAGAAAAAATAAAGTATAGAAAAACAAGCCTTTTGCTTTTGTGCAAAAGGCTTGTTTTTCTATACTTTCTAAAATACGATTAGTAATAGAGAATGGAAGTGTTGTTATGGACTTGCAACAACCACTATAAATTCATTATCATGGAGACAGACTGACAAGAGAAGGAGTAATGGAAATACATGAATGAAGTAAAGCTTTCAAAACGATTAGAAGAAGTTGTGCGGGAGATTCCAGTAGGATCCACAGTAGCTGATATTGGATCGGATCATGCGTATTTACCGTGTTATACAATTATAAATAATATTGCTACAAAAGCAGTTGCAGGAGAAGTTGTAGATGGACCATTTCGATCTGCGCAAGCAACTGTAGCTGAAAGTGGCTTGCAAGATAAGGTAGACGTTCGTAAAGGGAATGGATTAGAAGTAATTACACCAGGGGAAGTAGATGTGATTACAGTTGCTGGTATGGGTGGAGCACTAATTCGTGACATTTTAGAAAGTGGTAAAGAAAAATTAGAAGGTGTAACACGTTTAATTTTACAGCCGAACATTGCAGCGCATCACATTCGTGAATGGTTTATTGAAAATGGCTGGGAGCTTATCCATGAAAAAATCGTAAAAGAAGACGGGAAAATTTACGAGATTTTAGTTGGGGAACGAGGAAATATTGCAGCACCTTACTCGGATAATAAACAAGCTGAATTGTTTATGGGTCCATTTTTAATAAAAGAAAAAAGTGAAGCTTTTGTTGAAAAGTGGGAAGGAGAATTGAAAAACTTCCAAAATATTTTAAAACAGTTAGAGCGTGCGGCAGAATCTGAAGAAACACAGGCGAAGCGTGCAGAAGTAGACGCGAAAATGAAAATGATAGGGGAGGTTTTATCATGAGTAAAATTCCGAATGGTCATGAAATTATTTCTTTATTTGAAAGTATGTATCCGAAGCACTTAGCGATGGAAGGGGATAAGATCGGCCTGCAGATTGGGGCACTTAATAAACCTGTGCAGCACGTACTAATCGCGTTAGATGTAACGGAGGAAGTTGTGGACGAGGCAATCCAATTAGGGGCGAATATCATTATAGCGCACCATCCTTTAATCTTTAGTCCATTAAAAGCAATTCATACAGATAAGGCGTACGGAAGAATTATTGAAGCGTGTATTAAAAATGATATTGCGATTTATGCAGCACATACAAATGTAGATATCGCTAAGGGCGGGGTAAATGATTTACTTGCTGATGCGTTAGGGTTACAAAATACAGAAGTATTAGTTCCTACATATGCAGAAGAAATGAAAAAAATTGTTGTATTTGTTCCGGTAACTCATGCAGAAGAAGTACGCAAAGCTCTTGGAGATGCGGATGCAGGTCATATCGGTAATTATAGCCACTGTACGTTCGGTAGTGAAGGGGTGGGTACGTTTATCCCTCAAGAAGGTACAAACCCTTATATCGGTGAAACTGGACAGTTAGAACGTGTGGACGAGGTGCGTATCGAAACGATTATTCCAGCTTCATTACAAAGAAAAGCTATTAAAGCGATGTTGGCAGCCCATCCATATGAAGAAGTGGCGTATGATGTATATCCTCTTGATAATAAAGGTGAAGCATTAGGACTTGGTAAAATAGGATATTTACAAGAAGAAATGACGCTTGAACAGTTTGCTTTACACGTGAAACAATCATTACATGTAAAAGGCGCGAGAGTTGTTGGGAAGTTAGATGATACAGTGCGTAAAGTAGCTGTACTTGGTGGTGACGGTAATAAATATATAAACCAAGCGAAATTTAAAGGAGCAGATGTATATGTAACAGGTGACATGTATTATCATGTTGCTCATGATGCGATGATGCTTGGTTTAAATATAGTTGACCCAGGACATAACGTTGAAAAAGTAATGAAGCAAGGTGTGCAAAAGCAATTGCAAGAAAAAGTAGATGCGAAGAAATTCAATGTACACATTCATGCTTCGCAGTTACATACAGATCCATTCACATTTGTATAAGAAAAATAAAAACCGTTGCTCATGTAGGCAACGGTTTTTATTATTGTTCTTTTTTCACTTTTACACGAGGTAGTATCTTTTGAAGTGGTACTTTTCGAATTCTTTCCCATGTAGCTGGATTCATTGGGTCATATTGATCTAAGAAAGCAATAACTTCTTTTGTAATTGGCGTTGGAGTAGAAGCACCTGCTGTAACAGCTACGTTTTCTACACCTTGTAGCCATTCTAATTGGATTTCACTTACGTCTGCAACGCGGTATGCTGTCGTACCAGCTATTTCTTGTGATACTTGTGCTAAACGGTTTGAGTTGTTACTTTTCGGATCACCGACAACAATTGTTAAATCTGCAACATCAGCTTGTTTAGCGACAGCTTCTTGGCGAACTTGAGTTGCTAAACAAATTTCCTTGTGGAATTCTGCTGTTGGGAATTTTTTCTGAATGTCCTCCATTAAATGTTGAACATCCCATTGACTCATTGTTGTTTGATTCGTAACTAAAATTTTATCCGTTGGAATTTCTAGTGTTTTTAAATCATCAGCTTTTTCGATAAGATGAACGATATCAGGTGCGATACCAACTGCGCCTTCTGGTTCTGGATGATTTTTTTTGCCGATATAAATGACATGGTATCCTTCAGCTTTCTTTGCTTCGATAAGGTCATGTGTTTTTGTAACATCTGGACAAGTTGCATCAATTGTCGTTAAACCTTTTTCTTTTGCACGTTGTTTAACTTCTGGAGAAACACCGTGTGCAGTAAAAATAACAGTACCAGAATCGATTTTATCTAAAATTTCTAATCGACTTGGACCGTCTAATGTAATGATGCCATCCTCTTCGAAAGCATCTGTGACATGCTTATTGTGAACAATCATACCTAAAATATAAATGGGTCTCGGTAATGATTTATCTAATGCGGCGTTACGTGCAATAACCATTGCGTCAACAACACCGTAGCAATAACCACGAGGGGAAATTTTAACAATCTTCATGTGAGTAATCCTCTCCTTCTAAACAAGGGATACTTTCGTGCATAGTCCATTACATTATAAAGGAGGAGTGGATAGAAAACAAAGGATTGTTACACATATAGTTTTGGTTTTGTTGCTGATTGTTGAACGGGTTCTTTCGGAACTTCTTTTTCTATTACCGGTTCAAGCACTATTTTTTTTCGTTTCCTTTTTGGAGGTGGAGGAGGTGGAGTTGCTACCTCAACCTGTTCTGTTGCATCTTCAGTTTGATTTTCTTCCGTACTTTTTCCAGAGGTGAGGATTTTAACAATGCTTGGTAAACTACGCATAATGGGACCGTACTGTTCGACAACAGGACCGACAGATTGCACGACTTGAGATACTTTTTCGATATTATTTATCATATTAGTTGGGTTCGAAATTAAATTTGAAAAAAAACTACCGATGCCGCTGCTAGATGCCGCTGCAGTTGTAGCTGACGCAGCACCACGTGTATCATTTGATTCATACATTTGAGGTGGTATCATCTGCTCTGGATATTGCTGCATGTATGGTTGGTATTGTTGTGTATATTGTTGTTGGTATGGCTGTTGCTGTTGGTATGGCTGTTGATATTGGGGCGGCGGTTGTTGGTGCATCATCGGTGGCCCTTCCATTTGTCGATAAGGAGGGACCATTTGCATGAAAGGTTCGGTTGGATCGTGTTTTTTAAAGAGTTTAGCAAGGAAACCTTTCTTTTTTTGAGCCATCGGTGGTAGTTGTGGAATCGGATATGGTGTGTAAGATTGTTGTCCTCGATTCGGATACATTTGTCTTATAGGGGATTTCGGAAACATGTGGGAAATCCTCCTTTCTTCAGTTAGGTATATACACATACAATATGCAATGGAAGGAAAGAAGGTTAGTTTTTGAGATAAAAACCTAAACTAAAGATGGATTTTACTTGTAGATTTCGATATAATGTAGACTTGACTGATTTGTGCGCAGTAGAAATTTTAGAAAGAAGGTGTAACTTATGACACTACAAACTTTTACACAGTATGATTTTAAACCATTTTTAATAGATGCAGTTCGTGAACTACGCTTTACAGAGCCAACAGGAATTCAACAGAAAATTTTCCCGGTCGTGAAAAAAGGTGTGAGTATAATTGGACAATCCCAAACTGGTTCTGGGAAAACACATGCATACTTACTTCCTACATTAAACAGAATTGATGCAAGTCGTGAAGAAGTACAACTTGTTATTACAGCGCCTACTCGTGAGTTAGCACAACAAATTTACGAAGAAATTGTGAAACTAACAAAGTTCTGTGCGGAAGATCAAATGATTACAGCACGCTGTTTAATTGGTGGAACTGATAAACAACGATCAATTGAAAAGTTGAAAAAACAACCTCATATTGTAGTTGGAACGCCAGGACGTATTAAAGATTTAGTAGAAGAAAAGGCGCTATTTGTTTATAAAGCGGATACTATTATTGTCGATGAAGCGGACTTAATGCTTGATATGGGATTCATTCAAGATGTAGATAAAATTGCGGCACGTATGCCTAAAAATCTGCAAATGTTAGTTTTCTCTGCAACAATTCCTCAAAAATTAAAACCATTTTTGAAGAAATATATGGAGAATCCAGAACATATTCATATTAATCCGAAGCAAGTTGCAGCAGGAAATATTGATCATTACCTTGTACCTTCAAGACACCGTAATAAAACTGAATTAGTGAAAAATATGCTACTTCAATTTAAACCATATTTAGCAATTGTCTTTACAAACACAAAGAAGAAGGCTGACGAAGTAGCCGATGGATTAACAGAACGTGGGTTAAAAGTAGGACGTATACACGGTGATTTATCACCACGTGACCGTAGAAAAATGATGAAACAAGTTCGTGATTTAGAGTTCCAATACATTGTCGCAACAGATTTGGCGGCACGCGGTATTGATATTGAAGGAATTAGCCATGTTATTAACTATGAACTTCCATCAGATTTAGACTTCTTCGTTCACCGCGTTGGAAGAACTGCACGTGCGGGTCATTCAGGTATTGCGGTAACGATTTATGATCCAGCAAATGAAGAAGCGTTAGATAGTTTGGAAAAACAACGTCATATCGAGTTTAAGCATGTAGATTTACGTGGAGATGAATGGGCGGATTTAGGTGACCGTCGTCGTCGTAAGAGCCGTAAAAAACCAAATGATGGACTAGATGTTATGGCAACAAAAGTTGTTAAAAAGCCGAAAAAAGTAAAACCAAACTATAAACGAAAACTTGCAACAGAACGTGACAAAGTGAAGAAAAAATATAGCAATAAAAAAAGATAAGGGATTTCCCTTATTTTTTTTTATCTCACTACTTGAGAGAAAATCGATTAATGCAGACTATTAATTAGTGAGGTGTAGAAAAAACGTTGACTAAAGTTTCACTTTATTGGGTTAATTTAAGTATAGAGTGCAGACTGTTTAAATAGTCAGTTTAATTTATGTAGTGCCTTTTGTGTGAACAAACAATTCGCTACATATTTCTACAAATTATGCTATCATTATATCTATTGTATATTGAAGAGGTGATTGTATGTTAAAGATTGGATCTCATGTTTCAATGAGTGGTAAGAAGATGTTATTAGCAGCAAGTGAAGAGGCTGTTTCGTACGGTGCAACAACGTTCATGATTTATACAGGTGCACCGCAAAATACACGAAGAAAACCAATTGAAGAATTGAATATAGAAGCAGGAAGAAAACATATGGAACTGAACGGTATTGAAGAAATTATCGTCCATGCTCCCTATATTATTAATGTTGGGAATACGACGAAACCTGAGACGTTTCAATTAGGTGTTGACTTCCTTCGTATGGAAATTGAAAGAACGGCAGCATTAGGTGTGGCGAGACAAATTGTTCTTCACCCAGGAGCTCACGTTGGTGCAGGAGCAGATGCTGGTATTCAACAAATTATTAAAGGGCTTAATGAAGTAATAACGCCAGAACAAACGGTTAACATTGCGCTAGAAACGATGGCAGGAAAGGGAACGGAATGCGGTCGTAGCTTCGAAGAAATTGCGAAAATTATTGATGGCGTAAAATATAATGAAAAGTTATCTGTATGTTTTGATACGTGTCATACGCACGATGCAGGCTATGACATTGTAAATGATTTTGACGGTGTATTAAACGAATTTGATAAAATTGTTGGAATAGATCGTTTACAAGTACTTCATATTAACGATAGCAAAAATGTACGCGGAGCCGGAAAAGACCGTCATGAAAATATTGGTTTTGGTCATATTGGATATAAGGCGCTGCATCATATTGTGCATCACCCACAACTTACACATGTACCAAAAATTCTTGAAACGCCGTATGTAGGTGAAGATAAAAAAGACAAGAAGCCACCATATAAATTAGAAATCGAAATGCTGAAGAATGGTACTTTTGATGAAGGGATTCTTGAAAAAATTAAAGCGCAATAAGGAGGGGATTTTCCCCTCCTTATTTTAGTAGTTGTTGAAATAAAATATTTACTTGTTGGGCAGTGGCAGGAGAAGTTACCTTTGCGATTTGTTTTAAGAGATCTAGTCGTTCGTTATTATCGTAAATGTTAATGTTTTTTCCTTTCATAAGTAAAACAATTTGATCAGCTTGTGCGATTGTAATTGGAACTTCATATTCTTTGCTATATTTTAATAGCTCTTTTGTAGAAATATGGTTTAATTTTTTATTAACAATTTGTTTGATGAGGTTCATCGTGTTGTCCTCCTTCACACGTTCTACTATCGAAATATATGTGCACATAGCTTGTATATATTCTTATAGAGTTTCGTTTTTTCCATGAGAAAAAGAAGCTTATGCTATAATATAAGAACAAAACTATAGATAAAGAGTATAAGGAGGACTTATGGAAAAAAAGCAACATCGAAAAGAAAGTGTTATTCATCTTATGTATCGCTTAGTTATGATTGTCTTTGGAGCAGCGTGTGCGGCGGTAGCGATTGAACTATTTTTAATGCCAAATAAAATTATTGATGGTGGAATTATTGGTATTTCTCTTATATTAGATTATCTTACTCCTAATATTTGGTGGTTAAGTTTTTCTACTTTAGTTGTTATCCTTAACATTCCGTTTATGTACTCGGGTTATAAACAAATTGGAAAAACATTCATGTTATCTTCTGCGTTCGGAATCGTTGCTTTAGCATTTATTGAGTCGACGTTGCACGCTGTCCCGCCATTTACAACTGAGCCAATTTTAGCAACAGTTTTTGGAGGGCTTATTTTAGGTCTTGGTGTAGGGCTTGTTATTCGCCATGGTGGATCAATGGACGGAACAGAAATTATGGGGATTTTATTAACGAAGAAATTACCTTTCTCTGTTGGTGAATTTGTAATGTTTGTGAATTTATTCATTTTTGCATGGGCAGCATTTGTATTTGGTGTTGAGCAGGCGATGTATTCTGTTATGGCGTACTATATCGCATTTAAAACAATTGATACAGTAATTCAAGGATTAGACGAAACGAAAGCGGTTTTAATAGTGTCAGATCAATATGAAGAAGTATCAAATGCAATTTTACACCGCCTTGGCCGTGGAACAACAAAACTTGTTGCTAAAGGTGGCTATACCGATAAAGAAAAAGAAGTTATTTATGCAGTTGTAACGCGTCTTGAAGTGACGAAGTTAAAGTCGATTGTGCATGAAATTGATGAAAATGCCTTTGTTACGATTATGAGTACGCAAGAGACGAATGGCGGTAAGTTTAAATCAGCGATTCACTAAAAATTAATTACAATATCTTTCGAAAGCAGAGAAATTTTCTCTGCTTTTTGTTATAATAGTAAGGTTTCTGGAAATAAGGAATATATTTTGGGCAGATTGGTTTACAACTATAATAAGCTGTACTATAATTCAAATAGAGATAAATCGGAATCATTCTGAATTAAAATAGGTGATGTGTAATGAATAATATATTAGAAATAGAAGGACTTACGTTTCGGTATGAAGATCGAAATGTGTTAGAAGATATTAATTTGCAAGTTCCGAAGGGAGCTTTTTTAGGTTTAGTTGGACCAAATGGTTCAGGGAAATCGACTTTACTTAAATGTTTATTGGGTGTTTTAAAGCCGAAGCAAGGAAGTATTAGATTGTTTGGCATTGATAGTAAAAAGTTTAAAGAGTGGAATAAAGTTGGTTATGTATCTCAAAAGGCAAATAGCTTTAACTCAGGTTTCCCAGCGACTGTTTTTGAAGTTGTTTCAATGGGACTTGTTTCCAAAAAAGGTCTTTTTCGTTTCTTTACGAAAGACGATAAGGCAAAAGTAGAAAAAGCGATTGCTGATGTAGGGATGGGCGAGTTCCAAGGTCGTAACATTGGAGAGCTTTCTGGTGGACAACAACAACGTGTATTTATTGCTCGTGCACTTGTAAGTGATCCGGAATTACTTATTTTGGACGAACCTACTGTTGGGATTGATGTGAAAAATGTGGAAAGCTTCTATGAGATACTAGAGGATTTAAACAAAAGGCTAGGGATCACGTTAATTCTTGTTACGCACGATATGGGTGCTGTAACAGAGAAGGTGACGCATGTTGCATGTTTAAATCAGCATCTACATTTCCATGGGAATGTAGAGAAATTCCGAGAGTTAGAAGATGCCGAAATGTCGATTTTATATGGACATCATGTTCATCGCTTAGAACATGAACATGGGCATCACGGGAGGATATAATGATACAGGATTTTTTACAATATGATTTTTTACGTAATTCTTTATACGCTGGTGTTTTAATAGGGCTTGTCGCACCACTTATCGGCGTGTTCGTTGTAATTCGTCGTATGTCGCTTATTGCGGATGCATTAAGTCATGTGACGTTATCGGGAATTGCAGCAAGTTTATTACTTGAAAAGACAATCTTTACTGGTGGTTTTTTAAACCCCTTATATATGGGAATGTTTTTTTCAATCGGTGGAGCATTGCTAATTGAAAAATTACGTACTGTATATAAACATTATCAAGAGTTAGCAATTCCGATTATACTTTCAGCAGGGATGGGGATTGGAGTTATCTTCATTTCACTTGCTAATGGATTCAATACGGATTTATTTAGTTATTTATTTGGTAGTGTAAGTGCTGTGACAAGTGCGGATTTAATTATTATTGGTATAGTAGCAATTGTAGTTATTATAACGATTGTTTTATTATACAAAGAGTTGTTTTTACTATCATTTGATGAGGAATACGCTGTATCAACCGGTTTGAGTGCAAAGTGGATTCACTTTATTTTCATTATATTAGTTGCTCTTGTAATTGCGGTATCAATGCGTGTTGTAGGTGTTCTTCTCGTATCATCTTTAATGACGTTACCAGTTGCAGCAAGTATTCGTATTGCAAAAGGATTTAAACAAACAATTTTCTTTTCCATTTTATTTGGGGAAATTGCAGTAATTGGTGGAATGTTTGCTTCGTATCAACTTGATCTAGCACCAGGTGGTACAATTGTTATGATAGCGGTTCTTATTTTAATCGGTGCGATTTTATGGAAGAAGAAAAAAACTGCATAAAGTAGGGATAGGTATGAATCTAACAGAAGCGTTACGCCTAATGAAGGAAAAAGGATATAAACATACGGGGAAAAGGGAAGAGATGCTAAGATTATTCGCGGCACATAATCGTTATTTAACTGCGAAAGACGTTTTAGAACATATGAAGGATGATTATCCAGGACTTAGTTTCGATACGATTTATCGTAACTTAACGGTATTCGCTGAAATTGGAGTTTTAGAGCAAACGGAATTAAATGGTGAAAAACATTTTCGTTTTACGTGCTCTATTATGGCACATCATCATCATTTTATTTGTTTAGATTGTGGTGGTACGAAAGAAATCACTTCTTGCCCAATGGATTTTATGAATAAAGATTTTAAAGGTTATGAGGTAACGGGACACAAGTTCGAAATATATGGTCGTTGTCCAAAATGTGCAAAATGAGAGAACTCGTCGGTTATTAACTGGCGAGTTTTTAATTTAAATGTAAAAAAGGTTGCTCACAAAAATTGTGGGCAACCGTCTTTTTTTATTGTTCTTGTTTTTCTTTTTCTCGTTCGGCAGCCATTTCAGCAGCGATTACATCAATCTCTTTTTTCAGTTCTTCTACCATAGTTTCTTCTGGTACTTTACGAACAACTTGCCCTTTACGGAATAATAAACCTTCTCCACGTGCACCAGCAATACCGATGTCAGCTTCACGAGCTTCACCAGGACCGTTTACAGCGCAGCCAAGTACCGCAACTTTAATTGGAACTTGAAGTGTAGAGATATATTCTTCTACTTCATTAGCGATGCTAATTAGGTCAATTTCAATACGACCACAAGTTGGACAAGAAATAAGTGTTGCGGCATTAGATGCAAGACCGAATGACTTTAATAGTTCACGTGCAACCTTTACTTCTTCCACTGGATCAGCACTTAAAGAAATACGTAGTGTATTTCCGATACCTTTATTTAAAATTGCTCCAAGACCAGCAGCGCTTTTTACAGTTCCAGCAAACAAAGTTCCTGATTCCGTAATACCTAAATGTAAAGGATAATCAAAAGCACGAGCGGCTTTTTCATATGCTTCAATTGCTAAGTTAACATCAGAGGCTTTCATTGATACGATAATATCGTGGAAATCTAAGTCCTCTAAAATTTTAATATGGTGCAGTGCGCTCTCGACCATACCATCAGCAGTTGGATATCCATATTTTTCTAAAATGTGACGTTCTAATGAACCTGCATTTACGCCGATACGGATTGGAATGCCGCGCTCTTTCGCTGCGTTTACAACAGCTTCTACTTTATGGCGACGTCCAATATTACCTGGATTGATACGTACTTTATCAATGCCGCCTTCGATTGCTTTTAAAGCAAGGCGATAATCAAAATGAATATCAGCAACAAGTGGAATGTTGATTTGTTTTTTAATATCAGCAATAGCATTTGCTGCGCGCTCGTCTGGAACAGCAACACGAACGACTTGACAGCCTGCTTCTTCTAAACGTTTAATTTCAGCAACTGTAGCCTCCACATCATGTGTTTTTGTTGTCGTCATACTTTGTATAATTAATTCATTGTTACCGCCAATTGTTAAATTACCGACTTTAACTGGACGTGTTTTTGTACGATGAGTCATTTCATTCACGAATAGATCGCTCTCCTTATAAAAGAAGTTTCTTATTTTAGTCCCTTACATCAATGATAGTATGTGTGAGAAAGGGCTATAGAAACCAAAGTACTCGGTTTCACTTTTACTATTGTATCAGCGCCTTCATGTAATTGACAAGGATTAAGTGATGGCTTATTGATATAACGGGAATTTATAAGACTTTCCAACTTGGATTTTTGTAGCAGATGTATTTTTATTTAATTGTTTAAAATCATCAATTACTTTTTCAATAGAAGGAATTTTTTTCTTATTAATCGCTTCTGTAATAGAAAGGACTGTATCACCAGTTTTTACTTCAATTGCTTTATAAGTTGTATCCGTTTCTTTTTCTGTTTCTTTCTCTTTATTTTGTTTTGTCTCTGTATTTTCTTGTTTTATCGTTTGGGCAGCAGAGGTTTTTTTGTATGAACTTAACATCGGTAAAGTACCGATTTTTATGTCGTAATAAAATATATAACCGAGGACAAGCACGAATAAGAGTACACCTAATCTCTTCATATCCTTCACTCCTTTGCTAGGAATATATGCTTGTCCAAAAAAAAAATGCCTATTTAGGCATTTTTTTTATAGTTCTTGTTTATCTTTTGGTTTTGGAACTTCTTTAATTGTTAAGTATAGAACGATTAACACAACTGCAATGTAAATGAATGTTGCTCCAGGTACGTTTATTTTGAATAAATCCATAATCATAAAGAAGATTGTTGGAATTGTGTAGCTGTAAGCAGTTAACGTCCAAACTTGTTTATAAGATAATTTGCGTTGACCGCTCATTGCAGAACCGATGAAGGCAAGTAATGTAACTCCTACAAAGGTAATAAATAATTGGAACAAGTACAGTAAGAATCCAATAACGAATAATAAGATTGGATAAATACTGTCAAATAACGAAATGAAATCTTGTAAATCTTTCTTCTCAAGAGATGCGCCTAGTAAGTCATTATAGGAGTATGTTTGTGTTTGACCATTCCCCATGGAGACTACTTTATCTTTTAAAACAAATAAACCTGTTTTATTTTGATATTTTTCTAAATCTGTTGAATTTGGATCAAATACGAAAAGGGCATTTCCGTCTTCTTTTTCGATAGGTTGATCAATATCAGCTTGTAGCTCGCCGTTTTCGATTTTAAAATCAGGTAAATCTTTTTCGATTACTTTATTTACCATGTTAACACCATCTTGGATGACGCTACCGTACAAGAAAGTTCTTGGAATAGTAGTGATTAGGCAAAGAAGCATAATATACAAAATGGTTTTACCGATTTTTTGAAAACGGAAAAGCGCCATATCTTTAGGCGAATATACGCTTTTTGCTAGCTGTTTAAAAATGGACATAGATTCACTTCCTTTATGTATGTATAAAATCATTGTAACGTACGAATCTAGAGAAGCTCAAGATATATTATATTTACATATAGTAGAAAGGACTAAATTTCTTCTTATTAATTTACTTCTTTTAGTAGAGAAAAATACAATTGACACTTTTCTTTCGTATATGGTAAATTTATCTTACATTTTTCAAACGATATATTCGATGGGAATTTAGTTTTTTTAATATTACATACATAATTGTGGACCCTTAGCTCAGCTGGTTAGAGCAGACGGCTCATAACCGTCCGGTCGTAGGTTCGAGTCCTACAGGGTCCATATCCATTTCATATGTTTATTATGTCAGCAGGAAGCTTCCTTGTAGAAGGAAGCTTTTTTTACGGAATATATGAGCATTTTAATTGAAAAGAAGTGGGAATTTTGCTACTTTAATGATAGCAAGACAATGTGATTTATTTGTTTGCACCCTATGGCAATTAGGGTAGAATGAAGTTGTATGTCACATATGTAGTGACAATACATAAACCGGGAGGAATATAACAATGGCAAAACACGAATTACCAAATTTACCTTATGCGTATGATGCTTTAGAACCTCACTTTGATAAAGAAACAATGAACATCCATCATACGAAACATCACAACACGTATATTACAAACTTAAACGCTGCTTTAGAAGGTCATGCAGAATTAGCTGACAAAAGCGTTGAAGAATTAGTAACAAACTTAAACGAAGTACCTGAAGCAATCCGTACAGCAGTACGTAACAATGGTGGCGGACATGCTAACCATACATTCTTCTGGACAATCCTATCTCCAAACGGCGGAGGACAACCAGTAGGCGAACTTGCAACTGCGATTGAAGCAAAATTCGGTAGCTTCGATACATTCAAAGAAGAATTTGCAAAAGCTGGCGCAACTCGCTTCGGTTCTGGTTGGGCTTGGTTAGTAGTAAACAATGGTGAGTTAGAAGTAACAAGCACTCCAAACCAAGATTCTCCTCTAACTGAAGGTAAAACTCCAGTTATCGGTTTAGATGTTTGGGAGCATGCTTACTACTTAAATTACCAAAACCGTCGTCCTGACTACATCGGTGCATTCTGGAACGTTGTAGATTGGAACGTTGCTGAAAAACTTTACCAAGAAGCAAAATAATTAAAGTTAATACAGCTAGAAAAAAGCTAGGAGTTTTCTCCTAGCTTTTTTCTATGCTCTCCTTTTACATAATTGAGCTTGTCTTTGGAAGACTAGAACATGAAGTGAAGGAGAGTTGTGTATGAAGTGGAAACATGTAATTGGTGATGTTGAAGTGAATCGTGATTTAGTATTATTGCTCGTTATAGGAGGTTTATACACGCTCGCAATTTCTTTATCGAATACGTTTGTAAACATTTATTTATGGAAGCAAACACAAAATTATGTGAATCTAGGCTTGTATAATTTGGCCAGCGTTGTATTGCAACCCCTAACATTTCTTGTAGGCGGAAAATTAGCGAAACGTATTGATCGTTCGATTTTATTACGAATTGGTGTAGGGACGTTAGCTGTTTTTTTTATCGTCGTTTTAGTAGCGGGAAAAAGTGCATCTCACTATATTTTACTAATGGGAGCCCTTTTAGGAGTTGGTTATGGATTTTATTGGCTCGCATTTAATTTGTTGACTTTTGAGATTACAGAACCAGAAACAAGAGATTTTTTTAACGGTTTTCTCGGACTTCTTACATCGTTCTCTGGAATGATTGGGCCGATAGCTGCAGGATATACAATTTCACGTATGGAAAAATGGAGCGGTTATACTGTCGTTTTCTTCCTCTCGTTAATGCTATTTGCGGTTGCTGTCGTTCTAAGCTTTTTTCTATCGAAGAGAGAATGTGAAGGGCGCTATGAAATTGTGCAAGTATTGAAAGAGCGGCAAGTTGATGAAAACTGGGGAAGAATTACGCGCGCTCATTTCTTCCAAGGTTTAAGAGAAGGAACGTTTATTTTCGTTATTTCGGTATACGTCTATTTAGCATCTGGTAGCGAGTTAGCATTAGGGAAATATAGTTTAGTGAATTCTGCAGTATCATTTGTATGCTATTATTTAGTTGCTCGTATGTTAAAGAAAGAATGGCGAAAAAAAGCAATTTTACTTGGTGGTATTATTTTATACGCGGTTGTATTTTTAGTTATTTTTAATGTTACATATACGAAATTACTTATTTATGCAGCATGTATTGCGGTTGCATATCCTATTTTACTCGTTCCGTACGGCTCTATGACATACGATGTAATTGGTAGAGCAAAACAGGCGAGAGAATGGCGTGTAGAATATATAGTGGTCAGGGAATTATGGTTAAATGCTGGAAGAATTTGTTCCATTTTAAGTTTTTTATGTGCTGTCATATTTTTTCCGCCTGAAAAAAGTTTACCTTTCTTACTATGTATTTTAGGAGCTGGACATTTTCTTATTTATTTTGCAGTTAAAAATGTCAAATATGATGAGGGGAATGTGAACAAAACCAGTGTTGTAGCGCAAGGAAGCACGCAGAATCAAACTGAACCAGAAGGTTAACTTATCGTGTGTTTTATGCTAGAATAGAAAAAGATGTAAGACAGCAGTGAGGGCACCTGTATGAAGGTGTCCCTTTCACATTACATAGCTGTTGGTAGAGGGGGTTTGTATGAGTAAGAAGCAGAAAAAGAACCAGACAAAGACAAAAACCCACGTTCCCTTTCGGTTAAACGTGTTGTTTTTTTGCGTGTTTTTAATGTTCTCCGCGGTTATTGTAAGGCTTGGATACGTACAAATTGTTCGTGGTGAGGAATATAAAAATGAAGTTGAGAAAAAAGAAAATTCAACGATAAGTAATCCTGTACCACGCGGGAAAATATTTGATCGTAATGGAGAAGCGGTCGTAGATAATGAGCCTATTCGTACAATTACATTTACAAAAATGAAGGGATCAACTGCAGCAGATCGCTTAGAAACGGCGAAAAAGTTAGCAGATTTAATTGAAGTCCCAACAGATAAGTTAACAGATCGCGATAAGAAAGATTATTGGCTTGCTTTACATAAAGAAGAAGCAGAAGCAAAAATCACAAAAAAAGATCGTGAAGAGTTTAAAACGAATAAAATTGAAGATAAAGAACTAGATGAACGTCAACGAAATCGTGTAACAGAAGAAGAGATTAATCAATTGTCAGCAAAAGATTTAGAAATATTGGCGATCAAAAGCAAAATGGAAAGCGGATATGCAATGACGCCGCAAATCGTTAAAAAAGGTGCAACAGAAGAAGAATACGCGATTATTAGTGAAAATTTAGCGAAATTACCAGGCGTAGATACAAATGTTGACTGGGAGCGAAAATATAAGTATGACGATATGTTCCGAAGTGTACTTGGTGGTGTAACTTCTTCTGATGAAGGGTTACCGAGAGAAAGGCTAGATTACTATCTTGTGCGTGATTATAATCGTAACGATCGCGTAGGAAAAAGTTACCTTGAGCAACAATATGAAGATAGCCTACACGGTACAAAAGCTGAAGTAAGAAATGTTACAGATAAAGAGGGTAATATTTTAGAAACTATTAATGTGTCACAAGGACAACGAGGTAACGATCTGAATTTAACGATCGATATGAAATTACAAAAGCGCGTAGAAGAAATTCTTACAAAAAACTTAATGAGATTTAAAGGGAGCGAACCTCTTTTAGACCGTGCATTCGTTGTAATGATGAACCCGAAAAATGGTGAAGTTTTATCTATGGCGGGGAAACAATTAGTGAATAAAGACGGGGAAACGAAAGTAGATGATTTTGCATTAGGAACGATGACAAGTTCTTATCCGATGGGTTCAACTGTAAAAGGTGCGACAGTACTTACGGGATATCAAACTGGCGCGATTCAACCTGGAGCTGTACAGTTAGATGAACCGATTAAATTAAAAGGGACACCTACGAAGTCATCTTGGAAACAGATGGGGTATATTAATGACCTTACAGCGTTAAAACAGTCTTCAAACGTTTATATGTTTAAAACAGCGATGAATATCGCTGGGGTTCCATATGTACGAGGCGGTACGTTAGATATTCCGAAAAGTGCGTTCGATACTATGCGTTACTATTTTGGCCAGTTTGGACTTGGTGTAAAAACAGGAATTGATTTGCCAAATGAAACTGCTGGTCAAATAGGTAAAGGAAATCAACCAGGTTTCTTATTAGATTTATCAATCGGGCAGTATGATACGTATACACCGCTTCAATTAGCGCAATATATTTCGACGATTGCAAATGGTGGATATCGTATGCAACCTCAAGTTGTAAAGGAAATTCGTCAGCCATCGGCGAAGCCAGAGGAAGTTGGAAAAGTTGTTCAATCGATGGAACCGAAAGTATTAAATCGTGTTGATATGCCTGAATCACAAATTAAACGTGTACAAGAAGGATTTAGACAAGTGTTTAACGATACAGGTGGTACAGCTACAAAATACTTTGCAGGTGCACCATATAAAGCAGCTGGGAAGACCGGTACAGCTCAAACTGTATATGGCGGAGATAAAGAGATTGGTAGAAATGCAAAAGGTGAGCGTGTTGAAACATATAACTTAACATTAGTAGGTTATGCGCCACTTGAAGATCCAGAAGTAGCATTTTCTGTTGTTGTGCCATGGGTACATGATGATAAAACAGGTATTAATGGATATATTAGTCGTGAAATAATGGACGCTTACTTTGATTTGAAGAAACAAGCATTAACTGGTGAAGCTCCAAAAGATGAAAAAGAGAAAAAAAGTAATACACAAGATGATGAATAAAAAAGCTGTAAAAAAAGCACACTATCTGAAAAGATAGTGTGCTTTTTTTTATGCTTTATGCATATGGTTTAGTAAATGTGGACAAGCATAAAATATTGAAAAAACATGTGGTTTCAAAAACGATGAACACAACAAGATTAGTGCATACGCTTTAAATTTGTCTTATGTGCTAGGAGATAGCAGTTGTATCCCGCTATTTGCGGGCTAATAATCAGTGGGGGATGAACAAAGCCCCCACTGATTAAAGTTTCACTTTATGGATGATTAGAAAATTTCCTGCATCTAAAGTATAAAAGTGAAAATAAAGTTTGTGTATACAGTTGTTTTTGTGGAACTTTACAAAACTTTTACAAACAATTAAAACCGAATTAATAGTTTAGCAGTATTCTTATATCTGTAATCCTGTTATTTCCGGTTACTTCTAGGAGGAAGAACACGTGAAATGGATGAGTGTATCGATTAAGGTTTTGACATTATCGGCATGTATTCTTTGTTATAACATGTCTACTGCATTTGCTACAAATGAAATGGGAGAAGTGAGAGTTGATGGATCCTCAACGGTTTTTCCTATTATAGAGGCAGTAGCAGAAGAATATACAAAGGCTCATCCAAACGTGAAAATTTCTATTAGTATTTCTGGGACAGGAGGAGGATTTAATCGTTTCAGTAAAGGAGAAGTAGATATAAACAATGCTTCGAGAGTGATGAAGCGTGTAGAAGAAAATGCAATGAAGAAAAACTCCATTCAATTTACGCCATTTGAGGTTGCTTATGATGGTCTTACGATTGTTGTGAATCGTCAAAATACGTGGATAAACAATATAACGATAGACGAGCTACGTCTACTATGGGGTGAAGATGGAAGTTCAAAACGATGGTCGCAAATTCATTCATCATGGCCACGTGAACAAATTAAATTTTATGCGCCAGGCGTAGACTCTGGTACTTATGATTATTTTCAAAATGTTGTCTTACAAAATAGTCGCCTTGTAAAAACAGTCTCTTTGTCTGAAGACGATCAAGTGATTATGCAAGGGGTAATGAATGATAAAAATGCCATTGCTTTTGTAGGATATGCTTATTATATGGCTAACCGAGATAAGGTGAAAGCAATAAAGGTGAATGGTGTATTTCCAACGAAAGAGACCATTCAGTCAGGTGCGTATAAGCCTTTAGCTAGACCGCTATTTACTTATGTAAATGATGCATCTATCCGAAATAAAATGAATGTAGCAAATTATGTTGAGTTTATGATTAAACATGTCGGCAAGCTCGCTGAAGAGGTAGGATATGTAAAATTGCCAAAAGAAAAATACAATGAACAGCTGCGAATGTTAACAGAAATAAAAAGGTAATGTCAGGGTGGAAAGGGGTTTTCATCTTTGGCTCATAATGACAAAAGTCAAATTACATTTTCTGTACAACATTTGATTGAGAGAAATACAAATAGAAGAAAAAAAGCGCAGCGAATCAATCGAATAGTTCCGTTATTACTAAAAATAATTGCTAGCGTGTCTATAGTGACGACACTTGGAATTATTATTACGTTGGCTAATGAAACAATCATGTTTTTTCAAAAAATATCATTATACTCCTTTTTGACAGAGCAAGAATGGTTACCTTTTTTTGAAGATCCTAAATTCGGTATATTACCACTTATATGTGGAACAATTCTTGTAACAGCAATTGCTATGGTTGTAGCAATTCCTATCGGTTTAGGGTGTGCCGTATTTTTGAGTGAATATGCTTCAAATAGTGCCCGGAAAATATTAAAACCGTTGTTAGAGCTACTAGCAGGTATCCCAACAATTGTATATGGTTTTTTCGCATTAACAGTTGTTACGCCATTTTTACAACGGATCATACCAGATTTGCAGTTTTTTAATGCTATTAGTCCGGGTATTGTTATAGGGTTTATGATGATACCGACGATTGCGTCTCTCTCTGAAGATGCGATGAGAGCTGTAGCGAAAGGAATTAAAGAAGCCTCATTAGCGCTAGGAGCAACTCGTTTTGAGATGGTAAAACAAGTGGTGTTTCCATCGGCTTTTACGGGCATAATGGCAGCGATTATATTAGCAGCTTCGCGAGCAATTGGTGAAACGATGATTGTTGTTATTGCAGCCGGATCGACACCTAATGTATCGATAGATCCGACTCGTTCTATTCAAACATTAACAGCTTATATTGTACAAGTGAGTTTAGGTGATGCTCCGCACGGAACGATTACTTATTACAGCATGTATGCTGTAGGTGCGACTTTATTCATGTTTACTTTTATTATGAACATCATTTCGCAGTATATTATGCGCCGTTTTAGGAGGGTGACATAATATGCGAATGTTAGACCATAAAAAAATACAAGAAAATATGGCATCACGTTTTTTAAAAGATAGAATTTACAAATCATTATTTTATATAGCAATTTTGTTTTCAATCGTAATTCTGTTTGTTTTATTGTTTCAAATTTTTGAAAAAGGTATGAGTTATCTTTCAATAGATTTTTTTACAAACTTCGCTTCACGTAATCCGAAAGAAGCTGGGATTGCTGCTGCTTTGTCAGGAACAATATTATTTATGAGTATTGTTATACCGGTCTCTTTTATATTTGGAGTCGGAACCGCTCTTTATTTAGAGCATTATGCGAAAGAGTCCGTTTTTAAAAAGTTAATAGAATTGAATAATCAAACATTAGCAGGGGTACCTTCCGTTGTGTTTGGTTTACTCGGGTTAACTATTTTCGTATACGCTCTCCATTTGGGAGAGAGCATAATCGCAGCGGCACTGACGATGAGTTTACTCGTCTTACCAACAGTTGTTGTGGCTAGCCAAGAAGCGATTCGATCTGTACCAAGTTCCTTATTAGAAGCTTCTTACGGATTAGGTGCTACGAAATGGCAAACGATGTATCAAATTGTACTGCCAGTAGCTTTGCCAGGGATTTTAACGGGATGTACGTTAGCGGTATCGAGAGCGATCGGAGAAGCAGCACCGTTGTTAGTTATTGGGGCACTTGCATTTGCAAATTATGTTCCGTTTAGTATGTTCGATAGATTTACGGTTTTACCAATTCAAATTTTTAATTGGATGAGTAGACCACAAGAGGAATTTCAGTATGTAGCAGCAGCTGGGATGATTGTTTTGCTAGGATTGTTGCTCTTTATAAATATATTTGTCTTATGGTTACGAAATCGAAAATAAGTTGGAAGTGGATGAAAGGGGAATTCAAATGGTAGCAACAGTAGTAAATGTACAGGTGAAAAATGAGAAGAAGATTGAGACAGCACCAAAAAAAGTAGTGTTTGATACGAAAAATTTAAACTTGTGGTACGGAGAAGACCATGCTTTAAAAGATATCAATTTAAGTATTCATGAGAATGAAGTAACAGCGATTATCGGTCCAAGTGGTTGCGGGAAATCAACATACTTAAAAACGCTAAATCGTATGGTAGAGTTAGTACCTATCGTTCGAACTACGGGCGTTATCGAATATAGAGAAAGAAACATATTCGATAAATCATATCCGGTTGAAGAATTACGTACGCATGTGGGTATGGTGTTCCAAAAGCCAAATCCATTCCCGAAATCTATTTATGAAAATGTAGCATATGGACCGAAAATTCATGGTGTTCGTGATAAAAAAACACTTGATGAAATCGTTGAAAAAAGCTTGCGCGGAGCAGCCATTTGGGATGAGTTAAAAGATCGTTTGCACGATAATGCATATGGTTTATCTGGTGGGCAGCAACAACGTCTATGTATTGCACGCTGTTTAGCGATTGAGCCAGACGTAATTTTAATGGATGAACCAACATCAGCATTAGATCCAATTTCAACATTAAAAGTAGAAGAACTAATTCAGGAGTTAAAGAAAGATTTTAGTATTGTTATTGTAACGCACAACATGCAACAAGCAGCACGTATTTCAGATAAAACTGCCTTCTTCTTAAGTGGAGAAGTTGTGGAATATACAGATACAAATAAATTATTTACAACACCTGCAGATAAGCGAACAGAAGACTACATTACAGGACGATTTGGTTGATATCGTTGTAAGGCTAAGAGTAAATGCCCTCTTAACAGAGGGCATTTCTCACTTTCACCTCATTTTAAATAGGGGGAGTAATATTTCTCTTTTCTCAAGGCTTAATAAACATACAAGAGGCTGAGTAGGAGATTTATCCCGCATTAACGGGCAGTAAAACTCCCACCTCAAAATTCGGATGGAGCAAAGAAGTTAGGTGGGAGATCAACTGCCCGTAAACGCCCGATTGGTTCAACTAATAATCAGTGGGGGATGAACAAAACCCCCACTGATTAAAGTTTCACTTTATATATAATGCACATAATATTGAGGGGGAAGAAGCAATGGTAAGAGAACAGTTTCAATATGATTTAAAGACGTTACAACAAAAGGTAGTCGAACTTGGTGAATTAGCAAGGGAAGCTTTATTGATTGCTATGGAAGGGCTTCACAAAAGAGATGTAGAGAAAGCGTTAGAGGTCATTGATGGTGATTATCGTATGGATAATTTAGAAGAAGAAATAAACGATCTTGCGCTTATGCTTATTACAAAGCAGCAGCCTGTAGCAAGTGATTTACGAAGAATTTTCATTTCAATTAAAACAGCGATAGATTTAGAACGTATTGCAGACCACGCTGTTAACATTGCGAAATCAACAATTCGCCTTGGAGAAAAAGAAGTGGTTGTTAGCTTGCAGAATCTTGATGAAATGTTTGAGATTGCTCATGAAATGTTAAATTTAGCATTAGAAGCATACGAGCAAGAAAATTTAACTTTTGCTAGACAAATTGCTGAAATGGATGATTCAGTTGATGAAATTTACGGGAAGGCGATTCGTGAATTTATTTCCTCTATCCCTGGACAACCAGAAGCGATTACACAAATTACACAACTATCCTTTGTTGCAAGATATATTGAGCGTGTAGCAGACCATGTTACCAATATTGCTGAGAATGTATTTTATTTAGTAAAAGGAAAGCATTATTTATTGAATGAGTAGGTGATGAAAAATCACCTGCTTTTTTTAGTCAAAACATGACAAAAAAAGCTCGTTGTTTCCTTTAGTTTATGATGATAAGATGTATCATAATTAATGGAAAAATAAGTACATATGTGTAAACTATATCTTATTAAATATTTTGCTAAGTTAATAGTAAGCGCTTTCTTTTTGCTAGGATTTATTTATCCCGCTATTTGTGGGCAGTTAATGCGGGATAAATGATATATGTGGTATACGGAGTTCTTGAACATTATATAAGTGGAGGCTGAAGTATATGAAGGGGGTTATTTTAGCTGGAGGAAAGGGAAGACGCCTTAGACCATTAACATGTAATACTCCAAAACCGATGTTACCATTGTTAGAAAAGCCGGTTCTTGAATATAATATTGACTTATTACGTCAGCATGGCATTCGTGAAATTGCAATTACCGTTCAATATATGAGTACAGCTATTAAGCAGCACTTTGGTGATGGTAGTAAATGGGGAGTTAACTTGTATTATTTTGAAGACTCTCCCCCACTTGGAACCGCAGGGAGTATTAAGCAAGCGGAAAGTTTTTTAGATGAAACATTTGTTGTTATTAGTGGGGATGCATTAACTGATTTTCAATTATCAGAAGGAATTGCATTTCATGAACAGAAGAAGAGAATGGTAACGATGTTTGTGAAAGAAGTAGAAAATCCACTCTCATTTGGTTTAGTTGTAACGAATAAAGAACAAGAAATTATACGATATATAGAAAAACCGAGTTGGAATGAGGTAGTTTCTAATGTTGTGAATACAGGTATTTATATAATGGATCCAGAAATTTTTTCTTACATACCATCCATGGAATTTTTTGATTTCAGTCATGATGTATTTCCATTATTGGCAAATAAAAATGCGTTATTTGCATATTTATCAGAAGACTATTGGCTAGATATTGGTACATTTGATCAATATCGGCAAGCTCAATTCGATTTGTTGACGAAAAAATTAAAGGTGCCTATTCCATATACAGAAGTATTACCAATGGTGTGGATGGGAGAAGGCGTAACGATAGGAAAAGGGACGAAAATTCATGGTCCTTCTTTTATTGGAGAAGGAGCAATAATTGGTGCGGGGGCTGTAATTGAACCGTACTCTATTATAGGGAAAAATAGTATCGTTTCAAGTTATTCTCATCTTCAAAAAAGCATCGTTTTTGCAAACGCCCATATCGGAAAATATTGTGAGTTGCTAGAAACAACAATTGGAGAGCATACAATGGTTGAAGATGATGTTACACTTTTTCAAAAAAGTATCGTAGCGGACCATTGCCATATAGGGAAAAGTACAGTAATTAAGCAAAAAGGAAAACTATGGCCATATAAGGTGATAGATAGTCATTCAATAGTAGGCTCTGCTGGTGTTCAAGAGAGTGAAAAGGGAGCTGGATGGTTACAAAAAAGCCGGATTGTAGGAAGAGGAAATGTTGAGATTACCCCTCAGTTTATTGTGAAAGCAGCAATGGCTTATGGTTCTCTTTTTGTAAAAGGAGAGAGTATATTAATTGGAAGTCAAGAAAATATAGAAACAACGTCCTATAAAAACTTATTCCTCCATGCTATTCATGGTATTGGGATTCATACGATGGAATGTAAAGAAATGAACGAGTCACTTTTTCAGTATGCCATTCATAATTTGAACTGTGCAGGTGGGGTTTTTATTCAAGTGGAAAGTGATAGAGGGATTGTTATAAAGATGTATGGCAGGGATGGAATGTTATCGTATAAGCAGCAAAAAATAATCGAACAACTATATATCTCTGAGTCGTTTCGTTACGTATGTGAGAAAGAAATGGGGCGAAGTAAGCAGGTTCATGTTTCTTTAAATAATTATATAGAAGCAGTATTAGAACACATTGATATAGAGAAAATACAAAAACAGAAGTTTCATCTTCTTATTAATAAGAGAAATGATATGTTACAACAGTTACTTATTCTCTTTCTGCAAAGGCTTGGGTGCACAGTTACATGGATTTATGCGGGGGGACAAAAAGATCATGTGAAAGCTTTGATGAAATCGAGTAAAGCAAATATGGCGCTTATGTTTTCTGAACAAGGAAATCAATTCGATCTATATGATAATCATAGTAATATTTACCAAGGAACTGATTTTGAAGAAGTAGATATTCCTGATTTATTATTCGAATCGGCAGGTGAAATTTACCCAATGTCTTTGAAATTGGGCGGTTGTTACCTTCTATTTTATATGCATGATGAAAAAAAGTCTTTTCAAATAAGATGGAAGCGAGATATTTTATATCGAATAGGAAAATTATTTGAGTTAATAGCACTGCAGGAAAAAACATTTCTCAGCATATTAGAGCAATCACCTCCGCTCTATTTACTTTGTGATGAAGTTGTGTGTTCGTGGAAGGAAAAAGGGAAAGTAATGCGGAAATTATTGGCTGACATGGAAAGAAAAGAAGACGGGATATTAGAAGGGGTACAGTTCAAATATACAGAAAAAGAGTGGTCTTATATCGTTTCTGACGCAAAACAACCAAAATTTTTAGTGTATTCACATGCTAGAAACCCAGTAATAGCAAGGGAAAACATGAAAAATCTTATAGAAAAAATTAGACAATATCAAAAGGTGTAGAATTTTTATTTTAAAAGTGGTATTATGGTATAGTCTGATTTAAGTTATTAGTACTGGAGGGAAATAAGAATGCGTGTGAATATTACTCTAGCATGTACAGAATGCGGAGATCGTAACTATATCTCAAAGAAAAATAAACGTAACAACGCTGAGCGTATCGAGCTTAAAAAGTATTGCAAGCGTGACAAGAAGTCTACGTTACACCGTGAAACAAAGTAAGCAGTAGGAATATTTTCCTACTGTTTCTTTTTTTTATGCGATTCCTACGTAAAAGTGATACACTATCCTCGTAGAGTAAAGTGTCACTGTAAGGGGGAAAAGTGTGTGAAAGAAGAGAAAATACGTTTACGTAAACAAATAATAGAACGCATGAATTCTTTATCTGAAGAACAGTATACAACTTTATCGGAACAAATTGCAGTTTCGTTGTATGGACAAAAAGAGTGGATTGAATCTAAAACAATTGGAATCACTCTCTCGATGGAACATGAAGTGAATACATATCCTCTTATCGAAAAAGCTTGGGAAGAAGGAAAGAAAATTGTTGTTCCAAAGTGTAATAAAGGGACAAGAACGATGTCTTTCCGGACAATTAGAAATTTTGATCAATTAGAAACAGTATATATGAATTTACGTGAACCGATTCCAGCGTTTACGGAAGAAGTGAATGCGTGTGAAATTGATCTTCTTATCGTGCCAGGAGTAGCGTATACGCGGCGAGGGGAACGGATTGGATATGGTGGTGGCTACTATGATCGTTATCTCGTGCATTATAAAGGGAAAACGCTATCATTAGCTTATGATTTTCAAATGGTAAAACATATTCCTGTTGAACCATTTGATAAAAATGTAGAAAAAATTATTACAGAAAAAGGAACAATGGTTATAAATGGGCTTGTATAGACAAATAAAAATTGACGAGACTTTTTCTTCTTGATTATAATAAAATATGTGAACGTTTTCTTATTATAGTTTTTATAGTAAGTAAGCATAGAGGGTGATGAAATGATATCCATTTATGATATTCAACAATTGCTAAAGAAATTTGGAACGATTATTTATACGGGTGATCGAATTGCAGATTTACAATTAATGCAAGATGAATTGCGTGAATTAAATCAATCACAGCTAATCGATCCACAAGACTATCAAACAGCTTTATTTTTATTGAAGCAAGAAATTCAAAAAGAGATAAATAAGAATTAGATAAAGGTAGGTAAGCAACATGGAAGAGAAATGGTTAGTTGGTGTTGATCTTGGTGGTACAACGATTAAATTAGCATTTATTAATGTGTACGGTGAAATTTTACATAAGTGGGAAATCCCTACGAATACAAATGAGCAAGGAAAACATATTACACTTGATGTAGCGAAAGCTATTGATAAAAAGTTAGAAGAGTTAGGTGAATTAAAAAGCAAGTTAATTGGTGTTGGTATGGGAGCTCCTGGTCCTGTACATGTCGCATCTGGAATGATTTATGAAGCGGTTAATTTAGGTTGGAGAAATTATCCGTTAAAAGATTTACTAGAAGTAGAAACAGGATTACCTGTTGTGATAGATAATGATGCAAACTTAGCAGCGCTTGGCGAAATGTGGAAAGGTGCTGGTGAAGGAGCAAAAGATTTAATTTGCATGACACTTGGCACGGGTGTTGGTGGCGGTGTAATCGCCAATGGTGAGATTGTACACGGTGTAAGTGGTGCTGCAGGTGAGATTGGACATATTACAGTAGTTACAGAGAATGCTTTTCCATGTAATTGCGGAAAGTCTGGTTGTTTAGAAACAGTAACATCTGCAACGGGTATTGTGCGTGTTGCTATGCAAAAAATACAAGAGACTGATAAAGAGAGTATGCTACGTTCTATGTTAGCAGAAGAAGGGCGTATTACATCAAAAGATGTATTCGAAGCGCATGGACAAGGTGATGAACTAGCAGGCGAAGTAGTAGAAAAGGTAGCTTCTTATTTAGGATTAGCTGTAGCAAACCTGTCTAGCACGTTGAATCCAGAGAAAATTGTTATTGGCGGTGGCGTGTCTAAAGCTGGAGATGCGTTATTAGAACCAGTTCAACGCTATTTCGAGCAATATGCTTTCTCACGTGCTGTAAAGAGCACAAAGTTAGCAATTGCGACACTTGGTAATGACGCAGGTGTTATCGGAGGAGCTTGGCTTGTAAAAAAGCACAAATACGAAGCGAAGATGATATAAGTTGTGAAATATGAGAAGAGGAAGGGGGCACCCCTTCCTCTTTTTATGCAAAATCTTGATGAAGAATTCCATGTAAATGAATTAAGCTGTTGGAGGGTACCCATTATATAGAACAGTCATGATTGTAAACCATCCGAAAACGAGTACGGTTGCAATTGCAAAACCGCCCGCGAAAAAGTTCTTTTCGCGAAGTGTTCTAAGCGTAGCAAATACAGCTAACAGAGTGACTAGCGCAAAAATAATAACAAGGCCCATACAATATCCTCCTCTGTCTTCTCATTTCTTACGATGAGTTTTTGGAATATTTACTCTTTTATATTGTACATGTTTTAAAAATGAATGTCGAGATAGCATCCTTTCTTTTCCTAAGAGAAAGAAATGTTGTATCATTGAAAGTAAGTTCAATAACTGGAGGAGATTTTTATATGAAATGGACACAAATGCCTTTAGGCCCATTACAAACAAATGCTTATATTTTAACGAATGATCAAAATGAGTGTATTATTTTTGATCCTGGTCATGAAGGAGAGAAACTTGTTACATATTTACAAGAAGCGCAGTTAAAGCCCCTTGCGATTTTATTAACGCATGCTCACTTTGATCATATTGGTGCTGTTGATGCCGTGAGAGATGCTTTTCATATTCCGGTATACGTACATAAAGAAGAAGCGGATTGGTTAGGAGATGCAACTGTGAATGGATCGCAAATTTTTATGATGAACCGCAGTATTACAGCGAAACCAGCAGATCAAATTATTGATGCAGAAGGTACATTAACGATCGGTTCTTTTAACTTTGAAATTTTTGAGACACCAGGACATTCTCCAGGAAGTATTTCTTATTATTGTAAAGAGGCGAATGCCGTATTTTCTGGTGATGTATTATTCCAAATGAGTATCGGAAGAACAGATTTGCCTGGCGGAAGCTTTGCTGAATTAATTGGAAGTATTGAAGAGAAATTATTTGTATTACCAGATGAAACAGCGGTGCTATGTGGACACGGTCCAGAAACAAGCATTGGGTTTGAAAAAGAAAATAATCCATTTTTACAATAAGGAGTCATTATGGGGATGGAGCTTATTTTAAGAGATTGGATGGGAAAAGAAAAGGATTATTCAATTTCATACAGTACGTATATGAAACTCGCATTATATGCAGAGGGACATGGATATTATATGAGAGAACGTGAAAAAATTGGGAGGCAAGGAGATTTTTTTACGAGTAGTAATGTATCTTCTGTCTTTGCGAAGACTTTTGCTAAGTTTTTCATTCGGCTTGTTGAAAATGGAGAAGTTTCTTCAAATATTTGTGAGGTTGGTGGGGGAACGGGAAAGTTTGCCTATGATGTTTTACAAGAATGGAAACAATTATCTCCGGAAACCTTTAGTAGTTTAAACTATTCAATTGTTGAAGTGAGCCCTTTTCATAGAAGATTACAGCAGGAGAGTCTTTGCTCATTTGATAATGTATCGTATTATACATCGTATATTGAAATGGGAGAGTCTTTCGAAGGAATTATTTTTTCGAATGAACTATTTGATGCGTTTCCTGTTGAAGTAGTTGAGAAAAGAAATGGAATTTTGTATGAAGTACGTATCACGTATACAGAGGAAGGGGACCTTGCAGAAGTATTTAGGCCAGTAGAGAAAAGAATTGGTCGCTACTTATTGAAATATAATATTCATATTGCAGAGGGACAGCGATTTGAGGTGCCTATTGCAATGGAAGAGTATATAGAAGAGATTGCGGAATGGTTCCAGCGAGGTATATGTATTACAGTTGATTATGGTTATACAAAAGAAGAATGGATGCATCCTGCACATCATGAAGGAAGTTTAAGAGGATATTATAAGCATAAGCTAATTCGTAACCCTCTTGCATATCCAGGAGAAATGGATTTAACTACCCATGTTCATTGGGATGAGTTGAAGGTGATTTTCGAGTTACAAGGGATTCATACGATATGGCACAGGAAGCAATCAGAGTTCTTGTTAGCGGCAGGAATATTAGAACATCTTACGAGTCATCAAGATACGAATCCTTTTTCTGAAACTCAAAAACGAAATCGAGCAGTTCGTTCTATGATTTTGAACGGAGGCTTAGGAAGTGCCTTTGATATTGTTATGCACACGAAAGATATGAAGAATTTACATTTGAATCGATATTTAACAATATGAAAAAACAAGACACAGTATATTTCTGTGTCTTGTTTTTTAATACGACTTATGTAGTATTATATATTTCCTCTCATGATATATATTTATATTAAAGATATGAGATGAAAAATATAGAATACGTTCTTTTTCTCTGTCTATTAGTCCCTAACCTAATAATACACGAACGAGTTGAATAATTGTTTCATTTTCTACTTTGTAGTAAATTTCTAATCCTTTTCTTTCACTAGAAACGATTTTAGCACTTTTTAACTTTGCTAAATGCTGTGAAATTGTAGATTGTGGCATGTTTAAGCCAGTGTACATTGTAGAAACATTGCTTGGGCCACGTTCAATTAATCCTTTTACAATACATAAGCGAACAGGATGAGCAAGCACTTTCAATAATTCTGCATTGCTTTCATATAGTTCTATTTCTTTTTGAAAGGTTTCTAACATGTTCTTTTCCACCTCCGTGTGAGCTGTTATACCATACTATACATACCAAAAAATTAAAGAAAAGAAAACAGTTGTTGCAGAAAAAAAGTCCTAAAGTAAAGAAATTGTAAGAAAAGAGACCCTGATGTAAATAAAGTAGATAAATTTGTACGGTTTTGTAAAATGACACTTTTGGGTGAAAATTTTGATGCGTTTTAAAAATTGAAAGATATAGATATATTTGTAACACAATTTTATCATGATTTTCTTATTCTTTCAAATGAATATACGAAATTTTTAAAATAATATGACAAAGGAATTGTAATGATATATATAGAATATAAAACAGGTTAAAAGAAGCTGATTATAATCAGCTTCCTTATGGTGATAATTAAATATTTGAGTGTAGCTGATAAATCTTAGAATGCTCAAGTCATTAGTCATTTATTCTAGAGTTCATCTTTTATCAACTTTAAAAATCTGAGGTTCCATATATTCTCATAAAAAGCAATTGTCTCTTTTGCGGACATAAATGGATTATGTAACGTAGAGGTTGTTTTCTGTACCATGAAGTTTTCGTATCCTAGTCCGTGGGCAAATTTAATCGTAGCATCCATGCAGTATTCTGTTTGGGCACCACAAAATTCAATACGATGTACAGATAATTGATCTAAAATTTCTTTTAAGTTTGTTTTATAAAATGAATTTGCATGTGTTTTTCTTACAAAAAAATCTTGTTCTTGAACATCTAGATCGGTATGAATAGCCCAAAGTTTTTTTTCGGGTACTAAATCATCATCACAATGTTGAACAAAAATGATTGGTTTATTTGATTTTCTATAGGAAGAAATTCTTTTATTTACTTTTGTAAGCAAGTTTTGTAAATCAAATAAATGCTCTCCGCTATAACATACCCCATTTTGTAAATCGATAACGATTAAAACATCTGCACAAGTATCCATTATTTTTGCCCCTTTTTTACTTTTTAATATATCAATTAATTCATTACTTGGAAATAGATGGTGCTCTTTCGTTTTTTTATGAACTATACGAAAAGTAAAAAATATACTTAACGGCATAAAAAAGAAGATATGAAAACTTAATTTCATATCTTCTTTTCGTCCTATGCATTTACAGGTTCTTCCACATAAGAAAGGGCATTTTCAAAATCGGATATTAAATCGTCAACATTTTCAAGGCCAACGGATAACCGAAGTAATGAATTAGAAATACCTCTTTCATCACGAGCTTCTTGCGACAGTGCTGCATGTGACATTTTAGCTGGGTAGGAAAGAATCGATTCGACAGCTCCTAAACTAACTGCGAAGACAGGTAATTTTACTTTTGATAAAAATTGGCGGAGTGCGTCTTCTGATTGTAAAGTGAAAGATAGGACAGCTCCGGCTGATGTAGCTTGAGATTGTTGAATGTCAAATCCAAGATGTGTTTGTAAGCCAGGATAATAGACATTTTGAACTTTAGTGTGCTCTTGTAAATAGTGTGCAATTTTATTGGCGTTTGCAGCTGAATGTTCAAGACGTACATGCAATGTTTTTATGCCGCGAAGTACGAGCGAACAATCTTGAGGACCTAAAATAGCGCCGAATGCATTTTGTAAAAATCCAAGTTTTTGAGCGAGTTCGGCATCTTTTACAACTGCTAATCCGGCAGTAACATCACTATGACCGGCAATGAATTTTGTGGCACTATGAAGAACGACATCGGCGCCAAGATCAAGCGGCTTCTGGAATAATGGTGTCAAAAATGTATTATCAACAAATGTAAGAGCACCAATAGATTTTGCGAGTTTAGAAACCTCGCGAATATCTGTTACTTTTAAAAGTGGGTTAGATGGTGTTTCTACATAAAAGAGCTTCGTATTCGGTTTGATATTTTGTTTTATTGCTTCTAAATTGGTCATATCAACAAATGTATGTGAAACACCGTAACGAGAGAGAACTTCAGTTATAATCCGATAAGTGCCTCCGTATACGTCTTCTGAAATGAGTACGTGATCGCCTTGTGAAAGAAGGAGAAAAGCAGTAGAAATCGCTGCAATTCCTGATGCGAAGGCGACCCCCTTTGTTCCGCCTTCTAATAAAGCAATGATATCTTCAAGAGCTTCACGAGTTGGATTACCAGATCGGCTATAGTCATATTTCCCGAACGTATCGACATCAAACTGGTGGAATGTTGAAGTGTTATAGATGGGAACGTTAACAGCTCCTGTTTGCGAGTCATGTTTATATTGGTTGTGCAGTAAGAGTGTATCTATAGAATAACTCATATTCTTACACCTTCTTTTACAAGTTTAATGGCTTGCTTTAAGTCTTGAATTAAATCGTTACTATTTTCGATGCCGACGGAGAACCGAAGAAGACGATTACATACACCGTTTGCCGTTCTGATTTCTTCAGGAATATCAGCATGCGTTTGCGTTGCTGGATAAGTCATTAAACTCTCTACACCACCAAGACTTTCAGCAAATGTGATTAAGGATAAAGATTGTAAGAATGGATTAATCCATGTTTCATCTTGAAGGCGAAACGAAATCATACCGCCTCTTCCTGGATAAAATACATGTGTCACACCGTCTTCATCATTTAAATAAGCAACAATGGCTTTCGCATTTTCTTCATGTTGTCTCATGCGAAGCGCTAAAGTTTTCATACCACGAATTAATAGCCATGAGTCAAATGGGCTTAAGACAGCACCGGAGGCATTATGATAATGAGCAAGTTCTTCACAAAGTTCTTTTCCTTTTGCCACGACGAGTCCGCTTAGTACATCGTTATGCCCGCCTAAATACTTCGTTGCACTATGAAGTACGATATCGGCACCTCCTGTTAATGGTTGCTGTATATAAGGAGTGTAGAATGTGTTATCTACAATAAGAAGTAGTCCGTGTCTTTTCGCTACACTTGCGACAGTGGCAATATCAGTAACTTGCATTAATGGATTAGTCGGCGTTTCTATGAAAATAGCCTTCGTTTCAGTTGTGATAGCTTGCTCAATTTGTTTAATAGATTGTGTATTTACGTATCTACATCGAACATTCCACTTTTTTTCATGTTCAGAAAATAAGCGGTACGTTCCTCCATATAAATCTTCGGATACAATAAGTTCATCCCCAGAACGGAATAATGAAAGGACAAGGAGAACAGCTGCCATCCCTGAACTACAGGCATAACCTTGTTCGCCATATTCTAAGTCTGCGATTGCCTGTTCTAAAAGACCACGAGTTGGATTTCCAGTTCGTGAATAGTCAAAGCCGGTAGATTTACCAAGTCCTTCGTGACGATAAGCGGTTGAGAAATAAACGGGTGGATTAACAGTTCCTGTTGTAGTTTCGCTACGATTTCCGATTTGTGCTAGTTTTGTTTCGATAGTTGACATGTAAAAATTCCTCCTTTTTAAATTGAACGATTAGTTGAATATAAAATAAAAAAAGCCTTCTAAGAAGAAGGCTTTCGGATTGAATAGAGTCTTCTTCTCATCTGTCAAATCTTTCACAATTTGCTGGAATTAGCACCTTATTAACAAATTGTTAATGGTTGCTGAGGCGTCATAGGGCCAGTCCCTCTACCTCTCTAGATAAGAATGTTCGTATGAAATTTTTATTATGTTTTTAACTTTACAACAAAAGTTAATTGAATTGCAACTTTATTTTAAATAATTTTTATTTTTCCGCAAGTGTCATTGACTTTTATATTTGTGCATGCTAAATTTATAAAAAATTAACAAACATTGTTAAAAGGGGAACGCATTTCCTTTTAGCTACATAAATAAAATAATAAAGACAACTCTTATTGAGAGCGGTGGAGGGAAAGGCCCTGTGAAACCCGGCAACCTTCAAACGAAATGTTTGAAACGGTGCTAATACCTGCAAAACGAATGTTTTGCATAATAAGAGGAGGAATAATTATGTCCCCCTCTTCAAAGCGAAGAGGGGGTTTTTATATTGATAGAAATGAGGGAGATTCGTGAAATTACTAGATTTATTATCAAAAGGAATTGTAATAGGTGATGGTGCGGTTGGAACATTATTACATTCGCATGGTTTACAAAGTAGTTTTGAAGAATTGAATTTGTCTGATCCAGACTTAATTATATCGATTCATAAACAATATGTAGCTGCTGGAGCGGATGTTATCCAGACGAATACGTATGGAGCAAATGAAGCGAAATTACGTATGTATGGCTTAGAGAATCAAGTTGTTCAAATTAATAAAGCAGCAGTGAAGATTGCTAAAGCATCTGTTACAGACAGAAATGCAATTTTAGGAACAATTGGTGGTATGAAACATATCGGAGCTGTTACAACAACTGATATGGAAAGGGAGTTTATGTTACTTGAACAGGCAGGTGCTTTACTAGAAGAACAGGTTGATGGATTGCTATTAGAGACTTTCTATGATGAATTTGAATTACTTCATGCTGTTAAGGTGTTACGAAAACAAACGAATATTCCAATTGTAGCCCAATTAGCGTTACATGAGGCAGGTACGACTCAAAATGGAAATGATGTAAATGAGATATTAAAACAGCTTTTAGATTACGGTGCGAATGTTGTTGGATTGAACTGCCAACTAGGACCACTTCATATGACGGAAGCTTTTAAAATGATATCGATTCCTCAAAATGGCTACTTGTCAGCATATCCAAATGCGGGTCTCCCGAATTATGTGGAGGGACGTTACGTATATGAGGGAAGTCCGGCTTATTTCGAAGCGATGACACCGAAATTTATTGAGCAAGGTATTCGGTTATTGGGTGGTTGTTGTGGTACTACTCCAGAACATATTGAAAGTATGAAGCGTGCTACTCTAAATGTTACGCCTGTAATAGAAAAGGACACGATTCAAAGACCAAAAGTAGTTCATACACACGAGAAACGTTCGAAATCTCACGTCACTTTAGCAGAGAAAGCAAAGAAACAAACGACAGTTGTAGTGGAACTAGACCCACCGAAAACATTAGACACACAGCGTTTTTTTGAAGGGGCAAGAGCATTGAAAAGAGCTGGGGCAGACGCTATTACTCTAGCAGATAATTCATTAGCATCGCCTCGCGTTTCTAATATGGCAATGGGTGCATTATTAACGAAGCATGATATTCCGGTATTGACTCATTTAACGTGTAGAGACCATAACGTCATTGGGCTACAATCTCATTTATTAGGTTTATCGGCGTTAGGGATGGAGGAAGTGCTAGCTTTAACTGGTGATCCAGCGCGTGTTGGCGATTTCCCAGGTGCAACTTCTGTATATGATTTGTCCTCTATTGAGCTCATAAAAATGATTAAAGAAATGAACGACGGGCGTTCCATTTTAGGGAAATCAATTGGTCCGGCAACAAGATTTTCTGTCGGCGGTGCGTTTAATCCGCATGTAAGACATTTAAAAGCAGCGGTTAAGCGAATGGAACGGAAAATAGATGCTGGAGCGGAATATTTCTTAACTCAGCCAATTTACGATATAGCGTTAATTGAAGAAGTGTATGAAGCGACAAAGCATTTGGAACAACCTATCTTTATTGGAATTATGCCGTTAGTAAGTAAGCGGAATGCAGATTTTCTTCATTTTGAGGTGCCGGGTATTACTCTTCCTGAAGAAATACGAGAGAGAATGGATGGACACGAAACGAAAGAGGCGGCTATTGAGGAAGGGATTCGTATTTCACAAGAGTTAATCGATACGGCGATGAAATACTTTAACGGTGTTTATCTTATTACACCATTTTTAAAATATGAAATTACAGAACATCTCGTGAAATATGTAAGAGAAAAGCAAGAAGTGAAAGAGGGTATTAATTGATGAAGTGTATAGAAGAAAGATTACAAAATAGCATTCTAATATTAGATGGTGCAATGGGGACGATGATACAGCAAGAGGACTTAACTGCGGAAGATTTCGGAGGAGAAGAGTACGAAGGGTGTAATGAATATTTAGTAGAAACAAGACCAGATGTTATTTTAAAGATTCATAAAGCTTATATTGAAGCTGGAGCTGACATCATTGAAACAAATACATTTGGTGCGACGAATATCGTATTAAGTGATTATGAGTTGTCTCATTTAGATGAAGAATTAAATGAAAAGGCAGCACTATTGGCGAAGCAAGCTGTTAAAGAAAGCGGGAAGCAAGTATATGTTGCAGGTGCGATGGGGCCGACAACGAAAGCAATTAGTGTTACAGGAGGAGTTACATTTGAGGAACTGATTGAAGCCTATACAAGGCAGGCGAGAGGGTTATTGAAGGGCGAAATTGATGTATTACTTGTGGAGACGAGTCAAGATATGCGTAATGTGAAAGCTGCTTATATTGGAATTCAAGCAGCTTTTGATGAACTAAATAAAACGGTTCCTATTATGATTTCTGGAACGATTGAACCGATGGGAACGACTTTAGCGGGTCAAACGATAGAAGCCTTTTATTTATCGATAGAGCATATGAAGCCGTTATCGGTTGGATTAAACTGTGCGACTGGTCCGGAATTTATGAGGGAACATATTCGTTCCTTATCTGATTTATCGGAGTGTTATATTTCTTGTTATCCAAATGCAGGTCTTCCGGATGAAGATGGACATTATCATGAATCTCCATCTTCTCTCGCTGAAAAGGTGAAGCGATTTGCTGAAGAAGGATGGGTTAATATTATTGGTGGTTGTTGTGGTACAACACCAGAACATATAAGTGCAATGAAATCCGCGTTAGCATCTCTTAAGCCGCGTGAACAACATGAACGAGAAGGGCATGGAGTTAGTGGATTAGAGGCGTTGCAATATGATGATTCTATGAGACCGTTATTTGTTGGAGAAAGGACGAACGTAATTGGATCACGCAAGTTTAAAAGATTAGTAGCAGAAGGGAAATTTGAAGAGGCAGCTGAAGTGGCAAGAGCGCAAGTGAAGAAGAATGCTCATATTATTGATATTTGTATGGCAGACCCTGACCGTGATGAAATAGAAGATATGGAAAGATTCTTGGCAGAAGTTACGAAAGTATTAAAAGTACCGATTATGATTGATTCAACAGATGAAAATGTTATGGCAAGAGCTCTAACTTATATTCAAGGAAAAGGTGTTATCAATTCTATCAATTTAGAAGATGGAGAAGAACGTTTTGAAAAAGTGACACCTCTTCTTCGGAAATACGGTGCCGCTATAGTTGTAGGAACAATTGATGAAGACGGTATGGCAGTTAGTGCAGAACGGAAGATAGAAATTGCGAAAAGAAGCTATGAGTTACTAACGAAGAAGTATGGTATACGTCCATCTGATATTATTTTTGATGCGCTTGTGTTTCCTGTAGGGACAGGTGATGAAGAATATATAGGTTCAGCGGCAGCGACTATAGAAGGGATTCGTCTTATTAAAGAAGCGTTACCAGAATGTTTAACGATTTTGGGTGTAAGTAATATATCATTTGGTTTACCGCCCGCGGGCCGTGAAGTATTAAATTCGGTCTTTCTATATCATGCAACGAAAGCAGGATTAGATTATGCGATTGTTAATACGGAAAAATTAGAACGCTATGCATCAATTCCAGAGGAAGAAAAACGTCTTGCAGATGCATTATTATTTGAAACGACGAAAGAGACGTTAGAAAAATTCACAAACTTTTATCGTGTTGCCAAAAAGAAAGATGTCGTTGTACAAGAAACACTAACGCTTGATGAACGACTAGCAAATTATATTGTAGAAGGTACGAAACAAGGGCTACATGAGGATTTAAGTCTCGCGCTTACAGAAGGACGAAAACCTCTGGATATTATTAATGGTCCACTTATGACAGGAATGGACGAGGTGGGGCGATTATTTAATGGTAATGAGCTTATCGTTGCTGAAGTATTGCAAAGTGCTGAAAGTATGAAAGCTGCCGTAAGCTATTTAGAGCCACATATGGAGTCTAGTGATAGCGCGAAAAAAGGGAAAGTATTATTAGCGACTGTAAAAGGTGACGTACATGATATTGGGAAAAATCTCGTTGAAATTATTTTATCAAATAACGGATACGAAATTATTAATTTAGGGATTAATGTTCGTTCGGATCGAATTGTTCAAGAAGTACAAGAGAAGAAGCCTGATATTATTGGTCTTTCAGGCTTGCTAGTAAAATCAGCCCAACAAATGGTAACAACTGCTGAAGATTTAAAAGCGGCAAATATTGATATTCCAATCGTTGTCGGTGGTGCAGCGCTAACGAGAAAGTTTACAGATAATCGTATTTCTCCATCATATAAAGGGCTCGTATGCTATGCGAGTGATGCGATGACGGGGCTTGATATTATTAATAAGCTTCAAAAAGAAGAAGAGCGTGAGAAGATGAAACAGGATAAAAAAGAACGTCATCTTCATATCGTTAAAAAAGAGGAGAAACAAGTGGAAATTCCAGCAGTAATTGAGCCATTACCGAAGGCGGAGGTTATGATACCTGATTCAACAAAACGAATTGTATTGCGCGATATTCCAGTTGCACATCTCGCGCCGTTTTTAAATAGACAAATGCTACTTGGACATCATCTTGGATTAAAAGGAAATGTAAAAAAACTCCTGCAAGAAGGAGATAGAAGAGCGCACGAATTAAATGATTTAATTGATGAATTATTACAGGAAGGACAATCTTGGTTACGCCCGAAAGCAGTGTATCAATTTTTCCCAGCACAAAGCGACGGACAAAACATTGTAATATATGATCCAGAAGATCATACGCGTATTATAGAGCGTTTCACATTCCCTAGACAAGGAAAGGCTCCCTACCGTACTTTAGGTGATTATTTACGGCCGATTGGAGATGAAATGGATTATGTTGCTTTCTTATCTGTTACTGTTGGGGAAGGAGTTCGGGACATTGCTGAAGAGTGGAAGGCGAAGGGTGATTATTTACGCAGTCATGCCATTCAATCGTTAGCGCTTGAATTAGCAGAAGGACTTGCTGAAAAAACACATATGCTCATTCGTGATCGTTGGGGCATTCCAGACTCACCTGAACTGACGATGGAAGAACGTTTCCGTACAAAATATAGAGGCATTCGCGTGTCATTTGGTTATCCAGCATGTCCAGAACTTGCTGACCAGGAAAAATTGTTTCGCTTAATTCATCCAGAAGAAATAGGTATTTCATTAACAGAAGGATTTATGATGGAGCCAGAAGCGTCTGTAACGGCTATGGTATTTTCTCACCCTGAGGCAAGATATTTTAGTGTACTATAGTGTAGAAGGGGGAGACGTATGAAAAAAATAGTCTTTACAGGTGGCGGTTCGGCAGGACATGTAACACCTAATTTAGCAATTATTCCACATTTACAGGAAAAAAACTGGGACATTTCTTATATTGGTTCTCATCAAGGGATTGAGAAAACGATTATAGAAAAAGAAGGAATACCTTACTATAGTATTGCAAGCGGGAAGCTACGTCGTTATTTTGATTTGAAAAATATAAAAGATCCTTTTCTCGTAATGAAGGGTGTTATGGATGCGTATGTAACAATTCGTAAACTAAAACCGGATGTTATTTTTTCAAAAGGTGGTTTCGTATCTGTACCAGTCGTAATTGGAGGATGGTTAAATAGGGTGCCAGTTTTACTACATGAATCTGATATGACACCTGGACTAGCAAATAAAATTGCGCTCCGTTTTGCCTCGAAAATATTTGTTACATTTGAAGAAGCTGCGAAGCACTTACCAAAAGAGAAAGTAGTATATACAGGATCGCCTGTACGTGAAGACGTAGTAAGCGGAAATCGAGAAAGAGGTTTAGAGTTTCTAGGGTTTTCACGTAAAAAGCCGGTTATTACGATCATGGGAGGAAGTTTAGGCGCGAAGAAAATTAACGAAACAGTTCGAGAGGCGTTGTTAGAACTTCTTAAAAAGTATCAAATTGTTCATCTCTGTGGAAAAGGTAATCTCGATGAAAGTTTACAAAATAAAGAAGGATATAGACAATTTGAATATGTACATGGGGAGTTGCCAGACATATTAGCGGCAACAGATTTTGTTATTTCGCGTGCGGGCTCCAATGCAATTTTTGAGTTTTTAACATTGCAAAAGCCAATGGTTTTAATTCCGTTATCGAAATTTGCAAGCCGTGGAGACCAAATTTTAAATGCGGAATCCTTTGAAAGACAAGGGTACGCATCGGTATTATATGAAGAGGATGTAACGGTGAACTCGCTTATAAAGCATATAGAGGAGCTATCTCATAATGATGAGACGTATAAAACAGCATTAAAAAAATATAATGGAAAAGAAGCAATTAAAACTATTATTCAACATATTTCAGAGGCATGATTATATAATCATGCCTTTTTTAATAGGGTGAAAGATTCCAAGAATTGATATTTTTATGTTACAATAACAAATGAGTTAGTAGGGAAATTCCAATTGATTAAGCGTGAAAATACGAATGGATTAGGAGTGACTGTGTTGGAGCTAAGTCTCTATGAAAATACTGCACTTATTATATGCTTTGTGTTGTACGTTGGTAGTGTTATTGTTTATATTTCAAGGAAATTTTCGCAAGAAAGAGAGCTTGAAAAATCAGAGATAACAGCTGAACTAGAAATGTTAGCTGATGAAAGTTATAAAAAACAAAAAATAAAAGAAGATCATGAAGAATCCCATCATTTAAACGCGAATAAGTTCTAAAGATGGGGATTTTTTTTGGAAAAATCCTATTAACGCTAAAACGGAGTTTCCCCATTTATATAAGGAGTGGATATAGATGAAATTTTATATTGCTTCGGGATTTCAAAATAAGCATCTTGTACGCTTTATAGCGAATGAACTGAAAAATTCAGGATGGCACCATACATATGATTGGACCAAAAATGAAAGAGCAGTTAATAAAGAACAATTAAGAGAAATTGGTCAAGCGGAGAAGAATGCTATAAAAGAAGCAGATGTCTTTTTACTTATATTAGATGGCGGAAATGGAAGTCATACAGAGTTTGGAATGGCGATTGCGCTAGAGAAAAAGGTATATATGTATCATGAAGGAAACCCGCTCCAAACAACGTTTTATCATTTACCAGAGATAAATATTTTTGAAGGAGATGCAGCTGAGTTTGCATCTTGTGTTATAAATCATATGGAATAATAGTAATTACCTAGAAGGTTATAAAAGGGATCTTTTGGGCACAGTGATTATAAGTAAAGTATATAAAGGAGTTATACATATGAAATTAGAAAATGGTTGGGAAACGAGTTTTTTAGAAGTTGTACAAAACAGTGAATTTAAGAAAGATGCAATTCTTAGTCAATTGCTTTTTGCGGATGGTGAAGAAGTAGAAGAGCTTGTTGATGATTACGGTTACGAAGAGATTATTGAACGCGAACATGATGATGAGTTAGCAGGAATTTTAGGAGAAGAACTATTTAGTGAGATGGAGCGAAACGTATTCTTAGCTTCACAGCCAGAAGAAAAACTGATTTCATTCGTAAATGGATTAGGTTTTCACGTGTTAGATTGGATCGTGCTTCTTGAAACAGAATTTGGCATTGATAGCGCAAATTTCACATCGGATGCGGTGAAAATGTTAGAAAAGCGTTTTAGACAATTCCCGTACATAGAAGATAAAACGATTTTTGATATGACTTTTGGAGAGGTAATGGATGTATTACAATCCGTTACAGGATTACAACTGAAAGAAAAAATGAACATATAAAGAAAAAGAACGTGAGGATATCACGTTCTTTTTTTACATAATAATAATTTTATCATCTAGCTTTGTTTGTCCAGTAAGAAGTGCATTTAAATACTCTACTTTTCGTATGCAAGCTTGTATATGTCTTTCAACCTCTTGTAACTCTGCTTGGTGATGCGTTTCAATTGGATGAATTTGTACGTTAAATTTTTCGAATTGACTACTATATGTTATTTTTGCATAGCCGCTCATAATATCGGTTTCGTTATGAAATAAGAATTGCTTCGTTTCTTCACAGAATGATACATCCTGAAAGCCATATACTTTTAATGCTTCAATTACTTTTTTAATCATGTTTGTATTCATTTTTTAACCCTCTTTACGAAGTTCTACTTTTATATTATAACATAAAAAATTACGTAGAAAGCGCTTCCAAGTGTATTTTATTATAAACTTTACGTTTCAATCATAAAAATGAAACAAAGAAAAAATAATTGTAAAGAAGGAAGGACTCTTTTATTGTTTCGTCATATATATAGAGAAATAGTGCAATGAAAGGAAATTTTTCGAGGTGGAGATTGTATTTCCAATTTGAGCGCAGTAAAAGAGGTGAGAATCTTGAACTTTGATATTGTAGGACAAAAAGCATATATAAAAGACGGACCGTATCGGAACCGAATTGGAACTGTAAAGAAAAACGAAAAACAATTAGAATCCCACTTTGCTATTGTAATTGGAGAACAAAGTATTGATGTAGAGCTAAAGGATATCGTGTTAGTTGGAGTAGATGTAGGACAATTTCATAAATGGTGCGAGCAAAATGGTTATTTGTGAAAGGGACGGGCTGTGAGATAATGAAATATATTTGAGAAAAGAGAATATGTTATTGTATTCTCTTTTTCTATGTTTAAGGAGATGGAAATGAAGTATAAAGAACGAGATTTTACATTGGAATTGAAAGAGAAAATTCAATGTATGGAGAATGAAATAGAGCGAATATCACTTGAACTTTTTAAAGAGTATTCATATTTATACATAGAGAAAAACATGGAACTATCTATGGAACTTGTTAAAGATAAAGAGCATCCTTTTGAGGTGGGTTATTATTCATCAGTTGCCATAGCTATATTAGATGAAGAAAAAGAGATGATTGGATTTTATAATATTCCAATTTGGAAATGCGAAAATGTTTTTTTAGGAGTGCCAATTCAATCGAGAATTTTTGGGAGTAAGAAAATAGGGGAACTTGTTGATGAATCTTACTATGAGATTGAAGAAGAGTTAAAAGGGCAACTAGAAGAATACTTGGAGTGATAACTTTCAAGATAAGATGTATAGAGATGGAACATAATAAAAAAGACGCTAACATTATAAATTGTTAGCGTCCTTTTTTATTATGATGCAATCTCACCAGTTTTTACCTCGTCTTGATTGTACGTATCGTGATCTAATTCTCCAAGCCATTTACTAGAAATAAGACCTGCTGTCATAGAACCACTTACGTTAAGAGCTGTACGACCCATATCGATTAATGGCTCAACTGAGATAACTAGAGCGACGATGCCGATTGGTAAGTTCATTGTAGATAATACGATTAATGCTGCGAATGTTGCACCGCCACCAACGCCGGCAACACCGAATGAGCTAATAGCAACGACAGCGATTAAAGTTAAAATAAATTGTGGTTGTAATGGATCAATTCCTACAGTTGGAGCGACCATCATAGCAAGCATTGCTGGGTAAATACCTGCGCAACCGTTTTGACCGATAGATACTCCAAATGAAGCTGCGAAGTTAGCGATTCCTTCAGAAATACCAAGTTTTTCTTTTTGTGCTTCAATATTTAATGGCATTGCACCTGCACTAGAGCGAGATGTGAATGCAAATGTTAATACCGGGAACACTTTTTTCAAATATTGAATTGGATTTAAACCAGATAGTGCGATTAATAATAAGTGAATGATAAACATTACGATAAGTGCTACGTAAGACGCTAACACGAAGTTACCAAGTTTTAAAATAGCATTTATATCGCTACCAGCGACTGTTTTTGCCATAAGAGCTAACACGCCGTATGGAGTAAGACGTAAAATTAATGTTACCATACGCATTACGATTGCATATACAGCATCAAGCATCTTCTTAAATAGCTCTGCTTGTTCTGGATGCTTTCTTTTTACACCGAGAAAGGCAATACCGATAAATGCTGCAAATATTACAACAGAAATTGTTGATGTTGGACGAGCACCTGTTAAATCAAGAAACGGATTTGTAGGTAACAGTTCTAATAATTTGTCTGGAATTGTTGTCTTTTCAATAGAAGTAAATCTTTCTTCTACTAATTTCAGACGAGCAGATTCTGCATCACCTTGTTGTAATCCTGTTGCTGATACATCAAATCCTGCGCTTGCAGCGATACCGACAGCTGCAGCAATTCCTGTAGTAAGAATTAAAATTCCGATAATAAGACCACTAATTTTACCAAGATTTTTTGTTAACTGTAATTTTGTAAAGGCTGAAATAATAGATACTAAAATAAGTGGCATAACAATCATTTGAAGCAATTTCACATAACCGTTACCGATTAAGCCAAACCAAGTATTTGATTCAATAATTACTTTAGAAGTTGGCTCATAAATAAATTGTAATATAAGACCGAATATAATTCCGACTCCTAAAGCAGTAAATACACGTTTATTAAAAGATACATGCTTACGTTGCATATAATATAATACGCCAACTAAGATGAGCATGACTGCGATGTTAATTCCGACAAGCAGTGTATTCATGTTGATTCCCCCTAATTCCAATGTGTTATATAGAATATAAGGGAATAAAACCTATAAGTCAACTAGGTAATTACGGAATTAAAAAAAGATGGCAATTTGCCATCTCTTAATGCCCAGCTCCAGGGACAAGTAAAAATGTTGTGTACCATGTAAATCCGATGAAGAAAACGGTTAAATACGCCCCGAATACGTATATATACATACGCTCTGTTAATTTTAAATAACTTAAAAGTACGAAGAATCCTGTTTGTCCTAAAAATAGTAGTGCGGTCGAATGCATATCCCCTACGTAAAACATAACCGAGAAAATTCCAGTCCAAAAGCCGAGAACGCGAAACATGCGCTCCATGCCATCTCCCTCCTTTTCTAAAAAAAGTAAACCTCTATTCATTATAGTTTATTTTTCTAACTATTGTAAATATTCATTCATATAAAAGAAAGAAGCCAATTATAATATTGACTTCTTCTTAGTTGAAAAACTAAATTTGAACCTTATAGTTACAAGATTTGCATCCATCTAGTAGACTATCGTTTCGAGTTAATTCCACGTTCGGGAATAGGATTTCAAAAATTCCCTTCATCATATCTCCGTGCATATTACAAATTTCAGTCGGATGATGCGCAGCAACTTCTTTAAATGGGCAATTGTGTACATCATAGAAAATTTTTGTACCATCCGTACTTATTTCAAAAGCAGGAGATAAACCAGCTGTTGAGAATGCTTCTTTTGCAATTTGCATTTTTTGTTCTATCGTCAATGCTTCTGCACTTACATTTAAGCGATGCATATGTTGTTGCATTAATTCTTTGCCGAATTGTTTCCCTGTTTCATATAGCGCTTTTTCACCAGCGCTACCTAAGCTTAGCAGTGAATTAAATGCTATCTGTGCTAATAATTGATAATCGCGAAATGGGAATTGTAACTGGATGACATCTTGAGACAAGACGTATAGTCTGCTTGGTCTGCCGCCTTTCCCAGTTTTTTTTGTTTCTGATTTTAGCATATTAACATCTTCTAATTTAGATAAATGTAAACGAGCTACGTTTGGATGAATTTCAAACTCATCTGCGATTTCTTGTACAGTTACGTAACTATGCTTTTGAGAAATATATTTATAAATGTAATAACGAGTAGGGTCAGATAACACACCTGTAATTTTTAAAGCTTGTTCCATTAGGATCTCCACCTTTATCACTTTATCCAAGATATTAACATTATAATACAGATAAACTACTATATAGGTAATTTCAGACAATAATTCGGAAATTGTTCATAATTTCACAAACATATTTTTCCTTTTTCTCTTAGTGAAAATAAAAAATTGCTAATTTTTGTTTTGCAGTTTTTCATGATATATACATGGTGAGGAGGGAAATTTGATGAATAGTGTCGAGCTTTTTGCAAATATGATTATGAAAGAAGCTTGTGGGGTGCAAGCATCGGACTTACATATTGTGCCCAGGCAGAAGGATATGGCGATTCAATTACGTATAGGAAAAGATTTAATTACGAAACGGTGTATTGAAAAGGAATTTGGAGAAAAGCTTGTTTCGCACTTTAAGTTTTTAGCATCAATGGATATAGGAGAGAGGAGAAAACCTCAAAATGGTTCGTTGTACTTACAAATTGATGGACAAGAAGTGTATTTACGCCTTTCAACACTTCCAACAGTATATCAAGAAAGTCTCGTTATTCGCCTCCATTTACAAGCATCTGCTCAGCCATTGTCTCATCTTTCGTTATTTCCAAGTTCAGCGGAAAAATTACTCTCTTTTTTAAAGCATTCGCATGGGTTACTCGTATTTACTGGGCCGACTGGTTCTGGAAAAACAACAACAATGTATGCGTTATTAGAAGTAGCTAGAAAATGGCAAACACGTCGCATCATTACACTGGAAGATCCAGTTGAGCAAAGAAAAGACGGTTTATTACAAATTCAAATAAATGAAAAAGCTGGTATCACATATAAATCGGGATTAAAGGCTATTTTGCGTCATGATCCAGATATTATTTTAGTTGGCGAAATTCGTGATGAAGAAACAGCAAAAGTAGCTGTAAGGGCCAGTTTGACGGGACATTTAGTGATGACAACCTTGCATACAAATGATGCGAAAGGAGCGATACTACGATTTATGGATTATGGTATTACAAGGCAAGAAATTGAACAATCATTATTAACTGTAGCTGCTCAGCGACTCGTCGAATTGAAATGCCCATTTTGCAGAGGAAAGTGTTCAACTTTATGTAAATCAATGAGGCAAGTGAGGCAGGCAAGTATTTATGAACTGTTATATGGATATGAATTAAAACAAGCGATTAAAGAAGCAAGTGGAGAACATGTTACGTATCACTATGAAACGTTGGAATCGTCGATTCGAAAAGGGTATGCTTTAGGCTTTTTAGAAGAAGATGTATATGTTTAAGAGAAAATGGAGTTTAAGTGATCAAGCATTATTATGGAAAAGATTAAGTGATTTATTAGAGAAAGGTTACTCACTTTTGCAGGCGTTAGAATTTTTGCAGTTGCAACTACCATTAGGGAAGAAATTACAGTTACAGCGTATGATCGAGGAATTGAAAAATGGACAAAGTTTGCACGCTTCTTTTCACCAATTAATGTTTCACCCTGAGGTGTTAAGTTATTTGTTTTATGCAGAGCGACATGGTGACATTTCTTTTGCTTTGCAACAAGGGAGTGTACTTCTTTACAAGAAGGATAAATATAGGAAAGATATGATGAAAGTAATGCGATATCCTATGTTTTTATCGTTCTTTTTAATGATTATGCTTTCTGTTTTTAACCTCATTTTATTGCCTCAGTTTGAAATGATGTATAGTTCTTTACATTCCACAGCACCACCACTTACGGAGCAAATTTTAGTTGCAATTAAATTATTACCCTACTTCATTTATATCATTTTTCTTATCGTTATAACGGGATTTAGTTTATATATATTTTATTTCCAAAAACTTCCGCCTACTCAAAAGGTAAAGATCATAATTCGTATTCCCCTTATGAAAACATTTCTTATTTTAAATCATTCGCATTATTTTTCCGCACAATTAAGTGGTTTATTACACGGTGGATTGTCAGTACACGAAGCATTAATAATAATGATGAAGCAAAAGTATCATCCGTTCTTTCAGTATGAAGCAGCCCGAATTGAGCGGCAATTAATTGCAGGAGAACCGTTACAATCTATTATTGATAAAAGCGGTTATTACGAGAAAGAACTTTCTTATATCATTACGCATGGACAAGCAAACAGTAATTTAGCAAATGAGCTTGGTGATTACAGTGAGCTCATTATTGAAAAGGTAGAACAAAAAATTAAACGTATGTTATTTGTGATTCAACCTATTTTATTTACATGTCTTGGGATTATAGTCATTCTGATGTATTTAGCGATGATTATGCCGATTTTTCAAATGATGAATTCTATTTAGGGGGCATTTACATGCAGAATGAAGAAGGTTTTACTCTTTTAGAAATGTTGTTAGTTATGGTTGTCATAACTGTATTATTACTATTAATTATTCCAAATGTAGTTAAGCAGCGATCCTCGGTGCAGGAAAAAGGGTGTGAAGCCTACGTGAAATCTGTAGAAGCACAAATACAGGCATATCAACTCGAAAATAATAAAATACCTACAATCGAGGAATTAAAAACTAAAAAATATATTGCTGTTGATGAATGTCCGAAAGGTAAACCAATCCATATTTCTGATGATGGCACGGTATCAGTAGGGAAATCGTGAAGCAAAAAGGTTTTACTCTTTTAGAGATGCTACTTGTCTTATTTGCTATTTCTATACTGAGTGTTGTTACGCATTTTAACGTTACTTCATTACATGAAAAACAAAGAGTTGAGTATTTTTTAAAACAGTTTTCAAATGATATTTTGTATATGCAGCAGTTGGCAATTAAGCGTCAAAAACATTATACGTTACGCTGGTTTAAAGGGAAACAGATGTATTATATTTCGGAATCAGAGACGGATTTTTTAATTGTTAAGAGAGAATACAATAAAGATATCCAATTGGATTTGCATACCTTTCCAAATCCAATGACATATAATCCGAGCGGAAATATTAATAGAGGTGGTACGATTTTACTTTCCTATCAAGGGTATAAATATGAGATTGTATTTCAACTTGGAAGAGGGAGATTTACGTATCGTGAAGTGTCAAAAAGGATCAGTAATGGTTGAAATGGTTGTAGCGTTAAGTTTAATAATGGTGGCGGTATCGTTATTACTCCCGCAAACATTATTAATTATGCAGGAAAGAAAAAATATAAATATGAGCTATAAAGCATTAATATTATTAAAAAAAGAAGCGGCCTTGTTTAAGTATGAGGATGAGGAAAAGCGAGAAAAAGAGCAAGTCATAAAAGGGATTGTATATTACACATATTGGAGAGGAGATGAAGTTTGTGCGGTGTGGAAAGATATGAGAGGAAAAGCGATGGAGCAATGCCTTTATGCAGAGAAAAGATAAAAAGGAAGCGGGATTTACATTAATAGAAATGATTGCATGTTTGTTACTTTTATCAATGTTCTTTTTACTTTTACCGCGTCTTCATATTATGGGAGTAGAAAATACACATTCAAAAGGATTAAATGACTGGGAGTGGGATGTGTTTTTAGGACAAATGCAATTAGAATTTCGTGAAGTAATAAGTGGGAGGAAGATAGAACGAGAAAATGATGGGAATATTTTGCGCTTCCAACTTCGTAATGATGATGAGGTGACGTATGAAAAAGTGAATAGTAATTTAATAAGAAAAGTAAATACGCGCGGAAGGGAAGTTATATTACAGAGGATTGAAGCGATTTCGTATAAATTAACACCTCAGTTGCTATATATACGTGTGAAAGGTATAGGTGGTGAAATATATGAAGGCGTGGTTGTACGCTATAGTGAAATTGAGATAGAAACATGAGAAAACAAGATGGATTTGCAATGCCAGGAACAATTATTTTTCTTATTTTATTAATTTCTTTTTTGATGTGGGAAACGAATATGTTACTTTTGGATAAGAAATTTTATGCTGAAATAGAACAAAATTTTTTCATGGAGGAACTTATTGATCGAGCTATTTCAGATATAAAAAGAGACTTACAGCAAAAAGAAAAAGAGGATATTTTTTTGTTTCAGTATGAAAGAGGAGAAGTGAGTGGAAAGTACATCTTTGAAAATGATGTTATTATCATTTCGTTGCAATGTGTTACAAAGCAGAGAGTTTTCTATACAGTGAGCTTTCGCTATAGGAAAAGGGATAATAAAATATTTGATTGGGTAGAAGGATAGTGTGTAAAATACGTGGGAGAGAACCACTAATTCCTATTGTGGCGGGAGTTAATTTCTTTGAGGGAAGGGATAAAACTATGGTCAAAAGTTTAAATTTTCTCAAAAAAGAGAAAGGTAGAAAGAATATGATATATTCATGCTATCCAATCATTTTTTTCTAGGGAGATAAGGAAATGACAAACAACAATCAAATAGGTGAAAATAAGGAACAAACTATTTTTGATCATAAAGGAAATACGATTATGACAGAGGATAGGGAAATACAAATTATTTCAAAATTCGAAGAACCTCTTATTGTCGTATTAGCAAATGTATTAAGTGATGAAGAGTGTGATGAATTAATTGAATTGTCTAAAAGTAAGATGAAACGTTCTAAAGTTGGTTCATCACGTGATGTAAATGATATTCGAACAAGTAGTGGTGCATTTTTGGAAGAGAATGAACTAACTTCGAAGATTGAAAAACGAATTTCATCTATCACGAATGTTCCTGTAGCGCATGGAGAAGGATTGCACATTTTAAATTATGAAGTAGATCAAGAATATAAAGCGCACTATGATTATTTTGCGGAACATAGTAGATCAGCTGCTAATAATCGTATAAGTACTCTTGTGATGTACTTAAATGATGTAGAAGAAGGCGGAGAAACATTCTTTCCGAAATTAAATCTTTCTGTACACCCTAGAAAGGGAATGGCAGTATACTTTGAGTACTTTTATCAAGATCAATCACTAAATGAGCTTACGTTACATGGAGGGGCACCTGTTACGAAGGGCGAGAAATGGATTGCAACGCAGTGGGTGAGAAGAGGTACTTATAAGTAAAAGTGATCAGCTTGTTTGATTGCAAGAAAATAGCGAGTATGTTACGTTTTGTTCTTCATAGCATAAGAAGAACAAAACGTTTTTTTATTAAATAAAGCAACAACTTTCGTTATAATAACAAATAATAACGGATGATTGAGAGGAACGAAAATGAAATCTATATATATAACTGGCTATATGGGAGCCGGGAAAACAACAATTGGAAAAGCGTTAAGTAAAGAACTTCGTATGGAAGTTGTAGATACAGATCAAAAAATTGAAGAGAAGCAAGAGAAGGTAATTCGCCATATTTTTGCCGAAGAAGGCGAAATGGCTTTTCGGGAATATGAAAGTGAAATGTTACGTTTACTACCGGTTCAGAATGTAATTATTACAACTGGTGGAGGGATTATTGAACGAGAGGAAAATCGAAAGTGGATGAAGGAAAATGGAACTGTCGTGTATTTATATTGTGATCCACATGTAATTGCAGAAAGGCTTCGTGAAGATACGACACGTCCACTATTTCAGAAGAAAGATATAGATGCATTTGTAACGAAATTCGAATCGCGCCGAGCTTATTATGAAGAGGCACATATTCATATCGATACGACAAGTAAGTCGGTAAAGCAAATCATGAATGAATTAAAGGAAAAGATTAATGAATAAAAAAGTGGACATACTAATCAAGTAGAGGTGATGATAATATGTCTACTAATGATTATGTACGCTTTGTGACACAGCAATTTGTGTCGTATATGGATGCTCCAAAAGAGGATCGAAAACAAAAGAAAGAACAACGTCGTGCGGAGAAAGAGCCATTCTTAAACAAATGGTTTGGTGTTATGCCATTGAGCGCTGCTTTGTTTTATCGAAATGTAAAAAATAAAAGAAAAAAATCAAGTTAATCATTCTTCGTTCACTTGTGAGGCGTATAGCCAATAAAAATCCCCTAGTATAACAAGATGCTAGGGGATTTTTTGTTTATCCCGCATTAACGGGCAGTTAAGGGAAGGACAAAACCCCCACTGATTAAAGTTTCACTTTATTGCACAGATTCTTTTTCTTCAGTAACTGCATGTATTTTATTGTTTACCCATACAAATCCAATTCCAATACAAATAGAAATGCCCCACCCAACAGCGGTCATAATAGCTCTCATTTCACCATATCCATCTACACCGAAAACAGAGATGAAATAGATTTTTAAGAAACTTTTTAATATAAATTGAAGACCGAAAAATAGTGTTAAATATTGCAGTGCGGGATATATACGGCTATCTCGGTAAAGTTCACGACTTTTATCGCGATCATGACCTTGCAATGCAGCAATGTCTGCAGCGAAATATAACATCAGTGGTTTTTTTATAAAGATTGTACATATGACGATAATACCGAGTACGATGTGATAATACGCATCGTTCCACAACATTCGTTCGGCTGATCCAGATAATAAATCTACCGTCGTATTAGAAATGAGTGTAATTAAAATAAAGAACCCTGTCACGTTAAACTGTTTTTCTTTCTTAAAGGTATACAGTGTATAAATAATCCCCGGAGCAGAGGAAATTAACATCGCGTAATAAGGATCGATATAAGGTTTTGCGAATTTCCAAATGAGGAATGGGAATACGAGATAAAAGACAAGATCTAATATAGCTTTTTTATTTTGATTCATATAAATCCTCCTTAAGTCATACATATATTTTATAATATAATTTCTGAAAATTGTATAAGGTTTAATAAAAAAAAGAAAAGTAGATGATTAGTAGATTTAAAAAATTGTCCCTAGCGTAGTAAGTTTTTTTAGTATATAATAAAGGAAACGCTTTCATTTTTTTGGTTTGTTCACAAAATGGACGGAAAATCACATATTTACTATCGATATGTTGCTTTATAATGAAACTAATTAAATATACATGCATACAATATTGTGAAATAAATAACATAAATAATCTATATAAATGTAAACGTTATCAAAAGAGAGAGGTGGAGACAATGAGTAAATTTTTCTTCAATCATAATCCGGCAACAGTAGAGGATGGAAGGCTTGTTAAGTATGCTGAAATTATTTATGGAGAAGGTGGCCGTTCTGTATTAGAAAATTTAATGGTGAAGGCATCTATCAGGTTGCGTGATCGTTATCCGAATAAATCTGACGAGCAGATCTCGAACCTCGTAAATAAAGGCATCCATGATATGTTTCAAAAATATGTGAGTGAGTAAGAGTAGCCAATGGCTGCTCTTATTTTTTTGTATAAGGATTGTGTCTCTAGCTGAAAATAAGGGTGTATTTTGAAAGACTTAAAAAGGAGTGGAAAAGATGAGCAATGGAATTGGACGTTCAAAAGAAAATCTGCCGACTGATGCTAATCATGTAAGTGCGAAGGATCGCGCATATCAAAAACGTATGACAGAGAAAAAACAACGAGAGCGTAGTGACGATAGAGAATAGGATGGAAAAACATCTTAAAAAAAGCTCCTTCTACAGTTGAAGGAGCTTTTTTTAAGATAGAAAATGATTTGCGGTAATATAAAAGAGGCCGCCGTTTATAATTTGCATTGTAATGCGTGGTTCGTATTGTTCTTGTAATGCTTGCTTTTCAATTTCATAGCTTTCTGGAAGTTCATCACTATCTTCATAAAATCGATTTAAAAGGTCTAAATCGTGATTCCAACGCACTCTTGCTTCTTTTGCCCACGTATGGTCATCTTCTGCGACTATATGTTTTAAAGCGTCCTCTATACGTTGTAAACCACTTTGTGGCTTAATGATAGGGGAAAGCGTAAAACAAAAATCAGGTATTTTTGGGGTGACTCTTATCTCTGTTAAAGTGTCATGGAAGTTTGCGATCATTGTTCCAGAAATAAGGTGAATACCGATGGAATGAAGGATGTCTTTTTTTCGGTCACATTGATAAGATACTTTTATATTTACACCAAGCCAAGGGTGGAGCGGGGTATGTGTTGCCCCGTTATGTTTCACGTCCTCGTATAACCGTATGTATGAGCCTAGTTCTTTTGTCGTTTCAAAGATTTGATGCAAACGTGGTGAACCGTAATGAACAAGTTCACCATCGTTTTCTTCGTTTTCCGGATTTGTAATAAGAGTAAGGCGCATCGGATTCGGAACGCCTCCTGTTTTTTCAAGATAGTGCCAATAGAAAGGGCGATTCATTAATAGCTTATCCATTTCAATTGTTAACTGCACGTCTAATAGGTGAGGGGAATGTTCTAAAATTTCGCAGTTATTCGCCTCAAAAAAGTTATATAAGTAATTATGAATTTCATTTTGCTGCATAGCCCTGCACCTCTGCTTCATTGCGCTTCGCAAAATCGATAATAGATGTTAAATTTTCCATTTTGATTCGAATTTCTCCTTCGCTTTTTGACTGTGCGAAAATTTCTTGAATATGCGCATCGATATTTTTCATGTTGATTCTCGTTAAAATTTCATCGAGTTCGCCGATTACTCGTTCAAATAAATTAATTTTTTCATACAGCAGTTTTAAAATATGCTCTTCAACAGTATGCTTGGTTGCTAAGTTATAAATATGAACATCATTTTTTTGTCCAAGACGATGAATACGCCCAATTCTTTGTTCGAGTCTCATTGGATTCCACGGTAAGTCATAATTAATCATATGGCTACAAAACTGTAAGTTAATTCCTTCACCGCCGGCTTCGGTCGCGATTAACACTTGAGCATGATTTTGGAAAAGTTCCTTCATCCAATCTTTCTTTCCTCGTTTAAATCCACCACGAAATGGAACAGAGGAAATTCCATGTTGTTGTAAGAACCATTGTAAATACATTTGCGACGCTCTATATTCAGTGAAAATGATGACTTTATCGTCAATTTCTTTTATAAGCTCTAGAGCTTTATTTGCTTTTGAGTTGAAAGGGATATGATTAATTTTGTCCATTAACACATCGATATGTGGTTCCTTTATGTAGTGCTCATTTTCTTTCTGTCTTTTTTCTACATGTTTTTTTAATGAATAGTAAACAGCTTCGCGACTACTACATGCTTCCCGTTTTAAAGTTAAAGATGAGAAAGCAGACGTGAAGGCATCTTGTCCTCGCCAATTTTCAATCGCGTTATATAGCGCTTGTTCTTCTTCATTAAACTCAACAAAAATTGTACGTACATGCCTTTTTGGCCAATCAATTCCAGTATTATGACGTCGATTTCGGACCATTACTTTGTTGATGAGAGCTTTTAAATCTTCATCAGATTCAGCCGAGCGATTTTTTGAAGCATAATATTCCTCAAAATTAGATTGGTTGCCTAAATGACCTGGTTTTAATAAAGAAACGAGGTTGAAGATTTCATCGATTTTATTTTGAACAGGAGTAGCGGTTAGTAATAAGCAAAACTTCTTTTTTAATCGTTGTGCAAATTCATAGTTTTTTGTTTTATTATTTTTTAGTTTATGTGCTTCATCAATAATAATAAGGTCATATTCTAAGTTTAAAACGATATCGCGATGCGGCAATCGTTTCGCAGTATCGATTGATGAAACGATGACATCAGCTTGTTCCCACGAATAACTTTTCTTTTGAGCGACCGCAGGAATAAAAAATTTTGTGTTTAGTTCATATGCCCACTGAGATACGAGCGAAGCTGGAACTAGAATGAGTACCTTTTTTACAAGTCCCCGCACCATATATTCTTTTAAAATAAGACCAGCTTCGATTGTTTTTCCAAGTCCAACTTCATCTGCTAAAATCGCTTTACCATTCATTTGTTCAATAACATTTTGAGCGACTTCTAATTGATGCGGAAGTGGCGTGAAATGTGATAAGTGTTTTGGTGCTTGTAATCCATCAAAAGTAGGGACGAGTAATGATTTTTCAGTTTTATAAGCTAATTGATATAAATCCCAATTTGTCCAAGGACCATCTTCATCAATTCTTTTTAAAAAATTATTTTGCCACGTTCGATCTACGGAAATATCAACATTCATTCAGACGCTCCCACCTTTTATAAACTAAAGTGATTATTAAAAAAATCTTTATTATAAGCCTTGTTATAAGGCATTATCACAATTACTAAAAATTAAAGAATAAGCAATGATAAAGTGATAAATCTCAAAAGTTGTATTTAATAATAATAAGAATAAAAAATTCTAAATTATTTTTTATGCTAGAATATTGATGAAATATAGCGAATGATGTTAGGATAATGGTGTGAAATGTGTGGAATCTTTCGTATTTTATCCAAGAAAGTAACTTTTTATTTACGCTTTCATAAAAAAATATAATGAGATTCCGTATATCCTATCTTTTCAGAATGAAAATGTTTAGATATGGAAAGCAACTTTTATTGATTTGTCAGAGCATAAGGGGGAAAGAGCATGATTACATTACAACGTACACCGTTATTTGATGTATACGCGAAGTATGGTGGAAAAACAATCGACTTCGGTGGTTGGGAATTACCAGTTCAATTTTCAAGCATTAAAGAAGAGCATGAAGCTGTACGTACAGCGGCAGGTTTGTTCGATGTATCTCATATGGGAGAAGTAGAGGTAAAGGGTGTAGATAGTTTAGCATTTTTACAACGTGTTGTTACAAATGACGTATCTACCTTAAAGGTAGGGGGCGCACAATATACAGCTATGTGCTATGAAAATGGTGGCACCGTAGATGATTTATTAATCTACAAACGTGGTGAAGAAGACTATTTATTAGTAATCAATGCATCGAATATCGAGAAAGATTACGAATGGTTAGCAAGTCATGTAATTGGCGATGCGACAGTAGTCAATGTTTCTAGTGAAGTTGCACAGCTTGCAATTCAAGGACCAAAAGCAGAAGGCATTTTACAAAAAGTTGTGTCAGAAGATTTGAAAGAAATTAAGTTCTTTAAATTTAAAAATAATATTCTTGTAGATGGAGTTCCTGCACTTGTATCTCGTACAGGTTACACAGGTGAAGATGGATTTGAAATTTACTGTAAGAGTGAAGATGCTGCAAAGCTTTGGGAGAAACTCCTTGAAGTTGGAGCAGAAGAAGGCCTGAAAGCATGTGGCTTAGGCGCTCGTGATACACTTCGCTTTGAATCAACACTTCCGTTATACGGACAAGAATTATCAAAAGATATTACACCGATTGAAGCTGGAATCGGCTTTGCGGTAAAAACAAATAAAGAAGCAGACTTCTTTGGAAAAGAAACGTTAAAAGAGCAAAAAGAAAACGGTGCATCTCGTAAATTAGTCGGCATCGAAGTAATCGAACGTGGTATTCCTCGTACGCATTACCCTGTATTTATAGGAGAAGAGAAAATCGGGGAAGTAACGAGCGGTACACAATCTCCAACGTTAAAGAAAAGCATTGGTTTAGCACTAATTGATGTAAAATACGCAGCAGTTGATACAGAAGTAGAAATTGAAATTCGTAATAAACGCGCCAAAGCAGTAGTTGTTCCAACACCATTTTATAAACGTTCAAAGTAACGGGGAGAGGGGTAGATTTCATGTTGCATCGTTATCTTCCAATGACAGAAGAAGACAAAAAAGAAATGTTACAAACGATCGGCGTTCAAACGATCGACGAATTATTCTCTGATATTCCAGAGAGTGTTCGTTTTAAAGGGGATTTAAAAATTAAAGAAGCAAAATCAGAGCCAGAGCTTTTAAAAGAGTTATCTCAAATGGCTAGTAAAAATGCTAATTTAAAAGAATACGCTTCTTTCTTAGGAGCAGGCGTATACGATCATTACGCTCCAGTAATTGTTGACCATGTTATTTCTCGTTCAGAGTTTTATACAGCTTACACACCATACCAACCGGAAATTTCACAAGGGGAATTACAAGCAATCTTTGAATTCCAAACAATGATTTGTGAATTAACAGGAATGGATGTAGCGAACTCTTCTATGTACGACGGAGGTACGGCTTTAGCTGAAGCGGCAATGTTAGCAGCTGGCCATACTCGTAAAAAGAAAATTCTTGTATCTAGCGCAGTTCATCCAGAATCAAGAGCGGTACTTGAAACATATGCAAAAGGTCAAAATCTTGAAGTTGTTGAAATTGATCATAAAAACGGTGTAACAGATTTAGAAGTATTACAAAGTGAAGTAGATGATACAGTTGCTTGTGTAATCGTTCAATATCCAAACTTCTTCGGACAAGTGGAAAAGTTAGCTGATATCGAAAAAATCGTTCATCAACAAAAATCATTATTTATCGTTTCTTCAAATCCATTATCATTAGGCGCATTAACACCGCCAGGAAAATTCGGTGCTGATATTGTAATCGGTGATGCACAACCATTCGGTATCCCAACGCAGTTTGGTGGACCGCACTGTGGTTACTTTGCAACAACGAAAGCATTTATGCGTAAAATTCCAGGACGTCTTGTCGGACAAACTGTAGATTCAGATGGTAAACGTGGGTTTGTATTAACGTTACAAGCACGTGAACAGCATATTCGCCGTGATAAAGCGACGTCTAACATTTGTTCAAACCAAGCGTTAAATGCATTAGCAGCTTCTGTTGCAATGACGGCACTTGGAAAACAAGGTGTGAAAGAAATGGCACGTCAAAATATTTCTAAAGCACAATATGCAAAACGTCAATTTGAAGCGAAAGGATTCACAGTTACATTTGCTGGACCATTCTTCAATGAGTTTGTTGTAGATTGCAAGCGTCCAGTGAAAGAAGTAAACGATGCATTATTACAAAAGAATATTATCGGCGGTTACGATCTAGGCCGTGATTATAAAGAGCATGAAAACCATATGCTTGTAGCAGTAACTGAGCTTCGTACAAAAGAGGAAATTGACACACTTGTAAACGAAATGGGGGCTATCCAATGAAGAACCAAGACCAAGCACTTATTTTTGAAGTGACTAAAGAAGGACGCGTAGGATATAGCTTACCCAAATTAGATGTAGAAGAAGTGAAACTAGAAGATGTATTTGAGAGCGATTATATTCGAGTAGAAGATGCAGAGTTACCAGAAGTATCTGAACTTGACATTATGCGTCACTATACAGCACTTTCAAACCGTAACCACGGCGTTGATTCTGGATTCTATCCACTTGGATCTTGTACGATGAAGTATAATCCGAAAATTAATGAAAACGTAGCTCGTTTCGCAGGATTTGCAAATATTCATCCACTTCAAGATGAAAAGACAGTGCAAGGTGCAATGGAATTAATGTATGACTTACAAGAACATTTAATTGAAATTACAGGTATGGATACTGTTACATTACAACCAGCAGCTGGTGCACATGGAGAATGGACAGGTTTAATGTTAATTCGTGCATACCATGAAGCAAATGGTGACTTTAACCGTACGAAAGTAATTGTTCCTGACTCTGCTCACGGAACAAATCCAGCATCTGCAACTGTAGCTGGTTTTGAAACAATTACAGTAAAATCAAATGAACATGGTCTTGTTGACTTAGAAGACTTAAAACGTGTTGTAAACGAAGAAACAGCAGCACTTATGTTAACAAATCCAAATACATTAGGCCTATTCGAAGAAAATATTTTAGAAATGGCAGAAATCGTTCATAACGCAGGCGGTAAATTATACTATGATGGTGCAAACTTAAATGCGGTATTAAGCCAAGCACGCCCAGGAGATATGGGATTTGACGTTGTGCATTTAAACCTTCATAAAACATTTACAGGTCCGCATGGCGGTGGTGGCCCAGGTTCTGGTCCAGTAGGTGTGAAAGCTGATTTAATTCCGTATTTACCAAAACCGATTTTGGAGAAAACGGAAAATGGCTATCACTTCAACTATGATCGTCCAGAAGCGATTGGGCGTGTGAAACCATTCTATGGTAACTTCGGAATTAACGTTCGTGCATACACATATATTCGTTCTATGGGTCCAGATGGCTTGCGTGCAGTAACTGAGTATGCTGTATTAAATGCGAACTACATGATGAGAAGATTAGCACCATTCTATGATCTTCCGTTCGATAGACATTGTAAGCATGAATTTGTATTATCAGGTCGTCGTCAAAAGAAACTTGGTGTACGTACATTAGATATTGCAAAACGTCTGCTTGATTTCGGTTACCATCCACCAACAATTTACTTCCCATTAAATGTGGAAGAATGTATTATGATTGAGCCAACAGAAACAGAATCAAAAGAAACGTTAGATGGTTTCATTGATAAGATGATTCAAATCGCTAAAGAAGTAGAAGAAAATCCAGAAGTTGTACAAGAAGCACCGCATACTACAGTCATTAAACGTTTAGACGAAACGATGGCTGCACGTAAACCTATTTTACGTTATGAAAAGCTAGCTCCTGTACAAGTTTGATTAGAATAAAAAAGAACTCGCTATATGCGGGTTCTTTTTTTTGTGCAGGTAGGATGAAAAAAGTGTTAAAAATTATTATTTTTTGTTTCATATTGCTGTAAAGAAGCAGTTTTATAGGTGATTTTGTTGAAAAAGTCGGTTTGATAAAAGTATTTATTTTTGTTAGAATTTTATTGAAATTAAGAAGATGTGATGAGGCAAAAATTACTCATTTTTATGTATATGTGAAAAAACGAGCAATATGGGGGTGAAAGTGTGGGATATCGATGTTATAGAATGGTATACCATTTAGAAAATGGAGAAACAATTAAAGATATAAAAGAATTTTGTTACCGAGACCAAGGGAAAGTGCTAGAAAGAGTAGCTCATCGTGTAATGGACAATAGAGAAGTGACAGCGATTGATAAACAGGGAACGATCATTTCAATAGCGTGTGAGGACATTGTAAAGGTAGAACTTGATTACATAACAGAAAGTTAGCCTTGAGTCATATCGAATTATTCGATAAAATATACTGTTGAATGGTGAAGAGAGCAGAGAGGAGTTTATCATGGGTAGTACAAGACACTTTTATATGTTTATTTTAGCGTTTGTTCTTGTTGTGGCGTTAACAATTTATTTAATTGTTGATAGCAGCTGGTACAATACAGTTCATCCGGCATTCCTTTTATTTATGTATGTAGGAATTGCGGTTGTTAGTTTCGGAATGAGAGACGAAATGTTAGATCGCTTTGAAAAGTGATACATATACGAAAGACCAACAGGAAAATGTTGGTCTTTTTTTCTTTCCAAAAATAGGATGTTCTGTATATACTGTGTATATAAGATATACACAGTATATACACACTGGAGGAAAACATGAATATTATTATTTCGAATTCTTCCCAAGACCCTATTTATGTGCAAATAAGGAAACAATTAAGCCAGCTTATTTTAAATGGTGGTTTAAAGGGTGGAGATCAATTACCGTCTATCCGTAGCTTAGCGAAGGAATTACAAATTAGTGTAATTACAACGAAGCGTGCGTACGAGGAGCTTGAAAAAGAAGGATATATAGAAACTGTTGCTGGGAAGGGCACTTATGTTTCACGTAAAAATAATGAACTATTAAAAGAACAGCGGCTACGTCTATTGGAAAATAAAGCGGAAGAGATTGTGAATGAAAGTAAAGTGTTGCAGCTTTCACTTGAAGATTTACAACAGATGATTGCGTGTTTATATGAGGGGGAATAAGAGATGTTAGAGCTGAAAGGCGTTTGTAAAAATTATCCGGATTTCTCGGTGAAAAATATAAGTTTTACATTGCCACGTGGATATATTATGGGATTTGTTGGACCGAATGGAGCGGGGAAAAGTACGACGATCAAAATGATTATGAATCTAATTAGAAAAGATAGTGGTGATATAAAAATTTTTGGCAAAGACAATAAGAAAGCCGAAAAGGAAATAAAACAAAATATCGGTTTTGTATATGATGAAAATCATTACTACGAAGATTTAACGTGTGAGCAAATGAAGCGTATTATTGCACCGTTATATAAAAAGTGGGACGAAAATCAGTATCAATCGTATATGCATAGATTACAAGTTCCGAAGTATAAAAAAATTAAAGAACTATCAAAAGGGATGAAAATGAAATTTGCGATTGCCATCGCACTTTCACATCACGCGGAGTTTATCATTATGGATGAACCGACAGCAGGATTAGATCCAGTTGTACGGAGTGAATTACTTGATATGTTGCAAGAGATTGTAATGGAAGATGAAGTATCTGTATTATTTTCAACGCACATTACAACAGACTTAGAACGTATTGCAGATTATATTACGTTTATCAATGATGGAGAAATTATATTTACTGGTGAGAAAGATGAATTAATGGAGAACTACGTAATCGTAAAGGGAAGTAATGATTTATTAGATCGAGAAGGAAAAGAACTATTTGTCGGATTACGAAAAAATAAATTTGGTTTCGAAGGTTTAGCAAAGGATAAACAAGCAATTATCGACTGGTTTGGAAATGAGGTTGTAATAGAAAAGCCTACATTAGATGATATTATCGTCTACACTGCGAAAGGGAGAGGTGCCTATGCGTCAGCTCATCTATAAAGATTTATTCTTTTTTCGGGTGATGTGGTTAGTTTATCTAATTGTACCATTGATTTTTTCTTTTATAGAGCCGGTTGGTGAAACGGTATTTTCTACAAGTTGCTTACTTATAACAATTTCCACATCAATGATATTAATAGGGATGGATGAAAAAAATAAAAGTGATGTCATTATGAATAGTTTACCATTAAGTCGAAAGAATATCGTTATCGCTAGATATATTTCCTGTGCAATATTTATCGCTGGAAGTATGTTTGTAACGATGTTCGTTATTTTTCTAATAAGAGGTGTTGTTGTCATTAGTGATATTCATGCATATCATCCAAATTTATATATTGAAATCCCTTGGTATGCAGTAGTTAGAGGAGGGATAAGCTCTTTAGTTTATATAGCGGTGCTGTTTCCTAGTTATTATGGAAAAAAATCCAAAATGGCATGTGGACTATTTACAGGTGGAGCCGCTATGGTAGCTGGTTTTGCGGGGATATTTATAGGTGATGGAGAAACGGCGGCATTATCGTTTGTTGAATGGGTTATAACTCCTTCGAATTTTGTGTGGTTTTTAGTTGGAGTAATTATACTAGCTAGTGTATATATCGCCTCTATGTTTCTCACAATTAAAATTTATGAAACGCGTGATTTATAGAGAGGAGAATTTATATGCAACAGTTGATTTTGAAGGAGTTTTTCTTGCAAAGAAAAGTATTTCCCATCTATTTAATCCTGCCTATTTATGGGGTGTTACAACAGTCTATAGAACCATTTCAGTTGGCGTTTGTTTGTTTTGCTATCTGTCTTTTGATGATTTCAATCTCTTTATCAAATGAAGAGAAAAATAGTACGGAAAAAATATTAGTAAGTCTACCTTTTACTAGGAAAGATATTGTCATTGCGAAATACATATCGACAGTATTTTTTATTGGAGTTAGTCTAATCGTTACATTTGTTTTCTTTGTGCTACCTGTATCTGTATTAAGAGAAAATACAAACATTCCGTGGTATGCACTATTTATAGCTATTTTCTTTTCTGTTCTTTATGCCGTTATGATTCTTCCCATAAAATATAGTGTGGATAAACAAACGGTTACTATTCTGGGAGCGATTATGCTTTTTCCTATAATAGGTTTGTTAGGATTTATGTGCAATATATTTGCTGAGGAAAGGCTTATGCTAATGTTTTTCAAATCTTCAGATGTGCTATTAGTTATTAGTATTTTAAGTCTAGGAGCGTGTTTAAGTTATTTCGCCTCAATGTTTTTATCGATTGTAAGTTTTAAAAAGAAGGAGCTTTAATACTTATAACTTGTCTAATATAAAAACTAATAAGTGATGTTATGGGATGAGATGAGGTCAAGGAGGTGCAATAAATGATCAAGCAATTAGTCTTAAAAGATATGATGTTGCAAAGAAAGTTAGGGTTTGTTTATCTTATATGTTTGTTTTTCCTTGCTATTGTTGATTTTCGTAGTGATAGTTTCCTTATGACGATTAGCGTATCTATACCTTTTCTTGGAATGATACTGTCAATGAGTTATGAGGGGAAAAATAAAAGTGAAATAATAGTAAATAGTTTACCGTTTGAGCGTAAAGATATTGTCATAGGGAAATACATATTTGTAAGTATTTTAGTTGCTCTAGGTGGAGGTTTCTCACTAGTGATTGGCTTAATTCAGTTACAAAATGAATATATAACTGGACTTATGCTGTGGGGAGCGGTTCTTGGCGGAATAACGGGAGGATTGGTTTGTAGCATAATCGTACTCCCAATTGAATTTTTAGTAGGGTATAGCAGTGCAAAACAAATTGCTCCGTTCGCCGGACTTGCGTTGGGGTATTTAAGTGGACTGATTGTAAGTAACGTCTGGTTAGATGTAGAAAATGCTTGGAACACGAGTTTAGTCGTAAATATTTGTTTTATAGCAGGGCTGCTTCTTTTATATATCATGTCTATGTTACTCTCAATTAATTTGTATAGTGAGCGTGATTTGTAAGAGAGAGGAGAATAGTTTTGAAACAACTAATTTTAAAAGATTTCATCATTCAATGGAAATTTTTAATTTGGTATATACTGTATCCTGTTTTCTTTTATATGGCCTTAACAGATACGGAAAATCTGTTCATCATTATGTCAGTAATTATTACAATTGGAGCAACAGTAAAAACATTTGAAGCAGATAGTAAAAATGAGAGTGAAGTTATAGTAAATAGTTTACCAATATTGAGAAAACAAATTGTATTTGCGAAATATATAGTAGCAATTATTATTCTTTTTATAAGCGTAACGGTCGGTTGTTTCACGATGGGAATGAAGAATGGGGTTAATCTATTTGAATTTATTGAAACGACAACGGTTGCTAGTATTAGCTTTATTTTAGTGTATTTAAGCTTTGTTTTACCAATATCGTTTTGGTTAGCGTATAAAAAAACTATTTTTATTACGCTTTTCATACTAATAGCACCGATAGCAATTTGTTCTATGTTCTTTCAAATCAGCCTAGAACAAATTCAACTATATAACAGCGTGCTATTCATTGGTTCAATTTGCATGTTCATAGTATCTATCTTCGTTTCAGTGAAATTGTATGAGAAGAGAGAATTTTAAAAGGTGCCATATAAGGCACCTTCTTTAATAACGACAATATGAAAGTAAGAGTTTATAAACAGAGAGGCTATTCGGTACAACATCTTTTGGAGTATGTAATATAAAGCTGAAAACGATAACGAGAATGAGAAAGAGGAAAAATAAAAATAGGATCTGCTTATGTATAGAATTTTGCATATTATCCACTCCTTTTTTAGGTAGTATGTCCAAAAGAAAGGAGTGTATGAAAAATTTTAGGGGGGAGAATGATGAATAAAAGAAAATGGTTATATAGAATAGGGGTACTTTTCGTTTCAATCGGTCTCATATTAGCAAATTTTTACTCAGATATCCCATCACCATTTTCTAATTTGCATAAAGGGATTGGTATAAGTATTGTCATAGCTGGTCTTCTTTGTCTTATCGCATCAAACTTCTACAGAAAGTCTGAATGAATATAAAAAAGGACAGTTACTCTTTTTCAGAAGTACTGTCCTTTTTAAATAATTTATTCCATAGTTTGGCGATACTCCATATAATGACGATTGCAATGGAAGCAATAATTGACCAAGCGATAGATGCAAATTCAAGTGCCATGTTAGGAAGGAATGTAAGAATGGATAATACTTTATGAAACAACCATTCTATTATATGAAAACTTATTTGTAATAGAATGACGATCCCGAGTGTAATCCATGCTAACATTTGTTTTCCTTTTTCTTTCCACATGACAGTCACCTCACGTTAGCTTAATAGTTTTAAGCCAACAGCACCGCATAGAATGCAGCTTAAGAAGGCAAGACGACGCCAATCCGCTGATTCACGGAAAATAAGAATACCTAGAAGTGCACTTCCGGCAGTTCCGATTCCAGTCCAAATCGCGTAAGCAGTTCCCATCGGTAATGTGTCCATCGCGAGGGATAAGAAGAAGAAGCTTACGCCGAAGTTAGCGATTAAAATAACTTTTGGTGCCCAGCCTTTCTTTTCAGTGGCTACTTTCATAAAGAGTACACCAATAATTTCACAAATACCAGCTAGAATTAAAAATACCCAAGCCATTTTATGCGGCCTCCTTCGCTTCTTTTTCTTCTGTTACTCGTTTTAGCCCGATTACTCCGAAGAAGATTAAACCGATTAATAAAACTTTTACAATAGAGAAAGGTTCTCCGAAGATGAAAATCTCTGTAAGAACGATCCCACCAGCTCCAATTCCTGTAAAGACTGCGTATACAGTACCGACAGGTAAATCTTTATAAGCTCTAAATAATAAGACGAAACTAATTGTAATTAATAACGCAACACCAGCCCATTCAAGTGGTGCCTCCGCTTTTTTAAGTCCAATCACCCAAAAGATTTCAATAATACCAGCTATGATTACATAAATCCATGCCATATGTCATTTCTCCTTCCTACCAGTCGTTAGGTAAAGGGCTTAAAAACGACGCATTGCAAAGGAGCAATCCGTCAGTTTGAAAGTCCGCGCCAAAATACTTTCCAAGAAGCGTCTAAACGTGTCTCAAAACGATTTAAACCTGCGTATAGTAGTTCAACCATAAGACCGTCAAGTAAGCATAGAAAAGCCTCTAAGGCATCTTTTATTTCAATGTTATGCAGCTCATCTTGCTCGCTTGCCCTTTTAAATACAGGGAATAAAAGTTTTCCAACGTTCTCAATGTGTACATTTGCTTTATCAATAATTTGTTCGCGAAATGCATCAGGTGGAAAATAAGAAGTTCGTAACCAAAACATTGATTCTTCACTTTCACCAAATCGTTTTGCATAGCCTTTTAACAGACTTACGAGAAGTTCTTCTGTAGATGACGTTGAAAATTTTTCAATATCATCTGTGAAGCTCTGTACATCTTTTTGAAGAGCAGCCTCTAAACATGTAAAGTACAACTCTTCTTTTCCTTTAAAGTGTGCGTAAATCGATGGTTTTTTAATCCCAACTTCTTGAGCAATATTTGCTAATGAAGTTCCTTCATAGCCGTAGCGTGCGAAATGAGAAAGAGCTACAGCTTTAATGCGGTTTGCTGTCATTTTCATCCCCTACCTACCGTTCGTTAGGTTAATTATATGAGATGGAAAATAAAAAGTCAATAGGTGAAGAATATAAAAAAGAGCGCTATAGTTAACGCTCCTTTTTATACTGTTTCTCGCTCAATTAAATGGAATGAAAGTTCTTCTGCGCTGCCGATAATTTGCTCACTTTGAATTTGTTTATGGAATAAAGAAAAAGCATATGAGCCCATTGTGAGCCCGGGATGTTCAATAGTTGTAATTTCTAATGCTTTTGAAATTTCATGGTTATCAAATCCGAGGATAGCGAGGTCTTCAGGTATGCGAATGCCATGTTTTCGCGCCTCTGTTAATAAACCAGCTGCAACTTGATCGTTCGCTGTAAAAATAGCGGTTGGACGATTTTTCATGTTTAAAATACGATGAAGTATTTTTGCCCCGTCCTGCATCGTATAACATTGATGAAAAATCCAATCAGGGTGTACGGTTTTTCCTTCGTGATGAAGAGTATCGGCGAAAGCTTTTTTACGCTCGATTGAATTAACGCTTGTTTCTCTTGCTAAACAAATGCCGATTTTTTCATGGCCCTTACGGAGTAAATAGGAAGTGCCAAGGCGGAATCCTTCATAATGATCTACAAAGACAGATGAAATGAGCGGATGTTTCATTTTTTCACATGAAATAATGGGGGCAAATTTTGCGAACGGTTCAATTTTTTCCCATGAACTCGTTCGAGAGCAAATAATCATCCCGTCGAATTGTTTCATTTTCATCATTTCAAGAACGCGAATTTCTTCAATACTATCGTAATTCGTTTGGCATAAATTAATATGATATCCAGCTGCTAATGCTTCGTTTCCGATTCCTTCAATAATGGTACTGAAGTATGGAACATTAATGAAAGGGAGCATAACCCCGATTGTATATGTTTTTCCCTTTATTAAATGAATAGCATTAATATTTTTTGCATAGTTCAATTCTTCAACTGCATCTAGAACACGCTTACGTTTTTCTTCTTTTACGTAAGGGTGATTATTAAGGACGCGGGAAACAGTTGCTATGGATACACCAGCAGTTTTTGCAATCTGTTTTATATTGGCCATATGTATCACCTCTTTACTTAATTATAAGGGGAAAATAATAAGAATGAAAAAATCTTGACCTGAAAAGCTTTTCACAAACTATGTTATAAACATGACTTCTGTTATTCGCGTAACCTTTTTATTTGGGCGTGAGAGTAGCGGGGGCCTTTTTTATATGTTTGCAAAGAAGTTTTGTCAAAATGTGTGAGAATAACGTGGAAAGTTTTCGGAGGAGGCGTTTCATAACGAAGCGAATAGAAGAGAGTATAAACGCTTCGCTCGTTAAGAGAGCGGTATGAAAGGGCGGAAACAAATTGAAAAAAGGAATCATTTGTTTCGTGTTTTCTAGTGTAATACTTAGCTCATGTTCATTTCAGCAAACGATGCAAGAAGAAAAAACATTTGTAGGAACAACAGGAGGGGCTAAGGACCGTGTTACTGATCCGATTCCCCTAAAGGAACTTCCAAAATATTTTCCGGCAAAGTTTAAAGTTCCAACGTTTTTACCTTATGACACTATGAGTGATGTGAAGGGAGAGGTAAGAACGATGGGAAAGAAGAATGCTGTATTAACGATTAAATATAAGCAACAAGAGAAAGGAAGGCACGATTATATAGAATTGACAGTGGCCAACTTTTCTTACAGTTTTCCATACCTCGTAGAAGAGAATCGATTTCAAGAACAAATGAAATTGAATAATGGAGCACCTGCTTATTTTAAAAATAAGGATGATTACGAGCGAGGGGACGAATTTGCTACGCTTATATGGAAAGAGAAGGGGATTGAATATCAGCTATTATATCGTAATGTAGACGAGAAAGATGAAGATGTGATTAAACAAAATCTACTGTACATTGCGAACAATATGGAATGAAAAAACTAGCTGAATTATACAGCTAGTTTTTGTATGTTATTTCTTTTTAATTTTGCCTGACCAAGATTTAAATCCACCTTTTAATTGGTAGAAATCTTTGTAGCCTTGTTTTTTTAAGTATTGAGCTGCACGGCCTGTACGGAATCCGCTTTGGCAGTATAAATAAACAGGTTGATCTTGGCGAAGTTCTTTGTGGCGAAGGCGAATTTGTGATAACGGAATGTTACGTGCACCTAAAATGTGCCCTGCGTTATATTCGTCTGCTTCGCGAATATCGATAAGCTGTGCTTTACGGTAGCCAGCGCGAAATTCTTCTTCTGTAAGAGTTTTAATTAATTTTTTCTGATAGAAATACATCCATACAGTGTAACCGATGAACGCTACGATTACGGCTAATAAAATAATCCAACTTGTTGACACGGTTCTATCGCTCCCTTTTTTCTAATCCTACTTTCAATATTATAATGCCCATATGTATTTATGCAACAGATTCATTCGCATATATGAAGAAATTTCGTATTCTTTCACAAATTTTGTCGAATTTGGTAGACTAGAGAATGTGAAAAATAATTGGTTATATGAGGTGCAGGATGGGAAAAGAAAAATGGTGTTATATTAACTCTGGTCAATGTTCACCAGCATTTAATATGGCGTTAGATGAATGCTTATTAAATTGGCAAAGTGAAAAGAAAATGCCGCCAACAATTCGTTTTTATGAATGGGAAGTGCCGACACTAACAGTCGGGTATTTTCAGCGTGTTGAAAAAGACATTAATATGGATGTAGTTAACGAAAAGGAATATGGTTTCGTTCGTCGTCAAACAGGCGGCAGGGGTGTATTACATGATAAAGAATTAACATACAGTGTTATTGTGTCTGAAGATCATCCAAATATGCCAAAAACAGTTACAGAAGCGTATCGCGTTATTTCGCAAGGGTTATTAGACGGTTTTAAGGCATTAGGATTAGAAGCATATTATGCGGTTCCCAAAACAGAAGCGGATCGTGAAAATTTGAAAAACCCACGTTCAGGTGTATGTTTTGATGCACCATCTTGGTATGAGATTGTAGTGGAAGGAAGAAAAATCGCAGGCAGTGCTCAAACACGTCAAAAAGGTGTTATTTTACAGCACGGTTCTATTCCGTTAGAAATAGATTTAGATGAGTTATACGATCTATTTTTATTCCCGAATGAACGTGTAAAAGAGCGTATGAAAAATATGTTTTCTTCTAAAGCGGTAGCGATTAATGAATTAACAGATCGTACATTTACGATTGAACAGTTAATTAAAGCGTTTGAAACTGGATTTGAAAAAGGATTAGATATAGAGCTTGTGCCGTATGAACTAACAGAAGAACAGCTTCATGAAGTTCAAACATTAGCAAAAGAGAAGTATGAAAGTAACGAATGGAATTATAAAAAATAAGGAGATGGCGACCGCCATCTCCTTATTTTTATAGTAAATTAAGTACTTTTTCTACTTTGATTCCTTTATCTTGTAAAGAACGAAGGCGATTTACAACGTCCATAATTTCTTTGTCGAATGTAACGCTAATACCTTGGCTTTGTAGCTCTTCTTTTAATCCTTCAATAGAATCATCTATGTCGATGCCAAGCTCGTAATCTTGACAAACTTCAATTGTCTTTTTCACAAGTTTAACATAATTTTCTTGTAGTTTTGTATTTGTTTCAGTCAAAGCAGGTTGCTTTGGTTTTGCAGGAGTAACCGGAGCTGTCTCTTGCTTTTTAACTGGAGTAGGTACTGTTTTTTTCACAGGTGCTGGAGTAGATAGTTCTACAGCCGCTTCAACACTTACTGGTTTCAGCGTTGGTACCGGAGTAGGTTTAGGTGCTGCAGCAGGTGTTTCTACTCGCGTAACAGGTTTTGGAGCAGGTGTAACTGCTTTTGGAGCTTCTACAACTACTTCTTTTTTCGGAGTAGCTTCTACAACTGTTTCTTCTTGCTCAGCAGCTTCTTTATTTTCTTTGCTCCACATAACGCGTTCAACTTCTAGAGAAACATTGTTTTTGTTCATCGCTGTTAATGTAACTTTACCAACCTCAGCGTTCCCAGTGAAATCAACAATTTTATAAATAACACTCTTGTTCCAATCCACGTTTCCGCTCAAAAATAATTCTTCGTTACATTTTGGCGTTAAGCCCTCGATTTTAATTTCTGCGTTTACACCGTTTTCACTATATACCATAATTAGCGAAGCATTTACATCTTCGTCTGCTAACATTAGTTCACGTACCATTTTGCCGGTGCGTACTTGCGTTTTCTTCTTAACTGACATCTAATTTCTCCTCTCAAAAATTCAGTAATAATAAAAAAATCGTATAACGAAAAATAATTGCTCACGAAGATTTATGATACCGATAATAAAAGCATCACGTCAACAATTAACTTTAATTATTTTGCATTTTTCTTATTTTCTTTATGAAATTTTTCAATTTGTAAAATTAGACAGAAGAAAAAACAGCCTTTTGAGAGGCTGTTAAAAATTTGATTTTTTGTATAGTAATTTATATAAAATAAAAAATAGGATAGCGATTAAGGCGTTTTGCCAAAAGGTTAGATGATAAATGAGATAGGGTTGTTTTTTAAAATAGACATTTAAAAATACAGCTGAACAAAATGGAGTAGCGAAAGCGAAACCAAATAGAATTCTTCTTTTCCAATTCATCTTCTGATCAAAGGAGTAACGCTTTAATAAATATAAAATAAACAGTATGCCTAGTATAATTAGTGAAACAGAAAAAGTAGTTCCAAGGATGCTAAAAGGCGGACTTGATAATGTATTGTTTTTTTCAAAGAGAAACATAAAAAATGAAATAATTGCATCTATGCCAAACTGTATAGCAAGAAGTAAACTAATAGCAAATCCAATTAAAGAAGTTTTTTCTAGCTTTGTTTGGGTTGGTGAAGCTGATATAAGTTCATCGCAATAAGATTGTAAATCATCTCCAAAGATGTCGTAAGCATTTTTATTTTCTGTTTGTGCTTCGATAAGATGATCTAATATTTCTAGTAAAAGTTCCTCCATTTGTTGCTCGGGTACGTTAGATAATCGAAGATATACTAACATATCACCGTAAGCAGATTCGTTTTCAGGTGTTAGAAGTTCTCGTTTTTTATTGTTCAATTCAACCAAATCTTTCGCCTTCATCCCCATCACTCTCCCTGTAATAAGTTGTTTACCGTCGTTGAAACCATTCCCCAGCTTTGCTTAAATTCTTCAAGTTGTTCTAATCCCTTATCAGTTACGTGATAATATTTTCGCTTCGGTCCAAGAGAGGAAGCCTTTAATGTACCTTCAATAAGTTTCTCTTTTTGCATACGTAACAATAAAGGATATATGCTTCCTTCACTTACGAATGTAAAGCCGTGTTTATTTAATTTTGTACTCAGTTCATATCCGTACACTTCTTCTTGTGAAATGATGTATAGAATGCAACCTTCTAGTACACCTTTTAACATTTGGCTGTGCATGATTTCACCACCTTTTATCCAGGTAACATCCAGGTAACTTGCGTTGCAAGGTAGCTGATATCCAAATTATAACATTCAGTAACTTGCAACGCAAGTTACTGAAGTGGAAAACTTTAATCTGCGTTAATTTTACTTTGTTTCCCATACTAACTAGAGGAGGGAAGCATATGAAACCATTTATGCCAAAGCTCGTTTACTTTGAACCGAGGGCACTCGAATATCCACTTGGAAAAGAGCTTTATGAGAAGTTTACGAAGATGGGATTAGAAATTCGTGAAACGACATCACACAATCAAATTAGAAATTTGCCAGGCGAAAATGAATTGCAAAAGTATCGTAATGCAAAAGCGACACTTGTCGTTGGGGTGAGGAAGACATTAAAGTTTGATACATCAAAGCCATCAGCTGAATATGCAATCCCGCTTGCAACAGGGTGTATGGGACATTGTCATTATTGTTATTTGCAAACGACACTTGGTAGTAAACCTTACGTAAGGGTGTATGTGAATCTAGATGAAATATTTGAGAAGGCAAAGCAATATATGGATGAAAGGGCCCCTGAAATAACAAGATTTGAAGCGGCGTGTACATCAGACATCGTTGGAATTGATCATTTAACGCATGCATTAAAGCAGGCGATAGAGTTCATCGGAGAAAGTGAAAATGGACGTTTACGTTTTGTTACGAAATATTCGCACGTTGATCATTTATTAGATGCAAAGCATAATGGGAAAACGCGTTTTCGATTTAGTATTAATTCACGTTATGTGATTAAAAATTTTGAACCAGGGACATCACCATTTGAAGAGCGAATTGAAGCTGCTCGTAAAGTAGCGGGGGCTGGTTATCCGCTTGGCTTTATTGTTGCGCCAATTTATATGCATGAAGGGTGGGAAGAAGGGTACCGTGAATTGTTTGAACGATTGTACAATGCGTTAAAAGACATGAAGATACCAAATTTAACTTTTGAATTAATTCAACATCGTTTTACGAAACCAGCCAAAAAAGTCATTCAAGAACGTTATCCGAATACGAAACTTGAAATGGATGAGGAGAAGCGGAAATATAAATGGGGACGATACGGTATTGGGAAATATGTATATCAAAAGGATGATGCAGAAGTGCTGGAGGCAACAATAAGAAGTTATATACATGAGTATTTTCCTGATGCAGAAATTCAATATTTTACATAAGGGGAATCTGTATGCGAATATGGATTCTTTTTTTGTTTTATATATTTAGGCTCGTTTCCACCTTGTCACGTTATTCTTTCTGGTGTATCATTTTATTGATTGCTTCGCACGGAATAAGCAAAATGAAATTGGATGGAGGAAACCGATGCCTACCCCTAGTATGGAAGATTATATTGAACAAATTTATTTGTTGATTGATGAAAAGGGTTATGCCCGTGTATCTGATATTGCTGAAGCGCTTAGTGTACATCCATCCTCTGTAACAAAAATGGTACAAAAATTAGACAAAGACGAATATCTAATTTATGAAAAATATAGAGGGCTTGTATTAACATCAAAAGGTAAAAAAATCGGAGAACGTCTCGTATATCGTCATGAATTGTTAGAACAGTTCATGCGCATTATCGGTGTGGATGAAAGCAAAATTTATAATGATGTAGAAGGAATTGAACATCATTTAAGTTGGGAATCAATTGACCGTATCGGTGATTTAGTACAATACTTTGAACAAGATGAAGTTCGAGTAGAAACACTTCGTGGTGTTCAAAAAGCAAATGAAGAGAAAAGTAATTAAGGGGAACGTGTGGCGTTTCCTTTTTTATTTCAATCGAAAAGGATGGGAGAATCATGAAAGCGATTATTTTTGATTTTGATGGATTAATTGTGGACACAGAAACAATATGGTTTCACTCTTTCAGAGATGCTGTTCGTGAATACGGCAGCGAGTTACCTTTAGAGGAATTTGCGAAATGTATTGGAACGACAGATGAAGTGCTTTATGCATATTTAAAAGAGCAATTAAAAGAAAAGTTTAATGAGCATACATTAAAGGAAAAAGTAACAACTTTACATAAAGAAAAAATGAAAATACCGAAAGCCCGTGACGGTGTAAAAGAATATTTAGAAGAAGCGAAAGAACTTGGATTAAAAATCGCATTAGCCTCTAGCTCATCTAGAGAGTGGGTCGTTCGTTATTTGGAAGAGCTACAGATTAGAGAGTATTTTGAAGTGATTAAAACGAGAGAAGATGTCGAGAAAGTAAAACCAGATCCAGCCCTTTATAAAGTTGCGATAGAAGAATTAGGAGTTGAACCATCGGAAGCTGTTGTATTTGAAGATTCATTAAATGGATTGAAAGCAGCAATTGCAGCAGGATTAAAATGTGTCGTCGTACCTAATGATGTGACAAGAAATTTACAATTTGAAAACCATCACCTTCGTATCGAAAGTATGAAAGATAAAAGTTTGAAAGAAGTACTTCAACATATAAAGTAAAACTTTAATCAGTCGTGGCTTTTCTCATCCCCACTGATTATTTGCCCATACTAATTGAGATAAAAAAAGACCGTATTTCCTAAAAGGAAGCACGGTCTTTCTTTTTGTTTTTTTTACCTTCAATGACAGTTAAATGAGATTGTTTTCTTTTTCTTTTCAACGATGGAGAATTACCCTTTTTCCCCTTGTCATCAGAAGCATTTCGTTTCAAGAAAGAATTACTTAGGGGTGCTACATTTTGTTTCCCGTGTTTGCGGTTCGATTGTTTCGCTGCACGCTTATATGAGCTTTGCGAATTTGCAGAACCACTAGAGTTTGTAAACATTTTGTAGAGTAAGTAAAAGATACCGACGACAGCTAACATGATACCAATGTTTTTCAATACTCCCATTGGATCTGTAATAACAGATGAAACAAGGCCGAATATTGCTAATCCGATAATAAGCACAAATATAGCGAATGTAAACGAACGACCGTTCATAAGGGACACCTCCTAAAAACATATATTAAAATTAGTATATTAACGATGAGGAAAGGAGTTGAACACCATTTTTAAATAATTATTGTTTGTTTTCTAAACGTAATAATTCTTCAAACGATGCGATTGCAACTTCTGCTTGATCATCTGTTGGTTCTTTCGTTGTTAATAGTTGTAGCCATAATCCTGGATATCCAAGTACTCGCAAAACAGGGACATCTCGTAATCGATTGGTAAATTGTAATACTTCAAAAGAAATGCCGAGAACAACTGGAATTAATAAAATTCGGTTGACTACCCTTGCCCAAAGTGGATCTGTAGGAACTAGGAAATAAACAAACATTCCAATAATGACTGTAAATATTATAAAGCTACTGCCACAGCGATAATGGAGGCGAGTTTGCTTTTGAACATTTTCTACAGTCAGTGGGAGGTTATTCTCGTAAGCATTGATTACTTTATGTTCCGCACCGTGGTACTGAAATACCCGCTTAATAAGTGGGGTTAAAGAAATGAAGTATATATAGCTCAATAATAGCATGAGCTTAATGACACTTTCGACAATGATTTGCCCTGTATGAGATGGGAAAATCGGTCTCGTTAATTCAGCTAAAAGTGCAGGAACTGCTGTGAAAATTACTTTACCGAATATGAACGATAAAACGCCAACTGCTGCAACTCCTAATACCATCGTTAATTTTGATTGTTCTTCTTTTTTATTTGCAATTTGTTCATCTTCTTCTGGGTGGACATCAAATCGTTCTGAAGCAAAGTTTAAATGTTTCGCCCCATTCGCACTTGCATCCACGATAGCGGCAATACCTCGTAAAAATGGAATTTTCTTTAGGATAGATAATGCTTTATTACGAACGCGTGGTAAACGATAAAATTCAATCGATTTATCTTTACGACGAACCGCTGTAACAGTATATTCTCTACCGCCAAACATAACTCCTTCTATGACTGCCTGCCCGCCATATATTTGTTTTGACTCTTCTGCCATGTTAACACCAACCTGTATTTGTTTCTCTCTTATGTAGAAAAAGAGGCAATTGTCATACTTGGTTCTGTCATCTTGAAATAAGACAATCACCGAGTTTCCTTTATTTTATCGACAAATACAGGCAGATGACAAGGGAAAATGTTACGAGAGTCGGACATTTCTTATTCTTTTTATAGACAAATTTTGCAGAATTTAAACATGCTTCAAAATAGTTTCGGGCATACTATTGAGCGGAGGTGTCAATGTGAATCAAGAACAATCAACGATAAGGAACTTTGTACAAATTGGTTTATTTGGTGGCTTGTTTTGGGGAAGTATATGGTATTTCCTTCATATATTCTCGTTTACAGAAGCTGGTCCTAATTATTTCCTATTACCGTTTGCATTTGGCGATTGGAAAGAAGGAGTTTGGGGAAATGTGCTAGGTATCGTTTGTATGGGACTTCTTTCAATTTTAGTGGCCTTGCTCTATAAAGCTCTTTTTAAAAAATTCGAAGGTATATTACCTGGTATACTATACGGTTTATTTTGGTGGGTACTAATATTTTTTGGAATGGGGATAATGGCACCTGTTATTAAAAGTGCACTTCATTTACCGAAAGAAACAATCATAACAACAGCATGTATCTTTATATTATATGGTGTCTTTATTTCATATTCTGTTGCATTCGAAGCGAACAATACAAATAGAGGAGAAGGGCTCGAGAAGACAAACTATTCAAACAAGTGATTCGTATGTTAAAATGTCGTATAGACATTCTTTAATATTAAGGAGTTTTAAGAAAATGAAAAAGTTACTCCTCGTAAATGGTCCTAACCTAAATCGCCTTGGCGTTAGGGAAGTAAATGTATACGGAAAAGGAACGTTAGCGACGCTTGAAACAGATATGAAACAAGAAGCAGAGAAAATGGGAGTGGAGTTAGAATGTTTCCAATCGAATCATGAAGGTGCTATTATCGATCGTCTTCATGAGGCTGAAGATATATATGAAGGGATCATTTTAAATCCTGGAGCATTTACGCATTATAGCTATGCGATTCGAGATGCAATTGCGAGCATTTCGATTCCTGTTATTGAAGTACATATTTCTAACATTCACCAGCGTGAATCGTTCCGTCACGAATCTGTGACGGCGGCTGTTTGTGCGGGACAAATTGTTGGATTTGGTTTTTATGGCTATAAGTTAGCGTTATTTGCATTAATGGAGAAATTAAGGGAGGCATAAAGTAATGGAGAAAATCGAAAGATTAAGAAGCGCATTTGTTGAGGCTGGTATTGACGGTATTTTGTTAACAAATGAACATAGTCGTAGATACATGGCTAACTTCACTGGAACAGCTGGTGTTGTACTTATTTCAAAAGAACGTGCTCAATTTATTACGGATTTTCGTTATGTAGAGCAGGCTAGTAAACAAGCTGTTGGATATGAAATTGTACAGCATGCAGGATTAATTATTGATGAAGTTGCAAAGCAAGTGAAAGAACTTGGAATTCAAAAGCTTGGCTTTGAGCAAGATACTCTTACATATAGCTCTTACGTAACGCATAATGAAGCGATCGAAGCCGAATTTATCCCGACTTCTGGGCTTGTAGAAAAGTTACGCTTGATAAAGACTGATTCAGAGATTAAGATATTAAAGGAAGCTGCACAGATTGCAGATGCTGCCTTTGAGCATATTCTATCATTCATTCGCCCGGGAGTATCTGAAATTGAAGTGTCAAATGAACTTGAATTTTTCATGAGAAAACAAGGAGCAACATCTTCTTCGTTTGATATTATCGTTGCTTCAGGTCTTCGTTCGGCATTACCGCACGGCGTGGCATCTGAAAAAGTGATAGAAAAAGGAGATTTCGTTACATTAGACTTCGGCGCTTATTACAAAGGATATTGCTCTGATATTACTCGTACGATTGCAGTCGGTGAGCCATCTGATAAATTAAAAGAAATTTATAATATCGTTTTAGAAGCACAACTACGTGGTGTGAACGGTATTAAAGCTGGTTTAACGGGCCGTGAGGCTGATGCATTAACGCGTGATTACATAACGGAAAAAGGATATGGTGAATACTTCGGGCACTCTACTGGTCATGGAATTGGTCTTGAAATCCATGAAGCACCAGGTTTAGCGTTCCGTTCTGATACAGTACTTGAACCAGGTATGGCTGTAACAGTAGAACCAGGTATTTATATTCCAGGTGTTGGCGGAGTACGTATTGAAGATGATATCATTGTAACAAGTGAAGGTAATGAAGTAATAACGAAATCACCAAAAGAACTTATTATTTTGTAATACACAGGAGGATTTTTTTACATGATTTCAGTAAACGATTTTCGTACAGGTTTAACAATTTCAGTGGACAATGCCCTTTGGCAAGTAATGGATTTCCAACACGTAAAGCCAGGTAAAGGTGCTGCATTTGTTCGCTCTAAACTACGTAATCTTCGCACAGGATCTGTTCAAGAGAAAACATTCCGTGCAGGTGAAAAAGTAGAAAAAGCACACATCGAAAACCGTCGTATGCAATACTTATACGCGAGTGGTGAGTCTCACGTATTTATGGATAACGGAACTTATGAGCAAATCGAACTTGGTGAAAACCAAATTGAGCGCGAATTAAAATTCCTAAAAGAAAACATGGAAGTATCTATTATGACATACCAAGATGAAGTACTTGGTGTTGAACTTCCGAATACTGTTGAATTAAAAGTGTCAGAGACAGAACCTGGTATTAAAGGTGACACAGCTTCTAACGTAACAAAGCCAGCTACATTAGAAACTGGTCTTGTTGTACAAGTACCAATCTTCATTAACGAAGGCGAAATGCTTATCATCAACACTGGTGAAGGTAAATACGTTTCTCGTGCATAGTAAAAAAAGCACTCGTGATTATCACGAGTGCTTTTTTTATAGAAAGTAAGGTAGATAGTAAATGGCAGTTATAACAAAACTAACTGTGACGAGTGAAAGGGTACCCATAATATATGGAGTCAAAACAATTTGAAACGGGCGTATTTCACCAGTTTCAACACCGGTAAAAGTTTTATTCATTGCATGATCCATATTGTTATTTCTAAACTTACTCATAATAATTAACCATGTAATCGCAAATATTGCTAGGCTACCAAGGAAAAAGCTCTCCATAAATGACCAACCAACGAATTCTGAAAAAAGATAAATAATAGCTAATTCTACTACAATTGTTAAACTAATTTTTAATGCTTTCATATTTTCCCCCCTCATTTTGTACGTCCAGCCAATTTAAAAAATTCTTGCGTGATACGACATGTAGTGAGCAAGGTGACTTTACTTCTTTCTCAAGTGCAGCATGTTCGCCTGGAAACTTGTTTTCCACATGCAATGAAATATAAGGTAGTTTCTCTTGCGCCTTTAAAGAGCGAATGTTAGTCGTTTTAGCACCAGCGAATACGTATGTGAGTTGTAAGTCTAAGAAAGCAACTTTAAAGATTTCTTTTTTAGCGGCCTCGTTATATCCTTTTCCCCAGTATGGATAGCCGATCCAACTGCCAATGTGAGATTGCTTTTTCTCATAATTAATATGTTTAAGTGTGGTGAGGCCAATTATTTCATTTTCTTCATTTACAATCACTCTTGATAAGGAGTGCTTTTTTCGTTCCTCTTCAATTGCAAATAGAATGAATGTTTTTGTATCTTCCACTGATTCTACTTTTAGCCCTAATGCATTTTTTACATGTGGATTGCTTGATAGCTCGAAAATCACATTTGCATAGCGAAAATCGAGTGGTAATAAAGTAACGTGCTGCATCGCCCATACTCCTTTTCTATTAAATATATCATGAAAAATAAGAATATTCAGATTCGAACGAGGCCGGAATAGGAAAATTATGTTTTTACTTCTGAAATAGACAACCTCTGCATATGGTTGTACAAATATATTCTTTTTTAGAATAAGGAACTAGTAACCGTTATGGGAGAAGGTGAGAGAATGAAACAGTGGCTAGCGGCAATGGAAACATCCGTACTTGTGATGGGGTTACTTCGGTTGTTTTCAGGTAGCGCGGAAATATTCGCCGCTTTGCTTATGCTTTATGTGAATGATGCGAAGAAAGCATTGTTTATAAATGGTATGTTGGCGTTTGTTGGACCGACCGTATTAATTTTAACAATGACAATTGGCATAGCGAGTGTAGCAAGTGAAATTTCTTTCCTGAAACTCTTTTTTCTAGCGCTTGGAATTGGCTGCATTTTTATCGCGTTGTTGAAATAGTAAGTCGAGTATAGTGGGGAGAAGCTTATGAAAGAAGTATTAGAGGTATTACCGAAAACGATGAAACAGTTAGTTGAAGGTTGTAAGCAATATGATGCTCTAGAAGAAATTCGCGTTCGAATTGGAAGGCCGCTAGAGTGTATCGCGCATGGAGAAGTGTTTTTTTATGACTATATTGCTACAGCGGAAGATGCACTCTACTTATTGAATAAATTAAGTCAATTTTCGATTTATACGATGGAAGAGGAATTGAAACGTGGATATGTGACACTACGAGGAGGACATAGAATTGGCCTAGCCGGAAAAGTCATTACAGAAAAAAGTGCGGTGAAAATGATTAGGGATGTCTCTTCTTTTAATATTCGTATTGCCCGTCAAAAAATAGGGATTGCTGAGCCGCTTCTGCCATATCTTTATGCATCACGATGGTTAAACACGATGGTAATTGGCCCACCGCAAACGGGAAAAACAACACTTTTAAGAGATGTAGCACGCTGTATGAGTCAAGGTGTGAGTGCTTCGGAAATTCCTTCATGTAAAGTGGGAATTGTGGATGAACGATCAGAAATTGCGGGCTGTGTGAAAGGGGTCCCGCAATATGACTTTGGCACGCGAGTAGATGTATTAGATGCTTGTCCAAAAGCTGAAGGAATGATGATGATGATTCGTTCTATGAGTCCAGACATATTAATCGTAGATGAAATTGGACGTAAAGAAGATAGTGAAGCGATTATGGAGGCGGTGCATGCTGGCGTTCAGCTTTTTATAAGTGCACACGGATTTTCTTATGATGATGTTGTGAAACGTCCATCGTTACAGGCAGTGCTGGAACTCGGTGTATTTGATAGGTTTGTGGAATTGTCAAAAGCGAGAGGACCAGGAACGGTTATGCAAGTGAAAGACAGAGATGGAAAACCAGTATTACCTCATAGAAAGGCTCAAGGCGTATGGTGAAAATATTTGGTGCGGTATTAATAGTTGCTGTTAGCACTTTTTTCGGATTTTCATACGCTAAGCGGTATAGTGAGAGACCGCGGCAGCTTAGGTTATTGAAGGCGGCATTACAATCATTAGAAGCTGAAATTATGTATGGGCACACACCTTTATCTGAAGCTGCAGAGCGATTAGTTAAGCAAATGCCCAAGCCATTAAATTGGATATTTCAAAGCTTTTCGAGACGTCTAGAAAGCGGGGAACAAACAGTTAGAGAAGCTTGGATTGATAGCTTGAAGGAGAACTGGTCATTAACGGCGTTTAAACAAACTGAGTATGAGATTTTGCAACAATTTGGTGAAACACTCGGACAACATGATCGTGAATCACAACAAAAACATATTCGCTTATGTATTACGCATTTGGAAAGAGAAGAAGGCGAAGCAAAAGCTTTACAACTACAATACGAAAAAATGATAAAGAGTTTAGGGGTACTAGCAGGGCTACTTATCGTAATTTTACTGCTATAGGGGGGAGAAAGGCGATGTCCATTGACGTTGGATTAATATTTCAAATCGCCGGAATCGGCATTGTTTTAGCTTTCATTCATACCGTACTAAAAGAATTAAAGCGTGAGGATATTGCAAATTGGGTTATCCTTGTCGGTTTCGTTGTTATTTTATTTCATGTTGCATTTTTAATTAATACTCTGTTCGACAAGATTAAAAGTGTCTTTCTCTTCCAATAAAGGAGGCGATTCGAATCGAAATTATACAAATTGTCGGATTAGGCCTCGTTGCTACATTTTTAGCTGCTGTTTTGAACCAGCATAAATCTAGTATTACATCGTTATTTATTGTGTTCATTGGTAGCATGATGTTTCTTCTGTTAATTGATCAAATCCACTCTATTTTACAAATGATTGAGAGAGTGGCGAGTGAAGCGAAAGTTAGTAACGTATATGTAGAAACGTTATTGAAAATTATTGGGATTGCTTATATCGCTGAGTTTGGAGCGCAAATAACAAAAGATGCTGGTCAAAGCGCAATCGCTTCGAAAATTGAATTAGCTGGGAAAATCTTGATTCTCGTTATGGCGATTCCTATTTTGACGGTTGTAATTGAAACCATTCTCGGATTTTTACCTACGGGATAAGGGGGAGTGAATGTTGAGGAAGTTCGGAGCTAAGCTGCTATTTGCTTGCTTCCTTTTCTTTTCTTTACCGATTGTTGTACAAGCTTCTCCTATAGAAACAAACGTCATGGATCAACAATTGGATAAGCTCGGAATTGAAGATGTGAAGCAATTTTGGGACGGGCTTGTTACAAAATATGGGGGTTATTTACCAGAGAGTCAAAAAGGAAGTTTTATGGAGTTTGTAAAGGGAGAGAAAGAATTCTCCATAAAAGAGTGGATGCTAGGGTTATTAAAATATTTATTTCACGAGCTCGTTGCAAATGGAAAATTACTTGGAACGCTCATTATGCTCACGATTTTTAGTGCATTGTTACAATCACTGCAATCTGCTTTTTCGAAGAGTAGCGTAAGTAAAATTGCTGATGCAGTCGTATACATGGTACTTATTATTTTCGCCTTAAATAGTTTTTATGTTGTTATGACATATGCAAGAGAAACGATACAAACAATGGTAGATTTCATACTAGCATTATTACCAATTTTACTTGCACTCATAGCGACTGGTGGTGGTGTCGTGTCTGTAGCATTTTTCCATCCAATCATCATTTTCTTAATGAATACGAGTGGGCTTCTTATGAATTATATCGTTCTACCACTTTTATTACTTGCAACTATATTAAGTATTGTAAGTACGATGAGTGATCAATATAAAGTTACGAAATTGTCCAAGCTTTTGCAAAACGTTAGCGTTGGGATTATGGGTATCTTTTTGACGGTTTTTTTAGGGGTATTATCTGTACAGGGAACCGCTTCAGCCGTTGCTGATGGCATAGCTGTGAAAACTGCTAAATTTGTAACAGGAAACTTCATTCCTGTAGTAGGAAGGATGTTTACTGAGGCAGCGGATACCGTTATTAGTGCATCTGGATTATTAAAAAACACAGTCGGGATTATCGGGCTCGTCATTCTGTGCCTAATTGTCGCTTTTCCAGCGATTCAAATATTTTGTATCGCATTTATTTATAAATTCGCAGCGGCAGTATTGCAACCAGTTGGCGGAGGAGCAATTATTCAATGTTTAGATATTATCGGACGAAGTATCATTTACGTATTTGCTTGTTTAGCTATCGTGTCGTTTATGTTCTTTTTAAGTATCACGATTATTATTGCTGCGGGGAACATTACGCTCATGATGCGATAGGAGGTGAAGAGTATGCAATTTGTTACAGAGTGGATTAGAAATATTATCGTTTTTTTACTCTTAGCGACAATGCTTCATCTTATTCTTCCGAATTCAAATTTACAAAAGTACGTTAAATTCGTTGTAAGTCTATTGTTAGTTGTATTAATTTTAACGCCTCTATTTAAGTTGTTACAAACAGATGTAAATGAAGTTATCGCAAATTTCAATGAAGAAAAGTACGTAGCAGATGGATCAGTAAAAAATTCGATAGATTCGAAGAAAAAAGAAATACAAGCTCTAACACGTGCATATAGTTTAGAAGAGATGGCTACCAAAATGAAAAAAGACGTAGGAAAAGATTTCGAGAAAAAGTATGGTATGACAGTCTCTGAAATACAAATAGTCGCAGTGAAACATGCAGAAGAAGTAAAGTCAGCGAAAGATATTCAATCTGTTGTAGTGACGTTGAAAGAAAAAGAGCGTAGTAAAAATGATGCAATCGAAACAGTAAAGTCAATTGAAATTAATACGAAAGAACCGCCAAAAAAATTAGAAGAAACGAATGTAGAAATGGAAAATTTCTTTTCAAGCAGGTGGCAACTAGAGGATAAACAAATCCAAGTTCAGATGGAAGGGAGGACAGGTAGCGTAAATGGACAATAAAGATAAAAATTCGAGGTTCTCATTTTTTCGAAACTTATTGAATGGGGATGAAAAAGAAAGTAATGAGAAGGGGAAAAAAGTAACACCTAAGTTTTTGCTTGTCCTACTCATACTTGGGATTGTGCTTATGTTTTCTAGTAATTTCTTTGCACCTAAAAAAGAAGAAGTGCCTGTGTTTAAAGAAAAGACAAGTCAAAACCAAGATAAAGATGTACCAACTTTCGGACAAAAAAACAATGATAATATGTCAAATGTAGAAAAATATGAAAAAGCGTATGAACAAGAATTGAAAGCTTCTTTAGAAGAGATAGCTGGAGTAAAAGACGTAACTATTAAAGTGAACTTAGATTCATCTGAAGAAAAAATACTCGAGAAAAATACTGTAAAACGCTCGCAAACAACAGGTGAAACTGATAAAGCAGGCGGTAAAAGGGAAGTAGAGGACGAGTCTCTTGATGAAAAGACCGTCATTATACGTGAAGGTGATAAAGAAACTCCAATTGTTTTGCGAACAGAGAAACCGAAAGTACGAGGTGTTCTTGTCGTAGCAAAGGGAGTGGATAATATACAAATAAAAGCAATGGTAAAAGAAGCTGTGACGCGATTGTTAGATGTACCATCTCATCGCGTTTCAGTATCACCGAAAAATTGATAGGGAGGAAATAAAGTGTTAAAAAAACAAACGGTTTGGCTATTAACGATGTTAAGTTTAGTGGTTGTACTATCTGTTTATTACGTAACAACTCCTGAAAAAATGAATACAGCAGCACCGGCAACGGGTGAAAAGATGGGGCAAGAAAAGCAAGGTGCTGATAAAGCAGTTACAAAAGAAACAACGAAAGAAACTACAAATAAAGAGACAACAAAAGAAAGTACAAGCAAGGAAACTACAAATAAAGAAACAGACAAAAAAGAGAATGACAAAAAGGAAACAAGTAAAAAAGAGGCTAGCGTAACAGTTCAATCAAGCGATGAGAATTTCACAGCGCTACGTATGCAAATGGAAGATCAGCGTAGTGTAGAGAAAGAAAAGCTACAAAATGTAATGAAGTCATCAAAATCTTCAGCAGAAGAAAAGAGTAAAGCGAAAGATAATCTTGATGCAATAACTACAATGGAAACGAAGCAACAATTACTTGAGACAGTGATTAAATCTCAAGGTGGATATAAAGATGCTCTTGTAAGAGCTGATGGAACGGACATTAAAGTGACGGTTAAATCAGCAAAGCATTCACAAAAAGAAGCGAATAAAATTATTCAGCTTGTAAGAAGTGAAGGTGGTCCAAAAGATGTAGGTGTGAAATTTGATCCATCAGTAAAGTAAATTGAAATTATAATAGGTGTTGCTGCTTCAAATGAGATAAAAGAATAATAGAAAAAGCTATCGATTTCGATAGCTTTTTTCTATTTCATCTTTGTTGTTATATTTAGTCTTTTCAATTGGAAACGGGGAAATACGCTGTGAGTAAAAGATTAATGGTTCATGATAATGGTGATTACTTTTTCCAGATTTGACGTGGATGAAGAGGACCAATGCCCAAATCACTACAGCAGGCAAGAATAGAATGAGCCATATCATATGTCCACACCTCACTACAATAAATTTTATACACTTTGAACATACTATTCTTATATGAAGGAAGAATGAACGGCACGTAAACAAAAAAATAATATTTGGTAAAAATATGTTTTTTATCTTAGAAAAAAGAAGAGTGGTTAGGGAATTACGTGTTTACAATGTGAAGTTTTGAAAAAGTGAAAAATGTTTTTTGGGAAGTGGTCTTGCCAATTTTGCATGAAACTTGGTATTATTACTAGGTAATAATTTTTTAGTGGAATAATATTTTTACAGGAGTTTCGATTTATTACAAAGAAATATAAATTGGAATGTTTAAAAAATTTATCGTAAGATGGGAATAGTAAATATTTCTATTAGTAAATGAAATGAATTTTCTAATAGAATACATCGTATTTTTACAGTCAATCTAGTTTTAGTGATGAGAATCTGTAAAAACGGGACAAACAAGAGTATGGGAGTGGATTTTACATGTTTAAAATTCAAGAAGTTCGTGAATTAATTAAATTAATTGATAGCTCTAATATTGATGAATTTGAATACAAAAAAGACGGTACAACAATTAAAATGAAAAAACGTGGTAATGAAGTAGTTACGGTGCAAGCACCTGTAACGAAACAAGTCATGCAACCAGCAGCACCTGTTGAAGTAGAAACAACAGTAGCGGCGGCACAAGTAGAAGTGCCAAAACAAGAAGAGAAGACAGCTGTTCAAAATGAAAACCTGCATAAAATCACATCACCGATGGTAGGAACATTTTATTCCTCTTCTTCGCCTGATACACCTCAATATGTAAGTGTTGGGGACAAAGTATCGAAAGATTCTATCGTATGTATTGTTGAAGCTATGAAATTATTTAACGAAATTGACGCAGATGTAGAGGGCGAAATTGTTGAAATTCTTGTTAATAACGGACAGCTTGTTGAGTATGGACAACCGCTATTTCTTGTAAAAGCGTAATAAGGGAGTCTTTGTGATGATAAAAAAAGTATTAATAGCCAATCGTGGGGAAATTGCTGTACGAATTGTTCGTGCTTGTAAAGAAATGGATATTGAAACAGTTGCAATTTATTCAGAAGCAGACAAAGAGTCACTTCATGTGCAAATTGCAGATGAAGCGTATTGTGTTGGACCAACGGTTTCGAAAGAAAGCTATTTAAATTTGACGAACATTATTAGTGTTGCGAAATTAACAGGTTGTGATGCAATTCATCCGGGATATGGATTTTTAGCAGAGAATGCGGATTTTGCAGAATTATGCCGTGAGTGTAACTTGATTTTTATCGGTCCAAGCCCAGAAGCTATTTCAAAGATGGGCACAAAAGACGTTGCACGTGATACAATGAAAGAAGCAGGGGTTCCGATTGTACCAGGTTCACAAGGGATTATTAAAAATACCGAAGAAGCGATTGAGCTTGCTAATCAAATTGGATATCCAGTTATTATTAAAGCGACTGCAGGTGGTGGCGGAAAAGGTATTCGTGTTGCGCGCCATGAAGAAGAGCTTGTAAAAGGAATTCAAATTACACAGCAAGAAGCTAGTACCGCTTTTGGGAACCCTGGTGTATACTTAGAAAAGTACGTTGAAGATTTCCGCCATGTTGAGATTCAAATAATGGCAGATACACATGGAAATGCCATTCATTTAGGAGAGCGTGATTGTACAATTCAGCGCCGTTTGCAAAAACTATTAGAAGAAAGCCCATCCCCTGCACTTGATGAAAATATTCGTCAGCAAATGGGTGATGCAGCAGTTAAAGCAGCGGTAGCGGTTGATTATACAGGTGCTGGTACGGTTGAGTTTATTTATGAATATAAAACGAAAACCTTTTATTTCATGGAGATGAATACGAGAATTCAAGTTGAGCATCCAGTTACAGAAATGGTAACAGGGATGGATTTAATTAAAGAACAAATTCGTGTTGCTTCTGGAGAAAAATTATCGTTACAGCAAGAAGAAGTACAATTTAATGGTTGGGCAATTGAATGTCGAATTAATGCGGAAAACCCTGCCAAAAAATTTATGCCATCTCCAGGTAAAGTAGAAATGTACTTGCCACCAGGCGGATTTGGTATTCGCGTCGATTCAGCTGTATATCCGGGATATTCAATTCCACCTTTCTATGATTCGATGGTTGCTAAATTAATTGTTCACGGAAAAACACGTGAAGAGGCAATTGCAAAAATGAAGCGAGCACTCAGTGAGTTTGTCATTGAAGGCGTACATACAACAATCCCGTTCCATTTGCAATTGCTAGATCATCCTGATTTTGTAAAAGGTGAGTTTAACACGAAATTTTTGGAAGAGCATGAACTTGTGACGCAGTGATACATTAAAGGAGGTTTTTTTCATGGCTGAACATATGTTAGATATGGGTCAAGATACAACTCTTGGAAAAGTAGAAATTGCACCAGAAGTAATCGAAGTAATTGCAGGTATTGCAGCTGCTGAAGTAGAAGGTGTAGCGGCAATGCGTGGTAATTTTGCTACAGATGTTGTTGAGAAGTTAGGTAAGAAAAATCACGGTAAAGGTGTAAAGGTTGAGCTAGCAAACGAAGATATTATTGTTGACCTTTATGTTGTTATGTATTTTGGTGTAGCAATTCCAGTTGTTGCACAAAAAATTCAAGACAATATACGCCAGGCACTCTTTACAATGACAGGACTTGAGCCAAAAGAAGTGAATGTTCACATCGTTGGCGTAACATTCGAAACACAAAAAACAGAAATCGAACCAGTGTAAGAGTGAAAAAGGTGCCTAGTAACGTAGGTGCCTTTTTTATCGTTTCATTTCTTCACAAATTAAAAACCTCTAAATTATTATACTATTTCAAAAAATAAGAAATGTAAAAGGGAATGTTTCATTTTTCCAAAAAACGTACATTGTGATAAGATATGGAACTTGAAGTTAATCTTTTTATTATTTTTCAGCCTTGTACCCCGTGTGTGAAACGATAAATTGTGTTATTATCATTGTATTATAAGGTTGGAAAATCAATGAAAACTACAAGAGTAAGTGAATTGACGGCTTATAAATTATAATAATATAACAAAGCATAAGGAAAGACTTGAAGTATAAAGGAGAGTTACAATGAAACGTAGGACGGCTAGAGAAAGAGCTATGCAAGCATTATACCAAATGGATATTACAGGTGAATTAGAACCGAAAGTAGCGGTGGAAAATACGCTAGATGAAGGTGAAGAAACAAATGAGTTTCTAGAATCACTTGTTGTAGGATTTGTAGACAACAAAGAAGAGATTGACGCAGCAATTCGTCAAAATTTAAAAAAGTGGAAGCTTGAGCGTATTAGTATTGTTGATCGCAGTATTTTACGTGTAGCTGTGTATGAAATGAAATACATGGAAGAAATTCCACACAATGTAACAATTAACGAAGCGATTGAAATTGCAAAAACATTTGGGGATGAGGAATCTCGTCGTTTTATTAACGGCGTTTTATCTAATATAAAAGATACACTGTAATTTCTTTAAGGGGGAATCTTAAAATGGTAGCAGTAATCATCAAAGGAAATGAAGTTGCGGAGAAAAAACGAGCACAATTGAAAGAAGAAGTTGTGAAGTTAAAAGAGCAAGGGATTGTACCAGGATTAGCAGTTATTTTAGTTGGAGAAGACCCAGCATCGCGTTCTTATGTAAAAGGAAAAGAAAAAGGCTGTGAGCAAGTAGGAATTTATTCAGAGCTAATTGAACTTCCTGAAACGATTACTGAGGAGCGTTTGCTTGCTGAAATCGATCGCTTAAATGGAGACGACCGTATTAATGGCATATTAGTACAATTACCTTTACCAAAACATATTGAAGAAAAAGCTATCATTGAAAGAATTTCACCTGAAAAGGATGTAGATGGATTTCACCCAATCAGCGTTGGACGTATGATGACGGGACAAGATACATTCCTTCCATGTACACCGCACGGTATTGTGGAATTAGTAAAAGAAATAAATCTTGATATTTCTGGAAAACATGTTGTTGTAATCGGAAGAAGTAATATTGTTGGTAAACCGGTGGGACAACTGTTTTTAAATGAAAATGCAACTGTCACATATTGTCATTCAAAGACGCAAAATATAAAAGAATTATCGAAGTTAGCTGATATTTTAATCGTAGCTGTTGGAAGAGCGAAAATGGTAACAGCTGATTATATTAAAGAAGGTGCAGTTGTAATTGATGTTGGTGTTAACCGTTTAGACACAGGTAAACTTTGTGGTGACGTTGATTTTGATAACGTATTAGACGTTGCGGGATACATTACGCCTGTGCCAAAAGGAGTCGGCCCAATGACTATTACAATGCTTCTTCACAATACTGTGGAGTCTGCAAAGCGTGCAGGTGTTGTTTGTCAATAATTTGAATCGGCTATGAGGAGAGAGCAATGGAGAAACAATATTTAACCGTTACAGCATTAACACGCTATATTAAAACAAAAATAGAGTATGATCCGCATTTACAGTCTGTTTGGTTAAAAGGAGAAATTTCCAACTTTAAATATCATAGTCGTGGTCATATGTATTTTACATTGAAAGATGAAAATGCAAGAATTGCAGCGGTTATGTTTGCGGGTCATAATCGTAACATTAAATTCAGACCGGAAAATGGAATGAAAGTACTTGTAAAAGGAAAGATTTCTGTTTACGAGGCGAGTGGTTCTTATCAAATTTATATTCAAGACATGCAGCCTGATGGAATTGGAAACTTGCATTTAGCTTATGAGCAATTAAAAGTTCGTTTAGAGGAAGAGGGCTTGTTTTCTCAAGTTTATAAAAAAATAATTCCTCCGTATGCTAAAACAATAGGTGTAATCACGTCGCCAACAGGAGCAGCGATTCGCGATATTATAACAACAATTAAACGTCGTTACCCAATTGGGAATGTTATTGTGTTTCCCGTACTTGTACAAGGGGAGTCAGCAGCTCCCTCGATTGTACAAGCGATTCGTACAGCGAATGAAATGGGAGATATTGATGTTTTAATTGTAGGACGTGGTGGTGGCTCTATTGAAGAATTATGGGCCTTTAATGAGGAAGTAGTTGCAAGAGCGATTTTTACAAGTGAGATTCCGATTATTTCGGCTGTAGGCCATGAAACAGATTTTACAATCGCAGATTTTGTCGCGGATTTACGTGCACCAACACCGACTGCAGCGGCTGAGCTGGCGGTACCTAATATTATAGAGCTACAAGAAAAGGTATTACAAAGAACTCTGAGATTGCAAAGAGCAATGAGAGAGAGAGTACATAAAAAAGAAGAAAAACTGCAAGTGCTACAAAAATCTTATGCGTTCCGTTATCCAAGGCAAGTGTATGAGCAAAAAGAAGAGCAGTTAGACAGGGCTCTTGAACAACTTGTTTTAGCGAAAGAGCGTTATATAGATAAAAAAGTAAATCAATTAAAGCAACTTTCATTTTATTTAGAAAAGCACCACCCATCTCAAAAAATTATACAAACGAAAACGGCAATTGAAACGTTGCAAAAGCAGTTGCAACGTGAAATGCAAACATTACTTCAAACGAAGGAGTTCGTATTTGTGAGAGCGGCTCAAAAGCTTGAGGTATTAAGCCCGCTTAAAGTAATGATGAGAGGGTATGGGCTTGTATACGATGAAGAGAAACAAGTATTAAAAAGCGTGAAAGATGTTAGCCTTGGAGATGCTGTTTCGGTTCAATTACAAGATGGAATACTAGATTGTAGCGTATCAAGCATAGAGGAGCGTGAATTGAATAATGGAAAATAAGTTAAGCTTTGAAGAAGCAATTTCGCAGCTTGAGCACCTCGTTTCTAAGCTTGAACAAGGTGATGTACCTTTAGAGGAAGCAATTTCTTATTTTAAAGAAGGCATGGAATTATCTAAGTTTTGTGATGAGAAATTGAAAGATGTACAAGAACAAATGGCAGTTATCCTTGGGGAAGATGGAGAGCTTAAACCGTTTACTGCTTTAGGAGATGAAGCATAGTGACACATATAGCTTTTGATGCTTTTTTGAAAGAGAGTAAAACTTTCGTAGAAGAAAAGCTTGTAAGCTATGCAAATGAATTACAATGTCCAAATGTGCTTCGTGAAGCGATGGCATATTCTTTGGAAGCGGGTGGGAAACGTCTCCGCCCGTTACTTTTATTTGCAACGTTACAAGCGTTTGGGAAAGAAAAAAATCTTGGAGTGGGTGCAGCTTGTGCCCTTGAAATGATTCATACATATTCGTTAATTCATGATGATTTACCTTGTATGGATGATGATGATCTAAGACGAGGAAAGCCTACAAATCATAAAGTATTTGGTGAAGCAATGGCAGTTTTAGCAGGAGATGGTTTGTTGACATATGCTTTTCAAGTTATTATGGCATATGAGCAAAAAGAAATCTCTGCTGAAAAGAAAGTAAGACTTGTACTTGAGCTTGCGAAAGCAGCAGGACCTGAAGGAATGGTTGCTGGACAAGTGGCAGATATGGAAGCTGAAGGAAAACGACTTACAATTAATGAATTAGAGTACATCCATAAGCATAAAACGGGTAAACTACTTGAGTTTGCTGTACTTGCAGGAGCGATACTTTCTGATGCTACAGAAGAGCAGGAAGAGAAGTTACTTGCATTTGCAAAATATATCGGTCTAGCTTTCCAAATTAGAGACGATATTTTAGATGTAGAAGGAATCGAAGAAGAGATTGGAAAACCGATTGGTAGTGATGTTTCTAATGAAAAGAGTACATATACGACGTTATTTACTGTAGATAGAGCAAAATCTATTTTAGAGGAGACAATTGCAAAAGCAAAAGATTCTATTAGCTCCTTGCAATTACAAGATGAATATTTACTATCTATTTGTGATTTAATCGCAAAACGTAATAACTAATATAACAGCGTTTTCATTTGTTGAGTCATTCATCATTTTATGATATAAATGTAGGAAAAGGTTTTTCTTTTCTTGTTATTGGCAAAAATATATGTAGATTACATTGCCGTTATCACTTCGTGTTAGCGGCTATTTTTTTCATCGTGTAGAAATATGATGTATAATATAATAAGTGAAAAAAATGGAAGTGTTTTCTGAAAGCAGGACAAGATAAAAAGAATAGAAAGAGAATTTCTTGTATTGTGTAAATGTTTCTTATAATATTTGACATGTTGACAGATTATGAAATGAAAGTGAGTGATCCGTGTGGATCTAACGCAAATTCAAAACCCTAGTTTTTTGAAAGATATGTCTATTAGTGAACTAGAGGGATTGAGTGAGGATATTCGTAAGTTTTTAATTGAAGAGCTCTCTCAAACAGGTGGACATATTGCACCTAATTTAGGTGTAGTAGAACTCACAATTGCTCTGCATAAATTATTTGATAGTCCGAAAGATAAGTTTTTATGGGATGTAGGACATCAATCCTATGTACATAAAATTTTAACAGGGCGTGCGAAAGAATTCGGCACATTAAGGCAATACCAAGGTCTATGTGGTTTCCCAAAACGCTGCGAGAGTGAGCACGATGTATGGGAAACTGGTCATAGTTCGACGTCATTATCTGCTGCAATGGGAATGGCTCTAGCGCGTGATTTAAAGAAAACGGAAGAATACGTTATACCAATCATTGGCGATGGTGCATTAACAGGCGGAATGGCTTTAGAGGCATTAAACCATATTGGCCATGAAAAAACGGACATGATTGTTATTTTGAATGACAATGAAATGTCAATTGCACCAAACGTCGGTGCGCTTCATAATGTACTTGGTCGTTTACGTACCGCAGGGAAGTACCATTGGGTAAAAGATGAATTAGAGTATATATTGAAGAAAATCCCAGCAGTTGGCGGGAAAGTTGCTGCGACAGCAGAGAAAATAAAGGATAGTCTAAAATATTTACTAGTATCAGGCGTCTTTTTTGAAGAATTAGGCTTTACATATTTAGGTCCGGTCGATGGGCATGATTATGAAAAGTTATTCGAAACGTTGCAATATGCAAAGAAAACAAAAGGCCCAGTACTTGTTCATGTAATTACGAAAAAAGGAAAAGGTTATAAACCAGCTGAGAGTGATGTTATTGGGACTTGGCATGGAACAGGACCGTATAAAATTGAATCAGGTGACTTCGTTAAACCGAAAGAAGTTGCACCGGCATGGAGTGCTGTTGTTAGTGAAACAGTACTTAAGCTAGCGAGAACGGATGAGCGTATCGTTGCAATTACACCTGCAATGCCTGTTGGATCGAAACTTGAGAAATTCCAAAAAGAATTCCCGGATCGTATGATTGATGTAGGTATTGCAGAACAGCATGCTACAACAATGGCGGCTGGTATGGCAACACAAGGGATGAAGCCATTCTTAGCAATTTATTCAACATTTTTACAAAGAGCATATGACCAAGTTGTTCATGATATTTGTCGTCAAAATTTAAATGTTTTCATTGGAATAGATCGCTCTGGATTAGTAGGAGCAGACGGTGAAACGCATCAAGGTGTATTTGACATTTCGTTTTTACGTCACTTGCCGAATATGGTGCTTATGATGCCGAAAGATGAAAATGAAGGTCAACATTTAGTCTATACGGCGATGCAATATGAAGATGGACCGATTGCTTTGCGTTATGCGCGCGGTAATGGACTTGGCGTTCATATGGATGAAGAATTAAAGGCGATTCCAATTGGTTCATGGGAAACGTTAAAAGAAGGTACACAAGCGGCTATTTTAACGTTTGGTACGACAATACCAATGGCAATGGAAGCAGCTGAGCGTCTTGAAAAGGCTGGAGTTTCAGTCAAAGTAGTGAATGCTCGCTTTATTAAACCAATGGATGAAGCATATTTACATGAGCTTTTAGGGAAAAATATACCGATTTTAACGATTGAAGAAGCTTGTTTAATCGGAGGTTTTGGAACAGGAGTAGTTGAATTTGCATCTGAAAATGGATACCATAGTGCATTAATTGAAAGAATGGGTATTCCAGACCGTTTCATAGAGCACGGTAGTGTAACAAAATTATTGGAAGAAATTAGTTTAACGACAGATGCTGTTGTAGACCGTATTCATACAATGATTCCATCAAAACAAAAAAGGGCGTAACAAATGAGCGTAAAAAAAGAAAGAGTAGATGTACTATTAGTGGAGCGAGGGCTTATAGAAACGCGCGAGAAGGCTAAACGTGCTGTTATGGCAGGGCTCGTATATGCGAATGAAATGAGACTCGATAAGCCAGGAGAGAAAATCTCACAAGATACAGAGATTACGGTGAAAGGGCAAGTTATGCCATATGTAAGCCGTGGTGGTTATAAACTTGAAAAGGCATTAGAGACATTTCAACTTGATTTACAAGATAAAGTTATGATAGATATTGGTTCATCAACTGGTGGTTTTACAGATTGTGCGCTTCAAAATGGAGCGAAGTTATCTTATGCATTAGATGTAGGATATAATCAACTTGCGTGGAAATTGCGTCAAGATGAGCGTGTTGTTGTGATGGAACGAACGAACTTCCGTTACGTGACACCGGCAGACTTAGAGCGCGGTTTACCTCAGTTTGCAAGTATCGATGTTTCATTTATATCATTAAAGCTAATATTGCCGGTTTTAAAAACAATGCTTATGTTAAATGGTGACGTAGCTGCATTAATTAAACCGCAGTTTGAAGCTGGACGAGAACAAGTTGGGAAAAAAGGCATTGTTCGTGATAGAAAAGTACATGAAGCTGTCGTGGAGATGATTGTCGATTTTGCTCTGAAGGAAGGCTATGATGTCGAAGGTTTAACATTCTCGCCAATTACGGGTGGGGATGGTAATATTGAATTTTTAATCCATCTAAAATGGCATGGAGAGCGTGAGAATGGCGAAAATCATTCGCCGGTTTCTATTGAGCAAGTTGTTACAGAAGCGCATGACGTTCTAAAACAAAAAGGGAAAGGGGAATAACATATGTTGTTCCTCTTTTTGTTGTAATTGTATAATGATTGTAAAAACAATTGTGTACAAGAAACGAATTATACGTTAACATAAATAAGTGAAGTATACCAATGTTTAAACTATGGTAAGAGATAGTGTGAGGTGCAAATGTATGAATAAAGGTCAGCGCCATATTAAAATCAGGGAAATTATTGCGAACAAAGAAATTGAAACACAAGATGAACTAGTTGATATTTTACGTAATGAGGGATTTAATGTAACGCAGGCAACAGTATCGCGCGATATTAAAGAACTGCACTTAGTTAAGGTGCCATTACATGATGGACGCTATAAATATAGCTTACCAGCAGATCAACGATTTAACCCGTTGCAAAAATTAAAACGAAATCTAGTGGATTCATTTGTAAAATTAGACACGGCAGGACATATGCTTGTGCTAAAAACATTGCCTGGTAACGCTCATTCACTTGGGGCACTTATTGATCATTTAGAGTGGGATGAGATTATCGGAACCATTTGTGGTGATGATACTTGCTTAATTATTTGCCGTACACCTGAAGATACAGGTGTTGTCTCTGATCGTTTCTTAAATATGCTGTAACAAAAAAATCTTGTTTACTTTCCTCTGTAAAGTGGAAAGTAAACAAGATATTTTTATTGGTTAAAAATATGAATTATTAAATGCAATATAATATTTTCTTTAAATAAAGTTAGAAAATAGGTGGATTGACCCGTAAAACGAATGTTTGGTACAATGGAGCGGGTTAGATGAGTAATTTATACATATTATAGTATAACTATTTGAATGAAGAGTACTTAAAAAAAGCCCTTAGTAGGGGATTAGTTTATAACGAGGTGAATGGGGCATTGTTATCGGAATTATCGATCAGAAACTTTGCTATTATTGAAGCATTAAATATTTCTTTTCAAAAAGGTTTAACCGTTTTAAGTGGTGAAACAGGAGCCGGAAAATCGATTATTATTGATGCGATTAGTTTGCTTGTTGGCGGCCGTGGTTCAGCGGAGTTTGTTCGATATGGAACAGAAAAGGCTGAAATAGAGGGTTTATTTTATGTAGAAGATGATAAGCATCCATGTATCGCAAAGGCAGAAGAATTAGATATAGAAATAGAAGATGGCATGATTATTTTAAAACGTGATATTGCTGCGAACGGAAAAAGTGTATGCCGTGTAAATGGGAAGCTTGTTACACTTAGTATATTAAAAGAGATTGGAAAAACGCTTGTTGATATACATGGACAGCATGAAACGCAAGATTTAATGAATGAAGAGCGTCATATGTTTATGCTAGATCATTTTGATGGAGATCGTATTGTTAAACAATTAGACATATATCAGAACGTATACGGAGACTATGAAAAATTTAAAAAACAGCTGAAATCTTTAAGTGAAAATGAACAACAAATGGCTCATCGTCTAGATTTAATTCAATTCCAACATGAAGAAATTCGTAAGGCAGATTTAAAAATGGATGAAGAATATGAATTGACTGAGGAACGATTGAAAATATCCAATTTTGAAAAGATTTATAAAGCGTTAGGGGATGCGTATCGTTCGTTGAGTGGGGACAGCCAAGGGTTAGATCATGTAAGGAATGCAATGAGCCAAATGGAGAGTATTACGCATTTAGATGAGGCGTATCAAGAAAGCCATGATTCAATTGCAAATAGCTATTACTTATTAGAAGAAGTTGCATATCAGCTTAGAGAAAAGTTAGATATGATGGAATATGATCCGAAACGTTTAGATGAAATTGAAACACGGTTGAATGAAATCCGTATGTTAAAGAGAAAGTATGGAAATACTGTAGAAGAGATTTTAGCGTATGCTGATAAAATTGAACAAGAAATTTTTACAATTGAAAATAAAGACGTACATATTGAAACGACGAGAAAGCAGCTAAAGGAATTAGAAGGTGTTATCTTAAAAGAAGCAACGTTGTTAAGTGATATGCGTCATGAACTGGCAGACCATCTTACAAACGCTATTCATCAAGAATTAAAAGAATTATATATGGAAAAAACGAAATTTGAAGTGAGAATAATGAAGAGGGAAGGAAATGCAGAAGAACCTCTTGTAGAAGGAACACCGGTGAAACTTACGGCGGATGGTTACGATCACGTGGAGTTTTATATTTCAACGAACCCTGGTGAACCGTTAAAGCCACTCTCAAAGGTTGCTTCTGGCGGAGAATTATCTCGTATTATTTTGGCTTTAAAAAGTATTTTTTCTAAGCATCAAGGTGTTGCTTCAGTTATTTTTGATGAAGTAGATACAGGTGTGAGTGGTCGGGTTGCACAGGCTATTGCGGAAAAAATCTATCGTGTATCGGTAAACTCGCAAGTACTTTGTATTACGCACTTACCTCAGGTAGCTTCAATGGCGGACTCGCATTTATTTATTAGAAAACAAGTGGCGAATGATCGGACGATTACATCTGTTACGGTGCTAAGTACGGATGAAAAAGTAACAGAAATTGCTCGGATGATTTCTGGTGTAGAAATTACAGATTTAACGACAGAACATGCGAAAGAGTTACTTACGCAAGCACATCATTTCAAACAGACAGCAGAGGCTATCCAGTAATGGATAGCTTTTTTTCTCAAATAATGATTTCTTAATTCTTCCGGTTATAAATAAAGCACTGCAAGGAGAGATTAAAAAGTGAAGCCAAGAGGCTGAATGTGGGGTAGGAGCGAGGAGAGTGAACAAATTGAAATTAGAAAGATTTCGAAAAATAATAGGTCTTTGTCTCCTTGTTTCTTTAGTTTTTATTGGATGTTTTAAACCGCTTCGAACGTTTATTTCATCCCCAAAGCAACTTGTTGTTTTTGAAGGACAACAATCAGAAATAGCATCATTACCAGTTTTTAAGGCTTCATCTACAAATCGTAATGTATTTACAGTAAGTTCAAATGAACAAGAGCTTATGGTGAATTCTCACCAAAATGGTGAAGCTGATATGGTGTTTCAAATCGCTGGTTTTCCAGTGAAAAAAGTAAATGTAAAAGTATTAAAAGATTTTAAAGTTATCCCCGGTGGACAATCGATTGGTGTGAAATTGAACACAAAAGGTGTACTTGTTGTAGGCCATCATTTAATTCAAACTGAAAAGGGTAAAGTATCTCCTGGTGAAACAGCTGGTGTACAGATTGGGGATATGATTACTGCAATTAATGGGAAAACAATTGAAAGAATGAGTGATGTAGCACCATTTATTCATAATAGTGGAGAAACAGGTGAACCGCTTAATCTTGTTTTGCTAAGAGATGGAAAATACATTCGCACTAAGTTAACACCACAAAAAGACAGTGGGGAATCGTCTTATCGTATTGGTTTATATATTCGTGACTCGGCAGCTGGAATTGGAACAATGACATTTGTTCATCCGGATTCCATGAAATACGGGGCACTTGGTCATGTCATTTCTGATAATGATACAAAAAAGCCAATTCAAGTAGAAGATGGACAAATTATGCGCTCGACCGTAACCTCTATTGAAAGAGGAAGTCACGGGAATCCAGGAGAAAAATTAGCAAGATTTTCACCGGATCGTGAAGTGATTGGTAATATTACAGTAAATAGCCCGTATGGTATTTTCGGGAAATTAAATACAAATATGACAAACGGCATAATGGATAAAGCAATGCCTATCGCATTATCCCATCAAGTAAAAGAAGGGCCAGCGAAAATATTAACAGTTATTGATCAAGATAAAGTTGAAGCGTTTGATATTGAAGTTGTTAGTACGGTACCACAAAAGTTCCCAGCTACAAAAGGTATGGTTATAAAGGTGACAGACAAACGTTTACTAGCAAAAACGGGTGGCATTGTACAAGGGATGAGTGGAAGTCCGATTGTACAAAATGGGAAAGTAATTGGTGCTGTTACACATGTATTTGTAAATGATCCAACGTCAGGATACGGTGTTCATATTGAATGGATGTTACATGAGGCTGGAATTAATATTTATGATCAAGAGAAAAAAGCGAGCTAATGCATATTAGCTCGCTTTTCTATTGAAAAATTCGTTGAAATTTTGTAAAAGCTCCGCAAGAGCTGTTTTTTGTTGTAAAATATAAGAAAAGGGTTGAACGTTTCGTTGTAATTCTATGATGGAATGTGTTGCGAAAGAAAGTAAATGGGCGATAAATATATTTTTTTGTGTTTTTATCGGAAAGTAAGAAACTTTAAAAGGGAATTTTCACACAATTGTCGAACAATTCATGTAGCCTAGAAGCTTACACATGTCGGAAGAATCGATTCGGTAAGGGAGGAAAAACTGTGGAGAAAATTAAAGTATGTCTTGTGGATGATAATAAAGAATTGGTATCAATGCTAGAGAGCTATGTTGCTGCTCAGGATGATATGGAAGTAATCGGAACTGCTTACAATGGTCAAGAATGTTTAAACTTATTGACAGACAAGCAGCCTGATGTACTCGTTTTAGACATTATTATGCCACATTTAGATGGTCTAGCTGTGCTAGAGAAAATGCGACATATTGAAAGGTTAAGACAACCTAGTGTTATTATGTTGACAGCATTTGGACAAGAAGATGTGACGAAAAAAGCGGTTGATTTAGGTGCATCATATTTCATATTAAAACCATTTGATATGGAGAATTTAACGAGTCATATTCGTCAAGTGAGTGGTAAGGCAAATGCTACCATTAAACGTCCATTACCATCTTTCCGATCAGCAACAACGATCGATGGAAAACCGAAAAACTTAGATGCGAGTATTACAAGTATCATTCATGAAATTGGTGTACCTGCTCATATTAAAGGGTACATGTACTTACGAGAAGCAATCTCTATGGTGTACAATGATATCGAATTACTAGGATCTATTACGAAAGTATTATATCCAGATATCGCAAAGAAATATAATACAACAGCAAGTCGTGTCGAGCGCGCAATCCGTCACGCAATTGAAGTGGCTTGGAGCCGTGGGAATATTGATTCTATTTCGTCCTTATTTGGTTATACAGTATCTATGTCAAAAGCAAAACCTACGAATTCTGAGTTCATCGCAATGGTTGCGGATAAGCTAAGACTTGAACATAAGGCTTCTTAAATGTTGATATAACAGTATCTGACGCGAATTTAACGTTAGAGAACGTTGAGCAATAAATATCTTTGACTGATAAATAACACGGTCATTTGGGTGATAAACACCGTTCTTTTGGTAGTTACTAAAACTATCGAGAGGGCGGTGTTTTTTGTCTGATTTCGAATTTTAAATCGAAAATTTTATGTTGTATTGCATGTCGAAGAATCTTTCGGTCAAGACTTTGAAAAGTTAAGAACAAACACTTAAGTTGTTTTCAGCGTACATAAAGAAAGAATTTGATAATTGGTACTGCTTATATGTAGCATACAAAATAAAATGAAATGAAATGGGGTACTAAAAATAAGGCGCAATTTGGATTGGAGTAAGGACAGCTTACCGATTTTTGTTTGTGCTATAATCGGTAATAATAAGGGGGCTGACTTATGGGAAATATACTAATCGTTACATTTATTCAGGAACGGATAGCGGACGCATTTAATTTTTCTACTGACCCTATGGATAGTGAAGAACTGGACAGGGACGTATTATTTGAAATGTTAATTGCAATGAATGACATAGACCCTTCTTTTCAATTGGACGACATTATAAAAGAAGCGGAAAAGGTAGGCATGACCGCTGAAGAGGTACACATGGTTGCTATGGAAGTGTGTGACGCATATAAAAGACTAATAGAACTTGTTAAAAAGTCGCCTGAAAGGGTTACGGATGGTTTACTAGAATCATACTTGAAATACGCAGATAACGGGCAGCGTGCAAAATCAAAGACGATGTTAAATTAAGGACACCATAACGGGTGTCTTTTTTATTTGATAAAGTTGAGCAAAAATGGGGAGCAATCCCGATGTCTAAAGAGAATGCTGAAAGATGGATAAACAAAGACTTTAGTAAAGTTGTGGACGATCATAACTACTTTGGGAAGCTGCAAGGTGGTAATATCGGAAAAGCCACAGGAGTTATGAATACGCTAGAAGAGCAAATTTTTTACTTAAATAATTTGGGAGATGGAGTAACAGGTGAATTACATAAATCTGGAGACCTTCAATAGGTTAGTGGAACTTAAAATTTACGATTTGTAGAAAAAAGCTTCTCTATAGAGGCTTTTTATTTTGTTGTTTCCCACATTCATAATTTTAGTGGGTAAGTTATCCGTGATATAATAGATGATAATAAAAAGCCCTGCAAAACAGGACTATATTATTCTTCGTCTTTATTTTGTTTTTCTAATTCAACTAACTTTTGGATTAAAATATGCTGTGGCATATGCATAAGTTGTTCAAGTGGAACACCTAACGCTTTTGATAGGCGGACTGCAGTGTCTGGAGAAATTTGTAATGGTCTCATAGAAGTACCTCCTTTTTCGTATAGTATAGCATAAGATTGGGGGAGTGAGGATGACTCTTATATTTGCACATCGTGGTGCAGCGGGAACATATCCGGAAAATACAATGATTTCATTTGAAGCGGCGGAGGCTTTCGGAGCAGATGGAATTGAACTCGATGTTCAATTCACGAAAGACGGAAAAGTTGTCGTCATTCATGATGAAACGGTGGATCGGACAACAAATGGAAAAGGTGCGGTTCGAAATTATTTATATGAGGATTTATGTAAGTTGGATGCGAGTTATAAATTCGGTGATAAAGTAGGTTTTTGCAAAATACCTCTTCTAGAAGAGGTATTAGAATGGCTCGCAAAAACGAAATTGATACTCAATATTGAACTGAAAAATAATAAAATCCCATACAGAGGTTTAGAAGAAGAGGTTATAACACTTGTACGTAAGTTTAGTCTAGAGGATCGGATTGTGTTTTCTTCTTTTAATCACTACAGTATGAAGCGATGTCATATGATGGCTCCTGATATTCAAACAGCTATTTTGTATCGTGAAGGTTTGCATAGCCCGTGGGCATATGCGAAAAAGATGGGTGCTACTGCAGTACATCCGAATTATCGTTATCTTCAAGATGCTATCGCTGAATTAACGATGGAAAGTGGTGTGGAGGTTCGCCCTTACACGATAAATGAAGAAGCGCTTATGCGTAAATATTTTGATATGAATATATCAGCGATTATTACTGATTATCCTGAAACAGCAAGAACTTTATTACCGATAAAAAAATGAGACCTAATATAATGGTCTCATTTTTTTATTTATGATATGTGAAAACATTATTTTATCTTCTGAAGCGTGCTTGTACTTTATTTCTCTTACGATCTCTGTGTAAGACGAAGCCGCCGAAGATATAAAACCCGAGTGCGAAGCAAAGAGCGCCGATTAAAAATTGTAACCATAATATAGGGATTGGGGAGAACAAAATCCCGAATACAGTATCTCTCATTAGTTTAATACCAAGCACGGCTAATGAAATGGGGATGAGTGCTAATAATAGAGCGAGATAACGCTGCATACATAACGCTCCTTTTCAGATTATTTTGTGTATTTTAATGATGTTATATGGAATGGGGGTTTGTCAAGAGGTTGCTGAACGAGTAAGATAAGAATGTGAAAAATTTTGCAGAGATACTTCGAGAGGAAGTGTAATGTATGAAACAAAAAGTGTTAATTGTTGGAGCAGGTGAAGGTGGGAGTATACTGCTGAGTCTGTTGCAAAATTCGAATATATTTCAAATTATAGGGGTTATTGATATTAATCCAATTGCGAAAGGATTACAAATCGCAAAGGAATATGGGGTTCCGATTGGTGATAGTGTAACTCCGTTTCTTTCTATGCATATTGATGTAATGTTTGATATGACAGGTGATTATGATTTACATAAAGTTTTATTGGGAAGTAAGCATAAAGATACTCTTCTTATACCAGGGGATATTGCGAAAATTGTTACGAGATTAGCGCATGAGAAGGAAGGCTTGATCGGACAGCTAGAGGAACAAACGCAACAAGGGAATTTAATTTTAAATTCAACGCATGACGGTATGATTGTTATAGACCAAGAGGGACAAGTTCGTCTGTTTAATAAAAGTGCAGAGCGTATTATCGGATATAAGAAAGAAGAGGCGATAGGAAAATATATTTTAGAAGTTATTCCAACGAGTAAGTTGCTTCGTATTATACGCACGAAAAAAATAGAAGTGAATCATGAACTGACGTTAGAGAATGAAAAAAAGATTATTACAACGCGTATTCCGATATTAAAAGAAGGTGGAGAGGTTCAAGGGGCATTTGCGATTTTTAAAGACATTACAGAAGTTGTAGATTTAGCGGAAGAAGTTACAGACTTAAAAGAAATTCAAACGCTACTTGAGGCGATTATTAACTCATCTGAGGAAGCAATTTCGGTTGTTGATGAGAAAGGAAGAGGACTAGTTATAAACCCTGCTTATACGAAGTTAACGGGTTTGACGGAAGAAGATATTCTTGGGCAGCCAGCTACAACTGATATTGTAGAAGGTGAAAGTATGCATATGAAAGTACTTCGGACGCGCCGAGCAGTACGAGGGATACATATGAAGATTGGGCAAAAAAAGCGAGATGTAATTGTAAACGTAGCGCCGGTTATTGTTGATGGAATATTGAAAGGAAGCGTCGGGGTAATTCGCGACGTGTCAGAAATTCAAAAGTTAACAAATGAGTTGAATAGGGCAAGGCAAATTATTCGAACGTTAGAAGCGAAATATTCATTTGATGATATTGTTGGCGATTCAGATGAAACGACGGCAGCTATTGAACAAGCAAAACTTGGAGCGAATACGCCAGCAACGGTATTACTTAGAGGGGAATCGGGTACAGGGAAAGAGTTGTTTGCACACGCTATTCATAATGGTAGTAATCGAAAATACAATAAGTTCGTCCGAGTAAACTGTGCTGCTATTTCCGAGACGTTATTAGAAAGTGAATTATTCGGTTATGAGGAAGGTGCGTTTTCTGGAGCGAAAAGAGGCGGAAAACGTGGATTCTTTGAGGAAGCGAATAACGGCAGTATCTTTTTAGATGAAATAGGGGAACTATCTGCAAATACACAAGCGAAACTCCTTCGCGTGTTGCAAGAAAAAGAGATTGTAAAAGTTGGTGGAACGAAAGCGATACCTATAAATGTCCGGGTAATTGCAGCAACACATGTGAATTTAGAAAAGGGCATTCTACAAGGAGAGTTTAGAGAGGATTTATATTATCGATTAAATAAAATTCCGATTCAAATTCCGTCTCTTCGTCAGCGAAAAGGAGATATACCGGCAATTGCAGACAGATTGATTCAAAAAATTAATCAAGATTATGGTCGTAATGTAGAAGGACTCACTGATTCAGCCATTTCGTATTTACAATCATATGAATGGCCAGGAAATGTTAGGGAACTTGAAAATATTTTAGGGCGAGCTATTATTTTTATGAATTATAACGAGATATATATTGACGTACATCATTTACCGCCTTTACATAAAGAAGAACAAGTAGAGACGAAACGAAATAATTTATTACCTGAATTAGAAGAGAAGGCCCTTGAGGACCTAGTGGCAGAATTTGAGGGGAATATTATCCGTGAATATTTAGATAAATTTGATGGGAACAAAACGAAGACTGCAAAAGCGTTAGGAATTTCAGTTCGAAACTTATATTACAAGCTAGAAAAGTACGACTGTGCAAAAAATAGCATGCAATAAATTGCGTACCGTGCAATTTGTTGCATGGTATACAAAAAGCGACAAAACAAGACAGAATATTGCGTTGTTTTCCAAAGTATTGATTTTACTGCGTTTTGAATGCGTTTTCATTATTGGTAAGACCACTTTTAAAAGTTGGCACGGTATTTGCTTAATGAATAGACGAGGGACGACGGAAAGGGTTGATTACAAAATATGAAGTTAGAACATTTAATTGATCAAGCGGCAGGACAGCCTAAAAAAACTGTGGCTGTAGCAGTAGCTGAAGATCATGAAGTAATTGAAGCTGTAGAGAAGGCAACTCAACTACAGCTAGCTCAATTTCGTCTATATGGAAATCAAGAGAAAATAATAGGGATGCTACAAGAGCATGGATTACAAACTTCAGAACATATTGAAGTGATTGCAGCAACGTCAAGTGCTGAGGCTGCAGAACTTTCTGTTAAAGCTGTAAGAAATGGCGAAGCAGATGTGCTTATGAAGGGGAACATCCCAACTGCAAATATTTTGAAAGCCGTATTAAATAAAGAGTGGGGACTTCGTAAGGGCAGCGTACTTTCACACGTTGCGGCGTTTGAAGTTCCAAATTACGATCGTCTTATTTTTGTTACAGATGCAGCGATGAACATTGCACCTGATGTAACACAAAAAGCTGCTATTATACAAAATACTGTAGAAGTTGCCCGGGCAATAGGAATAGATTTGCCGAAGGTAGCGCCAATTGCAGCGGTAGAGGTTGTTAATCCTGCGATGCAAGCGACAATTGATGCAGCGATGTTAACTCAAATGAATCGCCGCGGACAAATTAAAAATTGTGTCGTTGATGGACCACTTGCTTTAGATAATGCAGTATCACAAATTGCAGCAGAACATAAAGGCATAGTAAGTGATGTAGCAGGTAAGGCAGACATTTTACTCGTCCCAACGATTGAAGCTGGAAATGTGCTATATAAATCACTCGTCTATTTTGCAAATGCAAAGGTAGGAGCGATGATTGCAGGCGCTAAAGCACCGATTGTTTTAACATCACGTGCTGATTCAGCAGAAACAAAAGTATATTCATTAGCATTGGCAGTTGCGACTGCTTCAAAATAAACCAAATAGGGTAAAACAATTAGGGGGAAACGACAATGACATTAGAAATCTTCGAATACTTAGAAAAATATGATTATGAGCAAGTGGTATTTTGTCAAGATAAAGAATCTGGTTTAAAAGCAATCATCGCAATCCATGATACAACACTTGGACCAGCTCTTGGTGGAACAAGAATGTGGACATATGATTCTGAAGAAGCGGCGATTGAAGATGCATTGCGTCTTGCAAAAGGGATGACATACAAAAATGCAGCAGCTGGTTTAAACTTAGGTGGTGCAAAAACAGTAATTATCGGTGATCCACGTAAAGATAAAAGCGAAGCGATGTTCCGTGCATTAGGACGCTACATTCAAGGACTAAACGGACGTTACATTACAGCTGAAGATGTTGGTACAACAGTAGATGATATGGATATTATCCATGAAGAAACTGACTTTGTAACAGGTATTTCACCTTCATTCGGTTCTTCTGGTAACCCATCTCCAGTAACTGCATACGGTGTTTATCGTGGTATGAAGGCAGCTGCAAAAGAAGCGTTCGGTACAGATAACCTAGAAGGAAAAGTAATTGCCGTTCAAGGTGTTGGTAACGTAGCATATCACCTATGCAAACATTTACACGCTGAAGGAGCAAAATTAATCGTAACAGATATTAATAAAGAAGCTGTACAACGTGCAGTAGAAGAGTTCGGTGCATCAGCAGTTGAGCCAAATGAAATTTATGGTGTTGAATGTGATATTTACGCACCATGTGCATTAGGTGCAACAGTTAACGATGAAACTATTCCACAACTTAAAGCAAAAGTAATCGCAGGTTCTGCAAATAACCAATTAAAAGAAAATCGTCACGGCGACCTCATTCATGAAATGGGTATTGTATACGCACCAGACTATGTTATTAATGCAGGTGGCGTAATTAACGTAGCAGACGAATTATATGGATACAATAGAGAACGTGCACTAAAACGTGTTGAGTCTATCTATGACACAATTGCAAAAGTAATCGAAATTTCAAAACGCGATGGCATAGCAACTTATGTAGCAGCAGATCGTCTAGCTGAAGAGCGCATTGCAAGCTTGAAAAACACTCGTAGCACATACTTACGCAACGGTCACGACATTATTAGCCGTCGCTAATCATTCATATATAACTTTTACAAAAGGTGTGGTTACCTCTTATGAGGTTTCCACTTCCTTTTGAATTTATTAGTGGAGGTAGCAACATTGTCCTTAAATCGAATTCTTGTTATTAATCCGGGTAGTACATCCACAAAAATTGGTGTTTTTGATAATGAAAGACCCGTTTTAGAAGAAACTATTCGTCATGACGAAGAACAAATTGGAAAATATAAACGAATTATCGATCAATATGAGTTTCGTAAAGAAACGATTTTAGAAGTTCTACATTCTCACGGTATTAACATTTCAAAATTGAACGCTGTTTGTGGACGTGGTGGATTACTTCGCCCAATCGAAGGCGGTACGTATACAGTAAACGGTTCAATGTTAGAAGATTTAAAAAATGGATTTAGTGGTCATCACGCTTCAAATCTTGGAGGCATTTTGGCTTATGAAATTGCTTCTGGATTAAACATTCCGGCATTCATTGTGGACCCTGTCGTTGTAGATGAAATGGAGCCGATTGCTCGTATTAGCGGTATTGCTGGTATGGAACGTAAAAGTATCTTCCATGCATTAAACCAAAAAGCAGTTGCTCGTAAAGTGGCTGAACAATTAAATCACAAATATGAGGATTTAAATTTATTAGTTACACATATGGGCGGAGGCATTACAGTTGGTGCTCATAAAAAAGGAAAAGTTATCGATGTTAACAATGGCTTAAACGGAGAAGGACCATTTAGTCCAGAACGTGCTGGTACAGTACCAGTAGGACAACTAGTTGAAATGTGTTTCTCTGGTGAGTATTACCGAGACGAAATGGTTAAAAAACTTGTTGGACAAGGTGGACTTGTAAGTCTTATCGGTACAAACGATGCAATTAAAGTAGAACAAATGGTTGAAAAAGGTGATCCTGAAGCAACGCTTATTTATAAAGCAATGGCATATCAAGTTGCAAAAGAAATTGGCGGAGCTAGTGCTGTACTTCACGGGAAAATCGATGCAATCGTATTAACTGGTGGACTTGCATACAGTAAAATTCTTGTCGATGAAATAAAAGAACGTGTTGACTGGATTGCAGATGTTATTGTACATCCAGGAGAAGATGAGTTACAAGCATTAGCAGAAGGAGCACTTCGTGTATTACGTGAAGAAGAAGCGCCGAAAGAGTATGTTGTAAGAGAAAAACAAACAGTAGCTAGGGGTTGAGATAATGGCAAGAGAATATGATTTAGTCATCGTTGGCGGCGGTACAGGTGGATATGTTGCTGCTATTCGCGCGTCACAACTAGGATTAAAAACAGCACTTGTTGAAAAAGAAAATCTTGGTGGTACTTGTTTGCACAAAGGATGTATTCCTAGTAAAGCTCTTTTACGTAGTGCGGAAGTATACGCAACTGCTAAAAAAGGAGAAGAGTTCGGAGTTATTGCAAGTAATGTAGAACTAAACTTTGCTAAAGTACAAGAGCGTAAAGAGAAGATTGTAACGCAGCTTCATAAAGGTGTTCAGCATTTAATGAAACAAGGTAAAATTGATGTGTTTGAAGGTATTGGCCGTATTCTTGGCCCATCTATTTTCTCTCCAATGCCAGGGACAATTTCAGTTGAACTTGCAAGTGGAGAAGAGAATGAAATGTTAATTCCAAAAAATGTACTTGTTGCAACAGGTTCTCGTCCAAATTCATTACCAGGATTAGAGTTAGACGGAGAGTATGTAATGTCTTCAGATCATGCTTTAAAAATGGAAACGCTTCCTAGTTCAATCATTATTGTTGGTGGCGGTGTAATTGGTATTGAGTGGGCATCTATGCTTGCTGACTTCGGTGTAGAAGTTACTGTATTAGAATATGCGAAAAACATATTACCACTAGAAGATAATGACGTTTCAAAAGAAATGCAACGTCTATTCAAGAAAAAAGGTATTAAAGTGGTAACTGGTGCAAAAGTATTACCAGAAACATTGGTAAAAGATAATGGAGTAACAATTCAAGCTGAACATAACGGTGAGAACAAAGCATTTAAAGCAGAAAAAATGCTTGTATCTGTAGGAAGACAAGCGAATACGCAAAATATGGGCTTAGAGAACACAGATATTGTTGTGGAAAAAGGATACATTCAAACAAATGAGTTTTATCAAACGAAGGAATCTCATATTTACGCAATTGGAGATGTAATCGGTGGCTTGCAACTTGCCCACGTTGCTTCTCATGAAGGAATTGTTGCAGTAGAACATATCGCTGGTAAAGAAGTTACACCAATTGATTATTCTATGGTATCAAAATGCGTATATAGCAGTCCAGAAGTTGCTTCTGTAGGCTTAACAGAACAAGAAGCGAAAGAAAAAGGCTATAAGTTAAAAGTAGGTAAGTTCTCATTCCGTGCAATCGGAAAGGCGCTTGTATACGGAGAATCAGATGGATTTGTAAAACTTGTAGTTGATGAAGAAACAAATGACATTCTTGGTGTTCATATGATTGGACCACATGTAACAGATATGATTTCTGAAGCTGGTCTTGCAAGAGTACTTGATGCAACACCTTGGGAAGTAGCACATACAATTCATCCGCATCCATCATTATCTGAGGCGATTGGTGAAGCAGCATTAGCTGTAGATGGAAGAGCGTTACACGCATAAAAATGTGGATTTAGGAGGTTATGAAAAATGGCAGAAGTAAAAGAAAAGCGCCATGAAGAGCTTGGCTTAAGTGATGAGCAAGTATTAGAAATGTTCCGTACGATGTTGCTTGCACGTAAAATCGACGAACGTATGTGGTTATTAAACCGTGCAGGTAAAATTCCATTCGTAATTTCTTGTCAAGGACAAGAGGCTGCACAAGTTGGAGCAGCGTTCGCTCTTGATAGAGAGAAAGATTATGCATTACCATACTACCGTGATATGGGTGTTGTACTAGCGTTTGGTATGACAGCTAAAGAGCTTATGTTATCAGCTTTCGCGAAAGCTGGAGATCCAAACTCTGGTGGTCGTCAAATGCCTGGTCACTTCGGTCAAAAGAAAAATCGTATTGTGACAGGTTCATCTCCAGTAACAACACAAGTACCACATGCAGTTGGTATTGCACTAGCTGGAAAAATGGAGAAGAAAGATCTAGTAACGTTCGTTACATTTGGAGAAGGTTCTTCAAACCAAGGTGACTTCCATGAAGGGGCAAACTTTGCTGGTGTACACAAACTACCTGTTATTTTCATGTGTGAAAATAACAAATATGCAATCTCTATTCCGGTTGAAAAACAATTAGCATGTAAAAACGTATCAGACCGTGCAATTGGTTACGGTATGCCTGGATATACAATAGACGGAAACGATCCGCTTGCAGTATATAAAGCTGTAAAAGAAGCAGCAGACCGCGGCCGACGTGGTGAAGGCCCAACTTTAATTGAAACAGTATCATATCGTTTAACAGCACATTCTAGTGACGATGATGATCGTGTTTATCGTGATAAAGAAGAAGTAGAAGAAGCAAAGAAAAAAGATTCAATTATAACATTTGCGGCTTATTTAAAAGAAGCTGGCGTGTTAACTGAGGAATTTGAAAAACAAATGTTAGACGAAATTATGCATATCGTAAATGAAGCAACAGAATATGCAGAAAATGCTCCGTATGCAGCACCTGAAGATGCATTGAAGCACGTATACGCAGAATAGGGGGGAACGTTTCATGGCTGTAATGTCTTATATTGATGCTATTACATTAGCAATGCGCGAAGAAATGGAACGCGATGAGAAAGTATTCGTTTTAGGAGAAGATGTTGGTAAAAAAGGTGGCGTATTTAAAGCGACACACGGATTATATGATCAATTTGGTGAAGATCGTGCGCTTGATGCACCGCTTGCAGAATCTGCAATTGCTGGGGTAGCAATTGGTGCGGCAATGTATGGTATGCGTCCAATCGCTGAAATGCAGTTTGCTGATTTCATCATGCCAGCAGTAAACCAAATTGTTTCTGAGGCAGCAAAAATTCGTTATCGTTCTAACAACGATTGGACTTGTCCAGTTACAATTCGTGCGCCATTCGGCGGGGGTGTTCACGGTGCATTGTATCATTCACAATCTGTAGAAGCGATGTTTGCAAACCAACCAGGTTTAAAAATTGTTATCCCTTCTACACCATATGATGCAAAAGGCTTATTAAAAGCAGCAATTCGTGATGAAGATCCAGTATTATTCTTTGAGCATAAACGTGCATATCGCTTAATTAAAGGTGAAGTGCCAGAAGATGACTACGTATTACCAATCGGAAAAGCAGATGTAAAACGTGAAGGTGATGATATTACTGTTATCACTTACGGATTATGTGTTCACTTTGCTCTTCAAGCAGCTGAGAAATTAGCACAAGATGGCATCTCTGCACACATTCTTGATTTACGTACTGTGTATCCATTAGATAAAGAAGCAATCATTGAAGCTGCTTCTAAAACAGGTAAAGTTCTTCTTGTAACAGAAGACAATAAAGAAGGAAGCATTATGAGTGAAGTGGCAGCAATTATTGCTGAAAATTGTCTGTTTGATTTAGATGCACCAATCGCACGTCTTGCAGGCCCAGACGTTCCGGCAATGCCATATGCACCAACAATGGAAAAATTCTTTATGGTAAATCCAGATAAAGTTGAAAAAGCAATGCGTGAACTTGCGGAATTTTAATCGGGGGGACTATACATGGCTGTAGAAAATATTACAATGCCTCAGCTCGGGGAGAGCGTTACAGAGGGCACAATTAGTAAATGGCTCGTTAATGTTGGCGATCACGTAAATAAGTATGATCCGCTTGCAGAAGTAATGACTGATAAAGTAAATGCAGAAGTACCATCTTCTTTCACTGGTATTGTGAAAGAGTTAATCGCTGGTGAAGGTGATACGTTAGCTGTAGGTGAGGTTGTTTGTGTTATTCAAGTAGAAGGCGCAGATGAAGTAGCAGCAACAGCTGTTGAGGAAAAAACAAAAGAAGAACCAAAGGCAGAAGTAGCTACGCCTGAAAAAGCACCGAAAGCAAAACAACCAACTGATGGAAAACCACGTTTTTCACCAGCTGTGTTAAAACTTGCGGGTGAGCATAACGTTGATTTAGATCTAGTAGAAGGTACAGGATCAAATGGCCGTATTACTCGTAAAGATATTTTAAAGCTAGTGGAATCTGGAAATATTCCGCAAGCTGGTGCGAAAAAAGAGGAAGTTGTTGCAGTAGCAGAACGTCCAGAAGCACCAAAATCAGCGGCAGTAGCACCGGTAGCGCAGAAAGTAGAAGCTTCGAAACCAGTTTCTGTACCGACAATGCCTGGAGATATCGAAATTCCAGTAACAGGTGTGCGTAAAGCAATTGCAGCGAATATGTTACGTAGTAAACATGAGGCGCCACACGCTTGGATGATGATTGAAGTAGATGTGACAAACCTTGTGTCATACCGTAATACAATTAAAGGCGATTTCAAAAAGCGCGAAGGTTTTAACTTAACGTTCTTTGCTTTCTTCGTAAAAGCAGTAGCACAAGCGTTAAAAGAATATCCTCAAATCAATTCAATGTGGGCTGGCGATAAGATCGTTCAGAAGAAAGATATTAACCTTTCTATCGCTGTTGCAACAGAGGACGAACTATTTGTACCAGTAATTAAACACGCGGACGAGAAGACGATTAAAGGTATCGCTCGTGAAATTACAGAGCTTGCAGGAAAAGTACGTACGAAATCGTTAAAAGCGGACGAAATGCAAGGCGGAACATTTACAATTAATAACACAGGATCATTCGGTTCTGTTCAATCTATGGGTATTATTAATTACCCACAAGCGGCTATTTTACAAGTTGAATCAATTGTAAAACGCCCAGTAATTATGGATAATGGTATGTTCGGTGCTCGCGACATGGTTAACTTATGTTTATCACTTGATCACCGTGTACTAGATGGCTTAATTTGTGGTAAGTTCTTAGGACGTGTAAAAGAAATTTTAGAAAATACGTCAGAAAACAATACATCTGTATATTAATAAAAAGCTCGCTTATGCGAGCTTTTTATCATCTTATTTCTTCATCTGCATCCTACTATATGTACAAAACTTTTCCCAGTAATCTTACAATGAACGATTATGTATTAGGAATTTACGAAAATACATTGCTGATATATGGTATATAGATATAAAATAAGAAAAGAATAATTTTTTTGGCAAATCTTACTGATGAAACTGTAGTATAATATATTGTATTGTATGAAAAAGAGAGTTATTCTATATAAGTGTTTTATAGATAATGTGTAATCAGTCGTCAAAACATGAAGAATGTTGACTCCTGGTTTTTTATTTTGCTGTAACAATGTTTCAGGAGGATGTCATGAAAAGAAGTACCGAGTTTCTAAAAAGTTTAGATGTAAAATTAATTTTAATTTTGTGTGCATTTTGTGTTATAAGTATAACTGCTATATATAGCAGTCAGCAAACCGGACAGTATGGAGATGCAAACTTTGCTATGAAGCAGGGAGTTAACTACATAATTGGGGTTGTATTGTTACTTCTTGTTGCTAGCATCGACTTAGATCAGTTGCAAAAATTGTCTTGGCCGCTTTATATTGCTGGGTTTGCTTCACTTATTCTTTTGAAAGTATTACCACCATCAGGTTTCACACCTGAAAAGTTAGGGGCAAAAAGGTGGTTCGTTTTTCCAGTACTTGGACAAATTCAGCCATCCGAGTTTTTCAAAATCGCATTGCTTCTTGTAGTAGCAAGTATAGCAGTGAAGCATAATGCACAGTATATGGCAAGGACATTCCAAACGGATTTAAAATTAGTAGGTAAAATTATGCTAGTATCCCTCCCGCCTATGGCCGTTGTATATAGCCAACCGGATACAGGTATGGTGTTCTTATATGCAGCAGCTATCGCATGTATTTTATTTATGTCAGGAATTCAAAAGAAATTAATTGCGTTATGTACAGTCATTCCGGTGACCATATTGTCTACATTAATATTTATATTTGTAAAATATCCAGATTTCTTCTTTAATAAATTAGTTACTTTGTTAAAACCTCACCAACAATCACGTATTATAGGTTGGCTAAATCCATTTGAGAATGCAAATGAAGGCTATCAAACACAGCAATCGATTTTAGCTGTAGGTAGTGGAGGTATGGAAGGAAAGGGATTTGGCGAAGGGAATGTCTATATCCCGGAGAAGCATACTGACTTTATTTTCGCTACAATTGCCGAAGAAGGTGGATTTATAGTAGCGGCGTTAGTTGTATTCTTGTTCCTATTACTTCTATATCGAACAATTATCATCGGCTATTCTGCTGATAATTTATTCGGTACATTATTATGTGCTGGATCTATAGGTATATTAACAGTTCAAATATTCCAAAACATCGGTATGATCGTTGGATTAATGCCTGTAAAAGGGATTGCATTACCTTTCTTATCGTATGGGGGAAGTTCCTTATTCTCGAATATGATTATGATGGGGCTCATATTGTCCGTACGGAAAACGTATAAAAAATATATGTTTTCAGTTAAGTAAAAAAGCTAGTTCGTGTAAAAACGAACTAGCTTTTTTACATATATGCCCTTAAACGTTGCAAACTAAGACAGAATAGCAGTTTGAGACGGGTAAGGAGTGCAAAGTGATGCATATGCATATTTTTGAAGGGGCACGGCATCTATCTAATAGTGAATGGGTTATTCGAGCTATCATAGCGTACATATTTTTAATATTAGTTGCGAAAGCGATGGGACAAAGGTCCATCGCACAACTTCGTTTTTTAGATGTCGTATTAGTATTATTGCTTGGTGGGAATATTTCTAACGCATTATCTGATGAAAAAGTGGGGTTACTCGGCTCGATGATTACAACGTTCATACTCGTTGTACTTCACATTATAAGCTCAGTCTTAATGTTGAAATGGGATAGATGGAGACGCTTTTTAGAGCCAGCACCTATTATTCTTATACACAATGGTTCCATTGATTTTAGCAATTTGAAAAAAGCGAGAATTACGGTGGAATATTTATTTTCGGAAATTCGTATGCGAAATGTGAGCGATATTCAAACGATTAAATTAGCATTGTGGGAAGCGAATGGTGTTGTTTCTATATTTCAGTATCCAGAATATGAAGCAGTTTCGCGGCTTGATCTGAAAGTGGCGGGAAGAAGATCTCCAGTTTCCTTTGTATTAGTAAAGGATGGGAGGATTCAGCAAGATGTTCTAGCTTTAGTAGGAAAAACAGAAGAGTGGGCGAAAGAGTGTTTAGAGAAGAGTGCAGAAATAGAATCCATTATGTTAGCTACAGTAGATGAAGCGCATAAAATAAATGTTTTGTTAAAAAAATGAAAAACATACGCATTTTGTCGTTTCATACATATGATACAATAGTGTGGACAATGAAAAAATGGGAGGTGTTTCCATGGGATATGTAGAGGAATTAAGAAAAGTAGTTGGTCATCGCCCTTTAATTTTAGTTGGTGCTGTTGTACTCGTTATAAATGAAAATGGATATGTATTATTACAGCAACGAACAGAGCCGTACGGAAAATGGGGGCTGCCTGGCGGGCTCATGGAACTTAGTGAATCACCAGAAGAAACAGCTTACCGCGAAGTATATGAAGAGACAGGGATAGAAGTGAAGAACTTACGATTAATCAATGTGTTTTCTGGAGCGAACTACTTTACAAAATTAGCAAACGGTGATGAATTTCAATCTGTAACGACAGCCTATTATACGGATGAATACGAAGGGGATTTTGTTATGAATAAAGAAGAAGCGGTTCAGCTTAAATTCTTTCAAGTAACAGAACTACCTGACTATATTGTAGGATCACATAAAAAAATGATTGCTGAATATATGAAGATTATGGAAAAAAATATATAATAATAGTGAAAGAAATACAAAAACACAGCTCTGGTTGGTAGTCCAGACACATGATTTCATGTCAGTAACCTTCCCCCTCCGGGATGTCCTGTATTCCTAATTTTTTAAAAGGAGGGGCTGTCAATGGATTTGACAGTATATCACGATGGTCAATTTTTTGTAGGAATTATTACGCATAAAGAAAAAGAGAAATTGTATGGAGCAAGGTATATTTTTGGGATGGAACCTTCAGACGAGGAAGTACTTATATTTGTGAATGGTCCGATGTTAGCATATTTCCAGCACTTTGCAAAATGCGGTGTGGAAGTTAAAGAAAAACAGCGTCCAAAAAATATAAAGCGTATCATACGACAAGCGGCAAAAGAAGTAAATGTAAAACGTTTTACAAAGGCGCAAGAAGCAATTAGTTTATCTTATGAACTGCATAAACAAGAAAAGAAAGTGCAGTCTAAGGAGAAACGGGAAGCTGAAAAGCAGAGAAAACGTTTTATAAAAGTACAAAAAGCAAAGCAAAAACATCGTGGTCATTAAAGAAAAGGTGTTAGAGCAGGGCTCTAACACCTTTTCTATGCTGAAATACAAGTAAACTTACTTGTATTCTCTAAACATTAACTGGTAAGATACAAATAGGTAGAATTAGAGGAGGGAAAAGATTGATTAACTTTAACTTTTTTATGAATGATGTTGTTCGTCAAGCGCGTGAGGAGATCGTCTCTGCGGGATATACAGAATTGACGACACCAGAAGCAGTTGAAGAAGCATTTAAAAGAAATGGTACAACACTTGTAATGGTAAACTCTGTATGTGGCTGTGCAGGTGGCATTGCTCGCCCTGCTGCTGCACATTCCGTACATTATGATAAACGTCCTAACCACCTTGTAACGGTATTTGCGGGGCAAGATAAAGAAGCAACAGCAAGAGCTCGTGAATATTTTGAAGGGTATCCACCTTCATCTCCATCATTTGCTTTATTGAAAGATGGAAAAATTGTAACGATGGTAGAACGTCATGAAATTGAAGGTCATGAACCAATGCAAGTAATTGCAAAACTACAATCTTACTTCGAAGACAATTGCGAAGAACTATAAGGAAGAGAAAAAGCGGTACGTTCACGAATAAGTGGACGTACCGCTTTTTTATTTAGTTTTTATAATGGTTAGACATGCATAGGGTTGTAGTTTTATGCATGTTTTTATGCATCTAAAACGAACTTAATAATGTTTTTTCGTTTATTTTTATTTTAAATATTGCATAAAAATAAAAGTGCTGATACAATACAAACATCGAATAAATATTCTATTAAACTTTTAAATATACATTATTAGGGGGAAGAAAGATGAAGAAGTTATTATCAATATCGTTTGCACTTATTTTAATTGTAAGTATATTCAGTGCTTGTAGTAATGGGGAAGAAAAGGCTGCTGGAAAAAATAAAAAAGTACTCGTTATGGGGACTTCAGCAGACTATAAACCGTATGAATACGTGGAAGCTTCAAAAAGTGATGAAATTATCGGCTTTGATGTTGATATTGCAAAATATATCGGAAAAGAACTTGGGTATGAAGTAAAAGTGAAAGATATGGATTTTGGCGGATTATTAGCATCTCTTAATTCAGGAAAAGTTGATTTCGTTATGGCAGGTATGACGCCAACTGCAGAGCGTAAAAATAATGCTGATTTCACAGATATATATTTTGTTGCTAAAAATATGATCGTTTCAAAAAAGGGCTCTAATATTAAATCGTTAGAAGATTTAAAAGGGAAAAAAGTAGGGGTGCAAACAGGATCAATTCAAGAAGAAAAGGCAAAAGAATTTCAGAAACAAGTCGATTTCAAAGCTGAGGGACGTGACCGTATACCAGAAATCGTACAAGAAATTAAAGCTGGTCGTTTTGACGCTGCAATTATAGAAGACACGGTTGCAAAAAATTATTTAGAAAAAATGAAAGAACTACAAGGAATTGAAATTCAAGAAGCACCAGAAGAAGTAGGTGCAGCAATTGCTCTTTCAAAAAATAGTGATAAAACAGAAGAATTTAATAAAGTAATTAAGAAAATGCAAGAAAATGGAGAGATGGATAAATTAGTTAAGAAATGGTTTGGCAGCGGAAAATAAGCTGCCTTTCACTTTTCTGTGAGGGGAATGAAAAGGATGAATTTGGATTTTTCGGCAATTACGCCTTCAATACCATATATATTAAAGGGCTTAGAAGTTACATTAAAAATTGTAGCTGCATCAGCTTTAGCAGGATTTATTTTAGGGACGTTATTAGCACTTTGCAAAATTGCTAGAATACGAGCATTAAATATTGCAGCAGATATATATACTTCAATATTTCGTGGTACACCACTAGTATTGCAATTAATGATTATTTATTTCGGTGTTCCGCAAATGATTGGATATGAGATACCAGCCTTTTTAGCAGCTGTACTTGCATTTAGTTTAAATTCAGGTGCATATATGTCAGAAGTAATTCGTGCCGGCATTCAAGCGGTTGATAAAGGACAAACAGAAGCAGCTATGGCTTTAGGGATTCCTTACGGGAAAATGATGAAAAATATTATTTTTCCTCAAGCTTTAAAAAATATATTACCAGCACTTGTAAATGAATTTGCGACTCTTACGAAAGAATCGGCTGTAGTAACTGTAATTGGAGCCACAGATTTAATGCGCCGTGCTTATATTGTAGGCGGTGAAACGTTTAAATATCTTGAACCATTATTGTTTGTTGGACTTATTTATTATATGTTAGTCATTATTCTTACATTAGTCGGGAAAGCCATTGAAGGGAGAATGAAGAAAAGTGATTAAAGTTGAAAACCTTCATAAGTCATTTGGAAAAAATGAAGTATTAAAAGGAATTACAACAACGATTGAAAAAGGAGAAGTTGTTGCAATTATCGGACCGTCTGGATCTGGAAAGTCAACGTTTTTACGCTGTATGAATGTACTAGAAGCACCGACAAATGGTCATATTTGGATTGGAACGGAAGAAGTAACGAATCCGAAAACAAATATTATGCACGTTCGTGAAAATGTCGGAATGGTATTTCAACATTTTCACTTATTCCCTCATATGACTGTATTAGAAAATATTACGTATGCTCCTATCAATGTAAAAGGAGTAACGAAGCAAGTGGCTGAGAAAAAGGCTCAGGAACTTTTGGATAAAGTAGGACTGCTTGATAAGAAAGATTCATATCCAAATCGTCTTTCAGGGGGACAAAAGCAACGTGTAGCAATAGCGAGAGCGTTAGCGATGGAACCGGAAGTTATGCTATTTGATGAACCGACATCTGCACTAGATCCAGAAATGGTGAAAGAAGTATTAGAAGTTATGAAATCATTAGTTACGACAGGAATGACGATGGCAATCGTTACGCATGAAATGGGATTTGCAAAAGAAGTAGCAGACCGCGTTCTCTTTTTAGATGGTGGAAAGCTTGTAGAAGATAGCAATCCCGAAGAGTTTTTCACAGCACCAAAAAGTGACCGTGCAAAAGAATTTTTGCAAAAGATATTGTAATATGTGAAGGGTACGTGAATAATAAGTAGAAAAGGATGACATTGCGTCATCCTTTTTTTATACTAACTTTAAATACGTTTATACATATAGGAGTAATGATATGTTTAAAATTGGATATAGAACAGTGAAAACAGCGCTTGGAACGGGGGCGGCAGTTTTTATTGCTCAGTTATTAGGATTAGAATTTTATAGTTCAGCTGGTATTTTAGTCATTTTATGCGTGCAAAATACGAAACGAAAATCCGTTCAAGTATCGTTGCACCGTTTTTTAGCTTGTGTATTATCAATGGTATTTGCGTTTTGTATTTTTGAAACGATTGGTTATACACCACTTGCGATTAGCGTATTACTGCTTACCTTTATTCCGACTGCAGTTATGTGCAAAATTCAAGAAGGTATTGTCACGAGTTCGGTTATCGTTATGCATCTGTATTCATTAAAGCAAATTACATGGTCTATAGTTGGTAATGAAATTGCTATATTAACGATTGGAATTAGCGTCGCTTTATTAGTAAACATGTACATGCCAAGCAGTGAGAATAAACTGAAAGAGTATCAAGAAAAAATAGAAGAGCATTTCAGAACAATTTTGTTTGAAATGGTCGTTTATTTACGAAATCGAGATAGTAATTGGAGTGGAGTCGAATTAATTGAAACAGAAATGATGCTGAAAGAAGCAAAAGATTTATCATTTAAAAAACTTGAGAATGAGTTTATGCGTGAAGATGACTATTATTATCGTTATTTTGATATGCGCATGCAACAATTTGAAATTTTGGAGCGCATGATACCATTAGCTGCGTCACTATCTTGGACGTATGAACAAGCCGATATGATTGCAGATGTAATTGAAAATATAGGGAACTCTATTCGTCCTGAAAGTACAGGAGTCATTTCGTTAAGACAACTTCAAGAAATGCGAGAAGTATTTAGAGAAATGCCTTTACCCGTCTCACGTGAAGAATTTGAGATACGTGCGAAGCTTGTTCAACTTGTGTATGAAATGGAACAATATTTACTCATTAAAAGCCGTTTTAAGGGAAAGGATAATATAAAAGAACTTATATAGAAGGTAGGAATTATTATGCCGTATCTTCTCTCTTTCATATTATGTCTTTCTTTATCGCCTATTTGGCCTCTTGGTGATAATCCACGTGCCGGAGATCCTTTTATTATTGTAAATAAAGCGACGAATAAACTAGCTTATATTGACGATGGAAAGATTCAAAAGGTTTTTCCGGTAGCGACAGGGAAAACAAATGAATTAACTCCAGAGGGAACTTTTGATGTTGTAATGAAGGCGAAGGATCCGTATTATATTGCGAAGGATATTCCAGGTGGGTCACCGAAAAATCCACTTGGGTCAAGGTGGATTGGATTTAATGCAAGAGGAACTGATGGAAGTAAATATGGAATACATGGAACAAACCAACCTAGTTCAATTGGAAAGTATATTTCACAAGGATGTATAAGAATGAAGAAAAACGATGTGGAATATTTATTTGATCGTATTCCAATTGGAACGAAAGTATCGATTGTGAAATCGAAAAAAACATTTCAGCAATTGGCAAAAGAAAAAGGTGCCATTGCATATGAAAAAGCCGACACAAAAGTTGGCTTTTTCTTTTATTATAAGTTGTCTTGACATGTGTACATAACCATGCGTTAATGAAAATATAGAAAGATAAAGTGAAACTTTAATCAGTGGGAGGTTATTACCCGCTGATTATTAGTTGAACCAATCGGGCATTTACGGGCAGTTTATCTCTCGCCTAACTGCTTTGCCCTAGCCAAATTTTGAGGTGGGAGTCTTACTGCCCGTTAATGCGGGATAAAATAGGTAAAGGGGTTGCTCATATGTACTTGAATCCGAAAATTTCTTATATGCAGTTTTTGGTGGGTTTTCTATTTGTTATTACATTCATATTGGCAACTTTTAATATATGTTCTTACGTTGTAGCGATTGTATTTATGGCATTACTCAATCTTACTTTTGTTATTGGGGCATTTCAGCAGAAACAATATACAAGCTTTGTAATAGCGCTTGTAATGGCTTTTTCCTTTAGTATTGTAGCAGTTGTACTATATATAAAATAAAATATTCATTAGAAGATAGACTATCTCGATTTCGAGATGGTCTATTTTGTATGTGTAAACAGTAAAAAAAGGACGAGTGAATCGTCCTTTTTACCAAAACATACTTGCGCCAGTAAGTAGTGTTGTTACAAGCATAGAAATTAGCATTATATAAACCATGATTTTTTGAGCTTTTTTATGCATCGTTAAACCTCCTTGCAAATCAGTACAATTTCATTGTAACGAGAAATGAAATTGTGGACAAGGGGAGAGAAAGGACAAAATTCGGGAAGGGGTTGCAAAATATAACAGGAAATTTGAGCATACGTAGAGAATATGTTAAAAGGTAGATTATTAGTTTTTGTTATGCAAGCATGAAGAATGGAGATACGATGATGAAAATATACGAAACAGAGCGTTTACATTTAAGAGAAATTGATGAGTCGTATGCGGAAAAAGTTCTTCAATATTACGACAAAAATCGTGAGTTTTTAAAAGCGTGGGAAGAGTATAGACCGGAGGATTTTTTTACGTTAGATTACCAAAAGAAAAAGTTACAAAAGGATAGAAAAGAGTTCGCGGAAGGTAAGATCATCAGGCTGTGGATTTTTAAAAAGGGTGATGATACAAAAATTATTGGATGTATTTCATTTAATCTAATTGTTCGCGGAATTTATCAATCTTGTGTGCTTGGCTATAAATTAGATAAGGAAGAATTGAATAAAGGTTACACAACAGAAGCGCTTAGAAAAGCAATTCAAGTTACCTTTAAAGAATTTCATTTACATCGTATAGAAGCGCCGATTATGCCACGAAATTTAGCATCTATACAAGTAGTGACGAAAATAGGATTTCAATATGAAGGTGTATCTCGAAAAATGCTAATGGTTAATGGTGTTTGGGAAGATCATATGCGCTGGGTGTTGTTAAACGAGTAATAGAAAGCAGATGGGTATCTAGATGTATGAACCATCTGTTTTTTGTCTTGTATTTCGAAACTTTTGCGAAATTCTGTTATAATTAATATTGTTACATACATAATGGTAGTGCAGGAGGCGCAGTCTTATGATTAATCAAGAACGTTTAGTAAATGAATTCATGGAGTTAGTACAAGTAGATTCTGAAACAAAATTTGAAGCAGAAATTTGCAAAGTGTTAACAGAGAAATTTACTGCTTTAGGTGTAGAAGTATTTGAGGATGACACGATGGGCGTGACTGGTCATGGTGCAGGTAACTTAATTTGTACTTTACCAGCAACAAAAGATGGTGTTGATACAATTTATTTCACTTCTCATATGGATACAGTAGTTCCTGGTAATGGAATTAAGCCTTCTATTAAAGATGGATATATCGTATCAGATGGGACTACTATTTTAGGAGCGGATGATAAAGCTGGTTTAGCATCTATGTTTGAAGCGATTCGTGTCTTAAAAGAGAAAAACATCCCTCATGGTAAAATTGAGTTTATTATTACAGTTGGAGAAGAATCTGGTCTTATTGGTGCAAAAGCGTTAGATCGCGAGCGCATTACAGCAAAATATGGTTATGCATTAGATAGCGATGGAAAAGTTGGTGAAATCGTAGTTGCAGCGCCAACACAAGCGAAAGTGAATGCGATTATTCGTGGGAAAACAGCTCATGCTGGCGTAGCACCAGAAAAAGGTGTATCTGCAATTACTATAGCAGCAAAAGCAATTGCAAAGATGCCACTTGGTCGTATCGATTCTGAAACAACTGCAAATATTGGGCGTTTTGAAGGTGGCACACAAACAAATATCGTTTGCGATCATGTTCAAATTTTTGCAGAAGCTCGTTCTTTAATCAATGAGAAAATGGAAGTACAAGTTGCAAAAATGAAAGAAGCATTTGAAACAACTGCAAAAGAAATGGGTGGTCATGCAGGTGTTGAAGTAAATGTTATGTACCCAGGTTTTAAGTTTGCTGATGGAGATCACGTTGTAGAAGTTGCGAAACGCGCTGCTGAAAGCATTGGCCGTACACCTTCTCTTCACCAAAGTGGTGGCGGAAGTGATGCGAACGTAATCGCAGGACACGGTATCCCAACAGTTAACTTAGCAGTTGGTTATGAAGAAATTCATACAACGAATGAAAAAATTCCTGTTGAAGAATTAGCGAAAACAGCAGAATTAGTTGTAGCTATTATTGAAGAAGTAGCGAAGTAAGTAATAAAAAAAGACGTGTGAACCAATTATGGTTTACACGTCTTTTTTTTATTTTGATTCAATTGCTTTCACAAGGCGGATAAGCCAATATAAGAAGACCCACGGAAGTACATAAGTTGTTGTAAAACGTATGAAATGAGAGAAGATTCCTAAAGCGTAAATGTTAATGTTAAAAAGGGGAAGTAACAAATAATTAATCGCAAGGATTACTATAATAATAATAAATACATAATTGAGCTTATTATGTTGTTTCATAACGATTCATCTCCTTTACAATAATATCCATTTGTTACATACAGTATAACAAAAAATAGATAGAGAAAAGCCAATAATTATTATAACGTGTAAAGAAATTTGATATAATGAAGGAACAAATGTTCTTTGAGGGGTGAGTAGTATGCGAGAAATGTATCCGAAAAATGGTCGTGTCATTTTACATGTAGATATGAATTGTTTTTTCGCATCTGTTGAGATTGCTCATGACCCATCATTACAAGGAAAGCCATTAGCGATTGCGGGGAATGAAAAAGAGAGAAAAGGGATTATCATAACATGTAGTTATGAGGCGAGAGAATATGGAATACGTACGACGATGCCTCTTTGGGAAGCGAAAAGGTTATGCCCACAATTAGTTGTAAGGCGTCCTAATTTTACATTATATCGTGAAGCTTCATTTCAAATGTTTCAAATTCTTTCTCGTTTTACAGAAAAGATACAACCAGTCTCTATAGATGAAGGGTATTTAGATATTACAGATTGCTATGCACTCGGTTCGCCTCTTGAAATAGCAAAGATGATTCAACAAGTGTTATTAACAGAGTTACAGCTTCCGTGTAGTATTGGAATCGCTCCAAACCTTTTCCTAGCAAAGACTGCTTCAGATATGAAAAAACCTCTTGGAATTACAGTACTTCGAAAACGTGATATTCCAGAAATGATTTGGCCACTTCCAGTTGGAGCAATGCATGGAATTGGTGAGAAAACAGCTGAAAAATTAAATAATATTCATATACATACAATTGAACAGTTGGCAAAAGGAGACGAGCATATCATTCGCGCTAAAATTGGAAAGCACGGTGTTGATTTACAAAAACGTGCAAAAGGTATGGATGACAGGGAAGTTGATCCGAATCAAATGGGACAACATAAAAGCGTTGGAAATTCGATGACTTTCTCAAAGGATATGGATGAAGAAAAAGAATTACTTGATATGTTAGAAAGATTATCGAAATCAGTAAGCAAAAGGCTACAAAAACGAACTCTCGTTAGTTATAACATTCAAATTATGATTAAATACCATGATCGTCGCACGGTAACACGGAGTAAACAATTGAAAAATGCAATATGGGAAGAACGGGTTATTTTCCAAGCAGCATCACGTTTATGGAAGCAACACTGGGATGGTGATTCTGTTCGTCTGTTAGGTGTTACAGCTACTGAATTAGTGTGGAAGACAGAATCAGTGAAACAGTTAGATTTGTTTTCATTCGAAGAAGATGCGAAAGAAGAGCCGTTACTTGCTGTTATTGATCAAATTAATGATAAGTATGGAACACCGCTTTTACAACGTGGCAGCCAATTATTACGTAAGCAAGAAAAGTCGTTTCAGCAAAAGTTAGAAAATAAGTTTATGTAGAAGGTGTCATGAAGTAGTAAATATCATGGCACCTTTCATATTTAACTCGCTTCTAAATCTAAAGAAGTCTTCCACCCAGCAGCAGTAACACCAGATTCTAATAACATTCTACTTACTATTTTTTCAATTAAGATAGCCGCATTTGTCTTGCAATGTAATGTAGCCTGTATACATACTTTTTGATTAGAATCTACATCTTCACTATATAACTCTTTTAAACCGAGACCTTCTGTGCTTACCATGTGCATGAGTAAAAAACGAATATGTGCTTCATTTTCTTCGGAACAAGTAAGAGAAAGTAAGTAGTTTGTTTGTTCAGGGGATTCTTCTTTTGATTTCTTGTTCATAAAGAGAGCGATTGGGCGAAGTAGTATATTTGCTAGTAAAACGCCGGCTGCGCCTAATATAGCTGCAACGAGAAAACCAGCGCCTGTAAGAGTACCGACAGCAGCAGCGCACCATAAAGTAGCCGCAGTATTTAGTCCTCTAATACTAAAACCGTCGCGGATAATAACGCCGCCTCCTAAAAAGCCAATCCCACTAACAACTTGGGCAGCGATACGTGATGGGCTAGCATCATGATCAAGCATGACGGATAATAAAACAAATATACAGGCACCAAGTGATACGAGAGCATTTGTCCGCAAACCGGCCATCCGGTGTCTCCATTGTCTTTCCATTCCGATGCAAGCACCTACAATAATTGCGATAAATAATCTTAATACAATGTCATACCATACCATCATGGTCACCTCCATACATATAAGTACGTGTTATGTTTTTTAAGAATGAGTGGGGAGTACCCACTCATTCTTATTTTTACAACCAGCTATGAAACTTTTTAATATAAACTTTTTTCAGGAATTGTGTTAAGAAAGCATAGCCTAATAGTATTCCTACTAACCAAGGGAAATAGCTAAGTGGTAATGCTTGTAAACCAACGGCCGCACCAAGTGGTGAGAATGGAATATAAATTCCGATTGCCATAATACAAGCGGTTAATAAAAGTACCGGTGTTGATGCAGTACTTTGAATAAAAGGAATCTTCTGTGTTCTTATCATGTGAACGATTAAAGTTTGTGTGAGCAATCCAACGACAAACCAACCAGATTGGAATAATGATTGTTCGCTAGGTGTATTTGCACCGAAGACATTCCACATGACTACGTATGTGATAATATCAAATATGGAACTAATTGGACCGATACAAATAATGAAGTTCCGTAAGTTTGCAGTATCCCATTTTCTCGGTTTTTCTAAAAACTCTTTATCCATTTTGTCCCATGGAATAGACAGCTGTGAAATATCATAAAGCAAGTTTTGAATTAGTAGATGAATGGCAAGCATCGGTAAAAAGGGAATGAAAGCACTCGCTACTAACACACTAAATACATTTCCGAAGTTAGAGCTAGCTGTCATTTTAATATATTTTAAAATATTTCCGAACGTAGTGCGTCCTTCTAAAATACCTGCTTCTAATATAGTTAAACTTTTTTCAAGAAGAATAATATCGGAAGACTCTTTTGCGATATCAGTTGCAGTATCAACAGATATTCCAACGTCAGCATCACGTAGTGCAACTGCGTCGTTAATACCATCGCCCATATAACCTACTGTATGACCGTTCCCTTGTAAGACGCGAATAATGCGAGATTTTTGCATTGGATTTAGTTTTGCGAACACTGTTGTTTCTTCGGCTAGTTTTGCTAATGCTTTATCTGGTAAAGAATCGACCTCGTAGCCAAGGATAGGCTCTCCAATATTTAATCCCACTTCTTTACAAACCTTTTTTGTAACAATTTCATTATCACCAGTTAAAATTTTTACTTGTACACCATGTTTCTGTAATGCTTGAATGGCAGCAGCTGCAGATGGTTTCGGTGGATCTAAAAAGCCAATGTATCCAGCGAGAGTCATATTAGTTTCATCTTTTACCGCGTACTCTTTATCATTTGTTTTTCTATCTTTTTTATAGGCTACAGCAATTACTCGCATACCTTCACCATTCAATGTTTCGCTTAGTTGTTTAACATTTGAACGTATTTCTTCGGTAAGTGGAACAATTTGTCCATCCATTTCAGTGTAGTTGCAAATGGATAAAATTTCTTCTACCGCTCCTTTACAAACCATTGTATGTTCACCTGAAATGTCTTTGACGATGACGGACATACGGCGGCGAGAAAAATCAAATGGAATCTCATCTAGTTTTTGAAACATTGAAGGGTCGAACTTTTGCTTTTCTTCTGTATGCTCAATAACAGCTTTATCTATTAAATTTTTTAATCCAGTTTGATAGAAGCTATTTAAATAGGCAAAGTGTAATACACGATCGCATTTATTACCGTTAGGATCTAAGTGCCGGACAAGTACAACTTTATCCTCTGTCAACGTCCCAGTTTTATCGGTACAAAGAATGTTCATCGCACCTAAGTTTTGAATAGAATTCAGTTGTTTTACAATTACTTTTTGTTTAGACATGTTAACGGCACCTTTAGCTAAATTAGCAGTTACAATCATTGGTAACATTTCAGGTGTAAGACCAACCGCAACGGCAATAGCAAAAAAGAAAGCTTCTTGCCAATCTCCTTTTGTGAATCCATTAATGAGAAGGACAATAGGTGCCATAATAAGCATGAATGTGATTAAGAGCCAACTTACTTTGTTTACACCTTTATCAAAGCTTGTTTCTGCACGTTTTCCGATCACTTTTTTTGCTAAAGAGCCGAAATACGTATCGGTACTTGTTGAGACGACAATAGCTTTTGCGCTACCACTTACAATATTCGTACCCATAAAGCAAAGATTTTCCATATCGAGCGGATTGTAATTTTTTTTCATGTTTTTCGGTAACATATGTTTATTTTCCGTATGGTAGCAGTTCTCGTATTTTTCTACCGGAAGAGCCTCGCCTGTTAAGGAAGACTGATTAACAAATAAATCTTTAGCCGATAAAATACGCACATCAGCTGGAACGATGTCACCGGCTGAAAGTGAAATAATATCGCCAGGTACAAGTTCTTCAATTGGAATTTCTATTGTATAATTTCGATTTAAATTCGTTACGTTTTTTGTTTCGTGTACAAATCCATCTATTCTAAAGACGCTCGCGGTTGTTCGAACCATAGCCTTTAACTTATCCGCGGATTTTTGAGAGCGGAATTCTTGTAAAAAGCGAATCGTTGAACTTAGCAGTACCATTACAGATACGACAATTGTTCCTTGCATGTCATCTGTGAAAAAAGATAGCGCTCCAAGAGCTAATAAAACAAAAATAAATGGATTTTTAAATGCCAGTAGAAATTGAATGTACCACGGCAATGTTTTATTATGAGCAATTTCGTTCGGACCGTATAAAGAAAGTCTACGAGACGCTTCTTGTTTAGAGAGTCCATCTTCTGTTGTTTCTAGAAGTTTTAATGCAGAGTTTACATCTTGTGTTGCAACTTCCACTAATACTTTGTTATTTGTTTGCATGCTATCTTGATCGTAAGCATGCTTCGTTTCTTGTCTTTGTAAATTTAACATTGGTAGTTCCTCCTTTTTCATGAAGGAGGAAACAATCTGTTACTCGACTATTTAAAATTGGGAGGAACAGTTTCTTTCCTACCTACACGGTGAAATATTAACGTAAAACATATGGGTATCTGGGCCGAATCATCACTTGCCACTGTTCCTCACCTCCGTACAATTAGTAGTTTCTGAATATGCTATGTTTGTTTCATAGTAAGGTGCATAAAGACATAAAAAGACCTTTACTCAAAACGAGTAAAGGTCTGAATTCGTAGTCAAAAAGAGTCAACAACAAAGACTGTTATTAAACATAGATAAAAACAGTTTTTGTGTATGACAAAACATACGCACCTCTCCCTCGTTGAGTTTTAGCACTGTATAGCATAGGTACTGAAACCAGCTACGTTAAGAAAGGCCTTCATTCCGACCTTTCCTGTTGACCCATTGGCGTCTCTCGACATTTTTGGGCAGCAGCGTTTCTCTATACAGGAGCCTCACCTAACAGAGACCATATTCAATTACAAGTTGAATGTTAGCACTGTAAAATCGTAGTGTCAATATCTTTTTAATCTGTTTTTTTGAAAAATTAAATAGATTTACGATGGCTATATAGTAGGAAATAAGCGGAGTTTTTTTGAAATAAGGCGGGAAAATAAATACTTTAATGAACATAAATAAAAAGCACTGATTACAGTGCTTTTTATTATAGATTATGAGATTGTAGCATTTTCAAAAATAACAATTTCTGAACTGTTTGTTGTTGAAACGCGTTGTGCGTAATATGTTAAAGCTGAAGAAATATATGTTGGTAACGAATCATTTGTATGTGTTGTTGTATATTCATGGATTAATTCTTTCAAAGTCGTCCATTCTAATTGTGCTGGGTGATCAGACACGAAAGAACTTACCCAGCGATCAAATGAAGATGAACAATCAGTTTGTAAACGAAATGCTTCTTTCATAATAAAACGCTCCCTTAAAATGTAGTGTAATCATTTTAACATAAAATACGAACGATTGCTAAGTTTTTTGAGTATAATGTTCGTGTTATATAGTTGTCTAGATGATTGGTTATGTAAATTCGATTTGCCATTTGAAATAACATTCCGTAAGATGAAAGGTAGATTATATAAAGAGCTGGAGGAAAGAAAGTGGAATTTGTATTTTTAGGAACTGGTGCAGGTGTTCCTTCAAAAGGAAGGAATGTTTCAGCAATTGCTCTGCAATTGCTAGAAGAACGAGGACAGACTTGGTTATTTGATTGTGGCGAGGCGACGCAACATCAAATATTACATACATCAGTACGTCCACGCCGCATTGAAAAAATATTTATTACGCATTTACATGGTGATCATATTTTTGGGTTGCCTGGTTTATTAGGAAGCCGTTCGTTTCAAGGAGGGACTACACCTTTAACAGTGTATGGACCAAAAGGAATTAAACAATTTATTGAAGTGGCATTATCAGTAAGTACGACACATGTGAAATACTCACTTGAAATTGTTGAGATAACAGAAGAAGGTACTGTGTTTGAAGATAATGAATTTTATGTGGAAACGAAAAGATTGTCACATGGTATTGAATGTTTTGGGTATCGTATTGTAGAGAAAGATATACAAGGTGCTCTTTTAGTCGATAAATTGCTGGAGATGGGTGTGAAACCCGGTCCACTCTTTAAACGTTTAAAAGATGGAGAAGTAGTTGAATTAGAAAATGGTACGATACTAAATGGAAAAGACTTTATTGGTCCGCCTCAAAAGGGAAGAATCATTACTATTTTAGGTGATACAAGATATTGTGAAGCGAGTAGAGAGCTGGCACAAGACGCTGACGTACTTGTTCATGAAGCAACTTTTGCGGCAGAAGATGAACAACAAGCGTATGATTATTTTCATTCCACATCTAAGCAAGCTGCGAGTATTGCACTTCAGGCAAATGCAAAACGCTTAATATTGACTCATATTAGTTCTCGTTATCAAGGAGATACATATAAGGAATTATTGAGAGAGGCAAGAGAGCTATTTTCTAATACAGAAATAGCTACGGATTTAAAATCATTTCCAGTAGAAAGATAATAATGTTGTGAAAAAATGGTGACGAAAGGTTGCCATTTTTTTTATTTCTAAAAAAAATTAAAAATAAAACTGTTATCATTTTATTTTTATATAGGATGACACAGAAAGTTTTAATGATGTGAAGATATAGGATAAAAATACATAATACCGATTATTTAGAAAAACTGTTATATAAATCAGACGACATACGAGTGGTACAAATAGCGAAAATAGATTTTTATTCAGAACTTTTAAAATTCATTAAAAGTAAGCGTTTTATTAAAAACAAGCTATAATGAGGGCAGATTATAATTTAAGTGTAGGCTACATGCGTTTTTGCCATTTGTCATAACAAGTGAAGTTGACTAAATCGTGAGAGAGCAACATGGAAATTATAATAGGAAGGATATTACTATTATTTGTACTAAGTCTTTTTTCACTTTTTAGCTTTAAAACACCAAAAGGTATGAAAGCAATGGGAGTTTCACTTGTTTATGCTATGCTTGTAAGGGGTTCTGTGTTAAACTTTGGATTGCTACAAGACTTTATTGTGGATTAACTTATATTATTAGTAAATGAAGGTAATGCTAAGTTTCTTATTTATTATGATAACTGGTATTATTTCAGGATATATTGCTTCACTGTTATTCAAAAACTATCCAATTCGTACAGAGGAACAAATTCGTCGTACAACTGGAAAAGCAACCGATTCGGTAGCTTAATAGAATAGTAAAAATTTTTTTCATAGAGGTTTAGGGGGAGTTATGATGAAGTATCGCTCAGTATTTGATATTATTGGTCCAGTTATGATTGGTCCATCAAGTTCACATACAGCAGGCGCAGCAAGAATGGGGCAAGTTGCTCGCCAGCTGTTTCGTCATGAACCAGAAAGAGTAAGCATTTCATTATATGGATCATTTGCAAAGACGTATCGAGGACATGGTACGGATGTAGCGCTAATCGGTGGAATATTAGGATTTGAAACAGATGACTTACGTATTCCAGAGGCGCTAGACATAGCAAAAGAACGCGGAATTGAAGTGGAATTCATTGAGGAAGATGCAAATGCTCCTCATCCAAATACAGCGAAAATTCGTCTGTATAAAGGAGAAGAGGAAATTGAAGTCGTTGCTTGTTCAATCGGTGGTGGTAAAATCGAAGTTGTAGAATTAAATGGATTCGATCTTCAACTATCAGGAACGAGTCCAGCGCTACTTATTGTAAATAACGATCGCTTCGGTGCTATCGCAGCTGTAGCTTCAATCCTTGCAAAACACGAGATTAACATTAGTACAATGAGTGTTTCTCGTAAAGAAAAAGGAAGAAGAGCGCTTATGGTCATTGAAACAGATGAATTATTAGCAGATGAAGTAATCGCGGAAATAAATGGGCAACAAAATATTTGTCAAGTAACTATTATGGATTAATTGCAGGGGGGACACACCATGTTTCGGAACGCAGCGGAACTAGTGGCGCAAGCTAAAGAGCAAAATGTAAAAATCGCAGAAATTATGATTCAATGTGAAATGGAAACAAGAAGTATCACACGTGAAGAAGTAATTGCTGGAATGGAAAAGAACTTAGTCGTGATGGAACAAGCAGTAGAACGCGGTATTCGTGGTGTAAAATCACCAACTGGTTTAACTGGCGGGGATGCTGTGAAAGTCCAAGCGTATATGCAGAGCGGAAAAGGCTTATCTGGAGATACAATTTTGGACGCAGTGAGTAAAGCTGTTGCGACAAATGAAGTAAATGCGGCGATGGGAATTATTTGTGCAACACCAACAGCAGGATCTGCTGGAACAGTGCCAGGCGTACTGTTTGCACTGCAAGAAAAATTACAGCCGACACGCGAAGAAATGATTGAATTTTTATTTACAGCAGGAGCTTTCGGTATGGTTGTTGCGAATAATGCTTGTATTTCTGGCGCGGCAGGAGGTTGCCAAGCTGAAGTAGGTTCAGCAAGTGGAATGGCAGCAGCAGCAGCAGTTGAGATGGCTGGTGGAACACCAGATCAAGCAGCTACAGCGATGGCGATTTCATTAAAGAATATGCTTGGTTTAGTATGTGATCCTGTTGCAGGGCTTGTAGAAGTACCTTGTGTAAAACGTAATGCAGCAGGAGCTGCGAATGCCATGATTTCAGCCGATTTATCATTAGCTGGTGTAACTAGTACAATTCCATGTGATGAAGTCATTGAGGCGATGTTTAGAATTGGACAAACGATGCCAGTAGCACTTCGTGAAACAGCAGAAGGTGGACTTGCAGCAACACCGACAGGTCGTCGTTTGCAAGAAGAGATTTTTGGTAAGAGTAATAACTAAAAGCATATCATATGATTAAAGTAAAAACGGAGCTCAAATAAAGTTGAGCTCCGTTTTTTATTTTTCTTTTGCTATTTTTTCTAATGTTTTTCCGAGATCGTGTGATCGTTTCGTTGCTTGTGTAATACAGAAAATTAATGCTTGTTGAAAATCATGCTCCTGTAACACTTCAATACCTGCTTCAGTTGTTCCCCCAGAAGAAGTAATTTCTTTTCGCAAAATAGAAGGGTGTTTTTCGCTTGCTTTTAGCATTTCAGCAGCGCCAATCATCGTCTGAAGAATAAGTGATTTTGCAACATCTTCCTTTAAACCAATTTTTTTTGCGGCCTCTTCCATTGCCTCTACTACGTAATAAATATAAGCTGGTCCACTCCCGGATAATGCAGTGACAGCATGCATATCTTCTTCTTCTACAACAGAGACGAGACCAATCGTTTCAAATAACGATGTTGCAATGCGAATATGTTCCTCCGTTGTATGTTCTGAAGGTGAGATAGCGGTAGCGGATTTTAAAATGGCCGCAGATGTATTTGGCATTGCACGAATAATCGGAATGTCTTTTTGAAGTAGGTTTCTAATTGAATGAGTAGAAACACCTGCTAATAACGAAATAATAAGCAAGTCATTATGTATGTATTCTTTAAGAGGAATCATCGCTTCTGCGACATCTTTTGGCTTCATTGCTAGAAAAAGAATATTTGCATCAGCAAGTAATTCCTTTTTATTATGTGTACCTTTGACACCGTATTTTGTATGTAACTCCTGTAATCTTGTCTCGTTAGAACGATTACTTACAGTAATATGTTCCCCTTTAACAACATTTGCGTTTAATAAACCACCAATAATCGCTTCGGCAATAGAGCCTGCACCGAGAAAGGAAATGTTTTGAATAGACATGATGTTCCTCCTTTAAATTTGGTTAGAAATGCTTATAAATGTACATACATTCGTTTTTTTACGGAAAACACCTCTTTTTATCTGAAAATAATGACAAATTTATAGGGAAGTTGTAAACTGAAGAGGTATTCATTTTTGAACCGGAAAAAGACAGGGGGGCTAAGCATGACGGCGATTCATCGAATGGAGATTCCTGTTCCATTTGCAGTTGAGACAGTGAACGTGTTTTTAGTTGAGGGAGAAACATTAACGTTAATTGATACAGGGACAAATACAGAAGAAGCAAAGAAAGCACTAGAAAGTCAATTAGGTGCATTAGGGTATAAGATAGAAGATATTGAAACAGTAGTGATTACGCATCACCATGCGGATCATTGTGGACTTTTAAATACATTTTCTGAAAAAGTAAAGATTATTGGACATCCTTGGAATGAACCGTGGATCACGCAGAATGCCGAATTTTTAAAGAGGTATCATGAATTTTTTAAAGAGACGGCCCTGCAGTTCGGCGTTCCAGCAGCATTTTTGAATGGTGAGGCGTTATTGACGACGAAGACACTTAAATATTCTTGTAATAGGTCGTTAACACATACTGTGAGAGAGGGAGATCGTATAGATTCGTTACCTGGATTTACAGTGATTGAAACCCCAGGTCATGCTTCCACTCATATTTCATTATATAGAGAATCAGATGGAATATTAATTGGTGGAGATGCTCTCATTAGTCATATTTCTTCAAATCCAATATTAGAACCACCATATGAAGGGCAAACAGAAAGAGCGCGTCCTTTATTGCAGTACAATCAAACGTTAAAACGTTTAAGTGAAATGAATATTTCACGTATTTTATCCGGGCATGGGGAAGATGTTCTGAATGTGAAACAACTTATTGAAACAAGATTACAAAAGCAAGAGACACGTGCTTTTAAAGTGCTGGAGCTATTAAAGGAAAAGCCAATGACAGCATTTGAAGTATGTGTAAAATTATTTCCGGTATTATATAAAGAGCAATTGCCACTTACTATCTCAGAAACTGTTGGACAATTAGACTTTTTAGCATATAATCAACAAGTGATGATTGATGAATCTTCACAACAATGGATTTATTATGCAAAGTAGGTGACAGCAATGACTGGACGTTTACAAGAAAAGGTAATCGTCATTACAGGTGCTTCTAGTGGAATTGGGGAGCAAGTTGCAATGCAGGTTGCGGAGCAAGGGGCGACGCCAGTATTAATGGCTCGAACAGAAGAGAAGCTACAAGCATTAGCAGACAAAATTAAAGCAACTTATAATACGCCTTGCTATTACTATGTATTAGATGTAAGTGAAGAAATGAAAGTACAATCTGTTTTTTCAAAGGTATTACAAGAAGTAGGACGTATTGATATATTGGTAAACAATGCGGGATTTGGTATTTTTAAAACGTTTGAAGATGCATCAATGGATGAAGTAAAGGATATGTTTCAAGTAAACGTATTTGGATTAGTAGCTTGTACGAAAGCGGTATTACCTTATATGGTAAAAAAGAACGAAGGACAAATTATTAATATTGCTTCATTAGCTGGAAAAATTGCAACTCCGAAGTCTAGTGCTTATGCTGCAACGAAACATGCTGTATTAGGATTTACAAATAGTTTACGTATGGAGTTATCTAATACAAATGTTTTTGTAACAGCAATTAATCCAGGACCGATAGATACGAACTTTTTTGAAATAGCCGATCAATCAGGTACATACGTAAAAAATATGGGACGTTACATGTTAAAACCAACATATGTAGCAGAACAAATCGTAAAGGCGATGCAAACGAAGAAACGTGAAGTAAACTTGCCGAAGTGGATGGGAATTGGGCCAAAGCTCTACGCATTATTCCCAGGTTTATTTGAACGTGTTGCAGGCAAATCATTAAGTAAAAAATAGGAGATTTCCATATGGAAATCTCCTATTTTTTTATTTTCCAGTCACATAATCGTAAACGATATCTTCAACTGCCTCGTATACATCAATTTCAGTATTTGAATGAATTATCGTTTGAATATGTTTAATTAGCATTTCCTGATCCTCTTTTGAAACAGGATTACATTGATATTGCCGAAAACTTTTTATAATCATTTTCTCAATTAATTTTTTATTCATGTTTTTCCCCGCCTGTATGTATACATGTATTGTTTTATTGTACTTGAAGTGAAATGAAAATACTACTATGCACTGTTTTTGCATAAAAATCCACTTGTATATATTGCTTTTATAGTGAAATTAATATTTTGAAGTTTTTAAAAATTATAAATATTTAATTGACTTTATAATTATGCAATATTATAATCATACTTAATTTAAAGAATAGATATGAGGAGGAGCTTATGAAAGTCGCAATTATTGGAGCAACTGGATATGGAGGTATTGAGTTAATTCGGTTATTAGAGCAACATCCATATTTTTCGATAGCATCTCTCCATTCTTTTTCACAAGTTGGTGAATTTATAACAAATGTATACCCGCATTTTCGAAATGTTCTTGTCCATACGTTACAAGAAATTGATGCGGAGAAAATAGAGAAGGAAGCTGAAATTGTATTTTTAGCAACTCCAGCGGGAGTATCGGCAGAGTTAACACCAAAATTATTGGCAGTAGGTTTAAAAGTAATTGACCTATCTGGAGACTTTCGTATGATAGATCCCTCGTCATATGAATTGTGGTATAAAAGGCCAGCTGCACAGGAAGAAGTTCTTAGGAAAGCAGTATATGGATTAAGTGAATGGAAAAGGTCCGAGATTCAAAATGCTAATTTAATTGCAAACCCAGGATGCTTTGCTACAGCTGCATTATTAGCGGTAGCGCCGTTAGTACGTAGCGGCATGATTGAAGAAGCTTCGATTATTATTGATGCGAAATCAGGAGTATCTGGAGCTGGCAAAACGCCAACAACAATGACTCACTTTCCTGAGTTATACGATAACTTGCACATTTATAAAGTAAATGTGCATCAGCATGTTCCTGAGATTGAGCAAATGCTTGCAGAGTGGAATCGTGAAACGAAGCCAATCACGTTTAGTACACATTTAATACCGATATCACGAGGGATTATGATTACACTTTATGCGAAAGTGAAAGAGGAAATGAAAATAGAGCAACTTCAAAAGTTGTATGAAGAAACGTATGAATACTCAGCCTTCGTTCGAGTTCGCTCGCAAGGAGAATTTCCAAGTCCGAAAGAAGTAAGGGGCTCAAATTATTGTGATATTGGGATAGTTTACGATGAAAGAACGGAAAGAGTTACGGTCGTTTCTGTTATAGACAATATGATGAAAGGTGCGGCTGGGCAAGCGATTCAAAATGCAAATATAGTAGCGGGGCTAGAAGAAACAACGGGGTTACAGCATATGCCGCTTTATCCATAAGGGGGACGTGATGATTAAAGTAGGGTCTATTACAAAATTAGAAAATGGTTCAATTGTAACGCCGAAAGGCTTTTCGGCAATCGGTACTGCAAATGGTTTGAAAAAGGAGAAAAAGGATCTAGGTGCAATCATTTGTGAAGTGCCAGCATCATGCGCCGCCGTCTATACAACAAATCAAATACAAGCAGCACCCCTGCAAGTAACGAAAGATAGTATAGCGGCTGAGGGGAAATTACAAGCAATTATCGTCAATAGTGGAAATGCAAATGCTTGTACGGGAATGAAAGGATTACAAGATGCATACGAGATGCGCGCATTAGGGGCGGAATATTTTGGAGTGAAAGAAAACTACGTTGCAGTAGCTTCAACAGGTGTAATTGGTGTTCCTTTACCGATGGATATAATCCGAAAGGGAATTACGACTCTTATACCGACAAAGGCAGTAAGTGAAGCACATTCTTTTTCTGAATCGATTTTAACGACGGATCTTATAACGAAAGAAACTTGCTATGAGATGATCATTGATGGAAAAGAAGTGACGATTGCTGGTGTTGCTAAAGGTTCAGGGATGATTCATCCGAATATGGCAACGATGCTTAGTTTTATTACAACAGATATCAATATAGAGCATGATGTATTGAAAATAGCATTATCACAAGTTACAAATCATACGTTTAATCAAATTACGGTGGATGGAGATACTTCTACGAATGATATGGTCATCGTTATGGCAAGTGGATTATCAGAAACGAAAACGATGAATATGGAACATAAAGACTGGGAAACTTTCGTATTCGCTTTACAGAAGGTGTGTGAAGATTTAGCGAAAAAAATTGCACAAGATGGTGAAGGGGCTACGAAGTTAATAGAAGTAAATGTGCAAGGCGCTAAAACAAATGAAGAGGCAAAGAAGATTGCAAAGCAAATAATCGGTTCGAGTCTTGTAAAAACAGCAATATACGGTGAGGATCCAAATTGGGGACGAATTATTAGTAGTATTGGGCAGAGTGAAGTAACTATTAACCCAAGTACAATTGATATAACTCTTCAATCTATCGACGTATTAAAAAATAGTGAGCCGCAAATGTTTTCTGAAGAGGAAATGACAAAGAAATTACAAGAACACGAAATAAAAATTGATGTTTATTTGCATTTAGGAGATGAAACAGGATCAGCTTGGGGCTGCGACTTAAGTTATGACTATGTGAAAATAAATGCCTGTTATCGTACATAAGGAGAGAGAAGATGAGCGATTATATTGTAGTTAAATGCGGCGGTAGCATGTTGAATCGATTAAATAGTGTGTTTTTTGAGTGCATAAAGAAATTGCAAAATAAGTATAAGGTTGTTATTGTCCATGGCGGTGGCCCAGAAATTGATGCCAAGTTAGAAAACTCTAATATCAAGATAGAAAAGAAAAATGGATTACGAGTAACGCCAAAAGAGGTTATGGATGTTGTTCAAATGGTGCTATGCGGAAGTACGAATAAAAAATTCGTACTGAATTTACAAAAACATGATTTACTTGTGGTCGGGCTTTCGGGATGTGACGGGAATTTACTTCAAGTTCAACCTGTTGGCGAAGAGATGGGATATGTAGGAGAAGTAAGTTATGTAGAAACAGCCTTATTAAAAGGATTGATGGATATGAATTATATTCCTGTGATTGCTTCAATCGGGATAAATGGTAATGAGATTTATAACATAAATGCTGATACCGCTGCAGCTGGGATTGCGGCCGCACTATCCGCAAAAGAGCTCATTTTTATTACGGATGTAGATGGGATATTACATGAAGGGAAATTGGTAAAGAAAACCGATGAATCTGAAATTGTTACTTTTATAGAACAAGGTGTCATTACAGGCGGGATGATTCCGAAAGTACAGGCGGCACTGACATCATTAAAAATGGGAGTGCAAAAGGTAAGTGTCGTGAATGGTACAAAAGACTTTGCTGAAGTTACGGGAGAGTGTATTGGAACGACGGTAACGAAAGGAGTGAGTATCGTATGACAAGTCATCTTTTTCAAACATATGGGAGAAGAACTATTGAGTTTGTAAAGGGCAATGGGGCGAAAGTTATTGATAAAAATGGTAAGAAATATTTAGATTTCACTTCTGGTATTGGAGTATGTAACTTAGGACATTGTCATCCTACGGTTGTAAAGGCAGTAGAAAAGCAACTTAGAAATATATGGCATATATCTAACTTATTTACGAACTCCTTACAAGAAGAGGTCGCATCGTTATTAACAGAAGATACAGCATTAGATCATGTGTTTTTTTGTAATAGCGGGGCGGAGGCAAATGAAGCGGCTTTAAAGCTAGCACGTAAGCATACTGGAAAATCTCTCGTAGTAACATGTGAGCAGTCTTTTCACGGTAGAACATTTGGAACGATGAGTGCAACGGGTCAAGATAAGGTGAAAGAAGGGTTTGGTCCACTACTTCCGTCTTTTTTACATACCCCTTTTAACGATATACAAGCATTAGAGGAAGTAATGAATGAAGAAGTTGCGGCAGTAATGATAGAAGTTGTTCAAGGAGAGGGCGGAGTCATACTAGCTGATCCATTTTTCTTGAAAGAAATCGAAATCTTATGTAATAAGTACGGTTCTCTATTTATTATAGACGAAGTACAAACGGGTATAGGAAGAACCGGAACACTATTCGCTTACGAACAAATGGGAATAAAACCTGATATCGTTACCGTTGCAAAGGCACTAGGAAATGGTATTCCTGTTGGAGCGATGATTGGCCGGAAAGAACTCGGAACGTCGTTCACTGCAGGATCACACGGTTCAACTTTTGGCGGGAATTATATTGCGATGGCTGCAGCGAAAGAAGTATTACAAGTAAGTAAAAGACCATCGTTTTTAAAAGAAGTACAAGAAAAGGGCGAGTACGTATTAGAGAAGTTGCAAGAGGAATTACAACATGTCGAATATATTCAAAATATACGTGGTAAGGGGCTTATGATTGGAATTGAGTGTAAGCATGAAGTTGCAAGTTTTATAGAACAACTAGAAAACGAAGGACTTCTCGTATTACAAGCAGGCCCTAATGTTATAAGACTATTACCGCCACTCATTGTAACGAATGAAGAGCTAGAACAGGCAGTATATATGATAAAAAAAGTGGTTTGTACAAAAAATGCATCAATAATATAAGGGGGAAATTTCATGTCAACTGTACAAGTACCGAAATTAAATACGAAAGATCTTTTAACACTAGAAGAACTGACGCAAGAAGAAATTATTTCTTTAATTGAGTTCGCTATATATTTAAAAAAGAATAAGCAGGAGCCTTTATTACAAGGGAAAATATTAGGGCTTATTTTTGATAAACATTCAACTCGTACTCGCGTATCTTTTGAAGCAGGAATGGTACAGCTCGGAGGACATGGCATGTTTTTAAGTGGGAAAGAGATGCAAATTGGAAGAGGAGAGAGCGTTTCAGATACTGCAAAGGTGTTATCTCATTATATTGATGGGATTATGATACGTACATTCTCACATGCGGATGTAGAAGAGCTTGCGAAAGAATCGAGCATTCCTGTTATTAATGGATTAACGGATGATCATCATCCTTGTCAAGCATTGGCAGATTTAATGACAATTTATGAAGAAGTAAAGACGTTCAAAGGAATTAAACTAGCTTACGTAGGTGATGGGAATAACGTATGTCATTCATTGTTGTTAGCGAGTGCGAAAGTCGGAATGAATATGACTGTTGCAACGCCTGTAGGGTATGAACCAAATGAGGAAATTGTAAAAAAAGCGTTAGCGATTGCTGAAGAAACAGGAGCTGAAATTGAAATTTTGCATAACCCTGAACTAGCGGTGAGTGAAGCGGATTTCATTTATACTGACGTTTGGATGAGCATGGGGCAAGAGGGAGAAGAAGAGAAATATACTTTATTTCAACCTTACCAAATCAATAAAGAACTTGTTATGTATGCGAAGCAAACATATCGTTTCTTACACTGTTTACCTGCTCATCGTGAAGAAGAGGTAACAGGAGAAATTATAGATGGACCACAGTCTATCGTATTTGAGCAAGCTGGTAATCGATTACATGCGCAAAAAGCATTATTAGTAAGTTTATTTAAAAATGTAGAAGAGCCTTCCTAAAAGGGAGGTTTTTTTATATTGAAATGTCGTATGTATATTTGGTTAACCATCTCTATATCATTTATAATAAAAAGAGTAAACTAAATTTGTTTTTCATATCATGTAAGGACATACTAGATAGAAAAAATATAGTTAAAGAGATGATGAATTTGAAAACAACTAAGAAAACATATTCGTTTTTTCAGCGGATGTGGAGAATATTAAAGTTTCAATATTATAAGTTGCTTCGATCACCAGAAGGAGCAAAGAAGGTATCATTAGGTTTTGCAATTGGTTTTGGTTTAGAGATGTTGGTCATATATACGGCATCGCTCGTATATTTAATATTTTATCCAATCGTTCGATTAGCAAAGGGATCTTTTCCTGCTGCGGTTATTGGCAATATTATTGGGAAAATATCGTTTTTACCGGTATTTTTATTTCCATTTGCTTATGCGCTAGGAAAAATGATTTATCCATTTCATGTGAAAAAAATACATCATGAACCATTTACGATATCTGACTTGTTCTCAAGCCATATTTTCACAATGTTAAAGAGCTTATTGCAGAGTGAAGTGTATGTATTAATTGGTATGACGATAATAGGAGTTGTGTTTGGGGTGATTTCATATTTCGTTGTGCATTATTTATATGAAAAGAACCGTAAATTACGTTTGAAGAACAGAAAGAAACGAGTGAGAGAACCACTCGTGCAAATATAAAGAAGTGTCACATTCATTTTCTCCTTTGAATATGTTTAAGAAAAAGGAGGAGAGAATGAATGTATTATTACGTACCTCAAGTATATCCATATGTAAATTATTATCCGGTTTATGATATGAGTAGACAATACGAATTATATCGACAACAACAATTACATCAATTATCACAAATACCACAAATACCACCACAACAATCTACGCAAGAACAAAAACCATATTTAACGACATGGCCGTATTCAAATGTATACTATGGTAATTATTACGAATCATAAAGCTGCTTCTATTTAGAAGCAGCTTTATACGTTTGTTTTCAAAATTAAATTTTGAATGGTTTTAAGAGAATGAATGAGCTTTTCACGCTCTTCCTCAGATAATGTTTGAAAATTTTCTTTTAGTTTGTCTAAAATGAATTGCTGATATTGATTTACTAGTAATTTCCCTTCAGTTGTTAGGGAAATTAAAATGACCCGTCGATCTTTTTCGCTATAATGACGCTCTATTAGTTCTTCTTGAATAAGTTTGTTTAATAGAGGGGTCATGTTAGGCCGTGAAATCGCTAGCCGCTTGCCAATTTCTGAAACTGCTAATGTACCATTTTCATGCAAAAGCAGTAACACTTGCGTATGTGATGGCGGCATATGTCTTTGAGAAGAAAACTCTCCAGGAAGCATAAATTTGCGATAAAAAAGAGGCACTAGCGAAAGAAGATGATCAACAATACGTTCCCACTCGCGTGATTCCATATAACGGCCCCCTTCCACTATCATTGTAACAAAAAAGACAAGGTATAAAAATAGAATTGTTTCATGGTAGCCTTAATATTTGTAGGATAACACTTGCTTTGTAAATGTATTGGCAATAATCGCATAACCGTTATCATTTGGGTGTACTTGGTCAAATAGTAAATCTTTTTTATCATTCGATATTAATTTGCGAATTGGTAAAACGATCGACGGTTGATTTGCTTTTGAAATAGAATACACAGAATCATTCCAGCCATCTAAAAACATATCTGCATAACTTGAGATGGAGTCATCTAGTTGTAAGGGGTTATAGAGCTCAGATAGAATGAGTAAAGCATTCGGATTTTGATCTCGAACGGTCTTTACAATATTTTTTACATCCGTTTCAAAACGGGCTTTTTCTTTATTTAACATTTTAATACCATCTATAACACCTACATCACGATTTAAGCGGAATAAATTATTTCCTCCAATATTAATAGTAATTATATTTGCTTCCCTAATCTTTTGTTGAAATTCTTCTGACTGGACTTTTTTAGCGAGACGATCTGTAGTGAGACCATTTACACCGAGGTTTTCTACCGTAATTGGTTTATGAATTTGTCCTTCTAGTTGTTTAGAGGCTAATTCGGCAAATCCCCCTTGCGTTGATCCATATCCTTTTGCGAGTGAATCACCTAATACGAGGTGATAAAAGGAGTCATTCGTTTGCTTATCAATCCAACTGGGCGCAGATGTTTTTTCTGTTTTTCTTTCATTTTCTTTTTGTTTTGTCTCATCGTTCTTTTCAAAATTAGAATAAGAAATGATTAGAAGGAGGAGACAAACAATTGTTAAGATGACTTTTTTCATAAATTCATCCTCCTTGTAATTGGTAATTGTATCATATTCAGCAGTATAAGCAATGTAAGGGCATATTATATGTTTATGAAAACTTTACAATAACTTTACAGAAAATTTGTAGAAATGTGTCAAAAAATATTGACGATATGAAAGTACTTTAGATATGATAATGTCAGATAAAGTGAAACTATAATTAGTGGGGTGCTTTATTTCCCGCTAATTATTAGTCTTCACCAATCGGGCGTTTATCGGGCAGTTGATCTCCTCATTGGCTACTGAGTCTTAAGAGGAGTCTTACTGCCCGTTAACGCGGGATAAAGTGAAGATAATCGCTCTAATAGAAGAAAAAAGTATGTGGTTAGAGACTGATTGAGATTCATTTCATTATTTTGGGGTAATTGTATAAGGGGGATTTTTTGTGAAAAAGTCAAAAAAAATGCTAGCTGGAGCAACACTTGCTATTGGCGTTATAGCACCGCAAGTGTTGCCAACAACAGCTCAAGCAGAGGAAAAAGCTGGGGAGAGTACAGTTAACTTACGAATTTTAGAAACATCAGATATTCACGTTAACTTAATGAATTACGATTATTATCAAACGAAAACAGATAATAAAGTAGGGCTCGTGCAGACTGCAACACTTGTTAATAAAGCACGTGAAGAAGCGAAGAACTCTGTCTTATTTGATGATGGGGATGCATTACAAGGTACGCCGCTTGGAGATTATGTAGCGAATAAAATAAATGATCAGAAGAATCCTGTTGATTCTAGTTATGTACATCCATTATATCGTGTAATGAATTTAATGAAGTATGACGTCATCTCTCTTGGGAACCATGAATTTAACTACGGTTTAGATTATTTAAACAAAGTGATTGAAAAAACGAATTTCCCAGTTATTAATTCGAATGTATATAAAGATGACCATGATGACAATGAAGCAAACGATGAAAATTATTTTAAACCATATCATATTTTTGAAAAAGAAGTAGTAGATGAAGCGGGTCAAACACAGACGGTGAAAATTGGTGTAATGGGATTTGTACCACCTCAAGTTATGAACTGGGATAAAGCGAATTTAGAAGGAAAAGTAAAAGCGAAAGATATTGTGCAAACAGCGAAAAAATTAGTTCCGGAAATGAAGGCACAAGGTGCGGACGTTATAGTTGCATTAGCTCATTCAGGTGTCGATAAGGGCGAATACAATGAAGGAATGGAAAATGCATCATATCATTTAGCAACAAAAGTTGCTGGTGTTGATGCAGTATTAATGGGACATTCACATACTGAAGTGAAGGATGTATTTAATGGTGTTCCAGTTGTAATGCCTGGTGTATTTGGAAGTAACTTAGGTATTATTGATATGCAATTGAAAAAGGTAAACGGAAAATGGGAAGTACAAAAAGAACAATCGAAGCCGCAACTTCGTCCGATTGCTGATAGTAAAGGGAATCCATTAGTACAATCTGATGAAAAATTAGTTAATGAAATTAAGGATGATCATCAAGCGACGATTGATTATGTGAATACAGCTGTAGGAAAAACGACAGCGCCAATTAATAGTTATTTCTCATTAGTACAAGATGATCCTTCTGTACAACTTGTGACAAATGCACAAAAATGGTATGTAGAAAAGCTATTCGCTGAAAACGGACAATATAGTAAATATAAAGGAATTCCAGTATTATCTGCAGGAGCACCATTTAAAGCAGGTGGCCGAAACGGTGCTACATATTATACGGATATTCCAGCAGGGACATTAGCAATTAAAAACGTAGCGGATTTATATGTATATCCAAATACGTTATATGCTGTAAAAGTAAACGGGGCACAAGTAAAAGAATGGCTTGAAATGTCTGCTGGTCAGTTTAATCAAATTGACCCAGCGAAAACAGAAGAGCAGCCACTAGTAAATATAGGTTATCCTACATATAATTTTGATATTTTAGATGGTCTAAAATACGAAATTGACGTGACGCAACCAGCGAAATACGATAAAGATGGTAAAGTTGTAAATGGAAATACGAATCGTATTGTAAATATGATGTATGAAGGTAAGCCTGTAGCTGACAATCAAGAGTTCATTGTAGCTACAAATAACTATCGTGGAAGTAGCCAAACGTTCCCTGGTGTAAGTAAAGGGGAAGTTGTATACCAATCACAAGATGAAACACGTCAAATCATTGTGAAATATATGCAAGAAACACCAATTATTGATCCAGCAGCAGATCAAAATTGGACGTTTAAGCCGATTGTTGCAGATAAATTAAATACAACATTTGATTCTTCACCAAATGCACAAAACCATATAAAGAAAGATGGAAAGATATTATATGTTGGACCATCTGAAAATGAATTTGCTAAATATGCAATTGATATAACGAAGAAGAATGATGATAAGGAAACTGGTGGAGAGAATCCAACGACGCCACCAACAGGTGAAGGCAATAACGGAGAGAATCCAACAACACCGCCAACAGGTGAGGGCAATAATGGAGGAAATCCAACGACACCACCAACAGGTGAAGGCAATAACGGAGAAAATCCAACGACACCACCAGCAGGTGAAGGCAATAATGGAGGAAATCCAACGACACCACCAACAGGTGAAGGTAATAATGGAAATGAACCAAAACAAGATGGAAATAATGCAGGATCTGGACAAACTACAACGGATAATCAAAACTCAAAAGAAACAACAACTGTAAGTGAAAATAAAGAAGAACGTGATTTACCGAAAACAGGTACAAGTGTTGTTTCTACAATTGGAGCAGGTTTGGCGTTCGTTGGAGCGGGATTACTTCTGTTATTTAGAAGAAAGAAAGCAAATAGATAGTAAAGCATAAAAAAGGATTACCGTAATCGGTAATCCTTTTTTTATGTGTATATTATGAAACAGGTACTGCTTTTTCTTTCTTCCACGAAAGACCAAATCCAGTGAAACCAACAATAATTGTTAAGACTGGGCAAGCTAAACAGAAAATTGCGAATGGAAGGTAATCAAATGTCGGAACGCCAAGGACATTCGATAAGAATACACCACTTACTCCCCATGGTACGAGCGGGTTAATAACTGTACCTGCATCTTCTAATACGCGTGATAAATTACGACGTTCTAAACCGACTTCATCGTATTTATTAGCGAATGCTTGTCCTGTTAAAACGATTGATAAGTACTGCTCACCAAGTAAGAAGTTTACACCAATTGCAGTTGAAGCAGTAGAAATAATTAAGCGTGTACTATTTTTTACAAAGCTCGAGATGATATTCATCAGCTGCGAGATAATACCCATTCCTTGTAATAATCCTCCCATACAAAGAGCTAGGAAAATAAGGGCAATCGACATCATCATACTTTGTAGACCACCGCGAGATAGTAAGCTATCAATATCTTTTATACCAGTTTTAGAAACGTAACCGTCTTGCATAATTTTCATTAAATCAGCTAAAGAAGTGCTAGGTTTAAAAATAAAGAGAATAATAATTCCTACCACAATTCCTGCAAGTAATGTTGGAACTGCTGGAACTTTTTTAAATGCGAATAGGAACAGTAATAAAATTGGAATAAGTGTAACGATAGAAATCGTTGCGTTTTTTTCTAATGTGCTAATAAAGTTTGTGAAGTCAACGTTTCCACTAGTGCCGCCTCCTAAAATGAAAAATGCGATAAAAGCAATAATGAAAGCTGGAACTGTTGTCCAAAGCATGTTACGAATATGCTCAAATAAATCTACACCCGTTACAGCGGGAGCTAAGTTTGTTGTATCAGATAAAGGAGACATTTTATCTCCAAAGAATGCACCAGAAATAATTGCACCAGCGATCAGAGCCGGATCGTATCCGAGAGCACTACCCATGCCCATAAAGGCAAGTCCCACAGTTGCGGCAGTTGTAAAGGCACTACCGATACTTGTTCCAACAATTGCACAAACAACAAAAACAGTTGGAACGAAAATTTTAGGAGATACAAGCTGGAAGCCGTATACCATTAAAGTTGGAATTGTTCCAGCAGCGATCCAAACACTAATTAATACGCCTACAAGTAAGAAAATAAAAATAGATGGAATACCAGCTGAAATACTACTGATCATCCCTTTTTCCATGGTAGACCAAGAGATTTTTTTCATAAATCCAAATGCTAATAAAAGAACGATACCAAATAAAATTGGGATGTGTGGTGAAACTCCTAATTTGATAACACTAAAGCCAATACAGAAAAAGATAAATAATGTTAAAAGAACAGATTCAATTTTTGAAACCATTGTTTTTCCCCTCCTAAGTAATCTAAAATAGCTCTTTTTTATATAAAATTCGCCAATATTGTTTATTTCCTTCTAAATTTTAGAATTTTGTGACAAATTACCGGTAATTGTTGGTCCTTCAATATGATACGGAAATGATTGGATAAAAAAACGTCCCTGCATATAATTATGCAGGGACGAAGAAATCGCGGTACCACCCTAGCTTGTGAAAGGAATGTATCACAAAATAAAGGGTCATATGATATGCGCTAATAAAATAAAAACGCCCCTGCAATATATGCAGGGACGAAAAATTCGCGGTACCACCCTAAATTGTGAAACAGTGTCGTTTCACCACTCTTAAGACATAACGGTCTATAACCGTCTCTCACTACTCCTCACGTTTCGTAAAAGAAGCTCCAGGGGGTAATTCATAAAACGCTCTGTACTGGTTCGCACCGACCACCAGCTCTCTGAAATCAGAAAACGAAATACTACTAAATCCTATCAACGCCGATTCATATGATGTTAGTTAAATTTTTATCATATATTCATCATACATGTCAATAAAAATGTTTAATATTTTTTTAGGGAAATAAAGGAGAAATGTTTTTAATACTGTAAAAATGTGCGTTATAATGAATTTGAAAGGGGAGGAAAGAGTGAAGAAAAAAATAATTCTTTTTACCACCTTACTAGTCATTGGCGGAAGTGCTGGAATTTACACAGCTTTTGCAGCTGAATCAGAGCAGTCGAAACAAAAGCAAATACAACAGTCAGAAGTGAAGAAAGTTAAAGAAACTGAAGAGAAGAAATCGATGGAAAAAGCAGCTGCGAAACTAGGAGTTTCTACTGATGGGAAAACAAAAGAAGAGGTTACAAAAGAAGTAGATACCGCTAGATTTGAGCAGCGCCATGATTTGTTAATTGAGCATGCTAAGCAACTTGGAATTGATACAGAAGGAAAAAAAGATGAAGAGATTATTTTAGAAATTGGAAAGATACAACATGGAAAGTAGAACAACTTATCGTATGATAAGTTGTTCTTTTTTAAGAACTTTTTGATTTAAAAATAATTGACAGTCATTTGTTTTTAATGTTAACTATATTTATAAATAAGTTAACATTAGGGGTGGCAATTGTGGCTGTTAATAGTAACACGAGTGAAAAATCGTCTTATACATATGAAGAATTATCGAAGAAGAATAAAGATTACGTATGGCACCCATTTACACAAATGAGAGATTATTTAGAAGAAGATCCTGTCATTATTGAACGTGGAGAGGGAAGAAAGCTATACGATGTAAATGGAAATGAATATTGGGACGGTGTTTCGTCTATTTGGTTAAATGTTCATGGGCATCAAGTACCGGAACTAGATGAGGCAATTCGTGAGCAATTAAATAAAATTGCCCATTCTACTATGTTAGGACTTGCTAACGTTCCATCTATTTTATTAGCAGAAAAAATAATTGATGTTGTACCAGAAGGCTTGAAGAAAGTATTCTATTCAGACTCTGGTTCTACCGCTGTTGAAATTGCAATTAAGATGGCTTTTCAATATTGGCAGCATAAAGGAAAACCGAAAAAACAAAGGTTTGTTACATTAAAAGAAGCATATCACGGTGATACGATAGGTGCTGTTTCAGTAGGAGCAATAGACTTGTTTCACCAAGTTTATAGTTCACTATTATTTGAGGCAATTAAAATGCCGTATCCATATACATATCGTTCTCCTTATGGAGATAATAAGGAACAAATTGTAAAGAAACATTTAGAAGAAATGGAAGAATTGCTACAAGAAAAACATGAAGAAGTAGCAGCTATTATTGTGGAGCCATTAATGCAAGGTGCTGGTGGGATGATTACAATGCCAAAAGGATACTTAAAAGGGCTTCGCGATTTATGTACAAAATACAATGTATTATTTATTACAGATGAGGTAGCGACTGGATTTGGGCGCACCGGGAAAATGTTTGCATGTGAACATGAGGATGTGACGCCAGACATTTTAACTGCGGGAAAAGGCTTAACAGGTGGTTATTTACCGGTGGCAATTACGGTAACGACAGATGAAATTTATAATGCCTTTTTAGGGGACTATGAAGAACAAAAAACATTCTTCCATGGTCATAGTTATACAGGGAATCCATTAGGGTGTGCCGTAGCAATTGCAAATTTAGAACTATATGAAAAAACTAATTTAATAGAAGATGTTGCGCATAAAGCAGAATATGTAGCGGCACAATTAGAAGCTCTTAATGAATATAAGCACGTAGGAGATATTCGTCAGTGTGGGCTAATGGTTGGTATTGAACTTGTGAAGAATAAAGAAATGAAAGAATCGTTTGAATGGACAGAAAGAGTCGGTGTTCAAGTGTGTAAACGCTCAAGGGAGTTAGGCATGATTTTACGTCCACTCGGTAACACCATTGTATTTATGCCTCCTCTTGCATCTGCAATGACTGAAATTAATGAGATGTTACGCATTTTATATAAAGCAATCTCGGATGTTACGGAGGGAGAGTAATGAGTGGTTTCTTTATAACAGCAACGGATACAGAAGTTGGCAAAACGGTAGTGACAGGAGCATTGGCAGGTATATTTCGAGAGCGTGGACATAATGTTGGTGTATATAAACCGTTGCAAAGTGGACATGTTGCATCAAATCCTGAGGGTGATGCAGCGAGATTAAAAGCGTTATCGGGTGTACCGACAAAAGAAGATAAAATTTGTCCTTATTCCATTGAAGAACCACTTGCTCCGAGACTTGCTATGAAAAGAGCTGGAAGGACAGTAACGTTAAAAGAAATTACTGATCACTATAATGAACTATTAAAAGAGTTTAATAGCCTATTTGTAGAAGGGGCTGGTGGGCTTGCTGTCCCATATACAGAAGATGCTTTAGTGATTGATTTTGCAAAAGAATTACAGCTTCCTCTCATTGTAGTAGCGCGTCCTACCCTTGGGACAGTTAATCATACTATTTTAACAATTTCTTATGCAAAAGCACATGGATTAAAAGTAGCAGGTGTAATTTTATCTGGATGTAAAGAATATGAAAAAGAAAGAGTGCAAGAAAATAAAATAATGATTGAGGAGCTAAGTGGAGTGCCGGTTTTAGGGTTATTACCATTCCTTGAAGGAGAGTTTACAAAGGAAGAATTATTAGAATCGGCAAAAGAGCATATTATGATTTCAAAATTAGAGGAGCTCATCCAAAATGAATCAAATGTGGCACGCGCATCTTCAATCTAAAGTAGAACAATTAAAGGAGCAAGGGCAGTATCGTAATTTACATGTAACAGAGCGATCCGAAGAGACATGGCTTATTCGAAATAAAAAAAGGATGCTAAATTTAGCATCGAATAATTATTTAGGGTTAGCTGGAGATGAAAGGTTGAAAGAAGCTGCTATTGCCTGTACAAGAAAATATGGAACTGGAGCGACAGCATCTCGTCTCGTTGTAGGGAATTATCCACTGTATGAAGAGGTTGAGAGAAGTATATGCGATTGGAAAGGCACTGAAAAAGCCTTAATTGTAAATAGTGGATATACCGCGAATGTTGGGGCGATTTCTTCGTTAGTTGGTCGCCGCGATATTGTTTTTAGTGACAAATTAAATCATGCAAGTATCGTTGATGGGATTATATTAAGCGGAGCAGAGCATAAAAGATATCGCCATAATGATTTGGATCATTTAGAGAAGATGTTGCAAATAGCGTCACCAGAAAAGAGAAAATTAATCGTAACAGATACGGTTTTTAGTATGGATGGAGATATTGCATATTTGAGAGGTTTAGTTCAGCTTAAAGAGAAATACGGGGCAATCATTATAGTTGATGAAGCACATGCAAGTGGAATATATGGAATCAGTGGAGCTGGATTATCTCATATAGAAAAAGATATCGCTCAAAAAATTGATATACATATGGGGACGTTTAGTAAGGCTTTAGGATGTTATGGTGCATATTTAACGGGTGATTCCATTTATATAGAGTATTTACAAAATATGATGAGAAGCTTGATTTTTACTACAGCTTTACCACCAGGAACATTAGGGGCGATACGAAAAGCAATTGAAATTGTGAAAGAAGATAACGAAAGAAGAGAGCGACTTATAGAGAATGGTGCATATTTCAGGACGCATTTACAAGAAGCTGGTTTTGATATTGGGAATAGCTCAACTCATATTGTACCGATTGTAGTTGGGTCAAATGAAAATACTTTACGGTTTAGTGAAAGGTTACAAGAGGTAGGTATCGCAGCCATTGCAATTCGTCCGCCGACTGTTTCGGTTGGTAGTTCTCGAGTCCGTTTTGCAGTTACGTCACAACATACAATAGCCGATTTAAAATGGGCTATTCAGCATATTATACGCATTGGTAAAGAAGAGGGGTTTTTAGTATGAAAGAGCTAAAGCTTATTTTTATTCCAGGATGGGGAATGGAAGAAGGTGTTTGGACTTTAGTTCTGCCGTATTTTAAAGGATATTCTGTTCAATGCATAGATTGGCGTAACGTGAAAGAACAAAGTGAATTTGCGGGGCGAATAATAGATGTAGCGCAGGATGAAAATGTAGTTTTAGTTGGATGGTCACTAGGAGCGTTAGCAGCAGTACAAGCTTATAAAAAGATTAAGGTCCAAGGTATGGTACTAATTGGTGGTACCGCTAAATTTACCAATACAAGTGACTATACAAGTGGATGGAATTCCTTGCATGTAGAACGTATGAAAAAGAATTTAACGAGAAAGAAAGAAGATACTTTGAAGCGTTTCTATGAAAATATGTTTACAAAAAGTGAGCTGAGGGAGAATACGAGTTTTGAAGAGATTGCGTGGAAGTTTAAAGGAGACTCGATTCAGTCTTTACAATTAGGCTTAGATTATTTAATAGAAACAGATATGAGAAACGAATTAACAAGTGTAAAAGTCCCTTTGTTACTTCTTCATGGAGAACAGGATGTGATATGTCCATTATCCGCAGCTCATAGTATGACAGAGAATACGAATGCTACGTTAAAAGTAGTAAGTGGGGCTGGGCATGCTTTATGTGTGATGAATTTTGAATATTGCGCAAATGAAATTATTCAATTTGTAGAGGGGATACGAAATGATCAACAAAACGTTACTGCAAAAACGGTTTAACGGGGCGGCTGTATCCTACGATCAATATGCAAATGTACAAAAAAAGATGGCGCATTCGTTACTTTCTACATTGAAGGAACGATATAGTGAAACATCATCGATACGTATTTTAGAACTTGGATGCGGGACAGGATATGTAACAGAGCAATTATCAAATTTATTTCCGGAAGCGCATATTACAGCTGTGGATTTTGCTGATGAGATGATTGCAGTCGCGAAAACTAGAAAAAATGTGGGAAATGTGATGTTTCGATGTGAAGATATTGAACAATTAAAATTAGAAAAATCATATGATGTCATTATTTCAAATGCTACATTTCAATGGCTTAATGATTTAAAAGAGACAGTGAAAAATTTATTTAACTATTTGTCTGGAGAAGGAATATTATTATTTTCCACGTTTGGTAATACGACTTTTCAAGAATTGCATACGTCTTTTCAGCGTGCTAAGAAAGAAAAGGGGATACACAATTGTACTTCAATAGGACAACGATTCGTTTCGAAAGAACAGTTAGTGAATATGTGCAAAAATCCATTAGGAGATGTGCATGTTTCTGAAACGTGTTACATAGAAAACTTTACAGAAGTTAGGGAGTTTCTACATTCTATTCGAAAAGTAGGGGCAACCAATAGTAATGAAGAGTCTTACTGTCAAAGCCCTTCACTCTTTCGTACGATGCTTCGTATATACGAAAGAGACTTCACGGGAAAAGAAGGGATAATGGCAACATATCATGCTTTATTTGCGTATATAACAAAAGAGGGGAAGAGATGAAATGAAACAAGTACAAACAAAAAGGGATTGGAAAAAACTTGCATACGACGTAGTAGAAGAAAAAATGATTACGAAAGAAGATGCAATTGCAATATTAGAAGCTGATGATACAGAAGTTTTAGAAATTATGAATGCAGCTTACATCATTCGCCATCATCATTTTGGTAAGAAAGTAAAGTTGAACATGATTATAAATACGAAATCTGGATTATGTCCTGAAGATTGCGGTTATTGTTCGCAGTCTATTATTTCAGAAGCACCGATTGATAAATATGCATGGTTAACACAAGAGAAAATTGTTGAGGGAGCACACGAAGCAATTCGTCGTAAAGCAGGTACATATTGTATTGTTGCATCTGGCCGTCGTCCGACAGATAAAGAAGTAAATCACGTTATTGGAGCAGTTAAGGAAATTCGTGAAACGACAGATTTGAAAATTTGCTGTTGTTTAGGTTTTTTAAATGAAGATCAAGCAGGGCGTTTAGCAGATGCTGGTGTGCATCGTTATAACCACAACTTAAATACACATGCAAATAATTACGATAGCATTTGTTCAACGCATACGTATGACGATCGTGTTGATACAGTCCAAAAAGCGAAGCAAGCTGGCATTTCTCCATGCTCAGGGGCGATTTTCGGAATGGGAGAAACGATTGAACAGCGCGCTGAAATTGCATTTGAATTACAACGCTTAGATGCGGATTCTATTCCATGTAATTTTCTTGTTGCTGTAAAGGGTACGCCACTTGAAGGACAAAAAGAATTAACGCCTGTAGAATGTTTAAAAGTGCTGGCAATGATGCGTTTTGTAAACCCAACAAAAGAAATTCGTATTTCAGGCGGCCGAGAACTTAATTTACGTTCTGTACAGCCACTCGGTTTATTTGCGGCAAACTCTATTTTCGTAGGGGATTACTTAACAACAGCTGGACAAGAACCGACTGCGGACTGGGGTATGATTGAAGATTTAGGTTTTGAGATTGAAGAATGTGCGCTATAACATAGATGAAAGGCAAACTCTTTAAAGGGTTTGCTTTTTTGTAAATAAAATGTAATAAAAGGCCGTTGAGGCTTGATAGTATTGGCTTTTGAACGAAAAAAATAATTTTTGTGGACGAATTTTCCAAGCCCCAATTGTACATAGTAAAAATGTAATTTATATCGGGGCGGAGGATTTTACATGTACAAATACATATTAACCATTATGACTTGTCTGATTTTAATAAAAGCGATAAGTGCTGACCCAGTTAAGGCGGCTGAAAATCCTGAACAAAAAGAAATGCAACAAAGAATTGAACAACATTTTCGAACAAAAGCTGAACATTTTGGACTTGAAACAGAAGGAAAAGATTTAAAAGAAGTGAGGAAGGAAATTTCTATTATAGAAGAAGCGAAAAAAAGAGAGAATGTATGGAGAACAGCACAAACACTTCGTATACAAACAGAAGGAAAAACAATGGATGAATTAATAAAAGATGTACGGAAAAAAGTAAAAAAATAAAAAAAGGCCGCAGCCTCTTTTTTATTTTTTTATGCCCATTGTTTTGATAAGTGAGCCATTTCAATGGCAGCAACTGCTGATTCATATCCTTTATTACCAGCTTTTGTACCTGCACGTTCAATCGCTTGTTCGATTGTTTCTGTCGTTAATACACCGAAAATAACTGGAATGTCCGTTTGTAGTGATAAAGAGGCAACACCTTTTGCTACTTCATTACAAACGTAATCGTAATGTGTTGTAGCACCACGAATTACAGTACCTAACGTAATAACAGCATCATACTTCCCGCTATTAGCCATCTTTTTAGCGATTAAAGGAATTTCAAATGCGCCAGGAACCCAAGCAACATCGATATCAGTTTCTTCTACACCGTGACGCTTTAATCCATCTAAAGCTCCGCCGAGTAACTTACTTGTAATAAATTCATTAAAACGTCCAACAACAACCCCAACTTTTAATCCTGTACCAACTAAATGACCTTCGAATACCATAATGAATCTCTCCCTTTATTATAAGTTTAGTAAATGTCCTAATTTGTTTACTTTCGTTTGTAAATACGTTTTATTCTCTTCTTTTGTTGGCATTTGCAATGGAACACGCTCGATTACTTCTAAATCGTAACCTTGTAAGCCAGCAATTTTTCGCGGGTTATTCGTTAATAATCGTAACTGTTGTAAACCTAAATCTTTTAAAATTTGAGCGCCAATACCGTAATCACGCAAATCAGCTGGGAATCCAAGTTTTTCGTTTGCTTCTACAGTATCGAATCCTTCTTCTTGTAACTTATAAGCGCGAAGCTTATTAAGAAGGCCGATGCCTCGTCCTTCTTGTCTCATATAAAGAAGAACGCCTTTTCCTTCACGTTCAATTTGAGCAAGTGCAGAATGGAGTTGTGGTCCGCAATCACAGCGGCATGAGCCAAATACATCTCCTGTTAAGCACTCGGAATGAACGCGTACAAGTACAGGCTCTCCTGTTGAAATATCACCTTTTACGAGTGCGATATGCTCTTTCGTATCTAATGAATTAGAATAGCCAATTGCATGGAAAGTACCGAAATCTGTAGGTAATGTAATTTCCACTTCTCGCGTCACTAGTGTTTCATGGTGGCGGCGATAAGCAATTAAATCTTCTATTGTAATCATTTTTATATCAAATTGTTTTGCGCACTGTAGTAAATCAGGTACGCGAGCCATCGTACCGTCCTCATTGATAATCTCACAAATGACTCCAGCTGGTTCTGCTCCGCAAAGCTGTGCTAAATCGACGGCAGCCTCTGTATGACCAGCACGGCGCAGTACACCGCCTTCTTTCGCGATTAATGGAAAGATATGTCCAGGACGATTGAAATCTGCACCTTTTGATGCAGGGTTTAACAATTCTTGTATCGTAGTCGCCCGTTCGTGAGCGCTAATCCCTGTTGTTGTAGAAACATGATCAATGCTCACTGTAAATGCAGTATGATGCGAATCTGTATTATGAGCTACCATTGGTTCTAATTGTAGACGCTCTGCGTACCCTTCCGTAATTGGTACACAAACGAGACCACGACCGTGTGTAATCATAAAATTAATCGTTTCTGGCGTAATATACTCTGCTAAAGCGATAAAATCGCCTTCATTTTCTCGGTTTTCATCATCACAAACGATAACGACTTTTCCTTGTTTTAAATCTTCTAGAGCTTCTTCAATACGATGAAACATTGTGCTTCCCCCTTATAGAAATCCGTTTTCTTGTAAAAAGCTTTCGGTCATTGAATCTGTTCTTTTTGCGGGCTTTGAAATAAAGCGTTCAATATATTTTCCAATCATGTCACACTCAATGTTTACGATGTCCCCGGCTTTTTTTTCTCCGATTATAGACTCGCTTACTGTGTGGGGGATGAGTGAAATTGTAATTGAAGATTCGTCTATATCAAATATTGTTAAACTAGTGCCATCAATAGCAACGGATCCTTTATGCAAACAATAGCGTAGTAATTCATCAGCAATAGCTATTTTGTAATAGACGGCATTATAGTGTTGTTTTTTGTTTAATATCGTTCCGATGCCATCAATATGTCCTGAAACGAAATGTCCACCGAATCGTCCGTTTGCAGCCATCGCCCGCTCTAAATTTACTTTAGAGCGTGGTTTAAGTATGCGAAGTGATGTTGATTGCATCGTTTCAGGCATTGCGTCCACTGTGAATGAAGTTGTTGTGAAACTCGTTACAGTTAAGCAAATACCGTTAACCGCGATACTATCACCTAAGTGAACATCTGATAAAATATTATTTGCATGGATCGTTAACTTCATCGCTTCTCCGCTTTGTTGCATGTTTGCAATCGTTCCTAGTTCTTCTACAATTCCTGTAAACATTCCGTCACCTCACTTCGGGCATTGGCAATGATTTTTATATCATCGCCAATTTGTTTCATCTCTTGAATTTCCAAGGAAAGTGCATCCTGTAATTTTGAGAAACCATTTCCACCAAATAAAGTAGGGGCATCTTTCCCACCAATTAATTTTGGGCTTATATAAGTTACAATTTCATTGAAATGCTTTGTTTGTAAGAAGCTTGCATGAATCGATTGGCCTCCTTCAACGAATAGAGAAAGAATTTGCTTTTCTCCAAGAAAGAAAAGGAGGTCCTCAATTTCAATTTGCTTCGTTTTCATTTGGAATATAGCTATATTTTCAGATTCATAAGAAGCTATTTTCTCTTCATTAACATCCTTACCAACTATAATCCATGTTGGTGCTAAGCCATCTGTTATGACATGAGAAGATGGCGGCGTTCTTAAGTGGGTATCTAAAATAACGCGTATAGGATGTTTACCTCCGTTTGGAATTCGTGTTGTTAAGTGTGGATTATCAGTTAGAACTGTATTCACACCGACTAGGATAGCATCATGCATATGACGATATTGGTGAACATCAGCGCGTGCTTCTTCGCCTGTAATCCACTGGCTTTCCCCGGTTACAGTTGCTGTTTTTCCATCTAAGCTCATTGCTGTTTTTATTGTTACAAAGGGACGTTTCGTTTTCATATAGTGAAAAAAGTATCGATTTAATAAAGTAGCTTCCGCCTCAAGAACACCAGTAGTTACCTCGATTCCAGTTTCTTCTAATATCCTTTTTCCATTGCCGGAAACGAGTGGATTGCAATCAAGAGTAGCAATTACAACACGCTGAACTCCTTTTTCAATGAGTAATTCACAGCAAGGGGGTGTTTTTCCAAAATGGCTACACGGTTCAAGTGTTACATAAACAGTAGCGCCTTTTGCTCTTTCGCCAGCCATGTGAAGAGCATGAACTTCAGCATGTTCTTCACCAGCACGCATGTGGGCACCCATTCCTACAATTTTTCCATCCTTTACAACAACAGCACCAACCATAGGATTTGGACTGGTCTGTCCTGATGTACCTTGTGCTAACTGCAAGGCAAGCGCCATATATTCTTGATCTGTCATTCTCTTCACCTCTCCTGAAAAAATCAAAAAACCCCAAGGATATAAAATCCTTGGGGTTTGGGAGACGTGATTTCTAGAAATATAGTTCGAATACGAAAGTATAGGAAAGAAACCTAACGATGACTGATATTTTGGCATAAGGAAAAAAACCTAGCAAAATATCAAATTCTTTCAACGCTAGTCGTATCTTTTTATTTCAGTATAGAAACATAAGTATACAAAATAAAACATATATAAAGGTTCAAAATGAAACTTTAAAAATATGCATACTGAAATAAAAGTGTATTCGCTATATAAAATTACTAGAAAACATATCCTTCTCCCATCCAGACTATACTGTCGGCCCTAGAGTTTCACTAGATCCACCGTTTTCGAGTTGAAAACGGGTCACGGACTTAGAAGCTCTCGCTTCATCACCGCCGGTTGGGAATTTCACCCGACCCCGAAGGATGTTGTTTGCTCACATTATAGCACAAAAAAGAAAAAAGCAAAGTGGAAAATATTCGAATGTGAAGAATTGTGTGAAAATAGATGTAATAGGAATGGGGATAAAATCAGTAGAAATGTTGCAAGTATACGGTGTTAATAGTGAAAAAAACATGCACAAAAAATGTGCATGTTACGTACAAAACTATTCTGCCTCTGGTGCTCTAACAACAGACTCGAATTTGCCTTTATGCGAAGCATCGCAATAAGGCATGTTTTTCGATAAACCACAACGACATAAAGAAAATGCTGGTTTTGCTGGGAATACATTCCCTTGTGAGTCAACTAATTCCACGTCCCCTGTAACGCGAAAAGAGCCATTATCATTTACTTTGATTTGTACTTTTGCCAACCTTATCCCTCCTTCCCAAACGCTTAATCTCATCATATAATCAGGGAGAGTACTTGACAATACAAAAAGAGCACTTTCTTTGAGAGAGAAGAGAGTGTTATAATAGTTTTTATAACTGACTAGAGTAAGGTGACGAAAGATGGATAAAAAATTACGAACACTACAAAATATTGCAAATGAGCGCACGTGGGCATCATTTTTGAATGATAATCATCCATATAGTTTACTTCATTGGTCAATCGCAGGTGTAGGACAAGAACCGAAAGATGTTTGGTTACTGCAAGATGAGGTGACCTTTCAAACGACGGAATTTTCGACGCTAGATGAGGCAATAAAGTGGATTTCTGAAAATATGGAACAAGTTACAGACGTTTTAGCGCAGTAAAAAAACAGGCTTATGCAAGCCTGTTTTTTGTTTCTTTTACATATGTGTTTAAAAATTGATCGATGGCAGCTTCGTACTCTTCTTTATTTTCATTATAAGAGCAAGCGTGTGCACCATGTTCTGCAATATAAAGTTGTTTATTATTTTCTTTCGCTTCATAAAGTGATTTTGTCATATCAGATAAAATATAGTCATCATCTTTACTGTGTATAAAAAGAACAGGATTATTAATGTTTTTTATACAATCAATTGGTGAAACTTCACGAATTGTATAGCCGTCACGAACTTTTAAAAAGGCATTTGCTAAAGGTAATAAAGGCCATTTTGGCAAATGGAATTCAACTTTTAAACGATGTTGTAACTGTCCGTAAAAATCCGAGAAAGGGCAATCTGCAATATAAAAATCGGCACCATCTTCTACAAGCCCTGCATATTGAAGAAGGGTTGCAGCCCCCATAGATTCACCATGAATTCCAAGGATAATATTTGTTCCAAAACGACCTTTTAGCCAGTCAACTACTGACTTTAAATCGTGTTTTTCATAGTATCCATAGCTTGTTGTTTTACCACCTGTTTTACCATGGCGGCGATGATCATAAATAAATACGTTATATCCTCTGCTTAAAAATAAGTTTGCATACTTAACGGAATTCATTTTATTTACAGTCACACCGTGGCAAAAAATCATAAATTTATTGGAATGCCCAGCTGGCATGTAGTATCCGTGAAGTTCGTATCCAAATTGAGAAGATATGTGAATTTCTTCTTTTTGAATAGCGTTAAAATCGTCCAAATGAAAATGCTTTTTCGTTTCGCGCTCTAAAACTTCTTCCTCTGTCTTTTTCTTCAAGTACATAACTTTATTTGTAAAGAAAATCCCAATCGCAGTTATTGCACCTAGTGTAGTAAACAATGCTGTAAAAAAACGTTTCATACTTTACCTCATCCTCCAAATACCTCTACATATGATACACTTACATTGTATCACAATGATATAAAAAGGGGAGAAATCGTATATGGTTCATATACAAAAAATCACACCAGAAATGAAAGAAACAATTCGGGGGTTTATGTGTGAAAACTGGGGGAGTTCAATGATGGTCTCGCGAGGCAGAGCACATCAATTAGAACAATTACCTGGTTTTATCGCACTTGAAAATGACAGAATAGTGGGGATTATAACGTGTGAAGTGCTAAAAAACATGTGTGAAATTGTATCGTTAGATAGTTTTGAGGAAGGAAATGGGATTGGAACAAAACTGGTGGATTGTGTATTGCAAATGGCAAGGGAAAATGAGTGTGAAAAAGTGTGGCTCATTACGACGAATGATAATACGAACGCACTCCGATTTTATCAAAAACGTAATTTCATAATGACGAACTTATACATGGACGCCGTAAAGGAAGCGCGAAAAATAAAGAAAGAAATTCCATTTATTGGTTACGATAATATTGCAATTTTACATGAAATTCAGTTGGAGTATATTTTGTAAGCAAAGTGAAAGTTGTGTAACAATTTTCAGAAATATAAAACAATATCCTTGACGAATGTTATATTTTGGTTTAGTTTAAAATTGTAATCTATTACCATATTAAGGGGTGACGATGTGGCAACTATACGTGATGTTGCAAAATTGGCCGGTGTTTCAGTTGCAACCGTTTCAAGAGTTATTAATGAAAAAGGGTATGTCCATGAAGATACGGTAAAACAAGTAAAGCAAGCAATTGAAGAATTACAATATAGACCGAATGCTACAGCAAAGCCTTTATTTAAACAACCTTCAACAATGATTGCATTACTGGTAGATAATTTGCATAATCCATCATACATCACTTTGCTCCGTTTCGTTGAGGAAATAGCATATAAAGAAGGGTATCAAGTAGTAGTTTGTAATATAGAAAATAAGAATAGATACATAGATATGTTGGTGCAAAATAACATTGCAGGCGTAATAATGACGAAATCTGTTTTTCAAAGTATAGGAGAAATCTCACTTCCTTTCGCTGTGCTTGAAGAACGACAATCTCTGACCAGTTATTATGAAAGTGGGCAGAAAGCAGTTTCTTTATTAAAAGAGAAAGGCTGTCAGTTTCTTGCTTATATTGGCGAGGGAGTAGAAAGTGAAGAAATGGAAGAGCATGTGGCAGGGTTTTTAGATACCGCTTGGAAAGAAGGACTTTCTTATCGAGAGGAAATTGTACAAGGGTATACGAATCAACAGTTTCTTGAATTGTTACAAAAACATCCATACATAGATGGGGTTGTAGCTTCAAGTGATAAGATCGCTATTGAGCTAATCAGGGCGGCGAAAACGCTTAATATTCATATACCAGATAAGTTGCAAATCATTGGATTTAACGGGAGTGCAGAGGGTGAATGGATAAGCCCATCATTAACGACGATTGGAAGTTATATCGAAGAAAATGGGGAGATAGCATTTCAGCAGTTAGTAGGAAAAATAAAGAAGAAACCAGTTGGACAAGAAGAAGTGGAAACAGAATTTAGATGTATTGAGAGAGAAACAACAAAGTAAAAGGTGCGTTGATAAAACGCACCTTTTATAGTGTAATTGCGGCAATAAAGCCGAATATCAGTAACGGTATATTATAGTGTAGAAAAGTTGGTACACATGTATCCCATATATGGTGGTGCTGACCATCAGCATTTAAACCGGACGTTGGTCCAAGTGTACTATCAGATGCTGGAGAACCTGCATCACCTAGTGCACCAGCTGTACCGATAATTGCGATTGTTGCCATTGGACTAAATCCAAGCTGGACGCATAACGGTACAAAAATTGTTGTTAAGATTGGGATGGTTGAAAAGGAAGAACCAATTCCCATCGTAACGAGAAGTCCAATAACGAGCATAAGAAATGCAGCAAGCGGTTTATTATTTCCGATTATATGTGCACTCGTTTGCACAAGAGATTCAACATGTCCAGTTTTTCGAAGAACAGCGCCAAATCCAGCGGCAGAAATCATAACAAATCCGATAAAGGACATCATACGCATTCCGCTCGTTAAAATAGCATCGGCTTCTTTAAGAGGGAGACTACCGCTAACTGATAAGACGATAATACCTGCTAAAGCACCGAAAATCATTGATTCTGTTGCTAATTGAACAGTTAATGTAGCGATTATTGATAATAAACCGAAAGTAATGCTTCTTTTTGTATAGGGAACGATTTCATTCTGTGTAGCATGAACTTGTTCCGTTTCATACGTACGTGGTTTTCGGTATGTAATGAAAACCGCTACACATAATCCAATAATCATACCGATTGCTGGAATAGTCATTGCTTTTGGAATAAGAGCAACATCAAATGTAAGCCCGCTTTGCGCAGCATTTGTTTGCAATACGTCATAATAAATTTTTCCGAATCCTGCTGGGACCCACATGTAAGGGGTAATTAATCCAAATGTAATAAGACATGTTACAAGCCTACGATCCACCTTCAGCTCATTTAATACTTTTAAAAGTGCTGGAATTAAGATCGGGATGAAGGCGATATGAACAGGGATAATATTTTGTGAGAAACAAGCCATTGTTAAAATGATAAATAATATGAGTATTTTAGAATAGACTTGTTTTTTCGTGTCTTGTTCGTTGCCGATCCATTTTAAAGCTGATTGGATCATTGCATCAGGAAGTCCTGTTCTTGAAAGTGAAATAGCAAATCCACCGAGCATTGCGTAGCTTAATGCGATAGGAGCACTGTTCCCAAGACCGGTTGTAAAAGTACTAATTGTTTCTGAAATACCGAGTCCACCGATAAGTCCGCCTGTTAAAGCTCCAACGATAATGGCGACAATGACTTGGACACGTAACAAACTAAGCACTAGCATGACTGCTACTGCGATGAGTACAGCGTTCATAATAAATGTAATCTCCCTAATTTTTATTCTGTTAAGGCAAGCAATTGTTTGCCTTAACATATACTTGCGACATATTATTATAAAATGTTTTTTATGAAATGTAAAAGAGCCTGTCGTTATGCATGTTGAAAAGATAGCTCTTGTTTAATTGATTGTAAAGATTGAGCGAATAGTTCAGGCTCTTCTAAATCTGGAGAGTGTGCCGAGTTTGGAAACCAAATCATTTTTTTTATCGGAGCGTGAATAATATCGCAATATTGTTGAACGAGTGCGTAAGGAGTTTGATAATCATAGCGACCAGAACAAAAATAAACCGGAACAGATAAACTTGAAATAGACGAAAAGAAATCGATTGTTAGCATCTCTTCCCATAAAACGCCTGATTTTAAATTTCCTGCGAGAAATTTGAACCAATCTAATAGCGTATATTCAGGAGAAGAGAAACCTTTTCGTATGAAAGAAAAGGAAGATCCGTTTTGGATTGCTCCGCCGAATGTGCCAAGCCACTTTCTTTGAATGATGAGACGGCGTGTATCTAAAAAGGGTGGTTTCCCTAATTTTAAAAGAGAAGCTAATGCTTTTTTATGGTCATGTTTTTTTGCAGAGCTAATTAAATGTTGATATAACAATTCTTCGTTTTGTTTCATATGTACAATCTGCCCAATACCAATGTAAGCCTCGATATACTTTGGATGTTGATGTGCTATGTTAAGCCCAATAATACTTCCCCAAGAATGACCAGCGAGAAATAGTTTTTGTTTATTGAATTTTTTAAGTACATATTGAATAACTTCTTTTGCATCGGAAACGAATTGTTCAATTGTAAAATTTGCCCCGAAATCTTTCATTGAAAAGGATTTACCTGCCCCGCGCTGATCCCAATTAATAACGATAAAGTGTTTCTCCAATTCTTTCTGGAAATGACGAATAAATCCGATTTGTGCCATGCCAGGTCCGCCGTGACAGCATAATAAAATAGGCTGCTCTACGTTTTGCCCGCGCATAAGGAGAGTTTGTTTTCGATTATTAATCATAACGCTTTCCATCGTAGCGATACTATTAGGAATGAGTTGTTTATTTTCATTATAAAACTGCGGGGTATGGCTACGAAAAAGCATATTGAAAACCTCCTTTTCTGAAATCGTATGAATCGCACAGGCTATTTGTTTTGCATATACTGTTAGAAAATCATTGTAACATACCATACTAGTGTCATTTCAACACGGGAGGAGGGAAATTGTGACGATTGGAGAAATTATAGATTGCTTAAATAGACGTGAATCCATCGCTATCATAGCAAAACGTCTTGAAATAAGCCCGTATACATTATCAAAGAAATTAAGATTGATTGGATATGAATATGATGGAGAACAGAAGAAACGTATTTTTGTAGGAGATGGAGAAGAACCTCGTCACTTACAACTCCAAGAAGCGACAGCCCTTCAATATGCGAAAACGGATTATCAATTATTAATTTATGAACAATTACAAAGTATTTATGAATTACTAAGCAAGAGAGAAGAAGTAATCGCGCCAATTATGAGTATAAGTACAGAAAAAAAGAAACGTACTTTTTCTATTAATAAAGAAATATTAGCAAAACTAGACGTTATATCAGAAGCGAAAGGAATTCAAAAATCTAAACTTGTAGAAGAGGCGTTACAACAATTTTTACAGCAATATGACTTTAACAAAACAGCACGTTTGGATGACTAAAGAAAAGGATACTAAGTTCATTGTAAGAACGAGTATCCTTTTTAGGTTTTACTAATATTGTGGATTAAGTAAGTATAAGTGCGTACCCTTTACAATAAAAATCCGGATCGCATATTAGGGAAATACTTAATTTATTTTTTGAATTCTACCATCAATAACTGGCTGAATTGGTTCTTTTAATTGTTTTACGTAATCGACTAGCGCTTCAAAGTCGTTTGGACCAGTCTCTGCATTTTTACCATTTTTAAATGATACGAATCCATCACCACCAGAAGCTAAGAAGGCATTCGCAACTACGCTATACGTTTTATTTGGAGATAACTCCTCGCCATTTGTTAAGCGTATATTCGTAACCTTTTCACCGTTTGGTTTATTTGCATCCCAAGTATATTGAATACCTGAAATTTGAAGCATTCTTGTTGTTCCTTTTTGCCATTGCTGATTTAAAATGTCGCGAATATCTTGACCTGTTAAATCTACTTTAATCAATTGGTTTCCAAAAGGCTGAATGCCATATAATTCGCCCCAAGTAATATCGCCAGCATCTAAGTCATTACGAATGCCACCAGGATTCATAAGTGCGATTTGAGCTTGCATTGTTTGACGCTGTGCGTCGGCAATTACATTCCCAAGAGTAGATTCACCAGCATCATTTTGTTTACGGTCGATAGCTGCTGTAGATTTTCCTACAACTTCATTTACAAGTGGTGCGATTTTTTCTTTATATTGATCTATTTTTTGTTTTACTTCTTTATCAGGTTCTACACCTTCATGATATGTTGTAATCACTTCAGCTTTTTTCTTTACAATATCTTTTGTTTTACGATCAATTGTTACATCTACGTCCGAGAAAGCTGTTCCATAAGAGTTCGCTTGGACGATTAGTTTATTATTTACAGTACCATTTACATACGTGTGACTATGCCCACCGAAAATAACATCAACTTCTGGATCTGTTTCATTTGCAATTCGAGTAAGGTCTCCATTTGTCACGCCAGATTCATCAGTTGTTCCACCGACATGGGCAAGGACGACGATGGATTTAACACCAAGACGCTTTAATTGTTGCGTTGATTTATTAATTGCTTCTACTTCGTCAGTGATCTGTACATTTTTAAGCATAGTAGGCATAACGACATTTGGTGTATCCGTTGTAACAACTCCAATAAACCCTACAGGAACTCCGTCAACCATTTTTACAGTGAATGGTGGTAAAAATAAGCGGCCAGTTGATTTATTATAGAAGTTTGCAGCGACATAAGGGAAGTTTGCTCCTTTGAAATTCCCTGTTTTTTCGTGATATCCACCGTAAATGAGGCGTTTCATTTCATCGATACCTTCATCAAATTCATGGTTTCCGATTGTACCAACATCAAACTTTAAGTCATTTAAAAATTCAATTGTTGGTTCGTCTTGTAATAATGCGGAAACTGGTGGGCTGGCTCCGACAATATCACCGGCATGTACGAGAAGTGTATTAGGGTTTTGTTTTTTACGTTCTTTTAAATAAGTAGCTAAATAATCAGCGCCACCAGCTTCTTTATTGTTAACTTTTTTTACAGTATCTAGTTGACCATGTAAATCATTAATACCAAGCATTTGTACGTCTATGTATCGGTTTTGTTCGGCGGGAGTCTGAGATGGGGGAGCGGCAAATACAGTTGAAAAAGTTATGGTGCTTAAAACGGCAACAGTAGGAATGATTTTTTTCCACATAATTAATTTCTCCTTTTTTTATAATCTGACATCATACGACATAATTTTAATAGATTACTAGGATTATATCCACAATAAAATTTAGTTTTTTCGAAAAATTAACACATTTACAAAAAATAAATACATAGATAATGGGGAGTAATATACCTTTTTTATTGTCGATTTCACCGTATATCCTCTATAATGGAGAAAAAAGTAAAAGGTGAGCATTATGAAGAAAAAGAAGCAAAGACAAATGCAAAGACAATCTCAAGTGAATCAACCAGAGAAAGAATCGCTTACACTAGGTGATCAATTGAACGATTCACTCATGCAACAATTAAAGAATAAGAAAAAAGAGTTGCAAGTGAGAGAAGAGAAAAAAGAGGCAGCGGAGCAAGAGAGAAAGCGTAAAGAACAAAAAGAACGTGAAAAGAATAAACCATTTGAAGAACTGTTAAGTGAAAGTAACCTTACTTGGAAAGACTTTAAATAATAAAAAATGATCAGTGAAATGCCACTGATCATTTTTTGACGAGTGTGTAAGAAAAGGGGTGTTAGAATGAGGAAAATTGTAGTCGTTCCGTATGAAAATCATTGGAGTGAGAAATTTCAAATGGAGGCCGAAAGATTAAAATTGGCGATGCCAGAAACGGTGAAAATCCATCATATTGGTAGTACGTCAGTGCCAGGACTTGCGGCAAAGCCTATCATTGATATGATAATGGAAGTAGATAATATTGAAAGAGTAGATCATTGGGATGAAAAATTTGATGAGCTTGGTTACATTGTGAAAGGAGAAAATGGTATTTCAGGTCGTCGTTTTTTTATTCATGGAACTGAGGAGAAACGCTCGTATCATTTGCATGTATTTGAAAAAGGAAATCCTGAGATTACAAGGCATTTAGCATTTCGTGATTATATGATGGTTCATTGTGAAGAAGCAGAGGCGTATGCGACTTTAAAGAAAGAACTAGCTGAAAAATATACATATGATGGCACGTTGTATACAGAAGGAAAAAATGAATTTGTACGTGATGTTGATGAAAAAGCGAAAGAATGGAAAGAAAGTAACGTGAACGATTGAGTTCATGTTATTTTCTAAAGGGGTATAAAATTATTATGTAAACTGTACGTATGTTTTGACATTTTGAATGAATCTTGTTGAAATAAAGTTATGGTTTATAAAAATGTAACAATGAAAGGGAGAAAGACTGTGCATATTCCAACAACTACACTTCATAATGGTGTGAAAATGCCGATGATTGGTCTAGGCGTTTATAAAGCGAAAGAAGGCGACGAAGTTAAACAAGCAGTAAAAACAGCATTAGAAGTTGGATACCGTTCGATTGATACAGCAACTGTATATGAAAATGAAAGCGGTGTCGGAGAAGCAGTTCGTGAATCTGGAATTCCGCGCGAAGACTTGTTTATTACAACAAAAGTTTGGAACGACGATCAAGGGTATGAGGAGACTCTTGAGGCGTTTGAAAAAAGTTTAAAGAAATTACAAATGGATTATGTAGATTTATATTTAATCCATTGGCCGATAAGAGGGAAGTATGTTGATACGTACCGTGCTCTAGAAAAGTTATATGAAGAAGGTAAAGTGCGTGCCATTGGTGTTTCTAATTTTCATAAACATCATTTAGAACTGTTATTACCAAATTGCAAAGTGAAGCCGATGGTAAACCAAGTGGAACTTCATCCAATGTTAGCACAATTTGAATTGCGTGATTTCTGTCAAGGTGAGCAAATTCAAATGGAAGCATGGAGCCCATTAATGAGAGGCGGGGAAGTATTCGAGCACCCGATTATTCAGGCCATTGCTACTAAATATGAAAAAACACCTGCGCAAGTTATATTAAGATGGGATATTCAAAGCGGGGTAGTGACAATTCCTAAATCTGTTACACCATCTCGCATTAAGGAGAATTTTACTATCTTTGATTTTTCACTAACAGAAGAAGAGATGACTCAAATTAATACGTTAAATCGTAATTTACATGTAGGAACGAATCCTGATAAATATGATACGTTATAAAAAAAGACTGCCGCCTAGTGTTGGGGCAGTCTTTTGCTTTTATCGGTATCAATATTTTAGCGATGCAAAGCATATGAATCATACTTAACAATCTTTTGAAGTTGTACATATTCTTCTTTTGTTAAAGGTAACTGTTGGCAAGCGTGTACATTTGCCTGTAATTGTTGAATAGAGCTTGCACCAGGTATAACAGCTGCAACAGTTTCGTTATGTAAGCAATATTGAATAGCTGTTCCTGTTAAAGATTTTTCCCCAATAACTTCTTTTACACTCTCGAGTGTAGTATTTAATTCATCGTAAGAATAAGAGAGATAGTCCTTTTCTTTTACTCTTTCTATCTTTCTTGCATTGTTTTCAGTTAAAATTCCTTTTGCAAGTGGTCCGCGAGCAATGACACTAATTTGGTGTTCATTAAGAAGTGAGAACCATTCTTCTGGACGACGATTTAAAAGGCTATATTCCATTAGTACACTAACGATATTTGAGCGTTTTGCATACTCACGAATGACATTTGGACGTATAGAAGAAATACCGTAATGGCGAATAATACCTTCTTTTTTCAATTCTTCAAAAGCTTCAATGGTTTCATCTATCGGATCTTCCAGCGTTCCGCCATGAAGTTGATAAAGATCAATATAATCTGTTTGAAGTCTACGTAAACTCTCTTTTACTTCGGCCTTTATGTAAGCTTTAGAAGGATCCCAAGACCAGCCGTTTTTTTCTTCTGTCCATCGATTTCCAACCTTTGTTGTAAGAACGATTTGTTCTCGTTTTCCCTTCAATGCTTTTCCAACAAATTCTTCATTTAATCCATGATCATATAAATCCGCTGTATCAAAAAAATTAATTCCTAAATCGATTGCTTCATCGATAATACGCATAGCTTCTGTTTCAGATGTACCGAGAGACATACAGCCAAATCCAATTTCCGTAACATATAAATCTGAGTTTCCTAATTGACGTTTTTTCATAGGTCAACCTCCTTACCTTTATTGTACGAAAGGGGAAGGAGGTTGACAAACGTTTACTTTTTATTTGCTGTAATCCACTCTTGCACAGTTGTATACTCTTTTCCGTATTGTTTTAGCTTATGACGAATTTGCCACGCTTTGCCGACTAAAGTGACGCGATTTGGTAAAATATAAACTTTCATTTCTATCACGCTCCTTTCAATGTGGTAAAATGTATGAAGAACGATTAGGAAATAGAACAGGGAGATGAAGTAGTATGAGTAATCTAGCAGAAAGAACAGTAAAAACTGAACCGATTTTTGATGGTAGAGTTATAAAAGTTCGTGTTGATGAAGTAGTATTACCAAATGGAGAAATGAGTAAACGTGAAATCGTAAATCACCCTGGGGCAGTTGCTATTATTGCTATTACTGATGAAGGGAAAATTGTACTTGTCGAGCAGTATCGTAAAGCTCTTGAAAAGGCAATTGTGGAAATCCCTGCTGGGAAGTTAGAACCTGGAGAAAAGCCAGAAGTAACAGCAGTTCGTGAATTAGAAGAAGAAACAGGATATGTATGTGAAAATATGGAGCTTATTACATCTTTTTATACATCACCTGGTTTTGCAGATGAGATTTTATATGTATATAAGGCGACAGGATTAAAACAAAAAGAAAATAAAGCAGCTTTAGATGAAGATGAATTTGTGGAGTTAATGGAAGTGTCATTAGAAGAAGCGATTGATCTTATGAAAGACCTTCGCATTCATGATGCGAAGACGATGTTCGCTGTGCAATATTTACAATTACAAAAATAAAACACTCGCCTTAAGCGAGTGTTTTTTTAATTAATTTTTGCATATACACGTGCATCGCGTAAGCTACCATCTGGTGCTAGGAAATCATTTTCCATAGTACCTTCTAAAATGAATTCTAGACGTTCTGCTAAGTTACATGCGTTCACGTTTGTTGCATCAGTACGAATTTCGATTCTTCTAGCACCTAGCTTATCAAAAGCGAACTGAATCGCACCTTTAACAGCTTCTGTCATATAGCCTTGTTTTGTATAGGCGCTATGTAACCAGAAGTGAAGTGAAAACTTTGGAATGTCCCAGTTTTCAGGCTTAAGAGTAATAGCTCCGATGAATGTACCAGATACTTTATCGTATAAGTGAAAATCAAGTGTTTCACGAAGTAAAAACTGTCCGTGAGCTTCGCGAACAATTTCTTCCGCACTCTCTTCTGTTTCAGCTGTAATTGGCATCCACGGTAATAAGTCTTCTAGAGAAGCTTGGATTGCTTCATATACTTCTGTACCGTCACCCGGAAACGGCTTACGTACTTGCAAGCGCTCAGTTTGAAATAACGTTGGAAAATCTAATAATAATGGTTTCAAGAGAAATCCCTCCTATTCTCTACTATTTAGTTTAGCAAAGTAGAGCGGAATTTCAATGTTAATTCGTCATACTTTTTTTCTTTCTTTCATACATTTTTAGTAAGAGTGTGAACGGAGGGAAGGAAAATGTGGCGAAAAACTTGGCAAGACCGTGTAATGTCTCACATACAGGAAAACTCTTCATTATATATATTTAATGCTGTTTTATTATTGATGGGAGTAATATTTGGAGCGATTCTTGTGAATAGTTTACAAATAAACCAAAAGCAAGATTTATCATTTTATTTACAACGTTTTTTTGGACAAGTTTCTAAAGGAGAATTTGCTATCGCGGGCGAAATGTTTCGAGAAAGTTACTTTTCGCAATTAAAATACATCGGCTTTATTTGGATTTTGGGGATTTCAATTATTGGGTTACCACTCATTTTCATCTTATTATTTTTAAAAGGAGTAGTTGTTGGATTTACAGTAGGTTTTTTAGTAAGTCAGCACGGATGGAATGGATTATTGTTAGCGTTTGTGTCTGTATTGCCGCAAAATTTAATTATAATTCCTGTATTTCTCATTATGACAACAATTGCTGCAAGCTTTTCCTTACGCATGATTAGGCATCAGTTTATTAGGAAAATAACCGAGCCACTATTACCATTATTAATTCGTTATACATGCTTCTTTCTAGTGATCGGAGCGGTGTTAGCTCTTGCTTCTAGTGTTGAGGCATATGCATCGCCAGTTTTAATGAAAGAAGTCGTGGAGGCTATTAACAAACAATAAATACTTTTTGAGAATAATTATCAGTTTGTTTTTATTGTTTTTCTTTTGACAGAAGCCCTTCTTCTGATATAATGGTGTAAGAGTGGCGAGGAGGGAGTAGTACCGAATGGAAGAAAGAATTGAACGAATTAAGAAGCAATTACATGCAGCGAGCTATAAATTGACACCACAACGTGAAGCAACAGTTCGTGTGCTGCTAGAGAATGAAGAAGATCATTTAAGCGCAGAAGATGTATACCTCCTTGTAAAAGAAAAGTCGCCAGAGATCGGATTAGCAACCGTCTATCGAACTTTAGAGTTATTGTCTGAGTTAAAGGTTGTCGATAAGATTAACTTCGGAGACGGTGTTTCACGCTATGACTTACGCCAAGAAGGTGCACAGCGTTTCCACCATCATTTAATCTGTACACAATGCGGTGCTGTACAAGAAATACAAGAAGATTTACTTGGTGAAGTGGAGAATAAAGTAGAACGAGACTGGAGCTTTAAGGTGAAAGATCATCGTTTAACATTCCATGGGATTTGTAAAAATTGTCAAGAAAATGAAACGGATGAAAAATAACCTTTTCCTATTTAACTAGGAAGAGGTTTTTTATTTGAATAAGGTATAAATTGGTGAAAGCTTGGCATATGTTGTAATAACTTATATTTTGGAGGAATTTACAATGCGCCGAGCTTTAAAATTAACTTTTGATGGAATGAAAGTATTTTTATTATTTACGAGTTGTACGATTTTGTTTTATTTCGCTATACTATGGATAAATGAAGAATATGAAAGTTACCATCGTTATGAAAAGCCAAAAGAAGAGACTGTAGAAAAAGTATCAGGGAATGAGGAGCCGGCAAAGGATGCTTTCGTAAATAGAATGATGTTTTTCTATGAAAATGGGGAGTAGTGTATATTGGAAGATCAATTAAAAGATTTTATTCATTATATGATTGTTGAAAAAGGGTTAGCGAAAAATACAGTTGTATCTTATGAACGTGATTTGAAAAGCTATGTGAAGTATTTGCAAAATGTAGAACAGACGAAGACATTTCATGAAGTGACGCGCATACACATTGTTAACTTTTTGCAGTATTTAAAAGAAAACGGAAAATCTTCAAAAACATTGGCGCGTCATATTGCATCGATTCGTTCGTTTCACCAATTTTTACTTCGTGAACGAGCGGTGGAGCATGACCCATCGGTACATATTGAAACGCCGCAAGGGGAACGGAAATTACCAAAAGTATTATCGATTGACGAAGTAGAAGCATTACTTCAGACTCCGAAAGCGGTGAGTGCTTTTGGGATTCGTGATAAGGCAATGTTGGAGTTATTGTATGCAACAGGACTTCGTGTTTCAGAATTAATTGCATTAAATTTAGAAGATGTACACTTGACTATGGGATTTGTCCGCTGCATAGGGAAAGGGAATAAAGAAAGAATTATTCCATTAGGAAGCTTAGCAACGGAAGCAATTCAAAAGTATATTGAAAAAGGAAGAAGAGAACTGATGGGTAAAAAAGCAGTAGATGCACTCTTTTTAAACCATCATGGTAATCGATTATCAAGACAAGGCTTTTGGAAAATTTTAAAACGATTGGCGAAAGAAGCAAATATTGAAAAAGAGCTTACACCGCATACGTTGCGTCACTCGTTTGCTACGCATTTATTAGAAAATGGGGCAGACTTACGTGCCGTGCAAGAAATGCTTGGACATGCAGATATTTCAACGACGCAAATTTATACGCATGTTTCAAAAGCTAGATTAAAAGATGTATATAAACAGTTTCATCCGAGAGCATAGTTACTATGCTCTTTTTTCATAGATTAAGAAGAATAAACTGTTTCACAGAAACTTCACAAACATTTCGTATATTGTTTTCAGCAGAGGACTGGAATATTACAATGTATTTCCTCTATACTAAAGAAAGTATGAAGGAGGAAATGATGATGAAAAAACTTATTATGACGCTATTTATCGCGATGCTAGCATTGGCTGGCTGTAATACAAACAAAGAAGAACCGAAAAAAGAACAGAAACTTGAAGCTATAAAAGTAGCGGTTCAAACGAATCCGAAAGAAATTAAACCTGGTGAAAAAACAGAAGTACAAGCACTTGTTACACAAGGAAAAGAAAAAGTAACGGATGCTGATGATGTAAAGTTTGAGATTTGGAAAGATGGCGACGAGAAACACGAGATGTTAGATGGTAAGCATAAAGGAAAAGGTGTTTATGCAGTAGAGAAAACATTTGAAACTGATGGAGTATATCATATTATTCCTCATACAAATGCGCGTGAAATGCATGTTATGCCAGAAACAAAAGTCGCTGTAGGAAATGCAAAAGTTGAAGATGCGAAAAAAGAAGAAGGTCATGGAGACCATAAAAGTGATACGATGATACACCTTATGGCTGGGGATATTAAAGCGAATGCTGAATCAACAATGAAAGTTCATTTAAAACAAAAAGAAGAAGCGTTAACTGGTGCTGAAGTACAACTTGAAATTTGGAAAGATGGCGTTGAAAAGCATGAATTTATTCCAGCGAAAGAAGGGAATAAAGGAGAGTATGAAAGTAAACATACTTTCAAAGAGAATGGTGCTTACAAAGTGAAAGTTCATGTAAGAAAAGGCGAATTACATGAACACAAAGAAGAAACAGTAGAAGTAAAATAAAAAGCAGCTCTTTAGAGCTGCTTTTTATTTTTATATTAGGAAATATGTTATAAAATAATTAGCACTTCTTCGCAGAATGGATTACAATAGAAGTGTGAATAAAATAAGAAATTCTACGAAAATGTATTAAAAAGAAAGCGTAAACATGTTATGATATCAATATCAGATGTCTGACATCTGACTTAGAAAAAACTAGAAATGTTTTTCAGTCGTTTCAAGTAAAACGAAATAGGTTAGAGAATGATTTAAAGAAGTACTGTTTGACAATGAGAACGAAAGAGAATTCTTATTGAATAACAGTTTCACTTTATAGCGTTTTGAACATACTACAAGAAGTAGAACTGAACTTATAGGAGGTTGCAGTTATGAATAAATATAAACGTATATTCCTAGTCGTAATGGACTCTGTAGGAATCGGTGAAGCACCTGATGCTGAACAATTTGGTGATTTAGGTTCTGACACAATTGGTCACATTGCTGAACATATGAATGGATTACAAATGCCAAACATGGTGAAATTAGGTCTTGGTAACATTCGTGAAATGAAAGGTATCTCAAAAGTAGAGAAGCCACTTGGATATTATACAAAAATGCAAGAGAAATCTACCGGTAAAGATACAATGACAGGTCACTGGGAAATTATGGGACTTTACATTGATACACCATTCCAAGTATTCCCTGAAGGATTCCCGAAAGAATTACTTGATGAATTAGAAGAAAAAACAGGCCGTAAAATTATCGGTAATAAGCCAGCTTCTGGAACAGAAATTCTTGATGAGCTTGGTCAAGAGCAAATGGAAACAGGCTCTTTAATCGTTTACACTTCTGCTGATAGTGTATTACAAATTGCAGCACACGAAGAAGTAGTGCCACTTGATGAGTTATATAAAATTTGTAAAATTGCTCGTGAACTAACGTTAGATGAGAAGTACATGGTAGGACGTGTTATCGCTCGTCCATTCGTTGGGGAACCAGGGAAATTCACACGTACACCAAATCGTCATGACTATGCATTAAAACCATTTGGTCGCACAGTAATGAATGAATTAAAAGATAGTGACTACGATGTTATTGCTATCGGTAAAATTTCTGATATTTATGATGGCGAAGGGGTAACGGAATCACTTCGTACGAAGTCTAACATGGATGGAATGGATAAGCTTGTAGATACATTAAACATGGACTTTACAGGTCTTAGCTTCTTGAACTTAGTTGACTTTGATGCATTATTCGGTCACCGTCGTGATCCACAAGGATATGGAGAAGCTCTGCAAGAATATGATGCACGCCTTCCAGAAGTATTCGAAAAACTTAAAGAAGATGATTTATTATTAATTACAGCAGACCATGGTAATGATCCAGTACATCCTGGTACTGATCATACACGTGAATATGTACCGTTATTAGCATATAGCCCAAGCATGAAAGAAGGCGGACAAGAATTAGCACTTCGTCAAACATTTGCTGATATTGGTGCAACTGTAGCAGAAAACTTCGGTGTGAAAATGCCAGAATACGGAACAAGCTTCTTAAACGAGCTAAAGAAATAGGGGGATAAACAAATGAATCGTGAACTTATTACAAAATCAGCTTCATACTTAAAAGAGAAATTTCAAGAAACACCACAAGTAGGACTAATCCTTGGATCTGGACTAGGTGTATTAGCAGATGAAATCGAAAATGCGGTAACAGTGCCTTACAGCGAAATTCCTGAATTCCCAGTATCAACTGTAGAAGGACATGCAGGTCAACTAGTATTTGGTACACTTCAAGGTGTACCTGTAGTAGCAATGCAAGGACGTTTCCATTTCTACGAAGGATATGACATGCAAAAAGTAACATTCCCAGTTCGTGTTATGAAAGAACTAGGTGTAGAAACAGTTGTTGTAACAAACGCAGCTGGTGGTGTAAATACATCATTTGAACCAGGCGATCTTATGTTAATTTCAGACCACATCAACTTCATGGGTACGAACCCATTAATCGGACCGAATGATTCTGAAATGGGCGTACGTTTCCCTGATATGTCTACATCATATACGCCAGAACTTCGCGAAATGGCGAAACAAGTTGCAGCAGACTTAAACATTAAAGTACAAGAAGGTGTATACGTTGGAATGACAGGTCCTGTATATGAAACACCTGCTGAAATTCGTATGCTTCGTACACTTGGCGGAGATGCAGTTGGTATGTCAACAGTACCTGAAGTAATTGTAGCGCGTCACGCAGGTATGAAAGTACTAGGTATTTCTTGTATTTCAAATATGGCAGCTGGTATTTTAGATCAGCCACTTCACCACGATGAAGTAATTGAAACGACAGAACGTGTTAAAGCTAACTTCTTAGCATTAGTAAAAGCAATCGTAAAACAAATGAAGGGGTGACTTCACAATGAGAATGGTGGACCTAATTGCAAAAAAACGTGATGGACATGCATTAACGACAGAAGAGATTAACTTTATCGTTGAAGGATACACAAATGGTGATATTCCTGATTATCAAGTAAGTTCACTTGCAATGGCAATTTTCTTCCAAGATATGAATGATCAAGAACGTGCAGATTTAACGATGGCAATGGTAAATAGCGGTGATACAATTGATTTATCAGCCATTGAAGGGGTAAAAGTAGATAAGCATTCAACAGGTGGTGTTGGTGATACAACGACACTTGTATTAGGTCCATTAGTAGCTGCTTTAGGTGTACCAGTAGCGAAAATGTCTGGACGTGGTTTAGGACATACTGGTGGTACAATTGATAAATTAGAAGCAGTTCCAGGATTCCATGTGGAAATTGAAAATGATGAATTCATGCGTCTTGTAAATGAAAATAAAATTGCTGTTATCGGCCAAAGTGGAAACTTAACACCTGCTGATAAAAAGTTATATGCACTTCGTGATGTAACGGCAACAGTAAACTCAATTCCGCTTATTGCAAGCTCGATTATGAGTAAAAAAATTGCTGCTGGTGCAGATGCAATTGTTCTTGATGTAAAAACTGGAGCAGGAGCATTTATGAAAACGGATGAAGATGCAAAACGTTTAGCTGAAGCAATGGTACGCATCGGTAATAACGTTGGTCGTAATACGATGGCGGTTATTTCTGATATGAGTCAGCCGCTTGGTGAAGCAATTGGTAACGCATTAGAAGTACAAGAAGCAATTGATACATTACAAGGTAAAGGACCGAAAGATTTAGAAGAGTTATGTTTAACGCTTGGAAGTCAGATGGTGTACCTTGCTGGACAAGCTTCATCTTTAGAAGATGCACGTGAGAAATTAATTGAAGTAATGAACAATGGTAAAGCGCTAGAATCATTTAAAACGTTCTTATTAGCGCAAGGCGGCGATGCATCTGTTGTTGATGATCCTTCTAAATTACCACAAGCGCAGTTTAAAATTGAAGTGGAAGCGAAAGAAGACGGTTACGTATCAGAAATCGTTGCAGATGAAATCGGAACAGCAGCAATGCTTTTAGGAGCAGGACGTGCAACGAAGGAATCTGAAATTGATTTAGCAGTTGGCTTAATGCTTCGCAAAAAAGTAGGCGATAGCGTGAAAAAAGGTGACTCCCTTGTTACAATTTACGCAAACCGCGAAAATGTTGAAGATGTAAAAGCGAAAATTTATGAGAACATGAAAATCGCTAAAGACCACGTAGATGCACCAACTTTGGTACACGGTATTGTAACGAAGTAATAAAAAAAGCTGAGGAGATTTCTCTTTGGCTTTTTTTACTATTTTTTGTTTATAATAATAATGGGTGAAATTATGATTAGAATTTGTGCAATAACGAAAAAAAATGAAGTTTTATATGATGTTTCGCTGGAAGACACGAAAAAAGAAAACATCGTATGGTATTGGCTTGATTTATATAAGCCGACGAAAGAAGAGTATACATATATTTTACAAGATCACTTCAAGTTCCATCCCCTTGCGATTGAAGATTGTGTAGAGTATGTACAGAGGCCAAAGGTAGATTTTTATGATGGATATAACTTTTTAGTTCTCCATGCATTCGGAGAAGACGGATTAGAACCGCATGAAATCGATTTATTTGTTAGTGATCGATATATAGTCTCTTTCCACTTCTCTCATAATAATGCGATTGAAAGAGTATGGAAAACGCTCGGTGAGAAAAAACGTATTAAGAAGAGTCCTTTAAATGTAGCACATACAATTATTGACCAAATTGTAGATGATTATTTCGCACCTGTTTATTACATTGAAGACCATTTAAATGCAATTGATGATAATTTAACGGGTGAGACAGCAGGAAGTGTGTTAGAAGAGGTATTTGATATTCGTGCAGATTTATCTAAACTAAGGCGTACGATTATTCCGATGCGTGATTTATTGTACCGCATTTTAAATTCAACTCGTTTTTACGGTATAAGCGATCATGAAATTTATTTTAAAGATATACATGATCATTTGCTTAAACTGACAGAGATGATTGAAGCAAGCCGTGAATTAACAGCAGATATTCGAGATAGTTACTTTTCACTGAATTCCCACCATATGAACAATATTATGAAAACATTAACTGTTTTCTCAACTATTTTCATGCCGTTAACATTTATTGCAGGGGTATACGGCATGAACTTTTCACATATGCCAGAGCTTGGCGGACAGTACAGTTACTTTATCTGTTTGTTAATTATGGCGTTAATTGGCGGGGGCATGATGGCTTGGTTTTATAAAAAAGGTTGGTTTAAGTAAAAAAACACCGAGGATTTCCTCGGTGTTTTTTACTAGCCAATAGCGTGTAATACGAACATGGCTAAGAATAAGCATGTAATGATATACATGGACGGTGCGACTTCTTTACGCTTTCCAAGAGCAACTTTCAAGATAGGATAAGCAATAAATCCGAACGCAATGCCATCAGCGATACTATATGTGAGCGGAATCATAACGATAATTAAAAACGCGGGAAACCCTTCTGAAAAGTCGTTCAGAGGAATTTGTTGAATGCTTGTAATCATCAGGCCGCCAATAATAATTAAGATTGGTGCAATGGCACTATCAGGAATTACTTTGACAAACGGAAGTGCAAACAGTGATGCGAAGAATAACAACCCTGTAATGATAGACGTCAGACCTGTCTTTCCGCCTGCAGTGATACCTGCGGCACTCTCTACTGTTGATACGGTAGGACTTGTGCCAAATAGACCACATGTCATTGCTGAAATTGCATTTGCTTGGTAAGCACGTGGGAATTTACGGTCATCTTCTAATAAACCGTGCAGTAGTCCCATGTTCTCAAAAATAAGCACCATGCTTAAGGAGAATGTTGCAATCCAAAATGGTAAGGAAGAAAGTTTCCCAAATGACATAGCTCCAAACACATCGCCGTAATTAGCGAATGAAAACGAACTACTTCCCACTTGACTCGTATCAACAAGGCCAAATAGCCATGCAATACCAGTTCCAATTGCAATCGTCCATAAAAAGTTTCCACGTACGTTACGCACAAATAGCACAAGTGCCACAATAAGAGTAAGTAGTGTTGCAAGAACGACAGGACTACTTAATTTCCCCATTGCAACAGCAGTATTAGGATGCGAAACGACTAAACCACCTTTTTGCAAGCCGATGAAAGCTAAAAATAACCCGATACCGACAGTGATAGCTTCCTTTAATGACTTTGGAATCGATACCGAAAGCACGCGAGCAATCGGTGTAAAAGCAGCAATTGCAAAAATAATACCGGCGATAAAAACAGCTGCTAATGCTTCTTGCCAAGTTAAACCGAGCGTATGCACAGCAGTGTACGTGAAGAATGCATTTACACCCATACCAGGGACAAGAATAGCAGGTGCATTTGCCCAAAATGCCATAAGTAGACATCCGACAAATGAACTGAAAACAGTTGCTAAAATTCCAGCTTCAAGTGGAATGCCAGCATCGGATAAGATTGACGCATTTACAATCATAATATAAACGATCGTGAAAAATGACGTAACTCCAGCTAAAACTTCTTGTTTTGGTGATGTTTGGTGTAAGTCTAATTTAAATGTTCTTTCAAGTATTCCTTTCATGTTAAACCTTCTTTTTCATATCCCTCTCCCACCCGTGATATCTCTTATATAAGAGCTCACCGTCCTTTATTATATCAGAACATCATGTTTTTACAACAACGAAAATGATAACGGTTACTTATAAATAGATTTATTTATAAATACGTAAAAATTGCCCGGATAGATGAGATGATTTCTAGTTCTCCTGATTGAATGGGCGGAGCTGCTTGCGCATGCAAAGTAGCATATGATGCAACCTCTCGTGGTAATTGGGCAGATTCTTCAACGAGTGAGAGGGGAACAGGATTAATGTTTAAATTGTATGTACTCGCAATAGCACGAGCTTTTTCTACTGCTTGGTGCAGAGCCTGAATGAGAGCTTGCTCATAATATTTATTTGGATGAGATATTCGAAAACGTAACCCTTTTGCAACGTTTGCACCATTCGAAACGGCTATATCATATACTTCCCCTGCTTTTTGCACATTTAAAACGGTAATTTCATACAAATGTTCCACACGGTAGCCTTGTAGTAAGGCTTTATCATTTACATATTCGTATTGAGGGGTAATCGTATAAGAAATGGTTTCTATATCTTTATCGGCAATACCTAGCTGTTTGAGTGCATCAAGCAATTGTTTCGATTGCATTGCATTTTCTTCTTGCGCTTGTTTTACATTTTTACTATCTGTTTGAATGCCTAGTGTTAATATGACAACATTTGGTTTGGCTTTTATAATGCCTTCTCCTTGTACAGTAATAGTAGCTTCTTTACCAGTATTTGTCGTACGGATATTATGTAAATACGGATTCATTCCACTTTGCATTTATGCTCACCATCCTTTTTTATATGTATATGTGTGAACAAAAAAGAAAATCGTATGAAAAAAGTTACATAAATGAGAATGTTAAGGGAAGAAAGCATATACAACATAGGTATTTATAGATTATAATATGTGTAAATATGATAAAAAAGGGACGAGGCTAGTGAACGAAAATAGAGAAACACTGATTTTAGATTTATCTGCATCATTTCGAAAGATGATACGTTTATTACAAAATGATATTAATACACGTTTTTCAGAGCATATGCCATATAATGAATTCTCTGTATTACGTGCGTTATTTTTGAAAAGTCCACAGATGGCTTCGCAAATTGCGAGTGAAGTAAACGTAACCTCCAGTCATATTACAGCTGTAACAGATCGTCTCGTGCGAAAAGGGTTTGTTGAAAGAAAGAGATCAAATTCAGACCGTCGTATCGTATACTTAGAAATTACAGAAAACGGACGAGAAGTAACTGAAAAACTTGAAGCTGTGCGTAAAGAATATTATAAAGAGAGATTTAAAGGTTGGAGCGACCAAGAGATAGAAATGGTTTTAGAACTATTTGGCCGCGTCTTATAATAAATGAGGATAGGAAGCGAGAGCTTTCCTATCCTTTTTCTTTTGAATAAAAATATTTTGAAACTCCGATACTTTAATTAAAAAGATCGGAGGAAAGATTATGAAATATATTGTGGCACTTACCGTTTTACTTGGAAGCCTTTTCTGCTTTAATACATTCGTGTACGCCGATACCCCTATTCAAGTGGTGCAAAAAGAAGTGAAGTATATTGAAAATGATAATACTGTCTTGTATTCGAAATTATGGGTTCGTTCTATGCAAAATGCAGTATTATTTCATCATAGTGATAACATTCGTAATCAGGACACATTGCGTAATGTAACAAGTTCATCGCTCGTTAAAGCGAAGCACTTACCATTTAAGAAAGCATCAATGTACATTCCAAGATTATCGCAATACGTATCAAAAGCAGGAAAAGAAAACATTCAAGTGTACTACATTGCGGTGCACTATAATGTGAAAAAAGAAAATGCATATCAGCTAAATGGCATGAACTATTTTTTGCAAGTATTTATGAAAGAGCGCGGGGAATGGAAAATTGCTGAAAGTATAGTCGCACCAACAGAGCAAATTGTACAAAACGGTGATGGGTTTGGAATGAAAGAAGAGATGGTGTATGGAGATAGGAGAGAGAATGTGAAATAACCTCCTTTTGAGAGGAGGTTATTTTACACGCCAAGAAAATTTAAATTTTAATAAGCGAGATAATAGTAGGTAGACTATCGTACTGGTCCCTATAAAACCAATATAATAGTTCAAGATAGAGCGACTTCCTCCTGCTACCATTCCTCCAAACATTCCAATAAAGATTACACAACATACCATACATAGTTTTTTGAGCTTCGGATACAATAGAAAGTTTCCATTTTGTTCATTAGGTGATCTTGTATATAAGTACATTCCTAAAGGTAATAGAATAAGTATATTTGCGATTGGACCAATAAGTTTCGTCGCTGAAGGAATATACGTAAAATTCGGCTCGTCGTGACGTACGCCTTGTTGATCAGTATAAGCACGTTGAGGATTATAATTAAAATCAATATTGAATTCGCGAACTGGTGCTAAAATACTCACTTTTTCTATTACTGAGCCGTAACGACCTACATTTTCCTCCGTATAGAAGGTATGGTTGGAAATAAGTCCAACCGTATGAATGGAAATAATCCCGACAATTAGAGAAGGCACAATAAAAGGGAATCCAAGTATAGCGACACTGAAGAATCCTTGTGAGACCATATTACCAGCAATTGTTCCTATGCATAATGCAAGTGTATAGATAGCAATTAAGACGATAACCATGTATAAGAAATAAGTATGAAATGGTGAAAATACTTGATACTTATTATGAAAGGTTGTCTTTTTCATAATAGCAAAAAGTCCCCAATTCAATATAACGATAGCTACAATATTACACACGCCAAAAAGCCATTTCGTCATGAAGAGCTCTTTCCGTTTAAATGGCATAGACCATAGGAAATCACTTGATTGATTTTGACGCTCCCATCCAATAAGGATGCAGGCCAATGCGATGAGGAGCGCCCCTTGAACCAGGATAGTATCGGTAAGTGAAAGGTGATAATTGTACCGGAATATATATTTCCATTTATTATGATCATGTAAAGAGTTTAGTTGCTCGGCAGCTGCTAAATAGTATTTATATGATAGTTGGTAAAAACTTACTAACCAAAATAGCCAAATCATATATTTACTTTGTTTGTATGTATGCATCCATAATGCTTTTTGAAACATAGGATCTCTCCTTTAAAAAACTTTATAGTTTGTAAGACGTGATAATATAAAATAAGTGACGATTCCAAATAAAAAGAATCCAACATAGTAACTAAATAATAAATCAAAACGCTTTAACATTTGCCCACCTATTAATGCGAAATAAAAGATAGTACTCCATATCCAGAGTGAGTTGTATTTTTGAAAAAGGAAGATTTTCTTATTATGTTCATTAGGTGACCTTGTATAAAGAAACATACCAATAAGTAAGCTGCAAATCGTATAGAAGATAGGAACAAGTAGTATTTTTGCAGAGTAGTAACTATGAAAAGTAGGTCCTCTTTGTATTACTTTTCCATGATCTTCATATGATTGGGCAGTAGGATGGTAATTATAACTAATTGAAAAGTTTAATATAGCGCTTGAAATGTTGGTTTTTTTATTGACTTCATAAATGTTTTCGAAATTTGTATAACTTTTGCTCCCTTGTATTGCCTCAGCATGAGCTGTAAAGAAAAAGAGTAAGAGTGAAAAGATTCCCATTCCCATTACACAAAAAGTAATGCTAAAGATGCTTTGTGGAATAATACTGCCAGTAAATGTGCCAATACATAAAGAGACAGTATAGATAGCAATATATGTGAAAATTGCATAAAGGAAATATCGATGAAACGGTTCGAAAGATTGATATTCAAAGTGGATTGTGGATTTATAAATGAAATACATAAGACCCCAATTGATCAGAAGTGATATTACAATGAAAAATCCACCGAAAATCCACTTCGATAAGAACATATCACGTCTTTTAAATGGAAATGTCATAAATAAATTTCCATTTTGATTACTTCGCTCCCAACCAACTAATATACAGGCTAGGATAATTGCGATAATACCTAACCAAAAGCTATTAGAGGAGTAAAAAGAATAATGATAGTAGAACTTTTCGTCACCCATTTTTTCTGGATGGAGAAAGAGGGACTGTTGCTCTTCGGCTGCTTGATAGTATTCGAAAGATAAAAGAAAAAGTGAACTCAAGAAAAATAGTAACGCAGCATATTTCCCGCGCTTCCAATTCCACATCCACAGCGCCTTATGAAACATACTCATTCCCCCCAAGTGTCGTAACGAAGACATCTTCAAGTGACATTGTTAATTCTTCAATGAGTATTGGTTGCTCTTTATAAAACTTCTCCAGTGTTGTAGCTACATTTCCTTCGATTAAAATCGTATATACTTTTCCCGTTTGGTTTAATATTTTAATATTGCTTAAGTTTTCTAGTTTTTGAGGTAATGATCGTTCATAAGCAACTTGTATTTTAGCGAATTGTGATTTTGCATCGTCTAGTGACGTAATGGAAGCTACTGTATGTCCTTTTAACATAATGATTGTATCTGCTATTTTCTCAACTTCATCTAAATGGTGAGTGGAGATAAAAATTGTAATTTCTTTCTCTGCAACTTCCTCGACGAGAAATTGTAGAATTTGTCTTTTAACGATAGGATCGAGCCCGTTTGTTGGCTCATCTAAAATGATATATTCTGCTTTTGCAGCGAAAGCTAAAATGATGGCAAGCAGTGCTTTCATTCCTTTTGAATAACTACGAATTCGTTTATTTGGTAAGTTGAACCGTTCTAATAATTCATAGAAATATTGTTCATCAAATGCTGTATAAACGGTTTTATAAAACTTAACGATTTCTTTCACTGTATAACTGTTTAGTATGTTAGTAGAGTCTGGAACGTATACAACCTTCTGTTTAATTTCAGGATGCTTATGAACATCCGTATCCTCATATGTAACAGTTCCTGCATCTGGGTCTAAAATGCCGACCATCGTTCGTAATAAAGTTGTTTTCCCCGCACCGTTTCTTCCGAGCAATCCGACGATACTACCTTTTTGTAATGTGAAAGAAACGTCGTCTAAAATCGTTTGATTATCAATTGTTTTCTTCAAGCTTGTCACTTTCAGCATCTGCATTCCCTCCAATCTCTTTGTAGTATGAATCTATCCAATCGTGAATTTTATCTTTCGTAATCCCGAGATAAGAGGCTTCTAATAGTAATTGATGAAATTGCTTTTCAACCATAGTGATTTTCCTTTCGTCTAATGTTGGGGTAATCGATTGGGATACAAATGTTCCTTTTCCTCGTAATGTTTCAATAATCCCTTGGCGTTCTAATTCTTGATATGCTTTGCTAACTGTATTTGGATTTATGACGAGCAAAGAAGCGAGCTCGCGTACAGAAGGAAGCTTATCACTTGGAGCTAACATGTTTTTCAATACGAGTTCTTTTATATTTTGAACAATTTGTTCCCATATCGGAGTGTTGCTTCTTGGATCAAGTTGAATATGCAAGAGCAATGTCTCCTTCCTGATGAGTATTAAGTGTACTATTACGTGTAATACACTCAATACAATATAGGCAATGAATTTATTTGTCAACCGAAAATGATAGAAAAATATGGTATTAAAAATGTATAAATTGGAAAAAATAAGTTTGATATAGAATGGAGGGTTAGTCATGAAGCGAGTTTTTGGAATACTTGTTTGTTTCATGTTATTGCTTTCTGGTACTTCAGTTAGTTTCGCACAATCTGAGAAAACGAAGCAGGAAAAAACAGAAGAAACCACGCCGAAGTTAGCGGAACAAGCGTCGTCAGCAATCGTAATTGAGCAAGATACAGGTAAAGTTTTATTTGATAAAAATCCGAATGAAAAGTTGCCACCAGCTAGTATGACAAAGATTATGACAATGCTATTAATTATGGAACAAGTTGAAAAAGGAAAACTAAAACTGACCGATAAAGTTAGAGCAAGTGAACACGCAGCTTCAATGGGTGGATCACAAATCTTTTTAGAACCTGGGGAAGAGATGACCGTAAATGAAATGCTAAAGGGCATTGCCATTGCATCTGGAAATGATGCATCTGTTGCAGTAGCTGAGCATATTGCTGGTTCAGAAGAAGGATTCGTAAATATGATGAACAAAAAAGCGAAAGATTTAGGACTGAAAAATACACATTTTCAGAACCCAACAGGTCTCCCGGCCAAAGATCATTATTCTACAGCAAATGATATGGCTATAATGGCGAGAGAATTGATGAAGTATCCACTTATTCGCAAATACACAGGTAAATATGAAGACTATTTACGTGAAGATACGGATAAGAAGTTTTGGCTTGTTAATACGAATAAGTTAGTACGTTTTTATCCTGGAGTAGATGGTGTGAAAACGGGCTTTACGACAGAAGCGAAATATTGTTTAACTGCATCAGCTGAAAAGAATGGAATGCGTGTCATTTCAGTTGTTATGGGAGCACCTACATCAAAAGAGCGGAACAATCAAGTAACGAAGCTGCTTGATTATGCATTTGGACAATATATGACAAAGAAATTGTATACACGTGGTGAAAAAATTAAGACTGTACAAGTAGGAAAAGGGAAAAAAGAAAAAGTAGATTTAGTTGCGTCAGATAACGTATCTCTTCTTATGAAGAAGGGCGAAAATATGGACAAAGTAAAACAAGAAGTAATCGCTGAAAAGAAAGTGAAGGCACCGATTAAAAAGGGTGACGCACTTGGCACACTTGTCATTAAAAAAGATAAAGAGGTTTTATTAAAACAAACCATTGTAGCGAAAGAAGATGTTGCTGCAGCGAGTTGGTGGGAGTTATTTAAAAGAAGTTTTGGGATGTTTTCAACATCAAAATAGCGGCAAAAATTTTGCCGTTTTTCTGTTCATATTTACTGGAATAATTGCTGAACGGTTTCACATTATGACGAAATAGTTCTTCTTTTGTCAGTAGGAAGGATTCTTATTTTATATCACGAAAATCTTATGTTAAAGAGTAAAGTTTGAGCATAAGGAGGAAATCGTGTGAGTCTTTCCATGCATTTAGAAGTAAAACGTGACGTCTTATGTGTGAGGCTGGAGGGTGAATTAGATCATCATACCGCTGAAGAGTTGCGAACGAAAGTAACAGATATGATTGAGACACATGGTGTTCATCATATTGTTTTGAGCCTAGAGAACTTATCATTTATGGATAGTTCTGGTTTAGGTGTTATATTAGGCCGATATAAACATGTAAAAGGATTAGGTGGAGAGATGGTTGTTTGTGCAATTTCACCGCCTGTTAAACGTTTATTTGAAATGTCAGGTCTATTCAAAATTGTTCGTTTAGAAGAAAGTGAAGCGCATGCGCTCGCGACGTTGGGGGTGGCATAGATGAGAAATGAAATGAACCTTCAATTTTCAGCGTTAAGTCAGAATGAATCATTTGCTCGTGTTACGGTAGCTGCTTTTATTGCGCAATTAGACCCGACGATGGAAGAACTAACAGAGATTAAAACAGTTGTGTCAGAAGCGGTTACAAATGCAATTATTCATGGGTATGAAGGAAATGCAGAAGGTGTTGTTTATATTTCAGTGATTTTGGAAGAAGCGATGGTGAAACTCACGATTCGAGATGAAGGGATTGGTATCTTTAACTTAGATGAAGCAAGACAACCCCTTTTTACAACTAAACCTGAATTAGAGCGTTCCGGAATGGGATTTACTATCATGGAAAACTTTATGGATGAAGTAGAAGTTATTTCAAACGAATCTTTCGGGACAACAATCCATTTGACAAAATACTTATCAAATAGTAACGCTCTATGCAATTAAGGAGAATAGCCAATGGACATAGAGGTCAAAAATGAGAAGAAGAAACCTCAGTTAAAGGACCACGAGCTAAAAGCGTTAATTCAAAAAAGTCAAGATGGAGATCAACAAGCGAGAGATACAATCGTTCAAAGTAATATGCGTCTCGTATGGTCGGTTGTACAGCGGTTTCTTAATCGAGGATATGAACCAGACGATTTATTTCAAATTGGATGTATTGGACTCTTAAAATCGGTAGATAAATTTGATTTATCTTTCGACGTGAAATTTTCAACATATGCAGTTCCAATGATTATTGGTGAAATACAACGATTTTTACGTGACGATGGATCAGTGAAAGTAAGCAGATCCTTAAAAGAAACAGGAAACAAAGTCCGAAAGATGAGAGACGAGCTTTCGAAGGAATTTGGAAGGGCTCCAACGATTAATGAGGTAGCAGAGGCTCTTGAACTAACGCCGGAAGAAGTTGTTCTGGCGCAAGAAGCGAGTCGTGCTCCTTCGTCGATACATGAAACTGTGTATGAAAACGATGGAGATCCAATTACTATTTTAGATCAAATTGCAGATCAATCGGAAACGAAATGGTTTGATAAAATTGCTTTAAAAGAAGCAATTAGAGAATTGGATGAACGAGAACGGCTAATTGTGTATTTGCGCTATTATAAAGACCAAACCCAATCAGAAGTAGCGGAGCGCATAGGCATTTCGCAAGTACAAGTTTCCAGACTTGAAAAGAAAATATTAAAACAGATGAAAGATCGAATAGATGAATAGCTATCTATTCGATTTTTTTTATTGTCACGAAAAGGAGAAGATTCCAACTATCATTAAAAAATTTACAGAATTTATTGATAATTTAGTTAATTTAAACTATAATCCAAGTATGAACTTGTCACAAAGGGGGAAGGAAACATGGAAACGAGGCAACAATGGGGAACGAGGGCTGGATTTATTTTTGCAGCAATCGGTTCCGCTGTTGGACTAGGGAATATATGGCGTTTTCCTTATACAGCGTATGAAAACGGGGGAGGCGCATTCTTTTTACCGTACTTATTTGCATTATTAACGACTGGTATTTCATTGTTAGCTTTCGAGTTTGCTCTTGGGCATCGTCATCGTGGTTCGGCGCCACTTACATTCTTCCGTATTCATCGACGTGCTGAATTTATTGGATGGTGGCAAATGTGTGTGACATTTATCGTTTCAACATATTATGCAGTAATTATTGCTTGGTCTATTTCGTATACGTACTTTGCAATTACTGGAGCATGGGGGAAAGACACGCAATCATTTTTATTTAAAGAATATTTACATGTTGCAGATAAGCCAGGACAATTCGGGGGGCTCGTACCAGAAGTATTAATTCCGTTAGCTCTCGTTTGGATTATTGTGCTTGGTGTTGCATTTAAAGGAGTTAAAAAAGGAATCGAAGTTGTTAACCGCATTTTTATTCCTTTACTAGTTGTTATGTTCCTTATTATCGTTGTTCGTGCAGTGACGATGGAAGGTGCGATGCAGGGGTTAGATGCATTCTTTAAACCAGATTGGAGTCGTATTTTTGATGGAAAGGTATGGCTTGCTGCTTACGGTCAAATTTTCTTTAGTTTATCTTTAGCATTCGGAATTATGATTACGTACTCTAGTTATTTACCGAAAAACTCAGATACAACAAATAATGCTTTTATTACTGGATTTGCAAATTCAGGATTTGAATTATTAGCAGGTATTGGGGTCTTTGCAGCGCTTGGATTTATGGCGAATAACATGGGGGTACCGGTTGATAAAGTAGCTAGTGCTGGTGTGGGACTTGCGTTCGTAGTATTCCCGCAAATTATTAATGAGCTACCGATGTCGCCGTTATTTGGAGTATTATTTTTCTTATCTTTAACCGTTGCTGGAATTACATCACTCATTTCACTTGCGGAAGTATGTTTTGCTGCTGTATCGGAAAAATTCAGCTTGAGTCGTCCAAAGACGATTGGAATTATGGGAACACTTCTCGTGTTAGTTTCTCTTGTTTTTGCAACGCGTGGTGGACTTATGTTCTTAGACGTTGTTGATTATTTCGCTAACAATTTTGGGTTGATTACAATTGCACTAGCTGAAGTAGTTGCAATAGGTCTTATCTTGCGCCGTTTGCCAGTTTATCAAAATCATGCAAACTTTGTATCGGATATTAAGTTAGGGACGTTTTGGAGAGTGAGCTTACTCGTTATTACTCCACTTATGTTAGGGTATATGTTAATTGATGGCACAATCCAAAACATTAAAAAGAACTACGGAGATTATCCAACGGAGTTTGTTGTAACGTATGGTTGGTCAATTGCAGCAGCATTTCTTATAGTTGCACTAGTCATTAGTCTGAAGAAATGGAATGCACAAATACATTCAGACTCTGCCCAGCTTGAAAAAGAATGGAAGGACCGAGGTGTTTCATGATGAGCGGATCAGCGATTATGATGATGGTTATAGGTATGGTAGTCATTTGGGGAGGGCTCGCATTAAGTATTGCAAATTTATTTAAGAAAAAGGCGTAGCTGAAAAACATCTGTACCGAAACGGTACAGATGTTTTTTTTATGAAAAAATTGTATTAGAAAAAATTCCAATAACCATACTACAACTACGAGGAAGAGTAAGGGGTGAATGGAAATTGGAGCAAACGATTTATATTAAAATGCGCAATCGCTTAAAAGTGTCTCCTACGTATGAAGTAAAGCTGAGCGATGTTGCTCAACTTGCCGGAGATTCTTTGGTAGTTGAGTCGTTACAAAATGAGATAATTTACAAAATAACAGCGCATGATAAAACACATGTTGTAATTGATGTTATGAAAGTGATAGAGATTGTTCAACAAAAAGCGGCTCACTTACAAATTAATTTACTTGGTTCTGGACAAACTCTTGTTGAAATTATATATGAAAAAAAGAAAGTGCATCCGGTTTTCTTCGGACTTGTATGGTTGTTACTCTTCATTGGAGCAGCACTTGCAATTATTTATTTTCATGAAGATGTAAGTATGCAACAAGTACACCAACGGTTATATTACATGATTACTGGAGAATTTAAGGCGCAACCACTTTTATTTCAAATTCCTTATTCATTAGGTCTTGGAGTAGGTATGGTTTTATTTTTTAATCATGTATTTCAAAAGCGAATTAATGAAGAGCCGAGCCCGCTGGAAGTTGAGATGTTTCAATATCAACAGTCGCTTGATCAATATGTAATTGTTCATGAAAACAAGGATAATATGAAACAGCTTACCGATGATTGAGTCTGGATTCGTGATTTTAATTGGTTTAGCTGGGGGGATTGCTGTAGGTAGCGGATATGTTGCGTTTTTAGCTGTACTTGGTATAATCCCTCGTTTAGCTCAATTAACGAGAAGTGGAAAGCATATTCAATATTTTGAGTGGGCAGTCATTGCAGGTACTTTAATAGGGGCTTGGTGTAGTTTAAAGAATATTACATTTCAAACGTCGCAATATTGGCTCGTAATATTAGGGTTATTTTGTGGCACATTCATTGGAATGCTAGCTGCGGCGTTAACGGAAGTTTTAAACGTTTTACCTATTTTAGCGAAACGGGTAGGGGTAGAGGGGAAAATTATTATTTTACTCGTTGCTCTTGTACTTGGAAAAGTAATAGGCTCATTGTTTCACTGGATTTATTTCGTAAAGTAGGAGGCAATATATATATGGCAGGGCGGAAACTGAAAGATGATTACATAAATAAAGTGAAAGAGTACCATCCAAAACCGAACTATTTACTAAATTGTGTGAAGGCATTTCTTGTTGGGGGATTCATTTGTACCGTCGGAGAAGTATTGATGAAATTTTATATACATTACTTTCACTTTAGTGAGCAAGAGGCAGGAAACCCTACAGTTGCAACGCTCGTTTTATTATCAGCGATTTTAACAGGATGTGGTGTTTATGATAAAATCGGGCAGTTTTCTGGAGCGGGATCAGCAGTACCAGTGACTGGATTTGCGAATTCTATGGCAAGTGCGGCGCTAGAACATAGGAGTGAAGGGATTGTTCTAGGAATCGCTACAAACATGTTTAAGCTTGCAGGGAGCGTCATTGTGTTTGGAGTCGTCGGTGCATATATTATCGGATTAATAAGATATACATTTCAAATTTTAATGTCTTAAAGGAGGGATAGGTATGAGATTGACAGGAAAACAAACGTGGGTATTTCAAAATGATATCTTCGTGAATGCAACTGGTACCGCTGTCGGTCCGAAAGAAGCTGAAGGCCCTCTTGGAAAGGATTTTGATATTTCATATTCAGACTTACATTGTGGAGAGGAAAACTGGGAACTTGCTGAACGAAGGTTAATGTCAGACTCGATTCAACAAGCATTGCAAAAAGGAAATATAAAACCATCACAAATTGATTTCTTTTTAGCAGGTGATTTATTAAACCAAACAGTGACAGCAAATTATGTTGCTCGAGATTGTGGTATTCCTTTTTTAGGGATGTTCAGTGCTTGTGCGACGTCAATGGAAACTTTGGCGGTGGGATCAGCATTTATAGATGGTGGATTTGCGAATCGTGTCTTAGCGACAGTAAGTAGTCATAATGCGACGGCTGAAAAACAATTTCGTAATCCAACAGAGTACGGAGGACAAAAGCCTGGGACAGCAAACTCGACTGTTACCGGAGCAGGATCCATATTAATTAGTAATGAAGAAAGTGCAATTAAAATAACAGCAGCAACAATCGGAACAGTACAAGATTTAGGAATTGCTAATCCTTTAGATATGGGATCGGCAATGGCGCCAGCTGCTGCTCATACAATTCAACAGCATTTTGAAGATTTAAGAAGAAGTACCGCTGATTATGACCTTATTGTTACTGGTGATTTATCGGCTGTGGGGACACCAATTGCGAAACAACTTTTACTTGAGGAAGGGTATGATCTTGGGCATATATACAACGATTGTGGATTAATGATTTACAGTTCAAATCAAGAAGAAGTGTTTGCAGGTGGTAGTGGTTGTGCTTGTTCAGCTGTTGTAACATACGGCCATTTATTGCGTGAAATGCAAAAAGGGAACTTACAACGAATTTTTGTCGTTGCAACTGGAGCTTTATTAAGCCCGATGATGATGCAGCAGAAGGAAACGATTCCAACGATTGCGCATGGTGTTGTGTTTGAAAGAGTTAAAGGAGAGTGAATTGTGGATTTTATATATGCATTTCTTGTAGGAGGAGCTATTTGTGTCATTGGACAAGTGTTGCTAGATTTTGCAAAGTTAACACCGGCACATTTAATGGCAACTTTTGTAGTCGCCGGAGCTATTTTAGATGGATTCGGATTGTATGATAAGCTTATAAAATTTGCAGGTGCTGGGGCAACGGTCCCTATTACAAGTTTTGGACATTCACTATTGCACGGGGCAATGCATGCGGCAGAAAAACATGGATATTTAGGGATTGGAATCGGTATGTTTAGCTTAACGTCAGCGGGGATTTCAGCGGCGATATTATTTTCATTTTTTATTGCACTTATATGTAAACCGAAAGGATAAATCAAATGAGACGAAGGGTTGTTTTGGTCACAGATGGAGATGAATATGCAAAGCGGACAATTGAGCTTTTAACAAAGGAATTTGGGGGAAGGTGTATTTCAGCATCACAAAGTAATCCGACCAAATTGACAGGGAAGAAAGTTGTTGAGCTTATTATGCAAACGCCATATGACCCTGTATTTGTCATGTTTGATGACAGCGGATTTATAGGAGAAGGATCTGGTGAAAAGGCGTTAAAATATGTAGCAACTCATAAACAAATTGATGTACTTGGTATTTTAGCAGTAGCGTCTAATACACATCATTGGGAATGGGCGCGTGTAGATGTAAGTGTAGATCGGAATGGTAATTTGACAGAATACGGTGTTGATAAATTTGGCCTTCCAGATGGTGAAATCGGCCGGATTAGTGGAGATACGATTTATTGTTTAGATGATCTGAACGTCCCTGTCATTGTCGGGGTAGGTGATATTGGTAAGATGTGTGGAAATGATGAATGGGAGAGAGGATCACCTATTACTAGAAAAGCGATTCAATTAATTTTGGAAAGGAGTGGGTTTTATGACGAAGCCTAAAAAAGTGAATATCCCGATTTCATCTTTTTTAAGTGATAATGAAAATTACTTAAAGCAAACAGTTGGACTAGGTGTTACATACGATGTTGGGATTCGTAAATTTCAAATTTTAAATAAAGAAATCGGTGTGTTATTTGTAAATGGACTTTGTGATACAAATTATATTATCCCTATTTTAGAAGAAGCGGTGGATACGAATGAAATAAGGGATGTAGAAGAAGATACAGTGAAGCTTTTAGAGAATCGTTTAATTCATCAACAAGTAAGTAAAGTGAAAACGATGGACGAGGTAATGCTTCAAGTATTATCAGGACTCATTATTATATTTGTGGAAGGTGAAACGGAAGCTTTCGCAATAGATGTTCGTAGTTATCCGTGCGGACACCGACAGAACCAGATACAGAAAAGGTAGTACGTGGTGCAAGGGATGGCTTTGTTGAAAATATCGTTGTAAATACAGCTTTAATTCGTAGAAGGATACGCGACCCGCGTCTTCGAAATGAAATGGTTCGAGTAGGGGATAGATCGCAAACGGATATTTGTATTACATATGTACAAGATGTTGCAAATCCGGATTTAGTGAAAATTATAAAACAAGAATTAAAAAATATTGAAGTAGATGGGATTACGATGGCGGATAAAACGGTAGAAGAATTTGTAGTCAAACAAGGTTATAATCCATTCCCGCTTATTCGATATACAGAAAGACCAGATGTAGCAGCAAATCATCTGTTAGAAGGACATGTGTTAGTACTTGTTGATACATCACCAAGTGCCATGATCACTCCAACAACATATTTCCACCATTTACAGCATGCAGAAGAGTTTAGACAAAATCCAGCTGTAGGTACATTTTTACGTTGGGTACGTTTTTTAGGTGTTATATTTTCGCTGTTCTTGTTGCCGTTTTGGTTAGTTTTTGTATTTGATCCAACTCTTTTACCGGAAAAGCTTGCTTTTATTGGACCAAACAAGATGACGCATTTACCGATTTTATTACAAATTTTGATGGCGGAAGTCGGACTCGAATTTTTAAGGATGGCTGCCATTCATACGCCGACATCACTGTCGTCGGCAGCAGGATTAATTTCAGCTATATTAATTGGTCAAATTGCAATTGATGTAGGTTTATTTGTACCAGAAGTTATTTTGTATGTAGCGGTTTCTATGATTGGATCATTTGCAACTCCGAGTTATGAGCTTGGACTTGGAAATAAGGTCGGCAAATTATTTGTCATTATTTTAACCGGCATCTTTCATGAGATGGGATTTGTAATCGGGATGACGATGTTGATTTTATTTTTAGCGTCTATAAAAAGCTTACAAACACCGTATTTATGGCCGTTTTTACCGTTTGATTGGGGCGCGTTAACGAAAATTTTACTCCGTCCAACTATGTCTAGTTTAAAAGTGCGTCCTAGTATTGTACGACCTCAAAATGTAAGAAGACAAAAATAAACGGGATTATGCTCCCGTTTATTTTTTTATTGAAAATTTATTTTTTTTTAACAAAAACCAAACATTTTTTGTGTACACTTAGAGTAGATATTGTGTATGAGAGGGGAAGAGGACATGATTAAATTATTTGTAAGTGATTTGGATGACACGCTCGTTTACAATGTGAATGATATGCAAAAAGAAGATGAACGTGCACTTTGTTGGCTGGCTGAAAAAGGGACAAATATTTGTTTTGCCTCTGGCCGCTTTACTCACCGAATTGATGAAGTCGTAAAAAGGTTTTCATTCCCGTATTATACAACTGGTTTAAATGGGGCGACAATGTTACTACCAAATGGAAAAATATTTCATGAATCAAGTTTTGAAGATAGAGTTGCCCAGGAAATATATCGATATATACATAACAAGGGACTAGCAGATATTGTTTGTGCAAATGAGCAGCGATATACAAAAAGAAAGAATGAAAATCATCATACTTTTGAAGAGTATATGGGAGTGCATATTGCTGAAATTGAAGCATTAGAAGAGGAATTTGGGAAAACTGTACATCCAGCAAAATTATTTGTTTTTGGTGAAGAAGAAAAAATTGTAGCATTAGATCAAGAGTTGCGAGATACATTTCATAGCGAAGCGGAAGTTTTTATATCGGGTAAGCGCTATGTTGACATTATGCCAAGAGGTGTAAGTAAAGGAAGCGCTCTGAAGCGATTAATGGAACATTTGCAAATTGAAGCAAATGAAGTTGCGTGTATTGGAGATTCTTTCAATGATATTTCTATGTTTGAAGTAACCCCGCACTCCTTCACCCTCCATCATGCTCATCCGTATGTGAAGGAGAAAGCAAATCATGTTGTTCGTTCTGTTGAAGAAGCTGTTATGAAATTACCGTTGCTTGTATAAAAAAAGAAGCTCGTCACTGACGAGCTTCTTTTTTACTTGAATAAAGATTTAACGAAATCAATGATACTAGAGAAGAAATCTTTAACTTTATCTAGGAAACTTTGCCCTTCTTCAGATCCTAAAAAGGCAGAGACATGTTCTTTTGCTTTATTTAATTGACTACCAACTTGGTTCCAATCAATATTAAGATTTTTCATTTTATCAAATAACGCTACTAAGTTATCTAACTGTTCATCTGTCAATGTTATGCCGAGTTGATCAGCAATTTTTTTAATTAATGTACGTAAATCTTCAGTTGTTTTTGGCTGTTCTTTTGCAATTTCTTCTTTAATTTTTGCAACAAGTTGAACTGCTTTTTCTTCGCCGATTTTATCACCAAGCTGGGCTGTTTGTACCATTTCTTCATTGGCTACTTTTTTTACTTCTTCAGGAATGGCTTTGTTTGATGTTGTTTCATAGGCCTTCATTAAACCTGTTAAAGCAGCAGTTCCTGAAACTTTAAATGGTGCAGTAATTTGAATCTCTGCATCTTTCACACCTGCTGTAATAAGTGCATTTGTGTACATTGCATCTGTTATCGAATTAATATTTTTTGAGCGTACAATGAGACCCGACCCTGGTTTTGTGTATGTAATCATAGAAGAGGAAATAGCTCTCGTACCAATTTGCGCTTTTGGAACGATGCCCTCTAGAAATTTATGTTCTTCCGCATTAGATACAGTAATAATTTGTGCATCTTTTGGTGCTTTCATTTCTTTCAAAAGATCTTGTTTCTGTTGTTCAGATAAGTTTTCTCCTAGTGTAACAATTGATTCTCCCTCAATGATGTCTGCAAATGAAGCTGTTGGCATAATAAATACGGCTACAGCTAATAGCAGAGCTAGTAATTTCGTTTTCACGAAAAATCGCTCCCTTTCTCTTTCTTAAATTTTCGGGCAACACAGTTATTATAGTATATTTTTCTTATTTGTCACCTAGCTTCTTCCACATTTCAAAAAAGAAGTATGTAGATTGTCGGATTCTTTTTGTTTCTCGTCATGAATATGGTAATATAGTGCTGAGATAGTTGAAAGGAGACATATACGTATGAAAACTTTAGGATACATATTAATGGAAAATGGTGAAAAAATCGATTTAGAATTTTTCCCAGAAGAGGCACCGAAAACAGTAGAAAACTTTAAAAAATTAGCAGAGCAAGGATTTTATGATGGTGTGACATTCCACCGCGTTATTCCTGGCTTCGTAAGCCAAGGTGGAGATCCAACAGGAACAGGAGCAGGTGGCCCAGGTTACTCTATCCCATGTGAAACTGATGGAAATCCTCATAGACATCTTGTTGGCTCACTTTCTATGGCACATGCTGGCCGTAACACAGGTGGTAGCCAATTCTTTGTTGTTCATGAGCCACAACCGCATTTAGATGGTGTACATACTGTATTCGGTAAAGCAACAAGCGGTATTGAAACAGTATTAAACATGCGTCAAGGCGATGTAATGAAAGAAGTTAAAGTTTGGGAAGAATAAGTTACGAGAAAAAGAGAGCGATTTTGCTCTCTTTTTTTATTTCGTATGAACAGTAATTGGTATATATTTCGAAATATATGATGCAAATAGGACGGCTACTAACGTTAAAATATATTGTTCATGAGAACACAATTTTAACAAAATACATAGAATGGAGTACCGATTATATGCTTCAATAAATGGATTTCTCTTAACATATTGTTTTTGATAGAACTATTTTGTTCAAAAGTGATTAATAATCAAAATGTGATGAGCAGGGGCATTCTCCTTTTAGTTTCTATACAGTATTGTCTCTTTTCTGAGCGGTATAATAGAAAAAAATAGCGTGGAAACATATATTTGACTTTCTTCTTAACGCTTTGTATGATTATCAAGTTGTTTCAGCCTCTTCTCACTCTGGTAAAAATATTGTAGAATGAATGTGATATGAAAAGAGTGACTGAGGGGATAAATAGTTTGTAACTTTTGTAAGAAGGGATAAGGGTTATGTTAATTCGTTTTAAAAAAAGTTATGAAAAAATTGCAATGGGGCTTCTTTCATTTATGCCAACTGAAAAAGATGTGAAAACATTACAATTGACAATGAAAGAGTATGAGGCGAAAGAAGATTGGCAATTGTATTTGTGGAAACAAAATGAAGATTTTGTTGGGATAATGGGGATTATAAAAAAAGAAGATCAGGTATTGGAAATTCAGCATTTGAGCGTGAATCCGTCTCACCGTCATATGGGTATTGGGACGAAGATGGTTCAAGAGCTTAAGAGTAAATTTCTTGAGTTTACAATTTGCGGAAATGAGCAAACAGCAAGTTTTTGCAAAAAGTGTAAAGAGCTTGAACAAAATATACATTCATGAAAGCAGGGATAAGTAGTTTATTATCTCTGCTTTCTTTTTTGTAGTTGTTCGTGTCGTTCAGAAATGACTTCTGTTCGATCACGCAATGTGTGCTTGTTTATGATGTATTCATCAGGAATGACGTTCGCATCTTTCCAAGAGAGGCTTTGTTTCTTACATAACTGTATGCATTGTTTTTCTAACGATACGTCTAATAATGGTAAAAATAACGGGGTGAAATTGTCCTTTTTGTGGATAGATTGTAATCTTTCATTTAATAAGAATGTAAGTTGTTTATGATCTATTCCGAATTGATGTAATTGCGCGCTGTTCTTTTCTAAAATTGTTATTGCGCTTTTTATCATCTTCTCTGCACCATTCCAATTGGATCGTCTATGATGGTATGAGGAAACAGCAATTTGAATGAGACCGACTAGGTAATTGTCACGTTCTCCTGTAGGCTTTAATTTCCAATATTCTTCTAGTATTTCATGACATTCAAAATAATCATAATCTCCGTGAAAATGAATTAAAAATTGTATGTACTCGGTAGGATACATTTTTTTCGCTCCTGTCTAACGGTTATATGTACAGTGTATCATAGAAATATTAACAATAAGCGACTAGGGAAATATCCCTAGTCGCTTTATTGCTTCGTGTTAGCAGAAGCAAGCTGCTCCTACAATGATTAGTAAAATGAACAGTACAACTAGTAATGCGAATCCACCGCTAAAACCGCAATCAACGTGACCCATAGTTTTTTGACCTCCTACATTGTTCTTACTACATTGTTATCATATGAAGCGGTGGGCATTATGACATGGGCATAGGTCTATTTTTAATTAAATTTCTTAAAAAGGTTGGATAGAACATGAGTATGCTCTATACTTATGTTGTTATAGAAAAAATGTGGTGGGATGCTTTGTGCAGTATAATTTTAAAGTAGAGGCTTTTGAAGGGCCTTTAGATCTATTGTTACACTTAATACATCGTTACGAAATTGATATATATAATATTCCTGTAGCGGAAATTACAGAGCAATATCTATCTTATGTCCATACGATGAAAGAACTGCAATTAGATGTTGCCAGTGAGTATTTAGTAATGGCTGCAACGTTATTACAAATTAAAAGTAAAATGTTGTTACCGAAACAAGAAGAAGATGTACCTGATAACGGTGAAGACTTTATAGATGACCCTCGTCAAGAATTGATGGAGAGGTTAATTGAATATAAAAAATATAAGCAAGTTGCTACTGAGTTAAAAGAAAGAGAACAAGAAAGAGCACAGCTATATACACGTCCGCCAATTGATTTTACATCATTTCAACAAGAAGAGGAGACAAGCTTGCCTCTTGATGTTACGTTATATGATATGTTAGCGGCATTTCAAAAGCTAATGCGTCGTAAAAAAGCAAAGAAACCTGTGACAACGCGAATTACTCGTCAAGAAATACCAATTGCACAGCGAATGACTGATATTCTACAACAGTTAGAAACAAAGGGCGGGCGTCATAGCTTTTATGATTTATTTGCTGATGAAGAACGAGAAATAATGGTTGTAACATTTTTAGCGGTTCTTGAGCTGATGAAAAATCAACAAATTATTATTGAACAAGAGCATAATTTTGATGAAATTTTCGTATCAAGCTCTAGTAAATCTGTATAGAGTTGGTATGTGAAGATGGGGTAGAAATATTTTATCTCATGTTAGGTTTTAATGTATCGTTTGGAACGAGAGAAGAAATATTGAACCGAACGCATTTACTGTGATTCGGTTTTTTTTATGTGTATTTTTATAGAAAAATAGGAGGAAGGAGTTCGTAAAATGGATAGAAAAGAACAAAAAGCGATTATTGAAGGGCTTTTATTTGTTGCAGGTGACGAAGGGATTTATCCGGAACAGATAGCTAAAGTTCTGGAAGTTGAAGTGGAAGAAGTAATAAATAGTATAGAGGAAATGCAAAAAGAATGTGAAGGATCGAATCGCGGTCTGCAAATTGTACAATATGCAAAAGTGTATCGTTTTGCAACAAAGAAAGAACATGCTGCATACTATCAAAAATTAATAGATACCCCAACAACGGCTTCACTGTCTCAAGCAGCTCTTGAAACGTTGGCAATCGTTGCGTACCGTCAACCGATTACAAGGACAGAAATGGAAGAGATTCGAGGAGTGAAAACAGACAAGGCATTACAAACGTTAGTTTCACACTTACTTATAAAAGAAATGGGAAGAGCAGAAGGACCGGGGCGTCCTATCTTATACGGAACGACGAAAGAGTTTTTAGATACGTTTGGATTGAAAACGTTAGATGATTTACCACCTCTTTCGGAAGAAAATGAACAAATGAATGAAGCAGATTTATTCTTCGGTTCTTTACAGGAATTATCAAAATAAAAGCTTAGCATTTTGCTAAGCTTTTTTTGTATATCAATTACAGAGCGTGCCATACTAAATGAAAAAAGGAGACGAGTTATGAGAGGTGTACGGAATATTCTATTGTTGGTTTCTGTTTTATTATGCTTTTCGTTAAACAGCGCATCGGCTAAAAGATATATGATGTCTATTCATACTGCGTCTTCTATACATATGCAGCGGCAACATTTTGGTAAAATGAAAGTGAGTTTTTTAAAAGTTGGACAAGGTGATGCGACACTTATTACATTGCCAAATGGTCAAACGATGCTAATAGATGGGGGTCCTTATGAAGCGGGAGAGGTCATTATTCAAAAACTAATTGAAAAAAGAATTAATCATTTAGATGTGATTGTAAGTACTCATCCTGATATGGACCATATAGGAGGACTTATTCCAATTGTAGAGCAAATGCCAGTTTCCCTCGTATTAGATAGCGGGAAAACATATAGTTCATTTACTTATCATACGTATCGAAATAACATTAAAAAAAGGGGCATTCCTTTCATTTCAGTGAAGGAAGGACAATACATACCGCTAGATCCACATGTTTCTATACAAGTATTGAACAATGGGAAATCGAAAGACGAGAATAACGAGTCTTCAATTGTATTAAAGATTCGATATGGTAAAGCGGACTTTTTATTAATGGGTGATGCGGATATACGGACAGAAAATGAAATATTAAAGCAATTTGATGTACATGCAGATGTATTAAAAGTAGGGCATCATGGCTCGTATACTTCAACGAGTGAAACATTCTTAAAAAAAGTAGACCCACAATTCGCTATTCTTTCGTACGGGAGTAGAAATCCATATGGACATCCTCATCAAAGTGTTGTAAGACGATTAAAACAGCGTGGTATAATGATATACGGAACAAACAAGCGTACAGTAGAAATAGAAACAGACGGTGAACATATTACTATGGGGTCGAGTGGTCTTATGCCACTACTTAAGTAATTAATTATATAAGAGGGTATTTTCCATTTTTGAAAAAATGAATAACATATATTATAATGAAAAAGAAATAAATTTCCTTTTTTTTGCTGAATGAAGAGGAAATTTCATTAGAATGTATAGACAACTACTCGTGTGTATATTAAGATGGAATTAGGCGAATAAGGTAATAATAACAAGTAGGTATTTCATGGGAAAGGATCGATGAAAATGAAAACGCAAGTTGTCATCAATGCCAAAATTTATACAGGTAAAGAAGTAGTGGAAAACGGATTTATTCGTTACGCAGAAACAATTAAAGAAATTGGTTTGATGGCTCAATATGTATCACAAGAAAATGAAACTGTGTTAGATGCGGCAGGAAAGATTGTGATTCCAGGTATGATTGATGTTCATATTCATGGTGGATACGATATTGATGCGATGGATGCAAATAGCGATGGATTAGTAACTCTTGGTAAAGAAATGTTAAAAGAAGGAGTTACAACTTACTTCCCAACAACAATGACACAAGCTCCAGAAGCGATTGAAGCGGCGCTAAGTGCTGCGAAGGAAGCGAAAGATAAGGGAGCACATTTCGAATATATTCACTTAGAAGGACCATATGTTTCAAAAAAACGTGCTGGTGCACAACCACTTGAACATATTGTTCCTGCGAGTATCGAGCAATTTAAACAATGGCAGGAAGCAAGCGGTAATCTAATTAAATTAGTAACATATGCACCGGAAGAAGAAGGTGCGTTAGAGTTTGAACAGTATCTTGCTGAAACAGGTGTTGTTGGCACAATGGGGCATACAGATGCGATTGATGCACAACTGAAAAATAGAAAAATTACACATGCAACACATTTATACAATCAAATGCGTGGATTACATCACCGTGAACCAGGAGTTGTTGGTCATGTGTTATTAAATCCAGATGTAATGGTTGAAGTAATTACAGATGGTATTCATATTCACCCTGATATGGTGAAACTAGCATATAAATTAAAAGGACCGAAAAAAGTAAGTGTCATTACAGATGCAATGCGTGCAAAAGGTCTTGAAGATGGATTATATGAGCTTGGCGGACAGCCAGTGCATGTAAAAGATGGCAGTGCCCGATTAGAAGATGGAACGTTAGCTGGTAGTATTTTGAAAATGGATCAAGCTTTCCGAAATGTAATTGAATTTACAGGATGTTCAATCGAGGATGCAGTACTCATGACATCGGTTAACCAAGCAGAAGAGTTTGGGTTAAATAATAAAGGTGCGTTAGCGGCAGGTAAAGATGCAGACTTTGTTGTTATGACTGAAGAATTACATGTATATGATACGGTTCGTTTAGGAACTCATATGAAGGAAGGGAAGTAATTAGATGAATATTCTTGTTGTAAAAACTCCAGAAGAATTAGCAGAAGCAGGTTTCAAGTTAATTGAAGAGGTTGTAAAATCAAAAGAAAATCCAACATTAGGAATGGCTACAGGAAGCTCTCCATTAGGTATTTATGCAGAAATGCGAAAAAATAAACTTGATACAAGTCATACAACCACTGTAAACTTAGATGAGTACGTAAATTTACCACACGAAGATAAAAACAGCTATCACTATTTCATGCAAGAACAGTTGTTTGATCATCTTCCATTTAAACAAACTTATGTACCAAACGGGATGGCAAGTGATTTAGAGGAAGAGTGCAAGCGTTATGAAGGCATTCTATCGGCTAACCCAGTTGACTTACAGATTCTTGGAATCGGTGAAAACGGTCACATCGGATTTAATGAGCCAGGAACATCATTTAATTCTCCAACTAACATTGTTGAATTAACAGAATCTACACGCCAAGCAAACCTTCGTTTCTTCGAAAAAGAAGAAGATGTGCCAACTCATGCGATTACAATGGGAATTGGAAGCATTATGAAAGCGAAACAAATTCTACTTGTTGCTATGGGGCCTAAAAAGGCAGAAGCACTTAAAGAGTTATTGCAAGGTGAATATAGTGAAGCGTGTCCTGCTACTGTTTTACAACGTCATCCGAATGTAACCGTAATCGCTGATCAAGAAGCTCTATCTTTATGCAGTGAGGCGATTGCTGATGAACATCGACAAGTATTCACCATTTCCGATCTATTATCAGATTCAAGAGTGGGTGAAACAGCTAATTGAGGACGGCGAATGGAAGCCGGGAGACAAAATCCCATCTGAGAATGAACTTTGTGATAAGTTCGAAGTGAGTCGTATGACAATCAGACAGGCGATTAATAATTTAGTGGAACAAGGCTATTTATATCGGAAACGTGGAATTGGAACGTTTGTCCAACTTCCGAAAGTGGAACAAAAATTGCAAGGAATGACGGGATTCACAGAAGATATGATTTCTCGTGGGATGAACCCAAGTAGTCAATTACTTAGTTTCCGCCTAGTTCCAGCTACTGTGAAAATAGCAGACCGGTTGAGAATACAGGAGGGGGAGTCGGTTTATGAAGTGAGGCGTATTCGCTTAGCTGATGATGAACCGATTGCTTTTGAGACGACATATTTGTCGCCAGCTCTTGTAAAAGATATTAACGAAGAAATATTGCAACAATCTTTATATGAACATTTAGAGAAAAAACTAGGCTTTAAGCTTGTTAGCGCTACTCAATCAATTGAAGCTTCCATTGCAACGGATAATGAAGCTGACCATCTGCATATTCCTAAAAAGGCGCCTGTGCTTGTAATGCGTCAATGGTCATATTCAGAAGGTGAAGTACCGTTAGAGTATGTGAAATGTATTTATCGTGGGGATCGTTATAAGTTTATTACAAACATCGCACGTAACAAATAATATATTTCAGTTTGTGAAGTACAGTTAATGTCAAATTGTTTAACATGTAAAGAAAAAATACAACTCATCCTTATAAGGAGTGAGTCGTATTTTTATTATGAGCAATTACGTGGTTAACAGCATCTTTAACTGTATTTACTACATAGTGAGCGTGTTCTTTTACTGCGTCATCTGCTTGAGACATAGCAAAACTGTGGGGAGTTAAAGAAAACATTGGAATATCATTATAAGAATCCCCTATGCAAGCAATTTCCTCTGGTTGTATTTGAAATTCTTTTAATAAAATAGAAATAGCAGAACCTTTACTAATATTAGGTGGCATTACATCTAAACATTGTTCTGCTGAAATGAAGGTGCTAACTTTTCCGTGAAATTTTTCATCAATTTTGTTCTGAAGGAGTTGTAAGCTTTCCTTCGTTCCACCGACAGAAATTTTATTTGGAAAAATTGTATCATCAATTTTCTGTAATAGATTAGGTTCTTCAACAGAAGTCATCGTTACTTGTTGTTCAAGTTCATGAATAAACGGTGTTTTTTCTTCAATGTAGTAGTTATGTTCATCACTTACATAACGGAAATAAGGGTCTTCATTTGTCATAGCTAACAAATCTGGAAGAATGCTGGAATCGAAAGTTGCAGATAATAGCTGCTTATTTTCATGTGTATATACAAAAACACCATTTACACTAATGCGATGGAAATTTGTATTAACCGCTCTCATTAAGTCTGCAATTTCATTATCAAGTCTTCCAGAAGCAAAACAAAGAATTACATTTTGTTCAGCTAAGCTGCGTAAAGCGATAACATCTTTTTCGTCGATAAAACCTCCGTGTTGCATCATCGTTCCATCAATATCACTTACAAACATTTTAATCATGTTGCAATCTCCTTTCTATGTACAGTTGCCCTTACATTATACGCATCATATACAAACATGTCTAAAAAATGAATTTTTATTAAATGGTAGATGTTTTATATTGACGAAAAAGAAGAATGTTCTGTAACATAAAAGCAGGCTATTTAAGTACGAGGGTGGTGTTATATGAGTAATTATCTAGAAATTAAAAAAGTTTTAAATAATAATGTCATCATTGCTAGCCATCCTGAACACGAGGAAGTAGTAGTGATCGGTAAAGGAATTGGATTTGGGAAAAAGGCTGAAGATGTGTTGGAGCAAGAACAAATTGAGAAAATGTTTGTTTTAAAAAATGAACGTGATCGAGAACAATACAAACTTTTAGTACCACATGTGAGTGAAAAGCTAATTGAATTGATGAATGATATTATGTTATATATTCAAGAAAAAGCGGAGTCTCCATTAAATGAACATATTCATATCGCTTTAACAGATCATATTTCTTTTGCAATTAAAAGGCTGAAACAAGGACTTACAATAGATAATCCTTTTTTAGTTGAAACGAAAATGCTATATCCAGAGGAATATAAAATTGCTGAAGGCGTTGTGCAACTTTTAAATTCTCGTTTGCAAATTACATTGCCAGAAGGGGAAGTTGGCTTTATCGCACTTCACATTTACAGCTCGCTTACAAACTCTGATTTATCTTCTGTTAATCAAAATTCCCGTCTTATTGCACAACTTGTGTCTTTAATTGAGACAAGCCTACAAATTACATTAGACCAAGAAAGCATTCATTATTTACGCCTTATTCGCCATTTACAATATGCTATTGAGCGGGTGAAAAAAGGAGAAAAAGTAGAAGAAGCACAGAGTTTTGCTGATTTATTAAAGATGGAATATCCAGTTTGTTATAATTTGGCGTGGAAACTAGTCAAAGTAATGCAGAAAGAATTGCAACTTCCTGTATATGAAGCGGAGAGTATTTATTTAACGATGCATTTACAACGATTAGTGAAAGCAGAACATGTGTAAAAAGACATATATTTTTGTCTAAAATGAAAACGTTAAAAAAAATGATTGAATCGCTTACAATAGTTATGTATAATAACTATTGCAAAGTTATACAAAATTCGACAAACACATTAAGGTGAGTAACGAAAACGTTTGCCTTAATTATAGTGAACTTATACGTAATCCTATTTTTGACACGTGTTACTGATTCGATCAGGCATGAGTGGAGAAAAGTTGGGAATGTAAGCTAAATAAAGGGACATACTACCCTTTGTATAGCTATCGTTCTATCTTTTTTTTCCTCATGCCTTTTTGGCGTTTGTCGAAAAGTATCAATATAGATAAGAGAGGAAGGGTTTCCATGTTTAAGAAGATCTTTGGTGTTCTTCAAAAAGTCGGAAAAGCGCTTATGCTTCCAGTAGCGATTTTACCGGCAGCAGGTATTTTACTTGGATTTGGTAATGCATTTCAAAATCCACAGCTAACAGATGTTATTCCTGCTTTAAAAGCAGATTGGTTCGTAATGGTTGCAAAAATTATGGAACAATCTGGTGATATTATTTTCGCTAACCTTGCATTATTATTCGCAGTTGGGGTAGCAATTGGTTTAGCTGGTGGAGACGGAGTAGCTGGTTTAGCAGCATTCGTCGGCTACTTAATTATGAACAAAACGATGAGTGTGTTCTTAGAAGTAGATAAGCTAGTGAAAGTAACAAGTTCTGGAACAGATCCAGTGAAAATTGGATTTGCAGATCCAGCATATGCAAACGTATTAGGAATTCCAACGTTACAAACAGGAGTATTTGGTGGTATTATCGTCGGGATAGTAGCTGCATATTGCTACAATAAATACTTCAACATTGAATTACCATCATACTTAGGTTTCTTTGCAGGTAAGCGTTTCGTACCGATCGCAACTGCAACATTCTCTTTAGTAGTAGGTATTATCATGTGCTTCGTTTGGCCATACATTCAAGGTGGCTTAAATACGTTCTCACATCAAATGATTGATGCAAATAGAACGTTAGCAGCATTTATATTCGGTTTAATCGAACGTTCATTAATTCCATTTGGATTACATCATATTTTCTATTCACCGTTCTGGTTCGAATTCGGTCAGTATACAAATGCAGCTGGCGAATTAATCCGCGGTGACCAAAAAATCTTTATGGCACAGTTAAAAGATGGTGTGGAATTAACAGCAGGTACATTTACAACTGGTAAGTATCCGTTCATGATGTTCGGTCTTCCAGCTGCCGCTTTAGCAATGTACCATGAAGCACGTCCAGAAAATAAAAAATTAGCAGCTGGTATTTTAGGATCTGCTGCATTAACATCTTTCTTAACAGGTATTACAGAACCACTTGAATTTTCATTCTTATTCGTAGCACCAGTATTATTCGGAATTCACGCAGTATTCGCTGGTCTATCATTTATGACAATGCAAATTTTAGGTGTTAAAATTGGTATGACATTCTCTGGTGGTTTAATCGACTTTATCTTATTCGGTGTACTACCAGGCCGTACAGCATGGTGGTGGGTAATTGTTGTTGGTCTTGTACTAGCAGTGATTTACTACTTCGGATTCCGCTTTGCAATTCGTAAATGGAATTTAAAAACACCTGGTCGTGAAGTAGCAAATGCTAATGACGGCGCAGGAAAAACAGAAGCAGGTGAACTTCCACGTGAAGTATTAGTAGCACTTGGTGGTAAAGAAAACATCGCTTCTTTAGATGCTTGTATTACTCGTTTACGTGTACAAGTTAACGAACAAAAGAATGTAAATAAAGACCGCTTAAAAGAGCTTGGAGCAGCTGGTGTACTTGAAGTTGGAAATAACATTCAAGCTATTTTCGGACCGAAATCTGACACATTAAAATCACAAATTCATGATATTATGTCAGGTCGTACACCTCATGTTGAAAAAGAAGAGCCTGTAAAAGTGGAAGAAACTCCTCAACAAGTTGATGAAAATGAAACAATCGTTTCACCAATTGAAGGAAAAATCTTACCGATTACAGAAGTACCTGACCAAGTATTCTCAGGGAAAATGATGGGAGATGGATTTGCGATTGAGCCAACAGAAGGAACAGTAGTTTCTCCAGTTAATGGTGAGATTGTAAATGTATTCCCTACAAAACATGCGATTGGTATTCAGTCTGAAGGCGGAAAAGAAATTTTAATTCACTTTGGTATTGATACTGTAAAATTAAATGGTGAAGGCTTTGAAGCGCTTGTAGCACAAGGTGATAAAGTGAAGCAAGGACAACCATTATTAAAAGTAGATCTTGCATTTGTAAAAGAAAATGCACCATCTATTATTACACCAATCGTCTTTACAAATTTACAACAAGGGCAACAAGTCGAATTGAAAAAAGATGGAAATGTTAAAAAGGGCGAAAACGCTATTATTGACATTCAATAGGAATTTGACGCAAAATGTTTATAATTATAATAGGCGATGTGGTTGACCGAACATCGCCTATTATATACAATAGATGATGTAGTACTCACGTCTATACAACTAAAAAAATACGTAATTTAAAGGAGATAAATTATCATGGAAAAAATCTTTAAAGTAACTAGCGATTCAGGAATTCATGCTCGTCCAGCAACTCTACTTGTAAACACTGCAAGCAAATTTGGTTCTGACATTAACTTAGAGTATAACGGAAAAAACGTTAACTTAAAATCAATCATGGGTGTTATGTCTTTAGGAATTCAACAAGGCGCGGAAATTAAGATCACTGCAAATGGTGATGATGCAGCTCAAGCACTAGCAGCTATCGAAGAAACTATGAAAAACGAAGGATTAGGAGAATAATGACTCTTAATATTCAAGGGATCGCTGCATCAAGTGGGATTGCTATTGCAAAGGCTTTCAGACTTGAGAATCCTGAATTTAACATTGAAAAGAAATCAATTACGAACGAAGCTGCTGAAATTGCACGCTTAGACGCTGCGCTTGAGAAAGCAAAATCTGAACTAGAAGCTATTAAGGATCACGCTTTTGCTGAGCTAGGTGCTGATAAAGCTGCTATCTTTGAAGCACATTTATTAGTATTAAATGATCCGGAATTAGTAAATCCAGTAAAAGATAAAGTAAATAGCGAAAAAGTAAATGCTGAATTTGCAATGGATGAAGTTGCATCAATGTTTATTTCTATGTTTGAAAACATGGATAACGAATACATGAAAGAACGTGCTGCGGATATTCGCGACGTAACAAAACGCGTTCTTGCACATTTACTAGGAATTAACTTCTCAAATCCTGGTACAATTTCTGAAGAAGTAATCATTATTGCTGAAGATTTAACACCATCTGATACAGCTCAGTTAAACCGTAAGTATGCAAAAGGTTTCACAACTGATATCGGTGGACGTACATCTCACTCTGCAATTATGGCTCGTTCTATGGAAATTCCAGCTGTTGTTGGTACGAAAGTTGTTATGGAGAAAATCCAAAACGGCGATATCGTAATCATTGACGGTTTAGATGGAGAAGTAATTGTAAATCCATCAGAAGAAACTCTTCGTTCGTTTGAAGAAAAGAAAGCGAAATTTGAAGAGCAAAAAGCTGTATGGGCAAAATTAAAAGACCAAGCTACTGTAACAAGCGATGGACATCACGTTGAGCTTGTTGCTAATATCGGAACACCAAATGATGTACAAGGTATTATCGATAATGGCGGAGAAGGCGTTGGTTTATACCGTACAGAATTCTTATACATGGGCCGTGACAATCTTCCAACAGAAGAAGAGCAGTTCGATGCGTATAAAGCAGTTCTTGAAGGTGTAAAAGAAGGTCAACCTGTCGTTGTTCGTACACTTGACATCGGTGGAGATAAAGAGCTTCCATACTTACATTTACCAAAAGAAATGAACCCATTCTTAGGATACCGTGCAATTCGCTTATGTCTTGATGAGCAAGATGTGTTCCGTACACAACTTCGTGCATTACTTCGTGCTAGCGTATACGGTAACTTAAAAATTATGTTCCCAATGATTGCAACTCTTGATGAGTTCCGTCAAGCGAAAGCGATCTTATTAGAAGAGAAAGCAAAACTTGTAGAAGCGGGTACAACTGTTTCTGATTCTATTGAAGTTGGTATGATGGTTGAAATTCCAGCTTCAGCAGTATTAGCAGATCAATTCGCAAAAGAAGTTGATTTCTTCTCTATCGGAACAAATGACTTAATCCAATACACAATGGCTGCGGACCGTATGAACGAACAAGTAGCTTACTTATACCAACCATATAACCCATCTATTTTACGTCTTGTAAAAATGGTTATCGATGCTGCTCACAAAGAGGGCAAATGGGCTGGTATGTGCGGTGAGATGGCGGGAGATTCACTTGCTATCCCATTATTATTAGGATTAGGCTTAGATGAGTTCAGTATGAGTGCAACATCTATCCTTCCTGCAAGAACACAACTAAGCAAGTTGTCAAAAGCAGAAATGGAAACATTAGCAGAAAAAGCATTAACAATGTCAACTGCTGAAGAAGTTGTTGAATTAGTTAAAAGCATATAATAAAAAAACCTGAGTCGATTTGAAATCGGTCTCAGGTTTTTTCTATGAGAAAAGTAAATCTTATTTTGCGGCTATTGAGGATAAAGAACAGAATTAGATAGCGACCGCGATAATATCAGTTGGGCATACACGTAAAATGCCAGTAAAAGTATTTTGATTTTGATTGTTCTTATCGTCTTTATTATTATTATTATCTTTGTCGTTATTATTACGAGCTAAAGCAGAGAAAAGAGCAACACCGTTACAGAATCCTTCAAAAATTACATTGCGGAATGATTGATGGCCTCTAATGCTTAAAAGAGAAATTTCTGTTCCAACTGAAATAGTAGCAAGTACGTTACATACAGCAGGTCGGTGTGGTCTAACTTCTTCTCTTTCTCTCTCTTTCTCGCGATGGTCACACTCTCTTTCACGATGATGACATTCTCTAAAGTTATCACAGCATCCAAATGATCCAAACATAATCCTCATCACCCCCTTCACACTTATAATCTATGTAAGTTCGGTAGTCGGTGACTGGACAGATAATGAAAATTTTTCTAGGGGATTTTCTCATTTTAAATGACTAGCTGGGTGTTTATTACGGAATGATGTTTAAAATAGGGGAAATATCACAAAAAAATGTAAAGACCACCGAAATGAAATAAATTAGGTAGCCTTTACACTTTTTTGCTTTTATATAAAACGATGATATATACAGGAAGAGCTAGGAGTAGCGGTGCAATGGATCGTGCAGTATGTTTTTCTGCTTCTAATTGGAACACTTCTTCTTTTGAGAATTGTAACACTGATATGTTTGCAGCATCGCCAATAAAATATAGCAGTAGTACAGTTACTATGTAACTTAAAAGTGCGATAAAGCTTCCGTATGAACTCAATGAAAATCCCTCTCTTGTTATCTATTTGTTATCATTGTATCACAATTGTAACAAAAATACACGGTTATCTTTCGACGGTTTAACAAATTTCGACACGAAACGCCATATTTGTTTATGGGGATAGCATGAAAATTACGATTTTTCTATGTTTAGATGTCGAATAATACATTGTAATATTACGGATGTGTGACAGAATATAAAAAAACGAAGGTAATGAAATTACCTTCGTTTTTTTATTATTTCGCCCATTCACTCACTTGTTCTACGCTCATGCGCGGTGCAGGGTGACCTTTTAAAGTTGATTCACCAATTGTAATAAGCATAATTGGTACGTAACGAGATGAAACATTAAATTCTTCCATTAGTCCTTGTGGGTTGAAGCCACCAATAGCGCAAGTATCCCAGCCAGTTGCTTTAGCAGCAAGCATAAGTTGCATTGCTGCTAAAGCAGCATTTGAAAAGGCAGCATCTCGTGGGTATTGCTCACGAGTATATGCAGATTCAATGTTTTTAGCTAAGCGCTCTTTTGCTTCTTCTTTCATAAATCCTTGTTCAACAATTGGACCGTAAACAGGTTCAACATTTTTATATGCTTCTAAATCACCTAAAATAGCGACTACGGCAGAAGCATCAAGAATTTGTTGTTGGTTATAAGCAATTGGATGTAATCGTTTTTGTACGTTTTCGCCTTGGAAAACAAGGAATTTCCAGTGTTGCAAGTTCCAAGCAGAAGGGGCTTGTGCAGCGGCTTTTAAAATTTCATGTAATTCTGTAGATGAAATTTCTTTTTCGGGGTTGAATGCACGTGTAGATGTGCGTTCATATAAAACGTTAAAAAAGTCATTGTTTGTCATTATATATCCTCCAAATTACATATCAACTTAATATAAAATAAATGTAATATATTCTACTTACATTTTGTAAGTTATTGAATTTAAGAATATAATAAATTTATTTTAATTGTCAAGTTTTAAGTAACGAGGTGGGGCATTCATACAAACGATACAATTCCTATAATCATACACTAAAAAAGGAATTTCTAGAGTAGATAAGCGAAGATAACATTCTCAATTAGCTTGTTAATATGTATTCCTCACTAATCGGATTTTTTTGAGAACTATTTTTTATAAAATGATTATGAGGAATTCAGTAGAACAAGATATATGAAGTGAGTGAAGACTAGTGATGAACATACTACATTTTTTATTAGAGAATACTGTTTTCCAAAATGTATTACAAGATCTTCAGTTGAATGTCCTTTATATAGAAGATGGATGTACACATCAACAAACGATAGAAAACGTCCATCCAAAATGTATGTTTATAGCAAATAGTTTTGAAGAAGGAGAAATGTTGTTTCATAGAACTAGACCGCATATTGTAATTATGTATGTAACAGATTTTGCTCAAATAAAATATATAAAGAATATATATAATTCACAGAGCACATTCATTATTATTTGGGATCAACAGATAAACAATGAGTTTGCAGATTTACTACTGTTAGGAATACGTAATATTGTTATAGCACCAGTAACCCCACAAGTAGTACTAGAGGAAGTGAATAAGAGCTTATATCAGCTTTCTTTAGTGCGACAAGTAAGTTTACAACAAGAATTACTTCAAACGATGTTTGATTTTCAAAATGATTTATTATTTATAGTAGAAGATGATGAGATTGTTGATTGTAATACAAATTTTTTAGAGTTTTTCGGATATGATAATTTATTTACCTATCGTGAACAACATTTAGTGTTTGCAGAACATCTTATAAGAGAGACCGGATATTATTCGACGACTCACGATGTAACATGGCTGGATGATACTTTATCATATGGAAGAAGAATTAAGATGCACAATTATGAAGGTGAAGCTTCTACCTTTTTATTACGTGCGACACCATTACCAGAAGACTTATCGCGATTTATAGTAAAATGCACAGAGATTACAGAATTAGATGAAATCTATCAAGAGCAAGAAAGACTGGCTATGATAGATTCATTGACAGAAATATATAATCGTTTGAAATTCCAACAAATATTGGAGACAGAGTGGGAGAATGTAATACGTAATGATGAAAAAATAGCACTTATTTTGTTTGATATAGATAATTTTAAATCAGTAAATGACACATATGGTCATGATTTTGGCGATTTAGCATTAGTACAACTTGCAGATCTTATGAAATCTAAAGTTGAACATCAACATATATTTGCAAGGTGGGGAGGAGAAGAATTTATAATATTAGTGACAGATACGGTAGAAAAAGAAGCGTTTCAAGTTGCGGAATCGTTACGATTTTTCATTGAAACAAAGCAGTTCTCTGGAATTTCGAAATTAACAGCGAGTTTTGGAGTTGCGTTATATGAGCAAGGAATTACTAAAGAGGAATTAATGCAAAGAGCGGATATTGCATTATATGAAGCAAAAAAAAATGGGAAAAATCAAGTATGTATATATAGAAAGGAAAAAATGTGATTTTTCGCAACAAATTGTTGCGATTTTTTTTTATTGCCTGATAATAGAATATGGGGGACCACTCTTCACGAAGTAATTATGGAGGAACAATATGAAAAAAAAAATAATGATTATGGCTTCACTGTCTGCTGTAGTTTGCGGCGGAGTATACTATTTTCTCTATAGTCCCGATCTAAAGGAACAAGCAGTATTAACAACAAAGGTAACTCCCGCTATTGAGTCAGAGGTACAGGGTAATATAGAAGAAGTACAAAAAATTGATTATGCTAGTATATCTCAAAAATTAGATCAATATTTAGTAGGAAAGCAATTTAATGGGACAGTTTTGGTGACAGATAAAGAGCATGTTATATTGAATAAAGGATATGGATATGCTAATGTTCAAAATAAAATAGAAAATGCACCTCAAACAAAATATCGTATCGGTTCTATTACGAAAACAGTTGTTGCTACGTCCATTTTACAGTTGCAAGAACAAGGGAAGTTAAATATCCAAGATAATATAAATAAATACATTCCTTCATTTCCAGCAGATAAAAATATTACGTTATTTCACTTGTTAACGCATACATCTGGTTTACCGGAAAATGGGAAAGGAAAAGTTAATGTAGCTTCACGTATAAATTTAGTAACTTGGATTGGAAGTCAAAAATTAGAGTTTCCACCAGGAACAGGTTGGAAGTATACGGATTATAATTATATGGTACTCGCTTATATTATAGAAAATATAACGAAAAAGCCTTTAGGAGACTATATAAAAGAAAATATATTTACAAAGGCCGAGATGCATGAATCAGGTATGGGAAATATGGTACCTGGAGATAAAAACTTCACGCAGGGTTATGTGAAGAAAGATCAAGAGCTTGTACCAGCACAAAAATTAGGGATGGACTGGTTATATGGATCGGGTGAGATGTATACGACAGTAGGGGATATGAAAAAATTAGATGAAGCGATTATAAATGGAAAGCTTCTTTCTGAACAAAGTATACAAGCGATGTTTACACCTTCACAAGAAAGAAAATATGCATTTAGCTTTTACATATATCCAGATTATTTCCATAACCATGGTGTACTATCTGGGTGGAATACGTTTAATAATTTCAATAAAGAAAAAGGAACGTTTGTTATTTTATTCTCAAATGTGAAGAATGGTTTGGATGATGATTTTAATAAGGAATTTCGAAAGATGGTAAATGATTTATTAGAACAAAGGGGATGAGAAGATGGAAAATAAAAATTTATCAATAGGTTTCATTGGTATTGGTGTAATGGGAAAAAGTATGGTTAACCATTTAATGCAAAGTGGTTATAAAGTATATGTGTATAATAGAACGAAAGAAAAAGCGGATTCTTTAGTACAAGAGGGTGCGACTTGGTGTGATACACCGAAAGTGTTAGTAAAGCAAGTTGATGTTGTTATGACGATGGTTGGTTATCCTCATGATGTAGAAGAAGTGTACTTTGGGATAGATGGAATTTTAGAACATGCAAATGAAGGTACGATAGCAATTGATTTTACGACATCTACACCAACATTGGCAAAACGTATTAATGAAGCTGGAAAAAGTAAGAGTGTATATACGCTAGATGCACCTGTATCTGGAGGAGATGTTGGCGCTAAAGAAGCAAGACTCGCAATTATGGTCGGTGGAGAGAACGAAATATATGATAAATGTTTACCGTTATTTGAAAAGCTAGGAACAAATATTCAGCTGCAAGGACCAGCAGGGAGTGGACAACATACAAAAATGTGTAATCAAATTGCGATTGCTTCCAACATGATTGGAGTATGTGAAGCTGTTGCTTATGCGAAAAAGGCTGGACTTAATGCAGATAAAGTATTAGAGAGTATTTCGACAGGAGCAGCAGGTAGCTGGTCATTAAGTAATTTAGCTCCTCGAATGTTAAAAGGAGATTTTGAACCTGGTTTTTATGTAAAGCATTTTATGAAAGATATGAAGATTGCTTTAGATGAAGCTGAAAAACTACAATTACCAGTACCGGGTTTAACCTTAGCGAGGGAATTGTATGAAGAACTAATCGCAGATGGAGAAGAGAATAGCGGAACACAAGTATTATACAAAAAGTATATAAGGGGGTAAATGAGATGGATCTCCAAAAGTTTGATGAGATGATTGATGCTGTGCAGCAATCAACTTGTGTACAGATTAATGATAAGCAAAAAGAAGCATTTAAACAAAAATACGATTTTGAGCCAAGTTTCGAATATGGACGAGATGAGAAAGGGCATTATGTTATCCGAACTTCGAAAAAGATGTTAGAGGAAATGGAATTTTATTTGGCATTGAAATATGATCGAGATGGAATTGCCCTTTATATGCATGCTGAGATTGAAGGGACATGTCACGTATCCGTTAGCTATAGTGAAGATGCACTTCATTTGCAAGAATTGTTTCAATTTCTAGAAGAAAATAAATAAAAAGTCCTCATTTGAGGACTTTTTATTTATTTAGGCAGGCATAATATTTAAGTTGGATAATTTATAGGCTGGAAGCGCGGCGGCATCGTTCAATTGGGAATGGAATAACTTGTGCAGTGTGATTAGGACCAAACTGTTTCGCGCGAGCATGGCGTACTATATAAAATGCGCACAGGATAGCAACAGGAATAGCACCGTACAAACCAAAAAATAAAGCGCTTACACAAGATGCGACAAAACCTAAAACACCAACTTCTAATTCTTCCATAATAGCTCCTAAAATGACAGGAATAGCTCCACATGAAACTCCTAGTATAAGTGCGATAAGTAAACTCATGATTATCCCCCTCTGCTTGCAATATTCTTTTCCTTCTTATTAGTTGTAGTATATCATACGCAAAACAGAATTTTCAGAAAAAATCCAAAAAAAGTTCAATAAATGTTCAAAAAGTGTTCCGAAATATACTTGATAAAATGGAAGTGTGATTTGAATAAACGAAAGGGACAAATTATTTTAGTAAATAAAAAATCAGGCTTACTTCAATGTTATGAAATAAGCCTGTTCCATAGGAGGATGTATATATGTAGAGTGAATAAAAGATTGGAAAAGGGGTTCCAATCTTTTATTCAACTAGCTACCTTAATAAATTGGAACCCAACCTTCTGTTGTAACAAAAATACGAATAGCTACAACTTGGCGATCATCTTGTAAGGTAAAATAATGTCTTGCATTTTCAGGTACAGATATAAGATCACCAGGCTCAAGTTCAACGTCAAAGAATCGACCATCTTTTCCTTCAATAGCGAAGATGCCATGACCGCTGACAATAAAGCGAACTTCATCGTCAGTATGATGGTGTTCTTTTTGGAAATTAATTAATAATCCGTCAAGGTTAGGTGTGCTATTTGAAAGTGAAATTACATCATGAGCTTTATAACCTCGGCGCGCTGAAACATCAGCAATTTCTTTTGAAAACACAGCTAATATTTCAGCCTTGCTTTCATCTGCTAACGAATAATTTTCATTTAAATGAGTAGGAAGCTTAGAGATGTTCCATTTCTCATATAAAACGCCTTCCTCTTGTAGAAATTTAGATACTTCCACTTCATTTTCGATACGAGTATTTCCTTCATGAATACGAATTTGCGCCATTAGAAACGCCTCCTTGAATTGATAATAGTTTTATATGAAATTGGAATAAAAACTCATAAGCTTCTAATCTTTTCTTTGCATCAAAGCTATCTCGGCCCCATACGGTAATACCATGGTTACGGATTAATACTGCTCCCGAATCTCCTTGTATATGCTTTCGGAAGTTTTCTCCAAGCGTTGGGATATGGGCATGGTTTTCGATAATAGGAATGTTAATCGTTGCACCTTCTTCCCAAATATCGAGAGCTTTAATAATTTCTTGATTTTGAAGGGTGACTGCATTACTATATAAATTTGTGATGACATTATTATCAGTTGTATGAACATGAAGTACGCACCCGGCATTCGTATTGTTATAAATATGTGTATGCAATATTGTTTCTGCTGAAGGGCGTAATTCAGTCTCTAATACGGGAACCCCTAGATGATCTACTAATAGAAAATCATCGGGAGTAGTTTTTGTTTTATCTTTACCACTTGCTGTAATAAGAAAAGTGAGTGGCTCATGACTAACCTTTATAGAAATATTACCACTCGTTGCTGGAAACCAATTTCGTGTTGTTAATTCTTTTTTTATCTCGCTTAAGTCATACCATTGGCGAAAAAGTTGTTTCATGATTTCACCTCCAACAAATGTTTTAATTCAGTTTGAACATCATGAAATGTTTCAAAGGGTGTATAAGCAATATGATTCTCTTCACACTTTGTAATAAGGAAGTCGCGGGCAAATACTTTATCTGCTTGTTTTGCAGCTTGTAAATCAGTAATTGAATCTCCAATTACAATATGAAAATCATCTGTAGAGCTTAGTTTCCGAATTAATGATGATTTACAGAGACCACAACTATGCTGACATTGCTCGTCACAAGGGTGCGGCGATTTCACTTCAACAAATTCTCCTGAAAAGTCAGTTGCATTACAATAAATTTGTTCTTTAGGGATTATTTCCTGTAAGAGTGGATAGATGAAGAAATCCATTCCACCTGATATAACGTAAAAAGAAATGTTATTTTCATTAATAAATTGTATGAATTCATGAAAACCTGTACGGATTTCAGCAGTTTCTTGTAAAAACTGAATAATATCATCGTGTAGATTAATAGGTATTAATCGGAATAATTGAGAAACACCTTCTTGAATAGAAAGTTCTTGCGATAAAATTTTTTGCTTTATTTCCTCTGCTTCTGGTGGTGCGAACTTTTCCATAATGGACATAATGTTATCATTATTCGTAATCGTGCCATCGAAATCACAAAACACTTGAATACTCATAATTTCACCTCATGTGAGGGATTTCCCCATATTTGTAATGCGCTATGTAAATTCACTTCATCTACCTCATGGAGTGGTTTATTTTGTAAAGTAGCACCAATTGCAGTACGGAAAGCTTTACCGCCGCCCTGCGCCCCATTCGGATGTCCGTGTATCCCGCCGCCAGCATTAATAACAACATCTTTGCCAAAATCTCGTAGAATAAAGGGAACGAAACCAGGGTGAATACCAGCAGATGGAACAGCAAAACTTTTCTTGAAAAATGGATCGTCTTCAGTTAAATATTTTGAAATGTTGAGAGCTTCTTCTTTTTCTAACGCAACACTTCCGTATGGAGATGGGAATAATGAAAAGTCAGCCCCAGCATAGCGAAGTAGCTTTCCAAGTAATAATGGAGACGAGATTCCATATAACTTCGATGCGGAATAAGCACCACTTACAGCAGGGTGTGCCATAATGGGAACTGGGATTTCATCATCTTCTGCCAGTGATTGTAGTACATCTAGTCCGTAAGCAAATACGTTAAATAATAGAATATCAGCCCCAGCTTGCACTGCGCGTTTCGCATTTTCTTTTAAATCAAAAGTTCGTCCTGTTAAATTTACGGCATATAACGTTTTATGTCCGTATGTTTCATATACTGATTGTAAAACTTCTTTTCCAGATACAATGCGTCTCGTAAGTGGTGTTAATGTATTCTCAAATAATATTTCATCATCTTTTACTATATCTACACCACCACTTGCTTGATCGCGTAATTGCGTTTTCAAATACCCAATATTTCGTCCAATCATGCCTTTAAAAATACTCATTAAAAGGGGACGATCATGCACTTGTAAAAGATTTCGAATACCATCTATCCCGAATTTTGGACCAGGGAAATACTGTTTTAAGTCGTCTGAAAATGTTAAGTCAATTAATTTCACTTCGCCATCAAGTGATAGCTTTCCGAATGTAGTTGTTAAAATCGCTGGTAAATCTGGACTGAAGTTTAATAACGGATATTCGATTTTAATAATCCCGCGTTTTACTTTTTTACGTAAATACGAATTGGTATGTTCTTGTTCAGCTAATCCCTCAACATGGATGACGTTACCTTTATGCTGTTTTAGTTGCTCTTGCAATAAGTGTGGCAAATGAGTCCAAGAGCCAATTGTTAAACCGAGTGCAATTTGCTCAGCCTTTTTGTCTAAGTTATGTGAATCGTTATGGATTAAATACGTCGCTATAATTCCGCTCATTGTTATAACCTCCTAGTTAAATAAAAAAACCTCTCAGCTAAGGAGAGGTTTTTTTACAACCAGCTCCTTATCTGTCAGCGTAATGCTGCGAGAATTAGCACCGTGTCTACAATTGTAGATCGGTTGCCGGGCTTCGTCGGGCTCGTCCCTCCACCTGCTCTTGATAAGAAGTATTTAGAAATGTTTAAATTTTTAAGATAACTGAATTTTGTCAGATATTTTTCATGTTGTCAATGACTTTTTGAAAATTTTTAATTTATCAATTCGATTAATTGCTTCACGTAATCGTTCTTCTGTATGTAAGAGGCCAACACGGACATAGCCTTCACCGTGCTCACCAAATCCAACGCCAGGAGCAACTGCAACGTGTGCTTTTTCTAGTAAAATATTAGAAAATTGCTCAGATGTATAGCCTTCAGGTACAGGGAGCCAAGCAAAGAATGATCCTTTTGGAATATCAACATTCCAACCGATTGCATGACAAGCTTCTATAAGAGCATTTCTGCGAGATTCATAACTATTAACAAGTTCTACTACACAGGATTGCGAACTTAATAGCGCTTCGCGTGCTGCGTCTTGAACTGCACCGAAAATACTAACATACATATGATCTTGCAATAAGTTAATTGTTTCGATGACACTTTCATTCCCTACTGCAAAAGCAATACGCCATCCAGCCATATTGAAAGTTTTTGATAATGTATAAATTTCAATTCCTACATCTTTGGCACCATCTGCTTGCAAGAAACTAACAGGTTTTTGACCATCAAATCCAATAGCACCGTAAGCAAAATCGTGAACGACTAATATATTATGTTTATTAGCGAAGTGAATAGTCTTATCAAAAAATTCTTTTGATGCAGTAGCACCAGTAGGATTATTTGGGTAATTTAAAAACATTAGCTTTGCACGCTCAGCGATAGTGTCATCAATTTTCGTGTAATCCGGTAAAAAATTATTTTCTGCAATTAGCGGCATTGTTTCAAATTGTGCTTTTGCTAAAGCAACTCCTGATAAATAATCCGGATATCCTGGATCTGGAACGAGAATGGTATCGCCAGGGTTTGTAAAACAAATTGGTAATTCTACTAATCCGGCCTTTCCGCCAAACAAAATGGCAACTTCCGTTTTTGGATTTAATTCTACGCCGTATTCACGTTTATAGAATGTTGCCACAGCTTCCTTTAAACTTTCATGTCCGCGAAATGGCGGATATTTATGATGAATGGTCTTTTCTGCAGCATTTTGTAAAGCTTTTACGATATGCGGCGGTGTTGGTTGATCTGGATTACCTTGACCTAGATTAATAACATCGTGACCGGCTGCAACGACTTTGTTAACTTTTGCAACAAGTGAAGCGAAAAATTGTGTCGGCAATGATGTTACTATCTCAGAAGGTTGAAATAATTTCATACTTTCCACCTCTTTTGAAAGTTGTTACAATTCTAGTGACAAATGATATAATCTTTCCAGTATTTTGTAAAGAAAAAAATTAAGAATGGGGCTGACAAAATGAAAGTCGCATGTATTCAAATGGATATTGTCTTTGGAGATGTAGAAAAAAATATTGAAAATGCTAAAAATAAAATAAGTGAAGCGATGAAGGAAAGACCAGATGTTATTGTCTTACCAGAACTATGGACGACAGGATATGATTTAACGAGGCTTTCTGAAATTGCAGATACGGATGGATTAGAAACGAAAGAAAAGTTGAAAGAATGGTCGAAACAATATGGTGTACATATTGTTGGTGGTTCCATAGCGAAGCAAACAGAGCAAGGTGTCACAAATACAATGTATGTTGTAAATAATGAAGGTCAGCTAGTCAATGAATATAGTAAAGTGCATTTATTTCAGCTTATGGATGAACATAAATATTTAATCGCAGGAAATAGTACAGGCGAATTTAAGTTAGATGATATAGAGTGTGCTGGCACAATTTGTTATGATATTCGTTTTCCAGAGTGGATGCGCGTTCATACTGCTAAAGGTGCAAAAGTTTTATTTGTTGTAGCAGAATGGCCATTAGTTCGTTTAGCGCATTGGCGCTTGCTATTGCAAGCAAGAGCAGTTGAAAATCAGTGTTATGTTGTTGCATGTAATAGGGCAGGAAAGGATCCTAATAATGAGTTTGCCGGCCATTCTTTAATTGTGGATCCTTGGGGGGAAGTTGTAGTAGAGGCAAATGAAGAGGAATCAATTTTATTTGGAGAGCTTACATTCGAGAAGATTAAAGAGGTACGTAAAGGAATTCCAGTTTTTGCAGATCGACGTCCAGAATTATACAAATAAAATGTTGACAAGTGATTTTTATTCTTGGTATAGTCTTCAACATAAAGTTAAAAATTCTAAAAAATTATATAACTCTTATCAAGAGCAGGTGGAGGGATTTGGCCCGATGAAGCCCAGCAACCGACCGTAATACCATTGTGAAATGGGGCGTTTATGACGCCAAAAGGCACGGTGCTAATTCCAGCAGAAAGTAAAATTTCTGGCAGATAAGAGGGGAGAAGATAAACTTCAAACCTCTTTCTTAGTGGAAAGAGGTTTTTCTGCGTTGGAAAAACCTCTGAATTTAAAAAGGAGGAAAAGACGATGGGATATTATTCATTAACAGAAGTAACAGCTGTAAAATATGCGAAAGAACATGGATATTTTGAAAAGAAAGCGAATGTAGTTTGTCATGAAATCGGAGATGGAAATTTAAATTACGTGTTCAAATTAGATGATGGAGAGAAGTCTATTATAATAAAACAAGCGCTGCCATATGCGAAAGTCGTTGGTGAGAGCTGGCCACTGTCTATAAAAAGAGCGACGATTGAAAGTAAAGCATTACAAATTTTCGCAAAGTATGTGCCGGAATATGTGCCGGTAGTGTACAGTCATGATGAAGAGTTAGCAATAACAGTCATAGAAGATTTATCAAGGCTAACAATTACAAGAAAAGGATTAATAGATGGAGAAGGATATCCACTTTTATCCCAGCATATCGGTCGTTTTCTAGCACATGTTTTATTTTATACTTCAGATTTCGGTTTACAGTCAGAAGAGAAAAGGGTGCTAGAAGGTACATTTGTAAATCCAGACCTTAGTAAAATTACAGAAGATTTAGTTTTTACAGATCCGTTTGGACATTACGATACGAATGATTATGAGTCAGATTTACAGTCAGTAATTGATGAACTTTGGAGTGACAAAACTTTAAAACTAAAAGTAGCACAATATAAATATAAGTTTTTAACGAGAAAAGAAGCGCTTATTCATGGTGATTTACATACGGGTAGTATTTTTTCATCACCTGCTGAAACGAAAGTGATTGATCCAGAATTTGCAACGTACGGTCCATTTGGATTTGATATCGGTCAATTTATTGCAAATCTATTATTAAATGCTTTATCTAGAGAAGAAGAAGAGAGAAGTGTACTATTTTTCCATATAGAAAAGACATGGAGTTATTTTGTAGAAACTTTTACGAAGTTATGGATTGGAGAAGGTGTAGAAGCATATACGAAAGAAAAACAATGGTTACCAATTATTTTGCAAAATATCTTTACTGATGCCGTCGGGTTTGCCGGATGTGAACTGATTCGTAGAACAATTGGCCTAGCTCATGTAGCGGATTTAGATGAAATAGCAAATAAAGAAAAAAGAATTCAAGCTAAGAAGCAAGCGCTATACTTAGGAAAAGAACTAATAAAATATGAATCCAAGTGTGCTGATATTCAACTATTTCGAACGTTATTTCAACAGACCGTTGGAGGCGTAAAAGCATGAGTACAATTGTTACTGTTCCGAGGTCTGTCAGTTGGAAAGGTGATGCCATTGCAGTATTAAATCAAACAAAGTTGCCGCATAGCACAGAATACAAAACATTAACGACGATTGAAGAGGTATGGAAAAGTATTGTCATGCTAGAAGTACGAGGAGCACCTGCAATTGGAATTGTAGCTGCATTTGGCTTGGCGCTTGCATCAAAAAAATATAACACTTTACATATTGAAGAATTTCAAAAGAAGTTTAATAGAGATTGTAATTATTTGGGGACGTCACGCCCGACAGCAGTCAATTTATTTTGGGCAATCGATCGTATGAGAGAATCCATTCGAGAAATTACTAAAATAAAAGAAGCACAAAAAATATTAGAAGAAGAAGCGCTTCTCATTCAGCAAGAAGATGAAGCGGTATGCCGGAGTATTGGAGAACATGCATTAACATGCTTTAAAGACGGTGATAACATTTTAACAATTTGTAACGCTGGAAGTATTGCAACTGCTAGATATGGCACTGCATTAGCACCGTTTTATATTGGGAAAGAAAAAGGTGTACGTTTACATGCGTATGCGTGTGAAACGAGACCGGTTTTACAAGGCGGGCGTTTAACGACCTGGGAATTAAAACAGGCAAATATTGATGTAACACTTATTACCGATAATACGGCAGGTCATGCTATTCAAACGAAAGAAATAAACGCGATTATAGTAGGAGCGGACCGAATTGTCGCAAATGGAGATACAGCAAATAAAATCGGAACAATGAATTTAGCTATATTAGCAAAGTATTTCGGTATCCCATTTTACGTTGCAGCTCCGTTATCTACGTTTGATATTACGAAACAAACAGGTACAGAAATTGTTATTGAAGAAAGAGATGAAACAGAAGTTACGAAAATTTTTGGGAAACAAGTAGCACCACTTGGAACGCCTGTATTTAACCCTGCATTTGACGTAACACCGCATGAATTAATTACAGGGATTATTACTGAGAAAGGTATTTTACGTGGAGATTATAAGCGAGAAATTACATCATTATTTGAAAAAACAAGTTAATCACAAATAGCTTGTTTTTTTATGCCTAACAATCTCTTTTTCTCTTATTTATGTAATGAAGGGAGGAGAGAAAGATGGAAGAGTGGATCAGGATGATAGGTAATGTGGGGTTTCCAATTGTTGTAACGCTATATTTACTACATCGCATTGAAAGTAAATTAGACGGAGTGATTGTTGCAATTGAGAAACTCCCTAAACAATTACTAAAGTAGAAAGATCCTCGCGATAGAAAGTAAAGTAAAGTTTGCTCGCGAAGAGCAAACTTTATTTTTTTATTGAGCAGTATATCCACCATCGATAACAACAGCTTGACCAGTTATGCCTTTTGCTTTTTCACTTGCTAAAAACATAGCATAATCCGCAATTTCTTGTACTTGCAACAAGCGCTTTTGTGGTACGAGAGGATAAATAACATCTTCTAAAACATTTTCAAGTGGTACATTTCGCGTAGTTGCTAAGTCTTGTAGTTGATTTCGTACAAGAGGGGTATCAACATATCCAGGACAAAGAGCATTTACAGTAATTCCATGAGTTGCTCCCTCTAAAGCAGCCACTTTTGTTAATCCAATTACGCCATGTTTCGCACTATTATAAGCAGCTTTTCCAGCAAATCCGACAAGGCCATTAATGGAAGCGACATTAATAATCCGACCATACTTTTGTTTTTTCATAATCGGAAAGGCATGCTTAATTGCGATGAAAGGAGCGATTTGCATAATTTTGATTAGTAGCTCGAACTTTTCAGTTGGAAAATCTTCAATCGGTGAAACGTGTTGCATTCCTGCATTGTTAATTAATATATCTAATGAACCGAAATGATTAACTGTTTGAGAAATTGCTGCTGTAATTTCTACTTCGGATGTAACGTCACATTTTAAACCGATAGCCTGAAATCCTTCCTTTTGTAATTGTTCAGCAGCTTCTTTCGCACGCTCTTCAAGACGATCAGTAATAACAACTTTTGCGCCTTCTTTTGCAAAAGCACTCCCCATCTCATATCCAATACCACTCGCAGCACCTGTTAAAAAGACAACTCGATTTGTAACCATGATGAAAAGCACTCCTTCATAATAAAAGTTCTCTTATTGCTCTATTTAGAGAGGCAATAATGAAATTCCTGCAAACATTTGGAAAAATATCTTTAGCTATCTTGTTTTGCAAAATAGTCTCTGCTATACTACTTTGTAAAGCAAGATACTTACGCTTATCTATCTTGTAAAACAAGATAGTGGGAGGGTTTGAGTTATGTCGACAAGTCAAATGCTAAAAGGGATTTTAGAAGGTTGCTTACTTGCTATTATTTCTGAAGGTGAAATATACGGTTATGAAATGAGTGAAAAGCTAGCGAAGTATGGTTTCACAATGGCGAGTGAGGGAAGTATTTATCCGTTATTAATACGAATGCAAAAGGAAGGATTAATAACAAGTGTAATGAAGGAATCTCCATCTGGTCCAAAGCGAAAATATTATACATTAACAGAAAAAGGCGAGGAAGCACTGGATGAATTTATGGATCGCTGGGAAGCGATGCAAAGTAGTGTAGAGCGTCTACTTGAGGGGAAAGGGAGAAAAAATAATGCTATCAAGTGAAGCACGAAAGTTTTTATTAGATATGAGATTATTTTTGACCGCAAAGAGTGTGAAAGAAAGCGATATGGAAAGTTTTTTAGAAGATGCAGAGTTGCATTTAATAGAAGGTGAGAGTGACGGAAAAAGTATAGAAGAAATTTTTGGAAGCTCGCCGAAAGAATATGCCAATGAACTTGTAAAAGTGATGGAAAGAGATAGACAGGAAACGTGGAAGCAAATTGGTTTTACAGTAATGAATATCGTAGCATTTTGGATTATTGCTTCTATTGTAATAGTGAATAATGGAGTTTTACAGATTTCACTTATTCAGTGTATTGGCTATAGTTTTACATTGATTTTAGCTGTAATGGGTCCTAATTTTCTACTTCGTAAAATGACCTTTGTAACAAGCTTTACAAAAACGTGGTTTTCTATGTGGTCTTTAGTTATGATCGCTCCAATGTTTTTATTAGGAGCTGTTACGATATTAGATGTAATATATCCTACAAAGATGGTTACATTCACTCAAGTGCAAAGTTATATATTAGGTGGTGGGATTTTTATTATTACAGTAGCGATAAATATGTATTTTGAAGGATGGTTTAAAAACTTATATTTAATCATTCCGCTTTCTATTATGTTAGTGTTTAAAACATTTACATCAGAAGATCTCGTGCCAATGTTATTTCAAATTATATGTTTATACGGAAGTTTGTTTATTTTAATTTTCCTTGAAATTATGATGAAGACGAATAGAAAAGAAACGGTTAAATGAGGGAGGGATAAAAGTGTTATCGAATGAAGGACAAAAATTTTTAGATGATACCCAAGGGTATTTACGAACCAAGGGCATTAGAGAAACTGATATTATTTCCTTTATAGAAGATGCGGAACTACATTTAATAGAAGGTGAGAAGAAGGGAAAGACGGTAAGTGATATATTCGGTCATGCTCCAAAAGAATATGCTAATCAACTTGCGAAAGAGATGGATATAGATAGAAAAGGTAATTATAAATTATTGCTTTACCTTATTGTAAATTTATTGGCTTTCACGATGATGAAGAGTGTATTCTTTAGTGAAGCCGATCATCGCTTATCTTATTCTTTAATTGAATTAATCGGATATCCAATTATGATTTTTGCAGGAATTACTGTATTAATATGGGGAATGAGAACAGCAGCATTTAAGCGTAAAAGAACTGAATTTTTAATTATGTATATATCAGGTGCGATATGGTTTTTATCAATTTTTAGTATTGCATTATTAAATAATTTTTATGGAACTACATTTATTAAATTTACTGTTATAGAAAGCTTCACTCTTGTTGGTGTAGTAGCTCTTTTAGCGGCTATAATAAATATTAAATTTGGTGGTTGGTTTACTTTGTCATATTTACTAGTTCCAATTGTATTAGAATATGCATTTGGAATGATAGGTGTATCAAGTGTTATTGGAATGTATGTACAACAAATAATTCTTTTCATTGTTATTTATATACTTTTAAAAATTCATATCAAATTAGAAAAAAGAGAAGTATACGAATAAGCAAGAGGGACAGTTATTTATATATGAGGGATTTGATTTCTAAGATCAACTATACTGTTTTCACCAAAAGAAATACATGAGGACTATTTTAAGATTTTATTAGGTGATAAGCTAGAATCTATCTTTTTAGATTAATAGGAAAGTGGCTGCTCTGGATATACAATAAATTATTTCCAAAGAAATACTATATATTGATTTTTAGAGGGATTATGCTTAGGGTATAGTGTATCCTTTGCAGCCGGGCTTTGGTTTATTGATTGGAATAAGTTGTTTTAAACAGTAACAAGATTGTTACTGTTTTTTTCTTTGTAATAAAGTACTTTGTAAGGAGAGTTCCTTTTGTTCGTTCGTTAATAAGGAATGAATATGAACGTTTTCTGGGCGGGGGACTATAGGGTACATAAGATTTGATGGAGAAGGATGGTGCTCCGATCCAGTTGGAGAATGAGGATCTGCGTGCGTAAGTTTTCCGTGAATCCGTCTTGTAAATAAAATATGACCAATTTCGTGAGCGAGGGTGTATATATTTTTCGTTGGAGCAGCTGAGTTTGTTAAAACGACGTAACCAGTAAGCTGTTGTTGTTTTGCTAAAGAATAAGCGCAGGCAATTACTGCTGTTTCTTTAAAATAATCACTGCCAATATAACAAATATAAAGATCACATTCTGGAGCTTCATTTACACACGTTTGGAAAAAGGATGCTAATTTTTCCTGACTTTGAATGGAACTTTTATAACTAATCTCACGGTCAGAAAAACGGAAAAGCTCATTTAACACAATTACTTCTTGAATTTGAAATGTAATGGGATGCCAAATTGATTCTGCAACTGCTAAATCTTTTGCGATGCGGTCGTCAGAAATATTAGCGCCTGGCGTAATGCAAATACATATATTGACGTATGGATCCATAAGGAACACCTCAAATGAAAAAATTCTTCCTATAATATATGTGGGGAAAAGATGCTATGTATGGATAAACGCCTTGTTTATTACATGAAAATATTGACTATAAGTCGAAAAAATTTCATAGTTCTATAACGTAGTGTGGTCATCTTTTTGATATAGTAAAGGAAAGGGGGAGAATATATGTATACATTAAAAATCGTTTCAGACAGAGAAGCACTTTATCAATTTGCGAGTTACGTAAGAGTTGTGCAAGGGGTTGAAGATGTATATGTAGAGGTGGGAGAACCTTTATATGAACATCCATTAATGAAATTTTATGTACATATTACAATTGAAGAAACATATGATCAACATAAAGCGTTACAAGAAATAGCTAGATTAGTAGAATTAGGGCGTTTTACATACGTTCATTATAGCAATGAGGAAATTGAAGAAGCTTTTGAAGCTGTAAAATACGAAAGCTTTAAGAAATAAAGTGAAACTTTAATCAGTGGGGGTCTTCATCCCACGCTGATTATTAGTTGAACCAATCGGGCTTTTATGGGCAGTTGATTCCCCACCTAACTTCTTTACTTTCGCTGAATTTTGAGGTAGGGGTCTTACTGCCCGCAAATAGCGGGATAACGGTGAAAAAAGGAAGCGAAAGCTTTCTTTTTTTCTTAAAATTTACATCAACAAAATGAGAAAAATTTTGTTATGATAAGGGAGGGTGAGGAAAGGAGAGTTTACATATTGGGGTATATTGAAGAGTTACGCAAAGTAGTTGGTACGAGACCACTTATTTTAGTAGGGTCAGCAATTATTATATTAAATGATAATCAAGAAGTATTGCTTCAATATCGTTCAGATACATATGATTGGGGTGTGCCTGGCGGGGCAATGGAATTGGGAGAAACGACAGAAGAAACTGCTCGTAGAGAATTATTCGAGGAGACGGGGCTAAGTGCAAAAATAATGCAATTTCTTGGGGTTCTTTCGGGAAAAGAAGTGTACTTCCAATATCCAAATGGAGATGAAATTTTTAATGTAATTCATCTGTATCAGGGTCATCATGTGAGTGGGGAAGTTAAGCTTGATCATGAAGGATTACAGCTTCAATATTTTCCGGTAGATAAGTTACCGAATTTGAATAAAACAACAGAGAAGATTTTACAAAAATTCCTATACGCATTAACAGAATAGAAGGTTAATTCCTTCTATTTTTATTATATTTAATATTTTGATTTTTTAGTATGTTTATAGTATGATAATTGTAGACATACATCTTATGGAATTTCACCTAAAAACTGACTAGGATACATAAGAGAGGGGCAAGTACAAAATGCATAATGTTGTTATTACAGCTGCAGTTCGTTCACCAATCGGAACTTTTGGGGGAGCGCTAAAAAATGTAACGCCAGTAGAATTAGCTGTTCCTGTACTTCAGGAAGCTGTAAAACGAGGCGGGGTAGAACCACATGAAGTTGACGAAGTAATTTTAGGTCATTGTATTCAAAGAACTGATGAAGCAAATACGGCGAGAACGGCTGCATTAGCGGCGGGGTTTCCTGACACAGTTACGGGGTATACAATCCAACGCCAATGTTCTTCAGGTATGCAAGCAATTATGTCAGCTGCAATGCAAATTCAATTAGGTGTGAGTGATGTTGTTATTGCAGGTGGAGTAGAAGCGATGAGTTCGAGCCCTTATGCATTGAAACAGCACCGCTGGGGACAACGTCTACAGCACGGAGAAATTCGTGACACGGTGTGGGAAGTGCTAGAAGATCCGATTCATCATATTATGATGGGTGAAACAGCGGAAAATTTAGTTGAACAATATGAAATTACAAGAGAGGAACAAGATGAAGTTGCGCTTCGCAGTCATACATTGGCACTGCAAGCAATCGAGTCTGGATACTTTGACGATCAAATTGTTCCTATTACAATAAAAGAGCGTAGAAAAGAAATTGTATTTTCGAAGGATGAACATCCACGTGCAGATATTACAGCGGAAAAATTAGCTGGATTAAAACCAGCTTTCCGTAAAGATGGATCGGTAACGGCAGGAAATGCATCTGGTCTTAATGACGGAAGTGCAGTTCTAGTATTAATGAGTGAAGAAAAAGCGAAAGAAAAAGGCTTACAACCGTTAGCTAGAATTGTTGGATATTCAGTAGCTGGGGTAGATCCTAAAATTATGGGAATTGGACCAGCACCAGCAATTCGTAAAGGATTAGAAAAAGTAGATTGGTCATTAGAAGATGCTGATTTACTTGAAATTAATGAAGCTTTCGCTGCACAATATTTAGCTGTAGAGAAAGAATTAGGTCTGGATCGTGAAAAAGTGAATGTAAACGGTAGTGGTGTAGGACTTGGACATCCAATCGGTTGTACAGGAGCTCGTATTACGGTAAGTTTAATTCATGAATTGAAAAGACGCGGGCTAGAAAAAGGAATTGCCTCTCTATGCGTCGGTGGCGGTATTGGGGTAGCATTATTTATAGAAGCACTATAAAAAAGAAGCAGCAATCGCTGCTTCTTTTTTTTTAAGAATCAAATAAATGATGAAATAATCGATCACGATTTTCAAAGAAAAGTTTCGTCGTTTGGTAATGCTCAGTTTCTTCTAATGTGGATTCGTGAATCCCTTCTTGTGTTAAAGAGTATATAGTGGATTCAGGGTAAGCCATTAAAATAGGAGAATGCGTCGCGATAACAAATTGCGAACCTTGTTCCGCTAGTTCGTGCATTCGAATGAGCATGGAAAGTTGTCTCATTGGTGATAGAGCGGCCTCAGGCTCATCTAAAATGTATAAACCTTGTTCTGAAAAACGATTCATAAATAAGGAGAAAAATGATTCACCATGGGATTGCTCATGAAGTGAAACACCTCCATAAGATTTTATAGCATCTATTTCATCAATATAAGAAGCAACGTTATAAAATGATTCAGCACGAAGAAAGAAGCCGTCGTTTGGTGTATTGAAACTTTTTGAAATTCGAAGATATTCATGTAAAGATGAATGTGAATCATTTGTGCTAAAACGGAAATTCTTCGTTCCACCTTCTGCATTAAAACCTAAAGCAACTGCAATTGCTTCGAGTAATGTTGATTTACCCGTTCCGTTTTCTCCAATAATGAATGTTACATTTGGGTGGAAAGCGAGTGATTGTAATGATCGGATAGCGGGTAGACAGTAAGGATAGGCAGAAAAACTAGGGATATTTTCTTTTTTTAATGTGACATTTTTTAAAAAGGGTACGTCAATCAATATATAAACCTCAATTCATAACGGATTTTGATTCTAAAAAAGCAGCAAATACAAGGGGAAGACAATTTGTTAATAGTATTGTATATTGAAGTGCGCCAAGGCCTTCCCAACCGAAAGTCATTCTCTTTCACATGAAAATAAAAAGAACGTTTATAAAACCAATGAGAGCAGGCATATATTTAATACTTTTATAGTGCTTCCATATAAAAAATCTGATGTAAGTACTTAAAAACAAGATAAACAGAATAAGAAAAAAGACAAGTGCTAATGACACGTGAATCCCTCCTTATTTTCTGAATATTTCATGTGGATTATATCATTTAAACTATCATATTCCAATGTGAAAATAAATATTGCATGGAGATTATTCATGTCGTTATGATAGTATGTATTCTATTGAAATTATGAAAAGGAGTTAAAACATGCGAACATCCAGCAGCTGTTCTTCCTTTTGTGAAAAAGCGTTCTCAATATATTTCAGTAACGGCTCTTATATTAGGGAGTATGGCGCCTGATTTTGAATATTTTTTACACTTTAGACCGTATGGTGTCATTGGCCATACATGGCTTGGGTTCTTATATTTAAATTTACCGCTTGTATTTCTACTCGCATACATATATCATCACATTTTAAAAAAGCCGTTTATAACACATTTACCTAAACCATTTGCTGGCTACTATACATATGCAGTAGATGAGAGGTGGGGGCTTTATACTTGGAAAGATTTTTTTGTATTTTGCTATTCTGCTTTATTTGGTATGCTCACGCATGTCGTTTGGGATGCGTTTACTCATCATACAGGCTACTTCGTTATGAAAATACCATTGTTACAAAGAGAATTACATAGTATTCCAGTGTATAAATTTATGCAACACGGGAGTACATGTATTGGTTTATTATTACTATTATACGTACTATGGAAGTATAAAGATGAAACAGGGAAAGATATTATGATAGCTTCAGAAAAAAGGAAGTATTGGGTTTCGGCAATCATTGTCGCAGCTCTAGTATTTATCGTTCACGCGTTTGTAGATCCCTATTTTCATATTTTCCAAATAGGGGGTATAATAGTATCTGGACTGACAAGTTCGTTTTGTGGACTTCTCATTGTTTCTATGGTTTACAAAGCAAGGGACTAATTTATCCCGCGTTAACGGGCAGTAAGACTCCCACCTCAAAATTCGGCTGGAGCGAAGAAGTTAGGTGGGAGATCAACTGCCCGTAAAAGCCCGATTGGTTCAACTAATAATCAGTGGGGATGGACAAAAACCCCACTGATTAAAGTTTCACTTTATATTAATGAATGATAGTGTTAGGAGAAATTAAATGATGAAAGCATGGAAAAGTATTTTTGTTTTATGTAGTTTTCTTCTTATGTTAAGTGGTTGCTTCCATCAAGAAGAAAAGAAGGCAGAACCTAAAAAGAAAGAATCTATTCCAGAAACAAAAGAGTATGGTGGGCGTGAGCTTAAAAAAGTAGGACAAAAAGTGAAAGAAAAAGGATGGGGGACATTTGAATTAGAACAGATTCATTCTGTGAATCAAACATTTGAAGTAGCCCCAATGAAAATTCATGTACAAGACGTTAAAGTTATCTCATTATCACAAATGAGCAAAGATGCAAAAAATACATTGAAAGTGTATACGGCATTAACTCCTGAAGAAGTAAAGCGTAGATTGGGAGATAAAGTGAGTCAAGAAGATGCTGAATTATATGCATCGTTAAGTGGAACAGAGATTAGCGACACGATTCGGTATGTTGAAATTACATATAAGGTAGAAAATAGTGGAAATAAGGACATGCAATTCTTCTCTATGAATGATGTTATTATTAATGATAAACAACATTTTAATGTAGCGACTCAAAACTTTTTATATGAAGAAGACACACTGGTGGGGACAAAGCGTGTATCAAGGGAAGATTATAAGCCTGGTGAGACACGAGCCGGAATTATCGGTTTAATACTTGATGATGGAAAAGAGAAGGTAAAGGATATTAAGTTTACAACAGATGATTTAGCGGCAGGAGATACTCATGAAGCTGTTCAAGAGCCACAAACTTTCAATATCTCACTTTCCAAGTAAGGTGTGTATTTAAACGAAAACAGTCAGCATAAAAATTTATGCTGACTGTTTTTTTAGCTCTTTCACATATGAATCTACGCTTTGAAAAGGTACTGTAATTTTAAATGCATCTTTTTGTTCGTTAAATTGTTTTTCATTATAAGGACCGAATCGTTTATTATGCTTTACATCGATAATCCAATAATGTTCACTTTTTTTATTTGTAATTGCTGCATCGGGATTATTTGGATCTGATTTTTCCACAATTTGTTTTGTGATAATGTATTTATCGTCCCAAGCAATTTCTGTGATTTTTGCAGGAATGTATTGTGTAGCATATACAGCATCTTGCGAGGGGAAAAGTTCAAATGCATCTCCAGAAGTATGTATGAGTTCATATTCGTCGTTAATGGTATAGGTTAAATGGTTTGTATTGCCTGTACAACCTGTTAATAAGAGTGCGGCAAATAGGATTATCCATCTTTTCAATATGGGAACCTCCTTTATAGTGCTGTTGTAACACATTGTACAAGAAAAGTAAGAGAAACGCTAGTTTACAATGTTTTTTAGAAGTGGTACGATGAAACGGGTAAAGAAGGATATGAAGGAGTCGACATAGAATGAAGTTAAAGATGCATCGTCCAGCGCTTGTAATGAATCGCATAGGTGCTTCCCTTATTGACATGTTTTTAATCTCGGTTATGTACGGTGCGATAGTAGCTGTTATCACCGGAAACTATAGTGCTATTTTCAATCGTTTTAATATAAGTTTTGGTGACTATAGATATGACCTTACGGTAGCTTTCATGCTAATGGCTATATATTTTATTTTGTTACCCTTTATTTGGAACGGTTCTACAGTAGGTAAAAAGGTAACAAGAACAAAAGTAATTTCATTAACAAGTGAAAAACTAACGTTACAAACATTAATAATACGATTTTTTGTATTGTTATTACCAAACATATTATTACTTGGAATCCCATTAATATGTAACGTATATATGATGTTATTCCGCAAAGATAATTGTGGTTTCCATGATTTAATTGCAAAGACGAAAGTGATGAGTCTGGTATAAGGAACATTTAGATTATACGTTATAATAGTGAAATAAGACTTTTTATTGTTTGTATATAAAAAGTCTTATTTTTTTTAGAAATTTGATAAATGTAATTGATATAATGGGATTTATATAGGCTGGATATCTCCTATATAGTACTCACCATGTTATTGAAGGATGTTTAAAGAAGCGGTGGCTAATTCAAACATCCTATTTTTCATTTGAATAGATCGAAAATTAAGTTAATGGTATAATGAATATAGATAATATTGTTATATTACAAAGGGGGATTTGGAATGACCGGAGGTAGCTTAATATTTTGGGGGATTCTTATTTTTATCGGTTTAACCTTTGATCAATATAATAGTAAGAAAAAAGAGACAAAAAAGTAATCGTTTACAATTTGTAAGGTTAACTTTTCCTGCTTGCGGACTAATCTAGTAAAGGAGTATACTGAATGACGGTAAGACTTATAGAAGGGGTAATGAAAATGAAGCTTGCAGGAAAGGTTGCCATTGTAACTGGTGGTGGCATCGGTATTGGACGTAGTACAGCTCTTTTGTTGGCTAAGCAAGGCGCAAAAGTAATTGTGACGGACATTGATCAAGAAAGTGGACAAGCAACAGTGGAAGAAATTACGAATCTAGGCGGAGAGGCACTTTTTGTATCCTATGATATGGAAAAACAAGGAGATTGGCAACGCGTTATCAGTATTACTTTGAATGCATTCAGTCGCATTGATATGCTTTTTCAAAATGCTGGTTTATATAAAATAGATTCTATTTTCTCTCGCCAACAAGAGAACGATTCCAATGTACTTTGTATTAATGACGTTTGGATAGAGATAAAACAATTAACGTCATCTTTTATGAAACAGCAAGAAGAAGTGGTGCTTAGTGACTTACCGATTTTCGGTATTATTAGCATGAAAGGACAATCATTTCATACAGTAGACACCCTAGTATAATAATGAAAACCGCCCTCAATGTATGTGGACGGTTTTTTTGTATGTTATATAGAAGAAAAAAATTTTAGCGAATACGTTGTTCTGTTTGGCTGTCAAAGAAATGCGCTTTATTTAAATCAAATGCCAATTTAATTTGGTCTCCAGGTGAAAATATATGTCTTGCATCAACACGTGCTGCAAAATCTTGGTTTCCAAGTTTCATATATAAAATGGATTCAGCACCTAACAACTCAGCAACTTCAATTTTTGTTGTGAAAGTAGTAGATTGTGAAGCTTCTAAAAATAATAGTTCATCATGAATATCTTCTGGACGAATACCTAAAACAATTTCTTTATTTACATAGCCTTGTTCGCGTAATAATTTCATTTTTCCTTCAGATACTTTAAACTTTAGTGAACTGTCTATAACGAAATCGGTTTCAGTTAATTTTCCGCGGAAGAAATTCATTGCGGGTGAACCGATAAAACCACCAACGAAAATATTTTCAGGTGTTTCATATACTTCTTTTGGACTTCCGATTTGTTGGATTTTTCCATCTTTCATAACAACAAGACGTGAAGCCATTGTCATTGCCTCAGTTTGATCATGTGTTACATAAATTGTCGTTGTGCCAAGGCGGTGGTGTAATTTAGAAATTTCGGATCTCATTGCAACACGTAGTTTTGCATCTAAGTTTGACAATGGTTCATCCATTAAGAAAACTTTTGCGTCTCGAACAATTGCTCTGCCTAATGCAACACGTTGTCGTTGTCCACCTGATAACGCTTTTGGCTTTCTAGTTAAATATTGTTCAAGCCCTAAAATTTTTGCTGCGTCGTTCACGCGACGATCGATTTCATCTTTCGGTATTTTTCGAAGTTTTAATCCGAATGCCATATTATCATACACGCTCATATGCGGATAAAGAGCATAGTTTTGGAAGACCATTGCGATATCTCGATCTTTTGGAGGAACATCGTTCATTAGCTTACCATCAATTGAAAATTCTCCTTTTGAAATATCTTCAAGGCCAGCTACCATTCGTAATGTGGTAGATTTTCCACATCCAGAAGGACCGACGAATACGATAAATTCTTTATCTTGAATGTGTAAGTTAAAATCTGTTACGGCTGTTACGTTATTATCATATATTTTATAAATATTTTCTAATTTAAGTTCTGCCATGATATTTCCCCCTAGAAATTTATGCAAACGTTTTCTTTGAATTCATTATAAACGAATAGATTCAAAAAAGAAATAAAAACACTAGAAAAAAATAAAACGTTTTCATTTCTGCAAGAAAATATAGTAAGTTTCGCTCGTTTTCTTAGAAAAAGAAGAATAAATATTGTAAGCGCTATTTTAAATTAAGATAGAATCTGTTATCATTCATTAATGAAAACGTTTGCGCCTTAAAAAGAAAAAAATATAGTATAGATGAAATGGGGTAGCATAATGGAAAAGCAATGGTGGAAAGAAAGTGTAGTATATCAAATTTATCCTCGTAGTTTTATGGATAGTAACGGTGATGGCATAGGGGATCTTCGTGGCATTCTTTCAAAGCTAGATTACTTAAAAGAATTGGGTATTGATGTAATTTGGTTATCACCAGTCTATGAATCTCCAAATGATGATAATGGTTATGATATAAGTGATTATTGTAAAATTATGAATGAGTTCGGAACAATGGAAGACTGGGATGAACTATTACATGAAATGCATAAACGTAATATGAAACTTATGATGGACTTAGTTGTTAATCATACTTCAGATGAACATAATTGGTTTATTGAATCACGTAAATCGAAAGATAATAAATATAGAGATTATTATATATGGCGTCCTGGAAATGAAGGGAAAGAGCCGAATAACTGGGGAGCAGCGTTTAGTGGCTCTGCATGGCAATATGATGAAATGACAGACGAATATTATCTACATCTGTTTTCTAAAAAACAACCAGATTTAAACTGGGATAATGCAAAGGTAAGACAAGATGTTTATGGCATGATGAAGTTTTGGTTAGAAAAAGGAATTGATGGATTCCGTATGGATGTTATTAATTTTATTTCTAAAGAAGAAGGCTTACCAGCTGTTGAAACGGATGAAGAAGGATATGTTTCAGGGCATAAACATTTTATGAACGGTCCGAACATTCACAAATATTTGCATGAAATGAATGAAGAAGTATTGTCTCATTATGACATTATGACGGTTGGGGAAATGCCAGGTGTAACGACAGAAGAGGCTAAATTATATACAGGTGATGCTAGAAAAGAACTACAAATGGTATTCCAATTTGAACATATGGATTTAGATTCTGGAGAAGGTGGGAAATGGGATGTAAAACCGTGCTCACTTCTTACTTTAAAAGAGAATTTAACAAAGTGGCAAAAAGCATTAGAGCATACAGGATGGAATAGCCTTTATTGGAATAACCATGATCAGCCTCGCGTTGTATCTCGTTTTGGTGATGATGGAATATACCGTACTGAATCTGCGAAAATGTTAGCGACGCTGCTTCATATGATGAAAGGAACACCGTATATTTATCAAGGAGAAGAAATCGGAATGACGAACGTTCGATTCCAATCAATTGATGAATATCGAGATATTGAAACGTTAAATATGTATAAAGAAAAAGTGGAAGACCGTGGCGAAGAGAAAGAAAAAGTAATGGAATCTATTTATATAAAAGGCCGAGATAACGCTAGAACGCCAATGCAGTGGGACGATAAGAATCACGCTGGATTTACAACAGGTGAGCCATGGATTGCGGTAAACCCTAATTACAAAGAGATTAATGTGGAGCATGCAATCCAAGATGAAAACTCAATTTTTTATTACTATAAAAAATTAATTGAGTTACGTAAAAATAATGAGATTATTGTGTATGGATCATATGATTTAATACTAGAAAATAATCCTTCTATTTTTGCTTATGTAAGAACATATGGAGAAGAAAAGCTTCTGGTGATTGCAAACTTCACTGCGGATGAAGGTGTATTCGAATTACCTGAGGACATTATTTATAACGAATCAGAGTTATTAATACACAATTATGACGTAGAAAATGTATCGATAGAAAATATTATATTACGACCGTATGAAGCAATGGTATTTAAATTGAAATAAGAAAAAGCCTTATGCCATCCTGGCATAAGGCTTTTTCTATTACCATTTTAAAATAGAGAATCCGTACGGTGGAAGTGTAACTTGTAATACACTTGCTTCCGCTGAAAATTCTTCGTTTGTATAAATGTTAAGTATTTTTTTTCCGGTAATATGAAGTGGGAGTGAAGCTGTAACGTCACCGTTAGTAGGGTTTAAAACGAAAAAGATAGTTTCATCTTCATATGTTTTTGTATAAGAAATATAATTATGTTCATCATTTGCTTCGATAAATTGAAAAATACCGTGTCCTCCAAATGATTTATATTGTTTCCGTAATGATATTAATGTTTGTATATGTGTAAATAATACGTGGTCTTGTTCTTTTGTATCCCAAATCATACATTTGCGGCAATCCGGGTCCATGCCGCCATCCATACCAATTTCATCTCCGTAATAAATACAAGGAGAGCCGATGAAAGAAAGGTGGAATACATAGAGTAACTTTAACTTATTTTTATCTCCGTTACATATTGTTAAAATTCTTGGAGTATCATGGCTATCTAATAAATGAAATGCTGCTTCATTTACATTCATAGAGTAGGAATGTAGAGATTCTGTAATTTGTTTCATGAATTCACTTGCTTTAATGGAGTCGTTAGCAAAGTAAGAAAGTAGAGCGTTTGTAACAGGATAGCTCATGACAGCATCAAATTGATCTCCTTGTAGCCATGGGAGTGCATCGTGCCAAATTTCTCCTAAAATATATACTTCAGGATTTAATGCTTTTATCTCACTTCGGAATTCTCTCCAAAAGCTGTGATCGACTTCATTTGCGACATCCAGGCGCCAACCGTCAATATTAAATTCTCTTACCCAATAACGTCCTACTTCAAGTAAATATTCTTTTACATCTGGGTGTGCTGTATTTAATTTAGGCATATACGGTGTAAATGCGAAAGTATCGTAATTTGGAAGTGGCTCGGTTATAATTGGGAATTCATGAATGTGGAACCACTCTTTATATGCTGACTTCTCACCATTCTTTAGTACGTCTTGAAATTTATCGAAAAAGTATCCGCTATGATTAAACACGGCATCGAGCATTACTTTTATACCACGTGTATGACATGCTTCAATGAGTTCTTTGAAAGTTTCTTTCGTCCCAAATTGTGGATCGATTTCCATGTAGTCAATTGTGTCATATTTATGATTCGAATGTGCTTTAAAAATAGGAGTGAAATAAATGCCAGAGATTCCAAGCTTCACAAGGTAATCAAGATTTTGAAGAATACCAGCAAAATCTCCTCCGAAAAAATTAGTTGGAGTTGGTTCGGTACTTCCCCAAGGAAGGGTGTTTATCGGATTTAATGAGCTGTCCCCGTTAGCGAATCGTTCCGGGAAGATTTGATACCATACTGTGTCCTTAATCCAAGATGGTGCCATGAAAACGTCTTTTGTATGAATGAATGGAAAGCAGAAAAAGTTACCGACATCGTCATTTGGAATGTTAGAAAAAAATCCTCTTTCTGTATAAATAAGAGTGTCTACGTCGTTTTTTAATTCGAATCCATATCGTAAGCGTTTAAATTTCGGTTCGATTGAAACCGACCAATAATCAAATAAATCAGTAGATCCGGTTTTTTTCATAGGTGTACTCGCAGTAATCCATTTCCCATCTTGCCATTCATACGGATCACCGTAGATGAGGGCGGCGCTGTGAACATCATCTCTTTTTGTGTGTATTCGGATGTGAATTGTTTTTTTGTTGTAAGCGTATGCATAATTATCTTTTGGCCTATGATAGATCGCTTCTTTAAGCATATAGAAAATCCCCCTTTAATATCTCTATACATATTGTTACCTAAAATGAAATAATAAAGATTATGTTGCAAACGATTTCCTTTAACATAACTTTAATATTGCTTATAAGAGTAGTATTCATTTTATGTAAAGTCAATGAATAAAGAGTATGAGGAGATTATTTTGAAAATTAATATTTGCAAAATGAATAAAAGAATGTATAATGATAGACAAATAGCGCAAACGTTTTCATAGATTGAGATATTGTTTGCGCTTCTATTAAACTATTCAATGCAAACGTTTTCAATTTCTAGGGTACATAGACAATTTAGGGAGGTTTTTTGGGATGAAGAAAGCATTATCACTATTAACGATTTCAGCATTGTCAATCGGTATGTTATCTGCATGTGGACCGAAAGATTCAGGGAAAAAGGAAGCAAGTAAAGAGAAGAAAGATTATGATCTTCTCGTTTGGGAAGATGATAAAAAAGGTGTTGGTTTAGAACCAGCAGTGAAAAGCTTTGAGGAAAAATATAAAGTAAAAGTTAAAGTTGTTGAAATGCAAATGACAGATCAAGTGAAGAAGTTACGTCTTGATGGACCTGCGGGGACGGGACCGGATGTTGTAACATTGCCACACGATCAAATTGGAAATGCAGTAACAGAAGGCTTACTTTCTGAAGTAAAAGCAGATGATGCTGTGAAGAGTAAATTTACTGACTTATCAATAGAAGCACAGACATATAACGGAAAATTATATGGTTTACCAAAAGCAATTGAAACACCAGTTTTTATTTACAATAAAAAATTAATGCAAAAAGCACCAGAAACGATGGACGAGCTGTTTAACTTCTCAAAAGACTTTACGAAGGATGGCAAGTACGGATTTTTAGCATTAGGAGATAACTTCTACTTTGCTAACGCGTTTATGGCAGGTATGGGCGGATATGTATTTGGTGAGAAAGACGGAAAGCCAAATGCAGGTGATGTTGGATTAAATAATAGTGGAGCAGTACAAGGTGCTGAATATCTTCAAAAATGGTACAAAGAAAAGTTATTCCCGAAAGGTATTATTGGTGAATCTGGTGGCCCTGCTGCGGACGGATTATTCAATGAAGGGAAAGCAGCGTCTATTATGAACGGACCGTGGGCATTCCAAGCGATGGAAAAGAACGGAATTGATTATGGTGTTGCTCCAATGCCGAAATTACCAAATGGTCAACCAATGAAAACATTTGTTGGCGTAAAAGGATGGCATGTAACAAGCTTCTCTAAACAAAATGATTTAGCTACAAAATTCACCGAGTGGGTAACTAATGAAGAAAATGCAAAAATTCGATTTGAGAAAACAAAAGAAATTCCTCCAGTAAAATCAGTAATGGAAGATCCAATTATTAAAGATAATGAAGCTGCAAAAGCGGTTGCAACTCAATCAGAAAATGGAGTTCCGATGCCGAATATTCCGGAAATGCAAGAAGTATGGAAACCAGCTGGAGATGCGCTTCAATTAGTTGTTACGGATAAAGAGGCACCAAAAGCAGCACTTGATAATGCAGTGAAGCAAATTAAAGGTAATATTGAGGCAAATCATAGTAAGAAAAAATAAGGTGAAATTCGTGCCTCTACTATAAGAGGCACGAATTCTCTCCCAAGAAAAAAGGGGGAAGGAACATGCAAACATCTATGGAACCAGCAAACGGCTTAAAAGGTTCAAAACATAGGAAAATGGCAACCATGTTATCAATCATTCCAGGCATAGGCCAAATGTATAATAAACAATTTGTAAAAGGTCTTATTTTTCTAGTATTAACAGGTTCATTTATTGTAGCATTTGCTGATTTATTAAATATGGGATTATGGGGAATTGTAACACTCGGTACAGAAGTTCCACGTGACCATTCTGTCTTTCTATTAGTGGAAGGGATCTTGGCACTTATCGTCATCGTGTTTGGACTCGGAATATATGGATTTAATTTATATGATGCATATCAAAACGGGAAGAAACGTGATATAGGAACCCCATTAAACTCTGTAAAAGAGCAATACCGTAATTTACTAGATCAAGGTTTTCCATATTTAATGGTTTCACCAGGTTTTCTATTACTTATCTTTGTAGTTGTATTTCCAATCATCTTCGTAATTTTAATTGGATTTACGAATTATGATTTATACCACTCTCCTCCAGCTAAATTAGTAGATTGGGTGGGCTTTAAAAACTTTATTGATATTTTCACATTACCGATGTGGAGAGAGACATTTTTAAGCGTATTTTCTTGGACTGTCATTTGGACATTCGTTGCAACGACATTACAAGTTACGCTTGGTATTTTCTTAGCGATTATCGTAAATCAGCCTGGTATTAAAGGAAAGGCAATTATTCGAACAATCTTCATTTTACCGTGGGCAGTTCCAGCATTCGTATCTATTCTTGTTTTCTCTGGTATGTTTAATGAAACATTTGGAGCAATTAACAATCAAGTATTAGCTTTATTCGGAATTGAAAAGATTGCTTGGATGACAGATCCATTTTGGGCGAAGATTGCTTTAATTATGATTCAAACGTGGCTCGGATTCCCGTTCGTCTTTGCAATGACGACAGGTATACTGCAATCGATTCCAGGAGAATTATATGAAGCGGCTACAGTAGATGGAGCTACAGCTTGGCAACAGTTCCGTAAAATTACATTGCCACTTGTTCTATATGCAACAGCACCAATATTAATTACGCAATATACGTTTAACTTTAATAACTTTAGTATCATCTATCTATTTAACGGCGGAGGTCCTGCTGTAGCTGGACAAGATGCAGGTGGAACAGATATTTTAATTTCATGGATTTATAAGTTAACGATGACTTCGGCGCAGTACGGGAAAGCAGCAGCTCTTACAATGATCTTATCGTTAATCGTTATTACAGTTGCGTTATGGCAATTTAAGAGAACAAAATCATTCCAAGAAGAGGATATGATGTAAATGAATATTAAAAGACAAAAGATGTTACGTCTCTCATTAAGTTATTTCGTTATTTTCGTAATGTGTGCCATCATTTTCTATCCATTATTATGGATTATTGGCTCATCGTTTAATCCGGGTGATAGTTTATCTGGATCAAGTATTATTCCGCAAAATGCAACGTTAGATCATTATCGTAAGTTATTAGATTTAGAGAATAGTAATTATTTACTATGGTATAAAAACACATTAAAAGTAAGTGTTTTAACGATGATTTTCTCAGTGTTAGCAATTAGTTTTACTGCTTATGCATTTTCGAGATACCGTTTTGTTGGAAGGAAAAATGGTTTATTAACATTTTTAATTCTGCAAATGATTCCAAACTTTGCAGCGTTAATCGCACTATACGTATTAGCGCAGTTAACAGGATTAATCGATACACATCTTGCATTAATTTTAATTTATGTAGGTGGAGCAATCCCTATGAATACATGGCTTATGAAAGGGTATTTTGATACGATTCCGAAAGAGCTGGATGAATCAGCTCGTATGGATGGAGCTGGACATTTCCGTATTTTTTGGCAAATCATTATGCCACTTGCAAAGCCAATCGTGGCAGTTGTAGCGTTATTCACTTTCATCGGTCCATTTACAGATTTCATTTTAGCGAGTATTATTTTGCGCACACCGGAAAATTATACTTTAGCAGTTGGACTCTATGAAATGGTAGCGAAGAAATTTGGTAATGAATTTACAACGTTTGCAGCCGGTTCCGTATTAATTGCAATCCCGATTTCGATTTTATTCTTATCACTACAAAAATACTTTATTTCTGGTTTAACAGCTGGAGGTACGAAAGGATGAGAAATGGGACATTATGTCCCATTTTTCTTTTCATCTCTCTATAAAAAAATTTATAGAGAGATGAAAAGAGATTTGACATCGCATATGAAAAGAAGTGAAATAAATAGTATATTATAGTATAGGAAAAAAGAGCTATATCCCTTACAATACATGGAGAGGGAGAATATGATAAGTTTTGCAAGATAGAATAAATAAATGACAGTTTATGACTTCTCCTATGACTTGCAACGGGTGCAAGATAAAGTGAAACTTTAATCAGTGGGGGTTTTGTTCATCCCCCACCTAACTTCTTTGTTTTCGCTGAATTTTGAGGTGGGGGTCTTACTGCCCGGTAAATAGCGGGATAAAATATATGAAAATGGCAGAGAAGTGAAAGGAGGGGATTTTTATGACAGTTACAATTAAAGATGTGGCGAAGAAGGCGAACGTAGCACCATCAACTGTTTCTCGTGTAATTGCTGATAATCCAAGTATAAGTGAAAAGACAAAGCGCCGTGTTCGAAAAGTAATGAGTGAATTAGGGTATCATCCAAATTTAAATGCAAGAAACCTTGCGAACCAAACGACGAAGACACTTGGTCTTGTTATGCCGAGTTCTGCAAGTAAAGCTTTTCAAAATCCGTTTTTCCCAGAAGTTATAAGAGGAATTAGTTCATTTGCACATGTGGAAGGGTATGCGCTTTATATGTCGACTGGTGAAACGGAAGATGAAATTTTTAATGGTGTTGTAAAAATGGTACAAGGGCGTCAAATCGGTGGTATTATTCTTTTATATTCAAGAGAGAACGATCGGATTATTCAATACTTGCATGACCAAAACTTCCCGTTTGTTTTAATTGGAAAACCATATGATCGAAAAGATGAAATTACATATGTAGATAATGACAATTATACAGCTGCAAGAGAAGTGGCAGAATATTTAATTTCACTAGGCCATAAACAGATCGCGTTCATTGGTGGTGGATCAGATTTACTTGTAACGAGAGATCGATTAGCCGGTATGAGCGATGCTTTAAAACTAGCAGACATTGTATTACCGAAAGAGTATATTTTACATTTTGATTTTTCAAGAGAAAGTGGTCAACAAGCCGTTGAGGAGTTAATGGGACTGAAGCAACCACCGACGGCAATTATGGCAACGGATGATTTAATTGGACTTGGTGTACTAAGCGCACTTTCTAAAAAAGGATTCGTTGTACCGAAGGATGTTTCTATTGTAAGCTTTAATAATGCTTTATTATCAGAAATTGCGAGTCCTCCGCTTTCGACAGTTGATGTGAATATATATCAGCTAGGATATGAAGCAGCAAAAGCTTTAGTTGATAAAGTAGAGAATGCTGAGTCAACTGCAAAGTGTATCATTATTCCACATAAATTACTGAAGCGTCAAACTTGTGATCAGTATGCATAAAAAAAGCTAAGAGTTTAACTCTTAGCTTTTTGCTTTAGAAAGGCTTCTAAACGGTCACAGCCTTCTTTTAAAGTTTCGATGCTATAAGCATAGGAAAGGCGAAGGTAGCCTTCACCGTATTCCGAAAATGCTGTTCCAGGAACAACGGCTAGCCCGGCTTCTTTTACAAGATCAAGTGCAAAATCAAATGATGAAGATGTTAAATGTCCAACATATGGGAATAAATAAAATGCACCTGTTGGCTTCTCAACCGTTAAACCCATTTGAATGAGTCTATTATATACGTAATCACGGCGTTTTTTGTATTGATAGCGCATCATCTTCGGGGCATCTTTAGCAGCTGTTAAAGCTTCGATTGCAGCATACTGAGCGATTGAAGTAGCACATGTAACATTGTATTGATGAACTTTTAATATGTGTTTTGCTAAATATTCTGGAGCAAATAAAAGTCCGATACGCCAGCCGGTCATAGAATGTGATTTTGATAAGCCGTTAATGACGATCGTCTTATCACGCATTTCTGGGAAACGAGCGATAGATGTGTGTTTTTCTTCATATACAAGTTCACTATAAATTTCATCAGAAAGAACGAAAATATTTTTATCTTTTAAGACAGATACAATATCTTCTAATTCTTCTTTTGATAAGGTAACACCAGTTGGATTAGAAGGATACGGTAAAACGACGCATCTTGTTCGTTCTGTAATTGCATGTTGCAATGCTTCAGCTGTTAAACGAAATCCAGTTTCACGAACATCTATAAAAATAGGAGTTGCACCACATAGTCGAATAATCGGCTCGTAACCAGGGTAAATAGGAGCAGGTAAAATTACTTCCGTTCCTGGTTCTAAAATAGTTCGGAATGCAACATCGATCGCTTCACTAGCACCGATTGTAACAATGGTTTCGTTTTCAGGTGAATAATGTAAATTGTAGTTGTCCTTTACAAAGTTACAAGCTGCCTTGCGTAATTCTAGTAAACCAGCGTTATGTGTATAGCTTGTATAATTTTCTGTAATGGCCCGTTTAGCTGCTTCTTTTACTAGAGAAGGTGTGGGGAAATCGGGTTGCCCAATTGTTAAAGAGATAAGATTATCATAGTTTTGAATCATATTAGAAAACTGGCGAATTCCAGAAATCTGGATGTCCTTCACTCTAGGATTAATGAATTGTTCCATTGTATCTCCCTTTCTTCCGTTTGAAAATTAAGTCCATTTTATCATATTTTCTATGATTACGCTTTGCATATGTTATTTAGAAAGAGAGAAAAGAAAAAAGCCGCTGAAAGCGACTTTTTAATAACCGTATTCCCAATCTATTTCATCTTCGTTCCAAAGTACGGAAGATACTTTGCCGAGATGGACAACGGATTCATTTACAGCACATGTACAGTTATCTTCCCCTGCTTTATGTTGCAGTTCTTCGTATACTGATTTTTCAACGTTTTCTAGCACAACCAAATTTTCTTCTTTTAAAACAAGCGTAGTACCCGCCATTTTTATCTTCCTCCTACTAAAGTAATGATCACTTATTTGTAAACATAGATAGTATGGATTATATGCTGTATTTTGCGATAGTTGTCCGTCTAGTGAAGTGTTTTTTAATTTCTTTGTAATCCGTATTCATTGTATACTGCATGAAGGAAATTTGGTACAGGGTTTACAATCATTTCGGAAATCTGTAACATTTATTATTAGTTGTTAACAAATAATTAACAAATATGTTAAGAAAAATCAAAATTTTAAAACAAATCAACTTATAAAATGATATAATCATATCAAAATACATATAGGGGATGAGAGGCTATGGAGCTGATTCGTGATTTAATGATCCAAATTGCCATCATTATTTTACCACTATTTTTATATGAAGCGATTCGTTTAAATCGTTATCAAGAAATGCTTCCGAAGCCTAATCGCTACTTTATTATGTTTTTATCTAGCGTTACACTCGTTCTCTCCATGACATACTCTATTTGTTTTGGTACCGTTTGCGGATACAATTTTCATCCAATCCCAATTGTTAGTGGTTTTTTATATGGTGGGGTTGTCGGGCTCATCCCTGCCATTATTTTTGTTGCATATGAATGGATTGTTAAGGGACTCAGTTGGTTGCCTATCGTAGAAGTTATATTTCTTTCAATAATTCCATTGTTTTTGTCAAAGAAATGGTCTCTTTTTTCAAGAGATAAGAAGCTAATATTAGCTTTTATGATTGCATCATTTTATGTTCTTGTTTCATTAGTATTTGGGATGTTGAATGTCCTTTTAGAAACAGGTTTTACACCGTACATATCTAATCTATATAGTGGGTATATATTTGCATCACTTATCATGGTTATGACAATGGTGTTTCAAGTGTATTTGACTGAGTATTTAAACGAAAATGCATTATTGCGTACAGAAATGCAAAAATCAGAAAAACTTAATATTGTAAGTGAGTTAGCTGCAAGTGTTGCACATGAAGTTCGAAATCCGCTCACTGTGGTACGTGGGTTTATTCAATTGCTAGAGAGTACGGAAGACGTAAAAAACAAAGATTATATGCGTCTCGTATTAGCTGAACTGGATCGTGCTGAACAGATTATTTCAGATTATTTAAATTTAGCAAGGCCTCAAATTGAAAAAAAAGAACATATTTGTTTATCAGCACAATTAATTGAAATGACAACGCTTATGTCATCATTTGCAGCGATGCAGGGCGTTTATTTACAAGTTGAGATTTCTGAGAGCCTTTATACTATCGGTGATAAAACGAAATTGAAGCAAGCTATTATGAATGTTGTTAAAAATGGTATTGAAGCAATTCAAGGAAACAAAGGGTATTTAAAAGTAACGGCTATTCAAAAAGATGAAATGATAATAATAAGAGTTAAAGATAGTGGCGTTGGAATGACAAAAGAACAGTTAACAAGGCTTGGACAACCGTATTATTCTTTAAAAGAAAAAGGAACAGGATTAGGTCTTATGGTAACATTTAGTATTTTACAAGCGCATAATGGTACATTGGAATATAAAAGTGAAAGTGGAAAAGGAACTGAAGCTATTATTATATTGCCAGCTGTACGATATAAGGAATAAAAGTTACCGGCAGAAGGTAACTTTTTATTTTATTGTGCATTAGAAAATATACAGAAGTTTATTCATTTGTTTTTTCCTGTTTTGTTCGAATGAATAAACTTCTAAATGATTGAAAGAAGCTTTGCTCTTTTGAGGCGGCGACTAATCTTTTTGTTTCTTGAATTTCGCGAATAACTTGCATAAGTTGTGCATCACGGCTGCTGTCTTTATTGTAAATTTGATGGACAAGTTTATTCATTTTTTCTTCTTGTTTAGATTCTCGCTTATACATATGATTCATTAATAAGTCCATCTTTTCTTTCTGGAGTGAATCTGTTTGAGCGGCGTGATCAACTAGATCTTGTAACATTTTTTCTTGAGATCCTTCCTTTACATAAACTTGTTGCATAAGTTCATCTAATTTCTCGTCTTTTAAACGATTTTGTGTAATGAGAGTAGAGTTTTGATGAATAATTGCTTCATTTAATTGAGCAAGCATTTCAAGTTTTAACATGAACTCCTCAAAGTTACGCCCATCTTCTTTTTCTTTTGGTTGTATTTCTTGCTTATCTTGAATAACAGGTACAGGTGGGGCCTCTTTCTCTTTTAAAATAATAGGTATTGTTTCTGAAATATCTTCTTGTAATGTAGCAGCTCTTTCATGTATAGATTTCAATAGTTTTAAATCATCCAATTTATAAATACGAGCATCAGCTGTTTTTGAAATGATATAACCGTGTTCCTCTAAGAGTTGGCTATATTTTCGGACTATATGTTTTGGGATACCTGTTTTATTTGTAACATCTTTCGTTTTATAAATAGCTTCCATAATATTTCCTCCCCAAAAAGTATCGTATATATCATTTCAATCTTTTATGAGGACTTCCTTTGAAAAAGAATGTCGGAAGGTTATTAGTTTTCTACAGCATTAGTGAAAAGATGAGGAAAAATGAATGTTTTTGGCGGAATGGAGAGGAAGAACTAAAATAATGTCTGAAAACATACATAGAAGAAGTTTGTTATAATAGCTGAGGAAAAGAAATTGGTAGGAACACGGAGGTACACATGAAGCAATTAAAAGGTATTATCATTTCAATTATTGCAATTCTTTCTCTTTTGGTAGCAGTATATGAAGTACTTGTGCCAGAAGAGACAAGTACTAAAAAAACAACTACGTATGATCAAATTTTAGAGTTCCCGAAAGAACGATATCCAGAGACCGGGAAACATATAGCGGATGCTATAAAAGAAGGGCATTCAGAAATGTGTACAATTGATCGTAATGGTGCAGCTGATAGAAGGAAATTATCGTTAGCGCCATATCCGACGAAAAAAGGTTATGATCGCGATGAATGGCCGATGGCGATGTGTAAGGAAGGCGGAAAGGGAGCTCATATTGAATATATAAGTCCAGCAGATAACCGCGGTGCAGGTTCTTGGGTAGGGAATAAGCTAGACAAATATCCAGATGGTAAGCGTGTGAAATTTGAAGTGAAGTAGTAGTTGCATATTTCATAATGAAGGAGAAGGGAACTATGGAGTTAACAATTTCTTATTCACAATTAATGTTGATGAACTATGACGGTGAGCAGCCTTACGTAGATTGGACAGATGAAGATTTTGAAAGAGGTTATGCTAAGGCGGATGGAACTGTTATTTTTGAAGCGCTCTCTGATTATACTTGTGAAGTAAAAGTGACTTGTGGAAAACATATTGAGAAAGAAGAAGTGATTAGAACGGTTGCGGTTCCTTTTACAGTTGAAAATGAATGTATCGTTGTAGCGAGTATTCTTTCAAATAAATTTCAGATCCCTATTCCAAATGGTGAGTATACCGTTGTATTACAGGCAATTCCTCTTGAAGAGCCAACGGATGATGAATTATATAAAATACAATATGAATTCTTTTTTGAAAGTAAAGAATAAAAAATAGGTTATCCTTTTGGAGGATAACCCATTTTTATTATGCGTTTGTTTTTAAAAGGGAACGAGCATCTTTTGCTGCTTGTACCATGTGTTCTAAAGCCGGAATAACTTCTTCCGTTCTTCTAGTTTTTAAACCACAGTCTGGATTAATCCAGAAATATTTAGGATCACATACTTGTAAAGATTGTTCTACGATTGCGAACATCTCATCTTTACTTGGGACACGTGGACTATGAATGTCATATACACCTAGACCAATTCCTTTTTCATATGTTGTATGTTTTAATGTATCAATAAATTCTCCATGACTTCTTGATGTTTCGATAGAAATAACATCTGCATCTAACGCACGAATGGCATCTACAATATCTTCGAAGTTACTGTAACACATATGGGTGTGAATTTGTGTTTCGTTTGCTACAGAAGATGTTGCTAAAAGGAATGATTGAACTGCCCATGTAATGTATGCATCCCAATCTTTCTCTTTTAACGGCATACCTTCACGAAGTGCGGGCTCATCGACTTGGATTACTCTTATTCCGGAAGATTCAAGTAATTCAATTTCATGACGAAGTGCTAGTGCAATTTGATATGAAACTTCTTTTCGTGAAATATCATTTCGAACGAATGACCAATTTAAAATAGTGACAGGTCCAGTGAGCATACCTTTTACTACTTTCTCTGTTAAGCTTTGTGCATATATAGTTTCTTTAATAGTCATTCCATTTATAAAGGCAACATCGCCATAAATAACAGGTGGTTTTACGCAACGAGAACCGTATGATTGTACCCATCCGTTTTTAGTAAAGGAGAAACCAGCAAGTCTTTCACCAAAATATTCCACCATATCAGTTCTTTCGAATTCACCATGAACTAGTACATCAAGACCAATATCTTCTTGGTAACGAATCCACTTCGCAGTTTCCTTTTCAATGAACTGATTATATTGTTCATTTGTAATATCACCGTTACGCCACTGTTTACGAGTTTGACGAACTTCAGATGTTTGCGGGAAGCTACCGATAGTTGTTGTTGGTAACAACGGTAATTGTAAAGCAACTTGCTGTAGTTCATATCGTTTTTCAAATGGAAGAGGACGTGAGAAATCATCTTCTTTAAGTGATGTACTTGCAAGTTTTACATCTTCACGATTACGTGCAGCTGATGAGCGGATGGCATTATGTGCATTACGATATGTTGTCAGCTCGCTACTGATGCTTTCTACACCTTTAGTAAGAGCAGAATGGATAAGAACTAGTTCTTCTAATTTTTGATTAGCAAATGCAAGTGCATCAAATAATTCAGTTGATAAGTGTGCTTCTTCTGTTTTATCAATTGGAGTATGCAATAAGCTACAAGAAGGCTGAACAATTAAACCTTTTGCTGCAATTTGATTTTGTAATGTTGTAAATAAAGAAAGTACATCATCAAGATCAGCTCTCCAAATGTTACGGCCATCTATACAGCCGATAGCTAAAATTTTATCAGCTGGGAATCCATATTTTGAAATAGCATTTATATTACCTTCTTTGCCATGAACAAAGTCTAATCCAATACCGGAAACAGGGAATGTAATAATTTCTTCATAGTTCTCTTCTACACTATCAAAATATGTTTGGAGAAGAAGATTAGCATTCGGAACTTCTTTATGAATAGCTTCGTAAAGTTCTTTCGCTTGATTAATTTCATCTTTTGTTAAAGATGCGAAGATTGGTTCGTCAACTTGAATAACTTGTGCTCCAGCTGCGTGTAATTCAGTGAATAATTGAACATAAGGTGCAACTAGCTCTTTTAAAATAGTGGCAAATTGATCTTCGTTATAACCTTTTGCTAGTTTTAGGAATGTATAAGGTCCTAAAATAACTGGTTTTCCATCAACGCCTAACTCTTTTTTCGCTTCTTCATATAAACGAAGAGGACGATTGTCTTTTAATGAGATTTGTAATCCTTCTTCATATTCAGGAACAATATAATGATAGTTTGTGTTAAACCATTTTGTCATTTCAGAAGCAACGTGATCTTTAGAACCACGTGCCATCGCAAAATATACATCAAGGTAAGATGTAAACTCTGAAAAACGTGACGGGATGAACCCTAACATGTAGGCTGTATCCAGAACGTGGTCATAATATGTAAAATCGCCAACTGGAATTAATTCAATTCCTTTTTCTTGCTGTACTTTGACGTGTTGAAGGCGAATTTCTTTCATTGTCGTTAAAAATTGTTCTTCATCAATTTTATTGGACCAAAAAGCTTCCAATGTTTTTTTCCACTCTCGTTGTAGTCCGATACGTGGATAACCTAAGTTACTTGTTTGAATTGCCATTTTAAATTCCTCCCTAATTGAAAGTAAGCATTTCCGTTTACTAGGAAATACCTGTAACAAAAAGCATAAAGGCATAGAAAAATAAGCCTTCCTTTTTGCACTTAACACCTCATCATCATCCGTGAGTCTATCAGTGTTGTTAAAATAGGCAGGTCTCCTGACTTATGCTTCATATAATTTCTTTCACCTTCCCGTTTTCACAGTGGCACAAAAAAGAAATCTTAGCATTTACAGTGGCGGGACCGTGTTGGAGTTTCACCAAACTTCCCTTTTAAACACGAAATGAAATGTTCGTGTACCTATTTTCCTTTTGAAAGGAATGTAACAAGCAATATGATATTGAAACAAATTCTAACACAATTTTCGGAATTTTGTCCACTGTTTTAAAATAAGAAAATTCTAAAGTTTTTTATTTCTTTTTATTCAGAAAATTAAGAGTTTTTAATGGGATTTATTATTAAAATGAGGGTATTTTGAGTTGTGGGGAATAATTATAGTATTAAGTTTTTCTAAAAGAGGGGGCACCTCTTTTAGAAAAACTTAATCATTATCTACACCTATTTCTGAAAGACGACCTACAGCAGCATCTTGTAAGAGTGTGTTTAGCCAACGTAACTCAACGTTAATATGCTCAATGACGCTTTGTAAAATATATAGTTGAGCACGAGGAACTAGTTGTTTGTTATGATCGTATATCGTTTGCATTGTATGTAAATATAGCGTTGTATCATCTCTCTTTTTTTCTAAAATAGGAACTAGTTCTTGTTCGTCGCTAAAGTGAGCGAAAGAGAGCGCAGAATAAATAGGTTTATATATTTGGTTTTTCGCTTCAAATTGTTTTAATAATAAAGTGTGGAAAAGTGCTTTTCCTTCTTCTGTTATATGGAAGATTGTTTTATCTGGTCTATTCGTATCTCGAACAATATGGGTAACGCTAATCGCACCTTGTTTTTCTAATTGCTCGAAGGCATAGTATAGCGATCCTTTTGCATATTTAATATAACAATCCATTTGTCGTTCTTTCATGATGTGTTGAACTTCATATGGATGTTTATCTCCTTCGAGTAACAAGCCGAGAATGACTAACTTCATGCTCATGCTGTCTCAACTCCTGTATATAGAAACTTTATATATATTATAAACGGTATATCCTCTTTCATAAAGGGATATACCGTTTCGTTTTTCTATATTAGCTTACTTGTTTTTGTTTTTGCTTCGTTTTCGGACCTGTTAAAAGACGTTCATTTCCCATAAGTAAAATACAAATTATACTTAGTACAGCTGGGATAAGTGCCCAGAAAAATGTATTGGCAATAGATGTTGCAAGAGCATCCTTAATACCACTCAGTACTTCAGGAGGTAGTTTGTCAGCGGCATTTGGTGATAATAAAAAGCTTGTGTCTCCACCTTTTGGAGCCATTTTTGCTAGTTCAGGTGGGAATACAGTGTTTAATTTATCAGTAAAAATATGATTTTGAATTGTACCGAAAATCGTTACACCAAGGGTCATTCCAAGTGAACGGAAGAATGAGTTCGTTGATGTAGCAGAACCGCGATCTCTCATTTCTAGTTTATGAATAGATGCCATACTTAAAACTGAGAAGGAGAATCCAACCCCAAGTCCAGCAAGCACCATAAACGTTGTTACAAGTGTACGAGGTGTTTCCATTGTTAAAGTACTTAGTAAATAAATACCAAGAACGAAGAACACTCCGGATGCTATCATGATGTTACGATAACTTGTTCGTGAAGCTAACTGTCCGCCAGCTTGACTTCCAATTACAGACCCTACCATCATGGGTGTCAAAATTAATCCAGCATTTGAGGCTGAACCACCGAGAACACCTTGAACGAAGATTGGAATATAAACTGTACAGATGATAAAAGCTGCGCCATAGAAAAAGGCAACACCTTGGCTAGCAGCAAATAAAGGTTTTTTAAATAAATGGAAAGAAATAATAGGCTCTGTTGCGTTTCTTTCTACGAAGAAGAAGATAATAAGCGTAATAACAACAGTTGAAAATAAACCAATAATCAAATTAGAGTCCCATGCATATTCTTTACCGCCAAGTTCCAGGGCAAACATTAAGCAAACGATACTAACGACAAGTGTAATAGCACCAGCCCAGTCGATTTTTTGTTTTCGATATTCTAGAGACTCGTTGTAGTATTTAGTAATGAAGAAGAAGGAAATAAGTCCTAATGGAATATTAATATAGAAGACCCAGTGCCAACTTATATAATCTGTAATGTAAGCACCTAATAAAGGCCCGAAAACACTGGATGTTCCGAAAACAGCACCAAATAGACCTGTCATTTTCCCTCGTTTTTCAGGTGGGAATATATCATACATAATTGTAAATGCGATAGGCATCAGAGCGCCACCGCCAATTCCTTGAATGGCTCTATAAATACTTAGTTGTTCAATACTTGTTGCTGTCCCGCAAAGTGCAGAACCGAATAAGAAAAGAATTAGTCCACCAATAAAAAAGCGTTTCCGTCCGTACATATCAGATAGCTTACCGAAAATAGGCATACCGGCCATTGTTGCTACCATATATGCAGATGTGACCCAAACGAATTTGTCGAACCCTCCTAAGTCTCCAACGATTGTTGCCATCGCAGTTGCGACTATTGTGTTATCCATTGCTGCCATTAGAATACCAAGTAGTAAACCAGCAACAACAAATTTTGTTTTACTTGCTTCGTTTTTTGATAGTTGTGCTTCCAAAAGTAGCCCTCCTTTAATAAAAATTACACTAGCTTAAGTTTTTAGATGCAGTGCATGAAAAATCTTTGTGTGTAGTTTGTTTCATTTCCTCTTTATTTATAAAAATTTGAGCCTACATGATATAAAGAATGGAAATCATAGATTATATTATAGTCAAATTTGACTAAAAGGCAAATGTTTTCTACCGCCAAATTATTTTATCCCGCTTTAACGGGCAGTAAGACTCCCACCCAAAAATTCGGCGAATGCGAGGAAGTTAGGTGGGAGATCAATTACCCGTAAAAGCCCGATTGGTGAGGGCTAATAATCAGTGGGGGATGGACAACCCCCACTGATTAAAGTTTCACTTTATTATATTGACAAAAAGAGAGAGTAAGAGTTGATTTTGTTATGTAGTCAAGGAAGGAAATTGTAAAAAAATATTTAATAAACAATAACCTGTGCCAACCTATTAAAAATGGTTTTTTCTTTATATTGTCGAATAGGATAAAAGGAAAAGAAAAATTAAAGGTGGTTTGTAACAAGCTCAATATTTTTTCCAAGTGTAGTTTATTGCGTCGGGAGGCAGAAGAAAGTTGTATAGATGATACATCTGGAATGAGGTGAATATATTATGAAAATATGGAAACGAATTACGGATCAAGGAAGGTATTCTATACCGTTACAGCCAGTTTTGTGGATTGATGGTTCTAAAAAGGACACGGAAGCACCAAATGTAGCAGTCACATTACAAATCCGTAGTATGTATAAAGAAAATTTTTCATATGAGATGATCTATGATGTTAATGACATACTAATTATTCGACTTGAAGTTGAAAATAAAGGCGTTGAAATGATTTCACGAGTAGTTGTAAGTCATATGATTCGAGATTATTTCGCGTATATTCCAAACTCTTTAAGAGCAGATAAGGGAATAAGTGAGTTTTTATTTCAGCTCGTAAGGTGGCGAATCGATAATTTATCGCCGGGTGAAAAGGTAGAATTAATTTGTCAAATAAAAGCAAATAAAGATAAAGCTCCTCCAAATGCATTATTTCAGGCTACATATACATTTCAATATAAAGGAGTATCATATGGACCGCTACAAACAAATGAAGTGGTTGTCAGAAAATGAGAAGAAGGAACCTACGCGAAAGGTTCCTTCTTTAATGAAGATTATGCTTCTTGAGTAATTTTTTTTGTTCCATTCCTTTTTTTCCAACATAGTTATTTTTGTATCCAAAATATAGAATGAATAGAAATGAAATAACATTTACTAGAGCGTCAATTTGATCGTTTGTAATGAAGTTTATTCCGAAAGAGTTAAATAGTAATTTTAATGATAATAAAAAGCCAGCTAGTAAGCGCATAATATCTGATAGATTTTCTTTTTGAAGCATATATATCACCCCTTTCTAAAAACGATATATATTATATATATGAAATGAATTAGAAAAGGTATACAAGCTTAAGTAGAAATGTACATTAAATATGTACATTTTTTATTTTGTAGAAAAACATTATTGTTATAGAAACGTATATTGTTATAGAAACATATATTGGTATAAAAAGGAGGGAGAGTATGAAATATAAAGGGAAAATTAGTGGGTTATTACTTGGGAACACAGTTGCGGTTACAGAATGGATCGCACTTCAGGATGTAATCGCTAAGCTGGATTCGCGATCATTTTTAACTGTCTTTATTATTTATATATTGCAAATGATACTAAGCTGTTATTTTGGACATTGGTACGATAAAAGAGCGAATACGCATGGAAATATTGAAGTAGGAGGAATGACGAACAACGATTTTGTCGTTGATTTTTTCGGGAAAGTAGCTGCTTTATCAGAAAGAGATTCTCGTAATATTACAGTGTATATCCTTTCTGTAAAAGAATGGGATGTATTAAAAGACACAGTGCAAGAAAAAAAATTAGATGAGTTAGTCCAAAGAGTAGAACGTACAATTGTAAAGACAGTTCGAAAGGGTGATGTAGTGACGAGGTGGGATGAAAATAAATATGTTATCGTAGCTGTTGATAATGGCTATGAAAAGTCAACAATAACAAATCGATTAATCAAAAATATTCAAAATGAAATAGCGAATGATTTATTAAATGTCACACTATTATTTGGGGCTGCAAGTTATCCAATAGAAGGGAAAACCTTTGAAGATTTGCTTAAAAAAGCACAAAATCAATTGTATAATTATAGAAACTTGCAAAGTCATGAATGAAATTTTGATTTGAGGAAGTATGATATAAAGCATTTTTTGTAACATTTTTTTGACTTTTGTTACAAGAAAAACTTTTTTTGTAACAAAAGTCTTTAAAAATATATGGAATCAGCATATAATTGTGTGTGGACGTATCAATGCATTTTGCACAATGTTTTCAGTTTAAAAGTGTAGAGGAAAACATGCTCTACACTTTTCCTTTTTAAGAAATTAGAAGAATCTTTGTAAGAGTTGCGAGGTCATCTTCGCACTATGTAAAATGGACAAAGAGGTTATTTGGTAGAAAGTGAGAAAGGGAATGATAGACGTGAGAGGTTATAGATTATCTTTTATCAGGTGAAACATTATAGTGTTTCTTGCAGTAGGTAAGATTAAAGTAAATACCTTTATGTTTTAAGATATTACATAATTTCAAGTGCTAAAATTGTACAAGCAGTATAAATAATTATTGATGATCTTCGTAAAAAAGATGCGAGCGTGAAATAGATAAAGAAGTTATATGTTTTCATGGGATTTTTGGCACGATGATCGTTTACTAATAGGAGGAAAAAGATGTTGAAATATAGTAAATTAGCAATTGTAACTGCATTATCACTGACTTTACTAGCCGGTTGTTTCGGACCGAAACCAGAAGAGGAATTATATGTTGCATTTGAAAATGCTGCAAAGCAAGAAAAAACAATGTTTGAAGATGCGAAGAAACTTGAAACTTTAGAGAAAGAGGGACAAGAATTATATAACCAGATTGTTCAAGAAGGAAAAGATAATAATCAAACTGTTAAGGAAAAACTGAATCAAGCAGCGAAAAATACAGATGAACGAGAAAAAGTGCTTACAAAAGAAAAAGAATCTTTAAATAAAGCACAAGAAGAAGTGAAATCAGCAGATAAATATGTGAATAAAATTGAAGATAAGAAATTGAAAGATCAAGCGGATAAAGTGAAAAGCACATATGAGAAACGACATGATTCATTTAACAAGATGTATGATAGCTATAATAAATCGTTAAAGCAAGAAAAAGAATTATATACAATGTTACAAGATAAAGGTACGAAATTAAAAGATATTAGTGAAAAAGTAAAAGTAGTAAATCAATCTTATAAGGATATTGAATCAGAAAAAGACAAGTTTAATGAATTTACGAAATCTTATAATACAGAAAAAATAGCTTTTTATAAACAAGCAAATATTAAAATTAAAGAAGAGAAAAAATAAAACAGTTTGGCCTATATTAGGCCAAACTGTTTTATTTTTTTGTATAGGTACGACTATACCATGGAACTGGTTCGCTTAATTTTTTTTCCTGTTTTAATGCTTCAGGACCAATATAATCTTGCAGTGTTTTTTTTGCTATTGTTAAAGATAAGGTTGTTTTCGGATTTCGGTAGGAGGATTCAAGGTGACCAAGATGCGGTAGGGTGCGAAAATCATCTTTCGTAGGAGGGATATGGAAAAAATAATCACCTAAACGTATAAGAACATCGGATTGTTGTTGACTAAAACGTGGATTTCTAGAAAAATGTAATCCTTCTTTGATAGCCTTCTTTTCAGTAATTAAGCGTTCTAAAGCAGTCTTTTTTAACCAGTATAAGTACTTAGGGTTAGTTGCAGCTTTAGCATGACGATTCACAACGAAAATAGATTGAGCTAGTCTATTAATAGAATGTGGGTTATGTAATTGAGATTGTGGTTGTGAAGGTTTCATATTGAATCTCCTTTCAAGTTTTCCTTATTATAGCATAAATAAAATGGGTTTTTATTATATGCAAAAAGTAATTGTATATATTTTCAATATTAAAGCAATATTGTTACAAAAAACAACTATTTTGTATAATAGTGATAGAATATGTTTCAGAAATTTGATAATGAAAGAGTGAGAAGGTTGAAAGAAATATTAAAACAACAATATGCCATTATAGACATTGGTTCTAATACAATGCGCTTAGTTATTTATGAAAAACAAAACGGAGGTTTTTATAAAGAGATTGAAAATACGAAAGTGGTCGCTAGGTTAAGAAATTACTTAGTAGATGGTGTATTAAGTGAAGAAGGAATAGAAGTATTGTTACAAACATTATTTCAATTTCAAGAAAGTACACGATTTCATAAGTTGCATCATGTGCTTTGTGTCGCAACGGCAACAATTAGACAGGCAGAGAATCAAGATGAAATTAAAAAACTTGTTGAAGGACAAACAGATTTTACTCTTAGAGTTTTATCAGAATATGAAGAAGCGCGTTACGGTTATTTAGCAGTTATGAATTCTACTTCATTTTCAGAAGGAGTTACAGTTGATATTGGTGGGGGAAGCACAGAAGTTACATACTTCCGAAATAGAGAAATTTTAGAATATCATAGCTTTCCTTTTGGAGCACTTTCTTTAAAGCAACAATTTATTCAAGGTGATATTCCTACTACAGAAGAGTTAGAGGAAATCAAAAACTATTTATGGAATCAATTTCGAACGTTACCATGGTTAATCGATAAAAAATTACCTCTTATCGCAATTGGTGGGAGTGCGAGGAACTTGGTGAAAATCCATCAAAATTTAATTTGTTATCCTATAGCTGGATTACATTTATACAAAATGAAAGAAGAAGATATTCAACATGTAAAAGAGGAATTAAAAGAATTATCGTTCATAGAGCTTCAAAAGTTAGAGGGGTTAGCAAAAGATCGAGCGGATACGATTATTCCAGCTATCGAAGTCTTTCATATGCTTGTTAACGTTATAGAGGCACCGGCATTTGTATTGAGTAAAAAAGGATTAAGAGAAGGTGTTTTCTATGAAGAATTAACGAAAGATTTGGGGATTTCATACTATCCAAACGTAGTAGAAGAAAGTTTACATCTATTATCATTTGAATACGAAATGGATATGGAATTTGTAATTCAACTTATTAAACAAGGAACATTGATTTGTAAACAACTAGAAGGAGCAGGACTTATTGCTATGTCGGAAAAAGACTGGGAAATATTCCATCAAGCGGCGAAAGTATTTAATATTGGGAAGTACATAGATGAAGAAGCGAGCCGCTTACATACGTTTTATTTACTAGCGAATAAAACAATTGATGGTATGATGCATAAAGACCGAGTTAGATTAGCGCTTATTGCCTCGTACAAATCAAAAATGTTATTTAAACAACATTTAGCTCCATTTGAAGGTTGGTTTGAGAAAAGTGAACAAAAAAAAATTCGGTTATTAGGAGCTGTTTTGCAATTTTCAGCTGCTTTAAATGTGAGACAAAGATCGCTTGTTGAGACGATATCTATAACAGAAGGTAAAGAAGGGTTAACATTTAGAATTGTATGTGAGCAATCGGCGTTATCAGAAAAAGTGCAAGCTGAAAAGCAAAAAAAGCAGCTGGAAAGAGTATTGAAAACGAATATTAATTTATCATTCGAATCCAAACGTTAAGTTGTACGGATGTCTTTACGAAAAATTAACACTTTGGAATATTGTAATTTGATAAAATAAAAGTAACTAAATTATAGTGAAAAAGTTTCAAAGGGAAGTGTGAAGAGAATGGAATTGCTAAAGGGGAATTTAGTAAATTTAAATGATACAGCGTATTATAATAACCGCGAGTTGAGCTGGCTAGCTTTTAATGAACGTGTACTACAAGAAGCGCAAGATGAAAATAATCCACTTTTAGAAAGGTTAAAGTTTATTAGTATTTTTAGTTCAAATTTAGATGAATTTTTTATGGTGCGCGTAGCAGGTTTGAAAGATCAAGTAAGTGCCGGATTTAATCAGCCAGAAAATAAAGCGGGTTTAACACCGAAGAAACAGTTAAATAAGATTGCGATAAAAGCTCATGAGTTAATGACTGTACAGTATGACACGTTTAAAGGTTATGTATTGCCAGCGCTTGAACTAGAGGGGATTGAGCGTCTAACATTCCATGATTTGACGAAAGAGCAGAGAGAATTTATAGAAGAATATTTTGATGAACAAATCTTTCCGGTATTAACTCCTGTAGCTATTGATGCGTATCGTCCATTTCCAATGTTATTAAATAAAAGCTTGAATTTAGCTACTATTTTATATGATGAGAAGCAAGCAGAGGAAGAAAATCGTACGAAGTTAGGAATTGTCCAAGTGCCTTCTTTACTGGAGCGTTTCATATTTTTACCAAGTGAAGGGCAAAAACATAAATTTATTTTATTAGAAGATGTAATTAGTGGTTTTACTCATAAATTATTCACAGGATATAACGTATCACCCGTTACTCGTTTCCGTATTACACGTAATGCGGATTTAACAATCCATGAAGAAGGTGCACGCGATTTATTAAAAGTAATTGAAAAAGAATTGAAAAAGCGTAAGTGGGGAGCTGCCGTTCGTTTAGAAGTTGGTAAAGAACACATTGATGAAAGAGTGTTAGCGTTATTGTATGAGGTGTTGGAAGTAAAAGATGAAGATGTGTACATGATGGATGGACCGTTAGATTTAACATGTTTATTCTCCTTATATAAAAAATTAGCGCCTTTATATGAACATCTAGTATATCCGGCTCTTATTCCTCAACCTCCTCAAGATTTAGGTGATGAGGAAGATGTATTTGAAAAAGCGATAGAACATGATATTTTATTACACCATCCCTTTGAGTCGTTTCAGCCAGTCGTTGATTTTGTCCGTGATGCGGCAGATGACTCGAATGTACTTGCAATCAAACAAACATTATATCGTGTAAGTGGAGATTCTCCAATAATTCAGGCGTTGAAGGTAGCAGCTGAAAAAGGAAAACAAGTGACGGTATTGGTTGAGTTAAAGGCAAGGTTTGATGAAGAGAATAATGTTCATTGGCCAAAGAATTGGAACAGGCCGGATGTCACGTTATTTACGGAGTAAGTCACTTGAAAACGCATAGTAAAATTACGTTAGTTGTAAGAAGAAGAAACGGAAAAATTGAAAGGTTTGTACATCTTGGAACCGGAAATTATAATGATGCAACAGCGAAGTTGTATACCGATTTTGGATATATTACATCGCGAAAAGACTTTGGTGTAGATGCAACAAATTTCTTTAATTATTTGAGTGGTTATACAAAAAAACCGCATTTTCATCATTTATCTGTTGCCCCGTTTGATATAAGAGAGCAGTTTATGGAGTTAATAGATGAGGAAATTCGTTACCATAGACAATATGGAAATGGATATATTATCGCTAAGATGAATTCGTTAACAGATAAACCGTTAATAAAAAAAATGTATGAAGCATCGCAAGCTGGGGTAAGGGTAGAGCTCATCGTTAGAGGGACATGTTGTTTAAGACCTGGGATTCCAAATGTAAGTGAAAATATTCGTGTAGTTAGTGTTGTGGGAAGATATTTAGAACATAGTCGTATTTATTATTTCCATCATAATGGAGATGAGAAAATATACTTATCTTCAGCTGATTTGATGACACGAAATATGGAAAAACGAGTAGAGATATCTTTCCCAATTTTAGATATTGAAATGAAAGCGAGAATAAAGGCAATTTTACAGCTTACTTTAGCTGATAATGTGAAAACACGTGAACAAAATAAAGATGGTGACTATTATTATATTATTAATAGTGGTGCAGAAGAAATTGATAGCCAAGTGAGTTTATTTAAGATGGCTTATCAAAATACAGATGCTGAATAATAGAGAAAAAGAAAAAACCTCTTAATTTCGATTAAGAGGTTTTTTCTTTTTCTCTATTCATGTGTTCCAAAAGTGGAAGAATGAGTAGGGAGAATAGTTTTTATTATATGCGTGTGATGGATCGCTTAGTTGAGAGAATAATAGTGGGAGAATCGTTGTTTTAAATTAGTAATAGTATGGTTGTTGACAAGGCCCTCCGTAACAAGGAAAAGGTGCTGGTGGTGGGAAAGGCGGTGGATAAGGCGGATAAAACGGTCTAGGGCCGAAAGCTAATGCTCCACCGAGTAATCCTCCAGCAATTCCGGCTAGAAATGGAACACCGAAAAATGGAAAGAAGCGTGAGTCGCCTGCTGGGCCAATAGGTGCTGAACGAACTGGGATTGGTTGATAATATGGATACATGAACAAACCTCCTTTATTGGACTCATTTTTATCATATGGTGGACCAAGCGTGGATGAGCGAGTACAAGAAAGGGTAAGTAAGAAAATAGGCGAATTGTTACGAATGTTGTAGGGTGAAGAGTGTAATTTCGGGTTTTGACATAAAGCGGAATGGGACACGTGTTCTTCCAATACCTCGATTGACATAGAGAGTCAAATCCTGAATGTTATAGAAACCTTCAATATATTGTTTCGCAAGTGACGGGGTAATAATAGCACCTAAAAAAGGAATTTGTACTTGTCCGCCATGGCTATGACCAGAAAGTTGAAGGTTGATTGGATATGTAGCGATTTGTGGCGCGATATCTGGTTCGTGAACGAGAACAATTGTATAAATATTTTGTTTTGCGTGCTGTAAAGTTTCCGCTATTTTTGGCTTACCTAGTAGTACATCATCGAGCCCGAAAATGGAAATTTCACTATTATCCAGTAAACGAATTCGCTTTTCACTATTTTGTAAAAGTTCAAATCCCGATTCACGCATGATGTGATCATAGTATTCAGTTCCATATCCACCATGGTCGTGGTTACCGTAAATGGAAAATTTACCAAAGGGTGCTTGTATATTCTTTAAAATGGATGCCACAAAAGGAGCCTCGGTATATGTTTGATAATCATCAATGAGGTCACCAGTAAAAAGGACAATATCTGGTTTTTCAGCATTAATCTTGGAAACGATTTGAGATAAATGTTGGAGAGAGAGATAGTATCCTAGATGTAAATCGCTAAATTGAAGAATCTTCATACCATGAAAACTTTTTGGTATGAGTTGTGATGTAAGTGTGTGTTGGGTAAAAGAAAGCAAATAGGGTTCTATATATTTAGCATAATAATAGCCGATGCTAGCGGTTATAAATGAATATAGACAAGTGCGTATTCCAGCTTTTAAAAAATTTCTTCTTGTAATTTTTTTCATATACAGGTTACTTGAATCTCCCTTCAGTTTTTTAAAAATATATTTTAAATATTAAAAAAGTAGTATTGATTACGAAAAAAATGAACGAAAAGAAACCTCTTTACGTTAAAATATCAGAAAATATTAAAAATATAAAGATTTCTGTTAAATAAAATGATAAAATGAATGTGTATTCATTTTTTGGAGGGGATGTATGTGAAAGAGAAGGTAGTTATTATAACAGGTGGATCAAGTGGAATGGGAAAAGGAATGGCGATTCGTTTTGCAAAAGAAGGGGCACGAGTTGTTATTACAGGACGTACAAAAGAAAAACTAGAAGAAACAAAGCTAGAAATTGAACAGTTTCCGGGGCAAGTATTACCTGTACAAATGGATGTACGAAATACGGATGATATTCAAAAGATGATTGAGCATATTGATGAGAAGTTTGGACGAATTGATATTTTAATAAATAATGCAGCTGGAAACTTTATTTGTCCAGCAGAGGACCTATCTGTGAATGGTTGGAATTCGGTCATTAATATTGTATTAAATGGTACATTTTATTGTAGCCAGGCTGTCGGAAAATATTGGATTGAAAAAGGTATAAAAGGAAATATCATTAACATGGTGGCAACATATGCATGGGATGCAGGGCCAGGGGTTATTCATTCAGCTGCAGCTAAAGCTGGTGTATTAGCGATGACTAAAACGCTTGCTGTTGAGTGGGGACGTAAATATGGGATACGAGTTAATGCTATCGCACCAGGGCCGATTGAACGTACGGGTGGTGCTGATAAATTATGGATTTCAGAAGAAATGGCTAAGCGTACAATACAGAGTGTCCCACTTGGTAGGTTGGGGACACCAGAAGAAATCGCGGGTCTAGCTTATTATTTATGTTCAGATGAAGCTGCATACATAAATGGAACTTGTATGACAATGGATGGTGGCCAACATTTGCACCAATATCCATTTTAAAAGGGATGAAGAATGAATGATTTATTCATTTTTCTCCGGTAAAATGTGACAGAATTGTGACGAGTGAGAGAAAGGTGTTTACAAAGGGGAATATATACGGTATATTTAAGACCTCTTTTTTCTTCATAGTAGAATTGCTAATTCCCCTTAGCATTTTACCCCTCTAATCCCTTCAGGAAAACTGAAGGGATTTTTTATTATTTTTCCGTAAATATCGTGTTATAATTTTTGAAAAGTAAAGGGAGGGAAGCACGTTGATAGATGCATTAGATGTAATGAGTAACTTAGATAAAGTCCTTCCTTATTATCAAGCTATTTTTAGTGCTGATGAGCATACAGTAATTGGATATGAAGTTGTAGGACGTATTCAAACAGAAGAGGGCATACAAAGTTTAGCATCTTTCTTCCATGATGATTCTATTCCGAGCGAGTTCCAACTGGAAGCGGATAATATCATAGTAAAAAAAGCGTTAGATAGGTATTTAGAAACAGATCAAAAATTATTATTATTTATACATCGGAATGCCAATGTATTAATGAATGATGAAGATGAAAGTTTACTTCAACTTTTATTGATGTATGAAAAACAAGGTTTAAATTTGAACCACATTGTTTTAGAGATTACAGAACATGAATGTAAAGAAGATATCGAGCAATTTAATCATTTGCTAATGTATTATCGTACATATGGTATTCAAATTTCGATTAATAAAGTTGGAACGGGTACAAGTAATTTAGAACGTATTAGCGTGTTAGCACCGGATATTTTAAAAGTAGATTTAACAAACCTAAGGCAAACTGCACTTTTACAATCTTATCAAGATATTTTATATTCCTTATCTTTACTTGCTAGAAGAATTGGTGCGACATTGTTATATGAAGAGATTGATGCTTTTTATCAACTACAATATGCTTGGAAAAACGGTGGTAGATATTATCAAGGTAATTATTTGAAAGAATGTTTACCTGATTTTATTGAAACGAATGTTTTAAAAGAGCGACTTGGTAATGAATGTCATCAATTTATTCTGCATGAGAAGAAAAAGTTGCAAAAAATTTATAATTTAACAGAGATGTTACGTGATCGAATTGGTGATGTTCTGTCAAAACAAAAAAAGAATGAAGATATAAATGACTGGTTATTACAATTTAGCCAAAGTGTATCACAATGTAGTTTTCGGATATTTATTTGTAATGAAGATGGTTTCCAGCAATCAGGTAATGTTATGAAAAAAGATGGGGAATGGATTGTGATGCCAGAGTATTATATGAAAAACTGGAGTTGGCGTCCGTATTTTCTCGAGAATATCATGAAAATGCGTTTTGAAAATAAGGCGCGACTTTCAGATTTATATGCCGATATTGAAACTGGTGAAATGGTACGAACATTTTCTTTCCCGATTGATGATGAGAACTTTTTATTTATAGATTTATCATATGAATATTTATATGAAGAAGACGTTTTATTTTAATGCACGAAGAGATTCGTGCATTTTTTTTGTTTGTTTTTATCATAAATTGGTAATAGTGAAAATAATAATGAAAATGCTGTCTATCGTTGTAAAGATTTTACGAACGAAATCATCCCTGTCTTTGCATAATCATTGTTACAATGAATACTACAAAGACAAGCTCTTTTAAAAGGAAGGTGAAAAAATGAGGAAATATGGAATATGGTTTGTTCTATTTATATGTGTTGCCTTTCTAGTTGGCTATAGTGTCACAACTGTTTTAGGGAAAGAAGAAGTGAAAGTGGATCGGAAAGAAGTGTTTACAACGATACAAAAAGGTTATGAGACGCAATTTTCAATTCGAGGGAAGCAAATACCAATGAATAAGATGATAGAGACGTTATCACCATATTTTACAAATAATTTCCTTCAAGTTTTTACAGATGAAAACAGTAGAAATGAAAAACAAAGTGGTGAGTATTTACTTCCAGCAAAAGAAGCTCCGTTTTCCTTTAATTCAGAAACAAAAATGTCATATGATGAGGAACATAAAAATTTATACGTCTATGAACGGGCGAAAAGTGGACAATATCAAATTGTGACATTACAAAAGGATAATGGGAAATGGAAATTAGCAGGGTATCATGAAAGTCAGGAACTTTTGACTGAAATAAAAAGGTTACAACAATTATGAGAATAGGAATAGGTTTCTCCCTATTCCTATTCTATACCAAGTAGCTGTTGTAATTTTTCAATTTGAAAACCTGCGACAACTTCTCCGTCAATTACAACTGTTGGAGTTGAATAGGAGTCATAGTCATATAAAAGACGATTGCGTGCAGCGGCGTCTTTTTTTACGTCAAATTCTTCATACACAACGTCATTATGTTTTAAAAATTCTTTCACAATGGTACAAGGCGGGCAATCAGGCTGTGTATAAACCTCAATTTTTTTCATTGTAATTCCTCCCTTTTTCTGTGTTTTATTATATTCTGTCAGTATAAAAAGAGCAATAAAGAAGGAAAAAGATATTCTTTCTTCTTTTTCCTTCGTATTTCGACAAATTTTAGTTGAGTTTCTGGCCAAGAACCTTTATCCTAGACTGTGGAACATTTTTTCTGTTATGACGGATAGAATGAGTATAGCTGTAAAACCTATTGGTAGGAAGATCAGAGAAAGGAGAGATTTCATGTCTCTACTCCAAGGAATTTTAACTCGACTTGTTAGTCTACAAGAACAAGCTGAAAGCGGTGAAGTAGCACAACGCTATTTTGAAGTGAACGGTGAGCGCAAATGTAGCGTGAAATTTTTCGATAAAAGTGAAATGTATGAGTTAGAAGTGTATCAACAAGGTGAAAAACCTCAAGTGTATCAATTCGACAACATCGACATGGTTGCAATTGAGATTTACGACATCATTTCTTGATACATATAAAAAAGGTACTGCCATTTGGCAGTACCTTTTTTAGTTATATTAATTAATAGGCTATACAGGTAGTGGAAGTCGCAATCAAATAAAAGAATTTCCACAAATGTATATGTATAGGAATTTTTTATTTTTCCTACAATGGTAGTAAATAGTAATAGGAGGTGAAAAGGATGGAACGCTTACCGATTGTTATTTGCCCTAATTGTCATAGTCATGCTGAAATTAATCATGTATTAACTGCTCAGTCTAATCAAAATGTAATTTATACGTGTAGGTTTTGTCAGTATGTAATCCGAAATATTGAAACGAATAAAGGGTAGTGAGTTATAATTTTTGTTTTTGTCCCATACAATGAGAATACGAAAAGTCTGTCTAATTGAAAGGACGTGACTATGTGGACGGTGAACATACATTTTATAATGTTTCTGAGAGACATTTGAATTTTGATATGGTATTTAACCGCATTTGTAGTTTCATTGAAAAGGATCCGCGAAATTTATATCGCTTATCTATTGGGACAGACTCACAAGCGCATCAAAAGGATACGAGGTTTATTACAGCGATACATATTCATCGGGTTGGAAAAGGAGCATGGGGATGTTTGCATCACAAATCAGTAAAAAATAAGCCAGCAACTTTGCGAGAGAAAATATATTTAGAAACGCAGTTTAGTCAAGAAATTGCCTGTCTATTTACTCCAAATCATATACAAACAATCTGGGATTTATTGCACCCATACGCTCAGGATGGAGCGGGATTCATAATGGAAATTCATTTAGATATTGGGAATGATGGTTTAACAAAAGAATTTATTTTAGATATGACGAAGAAAATTCAAGCGATGGGATTAACAGCAAAAATTAAACCGGATGCTTATGCGGCGTTTAGTTATGCGAACAGGTATACGAAATAATGTAAAGTGGTTTCTATATATTCGCAGTTATTAAATACCTTTATTAAAAACTGAATATTACATCTATTAAATAAGTTGAAAATTTTATATAATAAGAGTGATGATGTGAGGGCAAGGAGAGGGACATATGGAAAAGGAATTTGTTTTAACGAGAGAAGAAGAAGATTTATTGTTGGATATTCTGTTTCAGCAAAATTATGCGAGCGAAATTTTAGCGGTGGAGCTTACAGACATTGAGAATGGTTTGAAACAGACAAATGTGACGCAATATAAAAAAATCACAAGATTGTTTTACCGATTAAAAAATAAAGGGTATTAAGCGCTACCGGAATGGTAGTCTTTTTTTTATGTTGTATGCTAAAATAGCTGTGTATCTTTTTATTAGAAGAATGTCAGGACAAAATAATAATATGAAAACGCTATCATAAAATGTGAATAGGATCAGAGAATATAAGCAGGAAAAAGGGAAAATGGGGGATGTAACATGATTAGTATTCCAAAAGACGAGTTTCAACAAATTTTTGTGAAAGATTTAATGATTTCATCAGAAAAAGTAGCACATGTCCAAATGGGGAATGGTTTAGAGCATGCTTTACTCGTTCTTGTGAAATCTGGATATTCGGCGATACCTGTTTTGGACCCGATGTATAAATTGCATGGGTTAATTAGTACTGCTATGATTTTAGACGGTATGTTAGGACTAGAACGCATTGAGTTTGAAAGACTTGACGAAATGAAAGTAGAACAGGTGATGAAGGAAGACATTCCGGTTCTTAAGTTAGAAGATTCGTTTGCAAAAGCTTTAGAAATGACAATTGATCATCCTTTTATTTGCGCTGTCAATGAAGAGGGATATTTTGAGGGGATTTTAACACGTCGAGCTATTTTAAAATTGTTGAATAAAAAAGTGAGACAGCATAATCGATAACATAGGAAAAGTGACTTCATAGAAAAGGAGAAGTCACTTTTTTTCGTGCATATCAGTTGTGTATGTATTATATTTAAAAAGACATAAAACATAAGAAAAGTTTGAATTAACAAACCGTTCTAATGTATAAAATTATTCAATTAAATTAAAGATGAAATGCTTATTAAAATTAGGTGTATGGAAGCTAAGGAAAGAGGGAGAAAGTTGCAAATCGATGATTTTCAAATGATGGTTGTGTTAGCTCAGGAATCAAATATGAGAAAAGCGGCGGAACGTTTATTTGTTTCCCAACCTGCGCTTAGTCAACGATTACAATCTATGGAGAAACAATGGGGAATGAAATTTTTTATTCGTTCACAAAAAGGATTGACAATTACACCTGAAGGGGAAAAAGTTGCAAATTATGCAAAAGAAATGTTACAAAAAGAAGAGGATATTAAAAGTGAACTGGCTCTTTTTAGAACGGAAACATACGGTACGCTAAAAATAGCTGTTGCGTCAGTCATTGGTCAATATTGGCTTCCACCTGTTTTGAAAAAATTTGTGCATAAGTATCCTTCTGTGAAGATATCTCTGTTTACTGGCTGGAGTAGTGAAGTGCAAAAGCAATTTTATGAAGGAGACGTTCACGTCGCCATATTAAGAGGGACACAAGAATATAAAGGTCAGAAGCAACAATTATTTGAAGATGAATTATACTTAGTTGATAAAGAAATAAAAGATATTTCAATGTTAAAAGAGACAAATAGACCTTTTATTCAATTTAAAAGTGATTCGACCTACTATGGACAAATACAAAATTGGTGGTATGGATTATTTTCCAATCCACCTAAGCGAACGATTGTAGTTGACCAAATTGAAACGTGCAAACAGCTTGTTTTAAATGGTATAGGCTATGCTCTTTTACCTTCGACTGTTTTAAAAGAAGTGCAGGAAAACATGTATAAAACACCTGTTCAATTAACGAGAGAAACATGGTTATTGACGAGTGACTCGGCAAGGCAGTTGAAGCAAGTGAAAGCATTTTTAGAAATTATAGAAGAAATTCAAATGGAAAAATAAGATTATTGTCTTGCTACTCGCCCTATCGTTTGGTAGAGTAACATTATAAATGGATTTAGGAGGCAACAAGAATGAAAATGATGGACGCTAACGAAATTATTTCGTTTATTCAAAAGAGTGAAAAGAAAACTCCTGTAAAGGTATACATAAAAGGGGATTTAAAAGAAGTAACATTCCCTGAAACAGTACAAGCATTTGTAAATAAAAAATCCGGTGTATTATTTGGAGAATGGTCTGAAATTAAGACAATTCTTGATGAAAATAGCAAGCACATTGTTGACTATGTAGTTGAGAACGATCGTCGTAATTCTGCAATTCCAATGCTTGATTTAAAAGGTATTACAGCTCGTATTGAGCCAGGCGCAATTATTCGTGACAATGTTGAAATTGGTGACAACGCTGTTATCATGATGAATGCAACAATTAATATCGGTGCTGTAATTGGCGAAGGTACTATGATCGACATGAACGCAGTGCTTGGTGGACGTGCAACAGTTGGTAAAAACTGTCACGTAGGTGCAGGTGCCGTACTTGCGGGTGTTATTGAGCCACCTTCTGCAAAACCAGTTATCGTTGAAGATGATGTTGTAATTGGTGCAAATGTAGTTGTTCTAGAAGGTGTTACAGTAGGTAAAGGTGCAGTTGTAGCAGCAGGAGCTGTTGTAACAGAAGATGTGCCTCCATATACAGTTGTTGCGGGAACTCCGGCACGTGTAATTAAAGAAATTGATGAGAAGACAAAAGCAAAAACTGAAATTAAACAAGAGCTTCGTCAATTAAACCCAGAGAAATAAAAAACCAAAAGCGTAAGAGCATGAATGTGCTCTTACGCTTTTTATAGATAGAGGTGCAAAAATGACAGTAAGCAAATTCGTCCAAGTTCGTAGAGATTTACATAAAATTCCGGAAATCGGATTTAAAGAGTGGAAAACACAACGGTATATTTTAGATTATATAGGAACGCTTCCTAATGAATATTTGGAAGTGAAAACATGGAAAACAGGGGTAATTGTTAAAGTAAATGGAAAAAATCCAGAAAAAATAATAGGTTACCGTGCAGATATAGACGGCCTACCAATTACAGAGGAAACTGGATATGAATTCTCTTCTGTCCATGAAGGCATGATGCATGCATGTGGACATGATTTGCATACAACAATCGGTTTAGGACTTCTAACAGCGGCTGTAAGCGAAAGAATAGACGATGATCTTGTGTTTATATTCCAACCAGCTGAAGAAGGTCCAGGTGGTGCACTTCCTATGTTAGAAAGTGAAGAGTTAAAAGAATGGAAGCCGAATATGATTCTTGGACTTCATATTGCTCCTGAATACTCTGTGGGAACAATTGCTACAAAAGAAGGTTTATTATTTGCGAATACATCAGAGCTATACGTTGATTTAAAAGGGAAAGGTGGACATGCTGCATATCCGCATACAGCAAATGATATGATTGTTGCAGCGAGTCATCTCGTTACACAACTTCAATCAGTTATTAGTCGTAATGTGAACCCTCTTGACAGTGCGGTAATTACAATTGGGAAAATTACAGGTGGTACAGTCCAAAACATCATCGCAGAAAAGTCTCGTTTAGAAGGAACAATTCGAACGCTATCAGTGGAATCAATGAAACGTGTTAAAAGCCGAATCGAGGCAATTGTTGCGGGAATAGAAGCTTCTTTTCAATGTGAAGCTGTTATTGACTACGGAGCGATGTATCATCAAGTGTATAACCATGAAGAGTTAACGAGAGAGTTTATGCAATTTACACGTGAACAAACGAATATGGACGTAATTACATGTACGGAGGCAATGACAGGTGAAGACTTTGGTTATATGCTTCGAGAGATACCTGGATTTATGTTTTGGCTTGGAGTAAATTCAGAATATGGTTTACATCATGCGAAATTAAAACCCGACGAAGAGGTTATTGAGAAAGTGATTGTATTTTTAAATCAATATGTGAAGTGGAAGGGAAATAGAAAGTGAACTTCCGCGCTAATTTTGCAACAGTTTAGAGTGGGGACTTCTTAGTTCCGGGACGAAAACATCTGTTAGTGTTAGACATCTTTATACAAATGAGTAAAGTTAAATTTGACGTCTTAATAATGAGCAGGGGGTTTTTAGCCACTGCTCATTATTAATTATTGCTAATAGGGAAGATAATTATTTAACTACCCTATATATGTTTACTTTTAGTATGAAAAGTGTGTAAAATCAATGTGATACATAGAAAAAAGGGTGGGGAATTACGTGCAAATTAGCAGTGCGATTTTATGTTTCGTCTTATATGCATATGTTATTATTGCGGCGGTTTATTTTGGGATAAGTTTTTACGCCTATCGTTTAGCGAATAATAGTGAATATGAAGAAACATACAAATGGGTGAAAAGATATTTGTCACCTGTACTAGAAATTATGAATGGATTTGTTCTTTTTTTATTTATTGGATTAATTGCTTTCTCAACGAGCTTAGTAGGGAATAAGACTGCATTATTTGTGCTAGGTATCATTATTTTTATGCTATTAGGAATTCGGATTGGTAATACGGTATTTTGGAATGAAAGAAAAGTAGATGGTTGGACGGGAATGCTAATTCCATGTATGTTAGCTGCAATCGTGACGAATATAGAACATGAATATTATGAATTACATTTTTGGCTTATCATTGTTTTAACAATCCTTTCTGTTTTGTATATAAGTACTGTCGTGCTAACATACATTGCAAACGAAAAAGGCGATGCAAAAGGTACGCGCTTCTTTAGAGGGCGTGCATTATTATGGAGTGTGCCGACGATGGCAGTTATAGGAATTATTGCGATATTAGTAAATGGATATCAATTTACTAATTGGCAACTGTTTTTAGAAACTTGGTGGATTTTTATAGTTTCGTTTATAGCTTTTTTAGGCGCAACACATTATTTATTCCATCAACATCATTATATATTGGCATTGTTATTCGCATTTACACAACTGTTATTTGCTTTTTTCGGACAAGAAACGTTATTGTTCGTTTTTGAAACATTTAGTTCATTTGGAAATATATTTGTATTCGGTATGTTAATTTTCAGTATCGCATTTTATTTACAACAGTATTTTTATATGCAAAAACAAAAATAAGAGTTTTATACAGGTTTTTGTAGCAAAACTAAAGTATGTTACAATAAAAGTACATAGTATTTGATATTATTGGAGGAATTCCTGTGGGCGAAAAAGAGAAAGAATTTGCTGTCATTGGGCTTGGGCGTTTCGGTGGAAGTATTTGCCGTGAACTCGCTCAATTAGGTATGGAAGTAATGGCAATTGATTCAGACGAAGATAAAATTAATGAGTTTGCAAATATAGCTTCGCATGCCGTAATTGCAGATTCAACAGATGAGATGGTATTAAAAAGTCTTGGTATTCGCAATTTTGATCATGTAGTCGTTGCTATTGGAGATAATTTAAATTCAAGTATTTTAACAACGTTAATTTTGAAAGAATTAGGTGTGAAAAATATTACTGTGAAAGCTCAAAATGACTATCATGAAAAAGTGTTAAGTAAAATAGGGGCCGATCATATTGTGCATCCAGAACGAGATATGGGAAAAAGGATTGCAAATAATATTGCATCAAGTAATGTGTTAGATTACCTAGAGCTTTCAGATGAGCATAGTATTGTAGAGATTATTGCAAATAAAAAAATTGATGGACACTCTTTAATTGAATTAGACATTCGTGCGAAGTTTGGTTTGAACATTGTAGCAATTAAACGTGGAAAAGAAGTTATTGTATCTCCTCGAGCTACAGAAAACATTCAAGCGGGGGATATATTAATTGTAATTGGTCATGACGATGAAGTAGATCGTTTTAAACATTTCTTAAGATAAGAGAAAAGGACAATGCCTCCTCGGCATTGTCCTTTTTCTTATATTTCCATAATGATTGGTAAAATCATTGGACGACGTTTCGTTTTTTCGTATAGGAATGGTGCTAATGTGTCTGTAATCTCATTTTTAATTTCAGACCATTGTGTTGTTTTTCGCTCCATTACTTTTTCTAAATGTGTTGTAATTAATGTTTGAGCATCGTTGATTAAATCGCTGCTTTCACGCATATAAACGAAACCACGCGAGATGATATCGGGTCCTGCTGCAACTTTAAATTCTTTCATATCAATGCTTACAACTACAATAACAAGTCCTTCTTCAGAAAGAATGCGACGATCACGTAATACGATATTCCCGATATCTCCAATACCATTTCCATCGATATAGACAGAGCCAGATGGGATTTTCCCAGCTACGCTTGCTTCATCAGAACGTAAAGCAAGAACATCTCCATTATCCATAATGAAACAATTTTCTTCTGGAATACCACAATCATTAGCTAATTTCATATGCATACGCTGCATACGATACTCACCATGAATTGGCATGAAATATTTCGGCTTAATAAGACGTAACATTAACTTTTGTTCTTCTTGTCCACCGTGTCCACTCGTATGAATATTTGAGAGTTTACCATGGATTACATCAGCGCCAGCACGGTACAACATGTTAATTGTACGACTTACACTAATTGTATTGCCTGGGATTGGTGAAGAAGAGAAAACAACTGTATCGCCAGGGATAATTTGAATTTGACGATGTGTACCATTGGCAATACGTGAAAGTGCTGCCATCGGCTCCCCTTGACTACCTGTACATAAAATAACAACTTTATTAGCTGGTAGGCGGTTTAGCTGAGCTGTGTCTATGAATGTATCCTTTGGACATCGGATATAACCAAGGTTTTGTCCGATTTCAATAGCTGCTTCCATACTTCGACCAAATACAGCTACTTTACGATTGTTTTCAACAGCGGCCTCAACAACTTGTTGTAAGCGATGGATATTCGATGCAAAGGTTGCGAATATAATACGACCTTCTACTTTGCGGAATATATCTTGAATACTATCACCAACACGGCGCTCAGACATCGTAAAGTTTGGTACTTCACTGTTTGTACTATCAGATAAGAGACAAAGTACACCGTCTTTTCCGATTTCGGCCATTTTTGTTAAATCTGCTGGCTCACCGACTGGTGTGAAATCGAATTTGAAATCACCTGTATGAACGACTTGTCCTTGAGGTGTTTTCACAACAACTCCGTATGAATCTGGAATACTGTGAGTTGTACGGAAGAAGGAAACAGATGTCTTTTTAAATTTAATAACATCATCTTCTTGAATTTCATAAAGTTTTGCTTTACGAAGTAATCCGTGCTCTTCTAATTTGTTTTTTATTAGGGCAATTGCTAATTTTCCGCCGTAAATTGGAATGTTTACTTGACGTAATAGATAAGGAATTCCACCAATATGATCTTCATGACCATGTGTAATGAATAACCCTTTAATTTTATCTTCGTTTCGCACAAAATAAGTGTAATCTGGTATTACATAATCGATCCCGAGGAGTTCGTCTTCTGGAAATTTAATTCCAGCGTCAATTATAATAATTTCATCTTGAAATTGAACAGCATATGTATTTTTACCGATTTCACCAAGACCACCGAGGGCAAAAACGGCAGCTTGATCATTTTTTAGGAATTTCATATGACTATACGATCTCCGCTAATATTAAATCAGCGTTTTGTTTTTCATATTCAAGATGAGCACCAGTAACAGACTGAACGAACTCGATATTATATGCGAACTTATTTAATTTTTTACGAACATCCTTTTGAGACGTAGCCTCTAAATATAAAACTTTTGTATTTTCACGTACTGGGACCTCAGTTAATTTTTCTTGATAAAATACTTTAAAAATCATTGGGAAAACCTCTCCTTGTCTATGTTTTGCATTATCTGTTACTTATTATAAAGCAAACAGTCATGATTTTCATGTTTTTTCGAACGAGAATGAAGAAAAAGCCCGAAATGGGCACAATTTAAGCGATTGTCTTCTTACGGACTAAATCGTTTAAATAACGCTTGAGCTTTTTCTTCAGCTTCTTCAGCATGATTACTCCTTCCTTTCCTTATTTTAAACATGCATGTTACTAATGATAACTCCGTCTCCCGTACAAGAAAGAAGATTAGAAGTGAATAGTGAATCTTGTTCTTTTTAGTATAGTGTAAGTTATCCTGTAGTAACGATTAGTAGCCGTTAGTTATAGATATAGTATGAGGAAGAATAGAAAAGAAAATTCATCCGAACAAGTATCCACATTTTTTTCCTAATATTATATGCATATTTCATAAATAAGGTCAGAAAGTGAACGCTTTCTTCACAGATGTTTAATATGTTATACTTTTTTTTGAAATTTGAAAAGTGATAATCAAAATAGGAATATAGAGTGCCAGAAAGGATTTTGACAAATGAATGATAAAATTGTTTTTTTTGATATTGATGGAACATTATTAGATCATGATAAAAAAATTCCGCAATCTACACGTGATGCAGTAAAAGATTTACAAGAAAAAGGTGTGCACGTAGCGATTGCAACAGGGCGTGCACCATTTATGTTTGAAGATATTCGTAAGGAACTCAATATACATAATTATGTTAGTTTTAATGGACAGTACGTTGTATTTGAAGGTGAGACAATATTTAATAATCCGTTACACCCAGCGGCTCTACATAAGTTTACCCAGTTTGCAAAACAAGAAGGATACCCACTTGTATATCTTGACCATCAAGAGATGAGAGCGTCAGTGGAATATCATGATTATGTAAAAGAAGGTTTTGGAAGCTTGCAATTTGATCATCCGGCATATGAACCTGATTTTTATGAGAAACGTGATATTTATCAAACGCTTCTTTTCTGTGAAGTAAATGAAGAGGAAAAGTTCATTAATCAGTATCCAGATTTTCATTTTATTCGTTGGCATGCGTATTCAATGGACATCATTCCAAATGGTGGTTCTAAGGCAAAAGGGATTGAGAAGTTCATTGAAAAATTAGGATTTAACCGTGAACAAGTGTATGCGTTTGGGGATGGCTTAAACGATTTAGAAATGATTGAAGCAGTAGGCACAGGTATTGTGATGGGAAATGGTCATGAAGACTTGAAAAAACTTGCAAATCATGTGACAAACGATGTAAGTGAAGACGGTATATATCATGGGTTAAAATGGGCTGGATTGTTATAAGTGAATATGGAACCCATTTCAGATAATAAAAAGGCGGAAGGTTAACTTCCGCCTTTTTATTATTATCGCTCTAGAGGTTTTGAATCATCGGGAGCCGCAAATGGATTGTCTTTATTAATATGGTCATAGAACATAACGCCGTTTAAATGGTCTATTTCATGTTGGAATACAATTGCTGGTAAACCTTTTAATCGCAGTTTTACGTCTTCGCCATTAATAGTCGTTGCTTTTACTGTAATTCTTGTGTAACGAGGGACATAACCAGGTACTTCACGATCTACAGATAGACAACCTTCACCATTTTGTAAATATGTACATTCAACAGAATGACTAATGATTTTTGGATTAAATAATGCGTAGCTATATAACGTACCGTTCGTATCAGCTACATGAACCGCAATCATTTTCTTTGAAATACCGATTTGCGGAGCTGCTAATCCGATTCCGGGGCGTAAATTATATTTTTCAGCCATTTCAGGGTCCTGGCTATTTATTACAAATTCAATCATTTCTTTAAGGGTATTTGTATCTTCCTCGCTAGCAGGTAAGGAGACCTCTTCTGCAACTTCGCGCAAAATCGGATTTCCTTCACGAATTACCTCATTCATTGTAAGCATATGTAATCTCTCCTTTCTTCTTTAGTCTACCAAAGGAGATAAAAAAAGTCATCGGCAAGTAAGGAAGGGCTACTTGGAAACAAATCTTCTATAGATAAGTTATATAAAAAAAAGAAAAGACGGCAAAGCCGTCTGTTTCTTTCCATAGTTGTTTCATTTTACATTAGCGAATGCAAGCAGCACCAACGATAATTAAAAGGATAAACAACACAACGATTAAGGCGAAGCCGCGTCCAGACCCGCCACAAGAACCGCCATAACCGTAGGAAGGATATGAACAAGTTGTTGGATAGCAATATGAGTATCCGTACATGAGATGACCTCCTTTATCATTTCCCGCTAATACTGCGGTTACAATAATGTATGGAAGAAGGGTTAGAAATGTATAGATATTTACCTATAAAAGGAAGAAGTGTTTGTATAATTTTATTGAGAAGAGAGAAAAACTAAAGAGAATTAAATCGTTTACATATTATTCTAAGAGAAAAAATAAGTTAAAAAGGGAATAATATAACAGTAGGTTATTGCTTACTAATACAGATGTGAAAAATAAAAACACGTTTGTGTAGAGGAAACCTGCATATTATTTATAAAAAAACGTATTCAAAGTAATTGACATCGTAATTAGAATAGTTGTAAACTAAAAAACGTGATCAAGATTGTATTAATATGTTTTTGAAAAAACATTAGTACAGATTGTTAGGTACACAAAATTATTCTCAACCGACAAACAAATTTGTTGGTTTACATTGTTGCGTTTTCAGTCTAGCTAATAGGTAGTGAAAGCGTTTCAGAATATGGTTCAAGAGAGGAAGAGGTGAACGGAATGGGTACTAAAACAAAAAAGACCCTATTTAATGTTGATGAGCAAATGAAAGCTATCGCAGCTCAATTTGAAACATTACAAATTTTAAATGAAAAAGGCGAAGTTGTGAATGAAGCAGCTATGCCTGAATTATCTGATGATCAATTAAAAGAATTAATGCGCCGTATGGTGTATACTCGCGTACTAGATCAACGTTCTATTTCTTTAAACCGTCAAGGACGTTTAGGTTTCTACGCACCAACTGCTGGACAAGAGGCTTCTCAATTAGCAAGTCATTTCGCACTTGAAGCAGAAGATTTCATCTTACCAGGATATCGTGACGTTCCACAATTAGTGTGGCACGGTCTACCATTATACCAAGCATTCTTATTCTCTCGTGGACATTTCATGGGTAACCAAATGCCTGAGAATGTAAATGCACTTGCTCCACAGATCATTATCGGTGCGCAAATCATCCAAACTGCTGGTGTTGCGTTAGGTATGAAATTACGTGGTAAAAAATCTGTTGCAATTACTTACACTGGTGACGGTGGTGCTTCACAAGGTGACTTCTACGAAGGTATGAACTTTGCGGGTGCATTCAAAGCTCCAGCAATCTTCGTTGTACAAAACAACCGTTATGCAATCTCTACTCCAGTAGAAAAGCAATCTGCAGCTAAAACTGTAGCACAAAAAGCAGTAGCAGCAGGTATTTACGGAATTCAAGTAGACGGTATGGATCCATTAGCTGTATACGCAGCAACTGCTTTCGCTCGTGAGCGCGCAGTAAACGGCGAAGGCCCTACTTTAATCGAGACTTTAACATTCCGTTATGGTCCACATACAATGGCTGGTGATGACCCAACTCGTTACCGTACAAAAGATATCGAAAACGAATGGGAACAAAAAGATCCAATCGTACGCTTCCGTGCATTCTTAGAAAACAAAGGCCTATGGTCTCAAGAAGTTGAAGAGAAAGTAATCGAAGAAGCAAAAGAAGATATCAAACAAGCAATTGCTAAGGCTGACCAAGCTCCAAAACAAAAAGTTACTGATTTAATGGAAATCATGTACGAAAAAATGCCTTACAACTTAGCTGAACAATATGAAATTTACAAAGAAAAGGAGTCGAAGTAAGCCATGGCTCAAATGACAATGATTCAAGCAATCACTGATGCTTTACGCGTTGAAATGAAAAATGATCCTAACGTACTTGTGTTTGGTGAAGACGTTGGTGTAAACGGCGGAGTATTCCGTGCTACTGAAGGTTTACAAGCTGAATTCGGTGAAGATCGTGTAATGGATACTCCACTTGCAGAGTCTGGTATTGGTGGACTTGCAGTTGGACTTGCACTTGAAGGTTTCCGTCCAGTTCCAGAAATCCAATTCTTCGGTTTCATTTATGAAGTAATGGATTCAGTTTCTGGTCAATTAGCTCGTATGCGTTACCGTTCTGGTGGACGTTGGACTGCTCCAGTAACAATTCGTTCTCCATTCGGTGGTGGTGTTCATACTCCTGAACTACATGCTGATAGCTTAGAAGGATTAGTGGCACAACAACCTGGTCTAAAAGTTGTTATTCCATCTACTCCATACGATGCAAAAGGTCTTTTAATCTCTGCGATTCGTGACAACGATCCAGTTATCTACTTAGAGCATATGAAATTGTACCGTTCATTCCGTCAAGATGTACCAGAAGGCGATTACACAATTGATTTAGGTAAAGCTGATATCAAACGTGAAGGTACAGATGTATCTGTTATCGCTTATGGTGCTATGGTTCATGCTGCATTAAAAGCTGCTGAAGAACTTGAAAAAGAAGGTATCTCTTTAGAGGTTGTTGACTTACGTACAGTTCAACCATTAGATATCGAAACAATCATCGCTTCTGTTGAAAAAACAGGCCGCGTAGTTGTAGTTCAAGAAGCTCAAAAACAAGCTGGTATTGCAGCTAACGTTGTAGCGGAAATTAACGACCGTGCAATCTTAAACTTAGAAGCTCCAGTTGTACGTGTTGCAGCTGCTGATACAGTATTCCCATTCTCTCAAGCTGAGAGCGTATGGTTACCAAACCATAAAGATATTGTTGAAGCTGTTAACAAAGTAATGAACTTCTAATTTTTAGTTTTTCATGTGCAAAAGAAATCAGCACATGCTGGTTTCTTTTGTACATATTCCATAATAATGAAATGAATCAGGGGGCTGAATTCCGTGGCATTTGAATTTAAACTACCAGATATCGGTGAAGGTATCCACGAAGGTGAAATCGTAAAATGGTTTATTAAACCAGGTGACGAAGTAAACGAAGACGATGTACTTCTTGAAGTACAAAATGATAAAGCAGTAGTAGAAATCCCTTCTCCTGTTAAAGGTAAAGTACTTGAAGTACTTGTAGAAGAAGGAACAGTTGCAATTGTAGGAGATACATTAATTAAATTTGATGCTCCTGGATACGAAAACCTTAAATTTAAAGGTGACGATCATGATGAAGCTCCAAAAGCTGAAGAAGCAGCAGTAGAAGCTCCAGCAGCGGAAGCTACTCCAGCAGCAACTGCAGAAGTAGTAAATGAGCGTGTAATCGCTATGCCATCTGTTCGTAAATATGCTCGTGAAAAAGGTGTAGATATTCATAAAGTAGCTGGTTCTGGTAAGAACGGCCGCGTTGTGAAAACTGACATCGATGCATTTGCAAATGGTGGACAAACTGTAGCAGCAACTGAGGCTCCAGCAGCAGTAGAAGCTACTCCAGCAGCAGCGAAAGAAGAAGCACCAAAAGCACAACCAATCCCAGCTGGTGAATATCCAGAAACTCGTGAGAAAATGAGTGGTATCCGTAAAGCGATTGCGAAAGCAATGGTTAACTCTAAGCATACAGCTCCTCACGTAACATTAATGGACGAAGTAGATGTAACAGAACTTGTTGCTCACCGTAAGAAGTTCAAAGCTGTTGCAGCTGACAAAGGTATTAAATTAACTTACCTTCCATACGTTGTAAAAGCTTTAACATCTGCATTACGTGAATTCCCAATGTTGAATACTGCTTTAGACGATGCTTCTCAAGAAATCGTTCATAAACATTACTTCAACATCGGTATCGCAGCTGATACAGACAAAGGTCTATTAGTACCAGTTGTTAAAGATACAGATCGTAAATCTATCTTTACTATCTCTAACGAGATCAATGAACTTGCTGGTAAAGCACGTGACGGACGTTTAGCTCCAGCTGAAATGAAAGGTGCTTCTTGCACAATTACAAACATTGGTTCTGCAGGTGGACAATGGTTCACTCCAGTTATCAATCACCCAGAAGTAGCAATCCTTGGTATCGGCCGTATCGCTGAGAAACCAGTTGTGAAAAATGGTGAAATCGTTGCAGCTCCAGTATTAGCATTATCTCTAAGCTTTGACCATCGTTTAATTGACGGCGCAACTGCTCAAAAAGCATTAAACCAAATTAAACGTCTATTGAATGACCCACAATTATTAGTAATGGAGGCGTAATAACAATGGTAGTAGGAGATTTCCCAATTGAATTAGATACAGTCGTTGTTGGTGCAGGTCCTGGTGGATACGTTGCGGCAATTCGTGCAGCACAATTAGGTCAAAAGGTAGCAATCATTGAAAAAGCTAACCTTGGTGGCGTATGCTTAAACGTTGGATGTATTCCTTCAAAAGCGTTAATCAATGCAGGTCACCGTTATGAGAATGCAATGCATTCTGATGACATGGGTATTACTGCAGAGAACGTAAAAGTTGACTTTACAAAAGTTCAAGAATGGAAAAACGGCGTAGTTAAGAAATTAACTGGCGGTGTTGAAGGCCTTCTTAAAGGTAACAAAGTTGAAATCATTCGCGGTGAAGCTTACTTCGTAGATGCTAACACATTACGCGTAATGACTGAAGATGCAGCACAAACTTATACGTTTAAAAATGCTGTTCTTGCAACTGGTTCTACACCAATCGAAATTCCTGGATTCAAATACTCTAAACGTGTTATCAACTCTACAGGCGCTTTAAGCTTACCTGAAATTCCTAAAAAACTTGTTGTAATCGGCGGCGGTTACATCGGTATGGAATTAGGTACTGCATATGCTAACTTCGGTACAGAAGTTACTGTAGTAGAAGCTGGCGACGAAATCTTAGCTGGTTTCGAAAAAGCAATGAGCTCTGTTGTTAAACGTGCTCTTCAAAAGAAAGGTAACGTAAATATCCATACAAAAGCTATGGCTAAAGGCGTTGAAGAAACAGAAACTGGCGTAAAAGTTAGCTTTGAAGTTAAAGGTGAAATCCAAACTGTAGAAGCAGATTACGTATTAGTAACTGTAGGTCGTCGTCCAAACACTCAAGAAATTGGTCTTGAGCAAGTTGGAGTTAAAATGACTGACCGCGGCATCATCGAAATCGATGAGCAATGTCGTACAAACGTACCAAACATCTATGCAATCGGTGATATCGTTCCTGGACCACCATTAGCTCACAAAGCTTCTTACGAAGGTAAAGTAGCTGTTGAAGCAATTAGTGGCCATGCATCAGCTATCGATTACATCGGAATTCCTGCAGTATGCTTCACTGATCCAGAATTAGCATCTGTTGGTTACACTAAGAAACAAGCTGAAGAAGCAGGAATGACAGTAGCTGTATCTAAGTTCCCATTCGCTGCAAACGGTCGTGCGTTATCATTAAACAGCACTGACGGTTTCTTACAACTTGTAACACGTAAAGAAGATGGTCTTCTTGTAGGTGCACAAGTTGCAGGTGCAGGCGCTTCTGATATTATCTCTGAGATTGGTTTAGCTATCGAAGCTGGAATGACAGCAGAAGATATCGCTCAAACAATCCACGCTCACCCAACATTAGGTGAAATCACAATGGAAGCAGCTGAGGTTGCTCTTGGAATGCCAATTCACATTGTAAAATAATTTAAGTAATGTAAATAACCCATCTCTTATTTAAAGAGATGGGTTATTTTTAATATAATGGCGTGCAAGGTCTTTATATGTACTTGTCGAATGAATATATATAATACTTTAAATGAATCGTTAGAACATACGTTAATCCAAAAGCAGTATATATACTTTCATATAATATGTAATTGATTCAAACTTAATCCCATATATTAATAAAATAGGGCATGTCAAAGGAGAAGGTTCCATGAGAATATTACATGTTATATTTTATCATTTTCTATTATGGAGTGGTTTTTCCATTGTATTAACATTATCGAATGGTGATAAGTTTCATTATAAAGTAATTCTCTTTTTCGTATTTCTTTATTTGGCATATGTAATTGCATGTTTTGTATTACACGCAAGGAAGCAGGCATTATTCCTTACGTGTTCAAATTGCATACTTTTTTTAATCATATTCTCAATTTTTTAAATTAACGTTTATAGAAATACATTGTTCTTCCATTAAATAATTGTAACTCTCCTTCCAATTTCTTCGCTAGAAAACGGCTAAATTCATTTGCTTTTCCTTTATCGCCAAATGTTGCTGTGGTGGGTAAAGAAATCTGTATGAAAGATTGTTCCTTTTCTATTCCAATCCCCACATAAATAGAATTATATCGGTCGTGACTCGATTGGAGTTTTAATGTTGTTGCTGATGTATCTAATATTTCATAAGGAAAAGCTGTATTTGTATAGGCGTAATTAATTTGATCACCAGTCTTGGAAGTAACGGTTTTATAGTTATGAAACAGATGTTTGACATCCTCTATTGAAACAGATTGTTGATTGGATTTAGGTACAAGTGTAATAAAGGCGTGTTGCATACAAATTTACCCCCTAGTTTAGTAGAATAATATCATTCTACATCCTACTGAATTTTTTGACAATTAAAAGGAGTATTACTTTTTTTGTTTAATATATTATTGAGTAGGAAGTGTTATTGAGAAAGGTGGAAACTGATGTTTGAAAAATTGTATGATGAGCATGAAAGTGTGAAGGTACGATTTTTAGGATTTATGACGCATGATACACGTTATGATTTTGGAGTTATTTATACAAATATGTTTTTTGGAAAGCCACTTATTGTTTGTATGCAAACAGGGAGATCTACTTTGCTTGGACGAGATGATGTGGAAAATGTTCCTTATATACAAGAAACTTTTAAGTTAGGGTCGGAAGAGGAGGCAGAGGAGTTAGCTCAGTTTTTTAAATTTCTTGTTCCGTCTACTTCTTTGCATGCGGAGTATGAAGAATAATTAACAAGAAACAGTCGTACGTATGAGATATGACTGTTTTTTTGTGTTAATATCGCATACTAATTTAATTTAAAAATATTTAATGTGTTATACTAAAAACCTATTGACGTAAAAAGTATAACATATTAAAATAAAAACAGAAAGTTAAGCGGTTACAAAAAGTTTTTGGGATTATAAACTTAGGGGGAAATGAAAAATGGGAACAATCGTATGTCAAGATTGTGAAGGTACAATTGCACACTTTGAAGATGAGAAAGTAACGGTACTTTACGGGAAATGTGGATCTTGCGGATGTGATCACACAGAGCATACAAAAGCCCAATAATTGATAGGAAATGGACAGCTAAAAGTTTTTAGGACCATAAACTTAGGGGGAAATGAAAAATGGGAACAATCGTATGCCAAGTATGTGAAGGAACGATCGGACATTTTGAAGATGAAAAAACGACAGTGCTTTACGGAAAATGTGGTACAAATTGTGAATGTGCTAAAAGAGACAATGCGAAAGCTTAATTATAAATAAGTAGATTATTATTAAAACTCAGGGGGAAATGAAAAATGGGAACAATCGTATGCCAAGTATGTGAAGGAACAATCGGACATTTTGAAGATGAAAAATCAACAGTACTTTACGGGAAATGTGGATCTCATTGCGAATGTGACCAAAAGGAACACTCAAAAGCTTAATAATGAAGAAAAAACGCCTACACATGTAGGCGTTTTTTTAATAGACTGTAGTTGTATGTCCGACTGTTGCAACGATTGCATCATCTCTAATTGGAATAAATCCTATTGATGTTTGTGGTGTGCTAGGCGAACTGTAGTGGCTCATAGTACGACTATCGATACGAGTAATAGTATCAGTCAAGAAAGCCGAAATAAATGCATAAGGGACTCGTCGTTCATTTAATGAGTAGATAATTTCCTCTTTTGTTTTTACACCTACGCCATGCCCGTAAAAAAAGAAATTTCCTAAATAGATTGTGTTTTCTCCTTGCCACTCGATTGTAGCTGGATTCACTTGTGGATTTTTAAAGTAAACGAGATCGCCTGGAACAAGATCGCCACCCGTTTTTGTTATGAGCTTTAAATCATGATCATAGTCCCATGTATAAAGTAAAAGGTTTGCAAATAGTCGGTTGAAAGTTTCTTCCTCGTACAATGATAGTAATGCTTTGTAAAAAATAATTATCATAGCGGTTGCGCATTCAGTTCCATATAGTTTTCCGTTTTTGAAAATATCTTGGATGGCAATGGAAGGCGGTATGTTTGGAAGTAGCTTAAATCCACCAAGTGATGTTCTTTCCCAAAACTTAGTGTTGCAAAAAGATTGTTGAAATGTACGAAACTGAAAGCCACTTTGAAAAAGTTCTAGCGCGGAAGTAATAATATTAACTCGCAAATTAAGATCAAAGCTGAGTTCATCAGCTGTTCGGAAGGAATAAACTTCTTGATTTCCTGCCATAATGGATAAAATTTGTTGTTTCTCAGCTGCAAATGGCTCATATTCATTTGTGATATAAGGATGTACAATAGAACGGCCTATTACAATCATAATAGTATCCCCACCTATACGTTACATTCTTTAATATCGTATGAGAAAAGGAAAAAAAGGTGAAAGAAAAGCCTATCAACTGATAGGCTTGTACTCTTTAATAACACGTAATGTTTGTAACGTCATATCTTCGGGTCCTTGTACAGGTAACCCTGCTTCTAAATTTTTACGAATATACTCTAAGTTTTCTTGTGTAATAATTTCCCCCGGAGTAAAGATTGGAATCCCTGGCGGATAAACCATAACAAAATCAGCTATTATGCGACCTGCTGCGTTTTCAAACGGAATGACTTCCGTCTCTGAATAAAAAGCATCTCTAGGAGAAAGTGCTAGCACAGGTATTTCTGGAATGTCTACTTGTACTTGAACACCTGTATCTACTCTATTTCTGTATGTTGTTGCTAAATCTTGTAATGCTGTGATAAGTGTATCAGTTTCACTTTCGGTATCTCCAAAAGTGATAAGACAAAGTATGTTATATAGATCAGAGAGTTCTACTTCAATGTTGTAATGTTCTCTAAGCCATACTTCAGCCTCATGGCCAGTAATACCTAAATCTTTTACAGATATAATTATCTTTGTAGGATCATAGTTAAAAGTAGCATCTGTTCCTAGCATTTCTTTTCCAGGACAATAAAGATGCTCAATAGCATTAATAGCATCACGAACATGTTCAGCTAATTTTATTGTTTGTTCTATGAGAACTTTTCCTTCTGTAGCAAGACGTTTTCTAGCAACATCAAGGGATGCTAACAAAATGTAAGAAGTTGATGTTGTCGTAAGCATGCTAATAATGGATTGGACATGCTTTACGTTCACAAGGCCTTCTTTTACATTAAGAATAGAGCTTTGGGTTAAAGACCCTCCTAATTTGTGAACACTTGTTGCTGCCATATCTGCACCTGCTTGCATAGCCGAGATTGGTAGTTCATCATGAAAATGGATATGAACACCGTGAGCCTCATCAACAAGTACAGGAATATCATAAGAATGAGCTAATTTTACAATCTGTTCTAAATCTGCAGCAAACCCAAAGTATGTTGGGTTAATAACAAGTAAGCCTTTCGCATCTGAGTGCTCTTCGAGAGCTTTTTTGACAGACTGCATTGTGATCCCGTGTGAAATACCAAGCTTCGGATCAATCTCAGGATGCATGAAAATCGGTTTTGCACCTGAGAAAATAATAGCTGACATTACAGATTTATGCACGTTTCGTGGCACGAGGATTTTATCGCCAGGGCCGCAAACGCTCATCACCATTGTCATAATTGCACCACTTGTACCTTGAATGGAAAAGAAAGTATGATCTGCACCGAAAGCAGCGGCGGCTAAATCCTGAGCTTCTTTAATCATACCTTTTGGATGATGTAAATCATCGAGTGGCGCAATGTTAATTAAATCAATTGCTAATGCATTATGCCCAATAAATTCGCGAAATGTTGGATCCATGCCCTGTCCTTTTTTATGACCTGGAATATGGAATTGAACTGGATTTCGCTTACTGTGCTCAACTAAAGCGGTAAACAATGGTGTTTCGTATTGGGACAATCTATACACCCCTTCTTCTTCGTAATATTTATTAGAATTTGTTTTATATAATTTCATCTCATTCTAAAAGGGATTTAAGATGACTAACTTTTAGAACGTGACTTGTTTTCCTGCCATTCACAAAAGCCTTTTTGGGGATGGTAGTCTCACTTTACTTTCTATAAAACAAAAGCATTATATCACCAATAATTATAGATGTATAGAAAAATCTTATTTTCAAGGTGAGTATGTTTAATAGTTATATTTTAAATACCGCAAAGAGGAAGACAATTCCATTGAAATGGATAAATGGTGTATAATGCAGAGTGGCTATAGTGAAGAATAAAAGGTTCTTTTAAAGGTAGCATAATGGAAAAAGAAAGAATACTGAATGAGGTGCAAAAATGGAATATCAATATCCACTTGATTACGATTGGTCAAATGAAGAAATGGTAGCTGTTGTAAAGTTTTATGAAACGATTGAAAAGGTATATGAAAAAGGAGTTTTGAGAGAAGACCTGATGGAATTATATCGTCGTTTTAAAGAAATTGTGCCATCGAAGGCAGCGGAGAAAAAAATTGATAAAGAATTTCAAGAAGTAAGTGGCTATTCTATATATCGTGCGATTCAAAAGGCAAAAGAGGTAGCGGAAAAAAAGATTGTAAAAATGTAAAAATATTTTGAAAATTAAAATACAAAGTGCTATAATGTGATAACAACTAAAAACGGACAATATAAATTGTCCGTTTTCTACTATCGATTTATCGATTAGAAATCGCATATAAAGGAAGGAGTGATTGCATCGTAGATTCAATCTTAGCAAGGAATTGTTCGTTGGCCATTGCTGAAAACTCCTCTGGTGATATATGAATACCAACTAATAATTCTGCTTTTTTCACAGTAGCTAAACGTTCAATCATCTTTTGTAAGTCTTCCGTTTCAAGCGTTTTATGTAATTTTACACCTGGTTTAGTATGGTCAATGGACCAAACGAAGTCATTTGGAATATTCGTTTTTAAATCATTTAAGTGTTCTAAGAAGGCGTGAGCCGTCTCCACTTTTTGTGGACACTCATAGATTAAACCAAAGTATATGAAAGCGTGAGTACCCCATAAACCAATTTGAAAATGTGGTAACATTTTATATCCACGTTTATTTGTTGAAAAAGCAACCCAAGTATCGTTTGGTGGATTGACTTTGCGGCGTGCGTGTTTGGCTACATGGTAGAAAAAGTTTTCATCGGTTTGTTTTGATAAGTATTCTGCAAACTGTTCCCCTAAAGCTTCTAGCTTAGGATGAATATTCGTTTTAATTGCGCTCATTCGTTCTTCAAGACCATCAACAGTAAAAACTTCAAAATCAGTTGATGTGAATGTTTGTAGTGGCATGATTGTTCCTCCAACTCCTATTTTGTTTTATTTTAGCATAGCTTGTACTATTCATAAAAAAAACAGCACAAAAAAATTTTAATAAAAAAATATAATTTTGTTGCATAGATGATTTATCCAACATAGTATAGTATAAAACAAAAAATCAGAAAATTGAATCAATTCTAGTCCGAGGGCAAACGAATATTGGGAGGAGGCAAATAATATGAGACAGGTGATTAATGCGTTAAAGAGAACAGATGCTGAAAAAAGAATTCCGGTGCTACGTTTGGAGCTAGATTATGAATTAGCAACTTTATATGATGCAATGATGGAGAATGACAAACAGAAAAAAGAAGAGTGCGTAGAAAAATTAGAAGTGTTAAGACTTGAAATGATTCGTTTAGAAGCGTAATAATAGTATATGAATAAAAAATTAGTTGGTGCGAACCTTATAAAGGGTTCGTTTTTTCTGTGAACAGTATAGATCGGAGTGTTTAAACATGCACGAGATATGGAAAGATATTGATACACACGCAAAACAGTGGATTCGAGAAGCGGGAGAACGTTTAATGGGATCGCTGAAAAAAGCACTTATTATAGAAACAAAATCTAATGCAGCGGATTTAGTAACAAACATGGATCGAGAGACGGAGCGGTTTTTAATTGGGAGAATTAAAGAAACATTCCCGGCCCATAATATTTTAGGAGAAGAAGGCTATGGAGATGAAATCACTTCTTCTAATGGGGTTGTTTGGTTAATTGATCCAATTGACGGCACGATGAACTTTGTTCACCAAAAAAGAAATTTCGCAATCTCAATTGGAATTTATGAGAACGGTATCGGAAAAATTGGCCTTATTTATGATCCAGTTCATGATGAATTATATCATGCGGTAAAGGGAGAAGGGGCCTTTTGTAATGATTTACCTATTCCCATGCTAGAAGAAGGAACAATAGAGCAGGGAATTATAGCTCTAAATGCGATATGGCTTACTGATAATCCATTGCTGAATACGAAAAAAATGATGAGGCTTGTTAAGAAAGCGAGAGGAACGAGGTCTTATGGTTGTGCTGCGCTAGAAATGGTATATGTTGCAACGGGAAGATTAGATGCGTATGTAACACCACGTTTATCGCCATGGGACTTTGGCGGGGGACAGATTATTGTAGAAGAAGTTGGCGGGAGAGTGACAACCTTCTCTGGAACTCCTCTTTCTATCATAGAGAAGAGCAGTGTGTTAGTTGCAAAACCAGGAGTATACGAAGAGGTATTCCTATTTGTATCGCAGTAACAAAAAAAGTAAGAGGCTATAAAAGAAGCTTCTTACTTTTTAACGTTATTGCGATTTACGCATTTTTCTTTTTGTTACAAAACCGTATCCAACTGTAACAAATGTGCCGATAATGCAAATAATAATACCAATGGGACTATTTTCAGCAACCATAATGCCGATACCGATTAAGAAAATAACACCGATAATTGCAGTTAATAAAAAGCGATATTGAATGTGTTCCATTTCTTCACCCTCCAATCTCATTTTACTTTCACAAAAGTAAGAATACAACTATATTTTCATTCTTGATTTTATTTTGATTGCCATAGTATCCCCTTCGCTCTTATAATAGAGAAGGATTAAAAAGACATTAGGAGTTGGACATGTTGAAAAAACGACAAGATTTACGAAATATAGCAATTATTGCCCACGTTGACCATGGTAAAACAACACTTGTTGACCAGTTATTACGTCAAGCGGGGACTTTCCGTGCAAACGAACACGTTGAAGAACGTGCAATGGATTCGAATGATCTAGAAAGAGAACGCGGTATTACAATTTTAGCAAAAAATACTGCGATTCACTATGAAGATAAACGAATTAACATTTTAGATACACCTGGTCACGCTGACTTCGGTGGAGAAGTAGAACGTATCATGAAAATGGTTGATGGTGTTCTGCTTGTTGTTGATGCATATGAAGGTTGTATGCCACAAACACGATTTGTTTTAAAGAAAGCTCTTGAGCAAAACTTAACGCCAATCGTTGTTGTAAACAAAATTGACCGTGACTTCGCTCGCCCTGATGAAGTAGTTGATGAAGTAGTTGACTTATTCATCGAACTTGGTGCAAACGAAGATCAATTAGAGTTCCCGGTTGTATTTGCATCAGCAATGAACGGAACAGCAAGCTTAGATTCAAATCCAGCAAACCAAGAAGAGAATATGAAATCATTGTTTGACACAATCATTGAACATATTCCAGCACCAGTTGATAACAGCGAAGAGCCACTTCAATTCCAAGTAGCGCTTCTTGATTACAATGACTATGTTGGTCGTATCGGGGTTGGACGTATATTCCGTGGTACAATGAAAGTAGGACAACAAGTTGCATTAATGAAGGTTGACGGAACTGTAAAACAATTCCGTGTAACTAAATTATTTGGTTATATTGGATTAAAACGACAAGAAATTGAAGAAGCAAAAGCTGGAGATTTAGTAGCTGTTTCAGGTATGGAAGACATTAACGTAGGTGAAACGGTATGTCCGGTTGAGCATGAAGAGGCTTTACCATTATTACGTATCGATGAGCCAACATTACAAATGACATTCCTTGTAAATAACAGCCCATTTGCAGGTCGTGAAGGTAAATTCATTACATCTCGTAAAATTGAAGAGCGTCTTCGTTCACAATTAGAAACAGATGTAAGTTTGCGTGTAGATAATACAGATTCTCCTGATGCATGGATCGTATCTGGACGCGGAGAATTACATTTATCTATCTTAATTGAAAACATGCGTCGTGAAGGTTATGAACTACAAGTATCTAAGCCTGAAGTAATTATTAAAGAAGTTGATGGCGTAAGATGTGAGCCTGTAGAGCGCGTGCAAATCGATGTGCCTGAAGAATACACAGGTTCTATTATGGAATCTATGGGTGCACGTAAAGGTGAAATGTTAGATATGGTGAATAACGGAAACGGTCAAGTTCGCCTTACTTTCATGGTTCCAGCACGTGGTTTAATTGGTTACACAACAGAATTCTTAACATTAACTCGTGGTTACGGTATTTTAAACCACACATTCGATTGCTACCAACCAGTACATGCTGGACAAGTGGGTGGACGTCGTCAAGGTGTTCTAGTTTCACTTGAAGCAGGAAAAGCATCACAATACGGTATTATGCAAGTTGAAGATCGCGGTGTAATCTTCGTTGAACCAGGTACAGAAGTATATGCTGGTATGATTGTTGGAGAACATACACGTGAGAATGATTTAACAGTTAACGTTGTAAAAATGAAACAACAAACGAACATTCGTTCTGCAACGAAAGATCAAACTTCAACAATGAAAAAACCACGCTTAATGACTTTAGAAGAGTCATTAGAGTACTTAAACGATGACGAGTTCTGTGAAGTAACTCCAGAATCAATTCGTCTACGTAAAAAGATTCTTGATAAGAGTGAGCGCGAAAGAGCTGCTAAGAAAAAGAAATCTGTAGAAGCGTAAAAATAAAAAAACAACTACCTTTATAAAAGGTAGTTGTTTTTTTATTTTGTTTATTTTTAGAATATTTATTCTTTTTTGTGGACAGTATTTTTTTTGCGAGTTACTCTTGTATTAAGTACATAAAGAAAATTTGTTTTTATGAGAAGGGAGGAAAGATAGTGTTAGAAAGAATGTCATTTTTCGCGAAATTGTGCAAAGTTGATGGAAATCCAGAACTAGGGATGTGGTTACTTTATGGAACAATTATTATATTGAGTGCACTTGTATATAATTTAGGATTTGCAAGGAAGCTATCAGTGCTAAAAAATATAGTAATATACATATCTTTAGCAATTGGATGCACGGTATTAACTTTCTTTGCAGTTTTTCTACCAGTTGGAGAGGGGCTCGTTGTAGCGGCGATTGTACTTGGAATTTATAGATTGCGTTTACGTCAAGCGAAACAACAAAAAGCAGGGTGAAAAGGGGGAGTTTCATGCGCTCGGTACAAGATGCACTATATAATTGGTTAACAATTAAAACTGTTGCGGAAGCGCGTCCAGATGATAGCGCTGCACAAGAAACGTATGTATTATTTCGAAATATGATATATGAAGAGCATAAATTACGAAATGTAGAAGTGGAAAAGAACGAGGAAATGTATTTAATTACATATGAAATTGATGGAGAAATAAGATGTGCAAGATTTCCAGTAGAAGCAATTGATTGTTTTTTGGATCAGATGAATCGTGAACCAGAAAAATACAAATAAGTCCTTATCTATATGATTAAGGACTTATTTACGGTTTACCAATCGTCTTCTACTTTTTTATCACGATATAATCGGAAATTACCACTTGCATGGCGTTCCATAGTACGCTCTGCAATGCGTTCCGTACATTCCATGCACATATATGTATGAATAGGGCGATTACGCAGTTTTTTTGCCATAGGATTTTCGTCATCTAACATATCTTTTTTATCACAAATCATACATCTGACTCTCATTTCGTCACCTCAATACGAATTCTATCAGTATAAGTATATCATGGAAGCATAATGTTTTTGAATAATAGCGGGAAAAAATAATATTTTCGCAATTCGAAAAATAAGTTATGATAGGGATATAGAAAGATTATTTGGAGGTGGAGATATGGCGAATGTAGTAGAGCCTACATTGACAGATGATTTAGTACAATCGTTACGTAAAGAGTGTATCGTTATGGTAGCAACGACAGATTTCGAAAAACAAATTCCTAACGTAAGTGCTATTTCTTGGGTATATGCAGTGAGTGAAACTAGTATTCGATTTGCGGTAGATCAACGCTCACGTATTGTGGAAAATATACGGCATAGTACAGGGGTAGTATTGACTATAATGGCGAATGAATCCGTATTTTCCATATGTGGTGAAGGTGAGATTTTAACAGATAGAATGGAAGGGATTCCTCTAAAATTAGCTGTAATAGAAGTGAATGTGCAAGAAGTTCGTGATGTTATGTTTTATGGAGCGAAACTTGCTACAGAACCAGTATATGAAAAAACATATGATCTTCGAGCTGCGAAAAAGCTGGATAATCAAGTGTTGGTAGGAATGAAAGAATTATAAATGGGATGAATAGGAAAGTCGTTCATTAACTTTTGTAATCGAGTATTGTGATTTAATGTGAAAAATAATAATTAAAAGTAATATATTGAATAGAAATGAATAAAAAATAAAGAAAAGGTTTAATTTCTATGAATTTCGATTCTACCTCGTTTATACGTTACATATAATTATAACAATGGTTCGTCCATATTTTATGGATGAAACCCTTGTTCTACAAATTTAAAAGTGGAGTCAGGGGGTAACAGGTTGGATAAAATTTATGTGTTAGATACGAATGTACTTTTGCAGGATCCTTTATCTATTTTTTCATTTGCAACAAATGAAGTAGTGATTCCAGCAGTTGTATTAGAAGAGGTTGATTCGAAAAAACGTTATATGGATGAAGTAGGACGAAATGCTCGTTATGTGTCTAAGTTAATAGATAAATTTCGCGAAATAGGAAAGCTGCATGAAAGTATTCCGTTAGAAAACGGCGGTACATTTCGTATTGAATTAAATCATCGCTCATTTGTTCAACTGCAAGATATTTTTGTAGAAAAAACAAATGATAATCGAATTTTAGCGGTAGCGAAAAACCTATCTTTAGAAGAACAAGAAAAAGAGGACGGGAAGTCTGTTATTTTAGTAAGTAAAGACGTGCTCGTAAGGGTAAAAGCTGATGCAATTGGTTTGAAGGCTGAAGATTATTTAAGTGACCGAGTAATAGAAGTGGAAAATATATATTCAGGATTTTTAGAAGGATATATATCCAAAGAACAATTGGATTATTTTTATGAAAAAGGTGAACTGCCTTTATCTGAAATCGCAAATCATCCTTTTTATCCAAATCAGTTTGTTGTAATGAAAGATGCACTAGGGGGCTCTAGTTCTGCACTTGGGATTGTGGATCATTTAGGTAAGAAGGTAAAGAAACTTATTTTTCACAATGAGCAAGTGTGGGGGATACGCCCACGAAACGTGCAGCAAATTATGGGATTAGAATTGTTGCTTCGGGAAGATATTCCACTTGTAACGTTAACAGGGAAAGCCGGTACAGGAAAAACGTTACTTGCATTAGCTTCGGGGCTCATGCAAACGGAAGATTTAGGGTTATATAAAAAGCTACTTGTTGCGAGACCAATCGTTCCAGTAGGAAAAGATATCGGTTATTTACCAGGAGAAAAAGAAGAAAAATTAAGACCGTGGATGCAGCCGATCTTTGATAATCTAGAGTATTTATTTAATACGAAAAAGCCTGGAGAGCTAGATGCTATTTTAGCTGGAATGGGTTCGATTGAAGTAGAGGCGCTTACGTATATACGTGGGAGAAGTATTCCAGACCAGTTCATTATAATTGATGAGGCACAAAATTTAACGAAGCATGAAGTAAAGACGATATTAACAAGAGTAGGCGAAAAAAGTAAGATTGTATTAATGGGAGATCCTCAGCAAATTGATCACCCGTATTTAGATGAATATAATAATGGCTTAACATATGTTGTAGAGAAGTTTAAAGAGCAACGTATTAGTGGTCATGTAAAATTTGTTAAAGGAGAGCGTTCTAATTTAGCTCAACTAGCAGCGGATTTATTATAAAAAGGAGTGGGCCTCAGCTCACTCCTTTTTTGCCTTTTAATTATACAATTTAAATGATAGTAAATTTACGGATGTTACGAATCGGATTTTGTCTATTAGATCCATCGTGGAAATATAGATGAACAGGCCCGTCTTCTCTTAATGGTTTACCTTCTTTTGAAAAACCGAGAATTGCTTGATTGGCTGTTTCTAACGGAAGTGTAATCGAATTGTCTGTGGTTTCAATTTCGACTTGAGTAGCACCTTCTAAAATTTCAGCATTTTTAAGAAATGGCTGAAGTGGTATACCAAATGTTCCGTTAATAAGCTGTTCTTTTTTATATTTCTTTACGCTTTGTTGGATTGGCGGGAAGGCAGCGCCATCACGGATTTCGCGATCCCAATGCTCTGAAGTATGTTTTAAGTATGTTTCTAATTCGGACGATTCTTCTCTAGTTTCATCAAAGTAAGTTGTCAAATCTAATTTTCGATCATCAAAAATCCAAACAGTTGGATCGATAGTGATTGGAAAACGTACTTTTCCATTAATAAATAAAATTTCGCTCATTGTTGTTCCCCCATTTGTGTTATACTCCCACTTTTCAGTATAATAGTATTAGACACTATTGTCACAAAAAATGTTTCTATTGCAATTTATTAAAACTATCGCTAATATTAATAGATAGAAGAGAGTTGGACGGAAACGGAGGGAATCAATTTGGCGTCTGAGACAGTATCAAATCATCAGGAAAAGGCACTTGCCCTTCTACAAGCGGATGCGGAGAAGATCTTAAGACTTATTAAGGTGCAAATGGACAATCTTACAATGCCGCAATGTCCATTATATGAAGAAGTGTTAGACACACAAATGTTTGGACTATCCCGAGAGGTCGATTTTGCGGTTCGTCTTGGTCTTATTGCAGAAGAACAAGGGAAAGCAATGTTAGGAGAGCTCGAACGTGAGTTATCTGCACTTCATGAAGCATTTACAAACAAACAACAATAACGGGTTCAAATAAGGGGGCTCAAACTGAAATAGTTTGGGCTTTTTATTTGTATAATAAAGCAGGAAGAACCTATATACATATGGAATACAACAATAATTAAATTGAAACAGAAAGAGGAAATGAAATGAAAAAAGTATGGAAATCGATGGATTATTCATTATTACTTCCTCTTGTTATCTTATGTGTGTTGGGAGTTATAATGGTATATAGTTCTAGTTCCATTGTTGCGATTTCAAGGCATAACTGGCCAGCAAATTACTTTTTTAAAAAACAATTAATTGCTCTAGCTATTGGAACGATAATGTTAGCGATTATCGTTGCTATTCCTTATAAGTTTTGGAGAAAGCGAATAGCTTTGATTGCAATGGGAATAGGGAGTATTGGTCTATTATTAGCAGCCTTGATTTTCGGTAAGGACGTAAATGGTGCAAAAGGATGGATATTAGGTATACAACCAGCTGAGTTTGTGAAAATAACGGTTATTATTACGTTAGCAAACTTTTTTGCTAAGAAACAAGAAACGCAAACAGCTTTTGTACAAGGGATAATTCCTCCTCTAGCTGTTGTCGGTGGAGCGATGGGATTAATTTTACTTCAAAATGACTTAGGGACCGATATACTAATAGGTGGAACTGTATTGATTATGTTCTTTTGTTCAGGAGTTAACGTTAATTTAAGTATAAAGCGATTCCTCTTAACGTCTATAATATGGATTCCAGCGCTATATTTTATTGGGAATTATATGTTAAGTCAGTACCAAAAAGCTCGCTTTTCAGTTTTTCTGGATCCATTTAACGATCCTCAGAATGATGGGTTCCAATTAATAAATTCTTTTATTGGAATTGCTTCAGGAGGGCTAAATGGTCGAGGATTAGGAAACAGTGTACAAAAATATGGATACTTACCAGAACCGCAAACAGATTTTATTATGGCAATTATATCTGAAGAGCTTGGTTTTATAGGTATAGCTGTCATTTTGATCTGTTTACTACTCATTATTATTCGTTCATTTAGAATTGCACAAAAGTGTAAAGATCCGTTTGGAAGTTTAATAGCAATTGGAATTGCAAGTTTGTTTGGAGTTCAAACTTTTATTAATGTCGGTGGTATGTCTGGGTTAATACCACTTACAGGGGTACCATTACCGTTTGTAAGTTATGGTGGTAGTTCTTTATTAGCTAATCTGCTTGCAATGGGTGTACTGTTAAATATCGCCAGTCATGTAAAACGACAAGAGAAACTACAAAATGAAATGAATACAGAAATAGGGCAAGGTGGACCACATCTTGTTGTTGTAAAATAAAAAGCACACTGGGATGAAGAACTCAGTGTGCTTTTTATTTCGTTCATTTTTAATGTGATATACTAATTCGTTATATCGATTAAAGATATATCATATTAAAAATAATGTGACATACAATATTGTTGTTAGAAAAGGAAGAGGTATGCTATACTATTTTTGTGAAACAAATTGATCAGAAAACTTATCATTTGTTGAAAAATAAGGTATGATGGATAAAAATAAAGTGAAGCTTTCTAAGTATAATATAATGTAGAAAGTGAAGAACTTCACGCTCTTTAGAGTGTGTATGTATTTTATCTCTAGAGTGGTAGGAAAATAGAGGGGGAAAATCATGACAAAGCTGCAACGTATTCAAAAAGTATTGGTAGCTAACCGTGGAGAGATTGCAATTCGTGTGTTCCGAGCATGTTCAGAACTTGGATTAAACACAGTTGCAATTTATTCGAAAGAGGATAGCGGTTCTTATCATCGCTATAAAGCGGATGAGTCCTATTTAGTTGGGGAAGGGAAAAAACCAATTGATGCTTATCTAGATATTGAAGGCATTATTGAGATTGCGAAAAGTAATCATGTAGATGCAATCCACCCTGGATATGGTTTCTTGTCAGAAAATATTCAATTCGCAAAACGATGTGAAGAAGAAGGAATTATCTTTATCGGTCCAAAAAGTAAGCACTTAGATATGTTTGGAGATAAAGTTAAAGCAAGAACACAAGCGCAGTTAGCACAAATTCCAGTTATTCCTGGTAGTGATGGTCCAGTAAATTCAATAGAAGAAGTCGCAGAATTTGCTGAAAAGTATGATTACCCGATTATTATTAAAGCATCGCTTGGTGGTGGCGGTCGCGGTATGCGTATAGTACGTGCTAGTGAAGAATTAAGAGAATCGTATAATCGCGCGAAATCAGAAGCAAAAGCAGCCTTTGGTAATGATGAAGTATACGTTGAAAAATTCGTTGAAAAACCTAAACATATAGAAGTACAAATTTTAGCAGATGAAGAAGGTAACGTTGTTCACTTATTCGAGCGTGACTGCTCTGTGCAACGTCGCCATCAAAAAGTTGTCGAAATCGCACCAAGCGTGTCGCTTTCAGATGATTTGCGTCAACGTATTTGTGATGCTGCTGTTAAGTTAACGAAAAATGTAAACTATTTAAATGCAGGAACGGTAGAATTCCTTGTAAAAGGTGATGAGTTTTACTTCATTGAAGTAAACCCACGTGTTCAAGTTGAACATACGATTACAGAGATGATTACAGGAGTGGATATCGTTCAATCGCAAATTTTAATAGCTGATGGACATGCATTACATAGCAAAATGGTAGGTGTTCCTAAGCAAGAGGAAGTGGTTGTGCATGGATTTGCAATCCAATCTCGTGTAACGACTGAAGACCCACTAAATAATTTCATGCCGGATACAGGGAAAATTATGGCGTACCGATCAGGCGGTGGTTTTGGTGTTCGCCTTGATACAGGCAATAGTTTCCAAGGTGCAGTTATTACACCGTACTACGATTCTTTACTTGTAAAAGTTACTACTTGGGCACTTACTTTTGAACAAGCCGCTGCAAAAATGGAACGTAACTTAAAAGAATTCCGTATTCGTGGTATTAAAACAAATATTCCATTCCTAGAGAATGTAGTAAAACATAAAAACTTCTTATCAGGAGAATATGACACTTCATTTATTGACGCGTCACCTGAACTATTCTTGTTCCCGAAACGTAAAGACCGAGGAACAAAAATGTTAAATTATATTGGTACAGTAACAGTAAATGGCTTCCCAGGAGTAGGGAAAAAAGAGAAACCAATTTTCCCAGATGCTCGTATACCAAATGTGATACACTCAGAGCCAATCCAAAATGGAACGAAACAAATTTTGGATGAGCGTGGAGCGGATGGATTAGTAAAGTGGGTACAAGATCAAAAGCGTGTACTTTTAACTGATACAACATTCCGTGATGCACATCAGTCATTACTTGCAACTCGTGTTCGTACAAAAGATTTACATCACATTGCAGAGCCGACAGCGAGAATGTTACCAAACTTATTCTCAGCGGAAATGTGGGGCGGTGCAACGTTTGATGTTGCATATCGTTTCTTGAAAGAAGATCCATGGGAACGATTACTAGATCTTCGTGAAAAAATGCCAAATGTTTTATTCCAAATGTTACTTCGTTCTTCAAACGCAGTAGGTTACAAAAACTATCCAGATAATTTAATTCAAAAATTTGTGGAATGTTCTGCTCAAGCTGGAATTGATGTCTTCCGTATTTTTGATAGCTTAAACTGGGTAGAAGGTATGAGAGTTGCGATTGATGCTGTACGAGATACTGGTAAAATTGCAGAAGCGACAATGTGTTACACAGGAGATATTCATGACCCGTTACGTAGTAAATACGATTTAAATTATTATAAAAACTTAGCAAAAGAGTTGGAAGTATCAGGAGCTCACATTTTAGGAATTAAAGATATGGCGGGCTTACTAAAGCCAAACGCAGCATATGATTTAGTTTCAGCATTAAAAGAGACGGTGTCGATTCCAATTCACCTGCACACACACGATACGAGCGGAAATGGTATTTTAACGTATACAAAGGCAATTGAAGCAGGTGTTGATATTGTCGATGTAGCGGTGAGTTCAATGGCTGGTCAAACGTCACAACCAAGTGCGAATACACTATACTATGCGTTAGGTGGAAACGAAAGACAGCCAGATGTTAATATAGACTCATTAGAAAAACTATCTCATTATTGGGAAGATGTACGAAAATACTATGCTCCATTTGAAAGTGGTATGAATGCTCCTCACACAGAGGTATATATGCATGAAATGCCGGGCGGACAGTATAGTAATCTTCAACAACAAGCGAAAGCGGTTGGCTTAGGAGATCGCTTTGATGAAGTTAAAGTGATGTATCGCCGTGTTAATGATATGTTTGGCGATATTGTAAAAGTAACACCATCATCTAAAGTTGTCGGTGATATGGCATTATTTATGGTTCAAAATCACCTAACAGAACAAGATATTTTAGAGCGTGGACATTCTATGGACTTCCCAGGATCTGTTGTTGAAATGTTCTCGGGAGATTTAGGACAACCATATGGTGGTTTCCCGAAAAAATTACAAGAAATAATTTTAAAAGGGAAAGAGCCATTAACAGTAAGACCAGGTGAATTATTAGAGCCAGTAAATTTCGATGCTTTACAAGAAGAGTTATTCCATAAACTTGGACGCGAAGTGACGATTTTTGATGTAGTCGCATATGCGTTGTATCCAAAAGTATTTATGGACTACGAAAAAGTTGCTGAGCTTTATGGAAACGTATCTGTGCTTGATACACCGACATTCTTCTATGGAATGAGACTAGGTGAAGAAATCGATGTGGAAATCGAACAAGGTAAAACATTGATGGTTAAACTAGTATCAATCGGGGAGCCTCAGCCAGATGGAAACCGTGTACTTTACTTGGAGTTTAACGGTCAACCACGTGAGATTGTTGTGAAAGACGAAAGTGTAAAAGCAACAGTTGCACAACGTGTGAAAGGGAATCGTGAAAATCCAAACCATATTAGTGCAACAATGCCAGGGACAGTTATTAAAGTAGTTGTAAAAGAAGGCGATGAAGTGAAAAAAGGCGATTCTATGGCAATTACAGAAGCGATGAAAATGGAAACGACAGTTCAAGCGCCGTTCAATGGTAAAGTGAAGAAGGTATATGTTAATGATGGTGATGCAATTCAAACGGGTGACTTACTCATTGAGTTAGATCACTAAAATAAAGAAAAGAGCTGTGTGAAAGCAGCTCTTTTTTTAGTACAAATAATCCCTTGCCGAATTGGCAAGGGATTAAAGTTTTACTTTGTTTTATTTTGCTTAGAATTCAATTCAGCTTCTTTTGCATTGACCGTACTTCTTGTACCTAACATAACTAAATAGCACAGTACAGCAAACAAGCAAGAAATGAAGAGAGAATGTAATAATGCCATTGATAAACTAGCATTTGTAAATACGACTAAAACTCCCACTACAGCTTGAAGTGTAACAAGGATAAATGAAATAATCCATCCCCAGTATACTACAGGTTGTTGCTTGTAATGGCGAATAGCGATAATCATCGCATATAGTATCCAAGCGAAAATTAACATCGCTGCAACTCTATGCCCCATTTGAACCCACTCATGTAGTTGAGTTGGCATAGGTCTATTTTTGCTACATAAAGGGAAGTCTGGACAGGCTAAGCTTGCTCGTTCGTGACGTACTAGAGCTCCTGTGTAGACAACAATATAACTGTAAATTGTTACACCGTAAATATGAAATTTCATTTTTTTGTCCATAATAAGAGAACGTGCATCGAATTTTTGATCAATTTCAAAAATAAGACACGTTAACAAGATAACAGAAGCAAATGAAATTAAGGAAATACCAAAGTGAATAGCTAATACAGCAGGCATTTGTCCCCAAACAACTGCCGCCGCTCCCATTAATGCTTGGGCCACTAAAAATACGAAGGATAAAATTGCTAACGTCTTTGTTTCGCGCACATGTTTATAATATTTCCAGGACAAAATACAAAGAAGAGTAACAAGGATTCCTGCTGACCCTGATGTAAGGCGGTGACTTAGCTCAATAATAGTTTCCATTGATAAATTAGATGGAATCAATTCACCGTTACAAAGTGGCCATGATTTACCGCATCCTTGGCCTGACCCTGTTTTTGTAACTAAAGCGCCTCCTAGTAAAACTATTAGTAAATCGAGACTTGTAATGACTGCTAACCATTTAATAAAGCGTTGCAATCTCTTTCACCATCTTTCTGCTATGAAGTTATTGCGAAATATTTTCATTCCATTATGTATAGAATAAAACGTGCCACAGTCCTATGATATATAAAAAATAATAAAATAGCAAAGAAATGAAGGGTGAGGGCAATGTACGTATCGCGAAGAAAAAAATGGGAATTAACATACATATTTTGGGTGAAAATAAGGAGATTTTAAAAAGAAATAGGGAGAATACATGCTAAATATGACAAAATAGTTTATTATAGAAGATAACATCGTGTTATGATAAGGATAGAGTAGAATAAAGTTTTTTAACATTCGACACAAAAAGTTCATGTTTTCTTCACAAAATGTTCGGGAAATATGATTTAATATATTGGAGTATGGGCGTAGATTAGTAGTAGAATGGGTTAACAATATTTCTACTGTAATAATATTGCTATATAAAGCGAAATATTTCATATGAAATAAAAGCTAAGAAAGATGATAGGTTTAAGAGGGGGTTAAAGTGATGAACCATGCAACAAGTGAGCTGCATGATGAGTCAGCTGTTTCAAGTGTACCGGAAACAACTCGGTTACAAGATTTATCAGCACTCGTTAAAATGGGGATTGTAAACTCAAATACACTTACTGTATTTACAGGATTTTGGCTGGCTTTACATTTTAATGGATTAAGTGTTATGGACCATCTAGATAAGCTGTTTTTCACAATCGTTGGTTCTGCATTAATTATGGCAGGGGTATGTTGTTTAAATAACTACATTGACCGAGATATCGATCCATTAATGGAAAGAACAAAAAACCGTCCAACGGTAACAGGTAAATATAAACCTGGATTTGCACTGGCATTTGGACTTGTAATTTTACTACTTGGATTTGCATTTTTATTACTTACTACACCAATGGCAGTATTCATCTCGTTTATTGGTGCCTTCACATACGTTGTTTTATATACGTTATGGACGAAGAGAAAATATACATTAAATACTGTTGTAGGTAGTATATCAGGAGCAGTTCCACCTTTAATTGGATGGGCGGCAATTGATCCGTCTTTAAGTCATCCAATTGCTTGGATGTTATTTTTAATTATGTTTATTTGGCAAATCCCACATTTCCTCGCATTAGCGATGAAACGTGTTGATGAATATCGAAATGCAGGAATCCCAATGCTTCCTGTTGTACAGGGATTTGATATTACGAAACGTCAGATTATGATTTGGACAGTATGTTTATTACCACTACCATTTTATATGAGTGGGCTTGGAATAACATTCATGGTAATTGCAACATTGCTAAACATCGGATGGATCGTACTAGGGTTTTATGGCTTCCGTAAGCAAGATGACATCAAATGGTCCGTAAAAATGTTTGTTTATTCCCTGAATTACTTAACAATCTTATTTGTGTCAATGATTGTAGTTACATTCTTCTAAGACAACGACATGATTGGATTTCTTTACGTTGAGATTTACTTTACTTAACTATAAAGTACAATCTAATTCACAAAGAAAGTGGGGGTTGTTTGTATGAAGAAACAGTGGCGACTGCTTTCGTTCGTTTCACTGCTGGCTTTACTGTTAGGGGGATGCGGTAAAGCCTTTCAATCTACTTTAATTCCGCAAGGAGAAGTAGCAAAAATGCAATATGATTTGCTCTTATTAGCGAGTGCAATCATGATAGGAGTAGTACTTGTAGTTACTATTATTTTCTTATATGTAATTGTGCGTTTCCGACAAAAAAAGGGTGAGGAAGATTATATTCCAGAGCAAGTTGAAGGAAATCACAAACTAGAAATTATATGGACAGTTATTCCGATTATTCTTTTGTTAATCTTGGCTGTTCCGACTGTTACATATACATTCAAACTTGCTGATGTAAGTGCGATGGAGAAAAAGAATATTGATAAAGATACTATCGTTGTTGATGTAACAGCGAATCTTTATTGGTGGGAATTTTCTTATAAATCAGAAAAAATAGTAACTTCTCAAGATTTAGTCATCCCCACAGGTAAGAAAGTGTATTTGAATTTGAAGGGTGCCGATATTAAACATTCGTTTTGGGTTCCATCTTTAGCTGGGAAAATGGATACAAATACAGATAATGTAAACAAAATGTGGTTAAAGGCAGATAAATCGGGCACTTATAATGGTTTTTGTACAGAATTTTGTGGCCCATCACATTCTTTAATGCAATTCAAAGTGAAAGCTCTGGATGAAAGCGAGTACAAAAAATGGCTTGCTGATATGAAGAAGATTGATGGAAAAAAAGAAGTAGCTTCTACAAAGGCGCAAGAAGGTCAAGAAATATTTAATAAAAGCTGTATTGGTTGTCATGCGGTTGGATCAAATGATAGTAGACCACCTTCTGCTCGTATCGCACCGAACCTAGCAAACTTTGCAGATCGCGATACAGTTGCTGGTATTGCCGAAAACAATGAAGAGAACGTAAAAAAATGGCTCAAAGATCCTGAAAATATGAAGCCAGGTAATAAAATGACTGGTAAATATGGCAACTTAACGGATGATCAAATTAATGCATTAAATGCATATTTACAAACGTTAAAGATTGAAAAGTAAAGAGGGATCATTTGCGAAGGGGAGGTTGAAAACGTGAGTTCTGTAGCAAAAAAACAGGGGATGGGTGCTGTCATATGGGATTATTTAACGACAGTAGACCATAAAAAGATTGCCATTCTCTATTTAATTGCAGGTGGAGTATTTTTTATAATAGGCGGAATAGAAGCGCTATTTATTCGCCTTCAGTTAGCGATTCCTAACAATGCTTTTCTTGTTGGGGATGCTTATAATCAAGTATTAACGATGCACGGTACAACAATGATTTTCCTCGCAGCTATGCCACTCGTGTTTGCATTTATGAACGCCGCAGTACCACTTCAAATTGGAGCACGTGATGTGGCGTTCCCGTTTTTGAATTCACTCGGATTCTGGTTGTTTTTCTTTGGTGGAGTATTTTTAAATTTAAGTTGGTTTTTAGGAGGAGCACCTGATGCAGGTTGGACATCGTATGCATCTTTAGCTTTAGCCTCAAAAGGGCATGGTGTTGACTTTTATGTACTCGGCTTGCAAATATCAGGTATTGGTACATTAATTGGAGGTATTAACTTCCTTGTTACAATTATTAATATGCGAGCGCCAGGAATGACCTATATGCGCATGCCGATGTTTACATGGACAACATTTGTAACATCGTCACTTATATTATTCGCATTTCCTCCATTAACTGTAGGATTAGGTCTTTTAATGCTAGATCGCTTATTTGGCACAAGTTTCTTTAATCCGGCATTAGGTGGGAACACAATTATATGGGAGCATTTATTCTGGATCTTCGGTCACCCAGAAGTATACATTCTTATACTCCCAGCTTTCGGAATATTCTCAGAAATCTTTGCCACATTTTCGAAAAAAAGATTATTTGGTTATTCATCGATGGTGTTCGCGACTGTATTAATCGGCTTTTTAGGATTTATGGTATGGGCGCATCATATGTTTACAGTTGGTCTTGGTCCTGTTGCGAACGCTATCTTCTCAGTTGCAACAATGGCGATTGCAGTTCCGACAGGTATTAAAATATTTAACTGGCTCTTTACAATGTGGGGTGGAAGTATTAGGTTTACAACACCAATGATGTGGGCGGTAGCTTTTATTCCATCATTCGTTATGGGTGGAGTTACAGGCGTTATGCTTGCATCTGCACCAGCTGATTATCAATTTCATGATAATTATTTTGTAGTAGCACATTTTCATTATGTAATTGTCGGCGGTGTTGTATTTGGTTTACTTGCAGGTGCACATTATTATTGGCCACTTATGTTTAATAAGGTATTAAATGAAACGCTAGGAAAGATAACATTTTGGTTATTCTTTATCGGTTTCCATTTAACGTTCTTTATTCAGCATTTCCTTGGATTAATTGGTATGCCACGACGTTATTACACATACCTAGAGGGACAAGGATTAGAAATGGGGAATATGATTAGTTCTATTGGAGCAGTATTTATGGCTCTTGGCACAATCGTTCTTTTATTCAATGTAATTAAAACAACATTGTCAAAAGAGAAGGCTGGTCGTGACCCATGGGATGCACGTACATTAGAGTGGACAATGCCAGCACCTACACCGGAATATAATTTCAAACAATTACCATTTGTTCGCGGGCTAGATCCGTTTTGGATTGAAAAACGTGAAGGGAATAAGGAGATGACAGCTGCGGAACCAGTTGGTGATATTCATATGCCAAACCCTTCGTTTTCACCGTTTATCATTTCTTTAGGTTTATTTATAGCCGCGTTTGGTGCGATGTATATGCAGGGTGGAAAAGATAAGTTTTGGTTGTTAGTAGCAATTATTGGTTTAATCATTACATTTGGCACAATGTTCCTTCGCTCAGTAGTCGATGATCATGGATATCATATTCATAAAGAAGATCTAGAGGATAAGGGGGGCAAGGCATAATGCATGTAGATGAAAAATTAACGAATGAAACATTTCCAGCAGAGCCTGAAAAAGCAACCCTTGAGGGGAAAAATAAGTTTGTCGGTTTTTGGTTATTTCTTGGAGGCGAAACGGTGTTGTTCGCTTCCTTATTCGGCACATATTTAGCGTTAAAGAACTCTACAAATGGCGGACCAACATCTCAAGAGATGTTTCAAATGCCACTTGTTTTCATCATGACGATGCTTTTGTTAACAAGTAGTTTAACGAGTGTATATGCAATGTATCATATGAAAAATTTCAACTTTAAGAAAATGCAACTTTGGTTACTTGTAACAGTGTTGCTTGGCTTAGGATTTTTGGGGTTTGAAATATATGAGTTTTATCATTATACGCATGAATTTAAGCATACTATGAGAAGTAGTGCATTTGGTTCTGCATTTTATGCTCTTGTAGGTACACACGGGCTCCACGTGTTGTTTGGATTATGTTGGATTTTAACATTAATCTTTAGAAATGCGAAGAGGGGCTTAAATTTATACAACGCACCAAAGTTTTATGTTGCATCAATTTATTGGCACTTTATTGACGTAGTTTGGGTGTTTATTTTCACTGTAGTATATTTAATGGGAATGGTGGGATAAACAATGGCCGTAAAGCAAACGAATAATCCTAAGGTTGATCTTGTTTATCGGAAGAGAAAAAGTGCGGAGGAGATGAAGCATCAAGTTGTTACGTTTGCATTAATGATTTTTTTAACATTAGTTGCATTTGTAGCAGTTGCATATCCGAAAACTTTTAGTCCGACTTTCTCTGTACCGTTTATTTTACTATTAGCAGTGGTACAAGTGATTTTTCAATTGTATTATTTTATGCATATGAGTCATAAAGGACATGAAGCGGCAAGTTTCTTTCTTTATTCTGGTCTGTTAATAGGGTTAATTACAATTTTAGCTTTTATGACGATCGTGTGGATTTGAAAAGTGAAAAATAAGGGAGCTTGTGTTGTCACAGCTCCCTTTTCACATTATGTGAAAGGATAACCTTAAGAAGGTGGGTGTGACAATGAGTAACTTGTGGATATTTGGTTTTCAAGCTCTATGGAGTCCGATCTTTTTATTATTTATGCTTTCGATTCTTATTGGGTACTTTTTAATTATTGGACCATATAGAACGCGGTTTGAAAATGCGACTAAGGTAAGTAAGAAGCAAATTTTTTATTTTACGACTGGGATTGTCCTCTTGTATTTTGTAAAGGGAGGACCTATTGATTTAATTGGTCATATTATATTTAGCGCACATATGTTCGAAATGGCGATAATGTATATTGCGGTTCCCCCGCTATTACTGCTTGGTATACCTGTATGGTTATATCAATATATTACTTCTTTTAAGTTCGTTCAAATTGTGCTAAAGGTTTTTGCAAATCCGCTTATTGCATTGTTTGTATTTAACGGTCTGTTTTCCTTTTATCATTTGCCAGTTGTTTTTGATACAGTAAAACAAAGTCAAATAGCGCACCCTATTTGCCTTGCTATATTGTTTTTTGCAGCAATAATGATGTGGTGGCCTATGCTGAATCCGTTGCCGGAATATCAAACGTTAAGTGATATAAAGAAGCTTGGTTACATGTTTGCTAATGGTATTTTATTAACACCAGCTTGTGCATTAATAATTTTTGCGACTGCACCATTATTTGCAACATATACGGATCCAGCCGCTTGGATGAAGGCAATGGAACTTTGTGTACCAGCGGGTACTTTATCAGATTTAAATATAACCGGACCAGAATTTTTACATTGGATGCCAGTAGTACAAGACCAGCAAACAGGCGGCATCATTATGAAAATTGTCCAGGAAATAGTGTACGGTACGATTATCGGCTATGTGTTCTTTAAATGGGCACGTAGAGAGCGTGAAAAGGATAAAGAGCAGTTGCAAGAGTTACCCCCTTATTTGCAGACAAAATAAAAACGAGTGCATCTTATTGATGCTCTCGTTTTTTGTTATTCAATAATCTGAAGTTCTTTCAATTCTTTTTCAATATTTTGTAGGAGTTGTTCGCTTTTTTGAAGTACATTCGTTGGGAAAATCTCATCATCACCATATTCAACGCCATGAGGATAATAATGTTTTCCTAATAAGGGGGGTAATAGTTTTACTTGGGCGTGTCTACCGCCGATGTCACCTTCAACAGCAAAACCTTGTACACGTAAATAATAAATATCCTTTAATATTTCAAATTTATAATCATATGTAATGCGTTCATAATCCCATTGTCCAGCGAGTACAAAATGGTTGTTTTCCATGATTTCAGTTAAAAGAGTTAAATCTACGACTGCATCATTAAACTTCGCATTTGTAAATTGCATAAAATACCTCCTTCTTATTATTCATACTATTATTTTTATAATAGTATGAATAATAAGAAAGTGCAATTCATATTGAGAGAAAAGGGATAATCCAGACTTTTTTCGTGAAAATATGATATAGTGAAAAGAGTACGGTACACACAAAAAGGAAAGAAAAGGATTTGTGTATATCTCAATTTTATGTTTTGTTCAGGAGGTATATCGTTTGAAAAAAGTATTACGTATCGTAATTATTACATTTTTAATTTTAGCTGTGGATTTATACGGGAAATTACTCGTTTCGCAATATATATTAACCCCATCTCACTCTAAGCAAGAAAATAAAATTGTGAAAAAGAAAAAGCAAATAAATGAAGAAACCTCAGACACTGTTTTAAATATGATTGGTGGGGACCCTGAGAATTTATTAGCAAAGTGGGGCGAACCATCTCGAATAGAGCCGTCTGCTTATGGATATGAATGGTGGGTGTATAATCAAGATTTAACTCGGTATGTTCAATTTGGAGTTGCTGAACGTAAAGTTGTAACGGCGTATGTTGCTGGTGAACAAGTTAAGGTGACACCTTATTATATAAATGAAAAGTATGAAGAAGTATATAAAAAGAATCCGATTTCACATGAGATTTCATTAAAAAGAGGGAAAAATAATTATCAATTTGAGTTATCTGATACAGAAGTAATGGAACAACCACTAATACCTGTAGAAGATGGATGGGCACAATTATACTTTGATCATTTTACGCATGAGCTTGTTGGTGTTCGTTATATGGATGATGAAACGTTATTACGCCAAAGACCGTATCAGCTGGTTTATTCAGGAGAATTAATAGCGGAACAACCATTGACTCCAGAAAAAATGAAGCAAGTAGAAAATGGAAATATGCAGCAAATCCTAGATTTAACAAATATTATTCGAAGTCGTCATGAATTACCGTTGTTAACATGGGATCAACAAACGGCAGACGTTGCATTTGGCCATAGTAAAGATATGAAGGATAATAATTATTTTTCCCACGACTCGCCTACTTTTGGTACGTTAGGAGATCGCCTGCAACGTGGTCAAGTAGCTTTTCAACTTGCTGGTGAGAACATAGCGGCGCAACATAGTGATGGAATTGCGGCGTTGCAAGGTTGGTTAAATAGTGAGGGACATAGAAAGAATTTATTGAATGAACAATTTACAGGATTAGGTGTTGGGGTATACGAAAAGTTTTATACACAAAACTTTATTCGGAAATAAAGTGAAACTTTGAGTTGTGGATGGGACACCTCCCGGTTAATTGCTTTGTATTCACTGAATTTTAGGTAGGAATCTTACCGTATGCAAATAGCAGGATAAAAAGGTGCATGAATCGTCTAAAAATAGGCGAACCATGTGCCTTTTTTTTCTTACTATATAGTAGATATACATGAAGAGGTGAGGATTATGCCAACAACAAAGGGACCGTTACATCCATCGGTTCAACAGTTTAAAGAGTTTGTAAACCATCACCCTAAAATGGTCCATGAGGTTAGAAGTGGTCACAAAACTTGGCAACAGTTTTATGAAGAATGGTACTTACTTGGTGAAGAAGATCCGATATGGGCAACTTTTAGACCTGATGGAGCGCCTGCTTTTTCTTCGGTAAAAGAAAATAAACAAGAAAAAGAAAAAGATAATCGAACTGAAGAGGAAAAAACTGCTGATGTGATGGGACAAATGCTTTCTTTCTTTAAAAAGCTAGATGTGGAACAAATGCAACACCATTTAGCCAATGTGACGAGTGCCATTGGTAGTGTGCAACAAGTTATTCAACAATTTCAAGGGAAGCCCGCGCGGCAAGCAGAAAGCACTTCCGAAAACAATCCATTTTTCTTTCAGAAGGATTAGGGGGAAAGAGGATGAGAGCAGAAATTATGGAGTTTATAAAGGCTGATGAGGATTTATCTCGCTATATTAGGGAGCAACCGTACTGGTATAGAAAACTAACGCGAAACCCTGAAGAAAAAGAAGCCTTTGAGTTAGCTGCTATGCAACATTTCAAAAAAACGATACCAGATAAAGTTGAGAAATTCCAAAATCAATTAGCAGTTGCTTCCATTATGATCGATATGTTTCAGTATATGAAGCAGCAAAATACAACATAATTGGAAGGGAAAACTATGTCCGTCATGCAGAACTTTTGATACAATAGAAGCGGATTATTTAAAAAGGAGTTGCAGCATGACGGAAATTTGTTTAGTACGACATGGACAAACTGATTGGAATTTTCAAGAGATTATTCAGGGACGTGAAGATATTCCACTTAATGAAGTGGGGAAGAAGCAAGCGAGTCAAAGTGCAGCTGCTTTGCAAGCGGAATCGTGGGATATTATTATCAGTAGCCCTTTAATTAGAGCTCAAGAAACAGCTAGGGGAATTGCTGAGGCTATTGGATTGCAATCTATTTTATTAGATGAGCGATTTATGGAACGTAATTTTGGAGAAGCTTCTGGGAAACCAGTTGCGACAGTTAGAGAGTTAATTGCAGAAGGTAATGTAGAAGGTATGGAGCGGGACGAAGAGATTGTAGAACGCTGTTTTACCGCTTTACAAGAGGTTGCAGCAACCCATGGAGATAAGCGTATTATCATTGTTGCGCATTCACATGCAATAAAAGCGATTTTACATGCGATTGCACCAGAGGAAATTACATTTAAAACGCCGTTAAAAAACGCATGTATTAGCTACGTGAAAGAAAATAGTGGGAAATGGGATGTTCTTAAATACAATATTGCGGAGCATATTAGCGTATAGGAGTATAAGAGGATTATATGAAAAGTAGTTAGAAGCATATCTTTCTTTTAGGTGAGAGACTTCAATTAGTAGTTCTGTCCCAAATGTGTTATGATGAATACTCGGAGGTGTCTCTCATGATTGTAGCGACGCTGGAAAGCGTACTGATTTTAGATAAGGCAGAGCAGCTTGCAAAATCAATCATTTGTTCAGATATAGCAGAAGATTATCGTAAGTGTTATAAGGATATACAAGAAGATATAGATGTCCAGACGCTAATTCAACAGTTTACAGCGATGAAAGAGCGATATGAAGAAGTGCAACGCTTTGGTAAATATCATCCTGACTACACTTTCGTTTCAACGAAAATGAGGGAATTAAAGCGTTCTGTAGATTTGCATGATAAAATTGCAGCCTTTAAAAAAGCAGAAACTGCTTTGCAAAAGTTATTAGATGAAGTTAGTGTAGCAATCGGTTCAGAGGTATCCTCTTCCATTAAAGTTCCAACAGGAAATCCGTTTTTTGATGCGGGTGGCTGTGGCGGTGGTTGTGGTACCGGAGGCGGTTGTGGTTGTAAAAAAACGGGGTAATTTACCCCGTTTTTTAGAATATAGAAGAAAACGTATACAGAGTTTGTCTTTTAATGTCATAAATTTCTGATTGGTTTTCATAAAATATAAGAATATAAGTTTTTAAAAGGAGAAGATGGAGAAGATTATGTTCGGGCAACGACAAAGTATGATTGTTTATTTACATTCATTGAAACATGCCAAGATTTTAAGGAAATATGGTAACATTCATTACATATCAAAACGATTGAAATATGCGGTTGTATATTGTGATATGGAACAAATTGAGCATATGATGCAAAAATTGAATAAACTTCCTTTTGTAAAAAAAGTAGAACAGTCGTATCGCCCATTTTTAAAAACGGAATTCGAAAATTCACGTCCTGATCGGGCAAAGGAATACGATTATAGTTAATAAAAAATCCCCTGCTAAATTTAGCGGGGGATTTTTTTTACTTAAAATAACGTATTACTTCATTGGAGGAATGAAATTGTTCATTCGTAAAATACCAATTAGATGATTAAAAAAGAGTTCTTTTTCAGGGAAGGTTGTCGACGGTTTTACAGTAAAGGTAGTAACCTTTTTCCCTAATTGTTCTGCCATTTCTTCAAATAAAATAACACGTTTGCTTTTTTTATTTTCAAGTACAGGAATGCCTTCACGACATATGTATAATGGCTGGAAATCACCAGTAGTTGTAGGTTTTAGTATTACAACAAGTGAACACGCTTTTTTTTCGTTTTTTACAGTTTCAAATTGTAACATATGTGTTATACGTTCTTTGTTTGCTTTGGCAATTTCAAGTAATTCATATAAATCAGAGTAGCCTTCTCCGAGTTCTATAAAGCGTTGAATCATATTTTTTCCTCCTCTTTCTTTTACTGTACCATCTCACTTTTTAAATGAAAAGTAGACAAAGAAAAAAACCCTGCAATGCAGGGCCCTTCTTATACTAGTATGAACTAGCAAGAAGGCAAAGGGAGAGGAGAAACCGGAGGAAGAACTTATGGGGAAACGTAAGTCTTCTCCGCGGTTGGCAACAACATCGAAGGTGATGTTGTTATATTTATTTATGTCCAATCTAAATGAAGATATACATAATGAAATTAAAATTTATGTTAGGCTTTTTATTTTTCTTTTTTTTATTTTATGATAGGATAAAAAAGGTAAAGTGGAACTGATGTACATAGAGGGTTGTTGCTTGCAAATAGTGAAATGGATATGAAAGAAATAGCGAGCGATTATTTTAACTGAGGTTTTCAATTAGTTAAATAACAGATTAATGAAAAGATGTATGAAATAGTATGAATCGGTAGCGGTTACCGAATTGAAATGAATTTGCTGTAATCGCTCTATAGATTGAAATAAAGGTAGTGACAACAGATGAGAGTAGTTTCAGGAAAATGTAAAGGGCACCCACTTAAAGCGGTACCTGGTAATACAACGCGTCCAACGACAGATAAAGTGAAAGAATCTATTTTTAATATGATAGGTCCTTATTATGATGGTGGTATCGCTCTTGATTTATTTGGTGGTAGCGGTGGTCTTGGAATTGAGGCCATAAGTAGAGGGATTGATAAAGCGATTTTTGTTGACCGAGATAGTAAAGCGATAAAAGTCATTCATCAAAATTTAGAAAGCTGTAGACTACAAGAACAAGCTGAAGTGTACCGAAATGATGCAGAGCGTGCGGTAAAGGCGCTTATAAAGCGTGAAATATCATTCGATCTTATACTAATAGACCCTCCATATAAAGCTCAAAAAATTGTGTCTTTAGTTAGTGTAATGGATCAACATGGATTGTTAAATAAAGATGGAATCATTATGGCAGAGCACGGGGATGACGTGGTTTTACCAGACTCTATAGGAGAACTTGTAAAAGTACGAGCGGAAAACTATGGGATTACAGCAATTTCGATTTATAAGTATGAAGGTGAGGGGACGGAATGACAAGTATAGCTATTTCTTCAGGGAGTTTTGATCCAATTACCCTTGGACATTTGGATATTATTAAAAGGGGAGCAAAAGTATTTGATGAAGTATATGTAGTTGTTTTAAATAATTCATCAAAAAAACCATTCTTTTCGGTAGAAGAACGCTTAGAGTTAATTCGAGAGGCGACAAAGGATATTCCGAATGTAAAGGTTGATTCACATAGTGGATTATTGGTGGAATATGCAAAAATGCGTAATGCAAATGCAATATTACGTGGTTTGCGAGCGGTTTCTGATTTTGAATATGAGATGCAAATTACTTCAATGAATCGAAAATTAGACGAAAATATAGAAACCTTTTTTATTATGACAAACAATCAATATTCATTTTTAAGTTCAAGTATTGTGAAAGAAGTTGCGAGATATGGAGGAAGTGTAGTAGACCTTGTTCCTCCGATTGTAGAGCGAGCTTTAAAAGAAAAGTTTCAAACCCCGTTAAAGTGAACGGGGTTTTTCTTTATAAATACGTAAAAACAATAAGATAACATATAAATATAAACAAAATAAGGTGAAGATTGGTCCGTAGTGTATAAATGCTGTCCAAATATCATTTAGTGTAAAAGAATGATTCAATAAAAATACGGGAATATCTTCTTGTGTAGGCGAGACAGAATGAACTTTTTCATAAAATGGTTCCCAAAATATAAAAGTGAGAATAGGAGCGATAATACTTTGGATAATTCGAGCTAAAAAATATGGTTTAAAACGGATATCTGTCTCCGCTAATATGCTTGCTACTTGTGCCTGAATAGAAAGACCACTAAATGCTAAAATGAAGCTTGTTACCATTGCTTGTTGAAGAAGTGTTGTTTCATTTATTTGGCTGATCATTTGGCTTCCGAGCGTCATTTCAAAAATACCGGATAATATCGGAATATTAAATTGGGAGGTAAGTTGGAAGAATGATAAAATATGTTGCATAATAAAAGAAAGCGCTTCTGTAATTTCGAAAACAGTAATCATTTTATTTAAAACAGAGAATAAAATAATAAACCCACCAATCATGAGCAGTGTTTGAATAGAAGAAACGATAGCGTCACCAAGTAGTTTTCCGATTGGTCTTTTTTCTTGCATACGTGTTTGGTGGAGAATGGAAAAAGGGTTTTGAAAGGCACGTTTTTGATTTGTATGTTTTTCTTTTATGTAAGTATCGTTACTACCATAAAAGCGCATCAGTAACCCGACGGTAAAGTTACTTATATAATGTGCTGCTGCTAATACGAGCCCTAATTTCGGATTATTGAAAAAACCAATAGAAACCGCTCCAAAAATAAAAAGCGGATTAGAAGAATTTGTGAAAGATACGAGTCGTTCCGCTTCAATTTGTGTTAGTTGATTACTCTTGCGTAGTCTAGCGCTTAATTTGGCGCCAGCGGGGAATCCTGAAGCCATTCCCATTGCCCAAACAAACCCGCCTACCCCTGGAACACGAAACAATGGACGCATTAGTGGTTCTAATATAACACCGATAAATTTTACAATACCAATACTGATTAGAAGTTCCGCAATGATGAAAAACGGTAGTAGTGAAGGGAATACAACTTCCCACCATATATTTAACCCGCGAATTGAAGCTTGCAGAGCAGCTTGGGGGTGGAGTACAAGAGAAAAGGTTAAAAACAACATTGATATGGTAAGAAAAGCAGTTTTCCATTTTTCGTACATGTAAGAAAATCCCCCTTTGTCCCAAAAACGTTCATTTCAGTATACGTGGATATGTGGTGAATTTAGACCATAAGTATGAAAAAGGGATGAAAAAAATTAAAGGGTGAGAAAAATGAAGGAACCAAAAATCGGTTTAGCACTTGGATCCGGAGGTGCAAAAGGTTTTGCTCATATAGGGGTAATAAAAGTTTTAAGGGAAGCTGGCATCCCTATTCATATGGTAGCAGGTAGTAGTATAGGAGCATTAATTGGTACATTTTATGCAGCGAGTTGTGACGTTGAAAGACTGTATAGATTGGCCGCTGTTTTTAAAAGGAAATATTATTTGGATTTTACAGTTCCTAAAATGGGATTTATTGCTGGAAAACGTATCAAAGATATGATTAAAATGTTTACATATAATAAAAATTTAGAAGAGTTAGATATCCCGACGGCTGTTGTGGCTACTGACATTTTGAAGGGGGAAAAAGTTGTTTTTACAAGCGGTCCGATTGCGGAGGCGGTTCGAGCTAGTATATCTGTGCCGGGGGTGTTTGTTCCAGAGAAAATAGATGGCCGCTTATTAGTGGATGGAGGGGTGATTGACCGTATTCCCGTATCGGTTGTAAAAGATTTAGGGGCTGATATTGTTATTGCTGTTGATGTATCTCCAATTAAGGTGAATGGAGAGGTTACATCGATTTATGATGTGATTATGCAGAGTATTGAAATCATGCAACATGAACTTGTGATGAATCGGCAAATAGCATCAGATTTAATGATGCGGCCAGCGGTAGAACAATTTAGTTCGCGTGCTTTTACACATATTGAAGACATTATTCGGGTCGGAGAAGTGGAAGCAGAAAAACATGTTGCAAACATTTATTTACTAATTGAGCAGTGGAAGGAGAAACATAATGTTTAAGCGTTTTCGGTTTATATATGCAATTTTAATAGGGGTTATATTGGCGATGCTACTTGTTTATGTGCGTTTGCCATACTTTGTGACAAAACCAGGTATGGCCGCGAAATTAGCGCCGTACGTGCAAGTTGACGGTGGAACTAAAGAGTCTGGTGATTTTATGCTTGTCACAGTCTCAATGGGGCCTGCAAATGTTGTGAACTTAATAGCCGCGCAATTTAATAAATATACACACGTTTCAAAAGCGGAAGAAATATTGCAAAAAGGTGAGAGTGATGAAGAATATCAATTTCGCCAAAATTATGCAATGAAAGATTCACAAAACGCTGCAATTTATAATGCATATAAGCGTGCAAATCGTTCCGTATCTTTTGAAAATAAAGGGGTCCTAGTTGCTGGTGTGACAAAGGGAATGCCGTCAGAAGGGAAACTTAAGCTTGGAGATGTCATCATAGCTGTCGACGGAAAAACATTCGAAAAGACGGAACAATTTATTGAGTATATGACAGGAAAAAAAGAGGGAGATATAGTAAATATTGAGTACAAGCGAGGTGGAAAACAGTTTAAAGAAAATTTAAATGTAAAGACAATTCCTAATGGAAATGGCCGCGTTGGTATAGGTGTCTCCATTGTTACGGAAAGAGAGTTAGTGGTGAATCCGAAAGTGAAAATTGATTCCCATGAAATAGGGGGACCATCAGCGGGTTTAATGTTTACGTTAGAAATTTATAATCAGCTCGTTGAAGAAGATTTAACAAACGGACATGAAATAGCTGGAACAGGTACAATCAATGATAAAGGAGAAATTGGTCCCATTGGTGGTATTCAGCAAAAAGTAGTAGCTGCTAGTGATGCGGGAGCTGAAGTGTTCTTTGCGCCAAATGAAAAGGGTGTAGAGAAATCGAATTATAAAGATGCTCTTGAAGCTGCGAAAGATATTAAAACAAAGATGAAAATTGTACCGGTGGACACACTGGACGATGCATTAACCTATTTGGAAAAAATGGGTAAAATAAAGTAAACCTCTCTGAAGAAGAGAGGTTTTTCTTATAGGAATTTTTTCGTTATTTCATCATAACGAATTGGATGATGCGTTGCGTCTTGTTTTAGCAATTGTGTCCGCAAAGGTTCTTGCATTATGGAGAAATATACAGCATTTGATTTTCGCTCTATGTCTAAAATAGGGTGTTCGAATGTTTTTGTATGAGTAAGGATTGGCAGTTCTATTTTTTTCTTATTTCTAGAAAGGTAAGTTTGTCCTTTTTGTGACATTCCGAGTAGACGGATATACGGCGCGTGCTGTTCTATATTTGCTTTATATATTTCTTCCTTCGTTGTATTTGTTAAAATATGTGTACAAGCTCTTTGTAATCTAGTCCATGTATAACGTTTTGTTTTTAATGCTTCCATGAATGAATAGAAAGATGAACTGTCTTGTATTTTTGATAAAATACGATGCTCTAAACCCTCTTCAATTTCATATATATGTTGTAAGTCTCCTGGAGACATCGTCATAAGTTTGTATTTAAAAAATGAAAAGTATTTTTCCCAGTTATGTAACGTCCCATAGTTTTGTTTGTAGTTTTCTAAAAGAGAAGCAGTTGTTTTCGGGATAAAAGGCTCAATAGTTGTAGATGAACCGTGTTCATTAAATAGCTGTTTGCGGATACTTGTTGCACTTGCAATATGTTGATCGTGAAATGTTTCATCATGATAATGAGAGGCGAATCTTTTTATAGTTTGTGCTTGCATGGAGCTATTTTGTAAAAGGATAGCTTTAATGTACTGTAAACCTAAAATGTTATTTGGTTGTGACATATCTACATTTTTTTCAGGTGGTAAGATGTGTTGAAAGGCTTCAGATGTAGCTTTTGCATAACTATTACCCGCATTCATAAATTGCTTCACAAGACGATTAAAAGTCTCTTCTTCATTTTTTTGTACAGAGATGGTATTGTAGAAATTTTCAGTTGTCCCATCTTCACTACCGAAACAAATCTCAGAAACATGAAGGGCGTTTAAAATCGAAATTGCACCATTTGCAAAAGTTTCGGCCTTTTGTGTTGCAAATGCATAAGGAAGCTCCACAACGAGGTCTACGCCGTTTGTTAAGGACATTTTAGTACGATACCATTTGGAGATGAGTGCTGGCTCACCACGCTGCAAAAAAGGACCACTCATAACGGCGATAATAATATCAGACTGTGTTAACTTTTTTGTTTGTTGCACATGATAAGCATGACCGTTATGAAAAGGGTTATATTCAACAACAATACCACTGGCTTTTATGGTAATCTCTCCTTTCGATGTAGCATCTTTTTGGAAAACGTGATAATCTATATATTATTTCCTATGATGACTTCATTATAGTGTAAAGAAAAAACATTGACAAATATAAAATGGCTAGCTATAATTTTGTTTGTTGCCTTGAGGTGATATGATATGAAATGGTCCATCCATCAATTGAATAAATTGAGAAATAAAGGATTGACATTGAATGAAATGGTAGATGTAAGTGAGCTAAAAGAGGTCGAGAAAGATATTCGTGAAATTAATCCTGTTCATGTAACAGGAAGAGTTGATTTTGGCTCCGGTAAGTTTACGTTTCATCTACATATAACTGGAAGCATGGTTTTACCATGTTCTCGCTCTTTAGTAGATGTGACATTACCATTTGACATTAAAACAACTGAGGTGTTCCAAACTTCAGAAGAAGAATTTGAAACAGAAGCTGAAATTCATTGTTTAGAAGGAGAAGTACTTGACTTACTGCCCGTAATCAAGGAAAATATACTTTTGGAGATTCCAATGCAAATTTTCAGTGATGATGTTTCTGGTGGAGCACCGATGCAAGGTCAAGACTGGCAAGTGATTTCGGAAGAAAACAAAGAAAAGACTGTTGATCCAAGATTAGCAGGACTTGCAAAGTTTTTTGACAAATAATCGGAAGACTGGTTTAGGCCTTCATATGAAAATAATTATTTCTTTTAAGGAGGTGGGAAGAATGGCTGTACCTTTTAGAAGAACTTCTAAAACAGTAAAAAGAAAGCGTCGTACGCATTTCAAATTATCAGTACCTGGTATGGTAGAGTGCCCAAGCTGTGGTGAAGCGAAATTAGCTCACCGTGTATGTAAAGCATGCGGTACTTACAAAGGTAAAGAAGTAATCAGCAAGTAATTGCGGGAAAATAAACGTAGAAGATATCTTCTGCGTTTATTTTTTTTGTCTTATTCTTTATTTGTTGTATTCTATCTTTTCTAGTAACTGCATATGCTTAATAAAAAATGCATAGGGAGGACTAGAGAGATGGCGACAACAAGACAAGATGCTTGGACTGATGATGAAGATTTGCTTCTGGCAGAAGTAGTACTCCGGCATATTCAAGAAGGTGGAACGCAACTTTCTGCCTTTAAAGAAGTGGGTAGACACTTGTCTCGCACACCAGCAGCATGTGGATTTAGATGGAATTCTTACGTTAGAAAGCAATACAAAGAACGTATTGAAGAAGCAAAGCAACTTCGTAAGGTAGAAAATTATGAAGTGAAAGAGACAAAGGTATTAGAGCCGAAATCTATTACGTTGAATGATGTTATTGATTTCTTACGAAATTATAAAGATGAAAATTCTTTAATGGTGTTGCAACAACAAATTGAATCGTTACAAACAGAGCGAGAACGTCTTCTGGATCGATTATCAGTATATGAGGAAGAATATAGAACATTACTTGATTATATCGATCAAAAAAGAAGTGTAATGGTAGCGGAAAGAAATGGTGCTCGCTCGAATGGGAAATTAGAGAAGTTAAAGAAATAAAAAACAGCTGTTACGCAGCTGTTTTTTTTATTTCTTATGCAGACTCTTCATTTGTAACCGCATTCACGATTGTTTCTGGAAGCCAAATATAAAAATCGCCATCAGTTACTGATACTGGTTGGAAACTTAATTTATCCCAAAAACCAGCTGAATGGATACGTGCTATCGTTTTAATTGGGAATTTCAGTTGCTTTGCATAGTTAACAAGTATTTGTCCGAACCCTTGTTTTTGAAAAGTCGGTAACACTTCAAGTTTATAAAGTTCTAGGTAAGGTCCTGTAATTTCAAATGGTTCCCCGCCGTTCCTTTTCATGTATAGACTCATACGTGCGATTAGCGATCCACCGTAATAAATACCATAAAATGGAGATTCGCTATCATTTTCAATAATGTTTGCTTCTAATTCTTCCAACATGGATAGTTCTTGAGCTCCGCAACCTTTAAACTTTTTAAATTCATCTAATGTTTTATAATTGATGAGCAAGCGCTCAACTTTTGGGAATCCCATTACATCACATCCTTTTCATATCTTGTTGAATGCAGAAAAGTTAAAATATTTATAATAATATTATAACTCATTTTTTAATTTTTATGAAGAAGATAGAGTATTTCTTTCATTATTTTTTTGAGGATTTGCTAAACTAAGAGTAGAACTATGTATATAAGTGGTATATACATAGTGAAAGAAGAGGTTGCATTTGTTAAAAAATAATTGAATCCTTAACTATGCAATTATAATTTAATAAGCCGTAAAGGGGGAAGGGCAAAGGAACGTAAATCACTTGTTAATATACGTTCCTTGTGTGAAGATGAAAATTGGAATTGTTGGACCAGGAGCTATTGGTCTACTATATACATTTTATTTACAAAAAAATAATCAAGATGTTACGTTGTTTACAAGGACGGCTAAGCAGGCTGAGGAATTGAATGTAACAGGTGTAACTTGTATTAGAAATGGGGAAAGTGAAACGGTATTCCCAACTGTTTTACCAATAGAAAGTATGCCAGATGAGAAGTTGGATTATACATTTATTGCTGTAAAGCAGTATCATATAACTGACGTATTACCTTTTGTGCAGGCTGAATCGTCATTAATCTTTTTGCAAAATGGAATGTCTCACCTTTACATTATGAAAAAATTAGGGAATGAACGTATAGCGGTTGGGATAGTGGAGCATGGTGCGAAAAAAGAAGGGAAACATACAGTCCATCACACTGGAATAGGTGTTACAAAGTTTGGTGTAATGCGTGGTCAATCTAATGGTTTTGAAAAGGTATTGAATCATTTTCCTTTACATTATTTTCCGATTCAAATAGAAGATGATTGGAATGGGATTATGCGTAATAAATTAGTGGTGAATGTATGTATTAATCCACTGACCGCATTATTACGGGTTGAGAACGGAGAGTTAATTTCAAATCCGTTTTTTTATCAAATGATGGAGCAAGTATTTCAGGAAGTCGCATTTCTTATTAAAGAAGAGGACAAAAGAATGGTATGGCAAATGGTATGCCAAGTATGTAAAAAAACATCTCGTAATACATCATCTATGTTAGCGGATGTAAAAGAGAATAGACAAACGGAAATTAATGCGATTGTCGGATATGTATTAGAAGAAGCGAAGGGACAACAACAATCCGTTCCGACACTTCAATTTTTGTATAATGCAATAAAAGGGATGGAATTATAAGTGTTTTTCTTTGCTTTTACGTGAAACATTGACTACAATGTGGGTTGGTGAGAGAACAGGATACGAAAGGAAGAATTATATGGAGATAAAAGAAATCTCTGTTCCACTACAAGGTGTTGTAGCGGACTATGTGAACGGTAAAAAAGAGATACAGTCATGTTTTGACTATTTGTTAACAGAAGATGCTTTTAAACAGCGTTTACATGATTTACGTGAGAGAGAGTTTTTCCGTCAAGATTTAGTAACGCATTTATTAGAATATAATACACAATTGCAAGCGGGAGAATCTACAATTCAAAATATAAAAGCGCTTGAAGATGAAAATACATATGTAGTTATAGCTGGACAACAAGCTGGATTGTTAACTGGACCACTTTATACAATGCATAAAATCATTTCGATTTTACAGCTTGCAAAAGAAAAAGAAGAGAGCTTAGGGGTTCGAGTTGTTCCGGTCTTTTGGATTGCTGGTGAAGATCATGATATGGATGAAATTAATCATACATTTGTAACGAAAAATAAAAAAATAAAAAAGACCATTTTTCATGATCGTCATCCGAAAAAGGCGAGTGCTTCTGAATCAGAGCTTTCTATTGAAGACTGTAGAAAATGGATCGAAGAGATTTTTAAAACATATCCGGAAACGAATTTTACAAAGGATGTATTACAATTTGTTGAGGATGCTTTAGATAAATCGCATACATATGTAGATTTCTTTGCACACCTTATTACAAAAATGTTCGTAAATTCTGGTTTGATTCTTGTAGATTCCCATCACCCTGCATTAAGAAAATTAGAAGTACCGTTTTTACAACAAATAATAAGTAAATATAAAGAAATTCAAGTAGGCCTTCATAATCAACAGGAAGTAATTAAGGAATTAGGATTTAAACCGATTATTGAAACGAAGACAAACGCAGTGCATATATTTATGGAAATTGATAATGAGCGAGTATTACTTGAAGAGAATCAAGGGAAGTTTATTGGAAAAGATGGAGTACATTCATTTTCGTATGAAGAATTGATGGAAGAGATGGAAAGAAGTCCAGAACGTTTTAGTAATAATGTTGTAACGCGTCCTCTTATGCAAGAGTATGTGTTTCCTACGCTAGCGTTTATTGGCGGTCCGGGGGAGTTAGCTTATTGGAGTGAATTGCAACAAGTGTTTCATACTGTCGGTTTCCAAATGCCACCTGTCGTTCCTCGGCTGACGATTACTTATATGGAGCGAGATATAGCGACAGATTTATACGATTTAGATTTGCAAGAAATTGATCCATTTCTAAATAAAGTAGATAATTTGCGTGACAATTGGCTCTCTAATCAAATAAAGGAACCGATAGACGAACGATTTCTAGAAGCGAAAAAAGAAATAATGGATATTCATACATCATTACAACTATTCGTGAAAAAAATAGATCCGGGATTAAATGAGTTTGCAGGGAAAAATGAACTGAAAATTAATGAACAAATTGAACTGTTAGAAAAAATGTTGAAAAGAAATGTTGAGAAGAAGCATGAGGTTCAACTAAATAAATTCCGACGTGTGCAATTTGCGCTTCGTCCATTAGGAGCACCGCAAGAACGTGTGTGGAATGTCTGTTATTATTTAAATCAATTCGGCCTTGATTTTGTGGACCAAGTAATGGAACAATCATTTTCGTGGGACGGAAAACATCATGTAATAAAACTATAAAATCTTGCTCTTTTGAGCAGGATTTTATTTTTATCCCGTTGAATTAACTGTGAAGTGAAATATTTCTGAATTATCTATCTTATATTGATGTAACGAATCGCTATGTACCAAGTTTATATATATGACAAAATAGCACAAAATGTAAACGGATTAATATCTTTTTCGACAGGTTTTTGTTTAAATTCCCGCAAAAAATGATAAAATTTAGTATATAATAAAATAAAATAGCGATTTGTATAGCAGGCTACCTTGTTGGAAGTTAAATGAGTCGTTCTTTATTAGCATTTCATCCTCTAGTAGTAAATAATGTTTGTAGAGTGAGAAATGTATTTAACATAATTAATTGGAAAAAGAGTAGGTGCAGCAATGTTCAAACACGTAACAGTACTTTTGAAAGAAACAGTAGATGGCTTAGATATAAAGCCGAGTGGTACATATGTAGATTGTACACTGGGTGGAGGAGGACATAGTTCTTATTTATTATCCCAGCTAACAGATGGTGGAAAATTAATAGCATTTGATCAAGATGAAATAGCGATTCAAAATGCAAAGGAAAAATTTTCTTCTTATGGTGAACAATTTGTAACAGTGAAGAGCAACTTCCGTTATTTATCTGAAAAACTACATGAATTAGGTATCACAGAAGTAGACGGGATTTTATTCGATTTAGGTGTTTCATCCCCACAATTAGATACACCAGAGCGTGGCTTTAGTTATCATCATGATGCACCGTTAGATATGCGGATGGATCAAGATGCCCCATTAACAGCATATGATGTTGTAAACAGCTGGTCATATGAACAACTCGTAAGAATTTTCTTCCAATACGGCGAAGAAAAATTTTCAAAGCAAATAGTAAGGAAAATTGAAGCGTATCGCGAGAATAAGGCTATTGAAACGACAGGAGAATTAGTAGAATTAATTAAAGAAGGTATTCCAGCTCCAGCACGTAGAACAGGTGGACATCCTGCAAAGCGAGTATTCCAGGCGATTCGTATTGCTGTAAATGATGAATTAAAAGTATTTGAAGAGGCGTTGGAGTCTGCAATTGATATGGTCAAGCCTGGTGGAAGAGTTAGTGTTATAACGTTCCATTCCTTAGAAGATCGTATTTGTAAAACGACGTTTAAGCGAAATAGCACAACGCCGCAATTACCACAGGGACTACCTATTATTCCGGATGAATTTAAACCGAAATTAAAGCTTATTACAAGAAAACCGATTTTACCTTCTGACATTGAATTAGAAGAAAATAATCGAGCGCGTTCTGCGAAGTTGAGAATCGCTGAAAAACGATAAAAAGGAGAGAGAGGTATGACTAATTTAGCTGTAAAGTATAAACAACAGGCGCAAGAAGAGGTACAAATTCAAACGCCGCCACAGCAGATGGTTAAGCCAAAAGTTAAAGCGAAAATTACAAGAATTGAAAAGCTATTGTATGTAACGTTTATTGGATTTTTATTATATGCTTGTGTAGCTTTTATTGGGAATAAAGCGGGTCTTTATCAAGTGAATGTAGAAGCAGCGACGATAGAAGAACAAATTGTGAAAAAACAAAAGGAAAATCAAGAATTGCAGGCTGAAGTAGAGAAGTTAAGCCGTTATGAACGTATCGCTGAAGTTGCAAAAAAACACGGGCTAGAAATTAATGCGAATAACGTGAAAGGCCTAAAGTAAGGCAAATAGGTGTGAAGAAAAGATGAAGAGAAATATGACCAAATTTCATACCAATAAGGGAGCAGGTTATTTTATGATATTTTTCCTCCTGCTCTTTTTGCTGTTATTAGCCCGATTTTTTTACATACAAGTAACAGGAACAGTGGACAATCATGATTTAAAGAAACTTGCTGAGCAGAAACATAGTAAAAAGGGAGTTCTCGAAGCGAATCGAGGAACAATTTATGATCAAAATGGTCATGTGCTAGCGCAAGATGCAAATTCTTATAAACTTGTAGCCGAGTTAAAAGGAGCTAAACCTGTAGAGGATAAAGAGGATACTGCAAAGAAAATTGCAGGAGTACTCGGAAAAGATGAAGATAAAATTTTAGCTACTTTAAATAAAGAAGGCAAAAGTCAAGTGGAATTTGGAACATTGGGTAAGGGCTTGACGAAAGAAAAGAAAGAACAAATAGAAGCATTGAAATTGCCAGGAATAACTTTTATTACCGAAAATGCGAGAGTGTATCCAAACGGTGATTTCGCATCTTACGTCATAGGTCATGCCAGACCTGATGAGAATGGAATCGCAGTAGGTCAATTTGGCTTAGAAAAGAGTTTGGATAAGTATTTAGGTGCTTCTAATGGTGAGGTAGCTTATACAGGTGACCGTAAAGGAGTATCTCTTGACGGTGGAAAAGTGAATGTAAAGGCACCTAAAAATGGAGATAATGTGTATTTAACGCTTGACCAACGTATTCAAAGTTATTTAGAAGACGCGATGAAAGAAGCGAGTAAACATTATGAACCAGAAAATTTAATTGGAATTGTAGCGGATCCAAAGACAGGGAAAATATTAGCGATGTCTAGTAAACCTAGTTATGATCCGAACGAAGGACGGATGAATTACTATTATAACGACGCCATTGCAAATGCGTTTGAACCGGGATCAACAATGAAGATTTTCACATTAGCGGCGGCCATTAATGAAGGTGTATACAATGGGCAAGACTTTTATCAGTCTGGTACATATCAAGTTGGTAATCGCAAAATAAAAGATCATAACGGCGGCGCTGGATGGGGTTCTATTACTTTTGATGAAGGGGTAGAGCGATCTTCAAACGTAGCGTTCGCAATTTTAGGGGATCAAAAACTTGGTGCAGAGCGTTTTCGAAAATATATTCACAGTTTTGGATTAGATGAAAAAACAAACATTGATTTATCTGGTGAAGGGTCAAATACAATTTTATTTGATCAACAAATACAACAAGTAACAACGGCATTTGGACAAGGTTCTACAGTTACACCAATTCAACTTGTACAAGCTGCAACAGCGATTGCAAATGATGGTAAAATGATGAAACCTTATACAATTGATAAAATTGTGGATCCAATAACAGGTAAAGTACAGCTAGAGCATAAACCAGAAGAAGTAGGAAAACCTGTTACCAAAGAGACAGCCGCGCAAGTAAGACAATTACTAGAACGTGTTGTTACATCACCGAAAGGAACAGGGACTGCATATAAAATTGATGGCTATTCAGTCGGTGGTAAAACAGGTACAGCACAAATTCCTGACGGGAAAGGTGGCTATATGACAGGAAGAGAGAATTATATATTCTCATTCTTAGGTATGGCACCGATGGACGATCCACAACTTGTTGTGTATGTCGCCGTTAAACAACCAAAATTAAAAGATGATGAAAACGGGGCTAAACCTTTAGCTGATATCTTTAAATATGTAACGAAAAATAGTTTAGAGTATTTAAAGATTAAGCCAAATGAAGTAAAGGATCCGAAGAAATATGTGAAAGAGCAACAAACTGTCGTTCCGGATGTAACAGGAAAAACGATGGATGAAGCGAAAAAAGCAATTGATAAAGCAAAACTTCGTCCAATTGTATTAGGTGAAGGGAAGGTACAGCAGCAAGTGCCAAAAGCAACTGAACAAACATTAAAAGGTGATCGAGTCTTCTTAGTAGGAGATAAGCCTACGATGCCAAATATACAGGGATGGGCACTGCGTGATGTTATGAATTTAGCAAAAACATTAAAGCTTAACTTAAAACCTTCTGGTACAGGATATGTAACGGAACAAAGTGTGGCGGAAGGAACATTGTTGCAACCTGGTACAGAACTAGGTGTAACACTCGTACCACCACTTGAGCCACAGCAAGAAGCAGAAAAGCCATAATGGTAATAGGGAAGAAGTTCTAATTAAATAAGTACAAGCATATATTGGAACAAGCTAGGCGTAAGGGAGGCTTGTTCCAATATGCGTGTATCAAATGTAACAGTTAGGAAACGACTTATTTTTATACTTATATCAGGTATACTTATTTTCACCATCATCGATATTCGTCTTGGATATGTGCAATTTTTTCTTGGAAATATGTTAACAGATCGTGCGAAGGATTCATGGAGTCGTAATATTACTTTTGAACCAGAGCGAGGGAAGATTTTAGATCGAAATGGTGTGGAGCTTGCTACGAATAAAAGTGCACCGACCGTCTTTGTTGTGCCGAGGCAAATTGAAAAACCAGCAGAGACTGCAGAGAAGTTAGCTGCAGTATTAGGTGTGGAAAAAGATGATATTTATACGCGGATTACAAAAAAAGAATCGATTGTAAGGCTTGATAAAGGCGGAAGGAAAATATCGCATGACAAAGCGAAAGAAGTACGCGGATTAAGTTTAAAGGGTGTGTATATCGCTGAGGATTCTATCCGGTACTATCCATTCGGTAATTTTTTATCACACGTATTAGGATTTGCGGGCAGTGATAATCAAGGGTTAATGGGACTAGAGAAATATTATGATAAAGAGCTAAATGGCGATAAAGGTCATGTGCGATTTTTTGCAGATGCGAAAGGACAGAGAATGCCTAACGTTGGAGATGATTTCAAAAAACCAGAAGCCGGCTTGAATTTAGGGTTAACAATTGATTCCCGCATTACGAGGATTATGGAAAGAGAAATGAATATTGCGGAATCGACGTATAATCCCGACGGTATGATAGCAATTGCAATGAATCCGAAAAATGGTGAAATTTTAGGTATGTCAAGTCGGCCAAGTTTTGATCCAGCAGATTTCCAAAGTGTTTCTCCCGAAGTATATAACAGAAACTTACCTGTATGGAGTACGTATGAGCCGGGGTCAACATTTAAGATTATTACATTAGCTGCAGCCTTGAATGAAAATTTGGTAGACTTAGAGAAAGATACGTTTTATGATGATGGAGCAGCTGAAGTTGGTGGAGCTAGATTGCGCTGCTGGAAAGCTGGAGGCCATGGTAGCCAAACGTTTTTAGAGGTAGTTCAAAACTCTTGTAACCCAGGATTTATTGAACTCGGTGATCGTCTTGGTAAAGATCGATTGTTTAAATACATTCGCAATTTCGGGTTTGGACAGAAGACCGGAATTGACTTGCAAGGTGAAGGTAGCGGGATTTTATTTAATTTAGATAAAGTTGGTCCAGTCGAGCAAGCGACGACTTCATTTGGGCAAGGTGTTTCTGTTACACCGATTCAACAAGTAGCAGCTGTGGCGGCCGCTGTAAATGGTGGAACTTTGTATCAGCCATATATAGCGAAGGAATTTATTGATCCGAAGAATAATCAAGTTGTCAGCAAAAAGACACCAGTTGCGAAAAGGGAAGTTATTTCCAAGGAAACTTCAGAGAAAGTTCGGTACGCATTAGAGAATGTTGTAGCGAAAGGTTCTGGTAAAGGAGCTTACATTGATGGATATCGTGTAGGTGGAAAAACTGGAACTGCTCAAAAGGTAAAAGACGGAAAATATTTAGATAATAACTACATTGTATCATTTATCGGTTTTGCTCCAGCCGACGATCCGCAAATTGTTGTTTATGTAGCTGTGGATAACCCAAAAGGAGTCACTCAATTTGGTGGAGTTGTAGCAGCACCTATTGTTGGGAATATTCTTCGTGACGCACTTCCTGTAATGGGAGTGGAACCGAGAAAAGAGCAAGTTGAGAAAGAATATAAATGGGGCGATACACCAACTGTGGAAGTTCCGAATTTAATTGGTATGAAAAAGAAAGATTTACAAACGCAACTTGTAGACTTGAAGCTTGATATAAGTGGTGATGGTGGGAAAGTAATTAAACAATCACCAGAAGCTGGAGCTAAAGTAAAAGAGGGTTCAAAAGTTAGAATTTACTTCGGGAATTAAAGGTAACTGATTGTGTTTTATGGTACAATTGGTGGAAGTGAGTTTTTTATAGGGAAATTGCTTTATTTGAGACGATAAGTGTCTCATTAATAAATAAATAAATAAATCTATTGATTAGGCTATAGTAGCACTTACCTCCTATTTTTATATAACTAGGAGGTAACGTGTTACTTGCTAAAATAAGAGATAAATAAACAATGTAGAGAGGGTTTAGTGAAATGAAGTTGCATACACTTTTATCATGTTTGCATGATTTTCCAGTTGTTCCAAAAGAAAATCCAGAAATAACATCTATTGAAGCGGATTCACGTAAAGTGAAAGAGGGAAGCTTATTTATATGTATGAAAGGATATACGGTTGATAGCCATGACTTTGCTAAGCAAGCAGCCGCACAAGGAGCGGCTGCTATTGTTGCGGAAAGACCAATTGATGTTGACGTTCCAGTTGTACTTGTGAAAAATACTTTTCGTTCGCTAGCGGTTTTAGCTGATTATTTTTATGGCCAACCAACACACAAGTTACATTTAATCGGTATTACAGGTACAAATGGAAAGACAACAACATCGCATATTATGGATGAAATTATGCGCGCACATGGTCATAAAACAGGGCTAATTGGAACGATTAATATGAAAATCGGTGATGAAACATTTGAGGTGAAAAATACAACACCAGATGCACTAACACTTCAACAGACGTTTTCGAAAATGGTTGAACAAGGTGTGGATAGCACAGTAATGGAAGTTTCGTCTCATGCTTTAGATCTTGGCCGTGTACACGGGTGCGATTACGATGTTGCAGTATTTACGAATTTAACACAAGATCATTTAGACTATCATAAAACGATGGAAGAATATAAACATGCGAAAGGGTTGCTTTTTGCACAGCTTGGCAATAGTTATCATCATAATCGTGAAAAATACGCTATATTAAACAGTGATGATCCAGTAGCAGAGGAGTATATGAGAAGTACAGCAGCTACTGTTGTAACGTACGGTATAGATGTTGCAAGCGACATTATGGCACGAGATATCGTGATGACGAGTGGCGGTACAACATTTACACTTGTAACACCGTATGAAACTGTCAATGTTACGATGAAATTAATTGGTAAGTTTAATGTATACAACGTGTTAGCTGCTACAGCAGCAGGTCTTGTTTCAGGTGTGAGCTTACAAACAATTATTGATGTGATCAAAGAGCTTGCTGGCGTTCCTGGACGTTTTGAAGTTGTTGATGGTGGACAAAATTACACAGTTATTGTTGACTATGCACATACACCTGATAGCTTAGAGAACGTACTGAAAACAGCAAAACAATTTGCAAAAGGGAATGTATATTGTATCGTTGGTTGCGGTGGTGATAGAGATAGAACGAAAAGACCAATAATGGCAAGTGTTGCAACAGAATATGCAACGCATGCAATTTATACATCAGATAATCCAAGAAGTGAAGATCCGAAGGCTATTTTAGATGATATGGTAAATGGTGCGAATGGGAATAATTACGAGGTAATTATTGATAGAAAAGAAGCGATACGTTGTGCAATTGCTAAAGCAAAAGATGCGGACATCATTATTATTGCTGGTAAAGGGCATGAAACATATCAAATTATTGGTAAAGAAGTTCATCATTTTGACGATCGTGAAGTCGCTAAAGAAGCAATCACGGAGCGTTTAAACAACGAAGAGTAACAGCATGAGAGGAGGACTACATGTGCTTGAACAAGGTTTATTAGTAACGGCAGGGGTAGCGTTTTTAATTTCTGTTGCCCTTTCGCCATTATTTATTCCATTTTTAAGAAAGTTAAAGTTCGGACAGAGTATTCGTGACGAAGGACCGAAGTCACACCAAAAGAAATCAGGGACACCAACGATGGGTGGTATTGTCATATATGTATCCATGATGGTAACTACGCTCATTATGGCGATTAAATTTAACAATTTAGGTGCAGAAGTATCATTATTATTATTAGTTACATTTGGATATGGATTAATCGGATTTTTAGATGACTATATAAAAGTCGTTAAGAAAAGAAATCTTGGTTTAACATCAAAACAAAAATTGATTGGGCAGCTTCTAATTGCTATTGCGTTCTTTTTAATTGGAAAAGGGCAAGCATTTCATACTTATATTATGATTCCAGGAACGGATGTTGAATTCGAATTAGGATGGGCATACTTTGTTCTTGTATTATTTATGCTTATTGGTGGATCGAATGCGGTTAACTTAACAGATGGTTTAGATGGTTTATTATCAGGGACAGCTGCTATTGCATTCGGGGCATTTAGTATTATTGCTGTGGCTCAAGAACAATTTGGTGTAGCGATTTTCTGTATGGCAGTTGTAGGAGCTGTACTTGGCTTTTTAGTATTCAATGCGAATCCAGCGAAAGTATTTATGGGCGATACAGGATCTCTAGCTTTAGGGGGAGCAATTGCAGCTGTAGCGATTTTGTTAAAACAAGAATTGTTACTCGTTATTATTGGCGGTGTATTCGTAGCAGAAACTTTATCTGTTATTATCCAAGTTATTTCGTTCAAAACAACAGGAAAGCGTGTCTTTAAAATGAGTCCATTACATCATCATTATGAATTATGTGGTTGGTCAGAATGGCGCGTTGTTGTAACGTTTTGGTCTGTAGGATTTTTACTAGCTGTGTTAGGAATTTATATCGGGGTGTGGATGTAATTGAAAACTATAACTGAATTTGAAAATAAAAATGTTCTTGTATTAGGTATTGCTAAAAGTGGTTATGCAGCAGCTACTTTATTAAAAGAATTAGGTGCAAACGTTATTGTAAATGATGGGAAACCATTAGCGGGTAACGTGCCTGCAGCTGAATTGCAAACGAAGGGTATGGATGTTGTTTGTGGTGGACATCCATTAGAATTGTTGGAAAGAAACATTTCACTTGTCGTAAAAAATCCAGGGATTCCATATTCTAATCCACTACTAGTGGCGGCGAAAGAAAAGCAAATTCCGATTGTCACTGAAGTTGAATTAGCATATCGTATTTCAGAAGCTCCATTTGTTGGAATTACGGGATCTAACGGTAAAACAACAACGACAATGCTTGCGTTTGAAATGTTAAAAGAAGGCAAGAAGCACCCTGTTATTGCGGGAAATATCGGAACAGTAGCTTGTGAAGTTGCACAAGCTGCAAAAGAGAATGAAGTTGTAGTTACAGAACTTTCATCATTCCAGTTGATGGGAGTAGAGACGTTCCAACCTAAAATTGCTGCATTTTTAAATTTATTTGAAGCGCATTTAGATTACCATGGAACGAAGGAAGAGTATGGTTTAGCAAAAGCGAATATTTTCAAAAACCAAACTGAAACAGATTATAGTGTAATTAATGCGGATGATGCAGATGTAATGACGTTATCGGCACAAAGTAAAGGACAAAAAGTACTATTTTCGACTACGAAAGAAATTGAAGATGGTGCATATATAAAAGAAAATGCTCTTTATTTTAAAGGCGAAAAAGTGGTTGAAGTAAGCGATATTGTTTTGCCTGGTAAGCACAATTTAGAAAATATTTTAGCAGCGATGAGTATTGCGAAGTTACTAGGTGTTTCTAATGAAGCAATTACTGCTGTGTTAAAAAGTTTTACAGGTGTAAAGCATCGCTTAGAATATGTAACAACGATTAATAATCGTAAGTTTTATAATGATTCAAAAGCGACGAATATGCTAGCGACAGAAAAAGCATTGTCTGCATTTAAACAACCGATTGTTTTATTAGCTGGCGGACTTGATCGCGGAAATGAATTTGACGATTTAATTCCATACTTTAAACATGTCAAAGCGATTGTAACATTTGGACAAACTGCGCCAAAATTAGTAAGAGCGGCTGAAAAAGCAGGATTAGATGTAATTGAAAGTGTCGATACTTTAGGTGAGGCAGTAGTGAAAGCTTACGCTCATTCAACGGATGGCGATGTAATTCTTCTTTCACCAGCATGTGCAAGCTGGGATCAATTTAAAACATTTGAAGAAAGAGGAGACATTTTTATACAAGCTGTGCATAAACTTATATAAAGTAAATCAAAACATCAGTAGGCTAACACCTACTGATGTTTTGTTACATAGGGCAAAAGGTTCTGCCTAAAGAGGTGGTGTTCATGGGTAATGAAGAAAACGCCTGATTTTATTCTCATCATCGTTACACTTGCGTTGTTAACAATCGGAATGATTATGGTTTATAGTGCGAGTGCGGTTTGGGCCTCTTATAAAATGGGGGATTCATTCTTTTTTGCAAAAAGACAATTGTTGTTTGCGAGTATTGGTGTAGTGGCTATGTTTTTTATAATGAAAATTGATTATTGGGTGTGGCGCACGTATTCAAAAGTAATTTTGCTAGTTTGTTTCGTTCTTCTTATTCTCGTTTTAATTCCAGGAGTAGGTCTCGTTCGTGGGGGAGCACGAAGTTGGATTGGAATCGGGGCATTCTCCATTCAACCGTCAGAGTTTATGAAATTCGCGATGATTATTTTCTTAGCAAAATTTTTAGCGGAACGACAAAAATTAATTACATCTTTTAAACGTGGATTACTACCTGCTCTAAGTTTTGTATTTCTTGCTTTTGGGATGATTATGTTACAGCCAGATCTTGGTACGGGAACGGTAATGGTTGGGACATGTATTATTATGATATTTATCTCGGGAGCAAGGGTCTTTCACTTTGCAATGTTTGGTTTGCTTGGTGCAGCGGGATTTGTAGGGTTAATTGCATCAGCACCATATCGAATGAAACGCATCACATCATATTTAGATCCGTGGTCGGATCCGCTCGGAAGTGGATTTCAAATTATTCAATCGTTACTCGCAATTGGACCTGGTGGTTTATTTGGGCTTGGACTTGGACAAAGTAGACAAAAGTTTCTTTATTTACCGGAACCACAAACAGACTTTATATTTGCAATCTTATCCGAGGAATTAGGTTTTATTGGCGGTTCATTTGTGTTATTATTATTTAGTCTATTACTATGGCGCGGGATTCGTATAGCATTAGGAGCGCCAGATTTATATGGTACGTTTTTAGCAGTAGGTATTGTGGCGATGATTGCGATTCAAGTAATGATTAATGTTGGTGTTGTAACAGGACTGATGCCTGTTACGGGTATTACTTTGCCATTTTTAAGTTATGGTGGATCAAGTTTGACCTTAATGTTAATGGCAGTAGGTGTATTATTGAATATAAGTCGCCATTCTCGCTATTAAACCCTGTTTAAAAGACAGGGTTTTTCGTATGTGTGGAAAATACAATATGTATATAGAAATAAATACGATTGAATAAGAACAGGGAAGTGGAGGAATTAGTAGTGCGAGTATTAGTAAGTGGTGGGGGTACTGGAGGACATATTTATCCAGCTCTTGCTTTAATTAGAGAAATAAAAAAATTAAATCCGGAAGCAAGGTTTTTATACATTGGTACAGAGAATGGATTAGAGAGTACCATCGTACCGAAAGCGGGTATTCCGTTCCAATCTATTGTTATAAGTGGATTTAAACGGAAAATATCTCTTGATAATGTAAAAACGGTGATGCGTTTCCTAAAAGGTGTTCAAGATAGTAAACGATATATTCGTCGTTTTAACCCCGATATTGTTATCGGTACGGGTGGATACGTATGTGGGCCAGTTGTATATGCTGCGGCTAAATTAGGTATTCCGACTATTGTGCATGAACAAAATAGTGTACCTGGTGTAACGAATAAATTTTTAAGTCGTTATGTCGATAAAGTTGCAGTTTGCTTTGAAGCAGCTGCAGAACATTTCCCACAGTCAAAAGTGGTTATGACAGGTAATCCACGTGCATCAGAAGTATTGGACCAAAATGGAATGAAAGGAAAACGTTCGGTAGGACTATCTCTTTCTAAAAAATCCGTACTTATTTTTGGTGGGAGTCGCGGGGCTAGACCGATTAATGATGCTTTCGTAGAGGCAATTGAACAGTTTGGAAATAAAAGTTACGAAATATTGTACGTAACAGGTGAAGTACATTATGACAAAGTGATGGAAGCAGTGAAGCAAAAAGGGAATCCGAATAATGTTATTATTAAACCTTTTATTCATAATATGCCAGAGGTACTGACGGGTGTAGATCTTGTTGTTTCAAGAGCGGGGGCAACAACACTTGCAGAATTAACAGCGTTAGGTAAACCAAGTGTGTTAATTCCGAGTCCTTACGTAACAAATAACCATCAGGAAAAAAATGCACGTTCTGTTGTCGATAAAGGAGCAGCAAAAATGTTGCTTGAAAAAGATTTAACATCTGAAACGCTTATTCGTGATATTGATGAAATTTTATTGGATACACAAACATTACAAAATATGAAACTGGCTGCTAAGCAACTTGGTATTCCAGATGCAGCAAATAAGCTATATGAGGTAATGAACAAGCTTATTAAAAAATAACATTAGGTGAACGCCCTGCATATTACTGTAATAAGGAGACTTAATATGGGGGAGATTGTCTATGGAACAATTAGTAAAAGAGCTTTTAGAAGCAAATGTTGGTCGCGTGTTAGTTAATGAACCGTTAGCGCGTTACACGACTATGAAAATAGGTGGACCAGCTGATATTTTAATTGTGCCAAAGCATGTTGCTGATATTGAGAAAACGCTAAAGTTAGTAAAGAAGTACAAGGCAGGGTGGACTGTAATTGGTCGTGGTTCAAATCTTCTTGTATCTGATCAAGGTATAGAAGGTGTGGTTATTCGTTTAGGAGAAGGATTAGACCACTTAGAAGTCGAAAAACATAAAGTAAGAGTTGGTGCTGGATATCCCCTTATTAAATTGTCAACTTTACTTAGTCGACAGGGATTAGCTGGCTTGGAATTCGCAAGTGGTATTCCAGGAAGTGTCGGTGGTGCAGTGTATATGAATGCAGGCGCTCATAAGTCCGACATATCGAGTGTACTGACGAAAGCTCGTATTTTGTTTGAAAATGGAACAATTAATTGGTTGACGAATGCCGAAATGGGGTTTTCTTATCGTACATCTGTATTGCAAAAAAAACGCCTTGGTATTGTTTTGGAAGCTGAATTCCAATTGGAGGTAGGCGAACGCAAGGAAATTGTAAGAAGCATGCAAAAGAATAAAGATTATCGCCGTGAAACGCAGCCTTGGAATCATCCTTGTGCAGGAAGTATATTTCGAAATCCAGTCCCATATTTTGCAGGAGATTTAATAGAAAAAGCAGGGCTTCGTGGTTATACAATAGGTGGAGCTCAAATTTCTGAAATGCATGGGAATTTTATTGTTAATACTGGTGTGGCCTCAGCGCAAGATGTATTAGACTTGATTGCATTGATAAAGCGTACAATTAAGGATAAATTTAGTGTTGATATGCATACCGAAGTAGAAATAATTGGAAGATAACGGTTATTCGTTCCGCTCATTATCATTTATGTTATAATAAGAAGATAAGAACGGCATGAGGAACATGCCGTTTTTTATGTTACATAGGGGGATCGTACATGAAAAATAGTAAAGTGATTAAACTACAAGATCGTGTACCAAAGTTAAAGAATCAAAAGAAAAAGAATAAAAAACCTGTTAATCATCGGTTAATTTTATACATATCGATTTTATTTTTATTAGTACTCTTTTTAATTTATTTTCGGTCTCCACTTAGTAATATAAAAAAGATAAGTGTGTTTGGAAATCATTATATGACAGATGAACAAGTTATGAAGGAATCAGGTGTGACATATGACACGAGTTATTTCCGAGTAACAGCACATAAAGCAGAAGAAAACTTAACGAAACGAAAAGAAATTAAAGCGGTAAATGTAAAAAAGCGTTTCCCAAACAAAATTGATGTTCATATAGAAGAATATTTAACCATCGGCTATATAAACAAAGATGGAAAATTACAACCGTTATTAGAAAATGGGAAAACACTAGATGTACTTCCGAATGGGAAACTTCCAGTTGCAGCACCAATTTTTGAACCGTTTAAAGAGGAAAAAATGAAGGAGTTAATTGCAGAACTAGAAAAATTAACGCCGACTATTTTAAGGTCTATTTCTGAAATTCGTTATACACCAACGAACGCAAATGAAGATCATCTTACTTTATATATGAATGAAGGATATGAAGTGAGCGCCACTATTCAAAATTTCGCAAAGCGAATGGAAGCTTATCCACTTATTATAAAAACAATTGAACCTGGTAAAAAGGTGTTAATTGACTTAGAAGTGGGGGCTTATACGAAGGAACTAGGTGCTGAAGAAAAGAAAGAATAGAATGATAGTTTTCACTACGTTATTACGTATAAAATGAAACAAATGTTCTTTTGTATGAATGCTAATTTGCAAGAATGCTTAATTTGATGAAAAATATGTAAAAATTATTAGATTCATACTAGGATTGGTACAAGTTTCACTTTTCTATGAGTACATCTTAGTGTAGACTTATACTTGGCGGTAATCTTTACACTTGAAATAGAATTATTTCAAGATAAGCAGTTATTCACAGTTTACTGCGATATTCTTAAATGAATGTTAAATAAAAATAAGAAAAATATAGGGTTAAAAAAGGGAAACGTATAAAGACGTTGAATATTTTTCTTATAAATAGTAAAGTTGCGATTGTTGTTCCATATATTGAGTTGTATGGTATAAATAAAGAAGGAGGTGCCAAAGAATGAACAGCAATGAAATATATGTTAGTCTTGACATCGGTACATCCAATGTTAAAGTCATCATTGGTGAAATGGTTAATGACAGCTTAAACATAATTGGTGTTGGAAATGTAAAATCAAATGGTTTAAAGAAGGGATCGATAGTCGATATAGATGAGACTGTTCGATCAATTAAAAAAGCAATTGAACAAGCTGAGCGCATGGTGGGAATCCACATTGAGCAAGTTGTAGTGGGTGTCAATGCAAACCAGGTACAGCTACTTCCTTGTCATGGTGTAGTCGCTGTTTCAAATGAAGATCGTGAAATCGGAAATGAAGATGTCTTACGCGTTCTAGATGCAGCACAAGTTGTGTCAATTGCTCCTGAACGTGAATTTATTGATGTGGTACCTCGACAGTTCATTGTAGACGGTCTTGACGAGATTAACGATCCACGCGGGATGATCGGTGTAAGATTAGAAATGGAAGGTACACTTATTACAGGCTCGAGAACTTTACTACATAACCTACTTCGTTGTGTAGAAAAAGCAGGTCTTGAAATTGTTGATATTTGTCTTCAACCTTTAGCGGCTGCAACAGTTGCTATATCTTCAGATGAAAAAAATAGAGGAGTGGCCCTTGTTGATATTGGGGGAGGCTCTACAACTTTATCTATTTTTAAAGATGGAGAGTTACAAACAACGAGCGTATTGCCATTAGGTGGAGACCATATAACGAAGGATATTGCGATTGGGCTGAAAACTTCAACTGAAAATGCAGATCAAATTAAGTTAAAATATGGACATGCTTTTTATGATACAGCATCTGAAGAAGAAATGTTTACGGTTCCTATTATGGGAAGCGATCAGACAGAACAGTATTCACAATTGGAATTATCGGATATTATCGAGGCTCGTGTAGAGGAAATTTTAATGTTTGTTCAAGATGAGGTGCATAAGTTAGGAATAAAGCAAGTTGCTTCTGGCTATGTACTAACTGGCGGAATTGCTTCTATGCCAGGTGTTCTTGATCTTGCATATGATATCTTACATGAAAATGTTCGTATAGCAACTCCTGATTATATTGGTGTGCGTGAGCCACAATATACAATCGGAGTAGGTTTAATTAAACACTCATATCAAAAAGCTAAATTACGTGGGAAAAACGTGCAGGAAAAGCAAGAGCATTTTGAACCAGTACCAGCACCAATGCCGGTACAACAGCAACCTGCAAAACAAAAAACTCGTAATCAAAACAATAATAATCAAAATGATGACCGTATGATGTCAAAAGTAAAACGTGCATTCCGTTATTTATGGGATTAAAATTGGACACGAAAAATGAGGTTCTAGGGGGATTTCGACATGTTAGAGTTTGATACTACTCAAGATCAATTAGCGAATATAAAAGTTATCGGTGTCGGCGGCGGCGGAAACAATGCTGTAAACCGTATGATTGAACACGGTGTACAAGGTGTAGACTTTATCGCTGTGAATACTGATGCACAAGCATTAAATCTATCAAAAGCTGAAACAAAAATGCAAATTGGTGGAAAATTAACGCGTGGACTTGGTGCAGGCGCAAACCCTGAAGTAGGGAAAAAAGCGGCAGAAGAAAGTAAAGAACAGATCCAAGAAGCACTTCGTGGTGCAGATATGGTATTCGTAACTGCTGGTATGGGTGGCGGAACTGGAACTGGTGCAGCTCCAGTTGTTGCTCAAGTTGCAAAAGAATTAGGTGCGTTAACAGTTGGTGTTGTAACACGTCCATTTACATTTGAAGGACGTAAGCGTGCGACGCAAGCTGCATCTGGTATTGCGGCATTTAAAGAAAATGTAGATACACTTATTGTAATTCCAAACGATCGCTTATTAGAGATTGTTGATAAAAATACGCCGATGTTAGAAGCATTCCGTGAAGCTGATAACGTATTACGCCAAGGTGTTCAAGGTATTTCTGATTTAATTGCAACACCAGGTTTAATTAACTTAGACTTTGCAGACGTAAAGACAATTATGTCTAATAGAGGTTCTGCTTTAATGGGTATTGGTTCTGGTAATGGTGAAAATCGTGCTGCTGAAGCTGCGAAGAAAGCTATTTCTAGTCCATTACTAGAAACATCTATTGATGGAGCTCAAGGTGTTATTATGAACATTACGGGCGGAGCGAACTTAAGCTTATATGAAGTACAAGAAGCAGCAGACATTGTAGCTTCAGCTTCAGATCCAGAAGTAAATATGATCTTCGGTTCTGTTATTAATGAAGGATTAAAAGATGATATTGTTGTCACTGTAATTGCAACTGGCTTTGATGATAGTGCTGCGACGCAGCCGCCAAAACCAATTATTCGTCCGACTGCGAATCATTCACAACAGCAACAACAACCAGTAGCTCAACCTACAAAACAACGTGAAGTTAAGCGTGAAATGAAACGTGAAGAGCCGGTTGTGCATGATCGTCATACAGATTCAGATGACATCGATATTCCAGCATTCTTACGTAACCGTCGTAGACGATAAAAGAAAAGGAGCTTTCATGCTCCTTTTTTGTTATTGGAATGAAAAAGATCTGCTTAGCAGGTCTTTTTTTATTTGTAGATGAAGTTGTGAGAAAGAGGATGTAAATTTGCTTACATATAATTCAATTATTATGTATATAAGTAAGAAATTCATATTATTCTATGAAAAATACACTTTTATTTTTTACCGACAGATTATGTCTAGAAATCACAAAATAACAAAAAAACCCCTCCACCAATTGACACACTTTCCTATTGGATATGCATTATACTAGTCTCAACTTAAAAAAAGAGGTGAATTGTTTGGTTGTTTACGCCGACATTGTTTGGTTGTTAAACGCCTGCATTGATTTTCTTTTACTTTTATTAACAGCCACCGTGTTAAAAAAGAGAATCAAAAGATGGAGGCTTGTGTTAGGAGCATTTATAGGTTCAACTATTGTTATTTTCGCCTTTACTCCTTTTGCTTCTATGATGACACATCCAATTATGAAACTGTTGTACTCGTTACTTATTGTGTATACAGCATTTGGGTTTTCAACATTTAGAAATTATGCACAAACTGTTTTTACTTTTTATTTTGTAACCTTTATGGTTGGTGGTGGATTAATTGGAACGCATTTCTTTTTGCAAACGAACGAAATGGTAAATGGATTAGTTCAATCTAAATCAGTTTCTTACGGTGATCCAATTAGTTGGTTGTTTGTGATTTTTGGTTTTCCAGTAATTTATTACTTTTCTAAAAAGCGTATAGAAAGCGTAGAAGTCACAAAGATACACTATGATCAAATCGTGAAAGTGAAAATTCAATTAGTTGGAGAGGAATTAGAATTAGCAGGTCTAATTGATAGTGGGAACCAACTTTATGATCCGTTAACAAAAACACCCGTTATGATTATGCATATTTCATCATTAGAGCATTGTTTGCCAGTTTGGTTAACAGAACAAATTTATTCCAAAACAGAAATTCCTCAAATACCAGAAAATGATTCCGGATGGGCGACGAAACTGCGTTTAATTCCTTTCCGAGCGGTAGGAGTAGAGAATCAATTTTTATGGGCAATTAAGCCAGATTGTGTGCAAGTTTATCATGAAGGTAGTTCGATTGTTGTAAATAAAGTATTGATTGGATTAAATACACAACAATTATCTAGCAATGGAGAGTATCAATGCATTGTACATCCGAAAATGTTGATTTCGCAAAAGATGGTAATAGCTTAATTATGAGAGGCGGGATAATATGATGAAATTAAAATTTTACTTGGTATACCTTTGGTATAAAGTATTGCTGAAACTAGGAATTAAGACCGATGAAATTTATTATATTGGTGGAAGTGAAGCGTTGCCACCACCGTTAACGAAAGAAGAAGAGGAAGTTCTTTTGAATAAATTGCCAAAGGGAGATCAAGCTGCGAGGTCACTGCTTATTGAACGTAACTTACGGCTTGTTGTATATATAGCAAGAAAGTTTGAAAATACAGGGATAAATATTGAGGATTTAATTAGTATAGGAACAATTGGTCTTATAAAAGCAGTGAATACATTTAATCCAGAAAAGAAAATTAAATTAGCAACATATGCATCTCGTTGTATAGAAAATGAGATTTTAATGCATTTGCGTCGAAATAATAAAAATCGTTCGGAAGTTTCGTTTGATGAACCTCTTAACATTGATTGGGACGGAAATGAACTGTTATTATCAGATGTTTTAGGTACAGATGATGACATTATTACAAAAGATTTAGAAGCTACAGTAGATCGTCATCTTTTAATGAAAGCATTACATCAATTAAATGATCGTGAAAAACAAATTATGGAGCTTCGGTTTGGACTCGCTGGTGGCGAAGAGAAGACACAAAAAGATGTGGCTGATATGCTTGGAATTTCACAGTCTTATATTTCTCGTTTGGAAAAAAGAATTATAAAAAGATTACGAAAAGAATTTAATAAAATGGTGTGAAGAATAAGACCAGTCGGTATTTAGACTGGTCTTATTCTTTTTTTGTGCATTAGGAAATATGATGTTTGTGAAAAATGATGGAAAAACCACATGCATAAAATCCCCTTCAAAGGAAATACTTTACACTGTACAGCAACTCCCGATAGGAGGGAACACTTTGACGAGAAACAAAGTAGAAATTTGCGGTGTTGATACAGCTAAACTTCCAGTACTAAAAAATGAAGAGATGCGTAAATTATTTCGCGAAATGCAAAGTGGAGAGATAAGCGCAAGAGAGAAATTAGTGAATGGAAACTTACGTCTTGTACTGAGCGTCATCCAAAGATTTAATAACAGAGGAGAATATGTTGATGATTTATTTCAAGTTGGCTGCATTGGACTTATGAAATCCATTGATAATTTTGATTTAGGCCAAAATGTAAAATTTTCAACGTATGCTGTGCCGATGATTATTGGGGAAATACGCAGATATTTGCGTGATAACAATCCAATTCGCGTATCTCGCTCGTTACGAGATATTGCGTATAAAGCATTACAAGTAAGAGAGAAATTGATTGCTGAAAACTCGAAAGAACCGACAGCAATGGATATTGCAAAAGTTCTTGAAGTGACGCATGAAGAAATTGTTTTTGCGTTAGATGCTATTCAAGACCCAGTTTCACTATTTGAACCGATTTATAATGATGGGGGAGATCCTATTTTTGTTATGGATCAGTTAAGTGATGAAAAACAAAAGGACGAGCAGTGGGTTGAAGAACTAGCGTTGAAAGAGGGGATGAAGCGTTTAAATGATCGTGAGAAAATGATTATTCGAAAACGTTTCTTCCAAGGAAAGACACAGATGGAAGTTGCCGAAGAAATTGGGATTTCTCAGGCGCAAGTATCACGTTTGGAGAAGTCTGCTATTAAGCAAATGAATAAGACGATTCAAGGATAAGGCCCTCACCAGTTATGGTGTGGGCTTTTTTTATGTGTAATATTTTGCGCTCATAGTAAAGTAGGTCGGTTCATATAATGAAAATAAAATGGATGTTCTATTAGTAGAAGTTAAATACTGTTTACCTGTTTTAAAATTCGGCTGAAGTAAAGAAGTTAGGTGGAAGTCCGCGGTCCGTAAAAGTCCGATTAGCATGGGGTAATAGTCAGTAGGGAGGAACAAAATCTCCACTGATTAAGGTTGCACTTTATTTGAGAGAGTACTTACAATTCATGATATAAGGGAGAGGATGAATATGATACGAATTTCGGAGTTTCAAATGAAGGATGTTGTGAATATTTCAGATGGAAAAAGGCTTGGAAATATTGGAGATATTGATTTTGATATAGACACAGGAAAGATTAGGGCAGTTATTATTTCTAAGCAGACACGAATGCTTGGACTATTTGGAAAGGAAGTAGAATTTGTAATTCCTTGGGAGAAAATTATGAAAATTGGGGAAGATGTCATACTTGTGAGAGTGGATAATATTAATTCTGTAACAGAATCAATACAAACACCAACAATTTCTTAAAGAATATTACAAATTCCTCTTTTTTTTCAGTTGTCATTATGAAAAAATAAAAGTATGGTAAAATAGACAGGAAGTACCATGCTTTTTTATGTTATTTTAATTAAAAGGAGCCGCTTTGTTATGAGAGAACCATTTAAATATGTGGACGGTATACTGTATTTACAAGCGTGGAAAGAACTTGGAAACATTACTGTTGGATTTACGACAAAAGATGGTGGAGTAAGTACAGGCTCCTTTCATGCGATGAATTTAGGATTACATGTGAATGATATCGTGGAGAATGTTCATGAAAATAGACGCATTTTAGCGAATAAGTTACAAAAACCATTAGAAAAATGGATTTGCTCTGAACAAGTTCATGACCATCATGTTGAGAAAGTAGGATTGCAAGAAAAAGGGAAAGGCGTTTATTCATATGAAGACGGTATTCCAAAAACGGATGGCATTTATACGACGAACAAAGATGTTCTCTTAACATCTTGTTACGCTGATTGTGTTCCGCTCTATTTTTATGCACCATCACATGATATGATAGGACTTGCACATGCTGGGTGGAAAGGGACTGTAACAGAGATTGCGAAAGAAATGATTCAAAAGTGGAATGCAGAAGGTGTTTCAAGTGATGAAATTCATGTCGCAATTGGGCCGGCAATCGGATCATGTTGTTATGTTGTTGATGATCGTGTATTAACAGCAGCACAGCAAGTAGTAAACGGACCTGTTCCTTATAAAGTAATTTCTGATGGTCAGTATGCAATTAATTTAAAAGAAGTTAATCGTATATTATGTGTACAAGCAGGTATAAAAGAAGAACATATTGTAATGTCATCTCTTTGTACAAGCTGTGAAGAACAATTATTTTTCTCACATCGTCGTGATCAAGGTAAGACGGGGAGAATGTTGAGTTTCATAGGTTTTAAGGGGGAGTGAAGCAAGTGACAGTGCAAGTGAATTTAGCAGCTGTAAACGAAGCAATTAAGGAATCTTGTGCACGAGCTGGACGTTCGATGAAAGATATTAAGCTCGTTGCAGTTACAAAAACTGTAGGAATTGAAAAAACAAGCGAAGTAATTGAAGCTGGAATTATTGATTTAGGTGAAAATAGAAATGAAGGTTTCTTACAAAAATACGAGCATTTCGGTTCAAAAGTGAAGTGGCATTTTATTGGCTCATTGCAAACGAGAAAAGTAAAAGAAATCATTAATGAGATTGATTATTTACATTCATTAGATCGCCTTTCGCTTGCAAAAGAAATTCAAAAACGCGCTGAAAAGAAAATTAAATGCTTTATTCAAGTGAAAACATCATCAGAAGAATCAAAGCAAGGATTAGCGATAGAAGAAGCAATTCCATTTATTCAAAGTTTGCAAGAATTGGATAAGATTGAAGTGGTTGGACTAATGACGATGGCGCCTTTTACAGCAGAAGAGGAAGACATTCGTCGCTGCTTTAAGGAATTGCGTATGCTACAAACAGAGGTGCAAGAGCTAGAATTATTACATGCACCATGTAAAGAATTATCAATGGGAATGTCAAATGATTACACGATTGCAATTGAGGAAGGCGCTACATATATTCGTCTGGGAACGGTTTTAGTAGGAAAAGCGTAAGAGGAAGGAGAAAGTTATTATGAGTTGGTCAAAAGTAAAATACTTCTTTTTTGACACACCGGAAGAAAAAGAAGCAGCTCAATATAGTTATGAAAAGGAGCAAACAGACATGAAAAAACAACAAGACCCCCCTGAAAAACAAGATGTTCCGTTTGCCAAAGTGCAACCGAAGCAAAATGTAGTGAGTATTGAAACAGCGAAGCAATCTTCAAAAGTTGTTTTGCTAGAACCACGCACATATTCGGAAGCACAAGGTATTTCGGATCACTTAAAAGGTAGACGAGCTGTTGTAATTAATTTACAAAGAATGTCTACAGATCAAGCTGTACGTATCGTTGACTTTTTAAGTGGTACTGTATACGCTATAGGCGGGGATATTCAAAAGATAGGCCCAAAAACATTTATGTGTACACCTGAAAATGTAGATATTGTTGGTGCAATTTCAGAGTTGTTCGGTGAAGAAGAAGAAACAAATATAAAGAGGTGGTAATACGCCATGGGAACAGTTTTAACAGTTTTACTTTATGCTATCGAGATTTACTCGTGGGCACTTATTATTTATATTCTCCTATCATGGTTTCCTGGTGCAAAGGAATCAACTTTTGGAGAGTTTCTTGCACGTATTTGTGAACCGTATTTAGAACCATTTCGCAGGTTTATTCCGCCGCTTGGTATGATTGACATCTCTCCAATCGTTGCGATTCTTGCGTTAAAGCTTGCTACAAATGGTTTAGTAAGTTTATTCCGCTATTTCTTATAATAAGAGGTTACTTACATGAGCATCTACGAGCATTTTAGACCTGATGAAGAGGTCTTTGTGGATAAAGTATTAGAGTGGAAACAGGCGGCTGAGTATCATCAAGTCAAGTTAACAGATTTTCTTGATCCAAGACAGCAACAAATTGTCTCTATGGTAATAGGGCAAGGAGAGGTTGCTGTATGCTTTGATGGTGCGATGCCTGAATCTGAACGAAAAAGAGCACTAATTTATCCAGACTATCTAGAATTAAATGAAGAGGAATTTCAAGTAGAAGTATTAGAAATTGACTATCCTTCCAAATTTTACACGCTAGAACACAGGCAAATATTAGGTGCATTTATGTCACTTGGTTTAACGAGAGAAAAATGTGGTGATATTTTGCTTCAAGAAAATCGTGCCCAAATTGCAGTTGCAAAAGAAGTTGTATCTTATATTGAAATGAACTTACAATCAATAGGGAAAGTGAAAATATCTCTCACGCCTGTACAAGCAGAACAAATTTTGTGTGTAGGTGAAAAGTGGGGAGAAAAATCTGGAACAGTTTCATCACTTCGTCTAGATGTTTTGCTAGCTGAAATGCTACATATATCCAGGCAGAAAGTACAGCCTCTTATAAAAGGTGGCTTAGTAAAAGTCAATTGGAAAACAGTAGAGCAAACTGCGTATGAATGTTTTCCAGGAGATGTATTCTCGGTTAGAGGATACGGAAGAAGTAAAATATTTTCTGTAGAAGGTAAAACGAAGCGCGACAAATGGAGAATTTTGTATGGTATACTAAAATGATTGGTTTTTTAGAAGGAAATCCTCCTATTTTGTCGAAGAAAAGATATAATTGAAAGAGGAAATTTAGATAACTACTTGGAGGTGGCGTTGTGCCGTTAACACCATTAGATATTCATAACAAAGAATTTGGTCGCGGATTCCGTGGCTATGATGAAGATCAAGTAAATGAGTTTCTTGATCAAATCATCAAAGATTATGAATTAGTCATTCGTGAGAAAAAAGCTTTAGAAGAAAAAGTTGCGCAATTAGAAGGGAAATTAGATCATTTCTCTAATATTGAAGATACGTTAAACAAATCTATCGTCGTTGCACAAGAAGCAGCGGAAGAAGTAAAACGTAATGCGCAAAAAGAAGCAAAATTAATCGTACGTGAAGCTGAAAAGAATGCAGACCGTATTATTAACGAAGCGTTAGTAAAATCAAGAAAAGTTGCTTTTGATATTGAAGAGCTAAAGAAACAAGCGAAAGTATTCCGCACTCGTTTCCGTATGTTATTAGAAACACAGCTTGAAATGTTAAACAACGATGATTGGGATAAACTAATTGAGTTAGAAGACGAAGTGGATGAACTGTTGAAGAAAGAAGAAACAGTGTAAGCTTGACGTTTTTCTCATTATTACATATAATTTTAAACAACATATTTATTAAGAAAAACGAAGATAGGGATAAGTACCTTTTTCATACCTTATATAGCGAACTGAGGATGGTGTAAGCTCAGGATAAGGAGATGATGGGAATATCACCCTGGAGTTCCGCGCTGAACAAATAGAGTAAGCGTAGGCGTATATTCGCGTTAAGAATATAAAGAGGATTGTATACATACGTATAGGATCTACTAGGGTGGTACCGCGGGAGACTTTCTCGTCCCTTTTTGGGATGAGAAGGTCTCTTTTTTATTCCGTTTTTTAAGTGTTTCTTTTATACATGTAAGGAGGAATTGAGCATGGAGTACAAAAATACATTACTAATGCCAAAAACAGAGTTCCCAATGCGTGGGAATTTACCAAAACGTGAGCCTGCAATGCAAGAACAGTGGGCTGAAATGAATATTTATGAAAAGGTACAAGAACATACGAAAGGTCGTCCTTTATTTGTACTGCATGATGGACCTCCATATGCGAATGGTGACATTCATATGGGACATGCATTAAATAAAGTGTTAAAAGACTTTATTGTTCGTTATAAATCAATGACGGGTTACTGCGCACCATATGTACCAGGTTGGGATACACACGGTTTACCAATTGAGCAAGCTTTAACAAATAAAGGTGTAAAGCGTAAAGAAATGACAGTTGCTGAGTTCCGTAAGTTATGTGCAGAGTATGCATATGAACAAGTAGAACGTCAACGTGAACAATTTAAGCGTTTAGGTGTACGTGCAGATTGGGATAATCCATATATTACTTTAGAGCCAGCTTATGAAGCACAACAAATTAAAGTGTTTGGTGACATGGCGAAAAAAGGTTATATCTATAAAGGACAGAAACCAGTTTACTGGTCTCCAACAAGTGAATCAGCTTTAGCAGAAGCTGAAATTGAATATCAAGATAAAAAATCAGCATCTATTTACGTAGCATTCCCTGTAAAAGACGGAAAGAACGTATTAGAAGGTGATGAGAAATACATTATCTGGACAACAACGCCTTGGACGTTACCTGCAAACTTAGGTATTTCTGTTCACCCAGAACTTGAATATGCTATTGTAAAAGTAAATGATGAGAAATATATCATCGCTTCTGAACTATTTGAGACAGTTGCAAAAACGTTAGAGTGGGAAAATGCTGAAGTGGTGAAAACGGTAAAAGGTAGCGAACTTGAGTATACAGTTGCAAAACATCCATTCTACGATCGTGACTCATTAGTTATGCTAGGAGAGCACGTAACAACAGATGCAGGTACAGGTTGTGTTCATACAGCACCAGGACACGGGGAAGATGACTTCGTTGTTGGTAAAAAGTATGGCTTAGAAGTACTTTGCCCAGTTGATGATAAAGGTGTATTAACAAATGAAGCACCTGGATTTGAAGGCTTATTCTATGATAAAGCTAACAAGCCAATTACAGAAAAATTAGAAGAAGTAGGCGCGTTACTGAAACTAACATTCATTACGCATTCATACCCACATGATTGGAGAACGAAAAAACCAATTATTTTCCGTGCGACAGCACAGTGGTTTGCATCTATTGAAGCGTTCCGTAAAGAGTTATTAGAAGCTGTTGCGGAAACAAAATGGGTACCAGCATGGGGAGAAACTCGCCTTCATAATATGGTTCGTGACCGTGGTGACTGGTGTATTTCTCGTCAGCGTGCATGGGGTGTGCCAATTCCTGTATTCTATGCAGAAAATGGTGATCCAATTATTACAGATGAAACAATTAACCATGTAGCAGATTTATTCCGTGAGCACGGTTCTAACGTATGGTTCGAGCGTGAAGCGAAAGATTTATTACCAGAAGGATTTACACATACAGGTAGCCCAAATGGTGAATTCCGTAAAGAAACAGACATCATGGATGTATGGTTCGATTCAGGTTCTTCTCACCAAGCGGTATTAGAAGAGCGCGAAGACTTACAACGTCCAGCTGATTTATATTTAGAAGGATCTGACCAGTATCGTGGTTGGTTTAACTCTTCATTATCAACAGCAGTTGCTGTAACTGGTAAAGCTCCATATAAAGGCGTACTAAGCCATGGTTTCGTACTAGATGGTGAAGGACGTAAAATGAGTAAGTCGATTGGAAACATCGTCGTACCGAAGAAAATTATGGATCAATTAGGCGGAGACATTTTACGCTTATGGGTATCTTCTGTTGACTATCAATCTGATGTACGTATCTCAGATGATATTTTAAAACAAGTAGCAGAAGTGTATCGTAAAATCCGTAATACATTCCGTTTCTTATTAGGAAACTTAGATGACTTTAATCCAAGTGAAAATACAGTAGCGGTAGCTGAACTTCGTGAAGTAGATCGTTACATGTTAGTGAAGTTAAATGACTTAATTACAAAAGTAAAAGATGCATATGAAACATATGACTTTGCTGCTGTATATCATGCAATTCACAACTTCTGTACAATTGATCTAAGTTCATTCTACTTAGACTTTGCAAAAGACATTTTATACATTGAAGGTGCAGATCACGCGGATCGTCGTGCAATTCAAACTGTATTATATGATGTTCTTGTTGCATTAACGAAACTTGTAACGCCAATCTTACCTCATACAGCTGATGAAGTATGGCCATATGTTCCTGGTGCAGAAGAAGAAAGCGTACAGTTAACTAATATGCCAGAAGCTACAGAAGTAGAAGGTTCAGAAGCGTTAAGAGCAAAATGGGATGCATTTATGACATTACGTGATGACGTTTTAAAAGCGTTAGAAGTAGCTCGTAATGAGAAAGTAATTGGTAAGTCATTAAATGCGAGCATTACGCTATATCCGACTGCAGAAATGAAGGCTATGTTAGAGTCTATTAGCGAAGACTTAAAGCAATTATTCATCGTTTCTGAGTATAAACTTGGTGGTACAATTGAAGAAGCGCCAACAGAAGCACCAAAGTATGAGCATACAGCTGTAGTTGTAGCACAGGCGACAGGTGAGACGTGTGAACGTTGTTGGGTTGTTTCAGAAACAATTGGTAAAGATGCAGAACATGAAACATTATGTGAGCGTTGTGCAACAGTTGTTAAAGAAAACTATGTAAAATAATAAAAAACTGATTGCGCGCAAGTGCAGTCAGTTTTTTTGTTTTTTTTTCGTTGATGATATATTAAAATAATTTTCACTCTCTTTCCTATGAAGGAAAAATGTGTGTGAGGTAAGCGTGAGAATTTCGGACACACTAATTGTACATTGCAGCTGGGAGGAATGTACACGTGAATGAAATGTATATGGAAATAAAAGAAGAATTGCAATTGATGAGAAAAGAATTGCAAGAGAGACTAGCTAAAGAAGTCATGCACAAATATGATACAGAGTTCAGCCAAGAACTTGGATATGAAATAAAGGAAGAGATAAAGAAAAAATTGCTATTACATGATATAAAAGAGGATTTAAAAGATGTAGAACGTGCATTGTTTAAAATGGAAATAGATATGTACGGTATTTGTGAAGAAACTGGGAGAGCAATTTCTACAAAACAAATGAAAACAATGCCGACTGCCCGTACGATTCATGAATTTTTCTATGAAAAGGTAAATGTATGAATACGCACAACGATATTATGTTACCTTTTTTTAATTTATTTTATTCTTCTATAAAGGTTCATTGTGAAAAGGTAGCAGCTATGCTAAAATTTTGAGGTACACTGTCTTTGTGGGGGAAATGAAAATGATATATTATGTAATAGCGTTATTTGTCATTGCCATCGATCAAATATCGAAGTGGCTAATTGTAAAGAACATGGAATTGGGTACAAGCATTCCGATTATCGATAATGTATTATACATAACATCACATCGAAATAGAGGAGCTGCCTGGGGTATTTTAGAAAATAAAATGTGGTTCTTCTACATTATTACAGTCGTTTTCGTAGCGTTTATCGTATTTTATATGAAAAAGTATGCGAAAACAGACAAGCTTCTAGGTATTTCATTAGGTCTAATTTTAGGCGGAGCAATTGGCAATTTTATTGATCGTGTATTTAGACAAGAAGTAGTGGATTTCATTCACGTGTATATTTTCTCGTACAACTATCCAGTATTCAATATAGCTGACTCAGCATTGTGTATTGGCGTTGTATTAATTATTATTCAAACAGTATTAGAAGGAAAGAAAACGAAGGAGTAATTGAATGAGTGAAGTAGTACAAGTAACAGTTGCAGAAGAACAAAAAAGTGAGCGAATTGATAAATTCGTTGCAGAAATAAACAGTGAATGGTCACGTTCACAAGTACAACAATGGATTAAAGATGATGTTGTTACAGTTAATGGAAAGTCAGTTAAAGTGAATTATAAAGTAAAAGGAAATGATGAAATTACAGTAACAATTCCTGACCCAGAAGAGTTAGATATTCAACCAGAAGATATGAATTTAGAAATTTATTATGAAGATGCAGATGTACTCGTTGTAAATAAGCCACGTGGTATGGTTGTGCATCCGGCACCAGGACACACAAGCGGTACGCTTGTAAACGGACTTATGCATCATTGTACAGACCTATCAGGTATTAACGGTGTAATGCGTCCTGGTATCGTGCATCGTATTGATAAAGATACATCTGGACTATTAATGGTTGCTAAAAATGATATGGCGCACGAATCACTTGTAAATCAACTTGTAGCAAAAACAGTAACAAGACGCTACAAAGCGATTGTACACGGTGTAATTCCACATGATAAAGGAACGATCGATGCGCCAATTGGTCGCGATAAGAAAGAACGTCAAAGCATGACAGTTGATGAAAATGGTAAGAATGCTGTTACGCACTTCCAAGTGTTAGAACGCTTTAAAGATTTTACACTTGTAGAATGTCGCTTAGAAACGGGACGTACGCACCAAATTCGTGTTCATATGAAATATATTGGCTATCCACTTGCAGGAGATCCGAAGTATGGTCCGAAGAAAACATTAGACATGAATGGACAAGCACTTCACGCAGGCATTTTAGGGTTTGACCATCCTCGTACTGGTGAATATATTCAGTTTGAGGCACCGATTCCAGAAGTGTTTGAAGACGCATTAAATATTTTACGGAAATAGTATTGACAAATCATAAGAAAACTGAGATACTGACAACAGTTAAATAATGATCCTTTAACACAGCCCCGTGAGGTTGAGAAGGTAACGGTTTGAAATACATAGGGTATGCTGTACCCTTTTTTCAAAAGTCCTCTCGCACACGCTGAGAGGACTTTTTTTATACCATTACTCTCACGCAAGAAAAAAGCTTGGAGGTGTAGAGCATGCAAGAGAAAGCTGTCGTTTTAGATGACCAAATGATTCGCCGCGCTTTAACACGAATTAGTCATGAAATCGTGGAACGAAATAAAGGTGTCGATAATTGTGTTCTTGTCGGAATTAAAACTCGTGGAATTTTTATTGCACAACGTTTGGCAGAACGAATTGGTCAAATTGAAGGAAAAGAAATGGAAGTTGGAGAGCTGGATATTACGTTATATCGTGATGATCTAACACTACAATCGAAAAATGAAGAACCACTTGTAAAAGGTTCTGATATCCCTGTAGATATTACGAAGAAAAAAGTTATCCTTGTGGATGATGTATTATATACAGGAAGAACAGTTCGAGCAGCAATGGATGCTCTTATGGATTTAGGTAGACCATCACAAATCCAACTGGCGGTTCTTGTTGATAGAGGTCATCGTGAACTACCAATTCGCGCTGATTATGTAGGAAAGAACATTCCTACATCAAGTGAAGAGCGTATCGAAGTTGATTTGCAAGAGACAGATCAACAAGATCGAGTAAGCATATACGATAAGTAAAGCCCTTTTAAATGTAGTCCTGTGAGGCTGCCAAAGGGTCTTGGCTTTCATATGTCAAATTTGGCATACGAAAGTGTAGGACTCTTTGTGCACAGGCACAAAGAGTTTTTTTATTGCAAAGATTTAAACTGAAGGAGGATGTAACAATGGAACAAAAGCCAGTGTTAGACGTTAATGAAGTACCGAAACCGGGAAAATGGTTATTTTTAAGTATACAACATTTGTTCGCGATGTTTGGATCAACAGTGCTTGTTCCGTTTTTAACAGGATTGAATCCGTCAGTAGCATTAATATCAAGTGGATTAGGAACGCTAGCGTTTCTTCTTATAACGAAAGGTCAAGTACCTGCCTATCTAGGATCATCATTCGCCTTTATCGCACCGATTATAACAGCGAAAACAGCAGGTGGACCTGGAGCAGCAATGCTCGGTGGTTTGTTTGCAGGACTTGTGTACATCTTAATCTCACTCGGAATTAAGAAGTCAGGATCAGAGTGGATTATGAAATTACTTCCGCCAATCGTAGTTGGTCCAGTCGTAATGGTAATCGGTCTAGCTTTAGCGCATACAGCAGTTAATATGGCGATGAACGGTGCAGATGGCAAGTATAGCATGACACACTTTTCAGTAGCATTAGTAACATTAGCAATTACAATTATCTGCTCTATATTCGGAAGAGGATTTTTCAGTATAATACCAGTACTGCTTGGCATCGTCGGCGGATATATCTTCGCTTACTTCCAAGGGCTAGTAGACTTAAAGCCGGTAGCTGAGGCAAAATGGTTTGTTGTACCAGATTTCACAGTACCATTTGTAACATATACTCCGGAGTTTTCGTGGAAGATTGTACTCTTGATGGTACCAGTTGCACTAGTAACAATTTCAGAGCATATCGGACATCAAATTGTACTTGGAAATGTTATTAAAAGAGATTTAATTGAAAAACCAGGTTTACATCGCTCAATCTTCGGTGATGGAGTAGCAACATTAATCGCATCACTAATAGGTGGACCACCGAATACAACGTACGGTGAAAACATCGGTGTGCTAGCAATTACGAGAGCATACAGTGTATACTTATTCATCGGTTCAGCAGTGTTCGCAATCATGTTTGGATTTATCGGGAAAATTTCAGCGCTGATTCATTCGATTCCAACACCGGTTATGGGTGGTGTATCAATCTTACTATTCGGTGTAATCGCATCAAGCGGATTACGCATGATGGTAGATGATAAAACAGACTTAAGTGACAAACGAAACTTAATGATTGCATCAGTAATACTAGTAATCGGTATTGGTGGAGCGGTACTCCACGTAGGAGAATCGTTCCAAGTAGAAGGAATGGCACTAGCAGCAATTGTAGGCGTACTGTTAAATCTACTACTACCGGAAACGAAACAAATAAAACAATCTAAGCAGATTGCTTCATAATAATAACCTTTTAATTCAGTCCTGTGAGACCGGAAAGGGTGGCTTCTTCCTTGCACCCTAGTCTCACATGACTAGGGTATTTTTATGCAGATGTTGTTATAAAAATACAAAAGTGGTAACATAAAAATCAGAAAGATGAGGGATGACGATGAGCCATTTGTTAACGATGAGTGAATTATCGGAAGTAGAAATTTCAGAAATCCTAAAAGACGCAGAAGATTTCGCGAATGGAAAAGAGAGCAAAACGACAGAGCAAACTTTTGTTGCGAACTTGTTCTTTGAGAATAGTACGAGAACGAGATTTAGCTTTGAAGTTGCTGAGAAGAGATTAGGACTTGATGTTTTAAATTTTTCAGCTGATGCATCTAGCGTACAAAAAGGAGAAACTTTATACGATACGATAAGAACACTAGAATCAATCGGAACAAAAGCGGTGATCGTCCGCCATGAGCAAGATCGCTACTTCGATGAACTAAAAGATCAGGTAAATATCCCAATCTTAAACGCTGGAGATGGATGTGGAAACCATCCAACGCAGTGCCTACTCGATCTTCTTACAATTAAACAAGAGTTCGGGAGATTTGAAGGATTAAAGATTGCGATAGTAGGAGATGTTCGTCATAGCCGAGTAGCACGTTCTAATGCAGAAGCATTAACGAAACTGGGTGCAACAATTTACTTTGCAAGTCCAGAAGAGTGGAAAGATGAAGACAGCACGTTTGGAACATACAAACCATTAGATGAACTTGTTCCAGAAGTGGATGTAATGATGTTACTTCGTGTACAACATGAGCGTCATGATCATTATGAAACAGACATTATGAAAGAGTATCATGAGAAACACGGATTAACAGTGGAAAGAGAAAAGCGTATGAAAGAAGGAAGCATTATTATGCATCCAGCTCCTGTAAACCGTGATGTTGAAATTGCAAGTGAACTTGTTGAGTGTGAGCGTTCACGCATATTTAAACAAATGGAAAATGGAGTTTACGTAAGAATGGCTGTACTAAAACGCGCCTTACCAAATGTATTAGGAGGAATGAAACATGAATTACTTGTTTAAAAATGGTCGTTATATGAATGAAGAAGGAAAAATCGTAGCAACAGATCTTCTCGTACAAGACGGTAAAATCGCTAAGGTAGCAGAAAATATTACGGCAGATAATGCTGAAGTAATCGATGTGAACGGAAAGTTAATCGCACCTGGATTAGTAGATGTACACGTACATCTTCGTGAACCAGGTGGTGAACATAAAGAAACAATTGAAACAGGTACACTAGCAGCGGCAAAAGGTGGATTCACTACAATTTGTGCAATGCCAAATACACGCCCAGTACCAGATTGCAGAGAACATATGGAAGACTTGCAAAATCGTATTAAAGAAAAAGCGCATGTCAACGTACTACCATACGGAGCAATTACAGTACGCCAAGCTGGTTCTGAAATGACAGATTTCGAAACATTAAAAGAACTTGGAGCATTTGCTTTCACTGATGACGGTGTAGGCGTACAAGATGCTAGCATGATGTTAGCTGCTATGAAGCGTGCAGCGAAATTAAATATGGCAGTAGTTGCGCACTGTGAAGAGAATACTCTTATTAATAAAGGTTGTGTACATGAAGGGAAGTTTTCTGAGAAACACGGATTAAACGGTATCCCATCAGTATGTGAATCTGTACATATTGCAAGGGATATACTGCTTGCTGAAGCGGCAGATTGTCACTATCACGTATGTCACGTAAGTACGAAAGGTTCTGTACGCGTAATTCGTGATGCGAAACGAGCTGGAATTAAAGTAACAGCAGAGGTAACACCTCATCACCTAGTGTTATGTGAAGATGATATCCCATCAGCTGATCCTAACTTTAAAATGAACCCACCGCTTCGTGGAAAAGACGATCATGCAGCATTAATTGAAGGATTACTAGATGGAACGATCGATATGATCGCAACTGACCATGCACCGCATACAGCGGAAGAGAAAGCACAAGGAATTGAAAGAGCACCATTCGGAATTACTGGTTTTGAAACAGCATTCCCGCTTCTATACACAAACCTTGTGAAAAAAGGAATTATTACACTAGAGCAGTTAATTCAATTCTTAACAGAAAAGCCAGCTGATACATTCGGCTTAGAAGCAGGTCGCCTAAAAGAAGGTAGAACAGCTGATATTACAATCATTGATTTAGAACAAGAAGAAGAGATTGACCCAACAACATTCTTATCAAAAGGAAAAAATACACCATTCGCAGGTTGGAAATGCCAAGGATGGCCGGTAATGACAATCGTTGGTGGTAAGATCGCATGGCAAAAGGAGAGTGCATTAGTATGAAAAGACAACTTATCTTAGAAGATGGAACAGCATTAATTGGAAAAGGTTTCGGAGGAGAAATTGAAAAGTCAGGTGAGGTTGTATTCACAACAGGAATGACTGGATATCAAGAAACATTATCTGATCCATCATATTGCGGTCAAATCGTAACATTTACGTACCCATTAATCGGAAACTACGGCATCAACCGTGACGATTTTGAATCGATTCACCCATCTGTAAATGGTTTAATCGTAAACGAAATTTGTGATCATCCATCAAACTTCCGTAATGAAATTTCGTTAAATGATTACTTAAAAGAAAGAAACATCCCAGGGTTAGCAGGAATTGATACGAGAAAATTAACGAGAAAAATTCGTCAATACGGTACATTACGCGGCCGCCTTTGTAACATGGATGCAGATGTAGAATACATCGTGAGCCAATTAAAAGCGACAGTATTTACAGATCACGTGAAACGCGTATCAACGAAAGATCCATACCCAAGCCCAGGCCGTGGACACCGAGTTGTACTTGTAGACTTCGGAATGAAACATGGTATTTTACGAGAATTAAATAAACGTGACTGTGATGTAATTGTAGTACCTTACAATACAACAGCAGAAGAAATTTTACGCCTTAGCCCAGATGGAATTATGTTAAGTAACGGACCTGGAGATCCGAAAGATGTACCAGAAGCAATTGAAATGTTAAAAGACATTATCGGTAAAGTTCCTTTATTCGGAATTTGCTTAGGACATCAACTATTCGCTCTAGCATCTGGTGCGAATACAAGTAAGTTAAAATTTGGTCACCGTGGTTTAAACCATCCAGTAAAACATCTTGCAACTGGAAAAGTAGCAATTACATCTCAAAATCATGGTTACGCAGTAGAAGAAGAATCAGTTAAAAATACAGAACTTGAAATTACACATGTTGCTTTAAATGATGGAACAGTAGAAGGTCTTCGTCATACGAAGTTCCCAGCATTTACAGTGCAATACCATCCAGAAGCTTCTGCAGGACCAGAAGATGCAAACGATTTATTCGAAGATTTCTTAGAAATGATTGAAAACTTCAAGAAAGAAGGGGAAGAGTTATGCCAAAACGCCTAGACATTAACACAATTTTAGTAATCGGATCAGGACCAATTGTAATTGGGCAAGCAGCAGAGTTTGATTACTCTGGTACACAAGCTTGTCAATCTCTTAGAGAAGAAGGTTACAAAGTAATCCTTGTTAACTCTAACCCAGCAACAATTATGACAGATACTGCAACAGCAGATAAAGTATATATAGAACCATTAACACTAGAATTCGTAAGCCGTATCATTCGTAAAGAACGTCCAGATGCAATCCTACCAACATTAGGTGGTCAAACAGGCCTGAATATGGCTGTTGAACTTGCGAAATCAGGCATACTTGAAGAGTGTGGAGTTGAAATTTTAGGAACAAAATTATCAGCAATCGAGCAAGCGGAAGATCGTGATTTATTCCGTACATTAATGCAGGAATTAAATGAACCAATTCCATCTAGTACGATTATTCATACGCTAGAAGAAGCACATGAATTTGTAAAAGAGATTGGTTATCCAGTTATTGTTCGCCCAGCATTTACAATGGGGGGAACAGGTGGCGGAATCTGTAGTAATGAAGAAGAACTAATTGAAATCGTATCAGGTGGATTAAAACATAGTCCGGTAACACAATGTTTATTAGAAAAGAGCATTGCTGGTTGTAAGGAAATTGAATATGAAGTAATGCGTGATTCAAATGATAACGCGATTGTAGTATGTAACATGGAAAATATCGATCCAGTTGGGGTTCACACAGGTGATTCTATCGTTGTAGCACCGAGCCAAACATTAAGTGACCGTGAATATCAAATGTTACGAAACACTTCATTACGAATTATTCGTGCATTAGGAATTGAAGGTGGATGTAACGTTCAGCTTGCACTTGATCCACATAGCTTCCAATACTATGTAATCGAAGTAAACCCGCGTGTAAGTCGTTCATCTGCACTAGCATCTAAAGCGACTGGATATCCAATTGCGAAGCTAGCGGCAAAAATTGCAGTCGGTTTAACATTAGATGAAATTATAAACCCAGTAACACAAAAAACATACGCTTGTTTCGAACCAGCATTAGACTATGTTGTTTCAAAAATTCCGCGCTGGCCATTTGATAAGTTTGAATCAGCGAACAGAACGCTTGGTACACAAATGAAGGCAACTGGTGAAGTTATGTCAATCGGACGTAATTTAGAGCAATCATTATTAAAAGCGATTCGTTCTTTAGAACTTGGTGTTTATCACTTAGAGTTAGAGCATTTAAAAGAGCTTGATAAAGAGACAATGAAAAAACGCATTATAAAAGCTGATGATGAGAGACTGTTTATTGTAGCGGAAGCAATTCGTCAAGGTGTAACGAAAGAAGAAATCAACGATTGGTGTGAAATGGACTTCTTCTTCTTACAAAAAGTTGAAAATATCGTAAACATGGAACGCGAAGTAAAAGCAAATGCAGGAAATATGGAAGTATTACAATCAGCGAAAGAAATGGGCTTCAGTGACCATTACATCGCCAATGCTTGGAACAAAACAGAGCGTGAAATTTACGATATACGTAAAGAAAGCAATATAACTCCTGTTTATAAAATGGTAGATACTTGTGCGGCAGAGTTTGAATCTGCAACACCATACTACTACAGCACATATGGTGACGAGAATGAATCGGTTAGAACAGATCGTAAGAGTGTTGTCGTACTAGGATCTGGTCCAATCCGTATCGGTCAAGGGGTTGAGTTTGACTATGCAACAGTTCACTCTGTATGGGCAATTAAAGAAGCTGGATATGAGGCAATTATTGTTAATAACAATCCAGAAACAGTTTCAACAGACTTCAGTATTTCTGACAAATTATACTTTGAACCATTAACAATCGAAGATGTAATGCACATTATCGATTTGGAAAAACCAGAAGGTGTTATCGTCCAATTCGGTGGACAAACGGCAATTAACTTAGCTGCTAAATTAGAGGCTCACGGTGTGAAAATCTTAGGAACATCACTTGAAGATTTAGACCGTGCAGAAGATCGTGATAAATTTGAAGCAGCTCTAACACAGCTTGGTATCCCGCAACCAGTTGGTAAAACAGCAACGACTGTAGAGCAAGCAGTAGCAATCGCTGACAAAATTGGTTACCCAGTATTAGTAAGACCATCTTACGTACTAGGTGGACGCGCGATGGAAATCGTATATCGTCAAGAAGAACTGCTGCACTACATGAAAAATGCCGTTAAAGTTCACGCAGATCACCCAGTATTAATCGATCGTTACATGGTTGGTAAAGAAATTGAAGTAGATGCAATTTCAGACGGTGAGAATGTATTCATTCCAGGTATTATGGAACATATTGAACGCGCTGGAGTTCACTCTGGTGACTCAATCGGAGTATATCCACCACAAAGCTTATCTGCAAAACTGAAAGAACAAATTATTGAACATACAATTGCACTTGGAAAAGGTTTAAACATTGTTGGATTACTAAACATTCAGTTTGTAGTATTTAAAGATGAAGTGTATGTAATTGAAGTAAATCCACGTGCGAGCCGTACAGTACCATTCTTAAGTAAAATTACAGGCGTACCGATGGCGAATGTTGCAACGAAAGTTATTTTAGGTCAAGATCTTGTAGAACAAGGATATGGAACTGGTTATCACCCAGAAGAGAAAGAAGTGTATGTAAAAGCACCGGTATTCTCATTTGCGAAGCTACGTTCAGTTGATACAACATTAGGACCTGAAATGAAATCAACAGGGGAAGTAATGGGTAAAGACTTAACACTTGAAAAAGCATTATACAAAGGGTTAGTTGCTTCAGGAATTAACATCCCAACGCACGGATCAGTAATCATCACTGTAGCGGATAAAGATAAAGAAGAAGCAATGGAAATTGCAAAACGTTTCCACGAAATCGGTTATAACTTATTAGCAACAGCTGGAACAGCACAATCGTTAGCAGAGCAAAACATTCCAGTGCAAGTTGTAAATAAAATTGATTCTGAAGAATACAACTTACTTGATATTATCCGTCAAGGAAAAGCACAGTTTGTAATCAATACATTAACAAAAGGCAAACAGCCAGCGCGTGATGGTTTCCGCATTCGCCGTGAATCAGTAGAAAATGGTGTGGCTTGCTTAACATCACTTGATACAACGAGAGCAATCTTACGAGTATTAGAATCTATGACATTCTCAGCTCATTCAATGAAAGAAATTACGCAAACGAAGCGTCACGAGGTGGTACATGCATGATGCAAAAGCAAAATATGATCGTCGTTAACCAAAAAGAAATCGCAAAAAACATTTACGAATTAGTGCTTCAAGGGGATCTTGTGCAGCAAATGAACGACCCAGGGCAGTTTGTACACATTAAGGTAGCAGAGGGCATTGCGCCCCTTCTGCGCCGCCCAATTAGTATTTGTAATGTCGATCAAGATAAGAACGAATTTACAATGCTATATCGTGCGGAAGGACAAGGAACAAAAACATTAGCAAAAAGAAAACAAGGCGAACTTGTAGATGTGCTAGGACCACTTGGACATGGTTTTCCTGTAGAAGAAGCAGAAGCTGGACAAACGGCTCTATTAGTTGGAGGGGGAATTGGTGTACCACCACTATATGAATTGTCACAGCGTCTTGTAGCAAAGGGAGTACGCGTTATTCACATCTTAGGTTTCCAAACGAAAGATGTTGTCTTCTATGAAGAGAAATTTGCAGAGCTTGGTGATACGTATGTTGCAACAGTTGATGGTACGCATGGTACAGAAGGCTTTGTAACAGATGTAATTGATAGCTATGGAATTGACTTTGACATTCTATACTCATGTGGACCTTTAGCGATGCTTCGTGCATTAGAAGGACGCTATAAAGAGAGAAAAGCCTACATTTCATTAGAAGAGCGTATGGGTTGTGGCATTGGAGCATGTTTCGCATGTGTATGCCATCTGCAAGCAGATCCGAGTGGACATTCTTACAAGAAGGTGTGTAGCGACGGACCAGTATTTCCAATCGGGGAGGTTGTACTATGAACAGATTGCAAGTTGAATTACCAGGGTTATCATTAAAAAATCCAATCATCCCAGCATCTGGTTGCTTCGGATTTGGTCGTGAGTATGCACAGTTCTATGATTTAAGTGTACTTGGATCAATTATGATTAAAGCGACGACAGAACAACCACGCTATGGAAATCCGACTCCTCGTGTTGCTGAAACACCAGGCGGAATGCTAAATGCAATCGGGCTTCAAAATCCTGGATTAGAAAAGGTAATGAATTCTGAATTACCTTTTCTCGAGCAATTTGATCTTCCGATTATTGCAAATGTTGCTGGCTCACAAGCTGAGGATTATGTAGCAGTTGCGAAGGAAATTTCAAAGGCACCTAATGTTCATGCGCTAGAATTAAATATTTCTTGTCCAAACGTAAAAACGGGTGGTATCGCTTTTGGTACGAATCCTGAAATTGCTGCTGATTTAACGAAGCGAGTAAAAGAGGTTTCTGAAGTACCGGTATATGTGAAATTGTCACCGAACGTGGCAAACATTGTGGAGATTGCAAAAGCAATTGAAAATGCGGGTGCGGACGGTTTAACGATGATTAATACATTGCTTGGTATGCGTCTAGATTTAAAAACTGCAAAACCAATTTTAGCAAACCGTACAGGCGGACTATCAGGGCCAGCGATTAAGCCAGTAGCAATTCGTATGGTACATGAAGTAAGTCAAGCGGTTAACATTCCGATTATCGGAATGGGTGGTATTGAAACTGCGGAAGATGTAATTGAATTCTTCTATGCTGGCGCAAGTGCGGTTGCAGTAGGTACAGCGAACTTCATAGACCCGTTCGTATGTCCGACAATTATTGAAGAGTTACCAGCATTACTAGATGAATTAGGATTTGATCATATTTCGGAGTGTCAAGGAAGGAGCTGGAAGCAAACATGTCACAGTCGTTAATTGTTGCACTAGATTTTCCAGGGAAACAAGATGTAGAACAATTCTTACACCACTTTGAAGGGGAAGAGTTATTTGTCAAAGTTGGTATGGAGTTATTTTACAAAGAAGGCCCTGCAATTATTACGTACTTAAAAGAAAAAGGGCATAAGATCTTCCTAGATTTAAAACTTCATGATATTCCGAATACAGTAAAAAGTGCTATGCGTAGCCTAGCTAGTCTAGATGTTGATATGGTAAATGTTCATGCTGCTGGGGGAAGCAGTATGATGAAAGCTGCGATTGAGGGATTAGAGGAAGGTAAGCAAGAAGGAAAAGAGAGACCGATTTGTATTGCAGTTACACAACTAACAAGCACTTCGGAAGCTATGATGAAAAAAGAGATCGGCATTGAGAAAACGTTAGAAGAAGCGGTTGCTCATTATGCAAAATTAACGAAAGAAAGTGGACTTGATGGAGTTGTTTGTTCAACACTTGAAGTTCCAAAATTACGTGAAGTATGCGGAAATGAATTTGTAACAGTAACACCGGGGATTCGTCTTGCAAGCGATGATGTAAATGACCAAGTGCGCGTAGCAACACCGAAACGTGCGAGGGAACTTGGTTCAAGCTACATCGTAGTTGGACGTAGTATTACAAAAGCAGAAAATCCGCTTGAAGCGTATAAAACAGTAAAACAACAGTGGGAAGGTGTAACAGTATGAAAAAAGAAATCGCATCGCATTTATTAGAAATTGGAGCAGTATTTTTACAGCCGAATGATCCATTTACTTGGTCTTCTGGTATGAAATCACCAATTTATTGTGATAATCGTTTAACTTTATCTTATCCAAAAGTACGCCAAGCGATTGCAGCTGGATTAGAAGAGTTAATTAAAGAGCACTTCCCAACTGTAGAAGTTATTGCAGGAACAGCAACTGCTGGTATTGCGCACGCTGCATGGGTAAGCGATCGTATGGATTTACCGATGTGCTACGTACGTAGTAAAGCAAAAGGTCACGGTAAAGGGAACCAAATCGAAGGAAAAGCTGAAAAAGGTCAAAAAGTAGTAGTAGTAGAAGACTTAATTTCAACTGGCGGTAGTGCAATTACATGTGTAGAAGCACTTCGCGAAGCTGGCTGTGAAGTATTAGGAATCGTATCAATCTTCACATACGAGCTAGAGTCAGGAAAAGAAAAATTAGAAGCAGCTAACGTAGCGTCATATTCTTTAAGTGATTACAGTGCATTAACTGAAGTTGCAGCAGAAAAAGGTATGATCGGACAAGCTGAAACGAAAAAATTACAAGAGTGGCGTAAAAATCCAGCTAATGAAGCTTGGATCACAGCGTAACACGAAAAAAGACGACCGCGGGGGAACGCGGTCGTTTTTTTTATATAATTGTTAAAATTTCATGTAAAGAATAGATAGTAGGAACATCACACTTGAGTTGCAAGTTATCCCGATTTAACCATATCCCTCGCATTCCAGCTGCTGTACTACTAATTGCATCTGTTTCTAATCGATCACCAATATAATAGCAATTTTTCATTTCAAGATTCGATTGTAATACAGTTCTTTGAAAAATTTCAGGGTCTGGTTTCGATATACCAATTTCACTAGAGGTAAATATGTATTTGAAATATTGTAGAATGTTTAGAGCAGTTAATTTTTCGACTTGTTGCTCATAATCACCATTGCTAATGATACCTAATGAGTGCCCTCCTTGCTGCAAGGTCTGTAATGTATAGTGTACATCTTCAAACGCGGCCCAGTTGTTCTTATATAGTTCTATATATTGATTGAATTTGTGCTGAGATTCCCCGGGTGATAAGTTTACTCCATATGTTTTAAATAAATGATACATTCGCATCCCTTGTTGTTCTTGAAAAGATAATTCTTTGGATAAAAATTTGTTGAAATATTGTTCGGATAATTCATGCCATAGTTTCGTGGCCTCTAATTCATTACCTGAAAAAATAGTATTATATATTTGAAAGAAATCTATAATACCATTTCTTTCAGCAGTCTCATAATCAAGTAAAGTTCCATCGACATCAAAGAAAATCATATTACAATCTCCTTATTAAGTATTACTTCGTGCTTTCTACAACTTCATATCCTCTCACAAACAATAGAGTCATATAAGAAACGATAAACGAGAAGATGCTGTACATGCCAACCCAAAAGAAAAATTTTGGAGTAAAGGCGATAACACCTATTATTAAAAAACTAGCAAACGTTACAATCGGCATTACGTAATACGTTTTCGTTCTACGTGTTCCAATAACAGAAACGATAAAGATAAGTAATGGACAAATTAATAAGACGAAAATCAATTCATTCATAGTTATGTCCCCTTTTCTGGTAGAAGTAATATGTTCCGTGTAAACGTTTTGAAATAATTACTCTCTTAATATAATTTCGCTACGTAATAAATAAACCCTTTTGAAGGTTAGTATATTTCAATATTTAGCCTAAAAAGGCGTAAGCAAGTATTATCTTGCTTACGTTACAGGATAAACATCGCAACGATAGTGGTGACGATTAAGCCGATAATAACTGGCAAAAAATTTCGGCGTGCGAGTTCAAATGGATCTACTTTACAAATAGCAGCGGCAGGAATAAGCGCCCAAGGAATTAAAGTCCCGCCTCCGGTCCAGATGGCAGCAATTTGCCCGAGTGCTGTTAATGTAGCTGTTCCATGCCCAAGTGCTGTTCCGAAAAGATTGGCAATCGAACCAGCAAGTGATATACCGGAAAAGCCAGATCCATCTAAGCCTGTTATGACACCAACGATAGTTAATGTTCCTGCCGATACATATTGGCTTAAAGGAACAGTTTGAGATAAGGCGATTCCTAAGTCGTTAATGATTCCATGTGAACCTTTCGGTAAATAGTCCCCGATAATTTTCACAAAGCCGCTATCTCCTAAATAAAAGAGTGCAGCAATTGGGATAACTGGACCGAAGATTTTAAATCCAAATTGGAGCCCTTCTATAAAATAATCGGTCGTTTTATTTAGCCCATTTCCTTTGTAGGCGATGAGGGAAATGATGATAATCATAATAACAGTCGTCCCGCCGATAAGTGCAGTTGCGTCGCTTCCTTGTAGGTTAAATTGAATCATGCAAAGGATATCGATGGCATATACGATCGGAATACAAATAGCGAGCCATTTTTTTGTCTGAGGAGATAATATAGTGAGCGTTTTAGAAGACTCAGTTGATGGAATAGATTCTTGTATAGATAAGCCTGTATGAAATTCTTTTCGTAAGAAGAAAAATGCGACGGAAGTTGTCACAATGCCCATAACAATTACGAGGGGAACACTGGCAGAAACAACGCTGGAAACAGGAAGACCAGCAGCGTCTGCAGTTAATTTCGGTGCACCTTGAATTACGAAGTCACCAGATAAGGCGATGCCATGTCCGAATAAGTTCATAGCAATGGCAACTCCAATTGGCGGAAGGCCGACGCGTACAGCGACAGGTAATAAAATAGCCCCCATTAAGGCAACAGCTGGAGAAGGCCAAAAAAAGAAAGAAATTGTCATCATCAAAAGGCCGATAATCCAGTAGGCGAGGGTAGGGGTACGAATCATTTTTGTAAATGGTGAAATCATCGTATCATTTATGCCAGTATGAACGAGTAGATTGCTCATTGATACGATAATGGAGATGATCAATATTGTTGGTAATAGCTCAGTAATGGCGTAAATGAAACTTTGAAAAATACCGCTAATAGCAAGAGGGATAGAACCTGTAGCGGTTAATGCTAATAAAAAGATAAAAACAATACAAATAATTGTCGTATCTTTTCGAAGAATAAAAAAGGTAATAATAGTGAGTAAACAAAGAATATAGAGAGCGTGCAACAGCGTTAATTCAACTCCCATAACATTCACATCCTTTAGGCATTCGTGTAGTTCATTGTATGAAAGCGGTGAAGGTATGTGAGTATAGGAAAAAGAAAAAGTGAAATTTCATGTACTGTAATGGTAAGAATAATAAATGGATGTTACAATACAATTAATCCTAAAAATGGAATTTGAGGAGGGCTTATGCGCAAAAAAATTGGATTTTGGGGATTCATCATATCTTGTAGTCTATTAATCATTTTAAATCTGTTTACAAGCAATGAATGGATAAGTATCATACCTGTTTTCGGGTTTGTATTTATACTTTTATATAACTGGGATGATATGAAACAATATAGTAAGAAAAGTATCGGAATTATGATAGGTATCATTGTTGTTTGCTCATTTTTCATAGGGTTTATTTTAATAGAAGGGCAGAAACAGATGGAGAAAATGTCTATTTTTCAAGAATGGATGTCTTCTGCAAAAGGTCTTTATATTGTACTTGTAGTTGTTATTTTTCTAAGAATTGTTATAAGCATAGCAAGTTACATATTAAAGGAGAAGTAGGATGGGTACCAGTTATATTATGTATAGGAGTATTGATTTTTGCTCCTATGTATCGCTGGGATGAATGGAAAGCATATAGTCGAAAAAAGAAAATTGTTTTCAGTATCGAGTTTGTTATTATAATTAGCACGATTCCGTTTTTGTTATTGAAAGGAAATGAGATAATAGATGGAATTGTAATGTTTGAAGGGTGGTTGTTTATTGCGAAATTGCTATATTTAATATGCATTTTAATTTCGGTAGCGGTAGTCGCTAAAAAAGTAAACGAAAAGTTATTCGTTAATGAATAAAAGAAAATGCCACCTTATTCGGTGGCATTTTCTTACTTTACTGAATGAGCTTTTTGCATCTTTTTAATTAAACGAATTTGTCCGCGATGGTTGATCTCATCTTCAAATACGTGAAACCACTTAAAGTAGTTATTTGCTGGTTTGTCATGCCAAAAGTCTGTCGTTTTAAATAGCCATTCATTAGGTAACGATTGAAAAGTTTCAATCGTTTTGGAACGTACTTCTTGTAACATATTTATGTAAAATTCTATTGAGTTCCCTTTTATTTGCTCACGTCCAAGATTTCCTAACTCAACAGCAGGTAACCAACGTTCTAATTCAGCCTCCGTTGGTTCACGGTCTTCAAAAGTATGAATCTGGTAGTAAAATTCAATAGCGGCCATATGGTACAATAACATGCCAATTGAATTTGCTTCCTCATCATATAAATAATCAAGTTCTTCAATTGTTAAGCCTTCGACAGCTTGCATTGTTGTATAACGAGCGTAATTCATCATGGAAACAAGTTTTGAAAACTCAACTTGTAAACCATCTATCTTATCGATTACAAAGTTCAATTAAAATTCCCCCTCTTTAAACAATTACTCCAGAGAAGGAATTCTATGTGTAAAGAAAAACTCCTGTTAAAAAGTTCATGATTTTTAACAGGGAATGACAATTAGTTCCCGATTTGCCTTTGTAATAACCTCATATCCCTCTTTTGTGATGACAATATCATCTTCAATTCTACAGCCGCCCCAGTTCGGTATGTAAATACCAGGTTCAACAGTAACAACCATACCTTCCTCTAAAGTAGCCTTACTTTCTTGGGATAGGCGAAGAGGTTCATGTATTTCTAACCCAAGACCATGACCGGTAGAGTGTCCGAAATATTGACCGTATCCATGTTCTATAATGTAATCTCTCGTTATATCATCGATACTTTTCGCAGTTTCTCCAGGTTTAATTGCTTCAGTTCCACGCTTTAATGCTTCTAATACAACATTATATATTTTTTTGAATTCTTCCGATGGTTCGCCGATCGCTACAGTACGTGTTAAATCGGAACAATATCCGTTATAAAGTGCACCGAAATCTAATGTAACGATATCGCCGTGCTCGATTATTTTATTCGATGCAACGCCATGAGGTAGAGAAGAGCGAACGCCAGAAGCTACAATAATTTGAAATGATGAGGATGTAGCCCCTTTTTTTCGCATGAAAAATTCTAATTCATCTCGGACATCAGTTTCACTTATTCCTGGTTTTAGAAATGTAAGGATGTGGTGAAATGCTTCGTCAGCAATATTAGCCGCAGTTTTCATTGTTTCTATTTCAGGTGTGTCTTTAATAATACGAATATTTTCGATGATTTCGCACACTTGCACCATTTCCACATGTATATACTTTTGTAAGTTCTTATATTGTTGTAATGTCATGTTATTTTCTTCAATCCCAAGTTTTTGAATGTTTAATTTCGATACTTGATTTGCAACTTCTTTCTCTAAATTTCCTATATGCATAACAATTTCAGCGTCTTTTATTTGTGATTTCGCTTGATCTACATAGCGAAAATCAGTTGTAAAAACCGCTTTATCCGCAGAGATTAAGACGACGCCAGCGCTGCCTGTAAATCCTGTTGCATATTGGCGATTTTCTTTTTTTGTAATAAGTAATCCGTCAATTTCATATTTTTGTAGTTGATTTTGGATTTTATTAATTCTTAAAGTCATGTTAATTTCCCCCTTTTCACAGTATTGAATAAAGCAAATAGCGTGCCAAAATGTATATTTGAAGAAAAGATAGTAGGAACTACATATGTTTTAGGGGAGATAAAAAATTAGCCCGCTATTTGTGGGAGGCGGTTTGTTCATAAAATCAAGATTACTTCAATAATCAGTGGGGGGATGAAAAAATATTGATTGGAGGTGCACTTTATATACATACTGTAAAAAAATTTATACAGATGTGAAATGACACTGTCAATTTTTTTGACAATATTGAAGGGAAGAAGGATGTTATGAATGAGTGAATGGATATATGAACTAAATTGAAACCATAAAAAAAATGCGTCGCTTGCAAGCAACGCATTTTTTAATATTTATGCTTTTAATTTCATTACAGTATCAGCATCTGGTGTTACATATACAGTTTGCTGATTGTCATATGTAACAAAGCCAAGTTTTGCACCACTCGGTTTTTTGACATGACGTATTTTCGTGAAATCAACAGGTACAGAGCTAGACTCTTTTGCTTTACTGTAATAAGCGGCGATTTTTGCAGCCTCTAGTAAAGTTTCTTCAGCGGGTTCCAAAGAACGAATGACAACATGAGAGCCAGGTATGTCTTTCGTATGTAACCAAATTTCATCACGACGGGCAAATTTCGTTGTTAAATAATCATTTTGTTTATTGTTTTTGCCGACGAAAATTTCTGTTCCATCACTAGCTAAATATTTGTCCAATACCGGTTTAGTTGGTTTCTTCTTAGCATTTTTTGCTTTGCGATTGCGCATATAACCTTCTTCGGCTAATTCCTCGCGAATTTCTTCGATATCTTTTGAAGAAGCAGCTTCCATTTGTTGAAGTAAGCTATCAAAATAAAGAATTTCTTCATTTGTTTTTTCGATTTGTTCTTCTACAACAACAACTGAATTTTTTGCTTTTTGATATTTTTGGAAATAGCGTTGTGCATTGTCGGATGGTGTTCTTAAAGGATCTAATGTGATTTTTACAGTCCCACCATTTTCATCGTAATAGTTAACGACTTCAATATCTTTATCACCTTTTTTCAAAGCATACATATTGGCTGTAAGTAGCTCTCCAAAAAGTTGATATTTATCTGCTTTCCCGGCATCTTGTAATGTTTTTTCTAGCTTAATGAGTTTTTTCTCATTTTTATTTTTTTCGTTTTGCATAAAGCGTTCTAAATCATGAGCTTGTTGTTTTACACGGTCGCGCTCCGCTTTCCCGAAGAAGAAGCGATCTAACAATTCGCTTACTGATGAGAATGTTTTTTCTGCTCCTTGCAAGTGCGTAAGAGGGAAAAGATAAAAGAATTCTTTCCCGTTTGCAGTACTCATTGTTGGTGAATATGTATGAGTTAGTAATGGCTTTTGTATGGAGAAAAATGCTTCAGATAATGCTTTTTCATTTACCATACCAGCTTTTGTCACTACTTCTTTTGCGAATAACGGTGATATTCCAGTAAAGGTACCGACAAGCTGTTTATCCATGTTTCCAGATAGAAAGTCTAGCGGTCTAATAAATTCATCATCTGTTTCAATCTGAAGCGGGTTAATTTTATGTTGTGCTGGTGGTGCAATATATTCAGCTCCAGCGTATACAGTTCGATGTCGGTTTACTGCTAAAGAAACGTGTTTTAGGCTATCTAAAATATTGTTTGTTTTTGTGTCTATTAAAATGATGTTACTATGTCGTCCCATGATTTCAATTACTAATGTCTTTAGTGATTCATCACCAATTTCATTTCTGCTGCGAACTGTAATTTGAATAATGCGCTCTAAATCAATTTGTTCAATCTTTTCAATGAAACCACCTTCTAAATGCTTGCGGAGAAGCATACAAAACATTGGTGGAAGTGCAGGTGAATCGTAATTTTGGTTTGTTAAGTGTAAACGTGCATATGTCGGATGAGCGGAGAGAATCAGTTTTTGATTCTTTCCGTTTGCGCGAATATGTAATAAAATCTCGTATTTTGAAGGTTGATATATTTTGGAAATTCTTCCCGTGTAAAGAGAATTTGCAATTTCATGTGTAATCGCTCTTGTAAATAATCCATCGAATGCCATAAATGAACACTCCTTTCTAACTAAAAGTTAATTATAGCATTTTTTTGGACGAGGCTGAATAAGCTTTCATTAGAGTATGTCTGGAATCAGGAGGTCGATGGCAGGATGAATTGGTATGAAATGCGAGCACATGAAGTGGAGGAAAGAACGAATACGAATGTGGAGGTAGGTCTTACAGAGCAAGAAGCAGAGGGGCGATTAAGGAAATTTGGTACAAATGAATTGCAAGAAGCAAAGCGGCCTTCTGCACTTATGGTGTTTTTAGCGCAATTTAAAGATTTTATGGTACTTGTTTTATTTGGTGCAACAATTATTTCAGCTTTTTTAGGAGAATATATCGATTCAATTGCAATTGTTGCAATCGTTATTATCAATGGTATCCTCGGTTTCTTTCAAGAAAGGAAAGCTGAAAAATCGTTGGAAGCTTTAAAAGAGTTGGCAGCTCCTCAAGTTACGGTACTAAGAAATGGAAAGTGGATAAAAGCACCGTCTAAAGCGCTTGTCTTAGGTGATATTATTAAGTTTTCTAGTGGTGATCGTATTGGCGCGGATGTTCGTCTTGTGGAATCTTCAAGTTTATATATCGAAGAGTCTGCTCTTACGGGGGAGTCAGTACCGGTACAAAAGAAGGTAGAAGCATTACAAGGCCAGGATGTTTCAATTGGTGATCAAAAAAACATGGCATTTATGGGGACGATGATAACGAGAGGTGCTGGAACAGGGGTAGTCATAGCGACTGGAATGAATACAGCTATGGGCCAAATTGCAAATATGTTGCAAAATGCTGAGCAAATGGAAACACCATTACAAAGAAGGTTAGAACAGCTAGGGAAAATTTTAATTATTGTCGCTCTTATTTTGACAGCTCTTGTAGTATTAGCTGGTGTATATCAGGGGAATGAAGTGTATCACATGTTTTTGGCTGGGGTTTCGCTCGCAGTTGCTGCTATTCCGGAAGGATTACCAGCTATTGTTACAGTTGCGCTATCACTTGGTGTACAGCGCATGATTAAAAAGAGAGCAATTGTGCGAAAGTTGCCAGCTGTAGAAACGTTAGGGTGTGCTTCTGTTATTTGCTCAGATAAAACAGGAACAATGACACAAAACAAAATGATGGTAACACATATGTGGTCAGGCGGAGAATTGTGGAAAGTAACAGGTCAAGGCTATGAGCCAACGGGTTCGTTTATGAAAGGTGAAGAAGTAATTGACCCTACTAAGACGAAATCACTGTATCAACTACTCACATTTGGCTGTTTATGTAATAATGCGAATGTTATTCAAAAGAAAAAGACGTATGTGTTAGATGGAGATCCAACAGAGGGAGCTCTCGTAGCTGCTGCAATGAAGGCGGGAATATCACGTGAAGCTCTCAAAGGAAAGTTTGAAGTCATTCGTGAATTTCCTTTTGATTCAACTAGAAAAATGATGAGCGTTATCGTTCGTGATCGTGAAGGGAAAAAATTTGTTATTACAAAAGGAGCGCCAGATGTTCTATTACAAATGAGCCAAACGATTTTATGGGGGAATAAACAGCAGCCTTTAAGTGAAATGTATCGAAAAGAAGTGCAGGCAGCGATTCATAGTTTAGGAAGTCAAGCTTTACGAACGATTGCGGTGGCATTTAAACCGTTAAAAGCTACAGATTCAATTGAGCATGAAAGAGAAGTAGAGCAGGATTTTATGCTTGTTGGAATACAAGGAATGATAGATCCGCCAAGACCAGAAGTGGCGCAAGCGGTGAAGGAGTGTAAGGAAGCTGGTATTAGAACGGTAATGATTACAGGAGATCATAAAGTGACAGCAATGGCAATTGCGGAACAGTTAGGGGTTTTACCAGCGGGTGGACGCGTTGTTGAAGGTGTAGAACTTGCGAATATGGATGTAGAGGCATTAGAAGATATTGTAGAAGATACGTATGTATTCGCTCGAGTGTCTCCTGAGCATAAATTGAAAATCGTTAAGGCGCTGCAAAATAAGGGGCATATAGTAGCTATGACAGGTGATGGAGTGAACGATGCTCCAGCTATTAAAACAGCTGATATAGGGATTGCGATGGGAATTACAGGAACAGATGTTGCAAAAGAAGCTTCTTCACTTGTTTTGTTAGATGATAACTTTGCTACGATTAAATCGGCGATTAAAGAAGGTAGAAACATATATGAAAATATTCGGAAGTTTATTCGATATTTGCTAGCATCTAACGTTGGTGAAATCTTAGTTATGTTATTTGCGATGTTACTTGCACTGCCATTGCCAATGGTTCCAATTCAAATTTTATGGGTGAACTTAGTTACTGACGGTTTACCAGCGATGGCATTAGGTTTGGATAAGCCTGAAGGAGATGTCATGAAGAGAACACCACGCCATCCGAAAGAAGGGGTGTTCGCTAGAGGGCTTGCGTGGAAAATTATAAGTCGTGGTTTTCTAATCGGAGCAGTGACATTAGTAGCGTTTATTATTGCATTTAACCAGCATCCAAATGAATTAAAGTATGCACAAACGGTAGCCTTCGCAACATTAGTACTTGCTCAGCTTATTCATGTATTTGATTGTCGTAGTGAACATTCTATATTTCATCGTAACCCGTTTGGAAATGTATATTTAGTAGGGGCGGTTATTATTTCTTTACTGTTAATGCTTGTAGTTATATATTATCCACCATTACAGCCGATTTTTAGCACAATGCCGATACAAGCACGAGATTGGTTGTTAATTGTAGGATTATCATCTATTCCGACTTTCTTATTAGTAGGATCTTTATTAACAAGAAAAAAGGATAAAAAGAAAAAGCCACTGTTATATAAGAAGGGATTAAACTTGAAATAGTCAATGATATGAAAATATGATATAATTTACAGAAGGTAGTAGAGCCTTGTCTCTATTACCTTTTTCATTGAGTTATTTCATGGCTTGGATGTGATAAAGATGATTTGTAGTATGACAGGATTTGGAAGGTCGAAAGTAGAAAATGATACTTTTCAAATAACAGTAGAAATGAAGTCGGTGAACCATCGCTTTTTAGAAATGAGTATTCGACTTCCGAAGCAAATGATGGTGTTTGAAGACAAAATTCGTAAAATAATTGCAGAACAAGTTCGCCGTGGACGTATTGAAGTGTCTATTAGTATAACAGGTGAAGGGCTTGTTGAAAGAAAATTAAGTGTGAATTGGGAGCTTCTCAAGCAGTACCAATCCATTATGGAAGATATAAAAGGGAAATTTCAATTACAAGATTCTATTACACTCGGGCAACTAATGGGAATGCCAGAAGTAACGGCAATTGAAGAAATAGAAAATGTAAATGAACAATTTGAAAACAGTTTATATGAGGCTGTTCGTCAAGCTGCTCATATGTTAAAAACGATGAGAGATGGCGAAGGAGAACGATTACATAAAGATATAGCGTATCGTTTGCAAGAGATTCACAATTGTGTAAATGCAATTATTCCACATGCACCAATTGTTACACAAAAATATCGTGAACGATTAGAAAATCGCTTAAAAGAATTACATAATCAAGATTTAGATGAACAAAGATTGCTAACAGAAGTTGCAATGTTTGCAGAGCGTTGTGATATTCACGAGGAGTTAGTTCGTTTACAAAGTCATTTAGATCAATTTCGTGAAACACTGCAGATTGGAGAGCCTGTTGGAAGGAAAATGGACTTCATCGTGCAAGAGATGCATAGAGAAATTAATACGATTGGTTCTAAGGCAAATGACTTAACAATTTCAAAATATGTTGTAGAAATGAAAAATAACCTTGAAAAAATTCGTGAACAAGTACAAAATATTGAGTAGCTTTCAAAAAATATATAAAGTTATACGTGGTGGAGAAATCGGATAGACTTACTAGGAGGCGCAAACTATGGCCATGCGGTTTTTAAATATTGGATACGGAAATATTGTATCTGCTCATCGAATTATTGCTATTGTAAGTCCGGAGTCAGCTCCTATTAAACGAACAGTACAGGAAGCACGTGAACATAATGCTTTGCTTGATGCTACGTATGGGAGAAAAACAAGGGCGGTTATTGTGATGGATGATGGGCATGTAGTATTAAGTCCAATTCAGCCAGAGACGATTGCACATCGTTTGAATAATAAAGAAGATTTAAGTGAGGAAGGGTAGGTTTTACATATTTATGAGAAGTAGAAGAGGATTGCTCATCGTTCTTTCAGGACCTTCTGGGGTTGGTAAAGGAACGGTTCGAAAAGAGCTGTTTAGCCATGAGGATACACGTTTTCAGTACTCTATTTCAGTAACGACGCGTAAACCGCGTGAAGGTGAAGTAGATGGTGTAGATTATTTCTTTAAAGAGAGAGAAGAATTTGAAGAAATGATTCGTAATGAAAAGTTACTTGAATGGGCTGAGTTTGTTGGTAATTATTACGGAACACCAATTGATTATGTTGAAAAAACATTACAAGAAGGAAAAGACGTGTTCCTAGAAATTGAAGTACAAGGAGCAATTCAAGTTAAGAAAGCCTTCCCTGAAGGTGTATTTATTTTCTTAGCACCTCCAAGTTTATCTGAACTAAAGAACCGAATTGTCGGTCGTGGTACAGAAACTGAAGATGTTATTGAAAATCGTTTAACTGTAGCGAAAGAAGAAATCGAAATGATGGACGCTTATGACTATGTTGTAGAAAACGATCAAGTTGAATTAGCTTGCGACAGAATTAAAGCAATTGTGGTTGGCGAACATTGCCGCCGCGAAAGAGTAGCAAAATATTATAAAGAAATGACGGAGGGTCTATAATTATGTTAAATCCATCAATTGATTCATTATTAACAAAAATCGATTCTAAATATACGCTTGTAACAGTAGCTGCAAAGCGTGCGCGTGAAATGCAACTTGCGAACAATTGTGTTCTTGAGCAACCTGTTTCTCATAAATGTGTAGGTAAATCATTAGAAGAAATCGATGCAGAAGTATTAAAATATGTACCAAGCGAAGACAAAATCATCGATTAAGACATTCTTTTCGACAAATTAAAACATAGACTTTATAATTTTCTATGTAACGGTAACAACCTATTTACAAGTAGGTTGTTATTTTTTTATGATAGGGAAGAAATAATCGTAAAAAGGTGGAACAACATATTGGTACTGACGAGCTGAAAATTCTATTTCAGTAGAATAAGTTTGAAAAAGAAAGAGGACGAGTCATATGCTAAAAGGGAAAAAGATACTTCTATGTGTAACAGGAGGCATTGCAGTTTTTAAGGCAGCTGCGTTAACGAGTAAATTGACACAAGCGGGTGCTACTGTAAAAGTAATGATGAGTGAATCGGCAATGAAGTTTGTTACACCTCTTACATTTCAAGCGCTTTCTCGCCACGATGTATATACGGATACGTTTGATGAAAAAGACTCAGCGGTTATCGCTCACATTGATTTAGCGGATTGGGCAGATGTTGTACTTGTGGCACCTGCTACAGCGAATTGCATTGGGAAGTTAGCGAATGGTATTGCGGATGATATGATAACGACTACGTTGTTGGCTACTACAGCTCCAGTTTGGATTGCGCCTGCTATGAATGTGCATATGTATGAAAATAAAATTGTTCAAAAAAATATGATGGCGTTAAAAGCGTTAGGATATACATTTATTGAGCCTGGCGAAGGCTTTTTAGCATGTGGTTATATAGCTAAGGGAAGACTGGAAGAACCTGAGGTGATTATTGGAAGGTTAGAAGAGGTTTTCTCAGAACAAAAACCATTGCAAGGAAAGCGAATATTAATAACGGCTGGTCCGACACGTGAAAAGATTGACCCAGTCCGTTTTATGACGAATTTTTCTTCTGGAAAGATGGGGTATGCGATTGCAGAAGTTGCAGCAAGCTTAGGTGCTGATGTCATACTTGTGTCAGGACCGACAGCATTAAATCCGCCATTACATGTAACAACAATACAAGTAGAATCTGCACAAGATATGTTAGAGGCAGTTCTTCAAAATTATCAGAATGTAGATGTTGTTATCAAGACAGCGGCAGTTGCAGATTATCGCCCAAAATATGTTCACGATAATAAAATGAAAAAGAAAAATGGCGATGCTGTTATTGAATTGGAAAGAACAGTAGATATTTTAAGAACATTAGGTGAGAAAAAAGAGCGACAGTTACTTATCGGATTTGCAGCTGAAACGACGAATATAGAGGAATATGCGACGAGAAAATTACGTGAGAAAAATGCAAATATGATTGTTGCGAACGATGTGAAGGCGCAAGGAGCTGGCTTTGGTACAGATACGAATATTGTAACAATGTATAGAAAAGATGGAGAGATTATTGAGTTACCACTTTTAACGAAGAAAGAAGTGGCTCGTGAAATATTAAAGCAAATCGAAATGATGTTAGAAGATGATCGTGTATGAAGTTTGCAAGTGTAGTTGTTGATGTACCTGCACGTCAAACAGATCGACCGTTTGATTATATTATCCCTAAAAAATGGGAAGATATCGTGCAAACAGGAATGCGTGTAGTAGTTCCATTCGGTCCAAGAAAATTGCAAGGTTTTATTATTGGCATAAAGGACTCGGCTGAGGTAGAAAGTAAAAAATTAAAGGCACTCCATGAAATATTAGATGTTACTCCTGTTTTAAATGAGGAATTATTAAGGCTTGGATATTGGCTTACAAGTGAAACGTTATGTTATATGATTTCAGCTTTTCAAGTGATGCTTCCGACAGCGATAAAAGCGACGTATAAAAAACGGCTACAACTTCGTAAACAAGAAGAAGTAACGCCAGAAATTCTTAGTTTATTCCATGGGAAGGAAACGATAGATTGGGAAGCTGTCGAGATGCAGCCGCATCTATATCGCACTATTCAACAAGAAATTAAAAATGGAACGATTGAAGTTGTTTATCAGGTAAAGGATAAAGTTCAGAAAAAGAAACAAAGAGTAGTACAGCCGGAGTTGCCAGAAGATAAATTAGAATTAGCGGCATTTGAACTGAAAAGTAAAAAACAGCAAGATGTACTCTATTATTTTGTGGAAAATTATAAAAGTGTACCGTTGAAAGTGATAACAGAAGAGTTGCAAATAACAGATGCTCCAATAAAAGCACTTGTTAAAAAGGGGCTAATCTCAGAAAAGTATGTGGAAGTATATCGGAATCCATATGACGATGATGATTTTGAACAAACGAAACCATTTCCCCTTACTGAGGAACAAAAGCAAGTTATTACACCGATCTTATCATCAATTGCAAATGAAACTTATAATCCATTTTTACTATATGGTGTTACAGGAAGTGGGAAGACAGAAGTATATTTACAATCTATAGCAGCGGTGTTGAAAAAGGGAAAAGAAGCTATTGTACTTGTTCCGGAAATCGCGTTAACGCCTCAGATGGTAGATCGTTTCAAAGGTAGGTTCGGTTCGCAAGTTGCGGTTCTTCATAGTGCGCTTTCAGTTGGTGAAAAATATGATGAATGGCGAAAGATTTTAAGAAAAGAAGTGAAAGTTGTAGTTGGTGCACGTTCAGCTATTTTTGCTCCTTTTGAAAATTTAGGAATTATCATTATAGATGAAGAGCATGAATCGAGTTATAAGCAAGAAGATAATCCGAGATATCATGCAAGAGATGTAGCGGTGTGGAGAGGGCAATATCATAAGTGCCCAATCGTTCTTGGAAGTGCAACCCCAACACTTGAATCATTTGCTAGAGCAAAAAAGGGTGTCTATGAGCTACTGACGATGGAGAAACGTATGAATGAACAAGCTTTGCCGACCGTAGAAATTGTAGATATGCGTGAAGAACTTCGTGATGGAAATCGCTCAATGTTTTCAAAGGCACTCCATGAGAAAATAGCAGATCGATTAGAAAAGAAAGAACAAATGGTTCTCTTTTTAAATAGAAGGGGACATTCTACGTTTGTGATGTGCCGTGATTGTGGATATGTCGTACAATGTCCGCATTGTGATATTTCGTTGACATACCACAAAATGAATCATCGTTTAAAATGTCATTATTGTAGCCATGAGGAAAATATGCCAACAGAGTGTCCGGCTTGTAATAGTACATATATTCGTTTCTTTGGTACTGGTACACAAAAGGTAGAAGAAGAAATCACAAAACTATTTCCACAGGCGCGAGTCATTCGAATGGACGTAGATACAACAAGCCGTAAAGGAATGCATGAAAAATTATTAAAGGCATTTGGGGAAGAGAAAGCAGATATATTACTGGGAACACAAATGATTGCAAAAGGACTTGATTTTCCGAAAGTGACGCTTGTAGGTGTATTAACAGCAGATACGATGCTTCACTTACCTGATTTTCGAGCGAGTGAAAAGACCTATCAGCTATTGACGCAAGTGAGTGGACGTGCTGGAAGGCATGAATTGCCAGGGGAAGTTGTAATTCAAACGTATACACCGGAACATTACAGTGTAGAATTAGCAAAGAATCAGCAATATGATGTGTTTTTTGAATATGAAATGCAAATGAGACGAACAAGACAATATCCGCCGTATTATTACGTTGTACTTGTAACCGTATCTCATCCAGAATTATTAAAGGCAGTCCAAGTGACGGAAAAAATTGTCGGTCATTTACGAACGCATTGCTCACAACAAACAATGGTGTTAGGCCCAGTTGCTTCAGCGATTCCAAGGATAAAAGATAGATATCGTTACCAATGCATGATAAAATACAAACGGGAACCAAACTTAAAGAACGTGCTCAAAATGGTAAATGAACATTATCAAGCAGAAATGCAAAAAGAGCTACAAATCTCAATTGATTTTAATCCAACAATGTTAATGTAGCGGAGGGAAATATGGCAGTTTTAGAAATTGTAAAGCATCCAAATGAAGTATTAGAAACACCATGCGAAAGAGTAATTAACTTTGATAAAAAGTTAGTGAAATTGTTAAAAGATATGCATGAAACAATGTTAATTGCAGACGGCGTTGGTCTAGCTGCGCCACAAGTAGGTGTAAGCTTACAAGTTGCTGTTGTTGATATCGGTGATGATACGGGTAAAATTGAATTAATTAATCCTGTTATTTTAGAAAAACGTGGTGAACAAGTAGGTCCCGAAGGTTGCTTAAGCTTTCCGGGACTTTATGGTGAAGTGGAGCGTGCAGATTACATTAAAGTACGTGCGCAAAATCGTCGCGGTAAAATATTTTTATTAGAAGCGGATGACTTCTTAGCGCGTGCAATTCAGCATGAAATCGATCATTTACACGGTGTTTTATTTACATCTAAAGTGAAGAGATATTATGAAGCAGGCGAATTAGAATAGGTTTAAAAGGAGCGGTTTTTGAATGATGAAAGCAGTATTTATGGGGACACCGGACTTTTCTGTGCCGGTGCTTCGTCGTCTTATCGAGGACGGATATGACGTAGTTGGTGTTGTAACGCAACCTGATCGTCCAGTTGGTAGAAAAAAGGTTTTAACACCTACTCCTGTTAAAGTAGAAGCGGAGAAACATGGTATTCCAGTATTGCAGCCGTTAAAAATTCGTGAAAAAGACGAATATGAAAAAGTATTAGCACTAGAGCCAGACTTAATTGTAACAGCGGCATTTGGACAAATCGTGCCGAATGAAATTTTAGAAGCGCCAAAGTATGGATGTATTAATGTCCACGCGTCATTACTTCCAGAACTTCGCGGTGGTGCACCAATTCATTATGCGATCATGGAAGGTAAAGAGAAAACAGGTATTACAATTATGTATATGGTAGAAAAATTAGATGCTGGTGATATATTAACGCAAGTAGAAGTAGAAATTGAAGAGCGTGAAACAACAGGTTCATTATTTGACAAGTTAAGCGAAGCAGGAGCACACCTTTTATCTAAAACGGTTCCTTTACTAATTCAGGGTAAACTAGAACCAATTAAACAAAGTGAAGCTGAAGTGACGTTTGCATATAATATTAAACGTGAGCAAGAGATAATTGATTGGACAAAAACAGGTGAAGAAGTATACAATCACATTCGCGGATTGAATCCATGGCCAGTTGCTTATACAACTTTGGCAGGACAAGTTATTAAAGTATGGTGGGGAGAGAAGGTCTCTATTACAGAGAAAGCTGAACCAGGTACAATAGTAGCTCTTGAAGAAGATGGATTTGTTGTTGCAACAGGGAATGAGACAGGTGTTAAAATCACTGAATTGCAACCGTCTGGTAAAAAGCGTATGAGTTGTTCACAATTTTTACGTGGAACAAAACCTGAAATTGGTACGAAGTTAGGAGAAAATGAATGAGACAAAATGTTCGTGAGTTAGCTCTGGATGGCTTAATTCAAGTAGAAAAAAGTGGTGCATATAGCAACCTACTTTTAAATAATCTGATTGAAAAAAATACAATTGATAGAAAAGATATTGGTTTATTAACTGAAATGGTATATGGAACGATTCAACGTCGTGACACATTAGACTACTATTTACAACCATTTTTAAAAAAGAAGGTTGAAGCATGGGTAAGAGTGCTGCTTCGCCTATCTTTATATCAAATGCTATATTTAGACCGAGTTCCAGAAAGAGCGGCTATTCATGAAGCTGTTGAGATTGCGAAGCGTCGTGGACATAAAGGGATTTCAGGCATGGTGAACGGAGTATTGCGTTCAATTCAGCGAGAAGGTGTACCTTCGTTAGAAGAAATCAATAATCCAGTAGAACGACTTGCGATTGCAACAAGTCATCCAATGTGGCTTGTACAAGAATGGGCATCCGAATATGGTTTAGAGACAGCAGAGAAAATGTGTGAAGTAAATATGTTGCCACCTGTACCAACAGCGCGTGTAAATGTTGATAAAGTAACGGTAGAAGAAGCGGTTGCGTTATTAGCTGATGAGGGTATAGAAGCAAAACGTGGCGAATTGTCAGAGGATGCAATTCAAATTGAAAGAGGAAATGTCGCACATACAGAAGCGTTCAAAAAAGGTTTCCTTTCTATTCAAGATGAAAGCTCAATGCTTGTAGCACGTGCTTTAGAACCGAATAAAGGAGATGCAGTTCTAGATAGTTGTGCTGCTCCTGGCGGAAAAACAACTCATATTGCAGAGCGTTTGGACGGAACAGGTAAGGTAATGTCGCTTGATTTACACGCACATAAAGTACGTTTAATTGAACAACAAGCAAAGAGACTTGGTTTAGAAAATGTAGAAACGATGGCTTTAGATGCTAGAAAAGTTCAAGAGCATTTTGAAAATGAAACCTTTGATAAAATATTAGTAGATGCGCCATGTTCAGGATTCGGTGTTATAAGACGTAAACCTGATATTAAGTTAGGGAAAGATAAGGGCGATAGTGAAAGATTATCAACGATTCAACTTGCGATACTAGAAAAAATAGCACCATTGTTAAAACAAGGTGGTCGCCTTGTTTATAGTACGTGCACAATTGAAAAAATAGAGAATGAACAAGTAATAAAGCAATTTTTACAAGAGCATCCTGAATTTGAATGGGATACTACGATAAAAGATCGCATGCCAGAAAAGTTAAGTCCGTACATTGATGAAGGTCAAGTACGAATTTTACCGCATTATTTTGCAACAGATGGCTTTTATATTGCTTGTTTAAGAAAGAAGGTGTAGCATCATGGAAACGACTGTAAAAAAACAAAAGAAAAATCTAGAAACAAAGAAACCATCAATTTATTCTTTACAACTTCATGAAATGCAAGATTGGTTAAAGGAACAAGGAGAACCTAAGTTCCGTGCAGGACAAATTTTTGATTGGCTATATAAAAAACGTGTAAAAAATTATGAGGATATGTCAAACCTTGCTAAAGGATTGCGCGATAAATTGTCGAATTCCTTTGATATTACTACTTTAAATACTTTAGTAAAACAAACGTCTTCGGATGGAACGATTAAATTCCTATTCCAGTTATACGATGGGTACTCTATTGAAACGGTACTAATGCGACATGAATATGGAAATTCCATTTGTGTAACAACACAAGTGGGTTGCCGCATTGGCTGTACGTTCTGTGCTTCTACACTTGGTGGGTTAAAACGAAACTTAGAGGCTGGAGAAATTGTAGCGCAAGTAGTAGAAGTTCAGCGTGCGCTTGATGAAACAGAAGAACGTGTAAGTTCTCTTGTTGTTATGGGAATCGGAGAGCCATTTGATAATTACGACAACTTAATGTCATTCTTACGCATTGTAAATCATGAAAAAGGAATTCATATTGGTGCAAGACATATGACAGTTTCAACAAGTGGAATTGTTCCAAAAATTTATAAGTTCGCTGAAGAAGATATGCAAATTAATTTTGCGATTTCATTGCATTCTGCAAATACAGAGTTACGTTCAAAATTAATGCCGATTAACCGTGCTTATAAGCTACCAGATTTAATGGAAGCTGTTAAATACTATGTAAATAGAACAGGGCGTCGTATTACGTTTGAATATGGCTTATTTGGAGGAGAAAATGACCAAGTTGAGCAAGCTGAAGAACTTGCTGCGCTCTTAAAAGGTGTAAAATGTCATGTAAACTTAATTCCGGTAAACTACGTGCCAGAACGTGATTATGTACGTACGCCACGAGAGCAAATTTTCTTATTTGAAAAGACGCTAAAAGATCGTGGAGTGAATGTAACAATTCGCCGTGAACAAGGTCATGATATTGATGCAGCCTGCGGTCAGTTGCGTGCAAAGGAGCGCAAAGAAGAGACGAGGTGACGAGATGAAAGCCGTGTTTCTATCGGATAAAGGGAAAGTTCGTCAACATAATGAAGATAGTGCAGGAGTTTTTCACAATTTAGATGGAAATATTTTAGCGGTAGTAGCAGATGGAATGGGAGGTCATCGAGCTGGCGATGTAGCTAGCTCGATGGCTATTCAATTATTCCATGATTATTGGAAGCAAACGCATAATATGAATGAGCCTAAAAAGGTAGAAAAGTGGTTACATACTAACGTTGGAATTATTAATGAGCGCATATATGCTTACTCTAAGCAGCATGTAGAATGTAATGGCATGGGAACAACGGTTATCGTAGCGATTTGTACACCTAGTTTTGTAACAATAGGTCATATAGGAGATAGTCGTTGTTATATGGTATCAGAGGGAGAAATATCGCTTATAACGGAAGATCACTCACTTGTAAATGAACTTGTTAGGCACGGTGAAATTTCAAAAGAAGATGCAGAATATCACCCGAAAAAGAATGTTCTATTAAGAGCGTTAGGTACAGAAGAAACAGTCGGATTAGATGTTAAAACATTAGTTCTCGAAGAAGATGATCAATTGCTTCTTTGCTCTGATGGATTGTCTAACAAAGTCCCTATGGCTGATATGCAACAAATTTTACAATTGAATGAACAGCTCGAGGCGAAGGGAGAGCATTTCATTCAATTAGCAAATGATCGTGGTGGAGAAGATAATATCACCCTCGTTATTATTGATTATGCGGATTCGGCAAACGAAAGTAGGTGAAGTGCAACGTGCTGATTGGAAAACGCTTAAATGACCGTTATAAGCTGCTGAAAATGATTGGCGGTGGAGGAATGGCCAATGTATATTTAGCTCATGATGAAATACTTGGCCGAGATGTAGCGGTAAAAATATTAAGACTCGACTATTCAAATAATGAAGAGTTTATTAAACGTTTCCATCGAGAAGCGCAATCTGTTACAACGTTGTCGCATCCAAATATTGTGAATATGTATGATGTTGGGGAAGAGGATGGTATATATTATCTTGTAATGGAATATGTACCTGGACGAACATTGAAACAATACATAATTGATCGAGGGATGTTACCGATAGGAGAAGCTCTTGATATAATGGAGCAGTTAACATCCGCCATGGCACACGCCCATCATTTTGAGATTGTGCATCGCGATATTAAACCGCACAATATTTTGATCCGAGATGATGGAGTGATAAAAGTCACAGACTTTGGAATTGCGACAGCTACAAGTGCAGCAACGATTACACATACAAATTCGGTGCTCGGTTCGGTGCATTATTTATCACCAGAACAAGCACGTGGTGGTATAGCGAATAAACAATCAGATATTTATTCACTTGGGATTGTTATGTTTGAATTGTTAACAGGAAGACAACCGTTTTCGGGTGAATCTGCTGTTGCAATAGCTTTAAAACATCTACAAAATGAAATACCATCTCCAAAAAGATGGAATGAAAATATTCCACAAAGTGTTGAAAATATTATATTAAAGGCAACTGCGAAAGATCCGTTCCATCGATATCAATCTGCTAACGCGATGAAACGAGATATTGAAACAGCGCTATATCCAGAAAGAATAAATGAACAACCATTTTACATACCAGAAGATATGGAAGCAACGAAAGCGATTCCAATCATTCAACAAGAACAATTATTCCAAAATGTGAGTGATGAAACAATTGTGCTAAAAGGAAGTAAAGTGGATGAACAAGCAAGAAAAGAAGAGACCGAATCAGGTAAGAAGAAAAAGCGCAGTAACAAATGGCTGAAGGTTTTAATTACAACATTTTTACTTTTAGCAATAGGGATAACATTAGCGCTTACTGTTATTCCAGGCTTCTTTATTCCGAAAGATGTGAAGGTTCCTGATGTGGCTGGTATGAAGTATACGACAGCTGTAAATACATTAGTTGAAAAAGGCTTTGAAGTTACAGAACCTAACATTGTATATACAGATAATGTTGAAGTGGGAAAAGTGATAAAAACAGATCCAATAGCCGGAAGAGTAGTGAAAGAAAGCTCTAAAATTACTATCTATCAATCAGGTGGAAAAAAGAAAAGTAAAATGAGTGATTTCACAGGAAAAGATTTCGAGAGTATAAGAGCTGAGTTAGAAGAAAAATATAAACAGGTTACCATTAATTTTATTGAAAATGATAAGCCGAAAGGTGAAATCGTAGAGCAAATACCAACGCCTGATCAAATGGTTATAGAGGCAGAACAAGAACTGAAGATTTGGGTAAGTAAAGGGCCTTATCAAATTAGGCCAGGTGATTTTTCAGGATGGACTGAAAATAGTGTAAAAGGTTACTTAAATGAAAGAAAGCTTGTTTCTGATATAAAAAGGGAGTATTCAGATACTGTTGAAAAGGGACTTGTTATTTCTCAATCTCCAAAACCTGGGACGCCTTTAAAAGAAGGAGATAAAGTAACGATTGTTATCTCTGATGGCCCGAAGCCCAAAGTGACGAAAACAGTAAAAGTGGATAATATTTCTATCCCATATGAAGCTTCTGCAACAGGTGAGAAAAAACCGCAAACAATAGAAATTTATAAAGAAGATATGCAGCAAAAAATGGATAGACCAGTTGAAACGAGAACGATTACTGAGTCAGCGACTATTTCTTTAGAATTTGTAATTCAAGAAGGTTCAAAGGGACATTATAAAATTGTTCGAGATGGAGTAACGATTATAGAAAAAGAAGTACCATATCCAGCTCAATAATAATGGATTCCATTCTTGTTTTATAGGGGATGGAATTTGTCCTGCTATCTGTTGGTAGTAAGACTCCCGCCTCAAAATTCGGCTGTAAAGCAAAGAAGGTAGGCAGGAATTGACTGCCCGTAAAAGCCCGATTGGTGAGGGTTTTTACTAATCAGAGGGGATCGATAAAACCCCAATGATTAAAGTTTCACTTTATTACTCTTGCCTGTTAGCTGTCTATATAATGGATGGTATAGCAGGCAAAAATATATGATTCAAAAGCTATAAAGGTGATATGATTGTGAATAATATTTTGAATGTGATGGTAGTTTAAATATATTAACTGGGTGTATATTTAGTTAGTTTTTAAATAATTGTTTAAAGAACTCTAGTCAATTCATTATTAATTACAGTTGCACTTTATACAAAATAAAGGAGAATTATATGCCAGAAGGAAAAATTGTAAAAGCTCTAAGTGGATTTTATTATGTGCAGCATGAAGAAGGAATTACACAATGTCGCGGGCGTGGTGTATTTAGAAAGAATAAAATTACGCCACTTGTAGGAGACCAAGTCGTTTTTCAAGCAGATAATCCGAGTGAAGGATATGTGTTAGAAGTATTTGATCGAAAAAATGAACTTGTTAGACCTCCTATTGCTAATGTTGATCAAGCGATTCTCGTTTTCTCTGCAGTAGAACCAGATTTTAATCCCGGACTGTTAGATCGATTTTTAGTACAGATTGAATATCATAATATTAAGCCGATTATTTGTATTAGTAAGATGGATTTAGTGAATGAAAAAATGAAGGAAACTGTTGAAGCTTTTGCAAATGATTATCGTGAAATCGGTTATGATGTATTATTTACTTCTATAAATACATCGGAAAGTATCGATATTTTGAAACCATTCTTAGAAGGCTGTATTTCTGTCGTTGCAGGACAATCTGGTGTTGGAAAATCTTCAATGTTAAACGTTTTACGTCCAGATTTAGAATTGAAAACAAATGATATTTCTTCACATTTAGGGCGCGGGAAACATACGACAAGACACGTGGAATTAATTACAGTTGGGAGCGGACTTGTTGCGGATACACCTGGTTTTAGTTCGCTTGATTTCATAGATATAGAGGTAGAAGATCTTACATATTGTTTTCCAGAGTTGAAAGAAGCGAGCCAATACTGTAAATTTAGAGGGTGTACACATCTTTCTGAGCCGAAATGTGCGGTGAAAGCTGCGGTTGAAGAAGGAAAGATAACCGAATATCGTTATAAGAATTACAAACAATTCGTAGAAGAAATTAGAGAGAGAAAGCCGAGGTATTAGTCATGATTAAAATTGCGCCATCGATTTTATCAGCAGATTTTTCAAAATTAGGGGAAGAAATTAAAGATGTAGAAAAAGGTGGAGCTGATTACATTCACGTCGATGTAATGGATGGACATTTCGTACCAAATATTACGATTGGACCATTAATTGTAGAAGCTATCCGTCCGATTACATCATTACCATTAGATGTACATTTAATGATTGAAAATCCTGATAACTATATCCCGACTTTCGCAAAAGCGGGAGCGGATATTATTACTGTTCACGTAGAGGCGTGTCCTCATCTACATCGTACAATTCAGTTAATTAAATCTCATGGCATTAAAGCAGGGGTTGTATTAAATCCGCATACGCCAGTATCGGTAATTGAACATGTATTAGAAGATATAGATATGGTATTACTAATGACAGTAAATCCTGGATTTGGTGGACAGAAGTTTATTCATTCTGTATTACCGAAGATTAAAGAAGTTGCAGAAATGGTTAAAGAGCGAAATCTAGAAGTAGAAATTGAAGTTGATGGTGGTGTAAACGCTGAAACGGCAAGACTTTGTGTTGAAGCAGGAGCGAATGTTCTTGTAGCAGGATCAGCAGTATACAATCAAAAAGACCGCGGTGAAGCAATTCGTATAATTCGTGGATAAAGAATGAATGGCCTTTATTCTAGTGAAGCATCTAGTTAATTAAGACTTCACTATTTTATACAGGATAGGGCGAAAAATAAGGAGAAAGGCAATCTACCGAAAGGCAGATTGCCTTTTTACAATAGAAGGGGAAGAAAAAATGATTGTTCATATTTTGGCAGGAGGACCTGTAGAATACTGCGCAGATTTTTCTCGATATGAAAATGAAGAAGTAGTGTGGGCGGCGGTTGATAGGGGAGTGTACCGTTTGTTAAAAAGTGGAATCACTCCGACTGTCGCGTTTGGGGATTACGATTCGGTTACTGAGGATGAGTTAGCATGGATGAGGCAGCAAACAAATGAGTTACATATTGTTCCGCGAGAAAAAGATCAAACAGATTTAGAAATTGCAATTAGCTGGGCTTTAGAACAAAAACCGAAATTAATTCGTATTTTTGGCGCGACTGGTGGAAGACTTGATCATGGTTTGGCAAATATACAAATGCTTTTAAAAGGTTTAGCGGCAGAGATAGAAATGTGTATTGTAGACAATAAAAATGAAATAACAGTAAAAAAAGTTGGTACACATATAATTGAAGAAAATGAAAACTTTCCTTATGTATCCTTTGTACCGGTTACTGAAACAGTTGAAGGTATTACATTACGTGGATTTAAGTACTCTCTTACTAATAAAACAATAGAGTGGGGATCGACACTTTGTATTAGTAATGAACTCATTGTGGAAAAAGGTAATTTTTCATTTACCTCTGGCATATTAATGATGATAAGAAGCACTGATTGAAGAAACAATTTTGCTCCTTGCATCATATAGTAAACAAGTGGAGTAATGGGGATTAGGAGGGAAACCATGAGATTTTATACAATTAAGTTACCTAAATTTCTTGGTGGAATTGTACGTGCGATGTTAAATACCTTCAAAAAAGACTAAAAAAAGCACCTATTACCGGTGCTTTTTCCATTGGTATAATAAAAAAAGAGCCTAGCGGCTCTTTTTTTTATTATTAAACACGTTCGATTTTGCCAGATTTTAATGCTCTAGCAGAAACGTAAACACGTTGAACTTTTCCGTCGATGCGTACGCGAACTTTTTGAAGGTTAGCGCCCCATTTACGTTTTGTAGCGTTCATTGCGTGAGAACGAGAGTTACCAGAACGAGCTTTTCTTCCAGTGATAGCACAAACACGAGCCATTTATATTTCCCTCCCTTGATACCTTACCATGCGTAATTTTTCAATGTTAGTCTTTTTTGCGATGCTAAAAACACTACTATAATTTAACACAACTAAAAAGAGAATGCAACACCGTAGAAAAAAGAAATCAAGAAAAATTACTTGACACCATATATCAATGAAGAAAAGCTGAAATCAAGAAAAATTGCTTGACATATTATAGTGGTACATGTTGTATAATAACAATGGACTATTTTGCTCATCATAGAAAAGTGTAGTATAAACATAAAATATGAGAGTGAAAAGAAAGAACGATGGAATTTTCTTTAAAAAGATTATATGATAGTAACTAAAGTAGTCTAGCTCACTTTCACCATTTATGAAGGGGGAAACGAGATGTCAATTGAAATTAAAACGAAGTACGGTCAAATTGATATTAGTACAGATGTAATTGCAACAATTGCTGGAGGTGCCGCAGTAGATTGCTACGGTATCGTAGGTATGGCATCAAAAAATCAGTTAAAAGATGGATTAACAGACATTTTACGAAAAGAAAACTTCACTAGAGGTGTTATTGTTCGTAAAGATGAAGATGAAGTACATATTGATATGTATATTATTGTGAGCTATGGTACGAAAATTTCAGAAGTAGCACATAACGTGCAGACTAAAGTGAAATATACATTAGATCAAACTGTAGGACTAGCAGTAGATTCTGTAAACATCTACGTACAAGGAGTTAAAGTAATAAACTTGTAATGTGCATTAAGGAGGAAAATCTGTGTCAATTCAAAAAATTGATGGAAAACGTTTATCACAAATGATCATTCAAGGAGCAAATAATTTAACAAATAATGTTCAGCTTGTTGATGCATTAAACGTATTTCCAGTTCCAGATGGCGATACCGGTACAAACATGAACTTATCAATGACTTCAGGCGCACGTGAAGTGAAAGAAAATCCTTCACAGCATGCTGGTAAAGTCGGCGTAAGTTTAGCCAAAGGATTATTAATGGGAGCTCGTGGTAACTCTGGGGTTATTTTGTCTCAGTTATTCCGTGGTTTTTCTAAATCCATTGAACAAAAAGAAGAATTAACAACAGTTGATTTTGCTGCAGCTTTAGAAGCTGGAGTAGAGGCAGCATATAAAGCGGTTATGAAACCAATTGAAGGAACGATTTTAACGGTTGCAAGAGAAACGGGTAAATATGCAGTGACAGTTGCGAAAAAACAGCGCGACTTTGTTTTGTTTATGGAAGACGTTGTAAAAGAAGCGAATGCATCGTTAAATCGTACGCCAGATTTATTACCTGTATTAAAACAAGTTGGCGTTGTAGATAGCGGTGGTAAAGGTCTAGTTGTTGTATATGAAGGATTTTTAGCTGACTTAAAAGGAGAAACGATTTCTTCTAATGTGCAGACGCAACCATCTATGAATGACATGGTACGCGCAGAACATCACCGTAGTGTACAAAGCCAATTGAGTACAGAAGATATTAAGTATGGATATTGTACGGAATTCATGGTGAAATTAGAGCCTGAAAAAATGAAGGAACATAATTTCTCTGAACAAAAATTCCGTGAAGATATTAGTGTGTACGGAGATTCACTACTTGTTGTATCAGATGATGAGGTTGTTAAGGTTCATATTCATGCGGAACATCCTGGAGATCCTATGAACTATGGACAACGCTACGGTAGTCTAATTAAGATCAAAGTAGAAAATATGCGTGAACAGCATACGGCTTTATTAGATGAACCTACTATGGTGCCTGAACAAACGAATCAACCAAAAGAGAAACAACCGTATGGTATTGTGACTGTAGCTATGGGATCTGGTATTAAAACTTTATTTGAGAGCATTGGCGCAACGAAAGTTATCGAAGGTGGCCAAACGATGAATCCAAGTACGGAGGATATCGTGAAGGCGATTGAAGAGGCGAATGCTGAAAAGATCATCATTTTACCAAATAACGGGAATATCGTAATGGCAGCAGAACAAGCAGCTTCAGTAGTAGATCAAGAAGTGATTGTTGTTCGTTCGAAAACAGTTCCTCAAGGTATGGCTGCAATGTTAGCATTTAATCCAGTTGGAACGTTAGAAGAGAATAAAGAAAACATGAACGAAGCTTTATCTCATGTGAAAACAGGTCAAATTACGTATGCTGTTCGTGATACGGAAATTGACGGTGTGGCAATTCAAAAAGATGATTTCATGTGTATTGCAGATGGGAAAATCGTGTCAACAAACGCTGAAAAAGTAGGAGCTGCGAAGCAATTACTAGAAGCACTAATTGATGAGGATTCTGAAATCGTAACGATTCTACAAGGTGAAGATGCAACAGACGAAGAAGTGGCTGAATTAGTCGCGTTTGTTGAAGAGAACTTTGAAGATGCAGAAGTAGAAGTACATGCAGGGAACCAACCGGTGTATTCTTTCATCTTCTCTGTAGAATAAGAAAAGATTCGTTTTAAAAATAAATGGATTACTTACTTGCTAATGGATGAAAAGTAGTGATATGAAATTTATTACTAGTTTTTATTCAAAAGGCTAGCATATTGATGATAGAAAAGAGCCTTGCTGCTAATAGTGAGGCTCTTTTCTTACGTGCTGTATATCTTTGTTTTGTCCCGCTATTTGTGGGTAGTAAAATTTCCACTCCTAAATTCGGCTGGAGCAAAGAAGTTAGGGGGAGATTAATTGCCTGTAAAAGCCCGATTGGTAAAGGCTAATAATCAGTGGGGGATGAACAAAACCCCCACTGATTATAGTTTCACTTTATATAGAGGGATTAGAGTAGTTTCTCTTAGAATGCCTATGATAGAATATATAGGGTGAAAGAGAGCGATTACGGATGTCGATGATGTTAATGGAGAATCAATAGAATGAATCGAAGAAAATAATGTGACGGAGCGTGAGAATCTTGAATGAAGTTGTACAAGTTCCTGTTACGGATGTAAAGGGAATCGGAGGAGAAACATCTGAGTTATTACACGAGATGGGGATTTATACAGTTTCTCATCTATTAGAACATTTTCCGTACCGTTATGAAGACTATGCGATGAAAGATCTTGCTGAAGTGAAGCATGATGAGCGTGTGACGGTTGAAGGGAAAGTACATAGTGCTCCTTTACTTCAATATTATGGAAAGAAAAAGTCGCGTCTTACAGTTCGTGTTCTTGTCGGGCGTTATTTAATTACAGCCGTATGTTTTAATAGACCATATTATAAACAAAAGTTAAAGCTAGATGAAACGGTAACGATTACTGGTAAATGGGATCAGCATCGTCAAACGATCGCTGTATCAGAACTTCATTTTGGACCGGTTGTGCGTCAACAAGAAGTAGAGCCAGTATATTCAGTGAAAGGGAAGTTGACAGTAAAGCAGATGCGCCGTTTTATTGCCCAGGCTTTAAAGGAATATGGAGACTCTATAATTGAAGTGTTACCTGACGGTTTGTTAAGTAGGTATAAATTATTACCACGTTATGAAGCACTTCGAGCGTTACATTTTCCAGTGGGACAGGAAGACTTAAAGCAAGCGCGGCGCCGATTTGTATATGAGGAGTTTTTCTTGTTCCAGTTGAAAATGCAAACATTGCGGAAAATGGAAAGGGAAAATTCAAAGGGCACGAAAAAAGAAATTTCGTCAGTAGAATTGCAAGAGTTTACTGATGCACTTCCGTTTCCGTTAACTGGCGCACAAAGCCGGGTTGTAGATGAAATAATGAAAGATATGACATCTCCCTATCGCATGAATCGATTATTGCAAGGGGATGTAGGCTCTGGGAAAACAGTTGTTGCTGCGATTGCCCTTTATGGAGCGAAATTAGCTCATTATCAAGGTGCTATGATGGTTCCTACGGAAATTTTAGCTGAACAACATTATCAGTCGCTCGCTGAGACGTTTTCACATTTCGGTATGAAGGTTGAACTGCTAACAAGTTCTGTTAAAGGTGCGAGACGACGAGAAATTTTGGCGAGATTAGAGCAAGGGGAAGTAGATATCCTTGTTGGGACGCACGCTTTAATTCAAGATGAAGTTATATTTCATAGGTTAGGTCTCGTTATTACTGATGAACAGCATCGATTTGGTGTAGCGCAGCGCCGGGTTTTACGTGAGAAAGGTGAAAGTCCAGATGTGTTGTTTATGACGGCGACCCCAATCCCGCGTACGTTAGCTATCACTGCATTTGGAGAGATGGACGTTTCTATTATCGATGAAATGCCAGCTGGTAGAAAGGTGATCGAAACGTATTGGGCAAAACATGATATGTTAGATCGCGTTCTCGGTTTTGTGGAGAAAGAGATAAAAAAAGGAAGACAGGCATATGTTATTTGTCCTCTAATTGAAGAGTCTGAGAAATTGGATGTACAAAATGCTATCGACTTACATAGTATGCTGACTCATCATTATCAAGGCAAATGCCAAGTTGGATTAATGCATGGGAGACTATCATCTCAAGAAAAAGAAGAGATAATGGGACAGTTTAGTGAAAATAAAGTGCAAATTCTTGTATCGACAACAGTTGTTGAAGTAGGTGTGAATGTACCGAATGCGACTGTTATGGTTATTTATGACGCGGAGCGTTTCGGTTTATCGCAGCTTCATCAGCTCAGGGGGCGCGTTGGGCGTGGTAGTGAACAATCGTATTGTTTATTAATTGCGGACCCGAAATCAGAAACGGGAAAAGAAAGAATGCGCATTATGACTGAAACAAATGATGGATTTGTATTGTCAGAAAAAGATTTAGAGTTACGAGGTCCTGGAGATTTCTTTGGAAGTAAGCAAAGTGGTCTACCAGAGTTTAAGGTTGCTGATATGGTACATGATTATCGAGCGTTAGAAACAGCGAGGCAAGATGCGGCGATACTAGTTGATTCAGAAGCGTTTTGGCACAATGATCAGTATGCTTCGTTGCGTACTTATCTTGATGGAACAGGTGTGTTCCAGGGAGAGAAGCTCGACTAAGAGTAGTCTGCAAAAGTTTTTGTTGCATTCTACTTTTAATGATTATATACTACTGTTAGTACCTAGTCATAAAAATGGATGGTGCGGTATGAAAAAAAGAAGAAGTAAAAAAGAAAGACAAGAATTATTACAACAAACAATAGAAACGAATCCTTTTATAACAGATGAAGATTTAGCGGAAAAATTTCAAGTGAGCATACAAACTGTTCGTCTTGATCGTATGGAATTATCTATTCCTGAATTAAGAGAGCGAATTAAGCATGTGGCTACAAAACAACATGAAGAAGATGTGAAATCTTTACCGTTAGAAGAGGTTGTCGGAGAAATTATCGATATAGAATTAGATAGACATGCGATTTCTATCTTTGAAGTAAAGGTAGAACATGTATTTAAAAGAAATCAAATTGCTCGTGGGCATCATTTGTTTGCGCAAGCAAACTCACTAGCTGTTGCAGTTATTGATGAAGAATTAGCTTTAACTGCAAAGTCTACCATTCGATACATTCGTCCTGTAAAATTAGGAGAGCGTGTTGTTGCAAAAGCACGTGTTGAAGATGTAGAGAATGATAAAGGACGGACGGTTGTCAAAGTGCGTAGCTATGTTGGAGAAGAACTTGTTTTTACAGGCACTTTTGAAATGTATCGATCTAGTAATTATAGTGAGGAAGGTAACAACTTATGAAAATCGCAATAGATGCAATGGGAGGCGATCATGCTCCAAAGGCTGTAGTACTAGGAGCAATGAAAGCTATTAAGGAATACTCAGATTTACATATTACGTTAGTAGGGAAAGAAGAGGAAATTCGTCAATACTTAACGAGTGAAGAGCGGATTACTATACTTCATACAGACGAAAAAATCGAATCGACAGATGAACCAGTAAGAGCGGTTCGCCGAAAAAAACAAGCTTCAATGGTACTAGCAGCAGAGCAAGTAAAGAACGGCGTAGCGGATGCTTGTATATCAGCAGGAAGTACAGGAGCTTTAATGGCAGCTGGATTGTTTGTTGTTGGTCGTATGGAAGGAATTGAACGACCAGCTTTATCACCTACAATGCCAACTGTTGATGGAGAAGGTTTTGTGATGTTAGATGTTGGAGCAAACGTTGATGCAAAACCAATTCATTTATATCAATATGCAGTAATGGGCTCTGTTTATGCAGAGAAGGTAAGAGGAATTAAAAATCCTCGCGTTGGACTTTTAAACGTTGGAACAGAGGATGGCAAAGGAAACGAGCTTTCAAAACAAGTCTTTGCTATGCTCAAGGATGCACCAATTAATTTTGTTGGAAACGTTGAATCAAGAGACTTATTGCAAGGTGTAGCAGATGTTGTTGTATGTGATGGTTTTACAGGTAACGTAGCTCTAAAATCATTAGAAGGAACAGCACTTGCATTATTCTCTATGTTAAAAGAGCAATTAATGAGTTCGTTTACGAGCAAATTAGCAGCAGCGGTATTAAAACCAAAACTTATGGTATTAAAAGATAAAATGGATTATTCGGAGTATGGAGGAGCGGCATTGTTTGGGTTAAAAGCTCCTGTCATTAAGGCTCACGGTTCTTCAAATGACCAATCGATATTTAGTGCGATTCGTCAAACAAGAGAAATGGTAGCGAAAGAAGTAATTCCTACAATTTCAAGTGTAATGGAGAAAGAGCCGCTTCAATAAGAGGAGGATTTGAAATGGGAAAACTAGCATTTCTTTTTCCGGGCCAAGGTTCACAGGCAGTTGGAATGGGTAGACAGTTAGCGGAGAATAATAACGAGGTTGCGAAAGTGTTTGCAAAAGCGGATGAGGTGCTGCAAGATTCACTTTCAGAAGTGATTTTTGAAGGGCCACAGGAAAAACTAACATTAACGACAAATGCGCAACCTGCTTTATTAACGACGAGTTTTGCAATTTTAACAGCTTTGAAGGAGTATGATATTACACCAGATTTTGTCGCGGGACATAGTTTAGGTGAATATAGCGCTCTTGTAGCAGCAGGTGCATTAACTTTTGAAGATGCTGTATATGCTGTAAGGAAACGCGGGGAATATATGGAAGAAGCAGTTCCGGGTGGGGAAGGTGCGATGGCAGCTATTTTAGGTGCTGATCCGGAAATGCTGAAACAAGTTACAGAAGAAGTAACAAGTGAAGGATATGCGGTGCAAATTGCTAATATGAATAGCACGAAGCAAATTGTTATTTCTGGAACAAATCAAGGAGTAGAACTTGCTTCTCAAAGAGCGAAAGAAAATGGTGCTAAAAGAGCAATTCCTCTTAAAGTAAGTGGACCATTTCATTCCTCACTTATGAAGCCAGCTGCTGAGAGGTTCCAAAGTGTTTTAAATGAAATTACAATTCAAGACACGAATATTCCTGTTATTGCAAATGTTACAGCGGACGTTATTACACGTGGTACAGATATTAAAGAAAAGCTGATTGAACAGCTCTATTCGCCTGTATTATGGTATCCATCCATTGAGTATATGGTGAATCAAGGGGTAGATACATTTATTGAAATCGGCCCTGGAAAAGTACTTGCTGGTCTTATGAAGTCGATTGACTCTTCTGTGAAAGCATATGCGATATATGACGAAGAGACATTAAAAGATACCATTTCAAATTTGAGAGGAGAAAACTGATGTTAAAAGGGAAAGTAGCATTAGTAACTGGCGCTTCACGTGGAATTGGTCGTGCGATTGCGATTGATTTAGCAAAACAAGGGGCAAATGTGGTAGTAAATTATGCCGGTAATGAGCAAAAGGCGAATGAAGTAGTCGATGAAATAAAGAAATTAGGTTCAGATGCTATTGCAGTAAGAGCAGATGTTGCAAATGCTGAAGATGTTACGAATATGGTGAAACAAACTGTAGATACGTTTGGACAAGTAGATATTCTTGTAAATAACGCTGGTGTAACAAAAGATAATTTATTAATGCGTATGAAAGAAGAAGAATGGGATACAGTTATTAATACAAACTTAAAAGGTGTTTTCTTATGTACGAAGGCAGTATCTCGTTATATGATGCGTCAACGTCATGGACGTATTATTAATATCGCTTCTGTTGTCGGAGTAACAGGAAACCCGGGACAAGCAAACTATGTTGCTGCTAAAGCTGGTGTAATTGGATTAACAAAAACATCAGCAAAAGAATTAGCGAGCCGAAATATTACTGTAAATGCAATTGCTCCAGGGTTTATTGCGACTGATATGACGGATGTATTAGATGAACATATAAAAGCCGAAATGTTAAAGTTAATTCCTGCTGCTCAGTTTGGTGAAGCGCAAGATATCGCAAATACTGTAACGTTTTTTGCTTCTGATCAAAGCAAATATATTACAGGACAAACGTTAAATGTTGATGGCGGAATGGTAATGTAATAAAAGAATCGATTTCACCTAGTTTTTTTGGACAATATTTTATATAATATTTGAGGGGAGGTGAATGGAATGGCAGATGTTTTAGAGCGTGTAACAAAAATCATCGTTGATCGTTTAGGTGTAGAAGAAACTGAAGTAGTACCAGCTGCGAGCTTTAAAGAAGATTTAGGCGCAGACTCCCTAGATGTAGTAGAACTTGTAATGCAATTGGAAGATGAATTCGAAATGGAAATTTCTGATGAAGATGCTGAAAAGATTGCTACTGTTGGCGATGCTGTGACTTACATAGAGAGTCATCTATAATGCTTAAGTGAAGTCCCGTTTTTTAGCGGGGCTTCTCGGCTTATATCTGGAGGGACCTATGCCGTACCGAAAACATAGAGAAAAAAAATACGAAACAAAATATCGTGAAGCGTTTAAAGTATTTCAAGAAGAGATAGGTATTACGTTTTCAGATGAAAAATTATTGATTCAAGCATTTACGCATTCATCGTATGTGAATGAGCATCGAAAAAAACCGCATGAGGACAATGAGCGTCTTGAATTTCTTGGTGATGCTGTATTGGAACTCACTGTATCACAGTATCTGTTTCAAAAATATCCGACAATGAGCGAAGGAGAGTTAACAAAACTACGTGCAGCTATTGTATGTGAGCCATCTCTTGTTCGTTTTGCAAACGAATTGTCATTTGGTAGCCTTGTTTTATTAGGGAAAGGTGAGGAAATGACGGGTGGACGTGAACGACCAGCTTTATTAGCGGATGTCTTTGAAGCGTTTATTGGTGCCCTTTATCTTGATCAAGGGCTTGAAACAGTTTGGGGATTCTTAAAAGAAGTTGTATATCCGAAAATTAATGAAGGTGCTTTTTCTCATGTGATGGATTATAAGAGTCAATTGCAAGAATTGATTCAGCGTGATGGTAGTGGCAATATTGAGTATCAAATTTTGCAAGAAAAAGGACCTGCCTATAACCGAGAATTTGTGTCACGTGTAACTTTAAATAATGAGGCATTAGGTCTTGGAAGTGGTAAGTCAAAAAAAGAGGCAGAGCAACAAGCTGCTGCAGAAGCATTGAAAAAATTAAAAGAACAATCATGAGGAATCCCCCTTTGAATGAGGGGGATTCCTTATGCATAGAATGAAACTTTCCTTTTGTTTTTAAATAAAAGGAGTGGGAAATCCGTGTAGTAACTTGTTTTCGTACAGACAATGTTTACAACAACGGAGAATAGGAGGAAGGCCTTTCGTGTTTTTAAAAAGATTAGAAATAGCAGGATTTAAATCTTTTGCTGAGCGTGTATCTGTCGATTTTGTTCCAGGTGTAACTTCTGTAGTAGGACCTAACGGGAGCGGGAAAAGTAATATTACTGATGCGATTCGCTGGGTACTTGGTGAACAATCTGCAAAGTCATTACGCGGTGCAAAAATGGAGGATATTATTTTTGCGGGTAGTGATACGAGAAGAGCGGTTAATATTGCTGAAGTAACATTAACTTTAAATAATGAAGACCAACGATTACCGATTGAATATAACGAGGTGTGTGTAACACGTCGTGTATCTCGTTCGGGTGATAGTGATTTTTATATTAATAAACAATCTTGTAGACTGAAAGATATTATTGATTTATTTATGGACTCTGGTATGGGAAGAGAAGCTTTTTCAATTATTAGCCAGGGGAAAGTCGAAGAGATTTTAAGTAGTAAATCGGAAGAACGTCGTGGTGTATTTGAGGAAGCTGCGGGTGTGCTGAAATACAAACTTCGTAAAAAGAAAGCCGAAGGGAAATTAGCAGAAACACAAGAAAACTTAAATCGTGTGCAAGATATTATACATGAATTGAGTAGTCAAGTAGAACCACTAGAAAGACAAGCTTCTATAGCGAAAGATTTTCTTGAGAAAAAAGAAGAATTAGAAAAAGTAGAAGCGGCGCTTATTGTACATGAAATTGAAGAATTACATGAAAAGTGGGAAGCGCTTCGAAATCAATTTGGGCATAATAAAGATGAAGAAGTTAAGATGTCGACGAATTTACAAAAAAGTGAAGAAGAGCTTGAGGAATTACGTGGACAATTACAAGCGGTTGATGAATCTGTAAACTCCTTACAAGAAGTTCTTCTTCTTTCTAGTAAAGAACTAGAAAAACTAGAAGGGCAGCGTGAGTTGTTAAAGGAAAGAAAGCAAAATGCGACGACACATTGTGCGCAGCTTGAAAAGCTAATTGTTGAATTGGTAGAGAAAGCTAAAAGTTATGATGGCGAAATTGAAACAAGTACCGAAGCGTTAATGCAATTTGTGAATCAAGTAAAAGAGTTGGAGAAGAAATTGCATGATAATGAGCAACTACTTGCAACTTTTGCTGTGAATCTAGAGGAACAGATTGAGAATTTAAAAGGTGATTATATCGAACTTTTAAATCAACAAGCAAGTCTTCGTAATGAATTATCTATGATTGAAGAGCAATCTAAACAGCAAAATTCTAAAAATGAACGCCTTGATGAAGAAAATGAAAAATATGTACAGATGCGTATGGAAATTACAGCGAAAAAGGCGAAACTTGTAGAAAGTTATGAACAAGTGAAGGAGAAAGTAGCTGGCATTATTTCTAACATACAGAAGACAGAAACGGCACTTGGGAAATGTAAGTCTCAGTATAGTGAAAATGAAACAAAATTGTATCAAGCGTATCAATTTGTGCAACAGGCGCGTTCACGAAAAGAAATGCTAGAAGAAATGCAAGAGGACTATTCTGGTTTCTATCAAGGGGTACGTGAAGTATTAAAGGCTAGAGAAAATAGATTACAAGGTATCGAGGGAGCTGTTGCAGAACTGCTAACGGTACCGAAAGAATATGAAATTGCAATGGAAATTGCTCTAGGTGCAGCAATGCAGCATATTGTCGTACAAACAGAAGAACATGCTCGTAATGCAATTACATTTTTAAAGCAAAATAAACATGGTCGTGCAACGTTTTTACCTCAAGCTGTTATTAAAAGTAGATCGTTATCATTTGAACAATTACGCATTGTGAATCAACATCCAGCGTTTGTCGGTGTGGCGGCAGAACTTGTGCAGTACAACAATAAATATGAGAATGTAGTTTCAAGCCTATTAGGTACTGTTGTTGTTGCGAAAGATTTACGCGGTGCAAATGAATTAGCGAAACAATTACAATATCGCTATCGTATTGTAACGCTTGAAGGTGACGTAGTGAATCCTGGTGGTTCTATGACTGGTGGAGCTGTAAAACAGGCGAAATCTTCTTTATTAGGGCGCCAGCGTGAACTTGAAGAATGGACTAAAAAGCTAGCTGATATGGAAGAAAAAACAACGAAGCTAGAAAACTTTGTTAAAGCAGTAAAGCAAGAGATTCAAGAAAAAGAAGTACAAATACGCGAACTACGCCAAGGTGTAGAAACTGAGCGTGTAGATGAACAGAAATTAAGAGGAGAAATTAATCGATTAGAATTAGAAGAACATCGAATTAACGATCGTTTATCTATATACGATTTAGAGATAGAAGGATTTTTACAAGATCAGGTGAAAATGCAAGGGCGTAAAGGAGAGTTAGAAAAGATTTTAGCAACTCTTCAAGCGGAGATTTCGGAATTAGATGGTAAAATCATCGCATTAACGAAACAAAAAAGTGAGCAACATTCTTCTAAAGAAAAAGTTCAGAAGGAAATGACTGAGCTGAAAGTACAAGCAGCTGAACAACAACAACGTTTATCTAATCAAAAAGAAAAAGTTGAACGATTAACGAAAGAAAAAGAAGAGACTGATACGACGCTTGTAAAAACGAAAGAAGATTTAGCGTTCTTAAAACAAGAAATGACGTCTAATTCAAGTGGCGAAGACCAAATTACGAATATGATAGAGAAGAAAGCGTATGATCGTAATCAAACTTCGGATTTAATTCGTTCGCGTCGTGAACAACGCGTATCATTGCAAGAGAGAGTGGAGCATTTAGAGCGCGGTGTGAAAGAAACAATAGGTAAACATAAATATATTCTTGAGATGTTGAAAGATCAAGAAGTGAAAATTAACCGACTTGATGTAGAGTTGGAAAATAGATTGCAGCATTTACGTGAAACATATACTATTTCATTTGAAGCAGCAAAACTGAAGTATACAATGACGATGCCTGCAGAAGATGCGCGTAAAAAGGTGAAATTAATTAAACTATCCATTGAAGAGTTAGGCGCAGTAAACTTAGGGGCAATTGATGAATACGAACGTGTAGCAGAACGTCACACATTCTTACTAGAGCAAAGAGATGACCTGGAAGAAGCGAAATCGACGTTACATCAACTTATTACGGAAATGGATGAAGAGATGAAAAAACGCTTTTCTACTACATTCGAAGGAATTCGAACGGAGTTTCAATCTGTATTCTCTGAATTATTCGGAGGCGGAAGAGCGGATTTAGTAATGACAAATCCAGAAGATTTATTAAATACTGGTATTGATATTGTGGCGCAACCGCCAGGGAAGAAACTACAAAACTTAGGTTTACTTTCAGGTGGAGAGCGTGCTTTGACGGCAATTGCGCTCTTATTTGGTATTTTAAAAGTACGTCCAGTCCCATTCTGTGTGCTAGATGAAGTAGAAGCGGCTCTTGATGAGGCTAATGTTGCTCGTTTTGCGCAGTATTTAAAGAAATTTAGTGATGAAACGCAGTTTATTGTAATTACACACCGAAAAGGTACAATGGAAGAGTCCGATGTATTGTACGGTGTAACAATGCAAGAATCAGGGGTATCTAAGCTTGTTTCTGTTCGTTTAGGTGATGGCGAAGAACTTGTAGCAAGTAAATAGGAAGGATGGGAAGTATGAGCTTTTTTAAAAAATTAAAAGAAAAAATTTCAAAACAAACGGATACAGTAACAGAGAAGTTTAAACAAGGATTGGAAAAAACAAGGAATTCATTTGCTGATAAAGTAAATGATTTAGTGTATCGTTACCGTAAAATAGACGAAGACTTCTTTGAGGAATTAGAAGAAATTTTAATTAGTGCAGATGTCGGAGTCTCGACAGTAATGGAATTAATTGATCAGTTGAAAGAAGAAGTGCAACGTCGTAACATTCAAGATCCAAAAGAAGTACAGGCTGTGATTTCTGAGAAGTTAGTGGGAATTTACAAAGGTGATAGCGACTTTAGTAATGAAGTTAATATACAAGAGAATCAATTAACAGTTGTTTTATTTGTGGGTGTTAATGGTGTAGGAAAAACGACGACAATTGGTAAGCTTGCGCATAAATTTAAATCGGAAGGTAAGTCTGTCCTATTGGCGGCAGGAGATACATTCCGTGCTGGAGCGATTGAACAATTAGAAGTATGGGGCGATCGTGTTGGTGTAGAAGTAATTAAACAAGGATCAGGGTCTGACCCGGCGGCTGTTATGTACGATGCTGTACAGGCAGCGAAGGCTCGTAAAGTGGATGTATTGCTATGTGATACAGCAGGGCGTCTGCAAAACAAAGTCAACTTAATGAAAGAGTTAGAGAAAGTGAAGCGTGTAATTGAGCGTGAAGTACCAGGAGCTCCTCATGAAGTATTACTTGTTATTGATGCAACAACAGGACAAAATGGTTTAAGTCAAGCGAAAACATTCCGTGAAGCAACGAATGTTACGGGTATTGTTTTAACGAAGTTAGACGGAACTGCTAAAGGTGGTATCGTATTAGCAATTCGTAACGAAATGGATGTACCGGTGAAGTTTGTTGGACTAGGAGAACAAATGGATGATCTGCAGCAGTTTGATCCAGAACAATATGTGTATGGCTTATTCGCGAACTTGGTAGAAACTGAAGAAGTGTAAGTGAAAGAAGCGGTATTTCCGCTTTTTTTTCTATAAAAAATATGTGATGTTAAGAAAAAAACTTGACACTCTTTTATACTCCATGTAAACTAATTCATGTAAAGGGAAATCACTTAACAAAGGATGATCCAACATGCTCGAAAAAACAACGAGAATGAACTATTTATTTGATTTTTATCAATCGTTGTTAACGCAAAAACAAAGAAGTTATATGTCGCTTTATTATCTAGATGATTTATCTCTTGGTGAAATTGCGGAAGAATTTGATGTAAGCCGCCAAGCCGTGTATGATAACATTAAACGGACTGAAGCGATGCTTGAAGAATATGAAGAAAAATTAGTATTACTTCAAAAGTTTCAAGAGCGACAGCGACTTGTTGCAAAGCTAAAACAGCTAATCAGCGAAGAAGAGCATGTGAATGAAGAAATGAAACAAGTTGTTGAAGCTATCGAAAAATTAGATTAGGAGGGCGGCAATATGGCATTTGAAGGATTAGCCGACCGACTTCAACAGACAATGCAAAAAATCCGCGGCAAAGGAAAAGTTTCTGAAGCCGATGTGAAAGAAATGATGAGAGAAGTTCGTCTAGCTCTTTTAGAAGCAGATGTTAACTTTAAAGTAGTAAAAGATTTTATAAAGCGTGTGTCTGAGCGTGCTGTCGGACAAGATGTAATGAAAAGTTTGACACCTGGACAACAAGTAATTAAAATCGTACAGGAAGAACTTACAGAACTTATGGGCGGAGAGCAAAGCAAAATTGCTGTTGCTAATAAGCCACCGACTGTTATTATGATGGTTGGTCTGCAAGGTGCTGGTAAAACAACGACAACTGGTAAGCTTGCGAATTTACTTCGTAAAAAGTATAATCGTAAACCGATGCTTGTTGCAGCAGATATTTACCGTCCAGCAGCGATTAAACAGCTTGAAACATTAGGGAAGCAATTGGACATGCCTGTTTTCTCTTTAGGAGATCAAGTAAGTCCAGTTGAAATTGCGAAACAAGCGATTGCAAAAGCAAAAGAAGATCATCACGATTATGTTTTAATTGATACAGCGGGTCGCCTGCATATTGATGAAGAACTAATGGATGAATTAGCGAAAGTTAAAGAAGTTGCGAAACCGGATGAAATTTTCCTTGTTGTCGATGCGATGACAGGACAAGACGCGGTAAATGTAGCACAAAGTTTCCATGAGCAGTTAGGTTTAACAGGTGTTGTATTAACGAAATTAGATGGTGACACGCGCGGTGGTGCGGCATTATCTATTAAGGCTGTAACAAACACACCGATTAAATTTGCTGGTATGGGTGAAAAGCTAGATGCGATTGAAGCGTTCCATCCAGAACGTATGGCATCCCGTATTTTAGGGATGGGTGACGTCTTAACATTAATTGAAAAAGCGCAGGCTACAGTTGATGAAGAGAAAGCAAAAGAACTTGAGCAAAAAATGCGTACGCTTGCGTTTACGCTTGACGATTTCCTAGAACAACTTGGACAAGTGCGTCAACTTGGACCGCTTGACGAATTGTTAGGAATGCTTCCTGGTGCAAATAAAATTAAAGGGCTGAAAAATGCACAAGTTGATGAAAAACAAATTGGGCATATTGAGGCAATTATTCGTTCTATGACTAAATTAGAGCGAGAACAACCGGAAATAATCAATGCTAGTCGTAAAAAACGCATTGCCAAAGGTAGCGGTACAACCGTACAAGAAATTAATCGTCTAATCAAGCAATTTGATGATATGAAAAAAATGATGAAGACGATGACTGGAATGCAAAAAGGTAAGAAAAAAGGACTAGGTGGATTGAAGTTTCCATTCATGTAAGGAAAAAAAGATGGCTCTGTTAAGAAAAAATACTTTACAAAGCAATAGTCTTTTTGCTAATATAATTATCTGTGTGAAATAAATTCGGAGGTGCTTTATAAATGGCAGTTAAAATTCGTTTAAAACGTATGGGAGCTAAAAAAACTCCTTTCTATCGTGTAGTTGTTGCAGATTCTCGTTCTCCTCGTGACGGACGTTTCATTGAGGAAATCGGTACTTACAATCCGGTTGCTCAACCAGCTGAAGTTAAGATCAACGAAGAAGCAGCATTAAAATGGTTAGGAAACGGTGCTAAACCGTCTGATACAGTTCGTAACCTATTCTCTAACCAAGGTATCATGGAGAAATTCCACTTATCTAAACAAGGTAAGTAATTGAGGCAATGACTATGAAGAAGTTAGTCGAGACGATTGTCAAGCCTCTTGTCGATCATCCTGAAGATGTAAAAGTTACACAGGAACTTTGCAACGGAGAGATAAAGTATCGATTAACTGTACATCCTGAGGATGTTGGAAAAGTCATTGGAAAGCAAGGGAAGGTTGCGAAAGCAATTCGAATGCTCTTGTATTCAGTGGGACATCATAATGATGAAAAAGTAACACTGGAAATTCAATAAACGTAAAAAGGGCGAGGAGTTAATTCCTCTCCCTTTTTTAACATTTAAAGAGAAGTTGCATGTTCCATATATGAAATGGAGATGCTTAATTTATATAGAAACCAGGGGTGACATACTATTTATGACAAAATGGTTTAACGTAGGGAAAATTGTAAATACTCATGGCGTAAAAGGAGAAATTCGTGTGATTTCTCGTACTGATTTTCCGGAAGAGCGATATAAAGTAGGAAACACGTTATACATATGTAATGAGAAAGGTACAGACTATCTTCCAGTGAAGGTAACTTCTCATCGTCAACATAAGACATTTGATTTATTAACACTTGAAGGATACAACAATGTAGATGAAGTAGAGAAGTTGAAAGGTTCTTTAATAAAAGTACCAGAAGAGCAGTTAGGCGAACTAGCTGAAGGTGAATACTACTATCATGAAATTATTGGTTGTAACGTTGTAACGGAAGAAGGAGAAGCGTTAGGAACGATCAAAGAGATCTTATCTCCTGGTGCGAATGATGTATGGGTGATTAAACGTCCAAAAGGTCAAGATCTTTTAATTCCTTATATTGATGACGTTGTGCTTCAAGTTAACATTGAGAATAAATTAGTAACCATTCATGTAATGGAAGGGTTACTATAATGAAAATTGACATTTTAACATTGTTTCCAGATATGTTTACGGGTGTGTTTGGGTCTTCAATTTTAAAGAAAGCACAAGAAAAAGAAGCGGTAGAGCTTCGTGTTGTCAATTTCCGTGATTATACAACTAGTAAGCATAATAGTGTAGATGATTATCCGTATGGTGGGGGCGCTGGGATGGTATTAACCCCTCAGCCTATCTTTGATGCGGTGGAAGAGTTAACGAAGGAAACAGACCGTAAACCGAGAATCGTCTTAATGTGTCCACAAGGAGAGCGTTTTACGCAGAGAAAAGCAGAAGAGCTTGCTGAAGAAGAGCATGTTATTTTTGTATGTGGCCATTATGAAGGGTACGATGAACGAATTCGTGAACATCTTGTAACAGATGAGATTTCTATTGGTGATTACGTGTTGACGGGTGGAGAACTAGCCTCAATGGTGATTACTGATAGTGTTGTACGTCTCCTGCCAGGAGTACTAGGGAATCAAACGTCACAAGTGGAAGATTCTTTTAGCACAGGTTTGTTAGAACACCCACATTATACACGTCCTGCTGATTTTCGTGGTATGAAGGTACCGGATGTATTAATGTCAGGAAATCATAAAAACATTGATGAATGGCGTCATAAAGAATCCTTGCGTCGTACGTATACGCGTAGACCAGATTTACTAGAAGAGCGAGAATTATCTAAGCAGGAAGAGAAATGGCTGGAGCAAATTAAAAAAGACCAATAAGGGCTTGATATATTTTCTGTTGCAACAGTCCTAGCAATATGCTATTATAACATTTGTGCTACTGAAATCAGTAGCCGTATTAACGATGTTCCGCTGTAATTTATTAAGACTTTATAAGAGCATCTGTTTAAAGGAGAGAATTTAATATGCAACAATTAATCGCAGAAATTACAAAAGGCCAATTAAAAACTGACCTTCCTTCATTCCGTCCTGGAGACACTTTACGTGTACACGTAAAAGTAGTTGAGGGAACTCGTGAAAGAATTCAGCTTTTCGAAGGTGTTGTAATCAAACGTCGTGGTGGCGGAATCAGTGAAACATTCACAGTTCGTAAGATTTCTTACGGCGTAGGTGTTGAGCGTACATTCCCAGTTCACACGCCAAGAATCGCGAACATCGAAGTACTTCGCCGTGGTAAAGTACGTCGTGCTAAGTTATACTACTTACGTAACCTTCGCGGTAAAAAAGCACGTATTAAAGAAATTCGATAAGACATGTATGGGAGCTTGTAAATGCGCAAGCTCCCTTTTTCCAATCTATATAAAATTTTGATATAATACGAGCAGCTTACATAACTGTGGAGGGGAAATGCATGAAGAAAGAAAAGAGTTCACTTTGGGAATGGATCAAAGCAATTTTGATTGCAATTGTATTAGCGGGCGTTATTAGACAGTTTTTCTTTGCGCCAATTCTCGTAGATGGTGTATCGATGTCACCAACTTTACATGACCGTGATCGAATGATTGTTAATAAAATAGGTTATCACATAGGTGATCCGAAGCGCTTTGATATTATTGTATTTCGAGCGACGGAAGAAAAAGATTATATTAAGCGTATTATCGGCCTACCAGGCGATGAAATCGAATATCGTAATGATAAACTATACGTTAATGGAAAAGCTTATGAGGAGCCGTACTTAGACAAACAGAAAAAACAAATTTCTGACGGACCGCTTACATATGATTTTACTCTGGAAGAAATGACTGGAAAGAAAACTGTCCCAGAAGGTCAATTATTTGTTTTAGGTGATAATCGCCGTTTTAGTAAAGATAGCCGGACAATTGGTACAATTTCAGTGGACCAAGTAATTGGTAATGCAAATATGTTGTATTGGCCGTTAAAAGATGCACGTATTGTGAAATAACAGAAAAAGAAGGTGGCAACATGGCAATTCAATGGTTCCCAGGACATATGGCAAAGGCTAGACGCCAAGTAACAGAAAAATTAAAGTTAATCGATGTTGTAATTGAGCTTGTAGATGCTCGATTACCTTTATCTTCTCGAAATCCGATGATTGATGAAATTATTACACATAAACCAAGGCTGGTTGTTTTAAATAAGGCGGATATGGCAGATGATCGTTTAACGAAACAATGGATCGCATATTTTAAAGAAAAGGGCCATAAGGCAATTTCAATTAATGCGCAAGCTGGACAAGGTATGAAAGAAATTGCAGCAGCTTGTAAAATCCTTGTTAAAGAAAAATTCGATAAAATGGTTGCTAAAGGTATTAGACCGAGAGCAATTCGTGCTTTAATTGTAGGTATTCCAAATGTTGGTAAATCTACTTTGATTAATAAATTAGCGAAGAAGAATATCGCGAAAACAGGAGATCGTCCTGGAGTAACTACAGCTCAGCAGTGGATTAAAGTTGGAAAAGAAATGGAGCTACTTGATACACCAGGTATTTTGTGGCCTAAATTTGAAGATCAATTAGTTGGTTTACGTCTAGCTACGACTGGTGCAATTAAAGACTCTATTTTAAATCTACAAGATGTAGCTGTTTATGCATTACGTTTTATGGAGAAACATTATCCAGAACGATTAAAAGAGCGCTATAATTTAAATGACATTCCAGAAGATATTGTGGAGTTATTTGATGCAATCGGAAAAAACAGAGGTTGCCTAATGGGTGGCGGTATGATTGATTATGATAAAACATCTGAACTTATACTTCGTGAGCTTCGTGGTGGTAAACTTGGAAAAATGACGTTTGAAACACCAGAAGAGTTTGCAGAGCAGGTAGAAGATGTGGAAAAAGTAGAAGAAGTATAAGACGTGCGTTTGTGCGTCTTTTCTTTTTGGATACGTTTAAAAAGGAGTATAGATAGATGCAAAAAATGACTATACAAGAAGCCGAATGTTTGCTACAAGAAATTATAAATGAAGAAGATGAGCGTTTTCAAATGTTAGTGAAAGACGAGAGAAAAGGTGTTCAAAAGTTAATTTTGAAGTGGTATAAACAAAAAGAGTTGGCACACAAGGAAAAAGAAAAATTTCTAGAAATGTCTAAGTATGAACATGCTTTGCGTGAAAAAGGAATCATGTACATTGCTGGCATTGATGAAGTGGGACGGGGACCGTTAGCTGGACCTGTTGTGACGGCTGCTGTTGTCCTTCCAGAAGAGTTTTATATTCCAGGGTTAAATGACTCGAAAAAGTTGAGTGAAGCGAAACGAGAGCGTTTTTATGATGAAATTAAAGAGCATGCAATTGCAATTGGAGTTGGAATTGTATCACCACAAATTATTGATGAAATCAATATTTATCAAGCAACGAAGCAAGCGATGTTAGATGCAATTGCCAATTTATCATGTACACCAGAATATTTATTAATCGATGCGATGAAGTTGCCTACATCAATTCCGCAAACATCAATCATTAAAGGTGATGCGAAAAGTATATCTATTTCAGCTGCATCTATTATTGCGAAAGTGACAAGAGATCGTATGATGAAAGAGTTAGGTAAAAAGTATCCTGCATATGGATTTGAACAACATATGGGATATGGGACGAAACAGCATTTAGAAGCGATTGAATCACATGGAGTGTTAGAGGAACATCGGAAATCATTTGCGCCAATTAAAGATATGATTTAAAAATAAGCTGTGAATATACAGCTTATTTTTTTATTTTGGTATATGAACATTATTATTTTCAAAAAAGAATAAAGCGATTTCAGTTTTCTGACACTTTATTGTAGACAGCGTGCCAATCATCTTATACAATGGCAATGTGATGTTTTTTAAACATTAAAAAACTTTTCGAGTAAAACAGGAAAACAGGGGAGGATGGGACCATGAATATCCATGAGTACCAAGGTAAGGCAGTCCTTAGAAGCTATGGGGTTAGCGTTCCGAACGGGAAGGTTGCATTTACAGTAGAAGAAGCTGTAGAAGCAGCTAAAGAATTAGGAACGGAAGTATGTGTAGTTAAAGCGCAAATTCACGCTGGTGGACGCGGCAAAGCTGGCGGAGTAAAAGTTGCGAAAAATTTAGAAGAAGTTCGTACATATGCAGAAAGCATTTTAGGAACTACACTTGTGACGCATCAAACAGGTCCTGAAGGTAAGGAAGTAAAACGCTTACTTATCGAAGAAGGTTGCGATATTAAAAAAGAATATTATGTAGGTCTTGTGTTAGATCGTGCAACTTCTCAAGTTGTTTTAATGGCATCTGAAGAAGGTGGAACAGAAATTGAAGAAGTAGCAGAAAAAACACCTGAAAAAATCTTTAAAGAATATATTGATCCAGCAGTAGGTTTACAAGGTTTCCAAGCACGTCGAATCGCGTTTAACATCAATATTCCAAAAGAGCTTGTAGGACAAGCTGTGAAGTTTATGATGGGCTTATATAGTGCGTTTATCGAAAAAGATTGCTCTATCGCTGAGATTAATCCACTTGTTACAACAGGTGACGGTAAAGTTATGGCTTTAGATGCGAAATTAAACTTCGATTCTAATGCGTTATATCGCCATAAAGACATTTTAGAACTTCGTGATCTTGAAGAAGAAGATTCAAAAGAAATTGAAGCTTCTAAATATGACTTAAACTACATTCCTTTAGATGGAAATATCGGTTGTATGGTTAATGGTGCAGGTTTAGCAATGGCTACAATGGATATCATTAAACATTACCATGGTGATCCAGCTAACTTCTTAGATGTTGGTGGCGGCGCAACAGCTGAAAAAGTTACAGAAGCATTCAAAATTATCCTTTCTGACAAAAATGTAAAAGGTATCTTCGTTAACATTTTTGGTGGCATTATGAAGTGTGATGTTATTGCAGAAGGTGTTATTGAAGCAACGAAGCAAGTGGGTCTTGAGTTACCTTTAGTTGTACGTCTTGAAGGTACAAACGTAGAGTTAGGTAAGAAGATTTTAAATGAGTCTGGCTTAAATATTGTTGCAGCAGAATCTATGGCAGACGGTGCACAAAAAATTGTTTCACTAGTGGGCTAATAGAAAGCGGGGGAGAAAAATGAGCGTATTAGTTAATAAAGATACAAAAGTTATTGTTCAAGGTATTACAGGTTCTCAAGGATTATTCCATACAAAACAAATGATTGAATACGGTACGAAAATTGTCGGTGGTGTAACGCCAGGTAAAGGTGGCACTGATATTGAAGGTGTACCAGTATTTGATACTGTAGAAGATGCAGTGAAAGCAACAGGCGCAAATGCTTCAGTTGTATACGTTCCACCCGCTTTTGCGGCTGATGCAATTATGGAAGCAGTTGATGCAAAGATTGATTTAGTAGTATGTATTACTGAAGGAATCCCTGTATTAGATATGGTAAATGTAAAGAGATATATGGCAGGTAAACATACACGTTTACTTGGACCAAACTGTCCTGGTGTCATTACACCTGATGAATGTAAAATTGGTATTATGCCAGGATATATTCATAAAAAAGGTCATGTAGGTATCGTATCTCGCTCTGGTACATTAACGTATGAAGCTGTACATCAGTTAACACAAGAAGGTATTGGCCAATCTACTGCTGTAGGTATCGGTGGGGACCCTGTTAACGGTACAGACTTTATTGATGCGTTAAAAGCATTTAATGAAGATGAAGAAACACATGCTGTAATTATGATTGGTGAAATCGGCGGTACGGCAGAAGAAGAAGCAGCTGAGTGGGTAAAAGCTAATATGACAAAACCAGTTGTCGGCTTCATTGGTGGCCAAACTGCGCCTGAAGGCAAACGTATGGGCCATGCTGGTGCAATCATTTCTGGCGGTAAAGGAACTGCTGCGGAAAAGATTAAAACAATGGAAGCTTGTGGTATTAAAGTAGCTGAAACGCCAGCTGTTATGGGTGAAACATTAATCTCTGTTTTAAAAGAAAAGGGATTATTTGAAACTTGTAAAAACTATTAATCTTTTTGAAAGACACCTTCTTGTTTGAGGGTGTCTTTTTACACTTTTCCTGTTTACATAATAAAAATTATGGGTAAGGAGAATTAAGATGAAAAGAGAACGATTATTGCACCTACATTACGTGTTGGCGGATCATTGGAAAGCGATGGAGAGGATACTATATGTTGATCCGGAATTGAATAGGATGTACACTTTTAGTGTAAAGCAATTTGAATATTACGCTGGAATATCCTCGAAAAAATCTTCAGAACTAGTAAATTTTCTTCAGAATGCAAGTCTCCCACAATATATCTCCTATTTAGAAAAAAATCGAATGTTTTATATGACTATATGGGATGAGGATTATCCAAAATTATTGCGAGAAATACAAGATCCCCCTTTTGTTTTATATGGAAAAGGGGAGAGGGATTTTCTTAGTAAAGTAAATAAATTAGCGATTGTTGGGACGAGAGATCCGTCTTTATACGGAAAGAAGAGTATGAAATTTATTTTACACCCTTTACTTGAAAAGGAATGGCTTATTGTTAGTGGGTTTGCAAGAGGGATAGATACAATTGCTCACGAAGTTACAGTAAGTCAGCATTGCCCGACTATTGCAATCTTAGGACATGGGTTATCTTATATGTATCCGAAAGAGAATAGACGTTTATATGACATGTGGAAAGACTATATATTGTTATTGACAGAGTATCCTCCGCATTATGCACCGAAAAAATGGTATTTTCCAAAAAGAAATCGAATTATTAGTGGGATAAGTAAAGGGGTTTTAGTTGTAGAAGCAAAATCGAGAAGTGGATCACTTATTACTGCAGACCTTGCATTAGAGCAAAATAGAGAGGTATTTGCCCTTCCTGGACCAATATTTATAGATAGTGCATCAGGAACGAATCATCTGATTCAACAAGGAGCAAAACTAGTAAGAAATGCAGAAGATATCTTGGAAGAGATTTTAAATTAACCTTATATTTTTATGTTTTTATTAAACAATTATTGACAAATGGTAGATAGGCGCTGTATGGTATATTCATTCTTGATTGACAAAAACAAGAGAAATCAATAAGATTGATGAAGACTTGAATCCACCTCTTAAGGAGGCACTAGCATGTCAGATTACCTCGTAATCGTGGAGTCGCCTTCTAAGGCGAAGACCATTGAGAAATATTTAGGGAAAAAATACAAAGTCGTTGCGTCCATGGGACATGTTCGCGATTTACCTAAAAGCCAAATGGGGATAGAAGTAAAGAATAACTTCACCCCGAAGTATATTACCATTCGTGGTAAAGGTCCCGTTTTAAAAGATTTAAAATCAGCGGCAAAAAAAGCAAAGAAAGTCTATCTCGCGGCCGATCCAGACCGCGAAGGGGAAGCAATTGCTTGGCATTTAGCGAATACGTTAAATGTGGACGTTGAATCAGATTGTCGAGTGGTATTTAATGAGATTACAAAAGATGCAATAAAAGAATCATTTAAACATCCTCGGGCAATTAATATGGATTTAGTAGATGCGCAACAAGCAAGGCGTATACTCGATCGTCTTGTTGGTTACAATATTAGTCCTTTATTATGGAAGAAAGTAAAAAAAGGATTAAGTGCAGGACGTGTACAATCTGTAGCAGTTCGTTTAATTATCGAACGTGAAAGAGAAATTCAAAACTTTGAACCTGAAGAGTTCTGGACAATTAAAACAGAATTTGTGAAAGGTAAAGACACATTTGAAGCAAGCTTTTACGGTGTAGATGGTGAAAAAGTTCAATTAACGAACGAAGAACAAGTGAACGAAATAATCGAAAAGATGAAAGATAATGCGTTTTCAGTTGAAAATGTAACGCGAAAAGAGCGAAAGCGTAATCCGGCATTACCGTTTACAACATCTTCCTTGCAACAAGAAGCCGCACGTAAATTAAATATGCGAGCAAAGAAAACAATGATGCTTGCGCAGCAATTGTATGAAGGGATAGATCTTGGAAAGCAAGGGACTGTAGGTCTTATTACGTATATGAGAACCGATTCAACAAGGATCTCAGAAACAGCTCAAACAGAGGCTCGTGCTTATATTACAGAGTCGTTTGGTGCGGAATACATAGGGACAGAGAAGAAGAAAGAAACGAAAAAGTCGAATGCACAAGATGCGCATGAGGCGATTCGTCCTACTTCGGTAATGAGAAAGCCAGAGGAACTAAAAAGTTTCTTAGGTCGTGATCAATTACGTTTGTATAAACTGATTTGGGAGCGATTTGTTGCAAGTCAAATGGCATCTGCTATAATGGATACTGTTACAGCGAGACTCATTAATAACAATGTTCAGTTCCGTGCAAGTGGATCGGTTGTAAAGTTCCCAGGATTTATGAAAGTGTATGTGGAGTCGAAAGATGATGGTGCGGAAGAAAAAGATAAAATGTTGCCACCTTTAGAAGTAGGGGAAACTGTATTTTCAAAAGATATAGAACCGAAGCAACATTACACACAACCTCCGCCGCGTTATACAGAGGCTCGTCTAGTAAGAACACTTGAGGAACTTGGAATTGGGAGACCATCTACATATGTACCGACACTTGAAACGATTCAAAAACGTGGATACGTTGGTTTAGATAATAAACGCTTCGTTCCGACTGAACTTGGTGGAATAGTAATCGAACTTATTTTAGAGTTTTTCCCGGAAATTATTAACATTGAATTTACTGCCAATATGGAGCAAAGCCTTGATGAAGTAGAAGAAGGAAATGCGAATTGGGTGAAAATTGTTGATGATTTCTACGTAGGATTTGAACCGCGCTTAGAGAAAGCGGAAAAAGAAATGCGTGAAGTGGAAATTAAAGATGAACCAGCTGGGGAAGACTGTGAATTATGTGAGCACCCAATGGTCTTTAAAATGGGTAAATACGGGAAGTTTATGGCATGTTCGAATTTCCCTGATTGTCGTAATACAAAGCCGATTGTGAAAGAAATCGGTGTTACTTGTCCGAAGTGTGATAAAGGGCAAATTATTGAACGCCGTAGTAATAAAAAGAAACGTCTTTTCTATGGGTGCGGTACGTATCCAGAGTGTGACTTTGTATCTTGGGATAAGCCAATTGGCCGTAAATGTCCGAAGTGCGAAGGTATGCTTGTAGAGAAGAAGTTGAAAAAAGGCGTGCAAGTACAATGTATTTCGTGTGATTATGAAGAAGAACAACAAATGTGAGCGTAACTGCTCACATTTTTTTCGGGAAGAAAAGGAAAGGTGATATATATGACAACACAAGTAGTAAACGTCATTGGCGCAGGTCTTGCAGGAAGCGAAGCAGCTTACCAAATTGCAAAACGTGGTGTCCAAGTAAGATTATATGAAATGAGACCAGTAAGGCAAACGCCAGCTCATCACACAGATAAATTTGCAGAGCTAGTATGCAGTAACTCGCTTCGCGCGAACACATTAACAAATGCTGTTGGTGTTATTAAAGAAGAGATGCGCCTAATGGACTCTGTTATTATTCGTGCAGCTGATGAGTGCTCTGTACCAGCAGGAGGAGCTTTAGCTGTAGATCGTCATGAATTTGCGGCAAAGGTAACTGAGTATGTGAAAAATCATCCAAACGTAACTGTGATGAATGAAGAAATCACTGAAATTCCAGAAGGACCAACTGTTATCGCGACAGGTCCACTTACGTCTCCTGATCTTGCTGCACAATTAAAAGAATTAACAGGTGAAGATTATTTTTATTTCTATGATGCTGCAGCACCAATTGTTGAGAAAGACAGCATTGATATGAATAAAGTATATTTAAAATCTCGTTATGATAAAGGTGAAGCTGCATATTTAAACTGTCCAATGACAGAAGAAGAGTTTAATCGCTTTTATGAAGCGTTAATTGCTGCTGAGACAGTGCCTTTAAAAGAATTTGAAAAAGAAATTTTCTTTGAAGGTTGTATGCCAGTAGAAGTTATGGCGAGTAGAGGAAGACAGACGTTAGTATTTGGACCGATGAAACCTGTTGGATTAGAAGATCCGAAAACAGGAAAAACACCATATGCAGTTGTTCAGCTACGTCAAGATGATGCAGCAGGAACGTTATACAATATTGTAGGCTTCCAAACACATTTAAAGTGGGGGCCACAAAAAGAAGTATTACAGCTAATTCCAGGACTAGAAAACGCAGAAATTGTACGTTATGGTGTAATGCATCGTAATACGTTTATTAATTCGCCTAACTTACTTCGTCCAACATATCAATATAAACAACGCGATGATTTATTCTTCGCCGGTCAAATGACTGGAGTAGAGGGATATGTTGAATCAGCAGCATCAGGATTATTGGCAGGTATTAACGCTGCTCGACTTGTAAAAGGTGAAGAGCCAGTTGTACTACCATCTGTAACGGCGATGGGAAGTATGGCAAATTATATTACAGCGACTAATGCGAAAAACTTCCAACCAATGAATGCAAACTTCGGTCTATTTGCACCGTTAGAGAAGAAAATTAAAAAGAAACAAGAGCGAAATGAAGCGTATGCTACACGCGCTTTAGAAACAATTCAAAATTTTGTAAATATTTAGTTAAATTTCTTGCAAAGGCTACTGAGTTGTGATACGATTTAGTAGCCTTTATTGAGGTGAGTTATGTGAATGTGAAGAAATTGTTACAATTATTCGTAGGATATTTACAAATTGAAAGAAATTATTCAAAATATACAATTGCAAGTTATCAAAATGATTTAGAACATTTTGTGCAATTTATGGAGCGAGAAGGCATATCCTCTTTTTTAGATGTTACATACGCGGATGTTCGTTTATACTTGACGACGTTGCACGATGAAAAGTTAGCCCGTAAATCTGTCGCAAGAAAAGTATCAAGCTTACGAAGTTTATATCGTTTTTTGATGCGTGAAGGTTATCAAAAAGATAATCCGTTTGCACTTGCGTCACTCCCCAAGAAAGAATTGTCCATCCCAAAGTTTTTATATGCTGAAGAGTTAGAGGAATTATTTGAAGTTTCTGATACAGAGACGCCACTAGGTCAAAGGAATCAAGCTTTGTTAGAGCTAATGTATGCAACTGGGATTCGTGTAAGTGAATGCGTTAACATACAGCTTACTGACATTGACTTTGCGGTAGGAACAATTTTAGTGATGGGAAAAGGGAAAAAACAAAGATATATTCCGTTCGGAAGCTATGCACAAGATGCTTTAATTACTTATATCGAGAACGGGAGAAAACAGTTAGTTCAAAAGACTGAAGAACACTCTCATATGGTATTTTTAAATGCGAAAGGTACGCCGTTAACAGATCGGGGTGTACGTTATGTTTTAAACGAACTCATTAAGAAGGCTTCGCTTACAATGCGGATAAGTCCCCATATGTTAAGGCATACATTTGCTACACATATGTTGGATGAAGGAGCGGATTTACGTACTGTACAGGAGCTATTAGGTCATGAAAATTTGTCTACGACACAAATTTATACGCATGTCTCTAAAGAAAGATTGCGTTCTGTTTACATGAAGCATCACCCACGGGCATAAATTGCTTTAAGAGCTATAAAAACATATAAAGGAGTTTTTTCTATGGGAAATTTCCACGCTACAACGATATTTGCAGTTCATCATAATGGAGAATGTGCAATGGCTGGAGATGGTCAGGTGACGATGGGAAATGCTGTTGTAATGAAGCATACAGCTCGCAAAGTTCGCAAACTTTTCCAAGGGAAAGTTTTAGCTGGTTTTGCAGGTTCAGTTGCAGATGCATTTACTCTTTTTGAAATGTTTGAAGGAAAATTAGAAGAGTACAATGGCAATTTGCAGCGTGCTGCAGTTGAGATGGCAAAACAATGGCGTGGCGACAAAATGTTACGTCAGCTAGAAGCGATGCTCATTGTCATGGATAAAACAACTATGCTTCTTGTTTCAGGTACAGGAGAAGTGATTGAACCGGATGATGGTATTTTAGCAATTGGATCTGGCGGGAATTATGCGCTTTCTGCAGGTCGTGCTTTAAAGCAATATGCAAGTGAACATTTAACAGCGAAGGAAATTGCGAAAGCGAGTTTAGACATTGCTGGCGATATTTGTGTTTATACGAACCACAATATAATTGTGGAAGAATTGTAGAATCGTAAGGGAGGCATTTTATATGCATTTACATTTTACTCCGCGTCAAATTGTGGAAAAATTAGATCAATACATTATCGGTCAAAAAGATGCGAAGAAAGCGGTTGCTGTAGCTTTAAGAAATCGATATCGTCGAAGTAAATTAGCTGAAAATCTACGTGATGAAATTGCGCCTAAAAATATTTTAATGATTGGACCGACAGGTGTTGGTAAAACAGAGGTAGCACGACGAATGGCGAAACTCGTTGGAGCACCTTTTATTAAGGTTGAAGCTACGAAATTTACAGAAGTTGGATATGTAGGTAGAGATGTAGAATCGATGGTACGTGACCTTGTGGAAACGTCAGTTCGTATCGTGAAAGAAGAAATGGTAATTAAAGTGCAAGACAAAGCAGAAGAACAAGCGAACCAACGTCTTGTTGAAATTTTAGTGCCGAGTCCGGAGAAACAATCTGGATTTAAAAATCCATTAGAAATGCTATTTGGCGGTGCTCAAAATTCGAATCAAACATCTGATGCACAGGAAGATGTTGAAATCGAAAAGAAACGTCAAGACGTGGAAAGAAAGCTTGCTGCAGGACTTCTTGAAGATGAAATTGTATCGATTGAAGTGACTGAGCAACAGTCTTCCATGTTCGATATGCTACAAGGAACTGGCATGGAACAAATGGGAATGAATTTCCAAGATGCATTAGGAAGTTTTATGCCGAAAAAAACAAAAAAACGTAAACTTTCTGTAAAAGAAGCAAGAAAACTCTTGACAAATGAGGAAGCACAGCGCTTAATTGATATGGATGAAGTTACACAAGAGGCTGTTTATCGTGCTGAACAGCTCGGGATTATTTTTATCGATGAAATTGACAAAATTGCTGGTAAGCAGTCGAATAGCGTAGATGTATCACGTGAAGGTGTGCAACGTGACATTCTGCCGATTGTAGAAGGGTCAAATGTCGCGACAAAATACGGATCAGTAAAAACGGATTATATTTTATTCGTTGCAGCTGGAGCGTTTCATATGTCTAAACCGTCGGATTTAATTCCGGAACTGCAAGGGAGATTTCCGATTCGAGTAGAATTAACAAAATTATCGACAGATGATTTTGTTAAAATATTAATCGAGCCTGACAATGCGTTAATTAAACAATATATGGCTTTATTAGCGACTGAAGGTATAGAAATTGAATTTTCAGACGAAGCTATTCGTAAGATTGCTGAGATTGCTTATCAAGTTAATCAGGATACAGATAATATTGGAGCAAGAAGACTTCATACGATTATGGAGAAGCTCCTTGAAGATTTATCGTTTGAAGCATCTGAAATAACGTTAGAGAAAATAACGATAACACCTCAATACGTTGAGGAGAAATTAGCAACGATTGCTAAAAATAAAGATGTGAGCCAGTTTATTTTGTAATTGTGTCATCAGGTGACTCGCCCTAGTTTCCAAGTGATGAAAAAATATGTGAGTAATATGTAGGAGGAACTTTTGAAATGGAATTATTAGCAAAAACAAGAAAATTAAATGCGTTATTACAGAGCGCAGCAGGAAAGCCTGTAAACTTTAGAGAAATGTCTGACACAATGTGTGAAGTAATCGAAGCGAACGTATTCGTAGTAAGTCGTCGTGGTAAATTACTAGGTTATGCAATTCACCAACAAATTGAGAATGAGCGTATGAAACAAATGCTTGCAGAGCGTCAATTCCCGGAAGAATACACACAAAGCTTATTCAACATTACAGAAACATCTTCTAACTTAGATGTAAACAGTGCTTACACAGCATTCCCAGTAGAAAATAGAGAATTATTCGGTCAAGGTTTAACTACAATCGTACCAATCGTTGGTGGCGGTGAGCGTCTAGGCACATTAGTGTTAGCTCGTCTTGGTCAAGAGTTCTTAGACGATGATTTAATCCTTGCTGAATACAGTTCAACTGTAGTAGGTATGGAAATCTTACGTGAAAAAGCAGAAGAAATCGAAGAGGAAGCACGTAGTAAAGCTGTTGTTCAAATGGCGATTAGCTCATTATCTTACAGTGAGTTAGAAGCAATCGAGCATATCTTCGAAGAATTAAATGGAACAGAAGGTTTACTTGTTGCAAGTAAAATTGCTGATCGCGTAGGAATTACTCGTTCTGTAATCGTAAATGCACTTCGTAAATTAGAAAGTGCTGGTGTTATTGAGTCTCGCTCTTTAGGTATGAAAGGAACATACATTAAAGTGCTAAACGACAAGTTTCTACAGGAACTTGCTAAATTAAAAACAAACTAATTTATATAAAAACTCTCCTCGGTTGAGGAGAGTTTTTTGTTTTTTTAAGAGAATGATTTTGCTTACGTAAGGCTTCATGACAACGTTCATTAGAAAACTATTAATTAGCCTTCACCTCCTTGCTTAAAGGAAGTGAAGGTTGGGAATACTAGAATTCGAGCGTGAAAAAAAGAAAGTTTTACATTGTTCGCATTTTCGACTTGATTGTAATATTTCAGTATGATATAGTAAGCAGTGGTGTCAGTACAAAGTACACACGTTTACTGATTTAAGTGTTGGTGCTACGTTTGTAGTTTCGCTTAGAGATGAAGTAAACGGAGGATATCAAAAACCATTTAGGAGGAACTAAATTATGTCAGTAATTTCTATGAAGCAATTGCTTGAAGCTGGTGTTCATTTCGGACATCAAACTCGTCGTTGGAACCCAAAAATGAAGCGTTACATTTTCACAGAGCGTAACGGTATCTACATCATCGACTTACAAAAAACTGTGAAAAAAGTTGAGGAAGCTTACAGAACGATGCGCGACATCGCTGCTGAAGGTGGAGACATTTTATTCGTAGGTACTAAAAAACAAGCACAAGAAGCTATTAAAGAAGAAGCAACTCGTGCTGGTATGTACTTCGTTAACCAACGTTGGTTAGGTGGAACTTTAACAAACTTCCAAACAATCCAAAAGCGTATCAAGCGTCTTAAAGACATCGAAAGAATGCAAGAAGATGGTACTTTCGAAGTACTTCCTAAGAAAGAAGTTGTTCAACTTAAAAAAGAGTTAGAGCGTCTTGAGAAATTCTTAGGCGGTATTAAAGATATGAAAGGTCTTCCAAGTGCATTATTCGTAGTAGACCCTCGTAAAGAGCGTATTGCAGTTGCTGAAGCACGCAAATTACACATTCCAATCATCGGTATCGTTGATACAAACTGTGATCCAGACGAAATCGATCACGTTATCCCAGCAAACGATGATGCAATTCGTGCTGTAAAACTTCTTACATCTAAAATGGCAGACGCGATCCTTGAAGCAAAACAAGGTGAAGAAACTGTTACTGCGTAACAAATTTGGAAAGGTGATAAGGGGTTCGGCCTTTTATCACCTTTTTTAAGGTATAAACACCTTTTTAAAAAGGTATAAATACATATTTTAGGAGGATGAAAAATATGGCAATCACTGCACAAATGGTAAAAGAACTTCGTGAAAAAACAGGCGCAGGTATGATGGACTGCAAAAAAGCGTTAACTGAAACTAATGGCGACATGGAGAAGGCAATTGACTTCTTACGTGAAAAAGGTATTGCAAAAGCTGCTAAAAAAGCAGACCGCATTGCTGCTGAAGGTTTAACTTTCATCGAAACAAACGGTAACGAAGGTTTAATCTTAGAATTAAACTCTGAAACTGATTTCGTTGCGAAAAACGAAGGTTTCCAAGCGTTAATTAAAGAATTAGCTGCTCACTTATTAGCTAACAAACCAGCTAACATTGAAGAAGCTATGGCTCAAACAATCGAAGGCGGCAAAACAGTAGAAGAGCACATCAACGAAGCAATCGCTAAAATTGGTGAAAAACTTACACTTCGTCGTTTCGAAATCGTATCAAAAACTGATGCTGATGCATTCGGCGCTTACCTACACATGGGTGGACGTATTGGTGTATTAACAGTTCTTGAAGGTTCTACTGACGAAGCTGCTGCTAAAGATGTAGCAATGCACATCGCAGCAGTTAACCCAAAATACATCGACCGCGATGCTGTAACTGCTGAAGAAGTTGAGCATGAGCGTCAAGTATTAACACAACAAGCTTTAAACGAAGGCAAGCCTGAAAAAATCGTTGCAAAAATGGTTGAAGGCCGTCTAGGCAAATTCTTCGAAGAGATTTGCTTACTTGACCAAGCATTCGTTAAAAACCCTGATATGAAAGTTCGTCAGTTCGTTGAGTCTAAAGGTGGAACATTAAAAGGATTCGTTCGCTACGCTGTTGGTGAAGGTATCGAAAAACGCGAAGACAACTTTGCTGAAGAAGTAATGAACCAAGTAAAAGGTAGCAACTAATAAAGATTAGGGAACACATTGTGTTCCCTTTTTTAAAATAAAGATGTAAGCAATTGGAGGTTCATTATGAGTAAACCGAAATATAATCGTGTCGTATTAAAGCTAAGCGGAGAAGCGTTAGCTGGCGAACAAGGATTTGGAATTAACCCATCTGTTATAAAATCAGTTGCGGAACAAGTGAAAGAAATTGCAGAACTTGATGTAGAAGTTGCTGTTGTTGTTGGTGGCGGAAACATTTGGCGTGGAAAAATCGGAAGTGAAATGGGAATGGATCGTGCTGGAGCAGATTACATGGGTATGTTAGCAACAGTTATGAACTCATTAGCTCTTCAAGATAGCTTAGAGAACATTGGAATTCAAACTCGTGTTCAAACTTCAATCGAAATGCGTCAAGTAGCAGAGCCTTACATTCGTCGTAAAGCAATTCGTCACTTAGAGAAGAAACGTGTTGTTATCTTTGCAGCGGGTACAGGTAATCCTTACTTCTCTACAGATACAACGGCAGCATTACGTGCAGCAGAAATCGAAGCTGATGTTATCTTAATGGCGAAAAACAACGTAGATGGCGTATATAATGCAGATCCATCTCTTGACCCAACAGCTACGAAATACGAAACACTTACTTACTTAGATGTATTAAAAGAAGGTTTAGGTGTAATGGATTCAACAGCTTCTTCTTTATGTATGGACAATGATATTCCATTAATTGTATTCTCGGTTATGGAAAAAGGTAACATTAAACGTGCCGTTTTAGGCGAAAATATTGGAACAGTTGTAAGGGGGAAATAAATATGGGACAACAAGTATTGAAGTCTTCAAATGAAAAAATGGAAAAAGCAGTTGCTGCTTACTCTCGTGAATTAGCAACAGTTCGCGCTGGTCGTGCAAGCTCGTCTGTATTAGATAAGGTACAAGTTGATTACTATGGTGCACCAACACCTGTTGTGCAATTAGCGAACATTACAGTTCCAGAAGCACGTTTACTTGTAATTCAACCTTATGATAAAACTTCTATCGGTGATATTGAAAAAGCAATCTTAAAAGCAGATTTAGGCTTAAATCCTTCTAATGATGGAACTGTAATTCGTATTGCATTCCCTGCATTAACAGAAGAGCGTCGTCGCGATCTTGTAAAAGTTGTGAAAAAATATGCTGAAGAAGCAAAAGTTGCTGTTCGTAACGTACGTCGTGACAGTAACGATGATCTTAAGAAGCTTGAAAAAGCTGGCGATATTACAGAAGATGATTTAAGAGGATATACTGAAGATATCCAAAAAGAAACAGATAAATATATTGCAAAAGTTGACGAAATCGCAAAAAACAAAGAAAAAGAAATCATGGAAGTGTAATAGCGATACCTTCGCAAATATGACCCTCTTCTTAAGGGGGTCTTTTTACACTTTTAGGCATACGTCTGCTTGCTGGAGGGTATGAATGATGTTTAAAAACTTTCCTTTTTTTAAAAGTAAAAAGGTCGCATCGTTTGATCATCTCGTTGAAAAAGTGAAAAAAGGATACATCCCAGAACATATTGCAATCATTATGGATGGTAATGGAAGATGGGCAAAGAGGAGAGCGATGCCTCGTATTGCGGGACATCATGAAGGCATGCAAGTTGTAAAGAAAATCACAAAATTTGCAAGCAAACTTAATGTGAAAGTATTAACTCTTTATGCTTTTTCAACTGAGAACTGGAAAAGACCGAAAAAGGAAGTTGACTATTTAATGAGGCTTCCAGAAGAATTTCTAGGTACATTTTTACCAGAATTGATTGAAGAGAACGTACAAGTCCGAGTAATAGGACAACAAGATCGTCTTCCTACGCATACACGCAGAGCGATGGAAAAGGCCATGGAAGATACGAAAGAGAATACGGGATTAATTCTTAATTTCGCGTTAAACTATGGAAGTCGAGATGAGATCGTTTCTGCTGTGCAACATATGGTGAAAGATAGTGAGGAAGGAAAAATTCGTGTTGAAGATGTAAGTGAAGAAATGCTTTCTTCTTATTTAATGACGAGTTCTTTACCTGACCCAGAGTTGTTAATCCGTACGAGCGGAGAGCTACGTATTAGTAATTTCATGTTATGGCAAATTGCATATTCGGAATTTTGGTTTACAGATGTGTATTGGCCAGATTTTACCGAGGAACATTTGCTAAATGCGATTACAGACTTTCAGCATAGAGGGCGCAGATTCGGAGGCGTGTAGAAAGAGAGGGTTTGGTAGTGAAACAGAGAATTATTACTGGAGTGGTTGCTGCCGCGCTATTCATTCCCATCGTAATTTACGGTGGCGTGCCTTTTACGGTTTTAGTGTATGCACTTGCTTCTATAGGTTTATATGAATTAATTCGTATGAATAAGCTTACGCTTATTTCAATACCAACAGTTTTAGCTGCAGTATTATTATGGATTATTTTAATTCCAAGTAGTGCATCAGAACTGTTTACGCAGATTGGATTAGGTAAATTAGAAATCACATTTGTGATTGTTTTATTACTTTTATCATATACAGTCCTTTCTAAGAATACATTTACTTTTGACAATGCTTCATTTTTACTAATGGCAACAACATATGTTGGAATGGGATTCCTATATTTGAATGAAACGAGAATATTAGGAATTAAATATGTGTTTTGTGCATTATTTGTTATATGGGCTACTGATTCAGGCGCATATTTTGTAGGAAAGGCATTAGGAAAGAGGAAATTGTGGCCAGAAATTAGTCCAAATAAAACGATTGAAGGTTCGTTAGGTGGCATCGTTTGTGGAATTGTTGTGGCACTTGTTTACAATATGTTCTTCCCAGTTGAGGCTAATGTAGGGATTTTAATTGTGTTGACAATTATCATTTCTATTTTTGGACAAATTGGTGATTTAGTACAATCTGCATTTAAACGTCATTATGGCGTAAAGGATTCAGGTACAATTTTACCTGGACATGGTGGTATATTAGATCGAACAGATAGTTGGTTATTCGTTTTACCAATTCTCTACTTCTTATTACAATACAATTAATAAATGAACGAGGGGTTGGAGTCATGAAAAACATTAGTTTATTAGGTGCAAGCGGATCAATTGGTACACAAACTTTAGATGTATTACGCTCGCACCCAGACCAATTCCGTCTCGTTGCTTTTTCTGTAGGGAAAAATATTGACTACGCAGTAAAGGTAATTCAAGAATTTTCTCCGCAAATCGTCTCTGTGCAAAGAGAGGAAGATGTTTTAAAATTACAAGCTGTCTCTGGTAATACAAAAGTTGTATATGGTAGTGAAGGGCTTTTAGAAGTAGCATTACATCCAGATGCGGAGATTGTAGTAAATGCTGTTGTAGGTAGCGTAGGGTTGTTACCAACACTTCGTGCAATTGAGGCGAAAAAAACAATTGGAATTGCAAACAAAGAAACGTTAGTAACTGCAGGGCATCTTGTAATGGAAGCGGCACGAAAACATAATGTTTCGTTACTTCCAGTAGATAGTGAACATTCAGCTATTTTTCAATGTTTGAATGGTGAAAATGAAAAAAGAATTTCTCGACTAATTATAACGGCTTCCGGTGGAAGTTTCCGTGATAAAACGAGAGATGAATTGCATCATGTGACCGTAGAAGATGCGCTTCGACATCCAAACTGGTCAATGGGTTCGAAAATTACAATTGATTCTGCTACAATGATGAATAAGGGGCTAGAAGTAATTGAAGCACATTGGCTTTTTGGTATCCCTTATGAGCAAATCGATGTTGTTTTACATAAAGAAAGTATTATCCATTCTATGGTTGAATTTGAAGATCGTAGTGTAATGGCACAGCTTGGCTCACCTGATATGCGAGTACCAATTCAATACGCACTTACATATCCTGATCGATTGCCTCTATCAGACACAAAACAGTTAAACTTATGGGAAATAGGGGCGTTGCATTTTGAGAAAATGAACCAAGAACGATTCCGTTGCCTACGTTTTGCGTATGAAGCCGGAAAAGCAGGTGGAAGTATGCCAGCTGTAATGAACGCCGCGAATGAAGTAGCTGTTGAAGCTTTTTTACAAAAGAGAATTGGTTTCTTAACAGTGGAAGACCTCATTGAAAAAGCAATGAACCATCACAATGTCATTGCACGTCCGAGCTTAGAGGAAATTCTGGAAATTGATGCAGCCACAAGACGGTTTGTGATGGAACAAATTTAGCAAAGGTGGTTATGGAATTGAATACAGCGATTGCCTTTATATTAATTTTCGGTGCACTCGTATTTTTCCATGAGCTAGGGCATCTATATTTCGCAAAAAGAGCAGGTATTTTATGCCGTGAGTTTGCGATTGGTTTTGGTCCGAAAATATTCTCATTTGAAAAGAATGAAACGGTGTATACGATTCGATTACTGCCCCTTGGTGGCTATGTAAGAATGGCTGGCGAGGATGCAGACACAGTTGAGTTAAAGCCTGGGAAAAAGGTTGGCCTTGTATTAAATGAAAAAGACGAAGTTGCAAAATTAGTTTTTGATGGATATGAAAAGTATCCAAATGTTCGTGTCATTGAAGTCGAACAAGCTGATTTAGAGCATAATTTAACAATTTCGGGCTATGAAGAATACGAGGAAGAGCTGCAAACATTCCGAGTGAATGAAAAGGCTCGTATCATTACTGCTGGTGAAGAAATTCAAATTGCTCCGTATAATAGGCAGTTTGGCTCCAAGAAATTGGGTCAACGTGCTTTAACAATCTTTGCGGGTCCTGCGATGAACTTCATTTTAGCATTTGTTATTTTTGTGATTCTAGGATTTGTACAAGGTGTTCCTGTTGACAAGCCAATGGTCGGAAAAGTGATGGAGAATAGTGCAGCACAGCAAGCTGGATTAAAAGAAAATGATACAATTCAAGCAATCAATGGGAAAAACACAAGTACATGGAAAGAAGTTGTTACCATTGTACGTGAAAACCCAAATAAAGAAATTACGTTACAAGTAAAGCGTGATAGTGAACAGTTTAATGTAAAAGTAACGCCAACGCTCGATAAAGAAGGAAAAGACGAAGTAGGTAGAATTGGTGTTTACTCTCCAGTAGAGAAAACAGTGATGGGTTCTATTAAATCAGGCTTTGAACAAACTTACGAATGGACGAAACTAATTTTTGATTCTCTTGTGAAATTAGTAACTGGTCAATTTTCTATTAATGAGTTGTCAGGTCCAGTAGGAATTTATAATCTAACAGATCAAGTTGTAGATTATGGATTTACGCGTGTACTAAGTTTAGCGGCAGTTTTAAGTATTAACCTTGGTTTATTTAATTTATTACCAGTTCCAGCTTTAGACGGTGGACGTTTGTTCTTCTTCTTAATTGAGGCATTAAGAGGGAAACCGATTGATCGTCAAAAAGAAGGAATGGTTCACTTTATTGGATTTGCATTATTAATGTTGCTTATGTTAGTTGTAACATGGAATGACATCCGTAAGTTTTTCTTGTAAAATAAGAAGAAGTTTATAATGAAATAGAGCTCGTACAATAAAATCCCTCACCTAACTCGAGGTGAGGGGTTTTGTTGCGTGTAAGAGTAAAATGAAGAGGTGCGAATAAATGAAACAAAGTATGGTATTCAGTCCTACATTACGTGAAGTTCCAGCTGATGCTGAAATTAAAAGTCATCAATTATTACTTCGCGCAGGGTTTATGCGTCAAAATGCTTCTGGTATTTATAGTTTTCTACCATTTGGTTTAAAAGTATTACACAAAGTAGAACGTATTGTTCGTGAAGAAATGGAGCGTGCAGGAGCTGTAGAATTATTAATGCCAGCTATGCAAGCTGCGGAATTATGGCAAGAGTCAGGGCGTTGGTATTCTTACGGATCTGAATTAATGCGTATGAAAGATCGTAACGCTCGTGAATTTGCATTAGGAGCTACACACGAAGAAGTAATTACTGATCTTGTACGTGATGAAGTGAAATCATATAAAAAATTACCGTTAACATTATACCAAATCCAAACAAAGTTCCGTGACGAACAAAGACCTCGTTTCGGTCTATTACGTGGAAGAGAGTTTCTAATGAAAGATGCATATTCTTTCCATGCTAAGCAAGAGAGCTTAGATGAAGTGTATGATCGCTTATACAATGCATACTCTAACATTTTTGCTCGTTGTGGCTTGAACTTCCGCGCTGTTATTGCGGACTCGGGAGCAATGGGTGGAAAAGATACACATGAATTTATGGTATTATCTGATGTTGGTGAAGATACAATTGCATACTCTGATACATCTAATTATGCAGCGAACATCGAAATGGCTCCTGTGGTAGCTACGTATACGAAAAGTGATGATGCTGAACAAGCGCTTGAAAAAGTAGCAACTCCGGATCAAAAGGCTATTGAAGAAGTATCTGCATTCTTAAATATTGCAGCGGAAAAATGCATTAAATCTATGGTGTTTAAAGTAGATGAGAAACTAGTAATTGTACTTGTTCGTGGCGATCATGAAGTAAACGATGTAAAAGTGAAGAATCTATACGGAGCTTCAGTCGTTGAGCTTGCTTCGCATGAAGAAGTAAAAGAGTTATTAAACTGTGAAGTTGGTTCTTTAGGACCGATTGGTGTAACAGGTGATATCGAAATTATTGCTGACCATGCTGTAGCATCAATTGTTAACGGATGTTCAGGAGCGAACGAAGAAGGATTCCATTATGTAAATGTAAATCCAGAACGCGACTTTAAAGTAAGTCAATATACAGATTTACGCTTCATTCAAGAAGGAGACCAGTCTCCAGACGGAAATGGAACAATTCTTTTCGCACGCGGAATTGAAGTAGGTCACGTATTCAAATTAGGAACACGTTATAGTGAAGCAATGAACGCAACATTCCTAGATGAAAACGGAAAAACACAACCACTTATTATGGGTTGTTACGGCATCGGTGTATCTCGTACAGTGGCAGCAATCGCAGAGCAGTTTAATGATGAGAACGGTTTAGTTTGGCCAAAAGCTGTAGCACCATTCCATGTGCATGTAATTCCAGTAAATATGAAATCTGATGCGCAACGTGAAATGGGTGAAAACATCTACAACTCATTACAAGAGCAAGGGTACGAAGTATTACTAGATGATCGTGCAGAACGTGCAGGTGTTAAATTTGCAGATGCAGATTTATTCGGCCTTCCAGTTCGCGTGACAGTTGGTAAAAAAGCAGACGAAGGTATTGTAGAAGTGAAAGTACGTGCTACAGGCGAGTCTGAAGAAGTGAAAGTAGAAGAACTTCAAACATATATTGCAAATATTTTAAAATAAGAAGAGGTACCTCGTAATGAGGTACCTTCTCTTTCTTTGTAAACGTATTTTGTAAAAGAAGAAGGGAGAAATCTTTCTTTGTAGTACGTTTCAATTTATAATAGCAAATGGAAGGAGAGTGCTTATGTCTTTAACAAATGAACAACAAGAGCGATTTCAAATTTTGCTCCAGCAGTTGCAAATACCAGACGACCTTATAAATCAATATTTACAAGGTGGTGGTATTGAAAGGCTCGTTATTGATAAAGCGAATAAAAGTTGGCATTTTGATTTACAAGTGCCACGTATTTTGCCTACAGAATTATATGAATTGCTAGAAACAAAGCTTAAGCAATCATTTTCTCATATTGCAAGAACAACATTTGCATTAGAAACAGAGAATAAACAATTTACAGAAGAAGAAGTGAGGGCGTATTGGCCGCTTTGTACGGAACGAATTACATTTTCACCTATGTTTGCTTACTTAAAGAAGCAGCTTCCGCAGGTGAATGGAGTGAAGTTGCTAATAAATGTGAATAATGAGCTGGAATCTACTGCTTTAAAGAAAAACGTTGCGAAACCAGTAGGGGATCAATACGAAACTTTTGGATTCCCGCGTTTTCAGTTAGACACACATATACAGCAAAATACAGAAGAAATGCAAAAGTTTCGTGAGCAAACGCAGCAAGAAGATCGTGAACGTGTTATACAAGCTATGGAAGAAATGGCGAAGAAGCAAGCTGAAGAAAGTAGCGTTGTACATGAAGGACCGATTGTACTCGGGTATCTTATTAAGCCAGACGAAGAGATTACACCGATGCGAGAAATTCAAGATGAAGAAAGAAGAAAAACGGTCCAAGGATATGTCTTCCATGTGGAAACGAAAGAGCTTCGTAGTGGACGTACGTTATTAACTTTAAAAATAACAGATTATACGGATTCTATTATGATAAAAATGTTCTCACGTGATAAAGAAGATATTCCAATGTTGCAATCCTTGAAAAAAGGAATGTGGGTGAAAGCGCGTGGTTCTGTCCAAAATGATACATTTGTTCGAGATTTAGTAATGATTGCAAATGATATTAATGAAATAACAGGACCATCTCGTAAAGATAAAGCAAATGAAGGAGAAAAACGTGTAGAGCTTCACCTTCACACTCCAATGAGCCAAATGGATGCTGTTACTCCTGTTTCTAGGCTTGTTGCTCAAGCAGGTAAATGGGGGCATGAGGCTATTGCAGTTACAGACCATGCCGTTGCTCAGTCTTTCCCAGAAGCGTATTCCGCGGGGAAAAAGGCTGGGGTTAAAGTTATATATGGTGTAGAGGCAAATTTAGTTAATGATGGTGTACCGATAGCGTATAACGAAGCACATCGTCAACTTGCAGATGAAACATATGTTGTCTTTGACGTTGAGACAACAGGGTTATCTGCTGTGTATGACACAGTCATTGAGTTAGCTGCCGTAAAGATAAAAGGCGGCGAAATCATTGATCGCTTTGAATCTTTCGCAAATCCACATCAACCATTATCTGCAACAATTATTGAATTAACAGGTATTACAGATGATATGTTAACTGATGCTCCAGAAGTGGACGAAGTGTTCAAAAAGTTTGAGGAATGGATGGGTGACCATACACTTGTTGCCCATAACGCAAGCTTTGATATGGGCTTTATTAACGTAGGTTTTAAAAAGGCCGGGATAGAAAAAACGAAAAACCCAGTTATTGATACGTTAGAACTTGCACGGTTCTTATTCCCAGAAATGAAAAATCATCGATTAAATACAATGTGTAAAAAGCTTGATATTGAATTAACGCAACATCACCGTGCGATTTATGATACAGAAGCAACGGGATATTTACTTGTGAAAATGTTAAAAGATGTGATTGAAAAGGGATTTGAATATCACGATCAACTAAACGATAGTATGGGGCAAGGGGATGCATATAAGCGTGGGCGTCCAAGTCATATGACATTACTTGCCACATCAGACGTTGGATTAAAAAATTTATATAAACTTGTTTCATATTCTCATCTGAATTACTTTTACCGCGTACCACGAGTGCCAAGGTCTTTATTAAAAAAATATCGTGAAGGCATTATAGTAGGAACGGCTTGTGATAAAGGTGAAGTGTTTGAAGCGATGATGCAAAAAGCACCTGAAGAAGTAGAAGAAATTGCCCAGTTTTATGACTATATTGAGGTTATGCCTCCAGAGGTGTTACGTCATTTAGTAGAACGTGAACTCGTTAGAGATGAAGGTCAATTAAAAACAATTATTTCTAATTTAGTAAAACTAGGTGAGACGTTAGATAAACCAGTTGTTGCTACAGGGAACGTGCATTATTTAGAGCCAGAGGATGCAATGTATCGTAAAATTTTAGTAAGTTCGCAGGGCGGAGCAAATCCGTTAAATCGACATTCTTTACCGCCTGTACATTTCCGTACAACAGATGAGATGTTAGAGTGTTTTTCATTTTTAGGTGAAGACAAAGCGAAAGAAATTGTAGTAACGAATACACAAAAGGTTGCGTCATTAATTGGTGATGTTCATCCAGTAAAAGATGATCTATACACACCGAAAATTGAGGGTGCCGATGATGAAACGCGTGATATGAGTTATAAAATGGCACGTAGCATTTATGGGGAAGAGCTACCAGAAATTGTAGAGGCTCGTTTGGAAAAAGAATTGAAAAGTATTATTGGACATGGATTCGCCGTTATTTATTTAATTTCACATAAGCTTGTGAAAAAATCGTTAGTAGACGGATATCTAGTAGGTTCGCGTGGATCGGTAGGGTCATCATTTGTTGCAACAATGATGGAAATTACAGAAGTAAACCCATTACCACCGCATTACGTATGTCCAAAGTGTAAGCAATCAGAATTCTTTAATGACGGTTCTGTAGGTTCTGGTTTTGATCTACCAGATAAAGAATGTCCAACGTGTAATGTGTCATACGTAAAAGATGGACATGATATTCCGTTCGAAACGTTCCTTGGATTTAAAGGAGATAAGGTGCCCGATATCGATTTGAACTTCTCCGGGGAATATCAACCACGTGCCCATAACTATACGAAAATATTGTTCGGTGAAGATTATGTATACCGTGCGGGAACGATAGGTACAGTTGCGGAAAAAACCGCTTATGGGTATGTAAAAGGTTATGCGAATGATCATAATTTAACGATTCGAAATGCGGAGATAGATCGGCTAGTTGCAGGTTGTACAGGGGTAAAACGTACAACTGGACAGCATCCAGGCGGTATTATTGTAGTACCAGATTACATGGACATCTTTGATTTCTCACCAATACAGTTTCCGGCGGATTCAATAGGGGCTGAGTGGAGAACAACGCACTTTGATTTCCACTCGATTCATGATAATTTATTAAAACTTGATATACTTGGACACGATGATCCGACCGTTATTCGTATGTTACAAGATTTAAGTGGTATTGATCCAAAAACAATACCAACGGATGATCCAGAAGTGATGAAAATTTTCTCTGGTCCAGAATCGTTAGGGGTAACGGAAGAACAAATCAACTGTAAAACAGGTACACTTGGTATACCAGAGTTTGGTACGAAATTCGTAAGACAAATGTTAGAAGAGACAAAACCAACGACATTCTCAGAGCTAGTCCAAATCTCTGGACTATCACATGGTACTGACGTATGGCTCGGTAATGCAAACGAGTTAATTTATAATGGTACATGTACACTGAGTGAGGTTATTGGTTGTCGTGATGACATCATGGTATATTTAATTTATCAAGGTTTAGATCCATCTTTAGCCTTCAAAATCATGGAGTCAGTTCGTAAAGGTAAAGGTGTACCGGAAGAATGGGAAGATGACATGAAAAGTAATAATGTACCAGGTTGGTATATTGATTCATGTAAGAAAATAAAGTACATGTTCCCTAAAGCCCATGCGGCCGCTTACGTACTTATGGCTGTACGTATTGCATACTTTAAAGTACATTTCGCGCTTCTATTCTATGCGGCATACTTTACAGTTCGTGCAGATGACTTTGATGTAGAAGCGATGGCGAAAGGTTCAGCATCCATACGCGTAAAAATTGACGAAATTGCTCAAAAAGGATTGGATGCAGCGCCGAAAGAGAAGAGTTTATTAACTGTACTAGAAATGACACTTGAAATGTGTGAGCGTGGATACTCATTCCAAAAGGTTGATTTATACCGCTCGCATGCAACAGAATTTATTATTGATGGAGACTCATTAATTCCTCCATTTAATGCAGTGCCTGGTCTTGGTACAAACGCAGCTTTAAGTATTGTAGAAGCACGTAAAAATGGAGACTTCCTATCAAAAGAAGACTTACAGCAGCGCAGTAAGGTTTCAAAAACAATTATTGAGTATTTAGATAGTCAAGGTTGTCTAGGAGATTTACCGGATCAAAACCAATTATCACTGTTCTAACAGGTAGGAAAAGTCTTTGCAAATCAATATTTGCTATGGTATACTATAAACCGAGATAACCATGTCATGTATATTTTGTGAAAAAGAGAGTGGGGAAACCCACTCTTTCGTGTTACTATCTACATTTTATCTATGTGGATAGTAAAGATATTTCTGTCGTATATACATATTTTGTTACAAGTTTTACTTCTTAAATTTGGTAATACTAAGACAGATATTCCCTGCTTAACGGCAGGGGCTTTTGTTAGCTAACGAGAAAGAATAAGATAGACCGTCTTAATGAACGGAATCTTTTCTTGTAAATGGTACATGGCGGCAGGAAGGAGGCTGTTTATGGATAAGAAAGTCACAGAAGTTGTAGAAGCATTTGCGCAGCCGATCGTTGAAGAGTTAAATCTTGAACTTGTAGATGTAGAGTATGTGCAAGAAGGACAAGACTGGTTCTTACGCGTATTCATCGATTCTGAAAAGGGAGTCGACATTGAAGAATGCGGTGCGGTAAGTGAACGTTTAAGCGAAGCTTTAGATAAAGAGGATCCAATTCCTCATCTTTACTTTTTGGATGTATCATCTCCTGGAGCGGAACGCCCATTAAAGAAAGAGAAAGACTTCCAGCAAGCGGTAGGGAAACAAGTGGCAATTAAAACATATGAGCCGATTGATGGTGAAAAGATGTTTGAAGGAAAGCTACTTTCCTACGACGGTACTACAATTACACTACTATTAACAATTAAAACACGTAAAAAAGAAATCCAAATTCCAATGGATAAAGTTGCCAATGCGCGACTTGCTGTTACGTTTTAGTAAGAAGGGGGATCTTCATGAGCACTGAGTTGTTAGATGCTTTGCTCGTTTTAGAGTCAGAAAAAGGTATAAGCAAAGATATTATTATTGATGCGATTGAAGCAGCATTAATCTCTGCGTATAAACGCAATTTTAACCAAGCACAAAACGTTCGTGTGAGCTTTAACCCAGAAGTGGGAACAATTCAAGTTTTAGCACGTAAAGACGTTGTTGATAATGTGTTTGATCCACGTCTTGAAATCTCTGTAGAAGAGGCAAGACAAATTAATCCAAACTACCAAGATGGCGACGTACTAGAAATTGAAGTAACGCCAAAAGATTTTGGTCGTATTGCAGCACAAACTGCAAAACAAGTTGTAACACAACGAGTTCGTGAGGCGGAACGTGGTGTTATTTATTCAGAATTTAGTGATCGTGAAGAAGACATTATGGTTGGTATTGTACAGCGCCAAGATGCTCGTTTCATCTATGTAAGCTTAGGGAAAGTAGAAGCTTTATTACCTGTAAGTGAGCAAATGCCAAATGAGCAATATAAACCACATGATCGTATTCGCGTATTTATTACAAAAGTAGAAAAAACAACGAAAGGACCACAAATTTACGTATCACGTACACATCCTGGTCTTTTAAAACGTTTATTCGAAATGGAAGTTCCAGAAATTTATGATGGAACTGTAGAAATTCGCTCTGTAGCGCGTGAAGCAGGCGATCGTTCGAAAATTTCTGTGTATGCAGAGAATATCGATGTTGATCCAGTAGGTTCTTGTGTAGGACCGAAAGGACAACGTGTACAACGCATTGTAGATGAACTAAAAGGTGAAAAAATTGACATCGTTCGCTGGTCAAATGATCCAGTTGAATATGTTGCAAATGCTTTAAGTCCATCACAAGTTGTTAAAGTACTTGTAGATGAAGAGGAAAAAGCAACAACTGTTGTTGTTCCAGACCACCAGCTTTCATTAGCAATTGGTAAGCGTGGACAAAATGCACGTCTTGCAGCTAAATTAACAGGCTGGAAAATTGATATTAAAAGTGAGTCTGATGCGAAACAACTTGGTATTGTAACAGAAGAAGATAGCGTAATCGCATTCGGATTCGATTCAGTTGAAGACGAAATCGAATAGAGGTGATGAGCATGAGCAATCGAAAAGTTCCGTTACGAAAATGTATTGCGACGCAAGAGATGAAATCAAAACGAGAGCTCGTTCGCATTGTTCGTTCCAAAGAGGGCGAAGTGTCTATTGATTTATCAGGAAAAAAATCAGGACGAGGTGCATATTTGTCAAAAGATAAAGAATGCATTATTCAAGCCCAAAAGAAAAATATTTTGGAACATCATCTAAAAGCGAAAATCGACAGTTCTCTGTACGAAGAGCTTCTTGAGCTTGTTGAGAAGGAGTCGAAGTAAGTGTCCGATTGGAAATCGTTTTTAGGACTAGCAAACCGCGCTCGAAAAATTATTTCGGGTGAAGAACTCGTTTTAAAAGAAGTACGAAGTGGCAAAGCAAAGCTAGTATTGCTTTCTGAAGATGCGTCAGCGAACACTACAAAACGTATCATTGATAAAACCACGTACTACAACATACCAATGAGAAAAGTCGAAAATCGACAACAATTAGGGCATGCGATTGGGAGAGACGAGCGAGTCGTTGTAGCTGTGTTAGATGAAGGCTTTGCGAAAAAGCTACGTAGCATGCTCGATACAAATTACCGGGGGTGAAGGTATGAGTAAAATTCGAGTACATGAATATGCAAAAAAAAATAATATCTCAAGTAAAGATCTTATGACAAAACTAAAAGAGATGAATATCGAGGTTTCGAATCATATGACAATGTTAGAAGATGAAGTAGTAAACAAATTAGATAATCAATATAACACTGGAGCAGAAAAACCTTCTGTTGCAGATGAGTTTGAAGTAGAAGAGAAAGTTGTTCGCAGTAAAAAGAACAGTAATAATAAGAAGAAGAAAAAAGGCAAAGGAAATGAAGACAAACGTCAAGATAACTTTGCTGGAAGACAACAAACACAAATAGTAGAAACACCAGATAAAATCACTTTCTCTGGAAGCCTTACAGTAGGTGACCTTGCTAAGAAGTTAAGCAAAGAGCCATCTGAAATTATTAAAAAGCTCTTCATGCTAGGAATTATGGCGACAATTAACCAAGACTTAGATAAAGATACAATTGAGTTAATTGCTACTGATTACGGTATTGAAGTAGAAGAAGAAGTAGTTGTAAGTGAAACTGAATTTGAAACATTCATCGATGAGCAAGATGATGAAGAAAACTTACAAGAACGTCCAGCTGTTGTTACAATTATGGGACACGTTGACCATGGTAAAACAACACTGCTTGACTCTATCCGTAATTCAAAAGTAACTGCTGGCGAAGCTGGTGGAATTACTCAGCATATCGGTGCATACCAAGTTGATGTAAATGATAAGAAAATTACGTTCTTAGATACACCAGGTCACGCGGCATTTACAACAATGCGTGCTCGTGGTGCACAAGTAACAGATATTACAATTCTTGTTGTTGCAGCTGATGACGGTGTTATGCCACAAACAGTTGAAGCAATTAGCCATGCGAAAGCAGCTGGAGTACCAATTATTGTTGCTGTGAATAAAATGGATAAACCAGCGGCAAATCCTGATCGTGTAATGCAAGAATTAACAGAATATGAATTAGTTCCAGAAGCTTGGGGCGGAGACACAATTTTCGTACCAATTTCTGCAATTCAAGGCGAGGGAATTGACAACTTGCTAGAAATGATTCTTCTTGTGAGTGAAGTAGAAGAATATAAAGCAAATCCAAATCGCTATGCAGCTGGTACTGTAATTGAAGCGCAGCTTGATAAAGGTAAAGGAACTATCGCGACATTACTTGTTCAAAACGGTACACTTCGAGTTGGAGATCCAATTGTTGTTGGAACATCATTCGGTCGTGTTCGTGCGATGGTAAGTGATATTGGTCGTCGTGTAAAAGTTGCTGGTCCATCAACTCCTGTTGAAATTACAGGTTTAAATGAAGTACCACAAGCGGGAGATCGTTTCATGGCATTCGCTGATGAGAAGAAAGCTCGTCAAATCGGTGAATCACGTGCACAAGAAGCGTTACTTGCTCAACGTGGTGAGAAATCTAAATTAAGCCTTGAAGATTTATTCCAACAAATCCAAGAGGGCGATGTAAAAGAAATTAACTTAATTGTGAAAGCAGACGTACAAGGTTCTGTAGAAGCAATGGCAGCATCACTTCGTAAAATTGATGTTGAAGGCGTAAAAGTGAAAATTATCCATACAGGCGTAGGTGCGATTACAGAATCTGATGTTATTTTAGCTTCTGCATCTAATGCAATTATAATTGGATTTAACGTACGCCCTGATGTGAATGCGAAGCGTACAGCTGAATTAGAGAACGTTGATGTTCGTTTACACCGTATTATCTATAAAGTAATCGAAGAAATCGAATCAGCAATGCAAGGTATGCTGGATCCAGAATTCGAAGAAAAAGTAATCGGTCAAGCGGAAGTACGTCAAACGTTCAAAGTAACAAAAGTTGGAACAATCGCAGGTTGTTACGTAATCGACGGTAAAATTACACGTGATAGTGGCGTTCGTATTATCCGTGATGGCGTAGTAGTCTTCGAAGGACAACTTGATACGTTAAAACGTTTCAAAGACGACGTAAAAGAAGTTGCACAAAACTATGAGTGTGGTATTACAATTGAGAGATATAATGATCTTAAAGAAGGGGACATCATTGAAGCGTACATTATGGAAGAAGTGAAGCGATGATTATCGCTTCACTCTCATTCGAGTGTATGATTTACGATGTGCATTCTTTAAAAGAGAAACGAGCAATTTTGCAAAGGGTGCTAACTCGTGTGAAGCAGCGTTATAACGTAGCTGTTTCAGAAGTAGGGCATCAAGATGTATGGCAACGTACAGAAATTGCAATTGTTTCCGTATCCTCAAATCGTGTTATCTGTGAAAAAGAAATGAATCGTGTACTCGAGTACATCGATTCATTTCCTGAAATTGAACGTACGATAACACAATTGGAATGGTACTGAATGAGGTGAAGAATTATGAAATTACGTGCAAACCGTGTAGGCGAGCAAATGAAAAAAGAATTAGGCGACATCATCAGTCGTAAAATTAAAGATCCACGTGTCGGATTTGTTACAGTAACAGATGTACAAGTGAGTGGAGATTTACAAATTGCTACAGTATATATTTCTGTTTTAGGTGATGAAGAACAGAAAGAAAGTACATTAAAAGGTTTAGCGAAGGCAAAAGGCTTCATTCGTTCAGAAATTGGCCAACGTATTCGTCTTCGTAAAACACCGGAAATTTCTTTTGAATTTGATGAGTCTATCGGATATGGTCATCGAATTGATACACTTTTACATGAAATTAATAAAGAAGGTAAACGTGAAGAATAATGGATAGACATATGTCTATCCATTTTTTCAATGCAAAATAAGTTTTGGATATTTATTATGAAAGAATTATGATGAGGTGAACATATATGGAAGGTGTAGTATTATTACATAAGCCAAAAGGCATGACATCACATGATTGTGTATTTAAATTAAGAAAGATTTTACGTGAGAAACGAATTGGTCATACGGGAACATTAGATCCAGATGTAACGGGCGTATTACCGATTTGTGTTGGTAAAGCAACGAAAATTGCACAATTTTTAACAAGTGAGACGAAAACGTATGAAGGTGAAGTAACATTAGGATTTTCTACGACGACTGAAGACGCTTCGGGTGAAGTTGTAGAAACGAAAAATGTGGATCGTGTTATTACACGAAAAGAAGTAGAAAATGTTCTTGCAAAGTTAACAGGAACAATTGAACAAATGCCACCGATGTTTTCAGCTGTAAAAGTAAATGGGAAAAAACTATACGAATATGCTAGAGCAGGTCAAGAGGTAGAACGTCCAGTTCGTACAATTACAATTCACGAATTTGTATTACTTGATGAACGTGAAGTTTTTGAAGGGGAAAACATTTCATTCCGTTTCCGTGTAACGTGTAGTAAAGGAACATATGTAAGAACGCTAGCAGTAATGATTGGTGAAAAACTTGGTTTTCCATCACACATGTCCTATCTTGTAAGAACAGCATCTGGTGAATTTTTATTAGAAGATTGCATATCATTTGAAGAAATTGAAGAAAACGTGCAAAATGGAACAGTAGAGTCTATCTTCATTTCAATTGATGAAGCGTTAAGTAAGTTTCCAAAAATGGTTGTAGATGAAAAGCAAGCAGAAAAAATAAAAAATGGTATGTTCTTAAAGAATGAATTAGAATTAACAGCACCATTTATTACAGTATTTGATAAAAATGATTGCTGCTTAGCGATTTATGAGCACCATCCAAAACACCCTGGTATGCTAAAGCCAATGAAAGTACTTGTGAATAATCAAGAACTAAAGCTATAATGAATTATCGGAAGGATTATTACAGAAAAAGGTGAATTCAAGCGTGAAACTTATTCATTTAACTCATCCACATGAACAAAATAAATTAGAATTACCACCTACTGTAATGGCATTAGGATTTTTTGATGGCATTCATTTAGGACATCAATGTGTGATTCGAACTGCGAAGCAAATAGCGGATGAACGGGGATATAAAAGTGCAGTTATGACATTTTATCCTCATCCATCTGTTGTTTTAGGAAAAAAGGAAGCGCATGTGGAGTATATTACACCAATGCGTGATAAAGAAAAAATAGTCGAAAGTTTAGGAATCGATATATTATATGTTATTAAATTTGATGAATCATTTGCAGGATTATTACCACAACAATTTGTAGATGATTATATTATTGATTTAAACGTAAAGCATGTAGTAGCAGGATTTGATTATTCATATGGACGTTTAGGGAAAGGGAAGATGGAGACTTTACCATTTCATGCAAGAGGGGAGTTTACACAGACCGTGATCGAAAAAGTTGAATATCAAGAAGAAAAAGTAAGTTCTACTTCATTACGAAAGTTAATTCGAAATGGAGAAATGGAGCAGATTCCATCTATTTTAGGGAGAGCTTATACGGTAGAAGGAACAGTTGTGCACGGTGATAAGCGTGGACGCCAAATTGGCTTTCCAACTGCAAATGTAGGTTTAAGTGATGAATATCTACTCCCACCTGTAGGTGTATATGCAGTGAGATTGAAAGTTCACGATGAATGGCACGATGGCGTATGTAATATTGGATATAAACCAACTTTTAAAGAGAATGAGCGCCAATTATCTATTGAAGTACATCTATTTGAATTTAATAAAGATATATACGATCAAAGTGTCACGGTGGAGTGGCATATGCGTATAAGAGAAGAAAAAAAGTTTAATGGTATTGATGAGTTAGTCGCACAAATCGCGAAAGATAAGAAAATCGCCCAAGAATATTTTTCAAGCGCAAAGAATATACTTGCTTTTTCAAATGAAAAGTAGTATTCTATGTTATGTACTTTATGACAACCATTGCTTGGCATTGCGACTCACCGACGCTTGCTAGGTAATTGGGGGTTTAATTAATAGGAGGTGAAATAGGATGGCTTTAACACAAGAGCGTAAAAATGAAATCATTGCACAATTTAGAACTCATGAGACTGATACTGGTTCTCCAGAGGTTCAAATTGCTGTCCTAACGGAGCAAATTAACACTCTAAACGAGCACTTACGTACTCACAAGAAGGATCATCATTCACGTCGTGGTCTATTAAAGATGGTTGGTAAACGTCGTAACTTACTTACTTACCTTCGTAATAGCGATATCACACGTTACCGTGAATTAATCACAAAGCTTGGCTTACGTCGATAGTCAAAGAAGCGGGAATATTCCCGCTTTTTTGTTAGGTAAAAATATATCTTCTACTCTTTATAGCTTATTAAATTTTCGGCAATACTAGAGGAAAGAATATTGTGATATACTATCCATTTACATAGAAGAATTGAATATTTTAAATTGAGAGGGGTACTTAAATGAGTCAGGAAAAGCAAGTCTTCTCGATAGATTTAGCTGGTCGTCAGCTAACAATTGAAACAAGTCAGCTTGCAAAACAAGCGAACGGAGCAGTATTAGTAAGATATGGCGACACAGCAGTTCTATCTACAGCAACTGCATCAAAAGAGCCAAAAAATGTAGATTTCTTCCCACTTACAGTAAACTATGAAGAGCGTTTATATGCAGTCGGAAAAATTCCAGGCGGCTTTATTAAGCGTGAAGGCCGTCCAAGTGAAAAAGCAATTTTGGCAAGTCGTTTAATCGACCGTCCAATTCGCCCACTTTTCGCAGATGGTTTCCGTAACGAAGTACAAGTTGTCAGCATTGTAATGAGTGTTGATCAAGATTGTTCTTCTGAAATGGCAGCTATGTTTGGTTCTTCATTAGCGTTATCGATTTCAGATATTCCATTTGAAGGCCCAATCGCTGGTGCAACAGTTGGTCGTATTAATGGCGAGTTCGTTATTAATCCAACAGTAGAACAGCAAGAACAAAGTGATATTCACCTAGTTGTAGCTGGTACGAAAGATGCAATTAACATGGTTGAAGCAGGAGCAGATCAAGTACCTGAAGAAACAATGTTAGAAGCAATTATGTTTGGTCATGACGAAATTAAACGTCTAATTGCATTCCAAGAAGAGATTGTACAAGCTGTAGGTAAAGAGAAATTAGCAGTAAAACTGTATGAAGTTGACGCTGATCTTAATCAAGCTGTACGTGAAATGTCTGAGAAGGATATGCATTCTGCAATTCAAGTACATGAGAAACATGCACGTGAAGATGCAATTAACGAAGTGAAAAAGCGTGTAATTGAACATTACGAAGCTCAGGAAGCTGACGCTGACACATTAGGACAAGTAAATGAGATTTTATATAAAATTGTAAAAGAAGAAGTACGTCGTCTTATTACAGTTGAAAAAATCCGCCCAGATGGCCGTAAAGGTGACGAAATCCGTCCATTAGCATCAGAGGTTGGCATTTTATCTCGTACACACGGTTCTGGTCTGTTCACACGTGGACAAACACAAGCATTAAGTATTTGTACGTTAGGTGCATTAGGCGATGTACAAATTTTAGATGGTCTTGGTGTAGAAGAATCAAAACGCTTTATGCACCATTACAATTTCCCATCATTTAGTGTTGGTGAAACAAGACCGATGCGTGGACCAGGTCGTCGTGAAATTGGTCACGGTGCACTAGGAGAACGTGCTCTTGAGCCTGTAATTCCATCTGAAAAAGATTTCCCATATACAGTACGTCTTGTATCTGAAGTTTTAGAATCAAATGGTTCTACTTCACAAGCAAGTATTTGTGGTAGTACTTTAGCAATGATGGATGCGGGTGTTCCACTGAAAGCTCCAGTTGCAGGTATTGCAATGGGTCTAGTTAAATCTGGTGAGCATTACACAATTTTATCTGATATTCAAGGTATGGAAGATCATTTAGGTGATATGGACTTTAAAGTAGCAGGTACAGCAAAAGGTGTAACTGCACTGCAAATGGACATTAAAATCGATGGTCTATCTCGTGAAATTTTAGAAGAGGCATTACAACAAGCGAAAATTGGTCGTGTGCACATTCTAAATCATATGTTATCTGTTATCGAGGAACCTCGTACTGAGTTATCTGCGTATGCTCCAAAGATTATTACAATGACAATTAACCCAGATAAAATCCGTGACGTTATTGGACCGAGCGGTAAACAAATTAATAAAATTATTGAAGAAACTGGAGTTAAAATTGACATCGAGCAAGATGGTACAGTATTTATTTCTTCAATAAATCAAGAAATGAATGACAAAGCTAAGAAAATTATCGAAGATATCGTTCGTGAAGTACAAGTAGGTGAAATCTACGAAGGAAAAGTGAAACGTGTTGAGAAATTCGGTGCTTTCGTTGAATTATTCAGCGGTAAAGATGGATTAGTCCACATTTCTGAACTGGCACTTGAGCGTGTAGGTAAAGTAGAAGACGTTGTGAAAATCGGTGATGTAATTACAGTTAAAGTTATCGAGATTGACAAGCAAGGTCGTGTGAACCTATCTAGAAAAGTATTGCTAAAAGAAGAGCAAGAAAAAGAAGCTGCGAAAGAAGAAAATAAACAAGAGCAGCAATAAGTAAAAGCCAGTTAAACTGGCTTTTTTTGTTATGTAAAAAACATGATTTGCATATATTTTTATGTCAGTATAGGTATAGTTTTCATCATAACGCTCAAATTAACAAAGATAAGAAGAAAATGGTTTTCTTTTTATATAGTTAATGGGAGGGTTTATATGAAAGTTCGTATATTTGCATACATATTAATATTTTCTTTATATGTTGGTTTAGGCTCTTATTCCGTTTTTGCTCAAGATAGTTTGTATGAAGAAATTCAAAAACATGCAAAACAGTATGAGGTTGTCCCACAAAATGCGGTGATTGATAAAATTTGGAAAGCGACACCAGGATATAATGGAAGACAAGTGGATGTAGAAGCATCCTACAATAATATGAAGACACTCAAGAAGTTTGATCAACAACAACTTAAATTCAAGGAAGTATCACCGAGTGTCCATCTAAAAGATTTACCACCAGCTCCCATTTATCGAGGGCACCCAAATAAAAAAATGGTGGGATTAACAATTAATGTGGCATGGGGCAATGAGTATTTACCTCGTATATTAGAGATATTGAAAAAACATGATGTGAAGGCGACTTTCTTTTTAGAAGGACGTTGGGTGAAAGAAAATTTGAGGTTTGCAAAAATGATTGTAGATGCGAATCAAGAAGTAGGAAATCATTCTTACACACACCCGAATATGAAAACGTTATCTTCGGAGGAAATACGAGAGCAATTGCAAAAAACGAATCAAATGATAGAAGTAGCTACGAATCAAAAGGTGAGATGGTTTGCTCCTCCGAGTGGAAGTTTTCGGGATGAGGTAGTAAAGATAGCAGATGATTTTCAAATGGGTACGATTATGTGGACGGTAGATACAATTGATTGGAAGCGACCAGAACCAGACGTACTATTGCAAAGAGTAATGCGAAAAATACATCCAGGTGCTATCGTGCTGATGCATCCTACTTCATCTACAACGGAAGCATTAGAAACTATGATTAAAAATTTGAAGGAACAAGGATATAAAGTGGGGAATATAACAGAATTACTGGATGAAAAACGTGTAGATTAAATACATTTGCATGACATTCATCCTTAAACTTGTTATCATTAAATAATAGCAATTATTTAGAGAAACTGGCATTAGGAGGAAAGTTTTTGATTAAAAAATATACGTGTAAAAATGGTGTAAGAATTGTTATGGAGAATATTCCAACTGTACGCTCAGTTGCGATTGGTATATGGATCCATGCAGGTTCAAGAAATGAAAATGAAAAAAACAATGGGGTTTCGCACTTTTTAGAGCACATGTTCTTTAAAGGGACAGAAACACGTAGCGCGCGAGAAATTGCAGAATCATTTGATAGCATTGGCGGACAAGTAAATGCTTTTACTTCAAAAGAATATACATGTTACTATGCAAAGGTGTTAGATGAGCATGCTAAATACGCGTTAGATGTTTTAGCAGACATGTTCTTTAATTCAACATTTGATGAGGAAGAACTGAAAAAAGAGAAGAATGTTGTATGTGAAGAAATAAAAATGTACGAAGATGCGCCAGATGATATTGTGCATGATATGTTAACGAAAGCAACATATGAAACGCATCCGCTTGGATATCCTATTTTAGGAACAGAAGAAACACTTGAAACATTTACAGGTGATACGTTACGTCAATATATAAAAGATCATTACACACCTGAAAATGTAGTTGTATCAATTGCAGGAAATATTGATGAATCATTTTTACAAATTGTAGAGCAATATTTCGGTAATTACGAAGGCACAACAAATCGTGAACAAGTACATAGCCCAATTTTCCATTTCAATAAAGTATCACGTAAGAAGGAAACAGAACAAGCTCATTTATGCTTAGGATATAAAGGCTTGCAAATGGGACACGAAGATATTTATAACTTAATTGTATTAAATAATGTTTTAGGCGGTAGTATGAGTAGCCGTTTATTCCAAGAAGTACGTGAGCAACGTGGATTGGCGTACTCAGTATTCTCTTATCACTCTTCTTATGAAGATACAGGGATGTTAACGCTTTACGGTGGAACAGGTAGCCAACAATTAGATACACTGTATGAAACAATGCAAGAGACGTTAAATACGTTGAAAAATACAGGTATTACAGAAAAAGAGCTTGTTAATAGTAAAGAGCAATTAAAAGGAAACTTAATGTTAAGTTTAGAAAGTACGAATAGTCGTATGAGCCGTAACGGTAAAAACGAATTACTTCTTCGTAAACATCGTTCTCTTGATGAAATAATTGAAAGTGTAAATACTGTAACAAAACAAAATGTAGACGAATTAATTCGTAACATGTTTACAGATGAATTCTCTGCGGCACTTATTAGTCCAGATGGAAAATTACCAAAAGGAATGAAACTTTAGTTGGTTTTATGATTCATTCCTTTTCGAGAATAATCGTATCTCATTTATATGAGGTACGGTTATTTTTTTTATATATGCAGAATAGGTACTTATTATAGGAGGCTTTTATAAAAAAGATAAGGGGGGAGATTTCATGCGTTTAAGTGAATTAAGTGGTAAAGAGATTGTGGATTTAGAAAGAGCGGAAAAAATGGGAGTTTTAGGTCACGCAGATGTAGAAATTAATGAGCGAGACGGGCGAATACAAGCTCTTATAATACCGCTTGGGAAATGGGGAGGCTTTAAAAGGGAACAACAAGAAGTGAGGGTGGAATGGAACCAAATTAAGAAAGTGGGACACGATATGGTAATTTGCGATTTTACAAATCATACAAAGTCAGAATGAAAGATGACCGTTTTGGTTGTCTTTTTTCTTATTTTTATATAGAGCAGATAAAACATGTGTGCTTTTTGTTTTTCAATCACCTCAAACTCGTACATTACATATGATGTGGAGGAAAAAGAAAAAGTAGGCATTTTTCTTATAAATGAAAGAAAAAGAAGGTGAATTAGGGGATGTTGACTGAGATGCATATCGCTGTCATAGGAGGAGATGCACGGCAGCTAGAAGTAATTCGCAAGTTAGTTGAACTAGATGCGAAACTTTCATTAATAGGGTTTGAACAGCTAGATCATGGCTTCACTGGGGCAGCAAAAGAAAGTATACAAGATTTAAATTTCGCTGCTTTAGATGCCATTATTTTGCCAGTTGCAGGGACGAATGCCAAAGGAGAAGTAGATACTATTTTTTCAAATGAAAAAGTTTCTATAACGCAAGAGCAAATTGAAAAGACACCAGAACACTTTACTATATATTCAGGTATCGGAACACCTTATTTGGAGAATCTTGTATCTGCTACGAATCGAAAACTTGTAAAATTATTTGATCGTGATGATGTTGCAATTTATAACTCTATTCCGACTGTAGAAGGTACACTAATGATGGTTATTCAACATACTGATTATACAATCCATGGATCGAATGTAATGGTTTTAGGGTTTGGTAGAACTGGTATGAGTGTAGCAAGAGCCTTTCAATCATTAGGAGCACATGTCAAAGTAGGAGCGAGACGATCGGAACATATTGCTCGTATTACAGAAATGATGTTTTCTCCTTTTCATATGCAAGACGTAGAAAAAGAAGTAGGAAATATCGATATTGTGATTAACACAATTCCGCATCTCGTTGTGACAGCGAATGTTATTTCAAAAATGCCAGCTCATACGTTAGTAATTGATTTAGCTTCGAAACCAGGCGGTACCGACTTTAGATATGCGGAAAAAAGAGGAGTCAAGGCGTTGTTAGCACCTGGTTTGCCGGGTATTGTTGCTCCGAAAACAGCCGGACAAATTTTAGCGAACGTTCTTTCTCAGTTACTAGCAGAAGGTGCAATAGCAAGAAAGGAGAATGGGGAATGAATTTAAAAGGGAAAAGAATAGGATTTGGTTTTACAGGTTCACATTGTACGTATGAGGAAGTGATGCCTCATTTAGAAAAATTAATTGCTGAGGGAGCAGAAGTACGTCCCGTTGTTTCTTACACTGTTCAATCAACAAATACTAGATTTGGAGAAGGAGAAGAGTGGATTAAAAAGATTGAAGAAATAACAGGTTTTAAGGCAATTAATTCAATCGTTGGCGCAGAACCACTAGGACCTAAAATTCCACTAGATTGCATGGTGATTGCACCACTAACAGGAAATTCTATGAGTAAATTTGCAAATGCAATGACAGACTCTCCAGTACTAATGGCAGCAAAAGCGACGCTAAGAAATGGAAAGCCTGTTGTGTTAGCTGTTTCGACGAATGATGCTTTAGGGCTTAACGGGGTTAATCTAATTACACCAACAAGGTGACGACAAAGCGCGAACGCTTATATGTCGCCATCTTGAGGGAGCTTAGGGTAAAGCACAAGTTCGAAATCATCAAGCCTTTGCCACTTTTCTTTCTTATAAACAGCCTTTTCTAAAACCGACTTTAGGAGGTTGTTTTTCTTTTTTGGATCATCTGTTTTAAAGTACAGATCAAGAACATGCTCCACTTGAGGTATTGTATCTTTCTGCACTTTTTCCTTCTTAATTTCTGTTTTTATTTCTTTCTTTAATTTTTCCATCGTGGAAGTAATTTCATTAATGCGATCAGAAACCACATTCGAACGTTCTAAAAACATATCGACAGTATAAACGCCACGCTCTAATAAATCGTGTAAATTATTTTTTTGTTTTTGGATATCCACTAATTCTTTCTCAAGCTTACGTAATGCAGCTTCATTCATTTGAATAACTTGTGTTTCTTTTAATTTGTCATCTTGCTTATGTTTTTCAAAATCAGCTTTATAATCGATATACCATTCTTTTAAAGCCTCGAGTAAACGCTTCTCGATTAATTCAGTATAGCTTGATTTGTTTTCGCAACCGCGGTGTTTACAATCCATAGTTTCCTTTCGGTTTTTCGGATAACGTTGGACCATACTATAACTACACTTAGCGCATTTAATAATACCAGCCAATGGATTCTTTATTCCGTTCGTATTGTAAGGAACGTGATACCTTGAGTTTAATTTTTCTTGCACTTGCCTAAACAAACTTTCAGGTATGATTGGTTCATGTTTACCATCAGCAATAATCCAATCTGATTTATCTTGACGTGCACAACTTCTTTTTACAGCATCAGGACGTTTTACTTCTTTTCGCTTTTGCCATGTTACTTTTCCGATGTACACATTGTTCTTTAATATATCTAAGATGCTATAAGGATTCCATTCATTCCCTAACTTACTCTTATAGCCAAGATCGTTTAACTTGTTCCTAATTGCACTCGCACCCATATCCTCATTTGCATACCAATCAAATATCATTCTTACAACAGAAGCTTCTTCTGAATTAATCGTCAAAGTACGCTCTCGCTTATTTAAACGATGGATATCATATCCGAATGGTGCATGTGTACCAAGGTAATTCCCGGCTTCTACACTAGCAACACGACCTCTTTGCATACGGCGTGTAATAATCTTTAATTCCTTACGTGCCATAAACGCTTCAAATTCACTGTATTCTTCGTCCCACTCATCATTAAGGTCATAAGTCTTCCTAGGTGTCATAATCTTCGTATTCGAGCGTTTAAACGTTTCTAAAATGATTCCTTGCTCTTTCATACCACCACGACCTAAACGGTCCATATCCATACAAAGAACAACATCATATTTGTTATCTTCAATTTCTTCAAGCAGCGCTAACATCTCAGGACGTTTCACTAAGCTCTCACCAGATACGATTTCCTCACGGACAGATAAAACATTTAAGTTCATTTCCTTGGCAATTTTCAGCAGGGTAGAGCGGTGCTTTGCTAAAGTTTCGCCTTCGCCACGAGCTTCAGCTTCGAGATCGGCGCGGGATTTTCTTAGGTAGATTGCGGTTTTCATAGCGGGAAAACCTCCTTTGTATTATTCATTATATAAAAAATCATACGAATAAATATATATTTTTTGAGTTCGGAATAAAAACATATGTTCGTTATTTGTGTAAAAATAAAAGGCGTGAGGATATCAGCCTTTTATTTTGGCATATATTAGTGATATTAGATAAGGCAAGGTTTTTTAAGGGGAATATTATTGTATAGTAACAAATTTCATAAAGAATGCCTTACGTTTTTCCTTATCATACACGTATGGATCGTTAAACTTTTTGACCCAAGATTTGTCTTCAACTTTTAAATCTTCAATTTTAAAGCCTAAGTATGTATTTAAAGATTTTCTATCTAAGTTGACACTGTATGTTTTGCCTTCAAATGGAACAGTCATTTTTACAGCATCTAAATCTGGAAATTGTCTTAGTAATCTTGCAGGCTCACTTACAAGCATTTTTTCAATAGCATCTCCAGTTGAAAAATATTCTTTATATAGTTTTTCGGGTACACCATTAGGTTTTGCAGAATTATAAGATGCAAAAGAATCATAGTATGTAATTTCTGCTTCTTTTGCATTTAATTTAATATCTTTAATAAAAGTACCGCCCTTAATGTTTTGAGCATAAGAAACAAAAGCATCTTCACTAATTTCTACCTGTTTTGGTTGTTCTTGTTGCGTTGTTTCTTTTTTCTTTGTTTCATTATCTTTATTGTTTGCAGTTGTTTTTACATTTTCAGTAGAAGTTGCTTCCTTCTTTTCCTGTGGTTTGTGAGTTGAAACTGCTGTAATAAGAAAAATGATAGCTAAAATAGAGGCAATACCAGTGAATTTGAAAAACTTTTTGGCATTTTGTTTTTTTCTAATAACAAAAACAAATGATGTGACTAGTAAAACTAGTGCAACTAAAACTGTTAATAAGAATAATGTTGAAAATAGAGCGTTCATTTTTAGTTCTCCTATCCTTAATTTATGTATTTAATTATTTTAATTTATTAAATGATTTTAAGCGAGCAAAATTTCCTGGAATTTCATAAATTTCTGCTACTTCTCGAATTGAGAGGGTAGTATTTTGATGCTCAGAAATCATTTCATCAGATAGTAGGAGTTCGACTGCAAATGTATTTGCTTCAATTTCTAATCGGTCTACAGAAAATAGAGTTTTATTTCTTAAAAATGGAGTATTTGCTTTGGGGTGTAATAGAGCATGCCCTAATTCATGAGCACAGACAAAGCGTTGAGTATTTTCGTCAATTTTATTATTAACATGAATGAATTTAAAACGTTTATATGTGTTGTAAAAACCAAGAGTATTCCCAAGGTCTTCAAACAACACTATAATATTTTTTCGTCTAGCAATTTCAAATGGATTTGTTGTTTCATGCTTTTCTGCGATTTTAAGTGCGTATTCTTTAATGTTCATTTCTCGCCCCGTTCAATCTTTTTTGTACTTGTTTGGAGTGAATTTTTGTTTTGCTAATTGCTTTGCCATGCGCATAGAGTTTTCTAGAGAAATACGAATCATTTCTTTTGTATGCTCGTCTATTGGTTCCCCGTCAAACATTAATGCTTCTTCACTATTTTCTAATTCTTCTAATGTTTTTTCTAAATCACGTGCAATATCGCGTTCTTCGTTTTTCGAAAGCTTGCTCGACCTACCCAATAATTCATCTGTAGATATTTCATATAAATCAGCTAATTTTCCTAATGTTGTTGTATCAGGGTCACGATAGTCGCGTTCATAATTTGAAAGGACAGTATTTGTAATGCCGATTTTTTCAGCGACAAACTTTTGAGACCAATTGCGTCTTTCTCTTTCTTTTTTTAATCTATAGCCTAAAGTCATAGTTTATCCTTCCATTCTTCTATTTGTCTTTTCGTTAATTATTTTAACAATATTTCACGTTATGTGAAACTTTATTCACTAAAAGTTAATTTTAATCATTGACTTTCACTTTACGTGGAATTATTATTGATACATAAGGTTCACTTTACGTGGAATGAGGTGGTGTTAAAATGGAGATTAATCAAAGGATACGAGAATTAAGAATTTCTAAAGGCATTTCACAAGTGTTTATGGCTAAAAAACTTAGTGTTTCTGTATCAGCTTATAACATGAAAGAAGCAGGGAAACGTTCGTTTAAAGTACAAGAATTAAAGTGTGTGGCAAAAGCATTAAATGAACATCCATCAATTTTTTTTGAGTAATAATTACACGTAAAGTGGAATTGGTGGTGAAACTTGTATAAAAGTAGGTGAAAAAATGCCATCAGCTAACATGGCAGTACCAACAGATTCGTCGCATAAACATATAGAAAGTACTTCAAGAGGTGACACCATGAGCCAACAAGAAGAATATGCAGCGACTTATGAATTTGGAAAAACGAAAGTCCATGTTGTGGCTCCTGAGCCAAAATCACAAAAGGATATTGATAAACTCATTCAAGCATATTATAAGGCTGGTTGGGCCATCATCAAAGAAATGCAAGTGAAAGAAAACATTGAGGAATAGCTCCTCTCTTTTTACATGAATAATAGACAAGTTAAGTATGTACTAGATTCATTGTAACCATTTGAAAACTAAATATGGAGGCGAACAGATATGGGAACAAGCATATACTGCAATTCAGCAATAGGGGAATTATTACAGAATGCTAGAGAATGTTGTGATAATGTTCAGCTGAAAACGAAGAAAGGACTATCTAAGTACCTTGGCATTACCCATGAACGCTTAACTCGTATTGAATCTGGACTTTCTAAACCAGAATTTGAGCTTGCGATGGATTGGTGTCATGCAACAGGAGCAAAGTTGAATCAACAAGCGATCAAACATATTTATGGTGTTGGTTTACCGCCTACAGATCCGCGATTAACTCAAGATGTAAATCTACAGTTAATGAACTACATTAAACAAGCCGAAGAGGGGATTGCGGCAGCAAAGGAAATCATGAACTTACAAGTTACAACAAGATCATGGAAGCATGATGAAAAGAAGAAACATGAATATGCAGTTCATGCAAAAGAAATCTTCGATACAATCCAAGCTACTCAATGTGTAGTTCAAGCTCTTGAACAAGTTCATTTTGGCATTATGGAACAAATACAAAGAAGTTGGTTGCAAAAGGCTATGGCGGAGAACGTTATTATTCAATCGGTGGATAGCTTAATGAATTTAACAAAGGTGCTGTAAAGGAGGAAGAAAAATGACAGTAGATTATAAGAAACCTAGTTTAAAAGAATATAAGGAATTAATTCGATATGACGCAAAACTAACTGGTGAAATAAAAATAGCAGAATTACTTAATGAGAATTCAAAAACAGTTGAATTAAAGCAAGAGAAGAAATTATTGGGGATTCGAATCAAAATTATTGAAGCATCATTTATTTTGAAACATAAATGGGTAAATAAAAAAGCTACCGCCTAGACAACAGTAGCTCTGAAAAATATCGTAAAGCAATTATAACATTATATAAATCATTTGGACAAGCCACTGTGCTTGTCGTTATGACCAGAAAGGGGATTGTTCCTCATACCCCTACAATGTTCCTTTCTGGTTGTAACGATGCGTGCAGCATCAGTCAAAACTGTATGGGGGAGGAAAGTGAAGATGAAAAGGATTCAATTAACAGACGGACAACCAACAAGTGTTAGGAGAGAAGATCTCAAATCAGGGGCCGTCGAGCTATTAGAGATAATTAAGACGGCATGTTTGAATAGTAGTTTGAGTTATGTGGAAGTAAATAAAGCTCTTCATGTGGTAGATGAAGAGCTTTATAAAAGGGTTATTAATAGTTCTTGTGAAAAATCATTAAATTAAACTGAGGTTATCTTCTTCTAACTCTTTTTTGTACTTGTCGTATTGCTCTTGGTTAGCACCTACAACATAAGTAGTGTTGTAGTATGCTTGTTCGTTATGGATGTCGATTAGCTTTGTACCAACATGCAATAGCGTCCAACCTTGTTCTAAATAATCATTGGCACGTGAGTTAGCTATGTCGTCATCAAATTCTAAAGTAAATACAATGTCTTTCATATGTAACACCTCCCTCTATGGGAGATTATACCAAAGTAATAGGTTTTTAGATGTTTTTAGTAATTAGACAAGCCACTGTGCTTGTCGTTATGACCAGAAAGGGATTGTTCCTCCCATACCCCTACAATGTTCCTTTCTGGTTGTAACGATGCGTACAGCATTAATTTAATTAGAAAGGAGATGTAATTCATGAACGATAAAAACAATCGTCTTCATGATCTTGTTCTTCCTGGAGATTTTTCATTTGCGAATAAACTTCGTAACTGTATGAGTGAATGTATTTATAACATGTTTAATGCAGAATCAACCGAAGAATCAAATCACTGGGAAGAAGAGCTGGAGCGATGTATAAGGGAATTTAAAATGCTTCGTGATACAAAAGAGGAACATGAGGCATCGATGAGTTATCGTGTGGTGATTAAAGATTTAAGAGCAAGAGGAGTTAACGCTTCGTTAGTAACACGTAGAAAATAAAAAAGATCTATCACTTGGCAGAGTGATAGACAAACGGTTTTGCAAAAGATCTTAGGATTAATTATATCAAATTAGCATTCGTATAACAACGGAGTGTGCTACATGCTTTTAGACAAATCGTTACATAGAGTGTTGCTGAACTCTAAAGTGTTTCAACAAGCAACATCAGAGCAACACCTAATTTACTTAGTAAAACAATATCTCAAAATAGGATACAAGAATTATCGCTTATTACGTGTAGAGGACGGATTCGCGATATGTAAACGGGAGGATGAATAATATGGCAGTTTATAGACCAGTACATGTTTCATTTTGGCAGGATTCATTTGTTTTAGATCTTACACCGGAGGAGAAGTATTTCTACTTATATTTGATGACAAACAGTAAGACGTCTCAATCAGGAATTTATGAGCTTCCACTTCGTATCATTGAAACTGATACAGGATATAACCGTGAAACTGTTATGAAGCTATTAGAACGCTTTGCAGAATACGGAAAAATTAATTACAACCAAAAAACAAAAGAGTTGTTCTTAATCAACTGGTTGAAATTCAATCCAATTAAAAATGTAAACATTGAAAAGTGTGTCTTAAAAGAGATTCAATCTGTGAAGGACCAGGATTTTTTAGTTGATTTCTATGAAACCTGTTTGCAATTAGAAAAAGAGCAAGATTTTAAAATTCCTCGTATTAAGGAGTATCTGTCAGTCCGTTTGGAGGGGCTTATAAGGGGCTTCCAAGACCCTAGCAAGGAAGAAGAAAAAGAAGAAGAAAAAGAAGAAGAAAAAGAAAAAGAACAACAACAAGAAGAACGCGCAAGCGCGGAAGAAGTTGTTGAGGTTAATCCAATTTCTTTTTACGAGCAAAACTTCGGATTCATTACACCTTTTATCGCAGATGGTATTTATGCTTGGATAGACGATTTAAATGCAGAGCTAGTTATTAAGGCTATGGAGATTGCTTTAGAGAAGAATACGAGAAACATGTCTTACGTAAATACGATTTTAAGAGATTGGCATCTTAAAGGTTTTAAAACAGTAACTGATGTTGAGGCAGCTGATAAAGCATTCCGTGCTCAACGATTAACAAAATCGCAGCAACAAACAAAAGCACCTGATCAACAAAAAGGTCTATCGGAATCTACTAAAAACGTAATACAGCAGCAACAAGCATGGGAGCAGAACATTCCAACAGAAGAAGAACTTGCAGTACTTAACCAACAGAATGCGTGGTTGGCCAAATGAGTAACGATATGATTCGCAATGTTGAAGCTGAACAAAGTGTTCTAGGTAGCATAATCCAAGAAGGTGATCTAATTAAAGATTGTCAGCTAAAGGTAAAACAGTTTTCTTTACCAACACACCAAGTAATTTTCAAGGCAATGAGAGAATTAGAGGATGCTGAGGTTCCGATAGATCTTGTTGCTCTCATTGGAAAATTCGATGAAAGCTTTATGCATCAAATTGGCGGAATCGAATTCTTTGTAAACCTGACGGAAGTTGTAACAACAACTAAGAATTTCTCATATCACGAAGGTTTAGTGATTGAAGCTTGGAAGATGAGACATGCTCAAGAGGTTGCTGGTAATTTATATAACCGGCTTCAGCAAGATAGGGATATGAGTGCTATTAGTACATCAATTGATGAATTAAGCGCCATTGAAGAAACGGGTTACTCAGATGAATTTAACTTGAAAGATACGCTTGTTGATTTGTATAAGAACATGCAAATTGATGTAGGAGATTTAACCGGTATACCAACTGGTTATGACGACTTGAACAGAATGACAGCAGGGTTGCAAGAAGGTGATTTAATCATTGTTGGTGCCCGTCCTTCAATGGGAAAAACAGCATTTGTATTAAACGTTGCTTTTCATGCAGCAAGTGCTCATACAGCAACAGGAATCTTTTCATTAGAAATGGGAGAAGAGCAGTTACTTAAACGTATGATTTCAAGTACTGGAAATATAGATGCTACGAAATTAAAGAATCCTAAGAAGCTATGTAATTTAAAGGATTGGGAAAAAATTAGTCAAGCGATGGGATTAATTAATGATTTGCCATTAGAAATTTACGATAAGGCAAATGTAACGATGCAAGAAATTTATGCAAAGGCTAGGAAATTAAAGCGTAAGTACCCTGATAAAAAGGTTTTAATTGCAATTGATTATTTGCAGCTCATTGTAGGGGATCCAAAGCATAGAGGGAACCGCATGCAAGAAATAGGTGAGATTAGTCGTAAGTTAAAACTGATGGCAAGAGAATTAAATGTATGTGTAGTTGCATTATCACAGTTAAGCCGTGCGGTAGAAAGTAGGCAAGATAAGAGACCGTTGCTATCAGATTTACGTGAGAATGGTCAAATTGAGCAGGATGCAGATTTAATAGCATTCTTATACCGTGAAGACTACTATGACCGCGAGACAGAAAATAAAAATATAACGGAAATTATTTTAGCGAAACAGAGGAACGGTCCAGTTGGTGTAGTTGAACTAGCATTTATTAAAGAATTTAGTAAGTTTGTAAATTTAGAGAGAAAGTTCATCCATCAACAGGAGGCTTAATCATATTGTTACGTCAGGAAGTAGAACGTAGAAAACTAATTATCATTCGTAAATTATTGGGATTAGGTTTAACTGAAATTAACGGACAAACATTGGATCAACTAACGTTAACGCAGCTTGAAGGAATTTTAATTGCAAGCTTGCAGGTATTGGAGGGGAAAAATAATGCCAAAGCAATTAACAATTTTTGACGTGGAGCCAGTTGTATCATTTGATCCTAAGAAAGCTCATATTCACCGTTTGAATTCAAAATTACGGTATGCAGATGTGGTTGTGCAAATACCACGTCAAGCCAAAGCGATTGATGAATTAAAACCAACCACAGCGTCTGATGAGCGTTATGAGTTGTTTGAAGAGTATACGATTGGGATTTGGCGTTATAAACGAGCGGAGGATAAACAATTTGTATGGGAAGAAGCTGAAGAAATGTGTAAGCGAGCAAGAGATGAAAAAAAGCCGATTCCAATTCGGCTCCATCTATCACTGGAACAATCATTTGTTCCGGAAAATGTTATGCAATATTTGTAGACAAATAAAAAAAGCCGAGATCACTCTCAACTTACTTCGACAAAGTAATTATAACATATGGGAGTGATTTTGGTGGGAATTAGAAAAGAAAATCTTGTTGAAATGACAGCTGAAATAGATTTGAAAACAAACGGAATATATATTGTAAAAAATGGTCAGGTTCATCTAATAGAACCACCTCAAGGTGGATTTGGTGAACAATCATTTGTATATCAAAGTGGAAAAGTAATTCGTATGGAAGAACGAAAAACACAGTTATTATAATCAAATTTGAATTTTGTACAAAAATACACAAAGTGATAAGTACAGTTCTATAAATAAAAGCTCCACTCTCAAAAGGGTGAGAGTGGAGCCTATGGATGAAATTACTGAGTTCTTGGGATGGTGAACATCATCACATAAATAATAGCATGAGTATTCAGAAAAAGCATTGAATAAATATTTCCGATTTTTCAAATTATAGTTAATTAATTTGTATTAAATAAAAGCGCTATTTTAATCGTAAATGGCAGGTAATTGACTAAGTTACCTGTCGTGTGCCTAAACAGTTCGGAGGGAAAGTCTCCGTTTTGAAAGAGTGTAGTCATGGGAAGTTGACTTGTAGTTAGTATGTGTAAGGTAAAAAAGATTATTCGTAAAGGAGAATGAAAAAAGAGTACATATCAAATATGTACTCTTGAAAAAAGGAGAACCCTATGAGAGTGATAGTACAACATATGCTTGTCCAAATAAAAGGTGAGAAGTTTTTAACAAAATAGTTATTTTATGATGAATAAATAAAAGAACCCATTTGTTATAAACGGATTCTCCCCACAAGGTTTGCAAGAAATTCAAGGTAACTAGACCGGAGCACTTATAGAATTTCTTGTGATAATACTGTATGCAAAGGAATTAATAAGGTTAATAAATTTCAAACAAAATCCTTAATTAAAAGGAAAAAGAGCGCCCGGGAAAGCACTCTTTGACCAAGACTCATATCATATTGAGATGTAATAATGTGACAGCAATATATCTTATGTATGTTTTGAGTGTATGTGCAAGTTTAAAACAAAGTTCTCATTGAGATAGTAAAAAGAAAAAGACAACGACCGGAGGGCTTGTTGTCTAAAAAAAGTGGAGTGTCATCAAAATATTAGTTGAAGACATATCAGGTTATTTAATGTATATGAATTGTGTATAAAAATATGCATTAGAAATAAAAAAGAACGCTGATCGAGAGCTCTCCTTATACCCAATCGTAATGGAGATGACGTGCTCACATTATATAGAAAAGGTAGTGATTATAATATGTACAAGTATGAGATTAGTGAATAGATGTAGAGGTAATTTGTATTTAACAACAAATACAAAGAGCGCATTTTTTTATGCACTCTTAGTAAGGTAGGTGAATGTCTCATGAGATAGAAAAATCTGTAGATTGTAATCAGATTTTCATGAGTGAATTTTTAATATTGTATGCTTTGCTTGGAGTTATGGAGCCTGTCATTAAAGGAAAGAGGCAAGGTGGAATTTTAACACAAACGATATTCCATAATAAGCGAAAAAGAGCACACATATAAGTATGCTCTTAGATAAGAAAGGTAGAACTCTATGAGCGGAGAGTCTACATACAATAGCGTATGTTTGTTTCTCTTAAATGTGCAGAAAAAAATCAACAAAATGTCAACAAAAAATCAACAAAAGCGCTATATTAGTAAACAAATGAAAAAGGACCTGCTGTGGGAGAACAGGTCCTTTACACAAAATGCTTATGAGGAAAATCAATGTCACCAATATAGTATCAATAAACGAGAATTCATTCTAGGTGCTAAGTATTGAGAAATAAAAAATATTTGGCACAACAAAGTGGTCAACTTTATTAGCTAACCACTTGTTACACAAAAGAAAATTAGGCCCTGCAAGTTAGGATGTGTAACTTAAAGTTACAACGATAGTATCAAGCGAATTTAGGAATTTTATGCAGGGAGATATAGCCTGAATTTTATTTTGTAACAAAGGGAAATAAAAAGAGCACTTGCTTACGGTGCTCAAAAGATAGGAGGTAACTAATTCTGAGAATAAAATGAACTTACTGAAAATGTATGTTGTATGTAAAAAAAGACACTGTTTAACAGTGTCAATTGGCGCTAAGAGTGTGACGGGAGTGCTCTAAGCACTTGGAACTATAGGGCTCTAAACAATTTATGAAATGAATTTTAAAAAGATGTTATTCCACATAAAAAGAGCACTTTCGCAAGTGCCCTTTAGAGGAGTGAACAACCTATAGAGTTTTAATGAGCGTTCATTAATAAATTTCGAATTTCCCCAACGGGTTATGAATAAGTAGGATCTCAAATTAAATATATGTGTTAACTAACAAAAAGTGTATGTACACAGAAAAGCAGCTAGCAAAAGCTAACTGCTTCCTTGTCCAACAAAAACATTACCACAATGTTTTGTAACTTAGAAGTTACAGTTATAGTATGAACAAAATTGAAAATGTTATGCGGGAAAAGCCTAATAAAAATTTTATTTTGTAGATCAAAATAATTAGAAAAGAGCACCATGCACAAGTGCTCTTTAGGAAAGGAGGTAACTCAGTGAACAAAGCGTCTGGATTAGAATTATATGTTGTAAAAAAGAAAAAAGAACAATGATTTTTTATTATCCCAATACAAAAGAGCAGCTAGCTAAACTAACTGCTCAAGTAGCAAGTAGATACAATTTGGGTAAGAAGCAAATTGTACTGTGAATTAGTATTACTAGAATCTTGAATTTTATTCAATTTTAATAAAACCTTTATTTGAATAGAAATAGCACCGTTAGGGCGTATGACGCTATTTGACCAAGAATTGTATTGAAAAAGGTACTTAATAAATAATTCTGAGATGATCATGATTATTGTATGTACGTTTTTAATATATGTATTTTCTTATGAAGTGTGAAAAAAGAGCACTGTATACAAGTGCTCTTAAAAAGGAAACCCCATGAGTGAAAGAAAGCTATGTTAATAATATATATGCTAGTCTAATCAAATGGTGACAAGTTAATAAAAAACTTCATATTATAGAAATTCTCCATACTCAAAATAGCACTATATAGTAATGCTTTTCAAATTAAAGACTTTATTAATAACTTTAGTACGGCGTAGGAAGTTGAGTCCCTGGTGGTCTCCACCAAGACTCAACGGTTTTCCAAGCGGCATTATAATTGTAACCTCTTCCCATCAAGTATCCTATGGCAACAGCTTCTGTTAATGCATGTCGATAGCCAAGATGCTGGGCTTCTCGTAACCCATGACTAACAGCTGGAGTTATTATAGTAAGAGTTTGTTGTTGAAGGCTATGTGATTGTGGATATAAGGCTTGCTGAGGCTCTCGATAATAATCAATAGGGGGATAAGATTGTTGATTGTTAATGTCCATATTAACACTCCTCACTTTCAATTAAAATAATTACCAATTATGGATTTTAGATACTTAATAATTTATGCGGGTATGGGTTGTTTGAGGAATGGGCAATAAACATGTGTTTTTAATTTTCAAAAATAAATTTATTAGAAGGTAAGTTATGGGATATAGCTATATTAAAATGAATTGGCTAAAAGAAGAAGACAAGAGGCGACATAATTGATATAACACTTGGTGAGGATTGGTATAAATATTTCATTTTAATATAAAGCAGAATTATTAAATGGCTTAGGCAGACAATTTATTAAATAAACTGTCCGCCAAGTGAATGAACGATTATTTGAGCTATAAAGCCCAAGTTTAGTATGGATAGAATCATGAAAATTTATTTATAAAACAGATAAATTATTTTATAGAAAACCTTCAATTAAAAAAGAGCAGTTAGCTTTTGCTAACCGCTCGGTTCTCGACCAAGAAAGCTAGAGTGGGAGAAATCGACTTTTTAAAGTCTTGTCTACAGTGTTAGACAATGTTTAGAATTTTATTCACTTAAAACATAAAAAGAGCAGCTAGCAAAAGCTAACTGCTCTCCAGAAAAACATTAAGAAGGAAGTTCAGAACTCAAGTGTATTTATAGTATGGACATAATTTGAAGATTTATTCAGAAAAAATTATAAAGAGCAACCATTTAGGTTGCTCTACAGATAGGAGGTAACTCAGTGAACAAAATGAACACGTTAAAAATGTATGTAACAAATAGAAAAATAAGAACAAAAAAGCAGCTAACAAAAGCTAACTGCTTTGGTGAATAAGAAGAACACAATGGTTATTCGTATTCAACCTTGGTGTATCTATATTGTTAACAATTTTTAGAAATTTATTCAATAAAAGAGCAGCTAGTAAAAACTAGCCGCTAAGCCCTCGGGTATGAAGGGAAATCAGAAACTGTATTTACATTATTGACGGAATATTGAATTTTATTCACGAGAGATTATATTCTAAAATTTGGATTATGATAGTCGATATTCTCCATATTGACCAGAAAAGAATTAAAAGTTCTAGTGAAATTCCAAGGGTTCTTTTCTTAGTTTTTTGAGATTCTTTTATCAAATAGCCAACAGCACTAATTGCTATAAGAATGAAAAGAATAAGTTCGAGTGTAACTGGCATTTTATCTACTCCTAAAAACAAGTTTATATATAAAGATTATAAGATGTTTTTATGATTGATAGTAAAAAATTCAACAAAATAATCCTTCGTTAAAAAGAAGAGAATGAATTGAAAGCAATCATTATTAAAAATTCGCAATTATTTAAATGTAATATACAATTATATAAATATTATTTTGTATGGAGGTTGCTTGTAGTGAATGTAGAAGTTTTTAAGGTATCAATAGAAATTGGATGGCCAGTGTTAAAAGGCTTTTTTTCAATAATTGGTTTTTACTTTATAATATGTATAGGTATGAGCCTTGTTTGGGGGAGAAAAGCATTAATAGCCAAAAAAATGTTTTTGGTATTTAAAGTGGCTTTTAGTTTAATATTATTTGCGTCTACTTTATTGTTCCAATATACCCCTGAAACGAATAAAATCTTTTTCGATTGGCCTAATGAAATAACGTTGATCCAATTTTTTTTATTACCTATTATTTTGATAGAGATTTGTTTAAGTTTGATTGAAATTTTCACTCCGGAAAAATATTGAATTTTAAATATAATTGGAAATGATTATATGGATATGAGAGAGTAAAAAACATAAGAAAATGATATAATAATATCACTTACAAATTTATTCCTACTGGAAGAACCAGCGGACACTAAACTAAAAAGAGCATTTTCGATATTGCTCTGTAGTTTGATGTCCGCTTTTTGTATTTTATTTGTAAAATAGACAAGGAGCGTTTATATGAATCAATTAACTTTCTTATCTAAAATAAACCGTCCGGCTACCCAGTCGAAATTAGAAAGTCTTCTGGAAGAAATACGCATTTATAAACAATTTGGAATGGTTCGAGAAGAAATGAAAGTAACTCCTTCATATGAAGTGAGATATCATGGTCCTACAAATATGGTAGGAAATCCATTAGAAAAGGTAGCTTTAGAAAATATAAAGCGTAGCGAACGTGAAGAGTATCTTAAAGATATGTCATTCCGTGTTAATCAGTTTTTAAGTCGTTTAGGTAATGGTCGAGCGGGAAAAATTCAGAGGGATATTATTAATAAGCGTTATTTAGAGGAAGAAGATGTATGTGATTATATGGTTTATAACGAGGTTGGAATGGCAGAACGTACTTATCGACGTTGGAAATCCAGAGCATTTTACAACTTAGCTTTTGCTCTTAGACTAGAGGTATATGAAACAGAAGAGGGTATGGGAGGGAACGAACGATGAATTTTGTCCAACCTATTCGAGATCCAGAACAAGTACAACAGATTAAGCAATATTTGAGGGAAAACAATGAACGGAATTATATTTTATTTGTAATGGGAATTAATACAGGATTACGTATTAGTGATATTCTTAAATTGAGGATAGGTGATTTGAAAGGTAGCCATATCTCAATGAGAGAAAAAAAGACAGGAAAACAAAAACGTATCCAATTAACTCCAGCGTTAAAGAGAGAATTACATTGGTACATTGAAGAACGAGATGACAGTGAGTATGTAATTAAAAGTCGCGAAGGTATTAATAGACCAATTGGACGCAGTATGGCTTATAAGATACTTAGAAGTACTGCAGAAGAGTTCGGGTTGAAGGAAATAGGAACTCATACGTTACGGAAAACATTCGGATATCATATGTACATGCAAACAAAAAATATTGCTTTACTAATGGAGATATTCAATCATTCATCAGAGAAAGTTACATTAAGATATATTGGAGTGAATCAAGATGCAATGGATAAAGCTATGACACGATTTAAAATATAGCAATTTCCTTTTTATTTTTTGATTTTAATAATTACCCATTTTTTATGCGTTGTGTAACTCGAAAGAGAAAGTGTTATGAAGCTATGAATATCAAGGGCTTTAGCGTTTGGATTAATTACACAAAATATAAGATATGGGTAAGTGGTAGTAGCAAGGAATTGCATGGTGTATATACATAAATATAAAATATAAGGGGGAGGTAATGGTGATTCATGTTAAATGAAGAACTATTAGAAGTAATAATTAGATACAAAAGGAATACTGGAAAAAATCCTGATGTGTTAAAGCTAAATCCAACTTATTTTAGAAATATTTTAGAAGAATTGAATTATCCAAAGTGGATTATTAAAAAGAAAATGACAGAAATGAAAAAAAGTATATTTGGTGTACCAGTGGAATTAACAGATGCAGTGGAAAAATTTGAACTATGAAAAGGTTGGCATAGTCGTGACCGCTTTTTGGCAGGAAATGTGTCGGTTATTTTGGAATTAACGTGTTATATTTGTATTGTGGGAAGTGGCGGGAAACACAACTCACTATGTTGTTTCTAAAATTCTAAACGGTTCGTAATGACGGCACATAAAATCCGAAACCAGCAGATGGTAGTGATTGAATGATACCGCTATTAGGGAGAGCTTTTGCTCTTCTTCTAGTTACTTAGTATTGTGCAAGCAGATTGTTGTAGCAGCATTAGGTGACTGGAAGAAGAATAAAACTTCATTTACCGTACTTAAAGTACAAAATAATAATTGATAACAAAGCATCCAGTCGGGTGTTTTTTATTTTGGAACAAGAATAAAAGAAAGAACATTACCAGAGGATTATCTATGATGAATAGTGCTGATTACCTTACAAAAGTGTAATGTAATGGCGCTAGTTATTTTTTTGTGTACCATCTATAATAAAGCTTGTAAGAGAACAGATGTACCGACTCTTACAGAAAAATAAATAGATATATTGATTTAATAAGGAGATTAAACATTATGAATGTTACACATATTACCTTCGGGGATTCGGCATATGGAAATTTAAAGTATGTTTTTCAAAAAAATAATGAATACAAAAATGAAAAAGTTATTTGTATTAATGAGGATTTTTCAATAGGTCCGATTTATAAATTAGAATCTACTAAAGGAATACAAGAAAGAAAACAATGGCTAAAAGAAGTACTAACAACAATAGGTCCAACTTCAGAAATAGATTATTTAGATTGGATTGAAACTACACTTAAACAAAATCCACAAATTGTAGAAGAAATCCCTAGTGGTAGTAAGGTAATCTTATGGCATGGGGAAAACGTATCTGATGCTATCGGTTTAAGGTTTGTGTTATCACTTCTTCAAAATAAAAATATTCATTTTGAAGAAGTGAATGTTACAGATTTTAGCCATCATATCGAATATAAAGTACAGGATTTACAAGACAAAGAGATTCCGTATGTACTAAAAAGTTTAAGAGAAATGCCTTCTGAATTAATTTTAGAAGCTCTTCAAATGAAAAAAGAATTATCTCAAGTACAAGTTCACAGTCTAATACAAGATTGGGAAAAATGGTCTCAAACTAATGGCGTATTAAGAATAATAGAAGATGGACAAATAACTACTGTATCTGAAGATTATTATGATGTGTCCATCTTAGAAAATACATCAAATGAATATCAACGTGTATCTCGAATTGTTGGAGAGGTAATGGGGAAAAATGAACAGCGTATAGGTGATACTTACTTAACTTTCCGAGTACATCAACTAATTCAACAAGGAAAATTAAATTACCAAGGTGATCAAGCGAAGATGGAGATTCAATTACCTTAAATAATCGACTATCTAGAACAGATAAAAAACACTATTTCTTTTAGAGGTTTTTAATTAAAGAAATAGTGTTTTTACTTTTGTGCGGAGAGTAAAACTTCATTTTCTATATTCATAATAAAAGTATAGCGTTTTGAGAAAGGAGCATCCAATTGGATGCTTTTTATTATATAAAAATTACAAGGATGGCGGAGAGGATGTGTGAATGTAAATACTAATGAAAGAGTTTAAAACAAAAGAACAGAAGCGTAAGTTCTATGATAGTGGAGCTTGGAAACAATTACGTGAACAAGTAAAGAAGCGAGACAATTATGAGTGCCAGGAATGTAAACGAAATGGTCGTGTTCAAACAGACACCAATGAATACAGTGAGAGTGCAAAGCGTAAGAAGATACAGCTCGTTGTCCATCATATAAAAGAACTCGAACATCATCCAGAACTTGCATTAGAAAAAGATAATCTCGAAACAGTATGTGTGGATTGCCACAATAAAGAACACGGTAGAACATTCAAAAAGAAACAGAATAAATGGGAACACGATGAAAAGTGGTAAAAATGATTCGATAATAACACCCCCCCCTTAAAATATTTCATCAAAAAATGATCTAAGGGGCACCGGAGGAGGGGGTTAACTGTCAGGTTTTTTTCGGAATTACGCACGTAAGGGGGGTGGGTAGATGGCTGTTAGTATTGTGAGGTTAAAAGAACAGCTTATGAATAGTATTGATATTACAGATTTAGTCGAAGTTGAAAAAGTAGAAAGATACATTGATTTAGTTAAAGCGTTTAGAAAAATAAATAAAACCATTAATAAAGAAGGCGAGTCTGTAACCGTAAAAAACGGTGCTCAAGTTTTTGTTAAAGCCCACCCTCTTATAGGTGAGAGGAATAAAATTAACAGTTCTTTAATTGCGTTAGGCAAAGATATAAAGTTTGTTGCTAAGGCTAACATTCCTAATGCGGGTTATAGTGAAAGTGATCTAACATGATTAAGCAAAAGTACATTGATGAATATATTGAGTTTTATCGAAGTGGAAAAGTAAAGTTCAATAAAGAAAGAGAATTGTTAATTGAATATCTAGAAAAATATGTTTTGAACAGAGACGATTTATATTTTGATGATGAAATGATTGAGAAGTGTATCCGCTTTGGTGAGAAGTGGTACTTTCCTTTACAATCTTTTCAGAAATTCTTAATAGCATTCGTCTTTTTATTTTACAAGAAAAATAGTCGCGTATTTTATCGTAAATTCCTATGGATGCTTGGACGTGGAGGTGGTAAAAACGGATTAATATCAGTCATCATTCACTTTTTAATTAGTGAAATGCATGGTATTCCGGAGTATAACATTTCCGTTGTTGCAAACAGTGAAGAGCAGGCGAAAACGAGTCCTGATGAAGTTCATAAATGCGTTAAACGAAATGAAATATTGCAACGAGCATTTAAAACCACACTAACTCAAACAGTTTCTAAAGCTACTGGAAGTATATTGAAGTTTAGAACATCAAACGGAGATACAAAAGATGGTTTGCGTGATGGTGCGGTTGTATTTGATGAAATACATCAATATGAAGGCAATAAAGATGTTCGAGTTCACATAAGCGGTTTAGGGAAAAAGAAAAACCCACGAGAATTTTACATTGGTACAGATGGATATGTCCGTGATGGCTTCTTAGATAAACAAAAAGAAAAAGCAATGAAAGTATTAAATGGTGAAGCGCGTCCTAATGCCATTTTCCCATTCATTTGTAAATTAAATGATGAAAACGAAGTTGATGATCCAGAAAATTGGGGAATGGCAAACCCTATGTTATCGCAGCCGTTAAGTGAGTATGCAGAAGGGTTACTTGAAACGATAAAGGAAGAATATGAAGATTTAGAAGATGATCCAAGTAATCGAGAAGAGTTTATGACAAAGCGTATGAACTTACCTGTTACAAACTTAGAAAGGTCTGTAGCAAAATGGGAAGAAATCGTTGCTACAAATCGTCCATTTCCTGATTTATACGGTCGAGAATGTATTGGGGCTTTAGACTTTGCGAGTATTAGAGATTTCGCAGCTTGTGGTCTTTTATTTAGAGTAGACGGTGAATACATTTTTAAAACACATTCTTTTGTACGTAAAGAGTTTGTTGATATTTATTATGGATACTCAAAAAAGGCAAATGAGTATAAAAAGGAAAAATTTGCACCTATAAAAGATTGGGAAGAACAGGGACTTCTAACAGTTGTGGACGAGCCGACTATTAATCCAACACATATTGTAAATTGGTTTGTAGAAATGCGCGAAATGTATGGATTAAAAAAAATTATAGGTGATAATTATCGATTAGAAGCTATAAAGCCATTATTAATAGATGCAGGATTTGAAGTAGAGATTATTAGAAATCCTAAAGCAATCCACGGTTTATTAGCACCACGGATTGAAATGGCATTTGCCAATCGTCAAATTGTTTTTGATGACAACCCTCTAATGCGTTGGTATACACAAAACGTCTTGGTTGTCATCAAGGGCGATGGAAACAAAATATACGAGAAAAAAGAGCCAGTTCGTAGAAAAACTGATGGATTCCAATGTTTTGTCCACGCTCTTTATAGAGCTGATGAAATACAAGAAGTAACTGACTTCGTTATAGGTGATATTAAATTCTAATAAAGGGGGTGATAACCATTGGATGGTTAGGTTCAGTATTTAAAAGAAATAAAGAACTAGGATTTATGGTGGATCTAGACATAATTGCTGATACAGCAAACAGACTTCATATGAAACGATTGGCAATTGATACATGTGTATCATTTTTGGGAAGAACAATAAGTCAATCCGAATTCAGAGTAAGACAGGGGAAAGCATTTGAGAAGAATGAACTTTATTACCGATTAAACGTTAGACCAAACAAGAATATGACAGCAAGTACCTTCTGGGAAAGGTTTATTCGCAAACTTATTTATGATAATGAGTGTTTAGTTATACAGGCTGATGATGGTGATTTACTTATTGCAGATGGATTTCAACATAATGAATATGCTGTGTTTGAGGATACTTTTACTGATGTAATAGTAAAAGATTATACGTTTAAGAGAAGTTTTAGGCAAAGTGAAGTAATTCATTTAAAGTATCGAAATGATAAACTATCTCCGCTTATTGATGGTTTATTTGCAGATTACGGGGACTTATTTGGTAGAATTCTAAGCTCTCAAAAGCGTAAAAATCAAGTTCGTGGAACAGTTGATATGGATATGACAGGAGCTAAGACGGAAGAGAATATAGCAAAATTACAAAAGTTTATTGATGATATGTATCAGGCGTTTGGTAATAAGGATATTGCTATTGTTCCACAACAAAAGGGTTTTAATTATAACGAAATATACAATGGCGTTGCGAATGGCCCCAGTGTGGAAGAAATCAATAAGGTTACAAATGGTTTCTTAAATCAGGTAGCTATGGCAATTGGTATTCCAACAGCTTTGATACATGGTGAAATGGCTGATGTAGAGAAGCAAACGAAAAACTACATGCTTTTCACAGTACGGCCGTTATTAAAAAAGCTATCTGATGAAGCGAATGTTAAATTCTTTGAAATGAATGAGTATCTTTCAGGGAAAAAGATTGAAGTTAAATCTGTTTCTTATCAGAGTATATTTGACCTTGCAACAAGTATTGATAAACTCATTTCTTCAAGTGCATTTACAGGAAATGAGATTCGTTCAGAAGTAGATTATGAAGGTTCTGATGATCCAAACTTAAATATCCATCATATTACGAAGAACTATACGAAACTAAATGAATCTGAAGGAGGTGATAAATGATGGAACATTTGAACATGAATAAGCTTTTAAATTTAAAACGAGATATTCGCTTTGAATCTAAAGGTGAGAATGAGTACAAATTAACCGTTTATGGATCAATCGGTGGATGGTTTAGTGAAAATAACGCTGAAGCTGTAAGAAGAAAAATCCAAGATGTAAAAGCAGAAAAAATTCACGTTCATATTAATTCGGGTGGAGGTTCCGCATTTGATGGTGTAGCAATTTGCAATCAGTTAAAGCAACATGATGCAGAAATCATAGTTCATATTGATGGTTGGGCCGCTAGTGCCGCGTCTGTAATTGCAATGGCTGGTGATAAAATCATTATGCCTAGTAATACTATGATGATGATTCATCAAGCGAGTACTTTTGAATATGGAAATGCAGACCTTTTTGAAAAAACCGCACGAGATTTACGAAAGATTGATTCAGCTTTAGCGGCATCTTATAAGAAACGTTTTGTTGGAACAGACGAAGAATTAAAACAGCTTTTAAAGGATGAAACTTGGCTAACAGCAGAGGAAGCAGTTGCTCTTGGTTTAGCTGATGAAATTGCTGATGAAATCGAAATAGATGATACGCAAGAAGATGAAGAAGAGGGAGTTGTGGAAAACTTCAAAGAAGATTTAGTAGCTAAGTATATGAAACAACCAAATAATCAAAATCCAAAAGAGCCTATTCAAGAGCCTGTTAATACAAAACAGAATCTGAGTACGCTCTTTTTAACTTTAGGAGGAAAATAAAATATGGTGATAAAATTTAATAATTTTGAAGAGAAGAAAATGGCATTTGCAAAAGCAACACAGGAAGGTACAGCGGAAGAACAATCAGCAGCATTAAACTCGATGATTGAAGCACTTGCAACAGATGTACGAGTAGATATTTTAAATCAAGTAAATGAATCAATGGTAGATCGCTCTATTATGCAGTCTCGTGGCGCTAATGTCCTAACAAGTGAAGAAATGAAGTTCTTTAATGCAGTTGTTGAAGAAGGTGGTTTTAAGTCTACTGAGACTTTACCTAAAACAACTCAAGAACGTATTTTTGATGATTTGGTTCAAGATCATCCTCTATTACAACATATTGGTTTAGAGAATTTAGGAGCTGTGACGGAGTTTATTTACGGAGATTCAGAGGGGGCAGCTGTATGGGGACCACTATTTGATGGTATTAAAGGGCAATTAAATGCTACATTCCATAAAGATAGCATTGCCCAGCTTAAATTAACAGCATTTATTCCATTAGCAAATGACATGCTGAAACTTGGGCCGGTATGGGTTGAACGTTATGTTCGTACAATGATTGAAGAAGCAATGAAAGTGGGATTAGAACGTGGATTTGTAGCTGGAACAGGTAAAAATGAGCCTATCGGATTATTAAAAGATCCAAGTGGAAGTGTTACGAATGGAATATATCCAGATAAAAAACCAGTGGGTACTTTAACGTTCGAACCAGGTCGTAAAACAATCAATGAATTAAAAGGTGTAGTTAAATTATTGGCTAAAAAGTTAAATGCTGATGGTAAAACGGATGCAGACAGACCAAAAAATATTGCTGGAAAAGTAGTTATGGTAACAAACCCATTTGATACTTTTGATATTCAGGCAAACGCGACAATTCAAAATGCAGCTGGAGCATATGTGACTAGCTTGCCATTTAACCCGATCCTTACGGAATCAGTGTTTGTACCACAAGGGAAAGTATTATTCTTTGTTAAAGGTCAGTATGTTGCAGCGATGGGCGGTACAGAGCCTATTAAAAAGTTTGAAGAAACACTAGCTTTAGAAGATGCAACTGTTTATATTGCTAAACAATATGCTACAGGTAAGCCAAAGGATAAATATACATCTCAAGTTTACACATTGAAGATTGAAGAAACACCAACGTCTCCAGCTCAAGGGTGATGTGAATGGATAAAGTAATTTCAGATGTAATATTACAGCAATTCAAAGATAGGATGCACTTAGGTGATGAGGAAGATGATAACCTAAAGCGCATCCTTTCTACGTCTAACAAGGCATTACTTAGGGTTTGTGGGAATTATGATTTAAATAATGACGAAGAGTTCAAGGAATTAGTCTTTGAACGTTCTCGTTATGTCTATAACGATGCATTAGAGTATTTTGACAAGAATTTTTTAAGTCAGATTAATAGTTTAGGCATCGATAAAGCATTAGAAGAAATTAAGTTGGACGGTGATTAATATGCGTCCTTTTCAGTATAAAAAACCATTGAATACTGGCGATTGTAGAAATCGAATTATCATTGAACAACCTGAAGTAATAAAAGATGAATTGAATCAAGAAGTTGAAACAGGTGATTGGCAAGAAGTTAAAAAGGCATGGGCGATGATAAAAACGGTAAAAGGTTCGGAGTATATTGAAGCTTCGGCTTCTCAGTCTACACGAATTTATCGGTTTGTAATTCCTTATACAACAGGTATTACAGAATTAATGCGAATTACTATGAAGGGTCGTATCTTTGACATTATTGAACCGCCAATGAATGATGATGAAGTGTATCAAACATTGACCATTATCGCAAAGGAGCATGTTTAGTATGAATGATTTTGCGAGTGATCTTGCTAGAGAATTACAAAGATATGCAAATGTTGTGGAAGAAGAATTGTTAACAGCACAAGAAGAAGTGGCTGATGTTGCTGTAAGTAAATTAAGACAAAGTGGTCCTAAAAAAACAGGGGCTTATCGTAAAGGGTGGCGTAAGAAAAAAGAAGGTAATGGCGTTGTCGTCCACAATATAAAAGGGCAACTAACGCATCTCTTGGAAAATGGCCATGCAAAGGCTGGTGGTGGACGTGTTCCGGCTCAAGTTCATATTCGTCCTGTTGAAGAGTATGTAATTAATGAAGTACCAAGACGGATTGAAAGGGCGCTTGAATAATGACATTAGGTGAATTAATAAAAACCCTTGAAGCTACAGGTTATCCTGTGGCTTATTCGCATTTTACAGCCACACCAACTAAGCCAGTACCAGCGCCACCTTATATTTGTATCCTTGTGGATGGATCGGCAAATTTAATGGCTGATAACAAGGTTTATCACAAGATAAACGATTTAAATATAGAGCTTTATACAACTAAAAAGGATTTAGTTGTTGAAGCCAAACTTGAAAAAGTCTTAGGCGATCATGAGATTCCTTATGATTCGTATGGGACTTTTATTGAATCTGAAAAAATGTATCAAAGAATATATGAAACGAGGTTGATGTAAATGAATGAAAACAAGGTAACATTCGGTTTGAAAAATGTACATTATGTACCATTAGATACTAAGGATTTTTTAGTTAAATTCGGGACACCAATTCCATTACCTGGTGGAGTTGAACTAACTTTTGAGCCACGCGGTGATTTAATTGAATTCTATGCAGATGACATGCTTTATTACGCGGCAAGTAATAACCAGGGTTACGATGGAACATTAAGTATTGCTACTATCTCAGAGCAATTTGCTATTGATGCACTTGGTGAGGAATTAGACGAAACGGATGGCGTATTAAATGAATTGGCTGATGCAAAAGGGAAACCATTCGCATTATTATTTGAGTTTGATGGTGATGTGAATGCAACCCGTCATGTTATGTATAACTGTTCAGCAAGTCGTCCAACGATTGCATCTAAAACAAAAACAAGTTCTGCTGAACCAAATACAAATGAACTGAAGTTTGTTTCTAGCCCAATTGTTTTAGCGCCTGGTGGAAGACCAATGGTTAAAACGAAAACGACTGCTAAAACGACACCAGCAATTTATAACGACTGGTACAAAAAAGTATATGTAAAAACACCAGCAGCACCAAAAGGAGCGTAAGCAGATGGAAAAGACGATTGCTATAGACGGTAAACAGGTTCGGTTAAAAGGTACAGCAGCAACAGTTAAAAAGTATAAAGCACAATTTAGACGTGATTTATTTGCGGATATGTTTGGATTAGGAATCATTTCACCAATTACACCTCAAGATGGTTCGCAACCTACTATCGATTTAGCAAATGCTGATTTAAGTAAAGTAGATTTTGAGGTTATTTATGATTTAGTTTGGTTATATGCAAAAACAGCAAACCCAGAAATCGCTGATCCGATTACATGGTTAGATGGATTTGATGAATTCCCTATTTCTGAAATTATTCCAGAAATCATGGATCTGATCCAAAGTACGATGGGGGCAAAAAAAAATAAAGAAAACTAATGAAGAGCAAGAGACTTTCGGTGATGAAGAGTTAACAACCGATACGTTCCTTGCTCTTTGTTATAAAGCGAAATTATCACATGGTGATTTAGAAGAAATGACTATTGGTGATTGTTTTGATTATATTGCTGAATTCGCTGAGATGGAAAATCCGGACAAAGACAAAACTCGTACAGCAAATCAAAAAGACTTCGATTCGTTCTAAGAAAGGGGTGAGATGATGGCAGGAGGAAGAATCAAAGGAATTACAATTGAAATCAACGGTAATACTCAACCGTTACAAAATGCCCTAAAAGATGTAAATAAACAAAGTGATTCTTTGGCTAAAGAGTTAAAAGATGTTGAACGGTTGCTAAAGTTTGATCCTGGTAATGTGGAAGCGTTGGCGCAAAAACAACAGTTGCTTACACAACAAATTGAAAATACAACACAAAAGCTAGATAAATTAAAGGCTGCTGAACAACAAGTCCAAGCTCAATTTCAAAACGGTAAAATTTCTGAAGAACAATATCGTGCATTTCGCCGTGAAATTGAATTTACAGAAGGATCTCTTAATGGTCTGAAAAATAAACTCGGAAACATGAAAGCAGAACAAGACAATGTAGCTAATTCCACCCGGCAATTAGAAACATTGTTTAGTGCTACAGGAAAAAGCGTTGATGATTTTGCAGGAGCATTAGGAAATCGTCTTGTGAATGCAATTAGAAGCGGAACAGCTACAAGTCGGCAGTTAGAGCAAGCGATTGGAATAATCGGTCGTGAAGCATTAGGAACTGAAGCAGATATTGAAAAATTACAGCGAGCACTCCGATCTGTGGATGCGGGGAACTCAATACAACAAGTACGAAATGAGTTAAGAGATTTACAACAAGAAGCTGGAAGAACAGAGAAAAAATTTGAAGGCTTAAAGATTGGACTAGAAAATGTCATAGGTGGTATGGCCGCTGGTGGCGGTATTGCAACTGCCGTTGAAAAAGCGATGGATATGTCAAAGTTGCAAACGAAAATTGATATAAGCTTTGATGTTCTAGAGTCCTCAAAAAAATCGGTAGAAGAAGCTATAAGGGGAGTAACTACTTATGGTGTGGATGCAGAAGAAGCCTTAGAGGGTGTTCGAAAACAATGGGCATTGAATAAGGATGCTTCTGATGAAACAAATGCTGCTGTAGTTAAAGGAGCGGCAACTATCGCTTCAAGTTATGCAGGGATTGATTTTAATGAGCTTATACAGGAAACAAATGAGATTGGTGCAACATTAGGAATTACTAATGAAGAGGCTTTAGGATTAGTTAACACTTTATTAAAAACAGGTTTTCCACCTGAACAATTAGACATTATTGCTGAATATGGTGACCAAATGGTCCAAGCCGGCTTTACAGCTAAAGAGGTCCAAGGCATAATGTCAGCTGGGGTCGATACGAAAAGTTGGAATATCGATAACCTTTTAGACGGAGTTAAAGAAGGCCGTATTAAAATGGCTGAATTCGGTGCCGGTGTAGATAAGTCCATGCAAGCGGTTTTAGATAAAACAAAGATTTCGGCAGATCAGTTTGAAAACTGGGGTCAAGCTATCGCTAAAGGTGGCGAGGGCGGACAAAAAGCGATGCTTGAAGCAACCAAAGCTTTAGCTGGTGTTGAAAATGCGACAGACAGAAATGCGCTTGGTACAAAGATGTTTGGTACCCTTTGGGAAGACCAAGGAAAGAAAATTATCGATACGATTTTGAAAGCAGAAGGGAAGCAAGTAGATCTCAAAAAAGGAGTAGAAGATTTACACGGTGCTACTTCTAAAATAGATGCAAGTCCAGCTGTTAAATTCCAAAAAGCAATGCAAGATTTACAAGTAGCTCTCAAGCCGGTTCTTAGTGTGATAGCTGATGTTGTCGCTAAAATCGCTGATTGGATTTCTAATAATCCTAAATTAGCAGCTACATTGGCAGCCATAGCGGTAGCTATCGGGGTAATTTCGGGTGCATTTATGGCTTTAGCACCAATTGTTGTTGTCATATCCACCATAGGGGCTGCAATGATGGGATGGGTAGCATTAATTGCTATTGTTGTAGCCGCAGTTGTTGCTTTAGGTATTGCCATTTATCAAAATTGGGATTCTATACAGAAATGGACTATTGATGCTTGGAATGCTATTGGAGATTTTTTAATAGGAATATGGGATGGGATAGCCCAATGGGCAAGTGAAACATGGAATAGTATTAGTGAATCTACATCAGCAGTTTGGAACTCAATTAAAAAGTTTTTAGTAGAACTATGGAATGGAATAACGGAGTACTTAACTGAAACATGGAATTCGATGGTTGAAACTACTATGGAAACATGGAATTCAATTGTTGAATATTTGACCGGTATTTGGAATGGGGTAGTTGAGACATTATCAGAAGTTTGGAATAGTATCAGTCAAACCACTTCAGAAGTGTGGACAGCGATTAGTGAGTTTTTCATTAGCACCTGGAATGGGATAGTTGCTTTTTTAACACCAATTTTACAAGGAATCGCTGATTTTTTCTCTATGATTTGGAATGGCATTTCCACAGTGATCCAATCCGTATGGAATTTCATTACTCAATATTTACAAGCGATTTGGACGGCTATTTTATACTTTGCTACTCCAATATTTGAAAGTATCAAGAATTTCATTTCTGAATGTTGGAATACCATTAGTTCTACTACAAGCTTTGTATGGGAAACGATTAAGAATTTCTTAGTTTCCTGTTGGAATGGGCTTGTAGCATTTGTTATGCCGATTTTTGAACAAATCAAGTCATGGATCATTACTGTGTGGAATACAATCAGTTCAGCAACAGTGGCTGTGTGGAATGCAGTTAGGAATTTCTTGCAAACATGCTGGAATGGATTAGTTGCTTTTGTGGTACCAATTTTTAGTTCAATAAAAGAATGGATCATAAATACATGGAACACGATTAGTTCTACAACAAGTGCGGTATGGAACGCTGTAAAAAACTACTTGTCTAGTTTATGGAGTTCAATCGCTTCTACAGCAAGTTCTATTTTTAATAACATTAAAGAAGCTATATCAACAGTTTGGAATATGATTAGTAGTACAAGCACCAGTGTGTGGAATGGTATTAAATCCACACTTTTAAATATTTGGGAAGGAATTAAATACACAGCAGCATCAGTATGGAGTGGATTAACAGATGCAATTATGACACCTGTACGTTGGGTAACAAGGGCTGTTAGTGGTGCATTCGAAGGTATGCAATCGGCTATACTCGGTGTGTGGAGTGGAATCAAAAGTGGTATAAAATCGGCTATAAATGGAATTATTAGTATGATAAATAAATTCATTTATGCTTTCAATACACCAGCTCAATTATTAAATCAAATTCCAGGAGTAAGCGCTCCTACAATTCCATATGTTCCGATGCTTGCTAAAGGTGGAAAGCCTGTAGGGGATGGCTCATTTATTACGGGTGAAGCTGGACCTGAGATGTTTACGAAAAAAGGTAATTCAATTACAGTTACTCCGTTATCTTCGAAAGAAAAATCACTTGGTATCACTGGAACTATGAATCAATTAATGGGTGATATGAGTCGTATGATGGCTAATTCTATGAGTCAGCTATCAGGATTAAAAGGTGTTATGAGTGGTGTGTATGGAAACATGTCAAATAGTAGACAAGCTATGACAAGTAGCGTCGCAAATCAAGTATTCAATTACTCTCCTGGAACATCCGGGGCTAATGGAGTAATGCCAATGCAAGGTGGCGATTTAGTAATTGAGGTTCCTGTTGTTTTAGAGGGGCGAGATGTGGCGCGCGGCACTTATCGATATACAAAAGAGTATCAAGAACGAGAAGAACAAAGAAACTCAGCCTTTTAGGTTTGGGTTTCTTTTATTTTATAAGGAAATGAGGTGTCAAAATGAGTTCTTTTACATTTAACAAGGAACGTAAAGATTTCGTTCAATTAGAAAAAGGATGGAAAAGACCCGCATGGGCGTCATTGAAGAGAAATTTATTAAGTGTTCCAGGTTATCCTGGTGCAAGATTATTAAATACGCAAACTGAAATTCGTGTTCTTTCTATTCCTGTCGGAATTATTGTTCCTGATGGTGGAAACTTAGAACTATTAAAAGAAGAAATCGCAAATTGGTTAATTACAGAGCAACCAGTAGAGCTTACTTTCGATGTAGAACCAAATAGAACATATTTAGCTGTTGTGGATGATGGTTTTGATCCAGATGAGTTTGTAACACTTGGACAAGGAGTTATTAAATTCATTTGTCCAATGCCTTATAAATTAGGGAAAACAAACACACACACCTTTACTCAAATTTGGTCTACAGAAATAACCTCTAATTTTACTAATAAAGGCAGCGTAGAAGCGCCACCAATAATTGAAATGACTGTAAAAAAACCAAGCACTTTTTTAGATGTATGGTTTGGCGTATATCCGTATGATCGAAATTACTTTCGAATTGGTTACCCATTAACTGTGGAAGAATCCACTGTACAAGAGCGAGAACGGGTCTTGTGGGATGAAATGTCATCCGTTGTAGGTTGGACTCCTGTTACGGGGGTTTTTGATGACATGAAAGGTACAGGGGAACTTAAAGTAAAAGATGGGACGGCTATTTATTGTCCGTATTACGGTGAAGAGGGCACGAAAGGATATCATGGTGGTATTTCAAAGAAAAGTATACCTGGTGGACCAATGCAAGATTTTGAAATGGAAGCCCGAGTACATTTGCAGTCTAAAAACATAGATCAAATGGGACGGGTGGAAGTTTTACTTTTGGATGAAGCGAGTAATATTGTATCTCGAATAAACATCAATGATTTATATTGGGATGCTGAAATTACAAAGGCATATATGAGAGTTGGGAATAATGGAACACCTAATAGTATTCGGAAGTTAGTTGATACAAGTGGAGCGCATCCTAATACTTTCAACAATTTTTACGGAAGGTTGCGTATTGCAAGACGTGGGAAAGAATGGTCTGTTTATGTGGCACGTTTTAAGGATGGCACGGAAATAGACGATGCTTCACTTGTTGAACGTTGGATTGACGAAACAGGGAATCCGATGACGGAAAGAAAGATTGCACAAGTCATGATTGCTATTTGTCGATACGATAGAAATACACCTGTTTATACCATGCAGATTGATGATTTAAAGATTTGGAAGATAAACAAAGTCCCTTCAAATACTAAACCTTATATTTTCGATGCAGGCGACAAAGTAATTATCGATACAGAAAGAAGCCTTGTTACGATTAATGGAAAAGATGCTATTAACATTAAAGATATATTTAGTGAGTTTCCTAAGATCATACGTGGAGATAATCGTATTGATATTATGCCGCCAGATGTAAATGCAACAATCAGTTATAGGGAGAGATACAGATGAGAACGCCAAGTGGTGAATTGCATGTTGTTGATTTTAAAACAGAACAAATCGTAGCATCCATTCAGCCTAAAGATTATTGGGATGATAAAAGACATTGGGAAATCAAAAATAACATTGATACATTAGAGTTTCGAGTATTTGATAATACAAGGCATTCATCCACACTTATGCAGCAAAACTTAGTATTAAAAGAAGTGCGTGATGGTCGTATCGTTCCTTATGTAATCACTGAAATAGAAAAAGACTCTGATGATAGATCGGTAGTTGCTTATGCATCTGGTGAATGGGTTCAACTTGCTAAAGCTGGAATTATCCCTCCACAAAAGCTAGAAGGTAAGACAGTAATTGAAATGGTGGATATAGCTCTTGCGGGCACGAAGTGGAAGAAAGGGAATTTGGAATATGCTAGTTTCCGTTCCATGACTATTGATGAATTTATTGATCCATTGACTCTCCTTAAAAAGATAGCTTCATTATTTGAATTAGAAATCCAATATCGCGCTGAAGTTGTAGGATCACAAGTCGTTGGTCGTTATGTTGACATGATTAAGAAGCGCGGTCGAGAAACAGGGAAAGAAGTAACTCTCGGCAAAGATTTGATGGGGATTAAACGGATTGAAAACTCTCAAAATATTTGTACAGCCTTATTAGGTTTCGTGAAAAAAGAAGGTGGAGAGTTTGTTACTATTACGGAAATAAATAACGGTGTCCCTTATCTTGTGGACAGTGATGCTTTCCAAAGATGGAATGAGAAAGGACAGCATAAATTCGGTTTCTATAGTCCAGAGACAGAAGACCAAGATATGAATTCGAAACGCTTAATGACTCTTATGAATACAGAGTTAAAAAAGCGTGTAAATACATCCGTTTTGTATGAAGTTCAAGCACAAAGCATCGGACGAGTATTTGGATTAGCACATGAACTAATTAATGAAGGCGATACAATCAAAATCAAAGATACAGGCTTTACGCCTAAATTGTATTTAGAAGCAAGAACAATCGCTGGTGATGAATCATTTAAAGACCCTACACAAGATAAATATGTGTACGGAGATTATCATGAAATCGTTGATCCAAATGAAGAATTAAGAAAGATTTATAATCGTATCCTTAGTTCATTAGGCAATAAGCAAGAAATGATAGATCAGTTAGATAAGTTGGTAAAAGAAGCTAACGAAACGGCTAGTAATGCACAGAAAGAATCAGAAGCGGCAAAAGCACTTGCTGAAAAGGTGCAAGAGAATATTAAAAATAATACCGCCGAAATCATTGAATCTAAGAGCCCACCGACAACAGGTCTTAAAGATAGAAAAACACTATGGCTAGATATTTCTAACGGTAAACCTGGTATTTTAAAACTTTGGAAAGATGGTATTTGGGACCCGGTTGTCCCTGATGTAGAAAAGGTGAAGAAAGAAACATTAGAGCAGGTAAATAAAGATATTGAGTCCACAAAAACAGAGTTAAATCAAAAGGTTCAAACCGTGGACAATAAAGCGCAAGAAATAGCTGGGCAAATTTCTGATGTGAAAAAAGAGGTTCAGGGAAAAGTAGACTCAAATTTTGTTAAGGAACAAATTAAAGATAAAGCCGATAAATCAGGTGTTTTCACAAAAGATGAGATTAATAATGGATTTGTCGGCAAACAAATTTATGAAACTGATAAACAAGGGAACGTGCAGAAGTTCCAAGACATTAATACATCTATTACACAAACAAATGAAACTATTGGACAAAAAGCTGAGAAGTCAGAGTTAAAAATTCTTTCTAATAATGTAGTAGAAGTCACAAAAACAGTGAATGAAACGAAACAAATGGCTGAAGGGACAAAAGAATCATTGTCTCAAGTCACATCAAAAGTTGATAACGCTAAAGTTGCAGAACGCAACGTAATTACAAATTCAAACTTTGGTACGGGTGATGCTACGGGTTGGACTATATGGGATAAACAAAGTGGGAACGGTGCTGTGGAACAAGCTACCGATATACCTGAGTTTGCATATTGCGGAAAGTTAACGCGAACAAACAATATAGCTGATTTATGGTTTATGAGAGATATTAAAGTAACACCTGGTCAATATATTATTTCAGCGTTCTTTAAGTCTAGTAATCTAACTATGGCGATGGGAGTACGTGACGGAAGCACTACACCTACGTATAAAATTGTTAATTTACCTAAGGATTTATCTGATGGGAAATGGCACCATTTTAAATTAGAAGTAGAATTTAAGACAAATGAAGCGCGGATTTATTTTGGAACGCAAAAAAATAAAGAGACTACTGGTGAAGTGTTTATTGCAGGAACAAAGTTAGCTGAAGGAACTGTTTTTTCCACATGGTCACCAGCTCCTGAAGATCAGCTAACAAACAGTGAATTTACTAAAAAAGCAGTTGAAATAGAGAAAAATATCAATGGTGTGACAACATCCGTTTCAAATATAAAAAACGAACAAGGGAAGCTAACTGAACGTATGACGAAATCAGAGCAAACCGCCGATGGATTTAAAACTTCTATTGAATCGTTAACGAAAAAAGATACTGAAATCAGTAATAAATTAAATACGGTTGAATCCACTGTAGAAGGTACAAAAAAGACTATTTCTGATGTGCAGCAAACAACAAGTGAACTTAAGAAAACAACAACTGAAATTAAAGAACAAGCAGGGAAGATCAGTGAAAAGCTTACAAGTTTAGAAACAAGGGAAGTTAATGTTCGAAACTATGCAATTAACTCGGATTTTTCGAATGATAAAAACGGATGGGTCGGAATTACAAATGCGGTTACTACCAAAATTGTCGATGTTGCAATACCAGGTGTCCCAGATATTAAGAAAGGTTTGCAATTAACAAGTAACACAGCGTTTATTACTCAGATTTTACAGAAAGAACTATTTGTGAATAAAAAAGGCGTTGCTTCTTGCTATATTAATGTAAAAACGGTGACTTCTACTAATGAATATCCACGCCTATATATGAGATTCACATATGACCAAAACGGAACAGATAAAAATTATTACGCTATTATTTCGCAAAAAGAAGTAACAGATGGATGGAAACGTATTTCAGTTTCTTTTGATACAACAAAATATACTGGTACTTTAAAAGATGTCCGTGTAAACGTAGCGACCGCTAATACTACTACTGCTGATGCAACATTCACTGGAATTTTGGTTACATTTGGTGACTTACTTGAAGCCTGGAATCTTGCTCCCGAAGATGGAGTAACACAAGGTGCATTCCAGTCTAAAACAACCGAGATTGAAAAAAGTGTGGATGGCGTTAAAACTACGGTAACAGATGTACAAAACAGCCAATCTGGATTTGAAAAGCGTATGACTACAGTAGAACAAACAGCAAGCGGATTATCTTCCACAGTTAGTAATTTAAATAATGTAGTAGATTCTCAAGGGAAAAAACTTACTGATGCAAATTCTAAAATTGAGCAACAGGCAAAAGAAATCGGGGCTAAAGTAGCAATCAAGGAAGTAGAGGATTATGTTGCTGGATTTAAGATACCTGAGTTGAAGCAGACTGTTAATAAAAATAAAGAAGATTTGCTTGGAGAATTAGCTAATAAACTTGCAACTGAACAATACAATCAAAAGATGACTCTGATCGATAACCGTTTTAGCGTTAATGAGAAAGGTATCGATTTAGCAGCAAAAAAGACAGAGGTGTATACACAAACCCAATCTGATGGTAAATTCGCTACGAATGCTTATGTAAGGGATATGGAAGGTCGTATTCAAGTTACTGAGAAAAATATTCTTAGTACCGTTAAACAAGGTGAAATCATATCATCCATAAATCAAACGGCAGAAACCATTAAAATTAAAGCGGGTAAAATAGAATTAGATGGAACAACTATAGCAAAGAATTTAGAAGCACAGGAACTTAAAGGAACCACAATACGGACAGACAATGGCGTTAATTATGTTCATATTCAAAAGCAATTTATCCGTTTAATGGAATCAAATTTAAGCAGAGTTTACCTTGGATACTATACAAATTCCGCAAACCAACTCCAACCAACGATTGTATTAGGGGGAGATTCAAGTTTTCAAGATGGTTCTGTTGTCTTCAGTCAACAACCATCGCAAGGATTTTTAGGAATAATAAACGGAAAAGATTTTAACGGAGATCCTTATTTTGTAAGTTCGCTTGCATTCAAAAGATCAGGAGATTTGACTCTGAATGCAGGTATGAATGGGAATGTAACTGTTAACTCCGGTAAAGGTATAGGTCATTATGCGAAAGGTGGTTCGTTCTGGGCAGAAGCAACAGACGGAGTCACATTAAAAGGTGGAGCTAAATCTGTATGGATGGACTGTCAGTCTTCTATTGTTTTTAACTTAAAAGGTAAAAATATGCTTGATATAGTTGCAACACCTAACTCCGAAACGGATCTTCGCTTCCAAACAGTAACTTTGCGTAACGGTAACGTTGATGGCTATAAAACACTTCAGGTTAAAGATGGAACAGGGAACGCTTTTAATGCTGTCACAGCATCGTCATTCCAAACGGCATCGAAACGGGAGTACAAAACAAATATTCGCGATGTACAGTTTAGTGCAATAGAAAAAATTATGGCACTCCAAATCCAACAATACAACTTGAAAACAGATATAGAAGACCTGTATGAGAAACGAATGAATCGTGTTGAAGGAGACCCGATTCTTACAACAAACGATATAGAAACTCACTATGGTTGGATTGCGGATGATAAAAATACTCCTGGGTGTTTCGTTACAAAAGAAAAAAATGCAGCTGAAATATATTCTTCTTTAGCAATTCAAATAAAAGCATTCCAGGAAGAAAAACATGCTAAAGATGCTGAAATTCAAGGGTTAAAAGAAGAAAATAAGCAGATGAACCGTAGAATTGAAGTGTTAGAACAATTATTAGTTCGAAAATTAATAAACGAGAAACCGGAGCAGCTATAAGCTGTTTTTATTTTGAACAAAATACGGCATCTATAACAAAACGAGGCGTGCTTATAACAGTTTTGTTATTTTGCATATAGGAGTGATTTAATAAACGCTAGGAATGGTGTTTATTAAATCACTAAGCTACATCAATCTTGTGAATCTGCATCTTCAAAGGAGTCATTATGAATCGATGAATCAGAACCGTGGTCATTACTTTCTGAGTTTTCATTAGCGCTTTTCATAGCTGCCGTAACAAATGCTGTTGTCATTACTACATTCATCCAACTTGCTTCAGCATCATTAGCATTTGTTCCTGAATCGTTATGACTGCCAGTTTCTTGTGTTGAGGAAAGATTTTTTAATTCCTTTTCAATAGATCTGGCATGTGTTTTCTTCCTTCCAAAAATTCTCATGAATACTTGTAATATAAAGCATGCAATGAATACTATTAGAAGAAAGAAAAAGAAAATTAAGGACAAATTCATTATCTCTTCCATATTTATACCTGCTTTCTAATTTAAGAGATAATGAATATCCTTAAATGAATTAGCGTTTTATGTTTTTAAATATCAGTATACCAGTCATTAAGACATATGTACTATTAAACGATAACAAAAAATTTAGTTCGATAAAACATTAAGAGGAAAATAAAGAATAGTAAAATCATTCTGAACAAAATATGGATTTTATAACAAAACGAAGTGTGCTTATAGCAGGCTTTTTTATTCTTAGAAAAGGAGAGGAAAAGATGGATCGTATTGATGTATTACTGAAAGCATTTGTAGCTACATTTGGTGGCTTTTGTGGGTATTTCTTGGGAGGATGGGATGCAACAGTGAAGATCTTAGTAACAATGGCAGTTATTGATTATTTAACTGGCATGATAGCAGCAGGATATAACGGAGAATTAAAAAGTAAAGTTGGTTTCAAAGGCATCGCCAAAAAGGTGGTGCTTTTTCTTTTGGTCGGAGCAGCTACTCAAGCAGATGCGATTGTGGGAACAAATAGCGCGATTCGTGAAGCAACAATCTTTTTCTTTGTCAGGAATGAGCTTCTTTCGCTTTTAGAAAATGCTGGTCGTATGGGGATTCCTTTACCTTCAGCGCTAACAAATGCAGTTGAGATTTTAGGCGGTAAACAAAAACAAGAAGATAGAAAAGGAGATGCTAAGTAATGGGACATATTATTGATATTTCAAAATGGAATGGTGACATTAATTGGCCTATAGCAAAGGAATACGTAGAATTCATCATCGCTCGTGTACAAGATGGTTCAAATTATGTAGATCCATTGTATAAAGGCTATGTACAAGCTATGAAGCAGCATGACGTTCCGTTTGGTAACTATGCATTCTGTCGTTTTGTTTCTGAAAACGATGCACGCGTAGAAGCCCGTGATTTCTGGAATCGTGGTGATAAGAATGCGACAGTCTGGGTGGCGGATGTTGAAGTTAAAACAATGAATGATATGCGAGCTGGTACACAAGCATTTATCAATGAATTACGCCGATTAGGTGCTAAAAAAGTTGGTTTATATGTTGGCCATCATATGTATGCTCCATTCGGAATGGCAAATGTTAATTGTGATTTCGTATGGATTCCACGCTATGGAGGGAATAAACCAGCATACCCTTGTGATATTTGGCAGTACTCTGAAACTGGTAATGTACCTGGTATCGGTAAGTGTGATTTGAATTCTCTAATTGGTAGCAAACCGTTAGCTTGGTTTACAGAAGAGAAACAGCTAGAACAAGCTGTTTCCAACGGTGGCTATCAATATGTTAAATCTGGTGGTTTTGGTATTTCATTGGTTCAGGAAGTCGTAAACGCTATGAATGAGCGTGGAACAAAAGGGAAGGTTGTCTCTGATCCATTAACTGGTTTAGCATACTTACAAACTGAAGTACTACCTAATGGCGAGCTTGATAAGATTACAGCTTGGATGGATGAAAGAAACTGGTGGTATGAGTACATTAAAAAATAAAAGAATAGTTTTATGAACAAAAATTATTATCTGGTTCTATATGTAGATAATTATATATTGATTTTCATCTTTATAAATGTTAGGGTAAATATACACCGTTTCTTATTTTTATATTTATATTCAATGTCTGTAGAATAAATAGAATAAGAGAAAGATCCCCTTGTGCACTCATATGCAGAAGGGGATCTTAATTTTTATGAGATTTAAAATTTACTTTTAGATAATGCTTTAAGAATTGGTTTTACAATTAAACCTATTAAGCGAAAACCTTTAAATACAGATCGGACAACCTTCATAATTTATCCTCCTAAAATTTAAGTGGACTATGTTAGTGTTATTTATTCATTTTACTTAAAGCTTTATCCATTTGGCGCTCATTAGCTAATGTTGCACTACTTGTTGCATTTTCCACACCGCGATAGTTGTATTTAGAGTTTTGCCAAAAATCGAAAGCGAAATCTTTTAATGGCTTTTCTGATGCGTTTTTATCGACTACTTGTGACTTGAAAAGATTAGTTAACATATATTCATGATTAGATACATCTTTAATGTAATTTTTATCTTTATATTCTTTAATAATTTCAGTACCAAAAGTGTTTACTTCATCATTAGATGGTTTGTAGCCATTAGCGTACTTACTCACTTCATCAAATTTTTCGGTTGTAGATTTATCACTTGACGCTACTTCTTTAATTTTACTTTCCCAAGTTGTTTCTACTTTAACTGTCTCTTTTGCGACTGTGTCTTCTTGTCTAGGTTGTTCTTTCTTTTGCAATAATCCAAAGTCTAAAATAACATCTACATTGCTATCGTTAAACAATATGTAAACATAACCATCTTCTTCTACACCATCTAATGCAGGATATTTATATTCAACAAGTGATGGATTGAATTGATTAACGTTTTCTTCTCCTTTTCCGCCTACAATTTTCTCGACCTCTTTCATACTCATTCCGTTTTTAATCTGTTTAAATTCTTCTTTGGAAATTTTTCCATCACCTGTGCTGCATGCTGAAAGCACAGATACTATGACGAGTAATGCTATAATTAATTTCTTCATGAATTGTTCCCCTTAATTGATATAAATAACTGTATCATTATATCAAACTTTAGAGATTTTGGGGTTATTTATCAATATTAATCTCAACTGTGTACGTCTTCGCATGCTCAAGTAGTTCTTCAACTTGGTTATATCTTTCTCTTAGTTCAGTTAAAGATATTTTTGTGATGGCAGCGTTTTGTATAAAAAAGTTTTTGTGAGAATGCCATTTATAAATAAGGTGTGCAATTTCCTGGTGGTTTTCATGCTTTAATAATAAAGCGGCAATTCCTTTTTGTTTCGAATAAATCTCCCTAATTAATTGGTCTTTTTCATATGCTACTGGATTGGTTATCATATAAGTCCTCCTTTTAAAATTTTAATTGCTCTTGGTTTCGATGGGTCACGCTGGATATATCCTTTTTCCTCTAGATGCATTAAATGACTATGTACAGTAGAAGGGGATGAAACACCTATAGCTTCTCCAATTTCACGTACAGTTGGTGGATATCCGTTTTCTATTACCTCTTGTTGCATAAAAGTTAGTACTTGAGCTTGTCTAGGAGTTAATGGTTTCATGATGTATACCTCACTTTATGTATGGAATATCTAACCATATAATAGCAAGGTATTGATAATAAATCAAACATTTGTTCGTGTTTTTCGTGGGATATTATGCTCCCATGAACTCACTATCAAAGTAGAAATTGTCCATTAAGTTATCTACAATTCCATTGAATTGGTTTATTGCGTTAAAAAAGAATGCAGTATACGTGTTTGGAAATGAAAAAAATTTACAGGCTGTGAAATGAGTATATAATAGAAGAAAAAAGAAATGTTTATATTGTCATCACCCTGTTGGCGTCAACCTAATGCGCCTAATGGCTACAAAAAACATCTACTTCGTCCCATTCGGCCAAGATGCACCAGAGAAAAAACCGAACTCAATGGTAGCTCGTATGGAGTTACTTGAAGATACAGTATTAGAAGCATTGCAAGGGAAGCAATTGCAACCTGTTGTTGTAGAAAAATTCAGATATATGAATTAAAAAACGAAAAAAAACGGACAATTTTTGATGAAACCATCATTCTTACTGTAGAATATGATAAAATTAACGTTATTAAGATTGGGAGGGGCATTTTATGCTCCTTCTAATTCTAAGTTATAGAAGGATTGGTATCTAGAAAGGGGCATAGTGATGGAAAAGCAAAAAACTTTTCATGTCGCTGTAGTTGGAGCAACCGGCGCAGTTGGTGAACAAATGTTAAATACTTTAGAGAAACGAGAATTTCCAATCGGGAAATTAACGTTACTTTCATCTAAACGATCTGCAGGTAAGAAACTTGTATTTAAAGGCGAAGAATTTACAGTTCAAGAGGCAACTCCTGAAAGTTTTGAAGGAGTAGATATCGCACTATTTAGTGCTGGTGGATCTGTATCGAAACAATTAGCGCCAGAAGCAGCAAAGCGCGGTGCGATTGTTGTTGATAATACAAGTGCATTCCGTATGACAGAAAACGTGCCACTTGTTGTACCTGAAGTAAATGAAAACGACTTAAAAGAACATAATGGTATTATTGCAAATCCGAACTGTTCTACAATTCAAATGGTAGTAGCTCTTGAGCCAGTTCGTCAGCAATATGGTTTAAAACGAGTAATCGTTTCCACATATCAAGCTGTATCAGGTGCTGGTGCGGCAGCGATTGAAGAACTTCATGAACAATCACAAGCAATCTTAAATGGCGAAGAAGTTAAGGCGAATGTTTTACCTGTATCAGGTGATAAAAAACATTACCAAATTGCTTTTAATGCGATTCCACAGATTGATAAGTTCCAAGATAATGGATTTACGTTTGAAGAAATGAAAATGATTAATGAAACGAAAAAAATTATGCATATGCCTGAATTAGAAGTAGCGGCAACATGTGTACGTTTACCAGTTGTATCAGGGCATTCTGAGTCTGTTTACATCGAAGTAGAAAAAGAAGGCGTAACAGTAGCAGAATTAAAGAGCTTACTTGCAAATGCGGAAGGTATTGTTCTGCAAGATAATCCAGAAGAGCAGTTATATCCAATGCCAGCTACTGCAGTAGGTAAAAACGAAGTATTCGTTGGAAGAATCCGTAAAGATTTAAATAACGATAAAGGATTCCATCTTTGGGTCGTATCTGATAACTTATTAAAAGGCGCTGCATGGAATTCTGTTCAAATTGCAGAGCGCTTAGTAAAATTACAATTAGTGTAAACGGCTAAGAGAAGGTGCAAAATATGAAAATAATTGTTCAAAAATTTGGTGGCACATCAGTACGTGATGAAAATGGACGTAAGCATGCGCTTCATCATATAAAAAAATCGTTAGCTGCAGGTTATAAAGTAGTTACTGTCGTATCTGCTATGGGCCGTAAAGGTGAACCGTATGCAACGGATACGTTATTAAGTCTTGTAAATCAAGAGGAATCTAATATTTCTAAACGTGAGCAAGATTTATTATTATCATGTGGAGAGTTAATCTCTGCAATTGTTTTCTCTAATATGTTGAATGAGAACGGCATTAAAGCAGCGGCATTAAATGGTGCACAAGCTGGTTTTGTAACAAATGATGACTTTACGAATGCGAAGATTATTGAAATGAATTGCGATCGTATACATGAAGAGTTACAAAGTTTAGATGTAATCGTCGTTACAGGATTCCAAGGGCAAACGAAAAAAGGTGATACGACAACACTTGGACGCGGAGGTAGCGATACTTCGGCTTCAGCATTAGGTGTTGCGCTTCATGCTGAATTTATTGATATATTCACAGATGTAGAAGGTGTTATGACTGCGGATCCTCGTATCGTGAAAGATGCACGTCATCTTCAAACTGTAACGTATAACGAAATTTGTAACATGGCATATCAAGGTGCAAAAGTCGTTCATCCACGTGCAGTTGAAATTGCGATGCATGCAAAAGTGCCGCTTCGTGTACGTTCTACGTATTCTGATAGTGAAGGTACGCTTATTTCAGCATCTGACGGGGCTACAAAAGGCCGTGATGTAGAAGAACGGCCTGTTACAGGTATCGCTCACGTATCAAATGTGACGCAAATTAAAGTGCTTGCAAAAGAAACGGCATATGATTTGCAACAGCATGTGTTTAAAGAAATGGCGAATGAAGGAATAAGTGTCGATTTAATTAACATTTCACCTACTGGAGTAGCTTATACGGTGAGTGATAATGTATCAAGTCGTGCAGTTGAATTATTAAAGAACCTTGGATATGAGCCAATTGTGACAGAGCATTGTGCAAAAGTATCTATTGTAGGAGCTGGAATGGCAGGATACCCAGGGGTTACTGCGAAAATCGTTACAGCTTTAGCGGAAAAAGGTATTCAAATTCTGCAATCAGCAGATAGTCATACGACAATCTGGGTTCTTGTAAAAGAAACCGATTTAGTGGAGGCTGTAAATGCATTACATAGTGCGTTTGAGCTTTCAAAAGAAAAGCAACTGGAACAATAAGGAGTGAGACCATGATAGATTTTGGGACAATTGCAACCGCGATGGTAACACCGTTTGATATAAACGGGAATATCGATTTTGCAAAGACAACGAAATTGGTAAATTATTTAATTGATAACGGTACAACGGCAATTGTGGTAGGAGGAACGACAGGTGAATCTCCTACACTAACATCAGAAGAAAAAGTAGCGTTATATCGCCATGTCGTATCTGTTGTCGATAAAAGGGTGCCCGTAATCGCTGGAACAGGTAGCAATAATACACATGCCTCTGTTGACTTAACTAAAAAGGCAACAGAAGTTGGTGTTGATGCAGTTATGCTAGTGGCGCCGTATTATAACAAACCGAGTCAAGAAGGAATGTATCAGCACTTTAAAACGATTGCTGAAAGCACGCCACTTCCGGTTATGCTATATAACGTTCCAGGGCGATCTATTGTACAAATCTCCGTTGATACAGTTGTTCGTTTATCAGAAATCGAAAACATTGTTGCGATTAAAGATGCAGGCGGCGATGTGTTAACAATGACAGAAATCATTGAAAAAACAGCGGACGACTTTGCAGTATACAGCGGTGATGACGGTTTAACGTTACCGGCTATGGCAGTTGGAGCGAAAGGTATCGTTTCAGTAGCATCTCATGTTATTGGAAACGAAATGCAAGAAATGATTGCAGCGTTCCAAGCAGGAGAATTTAAGAAGGCGCAAAAGTTACATCAATTACTTGTAAGAGTAACGGATTCATTATTTATGGCGCCAAGCCCAACTCCAGTAAAAACAGCGTTACAAATGGTTGGATTAGATGTAGGTTCGGTACGTTTACCACTTCTTCCATTAACAGAAGAAGAAAGAGTAACGTTACAATCTGTAATGCAATCCATTCCTCGTTAATAAAAAATGACCTAGTGTGAAACTAGGTCATTTTTATTTTTTTTAACTAATTGTAGTAACATTCCTTGGAGTTAATAGGATGTAGGGGGAAGAGGAAATAACATTTAATTAGTTATATACTGATTGCATAGTTAATATATTATGGAACATTTTTAGTGCATATAGTCTTATATTCATGCAAAGAAATCACATGAATATTTTTCCATAAAACTCTTGTGGAGTAGGAAAAGTAATAAAGATGAAATGAATTTCACCCTCGTAAATTATAACCTCATTTTAGTGTCTTCTCTTGTCTTTCGCATAATTTAACTTGTGTTCTATTTCTTGTATCAGGTATAATATGGCTAAGTAGCTTAGTACGGGTATGCTTAGCAAAATTGGGAAAAATTATGATTCAATGAAATTTTCATATCATATCGAATAAGATATTTGATTTATATAATGAAAGAGAGGTGAAACCTGGTTTAAAAAATAAACAAGGACATGATATCGCATAACGGTAAGGACATTCGTCTTGGACGGTGAATATATGGTGGTTGTAGAGTTTCCCCTGGTGTCTCTACAATTTTAGTGAAATCAGTGTTTGCAAGATTTTTAAACCAGGCAACAACATGAAGAGAAAAGAGAATGAGTCTGTTAAAGTATTTGCTCTTGGTGGAGTAGGTGAAATCGGGAAAAACATGTACTGTGTTGAAATTGATTCTGAAATCTTTATTGTAGATGCAGGATTAATGTTCCCAGGAGATGAAATGTTTGGAATTGATATCGTTATTCCTGATATTACATACTTAGTGGAAAATCAAGAGCGAGTAAAAGGTTTATTTATTACTCACGGTCATGAAGATCATATTGGTGGAATTGTTTATGTACTTCGTAAATTATCTATTCCAGTGTATGCAACGAAATTAACAGTAGGACTTATACAAGAAAAACTTGGCGAAGCGGGCATGTTAGGCCGTGTAGACTTAAAAACAATCGATTCAAATTCAACAGTAGATTTTAATACTACAACGGTGTCATTCTTTGGAACGACACATAGTATTCCGGATTCTGTTGGTGTTTGTTTCCATACATCAAAAGGTGCTGTAGTGTATACAGGGGACTTTAAATTTGATCAAACTCCAATTGGAAATAATGGAGCAGATCTTGGGAAAATGGCGCAAATCGGAAATGAAGGCGTACTTTGCTTATTATCTGATAGTACAAACGCTGAGCGTCCAGGCTACACAGGTTCGGAAAAAGAAGTTGGTGTAGAAATTTCTAAAGTGTTCTACGGTGCAGAAGGTCGTATTATCGTTGCTTCATTTGCATCGAATGTACATCGTATTCAACAAGTATTTGACGCGGCTGCTGAAACAGGAAGAAAAGTAGCGGTAGTAGGACGTAGTATGGTGAAAGTAGTAGACATTGCAAGACGTCTTGGTTATTTAGATGTTCCAGAAGGTATGGTTATTTCATTACAAGAAATAGACAATTTCCCGGAAAAAAAGGTAGCTATTTTAACGACTGGTAGTCAAGGGGAACCGATGGCAGCCCTTTCTAGAATGGCGAAGCAAGCTCATAAACAAATTTCAATTCGTAAAGGTGATACTGTTATTATTGCAGCTTCTCCAATTCCAGGAAATGAAATATCTGTATCAAAAATTATTGACTTGTTATTTAGATCTGGGGCTGAGGTTATTTATTACGGTGAAAGAAAAGTTCACGTTTCAGGTCACGGTAGCCAAGAAGAATTAAAGCTGATGATAAATTTAATGAAGCCGAAGTATTTTGTACCCGTACATGGTGAGTTCCGTATGCAAAAAGCACATGCATATTTAGCGGAAGATGTAGGTATTGCGAGAGAAAATATCTTTATTGTAGAAAAAGGCGATGTAATTGCTTTTGGCGATGAAGAAGCAAACTTAGTTGGTAAAGTGCAAGCTGGCAATGTTTTAATTGATGGATTAGGTGTTGGCGACGTTGGTAATATTGTTCTTCGAGATAGAAAGATGTTATCTCAAGATGGAATTTTAGTTGTTGTTGTGACACTTGGTAAAGATGAAAAGAAAATTATCTCTGGTCCAGAAATTATTTCACGCGGTTTCGTATATGTACGTGAATCAGAAGCATTGATCGAACGATCTACAGATATTGTACGTATGATTGTTGAACAATCTATTAAAGAATATTCAATTGAATGGTCTATGTTAAAACAAAATATTCGTGAATTATTAGGGCAGTTCTTGTACGAAGAAACGAAGAGAAAGCCAATGATTTTACCGATTATTATGGAAGTATAAAGAAGATCACCTTTACAGGTGATCTTTTTCTTTTTTAACCCCATCGAATGAAATTTATAACTTAAGAAATAATAGTTATATACGAGTGAAAGGGGATGCGATATGACAGAACGTGATCGTTATACAAATGAAGAAAAAGAAGCTGAGCCGAAAGAAATTCCGAAAGAAGCTTCTATAGTGGAGAAAATCCAACAACTTGGACAGACGAATGTCCCGCAAATGAATGAATCGCGTATTCATTGTTTAACAATTGTTGGGCAGGTTGAAGGCCATATTCAGTTGCCACCACAAAATAAAACAACAAAATATGAGCACATCATTCCGCAAATTGTCGCGATCGAACAAAATCCGAAAATTGAAGGCTTACTTTTAATATTAAATACAGTTGGAGGTGACGTTGAAGCTGGGTTAGCAATTTCTGAAATGGTGGCTTCGCTTTCAAAACCAACTGTCTCTCTTGTTTTAGGAGGAGGGCATTCAATTGGTGTACCGATTGCGGTCTCAACTGATTATTCATTTATTGCCGAAACAGCGACGATGACAATTCATCCGATTCGTTTAACAGGTCTTGTTATAGGTGTGCCGCAAACATTTGAGTATTTGGATAAAATGCAAGAAAGAGTCATTCGATTTGTGACAAAGCATTCGAAAGTAACGGAAGATCGTTTTAAAGAGCTTATGTTTGCAAAAGGGAATTTGACGCGAGATATTGGGACGAATGTAATAGGTGGAGATGCAGTGAAGTATGGTCTTATAGATGGTGTCGGCGGTATTGGTAGCGCGCTGCGGAAATTAAACGAATTAATTGATACGCGTGTGGACAATCAGACAGAAGGGACAATGCTACAATGATTTTATATACAATTATGCCAGAGCAACTTGTATATCCGGCCGATTATTCACAATGCGAAAGTCAAAAAGTTGTGAATGTAAATGGCGTGGAATTAATGGTCTCTGAGGAGGATAATCAATGTTACTCTATTGTACGTGTGCTAAGTACGAATCCGTCTCACTACCTAGAGTTTGAGCCTGGACAGAAAATTACCTTTTAGCAAAAAGAAGGATTTTGTTTAGAAGCTATGGTATAATATAAAAAACAAGACGGTTGAGCAGCCATGAGTAGGCTGCTTTCTTCTGTTTATTTAACATTTTACAAGAAGTGTAAAAATAGAAGATATAAAGACCAGAAAAATAGAGAGAAAGACATATAAGTAGAGCTTTTTTTAGGAAGTTGTACTTAATTTTTAGAACACGAGGTGAAGAAATGGCAAAACAAAAGCAAAGAGGGACGAAGGCAAAAGCAAGGCGTACGATAAAGCCAACTTTGTATTATGAAATCGTCGGGTTGACTCTTTTTGCACTTTCGATTATTACGATTTTACAGCTAGGTGTAGTAGGGAAATCGTTTGTGTTATTTTTTCGCTTCTTCTTTGGTGAGTGGTACATAATTGGTGTGTTAGGTGTAATAGCTTTATCTGTTGCTTTTGTTATAAAGCGTGGATGGCCAAACCTTTTAAATAAACGGTTAATAGGTGTTTATTTAATTGTATTAGCAATATTAATGTTTAGTCATATTACATTATTTAATCTTCTTACGAAAGATGGAGCTGTGCAAAATACTTCTGTAATTGTTAGTACAAAAGATTACTTCTTCCTTGAAATGAAAAAGGGCCCAGATAGTGTTCATTTAGGTGGTGGTATGTTCGGTGCGCTTATGTTCGCAACGTGTTATTTCTTATTTGACGAAGTAGGAGCATATATCATTGGAATTATTTTAGTTATTCTCGGGATACTGTGTATAACAAATAAGCATATTGGAGAAGTGCTGGCTCCTGTAGGGCGAATTCTTAGAAGTCAATTCGAAGTAATGCAAGGGGATTATAAAGATTGGAGATCTAAAAGGGTCGCTGAGCAAACTGAAAAGAAAAAAACAACAAGAAGTACGAGGCGTGAACGAGTTACCGAACAAGAAGAGGCTATTGAGCCAGTAGAAGAGATAGAAATCGGTCCGCCGATTATTTCAAATTTTACTGAGAATTATCCAGTAAGTGAAGAGGCGGAAAAACAGATAAAAGAAAATGAAAATGATTTAATCACTCCTCCGCTGATTGAAGAGGCAGTTCCGGCTACACCAGAAGAGCAACCTCAGAAGAAACGAGGAGAAAAAATCGTTGAATCGCTAGAAGGTGAAACGAAAACACCTCCTATGCAATTTTCTAATGTGGAAAATAAAGATTATAAGCTTCCTTCGCTTGATATATTAAAGTTTCCAAAAAATAAGCAAGTTACAAATGAAAATGCAGAAATTTATGAAAATGCTCGTAAATTGGAACGTACATTCCAAAGTTTTGGTGTGAAAGCGAAAGTAACAAAAGTACATAGAGGTCCCGCAGTTACGAAGTATGAAGTGTATCCTGATATGGGAGTAAAAGTAAGCAAAATTGTTAGTTTAAGTGATGATTTAGCGCTTGCCTTAGCAGCGAAAGACATTCGTATTGAAGCACCTATTCCCGGGAAATCAGCTGTTGGGATTGAGGTTCCGAATTCAGAAGTTTCTATGGTAACGCTTAGAGAAGTTCTTGATTCAAAGGCGAATAACCACCCAGAAGAGAAGTTATTAATTGGTCTTGGACGTGATATTACAGGAGAGGCTGTATTGGCACGTTTAAATAAAATGCCCCATTTATTAGTAGCTGGTGCGACTGGTAGCGGAAAGAGTGTATGTATTAATGGGATTATTGTAAGTATTTTAATGCGTGCGAAACCGCATGAAGTAAAATTAATGATGATTGATCCAAAAATGGTAGAGTTAAATGTATATAACGGTGTACCGCATTTATTAACGCCAGTTGTAACTGATCCGAAAAAAGCGTCACAGGCTTTGAAGAAAGTTGTGAGTGAAATGGAGCGTCGTTATGAATTATTCGCGCATAGCGGTACGCGTAACATTGAAGGGTATAACGATCATATTAAAGAGCATAATAGCCAATCGGAAGCGAAACAACCTGAATTACCATATATTGTAGTGATCGTGGACGAGCTAGCTGATTTAATGATGGTTGCATCTTCTGATGTAGAAGATGCGATTATGCGTTTAGCTCAAATGGCACGTGCTGCTGGTATTCATTTAATTATTGCGACTCAGCGTCCGTCAGTTGATGTTATTACGGGTGTTATTAAAGCGAATATTCCATCGCGTATTGCATTTGCTGTTTCTTCCCAAACAGACTCTCGAACGATTCTTGACGGTGGTGGTGCAGAGAAGCTACTGGGGCGTGGAGATATGCTGTTCATACCAATTGGTGCATCGAAACCTGTTCGTGTACAAGGAGCATTTTTATCAGATGATGAAGTTGAGAGAGTCGTAGAATATGTTGTTGCGCAACAAAAAGCGCAATATCAAGAGGATATGATTCCGCAAGATATTCCTGAAACAAAGCAGGAAGTAGAAGATGAATTATACGATGAAGCGATTCAGCTTGTAGTAGAAATGCAAACAGCATCTGTGTCTATGTTACAACGTAGATTTAGAGTAGGATATACGCGAGCAGCTCGTTTAATTGATGCCATGGAAATGAATGGTGTAGTAGGTCCTTATGAAGGTAGTAAACCGAGGGAAGTACTCATTAAAGATGTACAAGAAAAAAGTTCTTGAAAAAAAGCCTAATTGTTTTTACAATTAGGCTTTTTTATATGCTATTTTTGTTATATACTATAGTCAATATAAAAGAAAGGGCTTACATTGAAGGGTGCTCTTTAGAATACGAATGCTTATTGTTTTGGTTTTCGAAACGTTCGATATTTAATGTAGAAAAATGTTGAATTCTGTTGACACATATGGGAGCAAGTGGTAAGATTACTTCGAAAAGAATCACTGCCTCATATAATCTTGGAGATAAGGTCCATAAGTTTCTACCTGGCAACCATGAATTGCTAGACTATGAGGGGAAAAGTGTGTAACAAAGGATGTAAGGAATCTTTGTGCCGAACTTTTTCTCGATATGAGGAATGTTTATGGTGCAAAGTTTTTTTTATGGAATAAAGTGTGAAAATTTCATCTTGAAAAATTATTAATATTTATTCGATAATTACGCTTATTTTTAGTATTTAGTAATTTATACTATGTTGTAAGTTGAAAAAAGAGAGAAGAAGTCTTACATCAGAGGTCGAATAATTGAAATGCGGGGGAGTCTTATGTCAGTAAAATCCGATAGTCGTCACCTATATTTGCGGGTGATTGATCACATCAAAGGAAAAATTAAAGATGGGGCTTACAAAGAAAAACAAAAGTTACCTTCAGAGTTTGATCTAGCGAAAGAGCTTGGTGTAAGTAGGGCAACTTTAAGGGAGGCACTACGTATTTTAGAAGAAGAAAATGTTGTTATTCGTAGACATGGTGTAGGGACATTTGTAAATGCGAAGCCGTTATTTTCTTCTGGAATAGAGCAACTTTCTAGTATTACAGATATGATTTCTAGTGTGGGGAAAACACCAGGAACAATCTTTTTATCATCATCTACAACAACTTTAACAGAAGAAGAAAAAGAGAAATTTAATTGTGAAGATGCTTTTAGCGCAGTAATGATTGAACGTGTTCGTACAGCGGATGGGGAACCAGTTGTATATTGCATTGATAAACTGGCAAAAGAGATATTACCAGATTTATCGGGATACAATGAGGAATCGCTGCTTACAGTAATACATAATAATACGCACAAGCGTATCACATACGCAGTTGCTCACATTGAACCGATTGGTTATCATCCGAAAATCTCACCGATTTTAGAATGTGAACCAGAAACGGCACTGCTAGTTTTAAAACAAATGCACTATGATCAAAATGATGAGCCAATCTTATATTCTATTAATTACTTTAGGGCTGATAAGTTTAGCTTCCACGTATTAAGAAAGCGTATGTAAGGAAGTTCCTATTTAGGGAGGTGACAGCAAGAAGTAAGGGACAGCAGCGTATGAATCATTAGATAAAACATTTCAGGAGGGGTTTCTAGTATGAAGAAAAAAACAGGTCTTTTATTATCGTTAACGTTAGCAGCAAGTACAGTGTTAGGTGCATGTGGTAACTCGGATAAAGCGGATAGTGACAAAAAAGGGGATAAAGAGTTTAAGGTTGGTATGGTTACAGATGTTGGGGGCGTTGATGACAAATCATTCAACCAATCAGCTTGGGAAGGTTTAACGAAATTTGGTAAAGACAATGATTTAAAGAAAAATGAAGGATATCGTTATCTTCAATCAAGTAAAGATGCAGACTATATTCCAAACTTAACAAAATTTGCGAAAGATCATTATAGCACAACATTTGGAATTGGATTTTTAATGCAAGACTCGATTGAAAAAGTTGCAAAACAATATCCGAAAGAGCAATTTGCTATTGTAGATACTGTTGTGAAAGAACCGAATGTAACAAGTATTACATTTAAAGACCATGAAGGTTCATTCCTAGTTGGTGCTGTAGCAGCAATGACAACAAAATCAAATAAAGTTGGTTTTGTTGGTGGTGTGAAGAGCCCATTAATTACAAAGTTTGAATCAGGTTTTAAAGCGGGAGCGAAAGCAGTAAATCCAAATATCGAAATTGTAGCGCAATATGCAGATGCATTTGACAAACCAGAAAAAGGATCTGTATTAGCTTCAGCAATGTACGGTGGTGGAGTTGACGTAATTTATCATGCTTCAGGTGCAACTGGTAACGGTGTATTCACAGAAGCGAAAAACCGTAAGAAAAAAGGTGAAAACGTTTGGGTAATCGGTGTTGACCGTGACCAAAATCAAGAAGGTATGCCTGAAAACGTAACTTTAACTTCTATGGTAAAACGTGTTGATATTGCAGTAGCAAAAGTAGCACAAGAAGCGAAAAATGGTAAATTAAAAGGCGGTAAAGTAGAAGAGTTCGGATTAAAAGATGACGGTGTTGGTATTGCGAAAACTACTGACAATGTGAAAAAAGTAAATCCAGAAATCTTAACAAAAGTAGGAGAGTTTGAGAAGAAAATCACTGACGGTGAAATTAAAGTACCTGCAACTGACGAAGAATATAAAACATATGAAGCTTCTCTAAAGAAATAATAATAGAGAAATAGCAAAGGTTAGTTCTTAGAACTAACCTTTGTATATATAAAAATACCTTTAATAGACTGCAATTGGGGAGTGTTCCCTGCTAGAAGGAGGAACAAAATGGAATACGTAATTGAGATGAACAATATTACAAAAGTATTCCCAGGCATTGTAGCGAATGATGATATTACGCTGCAAGTAAAACAGGGAGAGATACACGCTTTACTTGGAGAAAATGGTGCAGGGAAATCAACATTGATGAATGTACTGTTCGGTTTGTATCAACCAGAACAGGGAGAAATTAAGATTAAAGGAAAACCTGTAAAAATTACAAATCCGAATATAGCAAATGACCTTGGTATTGGGATGGTCCATCAGCATTTTATGCTTGTTCATAATTTTACAGTTACAGAGAATATTATTCTTGGAAATGAGCCGAAGAAAAAAGGAAGAATTGCTGTTGAAGAGGCTGCGAAAGAAATTAAACAATTGTCTGAACAGTACGGTTTAGCGGTTGATCCAAATGCAAAGATTGAAGATATTTCGGTTGGGATGCAGCAAAGGGTTGAAATATTAAAAACGCTTTATCGTGGCGCGGAGATTTTAATATTTGATGAACCAACTGCGGTGTTAACTCCTCAAGAAATTCACGAGTTGATTCAAATTATGAAAAAGCTTGTGCAAGAAGGAAAATCTATCGTTCTTATTACACATAAATTGAAAGAAATTATGGAAGTTTGCGATCGTTGCACAATTATTCGTAAAGGTAAAGGAATTGGTACAGTTGACGTTGCGGAAATGAATGAACATAAACTTGCAGAATTAATGGTCGGACGTCAAGTGAATTTTAAAACAGAAAAAATAGAGGCTAAACCGAAAGAAGAGGTTCTATCTGTTTCGAATATTGTCGTTCATGATGCACGCCAATTACCTGCTGTAAAAGGCCTTGACTTAACTGTTCGTGCAGGAGAAATCGTTGGTATTGCAGGGATTGATGGAAATGGACAAAGTGAATTAATAGAGGCAATTACTGGTTTACGAAAAGTTGAGTCAGGTTCTATTGCAATTAAAGGAAAAGAAATAACAAATTGGCCTGTTCGAAGAATTACTGAGGAAGGAATTGGTCATATTCCAGAAGATCGTCATAAACACGGTCTTGTGCTTGATTTTTCTGTTAGAGATAATATAGTTTTGCAAACGTACTATAAAAATCCATTCTCAAAGAAAGGGATTTTAAACTTTAGTCAAATCACACAAAAAGCAAAAGCGCTTATTGAACAGTTTGATGTGCGTACACCTGGTGAACACACATTAACTCGTGCACTATCTGGTGGGAACCAGCAGAAGGCAATTATCGCACGTGAAGTGGATCGTAATCCAGATGTATTGATTGCAGCACAGCCAACACGTGGTTTAGATGTAGGTGCGATTGAATTTATTCATAAAAAATTAATCGAGCAAAGAGATAAGGGGAAAGCAGTATTGCTTCTATCGCTAGAACTGGATGAAATTTTAAATGTAAGTGATCGAGTTGCTGTTATATATGAAGGGAAAATTGTAGCAATTGTTGATGCGAAAGAAACAAATGAACAACAGCTTGGTTTGTTGATGGCTGGCGGAACGGAGAAAGAGAAGGTGAATACAAATGGCTAAAAAATTTTTAACGGAGCGAACAATTAATATCTTAGTTCCTGTATTATCCGTTATTTTTGGTTTACTTGTTGGTGCCATTGTAATGTTATTTAGTGGATATGATCCAATTGTTGGGTATGCAGCGCTTTGGGAAGGAATGGTTGGAAATCCACAAGCAATTGGTGAAACATTACGTACGATGATTCCGCTTGTATTAGCAGGACTTTCTGTAGCATTTGCATTCCGTACAGGCCTTTTTAACATCGGAGTAGAAGGGCAGTTATTAGTCGGGTGGCTTGCTGCTGTTTGGTTTGGATATGCAGTATCATTACCGGCAATTTTACATATTCCGTTGTCAATTTTAGTAGCGGCAATAGCTGGTGGGCTATGGGGATTTATCCCGGGATATTTGAAAGGGAAATTTAAAGTAAATGAAGTAATCGTAACGATTATGATGAATTATATTGCACTTTACGTGACGTATGATTTAATTAAGCGCTTTTTACATGAGGCGAATGAGAAGTCATATGATATAAAATCTAGTGCTTCTTTATCTTCTGAATGGTTATCTTCTTTAACAGATGGTTCTCGTTTGCACTGGGGGATTGTCGTAGCGATATTAGTAGCAATTATTATGTGGTTCTTATTGGACAGAACGACATTGGGATACGAATTGAAATCTGTTGGATTTAATCAACATGCTTCTCAGTATGCGGGGATGAAAGTTTCTCGAAATGTTGTACTATCTATGACGATTGCGGGTGCATTTGCAGGGATTGGTGGTGCTATGGAAGGGCTTGGTACATTCCAAAACATGACAGCGATGTCTTCGTTTACTGGTATCGGATTTGATGGGATTGCGGTAGCTCTACTTGGGGGGAATAATCCGTTTGGTATATTATTAGCGGCTTTACTGTTCGGTGGCTTGAAAAGTGCAGCCCCACAAATGAATTTTGAAGCAGATGTACCTTCTGAGTTAATTAACGTTATTATTGCATGTATTATTTTCTTTGTAGCGTGCAGTTATGTTTTACGCTGGGCACTTACACGCATGAGCAAGGAGGGGAAATAAATGAGCTTTTTAGATATTTTAGCCATTCTTGTGACGGGTACGTTATATACGGCAGCGCCACTTATTTTTACGGCGTTAGGTGGAGTGTTTAGTGAACGTTCTGGGGTTGTAAATATAGCGTTAGAAGGTTTAATGTTATTTGGTGCATTTACTGGTATCGTTACAACGTTATTAATGGGTGATACGTGGGGAGCGATGACTCCTTGGATAGCGCTATTATTTGCAGCGATTGGTAGTGGGTTATTTGCACTTCTTCATGCGGTAGCATCCATTACATTCCGTGCGGATCAAGTAGTGAGCGGGGTAGCGATTAATTTCTTAGCTCTTGGTTTAACAGTATTTGCGATTAAGAAAATCTTTGGCAAAGGACAAACTGATTTCATTCAATACCGTATTGAAAAAATCGATGTTCCGGGTCTTTCGGATATTCCGGTAATCGGAAAAATCTTTTTCTCAAATGTACCGTTAACATCGTATATTGCTATTATTTTAGCGTTTGTCGTTTGGTATGTCATTTATAAAACGCCGTTCGGTCTTCGTCTTCGTGCGGTTGGTGAACATCCAATGGCAGCAGATACGATGGGTATTAATGTATATAAAATGCGTTATATTGCAGTTGCTATATCTGGAATGTTTGCAGGGGTTGGTGGAGCGGTCTTCGCTATGTCGATTTCTGGTAACTTCTCAGGTGCTACAATTACTGGACAAGGTTTCTTAGCGCTAGCAGCTATGATTTTCGGTAAATGGAATCCACTCGGTGCTCTTGGAGCGGCTCTGTTCTTCGGATTTGCTCAATCACTTGGGATAACAGGTGGTACAATTCCTGTATTAAAAGAAATTCCAAGTGTATTCTTAACGATATTACCGTATGTATTTACAATATTAGCACTTGTTGGTTTTGTAGGCCGATCTGAAGCTCCGAAAGCATTAGGAACGCCTTATGAAAAAGGAAAACGATGAGTATTTAGAAAGTATAAGAAAAGCTCGCACATTAGTGCGGGCTTTTTTACATAGAATATATTTAATACGGAAATTTACTATGTTCCTTACATATTAAAGTTTTTAGAAAGACTCAAATGTAAGCATAATAAGGAAGAAAAGTTGATTTTTTATTTCTAAAAACTGTATATTGAAGAGGAATATTCCTACATACGTAAAGGAGGGCTATTAATGAAACTAATGGAACAGCAACTACATGAATTAGGTGGTTTGCGAGTACATATTATTCCGACTGATAAATATAAAACAAATACCTTTGTATTTCGTTTTAAAGCACCTTTAAATGAGGAGACGGTGACAGAGCGTGCCCTATTGCCATACGTATTGCAAAGTGCGACAGAAAAACTGCCTTCTGTAATTCGCCTTCGTCAATATTTAGAAGAATTATATGGATCTTCTTTAGCGGTAGATGTAAGTAAAAAAGGGGAAGACCATATTATCTCTATTTATGTAGACATCGCAAATGAAACATATTTACGCGATGCACCACCGTTATTTGAAAAAGCGCTTTCTATGTTATCTGATATTGTTTTACATCCAGCAACAGAAGGCGAAGGTTTTCTACCTGCTATTGTAGAAAGTGAGAAACGAGCACTCTTGCAACGAATTGAAGCTACTTATGATGATAAAATGCGTTATGCAAACGAGCGTTTAATTGAAGAAATGTGCAAAGTAGAACCATATCGTTTAAGTGTAAATGGGAAAAAAGAAAGTGTTGCTTCTATTACAAATGAAAGTTTGTATCAATATTATCAAAAAGTGTTAGCTGAAGATGAAATGGATTTATATATCATTGGTGACATTTCAGAAGATGCTGTGGAGCTTGTAAATAAGTATTTTTCGATTTCGCCTCGTGTTGTGAAAGAAAGAAATGTACTTCTTCATAAACGAAATAATGAAGAGAAAGAAATTGTTGAAAAACAAGAACTAAAGCAAAGTAAATTAAATATCGGCTATCGCACATTCATTACGTATAAAGATGAAGATTATTTTGCCCTACAATTGTTTAACGGATTATTTGGAGGATTTTCTCATTCAAAGTTATTCGTAAACGTCCGTGAAAAAAATAGTTTAGCGTACTATGCAGCATCAAGATTTGAAAGTCATAAAGGTTTGCTCTTCGTTATGTCTGGAATTGAAGCGAAGAACTTTGAAAAAGCGGTTGAAATTATTAAAGAACAGATGAAAGCAATGCAAAACGGTGATTTTTCAGAGGAAGAGATGCAACAAACGAAAAGTGTAATTCAAAATCAAATCTTAGAGGCTGTTGATACGCCACGTGGTTTTGTTGAAATGCTTTATCATGGCGTTATTTCAGAACGTACGCGTCCAGTTGAAGAGTGGCTAACAGGTATAGAAGGCGTGACGAAAGAAGAAATTGTGAAAGTTGCTAATAATATTGAATTAGATACAATTTACTTTTTACATGGAACGGAGGGAGAGTAAATGGAGAAAATTGTGTATGAGCAATTAAAAGAGACACTATATTATGAAAAACTGCCGAATGGATTAGACGTATACATTTTACCGAAGCAAGGATTCAATAAAACATTTGCGACATTTACGACGAAGTACGGTTCTGTTGATAATACGTTTGTCCCACTTGGAAAAGAAGAAATGACTCGTGTGCCAGATGGGATTGCTCATTTTCTTGAGCATAAATTGTTCGAAAAGGAGGACCATGACGCATTTCAATTGTTTAGTAAACAAGGTGCTTCAGCAAATGCTTTTACGTCCTTTACGAGAACTGCCTATCTCTTTTCTTGTACATCAAATGTAGAGCAAAATTTAAATACGTTGTTAAATTTTGTTCAAGAACCGTATTTCTCGGAAAAAACGGTTGAAAAAGAAAAAGGTATTATCGGCCAAGAAATTCAAATGTACCAAGATAATCCAGATTGGCGTTTATATTTTGGATTAATCGATAGCTTGTTTGTGAAACATCCAATTAAAATTGATATTGCAGGGACGATTGAGTCTATTAGTAAAATTACAAAAGACCTATTGTATGAATGTTATGAGACTTTTTACCATCCAAGCAATATGTTATTGTTTGTTGTTGGAGCGATTGATCCTGAAAAAACAATGGATTTAGTTCGTGAAAATCAAGCGAAAAAAGATTACGAAAATCAACCGGAAATCGTTCGTTCTTTTGAAGAGGAACCAGAAGAAGTAAATGAAAAGAAAAAGATTATTTTAATGCCTGTTCAAACTCCAAAATGTTTAGTCGGTATTAAAGCAACGAATTTACAAGAAAAAGGGCAAGCTCTTTTAAAACAAGAAATTGCGCTTACATTACTTTTAGATTATTTATTTGGAAAAGGGTCAGTTCATTATGAATCTTTATATAATGAAGGTCTTATTGATGATTCGTTCTCGTATGACTATACAGAAGAAAATAACTTCGGTTTTGCAATGGTTGGTGGAGATACGAAGCAACCTGATGAATTGGCAGATCGATTAAAAGGTATTTTACTGCAAACGAATTATGATCAGTTAGATGAGGCTGCGTTGGGACGGGTGAAGAAAAAGAAAATAGGTGGATTTTTACGATCATTGAATTCACCTGAATATATTGCAAATCAGTTTACACGATATGCGTTTAATGAATCTAGTTTATTTGATGCTCTTACAGTGTTAGAAGGATTAACTGTTCAAGACCTACAACAAGCAGCAAAAACATTATTAATTGAAGAGAAAATGAGCGTCTGCCAAGTGCTACCAAAAAAGTAAATTGATATTTGAATAAAAAACGCAGTATCTATATCCCTCATCTAAACGTTTGGTTATTGTCAAATGGTAAGATGAGGGTATTATTTATTTATACATAAAAGATAAGAGAGGGAACTTATGAAAAAATATGCATTAGTAACTGGAGGGAGCGGAGGGATTGGCTCTGCTATTTCGAAGCAGTTAATCGAGGATGGTTATACAGTCTATATTCATTACAATAAAAGCGAAGAGAAGGTAAAGGAGTTACAAAAGGAATTTGATGTAGTGATTCCTGTGCAAGCAAATTTAGCTTCTATCGATGGAGCGGAGAAATTGTGGGGACAAATCGAACATCCTATTGATGTTATTGTATACGCAGCTGGAAAGAGTATCTTTGGATTAGTAACAGATGTTACGAATAAAGAATTAGATTATATGGTGGAGCTTCAAGTGAAGAGTGTATATAGACTTCTATCGATGGCGCTTCCACCGATGATCGGGCGGAGAAGTGGTAATGTTGTCATTATTTCATCCATTTGGGGGCAAATAGGAGCGTCTTGTGAGGTGCTGTACTCAATGGTGAAAGGTGCACAAAATTCATATGTGAAAGCTTTAGCGAAAGAAGTTTCTTTAAGTGGATTGCGCGTTAATGCGGTAGCGCCAGGTGCAATCGAAACAGAAATGTTAAATGTATTTTCAGAAGATGATAAAAATGAAATTGCTGAAGATATTCCATTAGGTAGAATAGGACTACCGGAAGAGGTAGCAAAAACAGTCTCCTTCCTTGTTTCACCAGGAGCTTCTTATATTACGGGGCAGGTTATTGGAGTCAATGGCGGTTGGCATTGTTAAAAATACTTACATAAAAAACAAGAAATTGCACAAATTAAGCATGATTCTATTACTCAATAGTGAGGTGCTTAAAACATGTCAGTGTTAGATAATTTTGATCAGTGGAAGAGCTTTTTGGGAGAACGTTTAGAACAAGCGGGGGGAAAAGGGCTTGATGGTGGTGCCGTATCAGATATGGCATTTCGTGTTGGAGATTATTTAGCTAATGAAGTAGAAGCGCGCAACGATCAAGAAAAATTATTGTCTGAGCTTTGGAAAGTTGCTGATGAACAAGAGCAACATACAATCGCAAATTTAATGGTGAAGTTCGTACAACATAAGTAAAAGTAGAGAGGAGAAACTCCTCTCTACTTTTTTTGTATAATAATTAAGAGGGATAGATTATACATTTAGCTTCCCTATTAAGGTGAAATCATATAATATAGTACTTAGGTGTAAAGTAAGCGTGGGGGAGTGATCTTGGGTGATTGAATGGTATTTTGAATATGAAATACATAAAAACCGACCTGGCTTACTTGGTGACGTTTCTTCGTTAATCGGTATGCTTGGCATCAATATTGTCACAATTAATGGTGTAGATAATGCACGACGTGGACTTCTGCTTATGTGTGATAATCAAGAGCAAATCTCTAGACTTGAATCAATTCTAAATACGATGGATAATATAACGGTAACGAAATATCGTCCGCCAAAGCTTAGAGATAAGCTAGCAGTTAGACATGGTAGGTACATACAACGAGATGCAGATGATAAGAAGACATTTCGATTTGTACGTGATGAATTAGGATTACTTGTAGACTTTATGGCGGAGATAATGAAAAAAGAAGGTCATAAGCTAATTGGGATACGGGGAATGCCTCGTGTCGGAAAAACAGAATCCATTGTTGCCGCAAGTGTTTGTGCAAATAAGAGATGGCTATTCGTATCATCGACTCTTATTAAGCAAACTGTTCGTAGCCAATTGATTGAAGATGAGTATAGCGACGATAATATTTTCATACTAGATGGAATTGTATCAACAAAGCGTGCAAATGAAAGACATTGGCAGCTTGTTCGTGAAATCATGAGGTTGCCTGCAACGAAAGTTGTGGAACATCCAGATGTATTTGTGACTCAGTCGGAATACACATTGGATGATTTTGATTATATTATCGAATTGCGTAACGATTATGATGAAGAAATTCAATATAATTTAGTAGATGAAATTGAGCAAGGTACGCAAAATAATTTCTCTATGTTTGACTTTTAAAGAAATATTGAGGTGTTAGTAGTGACGGAATTAGGACAAAAGCTGACAGAAGCAAGAGAAGCGAAAGGCTTGTCTATTGATCAGCTGCATGAAATTACAAAAATTCAAAAACGCCATTTAGTAGCGATTGAAGAAGGCAATTATGATGTATTGCCAGGAGCTTTTTATGCGCGTGCATTCATTAAACAATACGCAGATGCGGTTGGATTAAATGGAGAGGAACTGCTTGTAGAATATCAGAGTACGATACCACAATCTGAAAAACACGATGTTCCACAAGTATCAACTGGACAGAAAACACAAGAAACAATGCAAAAATCTTCATCATGGCCAATTGCAGATCATATGCCAAAAATTTTGATTGCGTTATTAGTGATTGCATTTGGAGTGGTAGTCTGGTTTGTTATTCAAGCGTTAACTGGAAAAGATGATAGGCAAGTTCCAAATGCTCAAAGTGAAAAAATTGAAGTTCAAAAAGCAAAAAATTCTCCGCTAGATACGAAGAAAGATGAAGAGAAAGCGGAAGAACCAAAAAAAGAAGAACCAAAAAAAGAAGAGCCAAAGAAAGAGGAACAACCAGCACAACCGACTGGACAGCAAGAGATAAAAGTAGTTGGAACAACTGGTAAGGTATCTACTTTGGAAATTCATAATAATAAAACATTAGAACTGGAAATATCGGGTAAAGGTGCGAGTTATGTAGATGTTAAAGATGATGCGGGTAACGAAATTCTAAACACTACAGTACAAGGTGGTCAAACAGAAAAACGTGATTTATCAACAGTAAAAGAAGTGCGACTTAATATCGGAAGTGCACCGAATGTTGAAATTAAACTGAATGGCCAAGTGGTTGCTTTCCCATTGGATCCAGAAAAAGAATATCACCAAAGATTGGTGATAAAAAACCAAGGGATAGGGCAACCTGCACAATAACAGTCATCGCTTCGATGACTTTTTTCAATGAACAAATGTTTTTGATATGATGGAGGAATAGCTGTGAATTTACCAAATAAAATTACAATATCTAGAATCTTCTTAATTCCAATTTTTATGGTAATTATGTTAGCGCCCTTTGAGTGGGGCTCATTTATAATTGGTGATGTAGAGTTACCAATTCAACATTTAGTAGGGGCACTTATCTTTATTATTGCTTCGGCTACAGATTGGATTGATGGACATTATGCAAGAAAATATAATCTTGTAACGAATTTAGGGAAATTCCTTGACCCGTTAGCAGATAAATTACTTGTTTCGGCAGCACTTATCACATTGGTAGAAATGCAATATGTACCTGCTTGGATCGTTATTGTAATTATAAGCCGTGAGTTTGCAGTAACAGGTTTACGCCTTGTACTTGCTGGGACAGGGGAAGTAGTGGCAGCAAATCAGTTAGGGAAAATTAAGACATGGACACAAATTATTGCGATTGCAGCGTATTTATTACACGATGTACCTTTAAATTTAATCCATATCCCAGTTGCTGATATTTTCATATGGATTGCATTAATCTTCACTGTTATTTCAGGATGGGATTATTTCTGGAAAAATAGGGATGCTTTTGTAAACTCAAAATAGAAGTTTTATGGGGGAATTGGGATGAATGCTGAGATTATTGCGGTTGGAACTGAATTGTTACTTGGACAAATTGCAAATACAAATGCCCAGTTTTTATCTGAAAAGTTAGCTTCAATTGGAATAAATGTGTACTATCATACTGTTGTGGGTGATAATAACAAGCGATTACAAAGGGCAATTGAATTGGCTGAAGAGCGCGCTGATATGCTTATTTTTACAGGCGGATTAGGGCCGACAAAAGACGATTTGACGAAAGAAACAATAGCGTCTAGCTTAGGTGAAGAGCTTGTGTATGATGAAACAGCATTAACATCCATAAGCGATTATTTTAAGCGTACAGGCCGTGAATTTACGGAAAATAATAAAAAGCAGGCGCTCGTTCTAAGTGGTTCGACTGTATTTGCGAATGATCACGGTATGGCACCTGGCATGGGGTTAAATAAAAACGGAAAAGTTTATATTTTATTACCAGGGCCACCAAAAGAAATGAAGCCGATGTATGTAAGTTATGTAGAGCCTTTTTTACGTAACTTTACAACAGGGGAAAATATTTATTCTCGCGTTCTTCGCTTTTTCGGTATTGGGGAATCTCAATTAGAGGTAAAAGTTCAAGATTTAATTGATGGACAAACGAACCCGACCATTGCACCACTCGCAAATGATGGAGAAGTGACATTACGTTTAACTGCAAAACATCATGATGCGAATGAGGCGGAGAAACTAATTCAACATGTGGAAAATTTGATTTTAGAAAGAGTAGGAGAATTTTTCTACGGATATGACCAAGATTTTCTTCATTACAAGGCAATAGAGTTATTGAAGCAAAAAGGGTTAACTTTAGCATGTGCAGAAAGTTTAACAGGCGGTCTCTTTGGAAATCAAGTAACAGAAAATGCGGGTGTTTCGTCTATGTTTAAAGGCGGTGTCATTTGTTATCAAAATGAAGTAAAGCAACAAATTTTACATGTACCTGAAGAAGTATTACGTACTGACGGCGCGGTTAGTAAACAATGTGCTCGTTATCTTGCCGAAAATGTAAAGAAACTGTTAAAAGCAGATATCGGAATTAGTTTTACTGGGGTGGCAGGACCTGATGCTTCAGAGTATAAAGAACCAGGAACAGTATTTGTTGGATTGGCGATTAAGGATGAACCGACTGAAGTCTTCTCTCTTAATTTAAGTGGAAGTCGTCAACAAATTAGAGAACGCTCTACAAAATATGGATTTTATCATTTATACAAAAAACTAGAAGAGATATAAATTTCTTCTAGTTTTTTTGTGTGGGAAAGTCTAGTTTTATTCGATATAAAATAAAAAATCGAATAAATGTTCGATTTTTGTTGGCAAATTGAATTGAAAATAGGTATAATAAGATTAGCAGTTCAGTTAAGGAGGAATTTTGAATGAGTGATCGTCAAGCGGCATTAGATATGGCGTTAAAACAAATAGAGAAGCAATTCGGTAAAGGTTCAATTATGAAATTAGGAGAACAAGCGGAGCGTAGAATTTCTACAATTTCAAGTGGTTCTTTAGCACTAGATGTGGCACTAGGGGTAGGCGGATACCCACGTGGCCGTATTATTGAAATTTACGGACCTGAAAGTTCAGGTAAAACAACAGTTTCATTACATGCAATCGCGGAAGTACAGCGACAAGGTGGACAAGCAGCATTTATCGATGCGGAGCATGCGATGGATCCTGTTTATGCACAAAAATTAGGTGTTAACATCGATGAATTACTATTATCACAGCCTGATACAGGGGAGCAAGGACTAGAAATCGCAGAAGCACTTGTACGAAGTGGCGCGGTTGATATTATCGTAATTGACTCTGTAGCAGCTCTTGTACCGAAAGCTGAGATCGAAGGGGACATGGGTGACTCTCACGTTGGTTTACAAGCACGTTTAATGTCACAAGCACTTCGTAAACTTTCAGGTGCAATCAACAAATCAAAAACAATCGCAATCTTTATCAACCAAATTCGTGAAAAAGTTGGGGTTATGTTTGGAAACCCAGAAACAACTCCAGGTGGTCGCGCGTTGAAATTCTATTCAACTGTCCGTCTTGAAGTGCGTCGTGCTGAGCAGTTAAAACAAGGTAACGACATCGTTGGTAATAAAACGAAAGTAAAAGTAGTTAAAAATAAAGTAGCACCACCATTCCGTGTTGCTGAGGTTGATATTATGTACGGAGAAGGTATTTCAAGAGAAGGTGAAATCTTAGATATGGCTTCTGAACTTGATATCGTGCAAAAGAGTGGTGCTTGGTACTCTTATAATGAAGAACGCTTGGGACAAGGTCGTGAAAATTCGAAACAATTCTTAAAAGAGAATACGGATTTAAGAGAGGAAATTGCCTTCTTTGTTCGTGAACATCATGGAATTGGTGAAGGCTCTGGTGTTGAAGACACGGAAGATTCAACTCTTCAAGATTAAAAAATAAAAGACACGGAAGCGTGTCTTTTATTTTTTAATTCACTATGAAAGCGTTGTATATAGCTGGAGATAAAATATTTATTCTATCCAAAAGGCTATGTGTAAATAGGAATATTCATATATTTTACGTGAAGGCAATGGAATTTACTAAGGTTTTCCAGGATAATATGCTACCTACTTTTCGAATTCAGATCAGATTCAGGGCTGAAGGTAAAGAAAGTAAAAGTAGACAACGCTTGACAATGAAAATTGCGATAGATACAATGAGAATGTATATTTTTTCTTATATACGATACACTCTTCTCAAGAAGAGAAGTAATATTCGGAGTAAGACTTAAATCTTGCCGAAATAATAATATGACATTTTAATTGTGAAATGAAGAAAGTCCCTTAAAAAAGCGGGACGACGGTCTTTGCTGTACGTTGCTATTCAATGTACATGCCGACAGTCTTTTTTCATTCATAGCAAGGGGAGGTGAAATCATGAGTAGTACAGTTTGGATACTCATCTCCATTTTGCTTGCAACAACAGTCGGTGCAGTTGTTGGCTTTTTTGTTCGAAAGTCTATTGCTGAAGCGAAGATTAATGGTGCAACTAATGAAGCGAAACGTATTCTAGACGAAGCGAATCGTGAGGCAGAAGCACTTAAGAAAGAAGCGCTTTTAGAAGCAAAGGATGAAATTCATACACTTCGTACAGAAGCTGAATTAGAAATTCGTGACCGTAGAAGCGAATTACAAAAACAAGAAAATCGTTTAATGCAAAGAGAAGAGAACCTTGATCGTAAAGACGAAACGCTCGATAAGCGCGAGCAACAGTTGGAAAAGAAAGAGGATTCTCTTGTAGCGAAACAACAACAGATTGAAGAGTTGGAAAGCAAAGTGGGAGAGTTAGTTCAAAAGCAACAAACAGAATTAGAGCGCATTTCCAATCTGACACGCGAACAAGCGAAAGCAATTATTCTTGGTAAAGTAGAAAGTGAAATTTCTCATGAAATTGCCGTTATGGTAAAAGAAAGTGAAGTTCGTGCGAAAGAAGAAGCGGATAAGAAAGCAAAAGAGATTTTATCTCTTGCAATGCAAAGATGTGCAGCTGATCATGTTGCTGAAACAACCGTTTCGGTTGTAAATCTTCCAAACGACGAAATGAAGGGACGTATTATCGGACGTGAAGGTCGTAATATTCGTACGCTAGAAACGTTAACAGGTATTGACCTTATTATCGATGATACACCAGAAGCGGTAATTCTATCTGGATTCGACCCGATTCGTCGTGAAACAGCTCGTATCGCTCTTGATAAACTAGTACAGGACGGACGTATTCACCCAGCGCGTATTGAAGAGATGGTCGAAAAATCAAGACGTGAAGTGGACGAGTATATTCGTGAAGTCGGAGAGCAAACAACGTTTGAAGTGGGTGTTCATGGCTTACATCCAGATTTAATTAAGATTTTAGGTCGTTTAAAATACCGTACAAGTTATGGACAAAACGTCTTAAAACACTCTATGGAAGTTGCATATTTAACTGGACTTATGGCAGCGGAGCTTGGTGAGGATGAAAAACTAGCAAGACGTGCTGGTCTATTACATGATATCGGAAAAGCAATTGATCATGAAGTAGAAGGTAGCCACGTTGAAATTGGTGTTGAACTCGCAACGAAATATAAAGAGCATCCTGTTGTAATAAACAGTATCGCATCTCACCATGGTGACACAGAACCAACTTCTATCATTGCAGTTCTAGTTGCAGCAGCAGATGCATTATCAGCTGCAAGACCGGGAGCTCGTAGTGAAACACTTGAGAACTACATTCGTCGTCTTGAAAAGTTAGAAGAAATTTCAGAGTCTTATGAAGGCGTAGAAAAATCTTTCGCAATTCAAGCAGGACGTGAAGTTCGTATTCTGGTAAAACCAGATACAATTGATGATTTAGAAGCTCATCGTTTAGCTCGTGATATTCGAAAACGTATTGAAAATGAACTGGATTATCCAGGACATATTAAAGTTACTGTTATTCGTGAAACACGTGCAGTGGAATACGCAAAATAAAGTGGTGAAACACCACTTTATTTTTTTGTGTTGGAATTGGGTAAAATAAAATTATTTATGAGAAGTATGCAAGTGAAAGAAACTTATAATAGGTAAATTTTTAATATTATAAGGAAATTGCTTGTTAGAGTAAGAAAATAAAAAATGCAGTACATAGAAAGGGTAAGACATATGAGAATATTATTTGTTGGGGATGTAGTAGGATCTCCTGGTAGAGACATGATTCAACAGTACGTACCGGCATTAAAGAAAAAATATACACCTACAGTAACAATCATTAATGGAGAAAATGCTGCGGGTGGACGTGGAATTACGGAAAAAATATATCGAAACTTTTTGGAGTGCGGGGCACAGGCAGTTACGCTTGGAAACCATGCTTGGGATAATCGTGAAGTATTTGAATTTATTGATGATGCTAAATATCTTGCAAGACCAGCTAACTTCCCAGAAGGAACGCCAGGAAAAGGTCTTATCTTTGTGAACTGTAACGGAACAGAAGTTGCGGTTATTAACTTACAAGGACGTACTTTCCTTCCTCCAATTGATTGTCCATTCCGTAAAGTGGATGAATTAATCAATATTGCAAAAAAACGTACGAATATTATCTTTGTTGATTTTCATGCTGAAACAACAAGTGAGAAGCAGGCGTTAGGTTGGTACGTAGATGGTCGTGCTACAGCTGTAGTAGGTACACATACACACGTTCCTACAGCTGATAATCGTATTTTACCAAGCGGAACAGCTTATATTACAGATGTTGGTATGACAGGACCGTATGATGGTATTTTAGGTATGGATCGCGAAGCGGTATTGAAGAAGTTTTTAACGAACTTACCAGTACGTTTTGAAGTAACAAATGGCAGAACGCAATTAAGTGCAGTTTTAATCGATGTGGATCCAAATACAGGGAAAGCGAAGAAAATTGAACGCATTTTAATTAATGATGATCAGCCGTTTTTTGAGTAATTTTTAACGGAAAGTTAAAGAAGTCATTATATTTTAATTTTTTAGAAAAATTACAGAAATTTAGCAGGAATACGTGCCATTCCTCGTGAATATAAGTTAAAGTGAAATAATTGCTATTACTTTTTATAAAAACGAGGAGGAAACGCGGAATGGAAATATTAAAAGTTAAAGCAACGTCGGTCCCTAATTCTGTAGCTGGTGCACTTGCAGGTGTTATTCGCGAACGCGGAACAGCAGAAATTCAAGCTATTGGTGCAGGTGCATTGAACCAAGCGGTAAAGGCAGTAGCAATTGCAAGAGGATTTGTAGCGCCTAGTGGTTTGGATCTGATTTGTATCCCAGCGTTTACAGATATTATGATCGATGGTGAAGAGCGTACAGCGATAAAATTAATTGTAGAACCTCGTTAAGTTGAAACAACCTGTTTGCATGTATGCAAACAGGTTGTTTTTGTAATGGAGGAATGAAAATGAAAATTTTTGATGCTCATTGCGATGTGCTCTTTCAGTTATGGAGTGCAAAGGGAAAAAAAGACTTTCAAAACGATTCACAATTACATATTACATTTGAACAATTAAAGAAAAGAAAAGGAAGTATACAATGCTTTGCTATATATGTACCAGAAACAGTAGCGTATGAAAAGCGTTTTGAAGTTGCGCTGCAAATGATAGATATTTTTCATAATGAAATTCTATCGCTACCAGGAATGAAGTTTATTCAGACAAAAAACGATATTAACATGCTAAAACAGGACGAGATTGGAGCATTATTAACATTAGAAGGATGCGAAGCAATTGGAAAAGAAGCGATGAAATTACGTTTGTTTTATCGCTTAGGTGTACGTTCCTTTGGATTGACATGGAACTATGCCAATCTGTTAGCTGATGGAGCGCTAGAGGCACGTGGAGCAGGTTTAACTATATTTGGTAGACAAGTTGTACAAGAACTTAATACGTTACATTTATGGACCGATGTGTCGCATTTAAATGAAAGAAGCTTTTGGGATGTTATTGAAATTGCTAAAAACCCAATTGCATCTCACTCAAACTGTTATCAACTTTGTGGGCATCCACGCAATTTAACCGATGAACAAATAAGAGCCCTCATAAAGAAAAATAGCATTATTGGTATTACATTCGTACCGCAGTTTTTAACGAATGAAAGACAAGCGAATATAGCAGATATATTAAGACATGTGGAATATGTTTGTTCATTAGGTGGAGAAAAAAATATAGGATTCGGTTCTGATTTTGATGGGATTTTAGAAACTGTTGTAGGTGTAGAAGCATATAGGGATTATGAAAATATAATTAATCATCTGTGCAAAAAGTATAGTGAATCGACTGTAGATCGATTTTTGTATAAAAATTTTGTTGACTGTGTAACGTTCTAAATGTTATGTTTTAAAAATTCAGAAAAATTAAAATGAATTCACTTGAATTTATTGATTTTTTTAAGACCTAATACTAGAATGGTAAACGAAATAGCTTTATACTAAAGATTCAGGGAAATCAGAAGAGGCATAATTTGCGTCCATTGTAGTTTATTTGTATAAAAAATGCTAAACTAATACTGTAAAAAAATACACTACAATGAATGCAGCCAAAAGGGGTGTAGGAGATGATTAGTCAACTTTCATGGAAAGTTGGAGGCCAACAAGGTGAAGGAATTGAAAGTACAGGGGAAATCTTCTGTATTGCATTAAACCGATTAGGATATTACCTATACGGTTACCGCCACTTCTCATCACGTATTAAAGGCGGCCATACAAATAATAAAATTCGTGTAAGTACAACAGAAGTACGCGCGATCTCAGATGATTTAGATATTTTAATTGCTTTTGATCAAGAAACAATTGATTTTAACTTCCACGAACTACGTCCGGGCGGAATTGTAGTTGCGGATGCGAAATTTAATCCAACAATACCTGATAACACAGATGTAAATCTATATGTGATACCGTTTACAGAAATTGCTTCAGAATTAGGCACATCATTAATGAAAAACATGGTTGCTGTTGGGGCATCTAGCGCGGTATTAGGATTAGACGAAACAGCGTATTTAGAGGTTGTTGAAGAAATCTTTGGTCGTAAAGGAGAGCAAGTCGTTCAAAAGAATATGGAAGCCATTAAACGCGGCTCTCAATATATGAAAGAATTGCTTGGTGAAAAAGTAAACATGATGCAGCTTGAAAAAGCTGACGGTAAGAAACGCATGTTTATGATTGGGAACGACGCAATCGCATTTGGTGCGGTAGCTGGTGGTGCTCGCTTTATGTCTGCATATCCAATCACACCTGCATCTGAAATTATGGAATACTTAATTAAAAAGTTACCGAAAGTCGGCGGGACAGTAATCCAAACTGAGGATGAAATCGCAGCTTGTACAATGGCAATCGGTGCAAACTACGCTGGTGTTCGTACATTAACAGCATCTGCTGGTCCTGGTCTTTCTTTAATGATGGAAGCAATAGGTTTAGCAGGTATTACTGAAACACCGCTAGTTATCATTGATACACAACGTGGTGGCCCAAGTACGGGCTTACCAACAAAACAAGAGCAGTCTGACTTAATGGCTATGATTTACGGAACGCATGGTGAAATTCCAAAAATCGTAATGGCGCCAAGTACAGTTGAAGAAGCTTTCTATGATATTGTAGAAGCGTTTAACTTAGCAGAAGAATATCAAGTGCCTGTTATCTTCTTAACAGATCTACAGCTTTCTTTAGGAAAGCAAACAGTAGAACCACTTAGGTTAGATAAAGTTGAAATTCGTCGCGGTAAGCTTGATTTAGAAGTAGAATTACCAGAACGTGAAAATAAAGCATACTTTAAGCGTTATGAAGTAACAGAAGATGGAATTTCACCACGTGTTTTACCTGGTATGAAAAATGGTATTCACCATGTTACAGGTGTAGAACATGATGAAACGGGTAAACCATCTGAATCAGCGTTAAATCGTAAAGATCAAATGGACAAACGTTTCCGTAAAATGGCGAACTTGCAGTTTAATACCCCTATTTACAAAAATGCTAAGCATGATGACGCAGACGTATTGTTAGTTGGCTTTAACTCAACTCGTGGTGCGATCGAAGAGGCAATGCAGCGTTTGGAACAAGAAGGAATGAAAGTAAACCATGCCCATGTACGTTTAATTCATCCGTTCCCAACAGCTGAAATCGATCCACTTGTGAGAAAAGCGAAGCGTGTTGTAGTAGTAGAAAACAATGCAACTGGTCAGCTTGCTAACATTATGAAAATGAATCTTGGCAGTGGTGAGAAAATTTCTAGTCTTTTAAAATACGATGGAAATCCATTCTTGCCGAAAGAGATTTACAACGAATGTAAAAAAGGGGTTGTATTAAATGGCAACATTTAAGGACTTTCGTAACAGTGTAAAACCAAACTGGTGCCCAGGTTGCGGAGACTTCTCGGTGCAGGCTGCGATTCAGCGTGCGGCAGCTAACGTTGGTTTAAATCCAGATGAGCTAGCTGTTATTTCTGGTATCGGCTGTTCAGGTCGTATTTCAGGGTATATTAATTCATATGGTTTGCATAGTATTCACGGACGTGCTCTTCCGATTGCACAAGGTGTGAAAATGGCAAATCGTGATTTAACAGTTATTGCATCCGGTGGTGACGGTGATGGTTTTGCGATTGGTATGGGACATACAATCCATTCTATTCGTCGTAACATTGACATTACGTACATCGTAATGGATAACCAAATTTACGGATTAACAAAAGGTCAAACTTCACCGCGTAGTGAAGCTGGATTTAAAACGAAGAGCACACCACAAGGTTCAATTGAACCGTCACTAAATGTTATGGAAATGGCTTTAACAGCTGGTGCGACATTTGTGGCGCAAAGCTTTTCAAGTGATTTAAAAGAATTAACGCAAATTATTGAAGCTGGTATTAACCATAAAGGCTTTTCATTAATTAATGTATTTAGTCCATGTGTTACTTACAATAAAGTAAATACGTATGATTGGTTTAAAGAGAATTTAACGAAACTAAGTACAGTAGAAGGATATGATCCATCTAACCGCATGATGGCTATGCAAACATTAATGGAAAAGAACGGGTTAGTAACAGGTTTAATTTATCAAAATACAAAGCAGCCTTCTTACCAAGAGCTTGTAAAAGACTATAGTGAAAAGCCTTTAGTGCAAGCTGATTTAAATATGGATCAGAAAATGTTTGATGAGCTTGTTGCTGAATTTATGTAATGTAAGAAAAGGAGGTTGCCATTTGGCAACCTTTTTTTATGAGAAAAATATTGGGTAGTCTTGTTTACTTAGAAAATTCAGAATGGTAAAATAATATATAAATCGTTGTATGAAAATGGCGAGTTCATTGCTTATGAAATGTAAGATCAGACAGAGCCTCTTTCTTGTTAAAATTGGCGCAACGCTTCATACTATGGTAATGTTTATAGGGATAAAGCAATATGCTTTTGGATAGGACAAAAAGAAGTATGAAAAGGGAATGTCTATTTGTGTGGGGAAGACTTCATTCTTATGAATGATTAGATTGATTACTCAAGTTTCAAAGGACAAGTTATCTCTCAAGCTATCTAACCATTTTTGAGGTGAGTCAAAGCGCATTAAAATGGACTATAGAGTGTGTATAGTTAAGGGTGAAAGGAGATTACCGATGAACGAGCAACAACGATTAGCAAGTCAACAAGCAAATTCCTCTACGAAAAAAGAAGAGAAAGATTATAGTAAATACTTTGAAAGTGTATACCAACCACCTTCCTTAAAAGACGCGAAAAAACGAGGGAAAGAAGAAGTTAAAATTGAACGGGATTTTGGCTTACCTGAAGAATTTCGCAATTTTGGTACAGGAAGAAAGTTCTATATTCGTACATATGGTTGTCAAATGAATGAGCATGATACGGAAGTAATGGCGGGTATTTTCACCGCACTTGGATATGATCCAACCTTTTCAACTGAAGATGCAGATGTAGTTTTATTAAATACTTGTGCAATTCGTGAAAATGCTGAAAATAAAGTGTTCGGTGAACTAGGTCATTTAAAGTCATTAAAAAGAAGAAATCCGGACCTTTTAATTGGTGTATGTGGTTGTATGTCTCAAGAAGAATCTGTTGTAAATAAAATTATGCAAAAAAACCAGCATGTAGATATGGTGTTTGGAACGCATAATATTCATAGATTGCCGTATATTCTAAAAGATGCAATGTTCTCGAAGGAGACGGTAGTTGAAGTTTGGTCAAAAGAAGGGGATGTAATTGAAAACCTTCCGAAAGTACGCCGTGGTGATATTAAAGCTTGGGTAAATATTATGTATGGCTGTGATAAGTTCTGTACATATTGTATCGTGCCGTATACACGTGGAAAAGAGCGAAGCAGACGTCCTGAAGATATTATCCAAGAAATTCGTCATTTAGCTGCGAATGGTTATAAAGAAATTACATTACTTGGCCAGAACGTAAATGCATATGGTAAAGACTTTGAAGATTTTGAATATGGACTTGGCGATTTAATGGACGAACTCCGTAAAGTCGATATTGCCCGTATTCGTTTTACAACGAGCCATCCACGTGATTTCGATGATCACTTAATTGAAGTGCTTGGAAAAGCTGGAAACTTAGTAGAACATATTCACTTACCGGTTCAATCTGGAAGCACAGAGATGTTAAAAATTATGGCGCGTAAATATTCACGTGAGCATTATTTAGAACTTGTAAGAAAAATTAAAGAAGCAATTCCAAATGCAGTATTCACAACTGATATTATCGTTGGTTTCCCAAATGAAACAGATGAGCAATTTGAAGAAACGATGTCGTTATATCGTGAAGTAGGATTTGATACTGCCTTTACCTTTATTTATTCTCCGCGCGAAGGTACACCAGCTGCAAAAATGAAAGATAATGTACCGATGGAAGTGAAAAAAGAACGTCTTCAACGCTTAAATACACTAGTAAATACGTTGGCAATTGAAAAGAATAATCGTTACAAAGATCAAATTGTAGAAGTGTTAGTTGATGGGGAAAGTAAAAATAATCCAGAAGTACTCGCAGGTTATACTCGTACGAATAAACTTGTAAACTTCGTCGCTTCAAAATCTTTAATTGGTCAGCTTGTGAAAGTAAAAGTAACGGAAGCAAAAACTTGGTCTCTTAACGGGGAATTAGTTGAAGAGCCGATTGAGGTGGAATAATAGATGAAAGCATATTCGAAAGATGAAATTGTTGAACAAGCGAAAGAATTAGCAAAAATGATTTCTGAAACAGAAGAAGTTGATTTCTTTAAGAAAGCAGAGGCGCAAATTCATAAAAATGAAAATGTAAAGCGTGCAATTGATGAAATTAAAGCTTTGCAAAAACAAGCAGTAAACTTACAACATTATGGGAAATGGGAAGCTTTGAAAAAAGTAGAAGCTGACATTGATGCATTGCAAGATAAGTTGGATAGTATCCCAGTTGTGCAAGAATTTAAATCTTCACAAACATATGTAAATGACTTACTACAGCTAGTTGCAAGTACGATTTCTAACAACGTAACAGATGAAATATTAATTTCAACTAATGGCGATGTATTGAAGGGTGAAACGGGCGCAGCGGTAGAAAGTAAAAAAGGAAATTGTGGTTGTTAAAGAGATGTCGAATTGACATCTCTTTTTTTAGTGGGTTAAACGTAAGTTCTTCTCGAAAAAAGAATGACACATTCCGCTATTGTCACGCATATGATTAAGTGAATAGTGATTGAGGAGGGTTACGAATGTCCGAATTTAGAGAGATTATTACAAAAGCAGTGGTTGGAAAAGGACGTAAGTATACAAAGTCAACGCATACATGTGAATCGAATAATGAGCCAACAAGTATTTTAGGGTGCTGGGTAATTAACCACTCGTACGAAGCAAGAAAGAATGGAAAGCATGTGGAAATTGAAGGTTTCTATGATGTGAACACTTGGTATTCATTTGATGGTAATACAAAGACAGAAGTTGTAACAGAACGTGTGAACTACACTGATGAAGTGAGCATTGGGTATCGTGATAAAAACTTTTCTGGTGATGATTTAGAAATTATTGCTCGTGTCATTCAGCCACCAAATTGTTTAGAAGCTCTTGTATCGCCAAATGGTAATAAAATTGTTGTGACGGTAGAACGTGAATTTGTAACAGAAGTAGTTGGGGAAACGAAAATTTGTGTAAGTGTAAATCCTGAAGGTTGCGTAGAATCAGACGAGGATTTTCAAGTCGATGATGATGAGTTTGAAGAATTAGATCCGAACTTTATCGTCGATGCAGAAGAAGAGTAATAGAAAGCTAGGGAGAAGTTCTTCCTAGCTTTTTACTTTACATAAGTGATGCTTGAATGAACATGATTCATTATGAAATGTGCTATAATGAGGAAAGACTCCTGAAATAGGAGATATGGATGTCCGTGAAGTGTGACATATATGAAAATTGATTACTATGTAAGAATTATGGAGGAAAAGTATGACGCAATATACCCCTATGATACAGCAATATTTAAAGGTTAAGGCAGACTATCAAGATGCCTTTTTATTTTTCCGATTAGGTGATTTTTATGAAATGTTCTTTGAAGATGCGGTTAAAGCAGCTCATGAACTTGAAATTACATTAACGAGCCGAGATGGTGGCAGTAGTGATCGTATACCGATGTGCGGTGTACCGCATCATGCAGCTAAAAATTATATTGAACAACTTGTTGAAAAAGGATATAAAGTAGCTGTTTGTGAGCAAGTGGAAGATCCAAAAACAGCTAAAGGTGTAGTACGTCGTGAAGTCGTACAACTAATTACGCCAGGAACAATGATGGAAGGGCGTACAATAGACGAGAAAGAGAATAACTTCTTAGCAGCATTAACACATTTCGAAGATGGATCTTATGCGCTAGCTTGTAATGACTTAACGACTGGACAAAATACAGTGACGTTGTTAACAGGTTCAGTAGAAGATATTCTATTAGAAGTGTATGCAACTGGTTCAAAAGAAATTGTTGTAGATTCTACATTTTCAAAAGATGAATTAAATAAATTAACTGAAACATTAAAAATGACGATTTCGTATGAAGATGCAACAACTATTCCGGAAGGGTTAGAACATCTTGTGAAAAATGTTTCACAAGCAAAGTTAATTAAAGCAATTGGACGCTTATTTAACTATGTGATAAGAACACAAAAACGTTCGTTAGATCACTTGCAACCAGTGGAAATTTATTATACGAACCAGTTTATGAAAATTGATGTGCATTCAAAGCGAAATTTAGAACTGACAGAAACACTTCGAACAAAAGAAAAAACAGGATCATTATTATGGCTATTAGATAAAACAAAAACAGCTATGGGTGGTCGTATGTTAAAACAGTGGATGGAACGTCCACTTATTCAGAAAGAAAAAGTTGAAGAGCGTTTAGAAATGGTTGAAACGTTTGTAAATGATTACTTCTTACGTGAAGATTTAAAAGAAAAGTTAAAAGAAGTATATGATTTAGAGCGTTTAGCAGGAAAAGTTGCATTTGGTAATGTAAATGCACGGGACTTATTACAGTTAAGACGTTCTTTACTTCAAGTACCAGCTATTTTAGAAGCGATTAGCCTTTTAGATAATGCTTATGCAGCTAGATTAATTCAAGGTGCGGATCCATGTGAGAGCTTAACAGAATTGCTAGGAAGAAGTATTCAAGAAAACCCACCGCTTTCTATTAAAGATGGAGATATTATTAAAGACGGTTATAATGACAAGCTTGATCAATATCGTTACGTTAGTAAAAACGGGAAAACGTGGATCGCTGAGCTTGAAAAACGAGAGCGTGATATTACAGGGGTTAAATCATTAAAAATTGGATACAACCGTATTTTTGGCTACTACATTGAAGTGACGAAGGCGAATCTTGCAGCACTTCCAGAAGGGCGCTATGAGCGAAAACAAACACTTGCAAATGCAGAGCGTTTCATAACAGATGAACTAAAAGAAAAAGAAACATTAATCTTAGAAGCGGAAGAGAAAATTGTACAATTAGAATATGATTTATTTACAGCACTTCGCGAAGAAGTTAAAGTATTCATTCCGAAATTACAGCATTTAGCGAAAGTAATTAGTGAGTTAGATGTACTGCAAAGTTTTGCGACAGTTAGTGAAGAAGAGCAGTTTGTAAAACCTGTTTTAACAACTAAGCGCGAAATCTTTATTAAAGATGGTCGTCATCCTGTCGTTGAAAAAGTATTGAACGGGAAATTGTATGTACCTAATGATTGTATTATGCCGGAGAAGATGGATGTCTTTTTAATTACAGGACCGAACATGTCTGGTAAAAGTACGTATATGAGACAATTAGCACTTGTTACTGTTATGTCACAAATTGGTTGCTTTGTACCAGCGACAGAAGCAGTATTACCCGTCTTCGATCAAATCTTTACGAGAATTGGTGCAGCGGATGATTTAATTTCAGGTCAAAGTACATTTATGGTTGAAATGTTAGAAGCGAAAAATGCAATTGCAAATGCATCAGAAAGAAGTTTAATTTTATTCGATGAAATTGGACGCGGTACATCTACGTATGATGGTATGGCACTTGCACAAGCAATCATTGAACATATTCATGACCAAATTGGTGCGAAAACATTATTCTCTACACATTATCATGAATTAACAGTGTTAGAAGAAAGTTTAGACCAACTAAAGAATGTACATGTTTCAGCTATTGAAGAAAATGGAAAAGTAGTTTTCCTTCATAAAATTCAAGATGGAGCAGCGGATAAAAGTTATGGAATTCACGTTGCGCAACTTGCTGAGCTTCCAGATAGCTTAATCGCTCGCGCGAAAGAAGTGTTAGCACAACTAGAAGGACAGGAAGAAATTGTTATTCCAAAGCGCACAGAAGTGAAAGTGCAAGAAGTTGCTCCAGAACCTGTAGTTGTAAAAGAAGAACAAGCAGAAATACAAGAAAAGCAAGAAGAGACAGACGAAGAATCACAACTATCTTTCTTTGGAGGAGAACAGTCTTCGAAAAAACAAGACAAGCCTGTGCTCGATCAAAAAGAAACGGCAGTACTTGCACAAATTAAAAAGATTGATTTACTCGATATGACGCCTTTAGAAGCGATGAACGAACTGTATCGTTTACAAAAAAAGTTAAAGAAAGGATGAGTAAGTAGATGGGGAAAATTCGCAAACTCGATGATCAACTCTCTAACTTAATTGCGGCAGGGGAAGTAGTAGAGCGCCCTGCCTCAGTTGTAAAAGAACTCGTGGAAAATTCCATCGATGCGAATAGTACATCTATTGAAATCCACTTAGAGGAAGCTGGGTTATCGAAAATTCGCATCATTGATAATGGAGATGGCATTGCAGAAGAAGATTGTATCGTTGCATTTGAACGCCACGCAACGAGCAAAATTAAAGATGAAAATGATTTGTTTCGTATAAGAACGCTCGGTTTCCGCGGAGAGGCCCTGCCGAGTATTGCTTCTGTAAGTGAATTAGAATTAATCACAAGCACAGGTGATGCGCCTGGTACACACCTTATTATTAAAGGTGGAGACATTATAAAACAAGAGAAAACGGCGAGCCGAAAAGGAACAGATATTACAGTACAAAACTTATTCTTTAATACACCAGCGCGCCTTAAATATATGAAAACGATTCATACAGAGCTTGGGAACATTACAGATATCGTGTATCGTATTGCAATGTCTCATCCAGAAGTATCGCTAAAACTGTTTCATAATGAAAAGAAATTGCTTCATACGTCAGGAAACGGTGATGTAAGACAAGTACTTGCATCGATTTACAGCATTCAAGTTGCGAAGAAGCTTATTCCAATTGAAGCCGAATCTTTAGACTTCACAATTAAAGGGTATGTAACATTACCAGAAGTAACGAGAGCGTCTCGTAATTATATGTCAACGATCGTAAATGGTCGTTACGTTCGAAATTTCGTATTAATGAAAGCAGTTCAGCAAGGATACCATACATTACTGCCAGTTGGACGATACCCAATCGGCTTCTTATCGATTGAAATGGACCCAATGCTTGTTGACGTTAACGTACATCCAGCGAAATTAGAAGTTCGTTTTAGTAAAGAACAAGAATTGCTAAAGCTTATCGAAGAAACATTGCAAGCTGCATTCAAAAAAATACAACTCATTCCAGATGCTGGTGTAACAACGAAGAAAAAAGAAAAAGATGAAAGTGTGCAGGAACAGTTCAAGTTTGAGCATACAAAACCGAGAGAATCATCTATGCCTAACATCGTTTTACCGACTGGTATGGATGAAAAACAAGAAGAAACAACGACTGTGAAACAACCAGCACAACTTTGGCAACCGCCGAAGCAAGAATGGCAACCACCACAGTCACTAGTAAGAGAAGAGCAAAGCTGGCAGCCATCCTCTAAGCCGGTAATAGAAAAAACGGTTCGGGAGGAAAAGGAATGGACTAGCAACGATGACGATTTTGAATTAGAGGAATTGGAAGAAGAAGTTCAGGAAATAGAAGAGATTGAAATGAACGGTAATGACTTACCACCGCTTTATCCAATTGGACAAATGCACGGAACATATATTTTCGCTCAAAATGATAATGGGTTATATATGATTGATCAGCATGCAGCGCAGGAACGTATTAATTATGAATACTTCCGTGATAAAGTAGGGCGAGTTACGCAAGAAGTACAAGAACTACTTGTACCGTACCGTATCGATTTATCTCTTACCGAATTTTTACGTGTCGAAGAGCAGTTAGAAGAACTAAAAAAAGTTGGTCTATTTTTAGAGCAATTCGGCCATCAATCCTTTATCGTCCGCTCGCATCCAACGTGGTTCCCGAAAGGTCAAGAAACAGAAATTATTGATGAAATGATGGAGCAAGTCGTAAAACTAAAAAAAGTTGATATTAAAAAATTACGTGAAGAAGCAGCTATTATGATGAGCTGTAAAGCATCCATTAAAGCAAATCAATATTTAACAAACGATCAAATATTTGCTTTACTGGAAGAACTACGTACAACAACAAACCCGTACACATGCCCGCACGGAAGACCAATTCTTGTGCATCATTCTACTTATGAGTTGGAGAAGATGTTTAAGAGGGTTATGTAGGGACACTGTGATTTTATAAAAAAGAAGCGATGAAATAAATCGCTTCTTTTTTATTTGCATTTAGTTTAAAAGTTTTTCGTTCTTTAATAAATTCATTATTTGTAACCAAGTATAGAAAAATTATGTGAATACATAGTCTCATACATATCGCATTTGAAAAACATTCCCTTTCTCTCTATGTTTTTTTATTTTCCTTATAGAATCCTTATAATTGTCGTTTACTCTAGAATTACAATATACGAGGAGGAAGTTTAGGATGACTGAGATGATGTTAGAAACAAAAAATCTTTGCAAAACATTTAGAAAGCAAAGTGTGGTACAAAACATTTCGCTTTCGGTACCGAAATATGCAATCTATGGATTGTTAGGTCCTAATGGGGCGGGAAAATCAACCACTTTAAAAATGATAACAGGCATGCTTATACCTACTTCTGGTGAGATTTATTTTGATGGTCATAAATGGACGCGGCACGATTTACATTCTATTGGTGCTTTAATTGAGTCTCCTCCACTTTATGAAAATTTAACAGCAAGAGAAAATCTGCAGGTTCGTACGACTGTTTTAGGTTTGCCTAAATCAAGGATTGATGAAGTGTTGCATGTTGTGGAGCTAGAGAATACAGATCGGAAAAAAGCGAGAGAATTTTCTATGGGGATGAAGCAACGATTGGGAATTGCGATTGCATTGCTGAATCATCCGAAGTTTTTAATATTAGATGAACCGATGAATGGACTAGATCCTTTTGGGATTCAGGAATTAAGAAAACTAATCCTTTCCTTTCCTGCAAAAGGAATTACTGTCATTTTATCCAGTCATATTTTAAGCGAAGTAAGTCAAATTGCAGATCATGTTGGGATTATATCAGGCGGTGTATTGGGGTATCAGGGGAAGCTGAATAAGGATGATGACCTGGAAGATTTATTTGTACAAGTGGCTGGAAAGTATAGAAGGGAGGCATAAGAAATGAATTTATATATTGCATCTGAAAAAATTAAAATTAAACACACTTTTTTGAACAAACTTATATGGCTAGTTCCATTTGCTACAATACTAATTGCTTTTTTATTATCGGCGGATTATTTTCAATTATCTAGTTACAACTGGTGGTACGTTACGATGCTTCCAGGAATGATTTCTTTAAGTTGTGTACTTCTTGCGGAGAAAGATAAGAAAATGAATAATCGTTCCATCTTATCGTTACCAGTTTCATTAAAACGAGTGTGGATTTCTAAAGTATTATTAATTTTAGGGATTTTGAGCTTTTCATGCATACTTTTTTTCTGTGGAATCCAGTTATCTAATTTACTATTAAATAAGGAGAATTTCCGAATCATACCTACAGTAAATGCGCTATTAGGAAGTGTTTTTTTAATCGTTACTTTTATGTGGCAAATTCCGATATGCTTGTTTTTAGGTAGTAAAATAGGTCTATTTCCGACACTTCTATTGAATATAGGGGCAAATGGACTTTTGGGGGTTGTATTAGCAACAGAAAATATTTGGATGATTAGTCCATACACATATCCAAGTAGACTTATGATTCCTATTTTAAAAATATTACCAAATGGTTTATATGCAGAAACCGGAAGTGTAACGTTCAAACAAGAACTCCTTTCCTACGATGCAATTCTGCCAGGTGTGGCAATTTCTGTCGTGTTGTTCCTTTTGTTCACTTATATGACGGCAAAATGGTTTGAAAAGCAGGAGGCAAAATAATATGACAGTCTTGTCGAGAATATTAAGAGCGGACTTTATAAAAATGAAACATACGATTTTTTTTTGGATACATATAGCGATGCCAATCATCGGTATTGCTCTTTTTTTAAGTTATTATTCCTTTTCACAAGTTGATTCTATAAATAAGGTTTCAGGATATATCCAAGTATTATCAATATCTTTTCCGTTGCTAATTAGCATTGTGTGTTCTTCTGTTGTGGAACAAGAGGCTTTTGCAGGGGATTTTAAAGAACTTTTATCAACGGAATACGGAAGGCGTAAAGCATTTATTAGTAAAGTATGTTTACTTTTAATATGTGGCTTTTGTTCAACTATGTTGGCAGTCGTTGGGTTTGCGGCAGGGTTTCATTTTTGGTTAGGACAAAATGAATTTCAATTTGCTTTGTATGTTGAAATTTCCTTCATTCTTTTTGGTTGCCAAATCTTTATGTATATATGTCATCTGTTTTTAAATTTTCGCTTTAGTAAAGGTGCTTCCATTGGGGTTGGAATTATAGAAAGTTTATTGGCAGCTTTAATGCTTACAGGGATGGGAGATGTGATTTGGAAATACACGCCATGTGCGTGGGGTGTGAGATTATGCAATTATTTTTTGGAACACAAATTGAGTCCCGATTCTATTCATGTCTTACAAGTAGAGGCAAAAATTGGAGCGGTGATTTGCGTTTGTTTCACGATCATTGCATTTGTTATTTCCCTTATGTGGTTTTCCTTTTATGAAGGACGCAAAGAAATGTAAGTATATTTGTATTATAATGGAAACGAGGGGGAGATTCTATATGGCAAGAATATTAGCAATTGATGATGAGGACGGTATCCTTTATATTATAAAAAATGCTTTAGAGAAAGAAGGTCATGAGGTAACTGCCGTTAGTAATCCTCTTACAATATCAAAGGATAAATTTTGTCATTATGATTTAATTCTATTAGATGTCATGATGCCAGAAATAGATGGATTTACACTTTGTAAGGAGATACGAGATTTGGTCGATAGTCCAATTGTGTTTCTAACTGCGAAAACAATGGAGAAGGATCTGATTACAGGGCTTAGCCTCGGCGGAGATGACTATATTACAAAACCTTTTGGAATTGGAGAACTGCGTGCGAGGGTGTCCGCACATGTAAGGCGTGAGCATAGAGAAAAGCAAAATGCATTTTTTCTATCAGGTCTTACATTTCATCTATTATGTAAAGAAATATGGCATGACGATACATCTATCGCATTTACGAAAAGTGAGTACGGAATTTGTGAATATTTAGCTTTGAATCATGGGCAAGTATTTTCAAGAGAAAAGATTTACGAAAATGTTTTTGGATATGAGGGAGAAAGCGATAACCAAGTAATTGTAGAACATATTAAAAATATCCGTCAAAAATTGTGTAAACACGACATGAATCCAATAGAAACAGTATGGGGAATTGGTTATAAATGGAGAAAGTGAAAAAACAAGTCAACCTTAGCAAAATATTAATCCAGTATATCTTTGCATTTTCAATAGGGACGATTGCGTTAGTTACTTTTTTTATGATTCTATTCCAAATTGGAGTTAACGCAGAAATAATCCTTCCAGCAAATTATTATGAAAAACAGATTGAGTTGCAAAGAGACGCCATAGTTAAAGCGGAACAGGACGATGATCAAATCTTAAAACAATATAAATATGCCGTGTATGATTTTTCAGGAAACGTTATTCAAGGGAGTATAAATAAAGATTATGCGGAGCAAATATGGAATAACATACAGAATGATGAAAAAGGCGATGGTAAGTACTACTATGCAATTATAGAACGCGATAAAGATGTTTGTGTCATTCTATATACTTTACATGCTAATTTTAAAAATCCTTTTTTGCAGAAGTATTTACCGAGTCCGGAAGTTTGTGAAATTGTTCTTTTTATTCTATTATTTGTTGCTGAAGTGATATTTCTATCTCGCTATTTTGGCAAATCATTGTCAAAGGAAATGCTAATTTTGAGAAATGTAACGGATAAAATTCAAAAGGAAGATTTAGATTTTCAAGTAGAACAATCTAAAATAATAGAAGTGAATGAAGTATTAAATTCTTTAGTAAAAATGAAAGATGAATTGAATAGTTCCTTACGTACACAGTGGGATATGGAAACGAATAGAAGAGAGCAGATTGCTGCTTTGGCACATGATATTAAGACGCCATTAACGATACTGAGAGGGAATGCCGAGCTATTAAATGAATCAACGCTAGATTCAAATCAGAAGAAATGTAATGAGCATATTTTGAAAAGTGTTGATGAGATGGAACTGTATATGAAAACTTTACTCGACATTACGAAATGTGAGGAAGGTACTTCACTTCAATTTAAGCAAATAGATTTACATAACTTTATTCGTAATATTATAGAAGAAAGTGCAATTTGTGTTTTGGGCAAACAGTTAAATCTAATTAAAAATGTTCAGGATATACCAAATTTGATTCATGTTGACGAGACTGCTTTGAAAAGGGCTATTATGAATATAATGATGAATGCAATTGAATATTCTCCAACAAATGGTGACTTGATGTTTTCAGTGGAAATGATTAGTGAAAAACTGCAATTTATTGTAGAGGACTCGGGAAGAGGATTTACAGAAGAGGAAATAAATTCAGCTACAGAGCAGTTTTACAGAGGAGATAAAAGTAGAAACTCTAAAAATCATCATGGAATGGGTTTATACATTGCTAAAAACTTTGCAAAGCAGCACGGTGGAAACCTTTACTTAAGTAATTCGGAAAAGCTGCGCGGTGCAAAAGTTGTTTTGGAAATATCAGTGTAGTAGAGAGGGTACAGATTATAACAAGTCGCTCCTTTTTAATATAATTCTTTTGCAACTATATTTTAAAAATTCATTTATAAACTAGAGATAACCTATTTGTAATTTATATGTGCTTTCTCATTTTTTTGTAAGGAAAGTGGTTTTTAATTTACAGATTTATCGGAATTATGTAAAGTGTAGATAAAACCATAAAATGGGGTGTTCTTTATGTGTACTAGTTTGACATTACAGACAAAAAACGGTCAGCACCTTTTTGCAAGAACGATGGATTTTACATTAGATTTGAATCAAGAAGTAATAATCATTCCTCGACATTACCAGTGGAATAATATAACTGGTGAAATCATCAATACGAAACATGCTACGGTCGGAATGGGGATTAATCATCAAGGAAGGGTCATTATGGCGGACGGAGTAAATGAAGCAGGTATGACATGTGCAACACTCTATTTTCCAGGATTCGCTACTTATAGTAAAAGCATAGATAATAACAAAACGAATTTGGCTCCATTTGATTTTGTGACTTGGAGTCTCACACAATTCAATTCTGTCAAAGAGTTAAAGAAATCTGTAGATAGCATTACCTTTTTGGATATACCATTACCGGATTTAGGACTTACGCCGCCACTCCATTGGATTTTAGCGGATAAATGGGGAGATTGCATTGTACTGGAGCCAACAAATGAAGGATTAAAAATGTATGACAACTCACTAGGAGTGATGACTAATAGTCCGGAGTTTAGTTGGCATTTACAAAATTTAAGACAATATATTGGCCTTAAATCGCAGCCATTCGCGCCAACAGAGTGGAGTAATGTACCATTAAGTGCTTTTGGTCAGGGCTCAGGTTCAATGGGACTTCCAGGGGATTTCACCCCGCCATCAAGATTTGTGCGGGCAGCATATGGCAAACAAAACATTCAAGGTATAGATAGTGAAGAAAAGGGAGTATCGGCCCTTTTTCATATCTTATCAAATTGTGAGGTTCCTAAAGGCGGAGTAATAACGGAAGAAGGTACATTAGATAATACCATATATACAAGCGTAATGTGTATGGAGTCTGGAACATATTATTATCACACCTACGATTGTAGACAAATTATAGCTATTCATTTATTTCATGAAAATTTAGATACAGATGAGATTAAAGCCTATCCGTTTCAACGGAAACAAAAAATATTTTATGAAAACTAAGTAGCTTTGAAACCACGTTTGGAAAATTTTTAAATATATATAATAGAGCAATAATGGCCTATAAAAAGCAGGGATCCGAAGGGATATAATTGATAATCTAATACGTAACCTGAATAAATATCCCTTAAGAAAAAATAGACGTAAAATATTCAAGGTATTATATAAATTCAATCCAATGACTCCTACCAGTAAAATTCTGCTGGTAGGGGTATTGGCTAAGAAACTTATTTTTTCATTAAACTAGCTTTTATTTCTTCTAGAAGGCCCATTAAAGTGCTATTAGGTAAAATAAACATGGACGTACTACTCCATTTATAAATAGCAAAGAACAAAAAAGGTGTGGAAAATATCCATACCTTTTTTGTTCTTCTATTATCTATGTATAAAAAAGCGCCGTATATCAGCACTTTTTAAAGGTACGTAAATTGTATAATAAGGATTTCTACATTATTAAACACATAACTATGCATGGCCAAATATTGATTCTTATTTGGTTAATTGTTATAAGAATCTATACGGTTATTTATTTTTATTATTATTAATTTTTTCAGTATATAAAACCTGCTCTTTATAATGCTTTTTAATTGGGAAGTTATGTGTACCAGAGCCGTTTTTGAAAGTTTTATTGATGGGATTTTTTAGAGGGACTGTTGTAGTTTCAGTAAATTCATATGGGTAATTTATTTTAGATTTATCTTCAAACATGAAAATGCCTCCTTTTTAGGATTTCCTGAATTCTTTACTATAACATGATATGCATATAGATTTTTTTTGGACTAGTTATTTATATAGGTTAATGGAATTTAATTACGTAACTACTGAAATATTTCAAAGGAAAACAATGTGAGAAATATATTATAATGATTTCTTTTATTTATTAGCGAAGGGAGTCTTGCATATATATTCGTTATAGATTGTTTTTATAATGTAATATATATAGAGTTTTCCTGATAATATAATGTGGAATATTATAGTTTTATTAGGTTATTAGGAACATTTAATGTTGTTTCACAACTGAAAGGGAATTGAAAAAAAACTGAAACTTTTCTCATAAAAATTCAATCTTACTTGAAAAATGAAAGGAAAATGAAATTTTCCAAAAGGAATTCTTTGTTAAGATAAAAAGCATACATACAAAAAAGTATTGACATATCTCAAAAAATGTATTTTCGAGATATAGTGGGGGAAAAGATGAGATTAGAAAAACAATTAATAAAAAAGATGTATTATGAAACATTCCTAATGGAGAATGAAACGCACCCACCTCTTCAAGTACTTGGAGAAGCTTATGTAAACGAAGAAAAAAATGAGATTTCTGATGGATCTTATATTCGTTTTGCACAAGGTGAATTTTATTATCACCATCAAGATTTTGAAGCGGCTATTTTTAAATGGGAGAAAGTTAGTAATGAATTAGCGCCATGGGCACAAAAAAATATTGCGGATGCTTACTTCGAACTTAACCAATTATCAGTTGCTGAAAATGTGTATACTTCCATTACTACTGATAACAAAATACTTATGACCGAAATTGTACTGCAATTACTGTCTCTTTACATCGAGCAAAATAATTTTGAAGCAGCTTTCGCTGTTATAAAAGAAGCGGTTTCTTTAAATCCCGATTATCCAAACGTCACAACAATTGCACGTTCCTTTTATGAAGAACAGCAAGATTTTGATAGTGCAGTAGAGCTTGCTGTGAACGAGTTAATTCGAACAGAATCTTATCCGTGGTTTGAGGTTCTAAAAGAATATATCGATAAAGGATTTACTAAAAATATTTCACCAGATTATTTTTATAAAGTATTAATAACATTAAATAATGTAGATCAAGTACAATTTACGCAAATAGTTTCATCACTTTGGCGCAGCTATAAAGATGAACAAAATTACTTATTATGGCTTAACACAATAAATGAATTTTTCATACATATCGAAATACATTCGTCCGATATATGGGACGAAATTTCTTCTCTTTACGAAGAAACATACTTTGAATTAATTCAAGGTCAATATATGCTTAGACAATTACACGATATCATTCCAAATCTTTTAACAAATTGGTTAAAGGTAGTCAATCCCTCTCATGCTGTATTTCCATCTGCAGCAGTATTGGCATGGGATGAGATTTTTCCTTCTAAAATAGATTCAGCGGATATAAAAGATGCGGAAAACCTACTGTCATATTCTATTAATCATGTGAATGGCTTAGAGTATAGTTTACATCTTTTTGAATCTATTACATACTGGGCACAAGAACATGATTTAGAAATGGGTCACCGATTTAGCTGGTTAGTTGGCGAGCTTGCAGATTTAAGAACAAATTGCCTATTAGTAACGGGAACTTCAGGAAACGGAAAAGCGTCATTTATTAACTCTATTTTAGGAGAAAATATATTAGAGAACTCAATCTCAAATGTAGTTGTTTTTAAAAATGACGCTTATACAGAAATTAACGCTATAACAGATTCGGAAATTACAACAACTGAGAATTTCTCTGATTTCCATAACATGATGGCAGTGCACCGTCAAACATATAGAGATAGAGCATGTGTTGAATTTAAGTTACCATGCAGATTTTTAAGTAAAAACAAACTTACATGCGTTGTTACACCTAGCTTTAATAGGAACAATGATGCGAGAGATGAGGTGTTTGAATATTTAAATTCTGTAGATGAATTATTATTCGTATTGAATGCGGATTCACCTTTTACTGACAAAGAACGTGACATTCTATTAAGTATCCAAGAACATACACCAAATCTACAAGTTCATTTTTTATTAAATAAAATTGATAATATTTACAATGAAGCAGAAGCAAAAAGAGTTATACAAGATACGCAAGTGAGAATTAACACATATTTCCCTAATGCAAGAGTTTTCCCTTATTCTTCGTTATATACAAATAGTAAACAACTAAACGATTTAACTGAGTTTATTCATTTTAACTTTAACTATAAAAATATCGATGCAGAACGTACTGAAAAGCTATTGTTTTTCATTCGAAAAACAATTACATATCTTTTGGATAAGCGCGTCGAGAGGGAAAAAGATTTAGTGGATTCTATTAATTGGAATGAAGATATGTTAGTTAAACTTAATGGTTGTATTAATAACCTTACTGCTTTTGAGAAGGAAAAAATTCATTTAATTACAGAATCATATCGTACGATGAAAAACGAAATTACTAATGATCTTACAGAACATATTCCGAAACTATTGCAGAGTTGTTCCGATTTAATTAGTGAAGAAAGCGATTTTAGTCACATTGATATTGAACTAAACACAGCGATGAATGGAAGAGTGCAACAATATCTAGAACAAACTGTATTACCTATTCTTGCTCGCTCTATGCAAAATTGGATTGCGAACTCTAATAATGAGCTCCTTCAAAGTCAATTGTACCTAGAAGAAACTAGTGAAGGACTTAATTCTTTATTTGGAGAAAATCGAATACAGTTAGAATGTGACTTTAAAGTAATTGATGACTGGCGCAGAGATACTGATAGAATGACAACTAGAATACAAATGGAAGAAGTAAATATTTTACGCCGATTTACGCCAGCGCAATTTTTACTGAAAAGTGCCGGTAAATTATTTGGAGTTCTTCCTAAAAATAAAGCTATGCTATATAACAAATACAAACAGTATTTAGAAAATGAAGATTATACCGATGTAACGGCTTCTACTATGAAGAAGTTTTTCTTGCAATTTGAGCTGTTTGAAAACACACAAGAGCGGGATATTAATATGTTCTTTAGAAATCCATTTGGTGCGTTGGAACAAGCTGTAGAAAACACTCATTTAGAAATAAAAGAAAAACAAGATAAATTGCATAAAATGAAATCAAACCCTGAAGTTTACCATGATCCTATAAAGCTCTTTGAATTGAGATTACGTCAATGTGAAGTAATTTTAAATATAGGTGATGATAATACCTATACAGATGTAACTTTAGAAACAAGCGTAGAATAAAAGTAAAATATATCAGTTTTTTTATATGAAATTGCACCATGTGTTATAAAAAAGTAAAAAGGGAGCAACTTTTAATAAGTTGCTCCCTTCGCATATATAGATTATTTTTCAGTTTCTTTAATTTTAGTTTTTACTTCTCCAGTTTTAATTTTATTACTTTCTGAGAAACGTAATAAATCACCTTCAATAATTTTGTCAGACATTCGTAATTCATTTTGTGCACGGTTAATCATTTCTTGGGCTTCTTTTTTGGGTAAATCTACAACCTCACCTGTTTCTCGATTATAAAAAGTATGATTTGTATATGCATACTTGTCTGTAATAAAGCTACCATCACGTAAAATAACAAAACCGGTATATTGATCTGAAAACATATCATGGCCAAAACGGATATCGTTAGTAGTATCAATCCCTAATAAATTTAGAATAGTAGGTTTCATATCGATTTGTCCCGTAGGCTTTGAAATAGTTTGACCTTCTGTTTGGCCAGGGATATGAATATATAAAGGTGTGCGTTGTAAATTTAAAGTATCAAATTCTGTTATTTGATCTTTTTCTAAAAACTGTGCCATTGCGCGATTGTGTTTTTCAGAAATGCCATAATGATCACCATACAACACAATAATAGAATCATCATACATTCCCTCGGCTTTTAAACGCTCAATAAATTTTTTAATTGATTCGTCTAAGTAACGTGCTGTTACGATATAACGATCAAATACGCCATTACCAGAGTTGTATGGTTCAATGAATTTTGTATCTTCATCATACGTAAATGGATAATGGTTCGTTAAAGTAAGAAAACGAGCGTAAAATGGTTGATCAACAGTTTTTAATATATCTACTGATTGATCAAAGTATTCGATATCTTTTAATCCCCAATTTAAATTTGTTTCGGGCGTAATTTTGTAATCAAGTTCGTTATAGTAACGATCATAACCGAGAGCAGAGTACATAATGTTACGATTCCAAAATGTTGCGTTATTCGCATGGAATACAGAAGTGAAATAACCTTGCTGACGTAAAATTTCTGGAGTCGCAGTATAATCGTTGTTACCGTGCGTGAAGAATACAGCACCTCGATTTAATGGATACAACGATGTATCTATTAGAAATTCAGAATCCGATGTTTTTCCTTGACCAGTTTGGTGGAAAAAGTTATCGAAATAATAGCTTTCATTTATGAATTCATTTAAGAATGGCGTAACTTCTTGACCGTTAACTGATGCACCTATTAAAAAGGTTTGCAAAGATTCAAGAGTAACGACAATTACGTTTTTTCCTTTCGCTGCACCAAACATATTAGGATTTGGTTCACTTTGGTTTGATTTTACGTAGTTTTCAGTTTCTTGTAATTTACTACTATCTGCAAGTGCCTTTTGGGATCCAGCTTTTACTTGTAGTGTTAAATCATATACTTGATGAGTGTATAGTCCTAAATTTTTCACAAGCATTACGCGGTCGAAGGATCTCGTTAATAATTCAGGTCGTTCTTTTTCTGCAAGCTGTAGATTTGCAAAAAATACACCAATTGTTAAAAGAAAATATAATAAGCGTGCAGAATGAGTTACACGTTCTGTTTTAAAGACTATTGCTTTCTTTTTTAATAAAATAAAGAAGAAAATAATGTCTACGAATGTGAGTATAATTTTGTAGTTCAATATTTCTATAATACTGCCGCCTAATTGGCCGAAGTTTGATGTTTGTCCAAGTACTGGTAACGTAACGAAATCATTATAAAAATCATAGAACATGACATTCCCAACAAGTACGATTGTTAATAAGAGATTAATACATAGCGCTATATAATTTCTCTTTTCACCGGTTGCAAATAATGCTAATCCAACAAATGCTAACGATGCAGCGAGAGGGCTAATAAACAAAATAAGTTCTTGTGTAGAAGACTCAATTTTTAAATCAAAACTGAATCGCGTAATAAGATATGTTTTTAACCATACTGCTAAAGCAATTATTATAACAAAGCTTATATTTTGCAGTTGTAAATTTATTTTATTCTTCATTTTTACACCTTCTTTATAGAATTTATTTAACCAATGTTATATATTGTATTTTTATAACTATTAGAGTGTGGTGAACCATTTAGATTATATTTTTCTAAAGGTAATAATTTGAAGTATTCATATACATACAATGGAGAATTTTAAAGCGAAGTAACATAAATCTAATTTTTTTTTAGAAACGGAGCAAAAAAAGTCATAGTTGTAGTGAAATTGACTTATAGACATCCTAACATATTAAACACTATGATGATGTTACAAAATATCGAACAAATGAAAGTGAAAGTGAATAGATGATTTTTAAACTATTGACATTCAATTGGTTTAAATTTTTGGAAAGGCCAGTTTTAAGCGAACGGTTATATTAATTAGTAGAAAACCACATTCTATATAGAATGTAGTTTTTTCATGTGTTTTCAATATATCCCTCCCCCGCTGATTCTTTGTGGCTTAATCATCAGCGGGGGAGGGATAATAATTTCGTTAAAGCTATTATTAGATAAGTAAAGTGTTGGTGAAACTTAAAACATTTGACTGGCATCTTAATTAAAAAGTTTAAATACCTGATAAATATTTTCCAACATAGAGACCGCTTGCGGCTGCTTGAGATAATGAATGAGTGACGCCTGAACAATCTCCAATTAAAAATAGCCCATTCATACTTGTTTCAAAATGGTTATTGATTTTTATTGTAGGAGCATAGAACTTTCCATCAATTCCATATAATAAAGTATCTTGATCGATAGGTTCTTGGATAAATTGTTCTAAACGTAATAAAAATTTTTTGAGCCCTTCAATATATAATGGAGGAATTTCTTTATTCAAGTCTCCATAATCTCCGTGTAGTGTAGGCTGTATACGATTATGTTTCATGTTGTTCTCCACTGTAGGTTGTTTCTTTATTAAGTCCTCTAAACGTTGTATAACAATCCGATCTCGTCCTTGGTTAATGTTTTTAATAATTGAACTTGCGTATACATTTGCTTCTTTGAGAGTTGGAAAATAGCGCGGGATAAATAAAGTGAAATTTAAGTTAGAAGTGCCAGTTTCTTGCTCTCGGAAATTTTGACCGTCAGGCATAATCAAGCCGTCTTCGTACTTTCGAATAATGCGTCCTTTTGGATTCATACAGTAAGTAGTAGCCGTGAAAAGTTCATGCTCATAAGAGAGTTTCGTCTCAAATGTATCTTTTAATATAGAACGTAATTGGTGTTCTTTCATCTCTACTCTAATACCTAAATCTACACGAGTTTGCTCTTGAGAAATATTTAGAGAAGTGCACATTTCTTTTAGCCAATCCGCTCCGGAACGCCCAGTTGCAAATACTAGTTGCTTAGATTGAACTGTTCCTTCATTTGTCTCTATTGTAAAGTGATCTTTCTGTTTCATAATATGGTGTACATCTATATGAAATTGGATATTTATTTTCGTAAGTAAAAATTCATAGAGCTGCTGAAAAATGTCACTTGAAAGTGTAGTACCAAGATGCCTTACTTCTGTTGTTAGCATTTGTAAACCACACGTTTCAGCTATCTTATTAAGAGTTGGATTTTCTGTAGAATATTTTGAAACAGAATTTCCTCCGAACTGACATAGAATCTCATCTACTTCAGCCATAAGTTGTAAAAAGCCTTCTTTACCGACTTTTTGCTCAAGTTCTCCGCCAAATCCGTTTGTATAATTAAATTTTCCTTCAGATTTTCCTAAACCACCAAACCCGAAATATTTATCACATGTAGTACAATTACACACTTTTCCTTGGTCTAAAGGACAATGGCGATCTTCTAGCGCTTTACCTTTATCAAGAATTAAAACCTTTTTGTTACTTTTAGCTAGTGAATAAGCCATAAAAATGCTACTCACTCCAGCTCCGATAATTGTAACATCATACATATTCTTTCACCTGCTAACGAATAGTTTGTTTTTTATTTTCTTAGTGTATAACACTTTTATGAAGTTAAGAAATAGCTTTTATTAATAAAGAGGGAGTTTTTGAACTTGATGCGATTTTAATTTCTCCGAGTGGTGGAGTAAATACAAATGTTTTTATTTGAAAGAAGAAATAGTTTTAAATGATCACTATGTCATATGATTAATAAAATCTTACATATAAAAAAACAGACCTTTTAAGTGAAGAGGTCTGCTAATCATTTGAAATAGTTGTTAAGTGCATAAATTTGAAGAGAATTATAGTTTTATTTAGCGAAGACGTGGTTACCGATTACCGCTACTGTTTGACGTGTCGTAATCCATTTGTTTGTTGAAGTTTTTGGATTGTAAAAATAAAGCCAATCAGAATGTATTCCATTTGTAGAGATAGCCTCTTCTACTGCCATTTTTGCTTCTGCGCTTGCAGGCTGATTAATTCTACCATCGGTAACAGGAGTAAATGCATATCCGCGTTTAATAGGTTCATAAATAACACCTGTTATTGTATTTGGAAATCCTTTTGCATTTACTCGATTTAGGATAACTTTTGCTACAGCTACTTTTCCTTTATATGATTCGCCACCTGCCTCCGCGGTAACTAAGCGTGCCATTAAGTCTTTTTCTTTTTCGGAAATACTGGAATTAATTTTCAAATGTTGTCCTGTATAAAGCTTGTTACCGACTGTGTTGTTAATTTGTTTTATAGATTGAACGGTTACGTCGTAGCGCTTTGCTATCGTTTCTAATGAATCTCCCGGTTGTACTTGGTAAATAATTTGTCCAGAAGTGTTCGTAGTTTTTTCGTTTTGATGAACTGTAACCTCATTTGATTTCATAGATTCTGGAATATGTAACTGTTCTCCAATAAAAGCTTGATCGTTTCCTTTATTATTCGCTTGTTTAATGGCCTGTATGGAAACGCCATATTGCTTACTGATGCCCCAAAGTGTATCATTCTTTTTTACTGTATGTATGGTGGAAGCTTCAGCTGTACTTTGATTACATACGAATGTAAGTGCTACTGCAGATAAAGGAATTATATGTTTTATTTTTAATAATTTCATTGTAAATCCTCCTAATAAAAAATTAAGTTTTAGCTGTTGAATAATGTAGTTCAGAGTATATAAGGTACGTATTTATATTTTAATATAAGTATATTAGCACGTATGGAATAAATAATCATCATAAGTTTTTTATTTATATCATGTAGGACCCAAATATGAAATATTGCATATGAAAGCCCGTTGAAGTTTATGTTGTTGATTACTATAATTTATCTAGTGAAAAGGGATATTAAATTTTTTTAATGCATTGAGATGAGAATATGTGGATGTTTTTAAATTTTACTTATATGCAATATTCCATATTTATGAAATGTTATTTATTAAGTAGCTTATTCTATATTCAATAAGTGTGATATAAAATAGAAAGAGAGAGGAATAAAAATGAGCAATAAGAAGTTTATTTTGAAATTATTTATATGTAGTACTATACTTAGCACATTTGTATTTGCTTTCAATGATAAGCAAGCAGTTGCTGCTAGCGCTGGTAATGGGCTTGAAAACTGGTCAAAATGGATGCAACCTATACCCGATAACGTACCGTTAGCACGAATTTCAATTCCAGGAACACATGATAGTGGAACGTTCAAGTTGCAAAATCCGATAAAGCAAGTATGGGGAATGACGCAAGAATATAATGTTCGTTACCAAATGGATCACGGAGCTAGAATTTTTGATATTAGAGGGCGTTTAACAGATGATAATACGATAGTTCTTCATCATGGGCCATTATATCTTTATGTAACATTGCATGAATTTATAAATGAAGCGAAACAATTTTTAAAAGATAATCCAAGTGAAACGATTATTATGTCTTTAAAAAAAGAGTATGAGGATATGAAAGGGGCAGAAGATTCATTTAGTAGTACGTTTGAAAAAAATTATTTTCTTGATCCTATCTTTTTAAAAACAGAAGGGAATATAAGACTTGGAGATGCTCGAGGGAAAATTGTGCTACTAAAAAGATACAGTGGTAGTAATGAATCTGGAGGATATAATAATTTTTATTGGTCAGATAATGACACGTTTACGACAACTGTAAATCAAAATGTAAATGTAACAGTACAAGATAAATATAAAGTGAGTTATGATGAGAAAGTAACATCTATTAAAGATACTATAAATGAAACGATTAACAACAGTGAAGATTGTAATCATCTATATATTAATTTTACAAGCTTGTCTTCTGGTGGTACAGCATGGAATAGTCCATATTATTATGCGTCCTACATAAATCCTGAAATTGCAAGCTATATAAAGCAAAAGAATCCTACGAGAGTGGGCTGGGTAATTCAAGATTATATAAATGAAAAATGGTCCCCAATACTTTATCAAGAAGTTATAAGAGCGAATAAGTCACTTGTAAAAGAGTAAAGATTGTCATAGTAAGAAGCGATGAAATACGTCGCTTCTTTTTTGTTTTCTAAAAATTAACATCAAATATAGTTTTACATATCGTACGTTCATGATAGAAAAAAATCGAAACTTAAGCTATAATTACTACATATAAAATTTGTACCTATAAATTTTATATGTAGTAATGAATTTGATTTATTGTAATGAAACGGAGGTATATATTATGAAGTTTCCACATGATTTTTTATTCGGGGCTGCTTCAGCTTCTTATCAAGTAGAAGGTGCATGGAATGAGGATGGAAAAGGTGTTACGAATTGGGATGAGTTTTCAAAAATTCCTGGCAAAACATACGATGGAACAAATGGTGATGTAGCGGTTGATCATTATCATCGATATAAGGAAGATGTTCGTTTAATGGCTGAGATGGGATTGGAATCGTATCGTTTTTCGATTTCTTGGGCGAGAATATTGCCGACTGGAGATGGAGAGGTAAATGAAAAAGGAATTGAATTTTATAACAATTTAATTGATGAATGTTTAAAGTACGGGATTGTACCGTTTGCCACTTTATATCATTGGGATCTACCATTACCGTTAGAAAAAGATGGTGGGTGGACGAATAAACGAACAGCAGAGGCTTTTGTAAAGTATGCAGAAATTTGCTTTAAGGCATTTGGTGATAGAGTGAAACATTGGATTACTTTCAATGAAACAGTAATGTTTTGTGGATTAGGCTATTTAAAAGGTGCACATCCACCAGGAATACAAAATGATGTTCCAAAGTATTTTCAAGCGACTCATTATGTATTTTATGCGCATGCGAAAACAGTTGCGGTGTACAAGCAGCTGAAACAGTATGGGGAGATAGGGATTACACATGTTTTCTTACCTGCTTATAGTGTGGATGATCAAAAAGAAAATATACTAGCAGCAAATCATGCGAATGAATATGAAACGCATTGGTACTACGATCCAGTTTTAAAAGGTGAGTATCCGTCTTATGTTGTACAGCAATTAAAGGAAAAAGGATGGACTCCTAATTGGACGGGTGAAGAATTAGAAATCATTAAACAAAATGCCGGGAAAAATGATTTTATTGGCTTGAATTATTATCAACCGATACGAGTGGAAAGATACGATATGGATCTAAAGAATGAAGAACATTCTCGAGAAAACTCAACACTTGCTCCAGGTAATCCTTCTTTTGATGGTTTTTATCGAACAGTTAAAATGGATGATAAAACATATACAAAATGGGGATGGGAAATATCTCCCGAAGGTTTCTTAGATGGATTGCATATGTTGAAAGCACGTTACGGCGACATAAAGATGTATGTAACGGAAAATGGACTTGGTGATGAAGATCCAATCATTGACGGAGAAATTGTAGATGTTCCGAGAATTAAATTTATTGAAGAGCATTTAAAAGTAATGAAGCGTGCAATTCAAGAGGGAATTAATTTAAAAGGTTATTATGCATGGTCAGTTATTGATTTGTTAAGTTGGTTAAATGGATATAAAAAGCAATATGGCTTTATTTTTGTCGATCATAATGATAACTTAAAACGTAAGAAGAAACTTTCGTTTCATTGGTATAAACATGTGATCGAAACGAGAGGAGAAGAGTTATAACAGATAAAAGAGTATTTTAGGAGAAAGTGTATGAGTGCAAAGTATAAACAAATTGCAGATGTGTTAGAGCAAAACATTCGAGATGGGCTTTTTAATGAAACGAAAAAATTACCTACAGAAGAAGCGTTGATGAATCGATTTGAAGTAAGCCGTAATACGATACGTAAAGTAATTAGTCAACTTGTGAATAGAGGTTATATTTTTCAAGTGCAAGGTAGTGGGATGTTTTTACGTGAAACTTCTGTAACAGATTACATTAATTTAGGAAGTTTACGTGGATTAACGAAAAATCTCGTTTCACAAAATATTGAAACGAAAGTGCTAGAGATTGAAGTAATAGAGGCAAATGAAGAGATAGTAGAACGGATGCAATGTGAGATTGGAACTAGACTATATTTTTTGAAGCGTTTAAGAATTGTAGATGGTAAACCATTCTCTATTGAAGTAAGTTATTTCAAAAAAGATATCATCCCATATTTGAATGAAGAAATAGCATTAAGTTCTGTATACAGTTATTTCATTGAGGATTTACGATTAAATATTGGCTTTGCCGATAAAGTTATTAGTTGTGAAAAAATAAATAAAGAAAATGCAAAGCTTTTAGAACTAAATGAAGGTGATCCAGCGCTTCTTATTGAAAATACAGTTTATCTTGTAAATGGAACAATTTTCGAGCTATCTCAATCAATGTTTCATTATGAAAAGACTAAACTTTTAAATCGAATTAATTTTAATTGAAAATGAATATGAGTAGCCTTGTAAAAAAGCAACTGGTCCTAAGTGAGCAGTTGCTTTTTATTTTTAAAGTGGATGAGCAAAAAAATACAAAAGTGGTTGGTCCGTTTTTTACAAACTTCTATTATGATAAGAGAAGAAAGGTAGTATTTTATTCATGCTTTAAAATAGACTGGCCTTAGAGAGGTGGAAGACAATGAGTTTTGCGATTTCACTAGTTGTTATTATTGTAGTTGTATCACTATTTGGGACCGTACTAGTCGCACGAAATGTAGAAGAGAATTACGGTAAGTCTACAAAGAGGAATGTAAAAAACTTATCTGCTATCTATATCATTCTTCTTTTAGGGCTTCTTGTGGGAGTTACTTGGTATGCGGTCGTTATTTTATAGAGTGTGTATATGATGAAGGAGTTAATGCATTGATGAAAAATGAGCGCCATGTTTTAGTTGTTTTCCCGCATCCAGATGATGAGTCGTATTGTGTGGCTGGCACAATTTTGGCTTATACGGAGCAGAAAGTCCCTCTTACCTATGTTTGCTTAACACTTGGTGAAATGGGGAGAGCGATGGGGAATCCACCTTTTGCAACTCGTGAATCTTTATATACTATTAGGGAGAAAGAGTTAAAGCGAGCTACAAATATTTTAGGGATTGAAGATTTACGTATGATGGGATATCGTGATAAAACTCTTGAATTTGAAGAGCCTGGAAAATTAAGAAGCGTGATTCAAAACTGTATTGAAGAATTGAATCCTTCTGTAGTTATTTCTTTCTATCCTGGGTATGCAGTTCATCCGGATCACGATGCAACAGGGGAAGCGGTAGTAGAGGCCTTAGCTAATATTTCGGAAAGTAAACGACCAGCCTTTTATGCTGTAGCTTTTTCGAAAAATCATGAAGACGAAATAGGACCTCCAGATTTTAAAAATGAAGTGAAAAAATATGTTCCGAAAAAATTGGAGGCATTACGAGCACATGCATCACAATTTGCAACTAAAGTGAATGAGCTGGAAAGAGAGTATGAAGACGGTATTTCAAGCACAGTTGAGTGGTTAGAAAGAGAACCGTTTTGGATATATTCATTCAAAGATAAAAATATGTGATGCTACATCTGAAGGTGATGAATATGTATTTTGAATATAAGAATCGAAAGGTTTTTTACAATATAGAAGGATCGGGGCCTGTCATATTGTTTTTACATGGTCTTGGAGGGAATTCGAATAATTGGTTATACCAAAGAAAACACTTCAAGGAAAGATGGACAGTAATCTCACTCGATTTACCTGGACATGGGAAATCCGAAGGGATTGAAATTACTTTTAAAGAATATTCAAATGTTTTATATGAGTTATGTAATCATTTAAAGCTAAAATCAGTAATAATCTGCGGTCTTTCAAAAGGGGCTAGAGTCGGTATCGATTTTTCCATTCAATATCCAAGTTTCGTTTCTAGCTTAATTGTTGTAAATGCATTTCCCTATTTAGAACCGGCAGATCGTAAAGAACGACTTGAAGTATATGATTTACTTAGCTTGCATGATAAAGGGAAAACTTGGGCGGATACGTTATTGAGAGCGATGGGAGTAGAAGATAATGATGTAATTGTCCGAGGATTTCATCAATCCCTACAAACTATACATCCGATGCATATTCAAAGGCTATTTACTGAATTAGTTGATTACGATCAAAGACCATACCTCTCTAATATTGCATGCCCTGTATTAATAATACGAGGAGAGAATGATTATTTTGTTCCGGAAAAGTATGTGAGAGAATTTGAAAAATAGTGGGCATTTGCCTTATTTAGAACAGCCTACTAATTTTAATGTGACGGTTGAGGTATTTTTAAACCATGTGCTTGATTAATACCATTTTTACAGTGAATACTGTTGTTAATGAATTCAGGACACTAGCTTGGAGAGGGGGGGAACTAAATGGAATGGAAACCGAATCGTGCAGATAAGATACCAGTATATAAACAAATTGCTGATTACATTGAAAGAGGCATTTCTACCGGTGAATTCCCTTCTGATAGAAAATTACCTTCTGAGCGCATGTTAGCACAGAAGTTACAGGTGAACCGGAGTACGGTAGTAGCTGCTTATGAGGAATTAAAATCCCTTGGGGTAGTAGAACGACAAAAAGGAAGCGGCACCCGGGTGAATACAGACATATGGGGTGTGTCACATAAACGAATACCGAACTGGGGGAGGTATGTTGAGGATGGATCGTTCTTACCTAATGTACCACTTGTTCAACAAATTCGAACGGAAACACAAAAAGATGATTTAATCAATTTAGCGAGTGGTGAATTGTCACCAGAATTAATTCCGAGTGATAGATTTCGAACGATTTTGTCGGAGAAAACATTTATGGAAAATCTCGGTTATGACCATCCACTTGGAAATGAAATGTTGCGAAAAACAATTGCGGCACATGTTGAGCAATATAAACAAATAGAAGCAGATTCAAGCTCTATTCTGATTACATCTGGAGCTCAGCAGGCACTTAATCTTATCGTTCAATGTTTGTTAAAGCCTGGCGATGCGATTGCAATTGAGGATCCTTCATATTGTTATTCACTTCCGATGTTTAAATCAGCAGGTTTAAAAATATTCCGTTTACCAGTTGATCAGCATGGTATGAATCCAGATGACTTAATCAATTTGCACAAAAAGCATCGCATTCGTATGGTGTTTTTAAATCCGGATTATCAAAATCCAACTGGAACGGTACTTTCATTGGTAAGACGTAAAAAGGTTTTAGAACTATCTTCTGAATTTGGTATACCGATTGTAGAAGATGATCCGTATAGTTTGACTTCTTTTAATGGAGAAGTGAATCCAACATTGAAATCGATGGATCAAAATGGAAATGTTCTTTATGTAAGCTCATTATCAAAAATTGTTGCATCAGGATTACGGATTGGTTGGGTAATTGGCCCCACGCGCGTAATTGAGCGATTGGCAGATGCAAAGCAGCAAGTTGATTTCGGTCATAGTGTATTTACACAGTGGGTAGCGAACCAATTTTTAGAATCTGAGGATTTTCATACGCATATTACGATGCTCCGTGGACAACTGAAGCAAAGAAGAGATGAGCTAATTAGAAAGCTCGAAGAAATATTAGGGGATCAGGTTGAATTTTTTGTTCCTGAGGGCGGAATCCATTTATGGTGCAAAGTGCAAGGAACGTTTGATGAATATCATTTACTAGGTGAATCTATACAAAATGGTGTAGCATTTGTCCCAGGAAGCGTCCTAGGTTCGAAAAGTGAATATATCCGATTTACTTTTGGCAGAGCGAATGTAGAACAAATTCAGCTTGGAATTACAAGATTTGCAGAGACATTAAACGAGATTCAATAATAAATTGTGGGAATTTGGTATTGAAATGGGGAGTAGCAATTGAAGTTTTTGACGCTTTTACTTCAAGTAGGAGTGCTATATATGTTTAGTTTGGTTGGTGTATGGATTCAGGAAGTATTTCATCTATCTATGCCAGGAAGTTTAATAGGGATGTTAATATTGTTCCTACTCCTTTCTACTCGTATTTTGCCATTAAAGTGGTTTGAGGTAGGTGCAGAAAAGTTAATAGTATTTTTACCGTTATTTCTAATTCCTTCGACAACAGGATTAATGGAATATGGATCTTTTCTTTTAAGTAAGAGGAGTATTATATTCCTTTTAGTAGTTGCAAGTACGGTAGTAACATTGATTGTTTCAGGGTATGTAAGTCAATTATTAGTAACATCAAAAAAATAAAATCGACAAGGTGCACGATTCAAATGGTCTTAATTATTATTACTGTAGTAATTTATTTATTGGCGACAAAGTTATATAAAAAATTTACGTTTCCATTTACGTTACCGGTATTAACAGTTACAGCAATTATGATTTGTTTATTTTTGATATTTGGTATTTCTCATCATGAGTATAAGGAAAATGGGGGAGACATTCTTTCAGGCTTTTTGAGTCCTGCAATTGTAGCGTTAGCCATACCTCTATTTAAAGAGCGAAAGATACTTATGAAAAACTTTTTAGCGATACTAATCGGCGTAGTGATAGGTATAGTGGCTTTAACGAGTATGAATGTAGTGATTGGTGGAATTTTAAATATAGATAAGGAACTTATATTAACAACTTTACCACAATTAGCGACAATGCCTATTGCCATTTCATTAGCGGATCAAATTGGTGGCATTCCATCTATGACTTCTAGTTTTGTAGTTGTTGCAGGAATAACAGGTGCTATTATCGGACCGACAGTACTAAAGTTTTTCCATATAACAAGTACGATTGGAAAAGGAGTTGGAATGGGCTGTGCATCACATATTATCGGTGTGAGTCGTCTAGTGAGGGAAGGCGAGAAAGAAGCGACTATCGGTTCGGTAACGATGATTGTAACAGGAATACTCATTAGTATATTAATACCGTATGGAACGAAATTTATATTTTAAAAATTGTAATAAGAAGTATAATACTACTTATTTTAAAATGTATGGAGATGATAAAAGTGACAACATGGTTTATAGTTACATTATTTATTTTTGGTGCTCTTAAAGTACTAGTTTCTAGTATGCCTACTTCTGTTGTAGAATCAATTATTAGTAGATTTGAGTTACATCAAAAACTAGATGAGGAAAATACGACTATATCGCTAGATGGAATGAATATAGAGGGCGAGATGAAACTTCAAATTATAAACGACTTTAATGAGGCTTTATTTTTAGATAAACATTATTTTCCGCCGCACGGAGAAGGGAAGCCGATCATCATTGAAACGAAGAAAGGGAAAAGAACAATTACATTATCGATATATAGTTATGAAGAACATGTTGATGTAGTAAAGCAATATAAGAAGAAAGTCGTTGCCTATCGTTTACGCTCTAAAAGTCTTCAAACTCTTGTACCATTAGCGATAACTGAAGATTATGCTTAAGGAGAGACCGTTGTAAAAACGGTCTCTTTATTATAGGTAGGATGTATATAATTATTCATATCGTAGTCCATTGGAAAGTTCTTCAATAGCTTTCCAATCATCAACAATAATTTGTTTGTTATTTTTATGAATTATATCGTTAGCTATTAGTTTTTCAATGACTCGATTAAGATGACGGGTAGTAGTTCCGATTAATGAGGCGATTTCATGATGATCTTTAGTATGAATTTCTCGCCCAAATAAATTAGAAGGATTTCGGGCTGTACATAAATAACTAGCAAAGCGTGTCTCCACAGAAGCCAGTAAATTGATACGTGAAGCTGTTGTGCAAGTTTGAAGTTTATAAGTGACATGATGAATTAGCTCTTGAAGAAAGACTACATCGTGTAATAAGTAACTTGTTACATAATTTTTATCGATAAAAAGAAAATCAGACTGTTGTTCGGAAGTTACATGAGATTGTATGTCTACGGATTGAATTAATTCAATATCCCCCATGATAGAAACTGCAGAACAAAATCGTAGTAATAATGCTTTACCTGTAATTACACTTGAAGTTATTTTTGTACGTCCCGACATTTGAATGTAAAGGCCGTCGATAGCTGCACCTTCTTGTAATATAGTTTCTTTTGCTGCATATCTGCGAATCTCAAATGGATGATTGAATTGTTGGAATAGCTTCTTTATGTACTCATTATTTAAGTAGCTTAATAATAAGGTATTATCTGCAATCTTTTGCATAATGTTTCTCCTTTTGGGACATCTGTCCTGTCTATTATAAAATAATTCATATACATTAAAAAGAAAGGAGTGATGTATATGAAATTTATTTTTGATATTGATGGTACTATTTGTTTTAAAGGAAACGCAGTAACGAAAGAGATTATTCAAGCGCTAGACGTTTGTCATAGTATAGGACATGAGATTATATTTGCATCTGCTAGACCAATTAGAGATTTATTACCTGTTCTACCAACTCATATGCATCATTATTCAATGATTGGTGGAAATGGTGCTTTTATCGCAAAGGATAGAGAAATTGTTGAAGTTATACGTTTTGACATTGAAACAGTAAGTGCTATGCGTTCAATCATAGAAAAGTATAGCCTTTCCTATTTGGTAGATAGTCAATGGAACTATGCTTATACAGGCAGTGAGAGTCACCCTATATACAAAAACATAGACCCTAATCAATTGGCTATTAATATGAATATTGATGAAATTGGTGAAGTAGTAAAAGTGGTTTTATTTCCTGATAATATAAAAAAAGAATTAATCATAAATGCATTGGAAGAACTTCCTATAAGAATATATGAGCACGATAAAGAGGGGATTATTGATATAAGTCCGCCACATATTGATAAATGGGAAGGTTTAAAACGATTAGGTATAAAAGAAGGAGAATTCGTAGTGTTTGGTAATGATTCGAACGACTTATCAATGTTTATACATGCTAAGGAAAGTATTTGTGTTGGGAGTCATGAAGTATTAATAAATCATGCGTCCGTATGTTTAAAGATTGACGAGCAAAGTATTGTTGATAAAATTATTGAGTTAGCAGAGTCATATGCATAAAAATGTGTATGTGAAACATAATAAAAGCGGGTACTAAAAGGATTGTTAGCCTTTTAGTACCCGCTTTTATTAATAATTGACTGATAGACTTTCCATATGAAAAATAAAAACAACATATATCCAAACAAAGAATAACTATGCTGCCAATCCGCACTATGTACAAATAAGCCTAGCCTCTCAGCAACTTGCTCAAAAATGCTAGCACAAACGCCTATTGAAATAATAAATAGAGTTCTAGAAATGGTAGATAATTTCTTTGAAATTTGAATAAAAGAGGCTGTTAAAATCGGTAGTACGAGTAACGTGAAAGCTATGTTAACTGAAAATGTGGATGAGAAGGGTCTAACCGGAAAAGAATATATTTGTTTATTAACAAAGAAAGCATCTAAACAAGTTCCAATAATAGCAGAGAAAAAAACTGTAATTATTAAAGCTAGAAATTCATTCTTCCTCTCGGAGGAGGACATTTTTCTTTGCGAGAATGGCAAGTTCAATTTTTTCGAGTGTTTTGCAGTAGTCTTCTGAAATTTGTCCACTTATATTTTCCTCCTTATCAACTAAGTAATTTACAACTTGCCAATCAGTAAACCAATCTTTACTTTCATCTTCTTCATGTTTCATATCGCGCCATGCATAGATGAGTGCAGGGCTGTATATACGATATGCGCCACTACGCAACTGGCATTTTTTTATTCGGCGTTTATAAAACTCACGGGAAAAAGATTCATTTACACTTGAAAATAAATGAGGCCAGTAATCTTTCCTTGAGCCTGTGTGTGGATGATGCTCGGCCCAACTTATTATTTGAGATAAAATATGTGTATCCCGAAATAATAGTGAATACAACCTTTTTCCAATTAAGATTCGTTCATGCAAGGACGTAAAATGTTGCATTGTATCACCAAATAGTAATACTTTTTGTTTCTTATCATTTTCGTAGAATGGGAAAAGGATATGATTAAACTGAAAGAAATCAAAGAGTTTAAATCCAATACTATTTAGTACAGTCTTTTTAAAGTGTACATTTTGAATAACTCTTTTTTCTAAGTAGTTTTGTTCATTAATAATAGTTGCAATCGCTAACGTTTTTTTGTTACCTGTTTTCCAAAAATCGTTCCACATCGTTTCCATAAATGTAGAAACATTTAGGTGAGGGAGAAGGTGAAATAGCCTTTGCGATCTTTTTACACTTTGTTCATATAGTAAAAATTGAGGATATACATCTTGGAAAATAAGCCAATTTCCCCTTTCTAAAAAAGAAAAAAATGTGATTTGATCTTTCTCTGATAAAATTCTCGTATATAAATCTCCCTTTAAATCGGTCATATTCCAACCACCGTTACGTGATACCATATGCCCAAGTAGCGCCCAATGTATTTCTGGATATTGAATGTAAAATTGGTAGTATGCACGTGTTCTTGTTACATTATTTTTATTTAGTTGTTTTGTTTGTGCTTTTATGTTGTCGATGATGAGTTGCTCTTCTTTCGTTAATTTATACATGGTTCCAGAATGAATGAGTTTGCATTTTTGTTTTAACTCATTTTTTACATCAAATAGGGAGAGGGGAAGTGCTTTGGAAGCTTCATTATATGTATTATTTGAGTTGCTTTGGTACATTCCATTACCTCCCTTTTCATGAATTTAAACATGATATTGGTTATGAATCATTCTATTTATTTTATTACGAGTATATGAAATAAATGAGCGGTGTTTTTTTATAAGTAATATAGTTATCGTGCAAACGGCATGGAAAAAATCTTACTGTCAAGAGGTGGAATGAAAAACAGAAACTATGTTTAATAGTTTCTGTTTTTTTATTTTGTCAATTTAATGTAACAAACGACGATTATGATTTGAATCAATTGAAAATAATTCAATAGCTTTGGTAAGTACAATTTTTATTGAAATGTATGGTAGGAGGAAAAAGAATGCTTAATAAAATAATTTTAATTACTGGTGGCACAGGTTCGTGGGGACATGAACTTATAAAACAACTATTAGAAAAATCGCCGAAAGAAATTAGGGTTTTTTCAAGGAATGAAACGGTTCAGTTTGAAATGCAGCAACAGTTTATAAATGACGATAGATTAAAATTTATTATTGGAGATATTCGTGATAAAGACCAACTAGTCTATGCGTGCCAAGGTGTACATTATGTATTCCATCTTGCAGCTTTAAAACATGTTCCAGTATGTGAGTATTATCCTTATGAAGCTATAAAAACAAATATACATGGTACGCAAAATGTAATTGAAGCATCAATCCAGGAGCAAGTTGAGAAAGTTATATATGTTTCAACTGATAAAGCGGCCGACCCATCAAATACGTATGGGATGACAAAAGCAATTGGTGAAAAGTTAATGGTTCATGCGAATGTGCAAACGAAGAAAACAAAATTCATTTGTGTTCGTGGTGGAAATGTTTTAGGGACGAGTGGAAGTGTGGTACCGCTCTTTAAAAAGCAAATTAAAAAGTCTTCACAGGTAGGGATTACTGATGAGAATATGACTAGATTTTTCTTAACAATTGAAGATGCTGTTGGATTGTTATTTAAAGCAGCATCTGAAGGAAGAGGAGGGGAAATCTTTGTTATGAAAATGCCGGCATGTAAAATAACGGATTTAGCAAAAGTATTAATTGAAGATTCGAAAAAAGAAAACGTGAAGATAAAAGAGGTAGGGATAAGACCTGGTGAAAAATTAAGTGAAATGCTTTTATCTGAGGTAGAGAGTAAAACAAGTATTAGTTTTGATCAAAATTATTTTGTAGTACTACCAACTATTCCTATAGAAGGACTTCAAGAATATTATGCTAGTTATCCGCTTGTGGATGTGAAGAGTTTTAGTTCTCAACAAGACCTACTTGCAAAACATGAGGTGAAACAAATGTTAGAAAAAGGAGGATTCTTACTATGAAAAAAAATGCGAGCCTTTTAATAACTGGTGCAAATGGCTTTACTGGGCGCCATGCTTGCCAATATTTTTTAGAGCAGGGCTTTCATGTAATTCCTATGTTTCAAAATCGTTCACATGGAGAAAAATGCAGGAATGGAATTACTTGTAATTTAACTAATAAGGGCGAAGTAATGAAGGTAATTAAACAAATAAAGCCAGACTATGTATTGCATTTAGCAGGAAGAAATTCGGTCATAGAGTCTTGGACAGCTGCTCTTGAATACATGGAGATTAATGTGATAGGGACGTTATATTTATTAGAAGCAATTAAGCAAGAAGCACCCCATTGTAGAACATTAGTTATAGGATCTGCATTGCAAGCAGATAGTACGAAAAACATAAAATTTTCAAATCCATATAGTTTAAGTAAAACTATGCAAGTAATCGTCGCAGAGGCTTGGGGTGGGTTAATGGATTCAAATATTATCATTGCAAAGCCCTCGAACTTAATTGGTCCAGGAGTATCAAATGGTATTTGTTCTATTCTCGCAAAAAAAATGATAGATATAGAATCGGGTAAAAGTGAACCAATTATTGAAGTAAACAGTTTGAAAGATAGTAGGGATTTTCTAGATGTACGTGATGTAGTTAAAGCGTATCATGTGTTATTACGTGATGGTATAAATGGAAAAGAATATAATATTGGATCAGGAGTAAAACGATCTTTATTAGATGTACTAGAACAATATAAAGGATTAACACAGCTGAACTTTACTATAAAAGAAACAGATAATTTTGAGAGTGACTCAAATAAAAGTTTAGTGTTAGAGGATATAAAAAAGTTAGGTTGGGTCCCAAAAATCCAATTTCATCAATCATTGAAAGATGTATTTGAGTATGCGAAGCACAGTGACATTTGCATTCAATGAAAAATAAAAAAGGGTGTAAGAAGTATATGAATGGTTATGAAGCAATAGATAATCAAAGTACGCTATTTCTTTCGATTGTTGATACGCTGGATTGGAAAGATGAAGAAGCGCATGTATTGCACCTCTGTGAGGTAATAAATCAATATCGAGCGTATGTGGAAGAGAAAAAGGTTGATCGAATAAAGCCAGCACTAGAGATTAGAACTAGGCATGTGATTCAAGTTTTTGCTCAGTATGAGTGTAGTGAGTATGGAAATGATTTTTATGAACTCATCAAAGATCTTTTAGAAGATATAGGACTTGAGTTAAAGATTAATATAAAGCGAGATTTTTAATGATAAAGGTGGATATAAGTTATGAATAAAAAGATTCTCTTTACTGGGGGCGGTACAGCCGGACACGTAATGATTAATATGGTATTGATTCCTAAATTTATGGAAAAAGGATGGGGAGTTGAGTATATTGGATCTCAAAATGGAATTGAAAAATTATTAGTTCAAAATGTTAAATACAATAGTATTTCGACGGGGAAGCTTAGGAGATATTGGGATTGGGAGAACTTTAAAGATCCTTTTAAAATTATACACGGTTGTTTACAAAGTTATAAATTAATTAAGAAAATGAAGCCTGACGTTATCTTTTCAGCAGGAGGATTTGTGTCAGTCCCTGTAGTTATAGGAGCATGGTTAAATCGTGTACCTATAATAATACGTGAACCAGATAGTACGTTAGGGTTGGCAAATAAAATAGCATTACCTTTTTCTAAAAAACTATGCACAACATTTCCTCAAACAGGGGGTAATGTAAGTACTGAGAAGAAGGTTTATGTAGGGCCAATTATAAGGGAAGAAATTGAGAGAGGTAACGTATTACGAGGAAGAAGCTATTGTAAATTTCAGCAAGATAAACCGGTATTGTTAATAATGGGTGGGAGTCAAGGTGCTAAGTGGATAAATGATATGGTAAGGAAAAGTTTAGATACATTATTATTAAATTTTAATATTGTTCATATGTGTGGTAAAGGGAAGGTGGACCCAGCTATTGGAATGGAAGGTTATATGCAATTTGAATATATAGGGGAAGAGTTACCGCATATACTGAATATGGCAAGTGTTGTAGTTTCCAGAGCGGGTTCTACTGCTATTTCTGAATTGTTATTTTTGAAGAAACCGATGTTGCTTATTCCGTTAACTAATGGTTCCAGTAGAGGGGATCAAGTTTTAAATGCTGACCATTTTGCACGACAAGGATATGCGGAAGTTTTACTTCAAGATAGAGTAAACAGTAGTACATTTACACACGCAGTAAATAAGTTGTATACAAATAAGGAGAGATATATTCAAAACATGAATGGATTTAAGAAAACAAATGAGGAGGGAATTCATCAATTAATAGATATAATAAATGAAGTGGTGAAGTAATAGAAATTTAAATAGAAAAACAAAAGGAAAGAAGGTATCTTCTTTCCTTTTTACTATAGTTGTTCAAATTCATTATTACTTATACCGATTAGCTATGTACTATTGGTGAATACCGATTTCTAATAGTTCAGTAAATGCATTAGTATGAATAGGTTTACTGTAATAATAACCTTGAATAAACTGACATTTATTTTTTTGAAGGAAATTTACGTGTTCTTTCGTTTCTACACCTTCAGCAATGACAGACATTCCTAATGTATTTGCTAATGTGATGATCGTTTTAATGATTTCCATTCCATCTTCACATGTTTCAGACATTGTAATAAATTCTCTTGGGATTTTTAACGTATCGATTGGATATAAAGGTAAGTAGGCTAGGGAAGAATAGCCTGTACCAAAGTCGTCGATTGAAATGTGAATCCCTAAACTTTTTAGTGTACGCAGTTTTATCAATGTTTCTCTCTCATCCATCATTGCAATTCGTTCTGTTAATTCTAAATCAAGGGAACTTGCTGGTAAGCCTGTAGTTGCTAAAGTAGAAGAAATAGATTTTACAAAGCCTTCTTGTCCAAATTCTTTAGCAGATAAATTTACCCCTATTTTTAAATGCGAATATCCGAGTGCGTGCCAACGTTTCATTTGCTCACAAGCCTGCTGTAATGTCCATTTTCCTATTGGAATAATTTGTAGTGTTTCTTCTGCAATCGGAATAAACTCGTATGGAGAAATAACACCTAATTCAGGATGATTCCACCTGATTAAAGCTTCTGCACCGATAATTTTATTAGATTCACTATCAACTTGAGGTTGATACAAAAGGAACAATTCTTCATTTTGTATTGCGTTTGGTAAATCTTTTTCTAATCGTAATCGTCTTTCGATTTTTTTAGCGATTACATCGTCATAAATAGAGACAGAGTTAAGCTCTTTTGCCTTTGCATCATACATTGCAACATTAGCGTTTTTCAGAAGTGTAGCGGTATCGATTCCGGAATGTGGATAAATGGAGATACCGATACTCAGTGATAAAGTTAATTTATGCTCATGTATGACAAACGGCTTTTCCATGCTTTCAAATAATTGGTTACATAACTCGAATAAGGAATCTTCGTCAGTATAGTTTTCAATTAAGATTGTAAACTCATCACCACCGATTCTTGACAGATGAGTATGTGATGGAAGACATGATTGGAAACGTTTTGCTACTTCTTCTAATATGTAATCACCTGACGAATGTCCAAGTGTATCGTTAATTACTTTAAAGCGATCTAAATCTAAATATAATAATGCAAACTCACTTTGTGTTGTTTGAGCATTTTTTATAAATTTTCTTAACTTCCTATGGAAAAAGGATCGGTTCCCAATTTTCGTTACAGTATCGTGGAATGCTAAATATTTTATTTCTTCTTGTTGTTTTTTTAGTGCGGTAATATCCTTTACCATAATATAGCTTCCTGAAATTTGTCCATCTATCATAATAGGAACGATGGTAACGTATAAAAAATAAGTAAAGCCATCTTTATATTGAGAACTAAGTTGTAAGGATGCTGATTCTTGTTGTTTAACTTTTTCTAATGCAGATATCAGTTTATGTTTATCTGCATCTAAAATAATAGAAAAACATGTCTCACCAAGTAACTCGTTCGTTGGTGCTCCAAGTAGTATACTTCCTGCTTTATTTACATTTAAGAATATTCCATTTAAATCAATCGTAAAAATGGGATCAGGATGATATTCATATAATGATTTGAATTTTTGTTGTTTCTGAGATAGGGCCTCTGATTTATGGACTAAATCAGAAGTTCTTAAAGTAACTTTTTCTTCTAGTTGAGCATTAAATACTTGTAAACGTTTTGTTAGGGTGTCGTTTTGCATACGCACAATAGAATGGCGAATAAGTACGAAAACAAAAGCGATACAATTTCCTGTAATGAGAGTTGAAGACGATGTTTGTTCTTTTAATGTAAACCCGATTAGTATTGCAACAGCAAGATAGGGAAATACGACTAATACTTTTTTTCCTAGTATAGGGTTTACAATGAAATACTTTTTATGGCTATTATCATCTTCTGAAATAGACCCAGCTATTGCGATAAGCAATATAGGTATTCTATATAAAAGACGTAAAAATGTTATAGTGTCAGTTGATAAATGGGTATTTAAGTAAAAATAAATATAGTTAAAAGTTGCAGAACTAATCAATACAAAAATAAAGATATAAATTTTCCGCTTGGACTTAAAAATTGTTGGGCGGAAAAAGAGACTAACACCTAGTAGAAGAAATAATAGATCTGCAATTGGATATAGAAATGAAAGGAAAATATCTCCGAGTGAAAGTGAGAATATATTTAAATTTGGCTGATTAAATAAATACCATTCTAATGTGAATATGGAAGTAAGTACTATACATATATCACAAATAAAGAAAGCTCTTTCCCATTTAGTGCATTCTTTTAAGATCTTATAGCAAAAAGCGATAAGGCAGAAGAATAGAAAAAACATGTAAAATACATCAGAAATAGTAAAATGATGTATTGGAAGTTCGAAAAAGGTATCTTGATACGTATATACTACTTTTCCTAATAAAAAACTACCAATTGCAATTGTAATACATATCCAAAAAGGATTTGAACTAACTTTTTTAGAGTATATAGAGTAAATTAGCGATATAAATGTAATAACTTCAACGATGAATGAAGCGAAGCGTACATTGAAATTTGAAAAATTAGTAGGGAACAGAAAGAAAAACATAAAATAGATTGAATAGCATATTAATGTTGTGATTAATATACATAGCTGTAAATTTTCATTTAATTTCAAAAAAATCACCTTCTTTAAGTATGTACTATATTCGTAATATCTGTACATAATAATATTACTTAAGGATTGTATCAGATTTCCTTATAAAAAGCATGCTTATAAGAAAAAAATGAAGAATGTAATACTTCTTAAAATTGAAAAAGTATTGAGTTCAATAATTTTTCAATTTATAAGGAATACAGATAGAATTTGTATATTTAGTCATCCTTTAGAGTCTAAAGGTTTTTTAGTGATTTGCAAGCGGAGATGTAAAATTGCATATAAAGTGATGGGAACTTCTCTCTAGATGAGGGGAGTTATTCGTTATTAAAGTGTATTAAGTAAGACCTTTGTATGTACCTATTCTCATACTAATGAGGGATTAAAGAAACGTGTTGATTATATACAATAATATGTAATACAGTAATTGATTTTTAATATGGAGGGAAAATCACGATGAAATGGGTGAAGTTTAGAATAGCACGTCCAACTGATAAATTTGAAGCGGTTATTGCATTCTATGAAAAAGGGTTAGGTTTAAAACGTATAGGTGAATTCTACGATCATGAAGGCTATGATGGGATCATGTTCGGTCTACCAGATGAAGAGTATCATTTAGAATTTACAAGACATATAGATGGGAGCCCTTGTCCGGCTCCAACAAAAGACAATTTACTTGTATTTTACATGCGTGAAGATAGTGAAATGAAAAAAGTGAGTAAAAGGCTGCATGCAATGGGATACGATGAAGTAGAACCAGAAAATCCATATTGGAAAGAAAAGGGGATTACTATAGAGGACCCAGATGGTTGGAGAATTGTATTGATGCAAATAGAAGAATGAGGCTAGCGAAGTTTCGAATTTTGATAGAGTATAAGAAAATATAAAAAAGTTTCCTTGGAGGAGATACACTCATAGGGAAGCTTTTTTGTATTTATAATCTGAAAATTAAGATTTGAAATTAACTTCTGAAAAGATGTAAAATGAGAACGTGTATTCTTTTGAGTTTGAGCGGGTTGTTTTTAAAGGTGAATATAAAAATAGGGAGGTTTTTTTATGATATGCCGGATTAGTGATGCAGAAGTATACTATGAAATCATTGGAGAAGGAAAGCCAGTACTTATCATACATGGGTGTTCTCCTGACCATAGATTAATGAAGAAATGTATGGAAACAGTGTTTCAGAAGTCTATAGGATATCAACGAATTTATATTGATTTACCTGGAATGGGGAAATCGAATGCCCCAGATTGGATAAATAGTTCAGCTTGTATATTAGAACTGTTAACTGCATTTATTGAGAAAATCATCCCAACTAAAGATTTTTTACTAGTAGGAGAGTCTTACGGGGGATATTTAGCTAGCGGGATACTTTCAAAGATGTTCGATAGAGTTAATGGATTATTGTTAGTATGTCCTGTTGTTGTAGCGCAACGAGAAAAAAGACTTCTCCCAGATAAACAGGTAATTATAAGAGAGGAAGAATTTTTAAATACGCTTACTTCAACCGAAAGGGAAGAATTTTGTGAGTTAGCAGTGGTTGCGAATGAGTATACATATAAGCGTTTCAAAGAAGAAATTAAGCCAGGGCTAGATATTGCTAATGATGGGTTTATTGAAAGATTACAAAAGAATTACTCTCTTACTTTGGACTTCCAGCATAAAAAATATGAGAAACCCGTTCTTTTATTAGCTGGAAGACAAGATACATCGGTAGGTTATCAAGATATTGTAGGAATCATCGAAGATTATCCAAGAGCGACATTAGCGGTATTAGATATGGCGGGACATAATTTACAAATCGAACAGCCTGAATTATTTGAGAGTTTAGTTTCGGAGTGGGTTAGACGAACTGCTCAGCAAAGTTCATAAAAAAGAATAAATTAATATTTTGATTGTATTCAAGTTTTGATACAGAAAAGATTAAAGTAAGTAATTAACTTATAAATATTTTCAAGGAGGAATTATGAATACATATATCTATATGGTTAGGCATGGTGAATCACCAAAGTTAGAAGGAGATGAAAGAACACGTGGATTAACTGAGAAGGGAATTTTAGATGCTCATAGAGTAACTGAGATATTAGAAACAGAGGGAATTGATACTTTCATTTCAAGTCCATATAAGAGGGCTATGTTAACGATAGAAAAGTCAGCTAATTACCATGAAAAAGAAATAGTAGTATATGAAAATCTCAAAGAGTGTAGGTTTTTAAGTGAGGATAAGATTATATCAGATAAGGAAGTGTATCCACTCGTAAAGAAGATGTTCTCTAATCCAGATTTCACACTAACTGGAGGAGAATCGAATGTGGATTGTCAGAGAAGAGTAGTGAAAATACTAAAAGAAATATTAATGGATTTTCAAGGACATAAAATTGTAGTTGGTACACATGGGCTTGTAATGACATTGATGATGAACTATTTTGATAACCAATATGGGCTTGAATTTTTAATGAATACATCAAAACCAGACGTATATAAGCTAGAATTTAAAGACGAGCAATTAATAAATGTAGAGAGATTATGGAGAGAAGAATGAAATGGGGTATATGGAGTGTGTTTTAAAAGTTACTTTGTGAAACACACTCTTTTTTTGAAGAGAAAGCATCTTTATCAACTATTTTTAGAATGTTAAATCAATAAGTAATTATTCAGTTTTTGAATAGTTTATTGAGAAATTGGTTTAGGGAAACAGTTTTAAATGTGACAAAACTCCAAACGCTGGATTTATATTCAATAGGAGAAAAAGATGTAGAATTTTGTCTTGTTGTACGTGTTTACTTTTCATTTCGTTACATATAGGCTTTGTGGTGTAAGGGGGGAGAAATTGCCTTTACACTAAAATTATAAGGGGGTCATTGTGATGAAAAAAATGAAAAAATTTGCAGGAGTAGCTCTAGCGGGTTCAATTGGATTAAGTGGACTACTATTTTTAGAACCAAGTGTAAGTACTGCAGAAACGCCACAAGCGAAAGAGGAGAAGTTCAATGCTATTAATGTAGCGATGAATCAAAGTGAATCTTATTTATTGAGTGGTAGAAGTATTGATATTCTTTCAGGAGATAAAGAAGCGGTACAATTAAGTAATTATACAGTTCAGTTCAATAAACCAGGTAAGTATGTTATTAGAGTAAATGGTTGTATTTATAATGATGTATATACTTTTATTGTGAATAAGTAGTATGTGCTTTTGATGTTTAATTAAATATATATTATCGGATGAAAAAGAAACACCCTATTTGCGGTGGGAATCGTAAATAGGGTGAATTATTTGTAAGAAAGTTAATGAAAAGAGTAATTGGTATTAAGTTATGTTTTATATATTTTCATTAATTTGCTCTTTGTTTTTGTTATGTAAAATATGTAAGAGTGCTTGAAATATCTTAAATGATTGCTGAAAGATTGGACTTTGAATAAAAGTGTATAGAAAAGTTACGATGAAAACAGGACCTCCTAGCATGTATCCAATGACTAGTACAACGCATTCTACAATGATTCGAGCACGGCTAATAGACAGTCCAGTTTTGTCAGAAATAGTAAGCATGAATCCATCGCGGGGTCCAGCACCAATTCCAGCCGCAACGTACATGCCGCCCCCAATACCTGTAATTACAATACCAGAAAACAAAATGGATAAGTTTATCCATAAATAATTAGTAGCGTTTGGAAGGATGTTTGATTGTAAGAAAAAGTCCATAATAGGACCGATAAGTAGTGCATTTAAAAATGTGCCCACGTTTATATATTTTCGATCTACTAGTAAAGAGATAAGAACGAGACATAATCCACATATGACACTCCAAGTACCAATTGTCCACCCAAATCTTTGGTAGAGAGCCATATTTAAAACTTCCCAAGGGTGTAAACCGAGGAATTTAACTTTGACTGCGAGAGCATTTCCAAGTCCAAAAAAAATTAATCCTAGGAAAAAAAGAAAATAGCGAAAGAGAGTTAGCCTCATCTTTAAAACCTCCCAATATATAATGATGTATATTACATGTTTGAATTTCAATGTACAAATATTATGTCTTTTTATGATTTATTAAAAATGTAAATGGATATATATTTTCACAGTCAAAAAAGTTAAAATATTTCGTTATAAGGATTATAATAGAGAAAGAACTATAAAAGGAGTGAACGAATTTGAAACAAGAACTTATTGAAAGATTTACGAGATATGTGAAGATTGATACACAATCAAATGAAGAAAGTCATACAGTGCCAACAACACCAGGGCAAATTGAGTTTGGTAAGTTATTAGTGGAAGAGTTAAAAGAGATTGGGTTATCAGAAGTGACGATGGATGATAATGGTTATGTAATGGCAACACTGCCTGCTAATACAGATAAGGATGTTCCTGTAATCGGCTTTTTAGCTCATTTAGACACAGCAACAGATTTTACAGGGAAAAACGTAAAACCACAAATTCATGAAAACTTTGATGGTAATGCGATTACGTTAAATGAAGAATTAAATGTTGTGTTAACACCTGAACAGTTCCCGGAATTACCATCATATAAAGGACATACAATTATTACAACTGATGGTACAACACTTCTTGGAGCAGATGATAAAGCTGGTCTTACAGAAATCATGGTCGCAATGAATTATTTAATACATAATCCGCAAATTAAGCATGGGAAAATAAGAGTAGCATTCACACCGGATGAAGAGATTGGTCGTGGGCCAGCTCATTTTGATGTAGAAGCGTTTGGTGCATCGTTTGCTTATACGATGGACGGAGGTCCATTAGGCGGTTTAGAATATGAGAGTTTTAACGCTGCAAGCGCTAAATTAACTTTTAAAGGGACAAATACACATCCTGGAACAGCGAAAAATAAAATGCGTAACGCAAGTAAACTTGCTATGGAATTCGATAGACAGTTGCCAGTAGAAGAGGCGCCAGAATATACAGAGGGATATGAAGGGTTTTATCATTTACTCTCTTTAAATGGTGATGTCGAGCAAAGTAAAGCTTACTATATTATTCGAGATTTTGATCGTAATCATTTTGAAGCGCGTAAAAATAACATTAAAGATATTGTGAAAAACATGCAAGAGAAGTACGGTGAAGATGCGATTGTTTTAGAGATGAATGATCAGTACTATAACATGCTTGAAAAAATTGAACCAGTGCGAGAGATTGTTGATATTGCATATGAAGCGATGAAAAGTTTAAATATCGAACCGAACATCCATCCAATTCGTGGTGGAACAGATGGATCACAATTATCGTATATGGGATTACCAACGCCAAATATTTTCACTGGTGGTGAAAACTATCACGGTAAATTTGAGTATGTTTCAGTAGATACTATGGAAAAAGCTGTTCAAGTAATTGTAGAAATCGCAAGACGATTTGAAGAACAAGCTTAAAAAGAGAACCAAGTAGTAATGAAGTACTACTTGGTTCTTTTCTATAGTAAGAAATACAAAGTGAAACTTGTTACAAGATGTTTGTAAAAGGGGGAAATGTTATGAGTGAAAATCAGTTTCATGGTTATATAGGGACATATACAAAAGCAGAGAGTAAGGGGCTTTATAAATTTATACTTGATACGAACATCGGAAAAATTAAAGGGATCGAATTAGCAGCTCAAATAGGAAGTCTGACATATGTAACGATTAGTCATAACAACGAATACCTTTATTCTGTTGCGAAAGATAATGGGTTAGGTGGAATTGCTAGTTTTTCCATTCATAATAAATCCGGTAATCTAAATTCGATTAACATGCAAGTTTTAGAAGGGGCATCGCCGTGCTATGTAAGTGTGAATCGGGAGAATAATATAGTAGTAGCAGCTAATTATCATAAAGGAACAGTAGAATCCTATTTAGTGAAAAAGGATAATGGAAGTGTAAATGCTGCTACGGTAATTGTAGAACATAAAGGGTCAGGACCAAATAAGGAAAGACAAGAAAAGGCACATGCTCATTATATGGATTTTACTCCTGATGAAAAATATGTAGTAGCAGTTGATTTAGGAATAGACAAGGTGATTACATATAAAGAAAGTGATGGAGAACTAATAGAAGTTGCACAGTTATCTGTAAAACATGGTAGTGGTCCAAGGCATCTTATATTTCATCCAAGTGCGCAGTATGCATATGTTATGACAGAATTCAGTTCGGAAATTATTGTACTGCAATATGATGCACAGAGTGGCAGTTTTAAAGAAAAACAATACATCTCGACATTACCTGAGGAGTATAGTGAAGATAGTTATGGAAGTGCAATTTATATTTCTTCTGATGGCAAATTCGTTTACGCAGCAAACAGAGGCCATAATAGTATCGTAGTTTTTCAAGTGAATGAGCATAATGGGAAGCTCACTTTTATTGAAACGGTATCGACAGAAGGAGATTGGCCACGGGACTTTTCTTTAGATCCGACAGAAAGATTTTTAATTGCTGCGAATGAAAGATCTAATACATTGACTTTATTTACTAGGAATGAACCTACAGGCAAGTTAACGCTTGTACAGAAGGGCGTAAATGTTCCAGAACCAGTATGTGTGATGTTTTTACATGTGAAAAAATAGATAGGTTTGCCTATCTATTTTTTATTAGGAAATTTTAATATAGTACCCGCCACAAATAAAAAGTCGCGTAAGACTCCCAACTTGTCCAATTTGCAGCAAATTCTTTTATTTCGTTTTTAGTAGGTTTCTTTTCGGCACCTGTAATAAATTTGATAGCATTATGCAGGCCGACATCATCAATTGGAAAGGCTGAAGGGAATCGTAAGCAGCGCATTAAAACATAGTGAGCCGTCCATGGCCCTATACCGCGAATGCTAGTTAATTGTTTTTCAGCTTGCTTCACATCTTGTATTTGTAATAGAGATTCTTTTGAAAATTTACCTTCTGTAATGAGCTGTGCGATGTCAATTATGTATTCACATTTTCTTGTAGTCATTTTTAATATTGCGAGATCTTCTACACGTAGATTTGCTATTACTTCAGGTGAGGGGAATATCCAATGTTTTCTATCGTGCCAATCTACATAATCGCCAAAATTTTCGACTAATCTTCTTTTTAGAGTATAGGCATATGTGAGGTTGATTTGTTGACCTAGAATCCCCCAGCACAGTCCTTCAAATAAATCTGGAATACCTAAAGTGCGAAGCCCATAATACTTTTCAAGGGGTTTTTGAAGGAGCGGATCATGTGTTGCTAATTTATAAAAAGGTGCTAAATCAGTAGTTAAATCAAACCACTCTTTTACATAGTCAGCTACAGCATCGCGGACTCGTTTTTCAAAGATGTATGGTTCTTCTAAAAAACGTATTTGAATATTACTATCGGCATTCAAACTAATTTCAACGAAAGGATTTACGTCTTGAATAGGAATGACTTTATAGATTTTATTGTTTTCAATATGAAACATACATTCATTTTTAGAACGCGATAGATAGCGTAAGTTTTCTTGAAAACTAAATTCTTTTGGAACGACTAAAGACAATATTTCATTACAATCCTCTGTCATATTTACTCCTCCCGAAGCGCTTCTAATTTGAGCAATTCTTTTTTCATTTCTAAACCACCTCTAAAACCGGTAAGTTTCCCATTTTTCCCAATAACGCGGTGACAAGGAATAGTGATAAGTAGAGGATTTGCCCCAACGGCAGTCCCAACTGCACGGACAGCGTTAGGTTTTTGAATTCTTTCCGCAATCTTTGAATAAGAATGTGTCTCTCCATAAGGAATTTCACGTACCGTATTCCAAACAGCTAATTGAAATGCAGTTCCGTAAACATCGATAGGAATTGTAAAGGTTTCTAGTTTGGTTTCCAAATACTCGATAAGTTCTTTTGTATATGTTTGCAGATAATCTGGATTTTGGATGAATGTATGTTGTGGCAGTTTTCTTTTAGCCCACGTATTTAGTTCTTCAAAATTTTCGTTTTGAGATCCGATAAAGCATAATCCGTTTGAAGTGGCTGCAATATGCATACGCCAATTTTCATGAACAAGTAATGTCCAATATATAGTTTTATTTTCATATGGTTTCATAATCCGATGCCTCTTTTATTCTATTCTTTTTTCGATATTCAGTAGGGGTAAATCCTATCTTTTTTTTTAATAAAGTCGCGAAATACTCTGGGTTTTCTATTCCAACAGCAATACTAATTTCCATAATAGATTGATTTGTATGCGAAAGGTATTCTGTCGCTTTTGTAATTCTGCATTGTTGTATATATTCAATTGGACTAATCCCTACAATTTTCTTGAAAGTGCGTTGTAAATGATAAGGGCTACCATGACACATTTCTGCGAGTATATCGAGAGTTAATGCGTCACAATAATGATTTTGAATATATTCTTTAATTTGATCTATCCACTCTTCATTAGGTAAAGTAACTCCATTTGGTTTACAACGTTTGCACGGACGAAAATTTTCATGTGACGCTTGTTGTACATTAAGAAATATTTTCACATTATCTTTATTAGGTACTCGTGATTTACATGATGGACGACAAAAAATACGAGTTGATTTTACAGCATAAAAGAATTTGTCATCATAGGAAGAGTCATTATGAATAATTGCTTGCCAATACTCATCTGTTAATTCGTATCTTTGTAATTTCTCATTGTTCATAGAATGTCACCTCTGAGATTAGTATAACCTGAATAAAGTACGTATGTACGCAATTACGGATGTAAGAGCAAGATTACAAAGATGAAACTATGATAGGTTATCTATTTTGTGTTAGCATGAACTTTGAAAGTGAACATCAAGAGGAGGACTATAAGTGAAGTTAATTTCATGGAATGTAAATGGTTTGCGTGCAGTTATCGCGAAGGGTGGTTTTTTAGAATATCTTGAGGAATCCAATGCAGATATATTTTGTTTACAAGAGATTAAATTACAAGATGGGCAAATTGATTTAAATCCCGAGGGATATTATACATATTGGAATTATGCTGTGAAAAAAGGCTACTCAGGAACGGCTATTTTCACGAAAAAAGAACCGCTTTCTGTTACATACGGTTTAGGGATTGAAGAACATGATCAAGAAGGACGAGTTATTACGTTAGAATTCGAAGATTTTTATATGATAACGTTATATACACCAAATTCAAAACGTGGATTAGAACGATTAGATTACAGAATGAAATGGGAAGATGATTTCCGGGCGTATATTAAGCGGTTAGATGAGAAGAAACCAGTTGTTTTTTGCGGTGATTTAAACGTTGCTCATAAAGAAATCGATTTAAAAAATCCGAAAAGTAATCGGAAAAATCCTGGTTTTTCGGATGAAGAAAGAGAGAAGTTTACAAATATTTTAGAGAAAGGCTTTGTTGATACATATCGCTTTTTATACCCTGAGCAAGAAGGCGCATATTCATGGTGGTCATACCGTATGGGAGCAAGAGCGAAAAATATCGGGTGGCGCTTAGACTACTTTGTAACTTCTGAAAGGCTAAAACATAAAATTACCGATGCGAAAATTAATAGTGAAGTGATGGGATCGGACCATTGTCCAGTTGAATTACATATAGATTTCTAAAAAAAGAAGTATCTTCCTGAAAAAAGGAGATACTTCTTTTTTGTTCAGTTTGTTAAAATTTTTCAAATCATTCTTGAAATAATCTGATATTAAATATATACTTAATAACGATAATCATTATCATTGATAGTGATTATCGTGGGATGAGGGTTGTAAAGAATTTAATACTAGGGGAAGTGAACGAGAATGGCTCTCCATTTTACGTAGATTTATTAATGATGTGAAATATAGATGAGGATTATGTTTCATATAATTAAGTTTCATGGTTGAAATAATATATTTGAAGATTTCGAGAGGAGATATATAAAGATGAACAAGAAGTTATTTACATTAGGGATGGTTACAGTATTAAGTGTAGGATTAGCAGCGTGTAATAGTGCTGATAAAACTTCTGGGGAGCAAAAGCAACAAACAAAAGCTACGGAAACGAAAAAAGACGAAAAACGAAAAATTACATATTTAGGTAAAGAATATACAGTGCCAGCAAAAGTAGATAAAATTGCGACAGCTAGTTTAGAGTCAATGGAAGATGCGGCAGTACTTGGAATTAAACCGGTAGGTGCTATTACTGTTGGTGGTAAATTACCGAAGTATCTTGAAAAAGATTTAGAAGGTGCAAAATCTGTTGGTGAGAAGATGGAACCAAATTTTGAAACATTACTACAATTAAAACCAGATGTTATTACATCAAGTACGAAATTCCCAGCAGAAACAGCTGAGAAGTTTACGAAAGTAGCTCCGACGTTCCCAGTATCACACGTTTCAACAAATTGGGAAGATAACTTAAAATTAATGGGAGAATTAACTGGTAAAAAGGACAAAGCAGAAAAAATTATTAAAGATTACAATACAGACGCTGAAAAAGCAAAAGCAAAACTTGGAGATAAGTTAAAAAATAAAAAAGTACTTGTAATTAGATTAAGAGCAAATGACTTATTCCTATACCCAGAAGGAGTATACTTTAATCCTGTAATTTATAAAGACCTTGGACTAACTGCACCAGAACAACTAAAAACTGTAAAAGCACAAGAAAAGATTTCTTTAGAAAAACTTGCTGAAGTTAATCCTGATTATATCTTCTTACAATACGAGGCAAGCGAAAACAATAAACCAAAAGTGTTAGAAGATATTGAAAATAATCCAATTTGGCAAAGTATGAATGCTGCGAAAGAAAAGAAAGTATTTGTAAACGTTGTAGATCCAATGGCACAAGGTGGTACAGCTTGGAGTAAAACAGCATTCTTAAAAGAAGCAGTGAAAAACTTATCTAAATAATATAATAAGTAAGGTGCGTTGAATGATATGCAGAAAACAAATGCAGTACCAGTAACCATATTATGTATAGCACCCATACTCATCCTATTTACAGTTATACTTTCTATTTTGTATGGGGCGAAAAGTATTGATGCTGAAACAGTGTGGAACGCATTATTTCATTTTGATTCAAGCGATGTAAATCATAATATTATTATTACTTCACGTTTACCAAGGGTAGTTGCAGCTCTTTTAGTCGGAGCATTTCTAGCCATATCAGGAGCACTTATGCAGGGGATGACAAGAAACTATCTTGCATCCCCTTCTATTATGGGTGTGACGGATGGTGCAGCCTTTGTTATTACACTTAGTATGATTTTCCTTCCAGGAATGTCATCGATCGGTATGGTTTTATGTTCAATGATTGGATCTGCACTAGGAGCCGGTATCGTGTTTGGTTTTGGTTCGCTCCTTCAAAATGGCTTATCACCAGTTAGGTTAGCAATTATAGGAACAGTTATTGGAACATTTTTAAGCAGTGTATCGGCCGCGATGGCTTCGTATTTCCAAATTTCTCAAAATGTTAGTTTTTGGTTTAATGCAAAGTTAGATCAAGTGGATCCTAATATAATTAAAATTACGATACCTTTTGGGATAATTGGGATAATTTTAGCACTGTTCATATCAAAATCTATTACCATTCTGTCTTTAGGAGAAGAAGTTTCTATTAATCTAGGACAGCGTACAAAACTAGTTAAAGCAATGGCGATTTTATCAGTAATTTTTTTAACTGGAACGGCAGTTGCTTTAGTTGGGAAAATTGGTTTTGTAGGTTTAATTATTCCGCACATTACTCGCTTTATAATTGGGGTAGATTATAAGTGGATTTTGCCATGTGCAGGCGTTATTGGTGGAATTTTCTTAGCGTTATGTGATGTATTAAGTAGATTTGTAAACTATCCATTTGAAACGCCAATTGGAGTTGTTACATCTTTAATTGGAATTCCATTCTTCCTGTATTTAATCCGTACAAGAGGAGGAGAGAGACATGCCTAAAAGTTCAAGTCAACGTTTTGGAATGACGATGGGGATTATTATATTTTTAATTTTTAGTGCAATTTATATTAGTCTAACGAATGGTACGTTCGACATTACGATTACAGATGTATTTAAAACACTCTTTAGAATAGACCCAGTACCAGAGCATGATTTAGTTATTTTTGATTTTCGTCTTCCGCGCATTATAATTGCTGGATTAGTAGGATTAGGATTAGGCGTTGCGGGTGCCGTTATTCAAGGGATTACGAGAAATGGATTGGCAGATCCAGGTATTTTAGGAGTAAATGCCGGGGCAGGAACAGCCATCGTCATTTTTATGTTTTTCTTTCAAGGACAATTAAAGAGCACAGACTGGGTTTCTATTATGATGATGCCAATGTTTGGTTTAGTTGGTGGATTAGGTGCAGCTATCATAATCTATCTGTTTTCTTGGAAAAACGGTAAGTTAGATTCACAGCGACTTTTATTAACAGGGATTGCAATTGGATCAGGATTTGGAGCATTCTCTATGTATTTATCACTCAAAATGAAGTCAACTGATTTTGAAATGGCTGCAGTTTGGGTATCTGGAAGTATATATAGTGCAAACTGGAAGTATATTGTTGCTATGTTACCGTGGCTTATCATTTTAATTCCGCTTATACAAAAGAAAGCTTATTTATTAGATTTATTTCAATTGGAAGAAACGAGTATTACAAGTTTAGGTGTTGCAGTAGAACGAGAGAAATCCATTTTATTATTAAGTAGTATCGGACTTGTGAGTGCATGTGTTGCTGTTTCAGGAAGTATTGGTTTCATCGGATTAATGGCACCGCATATAGCGAAAAGGCTCGTCGGTATTCAGCATAAATATATAATTCCTACGTGCGGAGTAATCGGAATGTTTCTTGTAATTGCTTCAGACTTTATTGCAAAAACAGTTTTCACACCTGTAGAGTTACCAGTTGGAATTGTTATTTCTATTGTCGGTGTACCGTATTTCTTATATTTACTTTATAAGGCGAAAGCGTAAGAGGGGGAATAAAAGTGAGTATTTTAAGTGCAAAAAATTTAGAAACGAGTTATGAAAAGCTTACAGTGTTTCGCGATTTAAATGTGGAAATACAAGAAGGAAAAGTAACGACAATTATAGGACCAAACGGGTGCGGTAAATCGACATTGTTAAAAACAATGGGAAGAATTTTAAAGCAAAAGAGCGGTAAAGTATATTTGCAAGGACAGGATTTAAATACAATTCCAACGAAAGAAATTGCGAAGCAGTTAGCTTTACTTCCGCAAACTCCAATTGCGCCAGGAGAGCTTAAAGTAGAAGAATTAATTTCTTATGGACGCTATCCACATCGAAATAACGTAAATAAGTTAACTTCAAAAGATAAAGATATGATTGATTGGGCATTAGAAATAACGAAAACATCTGCTTTTCGAACGAGACAAATAGCAAATCTATCAGGTGGTCAACGACAAAAAGTATGGCTAGCGATGGCTTTAGCGCAAGAGACAGAAGTGTTACTACTAGATGAACCAACGACATATCTTGATATGTCTCATCAATTAGATGTATTACAAATTGTGGAGAAGCTAAATAAAGAACATAATTGTACGGTGGTTATGGTATTACATGATATTAACCATGCAGCAAGATTTTCAGATGAAATTATTGCAATGAAGGAAGGGGAAATCGTTACAACTGGTAGCCCAGAAGACATCATTACAAATGAAGTGTTAAAAGAAGTATTTCATATTGATGCGCGTGTCATGATTGATCCGTATAATGGGTCTCCTGTTTGTTTCGGCTACGATAGTGTTGTATCTCAAGAAGAGAAAGTAGAAATATATGTAACGAGTTAAGAAGGGGGGATATAAGATGAATACTACTATTGAAAAACAGCAGATTATTACATCTAATACAGAACAGTGGAAAATGTATTCGAAATTAGAAGGTAAGGAATATCAAATTCATATTTCAAAGCCGAAGCAACCAGCACCAGAGTCCGGATATCCTGCTATATACGTATTAGATGGCAATGCCTTTTTTCAAACATTCCATGAAGCGGTTAAAATACAATCAGTTAGAGCAGAAAAAACAGGTGTTTCACCAGCCATTATAGTCGGTATTGGTTATCCAATTGAAGGGGCATTTTCAGGAGAAGAAAGATGCTATGATTTTACGCCTAGCGTAATTTCAAAAGATGCGCCTTTAAAACCGGACGGTAAACCGTGGCCTAAAACAGGGGGAGCACATAACTTCTTTACTTTTATAGAAGAAGAACTGAAACCTCAAATCGAAAATAATTATGAGATTGATAAAAGAAAACAAACGTTATTTGGACATTCTTTAGGTGGTCTATTTGCTTTACATATACTATTCACAAACGTAAATGCCTTTCAAAATTATTTTATAAGTAGTCCATCTATTTGGTGGAATAACCAATCCGTGCTTGAAAAAGAAAAGAATCTTATAAATGAATTAAACAATGCTAAGGTTGAAACGGGAGTATTTCTTACAGTTGGGTCATTGGAACGAGAGCACATGGTTGTAGGGGCAAATGAATTATCAGAGCGCCTTCTCCTAGTAAAACACGATCAGTTTAAATTTAAATTCTATGAGGCTGAAGGGGAGAATCATGCATCTGTTGTGCCGACATCTTTAAGTAAAGGGTTAAGATTTATTAGTCACGTATAGAAGACGTATATGAAAAGAGGTAAGCAATTGCTTACCTTTTTTCATTATTGTTTAAAGGCAACGTATCCATCAATTAAAAAACTAGTGAAAAAGCGAGTAATTTGAGTAAAGCCACATTCCTCCATAATAGTTAGTAAATTAGCTTCGGAAATAGGGAATATTTCTGTTTCAAAAGAATGTTCAAATCGGTCCCAATCTTCTAATGGAATTTGATTTTGCATCATGTGGTTGCGCCAAGCATTCAATTGTGCAAAAAACATACTTGTACGGGGTACACCGTTTATTGTAGAGAGAAAGAATGGAGCACCGGGCTTTAAGCGACTACTAATTTCATTAAGTAACTCTTTTTTCTCCTTAATAGTTGGGATGAAGTGAAGGACAAGCATACAAGTAGCAGCGTCAAATAATGGATTGGTTAATAATGAATGAACAGTTCCATGTACAAAGTGAATTTGATTTTGTATGCCTTCGTTTTCAATTCTTTTTTTAGCTAACTGTAGCATGCTTTCAGATGGATCAACACCTGTAAAAGATAAGTTGCTATTTTGTTTGCCTATTGAGAGAATTTCTTGTCCACCACCAGCACCTATAACTAGTAACTTTGGATTCATATTTTCTTTAGGGAGTGTAGTAAACAAGAAATGATTCATCATTTCATATAGGTTGTAGTAGCCTGGGATTTTACATGGAATTCTTTGTTCATATGAATTTACGGTAGTATCATTCCAATTCATTTTTAACCTCCTAAGTATGTGTATTATAGGTTTATTATGGAATGAAATTATGAAGGGAAACAATCCCGTAAATCTGGGGGGGAAGAGGATGTATGAAAAAACAACGAAAGAAATTACAATGGTAGCGAATCGTATAAGTTCTATAAGGATATTTCAAGAGTCATTTCTCCACTTAATACGTAAAGTCATTGATTTTGACGCCGCTTGTTTTACAGCTATAGATCCAATTTCTTTTTTATCTACTGGGGCATTTACGGATGCAAGTGTTGAAAAGATTCATCCACAATTGTTTATGAATGAATTTCTAGAAGATGATTTTAATAAATTTAAATATTTATCAGAACACTCTCCTCATGTTGCTTCTCTTAGTATGGCGACAAATGGTGAACAAAAGAAAAGCTCTAGATACCGAAATATTTTAAAACCAGCAAGTTTTGGAGATGAATTAAGGGGCATTTGTATGAGTAAGGGGAACTGTTTTGGGCATCTTAGTTTATTTCGAGGGAGTACAAGTCCCGCTTTTCATATCGAAGATTGTAAGTACTTAGCAACGATAGTACCAATTGCTGGAGAGGCCTTAAAAAAGGCATTTCCTAAACCTTTTTCAGAAGAGAAGGTAATAGGAACAGGCACGATTATATTAAGTTATGATTTTAATTTATTATATTGGAATCAAGATGGCAGCGATTGGCTCTCAAATCTTAGAAAGTATGAACAGTTAAATATAAAAGAAATACCAAGGCCAATCCGTGCGGTTTGTTCGAAAGTAAAGGCTAACGAATATAATGTAGGTTGTATGAATAGAGAAGAAAAAGTTTGTATACCTTTAGCCTATGGATATTTTTTAATCATTCGGGCCAGTAAGTTAGAACGTACAAGTAGTTTTCATGGTGGTTATGTTGTTCTATTCGAAAGAGCAAGACCGGAAGAAATCTTTCCGCTTATTACGGAAGCGTATAGTTTTACAACACGTGAGAAGCAAGTAATACGTAAAATTCTTACAGGTATGTCGACAAAGGAGTTAGCCCATGAACTTTGTATATCTATATACACGGTACAAGATCATTTAAAATCCATTTTTGAAAAGACTGGGGTAAGTAGTAGAAATGAACTCGTGTGGGAAGTTTTTTCAAGATTTTGTTTTGATGTTGATGAATAAAAATAAAATAAGTCTACAAAAATCACATGAATTACGGTGGATGAGTTGTAGAATAGGGCTGAAAAAAGGTTATGGATGAAACATTCCATAACCCTTTTTTTATAAGTAGAATTGTCCTTTTTGAAAGTTTTGTTTCAACTTTTCGTCTAAAGAGACAAAAAGTTGTCACAATTCGGTCACAATTAGCATAAACATAAAATAGACGAAATGAACTTACTTCCAAAAGGGCTTGGTTAATTCAATTCATAATTAGTAGAGCTGAAAAAGCGCGGATTTAAAGTTCACTATATTCTCAAGGAGGTAGATCGTATGAAAACTATTCTTGCTATCGCTGGGCTTATTTGGGTTTTATCACATGGCATTCCAATTTATGAAGGAGAACAAATTCGCAGTGCTTTGAATAAAAATTTTGATGAATATCATATCATTGATCGGCAAGATAATGTTGTGACAGTTCGAGTAAATGACTGTTTTCATACGGTAACCGTTGAAGGAACTTCAGTAGTGAATGATACAAAAGTATGTGACCAGCAATAATTATATATAGGAAGAAAAAAGCCTCAATTTAAATGTGCGAAGATTGAGGCTTTTATATTTGTGGGCGAATAATAAGTGAGGAATGGACAATCCCCGCTTATTATTGTTTCATTTTATCTCGCTATTTGTGGGCAGTAGGAATCCTACCTCAAAATTCGGCATATGTAAGGAAGTTATTTGGGAGATTAACTGCCCGTAAAAGCCAAAATTGGTGAGGGCTAATAATCAGAGGGGGATGGACAAAACCCCATCTGATTAAAGTTTCACTTTATTGAGTTTTGATGGGAGATGTAATGCTTTTTTGAGAAAAAGAGAAGGGTATAATGATAATTGGGACTGAGAAGCTAATAATGTGTTAAGAATAATCATAAAGAGGAAATATACTCATATGGGGTATCATACGTAGATATTTAATGCTATAATTGGTATACTCGTAAAAGTAATTGTTTTATTGGATGAAGAGAAACTTTGAGAAGGTGATAATATGGATCATAAAGAGCATGAAGCAGTAACACATAGATCAGAAAAAGAAAAAGAACAAATTATAAATAGATTAAAGAGAATTGAAGGACAAGTCCGCGGTATTCAAAATATGATTGAAAATGATCGTTATTGCGTGGATATTTTAGTGCAAATTTCAGCAATTAATGCAGCGATGAAAAAAGTAGGAATGGGTGTATTAAAAAACCATACAAGTCATTGTGTTTCAGGTGCTATTAAAGATGGCAATGGTGATGAAGCAATTGAAGAATTAATGACAGTATTTGAACGTTTTTCAAAAGCGTAAAAACAAGCTAGTATGTAACTGGCTTGTTTTTTTGTTTACCTCTATATAGGATTTCGAGGTATTGATGTGAAAAAGTGTGTGTAAAATAAATTTTTAGAAAATAATTGAAAAATCATGATACAAAACCATTGATTACCTTAGGGGGGTATGGTAAGATGTGGTTATGATTAACAAACAATGAAGAAACAAGAGGAGGATTTTAAATGGAACAGTTAACATTACAAGTTGAAGGTATGTCTTGTGGACATTGTGTAAATTCTATCGAAGGCAGCGTGAAAGAACTAAACGGTGTTGAACAAGTGAAAGTTCAATTAGCAGAAGGAACTGTTGAAGTTACGATCGACTCATCAGTTGTAACGTTAAAAGATATCGTTGCTGTAATTGAAGATCAAGGATACGATGTTCAATAATTATTTTTAGATATGGAAATAAATCGTACTTTATAGGAAGTACGATTTATTTTGCTAATAATTATACCTCATAAGGGTATATAGAGGTGAGAGACATGAATGAGCAAAGAGAGGCCAATCTTCAAATATCAGGAATGACATGTGCGGCATGTGCAAATAGAATTGAAAAAGGCCTGAAAAAAGTAGAAGGTGTTCATGATGCAAATGTAAATTTTGCACTTGAAAAAACAAAAATAATGTATGATCCCCAAAAAACAAATCCACAACAATTTAAGGAAAAAGTTGAATCGTTAGGATATGGAATTGTAAGTGATAAAGCTGAATTTACTGTTTCAGGGATGACATGCGCAGCATGTGCGAATAGAGTAGAAAAGCGTTTAAATAAGTTAGAAGGTGTGAACGGAGCGACAGTAAATTTCGCTTTGGAATCGGCTACAGTAGATTTTAATCCTGATGAAATTAATGTAAATGAAATGAAGAGTGCAATTACGAAATTAGGATATAAATTGGAAGTGAAATCAGATGAGAAAGATGGATCAACTGATCATCGCTTACAAGAAATTGAGCGACAAAAGAAGAAGTTTATCATTTCGTTTATTTTATCATTCCCGTTATTGTGGGCAATGGTAAGTCACTTCTCATTTACATCGTTTATTTATTTACCTGATGTGCTTATGAACCCTTGGGTGCAGCTAGCTCTTGCAACTCCGGTTCAGTTTATCATTGGTGGGCAGTTTTATGTTGGGGCTTATAAAGCGTTACGTAATAAAAGCGCTAATATGGATGTTCTCGTGGCACTTGGAACGTCTGCAGCGTATTTCTACAGTGTGTATTTAAGTATTCAATCAATTGGTTCTTCGGAACATATGACAGACTTGTATTTTGAAACGAGCGCAGTACTTATTACGTTAATTATTTTAGGTAAATTATTTGAAGCAAAAGCAAAAGGACGTTCATCAGAAGCAATTAAAAAGTTGATGGGTTTACAAGCGAAGACAGCTACAGTTGTGCGAGATGGAACGGAAATGAAAATTTTAATCGAAGAAGTAGTAGCTGGTGATATCGTTTATGTAAAGCCTGGTGAAAAAATACCAGTAGATGGTGAGATTGTAGAAGGAAAGTCAGCGATTGATGAATCGATGTTGACAGGCGAGAGTATTCCAGTTGATAAAACAATTGGGGATGTAGTAATCGGTTCTACAATGAATAAAAATGGATTTTTAAAAGTTAAGGCTACTAAGGTAGGTAGAGATACTGCATTAGCTCAAATCATTAAAGTAGTAGAAGAAGCTCAAGGATCGAAAGCTCCTATTCAAAGGGTAGCGGATCAAATTTCAGGTATTTTCGTACCGGTTGTAGTTGTGATTGCTATTATCACATTTGCAGTGTGGATGCTATTTGTTACACCAGGTGATTTTGGTGGAGCGCTTGAGAAAATGATAGCCGTACTTGTTATCGCTTGTCCATGTGCATTAGGTCTTGCGACACCTACATCTATTATGGCTGGATCAGGAAGGTCAGCTGAGTATGGTATTTTATTTAAAGGTGGAGAGCATTTAGAAGCAACGCATCGATTAGATACAGTTATTCTAGATAAAACAGGTACTGTGACAAATGGGAAGCCGGTGTTAACAGATGTACTTGTAGCAGATGGATTCCACGAAGAAGAAATACTACGTTTAGTAGGTGCGGCAGAAAAAAATTCTGAACATCCACTTGCAGAAGCGATTGTAGAAGGAATTAAAGAAAAGAAAATTGATATCCCAAGTTCAGAAACGTTTGAAGCAATTCCGGGATTCGGTATCGAATCAGTTGTAGAAGGGAAACAATTATTAATTGGTACACGCCGATTAATGAAGAAATTCGATATTGATATTGAAGAAGTTTCTAAATCGATGGAAGAGCTAGAACGAGAAGGGAAAACAGCAATGCTTATTGCGATAGATAAGGACTATGCTGGAATTGTTGCTGTTGCAGATACTGTAAAAGATACTTCAAAAGCAGCTATCGCAAGACTTAAGAAAATGGGTCTAGACGTTGTTATGATTACAGGAGATAATACACAAACTGCGCAGGCAATTGCTAAGCAAGTTGGTATTGATCACGTAATTGCAGAAGTATTACCAGAAGGAAAAGCAGAAGAAGTGAAAAAACTGCAAGCGCAAGGTAAGAAAGTAGCGATGGTTGGAGATGGAATAAATGATGCTCCTGCTCTTGCTACGGCGGATATCGGTATGGCAATTGGAACAGGAACGGATGTAGCGATGGAAGCAGCGGATATTACGTTAATCCGTGGTGATTTAAATAGTATTGCTGATGCGATCTTTATGAGTAAGATGACGATAAGAAATATTAAACAAAATTTATTCTGGGCACTAGCTTATAACGGCTTAGGAATCCCGATTGCGGCGCTTGGTTTCTTAGCACCTTGGGTTGCAGGAGCGGCGATGGCATTTAGTTCTGTATCGGTCGTATTAAATGCATTACGATTGCAAAGAGTTAAATTAAAATCTTAAAAAGCTCATTAAATAATTGTATATGATTTTTACAAAAACAATACTTATTCAAAGTATTGTTTTTGTTCATATAGAAAATAAAAAGATATAATAAAGCAAAAATATTGAATTGTAGATAGTAGAAAAACTAAGTGTTAGTTTGATAAGGAGATTTACATATGTTGAAGGATATTATAATTAGAACATTCCAGAAAGAGGATTTAGACCAAGTATTACAGTTGTTCTATGAAACAGTTCATACGGTTAATGCAAAAGATTATAACGTGTTACAGCTACAGGCATGGGCACCAGATCGACTAGATAGAGAAAGATGGTTAGAGTCTTTAGAAAAGAATATTTGTTATGTTGCCGATTATAAAGGAGTAATAGTGGGATTTGGGGATTATAATGATGAGCATTACTTAGATCGCTTATTTACACATAAAGGTTATCAAGGAAAAGGCATAGCTTCTTATATACTACAGAAGTTAGAAAAAGAAGCAGTGAAATTACAGCATAAGGAGATATATACTGAGGTGAGTATTACAGCAAAACCTTTCTTTGAAAGAAACGGTTATATTTGCTTAAAGGAACAAAAAAAGCAGCATAATGGTCAAATTTTTATTAATTATGTAATGAAAAAAATAGCCTTCTCATAAACGAGAAGGCTATTTTTTCATTATTTTACAGCTTCTTTAAGCTCTTTACCAGCTTTGAAAGCAGGTACTTTAGAAGCTGCGATTTGCATTTCTTCACCAGTTTGTGGGTTACGGCCTGTACGAGCAGCTCTTTCACGAACTTCAAATGTACCGAATCCGATAAGTTGTACTTTTTCACCAGCAGCTAAAGTGTTAGTGATTGATTCTACTACAGTTTGTACAACTACAGTAGCTTCTTTTTGAGAAATCTCAGCGTTTTGTGCTACGTTTTTAATTAATTCTGTTTTATTCATGTTTTTCACCTCATATGTAAATAATGCTATTTAAGTTGTTATTATAACGTATAAAACATTCGAGAACAAGTGTACGCACATATATTCGCAAAAAAAATGAAATTTGTAATATTTTTTAGGATCACTTTATAGACATTCAATTTAAGCGGATACAGATTTTTTCTTTAATGCAGTTTGCTCTTTATTGGAAGGTAGTTTCTTATTATAAGATATGAAATAAGGTAATGCTACAAATAACATACCCCCTACTAAGTTTCCGAAGAAAACAAAAATGAAGTTTGGAAAATATTCAATCCAAGTTAAATGACCAGCAAAAATTGCAGCTGGGATGACGAACATATTGGCTACAACGTGTTGAAATCCAATCGCAACAAAAGTCATAACTGGGAACCAAATACCGACAATCTTTCCGATAAATTCTTTACTTCCCATACTGAGCCAAACAGCTAAACAAACGAGCCAATTACACCCGATTGCAGAAATGAAGGCTTGCAGTGGTGTATCTTGTAGTTTAGCTTGTGCAATAGAAACTGTTTTTGCTAAAAAAGCTCCCTCCGTTAAGCCGACGATATGACCGAAAAAATAAGCGACGAATACAGCACCTATGAAGTTGCTAAACGTAACAATAACTAAATTTCGTATGAAGTGAAATAAGTCGATTTTTTTGTGAAGCCAAGCCATTGAAACGGTCATCATATTGCCAGTTACTAATTCACCGCCTGCAAGGATAACGAGTATAAGACCGATAGGGAATACGGCAGCACCTAGAAAACTAGTAAATGATCCCCAAGATTTTGGGATTGTTCCGATAACATGGATATCAAGTAAATATCCTAATGCTATGAAAGCACCACCAAAAAAACCGAGAATTAGCATAGGGAGCAATGATAAATGAGCTTTTTTTCTTCCAGAATTAGCAGCAAGTTCCGTAATTTCTTCTGGTGTAAATACAGACATGAATAACCTCTCCTTAATAGAATGATGGAATGAATAGAAGAAACATTTTAAAGAATCTATGTATTATAAAAATATGTTATGACTTCTGTATAAATTTGTCAAAGTGAGTGTAGATAAAATTGGATATAACGAACATTGTTCATGTTGTCACATTAATGTAACAATAAGGCTTTAAAGTGATTTTAGAGGTGAAAACATGAATACGCATCATGTAAAAAAAGAACAAAAAAAATCAATCGTAAAAATATTTATTATTAGTTTCATAAGTATATTAATGATACCAGTAAGTTTGTATTTCTATGCGACAGAAATAGAAAGAAGACTAGTAACAGTTACGTGGAATGAAATAGAAGCTCCTACAATTCCTAAAGAGTTTAATAATAAAAAAATATTGCAGTTCTCAGATGTACATTTAGGACCAGATTTTACATTGAAACAACTAGAAAATTTGGTGGAGAAGATGAATGAATTACATCCAGATATAGTAGTTTTCACAGGAGATTTAATAGATAAGTTTGGATCCTATAGTGAGGAAAGAGAAGAAGCAAAGATTATTTTGCAGAAAATTAAAGCTCCCCTAGGAAAATATGCTGTGTTTGGGAATCATGATAGAGGTGGGGGCGGTAGTTTATTTTACAAAAAGTATATGGAGGAAGCTGGTTTTTCTGTGTTAGTAAATGAAGTGCAGAAAATTAAAGCGGAAAACGGCAAGTATATTACAATATCAGGTTTGGATGATTTTTTATTAGGGAAGCCACAAATAGACTCGACTTTAAAAAACTTAAGACAACAAGATTTCAATATGCTGTTAATACATGAGCCGGATGTTGTAGATAAAGTATCTCGTTATCCAGTCGATTTTCAAATGTCAGGACATAGTCATGGAGGACAAGTTCAGATTCCTTTTGTAGGTCCTTTAATTACTACAAAATTAGCTGAGAGCTATGTTGAGGGTATGTATGAGTTAGAAGGGAAGAATAAGCTGTTACATTTATACGTAAATCGTGGTATTGGGACAACCCGAACGCCTGTTAGATTTTGGAGTGTACCTGAGCTTTCAGTATTTGTGTTGAAGCAAAATAGTAACTAGACTATTACTAGAATAGTAAGAGGATTTTCAGAGAAAGTTTTCTTTTTTATTGATTAAATACAGAATATTATGTAACTTTTATTTAAAGTGTTAAAAAAGAAAGGGGCATTTCTATGATAGAAACATGGCATAAAGAATTGGAAAGTATATATAACCAAATGGTTTCGTGGCGAAGAGATTTTCATCAATACCCAGAGCTATCGTTTCAAGAAATAGAAACACCGAAAAAAATAGCTGAAATCTTAAAAAGTTTTCATATTGATGTGAAAACAGATGTTGGGGGAAGAGGGGTAATCGGCGTAATTGAAGGCGGAAGACCTGGGAAGACGATAGCGATACGTGCTGATTTTGATGCACTACCTATTCAAGATGAAAAGAAAGTTTCATATAAATCAAAGGTTCCTGGCGTAATGCACGCTTGTGGCCATGATGGACATACAGCAACACTTTTAGGAGTTGCAAAAATATTAAGTGATAACAGAGACCAACTTTCAGGAAAAATAGTCCTTATTCATCAACATGCAGAAGAGAAAGAGCCTGGCGGAGCAATTGCCATGATTGAGGATGGTTGTTTAGAAGGAGTAGATGTTGTTTTTGGGACACATTTATCTTCTCAGATGCCTTTAGGAATTGTTGGAGCGAAAGCTGGAGTAATGATGGCGGCAGCTGATACTTTTGAAGTGAAGATTCAAGGGCAAGGCGGTCACGGCGGTATGCCGCATCATACTGTTGATGCTATTATCGTTGCAACACAAGTGATTAATCAGTTGCAACTTTTAGTGAGTCGAAAAATAGATCCGCTTCAATCTGCGGTATTAACAGTTGGTACGTTCCATGCTGGTCAAGCGGATAATATTATTGCGGATACTGCTACGTTTACAGGAACCATTCGAACGTTAGATCCTGAAGTGAGAGAATATATGGAGGAGGAATTTAGACGAGTTGTTGAGGGGATTTGTCAGTCCCTTCATGCTGAAGTTAATATTCAATATAAACGAGGCTATCCAATATTAATAAATCATGTAGCTGAAACACGTCATTTTATGACGGTTGCGGAACACGATCTTGGCAAAGAAAGGGTCATGGAAGTACCACCTATTATGGGCGGAGAAGATTTTGCATACTACTTAGAACATGTTCCAGGAGCATTTTTCTTCACAGGTGCCGGTAATGAAGAAATAGGGGCAACATATCCACACCATCATCCTCAATTCGATTTTGATGAACGTGCGATGTTGGTTGGTGGGAAGTTGCTTTTAAGTCTTGTGAATAGTTATTCAAGAAATGGAAAAGAATTTCTTCATCATGTAGAGGTGAAAAAGTAATTTACATAACTAAAAAACAACAATAGGTCATATAAAACCTATTGTTGTTTTTTATTATTTTTGCAAGGAAAGACTATCAAAATATGTTCTATAGTTACTAGAGAATTCAAAGTTGTTTTTTGCATCCCAATTAATGGACCAAGACATTAAGCCGCGGAATGCAGGGTAGCCACTCTGACTTGAAAGTTTATACTTTCCTCCGAAAGGAATTCCTCTAATGATATAATCTAAAGCTTTTTTCATTTCAGTTGGAGAAATATATCCGCCACTTGGAGCGGCCGCTGGTGCTGCAGGAAGTCCGATCATGACTTGATCCGAACGAAGAGCTGGGAAAATGTTATTTGCATTACCACCTACAGGAAAACCATGTAAGAGCATATCTGCCATAGCGACCTCGTAGTCTGCAGTACCTTGATTGTAGTTATTACCGTCCATTCCAATGCCGCTGCCAGCGTTGTAGTGTTGAACGTGAATGTATGTTAGTTTGTCTTGCACTCCGTAAATAATCGGTAAATATGCACCCCATATGCTTCCATACGCGCTAAAACCGCCTTGAACATAAGCTGTTTCAGGGGCCATGCTTAATAGGAAATCTGGACCGTAATGGTCTGAAATCGTTCGAATTGCTGAGATAAGATTCACGATTTGAGGAGTTGTTGGGTTTTTAAAATTAGTGTCATTACCGTTTAAGTAAATACCTGATTCAAGGTCAATATCTATTCCATCAAAACCGTATTTATCGATTAGAGATTGTATGGAATTAATAAAACGTTGTTTAGCAGCATTGTCAGGAAGTAAAACGACCCCATTTTGTCCACCTATTGAAAGAACTACTTTTTTTCCTTTACTTTTTAAATAGGAAATATCAGATTTGAATTCTGCATCTGTACCATACACAGGGGAAAATTCAACAGTGGAACGATCACCACCAGTTTCACCGAAAGATACATTTATTACATCCCATTTTGGTGAAACATCTTTTAATTTAATAATGCCAGTACCGTTATCAAAGTTATGCCAATATCCAACGAGTAATTTTGACCCTAAATTGTTTGCTGCTTTTGTTTGGAAGGGAGCTAGCGGTAGCAGTAAGAAAATTACTAAAATACAACAAATGAATTTGAACTTGTTTAACATATCAACACTCCTATACAAAAAGTTGTCTAGATGTATAATCTTGTTCCTTTAATGATATCTAAAAATTCTTTCTTTTGTAAGGCGAGTATAATTTTCTCAACAATTGTGTATGGAAAATTATTAAACCTAATGTAATAATTTCTGTAGGAGCTTGTATTGCAATTGTTAAATTCAGAATATTTTGATATATTTTAAAGTGTAGGACAAGATTTTTCGCATAATACTCTTACATAAATTTCAAAATCAAGTTTGGAAGGGGATGTACAAGAGTTGGATAAAAATCTTAAGAAAGATCTCAAAATACGCCACATTACAATGATCTCAATTGGCGGCGTAATAGGAGCTGGTTTGTTTGTCGGAAGTGGTGCGGTTGTGCATTCAGCAGGGCCAGGTTCTATCGTTTCATATGCATTAGCAGGACTTCTAGTTATTTTCGTTATGAGAATGCTGGGGGAAATGGCAGCTATTAATCCGACAAGTGGTTCATTTGCAACATATGCAAGAGAAGCAATTGGTCCATGGGCAGGTTATACAATTGGGTGGCTATATTGGTTTTTCTGGGTAATTGTTATTGCAATAGAAGCTACAGCAGGTGCTGGTATTATTCAATACTGGATTCCAGAAATCCCGCTCTGGTTATTAAGCTTACTATTAACGATTTTATTAACGTTGACGAATGTTTTCTCGGTGAAATCATTTGGAGAATTTGAATATTGGTTTTCATTTATTAAAGTAATAAGTATTGTTTTGTTCCTATGCCTTGGTCTTGCTGTGATTTTAGGATTTGTACCAGGAACGGAAGCACCTGGCACTTCAAATTTAGTAGGGAAAGGGGGATTTATGCCAAATGGTATCAGTTCGGTGCTGCTTGGAATCACCGTCGTTATATTTTCATTTATGGGGTCAGAGATTGTTGCAGTAGCGGCTGGTGAATCTGCCGAACCTGTAAAAGCAGTAAAAACAGCAACAAATAGTGTAATTTGGCGTATTCTTGTATTTTTTATTGGATCTATCGCAGTAGTTGTTACACTTCTTCCATGGAATTCAGCAAACATATTAAAAAGTCCGTTTGTAGCGGTACTTGAACATATAGGAATACCAGCGGCAGCGCAAATTATGAATTTTATCGTTTTAACAGCTGTACTTTCTTGCTTGAATTCAGGTTTATATACAAACTCAAGAATGCTTTTTTCGATGGCAGAAAGAGGAGATGCTCCAAAGGCATTTTTAAAATTGAACAGTAGTGGTGTTCCAGTTCGGGCAGTTTTATTTGGAACGTTCTTTGCTTATATTGGAGTTGTTTTTAGTTACATATCCCCAGATAAAGTCTTTTTATTTTTAGTGAATGCATCTGGTGGGATTGCGTTACTAGTTTATCTCGTTATAGCAGTTTCACATTTAAAGATACGTAAAAAAATGGGGAAAGTAGAACAACAAAATTTGAAAGTGAAAATGTGGCTTTTCCCGTATGTAACGTATGTTACAATTGCCGCTATTATAGCAGTTTTAGTTGCAATGGTTGCAATTGAATCTTTACGTTCACAAGCACTTTTAACGATGCTTGTTACTGTTCTTATTATAGTTTCTTATTTTATTTTTAATAGAAATAGAAATAGTTCGGTTTTGAATCCTAAAAGTGAGGATAAAGAGCCCGTTCAATTCTAATTTATTGTTTTGGAAGAGAGTTACACCCAATCATTGCTATAAAAGAATCATATATAATCATAGAAACAAGTAATTACTATTGTCATAGTGAATATAAACTTTTTTCTTGACTTTTTATACGAAGGCGAGCAAAATGGTAAAAAAGGAAGGGGGGATGATGATGGAAGAGTACGTATTGGAGCTGTATAACTTTTTATATACGACAGAATGGCAAGATATTGTTTCGTTTCTAGGAATAGTATTTTGTATGAAAATTGTAATTGTATATATGGAAGAGCAAGGTATGTTCTATTCCTTCTCATCTCCGTTCGATGTGCAGCGCGAGCCGTTGCTGAACTATGCCAAGGTAAATTACGAACAATTTCCTTTTGTGATTTTCTTTATGATTCGATTTATAACAGCAATTGTAAAGAAGAAGGAAAGTGACGATGAAGAGTGCCACTCAACTTGTAATATAGCGACTGCTTTATAAGCTAAATACAAGGAGGAGATTTATATGTGGTTTCGATTTCTTATGATTGGTTTCTTTTCATTAACAGCAATTTCTTTAATGGGATATCAAGTGTCTGAAATTTTTCAAGCATATAGCAATACGTTTTTCAACAAAAACTAATTACATTGCTATTTAAATAATAAAGCGATAAAATCCTTCTTAAGAAGTTTTATTAAGAAGGATTTTTTTCTTTGCTCTGTCTTACTGTGTCAAACTATTGTCACATTTACACTGTGAATAATATGTTAAAATAGTGAGGTTACGTATACATATTTGAAGGAAGAGGAGTGACCATTTTGGTGGATCAATCAACGAATCAGAAAAGCTATGCTCCTATTGTGATAACGCTTTCTGTAATTGTAAATGCGATTATTTTATTTTTGTTCTTTGGACCTGTTGGCTATGAAGGAGAAGTACATTTTGATGTAACAATTTTACCAATGTTAAATGCAATTTTTAATAGCTTTACGTTCGTATTCTTATTAGCAGCTTTATACTCTATTATTAAGAAGAATGTGAAAATGCACCGTGGTTTCATCCTAGCAGCATTTACAACGACGTTGCTATTTTGTGTTTCTTATTTATCGTATCACTACTTGGCGCCAGCAACACATTTTGGCGGAGAAGGATTCATTAAATATGTGTATTTCATCATTTTAATTACACATATTATCCTTGCAGCAATTATTGTACCGCTTGCATTGTTTGCACTTGTATTTGGTTTTACAAATCAATTAACACGTCACCGTAAAATTGTACGTTGGACGATGCCGATTTGGTTATATGTAAGTTTATCTGGTGTTATTGTTTACTTAATGATCTCACCTTATTATCAATAAAAAAATCCCAGCCTGTAGGCTGGGATTTTTTTATTAGGCAAATATTTTTGTGAAATGAAAAAATTGTGGTATACAAAAGTATAGTTGCTTTTTATATAGAAGGGATGGTAAAGGTATATGCAAAATTTTGTATTTCGTAATCCGACAAAACTTATTTTTGGTAAAGGTCAATTAGAACAGTTAAAAGCTGAAATTCCACAGCTCGGTAAAAAGGTTCTTCTCGTATATGGGGGAGGCAGTATTAAAAGAAATGGTATTTATGATAATGTACTTTCTATTTTAAAAGATATAAATGCAGAAGTATTTGAATTGACAGGCGTTGAACCGAATCCTCGTGTATCAACTGTAAAGAAAGGGATTCAAATTTGTAAAGATAATGGTGTTGAATTTATTTTAGCAGTTGGCGGAGGAAGTGTAATCGACTGTACGAAGGCGATTGCGGCTGGTAGTAAGTACGATGGAGATGTATGGGATATTGTAACGAAAAAAGCATTTGCTAGTGAGGCATTACCATTTGGTACTGTGCTTACTCTTGCGGCAACAGGATCTGAAATGAATGCTGGTTCTGTAATTACAAACTGGAAAACGAATGAAAAATATGGCTGGGGTAGCCCGGTTACTTTCCCACAGTTTTCGATTTTAGATCCAGTTCATACTGCGTCTGTACCGAAAGATCAAACAATTTACGGTATGGTAGATATTATGTCACATGTATTAGAGCAATATTTCCATCATGGAACAAATACAGAATTACAAGATCGTTATTGTGAATCTGTTTTAAAAACAGTAATTGAGACAGCTCCTAAGCTTTTAAGTGATCTAGAAAATTATGAGCATAGAGAAACCATTTTATATTGCGGTACTATGGCGTTAAACGGCATTTTAGCGATGGGAGTAAAAGGAGACTGGGCAACTCATAATATTGAACATGCAGTTTCAGCTGTTCACGATATACCGCATGGAGGCGGTTTAGCAATTCTATTCCCGAACTGGATGAAGCATGTTGTAGACGAAAATGTAAGTCGTTTTAAACAGTTCGCTATTCGCGTATTTAATGTAGACACAGATGGAAAGACTGATCGAGAAGTAGCGTTAGAAGGAATTGAGGCGTTACGTCAATTTTGGACTTCAATTGAAGCGCCGGTAACATTAGCGGATTATGCTATTGGAGAAAATGAAATTGATTTAATGGCGGATAAAGCGATGGCTTATGGTGAATTTGGTAACTTTAAAAAATTAAATAAAGATGATGTTTTGAATATATATAAAGCTTCTTTATAAGTGAATCGAGCAAAGAAACCCATTTGATTGCTATATCAAATGGGTTTCTTTTTGTTGTTTATAACTGGTTTTGATTGTTTTTGATTATTAATGAATGTTTATGGTTGATTTTTGTGATCGTTTTCATTATACTGTAATCAAAGAAGAGGTGAATAAAATGTTAACTCCTGAACGTCATCAAATGATATTGCAACTTGTAAAAGAGCAGAAGGTTGTTAAATTACAACAATTAGTGGAAAGAACAGAAAGCTCTGAATCAACAATTCGTCGCGATTTAGCACAATTGGAAAAGCAAAGGTTACTAAAAAGAGTTCATGGTGGCGCTGCTGTTTTAACAGGAAAAGGGCAAGAGCCAACGATGGTTGAAAAATCATCCAAAAACATTCAAATAAAACAACAAATTGCGAAGTATGCAGCTAACATTGCTGAACAAGGTGATTGTATTTATTTAGATGCAGGAAGTACAACATTTGAAATGATTCCATTTTTAATAAATAAAGACGTTACAGTCGTTACGAATGGACTTATGCATATTGAAGCTTTAGTTGAAAATAATATTCGTGCGTATTTACTAGGCGGGATGATGAAGAGTAGGACGAAAGCTTTAATTGGTGCTATGGCACAGGAAAGTATGCAGAAGTATCGCTTTGATAAATGTTTTTTAGGAGCGAATGGTGTACATGAACAGCTTGGTTTTACAACTCCAGATCCAGAAGAGGCACTTTTAAAACAAATGGCATTAACATTAGCAAACGAAGGATATTTCTTAATTGATGAAAGTAAGTTTTCAGAAGTTGCGTTTGCGAAAATTGCCAATGTTGAAGAGGCAAATATTATTACAAACCATTTAGAAATTGATTTAGAAAAATATAAAAGACAAACCAATGTAATTGAGGCTGATAAACAATGATCTATACAGTTACTTTAAACCCATCTATTGATTATGTAGTACAAGTTAATTCCTTCGATTTAGGCGCAGTAAATCGAGCGGAGAAAGATATGAAGTTTCCTGGAGGAAAAGGGATTAATGTTTCTCGCGTTCTTCATCGTTTAGGTGTTGAAAATGTAGCGCTTGGATTTACTGGTGGATTTACTGGTCAATTTATTAAAGATGTATTACAGGCGGAAGGTGTAAAAACAAACTTCGTTCAAGTAGACGGAGATTCCCGAATTAATGTGAAAATAAAAGGTCAAGAAGAGACAGAATTAAACGGGCAAGGTCCTAGTGTGACAAATGAGCAATTTGAGCAATTAATGAAAAAAATTGAAAGTATTAAGCCTGGAGATAGTGTTGTATTAGCTGGAAGTGTACCTTCTTCTATTCCAAATACATTTTATGAATCAATCGCAGAGTTTGGAGCGGAAAAAGGTATTCGTGTAGTGGTAGATGCAAGCGGTAGTGCACTGCAGCATGTAATTAAAAATAAGCCGTTTTTAATAAAGCCTAATCATCATGAACTTGGTGAGTTATTCGGAGTAGAGATTTCAACAGTAGAAGATATTTTACCGTATGGAAGAAAATTAATCGAACAAGGTGTAGAGCACGTTATCGTATCAATGGCAGGAGATGGAGCTTTATTATTTACGGCGGAAGCTATATATGAAGCAACTGTTCCGAAAGGTGTTGTAATTAATTCGGTTGGGGCAGGAGATTCTCTCGTTGCAGGGTTTGTAGGTAAATACGAACAGACAAAGGATATTGAAAAGGCATTTCAATATGGTGTTGCAACAGGGAGTGCAACAGCATTCTCGGCAGATTTATGTGCGAAGGAAAAGGTAGAAGAATTATTGTCGCAAGTAATTGTAGCTAAGCGATAGGGGGAAGCAACATATGAAAATTACAGAACTATTAAAAAGGGATACAGTCATTATGAATTTGACAGCTTCAAATAAAGAAGCTGTCATAGATGAATTAGTTGAGAAATTAAATGGGGCAAATCGTTTAAATAGTAAAGACGAATTCAAAGAAGCTATTTTAAAGCGGGAGTTACAAAGTACAACTGGAATTGGTGAAGGTATTGCTATACCTCATGCGAAGACGAATGCCGTTAAGCAACCGGCGATTTGTTTTGGTAGAAGTGTAAGCGGTATCAACTATGAATCACTTGACGGACAGCCTGCACATTTATTCTTTATGATTGCTGCAAGTGAAGGCGCGAATAATACGCATTTAGAAACGTTGTCTCGTCTTTCCACATTATTAATGGATGAAGGGTTTCGTAAGCAATTATTAGAAGCAAAGGATGAAGAGGAGCTACTTCGTTTATTTGATGAAAAAGAGAATGAAAAAGAAGAAGCTGACATTGAAGTTGCAAAACCAGAAGGAAATGAACCGTACGTATTAGCAGTTACCGCATGCCCAACTGGAATCGCTCACACATATATGGCTGCGGATAGCTTGAAAGCAAAAGCAGCAGAGTTAGGAATAGCAATTAAAGTTGAGACGAACGGATCAACAGGTATAAAAAATGGTTTAACGAAAGAGGACATTGAACGAGCAACAGCTATTATCGTAGCAGCAGATAAACAAGTAGAAATGAACCGTTTTGCTGGGAAGCATGTCATTCAAGTGCCAGTCTCTGATGGAATTAGAAAAACGGAAGTACTTCTTAATCGTGCTGTAAAACAAGATGCACCAATCTTTAAAGGCGTCAAAGAGAACGGGAAGATAGAAAGTGTTGAGAAAGAAAAAGGATTAGGAATCTATAAGCATTTAATGAACGGTGTAAGTAATATGCTTCCATTCGTTGTTGGTGGAGGAATTTTAATTGCACTAGCATTTTGGGTTGGTGGTATAAAAGCAGAAGGACCATTAGCTGAATTGTTAATGTCTATTGGTGGAGGAAAAACAGGGGCGTTTTTATTCCTCGTACCAATTTTAGCTGGATTTATTGCGAGTTCTATTGCTGATCGTCCTGGTTTTATGCCTGGTGTTGTCGGTGGATTTTTAGCAGCACATGCGAATGCTGGATTTTTAGGGGGATTAATTGCTGGTTTCTTAGCTGGGTATGTTGTTTTAGGATTGAAAAGATTGTTTTCAGGATTACCAGCACAGTTAGAAGGAATTAAACCTGTATTGTTATATCCGGTCTTTGGATTGTTGATTACAGGAGTTGTTATGCAAAAAGTAGTAATTCCGCCTGTAGTAGCATTGAATGAAGTGTTAACAGGCTGGTTAAATGGTTTGAACGGTACAAATGCTATATTACTAGGTCTTATATTAGGTGGTATGATGGCAATTGATATGGGTGGTCCAATTAACAAAGCTGCATTTACATTTGGTATTGCTGCAATAGAAGCGCAGAACTTTGGCGTGCACTCTGCCGTTATGGCTGGTGGTATGGTACCACCATTAGCGATTGCATTCGCAACTACTTTCTTTAAATCAAAGTTTACTGAAGCAGAACGTAAATCTGGTTTAACAAATTATATTATGGGAGCGTCGTTTATTACAGAAGGCGCGATTCCATTTGCAGCTGCAGATCCGATTCGAGTTATTGTAAGTTGTGTTGTTGGTTCAAGTATTGCGGGTGCGTCATCTATGTTATTCCAAATTACATTACCAGCACCGCATGGTGGGTTGTTTGTTATCGCATTAGTAAATAAACCGTTGCTATATATTTTCTCTATATTAATTGGAACGATTGTTTCAGCGGTTATGATAGGTGTTTGGAAAAAGAAAGTTAAATAAATGATAAAAGGGACAGCTAATAGGAGTTGTTCCTTTTTTATTACAAAAAAGTAGGTTAATAGTTGGAGAATGATGAATTTTGGTAAAAGATGTAATGAAACGTGATTTTTTTGTAACAAAACAGTAATACTGTAATTTTTTCTGGGAAAAATTCTCATACTTTTATGTGGAAAATATATGAAAACTATTGGGGATTCTATTGGAAATGCACTTTATGAATATGGAAATTTATGTTACAGCTCATTAATCGTATATTACGAATGCTTTGTAATTGTGTGATTTCTAAAAATCCCCAAAATCTGTTGCTATAATGAAAATACGAAAACAAAGCAAATGGAGGCTATTCATGAAAAAATTATTAGGTATAGCAACAGCAGCAGTTTTTGGTCTTGGGATTTTTGCAGGTTCTGCGAAAGCGGAAACGATTGTAACAACGGATGTATTAAACGTTAGAGAAAACCCAACTGTAGAGTCAAAGCTTGTAGGTAAAATGTTAAATGGGAATAAATTAGATGTGATAAATACAGAAAACGGATGGGCAAAAATTAAGTTAGATGGCAAGGAAGCTTTTGTCAATGCTGAATTTACAAAAAGTAAGTATTATGTAACGGCGGGCGTATTAAATGTTCGCGCTGGAGCGAATACTGACTCTGAAATCTTTGGCAAACTTAATAAAGATGATGTGATTGAAACGACAAATCAAGTTCAAAATGAATGGTTACAGTTCGACTACAATGGAAAAGTCGGATATGTTCACGTGCCATTTTTAACAGGAACGGCACCTGTGATTGAAAAGAAAGAAGTGGTAACTCAAGAAGAAGCACCGGCTAGAGTAAATACGTCGGTTAAAAATAATACGGCAGTTAAGAGTAAAGAAGCTGTTAAGAGTGTAGAATCAAGTAAACCTGTAGAAAAAGCACAGCCAGCTGCGAAACCAGTTGCGAAATCTACTGAAACTAGTGCACTTGCTGGTGGGCGTGAAATAACAGTAGAAGCGACAGCATATACAGCGAATCCAAGTGAGAATGGTACGTATGGTGGACGTGTGTTAACTGCGATGGGTCATGATTTAACAGCGAATCCAAATATGAAAGTTATTGCTGTGGATCCCAAAGTAATCCCTCTTGGATCAAAAGTGTGGGTGGAAGGATATGGAGAAGCGATTGCTGGAGATACTGGTGGCGCGATTAAAGGGAACCGTATTGATGTTTTAGTTGGTTCAGATAGCAATGCTGATAGTTGGGGGCGTAAATCAGTTAAAGTGAAAGTTATAAAATAGTTTATCTTTATTAGTGTAAAAAAGCGGTTGCTTGAAAATATGTAAGCAACCGCTTTTTATCATTTTGTAATAACAATATCGCTTCAAAGAATGGTTATTGAAATGGATAAATTGTTTTACCTGTAATAATTTTATATGCGCTGCAAAATTGAGTTTGCATATACTCTGTATGTGTGTTTTCCGAGTGTAACGTTGTTTCTTGAAGAGTAGAATGAAAAGAACGTAGTAAACAATTTAAGGCGAAGTATAATTCGTCTTGTGAACAATTTTGTTCTTTTGTAGCTGTAGCCAAAATGAGGTCATTTGTAAGTGTTGAAAAATTGATAGTGGATTGTTTCATAGTCAACCCATCCTCTCCGAGCGATTTTTATCATGTATATGCAGAATTGGACAAACTATGTTCTTTTTTTATTTATAATTTCATTTACCGAAATGAAAGAACTTGCAATCATGTCGTTAAAATTGGTAAGATTGGGTATAATCAATAGATGGAGTACATTACATAAAGAGAGTTGAATGATATGGGAGAAGTGCAACGTGAAAAAGTTGCTGTCATAATTGGACCCACTGCTGTTGGGAAGACGAAGTTAAGTATCGATCTTGCAAAAGCGTTGAACGGTGAAATTATAAGTGGCGATTCCATGCAGATTTATCGCACGATGGATATTGGAACTGCAAAGGTAACAAAAGAAGAGATGGATGGAATTCCACATTATATGGTCGATATAAAAGATCCGGAAGAATCATTTTCCGTTGCGGAATTTCAAGAACGTGTTCGTAAACATATTCGAGAAATTACAAAGCGTGGTAAATTACCAATTATAGTTGGTGGAACCGGTCTTTATATACAATCTGTTTTATTCGATTATCAGTTTACAGATGATGCTGGTGATGCTACATACCGAGAACAAATGGAAAAGTTGGCTTTAGAACGCGGTGTGGAATATGTACATAAAAAATTGCAAGAAGTAGATCCAGAAAGCGCGGAGCGTATTCATGCAAATAATGTGCGACGTGTCATTCGTGCGTTAGAAATTTTCCACACGACGGGCGAAAAAATGAGTGATCAACTTGAAAAACAAGAAAACGAGTTATTATATGATGTTTCATTGATTGGCTTGACAATGGATCGAGAAATGCTATACGATCGCATTAACTTGCGAGTGGATTTAATGATGGAACAAGGTTTATTAGAAGAAGTAGAAGTGCTGTATAATAGAGGGATGCGAGATTGTCAATCTATTCAAGCGATTGGGTATAAGGAGATATATGGTTATTTTGAGAATCGTGTCTCTTTAGAAGAAGCGGTGTCACAATTAAAGACGAATTCACGCCGTTATGCCAAACGTCAATTAACATGGTTCCGCAATAAAATGGATGTCACATGGTTTGATGTTACGGATGGTGAAAAAACGTCAGAAATTTTACGATACATAGAAGGAAAGTTACAACTAAAGTCGAATAATATTAAGTAGAGAAAAAGAGGAGGATTCGACATGAAGCAATCAATCAATATTCAAGATCAGTTTTTAAATCAACTCCGTAAAGAGAATACGTTCGTTACGCTGTACTTATTAAATGGTTTCCAGCTTCGTGGATTAATTAAAGGATTTGATAATTTTACAGTCCTACTGGAAACAGAAGGTAAGCAACAGCTTATTTATAAACATGCAATTTCTACATTTGTACCACAAAAAAATGTTTCGATTGAACTAGAGTAGTAATGAATTATTGTACATAACAAAAAAAGAGCGAATTTCTCGCTCTTTTTTTATTTGCCATAAACAATAAATAGTGAAATTTAAGCGATTCTAAATACAGTAAGACGAATGTTAGTGTTTCCTGTTGCAGGGACCGTAATCTCGTTAAGAGTAGATTGGACAGAAATGTTTGCTCCAGCAGCTAATGCTTCGATTGTAGTAAATGAAAGTGAGTCGCCTATGAGATTTGAAGAGAAGTTGTCAGTAGCAACTGCTCCATTAATTGAAATTCCTACTCCAAGTGGAGCGCATCCTGGAGCAGTTGTAGAAATAGATACGCTAATTACATAAATACCAGCGTTAATAACAGTAACTGTATTTATGCCGTTAAAGATAATATTGTTTACGTTAATTGCAGTACTAAAAATAAAGTTATTAAATTGGAGTACTGTTTGTTGGATGTTGTTTGTTACAACGATTGTCGCTACTGGGAAGCTAGGTCCAGTAGGTCCGGTAACTCCTATACCAGTAGCACCCGTGTTACCTTGAACACCTTGAGGTCCAGTGGCACCCGTGTTACCTTGAACACCTTGAGGTCCAGTGGTACCAGTAGCACCTGTGTTACCTCTAGGTCCAGTAGCACCCGTGTTACCTTGAACACCTTGAGATCCAGTGGCACCAGTAGCACCTGTGTTACCTTGAACACCTTGAGGTCCAGTGGCACCCGTGTTACCTTGAACACCTTGAGGTCCAGTGGTACCAGTAGCACCTGTGTTACCTCTAGGTCCAGTAGCACCCGTGTTACCTTGAACACCTTGAGATCCAGTGGCACCCGTGTTACCTTGAATACCTTGAGGTCCAGTAGCACCCGTGTTACCTTGAACACCTTGAGGTCCAGTAGCACCCGTGTTACCTTGAACACCTTGAGGTCCGGTAGGTCCAGGAGGCCCACCAGAAGGTCCAGTAGGTCCGGTAACTCCTATACCAGTAGCACCCGTGTTACCTTGAGCGCCTTGAGGTCCAGTAGCACCCGTGTTACCTTGAGCGCCTTGAGGTCCAGTAGCACCCGTGTTACCTTGAGCGCCTTGAGGTCCAGTAGCACCCGTGTTACCTTGAGCGCCTTGAGGTCCAGTAGCACCCGTGTTACCTTGAGCGCCTTGAGATCCAGTGGCACCGGTAGCGCCCGTGTTACCTTGAGCGCCTTGAGGTCCAGTAGCACCCGTGTTACCTTGAGCGCCTTGAGATCCAGTGGCACCGGTAGCGCCCGTGTTACCTTGAACACCTTGAGGTCCAGTGGCACCCGTGTTACCTTGAACACCTTGAGATCCAGTGGCACCCGTGTTACCTTGAATACCTTGAGGTCCAGTAGCACCCGTGTTACCTTGAACACCTTGAGGTCCAGTGGCACCGGTAGCACCTGTGTTACCTCTAGGTCCAGTAGCACCCGTGTTACCTTGAACACCTTGAGATCCAGTGGCACCAGTAGCACCTGTGTTACCTCTAGGTCCGGTAGCACCCGTGTTACCTTGAACACCTTGAGATCCAGTGGCACCAGTAGCACCCGTGTTACCTTGAATACCTTGAGATCCAGTGGCACCAGTAGCACCTGTGTTACCTCTAGGTCCGGTAGCACCCGTGTTACCTTGAACACCTTGAGGTCCAGTGGCGCCGGTAGCGCCCGTGTTACCTTGAACACCTTGAGGTCCAGTAGCACCCGTGTTACCTTGAACACCTTGAGATCCAGTGGCACCAGTAGCACCCGTGTTACCTCTAGGTCCAGTGGCACCAGTAGCACCCGTGTTACCTTGAGCGCCTTGAGGTCCAGTAGCACCCGTGTTACCTTGAGCGCCTTGAGGTCCAGTAGCACCCGTGTTACCTTGAGCGCCTTGAGGTCCAGTAGCACCTGTGTTACCTCTAGGTCCAGTGGCACCTGTGTTACCTCTAGGTCCAGTGGCACCAGTAGCACCCGTGTTACCTTGAACACCTTGAGATCCAGTGGCACCAGTAGCACCTGTGTTACCTCTAGGTCCGGTAGCACCCGTGTTACCTTGAACACCTTGAGATCCAGTGGCACCAGTAGCACCTGTGTTACCTCTAGGTCCGGTAGCACCCGTGTTACCTTGAGCGCCTTGAGGTCCAGTAGCACCCGTGTTACCTTGAATACCTTGAGATCCAGTGGCACCAGTAGCACCTGTGTTACCTCTAGGTCCGGTAGCACCCGTGTTACCTTGAACACCTTGAGGTCCAGTAGCACCCGTGTTACCTTGAACACCTTGAGATCCAGTGGCACCAGTAGCACCCGTGTTACCTCTAGGTCCAGTGGCACCAGTAGCACCCGTGTTACCTTGAGCGCCTTGAGGTCCAGTAGCACCCGTGTTACCTTGAGCGCCTTGAGGTCCAGTAGCACCCGTGTTACCTTGAGCGCCTTGAGGTCCAGTAGCACCTGTGTTACCTCTAGGTCCAGTGGCACCTGTGTTACCTCTAGGTCCAGTGGCACCAGTAGCACCTGTGTTACCTCTAGGTCCAGTGGCACCTGTGTTACCTCTAGGTCCAGTGGCACCAGTAGCACCTGTGTTACCTCTAGGTCCAGTGGCACCAGTAGCACCAGTGTTACCTCTAGGTCCGGTAGCACCAGTAGCACCAGTGTTACCTCTAGGTCCGGTAGCACCAGTAGCACCAGTGTTACCTCTAGGTCCGGTAGCACCAGTAGCACCAGTGTTACCTCTAGGTCCGGTAGCACCAGTGGCGCCCGTGTTACCTCTAGGTCCGGTAGCACCAGTAGCACCCGTGTTACCTCTAGGGCCAGTGACACCAGTCACGCCCGTATTACCTTGAGGTCCAGTAGGTCCAGTAGGTCCTCTGCCGAACGAAGCTGAATTAACTAGAGTAGTTTGTAACTCTGCAATTAATTTAAGGAGTTCTTGGAGTGTACAAGAATCAATTCGGAATAACTTTGTAATGTAAAGTAAATAATTAATTAAAATTTGAAGTTCAACAAATACGGCACTTGCTACGAAGGTCGGATTTTTTAATATAGTTATTAAGTTTTTGATAATGGCGAATCCTTGTGCTTTCAGAGCAGAAGTAGCGTCTAGTGAACAAATGAATTTGCTTAGTAGGTGCAATGTATCTATTAGATCTTCTATGTTTTTTGGGGATGGATTGGCGAAAAGTTTAGGGATTATTTTTATTAAATCGTTAATGATTGCGCGGAATTTTCTAATTTGTGCTTTAGTAATTGGAATTGTTGGGGTAGTTGGAATTCGTCCGGCACTAGTTGGAAAGCATGGATTGGAGTATTTATTTTGATTGTCGTTAAAGCGAGACATTAAATCTCTCCTTTCTAATGAGAATGTGAACGAAACTCATCATAGTAGATGCAGAGAATAGTTAAATGGTCATAGTGAAATTGATTGTTTCGAAAAAAATAAAAAAAAAACGCCTTATAATAGGGCGTTTTTTTTATTTTCAGCATATTGATAATATCGTTTTAGTGAGACTTTTGATTTGAAGCCAACTAATTTTATGATCTCTGGTTCTGGGGTTTGTTTTTTTATTAGGCGTAAAATAAAAGTGTTTCGGAAGTGTTGTCCAGAAATGCCTTTACGTAAATTCGCTCTTGCTACTTCAAGTCGGATCATTTTTTGGATAGCGATTTCTGTTAATGCCTTTGGTGCGTCGTTTTCATATACCCATCTGTATGTTCCTCGGTTAAAATCGAATGCAACAAACAATGGATCGTTACTATGGTATTTAGGGCGAACTGGTTCTGGAATACTTTTATAATATGTGTACAGTTGCTTTTTATCTTCGGTTGTTAATGTGATTGATCTTTCTACTCCTGCGGTTGCTGGAATAGAAAATGTATTAGTTTCGAAATGAACGTGATGCATAGTTAGTGCTGTGAGTTCCTGTAAGGATAGTCCGTAGTCGATTAATAGACTTAAAATGGAGATATTACGATCCATTAATAATGGACGAACAGGACGTTGTTTTTCTGAAAGTCCTTCTAATGAAGTGACTATATGCTTTAATCTTTTTTCTTCATCGGATGAAATGAAATCTTCATCGCGTAATGCACGGTCTGGTTGAATAGTGATTTCCATATTCTTTAATGGGTTGGGGATATTTAGAAAATGATGCATTCTATTTAGAACAATAAATACACGATGCATCGTTTTTTCTGAGTAGTGTCGATTCTTTTTTAAGTCGGAAAAGTAATCTTCATAGTCTTTTGTACAAAGTGTTGCCCATATATTACTGGAAGGGAGCTTTTGGTTTTTTTCTAACCAATGTCCGAAATCTTCAATGTCATAAACATAACGTTTAATGGTTGAAGGCTTTCGACCTTTATTCAATAAAAAAATAGAAAAGGCTTGTATTGTATCATGGAATTCCGTTGTTTCCATAGTCCCACCACCCTAATTATTTCTTATATTATAGCAAACTTTTCTGAAAATAGGCATTTGAAAGAGAGACTGGAATAATAATATTTGGTGAGTGGATAAAATGAGGTGATTGTATGGAACAATCGATGCGTAAGAAAAATAACAATCAAATTAATATTGTATTAAACCATCGAAAAAAAATTTCGTTACCGGCATCAGAAAATAAAGCCGTAATTTCAAGTGAAACCACTACTAAACATGAAATGTTGCAGAGAATTGAAGAAGAAATGGGAAAACTTGTTGGGATGGATGAAATAAAAAAAATAATAAAAGAAATTTATGCTTGGATTTTTGTGAATAAAAAAAGGCAAGAGGTGGGGTTGAAGTCTGAGAAGCAAGTGCTTCATATGTTATTTAAGGGGAATCCCGGTACTGGGAAGACAACCGTTGCTAGAATGATAGGAAAATTGTTGTTTGAGATGAATATTTTATCGAAAGGGCATTTAGTTGAAGCTGAACGTGCTGATCTTGTAGGTGAGTACATCGGTCATACAGCACAAAAGACAAGGGATTTAATAAAGAAGGCTATGGGAGGAATTTTATTTATTGATGAGGCGTATTCATTAGCGAGGGGTGGAGAGAAGGATTTTGGGAAGGAAGCTATTGATACACTTGTGAAGCATATGGAAGATAAGCAACACGGTTTTGTATTAATTTTAGCTGGATATTCAAGAGAGATGAATCATTTTCTTTCATTAAATCCAGGATTACAATCTCGTTTTCCGTTTATTATTGAATTTGCGGATTACTCGGTAAATCAGTTGTTGGAAATTGGGAAGAGAATGTATGAAGAGCGTGAATATCAGTTGTCGAAAGAAGCAGAGTGGAAATTTAGAGATCATTTACACGCGGTAAAGTATTCGTCACAAATTACATCGTTTAGTAATGGGCGATACGTACGGAATATTGTTGAAAAATCAATTCGCACACAAGCTATGCGATTGTTACAAGAGGATACGTATGATAAATATGATTTGATTGGGATATCAAGTATGGATTTGATGCTTGAAGAGGAGACGCACAGTACATAAACTGTGCGTCTGTTTTTTGTGCATAAGTTCGTTTATTCTTTTTTTTCTTTTTCTTGGTGAGATTTATGGAAGCGTTCCATTTTAGCGCTCTTTTCGTGTGCTGAATTAGGATCGTGTCCAAATTGGTTTACTGAGCTTTTTTGAGCGCCTTTGTTAACATGGTTTGTCATTGGTATTCACCTCGCTTTAAAAATTAGTATAAACATTATGTGAAGAAAAACTCGTTAGAAAAGAAAAACCTCTTTACGATATGTAAAGAGGTTAGAGTGTTATTTATGCATTGAACGTTCCTTTGTATCAATACGTCTATGCGGTAAATGCCATTTGTAATGAATAGAAATCATGCGGAAGCAAACAATTAAAATGAATAAGGTGTATAGAGCCCAATCGCTAACGATAATTTGAGCGCCAATTAAGAAACCTGCTAAAATCGTCCAAAACGCATATACTTCAGCTCGGAGGACAAGAGGTTTTCTGCGAGCTAAAAGGTCGCGGATAATACCGCCGCCGATGCCTGTTAAAACAGCAGCTACGATTGTAGCGCTAATTGGTAAATCTAGTTTTTGAGCATAGAGTGCTCCTTGTACAGCGAATGCTGATAAGCCAATGGCGTCTGTGATGTTTTCCCACTTTTTCCAATGTCTAATTAATTTATTTGGAAAAAGAAAAATAATCGTCATTGATAAAAGTGCGATTTGGAATAACATGTCTTGTTGCCAAAATGCGACGATTGGATAACCAATCAATAAATTACGAAGGGCACCTCCCCCAAATGCGGTTGCCATTCCTAAAATATATACCCCGAAAATATCATAATCTTCTTCCATTGCAACAATGGCTCCGCTTAGTGCGAAGGCGATTGTGCCTATGATGCTAAAAATCTCCCATGCCATGAATTTTCTCCCCCGCTAACTAGATGAAATATGCTTCCTCTGCTATTATATTAGAAGGTTTAAATTTCGAAAAGGATGAGTGAACATATTTGATGGAAGAAAAAGAAAAAGTCATATTAGTTGGCTGTCAATTGTCGCAAGATGATGATGAAAAATTTATGCATTCCATGAAAGAACTTGCATCGCTAGCGAAGACTGCTCGAGCGGAAGTGTTAGTATCAACGACGCAAAAACGTCCGAAGTTCCATCCGGCGACTTATATAGGGAAAGGTAAATTAGAAGAGCTTGCAGCTTTAACTGAAGAATTAGAACCAGCTGTTATTATATTTAATAACGAGTTAACACCGAGTCAAATTCGGAATCTATCGTCAGTGTTAGATGCAAGAGTAATTGACCGAACGCAACTAATATTAGATATTTTTGCGCAACGTGCGAAATCGAGAGAAGGTAAGCTTCAAGTAGAATTAGCTCAGTTGCAATATACAATGCCGCGCCTTATGGGACAAGGTCTTGCTTTATCACGTCTTGGTGGTGGAATTGGTACAAGGGGACCGGGAGAGACGAAGCTTGAGACAGATCGTCGTCATATTCGATCTCGTATTGATGAAATAAAGAGACAACTTGCGGTTGTTGTGGAGCATCGAAAAAGATATCGTGAGAGAAGAAAAGATAATAAAGTATTTCAAATTTCGTTAATTGGGTATACAAATGCAGGGAAATCTACGTTGTTTAATAGATTAACGGAAGCTGATACGTTTGAAGAAAACTTATTGTTTGCAACGCTAGATCCGACAACAAGGAAAATGCCGTTACCTTCTGGTTATACCGTGCTTCTGACTGATACGGTTGGTTTTATACAAGATTTACCTACGTCACTAATCGCTGCTTTTCGATCTACGTTAGAAGAAGCTGGTGAAGCGGATGTTATTTTACATGTTGTTGATTCGGCAGACCCTAATTACGTAGGGCATGAACAAACGGTAAAAGAATTATTGTCAGACCTTGAAATTAATCATATTCCTATTATTACGCTTTATAATAAAAAAGATAAGTTGCATCAAAATTTCATTCCATTTCCGAAAAGTGACTTCTTAATGACTAGTGCTTTTGAAGAAAGTGACTTATTACATATAAAAGAAGCGATAGAAAAACAGATGAAGGAAGAAATGGATTGTTATCAAGTGGAAATTCCTCCGAGTGAAGGTAAGTTGTTAACGCTATTAAAGACGGAAACACTATTAACAAAGATGGAGTTTCTAGAAGATAAATTTGTATATGATTGTGCAGGTTATATTTTTGCTCATTCATCGCTTAATGGGCAATTAAAGAGATTTTTAGTGGAAAAAGGAGAAAATAAAAATGTTTGATCGATTGAAAAATGGAGAAAAAATTGCTCCAATCGTAAAAGAAGTAGAGAGCCAGATTACAGAAGTACATAAACGTGCGGATGAAGTAATTGAAAGTAATCAGTTTCGTGTATTAGAAAGTTTTCGTAAACATAAAATTAGCGATTCGCATTTTATTCCGACGACAGGTTATGGTTATGATGATATTGGCCGTGACACGCTAGAGAAAGTGTACGCTGATGTATTTGGAGCGGAAGCTGGTCTTGTTCGTCCGCAAATCATTTCAGGAACTCACGCTATTTCAACAGCTTTATTTGGTATTTTACGTCCGGGAGATGAGCTACTATACATAACGGGGAAACCGTATGATACGTTAGAAGAAATCGTTGGTGTACGCGGAAAAGGTGTAGGTTCATTTAAAGAATATAATATTGGTTATAATGCAGTTCCACTTACTGAAGAGGGGCTTGTTGATTTTGAAGCTGTTGCAGCCGCAATTCATAGTAATACGAAGATGATTGGTATTCAGCGCTCGAAAGGTTATGCTACTCGTCCGTCATTTACTGTTTCACAAATTAAAGAGATGATTGCGTTTGTGAAAGAGATTAAACCTGATGTTGTTGTATTTGTAGATAACTGTTATGGCGAGTTTATTGAAGAGCAAGAGCCATGTCATGTTGGTGCAGATTTAATGGCAGGTTCGCTTATAAAGAACCCTGGCGGTGGAATTGTTAAAACTGGTGGTTACATTGTGGGTAAAGAGCAGTATGTTGAAGCGTGTGCATATCGTTTAACATCTCCAGGAATCGGTGCGGAAGCAGGGGCATCTTTATACAGTTTGCAAGAAATGTATCAAGGTTTCTTCTTAGCGCCGCATGTAGCGGGACAAGCGCTAAAAGGTGCGGTTTTTACAGCTGCATTTTTAGAAAAGTTAGGGATGAATACATCGCCAGCTTGGAATGCGCCAAGAACAGATTTAATTCAGTCTGTTCAATTTGATGATAAAGATCGTATGGTTGCTTTCTGTCAAGCGATTCAATACGCATCTCCGATTAATTCTCATTTCACTCCGTACGCAAACTATATGCCGGGTTATGAAGATGATGTAATTATGGCTGCGGGGACGTTTATTCAAGGTGCAAGTATCGAATTGTCGGCAGATGGCCCGATTCGTCCACCTTATGTTGCTTACGTACAAGGTGGGTTAACTTATTCGCATGTAAAGATTGCGATTTGTTCTGCGATTGATGCGTTAATTGAAAAAAAACTATTAACAATTTCTTAAAGGAAAGCTGTCGATTTCGGCAGCTTTTTTCGTGTGAAAGTAATGATTTGTGCCATTAGAAAAAAGAATGAAAAAATTTACAAAAAATCATGTAAGAAAAGCTAACATCTATTGACACTAAACATAACATGGTATAAAATGAGAAACAGTTAAGGCGAAGGAGGAACTGAAACAATGAAAGAAGATAGACGTTCTGCTCCGCTGTTTCCAATTGGTATTGTAATGGATTTAACACAATTATCTGCACGTCAAATTCGCTACTATGAAGAGCATAATCTTATTTTTCCAACCCGTACAAAAGGGAATCGTAGGTTATTTTCATTTAACGATGTAGATAAATTGTTGGAAATTAAAGATTTGTTAGATCAAGGCTTAAATATGGCCGGAATTAAACAAGTATTGCAAATGAAAGAAAATCAAACAGAAGCAGTGAAAGTAAAAGAAGAAACGAAAGAAATTTCAAAATCCGAGCTTCGCAAAATACTTCGAGACGAACTACAACATACAGGTAGATTTAATCGAACTTCATTGCGACAAGGCGATATTTCAAGGTTTTTTCACTAAAGATAACTGATTCTGAAGGTGTTTAGAGGGACTAAGGAGGAATTTATAATGGCTAGGTACACAAGAGAAGATATTTTCCGTTTGGCGGAAGAAGAGAATGTAAAGTATATCCGTTTACAATTTACAGACCTTTTAGGAGTAATTAAAAACGTAGAGATTCCAGTGAGACAATTAACGAAAGCTCTTGATAACAAAATGATGTTTGATGGATCTTCTATTGAAGGTTTCGTACGTATTGAAGAATCTGATATGTATTTATATCCTGACTTAGATACTTGGGTAATTTTCCCTTGGACAGCTGAAAAAGGTAAAGTTGCTCGTCTAATTTGTGACATTTACAATGCGGATGGCACTCCATTTGATGGAGACCCACGTAACAACTTAAAACGTGTGTTAAAAGAAATGGAAGCTTTAGGATTCTCAGATTTCAATCTTGGACCAGAGCCAGAATTCTTCCTATTTAAAGTAGATGAAAAAGGAAATCCAACATTAGAATTAAACGATAACGGTGGATACTTCGACCTTGCGCCGATGGATCTAGGGGAAAACTGTCGTCGTGATATCGTTCTTGAACTAGAAGAGATGGGCTTTGAAATTGAAGCGTCTCACCATGAAGTTGCTCCAGGGCAACATGAAATTGACTTTAAATATGCAAGTGCAATTCGCTCATGTGATGATATTCAAACATTCAAACTTGTTGTAAAAACAATTGCTCGTAAACACGGTTTACACGCAACATTTATGCCAAAACCATTATACGGTGTGAACGGTTCAGGTATGCACTGTAACTTATCACTATTCAAAAATGGTGAGAACGTATTCTTCGATCAAAACGGTGACTTACAATTAAGTGATGATGCTCGTCACTTCATCGCAGGTATTTTAAAACACGCACCAGCATTTACAGCGGTAGCAAACCCAACTGTAAACTCTTACAAGCGTTTAGTGCCTGGATACGAAGCTCCTTGTTACGTAGCATGGTCTGCACAAAACCGTAGCCCATTAGTACGTATCCCTGCATCTCGTGGTATTAGTACACGCGTAGAAGTACGTAGTGTTGACCCAGCTGCAAACCCATATTTAGTAATGGCTACATTATTAGCAGCAGGTCTTGACGGAATTAAAAACAAATTAACTCCGCCAGCTGCAGTAGATCGTAACATCTATGTAATGACAAAAGAAGAGCGCGAAGAAGCAGGTATCGTTGACTTACCAGCAACATTAGCGCAAGCGTTAGTTACTTTACAATCTAATGAAATCGTATGTGGCGCATTAGGTGATCATTTACTTGAGCACTTCATTGAAGCAAAAGAAATTGAGTGGGATATTTTCCGCACGCAAGTTCACCAATGGGAACGCGATCAATATATGTCTCTATACTAAGAGAGAAAAAAGCCCTAATACTACGGTATTAGGGCTTTTTCTTTTTTATAAAGATAACTTCAAGTGGATGTAAAATGAAAAGCGGCCACAAAATAGCCACTAAAATTTTTAGTCTAAAACATTACTCATAAGCTTTTCAAATTCAGAAATAGAACCTTTACTGATTTTGTCGCTAATATGAAAATAGATATTAGAAGTTACTTCAATGGATATATGACGGAGTCTTTCTTATATTTTTCTTAAGGTGTTCTACTAAGAGTATTTTGATATTAGGATTGGTTCTTTTTTATTTAAAAAGAGTAGACTGTCGTCTACTCTTTTGATGCTAAATTTCTAGCGTTAGAAATTTAATAATTTTTTACTGCTTGTACAACGCGACCAATGATTTTTACATCTTCAGCTGAAAGGTCGTAGGTCTGTGGTTCATGGATAGGATCATTACTCAATGGTATTAAAGTAATGATGTTTCCGGATAATGAAGTTACAAGGAATCTTAAAGAGGTTGCACAAACTCTTACTGCTGTGAAAAACACACAAGGCGAAATAGATAAAACAGTTACTAAAATGAAACAGTTACTAAAATACGTTTGGCTACTAAGAAAAAAAGCCCTGATATTACGGCATCAGGGCTTTTTCGTCATTTATCTACAGCGAATTACAGTGAATTTTGTCGTAATTTTTGCGGTGTAATTAAGAAGTGATTTAACAAGAATAATTTGTATTGACTCGTTCTATATAAAGAACTAAAATGGCATTAATTAGTAATGTTTGTATATTTGAAAGAATGAAAATGTCATTGTACTGGAGTTTTTAATTTCAATTTCAAGCTCATTGGTTTTAAATGAGGAGGAGAATTATGGATAAAGAAATAAATTTGAAAAATATATTTACCATTATACGAAAAAGAATTTGGATACTTCTATTATTTACAACTTTCACAACATTAGGAGGAGCGATTTATAGTATATATGTAAAAACGCCATTATATGCCTCTTCGGCAAGAGTTATTGTCCAAGCTAACGCTGAAACTATGAATACACTGAAAGCAATGGTAAATGAGCCTGTAGTTTTAGAAAAAGTAGCCGCTGAATTGAATATTAATAGATCCGTAGGTGCATTAAGTGGACAAATAAGTACGGAAAGTGTACAAGGTTCTCAAATAATAAGGATTAATGTGGTAGATACTGATCCTCTGCTTGCGCATAAAATTGCAAATACTACTGCAACTGTTTATAAGAAGGAAGTAGCTAATATATTGAATTTTAATAATGTGAGTATATTACCAGAAGATCCGGTCCAAAAACATTCAATGCCGATCAATGTAAATCACACTAAGACGATTGCAATTGCATTCTTGGTAGGTATGGTGCTAAGTATCGGTTTTATTTTTTTATTGGATTCTCTCGATGAGACAATCAAAACGGAAAGACGCATTGAGCAATTATTAGATATCCCGGTTTTAGGTGGAATTTCTAAAATGAATAAGAAAAATAAGAAAGACAGATATAGTGAAAAGAATACGTTGCCATTGAGGGAGGAAGCGGAGTGGATTACAAAAGTAGACGAAAAACAAATAAAGCTAAAAGAGAAAGTGTAATTGTTCATACCGCTCCAAGATCAAAAATTTCAGAGCAGTATCGTTCGCTTCGAACAAATCTTCAATTATCGTCTTCTATTCATAAAAATAGAAGTATAGTTATTACTTCTCCAAGGTATGGAGAAGGAAAATCAACTATTACAGTTAATTTAGCAGCTTCGATAGCACAAAAAGGTGAAAAAGTATTGGTGATCGATGCAAATTTGCGAACACCGATTATTCATGAAATATTTGGGGTTGAGAATACAATTGGATTAACTGATATACTGAACGGGAAAATGACTTTAGAAGGCGCAGTGAAAAAAACAGAGGTGGTAAGGCTTGATGTATTAACTAGCGGACCAGTACCATTTAATCCATCTGAAGTGCTTAGTTCAAATGCAATGGATATGTTAGTTCAAAAGGCGCTGGAACGATATGATATTATTTTATTTGATTCTTCTCCTGTGCTAGAAGTAACGGATACAAGTGTATTGGCTGATAAATGTGAAGGTGTATTATTGGTGATCCGTTATAATCATACTATGAATGAAGATGCACTTGAAACGAAAAGGGCGTTAAGTTTTACGAAAAGTAGGATATTAGGTGCGATTTTGAATGGAAAAGTATAAATAACAAAAATGTACTTTAGAAAAATAAATTCAATATCCTTATATTTAGATGTTCTTTATAAAGAATTTTTTAAAGGGATACGATGTGGTGATGTCTCCTTACCGCTATCAACGGAGGCACTCGATTATGCTGTGGGTTGTGAAAACAACCTTAGATGCGAGTCATCAAGAGTGTAATGTGAGGCCGGGTTAGATGCCCATGTTTTATTAAAGTTTCTAACTATGTGTTTTTAATAAAGAGAATATAGTTAGAAACTTTAAATTTGAAAGAGTTAAGTATGGAATTGATTAAAGGAGGAACTTACATGACGTATCGGCGGAGGATATCGTTATTACTTTTAATGGATTCAATGATTGTGTTAAGTGCTATTTTTTTTAGTTATTTCTTTGTAAATGCTAGCTTTAGTGTTATCACTTTATCATCAATTATTAGCTCTATCACTTTATTAGTCAGTCATCATTTGTTTGCTTTAATGTATAAGTTGTATAACAAAGCTTGGGAATATGCAAGTATAGGAGAATTACTCATTATATGCAAAGTTGTTACATTTTCTATAATTGCTACAGCAGTTGTGCAGCAACTAATCATGCCAAAAATGTATTTTCGGCTGTTAGTTGTAACTTGGATGATTCATATTTTATTAATTGGTGGTTCACGTTTTATATGGAGAATGTATAGAGATACTTATTATGTAAAAAGGGGTGATAAAAAAAGAACGTTAATTGTTGGTGCGGGATCTGCTGGGACAATGGTTGCAAGGCAGTTGTTGAAGAATAGTGCCGCTGAATTAATGCCAGTCGCATTTATCGATGATAATGCAAAAAAACATAATCTTGATATTTGGGGTATTCCAGTAATTGGTGGTATAAATCAAATTGAGTACGTTGCTAAAAAACTGAAAATTGAAATAATTATTTTGGCAATCCCCTCATTAAACAAAAGAGAGCAAAATGTTATTTTGAAAAGATGTTTAAAAACAGAAGTGAAAACTCAAATTCTTCCGATGTTAGAAGACTTAGTAACGGGTAAAGTTTCGGTGAATGAATTTAGGGATGTTCAAGTAGAAGACTTATTAGGGCGTGATACCGTAGAACTTGATGTGGATATTATTTCAGATTATATAACTGACAAGGTTATTTTAGTTACTGGTGCAGGAGGTTCGATTGGTTCGGAAATTTGTAGACAAATTGCAAAATTTAGGCCGGAAAAGTTGGTTTTACTAGGGCATGGGGAGAACAGTATTTATTCTATAGAAATGGAATTAAACAGAAAATATGGAGATATGAAAGGCACGTTTATTCCTGAAATCGCAGATATACAAGATGAAAAGAAGATGCAATTAATTATGAGCAAACATCTTCCGAGTGTTGTATATCATGCAGCTGCACATAAACATGTACCACTAATGGAGAATAATCCTGAAGAGGCTGTTAAAAATAATTTGATTGGGACTATGAATATAGCAGAGGCAGCGAGAGCGCATGGAGTGGGAACATTTGTCATGATTTCTTCGGATAAAGCAGTGAATCCGACGAGTGTTATGGGAGCAACGAAAAAATTGGCGGAGATGGTTATTCAAAATAAAGATAAATTAAGTCATACAAAATTTGTTACTGTACGCTTTGGGAATGTCTTAGGAAGTAGAGGGAGTGTTATACCTTTATTTAAGAAGCAAATTCAAAATGGTGGACCAGTTACAGTTACTCATCCTGATATGGTTCGGTATTTTATGACAATTCCGGAAGCATCAAGACTTGTAGTGCAAGCTGGTGCTTTAGCTAAAGGTGGAGAGATTTTTGTATTGGACATGGGAGAACCAGTAAAAATTGTCGATCTTGCCAAAAATCTAATTCGATTATCAGGAAATTCTGTAGATGAAATAGGAATAGAATTTACTGGTATACGTCCAGGGGAGAAACTTTTTGAAGAATTGTTAAAAGAAGATGAAATGAATGAGAAGCAAGTTCATCCGAGAATTTACGTAGGACAAGAAATGAATGTTCGTATAGAAGAAATTGAAGAGTTCATTTCAAGTTATACAGATTTAAACGAAGTAGAATTAAGAAAACGATTGTTAAAGTTAGTAAATCAGCGTAAAACTTTAAAGCTGTTAATACCGGTATCAGGTTAAAAGAAAAAAATTATATAAGACGGGTGCGTGAGATGGTGTCTAAAAAAGTTCTGTTTTGTGCAACTGTGGATTATCATTTTAAGGCTTTTCATTTACCGTATTTGAAATGGTTTGCAGAACAAGGATGGGAAGTACATGTTGCAGCGAATGGGAATATACATCTTCCGTACGTAACTCAAAAATATAATATTCCTATTCAAAGATCACCTCTTAGCATACAAAACCTTCATGCATATAAAAAACTAAAATCAATTATTCATCAAAATAAATATCATATCATCCATTGTCATACGCCTATGGGAGGAGTGATTGCTCGTTTAGCTGCTCGAAAAGCAAGGCAGCAAGGAACAAAAGTTGCATATACAGCACATGGGTTTCATTTTTGTAAAGGGTCACCATTCATAAATTGGCTCCTATATTATCCAATTGAAAGAAGTTTAGCGATTAATACGGACTGCCTAATAACAATTAACGAAGAAGATTACAATTTAGCAGTTAAACATCGTTTTCAAGCGAAAGATATTAAACTCGTTCATGGTGTAGGAGTAGATATAGAACGATATATTCCTGTTACTGAAAGAGAAAAGGAGAAACTAAGACATAAAAATGGTTATAAGTCTAAAGATTTTTTAATGTTTTATGCAGCTGAATTTAATAAGAACAAAAATCAAAGCTTTTTAATTCGATTGTTGGCACAATTGAAAAATGAAATTCCGCATGCGAAGCTACTACTTGCTGGTGAAGGGCCTTTAATGGAAGAGTGCAAAAAAATAGCGACGCAACTAGGCGTGAGTAGTATGGTGCACTTTCTTGGTTATAGAAATGATATAGCCTCTTTGCTACAGATGTGTGATCTAGCTGTTGCATCGAGTTATCGGGAAGGTTTACCAGTTAATATTATGGAAGCTATGGCTTGTGGGCTTCCGGTTGTAGCTACTGATAACCGGGGGCATAGGGAATTGATTATTAATAATAAAAATGGTTGGATTGTAGATCGTGATGATATAAACGCAATGGCTGACAGGATAAAGGGTATTTCTATAAATCCTAAATTATTAGCTCAGATGGGGCAGTATGGATGTACTAGTATTAAAAATCAATATTCAGTAAATGAAGTGTTAAAGGAGAAACAAGAAATCTATACAACATTCATGGGTGAAATGGAGGAGTTAAGGTGGGTACTCCATTAAGAGTATTGCACGTAGTCGTAAATATGAATAGAGGCGGCGCCGAAACGCTAATTATGAATTTATATCGCAATATAGATCGTTCCAAAGTTCAATTTGATTTTTTAACATGTAAAGAAGGAGTGTTTGATGATGAGGTAGTAAAGTTGGGCGGAAAAGTTCATAGAATTCCATATGTTACGGATGTTGGTCATAGAGGCTATATAAAGGCATTAAATACCTTCTTTAGCTCTCATCCACAATATAAAATCGTTCATTCACATATGGATAAAATGAGTGGATTGGTACTTCGTTCAGCCAAGAAGGCGGGAATACCGGTTAGAATTTCACATAGCCATAGTACAAGTAGTGAAGGCGGAACTATAGCGAAGATATATAAATGGTATGCAGGAGCATTTATTGTGCCATGTGCAACACATTTTTTAGCATGTTCAATTACAGCGGCAAAATGGTTGTTTGCTGATAGGGTAAGTACAACTGAAATTTTAAAGAATGGAATTGAATGTGATAAGTTTGCATTTTCTTCAGAAATTAGAGAACAAGTAAGAAAAGAACTGAAACTTCATGAAGATGCCTTTGTGATCGGACATGTCGGAAGATTTGCATATCCTAAAAATCATACTTTTCTAATAGACATTTTTGCCCAATTAATAGAATCCCGACCGAAATCTATTCTTTTGTTAGTGGGAGATGGGCCACTTCGGGTAGAAATGGAGAAGAAAGTAGAGAAACTAAATTTAACAGATAGGGTTAAATTTTTAGGGATACGTAGTGATATTAATTGTTTATTACAAGCATTTGATACGTTTATATTCCCATCTATTTATGAAGGCTTGCCAGTTACTCTTATTGAAGCACAAGGAGCCGGTTTACCGTGTATTATATCAGACACTATTACGCAAGATGTAGATCTGGGTTTGAATTTAGTTGAACAGTGCTCTTTGTTAGAGGTAAGAGAGTGGACAGGGAAATTACAAAGTATAGCGGATAGGAAGATATCGAGGAGCATTGCACAATTTGCGTTAGCTGAAAAAGGATACGATATAAAAAATATTACTGGGTTCACTCAAAAATTCTATGTAGCAGTATCGAGGTGAGAAATTTGAAAAAACTAACGGTTTTTACCCCTACATATAATAGAGCGTATTGTCTTCAGGGGTGTTATGAAAGCTTGAAGCAGCAAACGTGTAAAGATTTTATATGGCTTATTATAGATGATGGATCTGATGATAATACAAAGGAGTTAGTGCATTCTTGGATTTCTGAAGATTATATAGACATACGGTATTATTGGCAACCAAATCAAGGGATGCACGGTGCTCATAATACAGCTTATGAAATGATTGATACAGAACTCAATGTATGTATTGATTCAGATGATTCAATGCCCAGTGATGCCGTAGAGAAAATCATTAATTTTTGGAATAAAAATGGAAATGAACAGGTAAGTGGGATAATCGCTCTTGATTTATATAAAGATGAGAAGGTAATTGGTTCAAAGTTACCATTACATCTTAACCGTTCTACACTTTTTAATCTCTACAATAAACATGGTGTAACTGGAGATAAGAAATTAGTATATCGTACAGAACTAACAAAGAAGTATCCATATCCGATTTTTAAAAATGAGAAGTATGTAGGTTTGGCATATAAATATTATATGTTGGATCAGAAATATGAGATGTTACTGATGAATGAAGCTCTTTGCTATGTTGAATATCTACCTGATGGTTCTTCGATGAATATGTTAAATCAGTATCGTCAGAATCCAAAAGGTTTTGCTTTTTATCGTAAAGAACTGATGAAGCTACCATTTACAAATAGGTTATTTAAATATAGGCAAGCTGTACATTATGTATCAAGTAGCTTTATAGCAAAAAACATAAGATTTATAAAAGAGTCACCATGCAAAGTGCTTACACTTTGCGCACTGCCATTTGGAGTTATTCTTTATAGTTATATAACAGTAAAAACAAGAGTGAAAGCAAATATATAGAAATTTATTTGGTAGTTAAATGAGAGGGAATAATAATGACTATACTTTGGATGAATCTTTTTATAGTGTTCATACTCGCATTTTTTGCAAGGTATTTTGCTATGCCGGTAACTACAGGAATTGTGATGTTAAAACCAAATCGATTATTGATTTTAATGGCGACTACCTCTCTTGTACTAGTATCTGGTTTTAGAAATAATATTGGTGATACGTATTTTTATATGCATGCTTTTAAAGTTACTGATTTCAATTGGGGGTATATTCAAAATAGTAAGGATGTTGGATTTAGTATTTTACAAATGATATTAAAAGTATATACGGATGATCCCCAAGTTCTAATTTTTATAACAGCGTTAATAACAAATATATTAATAGTAGCAGTTTTATATAAATATTCAAGAATGATTGAGTTAAGTTTATATGTATATATAGCATCGGGTATGTACTTAGTTTCAATGAATGGAGTGAGGCAGTATTTAACAGCAGCAATTATTTTTACCGCCACAAAATATATTTTAGATGGGAATTGGAAAAAATATTTTTTAATAGTCCTGTTTGCATCTACTTTTCATCAAAGTGCTCTTGTATTAATTCCTATTTATTTTGTAGTCCGAAGAAAAGCTTGGTCGACAATAACATTTATACTACTCTTTCTTGCGGTGCTTATTGTGATAGGATTTAATCAATTTGCAGAAGCGTTCTTTGCGACTATAGGAGATACTCAATATGGACATTATAAGGATTTTCAAGAAGGGGGAGCTAATATTCTTCGAGTTGCTGTGGAAGCAACCCCGCTCATCCTTGCTTTTATTGGGAGGCATAAACTAAGAGAGCTTTTTCCGAAGAGTGATTATATCGTAAATATGGCATTACTAGGTCTAGTTTTTATGATTATTTCAACTCAAAATTGGATTTTTGCTAGATTCTCCATATATTTTGGATTATACCAATTGATATTGATATCGTGGGTTATAAAGGTATTTATTGAAAAGGACCAAAAGTTAATTTATTATGCAGTAATATTATGTTACTTTATTTATTTTGTATATGAACATGTTATTACTTTAGGGATAGTTTATAAGAGTAATTTTTTGGGATGAAATGTATATTTGAAAATCATTCTTAGATGGGAGTAATTTTCAATGTGTAAACTAGAACGACCTAAAAGGGTGTTGCATATCGTTAGTGCGATGGACCGAGGTGGTGCAGAGGCGTTGCTAATGAATGTATATAGGAATGTAGATAGAGAAAAGGTACAATTTGATTTTGTTTCCCATAAAAGTGAAGAATGTGATTATGATAAGGAAATAATTGCATTGGGTGGGAAAATATATCGAATATCTAGCTTAGGACAGGCAGGCCCTCTTTCGTACATTAAAGAGCTTGTTAAGGTAATGTCTAGTAATCAATATGTGGCAGCACATGCACATACTGATTACCAAGGGGGATTTGTTGCTGTTGCTGCTAAAATAGCGGGTATAAAAATAAGGATTTGTCATTCACATAGTAATAATTGGCCGATGGGATCGGGGGTAAAAGGGAAAGTTTTATTGAGTTTTTTACGAACAATTATTACTTATGCGGGAACAAATTATTGTGCGTGCAGTGTAGAATCTGCACGTTTTTTATTTCAAAAAAACATTGATAATTCAAAGGTAAAGATAATGAAAAACGCAATAGATATTAACCAATTTGCTAATGCAAATATACAGGATGATAATGCAGTAAGGAATGAATTCAATATACCAGTTGAACAGAAAGTTATTGGTCATATTGGGCGTTTTTCTGAATCTAAAAATCATATATTTATATTGAAAGTTTTCAATGAGGTATTAAAATATGATCCTAATTTTATGCTTGTTTTAGTAGGAGATGGACCGTTAAAGAACTCTATTGAGCTAGAATCTAAAAGACTAGGTATCTATGAAAAAGTTAGATTTTTAGGAGTAAGAAAAGACATTCCAAGAATTATAAGGATGTTTGATGTTTTTCTTTTTCCGTCACTTTTTGAGGGATTTGGAATTGTTGCATTAGAAGCACAGTGTGCAGGTGTTCCGTGTGTAGTGGCAAATACAATAACTAAAAATGTTGATATGGGATTAGGGATAATATCATTTGTTAGCTTAGATGAAAATCTTAAAATATGGTCTGCAGAAATTCAAAGGGTTTTGGAAAAAGAAAAATTAAATACAGAAATAATAGCTGATACGATCTCGAAGCTCGGTTTTGATATAAAGAGTAATATTCCAGAGTGGTTATTATTGTATGGATTAGAGTATAGGGAATCATAGTTAAATGTAATTACTTTCATAAGAATAAAACTAGTAAAATAAATCGGATGAGGGAGTAAGAAATGAAAAAGAAAAAAATTCTCATTACATCATTTGATATGGCAATTGGAGGAGTAGAAAGAAGTTTAATTGGTTTATTGAATACAATCGACTATAGCAAATATGATGTAGATTTAATGTTATTTAAACATGAGGGAGAGTTTCTTTTTTTATTACCTAAACTGCCTAATTTGTTAAAGGAAGTAAAACAATATACTACTTTTAGAAAATCAATTAAACAAATATTGCAAGAAGGGCAAATTACAATTGGGATGGCAAGGACTTTAGGGAAAATTTTGGGGGATGTGCATGGGAGATATGTGAAAAGTGCAGAGGTGGGATATTTCGTTATTCAGTATGGATGGAGAATAACTTTACCATTTATACCGAAACTGGAAGAGGAGTATGATATAGCAATTAGTTTTTTATGGCCCCATTATTTTGTTGGAGATAAAGTTCGAGCGAAACGAAAGATTGGTTGGATTCATACAGATTATTCAAATATAAACCTTAATGCAAACATGGAGTATAAAATGTGGAGCAAAATGGATAACATCGTAGCAGTTTCAGAAGGATGTCGAGATTCATTTCTTAGTATTTTACCAAATGTAAATAAGGATGTTGAAATTATAGAAAATATATTATCTCCGGAGTTCGTACGTGAGCAAGCACACAGGGAAGATGTTATGAAAGAACTACAGATGAAACCAGGAAAAATAAAGCTTGTTACTGTAGGGCGGTTATCATATGCAAAAGGAATAGACGTTGCTATGCATGCCTTAAGAAAGTTATTAGATGAGGGATATGATATGGAATGGTATGTAGTTGGGTATGGAGCGCTAGAAGCTGAACTTAGAAAATTATTAGTGGAACTTAACCTGGGAAAACATTTTTTTTTATTGGGTAAAAAGACAAATCCCTATCCATATATAAAAGCATGTGATATATATGTGCAGCCATCAAGGTATGAGGGGAAAGCTGTAACAGTTCGTGAAGCACAAATTATCGGAAAGCCAGTACTTATTACTAATTTTTCAACTGCTAAAAGTCAGGTACAGGATGGAATTGATGGATTAATAACTGAGATGGGAATAAACGGGATAGTTAATGGAATAAAGAAACTTATTGAAGATAAAGAATTAAGGGAAGCACTGGTAGAAAATACTCTTAAAGGTGAATATGGAAATCGTAATGAAATCAATAAATTATACGCATTATTTTCGTAAAGGGAGAATAAGTAAATGATTTTTAATATTTTGAGCGCAATAAAAACACTTTAGGGTAGTGATAGTGATGAAGAAAAAAATTTTATTCGTTATAGATTCGCTACAAAGTGGAGGAGCTGAAAAAAGTTTGGTTTCTTTACTTTCTTTATTTGATTATACGAAATATGAAGTTGATTTGTTAATGTTCTCTGCCAGTGGATTGTATTTACCATTACTTCCAAAACAGGTAAAGGTTTTAGAAGTACCGACAATTATTAAAAGACAGGCTGAGAAATATAATTATTTAATCAAACATAAATACTTTAAAGAGTTATTTCTTAGAGTTGGGGCTTCTATATCTCTTAGAAATCCATACATAAATAAAAAATTACATGCAGCTCAAGTAGTTTGGAGATGGGTGTCTAAAGGGATGGATAGTTTAAAGGGGACATATGATGTTGCCATAGCTTATAGTCAAGGAATGCCAACATATTTTGTGGCAAATAAGGTTTACGCGTGCAAAAAAATCGCTTGGGTGAATACGGATTATAGGCTAGCTGCATATAATAAAGATTTTGACTTGAACTATTATGAGGAATTTAATGAAATAGTAGCTGTTTCCGATTGTTGTAAGGAAGTATTGATTCAAGAAATTCCCAAAATAGAGTCGAAAATTCAGGTTGTCTATGATATTATATCGCCGACGTTAATTAAATCGATGGCAAATGAGAGTAAAGGATTTAGTGATCAGTTTGAGGGATTACGAATATTAACGATTGGTAGGTTAGTCTATGAAAAAGGATATGAATTGGCCATAGAAGCTTGTTATAAATTAAAGCAAAAAGGCTATAGATTTAAGTGGTATGTAATCGGCGAAGGAAATCTTCAAAGTGAACTCGAGGATAGGATAAGTAAATATAATTTACACGATACTTTCATATTATTAGGTACATACAAGAATCCCTATCCCTTTATAAAACACAGTGATATATATGTACAACCCTCTAGGTATGAAGGATTTGGCTTGGCAATAGCAGAGGCTAGAATATTTCAAAAACCTATAGTAGTAACCGATTTTGTTACAGTTCATAATCAAATCAAACATAGAGAGAATGGTTTAATAGTGAAGATGGATTCGGAAGCAATATATGAAGGAGTGAAAGAAATTATAGAAAACGATTTGCTAAAAAAACGGTTATTTGAAAATTTAAGGAAAGAAAAGGTTGGAACGGAAGAGGAAATTGAGAAGATATATGCTTCTTTCAATTAAAGGATTTTATAAATAGAAAGAATGGGGGAACTATGAAAAAGAAAATACTTTTTATGATTATAAATATGAATATAGGTGGTACGGAGAAGGCCTTATTAAATATGGTAGCAGAAATCCCAAAAGAAAAATATGAAGTGACAATTTTAATGTCAGAGAAAAAAGGAGATTTTTTGAATTCTATTCCAAAGGAGGTTCATATTGAGTACGTAAAGGGTTACAAGGAAATGCAATATATATTGAATAAACCAACACGATTAGTTATAGCAGATTTTATAAAACAAAGAAAAATTGTAAAAGCGCTGCAACTGGCAGTGTTGTACATAATCTCTAAGATTATGAAAGAACGGAGTGTTATTTTTAAATATTGTTTACAGAATTATGAAGGTACTTATAAAAATTATGATATTGCTATCGCTTATGCTGGACCAATGGATTTTATTAGTTACTTTGTGGCAAATAAAGTAGAGGCTAGACGAAAGATTCAATGGATCCATTTCGATATTGAAAAGATATATTTTAATAAGCATTTTGTTAACAAAGTATATAAAAAATTTCAACATGTTTTTGTAGTTTCAGATTTAGGAAAGATGAAACTTACTCAAGCTGTTCCAGAATTGATAAATAAAACAGAGACCTTTTTAAATATTATTTCACCTGAAATGATATGTAAAATGGCAAATGAAGGAATTGGGTTTACGGATGATTTTGAGGGCGTAAGAATCCTTACTGTTGGTAGATTGAGTATAGAAAAGGGGCAGGATTTAACAATATCTGTGTTAGCTAAGCTTAAAGAAGCTGGCTTCAATGTTAGATGGTATTGTATAGGAGATGGGAAGGAAAGAGGAATGTATGAAAAGCTTGTGGAAAATTACGATGTCCAGGGTGATTATATATTTTTAGGAGCAGTTTCGAATCCCTATCCATTTATGAAACAATGTGATTTATATGTTCAACCGTCTCGATATGAGGGATACTGCATAACACTTGCAGAAGCTAGATGTTTTAATAACCCAATTATTAGTACAGATTTTACAGGAGCAAGTGAACAGATAATCCATAACCACAATGGATTAATAGTTCAATTTGATGAGCAGCAAATGTATGATTCTATTGTACAGATATTAAGTGATAAATTGCTGGATGAACGGTTGAGAAAAAATATAGAAAAAGAAGTGGTAGATACGAGAGAAGAGTTAAAAAAGTTATATAGAATAGCCAATTCTAATAGGTAACTTATTTTAGAAGGTATTATTATCGCATTACAGAAATATGGGCGGTTCGCTATTATAAATTATGTTTTTTGTGAAAACATCTTCGAGGGTGTTTTTTTATTTTGATATAAAACTTTTAGGTGGTAGAAGGAGATAGTTATGAAGAGAGTGCTATTTATGGTAAGTAGTATGAATATAGGTGGTGTAGAAAAATCACTTCTTTCTTTGTTATCTGTAATACCAAAAGAAAAGTATGATGTCACAGTATTGATGCTGGAGAAGCGAGGGGGATTTTTAAAACAATTACCAAGTTGGGTAAAGATAGAAGAAGTTACTTGGTTTGAAAATATAAAGCCTAAAATTATGCAACCACCAAAGAAAACGATTAAAGAGTACTTTGAAAATGCAAAGTATATAAAGGGTTTAAATTTTTTACTCACTTATGTGGTATCAAAAAATTTAAAGGATAGATATGTTTTCTATAAAGAGATTTTTAAAGATATTCCACATAATAAGAATAATTATGATATTGCAATAGCATATCAAGGTCCTACTGACATAATTGATTATTATATAGTTAATAGAGTGACTTCAGAAAAGAAAATTTCTTGGATCCATTTTGATGTTTTTCAACATCAAGTTAATACAAAATTATATGAAAAATTATATAATCAGCTGGATAATATATATGTAGTTTCTAAAGAAGCACAAAAACATTTAATAGAGAAGTTTCCTAAAGTAAAAAGTAAGACAAGTGTCTTTTTAAATATTGTACTTCCAGATTTAATAAATGAAATGGCGAAAGAAAAAGTAGAATTTGATAATGAATATAAAGGTATGAAGATAGTAACAGTAGGTAGACTTTCAAAAGAAAAAGGTCAAGACCTTGCAATTAAAGTTTTATCAATGCTACGTAAGGAGGGATACGAAGTACGATGGTACTGTATCGGAGAAGGAGAGAATAGAGAGTATTATGAGACATTAATATGTAAGTATAATTTGAAACAGGATTTTCTATTATTAGGATCAGCAATAAATCCGTATCCATATGTAAATCAATCAGATATATATGTTCAAACTTCTAGGCATGAAGGCTATTGCCTCACGTTAGCTGAGGCGAAATGTTTAAAAAAACCTATTGTAACGACTAATTTTACAGGAGCATATGAGCAAATAAAAGATGGATATAATGGTTTTGTTGCTGAATGTAATGAGGAAAGCCTATATTACAAGATTAAATATCTTTTGGATCAACCAAGAGTGCGTGAAGAGGTAACGACTAATTTGTTAAAAGAGGAATTTAACAACTTAGAAAAGGTAAATCGTTTTCTAAGTTAATTGTAAATGAAAGGATGCAATTATGAATCCTAAAATTAGTATTATTGTTCCCGTTTATAAAGTTGAGCAATATATTCATAAATGTATTGATTCTATATTAAAGCAAACGTTCAAAGAGTTTGAGTTGATACTTGTTGATGATGGATCACCTGATAGTTGTGGTGAGATTTGTGAAGGGTATGCGACTCAAGATAGTCGAATTAAAGTAATCCATAAGGAGAATGGTGGGTTATCTTCTGCAAGAAATGCTGGATTAGAAATAGCGCAGGGGGATTATATAGGATTTGTTGATAGTGATGATTGGATAGAAGTGGATATGTATGAATTGTTATATGGTATGTGTTTAGAACAGGATTGTGATATAGCTATTTGTAGTAGTGAAATTCATTACAAGGATAAAACGGTAATTTCAAGCAATCATCCGTTTGTTATTCATGATAGATATAGTGCGATGAAAGCGATGCTAGAAGGGAATTTGTATGATGAAGTTGTTTGGACTAAACTTTTCAAAAGACAGTTATTAGAGGGTATTAAATTTCCAGTAGGTATGTCATATGAAGATACAGCATTTACGTATAAAGTTATTCATAAGTGTAACAAAGTATGTTTTATAGGAGAACCTAAATATCATTATATAAAGCGTGATAATAGTATGATGGATCAGGCTGTAAAAGAGATTAAAATTGACTCAGTCTTAATTTATGATGAAATGTGTAAATTTATGGAGCGATATTATAAGGAGTTATATAACTTAGTTATATTAAAACTAGGAAATTGTTCGATGGTAGTATTAAATTTAATATCATTGAGTGGAAGACTTAATGAGCATAAGAGTAAATATTATAAGGTTATTGGTATATTGAATCGTTATTTTTATAAAACAATACGTTTAAAAGAGTATGGGAAAAGTGTAAAGTTTTTATTATTGGCGACCAAGCTACATCCATTATTATATAAAATTTTAATTAATAATTTTGCAAAAAGGGGATAGGTATGAAGAAGTCTTTGTTGAAATTATATTATTTATATATTGGAACGAAGAATAAAGTGACTATTCAATATAATAGGGTGATTACTATGAAAAGGAAGCCTCCAATAGTGAAAAGTGTTGATGAAACACTTGACTATATTATAAGTAATAATTGTTCAGTAAGTAGATTTGGTGATGGTGAATTTGCTCTTATAAATGGAGAAAATTTAATTTTTCAGCCGTATTCAAAAGAATTAAAGGATAGACTGGATGAAGTTATTAAGAGTAATAAGATGGGCCATTTAGTTTGTATTCCAAATGTTTTTGAAAATTTAAATTGGTGTACGGACAAATCAAGAGGGTATTGGGAAAAATATTTAGAGTTAAATCGTAGCAGAATTTATAAGAGTATACGTATGAATAAAGAATATTACGATGCATTAGTTACAAGGTTATATATAGATCATCAAGATAAAAGTATGGTTGGAATTCGTTTTGATAAAATGAAAGATATATGGAATGGTAGAGAAATAATCATTATTGAAGGGGCTCAAAGTAGACTAGGGGTAGGAAACGATCTTTTTAAAAATGTTAAAACAATTGATAGAATAATATGCCCATCGAAAAATGCTTTTGCGAAGTATAGGGAAATTTTAGAGCTAGCAAAGAGTCAACAAAAATCGAAATTAATATTAATTGCACTAGGCCCAACAGCTACGGTATTAGCGTATGATTTATCTTCTGCTGGATATCAAACGTTAGATATTGGTCATATTGATATAGAGTATGAATGGTTTTTGAAGAAAGCGACAGAAAAACAACCTATAAAAAATAAGTATGTTGGTGAAGTAGATGCTGGAATTAATGTGAATGCAATTAGTGACTTGGATTATGAGAGTGAAATTATTGCCAGGATAATATAACTTTATTGTTATGAGGATTCTTTCTACTTAGAGATGATCTAGTTAATGAAGGGGATTAATCATGCGAACAATGTATTCAATTAAAAACATAGCAATAAGTATATTTTCTCAAATAGTTATTGTTATTCTAGGTTTTATATCTAGGAAAGTTTTTTTGGATAGTTTAGGAATAGAGTATTTAGGGATAGATGGTTTGTTAATTAATGTATTATCCATGTTAGCGTTAATTGAAGCTGGCATAGGAGCGAGTATAGTATACAATTTGTATAAACCATTGGCAGAAAATAATCAGTATAAAATTATAGCCCTTGTTCAATTATATAAAAAAATTTATCAGATTTTAGCAATCATTATTTTAGTAATAAGTGCTATGATATATCCCTTTTTAAGTTATTTAATGAAAGATGGGGAGTCTATATCGAATGTTGCGATAATCTATTCGATATTCGTGGTGAAAAATGTCGTTACCTATTTAAATGCTCACAAGAGGTCTTTAATACAAGCTGATCAAAGAGGGTACATATTGGCTAGGGTGGATCTCTTATTCCAAGTGGTAACTACAATATTTAAAATATTTATACTAATGTACACAAAAAATTATATATTGTATTTAATTATAGAGTTGAGTATATATGTAATTCAAAATGTCGTAAACGGTAGGATTGTGAATAAGAACTATTCTTATATAAAGACAAAAAAGAAGTATTCTATAGATAATGATACGAAAGAAAAATTAATTATAAATGTAAAGGCGATGTTTTTGCATAATATTGGAGGATATATTGTATTTGGAACGGATAATATACTGATTTCATCTTTTGTAGGTCTTGCTACGGTCGGGGTATATTCGAATTATACAATGATAATAAATCAATTAGCAGCTGTAGTAAATCCTATATTAAATGGTATTGAAGCAAGTGTAGGAAATCTAATCGCAACTGAGAATAGTGACAAAAATTATGCAATATTTAAAGTGACTTATTTAGTGAATTTTTGGATTTTTTCTTTTTGTACCATATTTTTATTTAATCTGTTAGAGCCATTTATAGGGTGGTGGCTTGATAAGAAGTATTTATTAAATAACATGGTTTTTGTAGTGATACTCATAAACTTTTATTTAACAGGGATGCGAACCGCGATAGCTATTTTTAAAAATAAAGCGGGATTATTTGTACAAGATAAGTATATTCCATTAGTTGAAGCGATAATCAATTTAAGTTTATCCATTCTATTAGCTAAAATGTTAGGATTGGTAGGTATATTCATAGGAACGGCGATTAGTACAATTACTACGATACTTTGGATTCAGCCTTATATTGTATATAAAAATCTTTTTAAGAAATCAGTTTGGAAGTATTTCACAGCATATGTATTTTATATATTTTTAACTGTCGTGACAGGTTTCATTACTACAAGTATATGTAATTATTTCATAGAAGGTAGTACCTTTATTTCGTTAGTCGGAAAAGGTATGATTTGCTTATTAGTACCAAATGTAATATACATTTTAATTTTTTATAAAAGCACAGAATTTCATTATATAAGAAATATCTTTAGTGTGATGTTTTTACAAATTAAAAAGAAACGAAACGTTATTTAGGTATAAAAAGTATGGATATTATATTGGTTTGAATTATTAAGGAAGTATATTGTTGTTGAAGCCTGTTAGCATGAAATGAAACTTGATATTAATTAGAAAACGTGAATCATTAGCCCTAACATAGCATTTATATAATGCATAGTATTCTATTAAAGGGATACGTATGTAAGCAGAATATAAAATATTTGTCCCTATGCACTGGTATAAGTTTGAATTTTCTGTCAAAATTCAACTTCTATCTTAGTTGGAGGTTATATAAATCATGGCAAAATTTCAAGTGACATGTGTGTTAAAAGGGAATCTTCCTGTGTTAAGCGAGGGAGAATTTTGTTTTTGTATAGATACTTGTGAGTTATTTATTGGGACGAAAAAAGGGAATATAAAAGTATCAACGGAGAATAAGTTTGAGAGGTTAGTAAGTAAACTTAAAAGCAATACATTTGGAAGTTCTAATTCTAGAAAATCACTGATTGGAGAAACAGAATCTGCTAATGTGGTTTCGGGCACGTATTTTCTTGAGTTAGAGAGATGGAATGTTAAAAATGATGGAACGGACGCGGATAATACTTCTAAAGGGATTAATAATGCATTATTATGGGCATTTCAACAAGGATTTATAGAAGTTGTTTTACCCATGGGGACATATTTAATTGATGAAAATACACCAATTGAGCCACAAAGTTTTATGACTTTAAATTTAGGTGGATCAACTTTAAAAATAAGAAGTAATGGATTAGTTAAATATGCAATCGTACGATATCAAAGAAATCAAAAATTTTCTCGGGTTACCAATGGAAGGGTTGAAGGAGATAAAGATACACACGATTATACAACGATTCCTCATACTCATGAATGGGGATATGGGATTGAAGTAGGAAATACGACTCCTGCTGAGGGGAGTAATATGAATTATATTTCAATAGATAATATGGAAATTTTAAATTGTACTGGCGATGGGATAGCAATGGAAAGTACATGGGGGCAAATTGGAGAATATGATTTTGCCAGTACATTTGAAGTGGGGGGGATTAGTGATGTCAATGGTTCCCTAATAGTAGATGATAATAAAATTAGATCCAATTTAAAAATAGATTTACATCATAGTAGCATTATAAAATGGGGATATTTCGGTTTGTATGGAGATGGCTATGGTGGAATTGGTTCAGAAATATATACAGAATTATATGATGTGTTATTTTATAAAGCTGATAATACTTTTGTAACGGCTGCGAATAGAGTAAAGTTTTTTGAAGAAGTGAGTGTTCCAAAAGAAGCAGATTATGCGAAAATAGTTCTTCATCAAGGTACAATACCTACAGAAAACGGTTGTAAAATAACTGTTAGAATTCCAGAATTTTCCCGAAGTGTATTTATCGAAAAATGTAAAATACATGATTGTAGAAGGCTTGGGATAAGTGTATCTGGAGCGAAACAAATTTATATTAGAGATTGTGAAATTTACAAAATGAAAGGTACAGCACCTCAGGGAGCAATAGATATTGAAGATGGATATCGATTAAATCAATATATAAACATTGAGCGTAATAACATATATGATAATCAGGGATATAACGTTGTTGTAGTCGGTGGTAGATATATTAATATCATTCAAAATAAATTAGCTAATAATTCATTAGTAGTAGGTGAAAATGTAGAGAAAGTGATTATAAACAATAATCACTTAAGGGAAGTAAGTTGTGTTTTAAGCGGAGAAGTAACTTTTACGAATAATCAAATGTATGCTACTCGAGTCACGATAGATCAAGGAGATAAGGAAGCGCTTATTGGTAACTGTATTTTCCATAATAGCGCATTGTTAATGGGAAGAGATAAAGCATATTGTATTCAAGTGAACCAATGTGAATTTTTTAGTGATCGAGATTTATTTCATTCTTTTTCACAGTTGGGTTCAATAATTGGTTTTTCAGCAGAACCGCAAACTATATCAAATTGTGTTATTAAAGGAGGGGCTGTAGAGGGTACAAGTTTGACAGGCGTATCACCTGGTATGAAAAATGGATGGAGATTAAATAATATTGCTTTTATAGATACGAAACACCCGCAAGGAATCATTACGAATTTACCACCAGGAGTATATACGGGATGTAAATTTGAGAACAGCGGTACAATATCATTTGTTACAAAAACTCCTCAAGCAGAATATGAATTTAATGGATGTTCATTTAGTTGGGATGCTTATAATCTGTTTACTGTTGAGTCTTCTCAAAGGATAGCGATGCTAAAAGTGAAAAATAGTAATTTTAGAGGTGGAAGATGGGGCTCAGCATTTTTTTTATGGGACATTGGGGGAAGAATAGAATTTAATAATAATGTATTTGAATACCTTAATTCAGAATCGACAGACAGTATAATGAATTTTTGGAATGAAACATTTACGAGTGAGTTTATGTTAATAGAAAATAATATATTTAGGTCAAATAAAAGTATGATAGGCGTGAATGCAAATCAAATTTCATCCTCAATTACTTTGATTTTTAAAGATAATATTGTGGACACAGTAGTTATAAAGTTAAGGGATGAACATATAAAAAAGGATAATTATATTAATGGCGTCTTTGATCCATACATGTAAAGTTATAGAAACTAATGGAGTAACGGGTCCTTTGTAAATAAGCAGTGATATCGCATGGAAATATTCATATAGGCTAGCTATGTTTAAACTATTTGATGAGATAGAATTAATGAAAGATGACGTAATTAAACAAAACAAGGGGCAACTAACTGTAGTTGCCTTTTGTTTTGTTTAATTGCATATAAAGTTTTAAATGGTCCTAGGGGTATTAAACGTAAATGAGTAAGGAGGATAGTACATGAAAAGAATTTTTGATGTATGTATTTCTTTATTGTTATTATTTGTATGTTTGCTTCCTATTCTTGTTATAGCAATCTTAGTTAGGCTGAAAATAGGATCTCCTGTACTGTTTAAGCAACAGCGTCCAGGACTACATGGAAAACCGTTTAATGTTTATAAGTTTCGAACTATGCTAGATAAGAAGGGGAGTGATGGGGAATTACTTCCAGATCAAAATAGATTGACTACTTTTGGGGCAATTCTTAGAAAATATAGTTTAGATGAGTTACCGCAACTGATGAATGTTCTATGGGGTGATTTAAGTTTAGTAGGTCCAAGGCCATTATTGATGGAATACTTACCCCTATATTCTAGTAAACAGGCTAAAAGGCATAATGTAAAACCAGGAATTACGGGATGGGCACAAATAAATGGTAGGAATTTGATTACCTGGGAAGAAAAATTTGAATTGGATGTATGGTATGTGGAGAATCACTCTTTTTTATTAGACTTGAAAATAATTGTACTTACAATATTAAAACTATTTAAAACAGAGGGAATAAATCATGTAGGGCATGTGACAATGGAGAGATTTACTGGAGGGAAAATAGAAATAAAGGGGGAGGGAAAATGAAAATTTTAATAATAGGATGTGGTGGGCATAGCAAGGTTGTGAGGGATATAATCTTATCAAATGAAGGATATGAAATAGTCGGTTATTTAGATGATTTGTACACAGGGATAAATATTGTAGACAATCTTTATTTTGGAGCAATTGCAGATGCAAGGGAAATTATCAATAATTTTAATGATGTAAAGCTCGTGATTGCTATAGGAAATAATAAAATAAGAAGAGAAATTTCAGAAATATTAAATCAACAAAGTAGCATATATGCTACTTTAATTCATAAAACAGCCATTATAAGTTCAAATGCTAATATAGGAAACGGAACGGTAATTATGCCAAATGTGGTTGTTAATGCGGATACGTTCATCGGTAACCATACTATAATAAATACGGGCTCAATAATAGAACATGATAATATAATTGATGATTTTGTTCATATTTCACCACATGCTACACTTACAGGTTCTGTCACTATAGCAGAGGGGGCACATATAGGAGCATCAGCTACTATAATTCCAGGTGTTCAAATTGGTAAGTGGTCTATTGTTGGAGCTGGTTCTGTAGTCATAAATGATTTTCCATCTAATTGTACTGCTGCTGGTATTCCAGCAAAAGTTATTAATGTAGTAAATTAAGAGGAGATGAAGAGTGATGATAAAAAATAAGGAGAAAATCTACCTTTCCTCTCCGCACATGAGTGGAAATGAACAAAAATATATAAAAGATGCTTTTGACTCAAATTGGATTGCGCCTCTAGGCCCAAATGTAGATGGATTTGAAAGAGAGCTTGCTTCTTTTGTAGGAGTTAAAGGTGGGGCTGCGGTTAGTTCAGGTACTGCGGCCATTCATTTAGCTTTACGATTATTAAACGTTCAAGAGGGTGATACAGTGTTTTGTTCAAGTTTCACTTTTGTAGCAAGTGCGAATCCGATTGTTTATTTGGGAGCAGAACCGGTATTTATTGACTCAGAACCGGAAACATGGAATATGTCACCACAAGCTCTAGCACTTGCGTTGCATGATGCTGATAAAGCAGGGAAATTACCTAAGGCTGTCATTCTTGTTCATTTATATGGTCAGAGTGCAAAATTAGATGAAATTCTTTCGCTTTGTAATCATTATGGTGTTCCCATAATTGAGGATGCAGCAGAATCCCTAGGTTCTACATATAAAGGAAAAGCAAGTGGTACATTCGGAAGATTTGGTATTTATTCATTTAATGGAAATAAAATTATTACAACTTCGGGCGGTGGAATGTTAATTTCTGATGATGTGGAAGCGTTAGAAAGAGCGAGATTTTTAGCAACACAAGCAAAGGATCCAGCACCACATTATGAGCATAGTAAGGTAGGGTATAATTATCGAATGAGTAATATATTGGCTGGTATTGGAAGAGGACAATTAGAAGTGTTAGAAGACAGGGTGAGAGCTAGAAGATCTGTATATAAACGTTATTACGAAGAGTTATCTCTCATACCAGGATTTTATTTTATGCCTGAATTAGAAAATACTCGCTCGAATCGATGGCTTACTACATTAACAATTGATGAAAAGGAATCCGGGATCTCTGTTGGGAACTTATTGAGGGATTTAGAGGAAGCAAATATTGAAGCGCGTCCTATGTGGAAGCCATTGCATATACAATCGCTCTTTAAAAGGAAGAAGTATTATCCGCATAGCAAAAATGAAGATGTGTCGCAGTGTCTGTTTCAAAGTGGAATTTGTTTACCTTCAGGATCTAATATGTTAATCGAAGATCAACAACGGGTGATTCAGTGTGTTTTAAATGTAGTGTTAAAGAAAAGCAAATAAAACAACAAATAAGAATGAAATTAGGCATTGTAATTTGTTCTTTATAATGAAAATAAGTGCATGATAATAGTTTTGACATACCCGTAATCTACTGGTTTATAGGACCATATAATGGAGGAAGTGTGAGAATAAATGTTTTTGTTCTTTAAAAAGAATGATATAAGGGTATGTTTAACGAAATAAATATAAAAGCAGTATTTATAGAAATTCCTTATATATTAGGAGGAAAACATGAGCGCAATAACTGGTATTGTTCATCTTACTAATGAACCCGTATTAATTGAGCATGGAAGAAGGATAATGGATTGTTTATATAAATATCCTGCTAATGACATTGGAATTTTCCATAAAGAGAACACATTTTTTGGGTGTCATGCACAATGGATTACACCAGAAGCTATTGGTGAACAGTTACCTTACTATAATGAAACAGCAAAATTAGTGATTACAGCAGATGCAATTATTGATAATCGAAATGAACTATTTGATAGGTTGCAAGTAAATTATAACGAGAGAAAGGTAATACCTGATAGTAAATTAATTTTACTAGCTTATCAAAAGTGGGGAGAAGATGCTCCAAAATATTTAGTCGGTAATTTTGCTTTTATGATTTGGGATGAACGTAATCAAAAATTATTTGGAGCTAGAGATTTTTCAGGAAGTCGAACTCTGTATTATTACTATGATAAGCAACGGGTTGTTTTTTGTACGACGATAAGTCCTTTGTTAACATTACCTTATATACGAAGAGAATTAAACGAACAATGGATTGCTGAGTATTTAGCAATTTCAACAGTAGTTGATACGGTAGATACCTCAATAACACCCTATAAAAAAATAGAACAAATACCTCCAGCTCACAGCATTACAATTGACAGAGGTAAGATAAAGTTAACAAAATATTGTACTTTGGACTTGGGCCAGAAGTTAAAGCTCAAGACAGATGAAGAGTATGTAGAAGCGTTTCAAGAAGTTTTTCAACAGGCTGTAACATCTTGTACACGTACTTATCGTCAAATTGGGGCTCATTTAAGTGGTGGACTAGATTCTGGCGCAGTTGTTAGTTTCGCTGTAAAGGCGTTAAGTACAGAAAATAAACAATTGCATACATTCAGCTATATTCCTTCGGATGATTTTGAAGATTATACTCCTAAGTCTTTAATGCCAGATGAAAGGGCATTTATTCAATCAACTGTCCAATACGTAGGCGGAATTAAAGCGCATTATTTAGATTTTAAAGAGAAAAATTCTTTCTCTGAAATTGATAGTCTATTAGAAATGATGGAGATGCCGTATAAATTTTTCGAAAATTCTTTTTGGTTGAAGGGGATGTATGAGAAAGGACAAGAAGAAAAAGTTGGGGTGCTTTTAAGTGGGGCAAGAGGTAATTTAAGTATATCTTGGGGAGCTGCCTTAGATTATTATGCAATTTTACTGAAAAGAATGAAATGGTTTCGTCTTATTTATGAATTACATCAGTACAGTAAAAATGCAGGTGGGGCTAGATTAAGAAGAATACCCGTTGTTGCAAGAGTAGCATTTCCATTTATTGATCAAATATTTCCGATGGGTGAACCGTATGGAATTCCATCATTCATTAATCAAGAATTTGCAAAGAGAACAGGTGTCTACAATAAACTTGAAAATTATGGAATGGATCAGAAGGGATGGTTTGCTACTACAAATATATATGAACAAAGAATTAGGCATTTTGAAGATGGTTTCCATTGGAATGCTACTAGTACATTAGGAAGTAAATTATCTTTACATTATTCGTTATGGACACGTGACCCTACTAATGATATACGTGTAATTCGTTTTTGCTTATCCGTTCCAGAGAAACAATTTGTTCAAAATGGAATGGACCGAGCGCTTATTAGAAGAGCTACTGAAAAGTATTTACCTGATAAAGTTAGATTGAATCAACGAATTCGTGGTGTCCAAGGAGCTGATTGGCTTCATCGAATGATTCCACATTGGGATATGGTTATAGAAGAGTTACAGCAGCTTAGTGAAGATGAAAGAATTTTAGAATTTATAGATGGCAAGATAATTAAGGGAGCGTTAACTGAAGTTAGCAAAGGTGTTCGACCAGAGTATGCAACGGATCCGAATTATAAGATATTAATGCGTTGTTTAATATTATATAGATTTATGAAAAAATTTGTTTGAAAGGAGGTGATAATATGAAAAAAGAATGGAAAACACCTGTATTAGAAGTGCTTGATGTGAATATGACAATGCTTGATCCGAAAAATGGAAGACATCTTGATCATACTTATGAGGCAGGAACAGATCGAGATGATTTAACTTGGAGTTAGGTGAAAAGAGTTTTTTATTGAGTGTATTTAGTTATTCGAATCTACTTAGATTTTATATGACCGGTTGTTGTTAAAAAACCCTTATATGAAAAAATATAAGGGTTTTTAACATAAAACTAAATAGGAGGTGAAAAGGATGCTAATAATTCAGAAGGAAACGGTGTATCAAGCCTTTGGTTTGTCGGTTGTTAGTGATATTCCTCTACCAGAATTACCTTATGCGAATAATAAACTAGACAAAATAGATGTAGAAATAAAAATAGAAGATCTATCAAAAATTTGGTTTGACTTATCAGATAAACAAAGGACTTTTATAGTCGATGAAAACAGAGTTATGTTTCAGGTTCCTAATGTAGTAATTTTTTCGATACAAGGTGGAAAGACGATAACTGTTTCACCTTTGGAAAAGTATGAAGAAGATATGATTCGACTTTGGATTCTTGGAACTTGTATGGGTGCAATACTAATGCAAAGAAAGATTTTTCCATTGCATGGTAGTGCAGTGGTGATTAACGGAAAAGCATATGCATTCATAGGAGATTCAGGTGCAGGAAAGTCTACATTAGCGTCAGGGTTTATAAAAGAAGGATATCAGTTTTTAAGTGATGATGTGATTGCAGTATCTTTTTCGCAAGAAACATATGCGCCGATAGTTATCCCTTCTTATCCTCAACAGAAGTTATGGCAGGATAGTTTGACCAACTTTGGAATGGAAATAGGAAAGTATCAATCCATATGTGGTCGAGAGAAGAAATATAGTGTTCCAGTTACCTCTCAATACTTTAGTGAAATATTGCCTTTGGCAGGTATATTTGAATTGGTGAAAACGGAAAGTGAGGAAATAGAGGTCCAAAAAATTGAAAATCTGGAGCGTTTTTATGCTTTATTCCGACATACTTTTCGCAACTTTCTTATTCATGATTTAGGGCTAACGGAATGGCACTTTAACAAATCAGCAGATATTTTAAGTAAAGTTAATATGTATCAGTTGTGTAGACCGATTTCTAGATTCAGTGCACCGAAACTAGTTGATATCATAATAAATACTATAAACAAAGGAGAATGAGTGATTATGGAAAAACAAGGTATCTCATTAAATCAATTCATTACACAAGTTCAAGGGAATATAGTAAGCGATATGAACGGGGAGAAAGTAATGTTAAGTATACGGAATGGTAAATATTACAATTTAGGTGAGTTAGGAGGGGTTATATGGGGATTAATTGAGAAACCACTAGCAGTTACTCAATTGGTTAAGGAATTAACATTAGAATATGAGGTAGAACAATCGAAATGTGAGAAAGAAGTGGTATCTTATTTGGAGATTTTATTAGAGGAAGGGTTAATTGAGGTCAGTAAATAAGTTTAGTGTATTCTTTTATTTTCGAAAAGAAGTAGGAGGATATGGAAATGGAAATGTTGAGAAAAGTAGGGGCTTTTATTTCATTAGATAGGCAGGTAATGTTTTTATTTGCAGAGGCATGTGTGTATTTAGGATGGGCACGGATTTTAAAGGTAATGCCATTCTCTAAAGTTTCATCGGCCTTAGGTATTCATATGGAAGAAACACCTTTAAGTTATATAGAATTTAATAAACCAATAATCGGGAGAGTTTCTGAGGCTATACAAATTGTGAGCCAGCATACTTTATGGGACAGTATGTGTTTTGAGAAATCGATAGCCGCAATGAAAATGTTAGAGAGGCGACGAATAGAAAGTACTTTATATTTTGGAACTGCAAAGGATAAGGATGGAAAGCTGGTCGCTCATGCGTGGTTACGTAGTGGTCCTTTTTATATTACTGGAATGGAAAGTATGGATCAATTTACTGTTGTTAGTACATTTGCAAAGAAAATAGATGAGAAGAATCCAAAAAAAGGAGACTACGATGCATAAGAGTTTCTGTCTAGACACAGATGATTTTTCTAAGGAGTTAAAATTGCTTTTGGAGATTTTGAAAATGGAAGATGGTGATGATGGATTTCAAAATCGAAGTGAATGGCTGCTGGATATTGATTGGCATGAGTTTGTTGCACTTGCAATGCATCACCGTGTTTACCCAAGCATATATTCGAAATTAAAAGGCATGGGAGAAGAACGGATACCTGATTGTGTAGTGGAATTGTTGTACCAACAGTTTAAAAAGAATACTTTTCAAATGCTGTATTTGAGTGCTGAAATGGAACGGTTGAGTAAAATGTTTTTTGGAAATGAGATTCGTACACTTTTTTTAAAAGGGCCAATACTTGCGCATGATCTATATGGTGATATTTCTTTACGTACATCTTGTGATCTGGACATTCTTATTCCGATTCAACAGTTAGAAAAAGTGGAGAAACTCCTTGTGGAAGAAGGTTATGTGAAAGATGAGTACATTCAAACAATATTAAATGATTGGAAATGGAGACATCATCATGTAACATTTTTTCATCATCAGAAGCATATTAAAGTAGAAATTCATTGGAGATTACACCCTGGCCCTGGGAAAGAACCAAATTTTGAAGCGCTTTGGGAGAGGAAAAGGAAGAGCTTGCTGGGAAGTTATCCTGTTTATATGTTAGGAAGAGAGGATTTATTTTGGTTTCTTGTTTCTCATGGAGCGCGTCATGGTTGGTCTCGATTACGTTGGTTAGTTGATATTCATCAGATGTTAAAGCAAGATCTCAATCGGCCAGTTATTAAAAAGTTATTTAAAAAATATCAAAATGAGAATGTGGGAGGACAAGCGTTAATTTTAGTTAGCGAACTTTTAAATGCCATAACTACCGAGGAAATGATAGGGTTGATGAATCGGAGTCGTACGAAGCGGTTAGCGAAAGGAGCATTGTTTTATTTGAAGCAAAAGATAAACTTGCATACACCTCCTGTTCCGGATGATGTAGCAGAATATCACAGTCGACATCTATTTTTGCTAATGTCAAATAGGCAAAGGGTTGTATTTATGATAAGTCATTTTTATCCCTATCCAATTGATGCAAAGACGTTACCGTTACCAAAGTCACTTCATTTTCTATACTTTCCTTTACGACCCATTTTATGTGCTTGGAGAAAAACGAAAAAATATGTATTCTCATAGGAGGATAAAAATTGAACTACCTCTTATATTTTATGAAAAAATTACATTCTTTTGCTGGGAAAAAATTATATATAAATTTATTAGGGATGACAGTAGTGAGTCTTTTGGAAGGAATGGGGATACTTTTATTGATTCCAATGATAAGTGTAAGTGGAGTTGTAAACATGAAAAGTGATTCGAGTTCCTTTATGGAGATGTTTAGTTTTTTTCATAATATCCCTGGAACAATAAGTTTACTACTCATCTTAGGTATCTATATTTTTCTAGTAGTTTTTCAAGCGTTTCTACAACAACATTTGAGTCTTCAAAATATGAAGATTATTATTCGCTTTACAAATTATATAAGATTAGAAACGTATAGTTCTCTACTAAAAGTGAATTGGGAATTCTTTGTGAAAAAGAGAAAGTCTGACTTGATTAACTCTTTAACTGAAGAATTAGGAAGAATCATACAAGGGACAAATTTATGTTTTCAAATGTTAACCGCCTTAGTATTTACTTTCATCCAAATTGGTATTGCATTATGGCTCTCTGCAACAATAACGATTTTTGTACTATTTGCGGGTCTAATACTTGCATTTTTGTTGAGAGGTTTTATAAAAAAGTTTAGAGATTTAGGAAATAAAAAGACAGAGATATCCAAAAGTTATCTTGCTGGTATTACAGATCATTTTAACGGGATTAAAGATATTAAGAGTAATACGCTAGAAGAGTCTAGGTATGAATGGTTATATTATTGGTGTCAAAAAATAGAGAGCGAGCAATTGGGGTTTATGAGATTGAAAAATAAATCACAACTTTTTTATAGAGCTGCATCATCTGTTTTAATAGCATTGCTCGTTTTTATATCTGTTAAACTATTTCAATCGCAACCAACCCAATTATTATTAATCATTCTCATTTTTTCCAGATTGTGGCCAAGATTTATGACGATTCAATCAAATTTAGAACAACTAGCTGCAAGTATTCCTGCTTTTAAGTCATTATGGGAGTTGCAAGAGGAATGTAAGGAAGCGATTGAAATACAGGATATACATCAGCACAAACAAATAAAGCCGATTTGTATTGAACAAGGTATTGAGTGTAAGGATGTTCACTTTCGTTATAATAAGCAAGAATCTTTATACGCACTTCAAAATATTAATGTACAAATTCCAATAAATAGTATGACGGCCATTGTGGGGCATTCTGGTGCAGGAAAAAGTACATTAATTGATGTATTAATGGGATTAATCCAGCCAGAAAAAGGTCAAGTGTTAATAGATGGTACTCCCCTTACAACTGATAATTTATTGTCATTAAGGCGGGCTATTAGTTATGTACCACAAGATCCTTTCTTATTTAATGCGAGCATAAGAGATAATTTATTGATGATTGAACCGAATGCAAATGAGGAAGAAATTTGGGATGCATTAAGTTTTGCGGCCGCCGCTGAATTTGTACAAACGCTACCAAATGGGCTTGAAACACTGATTGGAGATCGTGGGGTGAGGCTTTCAGGTGGTGAACGTCAGCGACTTGTACTAGCTCGGGCTATTTTAAGAAGGCCATCGATTTTAGTATTAGATGAAGCTACGAGTGCATTAGATACTGAAAATGAAGTGAAAATCCAATCAGCAATAGAAAGGTTGAAAGGAACAATGACAATTATTGTGATTGCGCATCGTTTATCTACTATACGCAATGCAGATCAAGTCATTGTCTTAGGAAAAGGTGAAATTGTCCAAAAAGGTGAATTTAATCAATTGGCTAAAGAGAGAAAAGGTGTATTTCGAAGTTTGTTAGGGGCACAAATGGAAGTTGGTTCTTAGAAGGGAAAGAGTGAATGAATTTTTGTATTCATACAGTTCGAATCGAATAAAAGCCCGAGTAATGGTCAGTTATAACAAGATCTTATTCGGGCTTTTATTTGTACGTTTTCTACATTTAGGGAGTAAATATAAATGAGTACCTTGCAATGGATAATACTAAGTGGTATATTATGGATATAACGGGTACCGTGTATTGAACAGTACTGGAATGAGAAAGGGGGATTGACCCTGAACGTTCAGTTTAAAAAAGGCGTGTTAGAACTGTGTGTTTTGGCACTTGTGAAACGTAAAGATTGTTACGGTTATGAACTTGTTCAGCAAATCTCAAATAAATTTTTAATATCGGAAGGATCAGTGTATCCTTTATTACGTCGTTTAACGAAAGAAGGGTATTTTCAAACGTATTTAAAGGAATCTACGGAAGGACCGCCTCGTAAATATTATCAACTAACGGAGCAAGGGGAAACGCAACTGAATTTGTTAGTAACAGAGTGGCGCGATTTTGCTAAAGGCGTTCAAGAAATTATTGAAGGGGTGGAATGGGATGAGTAAAGAACGGTTTCTTAAAGAATTATCAAGTTATCTTAGGAAGTTACCAGAAGAAGAGAGACAAGATATTTTATTCGATTATGAAGAGCACTTTCAGTTTGGGATAGAAGAGGGGAAAACTGAATCAGAAATAATAAAGGGTCTTGGCTCTCCGAAAGTAATTGCGAAAGACTTACTTGCGATGTATCGATTTGATGAAATGAAAAAAGATCCGTCGACTTCAAATGTGACAAGAGCTGTCATGGCAGCGGTTGGACTTAGTTTGTTTAATTTTATTATTGTGTTAGGCCCGTTAGTTGCAATTATAGCTTTTATATTTTCCTTTTGGGTTGGTGGTATTGCTAGTGTAGTGACACCATTTTTCGTTATTTTAAAAGTGTTTATGGGTACTTTTATATGGTTGGATCTTTTCGTTAGTATAACGTTTGTTGGAGTAGGTTTATTGTTATGTATTGTAGCTTATTATAGTACGAAGTGGTTTAAAAGATTATGCGTACGTTATGTAATATGGAACTTCAAAATGATAAAAGGGGAGTAGATGATGAAAAAAATATTATTAATAGCTATCGCTTGTATCATTATTGGAGTAATAGGGATTTCACAAACATATAAAAAAGCAGTAGAAAATGTAGAGAAAGGGAATAAGGAAGAAATTGTTAAAAACGAAACGCTAAAAAACGTAGAAGTTAAGTTAGATGCTGGAGATGTTGTTGTCCGAGAATCTCCGGATTCCTCTTTTTATGTAAAGCAATCAGGTGATTTACGTAAGCAAGAGATTCATATTGCGGAGGATGGTGACACATTAAAAATTAAAGGGGAAATAGAGAAAGGTGTCTCATTTGATTTTTCATTTTTTACTTTCAATTTTCAAACGCCTACATTGACTATACTTGTGCCTGAACGTTCTTACCAAGAGATAAAAGTGAATTCATCCGCTGGACAAATAGAGATAAGTGATGTGAAAAGTGATCGCGTAAGTGTTGGAACACTCGCTGGAGAAGTAGATTTGAAACATGTAACAGCTAAGAGTGTGGAGGGATCTACAAAAGCTGGTGAGGTGAGCTTTAAAAAAGTAATAGGGAAAGTAACAGTAAAAACGGCCAGCGGGGATGTATATATTATGGATCATGATCCTAAATATGATGTAGAGGCAAGTTCAACTGCTGGAGATGTGGATATTACTTTATTGGAAAAACCACAGGATGCAGTTATAACTGGGCAAACCGCTGCCGGAGATGTGACAATTTTTAAAGAAGAAAATAAAAATGTAACGATTGGTAATGGTAGTAAAAAAATTAGCGGTAAAACAGCTGCTGGAGATGTTACTATTGAAACGCGTTGATAATTAAGGTAATGCATTCTTTTGAATGAACGGAAATCTATCAAAATATAAAAAGAAGATAATGCCCTATATAAATAAGGGGATTATCTTCTTTTTATTATTTTTAATGTAAATCACGATATACGCCAATTACTTTTCCGATAACTGACACTTGTTTTAAAATGATAGGTTCTAGAGAAGAGTTTTCCGGTTGTAGACGGAAGTGGTCTTTTTCTTTGTAGAAACGTTTAACAGTTGCTTCGTTATCTTCTGTTAAAGCAACTACAATTTCACCGTTGTATGCAGACTGTTGCTGGCGAACAACAACTAAATCACCATCAAAGATACCAGCTTCAATCATGCTATCTCCAGAAATGCGTAACATAAACACTTGATCTGCTCCAGCAACAATACTAGCTGGAAGTGGGAAGTGATCTTCTACACTTTCGACTGCTGTAATCGGTAAACCGGCAGTAACCTTTCCGACGATTGGAACTTGAATAACAGATTGTGTTTCTGTTTCCATTCGGTTGTCACCTAAAATTTCAATTGCGCGTGGTTTTGTTGGATCGCGTCGAATATATCCTTTTTCTTCTAGTCGTGATAAATGTCCGTGCACTGTAGAACTAGAAGCGAGGCCGACTGCTTGACCGATTTCACGTACGGAAGGTGGATATCCTTTTTCTTGTACTTTTAGCTTAATAAAGTCGAGAATGTCTTGCTGGCGTTTCGTTAACTTTTCCATGTTTTCTAACACCTCGTTTTCTTTCATTTTTCTTATTATTAAGTATAACATGCGAAAAAACATTCTACAAACATAAGTTCGAACGAAAGGCGAATTTATGATACACTATAAGGAAAATATAGTGAGAAAGAAGGGTTCAAAATGAATGCAATTATTTATGCACGTGTGAGCACAACAAAAGAAGCGCAGGAAACATCATTATTGCGTCAAAAAGATGAATTATTGCATTTAGCTGAGCGCTATCAAATGAATGTTACAAAGGTGATTGAGGAGCAGGCTAGCGGTTATACAATTGAACGTGATGGCATATTAGAAGTGCTAGATACAATTCGCGATGAACAAGTTGATGTACTTCTAATACAAGATGAAACACGCCTTGGTAGAGGGAATGCGAAAATTGCATTAATGCACTGTTTACATAAAGAGGGAATAAAAGTATATACGCATACGCATAATGGAGAATTAGAACTCTCTGACTCTGATTCGATGGTGCTAGATATAATAGGGATTGTTGAAGAGTATCAAAGAAAGATCCACAATTTAAAAATTAAACGTGGCATGCAAAGGGCGGTAGAGAAAGGATTTCGTCCAGAGAATAATTTGAAAAATCGTCATTTAAGTATAGGACGTGAGAAAAAAGAAGTACCAATTGAGGAAATTGTACGTTTACGCCGGAATGAATTAACTTTTGAAGAAATTGCAGCAACACTTCGTGGTTTTGGTCATGATGTTTCAAAAGCAACTGTACATCGAAGGTATGTAGAATATACAAAGCAATTGCTTGATAAAGAAGACTAACTATTGTATGATAATAATCAGTTTTGAGTAGAAGGGGGATTCGAGATGCCAAGTCAAGAACTCATTGAACGCATTAACTTCTTAGCGAAAAAAGCAAAAGCTGAAGGCTTAACTGAAGAAGAACAACGTGAGCGCCAATCGCTACGTGAACAATATTTAAAAGGATTTCGTCAAAATATGTTAAACGAATTAAAAGGAATTAAAGTCGTTAACGAAGAAGGAACGGATGTTACACCGACGAAATTAAAAGCTTTAAAAAAGCAAGATAATGCAAAATTAAATTAAAAGATGGGCGCAGCCCATCTTTTTTTTATTTGTTAAAATCGTTATTTAATAACTTTCCAGTTGTCATTTTTCGTTGCTTCTATCCTTTTATGCTTCAATATATAGTTAGCGATAAGTTCAGACATATCTGTTGGTATGTCTTTTACTATTGGTTTATTTTGAAACATAAAGAAGTTCCCGCCACCGCTTGCACGATAATTATTCATAACAACGTCATATTCTTCATTCATATTAAGAGAAGCGCCTTTATACTGTAAAGACTCTATTCTCTCCCCAATAGGTTTTGAAATGTTTAATACATACGAAATCCCTTCCCACATATCGTAATTATAGTGCGCAGGTTTTGGTTCTATGAATGCAGGATTAACAATTATATCTCCATCTTCATTTAATGTGAAATAAGTAGCAGAGAGTTCGAGAGCATCTTTTATATCTGCTCCAGTCACTCGAATAACCTGTAATGTGTTTGGATAAATATAATTGGTAACGATATCCCGCATTGTGACATGTTGCGGGAAACCTGGAGATGTATTTTGGAACAAACTTGTACAAGAAATAGAGACATTAGCTATTTCCATCTGTATTTTATTTATGAATTCAATAAAAGGATGGTCTTGCAAACGAGTTTGCATAGCATCTGAAATTCGCATGTCCCCATGAATGATTCCAATAGGTTGATCAAGCCATTTTTGTGTTTTCTCTTCATAATCAGCTACCAAGGAAAGAACATCTTTGTCTGCCTCAATTCCTTGCAAAGGCAATAATTGTGAATAACTCTCTTTCTTCACCCATTTTTGTTCCGTTTTTTCAAATGTTACTGTTACTTTTCCAACTGAATGTCCATTGCATCCGGTCTGTAAAATGGTTACACCATTAATGACTGTGTGAGCGATTTCTCGGTGTTGGTGGCCTGTTAGTAAAATATCTATGCCTTCAATTTCATGGCATATTGCATATCCTTGGTTTTCACCTGTTAAAACTTCAGTCGGTTCTCCAGTTTGTAAATCACGTTCAAATCCTCCGTGATAGGCGACGACTAGTAAATCTGGTTCTTCATGTTCGCGGATGTAAGAAACCCATTTTCTTGTAGTTTCGAATGCGTCTTCGAATAGTAAATCTTTAATGTGATGGGCTTGTTCCCAATTTGGGATGTAATGCGTTGTTACCCCTAAAATAGCAATTTTCATATTTGATCCGATATGTTTTATTATATATGGTTTCCCGAAATAAGGTTCTTTTATGTTTTTATCTAAAATGTTTGCTGCTAGGTACGGGAAGTTTGCAGTATCTACAGCATGATTTAATATATCCATTCCATAATTAAATTCATGATTGCCGATAATTGCAGTGTCATACTCTAAGTAGTTAGCTAATAAGGACATTGGATTTTTCTTATCTTTTTCGTATGTAGCGTAATGATAAGTAAATGGTGTTCCTTGTATAAAGTCACCGTTATCAATCAAAAGAACGTTTGCATTTTGAGAACGTTCTTTTTTTATGAGAGTAGAAATTTTAGCTAAACCAATTTCTGCTTTGGAGTTATCTTGGTAGTGAATTGGATACACAGTACCATGTACATCGCTTGTTAATAAAATATTTAAAGTTACAATTTGATTTTGATTCAACACCATTCACCTTTTCTCTTGTTATCTTTCAATTAATCATATCAAATATATGAAAAGAATTTTAATGTGAATGTATAGAATGTGTAAAGATTCTGTAAATAAGCAATTATTTGTAAAAAATTGTGATATATTTCTTCATGTTTATGGAAGGTTATTTTATAACAACGAAAAATGGAGGCATTAACATGTTGAAAAAAGTTTTTGCAATGAGCACAACAGTTGTACTAGCAGCGGGATTATTAAGTGGATGTGGAACGAAGGAATCAAGTGCAAGTAAAAATGAAGATACGAAAAAAGGTTATGTACCGAAGACGCTAAATGTTCAATTTGTTCCTTCTCAAAATGCAGATACGTTAGAGGCGAAGGCAAAACCATTGGAAAAGCTATTAAGTGATAAATTAAACATTCCGGTAAAAGTTAGTATTTCAACGAATTACAATACAATTGTAGAAGCGATGGCATCTAAGCAAGTAGATGTAGGCTTTTTACCTCCAACAGCGTATGTGTTAGCGCATGAGAAAAAGGCTGCAAACGTAATTTTACAGGCGCAACGTTTTGGGGTAGATGATGAAACTGGAGCTCCCACAAAGGATTTAGTAGATGTTTATAAATCAGAGTTTGTTGTTAAGAAAGATTCTAATATTAATAGTGTAAAAGATTTAAAAGGTAAAAAAATTGGCTATCAAGATGTAACATCATCAGCGGGTTATGTATGGCCTGCGGCTGTATTGTTAAAAGAGGGAATCGATCCGCTAAAGGATGTGAAACCTGTTACATTAAAAGGTCATGATCAGTCACTTATTGCTCTTTTAAATGGTGATGTAGATGCAGCTGTTGTATTCCAAGATGCTCGTAATATTGTAAAAAAAGATTATCCGAATATATTCGATCAAACAAAAATAGTAAAATTTACGGAGAAAATTCCAAACGATACGATTTCTGTACGCTCTGATTTAGATGCAGAGTGGAGCAAGAAATTACAAGATGCTTTCATTGAAATAGGAAAGAATGAGGAAGGGCACAAAATCATTAAAGAAGTATACTCACATGAAGGATATGTTAAATCTGATGATAGTAAATTTGATATCGTTCGTGAATATGGAAAGAAAGTGAAAACGCAATAATACATATGGAAATGGCGACTAACTGGAAAGTGTGTGATTTCAGTTAGTTTGCCGTTTTTCAGTTATTGATAATACATAGAAGGTAGGTAAGATGTGTGATAGAGTTTCGAAATGTTTCCAAAGTGTATCCGAATGGTACAAAAGGATTGAATAATATAAACTTGAAAATTCAAAAAGGTGAGTTTGTTGTAATGGTCGGGCTATCCGGGGCTGGAAAATCTACACTTCTCAGATCGGTAAATCGCCTTCATGAGATCACAGAAGGAGAAATCATTATTGAAGGGGAGTCTATTACTGCTGCAAAAGGAAAAGGATTACGACGCATGCGCCGAGATATTGGTATGATTTTTCAAAGCTTTAACCTTGTGAAGCGATCAACAGTACTGAAGAATGTATTAGCTGGGCGGGTTGGATATCATTCTACATTGCGTACAACGTTAGGTCTGTTTCCGAAAGAGGATGTGGAGCTTGCATTCCAGGCGTTGAATAGAGTGAATATCTCAGAAAAAGCATATGCACGAGCTGATGAATTATCAGGGGGACAACAGCAACGTGTATCAATTGCTAGAGCATTGGCACAAGAAGCAAAAATCATATTGGCAGATGAGCCTGTTGCTTCGTTAGATCCACTGACAACAAAGCAAGTAATGGATGATTTGAAGAAAATTAATGAAGATTTTGGAATTACGACAATTGTAAATTTACATTCTATTGATTTAGCGAGGCAATATGCTACTCGTATTATTGGATTACATGCTGGTGAAATTGTTTTTGATGGATTAGTAGAAGAGGCAACGGATGAAAAGTTCGCTGAAATTTATGGGGACGTAGCTCAGAAAAGCGCATTATTAGAGGTGGCAGCAAAATGAATGAAGTGACGATATATTCGAAATCGATACCGAAGCCGCCGAGTAAATTGAAACATATGTTAACGGTTATTCTAGTTATTTTACTGTTGTGGGGTAGTAGTGTACAGGTCGACGCATCATTTTCAAAACTAGTAGTTGGTTTTCCAAATATGATGGATTTATTGAAGGAAATGGTGCCACCAGATTGGAGTTATTTTCAAATTATTACAACAGCGATGTTAGATACAATACGTATGGCGATTATTGGAACGACTTTAGGGGCGATTTTAGCCATTCCACTTGCACTATTTGCGGCAAGTAATGTATTTACTAGTGCATTTTTGTACAGTCCAGCTCGATTGGTTTTAAATTTTATACGAACAATACCAGATTTATTATTAGCGGCTATTTTTGTAGCGATTTTTGGAATAGGACCACTTCCAGGTATTTTGGCTCTTACTTGTTTCTCGGTTGGACTCGTAGCGAAATTATTGTATGAGTCAATTGAATCAATTGATCCAGGTCCATTAGAAGCGATGACAGCTGTAGGAGCGAATAAGGTGCAATGGATAGTTTATGGGGTCATTCCGCAAGTGAAAGCGCACTTCGTCTCCTATGTACTTTATACATTTGAGGTGAATGTACGTGCAGCAGCTGTTCTAGGTTTAGTAGGAGCAGGTGGTATTGGATTATATTATGATCGTACACTTGGGTTTTTACAATATCAACAAACTGCTTCCATTATTATTTATACCCTTGTTGTTGTATTGCTAATTGATTATATAAGTACATTGTTGCGGGAGAAATTATAATGAGTAAAACGACGATAATCATACCAAAACCGAAGAAACTGAGTGTAAATCGCTGGATTATTTTTATAGCACTTACAGTTGTATATGTATGGGCCTTTTCAGGAGTCCCGTTAGAGGGAATAAAGAATACGGCGGGAGAAATTACAAAAGCAATTATGACAGGCGTATTGAACCCAGATTGGTCGTATGTATCTTTGCCAGATGGTGAAGATTTATTACATGGTTTAATTGATACGTTGGCAATTGCGATATTAGGTACATTTATTTCTGCTTTTTTATCTGTTCCATTTGCTTTTTGGGCGGCAACGAATATGAGTAGTGGAAAATTAACTTCAGGAACTGGGAAATTTGTACTTAGTTTTGTTCGTACATTTCCAGAATTAGTTATGGCCCTTTTATTTATAAAAGCTGTTGGTCCAGGCTCTTTTGCCGGAGTTCTAGCTTTAGGGTTACACTCTATCGGAATGTTAGGGAAACTATATTCGGAAGGAATTGAAAATATAGATAAGGGACCGACGGAAGCGTTAATTGCAACGGGTGTAAATCGGTTTCAAATACTTTGGTATGCGGTATTACCACAAGTGTTACCGGATTTTCTATCGTATACGTTATACAGGTTCGAAATTAATGTACGATCCGCTGCGATTTTAGGTGTTATTGGAGCAGGTGGTATTGGTACGCCATTAATTTTTGCACTTAGTTCACGTAATTGGTCTCGTGTGGGAATTATTTTATTAGGTATCATTTTAATGGTAATTATAATTGATTTTATTTCAAGTTCTATTCGTAAGCGAATTATTTAACTTATTTTAAAAGCGTCTAATTCAGATGCTTTTTTGTATTTTTAAGTGTTTATCAAAAAAGTTGGTATAGAATAAATTAGTGTATTTGTATAAAAATGCAGATAATTCCCTTTCTTCCTAAAATAAAAACAATAAAAAAGTATGTCATATTGAATGCCCATACATTACCGGAATCATTGATTTTTTTATAAAATATCAAAAAAACATCAACATATTTGTCGATACATGTTGTATAATCTTGCGTGGGAAGCTATCATATAAATGTATAAAACGTTTACTAACATACGCGAAGGGAAGAATAGCATGTCACATTCAATCGAACAACTTTCTATCAACACGATTCGCACATTATCCATTGATGCGATTGAAAAAGCAAACTCTGGTCACCCAGGAATGCCAATGGGTGCAGCACCAATGGCTTATACATTATGGACTCAATTTATGAAACACAATCCAAATAACCCAACGTGGTTTAACCGCGATCGTTTCGTATTATCTGCAGGTCATGGTTCAATGTTACTATACAGCCTACTTCACCTATCTGGTTATGATGTAACAATGGATGACTTAAAGAACTTCCGTCAATGGGGAAGCAAAACTCCAGGACATCCTGAGTACGGTCATACAGCAGGTGTAGACGCAACTACTGGTCCACTTGGACAAGGTATTGCAACTGCTGTAGGTATGGCAATGGCTGAAAGACATTTAGCGGCTAAATACAACCGTGATGCGTATAATGTAGTAGATCATCATACATACGCTATTTGTGGTGATGGAGATTTAATGGAAGGCGTTTCTGCTGAAGCATCTTCATTAGCTGCTCATTTACAATTAGGTCGTCTTGTTGTACTTTACGATTCAAACGATATTTCATTAGATGGCGATTTAAATCGTTCATTCTCTGAAAGTGTAGAAGATCGTTACAAAGCATACGGCTGGCAAGTAATCCGTGTTGAGGATGGAAACGATATTGAAGCAATCGCAAAAGCAATTGAAGAAGCGAAAGCTGACGAAAAACGCCCAACGCTAATTGAAGTAAGAACGACAATTGGTTTCGGTTCTCCAAACAAATCAGGAAAATCAGCTTCACATGGTTCTCCACTTGGTGTAGACGAAACAAAATTAACGAAAGAAGCATACGCTTGGACTGCTGAACAAGACTTCCATGTAGCAGAAGAAGTATATGACAACTTCCGTAAAACAGTACAAGATGTTGGTGAAACGACGCAAGCTGCGTGGAACACGATGCTCGGTGAATATGCACAAGCATATCCAGAATTAGCAAACGAACTGCAAGCAGCAATGAACGGTCTTCTTCCAGAAGGTTGGGAACAAAGCTTACCAACTTATGAATTAGGATCAAAAGCAGCAACACGTAATTCTTCAGGTGCTGTAATTAATGCAATTGCAGAGTCTGTACCATCGTTCTTCGGTGGATCTGCTGACCTTGCTGGTTCTAACAAAACATACATGAATAACGAAAAAGACTTTACAAGAGCTGATTACAGCGGAAAAAACATTTGGTACGGTGTGCGTGAGTTTGCGATGGGTGCAGCAATGAACGGTATCGCACTTCATGGCGGTTTAAAAACTTACGGTGGTACGTTCTTCGTATTCTCTGACTACTTACGTCCAGCAATTCGTCTTGCAGCATTAATGCAATTGCCTGTAACGTATGTATTTACACATGACAGTATTGCTGTTGGTGAAGATGGTCCAACACATGAACCAATCGAACAATTAGCAGCACTTCGTGCAATGCCAAACGTTTCTGTTATTCGTCCAGCAGACGGTAACGAATCAGTTGCAGCTTGGAGACTAGCTCTAGAATCAACGAAAACACCAACTGCATTAGTGTTAACTCGTCAAGATCTTCCAACATTAGAAGGTGCAAAAGACGACACTTATGAAAAAGTAGCAAAAGGTGCATATGTAGTTTCTGCAAGCAAAAAAGAAACTGCTGATGTAATCTTAATTGCAACTGGATCTGAAGTAAGCTTAGCAATTGAAGCGCAAAAAGCTCTAGCAGCAGACGGCGTTGATGCAGCTGTTGTTAGCATGCCATCTATGGATCGCTTTGAAGCTCAAACTGCTGAGTACAAAGAATCTGTACTACCAAAAGCGGTAACGAAACGTTTCGCAATTGAAATGGGTGCTACAATCGGATGGCACCGTTACGTAGGTCTTGATGGAGATGTACTAGGTATCGATACATTCGGTGCTTCTGCTCCTGGTGAGAAGATTATGGAAGAGTATGGATTTACTGTAGAGAACGTTGTTCGTAAAGTAAAAGAAATGCTTTAATGATTTTAGAAAAATCTCTCCAGCATGGGGAGATTTTTCTATGTAGTTGAGTTTTTTCGACAGAAAAAGTTTTTTCTCTCTCCGTAGTCAGACAATCATTGCAAATTTTCTCTTATATAATGTAGGGAAAAGGTTGTCCAGATTGGGAGGGGAAAAATGAAAACGTATGAATTGTATTTAATTCAAGAGGATATTGCGAAAGCTTACTTTGGTCGTGAATATTTGTTTTTTGATTTATTTGCTCGATTTTCAGAATCTGGGTCCCTTTCGGAGAAGAAAGTATTATATAAACAAATGACGTATATTACGATGCCGTTACAAGTAATGAAAATTCATCATAAATTAGAACAAGCTTTGCGTGTTCTTGGCAAATATGAAAGAACGAATTATACTCATACGCTTTATACAGGAGCTGAATACGGCGAAATAGTCGTGAAATCACAATATATTCGAATGAATACTTCTGGAAATGTATCCATGGAAACAACTTTCTTTGAGGTGCTTAGAAAGTGTGAGTTAACATTTTTAGCGATGGATTATGAAAATAAAAAGTACGGCTGGTTAAATCCTCTAAAACAAGTACGAACATATGTGTAAAAAATGTCGAATAGTATCTTGTCTTATTGAAAAGGTTTTAGTACACTGTAAGGTAGACAACATGAAGGAGGAAAAGATATGCCAATGTGGTTAGGTATTCTAGTGGGCGTAGTAGCACTAGTAGCAGGCGTGGCGTTAGGATTTTTCATTGCCCGCAAATATATGATGAATTACTTACAAAAAAATCCACCAATTAACGAACAAATGCTAAAAATGATGATGATGCAAATGGGGCAAAAACCTTCCCAAAAGAAAATCAATCAAATGATGAGCGCGATGAACAAGCAACAAACGAAATAAGCGCTAAAGGGCACTCTTACCGAGTGTCCTTTTCTTTTGGGTATAATAAGTGTTTAAAACTTTTAAAAATTCTGTGTTTTTGATAAACTGAAAACATCGCTCATTTTAAGGGAGGAGGATAAATATGAAAGTGTTTTTTAATTTAGCTTGGTTTTTTAAGCAAGAAAAACGAGCGTACATAATCGGCATTATTATGTTATTTGGTGTCGCGCTTCTTGAACTTGTAGCGCCAAGAGTACTAGGGATTGTAGTAGATGAAATTAATAATGGAACATTAACGTCTGAAAAATTGTTGAACTGGGTTATTCTATTAGTAGTTGTAGGAATTGCGATGTATATATTACGTTACTTATGGCGTATTATGATTTTTGGATCTTCTTTAAAACTAGCTCGTCAACTGCGAAAGAATCTATATGAACATTTTACTAAGATGAGCCCATCCTTTTATCAATCACGTCGCACAGGCGATTTGATGGCACATGCGACAAATGATATTCAGGCGATTCAGCAAACTGCGGGGTCAGGTGTTTTAACACTCGTTGATTCATTAGCTGTTGGAGGATGTGTACTCGTAGCGATGGGATTTACAATTAGTTGGAAGTTAACGTTATTAAGTTTAATTCCGATGCCAATTGTAGCTATTTCTACAAATTATTATGGAACTTTATTGCATAGAAGATTTCATAAGGCACAGCAATCGTTTTCTGAAATCAACGATAAAGTACAAGAAAGTATGAGTGGGATGAAGGTAATTCGCTCACTTGGACAAGAGAAAGAGGATTTACAAGCGTTTCGGAAAAAATCTGAAGATGTCGTACATAAAAATATGCTAGTTGCACGTATTGACTCGTTATTCGATCCAACGATTTCCTTAATTGTCGGATTTTCATTTTTGATCGCAATTTGTTACGGATCATTATTAGTCGTACGGGGTGAATTAACTGTAGGGGAATTGGTAACATTTACAACGTACTTAGGGACACTTGTATGGCCAATGTTAGCGTTTGGATGGCTATTTAATATTATGGAGCGTGGACGTGCTTCGTATGATCGTGTGGAGAAAATACTTTCACAAACTTCAGATGTAGTGAATAGGGACAATGCTATAAATACTATAGCAAGTGGTGATGTTTCGTTCGCTGTTGATTCGTTTTCTTATAAAAAGAATGAACTATTAAACTTAAAAGATATTTACTTTAATTTAAGAAAAGGTGAAACGTTAGGAATTGTAGGACGTACCGGTTCAGGGAAGACGACGTTGTTAAAATGTTTAATTCGAGAGTATGATCATTTTAATGGTGAATTAAAAGTTGGGGAGCGGGATATTCGAGATTTAACACTTCACGGTGTGCGTTCTGCAATTTCATATGTACCACAAGATCACTTTTTATTTTCAGCGAGTATTGGGGAGAACATTGCTTTTGGAAAGGCCGATGCTACATATAAAGAAATTAGCCGAGCTGCTGATATTGCTTGTATTCATAATGATATATTTCAATTTCCAGAAGGGTATGACACTGTAGTAGGTGAAAGGGGCGTTTCACTATCGGGAGGTCAAAAACAGAGAATCTCTATTGCGCGTGCATTATTAACGAATGCTGAAATTTTAATATTAGATGATTGTTTATCAGCCGTAGATGCAAAAACAGAAGAAACTATTTTAACTGCATTGAAACGAGAAAGGGCAGAGAAAACGACGATTATTACTGCCCATCGTTTAAGTGCTATTCAGCATGCAAATCTTATTCTTGTTATTGATGAAGGTAGGGTTATGCAGCGAGGGAAACATGAGCAATTAATGAAAGAAAATGGTTGGTATAAAGAAATGTACGAAAGCCAGCAGTTAGAGGCATTAGTAGAGAAAGGAGGCGTATGATGGCTGAGAAAAAACGGAGTGATTTAAGAAGGTTGCTTTCTTATATGAGGCCTTATAAAGGGTTATTAGCGTTAGCATTTTTATTTCTAGTTGGTGCAACTGTAACTGAAATGATGGGTCCTTTTTTAATTAAACAATTTCTTGATGAACACTTAGTGCCAGGTAACTTTGAACAATCAGCACTTGTAACCCTATTTGTAGTGTATATTATTGCTCATTTATTAAAAGTATTATTTACTTATTTAGACTTATTGTACTTTCAAAATATCGCTTTTAAGATTGTCCAAGATATGCGAGTTGAAGTGTATGAACATGTTCAAAAATTGTCATTAAGCTTCTTTGATCGTACGCCGATTGGTACGCTCGTATCCCGCATAACGAATGATACAGAAGCGATTAAGGATTTTTATGTTAGTGTACTATCAACATTCGTAAAAAATGTAGTCTTTTTAGTAGGGATTTTAGTAGCGATGTTTTTATTAGATGTAAAATTAGCGCTGTTTTCGCTCATATTAATTCCGATAATGTTTGCAATTATGGTGTTGTATCAACGGAAAAGTGCAGCTTTTTATTTAGAGGTACGTAATCAGCTGAGTATATTAAATGCAAAGTTAAATGAGTCCATTCAAGGTATGAATATTGTTCAGGTATTCCGGCAAGAAAAGCGGATGAGAAAAGAATTTGAAGAAGTGAACAATAAACATTTTAGTGCTGGACGTCGTACATTGAAATTAGATGCATTACTTTTACGTCCAGCAACAGATCTTGTTCATATTGTAGCAATTGCGTTAGTACTTGGTTTATTCGGAATCGATGCTTTAAAGAGTCCTGTTGAAGTAGGGGTTTTATATGCTTTCGTTAACTATATTCATCGTTTCTTCCAGCCGATAAATGAGATGATGATGAAACTATCTTTCTTCCAGCAAGCGCTTGTTTCATCATCGCGTGTATTTCATTTAATGGATGATAAAGATTTAGCGCCTGTTCAAATGGGGAGTGAACAGCCACGAGTAGATAATGGGGAAATTCAGTTTAAAGATGTTACTTTTTCATATGATGGAAAGCGTGACGTTTTAAAAAATGTATCTTTTCACGTAAAGCCAGGGCAAACGGTTGCTTTCGTAGGGCATACTGGTAGCGGAAAGAGTACGATTATGAATTTATTAATGAGATTTTACAATATTAAATCAGGAAACATTGTAATAGACGGAGTAGATTTAGAGAAGTTTGAAGAACAAGAAATTCGAAAGAAAATTGGTCTTGTGCTGCAAGATGCATTTTTATTTGCTGGAAATGTAAAGCAAAACATTCGTATGTATAATGAAGAGATTACGGATGAAGAGATAGAGGAAGCGGCAAAGTTTGTGCAAGCGAATACGTTTATTGAAAAATTACCAGAGCAGTATGATACAGAAGTTGTCGAAAGAGGAGCCGCATTTTCTAGTGGTCAAAGGCAATTAATTGCTTTTGCTAGAACGATAGCAACCAATCCGAAAGTATTAGTGTTAGATGAAGCGACGGCAAATATTGATACAGAAACAGAGGAGGCTATCCAAACGGCATTGCAGCAAATGCGAAAAGGTAGAACAACGATAGCGATTGCGCACAGATTGTCTACAATCCAAGATGCGGATCAAATATTTGTTATGCATGAAGGGGAAATTGTAGAAAGCGGAACACATCAAGAGTTACTTAGTAAACAAGGACTTTATTACAATATGTACTTACTGCAAAATAAAGGTAGTTTGCAAAAGGCTTTGTAATTACAAGGCCTTTTTTGCGGTGTTAAAAGTGTATTAATGGAGTTTCTGGTGTAGGGTGGTTTCAATTTCACTTTTTTCTTAAACATCTCCACAAAATAAATACATTAGAACTTTATTACTATAGCATAAAAGTCGTGTCCACTAACTGAAGTTGTACATATTGTATACGGAATAAAAAAATTTGATAGGAGCTTTTATATGCAAAATAGATCCAGTTCAAATGTTACGTTTATCGATGTGTCTCATTGGGAAGGAAACATCGATTGGAATGCTGTGAAGTCATCTGGTATTCCAGCGGCGTATGCAAAAGCGACGGAAGGTGTGAACTATATTGACCCTACTTTCGTTCAAAATGTACAAGCTGCGAGAAATGCGAATGTATTAATTGGTGCATATCATTTTGCGCACCCAGAACAAAATGATGCCATTTCAGAAGCGAAATATTTTGTGAATATATTACAGAGTAATCAGACGGACTTAATTCCTGTTTTAGATTTAGAATCGCCAACGGATACTAGCAATAGTAGTTTAACGGGTGCGACTATATCGAATTGGGCAAGAAGTTTCGTAAATTATGTGAAACAAGCTACTGGGAAAAATGTAATGTTATATACAGGAGTTTGGTATATTAATGAATTTGGAATTAGCGGGTTAAGTGACATTCCACTATGGATTTCCAGATATTCTAGTATACCGCCTGCTGATGCTGGTGGATGGACAGAGTGGACAGCATGGCAGTACACAGATTCTGGGCAAATTTCAGGTGTAGGAAATTGTGATGTATCAGCAGCTGTTTCATTAGAAGCTTTACAAGGAAATGGAGCAAGTGGTGGAGGTAATGTTCCCACGCCTAATAATGCGACTCCAGTATACGGAGTTGCTGTAATTAATGGAGATAATGTGAATTTACGAAGTGGACCATCTTTACAATCTAGTGTAATTCGCCATTTGAATCGTGGCGAATCATATGAAGTTTGGGGAGAACAAGATGGATGGCTCTGTTTAGGGACAAATCAGTGGGTATATAATGATTCAAGTTATATTCAGTATAAACATTATGTGGCAACTATTACTGGCGATAATGTGAATCTGCGAGACGCTCCATCATTAAACGGGAATGTTATAAGACAGTTACATCATGGTGAATCATATCGAGTATGGAGTAAGCAAGATGGATGGCTTTGCTTAGGGACAAATCAATGGGTATACTATGATTCAAGTTATATTCAGTATGGTGTACAATAAAGTGAACTTAAAAGGTATCTCGACTGAGGTGCCTTTTATTAAAAATATATAATTTTTACAAAGTGTATATTGAAAGCATAGTATAATATAATGGATATATTTATAAAAAATAATCGAAAATGAAATAAAGGAGTAGAAGTATGGATTATGTGCTAATAGGTGGAATTTTAATATTATTAGCTGCAGTGTTTGTACTGTTTTATAAAAATAAACAGTTAGAATCAGAGAGTCAGCAAGTAGAATTTGAAAAGAAAAAAGCGATTGAAACGTATGAAAGTGAAATTGCAGCTACGATTACAGAGCATAAAGAACAACAAAGTACTTTAAAGAATATGGAACAGAAAAAATATAATGATTTACAAGTTAGTACAGCTAGAGAACTTGAAAATATGCGTATGATGAAAAATCAACTAGCTGTTCAACATAGTAAAGAACGTAGTGAAATGCAAGATAAGCATAGTAATGAACTACATATGTTTCAAAATTTAATTGCGGATTTACGAGAGTATACCAAAAATGGTGCTGAAGTGAATACACATGAAACATTACATTATATGAAACGAGGTTTTGTTGAGCAAGGAATCATACTAGAAGATGAATTTCATATTATGCCGAACGTTTTTATGATACGCAATAAATCTAGACATAAACGTGATATAAACGAAAATCGAATCCATCACCTCATTTTATGTAAAACCGGTATTTATCTACTTGAGACGAAAAAATGGACAGGGAAATTAATCCATGGCTTAACGAGAGAAAATGCAGGTATATATTCATTTATGATTGAGGAAATTGGCAAGTATCAACATGAAATTGAAAAAGAAGAGACATTTGAATTTATTACGGATGGAACGTCATTAACTTTGCAAGTAAGAAATGAAGGAAATCCAGCGTATAAAGCAAAAATATTATCTCAAACTTTATATAATTGTTTGGAAGAAATGCAAATAGATATTGTAAAGGAAAAAATAAAACCGATTGTATATTTTGAAAATGAGAGTGGAAAAGAAGTTATTGATCTTTCTAATGAAGAATTGCCGAGATTTAAAGATAGAGAGCAAATTGTAACGTTTTTCAGAAATGAAGTTTTGACAAGTAAAGTAATATATACCGCACAAGAACTAGGAAAGATTAGAGATATGATTGGTCAGATGAATTATGTTTCGAAGTGAAACTGTAATTAGCAGAGCTATTATAGGTAGCACGACTTCCACCTAACATAGCAAGGCTTGAAGTTGTAAATAGCGGGATAAAGTAGGTGCTTTAGGTGGAGAAAGGTAAAAGCTCTATATTGTGGGGAATATTGTACATTTATTTTTGTTTGTATATATTAATGTATCTTGTGTTTATCTTTGTTATTGATATGGTTCATGTGTCATTGAGTGTAATGAGTATTTTTGTAGTAGCAATGCCTTTTATTCTACTAGTTATTATTCAAAAGGCTGTCTTACATGTATCAGCAAGACGTGATAAAGATAAGAAACAGCTGTTCACTGTAATGATGGTTGCTCTCATTCCATTGATAGTATGCACTTTACAATTAAGTTTAAATAAATACACTTCAAATTTTAATCAGGATCGGTGGTTAAATGATGAAGAAAAACGGGTATATATGATAGATGACTTATTAAAGCGGCATAAATTGATAGGGAAATCAAACGAGGAAATCATAAAATTGTTAGGGGCCCCTACGAAAACAAGCAGTTTGGAAACGGGAATTACTACACTATACTATCTTGGGAATGAACGTAGTTTCATTCCTATAGATAGTGAATGTCTTGTTTTGCAATTTGATAAAGATGGTAGAGTTATAGAGTATAAGGTACAACGAGATTGAAATAGTGAGAGGAGAAGCTATATCTTTTATAGCTTCTTTTCTATATTCCAATATAGAAAAAACAGGCAAATAGTAGTCATTCCTATCTATACGGATGAGATAGAGTTTGTTATATTGTAAAGGGTTATTTAGTTTAGAAGTTTGCTAGATAGCCTTAAATATTTTAGAGTAGGGAGGGAAGTTAACACGAATTAAGATATAAACGTGTTAAATAATTAGTATGAAAAAAGGATTTTATAATGTTTTAGCTGCATCAATTGTATTTAGTTTGGTAACGATTCCAAGTTCTTCCTATGCTGACACAGTAGAAAAGACTGTAACAATTTCAACTGACGAGCAAGCTTTAAAAAGTATTGAAACCCATATGAAAGATGAAGATGGGCGTGGAGAGGACAAAGGAATAACAAATGAAACGCAAGGAGATTTTCTTGTACATATAATAAGTTCAGCATCTTTATTTGATTCTGCTGATTTACAAAAAGCGACAGGTGTTCAGCTTTCTAATCAAGTCGTGAAAGCCGAAAAACGAAAAGGAAACGCTTACTATGTACAAACAGAATCTGGAGCTGGGTGGATACAAAGTAGTGAAGGAAATGTAGAGGTTAAGGAAGTTTATCGCTTGGCAAACGAAAAGTTAGTAATTAATGAAGAGACAGCTACATATTCCGCACCATTTAATTCATATAAAGATGAGAAAGTGTTACAACCGCAAACAATTATTGCAATTGGACAAGTTGGAGAGTGGTTCCAAGTCCAAATAGATAATGAGGTGAAATGGATTTATTCACCTTCAGCAAAATTTGAGGGTACAAAAGCATCTCTTATTCAAAGCACAACTCCAACTCGTACGAAACGTGCAGCAGTTATGTATGCAGCGCCATCAGCAGAGAAAACAACGGATATTTACGGTGTACCATTAAAGGAAATGATTGTACCAACAGGTAATGAAAATATTCGTCCAGGTTATGCGATGAAACCAAAATACATTACAATTCATGAGACAGATAATTATAGTGTTGGAGCAAATGCTAGAAACCATGCACAATATTTATACAGCCAAGCAACAGGAACGACTGATCGTTCAGCATCTTGGCATTTTACAGTAGATGATAAAGAAATTTATCAACATCTACCATTAAATGAAAATGGTTGGCATGCTGGAGATGGATCGGAAGGAACTGGTAATAGAGAATCAATTGCAATTGAAATTGCTGTCAACCAAGATGGTGATTATAATAAAGCTGTGGAAAATGCTCGCAAACTAGCAGCATATTTAATGGGGGAATTAAATATTCCTTTAGAAAATGTGAAAAAACATCAATTTTGGAGCGGAAAGAATTGTCCGGCCATTATGATAAAGAATAATGCGTGGGAGCCATTTTTACAAGGAACGAAAGCTTATTATGATGCGAATCATAAAGATGATATAACTGGTGGTTGGTATGAAGCGGATATTCGTGAATTAGATAAAAGAGGTATTATGGTTGGAGACGGAAAGGGTTCTTACTGGCCAGAACGCCTTGTAACACGTGGTGAATTTGCGAATTTAGTTTCAAGATCATTGCAATTACCAGAGGGGAAATCGAATTTCAAAGATTTAAGCACAGCTCATCCATCGCTAGTAGATGGTATTAATCGTGCAGCTAGTGCTGGGATTATAAGTGGACGAGGAAATGATATATTTGCTCCGAATGATACGATTAAACGTGATGAAGCTGTCATTATGATTGATCGTGCATTGCAATACAAAAATATAAAAGGTAATTTAGTTCCATTACCATTTACGGATCAAAATTTAGCGTATGATAAACAGGCAGTTCAGCGTGTTTATGGGCTAGGTATCGTAAAAGGGAATGAGAATAATGAGTTTATGCCAAAAGGTTCTGCAACACGTGGGGAATCCGCAGCATTTATTAATAGAATGTTAAAAGTAATAGAGAGTAAATAATGGAAAGGCATTCGCTTTGGCGAGTGCTTTTTTATTTTTCAATATGTTATAGAAAGGGGATGTGAATTTTGACTGGAATAAGGAATGAAAGTGGAGGTGATGCATATATTTAGAGGCATTGGGTAGTTTTTTGTATAAAATGAAAAGGAGGTAGGACGGTGAAATCAATACCGACTGAAGTCCTGAGTAAGGAATTGATGGAAAGAGAAGGGGTTATATCTATTACAGTGATGGAATTTGAAAAGATAGAAGTGGCCGGAGTAGTTGTTTCTGGTCCCGCTGTTATTTTGATTAATCAAGAGTAAGTACATATTATTAATATAGAAAAAGTAGAAAGAGCATCCATTTAGGATGCTTTTTGTTTGTATAGAAGTGCGTATGTGATAGATAATTGGAATATTGGAGGGGGAATATGTGGCAATTATTATAACAATGTTATTAATGGGAGTTTTATTAGGGTTTGTCGGAGCAGGAGGAGCAGGATTTATCATCGCGATACTCACGTTAGTATTCCATATCCCTATTCACGTTGCTCTTGCAACATCTTTAACTGCTATGGCATTTACGACATTATCTGGGGTAGTAAGTCATTATAGAGAAGGGAATGTTGTGCTTGTAATAGGCGGAATTGTTGGGGGATTTGGAGCGATTGGTTCCTTTATTGGTTCGAAGTTTGGTTCGCTAATACCAGCGAATCTTCTACACTGGTTTACAGCGGGAATGTTATTTTTATCTGCAATTTTTATGTTTATTCGATTAATTATATTTCAAAAAAAGGAACGGTCGTTTTTAAAAGGGCATAACGAACTTTCGAAAGATAACTTGATTAAATGTATATGTCTCGGATTAGTTACTGGAATGTTAGCTGGTTCATTTGGGATTGGTTCAGCACCCTTTATCCAACTTGGATTAATAGTTCTATTAGGATTAACAATTCAGCAATCTATAGGGACGACAATGCTTGTTATATTACCAATCGCAATTGGAGGTGGGCTTGGATATAGTTCGGAAGGGTATTTAGATTATGTATTATTAGTACAAGTTTTAATTGGAACAATGTTAGGGGCATATATAGGAGCTAAGTTTACAAATTATGCACCTCGGATGCTTTTAAGGTTTTCAATGATTATGACACCGATACTAGCTGGATGTATGTTGTTAGTAGAGTAAAGAAAACTATTAATATATTTTACGAATGAATTATGTAGGTAATTCATATTTCCCATATAAAAGGATTTGCTTTAATATAATGAGTGTAAAGTTCGAGTATTCGAAGTATTACTTGAATTATATCCCTATCCCTTTTCTAAAAAATGCGAACAAGTTTTGCCCTATTCTATTCAATAGTTTATTGTATAGAAATATATTGTTCGATGACCATTATGGAACGCACATAATGGGTAAATCCCGATCCTTAAAGAGGATGCCCCTAATCTTCATGTGAAAATATGATCGGATAAGAAAGCTGGCCAATTTATGGTCAGCTTTCTTTTTGTTCAATGAGTAATTCTTCTTTAATTTCTGTTTGCAATAATAAAGTTTTTCCGAAGCGCCGTGTGCATTCAGTTCGTACTTTTTGGATTGCTAGTAGCTGAGAAGTGGCGGGAACTGTGACGATAGCCTGCCGAGGTTTTCGATTTTCTTCACAAAAAATACATTCCACAACATATTTAGAAATCATAATTTCATCCTTCCGGTTTGAATTTCTAAGAAGGGATCGCTCATGAAGTTGTTGTAATCTTTCGTCATCGTTTTACTTTATTCCTCTTTTTTCAAGGATATATATAAAGAAAGATCGAAATTTAGTATGGGGGGAGATAGGATGAAAAGATGGATTGGTGCGGCAGCTATATGTATGAATGAAAAGAATGAATTTTTAATGGTACTACAAGGAAAAGTAGATGAAGAAAAACGATGGACTGTGCCAAGCGGGGGACAAGAAGAGGGAGAAACACTTGAGGACTGCTGTGCTCGTGAAGTGTGGGAAGAAACGGGTTATCAAGTGAAAATTATAGAAAAACTATGTGAAAAGAAAGGGATAACATATGGGGTGCCAGTTCATGTGCATTACTATATTGTAAAGTTAATAGGCGGTAACATGAAAATACAGGACCCTGATGAGCTAATACATGAAATAGCTTGGAAAGGAATTGATGAAGTAAAAGAATTATCCTTATCTTTTCCGGAGGACCAGGAGATTTTAAATAAATATATAAATAAAAAAAGCAAGTGTTTAAACACTTGCTTTTTTTAGTGTAACCAAGATAAAAAAAGCGGAACGATAACTAAACTAGCTCCAGCTGTTAAAAGCATTGATAAACTTGCAATTGTACCTTCTACAGGACCGATTTCAAATGCTTTTGATGTTCCGGTGCCATTCGCGCTAGTACCTAGCATTATACCTTTTGCGAGCGCTGTTTTAATACGACATATGCGTATGAGCGTAGGACCGAGTAACGCTCCAGTTAAGGCAGTTAATACGACGAAAACTGCTGTTAATTGTGACATGCCGCCAATCATTTCTGAAATAGCCATTGCAATAGGTGTTGTTACAATGTGCGGTGCTAAACTTTGTTCTATTGTAGAGTCAATTTGAAAAAAATTAGCTAGTAGTGCTGAAGTAATAACTGAAAGAAAAGAACCGACAATGACATTAATTAAAATAGCAGTGCCATGTTTTTTTAATAGATCAAAATACTTATAGATTGGCCACGCGAAAGCAACCGTTGCAGGCTTTAATAATTCTGTTAGCCAATGACTACCAGATTCGTAGGTTTCGTATGATGTATCTAGTCCGAGCAATAAAGCAATTAAAATGATTGGGCATACAAGCAGGGGAGAAAGTAAGCTCCAATTCCAGCGTTGATACATTTTTTTAGATACCCAATATGTGAATAGTGTTAATAGCAAACAAAGAAAGCCGATCATTGTGTTGATCCTTTCCGCTTTAATAGCAATTCGGTTAATAGTCCTGTTACGAGAGTGACACAAAGTGTACTAATCACGATAATTAAAATGAGATCGATTCCATACTGTGATAATGTATCTTTGTAACGAATGACAGCGACTGCAGAAGGGATGAAAAATAAAATAAGTTCTTTTAATAAAAAGTCTGCACCGTCTTGTATCCATTCTTTTTTCACTATGTTAAATTTTAATGAGATTAATAATAGAAAAATACCGATTATACTTCCTGGAACCGGGAGGTGTGCCTGTTTTGCAATCCATTCACCTGTCCAAGCAAAACAAAATAATAATAATATTTGTCCGCTTAACTTCCACCATTTCATACAGTAACCACCTCTTTCTTTTTTTACATAAAAATTGTAAAAAAGAATTAACAGTTTCTACTATACGTTCATTCGAAATATTTGTCTAATATATAAATTATATGTTATTAATATATTAGATGTATTAATCGAAAGTGAAAAGGGTGTCCAAAATGGAATTACGGCATTTGCAATATTTTGTTGTAGTGGCAGAGGAGTTACACTTTGGACGAGCAGCTGCTCGTTTACAAATGACACAACCACCGCTTAGTCAACAAATTCAGCAATTAGAAAAAGAAATGGGAGTTATGTTATTTTCAAGAACAAAGAGAAAGGTTGAATTAACAGAAGCAGGAGAAATGTTTTTAAAAGAAGTAAAAAAAGCGTTTGAACAAATTGAAAAAGCAGTAGAAGTCGCACAAAGTGCGCAAAGGGGAGAAGTTGGATCACTTTCAATTGGTTTTGTAGGTGCGGCGATATATGATATTTTACCGTCAATCGTCAGAGAGTATAGAAATAAATTTCCGAGAGTGTCTGTAGCATTACATGAATTGTCAACACCGGATCAGGTGCATGCACTTCATGATAATCGAATTGATATTGGATTTTTACGTCCGCCAATTCCAACGCAATTACTTGAGTTAGAACCAATTCAAAAACTTTCGTGTACGTTATGCTTACCAAAGGCACATCCGCTTGCTGAAAAGGACGAAATACATATCGAAGATTTAAGGGATGAACCGTTCGTATTTATTACGAGACCAGTATGGCCAGCGTTATATGATACAATTTTATCACTTTGCCGCGATGTAGGTTTTAGCCCGCACATTGTACAAGAAGCAACGGAGTATCAAACTGTCATGGGTCTTGTAGCAGCAGGTATTGGAATTACGGTAATACCTGTATCAGCAAATAAATTGTATAAAACAGAAGTTGTATATAAGGAACTATGCGATTCTAATTTTGTAGCAGAAATGTCGGTGGCTTACAAAAAAATGAATACTAATCCAGAGCTGTTAGAGTTTTTGAAAATTGCAAGAGAGAAAAAAAGGATTGAAGTGGAAGATGCGAAGGTTGAATAATTGATGGAGTTATAAGGCATTCATGATAATTAAGTTATATAAAGATTCACCTCATTAAACAAAAGGTGGAAATGCAATGAAAGTGCATTTCCACCTTTTGTTTCTTTTTTATGTTCAACTGTAAAGAGGTAAACATGTCCGTTCTCTAGGACTAAAGGCTTAGTAAAGATTCCGATTGAAGTGCGATGTTTAAAATGTCATATTTTTATACACTATTATTATAGAAGGAGTATGTTATGAAGTGAGGTAGGGGAAGAAATCTATGTCTTTATTTCGGTTGGCGAGAAAAAATATACAAAAATTTGCTACCAGAAGGTTAAAACAATTTATATGGATTGCTATGAATACAATGATTTGTTTTTTTATGATATCATTCCGGTTCAATGAAGCTGTAATAAGTAAAGCGGAATATACACCTATATTTGTAAAATGGTTTTATGCAATATTTCTATTTGTAGTTTTTGTGTGTATGTTCATTACTTATAAAATGACAGCCTCTCTTTTACAGAGTAGAAGAGAGGAGTTTAGATCGTATGAAGTAGTGAATATGAAGAGAAAAGAAATATTATGTTTATTATGCCAGGAGCAATTATTAACTTACGGAGGAGCGTTCGTTTTCGGATTAATTCATGGTATGTTATTTTTGAAATTATTTATTATTGTTTTTATGAAAGTAGTAGGAATCCAAGGAGCAATAAATGCACCAATTACGGTGTATGCGATAACGGTAACAGCAGTTGTTATGATAACCGTCATTATAATATCGATGTGGCAATGTTGTAGATTTATACAAAGGTTAAAGTATGAGAAGTCACATGAAACAAGGAGAAAGGCATGAGAAATCATGGCTTTTTCTTCATTTTACACATGTTATTAATCATGATACAGTGGGAAGAACTGAAAAAAGAGTTAAGAAGAAAGGTTGTATGGAATGATAAATGAGCAAGCGATCGTAAAAGTTGATCGATTAACAAAGCGAATTGGTTCAAAGACGTTAGTAGAAAATATTAGTTTTGAAGTGAAAAAAGGTGAAGTAGTTGGCTTATTAGGACCAAATGGTGCTGGAAAAACGACTTTAATGAGAATGATGGTCGGCATGATTCGTATGACAGAGGGCGAAGTTTGGATTGACGGTCAATCTGTAAAACAGCAATTTGAGAGTACTGCTGCGAAAATTGGAGCAGTAATTGAGGCACCGGAATTTTATCCTTTCTTAAGCGGCTATGAAAATTTAACATATTTCGGACGAATGAATGGCAATGTGACAGAAGAACGTATCGATGAAGTAGTTCAATTGCTAGGGATGGGACAAGTAATTGATCGCAAAGTAAAAGCATATTCACTCGGCATGAGACAACGTTTAGGAATTGCTCAAGCGCTTATTCACGATCCAGATGTATTGATATTAGATGAACCAACGAATGGATTAGACCCTAGTGGAATACATGAAATGAGAATGTACATAAAGAAAATTGCACATGAACAAGGAAAAGCGGTACTTGTATCTAGTCACTTACTTTCAGAAGTTGAATTAATGTGTGACAGAGTTATCATTATTCAGCACGGAGAATATGTCGCGACGCAAAATATTCAGCATAATCAAAGCGAAGAGATGGAGACAATCCGTATACGTGTAGATGATGCGAAGAGAGCGGCAGAAATGTTAGATCAAGATGTTTTAATAAAAGGTAATGATCTACTTATTAATGTAAAAGATGAAGAAATCCCGAATGTTATTCGTACATTGCTTGAGAAAAATATTCAAGTGTATCGTGTATATGAAGAAAGAAAAACGTTAGAAGAGCAATTTCTAGAATTAACAGGGGGAAAAGATATTGTTTAATTTAGTTTATAACGAGTTGTATAAAATATTTAAGCGAAAGCGAACGATTATTCCATTTGCAGTTATTGCAGTATTAATTATTGGATTAGGATGGGTTACGGTAAAGTATTTAGAGCCAGAAACAAAAGGGTGGAAAGCCGATTATACAGAACGAACTGTAGAAATTGAGAAAAAACTAGGCATGAAAAAAGAAGTTATTTTAGCAGAACGGTCTGGGGACGAGCTGGTAAAGGAATATCAGCTTAAGATGAAGCATTTAGATACAGATACAGCACCGGCAAGCAGCTCTCCGCTTTCTTTCATGAGAGATACAGGTTTTATCGTATTTCCAATTTTGCTTCCGTTTATTCTCGTGTATGCAAGTACAATTTTTGCGAATGAATATAACTGGGGAACATATAAATTTTTAACGATCCGTCCGGCAAATCGATTTAAAATATTAACAGCTAAATTTTTAGCGATCGTTATATTTGCAGCGTTATTGTTTATATTTAATATGATTTTCTCCGCTTTATGTGGACTTGTTATTTATAAATTCCAACAGCCTGCATGGAGTGAATTTATTTTCCAAGATGGAAATATTATAAAACAAAATATTTTTATGGAAGCAAGTAAGTATTACGTTTTATCGTGGCTACCAACTCTTGTGTATGCTGCATTTGCCTTTATGATTTCCGTTTTAACTAGATCGAGCGGGGGTGCAATCGGGATTTCTCTATTTCTCGCATTATCAGGGGGGATAGCGCTAATTCCGGCAGCAAGATATGAATGGGCGAAATATTTATTACCAGCGAATACAGATTTATATGGGCTTTCAAAGGGTGGGAGCTTTATTGATGGGGTAACATTCCCATTCGCTTCTTGTATGCTTCTTCTGTATTTAATTGTATTTCTAGGGATTTCCTATACAGTATTTATAAAACGAGATTTAACCGCATAAGCAAAAGCCGTTAAGGATTAACTTAACGGCTTTTTGTATGTGCTAATTGATGAATAGCCTTTTCGACTAATAAGGCGAAATACTCCGCGCTAATAGGTAATGCTTGTTCATCTACTGTAAAAGCTGGATGATGCCATTCATGTGTACCACTTGTTCCCATAAAGACGAATGAACCTGGTGTTTCTTGTTGGTAAAAAGAAAAATCTTCTCCGGCCATTGATGGTGTAGGAGAGATAACGTTTAGATTCATTTGCTCTGCAATTTGAATAGAAAGATTAGTGAGTGTTTTATCGTTATGAACAGCAGGAGGACCTGGGTAAAATCGGAATGTTGTTTTTACACCTAGTGCATCAGAAACCCCTTTAATAATACGCTCCATTAATGCGGGAATCTTTTCACGTGTTTCAGCTTGGAATGTACGTACAGTTCCTTCTAACGTAGCTTTTTCAGGAATAACGTTCCACGTATTTCCTGAATGGATATTTGTAACACTAACAACTGCATTATGAGATGAACTTATATTTCGACTTACAATTGTCTGCAGTGCCATAACAATTTGAGAGGATGCGACAATAGGGTCTACGCCAGCATCTGGTACAGCTGCATGTGTACCAACTCCGTGAATTTCAATTTCAAATCGATCAACTCCGGCCATTAGTGGCCCATCTTTAATACCAATTGTACCTACTGGTAAATCAGGTTTATTATGCATACCAAAGATAGCTTGTACATCCTGTAAATGTCCAGCTTCAATAACTTTGCAAGCGCCATTACCACTTTCTTCAGCTGGCTGGAATATAAAGCGGACAGTTCCGTTTAGAGAAGACTTTTTTTCCTTTAATAAATAGGCTGCACCAATAATAGCAGCTGTATGAAAATCATGCCCGCAAGCATGCATTTTACCGTGAATTTTCGAAGTGTATGGTAAATTTGTTTCTTCTTGAATAGGAAGGGCATCAATATCAGCACGAACTGCTACAACGGGCCCGTTTTTATTACCAGAAATTTCAGCGATAATTCCTGTTTCTAAATTGGAATCAATAATAGTAATGTTTGCTTCTTCTAACCAATCTTTTATCGCTTTTGTTGTTTCGAACTCTTCATACGATAGTTCTGGATACTCATGTAAATGTCGACGAATAGAAATAAGTTTTTCTGTTAATTGATTTGGAATAGATGCCACGTATTATGCCCTCTTTCTTAAACGAAGTATTTACTATAAGTATACAACAATAAAAGAGAGGATTCTCAAGTGAAAATCCTCTCTCGTTTATGCAGCTACTTTTTTATGTGTATGATGTTTTTGATAGCGTCCACGCATTGCATAGGCAATTTGCGGGATTGCGATACCGATTAAAATAAGTGATACACCGAACCATTGTGAAGATAGTACAGCTTCTTTTAAAACGAATACAGACATAATAGTTGTAACTGGTAGCTCTGCTGCACCAAGAATAGTTGCTAATCCAGAACCGATTTTTGGAATGCCAATTGTAAAGGCAATAGATGGAATAACGATACTAAATATTCCTAATCCTAAGCCATATTTCCAAAGCCCTTGAGAAATGGCACCGTTCATAATAAATGTTGGCGGGAATACGATCATTACTAAAGTTAAAGCACCAGCCATTAAAAGAACACCGCGCGGTAATGAAGGCACTTCAACAGCAACTTTTCCGCTCACGAAAATGTATGTTGCGAATGTAACGGCAGATAATAAACCTAAAATGATTCCAGTCGTATCGAAATCACCTGCTGATTTTTCTAGTAAACCACTTGATAAAAATGTACCTATAAGTAAGAAAATAACCGAAATAACTTTTTCTCTTGAAGGTAATGTTTTCGTTGCGACTGCTTCAATGATAATCCCAACCCAAACGAACTGGAATAAAAGTATAATTGCAATAGATGCTGGTACAGTTTTTAATGAAGCATAATAAAAAATTCCAGTAAAGCTTGCCGATGTTCCTGCAACGAATAAAATTAACGCTTGTTTTAATGGGACGCGATGTCTAGAAAATAGAAGTGTAATAGTAAGCAAAATAATCCAACCGAACAAATATTGGCTGCCAATTACCTCTCCAAGTGAAAATCCTTCTGCATATGCAAGTTTAACAAAAATAGCTAAAATCCCATAACTACACGCTCCTAATAGAACTAAAAGAGAATAACGAAGCATGAAAAATTCCTCCCATCTATATGAAATTGTTCCGTAACGGACATATATAACTAGAGGGAAGTATACAAAATTAAAAATAAAGGGTCAACTGAAAGAAAAGTGCGACATTTTATAGAATAATAATAAAAGTATGATATTTATGCATAATCTTGAAATTAATAATAATAAAAGTATTGTAAAATCAGTGTTGCATTGTATAAAGAGAGCATTTGAAAAAAATATTTTTTAGGTCAATATGTGTGAAGGTAATTGTAATGTGCTAAGTATTTGAGAAACTGTGAAACCTTTGTTATGTTAGTAACAAATTAGAAAGAGCTTCATAATTCAATTGAGATTGTTCTATATAATAGAAGGGAATGAAAACGTTTTATTAGAAATTGTTTGTAAGGGTAGTTTTTCTTATTATCACGTTGTTAAAGTGAGTTCACGAATTGTTCATAGTATTTTTATGTGTTTTTGCTACAATATGTAAGGAGAGGAGTGGAATCATGCAAGATATTAGTATTTTTTTAGCGTTTGGCGCTGGTTTTTTATCATTTATTTCCCCATGTTGCTTACCGCTTTACCCGGCATTTTTATCATACATAACAGGTATGTCGGTTTCTGAATTGAAAGAAGAAAATGCAATGCTTCGCAAAAGAAGTATGATACATACAGCGTTTTTCTTACTTGGTTTTTCAATTATTTTTATTGCGATTGGATTTGGTACAAGTTTTATCGGAGGCATCTTTACGGATTATAAAGATTTAATTAGACAGTTAGGTGGTATATTTATCATCGTGTTCGGTCTTATAATTGTCGGTGTGTTTAAGCCGAAGTTTTTAATGCAAGATCGTAAATTTACTTTTAAGAATCGTCCGAGTGGTTATTTTGGTTCAGTTCTAATTGGATTAGCATTTGCTGCAGGGTGGACACCATGTACTGGACCTATTTTAGTGTCTGTAATTGGATTAGCTGCAACAAATCCAGAATCGGCAATGATTTATATGATTGCTTACATACTTGGATTTGCTATCCCGTTTTTCGTACTTTCATTCTTTATTACGAAAATGTCTTGGATTAAAAGAAATAGTATGGCTTTCATGAAAATCGGAGGATACATTATGATTGTCATGGGGATATTCTTATATTTTAATTGGATGACGAAAATTATCGTATATTTCTCAAGTTTATTTGGTGGATTTACCGGTTTTTAGTATTATTCTGTGAAAATGTTGGAAATACTAACGGAAAAGCATATAATGAAAGTATATTTTGCATATAGCCACAAAAAAGGATGAGAAAATATGAACATAGTTCTTTTATCAAGTATCGTTGCTGTTTGTATGGCTGTCGGTGCGATGTTTATTCGTTTAAAAGCAGCTAAGAAACCCGCAACATTGAAAAAAATTATACTTCCACCATTTTTTATGAGTACGGGAGCATTGATGTATGTTTTTCCTGAATTTCGATTAACTCCAGCGGAAATGTTAGAAGCTATTGGCGTTGGTTTGTTTTTCTCTATTTTTCTTATTAAAACATCTAAATTTGAAATTAGAGGGCAAGAGATTTATTTGAAGCGTTCAAAAGCATTTGTTTTTATATTAATTGGATTACTTGTAGTGCGAATTGTATTTAAAACATACTTAAGCCAATCTCTTGATTTAGGACAACTTAGTGGCATGTTCTTCTTACTTGCGTTTGCGATGATTGTGTCATGGAGAATTGCGATGTACCGTTCCTTTACGAAATTACAGAAGGAAATGGAAAAAGAAGACGGTTTTTATAATGAAAAAGATATGAAGCTAACTTAAAACTGTATATGTATTAAATAAAAAGACAGCGCCAAAAACGCTGTCTTTTTATTTATATTGTTAACATCCTCTGTTCCAACCGCGACGTATAAAACGTTCCCCATTAAAGAAACAATTTAAATTTGGTGATACAAACGGACCGATAAACGGAATAATATTTGGTTCTGTAGTCTCATCGACAGGAATCAGTGGTTTAGTAGGATCAGGTCTAAGTGTATAGCGAATGCGGGCGGTATTTCGAATGAGACTGTTTCGGGGCTCTGCTGTTACTTGAACGATAAAACGGACAACAACGGATTCACCAGGATTAACAGTTCCAATAAGGATACCGATAGTTAGATTACTACCAGGACGAGATACACCGTTTACTGTTACAGAATTCGGATAGAAAGTGACTTCGGGAGGTAAAACATCAGTAATGAGTACATTATTTGCCGGTATAGTGCCATTGTTAGTAAAGGTAAGTGTATATGTTGTGAAATCACCTAGCTGAACGTTATTTATATCTGCAGTCTTAATAAATGTGTTTGGCTCATTCGGGTTTACTTCTATCGTAATTGGTGTTGTTGTTGTTGTTGTTGTTGTGACGGGTGGTCTAGTAGGATCAGGTTGAGAAGTATACGTAACTGTTGCGATATTTGTAATCATTCTATTAGCTGGAAGTGTAATAACCTGTACTTGGAATGAAATAGTTACTGATTCTGATGGATTCAAGGTTCCAACTGGAATTCATAATGGTGATACGGATGCGACTGCAGATATATTTGTTTTAAATGGTAGAGCACTTTCAGGACCTAACAATGCAAATCCTAACTTTTTTGCTTCACAAGTCAATAATTATTTAGGAAATTTAGATACAGTCGGAGGTTTTGGGGATAGAAATATGCTGATTGGAACAGTTGCAACGAATCGGCGTGCTGAATTTGATGTGACGAATGTTCCTACTAATGGTGTGTTAACAGCGGGATCAACTTCTACGACAGTTACCATTCCAAATACGTTTGATTATCTTTATGCAGGTGCTGTAGGTTTGCAAATAGAGTTAGGAGAAGCTCGCCTATCTGCTACAAAATAGGTAACGGTGAGTTAAAATAAAAAAGATTGCTATAGGCTAGCAATCTTTTTTTACGAAGGGTATTTTGTTAGTAAAGATTGATAATGAGAATAATCAATCTCTTTTTCTTGTAGTTTTTTAACTAAAAATTTATGATCACGCTTTGGTGTGGCGATGATATATCCTTTAATAATTAAATCTTGTGTAATTTTAGAGGCATTTTCTTGTAATGCTAGTTCTCCGATTTTGCCAGCAATTTTTGATTTGGCAACATCGCGAAACAGTTCTGGAACGGGACTTACGAGCTCTTCTAACAATTGTTTTTGTTCGTCATTCCATAAATGTCTCGTTTTATTTATGTAATGCTCTTCCCAATCTAAAATGGACATACCGTCTTCTTTCGGTAATCGTTTTAAAAATTTTCTGAACATAAAGTATCCACCGATAGACATAAGTCCTAATAAAATAACAGTCCATAATACAATAAACCAACTGAACCATCCTTCGAGCAAGTATATCCCCCCTTAATGATTGCGGTTTTCTTTTATTCATATTATAAACAGTGAGATTCGTAGAAAGCAAGAACGCTTGGTCAATTTGACCAAGCGTTATAGTTTAAACGAAGTATAGTTGTTCAACACATAAATTATTATTATCGTCTTCAACGTACTCAATAATAAGTGTGCCAACTTTACGATCTTTATCTTCAGTTGTGAAAATAGAGTAAGAAGTAAAACGCGCTGTTGATAGGCCGCTTATATGTGTAGGTAAAGAAATGTAGTCGTTATCGCGGAAGAATTCCATTAGTTCAATATCTTCAAATTCTTTTCGGTCAACTTGTTTGTTTGTATAGCGGCGTTGAAGTTGTTTTAAAGATGCATTCCAAGAAATTGCTTTTGTGTCGTATACCATTGTTCTATCTCCTTACTGTATGTAATTATTAAGAACATACGTTCTGATCTAGTATACTCTTTTTATAAGAAAAGGGAAAGCAAAAAATAATGTAAGCTTGGATTTCCAAGCTTACATTATTTTGCGTCCGTCATAATCTCTATTTTTTATTATAAGTTACATAAGAATAAGAAACAAGATGCTATATATTATGTTGATAGTTTTCAAAATTCTGTATATTATCAATGTATTATAAGAAAAGGGAATGAGAGGGATGGTATACGTAATTTCACTTCAAGGACCGATGGCAAGTGGAAAAACAACATTGGCCAAAAGCTTAGAGCGATGTGGGCTTTCAGTTATATATGAAAATCCTTATCCAATTGTAGAAAAGCGAAAAAAATTAAATTTGGATATGTGTACAAAAGAGGGGTTTATTACAAATCAAAAAATGTTTATTGAAGCAAAAATAAAAGAGTTTCAAAATGTGAAAAGTTCAGTCGTGATTTTTGATCGTGGGCCAGAAGATATTGAATTTTATACACTCTTTTATCCGAAAGTGATAGGGAAAGAGTGGGATATAGAAACAAAATTAAAAGATGAATTATATAAATTAAGAGAATGCCGTTCGGATGCAATTTTTTATTTAGATGTTTCGAAAGAAAATTTATATGATAGAAAAAATAATGACAGGGAAAGAAATCGAAGTACATTTGAGGAACAATTTAAATTAGTAGAAACTGAAAAAGAATGGTATAAACAATTTCCTGTAACTTATGTGGACACGAATACATTAACAGTGGATGAGTTAGAAGCATATTTTATGGGCTGGCTAAAGGAGAAAGGGCTATGAAAAAAATATTATTATTCGTATACCCAACATTTGCGGAGTTTGAAATTACAGTAGCAACAGCATTGCTGAAAAATAAATATGAGATTATTACAGCGGGTTTAACAAAAGAAATGGTTATAAGTGAAACAGGCTTGCAAGTACAGCCGCACATAGTACTAAATGAAGTGCGTGTAGAAGAGTATGAGGGGATTCTTATTCCAGGTGGAGATGAAATACATATGGAAGAGGCAGAACTGCTTTTTTCAGTTATTCGTCAATTTTCTGAGCAAGAAAAATTAGTGGCAGCGATTTGCGCTGGACCGTATGCGTTAGCAAGAGCAGGTTTATTAAAAGAAATCTCTTATACAGTCACCATAGATTATCAAAAATTAGATTGTTTTTCAGTAGAAAATTTTGTGTATACAGAAGTTGTACAGCACGCAAATATTATTACAGCACAAGGACATGCATTTGTACCATTTGGACTAGCGATTGCCTCTTATTTTGGAGTGGCGAATGAACATGATACAAATTTTTATCGTGGTAAGGGCAATATAATGATGGAGAATCTTTTACCGGAAAACGTGTAAAAGCTAGCATTTGCTAGCTTTTTTCTTTTTTACATTGATAAATCGCTATCGTTTTCGGATCGCGCCATATACCGTTGTGAAGTGATAATTCATTTTCTATTTCTTGTTTTAGCCATTTCTTCATTTCAGTGTGAAGATATATATTATCAGGTATATTCAGTGACGGAAACATGCTAGAAATATAGTTTATAATTGGAGAGGCATGATGGAAAACGAGTGCATTATGAATAATTGTTTCTTCAACAGTTGAAAAAACAGATTGTAGTATCTTTTTACCATTTTCTAAACAAAATGGAGCTACTGACGGTGATGTTTTTGGTAAATCAAATGCAATTAACATTCTGTTACACATTTCATCTATACGAGGTAATGAAACTTTAGAATTTGTTGTAGCTAAAAGTGAGCCGCCGGGACGAATTACTTTATGGAATCCTTGAATTGTTTTTTCGACATCTTTCATGTGATATAACATATGTCTTGCGACAATCCAGTCATAGCAATTAGCGTCGAAAGGAAGTTTACTAGCATCTCCCAGTTTCCATTCAATTATGTTATTCTTTATTGCAGCTTCAGAAAGCATAGTTTCCGATTGATCAAATCCGGTTAGATGTCCTTTATGACCGTTCGTTTGTAAAAGGGAAAGGAATTTTCCATTAGCGCATCCGACCTCTAATATTTTTTCTTCTCCTTGAAGTTGTAAATGTTCCATGACGACTTCATCTACATTCACTCGTTTCTCTTCAAAATGTTTATGTGTATCGATACGTGTTTGTAAATGGTTGCTTACGCTGTATTGGCGTTTTACATCATTCATTTTTTCACATTCCACCTTCGTGCAAAATTGCTGGACCGCATGTGTTAATACGTCTGTTTTATTTAAACCTTCGTAATGGAGTGCCGATTCAAATCTTTCAAGTAATTTTTCTTCAATTCGAAAATGAATATCTTTACGCTTTGCCACTGAAATCTCGCTCCTTTGCATCTGTTAGTGAGACTATAGCACGTCTGAAAAAAATCTGTAAATAAATTGTGTACACAAGTATGAGAGGGATAAAAAAATTACTTGAATACTATTTTAAACTATTGACGATTTAAACGTTTTCATATATTCTTAAATTAAGTAATATTCAAATAATTCAAAAGAAATGAGAGAGTCACATGCTTCTTCAAGGAACACATCGAATTGGTCGTATGGCCATGTTGTTGGCACTTGCGGATGAGAATGAAAGCCCTGTATTATCTATTCCAAAAGGTTGGAAATATTGTACGGGGAAAGTTGGTTCGATGAATTCGCAAAAAGTTGTAGCAGCAATGGAAACAGCGGCTAAGAGCAACCGAGTTATTGAAACAGACGTTTACAGAGAAACACATGCACTTTATCATGCAATTATGGAAGCTTTGTACGGAGTGACGAGAGGACAAATTCAGTTAGCAGACGTTCTTCGTACAGTAGGACTTCGCTTTGCGATTGTGCGCGGTACACCATACGACGGAAAGAAAGAAGGCGAATGGGTTGCTGTTGCATTATATGGAACGATTGGTGCACCTGTAAAAGGATCTGAGCATGAGGCGATTGGTTTAGGAATTAATCACATATGATTTGCCCATAGTCTATTAGTTAGAAGGGGCCTTACTTTTTTAGGACAGAAGTCTGTCTTAAAAAGATAAGGTCCCCTTTTGCCTTTATAAGGAGGAAAAAGAATGATTACGCTAACAGGACACACATTGACAGTTGAAGAAATGAAGAGGTTGTTACTTGAAGGTGAAGGTGTAACAGCTTGCCCAACTAGTATGCAAAAGGTGGCAGAATGCCGCGAAGTTGTCGAGAAAATTGTAGAGGACGGAAAAGTCGTTTACGGTATTACAACTGGTTTTGGAAAGTTTAGTGATGTGCTTATTCAAAAAGATGATGTAAAGGCACTTCAGCACAACTTAATTCAATCACATGCATGCGGTATAGGTGATCCATTCCCTGAAGAAGTATCACGCGGTATGTTAATTTTACGAGCGAACACGATGCTTAAAGGAGTATCTGGTGTTAGACCGCTTGTTGTAAATATGCTTCTTGAGTTTGTAAATCGTAAAATTCACCCAGTCGTTCCGCAACAAGGTTCACTTGGTGCGAGTGGCGATTTAGCACCTCTATCTCATCTTGCTCTTGTTTTATTAGGTGAAGGTGAAGTGTTCTATAAAGGGAAAAGAGTTCATGCGATGGTTGCTCTTACAGAAGAGGGCCTTGAGCCGATTGAACTTGAAGCAAAAGAAGGTCTTGCATTAATTAATGGCACGCAGGCGATGACAGCGCAAGGAGTACTATCTTATATAGAAGCAGAAGCAACGGCTTATCAAGCTGAATTAATTGCCTCTATGACAATTGAGGGATTACAAGGCATTATTGATGCATTTGATGAAAATGTGCATAAAGCACGCGGTTATAAAGAGCAAGTGGAAGTAGCGAGCAGAATTCGTGACATCCTTCAAGATAGTAAGTTAGTGACAAAACAAGGAGAACTTCGTGTACAGGATGCATATTCACTTCGTTGTATCCCACAAGTACACGGTGCTTCTTGGCAAGTTTTAAATTACGTGAAAGAAAAATTAGAAATTGAAATGAATGCAGCGACAGATAACCCACTTATTTTTGATGGCGGGGAAAAAGTAATTTCAGGTGGTAACTTCCACGGACAACCGATTGCATTTGCGATGGACTTCTTGAAAGTTGGAATGGCAGAACTTGCAAATATTTCAGAGCGCCGTATTGAACGCTTAGTAAATCCGCAATTAAATGACCTACCACCATTTTTAAGTCCAGAGCCAGGACTTCAGTCTGGTGCAATGATTATGCAATATGCAGCGGCTTCACTCGTTTCAGAAAATAAAACGTTAGCACATCCGGCGAGTGTAGATTCAATTCCGTCGTCAGCTAACCAAGAAGATCACGTGAGTATGGGGACAATCGCTTCACGTCACGCACATCAAATTATTCAAAATGCAAGACGCGTTCTTGCGATCGAGATGATTTGTGCGATGCAAGCAGCGGAGTATCGAGGAATCGAAAATATGAGTACAGTGACGAAGAGCTTCTACCATCAAGGTCGTCAACAAGTACCTTCTATTACAAATGACCGCATATTCTCAACGGATATTGAAAATATTACACATTGGTTAAAAACGAATTATTCGATAAAAGAAAGATTAGATGTAAACGCAGCACTATAAAACGAGAAAAGGGAGAGATTGAAATGGAAAAAGTACAACAAACAATTCGCGCGCCAAGAGGCACTGAGTTACAAACGAAAGGATGGGTTCAAGAAGCTGCACTTCGTATGTTAATGAACAATTTAGATCCTGAAGTTGCTGAAAAACCAGAAGAATTAGTTGTATATGGTGGAATTGGCCGTGCAGCTCGTAACTGGGAAAGCTACAATGCAATTGTTGATTCATTAAAAACGTTAGAGAGCGATGAAACGTTACTTGTTCAATCAGGAAAACCAGTTGCAATTTTCAAATCACATGAAGATGCACCTCGCGTTCTGTTAGCGAACTCAAACTTAGTACCAAAGTGGGCGAACTGGGATCACTTCCGTGAACTAGAGAAAAAAGGTCTTATGATGTACGGCCAAATGACAGCTGGTAGCTGGATTTACATTGGAACACAAGGGATTTTACAAGGAACATATGAAACATTTGGTGAAGCGGCACGTCAACATTTCGATGGATCATTAAAAGGTACAGTAACACTTACTGCTGGTTTAGGTGGTATGGGCGGTGCACAGCCTCTTGCTGTAACGATGAACGGCGGTGTTGTAATTGCTATTGATGTTGATAAGCGCAGCATCGATCGTCGTATTGAAAAGAGATATTGTGATCTGTATACAGAGTCTTTAGAAGAAGCATTAACTATTGCGAACGAGTATAAAGAGAAGAAAGAACCGATTTCAATCGGATTGTTAGGAAATGCAGCGGAGATTTTACCAGAACTAGTGAAGCGTAATATCACGCCAGACTTAGTTACGGATCAAACATCTGCTCATGATCCATTAAACGGTTATATTCCAGTAGGTTACACGTTAGAAGAAGCAGCGAAACTTCGTGAAGAAGATCCAGAACGTTACGTACAATTATCAAAAGAAAGTATGAAAAAACATGTGGAAGCAATGCTTGCTATGCAAGAAAAAGGCGCGATTACATTTGATTACGGAAATAACATTCGCCAAGTTGCTTTTGATGAAGGTTTGAAAAATGCATTCGATTTCCCAGGATTCGTTCCAGCATTTATCCGTCCGTTATTCTGTGAAGGAAAAGGACCGTTCCGCTGGGTAGCGCTTTCTGGTGATCCAGAAGATATTTATAAAACTGATGAAGTAATTTTACGTGAGTTTGCTGATAATGAGCATTTATGTAACTGGATTCGTATGGCTCGTCAGCAAGTTGAGTTCCAAGGTCTTCCATCACGTATTTGTTGGCTTGGTTACGGTGAGCGCGCGAAGTTTGGTCGCATCATTAATGAAATGGTGGCGAATGGTGAATTATCAGCACCAATCGTTATCGGTCGTGACCATTTAGATTGCGGATCAGTAGCATCTCCAAACCGTGAGACAGAATCGATGAAAGACGGCAGTGATGCAGTAGCAGACTGGCCAATTTTAAATGCATTAATTAACAGTGTAAACGGTGCGAGCTGGGTATCTGTTCACCACGGTGGTGGCGTTGGTATGGGTTATTCACTTCACGCTGGAATGGTTATTGTTGCAGATGGAACAGAAGCAGCAGCAAAACGTATTGAGCGCGTATTAACGTCTGACCCTGGTATGGGTGTTGTTCGTCACGTTGATGCAGGATATGACTTAGCTGTGGAAACTGCGAAAGAAAAAGGCGTTAACATTCCGATGATGAAATAAGGAGGAGAAAACATGCTGGACACTTTACTAATAAATATCGGTCAATTACTAACAATGGATCAAGAAGATGGCTTGTTAAGACGGGAAGCGATGAACACGCTTCCTGTTATTGAAAACGGTGTGGTTGGAATTGAAAACGGCGTAATTACTTTCGTTGGAACAGCGGAAGAAGCAAAAGGGCTTCAGGCGAAAGAAGTTATTGATTGCGGTGGGAAAATGGTTTCTCCTGGTCTTGTTGATCCGCATACTCATCTTGTATTTGGTGGATCTCGTGAAAATGAGATCGCGCTGAAATTACAAGGAGTTCCGTACCTAGAAATTTTAGAACAAGGCGGAGGTATTCTTTCAACTGTAAATGCAACGAAGCAGGCGACGAAAGAAGAACTTGTTCAAAAAGCAAAATTTCATTTAGACCGTATGCTATCTTTCGGTGTGACAACTGTAGAAGCTAAGAGTGGTTACGGATTAGATGATGAGACAGAATGGAAACAATTAGAGGCAACGGCGCAATTACAAAAAGAGCATCCAATCGATTTAGTTTCCACATTTTTAGGTGCTCATGCAGTTCCGAAAGAGTATAAAGGTAGATCAAAAGAATTTTTACAATGGATGTTAGACCTACTGCCAGAAATGAAAGAGAAGCAATTAGCTGAATTCGTCGATATTTTCTGCGAAACAGGTGTGTTCTCTGTAGAAGAATCAAAAGAATTTTTATTAAAAGCGAAAGAGCTTGGCTTTGACGTGAAAATCCACGCAGATGAAATTGATCCTCTTGGTGGTGCGGAAGCAGCGGCTGAAATTGGTGCAGCATCGGCGGACCATTTAGTTGGCGCTTCTGATAAAGGAATTGAAATGCTTGCAAACTCTAATACAGTAGCAACGTTATTACCAGGAACAACTTTCTATTTAAATAAAGAAAGCTTCGCTCGTGGTCGTAAAATGATTGATGAAGGTGTTGCAGTTGCGTTAGCTACAGACTTTAATCCAGGTAGCTGTCCAACTGAAAACATTCAGCTTATTATGAGCATTGCGATGCTAAAACTGAAGATGACACCAGAAGAAGTTTGGAATGCCGTAACGGTTAACTCATCTTATGCTATTAATCGAGGCGATGTAGCTGGGAAGATTAGAGTTGGTCGTAAGGCAGATTTAGTTTTATGGGATGCTTACAATTATGCTTACGTACCGTACCATTACGGCGTAAGTCATGTAAATACAGTGTGGAAGAACGGTAATATCGCATATACAAGAGGTGAACAATCGTGGAGCACGGCCACTATTTAAAGAAAAATGCAAAATTTATTGATCGTGAAGTAACGAAATGGAGTGAGATGATTAAAGATTGGGAGGAAGGCGTAGAGATATTCGGTGCAGCCTTAATTGGTGCACCCCTTTCTAAACCATCTATTAGTCATTCAGGAGCAAGTTTTGCACCGAAAACTATTCGTACGATGTTAGATGCATATAGCACGTACGCAATTACAGAAGAACACGATATGAAAGAAAGTGTTCTTCATGATTGCGGTGATATTACGATGCATGTGACAGATATAAAAGAAAGTCATAACCGGATTGCGAAAACAGTTGGTCATTTGACGAAAGTAAACCCGAAAATGATTCCAATCGTTCTTGGTGGTGACCACTCGATTAGTTTTCCGAGTATCACTGGTTTTGCAAATAGTAAAGGAAAGGTCGGTATTATTCAATTTGATGCCCATCATGATTTACGCAATTTAGATGATGGTGGTCCATCAAATGGTACACCGTTCCGTAGTTTACTAGAAAATGATGTGATTACAGGAAAACAACTCGTTCAAATCGGAATTCGTAATTTTTCAAATGCACGTACGTACCATGAGTATGCAAAAGAACATGGCGTGACAGTGTATACAATGAAAGATGTAAGAGAGCGAGAAATAAAAGATCTTATTTCAGAAAGTATTGAAGTATTAAGAAAACAAGGTGTGGCTTCTATTTATATTTCTCTTGATATGGACGTATTAGACCAAGCGTTTGCGCCAGGCTGTCCAGCAATTGGCCCTGGTGGAATGGATAGTACAACTTTACTTGATGCAATTGAATTCCTTGGTAAAGAGCCACTCGTTCAAGGGATGGATATAGTAGAAATTGATCCAACTCTTGATTTTAGGGATATGACGAGTAGAATAGCTGCGCAAGTGATTATGAGTTTTCTGTTAGCGCGAGAAACGATTAGTAAACAGGTTAGTATATAAGCTATTAATCGTGTGTGTGAAGTTTTGAAGTAACTGTTTTTGTCTTTCGTGTTGCACATTATATAAAAATACATCGCTACTTATATGTAGTGATGTATTTTTTGTTTTACAAGGTATATAAAATTGGAGGAAATGGGCGTGAAAAGGTAACAAAAATGCGGGTTTTTTAGTGTTTTTGTACAGATTGAATTTTTATGTGTAAATAAATTGACATGGAAAATAATTTTATGATATTATAAAAATTTTGCTAAAAAAATAAATGTGTGTTATGCTTGAGAAGGTTACCATATATGGAGGTGGATTATTTGTTTCAAATTGGCGATAACATTGTTTATCCAATGCACGGAGCAGGTATAATTAAAGCCATAGAAGAGAAGGAAATTTCAGGAGAAAAACAACAGTATTATGTTATAAAAATGTCGGCTAGTAATATGGAAGTAATGATTCCTATGGGGAAAATATTGAATTCAAATATACGACCAGTTACAACTCTAAAGGCATTAACACACATAATAGATGTTTTTCAACATGGAGAATCAGATAGATTACTTACGTGGAAACAAAGGTATAAATTGAACACTGATAAAATAAAAACGGGTAAAATACAAGAAGGTGCTGAAGTTGTACGTGATTTATTACGTATGCAGAAAGAAAAAGCACTTAATGCAAGCGAAAAGAAAATGTTAGATAACGCACATGAGTTTTTGATTAGTGAACTGGGATTAATTGAAGGTATCACAGAAAATCAAATAAAAAGCTTTTGTTAAGATTCATTACAAATAATGTATTACATCCCAAAAAAGAACTTGAATTTTTTGGGAGCATAATTATAGAGAATCAATCATTTCAAAGACATTCAACTCTTTCAAACCACTTTTAGAGCATTAACCTCTTTTGTTATTACTACAATCAAATCCATTTTTATTTTTTAATTTCTTTTACGAATGTTCGAAGTTTAATTAAATACTTCGATAAAATAGTTACTTGATTTTTGCAATCCTGATTCACACTGGCACGGACGAGGAGCCGTAAGGATGAAAGAGAGGTAGGGCTTTCATTGTTTTAGGTATATATAAGTTATTATTTTTAGAAGAATACTGAGCCACTTTCATTTCTATTGTTAAGAAATTTTCCATATGTGGGGAGATAATAATTGTTTATTTTCTTTATGTAAAAGAGATAAACGAATTGTTAGCCTTATATGGTCAACTAAAAAAGGTTTCCTACTTAGGAAACCTTTTTAATTTTTGTTTTTACCATTCTATTTATTTAATATTCGAATGTTAAATGGTAAAGACGTATAAATTGACGTTACTATCTAAAAGTAAGTATGATGCGATTATAGTTAGATTTTTTAGGGGGAAGAAAAATGACAAGTTCAAATAATAAAGCGGCAAGTATTTATGAAGGAACAAATATAAACGCTTGGGGGTCTTTTGAAAATATTGAAGAAACGAAGTTATTTCATCCGATTCAAATTGGATCTTGGTCTCTTCGTAATCGCATAGCGATGGCACCGATGACGAGATGTTTTGCAAATAATGAGACTGGAGTCGTTGGTGCTGACGTAGTCGAATATTACCGAAAACGTGCTGCTGATGGGATTGGACTAATTATTACAGAAGGAATTGTCATTAGTCAGAGAGCAAAAGGGAATCCAGGAGTACCAGGTATTTATACACAAGCGCAAGTCGATTCTTGGAAACCTGTTACAGAGGCAGTACATAAAGAAGGCGGAACGATTATTGCTCAAATATGGCATGTTGGACGTATGAGTCATCACGAAATAATTGGTGGTCAAATGCCGCAAGCACCTTCTGCTATTGCTGCGGAGGGGAATGTTCCGCGTTTTCGTAAACCATTTGATACACCAGAAGCAATGACAATAGAAGAAATAAATGAAGTTGTCGGTCAATATGCACAAGCTGCAAAAAACGCAATCGAAGCTGGGTTTGATGGAGTAGAAATTCATGGTGCACACGGCTATTTAATAGATCAATTTACTTATGAATTTGCGAATAAGCGTACTGATAAATACGGCGGTGACTTAAAACAAAGGTTAACGTTTATGAAAGAAGTTGTTCAGGCTGTAATTGAAGCAGTTGGAGCTGATAAAACGCTTCTTCGCTTCTCTGCCTTTAAAGGCGATAATCCTACTTATATGTGGGAACATCCTGAACTTGCAATTGAAACGTTTGTAAATATGTTTAAAGAAGTTGGATTAACGATGATTCACCCTTCAACGATGAATTATACGCAAGTTATTGCTGACGGCAAGAATTTTCATCAATTAGTAAGAAAGTATTGGGATAGTACTATCGTAGGAGTAGGTAATTTGAATCCGAAAGAGGCAGAGGAAGCACTGCAAGAAGGAACAATTGATGTAGCGGCATTCGGAAGACCATTAATCGCTAATCCGGATTTTGTTCATCGAATTAAAAATGCTGAAAGTTTAGTTGAATATGATGCGAAAGAGCATCTTGCTACGTTAATCTGAATAAGGATAAAAGGAGAACACATGAAGTGTTCTCCTTTTATTATGGAATTTCATAGGGGGAAGCGGGATGAGTGAAACTCTACTCGTTATTATTAGTATATTGCTCTTTTTGATGTTACTTTTAATTGTTTTTTTTATTATTACATTTTTTATAAAAAAACGGACGCACCATTCTATATTAAAACTGCATCCATACTTAGGAAGAATGCGCTATTTACTTGAAAAGATAGGACCGGAATTCCGGCAATACTGGTTTGATCATGACACGGATGGAAAACCTTTTTCACGTTACGATTTTCAAAGTGTTATGTTCTTAGCGAAATATCGTTCTGAAATACTTGGTTTTGGATCGAAACGAGATTTTGATGCATCTGGCTATTATATTGCTAATACATTGTTTCCGATTTTAACAGATGAATTAAGTGTAAATCTCACGAAAGAAAGTGAGGGGAAAAAGTATGTAATTCATAAAGAAGGATTATTTTCAAGAAGAGAGAAATTGACAGCGGATACAACAAATCTTTGGTTATATGAAGATGACGATGCAATTATAGTTGGTGAAAATCGTAAATACCCATGGAAGCTACATGGAATGTTTGGAGCATCAGCGACATCTTACGGTGCGATTGGAGAGAATTATATTTTAGCGAGCGGTTTTGGTGCGAAAATGGCAGGTGGATCGTGGATTAATACTGGAGAAGGGGGTGTAATTCCAGAACATTTACATACAGGTGCGAATATCGTTGCACAAATTGGTCCAGGGTTATTCGGATACCGTGATGAAGACGGGAATTTTTCAATGGAGAAATTTATGGATAAAGCGAAAGAAAGTAATATTAAGGCGTTCGAGTTAAAATTTGGGCAAGGTGCTAAAATACGTGGTGGCCATCTAGAGGGACAAAAAGTAAATGAGAAAATTGCTTCTGTTCGGAACGTACGAGAAGGGGAGACAATTAATTCACCGAATCGATTTTCATTTTTAAAAAATGCAGCGGATACACTTTACTTTATTCAAAAGTTGCAAGAAAACGGTGGTAAGCCAGTCGGGATGAAAATCGTAATTGGACAGCAGAAGCCTCTGGAAGATTTATTAAAAACAATGAGTGAATTAAATATTTATCCAGATTTTATTACAATTGATGGTTCAGAAGGTGGATCGGGTGCTACGTATAAATCGATGGCAGATAGTATGGGGCTTCCGCTTCTACCGGCATTACTTACATTTATTGATACAGCAAATCATTTTGGTGTCCGGGATAAATTAAAGGTGTTTGCCTCTGGGAAATTAGTCACACCAGATAAAGTGGCGATTGCTTTAGCTATCGGTGCGGATGCCGTAAATTCAGCACGCGGATTTATGATGGCAAGCGGTTGTATTATGGCGCTTCAATGTAATTCAGGACAATGCCCATCGGGGGTTGCAACTACGAATCCACACTACCAAAAAGCATTAGACCCGTATGAGAAAAAATGGCGAGTAATGAACTATGTTATTAGTATGAGATATAGTTTGTTTTCATTAGCGGCAGCAGCAGGGGTAAAGAGCCCACGCCACTTAACGAGGGAGCATATTGTATTTAAAGATGAGGTGGGGAGAGTAGTACCTCTTTCGGAATTGTTTCCTATAGTAAATAGAAGATAAGCTATGTTTAATAGATGAAAAAGTCATACATTTGTATGGCTTTTTTCTTTTAAAATTTGTCGGATAAATGAATGGAAATAAGGTGTAAAAAAACGGTATTTTATTTTCTGAATATTTTTATTTTAATTTATTTGGAAAACCAGGTAATCCACTGGGATAAAGGCGTTTATAAAGGTTTTTACATATAGTGAAAAGGGCTTGTTCACTTGAAAGAACAAAAAATGTTTGTTAAGGTAGGGAACCATAAGCGAAAACAAGAAAATAGAAAAAGTCATTTTTCGAAATTTTGAATGGCTTATGTAACTAAGGGAGAGATTTGGTGAAGATTGAGATTATGGTTTCGCTTGCTATTTATATGGCAGGTATGTTGTATATCGGTTATTGGTCTTATAAGAAGACATCCGATTTATCAGATTATATGTTAGGCGGAAGGGGACTCGGTCCAGCAGTTACAGCTTTATCAGCTGGTGCTTCTGATATGAGTGGTTGGATGCTAATGGGATTACCTGGTGCGATGTATGCAACAGGATTATCAAGTGTATGGATTGCGATAGGTTTATTAATAGGTGCTTATGCAAACTATTTAATTCTTGCCCCACGTTTGCGAACGTATACAGAAGTGGCAAATGATTCAATTACGATTCCGGATTTTTTAGAAAATCGGTTTAAAGATCGTACGAAAGTACTTCGTTTTGTCTCCGCTATCGTCATTTTAGTATTTTTCACATTTTATGCGTCGGCTGGTTTAGTTTCAGGTGGACGTTTGTTTGAAAATGCTTTCAACCTGGATTATAAAATTGGTTTATTTGTAACTGTGGGTGTCGTTGTTGCTTATACACTATTCGGTGGCTTTTTAGCAGTAAGTTGGACCGACTTTGTGCAAGGCTGTATTATGTTTATTGCTCTTGTATTAGTTCCAATTGTAGCTTTTACAGATGTGGGCGGTGTAACAGAAACATTCAATACAATTAAGCAAGTTGATGCATCGCATTTAGATATGTTTAAAGGGACTACAATTCTTGGGATTATTTCATTTTTAGCATGGGGTCTCGGGTATTTTGGTCAACCGCATATTATTGTCCGCTTTATGGCAATTACCTCTATTAAAGATTTAAAAACTTCTCGTAGAATCGGTATCGGTTGGATGACGATTTCAATTATAGGTGCAATGCTTACTGGTCTAGTTGGTATTGCTTATTACGCTAAAAATAATACGACATTACAAGACCCAGAAATGGTCTTTGTAACATTCTCAAATATTTTATTCCATCCGTACATTACTGGATTTTTATTATCAGCTATTTTGGCTTCGATTATGAGTAGTATTTCCTCGCAATTACTTGTTATTTCAAGTGCAGTAACGGAAGATTTCTATAAAACATTCTTCCGTCGTAACGCAAGTGACAGAGAACTTGTATTTATTGGTCGCTTGTCAGTATTAATAGTAGCTATGATTGCAGTTGTTTTAGCGTATCATCCAAGTGATACAATTTTAACACTTGTTGGATATGCTTGGGCAGGATTTGGTTCAGCATTCGGACCCGCCATTTTATTAAGCTTACATTGGAAGAGAACGAACAAATGGGGCGTTCTTGCAGGGATGATTGTAGGTGCGGTAGTTGTTATTACTTGGGTACAAATTCCAAGTTTAAAAGCGACTATGTATGAAATGGTACCTGGATTCTTCTGTAGCTTATTAGCTGTTATTGTGGTGAGTTTATTAACGAAAGAACCAGTTAAAGCAATTCATCGTGAATTTAATGAGATGGAAGCAGTGCTGGAAGAGGAAACGAAATAATTAGCGAAGAGAGTAAATGATAACTAGCATTTACTCTCTTTTGATTTAAAATGAAAATAAGGAACTTGTTGACAACTAAAAGTAAGTAACTTATAATAAATATTGAGTTCAAGATAATTTGTGTTCCGAATAAAGATTTCAGATGTAGTAAATATTTTTTTGGAAATTATCTCGAATTCGAGATAAAATTATAACGATGGATTTTACTTTGCAGTATGGACAAAATGAATAATGAATTTTAGCGAATAAATGTTTTTTGTAATGAAATAAAAAAAGAGGTGGAGAAAATGGAAAAGAAAACGATGGGAATTCATCACATTACAGCAATCGTAGGTCATCCACAAGAAAATGTAGATTTTTATGCAGGTGTATTGGGATTGCGTTTAGTGAAACAAACAGTGAATTTTGATGATCCAGGTACGTATCATCTTTATTTTGGTAATGCAGGAGGAAAGCCTGGAACAATTATTACGTTTTTCCCATGGGCAGGTGCTCGTCAAGGTATCATTGGGGACGGTCAAGTAGGCATTACGTCTTATGTCGTACCAAAAGGTGCAATGGAGTTTTGGGAAAATAGATTAGAAAAATTCGACGTACCGTATACAAAAATGACTCGGTTTGGAGAAAAGTATATAGAATTTGATGATCCACATGGTTTGCATATAGAATTAGTTGAAAGAGAAGAGGGCGAATTAAATAATTGGACTTTTGGGGAAGTTACGCCAGAAGTAGCAATTAAAGGATTTGGCGGTGCTGTTCTTTTATCGGCACAACCTCAAAAAACTGCTGAATTGTTAGAGCATGTTATGGGTCTTGAGAAAATTGGAGAAGAAGGTGAATTTATTCGATTCCGTTCTTCTGCTGATATTGGAAATATTATCGACTTGAGGTCATCAACAATCGGGCGTGGTCAGATGGGTGTTGGTACAGTCCATCATATTGCTTGGAGAGCGAGTGACGATGCTGATCAACTAGACTGGAAAGAGCATGTGTCTCGTTTTGGATATGGTGTAACGCCTGTACAAGATCGAAATTATTTTAACGCGATTTACTTTAGAGAACACGGCGAAATCTTATTTGAAATTGCAACAGACCCTCCTGGTTTTGCCCATGACGAATCTTTAGAGACGATGGGTGAGGAGTTAAAATTACCGGACCGATATGAACAACATAGAAAACAAATTGAACAGACACTCTTACCATTTGAAGTGAGAAATCTAGATTAAAGTGATTGAAAGGGGAAAAGGAATATGATGAAACATGTTTTTCAAAAAGGAAAAGATACATCAAAACCAGTATTGTTATTGCTTCATGGTACAGGAGGAAATGAATTAGATTTATTACCGCTTGCAGAAAGAATTGATCCAAAAGCTTCTGTATTAAGTGTTCGTGGAAATGTATTAGAAAATGGGATGCCTCGTTTCTTCCGCCGATTAGCAGAAGGTATTTTTGATGAAGAGGATCTTGTTTTCCGTACGAAGGAATTAAATGAATTTTTAAATGAAGCAGCAAAAACATATGAATTTGATAGAGATAATATCGTAGCTGTTGGGTATTCAAATGGAGCAAATATTGCAGCGAGTTTATTATTCCATTATGAAAATGCATTAAAAGGTGCTATTCTTCATCATCCAATGGTCCCAAGAAGAGGGATAGAACTTCCTGATTTAGTAGAGAAAGCAGTGTTTATTGCTGCTGGAACAAATGATCCAATTTGTTCACCTTCGGAGTCAGAGGAATTGAAGATGCTATTAGAAAATGCAAATGCTAGTGTAACAATGCATTGGGAAAATAGAGGACATCAATTAACGATTGGTGAAGTAGAGAAGGCAACGGAATGGTATGAAAAAATGGTTTCACAGGCATAAATGATAGACTAAAACGGGTATAAAATCATAAAGATTTTATACCCGTTTTTTGTTGTAATTTAAGGGGTTAAAAGAGAATAGGAAAACTATGTTAAAATATAAAGAAAAGTAAAGGGGTTCCTGTTTGTTAATGAGCAGGAGCGTGGATTTTTCTAATAATGAGGGGGAAACTATTAGGTGGCAAACTACGAAAATGAAGAAATGCTAACGGGAGGGAATGTTTCAAACGTATATCGTTCGAAAGATACTGTTCGACGGGAATTAAAGAAAGGCAGTACCCAAATTCATAAGCTATTAAATCATTTGGAAAACAAAGGTTTTAGTTATGCACCAAAGTTTTTAGGAATTGATGATAAAGATAGAGAGATATTATCATTTATTGAAGGGAAAGCCGGTAATTATCCTTTAAAAGAGTATATGTGGTCTAATGATGTTTTAAAAGAAATAGCGAAGATGCTTCGGCTTTATCATGATGCTGTAAGTGATTTTCCTTTATCAGATGATTGGAAACCGATGGATAATACGCCAAATAATATAGAGGTTGTATGCCACAATGATTTTGCAATATACAACATTATTTTTAATAACGAAAAACCAGTAGGTATTATTGATTTTGATGTTGCTGGTCCTGGGCCAAGACTTTGGGACATAGCCTATACTCTTTACACTTGTGTCCCATTAAGTAGAGTTTATTATAAGGAAACAGGTGAGGCGGTTTATTATAATTCATTACAGCATGCAGACCGCATAAAGCAAAGAGTTAAATTGTTTTTTGAGTCCTATAAAAGTGATGGCATCGCCGAGGATTATTTGGAGATGGTACTTCTACGATTAGAAGGATTATGTAAATACATGAAAAGAAAAGCACTAGAAGGCGATAGGAACTTCCAAAAGATGATAGATGAAGGGCATCTTGAACATTATGAAAATGATATTCAGTTTATTCGTAAACATGGAAAAGAGTGGATTTAATAAAATAAATTGTATACAAAAATAAAGCTCAGAGTCATATAGGGACTTTGAGCTTTTTAACGTATTAGTGTAGATGTTTTCCACAATAACCCGACTACTTATAACAGATGTCTTTTACTATATTAATGTAGCATAGTTAAGAGTTTGTTACAGGCTGAGCTGTAGCAATCGGTAATTGGATATCGACAGTTGTTCCTATGTTTAATTCACTGGAAATGAATAATTTTCCGTGATGCTCTTGAATGATTTTATAGCACATCATTAAGCCAAGGCCAGTTCCTTTTTCTTTCAAGCTATAAAAAGGTTCGCCAAGACGAGCCATACGCTCTTCAGGAATCCCACAACCTTCATCAATAATGCGTATTGAAACAAAATCATTTTCTAACGAAGCTGTTTGAATGAATATGTTACCACCATCGGGCATCGCCTCGATTGCATTTTTTAATATGTTAATCAAAACTTGTTTTAATTGATTACTGTCACATTGAATGTCAGAAATATAATCGAAATGATCCATGATGATATGAACGCTATGCATAATTGCTGTTGGTAAAATAAAAGTTACAACTTCTTCAATTAATGCTTGTACGTTGCATGTATGAATAGATAACACTTGTGGTTTAGACATCGCCATAAATTGGCTTGTTATAGATTCCATTTGTGAAATTTCACTCAACATAACGTCCACATACCATTTATTTTCTTCATTTATTTCTGGATGTAATAATGTTAAAAATCCTTTTAATGAAGTGAGTGGGTTTCTAATTTCATGGGCAATTCCAGCTGTCAGTTGTCCTACTACTGCAAGCTTTTCGGATTTTCGTAATAGCTTTTCAGTTTCTTTTAGTTCGGTAACGTCTCTTCCCATCACTATAAGACCTTTGCGTGAGCCATCAGGGTGGAAGAGCGGGACTTTTGAAATACTTAAAACTAGGTCGAAATCATCTCTATGTATAATAAATTCCTCTCCGTGAAGAATTTGTCCTTTTTGCCATGTTAGTTCATCAACTTCTTCACAATGCAAAAAAGATTCGCGGTACGCTTCGTTATATTGAATGAGTTCATTATCTCTTTTTCCACGATAAGGAACGTTATGGAAATTGAAACAAGAAAGCGCATAGTCATTTGCTTCAAGCCAGCGCCCTTCATGATCCTTAAAAATAACAAACGCAGGCATTGAATTCATTAATGTGCGTAATCGTTTCTCACTCTCTTGTAATACTTTCTCAATTCTTTCTGATTTTTCAAGGGGTTTCATAATGGCGTATACACCTGTTAAACGGTTTTCAACAAAAATAGGAACTAATTTTGTTACGACATCTAGTGAATATCCGTCTTTATGATAAATAGAGACGATATACTCTTTTTGATTGTCAGCTGCAGTATTTTTTATGTATTGTAGTACTTGCTCAGAAATATGTGCTTCTAAAATAGAAGTGATTATTTTTCGCTCTAATTCGCTAGAAGTATAACCTAATATTCTTTCAGCAGCGGGGTTAATATGTAAAATAACTCCTTCTAAATTCAATGAAATAATACTATCAGGATTATGTTCAAAAAGAGATGCATACATTTCTGCTAAAGAACGATTTTGTATATGGTTTCGCAAGCGTCCTGATACGTTTGGATGACGCTTTTTTTGAGTAGATGAATATTTTTTACGACTCATAATATTTCCTCCGTACAACTGGCATCTAAAAAAGATGGATCTATTAATAACTATAATATAGGTGTGATGTGTATTTCTATAAAAAATGGAAATTACCGAATAAAATTTATTTTCTTGATTTTGGTATGGGATATAAAATAAATAATAAGAGAATCTTATATTGCTTTATTAATTTTTTCTAAGTTACATGAATGTATTTTCGTTATAACATTAGAATAGAAGAGGGGGAAGGAATATGAAAAATTATATTCAAGGAATTGATCATGTACAAGTAGCGGCGCCAGTAGGATGTGAAGAAGAAGCACGAGAATTTTATGGTAATAAAATTGGTATGGAGGAAATCCCAAAGCCAGAGGAATTAAAGAAGCGTGGTGGGTGTTGGTTTAAGTGTGGAAATCAAGAGATTCATATCGGAGTTGAGCAAAATTTTAATCCAGCTAAAAAAGCGCATCCAGCCTTTTATGTTTTGAAAATTAATGAATTTAAACAAGGGTTACTAAAGCAAGGTATTGAAGTAATAGATGATCATGCGCGACCAGATATAATCAGATTTTACGTGTCAGATCCGTTTGGAAATCGAATTGAATTTATGGAAAATAAAAACTAGGTGGAGATCCACCTAGTTTTTTACACTTTTCTAAACAATCCTAATACTTCAACAGTCTCCGTAATATTAACGAATGCATGAGGATCAATTTCCGAAATCGTTAGTTTCATACTTGCCAATTCTTCACGTGAAACGACTGTCATAAGTACACGTTTTTTCTCGTTTGAATAAGCACCTTCACCATCAAGTAACGTAATTCCACGTACTACAGTTGAAAGAAGCTTTTTTTTCATTTCTTCTGCTTGATTTGTTACAATCATAAGTGTAACTTTACGATGTTTCGTATGAACGGCATCAATTACTTTACCAGTTACATAAATTGAAAGTAAGCTTGTAAGGGCAACATCCCAAGTGAAGAAAAATCCTGCAATGACAACAACAACAGTATTTAATGCAATAAGGAATCCACCAAGTTTAATATCTCGCTTACGAGATAACAACATACCGATAATATCAAATCCACCAGTTGAACCATGGCAGTTAAAGACAAGACCGATACCAGCTCCGGCGATGACACCGCCAAATACAGATGATAAAAGTGGATCTGTTGCTACGACTTTTACTGGAACATAGTATAATGCAACAGATAATACAATTACAGAAACAACCGTGTTAAAAATTACTTTTTTTCCAAGACCTATGTATCCTAAAATAAGGATAGGTAAGTTCAATACAAAGTTAATAATACCTGTGTTTACAGGGGTTACAATCCCTAAAATAATAGCAATTCCGCCAATTCCACTACTTAATATTTTATGGGGGATAAGGAAAAGATTAAAGGCAATTGCAATAATAATAGAACCAAAAATAACACCAAGAAATCTGACCATCTCTTTCCCGTCCTTCACTAAATAATCATATTATTTCAAGATTATATATGAAATTGAAAGTTTTTTGGGAAAACAGTTTATTTTGGAGAATTAGATTAATCTAAATGGTTTGAGTCTTCAGTGAATTGGGAGGGGATACAGATATGAAGATAACAACGTACCAACAGAAGAGTCCTTTAAAACAAGAGTGTGAGGATTCATTTTTTTGTAATGAAGATAAAATGATTTATGGTGTATGTGATGGAGCAACACCGTTAGTTCCATTTTGTGATGAAGAAGGGCATAATGGAGCATACATCGCTTCACATTTATTTGCAAGTCATTTTACTTCGCTACGAGAGATCAATAGTTTACAAGGTGAAGTTGCAAAGGCGAATGAATTATTGCAAAACAAGATGCTAGAGTACAAGGTTGATACGAGAAAAAAAGACCAACTGTGGTGTACATGTATTGCAGCAGTTCAAATAGAAGGCGAGAAACTTGAATATGCACAATTAGGTGATTGTATGATCGTTGCAATACTTCAGGATGGAGCGATAAGAGTATTAACGAAAGATACAGTTAAGGGAATTAGTAAACGTGCAAAAAAGAAGAGAGAAGAAGATCGTAAAAAAGGATTACCAGTCCCGGAAGAACATGCTTTTCAAGATGTTCGGGAGCAGTTGAAATACAACCGCTATCTTGCGAATGTACCAAACGGTTACTCAGTTGCAAATGGGATGAAAGAGTCAATGACTTATTTACAACATGGGGAATTACATGTAGCTGATGTAAGTGGGATCTTTATTTGTTCGGACGGATTGTTCCATCCGGAGTGGTCGTTAGAACAAATTGTGGTATATATAAGAAAGAATAGCATAAAAGAGTATGTAGCAATCATTGAAAGGCTAGAAGGAGAAAATAGAATAAGACCAGATGATAAAACAATTATTATAATTGATTTTTAAGGGGAGGAAGTTCAAATGGAAATTAAATGTGTAAATTTAACATTTCAAGATGAATTAGTTCCTTTAGAGAAAGTAAATAAACTGATTGTCCACCATACGTCAGAAGATGGATGGGATGTGTATAAAACCCACGAATTTCATCAAAAGGTAAGAGGATGGAGCGGGATTGGTTACAATTATTTTATTGAAGAAGATGGAACTGTAGTCGAAGGGCGAGGTTTACATATTGGAGCACATGCGAAAGATAATAATAGTGACACAATTGGAATATGTATGACGGGAAATTTTGATAAATATGATCCAACTACTGCACAAATGAATTCATTATATTCTTTATGTAAAATGTTTATGAAGCAGTTTGCCATAGAGAAAGGAAATATACTCGGCCATAGGGAGTTAGAAGGGGTTACAAAAACTTGTCCAGGAAATCGCTTTTCTATGGTAGAGTTAAGAAAAGTATTATCTTAAATATAGAGGAGTAACGAATGATGATGGACATAAAAATACCGAATGATAAAAAAGAAGAGCTTGTAGCACAAATTCAGCAATTTTTCGTTGAAGAAGATTTAGATGAAATTGGACGTTTCCAAGCAGAACGTTTAATAGAAGAAATGATAAAGTTAGTAGGACCATTTGCATACAATCAAGCGATTGGAGATGCAAGAAAACTTGTAACTGAAAAATTAACAAATATTGAAGAAGATTTGTATGTGTTAGAGAAGAATGAAGGGAAATAAAAAAAAAGACTAGAAATTCTAGTCTTTTTTTATTTGATTAGCAGAAAAAACATGGAGAAAACACCGAAAGGACATTGGAAGTACATCTTTTATTTTTAGAATATTCTTAGTTTTAAAATACTTCAGAAAGGAAGATTGTAATGAGATTAACGCCAAGAGAAATTGATAAACTGCTGGTAGTTGTTGCGGCTGATTTAGCTTATCGACGAAAGGAGAGGGGGCTTAAGTTAAACTATCCAGAAAGTATCGCTATTATTACGTATGAAATTTTGGAAGGAGCAAGAGATGGTAAAAATGTAGCGGAATTAATGGAGCTTGGAAAAAATATTTTAAGTGCTGAAGATGTTATGGATGGTATTACAGACATGATATCAGATATTCAGGTTGAGGCAACTTTTCCTGATGGAACAAAATTAGTAACTATTCATCAACCAATTCATTAAAGGAAGTGAATGTTATGATTCCAGGGCAATATATCCTTGCGAAAGAAGACATAGTATGTAATGGAAATAAAAAAGCAACGAAAGTTAAGGTGTTAAATCAGGGAGATAGACCGATTCAAATTGGATCTCATTACCACTTTTATGAAGTGAATGAGGCGTTAAAGTTCAATCGTAGTGTAGCAATTGGACAACATTTAAATATTCCAGCGGGTACAGCGGTAAGATTCGAGCCTGGGGATGAAAAAACGATTGAATTAGTTCCATACTCAGGGAAGCAAGAAGTATATGGATTTAAAAATAAAGTGGATGGCGATATTCAATCTTACAAAAAAAGAGGGAGATAGCATGAGTTTTAAGATGTCACGTAAACAATATGCTGATTTATATGGTCCAACAACAGGGGATTCTATTCGTTTAGCGGATACACAATTATTCGCACATATTGATCAGAATTACACCGTATATGGTGATGAAGCTGTCTTTGGTGGAGGAAAATCAATTAGGGATGGTATGGGACAAAATTCGCAACTTACAAGGGAACAGGGTGTTGTGGATGTTGTTATTACGAATGCAATTATTATTGATTATACAGGAGTATATAAAGCGGATATTGGTATAAAAGATGGAAAGATTTCAGCAATTGGTAAGAGTGGTAATCCTTCAGTTATGGATAATATTGATATCATTATTGGAACATCAACGGAAGTAATTTCTGGCGAGCGAAAAATCGTTACAGCTGGAGGTATTGATACACACGTGCATTTCATATCCCCACAACAAATTGATACAGCATTAGCTTCAGGTATAACAACTTTAATTGGTGGAGGAACTGGACCGGCAGAGGGTACTAAGGCAACTACAATAACGCCTGGATCTTGGAATTTAAGAAAAATGCTAGAGGCAGCAGAAGCTTTTCCTATAAATCTTGGGTTTTTAGGGAAAGGAAATAGTTCAAGTTTACCTGCCCTGGAAGAACAAATATTTGCAGGAGCTATTGGATTAAAAATTCATGAAGATTGGGGAGCGACTTCTTCAGCAATTAATCACTCGTTACAGATTGCTGATAAATATGATATTCAAGTTGCTATTCATACTGATACGTTAAATGAATGTGGTTTTGTGGAAGAAACGATAAAGGCTATTGATAATCGTGTTATTCATACGTACCACACTGAAGGGGCTGGTGGTGGGCATGCACCAGATATTATAAAGATTGCTGCACTGAATAATATTTTACCTTCTTCAACGAACCCGACCTTGCCATATACAGTGAATACGTTGGATGAGCATTTAGATATGCTCATGGTATGTCATCATTTAAAAGCAAATATTCCAGAAGATGTAATGTTTGCGGATTCAAGGATTCGAAAAGAAACAATTGCGGCAGAGGATATTTTGCAAGATTTAGGGGTTTTCAGCATGATTAGCTCTGACTCGCAGGCGATGGGAAGGGTTGGAGAGGTTATTATTCGCAATTGGCAAACCGCCGATAAAATGAAAAAGCAGATTGGAAGTTTAGAGGGAGATAAAGAATATAACGATAATAATAGAATTCAACGCTATATAGCTAAGTATACAATTAATCCAGCTATTACACATGGGATTTCAGAATATGTCGGCTCTATTGAAGCTGGGAAATATGCAGACCTTGTAATATGGGATCCACAATTTTTCGGTGTTAAGCCAGATATGGTTTTGAAAAACGGGATGGTAGTGATGGCATTAATGGGAGACGAGAATGCTTCGATCCCCACACCACAACCATATTATGAAAAAAAGATGTTTGGTGCATATGGAAAAGCGGTACAGTCAAGTTCGATTACATTTGTATCTAAAGTAGCTTATGAGAATAATATTAAAGAAAAATTAGGTTTAAATAAAGTTGTATTACCTGTTAGAAATACGAGAGAGATTTCTAAGCAAGATATGAAGTTGAATAATGCAACACCAGAAATTGAAGTAGATCCGCAGACATATGAAGTTAAAGTTGATGGACAAGTTATTACGTGTGAAGCAGTAGATGTATTACCTATGGCTCAAAGATATTTTTTATTTTGATATAACGGGGGAGATAAAATGATTATTGAAAAAATTAATAACAACGTATGCAATATGAATGATTTTGCAAATACAAAAAAGCATCTTGATAGAATATTGATTTCTAGTGAGCTTTTACTAAAGAGGGTTCAGAAATTATATTCAGAATCTGGTTTTGAAATTGGGGTGTCTTTAGATAATGGAGAAACATTAAAGAACGGTGATATTTTATATGAAGATGAACATCGTATTGTATATATTGAAGTGTTACCAGAAGAGGTAATTGTAATTACTCCAACGTCAATAAAAGAAATGGGAATTATTGCGCATAACTTAGGAAATAGACATTTGCCAGCACAATTCGATGAAGGGTGTATGATTTTGGCGAACGACTACTTAGTAGAAGATTTACTCAAAAAGGAAGGTGTTCCTTATCAAAAAGAAAATAGAGTATTACCCAAACCGTTCAAGCATGCTTCACACAAACATATTTAACCTACTTAACCTACTCCAAATTAGTGATTCGAACTTCCCAACAGGAAGTTTTAGTCACTCTTTTGGATTAGAAACATTTATTCAAGAGGGACAAGTTACAAATAAAGGCGAATTTTTCAAATGGATTAATCGATATGTAAAAGTGCAATTAACACACACGGACGGCTTAATTTGCAAATATACTTACGAAGCCACTAAGAATAATGATGGAAAACAAATTACATTTTTAGATGATTTAATAACAGCACAAACATTGCCTTTTGAATGTAGAAGAGCAAATAGAATGATTAGTAAAAGTACTTCTAAACTATTGTGTGAACTGTTCTCATTTGTAAATTTAAATATATACAAAGAAGATGTTATGGGTAATAAATTACAAGGTCATCCGAGTATCGTATACGGAATATTAGGGGCGGAATTGAAAATGACAATAGAAGAAACGCTCTTAGTTTTCTTATATTCAAGTGTTGGAAGCATAATTCAAAATGGTGTGAGAGCCATTCCTCTTGGACAAACAGATGGTCAAAAACTATTACAAGAATGCCATGAATTGATCTGTGAATCTATTGATAGAATTCAAATACTTTCATTAGAGAATTTTGGATTGAATGATCCTGAATTCGAAATAAATCAAATGCAACATGAAGATGTAAATGTAAGAGTCTTCATGTCATAGGGAGGAAAAATAAAATGATAAAACCTATCAAAATTGGTATTGGTGGCCCCGTAGGTGCTGGGAAAACAATGTTAGTTGAAAAGTTAACAAAATATTTAAATACAGATTATGAAATTGCAGCAATTACAAACGATATTTATACGAAAGAAGATGCAAAGATTTTATTGAAAACGGGTGTTTTACCAGAAGATAGAATTATTGGTGTAGAGACAGGAGGGTGTCCACATACAGCAATTCGAGAGGATGCTTCTATGAATTTTGAAGCAATTGAAGAGCTCATGATTAGACATAGTAATTTGGATATTATTTTTATTGAAAGTGGGGGTGATAATTTAGCTGCCACATTTAGTCCAGAGCTAGTGGATTTTTCAATTTATATTATTGATGTAGCACAAGGAGAAAAGATTCCTCGTAAAGGTGGACAAGGAATGATCAAATCTGATGTATTTGTGATTAATAAAACGGATTTGGCACCTTATGTAGGGGCTGATCTTGGAGTTATGGAGCAGGATACGAAAAATTACCGACATAATAAACCATATTTTTTTACAAATTTGAAGGATGAGGAAGGCTTACAGGGATTAATAAATTGGATGCGACAAAACATCATGTTAGAAGGATTGAAGAAATGAAAGCCCCTACAGGTGTCTTAAACATTGATGTGATGGAAAAGAGACATAAAACGGTACCTATTAAGGTTTATCATAAAGATGCCTTAAAAGTAACGCAGCCAATATATTTGGACGATTATGGTAGAGCATATTACTATATCATGAATTCTGGTGGAGGTTATTTAAAAGGAGACTTCTATTCTATAAATATAAATGTTCATGCAGATGCGAAAACATATATAACAAGCCAATCAGCAACGAAAGTTTACAAGACTCCAAATAGTTATGCTTTGCAAGAATTGAATATTTATATTGGTGAAAATGCTGTTATGGAGTATTTACCAGATCCGTTGATTATGTACAAGGATGCAGCATATAAGCAAAAAACAAATATATATATGCAAAATAATTCTACATTGATTTTATGCGATTCAGTTACGCCTGGTTGGTCTCCAAATATGGAGAAGTTCACATACCAGTATTTTGATTCGCTAACAAAAATATATATGGAAAACAAACTTGTAGTTTACGATCATCTATTGTTAAACCCTTTCAAAGAGTCGTTAGATCAAATGGGAATATTAAATCAATATTCCCATTATGGTACTTTCATAGTTATTAATGAGAACATTACAAATGATTTAATTGCAGCATTGAAAACTTCGCTTTCTAACACTAACAATATGAAGATTGGAATATCTTCTATGCCATGTAAAGGCTTTGTCATACGCATACTTAGTCATAATACAGAGGATATGGAGTCTATATTTTTTCAGTGTCATCGTTTTGTTAGAGAGAATTGTCTGCATGAAGAATTAACATCCTATCGAAAATATTAAGTAGGAGAAGGGGATACTATGACTAATGTGGGATTATTATTTGTCGGTGCAGTTCTATTTATGAATGCACTAGCAGCTTTTAAACTCATTGATAGCAAAAGTGTAGGGTACTTCAATTTATTTGTAGGGGCATTACAAACTTTGACACCATTATATTTATTATTTACAGGAAGTCAATCTGATGAGTGGACTATCCTATCTAATGGAACTATTTTTTTATTTGGTTTTACTTATTTATATGTTGGCCTTACGAATATATTAGAACTTGATTCTTCAGGTGTAGGTTACTATTCTCTTTGGGTTGCTATTATTGCAACGGTTATGGGAATAGCGAATCAATTACATGAGAGTGGAAGTCTACAAAGTACAATAATTTGGTTCTTTTGGGCGTTCCTTTGGTTTTTATTTTTCCTGCAAGATGGGTTGAAAAAGAAGATTCATATTTATGTAGGGATTGTTTGCTTCATTGAATCTTGGATTACTGCAACGATACCGGCCCTGTTAACACTTACAAATCATACAGGCATGTTAAATGATTTTGTAATTATTTTAGTGACTATTATAACGATTGTAGTTTTTATTATGGCACTTTTCTTTTTCAAGAGTATCCAATCTAAAGTAGAAAGGGTTAGTAACTATGTGGAAAAGTGAACTGAAAAAAGCAACTAATTTTTTTGTTATTATTATATTTCTTCATGTGCTTGGAATTCTCTTATTATTACCTGCACTGTATAAAGGTAATGGCATAATTGGAATGGCTATTATTGCATATTCTTTAGGATTGCGTCATGCGTTTGATAGTGATCATATTGTCGCAATTGATAATACTGTTCGGAAATTAATTGAAAAAGGTAAAAACTCACAGGGGGTGGGGTTTTACTTCTCATTAGGACACTCTACTGTAGTATTTGTGATGATCGTATTAATTGCTTTAATTGGAAAAACAGCAAAACATGGAATGGAGAGTTTTTCTACTATAGGCGGTATTATCGGCACAATTGTTTCTAGTACATTTCTTATTATTATTGGGCTTACCAATCTGTTGTATCTTATTAAAGTGTTACGAAGCGAAGAGGATAAGCAGCCAGAAAACTTAGGGTTTATATACCGTTTTACGCAGCGCTTATTTACGTTTATTGATAGTCAAAAGCAATTGTATATGATCGGTTTTTTATTTGGTCTTGGTTTTGATACAGCAAGTGAAATCGGATTAATTGCTCTTTCTACAGTAACTGCAACAAGTCAATCTATCCCGCTTGTAAGTATATTTGCTTTTCCCATTTTGTTTGCTGCAGGAATGTCGTTGATGGATACATTAGATAGTACATTCATGAATACGAATTATAAGTGGGCAATGGAAAATAGTCGAATTAGAAATTCATATAACGTATTAATTACCTCAATATCTGTTATAACGGCTTTTTTAATAGGGGGTTATCAACTATTATCTTTACTTATTGAAAGCTATAATTTACAGGGACCGTTTTGGAATCTTATTCAGGTAGTTAATTTTGATTATTTGGGTATATGTCTTGTTGTATTCTTTATTATTTCTCTTATTGTTTTTGCTGTGTGGAATAGAAATGCATTTAAAGAACCACTTACAAAGAGTATAGAGAAATAAAAATATATCGTATGATATTTGGTTGATTATGTATATAAAGTGAAATAAAAAACACGTTAGATGAAAATGCATCTAACGTGTTTTTTATTATTTATGTTCCTTATATTCATGTGCTTTTTCTTTTACATTACCAACCGTATCTTTAGCGGTGCCTTTCACCTTATCCCATTTTCCTTCAGCTTGTAATTTTTTATTGTCAGTTACTTTCCCGACAACTTCTTTTACTTCACCTTTTACTTTATCAATGGCACCTTCTACTTTTTCTTTTAAACCATGATCATGTTTAGTCATACATTTTTCCTCCTTGTAGTTTGATTAGAATTCTCTTTTCATATTGCAAGTTGAATGATGTATCTAATAATAGCGTAACGAATATAATTTGAATATTCAAGTGATTAATAGAATAGAAAAGGAATTGTCATAAAATGTATAAGATTGTAACGGAAGGAGAAAGAATGTTAATTACATGTCTTTCGCAGTCCATATTGATTTCGTATAAGCGATTTTCAAATGAGCGCGTTCCATATTATTTTGACTACCGCTACCAAACCGAGCTTGTCCAACTATTAAATTACAATTGGACTCAATAGCTGTCTCAATTCGTTTTTGAATTAATGCAGTGTGGCAGCCTATACGCTGAAATTCTGGCAAAGTAGCAGAAGCAGCTAATGATGCAATTCTCTTATTTATATACAGGACACCAATGCCCGCAGGAATATTTTGAACTTCTGCCATGAAAAAATACCAGCCTGGTTTATTGTAAAGAATTTCGTTATTTTGACGTACACCATCCTTTGTAAAGGAGGGCATATTAAATCCGCGTACATATATGTCTGCAAAAATATCAAATTCATTTTCTTTTAGTTGGCGTACTGAAATGTTAGAAGGAATAAGGGATGGATCTGCTCTCGGTATACTATATAAAGCAGTATGGAAGCTAGATTGATAAAAACCTTTTTGAGATAAATGTTGAAATAGTTCAGCTGTACCTTGCGCTGGTGTAATTTCAAAACGGCAAGGGATTTGTAGTGATTGATAATAAGAGATAATTTCATCTATCTCATCTGTATTTGTAAATGTAATACCTTTTACCGTATTAAAAGCAGGACCAGCAATTATTTTTGATGAAAAGGCAGTGGCGCTCCCAAACTTTTTCATGTGTACTTGCATTGGATTTCCGCTTGTTGCTTGTAGTAACGCTAATCTAGAAGAAAGCATATGTATTTCTGCGTTTTCTATTTCTTGTGCTGTATTGAGCGTCATAATTGTACTCATAAAATTCCTCCGCTAATTAATATATTTCATAGTACATATACGATGTTTGTTCTGAGATTCCTGTTGAAATATAAGAGAATAAGAGGTTTTTTGGAAGGGGAATGGAAGTGAACTGTCGAAGGGAGTGAAAACAGATTAAAGGTGGTGCTCTCATGAAACAGAAAGACGTGCAGACATGCTCTCATTGCGGTTCTCAAAACATAGGAGAAGGTGAGTTTATCGGTTATGCACAAATACGGAAAAAGGAAACGATGTTCACATCTTCACCAGTAGATGCTTATATTTGTACAGATTGCGGGAATATCCTTTCATTAAAGGTACGGAATTATGAAAAGTTTAAGCAGAAGCCGTTATGATCATTGAGAAGTGTTTTTATTATGGAAGTTAATAGGAGTAATATTTTACATATATATGAGTATGCGTTATATAAAGAGATGATAACTTATACTGTCGCTATATGACATACAAAAATGTATAGAAGAAATTGTGAATCAATATGAGGAAGAAAAATTAGTCCTCTTGGAATATTTTATATCGAAAACTCCTTTAAATGAATAAGGGAGTTTTTGACTTTTTCATAACAATAATTACCTTTAATTGTTATGATTGGTTATTAGGAGAGAGTGTTTTATTAACGCGATAATCACAGAAGAAAACTAGCTAAATCGTATAGAAAACCGCTATATAACACAATCGCAACCGTAAGTTGACAAAGTGCAACCGCAGGAAGATAGAGATAAGGGCAATGTTTACATACAATTTAGGTAAGAAAACAAAGGGGGACACACATATGGGATTTGGTGAAAAGCTTTTTAAATTAAGAAAGGAAAAGGGCCTTTCTCAAGAAGCATTAGCTGAAAAATTAAGCACAACAAGGCAAGCGGTTAGTAAATGGGAAAACGGTCAAGGTTTTCCTGAAACTGAAAAGTTAATAATGATTGGGAATGTATTTGAAGTATCACTCGACTATTTATTAAAAGAAACTGCTGAGCAAAGTAATGAAAATGTGGAGGGCTATTACGTAAGTCAGGAAATGGCAGAAGGGTATATAGTGTATGGGCAAAAAATTTCTAAATATATTGCGTTAGGATTTAGTTTGCTCATTTTATCGACAATACCGTATTTATTATTTAAAGAAAATGCAACAATGTCGACATTCCTTGTCATTATTATTGCTGTCCTTGGAATTGGAGCAATGATGGTACCGGCAACGATAGAAGAGAGTCGATACAATGTATTGAAAAAAGAAGAACTACTATTTGATCAAAACTTTCTAAAAGAATTGACAAAAAGATATGAAGTAATTAAGAAGAAGTATGCTGCAGTAATGATCGTTGGCTTTTGTTTTATAGCGGCAGGAGCGATACCATTTTTATTTGAGAAAAAACGAATTACTTCTGGAGAGCTCGTGCAGTATTATCCGTACTGTGTTGTACTTATTGCGATTGGAGTCTATCTTTTTGTTCGTGTTGTAGGAGTGTGGGAGATGTATCGAATTTTAGTAGAAAATAAGGAATATAGTAATCGTATTATTTTTAAACTAAAAAAGAAAGTGAGAGACAAAGTGGATAATTTTTAATAGTAGAAAACCTATTTTTATTAAAAGCTAAGATAGGAGTGAAATGATGTCAAACGTTCTAGAAATTAGAAATTTAAGTAAATCATTTGGAAACAAAGTTATTTTGAAAAATATTACATTCAATGTGCCATCAGGGTCAATAGTGGGATTCATTGGTGACAATGGGGCAGGTAAATCAACAACATTTAAAACAGTATTAGAATTAATTTCTAAAGATAGCGGTACAGTAAAAATATTAGGTGAAGAAAATATAAATAAAGATGCCAAGATTAAGGGAAAGATTGGAGTCGTATTTGATGCTATGAATCTACCGGCTCATCTTACAATAAAACAACTAAATAAGGTTTTTGAAAAGATGTTTGAATCTTGGGATAGAGAAAATTTTTACCGATTAGTTCATTCTTTCTCTTTACCTACTAATGAAAAAGTAGGTAGATTTTCCCGTGGAATGTCGATGAAACTATCTATAGCTGTTGCATTATCGCATAATGCAAAATTATTAATCCTAGATGAAGCGACGGGAGGTCTTGATCCTTCATCTAGGGAGGAGGTATTAGAGGAATTAAAAAGTTTTGTGAATAAAAGTAATGGTGGTATATTACTTTCTTCACATATTATGAGTGATGTAGAAAAAATAGCTAGTCACCTTATTGTGATAAAAGATGGAGAAATTTTATTGAATGCAGAAAAGGATAAGGTTTTGGACAATTATGCCATTGTAGATGTTGATGAGGAACAACTAACTTTAATCAACAAAGATATAGTTGTGGTGAAAAGGAATAATGGTTCTTATTTCAATGTACTTGTATCAGATGTGCATAAATTACCAAGTGGGATTGCTCATAGAACCATTTCGATAGAAGAAATAAGTGTTTTATTAACGAGGAGTGAAAAATAAATGAAAGGTTTATTATTGACAAACTATTATCTAGTGTATCGAACTTTCTTTATGTTCATGGGAATAGCGATATTAGGATCGGGATTTGTTTTTTATTTTGGTAATGCTTCAATGTACCGTTTAATTGCTACGTTCATTATCTTATTTGCTGCGATTCCTGCACTTGAAGTTATTAAATATGAGAGTAAGTCGGGGTATGAAAAATATGTACTTACTTTACCGGTTACTAGAAATAATATTGTACAAAGTCACTATCTTTTCTATTTTTTAGTTGTAATTATTGGTACGTTACTATCGTACGGCATATTTTATGTACATGGTTTAGTTTCAGATACACCAATTGATGATGGTATATTTAAGAGTGTTTCTTTAGGGACGTTCATCATTCTTAATGCCGGAGCAATAGCTTATCCGCTTCTCTATGTTTTTGGAGCAGAAAAATCTGATGCTATTACAATTGGAGGCGCATGTGGGGGACTTGTTACTTATTTTGGATTACAAAGTGTAATTGGATATCTAATAGAACAATTTCCAATATCAAATTTAAATTCATCTGTATACGTTTCAATTCTATATACAATATTTGGCGTTATCATATATATCTTTTCTTATTTCATTTCGGTATTTATATATTGTAAGAAGGAATTTTAGTATATTTTCTCTTAGTATTTTCTGAATTATTTCCAAAGAAATAATTCAGAAAATACAGAAAAATGTCGTAATTATTTATAAAAGTCTGCTATAATAAACAAAAAAATGAAAACGCTTTAAAGGGGGATATAACCAATATGATGATGAATGTACCGCTAACAATTAGTTCTATGATGGAAAGAGCAGAAAAACTGTTTTCAAAGAAAGAAATTGTTTCACGGACACATGATACAGTTACGACGTTAACGTATAAGCAGTTAGGTGAAAGGACGAGAAGGCTTGCTAGTGCATTAAAAAAATTAGGAATTAAAGAAGGCGAGCGTATAGGAACGTTAGCGTGGAATCATCATCGACATGTGGAAGCATATTTTGCTATTCCTGGTATTGCTTCTGTTTTGCACACAATTAATATTCGTTTATCTCCTCAACATATTTCATACATTATTCAGCACGCAGAAGATCGCATTCTACTTATAGATGAAGATCTCGTACCACTCGTTGAAAATATTCAATCGCAATTATCAACTGTACAAGCCTACATTATTATGACTGATAAAGATGAACTTCCAAATACTACGCTAGAACCTGTATATCATTATGAAAAGCTATTAGAAGAAGGCGATCCAACTTTCCAATTTGTAAAAGATATTGATGAAAATACACCTGCTGGTATGTGTTATACGTCAGCGACTACAGGAAGCCCAAAAGGTGTTGTATATACGCATCGTAGTACTGTATTGCATTGTATGGCACTCGGTTTAGCGGATACAGCTGCTTTATCGGAAAGTGATGCGGCGATGGCAATTGTACCGATGTTCCATGTGAACGCTTGGGGGCTTCCTTTTGCAGCTACTTGGTTTGGAACTAAACAAGTTCTGCCAGGACCAATGTTTACTCCGAAAATTTTATTAGAGATGATTCAAGCTGAAAAAGTAACGATAGCAGCAGGTGTGCCGACAATTTGGCTCGGTGTATTACAAGAGTTAGAAAATAATAGTTACGATTTATCTAGTGTAACGAGACTTCTATGCGGAGGCGCAGCTGCACCGAAAAGTGTTATTAAAGCATTTGAGCAAAAATATAATGTTCCTTTCGTACATGCATATGGTATGACTGAAACAAGCCCACTCGTAACACTTGCACGTTTAAAAAGTTATGAAACAGAATTATCATATGAAGAGCAATTAGAAATCCGCTCAAAACAAGGATATCTTGTCCCTGGTGTAGAGATGAAAGTAGTCGGTACAAACGGTGAAGTGAAGTGGGATGGTACTGAGATGGGAGAGTTATGTTTACGAGCACCTTGGATCGCTGAAAGCTATTATAACGATGATCGTACTGTCGAAGGATTCCGAGACGGTTGGTTATATACTGGTGATGTTGTTACAGTTGATGAGGAAGGCTGCGTGAAAATTGTTGATCGTACGAAAGATGTTATTAAAAGCGGGGGAGAATGGATTTCTTCAGTGGATCTTGAAAATGCTTTAATGGCACATGATGCTATATTTGAAGCGGCCGTTGTTGCAGTTCCACACCCGCAGTGGCAAGAGCGTCCAGTTGCCTGCGTTGTACAAAAGGCAAATAGCACTGTTACAAAAGAAGAACTATATGAATTTTTAAAACCACAGTTTGCGAAGTGGTGGTTACCAGACGATATTGTATTTATGCAGGAAATTCCGAAAACATCTGTTGGGAAGTTTTTAAAACAGGCGCTTCGGAAAGAACTTGAGCATTTGCATAAAGGGAAATAATTGAATTTATATTTGTAAACCTATTATGAAAATAAGTTGACAAATGCTAAATAGAAAGATAATATAACTCCTATAATATGTTATCTGAAAAACATTTTAAGTTTACAAATAGGAGAAGCAAACATGAATACAAAAAACTTAGTTTTCGTCGCGTTATTTAGTTCTATTATGGGAGTGTTAGGGTTAATACCTCCAATTGCTCTTGCTATTACACCAGTTCCGATTACATTACAATCACTCGGTGTTATGCTTGCTGGTGGGTTGTTAGGCTCACGTCTTGGTGCGTTAAGTCAGCTTATTTTCTTACTTATTGTTGGAGTTGGGGCACCATTACTTGCTGGTGGACGAGGTGGTCCAGGTGTATTTGTTGGGCCAAGCGCAGGATATTTACTTGGTTATATCGTTGGAGCGTTTGTCATTGGTTATTTAATTGAGCGTTTACGTGAAGTTTCTATAATAAAGGTATTATGTATTAATATAATTGGTGGTATTTTCGTAGTTTATGTATTTGGTATTACTGTACAAGCTTTCTTAATGGGGGTTTCCGTATGGGAAACGATGAAAGTGAGTGCTGTGTTCTTACCGGGGGATTGCATAAAAGCAATTATAGCAGCAATTCTCGTGACCAAATTACATCGTTCATTGAAACACATTATTACGCCCGCTTTAAAGAATGGAAAATATACAAATGCGGGATAAGAAAGAGAAGAAACACGTTCATTGCGTGTTTCTTTTTATTATTTTGTAGAGAAAGGACATTTCATATGGGAATTACAAAAGAATACAAAAAGTATGCCTCTTTACAACCGAATAAAGTAGCAATTAAAGAAAATGATAGAGTGTTAACATATAAAGATTGGTACGAGTCGGTTTGTAAAGTAGCAAACTGGTTGAAGGAAAGTGAATCGCAGAATAAAACGATAGCAATTTTATTAGAGAATAGTATGGAATTTTTACAACTATTTGCTGGTGCTGCTATGGCTGGATGGGTTTGTGTACCACTGGATATAAAATGGAAACGAGATGAACTTAAAGACAGACTAGTGATTAGTAAACCGGATGTTATTGTGGCGGAGCAGTATAGGCTCAATGATATATCCTGCGAAGAAGGAAGGATTATTGAGATTGAAGAATGGAAAGAAATGATTGAGAACTACCTTCCTACCTATCATTCTGTAGAAAATGTACAAGACGCTCCTTTTTATATGGGATTTACATCGGGATCAACAGGAAAGGCAAAAGCATTTTTACGTGCGCAACAGTCGTGGGTTCATAGTTTTGATTGTAATGTACATGACTTTCATATGAAAAAGGAGGATTCTATTTTAATAGCTGGGACGCTTGTTCATTCTCTTTTCTTATACGGGGCAATAAGTGCATTATTTCTAGGACAAACGGTACACTTAACGAGAAAATTTGTACCAGTTCAAGTGCTATCTAGTATAAAGATAGAGAATATTTCTGTAATGTATACAGTCCCTACAATGCTTGAGTCTTTGTATAAAGAAAATAAAGTAATTGAAAGCGAAATGAAAATTATTTCGTCAGGAGCGAAATGGGAAGCTGAAGCGAAAGAAAAGATGAAGAATATTTTGCCTTATGCAAAAAGATATGAGTTTTATGGTGCGTCTGAGCTAAGCTTTGTAACAGCATTGGTCGATGAAGAGAGCGATAGAAGGCCAAATTCAGTAGGGAAACCTTGTCATAATGTACAAGTTCGAATATGTAATGACGCAGGAGAAGAAGTACAGACAGGCGAGATAGGAACTGTGTATGTGAAAAGTGATCAGTTTTTTATGGGGTATATATCGGATGGAGATATATACCCGCAATTGACCAAAGATGGTTGGATGACAGTACAAGATGTGGGCTACCAAGATGGAGAAGGATTTATATATATTGTTGGTAGAGAGAAGAACATGATTTTATTTGGAGGAATCAATATTTACCCAGAAGAGATAGAAAGTTTGCTATATACGCATCCGGCTGTTGAAGAAATTGTTGTTGTCGGTATAAAAGATAGTTATTGGGGTGAAAGGCCTGTCGCTATCGTAAAAGGAAGTGCTACAAAGCAACAATTAAAGAGCTTTTGCCTACAACGATTATCATCTTTTAAAATACCGAAAGAATGGCATTTTGTTGATGAAATACCGTATACAAATAGCGGGAAGATTGCTCGTATCGAAGCAAAAAGTATGATTGAAAATCGGGAGAAAATATATGAATAGGGCGGTTATTGTAGAGGCGAAAAGAACACCCATCGGTAAGAAGAATGGGATGTTAAAAGATTATGAAGTTCAGCAATTAGCAGCACCACTTCTGACGTTTTTAAGTAAAGGGATTGAGAGAGAAATAGACGATGTTATATTAGGAAATGTTGTTGGGCCGGGAGGTAATGTTGCAAGATTATCTGCTTTAGAGGCAGGACTTGGCTATCATATTCCTGGTGTAACGATTGATCGGCAATGTGGTGCTGGATTGGAAGCTATTCGCACCGCATGTCATTTCATTCAAGGCGGGGCAGGTAATTGTTATATTGCAGGAGGAGTAGAGAGTACAAGTACATCACCTTTTCAAAATAGAGCGCGATTTTCACCTGAAACAATTGGTGATCCTGATATGGGACTAGCGGCTGAATATGTTGCAGAGCGTTATAATATAACGCGAGAAATGCAAGACGAATACGCTTGTCTTAGTTATAAAAGGACACTGCAAGCATTAGAGAATGGATATTTACAAGATGAAATAATGTCGTTTAATGGATCTTTAGACGAGGCTATAAAACGAGAAATAAATTATGAAAGAATGATTAAAAGAACAAAACCCGCATTTTTACAAAATGGTACAGTAACGGCAGGTAATTCGTGCGGTGTAAATGATGGAGCATGTGCCGTTCTTGTAATGGAAGAGGAGCAAGCCCGAAAATTAGGATACAAGCCTGTTCTTCGTTTCGTTCGTAGTGCTGTAGTTGGAGTAGATCCAAATTTTCCGGGGACTGGCCGATATTTGCGGTGAACAAATTATTAAACGAAATGAATGTAAAAATAGAAGACATCGATTACTTTGAAATAAATGAAGCATTCGCCTCGAAAGTTGTTGCTTGTGCAAAAGAGTTACAAATCCCATATGAAAAATTAAATATAAATGGTGGTGCAATAGCACTTGGTCATCCGTACGGTGCGTCTGGAGCTATGCTTGTAACACGCTTGTTTTATCAGGCTAAAAGAGAGCATATGAAATATGGAGTTGCGACATTAGGAATTGGTGGGGGAATTGGACTTGCTCTATTATTTGAAAAAGTAGAAGACTAGCAAGATAACTAGTTTTCTACTTTTTGAGGAACATAAACATTGCTACCAGGTTTTGCTTTTATTTCATTCCAAGCAGCGATAGCATCAGCTTTTGATTTTCCTTTATTGTATGGGTCTTCGAAAAAGTCACGAGTAAAACGATTGTATTCAAATTGTGTGCCGATGGTTGTTTTATAGGATGGGTCTTTTTTACGTTCGTTTTCTTCATACCAAAACGTTATAGCGTCTTCATATGTTTTTCCGATATTCTCTTTGAAAAACTTTTGAAGTGCTACTGTAAAGCGGAAGTTTGCTCCGATTTTTTCTTTGAAAAAAGCACGAACATCTTCGCTACAGTGGTGATTGTTAGTAATAATCGTTTGAAGAGAAAGGTCTTTATAAGAGAGGGAAGCTTTACTCACCTTTTGACCAGAGCTGTTTTTTAATATTTTACCAGTATTTAAATAATGTGAGATACGCTCGGTTATTTCGATTTTAGAGCCACTAGCTGGCAAACCATGCTTACGACAAAATGTTTGGAGTTCTGCTTTTAACCAATAATAGTTTTGGAAATCTTCAAGTGATATAGACTTTGTTAAAGGTGGACGCATGAATGTAACAACTACTTTCTTCCATAATTTTCTTTAATTATAAAACGTACGTTCTTTTAGTGGAAGAATTAATTTGTAAATATAATGGGAAGAGGAGATTACATATGGAAAATGTAATGCAAGTTCGTGTTACTGGAATTTTAATTGAAGATGAAAAGGTATTGCTAGTAAACCAAAAAGTTGCTAATCGGAATTGGTCTTTACCTGGAGGGAGGGTAGAGAACGGTGAAATGTTAGAAGAAGCGATGATTCGAGAAATGAAAGAAGAAACAGGGTTAGAAGTTAAAATTAAGAAGCTACTCTATGTTTGTGATAAACCAGATGCTAGCCCATCTTTATTACATATTACGTTTCTGCTTGAAAAGATTACAGGGGAAATCACGTTACCATCAAATGAATTTGATCATAACCCAATTCAAGATGTGCAAATGGTACCGATCAAAGAATTGAGTAGATATGGTTTTTCTGAGAAGTTCATTAAACTTGCATCTGAAAAGTTCTTGAACGCAGGAAGTTATCAAGGCTTAAAACAAAATATTGGTTTGTAAACATAAGAGGAGGCTGTTATTTTGGAACAGCCTCCTCTTACTCTATAAGTTGTGTTTATATTCGTATTTTGTCGGTAAATCGATATTTCTTATAGAATCGTTGATATATTGCGAGTTGTGATAGAGATATTTGCAGAATTGTTCATATAATTTCATTTACTGTACTACTTTGCAAGAAGCAGAAAAGAGAAGTGGATGTCACACAGTTCAATGACACCCACTTCATAAAATAATCTACACTGCAGATTGTAAAGAAGAAACAAGTTGATTTAAAAACTCGTCCCCAGTCATAATCGCTTTTCCACCGCCGCGAGCACTTTTTTTATTTCCGCCACCTTTTCCTTCAATAGAAGGAAGGGCATCTTTTAAAAGAGCATTCATATCGAGTGTCACTGCTTTACCACAAGCAAGAATACATTGTAATTTGTCTTCATTTTCAATAACGAAGTATGTAATTGCATGTTCTTGTTGTTCTGTAATAATAGCGGAAAGTTTTGCGGTTTCTTGCATAGAGCGATTTATAAATGCTTTAGAGATAAGTGTTCCAGCATGTATTTCTTCCGATTGTTGTAATAGTTCACTTGCCTCTGCAAATAATAATTTTTCATTCATTGTTTGCATTGCTTTTTCGTTTTCTTTTTGGGATGTAAGAAGTTGGGATACTTTTGCTGGAATATCAGCTTCGCTACTGTTTAATTGTTTAGAAACATCTTTCAAAATTTGTTGTTGTTGTCCCATTAATTTTAGTGTGCGCCAGCCAGCGATAAACGTTAAGCGTATACCACCTTTATTGCGATCCCATCCTAGTACTTGAATAGGCCCTACTTCACCTGTATGTTTCGGATGTGTTCCGCCACAGCCGTTATAATCGAAGTTTTCGATTATAACAACGCGTATATTTTCTGTCATAGTCGGTTCTTTGCGAAGGGGTAATGTTTTCGCTTCTTCTAAGTTCATCCACTCTATACGGATCGGATGGTTTTCAAAAACAATTTTGTTGGCAATTTGCACTGCTTTTTCAACTGTTTCTGCATGCAGATTTTCCGTTTCTAAATCAATTGTTATCGTTTCTTTTCCGAGATGGAACCCAATTGTTGGTATGTTAAAATGATCCCAAAAAGCAGCAGATAAAATGTGCTGAGCTGTATGTTGCTGCATATGATCAAAACGGCGATCCCAATCTATTTTACCCTCTACTTCGTCTGTATGTAATGGTTCTACTATGAAATGACGAATTTCTCCATCTACTTCTTCAACGTTACTTACCGGAATACCATTTAAAGTTCCAGTGTCGTTTGGTTGTCCGCCGCCTGTTGGATAAAATGCAGTTTCATTTAAGACAACATATAAGTTTCCTTCTGTACAATAATCTTGCTTTATAACTTTAGTAGTAAAGTCTTTCTTATAAGCGTCGATGTAATATAATTTTTGCTCCAATTTTCTTTCCCCCTTCGTGTTAGCTAGTTTCATTGTAAAGCAATTGAAATTAGTTTCCTAATATTTCAGAAGAAAGAAACTATTTTTAGAATTTTCTTGCTATAATAAGAAGAAAATGCGGGGGTGGAATAAATATGTCATATGAAAACGGCGTAGATAAACTGCTTAGTTTAAGCAGAAATATTTCTGAATTATATCGAGAACTAAATGAAATGACCCGGATTTTAACGGACTGTAACCGAGAAAGTGTGAAATTTGATCGGTTATATGTAAAGGAGTTACTTTGGAAGAAAGAAGATGTACTAGAAAAATATGACCAACTACTTGTACAACTTTGTATGAATGAATGCTTTGATTTAAAAAGTGTCATTACAGGAGAATATAAGTATACATACGAAGAAGTAGAAAGCATAGTTTTACAATTTAATGAAACGTATAATGTCGCAATTTTAATTAAAGATGTTTGTAAGGAATTACAGTTTACATATGGAATTGATATGGACATAACGAGAACAGCTCGGGTACAAACATCTCAAGTATAAAAAGGGAAAAGAAAGCAGATCCTTTGCTTTCTTTTTTTTGTAGGAAAAGGGAGAGTAGGTTAGAGATGAAGGGGAAGTTACAACAGATTCATCCGCTTGGAATGACAATTATAATAGGGACTCTATTTGCGAGGTTCGCCACTTCAATGAGTATTCCTTTTTTAGCAATTTATTTAACGACTGTTAAAGGGGTATCAGCTGGTATGACAGGTGCTATTATTGGAACGAGTGCACTTGTTGGGGTGTTTGCTAGTTTTATTGGGGGCAATTTATCGGATCGATTCGGCCGAAAGATGATTATAATATGGTCCATGATCGTTTGGGTGTTTGTATTTATAGGTTTTTCAGTTGCAGATCATGTTTTAAGTTTCTTTTTATTAAATGCTTTGAATGGATTATGTAGGTCCTTTTTTGAACCGACATCAAGAGCCTTATTATCAGATTTAACAAAGCCAGAGTATCGGTTGCTCGTCTATAACTTACGATATGGTGCAATAAATGTTGGGGTGGCGATTGGTCCACTTGTCGGATTACAGATTGGAAGCGCGAAATCAACAATTCCTTTTTTAGTAGCAGCTGGAGTATACATTTTATATACAGCTATATTGGCGTTCCAATTTAAGAAGTATCCACTGGAACGAAAGAAAATAAATAAAGAAAAACCTGTTACAATGTTAAATGCAATTCGTATTTTGCGAAAGGATGTAGTATTTTTAGTTGCTTTAGTCGGTATTATTTTGAGTAATTGTGGCTTTTCGCATTTAACGACGACAGTATCTCAATACTTTGCAAATGCACATATATTTCAGGATGGAGTAAAGTTGTTCTCATATATGCTAGCTTTAAATGCAATTACGGTAGTAGTTATTCAATACCCTGTTATTCAAATGTGTAAAAAGTATACGCCATTAGCGTCTATTATGGTTGGAACGTTATTTGTGAGCGGGGGATTGTTTGGATTTGGACTAGTAGAATCCATGTTAGGGGCAGCTATTTGTACAATTATTTTTACATTTGGAGAAGTTTTAATGTTTTCAATGACAGATGTATTTATTGATGAGATCGCTGATTCCAATCTGAAAGGAACATACTTCGGAGCGATGGGCTTTTCAGGAATTGGAGGAGTAATTGGTCCTTGGTTTGGGGGAGTACTTCTCGATTATTACGGGTATCAAAATGGATTTGTAGTATTTTTAGCGCTAGCTATATTTTCAACTGTAGCATTTCCTGTACTTTTAGTTACAAAAGGCTTATTGAAAAAAAGATATGATAGAAATTCTAATATAGAAATGCATGCGAAATAAAATAAGCCCCAGCAAGTTACTGGGGCTTATTTTTGTATTTATATTAACTCTCAATTTGAAAAAAGAACCTTCTTTTCATGCTTATCGGCAACTTCGCTTTTGGAAATATGAATGGCTAAAAATCCATTCTCTAAGCAGGCTAGCATCTTCTTATAAATAATATTAGCGGGTAAAGGAATGATCCGCTGTAAAGAAGTGTTTTTATGAAGTATGCATATGTTTAGGCCTGTCTCCATCTTTTTAATGATTACCTTTTGTTCGATCACATTTGGTACATCTGTTTCCAAAATATATTCTTGTTCTGTTTCACAAAGGTCAATATGAATTTGATTTGGAAAACTAAAATTACTACAAGAATCAGAACAAAATTGATCCATCCATTCTTCGAAACCATCAACATGAAAAAGACAATCCTTCTTTTTCTTGCCCATGTAAGACACCCTCCGTAAAATCTCAATTCATACTATGTTATGCATGAATGAACCAGGGGTGAAGAATAAATGGAAAAATATAAACATTGTATGTGGCAAAGGTAGCTAGTGTGAATGTTTTGTTTTACATATCATGATGCGCATGATTTTTTTGACGAGAATGATTACGGTTTTTTACCTTATGAGATCCGCTTAATGGTTCAGGTTGTCCTTTTTTTTCTTTAGATTCACGATTGTTTTTGCCCATTGTATATAACACCTCCTCTTCCTATTTAGAATGAGAGAAGTTTGCGAATTTATACGAGAATGTTTTTAGAAAAAAGGGTAAAGATAAATGGGACTAACTATTACAGAAAGGGGATCATATAATGCCATATCATAAAGATAAACAACAAGCTTTTCAAGCTGCACAGCAAGGAGTTACACAAGCAGAAAATATATTCAATAACATTGTGAAAAATGATCCAAACTACGGTCATGATTTAAAAGAGTTACGCCAAGAGGTCCAGGAAGCGTATGAACAGATTCAAAATGCGCTAGAAGTAGCTTCGGAAACACAACGTCCACAACTTGAGCAATATGAAAACAATCTCCAAAATATTATGCGAAATGTAGATCGATTAGAAAAGTAAATGAGGTTGTTGTGAATTCAACAACCTCAAAACTTTTAGAGCTAATATGAAGAAACAAAAAATTATACTACTAATTTTTTCTTTAATTTGTGCAGTACATATATTTCAAGTGGATAAAGTGGAAGCTAAAATGTTGCTCAGAAAAGAGCTAGAACCAACTGGCTATGTAACTTGGGAAGTACCTAATAATGAAAAGATTATTGCCATTACATTTGATGATGGACCAGATTCGACTTATACACCACAAGTATTGGATTTATTACGCCAATATAAAGCAGAAGCGACTTTTTTTATGATCGGATTTCGAGTTCAGCGTAATCCATATTTAGTAAAACAAGTGTTGAAAGAGGGACATGAAATTGGAAATCATACGATGAATCATTTATATGCGAATAGTTCATCAGATGAAAAATTAAAAAAAGATATTTTAGATGGAAAGAAATATTTTGAGAAATGGGTAAAGGAACCTTTGTTATTCCGTCCCCCAGGTGGTTATATTAACGATGCTGTATTTAAAACAGCAAAAGAAGCTGGTTATCAAACTGTTCTTTGGTCGTGGCATCAAGACCCTCGTGATTGGGCGAATCCAGGTACTGAATCCATTGTAAATCATGTTGTGAAAAATGCTAAAAGTGGAGATATTGTACTGTTACACGATGGGGGAAGTGATCGTAGTCAAACAGTGGCGGCATTAGCAAAAATTTTACCTGAGCTGAAAAAGCAGGGTTATCGATTTGTAACAGTTTCGGAGTTGTTACGTTATAAACATTAGAGAAAATCCCAAAAGGTATACCTTTTGGGATTTTTCGTTACTGATTCTTTTTTCTTTTCTTATTATTTTGTCGCTCTGCTGGTGTTAAAGGTTCATTTGCGAACTCTTCGTTATAACCAGCTCCTTGTCCTTGTGCGGATGCAGCATTCATTCCTGAAATAATATGATTGGCTTTTCTTTTACCCATTTTTTTCACCTCTATAATGTTTTTTTATAGACGAACCATGAGTTGTTCATAGCGTATATGAACGTAAAGTAAAACGCTGAAAGAGCGCTTTACTTTATGGTAATAGTATTCATAAAGAGCATGGACACTATTCAAATTTAGAAAGATAAAGAAAACTTATGGTAATCCATAAGTTTCTTATTATTTACTTATTTAGAAAGTTGTAATAAGATATTATCGTAAGGTATTGAAAAGTTTGTCTACATTTTATATTCAGACAACTTAGTCACGTTTAACAGGGGGGAAACATAATGGTCAAACATAATCCATTTCAATCACGTGCAACTTTCGAAGTAGATGGAAAAACGTATCATTATTATCAATTGAAAGCGCTTGAAAATACAGGGGTTGGCAACGTATCTCAATTACCATATTCTGTGAAAGTTTTACTTGAATCTGTACTTCGTCAAGTAGATGGACGCGTAATTACAGAAGAACATGTTACAAATTTAGCAAAATGGGGAACGAAAGATGTTCAAGATATCGATGTTCCATTTAAACCATCTCGTGTAATTTTACAAGATTTCACTGGCGTTCCAGCTGTTGTAGATTTGGCTTCACTTCGTAAAGCAATGGCAGACATGGGCGGAGATCCTGATAAAATTAATCCGGAAATTACTGTAGACCTTGTAATTGACCACTCTGTACAGGTTGATAGAGCGGGTACGGCAGACGCGCTTGCATTCAACATGGACTTAGAGTTTAAACGTAATGAAGAACGTTATAAATTTTTAAGCTGGGCACAAAAATCATTTGATAACTATCGTGCAGTTCCGCCAGCAACAGGTATCGTACACCAAGTAAACCTTGAGTATTTAGCACCAGTTGTTCATGCTGTGAAAAATGCTGAAGGTGACTTAGTTGCATACCCGGATTCATTAGTTGGAACAGACTCGCATACAACAATGATTAACGGTATCGGTGTTCTTGGATGGGGCGTTGGTGGTATTGAAGCAGAAGCAGGAATGCTTGGACAGCCTTCATACTTCCCAGTACCTGAAGTAATCGGTGTGAAATTAACTGGTACACTTCCAAGTGGTACTACAGCAACAGACGTTGCATTAAAAGTAACGCAAGTGTTACGTCAAAAAGGTGTAGTTGGTAAATTCGTTGAGTTCTTCGGTAATGGACTACAGAGCATGCCTTTAGCTGACCGTGCAACAATTTCAAATATGGCACCAGAATACGGCGCAACTTGTGGATTCTTCCCAATCGACGACATTTCATTAGAATACTTACGTTTAACAGGTAGAGATGAAGAGCAAATTCGCGTTGTTGAAGAATACTGTAAAACGAACGGTTTATTCTATACAGCAGACAGTAAGGATCCAATTTACACTGATCTTGTTGAAATTGATTTAAATACAATCGAATCTAACCTTTCTGGACCGAAACGCCCACAAGATTTAGTTCCACTTTCAGATATGAAAGATGCGTTCCACAAAGCTGTTGTAGCACCAGTTGGAACACAAGGACTTGGATTTAATGAGCAAGAGTTCGATAAAGAAGTGAAGGTTACATTAGAAGATAAAGAAGTAACGATGAAGACAGGTGCAATTGCAATCGCTGCAATTACAAGCTGTACAAATACATCAAACCCATACGTATTAATTGGGGCAGGTCTAGTTGCGAAGAAAGCAATTGAAAAAGGACTTGAAGTACCTGATTACGTAAAAACATCATTAGCACCAGGATCTAAAGTTGTTACAGAGTACTTAGATAAGTCTGGATTAACAACATATTTAGATCAATTAGGTTTCCAAACAGTTGGTTACGGCTGTACGACTTGTATCGGTAACTCTGGTCCATTAGCAGATGAATTAGAAGAAGCGATCGCAGCAAACGATTTATTAGTAACATCTGTTTTATCTGGTAACCGTAACTTTGAAGGTCGTATTCATCCGCTTGTAAAAGCGAACTACTTAGCATCACCACCACTTGTTGTGGCATATGCACTTGCAGGTACTGTTGATATCGACCTGAAAAATGATGAAATCGGTAAAGATGCAAATGGCAATGCTGTTTACTTCAACGATATTTGGCCATCAGCTAAAGAAATTGAAGACGTAGTTCAAAGTGTTGTTACATCTGAACTGTTCAAGAAAGAATATGCGCAAGTATTTAACAGCAATGAGCGTTGGAATGAAATCCAAACTTCAAATGAAGCTTTATATACTTGGGATAATGACTCAACATACATTCAAAACCCACCATTCTTTGAAGGTTTATCTAAAGAGCCAGGTGAAGTCGAAACATTATCAGGTTTACGCATAGTTGGTAAATTTGGTGACTCTGTAACGACAGACCACATCTCACCAGCAGGTTCAATCGGTAAGCATACACCAGCTGGACGCTACTTATTAGAAAACGGCGTACAACCAGTTGACTTCAACTCTTACGGTTCTCGTCGTGGTAACCATGAAGTTATGATGCGTGGTACATTTGCAAACATCCGTATTAAAAACCAAATCGCACCAGGAACAGAAGGCGGATATACAACATATTGGCCAACTGGTGAAGTAACATCTATCTATGATGCTGCTATGAAATATAAAGAAGATGGCACAGGTCTTCTAGTTGTTGCTGGTAAAGACTACGGTATGGGAAGTTCTCGTGACTGGGCTGCAAAAGGTACAAACTTATTAGGTATTAAAGCAGTAATCGCAGAAAGCTTCGAGCGTATTCACCGCAGTAACTTAGTATTAATGGGTGTATTACCATTACAATTTAAAGATGGCGACAGCGCTGAAACATTAGGTCTTGTTGGTGACGAGTCATTTGAAATTCAAATTGACAAAACGGTTAGACCACGCGATCTTGTAAAAGTAGTTGCAATCGATGCAGAAGGCAAAGAAAAACAATTCGAAGTAGTGGCTCGTTTCGATAGTGAAGTTGAAATTGATTACTACCGTCACGGTGGTATCCTGCAAATGGTTCTTCGTGAGAAAATTGAAGAGTCAAAAGTGTCAAACTAAATAATTGAAATGAATGATAAGGAAGCTAACGTATGTTAGCTTCCTTATTTTATGGAAAGGGATGAAACCAATTGGTTTCATCCCTTTTTTTTACTAAAAATGGAGGGAACGTCATGAAAGAGTATAAAAGAATATTGTTACCGTTACGACAAGAGAAAATATTAGTAGTAGCAGCCATATGTAGTGGAATAATTGCTGCCATTTTAAATTTATCTAGACCACTTTTAATGGGATTAATTGTTGATAATCTTATTCAGAGGGAGTTAAAAGATGCATATATGTACATTGCATTGTTTGCGGGGAGTAGATTTATGATGTGGACGAATGCACTTGTGTTTGGTTATATAAGTGCAAAAGCGAGTCAACGTATATTACAAAAGAAGCGTATAGACTTACTGCGTCACTTTTTTTCATTACCCTTTGAAGAAAGCGAGAAGGTAAAACAAGGAGAGCTAGAAACATTAGTCGTTTCTGATATCCCGAACTGGATAAGGTTATATGGATCTATATTAATCGAATATATTCATGCACTTGCGCAATTTATTGGTGCGCTCATAGCACTACAACATATAGATATACAGTTCATATGGTGGGTAGCACCGTTTTTATTTTTCAGTGCAATTGTTCCGATGCTTATGGGGAAAAAGGTAAGGAATATTGCGGGGATTGCTCAAAAAAATCAATCAAGTGTTGTAGAGATGATGTCACAGTTCGTAAAAGGTATACAAGATTTGCGCAGTTTACAAAAAGAGAGCTGGGCAATTGGCTTATTTAAGGGAGTTACAGTAACAGCTTATAAAACAGAAGTAAAGAAGACGATGTTGCAACATTGTATTGGGATAGTTGGAACGGTAATAGAAACAGGAGCATATGTAGTCGTTCTTATTATAGGTGTACAAAAAATCATGAAGGGGGAAATGGAAGTAGGTTCGCTTGTGGCGGTATTAGCTACAATTGAGATGTTATTTTTTCCTGTTCGTTATGCAAGTGATTTATTGATGATGACACAAGTTGCTATTGCTTCGGCAAATCGAGTTTTTTGTTTTTTAAATATAGGAGCTGAATACAGAAATGTAGAGAGAGCGATGGGAATGAGATTAACAAATGTTTCATTTCAAGAGAACGGTGAAGAGAGATGTAGAATTAAAAATATTCATTTGCAAATTAATCCTGGCGAACTCGTTATCATTGTGGGGGAAAGTGGTGCAGGAAAAACGACGCTTTTAAAATTAATCACGAGTTTATATAAACCATCTAATGGTAGTATTGCTTATTACGGTAATAAAGCTTGTATGACTACTATATGGCAGGAGCCTCGTTTTTTTCGAACGACAGTAAAAGAGAATATGTATTTCGGGAAAGAGTGCCTAGAAAAACAATTAGAAAAAAATATTGAACTTGTAAATGCGAAGCCGATTATCAGGGATTTACCTGAAGGGATTCAAACTGTACTACATAAAAGCGGTGAAGAGTTTTCGGGAGGAGAGAGAAAACGTCTGGCGTTATTGCGAGCGATTGTATCAAATCCCAATCTAATTGTTTTAGATGAACCGACTGCGGGATTAGATCCGAGTAATCAAGGAGTGGTTTGGAATATGCTGAAAGGGTTAGGAGGGAATGTAACGAGAATTGTGACGACACATGATGTCGAGAGGGCGATGATAGCAGATCGAGTTGTGGTCATGAAGAATGGAATTGTTGTGGAATGCGGGGATCCTAGAGAATTATTAACGTATAAGTCATTGTTTAAAGAGATGTTAATAAAAAGATAAGAGCTATATAGCGCTCTTATCTTTATTCACTCTTATTAAGTTGATACGTATAAGACTCAGTATCGTTAGTGCTAAACTCTTTGACTAGAGTAAGTTGATTTGTATCCGGATTATATTTGAAAATTTTGACCGTACGTTCGCTACTTAGTGATGGATTATATTCTTGAATAGCAAATGTATTTTCAGCAATCTGTGTCATATTACTGGTTGAAACGTTTTCTACGGCATCATGATTTGTAGAAATTTCAACGACTCTTTCACCGTTGAAAAATAAAAGAACGATTACTAAAACAACTAAACATATTCGTATATAGCGAAGTTCTTTACTAATAGGATGTTCTCCCAAAACAATCATCCTTTCTATAACTATTGTATAGTAGTGGTGGTAGTCATCGTGAAGAAACTAAGAATACCGAGACCGGCTAAAAGGATAAATGAGATTAAAGCGATAAAGAGACAAATACGCCCAACTTGCTTTTTTTCAGGATCTTTACTGAAGAGCGAGATGATCCAAGTGATAATCCCGATTGGGGAAAATATAAAACTAAGAATATATAATAGTATTTTTTCAAATAGATTCATAAAAATCCCCCTTTTTGAAAGTTCTACATGTGCAATTTTCTTCGTATTAGCGCTGCCGTTATGTAGGAAAGTACAGAATAAACAGCACTATAAACAATCCAAACGTCTAAGTTTTGTAAAGTTAGGTGTATATCAAATCCCGAGACGATGATGAAAAAAATAAGTGGAACAGTAAAAGAAATAATAATAGCAGCCCATTTGAATTTGTATAGCAAGCCGCTAAAACAAATACATAGTAACGGTAAAGTGAAGAAAACAAAAGTAAAAGGGTTGATAAGTAATTGTAAAATACATATCACCTCGCAGGTTTTGTATTTATTTCTAATTATATGATAAAAAGGTAAATATTTCATCTTAACTGAAAACATTCTAACTATTTCGAATGTGAATATTTCCAAGCTTGTCCGTATAAGCTAAAATAAGGTATATAGTATTTTGGTGATTATGTTATAAGAAGATAAACACGTTAGGGTGATATAAAATGTGGCAGAAGCTTACGATTATTGTAGTGTTACTTTGTTTAGCGGGATATGCAGCTTATGATCAGTTTGGTAAAAAGGATCAAGTGGTACAAGAAAAGCCAGCAAAAAGTGAAGCTGCTATGAAAGAGATGATCGCAAGGAATGGTATTGAAATAGGAAAGAGTGCACCAGACTTTGAATTGACAAAGTTAGATGGAGCAAAGGTAAAGTTATCGGATTTAAAAGGGAAGAAAGTTATTTTAAATTTTTGGGCAACATGGTGTGGACCTTGTCAGCAAGAAATGCCTGATATGGAGGCTTTCTATAAAGAACATAAAGAAAACGTAGAAATTTTAGCAATAAATTATACGCCTTCAGAAAAAGGTGGGGGAGAAGAAAAAGTAAGCAATTTTGCTAAAGAAAAAGGAATTACTTTTCCCATTTTATTAGACAAGAACATTGATGTGACAACAGCATATAAAGTAATTACAATCCCGACTTCGTATTTTATAGATACGAAAGGTGTCATTCAAGATAAGTTCATTGGACCGATGACGCAAAAAGAAATGGAGAAACGGATTGCTAAATTAAAATAACGGTGAAAAGGTAGAGGTGGAAAGTGGTCATTTCTGCCTTTTCTTTTTCACGTGGTGATAACAGCATGTTATGATAAAAGAAATATAAACGTTTAGAGATAAAGGAGTGTATTTGGAGTGGGGAATGTATCCTTACCGTTAGATTATGTTGTAATCGATTTTGAAACAACAGGATTTAACCCTTATAACGATAAAATTATTCAAGTAGCAGCTGTAAAATATCATAATCATGAGCTGGTTGATCAATTTGTTTCGTACGTGAATCCAGAACGTCCAATTCCGAGCCGGATAACGAGTTTAACAGGTATTACAAATTATCGTGTTTCGGATGCACCGACGATTGAAGAAGTGTTACCTTTATTTTTAGCATTTTTACATACAAATGTTATTGTCGCTCATAATGCGTCTTTTGATATGCGTTTTTTGAAAAGTAATGTAAATATGCTTGGGCTGCCTGAACCTAAAAATAAAGTAATTGATACTGTATTTTTAGCAAAGAAATATATGAAGCACGCGCCTAATCATAAACTTGAAACGTTAAAGCGAATGCTTGGAATTCGTCTAAGTTCTCATAATGCATTTGATGACTGTATTACGTGTGCTGCTGTTTATCGAAATTGTGCAGCTATTGAAGAAGAAGGGAAGCGAAAAGTAAATAAGGAAGTACTTGATGAAACTGTAGTATACGAAGCAGTAAGAGAAATACTTGTACGCAATAAACGAAATGTAGAATGGCTACGTTGTATGAACGTAGGTAGTTATCTAGATATAAAAGCTTTTTATCCAGTTATGAGATTAAAGGTAAAAGGGCGAAAGAAATACGTATTAACAGAGATATTAGAAGATGATGTAAAGGGAATATGTACGAGCTTAATATGTGAACCGACGTTAAAAAGTGAAGTTGGTAATACGCGAATTATGCTTAATAGCTTAGAGGATGTCTTGAAATTAGAAAGTTATATTTTAGAACAGTATGATTTTGTATTACAGGCGCTTCATGATTATAAAGAAAATGAAAAGAATGCAGATGAAAAACTGAAAGAGTATTTAAATGTTATGGTATAAAAAAACTCCGTGTGCAAAATATTGTACACGGAGTTTTTTTAGGAGTATTAAAACATAAAATTTTCTTACAAATCTGATTAAAGAGTTTTTCATTTGCTCATACTATGTATAGTAAGAATGCGAAGGAGAGAGGGTGAACAGGGTGAGAAGAAGTCGCCGTAAATCATTTGACGAACTTGTGAAAGAAAATAAACAACAATTATTAAGTGATCGTGATGCAATCGATCGCATTGAAGAGCGTATTGAAAAACGTTATGAAATGAGACTTTTTAAGCAGGCTGAATAATTCTTAACACTAGTACGATACTAGTGTTAAGGAGGCGATAGTAATGGGTAATCCGAAAAAGAATTCAAAAGACTTTGCACCAAATCAAATTGGAACACAATCGAAAAAAGCTGGTGGCAATAAAGGGAAGCAAATGCAAGACCAAACTGGCAAACAACCAATTGTAGATAACGGTTAGAAAAGAAGGATATTATCATTCTTCTTTTTTGTGAGGGAATTAAAGGTGTATTTTCAACAGCAATATGAAAAAAGGGCTGACATAAGTCAGCCCTTTTTCGTGATTGTGAAGTTTTCAACGAGTAAACGCCAATTTTGTGGAAATGGTAGACCAATCTTCCAGTAACTAATACCGCCAATGCCTTGTTCTTTCATTAAATTGAATTTACTTTGAATAGACCTCGAATCTTCAAACCAAACCTCGTGTTGTACGCCGTTTTCATCAAAGTAATTAAAATGTGGAGCTTGGGCTGTGAAATCATAGCGGATAGGAACATTGTATTTACGAGCAAGTGCAACAGCTGCGACAGAGCTAACTGCTTTTGCGGGTGGATTCCCTTGTTTGAAAGGAAGTTTCCAATCAAATCCATATAAATTTTGCCCCATCATAATTTTTTGTGGAGGCATTTGAGATTTTGCATATTGAAGTACTTCTTTTACAGGACCGATAGGGGAAATCGCCATCGGTGGTCCACCTTGCCAACCCCAGTCGTATGTCATAATGACGACGAAATCAACAATTTGTCCTTGTGCTTTATAATCGTGAGCCTCAAAAAATTTCCCTTTTTGATTTGAGCTCGTTTTCGGTACAAGTGTTGTACTTAATGTGTACCCGCTAGGTAAGCGTGTTTTCACATTTCGTAAAAAACGATTATACGCTTCGCGATCTTCAGGTGCCACACTCTCGAAATCGAAATGAATGTCTCGCATGCCATATTTTTCAGCTGTTTGCAAAATGTTAGTAATAAACTTGTTTTGAATTGTTGCATCGCGTAAAATAACCGAGGTCAGATCGGCACTGAAATTTCCATTTTCAATATTTGTAATAACGAGCATAGGGATGGTGTTACCTTGCGTTGCAATATTAGCGATTTTCGCTGTTTCCGTCGGTTCTTTTAAAGTGCCGTCTCTTTTTGCTTCAAAGCTGAAGTAGGCTAAATATGTTAAAAATGGATTAATAGCACGTGTAGCATTTACTAAACTTTCTTTTATCGGTATTGTTGAAGGCTGTAAATAAGCGATGGATTCTACTGCTCGTTTTGTACCTTTTGGTATATATAATTGTTGTCCGACATGGAGAATAGATTTTAATGAAAGATTATTAACTTTAGCTAAGCTAGCGAGAGGAACGTTATACGTTTGAGAAATTCGATATAAGCTGTCACCAGGCTGTACATAATAATTATTGCCTTTTGTATTAACGATAAGTGCCTGACCAACAACGAGTGTTTCAGCTGGATTTAGTCCATTGTCTTTTACAATTTCTTCAGGTGTAGATCCGTACTTTGATGCTAAACCATAAACACTATCACCGCTACGAACAGTTACAATTTGGATCATGTGCTTGCCCCTTTCAGTAAAAGATTCACTGTTTTTATTTTATTTTTGATTCCACTGTATTATGATTAAATGTATGCAAGGTAGCAGAAGTGAAAGAAGGCGAATAGAAATGTTTGTAGCAGAACATGAAGTTGAAATCCGCTATGCGGAAACAGACCAGATGGGTGTTGTTTACCATTCAAACTATTTAGTGTGGCTGGAACTTGGGCGCACTAAACTTATACAAGAATTAGGATTTTCATATGTTGAAATGGAGAAAGAGGGAATTATTTCTCCTGTATTAGACTTGCAAATTTCATATCGTAAAGCGATGCGTTACGGAGAAAAAGCGATTGTGAAAACGTGGATTGATACTGTGAGCCCACTTCGTGTTGTATATGGTTATGAAATATATAACGGTGATGGTGAGCTTTGCATTACTGCAAGTACAACGAATATTTGTGCGAAAAAAGAAGGGTTCCGCCCTGTATCATTTAAAAAATTATATCCTGAGTGGTATGCGAAATATGAGGAAATTAAAAAGAAATAAAAAAAGCGTGGCAGAAGCCACGCTTTTTTTATTTTTCATAATTAAATTGGGGGAAATCATCACCGTCGTTAAATGTAACAGATAAATTATGTCCATCGAAGAACCACTCATCATCGCCTTCAATAAAGAAGTTAATACCTTCTTCTTGAGTTTGAACAGCAGGGTGCGCAGGGTCATCTTTACGAATACCTAAAGAAAGTCCTTTTTGTACAGTACTGCAACCGCCGTATTGTACGAAAAGGCGTAGTGTTTCACCCGATTGTAAGTTTAATTCGTTTTTATACCATTGTGCTGCTTCTTTTGTTACGGAAAGATTCATGTATAGTTCCTCCAAATTATGTTGCTTTTTCTTTAGTATAAAAAATAACGCAAAAAGACGCTATTAATATGCTTCACGTTTTCTTTTTGCGTTATGTGGGTCACGATCTTATTTTTGCTTTTTTGAAAAATTTGCTTTCGGTTCAGTTTTATTTATAATTCGTCCGATATTTGCACGGTGTTTATAAATAACCATACCTGCTAATAAACACATTGCAATAATAAAGATTTTATCCCCGCTAACAATTGATGCAATAACAGCAACGACAGCTGTTACCATAGAAGAAAGTGATACGTATCTTGTTGTAAATAACAGGCTGAAAAAGACAACAGCTAATATTGCAAAAACAACTGGTGAGTAGCATAATAGCACGCCAGCAGAAGTTGCAACTGCTTTCCCCCCGCGGAATTTCGCGAAGATTGGATATACATGTCCAAGAACAGCGGCTAATCCAAACCATAGTGGGTGAACATCTAACCCGAAAATAATCGGTAGACTTGTTGCTAATGTACCTTTTAAAATGTCAGCAATTGTAACGATGAAACCTGCTTTTTTCCCTAGTGTACGGAATGTATTTGTTCCGCCTAAATTACCGCTTCCATGCTCACGAATGTCAATTCCATAGCCAATTTTTCCAACGACTAATGCAAACGGAATCGAGCCAAGTAAGTAGGCAACGATAAATAAAAGATATGTAATAACCATAAGTTCAGTCTCCTTTATACAAATGTGTTGATAAAGGGTAAAAAGAGTTTTTCCCGTATATTGTACCATACATTTGTAAAGAGCACATTTCTTTTTTACAAATGAAAAAGTCATTAATTTTTAAAAAAACTTTCACAGGAATGTTACATTTTTCACAAATACACCAGAACTATATGTTGTATGATTTTAATCAAAAGACAACAACATGTTGGTGGAGGGTTATGAATGTTGAAACAAAATGTACGTGGAGAAGAATTAATGAAAGTATTTGAGACAATTATCCACGGTAATGAACAAGATTTAATGCAGGAAAATGCAAATGTAGATGGCCGATCTCCAATGGGAGTGATGGGAACGTTCGCATCTGAGAGCGCAAAGTATTATGCTGTAGCAAATTTACTATCAGATCAAGTGAAAAAAGCAATAGATCAAAATATATTATATCCACATGATTTGGATTTTTATGCAACAGGAACGACGACTTGTTCGCAAATTCCTTTAGCACAAATGCTTGCTACCGGTTTTCATACTGGACATGGACATATGAGACAACCGCAAGACATTAAAAGTGCGTTGGCGCTTTCTTCAATTATTTTTCAAGCGAATCAAAACATGCAGCATGGTGGTCAATCGTTTGCACTCTTTGATATTGATTTAGCTCCATATGTGCGAAAAACAGTAGCGAGACATAAGAAACGATTACAGTCATATCCGCTTACGAAAGAACAAATAGAAGAATTTGCATGGAAAGAAACAGAAAATGATACGTATCAGGCGTGTGAAGCTTTCATTCATAATTCAAATAGTATGCACAGTAGGGGCGGGGGACAAGTACCGTTTATTTCTATTAATTATGGAACAGACACATCAAAAGAGGGACGGTTATTAGTTAGACAGCTTTTAAAAGCGACACAGGCTGGTCTTGGTAAAGGAGAAACACCGATTTTTCCTATTCAAATTTTCAAAATGAAAAAAGGTGTGAACTTTGAAGAGTGTGATCCGAACTATGATCTATTTGAATTAGCGTTAGAGACAACGGCTGAACGATTATTCCCTAACTTTTCATTTTTAGATGCGCCATTTAATGCAGTGCATTATGATGGAAGACCGGAAAGTGAAGTATGTTACATGGGATGCCGTACCCGTGTTATGTCTAACATACATGGAGAAGAAACAGCAATAGGAAGAGGTAATCTGTCGTTTACTTCTATTAATTTAGTGAAATTAGGGCTAATTAGTGGATCGAAAGAAGCGTTTTTTGAAGCGCTAAATTATTACTTAGATTTAGGAATTAAGCAATTATTAGAGAGATTTGAGTATCAATGTACGAAGCGAGCGAGAGATTTTCGATTTTTATATTCACAAGGTGTATGGCGCGGTGGAGAAAAGTTACAGCCTGAAGATTCTGTAGCATCCATTTTAAAACAAGGGACGTTAAGTCTTGGTTTTATCGGACTTGCGGAATGTTTAGTAGCTTTAACAGGAAAGCATCATGGAGAAGATGAAGAATCATGGAAACTCGGGTATGAAATCATTTCCTTTATGAGAGATAGAATGGATAAAGCGACAGAAGAACATGAACTGAATTTCTCAGTAATTGCAACGCCTGCCGAAGGTTTATCAGGTAAGTTTGTGAAAAAAGATAGAGAAGAATTTGGTGAGATTAGCGGTATAACGAACCATAATTACTATACGAATTCATTCCATATTCCAGTTTATTATAACATTCAAGCGATAAATAAAATTCGTTTAGAAGGGCCTTTCCATGCCCTATGTAACGGGGGACATATTACGTATATTGAACTAGACGGAGCAGCTATGCATAACAAAAAGGCATTAAAGCAAATTGTGCAAGCGATGGCAGAGAATGGCGTTGGGTACGGTTCAATAAATCATCCCGTTGATCGTTGTAAGTGCTGTAGTTATCATGGAGTTATTGGGAATGAATGTCCAAGCTGTGGAAATGAAGATGAGGCTAATATAGAAAGAATTCGCCGTATAACGGGCTATCTTGTAGGAGATATGTCGAAGTGGAATAGTGCGAAACGTAGTGAAGAGATGGATCGGGTGAAGCATAAATGAAAGTTATGAATATCATTCATGATAGTGTAGTAGATGGAGAAGGGTTGCGGACAGTCGTGTTTTTTGCGGGCTGTCCGCATCGTTGTTTCGGGTGTCATAACCCGAAATCTTGGAATGTTTGCAATGGAACTGAAATGACAGTAGAAGAAATTGTGAAAGAGATTGAAAGTAATTCATTAACTGATGTAACATTTTCAGGTGGAGATCCATTTTTCCAAGCTGCTGAAGTGAAAAAAGTAGCAAAAGCTGTGAAAGATTTGAAAAAAAATCTATGGATGTATACAGGTTATACGTTAGAAGAGATACAGAGTTCTCAAAATAATGATATGATAGAGTTGTTACATTATGGGGATGTTTTAGTCGATGGAAGATTTGAAATCGAGAAAAAAGATTTAACACTTCCATTTCGCGGAAGCTCCAATCAACGTATTATTCGATTGAAAGAGTAAAAAGGCGGGATAGATTATATGAATAAAACAGTATTACTTGTTGAAGATGAAAGAAGATTACGTGAAATCGTTAGTGATTATTTTCGTAATGAAGGCTTTGAAGTAATTGAAGCAGAAGACGGGAAAAAAGCGTTAGAATTATTTGCAGAGCATGAAATTGATTTAATTATGTTAGATATTATGTTACCAGAAATAGATGGATGGTCTGTTTGTAGACGAATTAGAAAAGAGTCAGCAGTACCAATTATTATGCTGACAGCACGTTCTGATGAGGATGATACGTTACTAGGATTTGAACTAGGTGCAGATGAGTATGTAACAAAACCTTTTAGTCCAAAAGTGTTAGTAGCTCGAGCAAAGACATTATTGAAACGTGCGGATGGTGCGGTAGGAGTAACTGAAGAAAATACTATGTCTTTAGCTGGAATAGAAGTGAATCGTCTATCTAGAACCGTTTTAGTAGACGGAGAAGAAATTATATTGACGCATAAAGAATTTGAACTTCTCGTTTATTTAATGGAGAACAAAGGAATTGTGTTGTCACGTCAACATTTATTAGATCAGTTATGGGGATATGATTACTACGGTGATGACCGAACAGTTGATACACATATTAAAAAATTGCGAAATAAGCTAGGAGATAAAGCGAAGCATATCGGTACTGTTATTCGAGTTGGTTATAAATTCGAAGAATAATCTGGAACGAATTGTGCACTTTAGCCCGGGAATGTAGCAATTTTATATCCTCTTTCTGAAGGTAGAATGTTCAAAAAATACTTTTCTTGTCTACAATGGTAGATAGGAGTATTTTTTTAATTGGATTTCACGATGAGTTCACAAGAAGGACACAAAACGTGACTATACTGAAAATACGAATTCACCAGAGAGGGGAAATAAAAAATGGGATATTACGACGGACCAAATTTGAATGAAGAGCATAGTGAAACGAGAGAAGTGAGAAAATCAGGCAGTAAAAAAGGTTATTTCTTCACGGGTTTAGTGGGAGCTGTAGTCGGGGCGGTTTCGATTAGTTTTGCAGCACCTTATATGCCATGGGTGCAAAATAATGGAGCTGCAGTTTCATCATTCAATTCTAATAAACAAGTAGAAGGTACTGTAGTTCCTGTTGTCAATAAATCAAAAAACGAAACTGATTTGCCAGGTATGGTTGAAGGTGCAAAGGATGTTGTTGTAGGTGTTATTAATATGCAACAAAGTATTGATCCGTTTGCAATGCAACCTACAGGTCAAGAGCAACAAGCTGGTTCAGGATCAGGTGTAATTTATAAAAAAGCAGGAAATAAAGCATATATCGTAACGAACAACCACGTAGTAGATGGAGCGAATAAACTTGCTGTGAAACTAAGTGATGGAAAGCAAGTTGATGCAAAACTAGTTGGTAAGGATCCTTGGTTAGACTTAGCTGTTGTTGAAATTGACGGATCTAATGTAAATAAAGTTGCAAGTCTAGGTGACTCCAGTAAACTTCGTGCTGGTGAAAAAGCGATTGCAATCGGAAACCCACTTGGATTTGATGGCAGTGTAACGGAAGGTATAATCAGTAGTAAAGAACGCGAAATTCCGGTGGATATTGATGGGGACAAACGCCCAGATTGGCAAGCACAAGTTATTCAAACAGATGCAGCGATTAACCCTGGTAATAGTGGTGGTGCATTATTTAACCAAAACGGTGAAGTAATCGGTATTAACTCAAGTAAAATTGCGCAGCAAGAAGTTGAAGGTATTGGATTTGCAATTCCGATTAATATTGCAAAACCAGTCATCGAATCGCTTGAAAAAGATGGAGTAGTGAAACGTCCAGCGCTTGGAGTAGGTGTCGTTTCATTAGAAGATGTGCAGGCTGCAGTAAACCAATTAAAAGTACCTAAAGAAGTAACAAATGGCGTTGTATTAGGTAAAATTTATCCAATATCACCGGCAGAAAAAGCTGGTTTAGAGCAATATGATGTTGTAGTAGCATTAGATAATCAAAAGGTAGAGAATGCTCTTCAATTCCGTAAATATTTATATGAAAAGAAAAAAGTAGGCGAGAAAGTAGAAGTTACATTCTATCGCAATGGTCAAAAAATGACGAAAACAGCTACATTAGCAGATAATTCAGCTACAAAGAATCAATAATCGGAATAAAAGAAAGTCTCTTTCATGTTGAAAGAGACTTTCTTTATCGGCTATACTAAAGGAATAGGAGGGATAAATTATGACAATTGAAAACCCAACTCGTACGGAAATTGGTGAAGTATTGAAGAAAAGTAAAACAATCGCAGTTGTTGGATTATCAGATAAACCAGAACGTACATCGTATATGGTTTCAAAAGCAATGCAAGACGCGGGGTACCGCATTATACCGGTAAATCCAACAGTTGATGAAGTACTTGGAGAAAAGGCAGTTCCTTCACTAAAGGATATTAAAGAACATGTTGATATCGTAAATGTATTCCGCCGTTCAGAATTTTTAATGGATGTTGCGAAAGAGTTTGTAGAGATTGATGCAGATGTTTTTTGGGCACAATTAGGAGTACAAGATGAAGATACATATAAACTTTTACAAGAAAAAGGCTATACTGTAATAATGGATCGTTGTATTAAAGTAGAGCATGCGATGACAAAGTAGTTTATGTCATGGCAACGGAAATGTTAATTTCGCCCCCTTATATATGATGGGGGAGATGGACGAGGTGTTCATCATGAGATTTTTTAAAGGCTGTTTTTGGGGATTGTTACTTGTTATCCCGTTTTGGATATTGATCATTTGGATCATGATAAAGGTTTGGAATGTGTAATCTTGGAATACATATCCATTTCTCGTTGACAAACGATTATTTTTCTGAAATAGTAGCCTAGAGGAATCCTTGTGAAAAAACAAGGATTTTTCTATTGAAAATGGTATATAAAATAGATAAGATAACTTGCCAAAACTATAGTCGAGGCGTTATTCTATAATAGAAACATATGTTCTGATTTGATTAGGAAAGGGGCAAGGAGTTTGGCAAAGCATCAGTTCCAATATAATGAAGATGCAATTCAAGTGCTAGAAGGACTTGAAGCCGTTCGAAAACGCCCGGGTATGTATATCGGGAGTACGGATAGCCGTGGATTGCATCATTTAGTATATGAAATAGTAGATAACTCCGTTGACGAAGCGCTAGCGGGATTTGGCGACGAAATTTCTGTCGTAATACATAAAGATAATAGTATTAGTGTTATTGATAAAGGGCGAGGAATGCCTACGGGAATGCATAAACTTGGGAAACCGACACCTGAAGTTATTTTAACTGTACTTCATGCTGGTGGTAAGTTTGGTCAAGGTGGCTATAAAACAAGTGGTGGTTTACACGGTGTTGGGGCATCAGTTGTAAATGCCTTGTCAGAATGGTTAGTAGTAACGATTAAACGTGACGGAAACATTTATGAACAACGCTTTGAAAATGGTGGTATTCCCGCAACGACGTTAGAGAAAATCGGGAAGACAAAAGAGTCTGGTACAACAATACATTTTAAACCAGATACAACTATTTTCAGTACAACAAATTACAATTATGAAACGTTATGTGAGAGATTACGTGAATCTGCATTCTTATTAAAAGGAATGAAAATCTCGATAAAAGATGAACGTAATGATTTAGAGGATGTATTTCATTATGAAACAGGAATTGAAGCTTTCGTTTCATACTTAAACGAAGAGAAAGATTCGATTCATCCAGTTGTATATTTTACTGGTGAACAAAACGGAATTGAAGCAGAGTTAGCATTCCAGTTTAACGATGGGTATTCAGAAAACATTCTTTCGTTTGTAAATAATGTACGTACAAAAGACGGTGGAACACACGAAGCTGGATTTAAAACAGCAATGACGCGTGTGTTTAATGAGTATGCTCGTAAAGTTTCACTATTAAAAGAAAAAGATAAAAACTTAGAAGGTACAGATATTCGTGAAGGTGTAGCGGCTATCGTTTCTGTACGTGTACCAGAAGAAGTACTTCAGTTTGAAGGGCAAACGAAAGGGAAACTAGGTACAAGTGAAGCTCGTTCTTCAATTGATGCAATTGTATCTGAGCATTTAGCTTACTTTTTAGAAGAAAATCCGGATGTTGCTACACTTCTTGTGAGAAAGGCAGTTAAAGCAGCGCAGGCACGTGAGGCGGCTCGTAAAGCGAGAGAAGAAGCGCGTACTGGTAAGAAGAAGAAAAAATCAGAAGGCACTTTAAGCGGAAAGTTAACCCCTGCGCAATCACGTAATCCGCAGAAAAATGAATTATATTTAGTAGAGGGTGACTCTGCCGGTGGTTCTGCGAAACAAGGGCGAGATCGCCGTTTTCAAGCTGTATTGCCATTACGTGGTAAAGTAATTAACACGGAAAAAGCAAAGCTTGCTGATATTTTTAAGAATGAAGAGATTAATACGATTATATACGCAATTGGCGGTGGCGTAGGGAATGAGTTCGCTGTTGAAGATATTAACTACGATAAAGTTGTTATTATGACCGATGCAGATACGGACGGAGCACATATTCAAGTGTTACTATTGACGTTCTTCTACCGCTATATGAAACCACTTATTGAAGCTGGTAAAGTATTTATCGCACTTCCACCTTTATATAAAGTAAGTAAAGGAAAAGGGAAAAGTGAAGTAATTGAATATGCATGGTCTGATGAAGAATTAGAGGGTGTAACAAAAAAGGTCGGTAAAGGCTATATGTTGCAGCGCTATAAAGGACTTGGCGAAATGAATGCCGATCAATTATGGGAGACAACGATGAATCCCGAAACACGTACGTTAATTCGTGTGAAAATTGACGATGCATCAAGAGCTGAGCGTCGAGTTACGACATTGATGGGTGATAAAGTAGAACCTCGCCGTAAATGGATCGAACGAAATGTACAATTTGGTATGCAAGAAGAGGGAAATATTTTAGAAAATGAAATGATTATGGAGACGGAGGTGGAATAACATGCAGGCAGAGAAGTTTCATGACCTCCCGCTTGAAGACGTGTTAGGTGACCGCTTTGCACGTTATAGTAAATATATTATTCAAGACCGTGCGCTTCCAGATGCGCGTGACGGTTTAAAACCGGTACAAAGACGTATTTTATATTCTATGTATGTAGAAGGAAATGTACATGATAAAGCGTTTCGTAAATCAGCTAAAACAGTAGGTAATGTTATTGGTAACTACCATCCACACGGAGATTCCTCTGTATATGAGGCGATGGTACGTTTAAGTCAAACCTGGAAAGTACGTAATGTTTTAGTTGAAATGCATGGTAATAATGGTAGTGTTGATGGCGATCCAGCAGCGGCAATGCGTTATACAGAAGCACGTTTATCACCAATCGCATCTGAGTTATTACGTGATCTTGATAAAGAAACAGTAGAATTTGTGTCAAACTTCGATGATACGAGTGAAGAACCAGTTGTATTACCGGCAATGTTCCCGAACTTATTAGTGAACGGATCGACAGGGATTTCAGCTGGTTATGCAACAGAAATTCCTCCGCATCACCTTGGAGAAGTAATTGATGCGACGATGATGCGAATTGATAAGCCGAATAGTACTGTTGATGATTTATTAACAGTCATTAAAGGGCCAGATTTCCCAACAGGTGGTATTATTCAAGGGATTGATGGTATTAAAAAAGCGTACGAAACAGGGAAAGGTAAAATTATTATTCGCGGAAAAGCAGAAGTTGAAACGATTCGTGGTGGGAAGCAACAAATCGTTATTACAGAAATTCCGTATGAAGTAAATAAAGCAAACCTTGTTAAGAAAATGGATGAATTACGTCTAGATAAAAAGCTAGATGGAATTGCTGAAGTGCGTGATGAGACGGACCGTACAGGTCTTCGTATCGTTGTAGAATTAAAAAAAGAAGTAAATGCTGAAGGTATTTTAAATTATTTATATAAGAATACAGATTTACAAATTCCATATAATTTTAATATGGTAGCGATAAATCATCGTCGTCCAACACTTATGACATTACCTAAAATTTTGGATGCATATATTGGACACCAAAAAGAAGTTGTTACGAGACGTTCACAATATGAATTACGAAAAGCAGAAAATCGTCAGCATATTGTAGAAGGTTTAAAGAAAGCATTATCAATTTTAGATGAAGTGATTGAAACAATCCGTGGGTCTAAAGATAAGCGTAATGCGAAAGATAATTTAAGTGCGAAATTTGGATTTACAGAGGCTCAGTCAGAAGCAATTGTTTCGTTGCAACTATATCGTTTAACGAATACAGATATTACAGCGCTAGAGCAAGAAGCAGCTGAACTTAGTAATAAAATTATAGAGTTACAGTCGATTTTACAAAGTGAAAAAAGACTTCTTCAAGTTATTAAAACAGATTTGAAGAGAGTAAAGAAAACATATAGTGATGATCGCCGTGCGATAATTGAAGAGGAAATTGAAGAGATTAAAATTGATGTGGAAGTTATGATTCCGCAAGAAGATGTCATCGTTACTGTAACGAAAGAAGGATATGTGAAACGAACAGGGTGGCGTTCGCATAATGCATCGAACGGGAAAGACTTCGGTATGAAAGAGGGTGACATCTTACTTGAGCGTTTCGATACAAACACGACAGAAACCGTTCTTTTATTTACGAGCAAAGGAAATTATATTTATCTTCCTGTATATGAAATGCCAGAAATTCGTTGGAAAGATTTAGGTCAACACGTTGCGAATCTTGTTACACTCGAGCGAGATGAAACGTTAATTTGGGCAACAGTCGTACCGAATTTTGAAGAAGAAAAACGATTTATCGTATTTGTTACACGAAACGGTATGATTAAGAAAACCGAATTAAACCAATATAAAGTGCAACGTTATTCAAGAGCGTTCGTCGCTGTAAACTTGAAAAAAGAAGATGAAGTTGTTGATATATTTGCGACAGATGGAACGAGTGATATTGTTCTTGCAACTCATGGTGCATATGCACTTATTTTCCATGAAGATGAAGTAAGTCCAGTTGGTGTAAGGGCCGCTGGTGTAAAAGCAATTAATTTAAAAGAAGATGATTATGTTGCTTCTGGTAAACCGTTAAATGGTGAAAAAGATCAACTTATTCTCGTGACGCAGCGAGGTGCTGTAAAACGTCTAAAAGCATCAGAAATTGAGAAATCAACGAGGGCGAAGCGAGGTCTTGTTATTTTCAAAGAGTTAAAGCGTAATCCGTACCGCATTGTCGGTATTGAAATTGTGCGAGACGATGAACTAATTTACATGAAGACAGAGAAACATATTGTAGAAGAGATTGATCCGAAAGCGTATCGAAATAAAGACCGGTATAGTAACGGTAGTTTAGTATTAGATGTTAATGATACTGGTGAAGTTGTAGAAACGTGGACGAAGAAAAGAACGTAATAAAGTGAAGCTTTAATCAGTGGGGGTTTTATCCATCCCCACTGATTATTAGCCTTCACCAATCGGGCTTTAACGGGCAGTTGGTATCCCGCCTAACTCCCCGTTAATACGGGATAAAGGAAGCATCTTGCTATGAATGATAGCAAGATGCTTTTTTATAAGCAAATCGTTATGTATATAAAAATAATCTTGTTATAATAGTGGAATGAAATCGTTCTCATAAAGTGAAACATTAATCAGTGGGGTTTTCTTCATCCCCACTGATTATTCGTTGAACCAATCGGGCTTTTACGAGCAGTTGATCCCTCACCTAACTTCTTTGTTTTCGCTGAATTTTGAGGTAGGGGTCTTACTGTCCGTTAGTGCGGGATAAATGGAGGGGCAACATGAAAAAAATAGGTGTAGGGATTGTAGGATTTGGATTTTCTAGTACAACATTTCACATCCCGTTATTACAAACGATAGAAGAATATGATATTCGTGCTATTTTATCATCAAAAGAAGAAGTAGTGAAACGAGCATTACCAAATGCTGAAGTTGTTGGCACAATTGAGGAATTAGTGAATCGTGCTGATATTGACTTAGTAGTTATTACTTCACCGAATACAACTCATTTTCCATATGTAAAAGAAGCGATTGTACATGGTAAGCATGTTGTTGTGGAAAAACCATTCGTTGTTTCAATTGAAGAAGGAGAAGAACTTATTTCATTAGCGAAGCAATATAATGTCGTTTTAAGTGTGTATCACAATCGCCGTTTTGATAATGATTTCTTAACGATAAAGAAATTGTTAGAAGAAAAAAGAATAGGGAATGTATACGCATATGAAGCGCATTTCGATCGTTTCCGCCCACATGTACGTGATCGCTGGAGAGAAAAGGATTTACCAGGATCAGGAATTTTGTATGATTTAGGCTCACATTTAATTGATCAAGCATTATCATTATTTGGGAAACCAGATGCGATACATGCTGATGTAATAAAGCAACGACCAGGTGCAGAAATTGATGACTACTTCCATGTTGTACTTCATTACGGAGTAAAGCGTGTCATTTTACATAGTAGCAGTTACGTAAAGCAAGCAGGTCCACATTTTACACTGCATGGAGATAAAGGTTCTATCGTGAAGTATGGTATGGATTCACAGGAAGAACAATTAAAAGAAGGAATGAAGCCAGGAGATAAAGGTTATGGAGTAGACTCTGAAGAGAATTTTGCTACTTTAGATACGGAAGAAAAGCTAGAGCGTATTCCGACAGAAGTTGGCTGTTATGACATGTATTATAAAGGTGTAAGAGATAGTATTGTAAATGGTGAGAAACTACCTGTAACAGCAGAAGAAGGTTTAGATGTTATTAAAGTGATTCAATTAGCTATTGAAAGTAGTGAAACGGGTAGAGTTATTCCTGTAAAATAAAAAAGACACGAAATTCGTGTCTTTTTTATTTTTGTGGAACAGAAAGACCGTAAAAAAACATAGTGACTATATCTTGTATATGTTTTTCTCGATCTCCTTCAAGAAGTTGTGCCCCGAAATCATCACCTAACTTAGTGAACATTTGAATGTAAAGTAACATCATTTCTTTTGAAAGGTGTGGATTAATTTCATTTTTTTGCTGTGCTTGTTCTAATATTTCTAAATACCAAGGCAGAATTTTTTCGTTTTGATAACTATAAATAAATTCTCTGAGCGCTTCGTCTCTTTGCATCATTTGTAGTAACATATCAGGCTGAAATAACCCGCCAGTATTCATTTTTCTTACAATCATTTTTTGCATCATATCATGAAATGGTAAGTTTTCTTCTGCAAGATCTTTATAATATTGAAATTCAGATATTATAAATTCTTGTATAAGCTCCCTAAATAACGCATCTTTACTTCCAAAATGATTATAAATTGTAACTTGAGAAACGTTTGCTTTTTTTGCAATATGTTCTATTTTCACTTCATTAAATCCACGTTCTGAAAATAATTTAAAGGCCGCATCTTTAATGGCACGTTTTTTCTTTTCTTTCACTTTTTCAAAGCCGTTCAAAGCAATCACCTCATTTAAAATATACAAGAAAAAATAATTGAAAACAATATTTTTGAAATATGGACATATAAATATTTCAAAAAGTTGTTGCGAATATGAAAGATGAGGAGTACAATAATTTTGAAATATCATACATTAAATATTTCAAAAAATGAGGTGGGCTTATGATTTCAGTTCAAAATGTCACAAAACAGTTTTCAAATGGGAAAGGCTTGTTTGATATTACATTTGAAGTGAAAGAAGGGGAAGTGTTTGGCTACTTAGGACCAAATGGTGCTGGGAAATCAACAACAATTCGAAATTTAATGGGATTTATAAAACCGACAGCTGGTAAAGCGACAATTTTCGGATTAGATTGTTGGGAAGATGCTGCGAAAATTCAAAGAGAAGTTGGCTATTTACCAGGAGAAATTTCTTTTATTGAAGGAATGAATGGATTAGAGTTTTTAAATTTGATGCAAGGAATGCGTGGGCTAAAGGAAACGAAGAGACGTGATGACTTGATAGAGCGTCTGCAATTCGATGTGAAAACACCAATTCGAAAAATGTCTAAAGGAATGAAACAAAAAGTAGGGATTGTTGCTGCATTTATGCATGATCCAGAAGTACTAATTTTAGATGAACCGACATCAGGACTAGATCCACTTATGCAGCAACTATTTATAGATTTAATATTAGAGGAAAAGCAAAGAGGGAAAACGATTCTTATGTCGTCGCATATTTTCACTGAAATTGAGAGAACTTGTGACAGAGTAGCTATTATTAAAGATGGACGTCTTGTAACGGTAGAAGATATTCATGATTTACAAGGAATGCGAAGACAAGTAATAGATGTAACAGTATCATCTCAAGAAGAAATCGAGTCTCTTAAACAATGTGATTTGCAATTTGAAGGAGTGAAAGGTAGAGAGGCGTCAATTATTGTGCAAGGAAATTATCAAACTGTTTTACAAATACTTTCAAACTATAATGTAACTGCACTACAAACGAGAGCGACGGATTTAGAACATTTATTTATGCATTATTACGATAAGAAAGAAGGGGTAAAGCATGAATAAGCAACTATTTTTAGCTAGTTTGAAAGAAACGCAAAAAAGTATTTTGAGTTATGCTACTGGTGCAGCTCTTTATTTATGGTTATTAATTTGGATATTCCCATCGATGGTTTCAGCGAAAGGGTTAAATGAATTAATAAGTGCCATGCCTGATAGTGTAAAAAAAATCGTTGGAATGGAGAGTCCAATTCAAAACGTAATGGATTTTTTAGCTGGTGAATATTATAGCCTATTGTTTATTATCATTTTAACAATTTTTTGCGTCACGGTTGCAACGCATTTAATTGCTCGTCATGTAGATAAAGGAGCGATGGCATATTTATTAGCAACACCTGTATCCAGAGTGAAAATTGCAATTACGCAAGCTACTGTTCTCATATTGGGGCTATTAATTATTGTAATTGTTACTTATGTAGCTGGTATATTAGGTGCAGAATGGTTTTTAAAAGATAATAATTTAAATAAAGAATTATTTTTAAAAATAAATGTAGTCGGAGGGCTAATATTTTTAGTAGTTAGTGCTTATTCATTTTTCTTTTCTTGTATATGTAATGACGAAAGAAAGGCACTAAGTTATTCAGCAAGTTTAACTATCTTATTTTTCGTATTAGATATGGTAGGTAAATTAAGTGATAAGTTAGAATGGATGAGAAATATATCCTTGATTACATTGTTTCGTCCGAAAGAAATTGCTGAAGGAACATATAATATATGGCCAGTAAGCTTAGGCTTAACTGTTGGGGCACTATGTATTTTTATATTAGCAATTGTAGTGTTTAGGAAGAGAGATTTGCCGTTGTAAAGTAGAAAGTCCACTTAATTAGTGGGCTTTTTTTGTTTAATAGTACATCCTTTATATTTAATTGTTATATACTATTTAAAAATTTCGCATAATAGTGTAACATAATAACAGGGGTTCAAGTTAAATAACAAGGGGGCTATCATATAAAATAAATGATTGTCATCGATAGAAATAGTATGGGAGAAATGAAAGAAACAGGGGAGTATTAAAAATGAAAATTGTAAAGAATTTAACATTCCAAGTTATTGTGGCAATTATTTGTGGTATTGCAGTAGGAGCGATTTGGCCTAGTGTTGGACAACAAATGAAGCCAATTGGTGAGACGTTCATTAATATGATAAAAATGGTCATCGCACCAATTATCTTTTTAACAATTGTGCTTGGTATTGCAAGTATGGGAAGTATGAAAAAGGTAGGACGCGTCGGTGGGAAAGCGTTATTATATTTTGAGATTGTTACAACTTTTGCTCTTGTCATTGGTATTATCGTAGCGAATGTCGTACGTCCTGGAGATGGATTAGATCCTTCAAAGTTAAAGGGCGGAGATGTTTCACAATATGTACAAAGCGGGCAAGAAATGCAATGGATGGACTTCTTTTTACATATCGTACCTTCTAATATGTTTGAGGCATTTGCAAAAGGTGATATATTACAAGTATTATTCTTCTCTATTTTATTTGGCGCAGGTTTAACGATGCTTGGGAAAAATGGACAACCTCTTATCGACTTTTTTGATAGGTTGTCGAAAGTGTTCTTTAACATATTATCAATTGTTATGAAATTGGCACCAATTGGGGCGTTTGGTGGAATGGCGTTTACAATTGGGAAATACGGTTTAAGCACATTAATACCGCTTGGTAAATTAATGATTTGCGTATATGCGACAATGGCATTATTTGTTTTTATCGTTTTAAATTTTATTTGTAAAATGTATAAGTTTAGTTTGTGGAAATATTTAGCACATATTAAAGAGGAATTACTCATTGTTTTAGGGACATCATCATCGGAATCTGTACTACCACGAATGATGACAAAGATGGAAGACTTCGGGTGTTCAAAGCCAGTAGTAGGCTTAGTTATTCCGACGGGCTACTCATTTAATTTAGATGGAACGACAATATATTTATCAATGGCAACCATATTCTTAGCGCAAGTTTTTCACATTGATCTTTCACTAGGTCAACAATTAACTATAATAGCTATTTTATTAGTTACATCGAAAGGAGCAGCAGCAGTAACAGGTGGAGGATTTATCGTATTAGCATCTACTTTATCTGCACTGAATGTTATCCCGTTAGAAGGGTTAGCACTTTTACTGGGTGTTGATCGTTTCATGTCAGAAGCAAGAGCGATTGTAAATTTAATTGGTAACGGTGTAGCGACTGTAGTTGTTGCAAAAAGTGAAAATGAATTCAATGATGAGAAGTATACGAGAGTGTTAGATGAAATGAAAAAAGAGAAAATGGCCGGATAAAAAAGTCAGCTTTGCTGACTTTTTTATTTTTGTAGGAAAAGAGTTTCTAAAAATATACATTATTTATTAACAATAATTCACAGAGATTTAATGTGTAAATATAATAAAGACTATTAAAATGGTACATTTATATGAATGAGAAATAGAATTTGAACATTATATGGAATTTTTATGAATATTACTGTAAGAAAATAATTTTTTAAAAATTTTTAATAATAATACTTTACAAATTTTAAAAAATTAGTAGAATAAGAATTAGTAAGAATCGTCTGATAAATATATAGAGAAAAACAGAATTATCAGAAAATTCTTGATTAGATATCGTTTAGAATTAGGGAGGGTACAAAAATGAAAAAGAAAAAAATGAAAAAACTAACAGCAGTTGTAGTACCGGTTTTAGCAATGAGCATGGCACTAACAGCATGTTCTACATCAGGCGGAGATAAAAAGACAAGCACAAACTCAAGTGGAGATAGCAAGTCAGAGGGGAAATTAGCGGCAAAACAAGTGTTGAATCGAACAGTAAACCAAGAGATTCCAACGATGGATTCTTCTAAATCAACAGATACAGTATCTTCACAAATACTAGGGAATACGATGGAAGGATTATATCGTCTGGATAAAGATAATAAGCCTATTCCAGCTGCAGCAGAATCTAGCACGAAAAGTGAAGATGGTAAAAAATATACATTTAAACTACGTAAAGATGCAAAATGGTCAAATGGAGATCCAGTAACGGCGAAAGATTTCGTATATGCTTGGCAACGTCTATTAGATCCAAAAACAGCTGCTGAGTATGCATTTATCGCATTTCCAATTAAAAATGCAGAAGTGGTTAATAAAGGTGAAAAACCTGTAGCTGAATTAGGAGTGAAAGCGGTAGATGATCTTACGCTTGAAGTTGAATTAGAGCAAGCGGTACCGTACTTCTTAAACTTAGTAGCATTCCCATCGTACTACCCATTAAATGAAAAATTCGTAAAAGAAAAAGGGGAGAAGTTCGGTATAGAGTCTGATACAACAGTTTATAATGGACCGTTCGTTCTTAAAGATTGGAAGCATGAACAAGGATGGCAATTAAAGAAAAATGATCAATATTGGGATAAAAAGACTGTAAAACTTGAAGAAGTTAACTTCAGTGTTGTTAAAGAACCAGCAACTCTTATCAATTTATATGATAGCGGACAAGTTGATTTCGCTTTATTAAACGGAGAGTTCGTTGACAAATATAGAAGTAAGAAAGATGAATTTGGCACATATTCACAAGTAAGTACGTACTTCATTCGTATGAACCAAAAACGTGCTGGACAAGACACACCATTAAAGAGCAAAAAATTACGTGAAGCAATTGCACTTTCAATTGATAAAAAGAATTTAGCAAACGTAATTTTAAATGATGGATCAAAAGAAGCTGACTTCTTAGTACCAAAAGGATTAGCAACTGGACCAGACGGTAAAGACTTCCAAGAAACATTTAAAAACGGTTTGAAACCAGATGCTAAAAAGGCTGCTGCAGCTTGGGAAGAAGCGAAAAAAGAGCTTGGCAAAGATCAAGTTACAATTGAATTCTTAAACTATGATACTGGTAATGCGAAAAAAGTTGGAGAATATGTAAAAGATCAAATCGAGAAAAACTTAAAAGGTGTAACAGTTAACATTAAACTTCAACCATTTAAGCAAAAACTAAAATTAGAATCTGAGCAACAATATGATATTTCGTATGGCGGATGGAATCCAGATTATGCAGATCCAATGACGTTCTTAGATATGTTTGAGACTGGACATTCTCATAACCAAATGAGCTTCTCTGACCCTAAATATGACGGCATGGTGAAAAAAGCCGGTACTGAATTAATGGGTGATGCGAAAAAACGTTGGGAAGAGTTAGGGAAAGCTGAAAAAACATTACTTGAAGAAGATGTAGCGATTGTACCTTTATATCAACGTGGAGATTCTTATGTTTTACAACCAAATGTAAAAGGTGTAGTAAAACATAATATCAGTCCAGAATTTAGCTTTAAGTGGGCATACGTGACTGAAAAATAATAGAGTTAAAAAAGCATTTTAAAGTAGCTTAGCTACTTTGAAATGCTTTTTTTAGTGAGCTAAAAATACTAATTTTTAGTTCAGTTAAATAGAGAAGAATAAGGCGCATAGTACGTACATATAGTAGATGGGGGATAAATTATACTAATTTATGAAGATAAAAATCAGAATATTTAAAATAAAACTATTTACAAACGTGAAAAAAAGAGTAGAATAACATTAGTTATAATTTTCTGAAAAATAAATCATTAACGAGGGGTCTCTCAAGGGTTGGTAATGTACATATAATTAGGGAGGGTATAAAAATGAAGAGAAAAAAGATGAAAAAGTTAACAGCGGTTGTAGTACCGGTTTTAGCAATGAGTGTTGCATTGACAGCATGCTCTGGGTCAGGTGGGGAAAAGAAGACGACTACTACATCTAATAGTGGGGAAGAAAAAAAATCTGATATTAAATATGCAGCGAAGCAAGTATTAAATCGTACGGAAAACCAAGAGATTCCGACGATGGACACTTCTAAATCTACTGATACATTAGGGGCACAAATTTTAGGGAACACGATGGAAGGGTTATACCGTCTTGATAAAGATAATAAGCCTATTCCGGCTGCTGCAGAATCTAGTACGAAAAGCGAAGATGGCAAAAAATATACGTTTAAACTGCGTAAAGATGCGAAATGGTCAAATGGAGATCCTGTAACAGCAAAAGATTTCGTGTACGGATGGCAGCGCTTACTTGATAAAAACACAGCTGCAGAATATGCATTTATTGCTTACTATATAAAAAATGCAGAAGCGATTAATAAAGGAGAAAAACCTTTAACTGAATTAGGAGCGAAGGCGGTAGATGATTACACGCTAGAAGTAGAATTAGAAAAACCGGTACCGTACTTCTTAAATTTATTAGCATTCCCGTCATACTATCCTTTAAATGAGAAATTCGTAAAAGAAAAAGGAGAGAAGTTTGGTTTGGAAGCGGATACAACGGTGTATAACGGGCCGTTCGTAATGTCTTCATGGAAACATGAACAAGGCTGGCAATTGAAGAAAAATGATAAGTATTGGGATAATAAGACTGTGAAATTAGAAGAAATTAATTACAGCGTTGTAAAAGAAGTGGCTACAAAAGTAAATTTATATGATACAGGATCGATTGACTTTACATTACTATCAGGTGAATTTGTAGATAAATATAAATCGAATAAAGATGAGTATGGTGAGTATGCAGAATCAAGTACATTCTTCTTACGCTTAAATCAAAAGCGTAACGGACAAGATACGCCGTTAAAGAGCAAAAAGCTTCGTGAAGCAATTGCGTTATCAGTTGATAAAAAAGGTTTAGCAAACGTTATTTTAAATAATGGATCAAAAGCAACAGATCAATTGGTTCCAAAAGGGCTTGCGGCAGGACCGGATGGAAAAGATTATCAAGATACATTTAAAAATGGTCTGAAATATGATCTGAAAAAAGGCGCAGCTGCTTGGGAAGAAGCGAAAAAAGAACTTGGAAAAGATCAAGTTACAATCGAATTACTAAGCTATGATGATGGAACTGCGAAAAAGATTGCTGATTATGTAAAAGATCAAATTGAGAAGAATTTAAAAGGTGTAACAATTAACACGAAAATTCAACCATTCAAACAAAAATTAAAATTAGAGACTGCACAAGATTATGAAATTTCTTATGCAGGTTGGAGTCCAGATTATGCGGATCCAATGACATTTATTGATATGTTTGAATCGAAGAGCCCATATAACCAAATGAGTTATTCAAACCCGAAATACGATGAAATGGTACAAAAAGCAGGTAATGAATTACTGTCTGATCCGAAGAAACGTTGGGAAGCGTTAGGAAAAGCAGAAAAATTATTCCTTGAAGAAGATGCTGGATTAGTTCCTTTATATCAAACAGGAAGATCATATGTAATGAAACCGAATGTCAAAGGAATTGTGAAACACAACATTAGTCCAGAATATAGCTTTAAGTGGGCGTATGTAACTGAGGATGGCGGCAAGAAATAATATGAAAGCATTTCAAAAGTGGCTAATATGCTTTTGAAATGCTTTTTTTTATGAATAGGAGAATAAGGCACATGGGAATTTTGAGGCCACTTTTAAAATTTGACTGTAGGAATAGTAGAAGGGATTCAATAAGACAGCTAGTGATATCACTTTTATAAGAAAAATCTAGAACTTAGCGATAGAGAAGAATAAGAGGAGGTATGTTTACATATAGTAGATGGGGGATAATTCATATAGTAGTAATAGTAAAATAACAAGTTACTATCATAAAAAAATAAATATTTAGAAAATTTACAAAACTACTTTACAAAACTCAAAAAAATAGTAGAATATTAATTAATAAGAATTTTCTGATAACGAAAGTTAATAGGGAATCTCTAAATGTTAATATCGTACATATAATTGGGGAGGGTACAAAAAAATGAAGAGAAAAAAGATGACAAAATTAACAGCGGTTGTAGCACCAGTTCTAGTAATGAGTATGGCATTAACAGCTTGCTCGGGATCAGGGGATAAAGATAAGGCAAGCACAACGCCGAAAAGTGGCGAAAAAGAAGGCGGGAAATTAGCTGCAAAGCAAGTACTTAATTTAACGGAGAGCCAAGAGATTCCATCTATGGATTCTTCTAAAGCGACAGACCAAGTATCGTTTCTTGCTTTAAATAACGTAATGGAAGGTTTATATCGACTCGACAAAGATAATAAAGCAGCACCAGGGGTTGCTGAATCATATAAAAAGAGTGATGATGGTAAAAAATATACATTCACATTAAATAAAAATGCAAAATGGTCAAATGGAGAACCTGTAACAGCGAAGGATTTCGTGTTTTCTTGGAAACGTGCAGTGGATAAAAATACAGCAGCGGAATATGCATACATTATGTTTGATTTAAAGAACGCAAAAGCAATTAATGAAGGAAAAGCACCACTTGATACGTTAGGAGTAAAAGCTGTAGATGATTACACATTAGAAGTAGAATTAGAAAATCCAGTTCCTTACTTTGTAGAATTAACTTCATTCGGAACATTCTATCCATTAAATGAAAAATTCGTAAAAGAAAAAGGTGAAAAATACGGTTTAGAGTCGGATACAACGTTGTATAACGGACCGTTTACATTAACAGATTGGAAACATGAAGAAGGTTGGAAATTAAAGAAAAATGCACAATACTGGGATAATAAAACAGTTAAATTAGAAGAAATCAACTTTAACGTAGTAAAAGATAGCGGTACACGTGTCAACTTATATGAAAGTGGACAAATCGATCGTGCAGCACTTGCATCTGAAATGGTTGACAAATATAAATCAAATCCAGATTTCTTTACACAAAAAACACCGTCAACGTTCTTCTTACGATTAAATCAAAAACGTGGTAATCAAGATACAGTGTTAAAGAGTAAAGATTTACGTTTAGCGATTGCAATGGCATATGATAAAAAAGGCTTAACGAATGTAATTTTAAATGACGGATCTACACCTGCAGATTACTTAGTACCAAAAGAATTTGCGAAGAGTCCAGATGGAAAAGACTTCCGTAAAGATAACGGAGATATTTTAAAAACAGATGTGAAAAAAGCAAAAGAGCATTGGGAAAAAGCGAAAAAAGAACTTGGAAAAGAGCAAGTAACTGTAGAGCTATTAAACTACGATAGCGATAATGCGAAAAAAGTAGGTGAGTTCTTAAAAGGAGAGCTTGAGAAGAACTTACCGGGCTTAACAGTGAATTTGAAAAACCAACCGTTTAAACAAAAATTAAAATTAGAATCAGATCTAGATTATGATTTATCTTACGCTGGTTGGGGGCCTGATTACTTAGATCCAATGACATTCATTGATATGTTCGTTACAAATGGACCTCATAACCAAACTGGATATTCAAATCCGAAATATGATGAAATTGTAGAAAAAGGTAAAGGCGAGCTATTAACGAAAACGAAAGAGCGTTGGGATAGCTTACTGAAAGCTGAGAAAATGTTACTTGATGATGCTGTAATTGCACCGTTATATCAACGTGGTGATGCTCTTGTTCAAAGACCGAAAGTAAAAGGTATTATTCACCATCCAGTTGGTGGAGATTACAGCTACAAATGGGCATATATTTCTGAAGATAAGTAAGAGAGAGGGCGCGAGCGATGCGCCCTTTTTTCTATGCACTTTTCTGCCTGCATGGAATATATAAAATAAAAAAGGGAGAATCCCATGAAAAGAAATTCGTACATTGATTTTTTAGCTTATTACGGAATAGGGAGTGCTCATCCTGGTGGTTTTACGTTAACGAAGCAATTGTTATCTCAATTGCCACTTAGACATGGAGCAAATGTTCTTGAGATAGGTTGCGGCACGGGGAAAACAGCGGCGTATATGACAAAAGAATTGGGTTATAAAGTGACCGCAGTTGAAAAGAATGAAATTATGATTCAAAAAGCGAAAGATAGATGGTTGTTTGATGGTTTAAATATACAATTGATTCAAGGCGATGTAGAAGGATTACCGTGTTTAAATGATTCATTTGAGCTTGTACTTGGAGAATCTATACTCGCTTTTACAAATAAAGAAAAGGTTATTTCGGAATGTTATCGTGTATTACAGAAGGATGGAAAGCTTGTTGTCATTGAAATGATTACCGAAAAACATATTGAGAAGAAAGAGGAAGAAAAGATTGGACAGTTATATGGTATGAAAGAATTATTAACTGAGAATGAGTGGATTCATTTATTTAAAGCAGCAAATTTTAAAAGAATTACAATTGCAGGTGGCGGAACTATTGCAGAAACAGTTGCAGGACATATGGAAGAGCCAGAGTGGAATGTATCACCGTTTATTCCGGAAGAATTGTATGAGGCGTGGGTGCAACACGAACAAGTACTGCTTATGTATCGACATATTTTAGGGCATCGCATTTTTATATGTGAAAAATAGAGAAAAAGAGTTGGCTAAAGATAGTCAACTCTTTATTATAGTTAGATGAAAAATAATGCAGCTAAAGTAATTCCAAAAATAAAACCAAATCCGAGTTCAAGGCCCCAGCCGCCACCAAATCCACAACCGCCGCAACCACGACGGCCGCATCCGCAGCCACCGAATCCACCACCGAATCCACCACCAGACCCACCGCCGCATCCAAATCCACAGCTGTCACATCTACTAAGGCCACCGCAAATATCACATCCACCGTTTGAATATGCGTCATAGTATCCGAATCCTGTATCAAAAGATGAGCGCTGCTGTACTGGCTCAATCCAAACAGAATCGTTTGTTACATCGATTATTTTGCCTAAGTGAATGCGACCGTCACGATCTTCAATTCGAACTACTTTTCCGAAATAACGTTGGCATGTATCATAACATTTTTGTCTATGCATGTTCTTTCCTCCTTCCCCATTACAGTAATACGATATGTAGGGGGGACAAGTGCGGCTTGTATGAATGACCTATCTATCATAATTGTTATAGGAAAGGGGAAATATATGAAAAGGATATATAGTGAGGAGGAAATGAAATGAAATCTACAGACCAATTTCAGACATACGAAGTTCCTTGGGAAGAATTTATTGAAGCATTGCGGGGAGAAATGAAGAAACAAGTAGGAGCGGATATTATAGACACAGTAGTCTGTAATTTAGAAGATGGTTTTGAAGTGTATACATATGTGCAAGGAGATTTGGATTTTGAGTATACAGAAGCTCTTGAACGAAAATACGGGAGTGACGGGAAAATCCCTAATTTGTTAACAATTATGCTGGTAGCTAGCATTTATAATACGCCGGAAGAGAATATACGTTTACATGCAGATCAGAAGGAAAATCCGATCGTTGAAGTGTATGTGAAGAAATAAAGAGTGCGCTAATTATAGCGTGCTCTTTATTTCTTGTATTGAAAAGAAAATCAAACTTTAGTGGTGGAATTTATAGCGGGAAAAGTATGAAAGCTATGTGTTATTTCAGATATATAATAAGGAAAAAACTCGAAATACAATATGTGAGTAGTTCATTTTTATTTACATAATGTACTCGTTGTGAACTGTTGTCCTAAAATACAAGTCATATATCTTGTTTCCTCTCATAAATTTAAACATAGGAATTTGTCTACAAAGGTGGCGAAGCCTCATCATGAAAATTCGAATTTGTGCCACGTTCATGCTGTTTCTATTTATATGTTTACCTTTTTCAGTTTTTGCAAAAGGAGAGGAGGCAAAGGAAAGGGTCGTTTCACTTGTATATGATGATTCGGGCAGCATGAGAAATAACGATCGCTGGAAGTATGCCAATTACGCCTTGCAAAGTTTAGTTGCGCTATTAGATGAGAAAGATAAATTTTCTTACGTTCCAATGAGTAAGCCGAATGCTCCATTAAACATTTCATTAACAAAGGATCAAAGGCAAACAGAAATTGAGGGGATTGGGGCGTGGAAAACATATTTAAATACTCCATTTAGCGCAGTAGAAACGGCGATGCAATCTATAAAAAAGGAAGCAGATATAGATGGGAAACGTGAATTTTGGCTTATTGTATTAACTGACGGGGCATTTAATGATTTGGAGAAAGATAAGATTGGCGGAAAAGAACAAATTACACAGAAGTTAGCGCAGTTTAAGAAAGAAATGGATTCGAAAAAGATCTCTTTACATCCAGTCTTAATCACGATGGAAGAGGATTTAGGACAGCAAGAAAAAGAACAGCTAAATACGTTTAAAGAAATATGGAAGAAAGAGATAAATGGTGTAACGATGCCATCTAGTGGTGAGGATGGCATTGTAAAAAGTGTAAATCAAGTGGCAGCATTAGTTGCAAATCGTGATCCGTTCTCCTCTGTTGAATCGATTGTAAAAACGAAAGTAGTAGGGAAGAAAATAGAGATTACAACACCGTTCCCATTAAAGCGTATGACACTTGTACGACAATCGCCTTCTTTGTCTAATTATCAGGTCACACAAATTTCTAAACCATTACAATTACAATCTTCTTATTCCATACATGCACCAGGAGAAGCGAAATTGTTTGGAAATATAGTTCATATAAGTACGGAAAATCAGGAAGTTATTAAACCAGGAACTTATACGATAGAAGTGGATCGAGATATTGAGAAAGAAGGACTACAAGTACTAGTTGAACCAGCGCTTAACTATACTGTTTCTACTTATGACAAAGATGATAAAGATAGAAAAAATGTTGAGAAAATGTACGAAGGAGTAACGGCTGTTATTGAAGCAAAACCTACGGAGCTACCAATTCAAATTTCTTATTTTGAAGCAGAAGTAGAAATAGACGGAAAGCAGTATCCGATGAAGTGGGATGATAAAAGACATGTGTTTTATTATGAGACAAAAGTTGGCAAAGAGTTAGTACGCGGAAAAGTTCATATGAACATAAAGGGATTTTATCGGCAGACGAAAGAATTCAAAATTGATACATCCGTAAAACCGAAATTAACACTTCAAACTGTTACAAAAGGTTACGAAGAAAAGGTAACGAATTTGGAAAATAGTAAACCATTTATTTTACAGCCGCAGTTAGATGGTAAACCGATGACAGAAGAGGCTGTAAAGAAACTATTAAAATCTACTGGTGTCACATCCAATCAATCAATCAACTATGAAGTAAAACAACATGATAATCAAATTTACGTTTATCCTCGACCTTATTACTCCGACACATTCAATTTTACAGATACAGGCACCGTAGAAGCTACCATCACGATTAATGATTCAAAATTACAAGAAGTAAAGGAAAAGATTGTACTTCACATAGAAAATGCACCATTTTTTGAGAAATATGCGCTCATTTTTCAATTTGTAATTCCTATCACTTTATTACTTTTAGTAGTAGGAATTATTATTTTAGGATGGATTGTTCGTCCGAGATTTCACCGAAAAGCGTTATTATATTATGAATGGGATCAAGAAGTAGCGAAAGATTGGCTTTATCAATCCGAACCAGAGTTACTTAAAAATAAATGGTGGAAGCACTATTTTGGTATTCCATTCCGAGCAGAAAGAAAGACGGTGCAATCTGTAACGTTAATAGCGAAAAAAGGATCGAAATCTATATTTGTAGCGAAGGAGTCACAAGTAGTTGGGATGATTATTGATGGAATGTTTATAACAGAGGATGAGGTTGGAATGGGACATAAGACACTGTATCCAAATGAACTTTTAGTAATTGATAGAGGATATGGTAAGGAGATTTACCGGTACGAATGTGAATAGTAGATAGGGAAAAGAGGAGGGGTCTTAGTGTTCTTTCCCCTCTCTTTTCAAACAAGCAAGAATAGGAAGGTGGTTCACATGACATTACAAGTTCCAACAATTTTAATTGGCTTAGGTGGAATCGGTAGTACTGTCACACATCAAATATATGAAAGATTACCTGAGGAGCGTCGTAAAAAGGTAGCGATGCATGTATTTGATACAGATGTGAATACATTGAGTAAATTTGATCATATTCGGAAGTTTAAGACGCAAACGAGCTCGAGTAAAACACCGAGAGAGTATATTGCGGGAGATCCAACGATTCCAGAGTGGTTTCCGATGGACCCGACTATACTTGATAAACCGTTAACAGAAGGGGCTGGACAGTTACGCGTCATTTCACGGTTAGCGTTACGTGCTGCGATGAAAGAAGATAAACTCACATCGTTTTGGCAAGAAATAGAGAAGATTTTTCCAGTTACAAGTGATCAGACCGAATATGGTGTACGTGTCATTATTGTAACATCACTAGCTGGCGGAACAGGTTCAGGGATGTTTTTACAAATCGCATTATATTTGCGTGAGATGCTCCGGAAGAAATTGCAGCATCATAACATTTTAATTCGCGGTGCGTTTTTAATGCCAGATGTTTTAGTGAAGACGAGAACGGTTAGTGCGAAAGAGTTTGAAACTGTGCAAGCGAATGGTTACGCATCGTTAAAAGAGTTGCACGCTATTACGCTGGGGTCGACTGGTGAATTATCAAAACGAGGCGGCGTAACGATTGAATTAGAATATCGTCCTGATCAAGTGGATGAAGATGGAAGAACGAATCATACGATAAAGCAGCATCATTTACCGTACAATTATTGCTTCTTATATGATTATGAAAATTTACATGGGCACCATTTGCACAATTTATCAGATTATATGGAGCAAATGGCAAATACAATTCATTTACAGTTATTTAGTCCAATGTCTGCAAATCATTTTGCACAAGAAGATAATCAAATTCAGCAATTGGCAGAATCGAGCGGGAAAGGTAGATATTGTGGGGCAGGAACGGCGAAACTTATTTATCCGTATGAGCACGTTTTGAAATATTGTGCTTTAAAATGGGCGGTTCAAGGTTTAGATGAGTCTTGGCTTCATTTAGATCAACTGTTTCAAGAAAAGAAGCAAAGATACGACCAAGATGTCAAACGTGGTATGCAGCGTGAAAAGCCAGAGCGCGGGAAAAGTTATTTAGAAGATTTAGAGCATCTTGCTACTCGTCCAGAGCAGGCCCATATTTTTTATAGACAAATGTTCAATGAAACGCGTGAAGGAGCAGAGGGCGGTAAGGTCGGTGTCGCAAAGTCTAAGTTGTTTTTAGAGGCTGTTGAAAGCTATGTACACCGTACAGTGCAAAAAGATGAAGAATTAAACCGCCTGCAGCATGAGTGCAAAATATCAGCTGCGAAACTTAAAATAATGGAACAAATGAAGGGTGAAGTAGCGAGAGTTGATCATGCGGTGCGTTTATATGCTTATGCGATTCCAAGTCGTGTACATGAGCATGTGACTACACTTTTATATGATATGGTCGAATCAGACCGCTTTATACCGAGTGGCTCAGAAGGACAGTCTTACCAATTAAATACATGGTTTTTAAAGAAAACGGATCCAGTTCATCCAGTTGCAGCACGTTTCATGCTGTATGAAATTCGTAAGCAGTTAGTAGAGAAGATGAATCGACTACATGAAAATAATGAACAAAAGCGTAATTTAATTCAAAACTACGATAAGAAATTTAATGTGAGTAATATTGATGGAACGGTAACAGCTGTTCGCCGAGTAGAAATCGCGCAGCAACAAGGCTGGTTTGGAAAAATGATTAATAATCAGCAGCGTTTGTTTAAAAAAGAATTTGAAGATATTGTAACGCAGTACGTACACAAATTAAGTGAGTATCGTAAAGAGATGTTGCTAGAACTCGTGTATCAATCGCTATACCAAGCAGTTGATAAAATGATTCAATATTGGGAAAGGTTTTTTGATAACTTACACGAAACACGTGAAAATTTATTGTTTGAAATTCAAAAGCGAAGCAAAGAATTTGAGGGGAAAACGAACCCGACGAATGTATACGTATTAGCTGAAGAGAAATTACAAGAAAAGATTTGGCAAGATATGCAGCAACATTTAAATTTAGGTGTATTACCGAAAGATATATCAGCAGAAATTTATATGAGCTTGTACGGGGAATATTGTCGTGATGCGAAGGCCGAAGAAATTCAGTCGAAAAAGGTTGAAGACTTCTATCGTGAACATATATTGAGTTATTGTTATGACGAACTTCAAGTGCGCTATCGTGACAAATTAGAGCTTAATATCGTTGAAGCATTGCGAAAAGAAGCAGATTTCAAGAAGCGTGATCGTGATGAATACGTTCGTGAAAAAATTGAAGATCTCTTCCATTTAGCAAGTCCGTTCGTTCCGAAAGTTTCTCATCACAGGGAATTACAATATTGGGGCGTACATCCATCTTTAAAACAAGAATTGCAAGAAGAGTTATTGCAAGAAATGTTCAAAGAAAAAGATACGGTAAACGAGACGTTTTCACCATTTGAAGTGATTTGTTATCGTGCTCATTACGGATTATCGCTACAAGATTTTCCTAAGCTTTCATCTGGGCATATTTCAAATGGTTTTATGAATGATAAAGGTGATTACTTCCAATCGTATTATCGCCGCGTGAACAAATTAAATAGTAAAAAATCTAGTTTGACGCCGCATTTAGATAAATATTGGCATTTGCCAGCCTTTATGCCAGACTTGAATGCAACGCAAACGAAGTTAGATTACGATAAATGTAATCGTGCTCTTCTATACGCGTATATGTACCGCTGGATTAGTTTAGTTGCTGTGGATGGACAATTCGTGTATCAATATAACGGTGTCGGCCGTAGCTTTTTAATCCAGTCGATGGGGAAAAATATTTCAAGCGAAAGTTATAAGTTGCACAGAGCGTTGCTTCATAATCCGTTCATTTATGAAAACATCTTGTCCAGGTTTGAAGAAGAACAAGACAAAGCGATGATACAAGGTGGACATTTATATACACATCCATTTGTATTAGGTGCTCAAGATATTAGATGGCTTCGTAAAGAGCATGTCCATAATATTTTAGATATGATTTTAATGTATGACCGTGAGGCGAAATATGACCCGACGTTAGAAGAAACATCCGACGAGTTGTTAAGATTATTCCTTGATGAAATTGAGTTGTATTTCCAAAATTACTACGGAACAGGCGCGGATATGGTTGCGAAGAAAGAAAAAGAGATGTTTATTAAGCAATTGTGGGATCGTTCGTATGCGAAAGGGTATGTAGATCCAAATAGTGCACCTTATAAAAAATGGCAAAATGTATTACATGTTCACGATGAAGAAGAAGCACCAAAAACGAATGTATAATGAGCGAAAAGGGAATCCTTAAGAATGGCAATACAACTTTAGAAAAGAGGGATTCCGATGCCGTTTTTAGGGAGTGTATATCAAATATTTGGATTATATCCAGAAATTTATTATGGAATGATTTCAGCGGAGATTGCAGAGCAACAAATGGAAGAACAAAAAGAACAAGAAAATCATGAGACTGAAGTATAAAACCATGCAGGCTACTCGCCTGCGTGGTTTTTTCGTGTTACAATAAAGCGAATTTTTTAAGGGAGAGAAAGAGATGAAATGGATTTATTTTATTATTATCAACGTTATAGCATTTAGTATGATGGGGCTTGATAAGCGAAAAGCAAAGAAAAAGCAGTGGAGAACGCCAGAAAGTACGTTATTTTTATCAGCTGTAGCTGGAGGAGCGGTTGGAGCTTGGATTGGTATGTATATGTTTCATCATAAGACACATAAAAGTAAATTTATCTTCGGTATTCCAGTGCTCGTGATTATAACAGTAGGAGTGTTTTTATACATATAAGGGATTTGTAAGAGGAATGTCGAAAGAAATGCAGATTGAATATTGGTAAAGTAAGCATGTGAGACCTTATAATGAAGAAAAAAAGAGAAGAGGAGAACAGGGAAGATGGGGAGTCAAGCAGCACAACAAAAGCAGGGGATTATATATGCGGCGGGTGCGTATACGATGTGGGGAGTCCTTCCGATTTATTGGAAATGGGTGGAGGAAGTACCGGCAGATGAAATATTAGCGCATCGCATCGTTTGGGCATTTGTTTTTATGTTGTTAGTTTTAGGAGTAACAAAGAGATTTCGTCAGTTTGGTGGGGAGTTAGTGGCCCTTTTTAAACGACCTAAATTATTAATGTCATTAACAATTGCTTCGGTACTTATTAGTGGAAACTGGTTTGTATACATATGGGCAGTAAATCATAACCATGTAATCGAAGCGAGTCTTGGGTATTATATTAATCCACTTATAAGTATTTTACTTGGTACAGTTGTTTTAAAAGAGAAGCTGAATTTTTGGCAATATGTTGCGGTCGGTTTAGCTGGATTAGGTGTTGTTATTTTAACGGTACGTTTCGGATCAATTCCATGGGTTTCTCTTTCACTTGCTTTTTCATTTGGATTATATGGATTAACGAAAAAATTATTAAATTACGACGCAACAATCGGGCTTACGATGGAAACGATGTTAGTGACGCCATTTGCACTTATATATTTGTTTATGACAGGAGTGCATGGTTTCGGTTCGTTCGGTTCTATTTCGGCAGTATCAACGTTTCTTTTAATAGGTGCGGGTATTGTTACAGCATTACCACTCTTTTATTTTGCTAAAGGGGCACAACTTATTCCGCTCTATATGATAGGATTTTTACAATACATCGCGCCGACTATTAGTTTAATTTTAGGTGTGTTCGTTTTTGGTGAACATTTCACATCTACTCATATGATTGCGTTTTTCTGTATATGGGTTGCTTTATTTGTCTTTTCAATGGCAAAAACAAAGTTTCTATTACAGAAACAACCGAAATTTATTAAAAATAAATCAGCAAAAGTATCATAATGCGTAGTATTTTCTACGCATTTTTCTTTATACTTATATTATATAGAAATTCCATTATAGTCAGTGAGGAGCTGAAAAACATGGAAACAATTTTACATAATGACCCACTTATAGCAGCTGTAATTTCTTGGTTTTTAGCACAGTTAACGAAAGTTGTTTTTAAATTAATAAAAACAGGTGAGTTTGATTTTGCTAAGTTTTTCGCTTCAGGTGGAATGCCAAGTTCGCATGCTTCGACTGTTACTGCACTTGCTACAGGTGTCGGAGTGGTGGAAGGGGTGGAGAGTCCAATATTTGCGGTTGCCGCTATTTTTGCCATTATTGTTATGTACGATGCTTCAGGAGTAAGGCTTGCGGTAAGTAAGCAAGCGAAAATATTGAATGATTTTTTTCATGGTAGACAAACAGAATATAAAAAGTTAAATGAGCTCGTTGGACATACACCGTATCAAGTTGTTGTTGGTGCACTATTAGGAATTGTTGTCGGGGTTGGGTATTGTTTGTAAGCAGAATGTGTAATACACGTTCTGCTTTTCTTTGTTTTCATACATATTTAGCTAGCTTTTCGAATATCGTATACGGACTTAGAAAGGGTGGGTGAGCGGTGTGCTACTATATGACAAAGTGCGTGAGGAGATAGAGCGGAGAACGACTGCACTTCAAACGATGCAAAGGCAAGACGGAACGTGGTCATTTTGTTTTGAAGGAGCATTGCTAACGGATTGTCACATGATTTTTTTACTCAAATTATTAGGGCGAAATGACGAAATAGAGCCGTTTGTGAAAAGGTTAGCATCTCTTCAAACAAATGAAGGGACTTGGAAATTATACGAAGATGAAAAGGGAGGGAATTTATCCGCGACGATTCAAGCATATGCTGCTTTACTTGCTTCGGAAAAATATTCGAAAGACGATATGAATATGAGGCGTGCTGAAATGTTTATTAAGGAACACGGAGGAGTTTCTCGTGCCCATTTTATGACGAAATTTTTATTAGCGATTCATGGAGAATATGAATTTCCTGCGCTTTTTCACTTTCCAACACCAATATTATTTTTACAAGATGACTCCCCCCTCAGTATATTTGGGCTAAGCAGCTCAGCACGTATACATTTAATTCCGATGATGATTTGTATGAATAAGAGATTCAGTGTAGAGAAAAAGTTATTGCCAAATTTAAATCATATTGCAGGCGGGGGTGGGCACTGGTTTCGAGAGGAGCGGTCTCCGCTGTTTCAATCGTTTTTAGGTGATGTGAAAAAGGTGATATCTTATCCATTATCGTTACATCATAAAGGATACGAAGAAGTAGAGCGCTTTATGAAGGAGCGTATAGATGAAAATGGAACATTATATAGTTACGCGAGTGCTACGTTTTATATGATTTATGCTTTGCTTGCATTAGGGCACTCTATGCAGTCTCCAATTATTGAGAAAGCTGTGATAGGATTAAAATCTTATATATGGAAGATGGACAGAGGAAGTCATTTGCAAAATTCTCCTTCTACCGTATGGGATACCGCTTTACTTAGCTATTCATTGCAAGAAGCTAATGTAATAAAAGAAAATAAGATGATTCAAAAGGCGACGGAATATTTACTACAAAGACAACAAGCTAAGAAAATGGATTGGAGTGTACACGCACCGTCCATTATAGCTGGCGGCTGGGGATTTTCAGATGTGAATACGACGATCCCTGATGTAGACGATACAACAGCTGCTCTTAGAGCGTTAGCGCGAAGTAGAGGGAATAGTAAAGTAGATGGTGCATGGGATAGAGGCGTCGGATGGATAAAAGGATTGCAAAACAATGATGGAGGCTGGGGAGCTTTTGAACGAGAGGTAACGAGCAAGTTACTAGCGAATTTACCGATTGAAAATGCGAGTGATATGATAACTGATCCGTCTACACCAGATATTACAGGTAGGGTGTTAGAGTTTTTCGGAACGTATGCGCCGAATGAATTGTCTGAAGAGAAAAAAAAGAAAGCAGTCAAATGGTTAATGGATGTACAAGAGTCGAATGGGTCATGGTATGGGAAATGGGGGATATGCTATATATACGGTACATGGGCAGCAATGACAGGCTTACGTGCATTAGGAGTGCCTTCTAATCATCCATCGTTGAAAAAAGCAGCTTCATGGCTCGAGCATTTGCAGCATGAAGACGGAGGGTGGGGAGAATCCTGTCAAAGTAGTGTAGAGAAAAAATTTATTTCTTTACCTTTTAGCACGCCGTCACAAACAGCGTGGGCGCTTGATGCACTCATTTCTTACTATGATCAAGAAACACCAATTATTCGAAAAGGAATTTCATATTTGCTTGCGCAGCCTACTATGAATGAAAAATATCCTACTGGTACAGGGTTACCGGGTGGCTTTTATATTCGGTATCATAGTTACGGACATATATATCCGTTGCTCGCTTTGGCACATTATATAAAAAAATATAAAAAATAAACCGAGAGTAGCTCTCGGTTTATTTTTCGGGTAGTAGGTCCCTGTTGAAAAGAATAAGGAACGTTGTAGTGCCTTATTTTTCTGATGACTGGCGTTTTTGACGTGCATCAGCGGCATTTGCACGTGCGTTTGCTTCTAAGTCATTGTGGTCAGCGAGCTCGCGAGAGAACTCAACATCAATGCCATCAGCAGATTTGTTTCGGTTTACATTTTTGTTTTTCATTCGACACAATCTCCTTGTGTTTTATCCCGCATAAACGGTTAGTAAAACTCCCACCTCAAAATTCAGATGGAACAAAGAAGCTAGGTGGGAGATTAACTGCCCGTAAATGCCCGATTGGTGAGGGCTAATAATCAGCGGGGGATGAACAAAATCCCCACTGATTAAAGTTTCACTTTATGCGGCGTTGCAAAGTTAGTTTGACACAAATAGACTTTTTTATACAAAGAGGATTTGGAAAGCATAGAGCCGAAATATACAGTATAGCTAATAGAAATGGGGGATAGGGATGGACTTGTTAAATGGAAAAACAGCAGTTGTAACAGGTGCTGCGCAGGGAATTGGAAAAGAAATTGCACGAGTTTTTGCAAAACTAGGGGCTAAAGTATTAATTAGTGATGTAAATGAAGAGAAGCTACAAAAAACGACACGTGAGTTATTGGATGAAGGATATGAAGTGAGCTTATATCGATGTGATGTGAGCAATCAAAATGAAGCGAAGTCGTTAATTGAATATGCGGTTCAAAAATTTGGTACACTACATATTTTAGTGAATAACGCTGGGGTTACAAGAGATGCAATGTTACATAAGATGGAGAAGTCTGCTTGGGAGCAAGTATTACAAGTTAATTTAACAGGCGTTTTTTATTGTATGCAGCCAGCACTTCTTTATATGAGGCAGCAAGGATATGGGCGTATTATTAATATATCTTCAATTAGTAGAGAAGGAAACATAGGACAAGCAAATTATGCAGCTACAAAAGCAGGTGTTGTAGGCTTAACAAAAACAGCAGCGAAAGAGGTTGGGAGTTTCGGTATTACTTGTAATGCGATTTGTCCAGGATTTATGGATACAGATATGACAAAAACGATACCAGATAAAGTAAAAGAAAAGATGGTTGGTGCGATTCCGATTGGTAGAATTGGAACGCCAGAAGATATTGCAAATGCTGCAGCCTTTTTAGCATCAGAATACGCTTCCTATATTACAGGAGAAGTGTTAAATGTAAGCGGGGGATTGCAAGTTTAAATGAATACATAATGAAAAGAACCTGACCGGATAGGTCAGGTTCTTTTTCGTTAGTTTAAGTTGAGCCAAACGCTCTTCACTTCTGTATAGTTATTTAATGCGTAAGATCCCATTTCACGGCCAAGGCCGGATTGTTTAAATCCTCCAAATGGAGATGCTGCATCAAAGACGTTATAGCAGTTTACCCATACAGTGCCAGCACGTACTTTACTTGCAACATAGTGTGCTGTTTTAACATTTTCTGTCCACACACCAGCCGCTAAGCCGAATTGTGATTTATTTGCACGTTCAATTACTTCATCAATATCGTTAAAAGGTATTGCAGAAATAACTGGACCGAAAATTTCTTCTTTTGCGATCGTCATTTCGTCATTTACGTCAGCGAATACTGTAGGAGAAACGAAGTAGCCTTGATCGAATGGATTACTTCCTCCGCAAAGTACTTCAGCGCCTTCTTCAATCCCTTTTTCAATGTAGCCCATTACACGTTTTTGTTGTTCTTCGGAAACGAGAGGACCGATTGTAGTTTCTGGACTTAGACCAGCGCCTTGATTTAATTTTTTAGAATAAAGGACGAGATCAGCCATGACATTATCGTACATTTTCTTTGGAACAAATAAGCGTGATCCAGCAGAGCATACTTGTCCTTGGTTAAACATAACACCAGAAAGTGCACCAGGAATCGCGCGAGATAAGTCGGCGTTTGGTAAAATAATGTTCGGTGATTTACCGCCAAGCTCTAAAGTAACACGTTTCAATGATTCAGATGCTTGTCGCATAATTTGTTTACCGACTGGAGTAGAGCCAGTAAATGCAATTTTATCAACGAGTGGATGAGTAACAAGAGCTTGTCCAGCTGATTCACCGAATCCAGGAACGATATTAATAACACCTTTCGGGAATCCAGCTTCTTCAATTAATTCAGCTAAGTATAGAGCGGATAGTGGAGTTTGTTCTGCAGGTTTTAAAACGATTGTACATCCTGTAGCAAGCGCTGCTCCCATTTTCCACATTGCCATAAGAAGTGGGAAGTTCCAAGGAATAATTTGACCGACGACACCAACAGCCTCATGGCGTGTATAGTTAAAGTAATTACCAGAAACAGGAATTGTTTGACCGACGATTTTCGTAGCCCAGCCAGCATAATAGCGCATATGTTCAATTGCAAGTGGTATGTCTGCTGCCATTGTTTCACGGATTGGCTTTCCGTTATCTAATGTTTCGAGCTGTGCAAGCTCTTCTTTATGTTCTTCCATTAAATCAGCTAACTTGTACATAAGACGGCTTCGCTCAGCAGTGCTCATGCGAGACCAAGGACCTTCGTCAAAAGCCATGCGAGCTGCAACAACAGCTTTATGAATATCTTCGCGACCAGCCTCAGAAACGACGGCAAGTGTTTCGCCGGTTGCTGGGTTAGGTGTTTTAAATGTTTTACCGGAAGCGCTTTCAATGAAAGATCCATTCACATATAACTTTTTTGTACCTTGAAGAAACTTTTCTACCTTTTCATGAAGATTTACAGCTAGTTGACTCATTGTATAACCCCCTTGAAAATATAATGTAAACGCAGTACAAGACGGCGTTTATTCCGAAATCAAGGATGTGGGAACTAGATGGAAAGCCTCTAATTTAAATCATAATTAATAAATACTGAAAATTCAAATTTCATTTGTGTTACAATTGTAAAAAATATGTAATGTAAGAAAATCTTCTATATGAATATAAAAAATCCTGCTTGTTTTTGCTTTCTAGTAGGAAAAACTAGAAGAACAGTGGTACAATTATACATCGTGAGAGGGGGGAGAAAATGAAGAATTATCATGATGATCCACGCTTTCGAGTTGCCCATAGAGAAGCGTTAATCGGTCTTGGATTAGCTATTATTAATTTTATAATATGGTATGGATTTGCTTATGGGCTTGGAAGTAAGGATCCGAGTGAATATACATATGTATTAGGTTTTCCAGCGTGGTTTTTTTATAGCTGTATCGTTGGATTTATCGTAATGGTTATTTTGCTTATTTTAGTTGTTCGTTTTTTATTTCAAGATATTTCACTCGATGAGGAAGAAAAAAGTGAGGAATGATAGATGAATTGGTATGTAATAATTCCAATGATAATTTCTTTTATCGTTGTGTTTTTAATCGGTGTATACGCATCAAGACGTGTACAAGCAACCGCTAATAATAAATTTTTACAAGAATATTTTCTTGGTGGACGTGAGCTCGGCGGCTTATTATTAGCTATGACAATGATTGCTACGTACGGTAGTGCAAGTAGCTTTATCGGCGGGCCTGGTATTGCTTACAATATGGGTCTTGGATGGGTGTTGTTATCAGCGATTCAAGTTGTAACAGGATATATCGTTTTAACGGTTATCGGTAAAAAGTTTGCTATTATCGCTAGGAAGATGGAAGCAATTACTCTTATTGATTATTTGAAGGGCAGATACAATAATAAAGCGGTAGTTGTTCTTTCTGCGCTATGTATTATAGTCTTTTTGTTCTCAGCAACAGTAGCCCAGTGGGTTGGCGGCGGACGATTAATTGAGTCACTAACAGGACTTTCTTATACAACGGCACTATTTTTATTTACATTTTCTGTACTAGTGTACGTGCTAATTGGTGGATTTCGTGCAGTTGCTTTATCAGATACGTTATTAGGAATCATTATGTTAGTCGGAACAACAATCATTTTAATTGCTACTGTCATTGCTGGTGGTGGAGTTGAAAAGATTATGCAGGAACTTATTCAAATTAATCCGAATTTAATTACACCATTCGGAGCAGACGGCAGTTTAACGAAATCATATGTGGCATCGTTTTGGATTTTAATTGGAATCGGAGTCGTTGGGTTACCACAAATTAGTGTGCGTGCTATGTCTTATAAAAATTCAAAAGCTATGCATCAAGCGCTTATCATTGGGACGATTGTCGTTGGTACAATTATGATTGGTATGCATTTAACTGGTGTATTTGCACGAGTAGTACTTCCTGGTATAACGGTACCAGATAAAGTGATGCCGCTACTCGCGATGGAAGTGTTACCACCTTGGCTAGCTGGAATTTTCTTAGCTGCACCAATGGCAGCGATAATGTCTACAGTAAACTCATTACTTTTACTTGTAAGTTCGTCAATTATTAAGGACATATATGTGAATTACATAAATAAAGATGCAGCAGATAGTACGATAAAGAAAGGTAGTCTATGGATTACTGGTATCGTAGGATTACTCGTATATGCTGCAGCTATTAAGCCACCAGATTTTTTAATATGGTTAAATTTATTTTCCTTCGGTGGTTTAGAAGCGGCATTCATTTGGCCGATTGTACTAGGTTTATATTGGAGAAAGGGAAATGCAACTGGAGCTCTTGCATCTATTCTAGTTGGAGTAGGCTCCTATATGTTAATTCATCTTTGCTTCCCTAATCCATTTGGTATACATACAGTTGTTTTCCCAATTTGCTTGGCGTTTATCGCTTACATCATTGGAAGTATGAGTACTGTGAAGAAAAACAGTATAAGTTAGAGGAAAAACGTAGTCCATATAGGACTACGTTTTTCTTGTGAATTTGTTCTTTTCTATTCTGTATATCCATGGCTATTCATAAATTAATAACAACTGAGGGGATGGAGTTGAGGTCGATGAAAAAAGTGTTATTTTTGGGAGACCCGGGAATTGATGACTCTTTAGCAATTATGTATGGATTGTTGCATCCTGATATTGATATCGTTGGAGTCGTAACTGGATATGGGAATGTAACGCAGGAAAAGGCGACGAGTAATGCGGCGTATTTATTGCAAATAGCTGGCAGGGAAGATATACCTGTTATTAATGGTGCTAAAATACCTTTGTCTGGTGATTTTGTGACGTATTATCCAGAAATTCACGGCGTAGATGGCTTAGGACCTATTAAACCCCCAAAAGCTTTTTCACCAAATATAAAACCCTTTTGTGCATTTTTCGATATTCTTGAAAAGTATAAAGGAGAATTAATTATTGTTGATGCTGGTAGGTCAACAACATTGGCAACAGCTTTTATTTTAGAAAAACCGATGATGAAGTATGTGAAAGAATATTATATAATGGGCGGTGCGTTCTTAATGCCTGGAAATGTTACACCAGTCGCAGAGGCGAATTTTCATGGTGATCCTATTGCGTCACAATTAGTTATGCAAAATGCGAAAAATGTGACAGTAGTGCCGCTTAACGTTACATCCGAAGCAATTATTACACCAGAGATGGTAAAATATATTACGAAACACTCTAAAACAAGTTTTAATAAGTTAATCGAACCGATATTTACGTATTATTATAAAGCTTATAAAAAGTTAAATCCCAAAATAACAGGTAATCCAGTACATGACGTTGTTACAATGATGGTAGCGGCAAATCCATCTCTTTTAGATTACGTGTATCGCCGTGTTGATGTCGATACGGTTGGAGTTGCAAAAGGAGAAAGTATCGCTGATTTTCGCCCGCAACCTGATGCGAAAGCATTGAAAAATTGGGTGAGAATTGGTTGGTCATTACATTATAAAAAGTTTCTTGAAGATTTTGTGAAAATTATGACGTAGACATAATAGGAACATACAAGTTAAAATAATGGAGATGATTATTTAAATAATCATCTCCATTATTTTGTTTTTAAGAGATAAATAGAGAAGAGTTACACAATAGGAGAGGAATGTTACTTGAAAAAAACTATAGTATGCGCAGTGATTTTGGGTATTTTTGTTTTGCTGATATCGGGTAACTTTTTAGTGAAAAAAGTGTGGAGTTCAAATAATGATGATGCGCAGTACATAGCATCCTTTATTGAAGAACATAAAGATGAAAAAAATAGTGCTCTTCTGGTAAAGAGAAATGATAAAGTTGTGTATTCTGTAAATCCAGATGTTGTATTGCCAGTTGCTAGTACGATGAAGTTAATTGTGGCGCTTGAATATACGAAACAAGTTACAGAGGGGAAAATTGATCCGTCTAGTTTCGTTTCAATTAATGATGTGAATCGTTATTATGTGCCGAGTACAGATGGTGGTGCACAAGATAGATGGCAAAATTATTTGCAAAAAAAAGAAAAGATAACTGAAGGAGCGGTTTCTTTAGAAGAAGTTGCAAAAGGAATGGTTAAGTTTAGTTCTAATGCAAATACTGAATATTTAATGGAGGTATTAGGATTAGACAATATTAATCGAAATTTACAAAGTTTAGCGCTTCCTGCACATCAACCGCTATTTCCGATTGTTTCATCTTTATACATTCCGGGATATTTGCATAAAGAATTACATGTTCCAAAATATAAAATAGAGAAAAAGTTAAAAGAAATGTCTCAAGAGCAATATCGTGAATATGCTATGATTATTCACGAACGCTTAAAAAAGAAGGGGCCATTATTACAGAAGGAAATTCCTCTTTATTTAGAGGAACGATATGATAAAATTTGGTCGGATAGATTGCCGGCTGCTTCCGCTAACGATTATATGGTACTGCTTCAAAAGGCCAATCATCAAGGTGGTCTTACAGAAGCGGAAGAAAAAGTGTGGGCGAATATCGTTGAAACAGATATGAGTGCGAAGAAATATCGTAAAACATTCAGGCATGCCGGGCAAAAGAATGGTTATACACCATGGACGGTAACTAAAGCAGTTTATGCAATGGATAAACGCGGAAACTGTACAGAAATTGTTTTCTTGGCAAATAATTTAAATGAAGATGACAGTGCTGAAATACGTAAACATTTAGCAAATTTACATTTCCAAGTGTTGCAAAGTGATAAGTATGATGCGACTTTTATTAAATAAACTCGGTGCTATAAGCACCGAGTTTATTTTTACGTACAAGCACTTTTTTTCCATCCCTGGGTATGATGGGTAGTAATACTTAGGTGAGAGGGGAAAAGGTGATGAAACAGAGTAAAGAAGAGTTTATAAAGAGTGAAGGCGCTGATTTCCCTGGGAAAACATATGTGGATTGTGTATTACAGCATGTATTTGATTTTCAACGCAATTATTTATTGAAAGATATGTTTCAAGTGCATAGGGCACATATTATTATGTTAACTGAAGAAAAGTTAATGAAAAGAGAAGAAGCGAAAGTTATATTAACAGCACTTAAAAAGGTAGGGGCAATTCCAAAGGATCAGTTGCTATATACAGAGCAACATGAAGATCTTTTTTTCTTAGTTGAACATTTACTTTCTCAAGAAGCAAAGTGTGAATTTGTCAGTAATATGCATATCGGTAGGAGTAGAAATGATATGGGTGTAACGATGTATCGCATGAGTTTGCGGCAATATGTATTACAGTTAATGGAACATCATTTATTGCTGCAAGAAAGTATGCTGGAGCTCGCTGAGGAACATATGGAAACAATTATGCCTGCGTATACACATACACAACCAGCGCAACCAACAACATTTGGTCATTATGTTTTGGCAATTTACGATACGATGCAAAGAGACTTAGAACGAACGAGAAAAGCGTATCATCTTGTAAATCATTCTCCAATGGGGGCAGCTGCCCTTTCTACAACAAGTTTTCCGATTAAGCGAGAACGAGTGGCACAGCTATTGGGATTTACAAATGTAATTGAGAACTCATATGATGCTGTCGCTGGGGCGGATTATTTATTAGAAATTAGTTCGTTGCTAATGGTTATTATGACGAACACAAGTAGATGGATTCATGATTTTTTACTATTAGCGACGAAAGAATATGATGGGATTACTGTAGCAAAGCCATATGTACAAATAAGTAGTATTATGCCGCAAAAACGAAATCCTGTTTCAATTGAACATGCCCGCGCTATTACGAGTAGTGCTTTAGGGGAAGCCTTTACTGTATTTCAAATGATTCATAATACACCATTTGGCGATATTGTCGATACGGAGGATGACTTGCAGCCGTATTTATATAAAGGAATCGAAAAGGCGATTCGTGTTTTTTGTATTATGAACGCAGTTATTCGAACGATGAAAGTAGAAGCGGAAACGTTAAAAAGCCGTTCATATAAACACGCGATTACGATTACAGATTTCGCAGATGTTTTAACAAAAAACTATGAAATACCTTTTCGACATGCACACCATGCAGCAAGTACGATTGCGAATATGTCTATGCAGCAGAAGAAAGAATTACATGAATTACATTTCAAAGAAGTAAATATGTACTTGCAAGAAAAGTTAAGAGTAAATTTATTAGAAGAAGAGTGGAAAGAAATTATATCACCAGAAGCTTTTATTCAAAAAAGAAATGTATATGGTGGTCCGAGTAAAAAAGAGATGGAGCGTATGATTCAAAAACGCAAAGAATCTTTTCGAAAAGAAGCAGAGATATTTGAGAAGGAAAAGAAGAGAGTTTTGCATGCTGAAAATGATTTGAGCACATTAGTTTCAAATATTATTGAATCGTAAAAGAAGGATTTAATGAATTAATCGCCAATACTTAATTAAAATATAAATGGAGAGAAGAGATTGTCGATGATTCATTTGCACGTATATGAAGAAATACTTCGCTTTAAAGAAGATGTTACATCATTTTTAGAAAAGAATGAGCAGGCGAATAATTTAATATTAGGCGTTTTACAAGTTGTTCAAGAACCGATATTTATGGCGGTAGCGAAACGAGGAGAAGAAATTGCAGTTGTATTTCTTCAAACTGTGGAGAAACAAATGATTGTTGCAACTTCTGAAATTGCGGAAGAGGATATAGTGGAACTTGCAAAGGAGTTAACAAAAGTGTATCCGGATATTCCTGGTTTCATTGGTAATAAGAAAGTCATACAGAAGTTAGCTGAAGAGATTGCGATATTAGAACAGAAAAAAATGGTAGTTGGAATGGAGCAAGGTGTATATGAATTAAAACGAGTAAAGAAGTGGAACAAGGATGGGGTTTTTCGTACGATAAATAGTGATGAGCTACCATTAATAGAAAAATGGATATATCAATTTTGCGAAGACGTGAAGTTACCTACTACGAAAGAGGAAGCGAAACAAACCGCGCATACATTAATAACTACCAACCGTTTATTTGGTCTGGAGATTGGCGGGAAATTAGTCTCTGTAGCTGCAAAAACAAGACCAACTACAAATAATATAACAGTTAATTTCGTATATACGCCGAAAGAAGAACGGAAAAAAGGGTACGCATCAAATTGTGTAGCTGCACTTAGTCAACGTATGTTAGATGAAGGTTACAAAACAACGACATTATATACTGACCTGGCAAATCCAATATCGAATAAAATTTATCAAGAAATCGGTTATGAACAGATTATGGAGTCTGTACTTATATTTTTAGAGAAGTAGAATGAAAAGGCACACTAGTATAGCGTGCCTTTTTGTTATTCATCAATTCTAATTACCCCACCTTGCGGGAAGTCCTCTGTTTCTAGTAAGCTACGAATTGCTTTCGCAACATATTCAGGTGACAGTAGCTTTCCTTCTTCTTTTAATGCGATGAAGCGGTCTAAATTTATGAAGTCTTCTTTATTTGTTTCGCGAATTTGTGCTTGCATATTTGTATCAACAACACCAGGTGCAAAAGCGACGATTTTTACTGGATATTCTTTTGCCTCTTCTTCAGTCGCTACGCATTGTGTAAACATATTTACACCAGCTTTCGTTGTACAATAAGCGCCCCAGCCAAAGTAAGGATTTTTTCCTGCACCAGATGAAATGTTAATAACGCGTTTATCTACTTTCCAGTCTTTCGTATGTTTCATGAACGTAGATGTAAGAATCATAGGGGCAAGTAAATTAATGTGAACGTTCGTAATGAATTGGTCGCTTTCTGCTTTTTCAATCGGCTTCATAGGTGCAACTGTACCGGCATTATTAATTAAATGAATAGAAGATACATTGTCTTCTTTAATGGATGAAATGATTTCGTTAAAGTTAGTTTCTAAATGATGTACATCTTGAAGATCTAAGGAATGGAAAATGCAATTGCTGTTATATTGTTCTGCGAGTTTAGTAAGCTCTTTATTTTCTCTTCTAGAAATAGAGATGATACTCGTGTTTTCTTCTAACAATTGCGCGGCGATTGCCTCACCTAAACCTTGTGAAGTTCCTGTTACGATAACGTAGCGCATAGTGTAATAAACTCCTCTCCATATATGTGGAATTTTGTTGGACAACGTACGTTGCATAGTTTGTCTACATTTTATAGTATAGAGCACGTTTTACTAAAAATGAAATGAGATGATTATGTGCCTTTTATGAATCGTTTTACAACAACAGTAACTGGTGCCGTCACGTTCACTGGGAACACGTTGGGACTAAGTCCTACATCACCTGCACCAAACAATAACTTCGGTACGATTGATGTGTTTACAACGATAAATACATCGCTTCAAATACCTGGATTCCCGGCAGGAACAACGAATGACTGGCCATTAAATTCTTCAAGTGCAATTTTGAACCTTCCAGCAGGGAGTAGTGTTTTATACGCAGAACTAGTATGGGCCGGCACATACCGGACCGATACAGAGGATGTTACAGCATTTTTAAATGATAATATTTCATTTACAACACCAGCAGGAACATTTTCTGTTACGCCAGATCCTGCAACGGCGCAGCAAGGTTCAGTTGGGAACCAGTTTTATTATGTTCGCTCTGCTAATGTAACGAATCTTGTTAACGCAGGTGGAGCAGGAACATATACAACGGGTGCGGTACCGGCTACAAGAACTTCTGCTGATCCAACAGTCAGTCGTTCAGCTGGTTGGACGCTTGAGGTAGTTTATCAAAATGCAAGTTTACCTCTTAGGAATTTGTCAGTGTATGCAGGTCAAGAAATTATCGATGCTTCATCGCCACCAGTTGATGCTACTATTTCAGGTTTTGCAACGCCATCTACAGGATCTGTTACAGGAAGAGTACTTGTAACTGCTCAAGAAGGTGATTCTAACATTGTTGGAGACCAACTTCGCTTTGGCCGAACGCTAATGCTACAGTTGCATTATTCGGACCGAGAAACCCCGCAAATAATTTCTTTCAGTCACAAATTTGTAATGACAGCGGGAATTTAGATACAACAGGCACATTTGGAGATTTGAATCAGCCGTTAGGAATCGCTTTAGCCGTTCGAAGACAAGGATGGGATATTACGAATGTAGATGCCTCATCATCATTAGTAAATAATCAAACGTCAGCGACAGTTCGCTTCATTACAAATGGAGATGGATATGCTGCAGCTGGTTTTGGTGTTCAAATTGATGCGACGGGGCCAATTATTAACCCTGTTAAATCGGTTGATAGAACAGTTGCAGGGGTAGGGGATATTCTCACATATACGATTACCGTTCCGAATACAGGAACAGGAAGTGCAGAAAACGTTGTATTACAAGATAATATTCCGAATGGAACAACATTTATAGCTGGTAGTGTAACAGTGGGGGGAATAACACAGCCGAGCGCAAATCCAGCTAGTGGAATAAATTTAGGTACAATCCCAAATAACGCTCAAAGAATTGTTACATTTCAAGTGAGAGTTACGTCATTCCCAAATCCAAATCCAATTTCCAATCGTGCAATGGTGTCGTACCAATTCCGTCCTTTCGTCGGAAGTCCTCCTATCACAAGTACAGCTTCTTCAAATACAGTACAGACGACGGTAAACCGTGCAAATCTTAGTTTGCAAAAATCTGTAGATCTACAGACGGCAACACTTAATGACGTATTAACGTACACAGTGAATGTCACGAACAATGGGAATGTCGCTGCAAATAATGTTATTTTTGTTGATAGTATACCTGCTGGAACAACGTTTGTAACAAATAGTGTTACGGTAAATGGAGTAGTGCGACCAGGAGCGAATCCAGCAAGTAGTATTAATCTTGGAAGTATTAATGCTTCGCAAACGACTGTAGTACGTTTTCAAGTTCGAGTAACATCTAATCCTCTTGTAAATCCAATTCCGAACCGTGCAAGTGCAACGTTTAACTTTATTCCAGTTCCTGGTCAACAACCAGTTTCAGGCCAAGCGACAAGTAATACAGTATTTACTACAATAAATATAGCCGATATAAGAACGAGAAAAACAGTAGATAGAGCTTTTGCGACAATTAATGACGTTCTTACGTATACCGTTACAATTGAAAATACAGGAAATGTACTGGCGACGAACGTTATTTTTCAAGATCCAATCCCAATTGGAACGACGTTTATACCAAATAGTGTAACTGTTGATGGAGTTTCGCAACCTGGGGCAAATCCAGCGACTGGGTTTACGGTAGCGAATATATCTCCAGGTGGGAGTAGAACGGTGACTTTTCAAGTACGAGTTACATCTACCCCATCAGGAGGCACGATTGCGAATCGCGGTAATGTATCTGCTAATTTCGTCGTTATTCCGAATCAACCGCCAGTAACGATTAATAGGCAAACGAATACCGTTGTAACACAAGTTAATACAGGTGGTTTAAATATAATAAAAGAAGTAAATACAGCTCAAGCAGCAGTAGGGGATACTTTAACGTACACGATTGCCGTTCAAAATACAGGTAACGTTCCGTTAACAAATGTATTTTTCCAAGACACTACTTCTTCAGCGGTTTCTTTCGTTGCAAACTCTGTAACAATTAATGGAACACCACAAAGTGGACTAAATCCAAATTCAGGATTTTCTCTTCCGAATATCCCTGCGGCTCAGACAGTTGTAGTTACATTTGAAGTATTAATTGAGCAGGATCCGCCAAATGAAGATATTTTAAATCAAGCAAATGTAACAGCAAGTTTTCAAGTGAATCCGAGTGAACCACCAGTAACAATTAATGTTCCTAGTAACATTGTTAACACAACTGTACAATCAGGGAATTTTGAAGTTGTGAAATCAGTCAATACGGATGTTGCAACGGTAGGTGATGTTTTAGTATATACAATCGAAATCATAAATGCAGGTAGTGTACCAGCGACCAATGTATTTTTCCAAGATTCAATTCCGCAAGGGACATTATTTATTGAAAACAGTGTATTAGTTAATGGTGTTTTACAAGAAGGGGCAGATCCAGAACTTGGATTCCCACTAAATAATTTGCCTACTGGCGCAAGTGTAATTGTTTCGTTTGAAGTATTAATTGATGAAATTCCCCAAGGAAATAATGTCGTAAATAATGCGAATGTCACTGGAGATTTCCTTGTAAATCCAACAGAGCCACCAATTACTGTAACAGTACCAAGTAATACTGTTATGACAGTTGTGAATTCTTCAGGGTTAAATGTAATGAAGAGTGTAAGTGCTAGTGAAGCCGGTGTAGGAGATACGTTAACGTATACAGTTCGTATACAAAATAGTGGAACAGTAGCAGCAACAAATGTATCATTCCTTGATCCGATTCCATCAGGAACAACGTTTGTTGCGAATAGTGTAACAATAAACGGGATATCTCAACCTGGTTTAGATCCGACAACTGGATTTCCACTTGCTAATATTCCGGTAGGTACGATGGTAACAGTTACTTTCCAAGTGTTAATTACAAGTGTACCATCAAATAGAGTTCTTCCGAATAATGCGAATGTCACTGCTGATTTCCAAGTAAGTCCTCTCCAGCCACCAATTACAATTGTAACGATTAGTAATATTGTTGTGACGCGAGTGAATGTAGGATCACTTAATGTAATGAAGAGTGTAAATACACCACAAGCAGGTATAGGAGATACGTTAACGTATACGATTCTTATTCAAAATACAGGAACTGTACCCGCAACAAATATTATTTTTCAAGATCCAATTCCATCTGGAGCTACATTTATAGCGAACAGTGTCACGATAAATGGAGTTGTTCAGCAAGGTGCTAACCCTATGATAGGTTTCTCAGTACCAAATATTCCAGTCGGGCAAACCGCTACAATTACGTTTCAAGTTACAGTGACGAGTGTTCCAAGTGGAGGGAATATAAGAAATCAATCGAACGTTACTGCAAGTTTCCTTATAAATCCGGCAGGACCTCCTATAACGACTGTTACAAATAGTAATTTTGTAGTGACACAAGTAAATACGGCACAGTTAAATATACAAAAATCTTCATCTGTACAACAAGCAGCACTTGGAGAGACTTACACGTATTCTGTTGTCATTCGAAATAATGGCACAGTACTAGCGACGAATGCTTCTTTCATTGATCCGATTGCAACAGAAACAACATTTGTCGCAAATAGTGTAACGATAAATGGAACGCCTCAACCTGGCTTCGACCCAAATGTTGGTTTCCCGCTCCCTAATATCGCAGCTGGAACATCATTGACAGTAACGTTCCAAGTTACGGTAGTTGCACCGTCTACACGTGGAGCAGTATTAAACACAGCATCTGCTACAGCCACTTTCTTATTAAATCCTTTACAACCACCTGTAACAACGACAAATTCAAGTAATACGACGGTAGTTACAATACCATTACCACCTCCTGGTGAGGTGACAGCAACAAAAACAGTAAATGTTGCTGCTGGAGCTGTTGGAGATGTATTAACGTATACCGTTCTAATAACGAATGTAGGAATTATACCTGTTACAGATGTACTCTTCCAAGATGTCATTCCAGAAGGAACAACATTTGTAGCAAATAGTGTAACGATAGGTGGAATACAGCAACTTGGTGTAAATCCTGAAATAGGATTTACAGTTACTCCGTCATTAAATGCTGGTGGAAGTATTACGGTAACATTCCAAGTGACGATTACAGAGATTCCAGATAATGAAGTCATATTAAACGATGCTGACGTTACATTTACTTCACAACCAAATCCGCAGGAACCACCGATTACGCAAACGATATTAACAAATTTAGTCGTTACGACGATTAATATAGCGTCTATTTTCCCATTAAAACTAGTAGATAAAGAGGCAGCGACGGTTGGAGAAATATTAACTTACGATGTACTAATTTTTAACTTTGGAACAGTGCCGGCAACAAATGTTCAATTTCTTGATTCTAGTACGAGTGGTGTAGCATTTGTTCCAGGAAGTGTGAGTATAAACGGAATACCAGAACCTGGATTAGATCCGTTCATAGGCTTTACAGTTCCAAATATACCTGTAGGTGATTTTGTACTTGTCACATACCAAGAGATGATAACGAGCATACCTCAAGGTGGAACAGTTGTTAACTTTGTGGATGTTACGGCTACATTTGCTGTAAGTGAAACAGAGCCGCCTATTACTGAAACAACGACAAGTAACACGACATTAACGAAAATAAATGAATCTGGTTTGAATGTTTTAAAATCAGTAAGTGAGCCGGTTGTTGCAGTAGGAGATACAATCACATATACAACAGTAGTTCAAAATACGGGAACAGTGACAGCGACGAATGCTCAATATAGTGATGTATTACCTTCCTCTATAACATTCATACCGAACAGTGTAACGATAGACGGTGTGTTACAACCTGGATTCAATCCTAATAATGGATTCTCGCTTCCAAATATAAATCCAGGGGAAAGTGTAGAAGTCACATTCCAAGTAACAGTTGTCAGTGTTCCATCAAACGGAACGATTGCCAATACAGCAAATGTGACTGGAAGCTTTATATTAGTACCAGGAGAACCACCAGTTATAGTAAACCAACCAAGCAATACAACACTCACAACTGTAAATAGAGGACGATTTAATGTTATAAAACAGGTGAACAGGGCTGCGACTCTCGTTGGCGATGTATTAACGTATACAGTGCAAATAACGAATACGGGAACAGTAACAGCTAACAATGTTCAGTTTATTGATACAATTTCAGCAGGAGCGTCATTTGTCCCAAATAGTGTAACGGTAAATGGAACTCCGCAACCTGGTTTGAATCCGATTACTGGGTTTGGAATTGGCGATATACTTGTTGGCGATACGACTATAGTGACGTTCCAAGCGACAGTGACAAATATTCCATCTTCAGGAACGATAACGAATGTTGCAAATATAACAGGAAGTTTTACTTTAGTACCAGGAGAACCACCAGTTGTAGTAACAGAGCCGAGTAATACGACAATAACAAGAGTAAATAGAGGGCGATTCAATGTTATAAAAACTGTCAACAAACAGGCGACACGATTAGGAGATACGTTAACGTATAGTGTGCAAGTTACAAATACAGGAACGGTAACAGCGACAAATGTGCAATTTATAGACGTTCCATCACCTAGTTTAGAATTCGTTCCAGGTAGTGTACAGATAAATGGAATTCCGCAAGTAGGTTTAGATCCTTTTGTAGGCTTTTCATTACCGGATCTCCCAGTAGGAGGTAGTGTACTCACAACGTTTGAAGTAACTGTAATCTCAATCCCGCCTTCTAATAGCATTATGAATTCGGCGAGTGTAACGGGTAGTTTTGAACTGATTCCAGGAGAACCACCGTTTACAATTACGAGTTCAAGTAATACGACAGTAACTCCAGTAAATAGAGGTAGTTTAGATATGCTAAAAGAAGTAGATCATCCAATTGTTGGAGTAGGAGAAACGGTAACGTATACTGTTCGTATATTAAATACTGGTACGGCTGATGCGATGAATGTTCAATTTATAGACGTGTTATCTCAGGAAGCTGATTTTGTCCCAAATAGTGTAACGATAAATGGAATACCACAGTCGGGGTTAAATCCACAGATTGGATTTACGATACCAGATATCCCAGTCGGTGAAACGGTGATTGTAACATATGAAGCTACGATTACAAGTTTTCCTGATGGTGGTACGGTAGTGAACGTTGCTGGGGCATTAGCAGAGTATATTTTAGTACCAGGAGAGCCACCAGTTACAGTGATGGACACAAGTAATACAGTTATTGTAACGGTAAATACTGCAATTTTGTTTGTTGCAAAAGGAGCGGATTTTGAAGTAGCAATGGTAGGAGATGTTGTCACTTACGGAATTGCTGTTATAAATGATAGTACAGTTCCTGTGACGAATATTATTTTAACAGACATCATTGACCCAAATACGTTATTTATAAATGGCACGGTAACAGTAAATGATGTACCTCTTCCATTTGCCAATCCGAATACTGGTATCCCTTTAGGTGATTTTCAGCCAAATGATGCAGCAATTATTAATTTCCAAGTTGTAATAACAGGAGGGCAAATAAATAATTTAGTTACAAATACAGCTACAGCAAGTGGGCTTGCAACTGTAAATCCTAATGAGCCGCCAGTAGTAGTTGAAGGCGATAGTAATACAGTTGTTATCCCGTTTATTCCTCAAAATGTTTCAACAACAGTCGTAAAAACGGCAGATCTTCAATCAGCAACGATAGGCGATGTTATTACGTTTACGACAGTTATTACGAATACGGGGGATACAGCGATACAAAATATTCGTTTTCAAGATATGTTAGATAGTAGTTTTCGATTTGTTCCTGGAAGTGTAACTGTTGATAATACGCCAGTGCCAAATGTAAGCCCAGTATCAGGGTTTCTTATAGGAAGTTTAAATCCAGGTGAAGCACGGACAGTTTCGTTCCAAGTAACAGTTCAGAGCGCGCCAAGTGGTTCAGGAAATTATATTAATCAAGCGAGTATTCGCTTCGAACATCAAGTAGGCACAGTATTGCCACCAGTTACACAAATAATAGATAGTAACATAGTTGTCATTCCATTCGTTCCAACGATAGAACAAATTTGTGAAACAAACTTTAATTGTTTAGACAAAATTCCATTTCACTGTTCTCCGTGTAATCAGTTGCGAATAAATAAAAAATAAACACAAGAAGAGCATCCTGAAAGAATAGGATGCTCTTTTTGTTTAGATCAAGTAGCTTCTTCTTCGGGAGAAGTGAAAAATTCGTTGACTTTGTTGGAGAGTAGAAATGGAATAGCTCCTTTTATAACGGAAATGTCCCAGTCCCACCATGCAAGGTTTTCTAGTTTTTCAATGATTTCTTGCGGGAAACGATATCGAACTAGTTTGGCAGGATTACCAGCGACGATTGCATATGGAGGTACGTCTTTTGTAACAACACTCTTGGCCCCGATAATGGCCCCGTTACCAATTGTAACACCAGATAAAATGCAGGTTTGATAACCAATCCATACATCATTGCCGACTACGATATCACCTTTTGAAGAAGGATGACCAGTAATGTGTGCTCCTTCTTCGAAGAGGACATTAAATGGATAAGTTGTTATCCAATCAGCACGATGTTCACCGCCAAGTACGAAAACGACTTCTTCTCCTAATGAACAAAACTTACCTATTTTTAATTTTGTTTCATCATTCCAAGAAAAAATAATAGGGCCTACTTTACTGTAAGTATAATCACCGATATCATATTTATTATATTCAGGTTTTTGATTTAAATATAACATACCAATTTTAGCATCCTCTCTAAAGAAAGTAATGGATATGGAACATTATATGCAAGGTGAAGTAAGGCGAACTATGTTGTATGAAATAGTAATGTGCAAAAATGTTAGTAGGCAAGATGAATAAAAGGGAGTGGAATGTATGAGATACGAAATGGGATTATATAATAAACCTTTTCAGTCGATTCAATCAGGAAAAAAAGTATATGAAGTACGCTTATACGATAAAAAACGTCAACGTATAAAACAAGACGATGAAATTGTATTTACGAACCTTACGACAGCAGAAACGATGGCTGTAAAAGTAACGGAGATAAAACGATACGAAAGCTTTAAAGCAATGTACGAACAAATTGATAAAAAATTATTTGATTGTGAAGAACTTAGTATAAAAGAAATGTTAGAAAGTACATACGAAATATATACGAAAGAACAAGAAAATGAATGGGGAACAGTTGCGATTGGGGTTGAGCTAATAAAGTGAGAAAAAATCGTGGTGCAGCTATTATTGTAGAGGACGGTAAAATCGCTCTTATAAAACGTGTTCGAGAAGGTGAGATGTATTTTGTTTTTCCAGGCGGGGGAATTGAAGAAGGAGAAACACCTGAAGAAGCAACGAAGCGAGAGGTCTATGAAGAATTAGGGGTACATATACAAGTGGAGCATCTGATTGCAAAGGTGGAGTATAAAGGTACGGAGTATTATTATAATGCCCATATTATAGGTGGAGTTTTCGGAAGTGGTAAAGGCGAGGAGTTCGAGCTGAAAGATAGAGGGAGTTATATTCCTTTATGGATGCCGGTAAATGAGTTGCCAAATGTAAATATAAAACCGTATGAAATCGCCCAAAGTATATTCGATTATTATAGGGAATAAGGTCTGATAACATACAAAAAAAACCATTGACATAGCCTTCTGATTTAAGTATTGTATTCGAGTATGTTTATAATCAGGAGGTTTATATGAGCAATCAAACTACTACACATCATGTGAAAATGACAACAGCAGATCCATCTGGAATCGGTCTCTTTGGATTAGCGATGGTAACACTTGTAGCATCGTCTCAAAAGTTAGGCTTAACAGATGGCGTTTCACTTGTATTACCATGGGCAATCTTTTTAGGAGGATTTGCACAAATCTTTGCATGCATTCACGATGCAAAGCACAACAATACGTTCGGTACAACAGCATTTGGTGCGTACGGCCTATTTTGGTTAGGTGTTGGAATGACTTGGTTAATTCAACTCGGAGTATTTGGCGAAAAATTAGCCCAAACTGCAGATTCAAAACAGCTTGGTGTAGCCTTTATCGGATACTTGATTTTCACGATCTTTATGACAATTGGTGCAATGGAAACACATAAAGTATTATTTATGATTTTCGTCCTTATTGATTTCTTATTTATCGGTCTTTCATTAAGTACTTTAGGTGTTATGCCGCACGCAATGCATAATTTAGCAGCGTATTCTGAACTATGTATTTCATTATTATCATTCTATGGTTCAGCAGCAGCTGTGTTAAATACACACTTCGGAAAAGTTGTATTACCAGTTGGAAAACCATTTGGTATTTTTAAAAAGTAATAAAAAAGAACGGATGATTGTATAGTCATCCGTTCTTTTTTATTTATTTATTGCTACAGCAGTAGATCCTGTCATTTCGGAAATCTTTTGAGAGCTTGCTGGGTTGCCATCTATCGTTACATGAACTTGTTGTTTAGGGTTCGTGGTAACAACCCAGGCGTTTGGTAAATAGCGTGATTTATGAGATAAGGTTGAAGGGATGTTTAAAATGTCTCCCATTGCGTACAATGTTGCTGACGAGCCCCCGTCCATTGCCATTGCATTTATGGCCCCTTTTTCATAAAGAATATCTTGGCAGTCTCTTAAAGAAGCTCCGATACTATGAGGTTGCCTTCCATCAATGATGAAAAACATAATTGATCCATCTTTTTTCTGAGCCATAATACTGCGGGGACCATAGCCCCATCCGCCATCATTTGTAATCATTTTTTCGCCATTTACAATTAGTTGAGGCATGAAGCCGGCCGCAGAAACGACATTCTTATTTAACAGTTGATTAGCAGAAAACTCTCCTGAAACCATTTGTCCATATTTTGTAAGCCCACTGACGAGAGTAGGGGTATTAATGTCTTGCGGTGTGTTTATAACTTTCCCGTTTTCAATAACAATACCGATGCCTGTTTTACCACCACCATGACCCGTTTCATCCCAAAATCCACTAGCATTTACAGCAGCAAGTGCATGGTTTCGCTTTGCCATGACATATATTTTTTCTCCAACGTCTTTCCCTTCTGAACCTTGTTGTGTAACGAGCTTTACATTTAATGGATTACTAATAGTCATTAATTTACCTTCAAAAAAATGATCATTGTATTTTTTCTTTATCGTTTCAATCGAAACGTTTAATGGTGCATTTTTTTTTCGCTCTAATTCTTGTTTTGAAAGTTTAGTATTGGCAAAATCGCTATTTTTCCATTTTGGATTTGTAATGGATTGAGAAATATCATTTAACTCGTTATCAGACAGCAATGTAATTTTTGCGTATTGCGGATGTTGAGACGTTAAAATACTTTCCGCTGCGATGACACGTAAATTATGGCCGTATGAAGTGCCAAATAGAATAATGGCACCCACTGTTAATAATAGTGCTGTCAAAAGGGATGATATTTTTAAAAGTCTAATAAAAAATTTTTTCATTATAAAGACTCCTCTTTTTGTAAGATCGAAATTGTTTGTTACCTGAAAATAATGAAATGGGTAAATGGTCTTTCGCATTATATATGCAACATATTAAATGTGAAAGGATGTATATACAATAAGTTGAGAAATCAGATTTGGCAATAGATGAATATGAATGTTAATACTCAAAATGAAAAGGTAATAGTCAGATGTACGATTTCTTTTAACATAAAAAAGGATATAGATCGGATGAAAATAATAATTGAAATTGATTCTCATTATTAATATAATGAGAATGAGAATCATTTATTGTAAGAGGGGGATGCCAAAGTGGCGAAAATTTTAATAGCGTATGCAAGTATGTCAGGGAATACAGAGAGTATTGCTGATTTAATTAAAGTAAGTTTAGATGCCTTTGATCATGAAGTAGTATTACAAGAGATGGAAGGTATGGATGCTGAAGAATTATTAGCTTATGATGGAATCATTTTAGGATCTTATACGTGGGGTGATGGTGAATTACCATTTGAAGCGGAAGATTTCCATGATGAGTTAGAAAATATAGATTTAACGGGTAAAAAAGTGGCTGTTTTTGGATCAGGTGATACGGCGTATGAGCTGTTTTGTGAAGCGGTAACGATATTTGAAGAACGTCTTGTAAAATGCGGGGCAGAACTTGTACAAGAAGGATTGAAAATTGAATTAGCTCCAGAAGATAAAGAAGACGTTGAAAAATGCAGTGATTTTGCAATTGCTTTTGCCGAGAAGTTCTAGGAATGGGAGTGTCAACGTGGAAACAGAGTTCAGTGCAACCGCTATTACAAAGTTAAGAGATGGAAAGCTTTTGTTAGCTACTACATATAATGGTTTATTCATTGAAAAAGATGGAGAATGGAAACAGATTTTAACTGGATTCCAAAAACGAATTCGAGATTTACATAGTGAAGATAACGTAGTTTACGGAGTAGGAGACGCAGGAGTTTTTATTCGTAGTATGAATGGTGGAGAAACGTGGACGATCCAGCGCTTTCCAACGAAAGCAACGAGCTGGAATGTATGTAGTAATGAAAATGGAACAGTAATTGCTCATGGAGATAAAACACTGTATCATTCTAATAATTTTGGTTCCACATGGGAGACTATTCAGCCATTTCTTGATTACGCTAGCGAGGCACCATCTATTCGATCATTATTTTTATATAAACATTACTTATTTATCGGTACGAAAATACATACTAAATATGGTGGTGTTTGGCTGTTTGATTTAGAGACACGTAAATTAAAGCGGATTAAAATAGCGATGAACCAGATGATTTCTGCGTTGACTATACATCATTCCTATTTAGTAGCGGCAAGTGGATCGTGCAGGGGAATTAGTGGGAATATTTCTTTTTGTAAAATAGATGAGAGTATTGAGAATGAAAAAATATGTTGGCATACATGTCAAAGTGAACAAAAAGCGAGTAGCTATTTAGATTTAAGTGTAGATCAACATGTGTTATATACAACGTCAACGCAAAATAAGGCGGGAATTAGCACTGTTTGCCGTGTGCTTCTTGAAGAAGGAATTGTTACAGTATGTGATTCGGTTAAAGGGCATGGTTGGCGCATTGTGAATGAAAAAGAAGACTATGTTGTAGCTGGATCAGGTGAATTAAAAGCGATGCAATGGAAGAAAAAAGCTGTATAGCTTAAAAAGACTTTACTTTTATTATATTGATATGATATAGTTACTTTAAACCATTTTACTTTTAATAATATAGAGATTTAAATGAGCTGTAACTTCCAAGGGGGTAGCAATGTTAAATCTCCTTCGGGGGGTTGCAGTTTTTTAAATTATGACGTATTATTGTAAAGTGGTTGAAAATGAATATGTACATATAGGTACATTGTAGGAGGATTTTTTAAATGCAAAACGGTAAAGTAAAATGGTTTAACGCAGAAAAAGGTTTCGGTTTCATCGAAGTTGAAGGCGGAGAAGACGTATTCGTTCATTTCTCAGCTATCCAAGGCGACGGCTTCAAATCTTTAGAAGAAGGTCAAGAAGTTACTTTCGAAGTAGAACAAGGTAACCGTGGACCTCAAGCTACAAACGTAAACAAGAAGTAATTATGAAAAAAAGAAGGGCTTGCCCTTCTTTTTTTTGCGTTCTTATTGAATATCCTCCAATGTACATATGATAATAAGACTGAATTTTTGTTTTTTTACACGAGGTATTTCATGCATAAAGTGCATTAATAAATAAATACTGAAAATAAAGTATTTGCGTGAAAAGGAATTTAGAAAGAGGTAAATAAATTGAAAAACGCTACACATTTCATTGTGTTTGATATTGAAAGGAATTTTAGGCCGTATAAATCGGAAGATCCGTCAGAAATAGTTGATATTGGAGCTGTAAAAATAGATGCGAGTACAATGAAGATTATTGGAGAATTTTCAGAGTTAGTAAAACCAAGTGCCCCATTAACTCGTCATACAACAAAATTAACTGGAATTACAAAGAAAGATTTAATTGGTGTAGAGAAGTTCCCTCAAATTATAGAGAAATTTATTAAGTTTATCGGAGAAGATTCTATATTTATTTCATGGGGAAAAGAAGATTATCGTTTTCTATCTCACGATTGTACATTACATGGTGTAGAATGCCCATGCATGGAAAAAGAGAGCAGATTTGATGTGCAAAAATTTGTTTTCCAAGCGTATGAAGAATTATTTGAGCATACACCAAGTTTACAATTTGCAGTGGAGCAGCTTAATTTAACGTGGGAAGGTAGGCAACATCGTGCTTTCGCAGATGCTGAGAATACAGCGAATATATTTCTTAAAGCATATAGTGAGAGAGATATTAATAAGCGATACAAGAGACATGGTGAGCTTGAACTTGTAAAGAACGGAAAACTAACAGAAAAAGCGAAAAAAAAGATGCGAAAATGGGCATTTAAAGAAATGAAAAAAAGTGCAGAGCGTCCTTTTGTATGGAGTGCATTTGAAAGTAGTGACACGTGGGAAAGTATAACGGAAAGATATTATATAAGTGAATCTGCAGTAGAACTTCTAAAAAAACACTTTCCTACTGCAGTGAGAAAGGCAGAGCGGCAACTTAGGTATTTGGCTGAGATGGAGGAGAATACAGAGGTTAAATGAGATTCTCCTCCATTTCTAACTACATAAATTTAATTTTATCGCTTTGACGGTGGATAAAGTCTTCATATTAAATAGAAATTAATTTGTTGTTATAATTGCTTTGAAAATAAAGGCGTAGTAAGAATTGTAAAATGTATTAATAAAATAAGAACTCATAGAAATGAAAGAGTGGACAGTAAAATGGAAGCGATCTTTAATATTTTAACCGTTTTAGTTTTTGGTGTAATATTCACGTTACTTTTAGCAGTAATTACACTTCCTCTTATAGCAAAGAAGAAGAATTGGAAAAAACTTAACATATCTTTAAACCGTGGGGTATTAACGATTAAAATAGAAGAGTAAGATAAGATTTTTATACAAGGGAGGTGTGATAGTGATAGACTTGGATATTAAAGACGTCAACGTACAGATGGAATTAAACGGAGTCTTTTGGAATGAGGATGGGATTGCTGAAATGATGGTGACTACAAAAGCGGAACATTCTCTTATTCTTCGTCTAGTAGTTGACCTAGAAAGTAAAACTATTCGTGCGATGAATGCCGAGATAGTGAGTGGGTTCTGCCCTCTATGCAAACAGAAAAAGAATGAATGTAGTGAACTTAATGACGCGCAAAATATAATGGATATTTTAGAAGAAGCCTACGATTGGGTGAGAGAGCATCCAGAATATCGTTTTCAATTATCTTTTTACGAGTACAATAAATTTGAGGTAGTGAAGTGAAATTTTAATTTTACCAACATACATAGTGACTAAAAGGACACCCAAAACTTATAGAAGGACCTTGGTCAGCTAGAAATATTGAAGTGAATATCTGTAATGGAAATACGCTTGTAGAGTAAGGAAGGGATCTACTTGACCTTACAAAAAAATTAAAAATAAGCATATTTTGTTGTAAAGCAGAGAAACCGATTCTTAGTAGAATCGGTTTTTAATATAAATGACAACTATGTTCCAAATAGCGAGCATGTAATGCTGTAAAACAAAAAGATATTAAATAGTTTGTTTATGTAAATAACGTTTAGTACATGGAAGCATTTATTCACTCCCGTTCGAATCATAAGAATACTGCTACTTCTTTTCAATCCGCTCAATTACATCCTGCAATTCATCTGGCCTCAGAAATTCGATAGGAGAGAACCCCTTCTCAAACGTAACCGAATCCATCAGCAAGTCTCTATAATACTTATTAATCTTTTAACAACTTGTCTCCAAAATAGCAGGGCGAACATAAAATGCTATATATGATTTTAAAGGAGATGTTTTCTTGACGAAAAGAAATTGTAGGAGTCATCAGCAGTCATTTGCCCCCTTTATCAGCCCAAATCCAATCACTTCATTTAATCCGATTCAACGTTATCCAAAAATTGATAAAACAGCTTTTATAAGTCCTTTTTCTAGTGTAATAGGCGATGTGAGAATAAAAGATAACGTATATGTTGCTCCTAATGTAAGCATTCGTGCGGATGAAGGAACTCCATTTTATATTAGTTCAAACACAAATCTGCAAGATGGAGTTATCTTACATGGTTTATTGAATAAATTTGTTTTTGTTGATGATAAAAAGTATTCGATTTATATTGGGAAAAAAGTAAGTGTTGCGCATGGCGCCCTCATTCACGGTCCTTGTTATATAGGAAATAAGGTGTTCGTTGGTTTTAAAGCAATTGTGTACAATGCGATTATTGGAGAAGGCACAGTTATTTCATACAATGCAGTAGTAACAAACGGTGTGCGTGTTTCGGCGAACAGATTTGTACCGCCTGGAGCCAATATAGACACACAAGAAAAAGCAGATGCGCTCATTCGAGTACCGAAAGACGAAGAGGAGTTTGCAAGAGAAGTACAACGTGTAAATCAAGAATTTCCTGCTTCTTATAACTTATTATTTGGTTCGCATCGCTGTTCTTGTGGAATGCCGTACAATCATTAAAAATCAGCAGTTTTTGAGATGAAGTGTTTATTATGCATGACAGTGGTTTAAAAGACTCGTATCCATTGAGAGATCGTGCTTCATTTGAAAAAAATGCCGGATTATACAATATAACATTAACAGATATACAAGACGGACACGTTACAGCGCATGTTCTTGATACGAAATGTTTTCGATAATAAAAAGACAATGATGGAATTTAACCCGTCATTGTCTTTTTTGCATTATTCTATTCGATTTCTCCTGGACTATAGCTATACTGTTGCTTATTCTCAATCCGCTCAATCACGTCTTGCAACTCATCCGGCTTCAGAAACTCAATGGGAGAGAAGCCTTTTTCAAACGTAAGTGTGTCAGCCTCAATCATTAATACATAGCGGTCGTTTACCTTTGCGATATGTATTAAGTCTCCGAAATCAGCAAGCAACGCCTTTACAGAGATATGATCTGCTTTTAACTTTAATTCTACTTCAGGAGCATGCTCGACGATTTGAGCGGTAGCTTCCATTACTTCTTCGGTTGAAAATTGTTCCATAATTTCGCGTTTCGGACTGGCAGCCCATACTTCCATCGCTTGGTCGAATTGTTCGCGTTCTTCAGTACCTTCTTCAAATACATCTTCAATTTGGTCGTATACCATGTCCATTACTTGTGTTTTCATAATTTCAGGCATAGAGCGTTCGTATTCGACGAATTTTAAGAAGTCTTCAAAGTAGCGGGCATGTGATGCTTGGTGAATTTTTAGCTCGCCTACTTCGACCATACCTTCTTCAGGCATGTATGGATATTGGATAGATTTCATATTCTTTGTTGTGATGGCCATTTCAACGTTACGAATAAGCGTTGATTCATCAGAAATGGAAGCAACCTTTGGTTCGAAGTCACATTTCATAACGAAAACGAATGAATCATCAAAGTATTTGCGTAGTTTTGCTTGCGCAATTAAAAATACACCACCGCGTACAGCGCTTGTGTCAAGATATGTATAAACGAGAGGTTCGCTCATATCTTTGAAGTTTTCCTTAGTTTCTGCAAAGCGAATGCGATTAAATAGGTTGTAATGAGGGTTTGAATCAAGTTCGTGTCCTTCTTCTACAATGAAGCGACCGATCTTTGTCGGAGCTTGTTCTGTTTTCGCATGACGTTCTACTTTTCGCTTTGAAATTTTTAATAATTCGCCATTCAAAAATTCTTTTAAGGAGCTATCTTCATATTCTTCAGCGTCTAATGTTTGAAAATGTTTGTAGCGTTTATCAACAGCTTCACCTTTTCCTTCTACTTGTACAACATAAAAGGAAAGATAATTTATTTCAAAATCCATATTTATCACCTTGTTTCATTTCATTAACTCTTATCAGTATAGAGATGGAAAAAACTTTCGTCAATTTATATAAGGAAGGGGGAAGTCCCTTCCTTATATATTTTTTAGTTTTCGAAATTAAAATCCATCTTCTAATGCTGAAAATGGAATGTTTAGTCTGTTTTCAACTGTACGTAAACGCTGGTTTAAGCGATTTAATCTACGCGTATGTCGCTCAACTGTGTTTTCTAGTTGTCGTACTCTTTGCTCAAGCTCATTTACTCGTCGTTCTAGTTGACGGTTTCCAGTACCGGGGAAAGAGATTGGAAGTTGAAATTGGCGATTTTGATCATATGGATTAACTTGTTCGGATTGATCTATATATTGTTGGTATTGTGCCTGTAAATCATACTGAGGTTGGTAACCATATTGGTTATATGGATCATAAGGATTGTAGGGATACATAAAAACATCCTCCATTTCTTTATAATTAGGTTGAATTCACCATAATGTATGTGCAAAAGCGGAGTAGTGGCACGGCAAATACCTATATGTGCTGAAGGAATTGATTGTTTGGATCTATAAAAATTCGGTTTCAGTTGTTTAATAATGATCATATATGAGAAATCAGCATTACGTTTTATGAAGCATGTAGGTAAATAAAGAGGTGAAATGAAAGAGTTTTACAATTGTATTCCACCCGTTAAATGGTATATACTGGATGGGGATAGGTTACATAAAAGTTACAATCTTATCAAACTCAAAAATTTATATAAATATGTATAGACATTTACAAAAGAAAAGAGTAATTTAAATAGAGTAAAAACAATTTGTAACATTTTCTAAATATATTGTAAAACGATTGTAACAAAACATACATAAAATGAAATAAAACTTAAGAAATAATGTTGGGGAAAAGGAGAGAGTATATTGTTCCGAAAAGTAAAGGGTATATTAGTAGGGGTACTATGCGTAGCTGTAGTAAGTGGCTGTGGCGCAAAAGTAAGTGATGTGGCATTAGTGAGTGATATTGGTGGGAACGTTGTTGAAGCTAAGGCTGATGTACAGGATACAATTAGCTTGGTTGATGGGCGTACTGGTACTGAAGTGAAAAAATTAGATTTATCGAGCTTAGGTTATTTTGAAGATGAAGCGAAATTCAAAAAATCGGTAACGAAGGTTGCAAGTGAAGTTGGGAAAAGCGTTGACAAAAAGATGGTTCCTTCACGTATAGCTCCTGATGGATCATGGCAAGAAGGAAAGCCTTCTTATGAATTAATGGAAAAAGAATTAGTAGACAAATTATTAAATGTAGGTATGTGGGATTCATCTTATCAGTTGCCAATTGTGGAGAAAAAACCTGTCGCAGCATTAAGTGATGGGCAAGGAAGTGGTACTGTAATTGGTAGATACGAAACAAATTTAGGTGGCTCAACAGGTGGCCGAATTGAAAATATTCGTTTGTCTGCAGCGAGCATAAACGGAGTTGTATTGGCAAAGGGAGACAGTTTCTCTTTCAATGCATTAATCGGTGATACAACGCCAGATAAAGGATATCAATTAGGAAAAGAAATTGTGGATGGTAAATTAGTAGATGGTTATGGTGGTGGTGTTTGTCAAACATCATCAACTCTATACAATGCAGCCGATCAAGCTGGTTTGAAAATGGTAGAGAGAACTACACATTCTAAAACAGTAGGTTATGTCCCGCAGGGAAGAGATGCTACAATTGCGTATCCATATTTAGATTTAGTATTTGAAAATACAAATGATGCGCCTGTTAAGCTTTATATGGGCATACAAGGCGGAAAGTTAGTTGCTGAAGTACATAAGATGAAATAAATATCATAAGTTATAAGAATAAAAGATTGGAAGCCGGTATTTCTAAGTTTGTTAGAAGTACCGGCTTTTTGTGTACGGTGTATAAAGAAGAGTAGTTTTGATGGCATATTGTTTGTATGTACGAAATAAGTATAAATTTAATTCTTAGTTTTCCTATTGACATTGTTTTAATTTAGCTGTATTCTTCATAATAACAACTTAATAAATGGAAAAATTTATTAGTTTTCTTATCAAGAGAGATGGAGGGACTGGCCCGATGAAATCTCAGCAACAGGCTACAAAAGTACTGTGCTAATTCCAGCAAACGTATGAAGCGTTTGGAAGATGGGGGGAAATGGATTAACATTCAACTCTTCTTATATGTGTAAGAAGAGTTTTTTGTTTAGAGAGGGGGGATAGAATGAAATTTGATGTAACGTATTTTTTAGAAAGTTTCCCGCAATTATTTAAGTATGTATACATAACTTTAGGGATTACTGTTGTTTCCATGATTATTTCTTTCTTTATAGGGATTGGCTTGGCAATCATAACAAAAAACAAAACAAAATTTTTATATCCAATTGCAAGGGTATATATCTCTTTTTTTAGAGGAACACCGTTATTGGTTCAATTGTTTGTGTTGTATTTTGGATTGCCACAAATATCTCCGGTTTTTACAGTACTTACAGCTATGCAAGCAACTTTAATTGGTCTCAGTTTAAATAATGCTGCTTATTTGTCAGAGATAATTCGAGGTTCATTAAATGCTGTTGAATCAGGGCAAATGGATGCTTGTTTATCAGTAGGGATGACAAAAGCACAAGCGATGCGGCAAATTATCTTTCCGCAGGCTATTCGTGTAGCAGTGCCGTCACTTGGAAATAATTTTGTTGGATTGTTAAAAGAATCTTCGTTATCTTTTGCGCTTGGGGTGGCTGAAATTTTAGCACAAGCAAAAATGCTAGCGGCGCAATCGTATCGTTATATGGAAAGTTATTTAGCGGTAGCGATTGTGTACTGGGTTATAACAATTGTAATTAGCTGGGGGCAGAAAAGGTTAGAAAAGAAACTTGATGCACCGTATTTATAGCAGAAATGAGGTGAAGTATGTGATTGAGATAAGTGATTTGTATAAATCCTACAAACATAATGAAGTGTTAAAGGGAATTTCGCTTACTGTGAAAAAGGGGGAAGTGGTAGTAATTATTGGACCTTCTGGTTCAGGGAAATCGACATTACTACGATGTTTAAATTTATTAGAACAACCGAATGATGGAAGTATTAGAATTGAAGATTTAGAGATTCATACGAAAAAAATTTATAAAAAAGAAATAATACAATTACGGCAAAAAACAGCTATGGTTTTTCAAAACTATAATTTATTTAAAAATAAAACAGCATTGCAAAATATTACAACTCCATTAACGGTTGTACAGAAAAAAAGTGAAGAAGAGGCAAAGGGAATAGCGAGAGAAATATTAAAACAAGTAGGGTTAGCTGATAAAGAAGATTTTTATCCAACGATGTTATCAGGGGGGCAACAGCAAAGGGTAGGGATTGCTAGAGCAATGGCTTTAAATCCCGCTGTATTATTGTTTGATGAACCGACTTCTGCGCTTGACCCAGAATTAGTTAATGAGGTACTGCAAGTTATTAAAGACCTGGCAAGACAGAATATAACGATGGTTATTGTTACACATGAAATGAATTTTGCAAAAGAGGTGGCTGATCGCATTATATTTATGGCGGATGGAATTATCGTAGAGCAGGGAACGCCAGAAGAGATTTTTCGAAATCCAAAAAATGGACGTACGAAAAAGTTTTTACGACAATTAAATGCATCTGAAGAAGGAAATCATTTCGTTATTTAGGAGGAAGGGTTATGAGAAAATCGTCATTGTTACTAACAATAGCATTAACACTATCAGTTGGAGCTTTGTCTGCATGTGGTTCTAACGTATCAAGTGAAAAAACGAATGAAAAAGTAGTGAAAGTTGGGACTTCAGCAGGTCGTAGTCCATTTATTTTTAAAGAGGGTGAGAAAGTAAAAGGTTTTGATGCTGAAATTATTGAAGCGGCTGCTAAAAAAGCTGGATATAAAGTAGAATGGAATGTTTCTGATTTTGAAGGATTATTTGGTTTATTAGATTCTGGTCGTATTGATACGATTGCAAATGAACTATCCGTTTCTCCGGAAAGAAAAAAGAAATATGATTTTTCGATCCCATATGTGTATTCAGGATCTGTTTTCGCGGTGAAGAAAGATAATAATACAATTAAATCGATAGAGGATCTGAAAGGGAAGACTGTAGGTGTTGGACTTGGTACAGCAGGAGAGCAAGAGTTAAAAGCTTTAAATAAAAATAATGCTTTTACGATTAAAACGTACTCAGAGGATCCGACAGCGGAATTGAATGAAGTAGGATTTGGACGCGTCGATGCTTATTATAATGATAAAGTTCAAGTGGAAACAACAATAACAAAGGCAAAACTAGATAATGTCAAAGTTGGATTTGGTCCACTTGAATGGGGAGAGATTGCATTTCCATTTGCAAAAAAGAGTGAAAAGTTAGAAGATATAAATAAGGCGTTAAAAGAATTAGAACAAGATGGAACATTAAGCGATATATCGAAAAAATGGCTAAAAGTTGATGCTACAAAAAAACAAAATTAAGGTGTATTCGTTGAATGGGCCTATTGCCTATCAACTTACATAAAAAACTAAAGGGAACTGGAGAGGAAGTTATTCATGGTACAAATTCATCCGAAAACACGTATTGGTCATGTTGCATTTAAAGTAAAAGATCTAGAGCGTCAAATTGCCTTCTATGAAAATGTAGTAGGATTAGAAGTAATTAAACAAGAGGAGAACAAAGCACACTTAGCTGGAAAGGGTGGTAAGAATACGTTACTTGTTCTTGAGCAGTTGGAAGATGCAGCGCTACAAGAACCGCGTACGACGGGTATATATCACGTTGCCTTTTTAGTTCCGACTCGTGAAGCTTTTGCTTCGGCACTATTTGGTGTTATTCGCAATAAAAAGGTAATTGATAGTCCGGCTGAGCAAGAAGGGCGTTATACATATTCAAATGAAATTTTACCAATTTCAAGGTTTAATAGCGCAAGTGATCATACGTATAGTGAGGCATTTTATTTACAAGACTTAGAGGGTAATGGTATCGAAATATATGCAGACCGTCCGAGTGATCAGTGGGGAGAAGGGCCAGGAGGAAGTACGCCACTTGATTTAAAAGAACTAGCAGTGCTCGTTGATTATGAGTTTGATGGCTTACCAGCCGAAACGGTGGTTGGACACGTACATTTACGAATAGCTGATGTGGAGAAGTCACATGAGTTTTATGTAGATACAGTAGGTTTTGAAGTACAACAGCGTGAAGATGATTGCTTATTCATTTCGGCAGGAGGCTATCATCACCATATTGGTGCAAATACGTGGAACGGGGTAAATAATCCACATCCACCAGCACATGCAACGGGACTAAAAGTGTATACGATAGTACTACCGCATAAAGAAGCGTTAGATGAAGTGAAAGAAAGATTAATAGAAAAACAACATGAAATAAATGAAACTACAAATGGATTTACTGTAGTAGATCCAAGTGGTATTACAGTGCAGTTTGAAATAGAAGCAGTATAAAGTGAAACTTTAATTAGTGGGGGTTTTGTTCATCCCCCACTGATTATTAGCCTTCACCAATCGGGTGTTTATGAGCAGTTAATCTCCCACCACTATGAGAGGTAAGTGAAGGAAACCGATACAGCTTGTGCGTATGCAGTGCATTTTGGTCTGGGTCACAGTCTTTTAACGTGGTCGAACTACAGGAGGAGTAAGCATATTCCCGATGGATCCATTTCCATACTTCCATTATCTAGGGAAATCCCCCAGTATCCAAGACTAAATTTTACCCATACATCATTTTTTTGATGTAGCTCTTGAAGATAAAAACTATTTAATTTTCAAGGAACAGTTATTAACTTAAAACCTATTATACGAGGAGGGTGTATCATGAAAAAAATATGCTTTGTATTAATTGTCGACGCTGGTATAAATTATGGTTCAATATTTTCTCTACCATTTTTAAGGAATCAGGATGATTTGAAGGGATATTTTTCTAAGTATTATGATGTTTCAATTAATTATATTAGGGATAAAAACTCAGTTGACTATTTGGTAGTTCCCAAACCGTGTCCACCTTTTGATAATGAAAATAATCTTCCAATAATTGAAGTACCAGCAATCTTATTTATGGAAAAGGATTTTGAAAAAATAAAGACTTATATAGACAATTATTTTTCTAATAACTCATAAAGAAAATAAAAGTACAGTAAAAAGAAGTCCGATAAAAAACGAGTGGCGTAGAATATTTCTATTAATCATTCGTTTTTTATTATATTTACATATATTTTTTAAAAGAGGATTATAGACGTTCTGAAAAAAATTAATTATAACAAGAACAGTGTTCGTGCTACTATCTACGGTTATTTTTTGTACTAAGTACCCCTTTAACTAACAAGACAACAAAAAATAATTAACATATTAAAGTGAATAATGTTACAAACAATGTAAGGGCTTTCTCTTTGAGTTTTAGCTCTGAATAATAAAGATAGTTAAATCACTAAATGGAGGAGCAGGTCAATTTTGTTCCTTGTATAGTAAATTGTTACCTATCTCTATTGCAGGTTGTATGGCAGGTAACAGTAGCAGTTGTAGCGAAATGCAGCATTACACAGAATATCTTCATAAATACTGTTAATAATAATTATTTTTTCAAAGTAAGATAATACAATAATATGGAGGAGCAGGTAAAGGTGCTACCATTTATCGCTTTGTGAGTGATCAATTCTCTAGCTTTTATACAAAAGTGATTAATACGAATGCTAGGGATACCGTTCATGTCATTGATGGTTTACTACATCACGAAACAGATTTACATATTGAAGAGCATTATACTGATACAGCTGGATATATAGATCAAGTATTCGGTCTTACTCATTTGCTAGGGTATCGCTTTGCCCCAAGATTAAGAGATATTTTGGACTCGAAACTCTACACATTTGAAAAGCCTGAACAATATCCTGATATGGAGAAATTGTTACGCGGAAGGATTCATAAAAAAGTCATTCAAGAGAATTACGATGATGTGTTAAGGTTAGCACATTCCGTTCGGGAAGGAACAGCGTCTGCGTCTCTTATTATGGGGAAGATTGGTTCTTATTCTAGGCAGAATAGTCTTGCAAAAGCGATAAGAGAAATGGGACGAGTTGAAAAAACTTTATTTATTTTAGACTATATTTCTAGTGAAACGTTACGCCGGCGCATTCAAAAGGGATTAAATAAAGGAGAAGCAATGAATGCCTTAGCAAGAGCTATTTTCTTTGGAAAACATGGTGAACTTCGAGAGCGTGCACTGCAAGACCAATTACAGCGTGCCAGTGCATTAAATCTTATTATAAATGCAATTAGCATTTGGAATACCGTATATTTATCCCGAGCGATTGAGCATATGATGGAAGTAGGAAAACATCAGGAGTCTTTACTTGCCCATATTTCACCTTTAGGTTGGGAGCATATAAATTTCTTAGGTCAACATAAATTCGATATTAACAGTTCCCATTCTATTCGATCATTACGCCCCCTTAGAACATAAATGAAGCCCTTGATTTTCTGCTTAGCGTATAATTTCCGCGTTTTGTCGGCAGGACCCCATGCCCATCAAGCTAAGCTTATATAAGTTTAATTTCATGTGAAATCCTTTCTTTTTTCTAAAGATCCAGTGTAAGTTCTTTAAAGACTTGCATACCAAATAAACCCTAACGGGTTTCATTTTTTTTAATTAAGCTACATGATTATGAGTAACTAAACAAGTGTATATGACACCCAATATATCAAAGACTGTTTTCTTCTCGTATCGATGAGATTTTCTTCCGTTTTTCTGCAAAAAATTAAACAAACGAAGCAAGATTTTTGATAGTTCTTGAGTATCTTTTTGTAGAGCTTGATAAAGAAGTAGAAAGTAATCTTTAATAATATAAACCGCCTTATATTCACTCAGCTCTCGTTTCTTCTTGGTGAGGAGTAATTGACGCATTTGAAACATGGTGGAGGAACAAAGAAGGATACTAATTAATTGTCCATATAAATGACATTCTAGCCGTTCTAATTTTACAGAATTACAATGATGAATATGAAAAAATGATTTCCATGTTTTAAATATCAATTCAATTTGCCATCGTAAGGAGTAAAAATCATATACTTGTTCTTTTGGTAGGTATTCCGAAGGGATATTTGTAATGTAGAAGTTGATTTCACTAAGTCGCTTACTGCGTTCTTTATAGGTGATTTGCTTCTTGTGTTCTTTAGAAGCTAAGTTCTTTTGTCTACGTTTCATTTGTGTTTCAGTTAATTTATACAGAATAAGTCTTGCAGGGAGTTTTTGATACATTCCAATATAAATCTCAGGAATCTCATATGTTTCACCAGACTGTAATTGGTCAATAAATTGCTCCATATCTAGTTGGACGTACTCAGAGTGTTTTTTTATTGTTCCATTTTGAAAGTATTTAGGCTCTCTATTCTTCTGATATATACGAGTATTGAGCTTTAATCGAGAAATAAAATAAGCACCACACTCGTCTATCGTATGCAGATCTTTCAAATCAAAATATCCTAAATCACGTATACATACATCGTGCGGTTGAAGAGACGTTAAGCAAGTAGAACCATAATTTTTATCATTGTGCTTTCCAGACCCTACATGAACATGTAAAAACTGACCACTAAGTAAATTGTACTCTAGTTGAATTTTTACACCAGCACTATGACCACTACCTCCTGAACCTTGATATGTAGAAGCAAATTTATCTGGAATCTGAAAATGTGTAGAATCCAATACACGAATACTGCGAAAATGGTTTGTATATAGAGTTGAAATCTTATTAGATGTACAGAGTTGTTGGTGGAGTAAATAGGTTAATATTTGTTGTAAAAACTGCACAGCCTGAGAATTAAATCGTTGATTGAGTCCTTCTGGACTCATAGAAACACCTGTATTCGTTTCTAAGCGACTACATAATTGTGTCAATGAAGTATGAGCTATATTTTGACTTAACCAAACACATAAAGCCACTAAATCTTGAGCACGGTATTTACTTTTTCGTTGAACAAACCCTATCTCTCTAGCTAACTGTTCTAAAACATGCGGTGACATATATCGTTGTAATTCTTTAGAAAACAATTCTAGTTCATCTAAAATCGATAAATTCATACAAAAACGCCATCCTTTCTGTATATTTCTACAAAAAGAATAACGTTTTCTGTGAATTATGGATATAAATTTATCTTAGGTTGATAGTGATGTGGCGGGACCCCAATTATATTTCAACCTCTGTTTCAGATAAATTCAATGCTTTTCCGCCTACCTTTACCTCAATAATTTCTTTCCCTTGAGTGGTTAACGCTATAACTATTTCCGAAGGTTTTTTCATAGAGTAACCTTGCTCAACAGATATATTAATAACATGTTCAGGTTTGATTTTACCATATTTATATAGATAACATGAAAGGGCACCATTGGATGTACCAGTTGCAGATTCTTCGGGAACTCCATATAAAGGTGCCAAATTTCTACAGTGAGCATTTGAACCCTTTAGTGATTCAAGGGTAAAAATATGATAACCAATGGTATTATATTTACTGCTGATATTTGTTACTTTTTCAAAATCTGGCTTTATAGAATTTAATATATCTAAGTTTTTAATCGGTACAAGTATATCCCTAAGGCCAGTAGATACAATTTGCACTGGTAGATCCCCCAACATTTCATCTATAGTAATATTTAAGGAATCTGCAATTTCCTCCTTGTCTATTATTTCATAATAGCTTGGAGCATTTTGATCCATCATAATTGATAGGTCTTCCATTACTTCTACATTTAAAATTCCAGCCTTTGTTTCTTGAGAATATTTTCCTGGTTTAATATATCCTTGGCTTGAAAGTGTATAGAACGCTGCTATCGTTGCATGGCCACAAAGATCAACCTCTTCATTAGGTGTAAAGAATCTAACCATGAAGTCAGCAAGGTCTGACTTCATGACAAAAGCAGTCTCACTAAAACCGATGATACCTGCTATTTTTTTCATGTCCTCATCTGATAGATAATCAGCGTTAAGTACCACTCCGGCAGGGTTCCCTCCCTCAATGGATTTTGCAAATGAATTCAATGTATAAACTTTTAACTTCATAATATGATCCCTCCAAATTGTATATCGATTTTATATTTTCACGATTGTCCCAACATTCATTTCTTCTGCTTTTGATACAATATATTTTGAAACTGCAAGATCCTGCAATGCTATGCCAGTATTATCAAAAATCGTAATTTCTTCATCACTTGTACGTCCTTTCGCATTTCCAAGTATGAATTGTCCGATTTCAGTCAAATTATTTTTGCCTAATATACCAGCCCTTATAGCACTTTGTGTTTCTCCGACTGTCGATGCTTGTGTAATATCATCTACATATACAGAAGCTACTTCAAAGATCTTTTCATCTATTTCCTGTTTTCCAGTCATGTCTGCCCCCACACAGCTGAAATGTATGCCTGGCTTAATCCACTCCTTAAAAATCTGTGGTTTTCGCGAAGGCGTTATCGTAATTACTGCATCGGTTTCTTCCAAAGCTTTCACTGGATTTTCTACAGCTACAAACTGAACTGACTCAATTCTTTGTTTCCAGCTCTTATTATAAGTATCGTTGATATCATTTATGATTTTTTCTAGTTCCGTCTTTATTGAATACTGGAATTTTGATGCATTTTCATATTTTACGGGGTCATATATATATACCTTGGTTATTGTCTGAACTTGAGATAGAGTGGCTGCTATTTGAAAAATCGCCTGAACTCCTGTACCAACAATCATTAGTGTTTTTGAATCTTGTTTTGACAGGTGTTTCACGCCTATTGAACCTGCTGCTCCAGTACGCATTCCTGTCAAATAACTTGCGTTGATCATTGCCTTAGGAAATCCATTCTTCAAATCAAATAACATAGTCAGCCCTGTTATAGCTGGAAGTCCTTGGTTTTTATTATCACCAAACCATGAAACGAGTTTTAATCCAAACACATCTTCTTCATTAAGTATCCCTGATTTAATATCCATTTCTGCCCTATCCTCAAAAATCACCTCAGATACCATGGAGAATAGTCTCGCCTGATTGTTGGCTTTAAGCGCATAGGCTTTTTCTACACATGCTACTGTATTCTTGATATCAAGAATGTTCTTAACATCTTTATCACTTAGAATTCTTATTGGTACTATAGTTATCATTCTCCTTTTAAATTTTAATATCTGTTAATGTAATTGTATTTGAACAACAACAAAAAGTCTCCAACCATCCTTGGTTGTTATTTAACCAACCAAATGATATGGTAAAAGTACTATGATTTTGGAGGAATTTCATGTTAGATATCAACTGGAGACCTGATAGAAATAATCCTACTCGATTGAATATACAGATTGTTAACTTCATAAAGGACAAAATAGCAACTGGAGAATGGCCGGTTGGTTTCAAATTGCCAAGTCAGCGGACACTTTCTGAAATTTTCAGTGTAAACAGAAGTACCGTAGTATCTGCCCTTGAAGAGCTGGCAGCTGAAGGCCTTATTAACGGTAACGCTGGTGGAGGTACAAAAGTAATAAACAATACATGGACATTAATGTCCATTAATCATTCACATAATTGGCTTCCCTATATATCTTCGGGATTACATCAAACAAATCAAAAGATAATGCAGCAGATCAATCAGGCTGAATTCCAACCTGATATCATCCGAATGGGGTCCTGCGAACCTTCCCCTGAATTGATACCTAACAAAATGATTCAGGGAGTACTAAAAAAACTGTCTAAGTCTATGGGATCGCTGGGTTATGAAGAACCAAACGGAAATATCCATCTAAGAAGAGAGGTATGCACATACCTTAAAACAATAGGAATAGAAGCTGATCCATCCTCAGTTTTGATTACCTCTGGTGTTTTGCAGGCACTGCAGCTTATTTCCCTTGGCCTTTTGCACACGAACTCAGTAGTATATGTTGAAAAGCCATCCTACCTATACTCTCTTAGAACCTTTCAATCCTTCGGAATGCAGCTTTCGGGAATTAAGCTGGATAAAGAAGGTATAGAAATAAAAGAATTGATTGATCGACATAGGCGGAAAAAAGGAGCAATGCTTTTTACAATACCTACTTTTCAAAATCCTACCGGAAGCGTCATGTCACTTGAAAGAAGAAAAACGCTTGTTGATGCGTGTGATAGGGAACGTTTGCCTATTATCGAGGATGATGTATATAGGGAGCTTTGGTTTGATGAACAACCTCCACAGCCAATAAAGGCATTTGATAACAATGGACTTGTATTATACATTGGTGGGATATCGAAGAATTTAAGTCCTGGTCTTAGGATTGGATGGATTGTTGGATCAGAAAAAGTCATTGAAAGATTGGCAGATATAAAAATGCAAACTGATTATGGAACCAGCTCACTCTCCCAGAATGTAACCACAGAACTATTCTCTAGTGGTCTTTATTATCAGCATAACGATATAATGAGGAAAAATGTTAAGCTCCGAAGAGATGTTGCTCTTGAAGCATTAAAGAAATATTTTACCAGCATCGGTACATGGAATATCCCTAGGGGCGGATATTTCATCTGGCTTAAGTTAAATAAAGGTATATCCATGTACCAGCTTTTTACTAAAGCCTTAAGTCGGAAAATACTTGTTCACCCTGGAGATTTGTATGAGTTTCACTCTGATCAATATTTAAGAATTTCTTATTCTTATGCATCCTTAAATGAAATTGACTACGGAATTAAAACTCTTTCAGAATTGGTAGCAGAACAAATTTTTTAAGTTTTATATAGAGATTTAAATATTGCAGATAATTATAAAAATGAGTATTGAATAACCACTGTATGAGATTCGAAAGCATCATCAACTCCTCTAGTTCCTGAAGTTTTGAATCATTAATCTTGCTAATTTTCTAAAAAATCAATTGTCTTATAACTCAAATAACCTATGCCCAGAACCCGAACTTTAACACAAATATCCATAGTTCTGCGTATTTGTTCGGCCCCCATGCCCATCAATTTAAGAACTTTATAACGCCCCGAAACAAAAGACTTGTACTTTTTCACCTGGGATGTCAATTTTCTCGTTTTGGGGTATTTGCTTTTCTTAGCTTGATGGTGATGCGGCAGGACCCCTTAAAGGGCACTATTGTTGAATAAACCTTAGATTTTTAAACGACTTTATTGTTATATTTTCGAGTACAGTGAATTATCTTATATCGAAAATTAAACAACTATATTTTAACCCCGTCCTAAATTTAGAACGGGGTTATGCTTGTTTTAGTCTTTAAAATTTAATAGCTTTATTGTCTTTTTACAGTTAATTGAAGAAGAAAGGACATAACATATTAGTTATATAAAATATGTTATGTCCTTTAATTTATCAACTTTTTTTCAATTTAGGTCTTGATAAGGGATTCACTTTCTGGCTTGTTTTTGATTATTTAGAGCTCAATCCAATACCTTCTCACAACATTCCCATCTTCTTCAGTGTAATCTTCATCCCGGAGACCGCCGTTATGTAAAATCGTTTTCTCAGAAGCCGTATTCACTTCGTCACAAACGACAAGTGCTTTCGTGATGTTTAATTCTTTCGTTTTTTCTAATGATAACTCTAGTAACTTTGTAGCATAACCTTTTCTTCTTTCAGAAGGGCGAATACCATAACCGATATGGCCTCCAGCATTAAATAGATGATCAGTTAAACTATGACGTATATTAACAACTCCTACAATTTTATTTTCATCTGTCACGAGCCAATAAGTAGAATCTGGTACCCAAGTTTCAGGAATATTTATTCCGTTATGTGCGTCGTGTAATTCTTGAATCATTGCCGTGAAATTAGAAGGATTTTTTGAAATAACCCATGGAATCATCGTTTCACCGCTATCTTTCCATTCGGTATAAAAATCTAAGTATTCTTCTTGTAAATCAGTAATAGGTGTAAGTAAAGAGACGTTCATTGTTAGTAAGCTCCTTTTATTTATGTTTTATTTCACAAAAATTATGATATAAAATGAAAGCGTTTTCTGACTTTCTCAACCTCATTTCACGCAACTCATATGCCATTTTTAACTGGAAATAAGTTAGACGTTGAACTTTAAAGTTTTTTTGTATGAGAAGTAGGTTATTTTATTTATGTTAATATTTAAAATATTAACATAAAATCACTGGGATATTAAATGTATTTTAATAAAATGCTTTTATATCGATGGATAGATGCATGTGATAATTTTTGTTTTATCTCTCTATAATGAATAAAGGGGGGAAGTGCCCGTGAGCTTACATATTGATTTAATTATACGAATCGGTGTTGCTGGTTTGTTAGGGGCGATAATCGGTATTGAAAGGGAAATTCGCTCAAAAGAAGCTGGATTAAAAACACATTTCCTAGTAGCCGTAGGGAGTGCTTTAATAATGGTCGTTTCGAAATATGCTTTTTCGGATATTGTGTTTGAAGAACATATGGCTCTTGATCCGAGCCGGATTGCAGCGCAAGTTGTTAGTGGAGTTGGATTTTTAGGTGCAGGTACAATCATTATTCAAAAGCAGGCAGTGAAAGGATTAACGACAGCGGCTGGTTTATGGGCTACAGCAGGAATAGGGTTAGCAATTGGAGCAGGTATGTATGTTGTAGGGATTGGAGCGATGATTCTCGTTTTGATTGGTTTAGAGATTGTAAGTCGTATTTTTAAGGTGCCATTTTTATTTCCGCAAAATATAACAGTGCAAATGTGTATAAATAAACAGGAAGCGGTACAACAAATAGTAGAGACGCTACAAGTGAAAGGTATTCCAATACTTTCATATGAAGTTGAAGCTTTACAGCAAGATACAGAAATAGTTTATAAGGTAGGAATACAATTGAAAAATATATCGTCAGAAGAAAAGAATGCATTTATTCAGCATATGCAAACATTGCCGGGAATTACGTTTATAAAGTTAAAATCATAGTGTTGAAATAGAGGATAGATGTAGCAGGAATTTCGCTATTATCTATCCTTTTTTGACATGAATCATATGTGAAGTCAAGTGTTAATTTCACTTTGAATGGATACATGTGTGAACGTTCCCTTCTTTTTTCTCAATACAGAATAAATAGTCAGAATAGTAAAATAATGGTGCGGGACACTAAAAAATGTAAGGTAGGGGAGAGCATGAAAGGCTATTCAAAAAAAGTTTTAGTAGGGGTAAGTTTTGCTAGTTTAATGTTAGGGAGTTTACAAGGAAGCATATTGGCGGAAGATACTAAAGGAGAGCAAGTTTCATATCGAAATGTGCTAAAAATGGAGCCGGTTGGTGTACAACTGCCAGTGGAAGAATTAGCTCATTCATCGAAAGTATTAGAAAGCAAGTCTTTTGAGAAAAGGCTACAATTTGCTGATTTATCGCAAAGACCGCCTGAAGTAAAAAAGGAAAGTAAACAATTAGCTGTAGCGAAAACTTATACAATTGCTGAATTAAATCAATTAAGCAATCAACAATTAGTAGATTTACTTGTAACAATCGATTGGGAGCAAATTACGGGGCTATTTCAGTTTAATAAGGACAGCCTTGCATTCTATCAAAATGATAGTAGGATGCAGGCGATTATTGATAAATTGAAGCAGCAAGGACAGGCTTATACGCAAGACGATTCAAAAGGGATTGAGACATTAGTGGAAGTTTTGCGATCAGGGTTTTATTTAGGGTTTTATAATACAGAATTAAGTAAACTAAATGAACGTAGCTATCATGACAAGTGCTTACCTGCATTAAAAACGATTGCGAACAATCCAAATTTCAAGCTAGGTACATTGGAACAAAATAAAGTTGTATCATCATACGGGAAATTAATAGGAAACGCTTCGAGCGATGTGGAAACGATAACATCGGCTGCAAAGATTTTTAAACAATATAATGATAATTTTTCTACATTGGTAGACAATCGTTCAGCTGGGAATGCGATTTACGATATTATGCAAGGTGTCGATTACGATATTCAATCGTATTTGTACGATACGGGAAAAGTACCGAAAGATACAGTATGGTACCAAAAAATAGATAGCTATATTAATGAATTAAGTAGATTCGCGTTAATGGGAACAGTTACAGAGAAAAATGGATGGCTTATTAATAATGGTATTTATTATACAGGTAGACTCGGCACATTCCATAGTACAGGGACAAAAGGATTACAAGTTGTAACAGATGCGATGAAAATCTATCCTTATTTAGGTGAGCAATATTTCGTAGCAGCTGAGCAAATTACGACGAATTATGGCGGAAAAGATGCAAACGGTAACGTTGTTAATTTAGATCAAATACGAGAAGATGGGAAGAAAAAGTACTTGCCGAAAACGTATACGTTTGATGATGGTGCAATTGTTTTAAAAGCCGGAGATAAAGTGACTGAGGAAAAAGTTAAACGTTTATATTGGGCAGCAAAAGAAGTGAAGGCACAATTTCATCGTACGGTTGAAAGTGATCAACCGTTAGAAAAAGGAAATCCAGATGATGTATTAACGATGGTTATTTATAATAGCCCAGCTGAATACCAATTTAACCGTCAATTGTACGGATATGAAACGAATAACGGCGGTCTTTATATAGAAGGAACAGGTACGTTCTTTACTTATGAACGTACGCCACAAGAAAGTATTTATAGTTTAGAGGAATTGTTCCGCCATGAGTTTACGCATTATTTACAAGGTAGATATGAAGTGCCAGGACTTTGGGGGCAAGGTAAGATGTATGAGAATGAGAGATTATCTTGGTTTGAAGAAGGGAATGCTGAGTTTTTTGCAGGGGCAACGAGAACAGATAATGTTGTACCGAGAAAGAGTATTATAGGAGGACTATCTTCAAATCCAGCAGAACGTTATACGGCAGAGCGAACGTTAAATGCAAAGTATGGAACGTGGGATTTCTACAATTATTCCTTTGCGTTACAATCGTATATGTACAATAAGAGATACGATATGTTTGATAAAGTTCATGATCTTATTAGGAAAAATGATGTGACAGCATATGATGCATACCGCTCTGCATTAAGTCAAGATGCGAATTTAAATAAAGAGTATCAGGACTATATGCAAATGTTAATAGATAATCGTGAGAAATATAACGTTCCATTAGTATCAGATGATTATTTAGCAACTCATGCACCGAAACCAGTTTCGGATATTGCGGCAGAAATTACAGCGGAAGCAAAATTAAGTAATGTATCAGTTAAGAAAAATAAATCACAGTTCTTTAATACATTTACACTACAAGGAACGTATACAGGTACTACTGCAAAAGGAGAATATGAAGACTGGAAAACAATTACACAAAACGTGAATGATACGTTAAAGCGTTTAAGTGCAAAAGAATGGACAGGCTATAAAACAGTAACAGCGTACTTTGTAAATTACCGTGTGAATGCATCAGGACAATTTGAATATGATGTTGTATTCCATGGTATTAATACAGAAGAAGGTGCTGTGAATAAAGCACCAGTTGCGGTAATAAATGGTCCGTATAGCGGAAATGTAAATGAAGCAATCTCGTTTAAAAGCGATGGATCAAAAGATGAAGATGGAAAAATTGTTTCTTATAAATGGGAGTTTGGCGATGGTGCTGAAAGTAGTGAACAAAATCCAACTCACGTATATACAAAAGAAGGAACATATACAGCGAAATTAACAGTAACAGATGATAAAGGAGAAGTTAATACAAATACAACGAGTGTAACAGTTCAACAGAAAGAAGATAACAGTGTAGAAAAAGAGCCAAATAATTCTTTTAAAATGGCGAATAAACTGCAGTTAAATCAATTGTTACGTGCAAGTTTAGGAAACGGTGATACAAGTGATTACTTTGAAATTAATGTGGAAACAGCTAGGAATCTCCAAATTAAAGTAACGAAGGAAAATAATATTGGAGTAAACTGGGTTCTTTATTCAGCAGCAGATTTAAATAATTATGTTACGTATGCTAAGACGCAAGGAAGTAAATTAGAGGGTAGCTACAATGCGCATCCAGGTAAGTATTATTTACATGTATATCAATATGGTGGGGGAACAGGGAATTATACGGTAGAAGTGAAATAGTAAAAGGGTCGCCGTGAATGGCGACCTTTTTTTATTATACGTTATACCCGAATAATTTTAGATCTTCTCCGGAGTCTGAAATTATTTTTTCGAATCGCAATCCTACTTTTTCTAACAGATTGCCTGAAGCAGCATTGTCTATAGAAGTAATTGCTACAATTCGTTTCAGTCCGAGCTTTTGTACACCGTATTCGATTACTGCAGAAGCTGATTCATAGCCGTACCCTTTTGAACGGAATTTTTCTAAAAAAGCAAAGCCGATATCAACATCTTCTAATGAATCTCTTTTAATAAGGCCGCACATACCAAGTGGAGTGAGATCTTCTTTTCGTTCTACTAAGTAAAGGCCGAATCCAATTTTGTTATACATATCAACGGGCCCGTTTAAGATGTATTTGGTTGCATCTTCTAAGTTTTTAATCCTTTTATCACCAATAAACTGGATCCATGCAGGATCGTTTACTAATTCTAGAATAAATGGAGCGTCTTTTATATCAAACCAGCGAAGAACGAGTCGTTCAGTTTCAAGAACTATCAATCTATTGCACCACCTTTAATAGTTATAACAATTAGTATGGATTGCGAAATACAAAAGTGCAACATATTTTAATTATGCTCTACTTGTTCACATAAAGTTCGTTTGTTTTGTATAAAAGGATATTTTATAATTAGAATTGATTGTAAAGAGTGAGATACTTATACAATGACTCCTAGGTAACTAGGAGTTTTTACTATATAACTATCATTATTACTAAATATGACGCACTACACATTCTACTTAAGGAGGTACATAATGAAGAAATTATATAATGCATCGTTTACTTATTTGATTATCGGTTTATTGTCAGGAATATTCGCTAGGGAGTATGGGAAATTTAAAGGAATACTAGGATCTACACTATTAAATCTTTTGCATACACATACGTTAGTACTTGGCTTTTTCTTCTTTTTAATTGCTTTAGGATTAGCGAAAGTATTCGCTTTTCATGAAGTGAAAGGATTTAATAAATGGTTTGTTTTACATAATATCGCATTAACTTTAATGTTAGGTTCATTGGCAGCGAGAGGGCTCCTTCAGCTAAATGGAGCGGACTTTAAAGGGTTAACTTATATTGTAGGGTTTTCTCATTCGTTGATGGCAGTTACTTTAATTTGGTTTATGTTGTTAATAAAGAAGTCATTTAAAATATAGTTTTATTGAAAAGAACTTGCACTAATTAGTGCAAGTTCTTTTTGTTTATTCGACAGTAGGAAGCGAATTTTATATATGTAAAACTTGAATTATTTAATTTTTCGGATTATTATGTATAAAATAGTTAACATATTTTGTAATTCTAATTTGTAGAAAGTAGGAGAGTGTACGATGGAAATAACGGTAGAGCGTTTAGTAAACGAATTAAAGGATGTACTTCCTGAAGATCAAGTAGTGGTAAATAAGACAGTAAGAGAGTTACATAGTAAAGATGAATCTTACCATACTAGTAGTTTACCTGATGTAGTTGTTTTTCCAACAACGACGGAAGAGGTTAGAGCAATAATGAAAGTAGCGAGTGAGCATAAAAAACCTGTCATTCCATTTGGAGTAGGTTCTAGTTTAGAAGGTCATATAATTCCTTATGAAAAGGGGATTACAGTTGATTTTTCATTAATGAACAAAATACTTGAAATAAGAGAGAAAGATTTTCTTGTGAAAGTACAACCAGGAGTGACTCGTTCTCAGCTCAATAAAGAATTGAAAAAGTACGGTTTGTTTTTTAGTGTAGATCCAGGTGCAGATGCAACGTTAGGAGGCATGGCTGCTACGAATGCAAGCGGAACGACAGCGGTGAGATATGGAGTTATGCGTGATCAAGTTCGTGATTTAGAGGTGGTACTTGCTGATGGACAAGTGATACATACTGGTAATTTAGCGGCGAAGTCATCATCAGGTTATCATTTAAATGGAATTTTCGTAGGATCAGAGGGTACGCTTGGATGCTTTACAGAGCTAACATTAAAAGTATACGGCATACCAGAACATGTTATGGCTGCGAGAGCATCGTTTCCAACTATAAATGATGCGGTAGAAGCTGTTATTAATATACTGCAAGCTGGTATTCCAATTGCGAGAATAGAACTTGTTGATGAACTATCTATGAAACAAGTAAATCATTATAACGAAACGAATTACAGAGAAGAACCAACACTGTTTTTAGAGTTTCACGGAAATGAAGTGGGATTAACGCAAGATATCGAGTTTACGAAGGAAATTGTTTTTGATCATAAATGTAAAGAAGTTGCTTTTGAAACTGAAACTGCGGCGAGAAATAAATTATGGGATGCAAGACATAACTTAGCTTACTCTTACGTTCATAGTTATCCTGGTAAAAAACTAATGAGTACGGATGCTTGTGTACCAATTTCAGAATTAGCTGGTGCAATACAGCATGCGAAAGAGACATTAGATAAAGTGGGTCTTGTTGGTGGTATTCTTGGCCATGTAGGAGATGGGAATTTCCATGTGCTATTAATGATTGATCCAAATGATAAAGATGAAGTGAGAAAAGGGGACGAAATAAACGAAAGTATTGTACTGTATGCTATTAAACGTGGTGGAACGTGCACAGGAGAGCATGGCGTTGGGATAGGGAAGCAGAAGTATCAAGAAGAAGAACATGGGGCTGCGCTTTTAGTAATGGAGAAAATAAAGAAAGCTCTTGATCCGCAAAATATTTTAAATCCGAATAAAATTTTCAAGCTCACAGATAAGGAATGATGAAGTTTGGAGAAACGAATTATACATTTTGAAGGATTGATTGTCTTATTAGCTGCAGTATATATATATGCATTATGTGGATTTAGTTGGTTATTATTTATCGTATTACTTTTTGTACCTGATTTAGCAATGGTGGCGTACGCTATTAACAAACGTGTTGGTGCACAAATTTATAATTTATTTCACACATATATCATATCAATATTACTTGTTTTAATAGGGGTCTATTTAAAGATGGATACGATTTTAATGGTTGGTTTAATATGGACAGCACATATTGGAATGGATCGAATGCTTGGGTATGGATTGAAGTATGAAACTGATTTTAAGGATACGCATATTCAGAGGTTATAAAAATGATTTGAGAAGGGTGGTCAATTGAAACAATTTATTACTGTTGAGAAATATAATGCACAATGGGAAAGTGAATTTTGTAAATTACAGACGTTGATTAATAACGTAATGAGAGAACTCATTTTTTCTATAGAGCACGTTGGGAGTACATCTGTTAAAGGCCTTGCCTCTAAACCGATATTAGATGTCGATGTTGTAATAGAAGATTATGATGTTTTTCCAAAAGTAATAAAGAGGCTTGAACAGATAGGTTATTTTCATCAAGAAGAGTGGAGTTTTAATGGGAGAGAAGCCTTTGGGAGAAAGGATCAATATGTTCCGAGGGACGGGAAGAATACAATTTGGATGGAACATCATTTATATGTATGCGATAAGAATAGTGAAGAGTTAAGAAAACATGTGGTGTTTCGTGATTACCTTCGTGGAAATCCAAACGTTGTTATTGAATATGGAAAGCTAAAGAAAGAATTAGCAGAAACGGCGGAAAACCGCTTAAATTATAGCTTAGGTAAAACGGCATTTATTGAATATGTATTAGAAAAAGCTATGAAGGATCGTTGAATAGGGGAGTTTGTATAACTGAAAAAATTGACTAGACTAAGGTGGCAGAGATTATATAATGCCACCTATTATTTTTGAAGAAGAGGTTTCACTATATGAACTGACCTTATAAAACTATTAAAATCTGCCCCTGCCCAATAATAAATTTCATAAATATAATGAGAAATAAGAAGATAAGAAAAGAGGGAGCTTATGTACATACCAAAACATTTCACTATACACGATGAAGAGAAGAAGTACGAAATTATTGAACAAAATAGCTTTGCAACTTTATTTTCTCAACATAACGGAGCACCGTACGCAACGCATTTACCGTTATTGTTAAATAGGGAAACACTTATTTTATCCAGGCATTTTGCACGTCCAAATGAGCAGTGGAAAGATAGTGGGAATCAACAAGTGTTAGCTGTTTTTCAAGGGCCACATAGCTACATCTCTCCGTCATGGTATGAAACAAATAAAGCAGTACCAACATGGAATTATGTTGCGGTGCATGTATATGGAGAGTTAGAAATTGTTGAAGATGAACAGGGATTAATAGATTCTCTTCAAGATTTAGTACATAAATATGAAAATCCAAAGAGCACCTACTCACTGAATGATGTAGATCCGAATTATATGGAAGGATTAAGTAGGGGAATAGTTGGATTTAGAATAAAGATAAATAAAATAGAAGGAAAAGCGAAGTTAAGTCAAAATCATTCTGTGGAGAGACGAGAATTAGTTGTAGAAGAACTTGAGAAAGTTGGGAGTGAGGGGAGTAGGGGGATTGCTGATTTGATGAAAGAAATAGAGTGAGAGAGAGAATTCATGTGAAATAAAGGGATGATTCTATTTTTGTAGAAATATATTTTACTTGAAAAACTGCCTCCGTAGCTCTAGAAGGGAAGAGCGCTGGAAAACAGTGTGGAACCGGGTCGCAAGGCGAAGGTTTCAGAAGCACAGAAAAGCAAATAAGCTGAGACAGTTGAAACTCCTGTCGGTGAAATTCCGTAGGGAGGCGTGTTCCCCTTAGCCTATGCTTACGAAAGGAGTGCGGGTTCAAATCCCGTCGGAGGCATATAGAAAACCGTATATTAAGAAATAGTTTGTCCTTGTTATACTCATTTAATGGTAAAATTAAAGTTAGGATATTTTATAGTGGGAAACAAAATGGAAGTGTTTTTAGTAGCCACTTTTTCAGCTATTACCATAATGATGACCGTTTTTGTTATAATAAAAGCTTGTTTTACCGGGGATAAGAGGAATGATATATCATTTCGGAAATTTATTCTTTTATCAAGTGTTTCAATTGTTATAGGCTGTTTAGTGTCATTTGTACTACCATTTGGCTATGAAAAAATATTCGATTACATTAACTAAATAAGCGTATTTAAAAAGACCTTCTTAATTGAAGGTCTTTCATTTTTTAAAGTGCCTTTTCAGCTGTTGTTGTGTTGTAATCTTTACTTACGTCAACTGATTGAACAAAGTCAGGTCTTTGTGGTGCCGGGAAATCTGCATGACTTGCTTGATATGTAAATGAACCATTTATTCCAAGGGACACAATTCCGATGACAGATAATCCTAAAATAGCAGAACTAATTTTTTTAATCATTTTAATGCTCCTTTCTCAAATGTTTTTTCTTTTGCTTGTAACGCTTTATGAAAATATTCACTAGCCTTTACATGATTATTTTCATCATAAAGTTTGACGGCGAATTTCTCTGAATATTCTTGAGTGTAGTTATATAAAGATTCTTTGTCGAAATACGTAATTCCTTCAATAATAATTTTTTCTAAGTCTTCAGTTGAATCATTATTGCTTAAAGACTTTAAAATTTTAAAGTGGAGTATATATTCCTCATTATTTAGTTCTGTACAAAGCTTTAATCCTTTTGTAATAAATTCTTCTGCAATATTTGTTTCGCCAAGTTTAGAATGTTCTCGTGCTTGTAAGAAAATCGCTTTAAAATGGGTTGGCATTTTTGTTGTTACTTCAGATAAGTGACGAATAGCTAACGTTGATAGGTTTTGATTGGCATATAGCCAACCTAAGTTATTACGTACTCTTAAAAGTAAAGATTCTTCATTTTGTTTTTGTAAAACATTTATTGCTGAATTGTAGTGTTCTTCAGCTTGTTCGTATTGTCTTAATTGTACACAGGAGGCACCTAAAACGCTGTCACATGAAGCAACAGTTTTTTCATAATCTCTATGTGTGATAAGTACTTCTCGAGCTTTATTAGCATATTGAATCGCTTCAATAGGTTTATAAAAATGTTGATTAAAGATAGCGAATCGGTAATTAAATTCTGCTTCCTCTAGTTTATCTGAAATATTGACTAATAGTTTCTCAGCCTCTTCATAATGTTCACATGCTAAGTTATAATTTGTTGTTAAAGTAGCATAAATTCCTTTAAACAAATGATAATAATAAGAAAGTTGATTGTTAGAAGAGATAGAATAAGAATCAATTTTTTCAAAACTATCTTTTGTAATGCTTAAACTATCTGTTAAAATTTTATAGCGAAAATCTAGTAAGGAATAGTATAATGCTAAATTTTCGTCTTCTTTAAAGTCTAGTTCCTTTTCCTCAATTTCATGCTTTAAATTCTTCGCCTGTGAAACATCTTGCTTTAGCATAGCTAAATACCAATCATTAAATAATTTTGTAACTTGTTCATTACCTTGTAGTTGAACGTTCATAAAATCCCCTCACTTTTTGAATATTCTTATAAAATATATTATCAAAAATAACAATATTTAGAAATGGAGTTTTATATTTCTCAATATTTGTTTGGTAGATTTACTATTAAATAAATTGGAATAAAGATAGTTTTGATATTTAGTTTAAGGAAGGAGGGAGTGGAATATAGTAAGGGTAGCTAAAGAGTGATTCAGTCTGTTTATTTGGAAGGGAAATGTATAAAAAAGGTGCGTTCACACAATTTGTATGAACACACCTTTTTACATATGAAACAATCACGTCCCACAAAAAGTACGATAAGGACGATTCGACGGCGCTGGAGGCGTGCAGTAATCCGCTTGTTCTTGAGAATATTCATAAGGATTTGCTAAAGCTTGAAGAAGTTTCTCCATTACGCTATAGTCTCTATCTTTAACAGCTGCTTCTAGTGCTTCTTCTACTCTGTGGTTTCGAGGGATGATTACTGGGTTGTTATTTTTCATCAACTTGTAGGCATCATCTTGTGATTCTTTTTGTCTTTCTAACCGAGATTGCCATAGCTCGTACCATTCTTTAAATTCAGGACTTTCAAATAAAGGTGCATTTTCTAATATATTGTCAGCTAATGCACGGAATGTATTTGTATAATCAGCTTTATATTTTTCCATTGCTTTTAAAAGTTTCTCAATAAGTGATTGATCTTGCTCTTCATTGCTAAATAGTCCTAATTTCTTCTTCATTCCGAGGAACCAATCGTTTTCGTACTGCACACTGAACTTTGAAATTTTATCTTGTGCAATTTTTAGTGCTTCTTCTTCATCTTCATGTAGTATTGGTATTAAAGATTCAGCTAAACGTGCGAGATCCCATGCAGCCATATATGGTTGATTTCCGTATGCATAACGGCCTTGTGTGTCAATAGAGCTAAATACTGTTCCTTGATTATAATTATCCATAAAGGCACATGGACCGTAATCAATCGTTTCACCGCTAATCGTTATATTGTCAGTGTTCATTACGCCGTGAATGAAGCCAACGAGTTGCCATTTTGCGATAAGGCTTGCTTGTTTCTTAATGACTTCTTGTAGTAGTGCGACATATGGATTTTCAGTAGATTCAACCTCTGGATAATGTCTTTTTATCGTATAATCAGCTAAAGCTTTGAGATCTTCGATTGAGCCTCGAGCTGCGGCGTATTGGAATGTTCCAACGCGTATATGACTGCTTGCAACTCTAGTTAAAATAGCTCCAGGTAACTTCGTTTCGCGATAGATTGGCTCGCCAGTTGAGACTACTGCTAAACTGCGAGTAGTTGGAATATCAAGCGCGTACATCGCTTCACTAATAATATACTCACGTAGCATTGGACCGAGTGCAGCGCGGCCATCACCACGGCGCGAATATGGAGTTGGACCGGAACCTTTCAATTGAATATCAAACCGTTCGCCTGAAGGAGTAATTTGTTCTCCAATTAAAAGGGCACGACCATCTCCTAACATGTTGAAATGACCAAATTGGTGCCCAGCATACGCCTGAGCTAGTGGATGAGCTCCTTCTGGGATTTCGTTACCAGCTAAAATGGCAACTTCGGTTTCCTTTTTTAATTCCTCAGGAGTAAAGCCAAGAGATATTGCTAAAGAATTATTTAGTTTAATTAACTCCGGTGAGTGTACAGGAGTTGGGGGGATTTCTGTATAAAATGATTGTGGTAAAGTCGTATAACTATGTTCTAAATTCCAACCAGCTTCCTTATTTTTAGTCATTTTATCTCCACCTTTTTTGTATTTTGAATATGTATTTGTACGTATGTATTCTTTGTAAAGTTAACTAAAAGTATAATTTATTATTTACCCTTGCAATCTATTGTAAGGACTTCAGTGCATTGTGTCTATTTAACAGCAAATACAAAAACTCCATTTTTATAAAGATTGATTAAAATGGAGTTTTATTATTATTTGATTTTTACAATTATCTTTCCTTTTGCTCTTCCAGACTCTGAATATTCCATTGCTTTTTGAGTATCTTCAAAAGGGAAAATGAGATCGATTACAGGTTTGATTTGTCCAGATTCAATATACTTTGCAATTATACGTAATTGATCTCCGCTTGGTTTCATAAACAAAAACGAATATTGAGCATTATGTTTTTTTTCAAGTGCAGTAAGTTTTTTACTTGCTAATGAAAATAAGAGTGTTTTGAAAAATCCTGAGCCAAATTCTTTACCGAACCGAGCATTCGGCATTCCTGAAACGGAAACAATGTTCCCTTCGCTTTTTATAATATCGAATGATTTTTCAAGTGTTGTACCGCCAAGTGTATCAAATACCGCATCATAATTTTTCAGTATATCTTCAAACTTTTCTGTTTTGTAATTAATAATTTCATCTGCGCCAAGAGACTTTACTAAATTTTCACCAGCTTCACTAGCAGTTGTTTCAACAGTGGCACCCATTATTTTTGCTAACTGAATTGCGAAAGTACCAACACCGCCGGATCCAGCGTGAATCAAAATCTTTTGTCCTTTTTGTAATTGCATGATGTCATGTAATGCTTGATATGATGTTAAGCCAACCAGTGGAATCGACGCCGCTTCCTCAAAAGTTAAATTTTTCGGTTTTAAGGCTATATCATCTTCATGAATGGCTATATATTCCGCAAAAGTACCGATCTTATTTTTTCTTGGACGTGCATATATTTCATCATCAACTTTAAATTGAGTCACCTTAGTTCCGACTTTTACAATGACACCAGAAAAGTCATTACCAAGAATAAGGGGCATTTTATATTTAAGTAACAACTTCACTTTTCCATCGCGTATTTTAAAATCAATTGGGTTAATGCTAGCTGCATGAATTTCTGCGAGCACCTCATACTCATTTATTTCAGGGATGGGTATCTCAGTCATACGCATTGGAACTTTCCCGTACTTATCAATCACCATTGCTCTCATTTCTTATACCTCCAAATTTCAATAAAAGTTTTGCAGTAGCTTCTCAATATCTAATACAAGATTTTTTAATAATCCTAATTTTGTACGTATGTCAATATAATAAAAGTTCTTTGTGCCTTCTTTACGCATTAAAATAATACCAGCTTCTCGTAAAATCTTAAGGTGATGTGATACTGCTGGTCGAGAAAGGTGTGTTTGTTTAGTGATTTTTCCAACACGTAATCCAGTTTGACATTCTGTTTTCATTAGAACTAACAAAATAGCTTGACGTGTTTCATCACCAATTGCCACTAATACTTTTTGACAATTAATAAAATCTTCTTTAATAACATTTAATTGTTCTTGTTTATTCATTTCAATCACTTTACCTCCAATAAGTAGTCGAAAGGTTTAAGATGATGAACCATTATATCGATACGGTAATGCTACATGAATGTTGTATGTGCTGCAATATTGAGAAAGAAAATCGAGACGAATCAATCTTTACGTATTGAAAATTAGGGAGTATTTATTATAGGTAATAGAAAAAACATTGTAATTAATGGATTTTGAAGGTAGAAAATGATTTAACAATGCGTTGTCTGCGGGGGAAAGGGTAGCCATTTAACAATAAAATAAGCGGTCGTAACCTTGTATAATTTAAAAGGTTACGACCGCTTATAATGTTTTTATTATTTTTGATGTCTACATCAGAAAATAGTTCAACGTAAAGTCGCCTTCTTTTTTATCCTTTCATACACACACAAATTAAGTGAATTGTAGATGTATGAAAGGATAAAAGTAATTTGGGGCGTAATCTATCTATATGATAATTCAAAATGAAATATAAGTCTATATTTTTGTTGGTTTTTTGATTATATTTATGTCACTGAGCTCAGAAGAATATATGTGGAGGGAAAATATATGAAATCGAAACATGTACCAGTTTTAATTGTTGGAGGAGGATTATCAGGATTATCGTCTGCATTATTTCTTGCAAAACATAACATTGATTATTTACTTATTGAAAGGCATCCGTCTACTGCGATTCATCCGAAAGCAGGTGGAATCACTTTTCGTACGATGGAATTATTTCGAGAATTAGGTCTAGAAAAAAGGATTAGATTAGCTGGTAAAGCGTTAGAGAATTGTCGCGGAAGAATTGCGGTTCAAACAATAGCTGAGGTAAATAATGAAGAGGTGGAACAAAAAAGGGCGGCTCAGTACGAAAATAATGAAAATTTAGTTCGTAAAGTGGAAGAGATTAGCCCATCAAAACAAACTGCTTGTTATCAAATTACTTTAGAAGAGATGATGTTACAATACGGGCAAAAGTTAGGCGGAAATCTGTCTTTTAATCATGAACTGGTTTCTTATGAGCAAAATGAAAACGGGGTAATAGCAACTATTCGAAATCGTGACACGAAAGAAGAGAGTACTATTTATTGTGATTATGTAATCGCAGCAGATGGAGCGAAAAGTAAAATACGTGAACAGTTAGGTATTTTAACCGAAGGCCGTGGTACAATCGGTGGTTATTATATGAACATATATTTTGAAGCAGATTTAAGTGAATGTATTAAAGGAGACGCATTCGGTTTTACTATGATACTACATCCAGAAGTTCTTGGTGCGCTTATTCCGGTCGATAACGAAAGTAAATGGATTTATCATGTAGCTTATGATCCAGTAAAAGGGGAGCGATCAGAGGATTTCTCTATAGAACGCTGTAGACAAATTATTCAAACTGCAATTGGAAGTATGGATATTAAGCCAGAAATATTAAGTGTTTTACCGTGGGAAGCGAGTGAAAGTACAGCGGTAAAATTTCAGGACAATCGCATTTTTTTAGTTGGTGACTCGGCACATATTATGCCGCCTACAGGAGGATTCGGTTCAAATACAGGAATGCAAGATGCACATAATTTAGCTTGGAAATTGGCGGCTGTAATAAAAGGTCAAGCAAATCCAAAATTGTTAGAAACGTATCATGACGAGAGATACCCTGTTGCGAAATTAACGACGGACCATGCGAGTAGTATATTATTTCGTGCTGCGGGCAGAGAAGAAGGTAATTTGAGTAATATGGATAGTTTAGCTGTCACTGCTGGTTATCAGTATTGCTCAGAAGCAATTATAGACGAATGTAACACACCGCATAGAATGAATATAGTTGATTTGAACGGACGCCCGGGAACGCGTGCACCACATTTTTGGGGAACTTATGAAGGAAAAGAAGTTTCTATACTTGATCTATTTGGTAGCAACTTTGTGTTACTTACTGGAGCAGAGCCTAGTGCTTGGAATGAAGCTGCAAATGTTGTTTCATCTGGATTAGGAGTAAAGATAAAAGTGTATCAGGTAGGTTTAACTGGTGATTTTATCGATCAAGGTAACTTTTTTAGAAAACTATACGGGATAGAAAATGGAGGAGCGGTAGTAATAAGACCAGATGGATTTATTGGATGGCGTACGGAAAATGAGGTAGCAAAGCCGGGTATATTACTTGAAGAGATAATGAATCGTTTATTATGTAATTAAATATAAAACCACTGCTTGTATTTCAAAAGCGGTGGTTTTATTGCTTACAACTTACAAAAATAAAATATTGTAAGTTGTGAGCAGATGTGCTAATCTTATAACCTACTTGAAAGATGAATTTTTTTGATTGCAACTTACAAATAATAAAAAATGTAAGTTGTTGAAATAAGAGAAGATAATTTTATTATGTAAATAAAATGGACGGTGAGAAAAATGACAGAAAAAGCATTAACGAGAAATGTTGTTTTGGATGCAGCGGAAAAGGAATTGATTAAATATGGATGGAGTAGGACGACACTCGTTAGTATTGCGAAATCGCTTGATGTTAGTCATGCAGCTTTATACTCTTATTTTCGTAGTAAGGCAGCACTTCGCGACGCTATTTTGGAAAGATGGTTATTAAAGTATTCGGATCAACTTGAGAAAATTAGTGAGAAAGACGGAGAAACAGCAGTGATTTTACAAGAGTGGTTCTTATGTTTGTTCCAACTTAAACAGAAAGAGTTACTGGAAAATGAAGAGCTATTTACATTGAATAGTTCGTTAGTGCAGCAAAAGAATGCTGTTATCCAAAAACACGAAGAAAGATTAGTTAGGCAACTGGAGAAGGTTATAAATCAAGGGATAGAGCGTAACGAGATTGAAAAACAAGACAGTTTATTTTTAGCGCATACGATTTTTGGACTCCTATCATCGTTTTATCATCCTGCTTTTTCTGAGCGATGGAAAGAAGAGAAGATAAACGAAGAATTTCAAAAGTCATGGGAAATTGTTGCGCGTGGTATTTTTCAAAAGTAAAGAACTTCGTATCATATAAGGCTTTCAATCAGGAAACGTAATGAGAAGGGGAGATTATATGAGTCATTATAAAGAAGAACAACAACGTGTAAATGTAGTCATTGAAAAAGTGGACGAGGAACTGAAAGAACTGGATAGCCGAGTTGGTTCGGTGAAGTCTGAAATTGTAAATATAAGAAAAAATTTTTGGGAAGATGTAAAAGTAAATATAGATAATATTAAAGAGGCGGTTGAAACGGCGGCCAGTATTAGGCAAGAGGCCGAGATTCTTTCAGAAAGGGAGCATACCCATCGCCATGCGAAAAATGAATATAATCTTTTAAGGAAAATAAAAGATACACCGTACTTTGGAAGAATTGATTTTAAAGAAGAACAAGAGGCGGATACTGATGAGATCTATATTGGTATCGGCTCTTTTTATGATAAAGAGACAGATGAATTTTTAGTATATGATTGGCGCGCACCTATTTCTAGTCTTTATTACGATTATTCTTTAGGAAGTGCAAAGTATATAGCGCCAATGGGGACAATATCAGGTGATGTACTTTTGAAACGTCAATATATTATCCGGAATGGTAACATTCAAAGTATGTTCGATACAGGTGTAACGATAGGGGATGAACTACTTCAAGAAGCGCTAGGAAGAAATGCAAGTGAACAAATGAAAAGTATTGTAGCGACAATTCAAAAGGAACAAAACAAAATTATTCGAAACGATAAAAGTGATGTATTACTTGTGCAAGGGACGGCTGGAAGTGGAAAAACTTCAGCAGCTCTGCAACGGGTTGCGTATTTATTATATCGTTACCGCGGGACAGTAAACGTGGATCAAATTTTGCTATTTTCTCCGAATGAGTTGTTCAATAGCTATATTGCTAACGTCTTACCAGAGCTTGGTGAGGAAAATATGCAGCAAACGACTTTTCAGGCGTATGTGGAGCATATGATCAGCAAAAGTTTTATTGTAGAAGATTCTTTTTCACAGCTAGAATACATGTTAACGAAAGAACAGGAAAACATGTATGAAACGAGGCTAAAAGGAATTCAATATAAATCATCGATTGAATTTATGGGACTGATTGAGAAATATGCGAGAAGTCTAAGTGAAAAAGGACTAGGTTTTCATGATGTCACATTTAAAGGTGAAGTGCTGATTGAGGCAAGAACGATATATGATTATTTTTATGCGCTAGAAACGTCTATTTCCATACCGAATCGAATGCAGCTTACAGCGGAATGGATTCGTAAGAAGATAAATGAATTTGAAAAGAAAGAAGCGAAAAAAGACTGGGTAGAACAAGAAATTCAGTATTTAAATAAAGAAGATTACAATCATTTTTATGAAAAATTAGAGAAGGATAACCAATTTGATTATTATGAACAGGAACATGAATTATTAACGAAATATGTAGTGAGAAAACATTTTCGTTCATTGCGAAGAAAGGTAAAATCTTTAGCTTTTGTAAATCATTCTGCAATATTTCAGCAGTTCTTTGAAACGGTTCAGAAAGATGTTTTTGTACCAGAGGGTTGGGAAGAGATATGTAAACAAACAGTAAATCGGTTGGTGAGAAAACAATTAGCGTATGAAGATGCAGCGCCGTATTTGTTTTTAAAAGAATTAATTGAAGGATTTAAAACGAATCACCTTGTGAAATTTGTATTTATTGATGAAGTACAAGATTATACACCATTTCAGTTAGCGTTTATGAAGCGGCTGTTTCCTAAGGCGAAATGGACAATGCTTGGGGATGTAAATCAAAACATTTTCGCTCATGCTAGTAATAGAGGAACAAATATAATTTCAACGTTGTTTGCAAATAGCAAAGTAGAAACCATTCAGTTAAATCGTAGTTATCGCTCAGCAAAACCTATTATTGAACTTACAAAACATATCATTCCGAACGGGAAAGAAATCGAAGCTTTTAATCGGGATGGTAAGAAGCCGTTATGTATAAAAGTGAGTGATGAACAAGAGCGTGTGGAAAGTATCATTGATAAAGCAAGAGATTTGCAAGAGAAAGGTTATAAATCAATTGCGATCATTTGTAAAACAAATGAAGAATGTATGAAGGCTATGGAGTTAATAGGGGATAAATTAGACTACCATCTTGTGCAGAAAGAAAATACGACTTATGAGAAGGGCGTTGTTATTATTCCTGCTTATTTAGCGAAAGGGATAGAGTTCGACGCTGTTATTATATTTGATGCTTCAAGTGATATTTACAGTAAAGAATCTGAACGGAATTTATTTTATGTAGCAAGTACACGAGCGATGCATGAATTATATGTATATTATGCAGGAGAGATTACGACAATGCTTTCGAAAGTACCGAAAGCATTATTTCAAAACGAAACGAGTAAAGGGAGAGATGCTTAATGGCTAATCAATTAAATGCTTTTCAAAACTGTAGTAAGGAAGTTTTAATGTTATTACCAATTCCGAAGTATGTAAAATTAGTGCATGAGCATGAAGAACTACGTGACGGTGTAAATGTTGAAATTCAGCGTTATCAAGCAGAAGAACCACTGAATTATGGTGGCTCTCATATAACAACTATTACTTCTCAAAAGGATAAGCATCTTTTAAGTTATACGAATATGATGCCAGTATACTCTAATAAACTACCTCATAAGGATGAGACAGAGAAAATAGCGATGGATGTAATGGAAAAGGTTGATCGACAATATGCAAAGGGCCTAACTTTACTTCGTATAGAAAAGCAAACGAGACATTATGTTGATGGGGGACAAACTGTGGAGTTTCCTGTTCTATGGATAAAGATGATGCATAATAACGGAAGTTTTAACTGGGTGACAATTGGTGGTGACGGACAAATCATTGAATTTGAGCGGGAAGTACGCTGGGATTATATGATGAGTCGTCGCCAAACAGAAATGTGGTATTACGATGAGTGGGTATTAGCACGAATGGGGAAAGGACCACAATTATTGCCGCCAGCTGCTTTAGCTTAATATGTAATAGGTAGGACTCTATGATAATATACCGCTAGCAATATTGTATTTATATAATAAACTGCACATAAAGGACTGAGAAATATGAGAAGAAAAGGTTATTTTATAGACAATGAGAGTAAACGAATATTAAAAATGTAAATCTTTTATAAAGAAAATCTAAAGAAATGTCATGGGAGTGACATTTCTTTTTTAATATGCTGTATAATCAATTTAGAAATGAGATTCGTTTTCATTAACGCTCATTTCCTCTTTTGAAATTACCTGTAATTTTAGCCATAATAAGTTGTTTTTCGTTTTCGTTATTTGCCCGATTTATTTTGTTTAAAAATTTGTCAGCATCATTTCCTTTTAAAATCATAATTTGTTTTCCGTAATATTCAATTGAAACTATATCGTTTTTTGTTACTCGATAATGAAACATCATATCATCTAAACGATTGCGTTTATCGGTCTTTTTCAAATTGCCACCTCCATTTTTGTTAATGTGTAACGAATGTTACATAAAAAATTTAAATTAAAGTTGGATCTATCCGATTGTAAGGTGGAAATTTTGTAAAAAAGAACTACAATAGAGAGTAGTTAAAATTTGAAGGTTAGAAAAAAGGAATCTAGTTTACTATGAGGAATAATAGAGTAGATAGATTATAAAATATTTAAAAATAAAAAGATATAGAATAGAATGGAAAAGTATAAAGTGAAACTAGATAAAAGAGGGTTCCCATATGTTTAAGAAATGGTTAATCGTTTTCTTTGTTTGTGCTATTTTTTGTGGGAGTGTCGCTGCACTCATACATGCAAATAAAGAAAAGAAATATAGTTTGAAGGCATTTTCAAACTTTGAAGATAAGGTTGGGAATAATCAACCGAAAGTTGATGCGAATCAGCAAAAACGTTATGATATTGCAGCAACGAAACTCGATCAATATTTAAAAGATAAAGGATTTAACGGAACGGTTCTCGTAACGGATAAAAATAATGTAGTTTTACGAAAAGGCTACGGATATGCGAATATAAAAGATAAACTTTTAACAACGCCAAGAACAAAATATCGCATCGGTTCCATAACAAAAACAGTAGTTGCAATATCTATATTACAGCTAAGAGAAAAAGGGAAATTAAATATAGAGGATAATGTGAATAAATATATTCCGTCGTTTCCGGCAGATAAAAATATTACGTTAAGAAATTTGTTAACACACACTTCCGGATTGCCAGAGCAGGGACAAGGTGGTGTTGATGCAGCATCACGCTTAAAGTTAGTAACATGGATTGGATCACAAAAGCTTGAATTTCCTGCAGGAACGGGATGGAGATATACAGATTATAATTATATGGTGCTTGCGTATATTGTAGAAAAGTTATCGAATAAACCGCTTTCTGAATATGTGAAAGAAAATATTTTTACTCCTGTTGGGATGTATGAATCTGGGATGGGGGCAACTTTTCCTGGAGATATGTTTTTAGCAACAGGGTATACAAAAAAAGATAATGAGTTAGTAACTACGCCTCGTTTACGAATGAATTGGCTATATGGTTGTGGTGAAATGTACACTACTGTTGATGATATGAAAAGGTTAGATGAGGCAATTATGGATGGTAAGCTACTTTCTAAACAAAATTTATTAGATATGTTTACTGTATCACCCGCTAGGAAGTATGGATTTAGTTTCTACATTAATGCAGATTATAATCATAATCATGGAGTATTAGCTGGATGGAACACATTTAATAATTTTAATGGAGATAAACGAATTTTTGTGATTCTTTTCTCTAACGTACAAAATGGAATGAATGATGCATTTAATCAAGAGTTTAGAAAGATGGCGAAAGATTTAATAGAAGGAAAATAATTATTTAAAAATCGGTATTGATATAAAATTATCAATACCGATTTTTTTATTTAGTAATGCTTTATTTAGTGAACAACATGTATGAGAGGGGATTAATATTAGAATAAATTTATGAAGGAAGTTAAATGATATTAATGTTAAATATAGGGAATTTATTTTGTGAATGTCATCTATTTGTATTGAAATTATGTGATTATCATGCAAAAGAATAATTGGTAATTTTTACATTGATGAAAAAGCTTGAGCTTAACACTATGTTAAGCCTTACATTATTGTAGACATGAACAGGAGGTTGAAAAATGAAAAAAGTAGTAAAGTTTTGTTTAATAGCTACATTATCAATAACGATTATTAGTGGATGTTCTTTTGAAGGGAATAATGAAAATGTCAAAGGGAAAGAGGATAAAAAAGTAGAGGTACAGAAAAACGCTGGAAAATATACGATGCCGGATGAAAAAGATAAACATGAAGGTACATGGCTACAATGGCCTCATGAATACACATATGGTCAAGAGTATAAACAAGAAGTCGAACCTATTTGGATTAAGATGGCAAGTGCTTTAACTGAGGGTGAAAAAGTTCACATTGTTGCATATGATGAGGAGGAGAAAGAGCGAATCAATAAGCTTTTAATAGATAAAGGGCTGAATATGGATAAAGTTGATTTCTTTATCGCTCCTACAGATGATGTGTGGGCAAGAGATAGTGGACCGATTTTTGTTTATGACAATAATAAAAATCTAAAAATATTAGATCCAGCATTTAATGGTTGGGGAAAGAAAACTCCTTATAAAAATGATGCCCGTATACGTGAGAATGTTAGTAAACAATTAGGGATTGAAAGAATTGATTGGGGGGGATTTGTCCTTGAAGGTGGCGCAATTGAATTAGACAGCAATGGGACTGCTTTATTAACTCGAAGCGCAGTAACGAATAAAAATAGAAATCCTGATTTATCAGAAGAGGAAATTGAAAAATATATAAGTGACCTTGGGGTGACAAACTTTATTTGGTTAGATGGAGTGCCTAATTTAGATATTACTGATTTTCATATTGATGGATTTGCTAAATTTCATGATAAATCTACAATCGTAACGATGGCAGAAAATGACTTGGCTGAATGGGGCTTGTCAAACAAAGATATGGATAAATTGTTAGATGCAAAAAATGCTTCAGGGCAGAAATATAAGTATGAATACTTACCGCTTAGTAAAGATAAAGTTACTTTAGAAGATGGAAAAACTCTTGATTATAAAGGGTCGTATATCAATTATTATATTGGAAATAAAGTTGTATTGGTGCCTAACTATAACGATCCAAATGACAAAATCGCAAACGATACGATTCAGAAGTTATATCCGGATCGTAAAGTAGTGGGAATTGATGTGAGAGAACTTTATAAAAATGGCGGAATGATCCATTGTGTGACACAGCAACAACCGATTCAATTGAAGTAATCGATTATAGTTTTGTTATGTTGCTTTACAGACAAAATAGGTGAAATGCTATCTTTACTTATTTTGTCTTGTTTTAACATCTGTAACAAGAATGGAATGTATAATTTTAATGTAATGATAATTAAATGAAAGTATATTGTCATTATTGTTTTATATGGAAAAGGAGAAAAATCTTTGTGTTAAAGAATTTAAAGAGAGTATTTTCGTTTTTCCCTATCGTTCTACAGTACATTATAAATGTAGCTTTGATCTGTTTGGGAATTGTTTTAAGTGTGTTTCTTATGAAAGAAGTCATTCAATTTATACAAGAACTGAAATTGAGTGGTGAGGAATCTAGTTATCATTTAATTGATAGCATTGTCGTATTCTTTTTATCTTTTGGTAAAAAGGAGTAATGGTATTGAAAGAAATAATCTTAACCAGTTTCATAATAATAGGGTTTATGATTCTACTATTTAATTGTATACTTTCATAATTTAAAGAAAGTTAATAAAGAAAGAGGTTTTTGTAAATATGGTACATTACAATAATCAAAATAGTTCACATCAAATATTTACATTAAAGGGAACGGTTATAAGAGATATTTTCCCGCAAGTTTTATTATATATATGTGTTTCAACGATAGTAACTGTGATTCATTATTATTATGTAGAAATAAAAATGAATCAAACTCCTTGGGTAATTGTTGGAGGGGCTTTAGGTCTACTGTTAGTTTTTCGTACTAACACTGCTTATGATAGGTATTGGGAAGGTAGAAAGTTATTTGGCACGGTTGGTGCTTGTACTAGAAATTTGGCAGTTAGTTTTTTATGTTATTGGGAGTCTGAAGGGAAAAAGACGGATCAGGAAAAATTAAAATTTTTACATTTGTTAATTGCTTTTCCAAAGATAGCGAAAGGACATTTGAGAGACGAAAAAGATTTATCCGAAATAAAAGCATTGTTTGATATTTGTTCTGAGAAGGAAAAAGAGATGTTGGCTGAGTCTATTCATTTACCGATTAGTATAGTTTTTATGTTAAAAACTATACTATCAAAAGGTTTAAAAACGGGTCAAATTCACCCAAATACAATAATTAATATGGAAGCTGATTTGAATACTCTGCTCACGGCTGTGGGTGGATGTGATCGGATCAAAACAACGCCTATTCCTTTTGCATATTTTGCTCATATTAAAATTTTACTGCTCATATTTTGTGGGACTTTACCGATTGGCCTTGTTGATAGTCTTGGATGGTTTACAGTACTTGCAACTACGTTTATAAGTTTTGCATTTATAGGGATTGAAGCAATAGGGGTTGAAATTGAGGATCCATTTGGTCAGGATCCAAATGATCTTCCGCTAGAAGGGATTTGCATAGAGGTAGAAACGCATTTAGTGAATTTATATAATCAAAACGCCCTGTTAGAAGTAATGGATTTGAATCTTGATAAAAAAATCATCTAATCCGTCATTGTGTACGACGATTAAAATTTAAAAATCTTGTCAAGAGTCAGTTTACCGCTTAATGACGGCTTTATATTTTTTATATAAATATATAATATTTCTCCGTGCTATAATCCATTCATGAAATGTGCACGTTTCAAAAATTGTAATGAAAAGAGAAATAAATTGGGGAATAGTTCGCTTATTGAAAACAGTTATTCAATCATTATTAAAAAGCGAGGTAAATAATATGGAACAAAAACATAATGGAATTATTTTTAGTGCAATACCAGATAAATCGAATGAATATTATCGACCATTTTATGAAGACATTATTTATTTTAATGAATACTTAAATGAAAATAAAGCATTTACCGATCAACTTATATCTTTATCTGTTGAAGAGCAAGACTTTCATACAAGCTTTTTTGAGTATGATGATATTTGGCTAAGAGATGTTGCACCAGTTGTCACAAATCATTTAGTTAAATTTAAATATCAACCAAATTACTTACCGAAAGATCAATGGAGATATTTAGATCAACAATTTAATAAATGGTTGAAAAAGAACGACTTTGAATATGTGAAATCTCCATTGATATTAGACGGTGGAAATCTTATTTGGAATAAAAAAGATACTGTTATATTAACGGAACGCATATTTGATGATAATTATGATTGGACGGAAGAAGAAATTATAGAGCAACTGGAATGGGATTTAGATGTGAGTCGGGTTATTATTATTCCTGCTGAAGAAGGAGATGTACTTGCACACGCAGACGGAATGGTTAAATTTATTGATGAGCATACAATGTTTATTAGTGATTTTTTAGGAGACCGTGAATTTAGATATAATGTTCAAGAGATTATTCAAGAGCAAATGCCAGAGGCTGAATTTATAGTTGTTCCTTCGTCATATACAGAGAAGGGTCAATACGATGAAGAGATAGCGTCAGCAAAAGGTTTATATATAAATATGTTAGAAACATGTGATACGCTTTACGTTCCTAAGTTTGGATTAGCTAAAGATGAGGAAGTTTTACGATATATTCAACAGCATACGGAGAAACAAGTTATTCAAAGTCATGTAGGAGAAATATCGACAATGGGAGGCGCGATGAATTGTTTAACGTGGTATTGTCCTAGTCATTTGTTACCTTCAAAAATGAAAAGGCTGAACGATCAGAATGAAGGTTCTTCAATCAGAAAAATATTTGATTGGTTTTAATAAATAAGCTTATATAAGAAAATGTATTCAAGGGGTATTTATATGTATACAATTACTGAATTTTCACGGATTTGTAAAATGAGTACACGAATGCTAAGGCATTATGACAAAGAAGATATATTAAAACCAGCATATGTGAACCCGGAAAATGGGTATAGATATTATGAGCAAGGGCAGCTTGAAATAGCGCTGAAAATTAAAAAGCTAAGGGAGTACAAGTTCCCTTTACCGAAAATTAAAATAATTCTTCAATCATCAGATCAAGATTCATTTATTAAACATATGCAATCGCAAATTATAGAGTTGTCTCATGAGGTGAAACAAAATTTACAGGTTATTTCAGAAATGAATGAAATGGTAAATATGAATCATGATTTAAATACTGCTTGCCATAGAAATTACGATATATTAATTGGGATGAGAAATGAAATAACAGTAATTGCTCAAAGATTACAAATAAATATAGATGATATGGATGATTATTTTTATGACTTATATGAAAACGTACAAAAGAGTAACTTTCAAATAGTCGGTTCGCCCTCTACAGTCTTTTATGATGAAGAGTATATTCCAAATGAAAGTGATGTTGAATTAAGGATTCCGGTCATGCATAGGAACAATAAAGATGTAGTACAAGAATATGAAATAAAAAAACTAAATCCGCATCAAATCGTTACTACTATGCATTATGGAAGTTATGACTATATAGGTTACGCTTATATAGCGTTAGAAAAATGGATTGAAAGAAATGGTTATGTAATAGATGATTCACCATATGAGGTTTACATCAAGGGACCTGAATGTGATTGTTTAGTAGAGGAATACGTGACACAAATTTGTTTTTTAGTGATGAAAATAGAATGAAGATAAGGATTGACATTAACATTATGTCAATCCTTATTCTATTTATGTAAGTAATTCATCATAATAAAAAGGAGAAAGAATATGAAAAAAACAATCATGATTATTTGCCTGATTCTAAGTATGACATGGGTTTCAGCATGTACTCCTGGAGGAGGAGAAGGTGAGAATGGTAGCTTTGTTCTACCTAAGGAATTGCCCGAAAATGTAGTGTTTAAAAATGGTACAATCTATACTTCAAATGGCAAGCAAGACATTGTAGAGGCTGTAGCCGTTAAAGATGGGAAAATTACATTTGTTGGTTCAAACAAAGATGTAGAAGAATTTATAAATGAAGATACGAAAGTGGTGGATTTACAAGGACGTTTTATTCTTCCTGGTTTTGTGGACAATCATAATCATATATTTGAGGCGAAATCACCAGCAGCAGGGAATTGTAGTGTCTCACCAGATGCTTCGCTGCAAGAACAACGCTCGTATTTAAAGGCTTGTAAAAAAGATGTGAAAGATGGCGAATGGGTAAGTGGAACAGGATTTAGTTTGGAAGAGCTGTTAAAAGATATGGACGAAAAATCAGAACAGCAAACGCCATTACAAGTTCTTGATGAGTTATTTCCTAATAACCCTGTATTAATTATGGAAAGAACTTCTCATTCTGTATGGGTTAACTCAAAAGCATTGGAAGTAGCGGGAATAAATAAAGAGACGAAAGATCCGCAAGGCGGAAGAATCATTCGGGATCCAGAGACAGGAGAACCATTTGGGATTCTTTATGATACAGCAGGGGATATTGTGATGGAAAAAGCATGGAATTCCCAACCAAATCTCTTTGAAAAAAATTATGAAGGTTTGTTAGACGGTTTAGATGAAGTTGCGAAGAATGGTATTACTACAGTCGGCGATGGACGTCTCTATTGGAAACGAGGCTGGTTAGATGTTTGGAATAAAGTTAACGATGAGAAAAAGTTAACGTCACGAGTAGTACTGCGTCCGTGGGTATATCCGAACTTAAATGAAGCAGAACAAATTGAGTATTTCAAAAAAATTAAGCGAGATGATGTATCATCTCGAATGCTTATTAATCAAGTGAAGATGTATAGTGATGGAATTAGCATTAACAGCACAGCTAAAATACTAGAAAAATATAAATTTGAGTGGTTTAAAGGAACACCGTACGGTTTAAATTATATTCCAGAAGAAAAAATGAAATGGTGGTTGACGGAACTGAATAAACTTGGTTACGGTGCACTCATTCATACGATTGGAGATGGCGGGGTAAGAGAGAGTTTAAATGCAATTGAAGCAGCGAAAAAAGAAGGGGCGAATCAGCCTTATACGCTTACGCATGTTGAAATGGTAGAGGATAGTGATATAAATCGTTTTGCAAAATTAGGAATTAGTGCTGATTTCCAAGTAGGTCATGATTTTGCAGAAGATCCTAAACAAAGCTGGGCAAGTGCGTATTTTACAAATAAACAGATGGAACGAATTATGCCGTTAGGACGCATTTGGAAAACAGGAGCAAACGTATCACTTAGTAGTGATTGGGATGTAAATGAACTAAATCCACTTGTGACGATTTCAAATGCACTAAGCATTGATGAAAAGGGCTTGTCTGATGTATACGCAGCTATTGATGCTTATACAATTAAGCCCGCCAAAGCGTTAGGTCTTGATAATATTACTGGTTCAATTGAAGTAGGTAAATCAGCCGATATGATATTACTAAATGAAGATATTACTAAAATGAGTGTCGATAAGATTCCAGATGCAAAAGTTTTAGTGACGGTTTTACAAGGAGAAGTAGTGTATCACAAGGGAGAATAAAGAGTCAGCATATGAAGTAGTTACTAGTAAATGAATATATTTCTGTTGACCTTAACACGATGTCAAAGTTTAGACTGGACTTACAATCGGAGAAAGGGTGAACATGTATGAGAAATATGGAAAATAGTTTATATTATATGCCTGCTGAGTCGGAAAAACATGAGGGAACATGGCTCCAATGGCCTCATGATAAGGCTCATAGAGGTGAAGGTTACAGAGCTAAGCTAGATGATATTTGGGTAACGATGGCAAAGGAGCTACATTACGGAGAAAATGTGCATATTGTTGTATATGATGAGGAAGAAAAAGTACATGTACAATCGAAGTTAAATGAAGCGAACGTGGATATGGATAAAATTGATTTTTTAATTGAAGAAACTGATGATGTTTGGATAAGAGATAATGGACCGATTTTTGTAAAAGATAAGGAGGAAAATCTCTGCTTAACACACTGGATTTTTAATGGTTGGGGAAATAAATATCCGTATGAAAATGATGCTGTTATTCCGGAAAAAATAAGTGAAATGTATAGCATTCCAAAAGTTAAATCTAATGTTTGTATAGAAGGTGGAGGAATAGAGATAAATGGAAATGGCACCTTAATGGCGGCAAAAACTTCTATTATAAATGAAAATCGAAATCCTACACTAAGTCAGGAAGAGATTGAAATAGAGTTAACGAAGTATTTGGGAGTAACGAATTTTATATGGATAACTGGTATTCGCGGAGAGGATAATTACGATGAAGATACAGATTACCATATTGATGGGGCAGCGCGTTTTGTAAATGAAAATACAATTCTTTATGAATATGATCCTTTCGGGGAAAGCGAATCATACCTTTTGGAGGCGTACGAAAAGCATTATCAAGAATTGCGACAAGCAAGAAATATAGATGGAAAGCCATTTCAGCTCATACCAGTACCGGTAACAAGAAAAGTGGTAAAAGAAGCGGACTGTAAGGGCTCGTATTTGAACTTTTATATTGGAAATGAAGTTGTATTGGTTCCTATATATGGTGATGAACATGACAAGTTAGGACTTCAAATCATTGAAGGGCAGTTTCCTGGAAGAAGAATTGTCGGTATTTATGTAAATGAACTGTTTGCGTATGGTGGCATGATTCACTGTGTGACGCAGCAACATTTAGCATAAAGTAACCGAAATGAAAAAAGCATGCAGAGTATATACTCTGCATGCTTTTTATAATGCTGAAAACTCTTCAACAAGTTGGGTAAATCGATTCAATGCACTTTCAATCGGTTCTGGTGTAGTTAAATCCACACCAGCTTTTTTAAGTAGGTTTAATGGATAATCAGAGCTTCCACCTTTAAGGAATTCGATATAATTTTTCTGAGCATTTGGGTCACCACTTAATAATTTATCAGCGATTTGGATTGCAGAGGCAAATCCAGTTGCGTATTTGTACACGTAAAATGGACGATAGAAGTGTGGAATTCTAGACCAGCCGTATTTTACTTCTTCGTCAAATACGAGAGAGTCGCCATTATATTCTCTAAATAAGTTTTCGTAAACTTCACTAAAGACTTTGGCATTTAATGGTTTACCTTGTTCGGTCATTTCATGTGTGATTTTTTCAAACTCAGCAAACATGATTTGTGTAAAGAAAGTACCTTTAAAGCTCTCAATAAAGTGGTTAATTAAATGATTACGCACGTTCGTTTCTTTTGCTTCTTTTAATAAATAGTGAATTAATAACACTTCATTTACTGTAGAAGCGACTTCTGCAACAAAGATAGTATAGTGTGCAGAAATTCTTGGTTGGTATCCGTGTGAGTAATGCGTATGCATACCGTGACCGCATTCATGAGTAAGAGTGAAAAGGCTATTTAAATCATCATGATGATTTAAAAGAATGAAAGGATGAACACCGTATACACCAAAGTTATAAGCGCCAGAACGTTTTCCAGGTGTTTCTCTCACGTCTATATAGCGTTTATCTTTAAAGCTTTTTAATGTTTCAATATATTCTTCACCTAAAGGAGCGAGTGACGCGATCATTATGCCAAACGCTTCGTCGTATGGAATGTCTTGTTTTACACCTTTTACTAGATCAACACTCAAGTCGTATTGTCTTAGTTCATCTACATTTATTTTTTCTTTTCTAAGTTCATTATATGTATGTAATGATTGAATGTTTTTTTTCGTCGTATCGATTAAATTTTCATATACTTCTTTCGGAACCATATCGCCAAATAATGATTTTTCTAAAGCTGATGGATATTTTCTTAGCTTTGAAACAGTAACATTATTTTTAATAGCAGCAGATAAAGTAGAAGCGATAGAGTTTTTTAACTGAACGTATGGTTTGTAATAAGCTTTATAGGCTTCTTTACGTTTCTCACGATTCTCATCTTCTATTAACTTTGCATACATGCCGCGCGTTAAATTTACTTTTTTTCCATCATCAGTAGTCACGTCACCAAATAGAATATCTGCATTATTTAACATGCCAAATGTATGCTGCGGGAAGGAGAGTGCTTCGCCCATTTGTGATAAAATCTCTTCTTGGTCCTTATTCAATACGTGTTTTTTATAACGGTATAATTCAAATAAGTCTTCTTTATAATATTGTAAACCTTCTGCTTCTTCTATGTAAGAATGTAATGTGTTTTCATCTACGCTAAGTAAGAATGGGGAAAAGAAAGATTTAGCCGCACTTACTTTCACGTGTAATTGTGATACTTTATCGACAAGAGATTGGGCGTCAGTATCGCGTGTATCAAGATCAGATTGTAATCGTGCATAAGCGAACATTAAAGATATTATGCTAGAAATTTCTTCACTCTTTGTTAAATAAGCTAATAAACTATTGCCATCGTGAATATTTCCATTAAACTCGTGTAACTCATTCGTTAATACTTCAATTTTATGAAAATCGCTTTCCCAATCTTCAATTGTATGGTAAATATCGGTTAAATCCCATTTTTCCTTATCAGCTACTTGTAATCGATCTTTAAGTTCTGTCATAATCATTTCCTTTCTAAATATGTAGTTATATTCCTATATAACTATGAAATACAACAAATTGCAAAAAATCCCTGCTGAAAATTAAAAAGCCTTGCTAAAATGGCAAGGCTTAAAAAATTATAATGTAATTCCGAATTTTGAATGTAAAAGATTTGTATATTGCACATCTGTAACGGTTTCTTTCGTTTTTTTACCGTTTTTCACTATTGTCAGACTATCCTTTGTTAAAGATGCATGCCCATCTTCAGTTAGTTTTACAATAAGAGGTACTTTATTAAATGGTGAGCCATCATGTTCAACGATAATTTTTTGTGCTGCATTTGCTTTTTCTTCAGCCACTTCTTCTAAATAAAATGCGTAACCTAACGTCCAATCATTCGCAGAAGATTGATCCAAAAACTCATTATTTTTACGCATCTCTAAAATGTAGTTTCCTTTTTCGGTCATTTCTTTACGAATATGATAATCTCCTGTAACGGAGTGAATGACTTCACCTGAGAAAGGGACAGGTGCAAGAGGTAAGTATGAGCCGAATCCCACTTCAATTAAATAAAGTTCATTATGATGTGTTAAAACAGTTGCGATATGACCAGAATCAACAGCCCATATAGAATTTGCAACATTGTACACTGTTCCTGAAACGAGATGAACATTAAATCCAGCGTCTTTAAGGAAGTAATACATAGTAGGATTGAGTTCATAACAAAGACCGCCACGGTTGTTTACTAAAATTTTTTCTTTTAGATTTTCTTTTGATATTTCTGTAAAGTTGTTTTTGAGAATATTTAAGTTTTCAAAAGGGACAGTTTGTGCCATTGCGTACATAATGTCAGATAAATCTTCAAATGAAACTGTGTCTTTTTCTTCTATATGTAATCGTGCGAAAAATTGTTTTTGAAAGTCGGTCATAGAAATCCCTCCGTTATGCTTTTATAGGTAAATTGTAAACAATCTTGAATAAGATGTGAAATGAAAACTACGTTGAAGTATTTGTTGAATATTTGAAGTTAGACTAAAAAATAATATGAGAGAGTGAGAGATTGCTACTTTACTAATCGTAGAACGAATATTATAATAATTCAGATAAACTATGCAAACGTTTTCTTATAAGGAGATGGTGTAAATATGTTGAAAAAAATAACAGTAGTCGGCTTGTCGGTTGTTTTGTTTTTACCTAGTATATATGAGGGGAGTAAAGCGTATGCAGATACGGTTAACAATGGAACGTTAATGCAGTATTTTGAGTGGTATGCTCCGAATGATGGGAATCATTGGAACCGCTTGCATTCAGATGCCGGTAATTTAGCTCAGAAAGGAATTACATCTGTCTGGATACCGCCTGCATATAAAGGAACTACGCAAAATGACGTAGGATATGGAGCATATGATTTATATGACTTAGGGGAATTCAATCAAAAAGAAACGGTACGAACGAAATATGGGACGAAAGCACAATTGAAATCTGCAATTGAAGCTTTACATAAGCAGAACATCGATGTATACGGTGATGTAGTTATGAATCATAAAGGTGGAGCAGATTATACTGAAACTGTAACAGCTGTTGAGGTAGACCGTAACAATCGAAATATTGAGGTATCAGGTGATTATGAAATTAATGCATGGACGGGGTTTAACTTTCCAGGGCGCGGAGATACTTATTCTAATTTCAAATGGAAATGGTATCATTTTGACGGAACGGATTGGGATGAAGGAAGAAAATTAAATCGAATTTATAAATTTAGGGGTATAGGTAAAGCATGGGACTCGGAAGTGTCTAGCGAGAATGGAAATTATGATTATTTGATGTATGCAGATCTTGATTTTGATCATCCAGATGTTGCGAATGAGATGAAAAATTGGGGGATGTGGTATGCGAATGAATTAAATTTAGATGGCTTTCGTTTAGATGCTGTTAAACATATTGATCATGAATATTTACGCGATTGGGTAAATCATGTCAGACAGCAAACGGGGAAAGAAATGTTTACAGTAGCTGAATATTGGCAAAATGATATCCAGACTTTAAATAATTATTTAGCGAAGGTCAATTATAATCAATCTGTATTTGATGCACCGCTTCATTACAATTTTCATTACGCTTCAAAAGGAAATGGGAATTATGATATGAGAAATATTTTAAATGGAACAGTAATGCAAAATCACCCTGCACTCGCAGTTACTCTCGTTGAGAATCATGATTCTCAGCCTGGGCAGTCATTGGAATCTGTAGTAAGTCCGTGGTTTAAACCGTTAGCATATGCATTTATTTTAACTCGTGCAGAGGGCTATCCTTCAGTTTTCTATGGTGATTACTATGGGACAAACGGAAATAGTAGTTATGAAATTCCAGCGTTAAAAGATAAAATTGATCCGATTTTGACGGCACGAAAAAACTTTGCATATGGTACGCAGCGTGATTATTTAGACCATCCAGATGTAATTGGATGGACAAGAGAAGGTGATGGTGTACATACGGATTCCGGTCTAGCGACATTAATCTCAGATGGACCAGGAGGATCAAAGTGGATGGAAGTTGGAAAGAATAACGCAGGGGAAGTATGGTACGATATGACGGGTAATCAAACAAATACAGTAACAATTAATAAGGACGGATGGGGGCAGTTCTATGTAAGTGGAGGATCAGTTTCCATATATGTTCAGCAGTGAATTGGTGATAGAAAAGAAGAGGTAGACTGAAATATAAGTCTTCCTCTTCTTTTTATATTGTTATCATTCCTAAATCTTTATTTTAATAAATGAACTAGTCGACTTTTGAAACAACAAGAGATGCGTTGGAATAAATAATGTCACCCATCGCTTCTCTTATTCGTACTCGAAGAACATCTCCTTAGCTTAAAGGTAATAGGTCAGTTCTGGCGGATGTAGCTCTTACCCCATAATCACCACCAACTCGTGTAATTCTTTCGTTAATACTTCAATTTTATGAAAAATGCTTTCTTGATCTTCAATTATATGGTAAATATCCATTAAATTCTATTTCTCTTTATCAGCTACTTGTAGTCGATCATTAAGTTCAATCATAATCATTTCCTTTCTAAATATGAGTTATATTCCTATATAGCTATGAAATACAACAAATTGCAAAAAATCCCTGATGGAAATTAAAAAGCCTCGCCTGAAATAGCAAGGCTTTAAAAATTATGATGTACTACCGAACGTTAAATATAAAAGATTTATATATTGTTTTTCGTAATAATAAAAATCGTACTGTGATTGCTATAGAACTAAATATTAGTATGCTTTTAACGTGATTTTAATAGATGTTATATTTGCTTTACGATAAAATGATTATAGTGTAAAATTACACTATAAGTGTAAAGTGGAAATAAATGAGTGTTTTTACACTTGTGGTTATTAGAGCTTTCTAAAGCAAGATGAGGAATTTTTATTATTCATGTCAGAGAAGGCAAAGTGGTGTAGCAATTATTAGAAGAAGTTTTTTATATACATTGTAATTTCAAATCTATAAGGACATTTCTGTATAGGCAGTAGTAGCGAAAGGAGAGGAAATATGAAAAAAAGAAAAATGAAATATAGCATAGTATTTAGTTTATTACTATTAACATCATGTGATATAACGGATGAAGAACTTGAACAAACAGCACAAAGTTATACAAAATCGGAGTATGGTATTTCTGTTAAACTAAACCAAGTTGAAACACTGGATAACGGAAAGGATTTCCTTGGTCCAAGGTGGCGGATAGTTTCTGTACAGCAAGTCGATGAACCGTATTTGCAATTTCAACTTTCTTTCGAGGGACAAATCTCTCCAAAAGTAAATAATGATAACTATAAAATAAAAAAAGAAGCGAATGATTTACAAGAAAGATTCAATACATATTATGAAAAAAAAGAGAATAATACTATCCTTATTTTCGCTCAAATACAGGCGGGGGATACTGTTTTCGATAAGAATGCCGAGAAAGAAATAGCGAAGAAAAATTTGAAGCAGTATTATACGGCAGTTTTTAGAAGTAATACTGTTTTAGATGTAAACAATCCTGTACATATGGAAACATTAGCGGAGGCTGCAAGAAGTATTAAGGAATTTAATAAAATGATTGAAAATAGTAAGAGTAGTGTGGAAGATATAACGATTCAGCTGCCAGACGTTAATAAGGATGTATTAAAAAATATTGCAGTAGATTATATATTAACGGCTGAAGACGCGAAAAAGACCCTTGAGAAAAAGGCTGATTATATGAAAGTTTTACAGTCTACGAAGTGAAAAAAGGGACCATTCTCAGGTGTGAAAGGCAATAGTCTGACACCTTTACTTCTTGCAAAACATATAGTATGATGATTTCAGTAAATTAGATTTCAATGACTATAATATAAATTAATGAGAGGTGCTTTTTGTGAGTGCGGTAGGTACTAAATAGGAAAAATTTAATGAAATAAATCGGATAAGACCAGGGGATTTTTATGTACATCATACCCCTAATTTTGTCATGGATTTATTTCGAAACCTATGAAGATACCTACAATACTTTATAAAGCGTGTAATAAGGGGATTGCCATCTGTTTTTTATGGCGTATTTCCCCATATGTTATTACACTTGCCTTGTAAATGTAAAAGCTGCGGTATCCCCGCAGCTTTTTTGTATATATTTTTAATGTATAAAAATGGTAATTCAATAATGTAGAACTCATTGGAATCTAATGAGTAGGTATCTTCATTTATGATAAAAATCAATCATAGTGAGGAGAAACAAAATGAATACGATAACTTTTGAAAAGTTACAATATAACGAATTAAAGGAAATAGTGAAATCATATTGTGTAAGTGGATTAGGAAAAGAATTATTAAATAAATTAGAGCCGAGTACGAATATAAAAGTAGTGAGAAGTCGTTTAAATGAAACGACAGAAGCACGAGCTATAGTAGATGCAGAAGGGCATGTTCCTTTCTTCGGCATTTCAAATATTGCTAGTACAATTCAAAAATTAGAAAAAGGGATGATTTTAGATCCTGAAGAGTTAGTAAGTGTTTCAGACTTTTTACGTGGCTGTAGAAAGATTAAAAAGTTTATGTTAGATAAAGAATTTTTTGCGCCAGTATTAGCTTCTTATGCAAATTCAATGACTGAATTTAAAAGTATTGAAGAGGAAATTAATTTTTCAATAAAAGGCAATAGTATTGATGCAGCTGCGAGTAAAGAGTTAAAACGAATTCGAAATAACATTGATTCTGTAGACGGAAAAATAAAAGAGCGCTTAACGAAGTTTTTAAATAGTAGTGCAAATAAGAAATATATTCAGGAATTCTTTATTAGTAAGAAGGACGATAGGTATACGATTCCAATTAAATCCTCTTATAAAAATCAGGTTGCGGGAAGTATAATTGAAGCTTCCGCTAAAGGTTCGACTGTATTTATAGAACCGCATACGGTTACAAAGTTAAATGCGGAACTCGCAAGTTTGAAAGCAGAAGAAGCGATGGAAGAGTATCAAATTTTAGCAACTTTATCAGGAATGGTAGTAGAAAACATTTATCATATAAAAATTAATATGGAATTGATTAGTCAATATGATATGGTATTTGCGAAAGCGAAGTTTAGTAAGTCAATTGATGGAATAGAGCCGAAATTAAATGATCATGGTTACGTTCATTTAGTAAATTGTAAGCATCCGCTTTTAAGTGGAAAAGTAGTACCATTAAACTTTGAAATTGGTCAACACTACCGTAGTTTAATTATTACAGGACCGAATGCAGGCGGGAAAACAATTGTATTAAAAACAATTGGACTACTAACATTAGCGACAATGTCAGGCCTTCATATCGCTGGTGATAAAGAAACAGAAATTGCTATTTTCGACAACGTATTTGTAGATATTGGTGATAATCAAAGTATTGAAAATGCACTAAGTACATTTTCATCTCATATGAAAAATCTTTCGGAGATTATGAGGATGTCAAATAATAATACGTTGCTATTATTTGATGAAATAGGAAGCGGGACTGAACCGAATGAAGGGGCAGCACTTGCAATTTCTATTTTAGAGGAGTTTTATCTTGCGGGATGTATTACAGTTGCGAGTACGCATTACGGTGAAATTAAACGCTTCTCAGAAATGCACGATGATTTTATGAATGCAGCAATGCAATTTAATAGTGAAACGTTAGAACCACTTTATAAATTAGTGATCGGTAAATCAGGTGAAAGTAATGCACTTTGGATTGCGAATAAAATGAACGTAAGAGAACATGTACTGCAAAGAGCGAAAGAGTATATGGGAAATAAAGAATACGCTATAGAAAAAGTGAATGAAAGTAAAATAAGAAAACCGAAAATGGTGCAAGAAAAAAGAGAACATGAAAATGAATATAAAATCGGCGACCGTGTGAATTTGTTAGATCATAACGATTTCGGGATTGTATATAAGGAAAAAGATAATTTCTATAACGTCGTTGTATATTATAACGGTGAATTCGTTGAAGTGAATGTGAAACGTATTACTTTAGAGGTAGCAGCAAAAGAATTATACCCAGAGGGATACGATTTAAATACACTATTTGTCGATTATAAAGAAAGAAAAATGCAACACGATATTGAGCGCGGGTCGAAAAAAGCGCTTCGTAAAATTGAAAAAGAAATAAGAAAGAATAGAGGATAATATAGAATGGTAACGATTAGACAAGAACAAAAAAATGATTATAGTAAGACAGAAGAAGTTGTAAAACAAGCATTTTTAAATGAAGAATTTAGTGATAAAACAGAACATGAACTTGTAAAACGTATTAGAAAATGTGATGCATTTATTCCAGAATTATCATTAGTTGCGGTTGATGAGGGAATAGTGGGGCACATTTTGTTATCAAAAATTACAATAGAACAGGATGGAACTTCTGTAGAATCATTAGCACTTGCACCAGTATCAGTTGCTAGGGGCCATCAGAAAAAAGGAATTGGCGGAAAACTGATCGTAGCTGCTTTAGAAAAAGCGAAAGAACTAGGGTATGAATCTGTTGTGGTATTAGGGCATCCAGAGTACTATCCGAAATTCGGATTTAAAAAAGCAAGTGATTGGAATATAAAAGCACCATTTGAAGTGCCAGATGAAGTGTTTATGGTGATGGAGCTAAGAGAGAATGCTCTTCAAGGTGTAGAAGGAATTGTACAATATTCGAGTGCTTTTGCTGAGTAGGAGTATCGATTAAGAAATGTAATCATAAAAGATGCTATCTTTTTGTAGGGATATACAGAAAGATAGCTTTTTTATTAAGCAAATTCACTTACGTATATTTTGCTCAATGAATAATTGAGGTGGTAAAATTGATATAGAAATGTAAAGGGAGAGAATAGAATGAAGAAGCGAGAAACAGATAGCAATGAGAATGTAGTTACGTTATATGTTACAAGACACGGTAAAACAATATTAAATACGAATCATCGCGCGCAAGGTTGGGCAGATTCGCCGTTAGTAGAAAAAGGCGTGGAAGTTGCCTCTAATTTAGGAACAGGATTAAAAGATGTTCATTTTACGGATGTGTATAGTAGTGATAGCGGCCGAGTGATTGAAACTGCTAATTTAGTATTAAAATATAGTGAGCAATCAAAATTGAAACTTGAGCAAAGGAAAAATTTACGAGAATTAAATTTTGGTATTTTTGAAGGTGAAAAACTTGAAAATATGTGGGATGTGGTTGGAAAAGCTGCGGGCGTTGCATCACCAGAAGAACTCATGAAGTTTTCTATTCAAGAAGTGATTAATCTTATTAGAGCAGCAGACCCTACGAAACAGGCGGAAGATTGGGAATTATTTTCTACTCGTATAAAAGCAGAGATTGATAAGATTAGTGAAGAAGCTGCTGCAAATGGTGGCGGTAACGTTTTAGTTGTCGTTCATGGGCTTTTGATTACTACATTAATAGAAATGTTAGACAGTAGTAAAACAAAACTTGGAGTGGAAAATGCTAGTGTGACGAAGATTGTATATCAAGATGGAACATACACAGTCGAGTCGGTTGGAGATATGAGCTATGTTGCAAAAGGGAAAGAAAGTGTGGAAATATAATTAAATCTCAAATAGAAATAAGAAAAGGAGGCTAGAAAATCTAGCTTCCTTTTTAAATGGGAACGATTAAGGGATTAATAAAATCTTCCCAGTACTTTTTCGGCTCTCTAATAATTCATGTGCAAGAGCACCATCTTGCAAAGAGAATGTAGTAGCATTCGCGATGTTTAATTTTCCAGTCGTAATCCAATCAAATAATTGAGTAGAGCGTTGCTTACGTTCTTCATACGTAGTAAGAACGTTCCAAAGGTCTCCGCCAGTTAAAGTTTTTGAAGTATCCATAAGCATACGTGGATCTACAGGCGCGGGATTACCGCCAGCCATTCCATAGAATACAACGGTACCACCAACTTTAGTAGCTTTAAAACTTTCTTCTAAAGTAGAACCTACTGATTCATACACAACATTTACTCCGGCACCATTAGTTAATTCAAGTATTTTCATATGCCATGCTTCAGTATATAAAAATACGTGATTAGCACCAGCTAACGTAGCTACTTGTGCTTTTTCTTTTGATGATGTAAGACCGATTACTGTTCCGCCCAGTAGTTTAATCATTTGAACGAGAAGTTGACCAACGCCACCAGCTGCAGCGTGTACTAAAGCTATATCGCCTTGTTTTATTTGATAGCTATCTTTCGTTAAATAATGTGCTGTTAATCCTTGTAATAAGACAGAAGCGGCTGTTTCAAAAGAAATAGAGTCTGAAAGTGTAATTGCTTTTTCAGATGGAACGGCAACTAATTCTGCATTTGAGAATGGAACGTCAGCAAATGCAATACGGTCTCCGGGATTGATAGTAGTAATGTTAGCTCCTACTTTTTCAACAATACCAGCGCCTTCATAACCTAATATATAAGGCGGATTACCAGCGAGATGATAATCACCGCGGCGTCTATAAATATCAGCGAAATTTAAACCGATTGCTTGCATGCGAACAAGAATTTCATTTGGATTTATGATTGGATCAGGTATTTCTTTATATTGTAGTACATTAGCGTCTCCGAATGCTTCGAAACAAAGTGCTTTCATATGGAATACCTCCATTTATATTGTTTGTCGATGTTCTTTATCATACAATACAAATATCAATAGGCAAAGAGGGTTATTTCGATAAAATCAATCGGAAATACCGATTGAAAAGAGGGATGATAAATGGAGATAAAACAATTAATTACATTTAAAGTAGCAGCAGAAAGTTTGAATTTTACACAAACTGCGAAGAAATTAAGCTTCGCTCAGTCGAGCGTGACAGCGCAAATTAAAACGTTAGAGGCTGAGCTCGGTACACCATTATTTGAGAGATTAGGAAAACGTCTTTTCTTAACTGAGGCAGGAAAGAAGTTTCAACTATATGCCGATAAGATGATTGCGCTTAGTAACGAAGCGAAAATGGCTGTGAAAGATGATGAGGAAATGGCGGGTACGTTAATAATTGGTGCACAAGAAAGTCAATGTACATACAGGCTTCCATCTATATTAAAGAAATTTAAAGCGCAATTTCCGCAAATAAAACTTATATTTAAACCAGCACATTCCAATAAAGATGCGAAGGAACAATTGATGGAGGGGAAAGTAGATCTTGTATTTATTTTAGACGAATGTAAAACAGAGGATGTTTTACATGTGGAGCGACTTATGAAAGAAGAATTAAAAGTAGTAGCTGCTCCTACGCATCGTTTACTTGAACAACCTTCCGTTTCTACAAAAGATTTAGAAAGCGAAACACTTTTACTAACAGAACTAGGTTGCTCGTATCGAACTTTATTTGAAGAGTTATTTCACGCAGAAGATGTATATCCGGCAAATAAAATCGAGTTTGTTAGTGTAGAGGCAATTAAACAATGTGTCATTGCAGATTTAGGTATAGCAGTTTTGCCAGCAATAGTAGTAGAAAAAGATATAGGAGAGGGAACGATAAAGGAGTTAGTTTTAAAGAATACAATCACTCCGATCTATACGCAAATCGCTTGGCATAAAGATAAATGGATGACATCGCCGTTACAGCAATTTATTGAGGTAACGAGGGAGTCTTTTACAACAGATTAAGTGGAGAAATATTTATTTTATATAAAAGAAAAAATGGCACTTTTGTATAAAGAACCGATGCTTGAATGAAACAAGTATCGGTTCTTTTATGTTTTAAATAAAGAATGCTATAAAATGTGTATTTCTCAACTTTTTTTCTTACAAGGATAAGTAAATTTCTTCGTATATTCCAATAACCATAAGGGAATTTACAACGTTTATTCGTTTCTGTAAGATGCCTCTAGGAAGAATGAAAGGAGGGCTTACATAGCGGTATAGCTTGTCTTTATGATACGTACTTATTTTGAGGGAGGAGATTTACAATGTTTAAAAAGTTAATGAAAGTATGTGTGTTAAGTGCAGCGAGTGTAGGGGTATTATTTAGTTTTCAAGGAAGTACATTTGCAGCTACTGATTTAAGTAGTTATTATGACGGGAAAAATCCAGCTACAACGAAAGTATATGGGGGAAGTACAACGTGTGATGCAGATGGATTTAATGCAAAATCTACAGCAGTTTATGAAGGTAGTAAAAAAGTAGGGACAGTGTATTTACGTTACAGTAATAAATGTCACGCAGCATGGTCTAAGCTTGTTTTAGATCAACCAGCACCTTCCGTTTCTGGAGGGATATATGCTTACGCTGTTATTAATAAATATAAAAACGGTGTATTTCAAAAATCAGTAGACTCAAATAGTGGTAATGGAGCAATAAAAACAGGTCAAACGAGCACGTATACAGGAATGGTATTTGATTTAACTGCTGATTTTGGTTATACAGCTGATGCTGAAGCGGTGACGATTAATAACGGTTACGGAAAAACAGGACGTTATTAATAAAGGAGTGGAATACTATGAAACTTTTTAAAAATGTGGGAGCATTTCTTTTTCTATCTGTGTTTGTTTTAACAAGTGTGTTTAGTACAACTAGTAATGATAAAGCATATGCAGAAGATCATTCATATGATGGAAAAAGTCCATACTATAATAGCTGTGATCAATCCGCTGTAACGAAAGAAAAGAAGTGGATTGATTCAAATTCTTATGTAGAATTAAAGTTTAGTACAACGTGTAAGACGGCGTGGGCAAAAGTTACTGTAACTCGTCCAGCAGTTTATAATAACGAAGCTGATGCAAGGATTGTCAGAAAAACAGATGGAAAAGCATATACTTGCGGGAGTGCTGGAGGAAATGGTGTTGTAAATAAAGGGCAAACATCATGCTATACGCCAATGGTATATGATTTAGATCCAAGAAAGGCGCAAGCGCAGGGGAAACATGCTATTCCGAATAGTGATGCATATAATTATGCTGAGACTATTTGGTATTGATATAATACATGAGTTAAGAGTTGTTATTTGATATGAAAATGAAAGAACCTTACTGCATTTTATTGTGGTAAGGTTCTTTCAAGTTGTTAATAGTTTAAGAACAGTTATTTACAATGACATATCTTTATAATCACTTTTAAGTATCGCCATAATAATTTCATCCGAGAATGTATCGTTATAAAATAAAGATTGACGTAAGGTTCCTTCTTTTACAAACCCAACCTTTTCATAAGCTCTAATTCCACGTAAATTATGGCTAAATACTTCTAACTGTAACCGATTTAAATATAGTTGTTCAAAAACAAATTTTAAAACAATTGTAATAGCTTCAGTTCCATATCCTTGTCCTGTTAATGCTATGGAAAGCATTGATATTCTGAATACTGCTCTTTTGTTCTCCTCATCGATATCTAAAATCGACAACTCTCCAATCATTTCCTCAGTGCTTTTTAAACAAATAGCGAAATCATAGCGACTTGAATCATTATTTATGTGATCTATATGTGTTTTAATTTGCTCCAATGAAAAAGTAGACTTGGTTCCAGTCATATATCTTATTTCATCATCCATTGTACTTTCTAATATAATAGGCGCATCTAGCTGACAAAGAGGTCTTAAATAAATTCTGTCACTCTCTAATCTCATTATAAATTTCTCCTTAAGGTTGGTGATAGAGTATCTAAATATTTTTGAAAAGAGTTGTATTGTTTGAAAAGTATGAGTCTTACTTTAATGTTACATGAATTTTATAATGATATGGTATACCTAAAACAAATAATAAAGGTTTTATACACAACAAAATACATCATTAAACTTTTTGCTATTATCATTATTATTGTTTTGCATTCCGCTTTTAAATGAACACGAGTTTTTCTAGATAGTTTAAGTCGAAAATAAGTATGTACCACTAATCTGCATCGTAGTTCAACAAGAACTAAATAATTTTATCGGCACTTTAAAAGAGCGTGTTTTGATCATTTTTCAAAATAAGCTCTTTCTTTTTGTTTATTCCCGATTAACGGATAGTAAGACACCATATTCGAGTCGCGAATGAAGCAAAGTAGGTAGAGGGAAGTTTGTCCACTCATAAAAGCTGGATTGAGTATGGATGTTCCTTTAGGGATTTGGGATAATTTAACATAAGATGTTTTCTTTCATCCAAATTTATGCTGTAATTAAAATAAAGGAGGCAAGTAAATGGGGAAAGAAATTAAACGATATGTAATGTGCACTTTAATATTTACATGGATACTATGGGGGCTACTAATTAACTTAATAAAATTTAACATTACGACATTTGGTACACCGCTAGCGATGATAGTATTTGTTTTTGGGGGAATCATGCCGGCAATCGTTGCAATTAGCTTAAAGAAAAAATATGGATCAAAAGAAGAGTTCAGAGTGTTTATAAAAAATGTTGTTAATCCTAAGTATCATTTTTTATGGTATATTCTAATCGTTGTTTTGGTTTTTATTAGTTGTTATCTGCCAATAATATTTGGTGGAGCAACGATGCAAAAACCATTATACGTGGCATTGCTTAGTTTTCCAATAATGATCGTTGGTGGTGGTCTTGAAGAAATCGGATGGAGAGGATTCTTACAGCCTGCCCTTCAGAAAAGGTTTTCGGCATTTTTTAGTACGATTATTGTGAGCTTTATATGGGCTATTTGGCACTGGCCGTTATGGTTTATTCCGGGCACGAATCAAACTCAAAGGGATTTTATAGCTTTTATAATTACGACAATTGCCATATCGTTCTTATTAACTACAATTTATAACGCAACTAAAAGTATTTTTATGTGTCTAATTTTCCATGCGCTTCTTAATTCTTTTTGGAGTGTGTACGTGCCAAATGATAAAGTGTTACCAGCATTTCCAACTTTTATTTTCGGAATTTTCGTGTTTATTGTGTATAAAGTCGTAATAAAAAGAAAGAACCTCTTATTGATTAGGTAACTGAAATAATAAAAGGAAACATATTAATATATTTTTTTATGGATATGAAACTAATTAATAAGAACACGACACAAACATAATTAAAATATAATACAGGTTTGCGCCGCAAAAAAATTGCAAAACTATAAACAACGTCAAAAAGAATGAAGAGCCTTTCCGTATACATAAACAATGTTAACGACAGTTATAGTAGTTCATTTGTTAAAACAATCGAATTAACTAAGATCTGTATCAGGAGGAGTGTACCCAAGGTGACGAGCCATTGATACAATTTGTCCTTTATGATGAAACTCATGTGTCTCTGTATGAGTTAAAAGCCATAGCGGAGTTGTACTCCAAGGTTCTTTTTGCCATTTCACTTCATTTGCTATATTTTCGAGCCAACGGTCATTGTATTCATCTAAAAAACGTTGTACAGTCGCATCTACTAACTTAAATCTATCACGGACTTTGGTGACATCTGCATGCTCAATTTCATCATCACTAGCGAATGAAAAATCCGCTCGTTTTTGATTGAATGCGAATGATCCAAGCCAGTATCGATAGCAATCGGCTACATGAATATGCGTCTTCATAATGCTACCGCTTCCGAAATTAGGAACAGTGCTATGTAATTTTTCTAGTGGGATTTTTTCCAAAAACGAAAATAGAGTTTCTCTTGTAGAGCTAATAAGATGATATTGTTGTTTTAAAACATGTAACATGCAACTACACTCCTCTTTTATTTACTAAACTATTTGTGTAGTAAGTAATTCTATATTTATGAGAGGTGAACCTTTTTATTATTTTTACTAAGCATATTAGATGTTTTTCTTAATTGTTTCTGATAAATTAAACAAGGTGAAACTTTAATAAGTGGAACATTTTTAATTCATAATAAACTGTACATAAAAAAGGGGAACGATAAAATGAATAGAATAGTTGGTTTGAAACAATTTGAAATGACGCGCGGGGCATTACTTAAATTTATGGAGACGCTTGATGATAAAACTGCGGATACGCAGCCGGAGGGCTTTAACAATACAATTCGCTGGCATATTGGTCACGTGTTAACGGCAGCAGAAATTTTCATGTTTGGAAGAGAATTTAAGCAATTGCCAACTGAATATCCAGGTATGTTTGGATATGGATCAAGACCATCTAAATGGAAAACAGAAGGGCCATCATTAGAAGTGCTAACGGTTCAATTAAAAGAACAAGCGAAGCGCATTCAAGAAATTCCAGCAGAAGCATTTGAAAATAAACTTCCAGAGCCATTTTTAGGGTTGGAAACAGTTGGAGAGCTTTACGGTATGATGCTTTATCATGAAGCAGACCATATTGGGCAAATGAAGGCGATGGAACGTATTATTAAGGCTCTTTAGTTTTTGGTAATGTTAAATAATATATAGACAAAAAAGGATAGATAATTTATTATCTATCCTTTTTTGTTGTTGAACTTCTTGAAGGATTAAGGATTATGAACGCTAATCATCGTGATGCTGATGAAGAAGGAAAGAAAATTAACCTATTAGGATAAAGAAACATCCTAAATTTTATGGTAGTTATTATTTTTTTGTATTACTTAATAGAAAAATATTGAAAATAATACAGAAGAAAGTATAAGGTTGCAAAATCTGTATGAAATAGGGTATTCCTAAATATGGAATATACGTATAATAAAAGAGAGGAACTAGAAAATGGGGGAATACTATGATTACATCGAAAAAAAAGTTGGGGCAATACACACATACATATGCACAGTTAAAGGGAGAACTAAAATGGAAAACGAGTGATTCTCGAACCGGTATGATGATTGCTGCTATGTATGCAGGTAGTGATAAATTGTTTGATATCGGCCGTTTTTTAGAAATTAGTAGTTATATTAAGAATCAGGTAGGGATGTTTTCATACTTAAAGTCTTATCATCGCTTTGTGGTGGCCGCAACATTAGATATTCACTTTACAGATTATAAGAAAGCTTTTCGGGAGTTTTTAGATTTATATGAACAATTGGTCGCTGGTGGTTTTAGCCGAAGTATATTTACTTATCTCGCAGCAGCTGTGCTTTTAACAGAAGAAAATGAACAGCATGGCACGCACATTCAGCGTTCGATGCAAGTATATAAACGTATGAAAGAGGATCACCTTTTTCTTACAGGTACAAATGATTATCCGCTCGCGGTTTTACTAGCAGGACAATCAGAGAATGTAGAAACACTTATGGATCGAGTAGAACGTCTTTATCAAAAACTAGCGAAAGCTGGTTTGCGTAAAGGGAATGATCTTCAATTTTTAAGTCATATACTTTCATTAAAGAAGGATGTCCGTGAAGAAATGTTAGTTGCAACATGCACAAACATTTGGAATTTGTTAAAGCAGGAAAAGATAAAAGTAAAACAGATGCATTACCCAGCTATCGGGCTATTAACGTTACTTGAGGATGGAGAAAAAGAGATTCATTCTATTAAAGCGTTGATTGAAAAATTGCAGGGGGAGAAATTATTCCGTTGGCATACAGATACGAATATTCTTATTGCTATTCAACTGTTCGTAAGTCAGAAAGGTGAGGAAAGTAAAGCTACCAACACAGGTTTACAAACAATGATAGAAGTCCTCATACAAGCACAACAAGCAGCTATGATAGCAACGATTGCCGCTTCATCTGCAGCAACTTCTTCTGCTAGTAGTAGTTCATAATGTGCAACGGTTTATGCTCTTGTAAATTATGATGAACCTATAACCTCTTTGATGAGAACGGTTTAAAAAATATTAATAAAAAAGGCCCATCACTCTCTAATGAGTGATGGGCTAACTGTTTTTACAGAGTGGATTTTTTATTGGGTAAGGAAGATAAGTTGTTATTTTAATGTTTTTACATAATTAGCATTATCTTTTCGACGCCTTCAAATGTTTGAGTTGTGTAACAATCATAATGCTAATAACAACGAGTAAAAACCATGAGCTAATTTTGCTTAGGTGAACGAGATTCCACGTTTCCCGTTGATTTGGATATTGCCACGCTCCAAAAAATGTTGCGATGTTCTCGGCAATCCAAATAAAGAAACCGATAAGGAAAAAGGAGAGAACGAGTGGCATTTTATATGTAATGCCTCGTAATGAAAATTCCACAAATGTGCGAAAGAAAACAATGAATAAAATTAAAGTTAATACCCATCTAAAGTCATATAGAAAATGATGGGTAAAAAAATTAAAGTAAATCATTGCTCCTAGAGGTATTGTAAAAATAGCTTTCGGCCAATGATGCATTTGTAAATGCAATCTTCTCCACGCTTGGCATATGTAACTTGCAACACTTGCATACATAAAACCACTGTAAAGCGGAACCCCCAAAATCTTCGAATACGCCTCTTCGGGGTAACTCCATGAACCGAAATGTACTTTATATATTTCTAGCAAAAGGCCGATGAGGTGGAAGACAGTAATTACTTTTAGTTCGTCTTTCGTTTCAAGACCAGTCTTATACATCACCCACTGCATAAGAAGACATACGATAAGTATGAAATCATAGCGATATAATCCCGGAATAGAAATGATTTTTGAAAGGGCTAGTGTTAAGAAAATAACAACAGGGAACAAGCAGGATAATGCTTGTTCGTAAGTAAAGTGTAGTAGTTGTTTTACATAAAACATTGTTTCACCTTCAATGAATATATTTAGAAAATTGAAATAATAACTTAGTATACTACAAATATGGAAATAAAACAGTACGTCATTTTGCATGTATTTGGAAGTTTTAGAAGGGAATTGTAATAAGTATTTTAATATTTTAGCAAAGTAAAAAAATAGTTTGCTATTTAAAAAAAGTGGGGATATAATATCTAAATGAAAATGATAATTAATATCAATAATGATTATAAATAAAAAATAATTATAAAAACAACTGAATATAAAGGATGAAATGAAACATGTTACATAAGTCTACTGTACATGCTGGCAATAATCGCTGGATACATATTAAGTTCGTATGTTTCATGAGCTTAACAATTTTATGTTTAATCGGATCTATATTTTTAGCTATTGCATTCGGGGCAAAGGATATTCATTTGCAAACGGTGTGGACAGCGGTTTTTGATTATAATCTGAAATTAACGCAGCATCAAATTATTTATGAATTAAGGCTTCCGAGGGTAATTGGTGCGGCAATTGTAGGAGCAGCTTTTGCAGTCGCTGGTGCTGTAATGCAAGGGGTAACACGAAATCCGTTAGCGGATGCAGGAGTGCTTGGGATAAATGCAGGCGCAATGTTTGTAGTAGCGCTTAGTTTTGCTTTTTTCCCGCATATGCCGTATTCCTACTTAATGATTGTTTCCTTTATTGGAGCAGTTTTAAGTACAGTACTCATTTTTATTATCGGATCAGCAACATCAGGCGGATTAACACCGATGAGGTTAACGATTGCAGGGGCAGTTATGGCCGCGCTTTTACATTCGTTAAGTTCAGGTGTCGCGATTTATTATGACTTAAGTCAAGATTTAGCGTTTTGGTACGCTGGTGGTGTTGCAGGCGTTAAGTGGGAACACTTGAAATTTTTAGTGCCTATTATTCTCATAACAATTGTTTTTGCGACAGCGCTAGGGCGATCTATTTCACTCATATCAATGGGGGATGATGTCGCTACAAATTTAGGTGTAAAAACGAACCGAACGAGAATACTCGGGATGATTATAGTAGTGATTCTAGCAGGTGTTTCTGTTTCAGCTGTTGGTTCCATTGGATTTGTAGGACTAGTCATTCCGCATATTGCTAGAAAATTAGTTGGCGTTAATTATCAACTTATTATTCCTATGTCAGCATTATTAGGAGCTATGTTATTGGTTTTAGCTGATTTAGGAGCAAGAACAGTAAATCCTCCTAAAGAACTTGCGATAGGAATTATGGTAGCCCTTGTTGGAGTTCCGTTCTTCCTTTATATAGCACGTAAAGTTGGGAGGGAGTTATAAGTGAAGGATCTTTTTAACACGGATAAAAAGAGAGCTATTACTGTAACTACAATTTTCGGATGTATAAGTATCGCTGTAATTTTGATTAGCTTAAATACGGGAACGCTGAGCATCGCACCGCTCAAAGTAATTCAAACGCTTTTTGGCTATGGTGATTTTGAGAGTGCAACCGTGCTATACGATTATCGTATGCCAAGAATTATAATCACAATGTTAGCAGGTATTGGCCTTGGGGTTTCAGGTGCGATTTTGCAAGGGCTATCTCGTAATGCACTCGCAGATCCTGGTATTCTCGGATTACATTCGGGTGCATCTTTCGGGCTTATTGTATTTGTTACTTTCTTTCATTCTATTAACGAGAGTGCATCGATTTTAATACCGTTATTTACATTTGGCGGAGGAGTGTTAGCTGCATTTCTTATTGTTTTGCTTGCGAGTGATCGGTCAAAAGGTTTACTTCCCATTAGACTTATTCTTGTTGGTATTGCAGTTTCAGCTGGTTTTAGTGCACTTTCGTTATTTTTCTCGCTCAAGTTAAATGATGAGACGTATACATTCGCTTCTAGGTGGTTAGTTGGTAACGTGTGGGGAAGAGATTGGATTCATGTCCTAGCATTATTACCTTGGATTTTGATACTAACTCCGTACGCATGGCTGAAATCTAAAACGTTAAATGCACTATCACTAGGTGATAGTGTAGCAGCAGGACTTGGTGTATCTGTTCAAAAGGAACGGTTACTGCTTTTAGCTACAGCGGTAGGATTGTCTTGTGCAAGTGTATCAATGGCAGGGGGAATTGGCTTTATCGGCTTAGTTTCTCCGCATATCGCAAGAAAGTTAGTAGGTAGTACATATCAACATTTCCTTCCGTTAGCTGGCATAATTGGAATGATTATTTTAGTACTCGCGGATACGATAGGGCGATCTTTATTTGAGCCAAACTCTATTCCAGCTGGCGTAGTAGTAGCGGCTTTAGGTGCGCCATATTTTCTTTATTTACTTACAAAAACAAAATAAATACTTCAAAGAGGAGAACATATGAAAAAGAAACTTACTATTTTATTTAGCATTATGTTTATTTTAGTATTATCAGCATGTGGTCAAACGAAATCTAGTGAAGAGGCAACTAAAAAAACTGAAAAAAGTAATGATCCAAAAATTGCTTCTATGTCTATTCATTTAACGAATAACTTACTTGCATTAGGAATTACACCGGTAGGTTCTGTTATTGGTGGTGATTTAAAAGATTTCTTACCGCACGTAAAAGAACAGCTGAAAGATACGAAGAAACTTGGCGTTGTAACAGATCCGAATATGGAAGCGTTACTTCAATTAAAGCCAACTGACATTTATGTTGATGAAAAATATGCTGGTAAAGATTTAGCGAAATACGAAAAAATTGCAAAAACACATACTTTTAATTTAGATGAAGGTACGTGGAGAGATCATTTAAAAGAAGTAGGTAAACTTGTAAACCGTGAGAAAGAAGCAGATAAATATATTCAAGACTATGAAGAACAATCAAAACGAGTAAAAAGTTTGATAGATAAAGAACTAGGTAATAACGAAAAAGTAATGGCAATTCGCGTGACTGCAAAAGAATTACGTGTATTTAGCACGAAAAGACCGATGGGACCAATTTTATTCCAAGACTTAGGGTTACAACCTGCAAATGGTGTAGAAAAAATTGATGGAAACCGTCCTTTCGAAGTCATTTCACAAGAAGTATTACCTGACTTTGACGCAGATGCTATTTTCGTTGTTGTAAATAGAGATGATAAAGCGAAAGCAGCATTTAAACAACTTCAAGAAACACCAATTTGGAAAGACTTAAAAGCTGTTAAAGGCAAGCACGTATACATTATCAATGACCAACCATGGCTTGACTATTCTGCTTTAGGCAACAAAATGGCAATGGATGAAGCGGAGAAAATGTTTACGAAATAATACAGTTTTACTATTAGGAAAGGCCCTCTAAATTTGGAGGGCCTTTTTATTGTTGTTATTGTTAGAATAAATGAAAAATTATACAATGAAGTTAATTTAATGCAAGGGAGATGTGCCAATGTCAGCGCTTATTGTGAGTATCCCGTTAATACAACAGTTCAAAGGACAAGGGGATAATAGGCTAGAATAATTGTCCCCGCTATTTTAAAAAAAGGGGAGTTTTAGATGACAAAGAATCTTTTTCAAAATAAAACTATTAAATTATCAGCTATTAGAGAAACGGATGCTAAAGTAATGGCTATGTGGCAAGAGGATAGTGAGTATTTAAGAAATGTAGATACAGACTTAGCATTCCCGCAATCATTACATGAAATAGAAAGTGATGGGCTATTAAAGGGACGGAGATCGAATAGTGTTTCTTTCATGGTAAGGAAAGTTCAAGATGATCGCTTAATTGGTTTTGTGGCGATTCATGGCATAGAGTGGAATAACAGAACAGGTTTATTAGCAATTGGTATAGGAGATGCGAATGATAGAGGGAAGGGATATGGAAGGGAAACAATACACCTTATTCTAAAGTATGCTTTCTATGAATTGAATTTACACCGCATCGGTCTCGATGTTATTTCGTATAATAAACCTGCCATTACACTGTATAAAAAGATGGGTTTTCAGATGGAAGGTTGTATGAGAGAAGCGGTGCAAAGAGATGGGAAGTGTTTTGATCGTATGATTATGGGGATATTGAGGGATGAATGGATAGAGCTGCAAGATTAAAAGTACATTCCATATTATATATGTAGTATGCAGGAGATATACCGGTAATTGGCGAAATTTTACAGTGCACTGATTGAATTTATAAGGAGTTATGCAAAATGAATTTAGAAAAAAGTAAACCAGTAAATGAAGAGGTCGCTGAATTAAAAGAACTAATTAAAGAATTACATGGAAGTGTACACCAACTTCAAAGTGAAGTGCAGCAATTAAGGCACGAAAGACCAGTTGTTGAAGTGAGAAAAGGTGTTCAATTATCACCGGCAATAGTCGGACAAATTGGTGGTATGATTTTAGGTGGATTAGCAATTATAGGTATATTTTGGTGATGGAAAAAGGTATGCGGCGTAGTGCTGCATACCTTTTTTGTTTGAAGATATAATTTCATATAATACAACTTTTACATTAAATAACGTAAATATATATAAGCATGTGATAACAATAGCGCAATGATCGTTAAGGGGAAACCAATTTTTAAGAAGTCCATATAAGAGAACCCATGTCCTTCACGTTTTGCAATACCAGCAACGACTACGTTTGCGGATGCTCCGATTAATGTTCCGTTTCCTCCTAAGCAAGCTCCAAGTGATAACGCCCACCATAGTACTTCGATTTGCGGAGAATCGACAGATAGTCCGAGTCCTGTAGCTAAGTCTTGAATAAGTGGGATCATCGTTGCGACAAATGGGATATTGTCAATTGTCGCAGATGCGATGCCTGATACCCATAAAATAAGTATCGCAGCGAAACCGATATCGCCATTTGTTACGTCGAGTACTTCTTTTGCGAGTGAAGAAATAAGTCCGATATCAATTAACCCGCCAACTAGAACGAATAGTCCAGCGAAGAAGAAAATGGTTACCCATTCAACGTGGGCAAATACATCTTCAATATCATGTTCTTTTACTCCGATTAGCATAAGAAGTGTAGCGCCTGTCATCGCAATTACGGCAGCGTCTACATGAATAATAGAATGAAGTACAAAGCCTAAAATAGTTAGTCCTAAAATCGAAATGGATTTTAAAAGGAGGCCTTGATCTTTAATATAATCTTTTTCATTTAATGCCATTAATTTTTCGATTTGTTCAGGTGTTGTTTTTAGTTTGTTACGATACATGAAGTAAATAATGCCAAGTGTAACGATAGAAATAATAATTACGATGGGAGCTAAGTTTAGTAAGAAGGCATTAAAGTCTAAATGCTTATTAGCTGATCCAATCATAATGTTCGGCGGGTCACCAATTAATGTTGCTGTTCCGCCTATGTTTGAAAATAGAACTTCTGAAATTAAATAAGGAACAGGATTTACTTTTAAAATACGTGTAATGGATAGCGTAACAGGCACGATTAATAATACGGTTGTTACATTGTCCAAAAATGCAGAACCGACAGCGGTTAATAGGGATAGCAATAATAAAATGCGGATTGGTTTTCCGCTAGCTGCTTTAGCTGCTTTAATGGCCACGAATTCAAACACGCCTGATTGACTCGTAATATGTACGAGAATCATCATCCCAATTAAAAGGGTGATCGTTTCCCATTGAATATGTGATGTGAAAGCAGTATGTAAATCTACAATTCCAAAAATAATCATAATAGCAGCACCGAATAGTGCGATTACAGCACGATTCAATTTCTCAGAAATAATAAATCCGTACGTGACTAAAAATACGGCAATTGCAAAATAATATTGCCAATTTGCTACTTCATGTGCTGAATGTTCCAAACATGTCACCTTCTTTAAAGTATGTATTCAATTGTAAAAATGCATCCCTCTGCGTAATTTATATTGTAGCAAATTCAAAAAAGAAAGAAAACTATTTAACAAAGTGAAGGAAAAAATATGATTTTTACATATCATATAAAGTGAAACTTTAAACAGTGGGGGTTTTTGTTCATCCCCCACTGATTATTAGTTGAACCAATCGGGCATTTACGGATAGTTGATTTCCCACCTAGCTGACGTGTGTTCGCTGGATTTTGAGGTGGGAATCTTACTATCCGTTAATGCGGGATAAAAAATATAAAAAACACAGTGCAAATTATTAGGAAAAGTGGGCGTTGTCCTCTAATATAGAGATAGCAATTTACATTATTTTTGCGTAAAATGGTTTAAAGAGGTGAATTCCGATGGAAATAGTAAAAGATAGTTCTCTTATTCAAAATGAAATTGAACGTTTTGTAAATAAAGATGTATATATTCATTTAGAAACGACGAACGGAGCGTATGCGTCACACTTTAATGAAAAGATGATGACAGTTGGAGCATTCATTCGAAATGCAATTATTCGCTTTGAGCGCGGGAAAATAACTGGAACAAATCCATACCGAGTTGGTTTGAAAATGGATCATGGCTGGGTATATGCAGAAGGCATTACGCACTGGGAAGTAGACGATAAAGAGCGTTTATTACTAGCAGGGCATGATAACCAAGGCCGCTTAGCGGTAGCACTTGAGTTAAGCTTAACGCCATTTAAGTAAGAAGGAGGGAAACTTATGGAGAGACATGTACTTGTTGTATTTCCGCATCCAGATGATGAAGCATTTGCTGCGGGAGGAACAATTCGCTTATTAACAGATCAAGGAGTACCTGTAACGTACGCATGTGGTACTCTTGGACAAATGGGACGTAATATGGGGAAAAATGTATTCGCTAACCGTGAAACGATTCCAAATATCCGTGAAAAAGAATTAAAAGATGCGTGTGAAGCGATGGGGATTCAAGATTTAAGAATGCTCGGTTTCCATGATAAAACGTTAGAATTTGAAGATGTTGATTTTGTTGCAGATAAAATCGAAGCGATAATTCAAGAAGTAAATCCATCTCGAATTATTACATTTTATCCAGAACATGGCGTACATCCAGATCATGATGCATTTGGCCGTGCTGTAGTTCGCGCTGTATCACGTATGCCAAAAGGAGAACGTCCAGCCATTCATGCGGTTGCGATTACGAGAAATCGCGAAGCAGTACTCGGTGAACCGGATGTTGTAAATAATATTAGTGAAGTATTTGAGCATAAATTAGCTGCACTAGGCGCGCACCGTTCACAAACAGAAGCAATGCTTGAAGAAACACATGCAAAAATAAAAAACAAAGACGCAGCAACATTAAAATGGCTGCAACTTGAACAATTTTGGACTTATAAATGGGAGTAGGCTAGAAGGATACCTTCTAGTAGCTCTTACATAGAAAAAAGCGCCGTCACTTGTGATGGCGCTTTTTGTACTATTGTTTCGTACTAGCCAAATACATGAGCATGTGGAATTTTTCGTCTCTTACATGATAATCGAAATAAGGTCCTGGATTTGTACAGTAACCAATATTTTCATTTTGCATGATTTGAAATCCGTTAACTGATAAATTTTCTTCTAAGTATTTTGGATGTAAAATATGCTCATGGGAATTTGGATATAAGGCTGAAATATTTTTCAAGGATTTGGCCGAGTTATCATAATACGAGTATCCACCGACAATTGTTGAACTGTTATGTAAATAGTTTTTTAGAACGTGACTTGGGAACTCTGGGTTGAGCAGTGAAAAATCAGTTATTGTAAAACTATCCACAAAAACATCGATGCTAAGTGGTTTCAATGGTAGATTTAAATCGGAATTCAAAATATAAAGGACGCGTGGCTTTGGATTCATACGCTCAATTCTATTTCTAACCTTCTTGAGCATTGCAAGCGAATAGCCACTGAATACATAGGATGCGCTCGGTTCAAGAATATCGATATATTTCGGTAGTGACACAAAAGCGTCAACGTTTGTTTCCACGACTAATTTGTTTTTTAAATCTATATTTTGTAGAACTTTTTGAAATTGAAAATTACTTTTTTCAAATAAGTTAATCATTTTGGGATTAATCTCTTTAATCGTTTCTTTATCGTAAAAATAAGATGGATAAGGAGACGTCTCGTACAAGTTCGCGGTAATGATAATACCCTCCTCGATAGCTGCTTCGTATCCACAGCTACAAGTTAAACTCCCCGTGTTAATGTAGACTTTTTTAATCGTTACATCTTTCATTTCAAGTGGAATGCGGCACTTCGGACAATAGAGCAAATTTGCAAAATCAAGCGGGATTCCTGTAATATTCTCTTCTTTGGATGAAGGTGAGCTAGTTTGAACCGCTTTTTCAATCAATTGGACAGTTTTTGATATATCTTCTTTCTTTTGGATTAGTTCGTTCTTTTTATCAATGAGCAAGTTGTTATAGTAGTCGATATCCTCATGGTCCGAGAAGTTTGTAACACGCCGATACGATAAAATTCGTTGGATTTCTATCAATGAAAAATGAAATTTTTTCAGCTCAGTAATAAAAGCCATGTCGTCTAAACACAATTGGTTCATTTGATACTGGGTGTTTTTTTTGTCTGGTATTAATAATCCTAGTTCAATGTAATAACGTACGGTATCAGTTGTAACATGAAAAAGCTTCGCAAATGTACCAATTTTCATAGATGTCCCCCCAATGAAAAAAATGGAGTTACTCCATTTTTTTCGCAAAATGAATAAAAAAAACTCTTAAATGGCTATTGACTTGGAGGAAACTCCAAGTCATATTATTAATTCAATAAATGTGAATATTTTGAATATTTTTGAGTGTATTGTAACATACATGTCACGAAAGGAGAAGGATTAGCTATGGATAAGATGGATCGAATGGATACTCTCTCATTGTGGAAAGCGACTGCCAACAGATATGACAAAGGAAAACCTCTTGAAGGAAATGAAGAGGCGGATGTTGTCATTATTGGCGCAGGTTTCACAGGTCTTTCTTCTGCATATCATTTGCAAAAATTAGGGAAGAGTGTCATTGTCCTTGAGCAGGAAATAATTGGGTATGGCGCAAGTGGTCGTAACGGCGGGATGGTATTGCCAGGCTATAAGCCAACGATGCAGGAGCTTGCTAAGAAGTATGGTGCTGAAGAGGCGAGACAACTTAACGATCTTTCGCTGCTTAGTGTTGAACTAGTTAAAAACATCATCGATGAGCATCAAATCCACTGTAACTTTAGAAAGACAGGTCACATTGTGGCGGCTTACAAAGCCAAGCATTTTGAAGGATTGAAACTTGAAAGTGAATACTTAAACAAAAATTTTGGATATGAATGTAGCGTGCTTAATCGAAGTCAGTTGCATCAAGAAATTGATTCCCCGCAATATTATGGTTGCTTAGTCGACGACTCGAGTTACTCGTTCCAACCACTGAACTATGCAATTGGTTTGGGAGAAGCAGCTAAATCAATCGGTGCAAAAATCTTTGAGCATTCGAAAGCACTATCTATTGAGTACGGTCGAAACAGTGTGAAAGTTGTTACAGAAAAAGGTGCTGTTACAGCGAAAGACATTATTGTTGCTACAGATGGTTACTCCGGAAAAATTATGGCTGAATTGAATAAAGGTGTACTGCCAATTTCGGCACGTATTATTGCTACTGAACAGCTTCCAGAATCATTGGTGAATAGCCTCATTCCTAAAGATCGCATGGTTTTTGATACAAGCAGTTTCCTTTACTATTTCAGACGTACACCAGATAATCGGATTGTATTTGGTGGTGGTGATATTCGTCCGAACTTAGGCGATGCTGTTTATCAAAGTGTTTATGATGCCATGGTTAAAATAATGCCCAAACTAGAAGGAAGCAAGATTGATTACAGGTGGGGTGGATTTATCGGCGTGACAATTGATACGTTCCCGGTTATCGGTAGATCCAAAGAAGGCGCATATTTCGCAACCGGTTATACGGGCCATGGCGCGTCTCTCTCAACATTGTTTGGTAAGTTATTGGCACAATGGATTGTTACAGGAAGTGCAGGTGGATATCGATTTGAAAAGGAACGCCTTAAATCATTCCCATTCTATAATCAGAAAACGATGCTGGTCAATATAGCACATATTGGCTTTAAACTGGTAGATATTATTGCGTAAAGGAGAGAGGTTTATGGAGATTAACATGTTCATTGACGGGAAATGGGTAGAAGCATTATCAGGTGCTAGACGAAACATAATTAACCCTGCAACCGGAGAGGTTATGGCAACTTCTGCTCATGGATCGGCGGATGATGCGAAGATAGCAATCAAGGCAGCGCGTAAAGCGTTTGACAGCGGAATCTGGTCGAACTTATCGGCTGATGAAAGAGCCGACTATCTATATAAGATTGCAGACCGTCTTGAAGAGAAGACAGCTGAAATTGCCCGTTTGGAAACTGAAAATAACGGTAAGGTTATCCGTGCAACAACCTATGTAGATATTCCTGTATCGATTCAATGCTTCCGCTATTATGCTGACTTGATTAAAGGTATGAAAAAAGAATCTTACACTCGTGATGATGCTTCAGAAACGATTATTATTCATGAACCGATTGGTGTTTGTGGACTTATTGTACCTTGGAATTTCCCGCTTATGTTAGCTGTTTGGCAAATTGCTCCTGCACTTGCCGCAGGAAATACAATTGTAATTAAGCCTGCTGACGTCACTCCTGTAAGCGTATACAAATTATTTGAAATTATTGAAGAGATTGGACTGCCAGACGGAGTGGCAAACTTAGTATTGGGACCTGGATCAAAGGTTGGGAATGAGCTTGCAGAGAGCCATGATGTTGACAAAGTTGCCTTTACCGGTGGAACAAAAACAGGTCAAAGTATTATGCGCGCAGCTGCGGGCAATATGAAAAAAATCACACTTGAACTAGGTGGGAAATCTCCACTTATTGTGTTCGACGATGTGGATTTTGAAACCGCAGTCGATAATGCGATGTTTGGCATTTTCCACAATGCTGGGCAAGTTTGTTCAGCTGCATCTCGTTTGCTTGTACAAGAGACTATTTACGATAAGTTTGTTGAAAGATTGGCCGAGCGTGCGAACAAAATTGTAGTTGGCAACGGGGAAAGTGAGAACATTGAAATGGGAGCTCTCACAACTGAGTCTCATATGAATGAAGTTTTACATTATATCCAGAGAGGAATCGAAGAAGGTGCAAAATTAGTTTGCGGTGGTAAGCGCCTAACAGAAAATAGGCTTGATCGAGGGTTTTTCATTGCACCAACCATCTTCGCTGATGTAAATGAGAATATGTGTATCGTTAAGGAAGAGATTTTTGGTCCAGTTCTTGTTGTACAGAAATTTAAAGATGAGGAAGATGCCATTCAAAAAGCGAATGATTCCATTTATGGATTAGCCGGTGCTGTATTTACTGAAGATATGGCCCGAGCAAAACGTGTCATTAGTAAATTACGTGCGGGAATTACTTGGATTAATAGTTATCATCTCGCTTATGTTGAAGGCCCTTGGGGAGGGTATAAGCAAAGTGGTATCGGCAGAGCGTTAGGTACTGTTGGACTGGAGCACTTTATGGAAACGAAGCAAATCAATATCCACCAGCATGCAAATCCGGTAGGGTGGTATGCGAATTAATTGAGCTTAACTTGCTATATAAATTATTTGTAAGGGGATATGCTCATGAAAATAGTGGACAACCGTCCGTCATCGAAAATAGAGAAACGAGAAGTAATGAATAAACCGATAGACGATTCAGTGCTGGGAACCAAAAGTATTCCGTTACTATATTTACGGTTTGCTTTGGCAGGAATTATGGCTAACGTAATTCTAGGGGTTGTATCGGTTATCGATGGCTATTTCGTCAGTGGCTTTCAGGAGCTAGAAATCGAAGGAATCGGAATTGGATTTACGGTCATGGTTATTACCCGTATGATTGGTGTTCTTTTGGGTGTGGGAGCTGGAGCGGTCATTTCACTTCGACTGGGGAAAGGGAAAATCGAAGAAGCTAGAAGTATTATGGGACAAACTTTATGGTTTACTCTTTTCCTGTCTTCTTTGTTAGCTATACTTGGGTTGGCCTTTGAAAATGATATTATGATTTTATTTGGAGCAAGTGATGAAGCACTTCCGTATGCGGTGCAATATAGCCGACTGCTATGGATTTCGTTGCCATTAACAATATTGGCTGTTGTATTAAGTATTTTAACTAATATCGATGAAAAACCTATATTATCAATGAACAGTTGGTTAGCTGCAGCGGTTGTTGCTGGGACTATGGAATGGATTATGGTAGTGAAGTATGACATGGGGATGATGGGTTCTTCAAGGGCTAATACGATTTCGCAATCGATTCCTGTTCTCTTAATCTTTTATTTCTGGTTTGGTAAAACAAAGCTTAAGCCAAAAATGAAAGACATGATGATTAATTTTAAGAAAATTGGTGAAGTAGTTTGGACGGGCTTTGCATCTTTCTCGAGTCAGTTCATGATGTTTATTGCGATTATTTTCACCAACAACTTACTGCAAAGCTACGGTGGTGGTCTGCACGTTGCAGCTTTCACGATTCAAAACGGTTACATTACAAATCTCCTCGCCTTAGCGGCGCTCGGTGGGATGACAGGACTTCAACCAATTATTAGTTATAATTACGGTGCGGGCAACCTTGATCGTGTGAAACAAGCAATTAAGATGGGACTCATTTTTACAGTTTCCTTCTTTGTGATTGTGACAGCCATACTAATCATTTTTGCAGATCCAATTGTGTCATTTTTTTCCGGTGGTAATCCTGAATTACAGAAATTGGGCATTTGGACGACAGTTATATTCAATTGTTTGTTTACGCTTAGTGCAGTTAGCCTGCTTATCTCTGGTTATTTCGAATCACAAGAGAGAAACTGGTCCGCAACGTTTATTAGTGTAAGCAAAATATTGTTGTTCATGTTACCGTTTCTATTTATTTTCCCGAAATTCTGGGGTGTAGAAGGTGTATGGTACGCTGCCCCTGCTGCAGAAATTCCAGGTGTTCTCATTGCCATATACTTTATGACGAAAGAGTTTAAACGTTTAAAAGATCCAAATGTTAAGACGGTAGATTTATAGACATATTCCTTCAAAATTACCAATACGAAAGAGAGAGGGTTTTCATGTTTTTTGCGAAAAAACTTACAGTAGAAGAAGCAGAGCAACTAGGTGCCTACACATGGGAACCATGGATAGGCGAACCGAATAAAGGTACTTGGCATGTGGAGGAACAGGAAGTTTTCTATGTGACAGACGGTGAAGTGTTTATTACTGTTGATGGGAAAAAGTATCATATTACAAAAGACTGGGTCGTTTCTTTGGCTAAGGATCTTGTTTGTGAATGGGATTGCCCAGTGTTCTTGAAAAAGAATTATAAAATGAACCACGAGATTATTCTGAAATAATGTGAACTGGGGAGTGGACAAATGCTAAGCAGATGACTGCTCCTGTATATTCAATGGATAAGAAATTAAGATTAGTAATATTGAAGAAATGTATGTAAATAAGTTTATATACCACCTAATGAAATTTGCTTTCTTTTTTAGGTGCAATAACATAGGATGGTTATCTTAAAATAGGCGGCTTCACCATGGTAGTAACGAAAAATGTACAAACGTTGAAAAATTATATTGGCGGACAATGGATAGAATCCACAAGTAAGCAAGCTGAAGATGTACCAAATCCAGCAACAGGAGAGATTATTGCTCGTGTGCCTCTTTCGACTAAAGAAGATTTAGATAGAGCTGTAGCAACTGCGAAAGAAGCATTCAAAACATGGAGAAAGATCGCTGTACCTCGGCGTGCTAGAATTCTATTTCGCTATCAACAGCTATTGATTGAAAATTGGGAAGAGTTAGCTAAACTCGTAACCTTGGAAAACGGAAAAAGTTATCAAGAAGCATACGGTGAAGTACAGCGGGGGATTGAATGTGTTGAATTTGCCGCAGGAGCCCCAACTTTAATGATGGGAGAGCAACTTCCCGATATTGCAACCGGTGTTGAATCAGGGATGTATCGTTACCCGATCGGAGTAATCGCAGGAATAACGCCATTTAATTTTCCGATGATGGTACCATGCTGGATGTTTCCACTCGCGATTGCATGCGGAAATACGTTTGTATTAAAACCATCTGAAAGAACACCGCTATTGGCTAATCGTATAGCTGAACTGTTTAAAGAAGCAGGTCTTCCAGATGGAGTGCTAAACATTGTGCATGGTGCACATGACGTCGTTAACGGCATTCTTGACAATGAGGATGTGAAGGCTGTATCTTTCGTTGGTTCTCAACCTGTGGCTGAGTATATATATAAAACAGCAGCAGCTAACGGTAAACGTGTACAAGCTCTTGCGGGGGCAAAAAATCATTCGATCGTATTAAAAGATGCGGACCTTAGTTCTACAGTGAAAGAAATTATAAATGCTGCCTTCGGTTCAGCTGGTGAACGATGCATGGCAGCGGCAGTTGTTGTCGTGGAAGAAGACGTTGCAGATGAGCTTGTTAATAGGCTGCTTCAAGAGGCTAATGCTATTACGATTGGTAATGGTTTGGAAGAAGGTGTGTTCCTTGGTCCTGTTATTCGTGAAGGACATAAAGAGCGGACACTTGGATACATTCAATCCGGAGTAGAGCAGGGTGCGACACTTATTCGTGACGGACGTGAAGACGATGCAGCAAACAGCCAAGGTTATTTTGTTGGTCCAACGATTTTTGACAATGTGACACAGGAAATGAAAATCTGGCAAGATGAAATTTTCGCACCGGTTCTTTCTATTGTACGCGTAAAAGACTTGATGGAAGCGATTCATGTTGCTAATGCATCGCCATTCGCAAATGGTGCATGTCTGTACACAAATAGCGCGAAAGCTATTCGTGAATTCCGTGAAGAAATTGATGCCGGTATGCTTGGGGTTAATCTTGGAGTTCCTGCTCCAATGGCATTCTTCCCATTCTCAGGTTATAAGAAATCTTTCTATGGTGATCTCCATGCAAATGGAAAAGATGGCGTAGAATTCTATACTCGCAAGAAAATGCTTACGGCTCGTTATTAAAAGATTCATGTGAAATCATAAAAGAATAGAATGGAGCTGATGATTGTGCAAGTGACAGAGCAAACACAAAGTTTGAAAAAAACAGATGAAAAGTACCTTTGGCATGCGATGAGAGGAGCAGCCCCTAGTCCAACGAATTTAATTATCACAAAAGCAGAAGGGGCATGGGTGACGGATATTGATGGAAACCGTTATTTAGACGGTATGTCTGGTCTTTGGTGTGTGAATGTTGGATACGGCCGAAAAGAACTTGCAAGAGCGGCATTTGAGCAGCTTGAAGAAATGCCATATTTCCCTCTGACACAAAGTCATGTTCCTGCTATTAAATTAGCAGAGAAATTGAATGAATGGCTTGATGATGAATACGTCATTTTCTTTTCTAACAGTGGATCGGAAGCGAATGAAACAGCGTTTAAAATTGCTCGTCAATATCATCAACAAAAGGGTGATCATGGACGCTATAAGTTTATTTCCCGCTACCGCGCTTATCACGGTAACTCAATGGGTGCTCTTGCAGCAACAGGGCAAGCACAAAGAAAGTATAAATATGAGCCATTAGGACAAGGTTTTTTGCATGTAGCACCGCCTGATACGTATCGCAATCCAGAGGATGTTCATACACTGGCAAGTGCTGAGGAAATCAATCGTGTCATGACATGGGAGTTAAGCCAAACAGTAGCCGGTGTGATTATGGAGCCAATCATTACTGGGGGCGGAATTTTAATGCCTCCTGATGGATATATGAAAAAAGTAAAAGAAATTTGCGAGAAGCACGGTGCGTTGCTCATTTGTGATGAAGTTATATGTGGATTTGGACGAACAGGGAAGCCGTTTGGATTTATGAATTATGGCGTCAAACCAGATATCATAACAATGGCAAAAGGTATTACAAGTGCGTATCTTCCTTTGTCAGCAACAGCAGTTAGACGAGAGGTTTATGAGGCATTCGTAGGCAGTGATGATTATGATCGCTTCCGCCATGTAAATACGTTCGGAGGAAATCCTGCTGCTTGCGCCTTAGCTTTGAAGAATTTAGAAATTATGGAGAATGAGAAACTCATTGAACGTTCCAAAGAATTGGGTGAACGACTGTTATATGAACTAGAGGATGTAAAAGAACATCCAAACGTAGGAGATGTTCGTGGAAAAGGCCTTCTTTTAGGTATTGAACTAGTGGAAGATAAGCAAACGAAAGAACCGGCTTCCATTGAAAAGATGAACAAAGTCATCAATGCGTGTAAAGAAAAAGGTCTAATTATTGGTAAAAATGGTGACACTGTTGCAGGTTACAATAATATTTTACAGCTTGCACCTCCATTAAGCATCACAGAGGAAGACTTTACTTTTATCGTTAAAACAATGAAAGAATGTTTAGCTCAACTTTAATTAATTATTGATAAATCTTGTTAAAAAGCGGATGAGCCTATTAGGAGATATAACTTTAAATACTGAATGAATTACTCAAAAAGAGTAATTCCGAAAGGGTTGAGTTTATGAAAGCTGATGTTGTATTGATAAATGGAGAAGTTATTACAGTAGACCAAAAGAATGCAGTAGTCGAGGCTGTAGCAATAAAAGAAAATCATATCGTAGTTGTTGGCTCAAATCAGGAGGTTAAGAGTTTTATAGGAGAAAACACGGATGTAATTGACCTGCAAGGGAAAACGCTTCTTCCTGGATTCATTGATTCCCATCTTCACATCATTTCTTATGGACTAAATCAGTTGGCTGTCAGTTGTAAAGCTGAACATATTGATTCTATCGATGCTTTGTTAGATGATCTGAAAAAGAAGGCATCAGAGACGCCAAAAGGTGAATGGATACGTGCTTGGGGCTTTAATGAAACCGCTGTGAAAGAAAAGCGTTATCCAACAATTACTGAGTTGGATGAAATTTCAGTTGAACACCCTATTATTATAACTCGTACTTGTCACCACATAAGCGTGGTGAACAGCAAAGCATTAGAAATTGCGCAAATTAACGAGAACACACCGAACACGAGTGGGGGAGTTATTGAAAAAAATCAGGCAGGAAGGCTTACAGGAAAGTTAATTGAAGCAGCAAATATGAGTATGAGCGAGGTTGCAAGTTATACAGAAAGTGAAATGATGAAGGCTGTGAAAATTGCATCAGATCATTTCGTTGCAGCTGGCATAACAAGTATACATGACGCAGGTGGAGATGGACCTGAGAGTTTTCGTTTACTACAACGAGCTGTGAAGAGTAGGGATATTCGTGTCCGAATATATGCAATGATATGTCAAATAAATAACTCTCATGAATTTGTTAATAAAATGATCGAAGCTGGTGTGATAACTGGTACCGGAGATGAGAGATTCAAAGTTGGACCGGCTAAATTGTTTACAGATGGAAGTAGCACTGGCCCTACAATTGCAACCCGTAAGTCATATTCAAGCGACCCTAACAATTACGGCATTCTTTATTATAGTGAGGAAGAAATCTATAAGGTTTTAGGTGAAGCACATAAAAAGGGTTATCAAATCACTGTACATGCACAAGGTGATAAAGCTATTGAAATGTATTTGAATTGTGTAGAAAGGGCGCTAGAGGAATCACCAAGAAAAAATCATCGCCATCGAATCGAGCACGCGGGAATTTCTTCACCGGATTTACAAGAGAGAATGAAAAAACTAGAGATGGTTCCAATTCCAAATCCTCCATTTCCGTATGAATTTGGAGAGATATATGTCCGACATTATGGTGATCGTGTTAATCACATGTACGCTGCTCGTGATTTTATTGATCGTGGTATCATTGCAGCAGGTAGTTCGGATGCACCAGTTACTGACTATAATCCTTTATTAGGAATTCATGTTGCTGTCAATAGAAAAACCAAGTCTGGAATAGAGGTTGGTGCTAATCAATCTATAAGCGTAATGGAAGCTATTAAACTATACACATGGAATGGTGCTTATGCGAGTTTTGAAGAAGAGATAAAAGGAAGCATAGAGGTCGGAAAACTGGCGGATTTAGTTATATTAAATGACAGTATTTTAAGTGTCAATCCAAACCAAATTAAAGATTTAAAAGTAGAAACAACTATTATTGATGGTGAAATTATCTATCAAAAAGAACAATCAGTGAAAATTTAGCAATAAAAAAACGCCCCTTCAATTGTGAGACTGATTTTAACAATTGAAGGGGCGTTTTAGTTGTTTAGTTACGCTTTTTAAATCGTATTAATTTTCCGAGAGAATTGAAAGGACATTCGTCTACTAACAAATATTCAGATCATGAACACTAGAAAACGAACACAACCTATCATATAATTGAAAGAATATATTTTAAAATCAATGTTAATATTACCCTCCTATAAGTATTAACATGCGTAATTGAGGTGTTTTCTTTGTTGTTTTATGATCGGATTTCTATAATGGCCCCTCCTGTTCCGTAGCTAAGAAAGTCTATTCGTTTCTGAGATTTTCAAAGTTATAGGAGGGTATTAAAAATGAAAAAGGTCTCAGTACCATCGCTTTTGTTAATGATAATTCTTGTGGCATTTCCGCAAATTAGTGAAACGATTTACACGCCGTCTTTACCTGACATTTCAAAGGCGTTGCACGTAAGTAATAATGAGGTACAGTTAACGCTTAGTGTTTATTTTGCTGGATTTGCTTTAGGTGTATTTTTTATTGGATGGTTATCAGATATAATTGGTTGTCGCCCAGCAATGTTATTTGGAATTGTAGTATATGGCGCTGGAAGTTTCTTATGCTATATCGCAAATTCAATTGAATTTTTATTGTTTAGTCGTTTTATTCAAGCATTTGGAGCAAGTGCTGGTTCAGTTGTCACACAAACGATTCTTCGTGAAAGTGTAGATGGGCATAAACGTCATGTTATGTTTGCTCAAATTTCAGCAGTTATTGCCTTTACACCAGCGATAGGACCGTTAATTGGTGGCTTTCTTGATCAAATGTTTGGATTTAAAATAGTATTTTTAAGTTTAGTTGTTATGAGTGTTGGGATTTTGCTGTATACGTTTGTTTCTCTTCCGGAAACAAAAACGGGCGCAGTAACGGATAAAATAAATGTGTTTTCAGTATTGAAAAGGTTAATTACAAATCCGAAAGTAGTAACATATGGGTTATTAATTGGAGGAGCGAATGGTGTTTTATTTAGCTATTATGCGGAAGCGCCGTTTATCTTTATCGAATACTTTCAGTTATCACCTAGTATGTACGGGTTTCTAGGAATTGTTGTCGCTTCCGCTTCTATTATTGGAGCGAAAGTTTCAAAGCGGTTACTTGCTACTTATAAACCAGAGAAAATTATATATATTGGTTGTCTTGTAATGACAGGGGGAGCTATCTTCTTAACTGTTATTACTTCATTTGGATCAAATCCAAACATAATATATATGAGTGGATTTTTAGTAGCGATGTTTATATTGCTATTAGGAATTGGGGTAGCATTACCTAACTGTCTAAGCTTAGCGTTAGTAGATTTTCAAGATGTCATTGGCACAGCTGGAGCATTGTTTAGCTTAGGCTACTATGTAATTGTAACGATGACAATTTGGGGAATGAGCCAGCTGCATACGGGTTCGTTAATAGTGATGCCGCTTTATTTTCTGATTATTGTAGTTATAATGGCAGTGTGTACTAAAGTGTTTATTATTGGTAAACAAACTTCAAAGATGATTTAAATATGAAATGGTAAAAGAGTCTCATTAAAAAATGAGACTCTTTTATATTTTATCCCGCTGTTTTGAGGTGGTAAGATTCCTACCTCAAAATTGGGCTGGAGTAAAGAAGTTAGTAGTTTATTAATATATTAAATTTCTGATTGGTATATGAAACGGACGTGTGGGAAATTACGTTATCAACTATAAATATTGAGGTATATGATATATGAAACCGAGGAAGAAATACTCTCCCCGGTTATTTATATTGTAATAACATTCATACCGGAATCATATTGAATAGATGTATTTTATTGTTAATTTAGTTAAAAATTAATCAAACTAATATATAATAATTTACTGAAAAAATAATTGAACTTTTCAGATAAATGAATTAATATAAGGTAAGTAATTTTAAGATTTATAGAATATTGGAAGATGAGAGGTTTTGAGAATTTTATTAGGGGCAAAAAACGATTTTAGGATAGCTTTAAAGCTAGTGTAAAATGACGTTTGCTTCATCATTTTCAGGGCCGAAAGGAATTAGGGGAAAGCATCTTGTTTTAAAATGCGGCTATAAATCATCTAAGAGGGGGAAATGAAGTGGCAAACAAAGAATTGAAAAGGGGCTTAGAAGCACGTCATATTCAAATGATCGCTTTAGGTGGAACAATTGGTGTTGGTTTGTTTATGGGGTCAGCCAGCACGATTAAATGGACAGGTCCGTCAGTAATGCTTGCCTATGCGATTGCAGGTATTTTTATCTTCTTCATTATGCGTGCCATGGGAGAAATGTTGTATATGGAGCCAAGTACAGGTTCATTTGCGACATTTGGCCACAAGTATATTCATCCGCTAGCTGGTTATATGACAGCGTGGAGTAACTGGTTCCAGTGGGTTATCGTTGGGATGTCAGAGATTATCGCAGTTGGAGCGTATATGAACTATTGGTTCCCGGATTTACCAGCTTGGATACCAGGTGTTATCGCAATGGTCATTCTTGGTGCGGCTAACTTAATTTCAGTTAAATCATTTGGTGAATTTGAATTTTGGTTTGCGATGATTAAAATCGTTACGATTTTATTAATGATTATTGCCGGATTCGGTCTCATTTTCTTCGGAATTGGGAACGGAGGAGAAGCAATTGGTATATCTAATCTATGGAAAAATGGTGGTTTCTTCACAGGTGGTTTTTCAGGATTCTTCTTTGCCTTATCACTTGTAGTTGGAGCGTATCAAGGTGTGGAATTAATCGGGATTACTGCTGGTGAAGCGAAAAATCCGAAGAAGACACTTACAAGAGCAATTCAAAGTACAATTTGGCGTATTCTAATTTTCTATATTGGTGCTATTTTCGTTATTGTAACTGTTTATCCTTGGGATCAATTAAGTTCAATTGGTAGTCCGTTCGTAGCAACTTTTGCGAAAGTTGGTATTACAGCAGCTGCGGGACTTATTAACTTCGTTGTTATTACAGCAGCAATGTCTGGTTGTAACAGTGGTATTTATAGTGCTGGGCGTATGCTGTATACGTTAGGTGTAAATGGACAAGCGCCGAAATACTTTACGAAAATTTCTAGTAACGGTGTACCTTTATTCGGTACAGTTGGTGTAATTATCGGTTTAGCGGTTGGTGTTGTATTAAGTTATATTGCACCGAAAAATTTATTCGTATACGTATATAGTGCAAGTGTACTTCCTGGTATGGTACCATGGTTCGTCATTTTAATTAGTCAAATTAATTTTAGAAAAGAAAAAGGAGCAGCGATGAAAGATCATCCGTTCAAAATGCCATTTGCTCCTGTTACAAACTATTTAACAATTGCCTTTTTAATTATGGTATTAATCGGTATGTGGTTTAACGATGATACTCGTATTTCACTAATTGTAGGTATTGTTTTCTTAGCTATCGTAACAATTAGTTTCTATGCTTTCGGAATAGGGAAGAGAGCTCCGTTAGACGCTCAAGATGATCAAGGGATTTCAAGTAAATAAAGGTAAAAAAGGCCGATTTCATATTTAGAAATCGGCCTTTTTTATTAAAACTTTTCTAATACAATTTTTCCAATTGTACGTCCACTCTCAAGCAATGCATGTGCTTTTTTAAGGTTTTCTGCATTTATTGGTGTTAACGTGTCGTTTAAAGTTGTATGAAGGATACCTTCATCTAATAGCTCACTCACTTTATTTAATAGTTCGTGCTGCGTAATCATATCACCAGTTTCATACATCGCTTTTGTGAACATAAACTCCCAAACGAATGTAGCACTTTTACTTTTCAAAATCCCCATTTCAAGAGGGTGTTCATTTTCTACGATAGAGCAAATTTTTCCTTGTGGTTTAATGAGGTCACATATTGCTTGCCAATGTTGATCTGTATTGTTTAAGCAGAAAATATAATCTACATCTTTTAGCCCAAACTCTAATATTTGATCTTTTAAAGGTTGGTGATGGTTAACGATATAATCGGCACCGAATTTTTCGACCCAGTGTATCGTTTCATTGCGGGATGCAGTTGTGATTACATTCAGTCCAGCCCATTTTGCTAATTGAATAGCAATCGAGCCAACACCACCAGCTCCGCCAATAATTAAAATGTTTTTGAATGTATTTGTATCTTTCTTATTATAATCAATTCCTAAACGCTCAAATAAACCTTCCCATGCTGTAATAGCTGTTAAAGGAATTGCTGCAGATTCAGCATCACTTAACGTTTTTGGTTTTTTACCAACGATTCTTTCATCAACTAGATGGTATTCACTGTATGTACCTTGCCTTGTAATGCTTCCAGCGTAAAACACTTCATCGCCTTCTTTAAATAACGTACAACCATCGCCAGTTTGCACGACAACACCACTAGCATCCCAGCCGAGTATTTTTGCTATATCTTCTTTTTTATCTTTCGGAGATCGAACTTTTGTATCAACTGGATTAACGGAAATAGCGTTAATTTTTACAAGTATATCTCTTCCTGTGGCAACAGGTCTTTCAACTTCAATATCAATTAAACTGTTTTCTTCTTCAATAGGTAAGTATTCATGTAAACCAATTGCTTTCATTTCTATTCCCTCCATTAAAGTAAGAGTTTTTCTCTTTTATTATAGTAGGTAAAGTGTCATTATGTAAAAAGTTGAGTCCTTTCCATTTTCTAAAAGGCCTGTTTCAGCCGCATTTAGTACTTTGTAACTGGAGAGGACCAGCCATCGTTTTGATTTTATAAGCGTCGGATGAAAGGTATACTTATTTTTCCAGTGTACCTTGCAATGAACAATACCGAGTGTTATATTATACTTGTAGTTACTTATTATAAAACAGTACTAAATAATAAATAGTAGTAGATGTCAATTAGAATAGGGTGAATGAATATTGAATGTACAATTTAAAAAAGGAGTTTTAGAACTTTGTGTTCTTGTCTTACTTGATCAGCAAGACCGTTATGGGTATGAATTAGTTCGAAGTATTTCCAATCAAATTGAAATATCAGAAGGGTCTGTTTATCCTCTACTTCGTAGATTAACTAAAGAAGAATATTTTACAACGTATTTACAGGAGTCTTCAGAAGGGCCTTCAAGGAAGTATTATACACTGACGGATAAAGGTAGAACGTATTTGTACCAACTTTTGGAGGAATGGAATGAGTTCTCACAAGGTGTCAATCAATTAATAAAAGAAGGTGTACGTAATGACGAAAAATAAATTTTTACAACAATTAAATGCATCTCTAAAAAGATTATCTGAAAAAGAGCGTGCAGATATTTTAAAAGATTATGAAGAACATTTTACTTTCGGATTAGAGGAAGGGAAAAGTGAAGAAGAAATTGTAGCTTCATTAGGTTCTCCAGTTCAAATCGCCAAAGAGTTATTAGCAGATTATCATATTGAGAAAGTAACAACAAGTGCAACAACAGGAAATGTTTTTCGGGCAATTTGGGCAGTAATTGGATTAGGTTTTTTCAATTTGTTAATCGTACTTGGACCTGCAATTACAATAGCGGCATTGATTTTTTCAGGATGGGTTCTAGGTATCTCATTTTTAGGTGCACCATTACTTGCTTTAGTTGATACTATTATACATCCAAATACATTCTTGTTATTTAATCTTTTCGTTTGTTTAGCACTTTGTGGACTTGGATATTTCATTGTTATTGCTATGTTATTTTTGACGAAGCTGGCAAAGATTGGATTTGTTCGTTATTTAAAGTTCAATATAGCACTAGTAAAAGGTGGTTTGAAGCATGATAAATAAAAAAAGTCTTTCAATTATTGCAGGTATTATTTTCATTATTGGTATTATCGGAAGTTTATTCACTTATCGTTCAATTGCTGCAGTACCAATTTCAGAAGAAAAGGTCATTAATAATAATTTGTCAAGCGTCATTATCGATACGAATAACGTTCGTGTTAACATCAATCCTACAACAGATAGTAACATTAAAGTAAAATTAGATGGCGAAGTTAATCCTAACATAAAAAGAACATTAGCTACGGATGAGAAAGATTCGACGCTTCTTATTTCTTACAAAGAAAAACAACAGAGCTGGTTCAATTTTAATATTTCTGAAGTATTGGCGCCATTAACATTAAATGTGTATCTACCCGAAAAACAATATGATTCATTAAAAGTTTCTAATAGTAATGGTTTCGTTTCTATAAAAAAATTAAACACAACGCATTTGAATGCAAATACAAACAATGGACGTGTTGAATTAAGAGAAATCAATTCGCCAAAAATTATCGCGGAAACAAACAATGGAATTATGGATTTCAAAGATATATTGGCACAAAATATTCATGTGAAATCGAGCAACGGACGAATAATGCTAGACCATGTTGAAGGTGAAATAGAGGGGCAAACTAAAAATGGAAGTCTTACTCTGAAAACGAATGAACTGGATCGAAATCTCAATTTTACGGCTCACAATGGAAAAATTAATATTGAAACCGAAAAAGAACCAACTAATGTGCAATTTAATGTTTCTGTCGACAATGGCAACGCGAATATCCTGGATAAATATAACGGGAATACGGTTATTGGAAAGGGAGAAAATGTAATTAAATTAAACACACATAACGGAAATATTACAGTAAAAAAACAATAGCATATTATCTTTTATAAACTCAGCTCGCCACACATAAAGAGCAATAATAAATAAGAAAAATAACCGACTCCTTTTCTCAACATGTAGGTAGTCGGTTATTTTATATGTAACATTCGTTTAAGTGTGTATCCTTTCCATTCGTATATTAGCGTTTGTTTCTGTATTGCTTAAAGTGCTTTCTTACTTCGAACTTTATTTCAGAATACAAACAGTTGTTTTATTACTCTCGATTTTTAGGAGGGTAACGAATAGTAATTAACGATGTAAGGAGAATTTGTGAATGAATCAAAAATAATAGTTGAAACAATGAAAAAAGAGAAGGAGTTTATTTCTAACAGGAGGAATTTTTTACTGTGCACTTTACCTAAAACTAAATGTAAAGGTGGATACATAATGACAGTAAAGAAGCTTTACTTCATCCCAGCAGGTCGTTGTATGTTGGATCATTCGTCTGTTAACAGTACATTAACACCAGGAAAATTATTAGACTTACCGGTTTGGTGTTATCTTTTGGAGACTGAAGAAGGACTTATTTTAGTAGATACAGGTATGCCAGAAAGTGCGGTTAATAATGAAGGCCTTTTTAACGGTACATTTGTTGAGGGGCAGATTTTACCGAAAATGAATGAAGAAGATAGAATTGTAAATATTTTAAAGCGTGCAGGGTATGAGCCAGAAGACCTTCTATATATTATTAGTTCTCACTTGCATTTTGATCATGCAGGAGGAAATGGCGCTTTTACAAATACACCGATTATTGTGCAGTGTGCTGAATATGAGGCGGCACAACATAGTGAAGAATATATGAAAGAGTGTATATTGCCGAATTTGAAATACAAGATCATTGAAGGTGATTATGAAGTCGTACCAGGAGTTCAATTATTGTATACACCAGGACATACTCCGGGGCATCAGTCACTATTCATTGAGACAGAGAACTCTGGCCCAGTGTTATTGACGATCGATGCATCGTATACGAAAGAAAATTTTGAAGATGAAGTGCCGTTCGCAGGATTTGATCCAGAATTAGCTTTATCTTCAATTAAACGTTTAAAAGAAGTTGTTAGGAAAGAGAACCCAATTGTTTTCTTTGGACATGATATAGAGCAGGAAAAGAGCTGTAAAGTGTTCCCTGAATATACATAAAAGAGAAAGTCATGAGCTAATGTGCCCATGACTTTCTTTTTTATATAATTTTTTTAAATAAATTATATACTTTTTTTGAATTGCCTTCATTTAATTGATAATAAGTAAGATCTACGTCATCAGGATTGTTTTGATGGGCAATCATAATTTCACTACTGTTGTTATCTACTATCCAAAGTAAATATTGTTTATAAGTCCCATCTTGGAAAGTAATCCACATGTTACAATCTACTAAATCAGAACCTTCTTCATCTAATGTTAAATCGCCTTTTTTTGCTGTGTCCATACTGTTAATGAATGTTTTCAACTCATCTGTTTTTGTGAGAAAGATATCCTTTTTTGTTTTAATTGACTCTACATGTATATCTTTTATTTCCTGTTTCCCTAAAAAAACAGGAGGTGCATCTGGGTCTCTTTGAGTTGAAATAATAGTAGCTTTCTTCTTTGGTTTACTTACTGTATAGAGATCTTGAATAGATTTTCCAGAGTTTAAAAACCATACGGTTCCAAAAATAATCAATGCGCTACCTATCAATAAAATGATTTTCTTAATAGGGTATTCTCCTCTCTATTACTTCGTGTGAAGAGCTTTTCTATTAATATATGATAGGTAAGCGCAAAGTATTATAGTTGAACGTGTTTATTATGCACAGTTTTAATAGGGCGATCAACGAGTAAATTGTAAGTAAGCCCAATTAATACGAAAATCCCACCGACAACTTTTCCTATAGAGAGTTCGTTTGACAGGAAGAAATCAATGATAGTCCCCGCAAATAATTGTCCGATAAAGATGAGCAACGTTAAATAAAATGCCGATATTTTAGGAGTAATATAGTTTGATAATGAAATAACGATAACGCCTACTAATCCGCCTAAGTAAACAGCGATAGGAATAGATTGTAACGTATGACTAGGGATGTACATTACATCTGAACTGAAAATTAAAAATAACATAGAGAAAAATAATCCCGTAATATAATTAAAAAACGTGCCTTCCCAATTTCCAATCTTCGCTGCTAAATTCGCGTTAATAATTCTAGCAACAACGATAGAAACACCAGCTAAAATAGCGATAGTAATATATAACATTTTCTTACCCCCATTAATAAATTGTCATGACTATAATCCCAGAAGAGATGAATAATAATCCAATTAGTTTTTTCTTTTCAAACTTTGCAACTTTCATTCCTAATAAGCCGAAGTGATCAATAACAATTGCAGCAATGGATTGACCGAGTAAACTTAATGCAATCGTAATAGAGGCACCAAGGGCGGAGAAACTTATGTTGTTAAAAAGAACAGTGAATACCCCAATCGCTCCAGCGCTATATAAAAAAAGCGGAATACCTTTATCAAAATGGATTTTATTTTTGTTTATGATTAAAACGAAAATAACTGCAATTAGACCGACAAGGTGAATGATAACGCTTGCTGTATACTTGCCAATTAACTCAGATAAAATTCCGTTCAAAGGAAGCATAATGGCGATAAGCACGCCAATAAAGACAGAAAAAAAGTTATACAATGTAATATCCCCTTTATATTTCATATTTGTAATGACTGTATCATGCTGAAATTGTCTATTACTATGACATATGTCATAGTGGAAGATGAAAATTTTAATTACAATGGGGATAGTTGTAAAGGCGGGGGAACTATGAAGAAAGTATGTAATTCTAATAAATTAGCAGAGTATATGAAACAAAATAATATCGATTCATTTTTTAGTAGTGATATGAAACCGTATATGGAACTTATATTTTTTAAAAAGAATGAGTTTATTTGTAGAGAAAATGAAGAGATAGATTATTTATATTTCTTTGTTGAAGGAAAAGCGAAAGCGTTTAATACATTAAGTAACGGGAAGTCTGTATTATTATGCTTTTATGATAGCTTGCAGCTGTTAGGAGATGTGGAGTTAATTCATTCTCAAAAGACTGCTTCAAACGTACAAGTGATGGCAGATTCATATTGTGTTGGTTTACCTTTAGGAAAAGTGAGAAATCAACTATTTCATGATGCGAAATTTCTACGATGTATTTGTGGATCGTTAGCACATAAGTTAAATCGGCTTTCAAAAAATAGTACAATTAATTTACTATATCCACTTGAAAATAGACTTGCGAGTTATATGTTAGCAGCAGGGGAACGAGCTGCTCAGCACGGAAATAGAATTGTGTTTAGTGGGAATTTAACGGAAATAGCTGAATTGTTAGGAACAAGTTATCGACATTTATTACGAACATTAAATATCTTTTGTGATAAAGGGGTAATACAGAAAAACAATGGATGCTTTGAAGTAGTAAACGTGGATGTTTTGAGGGAATTGGCGGCGGACGTATATAAATAATATATTAAAGTGGGGATTTAGATGGAAATAGCTATAATTTCAGATATTCATGGGAACAGTCACGCATTAAAAGCAGTATTAAAAGATATTGAACGTCGCAAGGCCGAAATGATAATCAATTTAGGGGATAGTGTGTATGGGCCGTTAGATCCTTTAGGGACAATTGAAATATTAATGAATAACGAGATGATGATACATATTAAGGGTAATTGTGATCGCATGCTTTGGGAACCTATACAAGAGCAGTCTGCCACACTAACTTTTGTCTAAAATCAATTAACAAAAAATCATATAGATTGGTTAAAACAACATCATTCCCAATTTATTGTAGACGATATTTTATTTTGTCATGGTACGCCAACTTCAGATGAGGGGTATTTATTAGAAGAGATGGATGAGAATGGTGCAGTATTAAAGAGTGAAAAAAATATAATGGATCAACTCCAAAATATAGAACAAAAAATAATAGTATGTGGTCATACGCATATTCCTAGAGTTGTTTATTTAGCGAACGGAAAAATCATTATAAATCCAGGGAGTGTAGGACTTCCTGCATACAAAGATGAATTACCCGTTTTGCATAAAATGGAGTCAGGAACTCCGCACGCAAAATATGTAGTGATAGAAAAAAATTTGGGAGAATGGATAATTGAACAAATTTCAGTTCCTTATAATTGGGAAGAAGCAGCTGGGTTAGCTGTTCAACAGGAAAGGCATGACTGGGCACAAGCGCTAAAGACTGGAAAGGTAGAATGAAGAGGAGTTATAGTAAGCTCCTCTTTTTATTTTATGTAGATGTTGGATTATATAAAAATAAAATGTTATGGTTATGGAAACACATGAATATATGAACATGTATTCATATATAAGAGGAGGAGGGATTAGAATGAAAGACCTAATTATTATTGGAGCTGGTCAAGCTGGATTAACAATAGGATATTACTTGAAGCAAGAAGGGTATAATTTTTTATTACTTGAGGCAGGGAACCGAATTGGTGATTCATGGAGAAACCGATATGATTCTTTACAACTCTTTACACCGAGGGAATATAGTAGTTTACCAGGTATGATATTAGAGGGAGAAGGAAATGGATTTCCATGTAAAGATGAAATGGCAACGTATTTAGAAGAATATGCAAGGCACTTTAAATTACCGGTCCAATTGCAAACCGAAGTTTTAAAAATAAAGAAAGAAAAAGATATATTCGAATTACATACTCCTACAGAAACTTTACAATCAAAAAAGGTTGTTACCGCAACAGGTGGTTTTCAGCAACCATTCATCCCCTCATTTTCACAACATCTTTCATCGCATTTTTTTCAAATACATTCATCACAATATAAATCACCATCACAAATTCCTAAGGGGAAAGTCCTAGTAGTAGGTGGCGGGAATTCAGGAATGCAAATCGCAGTAGAACTTGCAAAAACTCATGAAGTAACAATATCTATCGGTCATCCATTAACATTTTTACCGTTACATCTTTTTAGAAAAAGCATTTTTAATTGGTTAGAAAAATTAGGTTTATTGTATGCTGAAGTAAATACCAAGAGGGGAAAATGGTTTCAGAAGAGAAAGGATCCCGTTTTCGGTTTTGAAGGTAAGGAACTTATTCGTAATGGAGCAATTAAACTAGAGGAAAAAGTGGTTAGTGCAGCAGAAAATAGCATTATGTTTCAAAATGGTGGCACGTATAGTGGGGAAAGTATTGTATGGTCAACTGGTTTTAACCAGAACTATAAATGGATTGAGATAGAAAAGGCAGTGAATGAGAATGGATTTCCTAATCATCTAAAGGGAATGAGTCCAGTAAGAGGATTATATTATATCGGATTGCCATGGCAATCTCAAAGGGGGTCTGCACTTATTTGTGGTGTAAGAAAGGATGCAGCGTATTTGCTTTCTGAAATCAAAAAAATAGATCAGTAGCAACAACTACTGATCATCCATATGTACATGAATTAGGAGAGGTCAAACATTTATTAACTTTATTATAATAGATTTTCATAAGAATAAAAACTGAAAATTCTAATTTTATATTGAGAAAGTTTTTTGTATCGAAATATATGAAAGAATAGGAATTTTTATTAAAAGGAAAAATGATATTTATATTTTAGTAAATTATGATATAGTCTAAAAAAGAGTATTATCCATAAATGTAATTATTCTCATTTTTGTTTCATTTATGTGAGGGAAGGAGAAGTAATTATGAAGTTTGATGATCAACGCTTATTAGGAGTACGATTAGGATCGATACTCGTAACAGAAGAAAATCAATATTTAGTAATTAAGAAAAAAGATCATTATGCATTATTAAACATACATAATTTAGAATGCACACATGTCGAAGTGCAGCTAGAACATATTGAAGAACTGTTGCATGAAGATTTCCAAGAAAGTATAACGGAGATTATCGCACCAGAACATATAAAAATTGTTGCGAAAAATGTTATATAAAGAAAGAAGCTGGAAGGAACAGCTTCTTTCTTTTCATTATAAGGATAATGTTTTTAAAACCTCGCCAATAATCCCTTCCATTTGATGAACACCTAAGTCAGCGTTCGTCATAATAACAGCACCATTACCTCGGTAGGGATAGCATACCATCATACATTGAAATCCAACGCCCCATCCAAGTGAAAAAATTTGTAAGTCTTTATTAAAATCATCTAGAAAAACACCTAGTCCAGTCCATTTTGAGCAACCTTGAGGAGAAATCATGTCTTGTACTGTTTTTTGAGAAAGTTTTAGTTCGCTCTTTCCTTGTAAAGAATGAATGAGTTCAATTACTAAAGTTGATAAGTCTGTTGGTGTTGTCCAAATACCTGAAGCAGCTGCGAATTGATAAAATGGATACTTCTCATTTGTAACGGTGGCATCTTTATTATGTCCACAAGAGAATGTGTCTAATTTATTTATATCTTCAGTAGAGAATACCGTACTATTCTTCAGCTGGAGTGGCTGAAAGATATATTCTTCGAGTAAAAGGTTGAATGGTTTTCCAGTTATATCTTCAAGTAGTAGTTCGATAATACAAAAGTTTGCATCAGAGTAGTGAAATTCGCTTTCTGGTTTATAAGTCACTTCTATCGGTACTGGACAATATGATGTTTTACCGGTAAGGAGTTCAGACATGTTTGGTCGCTCTTGTGCAAATGTATAGTGTTCAAAACTATTAGGAGGGTCAATAATTCCAGATTGGTGACTTAATAAATTTCGCAACGTGACTTTGTTCTGTGAGGTAAATAGATTGGTAGGTATGTTCCAAGACGTGAGTCTATCATTTACGTCTTCATCTAAATGCACGATTTCTTGATTTGATAACGTTAGTACGAGTATTGTAGTGATGAATTTACTAATAGAACAAGAATTGAATATAGAATTCGTAGTTACAGTTCTAGTTGTTCCAGATTCAAGTGTTCCGAAAGCAGTTGCTTCGTCTAGTTTGCCGTCACGTATAACGGCAAGACTTAAACCTGCAACAGAATATAGGTTCATTTTCTCGTATATATTGTTACTTTTTAAGTTCATAGTGGCTCCCTTCTTTGGAAAGACAGAATGTTAGTTCTATTATACAGTAGTTAATAGAGAGAATGAGAGAAAAAGAAAAAACTTCATCGTTTATTGATGAAGTTTTTTTTAGTTAATTCGGAGTGAATGCTTTAAAAAATTTATCTCGGTACATGTACATTAACCATGAGGCTGTTAGTAAGGAAATAATACTTTGTTTGTTTTTAATTGGCGCATTGAAAATAAGCCAGCCAACGATATCAAATAATAAATGTAGTGCAATTGAAAGAACTACAAATTGTAGTAACGTCTTAAAAAATCTTTTCATAAAGTGTCCCCCTTAAAATAAAAGGTTTTATCAACAGTGTTGTATATTACTATTATACATTAAATGTGTCCTGTGGTAAAAATTACATAATTCACTTAAATAAAACATATGAAAGCTAGTGAGGAGGAATAGTCATGGAATTTTGGATGATCATACCGATAGCGGTCTTTGGGTTTATTTATATCGTTGAAAAATTAAATAAAATCGAAAAGAAAACGGATGCGCGTTTAAAGCGGATGGAAGATAGATTACAGCTAATTACGAAAGAAATGGGAATTATAGATAGAGAACCCGAAATTAATAAAGAGTTGCGGCAGCTTATGGAAGAAGGAAAAACAGTTACGGCAGTTAAGAGAGTAAGAGAGGCTTTTGGGTTTTCCTTACTAGAAGCGAAGCAATATGTTGATAAATTATAAAAAAGATCATCCATTTGGGTGATCTTTTTTCACTGCACCATACGTGTATTTACATAAGCAGCTATTATAACGTGGCCAATTATAATGATAGGAAATACGATTTTTGCATTAGGGGTAGTGAAGGCACTACCAATTGTGGCGATAACACCAGCGGTTAAATTATAAAGACCAACTATCTTCGATAACTTAACTTTATCTGACACACGGCGTTCATTGAAACCTGATAAGAGCCAAGTGTATTGTTTTACTCCGATGAAATAAGCTAGTGCAAATGAAATGATTGCTAGTATGAATAATGATGGGGAAGCGAAGAGAGTCATTGAAAACACCTCCGTTAAAGGGTTATAAATAAATTATAGTATGAATGTTATAATTTAACAAAATACATTTTTGATTTTAGATGTAATAGAAAAACGGAGTATTTGTGATGAAGGGAGATTAAGTATGAATATTGTGGAATTCCAGAGATATGTATTAAATTTCAGTAAAGAAAAAGGATTTCAAGATATAACAATTGAAGAGCGTACGATGTATGCGATGGCGGAATTAGGTGAATTAGTGGAAGTTATATTAAAGCGTGATAAAATACAAGATTCGAAAAGAGAGATTGGTTTAGAAATGTTTGATGTAATTTGGAATGTATGTGATTTAGCAAACAAGTTAGAAATTGATTTAGAGAAGGCATTCGAAGAAAAAATGATAATTAATAAAAAACGTGAATGGTAAAAGGAAATTTAAAAAGCGTACAAAATTTTGTACGCTTTTTATTAATTGTATGAAAAATATGTAAGAAAAATGGAACAAACTGTTAAGGTGAATTGTCTAATATAGGTAATAACTATTTAGTTTGAAAGAAAGGGTGGAGAAAATGAAAAAGAATACATTATTAAAAGTAGGGGTATGTGTTAGTTTACTAGGAACAATTCAATTTGTTAGCACAATTTCTTCTGTGAAAGCGGAACAAAAGCTAGAGCAAAAAGTAATAAAGAATGAGACCGAACTATTTCACTTTCTCAGTTAAACAAAAATGTATGGGTTCATACTGAGCTAGGTTATTTTAATGGAGTAGCAGTTCCTTCGAACGGTCTAGTTCTTACTACTTCTAAAGGGTTAGTACTTGTCGATTCTTCTTGGGATGATAAGTTAATGAAGGAATTAATAGAGATGGTAGAAAAGAAATTTAAGAAGCGCGTAACGGATGTCATTATTACACATGCGCATGCTGATCGAATTGGCGGAATGAAAACGTTGAAAGAAAGAGGCATTAAAGCGCATAGTACAGCATTAACTGCGGAACTAGCAAAGAAAAATGGATATGAAGAACCAATTGGAGACTTACAAACGATTACGAATTTGAAGTTTGGAAATATGAAAGTAGAAACGTTCTATCCAGGGAAAGGACATACAGAAGATAATATCGTCGTATGGTTACCGCAATACAACATTTTAGCGGGAGGCTGTTTAGTAAAATCTGCGGAAGCTAAAGATTTAGGAAACGTTGCTGATGCTTATGTAAATGAATGGTCTACATCGATTGAGAATGTGCTGAAACGATATGGAAATATAAAAATAAATTCAGTAGTGCCTGGTCATGGGGAAGTAGGGGACAGAGGGTTACTTATACATACATTGGATTTATTGAAATAAGAAACTGTGGGAATATAAAAGCGAGGAGAAACAATTTTCTCCTCGCTTTCTTCTAACTATATTTAAATGCGAAGCTATCAATTATGCCTGCATACGTTACTGAGATTTTAATTCCAAGTATACAAATACCAGTACCGTCATAATTGCTATAACAACGTAAGTAACATCAAGCATTATAAGTGTTTTTAAAGTTTCAGTCATCCTCATTCACCCCTGGTATGAAAATATAACATAATCTCTTATCAATCAGATCAGAGATTATAAAGATAACAATGTACATGAAATTTCTTAAGTAGATTCTATATAAATATATCATATAAATAATGTAAGTAATGTTAAGATAGTGTAAATGTATTGTAAAGAAAGGGGCGGTTCATCATGTCTATAAATCTTTTAATTTATAAATACTATGTATCTCTCGTGTGCCGGATAGAACACAGTTATAATATGTGGAAAAAATTCACTTTGACAAATCAATCACGATGTTAGCTGTTTCTCCATTTCCCTTTAATACATCTACCTGTACTTGTTCATCGTTTCTCCAATTGATATTGAAGTTCTCTGTCGTATACATTTCCTTAAGAGTGACCTCTTTATATTTTTCTAAAATGCTACCTCTTTTCCCATAATAGATTCTTACAGTTGAACTGGGACTCGGTCCTTTTGATTTTATTGTTTCTCTAAACTCAATAATATTTATTAGATTTGGAGATTCACTTTTTTGAAAGGTAAAGGAACTGACCACTTTTTGTACCTTCTTAAAAACAGGACCATTGGATTTATTTGATATGTTAAATTCCACAACTTCAGGTACGGATTCTTTTTCTCGTAGAGTTATTGTTGCTTCGTAATCGTTTTTCCAATCTACGGAAACGTTTGAGGAATCGAGACGTTCTCCCTCATTTGCAATACTTGTGTCAAAATGTTCCCATAAGCCGTATTTAATTCTGACGGGAGAGGAACCATGAGAAGAGTCTGAATCTATTTTCACTACTTTAATCGTATTTTTATTATTTGGAGAATGACTTTTTTTAAGTGTAATGTCCTGTAAATACAAAATGTAAGACAAACAGCCTACTACTAAAATAATTGGAATTACAACCCGTAAGGCAGTAATGGGACGTCCCCGTGTCGCTTTTTTCTTAGTGCTTTTACTATTTTGTTCAAGTTCTTTTTCAATACTCGTTTGAATCGTTACTTTTGGCGGGCGAATAAGCCACCAAATGAAAGCTATAAGTAGTAAGAAAAGAGGTATTCCTTGAATAAAGAGAAATCCTTTCCAAAAATCTAGTCTAGTACTATATGGAGAATCTGTTGCCATCACCCCTATAAAAAGTGCCATTGGACTTGCAAGTATATTTATCCCTAAACCGATCAATACGAATGAAAGATTTTTATTCCTAATTTTTCGTGACCCAGCCATAATAAACAGAAATACTGCAATACCGAGTATAAGAAACAGTGTTCCGTAATAAAACATCATATATACCATATTATCCCTCCATAACTTTAATTGTACCATCAGTAAGGAAAATTTTGTGAAATGTTAGGTGGATATGATATTTGTATTCCTTAAAAGTGCGCTGATATATGATGCAAATAAATCATGTGTAAGTATGAATATCAGGATACAGTAAAAACATTATGTCAACAATGTGAACTATCACAAATTTTTATATGTTATTGTGATTGATATCACATCCCTTTTCTTCAATGGGTATTATGCTTGATTTGTAAGGAATGATTGGGAGAGGGTGGGATGATCATGTTTTGTTATCAATGTGAACAAACGCCAACAGGCGGATGTAAAGTAATAGGTGTTTGCGGTAAAAATGAAACAATAGCAAGTTTACAAGATACAATTGTATTTGGCTTAAAAGGAATTGCCGCTTATCGTACACATGCTGCTCAGCTAGGGTATACTGATGCATTTGTAGATGCTACGACGCAAGAAGCACTGTATATGACATTAACAAATTCTAATTTTAATGAACAAGAACATATTGATATGGCTATGAAAGTAGGGAAATCAGCTTTACGAGTAATGGAGTTATTAGATGAGGCGCATACGAATTACTTTGGTGTTCCAGAGCCTGTTCAAATTACACAAAACTATGTAGAAGGTAAAGCAATTGTAGTTACTGGTCATAATTTATTTGCGTTAGAAGAATTATTAAAACAAACAGAAGGAAAAGAAATTAATATTTATACGCATTCTGAAATGTTACCAGCACACGGTTATCCTCAGCTGAAAAAATATAAACATTTAAAAGGAAACATTGGTAAGGCATGGTATGATCAACGACGTCTTTTTGAAAAATTTACAGGTGCCATATTAGCGACAACGAACTGTGTTATGCCAATTAAAGGATCATACTCTGATCGATTCTTTTCATATGATATTGCAGGTCTAGAGGGTGTACAAAAAATTGAAAATGATGATTTTGCACCGTTGATTGAAAAAGCGCTAGAACTTCCAGAAGTACATATGGAATCGGATGAGCAGTTAGTAACAGGTTTCCATCACGATACAGTGTTATCATTAGCTCCGGAAATTATTGATGCAGTAAAGGAAGGAAAAATAAAACGTTTCTTTGTTATCGCAGGTTGTGATGCACCAGGAAAAGGCGGGGAATATTATCGTGAATTGGCAACGTCACTTCCGCCAGAAACAGTTATTTTAACGACTTCTTGCGGGAAATTCCGTTTTAATGATGTGAGTTATGGTGTTGTACCTGGTACGGAGATTCCGCGTTACATTGACTTAGGGCAATGCAATAATTCAATTTCAACAGTGAAAATAGCAGCCGCTTTAGCAGATGCATTTGAATGCGAAGTGAACGAATTGCCAGTTAGTATTGTTCTATCATGGTTTGAACAAAAAGCGGTTGCGATTTTACTTGGATTATTTAGTCTTGGTATTCAAGATATTCGCATCGGCCCAAAGGCGCCTGAATTTATTTCACCTGGCGTGCTTGATATATTACAAGAAACATTCGGTTTGAAACTGATTACAAATGCAGCGGAAGATATGGAAATGATGTTATCGTAACAGAAAAGATGTTTGCATTTAATTGTGCCTTTATAAATCATTTGTATGTGCGTGAATAAACGTACATACAAATGATTTATTTTATTAATAAAGAGAATCTGCTATATCTATAAATTTCATGATTTTATAAAAATATTAAAATATCCACCATATGCTCATCAACCTTTTAGTATGAAGTAGCCCATGAATATATTGTTTTTTACTGACAGATATAAAAATGATTCATTTGCCTTGTTGATAATTCGTAAACGATATTATAAAATGTTTATGTATATTCAAACTTAACTTATTTTCGTTTAGTTTTTTAAGTTGGATAATGTTAAGGGAATGATGGGTATATCATCTGCAAGAAGAATGAAACCAATACGGAGAAGATGATTTCGTTAAAAAGTTCAAAAAATAAGCGTTATTAGTTCTTGAAGAAAAATGGCTAGAAAAGTTACAAGCATATGGAAAATAGGGTTATACAAAAAGTCCTAAAGGGGGACGGGATTATGGAACAAAGAAAGTATTCAGTAACACCTCAAGATCGAATGAATTATGTATTAGGTCTTTATTCTGCAGATCAACAAATTAATGCAGTTCTTTATTTTCCTGTAGGTATATCAAAGGAAATACTTGAAGAAACAGTAAGGATAACGTTACAATTGCAGCCAGTTTTGAACAGCCGGTTTGTAGAAAATGATATTCCTTACTGGGAGGAACATTCATCTGACACTAACTCATCTATTTGCTTTTTTGCAGAAGGAAATAATCAAGAACTTGAAATAATGGCAATAGATTTTATTAAGGAACCTGGTGATCGTATTCAGGGGCCTATGGTTCAAACGAAATTATTACGGGGCACTACAACAGATATGTTAGTTGTGAAATTATCTCATCTATGTTCAGATGGTGCAGGAGTCAAGGAATATATTAAATTGCTTGGAACAATATATACTCACCTTTCATTTGGGCGATCTAAGAAGCAAATTATAAAGGAATTTGGTGAAGGAAATGAGAGTTGTCGAGATCAATCACATGTATTCAAATATGCTGGAGTATCGGACATAAAAAGTGCGTATCGTCCTAATCAAGAACAACAGGCATCGTTATGGTCTTTTCCATCTCAACCTAACAAAAATAAATTCCCACAAATGTCCGTACGGCGGTTGAGCCATGATCAAACTCTATGTTTAACCCAATGGACAAAAGTACAACAGGCTACCTTGAATGATGTAATCATGACTGCATACTTCCAAGCTTTATCACATTTCACTGTGTATGCAGAACCTCGCACCGCAGAAAAAATGATCGGTTTGACAATTGATTTACGTCGATATCTGCCTAATAATACAACCGGTGCTATTTGCAACTTATCCGGTATGGAAATGCCAGTGATTAAAATGGAAGACGATGAAACATTTAATCAGACTCTTGTTCGAGTTAAACAATCAATGGATAAAATAAAGTCTCAAAATCCAGGTCTTTCTTCAGCAGCAGGAATGGAGCTACTGGCAGAAATGAAGCTATCTACAGTGAAGGAAATGTATAATCAGCAATACGAACAGGCTGTACAGATGGGGATGGCGTTGCCATTACTGACAAATTTGGGAGTGATTGCTGATGAACCTATTCAGTTTGGTGAAATTCAAGCTGAGGACGGGTATATGACATCACCTATTATGTATGCACCATTCTTTTCAATGGGAGCAAGCTCTTATAATGGAAGACTTACATTTACGATTGGTTATCACGCGCCGGATACATCAAAAGAAAAGGTAGACAAATTTTTAGATAGTGTTGTTAATCAACTATCACAAATAAAATAAAAGAGAATATAAGAGCAAAAATTTCTAGCAGAATTGTATTTTAAGGGCTCGTATCATGTACGACTAATCTCTGGGAATTTTCTCTGATCGCACTTGCCTTTATGCTTTATATGTATGGGAAATCGTAGTGAGAAACAATTTGCATTGTGAAAAAACAAGATATATCGGTATAAAAACAATAAAAAAGAGAAAACAGAGCTGATTTAAATTACACTTTGAATCAGCTCTGTTTAGCTAGTTTGATGGCCCTTACAACAAAAAATGTACATATTTTTGTTGTAGAGCTTTCTTTAGCTTACTAGCTATATGGATAGTTCATCATAAAAAAGTAGGTTGTATCCGGTTAGGGTAAAGCGGATTTTTAATTTTTTTGAAAATCGAGTTGACATTCTCTCTACTTAGTCATACAATGTAGTTGTAATAAGTAATACTGAATAGTGTGGTTTTACTCAGAAGCTATTCAGTAAAAATTCGCCTTAGTACTCTGTGATACTGAATATAAGTCAGACAGAATAGGGGGTAGAGGAGGATCAGAACATGGAAAATTTAACTGAAATGCTGAAAGGTTCACTGGAAGGGTGTGTACTGGAAATTATTAGCCGCCGTGAAACGTACGGCTATGAGATTACCCGCCACCTGAATGATCTTGGGTTTACCGAAGTCGTGGAAGGGACGGTTTATACCATCCTCGTACGATTAGAAAAGAAAAAGCTTGTGAATATTGAAAAGAAACCATCAGATATGGGACCGCCTCGTAAGTTTTATTCACTAAATGAGGATGGCCGTCAGGAGCTTGAATTGTTTTGGGAAAAATGGGATTTTGTATCTTCAAAAATTAACGTCTTGAAGTCAAACTAGCTTCATAAGATAAGTTATTGTGTCTAATGTTTTTGAAGTTTCTTGTTCTGCTTTATAAAAAAGGAGGAAAAATAATATGATGGAAATGTTCAAAAAATTAATTGGCGATAAAAGAGAGTACAAAATGATGATGGCACGGGTTGGAGCTCTGCCAGAGGACTATCAGTTTGTGTTTAAGAAAATTCAAAACTACATGTGGAATTTTTCAGCGGGTAACGGGATGGATATGCTACACATACAGTATGAATTAATCGATTTGTTTGAAGCCGGTGCGGCGGAAGGCAGACAAGTGCTGGAAATCACTGGGGAGGACGTGGCATCCTTTGCTGACGAACTAGTGGCAAACGCTAAAACGTATGTCTCTAAGTATCGTGAAGATTTGAATGAAAGTATCATGAAGCAATTGAGAAAAAAATAAATGTAATAAGTAATACCGACTGATTAGCTGGTTACAAATGTGAATTTCCGCCATCGCTATTCAGTTATATTTTTAAACCACTACTAAGTAATACAGATTATCAGTGATACTAAATAGGGGTCGTAAGTATTTTATCTTTGCAAATTATTTTAATAAGGGGGAAAAAGTATGAGCAATGCAGCGATTTCTGTAAAAGGGTTAAAAAAATCCTTTAAAGACAAGGAAGTATTAAAAGGGGTGGATTTTGAGGTGCAGCGTGGCGAAATTTTCGCACTGCTGGGCTCAAATGGAGCGGGCAAGACGACGACGGTGAACATACTCTCGACGCTGATGAAGCAAGATGGCGGTGAAGTAGGTATTTGCGGTTTTGACGTCCAGCGTCAACCGGATCATGTTCGTCAAAGCATCAGCCTGACAGGACAGTTCGCAGCTTTAGACGGCATGCTCACTGGGAGAGAAAACTTAATAATGATCGCCAAGTTGCGTGGAGTTTCTAGTCCTGCTCAAGTCGCTGATAATTTACTTGCAAGATTTAGCCTGACCGATGCAGCCAACCAGAGGGCAGATCAGTATTCAGGTGGGATGAAGCGCCGTCTTGATATCGCTATGAGCTTGATCGGGACGCCAGCAGTCATTTTTCTCGACGAACCAACGACAGGGCTTGACCCTGAAGCGCGGATTGAAGTGTGGGATACAGTCAAGGAACTTGCCGGCGGCGGCACAACGATCTTGCTCACGACTCAGTACTTGGAGGAAGCAGAACAACTAGCGGACCGTATTGCGATCTTGCATGGCGGAAAAATCATTACGACTGGTACTCTTACTGAACTGAAAGAGATGTTCCCACCAGCAAAAGTGGAGTATATCGAGAAGCAGCCGACATTGGAAGAAATTTTCCTTGCGATCATCGGCAAAAAGGAGGAGATGTAAATGAAAAGCAAAACAGGGGTATTACTAGGGCGCTTAATGCGCAACATCATGGGCAGTCCGGATACGATTATTACGGTAGCGATTACACCGATTATGATGATGCTGTTGTTTGTCTATGTATTTGGTGGGGCAATAAAGACAGGGACGGATAACTACGTTAATTATTTATTGCCGGGAATTTTGCTAATGGCTATCGCATCCGGTGTGGCTTACACTTCTGTGCGGTTGTTTACGGATGTAAAGAGCGGACTGATGGCACGTTTCATTACGATGCCCATCAAGCGCTCGTCGGTATTATGGGCTCACGTATTAACATCACTTGTTGCTAATGCGCTTACTATCGTGGTGGTTATCCTTGTTGCGCTCTTAATGGGATTCCGTTCCAGCGCTAATATTCTCGATTGGCTCGCGGTAGCTGGAATACTCGGGATGTTTACGCTGGCACTGACATGGTTGGCTGTCATTCCCGGGTTGACGGCGAAGTCTATGGAAGGGGCGACAGCCTACTCGTACCCGCTAATTTTTCTACCATTTATTAGTTCGGCCTTTGTTCCTACCGAAACGATGCCAAAAATTGTTCGTGCGTTCGCTGAGAACCAGCCTGTGACTTCAATCGTGAATGCGATTCGTGCTCTCCTATATGAAGGGACTGTTGGCAACGATATTTGGATTGCACTTGCTTGGTGTGTGGGCATTATGGTTATCGCTTACTTCTTCGCCGGTAAAGCATTTAAACGTCAGTTAGGGTAAATGCACCATCGGTTCGGTTCTCTATGGAAACTAAACTTTCCGGAAAAATATATGTGGGAAAATGGATTTAAATCACATGCTTCTTAGTTATTGCTATAATTATTGGTATTCTTACTGGTTACGCAGTTGGTACGTAAGTAGGTTCAGGCGTTGAGAAAAATCAGCCTGAGAGAGTTAAATGGGAAGAGATAATGTTTTGACTGCAATTCTAATCGTCATAAAATCAATGCACAAAATGCCTCTGTAAAAGAAAGGGTCCTGACTAATCAGGATCCTTTTTTATAGTACTAGTATAAGTATATCTAAGTTCAGATGGTTACTTACAAACGTTGTGGAGTGTTTGCACCAGAATCAGCTACCGCACTACATCTTGCGGAACATATACAAATTGAACAATTAGATGTACACTCATTACATGCATTTCAATTGTTTCTATTACAATCGTAAAAAAACTACGCTCCGTTATCCGATTGGAAAAGGGGTAAAGTTTGCTATTGTGATGAAAAAATTACTTCCTTGGAGATGGTGGGGGTATATTGTTTTGAGGGAGTTCGCGAAGAAAAAATAGCGCTACTATGCTAAAGTCATTCACGCGTTATAGTGCATTAATTAAATATATGTATATACATAGTTTCTCAGAGTGATGCGATGTCAGGTGTGAGCTGTGTAACAACTAGAGGTGAGTAAAGGATGTTAACGTTTTCGTTTGAAATAGACAAGGATATTCCACAGAAGGATGAGCCACGGTATGTTGCTTATGCAAAGGGCTTTATCGAAGGGGATTTAACGATTTGTGTGGGTGACAGAGTGTTTTTTCAAAAGTCATGCATGAAGGTCGCAGAGCTGGGCATTTATTTAGGACAGTGGATGGAACAAGTTCAACACGGTCAGAACTTGCAAATGAATTATGAAACGAGTGACCGTGATGACGTAGTTCTTGGTTTCTTCTATGAAGAGGACAATCAGTGGAGGGTTTCTTCCAGTGGGCAACAATTTGAACTTCAGGAGCGTATATCTACTACAACATTAGTAGAGAGCGTCCAACGCTATTTGTATGGGCTCAATAAGGAACTCCGCGCGATAGAATATCCTGTGACGTTTGATCAGTATTTAAGAGGAGAGCGAATGATGCAGCTTTCTTACAAACGACTGTGTGATAGTAAAGCGGACACGACGTCGATAGAGGTTTACAATGAAAGCGAGCAAGTAGGCGTAGTACGGGGGTATTATAAAAATGCGCTGATGAAAGTGCTAGACTTCATTCCGAAAGTTGGTAGTAATATCATTTATGAAATAAAGGATAGTAAGGACAATATTCGCGTTATTGCAAAGGATATAAGTAGGCAGCGTCAAAGAAAGATTTTAGTAACGTACATCGATAATAATGATGCAGAGCATGAAATAATTGTATGTGACGGAAAGTTATTGGATGCAAATTTCTTATTTACCTTTACATATAAGACAGAAGAATATGTTGTTCACAAAACTTCACTTGGGCTTGGAAAGCTATTACGAAAGGGCTATGTAATCGCAGATTGGAATATTCGTCTTGAGGAAGATATGTATTATATCGAGATGAATGTATATGATGAGGATTATATACAAGATCAATACTTACTGTTAGGCGTATTTCATGCGGTTTTGTATGGGTGATATAAAGTGAAACTTTAATCAGTGGGAGTCTTACTGCCCACAAATAGCGGGATAAATGAGAAGTACCGGTATTCTTCATGGGAAGGATGCCGGTACTTTTTATCTTTCTGATATTTCAGGAGGTGTATCATCTGCTAGCGTCAAACTTCCTCCAACTACTGTGGGTTTAAAATAAGGTTCGATAATTTATAAATCAGTCTGATCATTAAGAATAAAGATTGATAATTTGTAAAAACTTTAATCAGAAGATCTATTTTGTAGCTTATTTCTTTGTTCAACAATCGGGTCAGCTCGACAAGTTTTGTTATACATGCATTTAGCATGAAAGACAAGAGATTATGCGAGACAAATCTCCACAGGATTTGCTGAAAGAAGTGGTTCCGTTGCAAAGTTCTGAACAGCATAAACCCGTTTGCAAAATACGTTTATAAAGGGGTACAACCACATCGCTATCAAGCCAACAAAATAAAATCCCCCTTTTATTACACAATACGAAAGTATACTATCTTTTTCTAAATATGCAATTATGCATATTTAGAAAAAAACTACACTTAATAAATATTACATATGGTAAATGGAAACTTATGGTGTTATCCTTTTAAAAGGCGTAACATGTCAATCATTATAGAAGATGTGGTGGCTCCTCCGTAAAGAAGTTCTTTTTTTCTGAAAAATGTATATTGATTCGAAATTAGTAATAAATATTCATCTATATGATTTTATGTTTTCTTAATTTATTCCTTTATATCTACAATGATTATTTATTATAACAGTTTTTACGTCTAAAATAAGATATTTCAGCAAAGGGGAATATAACTATCTTTATAATGAGTTCCCAATATAATCAACGTGTTAACAAAAATGATATCTGTATTATTTTCCCCTTTTTACTAACTAATACAGCTTCAAACAATGGACACAATCGCTACATACCAATTGTGATTTATTATCTATTCATTATTCTGTTTATTCAGTCTTTCTAAAAATAAAAAAATATTAGACTCGCAAATATAAACGTTATAATGAGGGCGTCGAGAGGTAACCGATTACCTACGGAGAAAATATCAAACATTTTAAAGTTGGACAGACTGAAACGATTAATTACAGAAGGGTGTGTGACCAGAAGGGGAATTTATTCAAAAAAGTTTAGTAGTAGCGGACATCGTATTAGCTGGTGTACACAATATCATCAATGTTGACGAAGTATAGGGTTGGAGGATAAATGCCTCACAACAGGTTTAGGTGGAATCGTTTACAATGTGACGCACCTAGTAAGTGATTCATTTTTTAAGAATGGTCTATATTCTTAAGCCTAAAGAGAGACATAAGAATAGGATACAAGGGGGATTTATTATATGAATGGGAATACTGCAAAAAAAATAGAATTTCAAGCTGAAAATACTGCAGTGAAAAATGAGAACTATCTAGATCCTAAAAAGTGGCATAAACAAGATACTACCTGGGCATTGAGCCTTTTTGGAACAGCAATTGGAGCAGGAGTACTCTTTTTACCTATTAATGCAGGTTCAGGTGGTTTATTATCATTACTGTTAATTACCATACTTGCATTTCCTGTTATGTATTATTCACATAGAGCACTTGCTAAAATGATATACGCTTCTAATTCTGCTGATGAGGGGATTACAGGTACAATAAGAGAGTATTTCGGAAATAAGGCAAGTATCATTTTTAACATAGTATATTTCGTTTCAATTTATACGATCGTGCTGATGTATTCGGTTGCACTTACAAATACTGCAAGTAGTTTTATCGTGCATCAATTGCACATGCAGGAGCCTCCAAGGGCCATTTTATCGCTTGTATTAGTACTCGGTCTTATCGCTATACTAAATTTTGGTCAAGATATCATTGTAAAGATAATGAGCATGTTAGTATATCCGTTTATTGCTTCTTTACTTTTTATTTCAATATCTTTAATTCCACAGTGGAATACGTCAATGCTTAGTTTTTCAAGTGCTACTACTGCTTCAACAGGAACAGGGTATTTTGGGGTGCTATTGATGATACTACCAATCATAGTATTTTCATTTAATCATTCTCCTCTTATTTCGTCATTTGTTATAAAGCAGAGAGCTACCTATGGAATAGAAGCTACTGATGCCAAATGTGCTCAAATACAAAAAGTTTGTTATATCATGACTTTCGTAGTAGTTATGTTCTTTGTTTGGAGTAGTGCACTGAGTTTAACTCCAAAAGATCTTATGATGGCTAAAGAACAAAACCTATCAATCCTATCGTATCTTGCGAATGAGCTTAATTCACCAGTAATCACTATTGCAGCTCCTATCATTGCTTTTGTGGCAATAACTAAGTCTTTCCTTGGCCATTATATAGGAGCATATGAGGTAATGCGTGACGTGATTATGAAGTTTGGTAAAACACGCGGAAAAAATTTAGAAGAAAAAACAATTAAGACAGTGATCCTTACTTTTGTCGTATTAACATGTTGGTATGTTGCTTATGCAAATCCAAGTATTCTTGGAATCATTGATGCCCTTAGTGGTCCGTTAGTTGCTGCTATCTTATGTCTATTACCAATGTATGCGATTCGTAAAGTACCAGTACTAGCTAAATACAGAGGGAAAATGAGCAATGTGTTTGTCATTGTTGTAGGTATACTTACTGTCCTAGCAAGTATTAAGTCATTATTCTAATTCGCTATTGTTGGTTGTAGTTCAAAAATAGTGGAATATGAAAAAAGAATGAAAGATCTTATGGGTAAGATAAATCCACACTCGAATTTTAACGAAGGTTAAACTCTAATATAAAAAGACATGAACAAAGATTAGTTCATGTCTTTTTTTTGTTGGCTTTATTCCTAGAAGAGCAGCGGTAGTAAATAAAATATTTTCTCTATGTGCTTGAAAATAGAGGTAACTGGTCACTGCTTATGGGCAGTATAAACATAATCTCTCTTTTAAGCCTTTTAACACTTCTTCAGGCACTGCCTTCATTTTGATATCCTTACCTAGGAAAAGTAGCCAATTTGTTATCTCTGTTAATTCATCGAGATTGTTAACATTGATAAAAGTCTTTAGAATGGCTGTGGATTGGTAAGGATTTGTATAGGAAATTGAAACTTTTAAAGGATGATATTTTTTGAACTGGACAATTGCTTTTGGACCGAGTTCAAGTACAAGGTTGATTGCTTCGTCTTTCTTACTGAGTTTTTCTAAAATCTTTTTCTTACTTAATCTCTTTTTTGTCGTATAGGGTTCGACATTGATGAGATGATCGACAGGAAACATCTTCTTCTTTTCTTCTTTTACGTCAAAGCCTTCAATTATCCAATGGCTTTTTTCTTGATAAAGGTGTAATAGATAAATTGGATAAGACTTGATTTCCGCCTCTTCTTTTAGGGTAATCAATAAATGGCTATCCAAAAGAAGGATTTGGATGAGTTTTTCTAACATAGGATGTGGGAGGTCAGAAAGCTCAAGTAAGTCGGGATTGTGGGGATTAGTCCCTTCAAAAAGTAAGAGTTGATTTAAAAGAACAAGGTCATCCTGCTGGATTTCTGAGATAAGTCCTAGTAGTTTTTCAGCTAAAGACTGACGACTCTTTAGATAGGGAAGTTGTTGATTTCTTGTGGCCATAAAGGCAATAAAAAGAGCTTTGACCTCGTTATCAGTAAAGCGAACAACGGGCAGAATAGAGTTATGCATAACAGAATATCCCCCATCTCTCCCAACTTCAGCGACAAGTGGCATCCCCATGGCTTCAATCTCTCTAATGTCTCTAATAGCTGTCGATCGAGAGATGTTAAATTCTCGTATGATTTCAGAAATTGTAAAGTGAGAGCGGTTATTGATATACCGCATGATCGTATTAATTCGTTCAACTTTGTTCATGTTGGTCTCCTAAACAGTATCATTTTTTGACATGATTTAAGGTTATTATAAACTCATCAAGAGAAAAGATAAATTACTTGATTAATTTAAAAGTGAGGAAGGTTTTGAATATGAAAAATTATACTTTAGAAGAAAAAGATAGCTTTATCGTGTTAGGTATTGGGACTGAAATTAAGAGTGAATACACAGATTTTGCTGGAATAAATAAAGAAAAAGAAGACTTTTGGTCAGCTGTTAAAGAAGATGGAAGGTTGGACACTTTAAAAGCTTTAGCCACAAATGATTACATTTTTTCTGTGAGTGAAGCGGTGAATAACAAGATGATGTATTATGCTGGTGTCATGACAGAGGAAACGATACAAGAAGAATCTAGAGTTATTCAGTTTCCTAGGGGAAAATATTTAGTAGTTAAAGGGGAAGGTAAGACGGCTGAGGAGCTAAGTAATAAGCTTACTGGCATTGCCTTTGGTCAAGTCTTACCAGAAGTAAATGATTTTGCCTATGTTGGTGGACCAAATACAACGGTTGAGATGGGGCAGCAAAACGGTTTAGTATTTGGTGAAATGTGGATTCCAGTTGTTAGGAAGTAAAGAGATTAAAGGAGGGGTGGAATTGTCCTGTATCGTTGATTTTAAAAATGTAACTATAGCTAGCTTAGAGTCTTCACCTGTCGCAGAAACACTTTCTGGTTTACGTGCTCATGAAGCACGTTACTTTATGAACAAATATAAGCATGAATTTACGGTTGTACCAGCTAATGAAAGCGGGGAGACTCTTGATTATGTGAATCACATTTTGAAAGAAGAACGTGATATTGAGTTTGTGGCCAAACCTTTAGAAACATCACGTTTTCAAGTGGAGAATATCAAATTTGCCTATGTCTTCTACGAGGATGGTCTTGCAGTCAATGTCATGTATACGTTGGATAACCCGAAGAAGCGAGCTGTCGGATTTAAGCTTTCTGAAGGAATGGAGATACCAAAGGAGTTAGAAGATAAGTTTAAATTTGCTAGGCAAAAGTCTAAACTTGCTGGAACAATTCGAGGTTCGTTTTTTGTAATAAAAGGAGAATATAGTGTAAGTTGAAGAATCATTCATTTGTTATATTGAGTTATTTTTTAAAAGGCGCGATTAAGGCTAACGATCTTGAATTGTTAGCCTTTTTTTACATAAGTAAATAATATTTACAGTCTGCTACACACTACGTTCAGATAAAATAAAACGAAAGGAAATTACTGTAAGGTGGTGGTGGGAGCAAAAAAAGGCTATTTGAGTTATTCTTAGTAACTTTTGCTTTACTGTTCCTTCATGTAAGTACATTTACTAATGAAAAATTGAACGATAAATTTGGTAACTTAACTTTCTTTGTTGTATTTCTCATGTTTTATATCAACGTTGCATTTATAGAACGGTATTTGATGATATACAAAAGTGGATTCGAAATATCATATTTCTTCTTGCCTTGTTAGTAGTAACTTTAATATCACTATGGATAGGTTACTTTTAAAGCCTTGTGATTAAGGAAATTTTGTTTTGTTATCTTTCCTTAACAACAAACAAGACGCCAACCAGGTCATGGTAGCGCCTACGATAATTACTATTGGTTTAATCATTAACAAGTATATCTGGCCCCTTTTTCAACATATACGAGAAACCCGAAATAAATACGATGCTAAATATAATAATAGAAGACCATATATTAAAATGAAATTCTTTACCTACAACTAAATAGTAGATGTTATGGACCAAGAAATTAGCACCTATGATAATCCCACCTAACATTGAACTAATTACAAAACTAATTAAATAAAATTTGAGCTTCTGAAACATTTCCCCTCTACTCCTTTTCTAAAATTAACTTTATTCAGGATGTTTTAGAAAATTATACTATTTATTTTTCTAATATTCTTAAATTTATAATATATTTAAGGTTATTTTAAGAGAAGAAGAATTGCCTACCAAAATGTCCATTTCGGGGTTTCACCAATATGCCCATCAAGCTAATGAAACTAGTTGCCCCAAAGCAAAAAATGTATATTTTCACCTGGAGATGCCAATTTTCTCGTTTTGGGGATATTATAAAATTTTAGGTTGATAGCCATGTGGCAAGAGCCCTATTGTATCTAAAGCAATATGTTCATATTGTTTTAGGTACTCTTTTTATAATATGATCATATTATAAAAAAGGAGGAGGATATGAGTGCCTAAAATAGTTGATCAAATACAAAGGAAGAATCAGATAGCCACTGCTACTTGGCGTGTAATATTAGAAAAAGGTATTGATAAAGCTTCTATACAGCAAATCGCTGACGAAGCAAACATTTCGGTTGGACTTGTTCAGCATCATTTTTCGTCTAAAAATGAATTAATTCATTATGCAATGAATTTAGTATTGAATCGAATGGAAGAACGGGCAAACACTCGTACAAGTGAATTTAAGGGAACGAAAGAAGAAGCACTTAGAAGATTAATGAAATTTATTATTCCTTCTAATAAAGAAGAAATGTTGGAAGGGAAGGTTTGGATTACATTTCTGGGTATATCCTTTAGTTCCCCAGAACTTATTGAACTTCGGAAGAAAATGGATGACCATACGAGGTATCTTATGGAGATAATTCTAGATTTAATGAGGGATCTAGGATACGTTACACCAGGTCACAATAGAGAATTTGAATTAGAGATACTGTACGGATTTATCGATGGGCTAGTAATTCATGTCCTTCAAACACCAGAATCATATCCAGAAGAAAAAGTAAATCAACTTATCGAGTATTATTTAAAAGAAAAAAAGAGGGATTAATCGCATGAATAAAGTTTTCATTATTATTCTTGTAGTCGTTATTGTATTGATTATTAGGCAGCTTATCCCGAAGAAAGTAGATAGCTTCGATCTTCTTGGTATACCAATCATGGCTATAATTAGAACTTATATGGGTCTTCCAAATAGATTGGACTATATTATTACAATTGAATTAATTAGCTTGCTTATATTAGGAGCGATAGTTGGTTATTGGCAAGCTAAGAGGGTGAAAGTTTTTCATCATAATAATCAATTATGTAGTGTTGGAGGCTATACGTATATTATCGGATGGATTATTATGCTTTTGGGCAGGATTGTTATTTTATTGTTGTTCAATCTTAACTCGCTCGTATCGACATTTCAAGCGGGACAGGAACAGTTTACGAGTGAAGTAATTAAAGTTCTTTCTCATGCTGGAGATTGGTTAATATGGTCTACTATTCTTGCATCTTCCATCATGTATACCGTTACCTTATATAAGGATCACCCGGATATCAAGAAATTAATACATGATCGTTTTAAAGAAATAAAACAACGAATAAAATATTAATGTAACTAATTGTTGTTATATGGGCCATTGCCACATGCCCATCAACTTAAGGAAACAAATCAGCCCAAAAACGAAAAAATGAGCTTTTTTATTACAAATTAGCACAAAATCTCGTTCTGGGGATAGCTGTATTTTCTTAGCTTAATAGCGATGTGACTCTACCCCTATTAGGGGGTCCTGACGTCAAAACGTGGATATTATACGCTAAGACATTTTTTTGAGAGATAAGACCCTGATTTCCTTACGCTAAGCAGGAAATCAGGGTCTTTTTATGTTCTTAAAGGACGGAACGAATGATAATTGCTGACAGTAAAGTTGTACTCACCTAGAAAATTAATATGCTCCCAACCAAGAGGTGGGATATGAGGAAGCAACTCTTCATGATGTTTTCCGATTTTTTCCATATGTTCAATAGCTTGAGATAGATACACAGTATTCCAGATACTGGTTGCATTGATAATTAGATTTGATGCACTGGCGCGCTGTAATTGGTCTTGTAGTGCCCGTTTTCGAAGTTCACCGTGTTTCCCGAAAAAAAATGCGCGTGCTAATGCATTCATAGCTTCTCCTTTATTCAACCCCTTTGAATCCGCCGGCGTAAAGTTTCGCTAGAAATATAGTCTAGGATAAACAGTGTTTTTTCAATGCGTCCCATCTCTCTTAGTGCTGTTGCAAGACTGTTTTGCCGGGAGTAAGAGCACATTTTGCTCATGACAAGGGAAGCTGACGATGTTCCTTCGCGAATGGAATGTGCCAATCGAAGGACATCGTCATAATTATCTCGAATGACTTTTGTAGGGGTTCGACCGAGATACATGTAATTTCGGGTCATATCCTGTATTTTATTTCCAATAACCATATTTTATTATAACAAAAAGGTTTGAAATCAATAATGTTATGAATTATTTTTGATACAGTATTTTGTTACAGCCAGTTCAACAGTTAGGAAGTTTCGTATTTTTAAATACAAAACGTAACAAAAATGAACGTTTATGTTACAAATATCTCCGAAAAATAACATCTAGGAAAAAATGTATCGCCACGACCTATTTTTACACCTATCTCGGCCGAACCCCACTATGATTTCACTTATTGATAAAGAAAAAATCAATGATGCTAAAAAGATGTTACATCGAGGGTTACGAACTACAAAAAACAAATATCCTAAATTATACTGTTTATTTTCCTATCAAAATCATTTATATTTTGACCAAATAAATTTTAAAAAATTTCTCGAAAAAACAGCCATTCCCTTTTTCAAAAATGAAAATAATAATAAACAATTATCCATATTTTATATTGACTTAGCGACCTGTTATCAAAAGGAAAATCAATTCGAAAAAGCTTGTTTATATTACCCAAAAGGCATCTCTTGTATAAGGATAGTCAAAAGTTTAAATATCATCTCATAAAAATGTTTAGTTACAATTTTAATAAGAAAACATATTCAAAACTCCTATTTTTTACATAGCAAATAACATTTTTCCATGTGCTGTTGTTGTATCTACCGTAATAATAATTGGCTTTTGGTTAAAATATTTCGGTTGATGAAGATATGCTGCTGTCCCATATATCCAGTTATATATATTCAAGTGGCTTTTTTCACAATAGAATCAAAAAAAACTCTATCTATAGATAGAGGGTATTCAAAAAAAATCATCTTTCAGATAGATGTTCTAAAATAGTAGGGATGTTACAATCCTCCAGTAAGTAAGCAAATAAACAATAAATTTATACTTTATGGGGGTTTTAATTTGAATACTCAAGCTTGGATAATGATTGGTGCATTTTTAACAATTGTATTATTAACACAAATTGGAAGAAAGGTATTTACAACCACAAAGGCTGTATTGCCATTTATTCTTTGTGGTATAAGTGTTTATTTATTCGTCGAGGAAATACCTACCTCAGGTTCAAATATGACCGCACTCATAATCATGACAATGGTCGGCATGATCATGGGAGGGCTAATGCTTTTTACAGTGAAAGTAGAATATGGTTCTGACAATAAAGCGTACGTAACTGCTGGTATTCCTTATTTATGTTTATGGATTATTGGACTTGGATGGCGTGTCGTATTAGCTTATGTAGCGACAGACTGGTATCCACAACAATTTATAGATTTCATGGTATCGAATCACTTGGATTTTAATGTTATAGCCCCTGCTTTCGTATTTTTTACAATTGCGATGGTAGTTATTCGTACTATTGGAATTGTGATTAGGATACAAAGATATAGAAAAAATCTAAAAGCAAATTAAAGAAATAGGTTAAGAAAAACAACTTCTTTTGTCTAATGAAGTAGGTAAAACAAACACACTATAATAACTACTTCATTATTCTTTTAATTTCAGATGATATGCATTAAAGGAATTTAACTCGACTATGAACTATAATAATTGGGATTTGTAAATTTCCAGTCTTTAAATCAAGAAATGGATGTTCATCTATAGCCAAGAAATATAGAAACTAAACAGTAAGGTTGCGAGGGAATAAGTACATGGAAAAAGTATTTTTAAAAATGATTGATAGTCATGCAGGAAATGCGATAGGAAGCATCTTAATATGCGTATTTTTTTATAAAGGTTTCGCACCTCATGGTACCTTTGCAATATGGGTTTGTAGCGTTTTTGTAACAATTTATCTATGGATGTTGTATTCACCAAAATCTTGGTGGAATGCAAGGAAGTACGCTTTATTTACGAGTATATTAATAAGCATATCATGTGTATTATATTTTTCTTATCCGAATTTTCCGAATTATACGTTATGGCCACTCATAGTTTTTCTTACCGCTGCAGAACCCAAGTGGACACGAGTAACGACAATTTTAGCTGCTATAACGGGGATAGTTATCATTCTATTTATACATGCGAATACGTTTCCTTATCAAGAAACATTAATTATTATCGGCCTCTATGTCTCGATCCGAAGTACATCCAGGCTAAGAGACGCATATCAAAAAAATCAAAAACAACTAAAAGAATTAGACGAAGCACATGCTGAACTACAAGAAACAACGGTATTTTCTATGCGATATGCAGCTTTTACGGAAAGAACAAAATTAGCAAGAGAGATTCATGATGGACTTGGACATCAAATGACCTCACTTATTATTCAATTACAGGTTCTTAAGATTATCTTAAGGAAAAATCCTACTGATGCCCAAGATCATGTTGAAGAACTTTTAAAGGTGGCACGAAAAGGAATGGAAGAAATCCGCGTCGCTGTTAAGGAATGGACAAGTGATGAAAAAGATCTCGGGCTTACTTCATTAAAAGGATTGATTTCACAGGTTCAAGCGAATTCTTTATTACAAATTGAGTTCATTCAAGCTGGAAATATAACAGAGTGGACGATGGAGGAAAGTACAATTCTGTATCGCATTCTACAAGAGTCTTTAACTAATGTCTTACGACATTCTAATGCAGATTCTGTTATTGTAAACGTAACAGAAATAGACGGAGTAGTAAAACTCACAATTGATGATAATGGTATATATACAGGGGATAAGCCATTAAAATATGGCTTTGGACTCAATGGTATGATAAAACGCTGTAAATCAGTTGGAGGTAATTGTTCCTTTTTTCTAAATGAACCAAAAGGACTTCGAGTTGAAGCTACTATTCCAATTCAGAAAAATGGAGGAGAAGTATGACAGAAAAGATTCGTATTGTGCTAGCTGATGATGAACCATTTGTTCGAAAAGGCCTATGCTATATTATTGAAATGCAAGATGACATGGAGATAGTAGGGGAATGTAAAGACGGTAAGGAAGCAATTAAAGTGGCTTTAGAAACTGCACCAGATATGGTAATTATGGACATTCAAATGCCTGACTTATCAGGCATTTTGGCTACTAAAAATATTATGAGTATATTACCAAACACAAAGGTTGTCCTATTAACAACATTTGATGTACAACAATATGTCTTAGATGGTATTCGAGCTGGTGCAGTGGGTTATATATTAAAAGATACTGAAACGGAGGAAATGCTAGATAGTATTCGATCTATGAATAGAGGGGCAATGATTTATAATAGCACGACAGCAAATCAAGCTTTTACACAATTTATAAAACACGATAATAATGATTATAATTTAGCTGGCGAAGAACTTGAATATACGGAAACTCTAACTAAGCGGGAGATTGATGTTTTACAATTATTAGCTTATGGAAAACAAAACCATGAAATAGCTAAAATCCTTTATGTTTCCGAAGGGACAGTCAAAACTCATATCCATAATATTCTTCAAAAACTAGGTGTAACAGATCGTACACAAGCAGCTGTAATGGCAATTCGAAAAAAAATTGTAAAGTGATATCTGCTGTATGTAGTAAAAAGAATAAAATTTTAAATTAACATAGTGTTTTTCTAATTGAAATTAAACAGATCATAATAAAAAAGAAAGAGAGTATAGCATGGATAATACAACTGGTCTTATTATTTTAATTCTTATAATTCTCCTTCAACTAAAAGAAAGGGAATTGAAAGTTCAACGAATGTGGATTGCTCCTGTATTAATCGCATACTATACATTTATTCATGTATTTAACGATCTCGTATTAATAGAAACAGGTCTATTTGTAGTATTACTTGCTCTTGGAGGAATTGTAGGAGCTGTGCGTGGTTCTACAACTATAATACGAATCGATAAAAATAATGGGAAGGTTTATGCTAAAAATTCTTATATCGCCTTAGGTATATGGATTGTTGTATTTATTTTACGTTTTATTGTAACGTATATTTTTAAAGGTTCAAGTCAGTATGCGCTAGGTTTAGTAACGAATGGTATTTTTTGCTTTATTGCGGCGAGTGAGTGTATAAGAAAAGTGATTCTATACTTAAAAGCAAAAAGTTTGATGCATTCAAAACATTAAGTATTGCTAAGGGTAATTTTTGTAGTATAGCAAATTTCAGTGTTTTTCTAACACCAACACATTGCTATCAAGCTAAGAAAAGCAAATACCTCAGAATGAAAATTTTGTGCACTTTGCTCGTATTTATTGTTTTGGGGTAATTCGTACTTTTAGCTTGATGGGCATGTGGTGCTACCCAAAATATGAGTATGTAGTCAATGTATTCATTTCGAAACGTAAAAAAAGACACTATAGAAAGTGTCTTTTTTTACGTTGACATACTATGAAAGAAAATGTAGTGATTAATCATAATTTGTTGGATACTTCTTGGTTAATCCTAGTATAACATTAATATAGGTGTTTTTAAATGCAACTTTACATATATTCAGATTTAATTATATCGGTAGATTCGTCTCAAATATTATTAGGAAAATCAAATACTTCTTCATAATATTAACGAAACAATTAATAAAATCACTCCATAATCTGGCCCAAATGCTGAATAACATGACCGGCATTTTTACAACAACTTTATTATGTTTTAAACGACTTTATTAATTGTTTCTCTAAGACTGTAAAGAAGTGTACTTAAGCCAACGTGGCAATTTAGTCGGATATAAGTGTTATAATATTATTAAAATTCAAGAAAAGTAGGGGTGAAAAATGAAGAGTATTAAAAGATTGATTCAAGTTATCTTAGTAAGTACACCAATCCTAATTCTTAGTGGATGTTTCTCTAATTTCTCTAAAGATGATCTGAATCAACCAATACAAGTCATATGCAAGCTTACTTGCATATAGAGCCGTAGCATTTTTTTGGCAGTTCATATTCAGTTCATATTGTCGTCATGGTGAGTACATCTTCATTGGTTAAGTTTTCATTACAGGCACATGAAGGAAGGCAAACTGATCAGGACAGGAGAAGATGACAGTGACACAACAAGAGGAAAAGAACACGCTGAGTGGAATGAAAATAAAGAAAGTGCGAAACATCTTACTTAAAATCATAGGAGCAATCGTTCTAGCCATTGTACTTTTTTTAGGTATTGTTTATATCGTAAATGTGATGAGTAGTCATTCGGAGCAAAAACGAATAGTGCCCTACGGGCAGCACGTATCTGTAGACGGGAAAAACATGAATGTGTTAATTCAAGGCGAGGGCGAGGAAACGATCGTGCTCCTGCCTGGTTATGGAACAGCTACTCCAGGGCTTGATTTTAAGCTTCTTATCGATGAATTATCTCCATTTTACAAAGTTGTTGCGGTAGAGCCTTTCGGTTATGGATTAAGTGATGAAACTGTAAAAGAGCGAACCACGGAGAATATGGTAAGTGAAGTTCATGAAGCTCTACAGCAGCTTAATATTAACAGATACATGCTCATGGGCCACTCCATTACAGGCATTTATGGAATTGATTATGTGAACAAATATCCAAACGAGGTGACTGCATTTGTCGGAATCGATAGCAGTGTTGCAACACAACCGGGTATGGATATCAATTTCCCATTAAAAACGTTTGCATATCTCAAAAAATCAGGTCTCTTAAGATTGGCTATGAAAATCAGTGCTGACCCCTATGCTGGACTGGCATTTGATGAAAAAATCGTAGAGCAAATGAAAATGATTTCGAATAAAAACATGTATAATGACACAACCTTGAATGAGATGGATCATATTTCGTCTAATTTTAAAGGGGCTCAAGGTTTAATCTTCCCTAAATATCTTCCACTTCTTCTCTTTGTACAAGCGAATAATGAAGATGTAGCAGGATGGATACCTCTGCATGAAGGGCAGATCAAAGACTCGGTACATGGAAAAGTAGTAACCATGGATGGATCACATTATTTACACCATACCAAATTCAAAGAAATCGCTGAAAACGTTAGACTATTTATGAAAGAAGTAAAGTAAGTGTTCAGAGAAAGGTTCATTCGTTATTTTATGCATTTGTCTACAGTCTGCAAGACCATCATTTCGATGGTCTTTTTTATGTCCAAACAGTTGTATATTTCCAACCCAAGATTATACTTTCGCCTGAAAGACATTGGGTCTCATTTTCATATTAACTAACGAGGCAGGTGTGCGGCCGAGCCTAGGTCGTATCATATAACGGGTGGGTCCCGTCGAGTAAGAACTAGCCATTCGCTCGTAGCGAGTCTTGGAGGGCTAAAGGTAACTTTTAGTCTTTAAGCGTAGACAGTTAGGTGGCGGATTTGCTTTACTGATCGTTCTATTCATCCTGTTAATCATTATAGGATGTAGTTGTTGGGGCCACGGTAGCGGCGAATTCGGTTACTAAAAAAAGGGACACTCATAAGAGTGTCTTTTTTCTCAATATAAGAACTCTAAGAATATGATATTATTTTAATGCAAATTCCCTATTGTGCAATGAGATAGTAATGCCCAATAAAAAACCCACCTATTTCCGTAGGTGGGCCTTATCTTTATTACACAATATCAAAGTATACTCTCTTTTTCTCGTAAATTTTATGTAATTATACATATTTGTAAAAATTACATAAAATAAATATTACATGTAGTAAAATATAAATTGTGGACACGTTCTATAAAGCTGATTCTCCGATTAGAAGGCGTAACACATCTCAACCATATAGGTGTGGCGTTGCTTTAATCTAGCCAAACAAACGATCTCGATTCTCTTGTATTTGTACACTAACAATCTGTTGAAAATAAATGATTCTGTTTTATAGGACGTGTTTACTTAATGTCCAATACATATTATTAAATTAAAGTGGTTCAAGTCGGAGGAAGGCACCGGCACCTTAGGGTGTCTTTTTTTTATGTAATAATGCATAGAATATTAAATTTAACAGATATTATGATATACTCTCAAGGTGTGATACATAATTTCTTTAAATTGGAAAACTAAACCTTATCTACCCAATTGTGGGGGACGCCTTATGGTGTCTTTTTTTAGGACCTGCTCAATTCAGGCGTAAAAACATAAGGTAAAGTGAACCCGTTAAAATACATGGTATGAACCCTAGTTTCACCCTCTTATCTAAAGGAGGAAATATTATTATGGGATATGGTGGTAGTTGCGGCGAAGGCTGCGGTTTTGCTGGAGGATTTGCTTTACTTGTTGTATTATTTATTTTATTAATCATTATCGGATGCAGTTGCTTCTGCTAAAAAACTATTGGAAAAGACACTCTTATATGGGTGTCTTTTCTTTATGGGGTCTCCCCACATCGCCATCAACTAAAAAAATATATAAAACCCCCAAAAAGGAATTTTATATATTTTCAATTTGAAGAGATCAATTTTCTCGTTTGAGGTATTTGTTTACCTTATCATGAGGACAATAAAGTGTTTTATGCTATATTTTTCGAAAAATCAGTAAATTATTTGATGAATTAATAAGTTACTATTAATCTATAAATAGTAACAGTGCAGTAATCCAAAAGAAAAATGCTCAAATCGATAAATAGGGGAGGATTCTAGATGAAGGTAAATCAGAATATTGTTTTAAAAATCATTGGGTTAGAATTTTTATTAATGATTTTTTACACGCTTAACGGGGCCTATCAAATTATTACTAAGCCATCCAGTCCAGTATTACAATTTATTGGACTTGTTCCTTTAGCAGTGGGAATTTTAATATATTTAACAATAAAGAACAAGTGGAAATTCTATTTCTTTGATATTAAGTTAAATAATTCAATGAAGAATACCATTTTATTAAATTCCCCATTAGTGCTTGTTCTATTAGTAATACTACTTGGTAATAAAGGATTAAACACAACATCGGTATCTGACTTATTTTTTATGTTTATCATGCAATTTTTTGTTGTTGCATTTATTGAGGAAATCTTTTTTCGTGGATTTATGCTCAAAATGTTGTTTTCAAAGGGGATAAAAAAATCAGTTTTGATTTCAAGTTTTTTGTTTGGTATCACCCATTTATTACAACTAATTGGTGGGCAGTCTATTGAAGATACCATTTTACAAATCATATATGCATTTTTAGTTGGACTTGTTCTGTCCTTACTTATCGTAAATAAGCAATCAATTATTATCCCCATTACTTTCCACACTTTTAATAATTTCTTTAATTTTATGGGGAATGTTCAAGCCTCGTCACTTTTTGCATATATTATTATTGCAATTTTATTCTTCTACACCATATATTTATGGAAACGTGCTAATAAAAAAGAGTGTATTCGACAGGAAATAAATATAGCAGTTTGAGTTGTGATATTACCTTTTCAGTATAGAGGGCAGCCTGGTACCACAATATTACCTTTAAAGGGGCTTGCTGCATGCTCATCAACTTAAGAGATTAATTATTCCCCTAAAATGAAAAAATACGTTATTCTTTCTGTAGAATCATAGAAAAGGATGGCGTTTTTTTCATTCTAGGGGGCATTTCTTTTTATTAGCTTGATAGCGATGTGGCGGTACCCCATTAATAGAAAACTACTGAAAGAGTTATAGTTTTATGTTTTCATTTCCCTTTTTGCATTTATCTTTTAATCAGATGAATGCTTTTTTTAGTACATAATAAAAAAATAACCAGAAAAACTGTCACAAAATCCGTTTTTCTGGTTTCTCTATAATACAGGCATCAAATTGAAAGTGAGGTTTAAACTAACATGTTAACCATAGAAAATGAAGAAAGTCATGCTTCTGATATGCCTTTTGAAGATTTATTTAAGCAGTACTATGCTTATGCTGTGAAACAGATTATATGGATTGTTAAAGATCAATCTATCGCTGAAGAGTTAGCACAAGAAGTGTTTTTACAATTATATCGTAGCGACTGGAAAGTAATTGAAAACATACCTGGATGGTTGATTAAATCTTCTACTTATGTAGCTTATAACCATTTGCGATCTGAAAAAAGGCAACAAGCGAAGATTGATAAAGAAATACAATACCATGAAGTACAAAATGTTTCATCATTAGACGATGATTGGATAAGAAAAGAAGAAATTACAAAGGTACAAACGATACTAAATAAAATGAATGATCGAGAACGAACCCTTTTACTAATGAAATTCTCTGGTTTTCAATATAAAGAAATTGCAGAAATACTTCAAATTGAAATATCTTCTATTGGAACATTATTGGTCCGAGCCAAAATGAAATTTCGCAAGATTTATAAACAAATGGAGGAGGCATAACAAATGAAATGTTATGATATCGGATTTATTCAAACATATATTGATGGAGAACTTTCTCATGATATAAGAAAGGAATTCACAAAGCACCTAGATACATGTGAAGCATGCCAAGATTTATTAGTAGAAATTAGTAAATTAAATCAATGGGAAAACGTAATGCTAGATGAAGAATCTGCAAGTTCACCACAAGAAATCAAAATTGATATAGAACAAGCATGGAAAACATTTGAAAGTCGTTCCAAGCTAGACAATGTTTCTAATATAAATCACAAAAAACAACAGAAGAAGGGACTCTTTTTATAATTCATACTTAGACTAATAAATTAATTACTAATAAATTAAATACGCTATATTTAATAGAGTATAATACGGAATATTTAACTTTAATATTCCATATTATATATAATTATGAATCATTTAACATATTAGTTGCGGAAAATTTTGACATAAGATATTTTAAATATTAAGCACAGAAACATTTCAAAGAAAAAGAGCTATTTTAAAATGTACCCTAAAAACGTTTTTCCTAAAAAGTAGTAAGATTTTGCAAAGCGTTTCTGTGCCTAATTAGATGAAAATAAGTTGCTTTTATGGAGAAATATACATCCCATACTATTAGAATTATGTCAAATTGTAGTTTGTAAATTACATTTCAAAGTATAAAAGGGGCATTTATTGCAGCTCGAATATCTATTACTGATTTATTACATAAAAAAGTAGCTGTACAAAAGTACAGCTACTTTTTTCTTGAAAACATTATTATGCAAATAGCATACTTAACGTAAACTTGCGCTTAACGGTACTTGTGAATAAATTGTGAAATTGCTACTCTATGTTTCTAACTAACATTTTTGCACCAGAACCATATAAAAAGAGGACGAATAGTTACGTCTTCTTTTTATATGGTTATATTAGCTACAAAATAATATCATTTAAATAAATCTTCTATTATATTAGCAGGGGATAGTGATAGAAAAGTGTGTTCCTTTTCCTAGTTCACTTTCTATCTCTATATCTCCGTTTAATTCTTTAATAATACTGTACGCAATCATAGTACCAAGCCCAGTACCTTTTTCTGTTGTTGAATAAAATGGCAAGGCAATACGTTTTATTTGTTGGGAAGACATTCCTATTCCTGTATCAATAATATCAATTACAATATTATCTTTTATTTTTTGTATATTTATTTGTAATACGCCACCATTTTTCATAGCCTCAATTCCATTTTGTATGATGTTGGTTAGACATATTTTTAATTTTTCAGTATTAGCATTTATGTAAAGGGAATCTGTTGTAATATGCTGTTTTATTTCAACATTATATGAAAGAGCGAGTGGTGAAATATTATCTTTCACTTGATTTAATATGTAATTAATATCTACTTCCTCTTTTATAATGTTTTGTGGTTTGGTTAAAGATAAATAGTTATTAATAGTAGATTGTATTTGCTGCATTTCAAGTAACATAATTTCTAAGTACTTATCTTGAGACATCTTAGCACTCTCATCTTCATTTAGTAATTGAGTGAATCCACGTACCGTGGTCAGTGGATTATGAATTTCATGCGCGATCGATGCAGCTAGTTCGCTAGCTATATAAAATTTTTCTGCTCTTTGCATTCTTTCTTTTATTTTATATTTCTCGATCATTCCTTCTATTAAATAAACTGATAATAATACTGTGAAAATATTTATGATTATATAATTGAATAAAAATTCAATGAGAGTAGAGTCAATTTTACCACCTGTATTTATTTGCGTTACAATACCGCAGATAGAAAGGGAAGTTGTACATATCAAAATAAGTAGAATACTTAATAATATCTTCTTTTCCTTGAAATAAGTAGGTGACAAGTAACGAAACATGATTGTAATAACAGAAATAATAGTAAAGATAATAAATGATGGGAAGACTCCGCTTCCACCTAAGTAAAATCTATAAGAAAGATATAAAACTCCAATACAAATAATGCTCTTTGTATTTCCATATAGAAAAACTAATATAATGGGAATAAAACGTAAATCATAAATGAACCCAGCGTGTAAATGAAAAGGAAAAGTCATACAAAAAATAATTGCAATGGAGGAAAGTACAGAAATTAATATATTATTACATGCCATTTTTTCTTTATGTTCTAGCCAAAATACTTGGTAACTAAGGATACAAATAATAATAATAAATGTATTTAATAATAGTGTAGGAATTCCCATAGTTTATACCTCTCTGAGAGTTTGTAAGTAGGATTATGTATGTGTTTAATTTTATTAGATTTTCTATCTTGAAAAAAGAAAAGGAAGGGCACTTGAAAAAGTGCTTTTTTACCATTTATATTAAAATCGATGAGGAAGATAGAATAAAAAGTTACTTTTACTTATGAACAAAAAAATTGAAGTAGCCCTTGTATAGGTAAAAGATGAAGCAAATTACTGAAATAGTTACGTTTCTCTGGAGTGAATATTCCGAAAAAACATTGTGTATGGCGAAATCCATTTTATAACCTTCGCTATATTAACATGCAACTTATTAAATTACAAAGAAAAAATTAAAAATTATTATTTTTTTGTTATTTTAATTTATTTAAAAACGTAAAAGTATTCAAGAGGTTACCATTGAGATGCTAGGGTACTTAGACCAATATTCGAACTTTGTAATAACGTTGTTACTTTTTTACTAATATTCTTAATACTAATTTTAGTATAATTAATTGATTGAAATTTCTAATAATTATCTGCGTACCCCCTTTTTTTATATTAAATACAATGATAGTTATTGTCACATAATAATGCAAATTTCCAGTAAACTAATAGAAAAAATCCTATAAAAACATAATTTACTATCTTTTATATAAACATTGCAGGTGTAAATGCAATAAAATTTCATTATTAATACATATATTCAATCTGAAAATATTTGTTTACATATTAAAATATCTTTGTAGTGGTCCTTCATGCCAAGAATCGTTTCCGTACTCCAACTACCGTTATTCTAGTATTTTACCAAGTTTCTTATTTTGTTAAGGTATCCTAATATTGTTACTTTTGTGAAATGGAATGTTTTAATATTATAATTTATAGTGGATGTTGAGAAAATGAATAATTTGTAAAAATAATATAATATTTGTAACTTTATGTCTTATAATATGAAATATCTTCGTTGTGATTATTTTAAATATTTGAATAATACATCGGATTTATTTTATCTAGGGAGGTTTTAAAATTGGGGAGAAGAGTTGTTAAAAGAGTTTTTGCATTATTATCAGTACTAGCATTATTCTTTAATGTGTTTCTACCGAAGGCAAATGCGGAGGTTATGACGCATGAAAAGTATTCAATGAACTGGAGTTATAGCAACAGTTTAGGTAAGTACATTCGAACTGAAATTATTAAAAATTCAAGCGGTCAAATTGCTTATTGTTTAACTCTTGGCTTAAAATCACCAAATGGTGAAGATCTTCCTGAAATGGGGAAAACAGATAATGTAGTATATAGGGTTCTATTAAATGGTTTCCCACAAAAAAGTATAGAACAACTGGGAGTAGCTAATAAGAATGAAGCACATTATGCAACACAGCTTGCGGTTTGGAATGCATTAGGTCAACTTGATGTAAATGAATTAAAGCATGAAAATAAAAATGTTGAAAAAGCGGCTAAGACAATTATTAATGCTGCAAATACAAGTGAAGATACTCAAGATATTTTTATGAATGTGATTCCTGCTGAAAAGCAAAAGGCAGAATTAAAGGGTGAGTTTTTTGAAACAAACCTATACACAGTACAAACAAATGCTAAGAGTGGTTCTTATAAAGTAGTAGCGAAAAATGCACCTAATGGAGTTAAAATTGTTAGTGAAAATGGAGAAGTGAAAGATCAGCTTTCACTTGGGGAAAAATTCCGTATCCAAATTCCTAAAGATACAAAAACGGGTGAATTTAATCTAAGTGTTGCTGCAAATGTAACTAAAGTTCAAGCAATTGCTTATCGCGGTACTGATACTGTTCAGAATGCTACAGTGCTACTAGAAAGAAATGAGGAAAAGCTTAGTAGTGACCTTGCAGTAAATTGGGAAGCTGCTGGTTCTTTAAAAATTAAAAAGGTTGGGGAAAATGGAGAAATATTAGCTGGTGCAGTATTTGAAGTCTTTAATGCAAATAATGAATCAGTTGGAAAAATCACGACGGGTGCTGATGGTACTGCAGAATTAAATAACCTACCAATTGGTACCTACACAGTAAAAGAAATTAAAGCACCAACAGGTTATGTTTCAGGTGATAAACCACAAACTATTGAAGTTAAGACAGGGGAAATAGGAGCTGTTCAAGTAGTAAACAACAAAGTAAAAGGTAACATCGAAATAAAAAAACTTAGTGATTCAGGTAAGATGTTACCTAATGTTGAATTCACGGTCTTTACTGAAGATGGAAAAGAAGTGAAAAAAGTAGTAACAAAAGAAAATGGAATTGCAAATGTTGATGGTCTTACGTATGGTAAATATTATTTCTTAGAGACAAAAACACCTAATGGATATATTGGAAATAACACAAAGTATCCTTTTGAAATTAAAGAGCACAATAAAACACTTACTTTTACAGTGGAAAATACAGAAGTGAAAGGTAGTGTGAAATTACTAAAAGTAGATAATGAAGATATCAGTAAAAAATTAGAAGGTGCAGTATTCGAGCTAAAAGATGCAAGCGGGAAAGTAATTGGGGAATATAAGACAGATAAAAATGGTGAAGTTAACGTCAAAGATTTAGCGTATGGTAAATATTCATTTGTAGAAAAGGCTTCTCCAAATGGTTACGTTCTTATTACAGAACCAATTGTGTTCGAAATAAAGGAACACGGAAAAATTATTGAGCTATTAGCAGTTAATCATCTTATCAAAGGTGATCTAGAAATTACAAAAGTTGATGTAGCTGATGGAAACAATAAGCTTCCGAATGCAGAGTTTACTATTTATAATGAAGCAGGAAAAGAAGTAGTTAAAGGGAAAACAGACGATAAAGGTATCGCGAAGTTTGAAAAGTTACCATTTGGAAAATACACATATAAAGAAACTGTTGCACCAAAAGGTTATGTATTGAATGAAGAAATATTCTCTTTTGAGATCAAAGAGAATGGTCAAATCATTAAACATATTGTCAAAGATGAAAAGATTCCATCAGTAAAAACAACAGCTACTGATAAAACCGATGGTACAAAAGAAATGCACACTTCTAAGTCTGTAACAATCCAAGATAAAGTGGAATACAAAGACCTACAAGTAGGTAAAGAGTACACTTTAAAAGGTAAATTAATGGATAAAGAGACTAATAAACCATTAGTTGTAAATGGTAACGAAGTAACTGCTGAAACTAAGTTTACACCAAAAGAAGCAAACGGTTCTATTACACTAGATTTCACTTTTGATGCAACTGGTTTAGAAGAAAAAGAAGTAGTAGTATTCGAAGAGTTACTGAAAGACGGTAAAGTTGTTACTACACATACTGATATCAATGATAAAGGTCAAACAGTTAAGTTCGTTAAGCCATCAGTAAAAACAACTGCTACAAACAAAGCTGATGGTGGAAAAGAGATTCATTCAAAGGATTCTATCACTATTCAAGATAAAGTAGAGTATACTAACTTAGTTGTTGGTAAAGAGTACACTGTAAAAGGTAAATTAATGAACAAAGCTATTAACAAACCATTATTAATTGATGGTAAAGAAATAACATCAGAGACTAAGTTCATTGCAAAAGAAAAAAATGGTTTTGTAACATTAGACTTTACTTTCGTTGGTGCTGAACAGCAAGGAAGAGAAGTAGTTGTGTTTGAAGACTTATTGCATGAAGGTCAAGTAATTGCAACTCACACTGACATTAACGATATAGGTCAAACAGTTCGATTTGTAGAGCCTTCTATTAAAACGACAGCTACAAACAAAGCTGATGGTTCTAAAGAGTTAGACGCTTCTAAATCTGTAACAATCCAAGATAAAGTGGAATACAAAGATTTAATCGTGGGTAAAGAGTACGTTGTAAAAGGCAAACTAATGGATAAAGCAACAAAAAAATCATTATTAGTTGATGATAAAGAAGTAACAGTCGAATCTAAGTTTACTGCAAAAGAAAAAAATGGTTTTATCACATTAGATTTCACATTTAATGCATCTGCATTACAAGGTAAAGAAGTGGTAGTGTTTGAAGAATTGTATCAAGATAATGTCTTGGTTGCTATTCACGTTGACATCGAAGATAAGGGTCAAACGGTGAAATTTAAAGAAGTAAAACCGGAACAACCAAAACCAGAACAGCCGCATCAAGATAAAAATACTCCAACTTCAGAGCAACCACAACCTAAGAAAGAAATTCAATCTAAAATTGGATGGTTACCGCAAACAGGCGCTGACCTTACAAGTTGGATCTCTATGGCTGCAGGTGCATTATTGTTAATTGTTGGTGGAGTGATTTTCCTAAAACGTAAAAATGCATAAAAATTAAAAAATAAGCACATCTGTTTTTTTACAAGATGTGCTTATTTTTTATGTTAATAATTTAGTCCTATTTACAGTATTTTAATCTATTTGCTTATTTTTGAGTTGTTGTAATAATTCCCTGTTTTCTTTTCCTTAGCTTCCAAAGTGTCAGCTTCTAAATTCACTGTGAGACAAAATCCCTTAGCTATTTCAAAAGGTCTCATAGAGAACTGGGGGATATAATGCTCTTTTTTTACAAACTGTGTTTTTTCTGCCGTGATAAAGCAACAAATCCTTTCCTGCTATCATTATAGAGATAATTTTATCAAAAAAAGAGAGCGTTATCTCTTCAATTTAGATAAATGGGACACAAAGTAGTATGGTGTGACAGAAGTGGCTTTGGCCTTACTGAAATGTTAAAGGGAATTTTCATTCATATAGATTGTTTTAAAAAAGGTGCGAAGTCAATTTTATGACTTTGCACTTTCATATTTCACTTGAACTTTGTTTAAGTGCGTTTATCTACTCATTGTTACGCGTGAATTGCGTTTAAAATAGATACTTTATTCGTAGTAAATAATACATAATTTTGTTTTACTGTTTTGATTAAAATGCGGTCCGTTGTCCCATATGCTGTTCCAATACGAATTGCACTAGGATCTTCAACGCCAGCATAGGTAGTATCTTCTGTAACCTCAATTACATCATGAAGTGGAATTGTAATCTTCGCTAATTGCCATGAAATAATTAATTCTTCCTTGTTTTTTTTTACATCAATACCTAGCATTATACCAAGACCTTTCTATAATAGAATGTTGCACTTCTTATCTTATTATACAAATTTTTAGATTGTTTTTCTACATGTATGAATAGAGCTGATATTTTAAGGGTGCCAAAAGAAAGGGAAGATATACTATCAATCTATTAAGGAATACGTTATGAAGAAAAGTTCACAAGGAATTAATATGGATTTGATATGGTTGAAGTATGATGAATGAGTAACAGTAGGAGTTGCAGGAAGGAAATGAATGATGAGACTTAAATTAGTAGGAACCTTAACTTGTATAGTAGTAATGCTAGGTATCTTTATCATTTACACCAATATATCTATTGGTAAAGAACCATATAAGACAAACCATGAAACTAGTGAAAACCCCATAAATAAAGAAAAAAATAGTAAGCAAAATGGGACTTCAAATAAGATAGCAAGTTCCTTTGCTAGTATACAGGCTGTAGTAAATAAGGAATATGGTTTACCCGAAGACTATATGCCAGAGGATTTAGTTGTACCAAATGTACCGTTCTCATTTAGTGGAACGGTAGAAAAGAGTCATCTTCGTAAAGAAGCAGCGGGAGCGTTAGAAAAACTATTCCTTTTAGCTAAGCAAGATGGGATCCAGTTGAATGCTGTTTCAGGATTTCGTTCCTATGAGTATCAAAAAGGTCTGTATGCCAATAATGTTAAAAAGAAAGGGCAAGAGCATACGGATCGCTTCTCTGCAAAGCCAGGGCATAGCGAACATCAAACAGGGTTAACGATGGATGTTTCTTCTAAAAGTGCGAACAATGAACTAGAGCTATCCTTTGCGAATACGAAGGAAGGAAAATGGCTGAAAGAAAACGCGCATCGTGCAGGGTTTATCATTCGTTATCCTAAGGGGAAGGAAAGTATTACGGGTTATGCATATGAACCTTGGCATATTCGCTATGTAGGAGATATTGCTGGAAATATATATAAGGAAAAACTGACTTTAGAAGAATATATGAATCTGTGAAAATAGAATTGAAGAGTTAAATTGTATTCATTGTTTATAGATGCTACTTTTTCTATTAAAAAGCCTAATTTCTCAATGTTTTGTAGAGAAATTAGGTTTTTTTCATCACTTCATTAGAGTTTTTTAGGCTTCGTTCGTTGGTATACTTCATACAATATTATAAAGGAAATAGAACTTACTGAAGATAACATATGAATGTTTTATAAATGTATCAAAAAAGTGAACAAAATCGTTATTTTGCACAACAAGATAGTCAGCGTAATGAAATAACTGCTTGTAAAAAAGAAGCCCTATAGGAAATATTACAGGGCTTCACCAAGTTGAGTTATGTCGTATTCACAAGGGATTTTAACATGATATTTGTGTTGAATAAACTGGTAAATGTGTCCAAGTAATTTGGAGCTATTTTATAAAAAAAGAGAAGCGCTTAATCAGGACGCTCCTCTTAATGCCAATACACAATAACTATCCCATTATACTGTATAAGCGTAAAATATTTAACAATTACCTTCATGGTAAATATTTCATTTTGTCTTAGTGCCTTTAAATCACGAAAAAAGGTTCCGCTGTTTCCAACAGAACCTTTCCTAAAATGGCAAAGAGTAACTCTTACCTTACTCTTTGTTTATATACTATAAGATTGTTAACGAAAATCCAGGACTCCTTATATTGAGAAATAAAGAAGAATCATTATAAAAAATTTTATCTTTTTTCATAAATAAAAGAGCAGCTAGCAAAAACTAACTGCTCAATACAAGGAGATACAGAGAAAACTAAATAGATTTTGGCATACAGCCTATCAACATTATGGACATAATATTGATTTTTATTCGAAGGAATTCATGTTTTACAAATCAGATTATGATAGTCGATATTCTCCATATTGACCAGAAAAGAACCAAGAATTCTAGTGAAATTCCAAGTGTTCTTTTCCTAGTTTTTTGAAATTCTTTTACTAAATAGCCAATAGCGCTAATTGCTAGAAGAATGAAAAGAATAAGTTCTAGTGTAACTGGCATTTGATCTACTCCTAATCCATTATTTTAATTTAGTATATAACGATTATAAGATATTTTTTGTGGTTAGTGGTGAGAAATTAAACAAAACCATCTCTTTACGAAAAAAGGTCCTGTTGTCTCCAACAGAACCTCTCCGAAAATGGCAAAGAGTAACTCTTACCTTACTCTTTGTTCATATACTACAGGAGTTTTAATGAAAATCCAAGGCTCCTTATATTGAGAAATAAAGAAGAATCATTTAAATTGTTTTTGAGTAGAAATGAAAATAGGGGTTTGCCTTAAACATTTATTATTAATCAAGAATATGAATATAGAAACAGGCTTGAATTTTGTAATGGTGGGGGTGATTGCTGTGGACATAACTCAAAGTGTGGCAAGAATAGTGGTTAATGGGAAAGACCTTCCGTTCACTTCAGTTCAAACCTCTTCATGGAATCATGGACCAGTAAATGATTTAATCGTTTCGACGAATCAGAGAGTGAATGAGCTTTATCAATTCATGTGGTCACAAGTACCAGTTACGATTTCGGTGTATTTTCTTCAAGGGGCGGACTTAATGAGATTCGCTAGGATTGCTGGAATTAATGAACGTGTAACGGGAGAATATATATATCATTTCATTTGGGGATAAGAAGAATTCAAAGTAGCTTAATAGCTGCTTTTTTATTTTGCATAGAAAAAGGAACCATAATAGGCTCCTTAATTCGATTCAGAAGTTGTGTAGTTTTTCTTGATGATATCTTTTATGTTGATAATTAAGGATATAAGGAATCCAGCAGCTAGGATACCGTTCACCCAGTAATATGTATTCCCGGATGTAAATTTATTATAAAAGGAATCAATATTATAATATACTAAGCCTGCTGAAATGACGGTAGAGATTACTAACGTGCCAAAACTTTTCATGACGCTGCCCTCCGATTCTGAAATTTTAGGCTTTTAATACAATTATACATTTAAATAAAAAGGTTTACAAAGGAATTACCATAAGGAGGAGTTATAACGGGTTTTTTTCGATTATATAGAGGGGGGATGATGTGATTTCCAAAATTGAAACTCGTATTGATAAATCGAAATTAGAGCGTGAAAAGCTGCAAGCACAGTTAGGGGTAGCACCCCATCGCTATCAAGCTAAGAAAAGCAAATACCCCAAAACGAAAAAATGGACTAAAATCTCATATACACCTATGAAAAGACCAAATTTTCTTTTTGGGGGCGCTTCAAAATGTTAGCTAGATGGGTCTGTTGCGTAACCTCTACTATCAAATTTGCGTACGCTTTATATAACTACCAAAAATCCCTATCGTATATCCTAATAAACCGACAACTAAGATATCTCCACCATTTGTAAAAAAAGAATTGGATAAAAGGATGGATGTTTTTTCATTAACAAATAATTGCTTTATAAATGGTGTGATTGCCAATAGACGTACTAAAGCATAAAAAAGGATAACTTGCCAACTTGTAATGGAAGCGTCCTTAAATATTATTTTTTGACGTTCATCGCCCTTTGATAATCCTCCACCTTCCCCTGCTAAGTTGCGTGTAAATAAGCTGAATATTCCGACTGAAATAATTATTAAAATAATTTCCATTCTAATCTTTCCTTTACAAATAAATTTATTGTTTATGCATCCAAATTAAGAATTACGACTTCCGACGAATATATGGATAATTTGGTAAATGGTAGGGTATAAAAAGACTAAAAAGATTAACGGTTTGTTATGCATATGGTTAAAGTTCCATGTTCCTTCTGATATAAATAAAATACCTACAGTTAATACATACATTATAAAACAACAAATTGATAAGCTTTTCTGTCTGATATGTAAAAACATTTCATCGATAAAATGATCGTTCTCTTTTTTACCTTTTAAAATTCTCTTCATGAATAATGATTGTAAAATGAGCGTAGCTACAAATAACGTGGTGATAGAGAGTTGTTGCTTCTGATACCACTCAAGCGCGAGTAAACCCATAATCAAAATGTAAAAACTAGTAAATACGATATTAATTCCATTCTTCATTTGTTTTTTCTCCTCATCTAGCTTTTATAAATAAACAATTGATCAACTGTTACACCAAGATTTTTCGCCAAACTAAAAGCAAGTTCCAATGTAGGATCATATTTATTATTTTCTATCGCATTAATCGTTTGTCTTGAAACATGACATAGTTTAGCTAAATCATCTTGGGACAGTTTTTTCTCCTTGCGTAAAATCCGAATTACGTTCTCCATTTATATAAACATCACCCCTAATTTTGTCAAAAACTTTTTACATTATTAGTTTACCTACTTAAGTAATGAATGTCAAAAACTTTTTACATTTATAAAATACAAACGATGCTCCTCCTACATTTTAGAGAGGATTTTATTTTATTATCTTGATAGTGATAGGTCTGTACTCATAGTAGAAAAATGCCTTTTTGCTTATAATGAAATATATAACTTAATCAATTAATAAGGAGAATGTAGCATGGGACAAAGTATTAATCACATTTGTTTTTCAGTCTCAAATCTAGAGAAAGCCATTGAGTTTTATCAAAATATACTTCAAGCAAAATTATTAGTAACAGGTAGAAAGTTAGCTTATTTTGATTTAAATGGTTTATGGATTGCTTTAAATGTTGAAGAAAGTATACCAAGAAATGAAATTCAGCACTCATACACACATATAGCTTTTACTGTAACAGATAATGAATTTGATTCTTTAAAAGAAATATTAATTCAAAATCATGCTAATATCTTACCTGGACGAGAGAGAGATAAACGGTCTATTTATTTTACAGATCCAGATGGTCACAAGTTTGAGTTTCATACTGGTACTTTACAAGATCGTTTACAATATTATAAAGAAGATAAAAAGCATATGACTTTTTACTGATAAAAAAAGCTAGTAAAATACTAGCTTTTCGCACTTTTATTTACTGTTTAAACTATGAAGACTTTTTCAGTGACTCCTTAAATAAAATTATCAATTTTCAAAAAGTTATTTATATAAATTTAACTCATTTTTTTCGTTTTGGAGGTAATATAAAGTTTTAGCTTGATAGCGATGAGCCATTGCCAGCAAACTAAGAAAAACTAATACTCCAAAATAAGCTGTTTTGCTACAAGTTAGTACAATATTTCGTTCTGGGGGTACTATGGAATTTTAGTTTAATAGAGATAATAAATTAAAGAAATGATTAACCTTAGTTATGAAAAATTAATATATATAACAATAAAACCATCAATTTGAACAATCTTTTTTCAAATTGATGGTTTTTATTTTTGAAACAATAACTATTTTATAAAAAATATTTTTTTGACCCCCATAAAATTATTTATTCCTTCGAATATATATAAGTAGAAGAAAATAAATGAAAGAAAAAGCTAAAATTACCAAAAATATAGCGAAGAGTTATTCAAAGATTGCAGCTAAAATAGAAAAGAGCAAGTGGTATTGCAAAAGAAAACAAGAAAGTAGTACAAAATACAGACTTCACTTTAGTACAAGTGGAAAAAATAGTCATATAAAAAAGTCGGCCTCGAAAAATATGGGCAACAGCAAGTAGACAAGCCAAAAGAAAAGTACTAAGAAAATGTGGTTAAATGGTCACTTGTTTAGTGACCATTTTGCTATTTGAAGCAGAAGGAGGCAGGGAGATTACTAGTGTTGAGTTTAGTAATGAAAATCTTAAAAAAAACGAAAATAGAAGATATCGTATTTAACATACAAAACAACGGTGGAGATAAGGAAGCTTTTATCGTACAGTATCAGCCGTTTATTAGAAAATCAATCTCGTCTGTCTGCCGCCGATATATTACAGAGCAGGATGATGAATATAGCATTGGATTATTTGCATTTAACGAAGCAATTGAACAGTATTCATATAAAAAAGGAAAATCTTTTCTAGCGTTTGCTGATCTTCTTATAAAAAGAGATGTAATTGACTATATACGCAAGGAGTCTAAATATAACCTTGTCTTTTTAAAAGAAGATAAGCAAGAGGAAATGTTAGAAATGCAAGTGTCGCTTACGGAGTATATGAAAGAGATAGAAAATAGTAACCGTAAGGAGGAAATTCTTCATTTTCAAAGTGTACTAGCTGAGTTTAAAATCACATTTTCAGAGCTTGCTAAGGAATCTCCTAAGCATCGTGATACGCGTGAGCACTTAATAGAAATTGTAAAGATTATTATAAAAGACGAGAAAATGATGGAAGAGCTGTTCCGAAAGAAAAAGTTACCCCTTAAACATATTGAACCACGTGTTAGGGTAAGTCGTAAAACGTTGGAGCGACATAGAAAATACATTATTGCGATGTGTATTATCTTTGCAAACAACTATACATATATTCTGGATTATATAAGAGGGGAGAAGCATGATGAATAAAGGAATTGTGATGGATATAAAAAAACATAACGTAGTTGTTTTAACTCCAAATGGAGAGTTTATTACGTTTAAAAGAAAAGTACACTCTTACATGATTGGAGAGGAAATCTCGTTTAATGAACAAGAGCAAAGAGCACCGCGTTTTTCAATCCCTACTTACTTAAAGCCTGCATCATTACTTGTTACTTGTTTTCTATGTGTGTTGCTGTTTTTCTACAACCAACCGGAAGAAAAAGTATTTGCTTATGTCTCAGTGGATATAAATCCAAGTTTAGAGGTGAGCGTAACAAAGGATCTTCGTGTTATAGATTTGCGAGCTTGTAATGATGATGGAAGGCGTATTTTAAAAGAAATGAAACGATGGGAAAATAAACACCTGCAAGACGTAATACGTACTATTATAAAGCAGAGTCAAGAGGATAAGTACTTAACGAATGATAAGCAAGTTATGCTAACAGCTGTTACAAAGGACAAGTCGCTAGAACCACAGTTGGAAAAGGCTATGCAGGAATTGAAGAAAGAGTATGAGATAAAACATATTACAGTCGAATATCAAAGCAGTACGATGCAAATACGAGAGAATGCTAAGAAAGCAGGAATTGGCACAGGTGTTTATATAAAGCAAGAGAATGAGAAGCGGAAATCGCTTACTCCTCCTGTACCGCCGTCTAATCAAGAGCAACCAAAGTCATCTCCTGATGTATCATCGGATTCGTCTCCTGTAGAAGAAGAAAGATACGAGAAGCAGGGGCATATAGAACAAAAGCAATCCAAGGAACAGCAATCGAAGCAAATAAAAGAAAATAATGGACACCAGCAAGAGGACAACGGAAGAGAGTCACAAGGAAATAATGGAAATGGTCAAGGAAACAACGGAAGAGAGTCACAAGGAAATAATGGAAATGGTCAAGGAAACAACGGCAGAGGGTCCCAAGGGAATAATGGGAATGGTCAAGGGAACAACGGAAGAGAATCGCAAGGGAATAATGGAAATGGTCAAGGGAACAACGGAAGAGAATCGCAAGGGAATAATGGAAATGGTCAAGGGAACAACGGAAGAGAATCGCAAGGGAATAATGGGAATGGTCAAGGGAACAACGGAAGAGAATCGCAAGGGAATAATGGGAATGGTCAAGGGAACAACGGAAGAGAATCGCAAGGGAATAATGGAAATGGTCAAGGGAACAACGGAAGAGAATCGCAAGGGAATAATGGGAATGGTCAAGGGAACAACGGAAGAGAATCACAAGGGAATAATGGGAATGGTCAAGGGAACAACGGAAGAGAATCGCAAGGGAATAATGGAAATCAGCAAGAGAACAACGGTAGAGGATCACAAGGAAATAATGGGAATCAGCAAGGGAACAATGGTAGAGGGTCTCAGTAAGGAAAGCTCCTACCACATAATATCGAGTGAAAGAAAAATCTATAGAATATTGAACAGAGGGATTCCTTCCATCTGAAGGGATTTCTTAATATTTTTTAAAATGACGGACATAAAATCGTATATCCTTTCGAATTATATATATGGATATCATTAATAGTTATATAAAAGGGGAGAAAAAATATGAAAGAAATGTATGAAGAAATCACTGAAGTATTAAAGGTGTTGGCGCATCCTGTCCGTTTATCATTAGTAAAGATAATGCTTGCAAAAGGTCCTATTAACGTAACGACAATGTATGAAACATTACAAATGCCTCAAAGTACAATTAGTCAACATTTATCTAAACTAAAAGCTACTAAAGTCGTTACAGGTACTCGGAAAGGATTAGAAATTTATTATGAAGTAACAGATAATCGTACAAAAGCGATATTATTAAGCTTGGCTTAAAGGGTAACTGTTTAGATTTCAAAATTAAGTAAGCAATTCAGCGACTATAATTTTCTTATTAACATTAGTCGTATGTGTTGTTGTTTTTAATTTGTTTAATACATTTCTTTATTAGGGTCTTGCCGTATCACTATCAAGCTAAAGTTTAAATGGATTATAAAAATGAAAGTTTTCTTATTAGAGTCTTTTTGTTAGCTTGATAGTGATGTGCCATTCCCACTAGTATGTGAAGAATTTGGTAGTTTTTTTTAGTCATTTAATCTTTTGATCTGATGGTCTTTTCCCCATTCAAATAGTTCATCCATAATTTGCATTAAAGATTTTCCATGTTCGCTTATTGTGTACTCAACCTTTGGTGGTACTTCTTGATATACAGTACGATGGATAATCCCATCAGCCTCAAGTTGCCGAAGTTGCTGTGTGAGAACTTTTTGTGTAATATTTGGAATTTCTCGTTTTATTTCATTTGTTCGCATTTTTCCATCCGCCAAAACACATAAAATATGAACTTTCCATTTTCCGCCAATCACGTCGAGTGTCGTTGCGATTGGGCAGTCATCATTTTGATTCATATAACACCTCCAAAGGTACTTTAAGGTTCCTATAGCACTTTAAAGTACGTACTTTTCAATTATATGTGACTCACTCATACTAATACGTAAAGGATTGAATAATTTAAAAAGGGGCTGGGGAATGATGAGAACACTTGTAATTGTAGCACACCCTGATATTGAAAAATCAAAAATTAATAAAAGATGGATCGAAGAACTTGAGAAACATTCGGATGAAATAACGGTGCATGAATTATATAAAGTGGCACCGAATTGGGAGTTTAATATTGAAGAAGAGCAAAAGCTGTTAGTAGAACACGACCGATATATATTTCAATTCCCGCTCTACTGGTACAGCTCACCACCATTATTAAAAAAATGGTTCGATGATGTATTAACATATGGATTTGCGTACGGATCAAAAGGAGATAAAGTGAAGGGGAAAGAATTTGGTCTAGCTATTTCTATAGGTGGATTAGAAAAAGACTATGAAAATAGCGGAATTACGATGGATGAGTTGACGAAACCATTTCAAGCTACTTGCTTATATACAGACATGAAATTTATACCTTCATTTTATTTATATGGTGCAGAATATAAACTAAGTGATGAAGAGATTAATAAAAGTACACCTGAGTATGTACGATATGTGATGAATAAGCAGTATACTAATATATAAGAAGAAATAGCCATTTACTTGTTAAGTAGATGGCTATTTTTATTGATTTTATATTCACTAAGTGTAATCTTTAGTAAATTAATAATTAATCTGATAAAATAAAAAACCTAACATATATAAAGGGGAGTTTTACTTGAGAACGATGCAAAAATTATTACAAAAAAGAGCAATGCAGTCACCAGATTTGGAAGCGCTTATCAGTGGAGAGAAAAGGTATTCGTTTCAGCAGTATAATGAACGAGTAAATCAGCTTGCGCATTATTTGTTACATATCGGTGTGAAAAGAGGGGATCGCATAGGAATTCTATGCAAAAATAATCATCCGTTTCCAAGTGTTATGATGGCAAGCTTAAAAATTGGAGCGGTATTTATTCCGCTTAATCATCAGCTTACTGCTTATGAATTAGAATCGATTGTAAAAGAAGCGAGATTAAAAGTATTAGTTATTGATGATGAATTTAGTGAAGTTGTATTAAAGATCGATGCAGTTAAAGAAATTCCTTATGTAATTGAGACGACAAAAGAAGGATTTGGCTCATTTGAATTAAAATTAAAGGAACAGCCAATAACAGAGCCGAATGTGGAAGTTCATGAAGATGATGATGCCATTTACTTATTTACTTCAGGAACGACTGGACAGGCAAAAGCATGTGTAATTGGTCATAAAAACTTACACCATTATTTTACTGAAATTGCGGGGCAAAGAGAAATTCCAGCAGGTGAACGCTTTTTATCAGTGCACCCATTGTTTCATATGAGTGGCGTGCTTTCAATTTTAAATTGTATTTATCATGGCGTTACGATGGTCTTTTTAGCTGATTCGAATCCTACTCTTATTTGGGATAAGATTGAAGAAGAGAAAATTACGACGATGCTTGCGTTCCCAGCTGTTTATAGTTACATGCTTGATAAATTAGATAAAAAAGAGCGCAACATTTCGGCCTTTAAAGTAGCGCAAAGTGGTGGTACAAAAGTGCCAGAAACACTCATTCAAAAATATATGGAAAAAGGCATTTATATGGTGCAAGGTTATGGGAGTACAGAAGGTTGGGTAGTAACTTCTTGGCATCCAAATATGGGAAAAGAAAAAATGTCTTCTGTAGGGAAAACTTTGAAACATGTAGAGCTGAAAATTGTTCATCCAGAAACAGGTGATGAGCTAACAACAAATGAAGTTGGAGAGATTCACGTGAAAAGCCCCCTACATGTTTAAAGGATATTGGAATAATGAAGAGGCAACAAAGAAGGTAGTAAAAGATAATTGGTTTAACATGGGTGATGCCGGTATGATAGATGATGATGGATTTCTACATATTATGGGAAGATATAAAGACGTTATCGTACGCGGTGGTGACAACGTATATCCAGATCAAGTAGAAGATGTAATTCATGAAATAAATGGCGTTTTAGAAGTTGCAGTAGTTGGGATTCCAAATGACTTTTGGGGGGAGGTTCCAACAGCTTACATTGTAAAGGACATTCAAACGTCTTTAACAGAAGAAGAGATTATTCAGCATTGTAAAGAAAAACTAGCAAGCTATAAAATACCAGAAGTTGTATTTATGGACGAATTACCGAAAAACGCTTTAGGGAAAGTGTTGAAGAGGGAATTAAGGGATGTTTTTCTTGTAAAATAAAAGGTTATTAATTAATGAAGAATCCAGTTATGTATAAAGCATAACTGGATTTTTGTTTATAAAAAACATAATGATTTACTAGATTTTGTATTTTGTGTAAGATAATAAAGAATATTTAATTAACAATTAAAGGAAGAGATATAAATGAAGCTGCCACTATTACAAGTAGAGACAGAGAGACTTATTATTCGTCCATTTCAAAAAGAGGATTATGAAAGTTGGTTAGATGGATTCAATAAGAGGTTACCATCTCAATATAAATACGATGATGGCTATCATGATATGTCGTCTTCAACAAAAGAATGGTTCACGGAATGGATAAGAGGATTTGATGAGGCGGCAAGACGGGATGAAATGTACGTTCTAGGTATTTTTCAGAAAGAAGATGGTGCCAATATTGGAAAGCTAGAACTTATAAAAATTTTACGTATGGACTATCAATGGGCGATGATGGGCTACTCTATTCATAATCAATATTGGAAAAATGGATACGGAGCAGAAAGTGTAATAGCTGCGCTGCCGTTATTTTTTAATAGCCTTCAATTTCATAGAATTGAATTACATATACATATCGATAATGAGCCATCTATTCGTCTTGCAGAAAGAGCTGGTTTTTCATTTGAATGTATGAGAGAGGCATTTTCTATGGAGAATGGCAAGTGGGCAGATTTTCTTATTTATTATAAAAATAAGGAGATGGATAGATGAGGGTACTTATTACAGGTGGAAATCGTGGATTAGGGCTAGAGTTAGTAAAAGTATTTCATGAAAATGGACATGTTGTTTATCCGTTAGTTAGAACTGAGGTTTCGGTAATGAAATTGAAGAAAATGTTTAGTTCTAGATGTTTTCCTATATTAGCAGATTTATCGGCTGATGAGAGCACTGAGCAAATTAAGAACCAGCTGGAGGAATATACAAAGTATATTGATCTAGTTATAAATAACGCTGGAATTACTGGTAAGGAAACCGAGATTTTACGTACAAATTCAGAAGAGTTAATGGAACTATTTAATGTTCATTGCTTAGGAGTTATTCGAGCTGTAAAAGGTACATATGTGGCTTTAACTAAGTCGAATCAACCAAGAATAATAAATGTATCCTCTCGTTTAGGTTCATTACATAAAATGGCTGGAAAAGAATTTCCACAAGGGCAGTTCTCATATTCATATCGGATCGCAAAAGCTGCACAAAATATGTTAACGCTCTGCTTACAACAGGAGTTTGAGAATGAAGGAATTGGTGTAACCGCAATTCACCCTGGGAAGTTAAAGACTGACATTGGTGCTTTTGATGCGAATATGACTCCTGCTGAAGGAGCACAAAATATATATGATTGGGTAATAGATTCAAATGAGGATGTGTCAGGGAAGTTTATTGAGCCGGGCGTAGGGGAATTGAAGTGGTAAAGTGCGATCTTACAACCATTCAAAATATATTTGGGCCTTCAAAAAAATTTAAAAAAAGGATTAGGGGATATGAGAATGAAAAAAGTAAGCGTAGTCCATTATGATGCATTTAGTAATAAACCGAATATGGGAAATCCAGCAGGTATTGTATTAGAAGGAGATGGATTAACGGAAGAGGAAATGCAGCGTATTGCTGAAAAGGTTGGATTTAACGAAACAGCTTTCGTTCTTTCTTCAGAAGTAGCAGATATAAGAATTCGCTATTTTACGCCTGGTCATGAAAATGATTTATGTGGTCATGCGACAGTAGGGACTATATATGCACTTCATGAAAGAGGATTAATAGAAGGGAAACACAATTTAACAATTGAAACAAAGGCGGGGGTTTTGCCAATACATATAGGTGCGAATAAAAGCGGGGAAACTTTTATTAAAATGAGACAAGCAACACCGCGGTTTCAAAATTTTACAGGTCCCAAAGAGGCAGTAGCTTACAGTATTGGTCTTGAAGTAAATGATTTAGATGAAAAATTACCGATTGTATATGGAAGTACTGGTATTTGGACTTTAATTGTACCTATTAAAAAACTTGAAGCATGTGAAAGGATGAAGCCTAATAATAGTGAATTTCCATCTGTATTAAAAGAAATGCCAAAGGTTGCTATTCATCCACTTTGCTTGGAAACATATGATGCAGAAGCAAAAATGCACGGTCGTCATTTCTCATCACCTTATTCTGGAACAATAGAAGATCCTGTGACAGGGACAGCTTCAGGTGTAATGGGAGCGTATTATGCAACGTATTTGGAGAAAGATTTTGACCATGAACTGGAGTTAATCGTTGAGCAAGGACAGGAAATAAATAAAGATGGTCGTGTAACGGTTTATGTAACGAAAGATGTGGAGGAAGAGAAGTTACAAATAGATATTGCGGGAACAGCGGTATATGTGAAAGAGTTTGAAATTTCAATATAAAAGAATGAAGCCCAGCACATAGCTGGGACTTCTCTTTATCTGTTCAACACTTCAATATACGAAGCATCTCCAGTTGTTCTAATAGTAGAGCGGAAATTGTTGTGTTCTAACGTTTCAGCAACTTGTTTTAATTGCTGTGCATCATCATGATGAATGAGTAAACTATCTGCACCACTTTCTTCTATATGAATATGCTCAACATTTCCAATCGCTTCATGTATAGCTTTTAAAAATTCAGGTTTCATATTGTCCTCCTATATGTATGTAACGTCGTTAAATAGTATTTCCTTATTTTTGAAATATAAAAGTAAATGAAAGGAGAAATGAAAATGAATATAACACAGTTTAAAGAACATATTACATCACTTTTTGAAGAGCACCTTAATAAATACGGTGATGACGAGTATGGCTTCACTCACATTAGTAAAGAGGAATTTCACAAAATAGGTTACACGACAAATTTGACACTAGAGACAATTGAAGAAGCGTATAGAAATGGTGTCGATATGATAGTTACACATCATGCGCCATGGAGCTTTTTATTCGGTATGGAAGGGGCTTGTATTGAGAAATTAAAAGAATATGAAATGAATCATTTTTGGATTCATTTGCCGTTAGATTTTGTAAAGTTTGGCACGTGTACGTCATTATTTAACGAAATTGAGATAGATACAATACTGGCGTATTCCACGTATGAGAAAGAAGAGCTACCGGGAATAGGAGAATATAAAGAAGCGATTCCCTTTTCAAATTTAGTTGAAAAACTTGAAGAGAGAATGGAAGAGAAAGTGAAGAGCTGGAAAAATCATGACAGACCAGTGAAACGGATTGCGATTTTAACGGGTGCAGGGAACAATACAAATTTGATTGAGCGTGCGCTAGAAAAAGGTTGTGATACGTACATAACAGGAGAAAAAACATTATATACGGTGCAACATGCAAAATTTAAAAGGATAAATTTAATTGTAGGTAGTCACACATTTACAGAAGTGTTTGGTGTAGAAAGTTTGGCTCGTAAGTTAAAAGAAAGAGATAATTCAATAGAAATTACTAGATTAAATGAAGATCATTTGGAGTGAGGGAAATGGTAACTGTATATGCAAATTATGGGGAATCAAAAGTGAAGTTAACGTGGAAAAAAGATTGTATATTGCCAGAATACGAAAAAATCACGAGTGTTCACGGTTTTTGTTTTCATAATAATAAGATTTTACTAATAGACCATGAGCAGCGTGGTTGGGACTTTCCTGGTGGGCATATAGAAGAAGGGGAACTACCAGAAGAATGTTTTAAAAGAGAAGCGTGGGAAGAAGGTTATGTAAAAGGAGAATGTACTTTATTTGGATATATTATCGTTGACCATAGTGGTAATCCAAATTGGAATGAAAATAGTCCATATCCAAAAGTAGGGTATCAGCCGTTCTACCGGATGGAGATTAATGAAGTGCATAAGTTTGACGGTGAGTATGAATCCGATAAAAGGATGTTTGTTAGAGTAGAAGAGAGTGCAGCGCATCATTATAAATGGAATGAATTATATGATGAAATCTTGAAGGAAGCCGTTTTGATAAAATAAAAATTAATTTCTGCAATATTAAGATGTTAGAAGGGATTCTCTTGCAATTGTCAAATAATAGTAAAGTTGTCTTTTGAATTGAGGGAATCTTCAAATACGAGGGTGAGTGAATGAACATTTCAGTAATCGCTGAACAACTAGTTAATGAGAAGATTATTTCACATTATCCAAATAGCATGAAAGTGTTGAGCGGAGGAACGACAAGTACTGTATATTTGTTGGATGAAAGATATGTTGTGAAATCGAATGAAGCGAAAGTAATACGTGAAGAAGCTAATTTTCTTTCTTTTTATGAGGGGAATGCGTTATTTTCAAAGCTTTTGTATAAAGAAGCTTTACATACATATTTCGTGTATTCTTTCCTTGAAGGTAGTACTTCGTGCGAACAAGGACATAAACGAAGTACGCTTATTACACTTGTAAAAGAAGTTATCAATAAGTATAAAATTGTTCCGGGTGCAGATGGCTGGGGATGGAAAGAAAGTCTGGTTCAATCTTGGAATGAATTTTTAACGGCAAATGTGATGGAAGCTTATGAAAATGTAAGACGTTACATAAGTGAGGAAGAGTATAGAATTGTTCTTAAACTAGCGAATAGTCCAAATAGGGGGACTGGAATAAATCAGCCATTTTTATTACATGGTGATTTCGGATTCCATAACTTTATATTTCGAGAAAATAAGTTATATGGCGTGATAGACCCTTTACCAGTGTTAGGGGATCCTATATATGATTTAATTTACGCGTTCTGTTCAACTCCGGAAGATTTAACAAAAGAAACGATTGATTATGTGATGAAACAATGTGTATTTCATAAAAAAGAACGAGATTTATATGAGGAAATAGTCATAGGCTTATATTTACGTATAGATACGTGTATAAGACACCACCCAAAAGATTTAGAAGATTACTTAGTAGCTTGGCGTTATTGGATGAATGAGATTATGTTCGATAGCGAAAATAAGACGACATTATAGCACTTATATTTTGGGGGAGATATAGAAATGAACATTTCAGAAGCAAAAAGAGATTTAGCACAAAAAACGAAGAAGGGATTTCCTATTATAATAGCTGGTCTTTTATTTTGGATTGTAGCGAGCATAACTGGTGTTCTTCTTTCAGAAAAACAAGTTGTGTGGGTATATTTAATTGGTATGGGCTGTGTGTTTCCTTTCGGCTTAATGATAGCTGCTATATTAAAAATTGACATGTTTGCGAAAGGAAATCCGCTAGGGACTTTAGCTGGAGTAATTGGTGGGATAAATGTATTGAATATTCCGTTTGTATTACTTGCATATTTTCAATTTCCGGAGTGGTTACCTTTTGTAGTAGCGATGTTAATAGGTGTTCATTTTTTACCATATGTATGGATTTATGAAAGTAAAAGTTATGGTTTTTTATCAGTAGGAACTGTATTAGTAACGTCAGTATGTGGGATTCTTTTTGCGGAAAAAGGATTTATTGTAATTCCTATGGCGGTTACAGTTGTCTACTTTATTACTCTTATAAGCGTATCACTTGAAAATAAAAAAGCAGAAAACGATCAACAAATATCAGCTTAATAAAAAATTAAAGGGATAGGGGAATAACTATGAATAATTTCGTTTGTACAACGTGTGGCGTGCAGTATGCAGCGAGTGTGGAAGAACCGGTAAGTTGTGTTATTTGTGATGAGGAGAGACAATATGTTAATCCGAAAGGGCAGTCATGGACAACTTTAGAAAACTTGAGAACGAGTGATATGTATAAAAATGAAATTATAGAAGAAGAAAATGGACTGTATAGTATTACGACAAAACCAGGATTTGCGATCGGTCAAACGGCATTTGTAGTAAAAACAGAGTCATATCGTTTGTTATGGGATTGTATTACTTATTTAGATGACACGACAATTGAGAAGATAAAAGAGTGGGGCGGATTAGATGCGATTGCACTATCCCATCCGCATTATTATTCAACGCAAGTAGAATGGGCAGAAACATTCGATGTACCAATTTATATACATGAAGACGATAAAGAGTGGGTGATGCGTCCAAGTAGTCGTATTATTTATTGGTCTGGTGAGTCTTTACAATTAGCGGATGGGATTACTGTACATCGTCTCGGGGGGCATTTTAGTGGCGGTTCTGTATTACATTGGGAAGAAGGTAATGATGGGAAAGGTATTTTATTAACAGGTGATATTATTCAAGTTGTAGCGGATGAGCGGTGGGTGAGCTTCATGTACAGCTATCCGAACTTAATTCCACTACCAGCAAGGAAAGTGGAAAAAATGGCGAATCGAGTGAAACCGTTACAATTTAATCGTCTATATAACGCCTTTCACCGAGTAGTAAAAGAAAATGCAAATGAGGCAGTTGAACGTTCTGCGGAAAGATATGTGAAAGCGGTAGAAGGAAAGTTGTTTCATACGTAAAAGGAGTGCTAGATTAATGAAAACGTTAGTATGTTTTGGTGATAGTATTACAGCTGAAGAAACGTTTTTTGGTGGAACGCCTAGGTTAACACCGCGTTTGCAAGAGATGTTTCCAAATTGGAAAGTGGTTAATGCGGGTGTTCCAGGTGATAATACGTTCGATGGGTTACATAGGATTGAAGGTGATGTATTATCACATAAACCAGACTTTGTAACAGTTTTTCTTGGTACGAATGATTCGGTGTTATTTGATCCAGTGCCATTACAATCTTACAAAGAAAATTTAGAGGAAATTGTAAGTACGATTTCATCAGAAAAAGTATTACTTATTAGTCCTGCACCAGTTGATGAAGCAAGGCAACATAATAGAACGAATGAAGTACTCGGTCAATATGCAAATGTGGTTGAGGAAGTGGCGAAAGAAACAGGAAGTCATTTTCTAAATTTGTACGCTGAAATGATTCAAGAAAAGGATTATAAGAGATTTGTAGAAGATGATGAAAAAGACGGTTTACACTTCGGACCACAAGGTTATGAATATTTAGCGAAGTTAATTTGTGAAAAGTTAAAAGGGATTTTGTAGGAAGCAAAGCGTGGGCGCTTTGCTTTTTTGTATTTCTTGTAATGAATTCGCGTGTATTAAGTTGGCTTTTTCGGTATTCACACGAGTAAAATATAGTATCTTTTCGCAAGGACATTGTAGCACTGTAAAAATGCAAACACTTTAATATATTTTAATTAATCAAGGAAGTAGACAATTCTTGTACTAAATGTTTAGTATCTATAGCACTTTAAAGAACATACATTTTTAAAGTGTTAAATATAATTCATAATAGCACCATTAAGAAGCAAACAAGCGTTACAGTACTATAGAGTCTGGTAATTCTAAAAAGTGCCAATGTGGTATAAGACAATTAGGGAGGTTAAAGATATGAGTACTTCAAATTTGAGTGAAATAAGTAAACAAATATTAATAGAGGAGGAAACACTTCAATTTTCCTCTTTTACAAATGAAGATGCCTTGCAATTAGGTTTATTTATCGTTGAAACAGCAAAGCGAGAGGGGAAATTGATTGCTGTTGATATAGCAAAAAATGGTGTGCAATTATTTCATTTCAAGATGACAGGGACAACTGAGGAAAATACGAAATGGATTGAGCGTAAAAAACGGGTCGTTTCCCTGCATAATCATAGCTCGTATTATATGCAGATAGAAAGTGAGATAAGCGGAGTTCCATATCATGAAAAATACCGTTTAGATGGCTCGGAATATGCTGCGTTTGGTGGATGCTTTCCTATCCAAATAAAAAACGTAAGGGTTATTGGGATGATAACAGTCTCAGGATTACCACCAGAAGTAGATCATGAATTGGTTATAAGAGCAGTTAAAAATCATTTGAAGCAATAATAAAAAGGCAAAACTGAACAAGAATATGTTCGGTTTTGCCTTTTTATTATACTTTTTTGTAAACAGCAAATAGGATTCCATTATAGGAGGTACTTGATTGTACACTGTTTTTTGAATTACATTGTCTTCTTTCAGTTTGCGAAATTGCTGTATTAGTATCTCTTTTGTAAGGCATTAAAATTTTTAATTCACCTGTCACTTTTGTTAAATGACAAAGGAGAGTAGCTTAAATGTAATAAGTCAGGTAATGAGTTGTTAATGATTCCTGTATTTCTTGGTGATTACAATAAATTAATTCAATGTTACTATTTCCCATTAAAGACATGTCGCTTCAAGATAAAATTTGATGATTAAAATAGCTACATTTCATATTTGTGTAAATATGAAACACCTAGGATACATTAATAGAGAATGGGTAAAATAGTACCGAATGCTGATTCGATTTTATTAATGATGTTATAAGACTTTTTAAGTAAACTGAAGCGTCTTGGATAAGAAGTAGAGTGTTTAGATTTAGAATAATTCGCAACTGGTGTTAAGGAGTTCAATAATTAAAAATGAACTTCTTTAAACTCATATTATCTTCGAGATGTATCATTTTGGAGGATATTAGAACTCAGGAGGAAATAAATTATGACAAAAGATTTCTATACTGCACTGAAAGAAAGACGTACTTAATTATGGGATTAATAAAGAGGTACAAGTATCAGATGAAAAAATTAAAGAAATTGTGGAGTTTGCTGTGAAATATACTCCGTCAGCTTTTAATTCTCAAACTGCGCGATTAGTTGTATTATTTGGTGAAGCTCATAATAAATTATGGGATATTACAACTGAAACATTAAGAAAAGTAGTTGGAGATGGAGATTTTTCAGGAACGCAACAAAAAATGGATTCCTTTAAAGCTGGTTATGGAACCGTACTATACTTTGAAGATGAAGCTATAGTTAAATCGCTTCAAGAAAAATTTGCTGCATATGCTGAAAACTTCCCGATTTGGTCAAACCAAGCATCAGGTATGCACCAATTAGTTGTGTGGGCAGCATTAGAAGCTGAGGGATTAGGGGCATCTTTACAACATTATAATCCATTAATTGACGATGAAGTGAAAAAAGAATGGGATATCCCTGCCAATTGGAAACTAATTGCACAAATGCCATTTGGTAATCCAACAGCTGCATCAGGTGAAAAAGAATTCCAACCGCTTGAAGAGCGTGTGAAATTTCATAAATAATATTTAATGGACATCATCCGTAAGGGAATTGACTTTTTCATGAGTAAAAAGATTTTAGTTATGAATTCAATGACAAGTGTAACAATATGTATATTTCAAAAAACACGAAGGATTTTAAGTCTTCGTGTTTTTTGATTAATTTCTGAAAGAGAAGAAATAGAAGCGTAAAGGAAATTATATGATATTTAAACACTTGATATGAATTAATGTAACTATAATAATTATACTGATGAGAAACTGACTGACCACGATCATGGTGGTGTACACACGAACTCTAGCATTATTAATAAAGTAGCTTATTTGATTGCTAGTGGTGGAAATCATAATGGAGTAGATGTACCAAGTATTGGTGAAGATGAAATGTTTGATATTTTCTATTATGCAAATACGGATGAATTAAATATGATTTCTGATTTTAAAGAATTAAAAGAAGCTTGTATTCGTGTAGAAACGAACTTATATGGTAAAGACTCATGAGAAGTACAAGCTGTCCAACAAGTCTTTAAAGTAGCTTATATTTAAGACTATTAGGATGAATTATAAACCTTTTATTTTAATATGCAGAAAAAAATTGGGATTTCCCTGCAAGTTTTTTTGTTACGCATGGCATTTTATTTTATGTATCATTATCTCATGTTAATTGGTAATTAGGATAACTAATAAGTTATTTTTTATCGGGTCAAAATTACCAAACGTTTTTTAACACTATTTTTCCTATTGCTTTATTTGACTCCATATACTCATGTGCTTGTTCGACTTCATCAAACGTAAAAGACTTAGCATCTAGCAATGGGTGAAGTTTTCCTTCTTTTACTATTTGAGTTAACTTAGTTAAAATTTCTCCACAAGCGTCACGTTTATCTGTATGTAATATTTTTAATGCCATAAAAGTAACGTGCAGAGTAAGTCCTTTTGCATGTAAAGAAGAGAGGACATGTGTTGAACGAGCGGCAATTGTTACGACAGTTCCATTGACTGCAGCAGCTTCAAAAGAATTATCGAGATTCTTGCCACCTACTGTATCAAATATAACTTCAAATCCGTTTCCATCCGTATGTTTTTGCACATATTCTTGAACAGATTCTTCCTTATAATTAATAGCTATGTCGGCCCCTAGACGATGGGCTATTTCAATTTTGTTTTGCTGAGAAGCTGTTGTGAAAACTGTAGCACCTGCCCATTTAGCTAATTGAATGGCTACGTGTCCAACGCCACCAGTAGCTCCATGAATGAGCACATTTTGACCAGATTTAATATTTGCACGATCAAATAAAGATTCCCAAGCCGTAATTGCAACTAATGGCAGGGCAGCTGCTTCTTCCATTGTTAAATTGTTAGGTTTGTGAGCAATCAATCGTGCATCAGCAAGCATAAATTCTGCAAGTGCACCACTAATTTCTTTAAAACCTCCGGCACACCCATATACTTCATCGTCAGTTTTGAATTGCGAAACGCCTTCCCCCACTTCAATAACAATACCAGCTACATCCCCGTGTAATATAGCTGGAAATTCAGGAGCAACTGATGAAACAGCGCCACTACGCATTTTCGTATCGATTGGATTTACACTTGCTGCTTTTACATGGATTAGAACATGACCTGGTAAAAGTGTCGGTTTTGAAACTTCTTCTAATTGAAATATAGATGAATCCCCAAAAGAATGGATAATTTGTGCTTTCATTGTTTTTTACCTCCTGTTCGTGGCTATAGCATAGCAAAGTACAAAAAATAAGTATAATATTTTGAATTTGGCTAGCATGTTCCGACCTTTTTCACAGGTTTTAGTCAGCGAAATATGGAATGGTTTGCTGAATATAGCGAGGGGTGTATTATCCCCGTAGTCCGGTACATCAGGCAGTAGCAATTGGACAATAGTGAAAACTAGTAGAAGAATATCATCCAAATGTATTCAAACCATTTATACAGCCGATGTATATAGAGTTGTCTGAAAATCCAAACGAACGTCCTACACCAATACGTGTAGGTTACCTTACAGGTGTTAAAGCGCTGCTTGATGTATACGGAAGTATTGGATGAGCTAGAGGAAGAAGTGCTTCCACATTTTCTTGCATTGTAAAGGGAGGAATGGGAATTCTTTCAGGAAATTCGTCAAATATTAAGTAGAGTGGACTGTAGGCTATAAAAGGATTGAATCGTCTTATTATAGAAATAACTCTTGGTCATAATTTAAAATCCGCTTGCGAATTAAATACGAAGTTAAGTAAAAGTTTTTGATGAAACTAATATTTATTGTATGAGCATTATCTTTGAAAATGAATGGATATAGAATGAGTTAGTAATCCACAAAAAGTAATCTTTATGTGGATTTACGTTCAAGTTTTTGCGGGTGATGAAGTTAATAGGAGTTTTAATAAATAGATAAAGACTAAATAGTATTACAGAATAAAAACTCTTCAATCCAAGACATTTTTATTGACGATAATAATTTATGTGGTTAATATACTAGACATAATGTTATTAGATTACTAAAAGTAATTAGATAAATATTTTTCTGTAAGATCTAATAAATAAGTAATTTGCAGTACAAATGCTTTGAATTTCCACTATTAATATTGGGGACAATGAGAGAGCGAAAGGTATAAAAAGAATTGGAATTAGACAACTCTTTGTTTTTTATAAAAACAGGAAGTATAAGAGTATGAGCTTCTGTACAATTCATTTTTAATATATTGACTAATGTTATACACCACGAGGGGGACTAAAATTGGAATCAATGACCTTTGTTTTATTTGGAGCGACAGGGGACTTAGCGAAACGCAAAATTTACCCCGCACTATATAACTTATATAGAGATCAAAAGCTTCCAAAGCAAATATCTGTTATCGGGCTTGGGAGACGTGAAGTATCTCATATAGATTTTCAAAAAAGAATAGAAGAATCAATAGAGACGTTTTCCCGTCAGAGGGAAGAAGGTACTCCAGAACTCGAAGGTTTTTTAGATAATTTTCGTTATTGCCCATTAGATGTGAGTAAGCCGGAAGACTATGAGAGGTTATTACAAGTCGTTCGTGAAAGGGAAGAAGAACTACATATAAAAGGTAATAGGATGTTCTATCTTTCAGTTGCACCTGAATTTTTTGAGACAATTGCTTTAAATATTAAGAAAAGCGGACTTGATAAAACGGATGGATGGAAACGCTTGATGATTGAGAAACCGTTCGGGCACGATCTCAAATCTGCTCGTGAGCTTAATGATAAGCTTAGTCGAACGTTTGAAGAAGACGAGATATACCGTATTGATCATTATTTAGGTAAGCCGATGATCCAAAACCTTGAAGCACTAGAATTTGCAAATCCTGTTCTCCAATCGATTTGGAATAAAGAACATATTGCGAATGTACAAATCACAGCTAGTGAAACAGTTGGGGTTGAAGAAAGGGCAGGATATTATGATCAGGCTGGAGCCATTCGAGATATGGTTCAAAATCATATGTTACAAATATTAATGATGACTGCTATGAATCTGCCGGAAAAAATTAATGCATGTGAAATTCGAGAGGAAAAACGAAAGGTAATGGAGACGCTTCGTAAAGTGAAAAAAGAAGACGTTCAGAACCATATCATTCGCGGCCAGTACTCTTTAGGAGAGATAAACGGTCAACAAGTTGTAGCATATAAAGAGGAACCAGGAGTAAATCCTTCTTCTAACATAGACACATTTGTTGCTGCACGATTATGGATCGATAATCCGTTTTGGACTGGCGTTCCCTTCTATATAAGAACAGGCAAAAGAATGAAAGAAAAGTCTACTCGTATTGTAATCGAATTTAAAAATACGTTAAAACAACAATATCAAGATAATAATCCAAATGCAGAACCTAACTTATTAATAATTGAAATTAGCCCAGGTGAGAATGTTTCATTACAGTTAAATAGTAAAAATCCATTGAAAAATGGAGAGATTGAACCAATCCGTATTAACTTTACTTGTGAGCAAGCGGATGTGGGAGTACCTGAAGCCTATGAAAGACTTATCCATGATGCTGTAAGTGGAGACGCTACATTCTTTGCACATTGGAGGGAAGTTGAATTGTCATGGGAATGGGTACAACCAATTCTTGAAGCATTCGAGGAAAACTTATTGCCACTTCATGAATATGAGTCTGGTTCATATGGTCCAGATGCGTCTAATGAACTATTACAAGAAAGTGAATTTAAATGGTGGTTAGATCAAAAAACGGAAAAATAAGTACATTCTTAAATGAAAGTATTTAGGGGGACAATTACTATGGCACAAAACATGAGTCAATTAGCAGTGAATACACTTCGTACGTTATCGATTGATGCTATTAATGCGGCAAATTCAGGTCATCCAGGTCTTCCGATGGGAGCAGCACCAATGGCTTATGCATTATGGGCAAAGCATTTAAATTACAATCCTAATCATCCAGAATGGTTTAACCGTGATCGATTCGTTTTATCGGCGGGACATGGATCGAGTCTATTATATAGCCTACTTCATTTAGCTGGATATGACGTTTCAATCGATGACTTGAAAAGTTTCAGAAAGTTAAATAGTAAAACACCAGGACATCCTGAGTTTGGTCATACTCCTGGAGTTGAAGCGACTACAGGACCGTTAGGACAAGGGATTGCCAATGCTGTCGGAATGGCAATGGCAGAAGCGCATTTAGCAGCGAAGTTTAATAAGGATGGTCACTCTATTATAGATCACAATACGTATGCTTTAGTTGGAGACGGTGACTTAATGGAGGGTGTCGCTTATGAGGCGATGTCAATGGCAGGGCATATGAAACTTGGTAAGTTAATTGTACTGTATGATTCAAATGAAATTTCACTTGATGGTGAATTAAACATTGCTTTTTCTGAAGATATTCAGAAAAGGGTAGAGTCGGCACATTGGCAATATGTACGAGTTGAAGATGGAAATGATGTTGAGGCTATTACTAAAGCTATTCAATTAGCGAAAGAAAATACGGACCAACCTACTCTTATAGAAATTAGAACCATTATAGGTTATGGAAGTCCAAAAGTTGCTGGAACGAACAAAGCACATGGTAATCCGCTTGGATTAGAAGAGGCAACAGCGACAAAACAAGTGTATGGTTGGCATTATGAGGAAGATTTCTTTGTACCTGAAGAAGTGAAAGCTCATTTTAATGAGCTGAAACAAAAAGGTATTGAAAAAGATAACGAATGGAATGAGCAGTTCAACTTATACAGAGAAGCGAATCCTGCACTAGCAGATGAATTAGAAAAAGCGATTACAGGTGAAGTTTTAATCGAAGCGAAAGACATTCTGTCCTTCGATACAGATAAAACAATTTCGACTCGCGTTGCAAGTGGAGAAGCTATTAATCATTATGTGAAATCGATACCTTCTATTTTCGGTGGAAGTGCGGATCTTTCGCATTCCACTATGACAGATATAAAAGGTGAAGCGGTGTATGCAGTAGAATCGTATGCTGGCCGAAATATATACTTCGGTGTACGTGAGCATGCAATGGGCGCGGCAGCGAATGGGCTTGCACTTCATGGAGGAGTAAAACCTTTCGTTAGTACATTCTTTGTATTTAATGATTATCTTCGCCCATCAATTCGACTTGCTGCATTACAAAAGTTACCTGTTACTTACGTATTTACACATGATTCGATTGCTGTAGGAGAAGATGGTCCAACGCATGAACCAATTGAACAATTAGCAGCTCTTCGGGCAATTCCTGGTCTAACAGTTATCCGCCCATCAGATGCAAATGAAACAGCGAGTGCTTGGGCTTATGCTTTACAGCAAACGGATGGCCCAGTCGTTTTAGTACTTAGCCGTCAAAATTTACCGGTATTTAATGAAACGAAAGCGAACATAGAGAATCTTTCTAAAGGAGCTTACGTATTAGCACAAACAAATGAAAATCCGGATGTAATTTTAATTGCGACAGGTTCTGAAGTATCCTTAGCTGCTAGTGCAAAAGCGAAACTAGAAGAAGACAATGTCTCTGTTCGTATCGTTGCAATGCCAAGCTGGGAGTTATTCGATCACCAATCGAAAGAATATAAAGAATCAGTTCTTCCGTCTTCTGTAACAAAACGAGTATCTCTTGAGATGGGCGTATCTCTCGGTTGGGAGCGTTATGTAGGACAAGAAGGAAAAGTGCTATCAATTGAAACATTCGGAGCTTCAGGAACTGGGGCTGAAGTCATGAATCTATTTGGATTTACGACAGAAAATGTTGTTCGAATTACAAAAAATGTATTAAATTCTTAAGCCATGACTGTGAATACCTTTCTGTACATACCAACTTATCAGTGCTGAAAGGTATTCAAGATCGTAGTGATATGAATTTTTAATAAAAGATGATTTGAGGAGGAATTATATTATGCAAGTAGGATTAATCGGTTTAGGTAAAATGGGATTAAATTTAGGGAAAAATTTAATGGATCATAAACATGAAGTAGCAGCATTCGATTTAAATTCAAGTGCAGTGGAAGAAATGAAAGAGTACGGGGCTACAGGTGTATCTAGCTTAAACGAACTTGTTCAATCATTACAATCACCAAGAATTCTTTGGGTTATGGTTCCACACGCTGTTGTTGATTCTGTTATTGAAGAGGTTACACCGCTGTTATCAAAAGGAGATATATTAATTGAAGCTGGTAATTCACATTATAAAGAGTCTATCCGCCGATATGAACAACTAAAGAAAGATGGTATTCACTTTATGGATGCAGGAACTTCTGGTGGAATGGAAGGGGCTCGTAATGGTGCTTGTTATATGATCGGAGGAGATCAAGAAGCTTGGGACATCGTTGAACCTATCTTCCGTGATACAGCTGTAGAGAATGGATACTTATATGCTGGAAAAGCTGGTAGTGGTCACTTCTTAAAAATGGTTCATAACGGAATTGAATACGGTATGATGGCTGCTATTGGTGAAGGATTTGAGATTTTAGAGAAAAGTGAATTTGATTACGATTATGAAAAAGTATCAAGAGTATGGAACAATGGTTCAGTAATTCGCTCTTGGTTAATGGAATTAACTGAAAATGCATTTTCTAAAGATGCAAAACTTGATGAAATTAAGGGAGTTATGCATTCTTCTGGTGAAGGGAAATGGACAGTAGAAACAGCATTAGACCTTCAAACAGCAACTCCTGTTATCGCAATGTCTCTATTAATGCGCTACCGCTCATTAGACAATGATACATTTACAGGAAAAGTTGTAGCAGCTCTGCGCAATGAATTTGGCGGACATGCAGTAGAAAAGAAATAAACATCTTAAAAATTTAACTCGTTAACGTTTAAAAAATGGAGGGAATGGATCATGAAGTTTTTTATTGATACTGCAAATCTTGAGGACATAAAAAAAGCATATAAACTTGGAGTTTTAGCTGGTGTTACAACGAATCCTTCTTTAGTAGCAAAAGAGGGCGTTAAGTTTGAAGACCGTATCGCAGAAATTTGTCAGGCAGTACCTAAAGTTGAGTCTGTTTCGGCAGAAGTAACGCCAGATGCTATTACAGCTGAAGAAATGATTGCTCAAGCAGAAGAATTAATTAAAATTAACGGTGGCGATAAAAACGTCACGATAAAACTTCCGATGACGTTAGCAGGATTAGAAGCTTGTCGCTATCTTACTGAAAAAGGTGTGAAAACGAACGTTACACTTATTTTCACTGTGAACCAAGCTCTTTTAGCGGCCCGAGCAGGTGCAACGTACGTTTCTCCATTTTTAGGACGTTTAGATGATATTTCTGAAGATGGTGTACTATTAGTTGCGAAAATTGCTGAACTATTCGATGTTCATCAATTAGATACACAAATTATTGCAGCTTCTGTCAGACACCCAGATCATGTAACTCGTGTAGCGATGGCAGGTGCTCACATTGCAACAATTCCTTATAAAGTAATTGAACAACTTGCCATGCATCCATTAACGGACCAAGGTATTGAAAAGTTTGCTGCTGATTGGGCGAAAGCGCCTAAGTTATAATGTATGAAAGTGAAGGAGGCTTTCCGAAAATTGCTTTTCATGAGAGGACAGATCTTAAGTAACTTCATCGTTTAAACTGGATCCCGAGTTTGTAGTCCTACTACGTGAAAACAGTAAGAGACGAAAGTGTCATTCACTTTTAAAGAAGGAAAATTTGCTCGCATGAAGCATGTATCACAATAACATTATAATTATTAAAGAGAAATCCCCTTATCAGAGAGAGTAGTTAAAATGTATCTCTGATAAGGGAGATTCTTTTTATATAAATCATTATTATGTGAAAATATCTCTTACTCAAGAAAACTATATAAGTTCTCTTAATTGTATATTAATTTTGAAAGGGTTTACATAAAGGGGTGGAATTGAGTATGAATATGTACCTTTTAATTATTACATTATTATCAATTGTAATTGTTATTTTAGGGGTATCGTGGTGGAGATGGCATGCGTTTATTAGTTTAACAATTGCAAGTTTGTTTTTAGCAGTTATGTCTGGAATGCCAATGGATAAAATAGTGAGTGCTTATGAAACGGGAGTCGGAAGCGTTCTCGGACATTTAGTAGGTATTTTAGTATTAGGTACAATTTTAGGGAAAATGATGGCAGAGTCAGGTGCTGGAATGCAAGTGGCAGAGTTCTTTATTAAATCCTTTGGGATAAAAAACTTACCATGGGCTATGTTAATTGCAGGTTTTATTATTGGAATTCCGGTATTTTTTGAAGTAGGCATTTTAATATTATTGCCGTTGGTAATTTCAATTCATAAAACAACGAAACAAAATATTCTATTGATTGCGTTACCAGCGATTGCTGGGCTATCTGTAGTACACGGCCTTGTTCCTCCGCATCCAGGGGCAATCGTTGCAATTGGTATTTATAAAGCGAATCTTGGGAAGGTACTTCTTTATTCACTCATTATTACATTTTTTGCAGCTATTATTGCAGGTCCTATATTTGCTAAATGGATTCACAAACGTGTAATCCCTGAAAATGAGCCAGAATTGATCCGTGTAAATACAAAATCAACAAAATTACCAGGAACAGGAGTTTCATTCTTAGTTATATTGTTACCTGTTATGTTAATGGTTTTAGCTGCAGCAGCTCCTTATGTTCCCCTTTCTAATACTTTGATGAAGATTGTCACATTAATCGGTAGTCCTATAATTGCGCTTTTGATTGCATGTTTTACAGCGTTCTATTTTCTTGGATTTCGTCAAGGTATCGATAAAAAGGCTATTAAGAAGATAACAGAAGATAGCTTATTACCAATCGGTTCTATTGTTGCGATTATTGGTGCTGGTGGCGGATTTAAGCAGATTCTTATCGATAGTGGCGTAGGTAATGCTATTGCTCAAATGTCTGAGCATTTAGCTCTATCTCCAATTGTATTAGCATTTATGGTAGCTGGATTAATTCGAATTGCGACAGGGTCAGCGACAGTCGCCTTAACAACAGCAGCGGGTATTGTTTCGCCAATCGTTGAAAATACGACAGGTGTGAATTTAGAGTTACTCGTCATTGCGACGGGTGCAGGAGCACTCATGTTTTCACACGTAAACGATGCTGGATTTTGGATGGTAAAAGAATACCTAGGGTTAACAGTGAAAGAAACATTTAAAACATGGACAGTACTAGAAACATTACTTTCATTTATTGCTTTTGGAGGAGTTTTACTACTCAATATGTTTGTTTAAAATAAGGATATTTTTATTTGGATTTACAAAGATAAAATGAATGTATTTTTATGGTGGGATACTGTAGCGATTTTTTGTTAGGAGGAGGAAATGGTGAGTTCAAAATATATGATTGGTGTAGATATTGGGACAACTAGTACAAAATCAGTTCTGTTTTCGATTGATGGATCTGTTATTGCAAGTCATGGAATTGAATATCCTTTATATTCTCCCACGCCGGAAACAGCAGAACAAGACCCAGAAGAAATTTTTCGTGCGGTAATAAATACGATTAAAGAAACTGTACAGTCAAGTAGTGTACAGCCGAATGATATTCTCTGTGTCTCTTTTAGTTCGGCGATGCATAGTATCATTGCTGTAGATGAAAAGGGAAATCCATTAACGAGATGTATTACTTGGGCAGATAATAGAAGCGCAAGCTGGGCAGAAAAAATAAAGAATGATATGAATGGTCATGAAATTTATCTTCGTACTGGCACACCAATTCATCCTATGTCACCACTTTCGAAATTAGTTTGGCTACAGAATGAGCAGGCAGAATTGTTTGCAAAAAGTTATAAATTTATTTCGATCAAAGAATATGTTTTTTATAAGTTATATAAGGAATATGTAATTGATTATTCAATAGCATCAGCAACAGGAATGTTTAATTTGAAATCTTTAAAATGGGATGAAGAGGCTTTACATGTTGCAGGAATTACAGATGAAAAGCTTTCTAAACTTGTTCCAACGACGCACAGCTTAATAGGATTAGATGAAGGACTTGCAAAAGAGATGAATGTACTTGTTTCTACGCCTTTTGTAGTAGGAGCGAGTGATGGAGTACTATCAAATTTAGGTGTAAATGCAATAGATCCTGGGGTTGTAGCTGTTACAATTGGTACAAGCGGTGCGATACGTGCTGTGACAAATCGTCCTGTAACAGATCCAAAAGGTAGAATTTTTTGTTATGCCTTAACTGAAGACTATTGGGTAATCGGTGGACCAGTTAATAACGGTGGTATGATTTTTAGGTGGGCTCGTGATCAATTAGGTACTTCAGAGATTGAACTTGCGAAGCGTTTAGGAAAAGATCCATATGAAGTGCTTACTGAAATAGCAGCAAAAGTTAATCCGGGATCTGACGGTTTATTATTTCACCCGTATTTAGCAGGGGAAAGAGCTCCTTTATGGAATGCAAATGCGCGAGGATCTTTCTTTGGACTTGGATTGCATCATAAGAAAGAACATCTTATCCGTGCTGTTTTAGAAGGGGTAATTTATAACTTGTATACCGTTCTTCTCGCTTTAAAAGAGCTAATTGGTGAACCGAAAAAAATTCAAGCGACAGGCGGTTTTGCAAGGTCGGAACTTTGGAGACAGATGATGGCGGATATTTTTCATCAAGACGTATATGTTCCCGAACGCTTCGAAAGCTCTTGCTTAGGAGCTGCGATCCTCGGTTTATATAGTTTAGGTGAAGTAGATACGTTACATGTAGTTTCTGAAATGGTAGGTGCAAATTTTTATCATGAGCCAAACATGGAAAGTGTGGAAAAATATAAAGATTTAACGCCAATCTATATTCGTCTGTCCCGTCAATTGGAAGAAGAATATGAAAGTATAGCAGCTTATCAAAAAAAGTGGGTTTAAAGACTATACAGCAGGAAAATATGGTAACGTATAAAGAGGTACTCCAATTTTTTAGGATACTCTTTCAACACAAAATATTTTAAGAAGTATGATGAACGAAAAATATAGGGAGAGAGGGTAATGAAAATGAAGGATAACAAAGATTTTATTGGATATGTTGGAACATACACGAAAGAAAATAGTGAAGGAATATATAAGTTTACGTTAGACACGGAAGCAAAAAAAATTAGTAATGTAACACTTGCGGCCAAGCTGGATAACCCTACATATGTAACGATTAACCGAAATAATGAATATCTTTATTCCGTTGTTAAGGAAGGTGAGTCGGGTGGTATAGCTGCTTATTCGATTGACAGTCATACTGGAGAGCTAAAGGAAGAAAACAGACAAGTAGTAGAAGGGGCTTCTCCTTGTCATGTGAGTGTTGATAGTGGAAATCATACAGTAGTTACAGCAAATTACCATAAAGGAACAATTGAGTCTTTCGTAGTTAATGAAGAAAATGGAACTATAAATCCTGCCGCATCTATTATGACACATGAAGGTTCGGGTCCGAATAAAGAAAGACAAGAAAAACCACATGCACATTATGCGGGATATACTCCTGATGAAAAATATGTGATAGGTGTTGATTTAGGAATTGATAAATTAATTACGTATGGAATAAAAGATAGTACATTAAAAGAAGTGAATAGCTTGTCTGTGAACCCAGGAAGCGGTCCAAGACATATTACTTTTCACCCGGACGGAAAGTACGCTTATGTAATGACTGAACTTAGTTCGGAAGTCATTGTGTTAACATATAATCCGGAAGAAGGGTCTTTTACAGAGTTGCAGTATATTTCTACTGTTCCAGAAGAGTTTGATGGAAATAGTCAAGGAAGTGCTATTCATATTTCTTCTGATGGCTGTTTTGTATATGTAGCGAATCGTGGTCATAATAGTATTACTGTTTTCAGTGTGGATCAAAAATCAGGTCAGCTTACATTTGTGGAACATACATCTACAGAAGGAAATTGGCCGAGGGACTTTGTGTTAGATCCTACTGGAAAATTTCTTATTGCTACAAATGAAAAGTCACATAATCTTGTGCTATTTTCAAGAAATGAAACGACAGGGAAGTTAACACTGTTACAATCTGATGTTGTTGTACCAGAGCCTGTTTGTGTTAAGTTTTTAAACGTTTAATTTGTGATTGGTAGAATTTCTATATACCCCAAAAACAGAAAAAAGCAAAGCGATATCGCTTTGCTTTTTTCTATTTCTTCTTCGGCCTACGTACGAGTTCGCCGCCACAATTTGGGCAAACGTTTTGTCTTTCCTCTGTACATGGTGCACAAAATGTACATTCATACACGCATATGTATGCTTCAGAATCGGGCTGAAGGGAATGATCGCAAATTTGACAGTTTGTTTTCATTTCTAATGCCATCTTAATCCTCCTTATTATTTGAAAGTTCATAATTTAATTATAATTAATATTGTAGTGGGTGTCCTTTTTAAATGAAAAGAAATAGATGGATTATGTTGTTTGAAATGAAATAGGTCCATTTGTTTTAAAATTGATTATTTAGTGCAGTTGGAATATTATGAAATAGTCAAAAGACAACAGGGGGTATATATTTTGACTAATCATAACGACGATTTTCGTGTAGAAGAGGATGTAAATTACAATAGTTTAAAAGCGGATTGTGAAAAATGTTTTGGATTATGTTGTGTAGCATTACCGTTTGCAGCATCAGTAGATTTTGCGGTGAATAAAGATGGTGGTAAACCTTGTACAAATTTACAATCAGATTATAAATGTAGTATACATAGAGATCTTAGAGGAAAAGGGTATAAAGGTTGTACAGTATTTGAATGTTTCGGTGCTGGACAAAAGATTTCTCAAGTTACGTTTAAAGGAATTGATTGGAGGAAAGATGCCGAGCATGCGAAGAAAATGTATAATGCTTTTCCGGTTATGCATCAGCTTCATGAAATGCTTTGGTATTTGAATGAGGCTATTCTATTAAAGGCGACGCAGACAATTCATAAAGAGCTGAAGGAAGCAATTGAAGAGACAGAGCGTCTTTCTAATTTAAGTCCAGATGAGTTAATGGAAGTAAATGTGCCATTACACCGTGCAGAAGTGAACATTCTCCTTTTAGAGACGAGTGAATTAGTATGGAAGGAAATGAATGCTGCACGTAAAAAACGAATCAGTCACCGCGGAGCAGATCTTATGGGAGCTAACCTTAAAAAAAGGGATTTACAAGGAGCAAATTTAAGAGGAGCTTATCTTATTGCGGCTAATTTACGAGATGCAAATTTAAGGGGCACGGATCTCATCGGAGCAGATTTGCGAGATGCAGATATTCGCGGGACGGATTTTACAAATAGTATTTTTCTTACGCAAGTTCAAATTAACGCGGCGAAAGGGGACAAACATACGAAATTGCCGAAATTGTTGTCTCGTCCAGCGCATTGGCCTGCGTAAAGAGTATGGAGTGAAATAGTTTGGATATTTTTCAGTATTTAGAGGAAATGCAGGAAGATGTATTTTCGTTATCAGTATCTCAAATAGAATCGAAGTATTATGATATTTGTCGCACACTAGCGTCAAGTGAGGATGCGGAGCGCATTACATTGATTCCATTAGACTTATACAAGAAAAGTATGAGAATAGGTTTGAAAGAAGCGTTAGAAATTGCAAAAAGTGAAGAAGCAAAGGCGATTTATTTTGAGTATGACCTTGATAATGAATGGGATAGTCAGTTCTATATTTGTGCCGATTACATGTTTCTTGAAGAAGATGATGAGGATTGGGCAAGTGATTGGACGGATGAAGTAGAAGGACCGTCTTTAGGAGAGTTAGCTGATATTTATGGTGAAAATGGCTTTGATTCAGATAAAAAGGCTGTAGGTATTACTTTATATTTAATTGCAAGAACAGTGTGTAGTTTTATAAGTGCATGTAGTGGATTACAAAGTAATATACCAATTTGCATCGGTTTTCACGATCAAGAGCCAATTATGCGAACAGGCAGAGACTAAGTCTCTGCCTGTTTTTTATACTATTTTTGCTTTTCAAAAGTCGTAATTATAACGCTACATATAATAAGGATACCACCAATGAAAAAGTTACTGTTTAACGTCTCATTTAATAGGAACCAGCCAAGTATTGAACCGACGATCGGTTGAAAGAAGAAAAATAATGAGCCGATGCTAGCATCCATTAATTCTAATCCTTTATTCCAAAGAAAAAATGCACCTGCTGTTGAGACAATTCCTAAATAAAGTATGCCTAATAATACATACATGTTCATATGTTCAATAGAGATTGATTGGAATTCCCATATCATAGAAGGTGTAATGAAAAAGAGTGAAAAAAATATTGCGTACGTTGTAATAATTAAAGATGAAAATCGAGCTGAAGCGATTTTTACATAAATGGACAGTAAAGCCCACGTAATAGCAGCTCCAACTAAAATGATTGTACCGATAAAATAGGAGCCGATTTCAATATCCCATCCGATAACGATAATGACACCGATTGTCGCTATTATAGTTGATAAAAGTCTACGAGTAGTTAGTTTCTCTTTTAAAATGAGCGCTGCAAATATAACCATAAATGCAGGTGTGGCTGATGTCACTAAGGAGCCTGTATGAGCATCGGATAATTTCGTTCCGATAAATTGACATGTGATTGAAATGAAATACCCGATGAATCCAATCCAAGTAAATAATAGCCAATCTTTTTTGTGGATGGTTACTTTTTTCTTTTGCTTTTTTTCAGTTATTTTCAAAATCACATATAAAACAACAAAAGCGATAATAAAGCGTAGCCAAACGAGTGTAAGCGGCGGGATAAAGTCGAGTACGTATTTACTAACAACGTACATACCGCCCCATATACTTGCTGCTAGAGATAAACATATAGCTCCTAAAATTGTTTGTTTCATTTGAATTACCTCCGTCTATTTTTAGGGTTATGATTTATTCCCTAAGACGAGGCATAGTGCACTTGTTATATGAATGCCCGTCTTAGATTATAGACGGCCTACAGGTTGATCGTTTTCGAATGAAGTGTTGTAGTACATGAGCGCATTCCTCCTTCATAATTTTATAATGATATTATAACTTAATTTTCAGTTTATTGGGATGGTTATTGTACGGAGTTGATTCTTTAGAAAATAGTAGTTGTCTAAGAAAGCATAGTATATGGTAGAAAAACATATTTTTAAAATAAAAGAAACCAATTACATAACTGATAAGTATATTAAGAGTAGGATGAAAAAGTAGATTAATAGAGAAAGAGGAGGAGATTGTTATAACTACAACCGTTATTTCTCATTTTTACAACGAAGAGTATTTATTGCCCTGGTGGCTTATGCATCATACGAAACTGTTTGAGCATGGTATTTTAATTAATAAAGGTTCAACAGATCGTTCGGTTGAAATTTGCAAAAAATTCGCACCGCATTGGGAAGTGCGAGATTCTACAAATCCAGAGTTTGATGCAATAGCGACAGATCATGAAGTGATGAGGGCGGAACAAGAAGTAGAAGGTTGGAAAATGATTTTAAATACGACTGAGTTTCTTTGTGTGCAAGATAAAAATCAGTTCTGGAAATCACTGAATGAATTGGGAGGGAGGATGTATTGGCTGGAAGGGCTTATTATGGTCGATAATCTTAACTATAATTATCCGGACCTTAACTTTGGAATACCTTTAATGAAACAGCGATTTCACGGTTATTTACCAGAAGATTGGGCGTTATGGAGAAGAGGTAGATTTATTCATAATCATGAACACGGAAGTTATACGGTTGGAAGACATTTATCTGCGCATGAATCTATGACTTACCCACCACTTGCGTGTATTGCATGGTTTGGTTTCAGCCCTTGGAACGATGCGATGAGAAAGAGGAAATTACAAATTGGCCCGACTCTTTCTGAAGCTAGTAAGCATGCGGGAATGGGAACGCATCATATTATTACACCTGAAAGATTAGAAGAATGGTATAAGGAATTAGCAAGAGGGACGAAGGATTTACGTTTTAGTGCTGCATATCGTTATGCTTTTTTATAAATGATTCCCACCATAAAATTGTTTCTTCGATTCCAGTATTTAGATCGTATGTCGGTTTCCAGTTTACTTCAGTTTTTAAACGTTCTACATTAACGCCGACGAATAAAGGTTCATCTTTAGAGAAAGGAATCGCACCTAGTTTAATTAAATTTTCTTTTCCTATCTTTTTAGCAATGATAGAAGCTAATTCTTTAATTTGTACAGATTGACCAGAAGCGATATTGATTGTGCCTGTAACATTGCGTTCTAATACTGTTACGAGAGCATCAGCGACGTCACTCACATGGAGGAAATCTCTTGATTGTTTTCCATGTGTACATAGTGCCTCCTCATTTTTTAATAAGGACGTGATAATGTTAGAAACGAGTCGATTCCCTTGTTCGTGAGGGCCATACATATGAAAAATGCGGCCCCAACACATGCTGAGGCTGGTTTGCCCAGCGTATGATTGTAGCCAGGAATGTAGTGTGTTTTTACATAATGAATACGGGGTTTTATAGGAAAGAAGCGGTGAGTCTTCAAATAATACGCCGTTAAACCATTCATACTCTGCGCCAGTACCTGCAACAATGACGCGCTTTCCACCGCATGTTGTGAAGTGTTGAATCAATGAGATACTGGATGTAAGCCAATAGTAATTATGAATAGATACATAACACGCTGGCGGCACTGCTTCCCAAGCTAAATGAATAAGATGACTAGGCTTAATGTCGTAAATGAGTTTTTTTACTTCTTCATCGCAAAGTAAGTTTACTTTATGCCAATCGCAAGAAAGGTGAGAAGGCTTATTTGTATGGAAAGTGGCGTGCACTTCATAGCCCTTTTGTATAAGAGAATTTACAACATATTTACCAATCCATCCACTACCGCCTGTTACAAGGATTTTTTTCATGGCTCAATTACCTCAACTTCTGGAATCGTTACTAAAAATTTGCCGCCCCATTCACGAATGAAAGAGCATTCTTTCATAATTTCGTCTTTCAAATTCCAAGGAAGTATGAGAATGTAATCAGGTTTTGTACGTTTTATTTCTTCAGGAGATTGTATTGGAATGCGGGTTCCTGGTAGAAGGAGATTTTGTTTGTGAGGGTTTTTATCTACAGTATAATTTAGAAACTCTTTTCCTATCCCGCAATAATTTAAAAGGGTGTTTCCTTTAGCTGGAGCGCCGTAACCGATAATTTGTTTGTTTAAAGCTTTTGCTTCGATGAAAAACTTTAAAATACTTATTTTCAATTGTTCGATGCGTTTAGAAAAAAGGAGATAGCAATCTAATGTATCTAGCCCGTAATCTACTTCTTTTTGGATTAATTTTGTAACATTGGAATGGATAGTGGATGAGGCACTATGATGGTTTATAAAAATACGCAAGGAACCACCGTGCGTTGAAAGTTCTTCTACATCGACAATTTGTAAATGATGATGAGCTAAAACTTTTTGAAGGCTTATAAGTGAAAAATAGGAGAAGTGCTCATGATAGATTGTGTCAAACTGTTTAAAAGATATGAGGTTTAATAAGTGCGGGAATTCAATTGTTATCGTGCCATCTTGTTTTAATAATGTTTTTAAACCGGCAACAAAATCATGTAAGTTCGGAACGTGTGCTAATACGTTATTTGCGACGATTAAATCAGCTTGTGGTAACTTTTTTGCTAAATCATTGCTAAAAAAACTCACTTCAGTTGGAATTCCTTTTTGGATAGCGATTTCTGCTACATTTTTTGCTGGTTCAATTCCTAACGTTTCGATATTTTCTTTTTGAAAGTATTGTAATAAGTACCCGTCGTTACTCGCGATTTCAATCACTTTCGAATGGTTTGTTAAGTTAAAACGCTTAATAGCCATTTCTACATATTGCTTAGCGTGTAGTAGCCAGCTGGAGGAGTAAGAGCTAAAGTATAAATAGTCATGAAAAATATTGTGCGGAGATTCAAATTCATCTAATTGTACAAGTAAACAAGAGTTACAAACAAACGTGTGCAGCGGATAAAATGGCTCCATTTTATATGAGTGTTCTGGAACTACAAATGAGTTAGCGAGAGGAGAAACGCCTAAATCTAAAAAAGTATTTGTTAGTAATGAGTGGCAAAAACGGCATTTTTTCTGTTCCATTTTATAGCCCCCTTATAAATTTTTGAATGCATCGATTTGTTGTCGCGTGAAAGATTCCATATTTTCACCAGATGCATATTTTTTGTACCAATCAACAGTCCAAGCGATAGAATGATCTGTTGATAACTTAGGAGTCCAACCGAGTTTAATTACTGCTTTTGTACTATCGAGTGTTAAAATAGGTGATTCATAAGGAGTATTTGTATGAGGGGAAAGGATTGTTAGTGGTTGATTCCATAATTTAATTATAGATTGAATGACATCATGAACGGTTCTGTTAGGTTCATTTATCGGGCCGAAATTCCACGCGGCTGCATATTCGGCGTCTTTCCAAAGCTTCTCAGCTAAAAGAATATAGCCATGTAAAGGATCTAATACGTGTTGCCACGGACGAATAGCGTTTTTGTTTCTAATATTTAATGTATTATCTTGTAAATATGCACGAATGATATCTGGGAATAATCGGTCTTCTGCCCAATCACCGCCGCCGATGACATTACCTGCTCTTACTGAGGCAAGTTGCTGAGGATTAGTGCGGAAGAATGATTTTTGATATGATGTTGCAACTAGTTCAGCACAAGCTTTACTAGCACTATAAGGGTCGAAACCTCCTAGTCGGTCAGTTTCCACGAATGCCCGGTTACCGCTCCCGTCATTTTCATAGCATTTATCACTTGTAACATTAATAATGCCACGTATACTTTCTATATGCTTTGCCGCTTCTAATACGTGAACAGTACCTAAAACATTCGTTTTAAATGTTTCGATAGGATTTTTGTATGAAGTGGTGACGATTGGCTGAGCTGCTAAATGAAATAGTATGTCAGGGTTATGTTGTTTCAGGGCATGGAATAAAGAATCGTAATCTGTAATATCGCCTTTAATTGTTATGCACTCTTTTGATACGTTACATTGTTCAAAAAGGTTAGGGGTGGATGGGGGGTGAGAAGAATAGCCAACTACTTCTGCACCTAATGAAGTTAAAAAAAGGGTAAGCCATGAGCCTTTAAAGCCAGTATGTCCTGTAATAAATACTTTTTTCTTATTCCAAAAAGATGATGAAGTCATATTACCAAACCTTCCACGGAGCGTTATTACTTTCCCATAGCTCGACTAATTTATTTTTATCGCGCACTGTATCCATTGGATGCCAAAAACCAGTATGTTGATATGCGGCCAATTCGTTTTTGTTTACTAACTGAACTAAAGTGTCTGTTTCAAAAACAGACTTATCTCCACTAATGTAATTGAAAATATCAGGATTTAAAACGAAAAATCCACCGTTAACCCATCCGCCATCACCTAATGGTTTCTCTTGAAAGGATGTTACAGACTGTTTATCTAATACGAGAGAACCAAATCTGCCTGGAGGTTGTACGGCAGTAACAGTAGCTATTTTGCTGTGTTTTTTATGAAATGCAATGAGTTCTTTTATATTTACATTACTTAATCCATCGCCATAAGTGAGGCAAAAAGGTTCGTCCCCGACGTAATTTTGTATTTTTTTAACTCGTCCACCCGTTTCAGTATTTAGACCAGTATCGATTAGTGTAACTTTCCAAGGTTCTATACGATGAGAGTGGCTAGTAATTGTGTTATCGCTTAACTGTATCGTGAAATTGGACATGTGTAAGTTATAATTTAGAAAGAATTCTTTAATTGCATATCCTTTATAGCCTAAGCAAATAATAAACTCAGTAATGCCGTAATGACTATACAAACTCATAATGTGCCATAGAATAGGCCTTGTTCCAATTTCAATCATAGGTTTTGGTTTTAAATGAGTTTCTTCCCCAATCCTTGTTCCGTATCCACCTGCAAGAATAACAGCTTTCATTTTTTTCCTCCTAATTATAAAAAGAATTTGATATCGATGTTATTATGATATGTACTTAACTTAGAAAGGAACGGGCAATTTCATGGTTATATTTCGTTCGTTTTGGTTTTTAAATTCGAATATTTTATTATATAATCAAATTAATGTATTAGATTGTATAAGATGAGACGATAAATTTTGTATAAATTATGAATGATAAACCGTCACGTTTGACTGTACAGTTTATGTATTGTATGATGTTAGTAATATAAACAAGGGGGGAAGATCGTTGGGAAGGTGTATCGAATCGGACAGTTGGCTCTCATGGCTCACGTGTCGAAACGAACGATTGATTATTATACGAATCTAGGTATCTTAAAAGCGGAGCGATCTCAATCTAATTATCGCTATTACGATGAAACAGCATTTGAGACATTACAATTTATTGAGAAGTGCAAAGAAATGCATATGCCGCTTTGTGAGATTAAAGAGAAGATCGAGGAGAAGAAGAAGCTGCTCGGTATCAATGAACACGTTTCGAAACATGTGAATGAAGTGACAGACCATATTCATAAATTAGAAGCAGAACTAACAGAGTTAAAGCCTCTTTTAGATGAATTGACTGATTCACAACGTGAAAAAATATCGAAATCTTTATCAGGTCAAACGACAGCTTTATTACAGACACTTGCTCTATTATTATAGAATAAGTGAAATCCGACCTCTTTAATTTTTGTATCGGGCTATGTTTTCTAACGAACAAATAAGAAAACATTATAGTATACAGGAGGTGGACACCTTAGTTTTTTTAACTAAGGGGATTCATTGGAAATATTTAATTTAGTCATGGTTGCGATTTTAATCGCATTTACTGGATTTTTCGTAGCAGCAGAGTTTGCGATTGTAAAAATACGTTCAAGTCGCATTGATCAGCTTGTTGCGGAAGGGAAACGCGGCGCATTAGCAGCGAAAAAAGTAACAACAAATTTAGACGAATATTTATCTGCTTGTCAATTAGGTATTACAGTTACAGCGATGGGACTTGGTTGGTTAGGTGAACCGACGATAGAAAAATTATTACACCCGTTATTTGAGAAGTGGAACTTAAATCCGTCTATCTCATCAGTATTAACATTTGGTCTTGCATTTATGACGATGACGTACTTGCACGTTGTAGTCGGGGAATTAGCTCCGAAAACGATGGCAATTCAAAAAGCTGAAAAGGTGACATTGTTATTAGCAGGTCCGTTAATGATATTCTATAAAGCTATGTATCCATTTATTTGGGTATTGAATGGTTCTGCGCGTGTTGTAACTGGTTTATTCGGTTTGAAGCCAGCTTCTGAACATGAAGTAGCTCATACAGAAGAAGAGTTACGTCTTATTCTTTCAGAGAGCTACGAAAGTGGAGAAATTAATCAAGCTGAATACAAGTATGTAAATAATATCTTTGAATTTGATAATCGCATTGCGAAAGAAATCATGGTACCGCGTACAGAAATCGTTGGTTTCTATCTTGAAGATTCAGTAGAAGAACACATGAAAGTAATCCAAAATGAACGATACACACGCTATCCGATTTTTGGAGAAGATAAAGATGATATTATCGGTATGGTCAATGTAAAAGATTTCTTTATTCGATATATGAACAACGATAAAGAAGATTTATCATCGATTCGCACGTATATGCGTCCGATTATTGAAGTTATGGAAACTACTCCAATTCATGATTTATTACTGCAAATGCAGAAGAAGCGAATTCCAATGGCTGTTTTATATGATGAGTACGGAGGAACAGCTGGAATTGTAACGCTTGAAGATATATTGGAGGAAATCGTCGGCGAAATTCGTGATGAATATGATGAAGATGAAGCACCACCAATTCAACATGTGAACGAATACCATAAAATTGTTGATGGAAAAGTGCTTATATCAGAAGTAAAAGATTTGTTTGGATTACACATTGAAGAAGACGATGTGGATACAATCGGTGGATGGATTATGATGCAAAATCATGAAATCGAAGAAGGACAATACGTTGAAGCAGAAGGTTATGAATTTAAAGTGTTAGAAAAAGATGCTTATCAAATTAAACGTGTTGAAATTCAAAAAATGGAACAAGAACAAGAGAAAGCAGCAACTGTGTAAGTTGCTGCTTTTTTTCTGACACATAATAAAATGTGAAATTAGGAGCGGATATTTTGATTCAAGTAGCCTTACGTGTATATCGATTACAATTGTATACAATCTTTAGTGGTTTACTACTAATGTGGGCGATTACTCCATTTGGAAAACAAGTGACAGGGTTCGGTATCGGTTTAGCAGTTAGCGCATATTGTCTTTGGTTATTAGCTCGTAGAGTGGAGAAACTAGGAAGAAGTATCGTGATGAAAGAAAAGGCTCCTGGATTAGGAGTTTTAAACCGATTTGCAGCCGCAATATTAGGGGCTATCATTATGTATGAAATTGAGCATGAAATGGAAATGTGGGCATTTGGTACGGGTATTTTAGGTGGACACTTTTTAATGATTGCGAATTTAGCCTATGCAAATATGCAGCTAGTAAAAGAAGAAGAGAAGCAAAGGGCAAATGCTTCGAAAAACATAGAGTTATGAGGAAAGGGACCTAATGGGGTTCCTTTTTTGAGTTTGAAAATAAATGATATAATACGAGGACTTACTGGTACTTATCGAATTTACGCCAAACATAATACGCTTATTTTTGAGGCATTTCAATAGTGTGAAAAAAAATTAAAAAAAATTTAAAAACCCATCGATTTCTAAAGCTTATGTATGTTATCATGACAAAAGAATTTGCGAAAGAGGTGGATACCAATGTTACAAGCTTTACTTATTTTTGTGCTTCAAATTATTTACGTTCCAACTTTAACAATCCGTACGATTTTGCTTGTAAAGAATCAAACAAGATCCGCTGCAGGTGTTGGATTGTTAGAAGGGGCTATTTACATTGTTAGTTTAGGTATTGTGTTTCAAGATTTATCAAATTGGATGAACATTGTTGCCTATGTCATCGGTTTTAGTACGGGACTATTATTAGGCGGTTATATAGAGAATAAATTAGCAATTGGATATATTACGTATCAAGTTAGTTTGCTAGACCGTTGTAATGAATTAGTAGATGAACTACGTCACTCTGGATTTGGTGTTACAGTATTTGAAGGTGAAGGAATTAATTCAATACGTTATCGCTTAGATATCGTTGCAAAGCGTTCTAGAGAAAAAGAACTGTTAGAAATTATTAATGAAATTGCACCAAAAGCATTTATGTCTTCTTATGAAATCCGTTCGTTTAAAGGCGGATACTTAACGAAAGCGATGAAGAAGAGAGCGTTGTTGAAGAAGAAGAAAGATGAACATGCATCGTAAGAAAAAGGAGTAGTATGGCTTAAAAATAAGTTTATAACCATAATCCTATATGAATACGAAAATGTAAAAGAGAGGAATCTAATTTTTAAAAATTCCTCTCTTTTTTTATGGTTTCTCGTATAATTCTAAAAAAAATTATGTATGATTATTTTTTATTGCTCTTTCTCAAATTAACAATTAGCCATATAGATTGAATAATTATCGGTAATATAAATGCAATTAATAAAACGATAAATGCCACTAGTTTAAGCTCTGGTGTTTGAGTAACACCAGTACCATCAGCCTCTCTTAGCCAAATAATAGCTGCCAATATCCCAAAAATGGTAATCCAAAATATGTTACCAATCCACCAAAAAATCCATCGTCTTTTCATATTAGTACCTCTTATATTTACCCCCTGTTAAAAGTATATTTTCGTTTGTTATATTTAAATGAAATAACTATAAAACTACTTTTTTTCAACTGTATATCTAACTTGTTTAAAGGTTGCCATGTCTCCATCTTCGTTATCATCTTTTGTTTGCAAAAGTTGAACTCTTGGCTTGTAGTCCGTCCTATGAGCGTGTTCGATATCTTTAATGTTGAGTTTGTAGGATTGACCATTATTTATTTTTTGTTCCAATACTTTTTTATTGGCAACATAAATAAACGTCACTTTATTTTCATCAATGCCTTCAGTTTTAATTTCTAATTCATTATCTGTTGTTGCAATCGTTGGTGTTAATAATTCAATACTGCCGTTTCCAGTTTCTAAAGAATTTTCTACTATAGTGGAACATCCGGATAATATGATTCCGATGAATAGTAGAACACTTAATTTCTTTTTCATAATCTCCCCCCGATTTCGAAAAAATTTTGATTTGTTCATTTCTAGAAAATTAGTGTGGAACGTAGATGAATAGCTATCAATCTCTTTAAATTATACCATAATATGTAAAATGGATGTAGGTATATATGTTTTAGAAGGTAGCATCAAAATTTGTGCTTTTACATCGTTAGGGGATAAGAAGTCTTGTATATAAATCATTCACATAATGTACTAAATGTGCATAAAATACGTGGAATAGTTATGTCTTTATTAGCAAGGTATCAATAAGAATTAGGACAGCTTTTTATAATACATTTGGCCTAATGAAATATTTTTTGATTGAGATATATAAGATGGTAAGTGAGACGGGAGTGATAATGTTTGGCAGCAACAATATCGGGAATTGTATTTAATGATTTAAATCACAATGGTCAATTTGATCCTGGAGAGCCAGGAATACCTAATGTTTTTGTTGTTTTATTTAGCAGTACAGCAGCAACATGTATAACTACCCAAACAGATATAAATGGAAATTATAGTTTTACTGTCACTGCGGCAGGAACTTATACTGTATATGAACCTGTCGCTAATCCAGGCGATACTTGCCCACCTACAAATTTCACTCAACCTGATGGATTTACTATGTCGAATGGACCGAGAAAACTAACAATTACAGTTACCGCAGCTCAAATTAATAATGGTGCAACAATTGCGAATCAAAATTTTAGCCACGATACTGTTAATAATCCTTTAGATTGTACGACAACTATGATTCAGTTTGCAGGTACCCCATCTATTTGGTATAACATCAATGTTGTCACTGGTGCAACATTGATTCAAGGAACGGTAAATCCGCCTGTAAATATAAATGCTATTGCATATAATACTTTGGATAATTATATTTATGGATATGATCAATTAAATAATAACATTGTACGTGTAGATAACAATGGAAATGTAACAGCTCTATTTCCTCTACCGACAGGATTACCTGTGGATAATTATAACGTTGGAGCTTTTGATCTTAATGGATTTCTATATATTTCTGTAAATGATATTGCAAGATTCTATGTAATTGATTTGCGTCCAAATTCTGCAACATTTATGAAACTAGTTAATCCAGCGACTGGATATACAGAACAAACTAGTAATTTTGGCGTTGGTTTAAGTACAACACTAAACGTAAGTGATTGGGTATATAATCCGTCAGATAATTTTTTATACGGCATAACACCTACCGGTATTGCTATAAGGATAAGCCCTACGACAGGACAAATTACAAATTTAACGACAACACCTCATAATACGGGACCTTTTGGGGCAATTGCGTTAGACTCGAATGGTATAATCTATGCGATTGCTAATCCAACCGGTAACATATACCGATATATTATCGCTGGTAATACGGCAACTGCGGCATTGTTTTCTAGTACAGTTACAACCTCATTTAATGATGCAACTATGTGCTTACTAGCTGAAATTAACGTAGATTTTGGTGACGCCCCAAATACTGCTCCGGGTAACGGACCAGATAATTATTCTACGTTACTAGCTAATAATGGACCACGTCACGGAATTGTAAATGAACTAGTATTAGGGACAAAAGTTACAGCGGAAACAGATGCTTATCAAAATCCCACAGCAACAGGTGACGATATTTCAAAAGGTATTCAAGATGACGGCTTAACGGTTCCTCTTGCTACACTTTCTATTAGTGCCACTAGTTATTCGTTAAATGTAACCGTAACGAATGAAACAGGAAGTGATGCTAATTTATATGGCTGGATAGATTTTAATGAGGATGGAATATTTCAAGGGAATGAGGGAGCGGCTGTTCAAGTTGTGCCTTCAGCTGCCGGGACTCAAACCGTTATCTTGAACTTCACGGTACCACCGGGTGTAACATTAACTCCTGGTCACACTTTTGTAAGACTTAGATTAACAACAGATAATCTTATTAATCAGAATGCTGGAACTCCAACATCAGTGGATACAAGGAGTGTAGGTCCTGCTTCTGATGGAGAAGTAGAAGATTATATTTTACAAGTGAGTAATGTTGCTGATTTAATGGTTGTGAAAACGAATAGCCCAGTACCAGTACAGCCGGGACAGGAACTCACCTACACGATACAAGTAACGAATAATGGTCCTGATGCGGCTCAAGATGTTACGTTAACGGATGATATTCCATCTGAGATTTTAAATCCAGAGTATAGTTTAGATGGAGGAATTACTTTTCAGAGTTGGACAGGAAGTTTAAGTCTAGGAACGTTACCGCCAGGTGGTTCGGTACAAATTATAATTCGAGGAACAGTTAGTCCTTCTGCTACAGGAATTATCGTGAATACCGCAACTGTTAGCAGTACAACATTCGATCCAGATTTGAGCAATAACACTGATACCTCTTTTGCTCCTATTAGTTTCTCGGCGGATATTTCTGTTGTTAAAACAGCAAGTCCGACACCTGTTGTAGCTGGTGAGCTACTCACTTATACAATAGTAGTTTCGAATGCAGGACCAAATGCAGCACAGAATGTAACGTTAACGGACGTTATACCAAGTGAAATTTTGAGTCCGGAATATTCAATAGACGGAGGGGTAACGTTTAATCCATGGCCTGGTACTCTTTCTCTAGGAACTTTGGCAAATGGTGCAACGGAAACGGTATTGATCCGAGGGACAGTAAGTACCTCTGCTACTGATTCTATCACAAACACAGCAACTGTAGATTCGACTACCCCAGACCCAGATCCAACGAATAACACCTCAACAGTTATTACTCCTGTTAATGCTTCAGCAGATGTTGCTATTATTAAAACGGCAAGTCCAAACCCAGTAAGCGGTGGAAACTTACTAACTTACACGCTTTTCATATCTAATTTGGGTCCATCAGATGCGCAGAATGTAATAGTAACAGACGCAGTGCCAAGTGTTGTTTTAAATCCGGAATATTCAACAGACGGAGGAGTAACGTTTAATCCGTGGTCTGGTACTCTTTCTTTAGGAACTTTAGTAAATGGTGCAAGAGAAACGATTTTGATTCAAGGGACGGTAAGTACCTCTGCTACTGGAACTATTACAAACACAGCAACGGTAGAATCAACAACCCCAGACCCAGATCCAACGAATAACACTTCAACAGTCGTTACAACAGTAAGTGAATCGGCGGATATTTCAGTGGTGAAATTGGGGAATCCAAATCCGGTGATTGCGGGGCAGGTAATCACGTATACAATTGTAGTATCAAATGCAGGTCCATCAGATGCGGAAAATGTAACGTTAACAGATGCTATACCAAGTGTTGTTTTAAATCCAGAATATTCGATAGATGGAGGAGTAACGTTTAATCCGTGGCCAGGTTCAATCAATTTAGGTACATTGGTAAATGGTACAGCAGAAACAGTGTTGATCCGAGGAACGGTAAGTGCTAATGTAACTGGATCGATAATAAACACAGCAACGGTAGAATCAACAACCCCAGACCCGGACTTAACGAATAACACCTCAACTTTCGAAACACCAGTGGAAGCTTTAGCGGATATTTCAGTGGTGAAAACAGGAAGTCCAAATCCAGTACTTGCAGGAAATGTGCTGACCTACACAATTGTAGTATCGAATGCGGGACCATCAGATGCAGAAAATGTAATGCTCATAGATAAGGTGCCGAATAAGATTTTGAATCCGGAATATTCGACAGACGGAGGAGTAACGTTTAATCTATGGCCGGGTTCAATCAATTTAGGTACACTAGCAAATGGGGCTTCACAAACAATTATACTAAGGGGAACGGTAAACCCTTCGGCAACGGGATTAATTACGAACACAGCCGTAGTTAATAGTACGACGCCGGATCCAGATCCAACAAACAATATTTCTACGGAGTTTAGCGCGATAAATACGTCAGCAGATATTTCAGTAGTAAAGACAGCGAATCCGAGTCCAGTACTTGCAGGAGGGATATTAACTTATACTGTAGTAGTGTCAAATGCAGGACCAAATGATGCATTGAATGTTACGGTGATGGATGCTATACCAAGTAAACTTTTAAATCCGGAATATTCAACAGACGGAGGAATAACGTTTAATCCGTGGCCGGGTTCTATTAATATAGGTACGCTAGCAAATGGGGCTTCACAAACAATTATACTAAGGGGAACGGTAAATCCTTTGGCTACGGGGTTAATTACGAATTCAGTAACTGTAGATTCAACGACCCCAGACCCAGATCCAGACAATAACACCTCAACGATCGTTACGCCTGTGAATACTGAAGCGGATATTTCTGTGACGAAGTTAGCTAATCCATCACCTGCGATTGCTGGTGAATTACTAACTTATAGTGTAGTAGTGTCAAATGCAGGCCCAAATGATGCGCTGAATGTAACGTTAACAGATGCTATACCAAGTGTGGTATTAAATCCGGAATATTCAATAGACGGAGGAGTAACGTTTAATCCATGGCCGGGTTCAATCAATTTAGGTACGCTAGCAAATGGGTCTTCCATTACTGTCTTCATTCGAGGAACAGTAAGTGCCTCTGCTACGGAAACAATTAGAAACACCGCAACCGTAGATTCAACGACCCCGGATCCAGATCAAACGAATAACACAACAACGATTGATACGCCTGTGAATGCATTAGCAGATATTTCAGTGGTGAAAACAGGAAACCCGAACCCAGTAAACGCAGGTGAGATACTCACTTATACTTTAGTTGTCTCGAATTTAGGGCCGTCAGATGCAGAAGCTGTTACAGTAATAGATGCTGTATCAAGAAAAATTTCAAATCCAGAATTTTCAACAGATGGAGGGGTAACGTTTAGTCCATGGCCTGGTACTACGAATATAGGTACATTGCCAAATGGCTCTTCCGCAACGATCTTAATTCGGGGAACAGTAAAATCATCAGTTACTGGTTTCATTAGGAATACGGCAGTAGTCAGCTCGCCGACACCAGATCCAAATTTAGCAAATAACAGATCAACTATTGTTACACCAGTAACTGAGTCAGCGGATATTTCAGTAGTGAAAATAGGTCGTCCGAATCCAGTGAATGCGGGAGAGATACTCACTTATAGGTTGGTTGTAGCAAATGCAGGACCATCCGATGCTCAAAATGTTACACTCACAGATACAGTACCGAGCGAGATTTTGAATCCGGAATATTCAGTAGATGGAGGGAATACGTTCAATCCATGGCCTGGTTCTATTGTATTAGGAACATTAGCTAGCGGGTCATCAGTGACTGTCTTTATTCGAGGAATGGTAAGTTCCTCTGCTAGGGGAATCATTAGAAACACCGCAACCGTAAGTTCAACAACACCAGATCCAGATCCAACGAATAACACCTCAACTACTATGACATTAGTGACTACTTCTGCTGATATTTCTGTTGTAAAAGTGGCAAGCACAGTGCCAGTGTCGGTAGGTCAGGTACTCACATATACGATATTAGTATCGAATGCTGGCCCGTCAGATGCGGCGGCTGTAACGGTAACTGATGCAGTACCGAGAGAACTTTCGAATGTAGAATTTTCAGTAGATGGAGGAATCACGTTTAATCCATGGCTTGGTACTACGAATATAGGTGACTTACCAAAAGGTGAAACATCAATCATTTTAATAAGAGGGATATTGACTTCTGCTGCTAACGGATTTATTACGAATACTGTAACCGTAAGCTCACCGACCCCAGATCCAAATCCTGACAACAATACATCTACCGTTGTTACGCCTGTAGGTGAATCAGCAGACGTTTCAATAATAAAAACAGTGAATGCAAACACAATACCTCCAGGTGGATTCCTAACTTACACATTATTTGTATCGAATGCCGGACCATCAAGTGCGCAGAATGTCGTTGTAACAGATACGATACCGACTCAGCTCAACAATGCGGAGTTTTCAGTAGATGGAGGAGTAACGTTTAGTCCGTGGACGGGACACTAAATTTAGGAACATTGGCTAGTGGTGCCTTTGTTACTATAATTATTAGAGGATTTGTAAGTCCGAATGCAATCGGGTTTATAATAAATACGGCTACTGTAAGTAGTGACACACCAGATCCAAATCCTTCTAATAATACGTCAACGGTTATAACACCAATAGTCCCTGAGGTTATACCAGTTCGACCGTGTTTCCCGCGGCATGATTGTATGAAGCACAAGCATAGAAAATGTAAATAATAATGTTAATGTGGATTAGTTTCACAAAATGGCACATTTGCAAAGCTCCAAAAGCGGAGTCTCTTCTGAGGCTTCGCTTTTGTTTATGTGACTTCTACTCGTTTTTTCGTCCTGGCAAACAACTTGTAATTTGATGACAATGTGATTCTACCAAACTTGAAAATTTTTAAAGAGATTTCGTATCTTTACGTAGGTATATATCCTCTGTAGAGTCCGTTTTTTTAATATTTAAAATATGTAGTGAAATAAAACCAATAAGTCCTATTCCGCCGAAAATAAGCCATGGTGTATACATTCCGTTTAAGTTGGATGTAAAAGATGTACCGGTATAATTACCGATGATAAAACCAAATGCGAGTGATAGTTGATAGAATCCGAAGTAAGTAGCTGTATATGATTCGTTACTGTAATTTGCAATAGCGATATCAACGTTAGGTAATACGAGTGTTTCACCGATTGTAAATAAAATTACACAAATGAATAGCCAATATGGGTGTTGAAATAAAGGAATGAGTAAAAAGGAAATACTCATTAATAAAACACCGTATTTAATAATCGAAAGTGTGTTGTATTTGTGAAATAGTTTTCGGAATAACACCATAAATATGACGCCTGTTATTGCATTCATCGTAATAACTAGTGTAGCAAGCTGGTTGCTATTACTAATGTTTTTCATATGAAGTGGAAGTGCGACAGTAAGCTGAGTAAACATAATATAGAAGAAAATCATAATAAGTGAAAACAAAAGGAAAGATTTGTTTTGTAAGATAGCCTGTATCCCTAATGTAATAGACGTGTTTTCAGTAGTGACTTGGAAGTGATTTTTAAGGAAGTAAAAGATAAAAGCGAATAGCAGCATAAGAGATCCTGTTAGAGAGAAGGCATAAATTGGATCAAGTAAGAGTAAGAACCCTCCTGCGATTGGTCCGATTATTGCACCGCAATTAAAACTAAGGTTTAAATATGTAAATAAATTTTTTCTCATATGAGCTGGCTGTGAGCCGAATATGGCGCGAGCAGCAGGTTCGTAGAATGCAGTTCCGAAGCCGATAAGTGCAGAAGAAATAGAAAGCGTATAGAAATCGGAGCATATTCCTAAAGCGATAAATCCGATTCCTCTTAAAAATAATCCGGCTATCATCATAATGATATAGCCTATTTTGTCAGCAATTAATCCTGAGAATAATGGGATAACTCGTGATGTGATTGTCATAACCGTCAACACTGTTCCTACTTGAACAGCAGAAAAATGAAGAAAGCTTAATAGATAAATAGCTAAAAATGCGTATACTGCAAAGTACCCAAAAGACATAAAAAATGAAGAAATAAGCATGAAACGTATCGGTATTGAGAAACTTTTCATAGAACTCCTCCTAATATTGTAACCAGTAAAATTATTTAATGGTTAACTATTTTATATTATAATTATACATAAAGTCAGAAAAAAGTAAATTTTAAGAAGAAGGTGGATGGAATTGAATCAAAATGCACCAAATGAATTAGAATATATTCGAGAATTTTTAAATACATGGAAAATACCAAACGATACGAGAGAGCCAATTGATATGCTGCAAACAGAAGAGGATATCATGCTCTTTATGAAAGAATATTTTCATGAAGAGGTTCCATTTCATACGATAGAGGAATTAAAAAGTTTTCGAGAAGATATTCGGGTGACAATTGAAGGTGGAGAATCATTGCAAAAGTGGTTAGAGAAATACCCATTTCATGTACATGTAAAGGAAGATATGAAAGGTATTACATATGAGCCTGTGCACGAAGAGAATGTATATACAAAAGTATTAAGCATTGTTTTAATGACGATTCAAGAAAATTTGTGGGGAAGGTTAAAAGCATGCCCAGATTGTCGTTGGGTATTTTATGATCATTCGCGAAATGGAAGTAAAAGATGGTGCGGTATGTATGCTGGAGAAGCAGGAGGAAGAGCGTGCGGAACGATCGCGAAAGTGAAAAATTACCGGGCGAAGAGAAAAGGGAGATCGGGTTATAATGTGTAATTTATAGTAGGGCAAGAAAATTGGATGGGGGAATGTAGAATATGAAAGGTACACAAATGTTAGCTTTGAATAAGAAGTGTTGGGATACAGTTGCGCCTTATTTCTTTCAAGTGGATTGTTTACCGAAATATGGTCCGTATACAGCGTCTGAAGATGAGATTCATTTGTTCGATTCAATAAGAAATAAAAAGGTTCTTGATATTGGATGTGGAAGTGGGCATTCGTTGCAATATATGGCAGAACATGGGGCAGAGGAAGTATGGGGTCTTGATCTTTCAAGTGAACAAATTAAAACAGCGAATGAAACGTTAAAGTGTTGGAATCCAAAGTTAATATGCGGAGCAATGGAAGAAGAAGGAGATATTCCGAAAGGGTATTTTGATATTGTATACTCCATTTATGCATTAGGTTGGACTTCGAATTTACGAAAAACGTTGGAACTGATTTATTCATATGTAAAGCCAGGAGGAAGTTTTATTTTTAGCTGGGAGCATCCAGTGTATTCAAATTTACAGTATGGTACAGAAGAAATTACTTTTAAGTCTTCTTATCATGAAGAAACTCCTATTACGTTTGAAACATTTAAAGGGGAAAATGTACAAGCGACATTATATAAGAGAAAAATAAGTACATACATAAATGAGTTAAATAGAGCGGGATTTACAATTGAGAGAATAGAAGAGCCGGAACCATCTTGTGTATTTGATGAAGAAATAGCTGAACCTTCTACGAAATATTATTCTTTATATAAAGCTAGAATGGTGCCGACTACTTTTATTATTAAGGCGAGGAAATAAGTAGTGTTATATAAAGGAGGAGGAAAATGGTCCATGTTAGTATGGTGAAGATTGGAGAAGTACAATCTTCTATAGACGAGAAAGTGTATCGTAATTGGGGAAGTGTTATTTCAAACATCAAAATATATCCAGAGTATATTGGAGGATTAGCAGGTCTTGAGGATTATTCTCATGCAATTGTTATTTTTTATATGAATGATTTTCAGGAAGAAAATAAACAGTCGTGGGCTAGAAAGCCAAGGGGATTAAGTGATTTTGATGAAAAGGGATGTTTTGCTCAGCGGACAAAGCATCGTCCAAACCCTATTGGAATTACTACTGTTGAAATATTGTCGATTGAAAATAACGTTATGACTGTGCAAGGATTAGACGCTAATGATCGAACAGCTATTTTAGATATAAAACCATATATTGCTGTTTTTGATACAAGAGAAAATGCTCGTGTGCCAGATTGGATGAATAAGTTAATGGAAAATTATTTTTAATAGTAATACAAAAAGCTTTGCGATTATGAATCGCAAAGCTTTTTGTATTAAATTATATTGTACGTATGGTTTCCTTATCTTTTCGGTTGGAAAATATGCTGAAAGAAGTATTTGTGATGTAAGTTATCTATAACTTTATTTGCTTGATATGTGCGGTGTTGTTCTAGTCGAAGTCTTTGCTCCATCATTTTTATTGCGTGATCTGATAAACGTAACATTATACATTTCTCCTTTTCTATAAATATAGGTTTTTAATTGATATCGTTCCCATATTTATAACTAAGGAGGTACACTGTGTAACATAGGCAAAAAGCACCTTCCTCTCCCATTACGCTTACGAGGTTAGCTGTCGGACTCGGGAAGTGAGAGTTTCCCTACTTAAAAAAGATTCGCCCCAAGTAGCATAGCTACAAAAATGGTTCCCCCGCTCCAAAATTTGGACTCAGCAAAAGGTTTTATAAATTAAAAGATAACATAAAGAGATGAACAAGTCAAATTATTTTGTGTTTTCTGTCTTTTTTAATTGCGTAAGAATCATACCGTCAGGAAGTATTGTATCTGATACTGTAATGAATCCGTGTTTTTTATATAATGTAATAGCAGGGGTATTCGCTTTACCTGTGTGTACAATGTATGTCATTGAAGAAGGGAACATGCTAAAAATATAAAGTAGCAGTTTCGTTGCGATTCCTTTTTTTAAAAAATCGGGCGATACAACGAGTCGGTGAATATCAATTGAATTTTCTTCTTGTATAAAAGAAATAAAGCCGACAAGTTTATTTGCAGAAAAATATCCATAGAATGTTTCGTCACAACTTTGAATATCGTTTACAGTATCATATAAACGGGGTATTGCAGTATTGTTTAAATAGACTGCTTCAACTTTATAGGCTGGGATTTGAACTTGTAATATGGATGATGCTACCTCAAAAGAACTGGCATGTAATTTGTGAATCATAGATCAGGAAACCTCCTTTATATATGGTATATTAATATAATTACTTTTGGCTAAGTTTGACAATGTTTTTCTTTTTTGCATATAATATATGTATCTCCATACATATATGATTCTAAGTTATATTTCTATAGTAGAATATATTTAGTGTAAATGAATTTATAATCTCATATAAGAGTTTTGTTACTCTTATGTTTGATCATACAAACTATAATAGAAATGGAGGACTAAAGATGGGATGGATTATCACATTAATAGTTGGTGCTATTATAGGTGCAATTGCTAGTTCTATAACGGGTAAAAATTTTCCAGGTGGTATGTTCGGAAATATTATCGCAGGTTTATTAGGTGCTTCGTTAGGTGGTAGATTATTTGGATCTTTTGGACCATCATTTGGTGGGATTCATGTCGTGCCAGCATTATTAGGTGCAATTGTATTAATTCTTATTGTATCATTTGTAGTGAAATCTGCAAGGAAATAAAGATATAGATCATGACGAAAAGCCCTGAATAAGGGCTTTTCATCATTCGAAGAGGTGGTTTAGTTGGAAAAAGTAAATATAAGAAAAAGAGATAAGTTGAAAAAGTTTTTTAGAGAACAAAATTATTTAGCGGTGCTACTTGGGTTTGCATTATTGTTTATCAACATATTATTGCTAACGAAAATTTCTTTTGTTTTTACTCCGTTTATCGTCTTTTTAAAAACAATTTTCTTCCCGGTATTATTGGCGGGAGTGCTATTTTATATTTTACATCCATTCGTTTCCCTTTTAGAAAAGAAAGGTGTTTCACGAATCGTATCAATAGCTTCTATATATATAATAGTACTAGGATTATTTGTATTTTTAGTTGTAACGGTAATCCCGATTATTAAAGATCAAATCGATGCATTAATAGATAACTTGCCGTATTTCGGTCATGAAATTGAACGAGCAGCACGTAGATTCGGAGAAAGTAATTTACTAGGCAAAATTCAGGAGAATTTAAATATTGATGTAGCGAGTATGGTAAAAGACTACACAGTTGATTTTACGAAGTCGTTATCATCAGTAACAGGAAATGTAACTGGATTTTTAAGTACTGTTACAGAGGTCGTTTTAACGTTTGTAATGGTTCCGTTTATATTGTTCTATCTTTTAAAAGATGGTGAGCAATTACCGAATAACTTTTTAAAGTTTATTTCAGAGCAAAGACAACCAGCAGCGATGAGAATACTAGATGATATGCATTATGCGATTAGCTCGTATATTAGAGGGCAAATTATTGTTAGCTTGTTTATCGGTATTATGCTATTAATCGGTTATCTTATTATTGGTATTAAATATGCGGTACTACTCGCTATTTTGGCAATGATTGTAAATATCGTTCCGTACGTAGGACCAATCATTGCAATTACACCAGCTTTAATTATCGCATTTATCGACTCGCCATCAATGGTGTTAAAAGTAATTATCGTTATGATGATTGTACAATTAGCAGAAGGTAAATTTATTTCTCCGCAAGTCATGGGGAAAAAGCTAGACATTCACCCGATTACTATCATTTTTATTATTTTAACTGCCGGAAATTTATTTGGAATTATGGGGATTATTTTAGCAATTCCAGGATATGCGATATTAAAAGTGTTAGTAACGCATGGGTATAGATTTGTTAAGTTGAATACGTGAAAAAAGAGCTAAAACAGATAAAACTGTTTTAGCTCTTTTTCATTAACAATTGATTTGCGTATTGGCGTGCCCATTGATCAGCTTCTAATATAGCATCGAGTGAAGGATCTTTTACGTTATGATGAGCTTCAATTGTATTGTAAATTGTTTTTTCGATATCGAAAAATGCAATTTCATTTTTAAGAAATAGTGCATTTGCAATTTCGTTCGCTGCATTTAATACGGCTGGAGTTGTACCACCAATTTTTCCACATTCAAATGCATATTGTAGACAGGGGAACTTCTCTAAATTTGGTTTTTCAAAATGCAAACTACCAATTTCTAATAAATTTAATTTTTCATAGGATGAAGGTAGTCGAGTAGGGTAGTGAAACGCATATTGAATCGGCATTCTCATATCAGGAGCACCGAGCTGTGCCATGACTGATCCATCAATAAATTCCACTAAAGAGTGAATGATACTTTCTTTATGAATCATAACATCAATTTTTTCATAAGGAATATCGAATAGCCACTTAGCTTCCATCACTTCAAACCCTTTATTCATTAACGTGGCAGAATCTATCGTTAGTTTTGCGCCCATTAACCAGTTTGGGTGTTTTAAAGCATCCTTGGCTTGTAATGTTTTCATTTCTTCACGTGTTTTATCACGAAAAGCGCCGCCAGAAGCTGTAACAATTAATTTTTCGATTTCCTTATTATTTTCCCCATTTAAACATTGGAAAATAGCTGAATGTTCACTATCAACTGGAATTAGGCGGCATCCGTTTTGTTTCGCTAGTTCGGTGACGATATGCCCAGCCGCAACTAAAGTTTCTTTGTTAGCGATAGCGATATCTTTCTTCGCCTTTAGTGCTTCAATTGTTGGGAGTAAACCTGAAACACCGACAACTGAACTTAATACAAGATTTGTATCAGGATGGGTAGATACTTCAATTAAACCATCAGTTCCATATGTAATTTTTGTATTTGTTGAAATACGAGAACGTAATGTGTCCGCTAATTCTTTTGTCGCTACGCTTACAATACGAGGCTGAAAAGATTCGATTTGTTTTTCGAGAAGATCGATATTATAATTTGCGGTTAAACCGACGATTTTAAAATGTTCAGGATGAGCGGAAACGACATCTAATGCAGATGTGCCAATGGATCCTGTTGAACCTAAAATGGATATATATTTTACCATGAAAAAACCTCCAAAGTTGTTTCGAGTATTTCTGCAAACCTATTTATTATTAGACAATTAAGGTAGAAATTCCTGCTATATAAAACAGAAAATTAGGGTTTAATTGGAAAGGGAATGTGATAAACTGTAAAAAATAACTAAAAGCAATGAAAGAGAAGAGTACATATTCGAAACTTTTTAGAGAGCTGATGTGTGGTGGAAATCAGTAAGGGATGAATATGGAATGGGCTCTGGAGCTTCTCGCTGAAATGAGTAGGTAAAGACGGTTACTTCACGTTATCGAAGTATGAAGTGAGCTAATGATAGCTAATTAAGGTGGTACCGCGGGAGTTTCTCGTCCTTTTTATAGGATGAGGGGCTCTTTTTATTTTTATTTTGAGGAAGGAGGAGTTAGTGTGAGTGAAAAAATAATGTTAACAGGAATTAAGCCGACAGGTTACCCGCATTTAGGAAATTATATTGGTGCAATTAAACCAGCATTACAAATGTCAAAAAATAATGAAGGAAAAGCATTATATTTTATAGCTGACTATCATGCGTTAAATGCTGTGCATGATCCGGCGAAGTTCAATAATTATACGAAAGAGGTAGCAGCAACTTGGTTATCGCTTGGACTTAGTGAAGACGTTATTTTTTATCGCCAAACAGAAATACCGGAGATTTTAGAATTAACGTGGATACTATCTTGCCTAACTCCGAAAGGTCTTATGAACCGTGCCCATGCGTACAAAGCGAAGGTAGAGCATAATAAAGAAGCAGGATTAGAGATCGATGCAGGTGTGAATATGGGGTTATACACGTATCCCATTTTAATGGCGGCTGACATATTATTATTTCAAGCTACTCATGTACCTGTCGGAAAGGATCAAATTCAGCATATTGAAATCGCTCGTGACATTGCGACGTATTTTAATCATACATTTGGCATGACATTTACGCTTCCAGAGTTTGTGATACAAGAAGATGGTGCAATTTTACCGGGGCTTGATGGAAGAAAAATGAGTAAAAGTTATGGGAATGTCATCCCGTTATTTGCAGAGCAAGAAAAACTACGAAAATTAATTTTTAAAATCAAAACAGATTCTTCACTTCCAAATGAATCGAAAGAGCTAGAAACGTTATTTACAATTTATAAAGAATTTGCGACAGAAGATGAAATTCAGTCGATGCGTGAAAAGTATGAGACTGGCATTGGATGGGGTGATGTGAAAAAAGAATTGTTTCGCGTTGTAGACCGTGAATTAGCCGGACCTCGTGAGAAATATGAGATGTATATGAATGAGCCGCATTTATTATATGAAGCGTTAGAAAAAGGTGCTGAGCGGGCAAGAGAAATCGCGAAGGTAAATTTAGCGGAAATTAAAAAACGGATTGGATTTGAGAGGGAACGTTAAGCGTTCCCTTGTTTTTTTATAAAAAAATCGAACGAAATTTAAATTTGTTACCAATATAGATTGAGGGAGGGATAGAAATGGATGCAATTCTCGAATTAAAAATGTTGTTATTTCAAATAGGAACAGAAATTGTACCACCTAGTAATCTAAAAGAAAAAATTTTAATTCAAGTTAATCTAATGGAGGAAATAACATTTAATAATGTTGAGGTGAATAAAGATGAGTGAAGTTGTGTTAGCAGTTCAAGGTTTAAGTAAGACTTATGAGAGTGTAGATACAAATGTTAGAGCCTTACAAAATGTATCTTTGGAGTTAAATAAAGGGGAGCTCCTTGCCGTGATGGGAACGAGTGGGTCTGGGAAGAGTACATTACTTAACATACTTGGTGCTTTAGACAAGCCTGATGAGGGTGTTGTATATGTAAATGGTGAAGTGCCTAACAATATGTTTGTTGAACCATATGCGACGGAGTACAGACGGGATAACATAGGATTTATTTTTCAGTCATTCCATTTATTAAAGGATTTATCTGTAGAAGAAAATATTGCATTACCCCTCATATTATCAGCCGATTCAGAAGAGGAGATACGAGAAAAAACAAATAAAATATTAGATGTTCTTGGTTTAGTAAATTGGAGAAATCATCGACCAGCTCAACTTTCTGGGGGACAACAACAACGTGTTGCAATTGGTAGGGCATTAATAACATCTCCTCCAATTGTTCTTGCAGATGAGCCTACTGGAAATTTAGATTTCAATACGTCTAATGATATTTTACGAGTACTAGTTGATATGAAACAAAGATTTAATCAAAGTATGATTCTTGTTACTCATGATCCTCATATCGCTACGTATGCAGATCGGGTTCTCTTCTTTCATAATGGAGAAGTTGTTGATGATTATACGTGTTCTCATGGAGTAAATGATATGAATATTATTTTAGATAAATTTTAAAAATTAATGGAGAAATCAAAATGATAAAATCAGTACGGGGATTAAGTTTACGCTTTTTTAAGACGAATAAATTTACTGCTATTTCCTCTATAGTTAGTGTTATGTTGGCTGTTTCTCTAATTGTTACGATGATTGTATTTTCGAATCATGCGAAACAGTCTGTTATAAATGAAGTTAAAAATTTATATGGAGATATGGACTTATCTGTTGGATATAACCCTGATCAAAATAAATTGATGGATAAATCTTTACTAAAAAATATTAAGGAACAAGAAAATATTGAATACATGTCAAAAGTATTAGTAAATCATTTGCAAGTGAATAAATTGAATACAGCTATTTATTCAGTAGGTGTTCAAAATGATTCGTTATCTAAAAGTCGATATCACTTCTCTAAAAATCTATCAAATGAGGAAGTAACATTAAATGATGGATTAGCCGAAACTTTACAAGTAGAAGTTGGGGAAAGGATTGAAATAGAAAATAAATCCTATGTAGTAAAAGAAGTGTTACCTGATATAGAAGCTGGAGGTTCAGCTCCGGATATACTTGTTTTATCAGAAGGTGCAGTGAAACAGCACGTATATGAAAAAACAGGTAAACACAATGAGGCTACTTATGTGTTGATAAAAGCAAAAGAGAATGCCGATGTATTAGCATTGTCTAGTCAAATTCATAAAATAGACAAAGAATTAAGAATCGATATTGCGGAGGAAGATGAGTTTTTAAAAAGTAACTTAGCGTCATTACATATTTTTATAGTTATTGTATCTGTATTAATACTTATTATTACATCGTTATTATTAATGTCTAATTTTGAAGTGTTTTTATATAAATATAAAAACCAATTTGCTATTATGCGATCAATGGGAGCAACAACGAAACAAATGTTTAAAGTTATATTTATTCAATGTAGTGTAATTAATTTCTTTGGTGGAATATTTGGTTTGTTACTAGCTGTAATAAGTAACCGTTTTTTACAAAGTTGGCTAGAACAGTTATTTGCTTTTCAAATTAATTCGATGAGTTTTGACTATAAAATAGCGATTGTAACAATGATTTGTAGTATCTTTTTTATTGAACTGTTTATGTTATATCCTTCATACAGAAGTTCGAAAATATTACCAGTAAAGCTTATGCGCGAAAATGAAGAATCCGACTTTTCTAATGAAAAAACACGCAGTATGATGGGGAAAGTCCTTTTAATTAGTAGTATATTTTTAACTGTTTTTGGTGGCTTTGTAGCAAATACAGGAGACACGCAGGCGATAGTGATAGTAATTGGATCTATATTTCTCGTTTTAGGATTGTATGTTTTATTTCCTATTTATCTTTCTTCGATATTAGAATTATGTCTACTTATGATGAAAAAAATATTTGGAAGGAATACATTTGTTGCTATTAAAAATGTAATTCCGCAAGTAAGGAAAAATACATTTGTTATCTTAATGATAAGTACAATGATGGTGATAGTTGTCTTCGGCTTCACTATATTTAAAACGATGCAAAAAAATCATGAAAGATATTTAAAACGAGAATTTCCAACACATATTGTTGTGGAAAATCGTTTGACTAATGATTCAACCATTACCTTACCTCATATACAAAATATATTTAAAGAAATAAGTAGTGTAAAAGGAGCTAGTACAATTAGTACGAACTCACTGGCAGAATTAAAACAAGGTAAAAATTATATTACTTTTGACTATAATTTAGGTGATTTAAAGGAAATGGAAAAGCAAGGATTACTGCCAGAAGTACCTGCCAATTTGGAGAATAGTATAATTGTTACAAAAGAGTTAGCGGAGCGGTATAAACTTCATGTAGGTGATATCGTTCAATTGGGTCTATTTTCAGAACAGGAACAAAAAGTTAGACCGACTAGTAAGGTAAAAATCGGATTAATTGTTAATGAGCTACCGAATTCTCCTTCAGTACTTATGGATTGGAGTAATGTAACATATAAACAAGATTATACAGTTTTTGAGCGTGCATTTATTAGTTCAAATAATGAGAGGGAGACGTTGGAGCAATTAAAGAAATTGAAAGGGCAATATCCACAATTAAAAATAAGTAGTTATACTCAATCGTTAAAACAATCTAATTTAATGTTTCAGCAAAGGTGGTCCATCTTTATCGTTGTTATTGTAGTAATTTTGTTTAGTGTAACATTAGGGGTATGTAATACACTTATAAATAATATTCAATCTAAAAGACAAGAGTTTGCTATTTTACGAGCAATAACAGTTAAGAAAAAAGGGATTGTACAAGTTATTTTGACGCAAGTTAATTTATATGTACTTATTGGGATTATACTAGGGGCTGTTATAGGCATATTATTAACCTACATGGTAAGTATAATAGATCGTACACCTTTATTTTTTGATTTCAAACTTATTGTAACGGTAATAGCGGGGATGTTCGGAATAGTCCTTATTATTTTTATACCTTTTGCTAATAGAATAGGAAAAAGGGATATTGTTCAAGAGTTAAATAGGGATAATAAATAAAAATATAGTCAAGATGAATTCCATCTTGACTATATTAATAATTCAATTCGAATTCCGAAAGTCTGTAACAATCCTCTCAATAACAGAAGGAAGATGACTAGGTAATTCATCAAGTGAAAAGAAGCGCAGTTCTTTCGATTCCGTTTGATCGCATACAAGCTCACCGTGGAATTCTCGGCAAATATAAACAACGAGTACACCATGTACTTGATCACCGTTTGGATAGATTTGAAAGAAATCAGCTCCTGAGTATGTACGGAAAAGTTCTGGATTTTTAATGATAAGTCCGGTTTCTTCATATACTTCTCGTTTTAAAGCGTCTTCTAACGTTTCGTTATATTCTAAGGCGCCTCCAATAATGCCCCAGCGATTAAAATCTGTACGGAGCTGCAGTAATATTTCATTTTTCTCATTTAATATAATGGCGTGTGAACCTATTAAAATAAGTGGATGATTTCCTACTAGATTTCTCATGTCTTCAATATAGCCCATATTTCTTCTCCTTATATTTAATAATAATTAGGCAGTTCTTTTAACATTTTTTCTGTTTTACGTGCTGTAAATGCTAAGTTATGATCATCTTTTGTTCTAAAAAATAATGTGCGTAAAAAGATTTTAATGTTTGCGCATAAAATACAATATTCATTAAGGGAAAGGCGTTTTCTAATTTGAGGAAGCCTTTTTATTTTTTTATAAATAATTGAAACTAACTCATCTTGCGGGAAATCATGATATAGCATAGATAGTAACGGTGTAACAATTCGTTCATCTTCATTATTATGAAAAAGATCCGATGGGATGAAAATTTTATTTAATAAGCAATGAATTAATTCCTCGTACCATTCAAAGGTCGTATAGGAATTGTGAACAATTTCAGAAAAGGCATCAGATACGTGGGCAAGACAATGAGCCCATCCTTTATTTTCAATATAGCCTCGAAAATCCATTTCTAAGTTTGTGTATGTAATGAGTTTGTGTTTTATTTCTTCGATATCCTCCTCTGTAAAAAAGTAGTGCGAGTTAGCGAATTGGAGTATTAATGCAATTAACGAAACAGTATAAGAACGTGTGAAAACCCCATCTGTAAGTGGGGAGTAAATGTCACAATATAAATACTCATCACTTAAACAAGTTTGTAGAAGTAATTTCAGTTGATCGTCCATAAGGAATTCATGATGAATGAAATGTGCAAAACATTTATATATAAGTTGGTAACGAACGTAACTATCAGTTGTTCCGATAAACTGAAGCATGTTCAACGTTAACTCATTAATATCTATATGTTGCAGTTGCGTATAGTCATTTTGTTGTATAAGCTCTAACTGTTGTTGCAGCGCTGTAATATCCAATGGAGAACCTCCTCCGCACTTTAAAGATGCGATGTTTTCTAGTATTCTATATATTCAAGGACAATCCTGCTCATGCAAGGAGAACAAGTAGAAATTCGAGTATGACATAGATGAGGGAAGTATATGATGACTATAGAACAGTTAGAAAAACATTTTAAAATAAGAAGAAATGCTTCTTCTATAATGATAAAAGAAAATAATGCAGAGGTTTTTACAGAAGAGCAATTAGAAGAGATAATGCAATATTGCGTTGTTGAAGCTGAAAAAGATGGAATAGAAGAATTGCAATTTGAGATTTCTTCAAAAAGCCCAAATTATGATGTGTATAAGAAATGTTTCGAAACGTATTCGTTTGAATATATTACTGAAAACATGATTGTATTTAAGGATATATATGAAGTAGAAGATGTAGAAAGTGAAATCGATTTTAAGCTTATTGAAGAAGTAGGAGAAGATATATTTTATTCTCTTTGGAACGAAATGACGGAAGAACAAGTCACTTATGATCAATTTGTAAATACGATGCTACAAGAAATTGGTGGGCAATGGAAAGAACATTGTTTAACAGCGAGTATCGCTGAAGAGCCAATAGGAATTGTAATCCCGCATATTGAGAGAGGTACGTTAGAAGAAGGAAAACTCATGTATTTCGCAGTCGCTCCAAATATGCGAAATAAAGGGTATGAAACGGCATTCTTTACAGGAGCAATGTTTGTTTTAAAAGAAATAGGTGCATCTTATTATATTGGCGAGATAAATGTACAAAATGAGTGGATGAAGGATGTTTTTGAAAAGAACGGATGTCAGTTGTTAAGTTCTACCGAGCGATATGTGAGGAAGTTTTAGGAGGATGAATGGTGTATACTCTCGAACTCGTATAGCGGGAGGGGACTATATATGTTAAAACAATTCATGCATTCATTCGTTTTACTGTATCCAGATGTATTGTTAGAAGACTGGAAAGTTGAAAAGGTTTCAGAACGTTATGAAGGTGAAAAGTGGGAAACATTTTGGTTTCAAGTTGTTACGCCAACTAGTATATTTCGGGTGAAAGAGTTTTTCCTCGATATAATGGAGCCGGTATTTCCAGATAGTTGTATTTCTCAAGCAAAAGGAGCTTGTTTTCAATATAAAGGGCTTGTGTATTGGAAAGGTGTAAATTATAAGGGAAAAGAAAGTTACGTTACATCTAAATGGAAAACACAAATTGAAATTTCTATTGATCGTGGATATGTAAACCAAGATGAAATGGAAAGATTTCTATTTGGGTTACAACCTGTAAATATGGAGTTGGCGAAAACGATATTACATACACCATTTCATTTATTAAGCTTTCAAGCAAAAAGAGGTGAAATTGGTGAAATAGGAAGATGTCGAGAGTGGAATTTTCCACATGATGCATCATATTCGAAATTGTCAATTCATGAAAAGTTAAGTTGGAAGCTTGAATCGGCCGGATTAGGAAATGACGAAACGCAGTATGTATACTGGGATGAAAATAGTAAACTATATGCACTTTGGGTTTGTAGGCATAAAAACAAAGCGTACTATCCTGTTTCTTCATGGACAACGAATTATAGTGTTAAAAAGATGATAAACGGGTTAGAGTTTTATTCGCATCCAGATCGTGGAACAGTTGTATATGAAGATTTAGATGATGAGCAAATCGCATATGTATTTCGTGGGAATCCGTGTACAACTTATGAACAAATAAAAGAACTTTTTGCATGTTTGTAAGATAAAAAGAAAAATCGAAACGACAAAGTAAGCGTTCCTATAATACAATAGAGAAGGATTAGACTATACAAAGAAAGTGTTGGTGAGAGAATGGAGCAGCAAAGAAATTGGCTACAAGCAACTGTAGAACGAAATGAAGATAATACGTTACATATAAAGTGGGAAAATAATATAGAAGAAGTTCGCATTTATTGGAGTACTTCACCAGATCATATTGAAGAAAATGGAGAATTACTTGCAACGGTAAATGGAGAATCATCATGTACAATTCAAAACCCGAGTGAAACTGAACGTCCATATTTTAGGTTAGTAGGAAGTAATGGACAAGCAGTGACGGTAGCTGAGCGTAGATTACCATTACAAGGTGCGTTTAACTTCCGTGATATGGGAGGATATGAAACGACTGAAGGCCGTAAAGTAAAATGGGGTAAATTGTATCGTTCTGAAGAATTAGCAGGATTAACAGAATGGGATATCGAGTATTTACAGAAGTCTAGCTTAAAATTAATTTGTGATTATCGTACAGATTTTGAAGTGAAACATAAGCCAAATCCAGATATTACAGGCGCTCGCCAAGTATGCTTACCAGTGATGCAAGACTTAGCGAAAGATTTAAATATAAATGAGTTTTTCCAAGTTGGTGATTTATCAGTATTAGGTAAACCAGGCGAATACCTTGTGAAAATGAATCAAGATTTTGTAAGTGGTAATGAGGCGTTTGTGAGCTTCTTAAAACTCGCTCAAAATCCAGAAAACTTACCGTTAGTAAACCACTGTACAGCTGGAAAAGACCGTACTGGATTTGGTTCTGCATTATTATTACTTCTATTAGGTGTATCAGAAGAAACAGTAATGAAAGACTACTTACTAAGTAACGGTTTCCGTGAAAAGTTAAATGAAAAAATGATGGCATTTTTAGGTGCGAAATTACAGAACGACGAAAGTAGAGCAATATTAGGTGCAATGTTTGAAGCACGTGCTGAGTATTTACAAGCTGCGATTGATGAAGTTAAAAAGCAATATGGATCAGTTGAAGTATACGCTGAAAAAGCTCTTGGCTTTACGAAGGAATCGTTAGAGGAAATGAAAGAATTATTGCTAGAAGATAAATAATGAGGAGGGAGGCTGATTGGATTAGCCTCCTTTTATTATTGTTGCTATAATTAAGCTATGAGAATATAGGAATTGAGGCGAACATCATGAAATACAAAGTAATACTATTCGACGTAGACGATACATTATTAGATTTCCCTGAAACGGAAAGAAACGCATTACATAACGCGTTTGTACAGTTCGGCATGCCTACAGGATATGATGATTATCTTGCAAGTTATAAAGAGATTAGTAATGGATTATGGAGAGATTTAGAGAATAAAATGATTACGCTAAGTGAATTAGCGGTAGACCGATTTAGACAATTATTTGCACTTCATAATATAGAAGTAGATGCGCAGCAATTTAGTGATGTATACCTTGAAAACTTAGGGAAAGAAGTACATCTTATAGAAGGTGCAGTGCAATTATGTGAGAACCTTCAAGATTGCAAGCTAGGTATTATTACGAATGGATATACTAAGGTGCAACAATCGAGAATTGGAAATTCGCCTTTATGTAACTTCTTTGATCATATTATTATTTCAGAAGAGGTTGGCCATCAAAAACCGGCACGTGAGATTTTCGACTATGCATTTGAAAAACTTGGGATTACTGATAAATCCAGTGTACTAATGGTTGGAGATTCGCTAACTTCTGATATGAAAGGCGGAGAAGATTACGGTATTGATACTTGTTGGTATAATCCGAGTCTGAAAGAAAACAAGACAAGTGTTAAGCCGACCTATGAAGTGGAGAGTTTGCTGCAAATTTTAGGGATTGTGGATATTGCGGAAAAAAGTGTAGTCTGTTCCTAATCTGAATGAAATTATATCGACGTTTCGACAAGAGATATTGATTTAACCGCATGTTATGACAAAAAAGTCCCTTATTATAGGGGCTTTTTTTACATTAATCCTCAAAAATAAAAATCTCATCAATCGTACTATGAAGTGCCTTCGCAATATCGTGGGCGAGTTGCAAGGAAGGATTATATTTTCCTTTTTCAAGGTGGCTAATTGTTTCACGGCGTACACCAACGCTCTTCGCTAAATCTTCTTGTGTCATATTCAATTTGGCACGGTATTCTTTTATCTTCGTTACGAACGCCATGGCGTATCTTCCATTTCATCAACTGGTTTATCGTAAAAGAACATAGAGAATCCGAATGTAAGAATGAGTGTGCCGAAAATAATAGCGATATCAAGTTCTTGCAACACTGGATTAGGAAATAACATTTCAATAAACATAATGATAGCGGCAGTTAATAACGTAACGATAAAAGCATTTCGGCACGATTTATTGACGATTTGTTCAAACAGTTCATCGTGTTGAACCGTTCTATATGTTGTGAAAAAGGAGAAGAAACAGAACATAGTAAACAATCCTTTTTCATAAAAAAATCCGAGAAAACCGAAGAAACCGAGAAATCCTAAATATTTTATCCAAGTTGTTTTCACGATAGATTCTCCTTTCAATGTTAGAAATAAAGTGAAACTTTAATCAGTGGGGGGGTGTTCATCCCCCACTGATTATTAGCCTTCACCAAGCGGGCGTTTACGGGCAGTTGATCTCCCACCTAACCTCTTTGCTACAGCCGAATTTTGAGGTGGGAGTCTTACTGCCAGTTAATGCGGGATAAATCACGTTATGTTAGAAATATATCGCATATGGATATGAATGGTAATAATAGTTTTCCAATTTTTTTCATAATAATAGTAAAAAGACTAAATATACTGCGAAATAAAGAGGATAATATTGTAAAATGATTGTAAGGAGGGGGAGGAAGGAATGTTAACTTGGATAATGATTGTTGTATTACTTGTAGTGATTACTGTAATTGCGACGGTATTAATTGGACGAAATGGTGATGCGAATTATAGTAAAGCGACAAAAGGGAATATTAAACGGCTGACGTTGATTTATATTATATTAGCTGTCGTTTTAATCGTTGGATTAGGCGTGTATATCTATTTTAAAGGTTAAGAAAACTGAAAAAATATAAAAATCTAAAAATAGAAGTATGCTATAATATCAATATAGTTATTTGGTAATTAAGGAAAGGATTGGATGGAATGATTGAAATTACGAATGTGTCAAAAAGTTATAATGGGTCTACCTATGCAGTAAAAGATTTAAGTTTATCTGTGCCTAGCGGAGAAATCTTTGGATTTTTAGGACCGAATGGTGCTGGTAAATCAACGACAATTAAGATGATTACTGGTGTTCATGGGGTGGATAAAGGGACCATTACGATTAACGGTAAAGATATTATGAAAGAGCCGATGGAAGCGAAAAAGACGTTTGGTTATGTTCCAGATAGTCCAGATATGTTTTTGCGATTAAAAGGAATTGAATATTTAAATTTTATGGCAGATATGTATGAGGTGCCGAAAGAAGTACGACAAGAACGAATAGAGTCTTTAGCGAAGAAATTTGATCTTTATAATGCTTTATCGGATCAAATTCAAAGTTATTCACACGGTATGAGACAAAAAATCGTTATTATTGGTGTGCTTATACATGAGCCGGATGTATGGATTTTAGACGAACCGTTAACTGGTCTTGATCCGAAATCTGCATATATTTTAAAAGAAATGATGAGAGAGCATGCGGATAAAGGAAAGATTGTATTTTTCTCTACACACGTATTAGAAGTAGCAGAAAAAATATGTGACCGCGTCGCGATTATTAATAAGGGAAATCTTCAGTTTAAAGGGAATTTAAATGAAATGAGAGACCATTTTGAATCCAATGAATCACTTGAAAAAATGTTCTTGGAGATGACGGGAAATGAGTAAAATTTGGACGTTAACGAAGGTATTATTGAAATTAAATTATGCAGATTTCATAACAGATAAAAAGAAAAGATGGGCGTATTTATTTTCATTTGCAGCCATTTTATTTGTTGGCTTTTTAATATTTGGTTCGATGACGCATGGAATATATGAAGGGATGATACACCTCGGACAGGATCCAGGAATTGTTATTGCGATGGGATTAGCAGTTGCTAGTATATGGGTATTTTTGATGAGTATTATGAACATTTTAACAGTGTTTTACTATAGTAATGATGTTGAAATGTTACTACCGTTACCGTTAAAACCAGCGCAAATTATTTCGGCAAAGTTCTTTACAGTGTTAATTACACAATACGTAATGAGCTCGTTTATTTTATTGCCTATCTTTATTACTTATGGTTTAAAGAGTGGTGCTTTCATTACATATTACATTTATATGATTGTCATTTACTTATTCTTCCCGATCATTCCGCTAGTTTTAGCTTCGTTAATTATGACAATTATTATGAGGTATACGAATATAGCGAAAAACAAAGATCGAGGAAGTATATTTATTGGAATCGTAAGTATACTATTTATCGTCGGAATCAATGTATTTATGCAATGGAGAAATAAAAGTGCAGTATCTGGAGCTGGAGATTCAGTTGCGAATTATCTTACAAATAATCAATCCTCCCTTTTCATACAAATGACAAATTATTTTCCGACTACATATTTTGGTGCAATGGGATTAGTAGAAAATGCATCGTGGAAAGGAATATTATACGTACTAATATACATTCTTATTTCTATCGCATTTTTCGGTCTGTTTTATTACATTGCAGAGCGTACATATTTAAAAGGGGTTATTGGACTTTCAACGAGTACAGCAAAGAAAGAGGTAATTTCAGCAGAAGGCTTACAGAAATCAACGGTACAAAGTTCACATTTAAAAGCGTATGTGAAAAAAGAATTTAAAACGTTATTCCGCACGCCACAATTTTTCTTAAATTGTATTGTGCAAACTTTCGTTATGCCAATTATGCTGTTCTTTGTTTTATTTGTACAAGATGGAAATTTAAAATGGATTACAGGGTATATTAATAATCCAGAATCAGCAGGTTTTGCAATTGGTGTTGGCCTTTGTGCGTCGTTATTTTTAATGGGAAATAACGTAATTGCAACAACGTCATTCTCACGAGAGGGAAGCTCTTGGTTTGTGAATCGTTACTTACCAGTAAAGGCTTCGGATATCTTTTTTGCGAAAGCAATAACTGCTTGGTTAATTAATGTGTTCATTTTAGCAGTATTCGGTATTACGATGGCAGTTGTAGCAGGTATTTCGCCGGTCTTCATGATACTTTGGTTCTTACTAAGTGCGAACGGTTTATTGTTAATTAATTTAATCGGTACGCGCTGGGATGCACAAACTGCAGATATTCATTGGGATACCGAGCAGAAATTATTTAAAAGTCGGTATACAACTCTGTGGAATTTTTTAGCTAATATTTTAATAGCTTTAGTTATTGTAGCGGGTGTAAGTGTATTATACTTCTTCCTTCAAGTAGGACTTTGGATTATGTTTATCGTTTTATTTGTAATGTTTACGATTGTAAATTATATCTTTATTAAAATGTTAAAATTAGGTGCTGAACGTATACTGTCAAATATTCAATAAGAAGATAGATCCTCTGTATTCATGCAGGGGATCTGTGTATAGATGGAGGAGAAAAAGGTGAAGAAAATAGCAATTGTAACAGGGGCAACTCGTCTGAATGGAATTGGTGCAGCTGTATGCAAGGTGCTTGCTCAAAATGGGATAGACATTTTTTTCACGTACTGGCCTCGGTATGATAAAGCGATGCCATGGGGAATGAATGATCAAGAGCCCTTTTTGTTGAAAAAGGAAATTGAAAGTTACGGCGTTCGATGTGAAATGGCAGAAATCAACTTATCGCAGTCTTATTCGCCTAATCGTGTATTGTATATGGTATCAGAATGTTTAGGTGATCCATCTATTCTTATTAATAATGCGGCGTATTCTACTCATACGAAAATTGAAGAGTTAGATGTAGAACAGTTAGATAAACATTATACGGTCAATGTTCGTGCTCCAATGCTATTAAGTTCATTATTTATTAAACATTTTTCACTTAAAACGAGTGGAAGTATTATTAATCTTACTTCTGGGCAGTCATTGGGGCCAATACCGGATGAACTTGCATACGCAGCAACGAAAGGAGCAATAGAGGCATTTACAAAGTCAGTTGCACCAGTTGCTATGGAGAAGGGGATTACAGTCAATGCTGTTAATCCAGGACCAACGAATACAGGATGGATTACAGAGGAATTACAGCATCATTTAGTATGGAAATTCCCGCAAGGTAGAGTTGGAGAACCGGTGGATGCTGCCCGTTTAATTTCCTTTTTAGTAAGTGAAGAAGCGAAGTGGATTACTGGGCAAGTCATTCATTCGAACGGAGGTTATTCATAATGATATTATGTTAATAAGTGTTGAGAAACAAAAATATTATAAAATATTTAATTTTTTTGCATAAATAAAATGTCAAGAAAGATAAAAATTTGATAGGAGAGTATGTTGTCATTTGTAGATTGTAAATCTTCATGTGACAATATACTCTTTTTCTTTTGCTACAGAGGAGAAAAATGAAGTAGAAGAAACTCGAATATTAAAATGAATTTATCGTTTTTTGTACGTATTATTATGAAGATTACTGTCGGAAAGATGGTGATTCGTGTGAAAAGGGATTTTTTAAGGAGGAATAGAATCGTAAAGGGGAGGATAAATAATTAAGTAAACATAGGGGGATTTATATGAAAATGAAAAAGATCGCTATCGCATCAGTAGCAATTGGTACAATGCTTACAATGGCAGCTTGTAGTACCTCCACAGATAAAGATGCAGCGAAGAAGGATCAAGCTACTACACAAAATGAAGAGCAATCAAAAACGACAAGTGCAGATGAAGCGTCAAAAACAACGAAAGATAGTGAAAAAGACACAAATACTTCTTCGAATGAAAAAACAGATAAAGATACAAAAAATACAAAGGAATCATCAGGAACAGAAAGTAACGGTAAAACAACAAAAGAAAAAGAAACGACAGGAAAAACGAATGATCAAACTACTAGCGGGAAAACAACAGATCAAAGCACAAGTACAAACAATAACGGAAAGACAACGGATCAAAGTACAAGTACAAACAATAACGGAAAAACAACGAAAGATCCGAAGAAAAGCGTAGCTGTAAAAACAAATGTAAAAGAAGTCGTTACATTAATTGAAAGCTTGGACAAGCAATTAGCTGCAAATCCTAAATTAGAAACAGTTAATAAACTTGGAAAACAAATTAATGAGAAGTGGGATGTCATTGAAAAAGAGTTAGAAGCATCACATCCGACTGAATATAAAACAATTGGCCAAAGTATGTATCCGTTAATTGTAGGAGCGGAGAAAGAAAAGATCGATGTTAATAAAATGAAGTCATTAACGACGAAAACGAAAAAAGATTTAAATCAATTATTAACGAAGCTTTCATAGTTTCAAAAGCCTACTCGTGTGAGTAGGCCTTTTTAGTTTGTGGAGGTAGTATAGGGGGCTCGCTAGATCCAGTCTGACTTAAGTTATCGTTCATTTTTAATTACGATGCGAAATGAACCGAATGCTTGTTGACTCATATAATTATTTTTGCTGACTTTATAAGGAAATGGAAAAGCAACTAACTGGAAATTACTTTCTTGTTCTACTATAGGTAATGTGAATTTAAAAATTTGTCTCGTTTCAGGAGCGACCGTAGTATAAGCAACTTTTTTGTTATTTAATAGTTCAACTTGCTCCCAATTGTTAAAGGCCACGATTGCATAATTTATTTCTTCTGTCGTTTCATTTCCGTTAGATAAAGTTAGCTCTTTACCTTTATTCTCAGAAAGCACCGCTTGTAGTTTTTCCTCATTTCTAGTAACAAATAATGGTTCATAAAGATCATCTTTTAAAACAGTTTTCGGCTGTACAGGAGTAAGTTGTATTTTCTCATTATCTTTATGATGAGTATTAATCGAATATCGCATACTTAGAACTTCTTCTAATATAGCGGCTTTATTTAGGTCATTATCTTTTAATTTATATTCAGGTTTTTTAATTATTAAAAAGGTTAATTCTCTGGCAGTAGGAGAAATCTGTAAATGAATTTTAGTAGTGATCGAACTGTTTGGCTTTATATCGAAAGAATAGTGGGATACCGCATTTGGAGTGTCATCTATTTTAAAAGGCTTTTGTTCGTAATCTTCTAAAACAATTAATCCATATTTTCGGTCTTCATTAATATTATGTACAAATGATAACGATACGTTGATCTTATTATTCTCACTAGTAATTTCACTTCCATTGTCGATATGTTGACCTTGATCATTCTTTAAGCCATAAGAAACGGTGTTAGCTTGTGGCTCTCTCTGTTTTTCTTTTTTCATATTTTCTTTAGAAGGTGCATGAGATAAATTCGGGCTTTGTATAATTGAAGTATTGAATAAAATATAAATTATAAGTATCGAAACTAGTAAAATACCGATAATTATATATATCTTTTTCATAAATAACACCTCTTACATTCGAGAGTCTAAACCCAATTAAAACAATATATGAAAATTTCAAAAATCTCAATAATTTGTCTTGAAATTAACTTTTATTTTACATTTGATTCATCTTATTGAATAGAAAGAAATTTAGGGATTGCAAGATGATAAGTTTTAGGAATTATCCACTTTAATTCAATATTCATAGTATGAAACATGAAGACAAAAATATATGCAGAGGTGAGGTGAATAAAGAATGTTTTTCAATTATTTTTACAATGAAACGCAAATGCGCCCTTTAGGAGGGCAGGGTCCTGCGCAAAGTACTATTCAAGCTGTTCATCATGCTATACAAGCACAGCAACAAGCATTACAAGCGCAACACATGCAACACAGTTATTATCCACCACAATCGTATCATTCATTACAGTCTTATTATCCACCACAGGTGTATTACCCATCACAATCATATTACCCGATGTAGATTACACAAGAATGGAATTTGTTTTCGATCGTTACCGTATGAAACTGTATATGTTTTATAGCGAACAATGACAAAACAAAAATAGCTCTTTGATGGGGATAGGCTGCAAAAACATAAATTTCATATTTAAAAAAAGAAAAAAGATTGCCTGTATCCTAAGAGGCAATCTTTTTTGAGTTGTTTGTAGTGGCTAATTACAGGTTTTAAATACTATTTAGTGTTATTTCTACTTTCCAAAACCTGCTCCATATTATTAGTCGCCCATTCCATCATTAAAAGGATAATTGGACGTAGTGACTCGCCGAGTTCGGTTAGCGAATATTCTACTTTAGGAGGTACTTCACGATATACCTCCCGATGTACGATGCCATCTGCTTCAAGTTCTCTAAGTTGAAGTGTTAACATTCTCTGGGTGATATTAGGTTTTAACCTTTTTAATTCATTAAATCGTTTTTTACCATCTAACAAATGATAAAGAATAACCCCTTTCCATTTCCCACCAATAACCTCGACGATAGCTTCTACGGGACAAGAATATTTATTTAAAAATGGATAATTTATATCATCTTCTTTTGAACTAATCATAAAAAGACTCTCCCTTAACAATAGTATCTTTTTTAATACTATAGCACATAAATGTGCGTACTTGTAACATTGATACTTAAAAAATATAATTGAGTTGAGTAATAAATTAATGAAAAGAGGATTTTTTTATGAATAACACAAAACAAAAAATTATAGAAGCTTTTAACTTTAGACATGCATGTAAAGAGTTTGACCCTATGAAGAAAATTTCAGAAGATGATTTTAACTTTATTTTAGAAACAGGAAGATTATCTCCTTCTTCTTTTGGATATGAGCCTTGGAAATTTATTGTGGTACAAAATAAAGAATTAAGAGAAAAACTATTACCATATTCATGGGGAGCAGGTGGGCAACTTTCAACAGCGAGTCATTTTGTCATTGTTCTTTCAAGAAACATCAAAGATATGCACTATGATGCAGAGTATATTCAGTACATGATGAAAGAAATTATTGGATTGCCTGAAGAAGCTCAACAGATGAGATATGAATTCTTCAGAAAATTCCAAGAATCGGATTTTAAATTGTTAGACTCCGAACGTGCTGTATTTGATTGGTCATCAAAGCAATCTTATATTGCTTTAGCTAATATGATGACTAGTGCAGCTCAAATCGGTATTGATTCTTGTCCAATGGAAGGATTCGATAAAGAAAAAGTAGATTCTTTACTTCGTCAAGAAGGAATTTTAAAAGATGACAATCTTGAGGTGTCAGTTATGGTTGCATTCGGATACCGTAAAGGAGAACCAAAATTTAATAAAACAAGACAAACTTTGGATACTATTGTTGAATGGATTTAATAAGATAAATTTGTATCCATATAACGAAGAAAAACGCTATCCTTTCTATAGAAAGGATAGCGTTTTTTTATGTCTGTTTTTAAATTTAGCGAGAATACTTTGTGAATAGTTGAATTGCTTTTTCAGGTACATAGAATTTCCCGTTGCTTTCTACAACGATGCCTCCTAATTCATAATCTTTCCCACCAATATAGATAATGTTTTTATTAACAAACAATTTGGCTTCCGTATTATTGCGCTTTATTACAAGCACCGGGTTAAGTGTATCTTGCTTGTCAATCATTACATTTGCACCAATTTGTTTAAATGATGTTTCAGCATCTAAGAATAATTTTTTAGTTAGTTCTTCTAATTGAAAGCCCATTGCTTTAGCCATTATTTTCGCAATGTCTGTATTTTGGACTAAACCGTATGGCTTTTGAGGACCGTAAGAGTATAAGAATACATCTTCACCCGTATGACCACCAGTTGTAAAACCGATGTTCGCACGGTTGGCCAATAATTTAGTAAGAAGTGGACCTACATCAGTTTTCTTATTTGCAGTTTTTAACTTTTCTCTTTCATCATTAGTTAGGTTGTCTAAACCATAAAGTGCAGCGACCTCTTTTATATTAGATAAATCATCTTTTAGTTTATTTGTAGCACCTTCAAGTGTCATTTTCGCCTTTTTCAGTGGGGCAATGTAAGCTGATACTGGTGTGGTATCATATCCTTTTGTGGTATTACTGTTGCCAATGGAAATACCGCTATTACCATGATCCGCTAAAGCAATAACCATAGTGTTACCATCTTTCTTCGCAAATTCTAATGCTTCTGTAACCGCATCATCAAACGCCAATACATCGCTAATCATCCCGATTGGGTCATTTGCATGTGCTGCCCAATCTGCCTTACTGCCTTCTACGAATAAGAAGAAACCATCTTTATCTTTTGATAATGTTTGAATGGCTTTTCTCGTCATTTGGGAAAGAGTTGGCTGCTTAGGATTGGTTATTCTACGATCCATATCGAACGCAAGGGCAGTATTAGAGAAAGAACCCCAGATTTTCTTTGATTTGGAGTTTAATAACGCATCTTTTGTTTCGACAAAGTCGTAGCCTTTATCTTGAATCACTTTTACTAAATCTTCGTTGTCTTTACGAATTCCGTTGCTTGTCGTAGGCTGAAGTGCTGCCTTTCCACCACCTAATACAACTTCTATATTTTGATAAACTTGCTGTTCACCAAGTACTTCGAAATTTTTACGGTTAGCATGGTGGGCAGAGAAACTAGCAGGAGTAGCATGCTGAATTTCTGAGGTAGCAATGATTCCTGTCGCGCGGCCGGAACGTTTTGCGCCTTCTAAGACGTTGGCAACTGGACGAAACTTGCATTCTTCTTTAATGGGTTCTAGGCCAGGTGAGTTCACAACAGAAGGTAATACGCCCACATAGCCTGAATTTGATTTATTTCCTGTCGCTAAAGCTGTGGCTGCTGGTGCAGAGTCCGTAATAGCCGATTCTGCTGAGTATGTACGAACACCTCCGGATACAATTTGATCTAGTGCAAGAGGTGAACCTTTGTACCACCGGGCTAATGTTGTAGCAGAAGAACTTGTCCCATCTATAACCATGAAAATTACATTTTTAGGTTGCTTTCCTACTTTTTTCACCTCAGCTTTTACCTCATTATTGTTCATTATGCTTCCTGTTGCTAATGTAAATAATGCTACCGTTCCCGCTAATGTTAGTCCCATTATTTTTTTTCGAAGAGTAGTCATTGTGGTTCCTCCATAGGTCGTTTTTCGATATCCCAATCTAACGTTCGTATGTAAACAAGATTTATTATTAGTAGTACCCCATTGCAACGAAACTAACAATAACGATTGAGTCAAAATGTTGGGCACAAAAAATTAAATTCAAGCTATTTCTTCGCAAAATATTCTCTTCATATAAAACCTCTTTGCACCCTTAGTTACACGGTCTTTCCTATAAAAAGAATCTTCTCTTTATTTTATGGGAAACATTTAAAAAAGGATGGTGGGGACATGACAATTGATCGAGTTTGTACAATTGGGCCAGCGAGTAATAATGAAGAAACATTAGCGCAGTTAATAAACAATGGTATGAAAATTGTTCGGTTAAATTTATCACATGGCACGCATGAAAGTCATAAAACAATCATGCGTTTAGTAAAATCGTTAGACGATTCTATTAAAATTCTAGGGGATGTACAAGGTCCTAAAATAAGATTGGGTGAAATGAAAGAGGAACAAATTACACTTGAAGCAGGGGAGTTATTTACTTTACATACCAATCCAGTTCAAGGGAATAAAGAAGAAGCAAGTGTTGATTATGTGGGGATTGCGAATGACGTAAAAGTTGGAAGTAGAATTCTTATTAATGATGGAGAAGTTGAATTAATTGTTGAAAAGATAAGTGCGGACAAAATAGAAACGAGGATAAAAACAGGTGGCAATATTTCTTCTCATAAAGGGGTGAACTTACCAGGTACAATTGTTAGTTTACCAGCTATTACGGAGAAAGATAAAAAAGATATTCAATTTCTTCTAGAAGAGGAAGTTGATTTTATTGCGTGTTCTTTCGTTCGAAAACCTAGTCATATAAAGGAAATACGAAGTTTTATACATGAACATAAAGAAACATCTCCTAATTTAATTGCAAAAATAGAAACGATGGAAGCAATCGAGAATTTTCAAGACATATGCAAAGAAGCGGATGGCATTATGATCGCAAGGGGAGATTTAGGTGTGGAATTACCGTATCAATTTATTCCGCTTTTGCAAAAAATGATGATTCGTGAATGTAATCGAACGAATACATATGTCATTACAGCGACACAAATGCTTCAATCTATGGTAGATCATTCTATTCCTACAAGAGCTGAGGTGACGGATGTATTTCAAGCTGTACTGGACGGGACGAATGCTGTTATGCTTTCTGCTGAAAGTGCGTCAGGGGAGCATCCAATCGAAAGTGTGAAAACGTTACGTCTCGTTTCGGAATTCGCTGAGCATGTGAAAAAAGATGGGCCTTTTGCGATGAAAGATGTACTGGAATTGCTGCATAAGTCACTTTAGTTTATATAGAAAAATTTATCTCTCATCCTAAAAACGTATGGAAACGAATCAGGATAGGAGGTGCCATTTTAGTATTTACTTACAGATTGAAAGTTGGCATATCTGCTTCCTATATGAAAGAATCATTATGGAACATGGAGGTCTCTCGAAAAGCAAAAGGAGGATTTTAAATTAGTTAATCCAATTATCTAATTTAAAATATGTTCATTCCTATTCATAGATGTTATCCTTATAGTTGAATACTTTTGCTGAATCAGCAAAAATTTGTTGTTCTTTCTGTATGAATTCAACTTTTTTATGGAAAGATATGCTAGTAAGTATACGATTTGAACGTTTTATTTTTTAGAGTATGATAGGAGGAGAATGAATATGGAAGCAATTGAAGTAGGCGAAATTTTTAGTCTTACCGATGAGAATAATGAAGAACAGGAAGTTGAAGTGCTTGGAGCGATGGATGTCGAAGGTGCAGAATACATTGCGGTTGCCTTTGTAGAAGACATTCAAACAGAAACTGAGGAAGACATTGATATCTTCTTTTTAAAAGTAGAAGAAGATAATGAATTCTCATACATAGAGAATGACGAGGAATTTGAAAAAGTATCTGCGGCGTTCGAGAAGATTATGGACGAGCAAGAACAAGAATAATAATAAAAAGAGTTAGACAAAAGAGGGAGATGCATATCTGCCCTCTTTTTTTTATATGGTTGAAAAATATTTCTCTAATTTCTGTTTTAATCATAAAATTCTTTTGTGTTCACGGAAGCCGCATCTAATAGAAGGAAAATCGACGCTATAATATGTATAGCGATTTGTATATAGGGAAAGAAAGCAACTAGAATAGTGAGGATTCCTATATAATTAGCATAGGTTTTCATGCCTTCCTTTTTAGCTAATAAAATTGTAATGATATGTAAAGTAATTACTATAAGTAGTGGTATCCCGTATAAGTCAACTAGTCCTTGAAATAAATAACAAGGAATTAATAAAAGGTGAGAGATACCTGTAGTCCACTTCAATGCTTTTACGACTGCCCTCAAAGTTAATTCCTCCGAAATAATATGTTACCAAATATAGTGGTGAGTGGATATGTTTTTTGTGATTCACATTTTTAGAATTCTATAATAATATTATGTAAACTGAATAGTTCTTTATTTGTGCACTAGAAAAACCACCCAAATGAGGGTGGCACTTATTATATATAGTTATTAAATGTGTTATTTTCCAAGGAAGAGAGGGGAATCTTCACTTCAGTACATTCCTTCATATTACGCAATACAACTGTTTCTGTAGATAGTTCCTCTTCACCAATTATTAACACATACGGGATATTTTCTTTATTAGCATAATTAAGGGCACGTTTCAATTTACGTCCGGCTAGTTCAAGTTCGATTTTTAAGGAAGTAGTAGAACGTAATTGCTGGGCAATTTGTAAGCATTGTAATTCTGTCCCGAGTGGGATGATAAATAAATCCGCTGTAGATGATATGGTTTCTTTCTGTGATAGTGCTGTATAAATAACGTCTAATCCGAATGAAATCCCTACAGTCGGATAGTTCATATTATCACCACGGAATGCTCCAATAATATTATCGTATCGACCACCGCTACCGATGCTAGATGTAATGCTAGCGTCTTTTAGAAAGATTTCATAGACGGTACCTGTATACATCGTGAGTCCTCTTGCTAAAAACGGATTGAATATCGTATTTTCATTTATTCCGAGGGCGCTTAAATATTGCTGTAGTTGTTGTAGTTCCTCTACTCCATCGGTGACAAGTGTATTATTGAAAGTGTCTTTAAAGTCGGCTATAGGGAGCTTTAGGCAAGATAAAACAGTATTACATATTGTATCGGCCATTTCTACAGTAATCCCGCGCTCCAATACATCTTTTCGTACACCATTAATCCCAATCTTTTCGATTTTATCCAATGATAAAATTACGTCACTCGTTAATTCGGTAGGGATGTTAATAGACTGGAGAATACCGTTTAATAATTTTCGGTTATTATATTGAATTGTTACTTCTAAGTTTAACGTTCGGAATAGTTCAAATGCCATGCTCATGAGCTCAGCTTCCGCCATGACTGATTCTACACCGACTATATCAACGTCACATTGAATGAACTCACGGAATCTTCCTTGTTTAATTGGCCCATCTCGAAATACTTTCCCAATTTCATAACGTTTAAAAGGAAGGCGGATGTTCGGATTCATTGCCACGACTTTTGCGAATGGGATTGTTAAATCGTAACGTAAGGCAAGATCGCGTTTTCCTTGATCCTTAAGTGTATATATTTCTTTTAAAATTTCATCGCCACCACCGTATTTGTAAGACATAAGCTCATACATATTTAACGTTGGTGTTTCTAACGGTTTACAGCCATAACGTTCAAACGTATCTTCACAAGCTCTTTTAATTTGATTTCGTAGTACTTGTTCCTCTGGTAAATAGTCTTTCGTTCCTTTTACATTTTTCATTTCCATTGTAATCACTCCTTTTTTAAATTAAAAAAAGCTATGCAGGTATAAAAATACCCACATAGCTTTATGAACGCTTCGTGGGTCAACAGGAAAAGCCCTGTACCCACGAAGAAAAATTTTTCTTCGGATACACGGCGTTACGTATGATGATGAAGTTGGAAAGAAGTATTAACATTTCGCATGACAAATCTCTCCTTAACATAAGTTTTTCCAAATTATATCAGATGCTTTTTGAATTATCAATATTTTTAGTTTTGAAATATACGTGAAGTTATGTAGGAGGAATGGAAAAGGGTGTATAATATAATAAAACTTAATAATATGAAATAACCTTTTAAGGAGACCGCTATGAAAAAAGATAAAACTAATGCGATGCGAATATTAGATAAAGAAAAAATTGAATATTCGATGATGTCATATGATCCAGACGATGGGAAAATTGATGGCGTATCAGTAGCCGGGAAAATTGGACGAGAAGTGAGAGAAGTATATAAAACGTTAATCGCTCAAGGGAATAGTAAAAATTATCATGTATTTATCATTCCAGTAGATGAGGAACTAAATTTAAAAGCTGCCGCAAAAGCAGTAAGTGAAAAGAAAATTGAGATGATTCCAGTAAAAGATATTACGAAAGTGTCAGGATATATTCGCGGCGGTTGTTCACCAGTAGGAATGAAGAAGTTATTTTCTACATGTATTGATGAAAGCGCCCAATCGCTTGATACGATCATAGTAAGTGGCGGGAAAATTGGTATACAAGTTGAGTTGAAAGTGGATGACTTGGCGAAAGTGACGAGAGCGCAGTTTAGTGAAATAACGAAATAATGATACATAGGGAAAGAAGTTCTAATTTTATTAAATTTAGATAAAGATTTATAGGATAATTAGTCCATTATGAGGGCGGATTATCCTTTTTTATTTACATAATGAATGAAATAAAAAGAGATTAAATTTTTAGTTTAATCAGTATAATATGGATGTGTAATTTTAATCATTTGTTTGGCCTTAGGAGAAGTACAATGCCTCGTTGCAAGGACTTTAAATAAACAAGCAGAGTGACCTTTAAAGATAGACAAAGGACGGGAGAGTGTTTTAATGAGGGTTCAAGAAATATCCATAAGAAAGCACATATTGGGAGATGCCAGTATTTTGGAAACCCCCCACGCTAAGAGCATGCAAGATTTTATACAGTTTTTTGGCTAATCTAGTAACAAACAAGAGTCCTAAAACCGTGCCAGGATAGGAATGTATAAAAGAATGTATAGATTCATAGAACTAAAAAAGAAGGTTCCCTTGTGAGAGCAGGGTTCTTCTTTTTCCTTGCTATCGATAATGTTACGTTATGTCAACCTCACATGTATAGAGTATACAGTCAAAAAGGTACAATACATCGCTTCTTCTAAATGGTACAATTAGGAAAAGGGGGAAAGAATATGTACGATTACAAATTCGTGAAAGTCGAAATTGATGGATGGAAAGGGCAACCTAAAGAAGATTATAAACGTATTATTACCGAACATGCTGAAGATGGTTGGGAATTTGTTCAAGTCCTTACTCTAACAATGGCAGGATACACGAGTTCTTTGGAGATTATCTTCAAACGAACCAAATAACTCCTTTCAAAAACAAGAGAGGTTTGCTTTAAATAACATACAAAAAGAACTGGAATATTTTGGGGTCTAATTGTTCTCAATTTAACTTATAAGACAAATAAGCTAATATTAATCAACTTCTAATAACAAAAATTATGTAAATGAGCTGTCCATATGGACAGCTCATTGTATTTTTGCTTAGCGTGGTTTTTTGATGCATGTTGATCGTTTTTATCGTTTTGGGGTAACTCCTCCTTGTTAGCTTGATGGATATGGGGTATTTGCATTTCTTATCTTGATGGCAATGTGAAACTATCCCTAATATAAAAATACTTTGTCTTTACAAATAATACTCAAACATTTTTGCAACCTTTTCTTTCATTTTTTCTTTTATAGATAATTGATTGACGTCAGAGGATGTTACTTGCTTTGAATTTTGTAAGTCTGCATTAATCACTGGTTTTATTCTCGAAATATAGATAGGGTCATGAATATAACAGTTCATTTCTTCATTGTTCACTCAAAAAATTAAAGGTGAATGACTTTTATAAAAGTACTACTCATTCTACAATCAAACATTTCAATAATTACATAGAACAAGATCATTCCTATGTAAAGCGCCGGTTTGCTAAATCCTCAGGATTCTAACACTTTGAATAAATCTGTCCTTATAGGTCAAAATATGTAAGGTATTGTGCTGGAATGCACTTGCCTATTCTAAATAAGGAGTGAGATGAGTGGCTGATAAAAACGAACGTAACCGTGTTGATAATGATGCTGGCGAAGCGGTAGGAACTGGTGTCGGTGCTGTTGCAGGAGCTGCTTTGGGTTCTGTTCTTGGTCCACTTGGTACCGTTGCAGGAGCTGTTGCAGGAGGAGCGATGGGTAACAAAGTCGGCGAAGGTGCCGATGAGGCTAATGACAGTGTTGCGAACCGAGAAGATTAGACTTTAACCAAAGTGACACTGAATGAATTGGATTCCCAAAAAGGGAGTCCTTTTTTTTATTAAGTTAATCCAGATTTTTCGAGTAAATTACCGGTGAGATTTTGAATCAATTCACTTAAAGTAACGGGTGCGTTAGTTCAACAAGCTATAAGCAGCAATCATACTCATTTTCTTGATTTTCCGCAATCGGGCGCCTGAATAAACCTTAGATTTTTAATCGACTTTATTGTTATATTTTTGAGTACAGTGAAGTATCTTATATTGGAAATTAAACAACTATATTTTAACCCCGTCCTAAATTTAGAACGGGGTTATGCTTGTTTTAGCTTTTAAAATTTAATAGCACCACCTAAATGGAAGTTTTATCTCGCAACGAAGAGGTAACTCCAGTTCTAAAAGAAGGGTCTGAAGTATTTTGGAGTTTGTAGAGTTGATAGCTGCTTTAAAATATGTTTCACCAAGTCGTGATAAACCTTTTAAAGCTTATAAGCATATTACTGAAAATTGGGATGATAACTGGGATAGTGTAAATTCACAGTAGAAAAATATAATTGGAGGATTATCAATTTCTAGTGTCCAAGGTGAAGCATTCAAGGCAGTTGCTAGTACTATAGAATGTTTCTTTAAGGAAAAGGAATGACTTAATAGTCATTCCTGTTTGTTTTTTTGCGGTATCAAGTTAAGAAGCACATTCTTCCCAAAAAATCATAAAAATGAACTTCGGTGCTATAAAAAAATTCCATTTAGGGGGTACTTTAAAATCTTAGTTTGATGGGCATGTGGCGGTACCCCTTATTAAAATTAAAGTGGTTCAAGTTGGGGGAAGGCACCCTAGGCTGTCTTTTCTTTATTTTCAAAAGGACCTGCTCAATTCATGCGTAAAATCATAAAGTAATTTGAATCCGTTAAAATACATGAGTGACCCTGTGTTTTACCCTCCAATCTAAAGGAGGAACTATTATGGGTTTTGGTGGTAGTTGTGGTGGAGGCTGCGGCTTTGCTGGAGGATTTGCATTACTAGTTGTATTGTTTATTTTATTAATCATCGTTGGAGCAGCTTGCTTCTGCTAAAAAACTATTAGAAAAGACACTCTTATATGAGTGTCTTTTCTTTATGCGTTAAAAAGCCTACCTATTTCCGTAGGTGGGCTTTATCTTTATTACACAATACCAAAGTATACTCTCTTTTTCTCGTAAGCTTAATGCAATTATACATATTCGGTAAAAATACACCAAATAAATATTACATGTAGTAAAGTATAACTTGTGGACACGTTCTATAAAGCAGATTCTCCGATTAGAAGGCGTAACACATCTCAACCATATAGATGTGGCGTTGCTTTAATCTAGCCAAACAAACGATTTCGATTTTCTTGTATTTGTACACTAACAATCTGGTGAAAATAAATAATTCTGTTTTATAGGACGTGTTTACTTAATGTTTAATACATATTATTAAAAGTAAAGTGGTTCAAGTCGGAGGAAGGCACCTTAGGGTGTCTTTTCTTTATGGGAATTTCTTGAATTACTTATATAAAAGTTACTTCATAAGTATTAATACTTATGAAGTAACTTTTATCTGATAAGAAAGGGGCATCAGATTTATGAACAACCTTAATTTCCTTTGTGAGCAATTTGCTAAAATTCTTAATGGAAAAAGCAACATAAATCAGGGTGTTTGTTCTGTCTCCTTGCGTCGTAATATTAAAGTGTTTGTTCAAGGACGACCAAGCACCTCAGTGATACCGGTTGGGCTATCTTTTGAATCGTTAGATCAAAGTGGCAATGCGTTGAACTTTGGAGAAATCGCTATTTTACAAGAAGAAATTCCTTTGTTTATACAATCAATTGTTCAACAAGGGATTATTGTTAGCGCCTTACATAATCATTGGTTATATATGAAACCATTGATTATGTATATTCATATCCAATCTGTTGAACCACCATTAAGTTTTGCAAAAAAATTGGCAAATTCCTTTTCGGTTTTAAGTAGTTATCCAATTACTGATAACGGGAGCTAATGTTAAGTAGATCCTATTTATTCATTTCTCATAGAAAACTGTGGTGAGATGCAAGTTTTGATTTTGAAGCACTTCAAAATCTTAGTTAGATGGCTATGTATCGGTACCCCACAATAAAAAGGCAGGAACATATCAAATATGTTCCTGCCTTTGATTTTAGAGAGATGTTTCCTAACAGTTGATTTTGTTAACGAAAGTCGACTTTAAATCCATATTCTGTATAGAATATAGTACATATAATAAAAGTATGAGGTGATACAGTGAGAGAGATTAATATTCATAAAATCATTGCGGATAAGAGAAAAGAAAAGGGAATTACACAAGAAGAGTTAGCGGCGTATATCGGTATTACAAAGGCATCTGTTTCCAAATGGGAGACGGGGCAGAGTTATCCGGATATTACATTTTTACCACTGTTAGCATCGTACTTTAACATAAGTATAGATGAACTAATCTGTTATACACCGCAAATGAAACAGGAAGATATTAAAAATTTATATCATAGACTAGCGGAAGCTTTTAGTGAAGAACCGTTTGATGAAGTAATGATGGAGTGCAGGGAAATAATCAAAAAATATTATTCTTGTTTTCCATTATTACTTCAAATGGGACTACTTTTTATTAACCACCATATGTTAACAGAGGATACAGATAAAAGAATTGAAATTTTAGAAGAAGCAATGTATCTCTTTAGCAGGGTACAGGAAGAAAGTGATGATGTTTCTCTTGTGAAAGAGGCGGCATTGTTTCAAGCAACTTGCTATCTTATACTCAATAGACCAAATGATGTGCTTCAAATACTTGGCGAAACGATACGTCCTAACTTTCCAGAGGAAGATCTAATCGCGCAGGCGTATCAAATGCTTGGAAATACTGAGAAGGCGAATGAAATGATGCAAATTAGTATGTACCAACATTTAATACACCTCGTTGCGACAATACCGAATTATGTAGTAATAAATGCCTCAAGCGCTGAAAAGGTAGAGGTAATTTTAAATAGAGCTTTTATGCTAATAGACATGTATGAAATAGAAAAACTACATCCCAATATGACTTTAAAAGTATACTATGCTGCTGCGCAAGTATATTGCATGCAAGAAAATTTTGAAGGTTCATTAGAAATACTACGGAAATATGCAGCTGTTTGTACAGATAGCTTAACAGTAAATAGTCTGCATTTACACGGTGATTCATATTTTGATGCGATTGATGGATGGTTTGCAGATTTTCCGCTTGGTGCTAAAACGGTTAGAAATGAAGAGATTATAAAGCGAAGCATGCTACAAGGTATTGCAGAGAACCCGATTTTCGCATCGATGAAAGATATAAGAGAGTACAAAAATATAATAGCGAGTTTGAAATTTAAATTGGATATAAAAGAATAGAGGGAGGATAAATATAATGACCTTTGACGAATATGAAGTAGCGATAAATAGTGAATTTACTTTGCGCGGTACGATTACTAAACCGAAAGCTGACGGGAAGTATGCTGCAGTTGTCATTATCGCTGGATCTGGAGAAGTTGATCGTGATGGAACGATAGTGCCACTGAATATGAAAGGGAATATGTATAAAGACTTGGCACATCTGATTACAAACCTCGGAGTAGTTACATTACGTTTTGATAAACGTGGTGTTGGAGCAAGTAGGGGTGAATTTATGAAAGCTGGGATGTGGGATTTAGTATCCGATATAGAAGCTGTTATTGCGTATTTGAAAGAGCAACCATTTGTTGATCTGGAAAATATCATTTTAGCTGGTCATAGTGAAGGGTGTATGTTAGCGACTGTAGTAAACGCAAGAACACCAGTTAATGGACTCATACTTCTTACAGGAGCTGCGGAATCGTTAGAAGAAGCTACTAAAAGACAAAGAGAGATTATTTATAAAGAGTTAAAAGAGCAAAAAGGAATAAAAGGAAAGTTAATGCGTCTTCTCAATATTGAGAAACGAGGAGAAAAGCAGGCACAAAAAGCAACAGAGAAAATGATAAACTCCAAAAAAGATATTGTTAAAATTGGTTTTAAGCCAATGAATGCAAAATGGTTTAGAGAGCATTTTCAGCATGACATTTATAAAGATTTACAACAAGTAACATGTCCAGTACTAGCAATTGCTGGTGATAAAGACTTTCAGGCGAATCCTGAAAAAGCGAAGAGAATTGGTGATTATGTGCAAGGTGATTCTGAAGTATATGTAATAAAAAATATGGATCATACCTTAAAATATTTTGAAGGTGATTTTAAAGCGTTAGAATTTAAAAAGATTTATGCGGAAGGTGCAGATAAGCCGCTTCATCCAAAGCTAGAAGGAATTATTGTGAATTGGATGGATACGCATTTTATTTCGCAATATGCGGACAGTAAGACTCTCAGCTCAATATTAGGCGAAGGTGAGGAAGTTGGAAGGGAGAGTAATTGTCTGTAAAAGATCGGTTGTTGTAGGCTAATCTAGTTTAGTATATGGATTATAAGTTTTTTTAGCGTCGTTATCCATTTAGGAATGATAAATCCTAACTATTTAAGTTGTAAAAACGAACATTTTTATTGTTTTCATTAAAAATGTTCGTTTTTAGATTGCGTATACACTAAAAGTTTGTTATATTACCAATATAATAATTTAAAATAACATCACTCGTATATACTCGGTAATATGGTCCGAGCGTTTCTACCTAGTTCCCAATGAAAGAACTGGACTACGGGTTAAAGTATTCGGTCGTTCGGTGTATTGAGCCGCTACCGATCTATAATTTAGCATTGGCCTCATCTTTTGCTTAATTAACTTTGACTACCGTAGTTCTAGAAAGTAGAGATTCTTCTACAATTTCTAGAACTTTTTTCTTTGGACTAAAACTCCGAGTATATGAAACAACAAGAGAAAGAGGAGATTATTTATGAAGAAAAACCCGTTAAAAAAATATGCTTCCCTAGCAACTACTATCGCATTGTCATTCGCAATACTTGCAGGATGTAATGCTAGTCCAAAACAAGTAGCTGAGGCAAAAAGCAATCAAAACCCTATCTTGATTCAAGGCCCAATGCCAATAGAAGCTGAAAAATTTGCAAAAAGGTTAAAAAATGTGAAAGAAGAAAAATCTGGGAGTTTTGTATTTTATAAAGGAACTGTAGACAATTATCCTGTAATCGTTGCGAAAACAGGTAAAGGAATGGAAAATACAGCAGCCGCTACAGCAGTGGCTATTGAAAAATATAAGCCTATAGCGATTATTAACCAAGGAACATCAGGTGGACATGATCCTAATTTAAATGTATTTGATATTGTGTTAGGAAAACAAGTCGCGAATATAGGTTCACTAAAAACAACAAATATGAATGAGAACCAAGGAATTGAACCGGAAAAATGGATATCTATGGACCTGATGGCTTCTGAAGGGAGTGCAGGAGAAGATCCAAATGCTGAGAAAATCAGATACTACGAGGGAGATAAGGGTTTACTTGCAGCAGCTAATGCAGTAAAAGATAAATATACAAAAGGTAAAGTGGTGGAAGGTACTATAGGTTCAGCAGACGTTTGGAATAATGAAGTTGATAGAATTAAGTGGTTCCATACAAAATACGGTACATCAGTAGAAGAAATGGAAGGCGCTGCCGCAGCGCAAATCGCCAAAGCTTATGACGTACCATTTTTAGGGATTCGCGTATTATCTAACAATAAAACAAACGGTGGAAAATACAATCCAAATACAGCAGCGGCAAATCAAGAATATGTATATGAAGTAGTTAAAAAGTATATAGATTCGATGCCAAATAAATAGGAATAGCTCTATTCTGAATATAAACGTCGAGTAACTTTAAAAGTTTCCGAGACGGATAAACTTATCTTAGGAATGGTAGTTGAAAAAGAAAAGCTTGTTTCTTATTAAAAAATATAAGAAACAAGCTTTTTTATTTAAAATAAATTGAGTAATATATGAGTCTTTTAATAAGGTCCCCATTCAATATTCACGCCAACAATAAGAAAAATAAGTCCAATGATAAACCAAATGAATGCAAGTGGAGCCATGAATCGAATCCATTTTCCGTAAGAAATGCCGCTCGCTGCGAGAACACCCATTAAAACACCGGAAGTTGGGTTGAGGCAGTTCACAACACCTTCGCCAAGCATAACAGCCTGTACTGTAACTTGGCGTGTAATATGCATGAAATCAGCTAATGGAGCTAATATCGGAATAAAAATAACAGATTCTCCTGTTCCGGATGAAATGAGGAAATGTAATGCGGCACTACTTACATACATACCGATAACGCCAAATACAGGGCTATGTCCTTCGAGAGACTGTGCTAGCTGATTAACAATTGTATCAAGTAATTTGCCTTGTTCTAAAATGACTGAAATACAACGAGCCATTCCGACGATCAAAGCACCGTATATGAGATTTTGGCAACCTGATAGAAAAGTAGAAGCGATATCGTTTGCTTTCATACCACCTATTATTCCCGCTGTAATTGCTATGAATATAAAAGTAGCGGTCATTTCTGCGTCCGTCCAATGTAGACGAAAAGCGCCTATTAAAAATGCAATTAATGATAAAGCTGAAACGAGTAAAATTAATTTATGACGTATTGTCCAAGGAACTTCTGTTTTCTCTGTTTCTTTCTCACTTGAAAGAGCATTACTTGGAAACCAGTTATCTCCGAGTATGCTTCCTTTATTCGATTTTTTTAAGCGTTTTACATACCAATTAATATACAAAATGGTAGCAATTAAAAAAGAGATATAAATTGCCGTACGTAAACCAATTCCTGAAAACATCGGGAGTTCTGCGATTTTTTGTGAAATGCCTAAAGGTGAGGGAGATAAAATAGTAGCATTAAAACCAGCATAAGTGCCTAAATAAATAATTGCTACGCCGACGATAGCGTCCCATTTTAATGTGCGTGCAACGATGATGCCGATGGGGATAAAGCCGATAACTGAGTTCACGATAATACCAGTCGTTCCGAGAATAGAAAAGAGTGCGGCGACAATACAAATGAAAAGTAATTGCTGATTCCGAAATTTGTTAATTACATGATAGATTAAACCGTCAAGAGCACCTGTTTTTTCAAGAATTGCAATGGCTCCACCTGTAAATAAAATTAAGAAGATGATAGGAGCAGCAAGTGTCATTCCTTTTTCAATAGCGGTAAAAAAAGAAACAAACCCTACCGGCGATTGTGGAACAGAATGATAACTTCCTGGTATTGTCGTTGTAACAGTACCGTTTGTGACTCTTTTAAATTCTCCAGCAGGAACGAAATATGTAGCTATTGCACAAAGTAAAGCAATAAAAAATAGTAGTACGTACGCATCAGGCATTTTAAACTTTCGTTTACTAGGCTGTTTTTTTGCCTCGGTCTGTAATTGCATAAAACCCCTCCTTTTTCACTTGGTTAATTTTTAATATTCTGAAATTTATCTGTGAAATAGATTATAATAAAGGTGGCTTCTTAAGGCAATAGTTTTTCTATGCTTTTCCTGCACATACAAATTATTGCAACGTTAGACAGGGAAAAGAAAATAACCCAAGAATATGTTATATAGAAGGAATAAGGAAAAGAGGGGAAAGAGATGTGGAAAACTACGGATCTATGTGATGAATTTGAAAAGGAATTACAAATATGTCGCCAGTCTTTTCAATCTTATGGAAAGAAAGAACAATTCTATGGGAAAATCGCAACGGTAAAAGTGAAGGATGATAATGTACTAGTAAAAGAGGGGTTACAAACACTGCCGGAAGGTACAGTATTAATTGTTGATGGCGGAGCTTCTAAAAATTGTGCGTTACTCGGTGATAATTTGGCAGCTATTGCGGAAGAAAGAAACTTAGCAGGAATTATTGTAAATGGGTATGTTCGTGATTCTAGTGAATTAAAAAATATTAATATTGGTATTGTAGCGTTAGGGACAATGCCAAATAGAAGTGTAAAAGAAGGAAAAGGAGAAAGAAATATTCCGGTGCAATTTGGTGAAGTTGAATGGAAGCCGAATGAATATGTTTATGTAGATGAAGATGGGATTATTGTTAGTGATAAAAGCTTACATAGCGAGGGATGACTTCTATTAATGGAGGCTTATTAATCTATTATTCTTAGAAAATAAATCTGATAAATCATGGACAAAATTCTTTGTCAATAGTAAAATAATACAGAAAATCAAAATTTGCAGAATGTATAGGTTTATCGTTTTACGATAAAGTGAAACTTTAATCAGTGGGGATTTTGTTCATCCCCACTGATTATTAGCCTTCACCAATCGGGCATTTACGGGCAGTTAATCCCCACCTAACTTCTTTGCTTTCGCTGAATTTGAGGGAGGGTCTTCCTGCTCGTTAATGCGGGATAACTTGAAAAGGGAGTGAATTTTGCCTAGAAAAGTGAATGTTATCACAATGGTGCGTTCATAAACGAAATTATTTTTCCTATACAAATATAGCCGCGAATAATGCGGGTAGGAGGTGTTGTGCGTTTTGTTCGACACTTACAAAAAGAGAGTGTCAATCACACGCCCTTAAAGGGTCTTTTTTTGTGTAAATGTTAGTAAAGGGAGGGAATTTTGGAATGGCAATGTTAAAGAAATGGCTGCTTACATCATTAATGGCAGTGGCACTTGTATTTGTTTCTTTTGCGAATACAGTACATATTACGTTTGCTGAAGGAAAGACAGCGAAGCTTGCAATTGTTGGTGAATCACAAAAAGGAATTATGTTATGTCCAAAAGAAGTTTCCATTGAAGATGGAGAAACAGCTTTTAGTTTGTTACAAAAAGTCATGGGTGACAAAGTAATATCTGAAAGTATGTCATTTGGAACGTATATAAAGGGCATCGACGGATTAATGGCCGGAGCAACGAGCGGTTGGTTGTATGATGTAAATGACAAATCTGCAGAAGTTGGGGCAGATAGTTATAAATTAGAGTCTGGGGATGTTGTTGCATTTCGTTACGTTGCGGACTGGAGCAATATGAGTCAAGAAACGTTGCAACAAACGTTAGATAAATTTGGCACTTGTAAAACTGTAGAAGAGCCAAAGACAGAGGAACCGAAAACAGAAAAACCAGATGATAAAACAGAGGAACCGAGACCAGAGGAACCGAAAACAGAAAAACCAGATGGTAAAACAGAGGAAGCAAAATCAGAAGAACCGAAAACAGAAAAACCAGACGGTAAAACAGAAGATAAAACAACAGAACAACCAAAGCAAGAGAAAGTTGAAATTCCAGCAGCACAATTAAATGAAGCAATTTCTAAAACGTCAGAAAAGATGTTACTAGATGGAATTGGTAGTGATTGGGTTGCGATTGGACTCGCTCGTTCAGGTGTAAATATTCCACTTGAAACGAAAATCAGCTATGTTCAGCCAGTAGCTGAAAAGGTTAAGAAGCGTTTAAATCGTTTTTCAGCAACAGATTTAGCTAGAACGATTATTATGATGAATGCAATGGATGTAGATCCTACAAAGGTAGAGGGACAAAATTTAGTACAAAATTTATTTGAATCAGATAAAGTGAATTCTGTTACAGGATACGCATTTACATTACTTGCATTAGATACAAAGAAATATGAGATTCCGGCCGAAGCAAAATGGAATCGAGCTACTTTAGTACAAGTACTTTTACAGTCACAGCATATAGACGGTGGCTGGACGTATGATAGTTCAAGTAGTAATGAAAGTGTTAGTAGCGTTGATGTAACAAGTATGGTATTAGCAGCATTAGCTCCTTATCAAGATCAAACAGATGTAAAGCCAGCTATCCAAAAAGCTGTTGATTATTTATACAAGCAGCAGCTAGGTAATGGTGGTTTTGCCGCTGATGGACAAGAGAATTCTAATAGTACTGCACAAGCAATTATTGGACTATCGCTAGTTAAAGATGTAGATCAAGATCGTCTTAATAAAGCAGTACAAAATTTAATGTCATACCAGCTTCCAAATGGTGAGTTCAAATGGTTACCGAGTGATCAAAAAGGTAGCGGAATGGCTACAGAGCAAGCATTTTTAGCGTTACTTCAGTTTAAAGATCTTGGAAAATCGATTTATGATTGGTCAAATGTAGTAGAGAATGAAATCGATACGAAACCAATTGTAGAGCCAGAGACAACTGTAGAAGAAAAAGAAGTTGTAGAACAGCCGAAACAACAAGAAGAGTTACAAAAACAACAAAAAGATGAAAATCTAAAAGTTGTTGTAGATAACGAACGAGTTAATAAAGAAACAAACAAGAAAAAGAATCAATTACCACAAACAGGAGCTTCTTCTCATAGTGCAGCTACAGAAGTAGGTATGGGTGTATTATGTATCGCTTCTGCATATGTATTATGGAGACGTAAAGCAGCTTAACAAAAATTAGGAGCAATCATTTGCTCCTAATTTTATTATGAAAGGTGAGGGACAGCATGAGTAAGATGAAATGGTTCATTTCTTTAATTCTTTCATTGGGATTATTAGCCGGATGTGAAGAAACGGCTGTAAAGCCTGAGAAGAAGGCAGAACCGAAGCAAGAAGAGCAAAAAGAAGTAGCGAAACAGGAAGAACAAAAAGATATACCGAAACCGGAAGAGAAACAAGCTGAACCGGAACAGAAACCACAAGAAGAGCAGAAAGATAAACAAGAACAAAAAGTAGAAGAGAAACAAAAAGAAGAAAAGGCGCAGGAACAACCTGAGGTAAAGAAAGAAGAACAACCTGCTGCAAATAAACAACCGGAACAAAAAGTACAAGAAGAGAAACCTCAGCCGCCGAAAGCGCCAGAAGCAAAAGAAGAAGCAAAGGTTGTTAATCAGCCAAAAGAAACACCAAAGCAGGAGCAAAAAGAAGATCCAAATAAAGGACAAAAGGTAACTGTTCCGGTTCCACCAACACCGGTACCAGATCCAGTACCGTCAGTGCCAGATCCAGTAATACCAAAACCAAAACAAGTTACTATCTCCGTAAAAGGAAATGAAGGATACTTATTAGGTGCGAAAAAGATTGATGTTCAAGAAGGCGACACAGTGTATAGTGTGTTAAAGAGCACAGGATTAGATGTTGATGCAATGGGCTCTAAAGGAGATGTTTACGTAAAAGGTATTGAAAATTTATATGAAAAAGATGTAAATGATAATAGCGGATGGAAATATCGTGTGAACGGATCGTTTCCAAACCGTAGTGCTGGTGTAGTTACAGTTAAACCAGGAGATACAGTTGAATGGGTGTATGTATACTAAATTAAGAAAGGATCTTCGGTAAAGGACTATGAAAATAAGTTTTTCTTCTTTACATCCTTTTGTGAATTTTTTCTATTATATTGGGGTGATGATACTATGTATGATGTGTCTTCATCCTCTTTTTTTAATTGGAGCGATTATACTAATAGTAATCTTAAATATAGTACAGGGAAATGGTGAGAAAATCAGAAAGATGCTACCTAGTACTATCGTATTCTTCTTGATGGTTATTTTATTTAACTCTTTATTAACACATAGAGGAGCAACTACGTTATTTCATTTAGGAGATAGCCGGATTAAGCTTGAGGCCTGTATGTATGGACTTGTTATGGGGTTATTATTAGTTGCGATTATGTTTACGTTTGCTTCTTATAACGATATTATTTCGAGTCATAAATTTTTATATTTATTTTCAAGAATTTCACCGAAAGTAGCATTGTTAACGATGATTACAGTGAGGTTTGTTCCTTTGTTTATTAGGCGGTTAAAGAAAATTACACTCGTCCAAAAAACGAAAGGTGTACAATTAGATTCAGGTTCACTCATTGAGCGTATAAAAAATGGGATGAAATTACTGCAAGTGTTATTGGTTTGTTCGTTAGAAGATGCACTACAAACAGCAGATTCTATGCAAGCTCGTGGATTTGGTGTAACAAAGCGTACGACTTATATTCGGTATAGAATGGAAAGACGCGATTGGTACACGCTAAGTTATTTAAGTATTCTATTTATAGCCTCATTCATATTTAGTTATTGTGGCGGAGGGAAATTGATTATCTATCCTAAAGTGGAATCAATACTGTTCCAGCAACACGATGGAATTATGTTTTTATTATTTATGATGTTTATTAGTTTGCCAGTTATGATGGAAGGAAGGGAATGGATATGGTGGCGCATGCAGAAATAAAGAATTTATCATTTATATATGCTGATGAAAATGAAGAAGCGTTACAGCATATTTCTCTTTCTGTTCAAAAAGGAGAATTTATAGTACTTGCTGGCGGTTCAGGTTCTGGGAAGACAACTTTATTAAAGCATTTTAAAAAGGAGTTACTTCCAATTGGCACGCGTTCTGGATATACATATTATGATGGTGCTTTATTAGAAGATGTACCAGATTTATTATCCGCACAAGAAATTGGTATGGTATTTCAAAACCCAGAAAATCAGCTCGTGATGGATACTGTTATTCAAGAACTAGCATTTTCTTTAGAAAATATTGGGTTACCATCACATATTATTCAAAAAAGAATAGCGGAACTCATTAGCTTTTTAGGATTTCAAGATTTATTGCACCAATCTGTTCATACGTTATCTGGTGGTCAAAAACAACTAGTAAATTTAGCAGCAGTATTAGTCATGCAGCCGAAGCTACTATTACTGGATGAACCGACAGCGCAGCTAGATCCGATTGCTGCAAAAGAGTTTTTAGGATTGTTAAAACGTATTAATGAAGAACTTGGAATTACGATAGTTTTAAGTGAACATCGTTTAGATGAAGTTATACCGCTCGCAACACGCGTTGTTTGTATGGATAATGGTAGAATCATTTATGATGGTACCTCTAAAAGTGTGATAGCGAACATGTGGGAAGTAGAAAAGTTCCATCCATTCATTCCGCAAATTCCAAGATTGTTTTTAGAGTGGAATGTAGAAGATATTCCGTTTACAGTACGAGAAGCGCAAATGAAAATGAATGATTTTTCAGCGATATCATATAGGAATGGGCAAGTAGAACAATGTGAAAAGCAAGAAGTAATTTTAAGTGCAGAACATATATCTTTTCAATATGAGAAAAATAGTCCACTTATTTTACGAGATTTAACAGTAAACATCGAAAAAGGAAAATGGACAGCTCTAGTTGGGAAAAACGGAACTGGGAAGTCTACACTGTTAACGATTTTAGCAGGATTGCAAAAAGCTAGAAGAGGTAAGGTGAAGTGGAATGGAAAAGTGATACATAAAATTGATTCAAAAGAACGGTTTAAAAGTATAGGGTATGTATCACAGCATCCGTATTATCATTTTACATTTGATACAGTGTGGGAAGAGGTTTATGAGCGTGCTCGTGAATTATATGGCGAAGAGGGGAAAGGCGTAGCAGAAGAAATGTTGGAAAAGTTCTGGTTACATTCGCTTAAAGAGCGCCATCCGCATGATTGTAGTGGCGGGGAGCAACAACTACTTGCATTATGTACAACGTTACTATCAAAGCCAACTTTATTATTACTCGATGAGCCGACAAAGGGACTAGATCCATGGAAAAAGGAAAGAGTAGGAGAGCTGTTTAAACAGTTGCAAAAAGAAGGTACAACAATTGTAATGGCAACGCACGATATTGAGTTTGCAGCAAAATATGTAGATCAATGCATGATGTTATTTGATGGGAAAGTTATTATGAATGATGCACCGAAAGAGTTCTTTAGTGGTAACTTCTTTTATACAACATCTATTAATCGATTCATCCGTAACGAGTTACCGTTTGCATTAACGTGGGAGGATGTGTACGAAGCGTGTCCAAACGATATGTTGCATTCATAATTTGTATTTTTACAGTAATAATAGGCACATTACTCTTTACTACACTTATCATGGACGGATATTACATGTTAAGTAGTTTGTTTTTATTAGCTGTTATTATGTTACCCTTCTATGTCCGTTTTGAAAGGAAGGCGTTTGTTTCACGTGAAATTGTTATCGTTGCTGTGTTAGCAGCAATCGCAGCGGTTAGCCGGGTACCATTTTCGATATTACCGAGTGTACAACCGACTTCTTTTGTTATTATCGTTTCTGCAATTGTGTTTGGGAGCGAAACTGGTTTTATGATTGGGGCAACGGCAGCTATCGTTTCTAACATTTTTTTAGGTCAAGGTCCGTGGACGCCGTGGCAAATGTTCTCTTGGGGCATGATCGGTTTTATAGCAGGATTACTCCAAAATACATTTTTGATGAAAAAACTATGGGGAAGATTGTTGTACGGATTCGTCGTTGGATTTCTATTTGGATGGATCATGAATTTTTGGGGTCTTCTCGGTTTTATACAGGAGGCAACGTGGGAAACTGTCATTGCGTACTATGCCGCAAGTTTTTCATTCGATCTTAGTCATGCGATATCGAATGTTATTTTCCTTCTGCTATTTAGTACGTCATGGATTACGATCCTCACAAGATTTAAAAAGAAATACGGTATATTAGATGAGCATAACGTGACATAAAAAAGCATACTCATATAAGGTAGGGTCGCGACTTACATATTCGTTTGCCTCTTTCATGCTTCTTACATATTGTAAGGAGCATTTTTTTATTGTAAAAGTGTCAAAGAATAGATGTAATATATCTTCGTTTTCATATGATGTTATTTGTATAATAGTAGGTGAGAATTCTTTTCAAGAGGGGGGTGTATAGTTAATGAAGTTAGTTATTCCGAAGCAGCATGGAGCATGGGCCATGCTTGTTATACCATTTCTATTAAGTATCATACTTGGGAAACCTACTATTTATCATATCCCACTGTTTTTAGCCTGGTTCTTTATCTATCTCGCTACGTATCCATTTCTCATGTACATAAGGCAAAGACGAAAAAAAGAGTTTTTACACGCTGCAATTGTTTATTCTATCACTGCATTTGTATTTGGGATGATTTCTTTATTATATGAATGGCGAATTCTTTTATTCGCAGTATTAATGATTCCATTGTTTATTGTAAATATGTATTACGCTCGTCAAAAAAATGAACGAGCATTACTAAATGATATTTGTGCGATTATAGTGTTTTGTATAGGTGGTTTAATCAGTTATTATTTTTCAATGAAGCAAATCGATAAAACAGCAGTATTCATTGCGCTTATTTCATTTTTGTATTTTTTAGGAAGTACGTTTTATGTGAAAACAATGATTCGTGAGAAAAATAATCCGAAGTATCGTCTCATATCTTGGGGGTATCATATTGTATTGACGGTAATTGTATTTGTTATCAATCCATGGTGTTCTCTTATATTCGTACCAAGTGTCATTCGAGCAATTATATTGTATGGCAAAAAAATTTCTATATTAAAAGTAGGGGTTTTAGAAATTGTTAATTCTGTATATTTTTTAATCATAACGGCAATAATAATGAAGTATGCCATTTGAAAAAACTTCCCATCTATTGATGGGAAGCTTTCAATCTTGTTCTAAAATGTGAACGGTATAATCGCATCTTTGCAATGCTTGCTCTACGGCGTAAAGGGATTGTTCAATACGTGCGCGATTAAAATCTTTTTCAACTGTTTGTAGTGCTTCTTCTAAACAATGTTTTGCTTCTTTTAATGATTGAAAAGAATCTTGTACATATCCGCGGGCGTTTTGATACATTTCATAATCCTCCTTTTTTACTCATATACATGTAGTATGAACACTGAAGAAAAAAATATAATTTGTTATATTTATTTGACAATTAAAATGAAATTACGTATAGTTTATTATAAAGTGAATATTTTCTTATCCAGAGAGGTGGAGGGACTGGCCCGATGAAACCCAGCAACCGCGATGCAGGTGCTAATTCCAGCAGAACATTTTTGTTCTGGGAGATAAGACGAAGATATACGTAACTTCTTCTTATCGGAGAGGTTTTTTTGTTGCAAAAAAACCGATTACGAAAACATATAATAAGAAGAAAGGGGTTGCGAAGTACTGTGACACTCGAAAAATACGTAAAACTGCGTAGTACAGTTTATGAATATATGATAGAGCAAGATAAGCCAATATCATTGTTAGATATTCAAGAACATATCGTTTCGCATCATGAAGGAAAATTCACGAAAAAAATGTTACATCAATTTTATTTATCAAGATTATTAGATGAACTCAAACTGGATGGGAAAATTACTTTAGCTGATGATGAATATCGCTTTACTGAAAAAGGGGTATTTTATAAAGCGGGAAAAGGGAGCTAGGCTCTCTTTTTTTCTTGAAATAACGAAGTATGTAGAGTAAAAGACTGCTAAAGCAGCCTGATACAAGGGAATGGTGTTGAGTGTGTAGTGTCAAAGATTGAATGTGCCTGAAAGAGGCACTTCATTATCGGCTGCAAATGAAAAGAGACACCTTCGCCGAATAGGTGTCAGTCGTTTTGTCATGTAGACTCGCTACTTGACAGTAATTAGAATAACATGCAGGGTTTTTGAAGTCAAAAGGGAATTAAAGGAAGGATTGTTGTTATGTACGCTTACTTATTAAATGATATAACGAGATGGATTCCAAAGTACATTATGGATAAAGGTTATGAATATTATGAAGAGGGACATGTAGAAGATGTTGAAATACAAGACAAGAAAGCATTTGCTTTCGTTACTGGAAATGCAGGAAACTATGATGTGATTATTGACCTTACTGATTTTACAAAAAGTAGCTGCGAGTGTCCGTATGAAAATTATTGTAAGCATATGGCGGCAGTTGTGTATGATATTCAAGGTGCTGGTGAGAGTACAGTTAAAGAACAACTGAAAGGTTTAGAAAAAGAAGAGTTACTAACAGTACTAAATCGTTTGTTACAAAGTTCGAAAAATGTCCAAATCGTAGAGAAGATGTTAAAGAAAGGGAATATTTAACTGTAGAGGGGAGTTGCTTTGTAGTGAACGTACTAATTATATACGCTCACCCTAGTCCTTCAAGCTTTAACGCAGCAATATTAAAGCATGTGCAAAAAGGACTTGGGGAAACAAATCATTCTGTTACGTTACTTGATTTATATAAAGAACAATTTGATCCAGTGCTTGTATTTAATGAAGAGAAAAAAGACGGGATTTACTATATGAAGAAGAGACGAAGCGATATAGAGAATTAGTGAAAGCGGCGGATACTCTTCTTTTCATATATCCGATATGGTGGTGGGGCATGCCTGCTATTTTAAAAGGATTTATCGATCGTATTTTTGTAGCTGGATTTGCTTATAAATATGAAGGAGCCCTGCCGAAAGGTTTATTGAAAGGAAAGAAAGCATGGGCTATTAATACGTTAGACTCACCGTTATGGTACGTGGCACTATTATATCGATCAGCGGATTGGATTATGATGAAGCGAGGTGTTTTACGTTTTTGCGGCATTCGTGATATAAAAAGGTCTGTTTTTCAATCTGTGAAAACGAGTAAACTAGAGAAGCGGGAAAAGTGGTTATTACAAATAGAAGAAAAGGCTCGTACATTATGAATGAACTTGATCGTATTATAAATTGTTGTCAGTATGATAATGAACTTTTTCGGACGTATATTACATGTTTAATTCAATTGAAAAAATGTAGTGAAACGTTTCAACAAATGAAGATTCAATTAAGAAATGATTACTTAATAAGAGGGATTTGTGAAAGAGAAGTTGATGAGGTAGTACGGGGAAGTAAAGAATATGAAATGTATTGTCTTCCTAAAGCGTTACAGTGGAATTTCTTGAGGGAAAATCCACATCAGATTGAAAAAGTATGTGAAGATTTTTTTGCATTTGCGGCATTAAATCTTACGGAGATAGAGTGGAAGACGATTATAAATTGCATGGGAAATAAAGTGAAACTTTAATCAGTGGGGGGTGTTCCCTCCCACTGATTATTAGTTGAACCAATCGGGCATTTACGGGCAGTTGATCTCCCGCCTAACTCCTTTGCTTCAGGTGGATTATAGGTGGGAGTTTACTGCCCGTTAATGCGGGGTAAATGAATTATTATGTAAAAAAGCTAGTATAAAACTAGCTTTTCGTTTAAATAAATAAGAAGCACAGACTAATGATAAATCCTGCATAAAGTAAATTAACAACACAAAATCCCATAATATCACGAGCGCCTAAACCAGCTATCGCTAATGCCGGTAATGCCCAGAAAGGTTGAATTAAATTTGTCCAAGCATCGCCCCATGCAATTGCCATCGCTGTTTTCGCAGCAGGTACACCAAGTTCAGCGCCAGCTGGAATCATAATTGGTGCTTGCACTGCCCATTGACCGCCTCCAGATGGAACGAAAATATTAACAATTCCAGCACTTAAAAATGTAAAGAGCGGGAATGTGGTTTCATTTGAAATGCTAATAAAGAAAGTAGAAATGGCTCCCCCAAGCGAAAGCCCTTCACTATTTGCTCCAATCATCATGCCCATAATTCCAGCATAGAACGGAAACTGAAGTAAAATACCAGAAGCGCTCTTTGTTGAGTCAGAGAAAGCGCGAATATATTGAATCGGAGTACGGTGGAAAATAAGACCCGCAATTAATAACATAAAAATAACGATATCAAGTGTAAGGTTAAAGCCTTTCGTACTAAAATAGTTAAAAATATAAATAAGACCTAATAATCCAATGCAAAGTGTAATAATCATACTATTTTCCATTTTTTCAGCGAATGTTTCTTGTCCTACTTCTTGAGCTGCAGCTTCTTCATGGAATACACTTGGATCCACTGTAATCGTATGTTTTTCATCTGGATGCATTGCTTTATTAATGAGAGGCATCGTAATTAAAAAGATAATAACTGGAACGAGAGCGTATGGTGAGAATAAAGTTTCTGTTATTGGAATCGCTTCTTTAATACTTCCAGCCGTCGTTTTGATTAAAGTTTCGCCGCCTGTTGCTAACGTAAGAGGGATAGAAGCAGAAAGGCCTGCATGCCAAATGAGAAATCCGGAGTAAGAAGAAGCGATTGCTAACCTATAATCTAATCCTTCTAACTGTCTTGCCACTTCTTTTGCATATAAAACAGAGACAACAATACCAAATCCCCAGTTTATGTATGCTCCTAGTAAACTTACAATTGAGATTGCGATAATACCTTGGCCATTCGTTTTCGGTAGTTTCGCTGCTCTCGTTAATCCTTTTTTAATAAGTGGGGCATTTGCTAAAGCAGATCCTGTCACGAGTACAAGAGCCATTTGCATAGAAAAGGCGAGAAGTCCCCAAATGCCATTGCCCCAGTGCGTAATCATTTCTACCGGTGTTTGGTGCGTGGCAAACATGCCGAAGAAGATAACGAAAACAGTTAATAAACATGATAAAATAAACGGTTCTGGTAAGAAACGCTGCACAAGGGCAACACATCCATTTGTAAATGAACGAAACAAAATAGATCAACCTCCTTATGTATGTTTATCCCGCTATTTGCGGGCTAATAACCAGTGGGAGATGAACAAAGCCCCCTGCTGATTAAAGTTTCACTGTATTACAATATTCGAGGTTGTTTGAGTAATACCCTTTAATATATAGAAAATTCAGATATTTAAGGTGGTTGTCATAATGTCTAGGTAGATTGATAGTCTATATTGAAATGTTATTTCATTTTGAACTGAAATTGAAAAGAGTGCTCTATATACAAAGGAAAGAGGTGGTCATAGACGAATATGTCCATCAAATTACAGTTGATGTAAGAGCCAGATTATTGAAGAAGGATATTAGCTATTTTTAACGAATTTTGAATTACAAACAAACTTTATCAAAAGTGGTGAGATAATATAGAGAATAAAACAAATTTCTTTTTGGATATGAAAATGGAAAAATGTATAGTTAGCAAGCTTCGGAGTGCTGGTTGTGTTTTCGCAGAAGATGAGACCCAGTTACTTATGTCAGAGGCACTAACTCCAGAGGACCTTATGAAAATGGTAGAAATGCGAGTCAACGGTCTACCTCTGGAATACGTTGTTGGATACACTGAGTTTTGTGGTCTACGAATAGAAGTGGATCGAGGCGTTTTTGTCCCGCTTAAACGTACCGAGTTCCTTGTTCATCAAACAGAGGTCCTGTTGCGTTCTAGCGATATCATTGTTGATCTATGTTGTGGATCAGGTGCTGTGGGTGCCGCACTGGCATCAGCTTTGGGACGAGTTGAATTATATTCTGTTGACATTGACCCTATCGCAGTACAATGCGCTAGCCGCAATGTAACGAATTTTGGCGGTCATGCTTTTGAAGGTGACTTGTATAAAGCTCTACCCGACTCACTTAAGGGCCATGTAAATATCCTAGTCGCGAACGTACCTTACGTTCCTACCGAAATAATAAAGTTTCTCCCCCGGGAGGCACGCCTATATGAACCAAATGTAACGCCTGACGGAGGTGACGATGGTCTTAACATTCTGCGAAGAGTAGCAGAAGAAGCTTTACTCTGGTTAGCTTTGGATGGACATCTTTTGATAGAGACGAGCGAAGTTCAGGCACCCCAGGCCTTTGAAATCTTTGCTGCTGCTGGGCTTAGCACAAAAGTCGCTAAAAACAAGGAACTGGACGCTACTGTCATTATCGGTTCTAATTCTAGCTTTTAGAGTATTACTAGTGTTACGTACGTTTCAAATGGTATGACAATCCAAAGAGAATATAGTGTTTACTGATAGGTGGTAATAGATCAATGAAAAAAGAATGTGGAATAATCATATTGGTTTTGTTTTTTATTTTGAGTGCTTGTTCTAGTAAAAATAATATTACTTTTAAACAAGCAGATATTGAAAATGGAATAGTGTATGAATTAATTTCTAAAAATATTAATATGAACACTGAAATATCTTATAAAATAAAAATGACTAATAATACGGATTATATTATTGCACAAAATAATGTTATGTTTTCATTTTCTAAATCACCTACTGTTTCTGGACAAACAACAAATCCATTTAGAGTGTTAGCTAAAGGTAATAAGTTAAATATTAAACCTGGGGATAGTATTGTTTTAGAAGTATCATTTTCTCCTGATTTTTATTCTGAATTTAAGAATACAGAAGTATCTAAAGCAAATCTGTATATAACTGGTTATATCGATAAATTAGCTGATGAAAATCATTTTGATTTTATTAAAAGTATTAATTTAGAGTGAAAAAGTGCACCTCCGATTGTTAGACTGTGTTTAATAAACGGAGATGCACTTTTTTTATTTACTTTATTGAACTAAAGCATCTGTTAGCTTAATAGCAAAGGATTAAAATCCACTATTTCTCCCAAAGTTCGATCAATCGACCTTCAGGATCTTTAATCCAAATAAACTTTCCAAATTCACTAATCTCTTCTTTCTTTTCAAGAGGTATACCAATATGTTCAAGATGCTGAATAGTCTCGTTTAGATTATGTACTTGGAAATTTAACATTACTTGTTGTTCTGTTGGAAAATAATTGTCATTTTCCGTGAAGAAAGAAAAGATAGTTTCAGTTCCTAATTCGGGTTTAATCACAGTCCCGTTCCAATTTTCTATTTCAATCTTCAACACTTCACTGTACCATTTTTTTATAACATCAAGATTGTTAGTTCTCCAAAATATTCCTCCAAAACCTTTTATCATTGTATTTAACTCCTGTCTGTCTTTTAATTTTTAATGACATAAGTTCAACCTTCAATAAAATGCAGTGCACAACGGGAATGGTGATCGGTTAGATCTTTTGCAAATTGTTGATTAGGAAATCCTCTGTGAAGCAATCTCAACCCGCCGGAAGTTAAGGATATATGATGATGGAATCGATAGAATAACATCCTGTTGGGATCGAGAGTATCATTCTTTAAATATCGATAATGATCCCCAAATCGAAACTGCAAAAAACTGTGCTCATGCTCAATATCAAAGAACTCGGCTCCTTCGATATCAATCAAATAAGGTTCTAGTTTGTCATTAATTAATACATGATCAGGGCCGAGTTCCCCATGTATAAATCCATAACGACTTCTTGGTTCAATTTTTGATTCAAGCTCGTACAATGTATCGAGTAGATTGCTATGACTAGCCCTGATGCTGTCAATATGTTGGCATGCGTAATCTAAATCTCTTTTTGCATTCTTCATTTGCAAGTGATGACATTTTTCCGTGTTGATCCCACTTTGATTCGCTTTCCCATGAGTAAGTCTCTCGTTGGCATGCATGTCTGCCAGCATATCTCCTATCCGCTGAAACACTTTATCTTTAACATATGAATCGGAATGTTGAAAATAAACTTCTGCTTTTTGTCCATTTACATATTCAACGAGAGCATAATCATAAGGATAACGGTTTCTTTCCTTATTCAGATCATATAGAAGGGGAGTTTGAATTCCTTGTTGGATTAAATACTTGTTATTTAATTCAAATAAATCACTACTATAGGAGTGATCATGTATATCTCCGTTTGCTATTTCTTCTTGAAAATAATTCATGGTAAGATCCCAAACATACAGAACGCAGGAAAATCCATTGCTGCAGTCAATCTTATAGACTACCTTTTGTGCACCACCATGCATTTTCGTTACACTAGAAACCAAATAACTGGTACCAAAGACTTTTTGCATATACTCCTGTAAATCAGATTGATCAAGGTGACAAGTGATTTTCAATGAATAACACCCCTTTTTTTAGGTTTTGCTGCCAATCAAACTATATAAAAAATCTAACCGAAAGTATAGACTGTTTATTTATAATTTGTTATGATATTAAATTGGGTTTGAAAAAATAGTCATATAAAAACAGGTTGGAGCTCCAATGGTTTTTTGATGAAATCATTCTTACTTCTCAAATACCTCGCCACACAAAAACTTAAAATGTCTTACAATGAATGAATCTATACGATTTTCAATCCTTCTTCTTTTCACTAACTTTACCATTATTTTTAAGTGAGTATTACTGCCCCGTCAGTTTAAGTGAAAACCTTCGCAATCTCAATTATCTATTCAAACTTGAATAATCTAATTGCCTGAAAACGTTCCTCAACAATCGGGCCCTTTAGTGGAGTAACTGTATTGCTACTTAGCAGTTTCTTAATCCGCCTTTCAGTTCAGATCTTCTTTTCACTATAAAAACAGCTCTTTAGATAAACAGATACAAAGGGACAAAACATCGCGTCTTTTTTATAAACACCGTGACTTTATTTAAAAGCGATATTAAAAATATTCTTCAAATCCTGGAAGCATATGTTTGCCGCAAATAAAAAGAACCATAAGCTTGCCAAACGGCAAAATTATGGTTCTTATCACAAAGTAAAAGCAATGTGCGGTCTTTTAAATATCGTACAGTATTACGAAGTTTCGCTAATTTTAGTATCTGTATGAGTGTTAGTAGCAATTCTTTTCTTTACCTTAAAGTGATAGTAGGTGTAGCAAAAGATGATAAATGGTACAGTGCAATAGATTCCTAGTCTTTGATTCGGGATAAAGATAAGACTTATTAATATAATGCCATACAATCCAAAACCAAGAATTGGTACAAGAGGATAAAGTGGAGTTTTAAATTTTAAGTCTTCTAATTTTCCACCGTCGGCTAAATAATGTTTACGGAAAAAGAATTGAGAAACACAAATTGACATCCAAACAATAATTGTAATGACTCCAGAAATTGAAATCAGCCATAAGTATACTGTTTCAGCAGCTACAACGCTTGTCAAAAGAGAAAAAGCAGAAATAGCTATCGTCAAGATTAAAGCGTTTAGAGGTATCCCTCGTGATGATAATTTCTTTAAGAAGGCTGGAGCCATATCATTTTTTGATAATGACCAAAGCATTCGAGTTGCAGCGTACAGTCCTGAGTTTGCGACAGAAAGAACAGCAGTAAGAATAACAAAGTTCATAATATCAGCTGCATATGGAATACCGATATTATCAAATACAGCAACAAACGGACTCTTAGTTAATCCTGCCTCTTCCCAAGGAATTAAGGCCACAAGAACAAAGATTGCTAAGACGAAGAAAAACATCGTGCGCCATATTATATTTCTAATAGAACGAGGTAAAGTCTTTGCTGGATCTTCACTTTCACCAGCTGCGATTCCAACAAGTTCGGTACCTTGGAAGGAATAATTGACTGTAACCATTGTTAATAAGATAGCGGCAAGTCCATTTGGGAATAAACCACCGTGATTTACGAAATTTGAAAGAAGCGGAGCAGGTTCGTTTCCTTTTAAATCAATAAAGCCGAACATAGCGGCGCCGCCAAGAATAATGAAAGCGATAATGGCAGATACTTTTATACTTGAAAACCAAAATTCTGTTTCTGCATAACTACGAGCGGATAATGCGTTAATAGTGAATATTGTAACACCAAATATTAAACACCAAACCCAGACAGGAATATCAGGAAACCAGCGCTGCATTGTAATACCAGCAGTTGTAAATTCAAGACCGGTCGTATTCGCCCAGCTTAACCAATACAACCAGCCGATTGTAAACCCAGTTGCAGGGTTAATGAATTTGGTAGCATATTCCTGGAAAGATCCTGAAACAGGCATTGCAACAGCAAGCTCACCAAGACATAACATAACAAGATACATTAATAATCCACCGGCCATAAAGGCAAGTACAGATCCACCAGGTCCAGCTTGACTTATAATAAAGCCAGATCCGTTAAATAACCCCGTTCCAATCACACCACCGAGTGCAATCATGAATAAATGTCTACTTTTCATCGTGCGCTTTAATTCATTGTTTGAATTGTTTACTTGCGTCATTGTTTTCCTCACTTTCAAAATTGGTAGTATGAAAATTGATGTTTTTCCGTATTATGGAATGTATTCCGTGATGTGAAATCCTGTTATAATTTTCAGATAATTAAGATAAAAAGTCAATATTTTTTTGTTTGCGTTTTCAAAACGTTGATAGCGTATCTTTTGTTTATTTTGAAAATTAAATAAATTAATTGATTTCAGTTTAAATTTTTGTTAAATTGATAGTTAATTAGGCTAAACATACTACAAGTAAAGTTGAGGCGAGTTATGGTACAGTCCATTGATCGAGCGATAGGTATTATTAAGTTGTTGAATTCTACAAATGAAAAAGAGTATTGGGCTATTTCTGATATAGCTGATAGAACACATCTCCCGGTTAGTACAGTACATAGGTTACTGAACTCTCTAATGGAGCATGGATTAGTTACGCAAATTTCAGAAACAAAACAGTACAAGATTGGACCAATGTGGATGGAAATAGGGTTACGTCAATTGGAGAAGGTGGACTACAGATCTGTTGCAAGAGAAGTGATGAAGCGTTTGGCCTCTGAAGTTGAAGAAAGTGTTTATTTGAACATCCCAAATGGAACACATTCTATTATCATTGAAAGAATTGATAGCCCTTTAAAAATTCGAGTTATCGATAATTTAGGGGAACAGATTCCACTTTCGATTGGAGCCGCAAATAAAACGATGCTTGCCAATATGAACACGAATGAAATGGAACACATTGTAGAAAATTTACTTTCTTCTTTACCAGAACAAAAGCAAATTCTTTTCGATCAAATAAAGCAAATAAGAAACGAAGGATATGCTGTGAGTTATGGTGAAAAAACAGAAGGGACAGCTTCAGTAGCTGCACCTATTATCGGGTTTAATCATAAAGTAGTAGGAGCATTAAGTGTTGGGTTAATTAGTCATCGTATTAATGATGATCGACTATCTTTTCTTATTAGTAAGGTAAAACAAGCAGCTCATGAAATATCAATAAAAATCGGCAGTACATCAGAATTATAATTTTGATAGCTGTCGTCATTTTTTATTCATATATTGGAATTGATTTTCATAATGCGGAAAAATAGGGGGATTTATATGTCAAAGTGGCAATCTAAAGAACAATTGGTGCAATTATTAAGCGATCTTGTTGAAATTCCTAGTATTACAGGTTCAGAAGCTGAAGTTATATTGCCAGACTTTGTTGTAGAACAATTATCTGATTTACAGTATTTCAAACAAAATCCGCATCATTTGCAAAAAAATCCGACGGGGGATGGACGATATTTTGTTACAGCCCTAGTAAAGAAAAGTGATAGTACGAAAAACAGCGTAATTCTTGTTAGTCACTTTGATGTTGTAGATGTACAAGATTACGGAGTGTGGAAAGAAGATGCATTTAACCCTAAAAAGTTAACATCTATGTTTTATTCTCATAAAGATGAGCTACCGGATCACGTACGTGAAGATATTGAACAAGGAGATTGGCTCTTTGGTAGAGGAACAATGGATATGAAATGTGGTCTAGCATTACAAATGGCGATGGTTGAGCAAGCTTGTGAAGGAAGATTTGATGGGAATGTTCTTTTATTGGCTGTTCCAGATGAAGAAGTGAACTCTGTAGGGATGAGAGCTGCTGTTCCGAGATTATTAGATTTAGCAAAAGAACACGACTTAGATTATAAAACGGTCCTAAATTCAGAGCCTATGTTTTCAAGACATCCTGGTGACCAAAATAAGTATATTTATACTGGTTCTATTGGTAAAGTGTTACCTGGTTTCCTTTGCTATGGAAAAGAGACACATGTAGGCGAACCTTTTGCAGGGTTAAATGGGAGTTATATGGCTGCATTATTAACAGCAGAATTAGAGTTGAATACTGACCTTTGTGATATTGTAGAAGGGGAAGCGAGTCCACCACCAACTAACTTGCTTCAAAGAGACTTAAAGGAGGATTATTCTGTACAAATTCCTCATCGTGCTGTCACATTATTTAATTTGTTTTTACTAGAAAAAACGATGACAGATGTCGTTTCATTGTTACGCCAAAAAGTAACGAAAGTAGCAGAGAAAATCGAAGAATCGTATGAGGAGCGCGCGTATCATTTTTCTAAGTATAATCCGTTCATACCGCCGAATCTCAAAGTAAATGTATTAACGTATGAAGAGCTTATCGCGTATGCAATTGAACAACATGGAAGAGAAAAAATAGATGAAATTCAATCTGAAATTATTAAAAATAGAGAAGATAAAGATGATCGTGCGGTAACTATTGATTTAGTAGACAAATTAGCTATCTTATGTAAAGAAAAGGCTCCGATGATTGTACTTTTCTTTGCGCCGCCATATTATCCAGCTGTGAGTTCACGCAACAATCCTTTAATTAAAGAGGTAGTTGTAGAAATGGAAAAGTATGCCCACTACAATCATAGCATTACATTTGAAAATCAAAATTATTTTGGAGGAATTTCAGATTTAAGCTATGTGGGCTTACAGAACCCATTGGATTCAATGAGTTCTCTTGTAGACAATATGCCATTATGGGATAAAGGCTATTCGATTCCACTTCAGGAATTAGAAGAGTTTGACATTCCAGTATTAAATATGGGACCGGTAGGAAAAGATGCACATCAATGGACGGAGCGTCTGGACGTAAATTACGCATTTGAAACGTTATTAGATATGTTACCTATATGTATTGAAAAACTACTTGTTTCTAATAAAGTTACACAGTCATAGTGTTTGCATAAGAGCGAGAAAAGGACCGTAGTGATACGGTCTTTTTTGCTTAATAATTAGTGTGAATCCTTAGCTTTATGAGAATGTGACGGTACCTCATTTATTAATGTTACTTGATAAGTAGAGAAAATTGTGATGTGAGAATTTTCTTGTCCTCTTTTTTATATTAATTATTGAACATAAAAAGTTAGCATTTTTGGCAACAAATATATTTAAGCCTACATAATATGCCATTTACTTATCTCCTTAAAGTAGATTCGCAATAAACTATTTAGAGAGAGTAAATATGACTTGTAAACTTTTCGTAACGGTATTTGCTGAGTTTTTGTATAATATAATTATGTGAAGTTAACATAACTTATTGTATCAATAATATATATTTGCGTAAAATATCCATTTTAAGGTTTTGAAGTACCCCCTAAATGAAAAATTTATTTCGCTAAAGTTAGTTACTTAGTGAAGTCTATTCATTTTTTTCGTATTAGGGAAGAAGGTACTTTTTAACTTGATGGGTATGGGGTAGTACCCCTTGTAGCAAAACCGGAGTGGAAATGATGAGTATAAATAGTTTTGTGAGATTGATAAAGGACGAATTATTAAAAGAGGTAAGCATAAGAAGTGAGGATGAATTCGAGCCTATAGTAGTTAAAGATATTCCTAGACTTTGGAAGTGTTTAGGGACAGGTAATTATGCCGCAGTATTTATGCACAAAGAATACAAAGATTGGGTAGTGAAAGTTTACGCGCGAGAAGGAGAAGGAATTGAAAAAGAGTCAGAAGTATACCGAAGAATCGGAAATCATCCTTCTTATTCGAAGCTTATGTATAAAGGAGAGAATTTCATAGTATTGAAACGTTTAAAAGAGATTACCTTATACGATGCTATTCATAAGGGGATTAAAATTCCTAAGCAGGTAATCCTTGATATCAATGAAGCTATAGAGTATGCAAGGGAACAAGGATTAACTCCTTGTGATGTTCACGGGAAAAATGTGATGATGGAAAACGGAAGGGGATATGTAGTCGATGTATCTGATTTCTTAAAAACAAAAGAAGATAGTAAGTGGAGAGACTTAGAAAAGGCATATTTTACATTTTACTTGCCTTTCATTTATAAATTGCCTTTCCCTGTTAAAATACCGTATTTCATGTTAAACATTGTTAGACATTCATATAGAAAATATAAGAAGCTTACAAAGAAATTCAAATTGTAAAAGGAGCACATACTTATCTTTAGGTTAGATAAGTACTAGTAAACAAAAGGACCGTACATATTTCTAATATGTACGGTCCTAATTTCATCACTTCATGAAGTAATTTATTTATAAAATGATTGTAACATTTGTATATAATACTGATATTATTATGAGAAGTAAATATTCTTATTTTAATAGAAAATACCCATTTCAGTACAGTTCATTTTAAACATATTGATGTACTAAAGTTCTAAACAAATCACAATAACGGATTAGAAGGGGATAAACTATGTACACAGAATCAATTGAGTATTAAAATTTTAATCTAATTTACCTTTGCAAAGATGCAGGTATCAATTAGTTTTTTACCGTCAGCTGAAAGATCTTCATTACGTAATATCCCTTCAAGCTCAAAACCTAGTTTTTCAGGGGTCGTACGACTTTTCGTGTTAGTAGATTCACATCTTATTTCAATCCTTCTAAATTTGAGTAACTGAAATCCAAGGTTTGTTAACTCACTTACTACCTCTGTCATATATCCATTGCCACTAAATTGCGTGTTAATCCAGTATCCAATTTCACATTTAGAAATCTTCCAATTAATTCCGTGAAGGCTAGCAGTTCCAATAAAATCATTAGTATCCTTATGATAGATAAGATAGCGAAAGCTTTCTCTTTTTAAAAAATCTATATGGGCATTTCTTAGGATAATTTCAGTTTCTTCAATAGTAGGAATTGACTGGAATAAAAGCAACCAGTGTTTTAACTCATTAATTGAATCCTTAATAGCTTGGTGTACGACATTCCCGTCACCAGCTTGAAGTGGTGCTCGAAGAATTAGTCTGTCTGTTTCTATTTGTAACGGAACATCTAATAAAATAGGATTCATATCATTTCTCCTCTCGCAAACTTTAAATTATGACAGAATGAAACTTATATAATAAAAAAACTTTCACCCCAAAAAAATTCTTGAGGACGAGAGTTGCAATTTCGTGGTACGTTACTATAATAAATTAAAAAATACTCTATCTCACTAACAAGAAGTCCCGTCACAGCATCACTATAAGTTATTATAGAACTGTGCGGAGCTCCTAGTCTTTCTTCATTAAGAACTTGATATGCAGCAATACAGTAAAGCTTATCTCCTAAAAATTAGTAAATAATAAATATATATTCAATTAATCACTTAGAAATCCCTTTTCACATATTGAAAACTAGACTGCCAGTTGGTACAAAAAAATGGCTACCGAAGCAGCCTTAGGTTGTTCAACTAATGCATGCGTTAGTTGAATAAGGAATTATTATTTCGCATCTATTGGCTTCCGATTTTTATTTTTTACATAATGGGGTAGCGTCACATCGCCATCAAGTTAAGAAAAGAAAATGCCCCAAAACGAAAAAATGAGTTTTTTTGTTACAAGTTAGTACAAAATTTCGTTCTGGGGTACTATAAAAGTTTAGCTTGATGGGCATTGCTTTTTATTTGACTATTACTTTCCCATCCATTCCTTTCAAGTAGTGGAACCGACATATTAGTTCATATGTACCGGGAGTTTCAGGTTTTACGGTAATTGTTATTTCTTTTCCTGACGGGACTTCGGCGTCAATTCCGAGTTTTTTCACCGTAAAGGTATGTTCTCTATTTCCTTTGTTTTTCAATAGCAACGTTGTCGTTTTCCCAACCGGAACAGTGATGGTACTCGGATTAAAGTAATCATCATTCAATTCAACCTCAATAGGCTGTCCCACAGCGTCGGATTCGGCAAATACACGGAGTGAACCTAAAGTAGTCATAACTACAATCATCGCAAGTGAAATGATTAATCCAGTTAATGGCTTTTTCACAGACATTCGTAATCCCTCCTTTCCTAAGCACTAGTGTTTTCAAATTACTAAAATATTATCAATATAAATGGGGTTTAGGAGTGGTTCAAATAGTAATTCTTTCGGCAACTCCTACTAACTAAGTACTAACTGGAATAGGATTTGGATAAATAAAAAAGCCTCCACTACTGTGGAAGCTTCTCTAAATGATGTGCAATATCAATATACATATCGGAATAAACCGAATGGATTTCATTACTAGGCGCAGCGTTAGAAGAGAAGTGGACGATTACCATATTTGCTTTCGGATCGATGTAAAGAGTTTGTCCATAACTGCCTAACACTTCGAAAGCACCTTGTTCATTGTGCGGAATCCACCATTGATTATGATAAGAAATGGAAGCACCACGACCAATTGCGAGCTCACCTTCTTGTACATTTTTCACACTTTCTGTAATAGCAGAAGGGACGATTTGTTTTCCGTTATATTGACCATTATTTAATAGTAATTGTCCGAACCTTGCCATATCTCTAGCAGTTGCATTTAAACCAGCGCTTGCTTGTTCTACTTTTGTTTCATCTGTAACGTAATACGCGTTTTCTTCCATATCAATTTGAGACCAAATTCGTTCGCTTACATTTTCAGCTAACGATTTCCCTGTAATCGTTCGGATAATCCAAGCGAGTGTTTCTGTTGATCCGTTATTGTAAGAAAAAGCGGAACCGGGTGGTGCAGTTTCTTCTGCTTCTAGTAACATATCATAAATTTTCATAGGGCCCTCGTAGTTTTTACCTCGGGGTAAAATATTACTAGCTAAATATAGTTGTGCATCTTGATTTTCTAGTCCTAGCTGCATATATCCGTGAGTAGGGTATTCAGCGGAAACTTGCATATCCAGTAATTGCTGAAGTGTAGCTGTTCCGAATGGTGTATTTTTTAATTCTTTTATGTAAGTTTCAGCTGTTTTCTCTACATCAATTCGATTTTCTTCAGCGAGAGATTGTATAATTGCACCGGTAAACACCTTTGCTAACGATGCCATTCCATGAGGTTCACTCTCGTTATATTCATTGAAGTATCGTTCATAAACAAGTTGACCATTCTGTACAACGACAAAAGCATCTGTTTTGTTTTCGTCTAAAAGTTTTTTTAAAGGAGTCGTATTTCCAAATCCACGTTGGACTGCAAAATCGTCTAAGTTTTGTAACGCGGTAGGGAATTGAGCAATTTGTTCAGGGGTGTTTTTTACTTCATTAATTAGAGTGAATTCTTTCATATGTGTATACGACCAACGTAAGTAAGGATCATCTAACCAGTTCTCTTTTGTGACATTATCTTTAGTGGGGGTCGTTTTATTATTTTTTAAAACAGTAAACCCAAGCCCTGTAACTACGAATAGTAATACTAGTAACAGTAATAGCAGGGGAGATTTCTTTACATTCATGCATGTACCTCCTTTAGTTTCTATTATAAGTATACGCTCGTCTTAAAAGAAATACAAAATAAGGAAAGTAAACGGGTAAGTTTACTTTCCTTATGAACGTTAAGCGGATATTTGTCCATCTGTACTTTGCTTTTTGAATTTTTGTTTTCGTCCGTGTAATCCATAATAAAGTAGTAAAGTGAACGCAACGATAATAGCTGCGATAAAATACATATTATGATAACTTGACCTAGCTGCGACTATACCTAAAATGAAAGAACCAAAACCGAGACCACTATCAAAGAATGAGAAGTACGTAGCTGTCGCAGAACCACGTCGATGGTTTGCAGCGGCAGAGATTGCAATCGTTTGGAAACTTGGAATTAATGTTCCGTAACCTAAACCGATTAACATACCTGCACCAAGGAACCAAAACGGAGTTTGTGCTTGACTTAAAATGAACATCCCAATTGTGAAAATAATGATAGCTGGGTAAACAAGTACATTTTCACCGAAGCGATCAAAAATCTTTCCTGTAAATGGACGAGAAATTACAACAACGAGTGCGTATACAATAAAGAAGTAACTAGCAACTTCTCCTAAACCGATTTCTTTCGCATAAATAGGAATAAAGGATAAAATACCACTATAAGAAAAGGCTAAAACAAATCCTGTCAGAGCGATCGGAATAGAGGATGGTTCAATTAAGTCCTTCCATTTCATTTTTTCTCGTTTTTGTTTGCTCACTGGTACTTCATGCGGAATATTTACAAGTAGTCCTAATAAAAATGCAAGCAATGAAAATACGGAACAAACGATAAATAGTACAGTAAATGAAAAATGAGAAATAATTGTTAAACCTAAAAAAGGACCAATTACCATCGGCAAACTCATGAATACGCCGAAATATGCAAGTGCTTCGCCTCGTCTATGAGCTGGCGCAACATCAGTTACAATTGTTCCTGTGGCTGTTGTTGCCATACCGAACCCAATACCATGTAAGAAGCGAAGGGCAAGTAATAAAAATAAACTTTGTGCACCGAAATACATAACGGTAGCAGCTAAAAATAATGAAAGTGAAATAAATAAAATTTTCTTTCTCCCTAATTCATCGAGCCATTTTCCTGTAAATGGTCTACATAAAACAGAAGAAATAAGAAAAACAGTTGCAACTAAACCAATTTCCTCAGGTTTTCCTTTTAGGCCGTCTATAACGTAGACGGGCAGAGTAGTCATAAGCATGTAAAATGTTAAAAAGAGAAACAGACTACTAAAACAAGTTCCGAGGAAATCCTTCGTCCAAAGTTTTTCACTTTGCATCGTCATCCCTCCAATTTAATCATCTAAATTTTTTATAATTTTTTGTAGTACTTCAAATGCTTGGTGTAAATCTTCTTCGTTAATACTTTCTAGCGTCTTTTCTTCGAAAGCATCAACTTCTTCTTGCCATACTGGAATCATTTCTAGTGCTGTTTCCGATAAGGAAATGAGCTTCTCACGGCGGTCTTTTCCTTCTGTACGAATAATCCAGCCCATCGTTTCCATACGTGTTAACGTGCGGGTCATCGTTGGTGATTCCACATTTAAATATTGACATAATTCTGTTTGAGTACAAGATCCAGTTTGATTAATGCGGAAAATAACAGCCCATTGCGCACTAAATAATCCTGTTGGAGATACACGTTCATTAAATTTCTTCGTAAACTTACGAGAAGTTTGACTGACAATGTGGAAAAAATGTTGTTTTTCGTCCATGTATTTTGATCCTTTCAAATTAGTTACCTAGCTAACTATATACCTTTTTATTTTAATTGTCTAGTAATAGACATGTTGTTTTATGTGGAAATTTCGTATAGATTTTGTGTTGAGAACATACATTCTACATGGTATTCTTTAATTAAGTAAAGAATTTTCTTTCTATTAAAAGAATGGGGGAACTTGTGATGATTAAGCCTGCAACAATGGAGTTTGTTTCACTATCGAACGGAGAAACGATTGCGTATCAAGAAGTTGGAAGGCAAAATGAAGAAATGCTCGTACTCATTCATGGGAATATGACATCGTCACAACACTTTGATTTAGTTCTTGAGAAACTACAAAAGCAATATCATATTTACGCAATTGATTTAAGAGGATTTGGACAATCAACGTATAATAAGGCGATAGATTCTTTACAAGACTTTGCAGAAGATGTGAAACTTTTTATAGATAAATTAAATTTGAAGAAATTTTCATTAATGGGATGGTCAATGGGCGGCGGTGTTGCGATGGAGTTTACAGCGAGCCACCCAACTTTTGTAGAAAAACTAATATTAGTAGAATCGGTAGGGATGAAAGGATACCCGATATTTAAAAAAGATATTAACGGGCAACCAATCGTATCGAGTTTATTAAAAACGAAAGAAGAAATTGCGCAAGACCCAGTGCAAATTGCACCAGTACTAGATGCAATAAAAAATATGAATAAATTATATTACCGTACAGTATGGAATCTATTAATATATACACATAATCAACCTGAACTGGATCGTTATGAAAAGTATTTAGACGATATGTTAACGCAGCGTAATTTCGTAGATGTGAATTATGCGCTCATTACATTTAATATTTCGGATGAACATAATGGGGTTGTAGAAGGAAATAAGCAAATTCATCATATTAAAGCTCCAACACTCGTCATACAAGGTGACCGCGATTATGTCGTACCACAAGTAGTTGGCGAGGAATTAGCGAAACATTTGCCAAATGCGGAGTTGAAGGTGTTAGAAGATTGCGGACATTCACCGTTTATTGATTGTTTAGATGTATTTATTGGGCATGTAGAGGATTGGTTAGAAAATAAATAATTCCCGAAATATAAAACTTGCATATACTATAGCATTTGTATGTATAAGGGGAGAGAGTCAATGCATAATCCATTTTTGATGTATCATCCTCCATATAATAATCATCAATATATAAAAATTATTATTGATCCGCTGTATATGCAAGTTTCACCAGCTGTAGTTCCTTTACAAATGCAATATCCGCAGCCACTAATTGCTAGTGCACAGCAATACGCATATGGAACTGCATTTTATAAAAGTCCGTATTTTAAGCAATTTCATAACAACGTGAAAGCACAAGTTTGGGAAGGATAAGAAGCTAAAAGATTCATTCTTTTAGCTTCTTTTTTATTGCGAATATTCGTACACGCATTTGAAGAAACAGTTTATAATGAAAGGTGGACAGCGTGAGAAGGAGAGGGAAAGAGATGTCGATGCGTTTTACATTTTGGATTATGGTTGGGATTGTAGCAATTTCTGGATTATCACAAGGGATGCTCTTACCAGCCATTGCAATGATTTTTGAACAAGAAGGGGTTAGTTCAAGTATTAACGGTATTCATGCGACGGCATTATACATCGGGATATTATTTATTTCACCGTTTCTTGAAAAGCCGATGCAAAAGTTTGGAATGAAGCCAATTATCGTCATTGGTGGGTTTCTTGTTATTATTTCATTATTCTTTTTTACACAAACTTTTTCATTTTGGGTATGGTTCGTTCTTAGATTTTTAGTTGGAGTCGGAGATCATATGCTTCATGTCGGAACTCAAACATGGATTACGACAACATCAGACCCGAGTAAAATAGGGAGACAAGTATCGATATACGGTGTATTCTTCGGAATTGGTTTCGCCGTTGGTCCGTATTTAGCAAGCACTGTTCAGTACGGTCTTGCAACACCATTTATTATATCTACTATACTTTGCTTAATAGGTTGGCTTTTGTTACTGCCAACGAAAAATGCATTTCCAGCACAAGATGAAAGAGAAGTGAAGAGTGAATCATCATTTTCTCGTTATAAACAAGTTGTTGGATTAGGATGGATTGCGTTACTAGGACCACTTGCATATGGCGTACTGGAAGCTATGTTAAATAGTAACTTACCAGTATACGCGCTTCGTAAAGGATGGTCTGTTTCAGATGTATCCTTCTTATTACCAGCGTTTGCAGTTGGGGGCATTATTACACAAATTCCACTCGGTATATTAAGTGATAAATACGGAAGAGATCGTATTTTAACGTGGACGTTCAGCGTAAGTACGGGCATTTTCCTACTTGCAGCAGTATTTGATCAATATTACTGGATCGTCTTTGTCTGTATGCTGTTGGCTGGTATGGTCATTGGATCGTGCTTCTCATTAGGTCTAGGATTTATGACAGATTTATTACCGAGACATTTACTACCAGCAGGTAATATATTATCTGGAATCGCCTTTAGTTTAGGAAGTATTATGGGACCTGTATTAGGAGGCGTATTTATAGAAAAAATACAGTATACAAGCTTTTTTATTGCGGTTATGATTATAATGGGAATTCTCGCAATGGTATATATGGTCTACATGAAGAATCAATTCGCATCAAGAAAAATAGAAAGTAGGTTAGGGCATGACAAAACAACCTAATAAGAAAAAATTTGAAGTACTCGAAAACGAAACAATTACAGACTGCTTAGCACGTATGGAACAAGAAGGCTACGCACCGTCACGTCGTATGGAAGAGCCAATCTTTCATGAAGTGAAGAAAGACGGGAAAACAGAAGTTGAACCATGCGGTAGGAAGATTGTTTTTGAGGGGAAATTGAAGTAATCAATTAACAAATTCTCTTTATGGTATATGGCCACCCAATTCATTTGAATTGGGTGGCTTGTTTTTTTACTGACCAATGAAAGACTTAGCTAAGTGATCTTTGTTAGTAAAGATAGTATGGAGAAAAATAACTACATAAAAATGTAAATTGAAGGATGCTTAATTTATTGAATTCCAGTGCCGGGACATGAATGAGAAAGCTGGACAATGTATACTTATACCTTTGTAGGAAAGAACAATTATACAAAAGTGGGATGATTTAAAATATATTTATTTGTATTATAAAAACAAAATATACTTTTAAAAATCAGAATGTAGGGGAGAGAGAAATATATAATGATACAAAGCATATATGAAACTCATTTACATGTAAGAAATTTAGGAAAGGCGATAGGTTTCTATCAAAATAAGTTAGGTTTATCATTAGCAAAAAGACTATCGAAAAGACGAGTTGCGTTCTTTTGGGTAGGAGAAAATAAAAAACAAATGCTCGGATTATGGGAAGTACATACCAATGAAGAGTTTGAGACGAAACACTTCGCTTTTCGTGTAGATTTAGAGTTTTTAAAGACTTCTAAATCGTGGTTAGAGAAGCGTGGAATAGAGGTAGTAGGGAGTCAGGGGAAAGGAAATCGAGAGCCAATTGTCCAAAGGTGGATGCCAGCTGCAAGCGTATATTTTCTAGATTGTGATTGAAATAAATTAGAGCTTATTTCCATGTTATATGATGATCCAGATGAATTAGAGTATGCAACTTATTTAAGTGAATGGGATGCGGAGCACCAGGAAAAATAAAGTCAAACTTTAATAAATAGGAACAAAATAAAATCCCTCAAGAATAAGGGTGTTCTTGAAGGATTTTTTTATGCTGTATATATTTTATATTGCTTGTAATGTATTAATGATGTTCAATTTTAGATATTTCAGCGCGTTGAATATAACCATCAGAGAAGCTGAAATAAAGAGAATAGCTTCCTCGATTATATATAAAGCCTTCACTAGTCATATCCTCTCCGATTCCATCTGGTTCACCAAACCACTCTTTTAATTCGTTGATAGAGATATCCATTTTCACCCATATATATCTAGCGTCCGAAGGGTACATATCAATATTATAATCTCCGTATACCGCTGTAGTAGGTGCATCACATTCTGTACATGGTGCTTGCTTCCAAACATCAGGCGCTCCAAATTCTTTTTTTACCTCAGATATATCTTTACCTAGTGCATCTAATTTAAATGGACCAAACGTCCCATTCTGTAAAGCTGTTGTTAACATTTGTTTCAATTCTTCTTTTGAATTGATGTTGAAATTATAAGATCTGTTCTTTGCTATTGCATTATAGAAAAATTGGGCATACTGTTCACGCTTCACAAGCATGTTGCCATTAAAATTAGCTGCCTCGTCACCTTGTGCTATACGGTTACTACGCAGTGCATTTGCAGATTCGTAGGCCCAATGACCTTTTGGTACATCTTTAAAGTTCTCTTGTCCTTTTGATTCTAAATGAAATGCTTTTTGTAACACTACTGCCATCTCATACCGAGTTAATACATCATCTGGACGAAATGTACCTGTTCCATCACCTGTCATAATTCCAGCTTGCGCAATGGCTTTAATATCCTTTTCAAACATATGATTTGTAATGTCACTAAACATATTCGCCTGTTTATCGTCTGCTATTAAACCTAAATGTCGATTGACTAAAGAAGCTACCTGTCCTCTAGTAACGTTGTCCCCAAAACCAAATTTCCCATTTCCATATCCTTTAAAAAGCCCTGCTGCCGCTAAGTAATCGATAGCATCTTTTGACCAGTGGTCCTTTGGTACATCTGTAAATACAGTGTCATTATTGCTAACTACCTTATAGCTATTTTCATTAAAGTTTGTTTTCGTAGTTGTTTCTGCATTTACTGTGCCTACCATCGTTGTAGTTGCTAGTGCTGCAGTTATTACTAATCCGAAAATTTTTTTAACTTTACTTGTTTTAAAGCCCATTTTGGAACCCCCCTGTTATATTAGATATTTACATCGTGATTATAACATGTAAACGATAAGTATTTACCATAAATTTCTATGGAATAAATATCTATTTTACTAATCTGCATGAAACTTAATCATAATATCTATAAATATTCACCTCTATTTAAAAATGGTATATAGAGTGAAATGTAAAGTAATTCAAAAATATACAATAAAAGTTGATTTTGAAGTTATTTTTGCTTAATTTACTTTTATAAATCCATTCAACAAAAACATCTAAATACCTTTTCACTATTTGTGGACAGTAAAATGCTTCTTTTTTCAATCTACAATAGAAGGCAGAACGTATATTTGGTATAATCAAAACATACTATATGAAACGATGTACATGAGTTTGAGATTTATGTAATAAGGTAAGTAATACATAACAATAACTACTCTTTATAGGATTCAGTTCATGTTATACAAATCAATCGTTAGAAAGGAAAAGAAGTAATGAATCAAATTTCATTTGAAGATTTATTTGAAGAAGAAAACGAAAAAGAAAAAGAAAAGGTGGAGGTAGCTGAGATACCAGTACCTTTATCACCATTGCAAAAAGATATATTGGAATTAATGGATTCTGAAGAAATAAGTGCACTTGAGCTATGCGAACAATTAATACGATCTGGTAAAATATCAGATGAAAGATTCACAACGAATAAGCCGAAAGCATATGGACAAGTATGCTTAATATTAGAGGGTTTTGTTACGGAAGGGAAGCTTACTTTCATCAAAAATGATGAGAAAAGAGATAGGGTATATAAAGCGAAAGAAGAAATATAAGTTGTACAGAGATAAATGAATGATTTCTAAGGAGCTAGTTCAGTAACCAAAGTAAAAAGGGGTATCAATCAAGAAAGGTTGATACCCTTTTTTGCTGTTTTTTAACATCTTACATATTTACGTTTGAAACCGAGTCTTCCTCTATCAAGTTCTTTCTGAAGCATTTAGCAAACTGTTTTTTTGTTGTCACGTATTACTTCTGCTATACCAACTTCTTTTGCAGTCTCGACTGCCTTTTCGTGTAGTGGCGCACATGAAATCCCCACAGTGTTTAGAAAAATCATTCTCCTTTTATTTATGATGATCGCCGTAAGGTCATTGCCCAAAATAAAAGAGCACAAGCACTAACGGATGCACCTAATATACAAACTCCGTTCCATCCGTAGCTTGTATAAATGTTTGTGGAAAGAATTGCACCTGTTGCACTGCCGATAGAATAGAAAATCATATAACTAGCAGTGAGTCGACTTCTCGCTTCAGAACGCACTGTGAAAAGTATACTTTGGTTCGTGACATGTACAGCTTGCACAGCTAAATCTAAAAGGATAACACCGATAACTAGTAGGAATAGAGAATGGTTCATTAATTTAATTAGGAGCCATGAAAGTAATAATACGAATAAGGCTATGCCAGTAGTTCTTTCTCCGAATCCGCGATCAGCAAGTTGTCCGGCCTTAGTGGCAGCTAATGCACCAGCAACTCCAGCAAGACCAAATGCTCCGACAGCTATATGTGATAGATTATATGGTGCAGCACTTAGAGGTAAAACTAATGAAGTCCATAAAATACTGAATGAAGTGAAAATGAGCAATGCTAATATTCCGCGAATGCGTAAGAGGCGCTCTTCTACAAATAATAAGAGAACGGAACGTAATAATTTACGATAGGTCATAGCTGTTTTTTTATGTTCAAGATTAGGTAAATTACGATATAACAAACCAATTACGAAGAGCATAAGTATAGCAGAGGTAAGATAAACGGAACGCCATCCGGCTAGATCTGTTAATGTTCCGGCAAATGTACGTGCAAGTAGAATTCCTATTACGACACCACTCGTGACGAAACCTACTATTCGCCCACGGTCTTTTGGATTAGCTAAAATGGATGCGTATGCGACGAGTGTCTGCGTAACAGTCGCAAGAATTCCGACTAAGGCTATACCTATAAAAAGTACGGTACTTGAAGGGGCGACTCCGACCACAATTAAAGCGAAAACGGATAAAAGCATTTGAACAATAATAAGTCTTTTTTTGTTTAACAAATCACCAAGTGGAACTAATAAAAGTAATCCGAGTGCATAACAAACTTGAGTAATCGTAATAACGACACCAATAGTTGAATGGTTGATCTTAAACTCATTTGATAAAGAATCAAGTAGAGGGTGAGCGAAGTATATATTCGCCACAGCCATCCCGCAAGCTATTGAAAATAATAGAGTTATATAGCGGGGCATGATTGTATTGATAGGTGATTGGAACTGATCATTATTCTGTGTAAGAGCAGTTGTCATTTTTTCTTTAGCATCCATAATATCATCTCCTTTTGTTTTTAAAATAATGTACCGAATGGTATGTTATTTGTTAAATAAAATCTAATCAGGGATAAGTTATTTTGTCAAGTGAATTGTGGATTGATTTCAGTTTATTTTGACATATCATTTACAATTTAATACGATATATAATATACTGATTAGTACATAAAAATGTGATTTATAATTTAGAAAACAGGTGAAGAAAGAGGGGGGATTAAATGGCTCGACTACGTGAATTTGATAAAGAAAAAGCTTTGGATGCTGCTATGCAACTTTTTTGGGAAAAAGGATACGCTGCTACTTCATTAAGTGATCTAACTGCTAAAATGGAAATACAAAGACCGAGTTTATATGCGGCATTTGGTGATAAAGAAGGGCTGTTTGAAGCTGCATTACGGAGATACACGAATTTACACGCAGCTAGCATTCGAACAAAACTTCAAAAAGAACAATCTGTAAAAGAGGCCATTCGTATATTTTTTGAAAATATGGTGGAAGAGGAATATAAAAAAGAATCAAATAAAGGCTGTTTTTGTATTAATACAATGGTTGAGATTGCCCCTCATAATGAAAAATTTGAAGTGCTGACTAGAGAACATCAAATGTATCTTTCAGTTATATTTCAAGAATTAATCGCCAAAGGTATTCAGTCTGGAGAACTGCAAAGTGATGTGAATGCTAAAGCATTGGCGCAAACGCTAGTCACTTCATTAATTGGATTAACAGTGTTAATGAAATCTCGCCCAGAACGTTCAGTTGTAGATAATACGGTATGTATCATGTTATCGTTACTAAAATAAATGTAACAGAATTGTATTTCAATCAACTATGTCGATTATAGACACTTTTATTTATAAACTTTTAACCTTAAGCACTGAATTGTCTACGAAGGCAACGGGTGCTTTTTGTTTTCGGATAAATACGAGTAGGTGAATGAAAACACTATATAAGTCCCTTCAAAGCCCCTCATAAGCCCCTACCAAGTAATAAATCACTAAGAAAAAACAAAACAAAAACAACTACAAGAACAAAACAAGTGCGAAAAAATAAAACCGGCGTGGTAGTAGTAAAAAAATTGGAACTCGAATGCCAAAACCTTTTGCTCATTCCTATATTTATATTGAAGGATTGGAATTTTCCTATTTGCTAGTAAAGAGCGGGAGGGAAAAATGATGGCGGTGTACCGTAATGTGCAGGTGAACTTTTGGCAAGATGAATTCATATTAGATTTAACGCCAGAAGAGCGTTATTTTTACATATATTTGTTAACTGGTACGAAAACGAAGCAATGTGGTATTTACATATTGCCAAAGCGTTTAGCAGAGCTTGAAACTGGTTACAGTATGGAGACTGTTGAGAAGTTATTGAACCGGTTTGTGGAATACGGGAAGATTTTATATGATGCGGAAACGAAAGAGTTATTCATTATAAATTGGCTACACTATAATCCTATTTTTAATGCGAACATAGAGAAATGTGTATTACGTGAGCTGAAACTGGTGAAAAGTAAAGAGTTCCTACATAAGTTTTTGCGTAAATGTCTTGAAGAAGAATGCAAGATTCCCTTATTACTTCAGTATTTTGGTATGCCAGAGGAAGAGATTGATAGTAATTCACAACAAGTAATTATTCAAGAGAAGGAAGAGGTAGAAGTAGTAGAGGAGGTCACTCCGCATAGTGAAATTCACAAATTTTACGAACAAAATATAAGTAGTCTAACTCCATATATCGTGAAGGAATTAAAGGAATGGATGCAAAGGATTTCAGGAGATAGAGTATTAGAGGCACTTAAAATTGCGTTTGAAAATAATAAGGGGACGTTCGCTTATGTGCAGGGGATTTTGAGGAATTGGTGTAATAAAAAGGCGGAGAATGCTGGTGAAGAAAAGAGTGTGAGGGGAAATTTAGAGCGAAGGAGAAGTATTTTGAGTAGTGTTTTTTAATTTATATAAACATAATTCGGAATATACGTTCGTATCCGATGGGGTATATGCTATACTATTTTTGAATGATAGAGGAATTATATATGGGTATTTTATCTTTTATAAATAGATAAAAAGATGCGGGAGGAACAGAGTTTGACAAATAGTTCATCAAAGTTGTTTCAATATATTAATATGACAGAAGAGCAGAAACAATTAGCACTGCGATATTTAGAATCGAGAGAAGAAGCAATTTTAAAAGATATTCAACTAACGACAATTAGAGATCAAAAGAGAGCCGATTTTGCAGAGCAGTTTATAAGCGATTTTAGGAAAGTACATAAACAAGATCCGGCTTTCTTTCGGTTATTTTATCATATAATCGAGGGGCAATTATTAAATGTTCTTGTAGTACGTTTTGCACATGTAAGTTTTCCTAAAATGAAGGTTTATTTAGAAAAAAGTGAACTTCCTTTGGAGAAACTTGTAGCAAGTGCATGCAAATATTTATCCAATATTTCAAGTTATGTGAATGAAGCAGATGTTTTTCTTAGAGAATTAATAAGTGAGAATCCGAACTATATAGATGAACAATTACACACTTTACCAACTCAGCAGCAATTAATATTACTTCTCGTAATGTTTGAAGTAGATTATGAGAGATTCTGTACATATAGCTCTTTATTGGACGAGAGATTAAAAGAACATGCTGAATTTATATTGAATTTGAATGGAGAAAAGGAAAAGATTGAAGCAGTTGAAAGATATATAAAAGGTGAAAGTGATAGGGAATTATTTTTAGGTGGAAGCTTACCAGAATACATTTGGCGGCTATTATTTAGTATTCATCAGTATTCAAATATTGCGAGGCGGTATGTTGAAATATTAGCGAAGAAAAACGTTTGGGGTTTTATGAATCATGCTACGCGTTACGTGTGTCAAGCTCTCAATCAGCCTCAAAACTATAAACGAACAGGGAGTGTAAATAAGAAAACCTATGATGAAATTCAAAGTTTTTGTAAACAGTTTTGGATTTCTGAGGAAAGATTCTTTGCACACCGGCTGAGGCAACATGATTTAAATAATGAAGGGTTTTGTAAGACGTATGAATATGAAATGTTATGCTCCGTGGCGGAAGAAAATCCTGAATTTGTTCAACGCACTTTGCAATATGTAAGTAAAATTAATTATCTCATTATCGCACGAACGTTAGCTGAAAAAGGGTATGAGTTAAATAGAGGGAGAATGCGAGAAGAATTTTTTGTCGCTGCTTTGCAAATTAAATTGTCTACAATACGTGATACATATCGTGATTATTTACTAGGGAAATTGTCACTTGAGGATATGGAGCAAATACTTAAAGATCCTAAGTATAGAAGTATGTATTGGGGGATGCCAGTATTAGAGGTTGCACTCTTTTGGGATGTAGATGATGTAGCGAAGAGGGAAGCTGTACTTACACTGCAATTCGGAGATGAATATAACGTTAATTTATACGAACTTCTGTACGAATGCTCTGTCAGAGGGGTAGAACCGAAACAAGTATTAGAAGATCTTCTTTCGTATGGATTAAGTAAGGAAAAGCTTATCACTTATGCAGTTGAACAAGCTGCATGCTACAGTGAAGAGAGAAACAAGGCGAAGGAAGCGCTTGTTCATGTCATTGTAAAAGAACAAGCATACATAATTGAACGATTTGATGAGTATTCTGCTGTGGCCAAAGCGTATATTTTAGAAGAGTTAGCAAAGGATAACATGATTAAAATGCGTCCCATTTTGATCAAATGCTTAGGAGATTCATCTAAAAAAATGCGCGAGTCTGTAGTGAAAATTCTTTCGAAAGATGAAGGAGCTGCGGCAGATGTAGCAGCTGAACTTCATAATAAAAAGAAAATTGTTCGTGAAAATGTGATGAAAATACTAATAGAGTATAAGATTGAAAAATATATACAACTTGTACAGGAAGCTTTACAAGAAAAGAAGAATGCTTCTTTTGTTGAGAAATTTGCTCCGTTACTTGAAGTGGGTGGAGATTCAGAAAATATAGAAGAACTTTGCAGTCGTATAGTAACGGAACAAAAAAGAAATTCATTTGTGCAATGGATTGGGAACGAACCACAAATTCGTCTTCGCAATTCAAATGAAATAGCCGATGTAAAACTTCCGCTAGCATATGTAAATCAGTATGTATCAGATTCCGTTATTGAGAAGAAAGATGCGGCTGAAGTAATTAGTACTATTTTAAATGAACAAGACTTGAAGGAATATGTACAAGAAATATATCAAGTATGGATTTCTCAAGATGCAGATGTAAAGAAACGTGGTATTCTTTCGTTATATGGCATGTATAGTGATGATAAAATGGTCGGTATACTTAAAAAGCAAATTGATGAATGGGTGCTTGATATGAGAGGAAAGATTGCAGCAGATGCTGTTCGGGCTCTAGGGTTGTCTTCATCTAAGCTTGCACTTGTGTCTATTCAAGCGATGGCATTTAAATATAAGCATAAGTTAGTGCGTAATGCGGCAAAAGAAGCACTAATTCTTGCTGCGAAAACACGTGGTATAACAGAAGAAGAGCTGGAAGATCAACTGGCACCAGATCTTGGCTTCAATATATATGGTGAGAAGGAGATTGATTTTGGGAATAGATGTTTTACTGCTATTTTAACTTCTGAGTCAAAAATTGAATTAGAGACAGAAGAAGGAAAACGTATGAAGTCACTTCCAAAGCCGAATGCAAAAGATGATATAGAAAAAGCTGAAGCGGCTAAGAAAGAGTTAGCTGTATTAAAGAAAGAACTTCGAAGTGCTGTTTCTATGCAGAAACAACGTTTGGAAGACGCTCTATCACGAAAACGCTACTGGTCATATGATACGTGGAAATCGGTATTTTTGGAAAATCCAATTATGAAGCAATTTGCTATTTCGCTTGTTTGGGGTGAATATCCGGAAGGAACGTTGCGGAAAATGTTCCGTTATGCGGCGGATGGTTCGTTTTATTCAATGATAGGAGAGAATCATGAACTTTCACCTGGAACTATTATTGGTTTAATTCATCCGTTAGAATTATCAGGAGCGGAAAAGGAGCTATGGAAAGAGCAACTGACAAATTCCGGAATTGTGCAGCCATTTCTACAAATTGAACGGCCAGTGTTTGTAGTAGAAGAAAATGATAAGATTGATGTTGAGAGATTTGGCGGTATTTTATTAAATGGTCGCTCGTTATTTGGCAAGATGACGAAACTTGGATGGACTCGCGGATCGGTTCAAGATGGCGGTGTTTATTATACATTTTATAAAGAAGATACTCGCACTGGATTAGGGGCGCAACTGTCATTTAGCGGAGCGCCGATTGGATATGAAGGTGAAGAAGATGTATGTGTATTTGAGATTCAATTTTATAAAGCGGGTACAGTGAACCGTGGTTCATATGAATATGACGAAATTGATGATGAGAGACGCATTGTACCAAAACAAGTAGATAAGCGCTTCTTTAGTGAAGTATTATATGATGTGCAAGTAGCGACCGAGTCAAATCTTGGTCATAATGAAAGCTGGCGTAACAAACGTTAAGAATTCCCCCTTCATTTGTAGGAAAATGAAGGGGGTTTTTCAACTTTTCTAAAAGGTTCTTCCTTAAATGGAAGCGAATAGTTTGAGAAAGGAGGGGTTATATGGATATGGAAGTCGTCATAAAGAAAAAACGAACTAGGGGTAAGAGAATTTTTATTTGGTCTAGTAGTATCGTTCTTTTGTTAGTTATCTGCACAGCGATTTTTTTGAACATATATACGCTGAGATCTATGCCAAAGATAGATGGAACGATAAAGCTAGAGGATATACAACATGCTGTTACGGTGAAGCGGGATGGTAAAGGTGTACCGCATATTAAAGCGGAAAATGCGCATGATTTATATTTCTCGCAAGGGTATGTACAAGCGCAAGATCGTTTGTTTCAAATGGATTTAAGTAGAAGACAAGCTTCTGGTATGTTAAGTGAGGTTGTTGGAGAAGCAGCTGTTGATCGAGATAAGTTGTTTCGAACGCTCGGTTTACGGCGAGCAGCAGAAGCGTCTGTTAGTCAATATGACGGAGAAGCGAAATATGCCCTGCAGTCATTTGCTGATGGGGTGAACGCTTTTATACGCGAGGCAAAAGAGGAAAAGAGATTGCCAGTTGAGTTTACTATATTAGGTTATGAGCCTACTGAATGGTCAATCGTGGATTCTTTAACGATTGGAAAGTACATGGCGTTTGATTTAGGAGGACATTGGCACGGACAGGCGTTTCGATATTGGGCGCTGAAAAATCTTTCGAAAGAGCAAGCAAATGAGTTATTTCCTACATATCCGAAAGATGCACCTAGATTGCTAGCTGAACTGAAAAATACAAATGTGGATGTAGCACAAAGTTTTGCAAAAACGATCATTCCACCAGAGTTTAATGGTAGTAATAACTGGGTCATAGGCGGTGAGAAGAGTGCGTCTGGTAAGCCGATTTTAGCGGATGATCCTCATTTATCGCTTGCGACGCCTTCCATATGGTATCAATCGAAACTTGAAATGAAAGATTTAAATGTAAGTGGCGTTATTTTCGCGGGAGTGCCAGGTGTTATATTAGGCCACAATGACAAAATAGCATGGGGCGTTACGAATACTGGTCCTGATGTGCAAGATTTATATATTGAGAAGCGAAATCCTACTAATGAAAATGAATTTTTGTATAACGATAAGTGGGAAAAAGCTACGGTTGTTGATGAATCTATTAAAGTAAAAGGCGGGAAAACAATTCCGTATAACGTGACGGTTACGAGGCATGGTCCAGTCATTTCAGAGTTTGCAGATAAAGGGAAAGAGAAAACGAAAACAGTATTCGCTTTGAAATGGACTGCTTTAGAGCCATCAGCTGAATTAAAGGCTGTATTAAATATGAATAAAGCGAAAGACTGGAATGAGTTTGAAACTGCTCTTCAAGATTTTCAAACACCAACTCAAAACTTTGTGTTTGCATCAAATGACGGAACCATTGCTTACAAAGCGAACGGAAATATACCAGTGCGTAAAAAAGGTGATGGTAGTTTGCCAGTGCCAGGATGGACAGATGAATATGAATGGGAAGGGTATATTCCGTTTGATCAGCTACCGAAAGTAATAAATCCAAAACAAGGGTTTATTTCAACTGCAAATAATAAAATTGTTGATGATAATTATCCGTACCATATTAGTAATACGTGGGCGCAACCGTATAGGCAAATGCGTATTCAAGAGTTTTTGCAAGAGAAGGATAAGTATACGGTAAAAGATTTAGAAGAGTTACAGATGGATCAAAAAAATTTATACGGGAAAGAATTTGCTCCTATATTTTTAAAAGAGTTAAATAAGGCATCTTTAAATGAAGTAGAGAAAGAAGGCGTAAAACAATTAACAAAGTGGAATTTTTACGATAGTAAAGATGAAGCGGCACCATTAATATTTCATTTGTTAATGAAAGAGATTTCGAATACTTTATTTTCAAAAGAAATACCAAAAGATGTGATGGAGTTATTTGAAGGGAAGTCACAAGTTGTTGATGAATTGATTCGAAAAGAAGTAGCAGGAGAAAATAGCGCTTGGTTTACGAAGTACGGAGGCTTCACGAAAGTTGTGCATACATCGTACGAGAATGTAATGAAGAAATTACAGAAGGAGTATGGACCTGATGTTGCGGAGTGGAAGTGGGGCGATTACCATCAACTTGCTTTTACACATCCAATTTCGAGATCATCTAGTATATTAGCATTACTCGCATTTAATCGTGAGAAACCAGTTTCAATAGGCGGAAGTCAAGTTACCGTTCAAGCAGCGAGTTACGGAGATAACGGTATTGTCAATCACGGGGCATCTTGGAGATTTGTTATTGATACGAAAGATATGTCAAACGGTTATCATATAGTAGGACCAGGACAATCAGGAAACTTTAGAAGCGATTGGTATCACGATCAAATAGATGATTGGGTAAATGGAACGTATCATACGACTACATTGAATACGGAGGGGATAGAGGGGAAGGTGTTAAATTTAGAGCCGAAGTGATAATATTTCCTCTGATGAAAGCTTATAAATTAGAGCATAACCCAGTTCTTAAATAATTTTAATAGCCTACTATCAGTTAAGTGGATAGTAGGCTATTGTAGCTTAGAGGATAAGATTCTATGATTTTATTATTACAAAACAGTAAGTGTTTTAACATTTACTTATACAATAACGGGCCTTATTTACTCTGTTACAAAAGAAACCACACAAAGCGTTTGTTCTGTTTCTTTGTTACTCATTTTTATACACCGCAAAACATTTTGTTATTCAATAATTCCAATTTCTAGAGCCTTGAGGATAGCTTCTTCCTTGTTACGAACTCCTAGCTTTGTATAAGCTGTGGAAGCATAATTTCTGACCGTACCATTCGATAAATATAACCTTGATGCTATGGTAGTGTATCGAAGTCCTTTTGCTACTAGCTGCAATATTTCTATCTCCCTAGCTGTTAGCTCATAAGCGGTTGCTTTTGATTGTGGTGTCTCTTTTTGCTCATCAAACTTCTCAAATATTTTGTGAGACATTCCCTGATCAATTAGTGTCCCACCTTTGTGAATAAGTCGGATCGTATTAGCTAGCTCCAACGTTTCAATAGATTTAAGTAAAAAACCATCCGCACCGTTGCGAAGTGATTCCAATGCCTGTTCGGTATCTTGAAACGTTGTAAAAATCAATACGCGGATATGTGGCCATTGTTGCTTAATCTTTTTGGTTGCTTCGATTCCATCCATGTGCTGCATATCTAAATCCATAAGTATAACATGTGGTTGAAGGCGCCCGCACAAATCGATGGCTTGATTGCCATCCTCAGCCAAACCGACTACATTTAAATCTTCATATCTATCGAGTAGTGTCCTCAAACTTTCCCGAACAAATGGCTGATCGTCTACAATTAACAAACGAATAAGTCCATCTTTTATTTCAGTTTGTCGCGGTATGGTACAAGTAACAAGCATTCCTTCCTCTGGCTTTGTATATACAGACAATTGACCTTGCAAGTTTATTGCCCGTTCTTTCATCGCATTCATACCGAAGCCTTCCTGCCATTCTACATTTCCTTTTCCGTTATCTTGAACTTCTAACCTCGTATATTGTTGTTCAAACTGCAATGAAACTATAATTTCAGTCCCCTGACCATGACGTACTGCATTCGTTAGAGACTCTTGTAAGCAACGAATGAATGCGATCTTCGCTTGCCGAGACAGTTGATATTCTTCTCCGAATGTCCTAAAACTTACATTTACCTGAGCGTGCTCCTGAAATTCGGCTCCAAGATTTTGTAGAGATTGAATTAAGGAAGACGATTGACACGGAGAATCCATTTGATGTAGGTAACCTCTCACGTCCTCGATGCTTTTACGTCCCATTTCAAGCAGAGAATCTAGCCTCTGTATACCCATTTCAGTAGCAAGTTCGGTACGCAACGTTTCCATCCCCATAATAATAGAAGTATAAGCGTGACCAACTGTATCATGAAGCTCACTCGACAGTCTGTTCCGTTCTTCTGCCAGTGTAATGCGTTCAATCTGAGACATATATTGCTCAAGTACCGCGTTTTGTTTACGAATCGCTTCATTTTGCTTATGATTGACGATTAATAAATGGAAAGCGAAGCCCATTACATAAGCAAGTCCATAGTAGGTAACCATAATCCAATAGCTATTACTTGGCGCAACCGCATAGAAAATTCCAGTTGTTATAAAAACTGTTATTGGAGCTGTCCAATAATAGGACAAATGCTGACTATTCGCAGCAATCAGAAAAGCCGATATAAGAAATGTAACGTTAGCTCCCGGAAATAAAGAAGTTAAATATATACACAGTCCACCATATAGCAGTATTTCTGTGAACAAATAATATTTATAATTGAATAGTAAGGCTACCCATGGAACAGAGAAGGCAATAATTTCCCAAAGAATAATAATCCAAAGTGGCAATGTTAAACTATCCTGAAAATCTAATGTGGTTATGGCGATAGAGACACTAACAAGTATACGGACTCCTAACATAATCCAATCGTACCAAAACCAATACTTAACCATATCTAACAAGTTATTTACCCCCTAAATAGCCTACCTTTTTACTTCCTATATTATAAATTAATCCTTCATACATTGTTGTACTTTTTAATTTTACACTGCAATTCTCTCACAGAAGGCAAACTTCTATCGATTTAGTTGCCGAATCATGCTACGTGTATAGCCCCCAATTTTCTTTGTCAAACCATCTACTATTCTAATACTTATGGCGGTAAATACTATACCCATAAACATTACAAAGAGTGACTTGGCAAACGTATCTATCTGTATGAATATAATATTCATTTCAATGTAGCGATACAGTAGGGGTGCCAACAGCAACATAAGTGGCATTACATAAAAAATGATTGCACCAATGAGACTGAAAATGCCAATCACTAATTTCTGCATTAACCAAAAGACAGCAGACCAAGTGCGACGATCAGTCAGCACTAATTTCACCTGAGTCCAGTTCGATGTATCTATTGTTATACTTCTATCATAAGAGTCTGTTGAAATATCTGTATAAATTTTCGTCTGTATGCGCTCGAATTGGATAAAAGGTGTAGTAGTCTGTAGCACGCGTATAACTAGTGGAATCCCAATTACCGTAAATGAAAGGGTGAAGCTGAATAGCAGAGCTATTAGATAAAAACAAAAATAAAACAATCCTGTAACGAAAGTTAGCAATAAAAAATAACCATTCTGGATGAATCTTGATTTCATAAAGTTCTCGCTCCTATCTATGTAATAACCGAATTGTACTGCTTTTTTTGTCATTCTCACTAGTGTAAAAGTGTCATATGACATTTCTAAATGATGCTAAAAAGGGGAGAGTAACCTACTTCTGGTTAAAAAAGATGCTTATATGAATCACCATAAAACAATCCCGTTCTTGCAGATGCAAGAAGGGATTGTTTTGTACTTTTATTGAATATGAGATGGACTTGTTTTTCGAATATGAAAAATAATATCAAATTGCTCAAGCAATGACTTATCAAAGTATGCCGATTCGTTCGGTAAGAGTCGTGCCCCTATACTTAGTAATGGTCTTTTTCCTTTAACCCATTTCTCTGCTGGTCCTTTAAGGTGACGGTTATCCAATAAAAACATTTTATATGGTACTTTTCCGAGGGTATAATTGAAACTATTTACATTTTGTGGAATCGGATCCGTTATAATCTTATCTTGGGTGTCGTTGTATAAGGTGAAATTCCCCTCCGTAGTTGTACTGCCAATTGTGACATAATTATTGTCTAAACGTTCCTTCAAATACTGCCCCGCAACATAAGGGTATAATTTCTCATCGATAATTCCTTTAGCTATATGAATATTGTGTCCCCATACCATCGTTTTACCACCCAATGTCTCTTGTGCCCACATTGCATGATCGGCCAAGTATTGCTCATGAAGCTTTAACACACTTGGATAGTCGTTAGGAATTAGCATTGTGGTATATTTCTCTATTACACTTGCCGTTGCTTTCGCCCAGATGTACTCGGGTGAAACTAATTCTGTTTTGGCTTGCCCATTCTCATCTTTTAGTAATTGGGCTACTCTCTCAGCGTTTACTTTGAACTTTTCCTTTATTTCAGGAGCAAGGTCCATATATTCCTGTAAACCTCCATTAAAAGCCGACAATTCTTTATAATTTTCTTCTACTTCTGCCAGCAAATCTGGTCGATGCAGCCTTACATAATCAATTACTTTATTAAAGCAACCTTGGTCCAACTCCTTGAAGTCGAGCCCGATAAATTGGATCTTTTTTTTATTGGATGGATCAGCATTATAATCTTTCATCCACTCAACCATGGCTATAATTTCATCAGTAGGATATAACAAGTTTAAAAATTCCCTAGGGTTTCCTTTTCCTGTTTGGATATATTCATTTAGTTTTAAGCCGTTTCCCCAATCTTCTTCCATTGTGAAATTTGTAAAACCCATCTCAGTAACCAAATATTTCACAAGGCGAAACTTCATAGTGAAAATTTCAGAGCTTCCATGAGTATTCTCTCCTAATCCTACATATTGTGCGCTCCCAATCATTTTCTTAAGTGGTTTTAAATCCTCAAATGATTTTGACGGCTCTATCGTTTTTAATGGGTAAGCCTGTGATTGTATTGATTTAACTATATTTTTTTGGATTGATTGACCTGAATTTTCGACTGCTACTGTTTGAGCCTTTCCTATTTCTACACATCCTGTGACTAATAAAGCTGTACTAACCATTGCAATTATTCTTTTCTTATTCATTTTTTCCACCTCAATTGAATTATTTGTAAAAGCAAGATTGATTCATGTACTTGCACGAATCAATTGCCTTAATTCAATTGTTATTTATTCCATATCATATTTTCTAGTTACATATTGTCATAAGGTTAATTGACACAGGTCATAGGTTAATCATTACATTTTTGCACTATCGGTTATGACAACTTATAAATAATAATTACATGGATGAGTCGCAAGTAAAACTAGATTATGAATTGGGGAGGGATGTTAAAGATGAATGAATCTGTATGCCAAAATATTTTTATTCTAAGTTGTGTCTGTAGAAATGACAAGAAGTAAATTCGATAAACAAGTGAATGAAAAGGGGAAGGGCGGATTACAATGATATTACACGCAAAATCGTTTCACAATAAAGGTAAAATCCAACGTGCTAAAATAGGACTTCAACTCTTTCTGAGTATCTTAATCATTACTTCTATTATCCTAAATGTAGTAGTAATAATTACGAAAAGTATGCCGCTTATTGTGGTATATATGTTTACCCCAGCATTATCTTCTATTTTGACTCGCATAATACTGAAAGAAGGGTTTAAAGATGTATCTTTTAGTCTCGGTAACTTAAAGATATGGAAGGGTATTGGTTTTGCTCTGCTAATCCCTATGATTATTTGCGGAATTACTTATTCTATCGCCTGGTTGAGCGGAATTGCGGGGTTTCAGCATCCCGAAGGTGGTATGTTAGAACCAATCTACAATATGCTTGGACTTCAGTATGTAACGGCACCATTCAGTTTCATTTATCTAGTAGTATTGAGCGGCATTTTCGGAAGTTTGCTTGGCTTAATCCCAGCTTTGGGAGAAGAAATGGGGTGGCGAGGTTATATGCTCACAAGGCTAGTCGATGCAGAGTTTTCACGGCCCATCCTTATTAGTGGATTGATTTGGGCAACGTGGCATGTTCCAATTGTTATTGCTGGCCTATATGTAGCGGGACCATCTGTCGTTCTTTCAGTACTTGGTATCTATCTTTGTATTGTGCCATTCGGTTATATTACAGCTTATTTACGACTTATCACAGGTAGCATTTGGCCTTCGGTTATCATCCATGCTACTTGGAATGCCATTATTCAAGGACCTTTCACACGTGCAAGTACAGGATATCAAACTGAGATTTGGATTGGAGAATCTGGATTGATAACCGCTATTATTATCTTAATTACTGCAATAATTACGTCTCGAATAGTAAATTTCACGAAATAGCATACGGATGTGTTGTAAATTCAATTAGTGAAATATGACGAGGCGCAATTATGAATGTTCAAAGACATGAAAGTAATACAAATGAAGTAAATGTGAAATTAATAAAAAAAGCGAATATAGATAAAAATTTTTTTATATGAAAAAATAGATGTGATTAGATTATCAGAGAAAATTCAATAACTTCAATTGTGAAAAGATAAAAAAGGAGCGGAAATACGCTCCTTTTTTATTTACCTTACTATTTTTAGGGGGATTATATGGATAACACTTTTATTAATGGAAATGTATTTAATTTTTTCTGGAATATATGTGAAATGTTGTATAAAATAATCAAGAAAGTCAAAAATTATGGGGGAAAGTTGTGAAAAAAAATAAGAGTTTAATAAGTTTTTTAGGAGTGTGTATCATGTTGTTTTCTTTTTGTTTCCAGGGAAATGTACAGGCTGATGTAAATACTGTTCAATCTGGAAAAATAAAATCAGGAAACGTAACGGTATGGGAAGTAGGAAATGTAGCGAAAGTGTTAGCTGATGTAGAACGTTTGAATTTAAATACGGTGAATGTACCGATTCAAGTTGATATTCCGAATGTGAATTCGGCTAATATGGTAATTAATCAGGCGCAAAAGCAACAAGCTATTATTTTAATTCAAGAATTATTAAAGCGTAATATTCAAGTTGTATTGGAACCGTTCCCGTTTATTCAGCAAGGAAATATTGGAGAGACGGAATGGAACCCGAGTAATATTAACGATTTCTTCTGGAATTGGAAAACGGTTGTTTTACAAGATATTTTTGATTCCATTACTAATAAATACAATGTGTATGGACTCAAGATTGCTTCTAATTTCGTGAATATGGAATATGCAGAAGGATACTGGAGCGATACAATTGATTTTGTTCGTAAACAGTATAAAGGAAATGTTCTGTATCAAATGAACTGGTGGTTAACTGCAAGTTGGGATCCATCTTATGAAGCGAAGTTTCTGACAAAAATAAATCGTCCGTATTTAAAAAAGGTGGACATCGTAAGTATTGATAGTTGGTTTGAAGTTTCAGGCGAAAGAAATCCATCATACGAAGAAGTAAAACAAAGTTTATTTGCGACGACAGTATACAATCGTGGCCAAAATGTCGTGCAGCAACTTGAGAAATTACATAAAACAACAGGAAAACCAGTGTATTTTGGTGGATTTAACGTTCCGGCACGTGAACTTGGACTGCAAAATCCGTGGAACCCAGATGTTACGAATGTGTTTTCAAAAGATGTACAACTTAACGGGTGGCGTGCTTACCGTGATGTATTAGAACCGAAGCCGTATTTTAAAGGGTTTTCAATATGGTTTATTGGCTCTAATGATAGTAATCATTCGTATCAAATACATAGTAAAGAAGCAGAGGCAGTTATTAATGGATGGTATCGAAAATAATTTTTATAAAATAGGTAAGTTTTAGAATCTATTACATATATTTTAGTGAAAGGCCTTTCACCATCTTATCACCTAGGGGGCAATCATAATGAAATTTTTGTCTTACCTTACAGTAATATTGGTGATTCTTGGCGGTTTGAATTGGTTGTTTGTGGCGTTAGATTACAATGTAGTTGAGAAATGGTTTGGTTCTATGCCGGCGCTTGTGGACACTATTTATTGGCTCTTTGGTCTTTCTGCTATTTATCAAATTTTCGATCGGTTCTTTACGAACAATTAGCTATTATTCTTCTATTATTGGAGTGTTAAGTACGATTATGTACTTAACACTTTTTTGTATGTTTATAAAAAATAGGGTGCACATGCAAGCGATTCCATTGCGTCTTACGCCATAATAATGGAAAACAAATTGACCGTATATTGTATATGGGTTATAATTCAGAAAGTTTAAATAATAATAAAAAAGAGAAATAGGGAGGTTATCTGGGTGATGGAGAGAGTGTATAATTTTTCAGCAGGACCATCTATACTCCCTTTGCCAGTTTTAGAGAAAGTGCAAAAGGAGCTTGTGAATTATAACGGGACAGGCATGTCTGTTATGGAAATGAGCCATAGATCTTCTTATTTCCAAAGTATTATTGGTGAAGCCAGTAGCTTACTTCGTGAATTAATGAACATTCCTGATGAGTATGAAGTTTTGTTTTTACAAGGTGGTGCGTCATTACAATTTTCTATGATACCGTTAAATTTAATGAGTACGTATAAAAAAGCTGGGTACGTGCTGACAGGATCATGGTCTAAAAAGGCGCTGCAAGAAGCCGAAAAAGTAGGGGAAGTACGAGTGATTGCTTCTTCTGCAAAAGAGAAGTTTACTATGATTCCTAAAATGGATGATTTACCAAATGATGATGAACTAGATTATGTACATATTACAACGAACAATACAATTGAGGGAACAAAATATGTGGACATTCCACATTTAGAAAGAGTGCCGCTCGTTGCGGATATGTCCTCAAATATTTTATCAGAACAATATGATGTTACGAAGTTTGGCCTCATATATGCAGGTGCGCAAAAGAATTTAGGGCCAGCGGGCTTAACGATTGTAATTATAAAAAGAGATTTAATTGGCCGTGCAAATAGTGCTTGTCCTACAATGTTAAACTATGAAACTTATAGTAAAAATAACTCCTTATATAATACACCGCCATCTTTTAGCATCTATGTAGCGAAACTTGTACTAGAGTGGTTGAAAGAACAAGGCGGAGTATCTGCGATTGAAGAACAAAATAGAATGAAATCTTCACTTCTTTACAATTTTTTAGATGAATCTAAATTGTTTACTTCACCAGTTGATTCTACGTATCGATCACTTATGAATATTCCGTTTACAACACCGTCAGAAGAGCTTAACAAACAGTTTTTACAAAAAGCGAAAGAACACGGTTTCGTTACGCTAAAGGGACATCGCTCAGTAGGTGGTATGCGTGCAAGTATTTACAATGCGATGCCAGTGGAAGGTGTTGGGCAATTAGTAGCTTATATGAAGGAATTTGAGCTTGAAAATAGATAGGGAGATGGGGATATGTTTCGTGTTCAGACGTTAAATCAAATTGCGGAAAAGGGTTTGCAAATTTTTGATGGAAATCACTATGAAATTGGAGACAAAATAGGTCATCCAGATGGTATTTTACTTCGCAGCTATTCTTTACATCAAGAAGCGTTTTCAGAAGATTTAAAGGCAATTGCAAGAGCTGGTGCCGGTGTAAATAATATTCCTGTTGAGCGTTGTACGGAAAAAGGGATTGTAGTATTTAATACGCCAGGGGCTAATGCGAATGCAGTGAAGGAACTTATTATCGCAAGTCTTATTATGTCTTCCCGTAATATTATAAACGGAGTGAGCTGGACGAAAGAGTTGGATGGAGAAGAAGTACCACAGCTTGTTGAAGCTGGGAAGAAGCAATTCGTTGGATCAGAAATTGCAGGGAAACGTTTAGGTGTTATCGGTCTTGGCGCAATCGGTGCTTTAGTTGCGAACGATGCGTTAGCTTTAGGGATGGACGTTGTCGGATACGATCCGTATATATCTGTTGAAACAGCATGGCGTCTTTCTACGCAAGTACAAAGAGCGTTTAGCTTAGATGAAATTTTTGCAACTTGTGATTATATTACACTGCATATTCCACTTACGAATCAAACGAAGGGGATTGTTGGTGAACACGCTATAGAGACGATGAAAAAAGGAATGCGTCTATTCAATTTCTCAAGAGGAGAACTTGTAGATGAAAATGCTCTTCAAAAAGCGTTAGAAGAAGATATTATTACACATTACGTAACAGATTTCCCGAATGAAAATGTTATAAAGATGAAAAATGTAACAGCGACGCCTCACCTTGGTGCATCTACGTCTGAGTCTGAAGAGAATTGTGCAGTAATGGCAGCTCGTCAATTACGTGAATATTTAGAGACAGGAAATATTCGTAATTCAGTAAACTATCCAAACGTAGAGCTGCCGTATATCGGAAAGAAACGTATTACAATTATGCATCAAAACGTTCCGAACATGGTAGGACAAATTACAGGATGTTTAGCAGAACATCATATTAATATTGCCGATATGATTAATCGTAGTAAACATTCTTGGGCATACACAATGATTGATATTGATAACGGAATTGATGATATAATTAAAGAGAATATTGTAGAAAATATAAGCAAAATTACAGGTGTTGTAGCCGTTCGAATGATTGTGTAAAGGAGTGAGGAAAACTTGGCAAAAATCCGACCGTTTCGGGCCATTCGTCCAGTAGGAGAAAAAACAGCGGAAGTTGCAGCTTTACCGTATGACGTATTAAATAGTGAAGAAGCAAGAGAGGTTGTAAAAGGGAATCCGTATTCTTTCTTACACGTTGATAAAGCAGAAATTGATTTAGACCCGGCACTTTCACCGTACGATGATCGTGTATATGAAAAAGCGGGTGAAAATTTAAATCGATTTATACGAGAAGAAGTATTCATTCAAGACGAAGAGCCAGCATTATACATTTATGAACTGACGATGCAAGGAAGAACACAATCAGGCCTTGTCGTTTGTACATCGATTGACGAGTATGAAGATGATACAATTAAAAAACATGAAAGAACGCGTCATGAAAAAGAACTAGATCGCATTCGCCACGTAGATGTGTGCGATGCAAATACGGGTCCTATCTTTTTAACGTATCGTACAAAAGAAGAAGTGAAACGTTTAATTGCAAGCTGGAAAGAAGAACATACGCCAATCTATACATTTACAGCAGAAGATGGTGTGAAGCATGTTGCGTGGAAGATTACAGATGAAGAAGTAATTACGACTTTAGTAAACGCATTTGAAGACATTCCTAATCTTTACATTGCAGATGGACATCACCGTTCTGCATCAGCTGCAAAAGTAGGGCTAATGCGAAGAGAACAATATCCGAATTACACAGGAGAAGAGGAATTTAATTTCTTCTTATCTGTTTTATTCCCTCATGATGAATTATCCATTTGGGACTATAACCGAGTTGTGAAAGATTTAAATGGCTTATCAGAAGAACAGTTTTTAAAGCAAATTGCACAATACTTTTATGTAGAAGAAGCAGGGATATCTCCATATAAACCAAATGAGCCAAAAACATTTGGGATGTATGTAAACGAGAAATGGTATAGGCTCACAGTGAAAGAGGAAACATTTGACGCGAATGATCTCGTGAAAGGTTTAGATGTATCTATTTTACAAGATCATTTATTAAGCCAAGTACTTGCAATACATGATCCGCGTTCCGATTCACGCATTGATTTTGTCGGAGGAATCCGCGGGTTAGAAGAACTAGAACGTCTTGTGAAAAGTGGTGATTATAAAGCAGCGTTCTCATTATATCCGACATCAATGGAAGCTTTATTAGCAATCGCAGATGCTGGAGAAGTGATGCCACCAAAATCAACGTGGTTTGAACCGAAACTGCGCAGTGGGTTGTTTGTTCATTCGCTAAAATAAATATAGACTTCTATAGTTTTGAAAAACCGAGATGATTTTTAATTTCGGTTTTTCTTATATAAAAAAGAAACATCAGTTTAGTTAATTAGGAACTGTTTTTAAGGAGGGGAATGAATGAAATTGCAAGTAGGCGAAAAAATCACCTTTGAACGAACTTTTACAAAAAAAGATGTTGTTTTATTTACAGAAGTATCTAAGGATGAGGGTATCCATCATGTTACACCAGATGAGCAAGGACGATTTGTTGTACAAGGACTTTTAACATCAACACTGCCTACGAAAGTGGGCGGTGATTATAACGTATTAGCGCGCAAGATGGATTTTGAATTTTTACGCCCTGTTTATAGTGGTGATACGATTCGTTGTGACGTAACCATTGAACAATTTGAGCCCGATGAAAAAAATCGAACAAAAATTATTGCGCTATTTACATGTAGGAATCAACTTGAAAAAAAAGTAATGAAGGGGAGTTTTTCGGGGATTATTCTTTAGTTAGTAGGAAAAGTAATGAATAAGTGGGGGCCCATGCCTCTCAGGCTTAGATTTTTAATTCCCCCCTAACGAAAATTTTATGCATCGTTGAATACTGATAATAAGACGTTATGTAATATACTCTGTTCTTTTCTTAACTATTAGAAGAATAGTTGAATAAGCTCGTCAACAAAAAGGACATTCCTAGTATTACAAGAAATGTCCTTTCCACTAAATTATAGGATATTTTGCTAAAATTCAAACTCTAAAATTAGTTTACTAGTTTGACCTGTAAACTGATAATTATAGGACCCTCTCAGATTTTCTAAGTTACCGGTAGCTTTAATAATTGTTCCTGGAGAATCTAGATTTCCTTTATCAAATATTCCTTGCTCTATAGCTGTAAATGTCCCTTGTTGCCCCTTATAAATTCCTTCAAAGTGTAAAAATCCAGAAATTTTAGCAGTAGCCAAGTGACCATCATTTATATTTGAGTCTAAATAATATAATAAGTATTCAACAAAAGCTTTTCCTTTTAATTCACCATCAATATCATATTCAACATGGGCGATATTAATAGGGAAATATTTTCTAGTATCATCGATTAGTTTTTCATCCCATTTACTTACTGTAAATGTTACTTCCATACACGTAATCTCCCTCCAATTATATACTTTTAAAAAGTATCAATTCACTGTCATATCTCATAGGAGTGTTTTTATTTATTGGGGTCCTACCATATCGCTATCAAGCTAACAAAATAAAATACTCCCTAAAATGAAAAAACACGCTATTTTTTCTGTAGGATCAGGAAAACATAATTATAAAACTTATGGCTATACTTATTTAAAGTTTTCTTTTACTCCACGCCACTCTCTAAAATAGAGAAAGACCCATTTTCACAATCAATTTCTGCCATCGCACCGTAAGGTAAAATAAACTTCGGCTCGGTATGGCCAAAATTTAAATTATAAAGAATCGGCAAATCTTCTAAATTATGCTCCTTCATTACTTGCAGTATTTCGTGTTTATATTCTTCATAATATGTTTCGTCTTTTGGTTTACCAAAAATGATGCCTTTTGCTTTTTGCAGAATACCTTGCGCTGCATAATTTCGTAACCAATACTTTATATAACTTGGTTCTGGATGATCTTCAGAGGTTTCAAAGAAAAGGATACTATTCTCCCAATGTTTTTTCTCAGGCCAAAGTTCCGTTCCTTTTGCAAATTCCAGTACTTCTATACAACCACCAATTAAACGCCCTTGTACAGTAGTAGAGCCTTGAAGTAGCTCATATCCATTGTTTTGCTGCATTGTACGCCTTTTATCCTTATTTACCTCTATCCATTCTAAACGCTCGCTCGTCCATTCATGAGCTGGTTGAATTTCGCCAATAACTTCATTTGAAAAGAGAGTCCGATTTACCATTTCAATTGTATATGGATCCATCTCTACATTTTCGGCAAAATCAGTTAAAATTGCTGGACCATAAAAAGAGGAAATTCCTGCTTTATGACAAAACAAGTGTGAAACGGTAACGTCAGAGTACCCCATAAAAATTTTCGGGTTTTCACGTATCACATTAAAATCTATATAAGGAAGTAAGCGGATGCTATCTTCACCGCCAATATTCGCAATAATTGCTTTCACGCGCGTATCCTTAAAAGCTGTCATTAAATCTTCCGCACGAGCCTGTGGATTGTTATAAATGAATTCGCTACCTTTTAAACTATTTGGCAGTGGGATAACCGTAAGACCGAAAACTTCTTCTAATCTCTTTACCCCTTGTTCATAACGCCATCTTATCTCAGAATCGCCTGCGCCTCCCCATGAAGGGCTTACTGTTGCCACGATATCACCTGGCTGTAATCTGTTTGGTTTTATTAACATGTTAACTCCGCTCCTACATAATGTAATGGACTACGACTATACAAACTGTAGCTTTGAAAAAATATGATGCATCACATTATTTTCTTCATCATCAATCCGTTTACCTGCTGTGATTCAAGAATTTAGCATTCGTGTTGAATATAGGAATAATCGATTTAAATTTAAAAATTATAGTATGCAACATTGCATAAGAAAGATGGTTGCTATTTTCTACAACCTGTAACTATAATAGTTACAGGTTGGTCGTATCCAATCAAAAATACAATCATCATGAATGGAGATGTTACATATGGGTATGAAAAAATTAATTTTAGCTGGTGCTTTAGGTATCGCAGCATTATCAGGAACGAATTTACCAGGGTTAGAACTGTCAAAAGCGAGTGCAGCTTCTATTGAATCAAATTTCTCGATGTTAGAAGGGCGAGTAGTAGAAGTAGATAACGGTGTAATTGTTGTAAAATCTAAGCAATATGAGGAACCTGTTAGTGTGTATATAGATTCCCTTTCAAATGTGAAAGTAGGGGATGAGGTTAAAGCTACTGGATCTATGATGCGTAATTTTACGGAATATATGATTGCAAGTACAGTTGAAAATACTTCAAATAAATTAGGCATGCACATGAAAGAAGACGGTTCTCCTGATTATGTAATTGGGGAAGTATCAAAAGTAGGAACGATGGAAGATGAAGGAGATAGTTCTACTAAATATGTCGTAGTTGAGTATCCATCGCTAAACGGGAAAAAAGATATTATTGATGTTTTCTTAACGAAGGGACAAGTATTTCATACAGGTGAGAAAGTGAAAATTGATATGAAGTATGTAGGTTGGGGCGGAAGTTCTATTAACTGGAACACAACGGACAACATTGAAAAAGTTCATGAGGTAAAGAGCGACGTTGAAAATAATGATGATGTTTGGATTTGGTCTTAATTAGACTTCTGTAAAAATGTATCATGCAGTACCCATCGAATGATCATATGTATGACAATTCGATGGGTACTTTTTTGTTTTATGTTTTTTTGAGAATAATGGATTTCCGATTAGAATATGATGTTAATACTGGAGCGAAGGTGAAAAAAACAATATGGAAAGAGGTGTTTAAGGGTGGAGCGAGATGAGGTTTATTTACGGGCTAAAAAAAGGGTAGAGAATTTACAAGCGTTTTATATTCATTTAACGGTCTATATTCTAGTGAACTTAATGCTTTTTATTATAAATATAAGCTCTGATTCAAGTAAATTATGGTTTTTATATCCACTTGCAGGTTGGGGGATTGGTATTGTTATACACGGATTGACAACTTTTCCATTTGGGATATTCGGAAAAGAGTGGGAAGAACGAAAGATTAAAGAATATATGGAGAAAGATAAGTAATTTTATTTCTGGAATGCATGAATATAAAATTTCATATAAATCTTTATGAACACACGCTTGATGCGAAGCCTATTCTATAGCTTCGCCTATTTGTTTTGTATTCGAAGTTTGTGCGAGTGAGTATTCATATTCATTTTTAAGCGTCAATTGCGTGTGAAATCAAAACTTTATTTGTAGTACATAATAAATACAGTTGTTTTACTTTTTTAATTACATGTGGATCTAAGATGAAGTTGATTTATTACCCTATATTAAAATAAAAATAAACCACTGTTCGATTTGAATATTCCACGATATAATGGTGAGAGTTTATGACAGAATAAATATTTACATAAGAAGTGAGGTACTGTATGAAAAAAAGAACGACAGACATTATTTTTATTATTATCGGTGCATTTCTTTTTGCGTTAGGTGTCAATTTGTTTGTTATCCCGAACGAGTTTGGTGAGGGTGGAGTAACTGGTATCACGATTATTACGTATTATTTATTTGAATGGTCACCAGGCTTAGTTAACTTAATTTTAAATGCGATTTTGTTAATAGCTGGTTATAAATTTTTGAATAAGATTACAACAATTTATACGATTATCGCTGTAGTTACGAACTCGCTATTTCTTCATTTAACAGAAGGATGGACAATTGCTTCGGATGAAATGCTCGTAAATGCCATTTTCGGAGGAATATTTATTGGGTGCGGGATTGGTCTTATTATTCGCGTTGGCGGAACAACAGCAGGTACTACCATCTTAGCAAGGATGACGCATAAATATTTAGGATGGAGCATTAGCTATGGTTTACTGTTCTTCGATTTAATTGTTGCGTTTTCATCTTATTTCATCATTGGTGCGGAAAAACTGATGATAACAATTATTATGCTATATGTAGCAACGAAAGTGATGGAATTTGTAATTGAAGGTTTAAATCCGAAGAAGGCCATTACGATTATTTCTGATAACCCGAATGAAATTGCCGGGAAGGTGACTACCTTAATGGGCAGAGGAGTTACCGTGTACTCAGGTCATGGCTATTACACGAAAACTCCGAAAGAAATTCTGTATATTGTTATTAATAAGCAAGAAGTAGTGAAGCTAAAACGGATTGTTCAAACTACAGATCCAGCTGCGTTCATCGCTATACACGATGTTCGTGACGTATTTGGAGAAGGATTTGTTGATATTTCTAAGGCTTAGAACTTATTTTTCATTAAAATAATCTTAATACTAAAACGTAAGAATCTATTTTGAATAATCTTTTTTCAAAATAGATTCTTTTTATTTATCTTAAAATGTTGGTTCGTTTTTCTTTTTCTTGCAAAAAAACCAATTGTTTCTTAATGTAAGAATGTAGAAGGATGAACAAGAGAGGGTTTAATGAAGATGATACATATTTTATTAGCTGATGATGACAAGCATATTAGAGAGTTATTACATTACCATGTACAAAAAGAGGGGTTTAAAGTTTTTGAGGCTGAAGATGGAAAGGTAGCTCAAGGCATATTAGAGAAAGAAAATATTCATCTTGCGATAGTGGATATTATGATGCCGTTTATTGATGGCTATACGTTATGTGAGGAAATTAGGAAGTATCATGATATACCTGTAATTTTATTGACCGCGAAAGATCAGTTAGTTGATAAAGAAAAAGGATTCATTTCTGGCACGGACGATTATATTGTAAAGCCATTTGAACCAGCTGAAGTAATTTTCCGCATGAAAGCACTATTGCGTCGTTATCAAATGCTTAGTGCTGATATTATTAAACTCCACGGAACGACAATTGACCGAAAAGGGTTTGAGGTGAAGTGTAACGGTCAAACGATTTTACTACCGCTGAAGGAATTTGAGTTATTATCACAACTTGCTAGTTATCCTGGAAGAACATTCTCGAGAGAAGAATTAATTGAATTAGTATGGGGAATGGATTTTGAAGGGGACGAACGAACAGTTGATGTTCATGTAAAACGTCTTAGAGATCGTTTCTCAAAACGAACAGATGATTTTCAAATTACGACAGTGCGCGGGCTCGGTTATAAGTTGGAGTTGAAATAAGATGAAATCATTGTATTCTAGATTTGTTTTTATGACGGTGGGGATTATGCTACTTAGTAGTGTAATTGGCTTTTTATTAACAAATGTATATTATCAAGTAAAGTTAAAACCGTACAATAGTGAAAAGATTTTAATGTATGCTGAGGAAGTAAAATCATTATATGAAAAGCAAAGTGAAGAAAATAAAGAGGCATACTTACAGTCTATTGCGAAATTAGGGTATGAAATTTATATTGTCGATGATCAAAAGAATGGAAAACGTATCGGTAATGCGTTTCGTAAGACGTCTATTAGTGATGATACCGTTCATAAAGTATTGAATGGCGAAACGTTTAATGGTGTTTCTACGTATCCAACACGTCTCTTTATTACAGGTTTTTTCGATAATGAATTAATAAATAGTGTCGGCGTACCAGTGCAACACGGTGATAAACAGTACGCTTTATTTATTCGTCCTGACATTCAGAACCAATTTGGCGAGATGCGAATTTTCTTAGCGGTATTACTTGGGTTTATCGTACTATTAAGTATTATCTTTATAGCGATTGCAGCAGGTTATATCGTTCGTCCAATTCGAACATTTACGAGAGCGACTCAAAAGATTGCAAGTGGTGAATATGATATCGAATTAGATGAAAATCGAAAAGATGAAATTGGTACACTAGCGACTAATTTTCAAAAGATGACAAAGAGCATTAAAGAATTAGACCAAATGAGACAAGAGTTCGTTTCTAACGTGTCGCATGAATTTCAATCGCCGCTTTCTTCCATACAAGGTTTTTCGAAAACATTACAATCGGAGAATATGAGTGAAGAGGAAAGAAAACGTTACTTGAAAATTATTGAGGGCGAAAGTAAGCGGATGTCTAGTTTATGTAAACAGTTACTTACGCTCGCTTCATTAGATAAAGAAGAGAAAGTTCTACAAATGAAAGAGTTTCACTTACAAAAGCAAATTAAAGACGTCATTTTTATGCTCGAATGGAAATGGCGTGAAAAAGATATAGCTGTCGAATTTGATGTGCCGGACATCATCATAAACGGTGATGAAAACTTACTTCATCAAGTATGGAGTAATATTTTTACGAATAGCATTAAGTTTTCAAATGATGGCGGAACCGTTGAATTTGTTGTAGAAGAATTAGAATCAAGTGTGATGATTTCTATATCAGACAACGGAATTGGTATGGAAAGAGAAGAAATGGACCGTATATTTGATCGTTTTTACAAAGTAGATACAGCTAGGGCAAGAAACGTAGAAGGTAGCGGTTTAGGGTTGTCAATTGTGCAGAAGATTGTTGAACTGCATCAAGGAACCGTTTCGGTATATAGTACGAAAGGGGAAGGGACGACTGTTCAGGTGGAGCTTCCTAAATAAATGAAAAAGAAGACATGTGAATGTACATCATGATTATCATTGTAGTAACGTGTATTCAATGTCACACATAATATCAAAAAAGTACATCACTTATATATTTAAAGACACATAAATATCAATAGTAAAGATAGTACGGGGTGAATGCCCCTACTATCTTTTTTTATCTAAACAGATAAATTTAAAATACATAGTCATAATAGATAATCTATGATATTAGGTATATTATTTTATGGTGGAGGACGTAGCCTTGGTGCGAGGACCTTGACTTTAAGTATTTAAAGGAGTTAGTAGTTAAATGACAATATCCCTTAAGCAAAAAAATAAAGGATAAATAGCATGAGGTTGTATCCATTAGAGAAGCACAAACAGATAATGGGACAATGTACTATCTTAGGGATGAAAACTTGGACTTTATACCATTGGCCAATAAATAAACTTTTTAATTCAACTAACTGGCATAGTTGAAGAAGGAATTTCTCTAAACTTTGAAGAATTTATATTCAAAAATATGTTAAGGAGCTTGTCAATTATATGGAATCCATTAGCAAAAGCGAAGTGAAGCTACGAGATATCATAGAGGAAGATCTTCCTATCTTTTTCGAACAACAACTAGATTCAACGGCGAACTATATGGCTGCCTTTACAGCTAAAGACCCCACTGATAAGGACTCATTTTTTGACCATTGGACAAAAATTATCGCTGACGAGACCATCACAATTAAGACTATATTATTCAATGGCATTGTCACTGGACACGTCTCGAACTTTGAACAGTTCAGCGAACCCGTAGTAAGCTACTGGATTGGGAAGGAATATTGGGGTCAAGGTATTGCAACTTTAGCGTTGTCAGAGTTTCTGGAGTATATTAAGATACGCCCACTCTATGCTCGTTCCGCTAAAGATAACCTCGCCTCCATCAGGGTATTGGAAAAATGCGGGTTTAAAATCATCTCTGAAGATAAGGGTTTTTCCAACGCAAGAGGCAAGGATGTTGAAGAATTTATTTTGAAGCTTGAACCTTATGATATGTAATTTAATACCTCAATTCGTATTTGATGAAGATGAATATAGGACAGAGATTAATAAAATCTTATTGAACTAACGCATGGCATGCGTTAGTTCAACAAAAATTAAAAAAGCCTGTATCAACGATTACTTGGTAATCAACGATACAGGCTTTACCTTTTCCGAAAAAGAGCTTGAACAAAATTCATTTGAGGGTAAATTACTGGACATCATGCTTCATGATGCGTATCATACAGGCCAAATTATTCAATTAAGGAAGATGCAGAGGGTATGGCCATCAAATCGTAAACTGAACGTTTTAGTTATTCCATTAAAGGGCGCTATTGTTGAATAAAACTTAGATTTTTAAACAACTTTATTGATATATTTTTTAGTGAAGTGAAGTATCTTACATACAAAATGAAATAACTATATTTTTAACCCCGTCCTATATTTAGAACGGGGTTATGCTTGTTTGAGATAAAAAAATAAATAATTTTATTATCACTACACATTACGGATTAGATAATATTTTCTTTCTGCTATAAAGCCGCACCTTTCCCGCGCTCTTCCTTAAAACGAACTCCAAAAGTATCCGCTGTAATTTCATCAGCTTTCGGCAATGAATGTAATTTCGGATGAAGTAGCCATACGAGAGAAATGAATAAAATCCCGATGCTAGCGAGCGCGAAAATGAGTTGGCTACTAAATACATTTGCAGTGTATCCACCAATTAAAGAACCGAACGGCATAGCGATTGTGCCCATACTCCGTGTGACTGAATTGATGCGTCCAAGGTATTGATTTGGAATTACAATTTGACTAATTGTCGCAAATAATATGTTGGTGGCACCAATTGGAATCCAAGCTAGGCCGAATAAGAAAATAGACAGCCATTGAAACGGTACAATCGTAGAGAGAAACCAAAAGATAGCGCCAGTCGCAAAGCCAATAATAGAGACACGGCCAACATTACGTTTGCCAACCCATGAACTGAATAATGCACCAATGAGACTACCTGCTGATATAGCAGCTAAGAAGAAGCCATATGATTTCACGCCTCCTAAAGAATCAGCGAAAGAAGGGAGTATCGCCATCGTCATACCGATTGAAAAATTAGCGACGACTGAACCGATTAAGAATACGCCCATTAATGAACGGAAGACGATTGAAAAACCTTCTTTTAAATCAAAGAAATATTGCTTAGTTGACAGTGATGTGCCCGTTTCGGTTTGTTTTGGCATTTTTAATGAAAAGAACAAAAGGGCAGTAATCGCGAATGTGAAGGAGTCGATTACATATAAAGTGATTGCGCCAAGTAGAGCGACTAATATTCCAGAAAGAGTCGTGCAAATTAAATCAATGCCTTGATACGCAAATGAAAAGAGTGAATTTCCTTTTAATAATTGTGTTTTATTCAGTAGAAGTGGTAAAGCTTTTGATTGTGCGGGATAGGCGAATTGTTCGATAAAGGCTACGATGGGCATGATGATGAGTAGTAGTTGGACTGTTAGTAGGTCGAAGTAGTGTGTAATAGGAATAATCAAAATAAGAATGCATTGCAAAACTTGTGTGATGACGAGGGTGTTTTTAATCGACCATCTATCAACGAATGGACCAGTAAGAAATTGAAGTGCAGAAGGTAATAATGTAAGGAAACCAGCCAATCCAGAATAAAAAGGATTACCACTAAGTTCATATACGAGCCACATCGCTGCTACATAATACAAGCTATCTCCTATGTTTGTAAAAATTCTCCCTAAAAATAATAAGAGGAAATTCCGGTTCTTTAATAAGTCCATTTTATCTACTCCTTTATAATAAAGTGAAACTTTAATCAGTGGGAGGTTCATCCCCACTGATTATTAGTTGAACCAATCGGGCGTTTACGGGCAGTTAATCTCCCACCTAACTTCTTTGCTCCAGCTGAATTTTGAGGTGGGAGTCTTACTGCCCGTTAATGCGGGATAAATTTATTCGGTAAAATAAAATTGACCGTTGGTGTAAAAAAAATCGTATCACGATTTTTCTTCTTTTTTAACAAATCGCTGCATTGCTCGCTCATCGATTTGCAGTGCAGTAGTAGAAATGTAATAAGATTTACTATTTGGATCTTTATCCGCATCTTTTGTGATCTCGTTTAATTCAGCCATCACTTCATAAAACTTTTTCACCCACACTTGAAATTGTTCTGGCGTGGCATCAAACTCCCAGCAGGATGAAACGTAATTCCACTCAGCAGGGTCTTCACTTACTTTTCGTAATGTAAAAGCTTCTTCTGGCGCAGCGAGAATATGGCTTTTCGTCATTTCCGTCATTTGTAAAAAGATTTGGCGACCTGATTCGCTTAATATTTCTACATGAGGTAATAGTTCTGCAGCAGGGGTAAAGCCTTTAGCGACAGATTGATAAAACTTTTGAATGATGCCATTCTTTTCTTCTGTATATACGATTTCTATAAGGCCATTCTTCTCTAATTCTTTTAAATGATAATGAATTTTTGCCCTTGAAATGCCGAATTTCTCAGATAGCAGTTGTCCTGTATAAGGACGTTCGCATAGACGCATCATCATTTTGGCACGTAGTGGATCGCTTATTGCTTTTAGTTGGCTATAAGTAGTTAGTGTTAACATGGGCTTCAAAATGATCAACTCCTCAAATAAAATTACTCGGTCAAGATTATTTGACTGAATTGTATCAAGGATTTCAATTATTTTCAATACTTTCTGAAAATTTAATCTTTCTTCTGTAATCTTCCGTTCATACTCCGTTCATATTTCTTTTTTATGATAAGTGCATAGAAAGTAATAGGAAGGAGCGAGCAAAATGTTTTTAGCTCTGCGTGAATTAAAACAATCAAAATTAAGATACGGATTAATCGGACTTATTATGGTGTTATTATCATTTTTAGTCCTTGTCATTTCAGGATTAGCAAATGGACTATCATATGATAATGCTTCATCGATTCAAAATATGGAGGCAAATAAGTTTGTACTAGCGGATGATGCGGAAAATAAATTACTTCGTTCACAAATTCAGAAAGACGATGTAGATAACGTAGTAAATCAAGTAGGTGAAAAAGAGGCCGTTCCGTTTCGTGTGAAAGTTTCAACGTATGAAAAGAAAGATAGTTCGAAAAAAGTTGATGTCGCTATTTTCTCAAGTGAACGTGATTCATTTTTAGAACCGAAAATTGTAGAAGGCGAGAAATTAGGTACAGCAAACAACGAAATGGTTGCTGATGAATCAATTAAAGAAAAAGGAATCGATATTGGAGATACAATTATCGACCCTGTTTCAAAGAAAGAATTTAAAATTGTTGGATTTACGAAAGATCAAATGTTTAGCCATACACCAGTCGTTTATGTAAATGAAGACGTATGGGGCGCTATTTCACAACCAAACCAAAAAGATTATAGTGCAATTGCGCTGAATACAGATAAAGAAATTAAAAATGCACATGTTATCGACAAAAAAGAAGTATTACAAAGTATTCCAGGATTTAAAGAAGAGCAAGGGACATTAACGATGATCATTGCATTCTTACTTGTTATCGCTGCGTTACTAATCGGTGTATTCTTCTACGTCATTACACTGCAAAAAACACAGCAATTAGGTGTACTAAAAGCAATTGGAACGAAAAATTCTTATTTAGCAAATAGCTTAGTCGTGCAGGCGTTATTCTTATCAGTCGTTGCGATGGTAATCAGTATTGTTCTTGTACAAGGATTAGAACAGATTTTACCAGCGGGTATGCCATTCTTATTAACAACACCGATGATTGCACAATATGCAGCAATCTTTATCGTCATTAGTATTTTAGGAACACTTATTTCGTTATACCAAGTATTAAAAGTTGATGCATTAGAAGCAATTGGAGGCGGGATGTAATGACTTCATTATTAAAATTAGACAAAGTAAGTAAAGTGTACGGAGAAGGGAATACGGAAGTAACAGCCCTTCATCCGATGTCGCTTGATGTGAAAGCTGGAGAATTTATCGGGATCGTCGGTCCTTCTGGATCAGGGAAAAGTACGTTATTATCAATCGCGGGTGCTTTACTATCACCGTCAAAAGGGGATATTTACATTCGTGAACAAAATATTACGCAGTTATCAGAAAAGGAAATGACAGACATTCGTTTGAAAAAAATCGGCTTCATTTTCCAATTCGCAAATCTTGTTCCATATTTAAATGTAAAAGAACAATTGCTTTACATTGCAAAGCTTAAAAAAGAAAACAAACAAGAATCAGAAAAGCGTGCGGATCATTTATTAGCGGCATTTGGATTAGGCGAAAGAAAAAAACATTATCCAAATCAACTATCTGGCGGGGAAAAACAAAGGGTAGCAATCGCTCGTGCGTTCATGAACAACCCAGATTTAATATTAGCTGATGAACCAACTGCAAGCTTAGACTCAAAACGCGCACGTGAAGTTGTTGAAATGATGAAACGTGAAGTGAAAGAGAGCCAAAAAGCAGCTATTATGATTACGCATGATGAAAGAATGCTTGATGTATGTGATCGTATATTGACACTTAGAGATGGACAGTTAATATAAAGAAAAAAGGCCAACCGTACATATATGTGCAGTTGGCCTTTGTATGATTATTTTAAAATAGATATAATGGCTTTATTTTGAGAATAACGTTTTAATTTTATTGCGTGTTACTAATAAAATTCCACCTAGAATAGATAACATACCTAAAGCCATATTATTTGATTGCTCACTACCAGCGTTAGGAAGTTCTTTAGCATTGTTTTTCGCTGGAACAGTAGTAGTTGTAGTGTTATTATTCACTGTCGATTGTTTAGGCTGTGATACTTCATTAATTTTGTTATCTACATTTTGCTTTGTTGTATGTAACTCAGCTAATTTGTCATCAATTTTTTTCTCAGTATGTTTAAAATCGTTTATTTTAATATCTAAGTCTTGTTTTTTCTTTGTTAAATCATCTGAAACAGTTTGTTTCGCTTGTTTCATTTCGTTTATTTTATTTAGTAAATCTTGTCTAGCTTCTTGTAATTCAGCAAGTTTGTTTTTTACATCTTGTTTAGCTAGTTCTAAGTTAGCGGAAAGACTATCTAAATTGCCTTTAATTTTCTTAAGCTCCTCTAACGTGTTCCCAGTATTCGGCTTATTTTCTTTTAGCTCAGCAAGTTTGTCCTCAGCAGTTTGTTTCGCTTTCTTTAACTCAGCTAATTTTTCATCTACCTGTTTTTTTACTTCCTTAAGTTCATTAACCTTCTGATCGATGTTCTCTTTATGTTGCTTAATTTCATTCACTTTTTCATCTACAGTTTGTTTATGTTCTTTAATCTCAGTAACCTTATTATCGATATTTTGCTTATGTTCTTTAATTTCAGCAACTTTATCATCTACTTGTTTTTTATGCTCTTTAATTTCCGCGATTTTATCCTCGGCAATTTGTTTGTCTTGCTGAAGTTTTGCATCTAACTCTTGTTTATGTTGTTTAATCTCGCCAATTTTTTCATCTGCAACTTGTTTACGTTCATGTAGTTCATTAACCTTTGTATCAACATTTTCCTTAACTTGGTTAAGTTCATTTAATGTTTGATCCACATTTTCTTTGTGCTGCTGTAATTTCGCATCTAACTCTTGTCTATGTTGCTTAATTTCAGCTAAGCGATCTCCCGTACTTTGCTGGGGAGTAGCTTCATTTACTTCTGCATGAGTAGGGGTAGATCCCGCAATCATTGCTAAAGCTAGTGTAGAAGCAGCGATTGTTTGTTTTGTTTTCATATTTTTGTACCTCTTTCCTATGAGTGAACTCTATTGTGTAAAATTGAGCATATAGAAGTAGATTATTTTATCATTATATACCATGTTCGGCGCTTAGAGGAAGTATTTGCATAATAATCTATGATTATGTGATTCTTATAGTCTCTTATTTTGGGATAGGGGACAAATCTTCAGCAAGATGAACAATTTCTTCTATAGTAGATTTTACATCTTTACTATCGCGAATAACAAACAAATAATCAGCCTCATCTTCTACAGGATCTACTACATCTTCATGTTGAGATTCAGCCTGTTGCCGAACGAGTACTTCTTTGAAACTGGAATAGTTACCTCTAAATATATTTGTACTTCGCTTATTACGAGCTACTCTTTCATAAAGAATATCATCTGGAATGTCAAAACGAACGAGTATGCGTACATATTCCTCTTCCTTAAACAGCTCATTCAGCAAATACATCCGGCCGTTTCGGCTTCTATTTGAGTTGCAAATGATAAGGTGTAAATTTGTATGTTCTTTTGCATAATCAATAATGAATTTCGAAAGACCGTGCTTAAATGTATTAGGGCCTTCAGTAGGCTGTAATTTTTCATAATGCGTATTAATAAATTCTGCTTGGTTATCTTGATCCATAACGAAAGAGTGGGGTAACTCTTTTTCTAGTGCTTTAGCGAATGTAGTTTTTCCGCTGTGCGTTTTTCCTACTGTAATAATGACTAATCGTTTCATATTGGCCTCCATATGTATTGTTATAATTTGGAATATTCAATGTGAATCGACAATTTTCCTGCCGGAGAATATACAAAGTGGCTGAGTAGTAATGGGCTGAAAATTTCACCAAAAAACTTATTTATCCAATAATTCCCTAATGTGAAAAGTGTGATGTTGTCCTAACTCAAATGAACTAAAAAATATTCTGTTTAGAAAGGGGGCGGCAATGCTATCGTTATTGAAATATATTATGGAAATGTTCCTGGTGAAAAGGAGGTTTAGAACAAATATTAAAAATAGCTGTTAATAATAAAAAGGTAGGAAACATATACCCGTTATTGTTAAGTACAGCCTTTCATAATCTATGTTGAATCAATTGGAAAATTCATGGAAAAGTGTTATGGTTTATTTGGAAGCTGCACATTATTTATGTTCAGTAAAAAAGGGGGATTAAAGTGGGGGCTAAAATTTTTAACGGCAGGCATATAGCCAATAGCAAGGATCAAGAATTTGTTGTTTTTATTATTGGTATGCGTATTAATAACCTATTAAAATTTTGGAAGTGGATACCAGTTTTTAATGCTATGGGACCTATGATTAAAGAATTGTATCAAAACCCACAATGGGGTTTCTTACATACAGAATTCTTATTTAGTTGGAGAAAGGTGGTCTTAATTCAATACTGGAAGGGATTCGATGAATTAGTAAACTACGCTCACGGAAAAAACCATTCATCTGCTTGGAAATCCTACAATAATAAGATTAAAGATAATGGGAGTGTCGGTGTTTTTCACGAAACTTATCAAATAGAAAAAGGTGCTTCTGAAGCGATCTATGTTAATATGCCAAAAACAGGTTTATCTAGAGCTACCGAACATATACCAGTATCTCAAGATACTAATACTGCTCAAAAAAGAATGGATAAATAATTCAGAAAGTTCTGTATATAGTTTCGATTTTCCTGCCAGAGAATATACAAAGTGTCGGAGTAGTAGCAGGTTAAAAACTTGACAAAAAAACTTATTTATGCTATAATTTACCAATATAAAAATAAGGTGTATAATAGGGTTCTCCTGGCCAGGGGAACCCTATTTTTGTTGTGGAAATGAAGGAGAGTGTATGTGCGTGAAAAAAGGTGAAGCAAGTGTAACGTCGTTAGTATCAGCTTTCGGAAGGGCGTATCATAGTGAATTTGATAGTTCTAAAATCTTTGATGATTATGTAGCTAAAGATCTTATTTCACAAAAAGAACGTAATGATATTGAAACGAACATGGTTCAAGGAATACATTTTTTCAATAAAGGCATTGCACAGCAGTTTCAAGACAATCCGAAAGAAATTTTAAAATGGATTACACAAGTTCAATTATCACCAACACCTTTGGCACGCGCGGCATATTGTGAAAGAGTGCTATTACATGAAATTACATTAGGCGCGAAGCAATACGTCATACTCGGTGCAGGCTTAGACACGTTTAGTTTTAGACACCGAGAATTAGAAAATAAAATAGAAATATTTGAAGTGGATCATCCTTCTACGCAAGCGTTTAAAATACAAAGAGTGAAAGAATCAGGTCTAGAAATCCCAAGCAATCTTCATTTTGTTTCAATGGATTTTACTAAAGATTTCTCGGAGCAAAAATTAGTAAATGCAGGATTTGAAAATAAAAAGACGTTCTTTAGCCTATTAGGTGTTACGTATTATTTAACGAAAGAGGAGCTTTCTAGTTTAATAGAATATCTATTCGAGATGGTTCCAGAGGGAAGTTCTATCGTTTTTGATTACCCTGATGAAAACTTATTTACGGAAAAAGGATTATCCAATCGAGTTGAAAATATGATAAAGATGGCTGAGATAGGCGGGGAGCCGATGAAATCTTGTTTTTCTTATACCGAAATGGAAGCACTGTTAGAGAAGGCGGGCTTACTCATTTATGAGCACTTATCACCAGAGGATATTAATAAACTATATTTTGAGGGACGAAACGATTATTTAGAAGTTTTTGAGACGGTGCATTATGTGCATGCGGTGAAGAAATAAGGAATTAGTGGACATGGGGAGAAATCTCTGTGTTTTTTTTTGTGGGAAAAAGGAAATGGGGTGTAGTGATGGGAAGTAATAAGCATGTTGCTATTGGAAGTAGAGGGATTGTGAAGAATAATTTAAATGTTTATATAGGGGTAATTGCACATCGTTATCCAGCTAATAAAAATGGGTTACCCAAAAATGATAAAAATGATTAGAGACCCTGATTTTTATACAGTCAAAAAATCAGGGCTATTTTTAAAGGATTAAGGATTATTGAGTAAGTAATAGTTAATTGATTGTGCCAGTATTTTTATTCTTCACTAATAAAAGGAGCAATTATTTTTTTTTCATAAGAAGATAACACGATATTCGTTGATGGTGTACCATATTGCATTGTATCATCAATAAATTTTTCTAAACTTTCTACAGAATACGTTGCTAATTTGACAATATAGCTAATTTCCCCTGCTACTCTGTAACACTCAAGTACATCTGGATGATTATAGCAAAAGTTAGCTAATGATTTACAATCCTTTGATTTAAACAATATAAGTGCAGAAATTGGACGGTTTATTTTTTTTAGAGAAACATGTGCATGGTAACCTTCAATAATTTTTTGCTCCTCTAACTTCCGTACTCGCTCAGTTACTGACGGAGCAGATAAGTGAACGGCTTCTGCTAGATCCTTCATTGAAATTTTTGCATTTGACTGTAATAATCCCACGATTTTTTTATCAATTTGATCCATAAATCATCCAACCTTTTTTTATAAAATAGAATAACCTAAATTCCTTATATAATAAAGCCAAATGATCGAATATCCTTATTGAACTTATTTATCAGCCTTATATATTTGTATAAAATAAGGATAACAGGAGGCGATTTAGGATATGAAAAAGGTTTTATTATTATTAGCTGATGGATTTGAAGCAGTAGAAGCTAGTGTATTTACAGATGTACTAGGTTGGAATAAATGGGAGGGAGATGGATCAACTGAGGTCGTAACAGTTGGTCTTCGGAATAAATTAACCTGTACTTGGAATTTTACTGTTATACCCGAAAAAACGGTTGATGATATTCAATTAGATGAGTTTGATGCATTAGCTATTCCAGGAGGTTTTGAAGAAGCTGGTTTTTATCGGGATGCATATAGTAGAGAATTCTTACATGTTATTCAACATTTTTATGCCAAGCAGAAGCCTATTGCCAGTATATGTGTCGCATCATTAGCGCTTGGAAAAAGCGGAATTCTTACAGATAAAAAAGCCACCACATACAGTCATCCAACGAGTAAACGAAAAGAGCAGTTAAAGAATTTCGGTGCAATAGTACAAAATGATTTAATCGTTCAAGATGGAAACATTATTACATCTTCAAATCCAGGTACAGCTTTTGATGTTGCATTTTTATTACTTGAAAAACTAACATCTAAAAAGAACGCTAAACATGTAAAGGATCTTATGGGGTTTTAGGCATTGCTCTTCAACAAAGGGGTACTTGGAGTATTTTAAAATATCTTAACGAGCATGGTCCAAAAGAGTGGTCATCTAATTGGGTGACTGCTCCAGATAAAAGGGAATGGAAATAATATGTAATAACAGATGGTAATGAATCGATCAAAGGTAAGTGCCCTTTTCATGCATAATTTAATAAAAAGAATAATAATTGATTAAAATAGGAGAATTTTTATGATTGTAACACTCTTTACATATATATTGTTAGGTTTATCTTTATCAATACCTGCAGGTGCTATGACTGTCCAAATGACTAAACAAGGAATGAGAAATGGTTTCGTACATGGTTGGTTTGTAGGTATAGGAGGAATGACTGTAGATTTATCTTTAATAGTTCTGATTTATCTAGGGTTCTCTAGTGTATTAACCAATCCGTGGGTGGAAGCAGTTATGTGGTTACTAGGTTTTGGGTTTTTAATGTTTATTGGAATAGAAAGTATTAAAGAAGCAAAGTCAGAAGTTAACATAGAGGGAGAAGATCCTAATAAATCTTTATTAACAGCTTATTTGTCTGGTTTTATGATTGCTATATCACCGGCTAATATTGTCTTCTGGATAGGGGTCTTTGGCAGGTTCTAGTTTCTTCATTAGGTAGTGCAAGTACATCAACATTTATATTAATAGCTGTAGGTATTTTATTAGGTATCTTTATGCATGATATGGTCTTATTAAGCTTTGTTCATTTTACTAGACGGTTTCTAAATCCAACCTTTATTAAATGGGTATCTATATTTGCCGCAATAGTACTATTCGGATTTAGTGGTTATTTTGGTTACGAGTTTATAAAACAAGTAATTACTTTTATTTAAAAAGCATAACTCTTATAAACTTAAATATGGTAGTTGAAATATAGATGAAAAAGATACGCATTTTAAACCTAAAAGCAACGTAATTGTAAATATGTTATATTACGTAGGCATCCCCTTAGGAATTCTTTGATTTCTAGGGGAAGGTTAAATTTCTTACATATAGCCTTTAGAAAAAGAAACAACCTCTACTATAATTGACGGTGTATGAACTTAGCTTGATAGTGATGGGGTAATTGCACATACCTATTTACTGAAAAATATTAACTAACTCCAAGAGTCAAAAACGCTATTCTTACTAAAAGAATAACGTTTTTTTTATTATTTAAATATGATTTCATCTGAATGTATTGGAGATTTTCCCTCCAAAATTAGTAGAATTTTCACTTGAATTTACTACCCCAGTTGGATTTATCATATTTCAATTTCGATAGAATAGTAAATAGGTATATCGGATATGAAGATAAATTACAATGATTATACATACTTCAGATTTAGAATTACAGTAACTACTTAACTAATAAAGAAAGGAATAAGCAGAATGATACAGAACATATATGAAACACATTTACATGTAAGAGATTTAGAAAAGGCGATAGATTTCTATCAAAATAAATTGGGGTTAGCATTAGCAAGAAGACTATCCAAAAGAAAGGTGGCCTTCTTTTGGGTAGGAGAAAGTAAAAAGCAAATGCTTGGACTATGGGAAGTACATAATATTGAAGATTTTGAGATAAAACACTTTGCTTTTGGTGTAGATTTAGAATTTCTAAAGACTTCTAAATTGTGGTTAGAGAATCGTGGAATAGAAGTGGTGGGAAGCCAAGGGAAAGGAAATCAAGAGCCAATTGTCCAAAGGTGGATGCCAGCTGCAAGTGTATACTTTCTGGATTGTGATGGGAATAAATTAGAGTTTATTTCTATGTTACATGATAATCCAGATGAATTAGAATACGCATCTTATTTAAGTGAATGGGATGCGGAGCACCTGGCTAAAAAACAGGATTCGTTCAACGAAAAAGTAAATATCAAGCACAAGAATTAATTGCTTTATGTGTATGGCTTAGTCGTACTCCATTCAGCGGTACACTTTCTTCAACAAGTTTCAGCTAACCTTTGAACTCAAAAGATACGTTCAGTACAAAAAATTGCTATTGGAAGTAGGGGATTATGAAAAAAATCCAATGTTTATATAGAGGTAGTGGCGGCCGTAAGCATTTTTATCCTTTCAATTGTTTTTCTATATTTTAACCCTCACAGCAATCAAACACTTAATAAGGAACTATATATCACTGTATTTTTCATGTTTTTGCTTCCTTTTTTTTTTGCAGTAATTGCGGCAGTTGCAAAGAAAAAGGATTTTATGATTGCTTGTAGCATTTGATTGTTACCAGGAACTCTTTATTTTGGTGTAGCGGTGATTCCGGGTGTTTGGAATTTATATATTGTTTTTTTATTATTTATTGTGTATCTATTGTTTGGATGAAAAAGGGGTGAAGAGTCAAATGAAGCGAGAACTATCGAAGTTAGCGGATGTACTAGTCAACCATTCGACTAAAGTTAAGCCTGGCGATCAAGTATTAATTCAAAGTGTTACTGAAATAGATCCTGTAGTAGTTCGCGAAATTATTAAGTCGGTGGAAAAAGCAGGGGGATATGCGCATGTATCAATGCGCGATGTTTCTGTTACAAGGCAATTAATTCTATCAGGATCTGAAGAACAATTTAAGTTATTTGCAGATTGGGAATGTTATCGATTAAGTAAGATGCAGGTATATATTAATCTCCGTAGTCCTAGAAATGCATATGAATTAGCAGATGTGCCAGCAGAAAAAATGAAATTATATCAAAAGATATTTGGAAAGGCACATAGTGAGGCAGTGTATAAAACGAGATGGGTGACAACAAGAATTCCGAATGCGGCTTCTGCTCAAGAAGCGAATATGAGCACTGAGGCTTATGAAAAATTTTATTATGATGTATGTACGTTAGATTACAATAACATGTCGAAAGCAATGGAGCCATTAAAAGAATTAATGGAAAAGGCAAAACGAGTGAGGATTATTGGAGAAGGGACGGATTTGAATTTTTCAATTGAAGGAATAGGCGTTTTAAAGGGAGATGGTACGGATAATATCCCTGATGGCGAAATATATACAGCGCCTGTTAAAGATTCTGTAAATGGAGTAATAACGTTTAACACAGTATCTGTTCAACAAGGTTATGCGTTTCAAAATATAAAGTTACATGTCAGACAAGGGAAAATAATAGAGGCATATGCAAATGATACTGAGCGAATGAATCGAATTCTTGATACGGATGAGGGAGCAAGATATGTGGGAGAATTTGCACTGGCGTTTAATCCCTATATATTACACCCGATGAATAATACGTTATTTGATGAAAAAATAAACGGTAGTTTTCATCTAGCAATTGGAGATTCGTTACAAGGTGCAGACAATGGGAATAAATCAGCAATACATTGGGATTTAGTAAACATTCAAAGGCCAGAGTATGGCGGTGGTGAAATTTGGTTTGATGACGTATTGATAAGAAAAGATGGACGTTTTACTTTACCAGAGTTGTTCGGATTAAATGAAGAGAACTTAAAAAGGTAGAGTATTTTGTTGTAGTAATGTAACTGAGATTAAAAGACAACGTATTAAACTAAAAGATGTATTAAATAAATTTACATTTATTTAATGTTAAAAGCTAGAAAGTTAGATTGGCACGAATCGGTAATTGTGGAATGCGAAAAAAAGACAAAATCTCTTAAAAAATACTTAAATTTTTACTCCATTAATCTTTACAATCCCTCCTTATAATGTGAATTGGGCAAGCATCTAAGAGAAAGCAGAACATGTTAGTTTATACATTTTATTATTAGGGGGAGAAATTGTATGAAAAAGGTAGTTGCTTCGTTAGCCGTTATGGCAGTGTTATTACCAACGTTTTCGATGAATGCTGAGGGAAAAGAACAAGCACAAGCACGAAAAACAGCGACGATGTTTAATGTTATTAGTGATATTCAAGGGGATTTAGGGGATTTTGATCACGTATTAAAAGATATGAACAAAGTGACACCACTTTCTAGAGCGCTTATTATGAATGGGGATATAACGTCAACTGGACAGCAGTCACAATATGATGATGTAAAGCGCGTGCTAAACAAAAATAAGCATCCGGAAAATGTATGGTCAACTGTTGGGAATCATGAATTTTACGCTGGTAAATGGACAGCTGATGGGAAACTCTCTCAAAATACATGGCCAAATGGTGTAACGGAAGAGACATTGTTTAATCGATATTTAAAATTTAGCGGACAAGATAAGGTATATCATAAAAAAGAATTAGATGGTTATCCGCTTTTATTTTTAGGAACTGAAAAATATATGAAATACCACGATTCAAAAATGTGGGATGAAGTATATATGAGTGATGAGCAATTAGGATGGTTAAAACAAAATTTAGAAGAGTATAGTCAAAAAAATAAAAATAAGCCGATTTTCATTTTCTCTCATCACGTTTTACCTGATACAGTATCTGGATCAAGACAAAATCCGTATTTACAAGATTATTTAAACGTTGATAAATTGTACGATATATTAAAAGACTATCCGCAAGTCGTTTTCTTTACGAGTCATACACATTGGGATTTAAACTTACCAGATTGGGCTGGTAAAAAGAAAATTACAGGCGGAGATGAAAAAGGATTTACGGTTGTAAATACGGGCGGAATTGAAACTGGTTGGATGTCGGCTGGACCAAATGGTGGCGAGAAGACTGCGCCGGATGGATATTCTTTCAAACAAGGATTACAAATAAAAGCATATGGTAGCGATGTAGTCGTAACGGCTTACGATTATAAACGTGATAAGGATATAAAGAAATTATCAATTAGTGATGCAAAAATCGCACAAATGGCACCAGATGTGACGGCTGATGATAGAAATAATGTAATCGTTGGTGCAACAGAATATATGGAGTACTCTGTAGAAGGAACGAACGAGTGGAATACGTATAATCCAGGAAAACCGCCAAAATTTGATGGCGACAAAATCGTATACGTACGTCACAAAGGAGAAATGAATTTAGAGCCAGGATTAACACAGCTTCTTCGTTTTTCGGCAAATAGGTGATTGGTAAGGCTGCTTCTTAATGAGTGGGCTCTTTTTATTTTGTCATTTTTTATCGGCAAGTCGATATATTTGAAAAATCGCTGATATAAATTTCATGTACCGTACTGAAGTTAAAATCGTTAATGCAATTGCATGTACCGAATTTTGATACATTTTTATCCCAGAAAGGTGACTTCATCATTTTTCCATGCAATAATAGTATGGTGACATATATTGTGAAAGAAGTACAAAAGGAGCGTTACAATGAATTTAGCTAAATTCCCGAGAAAAAAATATACAGAATCATATACACCAATTGAAAAATTAAACAATTTTTCTGAAGCACTTGGTGGGCCGACTATTTATTTTAAACGAGATGATTTACTTGGTTTAACAGCTGGCGGTAATAAGACGAGAAAGTTAGAGTTTCTAGTTGCGGATGCACAGGAAAAGGGTGCAGATACGTTAATTACAGCTGGTGGTATTCAGTCAAACCATTGCCGTCTAACACTTGCAGCTGCGGTAAAAGAAAAAATGAAATGTATTCTTGTGTTAGAAGAAGGGCTTGAGCCAGAAGAAAAGCGAGACTTTAACGGAAACTATTTCTTATATCATTTATTAGGTGCTGAAAACGTAATTGTTGTGCCAAACGGAGCAGATCTTATGGAAGAGATGCATAAAGTAGCGAAAGAAGTTAGTGAAAAAGGTAATACACCATATGTAATACCAGTTGGTGGATCAAATCCTACTGGTGCAATGGGATACATTGCTTGTGCGCAAGAAATTATGGCGCAATCATTCGAGCAAGGAATTGATTTCAGTTCAGTTGTTTGTGTAAGTGGTAGCGCTGGTATGCATGCTGGTTTAATTACTGGTTTTTCCGGAACGCAAAGCAAAATTCCTGTAATCGGAATAAATGTAAGTAGGGGAAAAGCGGAGCAAGAAGAGAAAGTAGCAAAACTTGTAGATGAAACTTCAGCTCACGTAGGTATTCCAAACTCCATTTCACGCAAAGAGGTTACATGCTTGGATGAATATGTAGGACCAGGTTACGCTTTACCAACATCAGAAATGGTTGAAGCAGTACAGTTACTTGCGAAAACTGAAGGTATTTTACTTGACCCAGTTTATACAGGTAAAGCGGTAGCGGGACTAATCGACTTAATTAGAAAAGGTAAATTTAATAAAGAAGACAACATTTTATTCGTACATTCAGGTGGCTCGCCAGCTTTATATGCGAATACTTCTCTATTTGCGTAAGTGTAAAAAGCATTGGGTATCCAATGCTTTTTGTTTTGAATAAATGTTGAAATTTGATACAATTTCGTGAATATGTGATGATTTTTCAACATTCAACGGTAAACAACGATATATAAAGGAGATTGATGTATGACAGAATTTTGGGAAGCAAGTTTTATAGAAAATCAAATGATGTGGGGATTTGAAGCTGCAGATTCCGCAATTTTGACGAAGGATTTTTTCCTTGAAAAGCAAGTGAAGGATATATTGATTCCTGGTATTGGATACGGTAGAAATGCAAAGGTTTTTATTGATAACGGAATACATGTAACAGGTATTGAAATTTCAAAAACGGCGATTGAATTGGCGAGGGAAAATGAAATTAATGCTAATTTATTCCATGGTTCAGTTACGGATATGCCTTTTGATAACAAACTGTATGATGGCATATTTTCTTATGCACTTATTCATTTGTTGAATAAGGATGAGAGAGAGAAGTTTATTAAAGATTGTTATAGTCAGTTAAAACCAAACGGATATATGATTTTTACTACTATTTCTAAAGATGCCCCAATGTTTGGGAAGGGGAAACAACTTGGTAAAGACTACTTCGAGATAATGGAAGGGGTAAAAATGTATTTTTATGATGTTGACTCGGTACAACAAGACTTTGGAAAATATGGACTGATGGAAACTACGGAAATTGTGGAGCCACATAAAAATATGGCAAGTAAACCTCCATTTAAATTTATAATGATCAAATGTCAAAAAACACTATAATTACCATTATGTAAAAATAGTGAAAGGTTACTTAATAAGCTGGTTGAGTAAGCTATTCACTCATTGTTCTTTAAAGGCGAAGTAAGGGGAGTCAAATGGCGTCCCTTACTTCGCTTAATTTATTTTAAAGCACGTTTTAAACGTTCAATGAATCATTTGTTATATAATGGAATTATTGGGACGTGAGAGGGGTGATTATATGAGTACAACATTAAGATGGGTCATATACACGATACTCAGCATTTCTATAATACTAATACTTCTTTTAGGTTACGGATTATATTTATATTTTACGTGAAATGGTAACCGAACCAAAGGGAAAATAAAATAATTGCTGTGTTAAATAGAGTAAAACACAAAACGATAACCGCTAATATAATTGCTATAACAGCAAAAGTTACTATGAAATATGCGAAAGGAACTACGTAATCTACTCCAACTTTTTCTAAAATAGGGAGAAAGAGATTAATAGTAACGAATATACTTACAATGAGAAACGTATAACTTTTCCAAGTGTATGTTTTCAGTTGCATGGAATAGCACTCCTTCCTTATTAATGTTTATATGTAAAATTAAAAGGTACCTTTTATTAAAAAGAGGGGGACTAATATGCGAATTAGAAAATTGGTTTTAGTTTTTGTTGCTATATGTATATTCATAGTAACCGGCTGTTCAAATAGACTAGGAAATGAAGATCAAAGAATCGAAGTGCAAAAACATATTGGTGATGATAAACATAAAGATTTTAAGATAGTGACAGACAATAATCAGGTGTTGCAAGTAAAGAAAATATTAACTGATATTCATTTTGAAAATAAAAAAGCGGAAATGTCGCGTTCAGCTGATTATCAGTTTATTTTTCAGTTTAAAAATCCGAAAATAGAGGCGAAAGCTGTGTCATATCAAATTTGGATTAGTCCTAATAAAGATAAAGTAGAAGTAATGGCGGGGGATAATCGGTATGCTCAATTAGAAGGGAAAAATGCAGCCACCTTGTTTCAGATTGTTACCGGAGAGAAGTTAGCTAAATAAAAGTATATGGTACTTAACTTTTTGGTGTTTATTGTAATGATTTATTACTTGTAAGGGACTATTCAATGTGTTGTTCTATTAAAAAACTAAAGTTGATTAATTAAATGCGATAAAATCTAGTCAAAAATAATGAAATTTCAGGAAAAATAAGGTACACTAGTCAATGGTTTTGGTTTAAAATCGATTGACGTTAATGTATATGGGGGAAAGATTGATGAACAACAATACTGTAAATGAATCAGTTGAAGAAGTTGATAGAAAACGAGTAAGATCAAGCAAACGTTTTACAAATTGGAAGTTTATCGCAGCGGGTGTTGGTATAATTGCACTTCTTATTGGGGGAATGAGTTATTATCAGGCAACTCACTTCAATTCGAATGTTACGATTAACGACACAAAAGTCGGTGGTCTGAACGCTGATCAGGCAATACAGAAATTAAAAACATCTGGACTAGCAAACAAAGTCTATGTTGATCAACAACAAATTTTAGATGAAAAAGATACAAAAACGGAACTTACGGAAAAAGATTTGCCTCAAGTTAAGAAACTATTAAAAAGCCAGTGGACATTTTTCCCTTCTTCAAAGGAAAAAAATTATTCATTGCTACCGGACGAGGCGGATCAGTATCGTAGTGAAACGATGAAACAACTTGTAGAAGAAAAGCTCATCTCTATGAATGAAAAATTACAAGCGCCTCAAGATGCTATGGCGAAGCTTGAACAAGGAAAAGTTGTTATTTCGAAGAGCATTGATGGAAAACAATATGACGTTACTAGTCTACTGAAAGATTACGACAAGCAGAAGTATAAAAGTGAAATTCATCTGAAGTCTACATACATAAAGCCTATTAAAGAAGACGATCCGATTGTCAAAAAAGAGGAGGAAGCACTACAAAATCTTCTTCAACAGTCAGTTGAATATAAAGTGCAGAATGAAGTTTATCCTTTAAAAGCGAAAGATTTAATTCAAAATGCTTCTATGTCAAAGGATATGAAGGTTACAATCGATGCGAGCGATATTAAGAATAAGATTGCTGAAATTAATAATGCTAAATCAACATTAAATAAAAATTTTAGCTTTAAAACCCATTCCGGTTCGGTCATATCAGTAAAAGGACAAGGCTACGGCTGGGCACTAGATGTTGAAAAAGAAACAAAACAAGTTCAACAAGCTTTTGAAAAGGGTGAAAAATCGCTATCTGCTTCTAATATCCATGGAAATGGTTGGGAGAAGGAAGGTATCGGTTATGAAACAACATCGAATAATGGCATCGGAGACACATATGCGGAAGTTTCCATTGCAGATCAACAAATTTGGATTTACAAAGATGGGAAATTAGTCGTCACAACAAATGTAGTAACGGGTAAACATAGCACGGCTGAAGATACATCTCCAGGTGTATGGTACGTTCTATATAAACGAACTCCATACACGCTGAGAGGCAGCGCAGTAGGTAAAGCTGATTATGCAGTTAAAGTAGATTACTGGGTTCCATTCACAAATAGCGGTCAAGGATTCCATGATGCTGGCTGGCGAAAAGATTGGGCAAATAATGCTTATTTAACAGGGGGATCAGGCGGGTGTGTAAACCTTCTTCCTAATGTTGCAAAAACTGTATATGATAGTTTGAACACTAATGATCCAGTTATTGTGTACTAGAAAATAGCTACGTATCAAGAAATAAATAAAGCAGGAAATCTTACCTGATGGTACATGAAAAAACACCTCTTGAATTCGCATGCAAATTCAAGAGGTGTTTTTTGTTTGAAGACAAGAGTTCATTGCCTATAAGAAACAAATTGGAAAGAGATTGAGATGAAAAATAGGTGTTCAAATAGTCAATAAAATTGACACTGAATATCATTTTCATTTATTATGAAATCGTCGCATTTAATTAGACATGACTTTTTTATTAATATAATAGATTTCTATTAAGGTGTCCCATTTAAGAATTTAAAAGTAGGAAAGGGTAATATAAAAATGAACTGGAAAAAAGGCGGATTATGGATTATTATTTTTTTCATTGTAAAAGGTACGATTTCTACACTTTTAATCGTTACAGGTGCTAAATATTTTAATTTATCATTTATGCAACTTTTCGCACTAGTACTGATCTTATTACTGATTTCTCTCATAAGTCGAAAATTGCTGTATAGACATAAACAAAATAAAAAGCAAAAAGAGCTAAATATATAATGAAGCCCCAGAGACCTTTGGATTTCTGGGGTTTTATTTCGATATTTTTTTCAATATGCATATCAACTTAACAGAGCAGGTTGCCCCAAATGATAAAATCAATGCTGTTTAAAATGCGTCGGTTACTTTTATATAAGGATTGAAGAGAGCTTTTGAATCAATCTTTATTCTGAAGCTACAGACACTCATAAATTATTCTCGTTTTTCAATTGGTAGTTTAAATGTAAAAGTACTGCCTTCTCCTAATTTACTTTCAACCGTAATTTCTCCTCCGTGTAGTTCGACAATCCATTTTACCATCGACAATCCTAAGCCTGTGTTTCCGATGTTTGAAGATGTTCGTGCTGCGTCAACTCGATAGAAGCGGTCCCATATTTTATTAATATGTTGCTCGCTGATGCCTATGCCATTATCGGAGACTTTACCTATTATGTTGGCTTCATCGCCGAACAATTGCACATGTACAGTTCCGTTCGCTTTGCTATAAGCAATCGCATTCGTTAGTAAATTCATTAATAAACGCATCATCAATGTTTGATCTGCTTTCATAAACAGGTCTTCCTCTATATTAGTTGTGATATCAACCGAAGCTTCTTGAACCATTAATGAAAGCTCTTCTACAACGATTTCCGTTAATTCACTCATATTGATACATTCAAATTGGAAAGTATTGTGATTTCCTTGATCAGCTCTTGCTAATAATAAGAGTTGTGAGATTAGCGCGGACATTTTATGTGATTGTTTTAAAATTACTTCTAACGATTCTTCCATTTCTTTCGGATTATTCCTCTGCAATAAAGCGTATTCGCATTGCGAAATAATAACAGATGTTGGTGTTCTTAATTCATGAGATGCGTCAGATGTAAATTGTTTTTCACTTTCAAATGATGTTTCCAATCGCTCAAACATTTTGTCAAAGGTTTGTGCTAAATGATACATTTCGTCTTTCGGTGAACCGTGTAAATTAATTCTCTTGGAAAGGTCTTTACCATCACCAATTTTACTGGCTGAATCACTCATTTGTTGCACAGGTCGAAACGCTCTTTGCGTAATAAAATATCCTCCCACTGCGGCAATGAGAATAAGTAACGGGAATGAGATGAGTGTTATCACAATAAGCGTATTCATCGTTGATGATAATTGGCTCATAGTCATTATTCCACGAATCCAGATTTGCTCATCGCCGCCTGCATTATGGAGAAAATCATATACAATCCATTCTTTATTACCGTCTGTAATGGTTTGTATTTCATCGGATTTAAGCGATATCTTTTTATTAAAGCTTGTTGGACTATTTCCTGCCAGCAGCTCACCTTGTTTATTATAAATGATGATATTTACTCCATCTTCTAAGGTTTTAAAATCATCGTCCATCTTTAATTGTCCATGCTTATATTCGATATCTTCAATGCTTTCTTTTACGGTGCTCTTTAATTGAACTTTCATATTAAAAAGCAAAACTTTATCTGAAGAAGTTAAAATAAAAGCTAACACGAGTGCCATAATAATTACAATTAGCCCCGTATACCACAGGGTTACTCTCATTTTGATTGATAGTCTTTTCATGATTCTACTCGCAATACGTAACCAGTTCCTCGTACTGTATGAATTAACTTCGTTTCAAACTGGCTATCAATTTTTTTGCGAAGATAGCGGACATAAACATCAATAATATTCGAGCCACCTTCATAGTCGTAATTCCACACATGTTGCTCAATTTTATCTCGTGTCAACACAACTTCCTTATTACGAATCATATATTCTAAAATAGCAAATTCTTTACTGGAAAGGGTGATAACCTGGTCTCCTCTTGTTACTTTATGCATATTGCAATCTACCACTAGGTCAGCGATTTCAAACACATTAGATGTGTTTCCTGTATTTCTTCGCATTAACACTCGAATTCTTGCTAACAGCTCATCAAAAGCAAAGGGCTTTACTAAATAATCGTCCGCACCTAAATCGAGTCCTGTTACGCGATCATCAATTGTATCTTTAGCTGTAAGAAGCAAGACAGGAGTTGTATTATTGTCCGCGCGTAATCTTTGTAATACTTGTAAACCATCTATTCCGGGAATCATAATGTCAAGCACAATCAAATCGTAGGTAGCCATGTTTATATAATCCAAGGCATCTTCTCCATTCCCACATGCATCGACACTATAATGTTCTGTATTTAATCGTTTTACCAATATATTTTGTAAGTCTTGTTCATCTTCGACAATAAGAACTCGCATTAACATTCTCCTTTTTTCCTTATTTATATGTATCACTATAATTCCGAAACATTAAAGAAAGATTAGAAACTATTTAATTATATCATTTTATTTTTTGTACATTAATCTTCCTTTAATGTTTGTTCAGTAATATAAAGGCAAGGATAAGGTGCACATGTAAAGGGAGGAAAACAGAATGGGAAAATGGATGTTGATTGGAGCAATCTCTTGTTTATTCTTAACAGCTTGTTCTACTCAAGCTGAGAACGATACAGAAGTACAACAACTGAAAGTGGAAAATGATACATTGCAAAAAGAAAGTGCTCAACTACAACAAGAACCACACAAACCAGGGCCTGCTACGAATGATACGAAGCAAATACAAGATTTTAAAAACGAAGTCACATCTATCGTTGAAAAGGCAAATAACACGAAACCAGTTGGAGCAAAAGAAGAAAACTTAAATACGTACTTAGCAACAAAAAAAGAAATTGATCAATTAGATGACAAGATAGATCTATCTGATAATCAGCTAGAAGCAGATTATCACGCCGGAACGATAACTATTGAACAATATAAAGCGCAAGAAAGAGAACACGATATACTGGAAGATCAATTAGAGCAAGTAGAAAATGCACTTGAAGCAAGATTTGGAATAGATGATTAATTATTAAGGAGTGGATGAAAATGTTAAAACATAAAAAGAAAATAATTATAAGTGTAATTGCTATTTTAGTAAGTGGTATTGCTATTGTTGGTGGATATTATGGTTTGGGCTACAATTACGCCAAGAAGAATGAAAACTACACAGAGAAACAAGTTCGTGAAATTTCTTTAGCTCATACAAATGGAGAAATTATTAATGTGAAAAGAGAATTCGAATTAGAAGATGACTACTTAGCACAATCAAAATTTGAATATGAAGTGGAAATCAAGACACCTGATAATCTGTTAAATATTTTAAAGGTTAGTGCTAGAACAGGTACAATAGAAATCAATAATGAAGATTAAAAAATTATTGACAAATAAAATATCGCGTATTTGAAAAAAATAAATAAGTTGTCCATATGGACAGCTTATTTACATAATTCTCGTTAACAGTAGTCAATGATGCATATAATTTTCGTTTTGGGGGTATTTGCTTTTCTTAGCTTGATAGTGATGGGACGAGCTTCCGATTGTGGAAAATCTCCAGGCTTCTATTAGTTGGTTAGTGGAAGAAAAATTTGTTCCACAGCCTGTAAGTTATTATAATACATAAAAATTAAATTCTTCTTCTGCAATTCATTCAAATCGGCCAATCTCCGCATCTTTTGATAAACCTAAGCAAAATAATTAACTATCCTATGCAAGAAAGTTAGGCTAGTTAATCGCATATGTTTTATTGAAGGGATGTGATTGAATTATGGAACGGCCGAATTGGGGAATTGGAGGATTAGTATTCGTTGGCTGCATGTTTCTTGGCGGAGGAGTGGGATCTATATTAGGTGATACTCATGCTGGATGGCTAATAGGGATGGGTGCTGGATTTATTGGGATGGCTTTAACGAGACTGATCAGAAAGTAATATAACGGGATTCTTCTTCGGGTAAATAAGGAAATATGTATGTAAGTAATTCATGGTATAAGAGCTCTATAAATTATAGTTAGAAGTTTCTCTTTTCTAAATTTCTCCATACATAGATATGATTCTCGGGTCGGAGGATGGCACCTTAGGGTGTCTTTTTTATGCTCTCTAAAAATGTCTTAACATATAATAGCCGAGTCAATTCACATAATCAAGCTAAAAGATTTTGGCAGATTGCCATCATCTTTTTTGTAATAGAATAGATTCATTACCGTTTCAGACCTATGTATTCATTCATACCCTAACAGTAAAAGGGGGGATGATTAAAGGTATGGCGTTTCATGATGAATTAATTTGTCAACAGTTTGCAAGAATTATCGGTGGTCAAGAAGGGTTCGCCGGTGGGAAATGTGTGGCAACAATAAATCGAGATGAAATACAAGCGACAATCTTAGGAAAACGTTTTAGAGTAACAACTTCCTTCTCATTCGAATCAAGAGATAATAAAACTGGACGGGCATTATGTCTAGGCCGGGTAGCGCTATTGCAAAAAGAAGTCAATGCATTTGTTGCTACAATTATTAAACAAGGAATAATCGTTTCGTCTATACACAATGAGTGGTTATGTGATGATCCAAACTTGATTTACGTTAATATTGAAGACGTTGAGGATCCACTAAATTTCGCAAGAAAAGTTAGAAGAGCGTTATGCAATTAACTAATTTCTTTCGTTAAATGTGTGATTTTGTTAATTAGAATATTTCGGATTGTTGAATGGTTTTATAAAGTGAAAGAAGACGTTCCATATTTGGAATGTCTTTTCTTGTTGTTTTTTCTAATGTGGGTTGTTACATTATTTTAATTGATTATATGCTACTTATTTTACAACAAAAAGAACTGGGTGAGGTATTCTTAGAGGTGTGTCCTTCTTCATTTATTTTAGCTGGTATTGTACTTTTTATTATGTTTTGCCCAGATTCATTAGATATTTCAAAAAAGATTTGACTACTTTTCAAATAAATAAAAATTAAAAAACCGGTTCTTTCGTAAAGGAACCGGTTTTTTGTAGCGTTTTGCTTAGCGTACGAAATTTGTGTTTTGTTGATGTCACCACACCTCTATCAAGTTATCACATACAAGGTAATAGATGTTTTTTATAATTTGAAAGGAGAGGAAACGAACTTGGAGGGAGTACTGGAACCATACAATAAATACATTGAGGGGCATCTTTGAGCTATGGATTTATCCTCCGGTTCTAATTAACTAAAAGAAGAACTTCCCCATACCGATTAAACTACTAAGCATTCCGATTCCATTCATGGTGCCTTTTCCTACTGTCAGTAAGTTTCCAAGCATTCCTGGCTGACCGTTACCTCCGTTATTCCCCCATCCCATGGGACTTACCTGTCCTCCCCAACCTGGATGGTTTCCAAAATTACCCCAGTTATTATTGGTATTAAAATTAAAAGCTTTGGCTGGCGGCGATAGTAAAGCGGCAAGATGACCTTGTGCGAACATCCCTGTATGATTGAATGGTTGGGCCCAAGGGAAGGGAGATTTTTGAAAATTAAAACCTGCATGGCCTGGTAATGGAGTCCAATTAGCAGGATGTCCTTGGGGCATCATCCCTGCATAATGGATTGGCTGACCCCAAGAGAAAGGGGGTTGGGGATTGAAACCCGTATAATTGGCTGGTGAATCCCAACCAAATGGATAGACTCGACAACTCCAATTCTCAGGAATCTTCAGACCATTCATTTCCTCAGCTTTAGTTATTTGGGGCTGTGAATATAATGATGACATTGAAATTTGGTTATTATATTGCTCACCGTTTCCCTCTGCATTCAAATACCAATATTGGTGCATAAGCTTATTCCCCTCACTTTAAAAATGTAATGTTAGACTTAGCCTATGTAATATTCCTTTTTATGGATGGTTACATAACTAGATTTACAAGCCCGTATTTAAAAGAATGGGTGTGTGGTCTTGTTGAGTTATCCCGCTATTTGTGGACAGTAAGACGCCGCCACCTCAAAATTCAGCGAAAGCAAAGAAGTTTGATGGGGGGGCTGCCTGTAATAGTCCCACTAATTAAAGTTTCACTTTATTTTAGAAGGGTATTTTCAGTTGCTCCTTTTGTTTATTTCAGCCTAATTTAATTTCGGTTAACAAACGTATTTAAATATTCATTCAAAATCTTATTTAAATGTTTATAAAGGTTTAATCAATAAAAAAGACTTTAAAATGTTATGTTGAGTAATTAGAATTGCTAAAAAGAGAATATCCCTTCGAAGAGTTTGGCAAAATACTGCAAGGACAATGTATTCTTGTGCAGATATGCAAACGACTTAAACGAATTAATGGAATTTATAATGAAGGGGCAAATAAATATATGAGTGAAACATTACATAAAAGAAAACCACCATATTTAATGCTTGTAATCCTTTTTATTGGGGCATTTGTTTCATTTCTAAACAACTCGCTTTTAAATGTAGCCTTGCCATCAATAATGAAGGATTTAGACATTAAAGATTATTCAACGATCCAGTGGCTTTCTACAGGGTATATGCTTGTAAGTGGTATATTAATTCCGGCATCAGCATTTTTAATAACCCGCTTCTCCAATAGGAGCTTATTTATTACATCTATGGTGATTTTTATTCTTGGTACGGCCTTAGCGGCTTTAGCACCGAACTTTAGTTTATTACTTACTGGCCGGATGGTTCAAGCAGCAGGCTCTTCAGTCATGGGGCCTTTGTTAATGAATATTATGCTAGTAAGCTTTCCAAGAGAAAAAAGGGGAACAGCAATGGGGATTTTTGGATTAGTTATGATTACAGCTCCAGCAATTGGACCGACACTATCAGGTTATATTGTAGAGTATTATGACTGGCGTTTGCTTTTTGAAATGATTTTACCGTTAGCAATCATTAGCTTACTGTTAGGGATTTGGAAATCGGAGAATGTCATGAGACAAAACAAAAATGCAAAACTTGATTATCTCTCATTACTATTATCTTCTGCCGGTTTTGGCGGTTTGTTATATGGATTCAGTTCTGCAAGCTCCGATGGTTGGACGAATAAAGTTGTTTTAACAACCTTAATCATAGGCGCTATTTCTCTAATTGCTTTCATTATCCGTCAATTAAAAATGAATGAACCGTTATTGGATTTACGTGTTTACAAGTACCCAATGTTTGCACTTGCGTCTGTAATTGCCATTGTCAACGCAGTGGCCATGTTTTCGGGTATGATTTTGACACCAGCTTATGTACAAAACGTCCGCGGTATTTCGCCGTTGAGCTCTGGGCTGATGATGCTTCCAGGTGCGGTAATAATGGGGGTTATGTCACCAATTACAGGTAAACTATTTGATAAATATGGCCCTCGGATTCTTGGTATAGTAGGACTTTCCATTACAGCTGTTTCAACTTATATGCTGGCAAACCTGCAAATCGATTCTAGTCACACACATATTATTCTTATTTACACACTGCGGATGTTTGGGATGGCGATGGTGATGATGCCGCTTATGACAAATGGCCTTAATCAATTGCCAACGCGCTTAAATCCGCATGGTACAGCTGTTAATAATACAGCCCAACAAGTGTCCGGTTCGATTGGTACTGCTATTCTTGTTACGATTATGAATTCTGTAACAAAAACAAAAGCTGAAAGTCTAATGGCTGATGTAGATCCAACAACCTTCACAGAAACTACGAAGGCAATATTAACTCAGAAGGCTTTATTATCCGGAATTCAATATTCATTCTATGTAGCGCTTGGCATGAATGTTGTTGCCCTACTATTAGTTTTTTTCGTTAAACGTGTAGATACAAGCGCGGAAGCTGTCGAGAGGTTAAATCGGTAGAGCAAAATAAAACTCTAGATAATGATTCCTACAAGTTTTTTTGCTGTTTAGTTAGACTATGAAGAAATGCAAATTTCTGCTGCTAAGGCGCGGTATTTAAATTTGGAAAAGAACCAGTGAAATAATTATATATAGTAAAAAGGATCTGATATTCATATCAGATCCTTTTTCATTAGTAACACAACAGTATACTTGCTTATCGTATTTGTTTGAATTGACATTAGAAACTACTGATTTTCTCAATACTACAATCTTTAGCTCTCAATTTCTGATAAACATTATAATAATACGCTTCATTTTAATTTAGTATTTTCTCTGCAAGTTATAAATCTAATATCAACAAACAACTTAGATTACCAACCTTATAAGCAATATCATAATCGTGAATAGTTAGGGAAAAGATAAAATAAGGTAATCAATTACATATCTTTATCCCAGGCGATTCATTGCTATCTTCTTTTTATTGAATGGGATATTTTATTTCATGCTTTTTTGAAAGGGTGTTTTTAATGGATAAAAAAGTATCTGCCATTCCTCAACCGAAAACATATGGATTGCTGGGGAATCTCCCATTAATCGATAAAGATAAACCGACCCTATCCTTTATCAAGATAGCGGAAGAGTATGGTCCCATTTTTCGAATTCAAACTTTAAGTGATACCATCATTGTCGTTTCTGGACATGAACTGGTAGCAGAAGTCTGTGACGAAACAAGATTTGATAAAAGTATAGAGGGTGCTTTAGCGAAAGTTCGCGCCTTTGCTGGAGACGGATTATTTACAAGCGAGACTCACGAGCCTAACTGGAAAAAAGCTCATAATATTTTGATGCCTACATTCAGCCAACGAGCAATGAAAGATTATCATGCTATGATGGTCGATATTGCTGTACAACTCGTTCAAAAATGGGCACGGCTTAATCCGAATGAAAACGTAGATGTTCCGGAGGATATGACTCGCCTTACATTGGATACAATTGGTCTATGTGGTTTTAATTATCGATTTAATAGCTATTATCGTGAGACCCCTCATCCTTTTATTACTAGCATGAGCCGTGCTCTAGATGAGGCGATGCACCAATTACAGCGGCTGGATATAGAAGATAAACTCATGTGGAGAACGAAACGTCAATTTCAACATGATATTCAATCTATGTTTTCTTTAGTAGATAATATTATTGCTGAACGTAAAAGTAGTGGAAATCAGGAAGAAAATGATTTACTTTCCCGTATGTTAAATGTGCAGGATCCGGAAACTGGTGAAAAATTAGATGATGAAAATATTCGTTTCCAAATTATCACTTTTTTAATAGCTGGGCATGAAACAACAAGTGGATTATTATCTTTTGCAATCTATTTTTTATTAAAGAATCCAGATAAATTGAAAAAAGCCTATGAAGAAGTAGATCGGGTTTTAACAGATCCCACTCCAACATACCAACAAGTTATGAAATTAAAGTATATCCGGATGATTTTAAATGAATCGCTACGTCTATGGCCTACTGCTCCAGCATTCAGTCTCTATACAAAAGAGGATACAGTGATTGGTGGGAAATATCCAATTAAAAAAGGAGAAGATCGTATTTCTGTTCTGATTCCACAGCTACATAGGGATAAAGACGCGTGGGGAGACAATGTGGAAGAATTCCAACCTGAACGATTTGAAGAGCTGGATAAGATTCCTCATCATGCTTATAAGCCATTTGGAAATGGTCAACGAGCATGTATCGGTATGCAGTTTGCACTTCATGAAGCCACACTCGTAATGGGAATGCTTCTTCAACATTTTGAATTAATTGATTATCAAGACTATCAGCTGGACGTAAAACAAACATTAACGCTAAAGCCTGGTGATTTTAAAATTAGGATTATACCCCGAAATCAAACTATTAGCCATACTACTGTTCTTGCGCCTATAGAGGAGAAACTGAAAAACCATGAAATCGAACAGCAACTTCAGAAGACACCTTCTATTATTGGAGCCGATAATCTTTCGCTTCTTGTTCTGTATGGATCGGATACAGGGGTAGCAGAAGGTATTGCAAGAGAACTAGCAGATACAGCTAGTTTAGAAGGTGTTCAAACGGAAGTGGTAGCTCTTAACGATCGAATTGGAAGTCTGCCAAAAGAAGGGGCGGTTCTTATTGTAACTTCTTCTTATAATGGAAAACCACCAAGTAATGCAGGGCAGTTTGTTCAGTGGTTGGAGGAATTAAAACCGGATGAGCTAAAAGGTGTTCAATACGCAGTTTTTGGTTGTGGAGATCATAATTGGGCTAGTACTTATCAGCGAATTCCAAGATACATTGATGAGCAAATGGCTCAAAAAGGAGCAACAAGATTTTCTACACGTGGAGAAGCGGATGCAAGTGGTGATTTCGAGGAACAGCTCGAGCAATGGAAACAAAGTATGTGGTCTGATGCGATGAAGGCATTTGGATTGAAACTTAACAAAAACATTGAGAAAGAACGCAGTACATTAAGTTTACAATTTGTTAGTCGTCTTGGAGGATCTCCTCTTGCGCGAACATATGAAGCAGTTTATGCATCTATACTAGAAAATCGTGAACTTCAATCATCTAGCAGTGAAAGAAGCACGCGACATATTGAGATATCCTTGCCAGAAGGCGCTACGTATCAAGAAGGTGAGCACCTTGGGGTGCTGCCAATTAATAGTGAGAAAAATGTCAACCGAATTTTAAAACGCTTCGGATTAAACGGGAAGGATCAAGTCATATTGAGCGCAAGTGGGCGTAGTGTAAATCACATACCTTTAGACAGTCCTGTTAGTTTATTTGACCTTTTTAGTTATAGTGTAGAAGTTCAAGAAGCAGCCACTCGAGCACAAATACGAGAAATGGTGACATTCACAGCATGCCCTCCTCATAAAAAGGAATTGGAATCATTATTGGAAGAGGGAGTTTATCATGAACAAATATTAAAGAAACGTATGTCAATGTTGGATCTTCTTGAAAAGTATGAGGCTTGTGAAATCCGATTTGAACGCTTTTTAGAACTTCTTCCTGCGCTCAAACCGCGTTACTATTCTATTTCAAGCTCTCCACTCGTTGCACAGGATCGTCTGAGCATTACGGTTGGTGTTGTTAATGCACCTGCATGGAGTGGGGGAGGGACATATGAAGGAGTCGCTTCTAATTATTTAGCTCAGCGTCATAATAAAGATGAGATTATCTGTTTCATTCGAACGCCACAATCAAACTTTCAATTACCTGAAAATCCAGAAACACCAATTATCATGGTTGGACCAGGTACTGGAGTTGCACCATTCCGTGGATTCTTACAAGCGCGTCGTGTTCAAAAGCAAAAAGGTATTAACTTAGGACAAGCACATTTATATTTTGGTTGTCGTCATCCTGAAAAGGATTATCTCTATCGTACAGAACTAGAAAGTGATGAAAGAGATGGATTAATCTCTTTACACACAGCTTTTTCTCGCCTAGAAGGATATCCTAAAACATATGTACAGCATTTAATAAAACAAGATAGAATCAATTTAATTTCGTTATTAGATAATGGGGCGCATCTTTATATATGTGGTGATGGAAGTAAAATGGCTCCTGACGTAGAAGACACCCTTTGTCAAGCATATCAAGAAATTCATGAAGTCAGTGAACAAGAAGCAAGGGATTGGTTGGAACGTGTGCAAGATGAAGGGCGATATGGAAAAGATGTTTGGACTGGAATCTAAATTCTTCTTAATTAGATAAGTAATATTTAATTCACGAACTTCTTTCGACTAAGTATAACTGTAAACAAAATAAACAGCTTTATAAAAACCCTGTATTTTTTATTAAATATAGGGTTTTCTTATTTCTGAATAAAAGGGACGTATATGTTGATTCAAAATCCAATAATTTTTATGCTTTATATACACAACATGAATAAAAGGATGATAAAATTTTTATGGTTAGTATGATAATTTGGAAACAGAAGTCAGCTTAATCTATGAAAACCTTATCAGAGGAGTGATGTAAGTGAAACAAAATGTTTACGATAATCCGAATTTCTTCAAAAACTACACAGCGTTGCGTGAAAGTGGAATAAACGCTAATGACTTCATAGAACAGCCAGCAATCAAATCATTAATTCTGTGTTTGAAAGGAAAATCGGTATTAGACTTGGGTTGCGGTGATGGTCATTTTTCAAAGTATTGTATAGAAAATGGTGCAAAAAACGTAATAGGTGTAGATATATCCAAAAATATGATTGAACGTGCTAAAAAGTTAAATCAGGATGATAACATAGAATTTATGTGTCTTCCTATGGAGGATATGGGACTAACCAATCAAAAGTTCGACCTGATTATAAGTGCTCTCTCTATACATTACATTGAAGATTACTCGGCAATGATTCAAAAGATTAATGAACTATTAAAAAGCGGTGGAGAATTTATTTTTTCAACCGAACATCCAATAGCAACAGCTCGCAAAGGAAGCAATCATTGGATAAAAACTGAGGATGGTAATAAATCACACTGGGCATTAGATAATTATCAAGAAGAAGGAATCAGAGTACACAACTGGTTTGTTGACGATAGTGTGGTTATTTATCATAGAACTGTTGCCACATTAATAAATACTTTAATTGAACACGGGCTTTCGCTGGATAAAATAATCGAACCGCAATCAACTTTGGCAGGGATAGAGAAAATGCCAGATTTAATAAACGAATCGCGAAGTCCATCTTTTATTATAATCAAGTCAAAAAAAACAAAATAATATTTAAAAATATCTACCGCAATCTGGGAGCTTTTATTGAATTACGAAAACAGCCGTTTCACTAAGGAATGGCTGTTTTTTTAAAAACATAACCTAAAGCCGTTAAACTGTATGCGTTCAAGTTGCTATCATTTTTTAATTATTTTATCCCGCATTAACGGGCAGTAAGAATCCTACCTCAAAATTCGGCGAATGCGAGGGAGTTAGGAGGGAGTCGGGCTACCCGTAAAAGCCCGATTGGTGAAGGCTAATAATCAGTGGGGGATGGACAAAACCCCCACTGATTAAAGTTTTACTTTCTAAAAGGGGTTGTGAAAATACAGGTGAAATTTCAATTGAGTGCAGGAATAATAACCGTACTCATTTAAGATATTACCATCATTCGAATTGAAAAATATTGAACATAGGAGTGAGTGAAAATGGCATATTTATTACAAGTTGATTTTCCGTTTGAAGGTCCTTTTGGTGAAGAAATGGAAAAAGCATTTTGGGATTTAGCAAAAAGTATTAATGAAGAAGAAGGATTCCATTCGAAAATATGGACGGAGAATCAAGAAACGAAAGAAGCTGGAGGCATCTATGTATTTGAAGAAAAACAAGATGCTGAAAAATATGCCGAAATGCACAAAAACAGACTGCAAGCATCTGGTGTTAAAGATATTAGAGTAAGAATTTTTGCCATCAATGAAAAGTTAACTAAAGTGAATCGTGGTTATAGTAAATAATAGGGGACACGGAATTCAAAAAAGAAGGGGGGAATCCCTTCTTTTTTTGAATTGATGCTACAGAAAGAATAGCGTGTTTTTTAATTTAGGGTCATCTCTTTTTGATAGTTTGATATCGATGTGACAATACCCCTTTATTATTTTTTAGGTTACAATACATGTATTGCTTCAATAACATATGATCATTCTTAAGAATGTCATTGAAATGTACCAATAGATGTTAGTGCAGCAAAATAAATTGTGTTATGATGTGAGCAAATATAAAGCTATCTAACGGAGGGATTCATATGCCGCATGTTGTGTTTCGTGGAATTACTACTGAACAATTAAAAAGCATAAGCAAGCCATTAGTAGAAGAGCTCGCAGATATCTGTGAGTGTGGTACGGATAATTTCACCTTGGAACTACCAAGTTCTACGTTTGTATTTAATGGAGAAGAAATAGAAGTGTTTCCTCTTATTAAAGTGAAATGGTTCGAGCGTGGACAGGAAATTCGTGATCGAGTTGCCAAGGCCATTACTACATATGTAATGGATTTTGGACTTCCAGAAGTAGAGGTTGTATTTACGGTTTTCACAGAATCAGCGTATTATATTAACGGGAAGCATTGTGCAAGTTAGAGCTATTTGAAAGATTTTTATAACATTTATAAGGGGGAGAACCACATTGCTATCAAGCTAAGTAAAGTAAATATCCAAAAACAAAAAAATGAACTCAATTCTCATAGACAACTAACTTTGAAGAGATAAAATTTTTATTTTTGGGGACATCAAAATATTAGCTTAATGGATATGTGGCGCTACCCCATTAAGAAAAGAAATAGGAAAAACATCCTATTTCTTTTTATTAATATAATAAAATGTAAATAATAAATCTAAAGTAATGATAATAATTAGAAGTGATAAGTGTATAAGTGCATCAGTTTTTCCGTTTAATAAAGACTTTATAAAGAAATCCCATTCTTTTTCATAGGGAGGCTCTGCCCAATTTCGTTGCAGTCCTAACACTATTCCATTTATGAAAAAGATAATACTTAATAGGATTCTTCCAACAAATACGGCAACTACTTTTAAATTCCAATGCTTTATTTTAATTACATACAGGATTGGAAAGAGTATAAGTATCCAAAAAATAATAATATAGATTGTATTTACCATTCTCTACTCCTAACAAAATGATTGTTTTGAATATAGGTGAGTCTTCAAGTTGAAGGTATGATTCATTATTACTGGTTGCGTACTTGCAAAGAAAAGGGCCGGAATTCCGGCCTTTTTCTATCCCGCAAAAGCTCCCTAATTAAAGTCTTACTTTATCTCTCCGTCTCAAAAAACTCAATCCACTCTCCATCAGGTCCAGCAAAAAATATGTAACGTGTTCCATCTGGTAATGTTTCAATTTCTTCTCCTAGTAAAAAGGTTACTTTGTATTTCTTTAGTCTTTTAATTTCATCTTCTAATGAATCTACTTTAAAACAAATGTGATGTACTTTTCCTTCTGCCGGAAGAGAAGAGTTATAACCTTCAATTAGTTCAAGTATCGTTTCCTTCGATTCTTCCACACCTAAAAAAGCGAGTTTTAAGTTTGGGTTTGGATGTCCCATACGTTTAATGAGCTGTAAGCCGACTACTTCTTCATAAAATGAGATAGATGTTTCTAAGTTTGCAACCATAAGTCCAACGTGTTCGATTCTTCTAACTGGCATGTAGATTCCTTCCTTCTTTCTGAAAATTATATACAATATATTATTGAAAATTAAGAAAATAAGCAAGATAAAAACCTTACAAATTTTAGCGTGTTATATGGTATAGTGAGAAAGTATGTTTGGGGAGAAGGAAGGAGATTATACGATGAATACACCTACTCAAACTCCTTCATTATCGGAAACGATGAAAGAGTGGCATTATGCGTTAGCATATGAAATTAAACATTGGAAAACGATAGGTGGTAGTAAAATTTCTATCATTAACGGTCGTTTCTTATATACAGATTATGAAAGTACAGTATATGTATTTCAGCTTATTTCAGAGGTAAGCTTACCTGAAGGTTCACCAATTCGAATTGAGTTTGATGGTGAGGAAGCGACAGGAGAAGTATTATCTGTACATGGATTAGAAATCGAATTGAAGTTAAATGATTATATACAAGGCGAAATACGAGAAGCCGTTTTATACAGTGAACCGTGGCAATTGTTAGAGCAACTGCAAGAGCGATTGAAAGAGGCACATAAAGATAAGCTGAAACGTAATCGTATAAAGCGTCTTGTTGATGGGACGAGCAGTCCAAAGCATATTGAGAAGATGAAAAATCCGAAAAATGAATTGGCGTATCGTTCGTTTTACAATCCGACAACGTACGTGTGGGGACCGCCTGGAACAGGGAAGTCTTACAATTTATCACGTATTATTTCGGCTCATTATCAAAAAGGAAAATCGGTACTTGTATTGGCTCATAGTAATGCGGCAGTAGACGTATTAATGAGCGAGGTAACGAAGCAAATTGAGAAGAAAAAGAAATGGACACCTGGCGAAATTGTTCGTTACGGTTATAGTCAACATGAACATATACGAAATCATGAAACATTACTTACGTCGAAGCTAGTTGAAACGACGAACGGATCATGGGGAGAAGAAAGACTCTATTTAGAAGAGACACGACAAGATCTTCGTGAAAAGATTTTATCATATAAAGCGACTTCCGCTGATAAGAAGCGTATACAAGAGATTGAAAGTGATCTTCGAAAGCAAAAAGCGAAAATTAAAGAAGTAGAAAAGGAATATATTGAAAATGCAAAAGTAATCGGCGCAACTTTATCGAAATGTGCCATTGATTCACTTATTTATGAGCGTACATTTGATTTAGTTGTCGTAGATGAAGTGAGTATGGCATATGTGCCGCAAATTGCATTAGCTGCTTCACTTGGAAAACGTATTGTCGTTTGTGGTGACTTTTTACAATTACCTCCAATTGCGATGGCGAACCATGAACTCGTTCGCAAATGGCTTGGGGAAGATATGTTTTACCATGCTGGGATTGTTGAGTCTGTCAATAAATCAGAAGCACATCCGAACCTCTTTATGTTGCAGGAACAAAGGCGTATGCATGCGGATATATCGAAGTTTACAAATTCATTTATTTATAAAAATAGAGTATACGACCATCCGTCTGTTTCAGAGCGTAAGGAACTTGCGCAGCTACACCCGTTCGCAAATGAGGCAAGTGTTTTATTTGATACGAGCTTAATGGGCGCCTTTTCGTTAAAAGACGCTGCTTCAGGTTCTCGTTTTAACATTATGTCTGGTTTAGTAGCGATGCAAATGATGTTAATCGGACTGTTAGATGGTGTTCAATCGATCGGTGTTGTTACACCTTACAGGGCACAATCCCGCTTTTTATCAACGTGTATTAGAGAAATGTTGCAGAGAACGAAATATCAAAATATACCAGTTTTAGCGGCGACGGTTCATAAGTTTCAAGGTTCTGAAAGAGATATGATGATATTTGATACGGTTGATAGTTATCCGCAAGAACGACCAGGCGTGTTATTCTTTGACCATAAAAATCATCGCCTCGTCAATGTTGCAGTGACAAGGGCGAGAGGGAAATTCATTCAATTATCAGATTGTCATTATATGCGTAAAAACCTTTCGAGAAAACAAGCGTTATCACAATTAACGGCGCATATAGAACGTCACGGAGATGTGTATGATCGTACGACATCAAGACAATTGTGGGAGCGGAAAATTTCGAAACGTTTACGCTGGTTTATGGAAATGAATCTTGAAGAACCGAAAGGGTTATTGAAAGATATTTTAGCCGCAAAACGAAAAATTATTATTTCACTTCCAAGTACAAAGCAAGTGGATAAACGAGTATGGCAAGCGTTAATGCGTACAAATGCGCAAATAACGGTGTATAGTGACGGACCAGTTCCGTTGAAAAATGTAAAGCTACAAAGACAAAATAAAGCATTCCCGTTTATCGTAATCGATGATGAAATCTTTTGGGCAGGGGCACCGCTCACATCTCAAATGATGTTTGAAGGTAGTATGGAATTTCCGTACGTATGTGCAAGACTGCAAGCACCAGAAACAATTGGTGTATTAAAAGGATTTTTAGATATCCGGTAAATTCGGATAGGAATTCCTTGACTTTTAATCGGAATGAACTTAGAATGAATGTAATTTAATATAATTTTATGAAAATTCTTATCGTGAGAGGTTGAGGGACTGGCCCTATGACACCTCGGCAGCGGATTCTTTATGAATACTGTGCCAATTCCAGCAAGGTAACTTGAAAGATAAGAAAGAAGCTCATTTTGACTGTATATACAGAAGCCTCTTTCTATCTTTTAGAAAGAGGCTTTTTTACGTGAAAATATAAGGGGGAAGAAGAATGGGAGCGACAGGAGTAACGTCACAAAGAAAAACAATTGAAGAGAGTATTGAAAGAAATAAGGAAAAGTACATAGAAACAAGTCACGATATTCATGCGAATCCGGAGATTGGTAACCAAGAGTTTTACGCATCAAGAACGTTAAGTTTATTACTAGGTAGTGCAGGGTTTCAATTACAACACAATATAGCTGGACATGAAACAGGATTTATCGCGCGAAAAAGTTCAGGAAAACAAGGGCCGGTCATTGCATTTTTAGCTGAGTATGATGCTTTACCAGGACTCGGTCATGCATGTGGTCACAATTTAATCGGAACAATTAGCGTTGCAGCAGCGATCGCGTTATCAGAAACGCTTGAGGAAATAGGCGGAGAAGTTGTCGTGTTCGGAACACCAGCAGAAGAGGGTGGTCCAAATGGTAGCGCCAAAGCGAGTTATGTAAAAGCTGGTTTATTTAAAAATGTTGATGCAGCACTTATGATTCATCCGAGCGGAAAAACAGCGACAACGAGCCCTTCATTAGCAGTCGATCCACTTGATTTTCATTTTTACGGAAAAACAGCTCATGCCGCAGCTTCACCGGAAGAAGGAATTAACGCATTAGATGCGATTATTCAGCTGTATAACAGCATTAACGCACTTCGCCAACAACTTCCGTCAGATGTGAAAATTCATGGTGTTATTACAGAAGGCGGAAAAGCACCGAATATTATTCCTGACTACGCCGCAGCAAGGTTCTTCATCCGAGCAGCAACGAGAAAAAGATGTGCGGAAGTAGCAGAGAAAGTAAGAAAAATCGCAGAGGGAGCAGCATTAGCAACAGGTACGAAAGTGAAAATTCATCAATTCCAAAATGAAATTGATGAACTACTCGTAACAAAAACATTTAATGATGTCGTAGCCGAAGAACTAGAATTACAAGGCGAAGACGTAAATCGGAAAGAAAGATTTGGTATCGGCTCAACAGATGCAGGAAACGTAAGCCAAGTCGTACCGACCATTCACCCGTACATTAAAATCGGTCCAGACGATTTAATTGCACATACGAATGAATTTAGAGAAGCAGCACGTTCAGAATTTGGAGATAAAGCATTAATTACATCGGCAAAAGCACTGGCAAATACGGCGTATCGATTAATTATAGAAGAAGGGTTGTTAGAGAAGGTGAAGGAGGAGTTTAGAGAGGCACAGAGGAATCAGGGATAGATGATTAAAAGGAGCGGGTTTGACGAGGGAAATGAAAAACATATGCACAATGCAAAAAGGCGACTTTCCGTTCAAACTTGAACGGAAAGTCGCCTTTTTCTTATGCTTTTTTACCTTTAAATCTATGTTCAATAACATAGGGTTTTCTGGACAAATGTGTCTAAACGTACAATTTTAAACTTTTGGTGACGTGCCCCCATGCCCATCAACTTAAGAGTGTAAACAAATTGAACTCTTGTTCAGCCGGGTTAAAACATTGTTAAAATAAAAGTATATTCTTAAAAATGCGCATTTCAAATAAACCCTAACGGGTCTCACCTTTTTAATTATGCAATTTTCTTTTGTTTCCTCAATCCACTATATTCATACACAACACCCATAATATCAAAGACAGTTTTCTTCTCATATTTGTGAGATTTCCGTCCGTTCTTCTGTAGAAGATGGAACAGGCGAATTAAAATTTTTGTTATTTCTCGGGTGTTTTGCTGTATAGCTTGATAAAGAATGTATAGATGGTCTTGAATCATTCCAATGGCTTTATATTCGCTTAATTCTCTTTTTTTCTTTCTTAAAATTAACTGTCGCATCTTAAACATAGTAGAAGAACATAGAAAAATAGCGATGAGTTTTCCATAAATGTGGCATTCTAATCGCTCTCGTTTGATATTGTGCCAATCATGAATTTGAAATAAGGATTTCCAAGTTTTAAAGATAATTTCAACCTGCCAGCGGAGGGAATAAAAATCATGTATTTGTTCCATCGGAACCCATTCCAAAGGTGTATTGGTAACATAAATGTTCATACCAGTTAATCGTTTGCTTTTCTCTGAGTACGTAATACCCTTTTTCTTTTCCGTATACACTTGTTTTTTCTTACGCTCTCGAAGTTGTTTTTCAGTTAATCGATATATAATAACTCGTGTAAATAGTTTTTTATCCTTTCCGATATAAGCATCTGATATTTCATAGACCTGTCCCGGTTTTAAGGTATTCATAATGTGTTCTAAATCAACTTTGATGTACTGAGACTGTTTTTTTACTGTTCCATTTCGAAAGTATTCAGGAAACTCATTTTTGATATACACCATATTATTTAGTTTAAGTCGCGATATATAATACACGCCTCGTTGGTCCATTTGATCTAAATTTTCCAGTGAATAATAGCCTAAATCCCGAATACATAAATCGCCAGGTCGTAATGTTGCTAAACATTCTGTTCCAAAGGTCTTATCATTGTTCTTACCCGGTTCAACTTGAAAATTTAAAACCTGTCCACTATGTAAATCATATTCTAATTGAATCTTTATACCTGCTGTTTGTGCACAACCACCTGATCCAGGATACACACTAGCTAAATGTTTTGGTACTTGAAAAATCGTCGCATCTAAAATACGAATCCGTTGAAAATAGGTAATTGAAGAGCTTGGAATCACTGATGTTTCACAAATTTTATTTTTTAATAATATAGAGAAGATATGTTTTAAAAAGCAAACAGCCTTCTTATTGAAGCGTTTATTTAGTCCTTCTGGACTCATAAGAGTTCCTGTAACAGCATGAAGTTGACTACACAGTCGAACTAAGGAATCACTCGCTACACGTTGACTAATCCACACACAAATAATAGCTAAATCACGTCCTGAAAATTTACGCTTTCTTTGTACAAAAGCTAGTTCTCTAGCGAGTTTTTCTAAAAATGATGGGGTAAGATGTTGATGTAATTCTTCAGCAAATAATTGTAGCTCGCTTCGAATTGAAAGATTCATAAAAATCTCATCCTTTCTAATAATCAAGCTTGTTTAGAAAGAATAACGTTTTTTTATACCTGAGGATAGTGAAAACTTCGAGTTTTTCTTACAAATATCGTGAATTCATTTCGAATTCGCGCATTTTTCTGTTAATTAAAAGACACAAACTTGGATATATATGCTAATATCAGGGAGGAATTGTGAATAAAACTAGAAAAATGGAGAAAATTATGAAAACTTTCATATATATGGTGAGACACGGGGATTCACCGAAATTTGGAAAAGAAGAGACAAGAGGATTAACTGAAAAAGGAAAATTAGATGTTCAACGAATAACAGATGGATTACAAGGTGAGGAAATCGACGTTGTTATCTCGAGTCCATACAATCGCTCAATTCTAACTGTTCAGCAGTTAGCGAAGCAAATAGGACAAGAAGTTATAGTATTTGAGGACTTAAAAGAGAGAATTTTTATTGCTGAAGAGGAACGAATGTCGGATAAAGAATTATTCCCTTTGATAGAAAAGTCATTCATAGACCCCGACTTTGCTTTAAAGGGAGGAGAGTCGAATGTCGACTGTCAGAAACGTGCTATAAAAGTTTTAAAAGAATTATTAAACACCTATCGAGGACAGAAAGTAGTATTAGGCACTCATGGAGCTGTAATGACTTTGATGATGGGGTATTATGACAGTAAGTATGATTTGAATTTTTTACTACAGACATCAAAACCAGATATATATAGAATGGAATTCAATGGGCAGGAATTGGTGGAAGTTAAAAGATTGTGGGGAATTTCATAGATTGACTTTATTCATCCATAGCTTACCTAAATGACGTGTATTATAAGAAAAAGGGTTACTGCGGTAACCCTTTTTCTTATGGCATTGATGGGGATTGAGTTCAACAATATAAAAATTCGGTTTCTTAGTGTACAAAACTCACGTTTTGTTCTTGCTATCCCGAGGTGAAATGGGAGGGAATGTTTTTGGGCAGGATATTTTTAAAGTTATTTTTTAAATCAATCCTATTTGTTTTCTTATGCGGTATTGTTGTTTTTTCTATATTTCAGATTATTTTTGTCTGGAGTGTTTCGACAGGATTAGGAAGAGATGATATAGTCGGGTTTTCTGATAATAAGTATGTAATTGGTCGTCCACCTGTTAGCTATAATTTATATAAAAAAGATAGTGGGGAAACTATATTAGATAATGTTATTGGTTATAAAAAAGGAAAAACTAAAAGCTATATTCGGAATGAAATTGAATTTGTAGTGATAAATGAGACAAAGGGTAGCTATGAATTGTATAAAATAGAAAAGGCTTCAGAAAAGGATATAAAACGGCTGAAAGAAATGAAGAAATTAGAATAAAAGAGACTATCTCAAAGGTAAAAATGTATACTTGTTATGGTTAGATCTAAAAAATGGTTTAGACAGATAACTGGGTTTTATTTTATAAAAAGAATTATTATTAAAATAAAGCATTAGGGGTTCAGTCCCATGCTCTCAAGCTAATATTTTGAAGTGTCCTCAAAACGAAAATTTTCTTCGTTTTGGGGAACTACCAATTTCTTAAGTTGATGGGCATGTGACGTGCCCCCTATAATCTCACTCCTAAGTTTAATTATGTGAATCGTGAAAATATTCACGATGTCTAAAACGTGAACATTTTTGTATTTCTTTTAAATGTGAGAAATGTTTATCATTTTAGCCAAGAAGACACCTTCCTCAAGGAACTTGAAGGGTCACAGCCTAGTGAGTAGGTGGGAGATAAATTGAAAATGGGAGGTTTTTTTGTTGTATCAAGTGCAAGAAAAATAATATGAGAAAACTTATGCTTTACATTTCTATACAAAATCAAATAAAATATTCATTAATAAATAGACTGAATTTTCTTTATTTTGAACGGTGGTGAAAAATTGTTATATACAGAATTTATTTCTGAAACAGAGACGATATTGGAATCTTTAATGGATGATTTAATCGTAACAGATGTAAATGGGACGATTCTAAAAGCGACACAATTTACCGCTGATAGATATGGAATTAAGTATGAAAGTTTAATCGGTGCTTCTATTTATGAATTGGAACGAACAGGTATTATTACTCCGATTGTGACACCGTTAATCATACAAAAAAAAGAGAAAATCACAGTTGTTCAGCTTACAAAGACAGGAAATAAATTGCTAGTAACAGGAGTACCCCTATTGGATGAGGAAGGTGAAGTATATCGAGTTGTAAGCTACTCTTATGATGTTTCGGATTTGATAGAAATTCAGAAATATTTAGATCATATGCAAGAGGAACTGGAACGTGTGAAAGAGGAAGCTCAACTTGCACTGCGTGAAAAAATTACATCAGTAGGGCTAATTGCTGATGATCCTGCTATGTATAAAGCAATGGAGACAATACATCAAGTTGCAGAGGTGGATGTAAATACAGTTCTACTTGGAGAATCAGGAGTAGGAAAAACAGCTATTGCTCGTTATATTCATGATAAAAGTCCAAGAACATATGGACCTTTTATTGAAGTCAATTGTGCTGCTATACCTGAGTCTTTATTTGAGGCTGAATTCTTTGGGTATGAAGCTGGCTCTTTTACAGGGGCGAAAAAAAATGGGAAACCCGGATTTGCAGAACTTGCTCATGGGGGAACTTTGTTTCTTGATGAAGTAGGAGAGCTTTCACTTGAACAACAAGTAAAACTTCTTAAGCTAATTGAAGAAAGACAATTTTATCGAGTTGGTGGAACAAAGCTGAAGAATGCAGATTTTCGTCTTATTGTCGCAACAAATCGCGATTTAGAAGAGCTGGTAGAGAATAAAAAATTTAGACAAGATTTATATTTTCGTTTATACGTTGTACCAATTTTGATTCCTCCATTACGTGAACGACCTCAAGATATTATGAATTTGATTTATTTATTTTTGAATAAATTTTGTACTCAATATAAAAGGGAGAGGGAATTGGATCAGGCGGTCATACAAATTTTATTACAGCAAAAGTGGAAAGGAAATGTAAGAGAATTAATGAATATAATAGAACGGCTCGTGATTACATCACATTCAAAGCTTATTACGATTGAAAATATACCAGATTACTATAAATCTAAGAGTGGTGATGAATTCGTTACAAAATCGTCTCAAACTCTTACAGAAATACTAGAAATGGTAGAGAAGCAAGTATTATTTGATGCTAAGAGAAAATATAAAACGACTGTGAAAATAGCAGAGAATTTAGCGATAAGTCAGCCCTCTGTAGTAAGAAAATTGAAGAAGTATAAGATAAATTGAAGTTATGAATGGTGAGAAGGTGGATGAAACATTTTTGTCCATCTTCTTCTTTTTTTCTGAATTGGCATGATATTTGCATTAATAAACAATACAAAGGAGGAGAGAACATTGCCTTATATATAAATACTTATTTTCAATGCTTTAAGATTTAGCACAAGAAAAATAAGTAGGGGATAAATTGATAAGTCAACCTTTATGAGTATGAGGCAAAGAATACCCTAATGTAAGATTTATTTTATTTAAAGTTGTAGAAAAATAAATGGTAGGAGTGAGAAGATGTATAAACCTAAGGATTCTGCTATGTCACCTCGTTTTTGTGGAGTGAAAACGTTTATGAGACTAGAACAAAAAAATACTACTGAAAATGTAGATTTTGCAGTGCTAGGGATTCCTTTTGATACTGCACAGTCGTATCGTGTGGGAGCGCGTTTAGGACCGAATCATATTCGGAATTTTTCAAGTTTATTACGTCCATATAATCCAGATCAAGCAATTGATATTTTTGATTATTGTTCAGGGGTAGACTATGGAGATTTAGATATTGTACCTGGTAATATTCATCGTACATATGACAACATCGTAGAAGGTTTAACACCTTTATTAGAAAAAAGGATTGTACCTATTATATTAGGCGGGGATCATTCTATTTCATTAGGAAATTTAAGAGCATTCGCAAAGCAATTTGGCCCTATAGCTCTTGTTCATTTTGATTCGCATAGTGATACATGGGATCATTACTATGGAGAAAAATATATGCATGGAACTCCATTTCGACGGGCGGTTGAAGAAGGGCTTATTAATGTCGATCATTCTATTCAAGTAGGAATGCGTGGTCCTTTGTATGGACCAAATGATATAGAGGATGCAAGAGAGTTAGGTTTTGAAGTTATTCCAATGAGAGAAGTGCGGAAAATTGGATATACAGAAGTGTTACGGAGAATTCATGAACGAGTAAAGGATGCAGTAACTTTCGTTTCATTTGATATTGATTTTATAGATCCTGCATACGCACCCGGAACGGGAACGCCTGAAATTGGTGGACCTACAACGATTGAAGCAGTGGAACTTATGCAAGGATTAGATGGATTACATATTGCTGGATTTGACTTAGTCGAAGTGTTACCTGCGTATGATAGTGGAGAAATTACAGCAATTGCAGCATCAAGTATTGCATATGAAATGATTACTCTTGTAGCGATGCAAAAAAGACGTAATTTAGTAAGGTTAACATAGTATGTATTGAAAAGGAGGATGTTATGAATACAGTAGATATATTACTAATGGCTGGTTATTTTATAATTATTATTGGTATTGGTTTGATAGGGGCAAGGAAAGCAAAAACATCTGAAGATTTTATGGTTGCTGGTCGTAGTTTAGGTTTAGTGATGTATCTAGCCTGTTTAGCCGCAGTAATTCTTGGTGGGGCATCTACAATTGGAACTGCAAGATTAGGATATGAATTTGGTATTTCAGGGATATGGCTCGTTGTTATGATTGGAATCGGAATTATTCTATTAGGAATATTTTTAGTGAAAAAAGTATCAAGATTTAAAATAATTACAATCAGTGAACTGTTAGGATTACGTTTTAATTCACAAACAAGAGTGATTACTTCATTGATTACATTTATATATGTAACGATGATTACTGTAACGCAAGTAATTGGAATGGGGACTATATTAAATGTACTACTAGGATGGGATATTAAACTTTGTATGTTATTAGGCGGTAGTGTAGTTGTTATGTATACATTACTGGGGGGCATGTGGTCTGTAACGATGACCGATATATTTCAGTTTATTGTAATGACAATTGGAGTATTTGCAATTATGTTACCTCTTAGTTTAGATAAGGCTGGAGGTTGGTCTGCTCTTCAAGAAAAATTACCACATAGTTATTTTGAAATAGCCAACATTGGTGGAGATAAAATTTTCTCGTACTTTCTCTTATATTGTTTAGGGGTACTAATCGGCCAAGATATATGGCAGCGGATTTTTACTGCCAAGACTGTAGGGATTGCGAAAAAAGGTACAATTGGCGCAGGGGTATACTGTCTTTTATATGCTGTTGCAATCAGTATAATTGGCATGTGCGCTGCTGTAGTTTTTCCAAATTTAAGTGATCCACAAAGTGCGTTTATAACAATGGCCATTACAATTTTACCAGTAGGCTTATTAGGGATTGTCATTGCAAGCGTTGTTTCAGCTCTGATGTCAACTGCATCTGCAACACTATTAGCGTCTTCAACATTAATTGTAAACGACATAATAAAAAGTACTACATCTAAGAATATGAGTGAAAAGGCTGTAATTAGAACTTCAAGAATTTTAACATTAATTATCGGAATATTCGTAATGATTAGCGCTGTCTGGATTCAGGATGTTATTGTAGCGTTAGATGTTGCATATGCAATATTATCTGGATCGGTATTCTTTCCGATAATTTTAGGGCTGTTTTGGAAACGCGTAACAGACAAAGCGGCATTTTACTCTATTATTTTAAGTGCAATTGTCACGATAGTTGGTTTAATTGTACAAGGTCTTTCGGCTACAGATCCAATCTTATATGGGATGGTATGTAGTGTTTTATCAATTTTCATCATTTCGTATTTAACGTCACCAGAATTTGAAAAGTATGAAGAGTGGAAAGAACAGCATACAAATGCAGATGTAGATGCATAAACAGATGAATCAATGATTTTTATATGCAATGGGAAACTGATGCACAATGATAAGGAGGAGTTCAAATGAATACAAATTGGAATCATTTAATTGAAAGAATGCCACAATTACTAGCACCAAGTATGGCAAAAGACCATCCGAATTTACCGGTCGTGAAAGAAGAAGGATGTTACTATTTTGGGTTAGATGGGAGGAAATACCTTGATTTTACATCAGGTATTGCAACGACCAATGTTGGACATCGTCACCCAAAGGTCGTACAAGCAATTAAGGATAGTGCAGAGTGTCTGACTCACGGCCCATCTGGAGTTATCATGTATGAGTCAATTTTATGTCTTGCGGAAGAACTTGGGAAGGTATTGCCTCCTAAGTTAGATTGTTTCTTTTTTGCAAATAGTGGTACAGAAGCGATTGAAGGGGCGATTAAGTTAGCAAAATATGTGACGAAAAGACCATATGTTATTTCTTTTTTAGGGTGTTTCCATGGGCGATCAATGGGGGCATTAAGTGTAACAACTTCCAAAAGTAAATATCGTAAGTTTTTGCAACCTAATGGGCTAACGTATCAAATTCCATATGCAAATATTAAAGGTTGTCCGGAAGGGATTGATCCTGAGGAACACTGTGTTGAAAAACTAGAAAGAGATTTTGAAACTCTGTTTAATCATCAAGTTACACCAGAAGAGGTTGCATGTGTAATTGTAGAGCCTGTGCTAGGGGAAGGGGGATATATTGTTCCACCAGCTGGATGGCTAAAGAAAGTTCGTGAAATTTGTAATCAGCATGGAATTCTATTAATCTTTGATGAAGTACAAACAGGATTTGGTCGTACAGGTGAATGGTTCGCAGCACAAACATTTGGAGTAACACCAGATATTATGGCAATCGCAAAAGGAATTGCATCAGGATTACCTCTTAGTGCAACGGTTGCGTCAAAAGAGTTGATGCAGCAGTGGCCATTAGGAACACATGGTACAACTTTCGGAGGGAATCCAATTGCATGTGCAGCGGCACTGGCAACTCTTGAGGTAATGAAAGAAGAACGGTTGGTTGAAAATGCGAAAGAAATGGGTGCTTACGCAGTTCGGAAATTGTATAACTTAAAACAAAAACATTCTGTTATTGGAAGTATACGAGCTGTTGGGTTAATGATTGGAATTGAAATTATTAGCCCTGAAACAGGTACACCTAATGGTGAGGGATTATTTAAAATATTAGACATCGCATTAAAAAAAGGTGTACTATTTTACTTCTGTGGAAATTCAAGTGAAGTAATTCGAATGATTCCACCGCTTTCTATAAACAAAGATCAGATTGATGATGGATTAGCAATTTTAGATGAGGCACTTACAGAATATGAGGAAGAGTTGAAGGTCTTGGTGTAGAATTAAAAAATAATAGATTTCGTTAGATTGAGGGAGAAAAAAGAGGAGAATGGTATAGTACATTTAAGTAAATGGCATCCATTTGAGTAAATTAGATGTACTTTACAAACCTCTCACCAAAGATTTTTACATGGAAGCAGAATAGTGTGAAACACATAATAAAAGATGTATTAATGAATTATTTTAAAGAAATTCATTCATTAGTACTGGAAGAAGAATTACATAAGGGACAGTTGGCATACAGATCTACACTATAAAATCATGGTGAATGGAAATCGGTATTCTGCACGGTTTATGAATAGCAATCGAACAATCAATCCGGCCTTTGGGACGTTATCAAATGAACAATTGAAAGAGCAAGTACGGTTTACGTATTATTTACGAGAGCATGGAATACCATTTATGCAGATTAAGGAGAATAGGGTGGGAGATTCATTTACATTTGTCACTTGGAATGATGAACAGTATCGATTTGTATTGTCTACTTGGATTGAAGGGGAGCATGTTACTCATTGTACAGAAACTATGGCAGAAGTCTTTGGAAAGGAAGCAAGAAAGGTTCATGATATTTCTAGTGCATTTCAAAGCGCGATTTTTCAGAAGAAATCTCATTTGGACGGGTATGTTGAGTTTATTAATATGTTAGAAAGCAAGACAAGCGCATGTAAGGAATTGCGGGAGTATATAGATCTTGCTAAATATCATATAGAGTGCGCATATACGAGTGAATTAGAGTTTATTGTACAAACAGACTTAAATCCTTTGAATGTTTTATGGGGCTCAAGTCAACAGGTAAAAGGAATTGTAGATTTTGAATCTATTAGTTATGTTGATCGTATTGAAGGAGTAGCCTTTTTAATAAAGTGGTATTCCCGGATAGAAGGAATAGAGTCACATAAAGTATGTTCGAAAGTTGCTAGAGCATTTTTAGAAGGGTATAAAGCTAGTAACATTTTAACTTCAAATGATTATGAAAGACTTTCTTCACTGCTATGGTTATCCGGTAGTTTGAATTGGAATTTTGTGAAGAAAACGCTAAGTGTGTTAGAGGATGCGAGACGGTTAGAGGAACATTTGAAAGTTTATAAAATAAGAGGAGAAAGACTGTCTTCATTGTTAATTTGTAGATAACATTTCTTCTCTTTTGGGATTTATAAAACAAAGCATATGAGGTGTTCAAAAATGAAAATACAAATTGTATTGTTTGACGGTTTTGGAGAACTTGTCTCCTTTGCACCTTTTGAAGTACTGAAAAGAGCGATAGAAGAAGGGGCTCCGTTTACAGTTGAACTCGTATCAAGTGAACGAAAGGAAGAGGTTACTACTTCGTTTGGAGTGACGGTGAAACTACATGATTTTTTACGAATGGATAATCGCCCAGATTTGTTAATTGTACCTGGTGGTGGCTGGAATCATAAAGCTAAACACGGGGCGCGAAAGCAAGCTGAGCTTGGTACTTTGACTAAAAAAATTAGAGAGATGCACAACGAAGGAACGATTGTTGCGGGAGTTTGTACTGGAGGTATGTTACTAGCTGCATCCGGTATATTGAATGATAAAAAGGCAACAATGCATCATTTGGCGCAGAGTGAAATTAGTCAATATGGGGCCGAAATTCTTCCTTATAGAATTGTGGATCAAGGGAATGTTATTACTGCAAGAGGAGTTACTTCAGGAGTTGACTTAGGTCTCTGGATTACGGAAAGGTTCGCAAGTCCCAAAATTGCAGCTGCTGTTGAATATAGAATGGAATACGAGCGGCGAGGTGTTGTTTGGAAGTAATTTGACTGTAATTATAGTTTTTGCTGTAGAGCGTATTACATATTTTAAAAGAAAAAGAGCCTACTCGTATGAGTTGGCTCTTTCGTTTATGCACTACTATTTTTTACAGTAATATCCTTTCCGGAAGAGCATAGAATGGATCATGTATTTTGTTTCATAGTGATAATGATTTTTATTATATATTCATAAATTAGTAAAAAGTAGTTTACAAATTTGTATCCGGCTTATATAATTTGACTCATATAAAAAAGTTTCCTTAAGGAAACTTAAGTGTGAATTTACATTCATGTTATATTTTTTTGTTTAAAAGTTGCCTTTGCGCAAAATAATTATATTAACAAAAAAAAGAAGGGGGAATACACAAAAAATGAGTGAGGCTATAATCGTCAAAGATTTGTTTGTATCCTATCAAGGGAATCAAGTAGTTCAAAACGTTTCTTTTGAAATTGAAAAAGGAAAACTCGTTGGAATTATCGGTCCAAACGGTGCGGGGAAATCTACTTTAATGAAAGCTGTTTTAGATTTAATCCCAAGTGATAAGGGATATGTTCGGATTCTTGGAGAGGATATTCGAAGCGCTAGAAAATATGTTGCGTATGTACCGCAAAGAAGTGATATAGATTGGGATTTCCCGATCACAGTTATAGATGTCGTACTAATTGGAACGTATCCATCTTTAGGGATGATGAAAAGGCCGAAGAAAGAGCATCGGGATTGGGCGTATGAATGTTTAAAAAAGGTCGGAATGGAAGAGTTTAAAAATCGTCAAATTGGTGAGCTTTCAGGTGGACAACAACAACGTGTCTTTTTGGCGAGAGCTTTAGCGCAAAAGGCAGAAATATTTTTCTTAGATGAACCGTTTGTTGGAATAGATGTAACAAGTGAAGAGACAATTATTAAAATTCTTAGAGAATTACGTATAGAAGGGAAAACGATTGTTGTTGTACATCACGATTTAAGTAAAGCAGAGTCCTATTTTGATAAATTACTATTACTGAATAGAAGCTTAATTCATTACGGGGAAGTACGACAAGTATTAGAACCAACTGTTATGTCAAAAGCATATGTGAATCAAGGAATATTGTTTAATAATGCAACGGGGGTACATTCATCATGAAGATTGTAGAATTTATAGATGCATTAACGCAGTACAGTTTTCTGCAGAAGGCGCTTTTAACTTCCGTTATGGTAGGAGTGATTTGTGGGGTAATAGGATGTTTTATTATTTTACGAGGTATGGCATTAATGGGTGATGCGATCTCACATGCCGTTCTTCCTGGAGTAGCACTTTCTTATATGATCGGTATGAACTATTTCATAGGGGCGGTTTTAACAGGTGTTATTACTGCAGTTGGAATTGGATTTGTAAGTCAAAATAGTAGAATTAAACATGATATGGCGATAGGGATTATGTTCACATCTGTTTTCGCTATAGGGATTATTTTAATTACCTTTATGAAGAGTAGTTCTGATTTGTATCATATTTTATTCGGGAATGTCCTATCAGTTCGTTCTTCTGATATGTGGATGACACTTATTATCGGAGTGGTTATTATCGGGCTTGTGATGCTGTTTTACAAAGAATTACTCGTATCCACTTTTGATCCAACGATGGCGCAAAGTTACGGATTACCGAACAAATGGATTCATTATGGCTTAATGATTCTACTTACAATGGTTACAGTAGCATCACTTCAAACTGTAGGAATTATTTTAGTTGTCGCTATGCTTATTACACCAGCGGCTACAGCGTATTTATTAACAAATCGTTTATGGGTCATGATTTATTTAGCTGCAGGTATTGGTGCACTTTCATCTGTAGTAGGGCTATATTTTAGTTTCTCTTATAATCTTGCTTCAGGTGCAACAATTGTTCTTGTCGCAACATTCTTGTTCGCATTGGCATTCTTTTTCTCACCGTCACAAGGTTTGTTTTGGAGAGCTATCAAAATTAGAAAAAATAGAGCAGAGTTGTCATAATTGATTGGAGGATAAAGATGAAATTCAAAAATGTTTTATTATCGATACTTTGTATTTTCGTATTTGCATTAACTGCGTGTTCGAGTAACACCAATGGAAAAGAAGAGGGCAGTGGAAAATTAAAAGTTGTAACTACATACTCCATTATATATGATATGGTGAAGCAAATTGGTGGAGATAAAGTTGAGATTCATAGTCTTGTTCCGATTGGAGCTAACCCGCATGAATATGATCCGCTACCAAAAGATGTTATGAAAATGACAGATGCAGATATGGTATTTTACAATGGGCTAAACCTAGAAGAAGGCGGAGCATGGTTTAAAAAACTATTAAAAACGGCAAATAAATCAGAAAAAGATGCACCTGTTTATAAAGTAAGTGAAGGTGTAGAAGCTATTTATTTAGAAACAAAAGGATTAGAAAAAGAACCAGACCCACATGCATGGATGAATATTAAAAACGGTATTGTATATGCTGAAAATGTGAAAAAGGCATTAATTAAAGAAGATCCTAAAAATAAAGAGTTCTATACTAAAAATGCCGACAAGTATGTAGCAGATCTTCAAAAGTTACACGATGAGACAGTGAATAGAATTCATCAAATTCCTGAAGAAAAACGTTTCTTAATCTCTAGTGAAGGTGCTTTTAAATACTTTGGAAAAGCATATGATATGAAGACGGGATACATTTGGGAAATTAACTCGGAAAACCAAGGTACGCCAGACCAAATTAGAGATGTTGTAAGTGTAATTCAAACAAACAAAGTACCAGCTTTATTTGTTGAAACAAGTGTAGATCGACGTAGCATGGAAACTGTTTCAAAAGAAACAAACGTGCCAATTGGAGGGACAATTTTTACAGACTCACTAGGTAAATCAGGTGAGGATGGGGATACGTATTTGAAAATGATGAAATGGAATACAGATACAATTATTAATGGGTTACAAAAGTAAAATCTATCTAGTGTAACTATTGAAGTTTTATAAAATCAGAAAGAGCCAACTCATGTGAATTGGCTCTTTTTTTATGTATCATGTCTGATTAATAATTAGGCTGAATATAACCTAATTTTATTCCCTTCGTGCCAGCTTCCAAAATGAGAGGAGTTCAACATAATGGACATAAACAGTGCTTATAAATATCCAAGCATATTCAGTAAATAATAGGACGTTTGAAATTAATGCTGTAGGTTCTTTTCAATTAACTGATATACGATCAGATGTAGCAAAGCATTACATACCAGGTGTTGAAATAGAAACATTTTACAGTGCACCGGAGTTTATACAAAAAGCGGAGTATTATTTGGAACATGTACAAGAAAGAAAACAAATAGCAAAAAATGGTTTGAATAGAACTTTGAGAAATCACACATATGATCAACGTATATTACAATTATTAAACTATATTCATTTCATAGGCGTGAAGATGTGGTCTAACCATTAACTGAAATGATAAGCGTTTCGTGCTTTCAACTAGAGTTAACTCTCGTATTCTATAAAATCATTTACGAAAAAGGGGTTTGGAAAATTTTATTGAATCTATTTATACAGAAAAAAATAATTTCGTATTCAAACTAATTTATATCTAATACTTAGAGGAGATTAGAAATGAATCACTTTTTTGTAGAATTTGGCGAATATGAAGCAAGTGTTTGTGAATGGGGGGATAAAAGAAATCCTCAAATCATTTGTTTTCATGGTTTAGGAAGTACAAAATTAAGTTTTATCGAAATAGCGCAACTTTTACAGGATAAATATCATATTGTATCGTTTGATCTACCTGGACATGGGAAAACACCAAGTTTTGGGAAGGATGAAGATTACGGTGCATCCCATTTAACAAATTGGGTAGTAGCATTACTTGAGCAGATAGGAAAAGACACATTTCATATAGTAGCACATTCATGGGGAGCAAGCGTTGCGCTTCACTATGCAGCAGAATGTCCAGAAAAAGTGAATAAAATGGTTTTGTTAGATGGTGGTTATCATCATGGCAAAATGAATGCAAATTATTTTACGGAGCTATATAAAGATGCGAAAGAAGGAGATTGCCCACCGCGATCATTAGAAGAAGAAATTACTCATTACGAAAACGATTTTGATGAATATATTTTTGACAGTAAAGAAGCATTCATCCAAGCAGAAAAAATGGTTTACAGCAGGTGGTCACCATTAATAGAACATGCGGTTTATGATTTAATGCGAGAAGAAGATAATAAAGTGAAATGGCATGCTACTGGCGATACCGCTAGAAGTGTAATTGAGTTTCAATATACGGTGTATAAAACGTTGAAATCGCATAAAATTAAAAACGATATTTTGTTATTGTATTGTGATCTGCCACATAATTATTTAGAAATAAGAGAATTGCAAATTGCGGAATTTAAGAAGCATATTGATATTACGACTAAGCTTTATACAGATACAGGGCATTTAATGCATTGGGATAGACCGGAAGAGATTGCTGCGGATGTTTTAAATTGGTTCATATAAAGAAGGTCCGTTGTTCGAATTTGAGCAATGGATTTTCTTGATACGTTACCTGAAAAAGAAACAAGGATCTCTAAACTAGAGGAAAGTAAAAAATAAAGAAAAGAGGTTGCCTAAAAGTAACTATTCAGCGACTTTTGGGACAACCTCTTCTTTTTGTTATATATTTTCAAGAAAATTTAGAATAAAATAAAAATATAGTCACCTACCTATTATTCACTAATGAAAAGAGGCTAGCGAAATGCAACTGAAGTATGGGAAGCACATTAATATATTATCTATTGTTCTAACTTTGTTCTCTTTTTCTGTAATTGTAAGTTTCTCTACCTGGTTGAGTGGATATTCAATTCCCAACCTTTTTACAATGCTTAAGGTAACAATGTTGAGTGCATTTATTCTTGGAATTATAGGGTTTAGACAAGAGAAAAGCGCACTAGCAATTATAATTATGGGAATATGTGCCTTTGCTCTAGTCGTTCTATATACTTATGCGATTATAAGTTTTCTTGAGCATTAAACACCATAAAAAAGAAACGAACATTTTTGTTCGTTTCTTTTTTTGAGATGATTATTATAAAATAGCCTCTTCTAATGATTGAGTGTTGAATCCAAGAATTAATTTTTGAATGTTATTTTCATGATCTTTTACAATGATATATGGAACGCCCTGTACGTTAAAGGATTCAAACTCTTCTTTTTCTTCTGGGGTATTAGGGGTACCCCCCATATTAGAAAAAAAAATATTTTGATGCAAATTTATGGTGTAAGCAAGAGCATGAAAGTTCTATTACCAATTCATTTTTTGATATAATAGATGTGAAGCAGGAAATAGATAGAAAGATACTGCTAGTAATTTATACTTAAATGTAGGGTAACTAACTGTTACGATTTATTTAACCAATTATAACGAAAGTTAATTAAATATATCAGTAAGCCCTGCTAGTCAAGTGATTGGCTAGTAGTGAGGGTTAACTGCGGGCAATCCCTAAAGCTGATTGAACTACAACGTGGCTAGAAATAGCGAGCGTGAATGTTGCGAAAGCAGAAAAAATCAATCAGATGGTGTAAGGTTAAATCCTAAACACTAGAACAATGGGTCTTCCGCCTCGAATCATCTAAGTCAAAATGGATAAGATGAACGTTCAACGACTATCTCGTATAACTGACGAGAGTACATCACAAGCCTATGGTGATGGAAAAATCCTCTATCTCTAAAGAGATAAACATATAGTCTGCGCTCATGTGAAAACATGAGAAGTTCATAAGAGAACTGGCTAAGGAATTGCGCCCTTAGTTGAACGAGATAAATTTAATTAAATCTATCAAATCCAATTGAAGCTACCGAACCTATGCATTGTGGTAAATTCAATGGGGTGAGAATATTAATGAAATTTTCACGAGTTAGTCAAGTATCGGAATTAACAGGTTTGTATCCTAGTAGTCTTAGGAGAATGCTGATGGAACACGCTACAATTCAGAAGAATCAATCTTTCATTATCTAAAAGATGAGTGCCCGAATAATCGCACAGTAAAGGAGTTAAATTCTGATGATATTGGCGAAGAAAGTCAGACTGATTCCAACGCCTGAACAAGAACAAGTGCTTAGAAACCATGCTGGTGCTGCAAGATTCGCTTATAACTATTGTAAAAGAATGAGTGATAGATACTATAAGCTATTTGGAAAATCTGTTTCACAGTTAGCTTTACAGAAACGATTTACAAAGATCAAGAAGCGAAAGAGATATGAGTGGTTAAATAACATCAACGCACAAGTTCCTAAACAGGCTTCAAAAGATTTTGATAAGGCGAGGAAAAATTCGTTCAAAAAGTACAAAAATGGTTCTCACACTTCTTATAAATCCAAAAAAGATTTAATCCAAGGATTTTATGCCAATTATGAAAGACTGGTTATAGGAAAGAAAGTAGTTCATATTCAGTCTATCGGAGAAGTGAAAACAAGCCAACAACTACCAAGAAACAAAAAAACATCCAATCCAAGAGTTACATTTGACGGTCGTCACTGGTGGATTAGTGTAGGATTCCAAGAAGACTTTGAATTACAAGAACTAACCAATGAGTCGATTGGTGTGGATGTTGGTTTAAAAGAGCTTTTTGTAGCTTCTAATGGTATGAAAGAACGAAATATAAACAAAGATGCCAAGGTTAAAAAACTTTTGAAAAGGAAAAGGTTAGCACAAAGAGATATGTCTAGGAGATTTAAAAAAGGTGTAAAAATTCAATCTGCGGGATATGAAAAAGCTAAAGCTGAGCACCTGCGGTTATCTAGGAAAATTACAAATATCCGAAATAACCATATCCATCAAGCAACAGCTAAATTGGTGAAAACCAAACCAATGAGAATTGTTGTGGAAGACTTACCTATCTCAAACCTGTTAAAAAACAAAAAACTATCGAAAGCATTTTCATTTCAAAAATTAAACTTCTTCTTTCAATGTTTATCATACAAGTGCGAGAAGTATGGCATTGAGTATGTAAAAGCTGATAAATGGTTCGCCTCAAGCAAGATTTGTTCATGTTGCGGAGTAAAATACGACCATTCAGTTCAACCAGAAGGACAGTGGAGTTTAAAAATACGTGAATGGTGTTGTGTTGGGTGCAATAGCCATCACGATAGGGATGTAAATGCGTCGATAAATTTATCAAGATGGGTAAAATAAATGCTTGATAATAGGAGGTAACGATACTGCCTCGTGTGGAGTGTTATACCCCTCGTCCCTTCGGGGTTGCGAGAACACGATGAAGCACTAACTTGTGTAAATTTGATTGAATTGTATAGATTTAGTTAAGTTTATCGTATCGGAGATTGAACAGAGTTATGGGGAATGAAAAAGAAATTAGTTCCGCTAAATTAATATGGAAGATGACGCGCCCGCATACATTAACGGCGACGTTTTCTCCTGTAATTTTAGGGACAGTGGCATCACTTTATGTTACAGACATTCATTGGCTTTTATTTATTGCGATGATGGTTGCATGTTTAGCATTGCAAATAGCAACGAATTTATTTAACGAGTACTATGATTTCAAACGTGGACTAGATACCGCTGATTCTGTTGGCATCGGTGGTGGAATTGTCCGTCATGGATTGAAACCGAAAAATGTGTTAACAGTTGCGCTTTTATTGTATGTGGTAGCGGCATTTATTGGCATTTATATTTGTATGAATAGCAGCTGGTGGTTAGTCGTCATTGGTTTAATTGGGATGGCGGTTGGCTATTTATATACAGGTGGTCCATTACCAATTGCGTACACTCCATTTGGAGAATTAGTTTCTGGATTGTTAATGGGGACATGTTTTGTACTCATTGCTTTCTTTATTCAAACGAATACGATAACGATTGAAAGTATATTGATTTCCATTCCAATTGGAATTTTAGTCGGTGCAATCAACATGTCGAATAACATCCGAGATATCGAAGAAGATATTAAAGGTGGAAGAAAGACATTGGTAATCCTCCTTGGGAGAGAAAAAGCAATAGTAACACTAGCTGTAGCCTTTTTCATTGCTTATTTATGGATCGCGGTGATTGTATTAATGGGTTATATAAGCCCTTGGGCATTAGTTATGTTCCTAGGTTTGAGAAAGCCAATCTCTGCAATTCAAAGTTTCCAAAAGGGAGCAAAGGATCCTGGGTATATGCGCATCGCAATGAAATCAACAGCGATGACAAATACGATTTTTGGCTTCTTATTATCGGCAGGATTATTAATTAGTTACTGGTTTTAAATAAAAAATATTGTTAAAAAACTTAACCCCAATTTCTCGATTTTAATATAGAGAAATTGGGGTTTTTATTTTTGTATTTCTTTAATAATGATCAAACTCTTTTATAAATCTACATTATTTAATAGATTAGTTGAGATAAAGATCAGGATAGTTAGAGGAATGCTTTTTATATTTGTCTAAGTTATAGATGTTTTCAATAAAAAAATAACAAAATACAATATTTTTTTATTGAAAAACGATAAATAACATGTTAATCTTTAAAAAAAGATAGACAAGGATGAAGAAGAATGAAAAAAATATTTTTAATTGGACTTTCTACCATAACTTTAATTATTGCTGGTTTTGTCTCTTACATTACATTAACAACGAAAGATCCATTAAGTGACAAAGAATTTCCAAAAACTCAAGAAAAAGCAAAGGCAACTGCTATTGAATATTTTCAAAAAGAAAAACAGTTAGATGTTGTTATAACTAAAGTTGGAGTAGTGGGAGAAATAGGATATAAAGTTTGGATTGAAGGACATGAGCTGAATAATGAACAACAAAAAATTGATGCAATTATAGATGTTGCAAAAGAAGATAAATATAAAGTAATAAGTTCTAATATCAATTAAATATCAAGTATTACGTATAATTGATATTACCTTATAATTCTACCTTTAATATGAAAAAACGCTATCCTGTTTGTAGAAATATACAGAAAGGATGGCGTTTTTGTATGGATCTTTCGATTCAAGATGAGTTTCATTATTTGCTGAAGAATTACAGTTATCTCTGCATTTTATCTTTATATCAGCATGCTATTATCTTGATATAACTATGTTACATTTAGTAGTGACAGAAATAGTGAAAGATTTCTAATTGGTTAAAATATAAAATGAACTATTTCTTTATAAAAATAAAATTAATCGTGGGGAAGATGAAATATGCAAAGAACAATTTTAATTGTAGAAGATGAAGATATTTTACGTGAAATCATGAAGGATTACCTACTAAACGAAGGGTATAACGTCTTAGAGGCGATTGATGGGAAAGAAGCGTTATCTATATTTGAAGAACATGAGGTACATTTAATTATTCTAGACATTATGTTACCGGAATTAGATGGCTGGGCGGTTTGCCGGCGAATTCGGAAGAAATCTAATGTACCTATTATTATGCTAACGGCTCGGGTGGATGAGGATGATACTTTACTGGGATTTGAACTGGGAGCAGATGATTATGTTACAAAACCATATAGTCCTCCTATTTTATTGGCAAGAGCAAAACGATTAATTGAAAGCCGATATACTTCTACTGTTAATGTATCTATTGAAGACACATTAACTAGTAGTGGTATTCATGTACATTTCCCTTCTCGTACAGTAAATATAGATGAGGAAGAAATAAATCTGACGTATACAGAATTTGAAATATTAACGTATTTCATGCGAAATCAAGGGATTGTAATTTCGAGAGAACAACTAATCACTAAAATTTGGGGTTATGAATTCGCTGGGGATGATCGTACTGTTAATAGTCATATCCGTAATTTGCGTCATAAATTAGGGCAAAAAGCGACTTGTATTGTAACCGTTGTGCGAACTGGTTATAAATTTGAGGGACAGGTATGAAGAAGGGAATTGTATTAAAACTATTTATATTAACAACGGCATTATGCACACTTATTTTAGTGACTATTTTTATTGGACAAACCATATTTTTTAAGCAATATTATTCGAATCGAAAAGTTAATGATATTAAAACGAATATTCAATCCTTTGAAAAGGCATATATAAAAGCTGGAGATGACGCGAAAAGGATTCAAGAGTTGGAACAAAATTTCTACCAAGATAATGCGACATGGATTACAACGTTAGATAGTGTAGGGAATATAAAATATGCAAATGATTTTTCTTTAGAAATTCAGTTAGATCCTAACGAAAATAAGACCTTTTCTGAACGTTCAATTCAGATACCGTTGTATAGTTTTATTAATTTAGAAGATATACAACGGATAAAATATAGTTTAGAACAGGGGAATCATATTATTATCGATGGAGTACAGAAGGGGGATATAGTCGTCCCTGCGATGTTAACAATAAAAGAGAAGAATGTTGGGCTAGAGAACAAGCAACTATCAGAAATGTTATATGGACAAAAAAACGCATCTTCAAAAGAAAGTTCGCAATTATATTTAGCAGGAAGCATTAAGAACGTGCAATTACCGGAGGGGACTGTAGGTACTAACTCTATTTATGGAAATCGTGTGTTAATAGATAGAATAAAAAAATTTCAGATTGATTTAATATTAAATCAAAAACCAAACAATATTACTTCTACAGAAATAGTGGATTATGAAGAAAATGATATCAAATATAAACTATTAATCAAACCAACAATAGATGCAGATGGTAAGGTAAATTACATATTTGCTATGACATCATTGCAACCAGTTGATGAAGCTGTGCAAATGATAAAGGATTATTATGTATATTTAATTATATTTGTATTGGTTCTAATCGTTTTGATATCGTTCTATTATTCAAATAAAATCGCCAAACCACTATTACAAATAAATGATACTACAAAAAAAATCGCTGGTTTAGATTTCTCAGAGACGATACCTATTACTACAAAGGATGAAATAGGCGATTTATCAAAAAATATTAATACACTTTCTAAAGCTTTGCATTCGTATATTAATCAATTGCAGCAAGATATAGAGAAAGAAAAGCAATTAGAAAATACACGTAAAGAATTTATTGCGGGTGTTTCACATGAGTTAAAAACGCCTTTAAGTATTATGAAGAGCTGTATTTCAATTTTGGAGGATGGTGTTGCTAGTAATAAAAAGGATTATTACTTTAAAGCAATGTCAAAAGAAGTAGATAAAATGGATATGCTCATTATTGATATGCTGGAGTTAGCAAAATTCGAGTCTGGTACGTATAAAATGGAAATGGATGTATTCCATATTGATGAGATGATTGATTACATATGTGAGCAATTAACCTCGGATATAACAGCTAAGCAATTACATGTGCATAAACAACTTTCTAAAATTGAGGTAGTTGCAAATCCACATCGAATAGAACAGGTGGTTACTAACTTTATTACGAATGCGATTCGTTACACACCAGAACATGAGAATATTATTATTTCTACAATAGAAGAGAATGAACGTGTAAAAGTATGTGTAGAAAATAAAGGAGCACATATTGAACTAGAACATTTAGAGAAAATATGGGATCGTTTTTATCGAGGAGATACGTCTCGTCAACGCTCCAAAGGCGGAACAGGATTGGGCCTTGCTATTTCAAAAAATATATTAGAGCTGCATGGCGCGGAATATGGTGTTTTGAATACAGAAGATGGAGTATTATTTTTCTTTTATTTAAATAAAAACGTGTAGAATTTTCGTTCTACACGTTTTTATCATTTTTAAACAAAATCGACATTATCTGCATTTTATCTTTATCAGCATTCATTACTATTTTCATTAGAAACGGAATGAAAAGCTGATAAGGAGATTATTAAAATGAAAAAAAGAGCGACATTGCTTTTGTTTATTATATTAATAATGGGCACTGGTGTTAGTTTCATACATGCTAAGGGGCACAAAAATATATCAAAAGAGAATTTACGATTAAAAGGAAAAACTATTGTAATTGATCCGGGGCATGGTGGAGGAGATAGAGGGACGAAAGGAAAGAAATTTGGAACGATTGAAAAAGAGCTTAATTTAAAAGTAGCGCAAAATATAAAGAAAGAATTAGAAGCAAGAACGGATGCAAAAGTTATATTAACACGTGAAAAAGATACGAGTTTACTTCCAGAAACGAAGCAAAAGGAAGAATTACAAACGCGTGTCAAAGTAGCTAACGACCATTCGGCTGACCTGTATATCAGCATTCATCATGATGCTTTTGAGGATACAAATGTAAAAGGAATAACAACTCATTATGGATCTAATAAAAGGCAAGATAAAAAGTTAGCTAAGATCGTACAAGAATCTATTTTTGATCAAAATATAGACAGTCGAGATAGAGGCATTCATGGAAGTGATTTTCTTGTCTTACGAGAAAATCCTTCTCCGGCTATCTTAATTGAGTTAGGGTTTACATCTAATGCCAGTGATGAAAAAAGAATGAATTCAGAAGAATTCCAAACAAAATCGCAAAAAGGTATTGTGGATGGCATTATTAATTATTTTATTATGTAATAAAATAGGCAAATAGAAAAATACTATTCTTTCTAAATCTTAATTAGGAAGAGTAGTATTTTTTATTTTAGGTGTATATCCAGTTTTCAAATTTAATTATATTAGAGAAACAAATACGTTTCTAAAGAGTGGATGCGATACGCTATTCTTTAACTGATTTCGACATTATCTGCATTTTATCTTTATTCGTCTCTATTAATCTATTTATTGTAAATACCGGTTGAAACAAATGATTCAGTCGAGTAAAGGCTCAGCCTTATAAATAATGAATATGAAAATTAATAGGGAAAGGATCGAAAAATAATGAAAGAATCACAAAGTAAGAAAAAAACAAGTCGATTAACTAAAGTAATAATATCTCTAGGAGTTGTTTTAGCAACGACCTTTTTCACTTTCTTTTTAATTGGAAAATGGAACTCTATCCCAGCGAAGGGAGTAGCTAATGAAAGTAGTAAACAAGTTAATACGCAACAACAAGAAAAGAAAAAGGAAACACCACCGACAAAACAAAAAAGACCTGATGGAAAGCCAGTAGGAAAAGTTGTGTATTTGACATTTGATGATGGTCCTAGCGAACTGACTGGGAAATTTTTAGATGTACTAAAGGAGCAAAATGTTGCTTCGACATTTTTTATGCAAGGTAGTAATTTACAAAATACAGGTTTTCAGGAAAATGTAAAACGAGCAGTAAAAGAAGGACATTATATTGGTGCACATAGTATGACACATAATAGTGATAAGCTATACAAAAAGGGACAATTTGTACCAGAAATGAAAGAAACGTTAGATCTTATCCATAATATTACGGGTACAACTCCTAAACTAGTCCGTCCACCATATGGATCTGCACCAGGATTAAAGGGCGAGGAAATTCGTAATCAAATTGTAGAAGCAGCAATAAAAGTTTGGGATTGGACAATAGACTCAAATGATTGGAAATTAAAAGATAATCCAACTCAGATTATCGAAAATGTAAAGAAACAGACAACAGAAGAAGTAGATGTTGTTTTAATGCATGAAAAGGCGCAAACATTACAAGCTCTCCCTGAAATTATTAAATTTTATAAAGAGCAAGGGTATGAATTTGGGGTATATAATGATGAAGATCATTTTTGTTTAAACTTCCAGAAAGATCAACGTCTATAGTATATACATGGTTGTCTTTAAAAAGTGATTTTTAATTATTAAGTTACTACTTTTAATGTGTGTAATATTTATATAAAAGGAAGTGAACTAGTGCAACTAGCAATAATTCACTTCCTTTTTATTTATATCAATTCATATTCCGTACCATGAAATCGACCGTTAACAAACCATTTCAGGGGTTATTAAACACATTTTTTTCAATCAAATTTCATATTCAATCTCAGAAATATAAGCATCAAATTATTCTTCTGTTAAGTTATTTAATAACTAATTTTCAAACTGTTGATTTTTTAAATTATATCTATATAATCTGCATCTCATCTTTACCTATAACGCTTAATCTATATTTTGTAAACGAAAGGTTCGCATAGAAAACAAAAATAACATTGCTATATACACCATCGCTTACGAAATAATGACTTGAGAGGAAGATAGAAATGTTAAAGAAAGTATGTGTTTGTCTACTTACGGGGGCCATTGCAATTACCTCCGCAGCCTGTGTAAATAATGAGAGCGAAAAAAAATCAAATGAGGTTACACAAAATGCTACAGAAGAAAAAAAATCGAAAAATAGCGCGTATCAATCGACCTTTAAAAACAGTTTATTCTTTGGAGATTCAATGATAGAAGCTATATCTCATTATGAATTTTTAGATGATAAAAATGTATTAGGATCAGCAGGTGGAGCTACAATGTTCGCTCTAGATGAAGTAGAAAATGTAGTGAAAAGAAAACCTGAACATATTTTCATGAATTTTGGAAGTAATGATTTATTACTTCCTATGGACCTCGAAGGAAAAACTATCGAAAATCCAGTTAAGTTTTCAATAGATAACTATTCCAAATTAATACAAAAAATAAAGGAACAACTTCCAAATGTAAAAATACACCTTTTATCTGTTACACCAGTTACAGATAAGAATATAGAGGAAAAGCCACAATATAAACATATTAATGAATATAATTCAGCACTTAAAGAACTGGCAAAAACTGAGAAAGTAGAGTGCATTGATTTATCCCCAATCTTTGAAAAAAACAAAGATGTTCATGATTCCGATGGCGTGCATTTTAAAGCTGATTATTACAAGATGCTACTTGAACAATTGAAAGGTTCTGTTAAGTAGTACCTATACTGAAAATTTACAGTTCTTATGCAAGGACTGTAAATTTTTAAGAAAAAATAATTGTAGGAGGTGAAAAAACAATGGTGTTCAGTAGTTTGATTTTTCTTTTCATATTCTTACCGTTAGCACTTATTGTTTATTACGTATCACCTAAGGTTCTTCGAAATTTGATATTATTTATGATCAGTCTCATTTTTTATGCATGGGGTGAGCCTGTTTATATAGTCATTATGATATTCTCCACTATATTTGACTATGTTAATGGCATACTTATCGATAAGTATAGTGATCGTAAAGGTATTAAAAAGGCGATATTTATTAACTCTATTGTAATAAACTTAGGAATACTGGGGTTCTTCAAATATTATGGTTTCGTAATAGAGAATATCAATACCCTTTTCAATTTAAATATTCAGGTCGAGACGCTTCCTCTTCCGGTGGGAATCTCATTCTATACTTTCCAAACGATGTCTTATGTGATTGATGTTTATTTAGGGAAAGTACAAGCGCAAAAAAATATTATTTCTTTTGGTACTTATGTTACGATGTTCCCTCAACTTGTTGCAGGACCTATTGTAAAATACAGTGATATTGACAAACAATTACAAGAAAGAAAAGTAACATTTGATCGTTTTGGTGAAGGAATGGAATTGTTTATTAGAGGCCTTGCATTAAAAGTACTTTTAGCTAATAATATAGGACTTCTTTGGACAAGTATAAAAACAACTTCTATATCAGAACTTACGATCCTTACAGCATGGATTGGGATTATTGCTTTTGCTTTCCAAATATATTTTGACTTTAGAGGATATTCAGCTATGGCTCAAGGGTTAGGCAAAATGTTTGGGTTTGATTTTCCAGAAAACTTTAATTATCCCTATATATCAAAAAGTGTAACTGAGTTTTGGCGTAGATGGCACATATCGTTAGGCTCATGGTTTAGAGAGTATGTATATATTCCTCTTGGCGGAAATCGGACTGGATTGCTCAAACAACTTAGAAATTTGTTTATAGTTTGGTTCCTAACAGGATTATGGCATGGAGCAAACTGGAATTTTATTATTTGGGGATTGTATTTTGGATTATTTGTAACAATAGAAAAACTCTTCCTTTTAAAATGGCTTAAAAATAGAATGAGCTTTATCGGACATGTGTATACACTTATCATTGTTTTAATCGGGTGGGTATTTTTTGAATTTGAAAACTTATCGGTAGCAATGAATTTCATAGGAACAATGTTTGGCTTTAATCAATCCGTTTTCTTAGATAATAAAACTCTATATTATTTAACAACTAATTTTATACTATTTATTGTCCTTGCATGTTGTTCAACACCATTACCAAAAAGGGCAATTGTATGTGTTAGAGAAAAGCTGAAGTTACTAGGTGCTATTGGCATTCCAGTTTTGTATGTCATACTAGCAGTTCTTTCAACGGCGTATTTAGTGAATGACACATATAATCCATTCTTATACTTTAGGTTTTAATGATATCGCATTAGTTTGAAAGGGGTGAGTTACTTGAATCAGTATGAAAAAATATACACACACACAATGGCAGGGTTATTGACACTCTTTATAGGGGGAATGTTCAGTGTAAATTTACTAACTCCCAATAAAACATTTTCAGATGAAGAGAATAGAAAGCTAGAACAGTTTCCGGCGTTCTCTTTCCAAAATCTTATAGAGAAAAAGTTCACTTCTAACTACGAAAAATATATTTCTGATCAGTTTGCATTCAGGGACTTTTGGATAAACGTGAAATCTGATATGGACTACACACTAGGAAAGAAGGAGAATAATGGTGTATATATCGGTAAAGATGGTTTTTTACTTCAAAAGTTTAGTAAGCCTAAAGAACAAGATGTAAATAGCAAAATAGAAGCAATAAATGATTTTCATCTTGCAAATCCTAATGTAAAAATGCAAGTCATGTTAGTACCTACAGCAAGTAGTATTTTAGAAAATAAACTCCCAAACTATGCTTCTCATAGTGATGAGCTTACGTATATTAATAAAGTAAAAAAATCTTTAGATAAGGATATAAACTTTATTGATGTATATCCTGTATTGAGCTCTAAAAAGGATGAATATATATATTATAAAACCGATCATCATTGGACTACTAAAGGCGCATATTATGCCTATCAAGAGCTAGGTAAAAATATGAATTTTGCTCCTAATAAAGATAGTTCATTCAACATTAAACAAATTACAAATAGCTTTTATGGATCCCTATATTCAAAAGCAGGCTTTAAAAATATAGATCCTGATAGTATTGAATTATATGAACAAAAGAAAGCGACCAAATATAAAGTAGAGTATATAGATGAAAGCAAAACGTCAACAACTCTTTATGAAATGGAAAATATTAAGAAAAAAGATAAATATACTGTATTTTTCAATGGGAATCATCCACTAATAAAAATAAAAACTGATAATACGAATGGGAAAAAATTATTAGTTGTTAAAGATTCTTATGCAAATTCTTTATTGCCTTTTTTAATACCGCATTTTAGTGAAATCCATATAGTCGACCTTAGGTACTATACAGATAGTTTAAATATGTTGGTACAGAAAAATAAAATCAATGATATGTTAGTGCTTTATAACGGAAATACCTTCTTTGAAGATACATCCGTAAATTATTTATCTGAATAAATGAATTGATTATATTTAATGTATATCCTATCTATAACGAGCAGTATCCTCGTCTTTAATTTATTTATGTCAATGGCCGTATTCATTAAATATAAATTGCTACAATCCTGATTCAAATTAAATGTTTGAACCAACTAAACGAAAAGGAGAATTTAAACTAATGATAAATGTGTTGAAACCTTTTAATATAAAATTCGTTATTACTATTATTGTTTGTACGATTACCTTAGGAGCTTTAAGTGGCTGTTTTGGAAAAAAAGAAAGTGCCAATAGCCTTTCAGCTACAGAAATAGGGGAGAAAATGAAACATGTTACTAACTTAGAAGAAATGAAAGAAGGAGATAGTAAAAAACTTCAAAAGCTATATAACATAAATACTGATGAAGTCGAAAGTTTTGTGCTATATACCGCTATTACAAATATTAAAGCTGATGAAATTGTTGTTATGAAAGTAAAAGATATGAAAAATGTAGAAAGCATTAAAGAGAAAATTTCAAATAGGATTGAAAAAAAATCAAAAAGTTTTAAAGACTATCTTCCAGAAGAATATTTCTTAATAGAAAAACGTGTCTTAAAAACAAAAGATAATTATATCCTTTTAGCAATATCAAAGGATGCTGATAAAATTGAAAAAACGTTCGATGAAATTTTTAAGTAATATAGATTTGAAAAGAAAGGGATTAAATAAAAATATTTTCATATCGTGATTTTTTATTACTAAATCAATCACTAAGCCAAAAGCCGATTTCCTATACGATAAGGAAATCGGCTTTTTCTTTCGCTACTGATATCTACTTTGAGAGGCTCGCTTATTTTTTCGATAGCTTTCATTCACCATTACAGTATCTATGTCCGTTATGATAATGACTCATTTGAAAATTAAAAATGGGATATTAAGAAAAACTTAAGTTATTTATTCACTTTTTATTAAGATATACCCATTATATTTAGAAATGTCTTATACAACATATTTATCCTTTCAAAATTCAAAGATATAAATGTTGTCATAAATATATTAATTAACGAAAGGTGAAATTTACACATGAAAGAATTATTATTTAAAATTGCTGGAGCAATTGTAGTGCTAATCATAGCGTTTTGGGGATTAACTTTTACAGAAAACGAGATTATAGATAGATTTAATCCACTTGTAATAGAAAAAGATGTGTATGTCCTTACTAAGGGCCCAGCAGAACCTGATCCTGATTTGCCTAGAAGATTTATGTACGTGTTAAATGGAGTGGATGAATCAGGAAATGAATCGGAAATTAAAGTAGGGGTTGCTGGACAAACTGAATATCAAGACACTTATATAAAAGTTCGAGTAAAAGGAAATTATGTTTTCTCAATAGAGGGAGTAAAAGAAAGTGATATTCCAGAAAAGGCTAAAGAAAAATTAAAAAAATAATCAAGAAATAGTTACCTCAAGACAAGATGTATATAATAAAAAGGGTTCCCCATTTGTGGAGGAATCCTTTTTCATTTAAAGTATAGAATATATACATCTTAGGGAGGGCATATATATGAAGAAGTGGATGAAGATTGTTCTATACTCTTTATTAGGGATTTTATTTATGGGAAGTATTACGTTTTTTGTTTGGTCTCAGTTTACTTATAAACCAACGAAAGAGGCTTTGTCGTTAGTAGATGATAAAAAAGATGAAGAGAATATAGTTTTTGGAAAGAAAGATGCTAAAATAGGGGTTATTTTTTATCAAGGAGCTAAAGTAGAAGCTGAGGCTTATAGTTACTTAGGGGAAGCTCTTGCAAAAGATGGGCATTTTGTAGTGATGCCTAAGTTACCATTAAATTTAGCGATATTTGGAATCAATGTGGTAGACAGTGTAATCGAACAGTATCCAGAAGTTCAAAAATGGTATGTTGCGGGGCATTCAATGGGGGGAGCTATGATTTCTAAGTATGCCTTTCAACATGAAGACAAGGTAGATGGGATCATTTTCTTAGGTTCTTATCCTGCAGAGGATTTCTCTACTAAATCGATTCCGATGTTATCAATTTATGGGGAAGTAGATGCTTTAGCAACTGTAGAAAAAATAGAGAACAATAAAAAGTTAATGTCAAAGAATACAACTATGCACATGATAAAAGGCGGAAATCATGCTCATTTTGGCATGTATGGTGAGCAAAAAGGTGATAATGCGAGTTTAATTACATCAAAAGCACAACGAGATGAAACAGTGAAAGTAATTGAACAATGGTTATTAAAACAATGATAATTAATTTAATAAATTTATCGAAAGAATTCTCTTTCCTCGAGTGTGTGAAGGGCAATAGATGAGAGAGGGAATAAAAGAGCCAACTCATACGAGTAGGCTCTTTTATTTGTTTGGTACTTTCACTTTTCCCCTTATTTTCTCCGGAATATCCTTTTCAAAAATAACATCGTAAGAATAGACGTATCTTCCTTTTACATGAATTCTCAAGTAAGTTTTTCTTATAAAGTCATTAGGAGTATTCGTTCCTACTGTATACTCTTCCTCATTTCCAGATTCATCAACGCCTTTTAGTGAGTACATAGCTCTTCCGTTCGTATGATAATCTGGAACACCATATCCCTCCGCGACGGCATATACATTTTTTTCTTCTGCGAGTGGATTAAATATGTCCAGATCCCCGCGTAACATGAAAGGGAGTAAGTATATAAGGAGGCCTATTCCTATTATGCAAAGTAAAAATTTTTTCATGATTGTTTCTCCTTTTGTCTATTTACATTTTCAGTATAGAAAAAAGTTCTTATGAATATAGAAGGGAATTCCTTAAGTTTTTCTTAAACAGATTTTTAAAGTGCGATAAAGGAACGAATGTTCACATCGTTAGCGTGATAACCTTGTATGATTATTCTTTTTTTACATAACGAACGGGTTTAGCTCTGCAATATACTGCACTAGAAGACTTTCATCAATATAGTATTTGGGATGTTACGGATCAATGTATGTAAAATAGTTAAATATTACTTCTTGAAAGCACAATTTATTACCCATACGATTGTTTAGGATAGTATGTATCTTTCTGAAACGTGCTAAACCTATGAATGATGAGCGGAACTGTAAGCATCTTTATATAATCTTGATATAGATTTCTCTTTATCTTTCTATGAACATGAGATTATCTAAATATGAACAAGCTACACTCTCCTTAGAAAGAAGTAAGGAGAGGTATTTATGAAATATATTAGGAAAGAAACATTTTGTTTATTAACTATCGCAGGACTAGGTATATGTATAGGTATGTCAAATAGTGAAAGTCCTATAAGTGAAAGAAAACAACCAGTTATTATGCAAGAAGTCCAACAAAAACCAGAAGTAATTGAAAAAGAAAATATATCAATAGAAAAAGAGGTAATAAAGCCATTAGATGTTCCGCTGATCTTACAAAAACCAGAATTGATGCGCGGTTGTGAGGTAACAAGTCTCGCTATGGTATTACAATTTTCAGGAGTGCAAGTAGATAAAATGGAATTGGCTTCTAAAATAAAGCATGTACCATTTCAAATAAATGATTTAAAAGGAAATATGCATAAGGGGTTTATTGGAGATATGTCTACTTTTGATAAACACGGATTAGGTGTTTATGTAGAGCCGATTTTAGAATTGGCAAAGTTGTATGTTTCAGATGAGAAAGTATTGGATTTAAGTCATAAAGAACCTGAACATATATATAACATGATAGATCAGGCACAACCTGTATGGGTAATAACAAATGCTCTGTTTAAACACTTACCAGATAACCAATTTTATACTTGGAAAACAGATGCAGGGGAAATGAAAGTGACATATCAACAACATAGTGTGGTTGTGACAGATTATGATGAACAATATGTATATATTAACGATCCACTAAAGAAAGACAAACATAGAGCGATTAATCGGAATGATTTTGAACAATCTTGGATTCAGATGGGAAAACAAGCGATGACCATTTCGATTTAAAGTGAACGTAGATGGGATGAGAATAGAAATGAAAAAAGTTTTAATCATAGAAGATGAAAAAATTATACGAGAGACTGTAGCACATTATTTTTCGCATGATGGATATGAAGTAGTAACAGCAGAAGATGGCCAAATTGGATTAGAATTGTTTGCTGCGCATGATAGTGATATCAGTTTAATCATACTAGATATTATGCTCCCAGTAATGGATGGGTGGTCAGTTTGTAGACGTATTCGCAAGAACTCTAACGTTCCTATTATTTTATTAACGGCTCGAAGTGATGAGGATGATACATTGCTTGGATTTGAACTAGGGGCAGATGATTATGTAACGAAACCATTTAAACCTACAATTTTATTAGCGAGAGCAAAGCGCTTATTCAAAGGTACAAATCAAAATGTACAATTTCAGGACTGCATTGATTTATGTGGTATTCACTTAGATAAATCGGCACGTTCTGTTTCAATAGATGGTCAAAAGATAGATTTTACACATACTGAGTATGAAATTTTACAATCTTTAATGCAGCATAAGGAACAAGTGCTAACAAGAGAGCAATTAATCACGAATATTTGGGGGTATGATTATGATGGAGATGATAAAACATTAACTGCACATATGCGTAATGTACGTTTAAAACTTGGTGAGAAAGCAAAGCACATCACTACTGTTGTTCGTACGGGATATAAGTTCGAGGTAGAGAAATGATGAGAAAGAAAATCGTGTTTCAGTTATTTACACTTACATTTTTACTATGTTGCATGATCATCGCAACTATCTTTTTCGGACAAATGTATGTGATGAAATACTTGTATATAGATAAAGAAAAAGAAAATGTTCAGAAGCAATTACAACAGTATTATACATTTTATGAAGGTCATAAACAGGATGAAAATAAACTTCAGAACAAGGAACTTTCCTATGCGAATCAGCAAGGTATTATGATTGCACGGCTCGATGAAGAAGCAAATATTAAGAAGCTACCATCAGGAGATTACTATATTAAAGTAGCTGATAAAAATGATCCAAGTCGGACTACTAAAGTTGTATTTAATAATTTAATGAATGCAAAGAGAGATATGGATTCTAATTTCAGTATTTTAATTACAAGTTTGATCAACAAGACAAATAAGATAGCTATTATGGATACAGCAAGTAAAGGGCCGAATAAGGATATCGTCGTTCCTACAACATTGAAAATAAAAGGCTATGATGGAGGATTTGTTTCGCCTTTATATTATCAAATCAATAAACACATGATGCATGGTGCTAAAAATGGTTTTAAGATTTTTTCAAGAGAAGAAAGCGAAAAGTATTATTTTTTGGAAGGAATTGTAAAAGAAATTAGTTTCCCTGTTTACTCCAATCCAGAAATTAACAATACGTTGTATAGTAATGAAGTGTTTGCAAATCGTATTTTGCAATTTCAATCGGAATGGATTATGGATAAAGTGAAATTACAAGGAGACGAATGGGTTCAGAATGAAATTAGTATAGACGGAATCAAGTATTTAGAAACGATAAAACCACTCATGAAAGATGGACAAGTAAAGGAATTTATTTATACTTTGTCTTCGCTACAACCAATTACAAAAGCAACAGATGTAATGAGTGATTATTATGTATATATTATTGCATTTGTGTTGGTACTATCACTGATTGTAAGTTTGTATTATTCAAGAATTATTACGAAACCGTTATTGAAGATAAATGAAGCAACGAAGAAAATTATGGAGTTTGAGTTTCAAGACAAGCTTTCTATTAAATCTGAAAATGAAATTGGAGAGCTTTCCTCTAACATTAATCAGCTTTCAGAAAGAATGGAAGGGTATATCAATCGGCTAAAAACAGACTTAGAGAAAGAGAAGAAATTAGAACAGACAAGAAAAGATTTTATTGCAGGCGTTTCACATGAATTAAAAACACCACTCAGTGTGATGCAAATATCTGCATCTATGCTGCAAGATGGTATTGCACCTGAAATGAATCAATATTATTGGGAAGCATTAGAAAAAGAAATAGAGAAAATGAATGTACTAATTGATGAAATGCTAAATTTAGCTAAATATGAATCAGGAACGTATCAAATACAGATGGAGCAAGTTAACATAGGTGATTTAATTCAAAAGGCAGAACAAGATTTACATGTTCAAATTGATGAAAAATCACTACAAATCAAATTGAATATAGATCGAGTGTGTGTGAAGGGGAAACCGAATTTATTGGAACAGGTTATAACAAACTTGTTTACAAATGCGATTCGTTATACAGATGCGAAACAAATCATTGTGATTGATGTAAAAGAGGAACAACAAGGCGTATATATAGGGTTTGAAAATAAAGGCTCACATATAGCAGAAGAAAATATAGATAAAATATGGGATCAGTTCTATAGGGTGGATAAATCAAGAAAACGAGTATGTGGTGGAACGGGTCTTGGGCTTTCTATTGTAAAAAACATATTTGATTTACATGGTGCAAAGTACGGCGTTACCAATACTGAGGATGGTGTATTGTTCTATTTCCGTTTAGAAAAGTGGGATGGAAAGTAGTAATATAAAACAGTTGTAGTAAACAGCAAAGGTGCGAAGTCTAATTTAAGGCTTCGCACCTTTTTTGTTTAATGATTGTTATTACGAAGCTACTAATAATAGAATGATCGAACTGTAGATTCATTATTTTTTAAAAGTAAAATTCATTTTAACTTGATATGAACTTGATGTGCCTTAAGTATGATTGAAAAGGAACATAAAGATGTAAAGAAAGGAATTTTTAGATGATTAGGTATAAAAAAATTGTAAGTATGATGGCTATACTTATTTGTATTACTGGAGGTTTTTTTCTATTTCAATGTATTATTTCTCCAGCTAAAGCTATACGAGGTCAAGTGAACTCTGTTCAACTAGTAAGTAATCAAATGAAGGTAGAGAATGAAAAAAGCGTACCGGATATATACAACGGTAAAGTACGAAAGGTAGCATATTTAACATTTGATGATGGTCCTGGTAAATATACTTCTGAGTTATTAAATATTTTAAAAGAAAATGACGTGAAAGCTACTTTCTTTTTAATCGGTCCAAATATTCATCAATATGTAAAAGAGGTAAAGAGAGAGTCAATGGAAGGGCATTATGTAGGAATGCACAGTATGACTCACAACTATAAGCCGTTATATAAAGAAAATAAATATGTAATTGAAATGAAAGAGACTCAAAAAGTTATAGAAAATATTCTTGATTATAAACCAACATTGACAAGACCGCCTTATGGTTCTACAGGATTTACAGAAAATATAAGGAATCAAATTGTTGAAAATCAGTTAAAAGTATGGGACTGGACGATTGATTCATTTGATTGGAAATTTACCAAATTACCACTAGAGCAATCCGTGCCTCAAATAGTCAATAATGTCGTTTCAAAGGCAACTCAAAATAGAGAAGTAATACTATTACATGATATTCACCAGCAATCTGTTAAAGCAGTGCCGTTTATTATTAAGGGGTTAAAGGAAAAAGGTTATGAATTTGAGACGTATAGTGAGTCATCACATTTTGCGTTAAATTTCTGGCATGATAGTCGGCTATAAATATAAAAGTTTAGTATGGATAGGAAGGAAATGAATAGTGAGAAATAAGTTAATAGGTATAAGTTGTATGATTGTGATGATATGTATTTCCATTACTTATATCGACCAATCTATTGGTAAAGCATCTGAAAATAAAAACTATGAATCTAATAAGCACGCTGTAAAGAAAGATAATAGGGAGAATGAGGCTTTGAAAGATGAAGGAAGTTCTTCTGATCATATATATATGGTAGTAAATAAAGAGTATGGGCTACCTGCTAATTATAAACCTGAAGATTTAGTAGTACCAAATGTACCATTCTCGTTTAAAGGAACTTTAGAAAAGAGTCATCTACGTAAAGAAGCAGCTGAAGCGTTAGAAACGTTATTTAGTTTAGCAAATCAAGAAGGTATCCAGTTGAATGCTGTTTCAGGCTTTCGTTCGTATGACTATCAAAAAAGACTGTATGAAAATAATGTGAAAAGAAAGGGGCAAGAGCATACAGATCGGTTTTCAGCAAAACCAGGACATAGCGAACATCAAACAGGGTTAACGATAGATGTTTCTTCAAAAAGTGCAAATAATGAACTAGAGCTATTTTTTGCTAAAACTAAGGAAGGGAAATGGCTGAAAGAAAATGCGCATCGTGCAGGATTTATTATTCGTTATCCAAAGGAAAAGGAGAATGTAACTGGTTATGCGTATGAACCTTGGCACATTCGCTATGTAGGGGATATCGCTGAAAAAATATACAAGGAAAACCTCACTTTAGAAGAATATATGAATGAGAGACAGGAAAGCTGAAGTGAATCGGAATCTTCGATATGCCAAAACATAAACGTGAATACATAGGAGAAGAACGAAAAATTAATGGTTAATAAACATCCGAATACAACGGGGTTATTGAATTAAGCTTCTAAAAAAAGAAGAAAACGCAATATTGAGTGGATAAAGTAATACAGTTAATGATTAAAGAAGGAGTAAAAATCAATTTTAATTCAGTTTCAGAAAAAGCACTTGTTTCTAAAGTATATTTATATAGAGAACCCTTAATCAAAAAAACGATTGAAGAGTTACGTCAACAGCAAGAAGGCATATATGATTTTAAAAAGGTAAAAAGAAGGACATCTGATGCCCAAAAAGATGTAATCATAGAAACTTTAAAGAATAAGATCAACCTTTTAAAACATAAGAACAAGCTATTAGAAAGTGAAAATGAGCACCTAAAAACACAACTAAAAAAGAATTAGAAAAAGTGTATGAAAATTTATAAATATATGATATCGTCGTATCAGTTTTAAGATAACACACTTAATAGAGCCAGTGACTTTGAACACTTTTATTTTAAGAAAAAGAATTTAAAGCATAATGATACATATTAAAATCTTTTGCAAATATCTCTTGAACCAATTGAATTGTTTCTGTGTCATAAAAACTATCATAAGTAGGTAGTCTCGGGAAAAGAGGTGTTGTAATATCACCTTCTGCATAAACGCCTTTGTAAATCATCTTACTCCCTTGATAATGCCAAGATTTTGATAACAGATCTAATGGTGATTTTTTTAATTTATATACTTCTTCTAGTTTCGAAATTCCTGTGTTGAAATTTTCTAGATAAATATAGTTCGTAACAAATTCCTCTTCCCCTTGTATATATTGTTGTGTAAAGTGAGGATCTACTTGATCTAATTTCGTCATGTGTGCTTTTAAATAATACAAAAATAGTTTAAAGGAAATGGGTTTATTGCAGGTTTCATCACCATACAGAAATTGTCGAATGGGTTTCCATGCAGGATTCTCGATATTTGGTGGCGGAATCAGAGCAACAAAAGAACTTACTGCTCTTCTATAGGGATTTCTTACTAGTTTGTAAGTATTATTCTCTTTAGCTTGTAATCCACTCGCTAATTGTGCTAAATAATGTGTAGAGTTCTTATATACTTCATACTCATAGTTGTGAATGAACGGGTTGTATTTTATCGCTTCTTTAAATAAATTAATTTGATAAAAAAACCAGTGTGCTAGCGACGTACAACCACTTTTTTGGCTCCAAAACAAGATTAGAGGGAAATCTTTATGAAAATGAGGTATACGTTCTTGCTTAAGGATAAAATTATATAGTTCTGTATGATTCATTTTGAACCTCCGTTCTTATATAGTAAAAACATAAAACGTTTTCAATAAGGGATAACTAGCTTTAGTCCACTGATACAAATAATGATAGCTAAAAATATTTGAAGAGGTTTAACAGGGATTTTAGTGGAGAATTTACTACCAAGTATGACTCCTGGAATAGAACCGATAAGTAAATTAATTGTTAATATATAATCTACGTTTCCTAAATTTATATTTAATATGCTTGCAACTGTTACTAATAAAAAAGCATGTGTAATATCTGTGCCTACTAATTCGGATGGTCTCAGTTGATATAAATATATCATTGCAATAGCAAATAAAGAGCCTGATCCAACAGAAGTAAGTCCCACGATAAAACCGAGTATTGCACCAATAAGAATTGTTAGGCTCTTTTTTTGTGCCATAGTCTGTTTTTGAAAAAAATTTTGTGTAGATTCATTATAGAAAAATGTTTTTATAAAAATAGAAATTGCTGCAAAGATTAAAACATATCCTAATATATATTTTATGATTCCCTCTCGATTGTAATGAAAAATTGGCAAAAAATGAATAGTTACTATTGCGATAACTGCACTAGGGATGCTCCCAATAGCTAGATATTTTACTAATCTAAAATTGATAGTCTTCTGTTTCCAGTGTTGGGATATTCCAAACATTTTAGTGATAGAATTATATACTAGATCTGTTCCAACAGCTACGGAAGGATTTATACCCAATGTTAGGAGAAATGGAGTCAATAATGCTGCGCCTCCTATCCCTGTTACCCCAACTAACACTCCTATGATGAAACCCATCATTATAATAGAAATACTCATTATATTCCCCTTCCATACTGATGGCTCTTACTATTCGTTACCATTTTTAAATAGCCGTTATATATGGGGATTTATAAGGGATATTTGGTGAAAAAATTCTATTTTTCTTATATCCATACATATCAAAAGAAAGAGTAACTAAATGAAAAATGATAACTAGTCATACCATTGTATTTAAATACCAATGTAAGGGTGCTTAATTTTGTAGATGAAATGTTAGTGTATTAAAAATAACTCATATATGTATCTGAAATTTCTAGTCACATTGAAATTTAAATAGCGGTACAGCCGACATACGTGTGAAAATAGTTATAAGGATACGCTCTTTTGTGAATTTGTTTATCTTGAGGTTAGGCTATATAGATTACATAAAGCTAAAAAGTTGTTGTCATTCAAGAATTAAACGAAGATCTTCAGTTTGTTGTGCATATTGCATGAACCTGTCCCATGCGCATAAAGAAAGTATAAAAAATGTTTAAAAAATATTCCTTTTTAATGGTGAAAATAACATCAGTATTTGAATATTGAAGGGAGGTTAACATCTTAATAAAATAATTTAATAGTACCTAAAAAGTTAGCTATGATATAAGGAGCATAATAGTAGCGGGAACACATATTATATAAAGATAAATGAAGTGTAATATAATCTCGCATATCAATATAATGCAGTCGTATTATAGGAGTTGATGATGTGGCTGATAAAAATGAAATGCAAAAAATATATGAATTGCTTCAAGCTCATGCAATAGATCCTGATTTAATTGGGCCTACTTTTCCACCAATTCCATCAATAACATTTCCTACAGGACCGACAGGAGACACGGGAGCAACCGGAAGTACAGGAGCAACAGGGGATACGGGAACAACCGGAAGTACGGGTCCAACAGGACCAACGGGAGCAACCGGAAGTACGGGTCCAACCGGAAGTACGGGTCCAACAGGAGATACGGGAGCAACAGGAAATACAGGACCAACAGGAGATACGGGAGCAACAGGGGATACGGGAACAACCGGAAGTACGGGTCCAACAGGAGATACGGGAGCAACAGGAAATACAGGACCGACAGGACCAACGGGAGCAACCGGAAGTACAGGACCAACAGGGGGAACGGGAGGAACGGGAGCAACCGGAAGTACGGGTTCAACAGGAGATACGGGAGCAACAGGAAATACAGGACCGACAGGACCAACGGGAGCAACCGGAAGTACGGGTTCAACAGGAGATACGGGAGCAACAGGAAATACAGGACCGACAGGACCAACGGGAGCAACCGGAAGTACGGGTTCAACAGGAGATACGGGAGCAACAGGAAATACAGGACCGACAGGACCAACGGGAGCAACCGGAAGTACGGGTTCAACAGGAGATACGGGAGCAACAGGAAATACAGGACCGACAGGACCAACGGGAGCAACCGGAAGTACGGGAGCAACAGGAGACACGGGAGCAACCGGAAGTACAGGTCCAACAGGAGGAACGGGAACAACCGGAAGTACGGGAGCAACCGGAAGTACAGGTCCAACAGGAGGAACGGGAACAACAGGAAATACAGGACCAACGGGAGGAACGGGAGCAACCGGAAGCGGAGCGATTATACCATTTGCTTCTGGTGGCCCGGTAATTCTGACTACAATTGTGGGTGGACTGATAGGGACAACAAGTCTAGTTGGATTTGGGAATTCAGCAACAGGTATATCGCTTGTTGGTGGGAATATTGATTTGACTGGTACGGCATTAGGACCCATTATAAATTTTGCATTTTCAATGCCGCGTAGTGGTACCATTACTTCGTTAGCAGCATATTTTAGTATTACTGTCGCATTAAGCTTGGTTGGTACGACAGTGACATTAACTGCGCAATTGTATCAGTCAACTACTCCAGATAATACTTTTAGCCCGATTCCAGGGGCAATAGTTACTTTAGCCCCCCCTTTAACGGGTGCATTAGCTCTAGGAACTATATCATCTGGGATAATAACAGGATTGAATATTCCGGTAACCCCAGCAACAAGGCTTTTATTAGTTTTTTCTGCTACAGCTTCTGGTGTTTCACTTGTTAATACTATTACGGGTTATGCAAGTGCAGGATTAGGCATTAATTAAATGCATTTAAGGTTACTATTTTGATCTTTATACAAGTCTCGAATGAGGTTTTAATATTTATAAATCAAATTAACCAATGTAATAACTCATTTAAAAGCGATAGAAATGAAAAAATACACCTTCATTTATTGAAGGTGTATTTTTATTTTAATACTGCATGGGTTTATATACCCATATCGTATATCAAATCTTTTTTATAAGTACATAACATAAATTGAATTTTGAATCATTCTTTTTTAGTAAGTAAAAAGAATATCGTTAATAGTTAGTCTTCTTCCTAAAAATATCGACGTCAATCAGTTGTTATTACTCCGTTCTTTAAAGAGTTTAAGTGATCTGCACATAGAACGTGACATTTTTTGCAAAGTGTACGTAAATTTCGAATGCTATTACTGCTCTTTAAACACCTGACCTTTTAAAATGAAGTTATACTTAAAAATTCAAATAGTGTATTTAAGTGAGAAATAATATTGACAACGGAATAGATGAGTTTTTCATGGATATGACCGCAAGTATCCATTTGTTTGCGAGTAATCCGTGCCAGCTAATCAGAACATCAATTTTAATAGCGTAGCAAGTGAGGCAGGTGTTGCTAAAGCAACGCTCTACAACAATACTGGAGTACGTGAACGGATTGAATCCTTACGTCAGCAACAAGCCCAAGTTTCTACCCAAAAGCAAATTAAACGGGAAACGGATGAAAACAATAAGGACGCCATTATTGCTTCATTAAAACGTAAAATTAAGAAATTAGATGAGGAAAATAAAGAACTACGTGAGCAGTTAAAATTTGCTTATGCAGAAGTTTATAAAAAAAACTGAGGGCAATCCGTTTCCTACTTGTTCAACAAACGGGTCATATAACGGAATAAATTCTTGTTAAAATTAAAAATATTTGAAATAATTGTTATTAAGTTAAAGGAGAGCAATTGCAGAAAAAGGTGACACGACTTTCTCTTACTTAAGAATTGTGGAATAGTTAAAAAATCCGATTAATTATATTTCGAAAGGGTGTGTGTAATATATTATCAACTAATGTTTTTACTTATAAATCTAAGGATGGAAAAACAGTAATAATTAGAGAAGCTAAAGAACAGGATGCAGAAAGAATGCTAAATTCTGCTTCAAAGGCTTTAATAAACGCTCCATACATGTTAAGTACGGTTGAGGATGTAAAAAAGATGAGTGTTGATGGTATTCAAAAAACGTTAAAAGCTTATCATAAAAATCCAAATTATGTACAGTTTATTGCTGAAGTTGATGGTAAGTTAGTCGGTACAATAGATTTTAAGAACGGAAACAAAGAAAAAATTAATCATCAAGGGGCTTTTGCGATGACCATACTACCTGAATATCGAAATTATGGTATTGGAAGAGCTCTTCTAGAAACGTTAATCAATTGGGCTAAAAATAACAGTAAGATTGAAAAAGTTTGTCTTGAGGTAATGGAAGATAATTTAGGTGCAATCCAGTTATATAAGAATCTAGGCTTTTTTGAAGAGGGTAGAAAAGCAAAGGGTGTAAAATTGGATGATGGCTATCAAGATTTAATATTAATGGCTTTATTCGTTTGAAATTGAACATTATTCAACAATAGGGCGCGATTGTTGAACATGAAGTAAAAGGGCGATACATATTAGTCATGTCTAATATGTATCGCCCTTTATTTTTTATGACTTTTTACAATTTAGGTCTTGATAACGAACGGCCAGTATGCCAGAGCAGTTCGCAGTTATTAAAGAAATTATAAGTGAACAAACGAAAGTCCCACGTCCAATCTTAACGCGGGATGCAAAGGAAATGATTGAAAATAAGCTGCTATGTTCATTTTTAGGTGAAGAAGAGGTTTTACTTACATATTATAAGGATGGCTATCTATATAAAAATTACATAACAGTAGTCAATATTAATCCAATAAATGAGACGATTATATGTACTGATGTATTTTATAATAAACGAATGTTTAAGTTTGTTGATGTAATTGAAGTGAATTAGAGGGGGAGAAATAAAAATAATTATCTCTTCCTAACTTAATTATATCATGTAAATCAAGTTCGAAATAGACTGTTTATTCTCATTTACTACTGCTACAATCAAGAACACACGCATAGTAAGGAGAGATGTTACATGAGTTCTTTCGTTCTCGATTTTCAGGAAATAGAAAACACACAGCTTTCGCTCGTTGGTGGAAAAGGTTTGAATTTAGGGGAGTTATCCAAAATTCAAGGTTTACAAGTGCCAGAAGGATTTTGTGTTACAACGGTAGGGTATGAAAAGGCCATCGAGCAAAATGAAGAGCTTCACACTTTGTTGCAGCAGCTAACAAAGCTGAAAATGGAAGAGCGAGCTCAAATTGGTGAAATTAGTAAGAAGATTAGAGATGTTATTATGGCAGTAGAAATCCCTTCTGATGTAGTGGAAGCGGTAGCTCATTATCTCTCATGTTTTGGAAATGAACATGCGTATGCCGTGCGTTCTAGTGCCACGGCTGAAGATTTACCGTATGCCTCGTTTGCTGGTCAACAAGATACGTATTTAAATATTATCGGAGAAGAAGCAATTTTACAGCATGTAAGAAAGTGTTGGGCTTCTTTATTTACAGAGCGAGCAGTCATGTACCGAATACAAAATGGTTTTGAACATAGCCAAGTTTCTATATATGTTGTCGTTCAAAAAATGGTTTTCCCGCAGGCTTCGGGCATTTTATTTACTGCTGATCCGGTTACTTCTAACCGAAAGGTGTTATCAATTGATGCTAGTTTTGGGCTTGGTGAGGCGTTAGTATCAGGACTGGTCTCTGCCGATAATTATAAAGTAAAAGAAGGCGAAATTATCGGAACGATGATCGCGACTAAAAAATTAGCTATCTATGCTTTAAAAGAGGGCGGAACAGAGACGAAACAGATTGATCCGGTTCAGCAAAAGCTTCAAACATTGTCTGAACAACAAATTTTACAACTAGCACAGATAGGAAGGCAGATCGAAGCTTATTTTGGCTGTCCGCAAGATATTGAATGGTGTTTAGTGGATGATACATTTTATATTGTCCAAAGTCGCCCAATTACGACTTTATATCCAATTCCTGAAGAAAATGATGGGGAGAATCATGTGTATATATCGGTTGGCCATCAACAAATGATGACCGATGCGATGAAACCACTAGGGTTATCTTTTTTCCTGTTAACGACTAATGCTCCTATGCGTAAAGCGGGAGGAAGGCTGTTTGTGGATGCTACACAAAGATTAGCTTCACCTGCTAGCAGAGATTTCTTAATAAATACTTTAGGAAAATCGGATCCGCTCATAAGAGATGCATTAACGACTGTAGTCGAGCGAGATGATTTTATTAAATTGTTACCGGATGATGAAAAAGAAAAGAGTGTTGGTAAAAGTGTGCCACCTACAAGCTCGCAACCACAAATCGAAAACGATCCGGCAATCGTTACGGATTTAATAAAGACTAGTCAAGCATCACTTGAAGAGTTAAAACGAAATATGCAAACAAAATCAGGGGTGGATGTACTTGAGTTTATTTTGGAAGATATTCAGCAATTAAAGAAAGTATTATTTAATCCGCAAAGTATTGCTGTCATTATGGCTGGTATGAATGCTTCAACATGGATGAATGAAAAGATGGAGCAATGGCTAGGCGAAAAGAATGCAGCAGACACACTCTCTCAATCCGTACAAAACAATATTACGTCTGAAATGGGGCTAGCATTACTAGACGTTGCTGATATGATTCGGCCGTATCCAGAAGTTATTGCGTATTTACAACATGTAGAAAATGATAGTTTTTTAGATGAATTAGTTCAATTTAAAGGCGGAGAAAAAGCTCGAGATGCCATTCGAACTTTTCTAAATAAATACGGGATGAGGTGTAGCGGAGAAATTGACATTACGAAAACGCGCTGGAGTGAAAAGCCAACAACTATTATCCCGATGATTTTAAATAATATAAGAGATTTTGAAACTGGCGCGAGTAAGCGGAAGTTTGAAGAAGGACTGCAAGAGGCTTTGAAAAAAGAAGAAGAGTTAGTAGATCGATTACAGCATTTGCCGGATGGTAAACAAAAAATAGAAGAGACGAAGCGAATGATTCGTAACATCCGGAATTTTATCGGTTATCGTGAATATCCAAAATACGGCATGATTAATCGCTATTTCATATATAAGCAGGCAATATTGAAAGAAGCCGAGCAACTCGTGCAAAATAGCGTTATTGATGAAAGAGAAGATATATACTATCTAACTTTTGAAGAACTTCTCGAAGTCGTCCGCACGAATAAACTAGATTACGGGGTTATTAATAAACGGAAAAATGAGTACAAATTATATGAAAAACTAACGCCTCCACGTGTTATCACGTCTGATGGAGAAATCATTACAGGTAAATATAAACGAGAAAATCTCCCGGCTGAAGCAATCGTAGGTGTGCCTGTTTCTTCAGGAGTGATTGAGGGGAGAGCACGCATTATTTTAAATATGGAAGATGCGAATTTAGAAGATGGAGATATATTAGTTACTGCCTTTACTGACCCTGGATGGACACCATTGTTTGTGTCTATAAAAGGGTTAGTTACTGAAGTTGGCGGGCTCATGACGCACGGGGCAGTGATTGCACGTGAATACGGATTGCCAGCAGTCGTTGGGGTAGAGAATGCTACGAAACGAATAAAAGACGGACAGCGAATTCGGGTACATGGAACAGAAGGGTATATTGAAGTATTGTAATGAAATAAAAGATCATCCGCTATTATAGTGGATGATCTTTTATTATATAGCTGACTTATTTCTTTAAACCAGCCGCATAAAAAGGTCCATGAACTGCGATTGTTGATAAAATACGAGCAATTTCCTCAGGTGTTTCTTTTTGCCCGTTATTTAACCATTGCTGAATAACACCTATATGAGCAGATGCCATATAAGAAGTTAAGTATTGGCTTGGGACAAGCAAATACTCCTTATTAATGAGAGGACCATTCGTATCTTCAAATAGTGTTTTCCACATAAAGTCTTTCAGTTTTGTTTGGAAAGATAAATCTCCTTTTGGGCTTAGTACAGCTTTCATAAAATCGCTATTTTCGTTTAGAAATTCAAGGATAGAAGCGATAAGTATAAATGGCATTGTTGGGGAAGGGCTTGATCCAAGATCAGCAATAACTTCAGGCAATCTCTGTTTGGCAATGCTAGAAAACTCATGCATAATTTCCTCTTGGCATTTCGTCATTAAATCAAATTTATCTTGATAATGTGCATAGAAAGTGCCTCGATTTATGTTTGCTTTCGTTGTAATATCTTTCACTGTAATGGCGTCAAAACCTTTTTCCTCAATTAATTCCACTAATGCATTTCGTATGGCAGTTTTCGTACGAATAACACGTAAATCTAAATTACTATCGCGCAAAGTATGTCCCTCCTTCATTTTAGCCAACACATTTCAAGGATGTGTCTTATAACCGACACATTCACGATTTTTGATTATTGTATAAGGTTCAACTCGAACATATAATTCAAATATAAATAAACAACACGTTGTTGGTTATTATAAATCAAATTAAAGGAGGAGAAAAGAAAATGTTTAAAAATAAACTTTTATTGTTATCTCCAGTTATTGCACTACTTGTTGTTTTTATTTTTTCATTAACATTATTTCCAACCGTTCAACCTAAGCCGAAAAACTTACCAATCGCAGTTGTAAATGAGGATCAAGGAGTAGAAATTCCGAATCAACCGAAGATGAATATGGGGCAAACGATTGTTGATAATATGAAAAAGACATCAAAATCAGATGAAGAACCTGCGGTGAAGTGGGTAGAAGTGAAAAATAAAGAAGCAGTTCAAAAAGGCTTAAATAATCAAGAGTATTACGCAGCGTTAGTTATTCCGAAAGACTTTAGCACAAAACAAGCATCATTACGAACACCACAGCCATCTTCGCCAGAGATAGAAATATTAATAAATCAAGGAATGAATACAGCGGCATCAACTATGGCAGGACAAATGTTAAATGGTATAGTTGATAATATGAACAATACTGTTCGTACACAACTATTAGAAGGATTGAAAGCAAAAGGAGCTACATTAACAGCAGATCAAGTTTCAAATGTAGTCACACCTATTACGAAGAAAGTGACAAATGTGAATGAAATCGGCAAAAATAGTGCGAACGGTAACTCGCCAATGTCTTTATTCCAGCCGTTATGGATTGCAAGTTTAGCGAGCGCAGCAATTATCTTTATTGCGATAAGTAAAATGCCAGTAGGTACAAGAAAAGAAAACTTCGTATTAAAACTAAAACAAATAATAACAGGAGCTATTGCGACACTTGTCATTGGATTTGGGCTTACATGGATCGCAGATGGCATGGTAGGTTTAAATATTTCGAATTTCACGGATACAGCGTTGTTCTTATCTATTACATCCTTTAGTTTCTTCTTAATGATATCGGCGGTACTTTCAATAGTTGGACTAAAGGGAATCGGTTTATTTGCTCTCTTACTATTCTTCGGAGCACCGTTATTATCGTTAGCACCTGAAATGTTGTCGCCATTTTACCAAGACTGGGTGTACGCATGGTTGCCAATGCGATTTATGATTGAAGGGCTTAGAGAAATATTCTTCTTTGGAAAAGGGTTAAGTTGGAGTATACCTGTTACTGTGCTCGTTTGGATTGGTGTGATAAGTATGGTTATCATTCTAGCGACTGCTTTCAAACGTACGGTAGTAAAGGAACAAAAAACTGAAGTGAATGCATAAAAATAAGTAAAGAAAAAACCGTTTCACTAGTAGTGAAGCGGTTTTTATGTTGAAATACAAGTAAGGGTGCAAAATATATTGATATAATGAAAGGGAGTTAGTTGCTTTTTAAGCTAACTGTCCATTATCTAGGCTTGGGATGAAGAAATCCTACTAAAAAATTTGTTGTGATATATAATTATTATCTCTGATATACTTTAGTTTTGTTAGTTTTTCTACATTTTTTACTATACAACGTGAAATCGTAGAGGGTGTTGCAAAGTTAACAAAACATAAACATGCAAAAATAAATGCATAAGAAATATAGTACTCGAGATTATCTCTAAAAAATAAGGATCTCATAATAATGTTCTTTTAAGATGGTATAAACAAAATAGACTAGTTTAAAATTGAACGTATGAAAAAGGAATGAGAGGAAGAGCGAAATGAAGCAGATTTCAATATTAATAGTGGATGATGAGGTGGAAATTGCTGAATTAATTGGGATACATTTAGAAAAAGAAGGTTATCATGTTGTGAAAGCTACTGATGGAGAAGAAGCTGTTCTTATCATTCAATCGCAACCAATTGATTTAGTTATTTTAGATATTATGATGCCAAAAATGGATGGTTATGAAGTAACACGGCAAATTCGTGTGAAGCATAATATGCCAATCATTTTTCTAAGCGCGAAAACATCTGATTTTGATAAGGTGACAGGTCTTGTACTAGGTGCGGATGATTATATGACAAAGCCTTTTGCACCAATTGAATTAGTTGCGCGTGTAAATGCACAATTACGTCGATTTTTTACGTTAAATCAACCGAAAGTAGAGGAGAATAAATCCGTTTTAGAAGTAGGCGGAGTGGTTATTAATCTTGAGCAACGAAAGCTAAATGTATACGGAGAACAAATTGAATTAACCCCAAAAGAGTTTGATATTTTATATTTATTAGTGAGCCATCCGAAAAAAGTATACAGTGTGGAAAATATCCTTCAGCAAGTGTGGGCGGATGATTATTACGATGGTGGAAGTACAGTTGCGGTACATATTCGTACTTTACGAAAAAAAATTGGGGAGGATACAAGAAAGAATAAGTTAATAAAAACGGTATGGGGGGTAGGTTATACTTTCAATGGCTAACATGATGAGAAGTTTTCGTTTTAAAATGATTGCTTTGTTTGCACTAAGTATGGTGTTAGCAGCTGGTGTTACATATATACTTGTTAAAATAGTAGGTTTCTGTTTAAGAATGAGGTTTAGTCATGAAGATTATATACACATTTTACTTCTGGTTAGAGGAAATATTTATCTTTCTTTTATTTCCGTCGCACTACTATCTACTTTGTTTTTTTTCTTTTTAACAAAACAATATTTAAAGTATTTTGATGAAATTTCTAATGGCATTCATCATCTGGCTAAAGGAGATTTTGCAAATAAGGTTTATATTTCATCAAATGATGAATTTGGCGATATTGCACGTGAAATTAATATAGCGAGTGGAAAATTAAAAGAGGCGGTTGAAAGAGGCGACTTCGCTGAAAGTAGTAAAGATCAGCTTGTTGTAAACTTAGCCCATGATTTAAGAACGCCATTGACATCTGTGCTTGGTTATTTAGATTTAATTCTCAAACAGGAGAATTTAACGAAGGAACAGATTGAATATTATTCTACAATTGCATTTGCAAAATCACAACGACTTGAAAGTTTAATTGATGAGTTGTTTGAAATCACACGAATGAATTATGGCGTACAAAAATTAGATAAAGAATCCATTAATATACGTGAATTACTCATTCAGCTAGATGAGGAATTATACCCATTACTGGAAAAGAATCAATTAGAGGTGAGATCAAATATTGAACCTCATTTATTTATTAATGGTGATGGGAATTTGTTAGCTCGTGTATTTGAAAATCTTGTAACAAATGCGGTTCGATACGGAAATAAAGGACACTTTATTGATATGAATGGATATATTGAAGATGGAGATGTTGTTGTACAGATTGTTAATTATGGAGAAAGCATTCCAGAAGAAGATTTGCCCTATCTTTTCGATATGTTTTATACAGGTGATAAAGCAAGAACAGTCCATAAAAACAGTACGGGCCTTGGATTATATATTGCTAGAAATATTATTGAGCAACATAATGGGAAGATTTCTGCTGAGAGTAATGTAATTAGAACAATATTTGAAGTAAGATTGCCAAAAGAAGAGAGTTCAAGAATTTAATAAAAATTTAATGTTTACCCCACTTTTTATTTAATTAGTTTTTTCTATCCTATACGTATGTTAGGTAAAGGAGGAACTGGTAATGAAAAAGTGGGGCTTTTTATATTGTACATAGTATGTACGGGGCTTTATATATCATTTTCAAAAACGTTCAAAAATTATTAAAGAAAAGGACGTACAGTTTCTAAAAGTAAAACACATGAAAAAGTGAGGATATTATGATATGAAGAAAGCAAAAAAACTAGTCATCGTTGGTGTGATCACAATTGGTTTAGGAGTCGGGTCGTATATGACATTTGCAGGAGAATCTGAACCAGTTAAAACTTATAAAACATATGAAGTGACAGAAAAACAAATAGAGAATGAGCAAAAATTAGGTGGCGAAGTTATCCCAAATGGTATAGAAATAATTTCATTTGATCCAACAAAAGGTACGGATGAATTAGCTGCTAAAAAAGGTGATGAAGTAAAAAAAGGACAGCTTCTTTTTAAATATAATGACCCTATTACTAAACAAGGTGTAACAGAAGCGGAAATGCAAAAGAAAATTGCACAAAAAGAAGTAACATTGCATCAGAAACAAATTGATGCAGCGAAGCAGAAACTAAAAAAAGATAAAAACGCTGGTCTTCCTGAGGAAGCGTTAAAAGCATCAGAAATCGAAGTTCAACAATTAGAACCACAACTTGAAATGAAAAAGTTTGAGGTAGAAAAAGCTGATGAAATGATTAAAGCAGCAAAAGAGAAATTAAATACTCTTTCTGTAACAAGCCCGGCCGATGGTGTAATTGACGATATTGTGAAAATTGCAGATGAGAAATCCGGTATGAGTGGCATTACACTTCATCACGCTGGCCCCTTTAAAGTAAAAGGTCAACTGTCTGAATATGAGCTTACTAATATGAAAGTTGGGCAAGAAGTAACGGTTTCATCAAAAGTGGTTGCCGGTAAGACTTGGACAGGAAAAGTAACAGAAATCGGCTCTACACCACTAATGAGTATGGATGAAAACAAAACAGTTTCTAATTATCCATTCACTGTCACATTAGATAATAGTGAAGGATTACAAAATGGTTTCCACGTATATGTAATGAGTAAATCTGGCGAAGCAACAGGCACAATCGTTCCAAAAACTAGCATCTTGAAAAAAGGAGATAAAACGGTTGTTTACGTAGTAAAAGACGGAAAAGCAAAAGAGCAAGTTGTTACGGTTGAATTTGAAACAGGTAGTGAAGCGAAAGTTTCAGGAGTGAAAAAAGGAGAGCAAATTATCTCTACACCTACTGTAAATCTAAAAGATGGTATGGAGGTTGTCGCTCAATGATTAACTTACAAGGAATCACAAAATCTTTCCAAAATGGTTCAGAATCCATTCAAATATTACACGGGATTGATGTAACGCTGAATCAAAGAGATTTTACTTCTATCATGGGACCGTCTGGTTCTGGTAAATCTACATTAATGAATATTATCGGTTGCTTAGATAAGCCCACGGCGGGTACGTATGAATTAGCTGGTCAAAATATTTCAAACATGTCTGAAACAGAACTCGCACATGTTCGAAATAAAGAGATTGGATTCGTGTTCCAAAACTTCATGTTACTTCCAAGACTTACAGCGCTACAAAACGTTGAATTACCGCTTATTTATGCAGGAGTCGATAAAAAAGAAAGACGTGAGCGTTCGTTAGCGGCTTTAACAAAAGTCGGTTTAGCTGATCGCGCTACCCATCTTCCAAATGAATTGTCAGGTGGTCAAAAACAGCGTGTTGCAGTCGCACGCGCAATTGTAAATAACCCGAAATTTATTTTGGCAGATGAACCAACAGGTGCACTAGATACGAAAACAAGTGAACAAATTGTAAATCTATTTTACGAATTAAACAAACAGGGATCAACTATTATTATGATTACCCACGATCGTGAAATAGGGGAAGCCGCAGCGCGTCGAATTGTCATTCGTGATGGAATCGTTGTTCAGGATTGGAGAGAATAAATTTGAATATAAATGAAAATATACGTATGGCTATAGCTTCTATCTTTACACATAAAATGCGATCCATTTTAACGATGCTGGGAATTATTGTTGGAATCAGTGCGATTATTACGATTCTCGCAATGGGTGATGGACAAACCGCAAAGATGCAAAAAGAGTTTGAAGAAAACAACCATATGGATGAAATGGATATAGAGTATAACAATCCGGATTTCCCACTAGAGAAAGCGAAAATTACACCAGATATGGTAAAGCAATTACAAGTGATACCAGGTGTAAAGGATGTGTATCCACAGGTATACATGTCCATAAAAGCATATACAGGGTCGCAAGATGTTGCTTTTAGTTTGGCTGTGGGAACAGGTAATTTTATGCAGGACCGTAAAATGAAAATTGTACATGGGCGTGAGTTAACAGAGGATGAACTAAAAAAACCAATCCCTGTAGTCATTCTCCATGAAGATTTATTTACAAAGCTATTTGGTACTTGGAAAGATGATTTATATATAGACATAAAAGGAAAACCATACAAGATTGTTGGAGCGTACAAAAATGAGGGGAGTTTTGCGCGGCCATTTAAAGTGTATGAAGGATATACATCGATTGACAATGCAATGTTGATTTCAGGAATCGAGGAATACGAATCAGTGAAAATTAAATTATCTTCTGCTAATGATCGTGAAGAAGTAGGGAAACAAGCTGTATCTGTATTAAATGAATTGAAATCACCGGAATTTGAGCATCCATTTACAGTAGTGGATACGGGAACATATAGGCAAGGGTTTGAAGAAAATGCCCAAATGATGAAAATGGTATTCGCTAGTATCGCTGGGATTTCTTTAATCGTAGGTGGTATTGGTGTAATGAATATCATGCTTGTATCTGTTACAGAGCGTACGCGTGAAATAGGTGTTCGAAAAGCACTTGGCGCAACGAGAAGGAAAATATTAATGCAATTTCTCATTGAAGCTTGTATTTTAACAGCATTGGGCGGAGTAATTGGTTTTGGATTAGGTATTATCTTTGCTTGGGTAGCGGCAATCACTGGTGGATGGCCACTCGTTATTTCCGTAAATCTCGGTCTACTATCTGTTGGAATATCTATATTTATTGGTATTGCCTCTGGTATACTTCCAGCAAATAAAGCAGCTAAATTGGACCCAATTGATTGTCTTCGATATGAATAATAGTGTAGGTGAAAGGTAAGATGTTTTAAAAAAGAGTAAATACCCCTATGGGTATTCACTCTTTTTTAAATAAGGACTTTCATAAGGTAACCCAAAAGTTAAGTAATTTTAATTCTAATTTTATATAGATTTTTTGGCTATAGATATGAAGAAAAGAAAGGAATATAAAAATGAAAACAGTATTAGAAGCAAAAAATATTAAAAAAGTATATGACACAGGCGGAAATACATTTGAAGCGTTGAAAGGTATTAACTTACAAGTAATAGAAGGTGAATTCGTTGGAATTATGGGACCTTCTGGTTCAGGTAAGACGACTCTATTAAATGTTCTTTCTACAATCGATAATGTGACGAACGGTGAGATTTTAATTGATGGAGAAGATATCGTGAAGATGAATGATGATACGTTGGCATTATTCCGTCGCAATCATTTAGGTTTCATTTTCCAAGATTATAATTTATTAGATACGCTAACGGTGAAAGAGAATATTGCCCTTCCACTTGCGCTATCAAAAGTGGAAGCGAGCGAAATTGATCGACTCGTTTTGGAAATTGCGAAGAAGTTTGGGATTGAGCATATTTTAAATCAATTCCCATACCAAGTATCTGGGGGACAGAAGCAGCGCTGCGCAGCATCTCGTGCAATAGTTACAAATCCAAGTATGATTTTTGGAGACGAGCCAACAGGAGCGCTTGACTCTAAGTCAGCAACAAATTTATTAGAAAGTATGAAGTTATTAAATGAACAGGATAACTCAACCATTTTAATGGTGACGCATGACGCGTTTGCGGCAAGTTACTGTAAACGAGTGGTTTTCATTAAAGATGGTGAGTTATGTAAAGAATTACATCGCGGGGAATTAACACGTAAACAGTTCTTCCAACAAGTAGTTGACGTAATGTCCGTCATTTCCGGAGGTGCAATTGATGACGTTATTTGACATCGTTCAACGGAATATACGACGTAATTTTAAAGAGTATATAATCTATTTTGTGTCCCTAACTGCGAGTATAGTTATCTATTTTATGTTTGCATCACTTCGCTATAATACACAAATAAATGCAGCATTGACTAATAGTGTGGAGACTAAGAACCTTCTTCAATCTGCAAAAGTAGTTCTTATTGTTTTTATTGCCATATTTATTATTTACTCTACAAATTTCTTTATAAAGAAGCGTAAAAAAGAAGTAGGGTTATACTCTTTACTAGGTATAACTAAAAAACAAATCGGTACAATGTTATTTTGTGAAACCATAATAATGGGGAGCGTAGCTTTAGTAATGGGAGTACTAATTGGTAGTTGGAGTTCAAAGCTAGCTTTTGAAATACTAATGAGTTTAATGAAATTAAAGGTGCCCGTTCATTTTGAGTTTTCTATAAAGGCGCTGATAGACACATCCGTAGTTTTTTTAGCTATTTTATTATATACGGCTTGGAGAAACTCTCGCATAATTTATCAATTTTCTTTAATTGAGATGTTTCAAGCTGATCATCAAGGGGAAAGTATGCCAAAAGTATCTAGAATCATGGCATACATGAGCATTATTTTAATAGGATTAGGTTATTTGTCAGCCTTTTTTATTCGTGAAATCATAAAAATTGTGCAGACCCCTACGGATAAGCAACCTATGTATATTCCGGCCATTATTTTAATTGCAATTGTTCTTGGGACATATTTATTATTCACGTCTTATACAGTTGTTATATTAAAGAAAATGAGAAGTAGAAGGACAATGTTTTATAATGGTATGAGCATACTGAACATTTCACAGTCATTATATCGAGTAAAAGGAAATGCAAGGTTACTTGCGACAATTGCTATATTAAGTGCCGTAGCTTTAACAGCGATTGGGACTGTTACATCGGCATATTTTTATGGAGAAGCTGAAGCAAAAAACAAGGCACCGTACAGTTTTTCATATGAAAAACAAGAGGATGCAATTGAAAAGGGCATACAGGGTGTTTTCGAAGAGAACAAGAAAAAAAATTCAATTATCCGTGATTTTGAAGTTGAAATGGTAACAGTTAAGGGAGGGCCTTTTGAGGAAGAAGGAAATACAAGTCTACCCAATCCCCCTTATAAAATAGCATATGATTTTCAGCTTATATCCCAATCTATTTTGAATAATAATGCTAAAAATTTAGGAGTGAAGAAAGTCAAATTAAATCCAGGAGAAGTAGTTATATATAATCTACAGCCTGATAAGAATTTTGAAAAGGGAAATAGAATTCAATTACCCCTTGAAGTTGAGCCGAAAATATCTGTCATTCAGGGTATCGAAATGCGTAAACTAACAAATTTAGGAGATTTGGTTGTCATTGTACCTGATCAGCTCTATGAAAGGGTTAAGCAAACACATCAGACCTATATTGTGAAAAATATTGATGTAACGCAACAAAAGGATAGTAAAGAGTTGACAGAAGGTTTATTAAAGATAGTTCCTGCTGCTGATGATATTAAAATCAATACTTTCTATAAAACAAATTTAGATGTTATGGAGACGTATGGGACTATATTATTTATTGGAGGTTTTTTAGGGGTTGTATTTGTACTGGCAACAGGTTCTATTATCTATTACAAACAATTATCTGAAGCGCATGCTAATCAGAGATATTATGAGACTCTTCGTAAGATTGGTGTTACGAAAAAAGAGGTAAGAAAGTCAATTTCAAAACAAGTTCGTTTTAGTTTTATTTTACCCGTGATAATTGGACTTGTTCATAGCTTATTTGCTTTACCAGTAATAAGCAACATGCCTATATTTAATATCATAATTCCTATTTTAATTAGTAGCAGTGTATATTGCATAATTTATTTCGGATATTATGTGTTAACTGTTTATTCGTATTTTAAAATTGTATATAAATAAGAATCAATAAATTTTTTGATGTGATATCAATAAAATAAGAAGAGGAAATAAAACTGAATTAAACATTTAAAAGATAAAAACGTTTCACTAGTAGTGAAGCGTTTTTTTGTGGTGAAATCATTATAGAGTATTTAATCGACAGGAAATGAAAGTAGTGATAGCTAGATTGTTTCAATGTTTTAAAAGGATTGGAGTAAAAGGGCTATAAGAATGAGTCCATGCTGTTCTTTTATGTATACATGCTCCTACTATTTCGAAATGCATAAAATGTTATGTGAAATAATGGAGGGGATACGATGTATAATTCGAATTATGATGATTGGTATAGGCAAAATGATAAGCTGATTCGTGATATTGAAAAAGCTATAAACGGAGAGTATAGCGCTATAAGTTGTTATGCAAAATTAGCTAACATGGCTCCAAATCAAGTAGAACAAAAACAAATTCTTGAAATCCGTAATGATGAAATAAGGCATTTTCATCATTTTGTACAAATCTATACGAATTTAACTGGCAGACAGCCGAAACCACAGATTACGGAAAATTGCCCTAATACGTACTTACAGGGATTAGAGTTCGCTATACAAGATGAGCAAAAGACCGTAGATTTTTACTTGGAAATTTCAGATGAAGCAGCAGATGCATCTATGAAAGAGTTATTGCGCAGAATAGCTGCAGATGAACAAAATCATGCGGTGTGGTTTTTATATTATTTTGTGAAGTCGAAGTGAGTGTTAAAAATGAATAGCTGATGTGCTGAACATATTAGAAATTATTTTAAAACGCAGTGCAATAATTGAATGACAAACTTAAATATAAGCAGAAAGAAACCGTCTCATAAGTAGTGGGACGGTTTTTTCGCGGTGAAATACAAGTTACATAGGTATCGACAAAATATAGTAGTTGAATTAGGTATATAATGTATGAAAGGCAGACGGAAATAAATAAGCTAGGAGCAAACAAATGAAAAGAGGAATTACAGTAGATATTCCAAATGAATATGATAATTTACTTTGGAAAGTGTTAAAGCCAATTGATATTTCTTCATTTGATTGGTGGGTGGGGAGTGAGGAGTCATACTTAGTAGCACGTGGTGGATTGGATGAGGCATTATTTCCAGAAGAACCAAGTATAGTGGAAGGATCAGATTTGAAAAGGTTATTTAAAGACAATATATATTATGTTATTTTTGCAGATTTAAAAGCGTATCCAAAAGGAGAGGAAGTAGTAGATATTGAAACATATGAAGAATTTAAAGAGAGTAAGTGTGAATTAGTTTTACTAGTTGCGGATTGTACATACGTCACAGTTTACGCTAAAGACCAAGAAGCGATTGAATTGATGTATGAAAATGCAATTGATCAAGGGTTTTATGTTGAATATGTTACAGACGAAAATGACGGTAAAACGCGTTTATCCGTGTGATAGGTATATAAAGGGGGAAGTAAATGAATCATATTAATGCTGATTTAGTTAAAAGGTTAATAGGGGAACAGTTTCCTGAATGGGCACATTTAGAAGTGAAGCCTGTAAAGTTTAGTGGGCATGATAATAGAACGTTTCATCTAGGGGATGAGATGAGTGTAAGATTGCCAAGTGACGCGGCATATGCACCGCAAGTAGAGAAAGAAAATAAGTGGCTACCTATATTAAGTAAGGAGCTTTCATTACCGATTTCTGCACCATTTGCGAAAGGAAATCCATCTGAAGAGTATCCGTGGCCTTGGTCTATTAATAAGTGGATAGAAGGAGATACTGTTACGAAACAAAATGTTCGTGATCTAAATGAATTTGCGGAGGACTTAGGATCATTTTTAGTGGAATTGCAATCCATTGATGCGAGTAATGGCCCAATAGCTGGAGCACATAATTTTTACCGAGGCGGGCTTATATCTGTATATGATGAAGAGGCGAGAGGTGCGATCGAAAATAATAAGGACGTTTTTGATGAAACAGTATTAGAGCATCTTTGGGATTTAGCACTTCAGTCAACGTGGAACCGTAAGCCAGTTTGGATTCATGGAGATGTTGCACCTGGAAACTTACTCGTTAAAGATGGAAAGCTTTGTGCCGTAATTGATTTTGGTATATTAGGAGTAGGAGATCCGGCTTGTGATGCAGCGATGGCATGGACATTTTTTGATAAGAATAGCAGAAACGTATTTAAAGAAGTATTGTGCATAGATGAAGAAACGTGGAATAGAGCGAGAGGATGGGCACTTTGGAAAGCGTTAATTACATATGATGCGAATAAGACTAGTAATAAAATAGTGGCAGAAGAATCGTATCGTGTTATTCAAGTAATTGTGGATGATTATAAGAAGTAATAGAAAAAGCTTATTTTGATTGTATATTTCAAAATAGGCTTTTTTGTATGATTAAATATTCAGAATTGAAAGAAGGAATCTGACATTATTATACAGAATATTTAGATAATAGGGGGTATCGAATTTTGAGTGAAATTGAGTTAAAAAGTAATGTAATTAAGACAGGGCGAGAGAAGGGGATTATACTTCGGTTTATACTTGCTAGTCTAGTTGGTGTGTTTATGTTTTTTGTTCCTGTTACGATAAACGGTGCTTCGTCAATTATGATTGATCATATCGTATCGTGGATAAGAGCTACGGTTCCTTCGGTAGTACCTTATTATGCACTGCTTGTTATGGTAATTGGTGCGATTTATCCATTTTATACGAAGAAGTGGAATGCATCTATCGTAGACATTTGTTTTTCTTTATTAAAAGTAGTTGGTGTTGTTTTTGGTATATTATATTGTTTGAAAGTAGGGCCAGCTTGGTTCTTTGCGCCAGATGTTGGACCGTTTTTGTATGAGAAGTTAGTTATATCAGTAAGTTTACTCGTACCAATTGGCTCGGCATTTTTAGCGTTATTAGTCGGGTATGGATTGCTTGAGTTTATCGGCACATTTTGTCGCCCGATTATGAGACCGTTATGGAAAACACCTGGGCGCTCAGCAATCGATGCGGTTGCTTCCTTTGTGGGGAGTTATTCGCTTGCACTTCTTATTACGAATCGAGTGTACAAAGAAGGAAAGTATACGACGAAAGAAGCAGCAATTATCGCTACAGGCTTTTCTACAGTATCCGCTACATTTATGATCATCATCGCAAAAACATTAGATATTATGCATTTATGGAATGTTTACTTTTGGACTACTCTTGTTGTAACATTCATCGTGACCGCTATCACCGTAAGAATCCCGCCTCTTAGTAGAAAACCAGATACATACATTACGAAAGAAGGGTTCCCAGAGCCTGTTTATAAAGAAAAAATGCTAGAACGCGCTTGGGAAGATGCATTAGAAGTGTCAAAATCTGCACCGGGCATTATGAAAAATATCGCAGTGAACCTAAAAGACGGTTTTATTATGACGATGGGAATTTTACCATCCATAATGTCAGTAGGATTTATTGGCATCGTCTTAGCAAAGTTTACGCCAATATTTGATTGGATTAGTTATATTTTTTATCCATTTACATGGGCTTTACAACTTCCAGAAGCAGAACTAGCTGCAAAAGCAGCATCAGTTGGTATTGCGGAAATGTTTTTACCTTCTCTTTTAGTTGTAAGTGCACCGCTTGTTACAAAGTTTGTTATTGCGGTTGTGTCCGTTTCATCCATTTTGTTTTTCTCCGCATCAATCCCTTGTATATTATCGACAGATATTCCGTTAAAAGTATCTGAACTTATTATTTTATATGTGCAAAGAACGATATTAACGTTGCTAATTATTACGCCGATTGCTTATTTGTTACTTTAAACATGTAGCCTTAAGTTTCTGAAGTTATGCCATTTTCTGATTATTTAAATCAGAAAATGGCATAACGTTAATTATGTTCTAAAGTAACTCTAGATGATTTTTTCATAAATAAAGTAGGAGCTAAGTATATAATCATACCAATACTTGTGATTAAAACTCCTACGAGTAGAACAACTACGCTTAATTTTATCCATAGGGCTAAAATTGAACCTAATGTAGGTGAAATAACCATAGCGCCGTGCACCATTGTATTTGTGGTACTAGTTACTCTTCCCATTAATCTTGCAGGGGGGATTTGAAGTAAGTAACTATAGTATACAGAGATAGAAGTGATAAAAATACCAATAAAAACCAAAATGATTAACCATAAAAATAATTGCTCGATAAAAGGCCGAACCGTTTAAGATATTCATTTTGTTTATTGTATTTCCCCATTTTCCAATGGTTATAGCTCCGACTAAAGCACCTAACCTATCAAATAAAAATATGACAAAAAATACTATAGCGTTAAATAGTATTAAAAATGTTAAAGCTTTCTTGGACCAAATAAAAACAAAGCCTTCGCGGAAATCGTTCCTAAACCCACTGACTAAAGCATCGCTTTATCGTAAAACATAGGTTTGTGAAATGTTTTTAATCTATTCTTATTATTAAGTAACGATTTGATATTACTTTAGCTTCGAATATTCCTTGACGGGAATATTCCTCTTTGGGTATAATCGATTCAACAGGAAAATAATATTAGTGATGATATTGATGTGTTATAACCGGAGACCATCACTTAACGAGGTGAGTGATATGTCGGGGAAAATTCCGGGTGTGAATATGACGACGTTGAGCGCTTTATCTGAACCGAATCGTATGAATATCGTTGAACTCTTGCGTGACGGTCCCTTAACCGTTGGGGAAATCGCCGAACATTTGGGATTAAGGCAACCACAAACTTCGAAACATTTAAAAGTGTTAAGCGATACAGGGATTGTGGAAGTGCAGGCTGAAGCTAATCGCCGGATTTACAAGCTCCGACCTGAGCCTTTCCAAGCACTGGATTGTTGGGTGCAGTCATTTAAGTGTGTGATGGAAGAGAGATTCGATAATTTAGATGAGTATTTGAAGGAATTGCAAAACAAGGAAAAGTCATAAAATCAGTTCATATTTAAGGAGGAATTAAAATGTCAAACAATACAATGGTATCGAGAGTAGAGAACGATCGGGTATTAGTACTGGAGCGCGTTTTCGATGCGCCGCGTGATCTTGTATTCAGTATGTTTAAAGAAGCAGAGCATTTGAAACACTGGTGGGGACCAAGGGGCTGGGAAATTCCTGCATGCACTGTCGACTTCCGTCCGGGAGGCGTTTGGCACTACTGTATGAAGTGTGTTGATCAGAACCTGGGGCAATTTTTTGGTATGGAATCATGGGGCAAAGGAGTTTATAAAGAGATTATTGAGCCAGAGAAAATTGTCTACACCGATTACTTTTCGGATGCTGAAGGCAATGTAAATGATTCTATGCCGTCAACCGAGATGACATTGGAATTCATCGATTTAGGTGGAAAGACAAAGCTAATAAACCGTGCTGAATATGTTTCCGAAGAAGCTCTTAAGACTGTTATGGAAATGGGCATGCTACAAGGTATCACCGAAACTTGGGATCGTTTGAACGAGCGATTGGAGTCGCTGAAATAGATTTTTGTACCACAACTTTATTTTCGGTGATAATTAGATGTAAGTGTATGGAGTTTAATAAAAATTGTTTATAAAGGAGCGTTAAAATAAATGATTAATAATGTTGGTCAAATCATGTTGTATGTAAATAACCAAGATGAAGTGAAGGAATTCTGGACAGAAAAAATAGGATTTATTGTAATTTCAGAGGAAGATAACGGTCAAGGAATGCGATGGATTGAAATTGCTCCAACTAAAGAAGCTGAAACAAGTATTATTCTCCATAATAAGGAGCTAATTGCTAAAATGCAGCCGGAGTTAAATCTTGGTACACCTTCTTTAATGTTCTTCTCAAAAGAATTCGACAGTTTATATCGTGATTTAGTAAACAAAAACGTTACAGTCGGAGAAATTGTAAATATGCCTTCAGGTAGAATATTTAATTTTGCAGATAGCGAAAATAATTATTTTGCAGTAATGGAAAAGAAGTAAATTTCAATTCAATTTATGAGTGCGATGCTTGAATAAAGGCATCGCATTTTTTATTTTAAAGATATATTTTATTCCTTAACATAAATATAATTTTATGTTCTTATATAGCGATTAAACGGTAATAGAGTATGATATAGTTACAACAAAGGGGGCTTAAAAATGGAAATAATTCACGAAAGAGCAAAGTTACGGTTAATGGATAGCAATGATGTCGAAAAAATGTTTTCAATCGTGGAAGGAAATCGAGAAATTTGGGCGTATTTAATCTCTAAAATGGATACTGTTCAAGATATGCAGCAGTATGTTCAAAAGGCGATAAAAGCTTATGGGGCAGGGAAGGATTTGCCATTTGTTGTTGTAGATCAAAAGACAAATGAAATAGTAGGGAGTACACGCTTATATAACATTTCAGTTGAAGATAAGACGGTGGAATTAGGGAAAACGTGGTATGACCCAAGTGTGCAACGTACGAGTATGAATACAGAATGTAAGTACATGTTATTACAATATGCTTTTGAAAAGTTGCATATGCGGAGGGTACAAATTAAGACGGATGCACGGAATGAAAAAGCACAAAGAGCAATTGAAAGACTCGGCGCAGTAAAAGAGGGTGTACTTAGAAACGAAAGAAAATTACCGAGTGGGCATGTTAGAGATGCAGTTGTATATAGTGTTATTGCAAGTGAATGGCCAGCTGTAAAGGAACGGTTATTAGAAAAATTAGAATCGTATAAAGAAAAACGATAATTCATATTAAGAAAGGTGTATTGATCGTCTAGTTGAAAAATATACCTTTTTTCTTACAAAACAGTTACTTCTTTTATTTACTTTTGTTTCATCATTCCATTATGATAAAAAATTCGTTACAATGTAGTTGTATGGTAATAAACTTATAAATTACATAAATGTAATGAAAACCGCAAACGAAAAATGAATTGATAATCCTCAATTTTAAATGAAAACCCTTTAATGAATATAAATGACAAGAAAAATTCCTTCTTTTAAACAAATTCAAACAAAATGATTTGATATATACGTTTTTATATAGAAGTATGGATGATGTGCGGAGGCAGTTATAAATGAAAGAAAATAAGAAGAGTAAGAAAAGAAGAATCTTGCAAGTATTCTTGCTTATGATTTGTTCTATTATTTTATATGTAAGTTATGCAGCTTACGATATTTGGAGTTATCGCTTTAAAACAGATGATGGAATGAAGACAGATGCTGGTATCGTGCTGGGAGCAGCTTCATGGAACGGAAAACCATCTCCTGTATTTAAAGAGAGAATTAATCATGCAATTTCATTATATAAGAACGGTAATATTAAAAAGATTATTTTCACAGGTGGTACAAAGTTTGAGGCAGAGCTTGAAGAAGCTCGTACTGCTCGAGTGTATGCAATGAAAAATGGTGTAAAAGAAGAGGATATTTTAATTGAAACAAAATCCCTTTTCACAGAGGATAATTTAAAGAATGCAAAGCAAGTTGGAATAGAGAACGGAATACGCACATATACGATTGTAAGTGATCCACTTCATATGAAACGTGCGATGAGAATTGCAAAACATATTAAAATTGAAGCGTATGCATCACCAACTCCAACGTCAGCGTATAAAACGTTAGATACAGAGATTCCATTCTTTTTTAAAGAATTATGCTCGTATATTGGATATGTAACCTCATTGCCATTAAAGGCATTGAAAGGAGATTAATATAAGGAAAGAACCTATCTATAATAGGGAATTTTCTTATTGTTCAAAAACATTGTATTTTTATCGGAATAGTGAAACAATAGAGAGGTAGCTTCATATAATCATAATGACAAAATGAACGGTTTATGAATCGAACATAAAAGGAGATTATAGTATGGCACTCTCATTTGTTGAAACAGAAGAACAATCTTTAATTATTGAACAGATAAATAAATTGATTCCGAAGTTCATGGAAAGGGAGCATCAACTAAGTGAATTAGGAGCATTTCCGTATGAAAATATTAATAATTTGAAAGATATCGGATATACGAAATTAACGTTGCCAAAAGAAGTGGGAGGCAATGCGATTTCTTTATATGACTTCGTTTTATTTCAAGAGAAAATAGCAGAAGGTTGCGGTGCTACCGCATTATCGATTGGATGGCATCTTGGCATCGTAAAAGAGTTAGCTGAAAATCATTCTTGGAATGAAGAAATGTTCACTTGGTTTTGTGAAGAAGTGCGTAATGGCGCGCTTTTTAATAGAGCTGCAACAGAACCGAATACGGGTAGTCCTACGCGCGGTGGGAAACCAGAGACGCTAGCTGTCCAAAAAGGTGAGAAGTGGATAATAAATGGAAGAAAAACGTTTACGACAATGGCACCAGTACTTGATTATTTTATCATTTCAGCAAGTATTGAAGGCCGAGAAGAAATCGGAGAGTTTGTTATTCCGAAGAATACGATAGGCGTAACAATTGAAGAAACGTGGGATAGTATCGCAATGCGAGGAACTGCGAGCCATGATCTCGTTTTACAAAATGTAGAGATAGAGAACCGCTTTTTTACGGATGTATGGGGCGGAAAAGTGAAACAAAAGGGTATTGGCTGGTTGCTACATATACCAGCATGTTATTTAGGAATCGCACAATCAGCAAGAAATTATGCAGTTCAGTTTGCGGTATCATACAAGCCAAACAGTTTAAATCATTCTATAAGTTTATTACCGAATGTTAGAAGATTAGTTGGAGAATTAGAACTTGAGCTTATGCAAGCTCGCGTCTTTTTATATCAAATTGCGAAAAAATACGATGAGGCAGAAGATAAATTATCATTGCAAGCCGAACTAGCAGCAGCGAAATATGTTGTAACGAACGCGGCAATATCTATTGTAGATAAAGCAATGCGCATCGTAGGAGCGAAAAGTTTATCAGAAAAAAATCCGCTTCATCGCTATTATTTAAACGTCAGAGCAGGACTACACAATCCGCCGATGGATGATGCAACACTATCTATACTGGCGGATGCGGCGTTTCGGTCGTAATGAAGAAATATAAAGTCTGTTCCGTTCTGGAGCAGACTTTTTGTTGTCGGTGAATTGGAATGCTATGTTGAATCGTTGATATAATTCCGTGTATTATGTCATTGTTCGAAGGAGAGGAAGATATCGTTTTTTGGACATCGAAAAAACGCCCCTTAAGATAAAACAGATTTTTATTTTTTAATCTGTCTACCTTAAGGGGAGCATATCAAAGAGGATAGTCTTTTTATTTTGGTCTATTGTGGCTGTACTTAAAGATTCATACTACTTTCAGAACCGTCTTGATTATGTGCAAATAATGAATAATCACCTGGTAAAGGATTGGCGATGAGTGAACGTAAAGTAAAGGATTTACTTTCATTTGGCTGTAACGTGTATTTTACTAAACGATCTTCTTTGAATTTAATTGAATAAGTAAAACTGTTTGTACCAGTATTTTTAATTGTAATATGTAAGTCACCTTGGCCGCTAAAGTCAAAACCAGTACCTGTGCCACCTCTGAATACAGTTGAATTATTAAATGAAGATGAATGAAATGTTCGGATTTCTTCTTTATTGCTTGATGAAAGGGTAATTGTTTCTGTTTCTATACTTGAAGTTGAGGAATCTAGTTTTGTATTTGGTTTTGTTAAAAAAGTAATCGCGCAAAGTGATGTAATTACAATAAATGAACTAGAGATAACGAACCGTTTTTTTATAAGAAATATATGTTTATCTCCTTTTATAATAATATAAGAATGTATAATCCTAAGAAAAACGTAACATATATGCCATTTATTATCAATTTAAAAAATCTTTCTTTTCATTCTTCTTTTTATAGTTTTATAGTGGAATGCTATGTTTCTTATTTCACCTACTGTATAATAAGAAAAAAGTACGAAAAGAGGTTATTTCATGCTAGAGGTTATTGCAACATGTTTAGAAGATGTGAAGCGAATTGAAAAGGCTGGTGGAAATCGAATTGAACTCATTTCATCATATACAGAAGGTGGTTTAACACCGAGCTATGCTTTTATAAAAAAAGCAGTAGAAGCAGTGCAAATACCAGTTCATGTTATGATTCGTCCGCATGCAAAGTCTTTTACATATACGGAAGAAGAAATTGAAATGATGAAAGAAGATATTGTAGTTGCTCAAAATCTAGGGGCTGCTGGTGTTGTATTAGGTGTGTTAAATGAACAAAATGAAGTTGCTGAAGAGGAATTAGCAGATTTATTATCTGTTGTAGATGGAATAAATGTAACGTATCATCGTGCGATAGATGATACAGAAAATCCAGTAGAAGCGATGAAAGTTTTGAAGAAATTCAATAAAGTTACTCACGTGTTAACTTCAGGCGGACAAGGAAATGTAGTAGATAATATTCCAGTACTTAGAGAGATGCAAATGGAAAGTGAAGGGAATATACAGCTTGTTGTCGGAAGCGGAGTAACGAAAGAGAATGTAAAACAATTGCTAGATGAAACTGGAATTACGCAGGCGCATGTAGGTACAGCGGTTAGAGAAGGTAAGTCATGTTTTTCTGAAATTGACCTAAAGTTAGTACAAGAATTAGTTGAAATAATACAGTAAGTATGTAAGAAAGAGGAGAGACGATGAAGACAAATACGAAGAAAGAATTGATCTCATGGATTAAAACGATAGGTATTACACTTGCGATTGCCTTTATCGTTCGCGGGGTGCTATTTACGCCGTCATTAGTACAAGGTGAGTCGATGATGCCAACTTTAGAAAATAATGAGCGAGTTCTCGTGAATAAGATTGGTTATAGTATAAACGGATTAGACCGTTTTGACGTTATCGTCTTCCACGGAAAAGAAGGGTATGATTTAGTAAAACGAGTAATTGGTTTACCAGGTGATACAGTTGAGTATAAAGATGATGTTTTATATGTAAACGGAAAAGCGATGGAAGAACCATATTTAAAAGAATTTAAAGAAAAGGCGTCTGGTCGTGTATTAACTCCTGATTTCACGTTAGAACAAATAACAGGGAAAACGAAAGTGCCAGAAGGCCAAGTATTTGTTTTAGGAGATAATCGTGAAGTTTCTAAAGACGGTCGTATGTTTGGGTTTATTTCAGAAGATGAAATTGTCGGAAAAGGACAAGCTGTTTTCTGGCCGTTGAAACAAGTAAGAGCATTATAAACAAAAAGTATGGAAGAAATATTCTTCCATACTTTTTTTGTTTGTGAAAAATATATTGATAGAATTGAAAGAATATTTTATAATTTTAAATTATATGTTTGTTTCGAAAAACGGAATTGAAGTTCCGAAATTCGGAACGAAAAGGGGATAGGATGAGTATAAATAAAACGGCAGTTAAGACAATGGATATTTTAGAGTTGTTTTATGAGCATGAGGAGCTAAGTTTGACAGAGATGGTTCAGCTTACGAATATGCCGAAAACATCTGTTTATCGTTTAATTGGTTCGTTAGAAGAAATGGACTTTTTACAAAAAACAGAAAAGGGCAAGTATCGTCTTGGAGTCATTTTTTTACGATTTGGTCAACTTGTTTCACAAAGGTTATCCGTAAGAAATATTGCGATTCCTTATATGAAAGAGCTTAGGGATAGTTTAGGGCAAGCAGTAAATTTAATTATTCAAGATGGTAATGACGCAATTTACGTTGAGAAGATGGAAGGAGTTCAGCCAGTACGTGTTTATACGGCGGTTGGAAGAAGAGCACCGCTTTATGCGGGTGCATGTCCGAGAATTTTACTATCATATTTTTCTGAGGAAGAGAAAAGAAAGTACGTAGAGGAAACGGATTTAAAGCAGTTTGCAGATGGAACGATTGTGAATAAGGAGCATTTACTAGAAGTGTTACATATGGCAAAACAAGCTGGATATACAATTAGTTATTCTGAATTAGAAAATCATACAGCGGCTATAGCAGCTCCAATTTTTGCAAGTGATGGAACGGTTGTAGCAGGCATTAGTATTTCGGGATTGGCAATTGAGTACAGCGAAAGTAACGTTGCGTATTTTACTGCGAAAGTGAAAGAAACAGCGAACCGCATTTCGAAAGAACTCGGCTTTTTGGCATAGAAAGAGGGAGTGGGATGAAATTTTCTGCGTTAGGGGATCAAGCAATTATTGTTACATTTGGTGAAGAAATTGGGATGGATATATACGAAAAAGTGCAACGATTATTTCAAGCGTTGAGGCAACATCCGTTTGCAGGAATAGTTGAATGCGTTCCGTCGTTTACTTCATTAGCGGTGTACTACAATTTGTACGAAGTATGGAAGGAGAATGATAGAAATATAAGACCATATGATTACGTTTGCCAGTATATACGGGAGCTGTCTGATTCTTATAAAGAAGAAGTGAACCGAGATGTGAAACATATTTCTATACCAGTGTGTTACGGGGGAGAGTATGGACCTGATTTAGAAGAGGTTGCGCATTATCAAGGCTTACAAGTAGAGGATGTTATTCGAATACATAGTGAAACAACATATTTCGTGTATATGTTAGGCTTTACGCCTGGGTTCCCGTATTTAGGCGGATTACCGAAAGAACTAGAAACACCTAGAAAAGAAACACCGCGATTACAAATTGCTCCTGGTTCAGTAGGTATTGGCGGAAATCAAACAGGTATTTATCCGCTAGAAACACCAGGAGGCTGGAATATTATCGGCCGAACACCGATTTCTCTATTTAATCCAAAAGAAGAAACACCAACATATATTCAAAGTGGTATGTATTTACGATTTATACCAATAACAAAGGAAGAGTACGTATCGCTTGAGGGGGCTAAAGAATGGATGTAGAGGCTTTGCATGCAGGAATGTTTACAACAGTCCAAGATTTAGGGAGATTTCATTATCAGCAATACGGTGTGCCTGTTGGCGGTGCTATGGATAAAAGTGCGCTCAGGATGATTAATATGTTAGTAGGTAATGAAGAGAATGAGGCTGGACTCGAAATTACAATAATGGGACCTAAATTGTTAATAAAGAAAACGACGTTGCTCGCGATTGGCGGTGCGGATATGGAACCGTTATTAAATGGAGAACGCATTCCGTTATGGCGCCCTATATTAGCTGAGGAAGGAAGCATGCTTTGCCTCGGAAAAGCGAAAAGTGGTTGCAGAGCATATGTGACTTTTGCGGGCGGTATAAATATTGATCGTACGATGGGAAGTAAAAGTACTTACATACGTGCTGCTCTTGGCGGTATTGAAGGGAGAATGCTGAAAAAAGGAGATTATTTTCAAATTGGTACAGGGGCAGAAGTTGCGAGTCGTTTCATTCAAAATTTACAAGAAGAAGAGCGTATAAAAACGAAGTGGGCAATTTGTAACGATGCTTTACCAAAATATAAGAAGTATCCTATTCTTCGCGTCATAACAGACTTTGAATATGATCAATTTACAGAAGAAAGTATAAAGTCGTTTTTTTCGAAAGAGTATAAAGTATCCAATTATGCTGATCGCATGGGATATAGACTTGACGGAGATGTTTTAAATAGAGTTGAAGAGATAGAAATTTTATCGAGCCCAGTTACATTCGGAACAATTCAAGTGCCGAATGGTGGACAACCTATTATATTAATGGCGGATAGACAAACGACAGGTGGTTATCCGAGAATTGGAAATGTAGTTTCAGTAGATTTACCTCTTCTAGCGCAGCTGAAACCAGGAGACTATGTAACTTTTGAAAAAATAACCATGGAAGAAGCTGCACAATTATATATAAAGCAGGAAACAGGTATGAGTCTATTAAAGAAATTCATCGCTTTACGAAGCTGAGATTAGGAGGAAAACATCGTGACTACAATCGATTTAAATTGTGATTTAGGAGAAAGTTTTGGAGCTTATAAAATAGGGAATGATGATGAGATTCTTCCGTTCGTTTCCTCTATAAACGTTGCTTGTGGTTTTCATGCGGGTGATCCGTCCGTTATGAGGCAAACGGTTGAAAAAGCCCTGCAGCAAAACGTAGCAATAGGGGCACACCCTGGATTTCCTGATTTAATTGGATTTGGAAGAAGGAACATGCATGTTTCAGCAAGTGAAGTATACGATTATGTTTTATATCAAATTGGCGCATTAGACGGATTTGTTAAAGCGGCAGGCGGGAAAATGCAACATGTAAAACTGCACGGTGCACTATATAATATGGCCGCAGCTGATTCGGAAATTGCAGATGCAATCGCAAAGGCAATTTATCATATTAACCCTGGATTATTACTTTACGGATTAGCGAATAGTGAGGCGTTTATAAAGGCAACAGAAAAATATAAAATAACTCTCGTACAAGAAGCTTTTGCTGATCGTACGTATAAGCAGGATGGAACGTTAACGAGCCGTACAGAAGAAAATGCTCTTATAAAAAATGAAGATGAAGCGATAAAACAAGTGCTTCAAATGGTAAAGGAAGGGTATGTAGAAGCTGTTAATGGAGGAAAAGTAGCAGTTCAGGCGCAAACGATATGTTTACACGGTGATGGGGAGAAAGCAGTCCAATTTGCGGAGAGAATATACAGAACATTCGAACTTAACGGTGTTTCTATAAATGCACCGAAATAAAGTGAAACTTTAATCAGTGGGGAGGTCATCCCCCACTGATTATTAGCCCGCACCAATCGGGCGTTTACGGGCAGCCCGACTCCCATCTAAATTTCTTTGCCCCAGCCGAATTTTGAGGTGAGAGTTATACTGCCCGTTAATGCGGGATAAAAAATGAGGGGAAGTGCTGGAAATGATTAAATTAATTGGGATACTACTTGTTGCAGTTGGGTTTTTATTTAGATTAAATACACTGTTAGTAGTAATGGTTGCAGGTATTGTTACTGGTATGGTTTCAGGCTTAAGTTTTTATGATGTAATCAGCATGTTCGGTAAATTTTTCATAGAAAACAGATATATGTCTATGCCAATCATATTAACTTTACCGGTAATCGGAATTTTAGAGCGCTATGGTTTAAAAGAAAGGGCAGAAGCACTTATAACGAAATCAAAAGGCGCAACAACTGGAAGAGTATTAATGTCATATTTTACGATAAGAGAATCATCAGCAGCACTTGGACTAAATATTGGTGGGCATGCGCAAACAGTAAGACCGCTTGTTGCGCCAATGGCAGAAGGAGCTGCGCAAGGTAAATATGGTAAACTCCCTGAAAAATTGAGAGAAAAGATTAAAGCAAACGCAGCAGCTGCGGAAAACACAGCTTGGTTTTTCGGAGAAGATATTTTCATCGCAACTGGTGCCATTTTATTAATGAAAGGATTCTTCGATTCAGTAGGTATGCATGTCGGTGTATGGGATATGGCGCTTTGGGGAATTCCAACTGCAATATCTGCCCTTATTGTGAGCTGGATCAGGTTTAGAAGGTTTGATAAGTATATAGAGAAAACAATGAAAGCAGAAGAAAAACAAGAGAAGGAGGCTATATAAGATGAACATCATCACAATGGATACAATTTATTATGTATTGGGTATAATCGTTGCCTTTATCGCTGTTCGTATTGCATTTGATCGTGAACATCCAAATAGATTTGGTTCTAGTTTATTTTGGGCATTGTTTGCAGTTACATTTTTATTTGGAAATGTAATCCCTTCGTTTTACGTTGGCTGTATCGTGCTCGCTATGGTCGTTTTAGCTTCATTGAATAAAGTAACAAAATCTCAGGAGAAAGAAGTATCAGTACAAGAACGTGTGAAACATGCTGAGAAATTAAAAAATAAAATTTTTATGCCTGCAATATTAATTCCTATTTTTACAATTATCGGTACGTTAACGTTAGGGAAAATCAAATGGGGAAATGTCGCGCTTGTTGATCCAGATAAAGTAACATTAGTTGCATTAGCGTTAGGAGCATTACTCGCATTCATTGCGGCGATGCGTATTACGAAATCCAAAATAACAACGCCTGTTCAAGAAGGAAGTAGGTTATTACAAGCTGTTGGTTGGGCAGTTATTTTACCACAAATGTTAGCAGCTCTTGGCGGTATTTTCGCGAAGTCTGGCGTTGGGCAAGTTGTTTCTGATTTAGTAGGACAAGTGTTACCGACAGAGTATCCATTCGTTGCTGTTATGGCGTATTGTTTAGGAATGATGCTATTTACAGTCGTAATGGGGAATGCATTCGCAGCATTTGCCGTTATTACTGGAGGAATTGGCTTACCTTTAATTGTGCAAATGCACGGAGGAAACCCAGCAATTATGGCAGCACTAGGTATGTTTGCTGGATATTGCGGAACGCTGCTTACTCCAATGGCAGCAAACTTTAATATCGTACCTGCGATGCTTTTAGAACTGAAAGATAAAAATGCAGTCATTAAAGCACAAGTACCAATTGCTCTTTCAATTTTTATCATAAATATGTTTATAATGTACGGCCTTGTATATCGTTTCTAATTAGGAGAGTGAAACTATGAAAACAGTATTAGTAACAGGATTTGATCCGTTCGGCGGAGAAAGTATCAATCCAGCTTGGGAAGTCGCAAAAAGTTTGCATGAAAAAACAATCGGAGAGTACAAGATTATTAGTAAACAAGTTCCAACCGTATTTCATAAATCAATAAGAGTATTAAAAGAGTATATAGAAGAGTTGTCACCGGAAATGATTATATGTATTGGACAAGCTGGGGGCAGACCAGATATTACGATAGAGCGAATAGCAATTAATATTGATGATGCAAGAATTGCTGACAATGAAGGGAATCAGCCAGTAGATGTACCAGTTGTAGAAGAAGGACCAGCTGCGTATTGGTCTACACTTCCGATGAAAGCAATCGTAAAAAAACTTCGCGAAGAAGGTATACCGTCATCTGTTTCACAAACTGCAGGTACATTTGTTTGTAATCATCTATTCTATGGTCTCATGCACGAACTAGAGAAACATGATAAGAAAATAAAAGGTGGATTTGTTCATATTCCGTTCTTACCAGAGCAAGCGAGCAATTATCCAGGTCAACCGAGTATGTCACTTTCTACGATTAGTAAAGGTATAGAATTGGCAATTGAGGTAGCGACGGAAGTGGAATTAGATATTGTAGAATGTGGTGGCGCGACGCATTAAGTAAAATGAATTGTACAACACCTTCTGTAAACAACTGGTATAATAAGTATAGCAATATACATAGAGGTGATTTTTGTGCAATTTGAGGAAGTACGTTCGATATTAGAAAAAGCAAAGAAAATTACAGTGTTAACAGGTGCTGGTGCAAGCACAGAAAGTGGAATCCCTGATTTTCGTTCAGCAAATGGATTGTATGCTGATGCAAATGTAGAGATGTACTTGTCGAGAGGTTATTATAATAGAAATCCGAAAGAGTTTTGGAAGCATTATAAGGAAATCTTTCAAATTAATACGTTTCATCAATATAAACCAAATCGTGGGCATCTTTTTTTAGCTGAGCTAGAAGAACGAGGGAAAGACATAACGATTTTAACGCAAAATATTGATGGTTTGCATCAAGTAGGTGGTAGTAAGCATGTAATTGATTTACATGGAACACTTCAAACAGCGCATTGCCCGAAGTGTAAAGCGGGATATGATTTACAATATATGATTGATCATGAAGTGCCGCGTTGTGAAAAATGTAATTTCATTCTAAATCCAGATGTTGTTTTATACGGAGATACGTTACCTCAATATCAAAATGCGATAAAACGTTTATATGAAACAGATGTACTTCTCGTAATGGGAACGTCATTAAAAGTACAGCCTGTCGCTTCATTCCCAGAAATCGCAAAGAGAGAAGTAGGAGCAACAACAATTTTAGTAAATGAAGAATTAACGGGACAAGAATACAATTTTGATTTTATTTTTCAAAATAAGATTGGTGAATTTGCCCAAGGGTTATCTTCGATTAAATAAGTTTTTGATTTCGTAAAGAAACTGAGGTGAATGATGTCCACCTCAGTTTTTTGTATGCATTATATTCATGTTATTACGTATTAAGGGGAATGGTAATAAATAGGGTGTAAAATACGAAAACTGAAAATTAAATCTTTTCTTTCTTTTGTAACTAATATAAAATTCTATATATATCATATAAATAAATTTAATACATAATGATTTTTGCGCAGAAATGTTAAAAGAATGAAGCGAGGGAGCAAAATGAGACAAAAAAAGGAGAAGCAGAAACAGTCGAAAAAGAAAAAGACTCATATTCCGTTTCGGTTAAATGTACTATTTTTTATCGTTTTTCTTTTATTTTCAGCTATTATTATTCAATTAGGTAAAGTACAAATTATTGACGGAGAAACGTATCGAAATGAAGTGAATAAAAAGGAAGATGTAACGGTGAGTACTCCAGTTCCGAGAGGGAAGATGTTTGACCGGGAAGGGAAAGTTATTGTAAATAATAAACCGTTACGAACAGTTACATATACGAAGATGAAAGGAGTGGACTCAAAAGAGGTTTTAATAGTGGCAAGAAATTTAGCAAAGCTAATTGAAATGCCGCAAGAAGATATGGACAAGTTAACAGAGACAGATAAAAAAGATTTTTGGATGCAGTTAAACGAAAAACGTGCAGCAACAAAAGTAACGAAAGAAGATGAGAGTAAATTTAGGAAACAGGAAATTGAAGGAAAAGAATTAGATAAAAAAGTAGAAGAGCTGAGACGAGAAAGAATTACACAAGAAGAACTAAACGAGCTTTCGAAAGAGGATATAGAAGTACTAGCAATTAAAAGCAAAATGAATGCGGGATATAAAATGACGCCACAAATCGTCAAAAAAGATGTAAGTCAAAATGAATATGCAGTAGTGAGTGAAAGATTATCGATTTTGCCAGGCGTAGATACGACTGTGGATTGGGAGCGTGAATACCCAAATGACAAAATACTACGTTCTGTACTTGGTAGTGTTTCGAGTGAGAATGAAGGATTACCAAGGGAACAATTAGACTACTATTTAGTACGAGATTATAACCGAAATGATCGTATTGGTAAGAGTTACATCGAAAAACAATACGAAGATGTGTTACATGGAACGAAAGAACAGTCTAAAAATATTACTGATAGAGCTGGAAATATTATTCGGACTGAAAAAGTGACACAAGGAAAAAGTGGAAATAATTTAATGTTAACAGTTGATATGGATTTACAGAAAAAGGTGGAGGAAAGTCTTGAAAAGAATTTAAGGGCATTCCATTCTTCTGAACCGATGATGGATCGTGCATTCGTCGTTATGATGAATCCGAAAAATGGTCAAATTCTATCATTAGCAGGAAAGAAAATTGTAAATAAAGATGGCGGGATGCAAATAGAAGACTACGCTTTAGGAACGATGATAAGTTCTTACGAGTTAGGATCAACTGTGAAAGGAGCTACGGTATTAGCGGGATATCAAACAGAAGCGATTAAGCCATATACGCATTTCTTTGATGCGCCAATGTACTTTAAAGGAAGTTCGAAGCCGAAGAAATCTTGGAAAGACTTTGGAGATATTGATGATTTAAGAGCATTGCAAGTTTCATCCAATGTCTACATGTTTAATACGGCGTTAAAGATTGCGGGGATTGATTATGTACCAAACAATCCGTTAGATATTAGACAAGAAGCGTTTAATAAGATGCGTTATTATTTTAGACAATTTGGTTTAGGTGTGCCAACTGGTATTGACTTGCCAAATGAATCGATTGGTCAAATGGGTAGAACCGATAATATACCTGGTTTTTTACTTGATTATGCCATTGGACAATATGATACATATACGCCGTTGCAGCTTGCTCAATATATTTCAACGATTGCAAATGGCGGTTACCGAATGAAACCACAAATTGTACAAGAAATTAGAGAGCAACCAAATAGACCCGAGGAAGTCGGAAAAGTTATGCAATCGATGGAACCAGTCGTGTTAAATCGAGTGGATATGGACCTTTCATATATAAATCATGTGAAAGAAGGATTTAGAAGGGTTTTCCAAGAGGTAGATGGGACCGGTACTGGAACTTTTAAAGGACTACCGTATAAACCGGCTGGAAAAACAGGAACAGCAGAGACAGTGTACGGTGGAGAAAGTGATATTGGAAGAGATGAAAACAACTATCGAAAAAAATGTTATAATTTAACTCTCGCCGGGTATGCGCCATATGACGCTGATCCGGAAGTCGCTTTTTCTGTTGTTGTGCCATGGGTGAATAATGATAAATCAGGTATTAATTCTACAATTGGTAAAGAAATTTTGGATGCGTATTTTGATTTAAAAGCGCAGCGATCGGGTGTAAGTCTAGTCCCAGTAGCACAACAGCCGAGTACGGCACAGTAAAATAAAATTCAAATTGTAGTATATCACTGCGCAAATGAACAGGTGCAGTGATATATTTTTGAATTGAAAAGTGTTTTGATAAGGTGGGAATAGATATGAAAGAGGAGATTAAGAGAGGTTGGGGAAAATACATACTATTTATATTTGTCATGGTAGTAACGTACCAGTCTTTTACTTTATGTAAGGTGGAAGGAAAATCGATGCAGCCGACTTTACATGAAGAAGACTACGTATTTGTAAATAAAGCTGCTGTACATTTTTCTAGCTTGCAGCACGGAGAAATTGTCATTATTAAGGAAGAGGATGAGTCGAAATATTATGTGAAACGCGTAATAGGACTTCCTGGTGACATAATTAACATAACGAATGGAACTGTATACGTAAATGACAAAAAGCAAGATGAATCTTATATAAATAAAGATTTATATAACAATACGCAAGTGTTTTACAATTTTCAAAAGGCAAAGATTCCACCAAATAAGTTATTTGTAATGGGAGACAATCGTGAACAAAGTAAGGATAGTCGAAATGGTTTAGGTTATATTGAAGAAGAAAATATAATAGGAAAAGTGGAATTTGTGTACTATCCTTTTTCGAAAATGAAAATCATAAAATAAGTGGGGATTCATAAAACCCCACTTATTAAAGTTTCACTTTATCCCGCATTAACGGGCAGTAAGACTCCCACCTCAAAATTTGGAAAATACGAGGGGATTAGGTGGGAGATCAACTGCCCGTAAAAGCCCGATTGGTTCAACTAATAATAAGTGGGGGATGGACAAAGCCCCCACTTATTAAAGTTTCACTTTATCTTCTTTAAAAAACCTTTTGGATTAAATGAAATGAAAAACTTATGCTTAGATTCATCGATTATGAAATTGCTATTTTTAGTTGAAAACTCTTCTACAGCTTCCATTGGCGAGGGCCCCAATCAGGAGAGAGGGGATTTCCATTAATACTTGTATCCTCTACAATCATGTAACTGCCTGTTGTTACAATAGATTTATAAAGTAAAAGTTCTTTTGAGACATGCTCTTTACTATGATCAGAATCTAAAATAACTAAAATCACATCATCAGGTTTGCGCATACTTAAAATTGTTTGGACGGCCTGTACAGAAACAGAAGAGGCTGTTAAATACGTAATCCGATTATGTGATGGCCGATTTGGTTGTGGGAATATATCGATAGTAAGTACATGACCTTTTCCAATTAAATCTAACATAGAAGCTAAATACAGTGCGCTACCACCATAGAAGGTTCCACATTCAATAATTAAATCGGGTTTTAATTCGTGAATGATCTCTTGGTACAAAAAAGATCAGAGGGAAGTTTACAGATTGGAACCCCGAGCCAGTGTGTACCATGTAACCAAACGTTGCTGTCGTAATATTGTTTTAGAAATTCGCTACTAATGTTATCGATTTTGAATTCTCCTTTCTAAAAAGAATTCTTTCATACGTAAAGAGTATACGTATGAAAGTTGTACTATATATTATGTGGTAAGGGATTATAAGGCGAGTGTTTTCACATGAAAATAAGCCAAATAACACATGTGGAAAATGAATTGCTTACAAAAGAAGATGTAGATGTAAATAAAAGGAAATGATTGTATGTATAAATACACAATCTGCTTCATTAGAAAAGGAGATAATATACTGCTATTAAATAGAAACAAAAAGCCAACAATGGGAATGTGGAATGGTGTCGGAGGGAAAATAGAGGAGTATGAAACGCCATACGAAGGAGTCATTAGAGAAACGTTTGAGGAAACGGGTATAGAGCTTCCAAGTGTAACGTATAAAGGGAGTGTTATCTTTCAAGATAAAGACGACCCTCAGGGTAGTGAGGGAATGTATGTATTTCTTGCTGACCTACCAGTAGGAGTACATATTGACACACCACTAAGCACGGCTGAAGGTATATTAGAATGGAAGTCAATTGATTGGATATTAGATGGTGATAATAGAGGTGTAGTTAGCAATTTGCAAAGATATTTGCCAAGAGTATTAAAAGAAGAAAACAATTTAGAGCATACATTCACATATGATAACCGGAATATTATTGATTACACAACTGCTGTTTTGACAGAATATGATACGAAAAACGATATGTAAAACATCTCGTTTCTCAATAGGAAAAGATGCGTTAAAATACTAAAAAAAGCCAAATCCCTTATTGGGATTTGGCTTTTTTGCAAGGAATTCTAATTCAAGGTTTACTCTACATGATTCGCTTTTATAATAAAACGGTGTTGCTTCACATCGAAATATCCCTTTTGTAAGATAATTTCATGTATACGATACAATTCCTCGGTATAGCTGTCTACTGTAAAATCAGGAATTTGCCACGGAATTGCTTTTAAGTAATAGACAACAGCACCGACATCATAAAAACGCTGAAGAGGGAACTCTTCCTTCGCTTCCAAAATAGTAAATCCATTCTCCTTTAGTTCATTACATGCCATTTTGAGTGACCAACTTGAAAATTCGCTATTAAGTGGTGTGCCAAACTGCTCATTAAGCTCCGCACAATCAAGACCGCCAACTTGTTGTGTAAGAAATGTTCCATTGGTGGAAAGAATTCTTTTCACTTCAGAAGCAGCATATGATTCATGTTGATTCACAATTAAATCAAACTGACCATCTTGAAATGGTAAAGCAGTATCATCAGTCACTTCTACGACTGTAACTCCTAAAGATTCTAATTTCTTTCGTGCAATTGGGACATTCGGAGCGTAGCTTTCAGTCGCATAAATAGTTGGCGGGAACGGTTGTAACATAGATAAAAACTCACCGCCGCCAGTCCCCATATCTAGCATTGATTTTGCACGCTGCATAAGCTGGAAGGCTGTGCTACCGTACGACCATGATAAAGGCTCGCTATTCATACGGCCAGTTCCTGAAATGAAAGAAAAATCCCAACCACTAAAGTTTGTCTTTGCACTTTCTAATAGTGCCGAAAATAATGGATCACGTTTCATATTATGTCCTCCTATTTCGTTAATGAATGATATAGTAAGAACAGAGAAAGGGAGGACCTCTCGTAAAGATGAAGCGGTTTTACGTTTCGTGTTCGAATAGATTCATATAAATTCGCTCCTTGTGAGAATAGTTATTTTTATATTCGGGATAATCGAGTGAAAATCCTTTGAAGTTATAAGGGAAGGTAGTTGTTTAATGGGAAACTGGATGGGGTTTACAGACAAAGAGGACGATCAAATTTGGAACAAGATATATAGTGAACTTGAGTTTTCACCAAGTGATTCTACATTTCCATCTTTTAAGGTGCCAAGTCCTTTTGTTACATATGATATTTCTCATTACTTTGGAGAATCGATAGATTTAAATGTATATGATGATTTGGAAGAAAAAGCATTACTAGTTTTTAAAGAAAATGCAGCATCGAATGAATATATTATGGCACTTGATTGGCAACATGAATGCTATTGGGTGAATCCACACTTAGAGTTTGAAAGAAATGAATTTGAAGAGTGGATTATCCCCGTATTTCCGAATGGAGATTACTACTTCTTTATTCAGAAGGACTTTAAGTGGGGCTATTTAGGCCACCCTTGGGAGAAGAGTATAACGATATTTGGAAAAGAACTAATAGAGAAATTTGAACAAAATAAGCCGGAAATTTTTCGAAATATTTTAAGGAAAGGATAATGTTTGAAAGAGAAAAAACGCTTATACTTCATTTTTGAAGCATAGGCGTTTTTGTTTAAAATACTTAAAAACAAAAATCTTTTGGTAAAGTACCATTTTTTATTACCGTTCTTAACCCATGTTTTATAATCCAAGGGTTAACAGGAAGTTTGTTATCACGTAATTGTTGTAACCATTGAAAAACGAGTTCCTTATCCTCTTTCGTAATATCGTTAATATGATTGGCTACCGATTTTTGGACATATTTAGAAGGATCATTCATTAATGACTCTAAAAGTTTTAAATTGTGCTTAAAATCACCTTTTAGAGCTCCTATTTTTTTAGCCCAAGGAAGTCTTGGTCTTGTACCTTCGGAAACTAATCTTCTAATGTGGCTGTTTTCGTCATGAATCCACTGTTGTAATATATCTAGTGTGTCTTCATGGTATGTTTCGAGAAAAGGCCGAATGGCATATTCAGCAGTATTCCTTTTTGTTATTTCATACATTGCGTTAAATGAGGTTTCAAAATCGTTAAGCCCATATTTTTCAACGTATTTTGCAATAGGCATATACATATAACCATTTGTAAATGTGCCTACTTCTGTAGTATTTTCTGTTCCCAATGTTTTCAGTAATATATGTATTGCTTCATTAAATTCTTTTTGTAATGCATAGTGTAATTCATCTGCTATTACTTCTATACGTTGCTTTAACTCTAAATTTTCAACTTTACATGTTACGGAAGATACAAAGTTTCTTTTAGAGAAATTAGGATCGTGTTTACAAATAGAATCAGCCATTTTTTCTGCTAATTCTTCGTTGAATAAAAATTTTAACGGAACATATTTGCCCATTTTTCCACCCCATTGGTCGGATAAAAACAATGTTTATTTTTTAATCGACAATCCATACACCAAAGTCTCACTAGGAGTCGTAATACTAAAACCTGTCGTCTTATAATCAAGTTTCACAGTATCACCAGTGTAATCTGTCGTGAATGAATCCATTTGTACGATAAGCTCCGCATCTTCATATACAACATCATCTGCATGATATATATCCCAAATTAAATCGACATCAATGAAAATGCTACAAGAGTTTGTCATTGTCCCTCTAATGCGAATAATTTTTTTGTCTTCACGTTCTAATCTATGTATAGCAACTTTTGCTTCATCAGTAATACGAATGTTCATGTGATCCCAACCTTTAAGTGTATTTACTTTATTATTGCAAAAAGATAAGAAATAGGGAAGTAAATGGGATTGTAATAAAAAAACGAGCAAACAAATTTGTTTGCTCGTTTTACTATACTCTATTTTAGTTCACATTTATCAAGTGGAATTACTTTCGTTTTCTTAGTAAATTTATATCCTAACCATAGTACTAAGAAGAGTGGTAAACCGATGTAAGAAACGAGTACACCGTTCCAATCGATAGATGCTCCCATAAATGCTCCGTAGTTTTGTCCTAAAATAACGATAACACAAAGTGTAAATGCAAAGATTGGACCGAATGGGAACCATTTTGCTCTATACGGTAAGTCTTTTAAATCTTTTCCTTGTGCAACATAAGCTTTTCGGAAACGGTAATGACTAATAGCAATTCCTACCCAAGCAATAAATCCTGACATCCCAGAAGCATTTAATAACCAAATGTATACAACACCGTCACCGTATAAAGAAGCGATGAAAGCGACGCTACCAACAACTGATGTTGCGATTAATGCGTTAACAGGTACACCGCGGCTATCTAATTTGCCTAAGAACTTTGGTGCTTTTCCTTGACGAGCTAAATCCCAAAGCATACGAGTTGATGCGTACATTCCAGAGTTACCAGCAGATAGAACTGCAGTTAAAATAACAGCGTTCATAACAGAAGCAGCGAAGGCAACGCCCGCTTTTTCAAATACTAGTGTAAATGGACTTACTGTAACATCACTTGCTGCAAGGCTATCAGTCGTATAAGGAATTAATAAACCGATAACAAGAATTGCTAAAATGTAGAATAATATAATGCGCCAAAAGATAGAACGAATTGCTTTCGGAATATTGCGTTCTGGATCAGCAGTTTCACCAGCAGCCACTCCTAATAATTCAGTTCCTTGGAATGAGAAACCAGCAGCCATAAATACACCGATAATTGCCATGATACCGCCATTAAATGGTGCATCTGCAACAGTGAAGTTTTTAAAACCGACAGCTTCGCCGCCCATAATTCCAAAAATCATCATAAAACCGACAATTAAAAAGATAATAATAGTAACTACTTTAATAAGTGCGAACCAATATTCAGATTCACCAAATCCTTTAACAGATAAATAGTTTAAGAGAAAAATAATAGCTAAACAAAGTCCACTCCAAATAAGAGAAGGGGTATCTGGGAACCAAAATTTCATAATTAATGTTACGGCCGCTAGTTCAGCAGCAATCGTAATCGCCCAGTTATACCAATAGTTCCATCCAAGTGCAAAACCAAGTGATGGATCAACAAATTTTGTTGCATAGGTGCTAAAAGATCCAGTAACAGGCATGTAAGCTGCGAGTTCTGCTAAGCTTGTCATTAAAAAATAAACCATAATTCCAATTGCGGCATATGCGACTAATGCACCGCCAGGACCAGCTGAATGGATAACACCACCACTGGCAAGAAATAATCCGGTACCGATTGTACCACCGAGAGAAATCATCGTAAGGTGACGAGATTTTAATCCGCGTTTTAATTCACCTTGTCCTTGTGTAGTTTGCGTTTTAGAGGTAGATTGATTTGTTGCGCTATTCATGTTCAACACTCCTTTTCTTGTAGGTTAGGAAGGAGCGGGGGAGAAAAATACAAAAAGCCGCCAAAGTAATTAGGCGGAACGTTTCACAAATAACCACCCCATCATACCCTTCCGTTAAGATAGCACCCCACGTTTACACGGTAATTTTGTAAACGTGACAGTTCTGTTCCTTTCGGAGACAGCCCCAGCTCATATTTCCAGAGAAGAAATATAAACTTCGGCAACTTTTCCTTTCAAACGGAGTCAGTGACATTCCCTGTGTCTCGTCCATTTTACTTTTAAAAGTCGCAACCTCTACCTCATCGGATTGATGAGGATTTATATATTGCTAAGATATTTAATATATGGCAATTGTAATGACTTTCTGAATATATTGCAAGGAATTTTGTTAGGAAAAGTCAAAAAATATCGGTTATTGTATAGGAAACGCTTGCATAACTCCACCCGAACCTACTATTATGTAGCAATAAGCAAAGAAAAAATTGTTATACAAATGTTTCGCAAAAAATATTGAAAAACCCTTTAAATTAAAAGAAAATTCAGAAAAATATAATTCGACATAACTATCAGAAGGGGATTATTTCTTAAATTCGTTTCAAAGAATAAGTATAAATTCGATAAATAGAATGAATATTCTTTTTATTAATGATAAAATTGAGGTATTGTTTAATTGAAAAGGGGATATCATTATGAAATTAGAAACGGAAAGATTACATATAGTACCGTGTACAGAAGAATGGATTCAAATTGCGGATAATCAAGGATACAATAGTGGTCCGCATATTGTAGGACATATAGAAAATGTGAAACGAGATGCGGCTTCATTACCGTGGGGCCCGTGGTATGTTATTCGGAAAGAGGATGATGTTGTTTTAGGTGATATAGGATTTAAAGGGAAACCGAACGAGGAACATACAGTAGAGATTGGTTATGGATTTATTGAGAAATATTGGAATAAAGGGTATGCAACAGAAGCAGTTAGTGAATTAATGAAATGGGCTTTTCAAACAGGGGAAGTGGAAACGATTATAGCGGAGACACTCCTTGATAACTATAGCTCCATTCGTGTATTAGAGAAATTACATATGAAAAGAGTAAATAGTACTGAAACGATGGTCAATTGGAAAATAGAAAAATAAAAAATACCGCTCGAAGTAAATCGGGCGGTATTATTATTAATTATGGTAGCATTTGTTTTTGATCTTTCGGATAACCGGCTGTCGATACGTTAGAACGATTGGAATGATTACGAACAGCAATAAAAATAGATATAATAACGACAAGACCAACTGCAACGTAAGAAAGTGAAATAATAGTTGGATCCACTTTAAATGTAGTAAGTAGTGTACGAATGTTTGTAAAGATTATAAGGCCACCAACTAATACGCCAAGTAAATGAGAAGGAACGATGCGTACTAGCCATGCAGCGATTGGTGCCGCAACGATACCACCGAGCATGAGAGAAAATACCCAAACCCAGCTTACTTGTTCCCAGCCAAGTGAAATGAAAAAGCCAATCGTTGCAGCGAGTGAAACAGGAAATTCACTCGTATCTACAGATCCAATAACTTTTCTAGCTTCATTTCCCCTTGCAAGAAGAACAGGTGTCGTAATCGGCCCCCAGCCACCACCACCAGTTGAATCGACGAATCCAGCGAATAAGCCAAGTGGTACAAGTTGTTTTGCAGACATACGTTTATTTGAAGCGACAATTTGTTTTTGAATGAGGAATCGTAATAAAATATAAACCCCTAAAGTAAATAAAAATATGGAAATGTACGGTTTAATTACATCACCAGGTAAATTGCTTAAAAAACATGCCCCAATAAATGCGCCAATTGCTCCTGGTAATGTAAGCCTAGAAACTGTATATTTATCAACGTTTCCAAATTTGATGTGAGATGCACCCGAAGCGGCGGTTGTAACGACTTCAGCTAAATGAACTGATGCAGATGCAACGGCTGGTGCGATACCAAACATTAATAATAGTGAGGTAGACGTTACCCCGTACGCCATACCAAGTGCTCCATCGATCAATTGAGCGAAAAATCCGATAATAGCAAAGACAATTAATTTCTGCATAAATAATCCCCCTGTAATAATAAATGAAAAAGACACTTTTCCCGTATGAGAAAAGTGCCTTTGGTTTTTCCAATCAGCAATAATTAAATTTGTTTTATTATAATACATATTAATCGTATAAATCAACTGGGTTTTAAAGTTTTTGAATTGAATGAAAGAAAAATAAAATATACAATAAAAGGATGGAGAGAAAGGGGAGAAAGAATATGTTAGCATTTGACCATCTTGTTCACGCAGTGCATGGTACACCAGAGGAAGCGGCAAAACAAATGCAGGAGCTTGGATTTCATACTGCACTAGGCGGAGAGCATACGAACTGGGGTACTTGGAATAGTTTATGTTATTTTGATTTATCATATATAGAATTTCTGGCAGTTCAGCATAAAGAAAAAGCGAAAGAAGCAGAAAATCCATTAGTGCGGGAAACGGTTGTTAAATTGCAAAATGGAGAAGGGATGCTACAAATCGCAATTCGAACAAATGAAATTGAAGAACTAGCAGTGAATTTAAGCAAAAATGGCTTACAATCGATTGGACCATTCGAAGGGAAACGTGTGAGAAAAGATGGCCGTCTTTTAGAATGGAAAATGTTATTTGTAAAGCAGGAAGAAAGTGGACCGAAATTACCTTTCTTTATACAGTGGAATGAAACGGATGAAGAAAGAAGAAACGATTTACGGAACATAGGGACGATCACTGAACATAAAAATAAAGTACAACAAATTGAAACGATTCATTATGCGGTGAAAAATGTTCGAGAAACAGTGCGGAAATGGAAAGAAGTAATGGGGCTTACAGCAAACTCGGTCACAAAAAATGTAAAGTGGAATGCTGAGTGTCAAAGCGTATCATTTGGAGATATTCATGTGCAGTTTTGTGAACCAATTGGGGAAGGTCTAGTGCAAGATCGCCTGAAGAACCAGGGCGAATATCCATTTGCAGTGGAATTTAAAGGAGAAAATAAACGAAAGCATGAAGTGCTAGGTAGTTTGTACATATATTGATAGAGGTGAACGATGTGGAAGAAATGCTTAGAGAGATAGAGAGAAAACTAGAATGGCCTCGTATTGTAAAGTGTACAGCTATTTCGAAAGGTTTTTCACATGAAGAGAAATATAAAGTTGAATTAGAGAATCGAGAAACGTATTTTGTCAAAGTGTGTGATTCTGCTAATTTTGAACGAAAACAAGAAGAATATACGTATATGAAACAGTTGGAGTCATTACATATCCCGACGCCAAAATTAATTTATTTCATAAGACTCGAAGAATTAAATAAATGCGTTCAAATATTTGAATGGATTAACGGTGTAAATGGAGAAGAGAGTTTAGGTAAGTTATCGGTGAAAGAGCAGTATGCTGCGGGGAAAAGAGCTGGAGAAGTTTTAAAAAGAATTCATGCAATAGAAAAAGAGAATGTCATTGATTCATGGGAAACGTTTCGGTGGAACAAGTATGAGAGATACTTGAAAGCATTAGCAGACTTTGAGGTAGACTTTCTCGATATGAAGCCAGTATCAACCTTTGTAGAGGATCATAAAGACTTATTGAAAAATCGTCCTATCACATTTTTACACGATGATTACCACCCAGCAAATAGTATGATTCACAATAAGGAGTTTATCGTTATCGATTTTGGTGGATATGATTTTGGCGATCCAATACACGATTTTTATAACGTAGCGATTTTTACTACAAGAATAAGCAAACCATTTGCGGTTGGTCAAGTTCACGGTTATTGCGGAGGTGAACCTTCACTCCATTTTTGGAAATTGTATTCATTATATGCAGCAATGACATTCCCAGCGGATATCGTATGGACAAACCGAAGCACGCCACATTTAGTAGATGATATGAAAGAGAGATTAAACAGAATTTTAGAAGATCATAATCATTTTTCATCCTATATTCCGAAATGGTATCAATCACATCATGTGGATATAATAAACAATAGATAATGGAGGGGTTCATTTGGATAAAATAGCGGTAATTTCAGATATTCACGGTAATATTCCGGCATTAGAATCTGTGCTGAAAGATATTAAATTAAGAGGAATCGAGCGCATTATTTGTCTTGGAGATTTAGTAGGAAAGGGTCCTCATTCTAGCGAAGTAATTGAAATCATTCGTAAAGAGTGTGAAGGAGTTGTTATGGGGAACTGGGATGATTTCATTACAAAACCGACTGAATTTGAATCGTTAAAATGGCATCAAAAACAATTGTCAGAAGAACAAAATGAGTATTTAAGAAGCTTACCATTTTCAATCGAATTTTTTATGAGCGGCAAACTCATTCGTATGTTCCACGCTTCACCAAGAAGTTTATATGAAAGAATTCAACCACATGCAACAAGAGAAGAGCGTATTAGTATGTTCGAAAATAGTGAGCTCACAGAGAATATAGAAGGGGAAAGAAAACCAGATGTCGTTTGCTACGGTGACGTTCACCAGGCGTATGTGCAAAATTTTAGAGGGAAAACGTTATGTAATGCTGGTAGCGTAGGAAATCCTCTTGAAATTACACAAGCTTCCTATTTAATTTTCGAAGGAACTTACAATGAAAAAGAAGCAGCGAGTTTTTCTATTCAACTCGTACGTGTACCGTATGATATTGAATTAGCAATTCGATTAGCGGAAGAACTCGATATGCCAGAAATCGAGGAATACAAGCAAGAATTACGGACTGCTTTGTATCGAGGGTTTAAGGGGAAGTAAGGAAAAGTAAGGAAAATATATATCAATAAAAATATATCTATCGTAACTTAAAATATATCAACGATTTTTTCAATATATCGATTTACCAACCAATAGCGACGAATTTAATTTACTGCAATTATATTATGTAAACAGTATACAGGAGGGAATGTCATGCTCCGAAAACAATACATGAAAGAAATTGCTAATCATATTTTAACGTTAAACTTAATCCATCCAATAAGAGTTGGAGTAAGTGGTATTACAGCTTCAGGAAAGACAACATTTGCAAACGAACTGGCAGAGGAAATGAAAAACCGAGGAGTACAAGCAACACGCGCAAGCGTTGACGATTTTCATAACCCGAGAGTGATTCGTTATGCACAAGGAAAAGAGTCTGCAAGAGGGTATTACGAAGACGCACACGATTATACCTCTTTTAAAGAAAGGCTATTAAAGCCTTTAGGACCTAACGGGAATTTACAGTATGAAACGATTTCTCATAACTTAATAACGGACATGCCTATACATAATACGCCGTTAGTGGCGCCGCCAAATATGGTGCTAATAGTAGATGGAACATTTTTATTGAAAAAAGAAATTGAGTATCTATTTGACTATAAAATTTTCGTAGATACAGATTTTGAGATTGCGAGAAAACGTGGTGCAAATCGGGAGACTAAAGCTTTTGGAAGTTATGAAGAAGCAGAGAAAATGTTTATAAACAGATATCATGCGGCTTGTAAGATGTATATAGATGAGCATAGTCCGAAAGAATGTGCGAATGTTATATTTCAGAATAGTAATTTTGATGATCCGGTAGTTGTATTTAAAGGAATTTAAAATCGTTTATATAGCAAAAAGTCCGTGAAAGGGGATGGGTTGGGTGGATAAAAAAGATAATCCGAACGATTGGCCTGTATGGGCGAATGAGTCAGTAGAGATAGTTAATGCAAATCCTGATTGGCAAGATAAAGGCCGATGTGAAGAACAGCAACTTTATGAACTGCTTACTCCTCTCGGTATTAGCAAAGTAATACATATAGGCAGTACATCCATACCTGGTTTACCTGCAAAACCCATCATTGATCTAATGGCTGAAACAGACTCATTTGATAGAGTACTAGATATTTCAGCAAAATTGGCTATATATGATTGGCATTATGTAGGCCCGGAATTAGATGAAAGACCTTGGAGAAGGTTCTTTGTGAAAGTGAAGAATAATAGGCGTGTAGCTCATCTGCATTTGATGGTTAAAGGAACTGAGCGATGGGAGCAACAATTTTTATTTCGTAACCGCTTACGAGAAAATCCACAATTAGTTTATGAGTATTCAAATTTAAAGCAAGAGTTAGCTAAAAGGTTTAACCAAGATAGAGAAGCATACACAAAAGCTAAAGCAAAATTTATTAAACAAGTTCTAAAATAATTCGAATTTTGATTGTAACTACGTTTGAATATGAATGAAAAAACATACTTTATTTTATAACCTAAACTTACATGAAATGCATGTAAACAAAGTGAGAAGCTTTGGTGTTCCAATGTATTTCCTTTTATTTCTCGGGAGAAATTTTATATAATTGAATCAAGTTCATAGAAAGATAGGGACTAAAGCTATATTAAAAGTCGACTTGATTTTATGAGGGAAATTACAGGGGATAAGGCGAAAATAAGTTAAAAAACGTAAAAAGGGGACAGGGAATATAATGACAGAAGTACTAGAATTAAAAGAAGAACTACTACAAATTAAAAATAATAATTATGCTGTGCCAGAAGACGTAGACGCGTATCCATATGCACAGTGGATGCTAGATTATATCGGATCACCTGATGCTGAATTACGTGATGATTTGATATATAGTACGCTTCACACATGGATTACAAATGATGTATTTAGACAAAAAGAATTACGAGGATTAATGTTACAAGCGATTAGTCCTGATTATTTATTTTATAAAATTGGTGAAAAGGGAACTGATTCTGTATTTAAACGTGCATTCTCCGTATTAATTCCGCCACTTATTTTATCTGTTCATGAAAGAGAACCGTTGTTATCTGAAGAACAACTGTACAGTGTAGCAGAACAAGTTCTGGAATATGTCTATTTAGAAGAAGATGTAAGAGGTTACGTAGAAGGAAAAGGTTGGGCACATTCTACGGCTCACGCGGCTGATGCACTAGATGCGTTAGCACGTACAATACAAAATCGTGAGTTTTCATATGCAATATTAGCTGCTGTTCGTCAGAAGATTCGATTGAATGATTACGTATACATACATTTTGAGGATGAGAGATTAGTAGCGCCAATTATGTCGTTACGAAACCAAAATCTTTTAACTGAAGAAGAGTGGGGCAACTGGTTACATAGTATAGCAATTGTTGAAGACATCCCGCATCCTCAGTATGATATTTTAGTACAAAATATTAGAGCCTTCTTAAGAAGTTTATATTTTAGAGTTTTAGAGACAGAGGGTAGTACAGCCTTTACAGATGATATATTGGAGACTTTGAAGGATTTGCGTAGGTATTAAAAAAAGCATTTGAATTAGAATATATGATTCAAAACTTATAATAAATAAAAATACATTTTGTTAAGAGAAAGGTACATAAAACCAACACCTCACAACCATACTAATAAAATGTGTTGGAGGTGAAATTTATGGACAAAAAAGACTTTGAAAAAGTTTATAATGATTACTTACATCAAGGAGAAGAGCAAGCGCAATTTGAAGTAGACCATGAAGTCAATTCAGGAGCAGAACAAATTGTTGCCGTTCGTAAAAATGATGATGGGGATTTAATTGCTTTTAAAACAAGTAGCGGAAGAGAGTTAGATTATATAGCTGCTCTTAGTGAAGCGAAATCAGGGAAGTTAGCTCATGTGGACGTATTTCATAAGTATGGTAGAGATATTATACGTAGTGAACCTGATGGAATAAAGGAAAATAACTTAGATAATTTACCTTCATTTTAAACAGGTAAACCTCAAGAAGAGAATATTCATTTGGATATTCTCTTCTTTGTTTTGCGAAGTTTTCCTTGCAAATAGACGGTTCATTTTTAAAGTGCGATTATACTTTTAAAGAGCGCTCTAAACTTCTCTTTATCTTCTGCTGTAAATGGTTTCGGTCCCTTTGTACGCTTACCGCTTTTTCGAACCATTGCACTTAAATACCGTGTTTGTAACAATTGTTCAATATTTTCATTCGTATACTTATAGCCTTTATGGTGTAGAACGATACAGCCTTTTGCTAAAGCGAGTGAAGCAAGACCGTAATCTTGGGTTACGATTAAATCTTCTTTTTTTGCTAACTGCATTATTCGGTAATCCGCAGCATCCGCTCCGGAATCAACATAAATTGTTTCTACTCCTGATGGCTGTTCCGCATTAGAATAATGAGAAAAGCTAGTAACGAGGGTAACAGGAATTTCAGCATTCGTAGCTTCATAAATAATCACATCTTTTACAGGACAAGCATCTGCATCAACGTAAATTTTCATTTTTATCACTCCTAAAACTAGGTTCGTGTTGATGATAATGGTAGATTTAGGTTTTGTCAAACGAGGATTTTGTATTTTAATTTACAAAAATTGTATATATTTTAAAATATATGCTAACATATAATTGATGAAATAATAATAATTTTTAGAAAGAAGGAATGGAATGATTTATAAAGCAGATAACAATGTAAGGAAAAAGTTAATTGAGATGTTTGGGAATTTCGATAGTACTATTGTACTTTCCTATCTCCAAGGGCATATGGGAAGTGCGTGGGTAGACAATCCTGAAAATCCAACTGTTGCTCAAATAACTGTAGGAATTTTTGTGTTTTACGCAGGGAATCCAAACGCAGAAGAGGCGGATGAATTACTATATAATCTACCTGATTTTACTCTTGCCATTGTTGATTCGGATGAATGGAAAAAACGGATAGAGACTGTTCACAAAGGATCAATTGAGAAGTTTCAAAGGTTTAGATTTAATAAGAACCCCGGCGATTTAGATAAAGAATACATACGGGATATTTTGTCTACATTACCCCAAAATTATGAAGTGAAAAAAATCGATAAAGATATAGCAAAGTCTTCTTCATTTCATGCACTATCAGAAGATTTTACTAGTCAGTTTAATTCAATTGATGATTTTATTGATAGGGGCGTAGGGTACGCCATTTTAAATGAAGGACAAGTTGTATCTGCTGCAACATCATTTAGTATATTTGATGATGGAATCGAGATTGAAATTGCGAGTCATCCTGAACATAGAAGAAAAGGTTTAGCTAAGATTGTAGCATCAGCACTTATATTAGATTGTTTAGATAGAGGGAAATATCCTAGTTGGGATGGAGCAAATTCTGAATCTGTTGAACTAGCAAAAAAGATAGGCTACACTTTTAAAGAATCTTATGATACATATTTTATTGAAATAAAAAAATGAACCAATACAAGTACATAAACTAAAGTGGTTTTTAGTTTATGTACTTAGTTAAAAATTAATTAAATTCTATTGACGATATGTAAGGATGCTACTTATTTTCCACAAACCAAAATAGCCTCACGTAAACGAGAAATACCTTCCTCAATTTGATCAATATTCACTTTTCCATATGATAAACGAATATAACCATCTTTCGCACCGAAAATACTACCGGGCATAAAGGCGATTTCTTGTTTTAAACTCTGCATAATAAGTTGTTTTTCGTTTATCGGTTCGTTTAATTTTCCCCATATGTATATACCACCGGTCGGGTTTGAAAAAGAGATTTTATCGTGAAGTTGCTCGTTTAGGGCGCGAACGATAACGTCTCTTTTTTCTGCTAGTTGTTTTCGTAACGGTACGATATGAGACTGAAATGGTACAGTTTCGAAAAATTGCTGCATAAGCCACTGCGGGAAAATGCTCATACCTAATTCCATTTGATGCCTTGCGTCGGATAACCTTTCTACTACAGACTGCGGAGCGACAAGCCAGCCAACTCGTAAACCTGGTGCAATCATTTTAGATAAGGAATGTACATAAATGACTGTTCCATTTTCATCAATTGATTTCAAAGTAGGGCAAGGTTGTTTCTTTTCTAGCGTAAGTAAACTAGAAGGGTCATCTTCAACAATCGCAATTCGTAAGTCTGCGCAAAGTGATAATAGTTTTTTTCTACGGTTAGGATGAAGCATTGTGCCCGTAGGATTTTGGAAGTTTGGATTTAAAAAGATCATTTTAATACGATGCTTTCTATATAATTCTTGCACATCGTCTGGATTAATACCGTGTTCATCGACAGGTAACGGGAAAATACGGATACCTGCTGATTGGAATAACGGTAAGGAATAACAGTGTGAAGGACTTTCGAAAGCAACTGCATCACCTGGATTTAATAAACATTGCACGATAAGATGAAGTGCTTGTTGTGCGCCAGATGTAATCATGATGGATTGTTCAGTCGCTTCAACTTTTAAATACTCCTTCATATATTTCACTACTGCTTGTCTTAGCGGGAGATACCCTTGCGGATGGTCGTAACTTAATGAATGTGTTAACGGTTGTTCTCGCAAAATTGTTTGTAGCTGATCGTGAGGATAGAGGTTACAACCGAGCTCTCCGTTTGCGAAATCTATAATATTTTCATTTTGTTGTACTTCTGCTCGAATATGGCGAAGTAACGGTAAGTTTGGTAAAAACGTACCACCTTCTACGAAATTTCTCCAGTTCGGTGTTAATGTTGGAGAAACGCCCCACATATGTGTACTTACACGTGTACCTTTACCGGTCGTACTTTCTACAATTCCCATAGCACGTAGTTCATTATAAGCAGTAGTTACCGTACTTCGGTTTACATTTAACTGTGTAGCTAATTTCCGTTCTGAAGGGAGGAAGCTTCCTGGAGGAAGTTCTCCGTATGTAATACGTTTCTCAATAAAGTCAACAACTTGTTGATAAATTGGGATTTTACTGTCGTTATCTAGCTTCCATTCCATACAAACGCCTCCGCATCTCTTATATACATTAAGTATAACAAATTGGCTGGGTAAAAAAACAGCCAATTGGACGGTGTTATATCCAGCCAATTTTACTATGCTAAATATGGAAGGGGAGATTCGGATGAAACGATGGCAAATGGAATGGCTCCTAGTATCAGTAGCATTAGTATGGGGAGCAAATTATACAATTGGAAAGTATGGCGTGGCATATATGTCATCCATTCAATTTAATAGTTTACGATTTTTAGTAGCATCACCGGTATTATTACTTATTACTTTTATGATGGAACGCTCATTACGTATTGAAAGAAAAGATTGGTTACGATTAGTAGCAGTCGGTATCGTTGGTACGGCAATGTATCAAACGATGTTTATGCTATCTGTAAAATATACTTCAGCAACGAACGCCTCATTATTAATTGCGATGTCACCTATTTTTACAGGAATATTAGCAGTATTACACAAACAAGAACGTTTTTCGATGAAAGTTCAAATTGGTTCAATAATAGCGTTTATTGGTGCAGCATTCGTTTTATTAACAGGGCATACAGGAGGAGCTACATACGAGTATGCATGGCTCGGAAATGTAATTGGATTAGTCGCAGCAATTGCGTGGGGATGGTATCCAATATTAGCACAACCTCTTATTACAAAATACTCCGCAATGAGAGTCACATCATGGTCTACTTTAATTGGAATTGTACCTCTCGTTATATACTGTTTATTCAACGTAAATTCTTTAACGTGGCCAGTAGATACGCCAAGCTGGGGTTCTCTAGCATATTCAATCGTCTTTGCGACAATCTTCGGACTTGCAATGTGGTATGTCGGTATTAGTAAAATTGGCTCAACGAAAGTAATGGTTTATATGTATCTAGTACCATTGTTCGCAGTTATCTTTGCAGCTGTAACAATTGGAGAGCAAATCAATATGATGCAACTCGTTGGCGGACTTATTATCTTTATCGGCTTATATGTTGTAAAAAAAGGCGGAATCAAAAAGCCAGCTCTCAATTTGAAAAAAGTAAGCTAACAGTAAAAAGGATCTCTTTCATATAGAAGGAGATCCTTTTTTATTTCGTAATAAAAGCGCTTGTTCAACAGCCCATTTTTGATGATCATGAATGAGAAGTTCTACAGCGAGTATAGGAGACATCCACTTTAAAACATGATCCCCTTCACAGTTATCAGTTTGCTGATGTACCATGGTTGCGCTATAAAAGAACCCATCGTTTAAATAATATGTATCTTCCTTTTCTGCATAAAAATATCGTGCTGCATTACCGATATAACGATTAATTTCAATCGCCCAACCTAATTCCTCTAGTAATTCCCGCTGTAAACATGCTTCTTTCGTTTCCGTACCTTCCATACCGCCACCAGGTAAAAAGTAATGTTCTCCTTTTTCGATGATAGCTATTTTTGAGCAAGTATTGTTAAAAATAACCGCATAGCAACTAGGCCGTAATACATACTGAACAGTAAGCTCTTTATAACCAAATGTAAGTTTTCCAATCATAAAATACGACCTTTCTCTATAAAATACATAAAAGGAATATTAAGGCAAATGTAGAATTATATAAGTATAATCTTATAGGAGTGGAGTGATAACAACATGATAAATCGAAAATGTTCAAGGTGTAAAGAAATAACAGGTACAATACATGGTGGTAAAAAAATAAATGAAGAATTTTTGTGTGAGGATTGTCTTCAAAAAGGAATTGCGAGTGGGGAAATCGAATTATCACAAGTGGAAGAAGAACAAACTTCGTATCTTTCTATAAAAATATTAAAAATAACGAGTGTTATTTATTTAATAGTATCTATTATAACTGCTTTTTCTGCTGGAGCACTTATACAGGATCCAGGGCTTGGTGGAATATCATTTTCAATAACAGGTGCAGTTGGTGTTATGGTAATTGGATCGATATTTCAGTCTGTTCTTGTATTTTCAGGTATTTGGGTATTCATTCTGTTAGTCGAAACGGTTATTAAAATATATGAAAAAATGAAGTGAGTGAGAGGGAGAAATACATGCGAGTAAGAAATATTCAAGGGGAAGATTATGTAAAGATTCATTCTGTATTAAATGATTGGTGGGGCGGAAGAGATATGGCTAGTATGTTGCCGAAGTTGTTTTTCGTCCATTTTCAAGAAACGAGTTTTATCATTGAAGAAGATGGCGAAACGTTAGGTTTTCTATGTGGTTTCTTTTCACAAACTCATAAAGATGAAGCGTACGTTCATTTTATCGGTGTAAATCCGAAGTTTAGACGAAAAGGAATCGCATCGACGTTATATTCTTATTTCTTCGATAGCGCTCGTGCAAATAACCGTAAAGTTGTAAAAGCGATAACGTCACCAGTTAATAAAAAGTCAATACAATTTCATCAAGAAATCGGATTTCAAATTGAAGTTGGGGATGATGAGATAGATGGTGTATCCGTACATACAAATTATGATGGGAACGGCGGGAGTAGAGTTTTATTTTTAAAAAATGTGTAAAGTAGGCTGACGTAAAGTTAGCCTTTTTGTTGTGAGGAGTGATAAATATGGAGAGTTCTCAAAGTCGAAACGAGTATTTACGACGTGTTTATAAAGTGCAAGACTATATAGAATCACATATAAATGATTCACTTTCAATTGAAGAGTTAGCGGATGTAGCAGGATTTTCAAAGTTTCATTTTCATCGGATTTTTAAGGGGATAGTAGACGAGCCATTATCACGGTATGTAAACCGATTAAAGTTAGAAAGGGCAACAAATCTACTTACATATCGCACAGATATGACGATTACACATATTGCGTATCACTTTGGGTTTACAGATTCAGCAGTTTTCTCCCGTACATTTAAAAGTTATTACGGAGTAAGTCCGTCTCACTATAGAAATCACAATAGCAAGAATTGCAAAGACGTAAGCGGAACTTCTCAATACAATGAATGTAAGAAGGTTCGAGGAGAGGTCGAAATTGTAACAGCGGACAAAGTAAACGTCGCATACATAAGACATGTAGGTACATATAAAGATTTAGCTATAGATTTTCCGAAAATGATAGAAAAACTATTTCATTACGCATCGGAGCAAAACTATCATGCATTCGAGGATACAAAGGTATTAACAATTTACCATGATCATCATGAGTTCACAGAAGACTATCATTTAAGAACAAGTCTATGCATAACGATTCTAGATGAAGTAGTAGAAGGAAATAGCGATATTGGATTGATGACAATACCATCAGGGAAATATGCAGTAGGCCACTTTGAAATATTGCCAGATGAATATAAAGGAGCATGGGATTTTTTATACGGCGAGTGGCTACCAAATAGTGGATATAAACCGAGAGATTCGTATCCTTTTGAAGTATATAGAAATGATCCAAGGCAGCACCCGGAAAATAAACATATAGTCGATATATATGTACCTATCGAACCTTTTTAATCATAGATTAAGGGGGAAGAAAGATGAAAACTGCTGAACAGTTAGATTGGACTATAAAAGAAAACTATAAAAATATAAATGGTGTATTAGTTGTACAAAAAGGTAATGTTACTTTTGAAAATTATTATAATGGTTACGGTCCAGATGATGCACGTCATGTAGCATCTGTCACAAAGACGATAATCTCCGCGTTAATTGGGATATGTGTAGATAAAGGGTATATAAAGAGCGTTGATCAAAAAGTAATAGAATTTTTCCCAAAATATAATTGTAATTCATCTGAAATAACAGTACGACACCTTCTTACAATGACAGCTCCATATCCTTATATAGACTGGCAGGAACCGTTAGAAGAACTATGTACACAAATGGACTGGGTGAAGTATACGTTAAATAGGGCAGGAAAAGGTGGAGAAATTGGACCTTTTAAATATTCATCGGCAGGCGCACATGTACTATCAGCAATTATTACGAGTGTAACAGGGAAAAGTGCTCGTGAGTTTGCGAACGAATATCTATTCCAGCCTATCGGCATAAGAGAAATTCCAAACTACAATATGAAAGCATTTGGATTTGATGACTTATTCGGAAAAGATGTAAAGGGATGGGTTCACGATCCAAATGGTATTTCAACTGGCGGATGGGGACTTACGTTAGCAGCTAGAGATATGGCTAAGTTTGGACAGATGTATTTGAATGAAGGTATTCATAATGGAAAGGAAATTCTTTCAAAATCGTGGGTACAAGAATCAATAGCGATGAATTCAAATCAATACGGTTACTTATGGTGGTTACGAGAAGAAGATGGGGTCTTTTCATACTGTGCCATGGGTGATGGTGGGAATATGATTTGTTGTATTCCGGAGAAGGAATTGGTGGTGGTGATTGCATCTGAGATTATACCGGAAGCGCAGGATAGATGGAGATTAGTCAAAGAGTGTATATTTCCTTATTTAAAAGTTTTACAAAAGTTACAATAAGAGAAATAGTTAAACTTGCTATGTTCTACATAATTGAAATAAGTGCTGTGAGAACGGAGTCGTTCAATTAAAATTAGAAAACTTCAACACCTATACGATTATTGAATAATTGAAAGGTGTTGAAGTACTTAATGAGCTAATTAAGGTACATTAAACTGAAACACTTTTTTTAATTGTTAACTATTTTTTAACTTTTCGATGTATAAGATATATAATGCAGAGCGCAATTGCTAAAAAGATAAATTTAATTAACTCCATTAGACTGGCATCCCACTTGTTTTGCAATCCATCTGTTAAAAAAAATACATTAAACACACCATGTAAAATTGCGGGTGGTAGTACAGAACGACCGTACTCTCTCGTGTACGTCAAAATTATAGATAATATAAATAATAACGATAGATAACTTAATATTCCTACAAACCATAACTCATAGTTTTTATAAAAGAGTGCTACTGGTAAATGCCATAAAGACCAAAGTGAAGCTGTAATTATTGCGGTTTGTATTAATGAATATTTTTTTCGTAAATAGTAATGAAGATTCCCGCGCCAAATAATTTCCTCTAAAAATGCAGACAAAGCTGCAATTGTAAGACCAATGAGTAAGAGAAATCCCAATTCATTGCAGTGATTAAATAAGAACTTTATATTATAAATATAAAAATAGAAATGGAGACATAGACCTAGAAGTAGTGGGAATAAAATGGAGAAAATTAGTGATTTTAATGTTGGACGTGAAATGCCAAATGTATGGAAAATTTCTTGTTTCTTATATGCTTTTTGATATAAAATAACGGCTAACAACGGAACAACCATCGTGAAACCCAAATAACTACGACCATTTTCTATGTTTAGCAAAAAGATATAAAAGAACGATGTGAGAGAATAAATGTAAAATGTTGAATGATAAACTATGTTTTTATTAATATTTATCACCTACCTAAGTACGTATAATTTGTTAATCAAATATTGGATATTTTAATTATATATGAAATGGAAATAGACAGAATGAATATTTTCATATTGTTGATTCTAGTAATAGAGAAGGGGATTAAATTATATCCCTTTTTTTGCTAGTATAGTAAGAGATTTCACTAGATGGATAAAAGACGTTGTTTGAAAGGTGAGGGTATGATGACAAAGTCTAATGTTGTAGAAATCATTTCAGCTTTAGTAGCTATTATCGGTGTGTATGTACTAATAAATGCACCAGAAATGGGGAGTAAGGCAACAAGTGAATCTGTTGCAGAGCAGGGCGGTCATATGGATACAAGTACGTATTTAGCTTTATTACAAGGATACGGAAATTCTTATACAATTCTAGGCGCGACTTGTTTATTTATGGGGTTGCTCAGTTTAATTTCGATCATTTCAATTCAAGTATATAAAAGTAAATAGAGGTTGAAAAAACAATGCTCCTGCCAAATTGACAGGAGCATTGCTCGTATAAATAAGTATTTTCGTAGATGTGTACTTATCACTATGACTTAGTTGAAATATTTTTTAACCCCTCTTTATCGTCTTCATTACTGTCGAATTCGATAAAAAGTTATGTCACAAGTTGCAAATTTGGATGACGTTATATTAACTATAGAAAAAAATGAAAAATACCCGTAACTTTTTACAAGGGAAAATCGTTAAACAAAAGAAAAGGTTTTTAATCATGCGCTTGATTGAATGGGGGAAAAAGAATGAAGATTCTAATACTGGGCGGTACACGTTTTTTAGGAAGGGCTTTCGTAGAAGAGGCTTTAAAAAGAGGGCATGAAGTTACATTATTTAATCGCGGAACAAATAAAGAAATTTTTCCTGAAGTAGAGCAGTTAATCGGTGACAGAAATGATGATGTTTCAAGTTTAGAAAATCGAAAATGGGACGCGGTAGTCGACACGTGTGGATTTTCTCCTCATCACATTAGAAATGTTGGAGAAGTACTTAAAGATAATATAAAGCATTATATATTCATTTCAAGTCTTTCCGTATATAAAGATTGGATCCCGTATCATATAAAAGAAGATTATATATTACAACCTGAACCAACGGGTGATCAAATAAAGGCTGTGGAGAATGGTGAAGTATCTCCTTATGAGTATTACGGCGCGCTTAAAGTACTATGTGAAAAAGAAGCAGAGAAGTATTGGCCGGGGCGTGTTTTACACGTAAGAGCAGGACTTCTTTCGGGAATGTTTGATTATACAGATCGGCTTCCATACTGGATTGGGCGTGTAGCAAAGGGGGGAGAAGTGTTAGTTCCAGGAAGGAAAGACCGTCCAGTGCAGTTCGTTGATATAAAAGACGTCGCAAGCTTTGGACTAAACATGGCAGAAAACAATAAAGTGGGCACAATTAATATAACAGGTCCGAATTATAAATTGACGATGGAAGAACTATTAAATACGTGTAAAAAAGTTACGAATAGTGATGCTGCATTCGTTTGGGTTGATGAATCGTTTATGCATGAGAATAAAGTGCAGCCATGGACAGAAATGCCATTATGGCTTCCCGAAACTTTTGCATTAGAAGGTGAAACGAAGCCGTGGAAAGGTGGATTTTCTATTAATATAGAGAGCGCAGTTAAAGAGGGTCTTACTTTTAGAAGGTTAGAAGATACTGTTAAAGACGTGTATGAGTGGATGAGAGAAATGAAAGGTAGGGAATTTAAGGCAGGTATTTCAATTGAAAGAGAAAAGGTGCTGTTAGATAAGTGGTATGAAATAAAGAGAGCTTAAATAGGAAACTTATGAAAAAAGGACTCTGTCTATTGGCTAAACAGAGTCCTAATATAAGTCTACCACTCAATCGAATTTTCCCCGTACATTTCCCATAGCTTAGGAAACATCTTTTTCAAACCTTCTTCGTCATCTTCATCCCAGTCTAACTCGATATCAACTTCCTCAAATCCTTCATTTGATAAGACATGGTATAGTGTAAAGTATGTATCATCTTCATCCCCAGTCTTCTCCATATATACTTCTTGTCCGAAATATAGTGTAAGTTCTTCTATTTCTGGAACATCATACTCGCTCAAATTTTCTAATACAGGAATTAACCGTTCTGGATCTTCAATACACGCTTCGTATGTTTCTTTTCCTTGATATAATAACCATCCACGGAAGTAATCAAAACAATCATCCGAACAACCGCCTAAAATAATATAGGCAGCTGCCCATAAACGAGATGTATAGGAAGCTTTTAATATGCGATGCATATGCGTATCAAAAGCTACAATTTCATGTACTGTACGTTTAGCGAGATGAGAAGTAAGCCATTCTATTTGTTCTTCCTGGTCTTCACCTTTCGTTTTTGCACGATCAAGTAGTTCCCAAAATTCTTCTTCTGTCATCGTTTTTTCTTTTATGTAAATTTCCCCAAGACACGGGTCTGTATATCCTTTTTTTCGTTTGGAAGCGATTAGTTTGTTAGCTTCTTTCATACATTCTTCTTCTGTGTCAAACTCTTTCGCTTTCACACTACCAGCTGTGCCGATTTTTCCGTAAAACACAACGTAGTCTCTATCTTTCACAACGATTTTCCAAAACTTATTTGATTTCTCAGTTTGTTGGATTAATAACGTTTCCATTTGTACCCCCATATTGCTTTTCTAATGTGCATTGTGATTGTAACATATGTATAAATACCTGTAATGACAAAAGGTAAGTGTTTTTTCGGAAAGTTCGAAAAATGTTGAGCGAAATAGAAAAATTTAGTAATCTTATTTGTACAGCACATACATACTAGTTTTGTAATGATTCGATATTTAAATAATATATAGGGGGCATTCAGGATGGATCTTACGTTTAAAGTAGAAGAAACATGTTTTAATTACCGAGTCGGAGCAATTTGTAAACATGATAATAAAATACTTATCCTTCAAGATGAAGGTGAAGATTATTGGTACGTGCCAGGTGGACGAGTGAAAATTCTAGAAAATAGTGAGGACGCGTTAAAACGAGAACTTGCTGAAGAAGTAGGTGTTCCTATTGAGGTGAAGAGATTAATATGGTCAGTAGAAAATTTCTTTACACTTTCTGAGCGAAAGTTTCATGAGATTAGTTTTTATTATGAAGTAGAATTGCATGAATTACCTGCAAATGGGGCTGATCAATATATTCTAGAAGAAGAAGGTAGAAGGTATTTATTTATGTGGGTGCCGGTAGAAGAGTTAGATGCGTATAACTTACAGCCAGCGTTTATAAAAGATAAAGTAAAGGATATATCAATTCATACAGAACATATCGTTTTGCAAAAATAAGCGTGTTTGGAGGGGAAAACGGTGAAGGGGACTAAAAAAGAGATACATATAGATAATAAAGTCATTCGTTACACACATATCGAAAAAGGTTCTAATACAATCTGTTTTATGTTCTCAGGTTCAGGCTACAATTATGACAAGCCGTTATTTTATTATGCAACGATGTTTATGCTTGAAAATAAAATAGATGTAGTACATATTCATTATTCCTATGATGGACAGTTAATGGAAAAACCAATGGAAGAAGTAACGAAAGTAATGATGGATGATATTAATCCTATCATTAATGAAGTGCTAAAAAGTGGACAATACAACGATTCGATGTTTTTAGGAAAATCACTCGGAACAATCCCGATTGCGAATGATTTAATGAAGAGAGAAGAATTTGCACAGTCAAAAATGATATTACTTACACCTTTACTGACGTTTGATACGATTTTTGATTCCATCTTACATAGTGATCATGAAGGGCTATTAGTAATTGGGGATAAAGATCATCAATATAATGCAAATCAAATCGATCAGTTACATAAAACGAATTTACAGATTGAAGTTGTCAAAAACGCTAATCATTCTGTAAATGTTGGAGAATTTGAAACTGAGAATTCGATCGAAGCGATAGCAAAAATAATAGAAAAACTTAAAGAAGTTGTTAGGAAAAACTAACCTATCAATACATGCAAAAAGAGGTGCAATCTGCACCTCTTTTTTATTTAATAAGCCTTCAGCACATGAAGTAAATAATCCTTACGATTCAGCGGATTATAATCAACACGTTTTCGAGTAGGGAAGGGAGCCGTAAGTTTTGTAAAACCACCTGGCCTTGTTGTAAAGATTCCTTCTCCTTCAGTAAATGAATGGAGTATTCGTTTAAAATCCTCTGTTTTCGCAACAGGTAATGATCCTGTTAAATGGTAGGAGTCATTATATAATCTAGGCTCTCTAAAAGTTGCTGAAATAGCAGCAAGCTTATACATTGCGGTACTAATTGCGTGCTCTGGTACAGTTAATTCAAATTCGTTTAATGGCTCATATACACATGTTTCAGCTTGCTTTAAAGCATCCATTAATACGAGCGGTGTTAAGTTTCTAAAGTCACTCGCAGTTGTAACAGGGCTTGCATAACCAGTATGTGTTAACGTGACGATAATGTCTGTAACTTCCCATCCGTATAAACCTTGTTTTAACGTTTGAAATACAGTATCTTCAATTGCTTTATGAAATGCTAAAGGCAATGATCCAAGTTCAACACCTAAGTTATACGTTATCCCAGAGTTAAGTTCACCACGTTCAACTTTGAAACCGATTGTCGCGTAAAATGGATTCGCTTTTTCGCCCATTACTTCAACGCTATTCCCTAAGCCAATTGGTTTTTCAATACATACAACTCGCGTGTTTGAAAAGGTAACTTGTAGACGGTATTTTTCATAAAGTGTTGTTTCAATAACTTCTTTTTGCACTTCACCGAAAAGGCGAATGTATAGTTCATTATGAACATTGTCTTTCCGAACCTTAATGAGAGGATCTTCTTCGCATAGTTCCATAAGTGCAGCGTATAAATCATGAATTCGCTCTCTAGGCACTGCATCAATAGCAGCTTCCATTTGCGGTTCGGCAAAGTGAATATCCTTTATATAATCCGTCCACTCACCGATAATATCACCAATTTTAATATTCGTAAGTCCCCACACTTTGCAAAACTCTCCGCTTTGAACAGTAGAAGATTGAACGGCATCTCCATTATGAAACATGCACATTTTTTTAATCTTTTCCTTATGTGGTAGAGACTCTTCACACTGTATATCAACATATTTTCTAGCGTGTAAACTACCTGAAAAAACTCTTACGTAAGCAATCTTTTCGCCAGAAGGTTCACGTTCAATTTTAAAAACAACACCGGATAATGTTTTATCTTGCGTCGGTTTATTAACTGGAATTAGCGCTGAAAGATTTTCAAGTAGTTCAGTTACACCTACACCTGTCATTGCTGAGCCAAAAAAGATGGGGAACACATTTGCTTGTTGTATTTGTTTTTCTAGTTCTTTTCTTAATGGCGTATCTGATATTATTTCGTTATTTACATATGACTCAAGCAATGATTCGTTAAATGGTGCTAACAGTTCCATACAATCGTCATAGGATTTATATTCAATAATCCGAGCGTCCTTTGTACCTTCGTTTACTACAGAGTAGAAGGGGGATGCTTCATTTGAAAGAAGCTCTTTTATTTGTTTCATAACTTTTTCAGTATTTGCGCCACTACGATCAATTTTATTAACAAATAAAATAGTCGGTATGTTTAGTTTCTGTAATGTCCGCATTAAAATCTTAGTTTGTGCTTGCACACCTTCAACGGCAGAAATAACTAAAATCGCACCGTCTAAAACGCGGAATGATCGCTCCACTTCAGCGATAAAATCAGCGTGTCCAGGTGTATCAATGACATTTACTTTTAAGTTATCAATAAAGAAAGAAACGACAGATGCTTTAATCGTAATTCCGCGTTGTCTCTCTAATTCCATTGAGTCAGTTTGCGTATTACCACTATCTACTCGGCCAATTTCTTTAATCACATTCGTTTCATAAAGAATACGCTCAGTCAAACTCGTCTTGCCAGCGTCTACGTGCGCGACAATCCCTATATTTATTGTTGTCATATGTGAATATCCTCATTTCATTTTCCATTTTTATTTCCTCATTTCTATTTGTGTATTGCCGCATTACAATCACTCTCCAGTCATTTAAATTATTACTATTATAATGTAATTTACATTTTTTGTAACGCGACAAAGCGCCTTAATTTGGAAAAAATAAAAATGAAAACAAAATGCTTGCATTCTAAATCGATATAGATTATATTAATTGACATATCAACTATTGATACATCAAATGTTTTTTGTATTGGATGTAAAGGAGGGGTAATTTGACAAGTTCATGCTCAAAAGAAGCAATAATTTTATATAAATTACACTTTCTAAACAAAGAAGTAAGTTCAAAATTTGAAGGGTGTACGGGTATGAGTCAGTCTAGATTAGAGCTCATACTTCAGTTATATGAAGTAGATGAAATTAGTCAAAAAGCACTTCAGCAAGAAGTGAATATTGATAATGCCGCGATTACGAGGCATTTAAAACAGCTGGAAGCAAACGGAATGATTACAAGACGTAAAAATCCAGATGATAACAGAATTACGTTAGTTTCTCTTACAGAAGAGGGACGAAATAAAATTCAAGTGTATCAAGAGGAAAAAGAGCGTTTCGCTACTTCAGCATTTAAAGGATTAAGTGAAGAAGAACGCGACAATCTTTTAACGATGTTAGACCGCATTCAAGAAAATATAAAAGAACTTTAAAAAGGGAGAATACAACTATGACTAACTCAGTAAAAACAAATGATTTTAACGAAATTTTAACAGGACGTCGTTCAATTCGCAAGTACGATCCTTCAGTGAAAATTAGCAAAGAAGAGATGACAGAAATTCTTACAGAAGCAACACTTGCACCATCATCTGTAAACATGCAACCATGGAGATTCCTTGTTATTGAAAGTGACGAAGCAAAAGCAACTCTTGCGCCACTTGCGAAATTCAATCAATCTCAAGTAGAAACATCTTCAGCGATGATTGCTGTATTTGGTGACTTAAACAACTTTGATAACGCAGAAGAAATTTACGGCACAGCGGTTGAACGTGGTTTAATGCCAGCTGAAGTAAAAGAAGATCAAATGAAAAAACTTTCAGGTTACTTCTCAATGGTTACACCAGAAGTAATGAAAGATACTGTACTAATTGACGGTGGTCTTGTAGCGATGCAATTTATGTTAGCAGCACGTGCTCACGGCTATGATACTTGCCCAATTGGTGGATTTGAAAAAGACCAAATCGCAGAAGCTTTCGGATTAGACAAAGAGCGTCACGTACCAGTTATGTTAATTTCAATCGGAAAAGCTGCTGATAGTGGTTATCCATCAGTACGTCTTCCAATTGAAAAAGTTGCTGAGTGGAAGTAATTTTATAAAAACAGAAATAAGTGAGATATGAGAGGGGAAACACCATGATTATAATTCACGCAATATTTCAAGTAGATCCAGCAAAACAACAATCATTTTTAGAAGAAATTCAGCCACTACTTCATGATTCAAGAGAAGAAAGTGGAAATGTATCTTATGATCTTTATAAAGATACGGAAAAAGAGAGTGTTTACACGATGGTAGAAGTATGGAAAGATGAAGCAGCAGTTGCGAGTCATAATACGAGTGAACACTTCACATCTTTCGTTAGCAATGCACGACAATTTTTAACTGCGCCACTTGATATAAAAGTTTATAGTGGTGAACTAGTAAAATAATTAGTAGAAAAAGATGACTTTAGCGTATGGCTGAGGTCATCTTTTTTATTTTGATAGGAATATATTTACTTATAATGTGTTATAATTTGGAAAATAAATATTCTTAATTTTAAAAATATTTAAAGGTGGTAGTGAGATATATGAACATATTAAAGAAAATCACTAACAATATTTCAAAGGTCATTATAGGAAAAGATGAATCGATTGAACTCGCAGCGATAGCCCTTATAGCAAGAGGACATATTTTATTAGAAGATGTACCTGGGACAGGAAAAACAACATTAGCGAAAAGTTTGGCTAAAAGTGTAGACGCTAAATTTCAAAGAATTCAATTCACAGCGGATACTTTGCCTGGAGATGTTATTGGTCTCGAATATTTTGACGTGAAAGAATCGGAATTTAAAACGAGGTTAGGTCCTATTTTTGCAAATATAGTATTAGTGGATGAAATTAATCGAGCTGTACCGAGAACACAATCTTCGTTACTTGAAGTTATGGAAGAACGTACTGTTACAATTGCGAAACAGACACATTCATTACCAGAACCTTTTTTAGTAATTGCAACGCAAAATCCTCTTGAATCCGCTGGTACATTTCCTTTACCTGATGCTCAATTAGACCGATTTTTACTTACTATACGACAAGGTTATCCTACGAGAGAAGCAGAAAAGGAAATGATGAATCGCTTCCAAACGAATGATCCATTAGAAACGCTACATTCTATTATTTCGAGTGAAGAAATAATAAATATACAAAAACGTGCAAGGGAAGTGTTAGTAGGGAATGATGTGCAAGATTATCTTCTTGAAATTATTGAAGCAACCCGTATGCATGAGTTAATTGAAATTGGTGTAAGCCCGCGAGGCACATTGGCATTTATGCGGGCAATCCAAGCGCGAGCAATATTAAATGAAAGAGATTACTGTACACCAGATGATATAAAACTACTAGCTGCATCCGTTTGCGCTCATCGGTTAACGTTAACGATTGAAGGGGAGATGAAAACGACAAAAGAACAAATCATGAAAGAAATTCTTCATACGATTAGTGTGCCAGTGGAGAATGTACGATGAATCAACAGCTTGTGTATACACCTTTAGCGGAGCCTTTCGTAATAGGAGTTATGTCAGTTGTAGCCGTTATTTTATGTGTATTTTCAAGTAATTTACTCATATTATCTCTCGTATTTTTGTATTTAATTTTAATAGGCGCTACGCATATATATATTCGGAAAGTATCTCGCGTTAACTGGAAATACAATCAAGGTAATTCGAACGTTTTTATAGGTGAAACAAATATGTGCAAATTGAAAATTTCAAACAAGTCGATATTTCCTATTTTCAATATCGTATTTCGATTTAAATGTGAAAACAAGCTAACTTGGAATCATGATGAACTAAACAAAAATCATAGTACAGGTTCAAATTATTATTTGAATTTCAATATAAAAGGTGGAGAGACCGTTTTATTTGATTTACAAGCTGTAGCATTAAAAAGAGGTATCGCGAAATGGGAAGAAGTTGAAATTGTTATTACTGATCCATTTGGATTCATAACGAAACATATAACATATAAACAGGTTGAAACGCCGTCCTATTTAGTCTTACCAGCTGTTCCGAAAATGCAAGTTCCTGAATTACAAGAATGGTCACGAGGATTTCGAAAAGCGATGTCATCACCCTTATATGATGAGACGAAAGTAATGGGAGTGAAGTCGTATGAAAATGAAGATTTTCGTTCTATTCACTGGAGCGCAACAGCGAAAACAGGGACAATAATTGGGAAAAAATATGAACGAACACAATCTGATAAATATGCGATTTATCTCAATTTACAAAATAAAAGTGGCGTTTCTTTACGAAATGATATTGAAGAGCTTATTGAATTAACCGCAGGCATATGCAAACAACTGCTCATGCAAGATTGTTCATTTGAGTTATGGATTAACAGTGTGAAAGGTAACGGATTGTTACATGTAAAGAACGGGGATAATCGGAAACATTTGCAAAATGTATTAAAGGTACTTGCCTCAATATCGGATCAAGATACGCCTGTATCATCTTCTTATTTTTATACAGCAGGATTTCGTCGTAAGGAATTGGATGCAGTTCCTTTAATTCTTGGTACTTCACCTAGGGAATACAGTAGAACGAATAAATGGATTGTAATTAAAGAATAAGAAGGGATTTATGTCATGTTGAATAAAAAGAGGCATATGAAAGTAAAGTTTTGGAGTGTAAGAGCTTTAATCATACTTTTCTTTGCGATTAGTGCAATCTCGTTATCAAAAGGTGTTGTGCATGTACAAGACATAGTAAAAGAGCGTTTTTTTAGTGAAAAGAAACCTAAAGAAATTTATAAGGAAACAATAAACAATGAAAATAATGAAGATTATGGCAGACCTTTGGAAGAGACAAAAGTGGGAGATAATGGGAATGGAACGACAACGGGTAAAAAATTTAAAGGTTTTGAAAGGGAAAGTTCATGGGGAGACGTATTTTCTATGCTCTCAAGCTCATGGATTAGTATAGCTTTTTATGTGATTATTGTAATGTCAATTATATATTCCATCTACAAGTACATTAGGAAAAGGTTGACGAAAACTGAAATAATACAGGAGAAAGAATCGGTCACAAAGCAAACTGTGGTAAGAACCATAAAGGATGAAAAAGTCATTGATCAGTCAGAAAAGTCATTGTCTGCAGATACGATAAGGAAAACGTTAGTTGAATGGGAAAGAACTTTACCATTTCATGAACAGCGAAGGTCCTATGAAACGATGCAACAATGGTTAAAACGAATATGTCGAACGAGAGATATTATTCCGATATATGAGTCTGTTCGATATGGTGAAAAGACGTATACGGAGTTAGATGTTAAGAAGACTATGCGGTGGATAGAGCGGGATGGAAAAGGGCGATATGAATAGTAGAATGTATTATATGAAAATAAAATAATCGCTGAGTTAATCTGAATATGAAAGTTATATAAGTAAATAAAATTAGCTGTAAATTAATTTTATTTACTTATATTTAATTGCATGTTAATGTATACTTAATTTTTTAATATCTCTACCAATGGAAAAAGAATATACAAGCTATATGGAACTCTTTGTAGAGTATTGCTTCTTTAATTGTTCATGAGTATATCTTTGTTTTATTAATATAGAATGAAAAAAGGATGCATTAGAGCTAAACGATTAATGGGTAGCATGTTAATAAAAAATTACATGAGTTTAGTAAAAACTTATAATTTATTTTTAAGGGTGTGAAAATATAATGAAACCGGTATTGAAAAGCATACTTATTTCCTTTGCTTTTTCTGCAGTAGGGATGTGTTGGTTGCTGTTCATGTTATTTAGAGGAGGCGGAGACTGGTTATTGTCTTGGATAGGTGTATTAATGGCATATTTATCTTTATACACTTTAATAGATTTATATTGTAAGTATACATACGATAAAAAATTAAGTAAATTGTTTATCAAAGCAACAGTTACTACCTTTAGTTTTGCAGTATTGGGAATCACCTTTGGTATTGTACACGAGCTATTACAGCCATGGAGTCTCAGTTTAATGGTTTGGTATTGGTTGTTAGTGTTACTTTTATTTGTAACGACCATAATATTATTAGTTTTTGTAGTATTTGTTAATCGTAAAAATTATAATATCCCTGGAAGATATAGAATACTTATATTGCTAAATCTATTTCTTACGTTAGGGCCAGTACTATGGCCACTACTTCTTACTATTATCGGAAACGGTATAAACGCTAGTGCAGGATGGTAAAAGTGAATGAAATAAAAAGTTGATATAGGGTTTTAAGTATGTAAGAGAACGTGTTTTCATAAATTGAAAACACGTTCTTTTTTATTGTTAACCTTTATACGAACTTCTTATATTAAGAAAAACTTAAGAAAACATACGAGAAATTATTAAGAAACCAAATATATACTAAAAATCGTCTTCTCCAAAAGAAGAAATACAAGTATATGAAAAGGTGACATGTAGATGAAAAAGAAAAAGAAAGTATTACTTATCGGTGTATTAATTGCCGGGATTGGGGCTGGAACATATTTTGGTTTAGCAGGTAGTAGTCCGGAAGTAGGGAGGGCATATGATACGTATAAAATTACAGAGAAAAAAATTGAAAATGCTCAGAAATTTGGCGGAGAAGTTATTCCGAATGGTATTGAAATGATTGCGTTTGATCTATCAAAAGGGAATTATGAGCTCGCAGTGAAAAAAGGTGATGAAGTAAAAAAAGGACAGTTACTTTTTAAATACAGTGATGCATCTATAAAACTAGAAAAAAGTGAAGCAGATATGCAAAAAAAGTTAGCTGAAAAAGAAGTAGCGTTACTGCAGAAGCAAATTGATAATGCGAAACAAAAGCTGCAAAAAGATAAAGCAAGTGGTGCAGAAAAAGCGATGCTACAAGCAGCTGAGCAAGAAATGCAAGGACAGGAAACACAACTTGAAATGAAGAAGTTTGAAGTTGAAAATGCTAATCAAATGATACAGGCAATTAAAGAAAAGACGAATGCTTTAGCGGTTACTAGTCCTGCTGATGGTGTGATTGAAGAGATTAGCAAAGAAGCAGATGAGAAAGCAGGAATGAGCGGAGTTACGATTCGAACAGCTGGTTCTTTGAAAGTGAAAGGTCAACTATCTGAATATGAATTATCTCAAGTGAAAGTCGGACAAGAGGTTTCTATTACGTCAAAAATAATAAAAGATAAAGCGTGGACAGGAGCTGTGACGGAAATTGGCACAACACCAATAAAAAGTGCGGATGAGAATAACACAATTTCTAATTATCCATTTGTAGTTACACTAAACAACTCTGAAGAATTACAAACGGGTTTTCATGTCAATGTAATAAGTAAAACCGGCGAAGCAAACGGAACAGTGATTCCGAAAAGCAGCATCGTGAAAAAGGGTGATAAAAACGTTGTATTTATTGTGAAAGACGGTAAAGCAAAGGAACAACCTATCAATATTGATTTTGAAACAGACAACGAGGCGAAGGTTTCTGGTGTGAAAAAAGATGATCAAATTATTTCTAAACCGGAAAAGGATATGGCTGATGGTATGGAGGTTACCACTCAATGATCGAATTAAAAGACATCACGAAATCTTTTCAAAATGGGGAAGAAACAGTTGAAATATTACATGGTATAAATGTAACACTTAACGAAGGGGAATTTACTTCGATTATGGGTCCGTCTGGTTCAGGGAAATCAACGCTTATGAATATTATTGGTTGTTTAGATAAACCGACGGCTGGGATTTATTCATTAGCGGGTCAAAATATATCAAGCATGTCTGAAACAAAATTAGCGCACATTCGAAATGAAGAAATTGGCTTTGTGTTCCAAAATTTCATGTTACTTCCGCGTTTAACGGCATTACAAAATGTAGAATTGCCCCTTATATATGCAGGAGTAGATAAAAAGGAAAGACGTGAGCGTGCATTAGCAGCCCTAATGAAAGTAGGACTTGCCGAACGATCAAACCATCTTCCAAATGAACTATCAGGCGGGCAAAAGCAGCGTGTCGCTGTTGCTCGGGCGATTGTAAATAATCCGAAATTTATATTAGCTGATGAACCAACGGGTGCACTGGATACGAAAACAAGTAAACAAATTATGGACCTTTTTTATGAGTTAAACAAACAGGGTGCAACAATTATTATTATTACTCATGACCGTGAAATAGGGGAAGCGGCAGCGCGCCAAATTGTAATTCGTGACGGAAATATTGTTCAAGATTGGAGAGGATAAAGTTGAATATGAGTGAAAATATACGTATGGCTATATCTTCTATCTTTGCACATAAAATGCGCTCTATATTAACGATGCTCGGAATCATAATTGGAATTAGTGCAATCATCACAATTATTTCAATGGGCGATGGATCTAATGAGAAGCTGAAAGCAGAGTTAAGCCAAGGGAAAGATGATGAAGTAACCATCTTTTACGAAAATCTTGATTACGGTACAGAGAATGCAAAAATTACCCCTGAAATGATAAAGCGGATCGAGTCCGTTCAAGGAGTAAAGGCTGTGTATCCGAATGTAAGTATGGACGTGAAAGTATTTGCTGGTGCAAAAGAAACAAAATTAAGTTTAAATGGTGGAACAGGTAACTTTATGAAGGATAATAAACTCGCAATTATTCATGGCCGCGAGTTAAATGATCGTGAGCTAGAACAACCAACGCCGGTTGTTATTATAAACGAAGCGGCATTTACAAAATTATTTCATGAGTGGGAAGATGATCTGTACATTGATATAAAGGGAAAACCTTATAAAGTTATTGGAGTTTACAAAAGTGAAGAAAGGTTTATTTCTCCAAGTCCTGCAGGGTATACATCACTTGAAAATACGCCACTAATTTCAGGTGTAAGTGAATACGATACAATCACAGTGAAATTACATGCTAGGGACGAGCGAGAAAGCGTTGCAAAAGAAGCAGTAGCACGAATGAATGAAATTAAATCGCCAAAATTTGAACATAAATTCAAAGCTTCAGAGGATGGAAACGAATTTATGGGAGATTTAGAAGAATCTACGAATATGATGAAAATGGTCTTTGGCGGAATTGCTGGAATATCCTTATTAGTAGGTGGCATAGGTGTTATGAATATAATGCTTGTATCTGTTACAGAACGTACGCGTGAAATTGGCATCCGAAAAGCGCTTGGTGCAACACGTAGTAAAGTATTAATGCAGTTTCTTATTGAATCTTGTATTTTAACAGCACTAGGTGGCTTAATTGGATTTATACTTGGCGTATTCTTTGCGTGGTTAATTGCGATATTTGCAGAATGGCCATTAATTGTTTCAGTAAATTTAGGACTGATTTCGGTTGGGATATCTATGTTTATCGGTATTGTATTCGGTATACTGCCTGCGAATAAAGCGGCGAAATTAGATCCAATTGAATGTTTGCGATATGAATAAGTAGGGAAGAGAATATAACTTTGGTTATGTTCTCTTTTTATTTTCATACATAACGTTTTCTCAGCATATCGTATCAAAATTTGAACGTAAGTATTTCGTAAGGAATGGATAAGAAAAAAGAGAGTTTTATCATATAGGATTAAAGTATAACTTGAATCAATCAGATATTAATAGAGGAGATGGAGCCTTATGAAAAAATGTAATTCAATTAAGTTAGCAAGTTTGGCAGTTATATTAGCGGGTACTACTCTATTCACACCAGGTTTTACTGTGAAAGCAGAGTCTACTCAAAAGATCTCTAGTCCGTCAGAAATGCATGATCAAAAGAATCGGAATGGTTGGAAACAAGTAATGCAGGAAACAGTACAGCTTGGAACGCCAGGGGTATTAGCTAAAACGTCTAACAACGGAAAAACTAGTAGTTATACAGCTGGTGTGGCGGATTTAAGTACAAAGCAACCGATAAAATCAGAATATCGCTTTCGGATTGGTAGTGTGACGAAGACTTTTACAGCTACGACTGTTCTTCAATTAGTAGGAGAAAATCGCATACAACTAGACGATCCAATTGAAAAGTGGCTACCGGGCCTCATTCAAGGAAATTGGTATGATGGCAATCAAATTACGATACGTCAACTTTTAAATCATACGAGTGGTATAGCTGAATATTTAAAGTCAAAAGACGCTGACATAATGAATTCGAAAAAAACATATACAGCAGAAGAAATAGTGAAAATAGGACTTTCTCTACCTCCAGATTTTTCGCCAGGTAAGGGATGGTTGTATTCAAACACAGGATACGTAATACTAGGAATGCTTATTGAAAAAATAACTGGAAATAGTTATGCGGAAGAAATTGAAAAGCGAATTATTGAGCCTTTGGATCTGTCAAATACGTTTTTACCAGGGAATTCACCCGTAATTCCAGGTAAGAATCATGCTCGTGGGTATATGAAAATTGACGAAACAAGTGAATTGAAAGACATGACGAATTATAATCCGAGTTTAGCTAACGCAGCTGGAGATATGATTTCAAATGCGGACGATTTAAATACGTTCTTTGCATCTTTACTCGGTGGTAAGTTACTGAAAGAACGCGAGCTAAAAGAAATGCTTACTACAGTTCCTATAGAAGGAAAAGGTCTTGGTGATGGATATGGCCTTGGAATCTATGAGACGAAACTTTCAAACGGTGTTTCAATTTGGGGTCATGGAGGGTCGATTCCTGGATTTACAACTTTTGTTGGCGGAGTAATGGGAGGCAAACATACATTAGCTGTCAATATTAACTCTTTAGGTGCGATGGATGTTTTTACACAGTTTAATAAAATGATGCAAATTGAATTTAAGAAATAGATGAAAAGAAAACGAATGGGATCCGGCTTTAGTTGTAAATAAAAGAGATGCTTTTTAATTTTGCAAATAAGGGCAGTATTAGCATTCATGGTATGGCAGCAATCAAGTATATGTAGAACATAAATACGGATACAAGTGTAATTCAATCTTATAGTCTAGTATAAAAAAGATGTCAGTTGCATGACATCTTTTTTATTTTGGATCAAAGAGATATATCATAAATTTTGAAAATTGTTATTTTTGTAATCATTACATATAATAAAGAGTATAGGGGATATACAGGGGAGTTAGGAATGGATAATACTTTAGTTAGTTAATTATTTTTGTTTTACTAAATAAAAGTAAATTGATGTGGAGTGAAATACATTGGGACAAAATCAGTTTAGATGGAGTAACACACAATTACGAGAACATGTTGAAGTAATTGATGGCACAAGAAGCCCGCACATTTTATTCAAGAATGCAACATATTTAAATTCCTATATGCGCGAGTGGGTGCAAGCAAATATTTGGATCTACGATGACCGCATTATATATGTAGGAGAAAAACTACCAGAGCAACTACACGAATGTGAAGTCATTGATTGTGATGGAAAGTATGTAGTTCCTAGTTACATAGAACCGCATGCACATCCATATCAATTATATAATCCTGAAACTTTAGCAAATCATGCGATGCAATTTGGGACAACGACGTTTATTAATGATAATTTAACTTTATTTTTTACCTTACAACGTGAAGAAGCATTTCGTGTATTAGATGAATTTGAAAAGATTCCAGCAAGTATGTATTGGTGGTGTCGTTTTGATGGACAAAGTGAATTGCAAAACGGGGAATCTTTATTTAATCGTGAAGAAATAATAGAGTGGCTAAAGCATAAAGCGGTTCTTCAAGGCGGCGAGCTAACGGCGTGGCCAAAGTTATTACATGGCGATGATGAAATGTTACATTGGGTGCAGGAAACGAAACGATTACATAAAAAGGTGGAAGGGCATTTCCCAGGAGCATCTGAAACGACTTTAGCGAAGTTAAAACTGTTAGGTACAGATTGTGATCATGAAGCGATGACAGGGCAGGAAGCTTTCGCACGTCTTATGCAAGGTTACACTGTTTCTCTTAGGAATTCTTCAATCCGCCCAGATTTAGAAGTTTTACTGAAAGAATTGTTGGAACTAGGAGTAAAGCAGTTTGATAGATTCATTCTCACTACAGACGGCTCACATCCTTCATTTTATGAAAATGGAATGACAAACGTTATGATTTCTACCGCGATAAAACAAGGAGTGCCAGTAATAGATGCTTATAATATGGCAAGCTATAATATCGCTCGTTATTATAATATGGAACATTTACATGGTTCGATTGCGACAGGTAGAATTGCAAATATTAATATTTTGGAAAGTAAAGAAAATCCGATTCCAATAAGTGTAATTGCAAAGGGGAAATGGATGAAGCGTGACGGAATAAACAAAAATGCATCATTACATATAGACTGGAGTAAATTCAAAGTAACTCCATTATCATTAGACTGGTCTTTAAAGAAAGAAGATATGATTTTTTCTGAAACAACAGGTATAAAATTATTAAATGATGTTATTTCAAAACCATATGTAACTGAAATCGACTTAAACGGTGAGGAACTTTCTATTGAGCATGATGAATGTTTCCTTATGATGATTGCTCGTGATGGCACTTGGCGAGTGAATACAGTTGTGAAAGGTTTTGCGAATGGATTAGGAGGTCTTGCTAGCTCTTATTCTGGTACCGGCGATATTATTCTTATTGGAAAGAGTAAAGAAGATATGCTTACAGCTTTTCATAGAGTAAAAGCGCTAGGTGGCGGTATGGTAATAGCGGAAAGAAATGAAGTGTTACACGAAATTGCATTACCGTTGCTCGGGATTATGTCCGATTTAAAAATGAGCGAATTAATACAGAAAGAGAAAAAAATGGTGGAATTACTACAAGAGCGAGGATACACCTATAACGATCCAGCATTTACGATTTTATTCTTTTCTGCGACGCACTTGCCTTTTATACGAGTAACACCTATAGGATTATATGATGTGAAAAGTAGTAAGGTACTTGCTTCGCCGATGAAACTAATAAATCAATATTAAAAGAAAAGGTCCTATAAAAAGTCTATTTTATAGGACCTTTCTCATTCTTAGCATAAGAATATCCTAAGCCTCAAATAATATAGTATCTAAATCATTTGAGGTGATACTTAAATATGAAAAAACTATTGTATGTTTTAAGTGTATTTATTTTGTGCGTATCTATACAGCATGTGGTACATTCTCAGTCAAATGCACCAAGGTTATCTTCAGATTGTCTGGAAGAAAGTAAAATTCGTGATGAAAAGTATGTAAAAAATATTATGAATGACATTATATCTACATTTGATTTAAAGATTGATGAAAATAATTTTTGGGAAGTTAGTAAAAGAGACCTAGAGGCTGCACATTTGATGTATGGCGGAAGGGAAAATGATTCTTATTATAATTCGCTCACTAAAGTTTATGATAGTGGTGGATATAGGGGAGAGCCTAGATTATTTGTGAAGGCGCAAGAAGCATTGTTACTTTATAAAGAAATAGACGATACAAATGTAATGAAACGCCTAAGCCTTGAAAAAGGGGAATGGATCGTTACTGAAACGAAAAAGAAGCAAGGGAAGATAGTGGAATACAAGCCGTTACAATGTGAAAAAGATTATTTGAAAAAGAAAAATGAGTACCATAATTTAAAATGATGTAACGAAAATCTTGAAGGGGAAAGCTATCATTAATAAATGTAAATAGATCTGTAGAAATCACTAGTAAGTTCGCATAAAAAAACGTCATTTTAATCATTAAAAATGACGTTTTTTATATTCTTAAAACCTTTGAATCGCACTCTCAATCCTCTTTGTCAAATCATCGGACACTTCATGGAAATACCCCATAACTACCTTTCTTATATCATCGGAGATAACTTTTAAATCACTAGCTAAGTTTTCAGCAAGATGTTCTTTTTCGATTTGTGATAACTTCGCATAATATTCACCAGGCTGCACAAAATCGTCTTTCTTAGTTATGGAAGTTCTTTCAAGCTTTCCTTCAACGTATCTTCCGTCACCGCTAGTTGCTTGATTAGCAGGTGTCCAATCTTGCTGTTGGTTGATCGCTATTTTACGAAATTCAGGTCCAATTCTTCTTCTTTGAGAATCACTATAAATGTTAGCACGACCTTGTAGCATTTTATCATCTGATAGTTCTGCACCGTCTAGTAAATTAGAAGGGGAGAAAGCGACTTTTTCTACTTGTTCTTTATAGTTTTCAGGATTTTTATTTAATACCATTTTGCCTACTGGTATAAGAGGATACTTCTTTTCATCCCATACTTTTGTATCATCTAAAGGGTCATAAGAAAGGTGTGCTTCATCTTTAGGATCCATGAGCTGGACATATAAACCATATTCCACTGCTTTACCAGCCTCAATTGCATCGTATAAATCTTTCCCGCTATAATCAGGATTTTCGGCAGCTAGTTTATTTGCTTCCTCACTAGTAATGAATTGTACACCTTCAAATGGATACCAATGATACTTTACGTACTTTCGATAACCTTGAGCATTTCTCCAAACATATGTATTTACACTATGTCCTGGGATGTGGCGAAGACTTTTTGCCGTACCAGCATCAGAGTATAAACGGACAACAAAGTGAATGGATTCGGGTGCTCTAGCAACAAAATTCCAAAATCTATCCGGGTCTATTAAGTTATTTTTAGGTGAAGGCAACAACGCATTAATAGTTTCAGGGAAACGCATCGGATCACGAACAGAAAAGACAGGAAGGTGATTACATAAAAGATCAAATACGCCTTCTTTTGTATAAAATTTTGTAGCAAAACCGCGTACATTTCTAGCAGTATCAGGTGTTCCTTTCGTACTAACAGCTAATGAAAATCGCACCATAACAGGAATTTTCTCATTAGAATTTTGTAAAAAGCTTAGTTTTGTATGTTCAGACATCGGATATATCGTTTGAAAATAACCGAATGCACCAAATCCTTTTGCATGAACAGGTCTTTCTAAAATTTTTTCATGTATAAATTCTTGTAACGCCTCGTGCAGTACATTATCTTGCTTTAAAATAGGTCCACGTGAACCAACTGTTTGAGAGTGAAGTTTAGCTGGTTCATTAAGTTCTCGATTGCTATTAAAGGATTCTCCTAATAAAGATTCCCTCTGTTTATCGTGTTTTTCATTCATCGACATAGCCTCCAAAATTTTTTCGTTGATTGTTACTAAATATGATTCTGTAGCCTCGATTATGTATTACATACGAAGTTCAAATTTGTAACATACCGCTAGATGAAAAAAACGCACATATAGTGGACCTGTTGAAATAGAAGAAATTATGGAAAAATGAATATCGGGAAGAGAAATAACACGTTTTAGAAAACCACAATTAAAATTTCAATCTTAAAAATGAATTTATACATGACTTTATAGAGAATGAACATAAATAAACAGGGAAAATAACTAGGAGGAATTTAAAATGTCGGATTGGTTTCAATTGGATAAAGAATATATGATGCCTACGTATTGTCGTACGAAGGTTGCAATAGAAAGAGGAGAAGGGTGCAAGCTTTATGATGTGGATGGTAAAGAGTATGTAGACTTATTTTCTGGTGTCGGAGTAAACGTATTAGGGTATAATCACCCGAAAATTGTGCAAACGACAATGGAACAAGTTACGAAATCGCTGCATCTACCGTTTCATTTTTTAAACCCAGTTGCGATTGAGTATGCAAAGAGATTAGTTGATTGCTCTTTAAAAAACGGAAAGGTCTTTTTTACAAACTCAGGTACGGAAGCGACAGAAACAACGTTGAAATTAATTGATAAGTATAGAGCTAATACGCATGAGGAACGTGAAGGAATCGTAGTGTTGAAGAATAGTTTCCACGGGCGTACGTTAGGAGCACTTCATTTTACGAGACAAGAAAGTGTATATCAAAATTTCCCTAAAACATCGATTCCTGTATATGAAGTGGAACGTGAAAATATAGAACAATTAGAAGAAATAATTATTAACGAAAATCCGATTGCAATTATGTTAGAGCCCGTTTTAGGAAGCGGGGGGATCTATCCTTTATCAAGTGAATATTTACATGGTGTTCAAAACTTATGTGAGAAATATAATGTACTACTTATTGTTGATGAAGTACAAAGTGGTATGGGGAGAACAGGAAAACTATTCGCTTATCAAAATTTCAATATTACACCCGATATTATTCAAATTGGCAAAGGAGCAGGAGGCGGGATACCGCTAGGGGGAATTATTGTAGGTGAAAAATTATGTGATGTATTTGCACCAGGGGATCACGGTACAACATTTGCTCATTCATCAATGGGAACTGCTTTAGGTTTAACCGTATTAAATATATTGATTGACGATGGTTTAATGCAAGAAGCGTATGAAATGTCACAGTATTTCAATGAAAAATTGCAAGAAATTCAGAAAGAAAATTCTTATCTTATTAAAGAAGTACGTCATGCTGGGATGATGTTTGGAATTAGTATGAATGATACAAATGAAAATGTGAAGAAATTACAGGCAGAGCTAATGGAGAAAGGGATGCTAGTTGACGTTACACAAGGGAACATCATTCGTTTACTTCCTCCATATATAATTACTAAAGAAGAAATTGATGCATTTATTTATGAGTTTATCTCCTGTATTCATAGCTTATCAGCTATAGCAAGTGTTTAAAAATCTTTATGAAAAAGCACCTTATTTTTAATTCAAATAGGAAGAAAATAGGGGTGAAAAAATAAATTTACGTATTAAAATAAAAAGCTGAAAAAGGTACTCGTATAGCGCCTTCTTCAGCTTTTTAAAATACTAAATTACTTAACCTAGGGAGCATCTCATTGGACAAATAATTAATTATGTGAAACAATAATAACAGATAAGGAGACGTTGCTTTTCCTTAAGTGCTTCGTATTGAATTTATTCTAGTAAGAGAAGGTGTGCTTAAAGAAGTTAAATTAAATAAGGAGCTGTTTTACTATATGCAACAAAATAATGATTTGAATTTTGAACCTCAAGACGTTAATATTGTCAATCCTAAACAAGCGAGGAAAGCAGTTATTGCTACTGGCATTGGGAATGCAATGGAGTGGTTTGACTTTGGATTATACGCATATTTAGCGGTAATATTAAGTCAATTATTCTTCTCAGGTGTGGATAATAGTGGTTTGCAACTTGTACTTACATTTGGTACATTTGCAGCGGCCTTTCTCGTTCGACCAATCGGAGGTATTTTCTTTGGTAGAATAGGAGATAAGTATGGCCGAAAGATTGTTTTAAGTACAACTATTATTTTAATGGCACTTTCTACATTATTCATCGCATTACTACCAACCTATGAACAAATTGGTGTATGGGCACCAATACTACTTTTAATTGCTCGAATGATTCAAGGCTTCTCTACAGGCGGCGAATATTCAGGAGCAATGGTTTATATCGCAGAATCTTCTCCAGATAAAAAGCGTGGTATACTCGGTAGTGGTCTTGAAATTGGAACACTCTCAGGTTACATTGCTGCCTCGGTAATTGTTACCATTTTAACGTTATTATTAACAGATGAGCAAATGCTCAGCTGGGGATGGCGTATTCCTTTCTTAATTGCTGCACCAATTGGTTTGGTCGGTTTATATTTACGACGTCATTTAGATGAATCTCCAATCTTTGAAGAGATGGAAAAGGCACAAGAGGAATCTGAAGACAACGAACAATTTTCATTTATTGATATATTAAAATATCATAAAAAAGACTTCTTATTAAGCACAGTAATTGTTGCCTTCTTTAACATTACAAACTATATGATCCTTTCGTATATTCCTTCTTATTTAACACAAGTATTAAAAGTCAAAGAAACAACAGGCTTATTAATCATTTCAATTACGATGGCACTTATGATTCCACTGGCACTTTATTTCGGTAAATTAAGTGATAAAGTAGGTAATAAATGCGTAGTACAAATTGGTTTACTTGGTTTAGCATTATGTTCAATTCCAGCATTTTTATTAATTGGTAACGGACATATTGTAGCCATGTTTGCGGGTATTTTCGTCTTAGGTTTCTTCCTTAGTGTATATGAAGGAACATTGCCTTCGTTATTACCAGCACTCTTTTTCACCGATGTACGTTATCGTGCACTTTCTATCTCCTTTAATATTTCTGTATCTATATTTGGCGGGACGACACCGCTCGTATGTTCATACTTAGTTCATGCTACTGGTAATCCACTAGCACCAGCATTTTATTTAACAGGTGTAAGTGTGATTGGATTAATTGTATTTAGTGTACTATTTGTCACAACATCAGGACGTGCACTAAAAGGTTCTTATCCTACTGTAGAATCGAAAAAAGAAGCACATCAAATCGCTAAAGAGGATCCTGAAGAAACACTTTGGTGGCATGAAGAATCTTTAGAAATTGAAGCAGGAAAAAAAGCATAATTTGTGAAAAGCAACGTGGACTTTTACACAAAAAGACTCCTAGTTTAATAGGAGTCTTTTTGTATACATTATTTTCTCTTCTTCTTTAAACTCTTCTGATATGCATAAAGCTTATGAATCTCTTCCTTAAATTTATGCAAAAGTACAGTGTTTTCACCATTTGAATACCGTACTGTATTATAAGCATCTATAATAATATGACTCTGAATATTTGCACCTTCTTCAAGATTTATTCTTTCTAACCAAGCCTCAACCGTTTCTCCTCGCTCTCGGTTTAAAGGGGGGGATAGTTTGCTCTCGAGTTTGAAAATTTCTTTCCGAATTTCGTTATTTGGTGGTTTATTTCGTTTGAACCGTTTTTGACCTATTCCTTCTTTATCAGTAATGATAGTAGATTCGAAGATAGGCATATTTGGTAAACTTAAATGTTTTCGATTTTTTATTATTTTCCTTACGACATAAATAGCGATGACTGTACAGACTATTATTGTAGCGGTATTTATGAGTATTGGGTCAAAATCAGGAAGTTTTTTCCCGTCTTCAATTCGTGGCTTTAAGAGATGTCCTTTATTTGCCCAAACTCCTTCTGTATCTTTCATTTCAGCTGCTTTAATTAATGGCATTAGAGCATAGCCGACTCCTAATGCGATAAATTCTGTCAAAAAACCAAACATAAGTCGAATAAAAGGGAACACTTGAACAATTAACATACTCATTACACCAATCGTAATGATAGAAGCGAAACGTAATAGTTGTTGTTTACGATTTGCCCCGGTTAGCCAAAAGGTAATCATAATGTGTAAAGCTAATAGTAACACTTTCCACAATGGCGGAAAGGGGGCATAAAATATAGCTGAAACGACAAACCATACAATACCGCCTAACGATTTTTGAACCGGATAGCCAGGTCCGACCGCGTGTACGATAAAGAAGAAAAGCGGTAACATAATTGTTCCAAATAGAGAGAAAGGGAGAAGGAAAGAAAAAGCGACTATTTGAATAACTAGCAGTATTACAAACCCTGTTGTTTTTTTCTTCATTAATTTATGAATAAGAAATAACCCTACATAGCCTGTTGTTAAAAATATTGCAATACCAATGAGTTCATCTCTTTCTGTTAATAATGAAAGAAGGAGGAGTAGAATAAAGTCATTAACGTGAAAGAGCCAAGTTTTCAACTGGTTCCACCATCCTTTCATTATTAATGAGAAACGTAGGCTGAGATAGAAGAGGGAGCTCATGCTTCTGCGTGCCAATGTATATCATTGTAGATGAGCGCTCTCTTTTTCTCGTTATATAGTGAAGAAATCCTTGTTTCGGAAGTAACGTACTATCATCTGAAATACGTGCTAATTCCTCTAAAGCCTTCCCGTAATGTGTTTGTCCTTCATTTAATGGTAAATGCAATGCACCAGTTTCTGCTAATACACTAATAAATAATTCAAACGGTATTTGATGCTTCGTTGCGAATTGACAAATGTATGTTGTAAATGAAATAAGGTCTTCTACATTTTCTTTCCAACCGAATCCGCGATCAGCAGCTAAAGAAAGACAAATCGTCCAACTATAATTTTTTACAGGTTCATATTGCTTCGCTTGTAACGCCTGCATTTTAGCAGATGCTTTCCAATGAATAGAGCGGAAAGACTCACGTTCATATCGCTTTACACCGATAATGGATGTTTCATCATTGTAAAAAGAGAAATTCGTTCGATACGAACCTGTTAATAATTGCTGAAGTTCTTGTAAACCGGCTACTTCTTTAGGAGTAGGGTATACAATAATTTCAGTCTTTAATTTATCGAAAACAGGTAAATGGACAGTTAATAAATGAAAAGGGTCTTTTAAAACACATTCAAATTGTTCAATTTGAAAGACACCACGCTTCGTTGCGGTTAATGTTAAATCCCATTTTTGCGCTGAATGAGCAGGTTGTGAAAATGGGAAAGAAAATAACGTTTTTGATATTTGTTCAATCCCTTGATCTTTATGCGGTATAAGGGACGAATTTAAATGAAAATAACAAACACCATTAACGAGTGGTATATTTGCTCCATTTTTTAAATGAATAAAAAACTGTCCGGATTCATCAGGGAAAAGCCGAGTTGTTTGTTTTTCATTTATAACTTGAAATCTTTTCTCTATGTAAGCGACATATTTATAAATGAAAATCGCAAATAAATAGTAGAAGAAAAAGAGAAACATAATAATTCGTTGCGGCAGAAAAAACGTAAAAAGTAAAGCGATGGGCACAGTTAATTGAATAATGTGGATTTGAAAAAATAAAGGTACAGTTACAACGCGCTGTCCATTCATGCTTGTTCAATCTCCACGGGTACGTCCACTTCTTTTAAAATCCTTTGCATTAATTCATTTTTTGTCGTACGTAAAGCTCCTTCCATTGACAAGACGATACGGTGATTCCAAACAGAAGGAACTAAAAATTGAATATCTTCAGGCGTACAATATTCTCTCCCGCGTAAAAAGGCTAATGCTTGAACGGCACGCACTAAAGCTAAAGTGGCACGCGGGCTTACACCGTTAGCGATGTAATCATGATTTCTTGTAGCATGAGCAAGTTTAATAATGTAGTGTTCTAACGGTTCTGATACGAAAATTTCTTTCACTTGTTTCTGCGCTTCTAAAATGTCCTCTAAAGAAATGACAGATGTGACGCTTTCTAAAGGTGTATTGTTACGAAAACGACGCATCATTTTTAATTCATCTTCAGGAGCCGGATAACCAATTGAAATCGTCATTAAAAAACGATCAAGTTGTGCATCTGGAAGAGGAAAAGTTCCTTGTGATTCAATCGGGTTTTGCGTCGCAATAACAAAGAATGGTTTCGGAAGAGGAGTAGACTGCTTTTCAAGCGTTACTTGTCGTTCTTCCATAGCTTCTAACAAACTAGATTGTGTTCTCGGCATCGTGCGGTTAATTTCATCTGCAAGTAGTATATTTGTCATAACTGGTCCAAGTCTTAATTCGAATTCACTAGTTTTTGGATTAAAATATTCAATACCTGTTACATCACTCGGAAGTACATCAGGGGTAAATTGAACGCGAGAAAAATTACCACCAATGCTTTTTGAAATTGTTTTTGCAAGTAATGTTTTTCCGGTGCCAGGCACATCTTCCAGAAGTACATGTCCGTCAGCAAGCAATGAAACGAGTAGTAAATCAATAACATTTTCCTTACCGACAAAAACAGATCCTATGTTTTCTTTCAATTTAGTTATCATATGTATCATTCCTTTCAAAGTAAAAGTGGATATTTCTATATTTTAACAAATTATTCAGAAAATTGATATGATTTCTTAATTTGAAGAAATAGATATTTAATTATTACATTACTCTTGCATATTTTGGAATATGATTATACAATATCGATATACGATGTATCGTTAGTCGATATATCATAAAGCGATGTATCGGAGGTGGTTATAATGAATGCGAAAGCGCAAAAATATATTCCGTTAACTGAGGCAACATATTACATATTATTGTCACTTGTGAAGCCAATGCATGGTTACGGAATTATGCAAATGGTAGAAGAGATGACAAATGGGGAAGTAAAACTCGGTCCTGGTACTTTATATGGGAATACGACGAAGTTATTAAAAGAGAAATTGATTGTTGAAGTTGCCTCTACAGACAGAAAGAAGTGCTATGAGTTAACACCATTTGGTAGAGAAGTGTTAGAGCTAGAGTATAGCAGACTGCAGAGATCTGTAAGAAATGGAAACAGTATATTAGGGGAGTGAATGGAAGATGGAGACAAAGAAGATATTCAAACCTTTCGCGGTATGGAGCTTAGAAAAAGAAGAAGCTTTTTTACGGAATATGCACCAACAAGGCTGGGCATTACAAAAATATAATATAATGTATACGTTTCAGAAAACTAAGCCGAAAGATGTAGTATATAAAGCGGATTTTAGATTGGATTATAAAGATTCAAAGGAAAAACAAAAAGAATATATTGAAATATATGAAATGTGTGGATGGAAACATGTAACGAGTTTTGCAAAATGGAATTATTTTTGTAAAGATGTAGAAGAGGAAAAAGAGTTGCCTGATATTTATTCAGAAAAGGAAACGAAGGTACAAAAAATGAAGGAATTACTACAATTTTTTGCCTTTATTTCAATAACTATATTACCCTCAATGTATAACGCATTTTTAAGTTCAACAGAATCAAGAGTGCCAATTTGGGCGAAAGTTATGCTGGGGTTTGTTGGTTGTATGTATATGTATCTCTTTATAAGACTCTCTTGGAAAATTAAGAAATTAAAAAGTGAAATATTATAATAAAGAGTGGATTTTAAAAGAAGATGATTTCGTAGATAATTATACGGGAATCATCTTCTTTCATTTCTATGTAATTTTATTTTGTTCACTCTTTTTTACATAATAAAAGACTATATATTTAAGGAATATAACTAACAGTTACAAAGAATAATTACTAGTAATAATACCTAAAAAAATCATAAATAATCAAGAAACGACGCAAACAGTAGAAACAGTCCATATAGCTAGACCGTAAGGAGTTGTTATCTTCTTCCAATCGAAAATCCAAAAGTAGAGTATGATCATGTGGCAAACTAATAGTAGTAATGCGGATGGAATCATTAATCTGTTATTAAATATCATTTATTTCACCTCTCTTATGTAAATATTACTAAAAGAGTATGGAGTTTAAAATATAATATGGAAGTGAATAAGGTTTTCACTTAAAGAAACTACGAGATGAGTAAGAGATAATTTTAAAACAATTTCCATTTGCGTGGGAATTTAAATGGAAAAAGAACCATATAAAATTATGAAGGGAGGAGGGTCCTAAAATGCAGAGAATGAACAATTATTTTCGTGCTCGTGCGAGTATGGTATACATGATGACTAATAATGAAGTAATGAATCACATTGTTGCTTTTCATATGGATACGAATGGAATGCTCACCTTTGTGGGTTCTTACCGAACTTACGGAAGAGGTACTGGTATAAAGGAAGTTTCTACAGAAACGGCAAACGATGGTATAGATCCTCTAGCATCACAAGGTTCTCTGATTTTGTCCCGTGATGGTCGTTTCCTATTTGCAGTTAACGCAGGCAGCCATAGTATCAGTAGTTTTATCATAGCAGATAACGGGGTGCCGACTTTCGTGGATGTAAAGTCATCAGGAGGTGCTCAGCCCAATAGCATTGGTGTGTATGATAATCTTCTCTATGTCTCCAATGTAGGTAATGCTGCAAACAATTTTGCATCAAATATTACTGGATTTCACATAGATGATAAGGGAAACCTTACACCTATTCCAGGATCCACTCATGCTCTCAGTACCTTTAATGCTCAGCCCGCACAAGTTCTCTTCACCCCGGATGGTAGTAAAATTGTTGTCTCCGAGCTTACATCAAACCATCTCAGTGTCTTCCATGTAAATAAAGATGGTACGGTTACAGGACCAATTGTTAATGATTCTTACGGTAAAGGCCCATTGGGTGCTTACTTTCTATCGTCCGGAATTCTCTTAGTTACAGAAGCGGTTTCAAATGCGTTGTCATCTTATTCATTGAGCAATGACGGTACTCTTCACGTAATCAGCGGCTCTGTACAAAACGGATATAAAACTGCCTGTTGGGTTATAACAACGAAGGATGAACGTTTTGCCTACACTACGAACACTTTAAGTGGCACCATCTCCACCTACCAAATCGCCCCCAATGGAGTACTGTCAGTAGTAAGGCATATTACTAGTACGCCGTCGGGGACAGCACCGGGTCTTCCGATGGATGTTGGAGTGAGTAAAGATGGACGACATTTTTACACCCTTAATGGAAATCAGGGCACAGTGTCAGTATTTAATATTCAAAGTGATGGTAGTCTAGTAAGGTTGCAGGTTGTTGCTTCATCAAATTTTCCTTACTTTGGGTCGCAAGGCTTAGCTGTTCTTTGATTCTATTGGGCCGCTATATTTGTGTGGAAAAGAAAAATATATGACGGTGTATGAATAGTAGACATGTAGATGAATTAGGAACCTTTGATTAAACAGCAATTGTCCACCTTGCTTACGTAAACCGAAAAAACCCCCTATAGAAAATTGGTAGGGGGTAATAAAAATGTTTAAGAAAAAGACTGATTTTGCGCAGGTTTAATAAATTGTTCTGGGTTTTCAACAAGTCCACATACAGCACATTGGACGCGGTAAGTTGGTCCTTGATAAGCCATATGAAAAGCGTTCATCGTTTCATTTGTGTATTCTTCTTCTACTTGACCAGTTTGTGGATTTAATTTGACTGGTTTTACTTGTTGCTCAAGAATATTAAAGCGAGTACGGTTCGTTTTACAGCTTGGACATAGCATTGGTTCCATATGTATACACCTCCATTTGTAGCATTTCTTAAGCGGTATGATTTTATGCAAGTAAAAAAACTTTCTCAATATAAATAGGTGTTTAATGCATTTAAAATTCAGAAAAAATAAAATATAATAAAAGTACGAACTGGTTATGTCCAAACCAAATCTCCTGTTTTATGCCAATAAGCTGGGGGGCCAGAAATCGGCCTCATTTTTTTTTGCCCGGCTCTATGAGGTACAAGGTTTTTAAAAACATTTGTCGAATTTTTAGTGGTGAAGGTAAAGGGGGAATAATTATGAACTTAAAAATGAAATACATTATTTTATATGTAGAAAAGTTTGAACAATGTCTTCAGTTTTATAAAGAAATTTTAAAATTACCAATAAGAGCTGAACACGGTACATATATTGAATTTGAAACAGGATCAACAATTTTAGCGATGAATACACGAGAGGATGTTAAGGAGTTAACAGGACTACCTCTCACAGAAGGTGTACTACAATCTTCGCATTTTGAGTTAGGGTTTGTTGTAGAGGATGTAAAGGAAACGATTGAGAAATTAAAAGAACAAGGGGTTAAAGTTCTAGTTGAGCCAATCGTAAAACCGTGGGGACAAACAATTGCTTACATTGCTGATCCAGACGGTAATTATATTGAAATTTGTAGTTCATTAGAATAGAAGGAGAAAAAGAGGATGGGGTTTCCAAAATTAGAAACAGAGCGTTTACTATTAAGAGAACTTACACTGTTAGATGCAGAAACGATGTTCCATTATTTTTCAAAAGAATCCGTTATTCGTTATTTTGGGATGGATGCTTTCGAAAATATTGAGCAAGCGAAAACGACTATTCAAACGTTTAGAAAGCGTAATGAAGAGGGAAATGTGTTTCGCTGGGGGATAGAGAAGAAAGGTACGGATCAATTAATCGGTACGTGTGGGTTTCATTTAATTAACAATCATCATAAACGAGCTGAAATTGGTTATGAGCTAGATGATACATATTGGGGACAAGGATACGCAACTGAAGCACTGCAAGCAATGCTAGCTTACGGATTTGAAACGTTGCAATTTATAAGAATTGCAGCTGTCGTATATATAGAAAATGAAGCTTCCCGTAATTTATTAAAAAAATCTGGGTTTCAAGAAGAAGGATTACTTCGAAAATATATGATTCAAAATGATGTTGCTCATGACACGGTCGTTTATTCATTATTAAAAGAAGATTGGCAAAAGTAATGAGCACAAATGAAATAATGAAAGTTATTCAGGAACATAAAGATGAGCGATTTATAATCGGTATAGACGGACTAAGTCGTTCGGGTAAAACAACATTGGTAAAAAAATTAGTAGAAAATATGAAACGAAGTGGAATCTCGTTTCATATTTTTCATATTGATGATCACATTACCGAGCGAAATAAGCGATATAATACTGGATTTGCAGGGTGGTACGAGTACTATAACCTTCAATGGGATATTGATTGGTTGCTGCGAAACCTTTTTCAAAAGTTACAAAGCGACATTGAATTAGAATTACCTTTTTATCATGATGAAACCGACTCATGTGAAATGAAAGAAATACATCTTCCTTTAGTAGGTGTAATAATTGTAGAAGGAGTTTTTCTACAGCGAAAAGAATGGAGAGATTTCTTTCATTATATGGTGTACTTGGATTGCCCAAGAGAGAAAAGATTTCTGCGAGAAAGCGAAGAGACACGAAAGAAACTTTCGAAGTTTCAAAATAGGTATTGGAGAGCAGAGGATTATTATTTGAAGATGGAATTGCCGAAGGATGGGGCGGATTTAGTCATACAATGATTGGAAAATAGAAAGGTGAATACAATGAATATTTTATGGGACTTTGATGGGACGTTATTTGATACGTATCCAGTTTATACAAAGATTCTTTCTCAAGTTTTAGGGGAGGAAATAAGTGAAGAAGAAATCTATACAAATTTAAAGGTTTCATTTTCTCACGCAATTGATTATTATGAAGTATCTAAAAAACAATTAAGTGAAATTGATGTATTAGAGAGTCGCATTATCATAGAAGATATAAAACCATTTGAAAAAGTGGAAGAGGTTTTAAAGTTTGCCGATAAAAATGTAATTATGACTCACAAAGATAGAGCGGGGGTATTATCTATATTAAATCATTACGGCTGGGACAAATACTTCGTAGACATGGTTACAATTGACGATGGCTTCCCACGAAAACCGAACTCTTTAGCTTATGATCATCTGCATAAAAAGCACAATATCGATTTAGCTATTGGAGATAGAGAATTAGATTTATTACCTGCAAAAGAATTAGGTATTTCAACATGTATGTTTCAAGGGAACTGTGACGTAGCTGATTATTATTTATCGAATTATTCGGAATTTTTTAAGATAGTGATTGATAGAGAATTTTCTTTGTAAAATAAGTTATTATTAAAGACTGTATCTTTCAATTTAAAGGTACAGTCTTTATTTTTTAGAGCGATTGTATTTTTATTTTCTATATACTTTAATACGTTCTTTCCCCCATGTATGCAACAAGGTATCTATATTTACTTATTGCCAAGGATTAAAGAATGATTGTCCATCTTTATTAAAAAAAATAGCCGTCACCTACATGAAAAGAAGCGTGTATTACACCGTTCTATTTATTTCTCCATACCCGAATATCAGTAGGTAATAATAACTCTAGTGGTATTGAAGTTAATTCATATTTAAACTCATTATGTAAACTATCTCATAGCGATTTATGAATACTTAAATAACACTTCGAGTGACACTCGAATGAGTACAGTGATAAATAATGAAAAATGAAGTTTACCTGATAAGTTCACCTAGAATGTCTATCATGGTTGTTAGCTGAGGGAAGAATAAAACTTCATATTCCGTAATTATAGTAATTGACGAATTAGAAATTATGATTTGAATGAAGATGTTTTTTTAGTAACTATTTGGTGGCTCTTTTATTATGTGAAAATTATATAAGCTATGTGAGAGTTGAAAAAATAGCATAGTATCTTTCTCAATGTACATATTAAGTGAAGTGCTTCATATGTACATAAAAGGCGGGATAATATGGATAAAAATAAGAGGAATGAAGAATTGGATGAGTTTAAGAAACGTTGGTTTAATGAAGATAATCAACCAGTAGCTGGTATAGAGTTAGCTTTGCCACCTGATATTGGAAGCATGTTAGACTCGAAACCCATTAATGATGAAAGTAGAGAAAGTAAAAATGAATAACTTTTATCTAAGCATCCATTCGGGTGCTTTTTATTTTGGAGGAGAAAGTAAAGTGGAACTAACTAAACAAGAACAAATAGTTATTATCGGTAGGTTAATTATACGTATGGAAAGGGTATACGTCACTGTAACAAGTGTCTTGTTAATTTTGTAGCGTTATATGTCCCAGGGGAAAATGGGATAATTGCTGCAGAAGTATCTGCTATCTTAACCGAATTATGGTTATTCATGCTAATATGAACTCATAGCTATATAGAAGGGGTGGGTTAATATGAAAACTGAAATAGTTCCCAAAAAGAAGTATAGCATAATAAGCTATGTATCTTTACTCATCGGGATTATGTGTTTTTTATTCGTTTTTATAACTCCGACGAGGATAGCAAATGCGGGTAATATAGTGGGTGATTATATTACAATTGCTCTTACAGGTGTAGGTATTATACTTTCAATAATCACAATGACGAAAAAAACAGAGAAAAAGGGGATAGCTATTATTTCATTAGTACTGTCCTCATCATTTTTTATATTTTGGATCATCGCAATTATTTTAGTTTTGACGGGTCAAGTTAGCTTCGCGCCGTAATGAGCAATAAAAAGAGTCCTTCATTAATAGAAGGACTCTTTTTATTCGCTATCTTCAGGTTGATATTCTAAAATATCCCCAGGTTGGCATTCTAATGCTTTACAAATAGCATCTAAAGTTGAAATTCTAATTGCTTTTGCTTTTCCATTTTTTAATATAGAAAGGTTAGCCATTGTAATTCCAACCTTCTCTGAAAGCTCTGTTACGCTCATTTTTCTTTTAGCTAACATTACATCAATATTAATTATTATTGCCATGTTATTCACCTCAGACCGTTAAATCATTTTCTGATTTTATATCTATCGCATCTTTTAAAAGTCTTTGGAGAACGGCAGCAAAGACTGCGATAACCATTGAAGCAAAGATTAGAAGCATCCCAAGTATAATAATACCAGGTGCGTCATCTCTCTCTGCCACAAGATAGAAGAGTGGCATGCCTACTACATATAATATACTAATTGTTACTGCGCAGTGTTTTATCTTCTTTAAAGCTCTAACAGATAATTTCGAGAAGGCGTTACCCTTGTCAATGTAGCTTACAAGTTTAAAGGCTTGATATAGAGCAAAATAAAAAGGTATCACTGTTGCATATAGAGTAAGTAACACCAGATATTTTATTAATGCAAAATTGGGGTACAATTCCGCTGCATAATTCCCTATGTTAGGAACTAAAAATATACATAAAGCAAGAACAGGGATACCGATAAGGATAATAGCTGTCTTTAAAAAGAGTGTTGATCCTTGTTTCATATAAAGCACCTCATTTAAATATTATCTATTTAATCTAACATGAAATTTATCGTTTAACAATAAACTTTTATTTATTTTAATCTTGTTTTTATTGTTAAGTAAATTTAAATTTTAGATGAAAATAAAAAGTACTGCTCTTTATGAAAAAAGGCACCGAACACAGTTACTCACGATCAAATAGAAGCTATGACGATGGCACTCGCCTTGTTGTGCTAAAAGACGGGATTGTACAACAAGTCGCTACATCGAAAGAAGTGTATGATAATCCAGAGAATGTATTTGTTGGCGGATTTATTGGTTCTCCTGGAATGAATTTTTTCAAAGGAGTATTAACAGATAATGCAGTTATGATTGATAAGTGGAAATTTGAAGTGCCAGAAGAGAAGATGAAGAGTTTGCGAAACAATGGATATACGAATAAAGAAATCATAATAGGGATACGTCTAGAAGATTTTTATTATGGAAAAGCAATCGAGGCTTTACCGTATAACGCAAAAGTAACGGTATCTATTGATGTAGCAGAATTAATGGGGGCAGAAACATATTTATATTCTAACATTAATGGTCAATCTTTTGTTGCACGTGTGGACACATCTTTAGATGTGCAAAGTCAATCAAATATAGAGCTCGGTTTCAACATGGATAAAGTGCATTATTTCGATTCAGAAACTGAGAAACGGATTGTTTTATAGATAATACTTTTAAAATGTCTTCAAATACTACAATTAAATAAATAATAAAGAAGTCGATTATCCTTAAATTTATGGGGAATCGGCTTTTTTACGGTTTTAGGAAACAGGTTGTTGTTAACTTCATGAAAATGAGGGATTACTATTATCAACTTCCACAAATGCTTTTTCTATCGTATTATAGAAGCTTTTTGGACGTAAGCAATTTGTAAGGGATGAGTAAGAAAAAAGAGATTTTTATATTATAAAATATTTATTATACCTACATATAACACCTACTACTAATAATGTGTTATAATACGAATTAGCAACAAAACGGAAAGGAATTAGAAAAAATGAACTTACAAAATACTAAAAATTTAAAAAAACAAGTTGCTCCTTTTGAAAAATCAACGGCAAAAAAAAGTATTTGGCAAATCATCAATACGGTAGTGCCATTTATTATCTTATGGTACCTTGCTTATAAAAGTTTGTCCGTTTCTTATTGGTTATCATTAGTTCCATCACTGTTAGCCGCTGGATTTATGACACGGATTTTCATTATTTTTCATGATTGTACCCATCATTCTTTTTTTAAAAGTCGCCGTGTAAATAGAATAGTAGGGACGTGTATGGGTGTTTTAACTTTATTCCCGTTTGATCAATGGGGGCATGAGCATTCCGTTCATCACGCTACAAGTGGTAATTTGGATAAGCGAGGTACAGGAGATATTTGGACGCTTACAGTGAATGAATATTTAGCAGCACCATTTAGACTCCGTTTAGCGTATCGTTTATATCGCAATCCGTTGGTTATGTTTGGATTAGGTCCGATTTATGTTTTCCTTCTTAAAAATAGATTTAACAGAAAAGGTGCTAGAAAGAAAGAACGCATGAACACTTATTTGACGAATGTTTTAATTGTTGCTTTAATAGGGGTACTTTGCTGGGCAATCGGATGGCAATCGTTTCTTTTAGTACATGGTACGATATTCTTAATAGCAGGTTCAGTAGGTATTTGGCTGTTTTACGTACAGCACACATTCGAAGATTCTTATTTTGAAGAAGATAAAGAGTGGGAATATGTGAAAGCGGCAGTGGAAGGAAGTTCATTTTATAAACTTCCAAAAATCCTGCAATTTCTAACTGGTAATATTGGATTTCATCATGTTCACCATTTGAGTCCAAGAGTACCTAACTATAAATTAGAAGAGGCACACAATAATACGCTTCCTTTAAAAAATGTACCAACGATTACTCTTGCTACAAGCTTGCGTTCAATTCGTTTCCGTCTTTGGGATGAGCAAAGTAACAATTTTGTTACCTTTAAAGACGTCAAAAATTTAATTAAAAACAATGTTTCTGTTCAAGTGAAATCTGAACTATAACTTCATCATATTTAACTGACTCCTCTTAATCATTTTTGATTTAAGGGGAGTTTTTGTTTAAATAGTAGATGCCCGATATGGAGAAATTTTAAATGATTCAAATAATAATTGCGGTGGATTAGGAAATGCCGTTAGGGATTGTTGGTTCCCTACTGGATTTGATAGGAAATAGGATATTAAATCGATAATATAATGAAAGTAAAAACGAGCACGCCTATTTATAGCGATAGGGTGCTCGTTTTCCTATCTATGCACAGAAAGAAAAATTCATCTTTCACCTACCGTTTGGCTATTGATCTGTCCATGTTTGAGGAAGGAGAATTCTTTCGTGAATTAGGCTAAAATAAATCCCTGATTTTGAAATTTGCACCTGAGCGGTTCGTTATAAATAAATGAAAAAGAATCAAGTTTACTCGTTCTTAAAATTTTTTCGTTGCAATTTACTTTTTGTTTGTTGTTCTTTCTACATCTGAAATGGGTAAGTCTGTGCCATATAGGTCTTGGGTAATATCTATTTTGTTGTCGAGGGGTTGTTTCTCTTGAGATGACGTTTCTAGCATTTCTTCTTGGGCTTTACTAGGGGTATTAAGAGCATCTGATGGGACGTGATTAATCGGTCGGTTTAATAGATTTTCTTTATCCATGCTATACAGCTCCTTTTTTTATTATGACAAAAATAATGTAAGTATAAATGGTCACTTAAATATTTTGTGTTCTTGAATGATATTATATACAAAGCTTATTTTGCAAAGTTAACTAAATGAAAAATGAATAATTATTAAGATGCACAAAATCAAAATTCTTAGTAAAAACTAAAAAAGAGCACCACACACAAGCGCTCTTTAACATAATACCTAGCCCAGTACCTTTTTCTGTTCGGTATTGGATACAGTGTACTGATAAACGACACCTAAAATATCAAGATGGTCTTTTCGTCCATTTTTTTTTGAATTATGGATATAAATTTATCTTAGGTCGATAGTGATGTGCTGGCACCCCTATTTGATAGAATAATTATGTCGTTGTATGATCGGGAAAATGATCATTTCTAAACTGCCTGGGGGTTAAACCAGTGTATTTTTTAAAGATTTTTATAAAATAACTTTGGTCGTTGAAATTCAGCCACATGCTGATGTCTAAAATCGAATAATTAGTTAAAAGTAATAGTTTTTTTGCTTCGTCAACTCGTTGCTGTTGAATGTAATCACTTAGTGGTTTACCAACCTCTTTTTTAAAAAGTGATGATAAGTAATTTGGGCTTAAATGACACATTTGTGCAAGCTGATTAAGTCTGATGTCGTCATAAAGATGGTCATAAATATAATGTTGACAAGCTGTAATTGTTGCAGAATATTTTTCTTCATTTAATTGGTGCACACGATTGGTAAAATCCATTATGGCTTCTTCCATTAATTTTAAAATTGCTTTTAAGCTTCCTAATTCCTCGAGTTGTTGAATATAGAAATCACTTAAGGTAAAGGCCGCTTCAGTATTTAAACCACCTTCAATGGCCGCTCTGCAAACAAGAGCAATTCCAGTTATCATTAAATTTTTTTCACTTCTTAGGCGATTTCGTTTCGATAATAACCCTAATTCCGCCTCGCCGACAATAGAGTAATCAAAGATATCCTTTATTTTATTTATTCGTCCTTTTTTGACATAATCAAGCAAAACTCGTTCATATGAAAGATTGGAATGGAAAATGAAATTCCTTCTCCCTTTTGAAAGCTCAAGATCCGGATTCTCTAATTCAATCATATCAAGGGTCAGCGCTTTATTGTTTTGGATGACCATCGTTTTATCAAGCTTTTTATGATACATCAAATAATAAACTAATAGACTAATGGTTAGGAATTGTTGACTATCAATAATGGGGATGGAACGATAGTATTCAATGAGTTTCCTTTTATTCAGGTTTCCGTTAAAAGCATCAAGGATTTTGCTAATATTTTCATCAGATATTTCTGACTCAAGGGTAGGGCCTAAAATAATAGTGCCTAAAAATAGGTTCGTTTTTTGTAGATTGACAAAGAAAAAGTTCAAATTTGAATTCGAAAAGAAGATAGGAAAATCCTTTGAATTCTCTTCATAAGTATAGACACTGATTTGCTCCTTGAACTGGCTGTAATATGAATGCCCCTGTAAGTCTCTACTTGAAAATTCGTATTCAATCTCACTAAATTGATTGACATAATAAACAGGTATTTGATGAGCTTCATAAATAAGCTCACATATATATTGTAAATCTTGTATGACCGTTTCCATCTAGTCCATAAACTCCATTCATTTTTTTGGAATTGGCTATATTTTTATAATACTTAAATAAATACTATTATTCGTAAGATAATACAATATTCCTTTTTATACAAGCAATAAAATGATTGTATAAAAAGGAATATTAACTAGGGAGGAATTAAACATGGAATTATCAAATAAAATTGCTGTCTTAACTGGTGCAGGAAGTGGAATCGGAAGAGCAAGCAGTTTGAAACTTGCTAGTAACGGTGCAACAGTTGTATTAGTCGATTTCAATGAGGAAACAGGAGAAGAAACGTTAAAACTTGTGAAAGAACAGGGCGGAGAAGGTATCTTTGTCCAGGCCGATGTCTCGAAAACTGAAGATGTGCAAAACTATGTAAAGAAAGCAGTCGAAACATATGGACGTATCGACATATTTTTCAACAATGCAGGTGTTATCCAAAAGTTCGCACCTTTCACTTCAATAGAAGAATCCGAATTTGACCGCATTATGTCTATCAATGTAAAAGGGGTCTTCCTTGGAATGAAATATGTGTTAAAAGTGATGGAGGAGCAAGGAAGTGGCTCAATTATTAATACTGCTTCTACTGCAGGGGTTCGTCCTGAGCACAGTGTAGCTGCATATTCTGCAAGCAAACATGCGGTTGTAGGCTTAACCAAGGGTGCTGCATTAGAATATACGAAAAAAGGAATTCTTATAAATGCACTCTGTCCTGGTGGTGTGAAAACAGCATTAACAACAAGTGTTGAAGCTCAGTTTGCAAAAGGTGGATACGTTCCAGAAGAGATTTCCAATATGAGAATGGGTCGTTATGCTGATCCGAAAGAACTCGCTGAAATGGTTGCTTACTTAGCATCAGATAAGGCGAGCTATATGTCCGGTTCAATTGTTCTTGTAGATGGCGGGCTAACTTTATAGTCAATAAAAACATCGAGTAGGGTTTTTCCCATTTAATAATTAGGGGCAGTTATGACTGTCCCTAATTTATTTTTTTAACCTGACTCAATCATTCATGTATGCTGTTAAAAGATTAGCAAAGTTTCACACATTTAGTGTAATTGTGTGGTTAATTCCATATATTTCAGGATTTGTATATTGGATGACCAACAACTAATAAAAAGAATTTGAACTTTCTAAACGTATTATACATTAGGAGATATAAGAAGAAGCTAGAGAAATATTTACACCATTTATTTTCCTTTAGCTCAAAAGCCATGTATTGAGAATGGAAAGGAAACAGAAAAAACGTATATCATTAATAAAAATCCTCTCAACACGAGTCGAGGGGATTTTTATTAATAATATAAAGCAACAAAAATAAATCTATTGGTCGAACGAGAGAAGGTTGCTCTTAGTAGGACGATAAGCATTAAAAACATCCATTTTTAAATTGTTTAGGTGAAACACCAGTATGTTTTTTGAAGACCTTTGTAAAATGGCTCTGATCATGGAAATTTAATAATGAAGAAATTTCGGATATAGAATGTCTCGTATAAGTCATTAAACTTTTTGACTCATCAATTTTAGCACGCTGTATATATTCGCCTAGTGAAATTCCAATTTCTTTTTTGAAAAGGGAAGATAGATAGCTAGGGTTTAATGCGACTATTTCGGCTAGATGGGATAGCGTGATTTCTTCGTAAAGATGAGTAAATATATAATTTTGACATACGTTTATAGGTTTTGAATGTTTTTGCATCGTCCCATTTTTAACTCGTTCTGAGAACTCAAGTAAAGCATTCTCCAAAAATGGAGAAATGGCTTCACTTTTATTTATTTCTTCGAGTTTTTGAATAAATAAATCACTGAGGGTATATGCGATTTCAGGGAATAGTCCACCATCTATAGCTGATCTAGTCGCAAGTGTAATTGCCGCGATGGCAGAATTCTTCTGGCTTCGCAAATGACTTGTTTTTGATAACACCCCAAGATCCCCTGATTCAGGCAATTTCTTTAGATTTTTAATTAAATTATCCTTTTTCCCCAGCTTAATACACTCGAAAATTTCCCTTTCAATTAGTGGATCGATATGAGTTAATGTACTTTGACGTTGCTCTGATATTTGTACGTCAGGCTGCTCTATTTCAAATTCTGCCTTTTTTACAAGTATATTTTTTTGCAGAATATCAGCAATGTCTAATTTTTGTTGATACAGCATGTAATAAAGAACCATACTCACATTTAAAAAATTCAAATTACTTAAGATGGGGAGAGAATGATAATATCGAATCATTTTCTCTTTGTCTATTTTTAGTTGAAGATCATTAATGAGTCCTTTAATTGAGGTTTCTGATAACCTGGAATAAAGGACTGGTCCAACGATGATATTCCCACTCAGTTGATCGTTTAAACGCAAGTTAATTGAGAAAAAATTTTCAAGAAAAGAAGTCTCTTCAAGTATCGGAAAAGTATAGGGAGGATTGTCCCTAAATACTTGGTTAAGCAACTCCTCTTTTGAAGAATACAAAGGGTTATGCTGAAAATTTGGAGAGATTTCAAATGCTAAATTTCCTTTGTTATCAATGAAAAAGATAGGTGTTTTATGTATGTCAAAGACTAGCCTACAAATATAATATAGATCTTCTAGTTTGGAGCAATTCATTATTTTAACCTCTATTCATTAAACATTAGCCAATATATTTACAAGTTAAAGGCAACATAAAATCCTCTCTTGAGCAATGGTTTCACAATAAGAGGGTACATCTTATGTTACTCTGCAAAATAATCATAAATATAATAAGCCAAAATTTTTACAAGTATTCTAAAGAATATACCATAATATCTAAAAAATAATAACTATAATGACATCAAGAAAGCGTTTACTTAATTGTTTTTTAGGAGGGCTATCATGAAAAGAGATATTAAGAAAATCATTTCACAAATGACGTTAGAAGAAAAGGCAAGTCTATGTTCTGGATTAGACTTTTGGAATACAAAAGGGATTGAGCGATTAGGAATTCCTTCTATTATGGTAACTGATGGACCACATGGGCTTAGAAAACAAGCAGAGGGAGCAGATCACTTAGGGATTTATAACAGTATTCCATCGACTTGTTTCCCATCAGCAGTAGGGTTAGCAAGTACATGGAATAAAGACTTAATAAATCAAGTAGGAGTTGCATTAGGAGAAGAATGTCAGGCTGAAAATGTAGGTGTTCTCCTTGGACCAGGTGCAAACATAAAACGTACGCCACTTTGCGGAAGAAACTTTGAGTACTTTTCAGAGGACCCGTATTTATCATCTCAAATGGCTGCAAACCATGTGAAAGGCGTACAAAGTCAAGGGATTGGAACGTCATTAAAACATTTCGCTGCTAATAATCAGGAGCACCGCAGAATGTCTGTAGATGCAATTGTTGATGAAAGAACTTTGCGTGAAATCTATCTTGCTAGCTTTGAAGATGTCATTAAGGAAGCACAGCCTTGGACAGTGATGAGTGCTTACAACAAGATAAATGGTGAATATGCTTCGGAAAATAACTATTTATTAAATGATATTTTAAAAGATGAATGGGGATTTGAAGGTTTTGTCGTTTCTGATTGGGGTGCAGTAAATGAGCGTGTTGCAGGTTTAGCTAACGGTTTGGAGTTAGAAATGCCTTCAAGCTTTGGAATTGGTGAGAAGAAGATTGTTGATGCAGTTAATGGTGGTGAGCTATCTGTAGAAAAGCTTGAGCAAGCAGTAGAGCGATTACTTTACATTATTTTTAAAGCTTATGATAACCAAATAGAAAACGCTGTGTATAGTAAGGACGTGCATCATCAGCTTGCTAGAGAAGTTGCAAATGAAAGTATGGTTATGTTAAAAAATGAAGATTCCATCCTTCCGCTGAAAAAAGAGGGGATGGTAGCGATAATTGGAGAATTTGCAAAGCAACCACGTTATCAAGGAGGCGGAAGCTCTCATATTAATCCAACAAAGCTTGAAAGTATTCTCGAAGAAATCGAAATGGTATCAGATGAAAAAACAAACATATTATTTGCACAAGGCTATGACCTTGCAAGCGATGATGTAAATGAAAACATGATTAATGAAGCAAAAAAGATTGCAGAGCAAGCAGATACAGTAGTCCTTTTTGTTGGACTTCCAGATCGTTATGAGTCAGAAGGTTTTGATCGAAGGCATTTACAGATGCCAGAAAATCACGTGCAATTAATTGAGGCTATTGCTGAAGTTCAAAGTAATATCGTTGTAGTTTTAAGTAATGGTGCTCCAATTGAAATGCCATGGATAGGTAAAGTAAAAGGCATACTTGAAGGCTATTTAGGTGGACAAGCATTAGGCGGAGCAATTGCTGATTTATTATTTGGTGATGCGAATCCAAGCGGGAAATTAGCAGAAACATTCCCGAAAGTTTTAAGCGATAATCCTTCTTACTTAAACTTCCCTGGTGAAGGTGACAAAGTGGAATACAAAGAAGGTGTCTTCGTCGGATACCGTTATTACGATAAGAAAAATATTGAACCATTGTTCCCATTTGGTTTTGGGTTAAGCTATACAAACTTTGAGTATAGTAATCTTTCAGTAGATAAGAAAGAAATAAAGGATACGGAGACAGTTTCTGTCACTGTAAACGTGAAAAATATTGGTAGTACGGCAGGGAAAGAAATTGTTCAACTCTATATAAAAGATGTTGAAAGTACAATGATTCGTCCTGAAAAAGAATTAAAAGGATTTGAAAAAGTAGAATTGCAGCCGGGAGAAGAAAAAACGGTTAACTTTACTTTAAATAAAAGATCATTTGCTTATTATAATGTTGAGTTGAAGGACTGGCATGTTGAAACAGGTGAATTTGAGATTTTAGTAGGTAAGTCTTCAAGAGAGATAGTTTTACAAGATAACATGTATGTACAATCAACGACTATAATTCAAAAAACAGTGCATCGTAATACTTTGCTAGGAGATATATTTGCAGACCCAATTTTAGCACCAATTGCAAAAGGGCTTATGGAAAAAGCATTAAAAGATAGCCCGTTTGGTAGTATGGCTGAAGGGGATAGTGATGCCTCTGAAATGATGGATGCTATGCTGAACTATATGCCATTACGAGCATTAGTGAACTTTAGCGCAGGTGCTTTTACAGAAGAAATGTTGAGTGAAATCATTGGGCTATTGAACGATGCACAGATGAATCGATAAGTATGAATGAACTTTTTATCCCATATTAATGGCCCGGAAATGCCCGATTGGTTTGGGTTAATAATCAGTGGGGATGGACAAAATCCCACTGATTAAATTTTTACTATATATTTGAACATTCTTTGGTGAATTTTATTTCATTGTAGGACGTTTCTCCAACATGCAAAAAGGCAAATGAGAGCTAGTATCTCATTTGCCTTTTTTTGTACTTATTCTGCTAATGTAGAATGATATGCCTGTCTATCATCTTTAATCATCACTTATAAATATGAACGATGAGCTGGCCATGAACCTTGGAGTTTACGAAGTTGTATAATTTGTCCTGTATGATAAGCATCGTGCAAAAGGATATTCATATATTGTTGCCAAACAGGTAGAGAAGGACTTGGTTGATCCAGTTCTGCTTCTTGAAGGGATGTTAATGAATATTGTAAGGCATCATGTACTTGAAGCGTTCGCTTCACTGTTTGCTGCCAATCATCCTCATCATTAGGTCCACCTTGGACAAACGTGTCATCATTATTTTGTGGAGCAACAAATGTGTCATCTTGATGTAAGCGAGAAAGTAAGCGCTCTTTAAAGGTTAGTAAATGGTTTGCATTTTCCCAAATCGTATTACTGGCCTTTCCTTCTGGTTGCCAACATGCTTGTGCAGCGGTAAGATTCTTTAACGCTTCTGATATCGGTGGGTACCATTCTTCATCGTAAAAAACTTGTTTGACTCCATTTTGTAATATTTCTTTTTTACCCATTCATATAGCCTCCTTAACTATGAGATAGACCAACAATAAGTGTTAGATAAGTAGGTACGTTTCTAAAAGAACAATATGACGCCGTTGTAGCAATTGCAGAAATAAACTTATTCTTTCTAAATCATTTTTCTTACTGCAATAAATTCTCCTTTCTCATCAAGAAACCTGCCTCATAGTTGAACATGAAAAGTAACTGCAGCTTAAATTTTAAAAATTGCAGTGAAATAAATTTTGTAATGTTTCAAAATTCTAAAAATATAGAAGGTATAATTCGATAAATGTAGAATTTAATACATAGCAAATAAGGAGGGGATGAAATGGAAGTCTTTCACGTAACGAGTAGAAAAAGGGAAACGTACAATGTTCAAATGAAGTATTCGATACTTTTCGAATGTGCACTTGGCATTGCAGCAATTACTCATAAGAGGTTAATCGATACTCTTGAAAAGCCTCAAAGCGAATGGGAAGAAATTAAAAAATCTTTACCTCATGAAATGATAGAGCATTTGCAATTTGTCGAGAAGCACAATACATGGAAAGCGTTGCTACAGTTACTGTATGATGGAGATTTTACGGATTTATCTCAGTTTGTTCATAATATCAATTCGCTATCGGAAGTAGATTTTAAATATGTGTGCTTACCGTTTTTAGGAGAAATCCATCAAGAAAAAAGACATTTAGCAGCTAGCGGAGAAGTTTCAGCAGCACAAGAACTAATGGAATTAACACAGGAACATCAATTTTTCTCTGCGTATATTGAGTTTATATGTAATACAGATGTGCAAGTATTAAAAGGGCATTTAATCGCTGTTATGACAGGATGGTATGAAATTGTTATTAAGAAAGAGGAAGAGCAACTACTTTCTATATTAGAGCGAGATTATGAAGCGAAAAATGAAATGAGTAAAAAGATGAAACCGGAAGAGTTTGTCGAATGGGCAACAGGTGGAGTTATATACATGCCAGAACCAAGTGTGCATCATGTACTTCTTATCCCGCAAATCACATACAGACCGTGGAACATAGAAGCAGATATTGAAGACACGAAAGTATTTCATTATCCGGTCGCAAATGAAAGTATTCATCCGGAAGATCCATATGAGCCGAGCTATTTTTTAGTTCATAAACATAAGGCGCTCGGGGACGAGGCGAGATTGCGTATTGTAAAACTACTATTTGAACAAGAGCGTACACTGCAAGAAATAACGGAAAGATTACAACTAGGAAAATCGACAGTACATCATCATTTGAAACTTTTACGTTCAGCAAAGTTAGTTGATATTCATGATGGGAAATATGTGTTAAGAAAGAAAGCATTGCAGTCTTTAGCGAAAGAATTAGATGCATTTTTGAATAGATAATATACAACGAGAATGTACATAAAGGGAGGAATTTAATAGAAAAGTTGGTGAGCTATAGTGAAGAATGTATTGAAAAATCGTTCGTTCTTTTTTATGTGGATTGGCAGTGCAATTTCAGAATTAGGTGGGGCTTTTGGGACGTTATGTAATTCAATTCTCGTTTATGAATTAACAGGATCAAAAACAGCATTAAGTAGCATGTGGTTACTATATTTTATCCCGTCTCTCATATTGCAACTTATAAGTGGCCCATTTATTGATAAATGGAGCCGAAAGTGGATTATGATTTTTTCGCAATGGATGCGAGCTTCGGTTTTCTTATTGCCGTTAGTCATGTTAGTTACTAGTAGTATAGAAGTTTGGCATGTGTATGTCGTACAAATTATAATTGGGCTTATTACGCCGCTTTATACACCTGCAAGCCAAGCAATTACACCAAGCGTTGTAAGTAAAGAGCACCTTCAAGAAGCGAATGGATATATTGATGGAATGACCCGTCTTATGATGTTTCTTGCACCAGTATTAGGTGGTATCGTCATTAAATTTATTGGAATCAAATTAACAATAATGTTCGTATGTGTTTGTCTATTCATTAGTGGAGGATTGTTACTTTTCATAAAAGAAAAAAGGGTAAAGCAAGAATTGAGAAAAACGTGGCTAGAACAGTTTCTTCACGGTTTTACATATTTTTTCACAAAACCAATAATCGTTTGGCTCGGTGTCTTTCTTACTTTCGTGCAATTTGGGGTTGGGGTAACGATAGTTACAAATCTTCCTTATATAAAAGATGAGCTGTCAGCGGGGTATGCGGAGTATGGTTATTTTATGGCCGGTTTCCCGCTTGGCTATGTAGTTGGATCAATACTAGTTGGAAAAATAACATATAAAAGCCGGCGTATACTTATGCTTGGAGGATTGTTTTTAGGAGGACTAACATACATTTCTCTAGGGTTCAATCATAGTATAGTAATTGCGGTGTTCATTGAAATAATTGCAGGTATTTGTATTGCATTTTTCAATGTTCATAACACGACAATATGCCAACAAACTGTCCCAAATAATATGATAGGAAAAGTATTTTCAGTGCGACTATTTTTCATACGATCAGCTATGCCGTTAGGGGTGTTATTAGGAGGCATACTGAGTGAAATGTGGGGAGTGAGAACACTATACTTTATCATCGGTACGATTATATGTGTCACTTCTTTAATAGGGATATTGCTACCGTATTTTAAATTTTTAGATGAGTCGATTGAGGAGAAGTCAGCATAATTCTAAAAATTTGAAACTTTATAATTGAAAATAATTATCATAATCAATTATAATAGGAGAATACTAGTATTCGTATTACAAAGAGGGAGTGGGATATATGTTTATCGAAACGAAGACATTTACAGTAAAAGAAGGTACATCTAATATAGTTGTAGAGCGTTTCACAGGAGAAGGAATTATTGAAAAATTTGAAGGATTCATTGACTTAAGTGTTCTTGTGAAAAAAGTAAGACGCGGTGACGAAGAAGTTGTCGTAATGATTCGCTGGGAATCTGAAGAAGCATGGAAAAACTGGGAAACAAGTGAAGAACATTTAGCTGGACATAGAGCCGGTCGTGGTAAACCAAAACCAGATCATATCATTAAGGTTGAACATGGGGTTTATTATGTGAAATCATCAAAATCGGCTTATCAACAGTCGTAAAAATACATTTGTTTAATTATATTCTTTCAAATATATAACCATCTATCTGCTTATTGATAGATGGTTATTAACATTGAATAAAGAGAATGATTTGCATGTGATGTAAGAATAATTAACGGATAAGTTAAAACTAGAAATGTTATAATATAAATTCGATCAGTGAGTAAAATTAGGAGGAACAATAATGGTTCAATCGATAGTTCATATCGCATTAGTAGTAAAAGACTATGATGAGGCAATAGAATTTTATACAAAGAAACTAAATTTCACATTAGTTGAAGATATTTATCAGCCAGAAGAAAACAAACGGTGGGTGGTGATATCTCCTCCAGGTTCAGTCGGCACCACAATATTACTAGCTAGGGCATCTAAACCAGAGCAAGAGCCCTTTATTGGTAATCAATCAGGTGGTAGAGTATTTCTTTTCTTAAATACTGATGATTTTTGGAGAGATTATAATGAAATGATTTCAAGAGGAATAGAATTTGTGAGAGAACCGAAAGAGCAAGCATATGGAATTGTTGCAGTGTTTAAGGATTTATACGGGAATTTATGGGATCTGTTGCAACTAAAGGATGATCACCCAATTGCACAAAGAATTAATAGAAAGCAATGCGACTAAGCATTTCACAAGTATGTGAAAATAAAATAGAGCTTGGTATGTAAAAATTAGCAGTATTTATTATGGATATGTATGAGGAAAAAATATAATTCAAAATCGTTTAAAAGGTGTTTGCGTATTTTAGAAACTGAGAAATATCAATATATTCTTATAGGAATTATATTACGTGCTCAATAACTTGGAGGGTAAAAATGATAGAAAATCTTTCGTTTATTACATATGAAAACCATAAAGAGTTAGTACATAAAATTCTAAATGAATATATAGCTAGGAATGAAGAGAGTGGATTAATGCTCATCGGATCTATAGCAAGAGGTGACGCATACCCCGAATCCGATTTAGATGTATACGTCCTTTTAGAGAATGGACAAAAGAAAGATTTTCATTCTGAAAAGAGAGAAGGTATTTTAATTGAATATAAGTATGCAGACTTTAAAAGAATTCAATTAAACTTTAAAAATAATCCAATGGAATTATACTCTTTTCTAGAAGGAGAAATTTTATTTGATAGTAACGGTGAGTTGAAAAGGTTAAAGGAAATAGCTCAACATAAATATGAAAATTATTCTGTTTCTAGTGATAAAGTAAAAGGCATTTCTCATTGGTTACATAGTTCGCTAATTAAAATTCAGGCTGCTTTGAAAGCAAAAGATGAATTAAAAGCTTCATACATAGTTCACACATCAATGTGGACATTGCTAGAGGGAATATGGGCTATTAATAACAGACCAACACCTCCAGCTGGGTCTGCTTTAAGGTATATTCAAGCATTATCTATTAAACCGACTAATTTTGATGATTTACTTAATAAAGTGTTTTTAGGAGATACGACAGAGCGGATTTCTTCAGCAATTTCTTTGATTGAGTGGATTTTACTTAATTTGGAGAGTAAATAATAGGGCTATAACACTTGTCAACTTATATAGGTAAATCGATACTCCATGTCGAATTGTTCATATGATTGCATTCCTTTCGAAAAACGTTCTAAGCTATAGGAAAAAGCATAAGACTATAAAAGAGTCTTAGACGGTATATCTTTCTTTACATATGTAAGTGTTATCAATATGAGTATATATACCCTCTGCTTAAAAGGAGATGAGTAAATGAAGTTAAATCATATGAATCTATGTGTTGATGATTTATCAGAAGCGAGACATTTCTTTGAAACATTTTTTGATTTTCAATTTTTGGAGCAAAAGGGAAAGGCACTAGTAGTGATGAGTGATGAGAGTGGATTTATACTTGTGCTAAGCGATCCAAAAGCATTTAAGGGAAATAAGGAAGTTATGTATCCGGAAGCTTTTCATATTGGTTTTTTAGTGGATACTTCAAGTGAAGTTGATCATGCATATAATCGTTTAGTAGCTGGTGGCATTGAAATAGACAAGGAACCGTATGCAATGAGAGGTAGTAGTTATGGTTTTTATTTTACAATGTTTAATGGATTGTTAATTGAAGTGTCTTGCCTTGACTATAGAGAGGGTAAGAAAGTTCCAAAGCTTAATGGTGCTCATCAAGAGTAGTTGTTTTAAGATGTAAATATAGCCCCTATCCAGTTTGGAAAGGGGCTTGATCATTTTATTTGTATGATAAGTGAAAAACAAACTGTTAATAAACTAGAGCGTATTCATCTTAAAGCCAATATTGTATGTTTAAAATAAAGTTGTATAAAAAGGTCTATTTTTTAGAGGAATTGCTTATGCATAAAAGAACTCTAATTTTTTTGTGCTGTTGCTAGAAAATTTAGAGAATCAATCTTATTTTTGATGCGATGAGGTGCGAAACTATTATGAGTAGTACAGTGATATAAATAGGAGGTTCTCACTATGACAACTTCATATAAAGCTATGGCATTCCAGCTGAAAACGGAACGACTCGACCTGAATATGTGGGAGGAATCCGATGCAGTCTGGCTGAGAAAATTAATTGGCGAACGTGGTGTGGACATGCCAACCATTGACTCTGTTCGTAGCTATCTTATTGAGATGCGCAAGAAAGCAGCTGAAAATGGTATTTCTCTTCTCACTATCCGTAGGCGAGACGAAGGCGATTTCATCGGATACTGTGGCTTAATTATCGGTCGTTCAACGCTTGAAGAGCCGGAGATTGCATACGAGTTGTTCCGTAGTGCTCATCGCAAGGGTTATGCGACAGAGGCAGCATCCGCTGTACTGGAGGCTGCGATTGCTACGGGGCGCCAAAGACTTTGGTCGACTGTAGGTGCTTGGAATGTTGCGTCCTTCCGAGTACTAGAAAAGATAGGATTTGAGCGGCATCACAGTACGTGGGACGAGCGCGGTGAGATTGTTTGGAACGTACGCGATCTGTAGAAATCTGACCAAATTCGGAATAATAAAAATGTAAAAGAAAGCCCATATGTTAGGTTACTCAGTAATCTAACATATGGGCTTTCTTTATAGTAAATATTGATTTTGTATATATTTAAGTGTAATAGTCTGTCTTTTACCTTAATTTTTCACATCATCATAAAGTTCCAGCGCTTCTTTCACATTCAATCTATTTTTCACAATGCCATGAATTGCTTGAATCATCGCAGCTGGATGTTCGGATTGCCATATGTTTCGGCCCATGTCTACTCCGATTGCGCCTTCTTGGAGGGCGTTGTACGTAATGTTTAATGCGTCTTCGATTGAATCTAGTTTCGGACCGCCCGCGATTACGACTGGAGCAGGGCATGTGCTCGTTATTTTTTCGAATCCTTCGCAGTAGTACGTTTTAATAATGTCAGCTCCCATTTCAACACATACGCGGGAGGCAAGTGCTAGAAAGCGAGCTTCACGTTTTTGCAATTCTTTCGCAACGGCGGTAATGCCGAGTACTGGCAGTCCGTAATCGTGAGCTTCTGAAACTACGTTTGCGAGATTTGAAACAGTTTGTGTTTCATAGTCTGATCCAACAAAGACAGAAACACCAACGCCAATTGCGTTTTGTTTTACTGCTTCTTTTACAGGTGTAACAATTGTTTCATTCGCTAAATCTTTACCGACGACGGTTGCCCCGCCTGATACACGCATAACCATCGGTGTGTTGCAGTTTTCAGGTATACAGGAGCTGAGTACACCTCGAGTTAAAAAGAGGGAGTCTGTATAAGGAAGCAAGTTTTTTACTGTTTCTAACGGTTGTTCTAGTCCGTGAATTGGTCCTAAGAAATAGCCATGATCAATCGCTAACATTACCGCTCTACCATCAGGTAAAATTGTATTTAATCGATTTTTAAATCCCCAAGTCATGTGAAATCACTCCTTCGTTAATGTTGGATTTTCCGTTTGTACAGTATCTTTATTTGGTAAATGTGGTGACTTGATAAAGACAGCTTTAAAAGGTTTGTCAGAATGGTTAATTAGATAGTGAGATTCATGAGGGCGAACTTGTAAGACATCACCTTGTTTAATTGGGACTCTTTCATTATTTACATAGAAGTCTATTTCTCCTTCTAATGCATAAAAGACTTCCTCGCACGTTGTATGATAATGATTTTGAAACTCTTGCCCAGGCTGAATGACGACAAGCCCAAGATCAATATTCGGACCTTGTATTAAATATTTCGGGCCGTTATCACCGAAGCGATAGGAGAAATCATTTTCATTCGCTTTTAACATACATTTCACTCCTTTATGTAATATGTTACAGAGCACCGGGTGCAATCCACATATGTGAGGTGAGCCCTTTATCGGCTAAAGCGAGCTGACTGTTATACACAGTTTTCCATGTTTCATAGAATTCCTTATATAGTTCATGATTTTCAGTGACTGGCTCAAATGTTTTTTCCCACTGTACAAACTGTTCGGCAGTCTCTGCCATAGATGAATATATGCCAGCACCAACCCCAGCAGCAATTGCAGTTCCTAAAGCTGCTGCTTCTTTCACAACTGGTACTTTCACAGGAATTCCGAGTACGTCTGAAAGAATTTGTGGCCATAGTTTTCCTTTAGCAGCACCGCCAGCAAAAACGACTTCGGAAGGGAACGTACCTGTGAGATTTTCAATTAGTTTTAAGTTGCCAAGTGTAACGAAGGCCGCATTTTCTTCAATCGCGCGGAACATGTCTTTCTTCCCGCATTTGTCAGCATCTAAGCTTAAATTTAAAAAAGAAGGTGCGGCGTGCCGCCAAGAAATGTAGTTCATGACGTTTGAAAAAGTGGGGATAATCCCATGTGAGCCTACAGGTACTTCGTTCGCTTGTTCTTCTAATAATTCATAAGCATCTATACCGAGTTTTTCAGCAAGTTTCTTTTCTTCTTGGCAAAAAGCATCTCGAAACCATCTCATAACAAGGCCAGGGAAGAAAGCGATTGTTTCGTATTGCCATAGGTTAGGAATGACGTGGCAATTTACACGAATCGTCGCATTTGGATCAGTTTCTAATTTTGTTATATTTACCTCTTGTTGCCAAAAACTGCCCCCGCATATAAATGTTTGTTCAGGTTTTACAACTCCAGTTCCAAGTGATGCCATTTGTGCATCTCCGCCGCCAGCAACGACAGGAATTCCTTCATGTAATCCTGTTAATTCAGCACTGCGTTTTGTGATATTCCCGATAACTGTACCAGCTTCATTTACTTTTGGAGCAAAGGCTAGAGTAAGACCGCATTGCTCAGCAACCGAGTTATCCCAAACTCTATTTTGTAAATCGAATATACCGGACGTACATCCGTTTGAAGGATCAATTTGTAGTACGCCGCACAATTTATATAAAATCCAATCGTTTAACATCGTGAAAGAATGAATGTTCCTGTACACGTCTGGTTCATGTTTTTTAATCCAAAGTAAGCGAGGTAAAGCACATAATGAAAAAGTTTGACCGGATTTTTTATATAAATCCACTTCAATTTCGGAACGAATTTGTTTTAGTTCACTAACTTCTGCTGATGCACGTCCATCAACATTTGCACAAGCCCATATTTCTTGCCCGTTTTTATCGTATAAAACAAAGCCCTCACGCATACTCGTTGCACTAATACCTTTAATAGAAGAGGGGGACGTATTACTTTTTTGAAGAACATCCTTCGTACACTCTTGAACGAGTTTCCAGTTTTCTTTCACATCAAAATTCATAGAACCAGGGTAACGACTATCTGATTTATGAATCCATTCTTTTTGACTAACAGCAAGCTGATTTCCTTGTAAATCAAAAAGGACTGCTCGAATACTTCCTGTACCAGCATCGTAAGCTAATAAAGAGGACATTAAGAGTCACCTTCCTTTCTTAATAAGGAGAGGGCAGTTTCTTCATCGGTAATTAATGTATGAATGAATTTTCCTTTTAAGGCGCCGTAAATTGCATCTATCTTTTCTGTGCCGCCAGCTACACCAACGACATGCTTCATATTTTTAAGAACAGAGAGTGGTGTGCCAATAAGACGGTTATGATGGGGGAGTTCTAATTGTTTTCCGTCAGTATTATAAAATTGTCCTAAGATATCTCCGGCCCCGTTCTGACTACGTATATATGTCATTTCATGTAGCGTTAATTTTTCTTCTTTCACAATAGTGGCATCTTGAGATAAGCTTCCAATGCCAACTACTGCTGTATGGGCAAGTGAAGCGACGTGAAGCATATCTTTCACACTCGGCTCTGATAGAATACTTTGTGCCATTTCGTTAGTGGATGCTAGAAAAGGGGTAGGAATGATGTGAAGATCTCCTTGCATGTAGTTCAAGTAGTTTTGTTTTCTCGGAATATAATGGTTAACACCACCTGTAAGGGTAACGATTGAAAGATTCATAGAAGTTTCAAAATGAATGTTTTCTAGCATTTTACTTATCGTTTCGCCCCAGCCGATGCCGAGTAAATTTCCTTGTTGCAGATGAGTTTCTAAATATTGTGCAGAGGCTTTTCCGAATGATGATGCATAATCTTCAGTTGGTGTTGGAATAACGAAAGCATCTTTTAGATGGAATTTTTTCATAAGGTCACGTTCAATGCTTAAACAGTGTAAACCAGTACCTTTTACGTGAAATGTAACGACACCTTCCGTACGTGCTTTATCTAACAACCGAACAACTTTATTTCTTGAAATGTGGAGAAGTGAAGCTATTTCGTGTTGCGTTAGTTGATCTTTATAGTAATACCATGCTACTTTTGTTAACAAATTTTCATCAAAGTTCAGCTGTGACATGCTCTTCATCCCTTTCAACAATTGACCACTGCTTAAACATATGTGTTCGTTATTTTGTTTATTCCAGTTGAAACGATAAAGAGAAACTTTAATCAGTGTGGGGATTCATCCCCACACTGATAATTAGTCCAGTGAAAAAAGTGTTCTAGATATGAAAAAAGGAATATACAATGCTACAAAACAAGTAGAACAAAAAATCATTTTCTCAAAAAATGTTCTGCATAAAGGTAGGTGACATCATGTGGAGAACGTGCCCTTATTACAAGTTACAAAGATGAGTAAATCATTTGCAGATCAACTCGTATTAAAAGAAGTCAATTTACAATTAGAGCGTGGAGACGTATACGCTTTAGTCGGTGGAAATGGTGCCGGGAAATCAACGTTAATGAAAATATTAACGGGTTTGCATTCATACGATTCAGGTGAGATGTTTGTGAAAGGGGAAGTACAACAGTTTTCAAACACAGCAGAAGCGCATCAACATGGCATTTATTTAATACCACAAGAGCCCCTCATATTTCCTCATATGACAATTGAAGAGAACATTTGTATCGGAATGAAAGCGAAAAAGAAAGAGCTTCGAAATAAGATTAATAAGTTGCTAGAAGAATTAGGGTGGAACATTCAACTTCATGATCTAGGGTTATCGTTATCCATTGCCCAGCAACAATTAGTAGAAATATTGAGGGGATTAATAAGGGAAGCTGAGATTCTTATTTTAGATGAGCCAACATCGACATTAACAACTCACGAAATTAAGAGTCTTTTTGTGTTGATAAAAAGTTTAAAAGAAAAAGGAATTGGCATGATTTACATTACGCATCGTTTTCCAGAAATCTTTGAAATTGCGAATAAAGTAGCGATTTTGCGTGATGGTATGATTGTTAGCCAGGGAAATGTATCGAGTTATACATATGACTTGCTAATGGAGGGGTTATTGCCGAAAGGTTATAGACTTGAGGAGAAGAAAGAAATCGCAGATGAAGAAATAGAGCCTTCGGAAATAGTATTAGATGTCACGAATGCGTCTAGTTACGCGTTTCAAAATGTATCATTAACTGTACACGCTGGAGAAGTTGTTGGGATTGCAGGTATCGTCGGATCAGGTAGGACGGAATTAGCCGAATCAATATTTGGATTAATACCTTTGAAATCAGGTTCCGTCTTATTAGAGGGGAAATCCATTACGAAGTATTCGGTACATAAGAGAATAAAAGAAGGGATGGTGTATGTGCCGGAGGACCGGGCAGGGAATGGCATATTTTCAATTGCGTCTGTTAAGGAAAATATAACATCTGCATCTTTACACAGTATGAGTAGCTTCTTTTTAAATAACAAAAAAGAAAGCGCTTTATCCGAATCGTATATAAAACAATTTCGAATTGTTGTCCCTCATATAAATGAAGAGATGACGTCTTTATCAGGTGGAAACCAACAGAAGGTTGTACTGGCGAAATATCTTGCGTGTAATCCGAAGGTGATTATTCTTGATGAACCGACCCGCGGTATTGATGCGAAAGCAAGACTAGAAGTATACGAAACGATACAAAGTTTGAAGAGAGAGGGACTTGCGATCATATTAATTTCTTCAGATGTAGAAGAAATTGTTCAATTAGCAAATCGTGTATATGTCATGAGAAACGGAGAATTTGTTTCTCATTTAGAAAAGAAGGAAATTAGTATTGATGAAGTTACACGCCTTGCGTACGGAGGAAAGGGAGGTGTAACGGAGTGAAACGTGTATTTAAAATGCATGAGATGTCTATTATTATTTTATTACTTCTTTATATAGCCTTCGTTGGAGTAATGAATCCTAGTTTTATTCAGTTTAGCTCATTATCTTTAATGCTCAAATCAAGCGTTATTTTAGTTGTTTTGGCAATTGGTCAATCTTTCGTATTATTTACGAAAAATATTGATGTATCAGTAGGATCTATTATGGGCTTAAGCGCTGCGGTTTGCGGGATGTTGTTAACAGATGGATACAGTGCCTTTATTTCAATATTTGCGGCAATTATAATTGGTGCTCTTATTGGTATGGTAAACGGAATTGGCGTTACGAAATTTCGAGTGCCAGCTATCATTATGACATTAGGAATGCTCGGGATTATTAGAGGTGCAATGTTAATATTTACGGGCGGAAAGTGGATTGAAGATATTCCGAATGAGTATAAACAAATTTCTTCTATTATGATGCTCGGTATTCCGGTAACCGTATGGACCGTTCTTATCATATTGCTGCTACTATATTTCTTTTTAATGAAAGTACAAATTGGAAGATATTTTTATGCGGTAGGTGATAATGAAGATGGTGCAAGGCTTATTGGAATACATGTAGATAAAGTGAAAATATACGCGTTTATCATATCAGGCATAAGCGCTGGGCTCGCTGGATGCATATTCGTAATGAATATTGGGTTCGTTCCAAATCAAACAGGTACAGGGATAGAATTGCAAGTGATCGCCGCTGCTGTTTTAGGTGGTATTCATTTAAAAGGAGGAACAGGTTCTATATTTGGAGCGGCATTAGGTGCATTCTTTTTAGAAGTGATAAGCAGTTCACTTGTCTTTTTAAAAATACCTGCATTTTGGAATAGTGCTATTTCAGGATTTTTACTTTTACTCATCATTATATTAGATAGTGTCTTAAAAAAATGGAAGAAACTCCGACAATTAGAAGACAGGAGGGTGAATCTATGAGGGGAATACGTAGTTTGTATAGATGGGAAGGGGTTCTTTTCTTATTGCTTCTCGTAGAATTCATTTTCTTTAGTTTCATAAATAATGATTTCTTAAACATTAGTAACCTCCTTTTTAGCATGAACGATTTCCTCATTATTTCAATTGTGGCTATTCCGATGACATTTGTCATTGTAACTGGTGGAATTGATGTATCAGTAGGATCTATTATGGGGCTTACTTCGATTCTTATCGGCGTACTTTGGATGAATGGCATACCTATACTGTTGGCAGTTATCATGGCGCTCGTAGTAAGTTGTATAGCCGGCGGATTAAATGGACTTATTATAAAAATGACAGATGTAGAACCTCTTGTCGTTACACTTGGAACGATGTTTTTATATGCAGGAATCGCCCTTGTTATTTCAGGTGGTTCGGGGGCAGCGGGCTATGAAGGAATTAGTGGTTTACCAGATTCGTATGTGCAACTGGCAAATGGTAGTTTTATCGGTATACCTAATTTATTATGGCTCCTTGTCATTTTAACGATAGTATTTACGATATTTTTTCACCATACAACATACGGTCGTCACGCAAAACTAACTGGCGCAAATGAAAGTACGGCGAAATACTCCGGGATTCGAACGAAGAAAGTAGTGATTATTGCATACGTACTTTCTGGGTTAGGAGGTGGATTAGGAGGGGCTTTCTTAACAGCGTATTTCGGTTCTGCTCGTGCTGATATTGGAAGTGAAACGATTTTGCCAGTTATTACGGCAGTTGTTTTAGGCGGAACACTTATTACGGGCGGAAAAGGGAGTATTATTGGGACAGTACTAGCGAGTATTTTTATAGGGCTTATGCAGTACGGTTTGCAAATGACTGGCTTAACGAATGAACAATCCAATGTAGTAATTGGTATTATCCTTATTCTTTCAGTTATTATGAGACATTTCAAATTACATCAATTCTTAGCGGGGAAAAGACGGAATTTGCATAAGGGGGAAATGTCATGAAGAGAAAACTGGGGATTGTTATTATTATGTGTATTTGTTTAATCGGTTTAATCGCTTGTTCTAGTCAAACAGCGGATAAGAAAAAAGCAGATGTAAAATTTGCGTTCATTCCGAAATTAACAGGAGTTGGCTTCTTCACATCAGGCGGTGAAGGTGCAAAAGAGATGGGGGATAAGTTAGGTGTACAAGTGAAGTATGATGGACCGTCTGAGGCGAGCGTATCAGGGCAAGTAAAATATATAAACAATTTTATTAACCAAAACTATGATGCGATTATGGTTTCATCTACGTCAGTTGATGGTCTCTCGCAATCACTGCAACGTGCAAAGAAAAAGGGGATGACCATATTAACGTGGGATTCTGATGTAGATCCGAAAGACCGTTCATTTTATATTAGCCAAGGTACACCAGATCAACTTGCAAACTTATTAATTGAGATGACTTCCAAGCAAATTGGAGATAAAGGGAAAGTAGCATTCTTTTATTCTAGCCCAACAGTAACAGATCAAAACCAATGGGTAACGAAAGCGAAAGAAATTATTAAAAAGAAATATCCGAACTGGGAAATTGTAACGACGCAATATGGTGAAAATAATGCACAAAAATCTTTATCAGTAGGGGAGAGTATTTTAAAAACGTATCCGGATATTAACGCAGTAATATGTCCAGATGCAACGGCACTTCCAGCGATGGCGCAAGCGGCTGAGAACTTAAAAATGGATAAAAAAGTAGTCGTAACTGGATTTTCTACACCGAACGTTATGCGTGATTATGTAAAACGAGGAACAGTAGAGCAATTTGGTTTATGGGATGTTAAACAGCAAGGTGCACTCGCAACGTATGTTGCAAATGAAATTGTTGTAAAAGGGAAGAAGTTAAAAGTAGGGGATAGCTTTGAAGTAAAAGGAATCGGAAAAGTGAAAGTAGAACCAAACTCTATTCAAGGGTATGACTATGAGGCAGACGGAAATGGTATTATCGTATTACCTGAACGAGTTGTATTTACGAAGGATAATATTGATAAGTATAGTTTCTAGTTGAGAGCTAAAATGAACTTGTCGTTTCTTGTGGGTAAGTCGATATAAATTTATCTACTATTATTTATTCGCAAGACAAAGTAAAAAAAACGTCCGAATATATCGGACGTTTTTATTATGTCGTTTTTAAAATCTATTTATTAATTGTGAACAGCTTCTTTTTCATTTAACCCAAGTGTGCGTCCTGTTGAAGCGTGAAGCTCTTGGAACAGTCTTGGATTTTGCGTAAGTGACACGCCGTAAGAAGGGACCATTTCTTTGATCTTTGGCTCCCATTCTAGTATACGTTCTGGGAAGCACTTTTCTAATACTTCAAGCATAACGTGAACAGCAGTAGAAGCACCTGGAGAAGCACCAAGTAACGCAGCGATTGACCCGTCAGATGCACTTACAACTTCTGTACCAAATTGCAGTGTTCCTTTACCACCTGCATCAGTATCTTTTATTACTTGCACACGTTGACCAGCAACTACAATATCCCAATCTTCACTTTTCGCGTTCGGAATAAATTCACGTAATTCTTCCATACGCTTTTCGTGTGATAGCATAACTTGTTGGATTAAGTATTTTGTTAATCCCATTTCTTTTACACCAGCTGCTAACATCGTTAAGACGTTATTCGGTTTTACAGAACCGATTAAATCAAGATTTGAACCAGTTTTTAAGAACTTAGGTGAGAAGCCTGCAAATGGTCCAAACAGTAAAGCTTTTTTGTTGTCTATATATCTCGTATCAAGGTGAGGTACAGACATTGGTGGAGCACCAACTTTAGCTTTTCCGTATACTTTTGCATGATGCTGCTCTACAACTTTTGGATTTTTACATACCATAAATAGTCCACTTACCGGGAATCCTCCAATATGTTTTGACTCAGGAATACCAGTCTTTTGAAGTAGAGGTAGACTACCACCACCGCCGCCGATAAAGACGAATTTCGCAGTATGATGTTCGATTTTGCCACTATTCATATCGTGAACTTTTACTTCCCACAAACCATTCTTCGTGCGTTTAATATTTTCAACACTATGTTTGTAGTTTAGCTCAACATTTTTAGTTTTTAAGTAATCAAATAACATGCGCGTTAACGCACCGAAGTTAACATCTGTTCCAGAGTCAATTTTCGTTGCAGCCATCAGTTCATTAGAGTTTCGACCTTCCATAATAAGTGGAAGCCATTTTTTTAATGTGTCAGGAGCATCAGAAAATTCCATTCCTTGGAATAGAGGGTTTTTTGAAAGCGCTTCAAAACGGTTTTTTAGAAACTCTACATTTTTTTCCCCTTGCACCAAACTCATATGAGGTAGTGGCATAATAAAATCTTGTGGATTACGAATTAAGTTTTTCTTAACAAGATACGCCCAAAATTGTCTTGAAAGTTGAAATTGCTCATTTACTTTTACAGCTTTACCAATATCTATAGACCCGTCAGATTTTTCGGATGTATAGTTAAGCTCACATAGCGCAGAATGTCCTGTACCAGCATTATTCCATTCGTTAGAACTTTCTTCTCCGGCATTTGTGAGTTTTTCAAATACTTTAATTTCCCATTCAGGTGCCAATTCTTTAAGTAATGATCCTAACGTTGCGCTCATAATTCCAGCGCCAATTAAGATAACGTTTGTTTTTTGCTGCATGTTGCTCATGATAATCTCTCCATCCCCTATATTGGCAAAAAAGAGTAGGTGTTTTTATATCTAAGCCGTAAAAAGAAAACACCACCTAGGCCCCACCTAGGTATTTACCTTTTTTGTCTCAATTATATAACCATCTCATACTCTATTATAATAATTAATAGACTAAAATATCTAGTGTTATCTGATAATTTTAAACTATTTAACGCTTTATTTTGTAGAATTCTTCTGCCATAAGGGTAAAAAGCATTGTAGTAAAGCGGAATTTGGAGAAGAATTCCAGTTTGATGTTATCTCAAAAAAACTTACTAATACTTTTATTTTTAAGTTTTAATCTTTGGGAATTTGTAAGAATCTGTTTTTATTACATCTAATTTGAAAAAATAGAGTAAATAACAAATTAATGGTAAGATTATTCTGAAAATAAAACAGGAGGGATACCAATGCTTACAAAAGAACAAATAGCAAATTTATTTCGGAATTTTTCTGAGAATGAATGTAAAGGATCAAGTGATTTATACGAGTATTTATCAATAAAAATTTCTGAAGATGAGGAAGTTCTTGAGTTAGCTTCCTACGCACAACCTGGTCAACCAATCCCAAACGTATTATTAGGTGCAGTCCATTATTTATTGTTAAAAGGAAAAGAACACAGTTTAAAAAGGTATTATTATAGTTTAGTTGAAGATGCGGATACAAATTTTGAAAATGCCTTTCACCAATTTAAAGATTTTTGCCATGTATATCGTGAAGAAATAATTACTTTATTACAAACGAAACTCGTTCAAACTAATGAAGTAAGACGATGTGCCTATTTGTATCCAAGTTTCTGTTACATATTTAATAAAGTGAACAAACCGTTAGCGTTAATAGAAATTGGTACAAGTTCTGGATTACAACTATTTTGGGATCAATATCGTTACTCATATGGAATGGAAGAAGTGTATGGAAATACACAATCGAATGTTCATTTAACCTCTGAAATAAGAGGGGAAAATATGCCGTATTTGCTAAAACAAAGTCCACCTGTCGTAGAAAGAATCGGACTAGATTTACACGTGAACGATTTAAATAATGACGAAGACTATTTATGGTTACGAGCGCTTATTTGGCCAGAACATAAAGAAAGACTGGTACTATTCGATCAAGCAGCAGAACTTGTAAAAGAACAATCAGTGCAGTTAATTGAAGGAGATGGTGTAGTGCTTCTACCATCCATTGTAGATCAAATAAGAGAAGATGCTGTGATTTGTATTTTCCATACACATGTAGCGAATCAAATACCAGAAGATGTGAAACATACGCTAGAAAAACAAATTAAAGAAATCGGTGCAAATCGTGATGTATTCCACCTATATAACAACATGTGGGACCGTGACCTTCATATTGATTATTATATTAATGGAAACGAATATTGTGAAACGGTTGGGGAAACAGAAGGGCATGGAAGATGGTTTAGTTGGGGATTGGGGGATAAGACTTTATGCTAAAGTAAACCTAATAATTATGGGTTTCATCACCAAAATTCGTAATAAAAATAGCTGATGGAAGACACTCCATCAACTGTTTTTTACTTTTCATAAAACTCATTAGGTATCTAAGGTAAGCGTCAAATATTCCTCACCTACAAGTTGTAAATAGCCCATGAGATTCATCTTCTTACATCTAAGGATTTAAAGAAATTGGATTATTAAAACCTGACAGGTGTCAAAAAAGAACCTACCGGTTAATCAGCTATATTACTGGTTCAAGAAATTATTACTTCAAACGGAAGAGCCGAAGGAAAGTAAATGTTTAAAATGAATATATAATACATGCGAGAAAGAGCACAATTTGATAGGGGGGGCTTCCAAATGCATATGGATGAAAGAATGAATTTGCAGTTAACAAGCCAGGCTCTTCAGGTAATGAATAACGGAATTGCTGTCATAAGTCATGATGGAATCATCACATTCAGCAACCAACCATTCTGCAGCATGTTACATAAAAAAGAAAATGAAATAATAGGTAAGCATATATCAACGATTATTCCTGATCGTAAAAAGCTAGTATTGAATCAAAATGATAGTTTGTACAAGTACGAGTGTAAGGTGGGCAACCAAGTATTGATTATGAATGAATCCCGTGTATATCAGGGCGGGAGAGAAGATGGATCAATTGCCATTTTGGAAAACAAGGAAAAAAGTATACAATCCTTGGAAAGTATCATCAGTCGATATGAAAATGCCTTGAATTTACTGTCGGAGTGTATTCTAGGGGTAAATGAACAAGGGATTGTCAATTTTTTAAGTGGTTCTTATGCACAATTTTTAGGGATTGATGATCCAAAGGAAGCGATAGGTAAGCATTGTACGGAGGTTGTTGAGAATACGAGGATGCATATTATCGTGAAGACGGGACAGGTGGAAATTGGGCATATCCAGCGCATAAATAATCGGAATATTATCGCAACTCGCATACCTATTGTTAAGGACGGTGAGGTTATTGGTGCGATTGGTAAAATTATGTTTCATGATATACAGCAGTTTAAAGCTTTGGGGGATCAGATTAGTGCAATGGAATCAAAGTTATCTTACTATCAAACTGAATTACAGCGGTTGCAAGAAGGCAGGTTGTCCTTTCAAAGTATTATAGGAGAGAGTGCGAAAATGAAAGAAGTTAAAACGATGGCCTTGAAGGTTTCTAAAAGTCGGTCTACCGTTTTGATAAGAGGAGAGAGCGGTACAGGGAAGGAGCTCTTTGCGCATGCGGTACATCGTGCAAGTCCGCGTGCTAGGGGTTCATTTATTCGTTTGAATTGTGCTGCGATTCCGAGGGATCTTTTGGAGGCTGAATTATTTGGATACGAAGAGGGGGCTTTTACAGGAGCGAAAAAAGGTGGTAAGCCTGGGAAGATTGAGTTGGCCCATAAAGGAACGTTGTTTTTAGATGAGATCGGTGATATGTCTTTGGACATGCAGGTGAAGTTGCTACGTGTGTTGCAAGAGAAAGAGATTGAAAGAATTGGTGGTACGAAAATTCAAAAGATTGATGTCCGTTTCATTGCGGCGACACATCGAAATCTTCGTGAAATGGTGCAAAGAGGGGAATTTAGGGAGGATTTATATTATAGGTTGAATGTGTTTGCGATCGATATTCCTCCGTTACGAGAGAGAAAGGAAGATATGATACATATAATGGAATTTTTAATTCGGAAATTGAATGGGGAGCTGGGTAGTAGCGTTCTTTCATTGGATGAGAGAGTAAGGGATATATTCATGGAGCATGATTGGCCAGGGAATATTAGGGAGCTAGAGAATGTGTTAGAACGAGCGATGAATGTTATAGAAGGAATGATTATTCAAGTGCATCATCTTCCTGTCTATTTGCGGAAAAAAGATTTGGAAGAAGAGTTATATCATGAAATATTTACGGTGGATCAAGAGAAGAATGAGATGAGTTATTCACTGCAGGAGGAAGTGGAATCGGCTGAAAAACGGGCGATTACAAGGGCTTTGGAAAAGACAGTTGGAAATATAAAAGAGGCAGCCAAGCTTTTAGGGATTCATCGGGCTAGCTTATATCGGAAAATAGAAAAATATGGAATATAGTAAAGGGCAAACAGGCCCTTTTTTGTTTGGTTTGCAGTAATATATACTGTCTCTTTTTTGCAACACTTTCTTATAGATGCGACATGATCGTAATCATTTGTAGCGCAAGTGCGACATGTGAAGGTGGACATGTAAGGGAGACTTGGGGTATGTCACTGAAGGAATAAGGGAATAGAGAATGAGTCGATTTTTGGCATGTTTCTTGCTATATAAATAAAAAAGATTATAGCAAGAAGGGATGGAATTCAATGCTGGAAAATCACAGTTTGCCGCATTTTATTATGCAAAGTATTGAAAAAACACCAAGTAAGGTGTATTTACAATTTGAAGAACAAAGAGTTACGTATGAGGAGCTCTATCATCGAATTACAAAAGCTGCAGCGGGATTTTGTGAGCTCGGTATTCAAAAAGGGGACAAGGTTTGTATTATGCTTCATAATACTCCTGAGTATCTGGATGTATGGTTTGCTTTATCTTTTATGGGAGCAATTGTAGTGCCTCTGAATGTGCATTTAAAAGGAGAGGGCCTACAGTATATTTTATCTCACTCTGATTGTAAGCTAATTATCGTTGAGAAGGAATTTGTTCCTCAAATTGCTTCTTGTTTGTCTTTTACACAAAGGGACATTCAAATTGTTGCTTACGGAAATAATGAAAGCGTAATCATTACGAGCGATGGTAAAGAACGGCTCGTAATCGAATTGAAAGATGTACTGAATACAAATAATCATCACCTTCCAACTGAATTTGTTTCCTCCTCTTCTATTAACAGTATCCTTTATACCTCTGGAACGACTGGATTACCTAAAGGGGTCATGTTAAGTCATTCTGCCTATGTAAATTCTGCGCAGTCATTTGCCGCCTATATGGTTGGCGCAAGTTCAAAAGATGTCTTATTTACAGCGCTTCCGTTATTTCATATTAACGCCCAGGCTCATACAGTACTCGGAGCTATTTCTTCCAATGCGACGATTGCTCTTGGCAAGCGGTTTAGTGCTTCTAGATTTTGGGATGAAATTCGTGGTCATAGAGCAACCATTTTTAATTCTTTAGGATCTATGATTCCTATTCTCTGCAAGCAGCCAGAAAAGGAAAATGATAATGAAAATTTTGTAAGGGTGACAGCTTGTGCTGCTACGCCTAAGGAATTTTGGAAGCCGTTTGAGGAGAGGTTTGGCGTCCAGATTGTAGAGGGTTACGGATTAACGGAAACGACGGGTTTTTGTGTAACGAATCCATTGAATGCCAATAAGCCGCCTTCTATTGGAAAGCCTTATTCTTACGTAGAAACGAAGATTGTCAATGAGGATGGAAATGAAGCGCGGACTGGTGAAATTGGAGAGATTTTTATACGTTCCTTACAGGGACAAGCATTCATGGAAGGCTACTATAAAATGCGGGATAAAACAGAAGAGTCGATGAAGGAGGAATGGTTCCGTACAGGAGATCGTGGTTATCTAGACGAGGAAGGTTACTTATATTTTTGCGATCGAATCAAACAGTGTATCCGGAGGCGTGGAGAAAATATCTCCTCTTGGGAAATCGAAAAGGTAGTGAATAATCACCCGAAAGTACTTGAATCAGCGGCCATCGGTGTTCCATCGGAAGTGGGAGAAGAGGATGTCAAATTATATGTGATTGTAAAGAAAGGAGAAACGATGTCCCATGAAGAGATTATAGATTGGTGTCAAGAACGTATGGCTTACTTCATGGTGCCGCGATATGTTCAGTTTAGTGAAACTTTTCCAAAAACCGCGACGGAACGGATTCAGAAGTTCAAGCTGAAGGAGGAAGGAATCGGTACTGCTTGGGATAGTGAAAAGGTCGGCTATGTAATTAAAAGAACGAGTTGATGTGCTGACGGTAGTAAAAGCATCTCATTACATATTGGAAAGAAGGGATTGAATTGGAAAATAATCGGGTTGTTACATGGTCCAAAGAAAAAGGAATCGCGACAATCATCATTGATAATCCTCCTGTGAATGTATTGAGCGGTGATGTGGTGGAGCAACTGACGGTAGTGGTCGATGAAATCGAACGGGCTGATGAAGTGATTGCTGTACTTTTAACTGGAGTTGGAGAAAAGGCCTTTGTTGCAGGAGGGGATATCAAGTCATTTCCGGACTGGATTGGGAAAGGGAGTGAATATGCAGAGGGAAAATCATTGTGGCTTCAGAATCCATTAAATAAAATAGAAAGATTGTCTAAGCCTGTAATCGCTGCTATTAACGGATTAGCGCTTGGGGGCGGGTGTGAATTAGCTTTATCATGTGATTTACGGATTATAGAAGAACATGCTCAAATCGGGCTTCCGGAAGTGAAGTTAGGCTTGTTTCCAGGTGCGGGAGGAACGCAACGTTTGCCTCGATTAATAGGAACTGCAAGTGCGAAAGAAATGATGTTCACTGGTGAGCCACTCACTGCCGAAGTAGCTTGGCGAGTTGGTTTGGTGAATCATGTTGTCCCGCGTGGCGAATCGCTGAATAAGGCGAAGGAACTAGCCGTGAAGATGGCTCGATTTTCCCTTCCTGCTTTATCTTTGATGAAGCAATCTATCAATAAGGGATTATCTTCTTCTCTTGAGGAAGGACTAAAAATAGAAGCTGAGAATTTCGGACATGTATTTCAAACGAGTGATGTAAGAGAGGGAGTGGAGGCTTTTATAGAAAAAAGGGTACCACTTTTTCATCATAAATAAAAAGCTATGACAATAATATGCAAAAAGCAATGCCTGCCTTTGGCAGGCATTGTAACAATATATACAAACATAAAAGAATGTAAAGTTAAGAGAATCTATTTTATTGAGGGGGATTACGGTTATGGATTTACTGATTGTATTGCTATCGCTTGGCTTGCTTATATTTGTGGCTTACCGAGGATTCTCAGTCATTTTATTCGCTCCGTTATGTGCATTGCTAGCTGTGTTTTTAACAGAGCCGGAGTACGTTTTACCGTTCTTTTCCAATGTTTTTATGGTGAAGATGGTCGGATTCATAAAATTATATTTTCCTGTGTTTTTGCTTGGAGCGATATTTGGTAAAGTGGTAGAAATTACTGGAATAGCAGAAAAGATCGCAAAAATTATCATACGTTTTATAGGTGTGAAAAGAGCGATTCTTTCCATCGTGTTAATGGGAGCGATTCTTACATACAGTGGTGTCAGTTTATTTGTCGCAGTATTTGCGATTTATCCATTTGCGGCGCAATTATTTCGTGAGGCGGATATTCCGAAACGTCTCATTCCAGCGACAATTGCATTCAGTGCTTTTACGTTTTCGATGGATTCGCTTCCTGGATCTCCTCAAATCCAAAATGTTATTCCAACTACGTTCTTTAAAACAGATATTTATGCGGCTCCTACATTAGGAATTATAGGAGCATTGTTTATCTTTATATGTGGCATGCTGTATTTGGAAAGGTGTAGGAAGAAAGCTGCTGCTAAGGGAGAGGGGTACTTTGGTAAAGGCGGTGCCACTTCTGAACTTGCTGCCACAACTAGCGCACAATCGGTGCAAGCGCCAATTGCTTCCAGCGATGTTATTCCAGCTAGTTACTGGGTAGCTTTTCTTCCGCTTGTACTGGTTGGAGTGATGAATAAAGTCTTTACAGAATTCATCCCCGTTTGGTATACAAAGGGATTTGATTTTGCATCCATTGGTTTGAAGGAGTACGGAACGATTGATATGGGACAAGTCGTGGGTATTTGGTCAGTGGAAATGGCACTTCTTATCGGAATATTGGCTGCTATATTATTAAACTTCCAAGCGGTAAAAGAACATTTTCAATCTATTACAAGCGTAGGCGTAAGTGGTTCAATCTTAGCTGCTATGAACACTGCAGCCGAGTATGGATTCGGTGCCGTTATAGCAGCTTTACCCGGATTTGTCATGATCCAAAATTCTTTGACAGGGACATTTTCAAACCCTTTAATTAGTGGAGCGGTCATGACGAATATTTTGTGCGGTCTGACGGGATCAGGTTCGGGTGGAATGAGTATTACATTAGGTTTAATGGCAGAAAAATATATTGAAGCAGCAGCGAACTTTGATATTCCGTTAGATGTGCTGCATCGTGTAATTGCGATGGCAGCAGGAGGTATGGATACTTTACCTCATAACGGAGCAGTTATAACCTTACTTGCGGTTACAGGATTAACGCACCGGGAAGCTTATAAAGAGATTTTTGGTATTACGATAATTAAGACATTAGCCGTTTTCTTCGTTGTTGGAGTGTATATGATGTTTTCTATTGTATAGGAGGGAGGTTGATTGGCTGTTATAAATAACGCAGCCATCAAGTTTATATATAATGGTAAACAGAAACAGCCATCATTCCATGAAATGACGGCTGTTTGTATGTTTTCAATGAATTTCACAAAAAAAACTTCAATTGTAGATTGGAATTGAACTATCCACTTAGTTTAGAGGAGGGGGATAAAGCCCATGAATCATTATTACTTACGCTAGGTATGCTAGATACAGTTGTCGTTCAAAATGGCTCGTTATTAATCCCGTCTGTGCGCACTAAATTTAGTGATGATGCAAAAGTTACAGATGAGGATACAAAGCAAGCTCTTATCTCTTTAGTTCAAAGTGTAGTAGACGAAATAAGGGAATAATGATTTGTTTTATAAAAAAGGCAATACTACTGGTAGTTTATAAGTAGTATTGCCTTTTCATTTTCTTTTGTTTGAAATTTTGTACTATTGATTAGGAAATCATGTCACCTATTTTAAGGTTCAGATAAAATATATATTAATGTACGCTCGGGTTCACGTCTTTTTTCGTCTTGGTCAAATAAATAACTAAGCTCAAAATTGTTACGAGGAAGATTACGCTAGTTCCCACGGTACCGAGACCAAGACCACCGGAATTGTGGGGCTGTGATAAATAATCTCCAAAAGAGGCGCCAAAAGGACGAGTTAAAATATAAGCGATCCAAAAGGCCAACACTGCATTTAATTTGAAACGGTAGTAAGCGATGGATACAGCCCCAATTAATGCGGCAAATATGAGCGCTGAAATCAAGTAACCTAAGTTGAGACTCTCTGCTACGAGATCACCAGCTGCAGTACCTAATGCGAAGGTGAATAGGATAGCCGACCAATAGAATACTTCACGTTTTGTTGTGTAAATAGAGTGAATGGACAGTGTTTTTTCACTCACATACCAAGCAGCAAAAGTTGCCAGTAGCAAAAGAGTGAAAACGATGGTTGTAGTCTCTAAAGCGATTCCGAAGTTGTCCGTAAGATTGTCGGTGACCAGCGTGCCAACAACACTAATTAGCAAAACAGTGAGCCAGTAAACCGATGGAATATACTTCTTCAACCTGAACTGGAAGAACAGTGTTATAAACAAGAGAGCACTCATAACAAAGGTCGTTTTAGTCAAGCCGAAGTTCAAGTTGGTATTTAAGAAGTCCGCGCCTGTTTCGCCCACTGTAGTTGCCATGATTTTGATAATCCAGAAGAAAATCGTGACTTCTGGAACTTTGCTCAGCAGCTGCCAACCTCGTAATGAAACAGAATTGACTTCATCAGGAAGAGGGATATTATCTCTATTTTTATTTTGGTCCGGCTCATAATTTTTCATATATGATTCCTCCTTACTAGTTATTTATGTATAAACTGAGTGTAACTAATAAGAATGAGATTCAGATGAAATTAGGATGAAAAGAACATTAAAAAAAGATGAAAAAAGAAATGAAATACATCCAGCATAGAAAAAACGATTCTTCCCATAATTTTCATGGAAAGAATCGTTCCTTTTTTACTAGAAATATAAACTATAAATTTCAGTATTGACTATTAAAAGGGCGGAATACTTTGCGGGAAGTTGAAAATGTTTTTTGGGTCATATTTAGTCTTTACTTCCATTAACCGATCAAAGTTACAGCTGTAGTAAGCATCCGGCCAATCTTTAATGGAGAGGTCGGGTGTATTAACGTAAACGCCTTTTGTGTATGGTAACATTGCTAATCGGAAATCTTCGGTCCATCGAATGCTTGCGGCAGCACCTTCTTCTTGATCCCAAGTGGAGAATATTGACATGTTCGAAAGTGCTTTTCGATAAAAATATGCTGTAGAATCGTTCGATACGTCTGCTACGGCTCCGCCTAAGCCATGGAAAAATAGAGAGGTTGTTGCATGCTGGGGGGAATTGTTTAAAAAGTGATCGACGATCGTGAGTGCTTCTTCTGGCAATGGTGCATACAAATATGGACCTACACTTTTAAATGGTAAAGGCTCTATAGGCTGTGTTGCAGCGATTCGTGTTGCAGCTTCTACCCAAGGTATTTCATTTATAGTTACTGTTAATGGTAAACCGGTTTGTAATAATGGCTGTAGAAGCGCTTGCAATTGTTGGACTGGACCTAGGAATACTCCTTGCATCAATAACGATGGTTCCACCCCTGAAGACATGAAGAGGGTGCTTGTAAATCGCTTATCAGCGCAAGGAAGAGTGTATTCTTGCCAAGACTTTAGTACAGGTTTTAAATCTTTTAAACCCCAACTAATTTCCGCAAATCCCACTGTATTAATTTTATGTGTTCGAAACTTGAAGGAAGTACATATTCCAAAGTTACCACCACCTGCACCTCGATATGCCCAGTAGAGATCCGGATTATGATTAGCGTTGGCGCGTATAATACAACCGTTTGCATCAACCATCTCTAGCTCAATTAAATGATCAAGAGTTAATCCCCATGAACGGGAGAGTATACTATGTCCACCGCCTAATGTAACACCTGCAATACCAGGAGTAGGACAAACTCCACTTGGCACAACTAATCCCTCAGCCGCGAGCGTTTCGGTTAAAGAAAGGTTTCTCCATCCAGTCCCGATAGTAACAGTCCCACCATTATGATCTATTTCTAATTGCTTCATTTCACTTACATCAATTACAATTCCAGCATTGTTAACGGATAACCCTTCGTAATTATGACGACCAGAGCGCATACGCATAGGTACGTTATGCTGTCTCGACCAGCGAACTGCATTTCCTACATCCTGTGTATTTTGAGCAAAGACAATGATTAATGGGAATTTGTTGAAAAATGTGTTGAATTCCTCTCTAGCGGAATTATATTCTGGATTTCCGGGAGTTACGATACGTCCTGTAAGTTCAATATTTTGATTACTCATTAAAGTCTTCTCTCCTTGTCACAAAATAAAATATCTAAAATGTTATTCGTCAGGTGTAAAATCAAATAGAAAAATAGAACTGACTATACGTTATAAGTAAATGAATGAGTGAGGGTGATTATTCCTAGAATGGGATTTTCGGGTCTATCAGGGAATCGAGATAATAAATAAAAGGCAACACTACATGTATCTCAAATGCAGCATTACCTTAATAAAGTTAAATATATATACTTAAAATTTCCCCAGGTAATCCATCAATCTCACAAACTACATCTGATGTAAAACCAACGTTAATTAATATTTTTCGAGAGGGGATATTATTTGGATCGATAATTGCCTTTAGTACGTTTACATCTGTCTGTTTCGCTATTTCAATTAATCCTCTTGCAATATAACTACCATATTTTTTTCCCCAGTGCTCTGGCAAAATCATATACCCAATTTCAGCTTCTTTTACATGATCTTCATTCACTGTTACATGTCCAAGGCCGATAAATTCATTTGTTGCACTGTCATAAACTTTATAAGACCCAAACAGTTTATGTTTTTCATTGCGCCTTAACAATTTTTCATAGTCGTTTTGTGCCTCTTCTAGCGGAATAGCACGCTCTGTAATTTGTGCCATCACTCTTTCATTTGATACGAGCTGGAAGTATGGATTAAAATCTGTTGCTTCAAATTTTTTGAAATGTAGTTTATGCATCGGATTCCTCCAAACGAATTTTTAATTGTTCTTCAGAAAAGATAATCGACAGTTAAATAGTAATCTCTATTTGATTACCTTCAGGATCACCAATTACACTTTCATAATAGCCATCTCCAGTGAAACGTGGTCCATTTAATAAAGGATAATCTGCTTCTTTTAACGTTTTTGTTAGTTCATTTACACGTTCTTCACTACCAACAGAGAAAGCCATATGTGCATAGCCAGTTATATTTAGGTTAGGCTCGTTTTCTATGCCTTTCTTACGCATAATTTCAAGGCGTGCTCCAGATTCGAACGTAATAAAATATGATTCAAATTGTTTTGCTTCGTTTTGATATAAAGAGTTTGCTTTGCCGTTGAAATACTTCGTATAAAAAGTACGCATTAATTCTAAATCATTTACCCAAATTGCTATATGTTCGATTTTCATTGGTTTCACCAATCCATTCTGTATGTAAATTAAAAAATATGTACTCTGTAATAATTAGCGAAGGTGAACAACACTAGTTAGATGTTCACTGTATTAAATTTGCAATCATATTGCAAGAAATAAGAATGGACGTTAGGAAAAAGCGGATTGTAATGAAAAAATTTATTAATGGTATTAGATAATTTTTAAGTCATAACATGCATACAATGTCTAATTAAGTGAATTACGTACGTCAAAATTTCAAATAAGGAGGGACATTTGTGGGGCAATTTGGACAAATGGTGATTGTCGGTATTTCCATGTCTTTTATACTGTCTATTATGATATTAGGGTCTACATATTATAATCCTCGTCTTTGGTTAAATGATTATCCGAAAGATATTCAAAAAGTAGTTTTACCAAAATCGATAAATGAAAAAAAACAAATGTTTTATTTCGGAATTATTTACAATATTATTCTCTTTGGAACACCTTTTATTTCTACATATATACTACATCACCATGGGAAATTATTGTATATTGAGGCCTATTTACATTCTTTTGGGATTGTAATGATTTTCAATTTAGTAGATTTATTAATAATCGATTGGCTTATATTTTGCTGGATTACTCCGAGGTTTGTTGTTATTCCTAGTACTGAGGGAATGAAAGGATATAAAGACTATAAGTTTCACTTAAGAGGTGCAATAGCTGGAACGCCATTTTTAGCAATTGTAAGTTTATTTTTGGCAGGAATTGCGACAACTATCTAGTGTGAAATAGAAGGTCATGAAGAGTTTATAGAAGATAAGGAGATTTATAATGTATAGAATTAGAAATGAGAATTTGATAATATTGGAGTAGAAAGTTTTAAAAACAGTATATTAAGTGGTATTGATATACTGTTACAAATGTTTTGATACTCTGTGGAATTCCCTAATTTTATGGAAGAATTTCAAAGAGCTCAAAAAAACGTAATGGAGGCTAATATGAAAAAAGTAATTGGTGCAGCAACAGCAACGTTTTTTGGATTGGGGGCATTTACTACAACTGTTACCGCAGAAACGATCGTAACAGCAGATGTACTCAATGTACGTGAAAAACCGACTACAGAATCAAAAGTTGTCGAAAAAGTAAAAAATGGGCAAGAGTTAAAAGTCATAAATACCGAAGATGGGTGGTCAAAAATTGAGTTAAATGGTAAAGAAGTATTTGTAAGTTCAGAGTTTACAAAAGACATTTACCATGTAACAGCAAATTTGTTAAATGTACGTACTGAAGCAAACACAGAATCAGAAATTCTTGGCAGACTGAAACAAGATGATGTAATTGAATCAGCACATCAAGTAAAAGATGGATGGCTGCAATTTGAGTATAAAGGAAAAACAGCTTATGCAAATGTTTCTTTCCTATCAAGTACAGCACCAATTGAAAAGAAAGCTGAAGAGAAAACGAAACGAGTAGCGAAAGTACAAAAAGCAGTTAAAGCAAAGGAAGAAGTAAAAACGCAGAAAGAAGCAAAAGTACAAGAAATAGCAAAAGCGAAAGAAACAACAAAAGAGCAGAAAGAAGTGAAGGTAAAAGAAATAGCAAAGCCTAAAGAAGAAGCGAAAGTAACAGAGAGAGTAAAAGTTAAGGAAGAAACGAAAGCAGAAGAAATAGTAAAGCCTAAAGAAGAAGCGAAAGTAACAGAGAGAGTAAAAGTTAAGGAAGAAACGAAAGCAGAAGAAATAGTAAAGCCTAAAGAAGAAGCAAAAGTAACAGAAGAAGCAAAAGTGCAAGAAATAGAAAAAGTAAAAGAAGAAGCGAAAGCGCAAGAAATAGCAAAGGCTAAGGAAGAAGCAAAAGCACGAGAAATAGAAAAAGAAAAAGAAGAAGCAAAAGCACAAGAAATAGCAAAGGCTAAGGAAGAAGCAAAAGCACGAGAAATAGAAAAAGAAAAAGAAAAAGAAGAAGCAAAAGCAAAAGCAAAAGCAAAAGCACAAGAAATAGCAAAGGCTAAGGAAGAAGCAAAAGCACGAGAAATAGAAAAAGCGAAAGCAAAAGAAGCAACAAAGACACAAGAAGTATCTAAAAATAACACACAGTCTGCTAAACGTGAATTAACGGTAGTAGCGACAGCATATACTGCTGATCCAAGTGAAAATGGTACATATGGTGGACGTGTTTTAACTGCGATGGGTCATGATTTAACGACAAATCCTAATATGAGAATTATTGCAGTAGATCCGAAGGTAATCCCATTAGGATCTAAAGTATGGGTAGAAGGTTATGGAGAAGCTATTGCTGGTGATACTGGTAGTGCTATTAAAGGAAATCGTATTGATGTTTTAATGGGTTCAAAAAGTAAAGCTATGAATTGGGGAAGGCAAACTGTTAAAGTAAAAGTTCTATAATAATTATAGTTATCCAAATAGAAGTCAGTTCTCTTTATTGAGACTGGCTTTTATTTTTTGCCTTAATGTGATTCATTGAAAAAATTTGAAGGATATGTAAAAGAATAAAACCTTAATTTTGCTCCTGAGTACAGTGAGCAGTAAAAGTAACCCTTTTGAATTATTTAATCCTTATTTGTATTTCTGACAACCATATTGTTCTTCTATCACTATTAAAATACAATTAGATAAATAGGAGAAGAATATTCATAAAATAGTAATTGTTTTATTTAGTCTTATACTAGGGTTTATAACGTTCCAAATCCCTATAGTGTCAGAATGGATACAGAACTCAGTCTTTTTGTAAATTGTTATTATTTTATTATCGTATTCATACCAAAAAGATAACGGTGATAAGAATGAGAAAAATGATGATTAGCAACAATAGAAAATGTTTTACGTACCGAAAGTTATTAAAAGGTTAGTATCGAGGATCACCTTTATAAGCGAGAAGAGGATAGAATATGACAACAGAATTATATGGCGCACATTGCAATGAAATGAAAGGGTATAGAGTAATGGAAGGAAAAGATTCATATAATCATTATTTCGGTGGTCAAGATTGTGAATTACCATTGTGTAAGTTATGCGGTGAGAAAATGCATCAAATTTTTTGTTTTGATTTGAAAGATGAGAAACTTGCTGAACTTAAAAATGCTGAATTGATCGTATTACCATTCATCTCTTGCTTGAATTGTGCGATGGTGTGGGAGCCGCAATATTTTCAATTAAGTAATGGGGGCAAAACGGTACAAATAATAAAACAAGACAATACGGAAGAGTGGATTATGGAAGCTGAGGATAAGCTACCGGTCAATCTTCCAAAAACTAATGTAAAGTTAACGAATATGAAAAATGAGGATATACCTACTGATGAAGATAGTTACTGGGAAGCTTTTGACTTATTCGGTTCGGAATATATATGTAGATTGTTAGGAGCGCCTTTATATGGTGATGTTCCAGAAGATTTAGGATGTCCAACTTGTTCGAAAGAGATGAAATATGTTGCTACAATTACACAAGATCTTGAGGAACGGGAACTTATTTCAGTAGTTGATTTCCAGTTTGGGGAAATGAATATATATTATTATGTATGTAAAGATTGTTCCGTTATGAAAACTGAAATTCAAGGAACATAAAAGAATAAGACTGACATAAAAAGTCAGTCTTATTTTTGATGTGTCACATCATTAAGAATCGCATGAAAGATGTCTTTTTGAATGAAATCATCTGTAAAAATAGTTTCTTTATCAACTTCAATTGTATCGTGAGGATTATACCATTTACTTAATAAATCCTCGCTAAACTCATGCCGTTTTTCTCTTGTATTATGTCGTCTAATGGTTTCCTCTAGTGATAAATCGAAGTAATATGTATGTGCGTCGTCGTCAAAATAATGTATTAATTCTTTTAACATATCTCCATATCTACCGCTGTTTAGAATACCTTCTAAAATAACAAATTCACATTTTCCTTTTCCATACTTCGTAATTTCAAATAGTAAATCATGAGATAAGTTACCCATTGTGTCGTGCACTTTTAACATATCTCTACGCACGACATCTTGAGAGACTAGTAGTGTCCCTTGGCCAAAATGCTCTTGCAGTTCTTTTGCGATTGTTGTTTTGCCACTTGCGGAGTTTCCTCGAAGAATAATTAATGTTGATTTCAAATTCTCATCTCCAAATTGTTTTATTAAGCGTTTCTCGCCAGTTTATAGAAGCTATTGCTTTCAAAGTGATATGGGACATCGTAAATAACCTCCAGTTTATTTGTGGTTTGATTATAGGAACACTTTATTTTAAAGATACAATATTTTCTTGAAAAATAAACAGAATTATTGTAAAGTAATGATAATTAAAATTTATATTGTTTAAAAGCTATGAAAGGAAATAGTAACAAGTATCTTTTCTTTTAGAGAGTCGGTGGGTGGTGTAAACCGATAGAAAGCGCTTGTGAATCCGTCCTTGAGCGAAATGTGGAACCCTTCAATGTGAAGTTAGTAATCGTTTCCGGTTAAAAACCGTTAATTTTTTAAGTGGAAAGCTTTTATATTCTATGCTTTCAACTAGGGTGGCAACGCGGGTTAACTCTCGTCCCTTTTATAGGGACGGGAGTTTTTTGTGTTTTTTTAGTGAAATTTCCTATCTTAAAAGCTTAATGTGAACGAAGAAGATGACATTAGTCACTTATTAAAGGAGAGATAAGACATGTTAGATGTAAAAGTATTACGTGCTAATTTTGAAGAAGTAAAGAAAAAATTGATTAATCGCGGTGGAGAGTTTCTTGAATTGGATACATTTGAAGAATTAGATCAAAATCGTCGTGAACTGTTAGTAGAAGTAGAAGAATTAAAAAGTAAACGTAATGGAGTATCTGAGCGTATTGCGAAGTTAAAGCGTGAAAAACAAGATGCAAATGAACTTATTAGTGAAATGCGTGAAGTAGGAGAAAGTATTAAAACATTAGATGATGGGTTACGTAATGTAGAAGAGAAATTGAATTCTATATTATTGGCATTACCAAATATACCTAGTGAAACAGTGCCTATTGGAGCATCAGAAGATGATAATGTTGAATTACGCAAGTGGGGAGAAATAAACGAATTTTCATTTGAAGCAAAACCACATTGGGAAGTTGCTGAAAAATTAGGGTTACTAGATTTTGAACGAGCAGCAAAAGTAACAGGAAGCCGCTTCGTATATTACAATGGCTTGGGAGCACGTTTAGAGCGAGCAGTAGCTAACTTTATGCTAGATTTACATGTTGAAGAACATGGATATACGGAAGTAATTCCACCGTTTATCGTAAATAGCGATAGTTTAATAGGAACCGGACAATTCCCAAAATTTAAAGAAGATGTATTTACATTAAAAGACACAGAGTACTCTTTAATTCCAACGGCGGAAGTACCATTAGCGAACTATTATCGTGACGAAATATTAAATGGTGCAGAATTACCTATTAATTTTACTGCTCATACGCCATGTTTCCGTTCTGAAGCGGGTAGTGCAGGACGTGACACGAGAGGGCTTATTCGCCAGCACCAATTTAGCAAAGTTGAAATGGTTAAGTATACCAAGCCAGAAGAATCATACGATGAGTTAGAAAAATTAACTGCGAATGCCGAAAGGGTACTACAATTGTTACGATTACCTTATCGAGTTATCGTATTATGTACAGCTGATATAGCATTTCCAGCTGCGAAAACATATGACATTGAAGTTTGGTTACCAAGTTATGGGAGATATCGTGAAATATCTTCTTGCTCAAACTGTGAAGATTTCCAAGCGCGTCGTGCAAGCATACGTTTCCGTCGTACACCAGGTGCGAAACCAGAATTTGTACACACATTAAATGGTTCTGGGTTAGCTATAGGGCGTACAGTAGCAGCTATTTTAGAGAACTACCAACAAGAAGACGGCTCAGTTAAAATCCCAGAAGTATTGCGTCCATACATGGGGAGAGTAGAGGTAATTAAATAAGAAAGATGATGATGTAAAATAAAGTTTAGCAGTTTATAAAATACTAGCAACGAGGTGCTACATGTTGTTTCAAAACAATAATTTATCGGTTAGATATGTAATAGAAGAAGATGCATCTATCATCTCTAAATGGTTAACAGATCCAGAAGTCCTGCAGTATTACGAAGGACGAGATAATCCGCAATCTGTAGAAAAGGTACTTGCTCATTTTATACATAATCCTAACAGTAATGAAAAAAGATGCTTAGTAGAATTCAATGAAATACCGATCGGTTACATACAAATGTATCCTGTTGACTCTGAATGGAAAGCTTTGTATGGATATGAAAAATCGCAAAATATATGGGGCATGGACCAATTCATCGGTGAACCAGCATATTGGGGAAAAGGAATTGGAACAACCCTTGTTCAAGCAGCAATTACATACATTATGGAGAAAATGGGTGCGGAAGCAATCGCGATGGATCCGAGAGTAAATAATGAACGTGCGATAAAGTGTTATGAAAAATGTGGATTTAAAAAAGTGAAGATTTTAAAGGAACATGAGCTACATGAGGGGAAATTAGAAGATTGTTGGATGATGGAATATAAACAATTATAATGATTTATGAAAGGGCTTATACAAACAAAGGGAGCTGTGTAAAATGAAAAAAGCATTAATAGTAATTGATGTGCAAGCGGGTATGTATACAGCAGGAATCCCAGTACATAATGGGAAAAAGTTTTTAGAAACATTACAAGAACTTATTGGGGAATGTCGTTCAAATGGTATTCCGGTTATTTATGTTCAACATAACGGTCCAAAAGATCATCCGTTAGAAAAAGGGGCAGATGGTTGGAAAATACATGCGGCGATAGCTCCGCAAGAGGGTGATAGTATCGTTGAAAAGACGACACCCGATTCATTCTATAAGACGAACTTGAACGAAGTTTTGCATGAAAAAGGCATTGAGCACGTTATTATTTCAGGAATGCAAACAGAGTACTGTGTGGATACGACAACGCGCAGAGCATTTAGTGAAGGGTATAAAGCAACGTTAGTAAGTGATGCGCATAGTACGTTTGATACAGATGTATTACATGCTGAAGATATTGTAAAGCATCATAATGTTGTATTTGCATCATTTGCGGATGTTATTGCATTGAAAGATCTAAAAGTAGAAGCGTAAGTATTGGAGTGGCTGTCTCTCAATGGGAGGCAGCTTTTTTATTTGAGGATAGGCCGTCAAACATTGCCGATAAATCGATATTTTTTGTCAAATCGTTTATATAATTAGAGTTACGATAGATATATTCAAAAAACCGTTATTATAATTTCATTCACCGTATTGATGTCACAAAAAACAAAAAGGAGCGCCACATCGTCAAAAATTCGACTGATGAGATAGCTCCTTTTTTGCACCAGTAACTATCGCTTTACTTTTTCTTATCTTTATCCAACACATTCTGTTCTTCAGCAAACTCCGTACCATATGCAAATCTGCGATTAATACGAATATTATCGTTGTTATGACGAGTACGTGAATGAGAAAAGCGATGAACAATTACTTCAGATAATGTAAAGACGATGGCAGAAAGGATACTGCCCCAAGCAATTTGCATGTAGTTGTCTAATAAAATATTTCCGAAGATCCAAACGCTTAAATACGTAAGTAAAAAATTTGTCATAATGGCAGCAGAATCGCCAATTCGATTTAAAATGATTTTATCAACAAACATGTAAGAAACGATTGTGACAAATAGACTAAAAGAAATAATTTGGACGAACGTAGCAGGGAAAAATAAAGCTAATCCGATACTAAAAGCGATGAGACACGATATAAATTTAATTACTATTACAGTAAAATCATTCAACATTTACACCTCCGATTTATACATAGTTTTACAATAAATTCAGGAGTTCATACATTGGAACTGATTTATTTAGGTAAAACTTTTTCATGTTTGAATTTTTGTCTAAATATTAAAAAAACAGAAGAAAAATGTTATAGTAAAATGAGAGCGTATGACATTTTTAGGTAAGGGGGAATCCGGGATGTGGATAACTTCAGAAGTAGAAATTCCAGATGAGTTAATCGATCACCTTGAACAAGGGAAGTTAGTATTATTCGTTGGAGCAGGAGTTTCTATGAAGGGGAAATCAAACTTACCGAATTTCGATGATTTAGTTGATGAAATTTCGAAAGCTTTATATGTCGAAAAGCGTGAGATGACAGAACCCCACGATTATTATCTTGGTAAAATTGCGAAAACGAAAGATGTGCATCAAGTTGCAAGAGATCTCGTTAATATAGATAAATCAAAACCAAACCCATTACACTATGCTATTCCAAGGTTGTTCCCAGTAGATACGGATGTTCGTATTGTAACGACAAACTTTGATCAACATTTTACGTCTGTAATTGCTGAAATGAAAAGAGAGCTGAATATTTATTATGCGCCAGCTTTACCGACAGGGAGAGCGTTTAAAGGATTGGCTTACATACATGGAAATATAGAACAGGAGAAAGAAGCTTTAATTTTAACAGATGGTGATTTTGGAAGGGCTTACTTAACAGAAGGTTGGGCGAGACGATTTTTAGTTGATTTATTTTCAAATTACACCGTTTTATTCGTTGGTTATAGTCATAATGACCCAGTAATGAAATATTTAGCAACAGGTTTACCGCCGAGTACAAGGCGGTATGCTTTCGTCGCACAAGGTGACAATACATACCACTGGGAACATTTAGGGATAAGACCGATTGTGTATCCGAATAAAGCTAATAATCACCAGTCACTTGTGAAAGCGGTGAAACGATGGGCGGAATTAATGGGTGATAATTATATTACGAAAAGAATGCGTATTCGTGATATTGTAACCGTTCCTCCATCAGTAGAACAGGAGCAATTATCCTATATAAAACAATCAATAAAAAAAATCGAAACAGTTCGGTACTTTGTTGAATTTGCTCGTGATTACGAGTGGGTGGAATGGCTGGAAGCAGAGGGCAAACTAAGAAATTTATTTCAGCTTACAGCAAATTACGATGAAGTAGATGAATTACTTGCAGAATGGTTAGTGGAGCAATTCCTTTTTACTCATCAAAAAGAACTATTTCAATTGATTTTTAAAAATCATTCTAAAATATCCCCGTTATTGTGGCGAATAATTTGCACTTACTTGAACGAAACGAAAGAAACGATGGATCCTTTGTTGTTTGCAAAATGGACATTGCTTATATTAGAAACGGCAGAAAAAGATAGTAGCTCTATTGAAATGATTTCATACTTACTGCAAAAATGTTCTTTCCCAGAGCATAAAGAAATTGCTTTATTGTTACTAACGTTTATTTTAGATGGAAAACTTAAATTGAAGCGTGTAAGAAAATGGGGAAATGATACGCAAGAATCAATTGAACTAGAGGAATCGAGTCGTTTACCGGTGTCTAAATTTTCTCATGTGGAGCTAATTTGGAACGATAAGATGAGACCGCATATTACTTATTACGCTGTTCCAATTATGGTGATGGGATTAGAAAAGATGCGCCTGTTGTCATTAAGACAAACAGCACTGAAAAAAAGAAATAAGGATAATGTAGAGAGAGAGTTTTATCAAAATGACCTCGCATTTTTAATTCAAATTGTAAAAGAGTGTCTTACATATTTATGTGAAAACAACGAGAAAAAAGCGGATTATTATATTACAGAAATGATAGAAACAGATAGTATACTTCAGAAGCGAATCGCGATTGAAGCGATGAATAAAAATGTGTTCGTTACTGCGGATGTCAAATTGAAATGGTTACTACATGAAGGCCTTCTGCTAGATTTCACATATAAACATGAAGTGTTTCAACTGTTAAAGAATTATTATGCAGATGCTTTAGAAGAAACAAAAGAAGAAATGATTCAAACTGTATTAGAACATCTTGCAGAAGAGAGGGCGTTTGATGCTTGTCTCGTATTAGATTCATTATTTGCATGCGATGCGAATAGTCGATGCACGATAGAAGGATATGAATTAATGAAACAGAAGCACCCTCATTTTTCTTCTGATCGATACAGTGTTCCGAAGAAAGAATCTATTGAACAAAGCATTACTTGTAATGTAACAGCTGATGGATTACTACAGCTGAAAGACGAGGAAATAATGAAGCAAGTTCTGCAGTTTTCTCAAGATGGTGTTTTTGAGCAACGTCATTTTTTAGAGATGTTATCAAAAGCATGTAAATTGAATGTAGAGTGGAGTATTTCGTTTGCTTATCAACTAGTAGGCGTACATGAAATTAGTAATGAAGTTTGGTTTGTTTGTATTAGAGAATGGCGAAATAATAGGAATTTAACGAGTGAGCAAATTCAAAGGATTATTCCGTTATTGCAGAAGTTTTCTCGAAATACTACTTTTCATTGGCTAATTAGTAGTTTTCTATATGAAATTAGCAATCGATTAGAAGAGCTAGAAGAAAACAGTATACGGGTTGTAAAGCGCTTTGCTTTTTCAGTATTTCCACATGTTATGAGAGGGGAAACAGATTTTAAAATTGGAAAACAAGAGTTTTACAATGAGTCTATACAGCATCCTGTTGGAAAGATGACAGCTGTATTGCTAAAACTGTTAGCATACGATCACTTATATGATCGCAATGTATATGAATATTTATTTTTATTTGAGGAACAGGTAAGGGTTACTTCGGAAAGAACGAACTTTATGTTAGCTCGTTTAACAGCAGATATTACGTTTTTATACCATATTGAGAAGCAATGGTGTCGAAAATATTTATTACCTTACTTAGATTTAAAGAAAGAAAACGAGCTGACCAAATATGCGTGGGCGGGATTATGTTATACGCAAATTAATTTACCTCTATTTACAGAAATAAAGAGATATATTAAATATGCGGTAGAACATTTAGAGGTGCTGCATCCGTATACGAGAGAAGCATTTTTAAAATGGCTTAGCTTTGTATTTATTAAATGTGTACTGTATTGGGAGCAAAAAACAGATTGGTTATACCCACTCTTAATGCAAGTAAACGAAAATAATAAAATTAAATTTATGCAGTATGTATGCTACTACGTAAAAACGTTAAGTACAAAAGAACAACAAAAATTTTGGACAGCATGGCTAAGTGTATTTTTAAGAGAACGTCCGAAAATGGGTGTAATAACTACGAGAGAATATATGATGCTTTTACGTATTGTATTATGTATGGATGAGATTTTAGAAAAAGGACTTTGTATTATATCAAGTAAATTTCTAGGTGTAGAAGGGCAATGCAATCAAGAGGAAATGAAACAGTTATTTACTGAGATGCTTGAAAAGAAGAATAGCATGAAAGAATATAAAGGGCTTTATGCAAATGTCTTTTTTATTTTACTTCAAACACGTCAAGAAGCTGATTTACTTGAGAAGGAAATCATACAAATAAAAGAACAATTAATTGAGTATGGAGTAGAAAAACACGTATTAAAATTAATTGAAAATGAGATGATTCGTATCGGAATAGTAATGGAGAATTTGCAAGAAGAATTCTAGGGTGAAAGTGGAATTTTTAAAAAATAAATAAAAAGTTGTTGACAGTGTTTTAAAAAGCGTTCTATAATACGAATCATACTTATTCAATTTCAAAAACATTTGAATAAACAAAGTGCAATGAAGAGATCACAGTAGTGGTTAGTCTTACTGTAACAGAGAGCTGGTGGTTGGTGTGAACCAGTACAGGGATAATCATGAATTACAGTCTTGGAGCATCTTTTTCGTAGTAAAGATACAATTGTCTTTATGAAGAAAGAGCGGTCAAATGATCGTTAACAGTGAAGAGAGGTAGACGGAAAGTTAGTCTACAACTAGGGTGGTACCGCGATAAATATCGTCCCTACTGATTTATTCAGTAGGGACTTTTTGTATTTTGACGGTCCAACTTGAAAATATAATAAACATGCGTTGAAAGGAAAAGCAGTAGTTGTTGTTTCCCTGTAACAGAGAGCTGGTGGTTGGTGCGAACCAGTACAAAAACAAGAGCGAATTACAGTCCTGGAGCATCTTTTTCGTAGTAAAGATATGTATCTTTATGAAGGGAAAGACGGTCACATTGATCGTTAACAATGAAGAGAGGTAGACGAAATAAGTCTACAACTAGGGTGGTACCGCGATAAATATCGTCCCTACTGATTGAATCAGTAGGGCTTTTTTGTACAAAAAAGTGGCGTATTAACTAGTAGTTAGTGTCTTTATGGTAATTATTAGTTTAAAATAAGAAGAGGTATCGATTCCACTTTAAATTTGTATAATTAACCAGTTCTGAAAATAGAGAATTTTTCATTCTCTTACTATACTTTTAAAACATTAGAGGAGGATTTCCAAATGGCAAATCATGAATTAGATCAATTACGTAAACAGGTAGATGAAATTAACTTACAACTACTACACCTATTAAACAAACGCGGTGAAATCGTTCAAAAAATCGGGGAACAAAAACAAGTACAAGGTACGAAACGTTTTGACCCAGTACGTGAGCGTGAAGTGCTTGATATGATCGCAGAGCATAACGAAGGACCATTCGAAACATCAACAGTTCAGCATATTTTCAAAACGATTTTCAAAGCAAGCTTAGAATTACAAGAAGATGATAACCGTAAAGCGTTACTAGTATCACGTAAAAAGAAAAAAGAAAATACAATCGTTAATGTGAAAGGCGAATTGATTGGAAACGGAACACAAACGTTCATTATGGGACCTTGTGCAGTAGAAAGCTTAGAGCAAGTTCGCCAAGTAGGGCAAGCGATGAAAGATCAAGGGCTAAAATTAATGCGCGGTGGTGCTTTCAAACCGAGAACATCTCCATACGATTTCCAAGGTTTAGGAGTAGAAGGATTACAAATTTTACGCCAAGTAGCAGATGAGTTCGACTTAGCGATTATTAGTGAAATTTTAAATCCGAACGATGTTGAAATGGCGCTAGACTACGTTGATGTAATTCAAGTTGGAGCACGTAACATGCAGAACTTCGATTTACTACGAGCTGTAGGTAAAGTTAACAAGCCAGTATTACTAAAACGTGGGTTAGCAGCAACAATTGATGAGTTCATTAATGCAGCGGAATACATTATTGCGCAAGGTAATGACCAAATTATTCTTTGTGAGCGCGGTATCCGCACATACGAAAGAGCGACACGTAACACATTAGATATTTCAGCAGTTCCGATTTTAAAGAAAGAAACACATTTACCAGTTATCGTTGACGTAACACATTCAACTGGACGTAGAGATTTACTATTACCAACAGCGAAAGCAGCACTAGCAATTGGTGCGGATGCAGTAATGGCTGAAGTTCATCCAGACCCAGCAGTTGCATTATCAGACTCTGCACAACAAATGGATATTCCAGAATTCCATAGATTCATGGATGAGTTAAAAGGTTTCAAAAATAAATTATCTTAATTCCATATCATATATGCGCTGAAGAGGAAATAGTAGTGCTTATCTCACTGTTAAAGAGAGCTGATGGCCGGTGTGAATCAGTACAAAGGTAAGCATGAATTACAGCCTTGGAGCATCTTTCCCGCCAACTTTTGGAGAGAAAGACGGTCAAACGATCGTTAAAGAAGAAGAGAGGTAGACGAAATAAGTCTACAACTAGGGTGGTACCGCGATAAACATCGTCCCTACTGAGCGCTCAGTAGGGACTTTTTTGTACAAAAAAATAGTAAAGGGGCAAGAGAAATGAGATACATTACAGCTGGAGAATCACATGGGCCGCAGTTAACAGTTATTTTAGAAGGTGTACCAGCAGGTTTAACATTAACAGCGGAACATATTAATAAAGAATTATTAAGAAGACAAAAAGGGCATGGACGCGGAAGACGCATGCAAATTGAAACTGATACTGTTGAAATTGTAAGTGGTGTTCGTCACGGGATGACACTTGGCTCACCGATTACGTTAATCGTAAAAAATGATGATTTCAAACATTGGACGAAAGTAATGGGTGCAGACCCGATTTCGGAGCAAGAAAGTAAAGAAATGAAACGTACAATTACAAAACCACGTCCAGGACATGCGGATTTAAACGGAGCAATTAAATATGGCCATCGTGATATAAGAAACGTATTAGAGCGCTCATCTGCAAGAGAAACGACAGTTCGTGTAGCTGCTGGTGCAGTTGCGAAACAAATTTTGAAAGAATTAGGCGTGGAAATTGCAGGGCATGTTCTTGAAATTGGTGGGGTACAAGCGAAGCGTATTTCAAACTTACCAATTGAAGAAATTCAAACGATAACTGAAAATTCACCAGTTCGATGTTTAGATAAAGAAGTAGAACAAGAAATGATGAATGCGATTGATGATGCGAAAAGTAGCGGAGATTCTATAGGCGGTATTGTCGAAGTCATTGCAGAAGGAATGCCAATTGGAGTTGGTAGCTACGTTCATTACGACCGCAAATTAGATGCAAAACTGGCCGGTGCTATTATGAGCGTGAATGCGTTTAAAGGTGCTGAGATCGGAATTGGTTTTGAAGCGGCAAGACAGCCGGGAAGTAAAGTGCACGATGAAATTTTATGGGATGAAGAAAAAGGATACACGAGAAAAACGAACAATGCCGGTGGTTTAGAAGGCGGTATGACAACGGGAATGCCAATTGTCGTAAGAGGCGTAATGAAGCCAATTCCTACATTATATAAACCGTTAGCAAGCGTTGATATTGATACGAAAGAAGCGTTCCAAGCGAGTATTGAGAGATCTGATAGCTGTGCAGTACCAGCAGCAGGTGTTGTGGCTGAAGCTGTCGTTGCATGGGAACTTGCAGATGCACTAGTCGAGCAATTCGGAAAAGATCGCATGGAATTACTAAAGCAAAACATTACACAACATAATAAATATGCAAAAGAATTTTAATAAAAGGTGGGCTTAGCATGCAAGTAAAAGATCAACTATCATCATTACAACCGTACAAACCAGGAAAATCACCAGAGCAAATGAAAGAAGTGTACGGAGATCATTCATTTGTGAAATTAGCATCGAATGAAAATCCATTCGGCTGCTCCCCACGGGTTTTAGAAGAATTGCAAAAATCGTGGTTGGAACATGCTTTATATCCTGACGGAGGTGCTACAACGCTCCGTCAAACAATCGCAGAGAAATTAAATATTCAAATGGAACAAATACTTTGCGGTAGCGGTTTAGATGAAGTTATTCAAATAATAAGTCGCGCCGTGCTTAGAGCTGGAGATAACATTGTAACGGCTGGCGCAACATTCCCGCAGTACCGTCATCATGCAATTATTGAAGGCTGTGAAGTGAAAGAAGTTGCTTTAAATAACGGTGTATACGACTTAGACGAAATTTCGTCAGCAGTTGATAACAATACAAAAATCGTTTGGATTTGTAATCCGAACAACCCGACAGGCACATATGTGAATGAGCAAAAATTGACTCAATTCATTGAAAGCATTAGTGAAAATACGTTAATTGTCATTGATGAAGCGTACTATGAATACGTAACAGCAAAAGACTTCCCTGAGACATTACCGCTTCTAGAAAAACATAACAACATTCTTGTACTTAGAACGTTTTCTAAAGCGTACGGATTAGCTTCTTTCCGTGTTGGCTATGCGATTGGACAGGAAGAGTTAATCGAGAAATTAAATGTCGTACGTTTGCCATTTAACGTATCTTCATTAGCGCAAAAAGCAGCGACGATTGCATTTAATGATGAAGCGTTTATTGAAGAAATTGTACATGTTAATAAAGAGGGAATACAACAATACGAAAGTTTTTGTAAGGAAAACGAAATTCCATTTTATCCGTCGCAAACAAACTTCATCTTCTTACCAGTAGATAATGGTGGAGAGATTTATGAAGCTTGTGCACACGCAGGATTTATTATTCGTCCGTTCCCGAATGGTGTCCGTATTACAGTCGGCACAAGGGAGCAAAATGAAGGAGTGATTTCAGTGTTAAAACAACACTTTGAAAATAAGAAAAGTAAGTCTCGAGATGAGGCAAATGTGTAAAAAGGTAGTATTAATTGGAACAGGTTTAATAGGAGGTTCTCTCGCGTTAGCAATTAAGAAAGAGCACGATGTAACGATAACAGGTTATGACATATTTCAAGAGCAAGTAGAGCGTGCGAAAGAATTACATGTAGTAGATGAAGTAGCAGTAGATTTACAGCGTGCATGTGAAGAGGCACATTTAATTGTTTTTGCTTCTCCAGTTGAAGAAACGAAGAAGTTATTACACAAATTAGCGTCATTTCGTTTACGAGAAGATGTTATAGTGACCGATGTTGGTAGTACAAAAGGAACGATTATGAACGAAGCGGAAGCTTTATTTTCAAAGGAAGTTTCTTTTATTGGTGGACATCCAATGGCAGGTTCTCATAAAACTGGAGTTGAAAGTGCAAAAGCACATTTATTTGAAAATGCATTTTACATTTTAACACCGATGAACCACGTGCCAAATGAACAAGTGGAAGAGTTAAAAGGTTGGTTAAAAGGAACAGGCTCACATTTTCTCGTCTTAAATACAGAAGAACACGATTATGTAACAGGAATTGTTAGTCATTTTCCGCATCTTATCGCAGCAGGATTAGTAAAACAAGTTGAGAAACATGCAGGAGACAATCCGCTCATTCATCAATTAGCTGCTGGTGGTTTTAAAGACATTACACGCATTGCATCAAGTAGTCCGAAAATGTGGAGTGATATTGTAAAACAAAATCGTGGGCATTTATTGGAACTATTAGAAGAATGGATCTCAGAAATGGAAGAGTTATATAAGACTGTTTCTAAAGGAGATGCAGGTGAAATACAAAATTATTTTGCTGACGCAAAAGAATACCGTGATTCTTTACCAGTACGAAAGAGAGGTGCAATTCCTGCCTATCATGACTTATACGTCGATGTTTTAGATAAAGTAGGAGCTTTAGCTCATATTACGAGTATTTTAGCAGAAGAGGAAATTAGCATTACAAACTTGCAAATTTTAGAAGCACGCGAAGGATTGCTCGGGGTACTTAGAATTAGCTTCCAAAGAGAAGAAGATCGCATGAAGGCAAAGCTGGCGCTAGGAAAAGAAGAATACCAAACGTATGAAACAAATTAAAAAGAGGGTGATAACGTGAAAGAAACTACAATACAAACAGTAACTAACGGATTGAATGGCGCAATTACAATCCCTGGTGATAAATCCATTTCGCACCGTGCTGTCATGTTTGGCGCAATTGCAGAGGGAAAAACAACAATTAAAGGATTTCTTCCTGGTGCGGATTGTTTAAGTACTATTTCTTGTTTTAAAGAAATGGGAGTAGAGATAACGCAAAATGGAGAAGAAGTTACGGTAATTGGAAAAGGATTAGAAGGTTTGCAAGAGCCAAAAGCTGTATTAGATGTTGGTAATTCTGGTACAACGATCCGATTAATGTCAGGGATTTTGGCTAACACACCATTTTTCTCTTGCGTACAAGGTGATGCGTCCATCGCAAAAAGACCGATGAAACGTGTAACAAATCCATTAAAGCAAATGGGTGCAAATATTGATGGCCGAGAAGAAGGAACATTTACGCCGCTCACAATACGTGGCGGAGATTTAAAAGCGATTGAGTATACTTCACCTGTAGCAAGCGCACAAGTAAAGTCAGCTATTTTACTTGCAGGTCTTCGTGCAGAAGGTGTAACAACTGTTACAGAACCACATATTTCCCGCGACCATACGGAAAGAATGCTTGAAGCGTTCGGTGTAAAGGTAACTCGCGTGGGGAAAACTGTAAAACTAGCGGGTGGACAGAAGTTAACAGCAACAGATGTTCATGTGCCAGGTGACGTATCATCAGCGGCATTTTTCTTAGTAGCAGGTGCAATTATCCCAAATAGTAAACTAGTATTACAAAATGTAGGAATGAACCCAACGCGTACAGGTATTATAGATGTCTTAGAGAGAATGGGTGCTACATTTACGGTAGAGTCAATTAACGAAGGGGCATCTGAACCAGCTGCAAACATTACAATCGAAAAATCTTCACTAAAAGGAATCGAAATTGGCGGAGATATAATCCCAAGATTAATCGATGAAATTCCAGTTATCGCTTTAGCAGCAACACAAGCAGAAGGCATTACAGTTATTAAAGATGCACACGAGTTAAAAGTAAAAGAAACGAACCGTATTGATACAGTCGTTGCTGAATTAACGAAACTCGGAGCCCGCATTGAAGCAACTGATGACGGAATGATTATTTACGGCAAATCAACTTTAAAAGGTAGTGCAGTACATAGTCACGGAGATCATCGCATAGGCATGATGCTTGCGATCGCCGGCTGTATTGCTGAAGGAGAAACAACGATTGAAGATGCAGAAGCAGTAGGTGTATCGTATCCTACATTTTTTGAAGAACTGCAAACGTTAGCTAAATAAAGTGATGAGAAGCAGATATGCAATGTATCTGCTTTTTTTATGTTGGCTTTTTTCGTAAATAATGTTGCTTTATTGCATAAGAATTTTATCCTTATTGATTTTATGAGATTTTTACGCATAATTGTAACTAAGGGAGATGACTCCAAGTTGAGTAAACAGAATATCAGCACAACAGTTTCAGGGGATTTAATTGTTACCCATCTAATTGGCAAGATTAATACAGCTGATGTTTATGAATGGTTTAATGGCTTCGAGCAGGTTTGTCAGCAATTCATTTCCGAGGGTCGGAAATACAAATTGTTGGTGGACAGAAAAGGATACACGCCAGATCATTTTTCTGTTCAAAAAGCATGGAAAGATAAGTTCTTCAATGAAACCATTTTGAATCACAGTAAGGCAATTGCGTTTCTCCTTGAAGAAGGGGAGATAATGAATTATTTACAACAATCCAATACGAAAGAATCCGTAAAATTTTTCGATGAGTATGAACAAGCATTAATTTGGTTGAATGAATATCCAATATAAAACCTTTATTGAACCAGTTTCTCTCAATCAACTGGTTTTTTTTATGCCCCTAATGTTGCCGTTGTCTTAAGTTTCATCACTTTCAATGGTACCTCTTAGCTTCGCAAACCGAAGAGAACGCAAGGCGTTTAATATGTTATGCCGCCAATAGAAAGCAGTTGAAAAGAGCCTTTATGCTAGATTGTTTCTAAATCGATATCTTTTGTTGAAACATCCTCGTAATTTCACTTACCGAACTATAATAGTTTGAATTATGATATAATTCAAACTAGGAATGGAGGAGAAATATATGAACGTTATACAATTAAAAGAAGATAAGTTTAGAGAAGCATTACGTTTATCAGAATATGCTTTTCAATATAAAGCAAATGAAGAATGGATAGAGCAGAAAATTGCAAGAATGAAGGAAAGCCATCAAATATACGGTATTATGGAAGGAGAAGAGTTAGCTGCAAAGTTGCACTTAATTCCTTTTCATATTTACATAGGAAAAGAAAAGTTTAAAATGGGCGGCGTTGCGGGGGTAGCGACGTATCCGGAATATAGAAGAAGTGGATATGTAAAAGAGTTACTTCAGCATTCACTGCAAACTATGAAAAGAGATGGATATAGTGTATCGATGTTACATCCATTTGCCGTTTCATTTTATCGTAAATACGGCTGGGAACTTTGTGCGAATCGAATCGTATGTCAGATGACAAAGAGCGATTTAATAATTAAAAAACAAGTGAATGGTACAGTGAAACGTTTTAGTAAAGATAATCATCCAGAAGAAGTAGAGAATCTATATGAAACATTTGCAGAACGATTTTCTGGTATGTTAGTTCGCGGACGTAAATGGTGGCTACAAGCGGTGTATCATGATTTAACATTGGCGGTTTACTATGATGAAAATAAAACGGCGGCTGGTTACATTTTATACAAAATAGAGAATTCTAAAATGACAGTAAAAGAATTTGTCCCATTACATAATGAAGCGAGAAATGGCCTTTGGAATTTCATTTGCCAACATGATTCTATGATTAAAGAACTAGAAATGATACTAAGTGAGACAGAACCACTTCTTTACACATTACAAGAACCACGAGTAAAAGCAGAAGTAACTCCATATTTCATGGGAAGAATTGTAGATGTAGAACAGTTTTTCAAACAATATGAATGGAACTGGAACAACGAAGAGAAAGAAGTAATTTTACATATTACAGATTCATTTGCACCGTGGAATAACGTAACTGTGAAACTTGTAAATCATGAAGTAACAATTATAAAAGGTGGGACATTGAATAAAGGAATTAGCCTGGATATCAATGCGCTATCTACAATAATGTTTGGTTACAAGCGCCCATTAGAACTAAATGAGCTAGAATTAATTAGCGGAAGTGAAGAGGAGATACGAACATTTGAGAATGTAGTACCGATGCGTGAAGCATTTATTTATGATTTCTTTTAATTAATGTCATGTGCTATGTATGAGTAACAAAGTACTATAATGATAACCTTTATATTATAGTACTTTTCTATTAATAGAGTGAAATCATTATTTTAGGAGGAAAAATAGAATGATTAGGCAAGCTGTAGGTGCGATCGTATTCCAACACAGTGAATTTTTATTGGTACATAAGGTGAAAATTAGCGACATAGATGGAGAATATGCTATGTCAAAGGGGGAATGGGATTTTCCTAAAGGTGGAGTGAAACATACAGATAATGATTTAGAGAGTGCTATTTTGAGAGAGCTGGAAGAAGAAACTGGATCTACAAAGTTTAAAGTTATAAAACAATTTGAAGATAAAATTTGCTTTGGCTTTCCTGAAGAACTCAAAATGAAAATTGGCTATGAAGAGCAAGAAACTACTATGTTTTATGTAGAATATATAGGTGACAGAATAGATTTACATCCAAAAGATAATGAAATAAGTCAAGTTCAATTTTTTAAGATACAAGATGTATGGAGGGTTTTAAGTCATGATGATACAAAGAAATTTTTTGAAGGGATAACGCAAAAAATGTATTAATATCTTAATTGAGTGTGTTATTTGATAATGTTTCAATAGCTTATTTACACACTTGACTTTTAATCCATGTAATTTATAATTAAAAACGGAATGAATTTTCATTCCTGAAAATTGAGGTGAGAAAAATGGCTAAAAATAAGCAAGAGGATATTTTTGATGCTGCTATAAAACTTTTCGCAGAGCGTGGTTACGATGGTACGACAATTCCGATGATCGCTGAAAAAGCAAATGTCGGCGCTGGTACTATTTATCGCTATTTTGAAAATAAAGAGGCACTCGTTAACTCACTATTTTCAAAAAGCATGTTGCAATTATCTGAAATACTAAAAACTGATTTTCCTGTTGAAGCAAATATTCGTGAACAGTTTAGTCATATTTATAACCGTTTATTTGAATTTGCGAGAAACAATGTGGATGCTTTTCTTTTTACAAATTCTCACTGTGATAGTTATTTTCTTGATGAACAGAGTAACAAAATATTTGACGATTTTATAGGCTTCTTTATGAATATTATAGAAGATGGAATCGCAAAAGGTTTTCTCCGTCCATTGCCTCCAGTTGCTTTAATTATTATTGTATATCAACCGTTAGAAAAATTAACTAAAGTAATGGCAACAGGGCAATTAGAATACTCAAAAGAATTAGTAAAAGAATTGGAAGAAAGCTCTTGGAATGCTATTAGAATCATTTGATTCTATAGCTTTATAAGGACAGGAATGAACATTCATTCCTAAATAAATATAAAAACGATTACAGGAGATGATATATCTGTACAATTAAAGGAATGAATATTCATTCCGTATGTAGTGATTTTGATAGAATTGAAAAATAATTTAATAGGATGATAGGAATGAACGTTCATTCCTAAATGATATTTTCAAAAATAGGGAATGAATATTCATTCCCTATGCAACATGAAACTCTAATAACAGGAGATGATTCATTTGAGCAAACTAAAAAGTTGGAGAAGTTTATCTTTTCTATTATGGATAGTTATTACTATTACAATGGTCGTAACGATGCCTAATATGGATAAACTAGTGAAGGAAAAAGGGCAAATCACAATCCCTAGTACAGAACAAAGCAGTATTGCTGACAAGATGATAAAAGAAATGGATAAAGAAGGGGCTGAAAAGTATGAAATTATAGCCGTCTTTAATAGTGGAGATAAAAACGCATTAACGAATGAACAGAAAGAGGAAATAACAAAAACGATCAACGCCCTCCAAAATGAAAAAGAGCAATTAGGAATTAAGGAAGTAGTTTCACATTTAGATAATAAAGACCTGGAAAAACAATTAATTTCCAAAGATAATACGACTGTTTTAACGCAAATATCGGTAGATAAAAAGCATGGTGAAGTATCAAAAGTTGCAAATAATCTCCATAAAAAAGTACAAACGAAAGGAGTTACAACGTACTTAACAGGAAGTGATTTAATAGCGGATGATTTTCTTAAATCCTCTCAAGAGGGCGTGAAAAAGACAGAAGTTATTTCGATCATTTTCATACTTGTAGTATTAATCATTGTATTCCGTTCACCAGTTGTTCCGATTATTTCTCTTCTTACAGTTGGTGTTTCGTATTTAATTTCAATGGGGATTATTGCCCATCTTGTAGATCAATTTAATTTTCCGTTTTCAAACTTTACACAAGTGTTTGTAGTAGTCGTCCTGTTTGGAGTGGGAACAGACTATAACATTTTATTATATACAAGGTTTAAAGAAGAATTAAGTAAACAAGAAAATGCATTTTTGGCTACGAAAGAAACGTTTAAATCGGCAGGTAAAACCGTTTTATATAGCGGGATAGCAGTACTAATTGGCTTTTCATCTCTTGCTTTAGCAAGTTTTAAATTATATCAATCTACTTCAGCAGTAGCAATTGGTGTTGCAGTATTACTACTCGTATTAACTACTTTAAATCCATTTTTCATGGTGCTTTTGGGAAAAGGAATGTTTTATCCAGTTAAAACATTTAAAGGTCATGAGGATAGTCGCTTATGGGGGTTTCTTGCGAAAAATTCAGTAGCAAGGCCATTTGTCGCTTTAATTATTGTATTCGTGATATCGATTCCTTTCGTATTAAAATACTCTAACATACTTAATTACAATGATTTATTTGAAGTAGATAATAAGTATGAATCAAAGATGGGGATTAACGTAATAGAAGATCATTTTCCGCCTGGTTTTTCTTCACCAAGTACGTTAGTCATTCAATCGAACAACAAGTTAGATGAGGCGACTTCTCTACAAACTTTAGATGAACTAACTGATAAAATTTCGAAAGTTAAAGGAGTTTCAGAGGTATATTCACCGACGCGTCCAACCGGTGATAAGATAAAAGAATTATATATAAATAAACAAGCGGGAGAACTGAATACAGGATTAGGAGATGCCAATGGTGGCATAAAAGAAATCAATGATGGATTAACGGATGCGAAAGATAAAATGGGTAGTAATGATTCAAATAGTCTCGCAAATGTTCAAAAGTTAATTGATGGAACGAACGAGGCGAAAAACGGTGTATCAGCATTAGGAACTGCTTTAAATCAATTATCGAATGGCATAAACGACGGTGCAAAAGGAGCGCAGAAAATCGAGAGTGGTTTAGCTTCAGTAAACGAAAATATAAGTGTATTATCAAATGCAACTTCACAGCTTCATGCTGGTTATGCACAGTTAGAAAAAGGTTTAAGTTCTTACGATCAATATTTCGGAAGTATTTCTCAAGCGATTGATGGCGCGAAAAAAGGTTATGAACAAATTGAAATGTTAATGACTAATTTCATTCAAACGAAACCAGAATTAGCAAATGATCCGAACATACAGCAAACGTTAGGAATTGCTAAGGAGGCTCAAAAACAATTAAATATACTTTCAAAAGAATTAAATCAATTGGCGGTGCAGCATAAAGCAGCGATGAATTCATTTAAAGAAGCGAATCAATCGTTATTGAAAGTCGATAATGGTTTAAAAGAAATGAATAATGGTGTTAATGAGTTACAAAAAGGAACTACTGGACTGAAAAACGGATTAAACGAAGGGGCTACAGGTTCAAAACAAATTGCGAACAAATCAGCTGAGTTACAATCCGGATTAACGAAAATAAACGATGGGCAAGGACAGTTATTAACTGGACTGAAGGACCTACAAGAACAGATGGGGCAATTACAATCAGGCTTATCTAAAAGTACAGAAGGCCTTGGAAAAGTAAGTAACGGTCTAGGGGATGCTCAGAAATATTTAGGCGAACTTAATGAATCAAAAAGCTCTGAGAAATTTTATATTCCAAAAGAAGTTTTAGAGGGAGAAGATTTCCAAAAATCATTGAATACGTACATGTCACATGATAGAAAGACTGCTAAAATGACAATCATTTTAGACGTAAATCCGTATTCAAAAGAAGCGATGCCAATCATTCAAGAAATTAATAAAACGATAGACGGTACGTTAAATGGTACAGAATTAAAATCAGCAAAAAAAGCGATCGGCGGGACAACAGCTAGAAACGTTGATTTAAAAGAAGTAACCGGGCAGGATTTCTTACGTACTGCTACAATTATGTTAATTGGAATTGCGATTGTATTAATCGTAATTACTCGTTCATTCTTAAACTCAATCTTTATTATTGGATCATTAATATTAGCGTACTTTGCATCACTTGGTATTAGTGAACAAATTAGTGCACACTTATTAAACGTAGGGTCATTAAGCTGGAATGTTCCATTCTTTAGCTTTATTATGATTGTCGCTTTAGGAGTGGATTATAGTATTTTTGTAATGATGCGATACAATGAGCTAGAAGGGGATTCAGTAACGAAAATCGTAAATGCATCTCGTCACATAGGAGGAGTCGTATTATCAGCAGCATTTATTTTAGGCGGAACATTTGCTGCATTAATCCCTTCAGGTGTATTGACACTTATACAAGTAGCATCCGTTGTTGGTGTTGCACTGTTACTATTAGCTATCATTGTGATGCCAATATTGTTACCTGCATTAATAGGGTTAAAGAGTAAAATGAAGAATTATACGAAGAAATTAAGTAATAGAAAATAAAAGAATCCCCCTTTAAAGAGGGGGATTCTTTATTTAATAAACTTGTCCAGCACATCTTTATATTTTGCAAATTCTTCGTCTTTCATATCGCCATTCATCTGTAAAAGGACGTTACCTTTTTCGTATGTATGAGAGAAGAACAGAGGAGATGAGTTTCCTAATTCATCGTAATATTTCTTAACTTGTTCTAAGTCGTCTTTCTTTGTAATTTCGAATAATCTACCGCCTTTATCTTCACTGAGCGCAGGTACGATAATACGTTTTCCTTCTTTTCGAAGATTACCAAATTCTTTTTCTGGAAGTCCAGTTGGATTTTCTGCTTGTAGACCAGCACTCTTAAATTCAGAGATAATTGAATTTACTGTTAATTTTGTTTCTTTTTTTTCTTGTTTTGATTCAGTAGGTGTTTTTGCATTGTTATTACCACCGCAGGCAGTTAAAGTAGCTAAAGATATACATAACGCACCAATTATTAATGTTTTCTTCAAAAAAATCCTTCTTAAAGTTTATTTTATTTCTGTACAATCTTGTTTCGTTAAAAATAAGGATTTTATTCATGGATGAAAAGAGATGAATAGCAATCAATCGTTGCTATTCATCCATCTTCTACTATATAATAGCTATAGTCTACAATAAGTGAATCGTAATTTGCGGTTTTTAAGACAATCGGTGAGAAAACGCTAAAATAAGCGGTATTAGTAGGAGGACACAAATGATTACAGTAAGTAACGTTAGTTTGCGTTTCGCGGATCGCAAATTGTTTGAAGATGTTAACATAAAATTCACGCCAGGTAACTGCTACGGTTTAATCGGAGCAAACGGTGCGGGTAAATCAACATTTCTAAAGATTTTATCTGGAGAAATCGAACAATCAACAGGTGATATACATATTACGCCAGGTGAGCGTCTAGCAGTATTAAAACAGAACCACTTCGAATATGAAGAGTTCCCAGTATTAGAAACAGTAATTATGGGTCACACGCAACTTTATAAAGTAATGCAAGAGAAAAATGCCATTTACATGAAAGAAGACTTTAGTGATGAAGATGGTATGCGTGCTGCTGAACTTGAAGGTGAGTTCGCTGAGCTTAACGGTTGGGAAGCAGAATCAGAAGCTGCAATCCTTCTTAAAGGTTTAGGTATTGGTGAAGACGTTCATGATAAGAAATTGTCAGAATTAACTGGGGCAGAGAAAGTAAAAGTATTACTTGCTCAAGCATTATTTGGTAAACCTGACATTCTATTACTAGATGAGCCTACCAACCACTTGGACTTAAAAGCGATTCAATGGTTAGAAAACTTCTTAATGAACTTTGAAAATACAGTAATCGTTGTATCCCATGACCGTCACTTCTTAAATAAAGTTTGTACGCACATGGCTGATCTTGATTTCGGTAAAATTCAACTTTATGTTGGTAACTATGACTTCTGGTATGAGTCAAGCCAATTAGCTTTAAAATTAACACAAGATGCTAATAAGAAAAAAGAAGAGAAAGTAAAAGAGTTACAAAACTTCATTGCACGCTTTAGCTCAAACGCATCTAAAGCGAAACAAGCAACTTCTCGTAAAAAATTATTAGATAAAATTACATTAGATGATATTAGACCATCATCACGTCGTTATCCATTCGTTGGCTTTACACCTGAGCGAGAAATAGGAAATGACTTGTTAACTGTTGAAGGTCTTTCTAAAACAATTGATGGTGAAAAAGTGTTAGATAATGTGTACTTCACTTTAAATAAAGGTGATAAAGTTGCATTTATCGGTCGTAACGATATTGCGATGACAACATTATTTAAAATCCTTATGGGTGAAATGGAGCCAGATAGCGGTTCATTTAAATGGGGCGTTACAACATCTCAATCTTACTTCCCAAGAGATAACTCTAAATACTTTGAGAACAGTGACTCCAACTTAGTTGATTGGTTACGCCAATTCTCTCCACAAGATGAGTCAGAAAGCTTCTTACGTGGTTTCTTAGGCCGTATGTTATTCTCAGGTGAAGAAGTTAAGAAGAACGTTTCTGTATTATCTGGAGGCGAAAAAGTTCGTTGTATGCTATCTAAAATGATGTTAAGTGGTGCGAACGTAATCACACTTGACGATCCAACGAACCATTTAGATCTTGAGTCTATCACTGCATTAAACAACGGTTTAATTGCATTTAAAGGTACAATGTTATTCACATCTCATGACCATCAGTTCGTACAAACAATTGCAAACCGCATTATCGAAGTAACGCCAAACGGTGTAATCGATAAAGAGGCTACTTACGATGAGTTCTTAGAAAATGAAGAACTTCAAAAACAAGTAGATGCAATGTACAAAGGTCAATAATAAATGATGAAAACCCTCGCTCTCGTTATGAGAGCGAGGGTTTTTTATAATCTTTGATTTTATGAATTATGAATAATTATTCAAAAATAACTTTAGAGAAGGAAAGAGATTTTGATGTTACATATAGAGGAATGGCTGAAGTATGAATAAACTTGAAATACATGAAGAGATTTAATATACACCGAAAGAAACAAATGCTATCTATTGTGAATTTCATTATATTACATTAATGTTCCAGAACTGGAGACATATTTATTTGCGAAGCAGTGAATAAAGGTTTATAGTATGTGGAGTCATAATTAGTGGATGAGCCTTGGGAGAAAACAGGAAATGTTACAAATTTATTTTGTTAAATAGAAACCAAGGTCAAAATGTTTAGAAAGAAATAGTTGAATAAATAAAAGTTACAAATTATAATTACTAATATTCTTCATATAGTTAAACAAATAAAATCTATTTGAAGAAGAAAAATTGAATAGAGAAACAGACTTATACAAAATAAGCCTTGGATGATCAAAAGAGGTGGAGAGATGCAACAATTTTTATTAAAGAGTAAACGAGTATTAAGTAATCATTTTGGATTTTTCGTATTTGCCGTTATTTTACTTTGGTTAAAAACATATGCAGCATATGTGACAGAATTTAATTTAGGGATATCGAACACAATCCAAAAATTCTTACTGTTTTTCAACCCGTTAAGCTCAGCAGTTCTATTTTTAGGTCTAGCATTATTTGCAAAGGGGAAACGAGCTTATATTTGGTTAATTATTATTAATTTGTTAATGTCTATACTTTTATACGCAAACGTAGTATATTATCGTTTTTTCAGCGACTTTATTACGTTCCCGACATTAACACAAACGAATAACTTTGGGGATTTAGGTGGTAGTATTTTTGCATTGCTACACTTATATGATCCACTATATTTCTTAGATACGATCATTCTAATTGTTTTAGTCGCAACGAAATTTGTAAATCCTAAACCAATCCGTGTTGCGAAACATAAATTATCTCTAGTATTCGTAGCAGGTATTTTATTCTTTAGCGTTAACTTAGGTCTTGCAGAATCTGACCGTCCTGAATTGTTAACTAGAACGTTTGACCGCAATTATATCGTGAAATATTTAGGGGCGTACAACTTTACGATTTATGACGGTATTCAAAGTGCGAAAGCATCAACCGAAAGAGCATTAGCTGATGGAGATAATATGACAGAAGTTAGAAACTATCTTTCATCAACGTATGCAAGTCCAAATCCTGAGTATTTTGGTAAAGGAAAAGGAATGAACGTAATTTATATTCATTTAGAGTCATTCCAAAACTTTTTACTAAATTACAAATTAAATGGCCAAGAAGTTACACCGTTCTTAAACTCATTTACAAAAGATGCGAATACGTTATACTTTGATAACTTCTTCCATCAAACAGGACAGGGTAAAACATCTGATGCTGAGTTCATGTTAGAGAACTCAATGTTTGGATTACCGCAAGGATCTGTTTTTACAAATAAAGCTAATAACACATATCAATCAGCACCAGCTATTTTAGGTCAACAAGGATATACATCAGCAGTGTTCCACGGTAACTACAAAACATTCTGGAACCGTGATGAAATTTATAAATCATTTGGTTTTAATAAATTCTTTGATGCGTCATACTATGATATGAACGAAAAAGATGTAGTAAACTATGGCTTAAAAGATAAACCGTTCTTTAATGAATCGATTCCGTTATTACAAACGTTGAAACAACCGTTCTATACGAAGTTCATTACGTTATCGAACCATTTCCCTTATCCTATTGATAAAGCGGAAGCAACGATTGAACCAGCTAAAACAGGTGATTCATCAGTAGATACGTACTTCCAAACAGCACGCTATTTAGATGAGTCTGTGAAAGGATTCATTGATTACTTGAAACAATCTGGTTTATACGATAACTCAATTATCGTTATGTACGGTGACCATTACGGTATATCAGATAATCATAGCGCAGCAATGTCTCAAATAATGGGTAAAGAAATGAACTCATTTGAAAATGCTCAATTACAACGTGTACCTTTAATCATTCGCGTACCAGGAATGGAAGGCGGCGTACAACATCAATACGGCGGAGAAATTGACGTTCTTCCAACGTTATTACACTTACTAGGTACAGATACGAAAAATTATGTCCAATTCGGATCAGATTTATTATCACCAGAGCATAAACAAGTCGTTCCGTTCCGTAACGGTAACTACGTAAGCCCAACAGTTACTGCACTTAACGGCAAATACTATGATACAGCGACTGGGAAACCTGTAGAATTTACAGATGAAATAAAACAAAATGAACAAATGGTTCAAAAATCACTAAAATACTCCGATCAAGTTGTTAACGGTGACTTATTACGATTCTACACACCAGAAGGCTTCACTCCAGTAGATCGTTCTAAGTACAACTATAACCATCGTGATAAAAATAAAACGAAGGTAAAGACGACTGAAGACGGGGCAACGAAATAAATAATAAAAAATCCTACTCGTATGGAATACGAGTAGGATTTTTTATTTTAAGAGTTATTTCCGGATTTTTGGAGTGCTACTTTTTTAGGCATAAAACATGCAATTATTAAAGCTACAAAAGATAAGACTAGCATAAATACGTAGGCATCACTTGAGCTGAAGATAGAAGATAATTTTGTTACTTGCATAGCTGATATGCTTTCGTTCCCGCTAGATAAATGTGAAGTATATGAAGTGGATTGAATTGTATACACCGTGATGATAACTGCTGTTCCAATAGCACCTGCTAATTGGCGAATGGTGTTATTTACTGCTGAACCATGTGAACCCAGTTCTCTTGGTAAAGCATTTAAGCCTGCTGTATTTAAAGGCATCGAAATGAAACTTAATCCAATTCGTAGAATAATGGTACGAACCATTAAATACATATAAGTTGTGGATTCGGTCAAATCAATTACACCCCACATCGAAATAATGATACATATTAAGCCTGTAATAAAGAGTGGCTTTGCTCCGTATTTATCAAACATTTTCCCTGTGATAGGTGATAAGAAGGCATTAATCACAGCTCCAGGTAATAGAAGTAAACCTGATTCAAATGCAGTAAAACCTCGTCCGTTTTGCAAGTAAATCGGTAAAAGAATTAAATCTGCATACATAATCATCGTAATGAGTACGTTAATGACTGATGTAAGAGTGAAAATTTTATATTTAAATACGGATAAATTTAATAGTGGATCGCTAGACTTTATTTGACGTAAACAGAATAGAGTTGTAACGATTATTCCGATGATAATTGTAGTAATAACAACTGGATGATCCCATCCTTTGCTTCCTGCACTACTAAATCCGAATATAATACAACCAAAGCCAATCGTTGATAAAATGACACTTACGATGTCCAATTTTGCTTTTGCTGTATCTGCAACATTCATCAAATATTTAAGTGCAAGAATAATAACAATGCATACGAATGGAGCTAATCCAATAAATAGCCATCTCCATGATACATATTCAATGATAAATCCAGATAATGTTGGAGCGATGGCTGGCGCAAAAATTATGGCGAAACCGATGGTTCCCATAATACTGCCACGCTTTTCACTAGGGTATAAATATAAAATAACTGTCATCATTAGCGGCATTATAATTCCTGCCCCAACTGCTTGAATCATTCTTCCAGTTAACAGAATGCCAAAATTCATGGCGCATGCACACAGAACAGTCCCAATAAACAAAGAGAGCATTGAGCTAATAAATAGCTGCCTAGTTGTAAATCGTTTCATTAAAAATGCAGTTATTGGCACGAGAACACCATTTATGAGCATAAATCCTGTCGATAGCCATTGAATTGTTGCAGCCGTAACATCAAATACCTCCATTAAATTACTCATTGCCACATTTAATAGCGTTTGATTTAATGTTGATAGAAAACAGCCGGCAATGAGCACAACTAATATAATTTTTTTATTTCTTTCTGATATTTCCTTTTGCATCGGTTAACTCCTTTATTGTTTTCTTGATTTATCAACACTGTGTCGATAAAATTAATGGTAACAAAATAAATTTTCTTTGACCATGAACAGTTTTGTTGAAAATGTTCACTACTCGACATAGTAGATGTGCACTGTCGAGTAAGTAAAGAGAAAATCTATAAAGGAGTTTCAAAATGTCTACACCTAAAAAAGAAGATCCTCGTACAGTTCGTTCAAGAGAAATGTTTAAAAATGCTGTTTTTTCTCTCCTATGTGAGAATCCTAGTATTTCAAGCTTAACGGTTCAAAAAGTAGCAACAAAGGCAGGATTAAATCGAACAACCTTTTACTTACATTATCAAGATATTCAAGATTTATTAGAACAAATCACTAACGAGATTTTAAATGAGCTTTCTAATAAAATTGTTGATTTAATACATGCAAAAGATTTATCAGAAAAACAAAAGCTAATACAATTGCTTGATTATTTATATAAACACCGAAATTATTTATTTATCTTATTTAAAATGAATCAATTTGAGGAGCAATTATTTTTATTTTTAAAGCAATTAATAGAAACGAGAAGAGAGAATACGAAAAAGGATTTACCGGATGATTATGTTGCAGTTGATATTAAAACAGCTTCATTAGTAGGTATCATCATGTGGTGGATAAGGAATGGACTTCACTTTAGTTCAGATTATATTGCAAATCAAATTTATTTTATGTATAAAGGGTAATAAGTTAAAAATATTTTATATATTGCTACATTGTATTATTAAGTGTGACACCTAAAGAAAAAAGCAAAAAAGTCCATCTCGCTTCGTGTAAAGTAGAAGTTACTACACCACTTACTTACGTGGAAATCTGCCCATGAAGCGTTTCAAGAGAAACTGTCGCACTTAGGCTGACAAATTGTCTTTAAAATAAAGATATGTATTGTGTAATTTCGTATACCGTATGTATGTAATGAAATTTAAAAATAAAAGTACAAGTACAATCATTGCACTGTGCATAAACAAGAATTTGGACTTAATTTTAGAAGAGATACAAGATAAGATATTAATAGAAAGCGATTTCAAATTCTAATTTTGCAAAGTTAGTATCTATACTTGCAATTCTACTTAAGAACAAGTATAGAAAGGGTGTATATCATATATGATATTAGATAATCGAAGTATAAGTATTTTACAACAAATTATTCAAGCGGATAGCTATGTTTCTGTATCTCAATTAATGGAAGTCATACAAGTTTCAAAGCGAACAATTTATTATGATATGAAGAAAATAGAAGATTGGTTAGTTGCAGAGGATTTAAATTCATATGAATATATTCGCCCTTTAGGCTACTGTTTTGATAATGAAACGAAGCAAAGAGTGATAAAAAAGTTAAATGGATTTACAACAAGCCAATATGAATATTCTCCACAAGAACGAAAAATATTGATGGTTCTTTATTTACTAACAATGGAGAAAAGAATTCTATTAGAAGACTTAATAGAACTTGTGCAAGTCAGTCGTAATACTGCTCTTGCTGACTTAAAAAAAATAAAAGCAGAGTTAGTGAAGTTTAAGCTCGCATTAAACTTTAATCGTAAACATGGCTACAATATTATAGGGAATGAACATGGAAAACGAAATATATTAATCTTAAATCTTTCACAAATAATTTCAAAGCATGGATGGGAATATTTAATATCGCATGTGAAATATATTATGAATGATAATAAAAATGTAAAAGGTAATAAAGATCACGAGGAACTTCTTATAATAAAAAATATTTTATCAAATTGTGAAGAGCTTTTAGGGGTCCAGTACACAGATGAGGTACTTGAAAGTTTAAGCGTTTACATGTATTTATTCCGCAATCGTATTGTAAATGGAAAATGTGTTGAGATGGAAGATGCTGAAAAGGATGTACTAAGAGAAACAAAACAATTTGAAGCAGCAAAATATATTGCAAAACAGTTTGAAAGAGTATTTTTCGTGAATTTTCCAATAGATGAAATTTATTATATTACGACTCATTTGTTAGGAGCAAAAGTAAATGCTCAACAAAAAGACTTTGAAAAAAGTGAGATTGATGGAATACATTCAATGGTCGGATATATGATAAAGGATTTTCAACATTATGCTTGTGTTATATTTCAAGATTTTAAAGGACTTGCTTCAGACCTATATCTGCATATGAAACCGGCATATTATCGTGTAAAGTACGGGATTGAAATAGAAAATCCATTACTTTATACAATCCAGAAAAATTATGAAGAAGTATATACTCTTACAAAAAAAGTAATTCATCATTTTGAAGAATATGTTGGAAAAATAGTTTCAGATGATGAAATGGCATATATTACTATGCACTTTGGTGCTTGGATGAGGAAAGAGGGAATCGTTCCCATCCCAAGAAAAACCGCGCTACTTGTTTGTCCAAATGGTATTGGTACATCACGTATGTTGCAGTACCAATTAGAGCAAGTGTTTTCAAGTGTAGATATTTTAAAAGCCATTTCAAAGCGGGAATATGAATCAAATACATTTGATGTAGATTGTATTATTACTACAACTGAACTGGAGAAGGGGAAAATTCCTATCTTTATGGTAAATCCAATTTTGACCGATTCCGAAAAAGCATCGTTACTACGAAAAGTCAATGTAGCTTTATATGGCGAAAATCAAAATGATTCAGTTGATATGATGATGGGTATTATCCAAAAATACACAGACATTTTAGATGAAAAATCTTTGAAAAATGAATTGAGAGAGTTTATGAGTGGTCCGGTACATATTGATATGGAGGAGAGATATAAGCCTATGTTAAATGAGCTATTAACTAGAGAATTTATAGAGCTTGAGAATCACGTTGAGACGTGGGAGGAAGCAATTCGTGTTGCGTCGGAACCTCTATTACAAAGTGGACATATTTCTGAAGAATATATTTCTGAAATGATTGCGAATGTAAAGAAGTTAGGCCCGTATATTGTAATTGCACCTAAAATCGCTATACCTCATGCTCGTCCAGAAGCAGGTGTCAAAAAATTAGGGATGAGTTTATTACAACTAAAAGAGGGTGTGTTATTTTCAGAAAAACAAGAGCATGCTGTAAATTTAATTATTGTATTAGCAGCTATAGATAACGAGACACATTTGAAGGCATTGGCACAATTAAGTGAGATGTTATCTGAACCAACGAACATAGAAATGTTAATGCATTCAAATTCAAAAGATAAAATGCTAGAAATGATAGCTAAATATTCTAATTAAAGGGGAGATTGAAATGAAAAAAGTATTAGTTGTATGTGGAAATGGATTAGGAAGTAGTTTTATTATAGAAATGAATGTAAAGAAAATATTAACTGAACTTGGTATGCAAGCTGAAGTTTCACATACGGATTTAGCATCAAGTAAATCAGAACAAGCAGATCTATATTTAGGTGCGAAAGATATCATTTGCAACCTTGAAGATGGTACTCGCACAGTTGCTGGATTAACAAACATTCTAGATTTAAATGAAATTAAAGAAGCATTACAAAAACACCTGATGTAGAAACGGTGAAAGGGGAGTAGTGCTATGTTTGATTTAATAATGAAAGATATTTTGGGACAGCCTGCAATATTAGTTGGATTGTTTGCTATGTGTGGTTTACTATTGCAAAAAAAGAATTTTGCAGATACAGTTTCAGGAACATTAAAAACAATTATGGGCTTCGTCGTTTTAGGAGGCGGAGCCACTATATTAATAGGGGCTTTAGATGTTTTTGGTAAAATATTTGATAAAGCATTTCATATTAAAGGGATTATTCCAAATAACGAAGCTGTTGTTGCGATAGCACAGCAAACTTTAGGAACAGAAACGGCATTAATTATGGTATTTGGGATGATTGCTAATTTACTAATTGCACGATTTACAAGATTTAAATATGTATTTTTAACTGGTCATCATACCTTATTCATGGCATGTTTAATTTCAGCTGTATTTTCAACTACAGGGATGAAAGGCGCTTCACTAGTTATTAGTGGGTCTATTATTTTAGGATTACTTATGGTCATTTTTCCAGCTCTACTTCAACCGTATGTTAGAAAAATTACGGGAATGGATGATATCGCAATTGGCCATTTCGGTTCAGTTGGGTATTTAGCAGCAGGATTTGTTGGTAGTAAATTTGGAAATAAGGAAAAATCTACAGAACAAATTAAAGTACCGAAGTCATTAGGGTTTTTACGTGATACATCAGTTTCTATGTCATTAACAATGGCTGTGTTATTCTTTATTGTTGCACCATTTGCTGGGAAAAACTTTATCGAAACAGAATTAAGTAACGGACAAAATTATCTCGTGTATTCATTCATGCAAGCAAGCAATTACATTCGCTGCGGGTGTATATATTATTCTAGCTGGTGTCCGTATGTTGATTGCAGAAATTGTCCCTGCATTTAAAGGGATAGCAGATAAACTTGTACCAAATGCCAAACCAGCATTAGATTGTCCAACAATCTTCCCATTCGCGCCAAATGCAGTTATTATTGGCTTTTTAACAAGTTTTATTGCTGGATTACTATCTATGTTTATTCTTCCGTTTATCGGATTAAGTGTAATAGTGCCAGGATTAATTCCTCATTTCTTCACAGGGGCAACAGCTGCTGTATTTGGAAATGCAACTGGAGGAAGACGAGGAGCAATACTTGGAGCTTTTGTAAATGGATTATTGATCTCATTCCTACCAGCTATATTACTACCTATATTAGGTGGATTAGGATTTGAAAATACAACATTCGGTGATTCCGACTTTGCTGTTGTTGGTATTTTAATTAGTGAAATTGCGAAATTGCTAGGGAATGTTTTCTAAATAATAGAGCATAAAAAGACTTGAATTCTAATTATGAATTCAAGTCTTTTTATTTAAATATTAAAGTGTAAGAAAGTGAGGGGATTTGAATAAAGGAAATAGGGATTGGTTTGAAAAAAATGTGTTATGATTGTTTGTAAAATCTTTTGATTTTCCTTGAGGATCAATATTGAAACAGAAAAGCATATTTTTAAAATAGGATAAAATAAAAGGAGTTTATGCATGAATTTTCAAAATGAAAAAATATCATTACATTTAGAGGTTGTAAATTACCAATATAAAGATGCAATAGACGAGTGTGATAGAAATTGGTTAAGAGTAAAGGCGAACCTATCAGAAGAAAATAAAGTTTTTGAAACAATGGATCCTTTTTTACAAACATACGACTTACAGTACATGGTAAAATGGTTTGAATTTTTACCAAACCCTACATATAATGAACTAGATTTCATAGAACCAAATTTAGCGTTTGAATTTATGGGAGAAAAAGAAGGGAAGTTTCATATTGTTATTCGCTTATCACTGGAACTTAAACCCGCATGGTGTAAGGAAGAAGAGTACGAATTTTCTATCGGTATCACTCAAGGTGATAGGGAGAATATTATTCGTTCTATTGAAGAGCAACAAAGGAAATTTCCAAAACGATAATAAAAAAGACTTGATAACCTACTAGAGGAAATCAAGTCTTTTTATTACATACGATTATCATGCCAGAAGTTTAATGGGAAGTGTTCGTTCTCATTATAGGCTTCTAATTCATATCCTCTTTCTTTCAGCCCTTTAATAATACCAGGTACTGCTTTAACTGATTGTGGATGAATATCATGCATTAGAATAACTTCTGTTGGGTTTGTAGCACCATGTAGAACGTTTTCTACGATTTTAGCAGATGCAGCGTCTACTGGCATTTTGTTGTATTTCCAGTCTAATGAATCAATTGTCCAGTCCCAAACTTTTAAACCATTTTCGACAACTTTGTTGCGAAGGGCTTCATTTAAGCCTGGCATTGAGCCGTAAGCAGGGCGTGTTAATACTGGTGATTTTCCTAGAACACCAGCGATTAAGCCTTGGTCTTCTTTCATTTCATCAACGTAATGACCTTCTGTGTACAGCTTCTTGTAGTTATGAGTCATACTGTGCATCCCAACATAGTGGCCTTCAGCATTTTCACGTTTTACAAGATCAGGGAAAGCTTTCACGTTTGAACCAATTAGGAAGAATGTTGCTTTTGCATTTTCACTTTTTAACATATCTAAAAGCTCAGCTGTGTATTTTCCAGGACCATCATCAAATGTTAAGTAAGCAACTTTTCTAACCTGCCCATTATAGTGTTTTGGAGCTTCTTTTGGTGCTAGGGATGTTTGAATTTCACTTACAAGTTGAACAGATTTAGCTTCATCCTCTGTACTTGCTAGAGCGATATGTGTTGATCCGTAAGCAGCTTCGTATGTAAATAATACCCCAGCGCAAATCAACAGAGCCCTTTTCACTAAAGTTGTCATCCGAATTCCATTGTGCATAATTTTCCTACTCTCTATAAAAGTTCTACTCTACTATATTAGCAATTTTAGAGGGGGAAATGCAAAAAAACTTTTTTACAAGCGCAAAAAATTTTGTTAAAAAGTATGTAAGATTTCACTGTTTTGCAGGTTTGAAAAAATGAAACAAGAATTAAATGAATGGAACTGCATGTAAAATGGTTCATTCACGTTTTTTGTTTTAGAAAGGGAGGATAAGGATGAAAAAATTAGCTTGTTTACATGCTCATCATTCAAATATTGAATACATTGACCGAGTGTTGCAATCTTTTGAAATAGAAATACTCCATTTTGTAGATTCAATCTTATCACACAGACTAAAAATAGAACGAGAACAAGCACGAAATAATTTAAAAGATATTATAAAGTATATAGCTGAAAGTGATGTAGATACACTTTTAATAACTTGTACAGATTATATCACGTTATTAGATGAGAATTTCAAAATAGACATACCTATATTGAAAATTGATGAGCCATTCTTTGAAATGATTTGTCTGGTTGAAGAGCCACAGACCATACTATTTACAAATAACCGTACTGTTTCAGGAACGATGGAACGTTTAAGACTATACGCTCAGCAGAATAATAAACCCATACAAGTAAAAGTAGAAGTGATAGAAGGGATATTTGAGTTAATTATGCAAGGGCGTAAAGAAGAGCATGATGCTAAATTAGAAAAGTATTTATACGAAATTATGAAAGATAGAAATGAAGTGTTTTTAGTTGCACAATTATCGATGGTAGACGCTGCTACAAGGGTAGAAAATATAATAGGAAGGAACATAATAAATCCGTTGAATGCGCTAGTGGAGTATTGTATACAGAGTGTCAATGAGCTACCGTGTGAAAAATAAGGAAGAGAATGTTTTTTGTTTTAAAGAACATCAATAAAAATTTCACATACCGTATTTAAAAAATAAATATAGAAAAACAAAAAAAATAATGTAGAATATATCGTACATACATATATAAAGTCAACATAAAACATAAAAGAGGTGGGCATATGTTACTTGAAGAAGTAATGCAGCAACTAGAAGAGTATGGGACGGAACAAACTCGTAAGACGTATAGAAACCACGGAGCGAAAGAGCCGTTATTTGGAGTTAGTTTTGCGAATTTAAAATTGTTAAAAAAGAAGATAAAAAAAGATCATGATTTAGCAATTTCATTATGGGCAACAAAAAATATGGATGCAATGACATTAGCAACGATGATTTTAGATCCGAAGAAACTAACGTCAGAACAACTAAATAGATGGGTTCAGGATGTTGATTACTATTGTTTAATGGACGTTCTTATGACAGCTATATGTACGTCACCAATCGCGATAGAAAGAATGGAAGAATGGACGAAGTCTGATGAAGAATGGATTGGAAGAGCTGGTTGGTCATTATTAGCGAATATCGCAATAAAAAATAAAACGTTAGACGATGGCTTCTTCTTACCGTATTTAGAGGTGATTAAAGTACATATACATAATGAAAAAAACAGAAAAAGAGAAGCAATGAATAGTGCATTAATTGCGATAGGGATTCGAAATGAAGCTTTAGAGAAACAAGCAATTGAAATTGCACGTAAAATTGGAAAAGTAGAAGTTGATCATGGCGCAACGTCATGCAAAACTCCAGATGCAGAACCATATATTAAAAAGGCACGAGAAAGAGCTGAAAAAAGGAAAGTAAAATAAGAAGGGGTAAGATTATGAAACCAATTGAAGCGGCACGAAGCATAATTACATCACAATTTTCGAATTGTGATGTTGCTTTACTAGGGGGAAGTGTTGTTAGAGGAGAGGCTACGAAAACATCTGACCTTGATATTGTAATATTCGACCAAAGTTTGTCATCTTGTTATAGAGAATCTTTCTATAGTAATGGTTGGCCTGTTGAAGTATTCGTACATAATTTTGAAACGTATAAAACTTTTTTAAAAATGGATTGTGACCGCGGGAGACCTTCGTTACCACAATTAGTTTCAGAGGGGATTGCATTAAAAGGGGAAAATGAAATTGTTGAGAAATTAAAAAGAGAAGCGAGTGATTTACTAAATAAAGGACCAGCAAAATGGACCGAAGAAATGATGAAACAGAAGCGATATTTTATTACGGATACTTTGGATGATTTCATTGGTGCAACAAAGAGAGAAGAAGAATTGTTCATCGCCAATTTATTAGCTGATTTAGTACATGAATATGTATTAAAAGTAAATGGTCAATGGCTTGGAAATTCAAAATGGTTTATTAGAGTATTAAAAAGATATGACGAACAATATGCAAACCAATTTGTAGCAGCTTTTGATCATTTTTATAAAACAGGAGATAAAAATGAATTAATTAGTTTTATAGAAAAAACGCTAGATCAGTATGGAGGAAGAGTGTTCGAAGGGTTTTCTATCGGGAAATGAAAAGGGGATAGCCAAAATGAATGTACCATTCATTCAATTAAGAGATTTGACACAATACGATGTAGAAGATCGATATCAATGGTCATTAGATACAGAAGTAACAAAACATTTAGTTGTACCAGATCAATATCCACCGTTCACTCGTGAAGATACGAGAAGATGGATTGAAGCATGCATAAGTCGAGAGAATGGTTATGAACAACGAGCTATCGTTACAAAGGAAGGTCTACACATTGGATGGATAGACCTGAAAAACTTTGATCAAACAAATAAAAATGCTGAACTAGGGATTGCCATTGGAAATAAAGAATATTGGGGTAAAGGATATGGAATGGCAGCTCTATACAGCATGTTACAAATTGGCTTTTCTGTATTCGAATTAGAAAAAATATGGCTACGAGTAGACGAAGATAATTTACAAGCTAGAAAGAGTTATGAAAAAGCAGGATTTGTTTGTGAAGGACTAATGAGAAATGATAGATTACGTCATGGTAAATTCATTCATCGCTATCGTTATAGTATGTTAAAAGAAGAATATCAATCTTCATTTAATAGATTATAAAAATATTATGTCGACTAAAGGGGATAGGTAAATGATTCGATTACTTACGAAAGAAGATGCGGAAAAATATTGGGACTTACGTTTACAAGCTTTACAAGTAAATCCAGAGGCATTTGTAACAACTTATGAAGAGGCGATTCGCCAGGAAAATCCTATTAAGCGAGTGGAAAGTAATTTAACAGCTACTACTAGTTGTACATTTGGTGCATTTAATGAAGAAAATTATTTAGTTGGAGTTGTCACTTTACTAACAGAAGAGAGAGAGGCGTATAAACATAAAGGTCATATCGTTGCGATGTATGTAGATGCACAAAATAGACGGAATGGATTGGCGCGTGAGTTAATTGCAAATGCAATTCAAAGAGCGAGGGAAATAAAACTTGAGCAGTTGAACTTAGGTGTTGTATCTACAAACGAACCAGCAAAAAAATTATATGAATCAATGGGTTTTAAAACTTATGGAATTGAAAAGAGAGCTACAAAGATGAATGGTGTATATAGTGATTTCGAATATATGGTGTTGTTTCTTTAAAGAATACATATATAATAAAGATTTTGAATTTTAATTATATTCATTTTGCTGTATAGTATAACAAGAAACTAAACAAGGGGTTTTATAATGAAAGCTATTGCAGTAGGGATATTGGCATCGTTTTTCTTTGCCTTTACCTTTGTGTTAAACCGGTCGATGGACTTAGAAGGCGGGAGTTGGATTTGGAGTGCATCACTACGGTATTACTTTATGGTTCCAATGCTACTACTTATTGTCATGTATAGAGGGAACTTAAAACAACTCTTTCAATATATGAAAAACAATCCGAAAGAATGGTTGTTATGGAGTATTGTTGGATTTGGTCTCTTTTATGCACCGCTTAGTTTCGCGGGTGCGTTTGGACCGGGGTGGCTTGTAGCTTCAACTTGGCAAATTACAATAGTTGCAGGGATTTTGTTAACACCATTTTTTGCGGTAGACCCATTACATAAAAAACTTCCAATGAAGGAATTAGTAATGTCAGGTATTATTTTATTCGGTGTTGTTCTTATGCAAGTAGAACACGCTTCTTCTTTAGGGATTCGTGAAACCATTTTATGTGTAGTTCCTGTACTCATTGCAGCATTTGCATATCCACTTGGAAATAGAAAAATGATGCAAGTATGTAAGGGCGAATTAGATGTTTTCCAACGAGTTCTCGGTATGACATTAGCAAGTTTACCATTTTGGTTTTTACTTTCTGGTTATGAAGTATCTACAAGCGGTTTACCGTCAAGTAGTCAAGTTTTTCAATGTTTTATTGTAGCGATTAGTTCAGGTTTAATTGCAACAGTATTATTCTTCTTTGCGACAGATCTTGTAAAAGATGATCCGCAAAAATTAGCAACAGTCGAGGCGACACAGTCTGGTGAAGTTTTATTTGCATTAGTAGGAGAGCTGATCTGGTTATCGGCTCCAATTCCGTCTTCTTTATCGTGGGTTGGAATGAGTCTTGTAATTGTCGGAATGATACTTCATAGTTATGTAGCTGTAGTTGTGAAAAAAGAAGAGAAAATAACGGCATAAAAAGATTAGCTCTTTTTCAATAAAGAGCTAATCTTTTTTCATGAGAAAGGATGGAGATAGGATGTTACAACGTGTTGAGCATTTAGAAATAGATCCCATTAAAAAAGTATTAAAGCATGCGACCGGTCCGAGTGAAGCAAGCTTATTTAAAGCAGTTTCAATGTATAAAAATGATCGGGCAGTGCTATATAAATATGGGAATAAGGGTTGCATAGGTATAGCGCTAATTCATACAAATAGAGCGAGAATGTGTCACATAGCCGTTGATGAAAAATATCGTAATCAAGGAATTGCACTTCAAATGATTAAAGAAATAATTAGGGAATATGAGTTAACATATATTGAGGCTGAGACAGATACAGAGGCAGTCGGATTTTACAAGAAATGTAACTTTAAGATTGAAAGCTTGGGAGAGAAATATCTGGGGGTAGAGAGGTTTTATTGTTATTTAGAGAATGAATAAAATAAATAGCTCATCATTTGTGATGGGCTATTTCAAATTAGTATAAATTAAGATTGCTAGATTGAAAGTTTTTCATTGCGTTCACCTTTCTATATTTATTTCAAATTAATAAACCATAATTTAACTGTTTCCGATATGATAAGAACAATAGGAGTATAGTAATCGAAATGATTAAGTTAAAAATTAAGAAAAATATGATAATATATGTATGTATTAGTTTAAAGCAAAATGGGGGAACGATCGTGAAAATGAATGAAATAGTGGCGAGTACAAAACTTCCAAATACAATCGAAACAATAACAAATGATTTAAACGCATTAGGGATAAAAAAAGGAATGACAGTTATTGTTCATTCTTCATTAAGTGCGATCGGTTGGATATCTGGTGGGGCAGTTGCCGTAGTAGAAGCGTTAATGAAAGTTGTTACAGAAGAAGGAACGATAATTATGCCAACGCAATCTTCGGATTTATCCGATCCAAAACATTGGTCAAGACCACCTGTACCAGAAGAATGGTGGCAAATTATCCGGGAGAATGTCCCCGCATTTGACCCACGTATAACACCAACAAGGGCAATGGGAAAAGTAGTTGAGTGTTTTCGTACATATCCGAATGTATTGCGCAGTAATCATCCGCTCAGTAGTTTTGCAGCATGGGGGAAACATGCAGAGGAAATTATAGCGAATCATTCACTTTCCATAAGTTTTGGGGAAGAATCGCCCTTACGAAAAATATATGATTTAGATGGATACATATTATTACTTGGTGTCGGATATGACTCCAATACGTCCGTACATTTATCTGAGGTACGTACAGGTGCACGCGAGTTAATAAAGGTAGGAGCGCCTATAATAGAAGAAGGTGTAAGAGTATGGAAAGAGTTCGTTGAAATGGATTACGATTCTGACACGTTTGTAGAAATTGGAGTTGAATACGAACGGAAAGGAACAGTTACGCGTGGGAAGATAGGGAATGCGACTTGCCGTTTTATGAGGCAACGTGATGCAGTTGACTTTGGAACAGAGTGGTTTCGTGCGAAAAATCAGTAAGGGATGGTTATGATGAAGGGGAAAAAAGTATTAATTACGAGCGGCGGTTGTCTAGAAAAATGGGATCAAGTACGTGGACATACAAATTTAGCAAAAGGTACAATTGGAAGAATTATTGCAGAAGAGCTAATGACAAAAGGAGCAAATGTAATATATTTGCATGGCTATTTCGCTGAGAAACCAATGGATGTAAATAACCAATTAGAATTGCATCCATTTGAGGGGATTATTGATTTACAAGATAAGATGAAAAGTATTATTACACATGAAAAAGTTGATGCGGTTATTATGGCTGCTGCTGGCTCAGATTGGGTTGTCGAAAAAATTTGCGATCAAGATGGAAATATTCTTAATATGAACGGAAAGATTTCCAGTGACATCGCTCCAATTATTCATTTTCAAAAAGCACCAAAAGTATTAAAACAAATAAAGAGTTGGGATCCAGAAACGACACTCGTTGGCTTTAAACTGGAAAGTGACGTAAATGAAGCAGAACTTATTGAAAGAGCAAGCAAAAGGATGGAAGATGCGAAAGCGAGTGTAATGGTAGCAAATTCACCACATTCATTATATTCTCGCGGCGCTGTGCACCATGTTATTGGACAAGACGGTAATGTGAAGTTATGTAATGGGAAAGATGAAACTGCAAAAGAAATTGTCATTATGTTAGAGCATTTATGTAATCGTATCACTTCTAAGTAAATTTAAGCTTTTAGAAAGAGATCCAGTCGCATAGTATGTAATGGAGTTAATATTAAATTAGTGAGGGAACTTCTCCCTTACTGATTATTAAATCGAATCAATGGAATAGGCCATTAGCTGCTCGTAAATGTGTAATACATGTTATATGCATAATGAACATTTTGTGAGGAGTGGATTTTATGGAACATTTATTGAAGCAAGCTATTAAACTTAGAAATGAAAAGAAATATGCACAGTCTAAAGAGATACTTATAGGATTAACAAACTTTACGAGGGATGCAGAAGTACTATATCAATGCGCTTGGATACATGATGTAATGGGTCTTGAAACGGAGGCGGTTCCGTATTATGAACAGGCAATTGCGAACGGGCTTGATGGTGAATCCCTTTGCGGTGCATATATCGGTCTTGGCAGTACGTATCGTTGTATAGGGGAGTATGATAAAGCGATTACTGTATTAGAAGCAGGGATAAAGAAGTTCCCGGAAAATGACGTGATGAAAGTGTTTTTATCACTAGCGAAATATAACGTAAACGATCATGAATCCGCGATGAAATTATTGCTTGAAACGGTCGTAAAAGTAGACGAAGTAAAAGAATTTGAACGTGCCATTTCATTTTATAAAGACCATTTAAATGAGGTTTTTGAATAGAGGAGTGAACGTATGAATGTCACCATACCCCGGAAGAGAATGGGTGTTTGGTTTGGGCTTGTATCTTTAATTATGTTGTCAAACTATTTATTGTATGCCCTTCCAATTGTACCAGCTGCTCCGAAAGAAGTCGTGCTTGGTTCGTTACTAGATTTTATGTTTGTAATTCCAGTCATCACATATTTCTTTATTATATGGAAAAGGTATTCGTTAACGTATATGTTTCCTGTAGTTATAGCGGGATACGTGTTCGCAAGATTTATAATTCCTGGTGATTATTTACAAGCTTTTTCATTTGTTTCGTATGTAATAGTTGCTGGAGAAATTTTGTTCGTATGTTTTGAACTGTTTCTGATATATAAAATTATTAGGGTTCTACCTAAAATAATAAAACGATATAAAGAATATAGAAGTGAGTATTCTTCATTTTCTTATGCGATTGATCAAGCATTTGATGATACTATGAAAAGAAGTAAGTCAGTAAATATCATTCTTACAGAGTGTAAATTATTCTATTATGCTTTTTTATCGTGGCATGTAAAAGTATCAGAAAGTGAGTTCACATACTCATATCATAAAAAGACCGGTGCAATAGGTGTTTATATCATGATTATTCATGCAACTTTAGTTGAAAGTATCGGTTTTCATTATTTACTTCATCAATGGAATCCAGTAATAGCTTGGATTTTACTTATCTTAAACATATATGCGATGTTTTATTTTTTAGCTGAAATACAAGCGATGCGCAAAAATCCAATTATCGTTTCGGAAGAAAAAGTAATTATTCAAATTGGATTAGGAAAGAAAATCGTCATACCATTTACACAAATTGATAACATTGCGTTTTATAAAGGCGAACCTTTAAAGAAAGAAGAAGAGAAAAAGGTTCTTGACGCAACTGTTATGGAATTTATAAAGGAACCTCCAACTTTTGAAATAACGTTAAAAGAGCCAATTAAAGCGCAGTTGATATATGGATTTTCTAAAACAGTAAGTCGTGTTCACTTAAATGTAGATGATGAACGGAATTTTTATGATGTAGTTAAGGCAAAGTTAAAACATGAGTAAAGCTCCTAAATATCATCGTGCGTTTGGTGTATACGGCATTTGTATCGAAAATAATAGCATATTAGTAATCGATAAAATTAAAGGCCATACAAAAACCGATATGATTTACCTGGTGGTAGTTTAGAAGATGGAGAATCATTATTATCCGGACTTCATAGAGAAATTGAAGAAGAGACTGGGCTGAAAGTGAAAGTAGTAAAACAAATAGGTACAATTGACTTTCAATTTCCATCAAAATTCAAGGGGTACACACATGTACATCATATCGCAGTACTTTACGGCGTTGAAAAATGCGAAAGTGAATTCATAGCACCTGAACAATTTGAAGGACAAGATTCATTAGGAGCGAGATGGATCCCTATAGAAAGCGTTACAGAAGACAATTCATCTCCACTTGTGTGTAGTGCTGTGGAGTGGTTAAAAACGAATGAGCTTCCGTTAGAAGTTAAAAAATATGAATCACGGTTAGTGAAAAGCTCCTTCTAGATAAGAAGGAGCTTTTTTATGAATGGAAATTATATTGTCGTTTTGACAAACTTAACAAAATAAGCAACATCATAATTTTTAATTACTATAATAAATGAATGCAATTAAAAGCAGAACTGAATCATACAAGGGGAAACAGAGAACATGAATAGATTACGAACATTAGGAATTTAGATTATAGAAAAGGAAATCTGATATGCTTCTACAACAGTTGCTCACACTTGTGCATTACTAGAAAAGCAAGCGCGAAATATAGTTTTATTTCATAAAGTACAGTATCCTTTTACAATGACTGTGAACGATGTAAAACTAACAATCTTTAGAGGAAGTTATACAGTTGCGTGTTATAGGGAAGATCGTCCGTATAATTTCTAGAATGCATAAAATATATAAAATTTCATAGAAATAATTTAAGAATAATTGAATTTATCAGCAGAATCTAATTTTATGTGTTCCACGCTGACCTTTGACCACATTCATACTTTTGTAATGTTTGTCGTTGGCCTCACCAAGCCCCTATTCACGGTCATTACATCTGTCAACGCTATTTTTATTAACATGCTCAGAGTGGGATATAAAAAAACTCTCTTTAAACTAAAGTATAAGGGAGCAGACATTGACGGAATCATCATACATTTAACGAGAAGCTAAAACTATGATTAGCTTTCGTTCCTTAGACCCACTAACTATGATTCTTACACTGTTTTAAATTGAGAAGATAGCTTGCATGCATGCATGCACCTTCCTGGGTTTTGTAGTTTATCTTCTCCCAAAAGTAAATTATACAACTATTTAGGTGGCCCGGTAGTTTTCTTTCATTTCTATTTGTGCTGGCAAGGCTGGAATGGAGGTTTATATGAAAGTAGTAATTCTCGCGGGAGGTTTTGGCACTCGCATAAGTGAAGAATCGCATTTACGACCTAAGCCGATGATAGAGATCGGCGATGCACCGATTTTATGGCATATTATGAAGATTTACTCTCATTATGGCTTCAATGAATTCATAATTTGTTGCGGTTACAAGGGACATATGATTAAAGAATACTTTGCCAACTATTACATACACCGCAGCGATATGACATTTGACTTTACAGCCGAGAACAAGATGATTGTACATGCAAACGTTGCGGAGCCGTGGAAAGTTACCGTTGTTGATACGGGGTTACACACACAGACTGGTGGACGTATTAAGCGCATCGCGCCCTATATCGGCAATGAGCGATTTATGATGACTTACGGCGACGGGGTCAGTGACATTAATTTAACAAAACTCGTGCAGACGCACGAAAATTCAGGAAAGATTGTCACATTATCCGCGATTCAACCAAGTGGACGGTTTGGCATTCTTAACATCAACGACCGTGACGGGACAATAACTGGGTTTCATGAAAAGGCGCAAGAAGACGGTGTTTGGATAAACGCAGGGTTCATGGTGATGGAACCCGAAGTCTTTGATTATATAGATGGAGATTCAACGATTTTTGAGCGTAGCCCACTTGAGCGTTTGAGCGCGGATGGCAAGCTTGGTGTATATAAGCATAACAAATTCTGGTCCTGCATGGATACGGCTCGGGATAAAGGGATACTTGAAGCGGATTGGGCGAGTGACAATGCAAAGTGGAAAGTGTGGGTGGATTAAAGCATCAATCTTTTCGGTGATAGTGCGGAGATAGTATAAAGTACCGTATATGTAATTATGAACTGGTGGATGTCCGCCCCAAAAAAAATGTCACACTGGTGCCAAAGGGACTGCGGAATCGTCACTTATTTACAGCGTAACTAGTATAGAGGAATATAGCGTTTCGATATTTCACTTGACTATTATTTTGAAGACAAGGAATACCGAGAATTGCTGAAAACAATGCAATGATTATATATTTGTGTGCTGTGAACATGAGAATAGCTATTATGACACCATATTGTATGTGGGATAGGAGGAGGAGAAAATGCGTATTGCCGTATTTGGACTTGGATTTGTCGGACTGACCACTGCGCTCGGTTTTGCAGACAAAGGTTTTTCTGTGTACGGATATGACATTGACAAAGAGCACTGTGCAGAGATATCCCGCGGAAAAGTCCCGTTTTTCGAGCCGAGATTGGATTCCGCGCTCGCGCGGAATCTTGGAAAAACATTCAACTTAGTGAACAGTGCAATAGATGCAGCGTATAAGAGCGACATCTGTTTTTTCTGCGTTGGAACGCCGAGTCTACCTGACGGTAGTGCGGATTTGGAACATTTGCTCTTTGCAATTGACAGAGTTCTTGAAACAGTTTCCCAAGCCTGTGTGCTTGTCGTAAAATCCACGATTCCACCGGGAACGCTTAGCGAACGAGTTACGCCGTATGTCCGTGCGAAGGGGGCAAACAATCCAGTTGTGGTAAACCCGGAGTTTTTGCGTGAGGGTAGGTGTTGGGATGATTTTATGAACGCTGACAGAATTGTCTGTGGTGTGACTGACGATATGGCAAAGAGTGTGCTCACAGAGCTCTATATGCCGTTTGGCGCACCACTTCATTTTGTAGAGCCTAACACGGCAGAGTTTATTAAATATTTATCAAACTCCTTACTTGCAACGCTAATCAGTTACTCGAATGAGATGGCTCTACTCGCAGATGCAGTTGGCGGTATCGAAACGGCAAGGGCGTTTCGCATTCTGTATGAGGACAGCCGGTTTGCTGGCGCAGAAATCAGTACCTACATATATCCAGGCTGTGGTTACGGTGGGTATTGCCTTCCAAAAGACACAGCTGCCCTTGACGCTGTAGCATTAAGCCGGGGATTCACGCCGCGAATACTGGAAGGTGTAATTTCTCTTAATAATGAAATGCCGCACTTGACTGCTCGGAAAATTGCCCGTACGGCAGGCAAGAAAACTGAGAAAATCGGTATACTCGGTCTGTCGTTTAAACCAGGAACTGATGACGTTCGTGATAGCCCAGCGGTGAAGATCATCAGGGCGTTGATACGCGACGGTTATGTTAATATCTATACCTATGATCCACTTGCCATGCGGGAATTTCAAAACACGTACAGACTTGCCATTACTTATTGCAAGTCGGCGCACGAGGTGTGCCAAGCTTGCGGCACGGTCGCGCTTGTAACTGCTTGGGAAGAATTTAAAGGAATTGATAAGACCTTTTCGGATACATGCTTCGTCGATTGCAGATATTTCTTAGAAAATTGAGTGTTAATTGGACTGGAGTGGCAAAACATTTGGTATAGATAAGGAATGGTGAACAATATGCCGGATAACAGAATTCTACTAGATGATTTACGGCGTATCATGGATGGATTAACAGAGTACGAGCGCAGCGCTTTGAAAGGAAGGAAAATATTAATAACAGGCTTTGCTGGCTCTCTTGGGTTTATGCTGGTACAGTTTTTTGCCCAATATGGGCAAAGCCTTGGTGTGAAACGCATATACGTGCTTGATAATTATATTTTCAGAAAGCCCAGTTGGATTCATGCAATAGAAAGCTCCCCCCTGTTTACGGTGCACGAGGGCGACGTCACTCGAGAGGATTTTTCGTTTGCCGGCGACGCGGACCTTATTTTTCATATGGCGTCGCTGGCATCTCCCGTATACTACAGATTGCATCCAATTGAAACGATGGATGCCGATGTTGTCGGGCTTCGGCGCCTGCTTGACTTTTATAGTGGCAGAGGCATTTTCAATTTATTGTTTTACTCCACTAGCGAGATTTATGGCGATCCTGAACCTAAAATGGTGCCAACGCCAGAAAGCTATTGGGGCAACGTTAACAGCTCCGGCCCGCGCTCCTGCTATGATGAATCAAAGCGGTACGCCGAAACGCTCTGTTATAATTTTCATTATCAGAAAGGCTTCCCAGTGACGGTGTTACGCCCGTTCAATAGCTTCGGCCCCGGACTGCGTACAAATGATAAACGCGCCCCAGCGGATTTTGCGATGAATATTTTGCAAAATAAACCGATTGTCTTGTACAGCGACGGTAAAGCGACTCGTACCTTCTGTTATGCTTCGGATACCACACTCGCGTCACTGAAATGTGCGTTGTACGCGCGATACGATATCTTCAATATCGGTAACGACACGGAAGAAATGACAATTCTGGAATTAGCGGAGATATATCGTTCCCTTGGGAATTGTATCTTTGGATATAACGGGAGAATCATATTTAGTGAGCATACAGACAAACATTACAATCCGGACAGCCCACAGCGCCGCTGTCCGGATTTGAGCAAAATAAAAACAGTACTGGATTACACGCCATCAGTGGATACCCGTACGGGGGTAGAACGGTATTTGAGGTATTTAGAGATGAACGGAAATAATGAAAAAGGTATCATAAAAGAGGTGTAAATATGCGGATATCTGGGCAGAGGCCGCTTGTAAGCTTTATCGTAAGTGTATACAATTTAGAGCGTTATATTGGCGCGTGTTTGGACAGCATCATTATTCAGCCCTTTGATGATTATGAAATCGTTTTGGTCAATAACAACTCTACTGACAGGAGCGATGCTATTTGCAGAGAGTACGCAGTACATAATAAACAGATACGATATTACGCGCTAACTGGTGAGCCGCTTTTTGGCAAGGCGGTTATATACGGAACAAAGAAAGCACGGGGGCAATACATACATTATGTAGATGGCGACGATATGTTGGCCCCGGACGCATATGAGGAAATCGTAAAAATTTTACGAAACAGTGCTCCAGATGTGCTTTTCGGACGATTCAGTCCGGTTTTAGAGGATAATGTCATCAATTTTACTGATACAATTTATCAAACTAATCGTATTAACGGTCAAAGTAAAGATCAAGTTCTTAAATACTTAACTGAAGCTCAGCCGTTTAATGTAGCAACGTGGCGGCTGATTTTTTCACGAAAATTACGGGAGCATTATAATGTGCCCATAAAACGTTTAAAGACGCCATCAAATATTTATCATGATGTCTATATATCTGTCCGTACTTTGCTATCGGCACAATCGGTACACTACGTTGACACATTGGTTTACTTGTACCGTGTGCATTCGTCATCAATTACAAGGATAACTCCATCCAAGGCTATTTCGGAGTGCTTCAAGCTTTTGCTCTCCTTGTCGTTGTTGATGCGCCGTGTGGCAAAAACGGAACAAGAGCGCGGTTTTGTCCACGTCTATATGGAGCAATTTCGCTACCAACTCATTGCTGCGTTATGCACCATGAGTAATGAACAAATAAGCGAAAGCGCTGCTGAGATAGATAATTACTTGAACCGAAAAGATTTGAAAGATACAATCACACCCCCAGAAAGGAACGGTTGTTCTGAAATTAGTACTCTGTTATCAGAGGAGGCTACGGTGGGCCTTGCCCGTTTGCAGGTACAATACCGTAGCATAATCGAGCAAATAGCCAGGAAAGTTTTAGCTAAGGGGGGCAATATATATATTGCTCCAACCGGCCATATTGGTTTATATTTAAAAACTGCTTTTGAGGCAAGTGGCCTTTCTTTTTCTGGTTTTTTTGATAACGATTTACAAAAAAATGGAATGTTAGCTGATGGAGTTCCTGTTCGCCTCCCTACCGCTGTAACGAAGATAGTTGACGATAAGCCAATAACAATCTTGATTGTATCTGGATACCAAAATGTGAGGGAAGAACTTCGGAGACAGTTTATAGAGCTTGGTATTGACGAAAGCGATTTGCTTTTCGTTGAATTTTAACATCTGGAGAGGTGTCTATGCCATTTATTAGCGTTATATTGCTTACATACAACCGTGAGCAGTATCTGCCAGTTATGCTGGAATCCTTGCAGAATCAGACATTCAGTGATTATGAGCTGATTCTAGTCAACAATGGTTCAACCGATGGTACAGCGGAACTCTGTACTGGTTACGCGGAAGTGGATGCGCGGGTGAAACTATTAACAATTTCGAAAAACATCGGTGCATCGTATGGACGTAACAGCGGTCTTGCTGCCGCTACGGGCGAATATGTTGTATTTGTGGATGACGACGACCGATGCGAGCCATCGATGCTCTCGTTTCTCGCCGACCTTGTACGTGAAGAAAATGCCGATATTGCGATGTGCGGTAGCTATAATGATTTTGGGGATAGGCTAGAGCCATACTTTGTTTGCAATGGGAGGTTCGTTTTTGACCGATTGCAGGGATTACGAGAGCTATTAAAACGTCAGCTTTACAACGCCGCGCCGCCGACCAAGATCTTTAGGCGCAGTTTGTGGATGGGACTTTCATTTCCGGATAATGTACTGGTGGATGACATTCACGTTATCTACAAAGTATTTGAGCGGGCGGGGCGAATAGCTGTATGGAATATCGCGATGTATTATTTCAGGAAGCACTCGTCCAACATGACGGCGTTTATACACAACAAGCAGATGACTCCAGAGTTACTCGATGAGTATTTGGTGATGTATCAAACGAGGGCTGAATACCTATCAAAACGCGCACCGGAAATTGCTGAAGATATTGAAAAATCTTTGTTCGCTTTTATGCAAAGTATGTGTGAGAACATCACATCAAACCGCTTTAAGGGCTTTGAAAGGCAACTAGAATATATGACGAATTACCTAGCTCATAAGAGGCAGTAATATAATGAGGTCGCCAGAAGATATGCGAATCATCCGAATTAATATAGCCAGCGCCTGCACGCTGGCCGCTTTAAATTGCACACGCTTTTTCGGGAACTACAAGAAGTCCTTCTTTATGGACAAAGAAACATTCTGTATAAATGCACATAATCTATAATAGCTGGGAAAAACCCCCATGAATTCATGAAAAATATTTTTATATGATTAGGGGATGATGTTGCTTGAAAAAATGTATTTTCTACACATATGCATATAATGCGGAAAAAACGATGGCGCGTGCGATTGAAAGTGTTATTGCCCAAACTGAGCAGAATTGGGTGTGGTATTTATTGGATAATGCTGCGACAGATGGAACAGGAGAAATCATAAAACAATATGCTTCCAAAGATTCGCGTATTATTGCGCTTAGAAACAAGCAGAATCATGTTCATGAAAGAGGGCACAGCTGGACAGAAATTATTGAGAATTACGATGAAAGTGATTATTTCTGTTTTCTCGATGCGGACGATGAATATAAACCGAACTTCTTGAAGAGCATGGTGCAATTTATATCGAATTACGATCTCGACGTTGCCGCTTGTGGACATGATTTTATCGATGAAACAAGCAAGGATCTAATTGCTATTCGCAGATTGGGTCAAAACCTCATATTAGATACACCAGAAATGTTTAACACATATTTTTCGGATTATCATCAGTTTATGAGGACAGTATGGTGCAAACTTTACAAAGTATCGATTTTACGAAAATTTGATTTTTCACGTATGCCAGATATGCACTACGGTGCAGATACACTGTTTGCAATTGAAAACTTTCGTAATGCCAGACGTGTAGGTATCCTAGCAGACTCGTTACATAAATACTATATGAATCTACAATCTTCTTCGTATCAGTTGGATGCTACTCGTATTACTTGCGACCGTATACTTGACGATACAGCACGTGCATTTCTGATTGATAAGTGCGGATTCATCAGCCCACAGAACAACCAGTTTATTCATGCTGTCTACTATAACGGAATAAACGACACGATAACCGTTATACTTCAAGAAACCTTGACGAGCTATGCAAAACTACAAAGTCTGTATGATGTATTAACCCACAAAAAAACGAAAGAATTATTCCAACAAATCGATATTTCTGATGAAGAGCTGGATTTAAAGCTGCGTAAGCCAGTTATAAACTGGCTTCTTGCACAAAAAAAATATCGAGCCTACAAAAGCGCTGAAATGACTGTTGAAATACTTGTGACCATATATCCACACTTATCTCAATTTATTAAAAAAGAAACGCTGAAGTATTTACTATTGAAAATTCCTGATATGATCCCATATGTTCTACGAAAAGATTACAATAGCATTATTGAGCGTTTTCAGTCTTGGTATAAAACTTGTAATGTAGACGATCCTTCGTTAACTGAAATGGAAATTATTGCTTATCAAGCCGTAAATAAGCCGGATGACCAGCTACTTTTGCTTCTTTTAGATATCAAAAAGAAGCGACCTTTGTCGTTAAAAAAATTGAATATTAACTCGCAAATTGCTAATCTACTCACAAAGTATCCGTTGCTCCAAAATATCAATGCCGACTTAGTAGCTATTTTTCCGCATACGGTTCGTTGGATAATGAAGGGAGATCTTACCCGTGCGTTTGATGAGTATATTTCTACTTCACAGAGCACTGAAATACATGACGCTGACGCCGAAGCTTATATTTTGTTTGGTCAAAACTTGTCAGCTGCTGTAGAAAATGTCTGAGGCATTTGTATTTCAAAAAACATAGATATCCTATTTTCCAAAGGAATAGCAGTGAATCAAAATACAAATGAGTAGGGGTACCGAAATAGTACCTCTTTTGTTGTTTCAAAGGTTTCTTTAATATGATGTTATGTCAATCTTAGATGTATTCGATAAAATAAAAGGAGTTTCATTCTTTGAATGAGGATCTAATACATATAAGGGGATAAATGAATTAATTATGGTGTTTTTTGGTTTTTCGCTTATTGTACATGCATTCTTTTACCCTTAATTATTATTATGTAGAGAGATGTAAAAACATGTAATACGAGGTGAGTATTTTGAAGCGATTTGACAAACACAAATGTCATTTCCCATGTGCTTTTCCGCCTCTTGTTGTAGGTCCAACCGGTCCAACCGGTCCATGTTGCACAGGCCCAACCGGCCCAGCTGGACCAACGGGGCCAACAGGAGATCCTGGACCAACGGGACCGACAGGACCAACAGGCCCAACGGGATCAACTGGGCCGACAGGACCAACGGGATCGATGGGGCCAACGGGATCGACGGGACCAACGGGATCAACCGGACCGACAGGACCAACGGGATCAACGGGGCCAACGGGATCGACGGGACCAACGGGATCAACCGGACCAACGGGATCGACGGGACCAACGGGATCAACAGGACCAACGGGACCAACAGGATCGACGGGACCAACGGGATCAACCGGACCGACAGGACCAACGGGACCAACAGGATCGACGGGACCAACTGGAGTAGTTGCAGCTATTTTACAACCATTCGCAAATAGTAGTATTAATACGCAAACAATTGCTAGTGGGGGTCTTGTAGTACTTCCTACGGCCCCTGGACCAAATATACAGGTTGATGGAATAACTTATAATAACGTAGATACCTTTACAATAGTTACACCTGGTCTTTATTATCTTAGTGCTCAATTGAACTTTAATGTAGGCACAGCACCAAATTCTAATTTTGCAATAGCAATTAATGGTGTTCCTATTGCGCCAGCTTCAAATGCAAATGGTGCAGGTATGATTACAATATCACAAGTAGCTAATTATGCTGCTGGCACTACAATAAGTATTTTTAATAATTCACCAACTTCAGTAACTATAGAAAATGGTGTAAATACAACTGGAGCAGTACAAACTTTTAGTGCGGGTAGTTTCGTCCTGTTTCGATTTGCTGACGGGCCAATATAACGAATTAACCGAAAGAATTCTCCTTCCTCAAGGGAGTGCAAGGCGAGAGGTGGGAGATGAATTTCGATTTGATGTAGCAAAAAATCAAAGTAAACTCATTATATTTTATTTTCCTTGGAATACATGAATATCATAAGGGCATTCTCAGGGCACTATGGTTTAGTAACTTTGAATTTCTTGCACACCTTGTAGTATGTCGAAAAGCCGAAATCTAATCTCAGATTTCGGCTTTTCTTATATAAGGTATGAATAGTTCCGATACTTTTCAAGGTACGGGAAGTGTGGTGCGTATTTTGAAATCATGCGGTTTGGAAAAACGTCGGTTTACATACCTATGGTCCTGTTTTATAAAAACATTCGAATGTTTGAATGTATAGTGAATTGTACGCTTATAACAGCCTTGTTCTTTTCATTTGTTAAACACGAAAAGTAATATTGGGGCTCTGTCGGTTGTGAGAAAAGATGGTGCTCCAAACGTTTTTACGAGTCTTTTCATAAAAGCATAAACAGTGTGATATTCTCACTGGATACGGAAGGGAAGTATTTAGATTCCTATTTTAATATCGTAAAAAATACACAAATAACTGACCATCTGGTGTCTTCATACATTAACAGATATGATTCAAGAGTTGCTTTCCAAAATTATTATAGAGACTGTCACTATCTTTAAAGGAATGTATAAGAAATAAATAATCTTCATTAAAACCTAGTTGACTCATCGGAAATATTTGTATAATATGTAGTTAATTCCATAACATATTGCTGATTGGAAAAACCAAAGGCATTTCATCGATTGATGAAATGCCTTTGGTTTTTTTATTAGTTACATAATGGCTTAATTAATTGATCCAAATTAAGGAGGGTAAATGTGTGACAGTTTCGATTAAAGGGGTATCCAAGAAATTTGTGAAAGAAGCAGGAGGCGTTAAAGTATTAGAAAATATTAATTTTCAATTAGAGAAGGGAGATTTCGTTACTGTAATTGGTCCGAGTGGGTGTGGAAAAAGCACTCTACTAAAAATTGTTGCAGGATTAGACAATGACTTTGAAGGTGAAGTTGTTATAGATGGAGAGCAAGTATTAAAGCCAAGTAAGAAACAAGGATTTATATTTCAAGAGCATAGACTCTTTCCATGGTTAACAGTTGAAGAAAATGTCGCTGCAGATTTGTTGTTAAAGGATAAGTATGTGAAAGATAAGGTGAGAGAATGGATTGAAATCGTTCGGTTAGATGGCTTTGAAAAATCTTATCCGAAAGAAATATCAGGTGGAATGTCACAACGTGTTGCGATTGCGAGGGCTTTATTAAGAAATCCAAATGTATTATTACTTGATGAACCATTCGGAGCACTCGATGCATTTACGAGAAGTCATTTACAAGAAGTATTACTAAACATTTGGGAGCAGAAGAAAACGACAATGATATTCGTTACACACGACATAGACGAAGCAATTTATCTTTCAAACCGAATCGTTATTATGAGTGCAAAGCCGGGGGAAATACATAAAGTGATTGAAAATAATTTACCTTATCCACGAAATAAAACCTCTCAATCGTTCCAACACCTTCGAACGAAAGTGTTACATCAGTTTGAACAAGGTGGATTGATTCAAACGAGTATATAGGAAAAATGGTGATAATACATGTATAAAAAAATAAAAATGCTTTCTTTTACTTTAGCTATATCTTTATTTTTATTTGGATGTGAGAAAAGTACAGCAAGTAGTAAGAAGGAAGATGTAACTATACAAATTGGTATACAACAAGGATTAAGCCCACTATTACTGGCACAGAAAAAGGGGTGGTTTGAAGAGGAGTTTAAAAAAGAAGGAGTTAAAGTAAAATGGACAGAGTTCCAAAGCGGTCCTCCTTATTTTGAGGCAATCGCATCAAATCGATTAGATTTTGGTGAAGTTGGAAACTCCCCAGTTATTTCAGCACAAGCAGCAGGTATTGGTTTCACCGAAATTGCTAATACAAGTTATGCGAGAAAAGGAACTGGAATTCTCGTTCAAAAAGATAGCAAGATTACGAGTGTAAAAGAATTGAAAGGTAAAAAAATTGCAGTAGCAAAAGGAAGTAGCGCGTTTAATTTATTATATCGGGCATTAGATAAAAAAGGTATCGATAAGAAAGATGTAAATGTCATTCAATTGCAACCAGATGAAGCACAGCCTGCATTTGAATCAGGATCAGTAGATGCATGGGCAATTTGGGACCCCTTCATTTCGTTACATACGTTAAATAAAGGAGCGAAAGTTATCGCGGATGGTGAAACATTAAATGTTTCTTCACCTGAATTTTTAATTGCGCGAACAAAATTTGCAAAAGATCATCCAGAATTAGTTGAGAAATTCCTCAAAGTCTATGAAAAAGCAAGAGTTTGGCAAGAGTCAAATTTAGATGAAGCAATTAAAATTTACACTTCTGCAAAGAAGATAGATGCAGAAATTGTAAAAGAAGTGTTTAATCACGACAAACCAATTTTAGTTCCAGTAACGAAAGAAATAATAGCGGAACAACAAAAGACAGCGGATTTTCAATATAAGCTCGGTTCTATAAAGAAAGAAATTAAGACAGATAAAGTTGTAGATAATTCTTTCGTAGAAAAAGCATTAAAGGCGAAGTGAAAAGAGGTTTTGTAAATTGGAGGATACGAAAGCTGTTATTAAACCAACGAGCATAACGATTGAGAAAAACAAGGTAAAGAAAGTGCGGAAGACGAATTTGAAAGCAGTAATAAGGGCAATTACTATACCTATTATCATACTAATTATTTGGCAGTTAGCTGGCGTACTCGGTCTTGTTTTTAAAACAGTTTTACCAACGCCATTAGATATATTTCTAGCTTTTCAAGAACTTTTAAAAACAGGGGAATTATTTAGCCATTTAAGTATTAGTGTATTCAGGGCTGCGGCCGGTTTCTTTATCGGTGGGAGCCTAGGAATTATTTTAGGAACAATTGTTGGATTTTCAACGAGAAGTGAGCAATATTTAGATCCGTCTGTACAAATGTTAAGAACTGTACCTCATTTAGCTGTTGCGCCTCTATTCGTATTATGGTTCGGTTTTGGCGAAACATCAAAAGTGTTATTAATTGCGGACGGTGCATTTTTCCCTTTATACGTAAATGCGTTTTTAGGGATACGAGGTGTAGATTCAAAGTTATATGATGTTGCGAGAGTGTTAGAGTTTAGTAAAAGAAAATTAATTGCGAAATTAATTTTACCTGCAGCATTGCCGAACCTTTTACTTGGAGCAAGATTATCTTTAGGAGTTGCATGGGTAAGTTTAGTAGTAGCAGAACTGATGGGATCTACAGAAGGTATTGGCTATATGATTATGGATGCAAGGCAATTTTCCAATACAGACATCGTATTTGTCGGCATAATTATCTTTGCATTCGTTGGAAAGTTTTCTGATTCAATTGTACGTTTACTAGAAGTGAAGTTTTTAAGATGGCGAGATAATTTTAAAGGTGAGACGGGGAATTAACATATAAATTATTAGCGGTAATTAATATAGAGTTATTTGCTAGACATTTCAAAATAAAGAAGGGGTGTGTAAAGGTATGGAAATATTATGGTTTATTCCGGCTTATGGAGATGGTCGATATTTAGGAACGACAAAACGAGGAAGAGCAGCTGAATACGGTTACTATAAACAAGTTGCGCAAGCAGCTGATTATTTAGGATATACAGGTGTTCTACTTCCAACTGGTCAAGGGTGTGAAGACCCTTGGGTATTAGCTTCAGCTCTTGCTGCTGAAACAGAGAAGTTAAAATTTTTAGTCGCAGTTAGACCAGGACTTATGTCACCGACAGTTGCAGCAAGAATGACATCGACATTTGATAGAATTTCAGACGGGAGACTACTTATAAATGTCGTAGCTGGAGGAGACCCGGTCGAACTGCAAGGAGATGGACTGTATCTTGAACATGATGAAAGATATGAAGCAGCCGATGAATTTTTAAAAGTATGGAAAGCAACATTACAAGGTGAAAGCATATCTTTAGACGGAAAACATATTAAAGTTACAGATAGTAAAGTTGTATTTCCTCCAGTTCAAACACCGTATCCACCAATTTATTTTGGCGGATCGTCTGCTGCGGGTAAAGAAGTGGCTGCTGAACATAGTGATGTATATTTAACTTGGGGTGAACCACCAAAGCAAGTGAAAGAGAAAATAGACGAAGTAAGAAAACTTGCAGAAGAGAAGGGGCGTACGGTACGATTCGGCATCAGGTTACATATAATTGTAAGAGAAACAGGAGAAGAAGCATGGGAAGAGGCTGAAAAGTTAATTCAATATGTAGATAACGAAACAATTGAGCTTGCCCAAAAGACATTTGCAAGATATGATTCAGTTGGTCAAAAACGGATGACACATTTAAATAAAGGAACACGGGATTCGTTAGAGATAAGTCCTAACTTATGGTCTGGCATCGGACTTGTAAGAGGTGGTGCAGGTACTGCACTTGTAGGAGATCCACATACAGTAGCGAAAAGGATAAAAGAATATGAAGCGTTAGGAATTGAGACGTTTGTTTTATCGGGATATCCGCATTTAGAAGAAGCGTATGAAGTAGCAGAATTATTATTTCCATTATTGAAAGACGAAAAGGAACAAGACAATAAAATTGTTGGTGAAATGATAGCTGATGCATATGCCTTAAAAAAATAATGTAAAAAACCCGCAAGTATTTCACTTGCGGGTTTTCATCGTAAACTATTAGAAAATATGGTAAAATTAAATAGTAACTTAAGGTGCGGTTGGTTGTTCAATTATCACTTCTCCAAGTAGGAGGGGGGTGATAATTCGTGAGTGAAATTGCGTTGCTGCTGCAAGGTGGACTGTTTCTCGTTGCATTGTTAACGTTTATTGTCGTATTAATTGACAAGCTCAAAAAATAACAACCCACCTATGCCTATAGAAAGTGGGTTGTTGTGTTTGTACGAAACAAATAGGATAAATGAACAATCCAATCTGCTAAGTTACGTGGACTAGTGTGTAGCCGCACACTAGTCTTTTTTATTTATATACAGTTTTTAATTGTTTTATGTGATTGTATTGTTCTTTTCATACTCATTATAACACAGTGTCTTTTCATGAAGAAAGGAGACCGTATGTTCTGGTGGCGATTAAATAGAACGTGTAGTTTCTTTAAATAGCCCATCCATATACTGTTTTAAACTTTCCACCAAAAATCCTTTTTTGTCTACATTATTTACACCGACAATTGGTGATGGAAGATTATATCTCTTTTCTGATAAATGAACAACAACATCAAAAATATCAAATAGGCGAATGAAGCAGAAAAGACCGTCTTTATCACTAAGTAAAATAAAGTAATGGTTTTCGCTCGTTGTATTTAATGTATTCCATAAAGAACTTTTGCTTAAGTCACGAACGATACTCTTTTCCTTTAATTCCATGAAATCGGCATTTAATAGAATGTTAGAAATATCAATCGCATCTGAATCGTCAAAGTAGCCATCAATTGTTTGGACAGCAAAAGTATAGGCCATTTTTAATACACTCATTTTATATTTACGGTTATCTAAAAGCAATTCACGTTGAATAGAACTAGCTACTTTTGTTACACGCTCTTCTTTCCAAATCTCATTATGTAATGAAATATCGTGCTTTTTACATAGTTTCATAATTAATGCATTAGAATAAAGTATTTCATCACTTACTTCAACAACATCCGTTTCAGCGGCCGCCAGCTCCTCACCATGTTCATTCGTATAGAGAGGGGAGTCGATTTGTTTTTTCATTTGCTCAATCTTATATTGACTTAGCTTATGCCTAATTAAAGGACGGTCAACATTTGTTGTCATATGTTCATGACAGGAATCACAAATGGAGTTTGTGAAATAATATCCACATAATATCTCTGGTATGACATATTGTTCACTAAGTTCTTTCGTATCTTTTCTGCAAATGATGCATTGTGTCATATTTATCACCTTTACCTACAAATTTGTATGTAATCTCATTGTAGTGTATTTAATGGTATTTTGGAATATTGTAAAGGAAAATATTATGTAAAATTCATGTTTATTTTGGTACAATGAAAAGAAGTGCTAGTTTAAAGGAGGATGTTTTTTTGAAATCGAAAGTGCACTTTTGGACATTAGAAGTGCTGATGGTTGTAGGAATTATATTTATTTGCACAAAAATATCGTTTCTATTTCAACCGATTGGTATCTTCATATCAACATTATTTTTCCCAATTTTAATCGCGTTATTTTTATACTTCATTTTTAATCCATTGTTAGTCTTTTTGGAGAATAAAAAAGTACCGAGAGGTTTAGCGATTTTACTATTGTATCTTTTTATCATCACATTAACTGGAGTTGCTATTGGAGTAGTCGTTCCAACCATCTCACAGCAGCTAATGGATTTAGTGAAAAACATGCCGACTTATATAAAAGAGGGAAAAGTATACATACAAGATCTATCCCATCATAGATTATTTGAATGGCTATCTACACAAAACTACGTCTCCATTGAGACAATTGAGAAAAATGCAATTGAATATTTAAAGGAAATACCAAACACGCTTACGTCGAGTGCAACAGCTTTATTTGGTATTATCACGAACGTGGCATTAGTTATTTTTACAGTACCGTTCATTTTATTTTATATGTTTAAAGATGGACATGCATTTCCAGGAAAAGCCGTTAGTGTATTACCAGAGTCTTACCGTGAAGAAGGACTTCGTATCATAAAGGAAACGAACGAAACATTATCTGCATATATTCAAGGGCAAGCGCTCGTTTGTATGTTTATTGGTGCCTTTACATTTACTGGTTATTTAATCATCGGTTTACCGTATGCTTTCGTTTTAGGGATTATCGCAGCACTTACAAACATTATTCCAAATTTGGGCCCGTTTATCGGAGCAGCACCAGCTGTTATTGTCGGTCTGTTCGTTTCTCCGATGCAAGCTCTATACGTAATTATCATTGTAACGATAGTACAGCAGTTTGAAAGTAACATCATATCTCCACGTATTATGAGCTCGAAATTAAACATTCACCCGTTAACGATCATTATTCTAATTTTAGGGGTAGGTAATTTCGCTGGAATTATCGGAATGATTTTAGCAGTGCCAGTTTATGCGGTAACGAAAACAGTTGTTTCGAACTTAGTGAGATTGTTTAAGACGAAACGAAGTAATCGGAAATAGAAAAAATTAGGGAAGATACACCGCTGAAAAGTGGTGTATCTTTTCAAATTTTTAGAGTGTATGAAATGCATATTATATATTTTTTACACATCAAATTAACTGCAACGCATGTATAAAGTATTCCTGTTAAACTACGTGGAATCCCTCTGAACTATCCAAATCATTTCTTTACACCGCGTTATTAACATCATAATCGACTCCTTTCGTTTCTAATATAATTTCAAATAATTATAGGTGAGTGTAGTACTTGCTTTTACGATCACGAATTTCATCTATAATCTTTTTATACTGTTTCTCTTGTTTTACTTCATCTGCAGATATAGTTTCTTTTTGAATCGTAATGGTTAAAAAGAAAAGGTGAAACTTCATACATGAATTCCTCCTTTCGAATCGGAATTACAGGTGACTACAATAGTGACTTTGTCGTTCTTTGACGTTGTCCATAGCCCGTTTAATTTGTTGTTCATGAAGCATATCAGACTTAGAAAATTTATTTTTTTGAATGGTAATCGTTAAATAGAATACTTTGAATTTCATTGGATTATTGCCCCTCTATCATTTATTTAGTAAAGACGGTTGTAATAAGAGGACTGTCGCTCTTTTACTTCGTTCATAATATTTTTGATATGTTGTTCGTGAGAAATTTCATTTTTTGAAAGTTTACGTTTTTGAATGGTAATCGTTAAAAAGAAAGCCTTAAATTTCATTCGGAAATTACCCCTTTATTATTTAATTAGTAAAGACGATTGTAATAAGAGGACTGTCGTTCTTTTACTTCGTCCATAATATTTTTAATTTGTTGTTCACGAGAAATTTCATCTTTTGAAAGTTTACGTTTTTGAATGGTGACTGTTAAAAAGAAAGCTTTAAATTTCATTCGGAAATTACCCCTTTATAATTTAATTAGTAAAGACGATTGTAATAAGAGGACTGTCGCTCTTTTACTTCGTCCATAATATTTTTGATATGTTGTTCGTGAGAAATCTCATCTTTTGAAAGTTTACGTTTTTGAATGGTAATCGTTAAAAAGAAAGCTTTAAATTTCATTCGGAAATCACCCCTTTATTATTTAATTAGTAAAGACGATTGTAATAAGAGGACTGTCGTTCTTTTACTTCGTCCATAATATTTTTAATTTGTTGTTCACGAGAAATTTCATCTTTTGAAAGTTTACGTTTTTGAATGGTAATCGTTAAAAAGAAAGCTTTGAATTTCATTAGGATATTGCCCCTTTAAAATATATTTTTAATACATTTGTGTATAGTACGAACTTTTGATGTCCGTTATTTTATCCATAGTTTGTTTTAATTGTTGTTTACGAAAGATTTCAGCTTCAGATAAAGTTTTTTTCTGAAGTGCAGTCGTAAAAAAGAAAATATGAAAAGTCATAAGCGAATTCCTCCTTTCGAAAAGGAATTACAAGTGATCGCAATAATGTGCTTGGCGCTCCTTAACACGATCCATTGCTTTTTCAATTTGTTCATTATGAAGCATTTCAGCCTTTGAATGTGTGTTTCTTTGAATCGTAATACTTAAAAACAATACGTTAATAGTCATCGAATGTTGCTCCTTTCTTAAAAAAATAATGTAAGAGACTAAAAAATCGCACAAAAAAGCCACAGGAAGATATAGTTCTCCTATGGCTAGGCGTGAAAAAGCCACAGGAAAGTATACGACCTCCTGTGGCGAATTTATGAATTAATAGAAATAAAGTACGATTTTCAATTCTCCGTTAGGGTGGTCGAATTCATATTCAATTGTCCGAAAAACAAAGGTGCAGTTAACGCTAAAGTTAAAGCATGTAATTGTAATTTCATCATTTTATTCGACCTCCTTTTAGAATATTTTTCTTACGTTAGTAAGTATATACAATTAATGGATAATTGTAAACATAAAAATTGAAAATTTTTAATTTTGATTAAAATGCGTATGTTTTAAAGGATTTTGAGAAGATGTATGGTAATTAACGAAATATCGATAAAAATGGGGGATGCTAAATGAAATATATGCATCGTAATGTGGTTGTTATGCTAACAATTTTTTTATTTATTACTGCTTGTTCTAGCGGGGAAAGAATAAAAGAAATATCCGATGTTGAACCTGATGATTTTAAGAAATATGCTGGGACATACGTTGGTAATAACTCAGATGTGGTTGCAATTGTTAATCATTTACCCGGTGGTGAAACATTTCAAAGTATAAGTTTGGAGAATGAAAGCATAAAGGTGAACTATGGTGCAAAAGGGAATGGAGCTCTTACAGAAGATATGGTTGCGACGTATTGGCTTGATAGTAAGGATACGATGAAGAAGAATTTTCTCTTTAACGTTATTTATCTAGCGATTTTAGTACCAAATGCGAAAAGTTACGAGTTTCAAGTAGAAAACAATAATTTCACGATAAAAAGAGAAGAAATACTATCAATCCTGTATGGAAAATTTGATGATTTTCCAAAAGAAAATGATATATGGGATAAAAAGAAAGTAGTAAAGTTCCTTAATGATAATAACGAAAAAATTAGACTGCTTATAAATGATAAAGATTTTCGGAAATCTTTATTTGCTAAATATCCAGTGCAGCAGTTGAAATGATGGGAGGAGAAAAGGTGGAGTTAGTATACAAAATTACTTATCATAGAATGCAGAATCATTATTTATCTAAGTTCGTACAGGCAATTAGCCTCGTTAGTGAAGAAGATTTGTGGAAACAAGGGGATTCTGTCAATTCAATTGGTGGAATCGTACTGCATATTTGTGAACATATACAGAGAAATACTAGTCGTTATAAAAATCCAAATATAGTTTTTGAAAAGGGAATCGAGGAGTATTTTCCAGTAAAACGACAAAGTATTGAAGTTTTGCTACAGTACGTTGAAGAAGTATTTGGTGAATGGGGAAAAGCATATATACAAGTTAGGGAAGAAAAAAGACAAATTGATCTTCATAGTTTATTACATTTAGTGGAGCATACAAGTTATCATTTAGGGCAAGTAGTAGATCGTACAAAGTCTATAAAGAAACAACAATTTAACTTTTGTCAAAATGGTATAAATGAAAAGAATTTGAGAACAAGAGTTGAAACTTAAAAATTTTGGAAAGAGAGTCATTCGTACACTGATGACTCTCTTTTTTGTGAAAGAAATTTATGGAAATAAATATTTTTATGTGCTATGGTTAATTACATAAGTAATGAACCTATGAACCTAAGGTGGTGAAATTGTGAAACCTACTCTGGAGCAAAATAAATTAATATACATACAAATTGCAGAAACGATTGAATCTGATATTTTAAAAGACATATTACTTGAAGAAGAACAAGTTCCATCAACAAATCAATTTGCGAAGATGTTACAAATTAATCCGGCTACAGCAGCAAAAGGAGTAAATCTACTAGTAGATGAGGGGATTTTATATAAAAAGAGAGGGATCGGGATGTTTGTTACAAAGGGAGCAAAAGAAGTCGTACTAAAAAAAAGACAAAATACTTTTATGACCGAGTATTTACCTAAAGTGTGGGAAGAAGCAAAAGTACTAGAAATATCAAAAGACGAATTGATGGACATGATACACAAAATTACGAAGGAGGGGAAAGAGGGATGATTGCACTTGAAACGAAAAACTTGTCTAAAAAATATAAAAATAAATTAGCTGTTAACGGAGTAACTATTTCAGTGGAAGAGCATAAAATATATGGTTTGCTTGGAAGAAACGGAGCGGGGAAAACGACATTATTAAACATACTTGCTGGTCAAATTATTTCAAGTAGTGGAAGCGTAGCTGTATTTGGTGAAAATGTTTTTGAAAATAGTAAAGCGATGCGAAATATTTGTTTCGTAAAGGTGAAAGAAAACATTAATTTAAGTAGTAAGGTAAAAGATGTTTTTTATTTGTGTAACATGTTTTATGAAAATTGGGATCAAGAATATGCTGAGGAACTTATTAAAAAATTTCAATTGAATGCAAAAGAAAAATATTATGATTTATCCCATGGTATGCAAACAATTGTTGGTATTATTAAAGGTTTAGCTAGTAGAGCACCAATTACTATTTTTGATGAGCCGACTACCGGTTTAGATGCAGCACATCGAGAGTTGTTTTACGAATTACTATTGGAAGATTATAGTGAATATCCACGAACAATCATCTTATCAACACATTTAGTTGAGGAAGTGTCCCATGTTATAGAAAATGTAATCATATTAAAAGAAGGATCATTAGCTGTTCAATCCTCTGTGGAAGATTTTTTAGAAAAAGGACACATAATATCAGGACATAAAGATAAAGTGACAAATTTTTTAATGGGGAAAAATGTTGTAAAACAAGAGTTGTATGGGAATAAAGAGATTTCTGCGATATGGGGAGATCTTTCTGCTAGAGATTATGAGCTGATAGAAACTGAAGGGTTAGAAATAGACAGAGTAACACTGCAAAAACTATTTATTTATCTAACAGATAATGAGGTGAAATGAAAATGCTTTTAAAACAATTAAAGTTACATATGAAATTTCATTATAAGGCTATTCTTATCTTTTGGTGTGTGGCATTACTTATAAAATGGACAACAACTGCAACTGATATAAAGGGACTAAAGGTAGCATTTTTACATGATATCTTCAATAATTCATCTATTGCAATTGCAATATTTATTGTGGCAAGTGTTTTTCTTGTTCAAGATGACATATTTCGTACAGTTGTCTCATTTGGCGTTACTAGATTACAATTCTTTATTGGTTCAGTATGTTTTATCATATTACAATCAATAATTTTTTCATTTCTACAAGTTTTGCTGTTACAAGGTACATTTTATGAAACGAAACATATAAATTTAGGAGCACATACAATCGAACAATTCTTTGCACAGTTCGTGTTCTATCTATTATTAGCTAGCTTATTTCAATTAACAACTATTTTTCAGAAAAGATTTAATTGGATAGGCTTTGCTTTTAGTGTGATTTTTTTCTTGGGGTTGACGAGTACAATTTATGGTAAGGTAGGTTTGAAAGAATTGGTATTTATTGATAGTAAATTGTTACTTGATATACCCAATTTTATATCAATTTCGATAGTGCTTATTTTAATATACTTTATAATTAGCGCTCTATTTATTCGTAAAGTTTCTTTTGAGGATACGATTTAAGCACAAATACTTTAAGAGAGAAGGAAGACTGTATGGGAGATACTTCTTCACTAATAACCGTCTTTTTATGCGTGGCACTGCTAATTTTTTGGCGACGATATCGTTCTATGTATAAGCCAATTAAGGGGACGGGAAAACGTATTTTGTGGCCATTACTATTTTTAACACCGGGTATTTTATTGTTTTTTGGTCCAGTACATCCAGCTATATTACAAGTGACTATAGCAGCATCCATTGGGGTGATTTTCGCAATCCCACTTATAGTTCTAACAAGCTATGAGCGAAGAGAAGACGGAAACATTTATACGAAAAAAAGTGCTGCCTTTTTAATTACTTTTATCGGAATTGTTATTTTAAGATATGGTTCAAGACAATATATTGTTGACTTAGATCAGCAAACAATAGGTTTATTATTTTACGTAGTTGCAGTATCGTATATTATTCCGTGGAGAATTGCTTGTTATATAAAGTTTAGGAAAGTTTGGCGAGAAAATAATAATCATGCTATATGAAAACTTCTCATTTGAGAAGTTTTTTATTTTTATATGTAAGTGAAATAACTTGTTGAAGTGCAAGCTACCATGCAATATGATAAATATAAAAAATTGAGGAGAGTGGGGGATATAAAAATGCGTACAATTTTACTTTTTCTAAATAACATGTCAACTGATGAGATAGAAAGTATGAGAGAAATACACGATCCTTTATTTGGTTTAATTCCTCCCCACATAACAATTGTATTTCCTTTTGAAGGTAATATTTCAAATGATGAATTGAAATCACATATTTCGAATCTGGCAAAAGGGATAGGTACAATTGAGATTAAGTTTGCAAGTGGTGTAACTAGTATAGGAGGCTATTTATTTTTAGAAATTGAGCAAGGAAAAGAACAAATAGAAAAACTACATGATAAATTGTATACAGGCCCCTTATTACGATTTTTGAAAAGAGACATTTCATACATACCACATGTAACAGTTGGGAGAAAAGATAGCGCGGAGTTAGCAGCTGAAATAGCGAAGGATATTCCTAGTTTTCATGAGAAGTTAAATTGTGTAATTGATAGAATTAGTGTGGAACGAATTGGTGAGAATGGAGAATCAATTATTGAATTTGAAGTACCATTGCAAAAAAGCTGACAAAAGTCAGCTTTTTTATTTCGAACTATGAAGTAAAGCACCAATTGCACCACTATAACCGCCGTCTTGTAAAAAGACTGGTATTTTGTTTTGATATTCTGTATAGCTACTAATAATATTTTGAAGATATACGTTATTACATAGAGTAGAACCGATGAAAATAATATGGTCAATATTTTTCGCTTCGGCGAATTGAAGACTTAATGCTGTGACGACTTCACCGACAAGTCCTTGAACGGTAGCTAGTATATCTGAACTACTATAATTTGAGTCTGTAATGGCCGCTTTTCCAAAATTGCTAGCAGTTAAGTTGTTATCAATAGGGGAGAGAATACCGCCATAAATATCTCCAACCGTAATATCTAGACTTTTTCTTGATCCTATATTCGTAAGCGGTAGCACATCTTCAAAATGATCTATATTTGTCAATAGTTTTGAAAGACCCATAATTGTTCCGCCGCCAACTCCAGTTCCACCAGCGCGAATGTATTGTTTGTCGTGAACGTAGTGAATGGAAGTACCTGTACCGATATTTGTTAGGACAAAGTTCTGTATAGCACGTTTTTCTTCTTTTAGTATGAATTGTACGCCCCCTAATGTAGCTTCGAACTCGTTTAATTCTACTACTTTAAATGAACCTGAAAGTAGTTCTTCTAACTGTTTAGCTTTGCCACCTGTAATGCATAATTGTGTAATTGAATTATGACTTTGCAGCCATTCTTTAACTCTTTCTTGTTCATATGAATAAAATTTTTCGAAAACTAATTTGTTCATTTCGTTAAAGTAAGCAATTTTTGTTAATGTTCCCCCAGCATCAATACCAACAACATTCCGCATTTTCCTACCCCTTACTATGTGATCTGTTTAATCAGCTTGATATATTAATAGCTTTTCAATGGTAACGATTGATTGACCGTTTACAGAGGCAATTCCTTTCCCAAGAACAAAACCTCGTCTGTTACGTGTTAATTCATAATGTAAATCAAGTTTATCACCGGGATACGCATTTTCATGAAATTCCACCCCATCTAAAGAGGAGAGGAAACCAAGACCTCCAGATTCACCTGTACTGACAAAAGCACTAAGTTGAGCCAGTGCTTCTACAATTAGCATATGAGGCATATAGTTTTGATTTTTATTAATAAACCACTCGTTATTTGTGATCAGTTTGTATCCTGTAGCTGATTGAGATTCTTTAACATTTGTAATTTTATCGATCATTAAAAATGGATAGCGATGGGGAAGAGTATCTTTAATATTCATATCGTACCTCCAGGAATAATAATACCCCTGCTACAGTTAAGCAGGGGAGTTATCATTAATTTTTAACTAATTCATTTACTTTTTCAAGAGAAAAAATACCACTATTTCTAATGTTTTCAACAACTTGTTGTAACACTTCTTTATCTTGAACGAGTGCAATACGTACAAAGCCTTCTCCGTGAGGCCCAAATGCATGACCTGGTGTAACAACGACATTCGCACGATCCATTAATGCATAAGCGAAATCTATAGAAGTCCAGCCTTTCGGAATTTCAGCCCAGACGAACATACTACCAGCTGGTTTATCAACATTCCAACCAAATGTTCGGAATCCATCAACTAAAGTATCTCTACGTTCTTGATAAATACCGCGATTTTTTTCGCAAAACGAAGCGCCATTTCTTAATGCAGCTGATGCTGCTTTTTGAATTGGTAAAAACACTCCGTAATCTGTATTTGATTTAAATTGAGTAAGTGCACGAACAATTTCTTCATTTCCAATCATATAACCAATACGGCTACCTGCTAAACTATAACTTTTTGACAAAGAGTTGATTTCTACGCCAACTTCTTTAGCCCCAGGTACAGAGAGGAAGCTAATTGGTTTATTACCATCAAAATAAAATTCAGCATAAGCAAAATCATGGACAACAATAATATTATGCTTTTTCGCGAATGCGATTACCTCTTTAAAGAAATCTTCATGAGCCATCGCTGGAACTGGATTTCCTGGGAAGTTCAAAATCATCATCTTCGCTTTATCAGCAATTTCTTCAGGGATAACTTCTAAGTTAGGTAAGAAATCATTTTCTTTCTTTAATGGCATGTAGTAAGATGTTGCGCCGGCCATTTGAATTCCTGTTTCATAAGCCGTATATCCTGGGTCAGGAACTAATATAATATCTCCCGGATTTGCAAAAACCATCGGTAAATGAACGAGTCCGTCTTGTGAACCCATTAATAATAAAACTTCTTTTTCAGCATTTAATATAACGTTATGAGTGTTGTTGTAATATTCAGTTACAGCTTCGTGAAATTCTTGTATGCCTGTTAATGTGTATCCATAGCTTTCTTTTTCACTCGCCGTATGTACCATTGCTTCTCTTACGAAATCAGCAGGAGGCATATCGGGATTCCCGATACTTAAATCAATCATTTTATGACCTGCTGCAATTTTCTCTTTTTTATAGGCCCCTAATTCACTAAATATAGAAGATTGGAATGCTTTCATTCTAGTTGCTAACGTGTAAGTCATCAAAACCCCTCCTAAAAACAGTGTTTTCTTTCTGCATTTTTAATTATTCTGAAAACACATGTTAACATTTTATCATTTTTTTATGAAAATTAAAACGATTGACAAATTTAGAGGGAGGATAATAAGGGGAAAATAAAAATAACGCAGAAAATATTTCTACGTTACAAATGAATATTAATTGTTTGTTTTTTTATATGTACATGTTTTTTCAGTTGTAAAAAAGTATACATTTAATTTATTATCGACAACTTTTAAAGATTGATCCGATGTAAACGAGTTACCATAATCAATACGATACACGTTAGAATTTTTAACAAACGATCCTTTAAATAAATCCTCTTTTTTATTTGTTGTTTGCATTTCCACTAAATTGTGAATAACTTTTTCTTTCTTTTCTTCTTTTACAACTGTTTCAAATTTATAATATACAGGGCATTCACCTTTTTTATTATCAATGACTTCCCAAGAGCCGTATATATCATTATTGCTACATCCACTAAGTAGAACGATTAATATAGGGAAAATAAATAGAAACTTTTTCATTGTGTACTCCTTTCTTATTAGTTTTTATAAACGTGCGAATACGATAGGAATATTGTAAAAAATAAAGTTTAAATTTTTATAAAGAATTATTAAATTTCACATAAAAATTTGGAGAAAGGTGAGATTTTCAAAATAAAAAGGCATGAATCTAGTGTAATGCCAGATTCATGCCTAGTACTCTATCTTATGTTATGTTTTTTGAGGATAAATGAAGCGGAGAGAAGAATGACAATTCCATTTACAATATATACATTTACAATAACGAAGACTAGGTTAGCTGATCCCAAACCACCTTTATCGAATATAGAGGTGAATGCTGTAGTAGTCAAAAAGATAATGGGAGTTAACAATAAAAATAGGAAACCTGCAACAATCCTTCTTTTAAAGTTATTTTGAGATAAGGAAATGGCTAAAAAATTAAGGACGCCAAACAGGATCAATGAAAAAAGAAGGATAATTAATAATTGGATGCCATCAGACATTTCCACAGCTCCTTTTTGAAAAATCTATAATTTATTTTATTCGAAAGTAGTAGGGGATAATCCTTTAAATATTTGAACTACATAAAGAGAATAGATTTTAATCCTTGAAATTCAAAAAGAATGGACCCAGTAAAATACGGGATCCATTCTTAAGAAGTATTAGTTTTATAAATTCGCAGATTGTGACGTTTGTTTTTCAAATTGTTTCTGCTTAGATAAGGAAATAAAAATAATCAACAACGAAATGACTCCGAAGATGAGAACCATATATTGTAACCCAATCGTATCTAAGAAGAAGCCAGTTCCAAGTAAGACAATTTGGAACATAACTCTCTCAAACATATTACGGAATGAGAAGAGGCGACCGTGATAGCTTTTTTCTACTTTCGTTTGGAAAATTGTCGACATAATAGGGAAGAAACAGCCGACACTAAAGCCAAACAAACCAAACGATGTAAGAGCCATCCATTTTATATCGCTAAAGAACAATGAAAGGTGTGCAAAAGCGGTACAAACAGCGAAGAAATATAACAATTTTTCAGGTTTGAAATGGTCAGATAAACGTTTAATAACGAAGGCACCTAACATAAATGCGACACCTTCAATTGTATATATAAATCCTTTAATCGTTGGATCATGTTGCATTTCGCTAATGTTAATAACCATTAAATTGAATCCAGCTATAAATAATAGAGGGATAATACTTAATATAAGTGCTGTAAAAGCAATAGGAATTCCTTTTAAAATACGAAATACTTCCATAAAGCTATTATCTTTAGCTGATTCTTTACTTGATGTAGTTGACTTTTTATCTTCAAATTGTAGGAAGAACGTTGAGAGGAATAATAAAGCGTATGCTGCCATTGAGAAGGCATACATATACTGTAAACTCATTACAACTAAAAGAATTCCACCTAGTGAAGTACCCGCAATACGAGCGATTGTACCAACATTCATATGTACACCGTTCATCTGTAATAACTCATGCTCACGAACGATTAGAGGAATTACAGATTGTAATGCAGGGAAATAAAATGCAGCTGAAATTTGAAGTGCAACCATAAATGCAATCATGAATGCGATGCTTTCATATTGAATGGCGAAAAACATGAAAATAACACTAATAACACGACCGAATCCAGCGTAAAGAAGAACTTTCTTTTTTTCATATTGATCAATGACACGGCCAGCCATTGGGCCAACTAGAACTCCAGCTAACAGTCCGATAAATAATATAACGGATTTCATAAAATCAGAAGGGACGTATTTTTGCATAAATTCAAGATTACCAAGAATACCAAGCCATAACCCTAGACCAGCAATAAACTCCCCAATTAACACAATCCAAACATTTTTATTACGCCACATAATGTAAAACCTCTCCGTCTTTTAAAATGAAAAACTCGTATATAAAACCTCCTTATTTTATGTATTATTTTTAACGAACTTTTTTAGAGTCAGAGTCTATATTACGTGTTTCATTAATAGATTTCAATCTTTTTGATTTGTAAAAAAATGATGAATTAAGTGATACAATGGGTAACTAAAAATACAAAAAATTCACAAGTAAATTCAAAGGGAAGGTAAGTGTGGGGAAAATAAAAAAAGTAAGAACGCAGATAATACGTCTTACTTTTCTCAAAAAACCAAAATAGATTAAATTAGCAACACTTATGATCTTGTCCAATAGCTAAACCACTAAAAGACAGAGGACCAACAATGTCTGCACTTGCACCACTAGTAAGGTTTTCTACAGTTAATGAATATTCGTGAGTCCCGCAGCTAACATTTTGATCTATAGCTTGAAATGTTTGCGCGTAAAATTGCTCAGAATCTGTAGATTCAATTCCTACTTGAGCGTTGAAGATTTCTGTATTGTCACGGAAAATTCGGAATAAAATTTGTGAAATCTCAGTTATACCTTCAACCCCAACTGTAGCAATTAATTCTACTCGATTATTACGTGCATCTCTTCTTGAAATTTTTAATTTAATATTTGCTAGAATTGCTTTTTCTGGGGAATGGGGAATTGCAAAAGTTGTTTCACCGGTTTTATTTAAAGGTTGAGTAGCTTGATAATCAATGATATGAGTCATATTCGTCACCTCCTCATATACTAGAATATGAAGGTAACGATGAATTAGCTTGGACATATACTATAAGATTTTAAGTGAATTGAGGAGTAATGTTGAATAAAGGGAGATAATATAAAAGCATCAAGAAAAAATCCCAATTATGAGAGTCATTTTTTGATGCTTTTCATACTTTAGGCAGAATATTCTTCTTTACGTACTTCGAAGAATTCATTCCGGCGTAAGTAATTAAAAATTTTTTCCGAAACCTCTTCTTCATGAGACACTAAGAATCGATGATCAAAAGCATAGAAAGATTGACCTTTAATTAATTTTACGTAGTATATTTTACACGCCTCCTTTAAATTAGGATTCTTAAATACTTTATATTATGATGACCTATCTGGTTGTTAATAATACTTAAAGTTTCAAAGGGGAGAAGTATAAATACAAAAAACATTGAAATAGCTTACAAATCTGTAATGTTTTTGTCACCTTTGCCGATAGTTAAAATTAACCAATATCTCCTATACTACAAATAAGTTCCATAAAACAAGGGGGTAGAAAGATGGAGGAAGTAATTGGAGAAGTTGTAGCAGGGATTTGTGAATTTGTAGTTGAGGTAACGGCAGATGCTATTGGGAATTTAGTTTCCGGAAATGATGAGGAAAAAGAAACATTATAATAGTTTGTAAAAGTATAAAGATGATCAAAATATAAAGGCTGATTTCTAAAGGGAAGTCAGCTTTTTTATTTTTTACATTACATTAACAATATCCAAACATTCATCTGTTACGATATTAGTGAAACCAATACAGGAGCTGATCGAGATGAATATACCGAATTCTAGATTTGATGTACCTGATTCTAGTACGATTGTGGAGAATATAAATGAAAAAGAATATCAATTTATTGTTCGTGAACATCCACTTGTAGGAAAGATTATAGCGCTATTTGAAAATGGGAAAGAATATGGTTTAATTGATAAGCAAATTGCAAGTAGGCATAAATTTATTAGGACAGAACTTACTAAGTTGGAGCATTTTAACCTAGATATTCTTTATGGTAGTCCTGGGTGGATATGGATTGGCATGGATCAATATGGATTGCATGCAAGAGAGGCTACTAATAGCGAAGTAGAAGTCTTTGTGAAGTTACAGGGGGATATAAATTATTTAGACGTGTAAGAAGATCTTCAAATATAAGAGATACATTGTGAGGTTGTGGGATAAGTTCTCATAACCTTTTTAAATAATAGAGGTAAACTTTTTTGATAAAAGGATCTAATATAAGAGACGAGCCTAAAAGAGGATTTGAAATTATATAAAGAGAACTTATAAATTAAATATAATATTTTATAGAAAGAAGATGATAAAAATGAGCAAAGAAAAACTTGTGAAACAACAGTTTGGTAGTAATGCAGAGAAGTATGTGCAAAGTAAAATTCATGCAAAAGGACCGGATTTACAATATGTAGTTCAGCAAGTTGAAACTCGTCATAATACTCGTCTTCTTGATATTGCTACTGGTGGTGGACATGTTGCTAATTTGTTAGCCCCAATGTTTAAAGAGGTAGTCGCTCTTGATTTAACAGAAAAAATGTTAGAAAAGGCAAAAGGTTTTATAGAAGGGAACGGGCATGAAAATGTATCATTTGTAGCAGGACATGCAGAAAGGTTACCATTTGCTGAAGAATCTTTTGATACAATTACATGCCGAATTGCAGCACATCATTTTGTTGACCCTTCGCAATTTATTTTTGAAGTACATCGAACGTTAGAGGATGAAGGATTATTTATATTAATTGATAATGTTTCACCAGAAAATAATGAGTTTGATACATTTTATAACTTTATCGAAAAGAAACGTGATCCAAGCCATGAACGAGCTTTGAAAAAAACAGAATGGATTACTTTATTAGAAAAACATGGTTTACAAATGCAGTCATGTCTTACTTTTGACAAAAAGTTTGATTTTGACTGGTGGTGCGATATGATGGATGTGCCTGTGCAAAAGCGCGTAAAGTTAACAGAATGTATGATGAAAACATCAAACGAAATGCAGGAATTCTTCAACATTCACTTTGATAATAATAAAGTAGAGTCGTTCTATACTGAAATGGCACTGTTCGTTTGTAAAAAAAGTTCAACATTAAAAAGATAAATTTCTTGCAGACTTTCTGAAGTACGATATACTTAGTATAGAGAAAATGAGAATTGAGGAATAGCAATAATGATTCGTGTACGTATTGAAGGAACTGAGGAAGAAATGCTTGAATTTTTGCAAAGAATGCCTGATATTCCTGGGTTTGAAAAAACACATATGAGAGAACCGAGAAAAGGGAATAATCCGAAATATGATTCAAGCAAAAGTGTACTAGCATATTTATCTTATAAAAAGATTGAAGTCGCCAATAAGTAATAAATGGGCGGCTTTTTTAATTATCTCTGTTTCACCGCCTTGTCTTTTTCGCATAATAATGATAGTAGATTATGCTGGAGAGGGGTGAGAAAAGTTAATAAAAAAATAATCTTTTTCGGAGATTTTGGAATTGATGATGCAGTAACGTTAATTTATGCGAATAAAACATGCAAATTAGATATTATAGGTATTGTTGCAGAGTATGGAAATGTCTCAAGAGAAATTGTTACCGAAAATGTATATTTTTTAGAAAAGTACTATGCTACAGAAGTAAAGATTATCGAAGGTGCCAGTAGACCAATGACAGCTGAAGAACCTTTATTTTTCCCTGAAATTCATGGAGATCACGGTTTAGGTCCAATCATTCCACCGAAAATGAGAATTTGTGAAAGAGAAAATTTTTGTGAATTGATTAAATTAATTGAGCCTTGTCCAGAAGATATTATAATAGTGGCGACAGGACGATTAACAACACTTGCAACATTATTTTTATTGTACCCCAATTTAATGAATCGAGTATGTTCTTATTATATAATGGGTGGTGCTTTTCTTTTTCCAGGAAACGTTACACCAGTATCGGAAGCTAATTTTTACGGCGATCCAATTGCGGCGAATATCGTTATGAAATACGCGAAGAATGCTACTATATATCCGTTAAATGTAACACAAGAAGCTCTTATTACTCCTGAAATGGTCGATATTATTGATAAAGAAGGAACAGGACAGGCGAAACTTATTAAACCAATGATTGATTTTTATTTTGAAAACTTTTATAAAAAAGAATATCCAGGTATTGCTGGGAGTCCGATCCATGATTTACTTCCGTTCATTTCTTTTATAAATGATAATATTTTTGAATATAAAAAATCAGCAGTTTGGATTAGTACGACGAATGATGTAACGAGAGGTCAAAGTGTAGCTGACTTTAGAAAAATTGCTGAGCCAACACGATTTGATAATCGGCCGATACAAAGAATCGCCGTTGAATTTAATTATCAATCGTTTAAAGACGAATTTATGAGAACAATATTGAAGCCAGATTGTCCTTAATAGGCTAAGCAGATTTGAATGATTTTCATAAGACGAATAACTTACGAAAAATGAAACATAACTAATGGTAAGCAATTGTTTCAGTTTTTATTTATATTGGTTAAATATATAGGAGGTAATGATATGATTTGGTATTTAATCGTTGGTGGTATATTAGGATGGTTTGCAAGTTTAATTACTGGAAAGGATGTGCCGGGCGGTGTAATTGGTAATATTATTGCTGGTATTATCGGTTCTTGGCTTGGTTCGTTATTACTTGGTAAATTCGGTCCTGTTATTGGTGGCTTTGCAATTATTCCAGCTTTAATCGGTGCGATTATTTTAATCTTCATCGTGAGTTTTCTGTTACGAGCAATCCGGAAATGAAGATAGGTGGGCTGTTTACATTTGTAAGCAGTCCATTTTATATGTTATGCTACTGTTATACAATCAGGAGGTGTCAGCATTGAAATCATTCACAGTAAATTTCCATCAAGAAGATAATGCAAAAGCGACAACAGTACATAAATTAAGTGAAGAGGACTTCAATAAAGCAACAGAAAAAGGTACTCGTCATCTATTTGATTTAGATACAAACGTTGGCTTCTTTGTATTCTTTGATGCAGAAGATGCAGAAGGAAATGATCAATACTTAATGTTACAATATGAAGGAGATCATGAAGAACCAAGTGCTTGCTACGGATTTGATTTAAAACTATACTATCAATTTTTAGCATTATACTTAAATGATCTTGAATTCCAAGGTGAAACAAATGAAGAAGAGGAAGAGTATGGTCCAATTCATCATTTAGCGCACTTACTTTACCATATCGTTGAAGACGGTAAATCAATCGAAGTGTAAATATACATATTTTGAAGCTGTCCTTAAATAGGACAGCTTTTTTAATTATATAAATAGGCAATCTTAATGGAGTTCTAATGGCACCAGATGGTTTGAATAAAATATAGAAAGAAAAAATATTAAACCAGCAAGGAATGAATATTTACTTCCAGCTGTTTTTTTGTATTTAAAGGAGCTTTTGTGACAGATTATTTTAAGTTATTAATGAAGGATATAAAGAGTATGGAGAGAAGGTGTATACAAGGAGATGAATAAGATGATTCATAATACAATTCCAAGGTTTTTGAAGCTTTTGGAAAAAGATAATATAGGATTACATGACTTGAACAATTATTATGATATGTATCCAGAAGCCTTCGAAGAATATTTTAATTATCACTGTCCTAAGACAGAAGAACGTCTTTCTAGTGCAATTAACAAGTATCCTGAAAAACTAGAAGACATTCGTATTATTTCGGAAATTTTACCGTCTATTATTCAAGAAATGAGTGAGGAGTATCGTATTCAATTTGGTTTTAATATAGATTTAACTTTTCATCTATTTGTAGGTGGATTTGGTTCTAATGCATTTGTAGAAAGAGATATTATTGGGGATATATTTCTTGCGGCAGAAAAATTATCTCCTGAAAGGGAGCATCTTTGCGTTATCGTTGCACATGAAATCGGACATATATATCATAATTTCGTATTGCAAGAGAGTGGAATGGATTGGACTAAAGCACAATGGACTGATGCAGCGGTTAGTTTATATCGTGAGGGAGTCGCGACATATTTATCGCAAAGAATAGCGAAAGGATTAAGTAAATCAGTCTATTATTCATATGATAATGATGGAGACGACTGGTTGTTTTGCTATGAAGAACATAAAGATCAAATTAAGAAACATTTTTTACAAGATTATGTTAAAGGATGGACAGATGAAAAAGAGAAAGAATGGTTCCGTTTATCAGGAGGGAACTATTTCGGATACAACCGACTCGGTTATTTTTTAGGAGCATCATATATAGAGTATATGGTCCGTACTTTTGGAGAAACCGAAGCACTTACTTTTTGGGGGGAAAATAATTTGAGGAGTAGTGTAATGGAATGGTTACAAAAGTGAATATGTTGAAGAAGGAGGCTGAAAATGATGAAAGTATATATGAAAGTACTTATATTTTTCCTAACTTTAACGTGTGTAGCGGCTTTAACCGCATGTGCTAACGCTGAGGAAAAGAAGCAAACTAATTCAACATCAGAAAATAGTACGGAAAAAAAGAGCGATACGTCAGAAACGAGTAAAAAGAATGAAGAGACTGCTCCCAAAAAAGAGAAAGAACCTGTGGAAAAACCAAAAGGTCAAGATTCAGCAAAACCTTCAACAGATTCTAATTCAAAAAATGTAGCAATTAATCAAAAATCAATTAACCATATTAAAGATTTATTTGAGCAAGCGAAAGAAGGAAAAGTACCTAATGTTCCATATGCAGCGCATACAGGAGATATTGAAGAAATAGAGAAGGCGTGGGGGAAAGCTGATAAGACGGAGCAAGCAGGAAACGGGATGTATGCGACGTTTACAAATAAAAATGTTGCATTTGGCTTTAATAAAGGATCACAAGTCTTTGACGTGCGATCTTACCATTCAGAACTTAAAGTGATTACGTTACAAGAAATCGAAAAGGCTTTAGGAAAACCAGCGTCTGTTAAAGTCAACGGTAATGATAAAATATACAATTATAAAGTAAATAATCAGTTTGAGTTGAAATTCGTTATTCCGAAATCTACTGGTAAAGTAGATCACATTTCTGTGTTCTCACCGGAGGATAGTATTAATAAAATGGCAGGTTAAGTAAAAGAGCTGTTCCTATAGGGACAGCTCTTTTACTTTGTTTTTTTCTAACGATTGAACAAAAAAAGCTTGAATAATACCGCCAATTATTAATAAGAAGGCACAAATATAAAATAGAGTACTGCCGCTAAAGGTGCTTAATAATAGTGCACCTACAAAAGGCCCGCAAGTTCTTGAAATATCCCAATGTATACCGTAAATAGAAAAGTACAATCCACGTCTATGACTTGGAGCCATTTGTGAAACGAATCGTAGTAAATGATTTAAAGCAATACTTTCTCCAATTACTAAAAAGAGTAGTGTTAAAAATAATGACCATATGGTTGTGGAATAACCGTAGCCAATCGCAGCTAACGTATAGCAAGAATAAGAAATAACAATGATTTTAGGCATAGAAAATCGTTCAGACCATTTCACAAGGGAAATTTGGAGAATAACTTCCATGACAGCTTTACAAGTTGAGATAAATACAAGTATGAATAGAAAATTTGGAAATACACTTTCAGCGAATATGCGATAATTCGATTCGGTTTGAGCGTAGAAAAAACTAATAGGAATTGTAGAAACCATGAGCCCAAATACAGCATAATGCTTTGAAATAAATTGTTTTGGCGAATATACTTCTTTAGTTTTATTAACGTTTTTCATGAGTGGAGCTGTTTCAGGAAGCTGCGTCCAAACGAGAATGGCATATAGGGTAAGAGCTACACCTTGCAAAATAAATAAATACTCAGGGTGACTAGTATAGAAAAAGGCACCGATTAATGGACCAATTACAGAGCCGATTGCTCCCATCGTTTGCAGAACAGCAAATATTTCTGCCCGCTGTTCTTCCCTCGTTAAGTCAGCGATTTGAGCGCGCTGTGCCGGAATATATAAAGAGCGACCAATACCATTAACTACATACAATAAGGCGAAAAAGGCGACCGTTTCAGCAAAAACGAATCCACTTACGGCGAAAGCTTGTAAAAGTAATCCGAGTAACATGATTTTCTTTCGGCCGTATTTATCTGTTACACCCCCAGCGATTAATGTAAATACAATATCAGCGAGTGGCTGTAATCCGAAAAGAAGCATTGTAACTATGACATTACCATTTAAAGCTTTATTAACGTGAACAATAAAAATGATAGCTAGCATCGCTTCAGTCGTTCGGACTAACAATTCACCGAACAACCGAATGAGGATTGGCCTGTTATAACGTTTTAAAAGATGATTCATTTCTAATTCCTCCTTTCTATATTAAAATGATAAGATGGAAGCTACAAATGAAAAAGGGTAGAATGAAAGGGGAAGATTTTTCATCTTTTAGGGGGGCGTTTTATGAGCATTTTGGAGCAATATATGAACCTATGGCTCCAGTATGGAAAAGGGAGAGCTGAAGGGGAGCAATTAGAAATAACAATACAAAATATATCCGAAACATTATTTTGTACAGAGCGGAATAGTAAACTAATCATAAAAAAATTAGAAGAATTACATTGGATTGTGTGGTTTCCTGGCCGAGGAAGAGGGAATCGTTCAAAGTTGTTATTTCAAAAACATCCGCTTTCTTTAATTTTAGAAAGAGGAAAAGAAATAACGAAACAAGGGGACGTAAAAAGCGGAAGTGCATTTATTGAAAGATATAGCTCGCATTTTCCATTACTGCAAACGCAATTTCAAACGTGGATTGATTCGATATTCGGTTATCAAGTCGAAAGGACATCTAAAGGGAGAAGAGATGTGCTACGTTTGCAAGTCCAAATGAACCTAGATATTGCATTAGACCCTGTATACGCTACGATGCGTTCGGAATGTCATATGGTAAAACATATATACGATACATTAGTGTATGTAGACGGAAATACAAACAATGTAGAGCCAAGACTTGCGTTTTATTGGGAATATGATGACCAGAAATATATGTGGACCTTCTACTTACGAAAAGGTGTTACATTTCATAATAGAAAAGAACTAACCGCTTATGATGTTGAACAGACATTTAAACGATTTATGAAAGTGAAAAATAATCCGCATGCTTGGATGTTACAACACGTTGAAAGTTTACATATTCTTGATGACTATATTGTGCAGATTCGTTTATCTACAGATAATAAGTTGTTTTTATATGCTTTAAGTACAGAACAGTGTTCTATTGTAAATGAAGATGAAGACGGGAAGTTAATTGGTACTGGACCGTTTCGGTTATGTGAAAAGAATGAGGATGTATTTGTACTAGAAGCACATGATTATTATTTTCGAGAGCGACCTTTTCTCAACCGAATTGAATTATGGAATGTAGAGCACAGTGTTAATACGTACGATGTTTTAGCGAAAGCACGATATAAAGATATAGAAAAGCATCATAAAGAACTAACTCGACTTGAGTCGAATGTAACATACATTACGTTAAATACTGCAAAAGAAGGACCCATGCAAGATATGATATTTCGAAAAGCTTTATATAAAATCATTCATAGCAAGGCGATTGTTGCGGAATTACAAGGAGCACGCGGAGAGATAGCCGAAGAATTAGTGCTAACAAAGAGTGGTACAATACATATAAATGAGGACATAAATACGCTTATTAAAGAAAGTTCTTACCGTAATGAAACATTGCGACTATACACATTTACAGGACAAGATCATGTTGAAGACTCCAATTGGATACAAAAAGAGTGTGCGAAATACGGAATTATAATTGATATTGAATTTCTTGAAACAGAAGAGTTGTTGCAAATAAGTACGATACAAAAGGCTGATATTATGCATGATAGTGCGACAATTAGCGAGCGTATTGAAGAGAGTTTACTATACATGTTTCTTACAAAAAACAGTTTTATTCATCAGCAAAGCAATATAAACTTTAACGAAACATTGCAGCCGTACTTTATGGAGAGTAAAGTAGAGAAACGAGTTACACTGTTACGCGATATTGAGGATACACTGTTACGTCAAATTCATATCATTCCTTTGTACCGTAACAAACAGCAAGTAAGTTCACACGAAAAAATACAAAATATAATAATTAATTCACAAGGTTGGATTGATTTTTATGAAATATGGTTTAAGCCATGATATATAAGGGTTCTTACGCATTTTTCATGAGATGTGTAAGAGCTTTTTTTGTGTGCAAGACATGTTTGTTTTACGCATTGTTACGCTATTTGCGATAAAAGTCCATTTACAGCGTAACAGTGTTATGTTACATTGTTATCAGGAAGGAGTGTTATACAGTTGAGTACAGATTTAATTTCAAAAAAAGATTTATTAGAACTAACGGGTATTTCATACGGACAGTTATATAGGTGGAAAAGAAAAAATTTAATACCGGAAGATTGGTTTGTACGGAAGTCAACGTTCACAGGTCAGGAAACATTTTTTCCGAAAGAAAAGATATTAGAACGTATTGATAAAATTCAAACGATGAAAGAGGATTTATCACTAGATGAATTAGCAAATATGTTTTCACCGAGCGTGACAGAAATTCATTTAACAAAAGATGATTTGTTACGTAAGGGTATTGCATCAGAGCCAGTTTTACAATTCTTCATAGAACAAACGAATAAAACAACAGAATTTCAATTTGTAGATATTCTTTATGTGTATATGTTAGAAGAATTACTACAATCGGGAGAGATTAGTTTAGAAGAAGGAAAAATGGTCTTGCAAGTTTTACGTGAAAATTATGAAGCAATTAAACATAAAACTTGTGACTTAATCATCGTCCGAAAGTTAGGGATTTCTACATGTTTATTAGTTACAAATGTGGACGATTTAATTTTTGAAAAAGGCACCAAAATTGTTTTACGCGAAGCGATTATGAAATATACCGAAGCATTAAAAGCTAAACTGTTGTAGTGGAGGAGAAAGTATGCGTACAGATAATTTGATTATAAATGGTTACGGTTCATCGAATGGCGGCGAGTTTCATAAAGTGCAATTAAATGGAAAAGGTACTGTTAATGGAAATATTGAATGTGACCAATTTGAATGTAACGGTTACGGTGCAGTTACTGGTAATTTGAACAGTAGCAATGCAAGAATTAGTGGATCAGGTAAAGTTGATGGTACAGTTCATGCAGAAACGATGCGAATTGATGGGAAAGCTACAATTACGCAAGATGTGAAGGCGAACAGTTTAAAAATTGCAGGAAAAGGTACGATAGGTGGAAATGTCACTGGTGAAGAATTTAAAGTCAACGGTCAAGCGACAATTGACGGTAATTGTGAAGTAGATACTTTTTCTTCAGAAGGACAATTTACAATTGGCGGATTATTAAGCGCCGATGAAATAAATATTAATATTCACGGCACATGTCGAGCGAAAGAGATTGGTGGTCAAACGATTAAAGTAAAGCATAGACTAAGTACTTTTAGTAGACTCTTTAAAACAGTATTTGGTTTACAATTAGAAGCTGAACTATTAGAAGGTGACAATATCGATATTGATTATGCTCACATAAGAACGGTAAGAGGAAATAATGTTACAGTGGGGCCGAACTGTGAGATTGAACTCATTGAATATACTGGTGTTCTTACTGTTGATAAAAGTGCAAATGTAAAAGAAATTAAGCAGATTTAATGGGGGGAGAAGTAATATGGAACATCAACATAGTCTTACTGTAAATGGTTCTGGTAGTTCAGCAGGCGGGGATTATAATAAAGTGAAGATTCGCGGAGAAGGAACAATTTCAAATGATATGAGTTGTAATGAATTTAAAACGTACGGCACGAGTGATGTACGCGGTAATATGAAAGTTAAAAACTATATCGTATATGGGGATAGTGAAGTACAAGGAAACGTAGATGCGGAATGTATAAAAATATATGGCAATACACAAATGCATGGTGATGCTCATATTGAAAAAACAAAAGTAAGAGGTATGATTGAAGTAAAAGGAAGGTTTTCAGGTGATTTTGTAGATGTGAAAGGTGCTTTAAATGTGAAGGGAGATATTGAAGTAGAAGAATTATCAATAACTGGTGGTCTTGAAAGTGACGGATTACTTAATGCTGAAAATATTGAAATCTCAATTCGTTATGAAGGAAGTAAAGTGAGAGAAATCGGTGGGAAAAAGATTACAGTACGTAAAAAATCGAGATTTATTCCTTTTACAAGTCATGCAGGAAGCCTTCAAACATCAATTATTGAGGGGGATGATATTTATTTAGAACATACAATAGCAGACGTAGTAAGAGGAAATCATGTTATAATTGGCCCTGGCTGTGAAATTAGTGTAGTAGAATATCATACTAGTTTTAATCAGAAAGGTAATACAGTCGTAAAAGAACATAAACAAATATAAGTAGTATGAGGGAGAGTAAGGTTATGGTTGAGAAAAATAATAAGCTCGGCTTTGTTGTGGCGGGCTTATTGCTAGGTATTTTAATGGCATCAATGGATAATACCATTGTCGTAACAGCGATGGGAACGATTGTTGGTGACTTAGGAGGCCTTGAAAACTTTGTATGGGTCGTTTCTGCCTATATGGTCGCAGAAATGGCAGGCATGCCGATTTTCGGTAAACTATCAGATATGTATGGTAGAAAGAGATTCTTTATTTTCGGTTTAATCGTCTTTATGATTGGTTCGGCACTTTGTGGAACTGCTGAAAATATTACACAGTTAGGTATTTATCGTGCCATTCAAGGTATTGGCGGCGGGGCACTAGTGCCGATCGCATTTACTATCGTTTTTGATATTTTCCCTCCAGAAAAACGCGGGAAAATGGGTGGATTATTCGGAGCAGTATTTGGTTTATCAAGTATTTTCGGTCCGTTACTTGGCGCATATATTACAGATTACATTAGCTGGCACTGGGTATTTTACATTAACTTACCGCTGGGCGTTTTAGCACTTATTTTTATTACATTCTTTTATAAAGAATCACGAGTTCATAGAAAACAAAAAATTGATTGGTTTGGCGCAATTACTTTAGTTGGTGCAGTAATTTCTTTAATGTTTGCCTTAGAGCTTGGTGGACAAAAGTATGATTGGGATTCTAGCTTTATTTTAAGTTTATTTGGCGGATTCGCTATTTTAATTATTGCATTCATTTTTATTGAACGTAAAGTAGAAGAACCGATCATTTCATTTGAAATGTTTAAACAACGTCTATTCGGAATGAGTACAATTATTGCATTATGTTACGGGGCTGCATTTATGTCAGCAACTGTGTACATTCCGTTATTTATTCAAGGCGTATATGGTGGTAGCGCAACAAACTCAGGATTATTACTTTTACCGATGATGTTAGGATCAGTCGTAACAGCGCAGTTAGGCGGATTTTTAACGACGAAGCTTAGCTATCGAAACATTATGATTATTTCTGCTGTTATTATGCTACTTGGATTATTCTTATTAAGCACGTTAACGCCAGAAACAAGTCGTGTATTATTAACGATTTATATGATTATTATAGGATTTGGAGTCGGTTTCTCATTCTCTGTACTAAGTATGGCAGCTATTCACAACTTCGGTATGGAACAACGCGGGTCTGCGACTTCAACGAGTAACTTCATTCGTTCATTAGGTATGACTCTTGGTATTACGATCTTTGGAATGATTCAAAGAACTGGTTTCCAGAACCAGCTAGAAGAGGCATTTAAAGGTATGAGCGGGGGGATGAATACAAACGCTTTAGGAGATTCAAGAGCTATTTTATCAGAATCAGCAAGATCTCAAATTCCGCCGCAAATATTAGATAAAATTATTGACGCTCTATCTAGTTCAATCGTTCAAACATTTATGTGGGCGTTAGTACCAGCAGGTTTAGCATTCGTATTCATTTTCTTTATGGGAAATGAGCGCATGGTAATTAAGAAAAAACAAAACAAGGTAAAAAGTGAAACATCAAAAGCGTAAAGAAAAAGCTCCTTTCAATTTTGAAAGGAGCTTTTTTCATATGTACGGATTCAGATTAGCCTTCGATAATTTCGTATTCTTCGTCTGCTAATAATAAAATTTGCGTTTTCTTACCTTTGTTTTGAACTTCGATTACATCATATGTACCTAAGTCTCTTAGCTTGCTTTGAGAAGCGTTAATCATAACTTCCATAGAATCAATTAAGATATCTTCTTCAATGTATGATTCAGGCAATGCCATATCTTCAGTTTCTAATACACATGCGTATAGATTTTGTAAGTTTTCAGCAGTTGGGTTTTGTTCCTCAACATCAATGATGTTTTTTACTGCTTCCATATTTTCGTCTTTTGCTTGGTACACTTTAATTTTAGCCATTGTTTTAATCTCCTTTATAACGTAATCGTAGAGGCTACACCTCATTATAACGCTTTTTCATTGAAAGATGAAATTGTTATATGTATTTATAGTAAAAATTATGTGTTATTACTTATTATTGGTGTTATGAGTAAATAATTATATCCTTACGTTAAAATTATATTGTCCAAGCTTTTCTTATATCCCGTTCATATTATGTGTATTAGATAAAAACATAAAGGGAAGGGATTGAATGTAAGTGGATTGCGAACCGAAACGAAATTGTCAATGTTGTCAAAATAGCATATGTGAATTTTTACAAAGTCTAGAACCTTTTACTAAGGTTGAGAGTATCGTAATAGCCGGAAAGGAAATTGTTGTATCCTATTTTCTTTCATTTAACAAGATGAAAGGTATCGTGTCATTTGTACAAGAGGACAATGATGTTATTTTTGTAGATTGTTCAAAGATTGATGCGATTCGAATAGGAAAAGTGTGTAGTTGTAAAGCGAAAGTTAAATTTATTGAAGAGGATTTTAGTCTCCTTGGAAATGTTTGTCCACGGTGTTTAACGGAGGGAAGCACACTCTTTTTCGACTTTTATAATCCTGAATTGAATTTATCTCTACAAGCAAAAACAATTGATGCGCCTAGATGTATTGAATTTACAGATGAACTTGGGAATGTAGTAAAGCAAATTACAATAGTAGGTGAAGCAATAGTTTCTAAAGATTTTGTTCAAGTGCCAGAACTATTAGATTTTCGATTGATATTATCGGATACGGCTGCAGATCCTTTGAACTTCGGATTACTGTTCATTAATTCCCCTGATATTACGTTTATTATTCTTTTCGCATCAAGTGGATATCTTAATATTTCGAACTGCTTAAAAATAGAGAGTGGAACTGGTAATGTAGAAATAGAAGAGATAAAAAAGATGATAATGAATGACAATAATACGTACAAGTCAATTATTAAATTGACTAAAATATATAAAAATGGTGCTACAGAATCCTTTATTTCTAAGAAGGAAATATAAAAGATTTATATTGATTAACCCTCCAACAATATAATGAGGGTTTTTACATATACGAATTGGATTGTATTAGCGAAAAAATTGCTTTGTTAATATGAATGTTAGAAGTAAATAGGGGGAGTTGTATTATTAATTGTTAGGTATATTTTCAATAATTTTGCTGCTTTGATAATGAAATTCGAAAGAAAGCATAACAGAAAAGCTAGGGGAATATTATTTAAGTGATTTAAATATAGTGAAGGAGGAACAGAGAATGTTAGTAAAACAATTAAGAAAAGGGCTATTGAAGTAGCCCTTTTTTAACTATGTAAATAGTTGTTGGTAACCTTTATTAAGATTTGCGTTATTTACTAAATTCTTTTTGAGCTCCCATATAGCTTCCGATGATATTTTGATAACTTGGAAGATGCTTAGCAAGTAAAGCTCCAAAGCCTTCAACATCATTTCGCCAGTCGCGCTGTAATTCAGCTGCAACGCTAAACCAGTTCATGAGTTGTACCCCTCCATGAGCCATACGCATAAGAGCGGCATCAGCAACTTGTTTACTAAAAGTTCCAGATGCATCCGTTACAACAAATACCTCATACCCTGCATTTACAGCTGATAGAGCCGGGAACGCAACACAAACATCAGTAACTACGCCTGCGATAATTAGCTGTTTTTTACCCGTTGCTTCAATAGCTTTTACAAATTCATCATTGTCCCATGCGTTAATCTGTCCAGGACGCGCTATTTTAGGTGCATTTGGAAATAGTTCAATTAATTCCTGCATGAGTGGACCATTAGGACCGTCTTCGAAGCTAGTCGTTAAAATAACCGGTAAATCAAAAAAATTAGCGGTATTAGCAAGAGCTAAAACATTATTCTTGAACTCATCAACACCATAGTCACGCACTAGGCTAGAAATCAGGCCAGTTTGATGATCCACTAGAAGAACAGCGGCATCACTTTTTGAAAGACGAGAATAGAAATCAGACATTTTATAATCCCCCTTAAAAAGCTTATTAATAAATTAATCTTACAGTTATTTAGATAGATTTGGTATACGTATAAAATTTTATCAATAAATATGTTTTATTTAGATAAAAAGATGTGTGTTTTAAAATCAAAAAAAGTGAAGTTTTCTTTTTTGAATAGATGTTATAATAATTTTATATTTGTGAATAATTTATAATTATATGAAGTTTAAGTGTAATAGGCGTTTGCTTATATGACGAATAAACGGATGAGTAAAAAAGTTATTTAAGTGGATTCATAAAGATATAGAGTTATATTGATTTTATAGAAAGCGGGAATGTAAATGATATATGAAGCAAATATAAATACTAGAAAAAAATTAGTTTCTCTGTTTGAGGATTTTAATAATGTTGTGTTACTTTCTTATTTACAAGGACATATGGGCACCGCTTGGGTAAATAATCTTGAAAATCCGACAATAGCGCAAGTTACGGTAGGGATTTTCACATTTTATACTGGAGATCCAAATGTGAAGGAAACAGACGAGTTATTACGTAACATTCCTGATAGAATGTTAGTAATCGTAAATAGTGAAGAGTGGAAAAAGCGTTTAGAAAAATTTTATGAAAGAAAAATAGATAAGTTTTTACGCTATAAATTCAAACGGAATGCGGAAGTTTTTGATCATTCGAAATTACAGTCTTTTATATCAGCGCTTCCAAAAGGATACGAGTTACGAAGAATAGATGAACATATTGTAAATATCCCTACATTACATAAGGTCTCTGAAGATTTTACAAGTCAATTTCAAACGGTAGAAGATTATATAAAACGAGGTATAGGTTATAGTATTTTGTGCAAAGGTGAAGTTGTATGCGGTGCATCATCGTATAGTATATATGATAAAGGCATTGAAATTGAAGTTGCGACTAATCACAATCATAGAAGAAAAGGATTAGCAACTATAGTTAGTGCAGCATTAATCTTGGACTGTTTAGAAAAAGGGATATATCCAAACTGGGATGCAGCGAATACTACATCTGCTAAACTAGCAGAAAAGCTAGGATATGTTTTTGATAAGGCGTACGATACTTATTTTGTGGATAATAGATGAGTGAATAGGGATTTGTACGAATTGTACAACGTAAAGGAATTAAAGTGAAAAATGATGACTAGAATGTTTCTATAGAATTGTTGTGAAAGCAGATGCGTTCGATGCAATGACTTCTTCGAGAGCATATCGTTCGGCTCTATCTCCTGAAGAAGCTTATAAACGTATCATTGAAGGTTCTGGATCTCAGTTTTCCTCTTCACTAGTAGAACTTTTCAAAAAGGTATTTCCCTTATGGAAAGAAATGATCCAATCACCTCTTAATTAAAATTTTATGTTTTGAAAAAATTTATAAAATAATAAAAAATATTACTCTGTTATTATTTACGGAGAACATTTTTAATTAGATAAAAACTCATTTGTAAGTATTCGAAAAACCATATAAAAGTAAATGCTTAATAGTAGCTTCAGAACAGAAGAAGTCATTTTGGAGTCGCTTGTTGGGTAAATAAATTAAAATTTCATAATAAAAAAGTTCACTCCTTCTATAAATGTAGATAAGGAGTGAACTTTTTTATTATGCATTATGATAATTAGAATTATAAGAAACTTGATTTTAGTATATTTTTATCAGTTGGTGTATATATCTTGTTTTTTATGTTATATTTATTCTTTTTGGATTTCAAATGAAATTTCTTTAGCTGCTTCTAAAGCTATTTTTTTAGCTACTGTTTTAAAATAGGATGCTGCTAAAACGTAGCCACATCGATGTCCCATTGATGTAGGTGGTTTTAAGACAGTTCCTTTTTTAGGTTTTATATAAACTTTCTCCACACCAGGATATTTAGAACTACGGTTCTTTCCTGTAACTCGAATGAGTTTCCCTTTAGATTTAACTGTTAGGTAATGAGTGTATACATATTTATGATGTTTTTTATTTAGTGAAGGTTTATTTCCTAACATTAACTGAATAGTCTCTTGCACTAAGTTGATTCCATGTCCAATTTCAATTATATCATTCATTGCTCCACCTGATATTCTGGGGTTTATCTCAATTAATTTCCAATCATTATTTATTCTCCGGAGTTCTAGATGACAAGCTCCATTTTTCATATTAAAAGCTTGAATAACAGAATTAACTGCATTGAAAAGACTATTATATAGACTTTTGTCTACCTGTCCTAGTAAAGAATAACCAGTAACAATAAAACGTTCAAAGAGTGTAATTTCTTGTTCAATTACTGCTATAATATGGACTTTTCCATTTTGAACTAAAATTTCGACTAAGTACTGAGGTCCATCTACATATTCTTCAAGAAGAATTTCTTCATTAGGTAGTTTTTTTAAAAGACTTTGCATAGAGAAAATTAATTGATTTTTATTTTTTACTAATAATACATCTTTTGATCCTGATGATTTAGGGGATTTCACAATAAGAGGGAAATTTATCTTTTTATTTTTTTTAAGAAAAGATGATAATGGTTCTGTTGGTTTGTAAATTAAATAGTTGAGTGAGATTGGTAAATCTTTAAGGACATTACGAGTTAATATTTTGTTTTCCATCTGATAGATAGCTTCAGTAGATACAATATTTGAGCAGAATTTTTCTGATAAACGTGCAGCCAGATAAACAAAGGGGTCAATAAAACTAAAGATCCCTTTTATGTTCTTTCCTGATTTATTTAATTTTTCAATTGTTGTAATTATATTATCATAATCATTTATATCGGTGAAAATCATCTGATGTACATCAGGGAATGTATCGCGTTCTTCAATAAATTTTGTTTTTTTTGTTAACAAAACTGTAAAGAAATTAAGTTTTTCAGCTGCTTTGATTGCTTCCCTACTTGATCCAGATTTATTTGTTTCAATAAAAACAATAGTATCCATCTTATGCCACCCTAACCTTAATTATTTTATAAACCCTTAGATATAATATTTCTATAGGTAGAATATTAAAATGAGGTTAAGCTTGTTCTGGATTTTTCGAAAAATGGTTGAATGAAGGAGAACATGAATATATATATAATGAAGTTGATATTTGTTTTGAAAAAGATCTTTAAAAAGAGGGGAAGAGGAACCGATATGACTATAATTGGTATGCTTCATCATCGGAAAGATCCGAATGTCGTAAAGAAAGCATATACTTATGCTGCTGTAGCCAAAGCTGAAGGTATAAACTTTTTTTATTTTACTTTAGGGAAAGTAAATGTAGAAACTGAGAAAATTTTAGGTAAAACTTATGAAAATGGTAAGTGGGTTGAACAAGAATTTTCTTTTCCTGATGTTATTTATAATGCAAGTGTTCATGTTAGTGATAAAAATCAGCAAATTTTTGATTATTTATATGATAAAGTTCCGTTCACAAGTCATTCAATTGGAGATAAATTAAGTGTATATAACAGAATAAAAAAAGCAGGGGAATTTAAGCAATATCTTATTCCTTTTTATGAATTAAATGATGTTAATAAGTTTTTTGACATGATTAATCGTTATGAAAAACTTATTATTAAACCAATTTCTGGACATCAAGGTAAGGGTATTATTTTTATTGAAAAACATGGGATAAATTACAGTATGAATGAGTCAGAAGAAATTTCACTTATTAATAAAAAACAATTACTAAGTTTTTTGTCTGATAAGATTCAAGAGAAAGGTTACATAGTTCAACAGTTTATTTCATGTCAAATGAAATCTGGTAATGTTTATGATTTTCGATTGCATGTTCAAAGAAATGGAGAAGGAAAGTGGGTTATTACTTCAATATTCCCGAGAATAGGTCCATTAGGAAGTGTTGTATCAAATATGGCTAGCGGTGGTTATAGTACTTATTTAGATATTTTTTTAAAAACGGAGTTTGATAACGATTGGTATAATGTTCAAAGGTATTTAGAACGATTTGCGGTAAGTTTTTCTAACCATTTTAATTCTTTATATGAGGATGTATTATTTGATGAGTTAGGAATTGATGTTGGGATTGATGAAAACCAAAAATTGTGGTTGTTTGAGGTGAATTGGAGACCAGGTGTACCTAATATATTTAATCTTGAATTAGATGTAGCTAGAAATTTAGTTCACTATGCTAGATACTTAGCTGATAAACATAAATAAGAAAAGGAAAATAGAAATATATATAAACAGAAAATTACTAATTTAAAGAAAACGTAAAATAACTCCAAAATATACAATAGAAGTTGATTTTGGAGTTATTTTTTGTTTACTTCACTTTTTTCCCCTTCTGTGAATCAGATAAAGCCTTTAAGGCTTCATCAAATTTCCGTCTGGTATGCGCCCAACAGCCGCTAGTCCATCAAATGATTTACGTAAATAGGTTACCCCTTGTACAAGATATACTTTTTCAATTGACAGATGATTATATAAATCGAGGGATTGGCTATAGTATTTTCTATAAAGGAGACGTCGTATGCGGTGCATCATCGTATAGTATTTATGATGATGGGATTGAAGTTGCTACCGATCTGGATCATATAAGAAAGGGATGGGCGACTGTAGTTAGTGCAGCTATTATATTGAATTGTTTAGAAAAAGGGAAATACCTAAACGGGGATGCAGTGAATAATACATCTGCTAAATTTGCAGAAAAGCTAGGATATGTTTTTGATAAGACGTATGATACTTATTTTGTGAATAATAGGTAATTGAACGAGTTTGTACGAATTGAATTGTACAAAATAAAAAGGCTAGAAAATCCAATTAAATTAACATCAAATAGTCCTTTTTTATAATTACAAATATAAAATATCCAAAGATAATTTTACCTAGACTAAAGGCATTAAGAGAGATGTTAATTAATAGTATTAGAGGGGAGAACAACGACAAGATTGTTTTCAATAGAAGTATTGATAAATTCTATTGGAAAAGGTGAGAGGAAAAAAACGATATGAATTAAAGATGAAGTGATTCCACAACAATTTGGGTATAAAAACCGACTTTATTAAGTCGGTTTTTATTTTTTAATAATAAAGTGCTACCAATATTAGATTGCGGTTGCAAAGATATTATGAAATGAAGAAATCAACAAATTTAAATTTATCTGTTTTAATAAATTTAAGAATAGATTTTTTGAAAATTTCTTTGAAAATATGGTTATCTTTTTTACTATTGAACTTAATTAACATATCATTATATTCTCCCACGATGAGAGTTAATAAATTTTATTTTTTATCGGTAAATACCCATAAAAACTCAGTATATTAAGTTGTGTATATTTGACTATTAAAGGGAAATTACTCTTTTTTTTGTAAATGATAAAAGTGACTATGATACAAACCCACGCATTAATAGAAGACAAACATATACAGTATAGAGAGTTAAAAAGCTCTAAATTTTTCATATAAAGGAGATTATAAAATATGAGTGAACAATGCCCAATTAATGTACCATGTCAGGTAGCGGGACAAACCCAAACACCATTAAGTGATGCTGCAGCAACACCAATTACTACTCCAGGAGCACCAATCGTAAAAATACCAGTTGTATTAGCGGAAAGAACAATTCAAATTGTTGTAGAAGCCGATGTTCCATTAGATCCTCCAGCAACTGAGATTAAACGTGTCTTAAAAAATGTATTTTTAACACAAGGTAAGTTAGTTCCTGTAGCATTTACTCCGGTAGTTGGTACACCTTACAACCGAGTTACAAGAGGGAAATTATTTGTACAAGGGTATATTCGTAAAAATATTGAATATGCAAATGATGAGTGTAATGGAGTTCTATATGATCGCATTGCAAATGTTCCATTTTCTGGTTTTGCAGATCTAACAGAAGCTGATTTTCTATCACTGGCTTTAATAGCTGCTTCTTCAGACACTACATCTCATTTTATTAATCCTAACAACGGCGATTTACCACGTTTAGATAAATACTTCTTCCAAAATTCAGTTTTTTATAACGAACAACCATATGTCGAATTAGTAAGTGCTCAATTTTTCGAATTAGACTTTTCACCTTGTCCAACAGAATTAAACGAGCCATTTGGAACTCTTCGTGAAAAAATTGTACTAGACCTTACTTTAAAAGTTTTACAAGTACAACAAGTACAAGTATAAAAATAAAAAAGCATTGTCTTTATTAAAAAGACAATGTCTTTTTTATTATTATAAAACATATATAATGATGAAATGGTCGCGTACAAATAATATATTTTTATGGATTTCATCAGATGGGGGGATGGTGATGGATAAGCCATTGGTTGGTAAAGGAATATGGAACAAAGTTTACAAAGAGAAAATGCTGAATGCTCAAGATGATTCGCGTGAAATAAGAGAAAAAAAGAAAAGTAAAGAAATAGAGTCAAAAAAAGAAGACAAAGCAATTGAATTAGAGGAAGAAAGTGAAAAAACTAGATCAGCAAAAGAAGAAAAAGCAATTGAATTAGAGAAAGAAAGTGAAAAAACTAGATCAGCAAAAGAAGAAAAAGTAATTGTATTAGAGAAAGAAAGTGAAGAAACTGAATCAAAAAAAGAAGAAAAAGCAATTGAATTAGAGGAAGAAAGTGAAAAAACTGAATCAGCAAAAGAAGAAAAAGCAATTGGATTTGAGGAAGAAAATGAAGAAATTGAATCAAAAAAAGAAGAAAAAGTAATTGGATTAGAGAAAAAAAGTGAAAAAACTGAATCAGCAAAAGAAAATGAAGAAAGAGAATTAGAGCAAGAAGAAATAGCAATTGAATCAAACAAAGAAAGTGAAGAGACTGAACCAGCAAAAGAAAATAAAGTGATTGGATTAGAGAAAGTAGAAGTAGCAAATGAATCAGAGAAAAAAAGTGAAGAAACTGAATCGAAGAGAGAAAGTATAGGTTTAGGATCAAAAATAGAGACTTCAGTGCATTCAATGGTAGTGAAAACGCCATTTTCTATTATTTCAGAAGTGTCTAGCTTTAAAGTATTTCCAAAAATAAATGTGAAAAATCAAGATGCATTTGTATTTCGAAATGAAAAAGATGCGGAGGGGCGTGAATTAGATTCTAAGTTATTAACTACAGTGCAACAATATCATTCGGAGGCTTATTGTAAATTAGTTTCTTTAAATCTTCATGAAAAGAGAGTGCTTGTTGAATTATATAATCAAAAAGTTAAAGGGAATAATGAAGAGAATAAGGTAGAGACATCTTCATGGATTCCTATTCACAGCATAATATTAGAGAGTGGAAATGAAGGAGAAGTAAATAATTATATAACAGCCAGACTACCAGTAGAAATAGGAAAATATAAAGGTGAAATTAGTTTACGAGAAAAAGTGGTATTTACAGAAAAAGTCATAGGAATAAAAGAGGTGGAACAGGAGATTATTTTGACAAAAACCGAATTTTTAGTACCAAAAGTAAAAAAGAATGGACAAAATAAATTTACAGTTGAAAAAGGGAGCTTATTGGTAGAAGGATATATATATCAATGTATTGAATACATATCAGAACAAAGTACATTTCATGACAATGTGTATCAGTTAGTACAAAATATTGTATTGGAATTAATCATTCAAGTGATACAAGAACAGGAAGTACAAGTGCGAATTACATAAAAATGATTATATTCCCTTAATTAGCTCATTATTTTTATTCGTAGCGTATCAATGCGTAATCTTTTGTAAATCATTCAGTGCTATAGAATATCCTCCAAACGGTTTATCCTCAATGAATTCATTTTAATATTTATGAAGGATGATATTATTGCTAGCTAGGATAGTTACTTAATTGTATGAATTTCTTCAGGTTTATGTTTTAAAAAGGTGCTAACAAGTTTGTCAACGAACTTGCTAACACTTATTAAAAATAGGCATAAAATGTGGCGTATATGTTGTTTGAATAAAGAAGCTAATTCACAGATAATTGCTTGTATAATTTGATGTGTAATACAAAGTGCATTGACTCCTTTTTTACAAAACTCACAACTTAAATAGTAAAACGTGTTTATCGTAATTTTCCAAACACCAATTATATTTTTTTAGAATAATTGGGTGGACAACTTCTTTCGTAGTATCGACTTCAGTATAGCCATATTTTTTATAAAAGTTTTCTAGTTCCTCGAAAGGAAGACAATACACATTTTGTATTTGTAATTTTTTCGCAGTTTGTACTAAAAATGATACGAGTTCCCCAGCTAATTGTAGACCCCTGAATTTAGGGAGAATAAAAATCCCACCCATTTCAATAGTATTTTCATCTATTTGGACTAAACGTCCAACACCTGCATACTCGTTGTTGTATGTAATGATCGCAACTGTGTCTCGTGTTAAATCACTTGGTACAAATCCTATCGATTCATAATGATTATTAACCCATTCTATATCATTAGATGTAGCTAGTTGAATACTCATATGTATCCTCCCTCAGAAAAAATGTAATATTCTCATTATACACAGTGTAATAACTTGTAAAAAGAGGCTAAAATGAAATCATTTTTATTTGCAGTTCAAGTTTTGAATAATAGTGCATACAATATAAAGTCTTTTCCTTTCTTCATTTTAGTTTTACGTATATAATTTAAAAGTAATATTTTTTATTTTATTTATTATATATTTATAACAGAATAGAGGTTTAAAAATGGGTGTTAAAATCATTACGGATAGTGCGGCGGATTTACCGTTAGAATTGCTGCAAGCATATGATATTGATTTAATTCCACTCCGTGTATATGATGAAGCAGAAACAGAGTATTTAGATGGGGTTACATTAAAATCAGTTACTTTATTGCAAAAAATGAGAGAAGGCGCAGTTTATAAAACGTCATTGCCTTCACTTGAAACATTCCAAGAAAAATTTGTTTCCTATGCAAAAGAAGGTAACCCTTGTATATATTTAGCTTTTTCATCTGAATTGTCTGGTACATATCAATCGTCAGTTCTCATTAAAAAAGAAGTGAAAGAAACATACACTGATTTAGATTTAGAAATTATCGATACAAAATGTGCCTCACTCGGTCAGGGTATTGTCGTATTAGAGGCTGCAAAAATGGCAAAAGAGGGCGCATCGAAAGAAGAAATATTAAACCGTGTCGCTTTTCTAATGGAGCATATGGAGCATATCTTCACTGTAGCTGACTTACAGTACCTTGTTAGAGGTGGACGTTTAAGTAAAGTAGCTGGTTTTATCGGTGGTTTATTAAACATTAAGCCGATCTTAAATGTGGATGAAGGAAAACTTGTACCACTTGAAAAGGTAAGAGGGAAAAAGAAAGTATTAAGCCGTATTGTTGATATTATGGAAGAGCGCGGAAAAGACCTTAAAGGTCAAACAATCGGTATGACTCACGGTGATGATTTAGAAACCGCCGAAGCATTAAAAGCATTAATTATTGAAAGATTCGGTTGTGAAGTATGTATCGTAAATACAATTGGAGCTGCAATCGGAGCGCATACAGGACCAGGTGCGTTAACATTGTTCTTCTTAAATGAAGTAGAGTAAAGGATTGATCTTTTGATCAATCCTTTTTTCTTTAAATTAAATATAGAATTTATTATTTATGAGTGCTTTGTTTTTTTGGTAAGAAGGTATAAAGGAAACAAGTGAAGGCAAGTATAAAACTAAATGTTTCAGTATCATCAACTACTAAACCATTGTTCCACTGATAAAGGAAGGATGCTAACAATAAAAGAGTAGCAGTGCCTCCAACATATCTTGCTATTTTGCGTGTTGAATCATTTCTAAATTTTACAATCATATTTATCATCCTTTCATATTTACTAAATAATTCGACAAACTAAATTCTAGGATGTAATATGGATAAATTATCTATTGAGCTCATTTAATTTATTTTCAATTACAATAGATGTCTTCCGTGTACTAGGTAAATGTAATTAACCATTCGATCTATTTTAAGAATGGTAGTTTACATGTAGTTAAATCCTTTTCATTAAGTTTATCGTAATTCAAGTATATGGCGCTGTGTTTGTTAATAACAAGTAGTAAAATTGTATGAAAAAAATGGACGGAAAACCCAAATTTTAACCATAAAATTTAACAAGCCATCTAGAAATAATCATAGTATGAATGTAAAATTAAAATGTGTGATACATTTTTTTACATTTGTGAAATTGTATATTTTATATAGTATGAAAGATTAAGAAATACATAATGACTTATTTAGTGAAAAGCATGAAATGGTTAATTAGGGAGAGAAAAAGATGGAAATTGGGGAACGTATTCGGCAAGTTCGTATGCATAAAGGATTGACACAGGGGGAGCTCGTATCAGAAATATGCTCAATAACCTATTTAAGTAGAATTGAGAGTGGGAAAATCAAACCATCATCTTCTTTTTTAAAACAAGTTTCTAAGAAGCTGGGTGTTGATTGCGATTTTCTCATAGATGGCAATTACGAGGAGATAAAGCTTACTATTCTTGAAATATGTGATAAATATAAAAAAGATAAAAGTATAACTGAAGCTGAATTATCTTTGTTAGAATTATACGTTCGTGAAGTGGACGCAATTCCTTTATTATTAAAGACGTATGGCGTCATCATATACTATCATGTCCGAAATAAAAGCTTATTATATGTGAAGTTATTTGTAGATCAAGCTTCGCAAATGATTCCAAGTCAAGTGGAAATGCAAAATACTGAAGATTATATATATTATTTAAGAGCTCGAGGTCTTTATTTTTCTAATAAAGGGGAGTTTTTTACAGCATATGAAGTTTACAAAAAGATAGAAAATATGCTGGAACCAGAAGAGACAGAGTTGCACGCAGATACGTATTACAATCTAAGTATAGTAAGTCAGAATCTTAATAAAGATCAAAGTATTAGTCGCATATATGCAAAAAAAGCATATAAATTGTATAAAAAGTTTAATATAGAACAATATAAAATTTATGCGTTAATACTTCTTGCGATGCAATATAACAAAGATAAACAGTATGAACAAGCATATGAAACTTTAAAACAAGTAGAAAATGAATCAAAGGTGGAAAATGAGCCATTAAATTTATGTTTTTTGAAATATAATTACGGGAAAATTTATCAAGCATTAAAAGATTATAAAAATGCAATAAAGTGTTACGAGGAAAACTTGATCCTTTGTGAGTATTTACCAAACAAAGAAGGTAAGGTATATACAATTCGGAATTTAATAGAAATTTATATAGAATTAAAAGATTGGCAAACAGTAACTAAACTTATAGATGAGGCATTTGAAATTTTATCGATTTGTGATGTACCGTATGCCCATGTTCAACTATATGGATTTAAAGCGGAAAAATCTAGAATATGGGCAGATTATAATAGATATGAGAAGAATATGAAAACAGCAATTGAGATGGGTATAGAAAAACAGCAATATAGCTTAGTTGCCGCATTAGCTTATAAATTTGGGGATTATTATTATGAGAATCGCTCATATAAATTATCTGCTAAGTATTTTAAACTATCAGCTGAAAATAAAATGGATTAAAAGGGGGTTTAGTTGGATACTTCAGGAAATCATAAGCTTAAAAAGGATATTCAAAAGAGTATGTTATTTTATGCTCTTAAGAATATCCTTTTTTATTTTTATTCTACAACTACTGGTCGATATGGTATTGGTGAAGATAAGATCATTGAAGTTTTTACTGTACCAAACGGAATAACGATATCAATTAATTCCTCTAATTCCTTCATAGAGTGAACTGCTACTTTTAAGTAATAGCTACTTTCACCTGTGACTCGATGACATTCGAGTATTCTATATTCTTCGTAGATTTTCTCCTCGAATTTTTTACAAGGAATCTTTAGATTTTCAATTCTTAAAAATGCTTGAATTGATTTTCCAACTGCATTTAATGATACCCGTGCGTTATATTTCTCAATTATTCCTGCATCTTGTAACCTTTTTAGTCTTTCTGTAACGCTAGGGCGGCTAAGGTGTAGATGCTCAGTCATTTCTGTAATTGTCATCCTCGCATCTTCTTGTAATAATAGGGTTATTTTCTTATCAATCTCATCCATTACTAATGCTCCTTTGCAAAGTTGAAAGTAAATTTCTGAAATACAGGCATAATGTAAAATCTAATGCTAAATTACATACACAATTGAATGTTGAATAGACTGATAACTTTCTATAATTAAAATATAAATGGAGGTGCATGTAATGTCTAATCATTTCGACGAAACAATTTCTATTAAAAAGGGAACAGCTTTATACGTAGGGGCAGTTTTAGGATCAGGAATTCTTATTTTACCTGGTATGACTGCGAGTATAGCGGAAGGGAATGCGATTATTTCTTGGCTTATTATGATTTTACTTAGTATCCCACTTGCATTAACATTCGCTTTTTTATCTATTGAGCATCCAAGTGCAGGTGGAATTGCCACGTTTGCAGAAAAAGCTTTCGGTAAAAATATAGGTGCTATTATAGGATGGTGTTTTTTTATTGCAGGTAGCATTGGACAAATCGTAGTCTCTATGACTGGTGGAATGTATATAGTGAGAGTGTTTGCTTTATCATCAGATTTTTCTTATGTTATAGCGTTTATTATTTTAAGTATTTCAATAGGTTTCAATTTATACGGGTTAAAAATAAGTGGATCCTTTCAAATATGTATTGGTGTATTAACTTTCTTTATTTTAATCGCAACAATTATTAGTTCACTACCTTATATTGAAATGAAAAATACAAACATATATATTTCTATGCAAGAAATAAATCCGATTTTAGAGGCATCATTATTAATTTTCTGGTCTTTTTTCGGTTGGGAAGCTATTGCAAGTTTAGCTCCAGAATTTAAAACACCTAGAAAAAGAAATATTATTTTGTCTACAGGATTTGCAATTATTATTATTGGAGTTTTATATATGGGGATTGCATTATCAGTAATTGGAACAAAATCATATCATATTAATGCTGATAATACTACAGCTCTAGTACTTGTAATAAAACAAACTTTAGGTAATCAATTTGCATGGTTAATTGGATTTGTAGCTTTTATTATTTGCTTAGGGACGACAAATGCATTTATCGCAAGCATGGGCCGTTTAGGCTATTCGCTAGGGCAGGAAGAAGTTGCACCTCGTTTTTTAGCAAGTATTAATGTAAAAAGAGCAGCGCCAACAAATGCAATAAAAGTTGTAGGTTTTATTGCAATAATGGGTTTGTTAATATGTTTCGTTTTTCATATTAGTATAGATAGAATCGTATTAATACCGAACTCGTTAGGGATTGTTACATATATAGTCGGTACTGCGGCCGGAATTAAGTTAATAAATAATAGATTAGGTAAAGTTTTTTCTATAATAGCTTTTACATGTTGTATAGCGGTTTATCCCTTTATTGGAGGAGTCATACTTATTCCAATAGTTGTAGCTTTAGCGTCTTTATGCTATTTATATTGCATAAAAGGTAGACTTGTAAATGGGAGGGAGCAGAATAAGGAATGTTAAAATACATTCGTTTAAGTTTTAATATTTAGAGATATCTAAATATTGGATATTCATATATAATTATAGAGGGATTAAATTTTTGTAACTATTTGTAAAAATAGGAGGCTATTAAAATGAATATACGTATTCAAGCTCCAACTAAATGGGATTTAGACAGACTTTATTCTAATAAACAAGATCTTATATTTTCTATAGAACGGTTAATTATAGAATATAAAGCAACAAAAGATTCAGTAATCCTTTCACAACTTATACAGGCTATCGAAAAAGCAGAGTATTACTTATATTGCCGTGCTGATGAAGATGAGAAGCATCCTGAAGATACTTTACTAAGTGTAAAAGTAAATCAATTAAAGAAAGAAGTCCAACTATTAATAGAATCTAGTAAGGGACGAAGTGTTCATGCAAATCATTCAAGTATTAAACTAATAGAAAATGAATTAAAAGCTTGGGAAGATATGTATGCACAATTAAGAAATAAGATAGTAGTAATACACGATAAAGAGACTTTATCATTTGGACAAGCAAATTACGTTGCGATGAATAGTGATGATCATAATGAAAGATTAATAGTATTTGATTCTCTTACAAATGCTTTGAATAAGGAAAAAGATATCTTTGCTACTGTATTGAATCAAATAGGAAGATTACGTCATGCTAAAAGTGATGAAATGGAAGGGACAGAGATTTTAAAACAATCACTACAGGCAAATGGCATCTCTGAAACTGCATTATCCCAAATGTGGAATGCAACGGAACAAAATCTTACGAAGCTGGTAATTGCGTTAAACGGTTATAAAAAAGGAAAGAATTCAATTACATGGCACGAGCTAATGACATGGAAAGAAAGTAATGAGACTGTTATTCCTTTTTCAGTAGCAGTAAAAAATATAGATGAAGAATTGGCACAGTTCGCACAGAATGCAATAGCGAATGGCTGGATCGATGCTGAACCGAGAGATAATAAACCGCCGGGTGGATTTTGTGTTCCTTTTTTCAGTGAAAAAGAATCTCGCATTTCAATTCGTTATGATGGAACAATTGATAGTGTAAGAGTACTTGCTCATGAACTAGGACACGCTTGGCATTTTTATGTTATGAGTCTTGAACAATCTACAACATTTTTAGATGATTATTTGCCAATGAGTACAGCTGAATCAGCGTCTATTTTCTTTGAAACGGTAATCATGAATTATTTAATTCAAACAACAGATTGTGTTGAGATGAAAAAGTCATTGCTTAGCTGGAAAATAAGAAATAGTTTTAATTATGTTATGGCAATTCGTGCATCGTTTCAGTTTGAGAAGCAGTTTTATGAAGAATGCAAGGAAGGTCCTTTAAGTGCTGATGAAATTGAAAAATTATCTATATTGGTACAAAAAGAAGCATACGGAAATGAATTAAGCGAATATCAGCCGTTTGTTTGGATGAAATACATTCAATTTTATATAGCAGACGTTCCTTTTTACAATTATCCATACACATTTGGGTATTTAGCGAGTTTTAGTTTAATTGAAATAGCAAAGGAAAATAAGAATGCATTTCATTTGAGGTATAAAGAGTTTTTACGAGAAACAGGAAAGGCTCCAGTTGAAGAATTGATGAAAAAACATTTTGAAATTGATCTAACAGAGTATGAATTTTGGAATAAAGCTTTTCTTCAAATGAATAAAGATATTGATGAATATTTGGAGCTTGTATAATGAGAGTTTTTTTGAAAGGCTATTTTTTCGAAAGCGATAAAGGGACAAGGTGAATTATCCATCGCAAATCAAGAAAATAAGGCATTAGCAATGAACAAATCAGCGTTATCGTCGCCTATGACAAAACTCACCAGTACGTTCATTTAAGTCAGCATGATAGGCTTCTTTTACTTACTAAACTGACGAGCAATAATACGCTAGTCCAAAGCATTACATGGTATTAATTGGTCGGAACTAGATCATAGGAAAGGCAGGGATAGGTATGATATTATGGTTTCGAAATTTGCCACAGTTAAGTCTGGATTTGTCGGAATGGAAACCTTTCATTCAAAATACTTGGTTTCGAAAGCATTATATGAAGTTTGTTTACCTATTAACGGTTACTTTTTTTCTAGCACCAAATTGGTTTGGGGTAAGTTTTAATCATATGACAAAATTCCCCCTTATTTTAATCGGTTTTTTTGTTTTTTTAATACACGAAGCCCTTCATATTCTTGTAATAAACAATAAAGGTGATATTAGCTTAACGTTCAGAGGTCTATATTTTTGGCTCAATACAAATGCAATTCTTTCTAAGAAGAGATTTTGGGTCTTTATGAGCTTACCTTTTATCGTATTATCGGTAATCCCAGCTAGTATTTCGTTCTTTGTATCTGGTGATATCAAATCACTCATTTTACTTATTAGTTGGATAAATTTGATAATCTCCGCCTCGGATATTGTTAATTCATTTTTAATCCTAATTAAACCAAATAAATCTGTATTTTGCAGAGGTTACTGCCGAGTAAAATCATAATCCAGTAGATTAACAAGTTCGACCTCACCAATTAATGGTGGGATTGTTCAGGCCATTCAAATGTTGTGGTATATGGAGAGTACTTGGTGGATTCATACCAATACGGATCAATATAGTATACCACCGATGCGTTTTGCAGAAGAAATGATTTGGTTAGCTGAGAATTATGGGGAACTGCATAATATGCTAGCATACTTATGAATAAAAAAGGGGACTACATACATGGACAGAATCGGCATTATCGGAGCAATGCAAATAGAAATAGACTTACTATTAGAAAAACTACTTATTAAAGAGGAACATACTATTGCGGGAATACCTTTTTATAAAGGAAACTTCATGGATACAGAAATTATTATTACGCGATGTGGTGTAGGAAAGGTAAATGCTGCCACATGTACACAAATTTTAATTAATAAATTTGAGGTGGATTCTATCATTAATACAGGTGTTGCGGGTGGATTACATCCGGATGTGAAAATTGGTGATCTAGTTATTTCTACAAATGTTACGCATCATGATGTTAATAAAAATCAAATGAAGAATCTATTTCCGTTTCAAGAAGCATTTCATGCAAGCGAGGAATTAAGAGATTTAGCCAGAAAAGCTGTTAATAGTAGTAGTTTAAATATTACTGTTCATGAAGGAAGAATCGTCAGCGGAGAATGCTTCGTCGAGGATTCAAAATTAAAGGCGCAATTAGTCAATGAATATGCACCGCATTGTACAGAGATGGAAGGAGCAGCAATTGGACATGTTGCTTATATAAATGACATACCGTTTCTCGTTTTGAGATGCATTTCTGACAGTGCAGATGATTCAGCGCACGTTTCATATGATGATTTCGCGAAAACCGCAGCGAATTATTGTTCAGAAATTATTGTTGAGATGCTTAAACATATTTCGAGTAAAACTGTATTGTAATTAATACGTAAAGAATGGGAGAGTATAAAATGTTGCAAGCACTAATTTTTGATATGGATGGAACTTTATTTCAAACAGATAAAATCTTAGAATTATCACTAGATGATACATTTGATCATTTACGCTCACTACAATTATGGGATGCGGAAGCACCTATTGATAAATACCGTGAAATTATGGGTGTACCTTTACCTAAAGTTTGGGAAACTTTATTACCTAATCATTCTAATGAAGTAAGGGAACAAACAGATGCATATTTTTTAGAAAGACTAATTGAAAATATAAAGAGCGGAAATGGTGCTTTATATCCGAATGTAAAGGAAGTTTTTAGTTTTATAAAAGAAAATGATTGTTCAATTTATATAGCTAGTAACGGTTTAACGGAATACTTACAGGCAATCGTATCTTATTATGATTTAGACCAATGGATTACGGAAACATTCAGTATTGATCAAATACACTCGCTAAATAAAGATGACTTAGTTAAAGGCATTTTGAAGAAGTATGATATAAAAGAGGCAGCGGTAGTTGGGGATCGTTTATCAGATATTAACGCTGCAAAAGATAATGGTCTAATTGCAATTGGATGTAATTTTGATTTTGCACAAGAAGATGAGCTTGCTCATGCTGATTTAGTAATTGATGATTTAATGGAACTGAAGGGGATATTACTAGAATTGAAGAATACGTACATAACAAAATGAATAAGTTCACATTCAAATGAATGCTCAGGATGATATATTCTCGGGCATTTTTATTTTTCAAAAAGATACATTTGGATAGAGAAAGTGGGAGATTAAGCTGGAAGATATACAAATAAAACGAATTGAAGATTTACTAAAATATGAGATCGATCATCTTATCGAAGAAAGTACAAAAGAAGGATTTAACTTCTTAATAAAACTAATAAATGAATTTGAAAGTAAAAGAAATACATTTAGTAAAACGGGCGAATGTTTATATGGCATTTTTCGAGGTGATACGTTAATTGGAATCGGGGGATTAAATCAAGATCCGTATACGAAAGATAATAAGATTGGCCGATTAAGAAGGTTTTACATTGCAAAAGATTACCGGCGGAAAGGATTAGGAAGGTTACTGTTAGGGAGAATCTTAAGCGATGCAAAAATCTATTTTACTATTGTTGTCTTACATACAGATACAGAACAGGGGGATCAATTTTATACTTCGAGTGGATTTGTGAAAGGGAAAATATATGTAGGAACAAGCCATTATCTAAACTTAGATAAAAGGATGTAGTGAATTATTATTTGACCTTCAAGGGAACGCTTGTTCTGTGTTATGTAGATTTATGGTATAATTTATTTGAATCTACTATTAGAATGGGGATTAGATGATGGGAGAAAATAAAATTATTAATGATTTTAAAGATTATTCAATGTGGATAACCAAATTGAAAGGTATGAAAGAAGAATTGTGGACAGCGCCAATATCAGAGGGGAAATGGACTATTGGTGAGGTTGTATCTCATATTATGAATTGGGATGACTATCTTTTACGTGAGACATTATCATCAGTGAGAGATGGACAGGGAATGGAGTTCCCTGACTTTGATACATATAATAAAATAGCATCTAATTATGCGAAATCGGGCATATCTATGATGAAACTTCTTGAAGAAGCAAAAGCTAAAAGAGAGCTACTCGTAAAAGAACTTAGATTACTGCCTGCTGGAACTCTAAAGAAACCTTTAACTGCCAATGCAGTATCGCATTGTCCTCATACTGGAACGCCGTATTCTCTTATATATATTATTAAAGAATTTGTAGATCATGATAACCATCATAAAAGACAGGTTATTAATTTTTTAAATGAAAATCAAGTTATTAACTGATAAAGAAAGATCCCACGAATGATACTTGCGGGATCTTTCTTTAATTAATTATAATTTAACATTCATTTGTTTCAATAAAGTTTTCGGATCACCTTTTACATAATAAAAATGCGGATTATTCTCATCATCGTAAAGCATAATGTAAGGTTTTTCATTAAGTGGGAGAAGGATGAGTACTTCATCGATTGTTGTATGTAACCATTGATTTGTAATAGGAACAGGTTTTGATAACGGAATTTTTATCATATGACCATCTTTCGGAACGACATTTAAGTTTTTAAATGGACCAGTAATTGATTTTGCGTATTGAATTGCTTCTTTTTGAATGGCTGGATCTAAAGATTGTTTTTGGACTACCATTTCTTTTTTGCAATCAAATACTTCAATTTGTTTATTTGTATTTGCGAACGCATTTGTTGATAATAAAAAGAAGAAAAGAGTAATGACTCCTATTTTTTTGAACATGAAACAACACCTCACACTTACTATACCCTCAAACGTTGTAAATATTTTTATGTCACATTGATGTAACAAAGAAGTTGTATGATAAAATTGATATTTGTTTATAAGTAATGGAGGAAATGTAATGAAAGTATTAATCGCGGATGATGAACAAGATATGCTAAAAATTTTAAAAGCGTATTTTGAAAAAGAAGGCTTCGAAGTTTTATTAGCAAAAGATGGAGAGGAAGCACTTCAAATATTTTATGATGAGAAAATTGACTTAGCTATTTTAGACTGGATGATGCCGAAAAGTAGTGGTATTACTGTCTGTCAGGAAATAAAAAAGAATTCGAGTGTAAAAGTATTAATGCTTACTGCGAAAAGTGAAAGTGAAGATGAATTAGCAGCTCTTCAAAGCGGGGCAGATGAGTATGTGAAAAAACCGTTCCACCCAGGAGTGCTAATTACGCGAGCGAAAAAGCTAGTACAGCATGAAGATGTTATTCAAGTTCAAGATTTAAAAATAGATTTCACCAAAAATAAAGTATATAAAAACGAGAAAGAATTAGATATTACAAAGACAGAATTACAATTAATAAAGTGCTTTTTAAATCATAAAGGCACGATTTTAACGCGGAAAAAGTTGTTAGATATCGTTTGGGGATTTGATTATTTTGGGGAAGAGCGAACGGTTGATACGCATGTAAGAAGGTTGCGTAAAAAAATAGGAGAAAATATTATAAAGACACATCGCGGTTTAGGGTATAGTTTGGAGGAAGAGTGTGAATAAACTCGGTAAAAAGTTATTTTTCAGCATCTCTTTAACAGTCATCCTTATTTATACGGTCTCTTTATTATTAATTAACTATTTTTTACCCAAATATAATGTGCACAAAACACGCGAAAGCTTAGAAGGCATTACAGCGCAAATACAGTCAATACCGCGTAAAGAACTGGATGATGCTATAAATCGTATTGAAAATGAAGGTAATGTTACGATTGCGTATACATCAATAAATAATTCAGAAGATGCTATTAATGAAGAATTACGCATGCAACTTACAAAAAAGAGAGTTGCATTGAATAAACTTTGGATTACAAAAGAAGAAATTACGAAAGTGAAGAACCTCGGACAATCGAATAAAATATATGATCAAGAAAAGATAAAATCTAGTTTTTTTGCGAAATATATTGCGAAAGATGATATGTTGATTTTAGTAGGAGTTTCTATCGCACATTCTAATGAAGTAATTAAAACGCTTAACTCATTTTATTTATATATTTTGGGATTCTCACTATTTCTTATTATCGTGCTCGTCTGGATTTTTTCAAAAACAATCACTACACCACTGAATGAATTGAGTGATGTCGCAGAAGATATTTCACGTCTGAAATTTAAACGGACGAAAGTTAAAACGAATGATGAAATAGGTGATTTAGCAAATAGTATAAATATTATGAGTGATAAATTACATGAAGCACATCAAGATTTAACAGATCGAAATGACCACTTAAAACGATTTATGGGCGATGTAACTCATGAATTAAAAACACCAATCGCATTAGTAAAAGCATATTCTATGGGAATAAAAGACGGTTTAGATGATGGTACATATGTTGATACAATCATTAAACAAACAGATCAAATTTCAAATTTAATTGAAGAGTTATTGCGATTTTCTAAACTAGAAAGAGATATTTTACAAAAAGAAGAATTCCCTATTGAACCACTAGTCCAAAGTATAATAGATAAGCATAAGATTGAACTGGAGTTGAAAAAAATCAATTTGCAAGTGAACTATAATGCTGGTGACGCGATTGTTTATGCTGATTTAAATAAAATGAGAATGGTCTTTCAAAATTTAATCTCTAATGCGATAAAATATACAACGAATCAAAATATAAAAATCATATTAGAAGAGAAAAATGACGTTGTGTATTTTCAAATTCAAAATGGTATTGCCGCTGAGGGCAGTAAAGAGATAGATAAAATTTGGGAACCTTTTTACGTATTAGAATCTTCTCGTAGTAAAGAAAAATCAGGTACAGGATTAGGACTAGCGATAGTAAAAAGTATTTTAGAAAGGCATGGATTTGAATACGGGGTTTCGGTAGTAGATGGGGAAATACAATTCTATATGTATATAGAAAGGAACTAATTGTTATTAGTTCCTTTTTTGTATGAAAATATTTGATAGTTCTACAAATTTCTCAACTTTTTACAAAAATATAAACTGAATTTTCAGTATTTTTGATGTATAGTAAAAGAATGAATATATGGGGAGGGAAGGGCATGAAGAAAAAGAAAATAGCAATTACACTATCGACAATATTATCTTTAACAATTACTTCAGGAGTTTCTAGTATGACTGCACATGCAGAAAATAATGAAGGGAGCTCCGTAAAAGACAAAAATGTTATGTTAAATGGTCAAATTTCAGAGGATTTAATGTCAAATACGAAAATTGAATTAGAAAATGGGATGACGAAGCCAATCTATTCACTTGATGAAGCCATCGTAGAAAATCTATTTGTAGAGACAGAAGTTGATAGTGATCGAGATGGTAAAAAAGATCGTGTATCAGTAAAGGTTATGCGTCCAAAGACGAATCCAGATGTGAAAGTCCCCGTTATTTATGAAATGAGTCCATATCGATCTGGATTAAAAGATGTTCCTGTTTATAATGTTGATGAAGAATTGAATGCATATGGAGGAAAACCGTATGGAGCTGTTAATCTTGGTTCATACGGAAATTATTACGTTCCAAGAGGATATGCAGTCATTTTAGGTGAAAGTATCGGAACTGGGAAATCAGATGGATGTCCGACTACTGGAGATGAGCAAGAAATATTAGGGACGAAGTCTGTCATTGATTGGGTGAATGGTCGTGCAAAAGCATATACAGAGGATGGTAAGGAAGTAAATGCAAATTGGTCTACGGGAAATGTAGGAATGACAGGAGCTTCTTATAATGGTACTTTACCAAATGCTGTCGCAACGACAGGAGTGGAAGGGTTAAAAACAATTATTCCAATCGCAGCGATTAGTAGTTGGTATGACTATTATCGTGCAAATGGGGCGGTTATTGCGCCGGGTGGTTATCAAGGAGAAGATACAGATAATATGGCTGAAGCAGTACTAACAAGAAAGAACCCAGAAGTTTGCGGTCAGATCATTAAAGAACTAACAGCTGGACAAGATCGTAAAACAGGCGATTATAACGACTTTTGGGATAAACGTAACTATGTAAAAGATGTTAAAAATGTGAAGGCTAGTGTGTTTGTTGTTCACGGTTTAAATGATTGGAATGTAAAAACGAAGCAGTTCGCGCAGTGGTGGGAAGCTCTTGGCGAAAATAATGTTCCTCGTAAAATGTGGTTACATCAAGGTGGACACGGCGGAACAACAAGTAATAACTGGCAACAAACGCAAAATAAATGGTTTGATTATTGGTTATATGGAATTGAAAATGGAATAATGGATGAACCAATGGTAGATGTACAACGTGAAAATAAATCGTGGCAAAAAATAAAAAATTGGCCAGATCCTGCGGCTGTACCATCAAAAGTCCGTATGTATTTAAGTAATAAAGCAGTCAATCTACCATTAAGTATGGGATCAGTAAACAATGTTTTCTCATTAGTAGATGATGCTAAAATAAAGTCAAATCAACTAGTAGAAAACCCTGAGTTAGAAATAGCGAATCGATTAGTATATACAATGCCTGTACTGCAAAAAGATATGCGAATAAGTGGTACGCCTAAGATTTCAATAATAGGAAATATTGATCGATCTGTTTCAAATTTAACAGCTTTACTCGTTGATTACGGCGGAGCGAAGCCTGAAATTGTAACGAGAGGTTGGATGGATCCGCAAAACTTAAATAGTATAGAAAATTCAACAGCGATTCAACCTGGTAAAGATTATACATTTAAATGGGACATGCAGCCAGATGATTACGTATTTAAAGCAGGACATCAAATAGGAGTCGTCTTAATCGTAAGTGATTACGATTATACAATTAGACCGAAAGCAGGGACAAAGTTAACGGTGAAATTAAGTGAAGTAACATTACCGATTGTGAAATAAATGGTTTTTGATGAAGAGCTTACTATAGTAAGCTCTTTGTTTATAATCAGAATTTTCAACTTTGATATGTTCAATCGCGAGGGAATATTATACAATGTAAATACATTACATGGAAAGTGAGTGATAAATTATGACAGTCAGCTCTTTCGAATTCTCATTAAAATTTGAGGTACGGAAAGATTAAGTAAATTAGAATCTTCCGTACACATAAAACGGAGGAGAAAATAAATGTTTAGTTTTTATAGTACACTTTGTACGGAACTTTATGATTACACAAAACCTGTTGGTTATTCTTTAAATGGTGATATTGAGTATTACCAAAAACGTTTAAATAATTGTGAGGGCAGAATTCTCGAAGCAGCAGTAGGGTCAGGGCGTGTCATTATACCACTTCTTGAAGCTGGTTTTAAAGTTGATGGGATAGATTATTCACCTGAAATGCTAGATTCTTGCCGTATGCGGTGTAAAGAGAGAGGTTTGCATCCTAATTTATATGAAGGAAGTTTACAACAACTTTCACTGCCACATAAATATGAAGCGATAATAATTCCTACTGGCTCCTTTTGTTTAATTGAAAATCGTGATGATTCTATAAACGCTTTGAAATGTTTTTATGAACATCTTAATCCAGGTGGGCGTTTAATTGTAGATCTTGCGCTTCCATATGACTGGAAGACGGGTGGAATTCATACATCGACTTTTTCCTTACCAAGCGGAGACGGGATTACATTAGAAAATAAATCAATTGAAATAGATTGGCTTAACCAAGTGACTGTATCATATTTAAAATATGAAAAATGGAGTAAAGGACAGTTAGTACAAACAGAACTACAACGTTTTGCAATGCGATGGTATGGAATAGAAGAGTTTAAACTCCTTTTAGAAAGTATAGGTTTCTCTAACATTACTTGCTCTGCTGACTATGTTTATGAAAAGCATCCGTCAAATGCAGACCAAATTGTTACTTTTGAAGCTGTACGAAACGAATAATGTAGGAAATATTCATGAAAATAAGGCAATCGAGACAATATCGACTGCCTTATTTTCAATTTTAGGATATGTTTTATTTCATTGTTTATAGTGAAAAATCGGAGGAAAACAAATGTAATTCATATTATTATTTGGCCCACAAGCAGTAGGGAAAATGACGGTCGGGCATGAGTTAGAAAAAATAACTGATTTAAAGCTATTTCATAATCATATGACGATTGATTTTGTGAGCCCGTTTTTTGATTATAGTACAAAGGAAGCACAGCGGTTAGTAAGTTTGTTTCGTAATGAACTGTTTGAAGAAGTGTCTAAAAGTGATTTATACGGAATGATTTTTACATATGTATGGGCATTTGACCTTCAATCTGATTGGGATTATATAAATCATGTAGTAAGTATTTTTGAATCAAAAGGTGCAGCGGCATATTTTGTAGAGCTTGAAGCAGAACTAGGTGAAAGATTCGAGCGTAATAAAAGTCCCCATAGATTAGAACATAAACCGAAAAAAAGAGATATTGAATGGTCTGAAAAAAATTTAAAAGAAACGATGAAAAAACATAGATTAAACTCACTTCATGGTGAAATTGATAAAGAAGAGTATATAAGAATTAATAATACAAATTTGAGTGCTAAAGAAGTAGCGGAAATCATTAAGGTGAAGTTTCGATTGTAAAATTTAAAATGTTGTTACGTTTTCATTGTCCAAGCATTCTCTTGAAAACCACATATACTATTTATATTCAAGGTGGTCACAATTTTAATTGGGGCTATTTTTTAATATAAATGACACTTTTGGGAAGTAGGGGGAATAAATTTGGAAAACGAAGAACAAGGAAGAATTGAAAATCAAGTGTATTCTAATCGGGTAGTAAGGTCAGAATTTGATAAGCATTGGGAAACTTGTATTTCAAAAAGTGGTTATGTAATCTATATAGCGACAAGTGATCATGCTGAAGTAATAGTTTTACTTTCAGATGGTTCAAGTAAATTATTAATCTTCGAAAAAGGCGGTAAAGTAGTAGTAGGTGGCGGTGGAACGAGTCATTACAGCAAACCGCATATTGCAAGAAATATTTAATGTGAAAATGATAATCGAGAAGACGCTGGCAACCTTATAGTATTTAATTTTTATATAGAGATATTTATCATAAAGTGAGTTTTTGTTTTAGATTCTGGCGTTTTTTGTAACAAAAATAAGATGAAAAAGATCTTTAACGTATAAAGGTCTTTTTTGTTTTATTCACAAATAAAATTAATAGAGGTGAGCTATTAATGAAAAATATTGGAGCAACCTATCTTCTTTCGGGAGTTCTCCTATTCGGCCTTACATATATAACTTCCGCAATTTACGCGGGTACATTAGAAATTTGGGATAGAGGAAGCGGGAAATTCTTTACTGCATTTTATGAATTTCATGGTACAACTTTATCGATAATTTCAATTTGTTTTATAATAGTGGGGATATACTATATACATAAAAAAGGGTAGTGAACAACAGTCAGCCTTTCATGTACTATACATGAAAGGCTGACTATTTTTATGTATTTAATGAGTCTTTTAGAAGAATTGCAGTTTTCAGATTGATAGTTAAAAATGTAACGACTTAGTATAATTAAAATCATTTCGTCAAATGAATGTCACATAAAAGTTTTATAGTAGATGTAGAAAGTGAAACATATACAAAGCAGGAGATGAAATGATGAAAAAGGCGCTACAATATATATTCATATTATTTACGTTAGTTACTTTAAGTTATGTAATTTATATTAACTATGAAAAGCAGAAAGAGATTAAAAATAATAAACAAGTAATTAGTGAAGTTGCAAAGAGGTATGGTATTCCAGAGTGGATACCATTATCTATTGCTGATCATGAAACAAAATTTGATCGAAAAGCGATAGGGGATAAAGGGACATCTTTCGGTCTGTTTCAATTACATCGTGATGGTTTAGCACCAGCGCAATTATCGGAAGAGAGCTTAATGGATTCACAAATAAATGCAACAATAGCGATTTCTAATATGGTTAAATCGTATAAACGTGGTGTGAAAAAAGGATTGGTGGATTGGGAGTTACTTAAATATGTTGCCAATACATCAGGATGGCCAGGAAACTTAGGGGGAGAATGGACGGACAATAATACGAAATATAATATAGGGCTAGAACAATCATACCAATTATATAAGTAAGAGGGAGAAATATAAAAGGCATTTCCAATTTGGGGAAATGCCTTTTATATGTTATAGTATAATAGTGTTTGAATGGTATGTTATTTCGATATATCTTCAAATTTGTTATGTAGTATTTTTATATTAAATGACTACTAATATCATTTTTTTATATAAGGAGTAAGTAGTAGGAATATGAAAAATATAGATTTTATACTAGAAAGTGATGAAACATTAAAACCGTCAGAAAGATTAGTACTATTATTATTAGAGAAGCATAGAATGTTATATACGAACGATCTATTAGCTCTTTCAAATTTATCATATAAAACATTAACAGATTCACTAACAGCACTCGTTTTAAAGTCTTATGTTTTAAAGGATACTGGTAAGGGAAGAAGGCAGAATTGTTATAGATTAGTATGATAAGATTAGTAACTATAGATATTTTATATGTGATTTTTTCAAATGTAAGGTAAAATTCATTTTTTATTTTCGAATGAAAAAAATGTTATAGAGTGTACATATATATTTAAAATTCATTTTTTTATTGTATTTTTTAATGGTAGAAACAAGAAAAATAAACTGTATAAAAATGAAATATAAAAAACAATCCGTTTTAAAAACGGATTGTTTTTTATTGGAATAATATTATTTGATAAAATGAAAGCATGAATGATTATTCTACTTCACTTGTATACTTTTCGGGTAATAATTCCATTACGCTACATTTTACAAGTTCACCATTATAAGAAAGTATAACGTTCGTATTTTTTCCGTAATCACTTATTAATTCTCGACACATACCACATGGAGCGACAACCCAACATTTTTCTATATCTTCATGAGGATGTGGGTGAGCAACTGCTACAATGGTATCAAATTCATGATCACCTTCTGAAATAGATTTTCCGATTGCCATAGCTTCACCACATACTGTTATTCTTCCAACATTTGCTTCAACATGTACTGCTGCATACACATTACCTGTTTTGGTTCGTACAGCTGAACCGATATGATGACGACCATATTTATAGTTTTTTTCGATTACTTTTTCAGCGGCTCTAATTAAATCATAGTCTTCAGTGTTTAAAGGCATTACTTGTAACATAGTCTCTCTCCTTTATTAAGCATAATACGAATATTTTAACAGAAAATTCGAATATTAAAAATAAATAATTAAGTTCAATCGCTACTATCAAAAAAATAACCCAATAACATTATTATGTAAACTGTTAATTTGAAAAGGAAAATATAATAATGAATAGAACATATAGAAAGGGATACTCAAATAATTTGAAAACTGGGGGGATTATTATGAAACATTTACAATCAATATCACAAGCTGTCATAAGCGGCGACAAGGAAAAGGTAGAGGAATTAATAAAGATGGATCCAAGTGTTGTTAACGAATTTAGTGAAGATGGCTGGACACCACTTCATTTAGTAGCTTATTTTGGACAGAAAGAACTAGCAAGCTTCCTTTTGGAACAGGGTGCAGATATACATATTAGAGCAAAGAATGAAAATGAAAATACACCACTTCAAGCGGCAATTGCGAACAAACAAAGCGAGCTTGTAGCTTTGTTAATTGAAAAGGGATCAGATGTGAATGCAGTTCAAAGTGGTGGATGGACAGGACTTCATGAAGCTGCTTTATTAGGAAATGAAGAAATAATTATATTATTACTTGAAAACGGGGCTAATAAAACGATTAAGAAAAATGATGGGAAAACAGCGTACGATATTGCATTAGAGAAAGGCCATGAGCATCTTTTACATCATTTGCAGGGGGAAGTGAGTTTATGATTAATCGATGGAATGTAGGGATTTTTCTATTTAATGAAGTGGAAGTGTTAGATTTCACGGGGCCGTTTGAAGTTTTTTCCGTTACTACAATGAATGGTGAACAACCATTTACTGTACATACCGTTAGCCAAGATGGGGAAATGATTATAGCGCGGAACGGATTAAAAGTACAACCGGATTATAGCATTGAAAACTTACCTCCAGTTGATATTTTAATTATTCCTGGTGGATTAGGTGTTAGAGAAAATGAAGTGGAAAATGAAATTGTAATAAATTGGATTCGTAAGCAGATGAAAGAAGTGAAGCTAATGACTTCTGTTTGTACCGGTGCGCTTTTACTTGCGAGAGCTGGATTACTCGATGGCTTAAAAGCGACAACGCATTGGGCTAGTATTGAAAACTTTAGAAATGATTTTCCGAATGTTGAAGTATTAGAAAATGTAAAGTTTGTAGATGAGGGGCATATTATTACGTCTGGTGGAATTTCAGCCGGAATTAATATGTCATTTCATATTGTGAAAAATTTGTTAGGTGCTCGGGTTGCTGAAGAAACAGCGAAGAGAATGGAATATGATATTGATTTACAATATTAAAAGTAAAACAAGACCCGCAGTTGAAAAATCCAACTGCGGGTCTTGTTTTATATTGACTGAATATACGCTAATTCCTCATCTGTAAGGATCGGACGGGTAGTTGCATCTGCATTTTCTTTCGCTTGTGTTTCTGTTTTTGCGCCAGGAATTGCGACCGATACTGCTGGATGGGAGAGGACGTAGCGAAGTGCAATTTGTCCTAATGTCTGATTTTTATTTGAGAGTAACCTTAATTTTTCTACTTTTTGTAAATCTTCTTGAAACCACTTTTCTTTTGGCCATTCTTTGCGTAAATCTCCGTCAGGAAAAGTTGTTTTATTTGTAAATTTTCCAGTTAATATCCCCATTTTTAAAGGTCCGCGTATAACAGCTCCTAAATTGTTCTCGTGTAGGTAGGGCAGTATGTCGTTTTCTGGTTTTCGGTTTAATATGTTGTAATCAAGTTGCACAACATCAATTTCATTGTTTTTATTGAAATGTTTTATATATTGTAGGTCGTGAGTTGAAACACCAACAGCTCTTACTTTTCCGTCCCGTTTTAATATTTCAAATGCGCGTAAAAATGCTTCTGTTTCTTCTTGTTTATCCCACCAAATGTGACAGAAATAAACATCAATATAATCTGTTTCTAAGCGCAGTAAGCTAGTTTCAAATACTGCGATCACTTTTTCGGGAGTATTATAAACAGGCTCTCCACTTGGATCATAGTGATGCCCAATTAAACCGCCTTTCGTTGATAAAACGATATTATTACGGTGCTCTCTTATTGCTTGAGTTACTAACCTTTCACTATGTCCTAAACCGTATACATCAGCAGTATCAATAAAGTTTACGCCGCATTCAATTGCTTTCTTCATAGCGGTTATAGATTGTTTGTCGTTAACAGGACCCCATTCATCGCCGCCAATCGCCCACGCTCCAAAGCCGATTTCAGAAACAGTAATTCCAGTTTTACCTAATGTACGGTAGTGCATGATTTTTCCTCCTTGTAAGCATGTTATAACATCGGTATGCAAAACTAGAATTTATGTGTGTAAAAATGTTTTCTACAATTGGGGAAAAAGAATAACATAAACTACTATTTTATAGCAGCATAAATAAAAATTTTCATATCAAATACGGAAATGTCGTCGAACGCTATCTCTAATTGGTTAATTTGTGAGATTTTTTTGTGAAGGAGCTTATTTTATAAGAATAGAATTTAAGTTAATAAGAGGATCGTGCCGATGGTAGTGAAAAAATATGGGTTAGGGGGATTTGAAAATGAGGAAACTCAAAAGAGTAAATGTTCCCAATATACCAGAGCAACTATCACAGCCTAATGAAAATCGAACAATTAATAAGAAGAAATTAAGGCGATTTATATTCATGTTTATCTTTATTGCTGCGACTACTTTGTACGTTCAATATATATTAAAGAAACAACAAGAAATAATAAGTGAAAAAAAAGATACAATAACGAATCAAAAGAACCAACTAGTTTCTTTAAAGAAAGATCAAAGTTTTTTAAAGACTAACATCGAGAATTTAACGGATAATGAAGAAGAAATTTTGAAGTTTGCGAGAAAAGAGTATCAATTTTCTAAGTCAAACGAAACAATATTCGTATTGCCGAAGTAAAGTGGTGGAACAGTTAGCGATAGCTAACTGTTTTTTGATGTATGAGAGAAAAGGAGTTTGTAGTGTGAATGTCATGGTACAAGGAGCAATGACATATTGTAAAAATGAGAAGTTTGAGCCATTCTAATTGTTTTAAGATATTTTCATAATTATGGAATATATGCCAAGATAAATATTGTTAAAATTCTGTCAATTGTATATAATACAAGGTAAGCAGATACATTTTTTAATCAACGTTGAGTTAACAGCTCATACGTCTGTTAAGAAAACCGTTATCCTCATATAAGAAAGGAAGATAGCTGTGTACGCTTCAAATACAATTTACGTCGTAGGGGATGCGAAAGCACCTCAAAATAATCCCATTACCGAAAAGTTCAAAAGTTATTTTGTTGCATTTGTACTTGTGAAGGATACAGGGGAAATTGTAGATGCAGATTGCTCAGCGACAATTGCATTAACATCTCAATTTGTTAAATATTTGTTTCTACATAAAAATATTAATGATTCAGCATTAGTAACAGAAATAAAAAATCGATACTTCGGTTCGTCACAAAGGGCGCTACTTGTAGCGTTAAAGGATGCACAGAAAAAATATAATCAGATTGCTGCTTTGTCTACCCATTCATAGACAAAATCCAGCCGTAAGAATTTTCTTATGGCTGGATTTTTTTATTTCACATTAATAGGCAGAATAAAAGCCTCCCGTGGATTAAAGTTTCACTCTATAGACAACGAAAGGATGAACAAAATGAAAATTACTGATGTGAAGGTAAAACGTCGACACGTAAAACTTCATACACCGTTTAAAACAGCGCTTCGTACTGTAACGGAAATCGAAAGTATAGATGTGGTTATTCATACAGATGAAGGGATTGTTGGAAAAGGAGCTGCTACTGCAACGCCGGTTATTACAGGTGATTTTGCCAACGGGATTGAGGAAGCAATATTAGGGCCAATTCGCTCTATATTAGTTGATAAAGATGTACTGCAATTTCAAACGTTATTGTTACACATCCAAATGAGCTGCATAGGAAATACAAGTGCGAAAGCAGCGGTAGATATGGCTTTATACGATATATATTGTCAATTTCACAACATACCGTTATACGCATTACTAGGTGGAAAGAAAGAGATTTATACTGATATTACTGTAAGTGTGGATGAACCTTTATTAATGGCAAAAGAAGCGAAAAAGCATATCGAAAAGGGATTCCAGACATTAAAAATTAAGGTGGGTAAAGAGGCGCATTTAGATTTGGAACGCATAGAGGCAATTCGAAATGTGGTTCCAAAGAGTACGACGTTACGTTTAGATGCAAATCAAGGATGGAAACCGAAAGAAGCGGTTTCTATTATTAGAGAAATGGAGAATAGAAATTTAAATATAGAATTTGTAGAACAACCAGTTCATGCGAAAGATTGGGAAGGATTAAAGTACGTAAAGGACAATGTACAAGCGCCTATTATGGCAGATGAAAGTATATTTTCGGCAAGCGATGCATTAAAGATTGTCCAAGGAGGATATGCAGACCTACTTAATATTAAATTAATGAAATGCGGCGGCATACGAGAAGCTTGGCGTATTGCAGATATAGCAGAAGCAGCAGGTGTGAAATGTATGGTTGGAAGTATGATGGAATCTTCACTTTCAGTTAGTGCTGTTGCACATTTAGCTGCGGCTCATCCGAACATTCATTACTTTGATCTTGATGCACCGTTATGGTTAGTAGAAGAGCCAGAAGGAATGACTTACATTGGTCCAAAGGTAAACCTGCATTCTGTAGTGAATATACAATCTTAGAAGTAGTACCTAGTAAACTATCTTTTAAGGGGGATATATATGAAAAAAGTAGGAACTGCATTTTTAACAACTTTATTTATATTTTCATCGTTTACTTCGGTGAATGCTGAAGAGAAGAAGGATAGTAAAGCATTTATAGATGTATCTGCTGCAACGTTATGGACTGCGCCTGACTCATTACGACCAATTGATGCACCGAGCGCAACAAATCCAGTTGATTTATGGAAGTGGACCAAATCAATGACGCTTGATGAGAAGCTTTGGTTAACGAGTGCAAATAAATTAGAAACGCAAGCGCTACTCGGTCAAGAAGTGACAGTAATTGATAAAAAAGGTGATTGGGTAAAAGTACTAGTGCACGGACAGCCAACGCCGCGAAATGAAGAAGGGTATCCAGGGTGGATGCCTGAAAAACAATTAACGTATAATCAAGAATTTGTAGATAAAACAAACGAACCTTTCGTATTAATAACGAAACCGACAGCAATTTTGTATATTAATCCTTCTGAAAAACATAAATCACTTGAAGTCAGTTATAATACGCGACTGCCGCTATTAAGTGAAGATACGATTTCATACCGTGTATTGTTACCAAATGGTCAAAAGGCATGGCTACGAAAAAATAATGGAACGGTTTACCGTTCGCAAAATGATATTCCAAAGCCGACAGCTGATGATTTAATAAACACGGGAAAAATGTTTTTAGGATTACCGTATATATGGGCTGGTACAAGTGGATTCGGATTTGATTGCTCTGGATTTACACATACGATTTATAAATCGTATGGTATTACAATTCCACGCGATTCTGGTCCACAATCAAAAGCTGGAGTTGCAGTTGATAAAGAAAATTTACAAAAAGGGGATTTAATCTTCTTCGCACATAATCAAGGAAAAGGTAGTGTTCATCACGTTGCTATGTATATTGGTGATGGAAATATGATTCACTCACCAAGAGCTGAAAGATCGGTAGAAATTATACCACTAAATACACCAGGATATATAGAAGAATACGCTGGTGCTCGTCGTTACTTACCTTAAAAAATAGAGGGGGTTTTCAAATGAAAAAAGTTGTTCGCTACTCATTAGTTAGTACGCTATTAGTTTCTTCATTTTTAGTTGGCTGCGCAAAAGAAAAAACAACGACAAAGCCAAAAGATGAGAAGAAAGTATTACAGTTACTAGAAACGGGTGAAATTCCGTCGTTAAATTCAGGGAAAGTAACAGATGCGGTATCGTTTAATGTTTTAAACAATGTTATGGAAGGATTATTCCGTTTATCGAAAAACGATGAAGTGATTCAGGCTGGGGCACAAAAATATGAAGTGAGTAAGGACGGAAAGACTTATACGTTCCACTTGCGTGATGCGAAATGGTCTAACGGTGATCCAGTAACAGCTCATGACTACGTATATGCTTGGAAGCAACTCATTAATCCAGATACAGTCTCTCAATATGCATATATCGCGTACGATGTGAAAAATGCGGAGAAGATAAATAAGAAACAATTAGGCTTAGAAGAATTAGGTGTGAAAGCAAAAGATGATAAAACGTTCGTTGTTGAGTTAGAGCATCCAGTACCGTATTTTACGAAACTACTTATTTTACCGTCTTTCTATCCAATTAATGAAAAGTTTGCGAAAGAGCAAGGCGATAAATACGGGTTAGAAGCAAATAAAGCGATATATAATGGGCCATTTACATTATCAGAGTGGAAGCATGAAGCAAGTTTTACAATGAAGAAAAACGATCAATATTGGGATAAAAAAGAAGTGAAATTAGATGAGGTAAACTATCAAATTGTTAAAGAAATTTCAACTGCGGTAAATTTATATGAAACAGATAAAGTTGATAGAGCTGTCATTTCTACAGAATTCGTAGATAAATATAAAAATAATAAAGAGCTAAAACAATATACAGATCCGGTTATGTACTTCTTCCGATTCAATGAAAATGTACCGATTCTTAAAAATAAAAATGCACGTCTTGCGCTAAGTACTGTGTTTGATAAGAAGGGGCTCGCAACTTCATTTTTAAATGATGGTTCTGTTGCTGCGAACTATTACGTGCCGAAAGGATTTTTAAAAGGACCAGACAAAAAAGACTTTAGAAGTACGGCAGGTGAGTTTAATAAGACTGATGTAAAACAAGCGAAAGAATATTGGGAAAAGGCGAAGCAAGAGACAGGCACAAATGAAGTGACGCTTGAGTTATTAAACTATGACTTAGAAAACTTCAAAAAAGTAGGAGAGTATATTAAAGAACAACTTGAGAAAAACTTACCAGGGCTAAAAGTAAATGTGAAATTACAACCACATACGCAAAAACTAGCTTTAGAGAAGAAAAAAGAATATGAAATGTCATTATCACGCTGGTTACCTGATTATCCAGATCCAATGACATACTTAGAGGTTTTCCTTTCGGGAAGTACCGTAAATAATACAGGATATGCAAATCCAGAGTATGACGCGTTAATTAAGAAGATTAAAACTGAATTAGGTAATGAGGAAAAGGCTCGTTGGAAAGCACTGCAAGATGCTGAAAAAATACTTCTGGATGATGCAGTAATTGCACCAGTATTCCAGCGCGGATTATCATACTTACAAAAGCCATATGTGAAAGATTTATATGTACATCAATTCGGTCCAGCAACAAGTTTAAAATGGGCAGATGTACAAAAATAAAGTGATGGAGAAACAGACTTCACGTAGGTGATAGTCTGTTTTTTCTTAGTTAAAGCCGATCATAGTTCATGGTATAATTTACTAGTCTATAAACAGTAGTAGGAGGGGAACTATGTCTGTATTTGTAAAGTGGAAAGTAATACATACGAAAAGATTGTTGATGAGAAAACCGAATATAGAAGATGTGGATCAATTGTATAACATATTGAAGAAAGAAGCGGTTGGTCAATGGCTTGCTAAATCAAGAGGTATGTCAATAAATGAAACTAAAGATTATATTAGTCAACTTATATTGCATTGGGAGCAGTATGATTTTGGTGTATGGCTGTTATTCAAAAATGAAACAGGCCAGTTATTAGGACATTGTGGTTTAAGAAAGGTAAATGAAACAGGGGACACAGAAATTATGTATCTCCTTGATCCAGAGTATTGGAGGAATGGATATGCGTCAGAAGCAGCAGAGACTTCCATTCAATATGCAACAGAGACGATGAATTTAAAAAGAATAATTGCTAGGGTTAAAGTAGCTAATGAGAATTCGAAAAAACTTTTACGAAAGCTAGGCTTTACATATACTCAAGATGTTGATCATAGTGGGCGTTTATTATCATATTTTGAACTCAATACATCATCTGATGAATTATAGACATTTTATGTGTTTTTTCACTGCTTAAAAATAAAATTATTACATAAATTCCAGTGTGAAATTTATGTAGAATCTTGTATAATTAACATGTTTCTTTGGAAACACTTTCTTGCTCTATAAGTATTTAACTTAATAATGCAAAGAAATGGAATACATACATGTAAATAATAGATAAATAGAATGGAACATGTATAGAGAAAAAGGAGAGAAATGATGACGTGTCAAAAACAAGGGTTACAATTTAATAGTACCAGAAAGAGGAATAGCAGATGAAGATGAAGCATGTTTTCGGACCAATTATTTTAGCCTGCGTACTTTTTTTCATTGTATTGCTTATTCCCTCTAAGAGTTTAGTATCACTAATAAGCGATAAAAAGGTAGAAGATGCAGCAACTTCCTTGCAAAAAGAAAAATTGCAAAGTGTTTTCTTACAGCAAAAAATGTTAGAGAATTCGCAGTATTTACCGATGTATGGTTCATCAGAATTTTTACGAATGGATGCATATCATCCGTCTAATTATTTTAAAGTAAATCCGGCAGGCTTTACTCCATTTTTAATAGGGACTGGTGGTACGCAAAGCTTGGCTCATATTTTAAATATGACGTCTACAATGGATGAATTAGAAGGTAAAAAGGTAGTCTTTGTTCTTTCACCACAATGGTTTACAAAAACCGGTGTATCACAAGGGGATTTTACAAATAATTTCTCCAAACAACAAGCCTATCACTTTATTTTTAATGCCGAAATAAATCCTGAAATGAAGAAAAAAATCGCGAAGCGTTTATTAGATTACAAAGTTGTTCGTAAAGATGCGATATTAAGTAGTTCTCTAGAAAGTATTGTATATAACGATACAAAACATAACATAAAAGCTGGATTTGCTAAGCCGCTAGCGTATATGTATCGGAACATTTTAGATCATCGAGATTTATTTAACTCTCTATTTAAGATTGAACCGATGAAAGAGAAAACGAATATGGGATTACGTTCGCTTTCTTGGGAAGATGCACGTAAACATGCGGAGCAAGAAGGTAAAGTGGGATCCACAACAAATACATTCGGAATTGAAAATCCGTATTACTATAAACATAATTTAAAGAAAAAATTAAAAGGTTTAAAAAACTTTAGAGCAAATGAATCGTATGATGATTCACCAGAATATGATGACTTACAAATTGTTTTAGATCTTTTCAAAGAAAAAAATATAAAACCACTCTTTATTTCTGTGCCTGTAAACGGACCGTGGTATGATTACGCTGGTTTCCCGAAAGAACGTCGTGATGTGTATTATAATAAGGTTCGCGAGCAAGTCGAGAAAGCGGGATACCCAGTAGTCGATTTTTCTAGCCATGAATATGATAAGTATTTCTTAAAAGATACGATTCATTTAGGCTGGAAAGGCTGGATTTATTTCGATGAAGCAGTGAAGAAGTTTTACTCTGAGAAATAACAACTTAGAAACAGGAATGGCAATTAAGCCGTTCCTGTTTTTTAGTATAAAGGATTTTGGTGTGGGCAATTTGGAAAGCCGTGTATATCTTGAATTTGTCTAAAATCATAATGTTTCATTGCAAATTGAGCTTGGTAAAGGTATTCATAAACAAATAATTGATTATTTTGTACGCCGCATAAAACGCCGGATGTCCCTTGCCCATTAATGAGAGAAACACCAACAGGGCGTCCAATTAAGTATGATACTTTTTGCTGCCAATGCATAGGGGAACCACTCCTTTTGAGTTACTATACGAATTATATGACTGAATTGTTGCTTATCCACGTAAATCTTAAACTGGAGGGGTTTTTATGTAATGTCTAGAAGTTATATATGAATTGATTATTAGTGTGAAAGAGGAAGGAATGGATTATGGAGAAAGAAAGTATTCTAGAAGAAAAGTTAAAACTAATAGAATGGTGCCAAACATTGAAGAGTGTAACTAATGATGTATGGTTTGAACCTTTTAGAAAAGGTTCATGGGGAACCGCGGATGTGATTTCACATTTAATCGTTTGGGATGAGTTTTTAATGAAGTTTAGAATTCCATACTTTATAAGTGGACAATCTGTACCCAATGTTCCAACAGGTGTTGAGGAAATGAATGAGGGTGCAATAAAATATGCGAGATCCGGTATTTCAAAAGAAGAACTATTAGATCAATTCAGCTTTACTCGTAAACAGTTAGTTGATCAAATTAATCAAATTTCTTCCCGGAATTTTAAAGATGATTACCAACTCGGCACGAAAAGAGTGAGATTAGACAATTATTTTTCATCACTCATTCAACATGATTTAAAACATAAAGAAGAAATTATACAATTTATAAAAGATAATCAAGTTAATAATAAAAACCGCTATAATTTCGATTGAATTAATAGCGGTTTTTGTTTAGAAATTTAAGCGAGTTTTTTACGTTTTTTTGACCATTTTTTTATCATGAAATATAAAATAATAAGAACAACCCCGCCAACAGCGAACGATTTCACATATGGTCCAGCAACGTCATTTATATTACCCCAGTTTTCTCCAAGTTTTTCACCTAAATAAATGAAAATGATAGACCAAGGAATAATCGCAAGTCCTGTTAAAGTAATGAAGCGTGAAATTGGCATTTTTGTAATCCCGGCAGGAATTGAAATCGCATGGCGAACGACAGGAATGAAACGTGCAGTGAAAATTACGCCAGTTCCGTATCGATTAAACCAATCTTCAGCAGCATCAATTTGTTTTTTATGAATAAAAATATACTTTCCATAACGTTCTAACACAGGGCGGCCACCATATCGTCCAATCCAATAAACAAAAACTTGGGCAATAACGCCGCCAATTGTACCGAATATAACTGCGCCTACAAATGAGATACTACCATTTGATACTAAGTAACCTGCATAAGCTAGGACAATTTCACTTGGGATAATCTCAATCATAAGTCCAAGCATTATGCCCCAATAACCTAATCCTTCAAAAAATGTTAATACTGAATGAATAAAACTACTTAACATTGTTGCACCTTCTAGTTCATAAGTTTTTTCGAGTAAAAGCTCTTTTTATTTAATAACATAAAAAGTTCACTATATGCAAATTATACCTTATTTAATGAATCTATTGCCATTTTAATACTTTTTATGTCTTGTATTAGTTTTCCTAGTTTTTATAGTAAACGATATAAATTGAGTTTTCATGAAGAGAAAATGAAAGGGATATTAAAAATTTCTCATATTTAAAGAGAATGAAAGGATTAGTAGACTGAAAATTTTGTATAATGATGTAAGTGTTGAATTTACAAAGGGGGAGAAGTTATGCGTTTTACAGATCCTATTTACGGATCAATTACTATTCACGATAGAGAGATTATACGATTGATCGATACTAAAGCGTTTCGAAGGTTGGCCCATATTAAACAACAAGGCCATACATATTTTTTACACGAGAACGCAATACATACGAGGAACGAACATTCAATAGGTGTATATGTACTAGTTAATAAAGTGATAGAACATCTTACGGAGATTGGTGACATTCATTTGTCAGAATATGAGCGAAAGTTAGTATCTACTGTAGCCCTTCTACACGATGTTGGACACGGTCCATATTCGCATTGCTTTCAGAAAATATCTGGAGAGGATCACGGGGATTGGACTGTTCGAATTATTCAAGAGGATGATGAAATACGCACAATTTTAAATAAGACTTCCGGATTATTAGAAGATGTAACGAAAGGTTTATCAGAAGATGGAGTTTTTCCGATTATAGATGAGCTATTATTTAATTCACTAGGAATGGATCAATTAGATTTTTGGAATAGAGATTTATATTATTCATCGCTTGAGTTAGAAGGTATTGAGATTAAAGCACTAATCTCGACTATGCGTTTTATAGATGGAAAGCTTGTAATTGAAGAGAATGGTATACCTTATATTGAACAGTTGATTCAAATGAAAAAAGATCTTTATAATCATGGATTTGGTCATCCATTTGTAGTAGGTAAAGACTTATTATTGCAATTCATTTTCAAAAAGATAGAAGAGAAACACATTTCGTTCCATACTCCGGAGCTGCAAAATTTCTTTCGTAAAGCAAAGAGAATAGAAGTGAAGGACTTTCTTCCATTACAGGATGGAATAATTTCTAATGAAATAAAGTGCTTTGCAAAATCAAATTACGTAGAAATAGCATCATTAATTCAGCTTTATTTTTCAACATCCAAAAGCTTATCATTTGAAACAGGACTAGAAGGTGATTTTAACGAGGAAAATAATAAATTAGCGATAATAACTGAGAAAAGGGCTTACAGTTCATATGTAGGTGGTATTTATGTTTATAGGAATGGTCAGTTAGAAGATATTATGGAACGATCATCTTACATTCAGGACATAGTGAATTTGCCGAAAAAAGAATTTGTGTATTCAATTTAATTGACCAAGTAATTCGAAATTGGATGGGGTGAAAATATGTATTGGCATGAACGTTTATTAGAAATGGATGACTTACCAATTATATTAGAGTGGTATAATGACGAAAAATTACATAACATAGCGGATGTGAAACCATTCAAACGATATACAATAGAAGAACTTCAAAAGTATTGGACAGAAAAATTGTCTCGATCTTATGCAAGTTATCATGTGATCGTAGTAGAGGATGAAGTAATAGGGAGAGTTGGATTAAAAAAGAAGAGAAATGACGATATATATGTGATGGAGTACTCAATATTGATTGGCGTCTCAAATTTATATTCAAAAGGGCTTGGAACAGAGATTACAAATTATTTTATCGCTAAATCATTTTTAGACCCTGATATACAAGCGGTTGTATTGCAAGTTAGGGAAGATAATAAGAGGGCAATGCGATGCTATGAGAAAGCAGGGTTCAAAAAAATTGAGTCATATGTAGAGAATCAGTTGAAAATGTATGAGATGCAAAGAGTTAAGGAGTGCAAAATAGTATAGAAATTAAAAAATAGGAGCACTTCTGCTCCTATTTTTTACGGCTTCACATCTAAATTTTGTAAAAATAACGTTGCTGTCACATAACGTTTCGCTAACATTTGTACATATGCGGTATGTACAGATAGTGTAGCGATAATAATAGCGTTACGAATTGCTTCGCGTTGTTCGTTATTTATTTGATCGAACTTGCTTGCGATTTTATCCGCTTTTTCTTTTACAATATTTTCAATCGTATGAATTGTATCTGTAGCATTTAGTTGTATGCAATTCCCTTGATTTAGTTCTTCAAATAAAGAGGAGTAAGCAACATATAAATGAACAGGATTAATTAAATCATCACTTCGATCGGCCGGGTCATTTACGATGAGTCGTAATAGTTTACGAATAGATTCAAAATCAAGCGCTGTTTTTAAATCTTCGACAATGAATAGTAAGGCTGCTTGTTCGATTGAGTATTTCTTCCCTTTTTGAGGGGAGCCAATCATTTCTTTTATATCTCGTTTCACCCAGTTTTGCATAGCAGTTACAGAGAAACTTGTGTTTTCAATCTGATTACCAAGCGCAACTATTTCATTTAAAGAAAAACCGACATCCGTATCATCGATTTTAATTAATTTTTCAAAAATAGGTGAAAGTGCGGTTGTAATAAAAGCAGTAACGCTTTGTCCGCTTTCAATATCTTTTTTATGTGACTTTGCCCAAGCTTCTTGTAAAATACCGAGAGGCTTTTTCGTATTCCATCCTCTTAGTGATAGAAGGAGCGTTGCCATTTCGTTTCGTGTGAGATGAAATGTTTCCATCTTTTCACCTCCAAAATTATAAAAAGTTCTTATGAACTTATAATATGTTTTGTTTCATTTAAAGTCAATTCCGTTTTGCTTAATTTTTCCTATGTCATGAAATTGTCGTAAGTAAATAATACTTGCATATTTCGACAAAAGTTCATATAATAAGTTCATAAGAACCTTTAAAATGGTTTTAAAACAAATCTATCATTCTTAATTTACTAGAAAGGTAGATTTCACATATATCTATATAAAAGGAGAATGGATATAATATGTTGAAAAAACTTGTAGCAGTAATGACAGCATTCATGGTTATCTTTGGGGCTAGTAGCTTTATGTTCGTAGATCATGCGGCAGCGAAAAGTTACAAATCTGGTAAAAAATCATATACACCAAGTTCTGGTCAAAAGTCAAAAGTTGATTTAAACAAAAAAGATTCTAATGTAAATTCACAAAAAACGACAACAGATTCAAAAACAAAAGCAACAAACACAGCACCAAAAAGTAATAAAGGTGGCTTTATGAAAGGCTTATTACTAGGTGGTCTTGGTGGTTTACTAATGGGTAGCTTATTTGCAAATATGGGAGCTCTTGGTTCTGTATTAGCGTTTATGGTAAATATGTTAGTAATGGCTGGTATCGTAATGTTAGCAGTTCGTGCATTTAAATACTTCAAAGATCAACGTAAGAAGAAGGCAGATGAAGTAGCATGGAAACAATAAAAATTTCTGAACAAGAGCTTATAAATGCACTTTGTATATATATCGCTGAAAAAAGACAAGTTGGTCCAGAAGAAGTTTCAGTTGAACTAATGTATGATGATGACTATGGTTTCTCTGCAGAAGTAGAGGTAAATGGTCGCCAACAAATTTTAATTCAAGCAAACTTAATCGAAGCACTACGCTTGTTACTTGATCGAGAATACAACGTCAATTCATTTGCAGCAAGATTGCAACTTGAATTAGATGATGAAGAAGGCATTTACGCATTAGCGAAATTTAATAATAATGAACAATAAAACTGTTAGAGCTGTATGCTCTAACAGTTTTTTATTTGGATTCATATTGTTAGTATGTTTCTTCTTTTAGAATAAAATCCAGTATTTCAAGTGTCTTCAATTTAGTATTTGCATCATTTTATCTACCTAATTTAAAGTTGGCTATCCAAATGAAAAATATTTTTGACAGAAAACGACTTTTATTTATCTATTCGACGAATTACGACAAATAAATCACAGCTATATTTGATATGATATTTCAGAAATCTTATATTTTATTATTCAAAACGAGGTAGAAGAATGATGGTTTGAATTTAGCTGAATTTGCTCATAAGGCTTCTGTTAAAAAAGTATTTATATCAAGAATACTAGAAAAGTTCGAAAAAGGAGAACGGAACATGGAAATACAAACTTACAAGTATCCTAGACAAAAGATTAATGGGATTTGGCTAATAATTGCTGGAGCAGCAATGTTTTTACTTTTAATAAAACATAACGGCTATCCAAATGTTTGGCCTTTTATTATTGTTTATACATTAGGAATGATATGGCAATTGAACCCTAAAACTAGGAAGAAATTTGCAGTTGGTTCTGGAACATCGGAACAAAAAAAGTGGGCTAATTTTTCAATGATACTTTTGGCTATTTTAGTTTTTCTCATTTTTCATTTTGTCGGCGATGATTATAGAAATTGCTGGCTATTAATTCTTTTAGCTGTAGGTATTCATTTCTTAATGTTTATTCCCGTACATGGAAAAATGATGTTTTTGCTGTCCGTTATTTTAATATTCAATTCATTCATAGGATTAATCATTACCAACGTAAATCTAGATGTATTTTTTGTAATAGATGGTTTAGTAAAAATTTTAGTTGGTGTAATTTTTATTAGGTTAAGTCCTATTGACTTTTAAAATACAGTTGATCAATACATTAGAAAAGAAGGCGTAGTAATGATACTTTTTATGTTAGCTATTAGTGTAGGATTAATATTTTTTGTTCATTATATAACGAAACAGATGTTTAAATACGAAGTAAATCACCTAAGTTCAAAAAAACGCTTTTTAATAAATCTTTTGCAATTTGTTAGATTTGCACCAGTAATTACATTACTTGTAATATACATACTGGTTTTAACAACTTTGCACACGAAAACAGGTATTCGACTATCTCATGCATGGTATGCTGCGCAATTTTGGGCCTATTATACGTTTTTGTATTGTATCTATATGATAACTAGGAAAAAAATGCTTCTTTTTTCAATGGTTATATCCTTAATTATGGCCATTTATTACACTCCGTTGTTCCACTTTGAAAACCAATTTATAGGATTGTATGTAATTGTCGCTGATATTTGCGGAATTTTAATGTTTATAAATTTATGGTTGTCGATATCGAAAGTTTTAGTCGGAATGAAAAATAGGTAATACCTTTGGTTCCTGTAATTGGCGTAACAGAAATACTAGATGTAGTACAAAAATTATAAAAAAGGCGGTGGAAATGAATCCACCGCCTTTTTTATATGCTAGTATTTCACGCTTTCATTTGTTGATTTTCTTCAGATGATTGAAAATTACGCCAAATCTCATTCATCTTTTGTCTACCAACATCAACCATCGGATTAAACCGAATCGCAGCTTTCTGACGTACAGTGTGAACATTTTGAATTGCTTGTTGTAAATGTTTTTCAACCAAATTAGATGTTTTATTAGCTTGTTTTACGATTGAATATCCAGCGACAGTACCTTGTGCCATCGCAATTTTCCCGCTTTCAATTCCGGTAATGTTTCCAGCTACAAATAAACCTGGAAGAGGGGTTTCCATTTCTTCTGAATGAAGCGGGACATGCCCGCCTAATTCCGGAATGTAATGGAAAGGGCATCCTGCTACAGCGGCAAGCTCAGCAAGCGGATATAAACCTCCAGCGATACAAACGAAGTCTGCCTCATATATCTTTTCTGATCCGTTAATAATATTCCCTTTAGAGTCAATGTTAGCAACACGTACACCCTCAACTTGATCTGTACCGATAATTTCAAGTGCAGCTTTACGGAGATGGAGTGGTGTCCCGTTTATTTTCATTCCGTTATTTGGATAGAAGGTTAATCCAGCTTTTCGAATCCAATCATATTTCATAAAACGGCTACCTATACGCAAAAAAGCAGAAGGAGCGAGGTGAGCCGCATTTAAAAGAGAGTTCAAAACTTCTTCTGGTTCACCAGCTTTTTGGCTTAGCTCACTTTTTTCGGGAAGTACAATATGATCCACATTAATTCCAGCTAACTGTAGTTCATTTAAAATAGCGAATGACAAAATGTTAGCGCCGATAATGATTCCTTTTTTTCCAACTTGCACGCGGTGAACATTTGTCATAACTTGAGCTGCTCCAATTGACATAACCCCTGGAAGTGTCCAGCCAGGAAGGGGAATAGAATACTCAGCAGCCCCAGTAGCAATGAGTACGAACGGTGCTTCTAATGTACCGATATTTGTATGTATGAGCCAAGAGTTCTCATCTTTATCTAAATTAAAGACAGAAACACCGCACCGAATATCGACTGAAAGTGATTTTGCTTCTTCGTGAAGGCGTTTGGATTCTTCTATGCCGTTCCACCATTCTCCAGTAGGCTCTTGATGCAATTGTCCGAGCAATCTCCCACCAGGCTTCATAAATTCATCAATAACAAGTACGTTAAGTCCAAAATGGGCACAAGAGATAGACGTTGATAATCCTGCTGGTCCTGCGCCAATAATAATTACATCGATCATCGCTTTTTCACCATCTCTCTCACGATATTCGGATGCTGTTTTCCACTTTTAACAACCATATTGTCTTCTACAACCGTTAAGCATGCTCTTACGTTCGATTGATTATTTACTGTCACGCGGCATTCTGAACAATGCCCGATATTACAATAAATACCTCGTGGTGTCCCGCTATCTTCATGGACCCTTAAAGTTCGTATTCCGTTTGCTAGCAAGGCAGCAGCTATCGTTTCGTGTTCATAAGCTTCGTATTGTTGACCGTTAAATTGAAAAGTGATGCGTTCACTATTATTTAAACTACCTAAAATAGGGTGATCTGTAATTCTACTCATTTACTTTCACCTACCGCTCCAAAAGTAACCGCACGTATTGGTGGTTGATATTTTAAAGGTATTTCATTAGGAGTTATGTCAGGGTTTGCATTTTCAACCATTCGATCTATCATCATTCTACATGTGCGGCCACCGCAAAATCCCATGCCAGCACGTGTTCTTAGTTTTAATTCTCTTGCTGAGCATTTATATTCAGCAATTGTCGATTGAAGTTGTCCGTATGTAACTTCTTCACAACGACAAACAATTAAGTTCTCTTTATTCGTCATATGTATTCCTCCTCTAGTTCGGTTTACACAAATTATTATGCAAAAACTATGCCAATATAGAGGAGGAGAGGGGCTATCTAGCTATTTGCTGGGCAGTAAGACCCCCACCTCAAAATTCAGTGAAAGCAAAGAAGTTAGGTGGGGGTCGGGCTGCCCGTAAAAGCCCGATTGGTGAGGGCTAATAATCAAGTGGGGATGAACAAAACCCCCACTGATTAAAGTTTCACTTTATTGTAACCCCAGCCTTTTTAAACGGTTATATAAAGTGGCCCTCGTTACGCCAAGTTGTTTCGCACATTCTAATTTATTACCATCTAAAATGCGTAAAGCTCGCCCAATTACCTTTTTCTCGTGCTCATCCATTTCTTCTTGTAAAGAAAGAATTGTATTATTGTTGCTGAGTAATAGGGATTGAGCTGTATGATTGTCTAAAGTTTCATTTGTATGAAATGGTAAATATTCTTGTTTAATAATGCCGTCTGTCGCAAATACGACGAGTCGTTCAACTACGTTTCGGAGCTCACGAATATTACCAGGCCAATTGTAATGGAGTAGTTCATGCATAATATTTGAAGGTAAGTCTCGAATTGGTCTGTTATAGTTTATTGAAAAATCGTTTAAGAATGAGTATGTTAATTCGATAATATCCTCTCGTCTTTCGCGTAGTGGCGGAATATGCAAGCTAACTACATTTAAGCGATAGTATAAATCTTCTCGGAAGGTTCCTTTTTTCATTTCTTCTTGTAAATCACGATTTGTAGCAGCGATAATGCGGAAATCAATATTTATTTCTTTTTCTCCACCAACTCGGTAATACTTTCGTTCTTGCAGTACACGCAAAAGTTTCACTTGCATATCGAGAGGCATTTCACCTATTTCATCAAGGAATAAAGTACCGCCTTGCGCGAGCTCAATTTTCCCTTTCTTACCTTTACTATTTGCACCAGAAAACGCCCCGCGCTCGTAACCGAATAATTCACTTTCAAATAACGCTTCTGGGATTGCACCGCAGTTGATCGAAATGAAAGGGGCATTTGCTGCCTCACTTGCTTCATGAATTGCTTTCGCAAACACTTCTTTTCCAACACCGCTTTCGCCGAGTATTAAAACCGTGGATTTCACTGAACAAACCTTTCTAGCTAATTGAATCGTTCTTTGTATAACAGGGCTTTTTCCATTCATCGCCTGGAAAGGATCGGATGTATCTTTATATTTTGCTACTTCTTGTTCTAATCGGTGCATTTCATGCGACATATTAAATAGTTTTTCATTCAAAGCGACTTGATTTGTAACATCAGTTTCAGAAACGACGGCTCCTATAATTTCATCGTTACAATAAACTGGATTTGAATTAATTAATACGAACAAGTCCGGACGAGGCTGATGGAACTGAGCGATTATGCTTTTTCCGTCATGTAATGATTGTAAAATTTCTAAATCTTTATAATCAAAAAATCGAGTGATTGGTTGCCCGATAATTTCATTATGGTTGACTGAAAAAATCTTTTCGGCGCCATCCGTCCAAGTGCGAACGCATTCTTTATCATCTATGACTGTAACAGAGGAATCAGTTGTTTGAATTACAGTATTATAAAAAGCTTGTAGTTCATTGTAATACTTATAAAGAAAAGGAATCGTTCGCTGAGCAGTTATACAGCATATAGGTTCTTGAGTTTCGTTTATAATAACGACCGCTGAATAGCTAGAAAAGGCTTCGATTAAAGCATTGAAAGAGTCATTTTCATATATAACTGCACAACTCCATTCTTCAGTAGATGAATGGATGTAATAAAATTTGTCACCTACCTGTTTCGTGTACTTAAACATACTTGTACGATCGATTGATAAAATTTTTATAAACTCTTTTATTGTTGGAAATGAAAATGTCATAATGTCCTCCTGATATGTATAAAAATTTAGACAGTGATAAAAAAATAATACACCTATTTACGATAAATTTAAAATATTTTTACAAATAAAAATTATTTCATATAAATAGTTCTGTTTGTAGAGTTGGCACACCAATTGCATAAATAGAAAGTGAGAGATTTAGGAGAAAGGGGGGTGCTATGTGAGACACTGTGACGTTTTAATAATAGGCGGTGGTATTATAGGCTGTTCTATCGCGTATTACACATCAAAATACGGAAGAGACGTAACGATCATTGAAAAAGGAGAATTTGTCAGTGGGACGTCTTCACGGTGTGATGGGAACATTTTGGCTATTGATAAAGACCCAGGTTTTGATAGTCAAATGTCGTTAGTAAGTCAAAAATTAGTAACGGAATTAAGTGAAGAATTGGAGCACTCATTTGAATATAGGGCGCCAGGAAGTATTCTCGTTTGTGAATCAGACGAAGAGATGGAGGCAGCGCAGCAATGGGTGAATCGTCAAAAAGAAGCTGGTTTACCGTTTCGAATGCTTGATCGGCAAGATATAAGAGAAGAATCGCCATTTTTTGCGGATGATTTATTAGGTGGTTTAGAATGCGCAACCGATTCGACTGTAAATCCATATCTTCTTGCTTTTTCACTTCTTGCAGAATCGAAGAAGTTTGGTACGAAAGCTTTTAATCATACAGAAGTAAAAGAAATGAAAAGAGATATAGACGGTTCCTTTATTGTAGAAACGACAAATGGGACGTTTACTGCGAAGCAAGTGGTGAACGCAGCTGGTGTGTGGGCTCCTAAAATCGGGCAAATGTTAGATGTGAATATCCCAATTGAACCGAGAAAGGGGCATATTATTGTAGCTTCCAGGCAACAACACGTTGGCTGCCGTAAAGTAATGGAATTTGGTTATTTGATTTCTAAATTTGGCGGAAAACGAAAAGTGGATGCTTTAACTGAAAAATATGGGGTAGCTCTTGTATTTGAACCGACAGAAAGCCAAAATTTTTTAATTGGTAGTAGTAGAGAGTTTGTAGGGTTTCATACGAGGATAAATAACGAGGTTATTAAATGTATTGCGAACAGAGCAATTCGCTTTTATCCGAAAATGGCGGATATGATGGTGATTCGTTCATATGCTGGATTACGCCCGTGGACAGAAGATCATTTGCCAATCATTTCAGGAGTGGAACATATTCCGAACTACTTTATAGCAGCAGGACATGAAGGTGATGGAATTAGTCTTGCGGCAGTTACTGGGAAAGTGATTGAGGAGTTATTAAATGAAAAAGAAACAATTATTCCTATTGAACCACTTCGTTTGAGTCGTTTTACAGAAAGGGTGTTAAACGGATGAGGTCACAAAGAGTCTTTACGACGATTGATACACATACGGGCGGGAATCCTACGAGGACATTAATTAGCGGACTTCCTAAGTTAATTGGAGAGACGATGGCAGAGAAGATGTTACATATGAAAAAGGATTATGACTGGATTCGCAAATTGTTAATGAATGAGCCACGTGGTCATGATGTAATGTCAGGAGCACTATTAACAGATCCGTGTCATCCTGAAGCTGATATAGGTGTTATATACATAGAGACAGGTGGATATTTACCGATGTGTGGCCACGATACAATCGGTGTATGTACAGCTTTAGTTGAATCAGGTTTAATTCCAGTAGTTGAACCAGTTACTTCTTTAAAGCTAGATACGCCAGCTGGCTTAGTTGAAGTAGATATTTCTGTTCAAGATGGGAAAGCGAAAGAAGTCTCCTTCTGTAACATACCAGCTTTTTTACTGAAAAATATTTCTGTACACGTCGAAGAAATTGGAACTGTAGAGGCGGATATTGCGTATGGAGGGAATTTTTATGCCATTATCGATGCGAAGTCCGTAGGTTTAGAGTTAGTACCAGAAAACGCATCTACAATCATTGATAAGGCGATTCATATTAGAAATACAATTAATGAGAAATTTGAAATCATTCATCCAGAGTATTCGTTTATAAGAGGGTTAACACATGTTGAATTTTATACAGATCCTACTCATGAAAGTGCGCATGTGAAAAATACAGTTGTTGTTCCGCCAGGAGGAATTGATCGTTCTCCATGTGGCACAGGAACATCAGCGAAGTTAGCTGTATTATATGCTCATAAAAAAATTGATATCGATGAAAAATTTGTTCATGAGAGTATTGTAGGTTCTTTATTTAAAGGGTGTGTCATGAATACAACATATGTAGAAAATATTGAAGCTGTAGTAACGAAAATTACGGGATCAGCTTGGCTTATGGGTATGCATAGATTTTTTTACAATGAAAAGGATCCACTTAAAGAAGGCTTTTTGCTAATTCCGCCGATGGAACATGAAACGGAGGATGTAAAATGAACATTCAAAAAATGTATACAGCAGTAGACGTACACGTAAATGGCGAGGCATTTCGTGTAATTAAAGACGTACCATGTAAATACTACTACAGTTTGGAGCAATTAAATGAACAATTTTCAGGTGAATTAGCAGAAGAAATGAAGCTTTTATTAAATGAACCACGTGGTTTCATCGGTTTAAATGGATGTATTGTCGTTCCTTCTATTCATAATGAAGTGGATGCAGCTGTATTATTTTTTAATCATGAAGGATCCATTCCTCTTCATTACGGAGGCATTGTCGCAGTAATAACGATGTTACTAGAAAGCGGGTATTTAAAAAAGAGAGAGTCAAATCAATACAAAATCGAAACGCTATCTGGCATATTTTCAGTGGATGCATATGTAGAGAATGATGAAGTTGTATCTGTTTCGCTTGAAAGCAAACTATGTTATATGATTGAGAAAAATTTAAAGGTTGGTAATATAAATTACTCTCTCATACAGGCAGATAAAGTATATGCAGTTGTAGAAAAGGATACGTATTCGCCAGAAATCAGTATTGAAAACATCTCTAAATTAAAAAAATGGGGTGAAGCTACACTTCAAACTATACAAAAACAGTCATTAATAAAAAGACTTATTTTAGTAGATTCTATGCAAAAAGAAAAGAACCATATAAAGTCGATTACATTTCATGAAGATAACTTTATAGTGCGTTCACCAGGTTTCGTTTCTACTATTGTGTCTTATGTTCATGCTTTATTTAAAAATGAATATATAGCGGATAAACCTTTTAAAAATGAAAGTATTTTTAATAGCTTTATAACAGTAGAAAAAGTGAAGAAAGAAGAACTCGGATACATTTTTCGATTTGAAAGTAGAGGGTTTATTACAGGTATGCAAACATTTATATTAGATCCTACCGATCCGTTTCCAACAGGTTTCTTATTAAAATAATATGTTAAAGGGAGAGATAAAGATGCAAAATATTAAAGGGGCATTTCCAGTATTAATAACACCAATGGATGAGTTTCAAGAGATTGATTGGAAAGGTGTAAAGCAAAACGTAAACTACTTTATTGAGAAAAAAGTAGCTGGAATTATTATTAATGGAAGTACGGGAGAATTTGTTAGTTTATCAAAAGAAGAACGATTTAACATGGTAGAAACAGTATTAAAAGAAGTTGATGGCCGTATTCCAGTCATTGTTGGAACTGCAGCAGAAACGACGAAAGAAACGATTGAATATACGAAACATGCAGAAGCGCATGGAGCGGATTGTGCATTAATTATAAACTCTTACTATTGTAAACCGAAGGAAGAGGAGATTTATTTTCATTTTAAAGAAATCTCAAACGCTGTAAATATACCAATTATGCTATACAATAACCCATTTACTTCTGGTGTTAATATGAGCACAGAGTTAATGCTCCGTATTGGAAAAGAGTGTGAAAATGTTACACATATTAAAGAATCTAGTGGAGATATTCGAAAAGCGAGAGATTTAGTAAGACAAGGTGAAGGTGCTTTTCAAGTCTTCTGCGGATCTGAAGATTTAGTTATGGAATCTTATTTAGTTGGTGCCTCGGGATGGGTTTCAGTAGCAGGAAATATCGTTCCAGGTCTCGTTACGAAAATGTATGAGCATTTTCAAAATGGTGAATTAGAAAAAGCATGGGAAATAAACGATGCTATTTTACCTCTTTGCGAGTTCCTTGAAGGGTCAGGGAAATATGTACAAATCGTTAAACGCTCAATGGAATTACATGGGCAAGTCGGGGGACCTTCACGTTATCCGAGACTCGGATTAACTGAAGAAGAAGATCAAAAGCTTCAAACGATTTTATCAGAAATTGCAGCTCATGCAGCTGTTTAAATAAGGAGGAGAGTATATATGTTAACGACAAACATTGAGCTGAAACCAAAAGTGAAAGCGTTTTTAAATGAAGAAATTAAAATGTTCATTAATGGCGAATTTGTTCCTTCTATTAGTGGAAAGACATTTGAAACATATAATCCAGCGACAGAAGATGTTTTAGCGGTCGTATGTGAAGCACAAGAAGAAGATGTTGATATCGCAGTAAAAGCGGCAAGATTTGCTTTTGAATCAGGCCCGTGGGCAGAGATGACTACTGCTGAAAGAGCACATCTTATTTATAAATTAGCAGATTTAATTGAAGAGCATAGAGAAGAATTGGCACAGCTGGAAGCTTTAGATAATGGAAAACCATATCAAGTAGCACTTGATGATGATATTTCAGCGACTGTAGAAAATTACCGCTATTACGCGGGATGGGCTACAAAAATTATTGGGCAAACCATTCCGATTTCAAAAGATTATTTAAATTACACACGCCATGAACCGGTTGGCGTTGTAGGTCAAATTATTCCGTGGAATTTTCCGCTTGTTATGTCTTCCTGGAAAATGGGTGCTGCACTCGCGACAGGTTGTACGATTGTATTAAAACCAGCAGAGCAAACACCTTTATCTTTACTATATACAGCGAAGCTTTTTAAAGAAGCTGGATTTCCAAACGGTGTTGTAAACTTTGTACCAGGTTTGGCCCCGAAGCAGGTGCTGCAATTGTAAATCATCATGATATTGATAAAGTAGCTTTCACAGGTTCAACAGTTACAGGGAAATATATTATGCGTCAATCTGCAGAAACAATCAAACATGTAACGTTAGAACTTGGTGGTAAGTCACCAAATATCATTTTAGAAGACGCTGATTTGGAAGAAGCGATTAACGGTGCATTCCAAGGCATTATGTATAATCATGGTCAAAATTGTAGTGCAGGATCCCGTGTATTCGTTCATCGGAAGCATTATGAAACTGTAGTAGAAGAGCTTGTAAAAAGGGCAAATAATATTAAACTTGGAGCCGGGATGGAAACAGATACAGAAATGGGTCCACTTGTATCTAAAAAACAACAAGAGCGTGTGCTACATTACATTGAACAAGGAAGAGCTGAAGGTGCTACCGTTGCTGCTGGTGGTGAACGTGCATTTGAAAAAGGTTATTTTGTACAACCAACAGTATTCACAAATGTTACTGACGATATGACAATTGTTAGGGAAGAAATCTTTGGACCTGTTGTCGTAGTTCTTCCGTTCGAGTCAACAGAAGAAGTAATCGAAAGAGCAAATCGATCGTCTTACGGACTTGCAGCTGGCGTATGGACACAAAATATTAAAACTGGACATCAAGTTGCTAATAGATTAAAGGCAGGAACAGTGTGGATTAATGATTATAACTTAGAAAATGCAGCTGCACCATTTGGTGGATATAAACAATCAGGTATTGGACGTGAGTTAGGTTCATATGCACTTGATAATTATACAGAAGTGAAAAGTGTTTGGGTAAATATAAAGTGAAACGCTATTCAGTGAGGAGTTTTACTGCCCGCAAATAGCGGGATAATGAAATATAGTAAGAGATGCGGACAACTGGAAGATACGAAAAAGGTTGTCCGTTTTCTTATATATAAAATTGCTTTTTCAAAAGAATTATAAGGGGGATTTGGATGGAGCAGTTAGTAGAATGGTTAGTAGGGCAAGTATGGAGTATTGGCTTAGTTGTTTTCGCATTAGGAGCAGGGGTGTATTTTACAATAGCCACTCGTTTTTTACAAATTCGTTATTTTAAAGAAATGATTAAACTATTATTTGAAGGGAAGAGCTCGGAGACGGGAATATCATCCTTTCAAGCGTTTTGTTTAGCCTTATCAGGTAGGGTTGGAATAGGTAATATCGCGGGGGTAGCGACAGCTATCGCTTTTGGCGGACCTGGAGCTGTATTTTGGATGTGGGTAATGGCTTTGTTAGGAGCAGCTAGTGCATTCGTTGAATCGACATTATCTCAAGTGTATAAAAGTAAAGTAGGGAATGAATATCGCGGTGGTACACCATATTTTATTGAAAAAGGTTTAAAAATGAAATGGTTTGCAGTCATTGTAGCGGTCGTTGTAACACTTTCATATGGCGTTTTATTACCAGGTATTCAATCGAGCAGTATTGCAGTTGGATTCGAAAATTCTAATGGTATTAGCAAATATATAACTGGTATATTGTTAGTCGTATTATTAGCAGCAATCATTTTTGGTGGCGTAAAGAGAATTGCTGGCGTTTCGCAAATGCTTGTTCCATTTATGGCGATTGGTTATGTAATTGTTACATGTATCGTATTAATTGCGAATGTAACGGAAATTCCAAGTATGTTTGCATTAATTTTCTCTAGTGCATTTGGTGTAAATGAAATGTTTGGCGGAATCGTCGGTGCAGCGATTGCATGGGGGGTAAAACGTGCTGTATTTTCAAATGTTGCTGGTGTTGGAGAAGCGACGTATAGCTCCGCTGCTGCTGAAGTATCGCATCCTGCAAAACAAGGGTTAGTTCAAGCATTTTCTGTATATATCGATACAATTGTTGTATGTACAGCGACAGCGCTTATGATTTTAATAACAGGTATGTATAATGTAATACCTGAAGGGAAAAGCGCTATTGTAAAGAACATAGGGAATGTAGATGCAGGTCCAATCTATACACAACAAGCAGTTGAAACTGTTATGACAGGATTTGGTCCAATATTTATTTCAATCGCAATCTTCTTCTTCGCATTTACAACTTTACTTGCGTACTACTATATCGCTGAAACGACGCTTACTTATTTAGATCGTGACCTCAAATATAGCTGGTTAAAACCAGTTTTGAAAATTGGGTTTTTAATTATGGTTTACATCGGTAGCGTAGAATCAGCGTCGCTATTATGGAACCTTGGAGATTTAGGAATCGGTAGTATGGCATGGTTAAACTTAATCGCGATTCTACTATTAAGTAAAATCGCATTAAAAGTGTTAAAAGATTATGAAGCACAGAAAAAAGAAGGGAAAGATCCAGTGTTTGATCCTAAAAATGTGGGAATTGAAGGTTTAACATTTTGGGAAGAAAGAAGTAAAGAGGTTGAAAGAAAAAAATCTACAGAAAATATAACAGAAGATGATAGTGTGAAATTCTAGGATTTAAAAACTGAAAATTCAATCTTTTTTAAGTGGATAAATTCTATTTAACTGCAAAGCAACGAATTTAAGGTAAGAGTGTGAAGCAAAATTAAAATCTTTAAATATAAAAAGTCTCTCCTCAAAATTAAAAGAGAGAGACTTTTTATTGTATTCTAGTCTTTTCGAAATAGTTTTAACTGTTTCATATAGTCAATTGCCTTTGTTTTGTTCTTTTGTTTAGATACATATTCGAATTCATTCTTATCTCTATAATAACTATCTATTATGTCTTCTGTAAGAATTCCATCGGAAATAGCTTTTTTAATTGCACAGTGTGGTTCATTTGTATGAGAGCAGTTAGAAAATTTACATCTCTTAGATATCCCCTCGATATCTTCATATCCAAGATCAAAATTATCCTCATGATTTATTAAGTCAAATCCTATTTTACTAATAATTAACCCCTCCACTTTTCGATGAGTTCTTTAGAATTACACATACAAATTCTATCGTTTTCAAGTTGTATGTAATTTAACATTCCATATTTTTATAAATCGATTTCTCTACGCCAGGAAGAACTCTGTATATACTCTTACCGATTAAAGATTCTAATTCAGTCTTAATTGTGTAGAATCCTTTCCAATGTAAGGAGGTATGAGAGGTTGTTCCGTGTCGTAAACCAACGGAAACCAATCTTCTTTCAAGTGTAGTAAAGCCATCCGCGTCAGCGAGAGCGTCGCAAAGGGTAATTACTTTATTGTATAAGTCGTAGTCACTATGTTCATTAAGTATGTCAACCAACCGGCTTTCCATATAATCGGGAACAAGGCTCCACTCTGCCGCGATATCTAAATGCTCATTTTTGCAAGGAAATGAATGCGTCACACATATAATGGCGTTTCCTGTATACCCTAATTCATTCATATACATATAACCATCATAGGAATGAATAACAGATTTAGTAAAACCTTTATATCTTCCTATATCATGCAGGAGGGCAGCATTATATGCTATATCAGCATCTAGGTCGTACCCATTATTAATAAGTTCAACAACTATCTTTTCAGTTGCAAGGGCAACATTACGTGAATGTTCAAACCAAGGACCTGGATTTTGTTCATATGCCCACTCGAGTAATTCTCTTGCGTATGTCCTATCTAATATATACTTCATATAGGTATCCTTTCTCTAAAAAATTGTACCTTAAATAATTTCATCTTAGTAATCCGTAATTCCTTCTTTAAAACTTGGTACAATAAAACAAAAGGGGGATTAGTAATGCGAAATTTAGTAATTGAAGAGATTAAGCAAATAAAAGATGATATGGAAGAGCTTTCTAAACTTTTGAAAACAGTAGTAGATAATGGGGCGTCAATTGGTTTTTTACCTCCACTGGAAGAAAAAGAATCAACAATGTATTGGCAAACAGCTTTAGCACCAGAAGTGATCTTATATGTTGCTAAAATAAATAATGAAGTGGCAGGGAGTATTCAATTACATTTAGTTACAAAGCCTAATGGGATTCATAGAGCCGAAATTTGCAAGTTAATGACTCATCCAAACTTTAGACGTAATGGCATTGGACGTTTACTTATGCAAAAAGCAGAGGAACGAGCAAAGCAAGAAAAAAGGTCTCTTTTAGTGTTAGATACGAGAGAAGGAGACCCATCCAATAGATTGTATAAATCATTAGACTATCAAAAAGTTGGAAAAATACCTGAATACGCAATTTCTCCGGATGGTGAGTTGGATGCAACGGTAATTTATTATAAAATGATTTAGTTTTTTTATTTGAAAAGAGGGATAGTTTCAAACAATGTTTGATACACCCCTGTATAATAGTGTTTTTCTTTTGACCCTTTACCTTCATCTGGAATGTTTAATTTAAAGGGCCAGTCTGTAGAAAGTTTTAACAGTTTTTTTAGATTTTGATTTTGAAGTCATTTGGTGAATATTAAAATGTTAATCTAAAAAATGGAGGTTGTTGTGATGTTGAAACTGTTTCAATATAACTGGCAAGTTCGTGATGATTGGTTTACATTGTGCGAAGATATGTCGGCTGAAGAACTATTAAAGAAACGGGTTGGTGGATTTGGTAGCATCCTACATACCCTATTTCATATTGTAGATGTGGAATATATGTGGATCTTAGGTTTGCGAGGTGAACCAGTGCCTGAGGAGCCATTGTTTGAAGATTATGCTAGCTTGCAAAAAGTGAAAAATCTTTCGGATCAATACCACGAGAAAGTGAAGCCATTTGTGACATCTTGGACAAATGAAATGGATTCTCGGAAACTTTCAGAAACTGATTTCAATGAAGAACCGAATAGCTCTAGAGACGCCCCAATCAGGCGCCGAGTCATTGAATGTACACACGGAGAGATAATACGTCATGTCATTGTCCATGAAATCCACCATATCGGCCAGTTATCTATATGGGCACGTGAGATAGGAAAGGAGCCAGTTTCCGCAAATCTGAGAGGAAGAGGGCTATTCGATAATTAGAATGCCTTTGCCAATTTCGTAATTTATTTATAAACGAATGGTTTAATTGAGTATATTTAAAGCGTGTTTAGATCAATCTTTTTCAAAACACATTTTTTCTTTGTATTACTTTATCTAGGTTTATAGAGTTAATGTAATCAAACTTTTTTCGAAGCTACACTGTGATATATAATTGTAAGTAATTATTAACTACTTTAACACCGGTTGTATTTTCAGACGGTGTTATAAGTATTTAACAGTAAAAAGACAAAATAAATAATAGATTTGATAACTGGTAATTAAAATGCGTGAAGACTTGATATTATTGTAGCTAAAAGAATTTGAGAAATTTTTTAGAGGGTTCTTTTAGTAATGCCCTTCCACTTATAATGATTGTAGAGAAGATGACTAGGCAACTATAGTTATTTTCGTTTCATTTTTGGGAAGGGGATGAAAGAATGAAAAAGACAAGTTTACAAAAGATGAAAAAGGTTATGTTTAGTGGTGGGATATTACTTACGGGATTATTAACATTTGGATTTTCAGAAAAGGCTTCAGCTCATGGGTATGTAGAATCACCAGCGAGCCGATCTTTTTTATGTAAGCAAGGGGTAAATGTAAATTGCGGTCCAGTTCAATATGAACCACAAAGTGTAGAAGGAATAGGCGGCTTTCCGCAATTAGGACCTTCTGATGGACAAATTGCAGGTGCTGGTCATTTTCCTACTTTAGACGCTCAATCAGTGGATAGGTGGAAGAAAGTTACGTTAAACGGCGGGACGAATACATTCAAGTGGAAACTAACGGCTCCTCATAGTACGAAAGAATGGAAATACTACATTACAAAGAAGGATTGGAATCCAAATATGCCTTTAACAAGGTCTAGTTTAGATTTAGTGCCGTTCTATGTGAAAAATGATGGCGGAGTTAGACCAGGGACAACAGTAACGCATGAAGCGAATGTACCAACTGATCGTAGTGGCTACCATCTTATTTTAGCTGTTTGGGAGATTGCGGACACTGGAAATGCGTTTTATCAAGTTATTGATGTGAACCTTGTGAACAATGGTTTAAATTCTAATTTTGCGTTAACAATGTAGTGCAAGTTCCTACACTATTTTAAATTAAATATACATTTTGATCATCTAATTCATTTTAGATGATCTTTTTTATGAAAAATATAGAAGAAAGTGCAATTATTTATAAAAAAATGGGCTTTAAATATTGTCATATTTGCTTCTTTAAGATATCCTTTTCATGAAGAGGTGGAAAACATGGAAAAAGTACTAGTTTTCGGGCATAAAAACCCAGATACAGATGCAATTTGTTCTGCAATTGCTTATGCAGAATTAAAAAAAGAATTAGGAATGAATGCTGAGCCTGTACGTTTAGGCGAAATCAGCGGCGAAACTCAATTTGCGTTAGACTATTTTAAAGTAGAAGGACCGCGTTTTGTTGAGACAGTTGCAAGCGAAGTGGACAACGTTATTTTAGTTGATCATAATGAGCGTCAACAAAGTGCTAACGATATCGAATCTGTTCGTGTGTTAGAAGTTATTGACCATCACCGTATTGCTAACTTTGAAACAAGCGATCCTATATACTACCGTTGTGAGCCAGTTGGATGTACAGCTACAATTTTAAACAAAATGTACAAAGAAAACGGCGTTGCAATTCGTAAAGAAGTTGCAGGTTTAATGTTATCTGCAATCATTTCAGATTCTTTACTATTCAAATCTCCAACTTGCACAGAACAAGACGTAGCAGCAGCTCGCGAACTAGCGGAAATCGCTGGTGTAGATGCAGATAACTACGGCTTAGAAATGTTAAAAGCTGGTGCTGACTTAAGCGGAAAAACAATGGAGCAATTAATCTCTCTTGACGCTAAAGAATTCCAAATGGGTAATGCGAAAGTTGAAATCGCACAAGTAAACGCTGTTGATACAAACGACGTTCTTGTACACCAAGCGGAACTTGAAAAAGTTATCTCTGCAGTAGTAGAAGAAAAAGGTTTAGACCTATTCTTATTCGTTGTAACTGATATCTTAACTAACGATTCTATCTGTCTTGCGATCGGTAAAGCAGCAAAAGTTGTTGAGAAAGCATACAACGTATCTCTAGAAAACAACACTGCTACTTTAAAAGGTGTTGTATCTCGTAAAAAACAAATCGTGCCAGTATTAACAGAAACATTCCAAGCTTAATATTATTGTGTACGGATAAACAGGAAGGACAAGTAGTCAGATTGGCTGCTTGTCTTTTTCTATCTCTAAAAAACAGAAAATTGAAATTAAAAATAGGAGGATTGTGTATGTTTATTGATTTGGAAACATTGAAAAGTAAATTACAGGCACTTTTCGAGCGGAATATTACTTCTGTTTTAGAATTAGAGAGTTGGCTTTTGGATGAACAGTGTTTAAACGCTAAAATAGAAGAGGAGTTAACTAATAGTTTAATTGCCACATATAGAGATACAGACGATAGTAATTTACGTGATTTACATATGTATAATCAAAATACAATTCAACCACTTTTAAAAAGATACAATGCAAAATTTGACCAGAAATTTAAAGATTGTCCGTTTGTCGATTTATTAGATGAGCAGAAATATGGATTTATGAAAAAAGCAAGATTGGTGAAAAGTAAAATATTTAATGAAAAGAACATTGCTCTTTCCATTAAAGAGCAAGAGCTTATAACGAAGTATAGAGAAATAATGTCTAACATAGCTATTCATTGGGAAGAAGAACAAAAGACGTATGCATACGTAAAAGCACAGCTAGATAACCCAAATAGAAATATTCGAGAAAAGGCATGGTATGCTTTATGCGAAGCAAGAAGTGTAGTGAAAATAGAAATAGATTGTATTATGAAGGAACTTGTACAATTACGGAATCAGATAGCGTTAAATGCAGGATTTAATAATTTTTGTGAATATGCTTTTAAACTGAAAAATAGAGATTATATTATTGAAGATTGTTATAAGCTTCATGAATCTATAGTGAAGTATGTTGTACCAATTTGGAAACAGTTAGGAAGTCATTTCAAAAAGAATCTCGGTGTAAAAACGTACCGCCCTTGGGATCTTGCTCCTTGTAATTTGCAAAAAATTCCGTTTGAAAATTCCATTGATTTATTGGGTGGGGTTGAAGAAATGTTACGGAAGACAGATTCGTGCTTTCATGGAGAATTTACTCATATAAGGAAAGCAGGATTAATTGACGTAGAAGAACGAGAAAATAAAGCGCCAGGAGCTGCTTGTTTTACCTTACCTCATAGTAAAGATGTTTTTGTGTATTCCAATTTTAGTCCTTCATTTTATGCAATTAATGCACTAATACATGAAATAGGGCATGCATTACACTTTTATAAACAATTTAACAATGAAAGTAGCATGCAGGAAAGATATCTTCGTGAAGAGGTGGCTGAACTTTATTCCCTTAGTCTTGAGTTACTATTAATGGATAAGCTTAATATTTTTTATAAGCAAGAGGGTGAGTATAAGGAAGTGCAGCAAGTACAATTGTTCCGTACGTTGTCTTTATTAATGTCGTCAGTTTCAGGAGATGTATTCCAACACTGGCTCTATACAAATCCAAACCATACACCAGAAGAGCGTGATAAGAAATATGTTGAACTATGTAAAAGGTATCAATATTCATCAGTCGATATTGCAGGATTAGAGTATGAAATCGGTGCAAGCTGGTTAGAGTCATTTCACTATTTTCAGTTTCCTTTTTATAAAATTGAATATGCAATTGCACAAATAGGAGCAATGCAATTGTTTCAAATTTATCGGGAAGATCCAGAAAAAGCGATTGCTTTCTTTAAAGTGGGAGCGAGTTCAGATTGGAATTTATCTATACAGGAAATATACGGAAATACAGGTGTTAAGTTTGACTTTTCGGAAGAAAGGATAGAAAATACTGCTAGCGCTATTCTGGATCTGATTAACGAATTAAAATAAGGATAGCCTTTAGCTATCCTTAAAAACTTTTATTCATAAGACTTTTTCTTGTTTATATAAACTGTAATAATAGCAGTAATAATGAAAATAGGTATTGCGTACGCTTGCCCAACAAAGAATTTCCAACCTATAGTATTATAGCCGTCAGATGCTGGAATGATAATCGCGATGATACAAGCAATAATATAAGTTAATAATGCTGGGAGTATATTTTTCATAGTTGTTCACCTCCTTTTTGTACTACATTTATATATTGTACTATTAAATATATATTAGGAGATTAAGTGTACTTGATTTTACGAAATCTTTACAAATTCACTAAAGGATGAGGTGTTTGCATGCTGTATGAAAGTGACTTTTGTACGGTATGTTTATGTAATAATATATATGCTTAATAGACTGTCCTGAAATAAATTAAACCAAATATAGAAGATAATGTAATTTAATCTTTCGAGATTAGTATATAGTATTCTGTAAAAAAATGTACTGGAAAATTGATATTTCATAAGAAATATAGAATCGAGGTAAGAAATCACGATGAAAAGGTTATGCATAATTCCATGCGGAAAGAAGAAGATTTGGGATAAATACCCAGAGTATGGAGAGGCAGAGGCAAAAAATGTATATATTAGTCCATTCGGAAAAGCATGTCAGGCATATGCAACTGAGTTTTTCGAGAACTGGGTTATATTATCAGCAAAGCATGGATTTTTAAGGCCAAATGATATCGTACAGGAAAATTATGATCTTGCATTTGATTCAAAGAGTGATGAGATTATTAGCATTGAACAATTAGAACAACAGATAATTGATAAAGGCTTACTTCAGTTTGATGAAATAGTATTACTTGCAGGGAAGAAGCATAAAAAAGTTGTGATGAGGCTATATCCAGAAGAAATCATTACATATCCATTAGAAGGGTGTAAAGGGATTGGGTATATGTTGCAGAGATTGAAGGGGGCTGTGGAAGGGCAGCAGGAAATATAGGCATGAATTAGTACTTGATTCAAATTACATCACATTTATACACTTTAAATAGACTATTAAACAAGCCTTTTTATCCTTTTAAACATAGAATATGATGAATTCTATTTTATATTAGGGAGGAATCATATTCATGTGTAATAATTGTCGGTGTAGACGCAGAGATTGTAATAGATTTTGGGATGATTTAATGTTTGGAAGATGTAGACGCAGAGATTGTGATGATTGTCGTTGCAATCGTAAACGTGACTGTGATTGTGATGATTGCCGTCGCAATCGTAAACGTGACGACGATGATGATAAATGTCGTAAGTGGTAATTTTCTTTGAAAGAGTACTTTGAAGTAAAGTACTCTTTTTTTGTATGAACCTTTTAAATTCCATTTTGAACAGATTTCTTTTCGATTTCCCATGAATCTTGCTTCTTAATTTTTAGAGCTACATTCGTACCATTAGATTCTGTATAAAAGATATATCCGTGGTTGGACTTAACGTAAGTTGAAGGTTCACTTGTGCACTCTTTAGAACAAGATGTGTTGATAAGTTCAATTAAGGATAGTTCACTAGGATCGGTTTTACTAGCATCTATAAGTGTATCAAGGTTCGTTTTGCGAAAGCCTTGTAAGTTTACATGGAAATTCTTTTCTATTTCTCCAGTAACGCTAGTATTCATTACTTCAACTGAATTTTTCTTTTCTAAAAGAAAACCATTTCCATAAAGGAATTTTGTATATCCAAGCCACGCGATTAAAAATAGTATAAAAAATACACCAACTGTTCTAAGTTTTCGAAGCCGTTTACTTACGATTGATTCTGAATATTTCATTCAGCCTAATCCTCCAATGTTTTTATTTTAAAGTATGCTTGGGTACATATATTTAGAAGGAGATGAAAGTTAGCGAGTTACTGATTCAAAAAAAGAAAGCATCTGAAGTTAGGTGCTTTCTTTTTGAATACTGTCTGCTATCTGTTAGTTACTTGTTTCATTAGAGGTCTTATTTCTTTAACAGGTGGTTTTTTATCATAGGCATCAACGTAAGAAAAGTAATAATTTAAGTTTCTAAGAAGTCCCTTTCCTATTTTAGCGCTTAAGAAGGGGAATACTTGTCCAGTATAATCATCGAGAGATTTACAGTAGTATTTTTCATCTAAATATATACTGTATTTACATGTTAGTTCTACTAATGAGTTACCTTCATTATCAATTACTTCTTTAGAATCAATAATGTCTATTAATGCGAATTTTTCATTCAGATAAACTTTTTTCTTTTTCTCGTGCTTATTTGTGAGAATAAATACGAGACCAATTGCGTTAATCAAACTATTTCCTCCTATAAAAAACGGATATTAATAAAATATATCGATATAAGCTAAATGTAAAGAGGAGAGGTGTAAAATGTAAACTAGATAGAAACAATAATAAACCGATTTGAAGACAAATCGGTTTATTATTGAAATACTTGAGGAAATTGTTTTACGATTGCGTCTGTTATCATGTCGGCCATTTCTAATGCTTCTTTTTCAATTTTATCGTAAAGTTTTACTCCTGCTTCATAATCTTTATTTAGGAAGGCAAGTGCTTCTGCTTTCGTTAATGCTAAATGTTCATAAAACATTTTTCTGAATTCTTCTTTATCTATATATGGGTTGATACTGTTAAGAAATTCAGTGATTTCATCACCATTAGCGTACCATTTCTTCTCTATAGCGGCAGCTGCATTTTGATCACCAGCTTTTGCGGCTTTCACAAGATCGGCTGCAATTACTAAATGATCTTTAATTAATGCACTATATTTCTTTACTGCATTCTCGCCATAGAAGGGCTCAAGTGATAGTCCCATATGTGTTGCGTTTTGTAGAAGCCGTCCAACAGTAACATTAACATCTGGTAAATTAAATACAATACTTATAATAGCTAATCTCGTCCAAGCGACGTGCTGTTCCCATAAAGAACGCATATATCCTTTTAAAAAGTTTTCGTTTTTACTTACTCGGTAATTTCGTACAAATAAATCGAGGTTTCCATTAGTAATATGATAAGGGGAGTAATACGATTGCCAATAAGTATACATAAATAGTTACACTCCTTTGAACATGTATACCTCACAATATGATAAATATTATTTTTAAGTTACGTGTCCAAGAGCTTTTTTAAGAGTTGGAAAAGGAGAAGGTTGAAGAGAATAAGGGTAATGAAAAACGAAGTTATGATATATATGAATCAAAAGAATTTGAAATAATAGTGGCCCTGCAAGGGAAATTGCAGGGCCTCAAAAGGGTATTGCCGAGATGTCGGACTCGACTACGTAATATTATCATAAAATTCTTTTAAAAAAACCTGGTAAATGTGTCCAAATGAAAGTGGGACTTTAATAAAGTCAAAGGGACCTGCTTCCCGTGGCAGGCCCCTTTAACTAGATAATGTAGATGAGCAAAAACTCATCTGGAGTATCTTCATAGTAACAAATGAAATTCACTTTGTGTATTGAGAAAAAATGAATTACTTATATGAATATAAAGGATTTATATTTTGCTTTTGGGAATTATAATCATTTGTGGAGAATGGAATAGGGTTCTAAAATGGAGAAAAGACTTTTCAACCAGGCTACGATATATCGTGATATGTAAGTATAAAAAGACCTGCTAATTTAAGCAGGTCAACATAAGGGATTTATCTAACAGATTATTATATATGGTAACAACTGTATTGTAGTAAGTCTATAAGTTTAATGTTGAGAAAATTTATTTGAATGATATATATTTGGCACATGTATTAACGCCTAAAAAGTTGAGAAAGGAAATTAAATAGTTTTTTATAAGAAAATAAAGGCTGATACTTATAAAATGATTCATATTTCCACGCATCATTATTAGAGAATTGGAGTTGTTTATTTGACGCTTTAGGTTTGTTGGAATTATTGTAACGACTCTTCATAATTTAACCTCCTCAAATTCATATGTATACGATTAGTAGTATTCTAGGAAGGTAAATTAAATGAATATCTATTTTGAAATTCTTTCTTCTTGTGTACTAGATTTGTTTTTTTATGTTGGAAAACGTAGGAAACAAATAGAACTCAAATACTTATAAAATTCAAAGTGGCGAGAATCAGTTTGATGATATAATGGGAATAGATGAAAGATAAAGAAAAGCAGGTGACTCTTTTTTGTTTACAAAAGCTCAAGAACTTTTAGCGTCTTATTTCGGTTATTCGTCATTCCGAAGAGGACAAGATGAAACAATTAAAAATGTATTAGATGGGAAGGATACGGTTTGTATTATGCCTACGGGCGGTGGTAAGTCAATTTGTTATCAAATTCCCGCACTAGTATTCGAAGGAACGACATTAGTTATATCACCTTTGATTTCACTTATGAAAGATCAAGTAGACACATTAATACAAAATGGTATTTCCGCTACATATATTAATAGTTCTATTTCTATTGCAGAAGCGAATCAACGAATTCAATTGGCGAAACAAGGACATTATAAGTTGCTTTATGTGGCGCCTGAGCGACTTGATTCTATGGAGTTTGTTGATCAACTTATCGATATGAAAATCCCGATGATTGCAATTGATGAGGCGCACTGTATTTCGCAGTGGGGACATGATTTCCGCCCGAGTTATTTACATATACATCGCATATTAGATTATCTTCCAGAAAAACCGCTCGTTTTAGCGTTAACAGCGACAGCAACACCACAAGTGCGTGATGATATTTGTAGTACGCTTGAAATTAATCAAGAAAATACAATTATGACAACGTTCGAGCGCGAGAACTTATCGTTTTCAGTAATTAAAGGACAAGATCGTAATGCATATTTAGCAGATTATATTCGTCAAAATCAGAAGGAATCTGGGATTATTTATGCAGCGACAAGAAAAGTAGTCGATCAGTTATATGAAGATTTAGGGAAAGCAGGAGTTTCGGTATCGAAATATCATGCTGGCATGAGCGATCACGATCGAAATGAACAACAAGAACTCTTCTTACGAGATGAAATTAGTGTTATGGTAGCGACATCAGCGTTTGGAATGGGGATTGATAAATCGAATATTCGTTACGTTATTCATTATCAACTTCCAAAAAATATGGAAAGTTACTATCAAGAAGCAGGACGTGCTGGTCGTGACGGATTAGATAGTGAATGTATTTTGTTATATTCTTCTCAAGATGTGCAAGTACAACGCTTTTTAATCGATCAATCAACTGGAGAATCACGTTTTTCAAACGAACTTGAAAAATTGCAAAATATGACCGATTACTGTCATACAGAACAATGTTTACAATCATTTATTTTGCAATACTTCGGAGAAGAGCCGAAGGAAGATTGTGGCCGCTGTGGTAATTGTACGGACGATCGTGAGAGTATTGATGTAACGAGAGAATCACAAATGGTTTTATCATGTATGATTAGAACGAACCAACGATTTGGAAAACAAATGATTGCACAAGTATTAACTGGATCGAAAAATAAAAAAGTTATTGAGTTTAATTTTCATACTTTACCAACTTACGGACTTTTATCAAATCGTAGTGTGAAAGAAGTCAGTGAGTTTATTGAGTTTTTAATTTCAGACGAGTTGATCGCAGTTGAACATGGTACATATCCGACATTAAAAGTAACGGAAAAAGGTAAAGAAGTACTACTTGGTAAAGAGAACGTTTTACGTAAAGAACGAGTAGAAACACGACAAATTGTTCAAGACCATCCTTTATTTGAAGTGCTTCGTGAAGTGCGTAAAGAAATTGCACAAGGAGAAGGCGTACCTCCGTTCGTAATTTTCTCTGATCAAACGTTAAAAGATATGTGTGCGAAAATACCGCAAAGTGATTCTGAACTCCTAACTGTAAAAGGAATTGGAGAGCACAAACTTGTGAAGTACGGCTCTCACTTCTTACAAGCAGTGCAGCACTTTATTGAGGAAAACCCTAACTATGCTGAAACAATTAAGACGGAAGTTGTTTCAGAACGTAAAAAGTCAGGGAAAGCTTCAGCAAATTCTCATTTAGAAACATATGAAATGTATAAACAAGGTATTGATTTAAATGAGGTTGCAAAGGAACGTGGGTTATCGAGACAAACGATTGAAAATCATTTAATCCGTTGCTTTGAAGATGGTATGGAAGTAGACTGGAACAGCTTTGTTCCAGCAGAGTATGAAGCTCTAATTGAAACTGCCGTACAAAATGCAGAAGGTGGATTAAAGTCTATTAAAGAACAGCTTCCAGATGAAGTGAGTTACTTTATGATTCGTGCATATTTACAAATAAGAAAATAGAGACATATAAAGGGGATAGGGATATATGCATCATGTTTTCGTTTATGGCACGTTAAGAAAAGAGCAAACGAACGCTCATTATATGCAAGGTGCAACATGCATCACAGACGCAGCATGGACATATGGTGAATTATTTGATACAGGTGAAGGGTATCCTGCAATGATTTGTTCAAACGGGGAAAAGGTATATGGGGAAGTTTATGAAGTAGATGATGAGGTTTTGCAAAAGTTAGATGAACTCGAAGAATATACAGGTAATGCAGAGACTGATTTATATGACCGGATAACGCAAACAGTATATTTTGCTGATAAAGAAATACATGCATATGTGTATGTTGCTCAGGATAAAGAGATGTTGAAGAAGATTATTGATTTTGGTGATTGGATGGAGTATCAAAGAGAGAAATAAAAAATACTTATAGTTATGAATAATATAAAACCTGGGTAGTGAACGATTTGTAAAATGTTCATTATTTGGGTCTTATTTGTTTTTTAGTGTCAAGGTTACTTTTTGTCCTAATCCTGTATTAGTTCATTAATAGGGCAAGAGGACTTACGAACTAAACAGTGAATATATTTAAATAAAAGTTTTGACTAAAGGAAGGTGATGACAAATGGAAAGTTTAACAATACCTGAATTTTTCTTTTTATTATGTATAGATGATGATACAGGAACGATACAAACTCCTTATCAATCTAATATAGAAATGTTAATAATGATAAATATTTTGTTAGAATTATATCTTCAAAAAATTATTTACATAGACCATGAATTTAATATACGGAGAACTGATAAGACATCAAATATTTCTTATTTGCAACAAACTTTAGATGCAACAGAGCATTTAGGAGATAAGCATGGTATAAAAATATGGTTAATGATGATTTGCAGTAAACAACAATTAACTCACAAACTGTATAATTCAGTATTGGAGTGTATACAGCATAAAAAGCAAATAAAGATAATCGAAAAGCGTGTATTAGGTATATCTTTTCAAAAAAAATATAATTGTCTTCAAACGAAAGACCAAACTTTTGCTTTTTTAAGACGAAGATCTTTGGAAGGTGGGAGACAATATTTATCTGTGTTAACACTTTTTCTCGTTATGGATTTGAACGGAATGTTAAAAAGTAAAATATTTCAAAGTAATTATGAGTATTTGATGCAATTAGAAGAATATAACGAGCAGCTGCAGGATGTTACAATTTTGCGCAAAGTAATAAGACATGTTAAAGAGGCATTGCCTAATCTTTTAATTAGAAAGCACGTTCCATTTTCGAGTATTTAAGTTTAGTTATTTAATAAACTTTATAGATATTATCATGTAATAGAAAAGTTGTAACGAGTTAAATTGCAATATTCAGTTTATTTTGGTATTATATTAAATGTAGTTGAAAGGGAATATTTTACTATTTTTGAAATAGTAGTGTTAAGTGAAAGGGGATTATTATGGGTATCAGAAATTTAGTTTCTCACCTGTAGTAGAAAAATCTATACAGGAGGAGAATAATAATGAACGAATTAAATGTGAAGGAATTTTACAAAAAACAATTTGAACTGTCGAATTATGATGTAAATACAGAAAGCTGGATAGATCAGGTTGCTAAAGAGGTGCAAGAACAAGTTGGATATCCGTTTAAAACGATGTTGGAACTTGGTGCAGGGAATGGTGGATTTGCACGAGCGATGTCTAAGTTACATGTGAGAATGACAACTGTTGAACTTGTATCAGAGCTGGTTTCCTTTGCAAAAGAACATTCTAGTAGTGATATTGCTATTCATTGTGGAGATTTTTATCAAATTAACTTTGAGGAAAAATTTGATGTGGTTAGTTATTTAGATGGATTTGGTGTAGGAACAAATGATGAGCAATTGTTTCTACTAAAACGAATTAAAGATTGGATGCAGGAAGATGGATGTGCACTTATTGATATTTATCAACCTTTGTATTGGAAAAAGATAAGTGGACAAGAAATGCCATTAAGTTCGGCTATGAGAAAATATGAATATGATAGTATAAATGAAAGAATGTTAGATCATTGGTGGAATCCTAATCATCCTAATGAGATTATAACACAGTCTTTACGTTGTTATACAGTTGAAGAGATTAGTGATTTATGTACTAAAGCAGGTTTAAGTATTGTAGGATTCTTCCCAGGGGGAGCATTTGATTTTGAACAATGGAAATATAAAGAACTAGCAAGTTTAAATGAATGTTTGTCATATCGAATTAAAGTAAAGAAGAGTAGAGATTAATCTCTACTCTTTTATATTTTGGAAAATTCTCACTTGAACTATTGACTTTATGAATGGATTTTTAATACAATTGTATCTCGACTGAAAAAATTGGAACGGACAGGAGGGAATCATCAAATGAGTAACATATTTGAAGAAGAATTACAGAAAATGAAAGATATTTTATGTACGATGGATGAACAATTAGAGCAACTTGAAAAAATCCCAGTTTATTATGGAGAAGATTTTAAAGAGCAAATTCTTGAAAGTATGAGGGAGTCTAATAGACAAAACTTACGTATCGGTGTGGAAGAGCCGTACTTTGGAAGATTAGACTTCCAGGAGGATGGCAAAGAAGATGTTATGCCGATTTACATCGGTAAAGTAGGGGTTTCAGATGAAGATACGATGAAACCGATGGTCATTGATTGGCGAGCACCTGTCGCTAGTATGTTTTATTCATTTACTGGTGGTGAAGAATTAGCATTTTATCATTCACCAGACGGATTAGTAGAAGGCGATGTTTATTTAAAACGAAACATTTCCATTCGAAAGAGAGAACTAGAACGTGTTGTTGATACATATGTAAAAGGAAATGAAGATGTCTCGCATGCTGATGATTTTCTTCTATATCGATTAGGTGAGAATAAAGATAATAAATTAAAAGATATCGTTTCGACTATACAATCGGAGCAAAATGATATTATTCGTGCGGAAAAAAACTTACCATTATTAATTCAAGGGGTTGCAGGGAGCGGAAAAACAACGATCGCTTTACATCGCCTTGCTTTTTTAATTTATGAATATCGTGAACAACTTGAAGCGGAGAGAATGATCGTATTCGCTCCAAACAGTTTGTTTTTAGACTATATTTCAAGTGTACTTCCTGAGTTAGGGGTAGGAAATATTAGTCAAACAACGTTTCCAGATTGGGCATTGCGTCTGTTAGAGGGTTCAGTGAAACTGAAGCAGACAGAAGAAAAATTGAAAGAAGCCTTCTCAATTAATCGCGATGAAAAAAAGGTTATGCTAGGTAAATTGAAAGGCACGCTGGAATTTAAGTCGTTTATTGAAGAAAGAATGATTCAATTTGAAAAAGATTTAGTGCCAACAAAAGATTTTGAGGCATGGGATAAAGCTGTTATTCCAGTGGAAGACGTTAAAAAATGGATGCAGGTTGAATATAAACACTATCCATTAAAGAAAAGAAGAGAACGTCTAGTCGGCCGTATGAAGCGCTGGATTGAAATTGAGCTCAAAAAGTTTGGAGAAACAAACGAGAAAAAATTACTAAAAAAAGAAGCGACAAAGAGATTGAACACATATATGAATTTTTGGCCAAAAATGAGCCCGCTTTCACTATATAATTCAATGATAAAGAGTAAGGAAATACTCGAAGTATTACCTGAAGAACTTGTTCAAGAAACAGAAAAGAATTGTCGTAAAAAAGAAGTGTATGTAGAAGACTTACCAGCTTTAATTTACATACAACATCGCATAACAGGAATTGAAATTGGACAAAAGTTCCATCACGTCGTTATTGATGAAGCGCAAGATTTCTCGCCATTCCAAGTATATGTATTAAAAGAAATTACACTAGGTAATTCTTTCACTATATTAGGTGATTTATCTCAAGCGATTTATGATTATCAAGGAATTGAAGACTGGAATGCTTTTAAGGAAGTATTCCAAGAAACAGGTTATTATGAACTGACGAGAAGTTATCGTTCTACAAAAGAAATTATTGAATTTGCGAATGAAATAATAAAAAATGCAGAAATTCCTGTAGGACTTGCTACACCAGTTTTCCGTAGCGGTGAAGACGTGAAAGTAATTCGGGCAGAGGACCAATTTACTGAAGTTTTAAAGACATTACAGCATTTGCAAAATGAAGATGTGAAAACAATTGCGGTAATAGGAAGAACAGATGATGAATGCCGTAATATATATGAGAAATTAACAAATGCAGGGGTGACTGTTAACGTCATTGAAGCAGATCAAAGTAAGTATGAAGGTGGCATTTCGGTAGTACCTGTATACTTGGCGAAAGGATTAGAATTTGATGCAGTACTTCTAATTGACGTTGATGAGGAGCATTACAAAAATACAAAACATGATGCGAAGTTATTGTATGTCGGATGTACAAGATCGCTTCATGATTTATGGATTTTCTATAGTGGGAAAGCGTCACCGTTAATTAAGAGATAGGAATATATAATAAATTCAAGAGGTTTTTCTAGTATTGAACAGAAGACCTCTTGTTTTTCTATATAAAGATACGGAGGAGAAAATGGAATGATTACAAAAGTAATAACAAAAAGGAATTGGGAAATCGCAAAAACAACTAGAGAGATTAATGAAGCCTCACTTAAAGAAGAGGGGTTTATTCATTGTTCATTATTAGACCAAGCTTTAAAAGTTGCTCAAAAACATTTCAGTCACGAAGAAGATGTTTTATTACTTACAATTGATCCATCCCTGTTAAAAGCAGAAATAAAATATGAACTTGCTTCTAACAGTCAAAAATATCCGCATGTATACGGAGTAATCAACGTTGATGCAATTGTAGATGTTGTCCCATTTCCTAAAGAAAAAGGAGAGTTTATATTACCAGAGGTACAAAGTTAAGCGTATTATAGGCATTTAAGTTAGCTAGAAAAGCACAAATCATATCGTTTGTGCTTTTTATTGTATATATTTTTTGGAAAATTATTGTTTTTGTCACACTAATACTGTATGATACATAGTATAAAACACATACTGTATGACATATAGTAATAGAAATGAGGTGGGTGAATGGATACTTTATTAAATTCATTAATTACTGAGCTAAGGAGAGGGACATTGACATTAGCGGTTTTAAGTCAACTAAGAACGCCGCAATATGGATATTCGCTTGTCCAATTATTGGAGCAATCAGGAATCATGATAGATCAAAGCACTTTATATCCACTACTTCGCCGATTAGAAAAGCAGGAGCTAGTGACGAGTAGTTGGGATAAAACGGAGAGTAGACCTCGTAAGTATTATGTTTTAAGTGAATATGGATTAGAGATATTTTTACAATTGAAAAAGGAGTGGATAAAGGATTCGAAAGAACTTTATAACCTATTAAAGGAGGAGGACGAGAATGAGTTTGATTGATATGTACGTCCAGGAAGTTGCGAAGAGATTACCTGAAAAAAATCGTGAAGATATTACACTTGAAATACGGTCGACAATAGAGGATATGTTACCTGATGAGTACAATGAGGAAGATGTAAAGAGTGTCCTTGAAAAATTGGGGAGCCCAGTTTCATTGGCTAATGGGTATTTGGATAGACCGATGCATTTAATTGGACCACGTTATTTTGATGTGTATACGACATTATTAAAAATGATCATACCAATTGCAGCTGTTATCGCACTCATTTCAATGGTTGCAGAAAATTTTATAGGCTATACTGGTGATCAAGCAGTATTAAATGTTATTTTACAATTGATAGGTAAAGGCATTGGCGAAATTGTCGAAGTAGGCCTCCATGTATTTTTCTGGTTGACACTTGTATTTGCTATTTTAGAAAGAACAGATAAAGACAAAGGCACCCAACCGTTGACGACAAGTTTAAAAAAATGGACACCTGATGATTTGAAAAATATCTCGTATGTTCCAAAGAAAAAGTCAATCTCAAAGTTTGAAGTTTTTGGAGGTTTGATGTGGACAGCAGTGTGGGCTACACTTTACTTTTATGCGAATTATCTTGTTGGCGTATATAATGGTACGGCAAGTGGATTGAAGTTTGTCGCGCCAACTTTTAATCAAGATGTTTTACTTCAGTACTGGCCAATCGTTGTAATTATGATTGTTTTCGAAGTAGCTATATCTCTTTATAAGTTAGTGCAAGGACAATGGACGAAAAGATTGGCAATTGGGAATGCATTTCTTCAAATAGCTGGAACAATAGTGTTCATTGTACTTGTAGTAAATCCTCATTTATTTAACGAAGGATTCATTACGTATGTGGCAAATGTGTTTACAATTTCTCCAGAGGAATTTAAAACGTGGTTAATTGGTGGAGGGATAATTATCTCCATATTATCTGCGGTACTAAATGCAATTGATGGTTTTCGAAAATCTAGAATTCGGTTGTAAAAATAAATTTGTTTTATTATTAGGTAGATCAGTTGAAAGAAAGGTCATTATGAAAGGAAGAAAACAATGATAAGGGAAGCAATGAAAAAAGATGTAACATTTATTTTAGATATTTATAATGATGCAATCCTTAATTCAACAGCTGTATATGCGTACAAACCTGTAACCCTTGAAAATAGAATAGATTGGTATGAACAAAAAAAGGCTGATGGCTATCCGATTTTAGTCTACGAGCTAGATAATAAAGTAGTAGGATTTGCGACATTTGGCCCCTTTAGGGCATGGCCTGCCTATAAATATTCAGTTGAACATTCTGTGTATGTTGATAAGGAATATAGAAAAAATGGAATTGGGTCCTTTTTAATGGAAGAATTAATCACAATTGCAAAAGGAAGAGAATATATGACCTTAATTGCTGGAATTGATGCGGAAAATGAAAAAAGCATTGCAATGCATAAAACCTTCGGATTTGTTTATTCGGGAACAATAAGAAAGGCTGGTTATAAGTTCAATGGATGGCTAGATTTAGCTTTTTATCAATTGGAGCTTAACGGACCTGGAAATCCTATCGAAGAATAGATGCATTCGTTATGCGTATTAATTAATTTTAAAAGGTAGTGTGAAGAAATTTCATACTATCTTTTTCTTATTGTATTCATGATTATCATTTAGGAAAAAAGGATTCTTATATTCTATATCGAATTTTGAGAAGATGATAAAACGATATAAAAAGAGGGATGAATATGCAGGCTGTCATTGGAAAAATAAAAGAAATACAAATTGGTCAAGTTGGAATACTTGTTTATTCAACAAAGAATGGAAATATAGTTGCTACCCATAACAATGAGCTATACGTTCCTTTAGCATCAGCAGCAAAAGTGGCAATTGGATTTGCAGTAGCAAAGATGGTAAAGGATAAACTAATTAGTTGGAGTGATACACTTCATGACATTAAGTATAATCCAAATGAAGATAGTGCGCAGTTATACAAGAAAACCCTAGAGATGAACAAAATATTGGAGAGTTAAATCAAGTACATTCACTTTTAGTACACATTTTTCAAGGCTACAAATCAGAACCAGAATTATGGGAGCCTATTATTAATGGAATGGTAAGACAACAAGGAGAGTATGAAGGTATACCTTATTATCATCTAGCACATATGACAGGTGGATTACCCACGGCTACAATAAATATTGGTATAATAGGAATGTTTCATGAATTTCCGTTTCTTTATGTAATTGGGGGAAGAGATTTACCTAATCGATCTGATAATAAACAAGTTGATGAAATCGTTATAGAAGCTTTGAGGTACGTATACAAAGAATACAGTAAAAGTATATTAGGGGTGAGGGATTGAAACGAAACTTAAAGACCTCAACAATCATTATTTTAATCATTACGATTATTACTCTTGAAGTTGGAATTGCGCTATATGATCACACTTTGTCATTAGATACAATTTATTTTGCAGCGATTCTCATTTGTATTGTATTGCTTTTTGGTACACGTGTTTCTGAAGTTAAAGAAAGTACATCGAGACAAAGACGAAGAAAAACAGCTCTTATATTTTGGCCATCTATTTTATTATTAATCGCTAGTTTTGCCGTTATAAGTTATGTGAGAACAGGCTATGTCTCTGTGCCAGGGATAATTGGTTTTTCATGCTTTGTTACATATGCTGGATTTATATTCATCAGTATATTAAAGAGAAGAAGTAAAAATTAAATGTAGCTTACTAAGTTGAAAGGAAGAAATATATGAAAAGCATAGAGAATGGTACTCGCACTGAAGGAGAATACATTAAAAATAAAGTAATTCAATATAACATGTCCATATTAAAAGATGAAGTAAAGCAACCGATGGAACAAGTAAGCTTCGTAGTGAAAGATGAAGATGGAAAAATCTTTGGCGGGGTAACAGGAACGATGTATTTTTATCATCTTCATATCGATTTTTTATGGGTGGATGAATCAGCTCGTCATGGTGGTTATGGTAGTCAATTGTTACATACAATAGAAGAAATTGCGATGGAAAAAGGATGTAGACTCATTTTACTAGATTCATTTAGTTTCCAAGCACCAGATTTTTATAAAAAGCACGGTTATCGAGAATTTGGGGTCGTTGAAGATCATCCTAAAGGGCATAGTCAACACTTTTTAGAAAAGAGATTATAATAATATTATGTATACTAGTTGATGGGAGAAAGAAAATGTACACGTATAAATTACAACATGAACAACCAATCTGTGTAGAAAAAATAAAGAAACTTTACGATTCTGTAGGCTGGTGGCCAGAAAGAAAAGAAGTCGATATTGAAAAAATGTTAAAGAATAGTATAGCTATTGGAGTATGGGAAGAAAACGAATTAATTGGATTTGCTAGAGTTGTTACTGACGGTGTTTTTCGGGCGTATATTGAAGATGTTGTCGTACATGAGAGTGTAAGAAACAAAGGAATTGGTGAGAAGATGCTAACATTGTTACTGAAAGAGATTTCTCATATTGATATTGTTAGTTTATTTTGCGGCGAGAAACTAATAAAGTTTTATGGTGAACAGCAATTTCAAGCGACGAAGCAAATTGTGATGCATCGTAATCAAATAGTGAAAGAATAAGAGGTGCCAATTAGAATGAATGCAACAAGAGCGTATTGTTTATCGAAAAGAAAAGCGACAGAAGATTCTCCAGATGGCTGGAGTGCAACATGTATGAGGCTCAATAATAAAATATTTGCGATAGTGAACCATGAAGAAGGGGAAAAAGCTGCGATTACATTAAAATGTGATCCAGAACTTTCTTTACGAATAAGAGAAGATTACCCAGAAACAATAATTCCTGGATATCATATGAATAAAAAGCATTGGAATACAGTGTACATACATAAGGATGTAGGACAAGAACAAATTAATAAAATGATAGATTGGTCGTATGATTTAGTATTACAATCCTTTTCAAAGAAAAAGCAACAAGAGTTATTGGATTAAATACAAAGTGAAGTCGACTATAAATAGCTAGTAAAATGATTATATTTTACTAGCTATTTGCAGTTTTACATTATATATTAGGGGATTTTGAAATGAATACGAAACGAAATAGATTACTATATGCAGTGTTTACTATAGTTGTTATTATTTTAGGTCTTAGTTCAAGAAAGTTTGCTTTTGCGTTACCAGATTTGTTAAATGAGTACTTAGGTGATGCTTTATGGACATTAATGATTTTCGTCGGATTCGGATTTCTGTTTCCTAAAATAGAAACGAAGAAATTAGCTTTTATTAGTTTAATATTTTGCTACGGGATTGAAATTAGCCAATTGTACCATGCGGAATGGATTGATAGCATTCGCGCAACGACTTTAGGTGGACTCGTATTAGGTTACGGATTTTTATGGAGTGATTTAGTGGCTTACACAATTGGTGTTGGAGTCGGAATGTTTTGCGAGTATATATTACGGAAGAAATAAGTGACTTTAAAAAGGGGGATTTGTACATGAAGGATATATTAGAGATTGCAAAGTTTTGGTTTCAAGATAAAGATGTCACAGCTACTGAAATTCAACCAAACGTAACGAAGATTCATTGTAATAATAAAGCGTATATTTTAAAGGGAAAGGGATCGATAAAACAGTTTCTAGTTGAACTAAATGTATTAGAACAGCTTGATGAAAAAGGAGCTAAAGTACAAAAATTAGTAAAAACGAGAAATGATGAAAGGTACGTATTTTATAAAGAGAAGTATTATTGTTTGTACGAATATGTTGCCGGAAGTGTACTAGAAATAAAAGATACAGAAAAGCTAAAAGTGCTAGGAAGCACAATTGGAGAGGAAATAGCTAATTTACATCACGAACTAAATTCAGTGAATAGTGCTAACGAGTTAATAAAAAGAGAGTTATATAAAGTGGTATACGAATGGGCTTTACCGAATTTAGTAAAGAATGAGCATGTTCATCAGGATGTAATTCAAAAAATGGATCAAATACATACAACTTTCAAGGAAATGGTTCACTCATTACCGAAACAAATTATTCATCGCGATATGCACTTATCAAATGTAATCTTTAGAGAAAGTGATTTTCAAGGGTTTATCGATTTTGAGCTTCTAGAAGAAAACGTTCGAGTATTCGATTTATGCTATTGCTGTACAAGTATTTTAAGTGAGATATTTAGTGATGAAAAATTAAGAAGGAAATGGTTACAAATTGTAAGTGGAATTTTTAGAGGATATTATAAGCAAAACATTTTAACTAGAAAAGAACTACAATCAATTTGGTATGTAATGCTTTCAATTCAAGTTATATTTATTACTTATTTTGTTCAGTTAAAAGATTTACTAAAGTTAAATGAAGAGATGTTTTTATGGATTTTTGCTAATAAGGAAGATATTGAAGAATCTATAGAAAGAATCGTACTCATATGAAAAAAATTATATTAATTGGTTCTGGTGGTTCAGGAAAATCTACATTAGCAAAACAGTTAGGGAATAAATTAAATATTAAGGTGCATCATCTTGATGCACTATTTTGGAAACCAAATTGGGAGGGTGTACCGAAAGAGGAGCAAAGAACGGTTCAAAATGAATTAGTTAAAGGGGAAAAGTGGATTATTGATGGGAATTATGGCGGGACAATGGACATAAGAATTAACGCAGCTGATACAATTATCTTTCTTGATATTCATAGAACAATTTGTGTTTATCGTGCTTTTAAAAGAATTGTGCAATATCGTAATAAAACAAGACCGGATATGGGTGCTGGATGTGAAGAAAGGTTTGACTTGCAATTTTTCAAATGGATATGGGAATATCCTAAAACTAAACGCCCTTCAATTTTAAAGAGGCTAAATCAATTGAGTAAGGATACAGATGTTATTATTTTAAAATCTTCAAATGAAGTAAGACTATTTTTAGAGAAGCACGATACCATAAATAGTTAGATTATAAAAAGAAGTAACATGGGGGGATAGGATTGAATAGATTCATTGGCCCGGTTGATTCTAATATGGTGAAAATTCCAGCAGGAAAAGTAGAATTAAGAGATGATCGAATAAAAAAAGAATGGCAAGTTCAAATAAAACCATTTCTTCTTGCAAAGTATGTTGTAACAGCGGAATTATATTACGCAATTACGAATCGTGCACTAAATGGTAATGAAAATGGTAATAAACCTGTTGTAAATATTTCATGGCATGATGCAATTGCTTTTTGTAATTTACTGTCTAAAATAGCAGGGTTTACAGAGTACTATTCTATACAAGATGATGGGAAAAAGGTTAGTTGTAACTTACATTCAAATGGCTATCGATTACCGACTGAGGCAGAGTGGCAATACGCATGTAAAGCAGGTACGACGGGATATACGTATGGGGAACTTCAGAAAATAGCATGGTATAATGAAAATTCAAATGGACAAATTCATGACGTCGGTAAAAAAGAGCCGAATGCATGGGGACTTTATGATATGTTAGGGAACGTTTGGGAATGGTGCTATGATTTGTATGATGAAACAGTGTACGGGTCATACCGCATTTTTCGTGGTGGTAGTTGGGCTGAAGCAGCTAGAGGTTGCGGTGCCACTTGTCGCCGTCGTAGTCATCCTACATTTCATATAGATGATCTTGGTTTTAGGCTTGCTAGGTCAATTTAGCAGGAAAATGATACATATAACACCGTAAAGAGTATGGAAAGTATCCATACTCTTTACAACATAGAAATTTTAAAATTTAGGGAGTGTTTTGAATGGCACGTGTTTTATTCATTAACGCTGGATCAGAAGGACATATAAATCCAACATTACATGTTGTAGAAGAACTGATTTCTCGCGGTGAAGAGGTCGTTTATTTTTCAATAGAAGCTTTCAGGGAGCGTATTGAGAAGACAGGTGCTACTGTACGAACGATTGATGATCAAAAATTTATACAAGCATTTCTGTCCGGTGGTCGAAATTATTTACAGGAAAGAATAAACGGCCTTCTACATACAACGGATGTTGTAATACCTAGTGTTTTAGAACAAATTGAAGGAGAACATTTTGATTACATGATTCATGATTCTATGTTTGGCTGTGGTCATTTAATTGCCCAAATTCTTAATCTTCCGGCCATAAATTCATGCACATCTTTTGCACAAGATGAAAAATCATTTAAACAAATGTTAGACCATCTTTCTAAAAATATCCCACTGGAAATTCAGGATAGAATACATAATGATTTTGAAAATTTAACTAATGGAATTACAGAAAAATATGGTGTTGATATAAACTCACCGTATGAAGTTTTCTGTAATCCAGCTTCACTTACTATTGTGTATACAATTAAGGAGTTCCAACCTTTTGGGGATGAATTTAATGAAACATTCAAATTTGTGGGTCCATCTATCTCTACACAAGTAAAAAATGAAGGTTTTGATTACACTTCAATTGAAGAAAAAAGCCTGATTTACATTTCATTAGGTACTGTTTTTAATGAAGCGCTTGATTTTTATAAACTTTGTATGAAGGCGTTCGAGAATAGTAAGCATACAATTGTTATGTCTATTGGCAACAAAACGGAAATAAGTGATTTAGGTAATATCCCTAAAAACTTCATTGTGAAAAACTATGTACCACAAACTGAACTTCTCAAATATACGAAACTATTTATTACACACGGCGGGATGAACAGTACACATGAAGGACTTTATAATGGGGTGCCACTAATTGTAATTCCGCAAAGTGCGGATCAGCCAGTAATTGCGAAGCAAGTGGAGAGTCTCGGGGCAGGAGTTAAATTGCAAATGCAAGGATTAACTGCGGATCAACTAAGTGAAAGTGTAGAAATAGTATTAAATAATCCGTCATGTAAAGAAGCTGCTTTGAATTTGAAGGAGTCTCTCCGAAAATCAGGTGGGTATAAGCAAGCAGTTGATGAAATTTTTAAATTTACAGGCCGTTATTAAAGCTATACATGTGAAAGGGTGTCTATATTAAATGATATAGACACTTTTATGTTATATGAAGCGAGGAATTGATGAAATGGAAAGAATGAAAATACTAGATGTAAATTTTGCTGATATGACAGCTACACCATTTTTTCAAGTGGAGGCGAAAAATAGAATTAGATTCGATATAGAATTATTTGGGGGTAATTTGAGAGGATTAAGAGGGATTTTGACTGCACTTTTTAAAAGTCCTGATACAATTGATGTTTCATTTATTTCCGGTTATATAACATATGGTAAAAGTAAGAGAATAAATGAGAAAACAAAAATTGGAAGGTTCATGAAGATTAAGAATTGGACAGAAACGAAAGTAGACGTTGATGATCTTGAAAGTACAATCATATTTACTACGATTAAAGGTGTACATGAAGATGAAGTATATAAGTATTGCAAGTATGTCGTTAATGGTGGTCAGCAAGCGTATATTTCTTTTTATAACGATACTTATTTATTGTATATAAGTACAGACGTTATTGACATTGTTTCACCAGATACAAGTTTAATAGAAAAATTAAAAATCCAATACGGTGAAGAGTGTGACAAGCTGTATGAAACATCATGAGATGAATATATCGAATAGGAAGATGGAAAGGTGTTTCAAAATAACATCAGTTCACATTCTCATGCGTAGTAAGTTAATCATGAAGTATTTCAAGAAGTATTAGTGCAATTCATTCCTATATACAAAAATGCATGTATCTAGCCTTTTTTCTTACAAGGTTTACAACTTCTGCTACTTACTGCTACTTTGAAAATTTAGGACTTTGCTTTATGTTTTAGTAATGAATTCACTGTTTCTGCACAACTTCTGCACACATTTAGGTGATTTCTATGTCATGATATATTCAGTAAGTGAAATATTTCACAAGAAATGAAATGTTTCTTTACGACGGTGTATGCATATTTACGCATACACGAAATAAGATTTACTCTTGTTATTCTTTTACATCAAAGCCCACATTACACTACGAAGTATAACAAGAAGGGGACAGGAACATGAATAATCGATTTTTAAAACAACTACAAAACTTGAAAATGAACAAAAAAAGGATTGGAGCTGTTGCATTAACAGCTGGAATTATCGGCACGACACTTATTCCTCAAAATGCATACGCGCACGGCTTTGTTGAAAAGCCTGGTAGCCGTTCCGCTTTATGTAGCCCAACTTATGGTGCTCTAAATGTAAACTGCGGAAGTGTTATGTATGAACCACAAAGTTTAGAAGCTCCAAAAGGATTCCCACAAGGTGGCCCAGTTGATGGGCAAATCGCTTCTGCAGGTGGCAAATTTGGCGGTATTTTAGATCAACAAGCAGCGGATCGTTGGTTTAAAAATACAATCACTGGTGGGGAAAATACATTTACTTGGAAGTATACAGCGCCTCACTTAACAAGCAAATGGCACTACTATATTACAAAAAAAGGATGGAATCCAAATAAAGTACTAACAAGAGCAGACTTTGAGCCAATTGGCACTGTACAACATGATGGTTCTGCAGCTTCAAATAATTTAACTCACAAAATCAATGTACCTACTGACCGTAGTGGATATCATGTAATTTTAGCAGTATGGGATGTAGCTGATACAGTAAATGCATTCTATAATGTAATTGATGTTAACCTCATCAACAATGTGAAACCAGACACAGAAGCTCCAAGTATTCCAAATGGACTTCAGGCACAAAAAGTAACAGCAAATAGTATAGAACTAACATGGAACACTTCTACGGATAATGTAGGGGTGAAAGGATATCAAGTTTTCCGTAACGGAGAGATGATTGACACTGTACTAGGCACTCATTTTATTAATAAACAATTAAAACCAAGTACAGAATACACTTATACTGTAAAAGCAATTGACGCAGCTGGCAATGTATCGAAAGAAAGTACAGCGCTTACAGTGAAAACAACAGTTGAGGCTCCTGATACAGAAGCACCAACACAACCAAAAGGATTACATAGCATGGGAACAACAGCGTCAAGTGTGGATTTAATGTGGAGTCCATCTGATGATAACGTTGGAGTAGACTATTACGATATTTATAGAGAAATAGAAGGAACAATGAAAAAAATTGCAACATCCAATACGACTTCTTATATGGATAAAAATTTACTCGCTAATACTACTTATAAATATGCAGTGAAAGCAGTGGATGTAGTTGGAAATGAATCCGTACAAAGTGATACGTTCACAATTACTACAAAAACTGAAAGCGCTTCATATGAAGCGTGGGATGCAAAGCAAGCATATAAAAAGGGAGATAGAGTTTTACACGAGGGAAAAGTGTATGAAGCAGTCCAGAATTATGAAGGACATGGGGATCCAAACTGGATTTTTGCTTTATCCTTATGGAAAACAGTGTAAACTTTACCTCAAAATGAAATGAAAGATGATGGGCTTTGATGCAAAAAAAGGAAGCTTGAGAATTAACTTTTCTGCTTATAAAAAAGACGACGTATTCAGCGTCGTCTTTTTGTATTAATCTAGAATATTCATCAAAGAGACTTTCAAACGAATAAGCTACAGAAAGGTTACTATACGAATACATAATGTAGAATCATATAGTAACCTTTCTATTATGATAACACTTTCGTCATAAGAATATGCGGAATTCCATCTTCCATAAATACGTCGGAAGAAGTTTGATAGCCTAATTTTTCATAAAACCCTTCAGCTTGTGTTTGACCGTGTAGTTTAACTTTGTTTGCTTCATTGTTACGAGCAATCTCTTCTATTGATTTGATTATAACTTTGCCTAATCCGTATTTGCGATAGTCTTTTAAAATACAAATTCGTTCTAGTTTACCCATTCCGTCAACGAATCGTATACGACCAGTCCCTACAGGAAGCTCATTATAATAAACTAAAATATGTTTACATCTCTCACCGATTTCATCAAATGTATCGAATTCATCCTCAAGTGGGACACCTTGTTCTTTTACAAAGACTTCTTTTCGAATGTGAAAGGCAGTTTCTAAATCTGTAAGTTCTGTTATGAGTTTGGATTGCAAATTGTTCAGCCCTTTCTAGTGTGATATGAATGTGTTTTCATAGTATATCATACTGTAATGCTATAAAAGCACAAAGAAAAAACTGACTTGCGAAAGTCAGTTTTTAAAATGGTTAATATTCTTTTATACCGCTTTTTGTTCCGATGATCGCTTTGCTCGTCATATTGATAAATAATCCTGTTTCAACTACACCGGTAATCATCTTTAACTTTGTATGTGTGTCATTTGGATTCAATATTTTGTTTGGAAAAATACTATCAATAATTAAATTGCCGTTATCAGTTATAAAAGGTCCGCCATCTTTCATACGTAAACGTGTTTCGCATCCTAGAGCTTGCATTCGCTTTTCAGTTTGCTTCCAAGAGAAGGGGATGATTTCAATAGGAAGTGGAAAGACACCTAAGTGTGAAACGAGTTTAGATTCATCTGCAATAATAATAAGTTCTTTAGAGGAAGAGGCAACAATTTTTTCACGAAGTAATGCACCACCGCCGCCTTTTATTAACTGTAAATTCGAATTAATTTCATCTGCTCCATCAATTGTGAGATCAAGTATGTCAATTTCATTTAAAGAGATTAGCGGAATAGATAATTGTTTTGCTAATACTTTAGTTTCTTTTGATGTCGGTACAGCTTGAATAGATAACCCTTCTTGTACACGGTGACCTAACTTTTGTATCGTCCAATATACGGTTGAACCCGTACCAAGTCCAATCGTCATACCATCTTTTACAAAGCCAGCAGCATATTCGCCTGCAAGCTGTTTTAAATTCATCATTTTACTCCGCTGGGCGTGGTCCAGCTTCTAAACCGGAATTTTCAACTGTAAGTATAGGGCGAACAGTAATATCTTTATGTACACGCATTTGGCACGATAATCGTAAGTGGTCTTCAATTCCTTTTTCCGTAATAGCTTGTTTTTCATCATTTGTCGCCTCACAAAAATCACCTGCAATGACTTCAATTCGGCAAGTTGTACATCTGGCTTTGCCACCGCAACGATGAAGAATGTGTACACCGTTATCTTCAAGTGCTAATACTAATTTCGTTCCTTCTTTAATATCAAAAGTTCCGGTACCTTCCACTGTTAATTTTGGCAAATTGATTCCTCCTCATGTAAAATTCTATATAACATATTTATGACCCGTATTCATGAACATAAACATAAAATTTATTAAAAGCACCGTAACTTTTTTATTTGTTCAATCGTTTAATAAGTAAGCGCTGAAAAGGAGGGGTTATTTTGTGCACAAAAGTAACTCAGGTTTTAAAGAATCATATCGATATGAATAATTCAAATATAAATTTATTAATTGAACATTATGCAGAGGTAAAAAGATACTGTACGTTTTTGACGAAGAATAAATGGGATGGGGAAGACCTTGCCCAAGAAGCAATTTGCAAAGTTCTTCAAAAGTATAGTGAGAAGAAAATTTGTATAACGCTTCTGTATAAAATTGCTCGAAATCAATGGTTAGATCAAATGAAATCAAAATCCGTTCAAGAAAAGTTAGCACAGCAAATTACATTTGAAGAACCGCATGAAAAAATTGCAGATTTGCATGAAATGGTAGGGAAAGTATTGTCTTCGTTAAATGTGCAACAATCTGTAATTTTATTATTGAAGGATGTTTTTCAGTATAGTATCGGGGATATCGCTAAAGTATGTTCGGTATCAGAAGGTGCAGTAAAAGCATCGTTATTTAGGAGTAGAAATAGGCTGAAAACTGTAAGTGAAGAAGGCATTGAAATAGTGGAGTACACGGATGATGTTGAAATCGTTGTAACTTCTATTCGTGAAGAAAGACCTGAATTGTTGACGAAACTTCTCCCAACAATAGACTTCACTAAGTTACCATCAATACAACCTGTGTTATTATTCAGTATGAAAAAACCTTCTTCTTACAGTTGTATGCTTAGTGCGGCATAAAATAGATGGAGGGATTTAATATGAATGCAATTCCTTACGTAGTAGAACAAACGAAATTAGGAGAACGCTCCTATGATATATATTCAAGATTATTAAAAGACCGAATTATTATGATTGGTTCAGAAATTAACGATCAAGTTGCAAGCAGTGTAGTAGCACAATTATTATTTTTAGAAGCGGAAGATGCAGAAAAAGATATATTCCTGTATATCAATAGTCCGGGCGGTTCAACGACAGCGGGATTTGCAATATTAGATACGATGAACCTTATTAAACCAGATGTGCAAACACTTTGCATGGGCTTTGCGGCATCATTTGGTGCGCTTTTACTATTAGCTGGCGCAAAGGGAAAAAGATTTGCGCTCCCTAACAGTGAAATCATGATTCATCAACCGCTCGGCGGTGTAAAAGGGCAAGCAACAGAGATTGAAATTACAGCAAAAAGAATATTGAAGTTAAAACATGATATTAACAAAATCATATCTGATCGAACAGGGCAACCAGTAGAAAAGGTAGCTCATGATACAGAAAGAGATTATTTTATGACGGCAGTAGAAGCGAAGGAATATGGAATTGTTGATGCAGTTATTGAGAAAAAATAACATGAAACAGGCTAGAGAATATGATAAATTCCCTAGCCTATTTTTGTTATTCTTTTACCCATTCATCAACTAAAGCTTGATTTTTTTTAATCCATTTTCGCGCGGCTTCTTCCGGATCTTTCGTTTTATTTAGCATGACCATTAAAGTACCTAGTTGTTCATCGTTCATTTTCCATTGATCAAAGTATTTCACAATATCCGGATGATCTTTTTCGAAACCTTTGCGAACGGAGTAATAAATGTCATCTTTTTCACCATATACTTTCTTAGGGTCCTTTAAATATTTTAAGTCAAATTCTGAAAAGCCCCAATGCGGATTCCAAAGCGTAACAGCGATTGGTTTCTTTTTCGTATATGCCTTCTTGAGTTCGCTCATCATCGCAGCTTCTGAAGATTGGACAAGTTTTAATTTTATATCATAGGCCTTCATTGCTTTATCCGTTAAATTCATAAGGCTACTACCTGGTTCAATCCCAACAATTTTATTATCTAGCTCATCTTTATGTGCGTTTAAATCTTCTATGCTGTTTATGTTTTTCATATAAGAAGGGACGACTAAACCTAGTCCAGTGCCTTCATACCATTTTGATTTTAAGACAATATCATCTTTATAACGAGCATTTAGCGGTTTATCCGTAACAGGCAGCCATACTTCTAAATTTGCATCGACATCACCACGAGCAACACCAGTCCAAATCGCAGCCTTTTCTAAATACATGAGCTCAACTTTATAGCCTTTTTCTTCTAATAAAACTTTCCACATGTTTGCAGTTGCAATATTTTCTTTCCAACTTGTTACACCAAGTTTAATTTTTCCTTTCGAATTTGCATTTGTTGCATTACATGAAGTGAAAATCATAGTAATAAATAATGCAAGGCATATAAGCCATATTTTCTTTCTCATTGAAACCCTCCTAAGAAACGTTTGCCTCTTTAAATAAATGTATAAGTAAGCATTCTTATTATGAACGGAAACGAGAATTTTAAAGAAAGCTTATGAATGTCATTTTTATGTAATATTTCTTTGCAAAATCGCAACACTATGTAAATAGATGGATAGAAAAGGAGTAGTGACATGGATAATACAAAGGTACGTGTTGAAAATGTAACAAAAGTATTTGGGAAACATCCGCAAAGAGCGCTTACCTTATTAAAAGAAGGGAAAAGCAAATCGGAAATTTTAAAAGAGACAGGAATGAACGTTGGTGTGAAAAAGGCAACGTTTGAAGTATACACCGGAGAAATTTTCGTTATTATGGGGTTATCCGGTAGCGGAAAATCAACGTTAGTTCGAATGCTAAATCAATTAATTAAACCGACAGCAGGGCATATATACATAGATGGTGAAGACATCGCTACGATGGGAAAAGAAGAGTTGCGAAGAGTGAGAAGAACGAAGATGAGCATGGTGTTTCAAAAGTTCGCTTTATTTCCGCACCGTACAGTGATACAAAACGTTGCGTACGGGTTAGAAATTCAAGGAGTTCCAGTAGAGGAACGAGAAAATAAGGCGTTAGAATCGCTACAGTTAGTAGGACTCGATCATCATAAAGATAATTACCCTAGTCAACTTAGTGGCGGTATGCAGCAGCGTGTTGGAATCGCAAGGGCATTAACAAATAATCCAGATGTATTGTTAATGGATGAGTCATTTAGTGCTTTAGATCCACTAATTCGAAAAGAAATGCAAGATGAATTGTTAGAGCTACAAGATAAAATGGAGAAAACAATTATATTTATTACGCATGATTTAGATGAAGCGCTTCGAATTGGTGATCGGATTGCGTTAATGAAAGATGGAGAAATTGTTCAAATTGGAACGCCGGAAGAAATTATGATGAGCCCTGCCAATGAATTTGTTGAGAAGTTTGTTGCGGACGTAAATTTAGGAAAAGTAATTACGGCGGAATCTATATTAAAACGACCAGAGACGTTATTAATTGATCGTGGACCGCGTGTAGCACTTCAAATTATGAGGAACGCAGGTGTTTCTACTGTCTATGTTGTAAACAAAAAATATGAATTTTTAGGTATATTAACTGCGGATGATGCAAGTAAAGCGGTACAAAAACAGTGGCCAATTGCTGATTTATTGCTTAACGATATTCCACACGTTTATCTAGATACATTACTGGAAGAAACGTATGCAAAAATGGCGGAGATGAAATATCCATTACCGGTAATTGATGAAAAGAAAAGGTTAAGAGGAATTATTAAACGTGAAAGTGTCATTCAAGCTCTTGCAGGAAACATCGAGGAAGAGGTGAAAGACGATGAATAATATTCCACGCATTCCGTTAGGCGAATGGGTCGATTCATTTGTTGCAAGTTTATATGAGCACTTTGAAGGCTTGTTCCGAGGCTTCTCATATATTATCGGCGGATTCGTTGATTTACTCACTAATTTTTTAACAATAATACCAGCTATATTGATGATTATCATCTTATGTTTCCTCATTTGGTACACAACGAGAAAATTATCTTTAGTTATTTTTACACTTATTGGATTATTATTTATTTTAAATATTAACTATTGGGCACAAACGATGCAAACATTAGCACTCGTTCTTACTTCAGTTATTATTTCAATTATTGTCGGAATTCCAATTGGCATTTTAGCATCTCAAAATGAACGCTTTTCAAAGTTTTTAAAGCCCACATTAGATTTCATGCAAACAATGCCAGCCTTCGTTTATTTGATACCAGCCATTACGTTTTTTGGTGTAGGCGTTGTACCTGGTATTATTGCTTCAGTAATTTTCGCTATGCCACCGACAATTCGTTTTACAGACTTAGGAATTAGACAAGTTCCAGAAGATTTAATTGAAGCTGCGAATGCATTTGGCTCTACCGCATCACAAAAATTATTTAAAGTACAACTACCACTCGCAACTGGAACGATCATGGCTGGAGTGAACCAAAGTATTATGCTTTCGCTATCAATGGTTGTAACAGCTTCACTAGTAGGAGCACCAGGACTTGGCGTCGATGTATATCGCTCTGTTACTCAAGTAAATATCGGAATGGGATTTGAAGCTGGACTAGCTATCGTAGTAATTGCGATTATATTAGACCGAATTACACAAGGATTTCATACAAAAAGAAAATAATGCGAAAAACACACTTTATACTACAAAGTGTGTTTTTTTGAATTCGAATTACATACGAACAATAACAGAACCTCCAGCTGGTGCACAAACTTGGTTTTGCTGTTGTTCCATTGATTTTATTAAATGATTATTTTCTTCAATTAAAGAAATCAATTTAGCTAATTGGCTTTCAAGACTTGCGATGCGCTGCATCATGTATTGCGAATCATAATGCAGTGTATTCCTTGCGGTATGGGGTGAATAAACATATTGTTGATTTATATTTGGATTCCAATGAGGATGCATTTGAATCGTTCCTCCTTAAATAAATTACGGATCTTTCTTATAGTAAATGCCTATGTATAATTAATGGTTACTTGAAATTTTTTCATTATAAAAGGAGTATGTATAGAAAATGGAAAATATTATATGTAAAGTTAAAGTGCATTTTTTGGAAATATTCAAGTGAGATAGTGAATCTATGCAATTTAGGGAGAAATGATGAGAGGAGATGCAATTTTGGCTAAAAATAAAAAAAGAAATGATGCCTTGGCAATAGGTGTCGGTATAGGGATTGTAATCGGTGTATTTCAGGGGTACTTTACAAATAATTTAGTAATCGGAATTGTGATTGGGGTCATAATTGGGATTGCATTTTTGAAGAAAGAATGAGGTGTAAATTCATTTCAAAAATTGCCGAATTAAAAGAAAGAATTTTCGGAATATAAATCCTATTTTTCCTTTTTTTATGATATTATAAATAAAAAGGATGGTGATGGATATGTCAACTAACAATCAAGTAGAACAAAACTGCTTTATTTGCGAAAAACATAGAGGAAACATTACAGTTCCAGGTGGAGCTATTTACGAAGATGAACTCATTTACGTTGGACATGTTCATTGGGATGCAGAAGAAACATATCTTGGTTATGTAATGATTGATATAAAGAGACATGTACCTGGTCTTGCTGAATTAAATGAAGATGAGGCAAAGGCATTCGGACTGATAACAAGTAGAGTAAGTAAAGCGCTAAAAGAAAGCGAAGGAGCAGAACATATTTACACTTTTGTTTCAGGGAATGGTGTACCGCATATGCATATGCACATTATACCGCGTTATCCAAATACACCAAAAGAGTTTTGGTCACCAACTGAAGTAGCAAATTGGACTGGTGCACCACATGGAGATTCAGAGAAAATTAAAAAACTATGCGAAAGAATACGAAAGTATATGGTAAATGAGTATGCATACAATAAATAATACACAATATTCATGGGTTGGAAGTAGAGAAATGTGTTTAGATGAAGTTTCAGTAAAGCAATATGGTGATATCGTACTTGGTAAATACGGCGGGAAAATAAGTGCCGGAGCAAAAAAGAATGAAGACGGTGCATTAGTTTGGTCGAATGGCGATTGGGAATTCGCCGTTATATTAGACGGACATAATAGTGCAGAAAGTGTTGATTTAATAGTAAGTACGATTCAAGCAGAATATGAAAATATAAAAGTAATTATGAATGAACCGATTGAAACAGCATTTCGATCTGTTGAAAATCATATACTTACAATTTTTCAATCCTTCTCATTTAAAGAAAAGTGCAAAAGAGTAAAAGGTGAAACAGCTTGCTTAATATGTGTAAGAAAAGAAAATTACATATGGTGGCTTTCCGTAGGCGATTGCCTAGTTTATGTATTTCATGATGAACTACATAAATTAGGACAATATACATTGAATCAACGCCACTTTTACGAATGGATTGGAAATGTAAACACATTTGATTTAACCGTTCCTTGCTATTCTTCAGGAATTCGTGAATTACGTATTGGAAAGAATCGAATTGTAATGGTGACAGATGGGGTATTAGAATGCGGGGAACGCCGTTATGAAGCTCCATTAAATCTTTATAATGATATGAATGGAAATAATGTAGAGCTTAAAGAACATGTTCACAATGTTTTAGAACACGTTCATCATCAATTAGGACGAGATAGTGCGACCATTATTAGTTGGGATTATGAAAATGATGCATATGCTACGTATCCGAGTGATCAGCCGGAGAAAGTCCAAACGATTAAGTAAAGGAGGATACCTCTCTGTTTCATGTGAAAGTCATTGTATTAGTTTTATGGATCTTATTCTTAGTTGTTTTAGAAAATATAGTGAGAAAAAAGCTGAATATACCGAAACAAAAAGGATGGAATAATAAATATGTGAACAAGTTTCATAAATGGGGAAACAGAATTATTATTTTTTCTTATATAGTGGTTATTATTATATGTTCTTCTCTTTCAAATCCCCTATACATGGGCTTTCTACCTTTTCTGTTTTTAATTACGTTATATAGTTTTGATGCATATATGGAATGGAAATATGACAGGGAATCGAGGGAGTTCTTGATGTCCTTAGGTGGGGCTGTATCGTTAATGATAACAGGGCTGATTCTATATTTTCTTATTTAATACGTATTAATTACAGCCCTATAGCAATGTCATATAATGAGCAATTAAAGGGAGAGAAGAAATGAAAAGCCCTCGATTACGTGCAGAAGCAATGATTTTAAATGAAGATCATTCTAAAGTACTTGTTCAATGTGATGAGAACAAATCATTTTATCGTTTTCCAGGTGGATCCATTGAATTTGGTGAAACAGCAAAAGAAACAATAACACGAGAACTACTGGAAGAATATAATTTAATAGTCTTTGTTCAAGAATTAGCTTGTGTAAATGAGCAAATTTTTGATTGGAACAACGAAAAAGGACATCATTGTACATTGATATATTGGGGAACTGTTGGAAAAATATTTATAAATGAAATAAGACATAAAGAACATGAGGATATTAAATTATTATGGAAAAGTAAAGAGGAATTAAAGGAGAGGCCAACATATCCTGAAGGGATTGTAAGTTATTTAGAAGAGGATAACCGTAATATAGTCCACTTTATTTCTAAAAATAAATAAAGTAATGGGAGGGATAACAATGGGAATCTCTACTATTTTTATTATTATTATTGGAGCTTGTATAGGTGGTTATTTTTTAGAACAGTTTTTAAGAAAAAAGTTGAATATGGAGAAGAGAGGGCTTTTTGGGTATAAACATGTGAATAGTTTACATGTAAAATTAGAAATAGGACTAATTATTATGTATTTGATAGCTTGTTATTATATGTTTAAATTTGAAAACTCTAAAATGGCTTATGCCATTTTCACTTATTTAGGGATCACATGGATCTTAAGAGCATGGATGGAATGGAAGTATGATAGAGAATCGAAAGAATATATTCTTTCGATAATTGGATTGGTCGCATATATATTTATGATTTCGATAATAGTATATTTTGTTCCACCTGCTGCATAATAAAATAATTATTTATGTTACAAATAATAGGATAACTAATTAATAAGAAACCATTTACCGCTAAATGGTTTCTTATTATGTATATGAAATTCGGTCTTCTTAATTTAATCATTTATTTTGGCTAATATGGATTTAACGAAACTTGTCTTATCTTCTGCATACTTATGTTTATCATTAGGATTAGCTTTTGAAAGTTGAATCTTTAACTGTTCATATTGCATACGAGAAGTTGTATTGTTTTTTAAATAATCTCTGAAACTTAATTGTTCTATTAAATATGGATTCCCTCGTTCATACATATGAATTTGATGAGTTCTTGGCTCACCTTTATTGAAATAATACCTTTCGGGTAATACATCTTTTCTATATTTATAATGTAATTGCTCTAGGTTTGTAATACATTTTAGACCACTTTTGAAATCTTTTAATTCAATCGCAATATCAATAATAGGTTTTGCGCTTAAATGCGGGATGGAAGTACTTCCGATATGGTGTATCGCTAAAATATATTTTCCAATTTGTTCCTCAATCAATTGTTTTTCTTTTGAAAATTCAAATTCCCACTCTTCAGATCACGGAACTAAAAACACTTTACCATAGGGTAAACCTAGCATTTAATTAGCACCCCTTACATATTTTTTCAATAAAGTTACTTACATTTTCTTAAAGCTCCTCAATACAAGAAACTCCCACAATCTCCAAGGAAGAACCTTCTTCGCAAAGATCATAAATTTTACACCTTTCCCAATTGGGTATCGTAATGTAGTACGCCTTGCTTCAGCAATTTCTACGATTTTATTTGCAACATCTATCGGATTACCAAGTGTATCGTTGCCATTGTTTATGTGCTTTTGTATTTTATCCATATATTCTTTGTAAGGGGAGGTTGTATCAGATTGGTTTTCAGTTAATTGTTTACCAACTTCCCATATGTTCGTGTTATAAGAACCAGGTTCAAGTAAGACAACGTCTATTCCGAAAGGCTTTACTTCTAAGCGAAGGGATTCACTCCAGCCTTCTAATGCATATTTTGAAGAAACGTAAGGAGATAGACCAGGGAATCCTACTTGCCCGCTAATACTGCTTATATTAATGATTTTTCCGCTTTTCTGCTTTCTCATATATGGTAAGACAAGTTGCGTGGTGGATATAGCTCCAAAAAGATTTGTTTCAAATTGTTTACGGTAGTTCTCCACTGGGATTTCTTCGATAAAGCCCCCATTTGCATATCCTGCATTATTAATGAGAAGGTCTACTCTTTTTATTTCTTTTAAAAATAATTGGAAGCTATGTATAGAGCCTTGATCTGTTACATCTAATTGTTGAACTTTTATGTTTTGTTGTAAGTGGAGTTTAGTAGCTTGAGATATTAAGACTACTTGTTTTTCAAGATTTCGCATTGTAGCAATGACTAAATAGTCTTTTTTCGCAAGTTCAAGTGTCGTTAATAGGCCGAATCCACTTGATGCCCCTGTAATAATCGCGATTTTTTTATTCATTGGTCGCTCGCTTTCTTTTTCTTTTATCATAACGAGTTATGGGGATAAAATCTATTTATTGTATAAAGACATTTGTTATAATTGAAAATAGTTATCAATTAAATTTAGTTTTCACATAAAAGGAGTGTGGATTTCATGGAGACTAACGGTTTTCATGATATTTTTCATAAATACTTTCATGGTTTACAAGTTGTAGAGGAAAGGCGTATGAATATGCCCAAAACAATAGGTAAGGGTGAAATACGAAGATGGACTTCATTTTCAGGAATGGAAATTGTGTTATCAAATTATCAATTTCATAAAAATCATCGCATCCAGTTTACATCTGATGCAGCAATGGTGGAGCTTAATTTTTGTTTACAAGGGTTCGGAGAAGTGCAAGTTGGCCATTCCTCGTATGAATTAATGACTGGAAATAGTTATTTATATTTTATGAATGATTTTGATGTGTTATTTGAATATGAAAAAGAAACGCCTCTATATTCATTAGCAATTGGGATTCCTGTACAATTATTTAATCATTTCATGATGAATAATGCTATTGAAAAAAGTCTTGATTTTCATTCTATATTAGGAAATCAATCTTTTAAAAAGTTTCAAAATCCAATTGATTCTATAACATCTAATCTTATTAAGAGAATGATAGAGCATCCCCAAAAGGATCGTATTAGTCAACTAGAATTAGAAAGTAAAGCGCTCGAATTGCTTTCTATACATTTTGGGAGAGTGTTGCTTAATGATTGCGACGCAAATAAAAGGAGTCAATTATCAAAAAAGGATTTGAATAAAATAAAACAGGCTGAAGAAATTTTACTTCAACGAATGGAATCACCCCCATCGTTATTAGAATTGGCTAAAATAGTAGGATTGAATGATTATAAATTAAAAATTGGATTTAAAGAATTATTTGGGATGTCTACATTTGCATATTTACGAGAAAAACGTATGGAACATGCGATAGATTTACTACGTTCGGGAAATAGTAATGTGACCGAAACGGCATTTGCAGTTGGGTACAATAATGTCAGTCATTTTTCAGAGTTATTTCGTAAAAAGTATGGAATGAATCCATCAAAACTTTTACGTATTTATTAACGTAAAACAGGAATAATCCGCTATACCGTAAATTCCTCCGTTATTTGGTAGTTGCTTTTTGTAATGGTTATTATAATTACAAACAACATCCAATTCATCCAATTGGAAATAACTTTTTATGGAGGAATTTAAATGAAAGAGCAGAATGAAAGGCATTTTTGGCTATTTATATTAACAGGGATGTTTCTTATTATAACAACGACTGGATTTGCTCGTATGGCATATGGAATTATATTGCCATTTATGCAGGAAGGACTCAGTTTGTCTACAGCTCAATCAGGTATGCTAGGAACCATACTCTTTTTAGGTTATTTATTAACAGTAGGAACATCTGGAATACTCACCATTCGTTTTGGAGCAAAATCAGTTTTATTAATAGGGAGTTGGCTCGTCGTTATAAGTTTAATAGGATTGGCATTTGTTTCTTCATTTTTGATAGCTTCTATTTGTATGTTATGTGCTGGAGCAGGTAGTGCTCTTGTATATACACCACTCATGTCAATTACTGTAGGATGGTTTCCAGACAAAAGAGGAACTGTAATGGGACTATTATTAAGCGGTGCCGGCATAGGCATGCTATTTAGTGGAATAATTGTTCCTTATATAGTACGTACATTTCCAGAGTATAGTTGGCGTGGTTCGTGGCTTTTGTTTGGCGTTATTACATGTATCGTTGTATTCGTTGCCTCAATTGTTTTGAAAAATCCAGAAGTTACTGAAGATGAGGGGGAAAGGAATAATAAGTCGTTTTTATGGAAAACGAAAGAATTATATGTAATTGCGTGGATGTATTTTATTGTTGGTTTAGTTTATTTAATCCCGAATATATATCAAACTAGTTTTATGATTGATAATGGTATTTCGGCATCAATTTCGGGAACCGTTTATGCGATTGCAGGTATGTTTTCAATCGTAGGAGCTCCTGCCTGGGGATTGATTTCAGATCGGGTTGGTATAAAGAAGGCGTTAAGTATTGCGCTTTTATTAGCTGTAATAGGTGATATGATTCCAATTATATTTGGAAATATAACTGGATTTATTATATCAGCAATTATTTGGGGTTCTAGCCTCGGAGGTATCCTTTTATTAATTCAAGTTGCTGCTTCAAAGCAAGTGTCTTCGAAATATGTCTCAATGGCAATTAGTTTTATATCCGTTTTCTATGCAGTTGGTCAAATGATTGGACCAGGACTTGCAGGATGGATTATTGGAGAAAATGGCTATACAACAGCTTATGGATTAGGTGCTTTCGGTTTCTTTATGTGCATATGTTTGGGATTAAGGCTAAAAAGAGGGGATCTTGCAAACTCAGCGTATATAGAGAAGTGAGTATTGTCTTGAAATGAATCTTTTTAACGGGGGGAAGTAAAGTGGTCCATGTCAAAGACGTATTAGCAGATCAGTTATTAGCAAATGCGAATGATCCCAGTTGGTATATTCCATTTTCAGATGCAGTAAAAGATTTATCTGAGAGAGAAGCTTTCTGGAAACCGAATGAAGAGTGTAATAGTATAGCCGAAATTGTACAACATTTACTGTATTGGAATACGACGTGGCAAACTAGGTACAAAGAATCTAATGTTAATGCTGTGCCAGCTACTGGAGATAACAATAAAAGTTTTATGCTATCTGATAATCAAACATTTGAAGAGTTAAGAGAAAAACTATTAGAGAAACTGTTACAGTGGCAAAGTCTCATAAATGAAGACAAGGTTGAAAGTGATGTAATTGGATTTCCTGTATCTGCGAAGTGGTGGGAAGTATTAGCTAATGTAACGACTCATAACGCGTATCACATTGGTCAAATTATTTACATTCGGAAATTACAGACGAGTTTTGATAGTGAATAATGTAATGATTCTCTAATTTATCTGAAGCAATCCATGAATCATTATTGCATACTTGAAAGTAGAAAGACCAGTCTAAAATGGCTGGTCTTTCTAATAATATAATATTTAAGTAGCAATTAAAACTATATAAAAATGTAGTGCCACCTATTCAATTGAAAAGATTTGTTACTATTTGATTTCAATTGCTGAAGTAATATCGTTCCAATCAGCAGCTAAATTAGCAGTTTTACCATACCAATCAGAGTGTCTAAAGGAGACACCTTTTCCATATCCTTGTGTTGAAGTATGTTCCCATAGTGTCGTTGAATAGCTTGCAGAAGGTGAAGCTGTACTTACAGAAGAAATCCTGTCGTTCCAGCTAGATGGTAAGTTTTTAAAGCCGCTGCTCCAGTAAATATATTGGCCACCTTTATCTTTATGTTCATAAAAATCAGTACTACCAGCACCACTACCTAAAGGGTTAATCTGATTTTTAAGTGCCTTTTTATCTTGTTCAATAAAAGCATTGAATGCTTCTCTGTTAGTAAATCCGTAAGCTAACCAATCTCCATTTTCATTTTGTTTAGGTAGTACCATAGTAATTTGGATGTCTTTTTTTGATTGATCGCTTAATTTTGCAAATGAACTAACATTGTTTTCATCAACTTTTAAATAATCAAATGTTTTAATTGTATAATCTTTTTCTGCAGCACTTACTACTCCTAATCCTCCAGTTAATGCAAAACCTGCTACTAATGTCCCTGCTACTAATTTCTTCAACATATAACCATCCCTTTTTGTTTAGATTTTTGTACAGGTAAAACTTGTACATGTAAAATGTATTATAATTACTTATTATTGTAAATATTCTGAAGTTTTAGAAATAATAGGCGGAATATTTACAGTTTTACATTTATTCTTTAGAAAAAACGTTTATTGGAATGATATAATAAGTGGATATATTGCCTTTCTTGGATGTTAAAATATTTTAGGAGAGATGTCATTGAAATATTTCACAAAAGATTGGTATAAAGAAATGCAAGTGTCTGGATTTTTAATTTTCTCAGAAACATTAGATGAATGGGAAGAGTTTTTGCGAGAGAGCGAAAAGGCGGGAATGGATTATAAGCAAAGTTTGAAAGAGGATGTGGAAGAAAAGAAAGAAGATTTATTAAAGATTCTTCCTAAGTCACTACATCCGTATATTCATGACAATACAATTAATTCAGAATATCCATCAAAAAAATTAAAGAAACTTATGCTTGAGTGGACAGCGGACTATGAGAAAAGAATGAATGATTTAGAACAAGCTTATATAGAAAATTTTAATTCTATAAAAGAAAAACTCACACAGAATGTCATTCAACTACATGAATACTCACTACATGATAGTGTAGTCAGGTCAGTAGATAGAAGATCAAAAGATACGCTAATTATAACTTTAGATTGCAGTGGCAGTTTTAATGATTTTGAAATGCTTCGACTTACTTTTGAAGGAGTTAAGGAATGTTCTATGCCGAAAAAATTTGAAGGTGCTTGGTGGATGTGTCATGAAATAGAACTTACTGAAGATGGGTTTGAATTGGGTGTGTTATTTGATTGCCCATTTGAAGAAGTAACGATTTGTGCAAAAGATATATTGCTTGAGAAAAAATAACTTAGTTATTTGTATATTAATTTATAATAAAGAGAGTTTCTTTTGTTGAAGTTTACAAGTTCAATAACAAAAAAACAGTCATTTAAGACTGTTTTTTATTTAGATACCAAATTATCAAGCTTCCAATATGTATCTGTTAACGGCGCAACTTTGCTATCAATGTATAAATACATATTATTTAAATTTTTTGGTGAAGTTTTCATATTAAATTCAATGTCAGTAGTTAAAGAGAACTCAGATGGAACTTTTTTAGCATTCTCATTTTGTATAAATTCACCTTCGAATTTTCCACCGGTTTTTTCATCTTTTATGAAATATTTTATTTCTGAAAGATCTATCGTTTGCCCGTCAGCACGAACATTATTAATTGTAACACGAGCTGTAAGACGCCACTCTTTGTCTATTTTTTCAAATTTTGCATTCTCAACTGTTGCTCTATAGTATTCGTTTTTAAATATTTCCCCATAGTGCATTGCATTCTTTTCGAGAGTGCTTTTTTCTTGTTTTGGTGTAGCATTTCCACTACATCCTGCCATTATTCCTGTAAATAATAATGCTGTACAAGTTACTTTAATTAAAGATTTCATAGTAATTCCTTTCTGTATTAAAAAGTAAAACATAGGAACAATTTTACATCAATAAGGGAATAAATAGAAGCATTTTAGTAGGATATGCAAATGTACATTTATTTGGTGTGCAGTTAATGAAATGGAAAGAGAGAGAAAACCTGTATAAATCTGGAATAATAAGGATTGAAAATATTGTAAAACAGAAAAAACATGCATATAATTGAATGAGAAGGGTTAAGTTTCTGAATTTTTAATAATGGTGGTGATAACATGTTCACTGAAGAGCGTAGAGAGAAAATTTTAGAGTTACTTAAGAAAGATGGAAGAGTAATCGCAAAGGATCTTGCTGAAATTTTTGATATGTCTATTGATTCTATAAGAAGAGATCTATCTATTATGGAGAAAGAGGGTTTATTAAAAAGAACGCACGGAGGTGCAATTGAACTTACGCGAGTGAGATACTTAGCTGCTGAACCATATAAACGTTTTAGTGATAGTTCAATATACGAAAAAGCAATTGCTAAAGTTGCTGTATCTTATATACAAGAAGGAGATTCCGTTTTTATTGGTGGGGCTTCAATTCATTGTGCCATGTTAAAATTTTTACCCGAAACATCATTTACAATTATAACGAATTCTATAGAGATAGCTAGTTCGTTACGAGAATATAAGAACATAGAAGTGTATTTAATTGGTGGTAAGGTAAAACCTTCAGGAAATATGACAGATACACTTGCCTCTGAATTAATTAGTAGATTATCTATTGATCTTTATTTCTCTACAGGTGGTGGCATTTCATTACATGGTATAAGTACTGCAACACCGGAAGTTGCTTATTTTGGAAAAACAGTAAGTAAAATCGCTCGAAGAAATATTTGTTTAGCGCCTCATAATAAACTTGGAATAGATTACTTTATAAAAGGAGAGTCACTTAAAGAAATTGACCTTATAATAACAGATGAAGAGTCTAGTAAAGAAATAATTCAAGAATTTGAGAAACAAGGTAAAGAAATTGTAATAGCGCCAATAGACTGCATTTAAAAGGAGTTTGAAATGATTATAAAAGGACAAGAGTTTCATATAAATGGATTAACTTATACAATTCGATCTGCGGCTGAAACAGACGCTGAGCAGTTATCGAAAATTAGAGTTCAGATCGATGGAGAAACTGAAAATATGGATAGAGAAGCTGGAGAGGGATTTATAGATAAGATAGCGTTTCAAAAAATAATAAAAACAGATAGTGAAGAGATGAAGAATCTCTTTTTAGTTGCAGAAGTGCACAATCGAATCGTTGGATTTTCAAGATGTGAAGGGGCAAATTTGAAGAGATTATCTCATAAAGTAGAGTTTGGTGTTTGTATTTTAAGAGAGTTTTGGGGATATGGAATGGGTAAGAGTCTATTGCAACAGTCTATTCATTGGGCTGATGAAAATGAAGTGAAAAAGATAGCATTACAAGTGTTAGAGACGAACGAAAAAGCCATTCAGCTTTATAAAAAATTAGGTTTTGAAGTAGAAGGCGTTCTGAAAAATGATAAGAGGCTTTCGGACGGTAAGTATTACAATACGGTTGTAATGGGTAGGGTGAATAATACTTTTCACAAAAGAGGTGAAGAAGTATGTTTTACAGAAGGAAATACTATATAGTGAAAAATGAATTCGTTGATATATTTAATAATCATTTCAATGATACAAATTTACCAAATCAATTAAAGTACGGTTCTCGTTTGATAGGACGCTGGATGAAGGATAATAATGATGGTACAACAGAAATATTCGCCATATGGGAATATGATAGTTATGAACAGTATAAAGAAATTGAATCGAAAATTAGAAGCGACAAGATACATGTTAAAAGAATACATGATTGGTATGAAAAACATGGCGGGAAAGAATATGTTTTACGAGAGTACATAATAGAGATGAAAAATGAAGAGTTACTATGTACTGTGAAATGATAGGAAGTGAAGCCTAATGGGAATTAGAACGAAATTATATATTAGTTTAGCAGCCACTATTTTATTCGCAATAGCGATGGTAGTTTTCTTTGTAAATAACAATCCACAAAAGTGGTTTTGGTTATGTATTCTCTTTGGATCCATTATACAAAATATAGTGCTACTAAAAAGGAGTAAAGAAGTGCATTGAGATATTCGAATTTTCAACATATTTGTATCGTTTTCTAATTATGTTGAAAATACTATTTCTCCTGTTCGATTGAGTCTTCACATCCATATATGCTTGGAATGTTAACTTCAATTGTCCATGCGATTGAACGTGAATGTAGCATTCAAATACGTCGAAACGAACTACATTTCATTCACCGCTTTATAGATGTAATTGATAGTGATGAACAAGTTGTTATTTGTAATCAATGTCCAAAATATAAATGGATGGGAAATATGCCAAAAGCAAATATCATTTTATTACAGACGATGATTGGAAATCAAAAATAAATTGAGTTACAAAATGGAAATAAAGAAGAACATAAGCTGAATTTTCGAGGGAAAATAAAACATGATTGAAGCACTAGTAAAGACGAATGGAAATGTTTCGTTAGCTGCAAAACTATTAGATGTGCCACGCAGTACATTTTATAAACGTATGCAAAAATTCAGGCTATAAAAGTAGATTTTTGTAATCTACTTTTTCTTTATGGGCTCACGTTCTGTCGGAATGTGCGCTTGCCAGGGAAATAATAGAATAGTTAGAAAGAAGATTTCCTGAAGGGGGTTAGCATGTGAAGTATATTGAAATTGGAATCGGGAATAGGTGGTTCATTCGAACGGAAACCGAAAATAAAGATGGAACTGAATTCGAGGAACGAGGAATTATTAAACCTATTTATTTTGAGTCTTTATATGTACGGATTTGGTTTCGGAAAACGTGTTTTATTTTTGATACGAAAGAGGGATTTAAGAAAGTAAGAAAAAGTAGAGCTGAGTATAAGTTTATTGTTGGAATTGTGAGTAGGTTAAAACAATAGAATCAAACAGGGGGTGTTTTTATGATTAGAATTATCACATTCATACTCGCTTTTATTATAATGGGCTATTCTATTTACAGTTGGAATGATGATTCGAAGCAAAGTATGCTCATTTTACAATTACTTTTAGGTTTTATGCTTGCCGGTATGGGGATACAAAACGTTAAAAAGGATGAAAAAGAGAATAAGAATATGGGGTTGTTGCTTTTACTTATATCGCTATTTTGTATCATTGTATCGTTAATGAAATATTTAAAATAAACTGTTACTTAGCATATTGAGTAACAGTTTATTTTTTTGAAGTTTTCTCATTAAAAATTTCAGTAGCTGTTTGGTACATTTTTTTATCAATACAAAATTTTTCGGTTATCCAATAAGTAAGCTCAGAAGAGGTAAGGCTATGTTCGCTTTTCTTACCTTGGAAATATCGTTTTAAAACATTATCATTAATAGAAGTTGGAATGCCATCGATATAACCGAAAATTTGAATTTTCTTTAATACAGGAGAAGAATGCCAGTCATTAGACTTTGTAATGAGTTCTTTCATACTTGTTAAATGTATTGGCTCTGTATTTAAGATTTTTGCTGGACCAGGATCTCTAGTAATATGAATTTCCTTATTGGATACTTGATAAGCAAATGTTTCCCTTACATCACTTACTTGAAATGATTCATAAAGTGGAAATGCTTGAAATAAAGGTGCACAGTAACCAACATCAACATAATAAGGTTGCTCTAAGTTAACACGTAAGCATAAATGCCCAGGATCCATATACATATACTGCACAGAAAAACCTAGATTTGATAATAACCAATGAAAACCAATAGAATGAGTCCAACAAGTACCGCCCATACCTTTAGTAGTAATTCGATTTATGTATGTCTTGATGGAAGGAAAGTAATTACCTGTTTTCTTACCTTTTTCCCAGTCAATTATTTTAGTAAGAGTTTCCCACTTTACTTTCTCTTGATGAGCTTTAACTAGTTCATTTAAAAAATTTAAACTTACAGGCTTTTTTGTAACGGATAAAAACGATAGAAACTGATTTATTAGTTTTTCTTGTGACATTTGATCTTCCTTTCTATATAGAAATTGATTTTAATAATATTATATAATAATTGTTAGAAAATACAGTTATTTATTGTGAGGGGAGAAAGTCAAATGCCGATGTCATTATATTATAAAAGACTTCGTAAAAAATTAGGATCTGAACTTATTTTTATGCCGAGTATAGCTGCTGTAATTAAAAACGAGCAGAGGGAAATCTTATTTCAATATCCTGGAGGAGAATACTGGAGTTTGCCAGCAGGGGCAATCGAACCAGGAGAAACACCAGAAGAAGCGGTTGTTAGAGAAGTATGGGAAGAAACAGGATTGAAAGTAAAAGTGAAAAAAGAAAAAGGTGTATTTGGAGGGAAAGAGTTCCGTCATACATATTCGAATGGAGATCAAGTAGAATATATTGTTGTTGTATTTGAGTGTGAAGTTATTGGCGGCGGATTGAAAGCAGTTGATGGAGAATCTTTAATACTAAAATATTTCCCTTTATTTGAAAAGCCACCTTTAGCATTACCGTATCCAGATAAAATATTTTTATAGATGTAAAATAGCACACCTTACGAGTAAAGGGTGTGCTATTTATATAGACCTGTCGTATACATCACTGTCAATATATGTACAACTTCTTCTAAATCTAGCACTTTATCATTTTGCACAATTTCCCAAAGAAATGTTTCATTCATCGCGAACCAACCACGTGCAACAATCTCTTTATTTAATTCAGGCTGCGCCAATCCACTTTCTTGAGAGTAAGTAATATCCTGTGTAATACTTTTTATAAAGCGTTCACGAATCTCATCCCATTTTTGACTTATCTCTCCCGATAATCCTATTGCTTCTTCGACAACTTGCAAAATATCTCGTTCTTCTTCCGCTAATTGTAAGAATGCTCTAACTTGACTTTGAATCATATCAGATGCGTCTAACTTTGTTTGAGGTGAAAAAGAGCGATCAGCAATATTATAAAAACGATTCATCACATCTTCCATCAAAACGACGAGGAGTGCATCTTTGTTTTTAAAATATACATATGCTGTTCCATAACCAGTTTCTGCATGTTTAATAATTTGCGTGATTGTAGTTTTCTGAAATCCGTTTTTTATAAAAATAGTATAACCGGAATGTAATAGTTTCTTTTTTGTTTCTAAGGAGCGGTGTTTTCTTGTTGAAAGAGTAGAATTTTTCAAGGAATCACCTCTTTATACTGAAATATCTGAAAATATAATTGTATTGTAAAATAAGTTCGTATATAAAGTCAACTGACATAATATCATTGACGTTATATCAACTTAGGTGATATATTTCAATTAGTTAGAATAAAAAGAAAATTAAGAGAAGGTGACACCATGTATAAAGAACCATTTCAACCAACTTATGAGTATGCGCTTGAATGTGATAAACATGATGAACTGAAAGATTTTCAAACTGAATTTTATAAAAAAGAAGGAACAATATATTTAGATGGTAACTCTTTAGGGTTGCTTTCAAAAAGAGCAGAAAAATCATTACTTACTTTGCTAGATTCATGGAAAGAGTATGGAATTGATGGATGGACCGAAGGAGAACATCCTTGGTTCTTCCTATCAGAAAAGCTAGGGGAATTGACTGCACCTCTTATTGGAGCTTTGTCAGAAGAGATGATTGTAACCGGCTCCACGACAACGAATATTCATCAAGTAATCGCAACTTTTTATGAACCAAAAGGGATTCGGACAAAGATTCTTGCGGATGAATTAACGTTCCCGTCAGATATATATGCGCTCCAAAGCCAAATTCGTTTAAAAGGATTAGATCCAGATGAGCACCTAATGAGAGTAAAGAGCAGAGATGGTAGAACATTAAATGAGGAAGATATCATTCATGCGATGACTGATGATATCGCTTTAATTTTATTGCCTTCTGTACTATATAGAAGCGGACAGATTCTTGATATGAAGCGATTAACAACTGAAGCTCATAAACGTGGTATTCATATTGGATTTGATTTATGTCATTCAATTGGATCTATTCCACATCATTTCAAAGAGTGGGATGTTGATTTCGCTATATGGTGTAATTATAAATATTTAAATGCAGGACCTGGTGGTGTTGGGGGCCTTTATGTAAATAAAAAGCACTTTAATAGAATTCCAGGATTGTCTGGGTGGTTTAGTTCTAGAAAAGATAAGCAGTTTGATATGGAACATTCATTAACTGCAGCTGATCATGCTGGGGCGTACCAAATAGGAACACCTCACGTATTGAGTACGGCACCATTAATTGGTTCTCTTGAAATTTTTAAAGAAGCTGGCATTGAGAGATTACGTGAAAAATCATTACATATAACAAGATATATGCTCGATTTAATTCAATTAGAGTTAAAGGATATGGGATTTACAATCGGAAATCCGCTAGAGGATGAAAAACGAGGCGGGCATATTTATTTAGAACATGCTGAGGCGGCGCGTATATGTAAAGCGTTAAAAGCAAATGGGGTTATTCCGGACTTTAGAGCTCCAAATGGAGTTAGACTTGCGCCAGTTGCTTTATACAATACGTATGAGGAAGTATGGAACTCTGTACAAATTTTAAAGAACATTATGAAAGAGGAAGAATATAAGAACTTTGAAAATAAGCGAGAGGTTGTGGCATAAGCATGAAAACATCGCAGTGGATTGATATTTCACAACCGCTAAATAATGATATCGCGACGTGGCCAGGGGATACACCGTTCTCGTATGAAGTTTCATGGTCAAAAGAAGACAGTGGTTCAGTAAATGTTGGAAAGTTAACGATGAGTATTCATACAGGTACTCATATTGATGCACCTTTTCATTTTGATAATAAGGGGAAGAAAGTAATAGATTTAGATGTTCAAATTTATGTTGGCCCAGCGCGAATCATTGACGTTTCTAATCTTGAAAGCATCGGGAAAAAGGAACTAGAAAACTTTCATTTAGAAGGTGTAGAACGATTGTTATTACGTACATCTTCACATGGTAAAGCAAATGAATTCCCAGATGTAATCCCGCATTTACGCGCAGATATTGCAGCCTTTCTTTCTGAAAAGGGAATTCGTTTAATCGGGGTGGACGTACCATCTGTTGATCCTTTAGATGATAAAGAACTAGCAGCGCATCATCAATTATTTAAACATGGAATACACATTTTAGAAAATGTCGTACTAGATCACGTAGTAGACGGCGATTACGAACTTATTGCATTACCACTTGCATTAACAGATGCGGATGGGAGTCCAGTTCGAGCTGTTATTAGACCAATATAAGTAGAAATGAACATAAAGGGGCGTTTGGCTAATATGAAAGAAAATGAAAAGGTAATTATGGAAAAAGGGATTCACACGGACTTTAAGGAGAATATGACGTACGGAGAGTATTTACAGCTAGATAGCTTATTATCTAGTCAACAAAGATTATCAGACCATCATGATGAAATGTTATTTATCGTCATCCATCAAGCGAGTGAGCTTTGGATGAAATTAATTTTACATGAACTGAATGCGGCGATTGAATCTATTAAACAAGATAAATTACCACCAGCTTTTAAAATGTTAGCACGCGTATCAAAAATTCAGTCGCAAATCATTCAATCTTGGGATATTCTGGCGACATTAACGCCATCAGAATATATTGAGTTTCGTGATTCACTTGGTCAAGCTTCAGGCTTCCAATCGTATCAATATAGAATGATTGAGTATGCACTTGGTTATAAAACACCACATGCATTAAAGATTTATGAAAAGGACCCAGAATTACATGCTCGTCTTCATAAAGCACTTCATGCACCAAGTTTGTATGATGTGGCGATACAAGCCCTTGTTAAAGAAGGATTTCCAATTCATAAAGATGTGTTAAATCGTGATGTTACGCAGCCTTACGAAGAGGATGCAACTGTAGAAGCGGCTTGGATAGAAGTGTATGCGGACGTGCAAAAATATTGGGATTTATATCAGCTTGCAGAGAAATTAATCGATATTGAAGACTGGCTACAACAATGGCGTTTCCGTCATATGAAAACGGTAGAACGAATTATTGGTCATAAAATGGGAACAGGTGGCTCTTCTGGCGTATCTTATTTAAAACGAGTGCTTGATCAATGCTTCTTCCCAGAGCTTTGGAACGTTCGAACGAAATTATAAAAATAAACTTGTCAGCTATTAAATGCTGGCAAGTTTATTTTTTTGTTTTAAAAACAAATATGATTTAATAGAGAGAACGGGATGAACTACAAATATTACATAATCATTTAGATGGAGGAAGATTTCTTGAATTTCGAGCAATTACAAAATAAATTTGAAAAGAAAAAAGTGAATACATTTCTTGTTTATCAAAAAGGGGAAACAACGACTGAGTACTATAAAACGATAGACTGTGCAAATGAGTTATTTAAAATTAATTCGATTACCAAAAGTATCGTATCCATATTAATTGGCATAGCAATTGATAAAGGATGTATAAACGATATAAATACACCAATCACAACATGGATTCCTAATGTACTGGAGAAAAAAAGAGAATTAACGCTGTATCATTTATTAACGATGACAACAGGAGAAGATTGGCAAGAATTCGGCAATGGGGTTGTTTTCCCAAATGACTTTGTGGAATCAGACAATTGGGCACAATTCATTTTAGAAAAGCCGCTCATTGAAGAAATGGGTACGAAAATGAATTATAATTCAGGCTCTTCTCACTTACTTAGTTACATCATTCAACAAGCAACTGGAATGTCGACGGAGCAGTTCGCGAAAAAGTATTTATTTGATCCATTAAACATTACGGAATATGAATGGCAACAAGACCCTCAAGGTGTATATGTCGGCGGATTCGGTATGAAAATGAAATCTATAGATTTATTAAAGTTAGGAAAATTATGTTTGCAGAATGGATATTGGAAGGGAAATGAAATTATATCATCGAAATGGTTAGAGCAATCAAGTACAGCTCTATTTGAAACGTATGAACATGTCGGGGCATATGGATATCACTGGTGGGTATTAAATAACGAAAGATTTCACATACCGTATTGTATGTATTTTGCTATGGGATACGGAGGGCAATACATTATTATCATTCCGCAGTTAGAGCTCGTAGCAGTAATTAGTAGTCACATGCCTAAACGTGGCCTCGTACCATTAAAGTTATTTATAGAGCACATAAAAGAGAATGCCAATCATAAATAAGAAGAGGAAGGGGGCGTGTTATGAGAAGTGCAAAAATGATAGCAATTTATAGACTGTTATTAAGTCTTCTAGCGTTTAGTGCACTTATTACTCAATTTGTTACAAGGGCACAAGTGAAACCGTTCAATCCAGTTAACTTTTTTAGTTTCTTCACAATTGAAAGCAATATTTTAGTGGCGGTAATTCTACTATTAAGTAGCTTGGGAACAGCCACATTCGGACGTTCCGAGCAGTTTGGAGTCCTTCGCGGTGCAGCTACAGTATACATACTGACAACAGGACTTATTTATTTTTTGTTATTAAGGGGATTAGAAGAGTCACTTCAAACAGCGATACCGTGGGTAAATACTGTACTTCATTACATCATGCCATTAGCGATGATTTTAGATTGGGTTATAAATCCACCTACGAAGACCATTACATGGAAACAGGCGGCGAGTTGGCTTGTTTTCCCGCTTTTATATGTTGTATATAGCTTAATCCGCGGTCCATTCGTGAATTGGTACCCATATCCGTTTCTCGATCCGAGAATAGGTGGATATGGGAGAGTGCTTTTATATAGTATCGGAATAGCGGTTGTAATTGGAGCTATTTGCGGATTAGTAAAAATGTTAGGAAATCGATCTTTGCATATAAAAAATAATCCTCCTTATTAAAGAAGAAGTACATAAAGAAACCTCTGTCTGTATGTAAAGACGGAGGTTTCTCTATTTTACCGACTTGTCTTCTGAAAGGACATCTTTAAAAATTTCTCTGTTTTCGTATCAAACTCTACATCCACAAAAACACCATACTCTTTTCCATCCTCACGTAGCCACAATTTAAATTTTTCAACTGTTATTTGAATTGTTTTTGGTTTTCTACCTATATGAAGGTAATCAATAATCTCAGCTTTCGGATATTGTTCTTTCGTTTTTTCAACGGCTAGTTTACCCCACTTTGCGTATGGCGGCTGTGCGTGAACAATAGATGGACCAGTATATATATTTGAACATGCTGTTAGTAAAAAAATTGCGAATGCTATACGTGTGAAGAAATACTTCATAATAAGCTCCTTTTACTCTTTTTTATATTGTGTGCATATATCTTCAAGCATATAAGTTTGGCTTTTTTTGTCTTCTTTACATAAAAGCTTCACATTTACAAAACATAACCATGAATTCATTACTGTAATTAAGGAGGGAAATATATGCGTCAAAAAGGTTTTTGGAAGATAGCAGTTCTACTTACTTTTATCGGCTTATCTTTAATCGTAAGTAGTATGCAAATAAAAAATGTAGAAGCCTTTTCTAATCAAGTGATTCAAAGAGGTGCATCTGGAGAAGATGTCATTGAATTGCAATCTCGTTTGAAATATAACGGATTCTATACAGGAAAAGTAGATGGTGTTTTCGGATGGGGTACATATTGGGCGCTTCGAAATTTCCAGCAAAAATTCGGATTGCCAGTTGATGGTTTAGCGGGGGCTAAAACGAAGCAAATGCTTGTTAAGGCAACAAAGTATGATAAGTCGACCGCTAATAAAGGTACTACAACTAATAAAGGGAATAGCGGTGGTACTGCACAAGAAAATAAACCACCACAAAGTAAAGGGACAAATGTTCCAAACGGCTATTCTCAAAATGATATTCAGCTAATGGCAAACGCTGTATACGGAGAATCCCGTGGTGAGCCGTATTTAGGACAAGTAGCAGTAGCTGCGGTTATTTTAAACCGTGTCACAAGTGCATCATTTCCAAATACAGTTTCAGGTGTAATCTTTGAACCGAGAGCCTTTACAGCAGTAGCAGATGGACAGATATATTTAACGCCAAATGAAAATGCGAAAAAAGCTGTATTAGATGCAATCAATGGATGGGATCCAACAGGGAATGCACTATATTATTTCAATCCAGATACTGCGACAAGTAAATGGATTTGGACTCGTCCACAAATTAAAAAAATCGGTAAACACATTTTCTGTAAATAGAGCGGAGGTGGAAACATGTTTAGAGGTATTATCATTGTATTGTTAACAGTAGGTGTAGTCGGAACAGGGTATTGGGGTTATAAAGAGCATCAAGAAAAAAATGCAGTATTAATTCGAGCGGAAAATAGTTATCAGCGTGCGTTTCATGATTTAGCATATGAAGTTGATTTATTACACGATAAAATTGGAACAGCACTGGCGATGAATTCACGTTCCTCATTATCGCCAGCTTTAGTAGATGTATGGCGTTTAACCTCAGAGGCTCGTTCTGATGTAGGACAATTACCTTTAACATTAATGCCATTTAATAAAACGGAAGAGTTCCTTGCGAATATTGGTGATTTTAGTTATCGTGCAGCGGTTCGTGATTTAGAAAAAGAACCGCTAAATGATCAAGAATATAAAACGTTGCAAGGTTTATATTCAAATGCAGGAAATATACAAGATGAACTGAGAAAAGTGCAGCATCTTGTATTGAAAAATAATCTTCGCTGGATGGATGTAGAAATGGCTCTTGCGTCAAACCAGGATCCAGCAGATAACACAATTATCGATGGATTAAAAACAGTTGAGAAGAATGTAACATCATACTCGTCCACAAACTTTGGACCGACTTTTACAAGTGCACAAAAGAATAAAAAAGGCGGATTTGAGGCAGAAGGAAAGGCGATTTCGAAAGAGGAAGCGGAAAAAATCGCGAAATCATTTTTAAACTTAAAAGGGAATGAAAAAGTAGAAGTTGAGAAAAGTGGAAAAGGTGCAAAAGAATCATTCTACAGTGTGAAAATTCAAGATCCAGCAACGAACAATGAGTATTATATGGATATTACCGGAAAAGGTGGATACCCAATTTGGGTAATGAATAATCGAGAAATTAAAGAACAAAAAATTAGTTTAAATGATGCAGGAAGTAAAGGATTAACGTTTTTAAAGGATCACAAGTTTACAAATATGGAGCTATTTGATAGTTCTCAATATGATAATATCGGTGTGTTTACGTACGTTGTAAATGAAAATGGAGTGCGTATTTATCCAGAAGCAATTCAAATGAAAATTGCTTTAGATGATGGATCGATTGTTGGTTTTTCGGCAAAGGAATATTTAGCATCGCATCAAAAACGAACAATTCCGAGTGCGAAGCTAACTGCTGCTGAGGCAAGAAAGAAAATTAATCCAGATGTAAAAGTAATGGAAGAGCGAAAAGCTGTAGTAGTAAATGACTTGCATAATGAAGTACTTTGCTATGAATTTGTTGGCACTTTAGGAAAAGATACGTACCAAATTTTCATTAACGCAAATAGTGGAGCAGAAGAAAAAGTGAAGAAAATGCAAGCTGTTGAAAAAATTTATGATTAAACATCAATGATAGAGTGGTGAGAATAATGAAAATCCTAATGTATATGTTGATGCTTTGCTTCGTTATTACTGGCTGTAGCATTGGCAAAAAAGACAATCCTAATGAAAAGCCTGAGCAAAAGAATGTCTCAATGAAAAATGTTACGTATACGAATAAATCAAATAAGCCAAATGAAAAAGCAGCAGATCATTTAGCATCATTAGCTGCAAGTATACCTGGTGTGAATGATGCGACGGCAGTTGTAGTTGGCAAGTATGCTGTTGTAGGTATTGATGTAAAAGCGAAACTTGATCGAACTCGAGTTGAGTCAATTAAGTATTCTGTTGCAGAAAGTTTAAAGAATGACCCGAACGGTGCAAATGCAGTTGTTGTTGCAGATGTCGATACGTATGAACGACTAAAACAAATAGGGAAGCAAATTAAAAAAGGTAAAACTGGTGAAGGCATACTGGATGAATTAGCAGCAATTGTTGGACGAGTCATGCCACAAGTTCCAAATGATCTAATTGAAAATAGAGAAACGAATCCGATTAAAGATAACGATAAACAATTACCAAAAGATGAAGAACAAGAACTAAGAAAAGAACAGGATGACCAATCAAATAATCACTTGAATAAGTAAAGTTAGCCTCGTACTACATTGTACGAGGATTTTTTAAAATAATATCAAATATTCAGTTTATTTTTAAGGGAATATATGGTTTAATTATGATGGGAGGGACAACTGTTATGATGAAAAAAAGCGCATTTATATTATGTGGTTTATGCCTAAGTTTCAGTGTGACAGCGTGTGAACAGAAGAAAGAAGTGAAAAAGCAAACAGCAACCTCTTCTACAATAACGGAAAATAAAAATCAAAAATCCATTAATGTAAATCATTTCTCAAATATTAATGAAGGAATGACATATTTAGAAGTGAGAGATTTAATCGGTTTTGAAGGGGATTTACTCATAGAAGAAGGGGAAGAACATACTACACGAATTAAACAAATTTTTGCTTGGAAAGGCAGTGATCCAAAATCGTTTGCTGAAATAACATTTTTGGATGGAAAAGTGCATTCTAAAGCACAGCAAGGTTTAAGTTAACCACTCGAAGGAATGGGAGAGTTAAGCATGAACATACATACAGAGGAAATACAATTAGTTCCGTATAAGGAGCAGCATAAAGAGATAATACAATCATTTACTTTACCAAGTGAACAAGTGCAATTCACAGCGAATCCAGGTGAATTACTGGAGAAAGCGAAAAATGATCGAACGAAAAATGTAGTTGTTATTTTGGACTATAGCGGAGTACCTGTCGGTGTTTTTGCATTACAAACGGGTGACAGAGTACATGAGTTTACAGAAAATAAAGATGCCATACTTTTAACTTCTTTTTCTGTTAATCACAATAAACAAAAGAAAGGATATGCTAAAAAATCATTGGCGTTATTACAAGACTTTGTAAAATATTATTATCCAATAAAAAATGAAGTGATTCTTGCTGTAAATGAAAAAAATATTCCGGCACAAAAGTTATATGAGAAAGTTGGCTTTCAAGATAAAGGGTTTAGAAGAATGGGACCAATCGGACAACAATTCATATTACATTTACCTATAACGAAATAATGAGATAACAAAGCTTACTCTTGAAGAAAATCATGTAGTAAGTTTTTTATTACATGATATGTTAGAAAAATCAATGCAAATATCCGAGGAATATGAAGATGTAAATATATCCGATTTTTAGGACTGTTAAAATATGAGGTGTATTGTTATGACAATTTATATTGCACTACTACGAGGAATTAATGTCGGTGGACATAAAGTAATCAAAATGTTGGATTTGAAAAAAGCCTTTGAATCAATAGGGTTAAAAAAAGTGAAAACATATATTCAAAGTGGAAATGTAGTGTTTGAGTCAGAGGAAGGAATAAGTTTTCTAAAGGAACGAATTGAATGTGAAATTAAAAATTTTTTTGATTTCGATGTGCCAGTCATGTTAAGAACAAATGATGAATTTACTAATATTATTAATAAGTGTCCATACGAGGCCCAGTCATTATTAGCAGGAGAGAGTGTATATGTGGTCTTTTTAGCCAATCCACTTGCTGAAGAAGATAGTAAGCAATTACTTATGTACAAAAGTGAAATAGAAGATTGCCATATTGAAGGCGGAGTAGTGTATTTGTTTTTCAAAAAAAGCATTCGGAATTCTAAATTAATGAACCAGTTTCAAAAATTGCATACGCCAGCTACGGTAAGGAATTGGCGGACTGTGAATAAGTTAAAAACAATAGTGGAAGATATGTATTAAAAAAGTGGTTTTCTATTTACAGAAAACCACTTTTTTTATTTATATTGTTTTGCGACAATGAGTTCAACTATAGGATAAATAAAGAATGAAGAACAAAGTGCTATAAATAGGGGAAGGTTTTTTACACCATCCAAATTGGAACCCATAGAAAATCCTTCTGACCAGAATAATATAAGAAACATAACACCTACAAGAACAAAATACGCGATTTTAAAGCTTTTATATGTAATTTGTTGTCCCATCTCATCTTGACTTTCTTCCGATACTCCGTTTGGATCTCCCCATGTAATATGATTAATTAATTTACTAAGTATTAAAGAGGCAGCGAAAATAGTCCCGCCCAAAATTGAACCTTCAGTTATGTATTTGTATGTGCCATGTCCAAGTATAACGATTAAAGAAAAAATTATAATTATAAAAATAGTTTTTTTAGTATTCAATATATAATTGCACCTCCACCTTTGTAAAAAACTCTTTACATCCATAGTATAAAATTGGAAAAGTATCATGTCAAATACTTTTTACACGAAAGGTGAAGGTATATAGTATTTTGTTTTAAAGATAAATAAAAAATTACATTACATTTGAATGTAAAAGAATAGGCTCGCATATATTTGGAAGGGATGTCAGATTAATTTAGGGGGTAGTTATGTCTATACTTTTAAAAGCTGGTGCAGATGCAGGAAATAACGGTTTGAAGTTAATGGTGAAAGGGCAAGACCCTATTTTTATTCCGAGTATTTATTCTTTATATATAGGTGAGCCTACAGGATTGTTAGATGAGGGAGATGTGTCATTATCTGAATTAGAAAATCATATCGATGTGACCATTAGTTCTCCATCGCTAATGTTAAATAATGTACGGTACATCGTTGGAGAAAAAGTGATTCAAGATCAATTAAAAGGTACTGAAGTGGAGAAGAAATCGAATAAGTCGACGGATGAGCTAATGGTTATTACAATACTATCGGGTTTAGCAGTAAGTGCTATGCGTCAAAGTCCAACATCGAGTCATATTAACATTCGATATGATTTATCGGTCGCTCTTCCTATGCAGCTTATTACACAAGAAATAGCTGCTGAAAATGCAAAACGTTATATGGGAAATCATAAGGTTGTTTTCCATTATCCGAACGGACGCGATGTTACGATTAATGTTTCTATTGAGTTTTGTAAATGCCTACCTGAAGGCGCCTCTGGGACGTGGGGCATTGTATATGATGAAGAAGGAAATGTTGTGAAACATAAAATAGAATGTGAACAAAATCAAGTTTCAGAAATTGATTTTGTTGATAAAACATTATTATCTTTTGATATTGGCGCGGGGACAACAGAAGAAGTTGTTTCGTTAGGGGTAAATTTCCGTCCGCAATTAAGTAAAGGGTTATCGTACGGTGTAAAAGAAACGTTACTACAAATTATTACAAGATGGAATCGGAAATATCCTACGAAAACAATTGATAGTATTACAGAATTTAACCAAATTTATTTAAATGAAAAACACCCGAGAAATGCATTATTAGTTGAGGAATCACAGCCAGCACTATTAGGTTTAGCGGCGCGTGTCGCAACAGATGTTATAAATAAAATCGATGATATGAAGGACGATCCATACGTATTTATTTATGGTGGAGGCGCAGTAATTATTAAAAACAGTTTAAAAATGATTTTAAAACAAAAAGGACGACTAAAAAATGTAATCTTTGTAGATAATCCACTATTTACTAATGCACGAGGATTATTAGTCTACACTTGTTCGCCAAAATATAGAGAGCATAAACAAAAAGAGTTAGGGTTTACAAACTTAACGATAAGTTAGTTGGTGGAAACATGCGATCTAGGCGATATAAACGTGGTGATCGAGTGAAAATTAATATTAATAAATCAGTATCGCCTGAAATGATTGCTTGGCTTAATAAACAATCTAATCCAACTAATTTCTTTTTCTTTGCAGCCCAGCAATTATTTAAACAAGTAGGAGATATTGATGTATCAAAAACCTTGCCAAGTAGCCATGTTTTTTCTTTATATGTAGAACCATCATCTCTATTAAAAGTTGAAATGAATCCATTTAAAAACGTACCATTAGAAACTAGTAAATCCACCGAAAATGTAAAAAAAAAATCGTGGGAATCTGTTGATCAGTTAGATTGTCCATTTTTTTAAACATAGAAAAAAATAGGTAGAGCCCATCACTATACATAGGAATACAGTGATGGGCTTTTGTTATTGTATCGTAATTTCTATAAAAAGAAGAGTGCAATACAATTTGTGTCCTTCTATTAGTTGCTTAATTTTATATTTTGCATATATGTTTTGAAACTGCTTTAATAATTTTATCCCAGTCATCGGGGTGATTCTCATGTCCTGTACCTTCAAGGGTTAATAGCTTTGAGTTCGGAATTTCGTCAATAAGTGCGAGCCCATGTTCAAGTGGAAGAGCTCTATCGTCCGTACCATGAATTACTAAAGTTGGTACCAGTATTGATTTAAGTATACCCTCATAAGAATCATCACCTGTTAGGAGGGCGTGATTAAACATACTTAATAGATTGTTAGCACGTTCTATTTCTTGTTTTACTTGTTTCAAAGTTCTTGCTTCATCAAATATACGCTTTGGTCCACAGAGTAGACGTGATCCTGTAACTAAATATTTCGCTATAACATCTTTATTTGTCCAATCTAAATTTGTACCATTAGCATGATGTGTCAAAATTTTTTCATCCATTGGAGGCAAATCACGAGTGTTGTTATCAGATCCAATAACGCTTGTTGCTAGTAATGTTAAGGTCAAAATTCTTTCTGGGTGTTTTACTGCAGCAATTTGAGCAATCATACCTCCTAATGACATGCCAAAAAGGTGTGCCTTGTCAATATGATACGCATCGAGTACCCCGATTGCATCTTCAGCCATGTCTGCTACAGTGTAATTGGAAGTCCCAGGCTCATATGTAATAGAGCGCCCAACATCACGGTTATCATAGCGAATGACAAATCTTCCTGTGCTAGCTAACCTTTCACAAAATTCTTCATCCCAATAAACCATTGAACACGTAGCCCCCATAATTAATAATATTGCTGGGTTATTAGGATTGCCAAAGCTTTCTGTACATATATCAATACCGTTTACTTTGAAAACTTGTTCACTCATAGCACACTCTCCGTTTCATTTAAAGGTCATTAATAAATAAAGAGAAATAAAACTTTGGGTGTTTCTTAGGCGTAAATTAGATTGTATTTAAGTGAAATAAATGTTTTTTGTACTCATGATGCCTAATTAGTAGAGTAGCATAAATATCACCTCCAAATATAATTATTTTCATTCAAAACAAAATATTTTGAAAAATAATTATAAGTTACTAAAATAAACAACAAGGAGGAGAGGAAATGAAAGCAATTGTTATTGATCAATATGGTAGTGTTGAAGAATTAAAAGAAAGACAAGTTCCTAAACCAGTTGTTAAATGTAATGAAGTATTAATACGTATACAAGCAACATCTGTCAATCCTGTTGATTGGAAAACCAGAAAGGGAGACTTACAAGAAAAGTTGCGATTTTCATTTCCAATTACATTAGGATTAGATGTTGCTGGAGTAGTTGAGGAAGTTGGAGAAGATGTGAATCATTTTAAAATAGGAGATAAAGTATTTACGAAACCCGAAAATATAGGGAAAGGCTCCTATGCTGAATACATTACAGTGAAATCAGATTTAGTAGCACATATGCCAAATAATATTAGTTTTGAAGAAGCTGCGTCTATACCTCTTGTAGGACTAACAGCTTGGCAAAGTCTTATTGATTACGCACAAATAAAAGAAAATGATCGAGTATTAATTCATGCTGGAGCGGGCGGAGTAGGGAGTTTTGCAATTCAAATCGCAAAATCATTTGGGGCCTTTGTCGCAACAACTGCAAGTAGTAAAAATGAAGAGTTTTTAAAGTCTTTAGGTGCTGACCTCATTATTGATTATAAAAAAGAGAAATTTGAAGAGCTGCTATCAGATTATAATATTGTGTTAGATACAATCGGCGGAGAAGTACAAGAAAAAAGTTTTCAAATTATTAAATCTGGTGGTGTTCTAGTTTCTATCGTTCATGAACCACTTCATGAAGTAAAGGGTATAAGATCAGGATTTTTATGGTTAAAACCAAGTGGAAAGCAACTAGACGAATTAACTAGTTTGATCCAGGAGGGAAAGATAAAACCGATTATTAGTAAGGTTGTTCCGTTTAGTGAACAAGGAGTTAGAGAAGCTCATATTTTGAGTGAAAGTCAGCATACTAGAGGGAAAATTGTAATTACGATGGAATGATGTTTACATAAACACACGAGTGGTGACTTAAAAAAATTGTCACCACTCATATAAACTACAATTTTTGCATGACAAAAGTAATCGCATTCGAATTTAATTGAATGTGTGTACCGTTTCGTACAATATCATACGCTAAATTTTTTATTTCAACTTTTACTTCTTGCCATTCGGTATAAACGCCTTTTAGTGTACGTGTCATTTCTTCCGTAGAAAGGTTAATTTCAATTAAAGCATCTAATTCTTGATTCGTTTCCAAGTCAATTTCTTGAATGTTAGAGTTAACTATTAAACAATTGATACCACCACTCTTTGTCCCATTTTTCATAGAGTGAAGCACTTTTTTAAAATCGTCTATTGATCTGACATGTTCTAAACTTGATACTGCAACGATGTAGTCATAAGTATTAGGAGCAATATAGTAGTCTTCAATTGCTGCTTGTTCCGTTTTTATGTATTCAAATACACCATATTCTTTGCTATAAACTTGTAACTTCATTAAAGCCGAATCAAGTAGATCAACACAAGTAACAGTGCCGCCACTATTCATGATTTTTTGTGCAATTGGAATACTGTTTCTACCGACACCAGAGCCAAGGTCAAGTATTTGTAGGTCTTTCTGTCCTTCAAAATAGTTCAGCATGCCCATAACTGTTTTAACAGGTTTATACAGCCAAGATCCTGCTTCGAATAATTTATATTGTTCATAGCAAAGATCGTGATACTTTTTCTCTTCTTGCCTTATGTAATTGATTCTGTTCATAGTGTTTCAGCTCCAATAGTTTCATGGCGAAATGAATAGGTTGGACAACCTTTAACATTCATTTGAATTCGAAATATACCACCAGCATGTGGGTACTGTTTTAATTCCGCATCCGACATTCTTGTTCTGGCTGTTGTGATATATAAATCGGTCAAATTAGGTCCTCCAAATGTACACGACGTTACATATAAAGCAGGAATCGGAATACTTAAAATCTGTTTTCCAGTAAAGGGATTCCATCTAGTAATCTTCGAGCCTCCCCAATGTGCAATCCATAAACAACCGTCTACATCAATTGTCATACCATCGGGTATACCTTCATTTTCAGGGAAGATGATAACATCTGTTGGATTGCTAATTACACCAGTATGTATATCATAATGAAAACGGACTACTTTTTTGGTAGGTGTATCAATAAAATAAAGGTATGTATCGTCAGGAGACCATGCTATGCCGTTTGATGTATTTACATGTGATACCTTTTTCTCTACTTGGAGATTATTATGTAAAGAATACAAGGAACCGGCGCCACCTATACCATATAAGTCAGTAGTGCCTGCCCAAAAGCGGCCAGCCGGATCGCATTTCCCGTCATTAAAACGATTTTCTATTAAATGTGGTTCAGGATCATAAATATGTGTAAGCTCTTCTGTATTTAGATTAAAAGAATAAAACCCTTTTTCTAGAGCTAAAAGTACTACATCATCTAGATATGGAACGACACAGCCGATTTGCTGATTGAGGGCAATCACTCGGTTTGAATTATTAGCGGGGGTATAAATGCATAGTTTTTTCTCCATAATATCAACCCAGTATAAAAGCTGCTTTTTTTCATTCCAACATGGTCCTTCAGCTAAACTTGCTTTAGCATCTAAAACTAATTCTATATTACTGAACAAGATGTTCACCTCGCTTTATAAGATATTTATATAATTCGATAAGAATAGAGGTAAACCTTTTGTGAGAGATTATTAAGATTTGCAATGTCGAAAACAGACCTTTTCAAGTTATTTAAAAAATGTATAAACACTGTGAGGAAAATGCATATGATGTTTTATGAGATTGTTTGTTTTTCGTGTAAAAATATATTCCGAGTATACGAAGGAAGTGAAAAATATAAGCGATTTAAAGAGAAAGCGAAAGGGACATATTGTTGTGATGAGTGTAGCCACAGAATTCAATTAGAAGCGATAAAATATTTTTTTAGATAGTTTTATATTTTTGTTCAGAAAAAATTGACAATAAACACGTAATAAATTATCATATGTAAAAATCAATATTTAAAATGGCATTGAAGAGAAGAGTAGTTAAGAAAGAATACGTACAGAGAGCTCTGGTAGCTGAGAAAGAGCGGTATACATCTTAATGAAAAAAGACTTGGAGCTACGCAAGGAACTAATTTGTTTAGGGATGGTGCGACGGGTTCTCCCGTTATAGAGATAGGGTATAAGCATATTTTGCCGTACCTGAAGAGGTTAATATGGTGACGTATTAACAAACTGAGGTGGTACCGCGAAGCTAATAACTCTCGTCCTCAAGATGAATAATCTTGGGGGTGGGGGTTTTTTTGTTGTATAAAACTGAAAATGTGAAAACAAAAATACAATTGAGGTGAGTGGCATATGCATTGGGCGTATGAAGTAGCACATGAATTAATTAGAAAACATCCAAACAAAGAAACTTTTGTTTGTGCAGCTGGAATTAGTCCATCTGGTTCTGTTCATATTGGGAACTTCCGTGAAATAGTAACGACTTATTTCGTTGTAAGGGCTCTGCAAGATTTAGGGAAAAAGACTCGGTTTATCTTTTCATGGGATGATTATGACAGGTTTAGAAAAGTTCCTAAAAATATTGATCCTTCTTTTGCAAAATATATTGGTATGCCATACTGTGATATTCCAGATCCGTATGGGTGTCATAACTCGTACGCAGAGCATTTTGAAAAAGAGTTTGAGGAATCGCTTCAAGCATTTGGAATTGAAGTAGAATTTATTTATCAACATGTTGAATATAGAAGCGGAAGGTATAACGAAAACATATTAGAGTCTTTGTATAAAAGAAAAGAAATATATGATATTTTAATGGGTTTTAAAACAGGAATACACCGCGAAGAAGATAGAGAAAACTTTTATCCCGTTACGTTATATTGTGAGAGCTGCGGGAAAGATGCAACAACTATTACCCATTTTGATGAAGTATTAAAAACAGTTCGGTATGACTGTGAATGTGGAAATCAAAATAAATTATCCGTATTAAATACAAGTCAAATGAAACTGAATTGGAAAATCGATTGGCCGATGAGATGGATGATAGAGGATGTTATTTTCGAACCGGGCGGAAGAGATCATTCATCGGAAACTGGTAGTTATAATGTATCAAAAGAAATTGCAAGGAAAATATTCAATTGTGAAGCCCCTCAATTCGTTGCTTATGATTTCATTGGAATTAAAGGGCATCATGAAAAAATGTCCAGTTCTTCAGGGAATAGTATTACACCTAGCGACTTATTAAAAGTGTATGTACCAGAAGTAATTCTTTTTATGTTTGCAAAATATAGGCCCGGCGCAGCTTTTCACATTGGGCTTGATGAAGATGTAATTCGCAATTATACAGAGTATGAGAGATTGAAGGATAGTTATGAAAATAAAACACTCAAAAATGAAGATTTATTTGATGCAATTAAACTTTCTAGACTAGATAGCCGATTTAAAGAATATCCAAAGTTCAATCAAGTAGCAGGAACTTTACCGTTATTAAATTTTGATGCATCTATTTTACAAGATATATTAGAGAAAATAGATAGGAGCTATGCATTACCTGAAATGATAGCGATAAGTAATCGTGCTGAGTATTGGATAAGAAACTTTCAATCTAAAAAATTAATTGCGGTAAATAAAGAGAAAAATATGGAGTTTTATAACACATTGGATGAAAGGCAGAAAAAATGGCTAGTAGAAGTTTGTAAAATACTTTGTTCTAATAACGATCATTCTAAACTAATGGAGCAATTGTATACGATTTGTCATCATGAAAATAAAAAAATAATGAAAGAAAATCAAAAACAATTATTTACCATTATTTATAGGCTCGTTATGAATCAATCAAGTGGTCCACGTATACCGTTATTAATACATGTGGTAGGCATTGAAAAATTCATCACATTATTAGATTTCTAAAAAATAAAGGAAACGCAAGTACTCAGAGATCTAAGTACTTGCGTTTCATATTTTGCTACCGTGAATACATTTTCGGACATTCATCACCACGTGGTTCATAAAAACAATGACTTTTAAACTGTCCCACAAACGGCTGATTATACCATTCAGGTGGACAAGCACCAACTGGACGAAAATACCAAAGAGCCCATCGTGCTGGCCAGCGCCATTCACCTTGTAAAACTTTTCTTGCGATTTCTTTTTCTGATTCACGGGCACGTTGATAAAAGTAACCGTATTGAACTGCTTCGAATCCGCCAGGGCTTTGATATACTGCATCACGCACAGATCGAAGCTCTTTAAAATCTAAACAATCACAAAACACACGATTTACGACAACGCAGCCAACAAGTTGTTCACCTTGTCGTCCTTCGCCCTCAGCTTCAGCACGGATTAAACGTGCTAGTAAATCAACGTCACTTTCGTTGTATGGAATAAGGGGCATTGTAATACCACCTTTCTTTACCTGTTATAGTAAAGAGTGTATGTTTCAAAATGAGCTAAGTGCATTTTTCTTGAAAATAACTACTAATTTTAAAAAGGAGCTTATACAGATAAAAGCTAATTATTATATAGAAGATAAAAACGAAAAAGGAGAGGTACTATGCATCGTATTCATAAAGAACATATCATTTACGCAATGTCACCAGAAAATAATCCATGTATTGAAGTAGAAATTGGGAGCCGTCTTGTATTTGAAACATATGATTGCTTTGAAAATCAAATTGATTCTGAAGATGTTGTGTTTCAAGAGTTAGATTGGAATCGAATTAATCCAGCAACTGGGCCTGTATATATTAAAGGCGCAGAACCTGGCGATATTTTAGTCGTAACGATTGAAAAGATTAAAATTGCAGGGCAGGGCGTTTTAACGACAGGTGCGAACCTTGGTGTAATGGGTGATAAGTTAAATGAAAATACAGTAAAAATTGTCCCAATACATAATGGATATGTTTCATTCTCAAATGAACTGCAAATTCCAATTAATCCAATGATTGGTGTGATTGGTACTGCACCGAAAGAAGAGAGTATTTCATGTGGCACACCGCATGATCATGGTGGGAATATGGATTGTAAAGAGATAAAAGAAGGAACAACGTTATTATTACCTGTAAATGTTCCTGGTGCTCTTTTGGCATTAGGTGATTTACACGCTGCGATGGGTGATGGTGAAATTGGTGTTAGTGGAGTAGAGGTTGCTGGAGAGGTAACTGTAACTGTTCAAATTATAAAAGAAAAGAAATGGCCACTACCGATGGCGATCCAAAAAGAAAAAATAATGACAATTGCTTCAGAGAAATTGTTAGATAATGCAGCGAATCGTGCTGTACGTAATATGGTGACATTTTTACATGAAGAATTAGAAATGTCTAAAGCTGATGCAACTCTTTTATTATCAGCAGCAGGTAATTTAAAAGTATGCCAAGTTGTGGATCCACTGAAAACAGCGCGGATGGAACTAGGAAGGGAATATGTGGAGAAGTTAGGGTTTTCTCTAAGTCAATTTCATATTAAATAAAAAAAATAGAAAAAGGATACTTTTGTATAAAAGTATTCTTTTTCTATTTTACGGATTTTGTGAAAAGAGGTAGTATTTATTTATATAAGTATATTTGAGATTGTGGATCAAAAAGGAGTTCAGAAATGGTCAAAATTATGATTGTTGAAGATGATATGAAAATTGCGGAGCTATTATCAACATATGTTGCGAAATACGGTTACCAAGGAATTATTGTAACGGATTTTCAAAATGTGTTAGACATATTTTTAAAAGAACAACCGGAGTTAGTTTTATTAGATATTAATTTACCAAGTTTTGATGGTTACTATTGGTGTCGTCAAATTCGCGGGGTTTCCACATGTCCGATTTTATTTATTTCGGCCCGTGAAGGTACGATGGATCAAGTTATGGCGTTAGAAAATGGTGGCGATGATTTTATTCCGAAGCCGTTTCATTATGAAGTTGTAATGGCGAAAATTCGTAGTCATTTAAGACGTGCTTATGGAGACTATGCACCGAAACTAGAAGAACGAATGGTTGAGCAACAAGGTCTTAGTTTATATCCCGAAAGACTTGTATTAAAACTTAGGAACCAAGAGATTGATATAACGAGAAACGAAGCCATTTTATTAGAGATGTTAATGAAAAACTATCCGCGTGTTGTGAGTAGGGAAGTATTATTAAATAAATTATGGGATAGTGAATCCTATGTTGATGATAATACATTAAGTGTAAATACAACACGTGTGCGTAAAAAGTTAAAAACGTTACAAATTGAAGGAGCAATTGAAACAATTCGTAGTGTTGGGTATAGATTACATATTACTTGGGATAATGGTATGGAAAAATGATAAGGTTGTTTATACGTGATCATATACCACTTATTTGTTTTACTGCGATCCAACTACTAGCCATATTCTTAGTTTATTGGTTTGATGGACATAATCATATTTCAACGGCATTATATGCAATGTTTTTAGGTGCTTTTTTTATGGTGAGTTATTTAGTATTTCGTTATTTTACACATCGATCTTTTTATGAACGTTTAGCAAACCCAATGCAATCTTTGGATGAGTCTGTTCAAAAATCTGATTTTGCAGTTTTATCTACTGCTCTCCAAGATTTGCTCGAAGTACAATATCGACATTATCAAAATCAGCTCCAGTTACAAGAGAGAAAAAATAATGATCATTTAACCTTTATGAATCAGTGGATTCATCAAATGAAAACACCTTTATCTGTAATAGAATTAATTACACAAGATGAAGTGGATTCGCGTTTTGAAAGTATTAATGAGGAAACGGATCGGTTGAAAAAGGGGTTAGAGATGGCACTATATGTCGCACGTTTAGAGGCATTTACACAAGATTTTTATGTGGAAAGAGTACAAATACATAAAATAGTGAATGATTCTGTACATGAACATAAACGCTTTTTTATCCGGAATTTCGTATATCCAGAGCTTGAAATTGATAAGGGTATTACTGTAGAAAGTGATGCGAAATGGTTACAATTTTTAATTGGACAAATTATATCGAATGCAATTAAATACTCATCAGGTAGTAGAGAAAAGATTAAAGTGAAAGCTTGTAAGGAAGGTAATACAGTTGTGCTTGAAATTATCGATAATGGCGTAGGGATACCGAAGCAAGATTTACCAAGAGTATTCAAACCCTTCTTTACAGGAGAAAACGGTAGAGATTTTAAAGAATCAACTGGAATGGGGCTCTATCTTGTATATGAAATTACGAAACAATTAGGACATAGTGTAGAAATCCATTCAGAAGTTGGTAAAGGTACCGTTGTACGAATAATATTTTTTAATGTGTAACAAGTGATCAAGGCTAAAGAACTTTGGAGATAAGTTTTTTAGCCTTGTTTTGTATCACTTGGGAATAAAGAATTATTTACCTAAGAGAAGTAAAAGCGAATTGTTTATTATTCGGTTATGGTAGGGGGATTGTAATGGATATTCGTAAAATGAGATATTTCATAACAGTGGCAGAAGAATTAAACTTTAGTCGTGCAGCAGAGCGTCTTATGATGGCACAACCTCCTTTAAGTCAAGAAATTCGTAAATTAGAAGAAGAGTTAGGAGTTCAACTTTTTCATCGAACGAAAAGAATGGTTGAACTTACGGATGCTGGAAAAATATTTTTAGAAGGTGCGCGGCAAACATTGCTTCAAGTAGATAGAGCTATTAAAGAAACACAGCTTGCGGATGAAGGGAAGATAGGACATTTAATAATCGGTTTTGTAGATTCTACAGAAACCGTAATAGAGATATTAAAAAAATTTCGAGAACGTTTTCCTAGAATACAGCTTATATTACGCGAGATGACAACAGACCAGCAAATAAAAGCGTTATATGAAAAACAAATTCATATTGGATTTATTCGTTCCAAGCAGAATAATGAAATATTAGCTTCCGAAGTTTGTTCTGAAGAATGTTTGAAATTAGTTTTGCATCAAGATCATCCTTTAGTTTCGTTACCTAACATTTCAATCAAATCATTAGTTGATGAACCATTTATTTTATTTCCTCGTCATTTCGGTACTAACTTTTATGATTTAATTATTAGTTACTTTTGGGAACATGGAGTAAGTTTAAATATTGTTCAAGAGGCGATCCAAATGCAAACGATTGTGAATTTAGTTGCAGCAGGAATGGGGATTTCTGTCGTTCCATCATCGGTGGAAAGTTATAAAAAATCGGGTGTCATGTATAAAGACATTCAAGAAAATACACCGAAAATAAATTTATATGTTGGATGGAGACAAGATGAAAAGTCTGTCGTGTTAGAGAACTTCTTAACAGTTGTTAGAGAGGTTTATGCGACTTCACAATTTGAATTTGAAAAGTAAAAGCCCATCTTGATAGGATGGGCAGTGGGAATTTGGAAAGGGAAACTTCTATTTTTATTTTAAAGTAAATGATGATTCAACCTGTTTTACTCGGATCGTACTCAACGAAACCTTTTAGTACGCTATCAATTTGATCCATAATTTCAGGTTGCAATTTAACACTAGAAGCAATTACGTTTTCTCTTATTTGCTCCGGATTTGATGCGCCAATAATTGCAGATGAAACAGCTGGATTTTGTAGCACCCAAGCAACTGCGAGTTGAGATAAGGTAAGATCATTTTCTTGCGCGATGGGATTAAGTTCCTGAATAGCAGTAAGTACATCTTCATTCATCCACCGTTGTACGAGTTTGTTGAAAAATGGTTTTCCCGCATCTGAATTAGCACGTGATTGAGTGGGGATTGGTTTACCTGGTTGATATTTTCCAGTGAGAATACCTTGTGCGAGGGGAGACCAAACAACTTGACCAAGTCCTTCACGTTGACATGTTGGTATTACATCCGTTTCGATCACTCGCCACAACATCGAATATTGAGGTTGGCTAGCAATAAGAGGAATGTTCAATTCTCGGGCAAGTGCTGCACCGCGGGTGATTTGTTCCGATGTCCATTCACTTACACCTAAATAAAGGACTTTCCCTTGTCTTACAAGATCTGAGAAAGCTAACATTGTTTCTTCCAGAGGAGTTGTTGTATCAAATCGATGTGCATAATAGACATCAATGTAGTCTGTATGTAGCCGTTGTAACGATGCGTTACAATTTTCTATAATATGCTTTCGCGATAAACCTCGATCATTTTTTCCAGGTCCGGTCGGATGGCATACTTTTGTACAAAGTTCTATACTTTCTCGGCGTATACCTTTCAAAGAGCGGCCAAGTACTTCCTCGGCTATCGTATCCGAATAAACATCAGCAGTATCGAATGTTGTAATACCGACATCTAGTGCGGCTTTCACACAATCATTTGCAGTATCTTCATTTACTTTTCCGCCATGGTTTATCCAGTTCCCGTATGCAATCTTACTTACTGTTAATCCACTGTTTCCTAGTTTGCTAAATTCCATTGTAGAAGCCCCCTTAAAAATGATATCTTTATTATAAGAATTGAAATGTAATATGTATAATATATAATTAATCATAAATTTATATAAAAATTATATAAGAGGGAGTGCTTAGAAGTTTACTACTAGGGAAATCTAAAGCCAGTAGTACAACAAATGTGGTTTGTGCTTGATCGATATGAAGTTCAGATATGATAAATAGATCTAAAAGAGAGCAATCTTTATAACAGCACATATAATTACATTTACTCATACAGTACTAGTATGGTACAATATGGTTACTAATGACGGAAAGGAATGATGGGTGGACGATGATTAACTAATCTTATTTTTAAATGTTGAAATTAAATAAATTTCAATTTGTAAAAAATAGGATTAGTCTACCCAATTCCATTCAACGGTATTGCTATTTATTATGCGTAATAGCTTATTTGGGTATAAATATGTTAACGACTAATCCTGCCAAATTAATTTGGGAGGATTTTTTTATTCTCCCTTAATGAAAGGGATCGGTAATATGAAAGAACTTTTAAAATTAAATGATGTGTATGTTGAAATAAAGGAAAATACTTTATTAGAGAAAATGAATGTTACAGTAAAACAAGGAGATGTTATCGGATTAATTGGTAAAAACGGTGCCGGTAAATCAACGTTACTTCAATTAATAAATGGGAAGATTGAACCATCAAAAGGTACTGTTGAATGGCAGCAAATGAATATGACAACGGCATATGTTGAACAAGAAAAAGAATTTTTTGTTAGTAAAGATATGATTGCAAAAGAAGCAGAACTTCTTGCAAAATGGGGCGTGCCAACGAACGATTTTCATACTTTAAGCGGTGGTGAAAAGCTGAAAATTCGATTAGCAAAAGGATTTGCCGAAAATCCTAATGTCTTAATATTAGACGAACCGACAAATCATTTAGATGAAATGAGTACGGAATTTCTCATTAAACAAATAAAAAATATGAAAGGTACAGTTATCGTTGTATCGCACGATCGATACTTTTTAGATGTTGTCGCAACGAAAATATGGTCAATTGAGGAAAAGAAACTAATTGAGTATAGCGGTAATTATACGAGTTATATGAAAGCACGTGAGCAAAGAAGATTGACGCAGCAGCGTGAATATGAAAAACAACAAAAAAAGATAGAACAAGTAGAAACACATATAAAAGAATTAAGTTCATGGTCACAAAAGGCACACGCACAGTCTACAAAACAAGAAGGAGTTAAAGAGTTTTATCGTGTAAAAGCGAAGCGAATGGATGCGCAAGTGAAGTCAAAACGAAAACGCCTCGAAAAAGAGTTAGAGAAAACGAAAGTAGAACGTGTAAAAGAGGAGTATTCAGTTGAATTTTCTATTCAAGCGAGTAAAAAAGTAGGAAAACGTTTCTTAGAAGTAAAACAATTGCGGAAAGAATTTAATAAACGGACATTATTTGAAAACGTTAATTTTACAATTCAGCATGGTGAGAAGGTTGCGATTATTGGACCAAACGGTAGTGGGAAAACAACTTTACTGAAGATGATTATGGGAACAGAAACTGCTGAAGGAGAAGTATGGATTTCACCATCAGCAAACATCGGTTATTTAACACAAGAAGTATTTGATTTACCACTGGATAAATCACCAGAAGATTTATTTTTCAAAGAGACATTTGAAGAAAGAGGAAAAGTCCAAAATTTAATGAAACATTTAGGATTCCAAGCTTCTCAATGGAAAGAGCCGATTGAGCATATGAGTATGGGGGAACGAGTAAAATGCAAGTTAATGGCTTATATTTTAGATGAAAAAGATGTACTTATTTTAGATGAACCGACGAATCACCTTGACCTCCCTTCACGTGAACAGCTTGAAAATACATTAGCTGAGTATAATGGAACACTCGTTATCGTTTCTCACGATCGATATTTTCTAGAGAAAACAACTAACACAAAACTCGTGTTTTTAAACAATACGATACAAAAGCAGCTCGAAGAACCTACGAAAACAAGAGATGAAATTGAAGAGATACGTTTAACGTTAGAAACAGAAAGACAAGAAGTATTAGGGAAATTAAGCTTTTTAACTTCTAAAGACAAAGAATATAAAAAACTTGATGAACGGTTTATGGAACTTACGAAGCAGATAAAGGCGCTTTAATGTAATTATGGTACCTCTTGCTATGAGGTATCTAGCATTATTTTGTAACTAAGGGGGATTAACATGGGAGAAGAGAGTTCGGCTAATTTATTTAGAATAGACTGTGGAGATATATACTTGCAAGAGTTTACTATCAAAGATGCGGAGAGCATTTATAAAATATCGAATCAACCGGAAATAGAAAAGTTTTTACCAGACTGGAAATCAACGAAAGAACAGAGGGCTCATTGGATTATCAATGATGAAATACCAGCAAATAAAGCATTTCTTAATGCAGTGACAAATACATGTAACATAGATGATCATATATTAAAGCTAGGAATATTTAATAAAGATACAAATGAATTTATTGGATGGTGCTGCACAAGCATTAAAGAAGAACTCCCTTCACCAAATAGAGAAATAATGTATGCTATTTCAAGCGAGTATCAAAACAATGGTTACGCTACGAAAGCGACTAAAGGGTTAATTGATTATTTGTTTAAAAATACAAATGTAGATATCCTCAACGCAATTGCTTTAATTAACAACGTACCATCAAATAAAGTTATTGAAAAATGTGGATTTACTTATATGAGCCAACAGACGATAGAAAACCAACTATATAATCATTATTTATTAAGCAAATCAGAGTGGATAAAGAATATTGCTCTTTAAAAGGAGTTATAATGGAATGAAATGATTTTAAAAAAGCTTAGAGCTAAATCTCTGAGCTTTTTTATGTACTATTTACTTTTTGATTTTAATTGTGAATTATAAGTTGTTATTCATCATTTTGAAGTTCTATAGTTATTTTTTATAATATATTGCATGTTGTTAATAAAGAATATAAGTTGTCCGGGCGATCAGAGATAAGTAGCATTGTATTTCACGCTACTATGTATATGTTATAAGATAGATATACGTCGGTTATAGTTTGAAAACAGATTTGTTATCAGTTTTTTCAGAAACCTTACAAGCGTGTAAGATAAATGAAAGATGAATCAATATGTGCTATAAGACAATTCATTTACACTATATTGTGAGAAGTGCAAATGAAGGGAGAATATAAATGGAAATTTTACATGCAAAAAGTATTAGTAAAGTATATAAAGGGAAAGTACCTTTTAAAGCATTGGTAGATATTGATTTATCAATTCAAGAAGGTGAATTTATAGGGATTATGGGGCCATCAGGGAGCGGGAAAACAACGTTATTAAATATGGTATCTACTATCGACTCTCCAACATCGGGAGAAATATTAATAAATGGTACAAATCCTTTCCAGTTGACATCAGATAATTTGGCTTTATTCCGTAGGAAACAATTAGGATTTGTTTTTCAATCATTTAATTTACTTAGCACACTTACAGTAAAGGAAAATATCGTATTGCCGATGACATTAGATGGTGTTTCTGTACAAGAAATGAACAAACGAGTTGAAGAAATTGCAGAGAAATTAAATATTACAGATATATTGAGTAAAAGAACTTTTGAAATTTCAGGGGGGCAAGCTCAAAGAACAGCAATCGCTCGTGCAATCGTTCATAAGCCGCAATTATTACTTGCAGATGAACCAACAGGGAATTTAGACTCTAAATCTTCAAATGATGTAATGGAGATGTTAGATACTCTAAATAAAGAAGAAAAAGCTACGATGATGTTAGTTACACATGATCCATATGCAGCGAGTTTTTGTAGCAGAGTCATATTTATTAAAGATGGTCAACTATATAACGAAATTTATTGTGGTGAAAGCAGGCAAGCATTTTATCAAAAGATTATGGATGTCCTTTCTTTGTTAGGAGGGAAAAGGCATGACTTTTCGTCAGTTCGCATTTAACAATATTTTTCGCAATAAGCGTACATATGCTGCTCATTTTTTAAGTAGTGCATTTTCTATTATGATTTTCTTTACGTATGCTCTTTTATTATTTCATCCTGATTTACAAGGTGAGTTGAAATCGACAAGTGCAACAATAAGTGCATTTGGTACATTGGGATTTTCAGTTTCGCAAGGCTTGATTTTTGTATTTTCATTTTTCTTCATTCTATATTCAGTTAGTTCATTTTTAAAAACGCGTAAGAAAGAATTTGGGATATTAATGATGCAAGGTATGTCAATGAGACAGCTTAAGAAATTATTATTAATTGAAAATATGTTGATTGGACTTGGCTCAATTTGTATAGGGATTTTCATAGGACTCATATTTTCTAAACTAGTCTTATTGATAAGCGCTAGTGTATTAATGATTAATAATGGTTTACCTTTTTATATACCAGTGCGGGCTGTATTATTAACAGTTATCACATTTCTTTTCTTGTTTTTAATCGTTTCACTATTTACATTTAAAATGATAAAAGTAACGGAACTCGTGGAACTTATTCGAGCAGAGGAAAAGCCAAAACCTGAACCGAAATCTTCAGTTTTATTATCGCTACTTTCTTTAATTAGTATAGGGTATGGATATTTTTCAGTATTTCGCTTTATCCCAAGTACTAATTTTATTACGCTTGGAATAGGGGTGCTCCTAGTAATTATAGGAACGTATTTTTTATATACACAGTGTAGCGTTTATATATTGCACCTTGCGAAAAGGAGAGAATCTTTCTTTTTAAAGAGAACAAATATATTAACATTTTCTGAGTTAATTTACCGTATGAAAGATAATGCAATGATGTTTTTTATAGTATCTATTGTTTCAGCAGTTGCATTTACAGCGATTGGTACAACAGCTGCAATTGGAAATAGGGATTTGGTAAGGATGACAAATCCGTATACATTTTTGTATGGAAGTTTTGAAAACGACAAAGTATTAAATAAAAATCTTTCTATTATAAAAAAACACCTTTCTGATGCTAATATTCCGTATCGAATGGCTTCATCTTCATATATATACACGGAAAATGGTGTAGATGTAATGAAGTTAAGTGAATATAACGATCTTGCTAAAGCACTAGGCTATCAACAAGAAACAATCGAAAAAGAAGATGAAATTTTATTAATTCCTGGAGTCGTATCACAAAAACAAGAATTTAAAAATGGCGAGTATAAAAAGAATATAGAAGTCATTCAAGGAGATTGGACAAAGACATTTCATGTGAAAAAAGCTGTAGAAAATTTAGTTTTACCACATGATTCTAGAACTATTTATATCGCTGTTAAAGATCAGGTATATGATGGAATACCTCTTACTAGTGACCCAGTTAATAAAGACATTCAATATCGTACTTACGGATTTGTTGTAGACGATTGGATGAAAACGAAGGGAATTTCAAACGAATTAATTAGTAGATTTGAGAAAGATACTAGAGTAGGTAATTTTCAATTTCGGGCTTTAACTATAGATTTGTTAAGTGCGAAGCAAACGAATGGGCTATTACTTATGGCAAGTGTTTTAGTCGGAATCGTCTTCTTTACATTCGCCGCTAGTTTTATTTATTTCCGATTATATACAGATTTGGATCGCGATCAACAGCAATATAAAATGATTTCGAAAATGGGATTAAGTAAACGAGAATTAAAAAAAATTGTAACGAGACAGTTATTATTAATGTTCTTCTTACCGATTGTCGTTGCAGTGATTCATACTGTAGTCGCTTATATAGCATTACAGCAATTAGTCGATTTTTCTATAATTAATAGCTCTATCGTTATTTTAATTTCATTTATATGTATACAAATATTATATTTCTTTATAACCCGTTGGCGTTACCTGCAAAAGCTTTATAAGGTTATGGAGCAATAGAGTTTATTAGCTTGTAAGACTACATTAAAGTATGTGGAAAAAATGAACTGTATGATGAAAGGAAACGCGATGAAAAGAACTTTAACTATTTTTATGTTAACGATACTACTATTAATAAGTTTTAGTGCATGCTCTAAAAAGGAAAATCCATTTCCTGCAAACGGTTTATTAATCATTGGAGATGAAAATAAAATTTCACCAATTATTAATCGTTATCAAGAAATTACGAAAGAAAATGAAGTGTTTTCTGTGAAAAAAGGTAAAGTTGGAAATGGACAGGTATTAATTTTAAATGAATCTACAGCACAAGCATTGATTAAAGAAAAAGTTTTTCGTAAACGAGATAATGGCTCCAATTATATTATAGATACGTTACCGAAATTCCCAAAAGAAGGTTCGCTGTTGTTTACACATGAAGACGAAAAGAAGATGAAAAGTATTGAATTAGAAGGAAAAGAGATTCCAGTTTCATACGATAGTGACGCTTGGATAGGTAACACTCGTAAATATCCAACGCAATGGTATGTGATTGTAGCACAAAATAGTGTGTATAAAGAAATAAAGGTAAATGAAACGAAAATGCACCTTCTTCATCTGAAAAAATCTTTAGGAGATGAAAAACCTAAAATGTCGACAGATAATACATTGGTTAATGAAAATGTCAAAGTAACAAGGCTAATTAAAGGTTTGGAAGGAGAAGTATCTTTTCAGTTTGTAACGGTTGGAGAAAAATCTTAAAAAAGAGTTCAAGGTTGATAAAAACTTTATCAATCTTGAACTCTTTTTAGTTTATAGACCAATCAAATATTATGCTTTACATTACTTCATCTAATCGAGCCTCACTCGTTTCTTCAATTGCATTTGAATTTTGAACTGAATCATTTTGAGCTTCTTTTTCTTTACGAGACTTTTGTAACATTTCTAAAATCATCCATAAAGGTATACCTTTGTCTTTTAGCATTTTCCATAAGTCTAATTCGCTAAATTTATGATCCGATTGTTTCATTTCTTGTTCAGATGTACGAATATCAAATTTGATTAGATCATTAGATTTCTTATCTTCAAGCTTAGTAGAAGAGATAGTATTATGCTCAAGATTAGATGGGGTTATTTTAGAAGGTAGAGATAATGTATGAATGTTTAATCCGATTTGCATGCTTTTTTCCTCCTTTTCAATCAATGAAATTAGTTTTCTTATGATTTTTAAATCCATTTAACATGAGGAAACTATATTCAATTATAAATCCAAATAATAAGATTTACAAGTTGTGTTATAAAAAGTAAATGCTTACTAGAATTAATATTTATCAACATTTGTATATGTTTTCTATATATACAACGTATATAAAATACTTTACATTATGTTTAAGTTGCAAACTAATTTTGTATTTTTTTCTAAAGATAAATGTAAACGTTTTATTGAGGGGGAGAAAGTATGGGGAAATTATTTTTAAAAGTATGTTTTTTCGCATTAGTGACTGTTTGTTCATTCGCAGCGAAAACAACATACGCTGAAGAGAGACAACAAAATAATTATCCTATCATTTTAGTGAATGGATTTGCTGGATGGGGTAGAGAGGAAATGCTAGGGGTAAAATATTGGGGTGGTGTTCATGATATACAAGAAGATTTAAAAAGAAATGGTTATACAGTACATACTGCAGCTGTTGGGCCAGTTTCTAGTAACTGGGACCGTGCATGTGAATTATACGCACAAATAAACGGTGGAACAGTAGACTACGGCGCGGCGCATGCTGAGAAACATGGACATAATCGTTTTGGTAGAACTTATAGTGGATTTGCACCGAATTGGAGTGAAACAAATAAAGTTCATCTAGTTGGGCATAGCATGGGGGGACAAACGACAAGAACATTAGTGCAGCTACTAAAAGAAGGAAGTTATGAAGAAAAAAATTATGAAAAAAAACACCCGAGCACAAATATATCACCACTATTTGAAGGTGGTAAATCGTATGTTCATAGTGTTACAACATTAGCAACTCCTCACAACGGTACAACACTCGCGGATGGAAGTCTCCTGTTGCCGTTCGTTAAAGATTTACTCATTACAGCTGCCAGTTTAGGTGGAAACAATAATTTATCATTATATGATTTTAAACTGGATCAATGGGAGATAAAAAAGAATGCAGGAGAGTCCTTTTTCCAATATACTGATCGTATTTTAAATAGTTCAATTTGGGAAAATACAAAAGATATAAGTCAATGGGATTTAAGTACTGATGGAGCAAAGGAGTTAAATAATTGGGTAAAGACGCAATCGGATGTATATTACTTATCCTATAGTGGACATGCATCGCAAGCAGCGCCTATAACAGGTTTACATCTACCGCATATAACAATGAATAAAGTGCTAATGGGGAATGCATTCTTCTTAGGCTCTTATGCAAGATATGAAGAAAACCGACCATTAATAGATACTTCTTGGTGGCAAAACGATGGTGTAGTAAATACAAATTCTATGATTGCACCATCTTCTAATGCTACTGTAAATAATAATGAGTCATTACAGGTTGGAAAATGGAATCATATTGAAACGAAAGCAAATTGGGACCATCTTGATATGGTAGGGCTTAGTGTTTCAGACACGTTAGGTTTTTCTGACATTCAAGAGTTTTATAGAACAATTGCTGGAAAATTATCACGTCTACCGAAATAGATAATATAAAGCGCTCTCGATGGAATTCGAGGGCGCTTTATATTATATTGAAAGAGGGATTTGGTATAAAAATATGGGGGGATATTATGAAAATTCAAATTGTATTATCAGGATACGGGACAGTAGGAAGAGAGTTTATAAAATTATTAAATGAAAAATATTTATATATAAATGAAACATATGGAATAGATTTAGTGGTAAGTGGCGTATTAGGTAGAAATATTGCAATACATAATGAGGAAGGTTTAACTATTCATCATCTATTATCGTATGGTGGCGGTACTGCTGCAATTGAAAAATATATAGAACATCATCCGAAAGAACGTGTAACAAATAGCATAAGTGGTAATGTATTAGTAGAATCAACAGTTACAAATCTTAAAGATGGAAATCCGGGAAAGAAATATATTAAACAAGCGATTGAGAAACAAATGGATATAGTTGCAATTTCTAAAGGTGCACTCGTTACAAACTGGAGGGAAATAAATGAAGCGGCAAAAATGGCGAATGTACGGATACGATATAGTGGTGCAACTGCTGCGGCACTACCAACTTTAGATATTGGACAATTTAGTTTAGCTGGTTGCAATATTGAAAAAATAGAGGGAATATTAAACGGAACAACAAATTATATTCTTTCGAAAATGTATGGGGAAGATATTACGTTTGAAGAAGCACTGAAAGAAGCACAACATAAAGGAATTGCTGAGACGAACCCAGCGCTAGATGTAAGTGGTTCAGATAGTGCATGTAAATTGTTACTTTTAACAAACAGTTTAATGGGAGTAGAGTATACACTTACAGATATACATATAAAAGGAATCGAGCACGTTACAAAACAACAAATTCGAAATGCTAAGGAACAACATAAAATTATTAAATTAATAGCATCGGCGCATAAAGATGAGGAAGGCAATGTAAATCTAAATGTTGAACCGTGCGAAATAGATAAAGATCATCCGCTAGCAAAAGTAAATGGGACAGAAAAAGGAATTACGTTCATTACAGATACGATGGGACAAGTTACTACAATTGGTGGAGCTTCTAATCCACGCGGAGCTGCAGCTGCTGCTTTAAAAGATGTAATTAACTTATATCGTAAAGATTTGTCCCGCTATTTGTGAGCAGTAAAAACCCGATTGGTGTGGGCTAATAATCAGTGGGGGATGAACCATATAAAGTTTCACTTTATAAGACCGTACCGCCCTTTATAAAAAACACATATGTAGTGGACCTTTTGAGAATGAAATAAATATGTAAAAATAATTGCAGGGGGTAAGGAATTGTTTAAAGATTTTAAAGTTGTCAAAGATCGTCCTGTTTATATTCAATTGAAAGATTATTTAAAAAAGATGATTATGAAAGGACATTTGCTAGGGAACCAAAAGATCCCATCAACAAGGGAGCTGAGTGAATTACTATCTGTGAGCAGAAATACAGTACTCGCTGCTTATGCGGATTTAGAGCAAGAAGGACTCATTTATGCAGTTAAAGGAAAAGGAAATTTTGTTGCGAAGGTGGATATTTCTAACACTTCGTCTGTTGAAATAGATTGGAAAAATAAACTCAATACAGTTACCGCATTAGCGGATGAATTAGATTTAATGAAACATGGTGTTCGCTGGGAAAAAGGAATGATTGTTTTTAATAGTATAGCACCGGATGAAAAGCTATTTGATGTTGAAAATTTCAAAAGAGCTTTTCTTACTCGCATGTCCATTGAAGGGGATATCGTACTTAACTATGGATATGCAAAAGGTTATAGACCATTAATGAATTATTTACTTCATTACATGGAAATGAAAGGTGTAGATATTTCGAACAAAGATATTTTAATTACAAATGGATTTACAGAAGGATTAGATATTGTGCTATCCTCGTTATCGAAGAAATCAGGGCGGGTTATTTGTGAGAATCCGACTCATCATGCTGCATTGAAGCTATTTCGCTTACATGGACTTGAAGTTCATGGAATTAATATGAATGATGATGGTATTGATACGAATGAAGTAGAAAAAAGTTTACGTGAAAAGGATTTTGATTTCGCATATTTAATCCCTTCTTATCATAATCCAACGGGTATTGTTACGAGTTCGGAGAAAAGAACGGAATTGATGAGATTATTTTCAAAATATAAGATTCCTATTATAGAGGATGGATTTAATGAAGAATTACGTTATTCAGGTTCACATTTAGCGCCATTATTAACTTTTGCTGGGGCTGGTAATAATGTGATTTATATTAGTAGCTTTTCAAAGGTACTTTTCCCTGGTTTACGTGTAGGTTGGATCATTGCAGATAAAGAACTCATTCATTATTTAGAAAGTGTAAAAAGAGCAAGAACCATTCACACATCAACGTTAGATCAAGCTGTTCTGTTTCAATATTTACATGAAGGATATTTTGAAAAATATTTAAAAAAGGCAAGATCAGTTTATAAGAAAAAATATGAGTTAGCTGTTGGGGCGTGTAATCAGTACATTCCGTTTAAAAGAATGACTGGAGATGGTGGACTTCATTTGTTTATAGAGTTGGAAGAAAAAATTCAAGCCCGCGTACTTTTACAAAAGTGTTATGAGAAAGGAGTTACGTTTTCTCCTGGAGATGTTTTTTACTCTGATGGAGGAGGAACGAACACATTCCGATTAGGATTTTCACGTTTGAAAGAAAAGGAAATTGTTAGCGGGATTCAAATAATTGGTGAAATATTAAAAAATGAAACTTGGAGTTGAGAAAATGAGAATTGGCGTTATTATGGGAGGAGTTTCCTCTGAAAAACAAGTATCAATTATGACTGGTAATGAAATGATTGCACATTTAGATAAGAGTAAGTATGAAATAGTTCCAATTACGTTAAATGAAAAAATGGATTTAATTGAAAAAGCGAGAGACATTGATTTTGCATTGCTAGCATTACACGGAAAGTACGGAGAAGATGGTACTGTTCAAGGGACTCTCGAGAGTTTAGGTATTCCTTATAGCGGTAGCAATATGTTATCTAGCAGTATATGTATGGACAAAAATATTTCGAAAAAGATTTTGCGTTATGAAGGAGTAGAAACACCAGATTGGATTGAACTCACAAAAATGGAGGATCTAAAGCTTGAAGAGCTAGATAAGATAGGATTTCCGTTAGTGGTAAAACCTAACTCTGGTGGCTCAAGTGTGGGAGTCAAGATCGTCAATGATAAAAATGAATTAATCTCAATGCTGGAAACAGTATTTGAATGGGATTCTGAAGTAGTAATTGAGAAGTATATAAAAGGTGACGAGATTACATGTTCAATTTTTGATGGTAAACAGTTACCCATCATTTCAATTCGACATGCAGCTGAGTTTTTTGATTACAATGCAAAATACGATGATGTTAGTACAATTGAAGAAGTTATTGAACTTCCAGCTGAAATTAAAGAACGTGTAAACAAAGCGTCAATAGCTTGTTATAAAGCATTAAAATGTAGTGTTTATGCAAGGGTTGATATGATGGTGAAGGATGGAATTCCATATGTAATGGAGATTAATACATTACCAGGGATGACACAATCAAGTTTACTACCAAAAAGTGCAGATGCGGCTGGAATTAATTATAGTAAACTATTAGATATGATAATTGAAACTTCATTAAAAGTTAGGAAAGAAGAAGGTTTTTAAGATATTTGTACAATTAAAAATTTTGATAGTTCTACGAAGTATGCTATGATGATTACATTACGACAACTAAATATTTATCCACTAGGGGGGCCTTTGTAGGCTGAGATCAAATTTAATTTTGAGACTCTTAGTACCTGATCTGGTTAATGCCAGCGTAGGGAAGTGGGAAAGACGTTGCTATTTATTGAATAAATACTGTCAATTTCACTTTCTTTACGCCTGTAAAGAAAGTTTTTTTATTTTACAGCTTTAATAAATGGGATAAATACTTATATTTTATAAATTATTGGAGGGATTTAAATGACTTTTTCACAATCATTACGTAAAGAAGTAGATTCAATTTGGGAAGCAAGTTTTAATCATCCATTTGTAAAAAAACTGGGGGAAGGAACGCTAGATTTAGCTAGTTTCCGTTATTATGTGCTTCAAGATTCATATTATTTAAGTCATTTTGCTAGAGTACAAACGTTAGGTGCTGCAAAGGCTCTTGAATTAGAAACGACAGCACGCATGGCGCATCATGCACAAAATACATATGAAGCTGAGTTATCATTACATGAGAATTTCGCAAAGAAATTAGGGATTACGAAAGAAGAAAAAGATAATTTTATTCCTGCGCCAACTGCATATGCATATACATCTCATATGTATCGTGCAGCTTATGAAGGGCATTTAGGAGATATTATTGCAGCTATTTTACCTTGTTATTGGCTATATTATGAAATCGGTGAACGATTAAAAGAATGTCAACCAGAAGAGCCGATTTATCAAGAATGGATTTCTGCATATGGATCGGATTGGTTCCGTACGCTAGTAGAAGAGCAAATCACACGATTAGATACTATTGCTGAAAAAGTAACAGAGGCAGACCGTAATCGTATGAGACAACATTTTATTTTTAGTAGTCAATATGAATATTCATTTTGGGAAATGGCATATACATTAGAAAAATGGCCGGTGAATGAAAGAGTTAAAGGTGTTATTAAATAAAGAGTATAGAAAAGGTATCGCTATATAAAGAGGCGATACCTTTTCTTATATTTAATTTATGTAAATATTTTGTAAATGATAGATATAAAACGGAATAATATTTTATAATGATTTTATAATATGAGAAGTGACATAAGGAGGTAGTTATATGTTAATGGTAACTTTTTATTAATTTAGTTTTTATAATGTATTATTATAATAATTTAATTTAATTACTCCCCGAAATATGCTTGGTTTAAATTTGATTCGTTTATGCTTAAAAATATTGGTGAATTTACTAGTATTATTCATGATCAATATTAATTTAAGAGAGGAAGTATTACTAATATGGAAAAATTACAGTTATTAACATTTAAAAATATAGTAGACCCCCTCTATAATGAGAAAGTATCGTATATTTACTTTCCTATCGAATGGCTTGAGATTGTAGAAATACATTATAGAACATTTTTATTAACGAGTAAGTTAAAACTTGTAAATGAAAGATTGTATGATATGTTTTCTGATATATTATTCATTCAGCATAATCCATATATACTAAAGGAAGATACACCTTGGATTGTAGCAAAAGAACCAATGAGACAAGAACAGTTAGACTATATTTTCCAAAGTTGGTATGAGGTTATTCATGATTGGAAACCGAATAAATTAATAGATCCACCACATTTAGAATGGCAGTATGATTTAATTAGTAATTTACCAGTATTACATGATAAAAAAACGTTTTCTAAATGGGTACCAGCTCTTATTACACATATCTTTTGCGAACAGCCTTTACGTATGAAAAATAAGAATGATGAAGAAGTATATTTTTCACCACTGCGATCCCAACATGTTTCTGAAGCGATGTCTGAGCCAATTAAAGATGAAGAAACACAGGATTATTTCGCTTATGTATATCGGTTTGAATACATAACTCGTGGAGGTGAGAATATTCCACTAGTAAAAGTATCAGTAGGGATTAGACGGTTTTATCAACAATATAACCATAAAGATATTTCTATACTTTTAGGGCGAAAGCGAAGCCAAATACTGATTTCAACTCCTGAATTTGAATCAAATAAGAAAAAGCAAAGATTTGTAAAGTTAAAAGTGCAACAAGCTGAAAAAGGAATAAAGTGGATTAAGCGTTTCAGAAATTTAAAAGATGAGTATAGGATAGGAGGAGAAATTAAATTAGAACACATTCTCCAATGTCCGAAAGAGTATATTAGAGGAACAAATAAAAGAGTGCTTCTACCATATAACGAAAACATATATAAAGTTCAAGGGACAAAAATAAAGCTTGGTATAAAAGTAAGAGAAAAAAAGGAGCTTTTAAATGAATTCCAACTAACCTTCCCATATTTCACATTAATTCCTGAATGTGAAAATGTATTAACTAATAATGAGAATGAGTTATTACCTTTACTTACCCCAAAGGGATTAGACTCAATTACGTTAGAAGTATGGTCAGATGATATAGTAATAGAGATAGAACAAGCGTTATTAGATAGCAAAATAGTTTTAGCTCAAAATGGAGATTCTTCCTATGTATTAAATGCAGACAATCCGGTGTTGTTAAAAATAGTAAGATATAACATTGAAAAAGTATTACAAAATCCATATAGAATGCAATATAGCCATAAAAATAAAAAGAAACTTGTAGACGATGTTGTAAAAGCGGTACATGCTACAGCAGGAGAGCAAAATGAAATGAAACTAGCATTAATTGCACTAAAAACTTTTAATGGCCGTGAAAAAATTAATCCAAAGCAAATTATTAGGGAAGGATTCGTTCGAACGCAACGTATTTCCGCTTTTATTAATTTATTTATTGGACAAAGTGTATCTAAAAAAGAAATTATTACCGCTATTCTTAGTTTGTTAGAACAAAAGGGGCTCTTGAAGCGTAGTTGGAATAAGATAAAATTACCAGGTATAATTGTAAATTTATCAGTTGAAAAAATGTCTAAATATGATTTCTTACCTATTTTTTCAAAAATAAATGGGAGAGAAATATTATATAAATTATATGGTCAAGAAGAATGGGGTACAATTGATCATACTTTATTAAATATAGGTAATAATAAAGTGTTTTTACCACAACCATCAAAAAGGAATGATATAGGAGCCCACTTTAAACAATTTCTGTCAGAAACATTAGTTGAAATTTTACAAGATGCACATAAACAAAACAAAGAAGTTTATTTTGTTGTAGATGCAAATATGAGGAAACATTGGATAAAAGAATTACAGAATGAAAGCGTCAACATCGAGGTTTCACCTGAAATAATCTCAAATTTTAAAGAGGATATAAAAATAATTAGAATTAATACTAACTCTGATGTACCGAACTATATTGTTAGAGACCAAAAATATGTTATGGATGAAACTAGATTATTTGTAGATCAACTGGGAATTTACTATAGCACGGCTGCATACGAATTAAACTGTAATGAGATAGCACAGCAGTGTATACTCGAAATTATCCCGTTTGGTGTAAAATCTGAAGAGAGGGAAGAACTCGCCAAAATGATACATTACATGTGCTGTAAATCAACCTTGCTCTCAGAACAAAATATTCATAATACGTATGTAATGCATATGGTTAAATTAATTAAAAATTATACTACCGATATTGATTCAAGGGAGTTTAAAGAATTCAATGATGAATTAGATGAAGATGTAATAATTATGGAAAAAGAAGATGGATTGATATTAATATAAATACTAGTATACACAAATCCTGTTAGTAATAATAAACAGGATTTGTCATTTTTCATTGTAAATATAGATATGATTTGTCATGTATATTTTCGTTTTCGTATTTACTTTATTTACTTTCAGGATTAAGATGTTTTTTAGAAATATCACAAAGGTTTTTCAAATAGTATGAACTTTATATTTTGAGAAACTGAAAAAAGAATTTGAAAGGAATGGGGAATTGTGAAGAAATTAGATGTGCTATTAATGATACTGAGCGGCCTCTTTCCGGTTGCAGGTGTTATGAAGCAAGTCCCTCTAGAACAATCTTTATTTATTGGAGGATTATTATTTTTCACTAGTTTTGGAAGTTACTTTGCTAAAAAGATGTACTCACGAATATGTAGCTGGATAGCGTATGCGCCATTTATTACATTACTGTTAGTCATTTGGAATCAGGATATTTCAACAAATTCAATAATAGCGAACGCGAAAATCGCCGCTTGTATTGCGTTAATTCCGTGTATATTGCGTTTTCGTACATACGGGCTTACTTTGGGCTTATTCTCATTATGGGCCGCTTTACTATGGGATATAAAAGAAGTACAGTCATTAATCATACTTGAGCGTATGATGAGTTTAATGACAGGCCATTACTTATATATTCTCCTTTTAGTTGGAGGACTTATATTAGGTGGATTACTTGCGATGTTATTACACCGAAAAGAAAAAGATAATAAAGTTGCAAATACAAATATATTTAAACAAAAAAAGAAACGCAACAAGCCAACATTTAAAATTCGTATTCCTAGATTACCAAAGTTTAAGATAAAATTATTAAAGTTTGGTGGGAAATCTTCTAAACGAAAAACACCAGAAACAATGTATGAGCGTAATTATGATGAACCGGCTCAATCAAATCAAATGATAGAGCAAGAACCGCAATATAAAGTAGAAGCTATCCAAGGACAAACAAGGATGGAACGTCGAAGAAATAGGCATAATGCATAGTAAAATTAGTTAACCCCTTAATGATTTATCGTAGAATTGATAAATCATTAAGGGGGTTTTATATATTCCTCTGTGTGCTTTTTTATCTCTCACATGTTTATTAGCAATTATCCAGTGAAATATATAAACTACTAGTAGTTACATAATACATTTTAGTAATGAAAAGAAATTAATACCTTAACAAATCTTTATGTATGGCGGTTTCTGGGTAATCAGAAACTGCCTATTTTATATGGTTGCAAACATCGACTATTTGGAAAATCCCTTTGTTTTATTTGATGGAGATATAGTACCACATATTGGTCATTCTTATTTAGGGCTATTTATTTCGATGAAGAGGATAGAGTGATTCGAAGCAGTCAAAAAAGAGCGTATGAAATATAAATAAAAAAGGACAAGCAGTCGTACCTACTGTCCATTAAAGGAGAAAAATATTTTGGTTTAGAACTACGAATAAACAGAAAATCTGCTTGTAATTATTGTTAACCTAAGTGTATTTATCTATACAATAAAAAAGAGATAAGTAAAATATACTTATCCCAAGAAAGGAAATTCAAAACACAAAAATGGCTCGTATTGGTCTACAGGTTCAAAACTAGTATATATAAAATCTCATACACAAAGCATACAACAATTTTAGTTGTCTACCAGTTAGTCGAATAAGTTAGTCAATTGGGATAATTTGCTTTCCCATTACAAGAAAAGTGAAGCTGATAGTTCAAACAGCTTTTAGGTAGTGTTTACGATGTTTTTAAAAATATACAGAGAAAGCAGATAAGTGAAGAACCTATCTGCTTCTGCTGTAACAAAAGAAAGAAGTACCAGCCGTGGATACAACGGCTTGAAAATAGTATGTATTGTTTTTTTGAAAAGTATTCAAGGAGTGAAGTCTGGTGGAATATAAAAGACGCTAACTAATCGAAAGTACTAAATATGGCGATTAAGATAGCCTTGTAGATGAATGATATGAGACTAATAAAAGAATAACGTACTCAAGTCACATACGAAATTGACGATATCATCGAGTAAAAAGATAGACGTTGTTATTACAGTCATTCAGCTAATGAATAAAGCGTGCCCAACTGGTGAAGAGTTACACCAGTTGGATAGATACCTTGATATATAACCGAAAAAAAAGGTGGACAAGAAAAAAATACCGATTTGGGAAGATAAAGAAGAAGTGAACAAGTGAAGGGAAACGGAATTAGAGAAATTAAATAGGATGAAGAAAATGCTTGAAACCGTTGACGTGAAAGTTATGTCGGATGATGAGTTTCTAAAGAAATATAAGGGCACATTTAAAAAGGAAAGACACCAATTCAAAAACTACTGTAAAGATTGCAAGCAGAAACATAACGATTTGTTATAGAAATTTCATTTTGTTCAGGTAGATTTTTGTTTGGAGTTTTAAGACTGTTGCATTTTCTTTATTTTTTTTGTTCCCAAAACACAACTAATAATTGCAAGTAATGCACTTGAAGAGATGAAATTTACGGTCCAATAAATTCCTGTTCCAGTAATTAAGTCGATAATTACAAATTTTTTAATTGCCGAACTTTTTATTGTATGAAAAATGAATTGATTGTTATTGTTATCCAATGTTGTCACGTCCCTTATCTTTTTTTTAAACATATGACAAGGTATGCTTGATCTAGTCATTTAATCTCAAGAGAATGATAAAGAACCATAAAAAGAACAGCTAGCAAAAGCTAGCTGTTTCATAAATGAAAAACAAAAAATTAGATCGGTTTTGAAAAATGATTGAGACGAATTATTTAAAATGTTGTAGAGAATTTAGTAAGTCATTATGGATACGTAATAAGGTTTGGATATCTTCTTCAGACAGTTTTTCTAGTGCTAGTTCCATTGCTTTATAAGAAGTAGAGTTTTCAATGGATTTCTTAGATATTTCTTGTCCTTGTGTTGTTACTTTTAATTGTATTTCTCTACGATCTTCATGTGATTGTTTTCGCTCAATTAATCCTAAATTAACTAACTCATCTACATTTACACTCATTGTGCTTTTAGGAACTGAAAGGCGTTCTGAGATATTTTTAAGAGTAGTATTAGGAGTTGCATAAATTGAATTTAAGATGCCCATTTGTTGAACTGTTAATCCTAACGTAGAAGCGTTTTGATGAGTAAACTTTATAATTTCTTTGTTTATTTTTACAAATGAATGGACAATTTCACTGGCTTGTTTGATACCTTGTTTATGTAGACTCAAAGTAATAACTTCCTTTCATTTTAAAATAATTCAACTCGATATTGTTCATTGTTGAACTATTTTATTTTGAATCAAATTGTAGGGAAAGTCAATAAACGATATTGATAAAAAACCTAATAAAAAATTCATTTTGTAGAAATAAAAAAAGGTGATGAACATCGCATCACCTTTTGATAAAGCAGAGCACTTTCAAAAATAAAGTATTCAAAATTAAAACAGAAGTTATCATAAATTCCTTTAATCTTTGACTTGAAACTTATCTTTAATATTAATAAATAATAAAAATAATATTATGGCAGATATTAAATTAGACAAGTAGAAATCTTGGTGGAACAGTAGTTCAAAGATGACATCGAAAGTGTATAATAAAGCAACAGCAGGTAATATGCAAATAAATATAAATCTCCAATTTTTTAAATAATGTTTGTAATAAGTATGTACTTTCTCCATAGATCTCGCTCCTGTAATTTTTATTTTCTATATAAATATACATTTAAATAAAAGGATTTACAAAGCCTTTTAAAAATAAATAAAAAATACCGTGAAAGTGGTGTGTAATAGAAGAAGTGTACTGAAATGTTAACATCTAGACGAAATAAACATAAATTAACGCTAATATATCACTGTACTAATATGAAGTTATAATTAGATTTATCTATAAAAACCTTTAAAATACCGTTACTAAAATGATACACTATAATCTACGTTATTTTAGTAATGAATAGAGGAATTTACATGATAGATAAAATCAAAAATGCTGTAGAGGACATGTACGAAGATGAAGCAAAACATTTACTGCAAAGCATTCTTATACAATTAGATTTATTAGAAGAAAACTATAGTGAAGATACGATTAAACACTTGATAAGTATACCTAAGCAACTAACGAGTAATACATCTTATAAAAAGAATGTAAAAGAAAGTACACATATTCATATCACTTTCGATGAATCAACAGGCGGTTGTTTAAAACATATGTTAAGTCAAGAAGAACTATTTGAAGAGAGTGTTGTATCATTCTCTGAATTCTTTTCAATTGGACCGATACACCAATTACATACGAATAAAGGGCAACTAGCAAGACAGCAATGGTTATTAAACAAGCTAACTACTTATGATGGTTATTTTGAAGAGGAATATCTACTGAATTTTATAGAAACTTTAGAAGAGCTACATTCTATTCCAAATGAAACACCAATTACCATCTGGAAGGCGAATAACGCACATGAACATGTAGGCCTTTGTTTTGTAATGGCTCAATTAAAAGATAAGAAAAATATTCGTATAATTAATACATCTGAAGCGAGTAGAGAAATATTAAAACAAGAGTATGATATACGTGGAACTGGTGAATTGCCGCCCGAAAGTTTAGCTACTTTCTTAAAAAATTCTGCAGAGTTATCGTATTTAACTAAAGAGACTAGAGAAAAGTTTAAACATGAGTGGGATAGTTTATCGAATAGCACAGAGTTATTAAGAATTTGGAAAGACAATGAAGTACATTCAGTGAAAGAAGACTATTTTGATCCATTTATGATTGAATGCGCAAAAAGAATAGGTGCTGATAAAGACTTCTTTAAAGCTCCGAGAGTAATTGGGGAAGTGCTTGGTCATGTCGAACAACTTGTAGGGGATACTTTTTTAGAATACCGCTTGAAAGCATTAATTAATCAAGATGTATTTGAATTTGAAGGTTCACTAGAAGAAATGCGTTTTTATAGTGTGAAGTTGAGAAAATAATAAATACATTCCGTTTATGAAAAAGCTTGTAGTTTTAAAACTACAAGCTTTATTTTTTTAGTTGAATTTGGGCTATACATAAGCTTCCGATAGGTGTCATATCACATATGAATGTTAAAGGTAATGAATGAAAAGAAGGTGATTTATTAATATGTATAACGAACAAAATTATCCATATGATCAAACGATGTATTATAATCCACAACAATACGGATATGAACCTGATATCGAAGTTAGAGAGGTTGAACTAGAAGATTATCGACCAGATGATGCAGAAGATGCTCCAACGTCACCACCACCGTCACAAGCGCCGTCTTTACCGTCTACATTTGCTTCTCCTGCACAAGCAGGTAATATGAAATCATGGATGTGTAACTGCCTAGGAAGATGGGGATATTTACGTTTGCATCGTCCTGGTCCATTCGGAAGAGACTTATGGTTCTTTCCGACGGAAGTAAGAAGAAATGGGGTATCAGGTTACACTTGGCAAGGTGGTCGCCGTCGTAAAGTAAGTTATCGATATCAACAAATTAGTAATTTTATGTGCTTTGCATAAAGAAGAGTGAGAGAGTAGACGGGTTTTACTCTCTCACTTTTTATTTTTCAATGTACGAAGTAAGATTTTGAATGAAAATTTACAATTTTCACGTTTTTATTAGAGTATAATGCATATGTTGGCTGGTTTTCAAAACAAATGAGAGTGAGGGAATACAATGTCAATGAAAAATAAAGTTGGTCGAAGAATAGAAGATGGCATTAATTTAGCTTCAGCTCAGTTTAAAGAAGATGCATATGAAATTTATAAAGAATCGCGAAAAATGCAACCTATATTATTTGTAAATGAAGTTGAAATTGGTAAAGAATGGCTCATTACAAGATATGAAGATGCTCTGCCACTTTTAAAAGATAATCGTTTAAAAAAAGATATGGCAAATGTGTTTTCTCAAGATACAAAGAACATGTATCTTTCTGTTGACAATAGTGATCATTTAACAACGCACATGTTAAATTCAGATCCACCTAATCACAGTCGTTTACGATCTTTAGTTCAAAAAGCTTTTACACCGAAGATGATTACACAATTAGACGGAAGAATTCAGAGAATAGCGGATGATTTAATAAGTGAGATAGAGCGAAAAGGTACATTAAATCTTGTGGATGATTATTCATTCCCATTACCAATCATTGTAATAAGTGATATGCTTGGCATTCCAAAAGAGGATCAAGCAAAATTTAGAATTTGGTCTCATGCTGTCATTGCATCGCCAGAAACACCTGAAGAAATAAAAGAAACCGAAAAACAACTATCTGAGTTTATTACATATCTTCAATATATAGTTGATGTAAAACGAAAAGATCCAAAAGAAGATTTGGTTAGTGCGCTAATCCTTGCGGAAAATGAAGGGCATAAACTTAGTGCTCCAGAGCTATATTCAATGATAATGTTACTAATCGTAGCAGGACATGAGACAACAGTGAATTTAATTACGAATACGGTATTAGCACTTCTTGAAAATCCAAATCAATTACAGTTATTAAAAGATAATCCAAAATTAATTGATTCTGCAATTGAAGAAGGATTGCGTTATTATTCTCCAGTTGAGGTTACAACTGCAAGATGGGCAGCTGAGCCTTTTCAAATTCACGAACAAACAATCCAAAAAGGGGATATGGTTGTCATTGCATTAGCTTCGGCAAACCGCGATGAAACAGTATTTGAAAACCCAGAAGTATTTGATATTACTCGGGAGAATAATCGTCATATTGCCTTTGGGCATGGTAGCCATTTCTGCTTAGGCGCTCCACTTGCTAGGTTGGAAGCAAAGATAGCTATTACTACGCTGTTAAAACGCATGCCTGAACTACAAATAAAAGGGAATCGTGAAGAAATTAAATGGCAAGGTAATTATTTAATGCGTTCTTTAGAGGAATTACCGTTAACCTTCTAGAATAATTGTTTTGAGACATGCATACATCAAAAATGTTCTACATAGAGTATGTATGTGTTATTTAAATTCGAAACGGAAGGGTGAAAACATCCCGATGATCAACTAATTCTATTTGTAAGAGATCTTCGTTAAAAAACGAAATATTCTTCTGAATAGGATTAGTCTGTACATTTATAGAAAAGGGATGTATTTCGCTCTGCGAATATATAGTCTTTTTATATGATTTGTGCTGCCTCCTGTTCAGAACATGAAATAGGAGGCTTTTTTATGTCGACAAATGTAGTAGCGAAACAAAACAATGGGGTATCACAAGTATTAAAAAACCGATTTGTGCAAGGAATTCTTGCATCAGCATTATTTTTACAAATTGGAATATGGGTTCGAAACTTTGCGGTATTACTGTATGTAATGGAAATGACGAAAGGTGATGCTTTTGCTATTTCAATGATTTCGGTCGCTGAATTTGCTCCCATTTTTATTTTCTCATTCATTGGTGGAACTTTTGCTGATAGGTGGAAGCCAAAGAAGACAATGATATGGTGTGAGACGTTAAGTTCTATTTCCGTATTCGCTGTATTAATTACTCTTATGTTTGGAACGTGGAAAATCGTGTTTTTTGTGACTCTTATTTCTGCAATCCTTTCGCAGTTTTCTCAACCATCTGGTATGAAGTTGTTTAAACAGCATTTATCAACAGAACAAATTCAATTAGCGATGTCTATATATCAAACAATATTTGCGATTTTTATGGTGTTAGGACCGATTCTTGGAACATTTATTTTTCATAGTTTTGGAATTTATATTTCAATCATCATAACAGGCATCGCTTTTTTACTTGCAGCAGCTGTGTTGTTATTTCTTCCGAAAGATCTTGAGAATGATAATGAGAAGAAAGAAATCACGCTGTTACAGGAAATGCTGGATGGTATTAAATATGTAAAAAAGAAAAAAGCATTAACATTGCTAGGGTTTTGTTTTATGGCAGCAGGACTAGGTATAGGTTTAATTCAGCCACTAGGCATCTTTATTGTGACTGAGCAGTTAGGGTTATCAAAAGAGAGTTTACAATGGTTACTAACAGTAAATGGTGCGGGAATGATTGTTGGCGGGGCTTTAGCGATGGTATTTGCGAAAAACGTTGCTCCCCAAAAGATGTTAATTGTAGGGATGCTCGGTCAGGCAATTGGAATTTGTATTATAGGCTACTCCACAAATTTATGGGTGACACTTACGGCACAACTTTTTAGTGGTTTAGCTCTTCCATGTATCCAAATAGGTATTAATACACTCATTATTCAAAATAGCGATACTGATTTTATTGGTCGTGTAAATGGCATTTTAAGTCCACTATTCACCGGTTCAATGGTAGTAACAATGAGTGTAGCTGGTTCATTAAAAGAAGTGTTCTCATTAGGTACGATGTATGAAGGCACAGCTTTACTATTTATAATTGGATTATTATTTATTTTACCTATATACAATTTAAAGCCAGTAGTAACGGTAGAAAGTGAAATGAATAGTAAGGGAAGTGCTGTGCAACATGAATCCTAATCCAAATGTTAAATACCCTATTGAAGGAAATCAAAACGTTCATTTTATAAAAAATACAATAACGAAATCTAATATATTTGTTGGTGACTATTCTTATTATGATGCGAAAGATGGAGAAACATTTGAAGATCGAGTATTATATCATTATGAATTTATTGGAGATCGGCTTACCATTGGAAAGTTTTGTTGTATTGCAAATGGAGTTACCTTTATTATGAACGGAGCGAATCACCGGATGGATGGATTTTCGGCATATCCATTTAATATATTTGGAAATGGGTGGGAGAAGTATACACCTAGTTTGTCTGATTTACCTTACAAAGGTGATACAGTTATAGGAAATGACGTTTGGATTGGTATGGATACAACTATTATGCCCGGAATAAAAATAGGGGATGGTGCAATCATTGCAGCTAAATCTGTTGTGACTAGAGATGTCGCACCATATACAATTGTTGGCGGAAACCCTGCAAATAAAATTAAGGAACGATTCACAAATACAATAATAGAAGAATTATTGCAAATTCAATGGTGGCATTTTGACATTGAAAAAATAACCGGAAATATAGATGCTATTGTACAAGGAGATATTGAACCATTAAGAAAGTTAAAAAGGGAATAAAAAATGCATGACAAAGAGTATCATACCTCCGAATTTTGTTAATGATAATAGAACAAGGAGGTGTGATACTATGGCACAAGACGTTTTATGTGAAGTAAACAACTGTAAATTTTGGGCTAACGGCAATAAATGTAGTGCAGATGCAATTTATGTAGTCAGTAATAAAGGGAAACATGCATCAACTACGGAAGAAACCGATTGCAAAACTTTCGATCCAGAAATATAAATTTTTGAAGGGTAGCCAAATCGTGGTTGCCCTTTTATTAATTATAGTATTGATAATAAATCTCATTTTCATTCATTGTTTTTAATTTTTTCTTGTTATTTTTCATATTTTCTTCATAAGTGATGTAATCCAGAGCAATTCATGTTCAATACGTGATTTACTAAATTCAATGACTTCTGTAATAAAAGATGAGCTAACATCTAAAGATTGAATAGCAGTAAGCTGTTTATATAGTACGTCTTGGCGTATTGTTAAAATTTCTTTTCTAGCTTCGTAATCAAGTTTCTCAAATAGCGCGATACGTACAAGGAATTCAGCGTTATTTGTCGCAATCTTTTCGGGAAACTCTCTTAATATTTCAGAAAAAATTTCTTCCCCTGTTTCAGTTATGTCGTACATATTTCGATTTGGCTTTCCGACTTGTTTATGTATTTTTTTCGTTATAGCACCCATATTTTCGAAGCGCCGAAGAGCGGGGTAAAGTGTGTTATGATTTAATTCGAAATTCTCACCTAACCGATTTTGAATATTTTTCTTTATTTCATAGCCGTGTTTTGGTCCTGTCGTTAATTCAGCTAGTAGTAAAATATCAACGTACATAAAAATCCCCCTTTTATATTTCTCAAGTTCTCCAATAAAAAATCTTCTTTAACATATGTTAAAATAACATATGTTAGATTATACAACTTTGAACTACCGACCTATCACTTTTATTTTAAAAGAAAAGGGAGGAAAGAACTATGGCTTCGCCTGAAAATGTGATTTTAGTTCATAAATTTCAAAGCTGAAAACAAAAGAAGAATTGTGGAATCCGTATGAGTGGTATCAATTTATGAGGGATAATCATCCGGTTCATTATGATGAGGAGCAGGATGTATGGAATGTTTTTTTATACGATGATGTAAATCGAGTTTTATCGGATTATCGCTTGTTTTCAAGTAGAAGGGAGCGAAGACAATTCGCAATCCCTCCTTTAGAAACTAGAATAAATATAAACTCTACTGATCCACCAGAACATCGCAATGTACGTTCTATTGTTTCTAAAGCATTTACTCCAAGAAGTTTAGAACAATGGAAACCTCGTATACAAGCTATTGCAGATGAACTTGTACAACATATCAGAAAATATAGTGAGGTTAATATCGTTGAAGAGTTTGCTGCACCTTTACCTGTTACCGTCATATCCGATTTATTAGGAGTGCCAACAACTGACCGTAAAAAAATTAAAGCATGGTCTGATATTTTATTTATGCCGTATAGTAAAGATAAATTTAACGATTTGGATGTGGAAAAAGGAATTGCGTTAAATGAGTTTAAAGCATACCTTCTTCCAATTGTTCAAGATAAAAGATATCATTTAACCGACGATATTATTTCAGATTTAATACGAGCTGAATATGAAGGCGAAAGATTAACCGATGAAGAAATTGTAACTTTTTCTTTAGGGTTATTAGCGGCAGGTAATGAAACTACTACAAATTTAATTATTAATAGCTTTTATTGCTTTTTAGTGGATTCCCCTGGAATATATGAAGAGTTAAGAAAAGAACCTACATTAATTTCAAAAGCGATTGAGGAAGTTTTACGCTATCGCTTTCCCGTTACATTAGCTAGGAGGATTACAGAGGACACAAATATATTTGGACCTTTTATGAAAAAGGATCAAATGATTGTTGCATGGGTAAGTGCAGCAAATTTAGATGAGAAAAAGTTTTCACAAGCCGCTAAACTTAATATACACCGAATAGGAAATGATAAGCATTTAACTTTTGGTAAAGGTCCTCATTTTTGCTTAGGGGCACCACTTGCACGTTTAGAAGCCGAGATTGCATTAACTACCTTTATAAATGCTTTTGAAAAAATAGAGCTATCTTCATCTTTCAATTTAGAAAAATGTATATTGGAAAATGAACAAACTTTGAAATTCTTACCTATTCGCTTAAAAACTCAATAAACTGTTCAGCAAGGTACAAAATTACTGTACCTTGTTTTTTATTTCTCAATTGTAAATTTTTAGCGGGCTATTTAGTATGGAAGTGTGTGAAAAAGAGTGGAGGAGGATGCTTATGTTAACATGTAATGGAAGTAAAACGTTTCAAACATTTATTAAAGCTGTAACGGATTTAATTGATAGTAATTTATTAGAAGATCAAATTGTTTGTGCGATTGAAAAATTACTAGAAGAACTTTTAGAAAAGAAAACATGGCTTCCGCTAGAAAAACAGAAGGCGAATTCGGCTCAATATGCACGACACTTGTTATATGAAGATCCTTTAAAGCGATTTGAAGTATTAGCTCTTGTATGGAATGATGGACAATCTACACCTTTACATGATCATGATGGTACATGGGGAGTAGAAGGCGTTTTTTCAGGAAGGATAATGGTGCAGAACTTTATACAAACTAAGCAGCTTGAAAATGCACTTGTTTATTTAACCCATACAGGAAATCTTTATTTGGGAGAAGGAGAAACAGATAAAGTCATTCCACCAGCTGATTGTCATATTCTTAAAATAGCCGAAAATGATAGCGTTGTCACAATTCATATTTACGGAAAACGTTTAGAAAAGTTTAAAGTATATGTCCCAACTGAAGAAAAGAATGTGTATATGTGTGAGACAAAATATATTAGTTATAGTTCATAGTTTAAAATCAAAAGCTTTTCTTTAAAGAGAAAAGCTTTTGATTTTATTTTTAATTATTTCTTGACCTGAAACGCTTTTCATAAATTATAAATAAGGAGTACTTAACGAGATCAGTATGAAAACGATACCTTTTATTTAATAAAAGCTCGTGTATTTATAGAAAGTGGTGAAGAAATAATGAAATTAATCGCAATTGATTTAGATGGAACTCTTCTTTCAGGGAATAAAATGATTAGTAAAGAGAATGCAGAAGCAATTCGAAAGTGTCAAGAAGCTGGCCATGTTGTAGCAATTTGTACAGGACGTTCTATTGTGGATATTGAACGACTATTGTTAGAAGTTAATTTAGAGTGTCCGATTATCGCAGAAAATGGTGCGCTTATATATAAAGATAAAAAAATGATGAAGAGATATCCAATTCAAAATATGCAGGCACTTGAGATTGTAGAATATCTTGAAGAGAATGGCTTGTATTATCAGCTTTATACTGATAAAGGTGTGTACGTACCGGATTATGGTGTAGAGAGTGTGCGTAATGAAATCGAGTATGTGAAGAATGCAAAAGAAAATTTCGATGTGAAAGAGTTAGAAACGATTGCTGCATTATATCTTGAGCATACAGCATTTCATAGTGCAGAAAGCTGTAAAACAATTGTAGAAACTGATATACATGTGCATAAGCTTTTACCATTTTCTTATGACATAGAAAAATTAAAAAAGTTAAAAGAAACGTTTCTGCATAATACTGATTTAGCAATTACATCTTCATATTGGCATAATTTAGAGATTAATCATCGAGATGCTCAAAAAGGAAATGGATTATATACTTTAGCAGAACACTTGAATATTCCAGTTGAAAATACTGTAGCGATAGGTGATGGGCTAAACGATGTTTCCATGATGGAGAAAGCAAGTATATCAATTGCAATGGGAAATGCAGTTGAAGAAATAAAAGCGATGTGTCAATACGAAACATTGACTAATGAAGAACACGGAGTTGCACATGCTTTATATAAATATGTAATGTAGATATAAAAAGAAAAAAGAATCCAAATGGATTCTTTTTTCTTTTTATTAGGGGTAAGGTATTCTATGAGATTCATAGAAGCCTTATTACATTTTATTATATAGAATATATTGGAATAAATGTTTATATTTTTCATGAAAGTTGTGAAAAATTTGTGAACTATATGTTTATTGTATTTTTATACTGCTGCTAGCAGCGCGTAACATTCCCATATTATTTTCTGTTTTTAATTGAAAAATAGAATTTGTTCGAATAATTATTCTATAGCTATATACCTAGGAGCACTTTCTTCGTATAATGAAGAAGTATGAATTTTGAATTTGTATAAATTTTACATATCGAGGTGAAAAAGGAATGAATGCGCGGCTAATGGAACTTATTGATGTGAGTACAATAGAAACCATGGCAGAACAATTTTATAAATTAACTAACATATCACATCAACTTCTTGATGCTGAAAACGAATGTATATTTTCATTTGGAATTAATGAAATGAAAGTATGTAAACTTCCCAAAATCGAAATCCCCCTTTTCTTATACAATCAATATTTAGGATCTTTTGTTGTATGGTCCAAACGAAGCGAAATTTTCAATTGCCAAAAATATTTTGAAATGCTTTCTAACCTCATTATAGCTGGGATGAAAAAAGCAGTTCAAAGTAAAAATACATCGTTACTTTCTCGAAAAGAGGAAGAACTACATACGATCTTACAAAATATGCCTGTTATGGTTGATGCGCTTGACTATAATGGAGATTTTGTTTTGTGGAATCGAGAATGCGAGATTGTAACAGGTTATACTGCTGAAGAAATAATTGGGAATCCAAAGGCTCTTCAATTACTGTATCCTGACCATAATTATCGCCATCAAATACAAAATAAATTTTTGACTCGTGGAAAAAATTTTAGAGATTGGGAAATGAGTTTAACATGTAAAAATGGTGAAATTAAAACGATAATGTGGTCCAATATATCTGAGCAGTTTCCTGTAACAGGATTTAGTTACTGGGCTGTTGGGGTAGATATTACACATTTAAAAGCGATAGAAGGGCAATTAAAACAACAAACGTCTGAATTAGAATTAATTTTTAAAGCTTTACCAGATTTATGTTTTTTAACAGAAGACGATGGGACAATTATAGATTATAAAGCAGGATCTCCTACAAAATTTTACGTACCCGCAGAAGCTTTTATGGGAAAAAAGTTTTACGAAATATTACCGTCTCCAGTAGCACAGCAATTTCAAGAAGCAATTCGCCAATTGAAAGAAGAAGGAAAGAATGTAATTGTAGAATATCCTCTAACAATTAACGGCAGCATCGATTTCTTTGAAGCTAGATGTTTACCATTATTACAAGATAAAATTATGATCATTGTCCGCGATATTACAGAGCGTAAAAAGGCAGAAGAATTGCTAAATAAATCAGATACACTTGCAGCAATTGGACAATTAGCAGCCGGTGTGGCTCACGAAGTGAGGAACCCACTAACGGTAATAAAAGGGTTTATTCAATTATTCCAAATCAACAAAGAAGATCAAGAAAGATATTTTGACCTTATGCTTTCTGAAATCGAGAGAATTGAAGTGATCCTTCAAGAGTTTTTATCGATTGCTAAAACAGATGAAATCCCAACTGAAAAGAAAAATATTTATCAAGTATTTAAAAATGTTGTTTCTTTAATGAACACAAAAGCAATTATGACGAATATTCAAGTTGAATTATTTGCAGATTCCGACGAACTAACTATTGAATGCTCCGAAAATCAATTGAAACAAGTATTTATTAATATTTTGCAAAATTCAATTGAAGCAATGATAGATGGCGGGAAAATTTCAATCCATATAAAAGAAATACATAAAAAAGGTGTCATTATTAGTGTAATAGATGAAGGAATAGGAATACCTGAAGAAAGAATTAAAAGATTAGGTGAACCTTTCTATAGTACGAAAGAAAAAGGTACCGGTATTGGATTGATGTTAAGTTATAAAATAATTGAAGGTCATCAAGGAACAATAAGTATAATGAGTGAGGTTGGCGTCGGGACAACTGTAACTATTTACTTGCCGAAAATTCAGAGTAAACAATCTCTATCAAATTGTGATGATAGATGTATTTCAATACGTTCTAATATTAACTCCTAAAATACTTAATACCCAATAGCAAAGCTAAGCTTTTGTTATTGGGTATTTTTATATTTAATTTAGTAAACTTTACCTTTTCTTTATGTTTGTTTTAATTTCTATTAAGTTTTAAACGTTATATTAATATGCGTACAAAGTAATGTGTGGAAATTGTACATTACTTTTAATATAGAAAGCTTAAAATTATTAAAAATGTTGTAAGGAGGAGATTATGACAAGGTGAAAAAGAAAGAGAAAAAGAGTGGTAGAGCAATACCGATGAGGTTAAATATTTTATTCTTTTGTGTATTTTTATTATTTTCTGCCATGATTATACAGTTAGGTAAAGTGCAAATTTTCGATGGAGAAACATATAAGAATGAAGTAGAAAAAAGAGAGAATGCAACTGTTAGTCTGACAGTACCACGCGGCAAAATTTATGACCGTGAAGGGAATCCAGTAGTGGACAATAAGTCTTTACGTACGATTACATATACAAAGGTGAAAGGTGTAAAATCGGAAGAAATGCTAAAAATTGCAAGACAACTTGCAGAAATAATTGAAATGCCGCAAGAAGATATAGATAAGTTAACCGAGACGGATAAGAAAGATTTTTGGATGCAATTAAATCCAAAACTTGCTGAAAATCTAGTATCTAAAAAAGAAATAGATACATTTAGAGAGAAGGATATTAGCGGTAAGAAGCTAAATAAAAAAATAGAAGAGTTAAAAAGAAAACGAGTTACAGATAAAAATCTTCAGGAATTAACAGCAAAAGACATAGAAGTGTTAGCTATTAAAAGTAAAATGACTTCAGGTTATCAAATGGCACCTCAAATTATAAAAAAAGATGTTAGTGAAAAGGAATTTACAATAATTAGTGAAGGTTTAGCGAATCTCCCAGGTGTAGACGTATCAGTTGATTGGGAGAGAGTTTATGTAAATGATGGATTATTCCGATCCGTTCTTGGAAATGTTTCTAATACCGATGAAGGATTACCAATTGAACGATTAGATTACTACTTGGTACGTGATTATAGCCGAAATGATAGGGTTGGAAAAAGTTATATCGAGCAGCAATACGAAGATGTACTTCATGGTACAAAAAAAGAAGTAAGAAGCGTTGCTGATAAACAAGGTAATACAATTAGAACAGAAACAGTTTCTGAAGGGAAAAGCGGCAAGAATTTAACGTTAACAATTGATATGGAATTACAGAGAAAAGTAGAAGAGAGCATAGAAAAAATATTAAAGGCCTATAAAGGTTCAGAATCGATGTTGGACCGTGCTTTCGTTGTAATGATGAATCCGAAAAATGGTCAAGTATTATCAATGGCAGGGAAAAAGTTAGTAGAAAAAGACGGGAAAACAGAGATTGAAGATTACGCTTTAGGTACGATGACAAGTTCATATGAGCTTGGATCAACTGTTAAAGGTGCAACAATATTGACTGGTTTCGAAACGAAAGCTATAACACCAGGTACTTATTTTTATGATGCACCTATGAAGTTTAAAGGTACTAAGGAGAAGAAGTCTTGGAAAGAGTTTGGAAATATAGACGATTTAAGGGCGTTACAAGTTTCTTCAAACGTTTATATGTTTAATACAGCATTAAAAATTGCAGGTGTGGATTATGTGAAAAATAGCTCATTAAATATTAAACAGGAATACTTTGATAAAATGAGGTATTATTTCAGGCAATTTGGATTAGGTGTTCCAACAGGTATCGATTTACCGAATGAAACAGCTGGACAAATTGGTAAAAAAGATAACCAGCCAGGTTTCTTATTAGACTACTCAATTGGTCAGTATGACACGTATACACCGCTTCAGCTTGTACAGTATATTTCAACAATCGCAAACGGTGGATATCGAATGAAGCCACAAATTGTTCAAGAGGTTAGAGAGCAAACCGCGCAAAAAGATGAGATTGGTAAAGTGGTACATTCAGTAGAACCAATCGTTTTAAATAAAATAGATATGAAAGAGGATTATATAAATCAAGTAAAGGAAGGATTTAGGAGAGTATTCCAAGAAGGTGATGGAACTGGAGTAAGGGCATTCCAAAAAGCACCGTATAAACCAGCGGGAAAAACAGGGACAGCACAGACAGTATACGGTGGAAAAAGTGATATTGGAAGAAATGAAAAAGGTGAGCGAAGAGAATGTTATAATTTAACGTTAGCAGGATATGCGCCATATGACGATCCAGAAGTAGCATTTTCTGTTGTTGTGCCCTGGGTTATAAATGATAAATCAGGTATTAACTCTGATATTGGAAAAGAAGTTTTAGATGCTTATTTTGATTTAAAAAATAAGCGATTAACTGACGAAGCACCAAAAACAGATGACTCTAAAGAGAATTAAAATATACGAAACGTCTCTAGCAATTATATGAACTAGAGACGTTTTTTACATACGAATAGTTTAGAAATGAGGTATATATGAAGCAATTGATTCTAAAAGATTGGAGAAAAATATGTAGCTATATTTTAATTATAATAGGAATTATTTTTATTAATAAGTTATTTTTATTTTGTATGGTAGAAGGAATTTCGATGCAACCTACTTTGAATGAGAATAATCGCATACTAGTTAATAAGGCTAGCATCTATTTTTCTTCTTTTCATCATGGTGATGTTGTAATAATAAAAAAAGAAGACTCGCCCACATACTACGTGAAGCGAATTATTGGATTACCAGGGGATAACGTACAATTAAGAAACGATGTGTTATATATTAACGGTAAAAAGCGAGATGAGTTGTATATACAGTTAGATATGTCACAAGTATCAAATCGTTTTTCAAACTTTAGAGAAATGAAAGTTCCCTCGCATAAATTATTTGTACTAGGTGATAATCGTAATCATAGTATGGATAGTAGAAATACACTTGGACTGATTGATGAATCAAATATAATAGGTAAAGTAAAAATGGTGTATTATCCATTTGATCAAATAAAATGGTTAAAATAATTCTATTAGATATGCACGTTTTATAAAATAAATCATATATTGATAGCATAGGACAAGCAAAAAAGCCTATCCTAACCTCACAGAACACTCCTTATCACAGTTAGGCATCTACATTTTATGTAGATGCCTTTTTCAATGTCTGATAATTATTTATCAACCTAAAGTAGTAAGTATATTGGGACTATTAAGGGAAGATTGCTTGTAATAATAACAGTACGATTAATAAGAACATTGAATTGTAAGGAGTGAGAAATAAGTGATGAATATTTTAATAGTTAATTTTCCTGCAGAGGGACATGTAAATCCTACATTAAGTTTAGTAAAGGCCTTTACTGAAAGAGGTGATAACGTACACTATATTACAACGGAAAGCTTTAAGGAAAGACTTGAAGTTTTGGGAGCTATTGTACATACTCATCCGGATTTATTAAAGGAGATTTCTATTGATAATGAAACTTCATATGGATTAAAATCTTTCTTTCATGTACATGTTCAAACTTCTTTATACATATTAGAAATTACGAAACGATTATGTAAAAGCATTAATTTTGATTTCGTAGTTTATGATATATTTGGTGCTGGAGAGTTAGTAAAGGAATATTTACAAGTTCCAGGCATAGTTTCCTCTCCTATATTTTTAATTCCACCAGTATTATTGGAAACCTTGCCTTTTCATCCAAATGCAGAAATACAATTCCAACCCGATGAACTCTCTGAAAAGTTACTGTATCAAATGGAAAATGAATTTGGAGTAAAGCCCAAAAATAATCTTCAATTTATGCATAATAAGGGAGATATTAGTCTCGTGTATACAAGTCGTTATTTTCAACCTAATAGCGATTCGTTTGGAGAAAACAATGTTTTTATTGGACCGAGTATTATAAAGCGCAAAACAAATGTAAAGTTTCCACTTGAATTGCTTTCAAAAAAGAAAGTTATTTATATTTCAATGGGAACACTTCTCGAAGGGCTCGAACCATTTTTTAATACTTGTATTGATGCTTTTTCAGACTTTGAAGGGATAGTTGTAATGGCAGTAGGTGATAGAAATGATATTTCAAAAATAAAACCAGCACCGGACCATTTTTTAATAGCTCCATACGTACCTCAGTCGGAAATATTAAGCGAAGCAGATGTATTTATTACACATGGCGGAATGAATAGCGTACACGATGCAATCCATTACAATGTCCCATTTGTTATAATACCGCATGATAAAGATCAGCCTATGATAGCGCAAAGATTAACTGAGCTTGAGGCAGCACATAGATTATTGAAAGAGCATGTTAATGTGCAAACTTTAAAAAAGGCGGTAACAGACGTTCTTTCAAATAAAAAGTATAAACATGGCATTCAAAAACTGAATGAAAGTTTTTTAGAGTGTGGTGGTTCCAAAAGAGCCATTGCAGTTATTGATGCTCTTTTAAATAAATAGTTCGGATAATATAAAAGCATAGAGGCTCTACCTGTATGCTTTTATATTATTATCCAGCAAATTGTACAGCAGTATTTGCATGTAAATAAGCAGTATCAAAAACAGGAACAGTAAGGTCATTTTGGGAAATAAGCAATGGTATTTCAGTACAGCCTAGTAATATTCCTTCCGCACCATTTTGAATTAATGAATTGGTAATTTGTATTAGTTTTTCTTTTGATGTTTCTGAAATAATTCCTCTACTTAATTCATTTAATATGACGTGATGGATAAAAGTTCTTTCTTCGTCATTTGGGATAATTGTCTCAATGTTATATTTTGCTAGTCGTGATGTATAAAAATCTTGTTCCATCGTTTGTTTCGTTCCTAATAATCCGATCCGTTTTATATTCTTTTCTACCATTTCTTTAGCACTTACATCACCGATATGAAGAAGTGGGATTGATATTGCTTGTTCTACTTCCTCAGCAAATAGATGCACAGTATTAGAACACATTAGTAAACATTCAGCTCCTGAGTTTTCTACCTTTTTTGCTACCGTGACTAATTCATTTTTCACTTCTTCATATTGATGGTTTTGCAATAATGTAGTTACCTCCCCAAAGTCCATGCTATATAAAACAAGCTTCGCATTTTGATCGTATTGAGAGAGTGTTAGCGTATTAATATGTTTATAGTATAGTGATGTAGATTCCCAACTTAACCCACCAATTAAACCAATTACTTTCATCATACATTCCTCCCGCAACAAATTTGAATTTATTATTTCATAATTCCGATAAGAATACAATGATTTAAACGCACTATTTAACAAAAAATAAAAATAATTAGAAAAGTATTGAAATTTATCTTTCTTAGTGCCATAATACGAATTACAAATTAATACTTATCCAGAGAGGTAGAGGGAACGGCCCTATGAAACCTCAGCAACCCCTATGTAATTACATAGGAAGGTGCTAATTCCGCAGAGGACACTATGTGTTTTTTGAAAGATAAGGGGATTCTTGTACGTGAAAGAAAATGACCTCTTATTTAAGAGGTCATTTTTTGTTGTATAGAAAGGAAGTGTCGATGCATAATTCATTTTCAAAATAAATATAGAGTATTAAAAGTTGAATAATACGAGAGGGGAATTGTAATGAACAAATTAACGACAAAGCTAGTAGTAGCTATTGGAATTGGAGCAGCTTTATACGGGGTATTAGGGATTTGGGGATTTTCAATCGCACCGAATACATTTATTAAACCCGCATTGGCTATTTTAACAGTTTTTGGAGCATTATTTGGCCCAGTAGCAGGACTTTTAATAGGACTCATCGGTCATACCGTTACAGATACGATTGCTGGTTGGGGTATTTGGTGGGGATGGGTTATTAGTTCAGGTATTATTGGTTTTGCAATGGGACTCATACAAAAAAGAGTTGGTTTTAGTGTAAAACATGGAACGTATAATAACCGTGATATTTCTTATTTTGTAATTGCAGGGTTAATTGGTATTGTCATTGCTATTATATTTGCTGGAGCATTCGATATTATTGTGATGGGAGAACCGTTTGACAAAATAGTTATACAAGTACTAGGCGCAACAATTGCAGACGTTATCGTATTTTTAGTTCTTGGCTTACCAATCACGATCGGCTTAGCGAAATCAAATAAGAAACATACACATTTAAAAATTGAAAAGTAGGGATGAATACATGCAACCAATTATTTCTTTTGAACAATTTACCTTTCAATATAGGCATGCTACGCAGCCTACTTTGAAAAATATTACATTTCAAATATACCCTGGGGAAAAGGTACTTATCGCTGGACGAAGTGGTTCAGGTAAATCAACATTAGCTCATTGTGTAAATGGGCTAATCCCATTTTCTTACGAAGGGATAAGTACCGGTAACATTTTAATAGCTGGAAAGGATCCGAGAAAAGGTAGTGTTTTTGAACAGAGTAAACACGTAGGGACAATATTACAAGATCAAGATGCGCAATTTATAGGCCTTACTGTCGAAGAGGATGTAGCATTTGCATTAGAAAACGATTGTGTAAATCAAATAGAAATGAGAAAGATTGTTACGGATTCTTTAAAAAAGGTAAGCATGCAGGACTTTCATACACAAAGTCCACATGAATTATCAGGAGGTCAAAAACAGACAGTCTCTCTTGCAGGTCTGCTAACGACAAATACAGATATATTATTATTTGATGAACCGTTAGCTAATTTGGATCCTGCATGTAGTTTGAATACAATAGAACTCATTAAAAATATACATGAGAAATATAATAAAACAATTGTAATTATTGAACATCGAATAGAAGAAATTTTAAACCTTGATTTAGATAAAATTATTTTAATAGATGAGGGAGAAGTTATTGCCGTTGGTTCACCGGATAGTATTTTAAATTCAAATATATTACCAAATATCGGACTAAGAGAACCTATTTATATAGAGGCGCTAAAGAAATTAAATTTTGACAGTAATAATGTTAGGGTATTTCCAATTGAAAATCTTAGTAATGCAGGCGTTCATAGCCTATTAAAGAACTGGATGCATAAGCAAGTTTCATCAAAAAACAAATACATTAAAAAAGCTTTATGGAAGATAGAAAATTTATCATTTACGTACAATAACAAACATACAGCCTTAGAAGATATTAACCTTTCAATAGGAGAGGGAGAAATAGTAGCGTTATTGGGTCATAATGGAGCAGGGAAATCGACATTAGCTCATACTCTTATAGGAATAAATAAAACAAAGAATGGGAGAATAACATTCGATGGAGAAAATATAAATTGTTGGTCTATTCGTAAACGCGGGGAAGTTATTTCTTACGTTATGCAAAACCCAAATCAAATGATTACACAGCCTACTGTTTTAGAAGAGGTTTCATATTCATTAAAATTAAAAAAGGTTTCTAAAGATGAGATTGAGACAAGAGTCGAAAAAGCTTTAAGAATTTGTGGATTATATCCATTTCGTAACTGGCCAATCCAGGCATTAAGCTATGGACAAAAAAAGAGGCTTACTATTGCATCTGTACTTATAACAAACCCAAAACTTATTGTATTAGATGAGCCGACAGCTGGACAAGATTATTACCATTACAAACAGTTTATGTCGTTTATTAGAAAACTGGCTGAAAGGGGCATATCCTTTATTATTATCACACACGATATGAATCTTGCTTTAGAATATACAGATCGGGCGGTAGTTCTGCATGAAGGGAAAATTATTGCGGACAATACTGTATCTGTTGTTTTAGGGGATCAAGGAACGTTACAAAGAGCTAATCTACGGGAGATTTCATTAATAAAACTAGCTAAATTAAGCGGAATTCCAACTCCAGAAACATTTGTGGAACTTTATATTGAAGCTAATAGGAGGGAGGAATATGCATAATACGTATTTTTATCGTATGGATGGTGCAATTAAATTATCTTTATTTATATTTTGTATGACACTTACTTTTTTATTTTTTGATTTTCGTATATTGCTAATTTTATTTATTGTTGGATGTATCGGCCTCTTAATTGCAAAAATTCAATTGCGTAAAATTATAGTTATTTTCAGCGTTATATTTACATTTAGTTTATTAAATTCCGTTATGATTCTTTTCATTACGCCCACCCATGGATCGGAATTAACGGGATCGTATACCTCTTTTTTTTATATAGGTTATGCAACAATTACATATGAAACTTTATTTTATGCAGCTACACTTTCATTGAAATATTTTACGTTATTACCATTTACACTTCTTTTTATTTACACAACTCATCCAAGTGAATTTGTGAGTAGCTTAAATAAATTTGCTGTTCCTTATAAAATTACATATGCAATAAATATTGCACTGCGTTATATACCAAGCATTCAATCTGAATATATAATCATTAGACACGCGCAGGAAGCAAGAGGCGTACCTTTTGAAAAAGGAGAAGCGAGCTTGTGGATTCGTATGAAAAATCGTGTTTTAATTTTTTGGCCACTTATTATTCATTCATTAGAAAGGATTGATACTGTTTCAAATGCAATGGATTTAAGAGGGTTTGGAAAAAAGGATAAACGAACGTGGTACTATGCAAAGGAAGCACAAAAGGAGGATTACATCACACTTTTTGTTGGTATTATCATTTTGGTTATTGCAGTTTACTTAAAGTTGAATGTATTCCAAAGTTTCTGGTACCCATTTTAAAGCACTCTCAATAGAGTGCTTTTACTAATTTTATGAAGACATGCTCAAAAAAAGGAGATACACATACTGTATAATACGAACCAGTTAAAATGATCATCTACCTATTAGTTTTCAAACCAAAAGGAGGAGAAAATATGAGTTTCGGTGGTTCTTGTGGTTTTGGTGGAGGTTTCGCTTTATTAGTTGTGTTATTTATATTATTAATTATTGTTGGATGTAGCTGTTGGAGCTAAGGGTACTAATTTCTAATTAGTCTCTTCTAAATGTAAACTAAAAAAACATAGCAGATACTTTTTGTATCGAAATAAAAAAGGAGCCATTATGCTCCTTTTTTATTTATTATGCAACGTGCTCTCATTATTATATTTTGGGAATGTAATAGTTAAAGTAGTTCCTTTATTAACAATACTTCGGATTTTTAAACTGCCTCGCATCGTTTCAATAATTTTAACAGCAACCATTGTTCCTAAACCAGTACCTTTCGTTTTTGTACTAAAATATGGTTCGCCAAATCGATTAATTTGCTCTTGCGACATTCCAATTCCACTATCTTGAATCCGTATTATAACTTTATTATTACTAACAGATGCAGAAATAATAAGATCACCGCCATTCGGCATTGCTTCAATACTGTTTTTAATTAAGTTTAAAAAACATTGATGGAAGTGCTGTGTATTACCAATAATTATTCCCTCAGAGAACTCTTGTGTAATATTAATATTATTCATATTACATAAAGGAAATATCATTTTTATAACTCGATGTAACTCGTGTCCCACTGAAATATGATCTAGTTTTTCTGAAGCCGGCTTGGCAAAAGTTAAGTAATCATCAATAATTGCTTGTGCACGATTTAACTCTTCAAGAATATGTTCAATATACTCATCTTTGGATTGTTGAGTTATATTGGGTGTTTTTAAAAGTTGTGTAAATCCTTTTACAACAGTCAATGGATTCCTTACTTCATGTGAAATACTTGCAGCGAGTTGGCTGACGATCTCCATTTTTTCAACTTTTATTAATTTTGATCGCATGCATATTGCATCTTTTAAAACTTCATTAAAATAGACCATAAATAATATTAAAAAAGTTGGTAATAGAATGAAATAAATAATGTACAAATTATTCACTTCAAAATCCGATAGAGTTAAAATAATTACTGTTGTAAAAACTGCAAGGAAAAAAGTTAAAAATATGGATGAAGTTACTTTCATTTTTCTATTGTATGTATTAAATTTTGATGATGCGAATGCTGTAATTATTAACATCGTTCCATACACAACGATTGTTAACAGGCTAAAACCATAAAACATAAAACGTGTTATTAATAAAATCATGAGTAATGCAATACCGACAGGAAATCCACCATAAAGTGTACCAATTAAAAAGGGGATTTGTCTTAAATCGTGAATACAATTTTCATCCATATAGATGGGGTACCGCATACATAAAATTAGTGGGATGCTCGTACAAAGAATGATAAGCAGTTTCTTATATTTCTTCCTAAAGTATCCACTATCATAAATAAAATAAAAAACAAATATACTACTTAAAATATATAGAAGATTATTTAAAACATTTTGATTAATGTAAACAAAGTTCATAATACATGCCCCGTTATCCTGAATTTCAATCCCATATGTATTATACATTATAAAAGTACAAGTTTTATATACACATTTTATAATGTATATAGTTTTTATAGATTTTCAGCGTTATAGACTTTTAACCATACATTATTAAACTCTTCCATTGACGCATAGCGCTCACTACGATTTTCATTTACAGCACGGTATGCTACTTCATATAAGCCTTCACTAGCTTCCCATTTCATAAAGGAACGATCTTGCCCGCCACCTAATAGGGCGAAAGCCATAGCCCCCATATTAAATACATTAGTTTTCCCGTCTATTATAGCATTAAGTTGAAACTCTTCAGGTGACATAAAACGAGATGATCCCCACATTCGCCCCATCTTATTTACATACGGTTTGTTACTGTATAAATCAATATCACAAATTTTTGTTTCATTAGTTTTAAAGTTGTACAAAATACTACCGTCATAAAAATCAATAGCTACATAGTTTTTGTGTTCAACGTAAGTATGGAAATTAAAAATAGAATTTAATGAAATTAGCCTATTTTTAACGGATAATTTTTTATATTTATAAAATGGTGAGTTAGGATCATTATATTTTGCTGGGGGAGGGAAACTCCAGTGCGGGTGAAGACATTCACCGTCAAACCAATCAAAAATTAAAACATATCCATGTTGTACAGGGTAGTGATTAATTAAATTTATATGGGAAACGTGTTTTAATTCATTGTATATAGTAACTGAGCTTTTTAATCTTTTTATAGCTTCATTTGTAGAAGCATTATATGCAAGTGTTTGTGCCCCTGCATATTTAATAAAGTACTTTTTCCCATTCTTTTCAACACCAAAACTTATATTACCGGAATCTTGTTGGTCAAAAACCGCAAATACTTTACCTAGTTTTGTAAGCCAATCAAAATTATGATGTTTTTTTAGTTGGAATGTTATAGTATCTAACTGAATTTTAACTGGAATATCTTTCATAATTCACCTCAAATTTAATATAATTAAGTTGTCCATTACAGTATTCGACATATTTTGTGAAATCCCTATATTTATAAACTTAAATTTTATAAATATAATAATGTACAGTTATAAGGAGGAAAGCAAATGGATGGAAAAATCATAATTAAACCGCACCAACATTATTGGCATAAAGAGTTTTTATATGAAAAAAATAAAATTGTACCGTTACTCCATGAAGAAATTATTGCTATGGAACATATAGGAAGCACAGCCGTAGAAGGGTTAGGGGCTAAACCTCTTATTGATATGATGATCGGCGTAACAAATTTACAAATTACCGAAAATTGGAGGGAAGCCCTTAAGGAAATTGGCTATGAATATGTTCCTAAAAAAACACCTAATTGGCGTTTTTTTAGAAAAGGGAAATGGAGAGCTGGTACCCACCATTTACATGTTTATATTTATAATAGTGAAGAATGGAAGAACAACCTTTTATTTCGAGACTTTCTAAAAAATCATGAGTGGGCACGTGAAGAATATAGAGTATTAAAAGAGATGCTTGCTGCTACATATCCTTTTGATCGTGTTTCATATACAAATGCAAAAGCACCGTTTATTCGAAATATATTAGAAATGGCCAAAAAAGAAAATTAACTTACTATAAGTTGTTTGCAAATTCTCATTTTATTTTAATCTTTCTTTCATGTTCCTTTCTTTTTCATTTGATACACTGATTGTCACAGAGTATTTAAAAGTAAGGGGATTAAATAACATGGAGAAAATACTTAAAAATAAATATTTCCATATGTATGTTAGAATAATAGGAATCACTATCATTATTTGCAGTGTGGAATTACTAGTTATTAATGTTTTGTACGGGAACTTATTAAATGTTCAATGGTTAAATAAGAAATTAGGATCTTTTGGTGAATATGGTGCAATTATAGCCGCATCATTATGGTTCTTACGTCAAATATGGTTATTTTTAAAGAAGAAAAATATGCGTGGATTTAAAATAATTAAAGAGCTTTATCTTTTTATAAAACAGTTTCACATATTAATTGGATGTGCTGTAATAGCTGTTGCGACAACTCACGGTGTTTACTTTTTAATAAAAGGAAGTCGGCATATTATACTAATATACAGTGGTATTTTTTCTCTTTTTACCTTAATAGCATTAGGGATTGCAGGATTTGTTTTACAGAAATCTAATCAGAAAACAAAATTGAAGATGTATCGAAAAGTACATCAATTCATTGCGGTTATATTCGCAATAGGATTAATTATTCATTTAATCGTATAGGAGGAAGTATCGTTGCAACAAATACTAATTATTGAAGATGAGGAAAGCTTAGCGGACTTTTTAGAATTGGAATTAAAGTATGAAGGATATAAAGTAGATATACAATTTGATGGACGAAAAGGATTAGACGCAGCACTTGAAAAGAATTACGATCTCATATTACTTGATTTAATGCTACCAGGATTAAATGGGCTGGAAGTATGTCGGCGACTAAGAGCAACTAAAAATACACCTATTATCATGTTGACTGCTCGTGATAGTATTATGGATCGTGTGACAGGGTTAGATAGTGGAGCTGATGATTATCTTCCAAAACCGTTTGCGATAGAAGAACTTTTAGCACGTATGAGAGTTATTTTTAGGCGCGAAGAAAATACAGAGCAAAAGCACGTATCATTTCTTACGTTTAAAGATCTACAGCTTCAAATTGAATCTCGAACTATAACTAAAGGAAATGAAGAAATTGAACTTACAAATAAAGAATTTGAGCTATTACTTATGTTTATGAAAAATATTAATCGAGTTCTTACCCGTGATATTTTACTGGATCAAGTATGGGGATATGATGCAATGGTCGAGACAAATATAGTCGATGTATACGTTCGTTACTTACGTAATAAGTTACATAGTGTAGATAAGGAGGAGTATATCCAAACAGTACGCGGTGCTGGATATATAATGAAATGATAAAGAATATTATGTACCGGATTCGAAATCTACCTATAAAGTGGAAATTAACACTTTGGTCCACTGCACTCGTATTCATTTTGTTTATTTTGTATAGCACGTTACAATTCATTGTTATTAATAAGTGGACTATAGATTATGAACAGAAACAAATAAACAGACAAGTGACAGAAATAGCGGCATATTTTCAAGATAAAAATGATACGCTCTCGAGCAAAACATTTGAAAATAGTAAAGAATTTCTAAACAACATGATCGATAAGCATCAAATGATTCGTATTATAGGAAATGACGGAAAACCTATTGTCACCGTTTCGAGAGATTTTAATGAAATGTGGATAGAACCCAAAATGGTTACGCAAGATGAATCATTTATAAAAAGACATATAGAAGATCGAATATTAGTTGAGCGTATACCCATTCAAACAAAGAAATTTACTGGAACTATTGAGCTTGCGAAAAACTTAGAGACATTTGATCATTTATTAAAAATAATTTTAGTAGTAATGGCTATTGCAGGAATATGTGGATTAGTGTTTAGTTTTTTAGGCGGAATACTTATAACGAAAAAGCTTTTATCGAGTGTTCAGAACATAACAGAAACGATGAAGCGTATTAAGAAAAATGGACTAAATGAAAGGGTTCCAGTACGAGAAAATAATGACGAACTCGCAAAATTATCGATTCTTTTTAACGAAATGATGAATGAAGTAGAAACTTCTTTTACACAGCAAAAACAGTTTGTAGAAGACGCATCACATGAATTAAGAACACCATTAACAATTATTCAAGGGCACTTATCGATGCTAAATCGATGGGGGAAAAATGATCCAGCAGTATTGGATAAATCCCTTCAATCCAGTTTAAAAGAAGTAGATCGATTAAATAAATTAGTTTCAGAACTGTTAGAGCTATCAAGAGCCGAATCAGAACAGATGCATCCTATAGCATCTGAACAAGTCCATGTTAATAGCGTATTAAAACAAGTTACTCAAAACTTTGCAATACTGCAAACTGACTTTCAATTTGATATGAAATTGGATGCAGATGAAGCGTATGTTTCAATACCATCATCTTACTTAGAACAAATAATTATTATTGTAATGGATAATGCAGTGAAATATACAAAAGAAGCTAATAAGTATATTTGCATTGAATCAAGTATGCGGTCAGGCAAAATTAAAATCCGAATAATAGATCATGGGACAGGAATACCTGAAGCAGATTTACCATTTGTTCTTAACCGTTTTTATAGAGTTGATAAAGCGAGAAGCCGAAAACAAGGTGGAAATGGGCTAGGTTTATCAATTGCCAAAAGGCTTGTAGAAAAATATAACGGAGCTATTCAATTAGAGAGTAAAGAAAACGAAGGAACAATTGTTACAATTACACTTCCTGATACTACACATGAATAGTTAAAGGTAAAAAATTCTTTTTGAAAATACTCTTTAAAAGGAGGAATACATTTTGTATTTCCTCCTTTTTTGATGCTTAGTAATCAAATTATTTTATTTATTTCGATATTTAAAGTACATTGAAAGGATTAAGGGGGAATAATTAATGAAAGCTATTGTACATCAACATAAAAAAGGTTTAGAAGGTTTAGAATATAAATTATCACCGGAGATAACTCCTAATGTGGGGGAAGTTAAAGTGAAATTAAAAGCAGCAGGTTTAAATCATCGTGATTTATTTATAATGAATAATAGAAAAAATATGGAATTACCTTTAATTTTAGGATCAGATGGTGCAGGTATTGTTACGGAATTAGGAGAGGATGTTTCAAATATCGCACTACATACAGAGGTTATAATAAATCCTAGTATTGGATGGAATAATACTCATGAAATACCAGAGTTACCTGAAGTACTAGGTGGACCAGTCGATGGAGCGTTTGCCGAATATGTTATTGTGCCGGCTGAAAATGTAGTGAAAAAGCCACCTTATCTTACGTGGGAAGAATCTGGTGTATTATCTTTATCGGCATTAACTGCATATAGAGCACTTTTTACAAAAGGCAGATTAAAACCTGAAGAACATGTCCTAATTCCGGGAATTGGCGGTGGTGTAGCTACTTATGCTATGTTATTTGCTAAAGCAATTGGAGCAAAGGTGAGTATTACTTCAAGGATAGAGAGTAAAAGAAAGGCTGCTGAAAAATATGGTGCAGACTTTTCTTTTAATAGTTCTGGTAATTGGGAAGAATGCCTACATGGAGAAAAAGTGGATTTAATTATAGATAGTATAGGTCCGGCGACTTTCTTAAAATATTTTGATATATTAAAACCAAATGGAAGAATCGTTAACTTTGGTGCAAGTTCAGGAGATAAAATTGAATTACCGTTACGAGCATTATTTTATAATCAAATCGATATTATGGGAACATCAATGGGGAGCAGTGAAGAGTTTAATGCGATGATTCATTTTATAGAGGAACATAATATTAAACCAATCATTGATAAAGTATATCCATTAGAAGAAGCAATTCAAGCTTTAAATCGAATGCAGCAAGGAGAACAATTCGGTAATATTGCCCTTCGTATGGAATGAAAATATGATTTCAGAGAAATTATATTTAAATGAACATGTTAAGTATTATATTCATGCATAGAGTGTTTACCATACTATTTAAAATGTTTTACAACCTTTATACATACTTAGCTCTTGTAAATAGTTACACGATTGTCAAATGAATAGTAATAAAATGAGAATTAGATGAGAAAAGTTTAAGCCCATTTTCATATTGATGTTGTATACTGTGTAAATCAAGAACACTTGTATCTTTATTTAAAGTACAATGAGTAATAATAAGGAGAGAGTAATATGAATTACACAGTATTTCAATGGATTAATAACTTTGCTGGATCATCCAAGCTATTAGATACGCTAATGATCGCTATTACAAATAGTGTTCCATATGTAGCTATTCTATTCATGCTTATCCTATGGTTCAATAATGGAAAGAAAGAGAATGCAATTAGAAAACAATATACAGTGTTATATACGACACTTTCAGTCAGTATTGCATTATTAGTAAATGTTCTTATACATGCGGTATATTACCATCCGCGTCCTTTTATAACACATCATGTAAATCAATTAGTACCGCATGCAGCAGATTCATCATTTGTAAGTGATCATTCTGTGCTTGTATTTTCGATTGCTTTCGTATTTATTCTTAGAGGAGAAAAACTTAAATATATCGCGTTAATATGGGCAATATTAGTCGGTGTATCACGCATGTACGTAGGCGTTCATTATCCTCTAGATATACTTGGTGCTGCATTCTTAACATTTATTACAAGTGGATTAGTAATGCAAAGTGCACGTATATTTGAACCGTTAGCTAGTTTTATTTTCAAAATGTATGCACTAGTAGCAAAACGGGTGCCTTTTTTAGCGAAATATAACCATATAGCTTAATCTGAAGAACCTACAAAAAGTAGGTTCTTTTTATTTGAAATTTCTTAAATTTCACTTACCGTATTTTTATTTTAAAAAGATAAATTCATAAAAAACAAATAGCAACATAGCTAGTTTTCTTATAGTTATAGAGGAATTACTAAAAAAACTTCGAAAAATATAGTATCTAATATAATAAAGAACATATTTAGTAACACATCTTTGCATTAATACATTGGAAAAGAAAGGAGATAAATATGCATAAACTTCAAACGAATAAAGGCGCTCGATATATGATGATTGCTTTTATTGTTTTGTTTCTTACTATGCTTTTACGCATATTTTATATTCAAGCGGTAGGAGTCGTGCATAATGTTAATGTAAAGGATCTTGCGAAGGAACAACAAAACATAAATGGAGTTTTAGAGGCAAATCGCGGGACAATTTATGATCAAAACGGCAAAGTATTAGTCCAAGACTCAACGACATATCGCATCGTTGTAAACTTAAAAGGAAAAGATAAATTAAAAGATAAAGAAGATACTGCACAACGTTTAGCAGATGCGCTTGAAGTTGATAAAGAGGAAATCATGAAAAACTTTCATGAAGGACGTACACAAGTTGAAATTGGTAAAATTGGACGTAACTTATCTAGAGAAGTGAAGGAAGAAATTAAAAACTTGAAAATACCAGGTGTATCTTTCACAACAGAAAAAGCCAGAGTATACCCAAATGAAGATTTCGCCTCGTATATACTTGGTTTTGCAAGACCAGACGATAAAGGTAATGCGGTGGGGAAGTTTGGACTTGAAGAAAGTTTGGATAAATATTTGCGCTCTACAAATGGTAATGTTTCATATGTAGGTTCACGAAAAGGAATCCCACTTACAAATGATATAGGAAAAGTAGAACCTGCTAAAAATGGAAATAACGTATATCTTACGCTTGATAAACAAATTAATAGTTTTTTAGAAGAAGCGATGAATAAAGCTGAGCAACACTATGAGCCTTCTATGTTAGTAGGTATTATAGCAGATCCAAAAACCGGGAAAATTTTAGCTATGTCTAGTAAGCCTAGTTATAATCCTAACAAAGGAGACATTGAATATTTTTTAAATGATCCAATTGCGAACGCATATGAACCAGGGTCTACAATGAAAATATTCACATTAGCTGCCGCAATAAATGAAGGTGTATACAACGGAAAAGAATATTTCCAATCAGGAAAATACGCAGTTGGTTCAGCAGAAATCAAAGATCATAATGGAGGATATGGATGGGGCTCAATTACATTTGATGAAGGGTTTGAACGGTCATCGAATGTTGCTTTTTCTATTTTAGAAGACCAGTTACTGAAACCAAATAAATTTAAGCAATATATGAATAAATTTGGTTTCAATCAAAAAACAGGGATAGATTTACCTGGAGAAAGTAAAAATACATTATTGTTAAATACTCAAATTCAACAAGTTACTACTTCTTTCGGCCAAGGATCTACTGTAACTCCTATTCAAATAATACAAGCAGCCACAGCTATAGCAAATGACGGGAAAATGATGCAACCTTATATTGTTGATAAGGTTGTAAATCCAACAAATAAACAAGTTATTATGGAAAATCAACCTAAAGAAATTGGGAATCCGATAAAAAAAGAAACATCAGAAAAGGTTAGGGGTTTAATGGAGCGAGTAGTAACTTCATCAAAAGGAACGGGAACGATGTATAAAATTGATGGTTATTCAATTGGCGGTAAAACAGGAACAGCACAAATCCCTAATCCTGCAAATGGACGATATATGGAAGGGAAAGAAAATTATATTTTTTCTTTCTTAGGAATAGCTCCGATTGATGACCCGCAGTTAGTCGTATATTTAGCTATTAAACAACCGAAATTAAAGGGCGATGAGTACGGTGCTCAGCCTCTATCTGAAATTTTTAAACCAGTTATGAAAAATAGTCTAGAATATTTAAAAGTAAAACCATATACAGAAAAACAAATGACTGATGCAACGAAACAATCTGAAATAAAAATACAAAATTATGTGAACCAATCGATAGATACAATAAAAAATATTATAGAAAAAGAAAAACTTCAGCCAGTATTATTAGGAGAAGGAAAGATAATAAAACAATATCCGCAGCCTGGCGAAATAATGAGTGAAGGAGATCGTATATTTCTAGTAGGGAAGAATGTGGAAATGCCTAATTTAAAAGGTTGGTCAATGCGTGATGTTATGTATTTCTCCAAGCTTCTGAAATTAGATTTAAAAACAATAGGCACAGGGTATGTAACCGGGCAAAGTATTGAAAAAGGACAAGTTATACAAGAAGGAGATACTTTAAAAATAGATTTAGAACCACCTCTAGAACCATTAGCAGAAGCAAGTGCAGATTAATATAGAATTTCGAAAGAGCCTAGAACATAATAGGCTCTTTTTAATAAAATTACAAGCAATTTCACGCACCGTATTCTTTATTAAATAAAAAATACAAAAAATTATAGGGGATGCTTCGTTTGAAAAAACAGATTATTCTTTTAAATCATTTACAATATAAAACCTCTATGATAATATGGATAAAATTACATGCAATGAAGAGAAGAGTAAATAAAATGTATTTTTCACAGAGAGCTCCATTTAGCTGAAAAGGAGCAAAAATCCTTTATTGAACCAAGACTCTGAGCAGCACACCGGAACCTTTAATAAGGGGATGGAGTGACGGGAGCTCCCGTTATAGAGCTAAGGTATAGGCATTTTTAAAATGTAGTACCTGATAAGGTTAATATGGCGACATATTAACAAACTAGGGTGGCACCGCGATGATAAATCTCGTCCCTAAGACTAAAAGTCTTGGGGGGGGATTTTTTTATTGTTTTAAAACAATTTGGAAAGCGGGGGCCTAAAGTGAAAAAATTACTTGAAGATTGGAAATATCCTTTATTACTACTGTCCGGAGTTGGTATTGCGAATTTAGGTGCATGGGTTTACCTAATAGCACTGAATATACTTGTCTATAATATGGGAGATTCAGCCTTAGCTGTTGCTACTTTATATGTGATTAAACCATTAGGCACTTTATTTACAAATGCTTGGTCAGGAAGTATGATTGATCGTTTAAACAAACGAAAGTTAATGATTCACCTCGATATATATCGTGCAGTATTTATCGCTATTTTACCTTTAGTTCCATCCCTTTGGATTGTCTATCTCATAGTATTTTTTATAAGCATGGCCAGTGCGATTTATGAGCCCACTGCTATGACATATATGACAAAGTTAATCCCAGTAGAGCAAAGACAACGTTTTAACTCACTACGTACTTTAATCGGATCTGGTGCATCTTTAATTGGGCCGGCGGTAGCAGGAGTATTATTAATTGCGAGTACACCAGAGTTTGCAATATATATGAATGCTATAGCGTTTCTTTTATCAGGGTTAATCACATTACTTTTACCTAATCTAGATAAAAAATACGATTCGCATACATCAAGCGATAAGCTATCTCTAGCCGTATTAAAAAAAGATTGGAACATAGTTTTAAATTTTAGTAGAAAGTCTTTGTATGTCGTATGTGTGTACTTATTATTTCAGGGGATGATGGTAATAGCTACCGCGAATGACTCTCTTGAACTATCATTTGCGAAAGAAGTGTTATTGTTAACAGATAGTGAGTATGGTTTTTTAGTTAGTATTGCTGGAGCGGGTTATATTTTAGGTGCCATTACAAATACAATTTTATCAAGAAAATTAGCACCTTCATTTCTAATTGGAATAGGATCATTATTCATCGCAATCGGATATTTGATTTATGCCTTTTCAAATGGGTTTTTAATAGCTGCTATTGGATTCTTTATATTATCTTTCTCTATGGCATATGCGTATACGGGGTATTACACATTTTATCAAAATAATGTTCCTGTTGATTTGATGGGACGGATCGGGAGTATATATGGGCTTGTTATTGCGGTCATAACCATTTTGATTACGATTCTATTCGGAGTTGCAACTCAATTTATTTCTATACAACTTGTAGTTATTGTAGGATCATCAATCATGTTCCTTATAACTATCATATTGTATGTGTTTACTTTATTGCCATCACAGTCTAAAGTGCATTCCTCTGAGTCAATAAATTCGAAATAGTTCTCTTGGTTTTAATTTAGATCTTATGGTGTTCAATAGGAGGGTTCTCCCTCCTACATATGGAAATATAAGAAGGGAGAACAATATTGATAAACAAGGGTGATTTTTGTAATGAAAACAAAAGATCAAATAGGCAACATTGTAAAAGAAATACATCGGCAAATAGATTTCTCTGGGGTAATTTTAGTGAAAGAAGAAAAAGGTTTAGTCTATGAAAAAGCGTTTGGTTACGCAAATCGAAATGAATGTATAAACAATACGCCACAAACAAGGTTCGGAATTGCCTCCGGTTGTAAAATATTCACTGCTATCGGTATCTGTCAACTTGTTGAAAGAGGTGTAATTAGTTTTCATACAAAGTTAAAAGAGTGTTTAAGTATTAAATTTCCAAACTTCAATGAAGATATTACAATACATCACCTATTGACGCATAGTTCAGGCATTCCAGATTATTTTGATGAAAGTATTTTGGATAACTTTGAGGATCTTTGGAAAGAAACTCCTATGTATCTATTAAAAAGTTTAAAAAACTTTTTACCATTATTTCAAAATAGAGATATGATGTTTGCACCAGGAAGTAAGTTTCACTACAACAATGCTGGGTTTATCATACTTGGATTAATTATAGAAGAACAAACAGGACTTGATTTTACGGAATATATAGAAACAAACTTATTTATTCCAAAAGGTATGAATGATTCCGGTTATTTCTCTTTAGATAGATTACCAAGACACACAGCTCTCGGATATATAAAAGATGTAAATAGCCAAAAATGGAGAACAAATACTTACTCTATTCCGATAAAAGGTGGTTCTGATGGTGGAGCTTTTATTACTGCGCCAGACATGCTGAAGTTCTGGGAAGCGTTATTTAACTATGAAATCATAAACCGAGAATATACAAAAATACTTTTAACTCCTCACATTCAAGTAAATAATAATCAGTCTTACGGCTATGGAATATGGATTGAAACAAGGAAAAACAAGATATTCAAATATCATGTAATGGGATATGATCCAGGCGTCAGTTTTCGCTCGGCCGTATATCCAGACTTAGGAATTACATTAATTATTCCATCAAATAAAGGAGCAGGACCCGAAAAATTAATGACAGAAATAGAAGGAGCTTTTTAATTATATGGATATAAAAATTAGAGCGTATAGAAAAGAGGATGAAGCCGGTTGGGTACGTTGCCGTGTGTTATCTTTTTTAGATACAGCATATTACGATAATGTATTTAGAGAGAAAGAAAAATATGAAAATCCTGCTATTGAATTAGTAGCTGTATTTGAAAATCAAATTGTGGGTTTAATAGATATTGAATATGAATTAGAAGAACGTACAGTTTGTTCAAGAGGGACTGGTCTTGGCGGCATGATTTGGCATATTGCAGTTCATCCGGATTTCCGTAGAATGAAAATTGGTAATCAACTATTAAATGAGACAGAAAAGTTAGCGAAAGAACTTAACCTAAATCGATTAGAAGCATGGACTAGGGACAACCTATGGGTACATGGATGGTATGAAAAGAATGGATTTGTAAACGTAGATTCATATTTACACGTATATTCTGATCATACAGACGTGATAAAAGGTGTAATGAAAAGTGATTTAGGTCAGTTATATCCAGTCCAAACATTTTCTCATTATACAGGTGAAAATAAAGAAGAGATACGAAAACAATTTAAGCGGGTTCATGATTGTTTTTGTTTTGAAAAGTATTTTAGTTAACTAGAAAACCTTTATTTATAAAACAAAGGTACTAAAGACGTACGAGTAAAAAGTACGTCTATTTATTTTTAAAAATAATGCTTCAGACTGATGGGAAATCACATTCCATATTTTACAATTTGAAGTAGCTATTGCATTTCAAGTATGGAATAAAAAAAGGAGAATATAATTTTTATAGGTAAACAAGTGTATAGGTGGATACTAAATGGATATTTTACTCGTTATTCTTATTATCGTATTAATGCAAAGTAAGGAACGTAAAGTGAAAATTAATCGCATTTGGCTCGTTCCGGCTTTGTTGTGCTTTGTAACAATCCAGTCCATTATTCATATGGGACAATTAACTATATTACAATTACTACTATTCGTTGCAATGCTCGGAATTGGATTGGTTCTTGGAGTTATTAGAGGAAAAGCTTTAACATTTCGAATAGATAATGAAACAGGTCATGTATTACGGAAAGGAAATTGGTTAAGCACAATTATTCTTCTTGTTATTTTAGGTGCGAAAATTGTAATTAAGCAAAGTATGTTTTCTAGCAGTACTCATTACACATTAATGGTTGTAACGAATGCCTTTTTATGCATCACATTAGGTACAGTAATTAGTAGACGATATTATATTTGGAAAAAATATAATGAATTAACACAAAAAGTGTAAAGACACTTATCCCTTGTTTAACGATGCTGTGAACGGTAATACTAAATAACATTGAACTTTTACAACAAGGGATGATAATATGATATTCATTTACACAGATTTCGGCGGAACACATTCAACTGCACTTGCTGCAGCTTATCATTTAAATAAATTGCCAACGGATCGTAAGTTAACGAAAGAAGAAATATTAAATGTAGATTACTTTAATAAATTGAAAACAGAGGACATGGGAAAGATTATTTTCCATGGACAAGATGAATATGGGAATCCTGTATATACAATTGGGTGCGGGGCATCCAAAGTCGTTGTACCTGCGATGAAACATTTAGGAGAGATTCTGCAAAAACATTATCACAGCCATGAAAAGATTATTTTTTCTAATACATCACCAACAGTTCCTTTACCAATGACTTTCGGTGGTCTGTTTTCTAGAAGGTTCCACATCGACTTTATCGGCGTACCACTACTCGTATGGGGAGCAAAACTTAGCTGTGATAACATACAAAGGCTTGTTAATTATACGAAAGAAGCTGGCCGATTGACAAATGATTATGTTGTAATTTTAGATAATGAAAAATTTAAGTAATGTTAAAAGAAGACCGCAAAATTTCGCGGTCTTCTTTTTTTGACAAATAGACAAAAAATATTCACATTTATTATACATCTTCTATAGCCAAAATATTAAAGTCCTGTTACTATTACAGGGGATATTCTCTTTTCATAAGATAAATATATAGAAAAGTCAGAAAAGAGGAATTGAATAAGGGAGGAACAACATGAAGCGTGTTGCTTGGATTACTGATAGTACAACTGCGAGTTTTACAACAGAAGGAGATAATTTTGTTATCCCAATTGAAGTTATTATTGATGGAGTGTCGTATAAAGATTGCGAAGAGGGAGTTCATGAACGTCTTTATGAAGCGTTAAATGACGGAAGAACGGTTACTACTTCACAACCTAACATAGGAGAAATGGTAGAGTTATTTACGAAATGTAAAGAAGAATATGAAGAAGGATTTGCAATTGCTATTAGCGGAAAAGTAAGTGGGACCTATCAAAATATGAAGCTAGCTGCTGATATGGCAGGTTTCCCTTTAACTGTATTAGATAGTGAAACGACAAGTTATCCAATGGATGAACTTATGAGAAAAGCTAAGACGTTATACAATGATGGTATGACTTTACAAGATATACACAAAACATTAGTAGATGAAAAAAGAAGACCTTATTATGTATTTCCAAAGAGCTTAAAAGGTTTATATGCAAGTGGTCGTGTAAAGGGAGTTCAATTTTTACTTGGAAGTTTATTAAGTGTCAACTTAATCTTAGAAGTAAAAGGCGGAGAACTTTTACTTGAAAAGAAAGTGCGTAAAATACAAAAATGTAGAGAATACATTAAAAATGAGCTTGAAAAAGAATTACCAAAAGTACTTCATATGTTCTATGCTAACGATAAAGATGGAGCTGAAGAATGGATTTCAGATATTAAACAATCATTTCCTGAAATGGATTTCAAACTATATCCATTACCGATTTCATTTGCTGTTCATGCAGGTGAAGGTACAATAGCAATTAGTTATTAAAAGGAAAAACCCGTGAATGATTCACGGGTTTTTTTATTTGAAAATGGGACACACCACGTCGCCATCAAGTTGAAATTAAAAATATAAACCTTTACCTACTGGCTGAACCGTTTCTAGTACAGTATCAACCATTTCTTCATTAATTAGAGTTCTTATGATCCAAGCTGAGAGATCTTGAGCAGCAAAACAACCCGCAGCAGTCGAGATATTTCCTTCGTTTACGAAACTTTGTTCAATAACGTCTACATCAAATTCTTTAAGCTGTTCTACTGCGGATGGATATGTAGTTGCTTTTTTGCCAGTTAGCAATTTTTTAGCTCCTAGTAGTAGTGAACCAGAACACATAGATCCTATTAATTGTCTTTGAGGATCTACATGAATACTAGTAATATATTCTTGGTTTTTATATAAATCTTGTACCCCTTTGCCACTTGCAAATATTACAGCGTCAGCAGAAGGAATATCTGATATGCTTCCTGTCATGGGAATACGTAAGCCAGACATGGATATATGAGTTTTTTCCGTTCCTAATAGTTGGACATTCCAATCAGAAATACCGCCAACTAAACGTACACGATTTAATAAATCCCATGGTAGAAAAACATCTATATCAGTAAAGTTATCGAAACAGACTATTGCAATTTTCATTTTCTAATCCACCCCTTACTGTTGTTACCAGTGCCAATTAACTTTTCTGATAAAACAATTGCTTTAACATTTGATTCTAATTCCATAAGTATGTCCCCTTATTTACAAGATGAACTTCTCCTGTTTATGTTCTATATTAAGTTATAAATCCCTGTATATTCCATGCATTTGAAAGAGGTGTTAGCAATTTTTTAACTCACCCAAACATATAAATCAATTAAATCTTCTGCTTGGTTTCTACCGATTCGTTCTACAAAGCCAACATTTTTAGCAATAACTCGTAAGGTATTTGGAAATGAGAATCTTTAACTTTCTCGAGCAAGTTGGTGTAATTCATCACATACAGAAATAGAAATAAAAGCGTCATCCTTTCTTAGAAGTTCATAGAAAGAAACATGTTTTATCGTTATTAGGGGGTATTTTGTTTCATTAGAACAGTAGTCCTGCTCCACTGGTTAAATAAAGGAGAGGCGATGATATCCGTTTACATGTATATTTTATTAAATAGAAGATTATACACTTATAAAATATGTGGCATTGAAATATCCTATACATACCTTAAATTCTGTTGTATAGAGAGATAAAAGGATTTTTAAAGATAAAAATAGAAATCTATATAAAAATATATACAAATGGTAGGGATATTATGAAAATTGGTAAGTTTGGAGAAGTAAATAACATAAGTATTGATACAATTAGACATTATATGGATCTCGGACTGATTATTCCTGAAAAGAAGGGTGGCCATTATTTTTTTGATGAGTATTGTCAAAAAGATATAGAGCTTATATTAGAGTGCAAATGGCTAGGTTTTAGTTTGAATGAAATAAAAGAACTTTTTCTTTATCAAAATTTAGCAAAATCTATGAATTACGAAAAAGATACTCTTTACCAATCTTTATTTAAATCGAAATACGAAATGTTTGAACAAGAAATACAAATTTTAGAGGAAAGAAGGGATAAATTAAAAGAAGTGTTAAATGATTTATCGCTAACAAATGAAACTCCGAATTCTATTATTGGGATAGATTTAAGCGTACTTCATTTACTTACATGTTTTAAGTGTAGTAAAAACCTAATTCTTCAAAATGGAATTATTAATTGCAATCAAATTACAGAGGGAAAGTTAATTTGTAACTGTGGGGAAGAATACATTATTACTTCAGGTATTCTAACAGCTGGCAATTTATTTAAAGCATATGAGCAATCTTCATTTGAAAGTTCTATTTCAGATTATATTCATGAAACTGATACTGCATATTTGGAAAATATGCATAGAGAAGGAGAATGGGCGAAGAAGAAACTAATGCAATTAGATTTAAATAACAAAACACTACTTGATATAGGATCAGGTCTTGGGTTCTTTTTGCGAAATATTTATGAAGAACTACCCGAGGATTGCTTATTTATTGCAGTTGATCGAGATTTGAATAAACTACTATTTTTAAAAGATGTATTAGAAAAAAGCAACCCGAAAAGAAACATTCTCTTTATCTGTGCTGATTTTTTAAGTATACCTATTCAGAATCAGTCTGTTGATATTGTAATTGATCAGTCTGGTACTAGTAATTATAGTTTTGAGCATGAGGATTTTTTACTTCACGAATTAAATCCACTTTTTAAAACGGATTGTTATTTATTAAGTTTATTTATTTTATTTAAAAATTTTAGCATAAACAGCCAAATTGAAACTAGATTTCGAGAAAATTTTACACTTTCAAAAGTAACGAAAGAAATCCAAAATCTACAGTTTCAATTGATTCATGAAAGAACTTCAAATTATTTGGATCGAGGTGGAAAGTACGAGGATTTCTTTGTTCAAGGAGAAGAAATTTATACATATTCATTTTTCGGAAAAAGATGGAGTTAACCCCATCGCTACCTGATTGTGTGACATAGAAAAGTTGTATTTTTGTTTTTTGAAATTTAAGTCCGGTTTAATAACCGGACTTTTTAATAATACAAGCGATTTACTTCTTCTTTTACTTATAAATGGCATTCTCTTGTCAACGTATGTCTAGTAATAGAAAAGATAGCTAAACCTAAAGATAGAAGGACTAGAAATCCGCCAACCCAGGCCATGTTAGCGACATCATGTACTTGTTTTAAAGCTATACCTCCAACTGCAGACCCGAGTGAAATTCCTATTTGTAGAGCGGAATTATTAAAGCTTTGCTGTATATCTGATGTGTCTGGGGCAGATTGTATTAAATAACTTTGTTGAGGTGGTGCAAGGCCCCAACTCAATGCAGCCCAGACTATCATAACAGGAATAAATAGGCTAATAGAAACTGTCGTGAACGGTAATATAAATAGGAGTAAAGCAAATAAAGTAATAACTATTACAATACTTTTTTGAGCACCTATTTTATCTGATAATGCGCCACCGAAAGCCCCGCCACTTACTGCAGCTATACCAAATACTAAATAAAATATACTAATCCAATAAGGGCTTAGATGAAACTTCTCTTCTAAAAAAGGAGTAAAATAGGCATATAAAGTATAGTGTCCTGCTAACATAAACATAGTAGCTAGATGTGCAGACCCTAGTTTTGGACTACAAACAGCTTTTAATTGGATAGATAAAGGAGTTCGGTTTTCTTCTCCAGGTATTTTCTCTAAAAATACCGAAATTAGGATAATGGATCCCAATGATAAAATAGCTATACATAAAAAAATTACTCTCCAACCGAATGTGTTTGAAATTAATATTCCTAATGGTACCCCTAGAACAAGCGAAGAACTAATGCCCATATAAATTAATCCCAACGCTTTTGCTCGGTAAGAGGGATTAACGATTTTAGCTGCAATTGTAAGTGAAAGTACTACCACTAAAGCAGTACTCATAGCCGTTAAGATTCTTGCTATCATCATAAAAGTAAAGTTAGGGCTAAAATAAGTGAGTATATTACCAATTAGAAAAATGTAAAGTGAAATAATATACAATTTTTTTCTTTCCACTTTACTTGTGAAAATTAATAATACAGGACCTGCTAAAGCATAAGTAAGGGCAAAAATTGTAATTAGTTGACCAGCAGAACTTAATGAAACACCAAAATCTTTAGCGATGTCTGGCAATATCCCTCCAACAATTAGCTCAACAAGACCTACTGCTATTGTTGCTAAAGCTAATATAAAAACTTTAAAATTCATTTTTTGTATTCCCTTCTCTAAATTATTTACCTTAGAACAAAAAAACTCCTGACTACAAACGCTAAAAGACGCATTTTGTAGTCAGGAGTTAATGGTTCCTGGTAGAGACCCCCAAGCCATATTCTTGGAGTTATACATGATTTCTCATATGTAATTAATCAATGTAATAGAAGATAACATATTACTTTTTACATTTCAATAAAAAATTTAGCATTCGTATACATGATCCTATGTCTTTTATGGTAATCATTTTATTTTTATCATTGTAGGAAGACGCTAAAACCTTCAGTTGATATGCATGGGGTTAACCCCATCTTTTTTTATTTCTTTGTAGTAATTTTTAAACACAACATATTGATATTGGGTTAACCCGAGAACTTACACTGTACGTAATACAAAGTTCAGCGGGAGGGAAAAGTTATGGGAAGTTTACGATTACATGTAGAAAATAAAAAAAGTAATCAAGAACTAAAAAATATTTGTCTCTATTCAATTGCGAAAACAGTATCTATATTTGGTAGTTCTATTTATAGTTTCGCATTAGGATTATATGTTTTACAAATAACTGGGTCAGCATTTAATTTTGCGCTTACGCTCATATTAGGAACGATTCCAATGATTGTTATGAATCCATTTGCCGGTGTAGTTGCTGATAAGGTTGATAAAAAGATACTTGTTGTTTGTATGGATTTACTAAGTGGCTGCTTATTAATAACGGTTTATATATTAAGCAGCTATTATGGATTAAATTTATTCATCATTTATACTACTACCTTTCTTATGACGGTATTTACAACATTTTTTGGAATAGGATTAGAAGCCGCAAAACCAAATATCGTCTCTAAAGAGAGGCTTATGAGTATTAACTCTATAAGTAAAATTATCGATTCTGTTTCTTTAATTCTCGGTCCTATGTTAGGTGGCATCGTTTTTGCAGTCTTTGATATTAAGATTTTTATAATTATAAACGGTATTTCATTTATTCTTTCGGGTATATCCATATTATTTATTCATTTTAAACTGTTCGATTTCAACATAAATGAGGAATGCTCAAAAAAGAGAATTAATTTTAGTAAAGATATAAAAGAGGGGTTTTCATACTTAATTGAAAAGGAAAGCTTAAAGAATACGTTTCGAATTTTAATTTCACTTAATTTCTTCTTAGGGTTTGCTGTAACTGTACCATTGCCATACATTATTAACACAGTTCTCAATCTTAGTTCTAAGCAATTTGGTATCATTCAAGGGACTTTTCCAGTAGGGATGATAATTGGTGCAATTTTAGTGAAAAAGATAACTGATCGTTTTTCTTACTCTTATCTTTTGAAAAAGCTAAGTTCTATGCTGGCAGTTTTTATGATTATTTCAGGAATTCCAGTTTTATTCAAAAGTTTTGAAGTAAATGATTTTGTATACGTTATTACGTATTGTGTTGTTATGTTCTTTTTAGGAATTTTTATAGCGCTGATTGATATTCCTTTAATTTATTTCATGCAAAAAGAGATTCCTGATAAATATAGGGGAAGAGTGCTTAGTATTGGATTAAGTTTAGGGAAAATGATGCTTCCTATAGCAATGGCACTATCAGGTCTATTATTAAATTATATTCCAGCCTACACTATTCCAATTGTAGGAGGGATAGTATTTCTTATTTTGAATAAGGCTTACTCAAATAAGTTGAATTTAGAAATTCATTCAAAAGATTATAATGTTTTGCGTAGCTAAGTGAATTTGTTAAGTACCAAAAAAGATGTTTATTTTGCAATAAAGGCCATTAAAAAATAATAATGTTGTTTAAAAATACTTCTTTAACTACAGTAATAGATGGGCGAAGTAAAGGCAGTAATAAAGAAGTGCCATTCCAACTGTGGACTGGCACTTTGTTAAATACAAAATTTATTATTAGATTTTTCTATTTTGTATTTAACAATAAATGAGTTAATGCTTGTTTTAATGGTGTAGCCTGACGTTCTAATAAGAAATCTAAATGGGTATGTGTTGATTCTAATCCTCCTTCACGAATCCCTTTTTGAGTCATTACTAACATTGGAAGGTAGGCTGCAGGTACTCCGGCACCTTTTAACATTTCTTCATAAGAAGAGTCATCTACTTCTAATAAAGGAATTTCTTTTCCTAATATTTCACTTAATGTATCTACAAATTGCTGTTGTGTTAAATTCTCACCAGAAAGTTCATAAATTCTATTTTTGTGACCATTAGCTACCAAAACATTCGCTGCTGCTTCAGCTAAATCTGGGCGATATACCCAACCGATTTTCCCTTCACCCGCAGAAGTTATCCAAGGGGCGCTAGCCATACAGCTTTGAATTGTTCCAAGTTCATTTTCTACATACCAGTTGTTACGCAGAATCACATAAGGAATACCTGATTCAATAATTGTTACTTCACGTGCTCTATGCATGCTTGCTAGGAAGAAATCACTACCTTCTGCTCTTGTAACACTTGGATAAATAATTTGTTTTACACCTGTTACTTTCGCAGCCTCTACTGCATTTGTATGCTGACGTATAACTGTATCAAAGTCACCGAATGTTGACATGATGAATAAACGATCGACATCTTTGAATGATGACAACAAGGTTTCTTGATTTTCAAAATCCGTTACACGTACTTCTAAGTTTTGTTCCTTATAGCTAAGTGCTTTTTCAGAGTTTTCATCACGTACACCAACAATTATTTCTTCAACTGATAGTTTGGTAAGTAAATATTCCACAATTTTAGAACCTAAATTTCCGTTTGCACCTGTTACTAAAACTTTCATACAATCTCCTCCGTTACATACAGCGTTATTTTTGATTTTTGTATACATTACATATACTATTTCTTAAGAAGGATTTATGTAAGTAGGCACAATTTAGTAACATAGTAATAAAAATAGTACTTAGAGAAAAAGGAGATTTTATTATGGCACGTTTTAGTTATCAAGATGAATCGGTTTCTGAAGAAACACAGCAAGAAATTTGTCCATTAACAGTTACCCAAAATGCTATTGCAGGCAGATGGAAAATCGTGATTTTGTGGCATTTAAGAAAAAATGAAATTATTAGGTTTAATGAATTATTGAGGATGTTACCTGGTATCTCAAAAGGAATCTTAACTAGACAATTAAGAGAGCTTGAGGAGGACGAGCTAGTACACAGAGAAGTTTATAAAGTTATTCCACCAAAGGTAGAATATTCTTTAACAGAGCAGGGGAAAAAATTTATACCTGTATTAGAAGCAATACAAGTCTGGGGTAAAGATTTACTAAATAAAAAAATAGAGATGTATGAAAAGCATAAGGACTAATAAATTATAAATAACTTACACTAATAACCGAGAACCTTATACTAAGTAGATGTGAATTTGAATAAAGTCACTATGTTTCGAATAAAGTTGCAACGTTTCTAAAAAAGATCAACCGAAATGAAATATCTTAATAAAGTAGGAGCTTTGTTTTTTATTGTACACACGGAGCAGTTTACTTTAATAGTTAGATTAAAATAAACTGTGATATGATTAATATTGGATTTATTAATAAGGGGGTTTTTAAATGACGCCAGAACAAATCGTTAGAAAATTTTTTGAAGAAGTACGTTCAGGAAATAATCCTGACTATTCAAATCAATTAATGGCAGAAAAAGTATTGGCACATCAAATTGTATCTGAAGAAGAACAAACAGTTTGCAGAACACCTAAAGATTATGCTGAACATGTAAGAGAGATGATTGAAGTATATGGAGATTTCTCTTTAGAAATTCAAGAATTTTTAGTATAAGGAAGTAAAGTGTATGTACGTTGGAAACAAGTAGGTACACATCTAGGAGAAATCGATGGATATCAACCTACAGGACTCCCGATAATTCAAATGGCAAGTGCGGTGTATAGAATAGAAGATGGGAAAATTTCAGAGTATTGGATTCAAATTGATAGGTCAGGAATTCAAAATCAATTTGATTTCAATAAAAATATTAAAAATACTTAGTAGCTAATTTTTAAGAGTAATAGAAAAATAAAGCACTATACAAAATTTGTTAACACAATCGTTCGATATGGGATTTCCCGTATCGCGAAATCCGTAAAAATCAAACAACTTTAAAGAGCCTTTCTGCATTTTATTGCAGAAAGGCTCTTATGTTTTTATATCAAAATTAAATAAATTTATTATCATTACACTTTTCTATCGTAATTCAGCTGTCTTTCTAATAACAATCTTATCAATATCATCCTCTTCATCACCAATAAATAATCCACGTTCTTTTAAATATGTTTCGAAGTATAAATCTGCTTCTGCACGTTCATCGTATGGCTTTACAGAAAGAACGAAACCTAATTTATTTTGCTCCTCTAAATGAGAAGTGGAGATGTAAGCCGGTACATTGTGGCGTAAAAAGAGCTCTTTAACAGGAATAATCATATCTTTCATTAATTTCGTTAACATACCCATTTCAAACTCAAAATTAAAGCGATCTATACTAGATAAATCCGCGAATACTACACCAATAAAACCTGTATTAAATACTTCTTGATATTCAATATCTTCGTCACCATAAAAATTCTTTTCGATCAAATAATTTATAAAATAAGAAACACCATCACTTTGTTCAAAAGGTTTTGTTGAAAGAACGAAGCCGATTTTCTTTTGTTTATGTAAATACACACATGACATGTATGCAGCGATATTATGTTCTTTAAATAATGCACTCGTTGCTCCAGATAGACCATCTAGTACGTGATGCACAATTTGAAGTTTTTTACGAGCGAAATAATAGGATTTCTTTTGTAACTCCAATGTATCAATAAAGACAGAGCCGATAAAGCCTGTATTTGAAATAATAGGTGTTTGCTTTTTTCTTCCTCTGCGCTTTGCTTGAGTCATTGTTAGAATCATCCCTTCATGTACAATTAAAATAAAAAGAACGTTTGTTCGTATATTTATATTTTACTATTAAAACGCTCTAAAGTAAAGGGTTTTTGACGAAAAAAACAATAAAAAAGACACCTGAAAAGGTGCCTTAAACGCTGCAGGGAAGAGGGTTCATCCCAACTATTTATATTATGATACAGAAACAATCTCTTCTGTATCTTCTACATCTAAATGACAGTCCATAGTACGAACATCTTGATCCTCATGACTTCCGAAATAAATAGTAATTTTCATATGTATCGCTCCTTTATTCTAGGAATACCTAAAATAATTACTAGTAATGTTAATATTTATTATATACCACTTTTTTCATTCCGACAACGTTATATCATTTTTAATTCTTTTAGGGCGCAAAGAGTGATTTATAGAGATATTTTTATAGAAATAGGTACATTTCTTATATGTTATATTTAATACTGAAGGATTCGAAGACGAATTTTTATAAGAGGAGCAAAATTAATGAATTATAAACAGGTACTAATAGACAATTTTACATATAAAACCTCATATATTGCGCGGCGGGTAAATGGAATGGATGTAAAAGAAACGAAGGATTACATTACTGTCGACTGCGGATTACCTGCAGATACATTTAATATTATTACACTACTAAATAGTAATGTAACGGAAGGGATCGAGGAATTATATAAGGAGGTAGAATGCTATAATCAAAAGAAATTTCCAATGAGTGTTTGGTTTTGGGATGATATGCAAGAACAGACTATAAAAAGCGAATTAATTAAACTTGGTTTAAAAGAAGCAGAACAGAATATCGCGATGGTAGCAGACTTAAGAAAAATTCATCCAATAATAGACATTCCAGTAAGTTTTACAATAGAAAAAGCAACATCGCCAGAACAAATACAACAATTTGGCGAAATGTTAGCAGCTTTATTCGGTACATCAACCGAAGGTACTCACGTACAAGCATACTATAATCAAATCGCTTCTTTAGATTTATGGAATAGTGATGCCATGAAACTATACTTAGGCCTTTATAAAGGGAAGGTAGTATCCGTTGGCTCTTTAGTTTGTACGGAAGATAGCGTCGGTATTTATGATATAGCGACTAGAGAAGAAATGAGAGGAAAAGGATTTGGTTCTATTATGTTCAATTTCCTACTTCAAGAAGCAAAACAACTAAAAGATACTTACTGCATTTTACAAGCTTCACCTGATGGAATAAATATTTATAAAAAATCTGGCTTTCAAGCTGTAGGACAAATGACAGTTTTTGAAAATCGACATTTAATTGAATAATTCATCAGAATCACATCGCTTTAAATATAGGAGTAAACATACCGTTATGAAGAAAATATCTATAATTACAATCATCTGTTTCTTTTTTGTAATTAGCACTTTTGTTTTTCAGCAAGTAAATGAACAAAAATATACAAAAGCTATTAATCAATCAAATCATATTAAAAATATTGCGCATAGAGGGGCTTCTGCATATGCACCGGAACATACATTAGAAGCGTATCAATTAGGACAGCAATTAAAAGGTGACTATATAGAAATAGATCTCCAAATGACAAAAGACGGACATTTAGTAGCTATGCACGATGAAACATTAAATCGTACAACAAATGGTGCGGGGTTAGTAAAAGAACATACATTAGAAGAAATAAAGAAACTAAATGCAGGTTCTTTTTTCAATAAAAAGTATCCAAAGTTGGCAAAGAAAGAATTTGAAGATGCTAAGGTTCCAACACTAGAAGAAATCATTGAAACGTTTGGACATAATGCTAATTATTATATCGAAACAAAATCACCAGATGAATATCCTGGAATGGAAGAAAAGTTATTAGAAATTATAAATCTCTATCAAATAAGTGATAAAGTTATTATTCAATCATTTAGTGAAGAAAGTCTACGGAAGATTCATAGTTTAAATACCAATATACCGTTAGTACAATTATTATCATATAAAAAAGCAGTTCAATTAACAGATTTAGAAATAAAAAACTATAAAACATACTGCATTGGCCTAGGCATGAACTACAAATATATTGATGCAGTCTATGTGAAAAAAATAAAGAAACATGGATTAGAAGTTCATCCATTTACAGTAGATAATGAAAAAGATATGGAAAAGTTACTGAAATGGGGTGTAGACGGGATGTTTACTAATTATCCGGATCGTTTGCATTCAATATCGTCTTAAAAAAATCATAAATAAAAAGAATCCAAGTATTATTGGATTCTTTTTTATTTTCACTTCCTGGTTATCCTTATAAAAATAAATTAGAAGGTAATTAAACTGTAATTAATTTTACCTTTGTTTTTTATACTTTCTTGATACACTAGATACAAGAGGAATGCCAATTAGGGTAGGTAAGAACCAAAACCATATTGGTGATAGTAAATTTATAATAGGAATATACATCCCAATGTTCACTAAAAGTGCGGTCACTGCACCAATGTAGGAGCCTAGCATACCTCTAATATGATGTCCTAGCCAATTTTTCCATCTCTGTTTTCTTGCGAGATATCCGTAAATCGCAAATGAATAGGAGATAATTGCTACATAAAATAAATATGCGATTTTATCCCAATTTAATATGGACAATATAATTGCAGTAATGGTTATAACAACATAGGATGCATGATATATTTCGCCCCATTCTGTATGCTTTCCTTTCTTTTTTTGAGCAATCATCGCTACGATACCAGTAATTAAGCATATTGTTCCAAATAAAATGTGTATGGTCAAAATCATATTAAAAATGCTCATAAAAATTCCTCCTTTTTTATTTTTATAGTATTGCAGTATAGGAGAAAAGTTGAAAAATATTGTTAGTTCGGCTTAATATATTGAAATACAGGTACCCCTAGAACAAAATGGAATGATTAAATTTTTTCTCAAATTTAGTGAGACGAGTATTACGTTAAATGAAGGAGAGACTTCTATGTTTACATCTATTACATATTTACAATCTGGGAATGATAAGCAACAAAAAGTTTACGAAGTTATTAATAAACTAAACATAATGGAGGATTTAGCTTTATATAGCCCTGTACTTTGCGGGACAATCCCTATTAGAATTGATACCCTTTATTCTGACTTAGACATTGTAATGGAAGTACATAATTATGATTTTTTTGAACAGGAAATTAGATCATTGTATGGCTCATACGAAGGATTTGAAATGAAAAAGAAAAACATTAAAAATATCTTAACAATAAAGGTGAATTTTCAATTTGAAGGTTTTGAATTTGAATTATTTGCTCAACCGCAGCCAGTACGTAACCAAAATGCATATAAACATATGATAGTGGAGCACATGCTATTAATGCAGCACCCACACATTAGAGAAGAAGTAATTGAATTAAAAGAACAAGGCGTAAAAACAGAACCGGCTTTTGCGCAAGTATTAAAAATTGATGGTGATCCCTATAAAGAACTTATTTTATTAGGACAGGAAATGAGATTATGGTAGAAAAGGTACACAAAAAATCCTCTTTATAAAAAGAGGATTTTTTTATTATGCCATTAACTTACGAATCAAATTACTTAATATAATAATACCTTGAGTAATTTGTTCAGGGGAAGAATACCCATAAGATAAACGTATAAACTGATTTGATTCTTCCTCATAAATACGTCCCGGGTTAAAAAGAACTCCCTTTGATTGAGCCTCTGAAAATAGTTTTTTCATCGAAATGTTAGGTACCACCCGTAGCCATATAAAAACCCCACCACTAGGAATATCCCATGTAGTAATGTCAGTACAATACGTATTTAATGCTTGTATCATTATTCGTCTTCGTTCTTTTAAGTGAATCCTTACGTTCGCTACGTGATCCTCATAAAACCCTTTACTTAACCATTCCGCCGCAACTCTTTGAGATAAAGAACTTGATCCATAGTCAGTTTGCATTTTTATATCTGACAATCTCTCGATAACAGGCTCTGGTCCAATAATCCAACCAATTCTAAGTCCTGGGCTAAGTGTTTTAGATAGACTACCGATATATAATACATGTCCATGTTTATCCATCGATTTTAAAGGAAGAGGCGGTAGGGCATCAATCCATAATTCACGGTAAATATCATCTTCAATGATAGGCAATTGTTCTTTTCCGCATATTTTTAGTATTTCTTTTCGTCGATCCTTGGACATTAATACACTCGTCGGATTTTGAAAACAAGGAATCGAATATAAAATATTTTTCTTTTGACTATAATTAATTCTTCTTAACAAATCATTAGGGATTATTCCATGTTGATCCATCTGTATTCCAGAAAGGTGAATGTTAGCCGATTGAAATACATGAAGAGAATATAAGTAAGAAGGTCGTTCAAGTAAAACAGTTGACTCTCTATGTAAAAGACCGATTGATATTAATTGTAATGCCTGTAATGCACCAGAGACGATTAATATAGAGCTTGGTGATGTATGTATTCCAAACGATTTTACATAATTACTTATTGCTTCACGTAAAGGGAGATATCCTTTTTGTTCCTCGTACCCGAAATAATCTAGCTCCTCACATACGTTACGCATAATGAATTGCATAGTTTCTAACGGGAAAAGATCAGGTGCAAGTTCTCCTTTACTCAGATGAATGAATTTTTTATTTGCTTCTGCTTCGTTAATTTCTCGAACCATTAATTTATTTGGTTTATGAATACCAGCTTTCACATATTCACTCCAATCAGGCGGGGGATTAGTCGCTAATAATGACCATGTATTATTCATTACAATTGTTCCTGCTCCAACTTTCCCTTGAATTAAACCATCTGCCATAAGTTCTTCTAGCGCAGTTATTATAGTACTACGATTTACTTGAAATAATTTTGCTAACTGCCGCTGGCTCGGAATCTTACTACCAATTGGCCATTCTCCGTTTTCAATTTTCTCTTTCATATAGTCTATTATTTGTCGATATTTTGGTAATTTTTTATCGGTGGACATATTAAAAAACTCCCTCATTCATTTTAAAAATGCAAAGTGGTTGGTTTTTTCGAGGAATAACTGGTTGAAGACATTGTATCAATTATTAAATATGATGAAAAGAAATAATTGGTAATTAGAAAATGGCTGGTTTATTGGAGAGGGAGATAAAATATGCATAATAAAAAATGGGATTTTCGTATTGTATGTGCTCACGCTTTTACGATCCTTATATGGGGAACTGCTTTTCCAGGGATTCGTATGGGTCTTGAAGCTTACACGCCTGAACATCTCACGTTGCTACGATTATTAATCGCTTCTTTAATTCTTCTAATGTTTGCGTTTATATACAAATTACGGTTACCTGACTTAAAAGATATTCCAGTGATTTTTATATTTGGCGCTCTAGGATTTACTATTTACCATATTGCACTCAACTACGGTGAACAGAGTGTAAATGCTGGACCTGCTAGTTTAATTGTTTCAGTAACACCTATATTAACGGCAATTCTTGCTTCTGTTTTTATGAATGAAAAAATGAAATTAAATGGTTGGATTGGTGGTGTAATTAGTTTAGTAGGAGTTGCTTTTTTATCATTAAGTCAAGGAGATTCCATTCAATTGAATAGTGGGGTATTACTTATTTTATTAGCGGCCTTTTCAGAAAGTCTATTTTTCGTTTTTCAAAAGTCTTATTTAATAAAGTACGGTTTCTTACCATTTACAATATATACAATTTGGTCTGGTACGGTATGTATGCTTATTTTTTTACCAGGGATTTATCAAGAAATTGTAGCAGCTCCTATAGAAATTACTTTAAGTGTTATATATTTAGGTGTGTTTCCGACAGTACTGCCGTATATTGCACTAGCATATATTACATCTCATGCCGGAGCTTCTGAAGCAACGAGTTCTCTATATTTAACACCAGTTACTGCATGTTTTATTGCTTGGATATGGTTAGGTGAGGTGCCAACCTTTGTTTCGATAATTGGAGGGATAGTTACTATACTTGGAGTTGTGATTGCTCATTTAACATTTAAAAAAGATAATTATAAGCAAATCGAGAGCGAAAAAGTATGGTAAGACACTTCTGAGAGTAGTTGCAATCTGAAAGTAACAATATTGAACTAATATGGGGTTTTTAATATAGATATAACGGAAAATATTTATATTAAAATGCACTAGTCCAGCATTTGTACGGAATTAAATTATACTGTTAGATGATCACCAGAGTAAGAACTAGTATAATACTAGTTCTTTTTTATCGACACACTACTCACCACTAATATTTGCTTAGAATTGTATAGATTTAAACTTTTTCCACATATACATAATTATCTTACCTATGAAAGGAGTGCATTTCTTGGAGAAGGTTTTATTTTTTGGAGACCCAGGTATTGATGATTCGTTTGCAATTATGTATGGCTTATTGCATCCTGAAATTGAAATTGTTGGTATCGTAACTGGATATGGAAATGTTGAACATATACATGCCGCTCATAATGCCGCATATATTTTACAGTTAGCAAACAGACAAGATATTCCTGTAATTAGCGGGGCAACAAAGCCACTTACAAATGAAATTACAACGTATTACCCTGAAATTCATGGGCCAGAAGGATTAGGACCCATACATGTACCGGAAAGTGTGTTATCCATTCCGATATACAATTTTGGTAGTATTGCTTCGATTCTTGTAAAGTATGGAGAAGATCTAACAATTGTCGATGTAGGAAGATCTACCTCGTTAGCAATTGCGTTTAATTTATGGAACGACTTGATGTTAAATGTAAAAGGAATTTATTTTATGGGTGGTGTCTTTTTAGAAGCAGGGAATGTTACTCCATTAGCAGAGGCAAACGTGTACGGAGATCCTATAGCAAGTCAAATTGTATTTCAGCAAGCGAAAAATATAACGTTATTCCCTTTAAATGTAACAAATAAAACGGTTTTAACCCCAAGTGTATTTACTTATATTTTAGCTAATACAAAAAATCCATTTAAACCGATTATGAAACCCATGTACGATTATTATTTATCAGCATACCAAAAGCTCAATCCATCTATTGAAGGGCCATTATTACACGATGTACTTGCTATAAGCGGTTTGGTGAATCCTACTTTTTTAAATTACACATCCCGAAAAGTGACTGTGGATATATGCGGCGAAACGAAGGGGCAAACTTTTGCTGATTTTCGCCCCCACTCTAAATCTGAAGGGGCTCGTATTGCGTTACAATTAGATGAGGAAAAATTTATTCAGGATTTTATGAAAATCATGTTATAAGTTGATGTCGAAAAAGGGAATCATTTCACTCCGTTGAATATAAAAGATAAATTCTCTTTTTAAAGGAGCTTAAAATAGTGAACGTCCAATTAAAAATTGTTACGAGAGAAAATTGGGAAGATGCATTAAAGTTACAAGTTCAAGAAAATCAAATGCAATTTGTTCCGGCAGTGGCAGTATCACTTGCTAAAGTATACATAAAACCAGATGGTGAAAATGTCGAATATATTCCATTCGCTATATATGATGGTGACCTTATAGTCGGTTTTATTATGCATGCTTTTGTACGTGAGTCAACAGATATATATTGGATTAACGGATTTATCGTTGATGAAAAAGAGCAAGGAAAAGGATATGGAAAAGCAGCATTACAGGAAATCATTAACTTAATAAAAAATAACTTTAAAGAGTGTGAGGAAATTAGATTAACTGTCCATAAAGATAATATTTCTGCAAAGAAACTATATGAATGTTATGGTTTTAAACCATTAGGAAATGTATATGACGGTGAGGAAGTATATCGCTTATTGTTGTTGAAATAAAGATGTGCGATTTTCAATAAAGTTATATCGTGTATTTATAGTGAAAAGGCGAAAAAGATCTAGAATTGAAAGATCGATTAAGAAACTGCTTTGAAACAATAAGTTGTTCCGTTAAAGGGTCATATTGCGGATAATTGGTTTTACTAATCCATATAAATTATCGCAAACTGAATTCACGCAATTATTTAAACATTTTATTATAAAACAGTATTTATATATACTTAAACTATCATTAATAAAAACATCAATGGAGGAACTATTATGAAAGAGAGCAATAAAAAAGAGTTGTCACTAGAGCAACGTGAAGAATTACTACAAACATTGAAAGATCGTTTTGAGAATAACATGAACCGTCATAAAGAGCTAGAATGGGCTAATGTTCAATCAAATCTGGATGCTAATACTGAGAAGTTGTGGTCGCTCAATGAAATGGAACGCACTGGTGGTGAACCTGATGTTGTTGATTTTGATAAAGAAAAAGACGAATACATTTTTTATGATTGTTCAGCAGAAAGTCCTAAAGGTCGTAGAAGTGTTTGTTATGACCTTGAAGCGCTAGAATCAAGAAAGAAACATAAACCAGAAAATAACGCTATTGATATGGCAACTACTATGGGCATTGAACTATTAACGGAAGAAGAATATCGGGCGTTGCAAAATCTTGGGAATTTCGATTTGAAGACATCGAGTTGGGTGCAAACACCTTCTGATATTAGAGAACTTGGAGGTGCCCTTTTTTGCGATTATCGATTTGGACACGTCTTTGTGTATCACAATGGGGCAGAATCTTACTATGCCGCAAGAGGCTTTCGTGGTTCGTTAAGAGTCTAAAATTTGTACAGGCAGGTAAATTTGAAGTAGAGAATAGATTTGCTTATGGAATAGAAGTGATTGCATACTTTAGCTACGGCTTCGATTTTGAGACCGCAAAGCATAGGACTAATCGAACCTTATTGTAAAAGAATGAATCAACTAAAAATAGTAAGAGTATGTTTCGATGATTTATTTTCATAAACATACTCTTTTTTAGAATCGTTTATCAAAATTATTAGTTTCAATTAAATTGTAAACGAGAAGATGTAAAATGTTATCTTCTAGTTATTAATAATGTTCATCCATATGAAGCACCTATGATTTATATTATCCCGCTTTTAAATGACAATTTTGGAGCAAGTATAAAGTGAATGATTAGGAGGAATACAAAATGAAATGCAAATTCCATCATATTGTACGAGCTATCATGATAAAAGATGAAAAATTACTAGTTGCTGAATACATAGGACATCACTATTTTTTACCCGGTGGCCATGTTGAAATTGGGGAATCAGCAGAGAATGCACTAATAAGAGAGTTACGCGAAGAACTTGGAGTAACTTGCAGTATAAAACAATTTTTAGGCGTCATAGAAAATAAATGGCAAGCTAAAGAAACTCTCCACCATGAAATTAACCACGTTTTTGAAATAGATTCTAATGAATTGGAATCTGATTTTACTCCAGTATCTAAAGAGTTCCATTTAGCATTTCACTGGATTGATTTTACTAAAGAAAATATAAACTCCTATACAATAATGCCGACACCTTCAGTAAAAGAATTACTAGAAAGAAAATTAAGTGATGAACTATTGACTTGCTGGATTAGTAACTTTTAATTATCTCTATTTATATTAATTCCGTCCACTAAAAGAATGTAAAGAAAATAGGCTCATAAACAAGGTACATCACCTAGTGTAAAGTCATATTTTGTTGATGTACGCATTTAGTCTATAGCCTTATTTCTACTTTATTTTTAAAAGGAAATAAACTTAAAGATATGGACGGAATTTACATTTGTAAATGGAGGTTTTCATAATGAATGAGTTTCAACAAGAACTACAAGCGTTAAACCTTAATGCTTATCAACCTGGTAATGTTGTGTATTGGGATCAGCAACAAAATCAATATCCATATTATTACATCCAAGACGATGCACGCCGTTGTGGCGGATGCGGTGGACGTTGTGGTGGCTGTGGTGGTCGCTGTGGTGGTTGTGGCGGCGGACGTTGCGGTGGTTGTGTAGGCTGTGTTGGTTGTTTCAGCTGTTCTAATTGCTGGAACTGGTGGATTATTTAAGTACAGAATAATATTTCACATGAAAGAAAAGTGTAAATACCAGTTTATGTTGTGTTAACGCTTTTCTTTCATGCTATCATTTTTTCGTTTTCATTTTAGGGGGAAATTTATTTGTACAAATATGAGAAATTAATTTCATGGGTAGAAAATATTAAAGAAACAAATCAAAGTTCTGCGGCTGCACTTTGTATTATGAAAGATAATAAAATTGTACTAGAGCACTATAGTGGAAAGCATTCAAATACTCCTACTAGTAAAAAAGTAAACATATCTTCACAGTTCAATGTCGCTTCCGCAAGAAAAATCTATTTAGGATTAATGGTAGCTTATGCAGTTTATGAGGGGAAAATAAAATCTCTTGATGACGAGGCAGTAAATTATTTTAAAAAACATGATCCTTCATTACTCGGTAAGACAACGATAAGACACTTAGTAACTCATTCACACGGTTTAAATGAAACGGATGAGGGGACAGTTTTTCGTGAATTTGAGCCGGGACAAGCTTGAGCGTACAGGGATATTAATGTAAGAATGGTAACGCAGCTTATTTATCAGCTGTATAATAAGAGTTTTCCTGAATTATTAAAGGAGCGTGTATTCCTACCTGCCAACTTCAATGAAACTGGATGGAGAATAGAGCATGATGAAAATTTAGTTAAGGTTATTGTAAATCCAAATGAAGATGCTGTAGAAAGTGTCGGTGCAGTAGATGACGGATCCGAGAAAAATTTATTTGTCTCTGCGAGAGAATTTGCATACTGGGGGAACCTGCATTTAAATAACGGGTTCTTAAATGGTAAACAAATTGTGCCAAAAGAAGTTATAGAACTTGCTACAAGCATACAAAATCCAGCGTATAAAAATAAAGAACTACCTCAAAACGGGTTGTTTTGGTTCGTTCAAAATGAACCTGCTTTACTTAGCGAACTTGGTGAGCGAGTTCCGAAAGGTTCCTATCAAATATTAGGAATTACAGGACCCACGATATTAGTCATTCCAGAATATAATGTCGTCGTTGCTAAAATGTACAATAAAAGATACAACTATGGTGGAGACAATTATTTATATTATTTACGTGAATTTAGCAATTTAGTCGCTGATACATTTAGTAGCAGTAAAAATAATACGGTTAGGGCATAACTACTCCTATAATAAAAAGGAGTGAACTATAATGAAAAATGAAGTGAATAAAAATAAAAAACAAAATATAAAGGATGTAAACACAGAACAAAATGCGATTTATAGTGATCCGAAAGATGCAGCAAATATGCAAACTGTACCGCAGCCGAAAGACTTCGAGGAAATTGAATATTAATTTTCTCTCCGACTTATTTATGAAAGAAAAATACGTCTTAAGTCTCATCACTTTCAACAAATTATTTGATAACATATGTACATAAGCATTTGAAAATGTCTTATCTTAACAAAGCTTTCTTTAAATACATCTGTATATAACCTACAAAAAGGCACTTCTTGATGAAGTGTCTTTTTTGTGTAAACTAACTTAATTTCCATTTTCCGTACGGTATCGTGCAATTTATCATGGATATACTAATTGTGAAAATTCATGTCATGATAAAAGAAGGGGACAGTTAGTATGAAACAATCATCTATAAATCCATTGCTAATTGTTCTAGGTACAATCATTGTTCAAATTGGCCTAGGAACAATTTACACATGGAGTTTATTTAACCAACCCCTTGTAAGTAAGTTTGGATGGAACCTCAATTCGGTCGCGATTACTTTCTCAATTACGAGTTTTTCTTTATCATTCTCAACTCTGTTTGCAGGAAAGCTACAACAAAAATTTGGACTCCGTAAACTTGTCGCTACTGCAGGAATTGTTTTAGGACTCGGTTTAATACTTAGTTCACAAGTTTCTTCATTACCATTACTTTATTTATTAGCCGGTGTTGTCGTTGGATACGCTGATGGAACAGCATATATTACATCACTATCTAATTTAATTAAATGGTTTCCAAACCGTAAAGGGCTTATTTCTGGTATATCTGTTTCGGCATATGGAATGGGTAGCTTAATTTTTAGATATGTAAACGGAAATCTTATCGATAGTCTTGGTGTATCACAAGCATTTTTATATTGGGGTATTATCGTCTTACTTTTAGTATTAATCGGATCGTTCTTCTTACGTGAAGCAATTATAAGTAACACTACGGCTGAAACATTACACAATGATTATACGCCGCGTGAAATGATGCGAACTAAACAAGTATATTTCTTGTTTTTCATGCTATTCACTTCATGTATGGGTGGTTTATATTTAATCGGTATGGTAAAAGACATTGGGGTGCAGCTCGTTGGTCTTAGTGCAGCGACTGCCGCAAATGCCGTCGCAATGATTGCAATCTTTAATACAATAGGTAGAATTATTCTTGGAACGTTATCAGATAAAATAGGCCGATTAAAAATCGTCTCTGCTACATTTATTATTATTGGATTGTCCGTCTTTACTTTAAGTTTTATTCCACTAAATTACGGGATTTATTTTGCTTGTGTAGCAAGCGTTGCCTTTTGCTTTGGTGGTAATATCACTATATTCCCAGCCATTGTCGGGGATTTCTTCGGATTAAAAAACCATAGCACAAACTACGGGATTGTTTACCAAGGTTTCGGATTTGGTGCACTTGCAGGATCATTCATTGGCGCACTACTTGGCGGATTTCAACCAACCTTCATTACAATCGGTGTTTTAAGTATTATCTCCTTCATTATTTCTATATTAATTCGTCCACCGAATGCAGAGAAGAAAAAGGAAATAAAACATTTACATCGAAAAATAGCTTAATTCAAAAAAGGGTCCTAATGTCAGGGCTCTTTTTTATTACGTTAACTTTGCTTCTTTACTAACTCATTAAAGACAGGACAATATCATTATAAAATTGAATAGATAAGTAAAAAGGAGCGTGATACTTAAAATGAAAATAGTGCAGCAGTGGGTACAAGAAGATAGTGATTACATAAGAGAGAAAGTAATTGAATATAACCAAAAACATCTTTCAAATGAGGAAAAAACACCTTCAGAAAAGGTAAGTTTTATAGTAAGGAATGAAAAAGAAGAAATAATCGGAGGGGTAACAGCTATAACATTTTGGCATCACTTGCATATTGACTTTCTGTGGGTGTCTGAAGAATATAGACACGAAGGCTATGGCAGCAAATTAATGAAACTTATTGAAGAATTTGCAATCGAAAAAGAATGTCGGCTGATAAACTTAGACACTTTTAGTTTCCAAGCTCCAAACTTTTATAAAAAACACGGATATAAAGTGATCGGAGTCAGTAAAGATCATCCTAAAGGACATCATCACTACTATTTAGAAAAAAGATTGTAAAAAACATATTAAATTTATAGTTGCTATCGCTTGGTATCTTTTAACCGAATCGATTTTTAACATTTAGTGGACGTGTTTTGATTATTCTTTTTCAAAACACGTTCTTTGTCTTTTTTGTGAATAAAAACAATTTAATGATAGAATGAAATGAAGACAGAAAATTCGTATCATTGAAGGGGATTAAATATGAAAAAGGTGAATGTTACATACGCGCTTTTATACGATGAAACTCACGAAAAGCTCTTAATGGTTAAAAACAAAGGGAAAAATGGCTCTTATTACACTTTACCAGGTGGGGCAGTAAAATACGGTGAAACGTTAGAAGAGGCAGTAATTCGTGAAGTGAAAGAAGAAACTGGATTAGATATATATGTAAACGGGGTTTGTTCCATTAGTGAAGCCTTGTTTGAGGAAAGGGGACATCATGCAATCTTCTTTAATTTTTTAGGAGAAATAATCGGAGGGGAAATCTGTATATCACGACCAAAAGAAATTGAAGAAATTATCTGGATGGAATTACATAAAGCAGAACCTTATTTACGTATACCAGAACACTTAAAAGGCCTTTTACAAAAGAAAGAAACAATACCTTATATTTTTAATGGAACCATTATTCATCAATCTTCATAAATATATTATTACATTTAAGGCGGGGAAAAAATGGAGTTTATCGTTAATCATAAACAATTCACACAAGCTCTTTCAGAAGTAAGTAAAGCTATCTCAACAAAAAATTTAATTCCTATATTATCTGGAATAAAAATAACAGCAGATCCATCCGGAATTACTTTAATCGCAAGTAATTCGAATATTTTTATTGAAAAGTTTATACCTAGTTCAATTGAAGAAGTACAAATTACAACTATTGTAAAAGCAGGAAGTATTGTTGTACCAGCGAAATATTTCATTGAAATTATTAAGAAAATGCCAAGTGATATTTTAATAAAAAGCATTAATGAGCAATTGATTACAATTCAATCAGATGAAATTACTTTAAACTTAAATGGATTCTCGGCGAACGAATTTCCAAATGTACCATTTATAGACGAACATGCAGAAATACATGTAGAAACGGAACAGTTGATTGAAGTATTCAAACAAACTGTCTTTGCAGCTGCTAAAAATGAATCTAGACCCGTTCTTACCGGCGTGCATTTCGTTATTGATCATAACAAATTAATTTGTGCTGCTACTGATTCGCATAGACTGGCTTTACGTGAAATACCCATTTCTTCACATGCGAAATTAAATTGTATTGTACCAAGTTCCACTATTAGTGAACTACTAAAATTAATGAACAGTAATTCAAATTTAGTATACATATATCTTTCAGAGAGTCACATTATTTTTAAATTTGGTACAATTACGTTGTATTCAAGGCTTATTGAAGGTAAATATCCTAATATATCTGGTCTAATTCCAAATGAATCCCAAACGGTTATTAATATAGATAGAAAGCAGATTTTACAAGGTGTAGATCGGTCAAGTTTATTAGCTAGTGAATGGGCAAACAACAACGTTAACTTAGAAATCATCGACGAATCCACAATACAAATCTCTTCTAACGCTTCTCAGATTGGTAAAATATCCGAGACACAACAAATAGATACTATTCTCGGTGAAAAGCAATTAAATATATCTTTTGATGGACGATATATGGTCGATACTTTAAAAGCAATAAAAGAAGATAGAGTTACTTTAAGTTTTGGTGGTTCCATGAGGCCGATAGTAATTGAAGCAGGTGAACAATCTGCAGCAGTATATTTAATATCACCTGTTAGAACTTATTAAGAAGAAAGGAATGAATTAAAAAATGTACAAGCATACTTTATGTTTTATAAAAAGAAATGAAGAAATACTTATGCTAAATAGAGAATATGATCCTGTAAAAGGATTATGGAACGGTGTAGGAGGGAAGATAGAAAAAGGAGAAACACCGTTAGAAAATGCAATTCGTGAAATAAAAGAAGAAACAAATATAGATGTTGAACAAAATCAAATTCAATTTAAAGGCATTATTAAATGGGAGGATTCCTCATATTCTGGTGGCATATATGTTTATGTAGTAGAACTACCGTGTCAATTTACATATGACACACCTAAAAAGGTATCTGAAGGGATTTTAGACTGGAAAAGTGTGTCTTGGATATTAAGTGACTATAATTACGGTGTAGGAGAGATGTTACCTAAACTTTTACCTGAAGTACTTCAAAATGAATTGATATTAGAGCACACTTTTGTTTTATCAAATCATAAATTAATAGATTATAAGAATGGTGTATTGGTAAAGCAAAACAGTTTACTAAATCATACATAATATAATTTGATCATAGACAAAGCAGCAATAGTAATCTGAAATACAAAGTAAAATAATAATAACCTAAATATAAAAACCATAGATCATTCGATATGGGGTGAGTACGATGAAGAAAATAATTGTTTTACTCATTGGTATAGTTTTAATTATTTTTACTTTTTATCAAAACAACAAAAAAGACCATGCAGCTAAAAGTACTAATTTGTATGTAGAAGACTTTAAAGGGAAAAATGATTCAATAAAAATACAATCCTAAAAAGCAGTTAGAAATAAAAATTCTAGACAGGAGATTCAATATGTGGAAAACAAATATTATCAAAACTACTAGAGGCAAGTTCGAGTATTTTGTGAAGGGAGAAGGTCCGCCTTTATGCGTTACACATATGTATAGCGAGTATAACGATAATGGAAATACTTTTGCAAACCCGTTCACTGATTTTTATAGCGTATATTTAGTTAATTTAAAGGGTTGTGGCAATTCAGATTTAGCAAATAACGATTCCGAATATAGTATGACGGAAACGGTTAAAGATTTAGAAGCGATTCGGGAAGCTTTATATATTAATAAGTGGGGGTTTGCTGGTCATTCGACAGGAGGGATGTTAGCTCTTGTATATGCGACTGAAGCACAAGAAAGTTTAACGAAAATAATTGTTGGTGGTGCGGCAGCGAGTATGGAATATGCATCTCATAAAGATAGTATGTACTGTAGTAAAAATGAAAATTTTAATAGAATCATATCAATTATGAATGCATTAAATGATGATAGTACATTACAAGAAGAAAGAAAAGCATTAAGTAGAGAGTGGGCACTAATGTCTTTTTATTCTGGAGAGAAGTTTGAAGAGGCATTAAAATTTCCGAATAGTGGAAAGACAGTTGGCAATCGGTTAAATTATTTTAGACAAGTTGAATATAAAAACTATGATGTTCGTCAGAAACTTGAATACGTAAAAATCCCAAGCTTTATATACTGTGGTAAGCATGATGCACAATGCCCCTACATATTTTCTCGTGAAATAGCAAATTTAATCCCGAACGCAGTATTAACTAAATTTGAAGAAAGTAATCATAATCCATTCGTTGAAGAAATAGACAAGTTTAATCAGTTTGTAAACAATACTTTATAATATATAAGTAAAAGCGAATCTTTCTTCTATACAAGGGAGATTCGCTTTTTACTATAATTAGACTTTTCGCCACCAAGCATACCTAGGATAATCTTCAGATTTTAACGTAATAGATTCACCAATTTGTGGCGTTGTAATTTTAACTCCTAAACGTTCGGCTTCTTTCGTAACACGTTCTACTGGATCACTCCATTCATGTAATGCTAACGTAAAAGCACCCCAATGAATAGGAACAAGCAATTCTCCTTTAACGTCAATATGAGCTTGTACTGTCTCTTCTGGTAACATATGAATTGCGGACCATCTCGCATCATATTGTCCACATTCCATTAAAGTAAGATCAAACGGACCGTATTTATTACCAATCTCCTTAAAGTGCGGAGCATACCCACTATCACCACTAAAGAAAACTTTCGCTTCTTGACCGAGGATAACCCATGAACACCATAATGAACAATCTCTATCTGTCATACTTCGTCCAGAAAAATGCCTTGCAGGTGTACAAACTAATTTAATATTATCAAACGTAATTTCATCCCACCAATTATGCTCACTTATTTTATTAGGTGAAACACCCCATTTAATAAGATAACGCGCAACTCCAGTCGGAACATAAAAATGCTTTACACGATCTTTTAACTGCATAATACTTTTGTAATTCAAATGATCATAGTGATTATGCGAAATGATAATCGCATCAATTTCTTGAAGGTCATCACGTTCTAAAGAAAAAGCACCACTATAACGTTTACTATTAAAAACAGGGAACGGAGAAGAGGCATCGCCAAACATAGGATCTAACAACAGCTTTTTACCTTCTACTTTTAAAAGAGAAGCAGAGTGGCCAAACCATGTAACACTCTCTAAAGACTCATTATCTTTATTCGATGATACAATAGGTAAATTCTTTATAGGACGCAGCTTTGTTTTTATTTTAAAGTAATCAGACATTAAACCTATAATATCTTTTGGTTTAAAACTTACATCAGTATGAATTTGATTTATATATTTCTTTTTCATTCGTTCTCCTTTTTACGTTTAACAATATACGTATGTTGTTATTGTAGCTAATTGTAGTTTAAACTATATCATTTTACCTTTCATCTTAAATGCAGTACATTTCATTAATTTGACATATTTATTATTTGTATTTATAAAATGTATTTCATTTAGCAGCAGCTAAAACTAATATGAAGTAAATGTAAATTGTTTTAATTTAGTAAATCCCTTCTTATACGCAACAAAGAACATATGTTTCGTTATATGTTATAGAAGCAAATATGTCTCTAAATAATAAAAGGAAGGAGAATTTGTAAATGCAAGCAGAAAGAAACAAGAAGTCAAAATGTAAACTATCAAAATCTGAAATAATGCAGCTTTATGCAGAAGGGAAGAGTACCTCAGAAATCGCGATGCTTGCTAATGTCTCTGCTAGGTATATTCGTATGGTTTTAACAGACAATAACGTTCCAAGACGCGCTATAGGGAGTTGGAAGAGAAAGTATGACATAACAGAAGATTAAACATGGCTTATATATTAGGGTTTATAGCAGCAGATGGTGTCATACAAAAAGAAAGTTACATTCTAGAAGATATAAAAAAAGAATTAAACACCAACCAGCCACTTTATCAAAATAAAAAAACAGGCGTATATATGCTAAACATTAATAGCAAAACAATAAAAGATGACCTTATGAACATACACGGAATCATGCCATGTAAATCATTTAACATTGAATTTCCTTTTGTACCAGAAGAATATTTACATCATTTTATTCGTGGGTATTTTGATGGGGATGGTTACGTCAATTATGAAACTTATACAGTCAGTTTTGTAGGTGGATCATATAATTTTATGAATTCTTTAAATCAAATACTACAAAATCACAATTTACCAGCCGATTTACTAGATCAAAATAAACATTATCGCGTCATTTTATCTGGAAGAAAGTCAATACAACTATTTTCAAATTGGATTTATAAAGACAAAGATATTTATTTGCATAGAAAATATGAAGTATTTTAGAAAGAAAGTCTAAGTTTAGACCAATTACAAGATTGAAAACTAAAACAAACTCAAACTGCCGTTAAACAAAGAAAACGAAATTTCCTTAAAGAATATATGAAAACTAAATGTAATGCTACAGCTTGTTCTAATTTAGAAATAAGCGAATAAACTTTTAAACGTTGGTTAAAAAATGATAATCAATTTAACAGAGAGTTTGAAAAGATTAATTTGATAAATCCAACTAGCGATAACTAAATATAACACTCTAGAAAACCTTAGTATAGGTATTAACATAGCCATACTAAGGTTTTTAATTTGAAATCATTAAAGGATTCTTATTTTTATTTATAGAACATAGTAAATACATAGATTTTACAATTAAATTACTAAAAAAGGAGGGATTTTAAAATGCTTGCTAATTATACTCCGGAGAAAATACTTAAAACAACTTATGAGACAAAAATGATTTCATCAGGTGACAATTATCCAACTTTAAAAATAAGCGGAACAAACCTTCAATATTTACTTGTAATGCTCCATCATGGAGTTGAGTCAAATACTATAAAAACGAAGCTAAATTGGACGAACGAAGAATTCGAAAAACAAATACATGCATTAGAACTAGAAGGTTTATTGAAAAAGATAGGAGAGAGTTACTATCCAACGTGTATGGTTATAACAGCTACTGAAGGAGAAAAACTTTATAACCTATGTGAGCCTCTAATTAAACCTACACTTAACATAATTGAAAAGTATTCTAATCAAATTGATGCTATGTCTAAAAGAATCGAGACATTTAATTATTTATCTAAAGAATCGTATAGTCTTTTACTTTATAGCGGTGTGTTATTAGATTCTGGACAAATAATTAACATTGAAGAAAACTATTTAAAAACAGAACGGCCTTTGAGAAACAATAAAAGGTATTATTATGCGATTCTAGAACAAGAACAAACAGACAGAGAGGCCTTTGGAATGTATGGTAATACGTATTTGGATTTAGGGGAATATCAAATTGGTCTTTATGGAAACACTCGATATACAACTTTGAATTTAATAACTGCGAATAAAGAAAAGTTTGAAGAATATTTTCACGATGCTATTATCGATATTAATTATACGAAAAAGCAATTAGTTAAAAATTTTGTAGCAGTAGATAGACAAGTAGACTTAAATTTAAATGTATTATACAAATAATTAGGCTTATATAAAAATTCACAACCTGTTATCCCGGTGTTTACAGCCGCAGACTTATCTATACTTAACGAAATCGCGAACACGGTCAGTGAAGATTTGATTTTATTATGTAAAGAAAATGAGAAGCCTTTAAAAGAATACTTTGCAAGCAGCATATACTCAAAAGAAATAACTTACGAAGAATTTTTTATTTGGTGGTATCACTTTTTCTATACAAAAGTAACTGAAGAATTAATTAAACACGGCGTAATTAAAATCAGTTCCCAAAAGGATCAGTCATATATAATGTATTAAACTATACGTATAGAATTTAAACTTCACATATGTAGCAGGAGGATATATGTATGACTGTTTTATGCTTAGTTAGACACGGGGAAACTGAACGGAATGCTATTGGAAAGCTCCAAGGCCACGAGAATATTGAGCTAAATAAAAATGGTAAACAACAAGCCGAAAGATGCGGTTTGTATTTTCGTGAAAAACAATGGGATGTAATTATTTCTAGCCCTTTATCAAGAGCTAAGCAAACAGCTGAAATCATAAATACGTACATGTTAACATCAGTAAACATAATTGAAATGGAGAATTTTATAGAACGTGATTATGGCATGGCTTCAGGATTAACGACAGAAGAGCGGACGAAAATGTTTCCAAAACGTAATTATAAAAATCAAGAACCAAGAGAACTACTAAAAGCAAGAATTATAACCGGTTTAAATATAATCCTGAAAAAATACCCAGATAGTAATGTTATTTTAGTTACCCATAGTGCCGTTATAAACACAATTCTTGCTCTTATATCAAATAATGAAATTGGATCAGGAAAAACAAAACTTTTTACGGCCTGTATAAGTAGCATTTATTATCATCAAGAACAATGGAAGATACGTGAGTATAACAAAATTGACCATTTATAAACAAGTAATAAAAATAAATATACAGAAAATACGATGTTGAAGGAGAGAAGAGCCATGCAAAAGAAATTTATCAATCCAGAAACAATGCCAGCAACTTTTGGATACTCACATGTAGTTGAAGTTAGTGACGCTAAACGAACAATTTACATATCTGGACAAGTAGCGATCAATACTGATGGTCAAATAGTTGGCATTGATGATTTAGCTAAACAAACGCGACAAGTATTCGAAAATATTAAAAGCGCATTAGAAACTTCGGAATTAAAATTTAATGATGTAGTAAAATTAACGTTTTTCTTAACAGATATTTCTCAAATGGCCATCGTTAGAGATATACGAGACCAATACATTGATACTAAAAATCCACCAGCAAGTTCAGCTGTAGAAGTTAGAAAGTTAATTAACGATAACTTATTAATTGAAATCGAAGCAATTGCTGTAGCAAACTAATTTTAAAAACTTATTCTTAATCATATCAACGCAATTCGTTCACTTTAAACGAATTGCGTTTTTTATTAACTAAAATATAAATTATACACGGAAACATTCTTATCAATAACACAGCATAAATAACTTAAAAAACAAATAACCACACAATCTACAACACATTATGAACCCAATTAAAAAGGGGAGCCTAACAACCACAACTAATATATAATAAGTTTATTACTTTTTTTCTAGTTAACATAATATATATTATAGGCAGTTATAGAAACAAAGCAATCTCAGGTATCAAAAACCAAGTAAACTATACTTAATGAGACGAAACGGGGATTTTTAATGAGATTCACATAAAATCATATCTAAATGCATTTCTACAGTTTTTACTGTTTATTTTACTATAAATTAATCACAACAAATCTTAATCGATTATTGTTTAAGATTTAACGAATTAAAATCATTTTTGATTGGCAAGAATTTTTTATGCGAAATATTTTTTGCTATATAAAATACAAATCAATAATTTTATTTTATGTGTTACTTTATAAATTTATTGCTATTTACACACGTTTTACAAATTTACATTATTTGTTGTTATTTCTGTTATTTACGCTTGACTTTTATTATACAAATTGTTCTACACTCTAGTTAACATAACGTTTATTTTTAACATAAAAAAATCTCCCTTACCTTCAGGAAGATTTTTTAGCTTGCTAGTATTTCCTTTATATATTTTTAGTAACAATCCCAATTGTAAATAACATTGGAAAAATCTAGATTTAACAAATCTTCCTTACGTATAAAGAAATTAGCAACACCAGAATCTCCCCACATAATATTTAATGCATCATCCGTGTCGATTTGTAGCAATAATATATCATGTTGCTGGTATTTTTCTTCCCATTCCCTTGGATCTGTCTGTGTGAAAAATGGATATCCGCCAATTTTATGCCCTTGATCTTCGCATAAATCATCATACAGTTCGCCTAATTCTGTATTACTTTCTTCATCAACAATTTCTTCCCAATCAATGTCATCACTAATAATCTCTTCAAATCGATAATCTCTTGACGTTACTGGTTGATAACCCAATTCAAACTGTAGTTTCGCTGCTTCAGGTATGATAAAATGCTCTAAAGCTAAAGTATTTAAATAATTAAAATCAGTAATAACCTTAGTTAAATCTTTCGTTATTGTAGAATGATAAATAATTCGAAAGTCGCTTTGGCTTGTTGGATGATCAAAATCTATTCCAAAAAGCTCATCGTCAGCACTTACGAAAAATTGTAACAGTCCGTTTTGAGGCATGGATTCAATATGCGGCATTTCTTCAAAATTCAACTGAGCAAGTAACATCATAGGTTGTCCATTTGAATCTTTAGGATGCTCTTGATTTATTGGTACGTACGGATACCCGCCAAACTTACTTTCAAAAAGAGTTGTCTCTGCTTGTGTTCCAGACACTTTAATATACGGTTTTACACTTTCTTCTAAAACACTACGATACTTCTCTAGTTCTTTCGGAATTTGAAGTTGATATGTATTCTTCATCACATTTGCCTCCCTTTAATAATGAATTGAAAATGCCTGACTTAATTATATAGCAAGAGATAGCCTGATTGGAAATTGTTAAAAATCCGTTTTCACCCTTGTTTTTTGCGCACTTGGTGGACAAATTAAATTATGTTCTAAAACCTTTTTATTAATAATTCGAATTAAATTCGCTGCTTCTCCGGTATTTGTTGTTTCTTTTAGAGTTTCTTTTAAAACATCGATTTCCTTTGAAAGTTCAATCCATTTAGGTAAAACATGATTATTTTTCAAAGTTCTATAAAGTTGTTTTTCTGGATTGTACGAAAGTTCTTTATCTAGGTTTAGAGGTTTCCCTTTACCAGGTAAATCATTAAAAGCCCCTTTCTTTTCTGCTTGCTTTATGATTGAACTAATATGGTCTTCATAAGTGAATGACCAAACTTTTTCATCTTTAACTAAAATTTCTTGTTTTTAAGGTTTTTATCTAGTTCATCTTGATTCATAGATTCATTCCCCTTTTCATTTTTTAGCGTTGTTTTTGTATGTTTCAATGCTATCAATCCATCAAATAACTTTTCTCGCCACCACACGCTGTCATGTCCGCCTCGAAACTCTTCGTAAGTGATTTGGCACCCTTTTTCTTTTGAAGCTTTGTAGAGGCGCCTATTAGCCGTTAAAAGAGGTTTGTTTTCGATTTCTCCTGCTGCTACGTAAAAATGAGGTTGACTCGTATTGGAATCTATAGTTGAAATTTTATTTTCAATCCAAGGAATTTTATTTTCATAACCATCTTTTTTCCAATGAACGGATCCAGACATTGACAACACGTTCCCGAAAATGTGTGGATTTTGAACTGCTGCATAACAAGCTGCTAAGCCACCAAGACTGAAACCGGCAATTGTTGTATGTTTCGCTTCTTGATGCACACGATACTTCGACTGAATCCACGGAAGTAATTCCTCCGTTAAAAATGCATTCATTTTATCGTTATAAGTTAGCTCTTCTAGCCGATTAACTGGTTCTATAGCAATACAAGTTGGGATTTCTTTTGTGTGAATTAAATAATTGAGTGTTCTTTCGATTGAAAGGCTATTAATGAATGAATTCCCATCAAATACAATGAGAAGTTCTTGAAGATGTGAAGTGTGAGAATAATCATGAGGCGTATAAATATGGATTTTACGTGTGTTATTTAAAATCGTACTATGAAAAGAATATGTTTCAATTTTTCCGGATGGATAATGGTTTGAATGAAAACGACTGCTATACTGCACTTCCATTCCTATGTTTAACACAGACGCTTTATTGGCACCTTCTCCAAATGTATTTTCATTAAATTGGTCTAGTTGGTACTGTTCACTACGCTTTATCCAATCATTTTCAAAAACATCGTTTACTGAAAAATAGTACGTTGAAATAAAACTCTTATCCGTCCTAAACGTTGCATACCAAATATCTGTCTGTAACAATCGTTTTAATTGATTTACAGACAGATCCCAATCAGGAAAACTGCCGAATACATAAACGTTTTCAGTGTTTAGGTCCCCTAACCAAATATACGTTATAAGCTTATACTGACTATCTACAGGACATTGTTCTATTAGTGGCGTATTATTCGACTTTATTTCATGCAAAAAAGTATAAAAAGCTTTCTCACTTCCATTCTTTAATTGATTATTAAGCTCCTCTAACTTAGGACTAATTATTGAAGTCATCCATCTTCCTCCTTTGTATTTCTTTCTTTTCACTAAATTGCTTTTATAAAATTAGGATTAGGATGTTTTATATTTAGATGAGTTATTTATGAGCTATTTATTAGAAAGTTTATCAATTGCCTGAATAGAAAGTCCCAACGCTTTGATCCTTCTTGTTAAAAGTGTTCTTTGCGGACTACCAGCCTTAGACTTATCATAGGCCCTCTCAATTGATGGAAGCAAACCAACAAGGACATTACGTGCTTCTGCTAGCTCTTCTTGATTATATTGATGACTTTCTTGATTCCAAATGTTTTCTAGCACCGCTAACCCTATGCAAACAGCTTTAAGTCTTTTTTTCACTAATGTAGTATTTGCACCTTTTTGAGTCATTTGTGATAGTGCATTTTCAAGTTTACGGATTGTTGACTGTAAGGATTTTATTGATTCCAATTTATCTATATTTGATACGTTCATGTTAATGTTGTCCCTTCTCACTTATTTTGTTTAATGTTTGATAAAATAAGTACTTGATTTCACTCGAAATATTTTAACATAATTAACTAAATATATTCGAGTTGGACAATGAATTAAAGGAAAACGGTCACTAAACATCTCTCCCTCCCTTGCATCATTCTATATGTACTTCTTTCTTCGTATTAGAATCCCTATATAAACAAGGTATTAAAATTGTATTTTTTATGAACATAAAAACGTACAAGTAATGTAACTTGTACGTTTTTATTTTTATTCAGTAAGATAATACAGTAATAGTTTCCGGACCTTTTCATAATTCATGAAATCTCTATACAAAATGGGATACTTCATAATTTCTGTTTCTATAAAACGATATTGTGGAAACCATTCATAAAATGATTTCCTTAGCCACTTTATTTGATCAAACACAATCTCCTTTTCGTTGCTATTAAGTACGTAACTTAAAGTACCTGCTGTATGCATCCAATAATAATTTAAATCAGCGTTTATACAGTCCTCATCTGTAAATTTACTTTTTAAGTCTCGTTGCAATTTTCCTGTAGCACGATACGGAAACGGTTTATGCAGCGAGCTATGCATTTTCTGCAATTCATTAAAAATAACCTTTTTTCCTAATATCAACTTCTCCTCCTTTATTTCTCTATCCAACTTAATAATTTTTCATAATGATATTGAGCATCTGTATAGCCAAGATTATATAGATTAACTAGCTTTTCTTTATTTCTTTCTATTCCGCTTATAGGAAGTTGTACGCTAGGTTGAATGACATAAAAGTTGTCTTTTTGTTCTATTTGATTCATATACGATATCGTCTCATTATAAAAACGATAATGTTCTACTAAAGATTCTGCGATATTCGGATATTTTCTATATAACATTTTAGCCAGGCCTGAAAATTTGTTTCGCTGCTTCTCATACCCTCCTGGCTTTGTCATAATAACGACGTTCTTTTGATAACCATCAGTTTGAGCTTTTAAAACTGGTATAGGATCTATAATCCCTCCATCTAACAATTTTCGATTATCATATTCTACAGCAGGTGCTATAAACGGCACAGAGCTTGATGCACGAATAATTTTTAAAATATCATTTCCGTGTTCTGTCTTATTATAATAAACTGCTTTTCCTGAATCGCAATCAGTCGTTCCGATTACAAACTGTTCATTTGAATTTAAGAAAGTTTGAAAATCAAACGGTACAATTTTGTTTGGTACTTCATCAAATAAAAAATCCATTCCAAATAATTCACGTTTTCTAATTAAGTTTCGATAAGATATATACCTGTGATCTGCTACTAGCTCTGTATTTACTTTCTTATTTCTTCCTTTTTGACGTGACAAATATGTTGCTCCCATACACGCTCCAGCGGATACACCGACTACATACGGAAAAAATAAGTCCCTTTCCATAAAATACTCGAGTACTCCTGCAGTATATAATCCTTTCATCCCGCCGCCTTCTAATACTAAACCGATATTCTTCATGCTTAATCCCTCTACTTCTGTTTTCTTAATTACATGTTAGCACAAGATTTTAGGATGAGGTTATATAAATTAGTTGCAATAATAACAAAAAACTATTAAAGCAATGTCATAAACTCTTAGTCATTCGCATGGTACAATATAAGAAACTCATTCCACATATTATAAAGGAGGAATTTCTTATGGGTTTATTTAGTGGTATTTTAGGAAACGCATCAAATGCGAGTACAGAAAGTGTAGAACGTGATTTAGAGAATATTATGCTAGACGATGAGAAAGTTGAGCATGCTTATAAATTAATTCGTGATTTAATCGTATTTACAAATCGCCGTCTTATTTTAGTAGATAAACAAGGGATATCAGGTAAAAAAACAGAGTATCATTCTATTCCTTATAAAAGCATTACACAATTCAGCATTGAAACAGCCGGGCATTTTGATTTAGATGCTGAGCTTAAAATTTGGGTATCTAGTTTGAGTACGCCGATTACAAAAGAATTTAAAGGTGACGATAGTGTTTTAAGCATTCAAAAAGCGTTAGTAACATATACGACAAAATAACGCATTTTTGTATATTTATTCACTTTCAAAATTACTAACCCGAACATTTTGGAAGGATATACATTATTTTTGTATATTTAATCTTAAATAACATAAAAAGGTAAAGCGTTTTTTAAATGCTTTACCTTTCTTTTTTGTAATAAATAAGTGTAGTTTTATCATTTAATTTCTTTATTACTTTTGTTCTTTTATAACCCATCTTTTCGTATAGAAAACAATTTCGTTCTTCCTCTAAAATTGTAGCAAGCTCAAAACTCCGTGCTTCTGGAAACATCTCTTCAATTAAAATAAGTACCTTCTGAGCGAGTCCTTTCCCTTGATAGTTTGGATGAATAAACATTGGACTGATCCAAAATTTATAAGGTATTTCCTTTCGGGATATACATATCGCCCCCACAAGGTTTGAATCTATTATCATCTTATAAAAGTTACTGCCGGGATTATTTATCCTTAAAATAGTTTTTTCAATAGATTCATTTGCTGGATTTGTTTCATAGTCTTTATATTTATTTAATAAAGGGCTAAATGAGTCTATTTGCATTTGAAATAAAACTTCTGCATCATTTTCTGTCGCCTTCTCTAAAGTAATCTCCATGTTACCAATTTAGTCGATTTCTTAATGAAGTGATATGAGCTGTATGATGACGTCCGTGCCATGCATATAGTCCAATTGCAGCAGCAAGTTTTGTTTCACCAGTTTCAGGATGATTAAATGTCTTTTCTAAATCTTCAAGTTCTAGAGAATATAAAAGGTTAACCCATCTTTTATGTAGTGAATCTAACATTACTAGTGAAACATCTACTGGTAATTTAGAATCAGGTAGTTCTGCCCACTTCTCTTCTTTATATGGTTTAATAGTTGGATTTTTTTCTGTTAGTGCTAATTTAAAGCGTATGTAGCTATTCATATGGCTATCAACAACGTGATGAACTACTTGACGAACTGTCCATCCACCAACTCGATACGGTGTGTCTAACTGCTTCTGATCTAAATCTTTTATCGCTTTTGCTAAATCATTAGGTAAATCTTCAATTTCTTGAATCCATGTATCAATCATTTCTTCAGTTATAGGACGTTTGTATGTAAATTGCCCAATTGGATAACGTAAATCATTCATGAATAAGTCCCCCCTCATTATAAGCGCGAAGTATTTCTCCAAATATAATGTACAAAATTCACATGTTCTCCATTTAATTCTACAGACGTTGTATCTGCTTCGTTTTGATAAGAAGAAAATCCGCCTTTTTCTAGTACAATTTGTGATGCGAGATTATTAGTAGTTGTTTTAGCATGAACCTCATTAATTTCATTATTTTTCGCCACGTCTAAAACTAGTTTTACAGCTGCTGTTGCAACTCCTTTTTTTGTAAACTTTTCTCCGACTCGATAACCTAACGAGCTGCTTCGGGTTTCCGTATCTATATCCACTAAATTTATTCGTCCTACAATTTCTTTTTCTTCATTACGAATTAAATAAAAATAAGAATCTCCATCAGCCTGTTCTATTAATAAGTCGTCTAGTAGTTTTTGAAAATAATCAAAATCGAAATATTGCGAGCCGCGATTTGGTACCATTGTTTCAAAAAAAGATTTATTCGTAAGTTCAAACGTAAATAAATCCTTAGCATCGTGTTTCTTTAATCGTTCTATGTATATTTTCATCTCGCTTACTCCTTCTATATCTACTAACTGTTATATATTCTTTTTTAACCGATTATTTTCCTGCTAATTCTTTCGCTTCAGTAATACAGCAAGTAGCACTTTCGGATGAAATAGGTGAAATGGATTACGAATTAAATTCATCACTCTTACTAATCGAATATAAACGTCAGAGTCACTTGCAGATAGTTGATATATTTGTTTCGTATACCATAGCTGAATTTTTTGCTTTATCGTTAATTCTCTTTTTAACTGCGGATGACGTGATATTTCCGTTGTAGTCATTTCCCAAGGGGTTTGTATTATGTTAGCAGTTTCTTTATAAAACTGCTGTGTAAATGCTTTATCAAGCCTTTGTCTCCGTTGTAAAAGCAACTGCAATTGGTGAGCTTCCATAGCCGCAACTGAAACTCCCTGACCGAAAACAGGATCAAAACGACATTGTGCATCTCCGACTACTAACAAGCCTTCTGGTAAATGATTAACTAAATCAAATCGCCGACGTACTTGATAAGGAATTTTGTACGTTTTGATATCTGAAATTGCCTCAGCTTTATTTAGAAAATCTGTCACGTTAGGGATTGATAGATTTTCAGCGAAATCATAAAACTCATCATCTGTTTGTGGTGCTTTCTCATTTGCGTATCCGCTGAAAGTAACAAAATAACGATTATCCTCAATCGTTTGAATAAGTACACCATACGGATTGTCCGGGAAACTTGGAGACATTAGCATATTACAGCAGTCTAATTTCTCATTTTCTTTGAGTTTAAACATTTTAGTTGCGTAGAATAAATCGATACGCACTTTCTCTTCTTGCACTTCGATATTGTATTCACGTAACCACGCTATACTTTTTGAACCGAATCCACTCGCATCAACAACAATATCCGCTTGAATTTCTTCTTGCGTGCCAGTCTCTAAACATTTAGCTTTTACTCCACATACTTTGTTAAGCTTTCCATCTACTAATAACCCTTCAACCAATGTTCCAAACTGAGTTGTAATATTTGAAATTTGATGTATTCGTTTTTGAATATGCCATTCAAGTAAAAGCCTACTTTGTTGAATCATATGCACTTCTCCTATGAATGGTTGTTTCCATAAGCCAAATTGATGCCATTTTAAATCACGAGTAAAGTTATTTACGATACTACCCGCTTCAATTAGTTCATTAGTGATAATAGGAAACAATTCCTCAATTGCTTTTTCTCCACCTTTTAATAACACATGAGGATGATTACTTTGTGGAACTCTTTTACGAGTGTCTATTCCGTTCCATTCTTCTCCGGCCTCTAAAATGATTATTTCTTCAAAAGTAGTTGATAATGCTTTTGCTGCGAGCTTTCCTGCTATACTTCCACCAATCACAATAGCCTTATTAAACATATTTTCCCCCTTAATGAGAAAAGACCCTGCTTTGTATGAATGAAACAGGATCTAAACGAAGAATTACTAAATTAAAACACATGAGTAAATTGCAACGTTAAAATTAAAATACCTAATCCCCATACGTAATACGCGAATACTTTTAAGGAGTGACGTTTTAAATATTGAATCATCCATGAAACGGCTATGTAACCAAAAAATGCTGCTGATAACGTGCCGACAATTAAAGGTGTACTAGAGATTGATTCTGCTTTCCCTTGATAAACATCTGCTAATTGCAAAATGATAGCTCCGACAATTGCTGGAGTTGATAATAAAAAAGAAAAGTAAGCAGCAGTTTCACGGTCTAACTTTCTCCATAATGCAGCGACGATTGTCATACCAGAACGAGAAATTGCTGGAAAAATAGCTGCAGCTTGAAATGAACCGATGATAAATGCATCTTTATATGTAATGTCATCCATTTTTTTACGACCATTCTTTTGTTTATCGGCCATATATAGAAAGAAACCTGTCACTAAAAACTCCCATCCAATCGTAATACCTGTTTTTGAAATATCTTCAAAGAAGTCTTTAAATAACAATCCGATTACAACTGCAGGTATCGTCCCAACAATAAGCAGTAACATGAGCTTTGAAAACGGATTTTTTATTAAATATAAAAATTCCTTTTTGTAATAAATAAACACTGCAAGCAAAGTTCCAATATGCAGCATCGTATCTAAAAACAATCCTGCTTCATCTAATTGAAACAAATGCCTTCCTAAATAAAGATGACCTGTACTACTTATCGGTAAAAATTCTGTTAAACCTTGTATGATCCCTAATATAAAAGCTTCTAACCAATTCATGATGGTCCCCTTTCTCGTTTGCTTGTACCAATATATGAAGGTTCAATTTTCGATATGAAAAAAACTATATTTCTCTATGAATTTACTTTTATTTTATGGATATATATGTAAAAAGGAGTGAGGAGGGTTACTATGTGGCAACATACGAAATTCGGCAATGTATTACTTTGGGTAGGACCTATCCTTGTGTTTATAGGGTTATGTATGACAAATGTTATTTCAGATATTCCTTTTTTTGAAGGGAAACATAAAACGCTTGGAATTATAATTTTATTTATAGGGCTTTTCTGTTTAATTGCTGCTAATCATTTTAAAAAAGGAGAAAGAAATGAAGAATGAAACACAAAAAAAACAATCCCAGTATATGTGCTAGGATTGTTTTTTGTTACTTATTTATAGAACACTTTATCAACGTTATATTTTGCTTTATATTCATTAATAATGTAAGTTTCGTAAATTTCTCTTTCTGTTGGATCTTCTACGATACATGCATCGATGCGGTATACTTCATCACGATGATTTTTGATTGGTGAAACATTGTCTTCAAAATGCTTTTTAATACGTTGTCTAATTTTACGAGCTTTACCTACGAAAAGAAGTTCGTCATTAATATTGAAAAACATAAAAATGCCGCCTTTATCTCTAGGGAACAAGTGGAAATCGATAAAACCGTTAATTGGAGTAATTAATGGCTCGTCTCCTTTAATAACTTGTTTACGTTCAGTAATTGAAACATCAGCTTCAGGAATATTAATTTTAATCAAGTTCATTCACGTCCTCTTTTATTATAAAGATAAATAATAGCATAAGTATGTAAGAAAAGCTATGTAAAGAGAGATATTTCATTTTATAATTCAAATATTATAGGTATATCATGTAAACTTTTTTTCCAAATCATATGATCGTTTGATTCGCCCCAATAATCCTTCAGCACATAACTAGGTTTTCCAAACTTTTTTGTCCATATACTTTGTGCTTTTTTGTATCCACTATCTAAACAGCATTCGGTTATTCCTCTGCTAAGTAATGTAAGATACATTGTATTTAGTAGTAAACTCCCTATACCTTTTCTTTGATACTCCGGAAGTATAAAAACAGTTCCTATTTCATACAAATCCTTAAGTACACCGTCTGTACAACTATTTATCAATGTACTTGCTGGACCGACTTCAATTGTTCCAATGATTTTATCGTTACTTGTATCTATTGCTAATAAAAAGTAACGATTTTCTCCATTACTATCAAAATCATTTTTCAAATATTGCTTTTTCGAGTTAATTTCATTTTCTATGTCATCTAATAGATGTGATAACCCTTCGTCTTTAAATGTATTAGTAATAACAAGACGAAAAAACAAATGTAGTTCATCTAAATCATTCGAATTTGGCCTTCTAAGTTCAATGTTATACATGACTTAAATCTCCAATCTTTGAAAATATATGAGAAAGTGTATTTGTTCAAAAAGATTTTATGCAATTGTTAAGACCATACTTTATATACTCTATTCATCATTATTCTACACAACTCTGCATAGATCCAGCAGTATAAAAAACTCAGTATAAATATTAATGTAATAACTTTTATATCCATAATTGTATGAACAGTAGGACCAAGTACTGGAAAGTGGAATATATCGAGAACGATCATAATTCCTATAAGTAGACATAATGCTGAAAAGGAAACTATCCAAATCCTCTTCTTGAATTGTAAAAAGGATACTCCTAACGCTATACCTAATAATCCTGTAGTAAAGGGAAAGACAATTAGTTCACTTGGCTCAATAATGAATAATAGGAAAATAGTAAGAATATAGGAGAGTACTCCCTCACGAATAGAATAACAAATAGCTAGAAAAATCGGTAGCGTCGCGAAAGGACTAATAAATAACCCGATTCCAGGGATTAAGTTCCCCGCAGATTGAAAAATAGCAGCAAGTGAACCGAGTAATGCTGTAATGACTAACCTATTTGCAGGAGTCATCCTTCTTTTATGAACTAAGTTCACATCATGTGATATCATCAATTGATACCAATAGCTTCTAAAGCGATTCATCAAATTACCCCCTAAAGAGACCTAATTCACCACTTTCTATTTTTATTCATATACGTATTGGTTATGTTTTATTTTCTGCTTGTTAGGAATCACTATACGATAGATGTTTATCCATAGAAGGTTTTTAAGAGGCGCTAAGTCGTGCGTTTGAAAAAGTATGAATTCCATATATTTTTAGACTAAGAGTTTATACCGTATCATGGAACAATTTCAAAAATAGTACCTTTATTAAAATCCGTTACTTTCATAGATCCATAAACCCCTAAATATAATCTAGTTTGATCTCCGTTTGTTCCCAAGCTCATATAATAAGCTGCTTGAGCACCAAAATCATAATTGGTTTCAATAACATGAAAATCATTACGTTTCCCGTCTTGAGCTGCTCTAGTAAAAGCTAACACTCCCTTTACTGAGGATTGAGATTCTTCTTTCTTAGCAAGATCCGTAAACACGACACTACCAGCTAAATTTTGAATTGCAGTTCCCATATATGGCTGGACTCCTGTAAGTGAAGTTCCTCCAAACTTATCGGCCCTGGAATCTTTATGAAAATAACTAATTAGAGGCTGTATGCGCCTCACTGATGTTTCTATTGTTTCATTATAATAAGCCATTGTTCTCTCATCCAAAGTAGGGTTCTCAGAACAGTGCCTTATAAAAGAAGTAGGTAATTCTCCTTCCCATCCTCGCCAACCAAAATTAATAAATCCATCTTGATTGGGAGTGGATCTCATTAAATGCGTTTGAACAAGTTCGGTAACTGGCATTGGTTTATAATGAGCAAACGAAAAAATGGACTCTACTATATCCTGCCCGACATTTCCAGCATATTTGATATATTGATTATAAAACCTTTGGAATGAAATACCTGTTATATTACGAACTCCTTTCGCAATTACCGTAAGTGTTTCTTGTATAGATAAAGGAAATTCATTAAAGCGCGTAACTACTGGAGGGTTATTAATAAATGTATTTTTACTTACATCGATTTCAACTATTTTACCCGCTATTTCTAAATCATCCTGGCTTAGATTAAATGGATCATAACCCGATCCACCATCTCCATTTGTAAAAATAAGTTTTCCAGTCTCGGGTGAAAAGTTTAAACTATTAACACCGTTATGATTAAAAAATGGCCGTTTTATGTTAAATAACGTTCTTCGTTTTTGAGGTTGACCGTTTGATTGTAAAATCCATTCTTCAATTGTATCAATATGATCATATTGAGTATCTCTATTTATCCACTTTAAGTTTAAAGTTTTCGGGTCACAAGGATTCGGTTTAAATTGTTCTGCAAGTGCACCTGGTCCTTGAGTCCCAGCCATTGAATAATGAAGATAAAATAAACCATTATGATTAAATTGTGGATGAAACGCTAGTCCTAGCAATCCGCGTTCATCATAACCGCTACTAGAAACACCTTCTTCAAACGTGCCTAATTTGATAATTCGCGGACGAATATTTAAAAATGTTTTTATTACACCGTCTCCTATATAAAAAATCTCTCCTAATTGGGTTGCAATAAAGAGTCTTTCAGCCGATTCACCTGGAAGTATGGCTGTTTTTATTACAGTTGGTAAATTTATGTTATGAACGATGGGTCGTAAACTAACCTTAACTTTTGTCAACTTACTTTACACCCCTTTAATTGCTTTTTATTAAAAGAGTATGATTAGAACTGTTCGATTAGTATTCAATTAGGGACTAGGGAATTGGATATTATTTCTGACTGCGCTGCTTTTCCTGCTTCTCCATATAACTACGCATCCGTCGCATATATTCAGGTGCGTCCATTGGATTCCCTGCGATCATTTCAATTATACAGAGTCTTTTGACGCTTTCCTTTTCAGCATGGATTATAGCCTGATCAAGCTCTCCATAGGTCTGGACCGTAACGGTAAACGCGTTACCTCCAAAAGCTTCGGCCAGCTTGGTGTAAGACCATCGAGGGATTTGGTTGTACTTTTGATCCTCTGTTTTGACATTTAAATATCTTTCGATTGTATAACCATCGTTGTTCAAAACAAAGATTATGGGCTTGCAGCCGTAATAGAGCATAGAACTGATTTCCTGTGCCGTTAGCTGCAGGGCACCGTCACCTGTAAACACCAATACTCGGCGTTCCGGCGCGGCCATAATAGCACCAAACGTCGAAGGGATTGCGTAACCGATGGACTGCCATCCACCTTGTCCAATATATGTTACATTGCCCGGCAGTCTTACCTCTCCCATTCCATAATAAAACGTTCCGGTCTCGGCGATTACAATATCCCCATCTTTCAGCATGCGCTGAAAACGCGGATAATAGCCGTCCGCCATTAGAGGTCCGTCGGCAATAGTTGTGAATTGCTCATAAGGGAATGACAATTTTTTTGTCAAACCTTTGCCCGTATAACCCACCTTCTGAACGGCAAGTAGCATGTCGGCTGCAAGAACATTCGGATATTCCGCCTCAGCGATTTTAACTATATCTGGTTGAATATCGACAGTTATCAGCGGGTTCAGCTTTGCGGTAAAGCTTGCGGTGTTTGTGTCCGCCCATACCATGCCAATCGCAATGATACAATCTGCATTCTCCACCGCACTTTGGACTTCAGTTCTCCCGAAAGAGCCTAGGTACATTCCGATATAATTTGGATGGGTCTCATCGAATCCTCCCTTCCCGTACATCATCGTTACAACAGGCACATTCATTGCATCGGCTAGTTGCCGAGTTGCTGTCTGAAGGCCGAATCGCATCGTTTTCACATCCACCAAGATAACGGGTCGGTTGGCGCGTTCCAAAAGCGGACGGACATGATTCACTGCAGCCTGAAGGGTATTCGGGTTGGATGTTGGACGTGGTGGTACCGGTTCTGCCCAAACTTTAATCGGCTTGGTCACTAAATCATTAGCCACAACCAGGTATACCGGCTTTTTCTTTTCCTTAGCAATGCGAATCGCAGTCTGAATTTCAATCTTGGCATTTTCCGGCGTAAGCACCGCGGTATATGCCGTAATCTGCTCATACACCTTGCGAAAAACGTCAAAATTCCCATCCATTAAGGTGTGATGCATAAGCTTATGCTCTTTTTGATCCTTCTCAGGAGGCGCACCCACAATGTGTATAATTGGTACATGCTCGCTGTTGGCTCCCGCTATCGCATTGCATGCACTGAGCTCCCCGACCCCAAATGTCGTAATAAGAGCCGATATTCCTTTGATTCTTGCATAGCCATCTGCAGCGTAGCCCGAGTTTAGTTCGTTTCGTCCTTCTATAAAACGGATGCCGTTATAACACTCCAAAGTATCAAGAAGTGTAAAATTATAGTCCCCTGCGACACCAAAAATTTCGGTAATGCCCTCGAGTTTCAGGCAATCGAACAAATACTGGCCAACCGTTTTTTGAGCAGGTCCCCTTTGTAAACCAAAGTTGCCCGTATTAATCATGTTGTCCATCGCTTGCTCACTCCTTATCTATTTCTTGGGCTTGTTCTGTTTTATAGTACCCTTTTTGATAATGCCCATTAATTAAACCGATTATCCGTTGGGCAACAATTAATAGGGAAGAAATGCTCCTTATCTTTGGAGATAGTCATAAAACAAGAGAAGGAGGAGAAACACTGCAACATTACAAGAATGTATTAACTAATCTTCTAATGTTCTTTTTAAATTGTTTCCCTTTAAAATATTCCATTTATCATGCTCCTCACTCTGTTTTGCAAATGTCTAGCTTACTTTTAAAAACTTTGTAACAGAACCTTAAAAATAATAAAAACCCACGAAGAAAATGCATTTTCTTCGTGGGTTTAGTTATTTAAATGGACTTTCACCTAACTCAAGAAGCATCCGCACCTTCAAACTGACTATTATAAAGCGAAGCATAGAAACCGTCAGCTTTCAATAACTCTTCATGATTACCTTGTTCTACAATATCCCCGTCTTTCATGACAAGGATTAAATCTGCATCACGTATTGTTGATAATCTATGAGCGATAATGAAGCTTGTTCTACCTTCCATAAGGTTTTCCATCGCTTTTTGAATCAGTACTTCTGTACGAGTGTCAATGGAGCTTGTTGCTTCATCGAGTATTAATATTTTCGGATCCGCTATAAGGGCACGCGCAATTGTTAGTAGCTGCTTTTGTCCTTGGGATACGTTGCTTGCTTCTTCGTTTAGTTCCATTTGATATTTATTTGGTAATGTTTTTACGAAGTTGTGAACGTGAGCTGCTTGCGCTGCTTCAATTACTTCTTCGTCTGTAGCATCGAGTCTACCGTAACGTATATTTTCCATGATGGAGCCGTTAAATAGCCACGTGTCTTGAAGTACCATACCAAACATGTTGCGCAGGTCTTCTCGCGTGAAGTCTTTTATATCGTGACCGTCGATACATATTGCACCACTGTTTATGTCATAGAAACGCATTAACAGTTTTACAATCGTTGTTTTACCAGCTCCGGTTGGTCCGACGATTGCTACCTTTTGTCCAGGTTTAATGTTAGATGAGAAATTATTGATGATGATCTTATCTGGATTGTATCCAAATTGAACATCTTGGAAGGTAACTTCTCCTTGAACTTTTTGCAGCTTCACTGGATTTTCTGCTTCTGGCACTTCCTCTTCTTCTTCTAAAAATTCGAAGACTCTTTCTGCAGCAGCTGCAGTGGATTGAAGTACGTTCGCGATTTGCGCTACTTGAGCGATTGGTTGCGTAAAGCTTCTAACATATTGCACAAATGCTAGAATGTCTCCAACTGCGATGGTTCTCTTTACCGCAAGCCATCCACCTAAAATAGATACAGCGACGTAACCGATATTACCGATAAATGTCATAATCGGCATCATCATTCCAGATAAAAATTGAGATTTCCATGCGGAGTGGTAAAGGGTATCATTTACCTTTTCGAATTTTTTTACTTCTTCTTCTTCTTTGTTAAAGGCTTTTACGATATTGTGACCACTATAAATTTCTTCGACCTGACCGTTTACGTGTCCTAAATATTCTTGCTGGGATTTGAAGTATTTTTGTGATCGTTTTACGACTGCCATGATGAGAATCATCGATACTGGCAATATTAAAAGCGCCACTAATGTCATTTGCCAGCTGATTGATAACATCATGATAAGTACACCGATGATTGTAATAACGGATGTGATGATTTGCGACATACTTTGGTTTAAAGTTTGGCTCACCGTATCTACGTCATTTGTAATTCTCGATAATACTTCGCCGTGCGTTGTTTTATCAAAGTATTTCAGCGGCATACGGTTAATTTTTTCATCGATTTCTTTTCTGAAGTTATAAGATACTTTTTGAGCTACTCCAGAAATAATGTACCCCTGGATAATACCAAACACAGTGCTCAGTATATATAATCCAAGGAGTAAAATGACAATATTTCCGATATAGGTAAAGTCAATGGCCGCACCAGGTGCTCCTGATACTTTGCTTACAAGTCCTTCGAAAAGTTTTGTTGTCGCATTTCCTAAAATTTTTGGACCAACGATTGTAAAGGCTGCACTACCGATTGCGAAAAGGATAACGATTAAGATTGATAATTTATAGGGCTTCAAGTATTGAAGGAGTTTATTCATCGTTCCTTTGAAGTTTTTTGCTTTCTCAATCTTTCTCATGCCGCCCATATGACCGCCACCACCAGGACCAGGGCCGCTTTGTTTTGTATTTTCTATTTTTCTATCACTCATGATGACAACTCCTCTCTTGAAAGTTGTGATAAAGCAATTTGCTTATAAACTTCACAGTTTTCCATAAGCTCTTCATGAGTACCAGTTCCAACTATTTTTCCTTCGTCAAGTACAATAATCTTATCGGCATTCATGATTGTACTGATTCTTTGGGCAATAAGTAAAATAGTACTTCCTGTAATCTCATTGTTTAAAGCTCTGCGCAATGCTGCGTCTGTCTTAAAGTCAAGAGCTGAGAAACTGTCATCGAATATGAAGATTTCCGATTTTTTCGTAAGAGCACGCGCAATAGAAAGTCTTTGTTTTTGACCACCGGAAACGTTCGTACCACCTTGTGATATTTCTGTACGGAAGTTTTCAGTTTTCGCGTTAATAAACTCCATAGCCTGCGCGATTTCTGCCGCTTTTTCGAGTTCTTCTTCAGTTGCTTCTTTTTTACCGTATTTCAAATTACTCTCGATTGTACCTGAGAAGAGAACTCCTTTTTGCGGTACATAACCAATTTTTTCTCTTAATTCCTTCTGAGATACTTCTCTAATATCCGTGCCATCTATTAATATTTGGCCGCTTGTGACATCGTAAAAGCGTGGAATTAAGTTGATTAATGTTGATTTACCACTACCTGTACTTCCGATAAAAGCTGTCGTTTCACCAGGTTTTGCAGTAAAGGTGATATTGGAAAGCACATCTTCTTCTGCACCTGGGTATCTAAAGCCAACATTTTTAAATTCAACGTAACCTTTCTTGTCTGAAGCAAATGTTTTCGGCTCTTTTACATCACTAATGGTAATGTCAGTATCTAAAACTTCTGCGATACGTTGTGCGGAAACTGAAGCACGTGGAACCATAATAGATACCATTGAAATCATTAAGAAGGCCATGATGATTTGCATTGTATATTGCATAAATGCCATCAAATCACCAACTTGCATATGTCCTATATCCACTTGGTGTGATCCAACCCAAATAATAAGTACAGTAACGGCATTCATGATAAACATCATCATTGGCATCATAAATGACATTAAACGGCTTACAAATAAATTTGTTTTTGTTAAATCTTGATTTCCTTTTTCAAATTTCTTTTCTTCATGTTTTTGATTATTAAAAGCACGAATAACAAGCATACCGGTTAAAGATTCACGAGTGATTAAGTTAATTTTATCTACTAACTTTTGGATACGCTTAAACTTAGGAATCGCGAAGCTAAATAAACCAATGACTAGGCTTAAAATCGCAATTACCGCAACTGCGATAATCCATCCCATTGAAAGGTCTGTAGTAAGTACTTTAATAATGCCGCCGATACCTAAAATTGGTGCATAGAATACAATGCGAAGCATCATAACCATAAGTGTTTGAACTTGTTGGATATCATTTGTACTTCTTGTGATTAGAGATGCAGTGGAAAACTTATCAAACTCCGCATTCGAGAAGTTTGTAACTTTCCGGAATACTTTCTTTCTAAGGTCTCTGCCGAGTCCTGCAGCTACTTTTGCAGCAAGTAAACTCACGATAACGGTAGCTGCCATACTTACTAAGGATAAAAGTAGCATTTTCCCGCCGGAAGTAAGAATAAAATTAGATTGAAGTTTATCAGTATTGATACCGATTTTCTTATACTCATTCTCGATGTATGAAACAGCTGACTGTGTTACCATGCTGCCTGGCATATTCTTAAACTTTTCATCTGCCTTTTCTTTCATTGCATTGATTTGATCTTGAGGAAGTTTCGCAATGATTGCAAAAGGATCTGTATTTGGCGGAAGTTTCGCTGGTGTGTTGTTGTCACCTGTCGCAGCAGGAGAGAAAGCAGATGAGCCACCTTTTTCAATTCCTTGTGTAATTAACATTGGTTTCCCAAAGATATCGTTAAGTTCGTTAATTATTTTTTTATCTTCTGTATGTAACTTATAAAGTGGCTCTTTATCAAGCTGCGGATAATCTTTTAAGTCATTTTTTAGTTCACTTTGAGAGAGGTTGTTCTTATCTAAAAGCACATAGTTGTCAGCAACTTTTTTCTTCTCATTTTCATTCATAAAGAGCGTAAGTTTATCCATTTCACTTTTACGAATAACCTCAGGTACTGCATTTTCTACACCTTTTTGTTGAATCCCTACATTGACAATGTTAGACATGTAGTCTGGCAGTGATAGATCGCATACTGCCTGTACAGTTAAAAGACATACAACCGCAATGATGGAAGCAATAAATGGTTTTAAATGTTTGATGATCTTTAACATTTAGTTCATCTCTCCATTTTCTTTGTCTAATTTTTTTAGTTTTTACTCCGCTTCTCTCCTTTATTCTTCGTATTCTCACTAATTCATTCTAGCAGCTCTTTACGTATTTTCGACTACAGATTAATTTTATGACTATATGAAGATATGATGCAAATTTTAGGGTGTAGATGTTGTTTTATAGGACTTAAATCCAAAAATAGAACGCACATGTTTCTTGATAAAACGATGATCTTGTTCCACTATATAATTAACATATCTAACTAATCTTTTCTGGCGGAAAACCAGAATTTCGTAAACTAACTGAATTGATTGATGAATATCGGATTAATATGTTTCCTGTACTCTTAGGCAGTGGACTACCTTTATTCAAAGAAATTACGGACAAAATCAATCTTAAACTTATAAAAAACAATACATTTAAAACCGGAGGAAAATGTTTGACTACTCGGCAATTCAACTATCGGGTGCTAATGTTCAACAACGCGTACCGAAAATAATCAAACATATTTTATAAAAAGTGATTCTATAAAATATGTTTAGAGCCTATTTTGGATAACTCTTTTTTTCAAAAACGTTTTTTTTATATTAGGTAAATTAGCAGTAATAGACTTACCAACATAACGTACAGGAAATCGACTTTTTTCTTGTCGAAATTTACTTAGCATACAGTGGTCATATATTTTCAAGAATAACGGAAGAATATATAGAAAATGCTACATAAACGTGAAGTTTGATCAACTTAGGGGGGACAACCTTGTTCAATCACATAGTAAAAGCTGTACCCAATTTATTTACGATTGGAAATTTATTGTGCGGTGTTTTTTCAATTACCATGAATATGAGTGACTATTTGGAAGTAGCCTCCATTTTTATTTTCTTTTCAGCTGTTTTAGATCTCCTTGATGGAAGAATTGCTAGAAAATTAAAAGTGAACAGTGAGTTTGGTGTACAATTGGATTCCTTAGCTGATATAGTTAGTTTCGGAGTTGCTCCTGCACTTTTATTTCATTCGATAGCAACACCATCTATTTTAACTTCTTTGGCATTTATCCTTTTCCCAACGATGGGTGCTTTAAGATTAGCTAAATTTAGTATAAAACCAACCATTGGATATTTTAAGGGATTACCTATTCCAGCTGCTGGATTACCATTGGCCGGTATGGGGTTGTTTTCATATAGCAATGCATGGATTACATTAATCCTTGCTCTCTTAATGGTAAGTCCAATTAGGTTTAAAAAACTTTAATTGGGATCCCATCTATCGCTTTAATTTCATTTGTGAAACGGTTCGCTAATATCCATCAAGTTGAGGTTTTTGATGTTGTTCATCATTTTACGAATACAGCGATGGGACAGACTTTAAAGAGCTTACCTATTGTAATTGTTCATAATAGATTGTGAAATTGAATAGCCTCCAGTTTTTGAGGTTATTGTTTATATTTCGGATATGTATTAAAAGAAAGGATATTCGCCTCTATATTGAACGAATCAATCTTTCTTCTCTAATGCCTCAAACGATAAAAATGCACTTCGTTGCTATAAGAGGTCAAAAATTTTCGTTTTGTGGATTATCTATTTTCTTAGCTTGATAGCGATGTGGTGGTACCCTTGTTTAAAAGAACTCCTACCGCCCAAATAACATAATAAAAAGATTAGGAAATCACTCCTAATCTTTTTTGTTTATTACTATTCCATTGCCCCAGCAACGTCATAATCGTTTAAATCTAATTCAATTGGTTGTCCTAATGCCAGTTTAGCAAGTTGAGATCCTAAGTATGGTCCCGCAGTTAAACCCGAAGCACCTAATCCATTTGCAACGAGAATACCTTCAAACTTAGGTAGTGGTCCAATAACAGGTAAGAACCCTGGTGTAAACGGTCTAAAGCCAACTCTTGTTTCAATCATTGTACCATCTTTTAAACCAGGCGCTATTGTTAACGCTTTATGGAATATTTCATGTACACCACCCGCTGTTACACGGTGATCGAAACCAGTGTCATTTTCATGGGTAGCACCGATTACGACATGACCATCGTCAAACGTTAAAATATATTGATCGTTCGGCGGCATAACAACTGGCATATTTTCTGTTGCTGTATTTTCCATTTGTAAATGAACAATTTGTCCTTTTTGGAACGTAACTAAGAAATTAACTCCTAATGGATTCAAGATTTCGTTCGCCCATGCGCCTGCAGTTACCATTACCTTTTCCGCTACAATTGTTTCGTCATTTACTTTAACTCCCGTAATATGATTCCCTTCACGGACTAATACTGCATCACCTTTTATGAAAGTTGCACCATGCTTTTTCGCAGCGCTTATTAATGCGTTGCGTAATAATCTTCCATTTACTCGTGCAGCGCCACTAATATGAACAGAACTATATTCTTCCGATAATGCTGGGAATAATTTTTTCGTTTCTTCAGCTGATAAGCGAGTGATTTCACCAATCTCCGGTGCATCTTCACGGCGTTTATACGCTCGCTCTTCCATTTGATCCAGTTTTTTCTCATCAGTATGTAAACTAATTGCGCCTACACGGTTGTAACCTGTATCAGTTTCACCGTCTTCTTCTAATTGCTGAATTAACGAAGAATAGTAACGCGCACCGCCTTTAACGATTTTATACCACGCTTTATTACGACGTTGCGACAGCCACGGACAGACAATACCTGCTGCTGCGTCAGTTGCTTGACCTAAATCTTGACGATCTACAATAGTAACCTTCGCACCAGCCTTAGCAAGATGATAGGCAGTAGATGCCCCTAAAATTCCCGCTCCAACTACAATATACGATTTCATTTCAAACACCTTTTCTCTTTTGCTAATTATTTAAATATAAGAACATACTTTAGTATACTGAAAGGAATCCTCTTTTCAATGTACTCTTTGCAATTAATTGTTTCATCATTGTGACGTTCCTAATTGTTATTTTTTCTTCTTACGGAATAACTCAATTGTTTTATAGCCTTGTGAAAGGATTTCAATCATTTTCTCAAGACGTTTTTCACGTGTTTTTTCTTGTTTTACAGAAAATAAATTACGTGCCCAATCTTTCTGATATCCAGGAGTTAAACTTTGATAAAACTTAAGTTCATTTGGATGATTAGCTAATAAAGCTTCAACATCTTTAATTCGATCTGCATAATCGGCAACACATTGACTCATAGCAGGCGTTTTCGTCGCTTTTTTCTTTTCACGCTTTAGGCCTACAACAGTAAAGACGTCATCCATACTTACCATTCGAGCGAATTTAATTTCGCTTTTTCCTACATATCCATCTTCTCCAACACTTAATGCTGGAAACATCTCATCACGGTGAATAAACGTACTGTAACGAGCATTACCTTTTTTCGGATATGCGAAAAACACATAACCTTTTTCAAGTAATAATTCTTCATTATTAATAATAAAATTCGTTTGTTTCACCATTTCATCAAGCGTTTCAACAAAAATAAAAATAGCATCGTGTTCTTTTGAAAATGCAGTTTCTTTACCTGTGAAAATGTCATAATCACTTGGTTCGTTAATTACGACCATATTTGTATACTTATTTAGTTTCAATTTATCAATAACTGACATTATAATCTTCCTTTACATCCAATATTCATTTTATATACTTCTTTATACTGTTCTAGTGTATTATATCTATTAAGAAAATTAAACTTGAAATCGTATCATTCTGTTTCAATAGACCATAATTTTTTACTATAAGGAGTGGTTTTATGCCGTATGTAATCCGAGATGAAGGGCTAGTTTTGCAAGGAGATAATGGAAAAGAGCCAGTTTTTCATACATATGAAGAAGCTGAGGAAACGTTAAAAACATTAACTATACCGCAGTTTCCGAAACATATTAGACGAAAACCATTTAAACCAAAAATAATAAAAATAGCCGATCCTGAATAAGAATTGGCTATTTGTTTATTCATAACTTAATAGCAAATAAAGTATATAAAATCTCTTTATATTGATTTTCTGTAATTTCACGCTTAGTTTTTTGACCACAATTAATTTCAGTTATACTTGTATTTGTTAAAGAAATATGACCAAAATCCGTCAATTTGACTGCAATTGGTCCTTTATTGAAAATAGACTTCTCATCTTCTATCACTCTTCTTTGAACGTCGTTTACTACTGTCTCATCAATAATATGAGTATAAAAAGCATGACAAACTTTCCATTCTCCATCAACATCTATTCTTTCTAGAACATAATTTCCTTTACTCGTATCTTTTCGTCTCACACGATACGAACCATTTTTAGAAGAAACAGACTCACCAGTAAAAGGTACAGGAACGAGAGGTACTAATGAAGCAATACCTACATCAATTAAGTACAGTACGTTATCATAATTTAATATAATTGTTATATGCCCATCTTCAAGTGCCCAAGCGTCTATATCATTTTTATATACGGTACCTAGTGCGAGTTGTACATCATAACCACTATCTTTTAAAAAATAGTAAAAAAGAGTATTTAATTCATAACAAAGTCCGCCGCGGGATCTAGTTAAAATTTTCTCTTGTAAGTTTTCCATAGAAATTGTATTCGCATTACTTGCTATTACATCTAAATTCTCAAACGGGATTGTGTGGGCAAATGCAAAGAGTATTGTACTTAATTCTTCAAATTTTATTTCAGTACGTTTTTCAAGGTTTAATCTTGTAAAAAGTTGATTTTGTAACTTTTTCATATTCAGCACCCCTTAATAAGTTATAAGTTAAAATAATATATGCTGATTGTAAATTTGAAGGGATATTGTAACAATGTACATTTGCAGTTACTGTACCGGTACAAAATTTAAATTTGAAAAACATATTTATATAAAAATACAAATAAGAGGCACCTTCACGGATGCCTCTTTCGAAATACATTTTATATCTTTATTTCAATGAGCTTAACTTTTCAATTGCCTGTTGCTCAGTTGCTATGAAAAAAATATCCTTACCTTTATTACATTCATAAATGAAATCTTTTAAGCTTTTACTAGCGTACATAGAAAAATCCCCGACGATAGCAATTTTCACGCTGTAATTAATAAACTTTTGAAGAATATCACCGGCAAGACGTGTTTTTAAGTCAAAGAAACTTTCACTTATTAATGATTTATTGATAACAATCCACTTCGAATCCGCTTCATATTGAACTGTTGCCATGAAATCTAATGCAGATTGAACGTCGGATATTAATACTGTATCGTTTCTGACGACCGCAATATTTATTCCGTCAATTACTACTTTCTTTATTTCCATAGTCTCACTCCTCTATAATTTATAAAGTATATATTAAACATGCTGTGTAGATCTTCATTAACACACATAAATGATTTGCCCCTGGCCCAATATCCTTTATATCCTCGTAAATAAATATTGTTTTAAAACTTCTCATACGGTCAATGAAATTATGGGTAATCTATCTTTTTACTATTTTTGAAAATTTATCTCTCCACAATAACTTAATAAATTATCAAAAGAAGTAATCTCGGCATATGGTTTTATGTCGGTATTATTCTTAATCATATTAGGATTGAACCATATGCCCTTTATATTTGCATTTTGACAACCAGCAATATCCTTTTCTAAGTCATCCCCAACAAATAAAGTATTTTCCGGCTGTATATTTAGCTTATTTAATGCTAATTCGAATATACGTTTATCAGGTTTACTAAGTCCCACTTCTTCAGAGATAATGATAGTATCAAAGTAACCGTTTAAATTTGTGTTAATTATTTTAGCCGTTTGCCTTTGAGTTGAGCCATTTGTAATAATACCAACCTTAATATGCATCTTGATACTATTTAAGAAATTAATAGTATTTTGATTTATAGAAAAACATTTAGGGGAATTATTATCCCAAAAATCTTGAATGTAATTGCGTTGCAATCTATACTTCGGCGGGAATTCATCAAACAATGATTCCAAAACTATCGTTTTATTACTTATGCCGTATTCCCTTTTATCGTATTCTTTGAATTTCTGTAACATATTGTTTTTGACTGTATCACTAACATCCTCATAACACTTTTCTAAAACAAATAAAAACAATTTATCTACTGCCTTATCCCTATCAATTAACGTATCATCTAAATCAAACAGCATAGCTTTATAACCCCTCAAATAATTTCACAACCTTTCTCACATGATTTAAATAATCCCTAGTTCGCACCTTAGACCTTTACTAAATTAGCAAAAAAAACTCCAAAGTTTGTGGCGTACGCTCTAGAATTTCGCTGGCTTCTTTTATATTTAAATTCATCTCCCTTTCTCCCTTCTAGTAAAGTATCGAAAGTATATTTTCAAACAGTTTAAAAAACTACATAAAATTTACATTATTATACATTAGTTTTTCGTAAATATTAATCGTTCAGCTTTTTATATGATAAGTTTTTTCAAGCACACAAATATTTCTCCATAAAAAAGGAATATGGGTAATAATACTTTTTTACGGAGAATACACAATCTTGAAAATGGAGCTAATACGTTAAATGTCCTATGAAGTTTCCCACTGTTTCTCCACATAAACTACAGATAGTACGGCTATAATGACTACCAGAGGTGATATTATGAAAAACTATCATATCCTCGTGGTTGAGGACGATCAAGAAATTCAGGAATTAATTAAACAATTTTTAATGACACAACAGTATACAGTGGTAGTCGCATCAGATGGATTAGAGGGTATGACACAATTTAATAAGCAATCCTTTGATTTAATTCTTCTAGATGTAATGATGCCCAATCTTAATGGATTTGAAGTATCCAAGATGATTCGAAGTCAGTCAAACGTACCAATTATTATGCTAACTGCGTTAGAAGAGGAAGAAGATCAAATGAAAGGGTTTGACCTTGGAATCGATGATTATATAACAAAACCCTTTTCGTTTCATGTTTTGATTAGACGAGTCGAAGCTGTACTTAGAAGAAGTTATGATAAAAATGTAAATAATCATTTGGTATTTAAAGAAGTGCGTATCGATGTTGATGCATATAGAGTATATGTAAATGACGTTGAAATTTTATTAACGACAAAAGAATTTGAAATTCTACAACTACTATTTCAAAATGAGAGAAAAGTACTCACAAGAGAAAATATCGTAGAAAAAGTTTGGGGGTACGATTATTTTGGAGAAACACGAATAATTGATACACACATTAAAAACCTACGTAAAAAATTAGCTATTCCTTACATTAAAACAATAAAGGGTATTGGTTATAAAATTGATGAGTAGCATTATAAAAATTATGAAGATGAAGCAAATTACTTATAAACTCTTTATGACTACCTCTCTCATTTTGTTATCCTTTGCAGTATTGATTTATTTAACTTTATACTTCTTTCTCCCTACGTTTTATGAGCAATACAAAACAGATCAACTTCAAACAGGGATAAAAGAAATCATTGATAAGTCTAAAGATCTTACGTTTCAAGATGCGATACCACTTTTTGATGAATATGCCAAAAAAAATAATGCGATGCTTTATCTTCAAAATAATGAGGGAATAATTAAATACTCTCCTTCATTTTCTTTTACTCAAAATGGTTCGCAAACAACAGTAGTTACTAGAGCGACACGGTTTGAGAATGCAGGTACCCTTAGCAATTCATATAACGTTACGCAACCAATTCAATTCCAAGATGGTAGTTTAACGCTTATAGTCTTTGCTACATTTCAACCAATTGATGAAGCTTCACAGGTTTTAGTACGCTTTCTCCCCTATATTAGTATCATTGTACTCATAATTGGTATAGGGAGTGCTTATTTCTATTCCAGGTTTATTACAAAACCACTTATTTATATTAATGAAGGTGCACAAAAGATGGCAAATTTAGATTTCTCCGAAAAAATTGAGGTTCGCTCTACAGATGAGTTAGGAGAATTATCTAATAGTTTGAATGACATGTCTATTAACTTACAACAAGCTATGTTTGATTTAAAAAAAGCAAATCAACAATTAAAAAATGATATTGAAAAAGAACGAGAAATAGAAACAAAACGCAGAGAGTTTTTTGCGATTGTAGCACATGAATTAAAGACCCCTCTTACTGTAATGAAAGGATACTTAGAAGGGATGATATACAATATTGGCCCTTATCAAAATCGTGATCAATATTTAAAGAAAAATCATCAAATTATTGAAAGTATGGAACAATTAGTTCGTGAAATTTTAAGCATGTCGAAATTAGAACAACACACCTTTAAACTAAAAGTAGAAGAAGTTAATCTTTCGAATTTAATAAATACAATCACAAAAGATCTCGAATTTTTTGCTTCTCAAAAAAGAATCCAAATAATAAAAGAAATTGATTCTGATCTTTCTGTTTATACAGATCGTGTTCTTTTTGAAAAAGCATGTAAAAATATTATCCATAATGCGGTCATGTATTCACCACATAATGAAAAAGTCTATATAAAATTAAGTGAGGATTCTAAACAAGGTCAAATCAAAATGCAAATTATGAATACAGGTGTCAATATTAAAGAAGAGGATATACAACAAATTTTCAAACCATTTTATCGAATTGAAAAATCAAGGAATCGAAATACTGGAGGAAGTGGTTTGGGGCTATATATTGTTAAACAAATTCTTGAAACGCTAGATATAAAGTATTCTATAAAGAATATGGAACGTAGTGTACAATTTAGCATGAACATTCCATTATCTAAACAAAAAACAAACAAACTCCCCTCTTAGTAGGACGAGTTTGTTTGTTTTTTGTAGTTTTAGTATTGTTATTTTTCGAGTTACTTTTTAAGCAATATTGGGATTAGCCTTTTTACCAATCCACATACCTAAGCCCACCATGCCAAACCAACAGCAAATTGCTAACATAAACATCAATCGTTGTACGGATAACCCTTCAATCTGCATTTGACTCTTCCCAACAATTGTTTGGAAAAGTTGCGACCATTCGACATTGTAAAATACCCCTACTCCCACAATCACAATCAATATAAAAAATTGTAAAAATATATTCCCCACATTTCTCCATGTTGTGTAAATGAGTAAAGAAAGCTCTCTATGTGTAGTATCCACCATATATACTTTCAAATTATTTTGAGAAGAAATACAATTAATGGCATAGCTCCCAAATGTAACGCTAAGGACTATAAATATTGGAGAATAAAACCCGAATATCATGATTAAAGTACTTACTAAAAACAAATGGATTGGATTAACTTTCTTAGCAGCTTTGATATCTAAAAATATGGACATCAAAATCCCTAATAGGTATGGTCCAACTACAATGAAAATACAGATTAACATGTTATAGAAAGTAAAACTATAAAAAATACCTATCAAAAATAAATATCCATTTCCTAATCCAAGTAAAAATGATTCTGCCTTTAAGCGAATTGGTAAAGAAGATGAAAGTTTATGAAAGAACTTTCCTTTCAACAAACTCAAAAACATGAAACAAATAAGCGCTATAGAGAGTAGAAAGAAACAGAAAATATATTGGTCATTATTTATGTTACGACTTGTTCGTATCAAAAGAATAAGCATTGAGACAAAAAGAAACTTTCCTACTACCGATACGATAGAGATAGGTAAAAGCCCTTTGGCTAACTCTGTTCTCGGCATTTTTTTTATCGCAAAAAGGATACTGATTAAACAAATCCCATATATGCATGTTATCAGCGGCGGCGATAGAAAACTAATCGCTAACAATACGATTATTAGTAAAAGAAAAACGATGCCAATAATAATCGCTTGTTGATTTTTATTATAAATCTTCCCCCCGCCTTCCACATGTAGAAACAATAAAGTACTCGTCATGGTAGAAATTGTACTAACTGCAAAACCAGAAACTAACGCACTTATTTCGAGCCATCTTGAACTCCATCCAAAGAAAGTAACACTAAGTAATGATACTATCAGAATAGAAACAGTCCAATATAAGGAGCGGTGAATCCCAGCCTTATTCACAATAGGTATCCAGATAAACACACCCGTCATATAAGTTGTATAAAACAAGATTGATGGCCAGTATCCCTCAAAGCCTTTCGAAATCTGTAATCCATAAACAATGTAAATAAGCATGGGTGTAAAGATAGTCGTTATTAGTAGACTAAATGTAGTTATACTTTGCACCACAAGTCTTTTTTGCTTTGGCGTATGTATCGTATAACACCTCACTTAAAATGAAATCAGTAGTTGTTATTACTTATTCTATCCGAAACGAGGTTGTTATATATGCGCTATCCAATTGAAATTCCCGTTACAAGGAAAACTCAATCTAAATCCATATTAAATTAAGTGAAGTTCAAAAAAATGGATTTTGCGATGCTTAAAAACAAAATTAATGGATATATTAAAAACTTTAATCCTAAATGGAACAAATGTGTTACTTAGATTGTCTATTACGTATACAAAAGGTGCTTTTGGTAGTTCTCTCATTTTGTAATGCAAGAAACACATGAGGAGTGCTATCTGGTACATTTATTAATTGTATCGGTATGTAAAATACCTAAACAAAATCCATATATTCTTGAAAGAGGTTGAAAATGTATGATAGTTTCAAAGAAGTTTTTTCACATTGCACATTATAAAAAGATGCTCCCTGTAGTATTACTTTCATGTGCAACGCTTATAGGCTGTTCCAATAGTAATATTCAATCTGAATCCCCTAAACAAACCAAACAAGAACATATAAGTAATCAATCTTTTGTTAAGCTTGAAAAAGATTATGATGCTAAGCTTGGTATTTATGCATTGGACACAGGTACGAATCAAACCGTTACTTATCGTTCAGATGAACGGTTTGCATACGCATCTACCCACAAAGCCCTTGCTGTGGGAGCACTGTTACAAAAGACATCAATAGAAGATTTAGATCAAATAATTAAGTATACTAGCAAAGATCTTGTGAATTACAATCCAATTACCGAAAAATATGTAGATGCAGGTATGAATCTGAAAGAGCTTGCGGATGCTTCCATTCGATATAGTGATAATACTGCACAAAATCTTATTCTTAAACAATTAGGTGGGCCAAGTGAATTCAAAAAATCACTGAGAGACATAGGAGATACTGTCACAAATCCTGAGCGTTTTGAACCAGAATTAAACGAAGTGCAGCCAGGAGACACTCGTGATACTAGTACCCCAAAGGCATTAGCTACTAGTCTTCAAGCATACGCGCTAGGCGATATACTTTCCATTGAGAAAAGGAACTTTTTAATAGATTTGATGAAAAGAAATACTACGGGGGACAACTTAATTCGTGCTGGAGTTCCAGGAGAATGGGAAGTAGCCGATAAGACTGGCTCTGGGTCTTATGGAACAAGGAATGACATTGCAATCATTTGGCCACCAAATAAAAAGCCAATTATTCTTGCGATACTTTCTAATCATGCGAAAGAAGATGCGAAATACAATGATAAACTTATTGCAAATGCAACTAAAATAGTGTTAGACGCTTTAAAAGTAACGAATAAATCATAGTAATGAATTTAAGCTGCTCCTATTTTACGGCACATATAGTTTTAAAGACTTGTACTTATCTAAACGCTAAGAAATGTAAGCGTGTTTTCAGGCAACGAAGGAGGCAAAAGCCTCCTTCGTTGCCTAATCGAACTCTCATCCCATTCCTAAAGAAGACGCCACCACATCGTAGTGGTCTTTCGCGTTCGAATCTCCTATTTAGAGCTAATATTTTACGTTTCCTTTCATCTTCAACCATTCTAATGCTCAATCATATTACGCATATTTTTAGATTTTCCATTTGTAGCTATATTAATCGAGACATTTAAATCTAATTCTTTATTTTGAAGGGATATCCCCCCTCTTTTTTATATTGTTTCCACAATTTAGAATTCTGCCGATATAAGGAATGTGATAACTGATACGTGTCAATCCCTCTTTCGATTCCTTTTCGGTACGTTTTTTTTATTTCTTTTTCAACTTGGTCCTCTGCAATTTTTTTAATATCATTTACAGGCATATAATTTATTAATTGAAAAATATCAGCATCGAAATGGATGTTCATAAGCATGCGTAACTTTCCATTTTTAATAAAATGCTTTGTATCTATCTTTGGATTTTTTAATACTATATGTCCAATGATTTTCTTGTTAAATTTTAATAGTAATGGAGCTCGTTTAGTATTTTCATCCGTCCATCGAACACCAGCAATATCATGGCTGTTTAAATGATTTATATAGGATTTATCGTTTATAAAACCATAACCACTAAATTTTAACATTGGAAATGATGTATGCCCTTTTTTCCAATATGTTTTAGTCGTAGCTAAGAAAGGAATGCGAGTTGTCATCCCAGGTTCATAATAATTTCTTTGGAATTTATATAAAGGTAAAGGATCTATTATTGTATATTGCTTGGTTATCTCTTTTGGTAAATTAATGATTGTATATAATTGAGAAATATTTAATATATTATTGTTCGCTAATATATTTTCTAAAGGCTCCTTAGTTCCAAATATCCACATAGTATCTCGAAATTGAAAAAACCGAGAAAAAAAATCATTAAATTGATTTAAGTCACCATGTTTTAGAAATCTCTCTGTTACAACAATTGTTTTGAGATGCTCCCATGAGATTTCTTGTTGAGCACCCTTATAAAAATCAAATGCTGCCTCATCTAAAATGGGGCCTTTTCCCTTTCCGATATAGGCCTGGCTATAATTACGGGTAGTGCTCCCTTCTTGTTTAGCTATGTTAGAAAAATTAATAAATTGCGGACGGATGATATAGTTATTATCTTTAAAATCGATACCTAGACTATTTATATACAAAACGTGATGCAACTCTCTTTGATCCCAACACCCTGTTAGAAACGTACACATCATAAAAAGAAATATAACTATTTTTTTATTTTTCTTCATCGGTACTCTCTCTTTTCCTTGTATTATCTTGCGTATGCAATTCTTTAGGTCTTTTTTTCATATACGTGAAAGGAAGTCTAAATGTGGCTGCTAGCATACTTTTAAACACAGGGGGTGAATATGGTGTAAAGAATGGAACTCCAAAAGAGCGTAAATTTACTACATGTATCACCATCACAAGGACACAAAAGATAAAACCCACTATGCCTAATAAAGAAGATACTAAGAATACTACATACCGCAATATACTTATTATTCCTGTTACTGACTGATTAGTTAAAGCAAATGTCGAAACAACCGAGATTGCTATTATAATGACCATAGATGCTGAAACAATTCCTGCACTAATAGCAGCTTGTCCAATAATTAATCCCCCTACAACAGATAATGTTTGACCAAATACGGCAGGAACACGCAATCCTGCTTGTCTCAAAATTTCAAATAAGGTCATCATAATTAGCCCTTCTAAAGGAGCTGGAAAAGGAATCCCTTCTCTTGATAAGCTTAATGTAGCTAGCAACGTATAGGGAATCTGATCTGGATGATATGTAATTAGTGCTATCCAAATTCCTGGAAGAAATATAGAAATCGCTATCCCCAAAAGACTTACAAGTCGTACAAAGCTACCGAATATGTAGAAAAGATCTTGATCTTCAGATGTATTCACAAAAAAAGGAAATGTAACTGGTGCAATTGTCGCTGTTGGTGACCCTTCAACTAGTAAAATAAAACGCCCATATAGCAAACAATTCACAGCATAATCAGGGCGTCCAGTATATTCAACTAAAGGAAATACACTAAATTGATTGTTTGTAATTAATTCTTCAATTTGTGCACTTGAAACAACCCCGTCTATTTTAATTTTTCTTAATTTTAATCGAACTTGATTAATGATATCTTGGGATGCGACATCTTTTAAATACAAGAGTGCTACTTTAGTTTGTGTTCTTTCTCCAATAATAAATTCTTCATAACTAAGAGAACTCGTTTTTAGCCTTTTTCTAATTAATCCTATATTTGTGTTTAACTCTTCAACAAATCCATCACGTCCACCACGAATAGTCATCTCTGTATTTGTTTGTTCAACTGACCTTGTAGGTATTTGGGCAATTTCAACTATATATCCATGTTTAGATTCTTCAAAAATAATAAGGAGGTTACCTTCAAATATAATCTGAGAGATAGTTTCATTCGAATTTACCATATCTAATTTCTTTACTGATAACTGGGGAATTAATGTTGAGAGGTTAAACTCTTCTATTGAATTACTTGAAAGCTCTTTGCAAACATGGGATGATGTGGCTTGTTTTAATTTTGTATTGTCAATTAAGTTTTGACAATACATAAACAATACTGAATTCTTTTTTTCTTTCTCATCCAAATCACGCTTTATTACTTTTACATCGTTGCATCCTTCAAACCACTCTAGTACTATCTTCTCATTTATTTCTACTCGTTTGTTCATCTACGTTGTCTCCTTCAAACTCAGCAACCTTATATAAAATACATCCTCATACTCTTTTAAGAGCTTTTCTTAAATTTAGCAACCCATACAAATACTATTAGTAAGATAGAAAACAAAAATAGTCCTAATGCTGAAACTGGTAAAATAATTTGAGATACAAACCAATAGAAACTAGAGTCACTGATGGGTAGTATACTTATTAATAAAATACATGAAAGTATTGCAAACATAACCCCATTTCTCGTTTTCCGATTTGTAATTGATAACAAATCTGGAATAAGAAAAACAACAAGTGATAAACGAATAAAGATCCCTACAAGCCACTGATACACGGAGAGAAAGTCTAAATTTTCAATGTACCTTCCTATTGACACAAGTCTCCATTCTTCAAATGCTGGATACCGTTGGTTTGCTGCTACGAAAGGCCCAAATTCTATAATAGCTGCCATAACTGGGCCTATTGTGATACCAATAATAACCATTCCCAAAGCAATCAGTTGATATAATTTGACTTTTGAACAAATGTGATGCTGTAAGAAAAGAATAAAAATTAACTCTAAAAATCCTGCTGCAGGATAAACCATCCCCTTAAATACTGGCTTCATTCCATTTTCCATCATTGGCTGAAGTAAAGAATAATCTTTATGCGGAACATTTGCAAACATTACAAAAAAACCAAGTAGGAATACAATAGGTAACAAAACGCCTGTTGTAAGTGCAATAGATTGAATTCCTCTTGTAGCATTATAGAGACAAATCATTGAAAAAAGTATTCCTAAAACAAAGTGAGGTGTTTCTGGTAAATAAAATGAGAAAAAAGTTAATGTTTCTTTTAGTGCAACGACACCAATTGTTATTAAATAAATCACAACTATGAATATGATTGGATATACACTGAGTTTCCCAAAATTATTTTTTAACCACGAAAACAAGTGTTCATTTTTTATGTTTCTATATATGATGAATATTAATGAAATCCAAATCAAGTATATAATGCTTACTAATATGATAGAGATCCACGAATCTCTACCTGAGGTATCTAATAACATGGGAATCATAATGACATGATTAATTATCCCAATACTACCAATGAGTATCATAGAAACTTGAAATAAAGTTATTGTTTGCTTAGTCATACATACCACCATATTTTGTAATGAATAAATATTACATAGTATAACTGATACATTGCATCTTTATTCCAAACGGTTAGGGCATAGAGCCATGGACAATTAAACGCTCTTATTTATAAAATCTATCACATGAGATGTAAGCCAGTTCCTTTTTACAGATAAATAATTTAACGGGACAGTATTCAGATCATACATCTAGATACTGTCCCGTTTTTTATATGCAATTCTTCAATGATATAGTCAATCGATCATAACAAAAAGAACCTGTAGAATATACTACAAGTTCTTTTTCAAAAATTGTTAAAAAGGGAATAGCAAACTATATTAACATTCAATACAGGGAGACCATTTTGATTATGGCTTGGTTATATTGTATATCAAATATAAATATTTGAAGAAACTAATTTCGAAAATTATGTGAATTAAAAAACTAGGGTGTTTATATTAAATTTCGTTTACTACCAACTTCTTCTTACTTAAATAAACTGCACGATCTGATTTTTTAGCAACTTCCTGTGAGTGCGTCACAACAATAATACATTTATTTTCTTTATGTGCAAGTTCTTGAAACAGTTCTATTATATCCATTGCCGTTTCTTCGTCGAGGTTTCCTGTCGGCTCATCCGCAATCAGTAAATCAACATTACAAGATAACGCTCGAGCGATTGCTACACGCTGCTGTTGCCCGCCACTTAGTTGCAGAACATTTCGTTTCGCTTCTACTTCTGTAAGTCCTACTTTCTCTAATAATTCTAACGCTCTTGCCGTTTTATTTTGCACTTTAACACCTGTAATTTCCATTGCTGTTAAGACATTTTGAAGAGCAGTCATATAGGTAATCAAATTATAAGATTGGAAAATTACCGATACATTTTGATTACGGTACCGATCCAAACCAATTTTTCGAATATCCTTTCCATTAAACAGTACATAACCATTTTTAGGTATATCTAGCCCGCAACCTAAGCTAAGAGTAGTGGTTTTACCAGATCCGGATGGTCCTAGAATCGTGTAGAAATGTCCTTTTTGAAAAGAAAAGTTAACATTTTCCAGTATCGCTACTTTTTTTCCGTTACTTTCATAATAATAATCTAAGTTTTTAAATTGTAAAATCGTCTCCATATCGAGCCTCCTTATTCATCTTTTAAAAGAATTTGTTTTGGATTCAGGCGTAGAATAGATAATGCTGGAACAAGCGTTGCTAATATAGCAATAGCTAGTCCAATCCCCCCCATTTTCCCTACATCTTCTCCTGTTACACTTACATTAATTTTATCAATTGGATCCTCTTTTTGATTTTGTACAGTTCCACCAGGTCCAGCTACCATTACAGTTCCATTTTGTGGGGTGTTTGTTTCTTCTCCTGCTGTAGCAATTTCACTCGAAAGTAAATTATTCCCTATGAATTGAGAAATTTTTGCTCCTGTTGTTATGGATAATCCAAATGCTAAAATAGCAATACATACTACTTCTACTACGAACTGCGCCATCAGTTTCCATTTTTTCTCTCCAATGGACAATAAAATCCCCATTTCTTTACGACGTGCTTTAATCGATAACATAATGATTAATCCTAAGATAATCGCACCTGCAATAGATACCATATAGATAATCATTTGAGAAGTAGAAGCGATATTTTCGATAGGACCAATCATTTGTTTGTACAATGAATCATGTGCATCTAACTTAAAATAATTAAAATCAAGACCAGATTTTTTTGCTTCTTTTTTAAATGCATCAATGTATTGTGGGTCGTTCAATAAGTACACAACTTGAATACTACTCATACCTTCATCTACTTCTAATTTTTTTAAAGTAGAGTAAGGCATATATAGTTTATTAGCTGGATTCATCATAGGAGGGGGATTTTGACCCATTGGTTGCTCATTCGTTTCGTAAATACCGATAATTTCAATTTCAAGAGTTTCCTTTTTATCCCCTGATTGAACTTTAACTTTATCTCCTACTTTCAAATTATTTTGTTCCGCTAATCGTTTTTCCATTAAAGCTACATTCTGATCTTGCATCTGTTCTGTAATTGGTTTTCCATCAACGATTTTATTTTTTCCATTTTTAAAGCTTTCTTGTAATAAAGTCTTGCGAACTCCTTCTATCATAAGAGAAGAATTCATATCTATTTCTGTACCTGAACCTGATCCTCCCGCCGTTGCCACTCTAGCATTTCCTTTTCCTTCTCCTTCTGAAACTCCTACTAATTTAAATCCATCTGCAATTCCGAAAGTGTTAGTTATGTAATTATAGTCTTTTACATACTTTGACTTCGCTAATTGATCTGCTTCTTTTGTATTAAGCTTTGGCGGATTAGGCATCTCTCCCGTTTCCCTAGCTTGTTGACCTAATTTGTCAAAATCAAGACTTAAAGTAACATCTGCACCGAGTTTTTTTCTTGCTGCATCAGCAGCTTTTTTTGATGCATTTTGGATTGTGAATCCTGCCAACACTAAATTTGTAACAATTAGGAAAACTGCCATCAAAATTAATGATGTTCCTACTCTTTTTTTCATACTGAGAATTGCTCGTTTCATAAAGTTCATTTTTTCTTACCTCCTTGATAACTTGTATTCTATATAGGTTATCTAGAGTCTATATGGAGCTAATCAGTAGTTTATCTAGAGATATAAGGAGTTTATGTGTAGTTATTCATTTGACCTGGTCAAGAAAAACCGGAACACCAATCTAAAAACGTAATCGTTTTTGAATATTGATAAAGAGGCAGTCCTTAGAGTTAGGTTAAGATTCATTGAATGAGAGCATATAAATCCATGCTTTTTACGTAATTTCTATACAACAAATAAAAACCACCCTATTTGAATGGTTATATGTGTGCTTGTTAAATATGAAAATTCATTAAAGAATATGGAGGTTTATTGAAGTTGGTCAGATTTTCTAAGAATAATATTGTGTTAAAAAGCCTAACTTATAATTTTATAAGTTAGGCTTTTATGCTATCTATAAGAAAAAGTTATAGAGACTCATAATATTTTATAATTTAACCTATTGTATTTAAACAAGTAAAATAAAAGTAACAAGTGCATATATTAAGGAGGTTTTTTAATAGTGACAGAAACTATAACATTTAGAATTGCAACGGCCGATGATTTAGATGAAATTGTAAAAATGCTTGCTGATGATGTTTTAGGAAATAAAAGAGAGCGCTATGAAACGCCACTCCCTGATAGTTATATAAGAGCATTTCATGCTATTGATTGTGATCCAAATAACGAGTTGATTGTAGCGTGTGATGGGACGGAGATTGTTGGTATTCAACAAATTACATTTACGCCTTACATTGCACGTCAAGGGGGTTGGAGAGCTACAATTGAAGGTGTACGGACAGCCTCATCAAAACGTGGTAAAGGTATAGGAAGTAAACTTATTAAATGGGCTATTCAACGTGCTAAATTACGGGGATGTCATTTAGTACAATTAACAACAGATAAAGAACGACAAGAAGCTTTACAATTTTATAAGAAATTAGGTTTTAAAGATTCTCATGAAGGATTAAAACTCTTTCTCTAATGAAAATAGCTATTTATATACCAAAAAGACGTATATTGTAAGGTTAATTAACTATAGGCTTCGAAAATTATGGTAACTATCACTGTATTAAATATACAAATTGACACATTGTCTTTCATATAAATTGCGTCACTTCAAAAGGTGTACCTTTTGATACGAAAATAAGCAAGTTAATGTTCTCTTTTATGAATGAGAATATTAACTTGCTTTTTAGATTTTAGTAAAAATTATTTATAGTTTTATTTTATTGATAGCTTTATAATATAATATACAAATTCCTCACCTATTTTATAATTCAAGCATCTACTATTAGGAAAAGAGAATATTTTATAATTAATTTACAGCATAAATTTTGTCCATCTTTTAGACGATATGTATTTTGGAGGAGGTTAATTTGATTTTTTCAAAACTCATTGATCGATACGCCTTGTATGATTTGCACAAAAAAAGAAGTGTAGAGTTTCAGTATACTTCTCTTTCTAACACCTCACTATATATAAAGGACATAGAATTTTTTTATAAAGTAAAACCATCTCATATTCATTTTAACATTAAGCATTTAAAACAAGAAAAGGAATACATGGTTGGGCAATTCAAATATAAAAGCTCGGTTCAATCTGGTGATTCATGCAACGATTCTGTCATTGGGGATTTATTCTTACATAAAAATGAAGATGCACCTCATGTCATCTTTGTTCACGGTTGGAGAATGGATTCTAACGAACGTGTCAAAAAAATATTCCACGACCATATGACCAACTTGAAGTGGAATATGTATTATTTCACTTTACCATATCATTTTGACAGAAAACCGAACCAATCCCTATACAGTGGAGAGTACATGGTAAGTGCCAATATTGAACGAACTGTAGAAGCAACTAGACAAGGAGTAGCTGATTTACGAACTTTGATCAAATGGATTAAAGCAAATAAAAATGGTCCCTTGATTTTAATAGGAATCAGTTTAGGTGGAGTTATTACTAACTTAACATCTCTTGTTGAACCAGAAATTGATGTGTTAGCATCCATTTTCTACGCGAATCGACTCTCTTATTCAATTTGGAAGACAAATCCAGGTAAATTTATTAGAGAAGACTTGGAACATCATGGTGTTACGTATGATGATTTAATAGCTTATTGGAAAATCACTGAACCGAGTCAAACATTACCAAAAGTAAAAAAAGAAAATATTTTATTAATTTCAGGCAAGCATGATCTTTATGTGCATTCTGAGGATACGGACTATTTGTGGGAATCCTGGGAAAGACCTACGCGATATATTTATACATGTGGGCATGCCGGGATTGTCCTTAAACGTAAAAAAATTGCAACTGATACTATCAATTTTATTCAGAATCGATTGAACTCCCAAAACTTCCCCAAAGACATACCTTAAGGTGAGGGATTACTAAGTATAGAATCTTATACTTGTAATCTTTCATTCTATACCAAGTTCATTTCATATGGAAAAGGGTTACTCATCATTTTCACCAGGGGCTTATTTTTATGAAAAGAAATTATTGTTGTTTACCCTTTATATGCAATATTACATATAAAAATCTTTAATTGTTCTGTTATAATTTTAAGAGTAAATTATTCATCCATTAATTTACACCATCCATATCTACAGTTATGGAAACCCTAATTACACATAAAAAAGAGGAGAACCTTGGTGAGTTCTTCTCTTTTTGTTTATTAAATTGTAATATAATTACAGTATGTGAAATTATATTGCTTTAACTTTAAAAGCGAAGTGAAAACAACCTTCACTCCGCTTTTTGCATTTATTTAATCGGTTTCTCTGTTTTTAAAACTAGTGAACTTAATGCAGGAACTTTAATTTTATTGTCATGGACAACGTAAAGTGTCTTACTTCCCGCCTGATTCCCGTTTACTAGCACTTTCCATGGACCTTTCGATGGAAGTGTTATGTCAACGGCTTCCCTATTTGCATTGTGAGCTACCATAAAGTATTCGCTTTTATTCCCACTTCCCTTTCCATCTATTGTATAAGCTACAACATTTTTTGGAACATCGATAAAAGCTACATACTTTTTAATTTGCTCTGCAGATGTCATTCGAAAAGCTGGGTATTTTTTGCGTAATTCTATTAAGCCCTTCATGTACTCTACTTCATTATTAAATGCTGCACGGCGTAACCAGTCCATCTGGTTAATTGAATCAGGAGATTTGTAACTATTATGATCACCATATTTTGTTCGCATAAACTCTTGTCCTGCATGTAAGAATGGAATACCTTGTGATGTTAATAAAATAGAAGAAGATAATTTATGCATTTGCTTTCGCATTTCTTCACTGTCACCTGAATTAGTCAACTCAAGTTTATCCCATAAAGTGTGATTGTCATGTGCTTCCACATAAGTTAGCACCTGCTCCGGATCTTGATAAGTAGACGAATTTGTATCATAGTCAATACCGGCCGTAATGCCTTTTTTAATACGGTCTTCCATGTTTTGCTTTCCATTTACAAAACCATTTTCTTTCTCCTCAAATACACTACCTTTCAATCCATCACGTATATTATCGTTAAAATGAGCAATCCCTTTCATTTTCTCCGCATTTTTTTGATTTGCTTTCAATTCAGCTGCAAGAGGTGTATTTAAATCCCATCCTTCTCCATGCAGAATAATAGAAGGATCAATTTGATTAACAGCTTTACGTATCTCATTCATCGTTTCATAATCATGAATACCCATTAAATCAAAACGGAACCCATCTAAATTGTATTCTTTTGTCCAGTATGTGACGGAATCTACCATGAATTTTCTCATCATCTTTCGTTCTGAAGCGGTATCATTCCCTACTCCAGTTCCATTTGCTAATGTTCCGTCTTCATTGTAACGATAATAGTAACCTGGAACTAACTTATGAAAATTTGATTCAGCGGCATTATACATATGGTTATATACTACGTCCATCACAACACGAAGATTATTATCATGCAATGTTTGAATCATTTGCTTTAATTCAGTTATTCGAACAGTTGGCTCAAAAGGATTTGTAGAATAGGAGCCCTCTGGGACGTTGAAATTTTTCGGGTCATATCCCCAGTTATATTGTGGTTCATTTAAATTCTCTTCATTTACTGAAGCATAATCAAATATTGGTAAAAACTGAACGTGAGTAACACCAAGATCTTTCATATGATCAAGTCCTGTTTTTACACCTTCAGGCCCTTTTGTTCCTTTTTCTGTTACACCTAAATATTTTCCTTTTTGCTTAATACCACTTTCAGGTTGAATGGAAAGATCGCGTACATGCAATTCATAAATAATAGCATCTTCCGGATTTTTAAATTTTGGCTTTTTGTTTGCTTTCCATTTTTCCGGATTTGTTTCTTCTAAATCAACAACTGCACCTTTATCTCCATTTACAGAAGCAGCACGCACATACGGATCAACCGCTTCAGTCCACTTATCCCCAATTTTCACCTTATACGTATAAAAGAGACCTTTTTGGTTCCCTTTAAGTTCTGCTTTCCAAGTTCCCTTTTCACCTTGTTGCATGTTTATTTCAGTACCTATTTTATCGCTCCATTTTTTATATGTAACTAACTTCGCTTCACTCGCAGTAGGAGCCCATAAACGGAACTTTGTATGTTGCGGAGTATATATATTGCCTAAATCATTACCACCATAATAAAATAAATTATCAAATTCCTCGCTACGAATGACTTTACCGATTTCAGTATTCGCATCAGCTAAGTTTGCTATTTTAACTTTGTATGTTTGTTTTAAATCAATTTTCTGTTCCGTAATTATTTTAACCTTACTAGTAATATCTCCACTATTTTTATCATAAGGACTAATTCCCTTAATTTTAACGCCTTCAATTTCAATTTTCTGTTCCTTACTATTAAACGGAACATTAGTCGTTACAGTAATTTCATTAAAACTATCAATAGTAGCTTTTTGAATTGAGAGATCCGAAGAAGGCTTAGAGTTATATACTTTTTCATCACCCGAAAGGATCCATACTTCAGCACGACCATCCCTTATATTTTCAACCCAGTGATCACCTCCATCTTTTTCCCATTCATTGGTACGAACTATAAATCCTACACGATTATAGTCACCATCTATTTTTATCTTAGCGTATTTTCCAAATTCATCTTCACCAGTAAATTCATAAGATTTACCGTTTGCATTTTCTCCCCATACCCAAAGATTCCAGTCTTTTGTATTTCCAGATTTCTCTTTGTAATGAATGATAACTTCAGTTGTTTTCGAATTTGAAACTGCCTTCACACTCTGAAAAGAGAAAACAGATGATAACATAACGATTATGGCAAGTAATAAAAATGATTTGTTAATTAATCTTTTTGTCATTTGCACCACATACACCCTTTCTTTATATAGTACGAGCTATTTATTATGCTCATACTAAATTACACTGCTTAAATTAATGTAGAAATCCCTTTTACTTCACCCCCATATTGACTATTTTCACGTATGTATTTCAATGATCTTTTAATACGAAAGCGTTTGCATTAATGCTTAAAAAAATAGATTTTTTTTGCCTTCATATAGTTGTAAATACTAAAAGATCAGGGAAATCATTTTAAAGCAATCGTTTGTTATCGCTTTCATTTTATAGCACTTACTATTAAGAGGTCAATATATTATTAATTTTCTGTTTTTATACCCTTGAAATCTTATATATTTGTCGTAACTTATTGAAGATAGATGCCTGATTATTGCTTAGTAATTTTATTTTCACTAATACATTGCTACGTAAAAAATCAGCTAATATCCTTAAAATGAAATTAGCTGATTTTCATAATGTATTAATATATGAATGGAAACTATATTTCTAACTTACTTAATTTTTGCTGCATCAAATGCTTTTTGCACTGCTTGAACTTCAGCTGTATTCGCCCCATATTTATTAGTTGCCACTCGAATACATGCTGATTTCAATTCTTTGAAATTAGATGTCATGTTTAACTCATCTGTATTTGCATAATAGAAAATATCAAACATTTTATCTTCACCAATTCCTTTAACAGTTACTCCGTTATGAGTTCCGCCTTTTGCAATGAGATACGCAACTTTATTAATAATACTTGAATTAAAATGAACGCCACCTTGATCCCATCCATTAAAATCGTTAAATTCACTGTAATCATCTGGATACGGTACTCCAAGTGAAGATGGAACAGAAGCCGGGTTTTCCATATCACGGAAAACAGATCCAGTTTGTTCTCCCATTGTCCAGTTAAAGGTTCCATTATTTACGTATTTCTCAATAGATGTTCCCATAATATCAGATAGTGCCTCATTAATCGCACCAGATTCACCGTAATATTCAAGATTAGATTCGCTAGAAGTAACAGCATGTGTAAATTCATGTCCAGCTACGTCATATGCCTTGACAATAGGATCGCCATATACAAGCATACTTCCATTATTAGCACTTAATGCATTTTGCCAATTTTTCGGATCGTTCGTATCTTCAGAATCCCAAGCATGTACAACTGAAACTACCTTTTGTCCCTTATTATCAAAACTATTTCGCTTGTATTTATCTTTATAAAAATCAAATACCTTTGTTGCTAAGTAATGAGCACTTACTGCTTTTGGATCGTTAAATGTTGTTGAAGTGCTGGTTGCTAGTGTACCAGGATAATAGCTTTCTTCTTTAGTAATATCTCTATAATTCACATCATATGTTTCAATTCCTTGCCCTCTTGTATAATCAGCAAGTGCATATTGGCCATTACTTTGTTTAGAAATACCAAATGAACGAGATATACCTAAATCATCTTTTCCTGTTCCAGTTAATGATGTAAGACTGCTTTTTTTACTTTCCTTTAAAGCTCCAACTAGGTTTTCACTTGCTTTTAAGTTAGATTCTTGTACCATATTTTTTAACATATCGCCATTTTGCGCATTTACTAAATAAGTTCCAGAAACATAGTTTGGTGTTGCAGCTTCAAATGTAACTTGGTATGCATTTGAAGCTTGTCCATTATTTTCATCAACAAAAATAACTTCCTTAACTTCTGGATCAGAAATAAACTTGATATCGTTCCCGTACTTCGTATAAATATATTGTTTCGCTCCATCTTTTGATAGATTAATAGGCTTTTTCAATTCTTCTTGTTTTAAATTTTGCGCGCTATCGCCTGAAACACTTTTAATAACACCCTTATTATCTACGTGTGCAGTTAATTGATGGCCATATACTTCTTTTCCTTCGTATGTTTGCTGCATACGCACAAGTGTTGTTCCATCATACGAACCACGTTTTTGAAGAACTTTATAATCTACTCCTGTTTCTCCATTGACTTGATTTGGAGAAAGAGCTTGTTCAGCTTTCTCCTTAAGAGCATCTTTTACTACATTCTCTGGTGTTTTTTGTGACGGTTGTGTAAGTTCACCTGAACGGAATGAGTCCTCCTGAATTTGAACTTGTAGTTGATCTGTTTCCTCTGCATGACCTATTCCGTATGGTGCCACAGCTGTTAAAGCTAATCCTGTTGTTAATGCTACCTTAGTTAATGTCTTTGTTTTTTTCATTTTTTCACCTCGTATAATTTTTGAAATAGAAAGCTTGTACAAAGTATACTGTCTAATCTTGTCGGAAAAAAGGGAAAATACAAAATTTATGTAATATTATGCAAAATTACATAAATGTGGTCGATAAAATAAAAAATGAGCCCTTTTAGGTGCTCATCCAATTGGTTAGTTGTTAATTATCTATATTCATTTTAATCAAAGTACACGTATATCTTATTAACAACATAAAAACCACTCTTTACTATTTTAAGAATAGTAGATAAATACTTTAGTGAGGCAACGCATATACAAGTTAGATTTTTCAATATAATTTTGTTATTTATGTCTATAGCTGCATGGATTGGAACGTTTTGAGACTGCTGAAGTCTTATATGAGTTTCAGGCTTTTTTATCTTGTCAAAAATATCTTTTAAAGATAAATTTTTCTCCCCATTTAAATATAGAAAAGGACGTATCTATTGCATGTTATTAACTTAAGGTATGTTCTTTTAAAGCATATTATAAATATACATAGCGAGAAATGAAACAATAATTATTCAAATGAAAAACCCCCTAAATTTTTAAAGCGATCCAGGGGGTTTTTTACCGATGATTCTCTATATTTCCATACCGATCACAAACTTTTTTAGGATAATGGTATGTCCAAGTTGAATAGTTTTTTGCAAGAGAGCCATCTTTTTTATATTTATTTAATTATCCTACTAAGTTTTTTGTAAAATTCACCTTTTCTTTTTACATGATTAAACTGATTTGGATTAATATTAGCTTTTTGTGAGAGTGCTACAATCTCTTCTTTTGTAATTGAATCTTTAGTATTTATAGATGCTATATTTGTATATTTTCCATCTTCTGTTTTTGGGATTTCTAAAATCCCTTTATTTACAAGATCAACTACAGCCTTATGCTCTGAAGAATGTGTATCTACACCAGTAATTTTCCAATTATGCATAACTTTTGGCGTGTATACACCGTTCTTTACCTCTTTTAAATATGTAATAGCAAGGTTACGAATGGTTCCACCTGTTTCTCCGAATGCATTCTCTTGTTTAGATGACCAAGTTTGTTCAAATTTACGTCCCTCTAAAGCTCCCCCTTTTGCCTGAAGAGCCTCCATTCTATACGCATTCATTCCTAGCGTCATAACATCGCCCATTTTGATTGGTTTATTTGTACGAATAGAGCGTAAATTTATAATTCTACTACCATATGGTTTTGTTAAGTCAATTTCGTATTTTACGCCTCCAAAGAAATCGTTCGTACTGTATTTAGACGCACGACGGTTTTTATCAAAGCTAACTGTTACATCTCCGGCACGAGATGAGTTAAAATATCCTGCTGCCCATTCCATATAGTCTTTTAAATCTTTTCCAGTTATCTTATATACTGTAATTTCTCCCAAAGCATATTGATAATTATAAGCAATATCTTTCTTCTTTATAGGACCTATATCCAAACGGGCATAATCATTATCAATTTGATGGGCTACTACATCCGCCTTGCTGTAATGGAGCATGACTTCATGAAAGAAATCTGATAAAGGTGTCTCTTGAATCTGCACACTTGGAATACCCTTTATTTCATTTTCAGGAACAAGGTTTCTACCCTTTAATTGAGCGACTACAACATTTGCATCTCCTCTCGCATACTCATGAAAAGGTGTTAGTGTTTCTTCAAGTGTAGAATCAGATAATACTGTAGTTCCATCAGCATTTTTTACAGGTATAGCGGTAGCTGTTTTATCTTTTAAAACAAGCTTCCCATCTTGCTTTGTAAAAGTAAGGTCAATACGTGAAATATGCGTTCCGTATTTATCTGGTTCTGTAATAATCACGCCATTTACAACTTCTTTTTTTACAAGTTTATGCATATGAGCCGCAAAAATAGCGCTTAGTTCCGGACAAGCATTCGCAATATCTTGAACACCAGTACCTGGGATTCCATTCTCATTTTCTAGTCCCATATGCATAACCCCTACCATTACATCTACTTTATCTTCTAATTCTTTAATAGCCTTTTTTGTCTCTTCTACTGGATTTTTCACTACTAAACCATCCAAATGATCTGTCCCTTTTTCAAAATCACTAATCATTGGTGTATTCATACCAATAATCCCGACTTTAATTCCACCTTTTTCAACAATCGTATATGCAGGAAGAAAACGCTCTCCATTTTCCTTATAAATATTTCCTGCTAACGTCTTTCCCTTGTATTGCTCACTAACTTTTTTCAATGTATCTAGTCCAAAGTTGAATTCATGATTTCCAAATGCCCAGGCGTCATATCCCATTGTATTCATTGCTACCATCATTGGCGATTGTGGCTTATCGTTGAATAATTCTACTGAGTTTCCTTGAATTGTATCCCCGGCATCTACTAATATGGTATTTGGATTTTCTTGACGTACCTTCTTTATAACCGTATAAAGCTGCGTCAGACTTCCACTCATATTTGCTCCATCAAGCGCATAATCCCAAGGCATAAATCTACCATGAATATCTGCAGTACCTAACAATGTAATATTAACATTAGATTCCTCAGCCTTAGAAATAGCTGGTTTGACTGTTACTGCTGTTACAAGAAGCATAAGAATAATAAAATAGCATACATAGTTCTTCCATTTCGTTTTTTGCATAATATCAATATTTCTCCCCTTTTTGTACTGTCATAAAGTTGCTTGAACTTTAAAAATATAACTTGTTATTCAGAAAACTTCAACTACAAAAATAAAGAGAATAAAATGCATATATCCCTTAATAAAATTGTATTTTATCATTTTCTGACAAAATACTTATTCCTCAAACGCGTGAAAGGTGCTTACCCAATGGTAGGTGTAAGAGTACTTTCAAAAATTTGGACATATAGCTCATTTCCGAAAATCATTATAACTTAAAGATATAGTGTGTAATGCTGATTACATTTTCGGATTTCATTGCCAATTTATTTCCTTCTAAATGAAAATGATGAGATCACTTCCAAAAATAATAACCCCGCTCTTCATTTAAGGCGGGGTTACACTTATACAGCAAATCGGATTCAGATTTTTTTCGAATGTTCGTTTCCTCTTCAGGGGTAAAATCTGCTAGTTTCGTAATTTCTTCAGCTTTTTGGTTGCTTTCAACTAAATTTATCATAATTTTAATCAGGATTTCTATTTTATCACTCGAAACCTTGATGCTATCCCAAATCACTCAAAAAATAGATAATGATGTTTACCTTTCAACTCCACAAAGCAATTTTATCTCTTTAATTTGTTCTATATGACGCTGTTCATGCAAATAGATCAGTTCTATCCACTGATCAAGAAGTAATTCTCCAAGAGCTGGATGCGTCACTGATTTTTTCGCTAATATAGATTCATCTTCTATTGTACTCAGGAAACGCATCAATTCTTTTCTAGAGTCGTTTAACAAATCAACCATTTGCTGCACTTCAAATGGTTCTATACTTGGTTCAATCATTTCTGGGGCTATAAATTTTATCGATCTATCTAATAAAATAGTGTGAATTTCTTTACGCTCATTTAAGATACTATCCATCTTTTTTAATCCCGATGAAATAACTGTTATAACTCTCTCATCTAATAAAACTAAGTGATGACAAACTTGTGCTATACTCCATTTATCCTTATCTGGTTTCCTATTAAATTGAGCATCACTTAACAAAGTAATTTCCTCAAATAATTGATTTCTAGTTTCATAAAACTTGTCATTTACAAATGTATTCATGTGAATTCTCCTTTCATTAGAACCTACATACTTAAATTCCTACGCTAGAAATATTCTCTATGGAAAAAAGATTTTCCTTCACTATTATTCCAATCCAATCTTTTCTTTCTTTAGTAGATTCTCTAATTCATGCTGAAACGTATGAGTTCTCTCAACATCCTTGAAGATTTCCTTGAGGTTATCATGCGCTACAGCTACATCATAATACTTTCCACGGAATCCTTTCAATATAACTACATAAAACGTTCCTAATTATCAATCAAACATTAAATATATGTAAAAAATCACCCTATTCATTCATTTTTAATGCTTATGTATGTACATTTATTAATTTATTAGTTATATTATGGGTATTGAATGATTACGAAAAGTTAATAAATCGCTTGTATAACACCTTATATTTTTATATCCGTGAAAACTGCAAAATGTATAAAATTCCATTTGTCAAATGAATTTAATGCGGAAGGAGGTTTGTGGTTACTTCATCGGGATATAATAATCAGTTTTGAACTGATAAAAATATAGGAGGCGACATAATGTTTCGTACGATTTCAAATTTCATGAGAGTAGCTGAGATAAGAAACAAAATTCTTTTTACACTAGCGATGCTAATTGTTTTTCGAATTGGCACGTTTATTCCAGTTCCTCATACTAACGCAGAGGTATTAAAAGTACAAGATCAAGCCAACGTTTTAGGCATGCTGAACGTATTTGGCGGAGGAGCACTGCAACACTTCTCAATCTTTGCTGTAGGTATCACACCATATATTACAGCTTCTATCATTGTACAATTACTACAAATGGACGTTGTACCTAAATTTACAGAATGGGCAAAGCAAGGAGAAATGGGCCGTAAGAAATCAGCTCAATTTACTCGATACTTTACAATCATTCTCGCATTCATACAATCCATTGGGATGTCTTATGGTTTTAATAATATAGCAGGTGGACAATTAATTACAGATCAAAGCTGGACTACATACTTATTTATTGCGACAGTTTTAACTGCTGGTACTGCATTTTTACTTTGGTTAGGTGAACAAATTACCGCTAACGGCGTTGGTAATGGAATCTCAATGATTATCTTCGCAGGACTTGTTGCGGCGATTCCGAATGTCGCTAATCAAATTTATTTGCAACAATTCCAAAACGCAGGCGATCAGTTATTCATGCACATAATAAAAATGGTTTTAATTGGACTCGTAATTTTAGCGATAGTAGTTGGTGTTATTTACATTCAACAAGCTGTTCGTAAAATACCGATTCAATATGCAAAAGCTGTTTCAGGAAACAATCAATATCAAGGAGCAAAAAATACTCATTTACCCCTTAAAGTAAATAGTGCAGGTGTAATTCCTGTTATCTTTGCTTCAGCCTTTTTAATGACGCCGCGTACAATTGCGCAGCTCTTCCCTGATTCAAGCGTATCTAAATGGATAATTGCGAATCTTGATTTTGCACATCCATTTGGAATGACACTATATGTGGGTCTTATCGTTGCCTTCACATATTTCTACGCGTTTATTCAAGTAAATCCTGAACAAATGGCTGAGAATTTGAAAAAGCAAAACGGATATGTCCCGGGTATTCGCCCAGGTAAATCTACAGAACAGTATGTAACAAAAATTTTATACCGTTTAACATTTATCGGTGCGATTTTCTTAGGAGCAATTTCAATATTACCACTTGTATTTACAAAAATCGCTACATTACCACCATCTGCTCAAATCGGTGGTACAAGTTTACTAATCATCGTAGGTGTTGCATTAGAAACGATGAAGACGTTAGAAAGTCAACTTGTGAAGCGTCATTATAAAGGATTTATAAAAAAAGTGAATTAATTACAAAAACACACTAGAAGTCACAATAGCGACCTAGTGTGTTTTTATTATAAAACTTATAATAACGGAGGTTTTGTCATATGAGTCAAAGAATGTCTTATTATGATATTTCGCCTGATGGTATGAAAATTATGATGGATATGGAGAAATACACGAAGAAATCTTCAATTAATCGAGCTGTTAGAGAGCTTATAAAAATTAGAGTCTCTCAAATTAATGGTTGTGCTTATTGTATCGATATGCATACTTCTGATGCCCGAAAATTGGGTGAAACCGAGCAAAGAATTTATTGCTTAAATGCTTGGGATGATTGTGATTTTTATACTCCTGAAGAAAAAGTGGCTTTGGAACTATCGGAGCATATCACTCTCATTCCTACTAAAAGAGTCCCTGAAAATCTATACAACCGAGTACGTGAATACTTTGACGAAAAACAATATGTTGATCTTGTGTTAATCATTAATCAAATAAATAGTTGGAATCGAATTTCTATTGCGATGGGTAATACCGTAATAAAAAAATAATACTTATCCACCAAACAATATGCGATCGATTTAGTTAAGTGTAAAATTAAATACACCCTATATTAAAACACAGTTGGTTATTTCTCCAACTGTGTTTTTGATTTTACTATCTCCAATCTGTATTCTAACGTGTTAATCATTTTCTTCAAATTAACTATTTTTCCTTCTAAAGTTTGAATACATTTTCCGCTGTTTTCCACATCATTAAACTTTAACTACATCTCTTTTTTTAATAACTTCCCTTGCTTAAAATAAACGCCCAGCGTAGAACGATTTGCTAAAAATACACCAATCAAGATTAAACAAGCACCAATTCCCATTGCAGGATTTAATGGTTCTCCTAATACAAAATAACCTACAATAACAGCAATTAACGGAGATACATACAACCAAGTCGATGGAAATACTGGATTTGTTTTTGATAAAAGCCAGTAATATAAACCGTGTCCACCGATAGATCCTACAAATATAAGATATAAAATTGGCCATTGTACATTCCAAGATGTTAATACAGCTAAATTCGGCTGTTCCATTACAACAGATACAATTAATAGCAAAACTCCTCCATAAAACATTTGAATGCCGTTAATGAGAAATGGTGATACGTTAGGCAAATCTGAAAGTATCTCTTTAGAACGAATAGAACCTATTCCATAAAACAACTCTCCTACTAATATAACAAGGCAAGCGATACTCCATATGAATGTAAGTTCTTGATGCATTCCAGGTAAAGAAATGCAAAAAACACCAAGGAGTGCTATAACTAAAGCGACAAGTTGTTCTTTTTGCAATTTTATTTTATTTCTCTTTGATTGTAATAGCAAAATCATCATTGGGGCTGTTGCAGATAGAACTGCAGCTAATCCAGAAGAAATATATTGTTCAGCCCAGTAAAGGGTCGCGAATGTCATAAATGTTAAACAAAAACCAGCATATATAATACGTTTCGATAATAAGTAAGGCATAATATCCTTTCGCTTTAATTTAAAAATAATAATGAGAATAAGGCCCGCCAAAAAGAAACGAATTCCAGCTGAAAATAATGGTGGTGCCCCCGCTTCTATTCCAATTTTTATCGTTAAAAATGTCGTTCCAAAAATAATACATACTAAAATATAATTTAAAATGACCATTTTGCTTCCTCCTTTTTACTCTTGAAACGAGTATAGAGGATATGGTGTATAACAGTGTATCAACGCATATAACAGTTGAATAAAAATATAGTTGATTGCCAGAATGTTTTTCGCTTTAATTAAATTAAAAAGAAAAACAGGTGATTCTATGAAGATATTACTGCGTAAAGAATCCAACATACCATATTACCAACAAATATATATGCAAATTGTTGAGAGAATTCAAAGCGGGATGCTTTCACATGGTGATTACCTCCCTTCTTTACGTTCTATGGCCGATGATTTACAAATTAGTTTATTAACTGTTCGTAAAGCGTATAAGCAGTTAGAAATGAAAGAATATATACGCATTGAGCAAGGAAAAGGTGCCTATATACATAAACGTGTGAATAAAGATTTCAAACCAATTCCGTATCAATGGCAAAAAACGAAATCCATTAATGTTATGCGTTCTCAATATGTAATGAACCAACACCGTAAATATTTCGATTTTTCACAGGCAGTCCTTTATCCACGTTTATTACCAAATCCGTTTCTTTCAGATGAAATGCACAAATTACTTAATAAGGATCAAATGATACTGGCAACATACGGACCTGTTCAAGGTGACAAAGAACTTAGATTGGAAATAACAAACTACTTAAAAGAACAGCAACAAGTAGTTACAGATCCATCTCAATTATTAATTACAAGCGGTGCCCAGCAAGGAATCGATTTAATCGCCCAAACATTATTAAAGCCTGGAGACATAGTGTTAGTGGAAAGTCCGTGTTATGGAGCGGCGCTTGATGTATTTGTTAATAAAGGAGTTCAAATTATCCCTGTTAGTCTAGATAACAACGGCATTCGCTCAGATTTAATCGATGATATTTGTCAAAGAAAGAATCCTGTTTTGTTATATGTGAATCCTACTTTTCAGAATCCAACGGGCACAGTAATGAGTAAAGAAAGAAGAATGGAACTTGTAGAACTAGCAGAGCTTTATCAATTTTTCATTTTAGAGGATGATTCTTTCGGAGAAATATATTTTGAGGATTTTAAAATTCCCTCTCCAATAAAAAGCTTTGATACAAATGGTCACGTTATATATTTAAAAGGATTTAGTAAAACGTTAGCACCAGGTCTTCGCATCGCGGCACTTGCAGCTGAAGGTCCTATCTTTGAATGGTTATACGCTGTGAAGGCTTCGATGGATATTGGTAGTCCCTTATTGACACAAAAAGCACTACTTCCTTTTTTACGAGCGGAACGAATGAAAAATCATTTAGAAAAATTACGGACTGCTTTACAAATTAGACGCGATTTAACAATTGATATATTATCTCCATTAAAAGAATTAGAATTTGAAATACCTAATGGAGGATTTAACTTATGGATTACACTCCCACAGTCAATCGATCCTTTTACATTATTACAAAAAGCGAATGAAGTAGATGTTTCTTTTTTACCCGGCACAGCTTGTTTGTTAAGCCATGAAACTCAATATAATCATTTACGAATTAGTTATTCAATGTTAAATGATAAAGATATGTTGATTGGATTAGAAAGATTACATGATACAATTGCTAAGTTTAAATCAATGATTTAAACTCCAAAACAACAACTAACCTCTTATTCACACAATAAAAAACCAACACTTTAAAATTTTATTCAAAGTCAAGATATAAGCTGAACCTATTATTAATAGTGAATTCTTATCTAATGTCATACATTATATGTATAAAAATTAAAAGGATAGAAGAGCTTGAATACATTCGCCCTATCTATCCTCTTTTTAAACACAAATGACTAATCATAGCGGACTTCGCTGTCACCAGAACCCGTATTGCTCTATTGCTATGCTCAAACTTTTTATTACTACTTGTTCAATAAGAGGTGTTTTCTTCCTGCATAAAATTTATTTTATAGGGAATTCATTATACTTATTAAAACAACAACATGATATAGACAAAACCAAAGAATAAACATAATGGACTATAGAACCAAGTGTCATATCTAGCAAACTGAGAATGTTTAATTTTTTTGAAGAATCCAACAAACTTAAAATCACCAATTGCCCTAATAATGAAAACTAAAGCACAGACAATACTTCCGATTTTAGATAAACTATTTGCTTGGAACCTCTGCAAATAACCTACTTGAACAACAATAATGACACTAGCTAGTAGAATAAGAATAGCTATGAATAACGTTCCCCATATTCTCGGAGTAAAAGCGGGCTTATATTCTCCCTCTTTTACTGGAATAACAGCGGCAGAACCCCATCGACCTCCAAAAGCCCAATAAATATGCAAAAAACTGATAAAACACAGAAGCACTACAGCTACTAATGTTAATAGTAATTTCATTTATTCGCCCCCAATGTCGTAACTTTAAAAATAACATACACCACCGTATGTTAAAGTGAAAATTTTGTCCCTTCTGGTTTTATAACCATACTAGGGACATTTATCGAATAATCAATTATGCCTCAGCATAATTGCGTCCGGAGGCTTTACTTCTTTCAGTCGATGCTTGGACACCCGCTGAAAGAAGTTAAAAGCTCAACCATTTTATCAATATCAAAATTAGGATTTGCTTCAAACCTTGTCATCCATCCTACATACGTTAAATAGGCAAGTCTCGCTCGATCAATTGATTCAGTTTCGTCTATGCCCATTTTTTGATACAATTTTGCAACACAAGAAATTCTCTGTTCTTCTATATCTACTACACGTGTTGCCACAACAGGATCATATTTAGCCCAAGCATAAATACCATTCTCAATTTTTTTATCTCGATTAAAACTAATCTGTAATAGCTGTTCTAAAGAGGCATCCTGTTGCTCCATACTTTGAACAATCAGCTTTGTTGCATGTACTTCCCAAAAGTCAAGCATAGAATCTAAAAGCTCTTGATGGTCACGAAAATAGTGATAGAAGCTTCCTTTGCTTATTTTTAGCAATCGAGCAAGTGCTTCAATGCGAACTTTATGTATTCCTTCATTAGCTAATTGTTGTAATCCTACTTTTATCCAGTCTTCCCTCGTTAATTGCATATCATCTCTCCAATAAAATACGGTAGCGTATGTTTTACGTTAGGTTACTATTATTCTCATTTTTTGTCAATTATTCATTCTGTTTATTTTTGAACTTTAATGTTGTTGTTAATCGCAACATTGATCGTCATCACCCTTGGTAAAATACAAGCACATACTAAATCAAATAGATTTTCTGTTATGTCCAGTAAAATATCTTCCTCTGTAAATTTCAAGAAAATCCGGATGGTCCACAGCCTAAAACCCTTGAATAAGCATTTAGACCACTAAATTTTTCTGTATATTATTTTAAGTCATATTAGATTCACATGTATAAGGGATATATCAATGATTTTGTTGGTCAAGTATACAAACAATATAACATTCACGTAATAGAATATACTATATTACACGAAAGGAGGTAGCGATATTTGGAATTAAAAAAATTTATTGATCCCCTTCCGATTCCCTCTGTAATAAAACCTATAGGAACATATAAAGGTAAGCCGTTTTATGATGTACGTATGATTGAAACGCTACACAAGTTTCATAGTGATTTACCAAAGACGAAAGTATGGGGTTATAATGGAATGGTACCTGGTCCAACATTTGAGGTAAAAAAAGATCATCCTGTATATGTGAGATGGTCAAACGATTTACCTAAAAAACACTTCTTACCTGTTGATACAACCGTTCACGGGGCGCATGATAACCCAGAAGTACGAACTGTTGTACATTTACATGGAAGCCCAAGTGAACCAGATAGCGATGGTCATCCTGAAGCATGGTTTACGAAAAACTTTCAACAAACAGGACCTAGTTTCGTAAAAGAGATTTATCATTATACGAATCGAGAACGAGCAACCGCCCTTTGGTATCATGATCATGCACTTGGGATTACTCGTTTAAATGTATATGCAGGTCTTGCAGGACTTTACTTGATTCGTGATAAAGAAGAAAAATCACTACCCCTACCTAAAGGTAAATACGAAATACCACTTATCGTTCAAGATAAATTTTTTAATCCGGACGGTTCCCTATTTTATCCTGCTCAACCTGAAGATCCATCACCAGGTTTACCATACCCTTCTATTGTTTCTCTATTTTTAGGAAATACAATTGCAGTCAACGGGAAAGTATGGCCATTTTTAAAAGTGGAGCCCCGCAAATATAGATTTCGTTTATTAAACGCTTCTAATACTCGCACATACAAGTTCCAATTAAGTGACCTTAGCTCATTCTTTTTAATAGGAACTGATGGAGGCCTTCTTAAACGGCCGATTAAAGTACAAAGTTTAGATGTTTCACCAGCAGAGCGTATTGACATTATTATTGATTTTTCAAGGTTTGAAGGAAAAAAAGTAGTTTTACAAAATGGAATTGATTTAGATAATCCAACTGGTGAGATTATGGAGTTCCAAGTAACGAAACGATTATCCTGCCCAGATAAAAGTAAAATACCATGCAAATTAAGTAACATTGACTTTATTCCCGTAGAAAAAGTAAAGAAAGTAAGACGATTAACGTTAAATGACTCAGAGGATGAATTTGGGCGTCTCATGCTTTTATTAGATAATAAAGAATGGGCCGATCCAGTGACAGAAACACCCTTATTAAATTCTGTTGAAATATGGGAGTTAGTAAATTTGACCGTTGGGATTCATCCTATTCATATACATCTAGTTAATTTTCAAGTTCTTGATCGTCATGATTTGAATGGAAACTTATTAGATCCTCTCCCAGCTGATTTCGGTTTAAAAGATACCGTACTAGTAGCAGGTGAACAAATCGTTCGAATTATTATGAAGTTTGAACCCTATTCTGGAGATTATGTATGGCATTGTCATCGTTTAGAGCATGAAGACCATGATATGATGCGACCTTTAAAAATCATACCTTCCAGTCTTATTAAATACAAAAAGTAACACGAAAGTCCCTTCAGAATTACTGAAGGGACTTTTACATATTTGCGAAAAGTACCTTTATGTATAAGCACTTTTCAATCTATAACTATTTTTTAAGATTGTATTGCTCTAATAGCTTTTCTAACATTTCTAAAGTAACTGGCTGTGCCGTGGTAGTTAGTTGATACCCAATACGTCCGTTCGTTTCTACAGTTGCCTGTTGTAAATTCTTGATTTCATGTATACCTTTTTCTCTCAGATGCATAAACAATTGTTGTTCTGACATTTTTGCACGTAATAAATTCTTTTTTAAAATCTTTCCGTTTTCTATAACAATAATGCTAGTTCCATTGAGAAACTTTTCTAATTTTCGTGATTTCAATTCAAAAAAATGAATGATAAGTAAAACACTTGCAAAAATAAACGCAGTAAAAATAGATGGGACTACTTTCCTACTTAATATAGGTTCTACAATAATACGACCTATAGAAACAACAATAATAATTTCAGCTCTGGTCATTTGGCTAACGGACTTACTACCTGTCATTTTTAAAACAACAATTCCAGTGAGGATTAAAATAAAGCTTTCAAAAAGTATATTCATTACAGTCCAATCCTTTAATTGTGAATGTTACTAGTATTCCCATTAAAAGATTTTTATGATATTTCACATACTCATCAAATCTTTAAACCCTTCAGACCATGAAGGATATAAAGGTATCCATCCATACTCATTACGTGCTTTATTATTTGAAGCACCCCTCTCCCAGCTATTTTTCCCCGTTTGAATCTTAGGATTAAGTGCCCCTATTGCAGTTGCATATATCGGTAACCACTCTTTACTAGTAGCTGGGTAATCATCAACTATATTTACTATACCTGAGGGCCAATTAAGAGCTAACACTGCTGCCCTAGCTGCATCCTCGACATGTATAAACGAGCTTATCCCATCCGTCGCAACAATTTCGTTATTTCGAACTTGATTCGCAATCACTCCATTTTCCGTATACCACGTTCCAGGTCCATATAACGTACCGTATCGAAGTATAACTGCTTCGGATAATTCAAAGGCTGTTTCTTCTAATTTAGTAATACCATTTATCGTAGCTTGGCGAGGCATAGGAGCTGAAAAATCTAGCGGATCTGTTTCTGATGCAAGCGTATCTCCTGGTTCATATGCCCACGAAATACTTTGAGCAATTATTTTCTTTACACCTACATTTTTAGCTGCGTCAACGAGATTACGAGTACCTTCAATTCTAATTTTTGCATTATCTTCAAAATCCCATGAAGACAATGATGTTAATTAATGAATAACTACATCGGGATTTGTTTCTTCTAATACAGAAAATACAGTATGACGATTAAATACATCGGCTATTACTGGTATAGCACCAACTTTCTTTATTGCTTCTACTTGCGATTCATTACGAATCATTGCAAATATCGTATATCCCTCTTTTATTAACATTGGCAATAAAGAACGTCCTATTACACCCGTTGCACCTGCTACAAAAATCTTCATATATGTTCCTCCTCATTCTGTTATCATAAATGTGACGAAACATATGTAAAGTATGTGACAAATATTTGGTTAGTTTTTTCATTATTCATATGAAACGTATACTTTTAAAGGGTTAATAATACCTTGACTCAATTCCTCAAAACATTGTACGAGTGCAGTATAATGTATTTCATGTTGAAAAATTTCTTCTATAAATGGTGTTTGTTCTATTTTTCTAAAAAACCAATCTGCATGTTTTGGATAATCATATCCGTCACTTGACCCAATGATTTGCAATTCTTTCCGATAAAAGTCGGCGGTTAATGTTAGTTCTTCTTTATTACCATCAGAAAGTATACATATTACACCATTATTATTAAGGGCTTTTTGCAATGTACGAAATCCGCTATTTGTAGCTGAACATTCAAAACCGTAATTATATGTTTCTATTATTCGCTCTTCTGAATCATATATGTTTTTGGCACCAAATTTCTTTGCAAAGTCTCTTCTATTTCTATTAGGTTCAACCACATCCACATGATCCACACCTGCATAGTATTTTAAGAAATAACATGTGAGTAAACCCATAACTCCCATTCCAGTAATAAGTACCTTTCTATCCTGTCGAGGGTTTAATTTTAATACCCCTTTGGCAGCATCACATGAAAGAATGGATAATAAGGCAACTTTAGACTTTATATAACTAGGTATTCGAATTACTTTATGTCCCTTAACTATTCCTATCGTTTGATGCCCATAAAAAGAAACCACTTTATCGCCTACGTTTAAATTTGTTACTTTATTACCAACTTGAATAACTTCACCATAACTTTCATATCCGGTTTTTCTTGGATAAAAAGGATTTGTATCTGTAACATCCGATTCTTTATACTGTGGTAACTCTGCTCCAATACTAATTGCACCTGCGATTGTTTTAACGATAATTTCATCATCCTGTAAAGACCTAATTTTATCCGTTTGCCACTTCAGTTGTTTAGGCCCTTCTAGAACTAATTTATTTTGTTCCATTACTACCCTCTCACTTTATAAAAATATATTCTCACTAAACTTTAAGCTATAATAATCAATAGGAAAGGTTCATCCAAAATTAAAGCTATAATGTTGGCTAGCAACCAATAGTGTTAACATGATAATTGAATTTGATGGATATGGAATTAATGAGTATGCTATTGGTCCTAACTGTTCTATTAACCAGTTAATAGTAATGTATTTAAACGTGAAAAATGAAGAGTTATCTAATCAGAATCTTGTAAGTTTATTTTGTGCACGATATCATTTTGAAAACATTCCAAAGTCATTACAAGAAAACATTACAAGCGATGTCGTCATTGATTTAGACACGGACTATATTTATATCCCTAATAGATAACAATAATCTAATAAACTAAAATGGTTTAATGTAACTTACGATTCAGACAAGAATTTAATAAAATAAGTAATTGCCCAAATGGAAGTCGCGAATTGAGTGACAAAATACATTGTCCATTCGAAAGAAGTCAGTTTTCTCTCTCGTTTAATCTTCTTTAAGTATCTGTAAAATATTAATGTACTCAAAAACATAAGTAATAAAGAGAATTGTTGTAAATCATCGATTATACGTACCGCCATATACTCCATCACCCTCCTATACAAAATAAAAACTATACTTTAAGGATATCATTTATTTGGTAATGTTTTTCCATTTATTTAATAAAATTTTAAAAATGTTTTATGCGATATATGTGTAGAGATAATAAAGTTGTTTAATTTTGTTCTTAGAAATACAATAATCGCCTACTCAAAAATTTGATGGGCGATTATTATTTTTGTTTAATAATTACTTTATTTCATACCATTTTCAAAATACTTTAATTTAATCACAATATTAATAATAGGTTTTGGTGTAAATGATTCTTGCAAGTAAGCTCCTAATCTTGGACTTACTGATTTAAAAAAATAAAATTATTATGCCCGTCTCAATTACCATTATTTCGGAAAATAATGTGCTATTATAAATTCATAATTAACAAAAAATAAGAAAGAAGGGGTTGTTGTGGAAACAAAGATTATAGGAACAGAGAAGAAAATTGATTCAAAATCTCTTTTAGCTTTGGGATTATTAATTATTTCCGGGATTGTATATCAACTTTTCGCAGTTTTAGGGGGAAATATACCTGAAGTATTAGAAATGATTCTTGAAACTTTATGGAATGTTGTATTATGTGCAATTATTGGATACTATTTTTTAGGGGAAATATCGTTAGAGCAATTTAAACATTTTAATATTAAGACATTACTTTGGGGTGTGCCTTTAACAATTATCGTAGGTATGGCTTCCAACTTAATATTCAGTTACATTTTTGAACCTGCAACTAAAAATTCCGTTGCTGAAGTAATAAGTATTTCTATGATTTTATTCCGTGTGCCCTTTATGTTAATGGGTGAAGAATTGATTTGCACTAATATAATTATCGCATTACAAAAATTAGGATTAAAATTTGGCACGGCATCATTAATATGTAGTTTGTTGTTCGCTTTGTGGCATATTCCAGCTTATGGTTTTGTGCCAATGCAGTTATTAATAACTATAATCCCAATTAGATTAGCACTAAATTATATATGAAAAAATTCAAAAAGTATTTGGGTAAGTTGGATTTGTCACTTTATTTTTGACTGTATTTCATTTGTACCAATGCTTTTTAAATAACTATTTTATCCCTCTATTTGCGGGCAGTAAGACTCCCATCTCAAAATTCGGCGAATGCTAGGAAGTTAGGTGGGAGATAACTGCCCGTAAACACCCGATTGGTGAAGGCTAATAATCAGTGGAGAATGGACACCTCCACACTGATTAAAGTTTCACTTTATTTTTAAGAGGACTTTATTATTTATGTACAGTATAAAGAAAAAGAGCACTCAGCTATTGAGTGCTCTAAAAACATTAATTTTGATTCAAAACATTCTCCTCAAAATATTTCCCCCAATCTGGGCGTCTTCCGTCCATATCTGTAAATCCATACTCTCTTCCTAATTCCCATGAACTTAACGCTCGTCCCGTTTTTTCATGAACATTTGGATCACTTGCTAAAGCTGCTACTGCTCTTCCAACAAAGAAAGGAGTTTCTGATGCAATAAAATGAGGATCTTGTTTTGCTCCGTCTCGCCAATTTTCCTCTGTTACACCAAATATATCTAACATCGCTTCTGAACGAAGGAATCCTGGACTAACTGCAACTGCTGTAATATTGTGTTGTTCTAAATCTTTCGCCATTGCTTCTGCTAAATGAATCGTTGAGATTTTTGCTAAACTATAATATAAATTTCCTCTGTATTGATAGTCGACACCATCTGTAATTTCAATTACGAGTCCCTTTTTATTATTTACCATTAATGGCACACCGTAATGACTTGTAATCATATGAGAATGAACCGCTCTTTGTTGCATTAATAATCCGTTATGTAGATTGTGTTCCCAGAAAGGTTTCTCCCATTCCGTTAAAGGATCGCCACCCCAAACATCATTTACTAAAATATCAAGTTGTCCATTTTGTTCTTCTTGAATCTTTGTAAATAATGCTTTAATATCGTCTTCTACTGTATGGTCAACACGAACTGCGATTCCTATTCCGCCATGCTTTGTAACAAGCTCTGCCGTTTCTTCAATCGTTTCAGTTCTTCCCATACAGGATAAATTCCCTTTAGTACTTCTTCCTGTTACATATACAGTTGCACCCGCTTCACCAAGCATCATCGCAATTCCTCTTCCAGCATCTCTTGTTGCCCCGGCTACAACTGCTATTTTACCTTGTAATGGTTTCATGTGATTCTCCTTAGTTGTTTGATCAAGTTTAATTATTTATAGTACACTCTAACTACCCCTAATTCTTATGAAGGATTAGGGGTGGTTAGAGTAATACATTTTAAAATAAATTTACCACAAACTCAACTTGCAGTTATTTATCTTGATTCACCAGTTCATTTGAGGGTGATTCGTTTGGGAAATCTTCACAGTTACCTTTCTTGGTTATCATAATATGTTTTATCTGCGTATTTTTTATCATTTCCTTTTAGATAAGCTAAGATTACTTTTGGATTTTTAAGTAAAGCCCAGTCTCCATATTTATCAAATCTTCTGCATGAAGTTATCATTCCATTTTTAATTGTACCGAATTTCTTATTATTTTGCTTTCCCCATTCTTTTAATCGTTTAGCGAAATCTGCATCTTCAGCCATAAGCATGTTTTCATTAAATCCGTTGATTGCCATAAAGTCTTTTCTATAGCACCAAAAAATCCCTACAGATATAGCTCCATACTTAAAAAGTAAGGGGATTATTATTAACATTGCGGAAACGAATATTCCTAAAGACATCCTTTCAAACTTCCCAGTTACCCCACCACCAATGTATTTACCTGAAGCGAAATATTTGTCTACATTAGACAACATAAACTCTGTCATTTGGGTATCAGCATCTATAGTAATGATTATTTCTCCACTAGCTATTTCGGCCCCTTCATTTCGGATTTTGGATAAGTTTTTATCGTTATTTTTTAATGTAATACAGTTATAAGACCTTGCTATTTCTTCTGTGTTATCTGTGCAGCGATTTAAAACAACTATGACTTCAGTTTGATCTTTATATGCCTCTGATGCCTTTGCAATTGAATCCAAACATTTTTTAATGTACTTTTCTTCATTGTGTGCAGGAATTATAATAGAAAACTTCACATCTTTTTCTAGATTCCCTGCTAACGATTCTTTTGTTTCAGTCATAATATCCCCCTTATTTTATAAAGTAAATATCTACTATATATATTAATTTAGGTTGTATTATAGAAACTGAAGGTAAACTGTTATTTAAAAGTTTACTTCGGAGTATTTAAAACATAACAGTAAATGTAAAACAAGCATAACCCCGTTCTGATGTTAAGAAAGGGGTTAAATAATATGAATTAAATTTGATTAGTATTACGCCCTATGCCTCATTGTGCAACAGCGAGGTTCACGCTTTTTCGCTCGAAATCAGCACATCTAAATAGTGCTGATTGTACATAATGCCTAATATGTTTCCGAAGGGATCAACTACGGAAGCGGTAGTGAATCCCACGCCGCGCTCTGTAGGTGCCTCATATTCTTTCGCCCCCATAGACAACAGCTTATTGAAAGTTGCTGTTACATCATCAACATGCCAATACACGATAGCACCAGCTGGACCGGTCACTGTACCAACTGGCGCATAACGGCTATCGATTAAACCTAGCTCATGTTGGTAGTCTCCAATGCGAAATTCGGCATATCCTGGGCGTTCAAAGTATGGTTCGCTTCCTAATAGCTCAGCGTACCACTTTTTTGCAGCTGCTAAATCATCTGTCCAAAAACTAACTGTAGTTAGTCCTCGTAATGTTTGTGTATTGCTCATAATCGATTCCCTCCATAATGTTGAGTAATACTTCCTCCTACTAAACGATATAACATCTTCTGGACTACCTTTAAATTACTTACAAAGACCCCATTCTCTTATTTTTATTCAAAAAAACGACCTTTTAATGGTATATCATGTATGGAACGATTTTTTTGTAATTAAACATTATTATTGTGACTCAACCAGAGCGGTACATACAAACAAGGCTATTCTATTCTATTCAAAGCAGGCCCCCTCATAAGCATTATTCTTTTTTAAACTGAAAATCTACACGGTTCATTCGTTTTATTTCCTCAATTACTTTGCCAATCCCTTCTTCAATCTTTTCTTCTTTTACATTAGATACATTTAACTTCAACAATCTCTCTTTATGAAAGTTACTCAAATAATTTTTATTAATAGAATCTATGCTTAGTTGACTCTTGCTTAAATTTTTAATAAGTGTATCCGTAACTATGTTTCTTTTCAACTGTAAACACGTGTGTATTCCAATTGAATCTACAGATCTATAAGTAAACAAACGTGGGTTTTCATTTTGAACACCTTCTACTACTTCCGCTAGTTTCTTTGACCTATTGTAGTAAGATGCTTTAATTTTATGTTTATGCCGATCAAACATTCCGCTCTTTATATAAATTTCTAAAGCAGCTTGAGAAATCATCGGACTATCAATATCTAATATCTTTTTATATTTATTGAAAGTATTTGCAATAGCTGGTGGAATAACTGCAACACCAACTCGTAAACCTGGAAAAATAATCTTTGAGTAACTTTTCAAATATATAACATGGTTACAATTATCTTGACTGTAAAAAGGATCAACTTTTGAATCAGTTTCTAAATCTGCTAAATAATCATCTTCCACTATAAATACATTATATTTCTTCGCAAGTTGAATAATCTTTTCTCTCTCTTTTTTAGAATACGACGTTCCAAGTGGATGGTGAAACCTTGGTATTGTATAAAAGAATTTAATTTTTTCTGTGCGGAATATCTTCTCTAGTTCATTTAAATCTATCCCTTCATGTGTACGCTTTATTCCGATCACAGGGATCTTATTTATTTCTACATATTCAATATATAAATGATAACTTGGCTGCTCAATTAGTATCGTTTCGTTTTCATTTGGAAATGGTATTGAAGTTAATATAGCAAGTGCTTGCTGCACACCCGACGTTATAAATATATTATCTTCCTTCGTGAAAACTTGATAGTTTGCTAACTGTTTTTGCACAACCGAAATTAAAGATGGTAACCCTTTCGGTGTTCCGTATATAAACAAATCATTCTTATAGGTATCAATCGCTTTATTAATGCAATGCTGAAAATCTAAGTATGGAAAAACATCTGAATCTGGGGCTGAAGAAGCGAAATCAATAATCTCGTTACTTTCTACGTAACTTCCAGATTTCTTCACAACGTAGTATCCACTTTGAGGTACAGAATAAATAATATGACGCTTTTCCAATTCATGCAGCGCTCGTATTACAGTCGCCTTATTACATTCATATTGTGTAACAAGCGACCGTATAGACGGTAATTTCTTTCCTTCTTTTATCTCACCATTTTGAATCATACTTTCTAAGTCGTTCAAAACATGTAAATACTTATACATCATTACACCTCCTATATTTTTTGTACCGGTACAGTTTGTATTTGTTCACATTGTAGCACTAGATCAGAAGGATTACTATGTACGTATACTGGCCAGTAAGAAATTAACTACTATGAGGTGAAATTATGAAAAATACAACAAAAGCATATATATCAGCATTACTCTATTCATTTATTATTGGATTTTCATTTATGTTTGTGAAACTAGCACTAACCATTACGAGTCCTCTTGATACACTGGCTCACCGTTTTACAGTTGCCTTCATAGCAGCAAATATTCCGGTTATTTTCGGTTTCGTAAAGTTAAATATTTCATTCAAAAACATACTTGCACTTTTACCACTCGCAATATTTTATCCGGCACTATTCTTTGCTTTCCAAGCATTTGGATTAGTATATACAAGTTCTTCTGAAGCTGGAATTATACAAGCAGCTATTCCTATATTTACAATGATACTCGCTTCCTATTTTTTAAAAGAGTATACGAATACATGGCAAAAAACATCTGTATTTATTTCTGTCGTCGGTGTCATATATATATTTATCATGAATGGTATAGGAGCTCATGAAACGAATTTCATCGGGGTTATTCTCATTTTATTATCGGCATTATCATCTGCTTGCTATAATGTGTTAGCTCGAAAAATGACAAAGAAATTCAAGTTAATGGATTTAACATACACAATGACAGCAATTGGTTTTATTACTTTTAATTTAATCGCTATCGTCAGCCATATAAACAAAGGTACAACAACTGTATACTTTAAGCCATTTACGAACAGCACATTTCTTATCTCCATTTTATATTTAGGATTACTATCATCCTTACTGACAGCATTATTATTAAACTATTCATTATCTTATATTGAAGCAGCCAAAATAAGTGTTTTTAGCAACTTATCTACACTTATTACCATTATCGCAGGCGTTGTATTCTTACACGAGCAAATTGCCTATTATCATATTGTCGGTACACTTATGATTGTTCTTGGAGTAATAGGCACAAATTTTCTAGAAAAAAAAGGAATCATAGCGAAAAAAAAGAATACCTCCTTGAGTAAATAAAAAGTGAGGGGTAAATAATGCAGAACTCTAATACGATCGATATCCGTAATATATATGAGCTAGAGCACGAATTGTCTACTTTATTAAGTAAACCCATTTCTTCAGGAGAAGATTTAGAAAATTGGCTGAAAATACAGTCGAAATTAATATGGGAAATCGAAGAACAATTAAGAGCACACTATATTGACTTTCAATGTAATACAGATAACAAAGAAATAAAAGATACGTTTGAATATGATCAACAATATGTAAGGCCTCTTTTGAAACGTTATCAAAATTCCTTTGATAATAAATATTTAGAGTCACCATTTCGAATGCAACTTGATCCAAAAACTTATAGCTTACTAGATAAAAAAATAAAAAATGCGCAAACATTATTTTGTGAAAAGAACATTGATTTAGAAGTAAAAGAAGACAAATTAGTAACCGAGTACTTCGAAATTACAGGCAGTTTGACTGCACTATGGGATGGCGAAGAAAAAACAATTACTGAACTACAGTCTTACTTACAAAATCCGAATCGTGATATACGAAAAAAAGCAAAAACGCTCATTTCTGAAAAATTCTTATCTGTTGAAAATAATTTACAACATATTTTAAATGAATTAATTGCAATCCGTCACCAAAAGGCAAAAAACATTCAATTAGATAATTATCGTGATTATATGTTTAAAAAATATGAACGTTTTGATTATACGGCTGATGATTGCTATGAACTTGCAGAATCCGTTCGTAAATACGTTGTGCCACTTATTGATAATATATTTAATGAGAAAAAAGCTGAACTTCAAGTAGATACACTTCGTCCGTGGGATCTAAAAGCAGCCGCACCAAATCAAAAAGTATTAAAACCCATTGAAGACGAGAGTGATTTAATCGAAAAAAGTTCTCATATTTTACAAAAACTAGACCCAGAATTTTCTGCATTATTGAGCCGTATGCATAAAAATGATTGCTTAGATTTAGAAAGTCGTAAAGGAAAAGCACCTGGAGGATTTTGCGAACACTTACCTGCTTCTCAATTATCTTTTATTTTTATGAATCTCAATCATACACATTATGATGTTACTACTTTCCTCCATGAAATGGGCCATAGTATTCATAATGAATGTATGAAGCAGCTAGAGCTACAAAAATATTTAGAAATCCCTTCAGAATCAGCTGAGCTAGCTAGCATGACAATGGAATTGTTTTCGATGGAGTATTGGGATACATTTTATGAGAATACAGAAGAATTTATAAAAGCAAAATTAGATTTCTTTAAAGATATTGTTAAGTATTTACCACAAATGCTTATCGTTGATCAATTCCAACATTGGATGTATGAAAATCCAAATCATACTGCTAAAGAAAGAAATGAAAAATATTTAGAATTACATCACACTTACCAATCGAATGTGGTAAATATTGAAGGTTATGAAAACTGGATAGCAACTGGCTGGTTACCTGTACTACACATATTCGAAATACCATTCTATTATATCGAATATGCAATCGCGCAGCTTGGTGCATTGCAAATGTATAAACAATATAAAGAGAATCCTAAACAAGCACTACAAAATTACAAACAAGCATTATCTCTAGGTAGCTCTGAATCCTTACCAGAGGTATATGAAGCAGCTGGAATTCGTTTTGATTTTTCTAGTAAGACAATAAAAGAATTAATGGCATTTGTAGAAGAAGAATTAAATTTACTTGAACAAATATAAGTAAAAAAGATGCACCTATACTTTTAGGTGCATCTTTTTTACTGTATTCTCTTCTAATTAGTTTCAATTTTCATCTCGCTTTATTAATAAGCTCTATATATTGTAGGTCCCCATATCCTATTGTTGGAAAAAGATTAAACAACCTTTTTAATAACTCTTGTGTTGGTAAACCTTTATTTTTGGAGATATACTTTACTACTACATTATTTTCTTTTAACATTTCTAAATATAAATCTATCGCCTGATACATTACAGGTAGTACCTCATGAGATGGCTTTTTATGATTTACTAGAACTTCATTGTAAACAGAAAAATAGTTCCCTAATTCAAGTTCAATTTGACTAACTTTAAATTCATCCTCTCTGAAGCTATTTAAGTATACTTTGCCCTTATAACCAGACTGTTCAAGGTAAGAAAGTACTGTAAGTAGATTCATTTGGCAAAACATATCTTCACCGAACCATAAAACAATACATTTATACTCTTTCTTAAAAAGATTCTCTAAAGGATGAATAACCTTTTTCGTATAACTTTCTACAGTACCTTGGTGCCCATCTGCCCTTGTTTGAATAAACTCATCATCAAAAATCTGTGCGGTAGTCGCATTTACACACATAGCTTCATTAAATGGAGCGTAATAAGACTCCCTCATTAGTTTTTCACTTTTAAATTCTTCATACATAAATTGACCATTTAATATGTTTAGTACATCTTTATCAAACAGCTCACTCTTCGCATTTCGTAACTGATCAACTTCAATTTTTCTAGAAAAATTCATTCTATCCCACTCCTTTCAATCATTGATTGAGAGTTTAATAAATGATTGAACCGGTATTTTGTTAAGTTGGAATTTTCCTGGGGTTATACCGAAAACAGTTTTAAATGCTCTACTATAAGCCTCTTGCGAAGAGTAACCGTAATCAAATGCGATATCAATTATCTTTCTATCATTCGTCAAATCTTCCGTTGATAAATACAATCTTCTAAGAAGAATATATCGTCTAATACTTATCCCTGTTACTTGATGAAATTTAAGCGAACAGAAGTAAGGAGAATATCCCATATAATTAGATAATTTATCTAATGAAAACTTCTTTTTTAAATTGCCCTCAATCCATTCAATCATTAGCTGTATATGTTCATTCATTTATCCCCCTCCTCACTAAAAATTATAAGAAGTATCCACTTCTTTCTTTTGATATTTCTTGTGGTTTATAACCTTACTCTCTAGAACCTTTAAATATCATATGTAATTACTCATTTCATATTTTTTCAGCTACCTTATTTCGTTATACATTCACTTAAATTTCCAATAAAGTGAAACTTTAATCAGTGGGGAGTTTGTTCCTCCACACTGATTATTATCCCATACTAATCGGGATTTTATGGGATAAATCTTTTTTAAAGGATTCTACCAAATAAAACACGAAATTTGTAAGTTAAGGAACTAGTAGTTTTGTGAGTGGGAAATTTATGTTTGGAAAGGAAGTTAAAATGAATAATATAGAAAAAGAGATACTCAAACTAATTAATAAACTATATCCATTGGAGTTTATTGAAATGACACCAGTAACAAATGAAATGTATCAATGTCTCACAGCACAAGGTACTTACTTCGTTAGAATTACAAACTATAAAACATATGAAGAGCAATTAGAAGAAGTTACATATACGAATTTTTTATATCAAAAGGGCTTAGGAGTCCCTCCAATAATACCTTCTTCAAAGGGGAATTTAGTAGAGAAAATAATATTAGACAAAGAAGTTTTTGCTGTATTATATAAAGCTGCTCCTGGTATACATTTACCAAGAAACGACTGGAATTCTAATGTATTTAAAAAACTTGGTCAACAAATTGGAAAATTACATCGTATATCTAAAGACTTTGAAAGAATTCAACCGGTAAATCATATAAACGACTGGTATGAAAATGAAGAGTATAATTTTCTTTACTATATCCCTAAAGAAGAAACTACTATAAGAGAAATTGCATTTGACGTTTTAGCTTCTATAAAGGAACTGCCAAAGAATCCTTCAAATTATGGCTTAATTCACGGAGATTTATGGTTAGAAAACATATTAGTCGAAAATAATTCAAATTTAACAATGATTGATTTTCAAGACTGTGAGAAACATTTTTATATATTCGATTTAGCAGTTCCAATCTATAGTGCGATAGAGTATTCATTCGTTGGGAATGGTAACATAGTTGACTATGAGAGTTCTATTACAAAAGCAATAGTTGAAGGATACAAAGAGGAAAATGATTTACCAAAAGAGATGCTAGACCAACTACCATTTTTTACCAAATTAAAAGAGATATTCGAATATAGTTTAATGCATATGTATTGGGATAAAGAAGAATTAACTGAGGAAGAGGTACGGATAATGAATCTTTATAGAATGAAGATCGAAAATAATCATTCTTTCATTAACATCACTTGACACTCCCACCCCTAAAGGGGTCAGCTGACTAATGTCAGTGGGATTCTTGCTACCAAAGGCGAAGTCCATTTCTGGTATCGCTGACGTGCAAGGTTGCAGTGTGCCATTACCACTCCCACAACAGACCGTTTAGGTTCGTGGGCTACGGTACTGTGACCATACCGTACAGATTGTTGGTTCTCAAATATTTTTACGTCTTTTACATGACTATAAATAACCTATACCATGTTTTGCTATGCAAAAACGCTGCTTTCATCCCACGTCTAAAGACGCACTAAAGTCCTGCGTGGGATGAAAGCAGCGTAAATTCTGTAATTACTAATTTTCCGGAAAAATTCTATATTTCCTCTTTTATAAATTGATGTTCCTTCCCATGTCTTTTCTTAATTAAAATAGCTTTATACAAAGATGCTATACCTACTACAGCAAATATAATGATTATAGGAATACGAACAATATGTGGCAGGTAGCGAGGCAGAAAGAAAAGACGAACTTTTTCATCTACACTAAATATCTCAAAAATTAACGGTATTATACTTTGATGAATCAAAAAAAAGATCCCCATAAATACTAATAGAACAACAACAGCAAGTTTTTTCTTAGGTAATTCAGCCGCTATTCTGTTATTTTTCTTTTTGTTATCATCACGCAATATTTTCATGCCACTTTTCATTGCAAATAGCAACTCAGGGCCACTTTTTTCAAGTTTTAAGTAAGCAATTCGACCAAGCCCCCAAGCTAAAAACACTCCTGTACAAATGCCAGTCAGTACACCTAGCCATTGTATGAGCTCTATATGTAGTAATGTCCCAATCCATACAACTAACAAAGCGGGTATAGCTGTTGCTAATACCATCACCATCATTAACCATGTTGTTATAAACATTTTACTGGCACTCATATCATCACCTGAAATAACGGTTCCTTTTCCGCGACGATGAGGATCAGTTATTGGGATTAAGTTAAATACAGAAAACATCATAATAAGACCTGCAGCCCCACCGAGTAATGCCGGAATTATTGCAAATACCCAAGGATAAACGAAAGTAAGTCCGCTATAAATAGTGAAAATAATTGTTGTCAAAATTGCAATCGGGCCAATAGCTATCAACCAAGCAAATTGACGACCACACACATCAATCCGTTCTGCGCCAGGCGTCGTTAATGTTAACCATAATGCACTCCCATCAAACCCATATATATTGCAGGCAAACATACTTGTGAAAACAATCATAATTACCCCTGCCCAAGGCATTAAATACGATATATGAGCGCTTGTAACTAAAATACCATAAAACACTCCTATCCAAATACCCATCCGGAGGAAACGGCCTCGTTGTGGATCTCTTGCCCAACTTTTTAATTCTTTAGTAATTATTGCTCCAATTTTCGTTTCTGAAAAGATTCGGAGAGCTTTTCTATGTTTATTAGTAGTAATCGTATCTTGGATTTTCTTAGTATCCTTCACTGTATTTTTCATCAGTAATGTCGTCCATATAAATAAAAGCAGTCCGCATAATATTGTTAAAACAATTAAAAAAACAAAAGCTAATAACCAATTGGATTGAATAGCAAACTCTACAGCAAGTATCGCCCAACTAGACGGAAACATGTAAAGAAATGTAGGTTCGTTTAGTGTTACCCGATTAATAGCAGGAAGTGCATACCAGCCTACATTTAAAAACGCAATGATGAAACCAAAGAGCATTGCTCCCACTTCCATACCTATTCTTGATTTCATCGTCTCACCAATAATACTAGCTACTACTTTTGATAACAGCACCACAAATATTAACTGTAAAATAATTGCTGGAACTGCAACTATAGTTGCATATAAGCTAACCCTAGCTGCGTAAATTAATAATCCTACGTAGGCTATAAGACTAACAAGTGGCCCTAATCCTATAAAAGCTACAACGAGTAACGCCCTAGCAAGTTTAAATGAAGTGAGTGGAAGCAGCGCGAAATATTCAGGACGTAACATTCCATCTCCCCCAGAAAGAATCGGGCCCAAAATCCACCCTACTGTCCACAGAGCGAATACCACATATAGAATACTTTTTGAAACGTTATGTTCTGTAGGATAAAAAGAAAAGAGCACAATGGTTCCAATTGCAATCAATAAACCAACTATTCCTATAATAGTTAAAAGAACTGCTTTACCACTATTCATTGAATTTTTTAGGATTGATAACTTCATTCGAATCAAAACACTAACCAAGACAGTTCTCCTCCTTTAACAGCAGGAATGCCTACTAGCTGAACGAAAATATCTTCGAGCGTTTCATCACCGCAAACATCTTCCATTGTTCCTGAAGAAACCACTTTTCCTTTGGAAATAATTGCAACGTGATCACAAATTTGTTCAACTAACGCCATGACGTGACTTGAAAATACTACTGAACCACCAGAACTAACAAATTTCTGTAAAATCTTTTTAATAGTAGTTGCAGAAATAGGATCTACCGCCTCAAATGGTTCATCGAGAATGAGTAATTTCGGTGCATGGAGGAGTGCAAGTGCAAGACCAATTTTTTTACGCATGCCAGTAGAATAATTGATAACTAGCGTTCCTTCAGCATTATTCAATTCTAGTATTGTAAGTAATTCTTCTGTTCGTCGATTAACTTCTTTAGCACTCATTCCCCTTAACAGGCCCATATATGTTAATAATTCGCGACCAGTAAGTCTTTCCGGCAAGGCCAATCCATCTGGTAATACCCCGATCAATGTCTTTGCTTGTGCCGGATTTCCCCAAACATCAACCCCAAAAACTTTAGCGTACCCGCCATCTGGTCGTAATAAACCAACAGCCATCGACAACGAAGTAGTTTTTCCTGCCCCATTAGGGCCAACAACTCCATAAAAAGATCCCCTCGGAACAGTTAAATCAATATGATTGACTGCAATAAACTCGCCGAATAGTTTATACAGCTTCGAAATTTGTAGTGCGGGAGCAGATTCCTCCCATTCAGGTTCCCCTGAAATCGATTCAAAAGATTTCATAAAATGGACTCCTCCTTTGCAAATTTAATATCTGATTGTAAATCTCAATACCTTTACTTATCGGTTTGTATTGCTAGAACGTATTTAATTTAAAAATTAAAATGGCGAAAGTTTTTCTTTAATTACAATACTGTGCTACCAGATCATTCAAATATTCAATGTTTGTAGCAGATACATTTTCAGATATTCTAGCCGCAATAATAATAGGTGCCCATTGAAAAATCTCATTTCTTGATATTCGGGTATTCCTGCAATATATATGTAAATACATTTCAGCTAATTCTACAGAAGATTGTGAGTACAACAAGTATGTTCGAAACACATCTGCCCGAATATCACCTAAACTAGCATCAACCCAATCTATAGTTTTCACATAATCATTACTCATAATTAAATTAAACGGATGAAAATCACCATGACATAATCTTGGTTCAAACACAATTGAATCCATTTTGCTCAATATATTCTTCTTTTGTTTCTCATCTAGATTTTGAACAGATTGAATTTGACGATAAAGTCTCTCTTCCATCTGTTCTATTTCATCCGATCTTACAGAAATAGCATGAATCTTTTGTTGTTCATTAACACAAATACTTATGTAATGCTCTGCTTCACTTAAATTATTTAGCAGAAGCTCACCAATACTTTTCCCTTTTACATATTCCATAATAATCGCTTGTCTACCTTGTATCTCTGTAACTTCAAACACTTTAGGAACGTGTAAACCACGTGAATATGCATACTTCTGTTTTTGTGCTTCATATAGAGATTCTGTATTAGGGAGGTATTCTTTAAATAATTTCACAACTTTATTATTACAAAGGTAAATTTCAGCAGTATTTCCTTTTGCTATCGGATTTCCCAGATTCAATTCATTTCTCTCCTTACAGTAAATTAGGATAACGCCTTATACTCCTCTATAAATTCAGTGTAATTATGCTGAAACCCTTCTTCATGGAAATGCAAAAAACCTACCACCTCCTATAATTATATAGAAAGTGGTAGGTTTAATTTTCTAGGAGTATCTGAATGAAAATCCGGTGTATGCAAGATTGAAAATTTATACCCATGTTGTATAAATAATACTTCATTATGTTTACTTTCAAATGGAACACTATTTTTCTTAAATTTATTTTGGATTCGTTCTAAAAATACTTGATCAGTTGTTCCGAAAGAAACATGTACTTTCGGTGGTAAAGCTTTCATCGCAATTGGAATCCAAGGCCTCTGCCACCAAGTCGCAACAATATATGCAGTGCCACCAATAACAAAGTTGAAAATATCCCCATCTTCCATCGTTTTCATATTTAAATTTGATTTCAACCATTCCCTAAATACGGGTACACTTTTAACGGGAAGACCAATTTCCCTTACGTATAAAATGTTTAACGGTGAATGCGGGACTAATACATCTTCTTTAACATAACTATGTGCAATAATTTCGAGAAGATTTCCATCACCGTCTTTAAAGTATAAATTGAATAGATCGTTCTCCTCACCAATTGTATGACCATCTTTCCATTTCACAATGAGTAATCCAGACTCTTTAAGCCATTTTGCCGTTTCATGAAACTTTGAATATGGGATCTCAAAGGCGAAATGCGCAGGTGCAATTGGTTCATACACTTCTTGAAAGCTAATTGTTGTATACGGTGTTACTTCAAATTGAATATATGATGCGGTTTCTTTTTTTATTTGAAAAGATAATATGTCCTTATAAACTTGCTTTACCCCTTCTATGGAAACCGTTTGTAGTTTTATATCTGAAATATGTGTAATCATATTAAATCCCCCCTATTTTATTCTATTTATTCGTATTGTATTACACTTATAAACAGATAAAATCAAACGGAAGGATTGATTTTTCATATGAAAACTACAACTTTAGTATGAATCGTCTAAATCCAATTACTTTTAATTTCCTCTATAACAACTTCTGGTTTATCCCAGTGTAACAAATGTGTAATATCAGGAATTACTTTTACGTTAAAATACACTATGATTTAACAGCAATAATCATAAACCTTTTTGAATTCGTACGAATCCCTTTTTCGGAACTATTAGCGTCAATGAACTTTTGTAAAATATTAAAGTCCTCTTCTTTTTCTCCAAATCTAGGAATAATAGGCGTATGTTTTAATAAGAAAATGAGATCCTCAGGAGTACTGTAATAATCGGTTACATCATATTCACGTACTTGCACGAGTTCAAATCCTGCACTAATAAGTTCATCCATATACTTATCTTTTAACGTTCCATCTTTTTCACCTAAGCATTGCCCTCTACCAAATGCTTCTTTAAGATTTAATTTATCATGTTCGCTAACTTGTTGTGTTAAGAAAAAAGCACCTTTTTTTATTACTTTTGCCAATTCAGATGCTACAAACGGCGCATGACAACTTGAAGCAATATCAAAATGAGCATGCGGAAACGTTAAAGCTTCAGAATCCATTTGAAGAAATTCAACGTTTTGTACACCGGCTTTATTCAAATTGGAATGTGCTGTTTTGATCATTCCAATAGAATTATCTATTCCAATTAATAATTTGGCTGAAGATGCTATGTTAAGTACATTTTCTCCTCCACCTGTACCAACATCAAGTAAAATATGTGATGGTTTACATCTTACTTTCACTTCGCTATAAAAGTCCCAGGTGTCCCCTACAGTCTCACATTTTAGCTTACTAAAATCCCAGCCGTTTTCACTTCCCACTTTATCATAAAAGTTTTTGTACTCTAATTCATTCATTTTATTATTTCCCCTTTGCAAAAATGTATTAAATGTTTATGATGATCCCCGAAATAGACTCAAAGTTGATATTTTCGTAAATCTCCTTTTATATCTGGTACGCATTTTTTCAGCCCCGAACAACTAGTTACTTCGAACGATACAGCATTTCATCTATATCACCTCATCTGGAAGACTGTATATATAATAACCTATAACACTATTTAATTATATATTATAAAATATAAATTATTAAAACGATATGTTTCGACACATCACATTTAGTTTACATAATAATATTATAGTTTGTTTTTATCGATATATTCTAAATGTCCTCTTCCCCAACCACACATACTATCCAAAACAATACTGACTGTTTTTCCATGCTCAGTTAAGCTATATTCCACTTTAGGTGGTATTTCTTGATAAATTTCGCGTTTTATTAGTTGATCGTGCTCTAATTCACGAAGCTGCTTCGCTAATGTTCCTTGAGAAATGTCTGGTATTAATCGCTTTAATTCACCAAACCGTTTCGTTCCATCTGTTAATAATATAAATAAAATGAGTGGTTTCCATTTACCTCCGATTATTTGTAATGTTGCTATTACCCCTTTTAATTTCGGATCCTCTAAATTCATTTTCCTCACCACTCCCCCCAGTAATTTTTTATATTATGTATCCATACAAAAAGCGATTAGTACGAAATTCGCGACTAAGTACATATAAAGTGCGTACTTTTCAGTAGTCATTTTTTAACGAATAATAAAATTAACACAACTTATTTTAAATCTTATATTAAGGGAGATGTTTAATCATGTCTATTACTGTGTTAAAAGATAAACATATCGTTATCATTGGCGGGAGTTCTGGTATTGGATTAGCAACAGCAAAACAAGCAATTGAACAAGGCGCACATGTTATTATTGCAGGCCGTTCAGAAGAAAAATTAATGATTGCTCGAGAAGTAATAAATAACAACCATCTTCAAACTTATGTATTGGATAACCAAGATAAAAACCAATTACAAGATTTTTTCAAGAAAGTTGGGAATTTTGATCATTTATTCACACCAGGAGCCTCTTACACACTTGGACCAATAACTGCTACGGATGATATCGCCGAAAGCAGCTTTATCGGAAAGTTTTGGCCACAATATTATGCCGTAAAATATGCAATTCCTTTTCTCTCAAACTCTGGATCTATCGTATTAATGTCCGGTGCATTTAGTCAAAAGCCACTTAAAGGAGCGCCTGCTTACGGAGCTTGTAATGGCGCTATTGAAAGTTTAGGAAAAGCTTTAGCTGTTGAACTAGCTCCAATTAGAGTTAATGTTGTTTCTCCTGGAACGATACAAAGGAAAAATGAACAAAACGAAAATAGGCTAGCTGCTTATGAAGCTTATAAATCTCTTTCTCTTGTACAGAGACCTGGGCATAATGATGAAATTGCACATACTGTCCTGTATTTAATGCAAAATGGCTTTACTACAGGCAATGTATTGTTTCCTGATGGAGGATACACATATCATTAATTTAAGATTCAACTGTAAATTATCTTGAAGGTTTTTATTTAAACACAATTTCCAGTAGGTATAAAATTTTTTAACTTCCTCCACATATTTTTGTAATTTAGTTGATGAATCAAACCGACAAGCCCTTTAGCTATACATTTTTGAGCACAATAAAATAAAAAAAAGGCATAAAATATGCCTTTTTTTACTTATTTGTTAATTGGATAACAAACCTCTGTAACCCACTTATCAGGATCCGATTCCATCGCTGGGCTCACATGATAAATATTAAACATCGGGCCTGCTAATTCGTAACCTTCTGTCTCAATCCATTTTGCTGCAGCCTCATTTACAGCTGTCATTTGTTCATAACTTCCATTAACCGTTATAGAAGCTACATGAGTTGATTCTATATTTTTAAATGTAACATCTTTTGTATTTTCATGCTTACCTAAAATACTTAGCTGTATTTCTACATCTACATCATTTTCTTTGTATTCACGATCATGGAAAACCGCAATACTATAACTCGGATGGGCAATATTAATATTTTTCATTTGTATTTCTTGCATTAATATACCCCATAAATCCCCTTCGTGATTATAAGATGGAATAACCTTTCTAACACTAGCTACATTTCTTTCTGGAATTTCCTTTATTGAAATATGATAGTTCATCTCAACAACATCCTCTCTCATCGTTTTCATTGAGTCTTCGAGGAGACGTAATTGTTTTTGGAGGTTATTCATGTCTTCTTTAATTTGAGTACTACGATTTAGAAATTGCTCCTTTATACTATCTATATTATCGCATTCTATTATTTCTTTAATGGTAGCGATATTAAACCCCATATCTTTTAACGTTTGGATTCGATTTACTTTCTTTAATTGAGCTGCTGAATAATATCGATAACCACTTTGCTCATCAACTTTTACTGGCTGTAATAGCTCCACTTTATCGTAATGTCTCAACATACGTATACTAATGGAAGATAGTTTTGAAAAATCTCCAATTTTAAACATGGTTTCCTCCTAAAAATTCTATCTACTTCGAAGCTCAACTTTAGCTTAAACAATGACATTATGTGAGAGTCAACTATTTTTAACAACTTAAATTATATTTCTTCAATTATTTACCCTTATACTTTCTTACTCCTCAAGGCTATAAATATTGATATCAGTCCGTTCACAGCTAATAAAATTACTGTAATACTAGCGAGTAAAGCTACATCCGCTGCAAACAATTTAGTCGTATGCCACGGTGAATTTGTGCAATAAATAAGAAGTGGGATCAAAATAATAGATAATAGTAGAAATATACTCCCAACGAACAGCCTAGTTATTTTTTTACAAGTTTTCTTACGTTTATACTTTTTCACTAACATAATTGATGTAATAATGAGTGAGAGTGTGACTATCGACATAACAATTTGTGTGAATGGTATGTTTTTAGGGATATCACCAGGTTTTTCCCCGTTCAAAATACTAATAATCCCCTTTTTCAATACCGTTAGTGCTGTTTCTTCTAATACATGATTTTTATTCGTTAAAATCACACCAGCCCAGCCGCTTTTATTTAAAATAAACATTTCTGCACGAGCATCGGGCGTTGATCCTGAATGCCAAACCATCGTTTCGCCTTCATTTATATTTGTTGTTCTTAATCCAAACCCATAACTTTTTTCTGAATTTATTTTATAAAGCGGTGATAGATAAAGATCCATGCTTTCTTTCTTTAAAAATTGAGTGTACTCTCGGTGATTCAAAAACATTATAAATTGAATCATATCTTCCAAATTCGCGGTAATATAACCATACGGTGCTCCAGCATTATCATAAGACACTACACTTTTTCTTGGTATACCAAACCACGACTGATAACCTGTTAAATAGCCTTTTTCATATGCACTATCTTTATTTGCTGCCGCACCATTCATTTTTAATGGCTGAAAAACATGCTTTTCTATATATGAAGAATATGTTTCATTTGTGACTGCCTCAATAAGGGCACCAAGTATCATATAATTTGCATTACTATATTGATACTTTTCCCCTGGTGGAGCATTTAATTTTACTTTTGAAAGTTTCGTTACATTTTCTTTTAATGCTTTAGAACTCTTTAATTGTTTATCTGATAATGCTAAGCCTTCATATGTATTTATTCCACTTGTATGAGTTAGTAGATGTTGGATTGTTATATTTGAAGTTGATTGTGTATCTTTTAGTTTAAACGAAGGAAGATGTTGTTGAACTGAATCCTCTAATTTTATTTTTTTATCTTCTATTAACTTGACTATAGCTAAAGCTGTTAAAGATTTACTTATTGAACCGATTGCAAACGGCGTTTTACTTGTTACCTTTTTTTCAGACTCTCCAGTAATTCCCCACGATTTTGCGAAGAATACATCTTTATGATGTACAATTGCAACAGAAGCTCCTGGAATCTTCTGCTCCTTTATAAATTTTTCAATGTACTTATCTAAAGTAACTTTAATATTTTGCTCAGCATAAACTTTTGGATGTACGATACATAATATTAATACATTACAAAGAATACAAATTTGAAATAGTTTATAGATAGTTTTCTTCATTATACTTTAGATAGCTTTCTTTTTTTATAACTTACTAGGCTAATAAATACTAATATAGAGAGCGTAAAACTAAACATTATTAATATATAGTTCCACCATTGATTCTCTGCTATACGATATAAAAGATTAAAATTAAATGTATTTTTGCTATTAGCTCCGTTAAATGATTCGGTTAAAAATAGTGAAAGTGTAGTTTGTGAGATGAGGTAAGTAATAACTGCGATTAATATGCCACCTAAGATAAATGTGCTCGAATTTCCCTTTTCATTTTGAAGTTGTCTCATTTTAGCTTGTAGGTCAATTTCATTTATTTCTAAAAAATCTTGAACAAATAATTGAGGCGTACCTAGATCATTTATACTATCCTCCCCATTTTCACGACATTCTTGAACATGCTCTAATATTTGTTGCTTAATATTTTCCCTTTCTTCTAAGCTGATATCGTATTGCTCTAATTCCTTAAGTACGTCAGTTAAAAATTGCTTTTCTTTACCGTTTAATTCATTCCTCATTTCAGAAGGTCTCCTTTCAAACCGCTTTTTAATAATATTTGAATATCAGATTGCAATTCTAACCATTCATTAATTTTCTTCTCAAGACGTATTTTCCCGTTTTCATTAATTTCATAATAGATTCTAACTTTACCACTGTCTGTTACTTCTTGATAAGTATTTACCCACTCTTGATTTTTTAACTTAGTTAAAATAGGGTAAATACTTCCTACTCCTTTCAATTTTAAATTGTATACTTCAAGTTCTTTCATAATTTCATAACCATAACTTTTCTTTTTCGACAAAATAGATAACACACACATTTCTAAATGACCTTTAATTAAACTTGTTTTGTTCATAGGATAAATTTAACAGAAATATATACTTCATTCAAGTATATATTTCTGTTAAATTTAAAAATTCTAATAATTATACAATCACTAAAAAAGCAGCATATTCTTTTTGTTTATTATCCAAATAACCTAAATTATCATCCTCAAAAGAACATTTTTATACGTCAATAATTACATAATAAATAATCATAATTAACGATTTAAAACTAACTCTCGCAGATAAATATAAATGTATTTATATCTTAGAAAGACTAACAAAACTTAAACATAAATGCCAACCTGTAATACCTTTCAGTTTAAAATTTAAGAATAATTTATATTAGTATTACAAATAGATTTTTCTTGCTATATGGGGTAGCGTCAGGATAATGCCGATTTACAACGTTAAGGAAATTCCAACTTAAAAAGCCCAACTTCTCTGCAAAACAAAATAGAGAAAGTGAGCTTTTCAGTTACTTCATTATTTTTATTTGAACTAATATAAAACTGCTAAGTTGATTTTTTAGCTCAGCTATTTATTGAATTCATTAACTGGAAGAAGTATTCAGGTTTATGAGTCTTATTTAGGTTATACCATGAATGTAATGTGTCGGGTGCAAATACATCTAATTTTTTCAGTACTTCCATCGCAAATTCCAGAGGAGCTATTCCTGATGCAGTAACTAAATTCGCAGCAGATACCGCGGATCTCAACTCATAGAACTTTTCTCCTTTATAGTTAGGACATACCATTTTAGTGTATTCTAAATTATTACTTGTATGCTTTCTAGTATCTAAGTATCCCATATTCGCAAGGGCCTCAGTTGCACCACAAATTGCAGCAACAATAGTGCCAAGCTTTAAAGCTTGGCCAATTCTTTCCAAGATAGGTTGATGAATTTCTTCACTCCAAGTAGTCCCTCCTGGTAAAATCAAAAGATCTTTACTCTCAAAAGTACATTCATCAAGGGAAATATCTGGTTTTATGCTCAGTCCTCCCATAGTAGTAATCATTTCTTTATTAGCTCCTACTGTAATTACTTTTAAAGGTACTAAATCTTTTTTGAAATATCTTCCTGAGTTTAGTTCAGCAATTAAATATCCATATTCCCAGTCCGACATTGTATTAAATACATATAGAAAAACTTTTTTTGTTTGCATCCAATAACACTCCAATCACAATTGATATAGCTATTATAATATAACTTCCCTGACAGTTAACGTCAGGGAAGTTATCATACTTGATGAAATTTTATTAATTCCGACAGAACTTCAATAAGTCTTTTCTTAAGACTTATTGGCTCAATAACTTTAATAGATTTATTGTACGGTAAAAGTAAGTAAGGTACATATGTATGTATCATATCTTTTTCAAGAAGAAAAACTGCTTGATTTGAAGTCCGTTCTTGTAAATAATGTCCTAAAAACCAATGTTGGCAAATATCAGCCAATACACTTTTATCCCCATTAATAACCAAAGAAATAATCCCTTCCTTATCTTCTATAGTTGGAAGAAGATTTTTTATAAAAAAGTCACGTGCTGAAAAATTTTCTGGCCGGTTAAACTTATTTTCGGTTAGCATTAGACTTTCAATTCGATCTACTCTAAAACTACGGATATCATTCCTAAGATGACAAAATCCAATCACATACCACTTATTATTCCAATAGATAATTCTGTACGGATCGACCAATCTATAATTTAATTGCTTTTTGCCACTTTTATAGTAAAGAATTTTTACTGAGTACCCGTCAGCTACGGCCTGCTCCAACTCCTTCAAAAAAGGTTCCATAGAGAGTGAACTTAATCGACTTATTACTTCTAGACTAGTTAAATGTTGGTTTATCTTTGCTTCCTGCTCTTGATTTGAGTATTTACTTAGTTTTGAAATGGCCCTATTTAGTGCTTCACCTCCATAATATCCGGCTTCTTCCACAAAAACAGCAGCGTGAAATAGTGAAGTTTGCTCCTCAAAATCAAAAAAAAGAGGAGCCTCAATAAAATTGTTCAATAAAGTGTATCCACCGTTATGTCCTGGTTCTGAAATTATAGGTACGCCACTTGTTGAAATTGTATCAATATAACGATACACAGTCCTTATATTCATCTCTAACTTTTCTGAAATTTGTTTTGCAGTAATTTTTTTACCTGAGCGAAGCATCCATAGAATTGCTAACATATTGTCAATTTTAGGCATATAATTCCACCTCTATATGGAATTTATTTCCTATTATATATTTCTGATTTTTGGTATAACTCATCAACTGTTCCTTTCCGATAGCTTTCTATATAATGAGGCCCTAGACACATTTGTAATTTCACAAATTTGATTTACAGTCATATCTCCCTCTTTATAAAGCTTTACTGCATAATTCATTCCTGCATGATTTTTATGGTACTTCTTTAACCGACCTTTAAATTTCCCTTCTTTCTTAGCCAGTTCAATCCCTTCACGCTGCCGCATACGGATAAGATTACGTTCTAATTGGTTTACACCCGCCATAACCGTAATTAAGAATTGGCTGTAGGGATTATCTTCTGATAAATCTAGCCATGTATCTTTTAAGGATTTTAAATTTGCCTTTTTACTCCGTATGTTATCGATTAATTCAAATAAATCTTGTGTACTACGAGTAATCCGAGTTAAGTCCGTAACATAAATGATGTCACCTTCTTGTATATCCTCTAACATTTTTTGAAGTTGCTCACGATCTTTTGTTGTTCCGGAAACTTTTTCTTTAAAAATAATATCCATTCCGATTTCATTCAGTTGCTGAAATTGCCTTGAAGGATTCTGGTTAGTTGAACTGACACGTATATAACCGATTTTCCGCAAAATATCACCTCGTTTTTGAGACAAGTCTTATGAGACGCTCTTAACTATGATTTTATCAGTCTTCTACACTTGTATCAATAGAGTACACTCTATTGATATATAATTGAACTAATTAACTGAATAATTACAGAAATAAGATGATACTGTATGAAAATGGCGAGAGGTAGCGAATTACTTACACTGGAACAGCGACAAGCCTTTATACAAATTTCTGAAGATGAGTGGGTGCTAGAAACCTACTACGCTTTTTCCAAGCGAGATTTAGAAATTATAAATAAGCGAAGGAGGAAAAATTAGATGCTTTTGAGGTTTTAGGTACCCCTATATTATGTTAAAGAAACTCTTCTTCAACATAAAAACTCATTTGCAGATTATTGCAAATGAGTTTTTAATCCCTAACTGACCACTATTTTTTATTCTTCTTAATTTAATTATTTTTCTCCAGACATTCATAAACTGCCATCATTTCCCGCTTATTCAACTCACGAATTCGATTAAATATTAGAATGTCTGCAACATCCTCAGTTCGTAAGTTTTCATCCACAACATCACTAACTTTTCCAGTTAACCATGTTTGTACATCCATGCCATCAATAATTTCTTTAAGCCCTTCATCATTAATACCACTTGCATTACAAGTTATACATGGAATTGTTAATTTAAACACGCCATCATGTAGATTATCTTCGGTTATAACTTTTTTCCCGTTACAGAATCGACATGGGTTGCTTTTTTTAATTTTATTAATTTGGGTAACTAATTTTTTATAACCAAATGCTTCATACACATATGTTAATTTTTTATATTTTCCATTTGTGAAATACTTATCTATGATAGTTTCTCTTGTTTCATTGATATTTTGGAAATCACAAATAGTCACCTTATTATTATTGCTGATTGATTCGATATTACCTTTAATTTCGCCCCAGAATGGTAAAACATTTTGTAACACCATTTCATAGTTTGAAAAGCTTGCTTGTTCTAATTCAAACATTTTCAGTGCGACTTGTGTTTTCCTAGGCAGTAAAGAGACATCTTCTGTCATAATCATATTGTCACCTACGATGGATTTCAATTTGATGAGTACAGGTAAATCTCCTACAATTTTTATTATTTCATTAAGCGGCTGATTGATAATTTCACGAATATCTGTATCTCCAAATTTAAGCGGTTTATGATGATTTAAAACCGTCCCCTTACAAATTGGACATGTCATCATTTCTTTAGAAGACTTAATTTCTTCTTTAATTGCTGCTTTAGAAATAACAATATATCCACCGATGATTGTATTAAACCCTACCCATGTTCTACGTGTCTTGCCTTTCTTATCATAAAATGACTTATCAAAATAGCCGTACCAAAATGTATGTTTTTCTTCCTCAGACATATCATTATAGCTCTTTGACAAATCATGACCAAGCTCATTTTTGATTTCTTCAAATAGAAATTCTATTTTTTCATATTGATAAAATTTTAATACTTTCATGATTTCAGGATCGAATAGACCATCCCAAAATGGAACATTTTTATCTTGAATTGTAATTTCTTTATCAAAAACTTCAATTTGAAGACGTCCCGAACATGATGGGCAATGATTATCCTGAGAATAGAAATCGAAGCTTCTCGTATCTTTATTAGTCGGATGAGCAGCTACAATATGATTGATCAATCCACCAATTTCATAAAAGAAACTATATTGACTATACAAATGTCTCTCGAGATCAATAGCAACAACAGGTGCAATTGTATCAGATTCGTATTCACCGTAAATTAAACGCGCCATTGATGATAAGCTTTTTAATATGCCACCCTTATAGATGTTTTCTGCATTTTTAAAATAATCAATATGATTTTCTTCTAAGTAATTAATTCCACTTTGTTGATTCAGTGTTGAAGAAATATGTATTTGCTCAGCATTATTCAGACTGCTTTTTTGACGATAATAATCCTCATGACTTACTACATCAAGACGCTCTATAGATTCAAGCTGTCTTTTTCCAAAATCGACAATATAATCAGAGCTTTCTAACATGTAACTATTATGTTCAATCATAATGATAGAGACTGATTCATCTTGCAATATCCCTCTAACACTATCTATAAATTGATTTAAAATATTTTGTGATAACCCTTTTGAAGGCTCATCAAAAATAAATAATGTATGAGGGTTTCTTGTTTTTGCAAATAACTCAGAAACTAAATGAACACATTGAAACTCACCCGTTGATAATGTTTGTGTTTTTCGTTCTAATGTTAAATAGCCCAGTCCTAATTTGATTAGTAGGTTCAAACGTTTATACGCAATATCTTCATTTGGAATTTCATCAATAATATCCTCAATTGAGCGCTCAAACATATCATCAATTTCTTCACTATACTTTGTCAGTTTCTTTTTAATATCTAAGAAAGTTGCTACAGTTGATCGACTTGTAATCGATTGGTTTCGATCTTGCCCTACCATAACTAGTTTATCTTTTGGATATCGTTTCAAGAAATCTGTAGCTAAGCATTCATTGACAAGTGTAGATTTCCCGCATCCAGACTCTCCTGTAACAGTTACAAGTCTATTTTTAGGAATCTGAAACTCAGTCATTTGGATATTTCGGCAATATAATTCATGGAATGTATAATATTCTGTTGGCATTTCGTAATTTCGTTCTGATAGTATTGGCTTTGGCCTTGGTGATTCTTTTACGATTTTTCCACCATATTTTCCACTACCAGGTCCGAAGAACATTTGCTCATCCGTTGTATCCAGTACTGTATCTGAATGATCAATGAGCCAAATTTGATTTTTGCACCCTAATTTTTTGATCTCTTCTAATATTTGTAATAATGTTTCGTGATCAAGCCCCACGGAAATCTCATCAATAATAATTACAGCATTTTCACTTACTGCCATGAATTCAGCTAAGTAAAGTCGTGTTAATTCTCCACCTGACAACGTACCCATAATTCGATTTAATGTTAAATAACCAATGTTCATATTAACTATATTTTGCAGTATATGTTGTTTTGCTTCGCTAATATTTAATTCTTCTGCTAATGAAAGAATAGATTCAACACTTAAATCGTTAATATCCGAAATTGTATGTAATTTAGAAAATAACTCAATAGTACGTTGCTCAACTTCCTCACTATAACGTTTCCCCTTACATTTTTTACACTCAATATTTTTAGTAGTACCACGTCCTTTACAGCCAGTACACCAACCTAATTGATTATTAAATGAAAAGACTTCAGGAGAAAGATTAAATTCTTCCGCTAGTTTTTCACGAATCTCTTTAAAAACACCTGTATGAGTACCAATCGTCGAACGCGGATTGGAAGAAATTGATGATTTACCTAAAAATAGTACTAAAGGCATTTCTTCCATTTTAATTGCACTAAAATTAGTTTCCATAATATTAGGAAATAAATATTGATATTCAGCCTTTGGCAATAAGGAAACTAGACGCTTCTTTGATTCTTCACCAATTGTTTGACAAAGAGTTGTTTTTCCAGATCCAGATAAACCAGCAATACCAAGTGATTTATTAAATGGAATGACAGTATCAAGTTTATTTATGTTATTAGCAATTAATTGATTTACTTTCATATTAACCTCTATTCTTATTTTTCCACAAAGTCATTTTTGTAATATAATAATTACACAATAAATATTACTTATTATACAATTACCCTCTTACTTCATGAATCTTATCCTTGTATTTTTCGAACCATTGTTGCCATTCACTTTTAGAAAATTCTTTCTCTTCTCCTTCTAAAACGGAAGAAAAAAGATCTAAACAAATATGCCAACCAGCTATATCTTTCGGTGTATGATCAGTTAATTCATGAATGTATTCTTTAAGAAGTAAAAGAGAACCCTTTTCCTCTTTATGTATTTCAAATCGGACACGATCTTTATCCCATGTGAATTCAAGTACTGAATTTAGTTGGCACTCTAATATATCAATATTTAAAAATGAACCATCCATCATGTCAAATTTTATAATTCCAGCTGTTTTAAGGTTTTCAATTTGTAAATTGGACATCCACTTTTTTAACTTATTATTATCTGTTAATACAGACCAAACTTTTTCTATCGAATATGAAAAATAACGGTCAAATTGGACTACGTATTCATTACCCCGTTTATCTATTACAGCTAACATTATTAATTAACCTCCTCTTCACTAAAACGAATATACGTTCTGTTTTTATTTTACATGATTTCATTTAAAAAAGATATCTCTATTACCCCCCTACTAGTTTAAGACTTTTTTGTTACCTCCAAAATTGATTGACTTATTATATATGAGAGCTCTAATCTGGTTGACCATGCTTTTATTGGATCCATAATATTATCTTGGTTAAGCTTGTTCACATATTTTAAACCGTCCACTGCCATGTAACCAATATTAAAATCTGTAAAAGTATTTATAATCATTGGCCATTCTCCATCAGTCATTCTACATTTAGAATATTTTATTATGTGATTTATTGCTCGTTTTGATAGCGCACATGAACCAGCTGTAATATCTACTTCTTTCCCTAATTGTAATGACATAATTTTATTTGATACTGTTTCTGTAACTTGCCATTCTTCAGGATGCGTTTGAAAAGCTGTTTCCGTTCTCCCAATGATTAAATAATCTACATCCACTATATTATGAATGAAAGAATTAAGCTCAGCTGGATATTCTTTGATCCAAGTTAGTAAACGATCAAAGTCACAATAATGATAGTAATCATGATCATAGTTACTAACAAAATTCAGAGAATCCCTACGGGCATTTCCTACCCCTGATTTTTCTACTATGTTTATATGAAAGTTACATTCCTCCAGTTCTTTTACAATCTCTCTTGGAGTTACATTACTAATTGTTATACATTTTTCGTCATAATTTAAATTTAACAGTTCCTCTTTTAATTCTTTTATTGCAGCTAATAATCCCCCTGCTGGATCATGAGTAATGCATGTTAATGCTACTTGTTTTACAAGTTTCATACTATATTCTCCTCCCTCTGACAAATTAAAAAGCAGAAAGAATACTTTCTGCGCATTTTATAATAAATAATATATTTTGTATGTTCAATTTAACTCGTATTATATAATTTTAAGAATCTCTGTTATGTTGTTCCCACATAAAAAAACGCCGCTGCGACTCATGAAATTATAGTACTAGCACCTGCTTTAGTTGAATGACTTAACGTTTAATTGCATCAACAATTAGCGATGGAAAACCAAGTTTATCGCCTCTATTTCTAGAATCATACTTTTTCGAACGGAAAATAACACCATCGTTTGCATCCCATTCATTGTAATAAAATTGACCATTTCCATCACAATATTCAAGTAAAACTACCTCAAATCCAGCAATTTCAAATATTTTCGTTAATGTTTTATAATTATGAACGATTTTATGGCTTGCTGCTGGGTGATCTTTCGGACCAGGCCCGTCTATTTGAACTATATTTTGATATGCTTCATCTCGGAAAAACGCATCAGGAACACCGCACCGAATATGCCCTGATGGCTTTAAAAATTTATAACAAATTTCAGCTGCTTCTACACCTTCTTCAAACGTAAGGTGTTCCCATACATGCTCTGCTAAAATAGCTGAAATGGAATTGTATTCAAATCTTTCTTCCCAAGTGGTATTGTCTAGTAAATTAAGTTCATCTTCTTGAGTTTGAACCCAACCTGGATTATTATTAAATACTCCAGCTCCGACTACTACTTTAATTTCGTCTTGCTTAATTGCCATCACTTTCACCTCATAAACCTTTTGATATATTAATATATTCTATGTTTACTATATATTTTCCTTTTTCAACTAAAGTGCCAGTTAGCTCAATAAGATAGGTGACAAGACTTCTGTTGTTTTTACTTATCCTCCCACATACAGCAAAAACGTTTATAGTGCAAAATAAAAAGCGAAAAGAATAATTCTTTCCGCTTTTTATAGCAATAAATACATTTCATATTGTGCTAAAGAATTCTTTTCAAATCCAGATTTCTTTAAAAACCCTTCCAGTAAATTGTTGTTTGGAAACCCAATTGATAAACTTGATAACTTTAATTCTTCACTTGCTACCTGTAATAATTTCGTCCCAACACCAATATTTCTATAGTCTTTGTCTATGAAAATAAAACTAATTTTTCCTTGTTCATTTACACATACAGAACCTTTTATATCACTATCAACATATGCACCGTAAAATGTATGATTTGTTTTTTCGATATAATCAATATCATTTTGCCAATTTATATGGAAGTTTAACCATTTCTGAATTTCAACTTTAAATGTTGGAAATTCTAATTGTTTTACTTCAATATTTTTATTACCTTTATTCATTATTTCAGTTAAATCATTTAGATTATAATAAGAAAGATCATATACTTTTTCATAACCTAATTTTTTATAAAATTGAATCGCACGATCGTTTCCTACAATAACTTCAAGAAAAAGCTGCTTACATTTATTTTGTGTCGCTTCTTCTTTATGTAACTCAAATAACTTTTGACTTACACCAATGCCGCGAAACTTTGGATGAACCGCTAATGTTCCGCAGCGCATTGTTTTTATACTTTCATATACCTTAATACCACCAAGTATCACGCCAACAGATTTGTCACCGTCTAAAGCAAGAAAGGAGTGTTCCAGTGAATTCCCTTCTGCTCCAAAAAACCTTTTTATAAAGTCTTTTTTTGAAACATCCATTTTAATAATATAATCTGAAAATCCGTCCTTAAAAGCTTCATATACCAAATCTATACTGACTTCACTACATCTTTTGTATTGAATCATATAAATATAATCCTCCGCTTTGACTTGTTATAAACTGCATTCAAATACATGAAATGAATTCCCTACACCATATCCATCCTTTATTTCATGAACAACAATTTGACTAAATCCATTAGTAATAAGTATATTTTCAAACTCTTTTAAATCATATAGTCTTATAGGAAAATCCATAATCTCAGTTTCCTCAATTTTCTCATCATGAGTGACTTCATATTTCAGTATAATATTTAAAAGTTTTTGCGCCTTATCATATGACACTTTTCTATACTCAACAATTAATTCATTATTAATTTCTTTTCTATTTGTCTCTATCCAATCTAGAATTTGTTCTATCTCACTTCCACCTTGTACAATTGTTAGAAGCAATTTTCCATTTTCCTTTAAGTTATTTTTCATATTTTGAAGACTAATTCCTACTAAATTATCAGGTAACAGTGAAAATGAACCTACAGGAATCATAATAAGATCATATTTTTTATCACTATGGTATTCTTCTATTCTTCCTAGTGACACAACCGGTTTTAAGTTTAATTTTTCCGCTTTCTCTTTACACACTTTAAGCATGTCTTCTGAAATGTCGAATCCTTCTATATTCACACCATTTTGTATAAAAGGAATTAGCATTCTACCATTTCCGCACATTGGTTCTAACTCTTTCATGTTTTTGTCTTTTGCAAAAGAAAGATAAAAATCCAATTCCTTTCCACTCGCAATTGATTTATCACTTTCATATATCTTTGTACAAAGTTCTCCATAATACGTATGCAATTCTAATTCACCTCTTAATTTGAAATGAGTGGACATTTTCCTACATATGTCTCACTATTTATTTGTTTTATAACAAACGGTGCAATATCCCCATTTTGAATTTTGATTCCTGGCATATCTACTAAACTCTCTTTAATATCACCAGTACCATTTCCTTCTATAACAAAGGGTAATCTAACAATTGTCCAATCTACTTCACTACTTTGTATAATTTGCAATTCTTTATATTTATCCTGCATCATCTTTGGAAAAAATAATCGAAACAAATTAGCCCCTATTTTATTTGTAATTCCCTTCTGATCTCCTTTTACATTTAAGGATCCTCCAGAAATAAGAATATAGCGCTTCATTTCATATTCCTTCATTACTTTTAAAATATGCTCCGTAACTGTACTAAAAATATAAGATTCATTTTTCGGCTGACCTACCGCATTAATCACAGCTTTACACCCTTGAAGTAATTCCTGTATGGCTGACAAATCACGGGCATCCCCACTGATAGGCTCTATATTTTTATTGGTTATCGTCATATTTTTAGAATTTCTCGCTAATATTCGTACTTGATAGCCCTTTTCTAGCGCTTGATTTACTAGGAATTTTCCGACTTTTCCATTCGCACCAAGAATCGCTATTTTATTTGTATTTTCCATTATTAGAACCCTCTTACTATCCATTATTTACTACAGCAATCTCATAAACACGTAAAAAAGTAATTAAATGCTCACACGCTCGTTCACATGCTAACATTTTAAAAACCTTTTGTTCTTCTTTCGTTTTGTCATTTGCTTGATCTGAGGCAGCTTTTAAACATAGAAATGGTTTGTTATTTACACGACATACATAAGCAAATGCTGCCACTTCTTGATCAACGGCTAAAGCACCGTATACAGTATGAAGTAAATACCTCATTTCTGAACTTCGAATACGTTGATCTCCAGATAGAAATGTACCAAAATGGACCGGGTCATACGAACGCAATTTCTTCATTCGTTTTACGAGTGATTTAGTTGTTTCAATAGGTGCTGTTCTTCCATCATATAGATTAAAACTATCTTCTCCTGAACCAGCCGCTGTAACATCATGCTGCAAAGTATTAAGAGCTACAACGATGTGTCCATTTTTCACTTTATCTGATAAACTCCCGCAAATTCCTGTCATAAATAACTGGTCTGGCCGAAATTCACTAATTAATAATTGCACACAACTAGCACAACTTACTTTACCAACGCCTGTTACAACTGATATCACTTCTAATTCATTAATAGAATGAAAATGAAATTCCCAAGCTGCTCTCTTCTCTACACGCTCACTTGGATAATGTTGATGCAAATACGTAAGTTCTGGTTCCCATGCGGATACGATGGCGATACGTTTCATTACACGCTTCACTTCCCCTATTGTCATTTAAATAAGCTATCTATACTTTCTCGTTCATAATCTGGTATCCACTCTTTATACTTCTCATATAAATCCCGTATCTTTTCTTTATTCTTCGCGATTACTTCACATCCTCTATCATCATAAATAAACATGATGATATCCTTTGTTACATTTATAAAAAATATATCTGGATATGAAATCTCTTTTTTTCGTCCTAGGCGTGGACGTAGGTCAGGGAAATCCTCATGATTAACAGCTTCAATAAGCGGTTCATATTTAATATCTTCCGCAAAACATTGTAAAGAAAATTGATATGTACAATATAAGTCAGCTTCTGCATCTTCAAATAGAAAGGGGAATGTTTCTTGTCTTATATGAAACTTTAAATCCTTCTTTTTAATAAATCTATTGTATACGTTTATTTTCTGCGAATTTTTTATATTTTCCTGTTTAAATCGATAAACATTTGTGACTAAAAAGACAGTATCTTCTTTTGAAAATATATCTTTAAATAGACTTTTATTATACCTATATAGTTGTGTGAAATATTCCATATTATACGTGTTACCATCTTCTTTGAATTGATATTTATCTTTCCCAAAATCAAAATGAAGATGATTTTCCCACTGAAAGTATATGGACGGTACGAATGTAACTCCTGGGAATGTTTGATTCATATATTCTTTTAATTGCATTTTTATACCCTTTCTACTCTACAATTTCTTTTAAATGCCAATATGCTTCTTCTAGCCACGGGTGTATGACTTTTAATGTATCTTTTCTTTCCCACAAATATGAAATATATACAAAAGCAGCATGTTCTAAAGAGTTTCCTAAAGCTTTTTTTACATTTAGTAAATATGGAGGTGTCCCTATTTGATCCCATTCTAATTTATCAGCAACAAATAGTACTAAATCCATCTTTGTAGCATGTTTACGCAAAGTAGTGTGGCAACAGATAGCATTTAAAACTTCTTCATCCTCTATTTTAAATATCTCTTTTGCAATTACTCTCGATAATTTTTGATGAATAATCATTGGAAATTCTCGTTCTTCTTGTAATATTTCTATTCCAAATTGTTCAGCAACTGCAATCCGCTCCTCGTTCGGAAAGATTGCACTAATATCATGTAAATATCCTGCAATCGCTGCTTTTTCTTTATCTTCATAAAATATTTCCGCAATTTTTCTTGCCTCATTTGCCACACGAATTGAATGTTTATATGTACATCCTTTATTGTATTTTAATAGAAAAGCTTTAATATCATTTTCTATTTTTCCAGTCGGAGTAAATGGAGATATATCATTATATAACATAGCAAGTCCTCCTTATAACTAACTTTCAGTATAACGTGAAATTCAAATATCCTTCTTATTTTGTATTCGTTATAATTGTATTAATTCCTTTTTATTACGTTACGTGAAATTTTTTGTAGAAACATTACTACAAAATACATAAATGTTTGATATTATAGTAATGTTGATGATTCGCAAGGAAAGGAACTATATGATGAATAAAAACATATTAATTATTGATGATGATAAAGATATTGTAGAATTACTCGCTGTTTATTTGCGAAATGAAGGTTATAACATTTATAAAGCTTATGATGGTGATGAAGCATTACAAATGATATCTACATATGAAGTTGACCTTATGATTTTGGATATTATGATGCCAAAACGAAATGGATTAGAAGTTTGTCAAGAAGTGCGTGAAAATAATACTGTACCTATCCTTATGCTTAGTGCAAAAGCTGAAGATATGGATAAGATATTAGGACTTATGACCGGTGCAGATGATTATATGATTAAACCGTTTAATCCACTAGAATTAGTTGCTAGAGTGAAAGCATTGTTACGTAGATCATCTTTCCAAAACGCTGCCACACCAAAGAATGAAGATGGCATTATTCGCATTCGTACAGTTGAAATTCATAAACATAATCATACGGTTAAAGTAAATGGCGAATATATTAAGCTCACCTCTATCGAATTTGATATTTTATATTTACTTGCGAGTAATACTGGAAGAGTATTTAGTTCTGAAGAGATATTCGAACGCGTTTGGAATGAAGACGGTTATGGTTCTAATAAAACGGTAATGGTCCATATTAGTAATTTACGCGATAAACTTGAAACCGTAATGAATGGTGAAAAACTAATTCATACGGTTTGGGGAGTAGGATATAAAATTGAGAAATGAAGCATTTGATATATTAAAAGATATACCAAAGTGGAAGCTTATTTTTTGGCTTTTATTAGCTATCACTCTTACACCTATTACCGAATTAATTATATTTCGCCTCGTAACGAGTGTAATTGAGAGTTCACTTACTCTAAGCGAACTCGGTAAAGAATTCATTCGAATTTTTGGTTATGAAAAGTATAGAGGGATAAAGGAATCTTTATGGATGATGATCGTTTCTTATTTGTTTTTATTTTCTATTTTCTCATCCTATCTTTACATTTTTTATCGTCATGAAAGAAAGCTTTACTATGAAACTTGTATTAAAAAAATGATTGAAGAAATTCGATATATTGCGAGTGGAAACTTTAATCATAAAGTTTCTATTGTACAGCATAATTATTTAGAAGAATTAGCAACTGGTGTTAATCAAATTGTTGAACAGTTAAAAGTATCAATTGATGAAGAAAGACAGGCAGAACAAGCAAAAAGCGAACTAATTACAAATGTATCACATGACTTACGAACACCTCTTACATCTATAGTTGGATATGTGAATTTAATCCATCATGATAATTATAGAGATGAAGTGGAATTGCGTCATTATATACAAGTCATATACGATAAAGTAACCCGTCTCAACGCATTAATGAATGATTTGTTTGAATATACACGTGTTCAAAATAAAGAGTTAAGTTTAAATTCTGTTCCTATTGATATTGTAGAATTGCTAGGACAATTAACTGTCCAATTTCGGATACAGCTTCAAGAAGCTAATATTGAATGTCGCCCTTCTTTCCCATCTCAAAAGCTAATGGTACTCGCTGATGGGGATAAATTAGTACGTGTTTTTGAAAACCTAATCATAAATGCTATTACTTATGGAAATGATGGAAATCATATTGATATTACAGCTTACGAAGACAATAATACGATTGCAATTGATATAACAAATTACGGACAGGCTATCCCAAGTACTGATTTACCTCATGTTTTTGAACGTTTTTATCGCGTAGAAAAATCACGATCGACAAACACCGGTGGATCAGGGCTCGGATTAGCAATTGCAAAAAGTATTGTCGAACTGCATAAAGGAACGATTGAAGTATATAGTGATGATGAAAAGACAACTTTCACTGTAAAATTACTTCCATATAAATGTTAATAAGGCATATTTTTAGGTTCAATTTCTTATCTAATAAGAAATTGAACCTTTAATTTTCCATCAAAATCCAAAATTAAAGAATTCCTTAAAATTCTTTAGAAATTCTTTACCTTTTCTTTCTTACTAATTAAACATTCCTTCTTACAATAATATTATTGATGTAATTGTAGGAGGATCGCGTATGCAATTTTTTAAAAAAATAACAATTTTATTATTATCTTTTCTTATTACTGCACTTATCGTTTTATATTTTTATCTTTATGTAAATGGTCCAACTATTCGAGCTAAATCAGCTATTTTAATAGATACTAATTCTGGTGAAATTGTTTATAAAAAAAATGAACGTACTCCTATTCAGTCGGCCACTTTATCTAAATTAATGACAGAATATATTGTGATGGAACAACTTCATGATGGAAAAATACAATTAGATGAATCTGTGAAAATAAGAAACGAAGTTTTTAAAACAGAAACAAGTCCGATCCAAGTAACATCGAAGGATAACACTACCGTTCGTGACTTACTTCATGCTTTGCTTTTAACCGGAAATAATCGTTCTGCGCTTGCACTTTCAGAACACATTGCTGGAAATGAAGATAATTTTACATCGTTAATGAATGAAAAAGCAAAGCAACTAAAGTTATCACAACAATCTCCATTTTTAAATTCAACCGGAATAAATAGTGAAAAGAATAGACAATCAATTACAACAGCAATAGACGCAGCCGAAATAGCTGCACAATTAATAAAAGACTATCCAGATGTATTAAATATTACTAAACAAACCTCTTATCGATTTACCTTCAAAGATGTTCAAGTTTTCAACACAAATAAAATGATTTATTCTCTTAATAATAACATTAAATTAAAAGGTGTTGATGGCTTACAATCTAGTTTGTCAACTAACGGTAATTACAGCTTTGTTAGTACAGCAAAACAAGGAAACACACGGTTTATTTCTGTAGTATTAGACGCCAATGAAGAAAACACGGCTTTTGTTGAAACAAAAAAGTTACTTCAATACGCTTTTGAACCTACCTCATATTCTGCACTCCAAGCTTTCAAAGACACTATTACATCTTGGACCATTTTACTTCAGTTTAAAAATTTAATCATACAAACAGTAATAATCTTTTTAATCATTACGATCTTAATGTTTTTACATATACGTCAGAAAAAATCCGAGGACTTTAACTAACCGTTCTCTTTTATATAAAAAACCGACTTGCATTTAGCAAGTCGGTTTCTAAATATATAATCCTCTTCCAATTAAATTCGCTGAAACGGGCTGAAGATTTAATTCTCTTGCTCATATTGATAGCTGACCTATATGATGAATTTCATGTACAATAACGTGTCGTAACACTTCACCATACCTATACTCTTTATCCATCCATGAAACTTTTAATATTTTATTCTCTAAGTCTTCTGTCCACGATTGTAAAAACCTCTCTAAATCCTTGTTATACAAATCAGATAACGCTTTCAGTTTCTGGATTGATTGATAATCCTTAAATTGCGGCTCATCTACTTCTTTTCCTTTCAAATCACAAATCCAGCTATACTCAACATCTACAATATGGAAAAGTGTTTCTAAAATACTCCCAACACCTCCAACACGTTTGCGAAGCAATTCCTCCTCTGTAAGCTGTTCACACCACTTAAACCACTCTTCTCTTACTTGCCAATTATATTGAAATAAAGTGTACACATTTATCTCTCCCCTATCCCAAGGATCCACTTAACAGCATCTATAATATAATGTGGCTCATCCTTTTGAATATAGTGACCGCTATGTTCTGCAATTATAAATTTATTTTTGCTTGATAATTGTAATAATTCTTCTTGCAATTGTAACCATTTCAGTTGTGCATCTGCTGAATAAAAATCTTTTTTTCCAGCAGCTAACACGACAAGTGGAATATCACTCATTGATTTACAATGTCTATCTGCTTCACCTAGACTAAACATAAACTCTTCATATGAACTTTCATATACAAATTGCTTATAGTAAGCTTCTTGAAATTCTGGAGGCATTATTGATAAAAAATCTTCTTTATAATTTTCTGGTGTTGAATCAACCAAAACGATTCCCAACATACCATCAGGATAAAAAGTCGTAAATAAACGTGCATTGATACCACCAAATGAATGACCTACAAATATATATGGTGGGCTTAAATGAAGTTGCTTTAAACAATCTCTTAAATCTTTTACCATTTCAGAACTAATGCGTAGCTTAGAGCTATTCTCACTTTTTCCTAATCCAGCTCGATCATATGTGAGTACCGTCCCATATTCCGTCAGCCCTTCCGCAATACGATCCCATGCCTTTGAATGATCGCCATATCCTGCCTCCATTATAATAACAGGCTGCTGCTTTTTTCCTTGAAATATTTTTGTATATATTTTAAAGCTATCAACTTGTACATATTGTTTTATACATTTAACCATTCACAATCACTTCTCTTCGATTAAGTTCCTCTATTATTTGATCAATTATTTCACTTATAGATAAAGATCCATCCAATACAATATCCGAATTCGGCTTAACAGTATGAATTGCCTCTAAATAAGCTTTTCTCGCATGTGTCATGTAATGTTTCAAATTATTATGTATTTCACTCATTGTATCTTCTTTAAAATCTCTCAAAATTCTTCTAGCCATCGCAATATCTAAAGGTGTATCGATAAATATAGTTACATCAATTAGTTGTCCCACTTCCTTATTTAAGTATGCAAAAGGATAATCTACAATGATATAATCTAAACTACTATCTTGTATTGAACGCTGAATATCATCCATTAGCGGTGTAAGTACCCATTCATCGTAATTAGCTCCATCATCAATCCATTTACAAATATCAACAGGACAGTTATCAAATTTATATCTATCAAAATATAGAGCCTTTGAGTTTTTCAACTCATGAGTTAAACTTTCTGTAATGGTAGTTTTACCGCCCCCTGAAACAGCTGCAATTGAAATTATTTTAGTTTTTTTATTCACGATTCCCACCAAACCCCTTTTGTTAACATAATATAATTATAAAATACTATTGTTTATTGTCCCATTCATATTCTAACATACTCATTTCCCATAAATTCCAATACCTTTCTCCTACTCTTTTTGACTCTCTTAATAAACCTTCTTTTACAAAACCTATTTTTTCGTAACAAGAAATAGCTGACTTATTAAAGTCATAAACACCAAGAGTTACTCTATGTAGTTTTAATTCATCAAAAGCAATACAAAGTACGGCTTTCATCATATGTTGCCCTATAGAATGCCCTCTCATTTTCGTATTACCGACTAGCACTTTTCCAATTCTAGCAGACTTATTTATATTATCTATTTGTCCAAGAGAAATATGACCAATAACTGCTTTAGTCTCTTCATCTATTATTTTGAATGCCAGTGTGTTTGCACTTTCTGTATATTTCTCTAATTGCTGTTCATTTAAAGGATATGTAAATGCATTTCCCGACCATTGTATTAAAAATTCTTCGGAATTAATCCAATTTATTAATTGTTTGAAATCAGATCTTTTAAAGGGCACTAATTTAATCACTCTCATTCTCCTTTCGTACATCACTCTTTATAGCCTCAAACCTATTTCTATATAAAGAATATATTCTCCTTTTATACGAAATTAAAATAAAGCCATTCATAAGAATGGCTTTACAAAAAACAGCATAATTATGCTTTGTTTGCCACGTCAACACCATTAAAATCAAACTCAGCGGTAACCGTTGTAACAGGAGGGAAAATTGCTTCAATTTTGCAAATGGAGATAATTACTCCAACAGATCCAGGAATAGCTGCAAGCTTAACAACATCACAACTTACTGACAAAACAGTACCTACATAAGTACGTCCCTCTGTATTAATTTGAACTGTTTGATTAATTAATTTCTTAAGCTCATCTCTAATTCCTTGTACACAAGAATTATCACATTTCTCATGCTTTTCTTTTTTACACTCTTCGAATATTTCCAAACAATCATCCTGTTTACATGTACACTTCTTTTTACAATTATTAAATCGAGAACCCAAAACCTCACCCCCTAATCCTTTCTATTAGTAAAGTATGTCCAATAGCTTAAAAGTGTACGAGACGAAAGCATAAAAACAAAAAAATAAACACTTGTACTAAACCTTCTTTTTATATACTAAAAACGAAATTGCGTCATTTATAAAAACACCACTAATCTATTTTGTTAATAAAAAATAAAAAAGCGGGCACCCAACTACAGAGCAATATAACAACGCCCTTTTTAGTTTGATGTCCACTGGTTCTTCCAGTAGGACTAAATGTACAATTATTATTACAGCATTTTCTCATATTTTAGTATATTTCTTATTAGAAAAGGATTATTTTATATAGATTACTATAAGCATCCATAAAGCCAAGGCGCCAATGATAGTCAGCGCTATACGTGTAGATAGAACCCTGAATTCAAAGTCTGTTTTCTTGGAGAATTCAAGATCCCCTTTAGAACAATTCCAACACCTTTATATAGGCTAAATTCTGCTCTTTATTCATACAAACATGGCATATTCAATGCCCATCCTTAATCAACATATTTCTCTACGAAATGAAATTTTTATATCATTCTTCGTCATCATCTATCCGCACCAGCCGAAGTCGCTTTGTACTATTACCGTACACTTTTTCATAGTTTGGAGCTAACATACACCGAAGCCAATTTAATGATTTATTCATCTTTTCACTAACCTCTAAAATTGTCCCCTCTGTAATAAAATAATCACCTTGATACAATGTATACTCGCTTGTCCCATGGAATCATCATTATTCCCCTCCTTATTTAAATAGCGTTTTTGTTTCAAATGAGGCTCTCATTAATTTGGACGCATTTACCAGTATTTTCACCAAAAAAATTCATAATATCGTTAATTAGTTGAGTACGTCATTACTTGACTATTACCCTTAGGAGCTCCGCAGACAATCGGGGTTTCTTTTATTTAAATAATGATTTTGTTTAAACTTTACAAAACTCACCTATATTAATAAAATATCTTCTAAAATTCCTATTGAACATTTATAATACTTTTAAACGGTTTAAATTCTACAATCAGTAATGGAGGCATTTTAATGGGAAACATCCCAAAAGTATCATCACAACAATCAAATCCTAAGATACCCTCACAGCAAGTGAACGCTAACATCAAACAAGGTAATAATAAAAAAACAAGACGCCGTATTATAACTACTTTAGCTTTTATATTACCTATAATTTTTGTCCTTCAATATTCTCTTAATAACCAACAAGAAATGATTAAAGAAAAACAAATCACGGTTAATACGGAGCAACAAAAATTATCTTCTTTAAAGAAGGATGGTCATACCCTTAAAAATGATGTTAAAGTTTTAACAGGTAGTGAAGAAGAAGTTTTAAAATTCGCAAGGAAACTGTATGGATTTTCCAAACCGAATGAAACTATATTTCAAATAACTGAATAAAATTACACTGCATTTTCCAAAAGTCGATATAAAGATAATCGCCTTTTTATATTTAATTTCTAAAGTAATCATATTAATATCTCTTTCTATCAAATAACTATTTTGTTTAATTTATTAAAATACAACCGCTTGTCCATTTCACTTTGCTCTATCATTACATTTACTATTAGTAATACGATTTTAAGAGGTGATATATAATGGACGAGTTTTTATCTTTTGCTGCACTTAATCCGGGTTCTATTGGACCTACACTTCCACCTGTTCCACCCTTTCAATTCCCTACTGGTCCTACTGGAGCTACCGGTTCTACTGGATCAACCGGTTCAACCGGACCAACCGGACCAACCGGACCAACCGGACCAACCGGACCAACTGGATTTAATCTTCCTGCTGGGCCTGCATCTATTACCTTGACTTCTAACGAAACCACAGCATGTGTATCCACTCAAGGAAATAATACTTTATTTTTTTCGGGTCAAGTATTAGTAAACGGTAGTCCTACTCCAGGAGTAGTCGTCAGTTTTTCATTTAGTAACCCTTCTCTTGCTTTCATGGTTCCTCTTGCTGTCATTACCAATGCTTCAGGCAACTTTACCGCTGTATTTCTAGCCGCTAATGGGCCTGGAACAGTAACTGTTACTGCTTCACTTCTTGATTCTCCTGGAACAATGGCAAACGTCACTATTACCATTGTGAATTGTCCGTAATGGTTTTATTTTTAAGGACTAAGCAATTTCTGATAAGATGAGCACTGATTTACAGTGCTCATCTTATCATTGGGATGTTCCTTTCAAATGAAATTTCGTAGCATCCAACGAATGGGATCTAGTTACCACTAATAGAAATGTTCAAGTAACCTCCATTCATTATCTGTTGTCCTTTTTGAAAGGAATTGTTCCGTACAACAGGTTCTATTTAATCTACACCCCACTAAAATAACGCTTTTATTAAGAACTAATGATCTTTATATTCCTTAAGCTTGTCACCACAAGTAATTTTTATAATTAGTTAAATTCTCAATATAGTTTGTGTATATAATTCCATTCAAAAATACATAATACCCACGTAACTATTTAAAAAGACATCGTTTTTATATCTAAGTTCAAAAAGGAGCTACATAACTTGGATAAGAAAAATCTATTAAATCAACAACTTGATTATGTGTCATCGGATGCGCTGAATACTCCTAGTAAAGCCCAAGAGCAGATGCAAGAAGCATCTCAGGAGGCACATGATTCAAACAAAAAGGACAGTACTCAAGCTTTACATGGCGAAGATTTACCAATTTCAGATGTATATAGAACAACGAACAATCAGTAAATTTAAAAGGGAACAATCTTAAGAACAAGTGAACTTAATTCTTTTCCCTTTTCCTATTTAAATAACATTTTTATATGGAACCTGTACACATTTTTGACACATCCACTATCACAATCTCCTGAAAATTCGTGATAATATTAATTTGTCGGATACGCCAAATTTCGACATTGAACGACAATATTATCTCCCTTATTGAATCCCTGTCCCCCAGGGATTTCTCCTTTTATTCATTACTTTTTTCTTCACTAAATTTTCATTCTTAACAAAATCCAATCACTCCATTGAATAGACAGCCACAGTATCCTATTTTGATAAAAACTAAAAATAAACAGACATACTTAACACTAATAGTAGATTTTTTAACTTCAAATTTACTTTTTCTCTCGTATCTTTTTGTAAACATTAAAAATGAGCTCTATTTACATAGAGCTCATTCGTAATTTTATAATTTGCTAGACTGTAGTCCTTGAATAAAGGGTACTACTTCAGGATTTACTAGTGACGATAAATCGCCTAACTCTTTTCCTAAGTAAGCTGCTTTAATAACACGTCGCATTACTTTAGAATTACGTGTTTTTGGTAAATCCTCCACAACGTGAATATCTTTTGGACATAATGCTTTTCCGATATGAGAATTTACTAAACTCATTAATTCTTTCTTTAATTCTGCTGTAAATATTACACCGTCTCGTAATACTACAAAGCAATGACAAACCTCGCCTTTAATATCGTCAGGTACACCAATTGCAGCTGCTTCTATTACATTATTATGTTTCACAAGGATAGATTCATATTCAGCAGGTCCAATACGTTTTCCAGCAATGTTTAACGTATCATCTGAACGGCCTGTAATGATATATTGTTCACCGTCATAAATGACCCAATCCCCATGGACCCATTTATTTTCAAAGCGTGACCAATATGTGTTTACATAACGCTCATCATCTTCCCAGAAACTCTTCGTCATACCTACCCAAGGTTTTTCTAAACATAATTCTCCGACTTCATCACGAATAGGTTTACCTTGATCATCAAGTACAACCGCTGCCATCCCTGGTAAAGATGCGTTAAAACTAATCGGTGCGATTGGCTTAACAAGAACATTTCCGAAAATCCCACCTGAAATTTCAGTTCCTCCTGAATAGTTACAAATTGGTACTTTCCCTTTTCCAACCGTTTCAAACAGCCACATCCAAGGGTCTGGATTCCAAGGTTCTCCTGTTGATGCGAATACTTCTAAACTCTTGAGTGAATGTTTATTTACATATTCATCACCTTTAGCCATTAACGCACGGATTAATGTTGGTGAAATCCCTAGGTGAGTAATTTCATATTTATCGACTGTCTCCCATAAGCGGTCTGATTCTGGAAAGTCTGGAACACCTTCATACATAACCATCGTTGCTCCATTAATTAAAGAGCCAAATAGTAAAAATGGTCCCATCATCCAGCCCATATCAGTTACCCATAATACACGGTCACCTTGTTTTATATTCATTCCAAACCCTGCATCAAATGCAGATTTTAGCGGAAAACCAGCATGTGTGTGTACTGTTCCTTTCGGATTACCAGTCGTTCCTGATGTATAAATGAGCATTAATGGATCATCACTATGCATTTCTTCAGCATGTATAAATGGTTTTTCTTTTTCTAACGTACTCCATGAATAATCATAATTATGCGGTGTAAAATCATTTCCTGCATGACGAACAATTACCACCTTTTCAACAGTTGGACAATGTTCACAAGCTTTATCTACTTCATCTTTTAAAGAAACAATTTTCCCGCGGCGTGAAAAGCCATCTGCGGTAATAATCATCTTTGAACCAGCTGCTTGTACACGTGTCATTACTGCATCCGAAGCAAAACCTGAGAATATTGGTGAAATAATCGCTCCAATTTTCATTACTGCTAACATAGCAACAACTGTTTCAGGAATCATTGGCATGTAAATTGTTACACGATCACCTTTTTCAATACCAGCATATTTCAAACCGTTGGCAACACGGCTTACCCAGCTGTCAAGCTCTTCATATGTAAATGATTTCGAAGTTCCATTTTCCCCTTCATACATGAGTGCTGCCTGTGTTTTCGTTTTATCATCTGCAAGCCAGCGAGATAAAGCAGATTCTACAACGTTACAAGTACCCCCAGTGTACCACTGTGCAAACGGTGTACCATTTTCTAAATCTAACACTTCTGTATATGGTTCCATCCACTGATAACCAACTGCTTTCTCAGCTTCTCCCCAAAACCACGCTGTTTCTTCAATTGATTTATTATAAAAGGCTTCGTAATCTTCATAACCTAATGATTTCATCCAACTAAATAATCTCGTTTTTTCTTTATATTCTTCTGTTGGAAACCAAACTGCTTGTTTCAATGTTTTCCCCTCCTTGACTTATTGAGCAAGAAAGCCCTTAATAGGGCTTTTAAACTGGATATACAGGATGTTTACGATCCGTAAATACTTGATATTTACTCATATACATTTCGAATCGTCCTTTTAACTCTTCACGTAAATTGTTTGGATGAACAATACCATCAATCACCATTTCTGATGCTAAATGATAAATATCAATATCCTTCTTATACTCTTCACGTTTTTCAGCAATGAAGCTAGCACGCTCTTCTTCTGGTAAAGCTGCAATCTTATTTGCATATACAGCATTAACCGCTGCCTCTGGACCCATTACTGCAATAGAAGCTGTCGGTAATGCTAAACAGCAATCTGGTTCAAATGCTGGACCTGCCATTGCATATAAACCAGCACCGTATGCTTTACGAACAACGATAGAAATTTTCGGTACAGTTGCTTCACTCATTGCGGAGATCATTTTTGCACCGTGACGAATAATACCAGCACGTTCTACTTTCGTACCAATCATAAATCCAGGTACATCCGCAAGGAATAATAGTGGGATATGATATGCATCGCATAAATTAATGAACTTCGCTGCTTTATCAGCTGAATCATGGAATAAAACGCCGCCTTTCATACGCGGCTGATTTGCAATAATGCCAATTGGCTTACCGTCAATACGTGCTAAACCTGTAATTAGTTCTTGAGCAAATAATTTTTTCACTTCAAAGAAAGAACCTTCATCAATAATTCTGTTAATGAGATCTTTCATATTGAAAGGAGCATTTTGATTTTCTGGAATGATTTGTTCTAACGTTTTATCGAACTGTTTCGGCTCTTGAGGTGTAATCAATGGAGTCTTTTCTAGATAGTTACTTGGGAAATATGAAATGTATTGTCTTGCTTGCGTAATTGCATCTTCTTCTGTTTTACATAAAACATCTCCGCATCCTGATACTGAGCAATGCATACGAGCTCCGCCCATTTCTTCTAAAGTTACCTTTTCGCCAATAACCATTTCGGCCATACGCGGAGACCCTAAATACATAGATGCATTTCCTTCAACCATCATAACAACATCACAAAATGCTGGAATATATGCACCACCAGCTGCTGAAGGACCAAATAATAAACAAATTTGCGGCACTTTACCAGATAATTTCACTTGGTTATAAAAGATTCTTCCTGCACCGCGGCGTCCAGGGAACATTTCAACTTGATCTGTAATACGTGCCCCAGCGGAATCAACTAAATAAAATAACGGCACACGTAATTTCTCAGCCGTTTCTTGAATACGTAAAATCTTTTCAACTGTACGTGCTCCCCATGATCCAGCCTTAACAGTTGAATCATTTGCCATTACGCACGCAGTACGACCATGTATTTTACCAGTTGCAGTTACAACGCCGTCAGCTGGTAACCCGGTTTGTTCACAATTTGCAAATAATGCATCTTCCACATATTCACCATTATCGAATAAAAGAGCTAAACGATCTCGAACAAAAAGTTTTCCTTTTGCCTTGTTTTGTTCATGATATTTCGGTGCCCCGCCTTGCTTAATTGTTTCAACTCGTTCTTCAAATGAATTAGATTGTTGTTTTTGATCTAACATATTTACTCCCCCTTATACATTGGTTTGCGTTTTTCCTTGAATGCCTGTAATCCTTCTAATCTATCTTTCGTATGGATTACGCCCTCATACGCCTGTTTTTCCATTTGTAATCCGGTATGTAAATCTACTTGAATACCATTTGAAATTGCTTCTTTTGCTAATCGAACAGCAATTGGACCATTTTTAGCAATTCGATCTGCAATTTCAATTGCTTTCTCTTCTAGTAAATCAGCTGGTACAACAAATTCTACTAAACCATATTCTTTCGCTTCTTGCGCCGAAATACGTCTTCCAGTATAAATTAATTCTTTCGCTCTACCGACTCCAATTAATCTCGGTAAACGCTGAGTACCACCTGCTCCTGGTATAATTGCAAGAGAAGTTTCAGTAAGACCTAGACTTGCAGTGTCAGAAGCAATTCTAAAATCACAAGCTAAGCTTAATTCAGTACCTCCACCAAGTGCGATTCCATTAATAGCAGCAATAACTGGTTGTGGTAATTGTTCCACCATCTCCATAGTAGAACGAATCATACCCACAACATGGCGAACTTGTTCTTCACTCATGTTGGCACGCTCTTTTAAATCAGCACCAGCGCAAAACGCTTTTTCGCCAGCCCCTGTTAAAATAACAACGCGCGTATTTGATTCTTCGTTTATTTGAGTTAATATAGTTTGTAATTCTTCTAATAATGCCAAAGATAATGAGTTTGCTTGTCTATCACGATTTAACGAAATCTTTACAACGTGCGGTGTAACATAGTCAACTGAAATATTTTGTAATTGTAGCATCTTCTCACCTACTTATCGTTTTATGTTGAAGCGCTCTATACACATGACTCGGTAATTGGATATTTAACTTACTTTGAATAAACTGACTAGCTCTCAATAACTTTTCTTCATCAATATTAGTTTGGACTCCCAACTTATGGAGCATATGTACTAAGTCATCAGTAGCAACATTACCCGATGCTCCTGGTGCATAAGGACATCCTCCGAGCCCACCACAAGAACTATCAAACGTTGTAATACCATGTTCTAAAGACTTAACTACATTTGCCAGTGCCATTCCATACGTATTATGAAAATGCATTGCAAACTGCGAAGCATCATACTTCTTTAATAGATGTTCTAATACTTGTTCTACTTGTAATGGATTCGCTACACCAATCGTGTCACCGAGAGAAACTTCATAAATGCCATATGAAAATAGTTGATTACATATTTCGTCAACTGCTGTGGCACTTATATCCCCTTCATAAGGACATCCAAATACAGTAGAAACATAGCCTCTTACCTTTTTACCTTCGAACGTTGCCTGTTTTGTTATATCTTCAATTACAGCTAATGCTTCTTTAATAGATTTATTAATATTACTTTTATTGTGAGATTCACTTGCTGATAAAAAAACATTCACCTCATCCACATTTTGCAAAAAAGCTCGTTCCAAACCATTTTGATTTGGAACAAGCGCTGCATATGTAACATTTGGATCCCTTTTTAGCTCAGAAAATACATCACTTGCATCTGCTAATGCAGGAACCCATTTAGGGTGAACGAATGAGGAAACTTCAACGTACGATAATCCCGCTTCTGTAAGTAGTTGAATCCATTTTACTTTATCTTTTGTGCCAACAATCTTTTTTTCATTCTGTAAGCCATCACGTGGCCCGACTTCTTTAATGACAGCAAAATTAGGTAGTTTCAATTCGCTTCCCCCTATATCTCCCTATTCAATTTCTAGTAATACATCTCCTTCATTTACAAAATCGCCTTCTTGCACATTAATTTTCATAACTGTGCCAGCTTCTTCTGAAATGATTGGAATTTCCATTTTCATAGATTCCAAAATGACGACATCCTGCTCTTCCTCTACTGTATCTCCTACTCCTACAACTATCTTCCAAACATTTCCTGCCATCGATGCATATACTTTCGTCATCATTTTTTCCCCCTTAATATTCATAAACCCTATTTTTTAACAAGCTGTTTCGTTACAAAACCTGTTGTATAAATACCACTTTTGAACACATCGTCTTCCAATACTTGCAGTAGCATTGGTGTATTCGTTTTAATACCTTCTACTTTTAACTCTTGCAGTGCATCCTGTAATTTTGATATCGCTTCTTCGCGAGTTTCACCATGAGCGATTACCTTCGCAATCATTGGATCATAGAACGGTGTAATCGTTACTTGATTCTCCAAAAAGTGATCAATACGTACATTTGTCGGTAAAGATAGCTCTGTAATCTTCCCAGGTGATGGGAAGAAAGTTTTCGGATCTTCTGCATAAATACGTGCCTCGATGGCATGACCACTACGTTTTACATCCTCTTGTGTAAATGATAGCTTCTCACCGTATGCAATCAGAAGTTGTTGTTCTACAAGATCTAAACCAGTAATCTCTTCTGTAACTGGATGCTCTACTTGTAATCTCGTATTCATCTCTAAGAAATAGAAGTTCTTCTGATCATCTACAAGAAACTCAACTGTACCAGCATTCGTATAACCAAGAGCTTTAGCAGCCTGTACCGCAACTTCTCCCATTGCTTTTCGCGTACCTTCATCTAAAAATGGTGAGGGTGCTTCTTCAATTACTTTTTGATTTCGGCGCTGCACTGAACATTCACGCTCCCATAAATACACTGTGTTACCATGTGTATCTGCTAAAAGCTGAATTTCAATATGATGTGCATCTGCAATATAGCGCTCTAAATACATTTCTCCGTTACCGAAGAAGTTCTGCGCTCTTGTTTTGTTACTTTCAAATGCTTTGGTGAGCGTTTGCTCAGTTTCCATCAACTGCATTCCAATGCCTCCGCCGCCTGCGGATGCCTTCAGCATTAATGGATAACCAATTTGTTTAGCAATTTCAATTGCTTCTTCAGCAGTTTCAATATTTGTAGTAATACCTGGAACTACTGGGACATCTGCAGCTTGCATTGCGATACGAGATTCGATTTTACTTCCCATCTTTGTAATGATTTCTTCTGAAGGACCGATAAATACAATTCCTTCTTCTTTACAGCGAATCGGAAAAGATGGATTCTCTGATAATAATCCGTATCCTGGATGGATTGCTTCAGCTTTTGACTTCTTAGCTATTTCTATAATTTTTTCAAGGTTTAAATAGCTTTCTTGGACACGTGGGCCGCCTACTAAGTAAGATTCATTTGCCATTTTTACATGAAGGGCATTTTCATCAGCCTCAGAATAAATAGCAACAGTGCGAATGCCAAGTTTTTGACAAGTTTTTATAATGCGAACTGCGATTTCCCCTCGATTTGCAATTAATATTTTTTGAAACATAGTGATTCCTCCTTTTTATCTACATCCTAAATGTCTTGCAATTACGAGACGTTGAATTTCAGAAGTACCTTCACCAATTTCTAACAGTTTTGCATCACGAATATGTCGTTCAACTTCATATTCACGCATATAGCCATATCCACCATGAATTTGTACTGCATGATTCGCTATACGACTTGCTGCTTCAGATGCAAACAGTTTTGCCATAGCCGCTTCTTTACCGAAAGGTTTATCATTATCTTTTAACCAAGCTGCTTTATGTACTAAATTACGCGCTAATTCCACTTCAGTCGCCATATCAGCTAATTTAAATTGAATCGCTTGGAAATTAGAAATTGTTTTTCCAAATTGTTGGCGTTCTTTCGCATATTGCAGAGCACGTTCAAATGCAGATTGTGCAATACCTACTGCTAATGCCGCAATTGAAATACGTCCTCCATCAAGTGTATATAAGAATTGTTTGAATCCTTTATTAACATCACCAAGAATATTTTCTTTCGGTACACGTACACCATCAAGTACGATTTCACAAGTATTAGAAGCGCGAACACCCATCTTATCGTAAGGACTTGTAATCGTTAATCCTTCACTTGTAGTCGGTACGATAAATGCAGAAATACGTTTTCTACCATTCTCTTCAATACCATTGATAGCGGTTACAATAATTGTATTTGCATACTCTGCGTTTGTAATCCAGCACTTTTCACCACTAATTACATACTCATCGCCATCTAATACCGCTTTCGTTTGTGTGCCTCCTGCATCTGATCCAGCGTTTGGCTCCGTTAATCCGAAAGCACCTAACGTTTTACCTGATGCCATTGGAACTAAATATTTTTGTTTTTGTTCTTCTGTACCGAAATAATAAATTGGAGAAGCACCTAATGAAATTGTTGCAGCGTAGCTTAAGCCTGTACCACCACAAGCGCGACCAATTTCTTCAACTGCTAACGCGTACGATACTGTATCGCCACCTGAACCTCCATACTCTTCCGGGAATGGGATGCCTAATAATCCTAGTTCGCCCATTTTTTGAAATGTTTCATATGGAAATTCCGCAGTTTTGTCATAATACACAGCTTTTGGTGCGATTTCCTTTTCAGCAAAGTCACGTACCATTTCTTTAATCATTTGTTTTTCGCGAGTTAGAGTAAATTCCATTCCGCTACACACCCCTTATCGAATATTGAGTTTCGACAGCGTGCGAGTTACTACTACAAACATTACTTCTTAAAAGACACGAATATTAGTTAGACAATTGCTACAATTCTGTCATAACTTAATTTTAAAACAGATTCTGTACCAATGCACAAAAAAATTCCTACATTGTTCTACAACAACATAGGATATTTCATGTCGAAATATGCATTTTTTTGTTTAATAATCTCTATTTTTTCCGAATCAGAAATTATCACTATCGTTTCTGAGGGTGTTTCGAAATATGTTTTTTAATAATACTTTTCATCAAATCAAATTGCCCACAATTTTAAAATAGTAATCAAATCGCTAAGTGTTTTTCTCCTCCATGCATATTTATAAAATACCTCAGCAAATGCTCATACTATTTTTAAACTGTGTTTTATAATAAAATATGCTCACATACATTTCAATTTGATAAATAGAGCGGCGTATGCATTAATAACTAATAAAAGATCTTCTCATGATTTTCAAATACTACCTTTACGTTAGTAACATTACATCCTAATTTTTTACCCTTCACTTTGTTATGTGCCATAAATAAAAATCTTTAATCAAGTTATAAATTTAAATGGCATTCATATTTCAATTAATTTCTAACGTTTTAGAATATGCGATTGTTAAAAGACTTTTAAAGAAATGTTCCCGAATAATAAAATTCGACAATCTCTTTTCTTAATCACATAATTTTAACGTTTAATTTAATCAATTTTTTTCGTTTTATTTCACGCCGTGTAACATTACCTTTATCAATTCGACTATTATCTAAAAAGCAATCCAATTAAATTCATAAACTGTGCGTATACTTACTCCTGCTTTTCTGCTAGAAAACTATCAATGATTTCGTTTTAAGTCCGCTACTTTTCAGGTCACTCCAAAGCGTTGTCCGATTCACATCGAGTTCTTACGTTAATTCATCCTGTGGCCTATTGTTATGTTTTTTTGTCTTAGCTCGTTTAGCTTAGCCAATATTATGTTACGCTCCTCTTCTGAAATAGAAAAAAAGCAATCGATTTTATATCGATTGCTTTGAATTTCGTGTATCTTTCGTAGTTCTTATTGAAAGTCTGTATTAAACAACTAGATTCACCACTAATACAGCATGATCAAACGGCCAAAGAGCTGTTATCGTTATATCCGCGTTTGAATTCAGATTTTCTAGAAGAATTAGCGGTAGGTGTGTATTAACCGGTCCCAACAACAATTCGTTCTCTTATGCAACTTGAGCAATCGGAGAATTTCACATAATTTATTTCATTACCTCCGTGGCGTTAGTCCATACAATATAAATTGAATCGTATTTTCAATTTCCGCTTCATCATCCCATTTCTCTTCAGGCAATAATAAAAACCTCGTTAAGAGAAATCCTAATACAGCTGATAAAGTAAGACGTAATACGGAAGATGGTGGCATTTCAATAATTTCCCCTTCTTCTTGAAACTTTACAATTAACTTTTTAAATTGTGAAAGCAGTTCTGTTTCTACTAATTGTTGTATTTCGCTTTTTAGTTCCGGCTGAAATGGTACTTCTTGAATTAGTATTTTTATCATTGGAAAGTGCTTTTTGGCAAATTCAAACCTATTATGAATTACTACTCTTAAAAGACCATCATACGATTCATAATTTGTTTTAAATATTTCCTTGGCAAAAGCTTGTATGAAAAATGGCGCAGCGAACTTTGTTAAGGTCGGCATCACAACTGCAAACAATAAATCTTTTTTCGTTTTATAGTAGCGGAAGATTGTTCCTTCCGCTACACCCGCACGCTTTGCAATTTCACTCGTTGAAGTTGAGGCGTATCCTTTTTCTCCAAACATATCAACAGCTGCCTCTAATATACGCATTTGACGTTCATTACGTTTATCAGTATTCGTTGCGGCAACTAATTCTTCCAGCCAATCCTTCTTCATTTATAATGCTCCTTTTTTTCTTCATTATATTCTGCGATGTTTCTTTAAAGCAAATACATTTCCTACTGCAAATAATAGTGAAAAAAGAAGTAAAACAGTAAGATCTAAAGCAATTTCTGTAAATCCTTGATTCCGAATCATTACTTGTCTCATTGCGTCAGCACCATACGTGAGTGGAAATAATTTACCTAACATTTGCAACCACTTATTCATGGATTCCATTGGAAACAATCCAGAAAAGAAGACTTGAGGTACAATTACAAGCGGTATAAACTGAATCATTTGAAATTCATTATTTGCGTATGCCGATAAAAATGTACCTAATGTTAATGCAGTTAAAGAAAGCATACATGTTATAAGTAGCGTTAGCCATATTGAACCAGCTACATATAAATCTAAAATATAAACTGAAAAACTTACAATAATAATAGATTGTATAAATGCAAAGATTCCAAAACCAATAATATATCCTACAACTATTTCCCATCTTCTCACCGGCGTGGACAATAATCTCTCTAATGTGCCACTTAACCGTTCTCTTACAAAAGAAACTCCCGACAATATAAATACAAAGAAAAATGTAAAGAAACCAATTAATACGGGACCAAGCCCATCAAACATCGTAATGTCTTTAGAGCCATGTAAGTAATTCACTTCAGGCTTCATAACTGATACATCATTCTTTTCTATACTCTTTTGCAACACTTGGAGTACAGCACGATTTTTTGAAGAATCACTGCCTTCTAACAGAAGATTCATTTTCCCATTCTCTAAATAAATTACTGCATCTACCTTTTGTTTTTCTAACTCAGAAATTGCTTTCTCTTTCCCGTATTCATAAATTGAGGCTTCTTGATTTTTCATCGTTTTTACTATAGGAGCAGGCACATCGACTACGGCGATATGCGGTGTATAGTCTTTTTGTGTAAATATTAGCGACAATAACCAAAGTAATAACATTGGTGCCCCAAACATCATTGCTAAAGAACGTTTATCTCGAAAAAATTGACGAATGATTCGGATGACTACACCATTAACTCTCATGATTCAATCACTCCTTCTAACATAAAGACGTCTTCAATTCTTCCAGATGATGTTTGGTTTTTTAATTCCTCAGGTGTACCAATCGCAACTAACTTCCCTTCTCTAATTAGCCCTAGACGTTCGCAAAACTCTGCTTCATCCATAATGTGCGTTGTTACAATAATAGTTGTCCCTTTCTTTTTAAGATCATAAAACTTCTCCCAAATCGATTTTCGAAGAAGTGGATCTATCCCAACTGTTGGCTCATCTAAAATCAATATTTCTGGTTCATGTAGGAGTGCTATCGCCAATGATAAACGTTTTTTCATTCCACCTGAAAATTGCTGTACTTGCATTTTCATATGCTCGGATAATTGCACAAGTTCAAAAACTTCTACAATTCTCTCTTTCTTACGCTTACCTTTTAACCCATACATCGTTGCAATAAAATCTGCATTTTCATATGCCGATAGTTCTTCGTATAATGCATCAGCCTGAGCCATATAACCAATTCTTTTCATTCCATTTAAATTAGGCATGTTTGTATTAAAAACAATTACATCTCCTGTAGTTGATTCATTAATACCTGCAATCATTTTAATGAGTGTTGTTTTCCCTGATCCGGAAGGTCCAACCAATCCAAAAATTTCTGCTTTTTCTACTTGCAACGAAAGGTTATGCAAAACTTCTTTTTTCCCAAAATTTTTTGATACATCTCGTAAAATAATTGAAGATTGTTGCACTAAAAATCCCCCTTTTCTGTAAAATGAGTGAGTACTCACTTTTATTTTACTCTCGAATTATTATATGTCAAACTTTACACATAAATAATTTTCTGTTAATTACTAAAACAATGAAACAGAGTCGACATTAGAATACCTTTTCTGAAAGTCGACTCTGTTTCATTGTAAATTATTCGATTTTAGTTATGTTTTTAAATTTAAATATCTTCTAATTCTAGCAACATCTAATGAATATTCGATAACTATTTGCTGTATTGGTAATATAACCGTTTCCGGATATAAATGTGCATATTGTAACGTTTCTGCATACTTTTCTAACCGTTTTTCTAAATACTTTACAATTTGCTCAGGATGACTTACTAATAAAGACGTACTATAATAATGAATTTGCTCCTCAATCGCCGTATATTCTTCAATTTCAAATTCTTTATGCATTTGTACACCCCTTTATATTTTTAATATTGCTTAATAATAACTATTTTAACTCGACTAATTTTTAAGTTTTTTGATTATTTACACTATAACAAACTCAATAGGTCAAAATTTGTTACTTTATGTAACGTTGAAAAATTTTAACAAAATTGTAATGGAAACTTGTACTCAAGAAAAACTACCTTTAAATTATTCTCCTGAACAAAAAAGCCGTACAGATTAATTTAACTGCACGACTACAATCTCAGGTCTATTAAAAACTCTTTGCGGAATGATACTATTGCCTAATCCTCTACTAACTATCATAGACGTATTTTGTTGTTCATATAAACCCGCTGTATATTTGGGCAGTATTCCTTGATTAGGAGCAACTAATCCCCCGATAAAAGGTAACCGAACTTGTCCCCCATGTGCATGACCCGATAACACTAAATCTACTTTCTCCTCAGCATACTCTTCTAAAAATTCAGGCCTATGGGATAATAATACATTATACCTATCTGGCTGCGTTTCAATTTTTGCTTTTACAATACTTCCTTCATCAATATCTCCAGTATAAAATTCCGGATCATCAATTCCTAACAAGTTTATTTCGTGTCCTCCCTTTTGTATTATTACATGTTCATTTCTTAAAACAGTGACATGCTGTTTCTTTAATTTTTTTCTAAACTGTTATATTTTCCTGACCATTTTTCATGATTTCCTGTCACAAAATATACCGGATATTCCTTTACAAGTTCTCGTATTACTTGCATACTAATTTCTGCATCGTACGATTTACTGTCTATTAAATCACCCGTAATAGCAATAATATCTGGATTTATGCTTTTTACTTTTTGAATTAAAACGTCTTGATTATCACCAAATTTTTTATTATGTAAATCTGAAATTTGTAGTATTTTATATCCTTTAAAAGAAGAGGGAATTTTACTAGAGGTTATTTTAACCTCAGTTATACTTATTAAATTGTTTTGTAAATATAAAAAGATACTAATGCCTACTAATATACCAATAATTAATATGATTCTTTTAGTCTTCTTGTTCATATTTCCTCCTAAAATCTTGATCAGTACTACAGTTCACAATAAATATTACGTGCCCTTCGCATTCAGAATAACTGAAATTTTTTAATTGATTTATAGTATTTGTTATAGTTTTATACGCCACTTATAAAATTTTTCAATCGCATGCGTGTATGATGTCATGCTCATTTTTCAGTAATTTTATAGCAGATCACTGGAATCTCTTCATAATATTAACATTTATCTTACTTAGTTTGATAACTATATCATGATAATTCCTATAGTTTTTTATAAAAATATTGTGTACTTTTCTCGAAGTATATACGACATTTGATTACAAATATATTATTGCCACTACGATTTTAATTTGTTTAAAACGTACAAAGAGAGAATTGAAACACTAAATTGCCTTATGAAAAGGTATTACTGTATTATTTGTTAGAAAATTGAAAAAACATGTGTAGATAGCTATCATTGTAAGTGCATATATAATTAACTTTAATTTTCTGACATAATTTCACATAATTCTTAAACTAGTTTTTTGCGTGCATTATGAAATAAAATATTGCCCCATGTCAGTCTTTAAAAAATTATATATCATAACTTTAAGGGAGGAAGAAAACTATGAAGATGAAAAGAAAAATCATGATGACGACAGCACTTGCAGCTACATTGGCTACAGGTGCACTACCAAGTACATCGGTGTTTGCTGCTGAAAAAGAGGCTCCTATCCAACAAGAAGAGACACAGATGAGTATTCAACCATTTGCACAAAATAATTTGGAAACAGCAGTTAAAGCTGCCTTAAATGGTCCAGAAGTTAAAAAAATTAAAGTATTTGAGCATGAATTTAATGTAAAACCAATTGAAGTAGTAAATTTAGGTGGCGGTAAAACATATGTTAAGGGACAAATTTCTCATCATTTAAGTTTTCGTCCAGATGATCAATTTTATTATGAGTTTACAGTGCAAGATGGAAAGGTAATAGATAAGCCTGTATTTAATATCGATAGAGGTGGTTGGACACCATTTGCTGCTCCACTTTTATCAATTCTTGCTGCGTATAATGGGATTCCAGTTAATCCAAATGATTTAAATGCACTTGGTCAACAGATTGGAAAAGTGATAGATGGAAGCTGGGAACATGCAGCCCAATCTATCGCAACTGTAGTTAGTTTAAGTTTTAATGAGTAGAATTTCTTAATTTTTGTTAGCCTAACAGAGTCCCATTTTTCGTAAGTGACCTTGTTATAAAAAATTCTGAAACAGCTATAAATAGATTTTTACCACTCAGTCACATTATCTTGATTTGTTAACTACCTTATCATTCATTATATGTCACAAAATAGAAGTCTTTTTTAAGACTTCTGTTTTGTTTGTATACAGTACAGCGGAAAGTTTGTTTTTTACCTATCTATGCTTCAATTCTTTAAGAATCCGTTTGACTATTAGATACAATTTATTACAACAAACTATTAAAATCTCAAATAACTTCCTACCCTATTTTGATTTTTTTCAAACACAAAAATTCATTACTTTAAGAATGAAAACAATAGATGTAGTAAAAAACCATCTTGTTTTATTCTATCTATTGTTTAAAAGTCAGGAGAGATAAAATGAACAAAATAAAAATGAGGAATTTTTTTAAAATCAGTATCCTTACTTGTTTCACACTAGCAAGTTTAAGTACACCATCTACTATTTTTGCTGATAGTCATCCAGGTTATTCCTATGAATCCAATATAGGCTATCAAAACCCAGCATGGATGTCGAAAGTAGCAGATTCAACAAAATTGAGTGAAATATCTATTCCAGGGACTCACGGTACAATGGCTTTACATGGAGCAAGTTTTCTTGATGAAAATTTGACAAGAAATCAAACTATGAGTCTACCACAACAATTAAATTCCGGAATTCGATATGTAGATATGCGTGTTAAACGTGTAAAAGATTCTTTTGCAATGTACCATGGGATTGTAAATCAAAAAGCAATGTTTGAAGATGTATTAAAAGAGGCAATTCAATTTTTAAAAGATCATCCTACAGAAACAATTTTAATGCGCTTAAAAGAAGAAACTACTCCTGAAAGTGGCTCACTATCATTCGAGGAAATACTTAATAAATACAAAGACCTTAATTCTTCCTATTTTTGGGATCCGAGTTCTGTACCAACTTCAAAAAGAAATAACCCTACTCTAGGAGACATCCGAGGGAAAATTGTAATCTTACAAAACTTTACAGCCCCTCAGCAATATGGTATTAATTACGATAGCTTAAATATACAAGATACATTTGAAATTGAAAACGGACCAGACGGAATGTATGAAAAATGGAATGCGGTGAGAACCCACCTTCAAAATGCAAATAATAATTTTAACAATGATAAAATCTATCTTAACCATTTTAGTGGCACAGGTGGTGCTGCTGCATTATTAAATAATGTTTATCCTTGGTTTGTTGCAAGTGGTAAAGAGAGCAGAAATACTGATAGTAACCCCAAGATGATTCAAAAAGCTACAACTACTGCGTGGGAAGATTTCCCTCGTGATATAAATGGTCAAGTATTTTATGGTGGAATGAATACACTTGGGACCGAACTCTTGCAACAAGGTGGAATTAAACATTCTGGTATTATCGCAGCTGATTTTCCTGGTCCAGGTTTAATTGATAGTATCATTAAATTAAATGGTATACATTCGAATGAAAAAGAAATATTAATTTCGCAAATTTCATCCGAATCTAGCCCTTTATCCGGACAACAAAATCGATCCAGTCAAAACTTTAAAATTGATAGTTTACCTGTAGGTACTAAGGAATTAAAATGGATTATTGAGCCTTCAGAAAAAGATCATCCTTCTTCTATCTCTTTCAATGTAATGATTGACGTTTCCCTAGGTACAGATTCTACTCGTTGGAAAAATATTTCACATGGATCTAGGACTGAAGCTTATACGAATACTAAATATTATATTGCAAGCCCACTTGGTGCCACTAACAAATTTACAGTGAAAATATACGCTATTACAAATTAGAAAATAAAAAATCCCAATGGAATTCCTTTTTGATGGAATACCATTGGGGTTCTTTAATAATTTCATTTCGTATATATTGGGATGAAGAGTAAAAATTGCACCCCTGTTCCGGTATTGCACATAGAATAAGTGATAACTACCCTTTTCCACTTATCATTTATTTAAAACTGGCTTCCAAAGCGATAGTGCAAAAATCCAATTTGGATCGCCGTTCCCTTGATAACTTTGAATCGCTTCATACACTTTTCCCTCATGTACTACTTTATCACCTTTATTGTATGCTTTTCTTGCATCCCATTTTTCATAAGTAGAGTCCTCTAGTTTTGTTGCTACAGTTAAAACATCACTTCTACTAGACTCATTTCCAGCTAAATCAACCGCTGTCACTACATATTTGTACGATGTATTTGCCTTTAAATTTTTATCCACAAAGGATGTATTATCCGTTGTCCCAATTTTATTCATAACCCCTGCGTTTTCTCTATATACAACATAATGGTCAACACCTACATTATCTTCAGACGGACTCCACATCAAATCAACAGTTGTCGCTGTTGTACCCATACTATGTAATCCTTTTGGTTGAGTCGGAGCCTCTTTATCTGGAATTTCATTTGTTGTCTTAGCCTTTAGCTTTTCACTTTCTTTTGATATGTTTCCAGCAGCGTCTAATGCCTTTATTGTATAGGTATATTCCGTATTTGCTTTTAATTTTTTATCAGTAAAAGTTGTACCTGGTACCGTACCAATTACTTCTCCATTACGTAACACTTGATATTCTTTTACGCCTATATTATCAGTAGAGGCCTTCCATGTTAGTTCAACACTATTGGCAGAAACTTTAGACGCATTTAATCCCGTTGGTTGACTTGGAGCTACTGTGTCGGGAGTTTCATTATTTACTAAATTCACATCAATTACGTTATAAAACGCATTTGACGTATCTGCTACATCCCATACAGCTAAAATAACATGATAACCATTGCGATCAGTTGGTACATTAATTGTATGTGTTAAATTATTTGATGCTGCCGAACCGTCATGATTCACAGTTCCAATTGGTTCTAATTCAGCACGTGTTAATGGTTTATTAGGATCCCATCCCTTTTTTGTAATGTAATAATGCCATTTACTTGTAGAATGTGCCGCTGTGTATTTCCATGTAAATGTATTTGCTCCCCCCTTTATTGTGTTTTTGAACCAGCGATTTGATGTTTGTTGGTCAAGAATCCCTCCAAACAATCCTCCTGCCGAAGCAATTTTCCCATCAATCGGTCCACCATCTGGGAATCCTTTAGGTGCTTCTAGACTTTGAGGTTCGTACATTACATTTCCACAATTTAAATTTAATGCTCCATAATTCTGACTACATAAAGCAGCACGACTACTCGGCTTTTCAACAAACCCATGTGCATATGCACTTTGAGGAATCATTGTAATTGCCGTCACCCCTGCAGCTAAAACACAAGCACCAATTCCTTTTTTACTTTTTCTTAATCTTTCTAACTTAGATGTTAATTTTAAATTCATACTTGTCCCCCCAATATATTGTTTACGCTAATATAATAGCAATATAGGGATAAACGAACAAATCACCTATTAATATATTAATAGTTCAATAACATAAACACATTTAGTTTATTTATTAACCTGATATGGGGCTAAATTAAGCAAATTAATTCTATTTTGTAACATTATGTAGTAAAGAGTTTATAAAAAACCAATAAAGATTCACAAAAAATCCAAATATCGATTACTTAATTTTTTACAACCACACCCCACACGATAACTACATTATTAAGCAGGTTTCATGATTTATTACATTCTCTCGCCACCTGACAAAATCAGATCAAAAACATATCCCTGCATATTATCAATTAGTTTAACCACATCTGGATTTTTATCGTTGCTCAGCGACCAATTAATTGACACCATTGCGTTTGCTGTATACAACTGAGCTACAAAGTCAATCGGCACACTTACTTCAACCTGCTGCTCTTTCAAATAGGAATAGCAGGCATTATATAAAATGGATTCTAATTCTAAACGTAAATCCGCTGAGGGAACACGTACATGGAGTAAAGTTGCAACCTCTTTTTTTCGCGCTGAGATCTTATCAGTTATCATATTAATAGCTTGAGCCACATTTCCATTCTCTATTAATGCGAAACGAAATTCAATTTCTTCCTTGAACCAGCAGACATAATTTTGCACTAATTTTTCCAAAAGATCATATTTATCTGCAAAATGGCTGTAAAATGTGGACTTACTCACCATAGCATGTATGCAAATATCTTTAGTTGTAATTCGCCCAAACTCTTTTTCGTTCAAGAGGGTAATAAGTGTATTAGAAATATTTTTCTTCGTTTTATAAACGCGAACATCCTCTCCCATTAATAATCAATCTCCTTCCCAAAGTTGCTTATCAAACCATTTATATCCTTATGGTTCGATTTCGTACTTCTTACCCTTTCCTGCTTGTTGTTTCTTTAATATACTTCTCTTATCCTTACCTTGTAGTCAAATATAAGGAGGGGTTTTATGTTTAAACAGTATGTAAACAACGAACAGTTCAATTTGCAAATTAACCGTTTTTTCAACGATTTCTATCAAGACGATGAGCGGGCAAATCAAGATTTGCAAGCCATCATCCCAAGACTTACAGACACGGACAGCTGGTATAACACTTGGATAGAATATGCAGCAATGCGGGAGCATCAGAAAGACTTCGATCTGGCTTCGGTTTATTATCAGGCTGCCGAGTTTTATATGGAATCATCCGATCAAAAAAAAGAAAAAGTGTACCAAAAATACCGTGAAACTTTTTATAAGGGCTTTCATGACTTTGAGTATGAAACCTATCAAATTCCTTATGAAGATTCCTATCTTCCTGCAATCAAATTCATGACACCAGGCGCATGTAATACACTACTTTTCTTTGGTGGCTACGATTCCTACATGGAGGAAATGATGAAGATGATGAACTACCTCATAGGAATCAATTATAATATTATAGTTTTTGATGGACCTGGACAAGGAACAGCACTGAAAAACGGCTTAAAATTCATCCACAACTGGGAGAAGCCCGTTTCCACAGTCATTGACTATTTCAAACTTGACCGTGTTAGTATTCTCGGAGCTTCTTGGGGCGGCTACTTGGCAATGCGTGCCGCCGCTTTTGAAAAACGAATCGACAAAGTCATCGCCTTTAATATTTTTTATAGTGGCCTTGATGCACTCAAGATGCGCATGCCGGATAATATCTGGAATAAATTGACCACGCTTCTGGCTACTAATGAAGCTGACAAAATTAATACCATGTTTAAACAAATGATGGCCACCAGCATCGACCTGAACTGGAAAGTTAAAAAAGGTATGGAAAATACAGGTGAAAAAACGCCATTTAACTTACTTAAAAACTTTGAAAAACATACGATGGCAGGAATCGGTCAGTTCATAAATCAAGAAGTATTGCTCCTGGCTGGTGAAGACGATCAGTACGTTCCAATTAGCCGATTACCGCAAATCGAATCGGAGCTATGTAATGCAGCCTCCATCACTTCTGTAGTTTTCACTAAGAAAACTGGTGGTGAACAACATTGTCAGGCTGGTCATCGTCACTTAGCTTTTGATGAAATTAAAAGATTTTTGCGACATAGCTTCTAGTGAATAATATCAAGCATTTTAGCACTTTCAAAATTTTTTATATACTAATAACACATTAGAACATGGTGACTATCGTGACACTCCTCAAAAAAACTGATATTTTGTCATAAAAGAAATCCCCCACTTATTTGTGGGGGGATTATTCTGTGCTTTACTTATAATGATATGTGTGAAGTTTTGTTTATTTACAAACCTAAAATCCCTACAATCTGACTCGCCTTTAAATTAGTAAAATAATTGTTTATCTCTAAGCCTTTTCTTTCAGCCTTTAGCACCTTGCCTCTCATTTTCGATAAATGTTGGGAAACAGTAGATTGTGTAACATTACATTTTTTATACTGAATTAACTCGTTTATAATTTGCAATCTAATTGGATGTGCCATTATTTTTAACATATCTACATCCTCTTCAGTTATTACACTCTTTTTCATTTCACTTTTATACATTGTCATAAGAAATTCTCCTTTATTATCCGTGCATTTCCGCACGTCTTTTAATTAGAAGTATATTCTAAAATTATTACGGTTTAATATTCTTACTTTTTGGTATATTGAAGTTTATATTTTCAAAATAATATCATTCCAGAAACGCCTTACACACATATTGTGAAATTCCAATATATGATTCATATGAACTTAATATACGGTTTAAATGAATCTTATATAATAATTCTCACTTCACTATGGAGACACTGTTGAAACTTTACTTCAATAACTCTGTAGGAAACTTATAAACAACTAAAAAAGGACACACCTATAGCATATGTATGCGTAGGTGTGTCCTTTTCTAAGATAAATTTTAGAGTATTAACTTCTTTTTATCACATCGTATAAGATAACTATTTAAATTTTAAAATATATAGTATAGAATAGGAACATTCGCTATATTTATGTATGAAAGGATTTTCGGAAATGGACTTGTTGCAAATCAAGAAAATGGAAAATTTAATTTGGACTATTGAACATAGTAGTGACCTCTCAAAAAGGTTTTACATAATAAAATTTTTTGATAGAGAAAATACAATTAAGCCAATTGAAACATTAGAATTTGGAAATAGAAATATCGACAAATTTGAATGGGTGTTTATTAATTTCCAAGGGTAGTAACAACTTATGTCCCTTCCACTGGAAGGAAACCTGATGAATCATTAATAGATACAACTAGAGAAAACAGTAAAGAATCACTTATTTTACAAGGAATACGAACCTACACCAAGTTTTGGTCATGTTAACCCCCACCCTTCTATAGCAGCAAATATAATTTTGCATAAAATGTGTTTTTTTGAGTTAAGGTGAATTCTATATGTAAATTCTTCTGAGAGTTTCATTCACATTGTATTGTTCGTTATTTGAAGAACAAGGAGTTTTTTATAATATACGATATATCAATTTTTAAAATGTATGCTTATACTTATTTTTTTAGGCATTTTATTCTCTTAAGAGCATCCACGCAAATACATGCTCTTAAGAGAATAAAAGTAGTACGCATGAGATTGAATGAATATTAAATAAAACACTTTGGATCTGGAACTTACCTTACACTTTGTTTTATATACATAAAAGAAGAGGAGAATATCCTTTTTTATTTTTATATTTTCCTACTAACACTTCAAACAATCTATCAGGACGTTAAGTAGTGAATAGTTCAATTTAAGGGGATTGTTTTAGTCTCTACTAATTCACCAGAAAATTCAGTTTCATATTTAACCTTTCTAAATTCTAGATAATTAAACCCTTGATTAGCGCCTCATCGGTTGAATCAAAAAGGGTATGCACTTTAATACACCTAGTCCAACAAACGTAAATATTACTCCTACCAAATCTAACAAAAAAATTTGAGTAGCCCCCTATTTATTGCACTAATTATAACTAGAGCTAGCCCTTTCCTTTTCTTTAAATTCCTACTTTAACTAGACCATACGGACGTTAAGTGATATGAGTTCATTTTATAATGGGGGAAATTTTCACCTTTTCTAAACAACTTATTATATTATTTTTATCTAATAAGGCACAGAAACAAATTAAAAAACTTTAGTGCTCCTGAGAAAAAATCTCTTGAGGAAAAACGTTTTTAGGGTACTTTTATACTGACTCTTTTCCTTAAAATGTTTCTGTACCTAATATTTAAATTAACTTATGTCAAAATATTTCGCAATACAAGTGCTAAATGCTACATGGATATATAGAAAATGACACTTTTTATCACCATACCCCCTCAAATACTTATATTAAATATAGAAAAGTCACCTTACTATTATTAAATTTGTTAAATTAAATAATGAAAATGGAGAATACTAACTTTATAATTGTCACAATTTAATATATATATCTACTCTTTTATTACTCGTAAAAATCATTTGATAATTCCTTCAATATTAATTTATGAAATGCAGAGACCATCTAAAGCAACAATTTTCTTACATTAGATTGTTTTTCTATTTAATTTATTTTGTCGAAAAAAGTCGATATTTTTATATTTTTTTCATTTAATTATTGTACATTTGCACATTTAATGTTAGGATTATGCCTATTCAAATTAGATCCTATTGATTCCTCTTTAAGATTTCTTTATTTTATTTGTGAAAATTAGTTACTTTCTAGTAAATTCCCAGCAATAATACAGCAAACTACACTAATAATAATTCTAAAATTATATTTTTACCTCGTAAATTCATAAAAAGGAATTTAAGTCAAACTATATTTTCTATCTGTGTATATTCATTCTTTATTCAAACATGATTAATTATAAGTTCTAACTCGTTAATCAAATTTAAATAACAATTTTGATTCTAAAATAAGTTCAAAATCAAAATAAATATATTGTTATTTCAAAATAATGTTGTAAACTATCTTTAGAATGGAAAGATTTATGTAACAGCATGTTAAGGGTTTACAGGGGGAATAAAAATGAGAAATTTTTTCGATGACAGGTATAAAAATATTGAATTAAAAAGGAGACTATTAAATATAATTAGTGAAATTAGTGAATTAAAAGGAAAATTAGCTGCTTATCAGGAACAAAATCCTGATATATTTACTAGCTTAGAAAAAACCATACCACTTCATTACATAAAAAACTTTACTACTACCTATGAAGATATAAAAGTCCCTAATAAAAGATTAAAAGAACTTATTTTAGATGATATAGTACCTCAAAATATTTCGGAAGATGCTATCTTTTGTTTTTATCAAACACTTACTTTTGTACATAAGAATTCCTGTGATTTATTAATCAATCCAGAGACTATACAGGAATTACATTTTCAATTAATACATTACATTACCTCTGACAGTGCCAAATGGCGCGAAAAACCGTTTACTATTCCAGGTATTCCTGAAAACGGAATGCACTTAAATAGTTACCGCATTCTTCCACATGAGCTTATTCCACAAGTAATGGAACAATTATGTGATCAATATAACTCATTAAATTCTAGTAAGGGCCATCATTCACTTTTATTAATAGCTCGTTTTATATTTAATTTTTATTGCATAGTCCCTTTTAATCAGGGTAACGGCAGATTGGCACTTATGTTAATGCAATTGCTATTAATTAAGAGTGGAAATACATTTGTAAAATATGTATGTCTGGATAAATACATTAAGAAAAATGAATCTGAATATTACAATTCGATTTATAAATCTTCGGTAAATTGGTACTGCGAGGAACATAATAGTAGCTTTTGGTTAAAAACGTTTTTAACTATTATATTAGAGGCGTACAAAGATCTTCATAATACAGTTCTAGATTCTATATGTAAGCATACTAAAGTGGAGAGAATTCAGGATTTTATCCTTAAACAAAAACAACCCTTTACTAAGGAGTGTATTCGTAACACATATCCAGACATAGCAGAGAGTACAATCAGTAAGGCTTTAAATTCCTTGCAATTGTTTGGCCATATTAAGCTAGTGACAAAAGGAAGAAATGCTAGTTGGATTAAAGTTTAACTATACTTGTAAAACACTTACAGTTCAAAAAGGAAAATTATAACTTTATCATTTAAATTCATGCCTTTGGACTCTTATTCATTGAATTTCACTTTAATATATTAAGCTATTATTACTAATTTAGTTATTTCTAATTCCTACAAAATGTTTTATAGGAATATTTGTCGAAAAAAGTCGCATTTTAATATTTTTTCTTTATTTTCTGGTTGTAAACGTTTCATTTTCGTGTTACCATCTTAATCAAACAATAGATGGTAATAAAAATGAAAATATTTCTTTCCCTTAGAAACATATAAACGTACGGTCATATCAAGAAAATAAGGCCAAAGAAATATTTGATACCTATCCAAATTACCAATAGGAATTTTGCCGCATTAACTTTCTGTTATTTCAGAATAAAACTTCAAATTTTGTCCCTAAACAAAATTTGTTAGCGTGCAAAATTCAAATACACTAAAACACCCAAATAAATGAAATGTCCTTTTTTATTGAGCATTGAGGTATGCAAAAATAATTCTTCCTACAAAATTCAGCTGAGTAACATAAAGACATCTAAATTACTACCTTTATCGCCATCTATTGTTGACAACATATCTACCAACTATTAAAAAGAACCTATCAAGGGTTCTTTTTTATTATAATCATTCAAATTTCACTTCTATCTTGATACTTAGATTTCTACACAAATTACATCTACTTTTTTACTCTCAATTATTGAATTTATTATATAGTACTTCAATTTTAGTTATTCTTGATCTCAATCCGTTTAAATTAGTGAATAAAATTCAAACATATAAAAATAATAACTACAACTAATCGTTATATATTAAAGAGGTGTCAATTTTGTCCTTAAATGAAAAGACCCTAGAAACAAAGACAGATAAAACTATTGAAAAAATCCAAACAAGTAACTTAAAAGAACTTAAAAATACATTAGATAACATCTTTGATATTAGTGCAGATTTGATTGAACATCCTTTGCAATTAAAAACAAACACGAATATTTTACTATATTATTTTGAAGGCCTTACAGATGGTGTCGCATTAAAAGGAAATGTTGTTACACCATTATTACAAGAAGTGAATGAAGACAGTCAAATATTTAATTCTAATATTATTGCTACTCATACCAAAATAGTATATACGTGGAATGAAATTAAAGAAGGATTACTTGAGGGACAATGTGTACTGTTTATGGAAGGAGAAAAGAGGTCCCTTCTAATAAATACAAAAGGCTGGGCAGAAAGAGCGATTCAAGAACCCATTTCAGAAGTTACTATTAAAGGCTCACATGATGGGTTTATTGAGAATGTCACAAAAAACATAGGCTTAATTCGTCGATATATTCCTTCTACTGAATTAAAAATTAAAAAAATGACAATTGGAGAACGCGCCACTTCTTTAGTCTATTTAATTTACTTAGGGGATGTAGCAAACGAAGATGTGGTCCAAGAAATAGAAACTAGAATCTGTAATATTAAAACGGATGCGGTATTGAGCATTGGAGAACTATCTAATTATACAAAAGATCAAAATTGGACCCCTTTTCCACAGGCTTATTTAAGTGAACGCCCAGATGCCATTTCTAATCATATACTCGATGGAAAAATAGCAGTATTAATTGATAGATCTCCTGGCGCGATGATTGTCCCAATGAATTTAATTGGATTTTTTCAAACTCCAGATGATTATAATATTCATTGGCTCATTGCATCATTTTTTCGCTTATTACGATTTGCAGGATTTATTATAGCAATTTTTTTACCCGCATTTTATATTGCTATAGTCTCTTTTCACTTTGAAATCATTCCTATAGATTTATACACTTCTATTGCAACGTCAAGAGTCAAAGTTCCTTTTTCTCCTTTACTGGAAGCTTTTATAATGGAAATCACACTAGAAATGCTACGTGAAGCTGGTATTCGCTTACCACAACCAATTGGACAAACCATTGGAATTGTTGGAGGAATTGTAATTGGGCAGGCGGCTGTTCAAGCTGGTCTTGTGAGTAACGTTATGGTTATTATCGTATCTATTACAGCCATTGCATCATTTATTGTTTCTAATTATGATTTATCAAGTTCTATACGCCTTATTCGTTTTCCAATGATGTTATTGGCATACTTTTATGGGATTGTAGGTATTGTTAGTGGATTAATGCTCTTATTTGCTCATTTTGTTTCACTAACTTCCTATGGTTCACCATATGGATTGCCAATAGCACCATTTCGTCTCCAAGAGTTAAAAGATTCATTTGTAAGATTTCCTATTTCTATGATCACCACCCGCTCGAGTACCGGACAGCCGAAACAAAAAAAGAAAAAAGAAGGTGGTTCGCATGGGGAATCTTAAATTCCAAAACATAACTTTATTTGAATTTATTGTTTTCATTCATTCACTGCAACTAGCATCAGGTATGTTAATTATGCCAAGCCCACTTGCTACTACCGCTGGCACAGATGGCTGGATTTCTATCATTCTGGGTTGGATAACTACTTCTATAATTGGCGTATTTATTATATTAATGTTACAAAAAAATCCTAACAAAAACTTCTCACAGATTTTAAAAACATACTTTGGTAAATGGATTGGGACAATTTTTTTTCTTTTATATGCCTTTTATCTATTTTTTGCTGGTTTTAATACTTTATTAAAGGCAACTGATATTGTAAAAGTGTGGATATTCCCTTCCACTCCTGCTTATCAAATCGCCATATTATTACTATTGCCTTTTATTATTTTAGCCTTGAGTGGGTTAAGGGCTCTTACTAGTTATTCTATGCTTGTTTTCTTCTTCACTACTTGGATGCCACTATTTCTTCTTTTTTCACTAAAGAGTAACTACAATCCTTCACACCTACTACCTATTTTTAAAGATGGCTTATACCCTATTGTAAAGGCAACGAAAGAAACCATTACCCCTTATGCCGGCTTAGAAATTGCATATTACATATATCCGTTCTTACAAAAAAAACAAAAAGCTATAAAGGGACTACTAATAGCGAATACTGGAACCATGTTTTTCTATCTATATGTGACTATTCTTTCTTATATATACTTTAGTCCGGAGGGGATAAAAGACGTAATTTGGCCAGTATTTCATCTGTTAAAAGGAGTTCGTTTTTCTTTCATAGAACGATTAGAAATTATATATATCGCTTACTATTTAATTGTATTTTCCACTACAATATATCCATATTTATTTTTCAGTTTTGAATCTGTGACCATTTCACTTCAAAAAAACGCTCGCAATTGGGCGCTGGTTGGTTTTATGGTATTAATAGTCAGCTTATTTATTTTTCTAAATCCCAATGTGGATCAATATTTATTTATATATTCTCTTATGGATATCTTAAATATCATTTTCTTTATTCTATTACCAATTTTATTTTTCGCTTACAGCATTCTTTTTGCTTGGGTTACTAGGGGGAAACAACTTTGATTCGAAAATGGATATGGATTTTAATTTGTTGTGTATATTTGATTGGTTGTAGTCAGAGAATTCCTCTTGAGAAGGTTTCATTAATCCTATTAATTGCCTTGGATAGAACCCCTAATGGAGACGTAAAGGTGGGCACAAGCATACCACTCTTTCATCATAAACAGCAAAAAAGTACTATAGAGCATTGGACGCAGGCATCAACTGTATATAATGGATTCAGTAAGATAGATACGAAGTTAACGGGTTATATGACAGCCTCCAAAGCCGAAATCATTTTAATTGGAAAAAAATTAGCACAAGAAGCAAATTGGATACAGGAGCTTGATTCTTCTTACCGTGATCCTTACGCTACCATTAATGCTAAAGTAGTACTTGTTGATGGACCTGTAGAAGAAATTTTTACAATTAATAAGCCCGATAAACCATCACTACCATCTTATATAAGTAGTGTGATTGAATCCTCCATTCAAAATAATCAATCAGTTTCTTCCACGATTCAACAATTAATGAGAGAAAAAAATGAAGAAGGAATGACACAAGCTGTTCCAGTTATCAAAAAAACAAAGAATGAAATTGACACGGTAGGAATTGCACTTTTAGATCGACAAGGAAAATTTTTAACTCGTATCCCTAAAAAAGATGTTAAGTTCTTCAATCTTATAAATAAGCCCAAAAATAAAGGCCGGATGATACTACACCTTTTGCTTCCTCCTAAAAAATCCAACAAAAAACCAAACACCTCTATCTTGGTACAGAATGTGACAAGGAAGATAGAGGTTAATTTTCAAAACGGAAAGTTTGTATTTAATTTCGATATAAGCGCTAATGTAGCCTTAGTAGAAAAAACCAATGCGAATTTGCTTAAGGAGCATTATGATAATAAAAAAAACATAAATAATTTAGAAAGCGCTATCCAAAAAGAAATTAATAAGAAATTACAAAATATGTTGCATGAAATACAGCATAATAAAATTGATCCAATTGGATTATCCCTATATGCTAGAGCTTTTCAATATAAAGAGTGGAAAAAAGTAAAAGGAAATTGGTTGCAAGCGTTAACAGAGGCTAAAATAAATGTAAAGACACACGTCAAAATAAAAGATACTGGGACCATTAGAAATTAGGTCATCCTATTCTTGTATTTTATATAATGTCTCCTATGAATTTTCCTTCCTCCAGTATTATTATGTGAAGAGTGATTATACTTGAGGAAGGGTCTTTTGGTTTGATTCTAGCCAATAGATATTTTCTTTTTAACTAATGGTTCATACAGAATTCAAATCCGTAATTATATATATAACTATTCACGTGTTACAACCACCTCTGTTCCATTAAAATCCTTCGTAATTACTCATCTTACACTGCATTAATACCTATTTCTTTTAGAGTATTTCAACTGATTCTGTTTCACTTTCACTACTGACATCGTTTAATTTTCTTGTATCACTTGTTTTTCTTGTATTGAAACCTGATTATTATCAAAGGACATTTTGTAACCAAAATATATCAGGAAAAATAATAAAATAATTATCCAAATACAAACAAATACTTTATAAGAATGCTTCATATTATATACCTCAATTACTCTATCTATATTCAAGTATTTTAAAAGCCCAGAAATCCGTATGTATAAATTAACAAAATACTAAAACGTTTAAATTTCTCTATGAAAAATATCGTCTAGGCTTTTTTATAATACTTAAAATATCTAGGTGATATTTATTAAAGTTTAGCTTTTTAATGATGGTTTAAGTACTAACTTCTTCTTTAATTCTGATAAATCTTTAAGTATAAGAGTCTGTGTAGTAAATTGACTGAACCTTATATATGTACTAAATTGTGTGTGGAAAGGAAGTACATTTTATTTAATCTCATTGCCTAAAAAACCCCTAAATAGTTGGTATTCTTCTTTTAAGACAGAAAGGAGTTTTAATAAATTGCATGGAATTCTAACTCAGACTTTTTACTACACACACACTCTTATACAAATAGAAAAAATCACAGTTTATAATTTGTAACAAACCATAAACAATAAGAAATCATTTCGAAATAATTGTTACATTTTATAACTTTTTGTAACAATAATGTAACACAAAAAAATTAAACGTACAATAGATTTTTTTATAGCATTTTTCCATGATCGAATATTTATGAAATGTCTAGGCACCTCACTACATTTCATTCCAATAATTTTCCAATACCAGTACTATTCTAATAACGATGGATTTTTCAAAAAAGCGCTATTTCTTTTATAAAAAAATAGTTGGTACCATTACCGATACATCCGAATTAGAGAACCATTAGATTTACATGCATGAGAACTACGGGAATAGCCTATTGAATTAGATACCGTAATGTTTCCATACTTTTAAATTTTCTACTTCAAACAGTCCGTGAGGCTGTTACGTGCTGAATGGTTTAAATGTAGTTAACTTCGAATATAATTTATGTATATAATTCCATTCAAAAATACAAAATATCTAAGTAACCATTAATAATTACATTGCTTTTTATCTAAATCCAAAAAGGAGCTGTATAGCATGGATAAAGAAAATCTATTAAGCCGACAGATTAATCACGTCCCATCGGATGCTCTGAATACGCCTAGTAAAGCTCAAGAACAAATGCTAGAAACATCCTCTCAAGACAAGCATAATCCAAGCAACAATCATGTTAACAAAAAAGGTATTACCCAAGACCTATATGGCACAGACTTACCAATTTCAGATGTAGATAGAACAACAAATCAAAAGTGAATTACAATGAAAAAAATCTCAAGAAGCAGTAAACTTGATTCTTTTCCATTTATAAATAACAGGTTAGGATCACCCTCCAAAATAAGGGATTGGTTTTAACGTAATTCCCAAAATAGTTCTCCTTCCTCAAATATGCGAAGGCCGATAGCACAAAGATGAAATCCCCTTTCTGTGCATAGATAAGAAAACGAGCACCCTATCACAATGGATAGGAGTGCTCGTTTTTACTTTTGTAGATCAATATATAGACATACTTCTCTATTAAAGGCTTTTTACGAGCAGAACGCTTCAATAAGAAACAAAAAAGGACCGTATTCCGGTCCTTTTCTATTAATTGTTATCAATTTAAAAACATTCATCCTACTCTATTCAATTTGGTCTCAACCTGCCTTGTTAGCTTAATAGACATGGAGCTTTTCCTCTTTTCATATAATTCTTATCTCCGAATCTGTCCATTTCCACGGATCACATATTTTGTAGAAGTCAATGCAGGAAGCCCCATTGGTCCCCTTACATGTAGCTTTTGTGTACTGATGCCAATTTCTGCTCCAAATCCGAATTCAGATCCATCAGTAAAACGAGTTGATGCATTATGATAAAGTGCAGCCGCATCAACAGCTGTGAAAAATTTTCCGACGTTTTCCTCGTTCTCTGTAATAATCGCTTCGGAATGCATAGATCCATACGTATTTATGTGATGAATCGCTTCTTCTATAGAAGAAACTACTTTAACTGCCAGCGTAAGAGATAAAAATTCTGTCCCCCAGTCTTCTTCTGAAGCGAGTACAATTGAAGAATCAATTGCCAATGCTTTCTGATCACCTCGTAGCTCCACGCCTCTTTCCTTCAAAGAAGAAAACAACTCGCTACCGAATTGCTGCGCCCAGTTCTCATGAAGTATAATCGTTTCAATGGTATTACATACAGATGGACGTTGCGTTTTTGCATTTATAATAATATCAATTGCCATTTGTTTATTCGCTGTTTCATCAATGAAAATATGACAATTTCCCGCACCTGTTTCAAGTACTGGAACAGATGCTTCTCTCACTACAGTATCAATTAATTGTTTGCCACCTCTTGGAATAAGAACATCTAAGTACCCATTCAATGTAAACAACTGCTTTGCACTATCTCGCGTTGTATCTTCTATGAGCTGTACACTTTCTGGAGGCAAGCTTGTTTGTTTGAGTGCTCGGTGAATAACGGCAACGATGGCTTTGTTAGAATTGATAGCAGAAGAACTACCACGTAATATGACTGCGTTTCCTGTTTTCAAACATATTGTAGCAGCATCTACCGTTACATTTGGCCTTGCCTCGTAAATTATCCCAACAACACCAAGTGGTACACGCATCTCCTGAATAGATAGTCCATTTGGTCGCTCCCATTCGCTTACACATTCTCCAACAGGATCACGTAATTCAATTAGCTGCTTAATTCCCTCTGCCATATCAATAATACGCTGCTCATTGAGCATAAGACGATCAAGAAGAGAATGAGAAAATCCTTTCGCCTTACCTTCTTCAATATCCCGTTTGTTTTCCTCTAAAATATAAGCTGTTTCTACTATTAGCCTTTCAGCAATTGAAGCAAGTGCTTCGTTTTTTTGATCGGTTGATTTAAGCACAAGATCCCTAGCAATTTCTTTCGCTTTTTTTCCCTTTGCCAACACTTCATTCATTTTTATTTCCTCCTTTTTAAAGATTACAGTTTGAGAGCCCTTTAACACCAGTATCTAAATCTTTCTTGTATTAGAATTACAGCTTAAAATGAAACCCAATGATCCCTATGAATGACTTCATAATTATGCCTTTCGCCTCTTGCTTGAATATCTTGGCTTTGCATACCTTTTACAGCCCCTAGTTCCTCTGCGTTATATGTGCATTGTCCTTTTCCAATTACGCGCCCTTGTTGCGTGATTACTTCTACGACTTCACCCACTTTGAAAAATCCTGACACATTCGTAACACCAGCAGGAAGAAGACTCTTACCATGCTGAATAATAGCAGTAGCTGCTCCGGCATCTACTTCAATTTGTCCGCTAACAAGCGAATGCAAGGCGATCCATTGCTTGTTCATCTTCATTTCTTTTTGAGGAGCATTTCCGACATACGTTCCATCACCTTTGCCCTTCAAAACATCTACAAACTTCTCTTGTCCACGTCCTGTTCCGATAAATACACTCACGCCAAGAGAGAGTGCTGTCTTCGCAGCATCAATTTTTGATTTCATACCGCCAGTCCCAAGTTTTGATCCAGCATCTCCTGCAAGAGAAGCGATTTCTTCCGTAACTTCAGGAAGGAAATAATATTTTTTCGCATCTGCATTTTTCTGAGGATTTTTGTCATATAAACCGTTCACATCCGTAAAAATCATAAGCATATCCGCCGAAACAAGCCCGCTTACTAAAGCTGACAGCATATCATTATCACCGAACGTCAGCTCCTCTAAAGAGATGGAATCATTTTCATTAATTATGGGAAGAGCAGAACGGTTTAGTAACTCTCCTAAAGTAGCGTAAGCATTACTATATTGTTCTTTTCTAGAAAAATCACTTCTCGTCAGCAAGAGTTGCGCAGTAACGATACCATACTTACGGAATTCCTCCGTGTACGCCTGCATTAACAAACTTTGTCCGACAGCCGCAGCAGCCTGTTTTCCTTTAATTGTCACAGGTCTGCTAGGATACCCTAGAGCAGAAAAACCTGCAGCGACGGCCCCAGATGTAATTAACAAAACTTCATGCCCTTCCTCTTTCAATCGAGCCAATGCGGCAACATGATCTGAAAGTTGTTCTTTTGAAATGCCTCCATGACTATCTGCTAGAGAGCTGCTCCCAATTTTTACAACAATTCGTTGTTTTTTCACTTTTGTATCCCCCAAGTCTAAAATCAAAGTTTTTTATAAATTACACTTCTATTCATACAGCTTGCAGCGATTTCTATTCTCACCAATGCTGCACCTAGCCTATTAAAGAGCAAAATAAAAATGACCGTTTCGCCCTTAATAAAATAAAAAGGACGAAACGGTCATTGTTCCGCGGTACCACCTTAATTGATATGCATAGATATCCACTTGGCGCCCATAACGCAGGCGTACGCCTAAACTTTCATTTAAGACTCAGGGATAGGTTCGATACTTTCTATACGAGGAATCTTTCAGCCGGTGAATTCCACTCTCTTTCGTAAGAAGACATATGTACTAATTCCCTTCAACGATTTTCAATCTAATTTTTTTATATTATGCGATATAGTTTGGTTTTGTGTCAAGAGATATTTTGAAAAATTATTAGAGCGACAAGTTTTTAGTATAAAATTATGAACATCACCATTTCTTAAAAATGTAGATTTAACTATACCTTATCGATTATTAATCAACATACAGCTTTTTAGCATGCAACACATAGAGCTAGTCATGTCACAAATCCTACAACTTCTCCTAATTCCTTATGCGAATAATAGAATGTTTTGCTATTATCAAACATGATTTTTGATGTTATCAAGTGTAGACAATACAAAATATTAAATTATACTGCATGTACTTATATAGTTTCAAATAAAATTATTTTCTTTATTTTTTGTATTGCAAAAAGGCACGCACTCTCTTAAAATGTTTCTTTATATTGTATGGGATGTTATTTACTTTTTCAGAATAATAATTTCAAACAGATAAAATTTATTATAAAAGGAGCCAGATCGAGTTATTATGGACAAACAAATTGGATTCATCGGATGTGGAAATATGGGGATGGCTATGATTGGTGGGATGATAAACGAAAATATAGTGCCTTCAGAAAAAATAATTTGTTCAGATTTAAACGTTACAAATTTAAAAAATGCTAGCGAAAAATATGGCGTAACTATAACTTCTGAAAACAATGCGGTAGCTAAAAATGCTGATATTTTAATTTTGTCAATCAAGCCAGACTTATACTTATCAGTAATTAACGAAATAAAAGACCAAATAAATGGCGATGTAATAATCGTAACTATTGCTGCCGGAAAAAGCATTATGAGTACTGAGGATGCTTTTGGCAGAAAGTTAAAGATTGTAAGAGTAATGCCTAATACACCAGCTCTTGTTGGCGAAGGAATGTCTGCATTATGCCATAATGAACTGGTTACAGAAAAAGATTTAGAAGATATATTAAACATTTTTAATAGTTTTGGTCAAACAGAGATAGTAAATGAAAAATTAATGGATGTTGTAACTTCTGTAAGTGGTTCTTCGCCAGCCTATGTATACATGTTTATAGAAGCCATGGCAGATGCTGCTGTATTGAATGGCATGCCAAGAGATCAAGCATATAAATTCGCAGCCCAGGCTGTATTAGGCTCTGCAAAAATGGTACTAGAGACAGGGATACATCCAGGTGCATTGAAAGATATGGTTTGTTCTCCAGGTGGAACGACTATAGAAGCTGTAGCAACATTAGAAGAAAAGGGTTTAAGAACAGCCATCATTTCAGCCATGAATCGTTGTACTCAAAAATCTGTTGAATTATCTAGTCAAACGAACAACAATTAAAATAAAATTTAACAATTGCGTATGCCTTTATTAAGTTGTATACCATATTCACATTTGATTTAGATAATCCTCATTATAAGTAGTAAATAAAACGGACGAATTCATACTTACTCGATTCTGTCCGTTTTGTTCTTTTTATTATTCTTAAATAACTTCACTCTTTCCTAATTACATGCCTTTTGTTTCCTCTATTTTCACCACTTATTTCCCGAATAAGATTCTACATAAATACAAAAAACGATTCTTTTCACACGAAAAAGAATCGTTTTCTAATTTTAAACTTTCGATAACATGAAATAAAGAAATGCGAAAACTGAGAGTTTATTACCTAAGAGCATTGATTACAACTTCAGCAGCCTCTGCAATTAGTTGATTATCATAGGTAGCCTCTTTCTCATCTTTACTAGATAAAATTGCGATGATAATGGGTGCTCTATTTGGCGGCCAAACGATAGCAATATCATTGCGTGTCCCATAACTTCCAGCTCCTGATTTATCTCCAACTATCCAGTCAGTTGGTACGCCTGCACGAATAAGTTTGTCTCCTGTAGCATTTCCTTTCATCCACTCTGTAAGAATATTACGTTTATGAGCTGGAAGCGCATTTCCGACCGTAAAAGCTTTAAGATTCGTAGCAATTGCTTTCGCTGTACTAGTATCACGAATGTCTCCTGGGGTAGCTTCGTTTAACTCTGGCTCAAAGCGATCAGCCATAGTAACCCGATCACCCATCTGTCTAAGTGCTTTTTCATATCCTTTAGGTCCGCCTATTTTATTAAATAAAATGTTCCCGGCAGTATTATCACTGGAACGAACAGCGGCCTCTGCAATTTCCCCAAGTTTCATGCCTGTATCTACATGTTTCTCTGTAACAGGTGAATATTCTACTAAGTCGTCTTTCGTATAAGTGATAACTTCATTTAACTTCTCAGTTGAGTTTTGCTGTAGCAATACCCCTGCCGCTAAGGCCTTATAGGTTGATGCATAGGCAAACCTCTCATTAGGTCGATATGCAATTGTTCGATTTGTACCAGTATCAATAGCATACACACCTAATCGAGCATCAAATTTTTTCTCAAGTTGAGAGAATTCTTGATACGTCGCATGATTTTTATGTTTCACTTGCTCTGTCTTTTCTTTCGCTTCAACTTGCAATGTCCCTCCTGTAATAGTTTCTAGGCTTGTAAGACTTAAACCTAATATACCAACGCATATTCCTATTTTTAGTATCCTCTTGTTTTTCAAAATCATCATTCCTTTCAAACTTTTAATACTGAAAACAAGTGGTAAATTCAATACACTGTATCCAATTTGAACACCTGTTTTTATACGTACACATAATAGACTCTCTAAGTAACAAGTTTGTTCCATAAATAAAAAATTCTTTAACTAGTAATAGAGGTATTAACAAAAATGAGAAATAACAACTATGGTAGCTGCTATTTCTCATTTCAAATCTTATTTTTATTCTTTAGTTTATAACAGATTTATATAAACAGTGTCTCTTCAGCCCTGGTAATAGTTCTCTTTCCTAAAGAAAGATACACAAATTTCACTGATTTTTATTTGAACTATCTGTACTAGCAGCTTCACCATGTATACGTTGCTGTTTTAAATCAAAGTATACATCTAAAATTTCCTTTCCAATTATAGAATTAATTCCATTTTTATCATCATGAAGCCATGGGACTACTACAGAAAATGCTACTTCCGGATTATCATATGGGGCATATCCAACTAATGTTAAGTTGTAACATTCCATACGTTCTCCTTTTGCATTTCTACCAATTGGATCATCTCCACCATATACAGTTTGAGCTGTCCCTGTCTTTCCTGCTGGTTTATATGAAGCATTTTTGAAATACTTCACACCAGTTCCATCACCTTCTTGAAATACCCATCTAAACCCTTCTTTTATCCGATCAATATGTTCTTTCTTCATATCAACTCGATTTAATACTACAGGCTCTATAGAACTTATAACTTTGCCAACTTCCTCTTCTTTTATTGATTGTTCACGTATTTCTTGTACAATTTGAGGTTGCATTCTATAACCGCCATTAGCAATAGTTGAAATATATTGTGCCAATTGCAATGGCGTATAAGTATCATACTGACCGATAGAAAAATCTAGTAAAAATCCAGGTTGACTATCTACTTTTCTAGTTTGTCCAATTATTTCATTCGGTAAATCAATACCTGTCGGGACCCCTAAACCAAATTGTTTAAAATAATAGCGCATCGTATCAAATGCTTCTTGTTTAATATCCAACGAACCATTTGGTACGTAATTAACTCCCGCAATTTTTAAAGCTGTCTGGAACATGTATACATTCGAAGATACTTGTAAAGCTCGTAAATCATTAATATTACCAAATCCGGATACATTCCACGATTTCTTAGCTTGTGTACCTTTAAATTTCATCGGTGCATCATAAAATTGATCTCCTGGATGTATTGCCCCTGTCTCATATCCAGTTAATAAAGTAGCACCTTTTACAGCTGACCCTAGCTCATACGAAGTTGTCATGTTACCTAATGCTAAATCCTCAATCTCTATTTTCCCTTCTTTTTCTACAATCTTTTTGCCTGCCATGGATAAAATCTGCCCATTATTTGGATTCGTCATGACGACAAAAGCTCGGTCCAACAGTGGCTCTGAACTCTTAAAAGCTCTCAAATTTTTCTCAATACTTTCTTCCACTTTCTTTTGTAATTCCATATCAATCGTTAATGTTAAACTATTACCACTTTTTCCTTTAGAGATTATTTCTGTGTTTATAATGTTTCCTGATTTATCAGTAATGTTTTTCACTTCTTCTTTTGTGCCGTGTAATACATCTTCATATCGTTGTTCAATATAACTTTTTCCTACACGATCATTACGGTTATATCCACGTACCAAATAAGAATCTAAGTTTTCTTTCGGTAATCCTTCTTCACTACTTGTAATATTACCTAACACGGAACGAAATAAATTACCATTTACATAATTACGTTCCCACTCAACTGCTGCATCTACTCCTGGAAATTCCGCAAGTTTTTCACTTATGCGTGCATACTCTTGATCTGTTACATCTTTTTTAATAATTTGTGGTGTTAGTTGATAACCTGAACTCATTCTACTTTTAATAGCTAACACTTTTAAATCTTGTGCTGTTAATTCTGCCAATTCCACTTCTGTCACACGACTTCGTCTTAAATCTTCAATTTTTTTGTCTAGCTCTTTTCCCTCTATTCCCTTCTCTTTAAACTTTCCTATGTCTTTTTTAGTAATCTTTGATTCCGCACGTTTTGTATTCAATTGCATCCAGAAATCTTTTTTATCAATATCAGTTAATTTATTTATATCTTGCTCAGGCATTTCAAGTACTATTGCCAAGTCTTTTGCTGTTTTTAAAATGTCTTTACTCGTTATCCCCTTCACCCTTGTATACGTAATCGTACGAAGAGATCGATTATTAACAACCATTTTTCCTTCTCGGTCTAGAATTTGTCCACGTGGAACCGGAATGCTAGTTGTTTCATTTTGACTGTTTTCCACTTGGTTCTTATAAGCCTCTCCCTCTACGATTTGCACCTTTCCTAGCTGAACAATAATAGCTGAGAATAGTAAAAATATGCAAAGGAACATTATATTTAATCGAATAGATATATATGTCTTGTTCTTTCCTTTTTGTTTTTCCATAAATCCTCCATTTAATTCTTTCAGAAATTGCTATCAATATTTAGTAAATACAAATACTAAATGCATTCCTTTTGGTTAGCCACGTAATTAATAACCCTCCTTTCCTGTTGTTCTCTCTATTTTTTTGTCGCTCATATTAGAAATGCTAAACTGTATAATGACCCATATTAAACTTACACATAAATTTGCTAAAAACTTTTCATACTGATTATTCCTTTCTTCATGCTGTAATACTTAATAGACAACCTAAATAATAAAGTTGTTCCACATTTACAAAAAAAATAATTAACTATAAGATGAAATAGGCTACATAAGGGAGGGTTATATGTTACATACAAAAAGATGGAGATTTTTTGCGGTTCTTTCTATTGTAGGTTTGATTTTACTAATTTTATTAAAAATCAACTTCATTTCAATTACTATCGCAACTTCTTCAGCTGAAAGAGGAAAAATTTTTGATCAAAATGGTGTAATACTAGCTACAAATAAGAAAGTTAAGTCTCTATATTGCACTTCTAATGATGAAAAGTTATCGAATCAAGATACATCAAACACATTATCTTTTTTCAATCAATTTTCAAACGAGTTTCAACATGACATTTCTGCAGAGGACATAAAATCACAATTACAACAATCTTGTAAAAAGCAGACTATGAATGATATACCGTTATACTCTGACATAAATGAGAGTGAACTTACATTCATAAACAAAAACAAACCCAATAATGTAATAATCAAAGATGAATGGATCCGATATTATCCTAAACACGAAATTGGTTCACAGCTAATTGGGTATGTAGAAAATGACCTTAATTCTAAGTATGGACCTGTTGGAAAAAGTGGGATTGAGCTTCAATATGAAAATGATTTAAAAGGAAAACCCGGAAAAACTCTGATTTTTAAAATGAATAATAAAAAGTTCTTGTGGAACATTCAAAAAGTACAAAAAGGAAAAGATGTCCGGCTAGCTTTAGACTCTAAATTACAGCAAAAAACAGAGGAAGCATTACGATCTCAAATTAAGAAAATACCTGATGCTAATGCTGGCTATGTTGTAGTAACCGATGTAAAAACTGGCGCAATTTTAACTATGGCCAACTCGGCAGTTTTTAATCCAAATACATTAAATACAAATGTATCATCTAAAAATGAAAACATTAAATCACTTTCGCAAAATAAAGCAATTCAAAAATTAAAGTACGGTGAATCTTATGTAAATATGGCCTCTACTATAAAGCCACTTACTATTTTAATTGGATTAAACGAAAAGCTTTTTCAACCTGAAGATACTTATTTAGATAAGGGTAGTTTTCAGTATGACAATCAAAATAACATTACGAATGCACCTGGAACGCCAACAGGTGAGATTACACCGAGGCAGGCTATCATTAATTCATCTAACACATTTATGACAGCAAAAGTAGCTCTGCCCTTATTCAACCAAAATAATGGGAATATAGAAAAAGTGGCACATATATGGACAGATTATTTAATGCAATTCGGCCTACGTTCTAAAACTGGGATTGATTTACCTTTTGAAGAAGACGGACAATATGAATTCCATCCATCTAATAAGTTTGAAAATGGAATCTCCGCTTTATTAAATGCCTCTTGGGGAGGAAATGAAGTGCATACTCCTCTTCAACTCGCTCAATATGCAGCAACTTTGGCAAGTAAAGGTGATAAATATAAACCCCAAATTGTAAGTGCTATTATTGGTCAGGACGGTAAGGAAACAAAAAAGTTTAAACCAATTTTAGAAAGTTCAAATCGTTATCCTATGGAATTTTGGAGTGTCGTGCAAGGTGGAATGAGTCAAAATATAGAGGAGATTAAAAACTTGCCCTTTCATGTGGCAGGTAAAACGGGTATTACAGGTTTTCCGAATGAGCAAGAAAGAATGATAAATCATTCTCTATTCATTGCATATGCTCCTACCGAAGATCCACAAATTGCTATTTCTGTCGTTATTCCTGGTAGTAATTCAGAAAAAAATATTGCTGCTCTCGTTACATCAGAAATTTTAGAGTCCTGGAATACGCTTCAAAAAGAAAATAAAAACAAAGAGGAAGGTTCATTAAAGTGAACCTTCCTCTTTTACCAAATAGAATCTATATTTATTATTTTCCATTCACCTGCATCATTCTTTTCAAACATAAATGAATACTTAATATCAGTTAAAACATACTCTTTTTGTACATATCCAGTATTACCGTTTATTGTAGATATTTTTATATATCCATCATTCTGCACCTTTTCTGGAATCCAAGCTTTTACCATTTCATTAGATACTTCATATAAGACTTGTGATTCTCGTTTTGGTTCAGCTAAAATTTTCGTTTTATTTCCAGTAACAGTTGCATATATAAAATGCGCTTGCTTTGGTTGGTTACCTTCTGTCAATCCACTTGGTACTTTGTATACTTTTTTTGTATCATTTGCAAATTCTCCTCCCATTGTAAGAGCGACTTGCAACTCATGAAAAATATCTTCATCAAACTTCAATTCATCCTTCTTATAACTCTTCCCTTTAAATAGAACTTCATCATTTAAAGCTCTAAACAGGTCATTTTCATTTTTTGAATTTGTGCTTCGATATAAATCATTCATAAATTGCTTTAATGATGAATCTTGAGCAGACTCATCTTTTGTTTTCGGCTTAATTTGAGTACTACTTTGTACCGGTGATTTATTATCATCAAGCCAAGGTTGTTGTACAATAAAAAATAACATTGTACAAACCAAAACAACTACAACAGGCAATGCTTTTTTACGAAATGGTCTCTTGTATGTTACAGAATCTACTTCACTATTTTGGTATATCGATTGCTTTATTTTATAAATAAATTCTTCTTCATCTTTACGATGCTCCATTGGGCCGTTTTTTATTTTACTATACCAGTCAGGATTTTTTTTACTGTTCATCACTTCTACCCTCCCCTATTAGTTTTGAAACCTTACTTCTCGCTCGGCTTAATCTAGATTTGACTGTTCCAATTGACACCTCTAATGTTTCAGCCATTTCTTCATAAGACAATTCATATTTCGCGTCCAATATTAGTATTTCACGGTGTTTTTTAGGTAGTTTTAATACAACATCCCATACATCATTCATTTCCTCTTGCTTAAAAAATTCTTGTTCTGCCGATGGAGATTGCTTATCATCACTAAAAAATCCCACTAAAGATATCCTTTTAAAATAAGAGGATTTCAAATAGTTTATTGCCGTATTTCTTGTAATTTTTAATATCCACGTTTTAATAGATGACTCCTTTCGAAACGAATGCCAATGTTTAAAAACCTTAATAAATACATCTTGTGTGATGTCATCTGATAAGTGTGGATCTTTCGTAATAATAAATGAATAATTCCATACATCTTGCCAATAGTCTTTTATAACATACTCAAGCTCATCATGATTACATTTTTCAATAAACTTCTGTTCCATTTCCACACCTCAAACTTATTTGAATAAACATAAAACTGCCCTCACTTTTAATATGGTTTCAATATATAGACATGATACAAGTTTCATTTGTTCCATTGTTTATCTTTTTTTCGACAGATGATATTTCTAAAAAAATGTAATAAAAAAGACCAGGATAAATTCTTAAAATCATCCTGGTTTTTCCGTATTAAATATATTTTCATTATTTTTTAAATTTCAATTATTAAATTTAACATTTTAAATTTGTTGTTTTATAATTTTCAAATAAAAAATAATCGTATTTAATTGTGTAAAAAACACGTAATTAAATACGATTATTAAAATCATAAAATCTGCATTTAGACATGAATCAATCGATTCCTAATATAATCTTGAATCGGTAAGATTTGCATATTTACCAAAGAAGTAAATTTCACCTTTTAATTAAGTATTATTTCTGAAAAACATGTTTTACTTTTTCGCCCGGAACATTACTCCCCCCTCTTCCTTTTACATCTTCGATCATCATGGTAACAATCATGTCTGGCGCATTTGCATCAAAAGCTGCAAACCACCCAAGTTCTTTTCCGTCTGCTTCTTTCGACTCTTTCAGTTCTGCTGTACCTGTTTTACCAGCAAGCGTTACACCATCAACCTTAGCAATTCTCCCCGCGCCATCAGGGTCATTAATGACTTTTATTAATGCACTTTTTAATATCTCTTGATTCTTTTTAGAAACCACATTTTCTTTCCAATTCCCCGCTACTTTTGTTTCTTTTAAAAGATGTGGCGACGGAATATTCCCTTCATTCACAATTGGCGCATATGTTAATGCTAAATGAAGTGGTGTCATTAATACTTGTCCTTGTCCGTATCCCGTGTCTGCTAGTTGAATATCATTTTTTATCCCATCTTTTGCAATTATTGAAATAGGAAATTCGTATTCGATTGGTAATTTTTCGTGAAATCCGTATTTCTTAAATTCATTTACATACTGATCTTTCCCCATTTTCAAAGCTTGTTGAGCAAAATAAATATTATCAGAGTACTTCATTGCCTTATCAAAATCAACTGGACTAGCTTCCTTCACACGTGTTACATAATAATTTCCCCAGGATGAATCTTTTGTCCACTTTAATCCTTGAATTTTAAATTCTTCTTTAGGATTTATTGTGTTTGTTTCCAAACCAATTGCACCTGTAATCGTTTTAAATACGGAACCTGGTACAAATGCTTGTGTAAAGCGATTCATCATTGGTAGTTTCGAGTCATTATTCCATGCTTCTCGTTGCGCTTTTGATGCTCCTCTAACTATAGTATTTGGATTATAAGCAGGGCTACTTACAAGTGCGATTGTTTCTCCTGTTTTAGGATTAATCGCTGCACTAGATCCTGCTTCATTTTTCATCTCATTAAAGATTTTTTCTTGAATTGCAGCATCAATTGTTAACGTAACATTTTCCCCTTCTTTTGCTTCTTTTTTTGCTACGTTTTTAATTTCTTTCCCATTCTCATCTTCTATAAATACGCGTCCACCCTTTTCACCACGCAATTTATTCTCTAGCACTTTCTCTAAACCCGTCTTACCTACTAAATCATCTGCTTGATAACCTTTTTTTTGAAGCGATTTTAACTCCTCTGCATTCACCTTTCCTATATATCCAGTTAAGTGTGCGGCTGCTTCTCCTAATGGATACGTACGAATATTTACTGGGCGGGATGAAACTCCTTCTAATTCAATATAATCATTCTGTCTGGTTCCCTCTTTTAAAATACCAATTGGTACAAAGGAGTCTGGTTTTATCCATTTCGCTGTGAGCTTCTGTTCGACCTCTTCTATAGACATATCAAGTAATTGTGCTACTATTTCTTTTGTCTGCGTTGCCGTTTCGCCTAGTTTCTCTGGAATAATTCCAACCTCAGACGCTTTACCATTCGTTGCAAGCCCTTTTCCATTTCGATCATATATTTCTCCGCGTTTTCCTTGCTCTGTTTGCATACGTACTTTGTAATCTTTTTTCATACCTGGGAAAATGAAGTCTGGTGTCCAATCTATTTTCCAAGATTCCTTATCTTTCACGAGTTTTGCTTCATGGATGAATGAAACAGTTCCTCCATCTGTATCCATATTAACTTCAAAAAGAAAAAGCTCTTTATCTTTAGTATTCTCGCCTTTCGTTTTAACTTTTAAATTCTTAACTCCTATACCCTCATAGATTTTTTGATATTTCTCTGCGAAATCCTTTTTAGAGATCGTTTTTTTTGCATGTTCTGATAAATGATCATACATATTTGTAAATTTTTTATCATTCCATAAATTAATATATTCTTCAAATGCTTGTTTTGGCGGTTCGTCTTTATTACATCCTACCAACATAACTCCAAAACAAAAGAAAAACAGCATCCATAATTTTTTCAATTCAATCTTCTCCCTTAGTTAAAAATGTTTTAACGCTTAATAGACAGTGTAAGTAATGAAATTGTTCCATATTTACAAAAAGATTAAATTTATGGTAAAGCTGCATTCCTGGAGGGAAGATTTTAAGTTTCTTCCAAACATAAGGAGCGAATATATTTAGCGAACGTTATCATTATTAGTGTTGTTTTATCAATTTTATTTAAAATACCTTTTAGTTCATTTTCGCCGATCTTATCTTTTTTTCTTTATAGATTTTTGATACAAAAAAGAATCCTTATACTAAGGATTCTGCAACATCAAATAACAAAAATATAAACAATAAAAAGAATTACTTAAAGTATAATTTATAGGCACTCTATATCCTTCTTTTTCGCACCAAAAACCCCTGTACAGCATGCCACAGGAGTTTAGGTCATTCTACAGCTTATTTAGAAGAGTCATGTACAGGCAAACTACTAAAAATCAATTCAGCAACTTTTACATATCCTTTTGAGTTTGGATGAATTAAATCTGTAGACCAAAGCGTATTGTCCTTAACTAAATGATGATCCCAAAAGTCAACATGATGAAGCTTATACTCTCTACTCAATGAAAGTATAACTTCATTTGCCTCTAATAATTGTTCTTTTAATACTTGTTTTTTTTCAGAAGAAAAAGGAAGCCGAACTGTAAAATCTGGAAGGTTTGCTATAATAATATCAGCATCTGTTTTACTTAATGTATCTATCATAAATTCCATATCGTTCTTATATGCTTGATGATTCCAACGTCCTTTTAAAACATCGTTTGCACCTGCAATTAGACTAACCAAATCTGGATCAAAAGTTAATGCCTTTTCCAATTGCTGTGAGCGAATTTCTTTAGTTACTAACCCACGCTTTGCAAAATTAGCATATTCTATATCGTTTACACACAGTTGAACAAAATGATCTACCCAGCTTTTTAATGCTATTCCCTCAATTTCATCTCCTATCCCCTCTGTAAAACTATCACCAATCGCTACAAAACGCTTCCACATATCTAATCCCCCTTTTTGCTATTTATATCTACACTATACAATAGTTCACAACGTAATTGTTCTTTCTAAATGTATTTCGATTTCAATTAAATTCCATAGGGGATTTTTAAAATGAACAATTACAAATAGATTAAACTATTTCACATGAACAAAAACATGAAAATCTACGTTATTTTCTCGCAGAAATAGGTTGAGACCAACTATCTTTGTCGTTATCATTTAAGCGTACTTGAAAAACATATATAGGTTGAGAAAAACCTTTCGAATCAGCGTGGTAATCTATATTATAATCTGTAATGACTAATGTATCGCCTGCTTTGAAAGATATTATAGGATCAAAGTCTCCTTGTTTTAGTTTTTGAAATGCTTCTTTGGGCGAGAGAATTTCAACATCTCGAATATGTAATTTTTTTGTAACTAGCTCATTGTCATTATGCATTGTTGTAATTTTCTCTTTGTAAACAGGCATTTTTTTACCTTCGTCTTTTAAATCTATTAATGTTTTTATAGTGACATCAGTCATATCTGTTTTTGTAATGGGATCAAAAGACGTATTCCCAAATTCCTTCATTTGATACGAAATTATTATTCCAAGTGCAACAAAACTTACAGTAATCGGAAGAAATAAATACTTGATCATTTGTGTATCCGTTTCTTTTTTCTTCAACAATATAAGTACTATATTTACCATAGAATATCCTAGCATCATTCCTAAAGTATTATGAAGTAAATCGGCTAGTTCCATACTTCCACGTTGCATTGTAAATTCAAGGATTTCAATCAATAAACTTGCTATAATTGAGCTGATTAACATCCATTTTATTTTTTGAAAAACATTACTAAATAAAGGTAATAAAATTCCTAACGGAAAAAGCATACCTATATTCACAATGATATGGAAAAAAGAAGAAAATGAAAAAGTATTCCATGCTTTTTTATAAACACTAAGTACATCAAAGTCGATTGTTCTTGCAAAGGTCATATCATCTGGACGACCAAATGAAGTAGCTGATAATGCAAGGGAATAATATCCTATTATTAATATAAATAATATAATTTGTTGTACGGTGAATTTTTTTCCTCCTTTACATACCTTTTTGTATACTACAAAATAGCTAAAAACAACTATGAGTAGTAACAAGAATGTGAGTTTTATTGTAGGAATTGCAACGGTAACGAATAGTTCGGAAATAAAATTCATTTTACACCTCTGTTTTTACGAATAAAATATTCAATAGTTTTATATAACATTCTAGATATAGGTGGCGATGTGTTGTTACCCCTAATAATTATTAATACAGAGTTAAACCTGTATCCATTGAGCATTTCTTCCTCTTGAAACTAGTATTTTACTAATTGTACTTTCGGCTATGTTTGGATAAACGTTACGAAGATTTTCTTTAGTAAGAGGATTTTTGAAGTTATGTATAAAATTAAAAATTTATTCAATTTTATTATGTTTATATAGAATTTATAATTGACCGATTCCTAATATACATAGGAACCGGTCATATACGTATATTTACTAAAGAAATAAGATTCCTTCAAGCATTACACTTTTTTTCGGAAATTTGTTGTTCTTTGTTTTGCCCAGTTGATACATTTTTTTTCAATTAAATGATACGAAACTATAGAAAAAAGTAGTGTCATTGTAATGCACAAAGTAAGAAGTAAGAAGATAGGTAACTTTGTATACAAAAGTTTAAATAGTACCATCATGATTGGAAAATGACACAAATAGATACTATATGAAATTTCTCCTAAGTATACAAATACACTCTTATTTAAAAATGCTTTTACTTTTAGGTTACTCATCGCCATGATAATAAATATACTAATACCAATTACGACACCCCAATCTTTTAATAAGAAAGTAGTATCATTACGGGAAAAACCATAAATTAAAATGGAGTATAAATATAGAATTATCCCTAATACAATAAGAAATCCTTTTTTAAATTTTTTCATATTTTGATATAAATAAAAAAGCTTTTCCTGATACTTAAAAAGTAACATTCCAACCATAAACATAGATGTGAAATGCAGTGTATCGGCATAACCATTATAAAATCCCTCTGCTTTCCCAATATGCAACATATTAAGAAAAACACTAATTAAAGAAAAGCTTAAAGCAAATAGTATCGTTTTCTTCCAACTCAGTTTATAAAAAAGAAGAAATAACAATGGAAACACAATAGATATACGCATTTCTTGAGCCAATGACCAAATAACTGGATTATAATTTTCCGTAAAAAAGTTATTAAGAAGCACAAAGTGGTTTATAATATCTAATTTTGTTATAGACCCTTGCCACCTATCATAGAACCAATCCCGTAGTCCTGCCACTTCATACGACGAAAACAAAATAAATAAAGCAAAGGTAATGATTATCCAAAAATAATAAGGGATATAGATTCTTACAAATCTCTTAATTAAATATCCCCAATAATTTGTTTTTGAATGATAAAGTGCCATAGATAACACAAAACCACTTAGTACATAAAAAACGATTACAGCTTCTCCACCCGCCCATAAAAACCTAAGCGGGGAAAATTTAATAGAATTGGGCAACGATGGTAGCATTAAACAAAAATGTCCAAATACCACTGTAAGTGCGGCTAACCCTCGTATGGAATCTAACTCTTTTATTCTCTTACTCATAAAATGTTCTCCTTGTAAATTGTAGATTTTGCTGTTTATAAAGGCCACTATACTAGTGTAGTGGGAGAATTATACATATTGTTTCTTTAAACTCCTAATACAAGCAGTACAAAGTCAATTTGGCCTCCATTTCTTTATATAAATAATTTAAAACAAAATATTAAATACAAAGAAAAGATTTTATTAAATTTTTATAAAACTTAATAACAGAAATAAGTACCAGATATTAATTTTTTATTGTCACATGATGGAATAATAAATATTTTTCCATCATGTAACTTTATTAAACTAACCTTGCACCAGAATCCTTTAAATCGAAAGATTCATAATAAACGCTATCCGTATTGTATATTTCTACAAAAAGAATAGCGTTTTTTGATTATATGAATACAAATTTATTTTAGCTTGATAGCAATACCAAAAGTTCCGAAGAACCAAATTTGAGAATAAATGCAATCTTCAATTCTAAGCCATCCACATAAGAATCTATACTACTTTCAACCCTTTTGTTTCAAGCTAATATTTTGTTTTATTCTATAAAGTTAGCTTTTTACTATATCAACCACACTATCCCACATACTGCTAAAGAAAGTTCCTATTTCGCGCATAATACGTGTAAACCAATTAGCTTGTTCTACATCAGATTTTGTTACAAGGTCTACTTGTAATGACTTACCTGATAAGAACCCAGGATCTGTACTATCTTTAGGCGAGATAATCATTTTACTAATTGTTACACCTTTTTTAATAGGTGCTTCTTGCTCTTCATTCAATACTTTAAATTCTTCTTTATATACGTCTTTGTTGCTCTTTAGCATTGGAAGTGAAACATCTTGCTTCATTTGAACTACTACATCTTTGTCTTTTGCATTTGCTACTCGCACTGTTTCATGCCCTTTTACTACTGAACCTTTTCCATAGACCTTCTTCACTTCAAAATTCGCAAATCCATAATCATATAATTTCTTTGTTTCATCAAAACGTGCTGTATGAGAGTTTGCTTTTATCACTACAGAGATTAGACGCATACCGTTTCTTTCTACTGTACCAGTAAAACAATCTCCGGCTTCTGGAGTAGTTCCTGTTTTTAACCCATCTACACCTTCGTATTGCTTAATTAAACCTTTTAACATCCAGTTAAAGTTCGTCATATCAATCGGATACTTGCCACCATATTGGAATGTTTTTTTAGGGATTTTTGCTGTGTCTAATATTTTCGGGAAATCTTGAATAAGACGTTGTGCTAAAATCGCACAATCTCTTGCGGACATTTTATTTTTCTCGTCTGGATTTGTCCCTTCTGGGTGATGTCCTTTTAAATCATAGTTTGTTAAACCTGTAGAGTTTACAAATTTATAATTTTTCATTCCAAACTCTTTTGACTTATCGTTCATCATTTTCACGAAATTGACTTCTTTTCCAGCAATCTCTTCAGCTAAAGCAATTGTTGCACCGTTTGCAGAATAAATTACCATTGCCTCATATAAATCTTTAACCGTATAAGAGCCACCATTTTCTAATGGAACGTTTGATAATGAGCGATCTTGCGAAATCTTATATGCATATTCAGAAATTTTAACTTTTTGATCCCATTTGAGTTTTCCTTTATCCACCGCTTCATGAACTAAATATTCACTCATCATTTTTGTCATACTAGCAATTGCTAATAATTCATCTGCATTTTTTTCATATAAAATTTTCCCGGAATTTGCTTCTACTAAAATTGCTGATCCTGCTTCTACGTCTATAGCAGGAAATGTTTCCGCTGATGCTCTTCCAAATGTAACGACCATGCTACAAAATAGTGTAAGCACTGTTACTATTGCAATAAATCTCTTGCAAAACATACTTTTCACTTCTGTTACCTCCAATATCTTTGTATTCAAAAAAACGTTATTCTAACATAATCCCCAAAAAAATAGACAGCGTTATCAAATTCTATATACATATAAGACATTAGGATCACTTTCATATAGACCATCTCATCCCACCCTTTTAGGCACACTGACACTTAGTATTCCCACACATATCCCTCTTTTTAATACCTTTGTATTTTTCAAAATGATTCGTACTTTCATATCTTTTAGGATTACACTTAATAGACAATCTAAGTAATACATTTGTTCCACATTTATATAAAATAGAACCAGTGTGTCCCGATGAAATATCGAAACACACTGGTTGCTAAATTTACTATCGTCTTTTCCATTGTTCATATCAATGAACTTCCCCTTTATCCGATTAATTACTTTATAATAATAAACAAATTAATTAGTAAGTATCATGTCTACTATGAATGGCCTACTTGAATTATTAACTTAAGAAGTTTCTTAAGTTTTAAAAAAGCTTATGGAACCTTTCATTCCATAAGCCATTCTATTTGATCGGATGTTCAACAATAAAGGATATCCAACCTTCTTTATATTCTGCATGTATATTACCATTATGAAGTGCAACAATTCTTTTTGAGATAGCGAGTCCCAGTCCATTTCCTTGATTATCTTTTCTGGCCTTATCACCCCTGAAAAATCTCTCAAACAATTTATTTGGATCGCTAACAGGTGGTTTCTCAGCTTTATTTGATACTTTCAAAATTACTTTATTATCTATTACTTCAAGACATATTGATAATTCGGATGGTTTCATGCTGTACTTTATCGCATTTATAAACAGATTTTCATAAACACGTACCATTTTTTCTACATCCATGAGAATAGGTATTGTTTCTTCCGTTATTGATTTTTGAACAATTAAACTTTCCTTTTCGAATATAGGAGTGTATTCTCCAACTATTTGCTCCAACAAACCTGATACATCAACTTCATTAAGGTTTAACTTGGCATCGATGTCTGATAAACGGGTGTACTCAAATAGTTCATCAATTAAATATTTCAATCTCTGTGATTTTAAATAAGTGGTTTCGAGATACTCCTGTAATTGTGCTTTACTGTCATATTGCCCTCTTTTTAATAAATCTACATAGCCGATAATAGATGTCAATGGTGTGCGTAAGTCATGAGATACGTTGGTTATGAGTTCATTTTTTGTACGTTCCAATCGTCTTTCCTGTTCAAATGTATTCTCCAATTCCTTGGACATGTAATTAATATTTTGAGCAAGTTGGGTCAATTCGTCTTTTCCCTCAATCTCAATTGTCAAACCCAGTTTTCCATTGGCAATATCATTCACATTATCAGAAATGAGCTTCAAATATACTATTTTCTTTCGAACCAATATTAAAAAAATGATTATAAAAGTAAAGATCGCTAACGCGAATATAAGAAATGTAAGCATATTATTTTCAAATGTACTAAGATCATCAAGATAGTGATTTAGAGTTAATGGTATTATAATATATATAAAAGTGAGGATTGTTAAACCAAACGAAACAAAAAAACTAACTGCAACAGCACCAAGAAGTTTTATAATTATCTTATTTCTAAAACTAACACTCTTCATATTTTGTACCCAATTCCCCAAACAGTTTTAATATAAATTGGATGTTTAGAATCCTCTTCAATTTTGTCTCTTATTTTTGTAATATGCACCATGACGGTATTATCCGATTTATAAAAAGCATCTTTCCAAACTGCTTCATATATTTTTGCAACACTCAGGACAATCCCTTTGTTACGAGCAAGTAGTTCGAGTATATCAAACTCTTTTGGAGTTAGCCTTACTTCCGTGCCTCTTATCCATACTTGACGTGTATCTGTATTTACGGTCAAATCACCAATTTCTAGGACACTTTTATCATTATCTGTATTTGTATTATATTTTTTAAACCTTCTTAATTGGGATTTTACTCTAGCGATTAACTCCAACGGATTAAACGGTTTTGATAAATAATCATCGGCACCAGAGGCCAAACCCTGAATTTTGTCTATATCCTCTGATTTTGCAGAAAGCATGATAATAGGCATATTTCGTTCTTCCCTAATCTTCATACACGCTTCAATGCCATCCATATTAGGCATCATAACATCCAAAATAATAAGATCGAATCGCTTTTCTTCTAACAGTTCTAACGCTTCAATAGCATCTTCTGCCTTTTGAGTTTTCAGACCCTCATTTTCCAAATATACAGAGATAAGATTTCTAATCTCTTTATCATCATCAACAATAAGAATTTTTGATTCCATATGATTCCTCCACATTTTTCTCATATTGAACAACTAAAAGCATAAGCAGGCGGTACATTTCTATCCTCTTTTTTGTAAACCTGCAATTGAATGACCAAAAGTAACATAATCGATATAAAAGAATAACATCTTAAATATTGTTCAAAATTTTCTTTAGATCCATTTACAATTAATAATTTTTCTTCTTCATTAAATTAAGCTTTTAATAAAAAATATTTTTTTTGAGATTCCTTCTTTTAATTAAATTTTTTTGATTACACCGGTAGTGTATATAACTTATAAAATGAAAAAAGAATCCTCTTCAATACGCTCTTTAAAGAAAATTCTTTTTCAAATCGTATTTTCTTTACTCGTTACTTATTTTCACCAGTTTTTCTCCTTGTTCTAAAAGTGTTTCATAGTCATTGTTCTCTTTAATTTCTTTAATTTCTTTAATTTCTTTGATTTTATTTTCAATTGTGGGCGTATTATTTATATTAAAGTACGTATTTAATACTTCATATGGTGTCTTTCCTTGTTTGATTGCACTATCTTCAATAGCTTCTTTCCATGGAATATTTACTTTGTCCATGCTTAATTCAAGGGCTGAACCAGTCTCATATCTTATATTTCGCTCTAAAAAACTTGGAGATTCTGCCTGTCCATTAGCAATAAAATTGAATGCCTCCATATAACGGGGGCCAATTATGATGATACTTAGTATACATAACATTATTACATTAACCTTCTTTCGGAAGTACAATTCTTTTATACAATTGAACTGTAATCCAGTAGTAAATCGAGTAAATCACTATGAAAATAACAATTGGTAACCAAATTCGAAAATACGGATCGATTAAAAGAGGGCCAAACATATTCATACCAACTAATATGTGAACAATACCGATAATTGCTGGGACTAAGAATACGAAGGATAACTCCTTATAAATCGATTGTGTTAATAATTCCCGGCGAACACCAATTTTACGAAGCATTTGATAACGTATACTATCTTTAGATGCACCAGATAGAATTTTAAACATTAAGCAACTTGCCATCATTGCTAAAAACGCAATTCCAACGAAGAACCCCATAAACATTAGTCCGCTGGAAAAACTTTGATTCACCTTATATGTTTGATACTTACTATCCAGTTCTTCCACTTTCACATTTTTATATTTAACTACCTGTAATTCATCAATTTTTTTCCATTCTTTTACGTATGCTCCAAAAACATCTGTTTTCCCAATAAACACCGTATTTTCTGTATCTTCCATACTATCGTATATGTTTTGATCTACAATCTTTATTTTATGATCAGGATGTATATAATTTGGCTGAATTGTTTCGAAAGCTTCGCTCCATTGTTTTGATTTTGCATCCTCTTTACCCCATTGTCTTGACAATACAAATGCATCCATGGGAATCTCTTCTGAAACTTTCATTATCTTCTCATTTTTTCTATCTTTTACTAAAGGACGATTGTTCTCTAGCTCTTCTTTTATATAATAAACATACTTATCATCTACTTTGTAACGATATTCAAGTTTCTCTTGAAATAAAATACTACTCAAAATGCTCTTTTCTTCTGCTGTTGGATTATGAACTACCGAATCGTAAATTGTTCCTTTATCAGTTTGCTTTAAAACGTCGTTTTTAAATGCCATACCACACGCAATTCCACCTGCTCCAAGAGCCACTAAGATTGCTACCGTCGCAAGCACATTTGTTAGGCCATTAATGCGGAAGTTTAATTGAGCAAATGTAAAAGTATTAAGCCCTTTTTCACTACGCTTTTTATTACTTTTTATTTTTTTTATCATAACTGGAAGAAGTGATCCAAACAACATGTAAGTACTAATAGTTGCTGCGATTAATCCAAGAGCCATTAATGTAGGAACTGTTCCTAGATTTTTTGCCTGTGGTATATAGAGCAATGATGCATAACCAATACCTAACAAAATCAGACCAAGTAATGCAACTACAATTGTCATTTTTCCTTTTACCGCGACACGCTCTGTTTGTGCATCTGCATGTACAAGCTGTAATACAGAAATACGTGACAATTTAATACTATTCATACTTGCTGATAGTACAAATAATGCAAAGAAGAAGATGCAAGTAACAACCATAGACGGAATGTAGAAAGCTTGGTAACCTTCTCCAGTTAACTCCAATTGTTTCATTAATAACTGCCCGATACCTTCTGCAAGTGCTACACCACTTGTAATCCCAATTACAAGTGACGCCGCACCTAATATGATTGTTTCAAGGAACATTAATAATGTAACTTTATACTTTCTTGCTCCTAACATCATATACATACCAAACTCTTTTTGGCGAAGAGATAATAAGAAAGAGTTTGCATACATAATGTAAAAAAATGTTACAATCGCTAATAAAGAGGAACCTATTTGAAATATTAATACAATAGGACCAACGTTTGCATTGGATTCAAGGAACGCTTTATTTAGTGATAGCGTTTGAAACATATAAAAAGTTGAAATAGATACAATAAGACCAATAAGTAATACAATATAATCTTGCAACTTACTTTTTAACCCTGACATGGAAAGTTTAAATAACATGTCCAAACCTCCTTTCTTACGCTTTTTGTGTGCCTAAATCTGCAAGTACGTCTAAAATTTCTTTATAAAACTCTTCACGTTTACCACCACGGTAAATTTCTTTATATAACTCACCATCTTGAATGAATAAAATACGCTGACAGTAACTTGCACTATATGGATCATGCGTAACCATCATAATCGATACGCCTTGTTCTTTATTTAAATTTGTCATTGCATTAAGTAAACTAGTTGCATTTTTAGAATCAAGAGCTCCTGTTGGCTCGTCCCCTAAAATAATTGCAGGCTCATGCACTAACGCACGTGCTGCTGCTGAACGCTGTTTCTGTCCACCAGATACTTCAGGTGGGTACTTTTGAAGTATTGCTACAATCCCTAACATATCAGCTACCTTTTCTACTTTGGCCCAATTTTTCGTGATGGGACACCTTGAAGAGATAATGGAAGTGCAATGTTTTCGTAAATAGATAAATTCTCTAATAAATTAAAGTCTTGGAAAATGAATCCTAACTTTTGCGAACGGAAATCAGAAAGCTCACCTTGCTTCATTTTCGTAATATCCGTTCCTGCAATTTCAATAACGCCACCTGTCGCTTTATCAAGAGTCGAAATTACATTTAATAATGTTGTTTTGCCAGAACCAGATGGCCCCATAATCCCAACAAACTCCCCATCTTGAATCGAGAATGAAACACCTTTTAATGCGTGTGATTGATTCTCACCTTTTTTACCGTACACTTTTTGAATGTTTTTTACGTCTACGACTGGTTTTATCATATATATCCTCCTACATCTCTATGATTGATAAGCTACTGTTTTGGTTGTTTCTTTTTCTTTTTCGTTTCCACTTGCAATGCCTCATCTGTAAAAGTATTAAACTTGTACCCCACCAATATATACCCTTTTATTTTTCAAAATAATAAGTCCTCTCATATTTTTGCAATACATAAAAATAGATATCAAACAGGATAAATTGTATTCAATTTGAACATCCATTTTTAGGAATACACGCAATAGACAATCTAAGTAATAAATTTGTTCCTTTTTAGATAAGAAAGCACTAGGTATTTTGTTAAGAAAACAAAATGAATTGCATAAAAAAATCCCTTTTCGCTATCTCAAAAAAAAGAATCATTGTGCTGGTTTTATAAACTGTATAATGTCCAGCTTATGCATAAGTACAAATGTTGCTGTCCACCAATACTTCAGGTAAATACTTTTGGAATATCGCTGAAACTTCTAATATATGAGCTACCTTTTTTCTATTTCCTGGCGAATATTTCGTGATGGAACACCTTGCAGGGAAAATGAAAAAACAATTTTGTGCAATCATTTGAATTATAAATAAAACATATTAAGAACTACTGGTTATATTTCTTAATTTTTCTTAAGATAATTTATAAAAACTAAACCATAACGGGGAGATTATTTCATAATTATTTCTAGTACAAATAATAAAAAACTACACCCTATTTAGGATGTAGTTTCTCTAACTGATTTATTTCTTTTTTACTTCATTTTTATAAAAAGTAAATAATGGTTCAATGGCTGGACTAGATAAAAGAGGAATTGCCTTCTCAATCAACTCTCTATCCCAATCAAACCAACGCATCTCCATTAGCATATTCATTTCTATATCAGTGAACCGCTTCTTTATTTCCTTAGCAGGATTTCCACCAACTATTGTATACGGCGGAACATCTTTACTTACGACAGATCCTGCTGCAACGATTGCACCTTCACCGATTGTAACGCCAGGCATTATAATAGCATTCATTCCAATCCAAGCATCACTTTTAATGACTGTATCACCCTTCGGTTCATATGATTGTTCAATTTGCTCAGCGAATGGATATACTGTAATCCATTCTGAGTGATGATTATGATTACCACCCATTAATATGACTACTCCACTGGCAATACAAACATAATTCCCAATTATGAGTTTATCAAGATGCCATCCCATCTGTTCAATTGGATTGAAAAGTGCTCGGGACTTAGCGTCTCCCCACAAATACCTTACACAGCCATCTTCAAAATTTTGATGACTATAATACCCAGAATAATAGGAGTATTCTCCTACTTCTATGAGTGGATTTGTTACTATATCTTTTAAATACTTCGTTTCTGACCAATGATTAAATAATGGATGCTTCATAACTTTATTCCTCGCTTCTAAGTATTATAGATCTTTGTAATTCACTTAGAAGCTTAATACAACTGCAACATTTTTTAGCTTTTTCAAACGACGAATCATTATATTCAAGCCTTTCTTTTATAATAAAAAAATCATAACGTGATAAATTACATAAGTCAAATTGTAAAATTATGTGCTCAAACTTAAGGTGTGCATTGAAATTTCAGTTTTAAAATAATCATGGTTTCAAATAATATATCGCAATTACATATAATAAAGATTTATTAGCTATATCTCTAACTTCTTTCTTATATTAGCCTTCACTCCCTCGATATAATTGTATTATTTATTAATTTGTCTGATAAATCAATAAATGTTAATATGATTATAGAAGATATTATCATCCATTAGATTTCACAGCTAGTTTTTCACAAAAATGATTTCTGAATCCTTTATTAATTAGGAGGTCTAGATGATGAAACTTTTAAAGCAATCAACAATTATCGGTGCATTGACTGTTGGAGGATTTTTATTTTCAAATACAATTAGTACAATCCCACCTGTGTCTGCTGAATCGCAACTTATACAAAAAGAATCACAATTTACAGATAATTGGCGGTGGCAAAGCTATTTTTTATTACATCATAATGCAGATTTTTTAGAAGAGTTAGCAGTTGGTGACTTAAAGCATGGAGATACATTCGATGTTAATATATATACTGGTGGTAAGGATACTGGTATTGTAAAAATATATCAATTGAGTCGAAATGAAAATGATGGAATAAACTTGCATAGATATAAAACCATTTACGACTCAGGTATAACACATAATTATGGTAGATTTGTAACACCTATTACTACGGTTTATAATCCAGGAACATATGTAGCCGTTATGAAACTTGGAGAAAATTATTATTATGGGGGCAGCTTTAAAATCTCAAAATAATTTACGTTTATCTCACCAATAAATATTGGATACTATAGTTATTAGACAAAAACTATTTTAAAAGCTTCTCTGCCTTATATAAGGTAGAGAGCTTTTTGATTGTCTGCCCTTTTAAGGTTAGAAAAAATCCTTACTTTCTTTATAAATTAGCATTTTTATTCACGAACCGTTTTCACTTCTTTATATCCTACAATTCGATATGTAATATTGCATATTCTATATGTTCATGCTTTTAACATGTGATAATTTATTTATATAAATATTTTAAATTAATATTGAAAGGAGAATATTACATGTCTTTCTTTTCTTGGTCTCCTCTTATTTTCTTAATAGTTGTCGCAATTATCATTTCTATTCAAAAGGCTAAGAAACAATAATTTATTATTTGGAGGTGTAATAATGTCATTTGCAGCATGGAGTGCAGTTTTTATGACTTTAATCGGAGCAATCTTTGGTACCCTTCCCTCTAGAAATAAGAACAAATCTATGAACTAAAAAGCGAATAATAAAAATTAGCATCTATACTTCTAATAAAATTCAATACAAAAAAGTAGCCTATACAGTTTTATAGGCTACTTTTCATTTCATCATTATTACTTAACTAATTCTTTCGTTCCCTTCATTACATCAACGAAGAATCCCCAGTTATTCACAACAGAAGAAATACTAATATGCTCATCTGGAGTGTGAACGTTGAATATATCTGGACCGAATGAAATTGCATCTAATTCAGGCATCTTTTGAACGAATACACTACATTCAATCCCTGCATGCACAGCAAAGATTTCAACATCTTTATTGTATTTTTCTTGATGCACTTTTTCAAATAAATTACGAATCTGTGAATTCGGATTGTATGGCCATTCTGGATACTCTGACTCTATTTCAAATGTTGCACTAACTAATTCGGCAATACATTTAATTTCATCTGCAACATGTTGTTTTAAACTACTTACAGAACTTCTCACTTCGTTACGTAATTTAATTTCATCTTGCAACGTTTCAATAACGCCTAAATTTGTTGAGCTTTCTACTAGACCTTTAATATCCAGGCTCATACTTTGAATGCCGTTCGGAATTAAGAATAATGATGAAATAAGCTGCTTTTGTGTCTCTTTAGCAAATACTTTTTCTACTGCTTTATCCAATTTTGTAAGTGTTACATGAACATCTGGATCAACAGCACGCATTTCTTCTTGTAATACTCTTGTCCATGATACTAGTTTTTCTTCTACTTGCTCTACATCTTCTGTACGTAATAAAATTGTAGCTACACTTTCACGCGGAATTGCATTCGTTTTTAATCCGCCGTGAACCTCACTTATATCAAATTGAATATTTGCTGATAAATCACGTAATACTCGTCCTAATACTTTGTTCGCATTACCGCGTTGTTTATCAATTTCCATACCAGAATGTCCGCCTTTTAGACCACCAACATATAGACGGTATGCATCCATATTCGCTGATGCTTCATCCCAAATTACTGGAATTGTTTCAACAGCTTTCGCACCACCTGCGCTACTTACAAGTAATTTATGATCTTCTTCAGAATCAATATTAATAAAAATCTTTCCTTCAAAATGATTTGAATCAACAGCGAAAGCTCCGCCCATTGTCGTTTCTTCTTCAGTAGTAATAACTACTTCAAGTGCTGGATGCGGAATATCTGATGCATCTAATAAAGCCAATGCATATGCAACAGCAATACCATTATCAGCTCCTAAAGTCGTTTGATTTGCATATAACATGTCCCCAATAATTCGTAATTCAATTGGATCTTTTTCAAAATCATGTACGGTTGCTTGATTTTTTTCACATACCATATCCATATGACCTTGAATGATAATAGCTGGCACATTTTCATAACCAGTAGTTGCTTCTTTTTTAATAATGACATTCAATGCTTCATCTTGAATCACTTCTAAGTTACGCTCTTTTGCAAAGCCCACTAAATAATCACTAATTTCCTTTTCATTACCCGATCCTCTAGGAATCTTTGAAATTTCTGCAAAATGATAAAATACAGGGTGCTTTGTTAATTGTTCTAAAGTAGAAAGCATTTTTAAGCTCCTCTCAAAATGACAAAATAATATGTAAGTCTTTAATCATTATACCATGATTCATTATTTTACCTTTCTTTTAACTTTTTAATATATTGTTCATTTTATGTACAACACTCTTACAACATTGTAAGGGTGTTGTAATCTATATCGATTTTTCTCATTTCATAATAGCCGTATACTGTGTAAAGAAACAAATTGAAGGAGATAAAGAAAATGAAAAAGTTTTTAGCAATTATTTCACTATGTTTATTATTTTCTAGTTTTACTATTGGATGTGAGAGAGCATCACTAAATCGAATTGGTAAAGATGTATATTACGTGCAGATAAAAGGAGAAGGAAGTATCGAAAAAGTAGAAGGTAGAAACTTACGAAACTACACACTGCCTGCTTATGACGAAGACGGAGTAAAAAAAAAATTACATTTAGAAGTACAAAAAAAGAAAACGATCATAAATTAAATGAAAATGCATTTTTACGCCTTTATGTAGATCAAGATGATAATAACAAAAATGAAATATCATCTATTGAAGTAAAGTCCTATGAAGAGATTCAGAAAGCAGATTTACCTGAAAAAACAAAAGAAAAGTTTAACATTAAATAAAAAAACAAAAGAAAATGCTCTATGCATTTTCTTTTGTTTTTTTCACTCGTATATATTTCGAACTATTACTATTCATAAGCTTTTCTAAACGATTTATATTTTCCGTTAATGCACCTTTCACAAGAGAGAAATCTGTATTTGCTTCTTCTTTTTTTTCTTTAAAAAACGAAGACTTTTGTACATTGATTTCAGCCATCTCTTCTCCCCCTTTTCAAAAAGATACAACCTTTTATTTATATTATATAGCAAATGCAGACAGCGTGTACACGTATCATTTTCTTTTTAATTCTTCTTCTAACTCTTCTACTTGCTGCAAAGTATCTCCTTTTATTAAAGAGAAATCTGTTGTATCTTCATTATCTTCTTTAAAAAAATCATTGTCATAATCTTTTATCACTACAATCACCTCTACGTGCTAGTGTAGGAATGATTGTCCGATTTTATTCAACTTTATCCGATTTATTCCGAATTTATGTATAAAAGAGTAGGACAGAAAGTTCTGTCCTACTTACTAAAATAACTATGATGTATTGTTAAATTATAAACATTTTCAAAATCCCGATCTTGCAGGTTATTTTTCTTCCCATCAATAACAATGAAAACATCAATCACTATTTTTGCTGGTATTATTCCGACATTTTCTACTTGCACCGCTTTCTGCTCATTCAGTTGATCAATGTGTTCTAACGGAACCATAATACTAAATTGCGAGCGGATACTGCGAAAGTTTGTATTTAATTCCTTTGCCGCTTCAAATACAACAATTTTCGCACCAATCTTTTCCCCATACGAATCTAAAAATGCGTTTAAGCTTTTTGTATATTCTTCTTCCGTATGCCATTCCATTGTACCGAATACTGCTGGATTGACATTTTGAATAATTGTTGTGTATATTTCTCCTCTTGCTTTTGAAGCAATTAATGACCGTTTTATCGATTGAACAGTCTTGCCGATATCGCTAAATTTCGCTCCCCATATTTCTGAAATGTTAGGTGTTAAAATAAATGCAATATCAACGAAAATGACCATCGCAGTAAACATTAATAAGTTTTTCCAGAGGGTTAAATCGATTCCTTTTATCATGAAATAAACTGTGACTGATGTTATGAATAATCCATACCAAGTTTTTCGAATTCGCTGCTTTTTCTCTTCGTATAACTCTTCATTTCTCCAATAAAAGAAAACAAGAATTACAAAAATGATCGCTAAAATAAATAAGCCGATTCGAATGTTAGAGATTACCAATCATATCACCCTCCATTCAAAAACTACTCACGATATCATTACATGCACAAGCAGCTCTCTTTATGACAAAAGACGTGGACAAGCTTCTAAATTTAGCAATATCGCATATACATTAGAAGGCGGCCGCGTCTTTTATCATGAGTCTACATTGTATATGTAGACAAGCATGCGTTTCAAATTTTCATGTTAAAAAGAGATATGTTTCGGAATTTCCCCTTCAGGTACTTCTCCATCCATACTTAAGTAATAATGACGAATCGGACGTAAATTTTCGTCTAATTCATAAACAAGCGGAATGCTAGTTGGAATATTTAATGAAACCACTCCATCATTTGAAAGGTTGTCTAAGTATTTCACTAGCGATCGAATTGTATTACCATGAGATGAAATAATTACTTTCTCACCACTTTTTAATGACGGTGCAATTTCTGAATGCCAATAATTAAGCACTCGTTTCTCCGTATCCTCTAAACATTCAGTTAATGGGAATTCACCTTTTGGAAGTGTTTTATATCTTGGATCGTTCGCTTCATATCTAGGGTCATCTTCAGTAAGAGCAGGTGGTCTTACATCAACACTTCTTCTCCAAATATGAACTTGCTCCTCACCATATTTTTTCGCAGTTTCATCTTTATTCAACCCTTGCAATGCACCGTAATGTCTTTCATTTAATTCCCAGGATTTATGTATAGGCACCCAAGTAAGATTCATTTCATGCAGCACAATCCATAAAGTCCGGATTGCTCGTTTTAATACAGATGCATAAGCAACATCGAAAGTATAACCATTTTCCTTTAATATTGCTCCTGCTTCTCTTGCTTCACTTAATCCATTCTCTGATAAATCTACATCAGTCCATCCAGTAAAGCGATTTTCAAGATTCCATAAACTTTGTCCGTGACGAATAAGTACAAGTTTTATCATTATAATTCCCCTCTCGGAAATGTGAATTTTATTGTTCCATCGCGTACACGTATAAAGTAGCTAGTAATGTAACTTTTTATCCATTCACTCTATGATTTATCCATAGTTGCCAAATGCATGGATAAAATTCATTTTTTTTCAAACTATAACGAAAGGCATATTTCTCATTATTTTTGATCAACCGGTATTTCTCGTTTCGATATCCATGCATCAAAACCTGAACGGCTATTCGCCATATCATTCATAACTTGATGCCAATTTTCTTCACATGATTCACCAAATTTTGAAAAAATAGCATCCATTTGCATCCTTTGAACATCGCTCAGTTTTTTCTCTAAATCTGTACCTTCTTCTGTTAAAGATAACTGTTTCACACGGCGGTCATGTGTAGCTTCATTACTCTCAATAAGTCCCTTTTCCACAAGTTGACGAAGTGGTCCGTGAAGAGCTTGTTTACTTATTTCTAATAGCGATAGTAACTCATTTACACTTATCCCTGGAAAACGTGCAATAAAAAATAAAATTCGGTGATGTACTCGCTGTATACCGTACTCTTTTATAATTTCATCTGGCTTTTCAGTAAATGTTTTATATGCAAAGTAAAATAATGCTAATGCCTCATTCATCTGTTCTTCTTTATGTTGTGTCATCTACTTTCCCCCTGTATGTAAATTATACCACAATCCAGTAATCAATATTTTAATCAATGCACTGGAACTTCTTTAGTTTATTGAAATATTCATTGTACAGTTAGGAGATGATTCAATTGCAAACGCAATATACTGTAAGTACATATTTATTAGATCGACTAAACGAATTAGGAATTGAACATATATTTGGTGTTCCTGGTGATTATTATTTGGCTTTTTTAGATGATGTACTCGCACATAAAAATTTAGAGTAGATTGGCAATTGTAATGAATTAAATGCGGCATATGCTGCAGATGGATACGCTCGCATAAAAGGAATCGCAGCGAGGAAGTTCTTGAAATTAAGCCTTTTATCTCTGAATCATCTTTATTTACCGAAGAGTTCATTCCCAAAAAACAAATCGTTACGCAAAAACGATTTTGGCAATAAATGTATCATTTTTTAAAAGAAAACGATGTCTTAATTGCAGAGCAAGGAACACCTTTCTTTGCTAGTTCCACTATCCCTTTACCAAACAACACTACATACGTAGGGCAACCATTATGGGGGGTTATACATTACCTGCTCTACTTGGTACACAGCTCGCTGATTTATCGCGACGTAACATTTTAATTATTGGTGATGGTTCTTTCCAATTAACTGTTCAAGAGTAATCGACTGTACTTCGTCAAAATTTAAAACCGATAATATTTTTAATCAATAACAATGGATATACTGTTGAACGTGCGATTCACGGCCAAAATCAACCGTATAATGACATACAAATGTGGGATTACACTAAACTAGCAAACATATTCAGATCAGAAGAAAAAAGCCTAGCATTTAAAGTGGAAAATGAAATAGATTTAGCAGAAGTCTTAACTAAAATAAATTTTAATATGAATCGACTTATCTTTATTGAAGTTGTAATGAGCCAAGGGGATCAGCCTGGATTGTTAACTTGGGAAAAGATTCGGCAAGCAGAATTCTTAAAAAGAAAAAGCGTAACTATAAATAATAACAAGTTAAGCTAAGAGCTATAAAACTTATTATTATACTCAAAATACACAAGGAAAAGGATGGCATGTGCCATCCTTTTTGACATATATTGAACTTTCCCTATTTTTAAGACCATTCTTCTACTAACGCCCAGTATAACAAGTAAAAATTTTTAATCCATCTTTAACTTTATAGCTTTTGTAGCAATAAAAGTTTTAATATGCTTATCTAATATCCTAGTTCCACCAAAATCATCCTCATAAAAACCGGTTATAACTAAACCAGCTTCAATTTGACCTTGAATTTGGTCTTCAAGAGTATGTGCATATTCTATTGTTTGATTAGAATTCACATACTCTTGAACTTCATCCTCTGGTAAATAATCTAGTGTTGATGATGGTATTGAATGTTTAACATCTAGAATACCTTTTTGTTCTAAGTTGTCATCAAAAATCCATAGTAATGGATTTGTAAATCCAGAAATAAGAATACCTCTATTCTTTAAAACTCTTGACGCCTCATTCCATACAAGATGAACATCTTTTACAAACAAATTAGAAACAGGATTTACGACAATATCAAAATATTCATCTTCAAAATCACTAAGGTCTGACATATCTCCTTGTACTGTTTTTAAAGTTAGCCCCTCCCGTTCCGCTACCTTTTTATCTTGTTCCAACTGCTTTCTTGATATATCAGTAACTGTTACATCTGCTCCAGCAGCAGCTAGAACCGGTGCTTGTTGCCCTCCACCTGATGCTAAGCACAGTATCTTTAATCCCTCTAATGACTTTGGAAACCAATCTCTAGGAACTGATTTTTCTGTGGTGACTGTGATTTCCCATTCACCTGATTTACTTTTTTCGATAACCTCGCTACTTACAGGTTGCGTATATCTAGAACCTTCTTCAACCTTTTTATCCCATGCATTACTGTTTTGTTGAGTTGTATCCATTATAACTATTCCCCCTAGCTATCTTGTTACATTTTAAGTGTAAGATCATTAACTATTTATTCTTTCCTTTTCTATTAACCTGCCTAATAGCTAATATACACTTTTCTATATTTATATTAACAGATAAAAAGCGGTAAGAAATATAAATATTCCAAATAGAAATAAAATTTAGTGTTTAATTAATATAACAGTAGAATTAGTGAGTTTAAACAACTCACTTACATATAAAAAGGCGTTCCAAACCTGTTGACGGTTGGAACACCTTTTTACATGTTATTTAAATTTCCAACCTCTTAACTGAACTCATTAAACAAATAAATTACAATTTATTCCACAAGTGTTAACTGCCAAGACACACCATACTTATCATTTAACCAACCAAATTTTTTACTAAATGGATAGGAACCTAAAGGCATTAATACTGATCCATCCTGCGCTAGTTTATTAAAGACCGTTTCAATTTCTTCTTCCGTCTCACAAGTTACATAAAGAGACATAGCTGGAGTGAATGTAAAATCATGCTTTACGTAACTATCAATACACATGAACTCTTGTCCATTTAGCGTAAAAGTTGCATGAATTACAGTTCCCTCTTTACCTGGTCCATTCTCATCATAACGAGAGATACTTACAATTTCTGATTGATTAAATAGCGATGTGTAAAAATTCATCGCTTCCTCAGCTTTGCCCTCAAACATTAAAAACGTCGTAATTTTTTGATTTGTGTTACTCATATAGAGACAGCCCCTTGTTATGTATTTATGTAAAACATACATTGGCCAACAAAAACCGAACGTATATTCTTATAAATATATTGTCTATAAAAACGATGAGTTTGTCAATTATCTACTTTCTTATTTCTTCTTAAATAATGCTGTCCAAAGAAATGATTCTCCAAACATAGTATTTGGTTGTTCAATTTGTTTCATCTTCCTAATTTCTATCACTTCAAACTCTTTAAATATTCCCCTTAATTTTTCTTCAGAATATGCAAGACCACCTTGTAGACTCCATCCTCTATATACGTCCCAATCCGTTATTTCTGATCCATTCCTCTCATCTAAATCGCCAGCTGCAAAACATGTTAATCCGAAATAACCACCAGATTTCAATGAATTTTTAATTAAATCGACATAATTCATTCTTCTATGCGGTGGAATGTGATGCAAACAGCCCGAATCGTATACAAAGTCAAATTCATTTTGAGCACCTAAATTAAAAATTGAATCACAAATAAAGTGAATTTCTATTCCTTTTTCTAATGCCCTCTCTTTCGCCCAATTAATACCTTCTATAGATAAATCTACTGCTGTTACATCAAATCCCTCATTTGCTAAATAAATTGCATTTCTTCCTGGACCACATCCAAGTTCTAATACTTTCCCTTTTGAAACACTCTCTTTTTGTATATACGAAACTAGATTCTCATCTGGAACATTTTCAAAAAACGGAACATCTTTTTCTCTATTCACATAAAATTCATTCCAAAATGGTTCTGCAGGTCTTAATAATGAATCAAGCATTTTTAATATATCTTCTTGTGTACGTAGCGTTTCATTTTTCATTTATATCCCTCCATAATCAATAGTCAGAAAATTATTATATCTCTTTTTGAACTTTCAAACAAAGAAAAAACTCCTATATTCAATAGGAGTCAAAAATATTATCTCTTTAAAATCCAAGTACGGTTAACCATTTTAACAACTTCTCTTCTCGCACTTTCAAATCATCGTTTCTATACTTACCCATCTGTATTTCGCTAACAATTTCTCCGTCCGCCATAAAAAGAACTCTTTCTGTTTTAGCTGCTACCTTTACATCATGAGTTACTAACATAATAGTAGTTCCATCACGGTTAATATTTAGTAATATTTGCATTACCTCTTCTGTTGATTTTAAATTTAGAGCACCAGTTGGCTCATCAGCAAAAATAACATTTGGATTATTGATGAGCGCTCTACAAATAGAAACTCTTTGTAATTGCCCTCCAGATGCTTCAGTTATATAATGAGACGCTATATCACTTATCCCCATTTTCCCCATTAGCTCCAGAGCACGTTTATTTACTGTTTCCTTACTCTCATATTTCGCTAAATATGCTGACAAGATGATATTATCAAATAGATTCAAGTTTCTTAGAAGGTTGCTCTGCTGAAAAATAAATCCTATTTCAGTAAGGCGCAATTTGGCTAACGCTTCTTCTTTCATACATGATATTTCTTTACTATCAATTTTCACACTTCCTGATGACATTTGATCCATTCCACTAATATTATATAATAACGTCGATTTCCCAGAACCAGAAGGCCCCATGACCGATACAAACTCTCCCTCATAAATCTCTAAATCTATATTTTTTAACACATGATAAGTTGCATTTCCATCTATTGAATATTTTTTGTTTAATTGCTTTACTTCTAAAATTTTTTTCACGTTACAACCCCTACTCCCCATTTCGTTTTAAATCGTTTGTTTGTTTCATAGTAAAACTACTGAAAAGTGTTGTTGCTGTCACAGATATAAATAATATAGCTGGACATATTACATAAGAAACGATAGGATTTACAACAAATTTTATTTGAGCTGCTCCCATAAATGAACCTAACCAACTTACTAGCATTTCACCAAACGTAGCAGCTATAAATGTCCCTGTTAAAATGCCTATTAATACAATGACAATAGAACGAGTTATATACTGTATACGAATATCTTTGTCAGAAAAACCGATACTTTTCATAATTAATATTTGTGAAGAATCTTTTGCCAATAACATTTTAAAAAACATTGCAGTAATTAAAACCGATATCAATATAGCCACCAAAATTGCCACTTGAGTCACGAATCTTAATTGTTTAATTGTCTCTCCTAAAGTTTGAGATAAATAATTATCCGTATCTGTTATTTTTGCAGAATTAAAATTTTGTTTATACTCCTTCACTTTTTCTTGCAGATTCACTTTGGGTTTCATATCTACATTTACTATATACCATAATATATTTTTTTTATTATAAGAAAAGCTCGCTTTAGCTGTTTTGCCGCCATTTGTTACATCTTGATATATACCAGTAATAGTTAGCACTTTCTCTTTTCCTTCTACAAATAAAACGATCTCATCCCTTACATTCTTTTTTAATTCATTTGCGTTCATATAAGAGAGAGCGATCTCATTTTCATTTTTTGGTGCCATACCTTTAACATATTCTATTGGAAATTGAGTGAAATCTCCTACTTCTACATTTAAGTTTTCATTTGTACCATCAGCTTTCACCATTTTAAATGTACTCGTTACAAATGCTGCATATTTTTCTACTTCTTCATCATTTCGTATATATGAAATTACGTCCTTAAATCGTTTATCTATATTTTCAGATTGCTGTAAATCTATTCGTATATCACTCTTTCCTGTTCCCATGTAATTTACAAACTTCGGTGACTGAATCGTATACAAAAAGTTAACAGGTACAACAATCATGAACACGGCTATGATTAAAACGATACTTAATACGCGATATAACTTAAATCGTTTCACTACATCTTGTATACCAATAAAGATATTTACATTTGTAATTTTAGTTTGATAGAGAGAAAAAAATCTTCTAATCTTTCTTTTTCCTAGTTTATCTCTTGATCGTAAAGCGTCTATTGCTGTAATTCTCCTGAAATTCCGCAAAATGATGCAGCAAAAAAGGATAACGGCTAGAAATAACAATGTTGTGACTATCAATGGCACAACATAATGTAAAATACTTTTATTAGCTGTCCCCATATAAAGTGCGATGTTAGAGGTAAATATTTTTGTAACAAATAACGAAAGGATATATCCACATATACATCCGATAGCGGAAATAACAATATATTTTGTTACATATAGTTTTTGAATATCTTTACTTTGAATGCCGATAGCTTTCATAACACCAATTTCCCGATAATCTTCTTCCATTGAAGTCATAATCGTAAATCTAATACATAAAATCGCGATTAGCATTAATAATGCACTTATTATGATAAGTACTGCAGCTATTATTCCATCTGTTAATGAATTGAGTGTTTTAAAGAGTGAATACGTAATAGAGGGACCTTTTTGAGGTAAGTTCGATGACTGGTATAGATTTTCAAATTCATTTATTTTATTTAAATCTGTTAGCTGGAATTCAATAAGATATTCACTTTCTCCAAAATTCCCCTTTATTCTTTCGAAGTCTTCATCGCTTATTACAAATCGTTTTGAACTCACAAGTGATGGGTTCATTTGAACATCACGAACAAATGCCGAAATAGTAAATTCTAGCTCATTATTATTTTTCACAACCCATATTTTATCTCCAATACGCAAATTATATTTTTGCATATAATAAATTGGTACACCTATTTCCCCTTTCCTAACATCGATCACTTCATTATTTAAATCTAATAAAAAGTCAAAAATAGTATTTTGCTTAACGAAGCTAATGTCCATTACACTATTATGTTCCGCTTGATTTTTCTTCTTTATAAAAATGTTAGATCCGCCTATTTGAACCATCTCTGCTGTTTGTTGTTTTTTTACAAAAGGAGTTTGCGCTACAAATGAATTAATTGACTTTTGGTTTATTTCTCCGGCATGCATTTGTACGAAGTGCGGTGCGTTTGATACTTTAAATAATTGATCCATTGAGTTCAATAGATTTATAACGTTACTTGAAGCACTTGCCATTAAAAGACTGGATAACATGATAAACATAAATAAAATGGTAATTATCATTTTATTTTGAGAGAAATCTCTCTTTAACATTCTCCTAATCATATTAAGCTAGTTCCCCTCACTCCATAATATTTTCTTCGTCACTATCGCTATTATTATCATTATGAAACTAATAGCTAATATAGGTAAATAAATTTTCATACTGAATCCTTCAAACATAAAACCATAAATGACTTGCCCAATTGGTGCCATACATTGAGATACCGCTGTTATAATTGCCATTACTTTTCCTAGGTTTTCATTTGGTGTTTTCTTTTGGACTACAGTAATCACATAGATGGATACAATTGTCATGATTATTGCAATTAGAATAGAAGAAAGTATAAAGAGGATAAATGGTGGATAGTATCCTAAATTAAGAATAACCGGCATAACTGAAAGTGCCATTGGTATTACTAATAAAGCTATTAAAAGCATCCAGTAATACAATGTTTTCATCTGTAGCTTTTTCGCAAAAAAACCTATTGATAATGCACCCAAAATAGTAGCAAAATCGATTAATCCCATTCCAATTCCGTATAACATGTCGCTACTTTCCATTGTTACTCGTATAATAATTGGAGCACCAACAACAAATAGCGGTGTAAGTATTAAATTTAGTAATGCAGCTAAAAGCATAGATTTCAAAATAAATGGTTGTTTTAAAACATATATAAATCCTTCTTTCATATCCTTTACAATTGTCGGTATGATATGGATTTCTCGCGCTCTTTTTATAAAAGGTATTGTAATAAACATTTCTAAAATCGCAGATAAAAAGAAAGCAAGACAACTTATTATTACGAGCATTTTCAAACCAATTATGCCGTAGAATATTCCTCCTAATACAGGAGCAACTATATTAGATAATGCTTGCACACCATTTACGATACCGTTCGCTTGCTCTAACTTATTCTCTGGAACTAATTGCGGTATACTCGCCATTACAACAGGTGAATACATTGCACTAACGACTGCTAGTAAAAACATAATTGTTCCAATCAATATAATAGATACAGTTCCAGTAAATAACAAAACTATAAAGCTTAATACAATCGCAGCGTTGATAAAGTCAAAAATAACCATTAAATTACGGCGATTGAAACGATCTGCTATCGCTCCGCCAAGAGGAGCTAGCAAAAACGGAATACTCGTTACCGCATATAATCCTGCGAAGATATCAGCACGTCCTGTTATATCTAATACATATAAAGACAGGGCAAAACGTAAAAGTGTTGAACCTAAAATAGTAATAATCTGCCCACTTACCATTAAGTGAAAATCTTTCATAGAAGATTTTATACTTGCTGGCATCCTCATCACACCCTTCATTTAATTTCGACCGACTGTCGGTCTATAATAATTAAACAGAAATCATGATTTCTGTTTAATTAAAACCTCAACCATATAATCAAAGGACCCTTTTTTCGCTCCAACAGATACTTCCATCATTTTAATATAAGCTTTAGCTCTCCTTATCATTTCTTCCTGCTTCCACTGGAATAAACCTTCATCAAATATGACTTGTGCTGAAGAGAGTAATAATTCAATCGTTTCTTGTGGGTATGGTGTAGAAAATATGCCTTCATCGATTCCTTGTTCTAAAATCTCTGCTAAAACAGGAGATAAATGAATAATGGATTGTACTATACTTTTTTGATGCATTTCCGCATTATTTGGCTGATGAAATTGCTCAATCATTTTATCTTTTATATCTCCTGATTCTGGTGATTGTTCCATTAAAACTCGAAATAACTTATCCAAAACTGGGATATTAGGATTAGAGACAATTGCTTTCGCTTTAGCAACATCTGCTTTAATAATCCTCATAATAATTTCATCCATTACTTCTTCTTTCGACTTAAAATAATGATAAAACGTCCCCTTTGCTATACCAATCTCTTTTAAAATGTCATTTACTGTAGTTTTCGTATACCCTTTTGTAACAAACAAACGTTCAGCAGTTTCTAAAATTTCATTTCTACGCTCCCCATACTCTTTTACGATCCTCATTCATGTACTCCTTCCTACGGACCGACTGTCGGTTTATTTAAAGTATATGTTTAGTATGTAAAAAGTTTCCTGTTATCATACATATACAACAACCTACTTTATATTTCCTTTATGAATTTTAAAATTTATTTTTAATACGGTGAATGAAATTTTTAAAATTATTCCTATGCAATCACCCTTGTACTTATATCGACTGCGTTGTTTAAAAATAAAAAAGAGCCGCAATGCTTTGCGACTCTTTTAGAATAATAACTATTTAACGGCCACGTCTTTGCTGACCTTGTTTTGTTCTACTTTTCTTATTATTTGGCTTATTAAATGATCGATTGTTATCATTTCTCGAAATATTTCTTGAATCGTTTCTTGGACCACCTTTTGAACCACTTCTTGAACCTTCACGGCTATCTCTTTGACGATATTGACCTGATTTCTTTGGAGCCGGCTTTTGTACCGGTTTTCCATTTTCATCTACATTTTTTATCATCGGTTGTTCGATTATTTCTCTTTGTATTGGTGCACCAAGCGTTTTTTCAATTTCTTCTAAATGTTTTTCATCTTTCGCTGCAACGAACGTAATTGCAAGACCTGATCCACCTGCACGTCCTGTTCGGCCAATTCGGTGAATATAACTTTCTACATCTTCAGGGATATCAAAGTTAAATACGTGCGTTACACCATCTACATCAAGTCCACGAGCTGCTACATCCGTTGCGATTAAGTACTGAATTTTAGCTTCGCGGAAACTCTTCATAACTCTTTCACGTTTCGCTTGAGGTATATCACCATGAAGTTCAGCACAATTATAACCTAGTCCTTTTAAATTATCATAAAGCTTACTTGCTCTAACCTTTGTACGACAGAAAATAACTGCTAAAAATGGCTGATCACGATCCATAACAAAACGAAGTGCATCTGGCTTTGCACGATCTGTCGTCTCAATGACACGCTGTTCAATTGTATCTACCGTTACTTCTTCACTTTGTACTTGAATCATTTGCGGCTCATCCATATAACGTTTCGCCAATTTTTTAATATCTTTTGGCATCGTTGCTGAGAATAACATCGTTTGTTTACTACCAGGTGTCTCATCTAAAATATCTTCAATATCATATAAGAAACCGAAATAAAGCATTTGATCCGCTTCATCTAGTACAATCGTTGAAAGATTACTTAAATCAATTGTTTCACGTCGTATATGATCTAATAATCGTCCTGGTGTCGCAACAACAATATGTGTATTACCTTTTAATTTTCTCAATTGTTGCGCTACATCTTGCCCGCCATAAATCGCTAGTACATTAATATCTTCTCTTTGAACAAGCATTTTTTTAATTTCAGTTGTAATTTGCAGTGCTAGTTCCCTTGTTGGCGCAACGATTAAAGCCTGAACATCACTACACTCTGGATCGATTTTTTCTAAAATCGGTAACACGAATGCTAACGTTTTACCCGTTCCTGTTTTCGCCTGCCCAATAATATCTTTACCTGACATAATAACAGGAATTGCCTTCTCTTGAATTGGTGTTGCTTCTGTAATTCCATTTTCACGTAATGTATGATTAAAAGTTTCACTAATTCCTAATTCTAAAAAGTTTTTCAAATAGACCACTTCTTTTCCTTATTTTTCACATTAGCTTTCATTGTACCATTTGTTTCGCCAAATATGAAAAATAAAAAAATTCTTATCTTCTTTTTTTATATTCATCCTGTACTAGATGAACAAATTCTTTTTGTTTTTTCTCGGATTTTATTAATGCTTCCATGTTAATAGAAGACAAAATAAACTTTTTAATTTTTCTATTACTCCAAATTAAAATTGTATACTTCGGATCTTCATGTAGATTTCGAAACCACTCTAATTCACTTAATTTTGCGATATGATGTTTTAATTTTATGTCATTTCGAGGATAAAATAAAATTATATCTGCTATGACATCAAATAATGAGCCCAAGTTATTCCCTCCTATAACTTCTTTAATGAAGATATTAACCTAATTTTAAAAATCATTGTTTCACCAATTCAAAATAAATTACACCAATATGTACATCAAGGAACTAAGTTCTATCATTTAATATGTAATACGAAAGCATTATATAACCTTCATTTTGATTTAGCATATGAGCTTATCTTTCAGAAAGATGGTTTGCAATATAAAATGGAAAAATCCTAATAGTGCATTAGAGATATTTATTAAAGTTTTTATAGCCTTACCATATCAATTTGGGAATTTAGTGCGTTAGAAAACCATTTAGATACATTTAGCCATATATTGTACGCCAATAATATAGTAGTAAGAAATTTACAAATGAAGGATATAGAAAGAGTAAGGGGGTATGGCTAATTAATCATGAAAGTATAGTGCGGTTATATGAATAAATAGGCTTCATTTGCAGTAACATAGTATGTTTTCCCTTTACTGCTGCGTACTTTGTACTGTGGCGAACCATTGACACTCACCTTTGCATCAATCATAAATCCCTGCATCTACAGAACCAGATCCATATTTATACTTCCAAGATGGAGCATCATAGAAACGTAGATTGTCCACTTTGAAAACAATACGTTTTCAAAGTGGACAAATAAACTGTGCTTTTCTTATCGAGTAGCAACAGATACTTCTGAAAGAAATAGACTACATCGTAATAGGGGTTATATTCACAGCTGTAATTTTACAAGTTGAAATTGCAAACCTAACGGTTGTAGTTGGATTTATAGGTAATGTCCCTAGTACTATACCAAGTCCTGTTTGTTCCACGCTAAAATCTGCTGCAATAGAACCATTACTTGCTAAAAGACTTACTGTAGATCCGATAAACGCATCTAGTAATTGTCTAATTGGTCGTTCACGACATTCACACTCGCATCCTACATCGGTAGGTGGAAGTAATGTAATAGGTGGTCCTGGTGGTAAAAAACCTACCCCTGTTACATCAGATATATTGACCACAAAGGTTGTGGTGCCATCTGTAACTGTAACTAAAAAATCATTCACGGAAGTGATAGTAAATAGAAAAAAAAGCGGGGGCGTGTTGGGTGTGTCTGCAATAGTGCCAAGAATAACAGTTTCTCCAATAAGTTGTTGTAAAACGCTTTGCATAGGTAAAACACAGCAATCACAAAGACAACCTTCAGTTCCTCCTGTTGGGCCTGTCTCTCCTGTTGGGCCCGTTACTCCTGTTGGACCCGTTATTCCTGTTGGACCCGTTACTCCTGTTGGACCCGTTACTCCCGTTGGGCCTGTCCCTCCTGTTGGACCCGTTACTCCTGTTGGGCCTGTCCCTCCTGTTGGACCCGTTACTCCTGTTGGACCTGTTGGTAAAGTAAATGGTGGGATTGGGGGAAGTGTAGGGCCAATTAAATTTGGATTTAATGCATTAGCTTGAAGTATCCCATTTATCTTTTGTATTTCATTTTTATCAAACACATAACTACCTCCTATGAGTGTACTATACTGTAGTAATACAGTTACATATACATAAACTTCATTGATCGTAATATAATATGTTTTCTCTATACTATTGTGCACCTTAAATTGTACTGAACCTTCCATATTTAATTTCCTAAAAATTGTAAATACCTCACCTACATCTACAAAACTATCCACGTCTTTCTCCTACCAAGATCGAGCATCCTAGAAACGTAGAATGTTAACTTTAGAAACAACACGCTTTCCTACAATAGAAGAATCTACTGTACTTTTCTTACTAAACTTCACATAGGATGAATTGTTCTTAATCCATTGCTCTCCACCAAAATTTAACCAACCAGCCTTTTCGCCCCATTCAACATAAGCTTCTGATTTATTTAGTTGACGAATCTTAGAATAGCTTGTGTCTGGTCCTTTACGTAAATTAACGTTGTAACCTTCAATATAAGCTATACCATCGGTTACAGCTGTTGGTACTTCTGTTGGTTTAGGTGGCTTTCAGATACAGAAACATCCACACTAGAATTATTGTATGCGCGTTGTACATCAGCACGGGATTGAGCTCCTGATCCGCCAAGATATTTAATCACATCGTAGTGAATCCACAATCCTTTTCCTACAGATAACTTGTTATCTTTTAAGATTTCCACTAAAAGTTTTACGTATTTTTCATATGAACGCTCGAGCTTTGTATGGTCTGCTGTTTCACATAACTCTACATGTACAAATCGTTTATTAGCAGCAGATCCACCGCCATATGCAATGTATTTTATGTTAGCGATTTGGATTGTTTCATCTCAATCAACAGCATATTGAACAAATGCGTTTCTCCATGTACGAGATTCATACTTTTGAATATTTCAGAAGTCGCTGTACTATGAGCTACTACGCCCTCATAAACACCTACGCCAAAACGATATGGTTGTTTTGGTAAATTAGGGATAATAAACGTTCTATCAGCAAAAACACTTGTAGCAAATGAACCAGCAAGTACTAGAATCATAAGGAACGAGGTAATTAGCTATATTAAAACCAGCCAAAATTGGAATGAATGTAAGTGATTGATTATTTATATCCTTAATTCCTTTCAATATTATTGTTGTATTCGGATTCATATACGCTATAAACAATCTAATAATTATTATCAAGATAGCTGGTATTAAGAAATCAAAAGTTTTTTCTGCCTTCGTTGCAGAACGCAAATAATTCATTTAAACCTCTATCGGAAACTTATTTGCTTTCCAAAACAGATTTTCTCTTCGTCCATCTCCATAATCGTATCGCTTAACAAGCATTGTTTTATTTTGAACAGGTATTCGCTTATAAATATCGAAATATACAATAAGAAAAAACAATAAAATTGATTATTCTTTCGCTTCTTTGTCCATCCTTTAAAAAAATCTATGTTTTTGTAAAAGGAGTGTTTATATGGAGAAACAGACACTTTGGAAAAAATTCAAAAAAAGCTCAGCGAACCTCGGGAAATCAAGCGTATATGAAAGTATTATTTTATACTACACAATGAGAAAAAAGGAGCTACCTACTAAAGCGAAATTTATAATATTAGCCGCTTTATCTTATTACGTATTAGCAATCGACTTCATTCCAGATATAGCTGCTATTATTGGAATTGGCTTATTAGATGATGTTTTAGCAATCGCTATAGCGCATAAATTTGTAATGCGCCATGCAGACGCTGAAATTCGAGAAAAGAGTAGAATAAAAATGGAGTCATTATTTACTTCAGCACAAGCATAATTAAACTATCTAGTCATTTACCTAGCTTTTTACTTTCAAAAAAGCTAACTTTAATTATTGATAGTTCTATTTAACCTTCACCATGAGAGCATTACAGAATAAACTCTTAATTTCTCTTAGCTCTCAAACCGTAAACAAATAGGGTGTCAGTACTTGTTCCTAAGTTCTGACACCCTATTATTTGTTCTTATATTTATCTGTTATACAATTCATTCAGGAAAGATTCTAATAGAGAAATTCTTATATAAAGAAAGACCATAATAGTGCTGATAATTTATAAAGTTGCATGCGTACCCCTATACAAAACTGCTATTGCAACTACTATAAGAATCATCCCCATAAAAGCAGGTGCAGCATGACCAAGTGTTACATAGATTTGCCCTCCAATGATAGGACCAATCATTCTTGCTAAAGCTTGAATAGATTGACTTCCACCTTGAATCCTTCCTTGTTCACTAGAATCGACAGACTTTGAGAGCATCCCATTGAATGAAAGGCCCGAAAATTGAATCACCAAAGCCAAACATTAACATTCCAATGATAAGAAGAGGATATAGGGAAAACAAAGCAGATGCTGCAATAAAACTGTAGCCAATAATCTCCGAAACCATCCCAAGTATTGCTATTTGTTTATCACTAAGCTTGATCAAAAGCTTTGGCATTATAAAAGCTTGTGAAATGATGTCTTGAAAGCCCATAATTGAAAACATAAGTCCGATTAGTGCAGGCTTCCAGCTAAAAGTATCCATCGTAAATTGTGTGAAAATTGCTTGTAAAGATCCGTTAGGTATCCAAAGTAAAAACGCTGAGACAAGTAACCATTTTAAGTTTTTCATGGAAAGTATGTTTGCAAGCTGTGCAAAAGGATTTAACCTTACAAAAGTAATCTCTTTCAACCTATTATTTTTGGCAAGACTCTCGGGCATATATTTCATCCCATATAAAACATTTAATAAAGTTATGAACGCTCCAAAATATAAAGGTACAGAATGACCAAACTTGGCAAGTAATCCCCCAAGAGTTGGTCCAATAATGGTTCCTACACCTACCACTGCACTCACCCATCCAAAGTACTTCGTTCTCTGTTCTGGAGGAATTATGTCTGCAAAATATGCAAAAATTGTACCTATACTCCCTCCTGTTATTCCTTCTATTATGCGTCCAGCAAATAGTACCCATAAAGCCCCTCCTATACCAAAAACTAAGTACCCGATTGCACAACCGAAAAGACATATTAAAAGTAATGGACGACGGCCATATTTATCGCTCAAAGCCCCGAGTGCAGGAGCAGCAAAAAACACACAAACCGCATAAACAGAGGTCAGTAGCGTAACAACTAGAGCCTGTTCTTCCGGACTACTTATATAAGGCTGCACTAAGAATGGCACTACAGGCATAATGATACTGAAACCTATTCCACAAAGAAATACAGAAATAAGGCCGAATATTAAAGCATGTTTATCTATGTTTTTTTCAGTTTCGCTTTCATTTTGTGATCTAAAAATAGACATTTAACTTCTCTCCTTAAAATATTTTGTTGCTTAGTCAACAAAATATTAACTCTGTTTTGTTGATTAGTCAACAAAAATACAATAATGAAAAGGTAGCCTGTTCATAGTAAGGCTACCTTTTTATTATTTAAATGTATCCCGCATGAACCGGAAAATAAGTTAGTTTTCGGGATTAACTACCCGTAAAAGCCCGAATGCTTCAACTTTATTATGACTTAATATGTATACCTTGTTTCTTTATTTCTGCATCCAAATGCCTACTATACTTTTCCACGAAGTTAATTATACTGTCGAATTCTGCCTCGGTTACTTGCTCAAATACAGCTTTATCCCGCTCTTGAAACTCATTGTGCAACTCTTCGTGAATTTTATATATTTCTTTCCCTTGTTCAGTAAGCCTAAAATAGATTTCTTTTTTATTCTCTGATTTCTGGTAACTTTCGATAAGGCCTTTTTTTATGAGCTTCTTAGTCATTCTACTTATTGCACCGCGAGTCACATAAAAAGCCTCTGCAAGTTGTGTCACGTTAGAATCTGTATTGTTTTCAATATATTCAATACAATGTACTTCAGAAGACTTAAAACCCTTCAGACCTGCTTCCATCTTATCCTTATTTAGCCAAACCATCTTATTATATAATTCCCTGAAACCGTTCATGACCTGTTCTTCCTTATTCATGGCCTATCCTCCTAACCGCTCATTCATACATTAAAACCATTATATTAAATTTCTGTTTCTGTTTCGACAATATTGATATAATTATTTGAGTTATCTTTGAATATAGACGATTACATATAATAATTTACTATACAGTAGACAAAAAGTAAGAGCTAAGATTAGTTTTCTTAGCTCTGCTTTCATAAAATTTATGTTATTTAAATACTATTTCACTTCATTAGCTACAAAAAATTGCTCACAAACACTTGATATACGTTGCAAGTCTACGTTCCCACCAGATATAACCGCTACCACTTTTTTCCCTTTAATATATGTATCCACTTTCCCTGCAAGTAGAGCAGCAGTAGCTAATGCACCTGCCCCTTCTACAACAGCTTTTCCACGCTGTAATAAGTCTTTCATCGCTACTTCTAATTCACCTTCTGACACTGTTACAATATCATCTACTAATTCGTTTACAACCTCAAACGTTAAATTCCCTGGTATTTTAACTGCGCAACCATCTGCTATAGTAGGTGCCTCGTAATGTTCTACAATCGTGCCTTTGTCATAAGATGCCTTCATCCCATGAACATTTTCTGCTTGTACACCAATTATATTAATGGATGGATTAAAAGATTTTAATGCAACAGCAATACCAGAAATAATGCCACCTCCGCCAATTGGTACAATGACAGTATCTACATCCCACATATCATCAAGAATGTCCAAACCAATTGTACCTTGACCAGCCATTACCTCTACATCATCATATGGATGTAAGTATGTTTCGCCTGTTTCCCTAATAATCTCCTCACATTTTGCCTTCGCATCATCAAAAGTTTCACCATATAGAATCACTTCTGATCCATATCCTCTAGTTGCTTCAACTTTTGCCTGAGGGGCAGAAATCGGCATCACAATTTTACTCTTAATACCAAGTAAATGAGCAGATAAAGCGACTCCTTGCGCATGATTACCAGCGGAACAAGCAATTACTCCTCTCTCTTTTTCCTGATCTGTCAACTGTGACATTTTATTAAATGCACCACGGAATTTAAAAGAACCCGTTAATTGCATATTTTCTAATTTCAAGTGAATTTCTCCGCCTGTTTTACTAGTCAAATAAAATGATTTTACTAGTGGCGTTTTACGAGCATTTCTGTCTAAAATGTTTTGAGCTTTTTTAATGTCTGCTATATGTAATGGTAGTTTTTTAGTTATCATACTAATACCCCTTCTCATGATTTATGATTTACTATTTGTCTCATTCCTAAGTTTTCGTAGGCAATAACTCCTTTATACGCGACCAACCCTGTAAAAAAATCATTCCTCATATATGTACGCTATTATTTACTGTACATATATGCAAACAATTCAACATCCTCTTCATATCACGTTCTTTGTAATGATTCAGGCATGCAATTTGGATCCAGTTATTCTTTTGTAAATACGCTGATTCATAATGGACGATATATCCTTGTAGCGCTAACATATCACCTACCGCTTTAGAAGAAAGACCTTCGCTTAATTGAATGGTAAGTATAACTGATGCGGCATGTTCTTTAGGTGAAACAAGATTTAAACCCATATTAGTAATAGCTTGTTCAATATATGCATACGTCTCGTTTATTTTTTCAAATGCCATTTCATCATCAAATCTTTTTAAGGCTTCTTGCAGTGCATAAATTAAATTCCATGAATGAGAATATGGAATACTTTCATTTTCTTCATACATACCAACGTCCATATAGGCCGGTAATGTCTCGTTTACTTTCACATTATGATTATAAAAAACGAAAGATAATCCAGTAAACGATTTAATTGCCTTTCCGCTAACACCGCTTGCAAAATATACATCTTTCAAATCTATCGGTATTGCTCCAATTGAGCTAATACAATCTACACATAGTTTCACTTTATACTTTTCACATAAAACATTTAGTTCGTCTAAATCATTTAACATTCCGGTTGATGTTTCATGGTGAACAAACCAAAGCCATTCATAATTGCCAGTTTCCATTATTTTTTCTAATTCTGTATAAAGAAACGGCTCTGCCATTTCTTTTTTATACGTATCATAATGTAATTGCGCACGTGTTGCATGTCCCACTAACCTATTTCCAAATTCCCCATTTGTTAAAACTAGTCCTTTCCCTTTTAAAGAATTCAACTGTAAAGCAATGGCATCATTCGCTAACGTCCCTGTTCCTAACATGATTTGCACACGTTTTGCTTTTGTCATTTGCAGTAAACGTTTTTTCACATTTTCCATTGTCACTTGAAATGACTTAGAACGATGCGAAATAGGCTTAGTAGAAAATGCCTTTCGAACATTCTCTTCAATATCCACTGGACCTGGTAAAAACGTAAATTCTTTCGTCATTATCCCTCCTACACTTGACGCTTCAAACATAGCAGGGGTAACATACATTGGCTGGAAGGCTGCTTCTTCTGTTCCAATTAACGTATGGAAAGACTTGAATCCCATTTGTTCGTATAAAGGTAGTTCACGTGTTGTAGCAGAAATGAGTGCTAATTCATATCCACTTAGAAGCAAATAACGATGTAAAAAGCGAATTAAACCTAATAATGCTCTTCCATTTCGGTATTCACGTTCTACTGAAAGCAAACGAATTTCATATACATGTTCTCCATGTTCTTGCAAATAAAAATCTAGATTTGAAATTTTATTATCTAATGAGAATGGTCGTTTTCCTCGCAATGCAACCATACCTACTAACTTATCGTCATCTAAACAAATCAAATATGTATTTTCATCATGAAAACGATCAATACGAACACGCTCTTTCGTTTCTTCGTGTTGCGGAATTTCTTCTACAAATGTTTTATAATTCAATTTATGTATACATTCAAATTCCCAAGCTTGATCAGCAACTTTATATATTAACCCCATGTTGTATCTCCTTTATGTATTTAATAAAAATTATAAGTGGAGATTTACTCCACTTATTAAAAGTTCGTTTCATTCTCGATTTACATATAAAATAAGTACAATGATAAGAGCACTTAAAATAGTCGTAACAATTGAGTAAGAATATAAAATCATGCAAACTGGTAAACAAGCGATTGTAATTAACCCTGGCTTAGTAAATCCTTTAAAGATTAAATAAAATATAATGAAAACAGCAACAAGAGTAAGCGCTATCAAATAATCAAATGCGATTAATCCTCCGATAAATGTTGATATGCCTTTTCCGCCCTTGCCTTTAAATACAATTGGATAAATATGTCCAAGTAAAACAGCCATTAAAGCTACCATTACAAATGTAGAATCCCAAAAAAGGTATTTTGCAATAGAAACTACGATTGCCCCTTTGATTGCATCACCTAAAAATGTAGCGATGAAATACCCTTTTCCATATACGCGCCCCATATTTCTTGCACCAGGATTACCGCTTCCTTCATCCCGAATATCAACGTTATGTCTCCATTTCGTTACTATATAAGCGGTCAATATGTTTCCAAATAAATAAGAAGCCACTACATACAACAATTGCATACTATTAATCATGTAATTATTCACCTTCTACATAGGAATACTTATACAATATTCAATTACTATGTATATTGTACTTTTCTTGTTCTACATTCCTTTATACATTTTAACATCATATTTTTACAAATCATACCAAAAGTCGCATTTAGTTATTTACACATTAAAATATATATCCTTCATTAAATAATATGTTCCTTTCGCTACAACTTCTGATAGTGTTATAAATGTAACCTCTCCCATACTTTTCTCACAGCATTTCTTAAATTCAGCATATATTTCAGGTACTGAACACAATATACTACCACTAACTGCAATTGAAGTTAATACATCAAACTGCATCTTATTATAATTATTTACTGTAATTCCCGCCAATTCCTTACCAGCTTGCTGCATAATTTCATATGCATCGTCATTCCCATTTCTCGCCTCCCGAATAATTAATGGCGCGATTGCTGCAACCTTATCTTTTGAGGAGGTATATACTAGACCTTTTATGTGTGATGGCGTCAAAAGTTTAAACTCATTTTGAATGTTTAAGCTTAATGGACAAAGTCTTATTCCTTGATCAAATTGCAATGCCATTCTCTTTAAGGCTTGCAAGGCAATCCAATAACCGCTTCCCTCATCACCTAAAATATGTCCCCATCCACCGCTATACTCGTACACTTCTCCTTTCTTTCCTATACAAATTGCACCTGTACCGCCAATCGTTAAAATTCCATCCTGCCCTTTTAAAGCAGCTGCATGTGCAATCATTGCGTCATTAAAAACTTCAATTTGCGTTTCATATTTCTTTATTAATCGTAATGTTAATTCATTTGTATTCGCTCCACTTATACCCGCTAACCCTAAACAAATACAAACGCAGTGCCCATCTATTAAAGCTTTCTTGCATTGATCGATCGCCTCCATAATATGCGAAACTGCTTTTTCATAATCTATTAATATATTTCCAAACCCACTCGTACCTCTTACAACTTCGTTTCCGTCTTGATCAAATGCAATTGCTTCTGTCTTCGTGCCCCCACCATCTACTCCAATCATATACTTCATATGTTCGCCTCATTTTCATCATCTTATTGGAGGGAATGTTATATTCCCTAAAACTACAGATTGCTTTGCACCTGTTGCGCTTGGCACATTACTCGGATTACGATGATGCGTTTCGTTTGCTAAAATCGCAAAGGCGATTGCTTCTTTCGCCTCTGAAGAATAGCCTATATCTTCTTGAATGAATATCGCGCATTTTTCTTCCTTCAATCCATTTCGTATCATTTCAACAAGTGTACGATTATAACTACCCCCACCACCTAAAATTACTTCATCGATTTCATAATACGGCAGAATAAACTCCTTATAATGATGAACAATTGAACTTGCTGTAAACATCGTGACAGTCGTCAAAAGATTTTCTTTACCATGCTTTTCAAACCGCTTCAATAATTCACTTACAAATTCTTCTCCAAACTGTTCTCTACCAGTTGATTTCGGTGGATTCATTTTCAAAAATGGATGGTTCATACAATATGTCAAAATTTCATCTACAACTACTCCTTGTTTTGCAATCCTACCATTTTGATCATATGGCAACTGAAATAATCTTTGACATACATCATCGATTACCATATTTCCTGGGCCAATATCAAAAGCAATAACGCTCTTATCACTTAAATGACTTGGTATTACTGTAACATTACCGATCCCGCCAATATTTTGTAGTAATCTATTTTTAGTTTGATGACGATACAAAATGAACTCTGAATATGGCACAAGTGGTGCACCTTGTCCCCCTGCTGCCATATCCATCGTTCGAAAATTAGAGATAACCGTAGTGTTCGTTTCATATGCTATAACTGCTGGTTCTCCAATTTGCAATGTCGAAGAAATTATATTGCCTTCTTGCTTTGGCTGATGATAAATCGTTTGTCCGTGAGAACCTATTAAATCTAATTGTTTCAAAGGAAAATTGGCCTTTTTACAAACTTCCATTACAGCGTTGGCAAAACATAAACCGAGCTTAAAATTTAAACTGCATATCAGTTGGACATTTGAATTTTCTATTGATAACGATTGTTTTATCTCATTTTTCATATCATTACTAAATGGAACAGTAGTAAAATGTATAAGTTCGACCTTAGACTCTACACCACTCCCTTCTATATGAACGAGTGCTACATCTATTCCATCTAACGATGTACCGGACATTATCCCTACAATATACATAACGCGCATGACCTCCTATTTACTAAAAAACAATTATGTAAGTTAAAAACGTACAACCAACCGAAAATAATAAAAATCTAAAAAACAACTGTGCTTTCGATGCAAACGATCCATCAATGAAAGAAACAACTACCGTAGCAAAATACTTGCCGCAAAGCTTGTAACGAGCCATATACTATGCATTTGTGATAGATTTAACATTCTTAATAAAGGTACTAAGAGTAAATTTGCACATATTACTCCAAACAATAATATAAATACACCTTTATAACTAAATTTTATATTCATTCCTTTACACCTTCTCTCAGTTTAATATGAAAGAAGTAATAGACAAAAAGTCTATCACTCAAAATAACCGTATAAAGCTTAAGAACTAACAGATTCCCCGTCACCATTCTTTTCAATTTCAAGCATATTTTTGTCGTACATTTTAAAGAATGGTAGGTAAATAAGAAATGAGATTGTTATGTTTATAAATACGAGTACAATCGCTCGCCAATCCCCACCTGTTGCTAAATATGCACCAATTGGAGCTGGTAATGTCCATGGAGGCATTATATGTGTTGGTGTAACAAACCCCATCGCAGTTGCTGAGTATGCAATAGTTGCTGTTACTAGTGGTGTAATGATAAATGGGATAATTAAAATTGGGTTTAGTACAATTGGCAATCCAAAAATAACAGGTTCATTAATATTAAAGATACCAGGCACAATACAAGTTCTTGATAATGCCTTCGAATATTTTGATCGACCAAATACAATCATAGCTAATACAAGTCCTAACGTCGCACCAGAACCACCAATCCATATAAACCATTGGTATAATGGTTCTGGTGAAATGAATGGCAACTGATTTGCTCCACTAGCAACTGCTTCACCATTTTTCCCTAAATATACTTCCCATAATGGCCTGGCAACAGTTCCAACAACCGACACACCATGGATTCCGAATGACCAAAAAAATGTAATTAAAAATACTGGAATGATTACACCGAAGTAACTATCACCAGCTTTTACTAACGGTGCCGCTAATTTATCAACTACATGATGTAAATCAATACTAAAAACGACAGTTACTAAACTCATTAAAATAATAACGAATGCAGCAGGTATAAGTGCTTCAAACGAACGTGAAACAGACGGCGGTACTTGTTCTGGCATTTTAATCATTACATTTTTCGTCTTACAAAACCTTAAAATCTCTACTGATAAAATAGATACGATCATCGTTACGAATAATCCATGCCCCCCGAGATTTGTCATCGGAAGCATAAATCCTTTTTTATCGATTAATTCAGGCGTCAATGTTAAAAGTAGTGAGCATACTGCTAACTGCGCCCCTGATAAAGCATCTAACTTATAACTTTTCGCTAAATTGTATCCTATACCAAATGCTATATATAAAGACATAATAAACATTGTTAAACGATATGGTATTAAAATACTTGTTTGATTCTTTAATGCCCAAACGGATATGAAACTATCTTTCGGTAATGGCGGAAATGCTACGATTAAAAAGAAACTTCCTACGATGATAAATGGTAATGCTGAAATAACTCCATCACGGATTGCTTGTAAATGCCTCTGTTCAGAAAGCCTTGCCATCGGTCCAGATAAGTTTTTATCAAGAAACGTGACAAACTTATTCATAGCTCTTCCCCCTAACTAATTAAATCATTTACAGTTTTTAATAAAGTCGGTCCGCCAAGCGGCGTGTATGCTTGTGGCGGAATGATACCGCACGGAATAGATTCTTCTTCTGCAAATTTTTTTACAGAGTCAAATCGATGTCTTACTTGAGGTGCAACCATTACAACATCCCAACCATTCTTTACTTCTTCTTCCACCTCACTTGTTCCAATCGCATGCACTTCTATGTTCATGCCTTTTTTCTCCGCTTCCTTTTTTAAAGCGTTTACAACAATTGCGCTGGACATTCCTCCAGAACAAACAAATAAAACTTTCATTATTGAATCCTCCTATACTTATAAATTGTTTCCTTCAAATGAAAGAAAGTTTCACTTTATTAACAAGCATATGAAGAAATGAAACGATTTAGTTATACTGAAATTAAATTTCACTAAAAATATTTTTCCTATTAAATTAATGTTTCAATATGCAATTTTCTCTATTGCAAGGCCAACCTCGCTTCAGATATTATTTTAAATAATCATATGATAGGGAGGCGTATAAATGATCGTTAAACGTTTATTAATGATATTTTGCATCGTCATCTTGTTCATTCCTTTCTGCCTCATTTCTCCTCACTCTACTTACGCTGAAGTAAATACTACGTACAAAAAACATGAATTACGTGCTGTATGGATCGCATCTGTTCTTAATATTGATTGGCCCTCAAAAACTGGCTTACCCATCGAAAAGCAGAAACAAGAATTTATTAGATTATTAGACGATGTAAAAAACACCGGTATGAATGCAGTTGTTGTACAAATAAAACCAACCGCTGATGCTTTTTACCCTTCCAATTACGGTCCTTGGTCTGAATACATTACAGGTACACAAGGAAAAGACCCTGGATACGACCCGCTCGCATTTATGATTGAAGCAACACATAAAAGAAATATAGAGTTCCACGCATGGATTAATCCATACCGAATAACGATGAATCACACTGATATAAATCGATTATCAGATAATCATCCTGCAAGACAGCATCCGGATTGGGTTGTACCCTATGGCGGAAAGTTATATTACAACCCTGGTATTCCAGAAGTGAAAAGGTTTATAACAGAAGGTGCTTTAGAAATCGTGCAAAATTACGATATTGACGCTTTGCATATGGATGATTATTTCTATCCTTATAAAGTATCAGGTGAAGAAATTCCCGATCAAAAAACGTACGAAACATATAATAACGGTAGATTTACAAATATAGAAGATTGGCGACGCGACAATGTAAATGAACTTGTCAAAGGTCTAAATACTGCTATAAAACAAGAAAAATCATACGTAAAGTTTGGCATAAGTCCGTTCGGCGTGTGGCGAAATATAGCTGATGATCCAACTGGTTCTAACACAACTGCAGGCCAAAGAAACTATGATGACCTTTACGCTGATACACGTGAGTGGATACAAAAAGGATATATAGACTACATTACACCACAAATATATTGGAATATTGGTTTCACGCCTGCTGCATATGATATATTAGTAGATTGGTGGGTAAAAGAAACCAATAATAAACCCATTCACCTATACATCGGTCAGGCGGCCTATAAAATTAATAACAACTCTGTTCCTGCTTGGTCTGATCCTGAAGAATATCCAAAACAAATCGCATTAAATCGTCAATATCCTGAAATAAAAGGAAGTATGCATTTTAGCTTAAAAGATATTAATAACAATCCACTTGGTGTGAAAGATAAACTCTCAAAAGACATATATAAACATCCTGCATTAATCCCGCCTATGCCTTGGCTTGATCATGACCCACCAAAACAACCTACTTTAAAAGGTGCCATTCCAAGAGATGAAGGTATTGCTGTAGGTATCATTGATGATAGAGAGAATGACTCTGCTTATTACGCCATTTACCGTGTGAATGGAAAAAATGAAGTTGATATACAAAATCCGAAACATTTACTTACTACTATAAGAAAAACAAAACTTGGAGAAATTTATGTAGATAAAACAGCTATTTCTGGAGAAACGTATACGTATGTAGTAACTGCAGTTGATCGATTGCATAATGAAAGTGTTGCATCTAGTAAAACTACAGTTAAAGCAAAATAACATCTAATAAAAAAAGCGCCTTAAAAGCTAAGAACTATAGCTTTAAGGCACTTTTTTTATTTATTCTTAAATTTCTCAGTCGCTGCTCTCATCTTCACATTCAAATCATGATCAATGGAGTCGCGAATATCACGCTCTACTACTTCCATTTCTTTTTGGAAATTTTGCAAGTAGACTTTTAATTCTTCTTCTTTTTCTGGTCGTTGTGACGGAGGTAATTGCACCACTAAAGATAACATCGCAGTTAAATCTTTCATTAAGAACGTTTCGAGTTTATGTTGTTGTTCAAACATACGCTGCTCTTGATAGTACGGCAATGCATTTAATACTGAAATTGTAATATCATCAACCGTTCTTTGTAATGAAGGATTTATCGAGCGTTTATACGCTTGAATTGTATTCAATGCATCTGGATATCGATCATAGAAATACAATTTATAAAACGATAAGTCTGACGGTTTTACAGTTTGCTGCGTTTCTTGTCTTAAGAAATCTTTCACTTTCATCGCGGCAACATCGATATCTTCATTTGTAAGCTTTTTCGTTGTTTTTGCCATTACATGCACTTTTTTCTGTTTTTCTTTCGGCAACATTGAAAATACTTGTTCTCTCGTACGTTGACCTGATGTACAGAAAAGAGTATTCAATGTATGTTGTTCTTTCTTTCCTTCCGTACGAATCCAGCGATAAAAGAGTGGATGTTGCGTAAACTCTTGTAAAAACGGTGTCGATTTGTTTGATAATTTCTCAATGGAATCTTGTGCTCTCTTATATGGTTTCGTCCATGAAAAATAAAGTTTACGTCCGAAGTATACAACTAAAACAACGACAGTAAATGCGATTAAAAGTAATGACCCTAGTAGTAATAATACTCCTTGAATGAAACTCATTTTTTCACCTCCTCTAAAAGTCTGTTATTTCCTTGGACGCTGAATGAGTTTCTGCTTCATCTCATCATTAAATGTATCTAGTTCAATTACAAATTTCTTACTAGACTCAATAATACGTTCTGACGATTTCTCAGATGCTTCAATAGCGGCAAATACATTTTGGAATGATTCACGTAATTTATCCATGCTAATTGCAGGATTTTCAAGGAGTTTTGTTGTTTCTTCTGTATTTTGTTTTAATGCCTGTGAATTGCTTAATACCATTGATTCAATCGCTTCATTTGTTGCATTAACAGCATCAATTGTTTTACGTTGATTTGTTAATGCAAGCTGTATTGCAGCGGAAACCGTTACAACGTTTTGCGTCATCGTAATTGCATTACGAATTGCCTCTGATAGCTTTTCATTATTTTTCTTAATGATGTCTACAGATGCGATAGATTGTAATAATACACTTTTTGCTTGCTGCATATTACGTGTACGTACAAGTATCTTTTCTAATGCATCATTTATTAACGGAATATCCCTTTGACGTTCTGGGTTTTGTTTCTCGGCTTCAAGCATGCCTGCAAGTTTTCTTCCTAAGTATACTTGTTTATCAAGAGCGTGAATTTTATCGTGCGATTGTTCTTTAAGCATTTCAAGACCAACTGTATCTTCTTGTAAGTTGTCACGACCAATTAGAAGGGATCTTATAATCTCCTCAATTTGCTTATCTATAGATTGATATTTATGCACGTATGTTTCAAGTGGATTTTTCTTGAATACTTTAAACATAATTTTCTTCATACCACTTGCTTTTAATGAATTCGGATCAAGCTCTGATACCACTTTGCGTAATTCTAACAATGTATTTGGAATTTCTTCGTTCTTTCCATTCATCATCGCTGTTACAGGACGTTTTAATGCTGATAACGTTTGTCCTGCTGCTTGCTGCTCTTTATCTCCTAAGTCTCCAAGCTGCGACAATACTTTTGATAAATCTGTATTTTGCTCGCTATTTAACTTTTGTACATACAGATCAGCTTCTTTATTTAATTCTTCAAGTTCTGCATCTTTTATTACTGTATCCACTACTACTTCTACATTATTATCTTTCACAATCGATACAGGTTCTTTTTTCTCGAGTTCAGTCAACAAAATCGCTCCTTTATTTATATGTGCGAATTTATATGCACTATATTTCATCTAATATATCGTATTTCATACACATTTTGCTTGCTTGAAATCGATTTTTCAAGAAATACCTGCTTATGCAGTCATTCCCTGTTTCATAGTATAAGTATACCTGTTCTCTTCATTATTTTCCTCAGACTTAAGACCTAGAGAGGAACATGCTGAAGGCGGATTCTTTACGAATCCCATTATTTATTACCTCTTCATTCTAATTTGAAATCCGATTGGTCAATCTCCTTCAAATCATACAGTACTCAATCTTTTGACATTTGTTATCTTTCAATGTGATAATTATGTCATGCTCGCTTCTACTTATTTTTTCGAGCAACGAATGCTCCCTTTTGAAAAGCTAATAACGCCGTTTCATACGTATCATCTTCTTCAATCATCTTTATAAACTCCGCTAATTCTTCTGTATGTGAAGTTGCATTATCAATAACAAGCAAACCTTTTGGCTCTAAAATACGTTTTATATGTTCCCACCACCACATGTATTGTGTACGTTCTGAATCTAGGAAAATAAAATCAAATGAATGATCTAATTGCGAATCTAAAAACGCCCCAGCTTCTTGATTATGGACATCAATTCTTTGTACAAGGTTTGCCTTTTCAAAATTTACAATTGCCTCTCCAACCCGTTCTGAAGAAAGCTCTACAGTTGTTACATTTCCATTTGTTTCTTCTACCGCATTAGCTAACCACAATGTAGAATAACCATTAGAAGTTCCAATTTCTAAAATATTTTTTACATTACACCCTTTTACTAAAATTGATAAAAATTGCCCCATCTCACGAGAAATGTTCCGTAATTTTTCTTCCCGCGTTTTTTTATTTCGATCATGCTCTTCTCCATATTGTTCAAGTTGAGATAATAATGAATCTACAGTATCCATCCTTTTCATCGCCTTTCAAAAAGCAATATGATGAAAAAGCTCTTGTTGCCCGTCTACTTTTCATTATATGCGAAACGAAACCCTTTTTCTCGTTATATGACAAAGTTTTAAATTTTTTTATAGCATATTGTTTCGTTTTTTGGTAAAGTTAATTTCTACGTGCAATTATTCCATTCATACTATTTTTAATTAAATTGCAGTTATTAAATAATATAAACCCCATTTAAATGAATCGGTATTTCAAATTCAATTAAGCGCCCTTTCCGGACGCATTTTCTTTTGTTTATATATTTCTAGAAGAAAGGATGCTTACAATGAACGTGATTAGCTTAGATGCCGCTAGAAAGCGAAAACAGCATAAAAAATTAATGATTACTATACCGATTATTTCACGTATTTATGAAGAAGACGGGGAAATTAAATTTGAGGTAGCCGGCGAAAAAGATGTACCTCTTGAAATGTTAGAAAAATAAAAAAAAGACGCACTTCTAAAGAAATGCGTCTTTTTTATACTATTACATTTAAGTGCATAAGTTTTTCAGGATTAACCATCATATAAATGTTTGAAATTTTCTCATCCTCAAATACGAATGAAAGTACATACGTCACTTTATTATTTATTGTAACTATAACGCCTGGTGCACCATTTACTATTTTGAAATCAACACTATACTTTTCTGGCAATCGTTTTGCAATTCCAAAGAACAAACGTATAATTTTATCTGCAGAATAAATCGGATTAATAGCAGTTGTAACTTTACCACCACCATCTGCTTTAAATATCGCATCTGTTTTTAATACTTCTAGCATGCCTTGCGTATCCCCACACTGTAATGATGATACAAACTTTTCCACATAGGCAACCATTTTCTTCGTACTTAATGTTGATTGCTTCGGCTTATCTAAAATACTTTTTCGTGCGCGTTGAAAGATCTTCCGGCAATTCACACTACTCTTATCAACAATTGAAGCTATTTCCTCGTAGTCATAACTGAACACCTCTCTTAATATGAAAACAACCCTTTCTACCTCAGACAATTGTTGTAAAAGTAATAAATATGCCGTAGAAATTGATTCTTTCATTACAAATGACTCTGCTGGCTCATCAGACTCTTCCACAAATGGCTCTGGTAACCACATCCCTACATATACATTACGTTTATGCGCTGTCGAACGTAATGTATCAATTGAACGATTTGTCGCCATTTTACACAAATATGCTTTCATATTTTCTATAGATTGAACATCCTCTATATTATTTACCGCAATAAATACGTCATGAACGATATCTTCAGCGTCCATAACACTCCCAAGTATTCTATATGCTAATGAAAATAATAATGGTTGATACGCTTCATATAATTGCTCCGTTTCCATGATGAACTTCCTCACTTTCTAATTGCTTTAAAATGTGTAACGCTGCATCAGCTAATATTTCATCATGCCCAGCCCAATCTCCTGCAACGTAAACACCTGGCATTTCAGGTATATTAGGGCCCGGTTTTTCAACACGGTCAATATGAGGAAAATCATGTACTACCGTTATTTTCGGTAAATATTGCTTTGCAACAACTTCTCTTTTCCAATTAGGATGTAGCAACTCCATCGTATTTTCTAACTGTTCTTGATCATCATGAAAATGATTTATCTCTAGCATAGGATTATGGTACTTAATTAAACTCACTACAAGTGCTCCATCTTCACTTAATTTGGCTGCTCTTGATTGATTCGTGAAAAATATAGGTTGATCTAGCCCTAATGCAAATTGATGTGTAGGATTGGTTAAGCGTCTTAAACCAATATCTAATGCAGCAACGGTAACCGGTACCGATTGTTCACTCCATCTATACAAACTTGTTCCTTCTGCACCTTTTATTATTTTACAAGCTTCTTTCGGTGGAATCGTCACGACAACTGCATTAACTTTAAATACTTCATCATCCGAACAACGAATTTTTTGTATACCTTCACAATTTTCTACTTCCAATACATGCTTACTAGCCTGAAATTGCACCCCAACATTATTCGCTATATCTCTTAATTTTGTTATTATCGTCTCCCAACCACCATCTACATAAAATACTCCTTCTTTTATTGAAAGCTGTATTTGCTTTAGTACAGATGATGCTAATTGTATTGTAGGAGCAAACGTATATGTTGTTGTTCGGCATAACGCATAAAATATATTTCGAACCATTGGATCTTTTATTTCTTTTTCTGCCCATGTAGTTAGACTCATTTTCGGAACTTCTCCTACATCTAATTTCCCTAAATGAATCATAAGACGAGAAAATTGTACTTTTGCAGACCATGAAAGTAGTGGAGTTGCTAAAATAGAGCGAAAATCTGTTGGAATAGTAAATACATCGCCTTTCCATATTCCATGCGCTTTTGTAGATGGCATTCCACCTGGAAGATTCAAATCAAGCTCATTAAAGGTTAAAAATGCTGCTCCACCTCTATATAAAGCATGTGCACCAAGATTCATACAAATGCCATTTTTATTTACAGTCATCCCTCGACCACCGAAGCGACTGGATTTTTCCAATACAATAACTTTCCTTCCAGCTTTCGCTAAATATATAGATGCTGTTAACCCAGCAAGCCCACCGCCAACAATTGCTACATCAAATGTATTCATAATAAAATCCCCCCTTATCGTTCTACATACAAGACGAACGAATTAGGAGGGATGTGACATAAAAATAAATTTTTATTTATCTACTTTATTTCTTTTTTTGTATTCGGTCATATTGCATACGAAATAACTCAATTGCGAATGGAATATCCTCTTCACTCTTTATATAATAACTTATCCATCCTGATTCAGGTAATACGTGATGTGGTTTCACTAACCCTTCATTCACTAATTCATCTCGCTTTACCTTCTGAAATGGTAAATCAACTACCTTTTCACCATGAAGATGACCAAGTTCTTTCTTACCATAATTTATTTCAATACCACCAAATCGATGCGGTTTTTCAGAAACACCCGCCCAGCTGAGCACTTCATTTCTAATCATTTCACTAAATGACATGAACATTCACTCCTTATTATTGATTGATGTAATTTTAAATTAACACGTTCATTACTTTTTTCCATCAATCCAAAGTATGAATGCGAATACGAATATAGTTTAATCTCAATATACTTTATTTTTTTAAACAATAATTACAATTTCAAAAGGTCTTTATCATATTATATAGAATTATTATTAAAAATAATTTTAAAGGATGGATATATATGTGCAAGGTATTATTACGAAAGGCGAATTATCTTCAATCTGAGGAATTAACACTATTTAAAAAAGCTATAAAGTTTGCAGAGCAAGCACACGATGGACAATACCGTCAAACTGGAGAACCATACATCATTCATCCTTTCGCGGTTACAGAAATATTACTAAATTATAAAGCTGACGTCACAACATTAATTGCTGCGTTATTACACGATGTTGTAGAAGATACAGAGCATTCTCTAGAAGAAGTTAAGTTATATTTTGGTGCGAACGTTCAATATATTGTAGATGGATTAACAAAAGTTAAAAAACAATGTGGTCAAAAGAAAGCATTATACGAAGCAATTAATTTTAAAAAGTTATTACTAGCCTCTCAAACAGATATACGTGTAGGCATTATAAAAGTTATAGACCGCCTTCATAACATAAAAACATTGAGTGTTAAAAAGCCTGCAAAACAAGTAGCTTATGCAAATGAAACACTAACACTCTTTGCACCGCTTGCAGAGCGATTCGGTTTATATTCAATCCAGAATGAATTAGAAAACCTTTCTTTTCAATATCTACATAAGGAAAGATATAAAAAAATACATAATCTTCTAACGGAATATGCGCCACGCATTCAAAACAATATAACGAATTTAAGAAAAGGCATACTTTCTTTTTATGATACTACCCTTTCATTTGAAATAAGTTATGAACTCAGCGCTATTTACTCTGCTTACTCACAACTACAAGAATCTCAAAACGTATCAAGTGTTTCACGAATATGTATCACCACTGCAAGTGTGCTAGATTGCTATAAAATTCTTGGAATGATTCATCAATTATACAAACCAACTATAAACTATTTCGAAGATAATATCGCTCTTGAAAATAGCCATTTTAATAACAATTTAAAAACTAAAATAAATATGAATGATATCGAACAAACAATTATCATCCAAACGCAATCAGCAAAAACATTAAAAGATAATGGTATTTTTTATTTATTGAATAGTAGAACTGTAGATGTTCAAGCAATATCTTATAAAATAATGAATGATACAATTGTGAATAACAATTTATTAACTACAGATCCAATCACCTTCCACAATTTAGTATCGTATGAACTATTCGAAAATACCATTACGGTTTATACTACAGATTTACAACCTATTTATTTACCAGATGGTGCTACAATTATTGATTTCTCTTTCTCTGCATTTCCAAAAATTGTACATAACATGAAAAAAGCAAAAGTAAATGGGGTGCCTGTTCCACTTAAAACAAAGGTATCTCATTTTGACGTCATCGAAATCCATTTCGATTTAAAACAAAACTTGGAATTAGAGTGGCTAAATTACGCCAATACTGCTAAAGCACAATTAATGATTCATCAAAAACTATCTTAAATAAAAGGCCAATTCCTTTCTATAAGGCATTGGTCTTTTCATATAACGTAACCATTAAAATATACGAAATAAATTTTAATATTTTTACTCCTAACCTAACATCAATAATTCCGACTTTCATTAGTTCGCTCTAATTTTTATCCGTATTTACATTACGGGAAATAAGAAGCACAGCCAATATTCTTTATAAAACAGGTGAATTTATTATGATACAGACAAATTCACCTAACTAACACTAGGCACATATCCTAAAGTTGTATCCATACTTACCTATAGAAAGGCAGGTAATACGATTGACTTCTACTATTGACTACACCTCTCCTTCAACGAACTTCACTCATGATTTAAGTAAAAGTAATTTTTTTAAGAAAGATGCCCAAAATTATATTAATGTACTTGGCATAAAACAATTAAACACTTTAGAAAATACTTCTTTATTAGATATTTATTTAAGTACAGGCAACGTTGTAGAACCACATATTCATCAAAATGCAGCTGAACTCGTTTACTGTATTTCAGGATCTGCTGTTGTTTCTTTACTTAATCCATTTACGAATCAAATATTAAACTTACCGATAAAACCAGGGCAAGTTGCCAACATTCCACAAGCGTGGTGGCATTATGAAATTGCTTCAGCAGATAATACTCATTTATTAGCTATATTCGACGCCCCAACCCCAGAAGTTATTTTTGGTTCTGATATTTTAAGATTAACTCCCGCTAATATGATGGCTCATACTTATTGCCTCAATGAACAACAATGGAAACAAGCAGTATCCCCAATTCAATCCACTACGGTAATTGGTCCCCCGGCGAACTGTAATCAAAACCGCGACATGATAAATCAGTCAACTCAGCCCCCTACTCAACAACAAAATCTATATTACCAAGATTCTTATTACTTCCCTTTTTACTGGGGGTATTAATTAGTATCATTTTAATAGAACCATCATTTATCTCCTCGGAAAATATCGAGGAGATTTTTTATCGTAACAATTAATAGAGTACATACATATAATATTTATATATTTAATTGGAGGTGATAGTACTATGAGTAATTATAACTATCGAAAAAACTACTCTAATAATAAAAATAGTAGCTCGTCAGCATCCTCTCAATCTTCGAACTCTCAATCTTCCGATTCCCAGTCACAAAGAGATTTAGCCGAGCAAGGCTATGTAAAGAAAAAAGGATGTAACTGTAATAAAAATAAATAGTTTATTACTAATTTGAGCAATGACATTTCACCGCTCATGATAAATAATTTACGCCCTAGTATATAGTTTATTTAATGGATGAATTCTGTTTTTAATAGAATTCATCTTTTTTGTTTATATGTAATTTTTCAAACCATATAACTTATTCCATAAACAATAAAGTGCAAAGCATAAATTTTTATTTTTCTTATATACCAACTTATCAAACAGTAATTTCTCAATTGATTCATCACCTATCTTTCCATAAAAGATAGCCCCTCCTAATAAAATTAGGAGGGGCTATCTACAAATGCCTGTTTAAATTTCAAACAAACATTGTAACAAGTTAGACGATATTAATACCTGCACTTACAAATCCAGCAACTGCAGCTATTGGACTAGCAGCTGTTAATGAAACATATAATAGTATTTGATCCCCAGCAACTACTGGAATACTTTCAGCTACGATCCCTGATGCTGTGTCCAAAATTGCTATTGTAGTAAATGTTGGTGTTAATAATAGAGGTGCTCCCTGAACTGTAAACGTATTACTTCCTGCAGGTGCAGTTAATATTTGCATCTGAATTTGTACCGGTGTTAATACCGCTAATGCAGCTGTTGCACTAAAGAAACCTGCTAATGACGTAATAGTTCCTGCACGTGGTGCTACAAATGCATAATCACCTACCCCTAACGCTAGTGTGATATCAGTTCCACCTGTTAATGCTACGCCAGGCTGACTAAAACCAAATCCAAGGAGAGTTCCTGTATTAGCTACTAATGCGTTAACTAACGCAGCTGGCGTTGTACCTGAAGCATACGGAATAATAGCTCCGCCTCCTGTTGCTCCTGTTGCACCAGTTGGACCTGTCGCTCCTGTTGCTCCTGTTGCTCCTGTTGCTCCTGTTGCTCCCGTTGCTCCTGTTGCTCCTGTTGCTCCCGTTGCTCCTGTTGCTCCTGTTGCTCCCGTTGCTCCTGTTGCTCCTGTTGCTCCCGTTGTTCCTGTTCCTGCCGGGCCTGTGTCTCCTGTTGGACCTGTTGCTCCTGTTGCTCCTGTTGCTCCTGTTGCTCCTGCTCCTCCTGATCCTGTCGCTCCTGTTGGACCTGTTGGACCTGTTGCTCCGCCTCCTGGAGTAGCACCAATTAGTTGTGTTAATAAGTTTAATAGAAGTTGTAAACTCGCAGGATCAATAATTAGAGAGAAGAAGAATGGTGCAAGGGCACTGTAGAATTGTTGTAATAAAGAAAGTAATTCGCTTAAGTTTGGATTAGGGGATTGTAGTACATTGATAATACTTTGAATTAGTTGTTTTAAATAATTACCCTCTGGAGATGGTGCTAATCCATTTAGTAAATTTAATAGTTGAGTAAACAAATTGAGTAAATTTAATCTGTTTGCATCACTTGGATTTGCAAAAAATGCTGCAATAGCCGAAATTAAAGAATTTAGTAAAGTGATTAATTGTCCTAATTGAGTGCTAGTAATTGGAACTGTTTGTGGATTATTACAACATTCTGGAGTGAAAACTATCGGATTGCAGTTATTATGACCAAAACAATTGTTATGTGACATTTATTTCCTCCTTACTTGTCTTATAGTTGAGTGTTTTCCTATTATAAGAACCATAAAAGTGTACAAAGAGAGTTATGTTATATATTCACTTAAAATAGGAAACATGGATTATAATTAAACTTTAAAACGATATTTAATTATGTTCATGACTCACATATTAATTATATGTTTTTAATAATTGACTGCTTAGATTAAACACCTAAACTTAAGAGTTTATTTTATTTTTCCACGTTTATCTATTAGGTCCAAAAGCACATTTTCATTTAAAAATTAAAACATAAATAAATCATTAGCATATATTCCACAAGTAACAACATCATTCTTTCAAATAATTAACAATGATACCTTTACTAATATTATATTCCTTCTATAATCATGAAGCCGTTTCTATTATAAAAAACTTTCATACAATATAGTGGACAAGTTATTCTATACTTCGTTCAAAAAAGATAATTAAAGGAGTGAAATTTAATTGCCAATCATTCAACCATTTATGGCTTCTAGAAGATTTACATCTACACTAGGAGCTGGAACAGGAACAGGTGCAGCTTTTGCGATTGCTGCAACAGCTTGTTTAAACGATGCCGGTACTACTGCCACTGCCTTTCCGACTTTTACGTATTACAACCTCTATGTAAACGGCATAATTCAACCTAGCGTGAACTCCAGCGTCACCACAGGTCCTACTGGTGCTATTACAATTCCTGGCGGAGATGCATTAGACGGTGGAATCCCAATAACAATTGAATTTATCGTCACTTAATTTTAACTAATGTAATTTAGAACAAAAAAAGACAGATTCCTTTTTCCATTAAGAATCTGTTCTTTTTTAATTAATAATAATAAATTGTAATATAATTGATGACCCTTGCGAAGGTGGTTGATTATCCAATAAAGTTAGTTTACCAGTACTAACTTCATAAAATGGTTGTGGTTGCAGAATTCCATTAATAAACAAATTTATATATGAAACCTCACTAGGTGATAATATATTCGTTGTCCCATATTGAGCTATCCCATCTGCGTCTGTATATATAAGTTTCTCTCCATCTGAAAAAGTATAATATAATAAATTGGTTGTTGTTATGGGGCCAATAGCCCCAGGTTCTCCGGTTGGTCCTGTTAGGCCTGTTGGTCCCGTTGTACCGGTCGGCCCTGTTAAACCTGTTAGTCCCGTTAAACCTGTTGATCCCGTTGTACCGGTTGGTCCTGTTAGACCGGTTAATCCTGTTGATCCCGTTGTACCGGTTGGTCCTGTTAGACCGGTTGGTCCTGTTAGACCGGTTAATCCTGTTGTACCGGTTGGTCCTGTTAGACCTGTTAATCCTGTTGATCCTGTTGTACCGGTTGGTCCTGTTAGACCGGTTGGTCCTGTTAGACCTGTTAATCCTGTTGATCCTGTTGATCCTGTTGTACCGGTTGGTCCTGTTAGACCGGTTGGTCCCGTTGCACCGGTCGGCCCTGTTAAACCTGTTGGTCCCGTTGCACCGGTCGGCCCTGTTAAACCTGTTGGTCCCGTTAGACCTGTTGATCCCGTTGTACCGGTTGGTCCTGTTAGACCGGTTGGTCCCGTTGCACCGGTCGGCCCTGTTAAACCTGTTGATCCCGTTATACCTGTTGGTCCCGTTGGAATATAAATTGGGGGAAGAACTGGAAAAGTAGGTCCAATATTTCCAGGTTGTATAATAGCTTTATTTATTGATAATTTATCATCTCGCTTCAATTTAATACCTCATTCCACATTTTTGTCTACTAATTTATATAATAACTCTATCCTTTTAAAAGAATTCCATAACTAATCTTTTTTTCATTCTCAAATGATTTTTACATATATTAAACTTTTACCTTTGCTATAACTACTACTTTTAAACTCTTCCACTCCACTTCCTAGATCTATTTTTACTCCCGCAATATCAACTTCAAATTATAATAATAATTTAATTACCAATTTATTTGCTGGTAATACAATTTCGCTTCAATTATTCTGCATATTATCCATCTTTAATTTAGTTGAAGGTGGTTCAACAGGTACCTTTCTAACAATTATACGAATCGATTAAAAAATGATTCATTCTTTTTTTAATAAACATTTTTAGATACTAAACTAGTAACTATCACGACAGTGATTATGCAACACAAACACATTGCACTATATTCATAGTAGTAACTATCTTTACTAAATTTTCCGTATATATATTATCAATTTACACTGTGCCCATGCTGATGTTACATTAAATAAGAAGAAAGTTTCTCCTTTACGAACCATCTCAATACGTATTTGAGAAATATTCTCCAATCCTATACGCGAGAGCAATACTGTGTTGACACTCAGATGAGTGTCTTTTTTTTGTAAATTGTAATAAATAAAACCATCTTTTATAGATGGTTTTATCAAAACGTATCTCTTTATATTCTAAATAAAATAACAAGTTTATGAAGCTGGATAATAAATGGTCATACTTAACCGAGTTAGCGTTCGTCCGGAATTATGATAAGAGTGCGGTCTATCCGCCTTAAAGCGAATTGAATCTCCGCTATTTAATGTATATTGACAATCATTTATTTCAAGTGTCAATTCTCCCTCAAACACCGTTATAAATTCTTCGGTCCCTTCTTTATGGCCTTCCGAACTTAATTTTCCTTCCGTTTCAATTTCAACCGTATAGATTTCAAAGTTCCTATCATCTTGAAAAGGAAAAGAAGGATACACTTTATATCTCCCATTGTCTTCTGATAATACTTGAACATCGTTTCGTAAAACCACTTTCGTATCAGGCTGTGGATTATTAATTAAAGACGTAAAAGACACTTTTAAACCATTCGCAATTTTCCATATTGTTGTTAGTGTTGGACTTGATTCTCCCCTTTCAATTTGTCCAATCATCGTTTTACTTACACCTGTTAATTGGGCAACCTTTTCTAAACTTAATTTTTCTTTCTCACGAATTGTTTTTAAATTTTTCGCCAAAATAAGTTGAATTTCTTCCATAAAAAACACTCCCACACTATATACAATATAACGACCGTTATGTATAATAAAAAGCACACGTTATATTGTTCTTTTCGGTCATTATAACATACAAAAAAATACTTAGGGGGTTTTGAAATGCCTTTATTTTCTTTTTTATTATTTGTTTTTATAAGTAGCTTCACACCCGGTCCTAACAATTTTTTAGCAATGACATACGCAAATCAACTTGGTTTGAAAAGGAGCATGCAATTTTGCTTAGGAGTAGCTTTCGGTTTTTTCCTCCTCACTTCTTTATGTAGTTTCTTTAATATCGTACTAATTAATATTTTACCCAAAATCGAATTACCTTTAAAAATTTTAGGAGTAGCATACATGCTATATTTAGCTTTTAAAATACTCACTAGTAAAGGCAGTACAGATCCCGATGAAAAAGATAATAAAAACTTATTTACAGTGGGGATTTTTCTTCAGTTTGTTAACCCTAAAGGGATATTATTCGGACTGACTGTAGTTTCTACTTTTATTCTCCCTTACTACAATTCATATTCCAGTTTTCTACTTTTTTCTTTATTTCTAGGTGTAGTCGGTTTAATGAGTACATTTAGTTGGAGCCTGTTTGGTTCAATGTTCCAAAAACTTTTATTAAAACATACTCAGTTATTTAACATCATTATGGCTGTTTTATTGGTTTTCAGTGCTATATCAATTGTTATAAACTAGCTCTATACTCATTCTGGTTACTTATAAACTATCTTTCCATATAAAATTTTTAAAGCTTAGATTGTTTTTAATAGTAATCTATATACCATTTGTGACATATCGAAACGAACTAATTCCGATATGTCACAAATGCTTAAAGTTTTTACCTAGCCCGCTCAAATCTCCCATCTATTTATTGGACTCTGTTCTATTCACTCCTTAAGGCGGGAGTTTTCTGCAAAAAAATAATAACGTATAGCTTTAATCGAAGCGGATTTTTGTTCATGTACCACTAAATATAAGCTGAAACCAAACTGACTTATCCCCCCAAATAACGAAGCAACAAACACCGAATCAATCTTACTTCAAGTTTACTCAACTTCATACCACCAGCCTTTATGATCAAGCCAACCTCTTTTCACCTAGTCTGCAAAAGGACGCTGTTAAAACATTCAGTGAAAGACTATTCGGATGACAATGTTTGCAAATATAAAAAATGAGGTTTCTCTTTTCTAGAGAAACCTCACCACATCAATGTTTTTGTTAAATTTTAAACTGACTCGTATACAAATCAAAGTAAAACCCTCCATCTTCCATGAGAGTTTCATGATTTCCTCTCTCTAAAATACTTCCATCTTTTATTACAAGTATTTGATCTGCTTTTTCAATCGTTTTCAGTCGATGAGCAATTACAAAGCTCGTTCGCCCTCTCATTAAATTATTTAATCCTGCTTGAATTTGTAATTCTGTTCTCGTATCAATATTAGATGTCGCTTCATCGAGAATTAATATATCTGCATCTGCTAGAATTGCTCGTGCGATCGCAAGAAGTTGTTTTTGTCCTTGACTTAAATTTGAACCTTCTGAAGCAATTTCTGTTTCATATTGATCCGGTAAATGTTTAATAAAAGAATGCGCCGATGCTGCCTTAGCTGCATTAATTACTTCTTCATCACTTGCATCTAATCGTCCATAACGGATATTATCCATAATCGTCCCAGCAAATAAATACGTATCCTGTAAAACAACCCCTATTTTACTCCGTAAAGAATTAATATCATAATCCTTTATATCTTTTTCATCAATACTAATTTGTCCTTTTGGAATGTCATAAAAGCGAGTTAGCAAATTTATAATTGTTGTTTTTCCTGATCCGGTTGGACCGACTAAAGCGATTGTCTCCCCCGGATTCGCCTCAAGACTCACATCTTTTAAAATCATGTTGTCCTGTTCGTACCCAAATGAAACTTTCTCAAGCGTAACGCGCCCTTGTAAATCTTGTACAAGTACTGCATCTTTTTTATTTTGAATTTCTGGCACTTCATCCATAATTTCGAAGACACGTTCTCCGCCAGCAACTGCCGCTTGAATCGTATTCATTAACGTTGCAAATTGACTAAGTGGTCTTGCGAATTGACGAGAATAGTTAATAAAAGCAGCAATGACACCTACTGTTGTCATTCCGTTTAATACCATAACTGATCCAGCTCCAATTACAAGCCCCATTCCTAAGTTATTAATAAAGTTCATACTCGGAAAAATAAATGCTGAAAATGTTTCAGCTTTCGTTGCTGAAATTCTTAGCTGTTCGTTAATTTTATTGAAGTTATGTACGGTTTCTTTTTCTTTTCCATATAACGTAGTTACGTCTGCACCTGTAATAGCTTCCTCAATAAACCCATTTAATTCTCCTAAATCCTTTTGACGTTTCGCAAAGTTTTTCCCACTATAAGCAACTAGTTTTTTTGTAACGAAAAACATAATAGGTACCGTAATTAAAGTGACAATTGCTAAAATCCAATCTAATGAAAACATCGCAATTGTTACACCTATAAACGTCAACGCTGATGAAATGATTTGCACAACACTTTGTGTCAAAGCTTGATTTAAGTTATCAATATCATTTGTCACACGGCTCATTAAATCACCTTGAGAACGTACATCAAAGAATCGTAGAGACAGTGTTTGGATTTTTCCAAAAATATCTTGTCGTATTTTTTGTATTGTTTTTAATGCAACATTAATCATGACAAATGTTTGTAACCATGTTAACAATACGGTTACCCCATATATTGCAATGAGCAGCATGCACATTCTCGCTGTCCCGCTTAAATCCTTCGGTACAATATATTCATCAATGATGACCCCCATATAATATGGCCCAAGTAAACCTAGTAATGTCGTGATAAATACAAGAATAATAACGAACATAAGAGATGCTTTTTGATACCCCATGTAGTTCCATACTCGCATTATAGTTCCTTTAGTATTCTTTGCTTTTCCCTTTTTCGGATTATTACGTCCACCTTTATTTCCAAATTGGCCTTGAAAATTACGCACGCTCTTCCCCTCCTTCTTGCTGCAGGTTACCACCTTGGGAAAGATAAATTTCCTGATACACTTCACATGTTGCCAATAAAGCCTCATGCGTACCACTTCCAACTAATTCCCCGTTATCCAGAACGAGAATTTTATCAGCATCTATAATAGAGGATATTTTTGATGCTATTAAAAATGTCGTTGTGCCACTATATCTCGACCTTAATGCTTCTTGTATTACAGATTCTGATTTCGCATCAACTGCCGATGTAGAATCGTCTAATACAAGAATAGATGGTTTTCTCACTAAGGCTCTTGCAATTGATACACGTTGTTTTTGTCCACCTGATAAATTCGTCGCACCTTGTGTTAAATTATATTGATAAGAATCTTCTAACTTGTTGATAAACTCAGTCGCACAAGCAGATGAAGCTGCTATTTCCAATTCATCGTGTGTGGCATCTTCTTTACCATAACGTAAATTCTCTTCTATACTACCTGAGAACAGCAATGCCTTTTGAGGTACAAAACCTATTGAAGCACGTAATTTTTGTAAATCATATGTCTTAATATTTATTCCATCAATACATATTTCACCTTGATCAACATCATATAAACGCGGTAACAGCTTAGCTAAAGTAGATTTACCACTTCCTGTAGAACCGATAATTCCTACTTTTTCACCTTTACCTATGCTGAATGTAATATCTTTTAAAACGTATTCATTATTTTTCGTATAACTATAACTAACACCTTTAAAATCAATATTCCCCTCGATTTGCTCAGGTTCAATCGCATTTGCTTCGCTCATAATATCAACTTCAGTATTTAAAACTTGTTGTACACGATCCGCAGATGGAAAAGCTCGAGCAATTTGAATAAATACCATACTAATAGACATAAGTGCCATTAAAATGATATTCAAATAGTTAATAAATGCTAAAATCGCTCCTACTTGAAGAGTTCCATTAAATACTTTTTCTCCACCAATCCATAGTGTTGCGACAATCCCACCGCTTACAACTAGCATAATGATTGGCATCATTAAGGAGATAAGCTGCACAGCTCGAATATTTATCTTCGTTAAACTTGTATTAACATTTCCAAACTGAGCGATTTCATATTTTTGTCTTACGTACGCTTTTATAACACGTACACCAGATAAATTTTCTTGTAACTTTGTATTCACTTTATCTAATGCTTCTTGCACCTTTTTAAACGTTCCACTTGCTTTACTTGCAATTAAAATAATCGCCAGCAATAAAATTGGTACAACTACAAGTAATATAGGAAATAACTCTCTCGCTGTTACAAAAACAATAATTATACTACCGATAAATAGCAATGGTCCACGAACGAGAACGCGTAATGTCATCGTCATCGCCGATTGAATGGATGTAATATCATTTGTAACAATCGTTAATAATTTTCCTGTTCCAAATGTATCCCGATTTTTACTAGAAAATGTTTCTATTTTCGTAAACACATCTTTTCGTATGTCTGTAGCGAAATTAACAGCAGCTTTTGTAGAATACATCATACAACCAAGTCCTCCAACTAAACCGAGCGCTGCTGCCCCTATCATAAGAAGCCCCATTTTTATTACATAATTCAAATCCCGATTTGCAATTCCAACATCAATAATATGTTGCATAATTGTCGGTTGAATTAAGTCCATCGCGACCTCAAGTACCATAAATAGCGGTCCAATAATAGCGAAGAACATGTATGGTTTTAAATACTGTAACAACTTGCGAAATGATTTCATACATAATCTCCTTTTTTCATGAAATTACCATTGAATAATTTATATTCCTCCTTATCTAAACGATTTAGTCTAGAATTTCTTCATTACTTCTAATATATTATGTAAATTAATATTTAACATTATTAAATGATAAGCATTAATGACTTTCTGGTCAATAAATGTGCTTTATCTTACGTAAATACAAAAACCGCATTCTAAATAAAAAGAATGCGGTTTTTTATTTATATTTGTTTAATTGTAAAATTCAATCTTAAACCCATTATTTTCAGATGGATTCCACATGTAAAAATTTTTTAATACGATTATTACCTTTATCCTTCATCAAAAGCATCTAAATGAATATTTAAAAATCCGTTAAAACTGGGAATCTATACCCTTTTAAATCTAATTCTTTATTACTCCGAACCATTAAATACTTACTAGACTGTAATTCTGTATATTGTACCTCATCAATCCCTAATTGATCTGGGCAAAAGTAAAATTCAACCTCTGTAAATGATTCAGAGATTTCCTCACATAATTCATCTAAAATCGGAAGTACTGGAGCAAATACTCCATATAACTTTAGCTTTTCATTTTCTACTTCATAAACGATCATCGCATCTAGTTTCTTAGAATAATACAGTTTCTCATTCCACTTTAAGTCATACATTTTCAAATAAAACGAAGATCGATAATTTATTGTCGAAAACATATTAGAAAGCCTTTGACCATTTTCAATTATTTCATTTATTGAATTTCTATCCTCTTCATTATAAAAATCTAACTTTCTAAGTATAGAATCTTTATTATTCTTTTTATCATATGGTATAGTCATCAGATATTCCTGCACAATTTGAAATCCAAATGATTTATATAGTTCAGGGGTTTCAGTAAACAAGACAGCATATTCACATTGCTTATCAATTTCTTCTATCATCTTATTAAGCAATTGTGTCATTAGTCCTTGTCTACGAAAATCCGGATGTGTCATTACTGATTGAATACCCGCTGCATTTATTTTTTCACCATTAATTAGTAACGGAAGTGAAAACGCCGCAACATTTGCAATCACTTTATCATCTTGTATAAATGATAAAGCTTTATATGTATAATCCCAATATCCTTTCTCTGAAAAATCATGTAATGTTTGACTTGTAATCCCAAACACTTCTTCAAATAAAGGAAATAACTGCTCTCTTTTCGGTTCTTCTAATAGAAGATTTGCAATTTTTTCAACATTCCCCATGTTGTACCTCCATACGTCGATTCCATTAAATTAGATAAACCTATAAGATCTACCCATAAAATAATAGGTCTTACAAATCAATATAGTACCATAAAACATAAAAAAAGAATCTAATTAATTTTATGTTTTGACTCTTTAAAAATAAGTCGAATAAACCAATATTAAGATTTTTTAATATTAATAAGTTTATTATATAATAAATAGCGCTTTCTAATGAGTTTTTACTAATAGAAATGCACCATTTATAAAAAAATATTTATTTAATCTTTTGTTCCTTCAATCCTCTCCTTCGTATTAATTTCTTCTCCCCTCATTCGTTTTTCAAATGTCTTTCTCCAACTAGTAGAAAGCGCATGTACTTCTAAAATTCTTTTTAATCCCTCCATATTTTGTTTTTCTTTATGCATGATACAATTAGCAAACGCTACTGTAATACCTTTCGAATCAGATTTCAGCAATTTTAACGTATCGACTGGTGATACCCATCCTTCTTTTAATACGCGAAAATAAAACCCTGTATATCCTGTTTCTTGAAAATACAATGGTAACTTTGGAACATTGTATTTCTTAGCTAGTTTAAAACAAGGCTGTCTTGGCTGCGTAACTTGTACTATCGCATCTCCAAGTTGAAACGTATCACCAATACAAACATCCTCTTCGCGCATACCGCTAACTGTTATATTTTCTCCGAAGGCTCCATAAACAAGGTCTTGACTCAATTCTTTCTCCCAATATCCATAATGTTCTCCCGAATACACACAAACTGCTTTATCCACTCCACCATGATGAACTAAATCCGCTTGGCCATCACCTTTAAATTTTACAAACGATAAATATATAGGTTCCTTTGTTTCAACTTTATTTATGCCTGTTTGAATTAACTTCCCACCATATATAACCTCTTTTGGCAATCCTATATTTAGTGATAGTACCTCATATACTTTATCCATCATAATTGCCCTCTAACTTTCCACACAATTTTTCAAAAGATTGATTTATTATTTCAAAACCCTTATCAATTTCTTCATTTGAAATGACAAGAGGCGGTAAAAAACGTAGTACATTATCAAATATCCCTGCCCCAATACTTATAAGCCCATTCTTCCAGAACTCATCAATTAATTTTACTGTTAGTTCTTTTGCTGGTTCTTTTGTTATACGATCCGTTACAAGTTCCATTGCAATCATTGCACCAATTCCACGTACGTCACCTATAGCTTCGTATTTCAATTGCATTTCATGTAAATGTGACATTATTCTATTTCCGACTTGCTGGGCTCTTTCAACTAGATTTTCTTCTTCCATAATTTCAAATACAGCAAGACCGGCTGCACATGATAATGGACTTCCTGCAAAGGTCCCACCGATTTGTCCTCTCCCAGGAATATCCATCAATTCAGCACGGCCAACAATTGCACTTAATGGTAAGCCTCCAGCTATTGATTTTGATAATGTAATAATGTCAGGCTCTATTTGAAAATGTTCCGTTGCAAACCATTTCCCAGTTCGACCAAATCCAGTTTGCACCTCATCCATTATCATTAAAATACCATATTGATCACAAATCTCCCGGATTCGTTTTACAAATAAAATAGAAGGAACAATAAATCCACCTTCTCCTTGTACTGGTTCCATTACGATTGCCGCTACTTTTTCAGGTGATACTGCTTCTAAAAACTTTTCAAGCTGATAGATGACCTGAGAATCCACCTCTTCAGAAGAAACGCCTTCTTCAGCTCTGTAATAGTACGGATACGGCAATATATGCATGTCTGAAACGAACGGACCAAATCCTGCTTTATATGGATTTTCTTTGGTCGATAAAGACATCGTCATTAAGGTTCTCCCATGAAACCCTCGTTCAAACGAGATTACTTTACTTCTCCCTGTTACTTTACGTGCGATCTTTACAGCATTTTCAACTGCTTCCGCACCACTATTTGCAAACATCGTTTTTTTCTTACTTGTTCCTGGTACTTTTTCATTAATTTTCTCTGCTAAAGTAATGTAATTTTCATATGGAGTTACATGAAAACACGGATGAATAAATGTTTCTGCTTGTTTTTGTACCGCTCTTACGACTTTCGGATGACAATGCCCGACATTTTGCATTCCAATTCCACCAGCAAAATCAATATACTGATTTCCATCTACATCTGTAATAATCGCTCCTCTTGCTTCTTTTACATATAAAGGTGTTAAATGATATATTCCTGTCGGTACAGCCTCCTCATACCTTTTTTGAAGTACTTGTGAATAACTGCCCGGTAATACGCTTGATTTCAACAATTCCTCTTCACCTCATCTATTTTTTTATTAATTCATTTCTGATAAAGTGATTATAAATCTCTCAGAACCATTGTTCAATTCAATTATTTATATAATAATGATAGGTATATCCTATGATTAAATTTGAGGTGATTCCAATCGAATTACGACAACTAGAATACTTTTTAGCTGTTTCAAAAGTGTTGCATTTTACAAAAGCAGCTGAGAAATTAAACATTTCACAACCTTCACTAAGTCAACAAATACGTGCATTAGAACACGAAGTGGGAATGCCGCTTTTCGATCGAATTGGTAAAAAGATATCTTTAACTGAAGCAGGAAGAATTTTATTATCACATAGTAAAACCATTTTTCATGAAGTCGAACAAGCTCGTTCTGCCATTCAAGATTTAAATGGATTACAGCACGGTTCCTTAACAATAGGATCTTTGTTAACCGTCGTAAATTATTTACTACCGCCGGCTATTTTAAATTTTAATAATTTATATCCAAATATTGAACTTTCTGTGTTAGGGCTTCGCACAGGAGAAATTCGCGAAAAATTATTACAAAATGAATTGGATATTGGCATTACATTTCTCCCGGTACAAGATAAAGAGATTGTTTCCATCCCACTATATAAAAGTGAACTTACATTAGTCGTACCAACCGGTCATCGATTAACTGGACGTGATCATGTATCTATTGCTGAATTACAGAACTACCCTTTAATTCTTTTACCTAAAAATTTCTTTTTAACCGAACTAATTACATCTCATTGTCAAAAATTCAACTTTACACCAAAACCAATTTTAGAAATTAGTACGATGGAATCTTTAATTCAAATGGTCTCAAAAGATATGGGAATTACAGTATTACCAAAACCTTATATAGATTTTTTGCAAAGCGAACACATTCAATCTATTAAAATTGAAAACCCCACTCCAACAATAGATATAGGACTTATTTATAGAAAAGATAAATATATGTGCGCTGCTACCCGAGAATTTATTGAACAACTAAAGTTAACAGTACATTCTCTACAAAATTAAACATAAAAAGAGATTATCCTATGTAGCCGTTACACAACGACCTATTAGAATAATCTCTTTTTATAATGATATAAAACATTACATTTTATGGTTTCTTTTCTAATAACCTATTATTCATTATAAGTGCTTAATTATTATCGTTTTATTAAGCTACCCATCAGCGATATTTTATGTCTATTTCGTATAGATATTAGCAAGTTAGCACATTTTTATAAAAATTATATAATGCTTCAAAAAGTAGGAATCCGTTTCGATCAATCTTTTTTCAAAATGGATTCCTTTTTGTCTCTTATCAATATTCATATGTTACAGTAGTGCCATTAAAACCATCAAAACAATTAGAGCAATTAGAGCAACCACCACAACCAAAACAACTAAAGCAACCGAAGCAACCAAAACAACGGAATCCACCACAACGACCACCGCCACAACCGCCACAACGACCACCACCACCACAACGACCACCGCCACAACCGCCACAGCGACGAGCATCATCTGTAATATAGTAATATGGATATTGGCTTTGCTGGTCCCAATACAAAATATTTCCAGACTGATAATCATTTAGGCTTAACGCTTGTAGTTCTTGTTGAAACTTATTCATTTTCATGACCTCCGTTTATAAACTACAACCCAATCGATGCTTTCCTATATTTCTGTTCGTTAAATCTAAGTAGAGATAGCGCTATAAAGTGAAACTTTAATCAGTGGGGAGTGTTCATCCCCCACTGATTATTAGCCCGACTCCCACCTAACTTCTTTGCTCCAGTCGAATTTTGAGGTGGGAGTTTTACTGCCCACAAATAGCGGGTTAAACTAAGTTCAATACGTACACCTACAAAATATGACCTATCACTAGATGATGTACCTTGTTCATATGCCTATTTTTAGGTTGTTTTTACTATGGGCTCATTTTTACAAATGGAAATTATAAAATATGAATTTAAACAATAACATTTAGATTTATGTTATCATTTTCTAGTTCTATAGTCGTATATTCCATAATTTTGTTTGGTCATCTTCGTATTTCCAATATGCACTCCCATCTTTTTCTTCGCTTCAATAACTGCTATATCAGAGCTAATTTTGAACGGTATTTTTCCATTATGCTTCTGTTTATAAATCTGCGTAAGCTCTTCTTACTTTTTTAACTTCTCTTCATTTATTTTTATCTCCGGTGTATTTCCAACCCTTATTTTTATCATTTAACCTCTTTTATCACAGTCCTTTTTTCTTTTCAGCTGACTAAAATAAATATTATTTGATGTCTACTCAAAATCTTGTTAAAATCGTTGCAAGAACATACATTCTGATTATTATTAATGTGTGTATAACATTTCAAAACTAGATTAAATAGTTCCAAATGAATAAAGCTCTATATTGAAACTTCTTATTGGCGATCAACTATTTTTTGAAACGAGCAAACTTGTATGTATAAGATTGAAATAGCCACATTGAACAGTTAAAGAATAAATTTTTGAATCATCCATTTATTATGTTAAGAGAGGAAAGTACTTATGAATAAAAGCAAACCAGTTGATGAATTGACTATTGAAGACTTGAAACAAAACCCGATATGAGAATGGGCAATAGATGAAGAGGAAAATGAAGAGTGCGATGAAACGTGGGTAAAACCAGTGGAAACTATAAATTTCACAGAAGAATTAAACGGTTCAATAGTACTGGGCGAATTAATAATACATAATGATGAGAAATTCCCTATGATGTGTAGTATTGATATTGAAAATAACGAGGTATTAATTAGTTCCATTGTTTTTTATAACGAAAAAGAAAATGAGTATATTGCTATAGAAGATGTAGTGAAAAAGGTTGAGATGCCAATCTCAATTAATATTTATCTCACAATTAATGGAGAGCCTAGATTTTTAAAATTCTCTGCAAATAAAATTGATATTTATAAAAACACTATAAAAACTAACTTAAATTAAATTCAAATTGAAGTTAGGAGAATACTCATTAAGTAAAAAATGGGAAACCATTATAATTAACGGTTTCCCATATATCCTCCTATTTTCAATATTTATATAAATTTATACTAAATAATCCCCTTTTCCACCAATGTCTCTGCGATTTGAACTGAGTTCCAAGCCGCACCTTTTAATAAATTATCAGAAACAATCCAAAGATGGAATCCTTTTGGCGTATCCGGATCTTTGCGTATTCTACCTACAAATGTATCTCTTTTACCCTCTGCATATAATGGCGTTGGATAAATTTGTTCACTAGGATTATCTTGTAAAATAACACCTGGTGCATTCAGTAGTACTTCTTTAATTTCTGCAACGGTCGCTTCTTTTTCAAGTTCAATATAAACCGATTCAGAATGCCCCGATACAACTGGAACTCTGACGCAAGTAGCTGCCATTTTCAGATTTGGATCTTCTAAAATTTTCTTCGTCTCTTGAATCATCTTTACTTCTTCGAATGTGAAATCGTTGTCTGTAAATATATCCACTTGCGGCAATACATTAAATGCAATTGGATAATGTTTTTTATCTTTTTTCGCTGGTAATATAGTACTCTTCACTTCTTCACCTGTAAGCATTGACTTAGCCTGTTCTTTTAATTCATGAATCGCATGAATCCCTGATCCTGATACGGCTTGATACGTGGAAACAATAATTCGTTCTATACCAAATGATTTTCGAATTGGCTGAAGAGCTGTTACCATCTGTAGTGCTGAGCAATTCGGAACTGCAATGATCCCTTTATGTTCCCTTAAAGTATGTGCATTTACTTCTGGAACGACGAGTGGTACATCGTGTGCCATTCGGTATTCACTTGTGTTGTCAATTACGATTGCACCACTAGAAACTGCATGATTTACATATTGTCTAGAAACTTCTCCTCCAGCACTAAAAAATGCAATGTCTACACCTTCAAAACTAGTTGTTTTTGTCTCTTGTACAATTATCTCTCGTCCTTTAAATTGCACTACCTTACCAGCAGATCGTTTTGATGAAAGCAATATAACTTCAACTATATTAAATTTAGTTTCTTTCTCTAACAGTTCAATAATTTTCTGCCCAACTGCACCTGTAGCTCCAACAACAGCTACATGATAACCTTTTTTGATCATCTTTTCTCCTCCAATATCACTTGAATGAATATTTCTACAATTTCATTTTATAAAGAATTTAATCATTTAGAAAATTGAAATACATGATATAATCATTCACAAATCATGATAATAAAAGAGGGATTGCTTATGGAAATGAGACATGTTAAAACATTTTGTGCCATTGTTAAATATGGCAACTTTTCTAAAGCTGCTCATGCATTAGGTTATGCGCAATCTACAGTGACCGCCCATATTAAATCATTAGAGAGCGATTTAAACATTCCTCTATTCGATCGATTAGGAAAAAAAATACTTCTTACAAAAGCAGGTCATCAATTTCATCCTTATTCCCTAGAATTACTTGCTATTTATGAAAAAGCGCAAGAAATCCCTCAAAATAGTGATAATTTAGAGGGAACATTAACAATTACCTCTAACGAATCATTAGCAGTGTATCGTTTACCACAATTATTACGTACTTACAAACAGGAAAATCCGAAAATAAATATCGTACTGGAAACAACTACAAACGAACAAGCAATGAATAAGCTGCGTGAAGGAGAAACAGATGTTATTTTCATAATTGGAGAAAGTATGGAACATAATGATTTTATTACGCGTACTTTTTGTAATGAAACATTTGGATGGATTTTACCTACTCATTACTCAACACACTCTAATCCATTTTGTTTATTAAAGGATACCCAGTTTATCTTTACAGAACAAAGCTGTGGCTATAGACCGATGGTAGATCGTTTTTTACGTCAAAGCGGGACTATTCCAGCTAAAACATTTGAAACTTCCAATGTTGAAGTCATTAAACAATCCGTGATGTGTGAGTTAGGAATTTCAATTCTTCCTTACATCGTTGTACAAGAAAGTTGTCAAAAAGAACAACTCTGTTATCAGCCTATCGAAACTCCAACAGTTATTCAAAGCCATGTAATCTATCATAAATCTAGATGGATTTCACCCGTTTTACAATCGTTTCTTACATTATTAAAAAAGACAAAAATATAATAGAGATAGTAGTTAACTTATATAGTCATGTTCTTTTTATTAGACGTTTCCTTTTCTTTAACTAAAGCATATACGATTGGAAGAACTAGTAAACTAGCAATTGCACACATAATTCCTAAAGAAGAAAACGGCAATCCATTACTTACTGCAAGTGAAGCTGCTCCAGAAGCAATGGTCATTCCAATATACATGGCAGAACTATTTAATGCCATCACAGTCCCTCGCACAGCTGGTTTTAATTCTGAAATTAAAGCCGTTAATGATGCTTGGCCAAATCCAATAAATAAACTCCAAATTATATGTACAGTAATTGCAATTGCTAGATTTTCTATAGAAAGCGAGAATATCATTACACTAATTGAGGCTACAATACTGGCAATGGAAACAACATTCCTCTTTCCTACTTTATCAGCTAACTTTCCACCAAAAATATTTCCAGCCACACTACCAATTCCCGCCAGAAAGATGACCATCCCTATCTCGTCAACAGAAAGTCCAAAGTTACTTCCATAATAAACACCTATGTATGAAAACATTCCGTGTAATCCAATTGTCCATAGGAACGTTGCTAATAATGCAAATAAAACTGATACATTTACTAAAACCATTTTTAACGATGCAATCAACGTCTTCGTTATAGAAACACGCACCTCATCTCTCGGTTTTTCATTTTCTAATAGCTGATTAACTAGTAATGTAATAAATAAAGTTAATAGTCCTATACAATAAAATGTCCACTGCCAATTTCCTACTTCAGATAAAAATGCGCCTATGGGTACTCCGATGACTGTCGAACCTACCATTGCTCCCATAATCGTTCCCATTGCATTTCCCCTTGACTCATATGTAACTTTATCTCCTACTAATGCAAATATACTTGGCATAATCATTGCACCGGCTAAACCTGTTAGACCACGAAATAATAAAAGTATTTCAAAATACTTAGCTATTCCTGTACAAAATGTAGAAATGGAGAAAATAACAAACCCCATTATTATCATACGTTTCCTTCCAACTCTATCAGACATTGGTCCGAATAAAGGTGCCGTTATTCCATAACAAAGTGCATAAACAGTAATTAAAAGTCCTCCACTCCCATCAGGCATACTGATTGTTTCTGTAATAGCTGGTAATAAAGGTGCCACAAGTAATGAATCTAGCCCGACAAAAAAAGCTACAATTGCCAAAATACGTATCATCGACTTTACCTCCATATAAAACTCCCCTTTTATTTCACATATAAAATAACTCCTTATAATTATCTCCCTTCTTTTATCGTTGCACTAGTTTTTATTTCATATATGAAGTATTTATATAAATAAAAATGTAACAGAATGTTACATTTTTATTATATTTAACTCAAATGCATCTTCCACTTTAATAATAAAGCGTCTAAATGCTCTTCTTCTTCTTTCGTAAAACAACCACAGTTCTCTTTTAAAAAATCACTATATTGCACATCTACTTGCTTTTTTGTTTCTTCACCTTTTTTAGTTAAATAAACGAGCGTTTCACGTTGGTCATTGGGGTTCTTCTCTGTCATAACGTAACCATCACGCTTCATCCGTTGAATCATTGTTGTCATATTACTTGGAACACATCCCATGTTTTCAATTAACTTTGACATGGATACTTTCCCAGATTTTGCGAGTACTTGAATTACTCCGAATTGAACATAACTTATATCATATTGTTCAATTGCTTTATCTAAATTTCTTTGGAGTAAATGATAAACATCACGAATATTTCCGTAAAGCTCTCTGTTATTCATATGTATATTTAAGCCCCTCTAATTTATTTCATATATGAATCATATTCCCATTTATTTCTTGTGTCAATAAAAACACCTTTGCATTTATACCCACAAAGGTGTTTCAAAATCAATATGTATATTATTTATTAGCTTGTACCTCACCTGCAATTAATTTACTACCTGAATATGTACCTTTTTGTATAAAAACTTGATTAATTAATTCTTTTTGCTCCTTTTCTGACATTACTCCTTTCCCTTCTCCTAAATTCCCACTTTGCAATTTCCAAATCTTGTTGTGGTCCACATCAACCTTTTCATATTTTCCTTGTTTCCATCGTTCTAAAATATCCACATATGTACTTTTTTGTGCAACATCATTACTATTTATAATTTCAAGTAAACTTTCAATTCGTTCTTGTGTAATAAAAATATAGCCCCATTTTTGATCAGCTTTCGTTTTTTGATGTGCCATTTCATGTAGTGCTGTCTGTATGTTCTCATCTGTCCACTTAAAATTTTTATTAAAACCGCTATTCGGTAATGAATGATTGCCATTTTCTAAAAGCTTTGCATCTTCAGCTTTTACATTACTATCAGCTAGCACTTCTACTGCCGGAGCGGCTGGTGATTCCTTTTTCGCAGCTGGTTTACTGTGATTCAAATAATACAATACCCCATATGTTAGACCTACCCCGATTACTACCATCCCCGCGATAATCCCTAATACTTTAAATAGTGTTTTCATCTCGCCTGTTTCCTCCCACATAGCCCTTTTCATAATTTCTATCTATCAAAAACAGATATAGCTTCTCTTTTTTCGCAACATACTGCAATTCATTTTTTTCTACTAATTAGCATAAATATAAAAATTACTTTCCAGAAATGTAGCAACCCCATCCTCATCATTACTTTTGGCAATAAATTTAGCGACGGATTTTAATTCCTCAACAGCATTGCTCATCGCTACACCAATCCCACACTTCTCAATCATTTCCATATCATTGTAGTCATCTCCAAATGCAATTACTTCTGATACGTCTCGATTTAAGTACTGTAGAACATGCTGAATACTATTCCACTTTGAAACATCCGTATGCATAATTTGACATAATGTTCCGTTATCTGTAATGACTGCCTTACACTCATCGGGCAATTCCTTAGTGAACTCCTTATTTATTGAGCCATGAGTACAAACAATTAATTTAGAAGCTTTTTCAAAGTTTAACTTTCTTATATCCATGACTTCACACGGCACATCACCAAAATAATCAGTAACATCAAAATTTGAGTACAGCTTATCATTTATTTCAAGACAAATCTGATGAAGATTATACTTTTTTGCTATTTCTATCATTTCTAAAATATCATTTTTAGAAATCTTCATTTCATATAAAATATCATTACCTTTAAGAACTAGAGCTCCGTTATAACAAATGATAATCTCACTTTTTAACACGTTGGGAATATACTGTTTTATAGCCCTTGGAGGCCTTGCCGTAGCAAAAATCAATTCGTCTCCATTATTTTTACATTCCCTCAAAATATTAATAGATTTCTCTGAAATTGTTTTATCACTTCTTAATAAATTCCCATCAAGATCTGAAATAATAATCTTTTTCATGCTTATATTTATTCCTCCTTCACAAGTTATAACTCGAAACATCGATTATTCGTTGAGGCAATCGAGTCTTTACGGGTAGTTGACCTCCGCTGAATTTTGAGTCTAATTTCCCGTAAATAGGGGAATTCATTTTCGTTTATTACATATTTTCTATTCCCTGAATCATATATGCATTTCCTTATATTGTATTTCTTTTCTTTATAAATTGAAAGATTATTCTGTTAAAAATCGCAGTCTTTTTCAAATGCAAATCCAACTCTAAGCATTTCGTTTTAAATTCATAAAAATATATGCTAGCCTAAATATAAAGGAGATGAATAAATATGAGTTTATTGTATAGCGGTTTAACTTTTTTAAACTTTGATGATACATATTTATTACAAAATAAACTTCATTCTTATTCACATGAAGATATTGATTTTAGTCATTTAGAGCACTCAAACCTGTATTGCGAGACTCCTTCTTTAATGCGTATTAAACGGGAGTTATATCGTAGAAAACAAAAAGGAATCACCTTTATCGGTTCTGGAAATTATCATTATGTAACTTATTTGCTACTAAAAGAAATAGATGAACCATTTAGCCTTATTTTATTTGATCATCACACTGACATGAACTTAAAAGAAAAAAATGATCATACTCTTATTTCTTGCGGGTCATGGGTATCATTCGCTCTTCAAAACAACCCGAAATTAAAGAAAGTCATTATTATTGGACCTTCTTCTTTAACAATTCATTCTAATGATTATTCATGCGTAGAAGTGTTCCCGATAAATACATCTAATGAAGTTTCTGCACATACAATACTTTCGCATATTCATACAGATACTATATATGTAAGCATTGATAAAGATGTTTTAGATTCAAAAGTAACTATTACAAATTGGGATCAAGGACATATGAAACTCTCTACACTTTTAAAATGTATTCATTCTCTTATTAGGAATAAAAATGTCTATGGTATTGATATTTGTGGTGAACTACCGGTTTATCCGTCTCAGCTCTTTCTAGCTAAATATACAAATGCTATTAAAAAAAATGAAAAAGCAAACTTGCAAATTTTAAAATCAATATATAATACATAAAAAAACAACGAGTGTCTTATAAGGCACTCGTTGTTTTTATGCACGATTCTCTTTTAACCACTCCGTAATAGCATCTAATCTCGAAACATCAAAACGTCTCTCTTCACACACATTTAAACTGTTTAAACTTTTCACAATTTCTAATTCATTCGATTTTACACTTTCCGCGTCAATCATTTTACAGTACCCGTCTGTAACAGTATTTAAATTTTCGTAATAACGTTGAAGTGATTTTGATATATGTAAATGTTTTTCAAAATTTCTTCTTTTTCTCGTCTCGTCAGATTCTTTCCGTTTTCTAAGTTCTTCATCATTCGTATATAAATAAAAATATTGATCGGGAAAACCAATTTCCTTATGTATCAGTTTTTCTTTATAAAAGTTTTCTATTAAAGATAATGGTTGATTAAATATTTCAAAATGGAAACACCAATTATAACTAAGTGGCTGATAAATATCACCATCAAGTATTACTAATTCATATTGCTCTGACTTCTGCATTGCTATTTTCCAGCGCTCTACTTGTTTTTCAAAATACCATGTTCTATGTTCATTTTTCGGTCTTTCGAATAAAAAATTCACTTCAGGTATAATGTATGCACCATAATTTTTTTCTAGTTCACGACATGTGCTACTCTTACCAACAGCACTCGCTCCCTCAAACGCTATAATCCCCATAGTTTCTCCCACTTTCATTAACTTAAATCTCTTTGCTTCGCATTTTTTCCCCATAACTGTCTCCATAAAACAATTGAAGCGATAGAAAGCATTATTGTTGTAATGATACTCCCCTCAATACCGAACGAGCCCCCATGAAGGACTTCCGATCCTTTTGTTACAGGTTTAAAAAGTGGTGTAGAATACATTTCCATTCCACTAACTGCAAAACCATAAATATTAAACTGTGCCCAATTCCACAACGAATGCCATGCGCATATCCCCCAAAGACTACTGTCCTTTAATACGTAAAAAGCTGCAAATACACCAACTAATATTATATTCGATATCGAAAGAATTGTAATACCTGGATTAAGTAAGTGAAGAAAACCAAATAAAAAAGAAGTCACAACAATCCCAATCCATATACGGCTTCTAACAGAGAGAACTGGGAATAACCAACCTCGTACAACAATTTCTTCCGTTGCCCCTTGTATTAAAAATGCAACTAAAGACCCTACAATACCAAATATAGCTGTCATCGTAATTTCTTGCATTTGTAGTTTTACATTTCCTGCTAATACGAGTGAAATTACTGGTATCGAAATGAAAATAAACCCTATTAATGCACCTCTCAAATACTTTCTCATCCATTTCTCTTTCCAAAAACCAATAGATGAAAATGACCTTTTCTCTACAAATTTAATCCATAAAAACACAAAAAATATAGCCCCGCCAAACGTTAATATCATCTCAATATTACTATAAATTGCCTTCATAAAGGTTGTTTCTGTTTTCGGTAAAAACAGCATAAATAACATAAATAATTCACCTAAAGTCAAAAATACAATAGCAAGTATAACAGCGAAAACAGGATGAACTTTTCTTCTCCCTTCTTTTGCTGCTTCAATTATTTTAAATTGTTTATTTAGCAATATTCTATCCTCCTTATTATTGTGATCATCTGTATTCTTAAAATATATATATCGTTTCCCTTAATAATACTTTTTAATATAAATGATTTCTGTTTGGAATAAATTCAGATTAGGAATAATATATAAATAAAAGAGATGTCTTCGTGCCTTTTACCAGTATCACCCAAATCTTTCGCTGGTATTACCAGCACTTGCTATTTCACACCATTTGTTGTAAGATAGTAATTAAGGTCAATTTAACAATATATTTTCTTTGCATATTATCAAGTATCAATCTGGACCATTTCGTACTCCTTATGGGTTTTTGATAATATGTGAACTTTTATTTTCATTCAAATAAGGCCGATCATATTGTAATCTTTTTAAATTTTAGGAGGCATTACCATGACATTAACAGGCAAAGTAAAATGGTTTAACAGCGAAAAAGGTTTCGGTTTCATCGAAGTTGCAGACGGTAGCGACGTATTCGTTCACTTCTCAGCTATCACTGGCGACGGTTTCAAATCTCTTGACGAAGGTCAAGAAGTTAGCTTCGAAGTTGAAGACGGTAACCGTGGACCTCAAGCTAAAAACGTTGTAAAGCTATAATTCAAACAATAAAAAGGTTGTTACCAGCTCGGTTAACAACCTTTTTAATATATAACTCAAAATTTTTACATAAAAGGAGTGGTTACATGTATCGCAATCGAAAGAACGATGTAGCAGAAGTACCACCAGAACAAACACCTGTTTGGGAATGTGAATCAGAGGATTGTTTAGGATGGATGAGAAAGAACTTTTCATTTGAAGAAGAGCCTAAATGCCCTTTATGTAAAAGTAGCATGAAAAGCGGAGAACGTTTATTACCTAAGTTAGGTTAATTTTTACATGCCCCTCTTATTTTATTAAGAGGGGCTTTTTATTAATAATGATTATCCCCTACATCTGTTCGCACAACAGAATACATTAATGCATCGTGTTGTTTATTTCCTTGATGAATGTATCCGCGTAACAGTCCTTCCTTTTGAAAACCTAATTTAGATAACATATTACACGAAGTTATATTTTCAGGATATGTAATAGCTCCAATTCTAAATAAACCTAAATCTCGAAATCCATAAGTAATAATTTCTCGAGCAGCTTCTGAAGCATAACCATTCCCCCAATAACGAGGATGTAAATCATATCCAATCTCAGATCGTTTACTCCAAAGTTGTAAATTATTTAATCCAATTGTTCCTACTAAAGTATTTGTTTCTTTTAATACAATCCCCCAACGTATCGCCTTTTTCTCAAAGTAATTTTTCGAAAAAGATTCAATCATACGTGAAGCTTGTCCAAACTCAGTAAAAGAATTCATACCGTAATAACACGTTACCTCATCTAATGAGAATATTTCATATATTTTTTGACAATAAGATTGTTCTATTTCAACTAAGCGCAAGCGTTCTGTTTCTAACATAGGAAATGCCATAGGATCACTCCTTTCTCTCTACTCATTTATTATAGCAGAAAAAGTATTTATAATTAGGAAAGTCCTTAATGTCCCACAAATCAAATATTTCTAGCGATGTTTATCCTCTTAATAATATATAACTTCGTTGTATTTATTAATTCCCCTCTAAAAACCACCCCTAATTAATACCATCTCATGTTAAAATATAGAAAAAACAGTAAATACTTCTTACGGAGGTGCTTAAACTTTATGTATATTTTCATTGGCTTATCCCTCTTGCTCATTTTACTCATTTTTTTATTCGCAAAAAAATTCACACCAAACTCATTCATGATGACTAGTTTTAAAGGAAATAGCTTTAAGACATTTTCAGTTGGTATATTAATGGCTGCCACACTCTCTCTTTCATACGGAATTTATCACGCAGCGACATATCAACCTAAATATTTAGATATTGAATTGCAAAATCAAAATTTTCCTGTTTTCGGTAATGTTGGTGAATTGGGTTATTTCTCAGAAGAATTACTAAAAAAAGATGCAGAAGTTGAACTGTATTTTGCCTCTTGGGAAACAATACAATTAAGTAATCCAGAAATAGTAGTAGCCTACCCTTCAGGAAAACAGGAAACATGGAAACCTAATATAACAATAATACCTACAAATAAATTACAAGAAGAACATAATATTAAAGAACTTTATCAACTCTCACCGTACTCCTTTAAAGAATCTGGAGAAATAACATTAACTATTAAAAATAATAAAGCCAATTATAAAAAGATTTCAATTAATGTGCAGTAACTACAAATAAAATGTCCCTCCATTATGTTGGAGGGACATTTTTATTTACATATGTATTCAATATTATTATTTTGATTGTTCATTCAATGTCGCAATTATTTCATTGGCAGTATTCTTTCCGTTTCCAATACAAGCTCCAATTCCGACACCGTAATATGAAGCTCCAGCTAAGTATACATTTGGATAAAGAGCCGTCAATTTTTCATTTAATGATTGAACCGCTTGATTATGTTCTAAATGATATTTCGGCATTAAATCTTTCCAATTTGTAACTTCAATTACTTCTGGTTCACCTTGAATTCCAAGGCTCTTTTCAATATCATATAAAGCTACTCGTACCAATTCCTCTTCACTATAACTTTTGATCGTTTCATATACTGGATTAGTGCTCTTATAAAACATTCTTACTAATAGCTTTTGTTTACCCGATGTATGTTTCCACTTCCTGCTTGTCCATGTGCAAGCATCACAATGTAAATCACTGTTTTCCGTTACGATAAAACCTGTTCCGTCAGTCGGTAGTTGTTCATCTAGTATGTCAAAACCTAAGTAAATACTTATAAGCGATGAATTTTTAAATTTATTAAAATTCTCGTTTAACTCATTAGACTGTAATAAAGTTTGTGCGATATCATGCGGAGCCGCTAAAACGACAGAATCAGCTTGTATTGTCTCATGATTTGCAAAAGAAATCTCATATTGATCACCTTTTTTACTTACAGCAGTCGTTACAACACCTTTTTTAATGACAGTCTCAGTTAGCACTTCTTCTAAGCGATTAATAATTGTAGATAGTCCACTTTTAAATGATATAAATTTTTTATTTCCTGCTGATTGAAATTGTTTTTTATTCTCTTCAAAACCTTTAATAATACTTCCGTATTTATTTTTATAATCCACTAAATACGGTAATGTAGATGCCATAGTAAGCTCATTCAATTTACCAGAATATACACCTGAAAGTACAGGCGCAATTTGTCTATCCACTAACTCTTTCCCCAAAAAGCTTTCTAAAAATACAGCAAGTGATGTATCCTTTGTAAACTCTTTATTTTTTGTAATAAAATCTTTTAAAGCAACGATTTTCCCTTTTTTTGAGACTAGTGTACTGCTAAATAATGATTCAACACTCATAGGAATCCCAAATATAGTGTCAGCAGGAATTGGATGTAATATGTTATCAGAGTATATGTATGAAATACCTGTTTCGTTATATACCATTTCATTTTCTAAATTCAAATCTTTTACAAACGGCAAAACATGTTCATTACGAACAACGATAGAATCTGCTCCAGATTCCATAATAAAATTATTTTCTTCCACACTGTGGATTTTACCACCTAAATACTCTTCTTTCTCAATAAGGATTAAATTCATATCTATATTATAATCCTTCTTTAATTTTTCTAAATAAAACATAGTAGAAAGTCCAGTAATACCTCCACCGATGACAACGACTGTTTTCATATTTGCTGCGCTCCTAACCGATACAATTAATAAATCCTATTTTATTATACCCAAAATCCCTCATATTCGACTAGCAGCTTGCGCATTCTGTAAGAAATTAGACAATATATATGAATATATTTTTGGCTGATCATTATGCACTAAATGATTTGCAAACGGAATAACGGCAATATGTATATTATTGTTTAATTGTTTAAAAGTTGTAGCGGCGGTAACTTCATCTTCTGAATCTCCCCCGACAATACACAGTGTAGGTATTTGAAGATTAGCTACATCACCCGTTTCATGAAATGGGTACCAATCCTTAACTTGCCACGATTCAAGCAATCCTTTCCAGTCACTTTTCACATGAACTTGATTCATATAAGTTACAACTTCTTCATTTTCCATCAACTGTTGATGACACTTTGCTTCATACTCCTGCGACTCTTCCCAATTATCTCGCTTAACTGGAAAAACACCTGAGAAGGTTAATGTCCTCACTTTATCTGGATATTTTTTTGCAAATAATAAAGCGGCTAATCCCCCTAGTGAAACACCCGCTATATGACAACTATTGATTCGCAAATGTTCTAGCGTATCATTTAAATCATCAGCAGAGCAAAGAAAATAATTATCTAATGTACCTCCTGATTCGCCATGTCCTCTTAAATCAGGACGAATTACTTTAAAATGCTTTTCTGTAAAAAATTCTACCTGTTCTTCAAACTCTACTAAACCTGTCATACCACCAGAATGTAAAAGCACAATTGGTTCCCCTTCGCCTGAAATATGCGTATGTAGTATCATTTATCCCTCTCCTTTAAAACTGAATATTCCATTTACTAATAGTATATCGAATATATTTTTAAATTACCAAATAAAAAAGAACTATAACATATTCAACTCACGTCATAGTTCTTTCTATTTTAAAAACATAAACCAGTTTATTAATTTGTCAATTTCTTGGCTGAGCTCTATTACTTTTTCATGTTGAAGTCCATAATTTGAGACTAGATTCAATAATTCTTCTTTTTTCAATTCAATTACTTTTTCTAACTTCACTAATTCCATGTCGTCTATATTCGCTCCAATTTCAAAATATATGTATTTTAGTATAGCCTACTTACATAATAAGTAAAAGTAAAATACGCATGTAAAATCTTACAAATATAAAAATAATATACTATCAACAAAGAAATTTTAGATTTAGCCCCTTTATACAGATCATTGACTTCATTACGTATTAATAACAAATCGGAATTTCTCTAATGTTATATCTTTATATTCCGGAGTTCTCTTTATATGATCAAAATAACTATATGAAAATTTGAAAACATGCCCAAAATCCCAATCAAATTCACTATAGTCTTTTAGCCAAAATTGATTTTCCGTTGGTAATACGTTAGCACGTTTAGATTCAATCAAAGGTAAATGATCTATAGGTGAATGTAGATTTATTTCAGTATTCAGCACGAGCTTTTTACTAGCACGCAGTACGTATACTAGTTTTAAAAGTGGACGTATTCCTCTTTGAAATATATCTTTATATCCTAAATCATACATTATATTAATTGCGTGGGAAAAAGTAAGCATATGGCCAATTAAATCATGATGTGATTCTGCTCTATAAATAATCTTAAACTCCGATAGTTCATTTAAAATAAACTTAGATAATTGTTTTGGATTTCTTAATTCACTTTGTATCTCATCTTTTATACTTAATTGTTTTACTTCCTTCGTCGTAAAACCAATCCACGATCTACCGGGAATTGTTTTTTGAAATGATAATATAAGGTCCGTTACCCCTTCTATTGCTTGATTATCGCCCCATTTTTGTAGTTCTTTCATAGCTAATAAACTTAATGCCGCATAAATAACGTTATGCCCCACCCAATGAAGTTCATCAATTGTATTTTCCAATGATTTTATTATCATTTTTTCGGCACTTTGAAAATCAATTTCTTCTTTACTATCGATGATTTCATCTAAGTTTTGCTTGTTCAGCATCATTTTTGTATGGGAATGCATATTACGAGCTATCTCTTTTTCAATATTATTATCTTTCATGAAAAAATAACTAGCAATTGCAGCTGCCCCGTAATGTGCATGCCAAATATCATTTGTTTGTTTTTTGCATTGAGAAATAATTGAAAGGCCGCCTTTTAAAACACTTTTATCTTCCATTTTCTATCCCCCATTATAAAGCTCACTTTATACTCATCCTAAAGATGGCGTTAATACAAATAAAATGTGATTCGATTCATCACTTTTATTCAAAAATCGATGCTTCACGTTTGGTGGGATACGCACAACATCACCTTCTTCTAAAAAATATTCTTTTCCTTCTAATTCCACATACACTTCCCCTTTCATGACAACCGCAATCTCTTCCTTATCTTCATGTGAATAATGACTTTCCGTTGTGTTTGCTTTTTTATTTAAATCCATCATCAACATTTCAATACGCGCTTTCATAAAATCCGGTGTTAATACATCATATACAATGTGATCATTATTTTCCCGATATACTTTTTTTCGATCTTTTTTCTTAGAAATGAGTGAATCTGTATCAATCTCATTAATAAAAAGTGTAAATAGCGGTACATTTAATGCTTTCGCAATTAATTCCAATACACTTAAAGAAGGATTCGCATATCCTCGTTCAATTTGACTAATTAGTGAAGTACTAATCCCTGTATAATCAGCAAATTCACGAATTGTCATCTTATTTTTCTTACGATAACTTAATACAGTTTGTCCGAGTCTATCATGTATCATAGTAAAAACTTCCTTTCGTCCATCATATTGCATGTTTCGTTGCCTTTGTGCTGACATACTAAACAAAGGAAACTAACCCTTTCCTATCGTCTCAGGGTCTTATATACTTACCTTTGTACATTATATCTTATTAAGTTTATTATAATAAACATTCTATCGGAGGGACAGAATTTGAAATCACCTATTCTTTCATATTTCATCTTATTTTTCGGTGTATTCGCCTTATCAACTTCAGCAATTTTTGTGAAATTGGCAGATGCTCCTGCAGCAATCATTGCTTTTTATCGATTATTATTTGCTACAGTAATTCTGTTACCGTTATTACTATTTAATAAAAGGAATCGAAACGAACTAAAAACATTATTGAAAAAACAATGGAGATTCGGATTTCTATCCGGGCTATTTTTAGCTGCACATTATGTACTATGGTTTGAATCCTTACAATATACTTCCGTAGCAAGTTCTACAGTTATCGTAACGTTACAACCTTTATTTTCAATGATTGGTGGTTACTTTTTATTTAAAGAGAGATTTACGAAAGGAGCGGTTATCGGTTGCCTCATTGCCATTTCAGGAAGTATCGTCATTGGTTGGCAAGATTTCCAAATTAGTGGCGACGCTTTATACGGAGATATTTTAGCATGTATGGCGGCCGGAATTATTACAGCTTACTTTTTCATTAGTCAACACATTCGTAAAGATTTATCCCTTATACCATATTCGGTAATTAGTTATGGAAGTAGTGCATGCTTTCTCGGTATATTTGCTTGTATGCAGCAACAATCTTTCATTCATTATGCTACACAAACTTGGTTGTCCTTTATTGGATTAGCTTTCATTGCAACGATTTTAGGACAAACGATATTCAATTGGTTATTAAAATGGATGAGTGCTACTGTTATTTCGATGAGTATTTTAGGTGAAACAATTGGTACTTGTGTTCTAGCCTATTTTATTTTGAGTGAAACCATTACTTTACAACAAGCACTAGGAATTTCAATTATTTTCATTGGATTAGCATTATTTTTATTACAACCGAAACTACCGAATCGCAAATAACAATTAAAAAAGCATGACATTGATTTGTCATGCTTTTACATATTAATTATGTACAATTAAACCATCAGGTCTAAAACGACTCATCATAATTTCATTTATAAACTTTCCGTGAGCCTTCAAATTCCCTATCTTTACCCCTTCTACTACAAACCCGAATTTTTCATATAGATCTTTTGCTTTCGGATTCGTTTCTAAAACACCAAGTTCTACTCTCTCTAACATTAACCAATTATCAGCTAAATCAAGCATTTTTGTAAGAAGTGCTTTGCCAATACCTTTATTATGATATTCACTGTCTACCCCAATAAATAAATCGCCTGAATGAGATCTTCGTCCCGGACTTTGTGTTAAGCCAATAAAACCTACTACTTCCCCGTCATACTCTGCAACAAATTCAAATTGATTTGGTGCTAGGTTCCGAATTCTATTTTCCATAGCATCTACACGCATACTAGGTAAGAAAACCATATAAGGTAAAACCTCATCCTGTATACATATACGATGAATTGCTCTAGCATCTTGTATTTCTACTGCTCGTATGTTGATTCCCATATTCGTCCCCCTCCATGTAAATACCAATATATTATCATTCTGGAACCCTACATTAAATCCTTTTTCACATGTATTTCTTTATGTTATTTTTACATAACTATTTCGGTATAACACTTATTTTCCAAACATCTTATCCTAACAACCGATATGCTTTAAATTTTCACCTTATTATATAACTCAAGCAAATTTTCTATTGGAATACCATTTATTTTCATACCAGTTATATCACAATTTACTATTTCAATATTTTTCAGGTTACTATTATGTATTGTACTACCTTCCAAATCACAGTTTTCAAATGAAATAGGTTCCTTCTCATCTCCAAGACTTGTATTTTGGAATTGCACTCCACCTAATGTCACCAAATTAAATTTACTACTAGAAAGATTTAAATCTGCATATGAGGACCTTCTAAAATTTATATTTCTAAACTTTGATTGACTTACATTACAATTACTCATATTCATATGCATTATATTACTACCAACAAATGCACTATTTTTTAAATTTACTTGATAATATTCTGTATTAACCAAATTACAGTTTTCGTATTGACCATTTTTCATATCTTTATTTTTAATTAGGTTCTCTCCAGCTGCATCTACATTTTTTCTTTTTACATAGCAATACTCATCTTCAGATTTAAAAATTATTTCATAGCCCATTTTTTTATAAAAATGATGATTATTAATTTGTCTACTGGATGTTTCGAGATCCCAAATCCTTATGTTCGGATATTCCTCTTCTATTAATTTAATAACATATGATCCAATTCCTTTTCCTTGATAAACAGGATCTACAAAAATACGATCAATCCGACCGTACGACTTACCAGAGATCGTAACTATAATTCCCCCAATTATTTTTTCATCCATTATCACTTTGTAAGAATCTAATTCTTCGATTGAATATTTCATCATTTCAACTGAAGAATAGCCTGGTGGTTGGATGTTATAGTCAATTACATCACCTTGATCGCATAGCCATCGTTTTGTTTCTTCATCAAATGTTCTTGTCATTATTTCTGTTAACTTTCCAGCATCTAAAATTGTAGCTTTATCTATAGTTATTATCGTCATTTTTGTTTTCCCCTTCATTGTTATAAACCGATAACTTTTGTGAACGATATAGTTATTAATTTACTTTTGTCTTTAATATTTTTCCCATTATTACATATGGAACATCACTTTTACTTGGGTGAAATGGCTCTAATACATCCACCCAATCCAATCTTTTATATAAAGAACGCGCTTTTCCATTGTTTATTTGTGTTGTTAAAATACTCGTTCTATTTGAAATCCCTTCTAATAATTCATTATGTAATTTCATTCCAAGACCTTCATTTTGATATTGTGGGTGAACTGCTAACTCTACAAATTCAAAACAATCTTGCAGCCACTGATCTACTTGCTCCAGATGTAATGCTTCTCTCATTAATTGATTATAGTACTGTCCCCCCATTGAGCGATAACCATAAGTAAAACCAACTACTTCATTTTCATCATTTATTGCTACTATACCTTTAAAATCTGCATATTTTATATGTCTTTTCATTCTCTCAATCATTTCAGTAAAATTTGTTTTCTCAAATGCTTTACAATACAATTTTGCCATATTATTAATTAGGATTTCATCTTTTTCAATACGTATGAATTTCACTTTACCTTCCCCCTATTAAAACATTTGAACCCTTAAATAATTATAAAATAAAGAAAATTAGAATCAATCACTCTCTTTACTATTAAACTACAAATCACCCTATATTTTCCACTGTTACTTAGTATGAATGAATAAAAAGAAGAAAACATGTAATATACATATGTTCTCTTCTTTTTATTTTAACGCTTATTCATTTTCAATTTTATATAATTAATAATTAGATATTACTTAAGGTTACAAGTATTAGCTAGCTCCTGTAAATCCTCTATAAATCGACTCGCATGATATCCATCACAAACCGCATGATGTACTTGCAATGAAACAGGTAGCATAACCCTGCTTCCATCATTGAAATATTTCCCACAAGTAATAATTGGTAATAAAAAATCACCATCATTATTAATATTTAAATTAAATCCTGTAAAACTAGTCCAAGGTATACTAGAAATCGGAAAAATATTTGGCGGAATATTTTCTTTCGTGAAGAAACCATGAACATTAGCATAACATCTCATATCCTCTTCATAGTTTTTATAGAAAATGTGGAAATCGCTAGAATAATCCGTCCATATACTTGAAAAAGATTTATCATCTTTATGAAAGATTGTATAACTAGGTATCATTTCCTCCCAATACCCTAAAACTCCTTCATCATTAAAACATGTTCGAAATTCTGTATGTTTATTTATCACTTTAGAAATTACATAAATAAAAGTCGGATAAAATTTAATTTCCTTTTGATGTATTTCCTCTAGCATCATCGTAATATCAACATTCGCTGTCATACTAAACGAACACTTTAATTTTAAATAATGTTCAAAATACTGCTCTCTATTCCAATTTTCCCTGTCAATTACATGAAACTTCATTTCATTAGCCTCCTAAAATTTCATTTTTATTTTAGAAGGCTAATTTCCTTGTTTTCACCACACTTGTTCACTCCTTATAGTTTAAATTTATCCTCACGTTTTTATTTAATTATATAACATTTGCAAAAATCCATTCACATATTTCTTGAAATCCATCCACATACTATTAATAAAGTGAAACTTTAATCAGTAGAGGGCACTTCATCCCCCACCTAACTTCTTTGTTTTCGCCGAATTTTGAGGTGGAGGTCTTACTGCCCGTTAATGCGGGATAAATCAAATGACATTTGGAGGACTCAAACATGCATGATAAAAATGTAAATAAAAAAGAAAATGTTATCGAAAATACTACATCTATTCAAAATAATAATACTGCAAATCTAACTAGCGAAGAACAAGCAATGAACGGCTTATATGGAATGCCCGAAACAACCATTGAAGATGCTGATCACACTGTAACTGATGATTTGACTTCAAAAAATTAATGAACTACATTAAAAAAGCCAAGGAAAATATCCTCGGCTTTTTTAACTATGCATCCACTTTTTGTATTTCTTCACTCTTTCTTGAAAGTTTCCCTGGCCAAAAAGCAAAGCGACCTAAAACAACTGTAATTGCCGGTACAAGTAGTGGTCTTACAATAAATGTGTCTAGCAATACTCCAATTGCGGTCACAATACCAAATTGAACTAAAACTTGAATTGGTAACGTACCTAACACCGCAAAAGTTCCTGCTAAAATTAAACCTGCGGATGTAATGACACTTCCTGTTTGTATAACACCATTTTTCACTGCATCTAGATGATTTTGTTTCTTTCTGTTTTTCCATATTTCTGAAACCATAAAGATATTATAATCTTCTCCTAAGGCAACTAAAAATACGAATGCATATAACGGTATCGCACCTTGTATTGCTGGAGCTCCCATACCAAAATGAAGTAATATCCATCCAGCTCCTAATGCAGAGAAGAATGATAAAACGACAGTTACAATTAAGTAAATCACCGCAACGATTGAACGTAAATACACGAGTAAAAGTAATGCGATAATACTAATCATAACCGGAATAATAACCGCTTCATCACGTTCAGTAATTTGCTTTGTATCATATAATGACGCTGTTTCTCCGCCAATCCACAATTGATTTTCAGCATTACTAATCCCAGTATCTTTTAGTACTTTTTCTACACTACTTTTCAATTTAGGGATTTGATCTAATGCTTCAATTGAGTAAGGATTCTCTGCTAAAGAAACTTCATACATTTGTATTTGTTTATTTTCTTTTCCCTCTTTTGGCTCTTTCACTGTATTTACAAAAGAAAATTTCTCAATTTCTTGTTTAATAGGAAGCTCTTTTCCTTTCGTATCAACAACAATTTTTACAGGTGCTAGTTCACCAGCCGAAAAATGATCACTAATCAACGTAAACCCTTCACGTGAAGGCATATCTTTTGGAAATGATTCTAATAGGTCATAAGTGTATTGAATGCGCGGTACGAATGAAGCTAATCCACCTAATACAAATACGGTTAGCATTATAATTGTCCACGGTTTTCGTACTACAATATCTCCAAGCTTTTCACTAAATAGGCCTCTTGATTTTTTGACTTTTACTACTTTCTTTTTCTTTCTTGCAAACTCTTCATTCATCGAAGTTGTTCTCGGTATAAACGGGAAGAATGCAACTCTGCCGAAAATTAATAAAAATGCCGGAAGAATTGTTAAAGCAGCAATCCCCATTATGAATACAGCAACACTAAATGGTACTGCAAATCGATGAAAGGCACCATACTGAGCAAGTAATAAAGTTCCTAATCCAAGTACAACAGTTAAGGCACTCATTATAATTGCCCCGCCAGATGCTTTAATCGCAAGTTGCAGCGCTTTATATTTACTTTCTTCTTCTAACAAGTACTCTCTATATCTCGAAATTAAAAATAAACAATAGTCCGTTCCAGCACCAAACAATAATACTGTCATGATTGATATCGCTTGGGCATCTACTTTAATCCATCCGTGATCGGCTAAAAAACCAAGTGTAGGACTAATAATACCGTATGCAAAGCCCACAACAAGTAAAGGTAAAATTGCTAAAATTGGTGAACGATACAATAAAATTAATAAACCTAATACGAGTAATACGGTAGCAACTAATAATTTCACATCTGCTTGACTAAATAAACTAACCGCATCCGTTTGAATTCCTACAGGTCCAGATAATCGAACATGTAAACCGGAGTCAGTTATTTTTTCTTTAAATGGATCGGCATCCACCTTACTATTTACTATTTTTCTTAAATCCTCCAGATTACCTTTTAATATATCCGTTCCAGCAGATTTATTAAAGAATACCGGTGTAACAAATGATGTACCATCCTTTGATGCGCTTTTTGATAATACTTGCTCTGGAATTGTATCAAATGGTGGTAATGTTGATTGTTCTTTTAAAGGACTGGCCTTTAATTCTTTATAAACGTCTTGTATGAGTTTATAATCCTTTGACTGTAATCCACCATCTCTATGCCATACCACTAGCAACGGATTTCCTGCATTATTAGGAAACTCTTTTTTCATAAGTGCTTCAGCTTGCTGTGACATAGCTGTTTCAGGTAGATTTTTCGGATTCGGCTCTTTCTTACTATTTACTTGTGGTAACGTAAATGAAAGTACTAATGTAATAAGAATCCATACCGATAATGTTATCCATTGCGTATTCTTCCCTGCTACAAGTTTCCCTAACATATGTAACGGGTGCTTTTTCATAAAAACCCACCTTTCTTTCCCCTCCAATATTAATTATATATACTGGTCAGTTAATTAATCAAGAATGATTAAAAATTATGTTATAATTATCTCAATCATAAATGTCAGGAGCGAATGTAGTTGGAACAAAAGCAACGTCCTCTCGGAAGGCCTCGTCAAAATAAAAATACAAAATCTACAAAAGAAATCATTTTAGAAGTTGCAACTAGGTTATTTCTCACTCAAAATTATCAAGTTGTTTCGATGGATGAGGTCGCGAAAGAATGTGGTGTTACAAAAGCAACCGTCTACTATTACTATTCAACAAAAGCGGATTTATTTACCGCTACTATGATTCAAATGATGGTACGAATAAGAGAAAATATGGATCAAATCCTCTCTACAAATAAGAATTTGGAAGAAAGATTATTGGACTTTGCTACAGTATACTTACACGCAACGATGGATATTGATATGAAGAACTTTATGAAAGATGCAAAACTAGCGTTATCTGCAGAGCAATTAAAGGAACTAAAAAATGCCGAAGATAACATGTATGAAGTATTGGAAAAATCAATTGCTAATGCGATGCATATTGAAGAAATACCTAAAGGGAATCCAAAATTAGCTGCCCATGCTTTCGTAGCTTTATTATCAATCGGGAATTTTAAAGATGAGAATCACAATCCTATTCTTGCAAATATAGATGAATTAGCAAAAGAAATCGTTTCTTTTTATTGGAATGGGTTAAGTCATTAAAATTAAATTGATTATATTTAATAAAGAGCAGGTTTGAAATTTCTTCAAACCTGCTCTTTATTAATTTAAGGGTTTTATTTATATACTAGCAATTAGATTGTACGTTAGCACTGATTAATAATACATTCTTGTCTACAGCTTTTGAATTTGTGCATTTATATCTCCCTTACTTAATCCCCCATGGTAACAAACTACGGATTCAATATCTAGATTTGAATACTTCTTCAAAGACTGCTGTGCTTCCTTAACATTTAAAGTTGTTGGGGCATGAATTCCTCCTAACATTCCATTCACACTGTACATTGAATCCCCGGCAACAAGAGTTTTACTTTGTTTCAAAAATAAACTGATATGACCCGGAGTGTGCCCTGGGGTATGGATAATACGAATGCCACCGCAATATGGAAGTTCTTGACCGTCAATCACACTTTCACTTACTTTTCCTTTTGGCAGGTTCTCTAAATGTGCACCTTTCAATAATGGTAAATCCCCTTCAATATAAGGTTTATCTAACTCGTGTGCATAAACTTTAATATTACTTACACCGTTCTTCAATAATTCAGGAAGACTCCCTATATGATCTATATCCTGATGTGTCAAAATGACGACTTTTAACTTATCAAAAGATACCCCAACTCTCTCCATCTCTACTTTTATATCTTCAATTTGTCCAGGGAAGCCAGTATCTATTAATACTGCCATTTCATCATCCCATAAAAGAGTTGGGTGAATAATAAATTCTTGAAATTCAAGGTGTAGCATTTCTACTCCTTTAGCAATCTCCATACAGCAATTCTCCTTTATAATGAAGTTTGAAAATATGTACGAGTACACCGAAAATATAAAGCCCCGCTATCTTATAATATGTTTTGTCATTCCAATAGAGAATGCCTCAAACCCTATAGATTCATAGTAAGATTGCAGATTTTCTACACACATAAGTTGGGGAATAACTTTGTTTTGTTCACAGTGCTGGATTAATCGTCCCACTATTTCTTTTCCAATGCCAATGGACTGATATTCTGGCAATACACATACACCGCAAATAACCCCCGTTATTACACCATCGGATATAACACGCCCCATACCTATTAATTGTTTCTCTTTAAAAACATATATTACATACCAACTTTGTTTACACATTTGTTCCAATTCATTAGCCGTTAATTTTAGAGAATTCCATCCTAAAGATTCATATAAAGCTAATAATTCATTGAAATTTGTTGGATGTTCAATTGTGTAGCTTATTTTAGGTTTCATAAACGCCTCCCTATCCTATTTATTTGTATCCTCTTTTACATTACTCTATTACAAATTTTAGACCCTCATCAACTTAACTTGAACACACTTCAATAAGAAAAATGGAATTCCTTCTCAACATAAAATAAAAAGAAGTTACCTCACCTGAGATAACTTCTTTTATATAAATTTATCACTATATTATCACCCGAAAATTATGCAGCTACATACGATAAGAACGAACAAAACTAATAAACCATTTGAGAAATAACCCATAGAATACTACCCCTTTATTTCATTATGTAAAAGATTTTATCATAAAATTATTTACAACATAATAACTGAAAAAGACATTGTATTCATTAGTTACGTATATTTAGTAATATTTTATTTTTGGCCACATTCGCCTTTTCTAAAATCACTTCTCATCCTCCTCTGCTTTAGTCCACACAATTTCAAAAACAACAAATTAGTAAATGTTAATTTACTATAATAAATTTAAACATTTGATTTTCTGCTAAAATAGTAATAAAATAATGACTAAATCCAAAAAGGAAGCAAAAACAATGGCCCATAAAGAATTATTAAACGAATACATGAATTTATTATTAAATATGTCAGGTACTTTCAAATTACTATCGGAAAAATCCTCTAAATTTACACATTTAGAACAACACGTAGTGGAGTATATCGCCCAACAAAAAGTACCTGTAAATTCAAAGATGATTGCTAGTTATTTAAACATACCTAAACAACAATTAAGTGTAACTGTACGTAATTTAGAACTAAACGGCTATATTGTAAAAAAACAAGATACAGTAGACAAAAGAGCCGTACTAATTTCTCTAACAGAAAAAGCTGAAAAGGTACATTATGAGAGATGGAAACAAATATATAATAACTTCACTCATAATCTCGAAAAGCTAAGTGAAGAAGATCAATGTGATTTAACTTACGGATTGTATAAAACAAATAAAATGCTCTCAAAAATGTTAAATAACGACTAAATATATTGTTTATTATTAAACGGAGGATGTTTCATGGTTAAAGAAATAGATTTACAATCAGTTCAAGGTACTATGCTTATCCCCCTATGGGGACGAGCATATGGTAGTGAGAAAAACAAGGATATTTTAGATGATACGGAAGCAATTCGTATTATTAATGAATGCGACTTTGATTTCTCTAAAATAGCAGATACATTTGGCGAATACGGATGTATCACTTACATTGCCCGTGCAAGAAAAATAGACGATACTATTAAACAATTTATTATAAAATATCCGAATGCTACTATAGTAAATATCGGTTCTGGACTAGACACTACTTTTTCAAGAGTTGATAACGGTACAATACAGTGGTATAACCTTGATTTGCCTGATGCGATCGCTTTTCGCAAAACATTAATTGAAGATACACCACGAAATATAAGCATTGCCAAATCATTTTTTGATACTTCTTGGTTTGACGATATTAAGTTTAACGAAATGAATGGCATCCTTTTTATATCAGCCGGTGTTTTTTATTACTTTAAAGAAGAAGATCTGAAGGAGATAATTGTCGCTATGGCAAAACGTTTTCATGGAGGAGAGTTATATTTTGATGCTGAATCAAAGTTCGCGCTGACACTTTCGAATGCTACTGTAAAAAAATCTGGAAATAACGGCGCTATGATGTATTTTCACGTAAATAATCCAAAGGCAATAGAAAAGTGGTCTTCTAACATAAAAATATTAAGCTGCTCCCCTTTCTTTAAACATATACCTACAAATAAAGATTGGGATGGAAGTACACGAATTATGATGCGGATTGTAAATTTAATAAAGATGTTGAAATTCGTTCATTTACGGTTTGAAAAATGATAAATCTATAGCTTATACGTGAGCGGAAAACATATCAACAAAACCACAGCCTAGATGCATAGTGCTCTCCTTTCAAATTTGATAGGTTCTTCTCTTATCTATTTTACTTTTTACACATTAAAAAAGAGCGAATCTACATTCGCTCTTTTCCACATATTTATGGCGTAAAGCTTATCATCCAACCTAACATAAATCCAAATATAGCAAACAGTATCATAAAAACAAATAAACTACATGCCCACAATGCATATTTTCGACTTTTGCTTTTTGTGAGCATGCCTACGACTGAACACATCAATCCAGCTCCAACTATTTCTCGAAAACCTTCGCCTATAAATGTTTCTTGAATAAGCAATGTAATGTTCAAATACAATAACGCTAGAAAGGCAATTATTAATGAAATAATCCCCATCCACGTTTCCTGTTTATAAATCTGACTCTTTCTTTTTTTTAAGAATGCCAATTCCATAATCTTGCTTCACCTACTTTCAAGTTTCTAACTTTTTCATGGCTCATCAATTTTTCAACTTCTCCTTTAGGTCCAGTTACAACTGCCCCGTATGTTTTTATCCCATTTTTTTCAAGGAAAGAAATACGCTTTGACAACTCTAATGTTTTCGCTCTAGATAGCTTCGCCGCTAAATCTTCATGCTTCCGTAATGACTTTAACACATCAATAAATTGCTCCTCATGAGGTGAGTCACTTAAAAAAGGACCACTTGGACTTGAAATCAGATCTGTTGGAAAGCCAATTGGGGCAACATACTGACCCTCATCATTCTTTTGCTTCTCCTCTAATCCTGTATTCACGGCATACCAAACAATATCAATAGTAGGAAACATGTTCTTTACCTCTTGTACACTTAATAATTCTCTAAAAGATACAAATGCTTCTACTACAGATTCTTGTGGAAGACCTTTTAATACCTGAGCTTCCTCGCTACTATTATAAGACACATTATAATTATTAGGATGAGATAATACCTCGTTATCTATATATGGGACTTCTGGAATTTTTTCATCTATTGTATATTCACGGCTTACTTTCGTTGCTTTACTTAATAAATAATATGTTTTCTCTTTGCCTATTCGAATATCTTTCTTTCCTACCCTTTTATACAAATCAAAATGCAATTGTAAACTAAGCGGTAACAATGTTTGCTCCATGTCCCTTTCTTTCATAAATACATTTGGTTCCGTTACACTTAACGTTTGTTTTACTACATTCCGTATCTCCATTGCGTTTGTAGGTGCAAATGCATAGTATGCGAGTGTAGATACATATAAAATAGGTTGGATAAGTAATAAAAAAGTAAATACAATCAAAACATTCGTGATACGTGCTCTTTTTTTTCCTATTTTCAACACTTGCTCCTGTTTTCCATCAGGAAGAGAAGCAGGCCTTTGATGAAGAGCTTCTTGTAACAATTCTTTATAACCTTCTTCTTCAGAATGAGGTTTATCATTTGTCATTTTGACACTTTTCCTCCTTTAACAATTGTTTTAATCTCTTTCTCCCACGAAGTATGTGACTTTTATACGTGTTTAACTTTAAATCTAATACAGAAGCACCCTCTTCGTACGTTAATTGATGTACGTCACATAATAAAATAGCTTGTGCCTCTACCTCAGGCAAAGTATGAATAATCTGAATTAATTTCTCGTAACTATTTTTTGCGACTACGTACTCTTCTGTAGATTCACCTGCTTGTATTTTCTCTAATTCCTCCGTTCCTACAAAAGCTACTTTTTTCTCTTTCCTAACAAAATCAATAAACGTATGATATGCCACTTTAAAAAGCCATGATTTTACCTTTTGGTTTTCATAGTCTTCTAGATAAAGATACGCCCGATAAAAAGTCTCCTGCATCAAGTCCTCCGCTACGTGATGGCTACGAGAAAGGGAAAATAAATACCGGTACACATCGTTTATATAAACCTTATATATTTCTTCAATTTCCATCCCCCTCCTCCTTTCATATATAACACGAATAAGCGCGTTATAAAGTTGCATTATTTTTCCTTTTTATATTTTTTATTTATTAAAAAAGAAATAACATTTATACATCTCGATAACTATTTACAATTATAAACAAAATATGAGATGTTATAACTGTAAATTCCTTAAAAAAGAAAAACGACCGCGAAGTTAAAGATATAAAACTACAATTAAGTATTATAAGTAAAAGCCTCTATCGAAAATTACTAAGTAACTTTCGATAGAGGCTCCTTTTATTTAGGTCGCTCTATATTCATCAAAAAAATTGAATACTACTTTACAGGGTTCATCCAGTATTTAGGGAAAAACCCACGCTAAGAGCATGCAAGATTTTATACATTTTTACGGCTCATTCAGTAACAAACGAGAACCCTAAAACCGCACCATGATAGGAATGTATAAAAAGATGAATAGGGTTATAGAAAAAGAAAAAGGCGAATTCCTCTTGAAAGTAGGGATTCGCCTTTTTCTTGCTACCGATAATGAGACGTTATGTTAACCGAGCATGAATAGAACATTTATCATTTTTTCTCTTGTATTCACTTGTACTAGAATTAAACTAGTCTTCAAACCAAAATAACACTTCAATAGGTGCTTTTAAAACTTTTGCAATATCGTAAGCCAATTTTAATGAAGGGTTATATTTTCCGTTTTCGAGATTACCAATTGTTTCTCTTCTAACTCCAACCTTATTAGCTAAATCTCCTTGGGACATATTTAACTTTACCCTATATTCTTTCATCCGAGTAATCAACGTCATCCTGCATCCCTTTCTTTTCTCTACGTTCAAATATTTCTAAATTAATTAGAAAAGTTCCTAACGGTATTAAAATTGAAAGTCCAAAAAATAAACGAATTACATGTACATTTTCAAAAATAGAAACACTTAAGAGTAATATACTACCAAATACTAGTGTTACAAAAAATGCCCTTGTAGCGGCGATACGAACATGCAATATAAAAAGCTCATCTGGTATAACTTTTGCGTATAAAAAAAAGAAAAAGAAAAGGAAATAGTAGTGAGGCGAAAACGAATTTTCACTTAAAAATGAGAAAGGTGCCAAAAAACCTAAAAAGCCAATAAACCCTAAGTAAGCTAATTTATTCTTCATATAAGATCTCCTTTGTGATATATTTCGCTCTTTATGCGATAAATATATCACATAAAGAGCGAAATAAAAAGGAATTGAAACGGTATATCTTTGTTTCAAACCAATACTTTTAACTTCCGCTTTCGATAATTATGTAAATAAGCTGTCCATACGGGCAGCTTATTGTATTTTTGTCTTAGCGAAGGGTTTTTCAATCGCCTCTTGTTTCTTAACAAATTGTAGGTTTGGAATATTTGACGCTTACGCTTATACAAATAAGACCTCATATAAAAAAGGGCTTTTTGTTCCTATTTTTTAACTAAGCTGCTTGCTAACTCACGTTTGTATCGAATAGATGTGAAATCTTCGTTTACAGGAAGCCCATATAAAGGTCTTTCATCTTGATATATAAAACCAACTGCTCCATAAAACGGGATTCCCATAAAATTATCTTTTGCAACTGAAACCCATTGTTCCTTTGCACCCCGTTCAATTTGATCATTTGTAATAATAGAAAGTAATTCTGTGCCAATACCTTCTCTTTTTCTATTTGGATTTAAATATATTACAAATAACTCTGCTGTTTCTTTACCAGTGAAGCCACCTCCACCAGCACCTAGTATTTCTCCATTATCACTTGCAACAAACCAACCATTCCACTCGTGATTAATATTTAATATTTCATTTCTCACTCTGTCTTCATTGTAAAATTCCTTAATCGTACTTTCTATGTATTGCTGAGGCAACAAACCTGGGTATGTATTTCTATAGCCATCTGAACACATTTTAATAATCCCCTGCATATCTTCTAGTCTTGCTTTTCTATATTCAATCATATTGCATCCTCCCCATCTATAAATAATTCACACCTTATATAATTCAATATTCCAATAATTAATCCTCTCTTTGTTTTTATACTATATTTCTAAAAACTCTATAATCGCTTCACATACATTATCTGTTTCTTCGATATCTGGAAAATGTTCACTATTTTCAAATATAATAAGTTTACTATTTTTCATATGACTCGTTATCATTTTACTCATTTCCACACCAGTATTATAGTCATACGCTCCAACAACGACACATGTATCTTGTTCCAAACCATTAATACGCTCAATAAGCGGTACAATTGATTGCGTTTCAAAAATAACTTTACTCATCTTCCCTGTATTACTTAAATGATTTTCTTCCCAAAGAGTACGATTTAACTTTGCAAATTCTTGATTTTTAAACAATAGCCGATCAACAATTTCAGTATCAACAATGTTCCAGACTTGATTATTTCTTTCTTTCAAGGAGATTTCCGACTTACTAATTATAGATATTTGTTCTTTCATTTTCCCTTCCGTTACTTTTAGGAACCCTTCTATCTGCACCTTATACACTTCATCATATTCGTCTAATAATGGTGCCTGTAATACCATTTTCTCAACTTCTTCTGGGTATTTTAAAGCATACTCTAAACAAAGTTGTCCACCAAAAGAATATCCTAACAAATTTACCTTGTTTATATTTAATCGCTTTCTTAATTCCTCTAAATCTTCTGCTAAAGTATTTATAGAATAGTCATTGTCATCTTGAGGTGCCTCGCTACGCCCACATCCTCTTTGTTCATAATAAACTACCGTTAAATATTCTTCTAATTTCATTCCCAGAGTTCTCTCAAATACGTAATGATTACCGCCTGGACCTCCATGTACAATAATGAGAGGAACTGTATTATGAGCCGCCCCTGCAACTTTACACCAATGCTGAATCCCATCGATTTTCAAATAATGTACACCATCTTCCAACATGTACTGAATCACTTATTTTCTCTCCTTATCGCTCATTTACTACAATCTAAATGTATATGTTCTAATTATTAACACCTATTTCCTTTAAATTCTTTAGGCCCTATCCTCATTTATAGTACTAACTTTCTTATCCGAAAAAAGATTTTTAAAAATTCCAACCCCTACAATTAATAGACCTATACCAATTAATTTATTTATTTGTATAGGTACTCTCTCTATTCCAAACAATCCTAATGTATCAATGCATAACGCAACAACTAATTGAGTAATAAGGCTAATGAGCACCGTATAAGCTGGACCTAAACTCTTTATTGCACCCATTATACAAATAATTAATCCGATACCAAACAATCCACTTATATAAAATAAATAATTTGTAGTATAAAAGTTAACGCTTATACTTTTCTCTGTAATGATATAAAATAAAACAGAACTTATGAGACCTATTCCAAGAACACATGCAGTTGTTAACCACTGTCCTACATTTTCATTCACTTTCGTATTAAAAACAGATTGTAAGCTAATTAATATTCCAGCTAATATAGCTAAACTAAATCCAATCATAATCCTTCTCTCCCCTTCATTACTCATATATATTATCTTTAGCAACTTCCTTCATTCTAGAAAAATCTTTAATTACAATAACTCCATTATTCTTTTCAATTAATTTTTCACTATAAAATTTTTGTAAAACTCGAATTACATGCCTATAACTTACACCTATAAAATCTGCAATACTTGATACAGAAGTTGAATCTAAATCCTCTTTATACATATGCCCATTACTATCCGTTGAAATCGAAAGTAAATAACTAGCTACACGTACTTCTACCGGATAAAGTAAATTTAGAGCTGTAAAACTAGTCGATATTTTTAACGTGTTCGCAATGTTTTCAAGCAAGAAGTTCATACATATAGGATCATGTAATAACTTATTTCTAATAACTGTATTAGTAATGGAGATTGCTACAACATCTGAACAAGTTTCAACAACATTATGTGCTTTGCTATTTTGTATTAATTCAATATCACCAACAATTGCTAATGGATTGATAAAGCGAAGGATTAGTTTCTTTCCTTCTGGTGTAATCGTGTAAACTTTTACTTTACCTTTAACAACAAAATATAAACGATGAATTTCATCATCTTTATCGCAAATAAGCTTGCCTTTTTCAAAATGATTTACTTGAAAATTGTCAGTACTTATTCCTGAAAAAATTTCAAGCAAATTATAAGCTTTCAAATATTGAATAATTAAGTCTGATTTATTATCCACTTACAGTCCCTTCTTTCCTTACCTATTAAACACAACAATACCTAAAATCATTACTATTGTTCCCACAATATGGTATCTCTCCATTTGTATCTTTTTTATATGAAATAATCCTTTCATTTCAATAACAGTAGCTGTTAATAATTGAGCAACCATAAGTGTTCCAGCTGTTAATGTAACTCCCATTGAATATATCGCCATTGTTTCTGCGCAAATAATCAAGCCACCAAGTGCACCAGCTACTAAATATACTTTTTTCACGCCCTTTAAATCCGTTACTTTCTCTTTTTTCTTTAACAAAAATATAGTTATTGCAATGAGAAACCCAATTAAATGCGTCATAATACTCGTCGACCATATACCTATATCTGAACTAAGTTTCGCATTAAAGGTTCCTTGAAGTGTTATAAATACACCCGCAAAAACAGCAAATATAATACCTTTCAAAAAATCATCTCCTAATCTTTTATTTCTGACTTAATTAAAAGCTATAATCCTATAAAGGCAAAAGGACAAATGTCACATCAGTTTGAAAATAACTAGAATCAACAAGAAAAAACACATCTCAAAAATGTGAGATGTGTTTAAAATGTTTTATTTATATATAGTATTTTAATAATTAAAACTATGCTACATTAACACCTTTATTCTTCAAAACAAACTTTCCAAATAAGAAACGCACAAGTGGCCCCATAATCATTAATTGTAATGGATACGCTACAATAAAGTTCCTCATAAAGATTGAAAAATAAATGGAAACAAACGAATCTCCGTGTAGTCCACCATGTAAATACATCAAAGCCATTCCGTAAAATGACATAAAGAAAACCATCCCAATTACCATTACTGTCGCCATCGCAACGATAATATTAATTTTCTTTGATTTATCAAACGGTAACGCGAATACAATTTTTTTCGCACAGGGCCCAACAATACATATTTCAATTAATAGCGCAATAATAAATCCAATAATTAGTTCTAATGTGATCTCCTTAAAATGAATTGGCCCTCCTGCTCCATTCATTAATAAATTGTAAAATGTCATTACGATAACCATCCCTAGGCACATCATCATGCCAAATTGGAGGTTTTCCTTTCTTGTTGTTGGCAATTTTCATCATCCCTTCTCTTCGAGTCTTTGTCATTATATCGATATTGGAAACCTCTTCGTAAGTGAACATTTTGTGAACTTTTTTAAAACGCTCATATGTACTTTTTTCACTCTTCACTCAAATCCCCCTACTTTATAGCTCTTTACTTATAAAGGTTTTATATATTTCAATGTTGAATTACTAAATTTAACATTACAATATTCAATAATTACTACTAGGAGGATACCCATGAATGAATCAGAATTTTACGCATATCACATCGTTACAAGGAAAGAAATGAAAATCGGACAAATCATTCAATTTGATACAAATCAAACTAATACTCTATATCACTTCTTTTTTGAAAGAGAACAATTAAATTCTAACGGTGAAGATGGCATAAAAATTTTAAATAATCATTATAAAAGTGACGGATTACATATAAATAATGAAAATACTCAAGTAGTTATGAATTATATGGATCAAACAATAAGAGCGGTTAGAGAAACGATTGTAGAAATGGTTAGGCTGCAAGAATATCCTGAATACCCTTCAAGGTTGTCTTGCTTATATGCTTCCAAAAGCTATGAAGATGCTTTGAAATGGAAAGCATTATTTGATTCTTACAATCGAGAAGTTTTACAGATTGTTAAACTACGAGTGATTGGTAGTTCTTTTGAAGGTGACGGAACTCTTTTACCGAAGGAAGATGGTATCTCTTTCTCTCAAAAAATCGAACAAGCTAAAGAGTATTGGAAAGGAAATGTTAAAAATGATCTTCCTGAACTACTCATTAATGGGGAGATTGAAGTGGTGGAAATTATTGATGATTTTTCATCAATTAAAATTTAAAGAATGGAGATTAAAATGATGAAAAAAGTGTACTTCAATCATGATGGTGGTGTAGATGATTTAATTTCATTATTTTTATTACTTCAAATGGAAAGCATTGCACTTACTGGTGTATCTGTTATCCCAGCAGATTGCTATTTAGAACCAGCAATGTCTGCAAGTCGTAAAATTATCGATCGCTTCGGCAAAAGTAATATTGAAGTAGCAGCATCAAACTCTCGTGGGAAAAATCCATTTCCAAAAGACTGGCGGATGCATGCATTTTATGTTGATGCTTTACCCATTTTAAATGAGTCCGGAAAAGTTGTAACACCTGTAGCTGCTAAACCTGCACATCATCATATAATAGAAACTCTTCTACAAACTGATGGAAAAACAACTTTATTATTTACAGGTCCCCTAACTGACCTTGCTCGTGCATTGTATGAAGCTCCCATAATCGAAGATAAAATTGAACGTCTCGTTTGGATGGGCGGTACATTTCGTACTGCAGGCAATGTACACGAGCCGGAACATGACGGAACAGCCGAGTGGAATTCATTTTGGGATCCCGAAGCAGTAGCTCGTGTTTGGAATGCTAATATAATCATTGATTTAGTAACTCTAGAAAGTACAAACCAGGTTCCGCTAACTATAGACATACGTGAACAATGGGCAAAAGAGCGTAAGTATATTGGTGTTGATTTCCTTGGTCAATGCTATGCGATGGTTCCTCCTCTCGTTCACTTCTCAACTAACTCTACCTACTACCTATGGGATGTATTAACTGCTGCGTTTGTTGGGAAAGCTGATCTTGCAAAGGTACAAACGATTAATAGTATTGTTCATACATACGGACCTAGCCAAGGGCGTACAGTGGAAACTGATGATGGGCGACCTGTAAATGTCGTTTATGATGTAAAACGTGATGTATTTTTCAACTATATAACTGAATTAGCAAAGAAAGCTTCTACTTGAAATTCTATCTATACGAAAAATAAATAAAGTCGTATAACTTCAGATGATGAGCCTACAAAAAACTTCAAATTGGCTGCGGCTTAATATTTACTTATTAAAAAGAGTATTGAATTAACTTTCAATACTCTTTTTGTGCAGTTTAATGCTATTTGATTAGAGTTGCGGTTTACAGGTTAATCATTTCATAACCGTTTACAAAAAACGTTATTGTTTCTAGTTCATCCTCATTTATTTCTCTATCTAGCTCTCTTTTATACGCTACCTTTATCTTCTCTTCATCGCCTTTATGAGCTTCTGTATAAGTTCCTATTGTTTTTAGTAAATGAATTTCTTGTAAAAATTCAGCCCGGTCTATAGCTTCTCCATGAGAAAGAATATAAGTTTCAGCATCAAATTTCTCTAATTCTTCTATTAATGTAAACGTTCGTTTCGTCGTATAGTTCCATTTCGAAGAAAAAATATCTGCATATATGCAGTCTCCTAAAAATAAAATCTTTTCTTCTTTAACGTACATAACAACGGAATCATGTGCATGATCTCCGCCCACATGCTTTAACACACATGTTACTTCACCAAGGTCTAATTCAAGTTGGTCCTCGAACGTTAAGGTCGGAGGAATAATTTTAATATTTCTTGGTTTTTCACTGAACTCTTTTTTGATACATTCCGCACAAAATTCAATTTCAGTACCTTCTTTTACTCTTGCGTCCAACGCGTCATCTGTCCATTTATATGAAACTAGTGTCTGCATCTCTTTTTTCGTTTCAGAATGTGCAATAGTTAATACATTTTGTAGTACAGGCAATCCAAAAATATGATCCCAATGCCAATGCGTTAATGCTACGAAATCAGGATTTGATACATTCTGTTCTTTTAGCATTTCTAAAAACAATTGTGCATGTTCTTCTGAATTCCCTGCATCAATCATTAAAGTTTTTTCTTTTCCAACGACCATCCCTAATATTGGTCTATCTGTTTCAGAAACAGGTGTCATATACCAAAATGAGTTTCCTATTTTTTTAATTTGCTGCATAATTAGTTCCCCTTTTCATCTTTCCACTTAAATTCAATATATAAATTATAACGAATTGCTAGTTTTTTCTCTATAACCAAACACAATTACTTGGACTAATCTAACTTTCCTTTTCGTAAGCTAAAAATAAGTGGAAGAATCGGAGTGTGATACGATGGAACGATTATGGATTCCAATGATTGTAACATTTTTTTCGTTCGGCGGGTTACTATTAGGAGGCGCTGTTGGAGTTGCAACACGTCAACTAATTGAAGAAAAGATGCATCGCTTATACGCATTATGTGGTGGGATTTTACTTGGTTTATTATCACTTGAAATTATTCCTGAAACATTTTCAAGCTATGAAATAATAGGTCCTATACTTGGGATAGCTATCGGTATTTTAGTTATGAGCTTATTAGATAACTATTGCCATCATCCGAATATACATAAGAAAGATCAACAAGCATGGCAAACTTTCCTGTTTCTTTCTTTCGCTATATTTATTCATAATATACCGAGTGGATTTGCGCTAGGTACAGCTTTTATAAATCATAATGACTCTGCCATTCCCTTTTTAATAGCAATCGTCGTTCACCATATTCCAGAAGGATTAGCTTTAATTATCCCCTTCCTCTTTACAAAGCATAAATATATTTCATTTCTATTAACAACTTTATTACTTTCTCTTATTCTCGGTACCGGTACGGTTTTTGGAATTTTGATGGAAGGAAAAGCTCTTCATTTACAAGGACTCATTATGGGAAGCGCTATCGGTTCACTTGGTTATGTCACAATTCACGAAATGCTTTGGAAAGCTAAGAAACAGCTCTCTTTCCTTACATTTCTAACGTGGGCAATTAGTGGATTTTTACTAATAACAGTATTTACACTATTCGCCGGTCATCATTAAAGCTAAAAATTTTATCATTTGTATATTTTTCCTTTTTCTCCAAAACATAATAGTATCTACCTATTATAAGGAGGAACAATTATGTTTGGAAAAACAGCCGGTGAAGCATTAGTTGATTTATTAATTGACTGGGGAGTAGAACACATATATGGTATGCCTGGAGATTCCATCAATTCAATAATTGAGGCTTTAAGAAAAAAACAAGATAAAATTAAATTTATTCAAGTTCGCCATGAAGAAGCTGGTGCGTTAGCAGCGGCAGCCTATGCGAAATTAACAGGAAAACTTGGTGTTTGTATGGCTATTGCAGGACCTGGGGCTATCCATTTATTAAACGGTTTATATGATGCCAAACTCGATCAAGCTCCTGTACTAGCAATTTCAGGACAAGTAGAAACCGACTTACTCGGAACGGATTTTTTCCAAGAAGTAAACTTAGAAAGAATGTTTGATGATGTCGCGGTTTATAACCAGCGTATTATGTCAGCTGAACAACTACCTGCTGTAGTCAATCAAGCGATTCGTATGGCATATACGAAAAAAGGTGTATCCGTTCTTACTATTCCAGATGATGTTCCGAAATTCGAAGTAAAAAATGGTGCTCGTATTACAAACACTTCTTTTACATTGCCTGAGCTATTTCCGCAAAAAGAAGATTTAGATGCAGCGAAACTCGCAATAAATGAAGCGACAAAACCCGTTATTTTAGCTGGAAAAGGTGCAAAACATGCGAGAGAATCTTTACTTGCATTCGCAGAACATATTGGCGCTCCAATCGTACTTACATTACCAGCTAAAGGAATTGTTCCTGATGAACACCCTCTTTGTATCGGTGGATTGGGATTAATCGGGACGAAACCTTCTTATGAAGCAATGAAGCATGCAGATACTTTAATTATGGTGGGCACTTCTTATCCGTTCACTGGTTTCTTACCCGAAAAAGCAAAAACACTTCATATTGATACAGATCCCGCACAAATCGGGAAACGTTATACGACAGAATATCGGCTTAGCTGGTGATGCTGATAAAACATTAAAATGGTTAATTGAAAATGTAGAAAAACACGAGGACCATTCCTTCTTAGAGCATCATCAAGAAATGATGAAAAAATGGGAAGAAAAATTACACAATCAAGAAGAAGATTCTTCGACTCCAATTAAACCACAGCGAGTTATGCATGCACTGCAGAAAGTAGCCGAAGATGATGCAATTCTTTCAGTCGATGTCGGAAATGTAACAGTGTGGACAGCAAGGCACTTCCGTATGACAAACCAGAAATTTATCATTTCTAGCTGGCTTGCAACACTTGGCTGCGGTTTACCTGGTGCACTTGCTGGACAAATTGCTTTCCCAGATAAACAAGTGTTTGCAGTTTGTGGTGACGGCGGATTTGGAATGACAATGAACGACTTCGTAACAGCTGTTAAATATAAACTACCAATCGTTGTTGTTGTATTAAACAATAATAAAATTGCTATGATTAAATTCGAACAAGAGGTTATGGGTAATATTGAATTTGGTACAGACTTAACGAATCCTGATTTCGCAAAATACGCAGAGGCGTGCGGTGGTATTGGATACCGTGTAGAACATTTAGATGACTTACTTCCTGCCTTTGAAAATGCGGTAAAACAAAGTAAACCATGCATTATTGATGTAGTTGTAGATGTAAATGAAGCACCAATGCCAGCAAAAATCACATTTGGTCAAGCAGCTGGTTATACGAAACATATGATAAAAGAATTATTTGAAGAAGGTAAGATTGATTTACCACCACTTTAAACAAAAAAGATAGCTGAAAACAAATTGTCTTCAGCTATCTTTTTTTATTTTTGTACCTCTTTATAGAAAGAAAAATCATTCATAGTAGGTTGTACCTGCTTCTCTACTTTCACTTCTTTATCCTTCCTCTTCGGCATTCTTAAATTTCCTAGTTTAATCGCATCTTGCATACTATTACTAATCAGATTTCCTGACAAAATTGTCATACTATAAAAAGCAATCGGAATAAGTACAATCCATGTATGTGTAGTTAAGTGACGGAAGTTTTGTCCGATTAAACCTGTCCACTCTTTTGTTACACTATCTGCTTCTGTGCCAAAAATTATTGTTCCGCCAAAAAATAATTCTAACAAACCAAGATGCAAGAGGAGTAATAAAGTACTTACAAATTGCTGGGCTACTAATAAAAGAAATGATGGTAGCATATGCGGCCATACATGGCGTTTCAACCTCTGCCACTTACTCCCGCCGAGCACAGTGGCCGCCAACATAAATTCTTCATTCTTAATACGTTTTACTTCTTGCGCTACATACAACATAACTGTCGGTACTGCAAGACATGCAAGAACTATAATTTGAAACGCAACTCGCAAATGAAACGGAGCAGCTGCCTCTCCACTGTCGAACATTAAAACTTCCTTTAAAATAAAATAGGAAATCATAACCATTGGCACGATACTGAATGGATCAAAAAAAGATGAGATAACTGGAAATGAGCGTTTACTGTACATACCAAGTAATAAACCAATGCCTCCCCCAATCCCTACACGTAAAACTGCAATAACTATACTCGCACCTACAGTCCATTTTGCTCCTTCTATTATTAACTGGAAAAGATCGCGACCTTTGTCATCACTTCCGAACCAAAATTTACTCGATGGCGAAAACAGAGCAGCCTCTAATTCTCCTTTTTCGTTATACAACATCGTTAGTTCTCGAATGTTCCCATCGAAAAACAACGTATTCCCAATACTAACAATCATAAGTACACTTAAAAAAGTAACACCAAACCAAAATCTTACATCTCTTTTTACAAGTTGCCACATGTTACACACGCTCCTTTATAATATTTTGTAAAAGCGTATGTAATAAACGAAATAGTATAAAAAGCGGTACGTATAATATAACTAAACTAACTGTAAATATTTCTAATTTGGAATTTTCTTTTACAAAAACAAACATGCCGTACGTATTAAATAACCATTCAATAATGTATAAGTTTGATAACATAAATAAAATATTTGTTTTTGCATAATAGACTGTTGTTAACAAGACATTTCTTGAAATATGATGTGTTAAAATATGTCGTAAACTAAGCCCTTTACTTTTAGCAAATATACTATAATCTTTCTCTAATTCTTCTCTGAAACGTAATAGTAGTAACTTAATAAATAATAATGTTGTAGGTAAAGTAAGGCATAGTATTGGTAACAGGCGAGCCCTTTCCTCTCCAAGTCCTGCAAATTTCACTGGCATAAAACCTGTCTTTTGAAAGATTATTACTACTAGAAGTTGAGATAATAAAATTAATAAAATGTCCGGAATACTTTCAAGTGCGACGAAAATCCCATTCCACATACGTTGCTTTGATTGAGAGCGCTGTAATACCCACACAACGATAAAATACGCAATGAGTAAAGATAGTATAAATGCCGAAATAAATACAAACATTGTCTCTACATAATGAATCCATATTTGAGGAAATAACTTTCTTGAATTCCGAAATCCATACGTAATTCCACCTGGTTGAAGTAACTTCTCTCCAAGAAAAACAACTGTGCTCCAAAAACCGATTAAATCAATTTGTAATCCCTTAAATAACCGAGGGAGCGCACCTAGGCAGATTATACATAAGATTGCAGCTAATAGTTGTAAACAAGTAATCCCACACCATTTAGCAACTCGCATCAACATCACTCTATCCTCCTTACCTTTCGATAGAATATTCAGAAATCAAAAACCTACATATGTTACATTTCTTCAGCTATACCCTGCACTTGCTTCTTCCCACTAGGTAAAATAGCTTGATATAAACACGTAACAAATAATAATAAACCAAATAAAATAATATACAATGTATCTGCACCAATCCATTTTGGGAACAACATTGCTATCGCACCGAGAGATAACAGCTGGAATCCTGTCGTTAATGGACTAAGTAAACTTTGAACACGTCCCATGAATGACTCTTCTACAATTTCATACATCCAGCCAGATATTGCAACATTAATAAACGGTAAAAAGAAAGTCGCTAAAGCGATACATACATAAAAAGACCAAACATGATTTACAAAATAGCACATACCGAAGGAGATTCCTGATCCCGCCATACCAAATACAATAATAGATTTTGGTGCATATTTCTTACCTATACTCGTTGCTACTATACTTCCAATTAGTAATGAGATTCCTCCAACTACACCGCCCACCATCGCTAAACTTTCATACGATGCTGGTGCTAATTTGTATTTTAATATGTAAGTAGTGGATACGCTTAAAATACCATTTAATAGTCCAAATACGATAAATCCTAAAAGTAATTTTTTTAAAGTTTCATTTTGGTATATATATCTAATCCCCTCTTTAAACTCTGTTATTAACATCTTTAGATTAACTTCTTTCCATTTTGTTCTACCGTTTGGCAAACGAACTTTTTCTGGAATTGAGATCGTTTGAATCAAAATACCACTCGCAATAAAGGTGAACGTATTTACTAAAATGCTCCCGTAAATTCCAAATGTCCAATATACCATCGTCGCAATCCCTACACCAAATAAAGCGTACAAACTAGTTACCATTTGATTAATACCTGCTGCTGCACCGTATTGGTCTGATTCTACTACTCCCTGTATCATAGCCTGTTCAGATGGAGAGAAAAATTGGATACATGCATTTTCCAAAAATAAAAATATAAACACAAGTATAATCATCCCGTAATAAAGCGAAATTAGAATTCCAATATTACAGAGAGAACAACATATATTACTTACCGTACAAATACGTTGTCTATCAAACCGATCCACTACTGTCCCTACTAATAAAAAAAAGATTAGTGCAGGTAATGCAATCATAATTTGCGTCATCGTTGCGTAAACTGGTTGTTTTCCGTATTGATCTAACAAGTAAAACATTAAAGAAATTCCAGCAATCATAGAACCAAGGCGTTCTAAAATATTCGCTAAAAAAAAGCGTGCATAAACTTTGTTTCGAAATAACTGTAGCATTTCTTTCATACGTAATATCCTTTCCCTCGACAAAATAGTATTATTTCAGTCATTTCTCGGAAGTTATATTATATTTTTCGATCATTATCCAATCTTTTCCTTCTATATAGAGAACATTATAAAAAGACTCTTGTCATTTATACAAGAGTCTTTTTATTTAACTTCGCTTCACGTAATGATATGTAGCTAAGATCTTTTTACGTCTCGCTAACTTTTTTAATTCTCTAAAATCCGGATATACTTTGTTTATTTTATGAATGTATCGCACATCCACTTATAAAATTTTTCTTTCTCTTCAAATTGTGGATAATGAGCTGATTTCTCAAAAGAAATAAATTCTTTTTGATCTGCTTCAATCGTATCAAAATATGCCTTTGCTGCATGAAATGAAGTGTTATAATCATATTTCCCCATAAGGAAATAAAACGGTAGCTTCATTTTAGTCACCTTAGTAGGCAATGGATTCTTTAAATCCTTTTCTAATAAGACAGTTTGAGAATGTGATAATCCAACGTTATAACGAATTACGTCTAAAAAGTTATATTCATTACTGAGTAACATCCCCATGTTATCACCATCTGGATTTTCAATGCGCCTTGATGTTCCACCATATTTCGCAACATAATTTCGCGGAGTGTATATATCGCCATTTTTAATTTTTTCGGTTAACCCTTTTAAATAGGAAACCTCATCTGTATTCCCCGCATTTTGTGCCTGTTCAATCACATAGTTTAAGCTATCCATTTCACTTTCTACTGTATCACTCATCTGCCCTATTCCAACATATGCTTCATATTTTTCAGGGGCTTTATAGGCAGCTTGCATTCCAATATATGTACCGTAAGAATGACCAACCAATATTACTTTTTCTTTGCCAAGGCGTTTTGAAACATAATCTGTCATAGCTAATAAATCTTCTACAAGATGATCTGATGTAAGATTCGAATAATCTTCAAAGAAATGATAAGACTTCCCGCTCGCTCTTTGATCGTAATTAACAACTGTGAATTTCTCCTCCAATAAGTTTTGGTATTTTTGAGCATATGGTATTTCTGAAGTACCTGGTCCACCATGTACAAAAATAATAACCGGATTGTTCTTATCTTTTCCGCGTATCATAATTTCATGACCACTTCCATTTACCTCTACTTGCTCTAATGTACTTATACTGTTTTTCCCTTTTATTTGCGATGTCCATGTAGGAAATATTAGTGCTACGATTAATAATAGTATAGTGATGACTCCAATTAGTTTTATTAATTTTTTTATCATCTTCATAAGTAGTTTCCTTTCTTTTAAATTTATAAAAATATCAATTTAGTTCTGTAAAACTACCCTAAAAAAATATAAATGTACAACAATTGCACTTTCCAATTTCACCTTGATCTTTTGCACATTCTTAATATCCCATACACTTCTTAACTTTCCGCTATATAAACTCTTAATATTTTCTTAATTTTCAATATATTATTTATAGAAAGACTTGATCACAATGTATTACAAATATAGAAAAGAGTCCTTGTTGTCAAAACAAGGACTCTTTTCTTAAACTATTTCGCTACTTCCTCTTTCGGCATTACCATACCTTTATAAAGTTGGACAGTAATCCAGTAATAAATGAAATAAATGACTAAGAAGATTCCTATTGGCACCCACACTTTTACAAACGGGTCAACTAATATAAAACTGAATAAGTTAAGCCCTACTAACACGTGGGAAATTCCAATAATCGCTGGGAAGATAAATAAATATGAAATTTCTTTATAAATACTTTTTGTTAACATACTACGTCTCACGCCGATTTTTCGTAACATTTCATAACGACGTACGTCACGAGAAGCACCTGTTAATATTTTGAACATAAGCGAACTTGCCATCATTGCTAAAAAGGCAATCCCTAGGAAGAATCCCATAAACATTGTTCCACTCATGAAACTGTTCATAAATTGATAAATTGTCATTTTCGTAAATAAGTCTACTTTTGTACCTGTTGTTTTTTCAATTTGTTCTTTTTGTCTCTTATCTATTTCGATTAATAACTGTTTATACTTTTTCATATCATCTACTTTTGCTAATGTTACAGTATGTTCTGTTCCTTGAATTTCTTTATAACGCTCTTCATCTGCAATTCTAACAGGTTTTCCGTTAAATTGATTATGTGTAATTTGTATTTCTCTTACAACCGCATCTTCCCAATCTTTTGGCATACGAGGAAGCTTATTCGCTACTTCAGGAGCGTCCAAAGCAGAATAGACAGGTTCAGTTAAAGGTTCAGCCACACGTTTACGAGCAGGTTCTTTCAAAGTCTTTGTATCAAAGTGATCAGAAACAAGTGGCGGTTTCGCAATTAAATCGTTACGTAAATAATAAACTGCTTCACCATCTACTTTATATTTATACTTACTTTCTTCAACAATTTCCATTTCTTTTAATGCTGCTTTATCTTGTTCATTTGGATCATGAATTACGACATCATATACACGTGAGAAGTCTGTCATAATGCCTACGTTCTTTTGAAACGCCATACCTGCTGTCATGGCACCTGCACCTAATGCAATTAACATCGCTACAGTGCCTAGTACTCTCGATAAACTAGTTACTCGAAAACGTAACTGTGCATAAGTAAAACTATTTAATCCCGTTTCATTCCGTTTTTTATTCCCCTTAATTTTCATCACGAAAAATGGGAGTAATGAGCTAAAAATGAAATACGTCCCTAATGTTGTAACGATTGTCGCTATTATAAATCCTAGTTCAGCAAACATTTTTATATTTATCATAAAATAATATCCTGTACTTACAAGTAACACACCTAGTACTGTCATAATAACAATTCGAGTTTTACTTTTCTTCACTTCATCTTGCGTTTCATCTTCACGTATTAACTCTAATTCTGTTTTACGTAATAATCGGAAACTATTCATTAAACCAGTAATGAAAAATAATATTAAGAAGAATATAGATGTAACTAATATAGCTGGTGTGTATACAGATGCATAATTACCTTTTGCTGAAATTTCCATTCCATTCATTAAAAAATTTCCTGCTACACTAGCGAGTACTATTCCTACTAGAATACCGATAATAATACTTACAATACCCATACCGAATGTTTCAATAAATAATAACTGTGCTACTTTTTTCTTTTTCGCACCGAGCATCATGTACATACCAAGTTCTTTTCTTCTTAATGTAAGTAAGAAAGAGTTGGCATATATAATATAAAATACAGTAATGAAAGATAATAGTATTGCACCTACCCAGAATACGAGTCTAATACTACTAATAAGACTATTATCTTTTGTAAATTCACTATTCATCGCCATCGTTTGGAACATGTAGAAAATGCTAATACTAATAACGAGACCAATAAGTAAAACCATATAATCCTTTAACATTTTTTTCATACTATGGCGTGATAATTTGAATAACATAGTCTCGCCCCCCTACTTCGACTCAGCAGCTGAGCCCATATGAGCAAGCACACCTAAAATGTCTTGATAGAAATTTTCTCGAGTCCCTTGACGCTTTAACTCTTTATAAAGAAGACCATCTTGAATGAATAAAATACGCTCACAGTAACTTGCACTAAACGCATCATGTGTGACCATTAAAATGCTTACATTGTGATTTTCATGTAAATCTTGCATCGCTTCTAATAAGCTTTTTGCGTTTTTACTATCAAGCGCCCCTGTCGGCTCATCAGCTAATACGATTGCTGGATTATGTACTAAAGCTCGTGCTGCCGCTGTTCTTTGCTTTTGCCCACCAGAAACAGCAGTCGGATATTTAGTTAAAATTTCAGTAATCCCTAATTTCTTTGCTACTTCATTTACTTTTCCAGTAATCTCACTTGACGGTACGCCTTGCAGGGAAAGCGGTAAAGCGATATTTTCATAAATTGATAAATTTTCTAGTAGATTAAAGTCTTGAAAAATAAATCCTAATCTTTGAGAACGAAAATCTGATAATGCATTACCCTTCATAGAAGTAATATTTGTACCCGCTATTGTTACACTGCCACCTGTCGCTTGATCAAGTGTACTAATCACATTTAGTAATGTCGTTTTTCCAGATCCAGAAGGACCCATAATCCCTACAAACTCCCCTTCTTTAATACTTAATGAAACACCCCTTAATGCTTTTGACTGATTCTCATTTCTTTTCCCATACGTTTTTTCTACACGTTCTACAGTAACTACATTTGTTGACATCTCTTTCACTCCATCCCTTTTGTATAAAATTAATTTCTCACATATTTCTTATCTTTCTGTCATATAAATCCTTAAAAATTTTTTTAACTTTTCAAACTAAAAAGAAATATGAATCATATCACTTCTCAATATTCTCATTTTTCTAAAACTCGTTCATTCGATTTCTCTTACATTTACCTTACAATTTTGTAAGGTAAATAATAAAACACACCAATTTCTAATGGTGTGTTTTATTTACAATCAATATTTTCTATTTTTAATTTCCTCTTCAATACTTGCCACAAATACATCTAACGCAACAACTTCTGACTTCTCTTCTCCATATTTACGTACATTTATAGATCCGCTTTCCATTTCCTTATCACCAACAACAAGAACATATGGAACTTTTTGCATTTGTGCTTCTCTAATTTTATACCCCAATTTTTCATCACGTATATCTTGTTCAACACGAATCCCAGCTTGTGCTAATTTATGTGCAACTTCATTTGCATATTGTACATGTACTGCATTTGAAACTGGGATTACTTTCACTTGAACTGGTGCTACCCATGCCGGGAACGCGCCTCCAAAGTGCTCAATTAATATCGCTAAGAAGCGGTCTAAAGATCCTAAAACTGCTCGGTGAATGACAACTGGTCTTCTCTTTTCATTCTTCTCATCTATATAATTTAAATCGAATTTCTCTGGCATTTGGAAATCGAGCTGGATTGTTCCGCACTGATGACTTCTATTTAAAGCATCTTTAATATGGAAATCAATCTTCGGTCCGTAAAATGCACCGTCACCTTCATTTAGTCTATATTTATAATTTAATGAATGTAACACATTTTCTAATGCCGCTTCTGCTTGCTCCCATAACTTATCATCACCCATTGAATCTTCTGGACGAGTAGAAAGCTCTACTTCATACTCAAATCCAAAAGTTTTATATACGTAATCAATTTGCGCCATTACGGATTTAATTTCATCTTCAATTTGTTCTGGTGTTACAAATAAATGAGCATCATCTTGGCAGAAAGTACGAACTCTTAATAATCCGTTTAATGCGCCACTAAATTCATGTCGGTGTACTTGACCGAATTCACACATACGAATTGGCAATTCGCGATAAGAGTGTAATTTATTTTTGAACATTAACATATGGCCAGGACAGTTCATTGGTTTTAATGCAAAACTTTTATTGTCTACTTCTGAGAAATACATGTTGTCCTTGTAATGTCCCCAGTGTCCTGATTTCTCCCATAATTCTTGGTTCATCATAAACGGAGTACGTACTTCTTGATAATTGTATTCTTTTTGAATCTCTCTTAAAAATACTTCTAATTCATTACGAATAATCTGTCCTTTTGGTAAATAAAATGGCATTCCCGGAGCCTCTTCAGAAAACATAAATAGCTCCAACTCACTACCTAATTTACGATGATTTCTTTTTGCTGCTTCTTCAACGAAATGTAAATACTCTTCTAATTCTTTTTGAGAAGCGAATGCAACACCATATATACGCTGAAGCACTTGGTTATTACTATCACCTCGCCAATATGCACCGGAAACGTGAGATAATTGGAAGGCTTTCAAATAGCCTGTTGACGGTAAATGTGGTCCTCTACATAAATCTACAAATTCACCTTGTTTATATAGTGTTACAATTTCTCCATTAGGAATAGCTTCTAACAGTTCTAATTTCAGGTGATCATTCATTTCTTGAAACAGTTTTTTTGCCTCTTCTCGTGAGACCTCCACACGTTCTATTTTTACATTTTCATTTATAATCTTTTTCATTTCTTTTTCGATTTTCGGTAAATCTTCTACGTTTACACTACTCGGAAGATCCATATCATAATAAAATCCATTTTCAATAACCGGCCCTACACCAAGGTTTACATTACCATACATTCTCTTTACAGCTTGCGCTAAAATATGTGCCGCAGAGTGTCTTGCAATTTCTACACCTTCATTTGAATCTATAGTAATGATTTCTACTTCCGCATTATCTTCAAGGTTTCGGCGTAAATCATATAACTGATCATTTACTTTCCCTGCGACTGCTTTCTTTTTTAAACTACTGCTAATGGATCCAGCAATTTCTTCTAAAGTAATTCCTTTTAAAAATTCTTTAACGCTACCATTTGGAAATTTAATTTCAATCATTTGTTCTTTCATTTTTCATCTCTCCATTTCATAATAAAAAGCACACTCATCCCAAAAATAGGGACGAGTGTGCTTTTACCCGTGGTTCCACCCAGATTCCCATCACAAAAAACATAATGGCTTCTTTTACGGTAACGTCGTTTACACGGCACTAGATACTGAATTTCCCTAGTGCAGCTCTAAGGTGGTAAGTTATTTTTCTGCGTTAGGAAGTTCTCAGCTTTCCTTCCTTCTCTGTACAACCGGGTAAAATAACTCGTGTCCTTTTCTTCGCTTATTATGAAATTGAATGCAAAAAAGCATATTCATCCCTAAAATAGGGACGAATATGCTTATATTCGTGGTTCCACCCAGATTCCCATCACAAAAAACATAATGGCTTCTTTTGCGGGTAACGTCGCTTACACGGCACTAGATACTGAATTTCCCTAGTGCAGCTCTAAGGTGGTAAGTTATTTTTCTGCGTTAGGAAGTTCTCAGCTTTCCTTCCTTCTCTGTATAACCGGGTAAAATAACTCGTGTCCTTTTCTTTGCTTTTAAAAGTACATCCATTAATTGTTATTTACTATATCTTATTCATTTTATTTTTGCAAGTGTTTAAAAAAGATTTTTTATTTAATAAAAAAAGAAACCAAAAATAAATTTTTGGTTTCCCCTTCTCAATTTTACCAATCTTGTGGTTCATAATTCAAGTCTGAAAATAGTCGTTTTTTCTCTTTTTTCGATAAATCTCTCCACTGTCCGACTGGTAAATTATTCAATTCAATATTCATAATTCTAGTACGTTTTAACGTATATACTTGATAACCTAAAGCTTCACACATACGACGAATTTGGCGATTCAACCCTTGTGTTAAAATAATTTTGAATTCATATTTTGATAACTGTGTGATCTCACAAGGGAGAGTTTTTGTATCTAAAATTTTAACACCCGCTGCCATTTTCTCTAAAAATTCCGGTGTAATCGGCTTATCTACTGAAACGATATATTCTTTCTCATGCTTGTTTTCAGCACGTAAAATCTCATTAACAATATCGCCATCATTCGTTAACAAAATTAAACCGTCTGAGTCTTTATCGAGACGTCCAATGTGACTAATTCGTAATGGATGATTCACTAAATCGATAATATTACCTTTTACAGCTTTTTCACTCGTACATGTAATACCTACTGGTTTATTTAAAGCGATATATACGTGATCTCGAGCGATACGAAGTTGCTCTCCATTTACGCGCACATCATCACCTGGATTTACTTGGTCACCAATTTTTGCAACCTTACCGTTAATAATTACTCTTCTCTCATTAATTAATTTATCTGCTCCACGTCGAGACGCTTTTCCAGCTTCACTAATAAATTTATTGATACGCAAATTAGGCACATCCTTTTCTAAAAAAAATTTCAAGCTCACACTGCTTCTACCGTACAATACAAAAGGGTAAGCCTCCTATTATAACTTAAATATATTAACATGAAAGGGTATATAACGTCTTCTATTAATTACTCATTTATAAGAAAATATCTTTATTATACATTCATTTATGCACGTTTTGTACACTTAATATACAAGCCACTCTTCCTTACATACAGCTTGTTTTCCTTTTATCTCTTCTATATCTTCATGAACATTAGCTGATCTATTTAACTCAGGAAAAATCTCTTCCACATAATTTTGATGCATCTTTTCATCTTTCCAATAAGTTAACACGATGTAACGATTTTCATTTTTTAAAGACTTCCCAACTACCCCACCTAACATCCCTTTTGCTTTTTCCATTCCTTTATTCCAAATTGTTTCTTGCTTATGTAAGAATTGCTTTTCTTTTTCTTCCTTTACATCACATATGGCAACTCTTACGAATGATCCTTCTGTAACTACGTTTTTCAAAGGCTTATCATTTATATCATACAACGTTTGAAATAGTTCAATTTCACATGAAAGAAACGTATCCTCTTGATTACTATTTAAATAAATTGTATCGTGAGCACCATTCATAAATGATTGATATGCATTTCTATCTGCCCATAAAGTAAATACACATGCTTCCTCTTCACTCCACCCACCAAATTGTCCATTAAATCCATCTAAATGCTGTAAATCACACCATTTTTCTTGAGCATCCGAAAACATCTCCCTTTTCTCTTCTTCCACTTTGCAAAATATTGTTTTTAGTAACATTTCTAGTTCCCCCTTATAATACAATCCATTTCCCGGCCGCATCCTCTTCTTGTATACCAAAATAATCTGCAGAATCACGAGCATTAAAATTATTCATTTCTCCACACTCGAAATTTGATGACAAATCATAAATACCGCAAGTTGATTCTCTGTATATTACCTTGTGAAAGGACATCTACGATATAAAAATCCACAGTCCTTGCCTATCTTACTTCATTCAAAATATCAGTTTACATAAAAAAATTATAAAAAACTAGAATTCCCCTCTGCTCTTTCTATCAACCATTCACCAAACGTATTTAAAAATAATAAAATTTCATTTATATCATTTATCGGTTCAATTACATATTGTAATGCCTTTCTCATATTTTTTTCTTGTTTGGGAAAATACTTACTAAATAACACATATGCAGGATATAAGTCTCTGGAGTAGACCCCTTCTCTATCAATGGTTAATGCAAGACCTGCTCTAATGATTATCTTCATAATCCAACGACAACAATCCGCTATAACTTCTACGCCTTTATTATGTATTAACTCTTTGCGTGCTTGTCCAATTTGTTTCCGCAATTGGATAAGGTGTTCATAAGCTAACTCCTGACTTACTTTATATTTAGGTAAAGACAATTTTACGTCTTCACCAAATAAGCATATACCATGCGTCCGTATCATAAAGCCTATAAAAGAAAAACTTTTGGAATTCACTACCTCTTTTTCACTGTGAAAACTTAACTCCACTCCCGATATACAATTAAATTGTTGTAAACTTTGAACTTCTAGCTTCTTTCGCCAGCCTAAGTCTATTAAGTTAGGATCCTTTCGCACTAATATAATCACATCTATATCTGCAATCCCTTCAATTCCAAGCCCTCTTGGAATTGAACCTCTTATATAAACACTGTGCAAATCATCCTGTAACATTTCACAGCAAGTATTTTTTATTTCTTGTATTACCTCCATAAATATAGGTTGAATTTTATCAATGTGTGCATCATTTATAATATATCCTTCATCATCTATAGGAAAAAAACGACCTATTTTTTTATACTTGGCAAATTATCAACTCCTTTCTACATAAAATATTATTTTATTCTCACACATCATAATTATAATTCAAATAATTCAGAATCAAAAACCTGAAGTTCTCTTTCTACGTATATTTTCTTCTACATTTTAATTATAAAATCGTAATTCAAATCAACTTTGGTCTATTTTCTCTACTTAAAATAGCATTATTGTTATATATTATAATTATAATTTTTGAATTTTGGAGGCGTTACACATTGAAGAAGTTATTTTTTAATAAATGGACGGTTTTTTTTTTCTATTCTTATCATTGCTAGCACAATTTTCTACACAATTAAAGATAGAAATAATAAAGAAAGAGCAACTGTAGAAACAGTGGATACAAAAACTTTCAAAACTAAATTACAACCTAAAATCAATGAATTAACTACTAATTATAATGACATAATTGAAAAAGATTGGTTGCCTGCATGGGAAGAGATTAACACTAACGGAGATTCAGTAGATAGAAATAAATTATTAGTTACAATGAGTGCAGTTTCTAAACAATATGAAACAATTATGAAAGAAATAGACACAATGAAAATTGAAGAAAACATAACAGATATACATATACAAGAACAACTAATCCACTTTACAACTGAGTTTAAAGTTGCATCAAAATTCATGAAAAATGCAGCAGATTTGATTATAGACGGATACAACAATTCTACTCCAACCAATGAAACAATTGAAAATACAAAGCATGCTTTAGGGCTTGCAGATCAACATATTGTAATCGCTTTGTCTACTTTAAATGAAATAGAAGATAAATTAGGAATATCAAAAAAATGAATTTATTTACTATTTCAAAATAAAAAAATGATTGCAATTCTTATTTTGTCTGTCTATAATATTTTTATTGATTTATAATCAATGCGTTTAAGTTATTAATTTTATAATTCGGATGAACCATTCAGGAGAAGGTCTATTGATCTACCGACGGGGCAAAAAGTTGTTAAACCAACTTTGAAACTCTCAGGTCTTGGTTACAAGTAGAACTGCATGGGGACGAATCTCTGGAGAGACTCCCTCTCGCTTTTAATAGCGCGGAGGAAAACGAGCGCCGAAGGAGCAAATCCGCTATTTTAGCGGATAATCTCTCAGGTAAAAAGGACAGAGACAAGCGAAAGAAAATGCCGATTTGTATCGGTTTATTTTTCTATCCCTTGTTTCTCCAGAGACCATTTCATTTCCTTGAAGTGGTTTTTATTTTTTCTAAAAAAGGAGAATACAGATGGAGACAGTAAGTAAAGTATTAGAACAAATTAATCAGTATGTGTGGGGGTTGCCAACTTTGTTGCTACTTGTTGGAACTGGTATCATTCTCACAGTGCGCTTAAAAGGTTTACAGTTTAGTAAACTAATATACGCTCACAAACTAGCTTTTAAAAAATCAGAGGATACATCATCTTCTGGAGATATTAGTCACTTCCAAGCACTGATGACGGCTATGGCTGCAACGATTGGTATGGGAAATATAGCAGGTGTCGCAACTGCTGTGACGATTGGTGGACCCGGCGCAATCTTTTGGATGTGGATTACTGCTTTATTCGGAATGGCAACAAAGTATGCCGAAGCAATCCTTGCGGTGAAATACCGTGTTAGTAATGAAAATGGTGAATACTCTGGTGGGCCAATGTATTATTTAGAACGTGGTTTAGGGAAAAAGTGGCTGGCTGTGTTATTCGCTATATTCGGCACAGCTGCTTCTTTCGGTATCGGTAATATGGTTCAATCTAATTCAGTTGCAGAGGCAATGCGAATCAACTTCTCTTTCCCTCCTGCATTAACTGGTATATTCATGTCATTCTTAATCGCTATCGTTATTTTAGGCGGCGTTAAAAAAATCGGGAAAGTGACAGGATATATCGTTCCTATTAAAGCTTTCTTTTATATCATTGCTGGTCTTATTATTATTTTCTATCACTACGATCAAATTCCAGAAGCATTTTCACTTATTTTTTCTGGTGCATTTAATGGTACTGCAGCCGCTGGTGGTTTTATTGGCGCAACAGTTGCATCAGCTATTCAAATAGGAATGGCACGTGGCGTATTTGCGAACGAGGCTGGTTTAGGAAGTGCTCCTATTGCTGCGGCTGCTGCCAAAACAGATTCACCTGCAAAACAAGCTTTAGTTTCTATGACTGGTACTTTTCTCGATACATTTATTGTATGTACAATTACTGGTCTTGTATTAATTACAACAGGTGCATGGAAATCTGGTAAAACCGGCGTTGAAGCTACAACATTAGCATTCCAATCCGTATTCGGTACTGCTGGTAGTATGATTCTCGGTATCGCCATTATATTATTCGCCTACTCTACTATATTAGGATGGTCGTATTACGGTGAGAAATGTGTAGCTTATTTATTTGGACAAGGTGCTGTACGATATTATAAAGCAATCTTTATCGTTATGATAGCTATTGGAGCTAATTTAAAGTTAGGTGTTGTATGGACATTTGCTGATATTGCAAATGGACTTATGGCGATTCCAAACTTAATTGGTCTAATTGGATTAAGTGGTGTAGTTGTCGCTGAAACAAATCGGTTTTTACAAGCAGAGAAATTAAAAGAACGCAATAAAAAACAGGCAAGTTAATGTTTGCTTGAAATAAAATCCGTTCAAATTCTATTACAAATATCGATTGTATATAGAATAAACCCACACATTTTGAAAAATGTGTGGGTTTTAATTATTGTCCACTTAAACAAACACAACTGTTAGTTTAAGAATATCCCTTCAGGATTAACATAAATAACGCTTTCTTTAAACAGTATAACTTTATTTTAAAGCCACAGTTAATCTATCAAAAAAGGAATGACTCATATATAATGAGCATTCTTTTTTTTAAACTATATTACTCCCCATCCTTCTGAACCATATGTAAATACAGTACAAAATCCATCATAGTCGACGAATGACCAAGTTGACGAATCATTGCTGTTATATTTCCTCTATGATATGTACCATGATTTACGACGTGCTGCACTAATTCTAAAATTGAAGTATCTAGTGTCCCTGCATATGGATTTTTGATAACAAATTCAGCATTTACATCTTGTTGTGTACTTAGAAATTCTTTATACTGATTAGCCATATTTATAAACATTTTCTCTAATTCATTTAGCGATTTTGTATCGATTTGTTTTTTTAATTTTTCACGATTTTGTATTGCTTCACTCATACTACTGCCATGTAATATGTGTAACCACACTTGATCTGTAATATAAATATGCGCAAAAGTATCCTTAATTGATGGAAATACACTCTGTATCTGTTCATTAAAAATTGTCTCATAGTTTGGTAACTCTTTTAGTCGATTGAATAATCGTGTATTAGCCCAAGCATGGTAATCAAACTGCTTTAACATATAATCTTTCAATTTAAATCGCCTCCTTATTGTATGAAACGAATGTTTTGCCTCTTCATTTCCGATTCTCTATCAGCTTTTACAATCCCTTTTTCATTCATTTCATATTTATTTATAGTTTTATACTTTACATGAGTAAGAAATTCTTTTTTAAATGGAAACGGTGTAATCCGAATTGTTTCCTCGTCCACCCATTCAGCTTGAATAAGTCTCTCCCCCTTACTATTAAACATTTCTGTTCCTTCAAAACCCTCTTTAAATAAATCAATTTCATCTTCCTTTTCTACACCAGGTTTATTCATACATACATATAAAGAAAGTTCATCGCAAAACTTTAATAATCTATAATGTTTATCGAACATCGCATATTGTTCTTTTGTTAACGTTTTCAAAATTCTTTTTTGTCGTTCCAATTCATGTTTATAAAAAGACATCATCTCTTCATTTTCCTCATTTAATGGAAATGATAAAAAGTGCTTACTACAAAGTAGCGCCCCGTATGGATTAGAATCTTCAATTTCATTCAAACCAATCGTATAAAAAACAAAGCGTAATGAACTTGGACAATCCATAAATGTATATGGAATATTGTTAGCATCATTCAAAATTGGTACTTTATCAAGCTCTATCCATCCTCTATCATGTTCATATATTGCATCAATTGTCTCTTTTAAGTATCTTTTATCTTCAAAGAACTCCTCTTTTATATAACTTGCAATCTCACCAGCTAAAAAACCATGATCATGTTGACGAATTAATATACTTTGTTTCTCATTCTTTTCACGAAAAATCATCCGTATACTCCCCCTCATCTTCATATTATAGCTTGTCGTATGCATCAATTCTTAATAAATCCCTTTTAATTTGCAGGGATTCAGTTTCTTTCAACGAAATTAACATAAATATACAGCATTCTTTCTAATTACAAAGTTAGCTTTATCTTTACTATCCATTATACTAAAACATTCATTCTAAAAATTTTTTTATGAGGTGAAAACATGAACAAAACAGAATTAATTAAAAACGTGGCACAATCAGCTGATATTTCTCAAAAGGAAGCTTCTGCAGCTGTACAATCTGTATTTGACACAATTGCTACTGCATTACAATCTGGCGATAAAGTTCAATTGATCGGTTTTGGAACTTTTGAAGTGCGTGAAAGATCTGCTCGTACAGGGCGTAACCCGCAAACTGGAGAAGAAATTCAGATTGCAGCTGGTAAAGTTCCAGCATTTAAAGCAGGAAAAGAGTTAAAAGAAGCTGTTAAATAAACAAGAAACCAGCCATTTTATAGGCTGGTTTCTTGTTTATTTCTTATTTAAGCAGTTCCTTTATATTCTCTGCATGATACACTTCACAAATATAAAATACACATTTGCAGTTACTTACAACTTGATATTTTCTAGTTGGATACACATTCGCCGTAACAGAGCATCCATCAAACAATTCAATAATATTTCCAGATGGCTGATATCCTTCATATAATACGTTTCTTCTTACTTCCATCTTTTCTATAAGTTTTTCAACTGGAATGTTTCCACTCTCTAATTCACTCTTAATTGTATTTGGTAAAAACGAAGTATCCGCAAAAATTAGATTTTCAGATAACACTTTTCCTTTATAACTAACATTGGATACACGGTAAAGAAATGTTCCGTTTTTATCAAAGAAATTCTTTGCTTCTTTCGGGATGTACTGTCTATCAAGTACCTCTTGTTCGAGAACATCAAACTGAACTGTATCATTCAAAAGTTTTTCTAAAGCATGAATAGATGATGTATCTCCAGAAAATAAAATATTTTTAATTGCTTGTACATTATAAGTGAATTCATTTGTTCTATTTTCCGCTACTAACATGAGGAACACCTCTTCTATAAAATTTTTTATTTAACTTATTTATAATTTAAAAGCGCTACTGCGTCTAACTGTGTAATTTCAGTTACTTCTTTACTAAATATTGCAATGGAAGCCATATAATCTACACTTGGCCTTATATCCCCCATCATTGTATTTTCTACTAACTCTTGCCTATCCTTAAAAACCAACAAATTTGGAGGATCATTTGGAGCTGATACAGTAATACCTACTGGTTGAATCATTAGTCCTTCACCTGTCGCTTTGAGTACCGCTTCTTTTCGAGTCCAATATGTTAAAAAACCTTCTATTTTCTGTTCATTAGGTAACTTCATAACTTGCGCTATTTCAATGTCTGTTAATACGCCCTCTGCCATTTTCATAACATCTACATTTGGATTCATTTGTTCAACATCAACGCCTACAGGTGCAGATTTTGTAAATGCCACTACAACCCACTCACCCGAATGGGAAACTGATAATTGTGGCATGCCTTCTGGCAATTGTGGCCTACCATGTTGTAACTTACATACTGGGCACATTCGATTAATCGGCACTTGAACTGGTGACATAGAAAGTATCTTTCCAAGGACTAATCTACTAATTACACAACCTATTATAAAACGTGCACGATCTGCCGAATGATGATATGAATTTGCTTTCTCTCGCTCTACATCATTTAGTAAATTGTAATGCCATGATTGTAAATCTGAAATTCTCGCCCACCATATTTGACAACTATTCTCATTAAGAGTTGGTACAGAATCTACAACTTTACTCTCCATCATGTAAACTCTCTCCTTTTAAATGCCAATATCACTTTATTTCAAAAGAGTATTAGCATGCTACAACTTATTCATTTACAACTTCTTTCTCTTTTTGTAATACAGATAACGGCTTTTTATTCTTCTTTGACATTACCTCTTGATCAGAAATACGTAAAGAAAATAGTAATGCTAGAAGTAAAAATATTGCCGATCCAATTAATGCTGCTTGATATGGTAAGAAATCGGCTGGAGCATCATTTTGTACACTATTACTTCCAAATCCAGATAGTATACTAGCTAAAACAGCAACTCCTATTGCAGATCCTAGTCGGTTTTGCACATTGAATATAGTAGTCGCTCTACCCATAGAAGGTGGTGCAATATTGTTAAATGCAGAAAATTGAACTGCGCCGACAGACTGACCTAAGAAAATACCTATGCCAAACAATAATGCCCGTATTTGCCATGGATTCGTATCATGATTTACAAAACTTAATAAAACAAATATAACCGCGGTACTTATTAATCCAATAGAGATTACCTTTCGAGCCCCTAATTTCTTATACGACCATGGTACAATCTGTGAAGAAATCATTAATCCAATCGCCTCTGGAAATGTAGTAAGACCTGATTCCAGTGCTGAAACTCCTATTACATTTTGATACATAAGCGGAAAAATAAATAGCATTCCTAGTAAACCAGCAGATGAAAACAAGGATATGAGACTCATTTTTCTAAAAACTGGTTCTTTTAATAAGCGTAAATCTAACATCGGTTGCTTTACTTTCAGTTCAACAATTATAAACAATGTAATGAATACAATCCCAGCTATTCCAGTACTTATTATTTCTGGAGAAACCCAACCTTTTGACGGGCCTTGACTGAGTGCATAGATAAGCATCGCAAAACCTGGTGCTGAAAGAACAAAACCGAGAGAATCAAAGCGACCAGCTGATTTTTCAATATGTTCTGCTAAAAATAGAAGTCCAAATAGCAGCGCAATGATACCAAACGGCAAATTAATATAAAATGCCCAGCGCCAAGACATTTGATCTACAAAGAAACCACCAATAATTGGTCCAATCGCTGGTGCTACAGCAATTGGAAGTACAATAAACCGAGAAATTTTTGGTCTTTCCTCTGGTGAAAATGTTCGGAATAACATCGCCATCCCGACTGGTGTTAAAAGCCCACCACCAGCACCTTGAATAATACGAAAAATGTTTAATGAAGTAATATCATTCGCAATTCCACATAATGCAGATGCAATTGTAAAAACGAAAAGGGCAATTAAAAATACTCTTTTCGTACCAAAGCGATCGCCTAACCAACCAGAAATCGGAAGAAAAACAGCTAAGCTAACTAAATACCCAACATTTACTGTCCCCATTGCAGATGGAGGAACTTGTAATTCTTTACTTATCGTTTGTAGTGCTACATTTACAATTGTTGCATCCATTGCAGCCATAAACATCGCTGTAATATAAACGATACTTACAACTACTTTTGGGTTTATTTTTGCCTTCATTATCGTTTTCCTACTAATATTTTTTCGCTAATTTGATTTTTTTTTGGCTCTAAATCATTCCAGTTAACTTCAACGTATTCTAAGCAAACTTGTCTGCTAGCTTCTTCATGAACGACATTCCATCCAATTGGTACATCGAGAAAGGCAGGCCAGAGAGAATACTGGCCCTCCTCATTCATTAATACTTTATATGTGTAATTATCATTTTCAAATGGATTCGTCATACTCTACTTACCCCTTTCTTATTCTGTAAATATTTCGCTAGCACTTGTCCAATTTCTGTAAGCGGCCCTGGCTGACATAAATCTTTATGTCTACAATCAATATCATGTTGCACGATATCTCCATCTAAATAATTTAGCCATGTATTTGGAGAAATAGGATCAAACCAGTCTGGTATAACAGTAGATCTAAAGAATAAAATATCCCCGTTATAAACTTTCGGTACGTATTTTCCTAACAGCCCTACCGAATTTACATATGTTTCTTTCAAGTTCAAAATAGTCTCTTCTTCAAGACTTGCTAATGCACTTCCATCTTTGCGAAGTATTGCAACCGCACTTTCCATAGTAAGTGGTTTCCCATCCATGTTATCTGGATCATATCCACCTAAAGCAAGTAATGCGATTAACGCTTCTTCTTCAGTAGGTGCTTCCGTATTCGGCAAGAAGTGACCAGGATAAGAATCAAGCATAACGAGTAATTCTACTTCTTCCCCTTCATTTTGTAGTTGCGCCGCCATTGCATGAACAACATTTCCTCCAAGCGACCAACCGAGTAAACGATACGGTCCGTGAGGCTGTACTTCACGAACGTGTTTCAAATAATCCGCCGCCATCTCCTCTAAGCTTTTTGGAAGTTCTTCATTTTCAGCGATACCACGTGCTTGTACACCATAGATTGGATAATCTGTTCCTAAAGATTTCATTAGTCCTGCATAGCACCAACTTAATCCCCCTGCTGGATGAACACAAAATAGTGGTAATTGATCTCCGCTTGCTCGTAATGGAAGCAACACATCAAGTGCACTTTGACCATTCCCCATTTCAAGTCTTTCAGCAAGACCTGCAACAGTAGGTGCTGCAAATAAAGTTCCGATATTCAGTTCAACGCCAAGTGCCTCTTTAATGCGACTCATAAGCTGCACTGCAAGAAGTGAATGACCACCAAGATCAAAGAATCCGTCATCAATTCCAATTTGAGACACACTTAAAACTTCTGTAAACAAGTCACATAACATTTCTTCTTGCGGTGTTCTTGGTCCGCGGCTAGAAGATGATGCAATAAATTCTGGAGCTGGCAATGCCTTTCTATCTAATTTACCGTTTGGAGTTAAAGGTAACTCATTTACTACCACAAAAGCGTACGGAACCATATAATCTGGCAAACTACCTCCAGCATGCTGACGCATTTCATTCGTATCAATCGTTTCATTATTTGATGCGACGATATAAGCAACTAATCGTTTATCCCCTGGTTGATCTTCCCGGACAATAACGGCTACTTGTTCAACTTTATCGTGTTTCATTATTACCGCTTCTATTTCCCCTAATTCAATTCGGAATCCACGAATTTTAATTTGATGATCTGCACGTCCTATATAATCTAACGTCCCATCTTGACGCCAACGCGCTAAGTCTCCTGTTCGATACATTCTTGTACCTGGCTTACCAAATGGATCTGCGATAAAGCGTTCAGCAGTTAATCCTGCTCTTCCTAAATATCCACGAGCTAGTCCAGCACCTGCAACATACATTTCTCCAACTACTCCTGGTGGCACTGGTTGTAAATAGTTATCTAATACATATACTTTAAGATCTGGTATACTGCACCCGATTAAACTATTTGCTCGTAAAGAAACGATACTCTCATCTAACTCAATATAACTAACATGTACCGTCGTCTCCGTTATACCGTACATATTAATAAGCTTCGGTGCGTTATGAGGATGACGACTATACCAATCTTCTAATCGACTTAGTTCAAGTGCTTCTCCGCCAAAAACAACATATCGTAAAGATAATTTTTGACCAACGTCTTCATTTTCACGATCTGCTTGCATCAATTGATAGAACGCTGATGGAGTTTGGTTTAAAACAGTAACCTTCTCCTTAACAAGAAGCTGTAAAAATTCTTTCGGCGAGCGACTTACAGTATGTGGTACTACAACTAAACGCCCTCCATATAATAAAGGTCCCCAAATTTCCCAAACCGAGAAATCAAAAGCGTATGAATGGAACATCGTCCAAACATCGTCTGCGTCAAATTGGAACCAATGATCAGTTGCTCCTAAAAGTCTTACTACATTTTGATGAGGTATCATAACACCTTTCGGTCTACCTGTTGAGCCTGACGTATAAATAACGTAAGCAATATGTGAAGGAGATAACGGCTTCATGCGCTCCATTTCATCAATATTGTCTTCACTATATTTCTCAATTTCTTCTATTACGTTCACATCATCAACTAAAATCTTTAATGCCTCATCACATTCAATTTCTACACTTGAATTTGTTAAAACACATGATGGTTTCGCATCGTCTAGCATAAATGAAATACGATCTGACGGATAATCCGGATCTAACGGAAGGTATCCGGCACCAGCTTTCAGAACAGCAAGTAAGCTTACAACCATATTTAAAGATCTCGGCATCGCTAAAGCAACAAGTTGATCAGGACCGATTCCTTTCGCTATTAACAAACGAGCTATTTTATTCGCTTTTCTATTTAACTCTTCATACGTTAGCTTTTCATCTTCAAAAACGACAGCAATAGCATTTTGATTTACATGAGCCTGCTTTTCAAATAATTGTGGCAATGTCATTTCAGGTACAATTTGAAAACCACCATTCCACTTTTCTAAAACTGTATTTCGCTCTGCTAAAGTTAATATTTCTAATCTACCAATTGATTGATCCGGATGTTTCTCTGCATCATCTAATAATAGAATGAATCGTTCTATTATTTTTTGAACCGTTTCACGTTTATATAAATCGGTACTAAACTCTAACAAGCCGTGTAAGCCGTTTGGAGTACCATCAACTCCGTTACTCTCGCTAATTTCAAATGTTAAATCAAATTTTGCAGAACCAACACTTTGAATTTCAAGGCTCGCTTCTAAATCCGGTACATTAAACGTTGCTTCTGGCGTATTTTGGAAAGCTAACATAACTTGAAACAGCGGATGACTATTTCGAGTTCGTACTGGGTTTAACACTTCAACAAGTCGTTCAAATGGAACATCTTGATTTTCATAAGCTGCAAGGTTTACCTGCTTCACTCTATCCAATAATTCTTTAAAGCTTGGATCTCCTGATGTATTTGTACGTAACACTAATGTATTTACAAATAAACCGACTATATCCGAGAGTACATCATCGTTTCTTCCAGCAATCGGGCTACCTAATGGTATATCAGTTCCAGCACCTAATCTTGTAAATAGTGCACTAAGTCCCGCTTGCAACACCATAAACAAACTAACTCCATTTTTACGACCAAGCTCTACTAACCTACTATGCATACCTTTATCTATATGAAAATGAATTGTTTCTCCGCAATAACTTGTTTCAATTGGTCGCTGATAATCTGTAGGCAACTCCATTTGATCTGGTAAACCTTTTAATTCCGCTTTCCAAAAATCTAATTGTGTTGAAATAAGACTTTCTGGTGTCTTTTCATCACCTAGTAATTGCTGTTGCCAAAGTGAATAATCTGCGTATTGAACTGGAAGGGCTTCTAATTGAACACTATCACCTTGACATCGTGCTTTATAAGCTACTGTAAAGTCTTTCGTTAAAGGTTGTAATGACCAGCCATCTCCTACAATATGATGTAAAAGAATTAGTAATACATGCTCATTTTCACTCACTTTAAAAAGTTGTAAACGAACTGCTGGCTCAACATCAAGGTTAAAGCTATATTTTACCGCCTCTGAAAGTACACTTTCTAATTCATCTTTACTTGTTTTTGTTATAATCATTTCTAGATTTAAGTCTTCCATATTTAAAATTTTCTGATAGGAACTACCTAATACGTTAGGGAAAATTGTTCTAAGTGTTTCATGTTTCTTCACTACATCATACAAGGTACCTTGCAGTGCTTCCTCATTCAATTTTCCAGACATACGAATGACTAACGGAATATTATAAGTAGGACTTGGACCTTCTAAACAATTTAAGAACCATAACCTGCGCTGTGCAAATGAAAGTGGAACTTCATTTGGCCTACTTACTTTCTTAATAGCTGGTCTTGCGCTTTTTGCACGATCTAATTGTTTCGCTAATTCAGCAACAGTTGGTGATTCAAATAGCTTTCCGATCCCTAATTCTACACTTAACGTTTCACGAATTCTTGCCATTAAACGAGATGCAAGAAGCGAATGACCACCCATTTCAAAGAAATTATCATCTATACTAATTCGCGAAACACCAAGTACTTCTGCAAATAAATCACATAGTATTTCTTCTTTCGGATTTCTAGCAACTCTCTCATTGTTCATTCCATTAAAATCAGGAGCAGGTAATTTCTTTCTATCCACCTTACCATTTGGTGTTAATGGTAATTCTTCTAGCGCAACAAATGCTGATGGTACCATATAATTCGCTAAACTTTCTGAAACATAAGAACGAATCTCTGAAAGATTAATTGGTTCCTTCTCTTCGGCAACGATGTACGCAATGATTCGTTTATCATTTGGGCGATCTTCTCGTACCATTACTACCGCTTGTTGAATATTTTCATGTCGTTGTAATACCGTTTCAATTTCAGCTAATTCAATTCGGAAACCGCGAATTTTAATTTGATGATCTACGCGACTAATGTACTCTAACACACCATCCTTACGCCATTTCACAAGATCACCTGTGCGGTACATACGTGCTCCAGCTTTTCCATAAGGGTTTGCAACAAACCGTTCAGCCGTTAACGCTGGTTTTCCTAAATATCCGTTCGCAAGTCCTTCTCCTGCAATATATAATTCACCGATAACTCCAGGTGGAACAGGTTGTAACCCTGCATCCAAAACGTACACTTCTGTATTCCAAATTGGTCTTCCAATAGGAGGTATACCATTTTCACTGTCATCAATGTTCATGAAAGTAGACCAAATAGTCGTTTCAGTTGGTCCATATAAGTTAGTTATAGAGCAACCTAATTCTTTTAATTTATTTGCTAAATGTGCCGGAAGAGCTTCACCGCCAACGAGTATGTTTAGCCCTTGTAGCCCCTCTGGATATTCATTTACTAACGCCTGCCAGAGCGTCGGTGTAGCTTGCATAATTGTCGCTCTTTCTTCTTGTAAAAATGTCGTTAACGCAGAAGGCTCTTGAATTACCTCTTTTTGTGCGATTGTTAAACTTGCACCACTAATAAGAGGTAAATAAATTTCTAGTGCAGAAATATCAAACGCAAACGTTGTAACTGCTAATAAATGATCGTTTTCATGTAATGAAAACATATCGTCCATGGCCAATAAAAAGTTATTTAAAGCTTTCATAGGAACAATTACACCTTTTGGATTTCCGGTTGAACCTGAAGTGTAAATTGTATACGCAGGCTTTAGAAGTGATTCATCACTTCTAAATGGTAAATTCATATGAGAATATGCTTTTAATGCTAGTTCTGTTTCTTCGCGATCTAATTCGATTTTTTTCATATCATTTTCTATAACTAAAGTAGATGAAACAGATGAATGTGTGATGAAACAAACTGGTTTTGCATCATTTACTATATAATTTATTCGCTCAGCTGGGTATTCTGGATCTATTGGTACATACGCTGCACCTGCCTTTAAGACTGCTAGCATACTAACTACCATTTCTATTGACCTTGGAAATACTAAAGCTACAAACTGATTTGGTCGTATTCCTTCTTCTACTAAATAGTGTGCTAGTTCATTCGCTCGTTCATTTAGCTCTTTATACGTAAGTTTTATTCTGTTACAAGTAACCGCTATTTTATTCGGATTTTTTTGTACTTGTTTTTCAAATAATAAAGGCAGATTGGTTAGCTCTTCAGCTTCCTTCGTTTCATTCCATTCCAATAAAACTTTATGATTTTCTTCAGAAAGAGTAATGTTTATTTTTCCGATTGGCTCGTCTTTGTGATAATTATTTATCACTAATTCTAATAGATTCATAAATCTTTCTTTATACAATGCTAGTTCCGTATCGCTATATACTTCCGGATTCGCATCAAAATGAATCATTAACTCATTTTCATCGAAGCGCTTATATACATTTATCGATAAATCATCGACAGGTCCTGCTGATAAATTATGTGTAATACCACGATTTCCAGCAAAGTTAAGCCCATAATCAAAAGGCATAACATTCACTAACGGCCCAAACAACCTTTGATTTTCACCTAGTAACTTTAAGTCTCTTCTTAATTCCTCATGACGGTATTTATGATGACGACGTACGTCTCGAATTTCTTTGGAAACTCGCTGTATTAATTCCGCAAGAGTTATATTTGGAGTTACAGTGAGACGAAGTGGAACTAAATTCATTACCATGCTTGGTGTATGAATAGATACGGAACCAAGACGCCCCATCATCGGTAAACCTAAAACAATATCATTTGCACCTGTTAATTTATGCATGTAAATACTTGTTACGGCTACAATAAATTCGGGCCAACTCGTTAACGAAATGTTTATATCTTCTAGTAAAGTTTTCGTACTAGTATTTGATAAATAAGCAGTTTCTCGTAAAAATCCATTTGATGTTCTCGGCGCTCGTTCTGCCAAACTTACAACTTCCGGTTCATCTGCAAACTTCTCTAACCAAAAAATACGATCTTCCTGAAATTGTTCAGATTCACGATACTCATTATCTTCTTGTACAATTTTTGCAAGAGAGCCAAATGGCTTTTCATTCTTATTTGTTTCTTCTATAAGTGATGTATACTCATTGGCTACCTTTTGGCTAAGAAGTGAAAACCCATAGCCATCCATCACAATGTGATGGATGCGCTGATACCAAAAGAAACGATTATTTTCAACTTGAATAAGTGCTTCAGTAAATAATTTATCTTCTTTTAAATCTATCGGTACAGATAAATCATTTTTCATCCATACTTTAGCAGCTTCTTCAGGATTTTCTTCTTTACGAACGTCAATAAAATGCATATGAAACGTTGACGATTCCTCAATAACTTGCCATGGACTAATTTCATCCTCTTCGAAACGAACATGTAGTGCTTCTGCTTCTGTTACAACTTTACATACAGCTAACTCGAAAATTTCTTGATTAATATTTCCGTTTATTTCTATATATTCCCCAGTATTATAAATCGGATTAAGCGGATCTAATTGTTGCGCAAACCACATACCAGACTGCGCAGATGATAACGAATGACGAATCTTTTGACTATTAGGCATTCTTTACTACCCCTTTATTATGTAGTCTATTTGTTACAGCACTTGTGCTGCTTGTGAAGATAGTAAACGGTACCAATCATCAACAGTTGGACGTTCTGCTAAATCTGCAAAAGTGATTTCTTTCCCTTCGCGACGCCACTTCTCTACTAAACTCATAATTCTGACCGAATCGAGTCCTCTATTTAATAAATCTTCATCAACTTCAATACTCTCTACAGACTCACGAAGTAGTTGTGCAACTAGTTCATGAACTTCCTGTAAAGTGATTCCTTCACTCTCATAACCCTTTAAACTCTGTAAATCTTTTAATAGTAAGTTTGTTGATGTAGTTACTGCACATCTATTAGATGCATACTCCAATGCTTGTTTATGATGCTCTAGTGAAAAATCAGCAACTGCATCTGCTACAAAAAATGGCTCTATACCATCCATAAATGCTTCGCAAGCTGTTAAAAGGCAACCGATATGCGCATAAATACCACAAATAATAAGTTGATCTCTTCCCTGTTCATTTAAAATTTCTAATAGATTTGTCTTTTTAAATGCACTATATCTCCATTTTGTCAGGAATATATCATCTTCATCAGGAGTAAGTTCATCGACAATTTTCTTTTTGTCTGGTCCAGCAGGAATACCGTCACCCCAAAAGTCTTGTAATAATCCACGTTGTTCTAACGTTTGTCCACCAGGTTGTGCTGTATAAACAACTGGTATGCCAACTTCCTTACATCTTTCTCTTATCACCTTAATATTTGAAATTAGTTCTACTTTTGGCGATTCTTTATCGCTATATGCATCAAGAAAGTATTCTTGCATGTCATGGATTAGAAAAACCGCACGTTTCGGATCTGGCGTCCAATTCACTTTGTTTTTTGGTAGTTCTGATTCAATTGGCATTTTATATACTGAAATAGATGGGATAGCCATCTAATCACTTCCTTCCAAATTTTAATAGTTTTTTATCGTTTTACTGTAATAAGTTTTTCAGCAATGGCTTTACGTAATTCTTTTTTGCTTACTTTTCCAACACCTGTTTGCGGGAATGATTCAATAAATTCAATTCGATCTGGAATCTTATAAGCCGCTATACCACGTTCTCTTAAAAACGTTTTTAATTCACTTACAGTTGGAGCTTGTCCGCGAGCTATAACAAAAGCGCAAGTACGTTCTCCTAAATAATCGTCAGGCATAGACACAATTGCTACATCATGTACTGCATCATGTGCTAATAGATGATTTTCAACCTCTTCCGCAGCAACCTTCTCACCACCACGATTAATTTGATCTTTATCTCTTCCTTCTACAATGATGTAACCTTGTTCATTTACTTTTACAAGATCACCTGTGCGATAAAATCCATCCTTTGTAAATGATCGTGTATTATGCTCTTCTGCTTTATAATAACCACGAATTGTATATGGACCTCGTGTTAATAAACTACCTACTTCACCATGTTTTACATCGTTATCATTTTCATCAACAACCCTTACTTCATCAAATGTAGACATCGGTCTACCTTGTGTATGAATAATGATTTCTTCAGGATCATTTAATCTTGTGTAATTTACTAACCCTTCTGCCATACCAAACACTTGCTGTAACGTACATCCAAATGTAGGGTGTATACGCTTTGCAACTTCAGCACTAAACTTAGCACCACCTACTTGAATCACTTGCAGGCTCGATAAATCGTTATTGCGGGAAGATGCCGCATCAAGCCATATCATTGCTAACGGTGGAACGAGAGCAGTAATCGTAACTTTTTCTTTTTCTATAAGAGCAAATGCCTCATCTGGACTCCCTCCAGTTGCCAACACTACTTTTCCACCCGCATAGAACGTTCCAAATGTCCCTGGAGAACTCATCGGGTAATTGTGTGCTACTGGTAGAACTGCCATATAGACACTTTTTGCATTTAAATTACAAATTTCAGCGCTAACACGTAAACTATAAATATAGTCATCATGTGTTCTAGGAATTAATTTAGAAAGTCCTGTTGTCCCTCCTGATAATTGGAGAAACGCAACATCACTTGGCTGAACTTCTGGTAATGGAACGGGATCTATATAAAGATTACTTATGTTCACAAATTCTTCTTCTTCTCCCACTACAATTACATGTTGTAAAGTTGGCACTTTCACTTTTACTTCTCTTGCTAGTTTTCGATAATCAAAGCCGAGAGCCTTATCTGAAATAACGTAAGCGCTCGCCTCACCAAACTCACAAAAATAACTAATTTCACTGCTTCGATGTGAAGGTAGTGCAAAAACAGGAAGCGCTCCGATTCGAAATAGTGCAAAGCATATTTCGAAGAACTCTATAATATTAGGTAACTGGATTACAACTCGGTCCTCTTTCTTTATTCCTAAATTCAGTAAACCTGAAGCTAAGCGATCTACCTTTTTATCAAGTTCACTATACGTTATATGCGTATTACCGCTTACAACCGCAATTTGATCCCCATATTTTTCAGCACGTTCTCTTAAAAGTCCGCCAAATGTTTCACCAAGCCAACACCCTTCTTCTCGATAGCGATTGGCAAATTCTTTTGGCCATTCCGTATAACCTATTAACATTCTTTCTTCCCCCTATTTTTCATTCAGCGAATTATCTCTTAACCCTAAAGCCTTCAACATTGTTTGGAACTTAGCTGATGTTTCTGCTAGCTCATCTTCTGGTTTTGACTCAGCAACAACCCCAGCTCCTGCATATAAACGAAGTGTATTCTCTTGCACTTCAGCACAACGAATTGTAACAATCCATTCGCCATCTCCATTTAGATCGCTCCACCCTAACATTCCTGTAAAGAATTCACGGTCAAATGGCTCAATTTTTTGAATAGCCTCTCTTGCTTCTTCCATTGGAGTTCCGCAAACTGCTGGCGTAGGATGAAGAGCAATTGCTAATTCCAAAGAAGTAGTATTTGAATCCTTTAGTTCACCTTTCACTTCAGTAGACAAATGCCACATTGCTTCACTATGAATAACTGATGGTTTTTCCGGAACATGTAATGTATGACAATACGGACGAATCGCAGCAGCAACCGCTTCCACTACTACCGCATGTTCATGTAAATCTTTTGGAGAAGAAAGTAATTCCTCTGCTCTTCTCTTATCTTCCACTGGATCATCACTACGTGGTCTTGAACCAGCCAACGGATTAGAAATTACTTGCATACCATTACGTGAAACAAGCAATTCAGGGCTTGCTCCAATTAATGTCTTATTATTCTCGTTTTCATCTTTCGGTAAATTAACAGCAAATGTGTAGCCATGCTTATTATGTTCTGCTAATTCGCGAAGTAGTTTTTGTTTATCAATCTTCTCTGAAGATTTAACATCTAACGATCTAGATAGAACGATTTTCTTTAAATCTCCGTCCTGAATTTTTTCAATCCCTTGCTTCACACCATTCATATAAACTTCAGGAACTGGAACCGGTGTCATTTCGAATGTCAGTTTCTCATTTCGTTTTATTTCATTTGTTGTCTCCAACTGTAAACGCTCAGTAATTCTGCAATATTCCGGTACAATAAGTTGAACTTCTTTTCTACGATCAAAAGGCAAAGCACCAACAACGATAGGATTCGGATTTCCAGCTTGTTTTGCATTACTTAATACCGCTTGTACAAGTTCTGGAAAACTTTCAATTACATGATGTTTTACTGTAGTAAACTCTCCTTCTGTCAATATCGTACGAGTTGGTGAAGCGAAAAAGAACGAAGATTCAGTCTTAAAATCTTCTAATAATTTTTCTGGCAGTTCCTTTACGGCTGTAAGTTCATTCATAGTATTAAAACCTCCTGAATTTTTTATTAAACTCCTAATGTAGCTCCGCCATCGACACATAAATTGTGCATTGTAATATGACTCGCTTTATCAGAGGCTAAAAACAATACTGCTTCAGCAATTTCTGAAGGTTGTGCAATTTTTTGTAACGGTATACCGAGTCTATATGTATTTTGAGAACCAGCAATTATATTTTCAGCTCCATTCTCATCAGCCCATAATAATCTTTGCATTTCAGTTTCAGTAGAACCTGGAGAAACTAAGTTGCAGCGAATATTGTATGCTGCAAGCTCTAATCCTAAACATTTCATGAACATGGTCGTTGCAGCTTTTGATGCAGCATATGCAGCCATCTCCATTCTCGGAGTATTTGCCGCATTTGAACCAACTGTAACAATTGCCCCTGACTTTCTTTGCATCATATATTTACTTACTGCTCGGCACATATAGAAAACTCCTGTAGAATTTACAGAGAATGTTTTATTCCAATCTTCATCACTTAAAGAGTGAATCGCTCCCATACGTAAAACCCCTGCAACATTTACTAATATATCTATCGGTGCTATATCATTTTCAATACCCTTTACCATATCTTCAACAGCGACACTATCACTCACATCTAAACGAAACGTTTTCACACGTGTTTCATTTAATTCATTTTGATTTAAGAGTACGTTTAACCCCTCTTCAGTTTGATCAGCCGCAATAACTGTAGCTCCTCTTTCTAAAAACATGTTTGCTACAACACTACCTATACCTTGGGCTGCGCCAGTTACTAAAACCGTTTTCCCATCAAATTCCCCTATGTTCATTTCCTCTATCCTTTCATTTGAAAATTAATCTAATTAAACAATAATGATAATGATTATCATTATTGATGTAAAAAATAATACACTTACTAAACTAATTGGTCAAGTGTACTTTTCATCAAAATATTATTCATTGATAATGTTTTTCATTTAATATTCCTACACCGAAATGATAATCTTTCTCAATAAACTTGTCAACCTATTTTTATTTTTCAGATAAAATATTTTAATGATTCTCAACACAATTACATCTAAAAGCATTAATAAGTACTTACATTACACATTTAATTCATACTCCTCTTTTTGAACTTGTAGAAGACTAACTGTAGATACCTTCATTTACAAAGCCTTATCAAGAAACCAAGTATATATTTTCTCAATATTTTTCTGAAAACACCGAGAAAATATATCTTGCAATTACTGATGTATGTCTTGTTTGTAATTTAAGATTTAATACGTATTTCGAATATGATGTATCATTTTTTTGATATTCCAATATAATCCAAACGAATACTTTACTCCTTTTTTGCCTCTAGAAAATTCCACAGGTTGTAATTCAAAAAAAAGCACCCTATTTAATAGGGTGCTTTTTTTTAAACATAGTGTTAAAGAAGATTTATATATTTATGCTACGCTGCGATACTCTTCTTCTTTTTCTTTTTTCTGATTAGGTGCTTGAATTAAAAGTGCGATAATAAATGACACGACACATAATACGCCGATAACCATGAAAGTTGGTTTAAATCCACCTAGAATTGCACCGATAAAGGAACCTGCAAGTGCTCCAAATCCAAACCCTTGATACACAATTCCGTAGTTCTTACTATGGTTTTTCATGCCGAAGAAATCACCAACAATAGCTGGGAAAATAGTGATATTTCCACCAAAGCAAAACGCTACACTTGCTACACATACGAAGTAGATACCATAATTTAAATCTACGAAACTTAGAACTAAGACTGAAGCCGCCATAACAACAAAAGTACCAGTAACGATTTTTAAACGGCCGATTTTATCTGATAACGGTCCTAGAATAATACGACCTAATGTATTGAAGATTGCAACCATAGCCACCGCATTAGCTGCTGTTGCTGCGCTAAGCCCTACAAGTTGAACACCAATGTCTTTTACCATACCAATTAAGTATAAGCCACTCATACATGATGTAAATAACATAATAAATAATAAGTATACTTGTTTTGTACCTAACATTTCTTTCGTTGTATATTCCTGAGTTTTTGTTTCATGAACTGCTCCTTGATCTGCAGCTTGATGGATCAAACATGCGCCAATTACAATCATAGCTGTAACAATTAAACCCCAGTATATAAATGCTTGTGATACACCAACTGATTCAATCAACTGTGCGTTAATGTATTTAAAGATTAAGCTACCCGAACCATATGCAGAGACAGAAATACCAGCAATTAAACCTTTACGCTCTGGAAACCACTTTATTAAATTGGATAGTGAAGTGATGTACGCTGTACCATCTGCATAACCTACAACAACTCCTGCTAGTACATAAAGCAATATTAATGAGGAAGCTTGTGAACTAAGTACTAATCCTAGTCCCAATGCTAGTCCAGCTATCATAATAAGTTTACGAAGTCCCCATTTTTCTTGCAATTTACTCGCAAATAAAGTTGAAAATGCTAAGGAAAGACTAGTAATTGAGAAAGTTATAGCAACAGCGTTAAGACTCCAACCGTATTTACTAACTAAAGGCTGATTGAATAAACTCCATGTATATATCGTCCCAAGCCCCATTTGTACTATGACTGTGCCAAGGACAACAAGCCATGGATTAACAGTTGATTTTTTCATATCATTCCGCCTCCTCTTTCTATTTCAATGCTATTCGCTAAATATGCTTTTTTTATTTTCATTTTCGCCACCTCATTCGATTTAACAACTTCATTGTATAGGATGTTCCCGCTTATGTAAGCACTTACAAGACGGAGCGTCAAAAATATGGAATCAGTTACAGAAAACGAAGGGTGAAATACAAAAAATTACTTGTTAAATACGTAGCAGCTTTTATAATGTTTTACATCAATACGACTTATGTGTGTTTTCATATCCTCTTTTATAAAAAGTTATGCGCCCTGTTACACCATGGCTGGACTTCAAAATTTTGATTATCCTATACGAACAAATAAACACCATATTCTTTTTAACTCCTCAGCTTTGTAACATGTTGCGTCCGCATTCCTTGATACAAGTCATTTAATAGTCCTATAAACTGGCTTTTCGTTACAAGGCTTGTGCTCAAAAATCCCACTCTTTTGTACTTCCAATTTCCTACATAAAAATAGAAAATATACAATCTATTTACATAATGTTGCACTTTCAGTTTATTAAACAACAAATATTTTATTGATAAATAAAACTAAACATTCACTAATATATCTATACGTGGTTTAATATATATAATAAACAAACATTTCTGTCTTTTATAAGGAGGTACTATGAAAGCAAACGTAGGGGATACTATACTATTTCAACGAAGTAACTTAAAGATTACAGGATCTGTACTAAAACTATACACTGAATCGGTCTTAGTTGAAGTTACAGATGTGAGCGGTGGTACTTTTGAATTTGATCGAACAATAGTAAATCATAAAAACTATAAAATTTTAAATGCAAATAAATAAAACAATACAAAATAGCCCCTGCTTAACAGCGGAGGCTATTTTGTATAATAACACTTCATTAATTTATATATCCTAAAACACTAACAATCTTGCTTGCTTTTAAATTATTAATGTAATAATAAATTTCTAACCCTCTTCTCTCAGCTCTTAACACTTTACCTTTCATTTTTGATAAATGCTGCGAAACAGTCGATTGAGGAATATTTAATATTTCTGTTAATTGTGTTACATTACAAGTTTTGCGTGCACTTAATTCATTTACAATTTGTAATCGTATTGGATGCGCCATTATTTTTAAAATATCCACATCTTCTTCAGTTACTAAACTTTTTTTTATCTCGCTCGTATATGTTGTCATAAGACATTCCCCTTTTATTTGAATTCCTTTTTATTAAAATCTGCTTCTAAATAAAATATTACCTCTAATATACAATTAAGACCCTTATATAGAAATAATAGGATTTTGATTATTTAAAAACAGCAATACTATACAAATTCATCTATTTGGTACATATACATAATACAATTTCAATTTGTGCTCTATGTGAAGTTAGCATAAATTTATAATGAAGATTTTTCAAACAATTCACATCTAACTACATACTTCCTCATAATACTATCCAGTGGTTTTAACATATTTTAGGCGTTTGTATATACTATCTACAAAAGAAATGTTGTTTAGGGGGAATTTAAATGCCAACAATGTTACAAGAAGAAGTTGAAGAAGCGCGCGAAACATATGTCAGTCGTATCATATTGGTCGGCGGATCAGCTTTATTTCTAGTAGGTGGTGTTATATCAGCAATTTCGGCCTTTAAAACGTATAATCGCTTAGAAAATACACCGCCTTCTACAGATAACTCGTAGGTGAATTATGTAGTTTTGAATAAAAAACAAATGCCATCTCTATAACGAGGCGGCATTTGTTTTTTCGTAAGTTCTATACTGGAAAATTGCAAACAATACTTTGAGCATGAATTATAATTGAACTTATTTCACCACAAACCTCGTCTGACTACACCCATCCTTCTGCTTCGTTACCTCTAATACAGCTGGCATTGCGTTTTTCAGTTCTTGGACGTGTGAAATTACACCAATAAAGCGGCCTGATTTTTGTAAGTCAATTAGGGCATCAACCGCCTTCGTTAATGACTCTTCATCTAATGAGCCGAATCCTTCATCGATAAACATCGTTTCGATGGAAATACCACCTTCATATGCTTGAATTACGTCTGCCATTCCAAGTGCTAAGCAAAGTGATGCGTTAAATTTCTCACCGCCAGATAATGTTTTTACATCTCGTGTTTGACCTGTGTATGCGTCATATACATCTAATCCTAATCCACTTTGACGGTTTCTCTTTTCAACTCGTTCACTTCGTTTTAAATAAAACTGTCCATTTGATAATTTACGTAATCGTTCGTTCGCAATTTGAACAATTTGTTCTAGATACTCAATTAAGATGTAGCGTTCAAAGGATATACGACTATCGTTATCCCCTTTCATTACTTCATATAAATCAACAAGTTCTTGGAATGCTTTTTCTTCCTCATGAATTTGTTCATCAATTCGTTTAATGTTTTCATGTAAATCAGAAATATATGTTACCGCATTTTGCGCACGTTGACGTTTTTCTTTTATTATATCAAGATTAATTTGTAATTCTGTTATGTGTTCACTTAACGCCGTAATATCCATGTACTCTTTATCTTTTAATTCAGCATGTAACTCTTCAATTTGTTTTGCAAGCACTTCAAGAGATGAATAATAACTTTGAATTTCTTTTTGTAACATCTCCATCTCGATATCATTTAATTTAGCTTCTTTATACATGATTTGATCTGTAAATCCGCTCTGTTCAAGCTCTTTCATAAAGCGAGTAAACGTCTCTTCTTTCTTCAATTTTGTACTTTCAAATTGATTAGAAGCACTTTCCTGTTCTGCTTGAATACGTATATTTTCATTTTGCCAATGTTGATACGCTTCCTGCACTTTCTTCCATTCGTCTTCCATTAATCTGAGTTCATTCATAGCTTGGTCAAACTGAACTTTCCAAGCTTGTACTGTTTGTAAGCTTTCAGGAATACTTTTCTTATCATGTTCATATGACGTACGAAGCTGCATACACTCCATTTCTATACGGTGCTGCTCTATTTCTACCTCACGCTTTTGTTTCTGAAGTACATCTATTTTTTCTTCTACGCTTTTTATATTCACAGCTGTTTGCTTACGCGTTTCTTCGCTTGCTTTTAACGTATTCACTTCAGTTGCTAATTGTTTTCCCTTTTGAACAAGCGCACTGTATGTTTCAACTAATTCTTCCGAGCGATAGCCTCGCTTCTTAACCTCTTCTAGTACCTGTTCATATTGAAGATGATAGAAATTCCATTTCTCCTCTAATTGAACATGTAATTTTTCAGCAACATTTTTCTTAGCTCTTAAATCATTTAACTCTTTCTCATCGATCGCATCACTTTGCTCTGTAGCTTTTTTCGGATGGTTCGTACTACCACATACTGGACAAGATTCACCATCATGTAAATGAAGAGCTAATATACCAGCTTGTTCACTTAACCAGCGACGTTCCATATTTTCATATGCGTTAACTGCCAATTGCATCTTATTATATGCCGATTCTTTTTCTTGCTCGAATTTTTGTTTTTCTTGCGAAACATCATATGCTTGCTTTAAAACTTTTGCATCTTCTCGCATATTCGTTAGTTCTTCTACTTTAGCTACATATTGTTCAAGCGCTACTTCTAATTGCTGTAATTCATCAGACATTAGCTGTTTTTGATTTGTATGCTCCTCTAATTGTCGATCTAAGTTTTGCATACTTTCTTTTAATTTCTCTACTTGAATTTCTGTATTTTGTAAATTCAACTGTTTCTCAGCTAATGATGCAATGATCGGTTGTAACTCTTCTAATCTTTGAACGAGTTTTTTTGCATTTTCTCTCTCAGGTTCTTTATTCTTTACTGCTTCATATTTCTCCTGAGCAAGTTCAAAGTTATTCGTTATATTTTCTTTTTTGGCGATTATCTGTTTTAACAAACTTTCAGCCTTCTGCTCATTTTGCATTGCTTCTTCGTACCATTGTTCAAATGGTAATAAGCGCTTTGCTTGTTCCGCACGTTTAAAAGATTTTTCTTTCATTTCAATAACTGTACGGTTCTCTTGTAAAGTATTATATTTCTCATTCTTTTGTTGTAAATCTATAAATTTCTCATTTACAGATTTCGCTGCATGAAAACGTGTTTCAGCATCCTTTAATTGCTTCGTTTGAACTTCTTGTTCTACTTGTAATTGCTCAACCTCTGCCTTATACGCAGCTGTTTCTTGTTCTAATGCTTCTACTACTTGATGCGTATTTACATGTTCTTGTTCCACTAATGTCTCTAATAATGATCCATCGCGAATTGGTAATTTAAAAACATTACGGAAGTATAGCTCTCGCTCTTTCTGCTTTTCTTGTAAGACGTCTTTCCATTGTTTTCGTTTTTGATCAAGTAACTCACGCATTAGCTTATAACGATCTGTTTTAAAAATACGACGTAATATCTCTTCTTTATTTTCTGTTTCAGACGTTAATAGTTTTCGGAACTCTCCTTGCGGTAACATTACTATTTGGCTAAATTGATGTTTACTTAATCCAATTAAGTCTTCAATTTTATTATTTACATCCGTTACATGAAAACGATCGACACAAGGAACCTTTTCTTCATTAATTACTTCATATAATTCAACTGCATGTCCTGTAATTGTTTTATTTCCTTGTTTTTTATGACCCAGTTGTCGTTTTATTTCATATCTTTTCCCTTTTAATTGAAAGGTTAATTCCACACTTGTATAAATATTATCATCAGCAAATTGACTACGAAGCATGCTTGTATCACTACGCTCTTCTCCACTAGCTTCTCCATATAACACATAACAAATCGCATCAAAAATCGTTGTTTTTCCGGCCCCTGTATTACCAGAAATGGCGAAGATACGATGCTCTCCAAGATCATCAAAATCAATTACTTCTTTCTGTTTATAGGGCCCAAATGCTGTCATAATTAGCTGAATCGGTCTCATCCTCGTTCACCTTCCCGTTCTTGCACTGTTTGTAATACCTCTATAAATAGACGTTCTTTCTCTTCTGATAACTCTAACCCTTTCATTTCTTTATAAAAAGCTTTTAAAAGTGATAAATCATCCGTTTTATGTCTTGAAATAGTTACTTCATTTTCATCTGTGAACTCTCGTCTTTGAATAGATCTTTCAACATGCATTGCATTTGGGTATACAGAACGTATTTTTTCCATTGGCTGCAAGACTGGATTTTCGTCTAATAATTTCACAAATACATAATCCTCATTTACTGGATGATGCAATAAATCATCTATTTTTGTTTCTACTGTACGCATTTTACGACGTGGTGTAAGTAAACGTTTCTCAATTGTTGTTTCACCTTTTTCATCCAGTTCCACAATATAATATCCTTTTTTATGTTTTTCTTCAGAGATAGAATAGGCAAGTGGCGAACCTGAATAACGAATTGTCTCATTACGTACAAAATGCGCTTGATGTAAATGACCAAGCGCCGTGTAATGAAACTTATCAAAATAATGGCTATTTACATATTCAGCACCACCAATTGAAAGTGGTCGTTCCGCATCACTTGTATTTTCCTCAGCCTCTCCTGAAGAAGTTACAAATGCATGTCCTACAAATACATGTCTCACTTCTTTATCCATCGTTTCAGAAAGTTCATTCATAAAAATACGCATCGCATCATCATGAGAACGAATATCCTCATTTTTCAATATATGTCTAACAATACTTGGATCCGCATACGGAATGAGATGGAAATGAACCTCTCCGTATTCATCATTTAAAACAACAGGATTATATGGAAACTGGAATTGTCCAACAATATGTAATCCTTGTTTTTTCATTAAATTACTACCAAAATGTATACGGTCCGGACTATCGTGGTTTCCTGCAACTGCTATTACTGGTGTTTGTAAATCAATAACTATTTTTTGTAATACATCATTTAATAAGTCTACTGCTTCTGTAGGTGGAATTGCTCGGTCATATAAATCTCCTGCAATAATTACAGCATCCGGTTTTTCTTCTTTAACAGCTTGTACAAACTGATCTAACACAATTTTTTGATCTTCAGTCATATATACACCATGAACAAGCTTACCTAAATGCCAATCCGCTGTATGAAAAAACTTCATATTATCCTTCTCCTTTTAGTTTACTGATTGTAGTGAAACGAGCTGATAGTTTAGTGTAGTTTTTCCGTTCTCCCATTCTAACTTTTGGACAATTGCACTACCGATTCTTTCTTCGTTTGATTTATATAAAGGCAATATTTCTTGAACAGTAAATAGATGATAACCATCTAAATTTAATTGGAATAAATTATCTTCTATATGTAATCTTACTTCTTTTTCATTTGAAATAATTTTTGTGTGCATCTCAAATTTCATGTTAGATACAACCCCTTTTTTTCTAATCTCTACATTTTAATAGTATAGTGGTCATGCAAGATTGACAAGTAAATACACCGCGATGTACATACTTTTTTAATTATAAATATTTTATGTTTTTTCACATAAAATACGGTATGTGAAATTTTCAATCTACAAAAATAAAAATGCCATTCAGGCATCCTTATTTTTGTAAGTACTCTTTCATAACGTAGTACAATACAGTTATTAAGACAATCGCTACAAAAAACGCGAATACGGCCACTACATACCCATCTTTATTTAGTAAAAAACATATGGAAATAGATATTATAAAAATCGGAAACACGAGACGCACCTTATCCTTCACTTCTTCTGTCGTATCTGTATGATGAAAATACTGTGTAATTCCTACCATAAGAGATGACAAAATAATTACCGACAATAGTAATGGTCCTGGCATTCCGATCTCTCCTTTCTCTATTTCTAATTATATACAAACCCAACGGTCTTTAAAAGTTAGATAATTCAGCTTTTTAATCTTTTCTACATCCACTCTTTAATAGATTGTTACGCCACGCATAATAACTAAATATAAGTTATACATATAATAGCGCCTTCAACACTATAATTCCAAATAATTGTGCTTACAGTAATGTTGTAATATTCCTCTTCATTCTTCAGAATCCTGCAAATATAACTCGTCAAAATATGCGGAGTACATATTAATCCTTATAGCGCCAATATTAGACAAATTTATAAAGGACATTTCATCATGTATCAAGAAATAAGAATAGGAAGATATGTAAGGGAGGATTTATAATGACTGAACACGTTTTATTTTCTGTTAGCGAAAACGGCGTTGCATCTATTACTTTAAACCGTCCAAAAGCACTTAATTCTTTATCCTATGACATGTTAAAACCAATTGGGCAAAAACTTAAAGAATGGGAACAAGATGATCAAATTACAGTAATCGTTTTAAAAGGAGCTGGAACGAAAGGTTTTTGTGCAGGTGGCGACATTAAAACGCTATACGAAGCACGTTCAAATGAGATTGCATTACAGCATGCAGAACAATTTTTTGAAGAAGAATATGAAATTGATACATTTATTTATCAATATAAAAAGCCAATTATCGCCTGTTTAGATGGAATCGTAATGGGCGGTGGTGTTGGTCTGACAAATGGGGCTAAATATCGAATCGTAACAGAGCGTACGAAGTGGGCAATGCCTGAAATGAACATCGGTTTCTTCCCAGATGTCGGTGCTGCTTATTTCTTAAATAAAGCTCCTGGATCTACTGGCAGATATGTTGCTTTAACAGCATCCATTTTAAAAGCTCCTGATGTATTATATATAAACGCTGCTGATTATTTTATGACATCAGATTCATTACCAAATTTCCTTACCGCACTTGAAAATGTAAATTGGAATAAAGAAGATGTACATACTCATTTAAAAGAAGTTATTCGTACATTTGCAACTGCTCCAAACTTAGATGGCAATCTTTCTTCTTCATTAGAAGAAATTAATTCGCATTTTGCATTCGATACAATTGAAGGAATCATTCAATCGTTAGAGAAAGATCCAAGTTCCTTTGCCCAAGCAACGAAAGAAAAGCTATTATCAAAATCCCCTGTTTCATTAAAAGTAACATTAAAACAGTTTATCGATGGCCAAGAAAAGTCAGTTGAAGAATGTTTCGCGACAGACCTTATACTCGCTAAAAACTTCATGCGACATGAAGATTTCTTTGAAGGAGTACGCTCCATTGTAGTTGATAAAGATCAAAATCCAAATTATAAATATAAACAATTAAGTGATGTTTCAGAAGAAGATGTAAATCGTTTCTTTAACTTACTTAACGCCTAAACAACGAGACCATATATTGTAGCTTACTCTCAGCTACTCTATATGGCCTCTTCTTTTCAGTTAAATAATTTTAAATATAATTTAATTTTATTTAACTACAATGTATGTTAAACTATCGTTAATAGAATTTTCTAAAAACATAAAGGAAGGCGGATAACATTATGGGAAATTATTTTTTGTTTATTATTATGTCTATATGTCTTATTATTCTACCCGGTCCTGATACAGCAATGGCTACGAAAAACACATTGGTTGCTGGAAAAATCGGCGGCGTAAAAACAGTTTTTGGTACTTGTGTTGCGCTTTTAATCCACACTTTAGCTGCTGTAATTGGTCTTTCGGCACTTATTGTAAAGTCTGCTCTTTTATTTTCTATTTTTAAATATGTTGGTGCTATATATTTAGTCTATATTGGTATTAAAGCCCTTTTAGCAGTAAGAAGCACAGGAGACTTAACTACAAATGAAGTTCCAATAAATAATGAAAATAAACATACTTCCTGCTTTCGCCAAGGGTTTCTTACAAATTTACTAAACCCTAAGGTTGCAGTTTTCTTTTTAACTTTTTTACCACAGTTTTTAAACCCAAATCATAATACATTTATACAACTTCTCGTTATGGGACTTACTTATCTCATTTTAACAGTCATTTGGTTTGCTTTTTATATATTTTTAATTGATAAAATTAGTGCTTTTATGAAAAAACCGAAGACACAGCGTTATATTCAAGGGGTTACAGGACTCGTCTTAATTGGATTTGGTATTAAATTAGCCTTTGAAAGAAATAATTAATACACAATAAAAAACCACTCTTTAGAGTGGTTTTTACATGTAACAACTTACATACTATTTCTTAAAACCAACGCTCAGTTACGACTTTTTTGCGTGTATAAAATTGAACGCCATCCGTACCATTTGTACCAAGATCTCCAAAGAATGAAGCTTTGTTTCCTGCAAATGCGAAGAATGCCATTGGTGCTGGAACATTAACATTCACACCAATCATACCAGCATCAATATTGTCTCGGAATGTTTGTGCATGTTTTCCATTTGATGTATAAATAACAGCACCATTCGCAAATTTCGATTGATTTGTCAGCTTAATACCTTCTTCTAAATCTTTTACTCTTACAATACTTAATACTGGAGCGAAAATTTCATCTTGCCAAATTTTCATTTCTTGATTTACACCATCAAAAATCGTTGCACCAACAAAGTAACCTTCCCCAACTTCTTCATTGATTTTACGGCCATCGACTAGTAAAGTTGCTCCATCTGCTACACCACTATTAATATAGCCTAAAACACGTTCTTTATGAGATTCACGGATTAATGGTCCAACATAATTATCTTCGTTGAAACCGTCACCTACTTTTAACTTCTTCGTTTCTGATACTAATACATCAATGAATTCATCAGCAATTTCATCAACTACTGCTACTACTGAACATGCCATGCAGCGCTCTCCACTACTTGCGAACGCAGACCCAATTACACCTTGTACCGTTTTTTCAAGGTTGCAATCTGGCATAACAACCGCATGGTTTTTCGCACCTGCTAACGCTTGTACACGTTTTCCATGTTTCGTACCTGTTTCATATACGTAACGAGCTACCGGCTCAGATCCAACGAATGAAACAGCTTGAATATCTTTATTTTCTAAAATGCTATTTACAACATCTTTTCCGCCTTGTACTAAATTTAATACACCTTTTGGGAAACCAGCTTCATAGAATAACTCTACAAGTCGCTCTGCTAAAAGTGGCGTTCTTTCAGATGTTTTTAATACGAATGTATTACCGCAAGCAATTGCAAGTGGGAACATCCATAATGGAATCATCATTGGGAAGTTAAACGGCGTAATACCAGCAACTACACCGATTGGATAGCGCCAAATCGACCCATCAATTCCGCTAGCAATATTCGGAAGAGCTTGTCCCATCATTAAATTTGGTGCTGATGTTGCAAGTTCTACTGCTTCAATACCACGCTGCACTTCACCAGTTGCATCTGTTAGTGTTTTACCGTTTTCTAGCGTAATGATTTTTGCAAGCTCTTCTTTGTTTTCTTGTAAAAGCTGTAAATATTTATACAATTGTCTTGAACGATTCGGAACTGGTACTTTAGACCATGTTTCATATGCTGCTTTTGCCGCTTCAACAGCTTTTTCAACATCTTCTTTCGGAGATAGCGGAACGTAAGCGATAATTTTTCCAGTCGCTGGATTTGGAACTGCTTCTACTTCTGTACCAGTAGACTCTACCCACTCACCATTAATATGATTTTTCACTCGTTTAATTTCAGTTGTAATCATTATATTCTCTCCTTTTTTATGATGTATATAAGTCTATTATTTTTGATTAGAAATTAATTGTTCGCTAACTTTCTTATATAAAGCAGCCATATCGTTTTCACCATATCCTGCCTCACTCGCTTCTTCATATACGTTCAATAGCATTTCGCTTACTGGTAAGTGAAGTTCGCTTTCTTTAGCTAAATCTACTGCAAATCCCAAATCTTTCTTTAATAAATTCACAGTAAAGCCTGGCTCGTAGTTTTCGGATGCAATGAAACTTTTATAATTGCGCTCATAAATTCTACTTTGACCGTAACTTACATTTAAAATATCAAACATTTTATCTAAATCCATATTGTTCTTTTTCGCTAACGTTAAAGCTTCACTCACACCAGCTGTATAAAAACCAATTAATAGATTGTTAATTAATTTAACAGTCGTACCGCTATCAATTTGTTCACTAACGTGGAAAATATTCGCTCCTAACACTTCCATGATAGATTCAGTTTTATCATATACGTCTTTTGATCCACCAACCATAAACGTTAATGTGCGATTTTCTGCTCCAATTACACCACCGCTAACAGGCGCTGCTAAAAAGTCTACTTTCTTTTCCTTCGCCGACTCCTCTAACAGTTTGTTTAACTGTGGAGATACAGTACTTGTATCAATTAATACAACATTCGAGTGGCTATTTTCAAATAATCCTTCTTCCCCAAAATATACTGCTTCAACAGCACGAGGTGAAGGTAAACTTGTAAAAATCACATCACATGTCTCTGCTAGTTTTGAGATTGATAAGCCAATAATTCCTCCTTCTTTTTCAAAGGAAGCTTCAGCCTCTTTGTTTAAGTCCACTCCATATACTGTGTAACTTGATTTAACTAAATTTTTAGACATTGGAAGACCCATGTTACCTAAGCCGATAAAACCAATCTTTTTCATATCGCTTTCCTCCTATTTACACAATATATTTCCCACGATTTATAATAGCTTTCGCAATTTCTCTCTTTTTCGTAAATACGTTCGTGTATAAAGGCACTAATAATTGACGGATTTCAGCTAAAATTACGTGTCTATCTTGTTCTTCTGTGACAGCCGCTGAAAGTATTGAAATCGCCGATTCTTCTACTTTACGATAGCCTTCTTCACAAATAACATCCGTTATCATTTGTTTCGTACGCTCTTTTTCTTCACCATTTTTACTAATTGCTTTACTCGTACGTAAAAATGCTGATTCCATGACGTACACGTCCGTCAACATATTTGATAATACACGTGAATATTCTTGCTCTTGATCAATTTTTAACCCTGGAGTTTTAGAGAGCGTTTTCAAAGATTGTTTCAACAATTTTTTCGCTAATAAAATGTAACGATGGTTTCTTTCTACATTTGCCACATCAATTTCTACTTCAGCATCTTCTATTTGCTCGATTTGCTTCATTAACATTTTTGCAACTGTTAATCTATTAATTTCATTCGTTCCTTCAAAAATACGACTAATCCTAGCATCACGATATAATCGTTCTACTTCGTATTCTTGCATATAACCGTAACCACCATGAATTTGTACAGCTTCATCTACGATATAAGCAAGTGTTTCAGAAGCGTTTACTTTATTCAGTGCACATTCAATTGCAAATTGGGACATTTTTTTCATAAGATCTTCATCACTCTCATGAATTGCTTCATCAATTACACCTGCAGTACGGTAAGCTGCACTTTCTGCTCCATATGTAGCAATGATCATATTTGCAATTTTCTCTTGAATCATCGGAAAATCTACTAATTCCGTTTGGAACTGTTTTCGCTCTTTTCCATATTGAACCGACAAACCGATTGCTTGTTTTGCTGTTCCAATATTTCCAAAAGCAAGTTTTAGTCTAGCGAAGTTAAGAATATTAAGAGCTACGTGGTGCCCTTTCCCAACTTCCCCTAAAACATTTTCAGCAGGAATAACAACATCTTCTAAAATAAGCGTCGCTGTTGAAGAACCTTTTATCCCCATCTTCTTTTCTTCTAATCCTATTGATACACCTTTACATGTTCTTTCGACAATAAACGCTGTCATTCCTTTATTTGTCTTCGCAAAAACAACGTATACATCTGCCATATGAGCATTTGTAATCCACTGCTTCTCACCATTCAACTTCCAAGCAGTACCATCTTCATTCAATACTGCGCTCGTTTTTGCACTTAATGCATCAGAACCAGCATTGGGCTCAGTTAAAGCATAAGCCCCAATCCATTCTCCAGACGCAATTTTCGGCAAATATTTTTCTTTTTGTTCTTTCGTTCCGTAATATATGTAAGGCAATGTACCTACACCAGCGTGTATATTAAATGAAACGCTAAATGCACCAGCGTAACCCATTTTCTCTGCTACAAGACCTGAGACAGCCTTTCCTAACTCAAACCCGCCATAATCTTCTGGTACCTCAATGCCCAATAATCCAAGTTCCCCAGCTTTCTCAAATAATTGACGAGAAACGTTATAGTTATGTTGTTCAATGTTCTCAATTTGTGGAACAATTTCTTGTTTTACAAATTGTTCTGTCGTTTTTGCAATTAAATCTTCATCTCCTGAAAAATCTTCTGGTGTAAAGAAAGTATTGTTCACATCTTTATTGAGTGAAAAAAATTCATCCCAAGGTAACTTCGTTTTCTCCATCTGAATCCCCCTATCATTTCGGCCTTCATTGCTCTTTGCATATGCTCGTCTACGATGAGTGGAATATCTTATTATTGAAAACAGAAGGCGATGATTTTTCACATCAAGCAGTTCGTTTTGCCAAAGATGTATTCTCATCGCCTAAGTCCTTCTACCTATTGATCTTCAGATAATACTGTTTTTGCAATTCCAGTATCTAATTTTTCAAAGTCATGATATGAAATTGTTTCATATAGCTCGCTTCTCGTTTGCATATTAGAAAGTGCATCTTTTTGAGAACCAGTCTCTTTAATTAGCGTGAATACATTCTCATATGCTTTTGCAGCAACTCGAAGCGACGTTACTGGATAAATCACCATGTGGAAGCCCATATTCGCAAATTCCTCAGCACTATAATATGGTGTTTTCCCGAACTCAGTCATATTTGCTAGTAGAGGTGCATTCACTTTGCTAGTAAATAAACGGAATTCTTCTTCCGATTGAAGCGCTTCTGGGAAAATTGCGTCTGCACCTGCTTTAACATATGCGTTCGCTCTTTCAATCGCTGCATCTAATCCTTCCACGCCGCGAGCATCTGTGCGTGCTACAATATATAAACTTGGCGCAACTTCTTTAATCGCTTTAATTTTTTGAACTAATTCTTCTGTAGTAACAAGTTTCTTACCATTTAAATGTCCACATTTCTTTGGTAATTGTTGATCTTCAATTTGAACAGCCGCTACTTTTGCTTCTACCATTTCTACAGCTGTTCTCGCTACGTTTAGTACTCCACCAAATCCTGTATCAATATCAACAAGAACTGGTAAATCTGTAGCTCTAACTAGATCTCTTGCTCTCTCTGCTACTTCAGTAGACGTCACGATACCTAAATCTGGTAGCCCTTTACTTGCAGTGTAAGCAGCTCCCGATAAATAAAGAGCTGAAAAACCTGTATTTTTCGCAACAAGAGCCGCCATTGCATCATGAGCACCTGGAATTTGCAAAATTTCATTTGCTTCTACTAAAGCTCGGAAGCGATTCGCAAGCTCCTCTTGTGTTGACTGTTTATTCACAACCCAAGCCATTATAAATTCCCCCTATTATTAAATTAAGAATAGATCTACAAATTCGTTTACATTCATATTTTCTAGTTTTTCTTCATTTAAACAAATTTCATGAATTTGTTCTTGTTGCTTACTAGAATAATGACCTGCCATATTTGCAGTGAATTTTTGAACAACTTTTGGAATTGCTTCGTCTCTACGGAAACGGTGACCAAGTGGATATTCACATTCCACATTTTCTGTTACAGTACCATCTTTAAAGTGAACTTGAACAGCGCTGGCGATTGAGCGCTTGTTCGGGTCAAGGTAATCTAAACTGTACTGTTTGTTTTCAACAACAACCATCTTATTACGTAATTCATCTACACGTGGATCATTTGCTACTACATCTTCATAATCGTCCGCAACGATATCTCCTTTTAATAAACCAATTGCCGTAATGTATTGTAAACAATGATCACGATCAGCTGGGTTATTTAATGGACCTTCTTTATCGATAATACGAATTGCTGACTCATGAGTTGTAATTGTAATACGATCAATTTCATCTAATCTTTCTTTAATTTCCGGATGTAATTTCACCGCACATTCTGCAGCTGTTTGTGCATGGAATTCTGCTGGATATGATACTTTAAATAATACATTTTCCATTACATAAGACTCTAGTGGTCTAGCTAATTTTAATTCTTGCTTGTTAAATAATACATCTTGGAATCCCCATCCTGGCGCAGATAATGCTGTTGGATAACCCATTTCACCTTTTAGAGCAGTCATTGCAAGATGAACACCGCGACTCGTCGCATCACCAGCTGCCCATGATTTACGTGAGCCAGTATTTGGAGCATGACGATATGTACGAAGACTAGAATTATCAATCCACGCATGTGATAATGCATTAAAGATTTCTTCACGTGTTCCGCCAAGCATTTTCGCAACTACAGCAGTTGTTGCTACTTTTACATATAATACATGGTCAAGACCAACACGGTTTAAGCTGTTTTCTAAAGCAAGTACACCTTGAATTTCATGTGCTTTAATCATCATTTCTAGTACTTCACGTACTTTTAATGGTTCTTTTCCTTCTGCAATACGAACGCGGCTAATATAATCTGCTACTGCTAAAATTCCGCCTAAGTTATCAGATGGATGTCCCCATTCTGCTGCAAGCCAAGTATCGTTATAGTCTAACCAACGGATCATACATCCGATATTAAATGCACCTTTTACTGGATCTAGCACATAAGATGTTCCTGGTACACGTGTACCGTTTGGTACGATCGTTCCTGGTACAACTGGTCCTAGTAATTTCGTACACTCTGGATATTGTAATGCTAAAATACCGCAGCCAAGCGTATCAAGTAATACGTAGCGAGCCGTACTGAATGCTTCTGTACTTGTAACCTCTTTATTTAATACATAATCCGTAATTTCTTCTAATAATGCATCTTTTTGTTTAATTTCATTTGTTTTAATCATGCTAATCTTCCCTTTCTGTCGAAAATTCGTTATTATTAATGATGGGTGTCGGTCAAACACCCATCTGGCGGGCGGCGCTAACAACTCCCCAGTTGTTTTTATTTACTAAATGCATGTCGCTCGCCTATATAATTTACACGTGGACGGAACAAACGATTATTTGCATGTTGCTCAATAACGTGCGCACATAGTCCTACTGTTCTAGAGCTAAAGAAGATTGGTGTGTAAAGTTGAATTGGAATACCAAGCATCCAATATACTGGAGCTGCGTAATAATCAAGATTCGGATAAATTCCTTTTTCTTTCTCCATGATTTTCTCTCCGGCTTCACACATTTCATATAGTGTATAATCACCTTTTACATCACAAAGCTGTTTTAAAGCTTCCTTCATCATAAGTGCTCTTGGATCCATCTTCTTCATGTAAACACGGTGTCCAAAGCCCATAATTTTTTCTTTGTTATAAAGTTTCTTCTGTAATAATTCTTCAAATTTCTCAACATTTCCAGCTTCTAAAAGCATGTACATAACCGCTTCATTTGCACCGCCATGTAAGCTTCCTTTTAAAGATGCCACTGCACCTGTTAGAGCACCGTATAAATCCGATTGTGTTGATGCAATTACGCGAGCTGTAAATGTAGAGTTTGGCATTTCATGTTCACTATATAAAACTAGGGAACGATCAAAGATCTTTTCCTCAAGTTCAGTTGGTTTTTTTCCAGTTAACATATAGAAGAAATTCGCACTATATGACAATTCCTGAAGGGGCTGAATTGGCTCCTCATTATTTAAAATATGATAGCTATTCGCTACAATATTTGGCACTTTACTTAAAAGCTTGTACCCTCGACTTTTATTCACTTCTAACGAGCGGTTTTCGATATCACTATCGTAACCAGCTAATGCAGACACACCTGTACGTAACCCATCCATAGGATGCGTTTCCTTTGGCAATGCCTTTAGCACGTTGAATACACCTTCTGGCACTGCATATTCTTCTTTTAATTTCTTTTCAATTGTTGCTTTTTCATCTTCATTCGGTAAATGTTCTTCTAATAAAAGGTGCACAATGTCTAAATACTCTTTTGTTTTTGAGAGTTCGATTAAATCATACCCTTGAATTACAATTTCACCTTTTACTGTGTCAAGAAACGAAATTTTCGTCTCCGCTGCTACTACACCATCTAATCCCGGGGAAAATTTTTCTTCAGCTTTCATCATTATTTCCTCCAATCCTAATAGATCTTCGTGCACATAACTGTAAGCCTTTACAATACTTTGAAACTACATTTCTATTTCAATGTATCAGAGTTTTTAGAAGATTTCAATTTATTTTATAATGATAAGTTTCCTATACTTTTACCGATGTAATAATACAATTTTCCAAAAATAACTTTCACATTTCATAAAAAAGTACAGACATCCTTTTGCGATTTTTTAAAACGAAATATAACAATCATCCATATAATCCCACTAAATATACCTTTAATCTCTTTTTATTTAACAAATATAAAAAAACGAGCCGCACTCATGCACAGCTCGTTTTTGATAATATTTATTTCACATTCCTATAAATATAATTCTTATATAAAATTTATTTATTTTTAATAAAGTTATTATTTTACATAATTAAATTAAATTTCTTCCGTTTCTTTACGATAGCTGACAACTAAATCATAGTTTTGAAAGTACGAAAGATTATCAAAATCTATAAAAATAAAATACCGTCTTTCTCAACTGGCACTATTTCCCGAACTGGTTTCTCAGAAACAATTCCTAAAAAATATCCTGGATGAATTGAGCTACTCCCTCCGTATCTTACAATAAAGTGAAACTTTAATCAGTGGGGGGTGTTCATCCCCCACTGATTATTAGGCCGTACCAATCAGGCGTTTAGGGCAGTTGATCTCCCGCCAGATTTTGAGGTGGAGTCTTACTGCCCGCAAATAGCGGGATAAATCAAATAGATTCATCATGCTTTATACGCAATTCTTCCTTAAAGCATCGTCGAGCGTCATGTTCAATTGAAATTTTCATCTTCGCTCTTCCTGTTTACGCAAAATCTTTTTTGCCTAATCGCTGTTTTACAAAAATGACAAATATAATTAAAGCTATTAATCCTGAAATTGCACTACCTGCGAATAAAATACGGTAACCAAACATTTGTGAAACAACTCCAAGTAAAATCGCACCTAATCCAATCCCTAAATCAAAAGCGGTAAAGAATGAAGCGTTAGCAACTCCTCTTTTACTAGGATCAACAATTGTCAGCATCGCTGCTTGTAAAGCGGGCTGTGCTGAACCGAATCCAACACCATATAATGCCGCTGCAATCATTACACCTATCAAACCATTTGAAATCGTTAGTACAACTATCGCTAAAATAGTAATACATAGTGCCGGAAGTATGATAAAAACTTCTCCATACTTATCTAATAGTTTTCCTGAAATAGGTCGTACAATTGTTAAAGCAATTGCATATACAAGAAAGAATGTCCCAGGATTCACATCAATTGATGACGCGAATAACGGTAAAAATGTTGTTATTCCTCCATATGCAAATGATAAAAAGAAAACAACAACCGTTATTGATAAAACGGATTTTTCAAACAGCTGAATTTTCCCTTTTTCTTTTTGTGGCGTGAATGGCATTTTCGTTATTAACGATAATACGACTGCCATAAAGGATAAAAGAGTTGCTAACAAGAATAGACCATGAAATGAATAATTTTGTACAACCCATAATCCAATCATTGGGCCAATTGCCATCGCGATTGTCATCGCCATGCCATACCAGCCCATCCCTTCACCACGACGTGAATCTGGAATAATATCAGTTATCGCTGTTCCAACTGCTGTTGTAGAAACAGCCCACGTCACTCCGTGAATAACGCGTAAAACAGCTAAAAGGACAATAGTCGATGCTAAATTATACGAATACATCGTTATCCCAAAAAATATGAGTCCGAAAATAATAAAAGATCTTCTACCATATTGATCTAACATACCTCCAATAATCGGCCGTATTACAACTGCTGCTATTGTAAACATTCCCATCATCAGTCCAACTTGCGATTCATTTCCACCAATCTCTTTAATAAAGAGCGGGAGCGTTGGAACAAGTAAATAAAACCCCGTAAATAAAAATAACATCGCGATAGTCATTTGTATAAATGATTTCGTCCATAATCGTTCCATTAAAATCCCTCCATAAACACGTAAAATATTACAATCAACACATCAATTGTATATTTTTCATGTTCCCTTGCCCTCCGCTAATAGACGTATCTTTTCATAATAAATGGTCTACCATCAATTTAAGTTGGTCTTACGACTTTATGCCTATGTTTTAAGCAAAAAACCTATATATGTACCTTTATATGTTTTAGAAGAATATACTATTTTATTATTAAACTTAGGAGTGATCGTTTTCATGTGGGTATCACCAAGAATAACCGCCGTTGTCCCATCAGCTCCCTCAATACATGTTCCTGTCGTTCATACAGCTAGTTCTGATGTTGGTATCGAACTTCCTGCCGCTTGGCAACAATATCAATCGACTGACCAAGTCACCCCTTCATTTTGGCATCATGGTACACACCCGAGTAGTACTACTTTTTATGGCCCTAGTTATCCAATACCGCCAACTCAAATTTTTTATCATTTCCCATCAATTTACTTTCAAAATTTCTATGGTACTTTTAATATTTAAAAATAATATTACTCTTTATAATACAAAAAGCACCAAAGAAACCGTTTTTCCCGGTACCTTCGGTGCTTTTAAAATGCATTATTTATTGTCCATTATTGGAAGGAGCCTCTCCTGTGTTCCCGCCCGTAGTTGGTGGGGTTGGAGTTTCTTGGCCACCTCCAGTGGTTGGTGGATTTGGAGTTCCTTGGCCACCTCCAGTGGTTGGTGGATTTGGAGTTCCTTGGTCACCTCCAGTGGTTGGCGGATTTGGAGTTCCTTGACCACCTCCAGTGGTTGGTGGATTTGGAGTTCCTTGGCCACCTCCAGTGGTTGGTGGATTTGGAGTTCCTTGGCCACCTCCATTAGTTGGTGGATTTGGAGTTCCTTGACCATTTCCATTGTTTTGTTCATTTTGCTTATTCTGTTCATCTTGTTTCTTTTGCTCTTCTTGCTTCTTAAGTTCATCTTGTTTCTTTTGCTCTTCTTGTTTCTTAAGTTCTTCCTGTTTCTTTAATTCCTCTTGATTTTTCTCTTCTTCAGTTTTTTGCTGTTGATCTTGTTTTGGTTGTTCCGTTGTATCCGGTACGCTAGTATTTGGAGATGAATCACGTTTTTCACCTTTTATACGCAATTCACTACCTTCTTGAATAACACTACTTGGCATTTTAAAGCGTGATTTATCTGTAGCCATCTCGCTCATCATTTCTTTAAAGATCAACTGTGCAATTTTCGTATTTTTACTACTAATATACTCGTCTTTACCATCTTTCGTATATCCAGTCCATACTGCCATCGTATATTGCGGTGTATATCCTGCAAACCAACTATCACGAGTTGCACTTTCTGGAATTCCATATTGTGCTAGTTGTTTTGAAGAATAGTTAGTTGTACCTGTTTTACCAGCTACATCTAAAGAGGCCACATTTGCCGATGTACCAGTACCTGATGTAACTACAGAACGAAGCATATCAGTAATCATATATGCTGTAGAATCCGCCATAACTGATTTTGGTTTTTGTCCAAAACTTTGTGACTTGCCGTCTGGATAAACTACTTTCTTAACAAAATGCGGCTTCGTATACTTACCGTCATTCCCAAATGCCGCATAAGCACCTGCAATTTCAGTTGGTGACGCTTCATTTGTACCGATCGCTGTTGATTCTGTCGGTGCTACATTAAATGTAATACCTAATTTCTCAGAGAACTCTTTCGATTTACTAATACCTACCTCTTTAGCTGTTTTAATAGCTGGGATATTACGTGACTTTGTTAGTGCTTCACGCATTGAGATTGGCCCTAAATGACTTCTATCTGCATTTCTAACTTCTTGGCCAGTTGAATACTTAAATGGAGAGTCATCAATTTGATGATAAGTAGCCCATTTTAAATATTCAATTGCAGGAGCGTAATCAAAAATTGGTTTCATCGTTGAACCAGCTGCACGATCTAATTCAATCGCCATATTATGCCCTTTAAATACTGCTTTATTTTCACCGCGCCCACTACCTATAGCGCGAACTTCTCCAGTTTTCGTATCCATAAATGTGAAAGCACCTTGGAATTTATCATTTGGATAATTAATAATATTTGTATTCAAAATATTATCAGCTAATTTCTGTGCTTTTGGATCCAATGTTGTATAAATTTCTAAACCATCAGATCCAATATTAACATCTGGTATTTCCTTTTCTACTTCTTTCACTACTGCATCCATAAATGCAGTATGTGGCATCGCTTGTAGTTCAGCTGCACTCTTAATATTTTTATCCACTGGTACTTTCGATGCTTCTTCCATTTCTGCCTTTGTAATATAACCATGTCGATTCATTAATCCTAGTACAGTATTTCTTCTTTCTGTTGCCCTTTGAACATTTTCTGGTTTCGATGGATCATAGTTATTCGGCGCTTTCGGTAAACCAGCTAGCATCGCAACTTCTGGTAAAGTTAAATCTTTTAATTCCTTACCATAGTAGTTTTGTGCTGCTGTTGCGATTCCATATGAACGGTTACCTAAATTAATTTTATTTAAATACATCTCTAATATTTCATGCTTTGAATATTGTTGTTCTAGCTTATACGCTAAATATATTTCCTGAACTTTACGTTTTGACGTTTTTTCCATCGATAAGAAGTAATTTTTAATAACTTGCTGCGTTATCGTACTTCCACCTTGAGAGCCATAATCTCCTTTAAGGCTGACTAAAACCGCACGTGCAGTACCTTTAAAGTCTACTCCACTATGCTCATAAAAACGTGCATCTTCCGTCGCTAAAAATGCATTTTCTACCAATTTAGGGATTTGATCATACGTAACATTCGTCCGCTTTTCTTTTCCATATTCATATACCAAATTCCCGTCTTTATCATAAATTTTTGAGGATAACGGATTAACAAGTTTTGCTTTCTCAAGTTTCGGCGCATCCTTTATCATAACGAAAAAGGTAGCCACCCCTGCCACTAAACCTACAATACCAAGTAGTAAACAACTAATTAAAAATTTACGGAAAAACGATGTTTTACCTTTTGGTTTTGTTTTTTTAGAAGCTGGCTGTTTTTTCTTTTGAACTTGTCTTCGCTCCTCTCGAGAACGATAATTTTCTGACATGTTACTTTCTCCTGCCTTTCAATTCTCCCGTTGATTTACTTAAAAATATTGAGGTCACTTTCACAAATACATTTAGTCAAGAAAGTATATTGACCTGGAGCATTCAATATTTTCCCAATTCACAGATTATAAATTTTAGAATACTTCTCTTATACAAACTATTTTCACTTCTATTTTTTCTAATAATGCTGCCCCTTAAAGCATAGAATGTAAGAAGTGAATTTTTAATACCTCGTATAAATAATATACCTTTTTTTCAAATGGTCAATATTTTCTTATTTATAAATCAAAGGTGAAATAAAAATAGCACAACGATATGTACTTCGTGTGAACTTCCTTATAATTACGTATAAAGAACATTTGATATATCGCATATAAATATAATACCTCTTTAATTATTAGGATTTCAACACGACAATCCCCTTATCTAGAAAAAAACATCTAAAATGAAAAGTAAGGAGTTGCGTATTGATGAAGCTCTCTCCCGTTATCTCAAAAAATATAGTTGCTGTTGGCTATAATCCTTTTTCGATGATTTTACGTATTCAACTGAAGAATGGTATGTATGATTTCTTTAATGTACCAGAAAGCATTTACACCGGTTTATTAAACGCACACTCTAAAAGTTATTATCATAATACCTATATTAAAAATTCTTACCGCTACACTAAAATTTAAACTCGATTGGCATACAAAAAAGAAAGGCGAATCAAATTCCCTTTCTTTTTTGTATGTTTTCACTCGCAATTTATCTTCTATCTTCTTTTATTAATTTCATCGTACGCTTGAATTTGTCTTTTAAGTCGCCTGTCGGCTTTTTTATCATGTACGACAAGAACTGCGTGTATCGCTCCTGGAACCCAAAAAATTAAGGTTAAAATGAAATTAATTATAGCTTGAAACGGCTTTCCGCAAAATAAAACAGCTACCGGCGGAAGTAGAATTGCTAATAAGTACATCATGTCTAAAAAACTCCTTAATGTTTATTTTTCAATTCTTGCCCATCCATCTCCTACACTATCAAACCTATGAAATTATTTTATTTCTAAAAGAATATATAAGAACTCATCATTACAAAAATCACATATAATAGTATAACTAAATGAGGAGCATCTCACTAACGTTAACAAGTTATTTTCACTTGTTCGTTTATATGTATATTCTACACCTATATGAAAAAGCCTACAAAAAGAATTAACACATCCATCTTGTCCTACTTCTAAAATTGAAATACTCCAAAATTCATTGAAATGAGTATTTCATCACCTTTTCTTAGATTCCAATCGTTGTTCCTCTACTATTTCGGTTAATCCAATTGCTGAAATTACAGTACCTATTGCCTGTATCCAAATACCTATTAGCCCTATTATACGTTGATCTTCTTTATCTATATTACTGTCTTCGTCTTCGTCTTCGTCTTCGTCTTCGTTTCCATTTTCTTCTTTTGATATATTTTGAATACCTTGATATGCTTGTAACCCCGCACCTAAACTTTGCATTGAATTCCCTAATACGATAATCCACTGTATTCCATTTATCTCATTCAATGCTACTTCTACTCCTAAAAAAGCGCCAATTGATTGCAAACTATTTCCAGTAATTATAAGGAAATCATTTTCTTTCATTTGTTCATTGAGATTAAAATACGTTCCTATTACATTTGAAATATTGCCTAAAGCTAATAACTCAATCCCCGTTTTCGCTAGCGCTTTATTTTTATTATCTATAGTTACCTCTTGCTTCTCACATTTATCTTCATCTTTCGCATCATTAGTTGCTATAATTTGTAATATATATCCGAGAGCTTGTAATGAACTCCCTACAATAACAAGATCCGACTCAATCTTTTCTTCCCCTGCAAACCCTCTAGTTGTTCCAATTGCTGCTATAAGATTTCCTCCTACTTGAAACCAGGCCCCTGTCAATTCTAAATCGCGTAGGTTCATTTCCCATCACCTATATTTAAATTTTCTAGTACATTCAAAACAAACAAATATCACCTTTAATTCATTATTTTATTTTTCATATGTAATTTTGTGCATCACATAATGTACTAAGAATACAAAAGAGCACCTTTCAGGTGCTCTTTTTGACAAGGGCTTTCTCGATAAATGTCTAATTTGCAAATGCTTTCTACACAATTCAATATATGCTTGTCCTTCAAAAATGTGCATATCACATTTAATACCTATCTGAAAATTAAATGCATACCGGACATGTCAACGAGTCACCGTTTTTATCTATTGATATATTCAATATATAACGAATTGCTTTATGTGACCACATTTCAGGTGTAGGAGATTCTTTTACATATTGAGGTGCACATAAGTGAAGCATTGGAGTGCTAATACTTCCACCTGGATCTAAAGCAACTACGGCCATGCCATTTGGCAGTTCCATTGCCATGGACTGCGTGATACCTTCAATAGCAAACTTTGAAGCACAATATGGCGCAAGTTCAGCCTCACCTTCTCTTCCCCAACTAGAGCTTATATTAATAATAATCCCTTCTTTTCTAGCTATCATTGCCGGGACGAACGCCCTAATGACATTTACTACCCCGTTCACATTTACACTCATTACACTTTCAAATTCTTGAGCGGTAACTTTCCATAACGGTGCGTTTTGATTAACAATCGATGCATTATTTATTAACATATCAGGAGCCCTATACTTATTAAGAATACAACTTGCCCATTTACTAACTTGGTGATGATTTGAAACATCAATTACTTGAAAATCATGTGAAGCACCGTAATATTTATTAAGCTCTTCAATTTTATTTTTTGAGCGTCCACACCCTACTATATTCCATCCCAATTCATGAAACCTATCAACCAATGCACGTCCTAACCCTTGCGTTACTCCAGTAATAATTACAAGTTTTTCAATGTCGTTTCGCTCCAACTTCATCTCCTCCTTTCAATTAATATTACTCTTTTTATTCTTATTCAAATTCTTACTAAAGTATCAATTCATTTCATACTTTAGAAGTATTTTTGATATTACATTTTACAAATAAAAAGAGTAACCATCATAGTTACTCTTTTTGTTTGTATCTTTATTATTTTTAAATTGTATCTGCTCTTTCCTACATTTCTCATATCAATAAATATAGGTTACACATTGATGAAAGTATATTTATATTTATGTTTACGGTTCGATTTATCCAAATACTTTTCAATCCACATTTTCAACATAACATGGTCCACCTTTATCCAAGTATTTTCACGTAGCCTTAAACACGCTTTCATTTAAATTCTCAATCTCATTTTGCAACTTTTTAAATTGTTCAAAATGCATTGTTATAGATTGAATACTATTCCTTTCAATATTTTGCTTCACTAATAAAACGCCTGTATCGTGAAAAATTGCTTCAAGTTCTTTCCTTATAGATACTTTCGTAATATATGCTGTTTTAATTGCCGATAAAATCGCTATTTCATTAAACTTTAATTTTATTTCATTAGGACAAAATGCTTTTTCGATCAATGTAACATCATTACTACAAATAAAAGCAACAAGTTTACTTGATTCTGCATCTGTTAAATCTACTGTTTTTATAACATTATCCATTACATTTTGCCTCCTTTAATTCCATATATATTAATTATTAGAATTTACACTTTATAAAATTCAACTCTTCATTAATTTTAACATACTTTTTGCTAAATTGATTAAATAAAGCTTCAAACGTTTTCCTATCCCACAATATTTGTCAAATGAACCAATTAGACTATACCTTCATATAGTAGTGCAAACAATTACTTATAAGGTAGGTGACAATTATGCCCTCAGTTGTTGGGAATTTAGTTGTACAAAATAGTAACGGATCTTTCAACTTAGGTGATTTCTACAACGTTTCTCCAAAAGAGAATACAAAAGCTTATAACGGTTCTGGCGCATCTAATGTTGGTTTCGTTGTGAACACTTTTAGTGGGGTTAGCGCGACTAATACATTTGATTCTGATTTAGCAGATCAAAACCAAGTTGGTACAGCCTAACCAGATCTGTATAATATTTTCAAATTTGTCTATACTATACTCAGGCTGATAAACAGCTATCGTTGATTTTTTGAATGCCCAATCTTTTTCTCCCTTTCCCTGGGGCTAAGCAGCTAGTTTGCATCTAGCTGCTTTTTCATTTAATTCTTCACCTCTTCAAAAATAGTAAGGGTTTTGTCTATTATCCATTGACTATTAGCCCATAACAATTGGGCTTTTGCAGGCAGCCTGACGTACAGCTAAATTTTGAGGTGTGAATCTAACTATCCGCCAATAGCTGGACAAATTAAAAAAGCTAAATTTCAAAATTCAGCTTTTATTAGGTTACATCAATTATGTCCATTGCAGAAAATATATATGTTTTATAAAATGCATCTGTACATTTTACAATTTGTTGAATAGGATTTATATGAACCACTGTCATATAACTTGAAAGTATGTATCCTTCTTCAAAATATGTCACTAACATCTCTTCTTCAGACAATAATGAAGTTAATAACTTATCTGAAATACTTTCTTTCGCTTCATTCGTTATTAGCGGTCTTTGGACTTTTAATTTCTCTCCAATAATTTTTTTCATACTTAATAATTGTTCCGACATTACTGTAAACGGAACCCACTCTCTTCCTGTTTCCTGTATCTTTACATAATTCATTTTCTTTACTCCTCAATTTTCTTTATCTATCCATTCACAAAATAGAAATTTCACTTCTAAATACACTTTATCCATCTCTTATTTAATATGTAGCGTGGCTTTCCAATTCAAAACTATTTATGAATTTGTATAAATCTCCACTCCGAAAGAACGCTTGTTCTTATTATACACGAACGAACGTTCTTTCGGAAGTGCAACATGTAAATTTTTCAAACAAAATGTAACTTTAATCTATGAAGTTTATTCATACTCATTAATTACTCCCTATTATTAATCAATTTTCTTTGCACTTCCCATCGCATCATAGAATACGTGTAGCAACAATAAAAGCGACTCCACCCAATGCGTGGAGTCGCTTTTATATTTCTACTTTTCTATCCTAACTAACGTTCTTTCTGGAATACAAATTTCAGCTACATCCAAATGATTTATTTTCAAGTTTAATTCCCCAACTTTTTCCTGATCTTCATCACCAACCCAACAACTAAATAATTCAAAGTATTCCCCTTCTTTTAAATACTCTTCCATAATTGAGCATAAAGTTAAAAGTTTATTTTGAGCTTCTTCCTTCTCTTTTAAGCTTTGCCACGCAACTAGTTCAATTCCCTATCCTGATGATACTTCATAAATACATTTATTCATTTATACATTCATTTCCTGCATAGATAAAAGAAGTTTTAGTTTTACTATTCATTAACCATCCATCGACATAAGCATATACTTTTATTATGAACGAAACTCACAAAACTTTCGAAACTTATAAAGAATGTAAAACAACACATTCTTTATAAGTTTCATACATTTCGACAAATTATTTCATTGATCCTGAATCAGTAAGGACGAACAAAGTCAAAACTAATCATTTCATTACTTTACTTTCTCTATTGATTAAGTTTAGGTTGCATAATAATATGTAATTCTCTCTCTGTTTCTGTTTTTTTCGGATTCCGATAATATTCCAGTTTATATTCTAATACTTCATACTCAATCATCCCAATTTTTATCCCTTTTGTTTCTTTTAATACATCTAGTAGAATACTTATATTTTCATTAGCTGATTCGAAAATTTTCCCTCCACCTTCTCTTTTGAAAATAACTTTCATATATTCTCCTCCAAGTTAATTTAATAATTTAATAATTTAATAAATCTAAAATTATTAAAATCATAATGTAGAACACTTTTTGCAACAAAAAGTGTTCTACATTTCATATAAAGTCAATTTACTCTCCGATAATATGGTATGTATCATTCTTTAAATTATGTCTTCTATTCATTCTCTAAGAAAATACATAAAGTATATTTAGTTTATATTTAACAAAATTAATTAACTAAAACATTATCATTTCAACATTTTGCGAATTAAATTGCTTATTCCTTTTATATATATCCAAATTTTCCCATTGTAATTCTTAATATTTAAATGTAATATTGTATTGTCTTACTATCTATTTATAACTCACACACTAACGCGAAAAGGGAACTCTATATGAGTTCCCTTTTCTATTGAAAATAAAAAACAGAAATATAGCATTATGCTAAACCTCTGTTTTTCTTCTAAACCTTATTTCTCATTTAAGAATTTAAATGTATCTTTAAATTCTTTATCTGTTACTTTAATATCTGCTTCTTTCAATAGATCATTGATTACTTGTTGTTTCCATTTACCTGTCGCATCTTGCAGTCTTTGTTGTTCTAAATCTTTTCGAATCGTATCTTTTACTTCATCAAATGGTTTCAATTCTTTTTTATCTGTCACTTTTATTATATGATAACCATAAGATGTTTTTATCGGTTCACTTACTTGTCCTGCATCTAATTTATACGCAGCTTCCTCAAACTCTTTCGCAGTTTGACCAGGAGCAAAACCAGCTATTTCTCCGCCCTGTTCCTTTGAACCAGTATCTTCCGAATATTGTTTCGCTAAAGCAGTAAAATCTTCACCATTATTTATTTTCTCTTTTACTTCTTTCGCAGTTTTTTCATCTTTCACTAAAATGTGACTTACCTTCATTTCAGGTTTATGGTTATCTTTCACATCTTTATCTGTGACAGTCGCTCTAATCGCTTTCTCAAGTGCAATTTCTGGCTTCATTTTCTCTTTTAGTTCATCTTCATTTTTTAACCCTACTTGCTCTAAAGCCACTTCAAACTTGTCACCCATTTGTTCCTTCGCTGCGTCTACTTGTTTTTTAGCTTCTTCATCTGAAACTTTATATTTATCTAGCAATGCCTTATTTAACATCATTTGAGATAAAGTATTTTTTCCATATGTTTGCCTTAATTCTTTACTTAACTCTTTCTCTGTCACGTTTCCTACTTTTGATGTTGCAACATTTTCTGAGGAACCACACGCAGACAATGCTAGCGCCACACATGTAATAATAGTTCCCATAAATAGCTTATTCTTTTTCAATTCAAATACCTCACTTTGATAATTGTATATTAGGAACTATACAGCGCTATTGTGAAATTAATGTGTTTTCCGCAAGTATTTCTCTTCATGTCAGAGGCAAGCTTTATTAAACACTAAAAGCTGGCATGAAGCCGATTTTTTAACATCATTTAATCTGTACATGTTCTTCTTTGATCCATTTGTTTCCACCTATATCTACATATCCATCCTGACGATTCCAAATACGATAAGGATTTTTCCCATCGACCGCTCCTGTATCATTCCCGTTTGGTCCATCGTACGTTCTAATTTCATATCCAGGTGTGTATTTTGAGTATGCATAGTACCATTGCACATTAAAATGTTCTAACTTAGCCCACTGTTGTTCTCCACCTAAACAAATCATATCTTTTTCGCCACCTCCCCAATAACCTTTATAGATTATATATGGGATTTTTTTCGTAAGTCTTCCTGTAAACTGTGGATTCGCAGGATTCTCATATAAATTAATACCGTATCCATCATCATATTTTGAAACTGCAATACCAATTCCATTTGGTTGCTTACTATCTCCAATACTAGATTGATTTGTTTGATTTGAACCTATAAACCAAGAAAGATTTTTATTCCCAATTAATTGATTCAAATCACATTTTCCAATACCAGGAACATTTCCTGAATCAGTATATTGCCAAATATCACAAGGATATGCTGGTTTATTCCCTCCATAACGAGGAATCCAAATAAAATCAGCATCAATATTGCGAGCTCCAAATGATACATACGTGTGATGTCCTACATATAGACCAATTTTTTTTGCACCTAATCGGCGTAATTCATCAATAAATGCTTGAGTCCCGCCTTGCATATCTACCATTGTTTGAACTTCTACATCTGCCACCCAAAATTTAGCGTTTTTATCGCCACGATTCCAAAAATCTTGCGCTTCTTTTTTTGCATCTGAAATAGATATAAAACGGCAAAATGCATAATTCCCAAATGGGATACTACGTTTCTTCATTTCTTTCACATAACCTTGATACATAAAATCGACCGTATTCGAACCATCTTGAACTCTAGCAATAACTAAATCTAGCTGAGGCGCTGCAATATCCCAATTAATATTTCCATTCCATTTCGAAATATCTACAATATAACCCATTACTAATCAACCCCTTTTTATTATCTTATTCAAAGCTTGTATTATTGTTAGACTCATACGCCTAATACAAACTCTCCATAAAATAAATAAATATAATCTCATCATTTTTTCAAAATATACAACCTATCTAGAATATTTTTCTTTAAATTAAATAGTCAAATTTAACTTTCTTACTATAAATATCGGGATAAAACTATAAATAGTGTGCATACTATATGTAAGCTATTTTAGCTTATACTCATGACTGACCTCCAATATTTTTCAATCTCCCTGTAACTAGGCAGCTAAATAATAAAAGCTGTCTAGTTATTTTTTCTTTACGTACAAGAAAAAGACATTTTCGATTCAGGAAAATGTCTTTTCACATTTTAATAATACAGTTTTGGTGTTATATCCTTATTTTGTATATTCCCTTCACTAACAAATCGTACATCACCAGTGCTTGTAACGCAGCTTGTAGAGAATAAAATAGGGATATCGCACACAACGTCGTTCATTACATCATGAAATACATTGGCAGCAACACCTGTTAACGTTTGACAAAGATTTGAAATATCATCGTCAAAAAATTGAATAACTTTCGCAGCAAAAACTGGAAAAATAACATTCGCTCCACCTGGTAGCTGTGGTTGTACAACACCTTGTTGAAAATAAGGATTATTTTCTAACGCTACTTGGAATAAATGTGCAATTTCAAATGCATCTAGTGGACATGGAAGCGGATTTACAATCACACTTTCTTCGTTACTAACAACAACCGTTACACTTACAATTCCAAATTCCACGAAAGGTTTAAGAAGCGTAGCTAATGCTATCGCTTTTTCATTACTCATAGCTTGTACTAAAATAATAAAACTCCCACCAACCGGAATAAGTGGACCAACTGTTACAGTTGGATCAGCACCTATAGAATTTTTAAGCTCATTAAAATACGTAATCCACGGTGGTGAAAGCTCAACTTGTACATTTTCTTGCATTCTACCTCCTTATACAATTCTTATTACCATAATATATAGCAACTTTAAAATTGCATAAGGCATATATACTATTTTCTTACATTCATTATTTATAGTAATGAAACGATTTAAGGAAAGTATTCTATGTTTCTTTCCTAACTTCAAGTAATATGCTCATTATAGATGCCATGTACTAATATGGCATCTATAATAAGCAACTACACTAAATTTGCATATTATATTTAAATGTCTTCACATTCAAAAGAAGATTAACACATAAACCTTCTATAAATAAGGAGTTTATTTAATGAAAAAAATCCCTATCGTATTTAAAGTTCCCCCGAATTCAAAGCTAAAAGTTACATTCTATGGTCCTTGTAACGAAGTAATTACAAATGTATCTTTAATTAATCAATTACTCACCCCTACCTGCCAAACTGTATCTCGATATCCAGACTTTAAGAAATATATAACTGAAGTCCGATCATTATCAAATTGTTAATCGTATAATTTTATGATTTATCATTTCGAACAGTACGATAACAAAATAGTAAAAAGAGCCGCATCTTTCAAAAGAAACGGCTCTTTTTCATTTCACAAAAACATGAATTCATTAAAAACTAAAATAACTCATTAATTGATATTTTGTTGATATTCTGTTGATATTTTACACATATTAATGAAATGCGCATATATTATCGTATGGAGATTCTCCACTCATAAAACCTATCTTTTTTTGAGCATACTTTAATTGTATGCTCCTTTTTTATTCTTTACTTAGCGGCTTATTCTGTTAATGTTTCGAAATATCCACCTGAACAAACATTGAATATTTCAAATTTCCTTCTTATTATGCGCTATGAATATAAGTTTAACAATTTATCTATAGCTACATTTTCAGCATCACTTAAATCGACGAAATATTGAAGTTGCCATAGTTGACTCTTCTTAGCCTGATTACTAACAGGTTTATCCCAAATAGGGTAAACCCTCATAGCCATTTTCCCTTTTTGGTTTTGAGTTTTTAATATTTTTTCTTTTAGAAGAATCTCTTTTGGAAAAATAAATTGTCCTAGTTTATTATCCGCTATACAAGTAATAACTAAAAGATTAGGAGCCGAATCATAAGAAAATGCCTGATTTTTCATTGAAGCATCCTTCTCCCAAAAAGAAACAAATTGTCCAATCTTATTAGGCGTAATTTTTGATACCCTAAATCGTATACTTCTATTATTTAGCTGGAATATCCCTCCTGCATATTCTGAATTTTGCTTTTCTTCTTTTTTGTTAGTAATGAATAGATTATTCGGTTTGTAAATCATTTCATCTAGTTTTCCAACTATATTACTAAAATCAATCATGTAGACGCACCTTTTTTATTTTTCAGTATATCAAGAACACTTGTTCTTGTATATCAAACTTAAATTTTAATCAAAAACCACTGTAAATATACTTAAACGAATGATAGCTTTTTATCGCCTTTTCAAGGATTATTTTTTTCTACTCCATCCATAACTTCAAATTTACTTTTATAGTATTTATTACATAACTATTCCAATTTTTTGCGTTATTTATTATTATATTAATATACAAACAAAAACGAGGTACATATTACATGACTCAATCCAAAATTGACTTTGGCTCCATAGAGCACCCTTTCTTCCTATTAGCTTTATATCTTATCGCAATTCTTTTAACACTCGGCATTACATTTAGTATATGTCATTCCCTTTTACTAAATTTAAATGCACCGAGTTGGGTAGCAAAACTATTAGCTATCGTATTAACTCTAGGTGTTGCTTATCAAGTATTTATGAACTTATTTTAATATATTACCAATTTAACACCTTTAACTAAAAGGCCCTACCATAAGGTAGAGCCTTTTTTAAAAAATAGTCCATAAATCACAAGCATGTCTTTTATTTTATTGGAGATGGGAACCTTGCAGCTTCAAAATGCGTACTAATAAATCCTGGATCATTTTGTATAATCAGTCCATCTACATCACTCTCAGCAAAAATTTCAACTACATCTCCTGCATGTAATTGAAGTATTGTTGAAACAGCTACGACATTTGCAAAATTGGGTGGACCAAAAAAGTCATTATCTATCGCTATAGCTGGATTATCATTTACCCGAATTTCTACACGCGCTCTATAACTCGTATTACTATCATTAGGTGCAAAGCTGATTGTACCAATAATAGAATAAACCCCTCTAGTCTTCGGAATAAAATCTGATGTTACTGGATTATATTCATTCGCTAAATCAAACTGTTCATTTTGGAATAATACTTTAACAAAAGTATTTGCAGTGACATTTTGATCTACTGTACTAACCGCTCTAAAAGCAGATGCCCTTACAAGTTTATCTTTCTTATTATCACAACACTTATCGTAATAATCTGTACTCTTCTTACAACAAGTGTGCTGTGTCTTTTTATAGCCATTGCAATGCTTACAGTAATAATACGACATATTTATATCCCCTTTCTAAATCTATTATTGTATACTATGCAAAATAAATTTAAAAAGTTTGGACGAGCTATTGCTATTATGAAATAAAAAAACTCCACCGAAAAGCAGAGTTAATAAAAATTTTCCCTTTCTAATATTTATACAATTGGAGATGGAAATCTAGCAGCCTCAAAATGAGAACCATCTTCTGAACTACTAATAACTCCATCTATACTACTTTGCGCAAAAATCTCAACAAAATCACCTGCATGTAATTGTAGTATTGTTGAAACACTTACGACATTCCCAAAACTTATCGGACCAAAAAAGTCGTTATCTATAGCAATTGCCGCATTTCCATTCACTCGAACTTCTACACGAGCTCTATAGTTTACATTTGTATCGTTTGGAAAGAAACCAATCGTTCCAATTACGGAATAAACGCCTCTAGTCTTCGGAGTAAACTCTGATGTTGCCGGGTTATATTCATTCGCTAAATCAAATTGTTCATTTTGAAATAATACTTTGACAAAAGTATTGGCTGGAAGGTTTTGATCAACTGTATTTACCGCTCTAAAAGCGGATGCTCTTACAAGGTTTTTCTCCTTATGATTGCAAGAACTATCATGATTTTTCTTTTTGTAACTCTCACAATTCTTACAGTAGTAATAACAAGACATATATATCGCTCCTTTCTACTCTATTACCACATATTATGCAAGCTAGATTTGGAAGGTTTAGACTAATTTGCTGCTATTACAAAAATAAGAACGTGCTACCATAAGACAGCTTGAAGAGAATGTATAAGTATAAAACAAAGCTTTCATTTAAAATTTTGATTATATCACTAATATCAATTATTCCGTTTCATCAATCCGGATTTCCATCCTTCTCCTCCGTTCAATTTTATTATTATTAAATAGATTACAACATTCAGTACGATATGCAATATTTTATATTTTATTATTTCAATATCCTTTTATTGTCGATAAGATGATAACATTCTCTTAAATTCCCTATAAAATCAACAATCTCCCGATAACAAATTATATTCCATCTTTCAAAATTCCTTTTAAACATTATATTCCAATATTATTATTGTAAATTATTGACCTGTACAAACGTAAGATTTTTGTGTATTCTATGAACAAAGAGTAAGGTAAGAGTTACTCTTTGCCATTTTAGGAAAGGCCCTGTTGGAGACAACAGGGCCTTTTTTCATATTTTTTTATAGTAAAGCATCCAAAATTTATAAACGCTTGGCAATAATTTTTGCCAAATTCCGCTCTCATCATTCTTATCGTCACCTTTCATTTTGGAAAAATAATATCCCCCCACTTAAGAATCCTTGCGTTGCATATAACTCATGAGGTTGTAACATTCTCATTCCAATATCTAAAATTTTATAATTGTTCCCTAGATGCGAATCATTTCTTATAAGGGCGCTCTGTACTTGCGCCCTTATATAAACACTCAAATTTATTCCCCTGCATATTTTTATAAATTGTATACAGTTCCATATGGAATTGTTGAAACAGAAATTCCGTATGGTGTAATATGATGCATTGGGTAATAATACTCCATAGATGAATAGTACGGTTGTATGCCTTGCTGCATTTGCTGCTGTGCTTGTAACGCTTGTTGAACAGCTTGAATTGTACTTTGTGCTCCACTATACGTAATACCAGCCGTACCGTATGCAGGCCGCATTCTAGCTCGGGTATTAAAATATGAATAAAACATTATTATTCAACTCACTTCCATATAAGTTATTACAAAATATGTTATGATTCTTAATTTCAGTGAGTGTTAAAAACTAGTCCACTAGCTTTTATTCAAATAGCGTTTTTGTTCACCTTCCTTCTTTTGACTCTCGATATTTTACGAAATATTCCGACTACTTCTCGCATTCAAGGCCAATCTTTTCATCGACAATCAATCGGTCTACATTTGCAAGCATCCACGGGTATTCAGGATGCTGCAGGATTGCATTTCTGCGTTGTACCTTTAAATCCGTACGCTTGGAAAATTCTTTTACAACTACCTCTTCCACAACGTTTCCGAAATATTCCGATTCACTTTGTACATCTTCTTTTTCAATCGCTTGTGTTTTTTCAAAGAATACTTGAACTGCTGATTTTCATCTATTTAAACCTGCGATTGCAAAAACATCTGAACCACCAATAGCTTGGGTCCATGTTTAGTATGTTAACCAATACTTTTGCTTGCATGTTCTATTCACTCACCTTCCCTTGTATACTGGTACCAACATATATTTTTTTATGAGGACTCATTGCCATGAGTTCTTTTTTATTGCCCCAAATACTTTTGTAACAATTCCAATGCTTCATTAATGCTCCCATTCACACCCTCAGGTTCCGCGCCTTCTAGATATTCCTGTAAAATCATTACCACTCGACTTATGGCATCTTGTAACTTTTCGGCATCGATAGACGTTGTCATGATACCTTCTTGCTCCTGTGGATCAGCTTTACCATAGCCATTGTGCATGGACATCTGGTTTTCTAGCATCTAGCTCACCTCCTTAAAAAATGCAGTATTTTCCTTTCTATTATCGAATTAGTAATGTTTGGAAAGGGGGTGTAATATGGCAGAAATTAAAGTCGGACTTACACAATTTTTAGACTTCACACTGAAAAGTAGTGCAGCTAAAACAAACTTTGTAAAAAATCTAAAATCTCAACCTGAATACCAACCAGCTTTTGATTACTGGAAACAATTACGAGACACTGTTATTAAATTTCATCAAAATGAACTACCTTTTGAATGTTTCGAAACATTAGTGCAAACGGTTGACCAAAAGAAAAAGCAAAACTATATCGATGTCATAAAGCAGTATAAAAAATTTATTAAAAACAACGACGTCTCTTGGTTCGATCCAGGTAAATCACATTGGATATCAGATGATTTAATCGTCCGCTCTTCACCTGAACTCGGTTTGTTCATTAATGATGAGCCGCATCTAATCAAACTATATTTCAAAGGAAAAAAAGAGCGAATTGATAAATACAACATCAACTCAACACTGACATTATTAAATGAATCAACATTTTCAAATGAATATAACGATGTGAATTATACTGTCCTTGACATCCAAAAGAACAGAATGTATACGAATAACTCTATTAATAATGATCATTTAATAGCTCTTGAATCAGAAGCCCACCAGCTTTCTTATTTATGGAATAAGGTGTAAAAGGGTATAGGTATCTATTTCAATACCTTGTTCATGCGTAATTTGGGCACAATTTTCAAAAATCCAATTCGTTTCTTTTAAGTGAAGCTCACCTTCTTGTTTCTCACAAACAATGCAAGGTGGGCGTTTTTTCGGAAATAGTTTCTTTAACCATTTCCGTATCCTAACTCACCTCCTCCGATAGAGTGATATAATGAGCTCTTTCCACTAAATCAGCGTTACCCCCCTGATTTTTAATTGATGAAGAAGTTCTTCGTTTTTTAGAATATGCAAAAAAAACGTTATTATATCGCTTATCTTCTTGCTATTACATGTGGAATGCGTAAAGGTGAAATCTTAGGTCTACAATGGAAAGAGATTGATTTTGAGAGACGAACGTTATCTGTTAACCGTTCCCTCTCTCATATTACAAAGGAATTCCATGAACCAAAAACATCTTCTGGAAAGAGATTGCTTGTTTTACCTGACATTACATTAATGGCACTTCAGGAACATCTTCAAAAAACCTCAGAGGAAAAAGAGAGATATGGTGAAGGTTATAATGACTACGATTTGGTGTGCCCAACGTATAACGGTAACCCATGTGATTTCAGAAGTTTGACACAGCTCTGGAAAAAGCTTATAAAGAAAAGTGAGATTCCTGATATTCGGTTCCATGATCTGAGACATACTCGTGTAACAATTATGTTAAAACAAAGTATACATCCAAAACTAGGGTTTTTATACGCAGCGTTTGATAAACAAGAGGTAGTTTGCCCGAACTGTGGAGCTAAAAGAAGAATTGCAAAAAGAGGTACTTTCTTCGATTGTGGCACATGTAAAAAGCGCACTTTGGTTGAGTGGTCCGAATAAAATCACCCTTCATGAAAGAACGCTTGTTCGTGTATAATAAACATAAATTATACGAACTGAGGGATCAACATGGATATTGAAAATTGGGGAACACCAAAATTAAAAGGACGCGGCATGGTAAAGTGGCGGCCATTTGCTAGTATGCCGGAGCAGTTCGCAGGAATTAGAGAGATACTAAACGATTTGAATAAGGTACCAAAGCCTTTGGTTACAGAAGATATGCAAGAACAAATTGAGCAAGGGCTTATACATTCGATGCAAAATAAACAAGAAATACTGATTTCTTATTTCCGTGACGGTATGATTCACGACATGTACATAAATGTATTACATATTGAACCAATGCTAAAAGTTGTGTATTGTACGGACGCTTTTGGTTTGAATACTGAGTTTAAATTCGATGAATTTGTGAATATAAATTAAAAAGACCAACTTCCTTAGTCGGTCTTTTTTGACTTTGTTTTAAAGATGCTTATTATATTTTTTCATGTACCGTTCTACATACACTTTCTCTTGTTCCATTAGGGCGGTTTGTAAATTTTCTATATTATCATATACTGTGTCTAAAGAACTTATATTTTTCTCTGAATATATCCTTGTCATACCTTTTATAACGACATTTTCCGCCTTGGTAACAGGCTTAAATTGCACATTAGCTTCGTCATGTGCTTTTTTAACAAGCTCAAATACACCTTTCTCCATATTTACAGCATGTGCTAGTGACTCGACATTCGATTCTATCAATTCATTTAAACATTTTTGTACCTTTTCCGTGACTTTTTTCCCACTATATTCTTCCGTTTGAACATCCGAAAAAGCATGTATATACAATGAAGTCTTCAATTCATTAAACATACCCAGTAACTTAAAATTTATTTTCTGCAATTCAAATACAGATTCTAATCGCTTCTTGGCTACTTCCTTTTTTTCTTTGGCTCTAGACATGCTATATGTGATATAGCCCCCCAAAAGAGCACTTCCAAATGGAACTAAAGATTTAAACACTAATTCTATATCCATGATTTCCCCCTATTTCCTTTAACATCAAATATACAAATAATAACATGAAGATAAAATAAGAGCCACCCAATTATTACGAAGGGCGGCTCTTATTTTACTTCACATACACAAAGGCTTCATTTGCAGTTACATTGTATGTTTTCCCTTTACTGTTGTGCACTTTATTTTGTACGGATGCATTCGGTTTAAATACCGAATTTAAGTTTGATGAATTAGTGAATATAAATTAAAAAATCCCCCTCATAATAGACAGGATATAAAGCTTTCTTTTTTCTGTCTACTATAGGGGGATCATATCAAATAGGATGGCTCTTATTTTTGTTAATCAAACTATTCTTTTATGAAAAATCGCTTCCACTTCATTTGTATTTACCCCGGTTCTAGTTTATTTAAAGCCCCTTGTTTAATCTGCATTTCTGTGTTTACTTTTTTCTCTTTATCTTATAATTTAAATGGAGAAAGGAAGGAAAATATATATGTCTAAAAATAAAAATGTACTATTAAGTCAAATCGAGATAGTAATTGAAATTACAAAAAATAAACAAAAAGAAGATCCCTTCTATAAAGATTTACTAAAACGATTAAATCGTTTAGCTAATTATCTGCAAAGTAACCATTATACTAATGACGGACTAGAATCTCATCGAATTAAAGGTACAGTGAGAGCCTATACTGATACCGGCCTCGTAAAAAGTTTTGACGACCCTCTACTTATTGAATTAGATACATTAGAGATTATGCTAAATGAAATTTAACAATTCCTTTCAAAGTATATTAATTGTAAATAAATAATATTAGACCACCTATTACAGGCGGTCTATTTCTTTTTTCTATTTCACATACACATAGGTCTCATTTGCTGTTAGACAATTTTTATTTTATATAAATGTCCCTTAATTTAATCTGAAATTTATATATTTACATTTTTTTCTTTTTATCTCATAATTTTAAATGGGAAAGGGAGGAAAAAAATGGTTCAAATCAAAGTGACACCTGAAATGCTAGAAGAAGTTGCAAATCGTGCAAGTAATACCAGAATTGCATTAGAATCTATACATAATAATTTATGTAATGAAATTGATCATTTGTGTTTTCAATGGATTGGTGCATCGAATCAAAACTTCGTTCAAATGTTTAACAATGCCAGACCATCCGTATTCACAGCTATCAATGCACTTGTGCATGTCGAAGAAGAATTAAAGAGAATTGCTGAAAAATTCCGCGTTGCAGATAGCGAAGATGTAACGACTCCAAAAGAAACTACACCTAGTAAATCACCTGAAAAATCTTTCTTAGGAAAAGTTTGGGATGGTATAGTAGACGGTACGGGAGCTGCTGTTGGAGATACAATCGACGGTATAAAAGCATTAGGTGACTGGGAAACTTGGAAAGGCATGGGCTACACTGTCACCCATTTAGATGAAGCTTTACCTGCTATGTGGGATGCGTTATCCGACTCTTATAATAAAGATGTGATAAATGGGGATGCAGAAACACGTGCAAGATGGGGATCGTATGCTTTAACACAAATTGGATTAGGTCTTCTTGGAGATAAAGGGGTCAGTAAGGCTGCAAAGCTAGCACAAGGTGCTAAATTCTCTCAAGGCATCTCAAAAGCTGGACAATTATTTAATAAAGGCGATAATTTGGCTTTCGCAGGCGGTAATGGTGTTACATCTGCATTTGATAGTGCTACTTTTAGACAAGCCGAAGAAAAACTTTCAACCTACCAGTTTGCTCAAGGTGAAAATACTACTACTGTGAAACCTGGTGATAGTAGTTCACTTGCCCCTGGAGGGGGCCTAGCTGCACACGAGGCTAGAGGTGGACATTTAATAGAAAGACATGTAGGAAAAACAGATGAAGAACTATTGCAAAGATTAGAAAGTAATTCTACAATAACAGGTGCGTCCACCTTTGCCGATAGAGCTACGGCTGAAAAAATAGCAAATGAAGTTTTAAGCAACCCGCAAAATACGGAAAAAATAAACAGATGGTTAAATAACCCTGACAGCAAGCCAACCTTACCCTTAAGATACCAAGGTACAGATATTACTGGTAGGCATGTTCCTAGAGGATCAGAAATTATCTCAGAAGTAAAAAATGCAAGAATTGTTTTAAAAAAAGACAGAGATGGTAGTTTTATTATTACAGGATATCCAGAAAGATAGAGGAGAGTTTATATGAAAGATAAATACATACAATATGAAGAATTAGGTGATTTTTTAGCAGGAACTTTCCATCAAGATATTGAATCAATCGAATTCGCCATAAACGAATTTATCACTGAAGTTACTAATATATGTTTAGAGAATACTATTGAAGACATTACATCATTCCTACAAAGTGGTTTAACTGTTCATGAAAAAGAAGAATTCATTAAATATAATGCCGAAATTTATTTTCCTGCTTTAAACCTTACCCCTATAGAATGGCTAGAGCAAATAGTCGAACTCTTAAAAAGAGCATTAAAAAATAAATAGTAAGAACGGTTTTCGACCACCTTTTACAGGTGGTCTTTTACTTTTTTCTACTTTACATACACAAAAGCTTCATTTGTCGTAACATAGTATATTTCCCCCTTTTCTATTGTTTACTTTATAAGGTCGAAAATTTGGTATTACTGCTGGAGATGGGAGCACCGACTCAGTCATTATTGGAACGACCTACAAATCAGAATCAGATGAATTAGGTATGAAAAATGTTAACAAATCAGAATACGAAACGTCTGTAAACTTAAAAGATGTTGAGGTAATTGAAGAAAAAAGCCTATATGGGGGTTTACACTAACTAGCTAAAGGAAATTAAGTACAACAAATAAAAGCAGAACCTTATGAGGGTTCTGCTTTTATAATTTTCATCTCGCATACACATAGGCAGGATTAGTAGTTACATAGTATGTTTTGCCTTTACTGTTGTGTACTTTGTATTGATATGAACCATTCACAATTACTTTTGTCTCAATAACAAACCCTAAACCTATATCTACTACTCCAGCCACATCTTTATCCTGCCAAGATGGAGCATCATAGAAACGTAGATTATTAACTTTAGAAACAACTCGTTTCCCTACAATAATAAATGCCCCTTAATATAATCTGAATTTCATATATTTACATTTTTTTCTTTTTATCTCATAATTTAAATTGGGAAAGGGAGGAAAAAAATGGTTCAAATCAAGGTAACACCTGAAATGCTAGAAGAAGTCGCAAACCGTGCAAATAATACCAGACACACCTTAGAATCCATACATAATAATTTATGTAATCAAATTGATTATTTGTGTTCTCAATGGATTGGTGCTTCTAATCAACATTTCGTTCAAATGTTCAATGATGCCAAACCAAAGGCTTTTACATCTATCAATTCACTTGTACAAGTAGAAGAAGATTTGAAACGAATTGCCGAAAAATTCTGCAACACAGATAATCAAGATGTTACAATGGAAGAAGGTGCAATGTGTGGTAGACCTTCTTCAGAGGAAAAAGGATTTGATGGTAAAAAATTAGCCAGAGATATAGCTGGTGAAATAAGTGGGGAATATGATATTAAAAGGGCGTGGGATGGAGTTGATCCATCTACTGGTGAAAAACTTTCAACCTGGGATAGAATTTTTGCAGGTGGAATGGCAGTAGCTGGTCTTACACCAGTCGGGAAACTTGCTAAAGTGGGTAAAGGGGTAAAAATGACCACTGAGGCCGTTGAGGCTACTAAAGCTGTTACCAGCGCAAAACCAAATTATGTATTATTTAATAAAACACATCGTGATTCAATGCCTAAGCCTAAGGGTCGAGAACCAAACGGCGGTAATTTACAATCACATCATGGCTTACAGCAACAATGGGCAAAAGAAAATTTAGGTAAGTATGGATATGACCCGAAACTCGCACCAACAGTGACTATTGAGACAGGAAAAGGATTACCTCACACTATTATTTCTAATGCGCAGAATCTAAGACGTGATGAGCGTTTAAGTTCAGGCGATGGAAAATGGGGCTCTACTTTACAAGATGAATTAAAAAATCTAGCATCTGATTTTGAACGCGCAGGATTCCCTAAAGAAAACATTTCAGAAACTTTAGAACAGCAATATAAAATGCTTGATAAATTAAAAGTAAAGTATGAAAGGATTGATTATTAATGAATATTCTAGAAAAATTAAATGAGGCCTTCACATTAGAAGCTCAGGAATCACCAGCGAGTAAAGAGGCTATTCAAGAATTACAAAAGTTCTCATCAATAGATGTACCATTAGATTATTTAGAAGTAATCCAACATTGTACAAATGCAGAGATTAATGTACAAAATGAACTTTACATACGTATTTGGAGCCCTACTGATTGCATAGAGATGAATGAAGCACATGATATTCAAAAATATATACCAAATTCACTGGCAATCGGTGATGATGAAGGCGGAAAGGCATTATTATATGTAGATGGAAAAGAAGGATTCGGATTATATACAGTGGATTTTGGAGATTTAGATATTGAAGAGACAATTAAAATAGCTCCCTCATTAAAAGCATTGTTAATAGATGGTGTCGGAGTAGAGGAATTGTTGTCATAGTTAAAAGAATAACAGCCGACTCATTTATATCGAGTCGGCTGTTATTCTCAATTCACACGTACATATACATTACTAGCTGTTACATAGTATGTTTTACCTTTACTATTGTGTACTTTGTATTGCAGTGAGCCGTTTACACTTACTTTCGCATCAATCGTAAATCCTAATCCCGCATCTACAGAACCAGCTCCATCTTTATCCTGCCAAGATGGAGCGTCATAGAAACGTAAATTGTTAATTTTAGAAACAACACGCTTACCTACAATAAATGGAAGTTTTATTTTAACCGGATATCCATTTTGTTAATAGGAGGAAATAAATATATGCAATTTTAAAAAAATCCAGAAGATCCGGTTTATCAGTTCTTAGCAGCTACATTTCACCAAGATACATTTTACGAAGAAGCATTCCAAGAGTTACTTGAAGAAGAAAGTACGGAATATTTACAAGACGCTGTTATTTTTCTAACTGAATTTATTCAAAGCGATTATAGTAATACAGAAAAAAATGAATACATACGGGTTTCTGCAGATGGAATATATTTTGATGGGTTAGAAATAACACCATTCGAATGGCTTGAACAAACAGTTGATTTATTAAAAAAAGCATTAAAAAATAAAAAATAAACAAAAAGCCGTCCCACTGATCCATCCAAGCTGTTATTTTATCAAGCTCACTATTTGGCAATACTTCTGTTTCTAAGTATGCCAATCCAGTTGACGGGTCAGAAACCACCTTCCCTTTAGTTCCACGCTCATTCATAGCATTTATTACTTCTTGAACCAGTGAAATGCCAAAACCACCAGATTTAACGTATCGGTACCCAACATTGGTAACAGATTGTTCAGACTGCTTCTCTTCTGTAAACCAGGATAAAGGTTTGCTTCCTACAAGATAGTTTAAATCACATTTTTCGATAACAGGTACATTTCCCGTTTCCGTGTACTGCCAAATATCACAAGGATATGCTGGCTTATTACCGCCATAACGTGGAATCCATACAAAGTCATATTTCACGTTTGCCATTCTACATAATCAATTGCTTTATGATCTATCCCTAAATTAACAAGTGCCTTTCTTGGCGCTCCGATTCCTCCGAATAATTCAAGTATTTTAATCAAAGCCACCCCTCCCTTCTTGCTATTAAAATAGCGTTTTTATTAAATTTCCTAAATACAACCGCTTGTCCATTACACTTTGCTCTATCATTGCATTTACTATTAGTAATACGAACTTTTAGAGGTGAATTATATTGGACGAGTTTTTATCTTCTACTGCATTAAATCCGGGTTCGATTGGGCCGACACTTCCACCTATGCAACCCTTTCAATTCCCTACAGGTCCCACTGGTTCAACAGGTGCTACTGGACCTACTGGCGGCACCGGACCTACTGGAAATACCGGACCTACCGGCGACACCGGTTGATTTCCCGCATTATTGTTGGTCCTCTCCATATACCAGCTTGCTTCCATTCCTTTTTCATTTTCCCGACATAAGAAGGACTACGATCATACATAATGCTAATATCTTTATCTGGAATGCCTTGTTGATTCAATTCGCGCACACGCTCCGGAGTAAGTCCGATGGGTTTGTCTTTTCGTTTTCCACCGTGCTCTTTCGGTTGTGTATCAAAATATCTACCCAACTGACGTAATTCTTGACCAGTCGGGCAGTTTTTACAAACACTAATACTAAAACAAGCATTATCTGAACGATTGTAATAACAACGTCTGCATTTCTGCTCTATGATATCGCCAATTTCGTATGTGATTTGGATGCGTTCTACTTTCGTTTCACTCATTAACCGAATTATTTCACATACACTATTCACTATCGATGCCATTCTTCTCTTCCCCCTTGAATAATTTTTCCAAATCAATACATACTATTTTCAAGCCGCCATATTCACGGCTAATACTTCTTTCTTTTGTTACAACAGAAGCAGGTAGATTCGTCACTTATCTGCTTTCTCTGTATATTTTTTTAAATATCGAAAAGACTACCTACAAGCTGTTTGAACTAGCAGCTTCACTCTTCTTGTAATGGGAAAGCAATTTATCACAATTGACTAGCTCATTCGACTCGCTGGCAGACAACCAAAATTGTTGTCTGCTTTTTGTATGAGATTTTTCATTATACATATACTACTCTTGAGCCTGTTTACCAATGCAAGCCATTTTGGTATTTTGAATTCCGACTAAGCTTTTTTATTGCATAGATTATTACATCTTTGACAACACTGGTTAAAAGCGCGTTTTTTGGTTATTCGTAGTTTTAATCCAGAATAATTTTTCTCCTATTAAGGACAGCAGGTACGACTGCTTGTCCTTTTTTACTTATACTGCGTACTTTCCTTTTGGGTAGCCTCGAACAATATTGCTCACGCTGCACCCCTTTTCCCATTCTGCAAACATTTGTAACCAAGCTCCCCAACGTTCTTGTATGGAAGGATATTGATTTTGACAGACGTACCTTATCTGTTAATCGTTCCCTCTCGCATATTACCAAAGAGTTTCATGAGCCTAAAACATCTTCAGGAAAGAGATTAATTGTTTTACCTGAAATTACTCTGCTGGCTCTTCAAGGACATCTTCAAAAAATCAATGAAGAAAAAAACGGTATGGCGATGGAAATAATAATTATGATTTAGTTTGCCCAACCTATAATGGTAACCCATGCAATTTCAGAAGTTTGACACAGCTCCTGAAAAAGCTTATAAAGAAAAGTGAGGTTCCTAATATTCGTTTGCAGGATATAAGGCGTAAATCCGAAAATCGTAAGTAAACGATTAGGACATAAAAGAGTAGGCATCACATTAGATACCTACTCACATGTGTACCAGACCTACAAGAAAAAACAGTCGAAGATTTTGCAATTACGGATTTTGCATAAAAAATACTAGCTTATCCGTGTGACATTGAGAGGAGTCAAAAACATGAAAGAAATCAAATCTGAACAAGAATTCAAAGACATCATCGCAAGCGAGGAGCCAGTAGTTGTTAAGTTCTTTACAACATGGTGCCCGGATTGCGTGCGAATGAAGTAGTACGTTTTATGCATGATTATACAACGTTAATAACCGTTAATATCTAAGGGTTTAGAGGACATATCAGCGACCATTTCCCTCTCACCATTATTAAGAAGTATTCGTTTAGTTTGCATTTTCGTTTGCAAACTTGTTAGCACTTTTTTATATTTCTTCTATTACATACACCTTCACAAAAACATCATACTTAGCTGCCAAATCTTCTAATTTCTTTCCTCTGTATTTTGTAACTGTAAAGAAATGAATAACTGGCACTTTCCCGTTATATTTCTGCTTATATATTTTGGTAAACTCTTCGTATTTTTTTATTTTCTCTTCATTCACTTTCATTTTCTGTGAGCGATCCACTTCAACCGCATGAAGTATCCCTTCTTCATCACGAAACTTCACGTCGGGAACTATTTTCTTTTTTTCCTTATTCTTTATATACCGTATATCCGTTTCAATCTGCCAATCATCAGGGCAAAATAAATGTAACCATGCTTCATTACGTAATAATGCATGCGCAAGCTTCCCTCTCGAAACAACCTTACCGTCATCGCCAAACATGGCATGCCCTTCTTTATTGAGATAATACACGTACTCTTTCCCTTGCATCGTCTTACTCAAATACAGCTTCAAATCACTCATAATTCGGTTTGCATTTCGAATACCACCCATATCATGCACACTCATTACATGTCTTCTTGTGGCAAACTGCAATTTCCTAATCGTCGCAAGTATCGCCATTTGACGGTTGATTTTCATGTGACTCTGTATGTTCATGTTTTTCCACCTCATATTCTTTTAGATGCTTCCACATGACCTCGTCATTGATATATGGCACTTGCAGTTCGGTGAAGTTTTCCTTCATATATATAGCTCTTCCTGGAATAGATGGTAGATGCTCTAATCCGGATTGATCAATGACAACTTCTGATGCGGTACGAGTCGGTAAACGGAAACCAAGTTTGGCATTCGCCATCTGTTTTACTACCCTTGGTAATGTATCTCCTGTTGGATATTGCGTACAGAAGACAATACGAAATCCAAGCGCCCCTCCAACACGCGCAATGTGACTAAGCATGTATTGGCACTCTTCCAGCATTTTATTATGAGCCTTCGGTAAACCTTTTGCAGGTGCGAGCACTGCTCCTTCATCCACTACAATAAAGTACCGGTCTCTCTCTTTTGTATGAACGATATTCTTAATACCCCGTTCTTTCATGTACTTTCCGCGCTCATGCATCTTCTCCATCACTTTCAACAGCATGCCATGTGCTTGCTCTGATGTTTCTGCGATTCTTTCAACCTGTTTTAGTTTTTTATATTCGCTAAATTCTAGCCCCTCTTCTTTTAAATCAATTAAATAAAAATGAGCATGATCTGGATTCGCTAATGATAAAGAAGCAAACATATTTTTAAGAAAGACTGTTTTCCCCATACGAATTAATCCGCCTACAGCCATATGTGGTGTTTCATCAAAATCGTGATAAACAATTGTTTCTAAACTCTGGCCAACTGGAATACGCCATTTTCCTTTTGTTACTAAATCCATTGACCAAGACCAGTTCTTCGGTATTTCTCTGCGGAATACACGAATGTTCAATTTATAATTATCGTACTGAATACGTACTGGTTTATTTAGCCCCTCAGAAACAACGTCCTCTACCTTTTGAATGATTTTACTCGGCATGCCAAGCGGTAAGGTATATACATAAGTCGTACTACGATCATCATCGATTTGTTTTTGGAACTTTGGATATTGCAATTTTTCTTCATTATTTCTTTTGATCGCAATACCAGCTACCTCAAAAAACACTTGTATCTTTCGTTTATCATCATTTTTACTTTTGAACTTTTCACCGAATAATGCCACTGTTAAACCTGCAGCTGGAACGAGTAATAATTCAATCATTTTCTCCACTCCCCATATACCCTTTATAAGGGTATATATCCCTTATTTTTGGAAGACTCCCGTACATGTTCTATATCAACGATCAGTAAATGTCCTACAATTCTATGTTGGTATTCCCTTATAGAAACGCGAAAAGCACATAACGTAGAAGATACAAGAACGAGCCTGTGAGCATTGTGTACATAGTCATACGTGGAAGCCAATGTGGAACACTCTGCCCCATCTTTTCTGCAATCTTCATCGTAATCACTGACAAGCCTGTTGCCGTCCATACCACTACCGCTTCTCCTACGATTGTCATTTGAATCCCTCTTTTCGAATGAGTTGTAATCCCTTCGCTGTCATAACTGGTTGATACTCATTAATGACATCTCCCCACTCCAACACTTCGTCTTCATCCTCATACAGATCATCCATAATATTGCTTGATAAACGGTAATATCACGATTATCAAAAACCTCATGTCTTTCCATGTCGGCCACAATTGCATTCGTTTCTTTTTTACCGCTAGAACCCCTATACATATTTCTTAATTCTTTCGATGGATACAGGTAAGGCGTTTCGTTTAAATATGAATATTGCCAACGCATACGCGCCCTCTCCCCTCTTGATGTCCTTGATTCCACTTGGCATTCCTCGTGGTCTTGATATAGATATATGACCTAGAAAGAAGGATTTTGCCTGTCCAAGCGAAAAAATAACAGAAAGACCTAGTACTTTTTTCATAAGGAGGTAGGATTTTTTTGCGAAGTCATTTAAAAGAAATTTTAGATAGTAAAGGCTTAAAGTACAGTTTCATCGCTAAAGAAGCATCTATTTCCAACTCAACTATGACAAATCTTATTAAAGGGGCTACTCCTACATTGCCAGTTGCATATCGTATCGCAAAAGTTTTGGATTTACCTGTTGAAAAAATATGGATTGAAGACGAGAAAGTAGAGTAATCATCACTTGGGGATATTAAACCTGAGGTGAATTTCATGATTTGGGCAATAGCATTGCTTTTGATTGTTTTTCTCATCGGTTTTGTAATGAGAGGTCCACACGTAACATCTGAAGAAATTAGGTCCGAGCGAATCAAAATTACTGCAACTCGCAGTAATTTAGAAGTAATGGATCCAAGAGAATTTGAATACTTTGTAGCTGATTTCTTTCGCTCTCTCGGATATAAAGTTCAGGTTACTTCTGGTTCTAACGATGGTGGAAAAGACATTATCCTTCATAAAGGGAATGAAATGAAATTCGTTGAGGTAAAACGCTATACGAAAAGCTCCATTGGAAGACCATTTATTCAGAAGCTTCATAGCGCTATTGTGGATGCGGATGCTGTGGGAGGATATTTTGTTACACTGAGTCATTTCAATAAGAATGCAAGGCAGTATGCCGCGAATAAAAACATTGAGTTAATCGATGGCGATAAACTCATTCATATGATGGAGACATATTAAAGACCAGCTTTCTTTCGAAGGAAGCTGGTCTTTAATAACTTTAAATCTTTTTTATTCTCCAGTTTCAGCAAATCGTTTAATACGTTCACCGATTTCATTACGGACACGTTGAAATTCAGACCACTCTCTTCCTGCTGGATCATCGAATCCCCAATGTTCATGTTTAACATGTGGAGGAATTGTTGGGCATACGTCTCGCGCATGTCCACATAATGTCACAACAAGATCAGCGCTATTTAAAATGTCTGTATCAATAATATCTGATGTTTGATTTGTTATGTCGATATCTACTTCTTTCATAGCTTTAATAGCATTTGGATTTACTCCGTGTGCTTCAATTCCTGCAGAATATACATTCCACTTATCCCCTAAATATTGTTTGCCCCATGCTTCTGCCATTTGGCTTCGGCATGAATTTCCTGTGCATAATAAATAGATTGTCTTTTTGTTTTCCATGTTGTTTTCCGCCTTTATTTTAAATTTAGACTGGTCGATCATTAAAATATTTACGTTTAAACCAAAAAGCGACGTTTACAAGTGCAATCATTACAGGTACTTCCACTAGCGGCCCGATAACAGCTGCAAATGCTGCACCCGAATGTATACCAAATACACCAACAGCCACAGCAATTGCTAATTCAAAGTTATTGCTACCTGCCGTAAATGCTAATGTTGTTGTTACCGGATAATTTGCACCGATTTTTCTTCCCATATAAAAAGAAACAAAAAACATTACAATAAAATAAATTAATAATGGAATCGCTATGCGTACTACATCTAACGGTACGCTAATAATCATTTCTCCTTTTAAAGAGAACATAATTATAATCGTAAATAACAATGCAACTAATGTAATAGGGCTAATCTTAGGTATAAATACCTTTTCATACCATAGTCGTCCTTTTAACTTCACTAATACAAAGCGTGTTAACATACCCGCTAAGAAAGGAATACCCAAATAAATAAATACTGATTTAGCTACTTCCCCCATTGTGATATCAACAATAGCCCCCTCAATTCCTAACCATTCAGGGATTACTGTTACAAACACATATGCATAAACCGAGAAAAATAACATTTGGAATACCGAGTTAAAAGCCACCAAACCTGCAGCATATTCTTTATCACCATCAGCAAGGTCATTCCAAACAATCACCATTGCAATACAACGTGCTAAGCCAATCATAATAAGTCCTACCATATACTCTGGTTTATCAGGAAGAAAAATAATTGCTAGAACAAACATAAGTACAGGTCCAATAATCCAGTTTTGCACTAAAGATAGAATCAAGACTTTTACATCTTTAAATACCCGACCCATTTCCTCGTATCGAACCTTCGCCAATGGCGGATACATCATTAAAATTAAACCAACAGCAAGTGGAACAGACGTTGTTCCAACTTGCAATTTATTCAGTCCGTCTACTACATCAGGAAATACAAACCCTAAACCAATTCCAACAGCCATCGCTAGAAAAATCCATAGTGTTAAATATCGATCTAGAAAAGATAAACGTTTCATTTTATCCTCCTTCGCCTATTAACAACAAGAATTTTTTTCTACTGTGTTAGAAGTCGTACAACAAGATAGATCTTCTATTTTGTGAACATCACTATCTGCTTTTGTATAAAAGAACTCCCACTCGTTACCATCGGGATCAGTTATCCAAAACTTATCTTGGACCGCATAACAACAAGTAGTATCCATCTCATCACGAGCAAAGAAGCCTTCTTTTTCTAATCTTTTTTTATGAAATGTAATTTCTTCAGCTGTATCTACTTGGAAACCAAAATGATTTACCTGATTCCCATTTACTTCATCTCGTACATTAAGTGTGAAATTAAGACCTGGATTTTCTAATAAGAATTTTGCGTAGTCAACTTTCACTTTAACTGGAGACACACCAAACACTTTTTCATAAAACTCAATAGACTCCTCTAAATTCGTAATATTTATACCAACATGAACATATTTCATATGTAATTCCTCCCTTTAAAATTCAATTAATCAATTTTTTTTGATTTATAATGTAAAAAAATTAACAACAGCTTCCTTTTCCTGTTTTTCTAAAGATACAGCATAATTCTTCTGATAATAAATTGTTTACTTCAGCATCATTTAAATCATAATAACTCCAGGTACCTTTTGTTTCTTTTACAATAAGGCCAGCGTCCAATAAAATTTTCAGATGATAAGACAACTTAGATTGCGTCATTTCAAAAACCTCTGTTAAATCACATACACAAGTCTGTCCTCGTTGACAAAGTTCATACATAATTTCTAAACGCTTCTGATCAGCCAACGCTTTAAACTTTTTCTCATATAATTGAAAATCTTGCATCATCAAAATACACTCTCCTTTCATCAATTTTTTTTGATTTATATGAACAGTATATACTTTCTTAATCTAAATACGCAACTATTAAATCAATTTTTTGATTTAATAGTATTGATATCAAATCCATATAATATGTAATTTGTAATTTTTTATTATTGTAATGGATGCTTTCGGCTTGAATACTGAGTTTAAGTTTAATGAATTAGTGAATTTAAATTAAAAAGGCCGATTTTTCATTTGGCCTTTTTATTCTTACCTTAAAGGTGTTTATTATATTTTTTCATATACCGTTCTACATATTCTTTTTCTTTTTCCATTAAGACACTTTGTAAAATTTCTATTCTTCTACTTGCTTGTTCTAAGGAATTCACATTTTTCTCAGAGTACATTTTAAAACGCCCACTATCTTGAACTATATTTTGCTCAGTAACACGTAAATAGAGCAGTCTTGTATCTTCATGTGCTTGTTTAACGGCCTCAAATATGTCATTTTTCATATGTACAGCATGCGCTAGTGATACAACATTCATCTCTGCTAAAATATCAGAGCATTTTTGTATCATAGCAGTAATTTCATCTGCACTAAATTTTTCCTGTTCATTTGGTAAAAAAATATACATACTCAAATTCCCAAGTAATTCATTAAAACTACTGAGCAACTTGTAATTTATTTTCTGTAGTTCAAACAAAGATTCTAACTGCTTCTTTTCTCCTTCCTTCTTTTCTTTCACAGTGAATAATTTGTATGTAATAGTTCCACCAATACCGGCCCCTAATAAAGCACTCCCAAATGGAATTAAATCTTTTAACGCCAAGTCTATATTCATCGTTAACTCCTAATTTAAACCCTTAATATTTAAATAGATAATAACATAAATGTTCAATTTATTAAAAAACCGCCCAAACAGGACGGCTCTTTTTTATTTATGTCTTAAATAACTATACTCTATTATCCAAGGCTCCCTCCTACTCTTCGCATAGCATGTACTAAAAAGGAGGTACGTGATTTTTATGTCAAACTATTATTACGACCGTTCACATAAGTGCTACCGGAAGAAACATAAAAAATGCGACTGTGATTGTCATTGTGAACCTCGCTACCGAACGTTAACATCAGGTCCTTTATTCCGTAATGCTGACACTGATTTCATTCAAGTTTCTGCACTTAATCAAACTTACATAGTATGCCTTTCCTAGTAGTTATGGATAGTAATCGAAATTTTTTGTAATCTATCTCAATATCCATTTACAACTAAATATTGATTTAATTTACACACCTAACTATAATGTTAATTGTTATATTTTTATTTATTAATAAAATAAGTTAATTAATTTGTTGAAAATTAATTAAAAGGAGCTTACTAATGAAATTCAAACAAATTATTTTAGCAGGCGCTGTTCTTGCTACATCAACATTTACCTCTTTAACAAATGCACAAGCTGAGACTGGATTTCGCGATGTTCCTTCAGATCACTGGTCTTATAATGCAATAATGGATTTAAAAGAGAAACAGATCTTTGCTGGTTATGGAAATGGTATATTTGGTTTTGGTGATTCCATCACACGAGGTCAAGTTGCTAGATTGTTATATGCTTATATACAACCAGTGACTGATCCTACTGACCCTCCTTTCAAAAATCCATTCAATGATGTAAAAGGTACTATGTTTGAAAAAGAAATTTTAGCGATTGCTAAAGCTGGAATTATGACTGGATATGGTAATGGTAAATTTGGCCCAGATGATACTTTAACTCGTGAACAGTTGGCTTCTGTATTAAAAGAAGCTTTCAGACTAAGAACAACATCTATAACTACATTTGAAGATGTTGAAAAAAATTATTGGGCTACTGACGCAATCAGTGCACTTCAAGAAAATAAAATTGTAGTTGGAACAGGAAATAATATGTTTGAACCTAAAAAAATTGTAACTCGTGAGCAATATGCACAGTTTCTATATAATGCAATTAATTTTGTAGAAGCAAAACCTGAATTACCACCGTTTGATCTCCCAAGCTCTATGATTACAAGTGAATTTCATTACGACAGTAGTAGCTGGATAAACAGTTCACCGTTGCTACTAAAATCTGTATCTAAAGAAGCTCAAAATCTAATTACTAAAATAAACAAGAATTATAATGAAGATTTCAAATACGAAAGCGTATATATCAGCGGCGGCCAGATGGGCGATGGTGAAAGGGTAGAATTACTTTCCTCTAATCCTAATTTAGGAAAGATTTATGATTATGGACAAGGGCAACTCTATTTAGTAGGTGAGAATGAAAATGATTTCATGATTACATTTATAATTGATAAAGCTACTGTAGAGTTAGCAAAAAATTGGATTACTTTAATAAATCCAGATTTAAATCTAGATAAAGAAATTAACGATATTGTTGCATTACCTTTCAAAAATTCAGGCGAGCGAGATTATCACACAAACTTAGATAAGGGTAACTACAAAATGGAGTTAAGCACAATGCCTGCATCAAATGGTTATGAATCAATATCCATAAATGTTAAAAGAAAATAATTGATAGATATTAAAAAAGCCGCCCAACAGGACGGCTCTTTTTTATTTCACATACACATAGGCTTCATTAGCTGTTACATAGTATGTTTTACCATTGCTGTTGTGTACTTTATATTGTGACGATCCATTGACACTTACTTTTGTATCAATAGTAAATCCTAATCCCACATCTACAGAACCCACAACATCTTTATCCTGCCAAGATGGAGCATCATAGAAACGTAGATTGTTAACTTTTGAAACAACACGCTTCCCTACAATTGAGGAATCCACCGTGCTTTTCTTACTAAACTTAACATAAGATGGATCATTTTTAATCCATTGCTCTCCTCCAAGGTTTAACCAACCATCCTTTTCGCCCCACACAATATAAGTTTCTGGCTTGTTTAAATGGCGAATTTTAAAATGGCTTGTACCCGGTCCCTTACGTAAGTTCACGTTGTACCCTTCAATAATAGCAATTCCATCTGTTACAGCTGTCGGCACTTCTGCTGGTTTAGATGGCTTCTCAGGCACAGAAACTTCCACACTAGCGTTATTGTATGATCGTTGTACATCAGCACGGAATTGAGCCTCTGACACGCCATGAGACTTTAAATAATCAAGTGGATCTTCATGATCTGTTCCACCAAGGTATTTCGTTACATCGTAGTGAGTCCATAATCCTTTTTCTACAGATAGCCCACGATCACGTAAGATTTTAGCTAGTAACTTCACATATTTATCATAGCTGCGTTTGAATTTATCATAGTCCGCTGTTTCGCAAAGCTCTACGTGTACAAAGCGTTTGTTTGCACCTGGTCCCCCGCCATAAGCAATGTATTTAGTATCAGCAATTTGAATCGTTTCATTCCAGTCTACTGCATAGTGAACAAATGCATTTCTCCACGTACGAGTTTCGTATTTTTGAATATTAATAGCTGGAGCTTCTGGAGTTGCCGTTGAATGAGCAACAACGCCTTCATAAGCACCTACGCCATAACGGTATGGTTGTTTTGGTAAATCAGGAATAATAAGCGTTCTATCAGCAAAAGCACTTGCTGCAATGGTTAATACTAAAATAGCTGCAAAGACTACAGAAGAAATATGTTTTAATGTCTTTTTCATTTCACATCATCATCCTTTTTAATAATTTTTGTGTGGTCAAATAATCCACTTGCTGACAGTCCAATGATGATTCCTTGAAATACATTTGTTTTTATATCTCCGCCCAAAAATAAAACGCCTAGCACAATGCCAAGCGTTAAATTTAATAACGGAACGTATTTTGTTTGTAATCCAACTGTTTTTACAATCTGTGAAAGACCTACTACAATTCCAATCATTACGGCTAAACTAACCATTACATACCACCTCCCTTCAATAACAACGTAAGAATAGCTCCAACGATTCCACCCACAATAAGTCTTAAAATCCAGGTAGTGTTCGCGCTAATCTTATCTAGCTGTTTGTTAATATTGATAATGTCTTTTTCGTTACCTGTTGTTCGCATTTCTAAACTTTTTATTTCTAAACGAATGTCCTTAATATCTTGCTTTATTTCTTGAACATCGCTTCTTACTTCTTGTAGCCCTTCCACTTTGACCACCCCCTTTTAGGCAATAAAAAAAGACCAGCTTATATTTGCTGCTCCATCTGTTTTAACTAATTAATTTTTGAACTAATGTTTCTAGTGCTTCCACACGCTTACTCATACTTTCCATCTCAGTTTGATGACTTTCTTTCAATTCTTGGATTTCTGCATCATGCTTAACTTCAAGCTCCTGTAAAGCCTTTATTGTAAGTGATGCATATGAATATAAGTGAATTCCTTTGCCACTTTCATCGATGAAATCTTCATCAGCTTCATCTACAATTGTTCCGTAATATGTTTTTATAGCTTGTGTTGTTAATGGTGGCTCACTAGGATCTTTCTCTTCTCTCATTTTGTAAAGCTCGTTTACCGCATTCTTATAGTTAAATTGTCTGATTCTAATATTCCTGATTTTTTCCAAAGCAGAAAATGAAACATCACGAATATTAGATTTATATTCTCTTAGAGAAGGACTCATAAAGTTCCCTTGAACGGCGCCCCATCCGTTTTGAGTAACAGATGATTTTAGTTGGAGAACTCCGGTATATCCTTCTACCCGGCTATTACGTAATATAATATTAGGTAATCTTAAATCTGCATCTGAGCTATTATCCTCGATTGCTAGTGTCGATTGATATAGTCCAGTTTTTCCTCGTCTGAAATACCAATTTCCACTTCCAGAATAAATAATATGAGAGTCATTAGCGTTTAAAACACTCATTCCGTTTCTCTGCAACTCCCAATACACAGATTTTTTGATTTCACCATTAACTATGCCCTCACTGATACCAATATTCGCATAAGCTTGAGGCCATCCAGCCCCCGATTGGGACATAAATAAAGCACCTGCTGGAGCGCTAGTCTTTTCATCTGATCCTAAGATAAAAGTTGGTTGTACTGCACCATCTTCTCTACGATAATAACCAAGGAATGCCCTGGCGACTCCACTTTCATATAGACGTACAAATTGGTCATCTAGACTTACATAGTTATTGGTATTTGATGTTCTGATTTGGCAACCACTTAACAATCCAGATTTAATCCACTCAGCATTAACTTTACCAATTAAATCTATTCGCGCCGCATTTAATTTAATGTTCTCTTTACTCATATTGAATGCTGCGATTACATCATTTTCTTTTACAGATATACTAACGCCTTTTTCTGTCAATTGAAGACGTGATTCCATATCTCTTACATAGGATGATGTAGCAAATTCACCGTTTGCTTGTTCTTTTGTATATACTTCTGTCTTTTTTGCTGCTAAATCGATACCTTGCTCATTGAGAGTAAAACGATTGTCAATGAGAGTCATCTTTTGATCAAACTGTTCAGTCGCAAGCTTGTTAGCTAATTCATTTAATAAATCTTCTTTATTCTGATTAACTGTCTGCTTTAAATCAGGTATATTAAATTCAGCAACATAATCCTCTACTTGTTTAATCTCAACCTTTGCATTAATTGCTGTTGCCTGTTGTTCAATTTTAGAATTTGCATCAGTAAGTTTCTTACCTTGATCTGATACTACATTGTTTAAATCACTAACTGTGGAAGATAATCCGCTTGCCGTTTGTTCTATTTTTGTAACTTTTTTATCAATGATACCCTGATCGTTTTTCAAATCCACAACAGTACGTGAAAAGCCTTGAAGAGTTTCATTTACTTCGTTAAATTGACCAGCAACCTCATTTTTTACTGATTCGATATCAGGTACAATAGGGTCCCAAATACCATCTTTCCAGAGTTTTAAAATACCAGGCTTACCATTAGAAATATCTAACCATAATGTTTTTCTATCTATAAGCCCTGTCGTTGGTGGATTCCTAGCTTCTATAATTTCAACGGTATTATTTTTAATATTCTCTTGTACTTTTTCAGCCAATGTCTTTGCTGCTTCTGATTCCTTTTGTGCATTACCAGCGGTTTCATTAGCTTCTTTTACTAATTTATCTAACTGATCTAGCATTTCTTGTTTATTGCCTAATGAACTAAGAATGCGATTGTAAATCTTTCTTAAATCCTCATTAGGGTCAACAATCTCACGATAATCACCAAACACATATTTATCTTGTAATGGATTTTTATATGATTCATCACCAGCAATTGCCCTTGCTTCTAAATAAAGCTTAGGTGTAAATCCAGTATCTTTAATTCGTACCGTATCGCCCTCATTAATTAACTCATGAGCTAATCCAAATACTCGACCGATCGATTGTGCTTCAACTTCATAAGAGACAGATGTATTTACACGCTTCTTTAACTCTGTATTCATGAGAGTCATTAAACGTTGTGGTGTTATATCTTCTTCTGTTTCTGGCGTGTAGAAGCCAAATTTATGTTGACCGCGCTCGTTCCATCGTTGAAATGCATCATTGTCTACAATATAAGGGAAACCATTATTAATACTCTCAACAGTGATTAATTTGTCACCTTCACCTTTCACAAAACCTACTAATGCTGTACAAATGTTTTGAGAGTTTTCAATGCGTTTAATTCCCATCAAATCTTTGCCGAGAGTTACTTCTTTCCCTGTTTCTCGACCGCGCTTCTTTACCATATCTACATAACGCCCAACGACTTGAGATCCTACAACTTCCGCACGGTATTGTATTTCTAATTCAAATAAAGAAGCAATTTTCTTTAGAAAACTCAATGGATCAATAAATTCATCAATAATCATAGTGCGGAAGCTAGAATACTCAATATTACCTATTTCATACTTAGTCCCCGCTAAAGCTACAGCCGTTAATTCATGTGCTGTTTTCGATTCAAATCTTTGTGGAGGGATAATTCCAGCTTTGGAAAGCTGAATCCATTCACCAGATGCATAAGCGATTACTGATCTATCATCAGAATCCTTTTCAATTTCAGTAATTACATAAGGAACAATACGACCATCACGCACTTCTTTTAACACTAAATTTTGTTGCATAAGTGAGGATGAATGCCTTGTATTATCAAATACTCGAAACTCTAATTTATCAATGTTATTTTTGATTTCCCAATGTCTTTTATCATCCCAATAATCTTTAGGTTGAATAGATGCTACGATTTGTTCTGTTTTAAAATCAACAACATGCAATTCACCACTAGGTGTTCTCATCTGTATCTCTCCCTGTAACTGATTGTCGCTGTAACATCTGGTGGCATAATATCAATACGATTATCTCCACGTATGATCTTAGGAAACTCACTAAATATATCTTTAATATTAATAGCATCTCTCCCATTGATCGTAACAAGGCTTCTTTCTGTATCGATAATTACCTTGTCTCCTGTATCGAAAATATAAGGCTTTGTATTGGAAGGGACTTTGTTTATCTTCCAAATCTTTAAATCATCAATTTGTATTACATCGACAGGTTGGTTATTATCCCACTTACAAATTGCAATCATAACTTGTGCAATTTTCCGTTCTGTCATCGGGTTTCCTGTTTCATCGATCCAACGTTCAACAAGTGATGCATCGTCAATTTCTGTTCCATCTCTAAAACGAGCTACATAAACAGACCACTCATTACCTCGTCTTGCAACACGTAACCTACCGTAAAATTGATTAAATGCATTAGGATGTGCTCCACTTGTATCTACTAATTTACGTATACTCTTAGGTGTCCCTGCATTTCCAATACGCATATATGCTTTGGTCATTTCAGCATCCCAATATAAATCATTCATGTTGATTCGTGTAACAATATTACTTGCTTCATCCAAAAGTAATACCTCAACACGACCCATTTCCCCAACACTTTTAGACTTCAAACGTACCCATGTTTCCATTTCAAAATCTTGCAACGGTCCACCTGGAATGCTCCTCTTAGCTATTGCTCCATGGAATCCTTTCTCTTGTCCGTAATCTTCGCAATATAATGCATAACCACCTCTTGATTTAAAACTACCTGTTCCCTTCATTTCCTCAACTTGTCCAGTAACAGGAGTCCAACCTATAGGCGAAATCATTTCATCCCATAATACACGCTCACGCTCTTGTACCGTTGTTTCTTCCACAGTTAATGGATAGCCAATTCGAAAATAATTTCGCTCTAAAGGATATTTACCAAACCATACATCTAAAAAAGCACTTGGTTTTTTCACGATCATTTCAATTATTGGCGGAGCTTCTACGCTGCCTTTATTAGTGAAATAGGAAGTAATTTCGGTAGTTATGCTTTGTGTAAATGTATGTGTATTGGTTTTCCCTAATTTATAAGGCATTGGACAAATAAATTTTAAAGTTCCCTGTCCAATATCCACAAATTTATCAATATCAAAATCCTCATCTATAACTGCTATATATGTTCTATCTGGCATTACATCAAAAATAAGTTCGGCTGGTTTTTCAGTAATAAGCCAATCCGCTATTTCTTCTTTTAATGTTTCTAAATTGGCCCCATTTGGAACAATAATCCCCACAGGTACAGGAAGGAAACGAGGTTCAGTGTCTGTACTTAATAACCTCGCACCTGGATATCCAGGAACTTTTAACAAATTTCGCTTCAAAGGCGCCCATGTTGGTGGGTTCCATCCTCTTTCGATATGAATATAACTTTTCCGTTCTCCATTAAATAAAAAAGAACTCATTGTTTCCCTCCTTTTGCCCAAAAGAAAAGAAACCCAAACCTAAAAATCTGAGTCTCGGCTTACTTCTCTATTTTGATATTCCGTTGTGTATTTATAAGTCCCACGTGCAATCTCTCGCCCTTCTAAAATGACAGGCACCTCAATTATAATGTCATTCTGTCTCTGCACCTGCTCTTTATTACCCTGTGTAGTAATTGGTCTATATTGATTTGCACTCGCATCTTCCGAGAGGATTTTTCTCCATTTTCCTACTCCACCTGTATCCATTTGCGAAAGACCCTCATATCTCTCTAGCTGCTTCCCTATGTTCAAAACCATTTCACGCATACTATCTGGAAGATGTGTGACCCATTCATTTTGCCAATCAGGATCTTCAAAGATTGCATTAAAGTATTTAGATAGGGGATCATCCCCTTTAAAACTAAATAATTGTTCTGGACTTATGGAACGAATACCATCCATAGCACTTGAAACGGTATCTTGTAAGGCATCACGCACCACAGAGTATTTACTTTTGATTCCAGTAGCAATTCCTTGTGCCATACGAGTACCCGCGAAACTCATTTTATTTGAATTACTACTTAGTTGTAATTCATTTATAAGTGCTGTATTGGCTTTTGTACCCATTTCACGGCTTTCTCGTTGCGCCATATAAGCTGACTTTTGAATCCCTAATGCAAAGCCTTCACCGAATGGCATACCACCTTGATCTCTTGTAAGCTTAGATGGTGAGTTTACATCAAGTGTGGCTCTCAACGCAGCAAATGCCCCCTGTGCAAGACCTGAAGCAACTCTTGATACAATTGACCCTTTATTTGACATTCCATCTGCAAATCCCTGTGCGAAACTTCCACCCGCGCTATTTGCACTTACACTACCTAAACCAGATTTCCCACTTTCCGCAACACTTACACCACTAGAACGTGCACTGCCGCTTTGATTTCCTAACCCTCTAGCAAAGTCGCTACCAGATTTTGCACCGCCACCACCATCAGTAGCACTTCCAAGTGTCCCTTCTACACCTTGTTTCACACTTGAAGCCGCGCCAACTGTACTACCTCTATTCCCACTAATCATACGTTGCATAATGTTAGTTGAAGCTGATCCCCCATTTCCATCCGTTGTGCTACCTAAGGTGCCCTCTACCCCCGATTTCACACCAGCAGCCGCTCCAACTACACTACCTTGATTATTAGCAATATTACTACGCATCATTGAGGTTGAGTTATTGCCACCGTTGTTATCTGTCGTGCTCCCTAGTTGTTGTTCTACTCCTTGTTTTATTCCACTTGCTTCTCCAACGATGCTAGGCTTATTTTGGACCATGAATTGTCTCATAAGCAACGTAGACATTGCTCCGCCGTTTCCATCTGTCGTTGAACCAAGCGTTTGCTCTATTCCTTGTTTAACTTCACCCGCCGCTTGAACTGGTTGTCCGCCATTTTGACGAATTCCATCTGCTGTTGTTTGTGAAATATTTGCCCCTTGCTGAGTTGTATCAACATTTGTTTTTTGAACAACCATTTGTCTAATCACTTCAAGCGCCTGATCTATACTGAATTGGCCAGTCTGTAACCCTTGTACGAGTGAAGCAATTGTTACCTCACCATTTGGACCAAGATTGTATTTCGTTTCGTCTTCAATACTTACCCCAAGCTTTTGCAATACATCTTGTACGCTAATGAATCCCATTTCCATGCCTGTTTTTAACGTAGACATAATCTTTGTACCATCTTGAGATAAATCAGTTGCTGTTAACTTAGATAAATGTTGTTGAAAAAAAATAAACACAGCGTCAATACCAACTGTGCCTTCTTTCAAACCATTTACAAATTGTGAGGATGTCATCTTACCAATCGGACCTAAATCTATCTCTAAATTTTTCTTCAAATCAAGATTTAGTTTTGTAGCAATATCCGATACATTCATTTGCTTTAACCCATCCGCAAATGTGGTCATGACTTTAATACCTTCTGCGGTTAAAGGTTTACTTCCCATTTCAACACGCATGGTGTTAATAAGAGCAATCGCTACATCCTGAACCTTGTATTGACCTGTTTTAATACCGTCCACAAATTCTTCTACTTTTACAACGCCTTTTTCACCCAAATTAACAGCTTTTGTACCATCTTCTAATGCATAAGCGATATCACTACCAATTTGTACAGCTTTCTCCCGTGTTGATTGAAATAAACTTTCATATACACTATTAGAATTAGCAATCAAAGATTCTCCATATGCCTTTACTTCATCTGCACTCTTTTTACGCAAGTCAGATTCTTTTGCTGCTCTATCTTGAAGCCTTTTAAATAAATTTTCATTTGTGCTCTCGATTATTTCCGAATTCTTTACGTATTCGCCAAACCCTCGACCTTGAATTTTAATTTTTTCCGTTTCAGCCTTCGTGATACCCGTTGTTAAATCCATCTCGACGCCTTTGGATTCTAACACTTTTTGCGCTTGTTGAAGTTGTTGTTCATATCCTTTTGTTAACAAAACAGACTGCTCAGAGTATTTTTTGTTAATTTGTGCTATCGCAATTTCTTGCCCTTTAGTATCAGCTATTTTACTTTTCGCAAACTCTATTTCTTTTTGTCTTGCTTTATCTAATTCATTTGTTAATTTTGTATACTCTGATCCTAAATCTTTTACTTTGCCTTGAATTGTCTCAACAGAAGTATTTTTGTTGAAATTATCCATTGCCTTACCTATTTTTTGAATCTCATCTACACTTTTTGAAGCTGCTTTTCCTATCTCAGTATCAATAGATTTTAAAGCTGAAAGAAATACCGACTTATCAGCCGCACTCATCTTATATATCTGTCCATTATATTGTGTGAGTAAGCTCTGAATTTTCTCATTTGCTTTAATAACTGCTTCTTCCTGGGCCTTGAACACTTCCATTTGATCGTTCACAATTTTATCTTTTGCCCGTAACACTGCTGAATCCGTTTCCCCAGCAAACCAACTATCTAGGTGAGCCTGTAGCTTCCCTCTGTCTTTATTAATCGCTTGGATTGCTTCATCTGCTAACTTTCCGAATTCATCATGAGCACGTTGTACAGCTTCTTTTGCTTTATCTCCAGTAAGTACGGGGATTTCATCTAATGTTTTAAAAGCTTTTTCTTTTAAGTTTACGTATCCTTCAATTGCTTTTTTTGTACCTTCACTTACACCCTCGCCAAATTTCTGGCTGTCTTCTTCTGCTTGTTTCGCTTTTTTACCCGCTTCAGCAAAAGCAAATCCCAATGCACCTAACCCAATTACAACACCACCAATTGTCGCAACAATTGGATTTGCTATAATTGCACCGATACCAAAAGAAAGCATTCCAAAGGCACTTACTACACCTAATACTGCCGGTGCGAGCAATAATGCTGTACCATATACCTTTTTAGAACTTTCGTCTAAACCGTTAAACCAATCTGCTACCCCTTTAATTGATTCCTTTAGTTCTGGTATAGCTTGTTTAGCAATATCTAAAATTACCTTACCAAGTGGTTCTAATGCAATTTGTAATTCACGAGTGACGGATTTCCACTGTTTTGCACTCGTATCATAACCGTCAACCATTTTATTCATTGCACCACTATAGTTTCCTAATCCCGTTTCCATATTGTTTAGAGATAACATAGTAGTAGCTTCGAGATCTTCCCATTTCACGCCAAAAAGTGCAACGCCTAACTGATTTACTTTAATTTGATCATCAGTTGTTCGTAACTCATTTAAAACAGCATTGAAGACATCTTTTGAAGTAGCTTTTCCTTCTAACATTGCTTGCCAAACCTTTTGTGTTTCCTTACTCATTTGGCCCATCGCTTCTGTTGTGGACTTACTACCATCTTTAACACGGATACCAAACTCTTTCATTACATCATTCACATAGTCAAGATTATAAGCACCATTTTTACTACCGTTAATCAGAATCGTAAACATTTCATCAGCACTAAATCCCATCTCATGGAACAAGGGACCGTACTCACTTAAATTATCAAATAACTCATTGGAGTAGTTTAGACCCTTTGCGGAGCCTTGCGCTAATAGATCAAATGCTTGTTGTCCAGATAAGCCAAAACGGCCCATTAATTGAGCCGCACCACGAGTAACCTCGTTTACATCCGACTCCATTGTTTCAGCTAATATTTCACTGTCACGAGTTACTTGTTTTAACGTTTCATCATCGTTAATATCTTTGATATTACGCTTTACTTTAACTAAGGAATCGCTGACACTAGCTAAATCTTCACCATATCCTTCACGCCACACTTCTCTTGCTACAGCACTAACCTTTAAACTTTCTTCCCTTGTTAACCCTAAACCAGCCTGTACCTTCTTATTTGCCTCTTCAAATTGGCCTGCATTTACTACTAAAGCTCCGACTCCTGCCGCTACACCGACTGCTGCCGCTCCAAATCCCTGACTAATTCTAGTTCCCGTTTCTTGCATACTGTTTCCAACTTCGTTCATACGCTCTCGTACTCTTCCAGAAACGTTGCCTAACTGTTCCATTCTTTCTTGGGTGTCACCTAATTCATTACGATAGCGATGTAAAGCTGCTGAAGCATTATTAAAAGCTGTATCATTTCGAGAAACTTGGGCGGTTAATCGTTGTAAAGCTTGTGTACCTTGCTTATATTCTTGCTGTAATTGATTATATTGGGTTTGTAATTCTTTTGTTTCTTGAGCATTCTTCCCATACGCCTGCGTACTTTGCTGTATCTCTTGCTCTAATTGTTGCATCGATGTAGCTAATTGCTCACATTTTTGACGCATCTCTTGTTGTTTTTGTTGGGAAGTCCTTAAAGCTTGCTCATAGTGCTTCATTTTTAGCGTTTGCGCTTCAATTTTTTGATTTAAATGATTTGTCTTGTTCTCTAATTGATCCATCTCAGAACCGACGCCACGCAACTGTTCTGAAGTGTTTCTAAACTCAGCATCTATTCTTTTTAGACTTCGATTAATGCCTGCAATTCCATTTTCAAATTGGTCTGTATCCAGCCGGACACGACCACCAATTGTATTATCGCCTAGTGCCATTCAATTCTCACCTACCTTTACAACCATGCTGGCGCTTGATTTGCCGATGTCACTCGATTTGCCTTTTGCTTTTTAGCCAAACAGGTAAAGTAAAACGCAATATCCATTTCATTGATTTGATTCTGTGTCATTCCTGCATCCATTAATACGTTATAAATATCAATTACAATATCGCTGTATTTTATCGTTTTCTTTTCGGTTTCATCTCTAGCTGTTTCATCAACTTTTTTTTCGCATCTTCTACCGTTTCCATTACCTTTATCGCTTCATTTAAACGACCCATTATCGTTAAACAAATGGAATGAATTGTAAGACTTAAAAACCATACATGAGTACCATCAACAAATTCCTGTGCCGTAAACTGGTTTCCATACACACGTGATACGAAATTAGCTGCTCTTTCAATGGTTTCTTTCGGAACAAGGTCTGCTTGTAATTCATCTGCTAGTGTAGATGCTTCAAAAGTTGCTGAACCCGGAATAAACTGTGGTAAAAAATAATCTTTTTGATCTTCTGCATTCTGTAAAGTAATTTTCATTCACTTTTCCTCCTAAATTAAAATAGGGATGACATTCGCCATCCCATTATTCTTATTCTATTAAGGCGTTACTACAGGCGGAGTTGGTACTGCTTTAAACCAATTCGATGCAACTGTTGCATCAAATCCAACTTCCTCTTCATCCAAACGGTGTCTCCAGTTTCCATCGGCACGTTGGATTGCTTTACCTTTAATTTTCGCGCTTTGGAATGTCGGTTTGTCTTCCGCTGTTTTATGCTCGTCACTTGGAAGTTCAAACTTCATTTTGTAATAACATACATAAAGGTTTTTTCCGTTGTCATATGGCAAACGATATAACAACGCTACATAAGGAGGAACATCACTTGTATTATCAACAACTTGACCTTTTACAACCTTTTTACCTAATAATTCCGCATAAACCGTTAAAGACAACTTATCAACTTCTAATTCGATTTCAGTACCACCGAATGCACTAGCTGTTGCTGCCGGTCCACCTTCTGCATAAAAAGTTGCTCCTTCTGCCTTAGGTGAAGCTTTACCACTAACTGTTTTACCGATTCTTTTCGGTGTAGTGTAAGTAAATTTACCATCTGGTGTTTCTGTTAAAACTGCATAATGTAAATCCCTGAAATCAATAATCATATTTTTTCCTCCCTAATTTATGACTTCCGTTGTGAATCGAAAGCCATATCTGTAAATTTTTGTATCTTGTTCATAATCTGGAAATGTGCTCATACGCTGAAAAGACAGCTTTTTCATAGCTGCCTGAACTGCACTTTTTAATTGTGTTTTGATTGGTGACATTGACCATATATCTACTTGATACATAACATTAGTGGTTTCTTCCTTATTTTCCGCATACAACCCAGGTGAACTATTTAATTCGGAAAATGTAATCCATATATCTGTTTTGTCATTTCCTTTGACAAATTGATAGATAAACTCTCCACCTAACTCCGACTTAATAACTGCATCTGTACGTAGTACATCGAACACGTCTTTATTAAAATTTCTCATCTTCCTGTAACCCTACGCATAAATTCTATTTCCATTGCTTTCAACACCTCTTTTTCACCCTGAATCAGTGTCTTTTCTACAAATCCTTTGTGTGGTGGATTAGGCTTTTTGCTAGTCCCCCAATTTTGAAATTTCATATAGAAGTGAGGTGAACGATCTGCTTTATCCCATCCTATTTCAATAACATAAGAACCACCCTTTTTAACTACTTTCCCCTCTACAATAGCATTTTTAGCATGTCTTCCATCCCACCACGGCTGCTTTTGTGTTGGCTTGTTTGGTTCGGGACCGACTGGAGAATTAAACTCTAACTTCTGTTTAAATACCCCTGCCCCAGCTTTTAATGCTTCTTTTGTGATTCTAGGTACATCTTGGCCTAAATTCTCTAATTCACGAATCCATTCTTCTATACCGAAGACCTCTAATTCTGCCAATTGGATTGCTCCTCACAAATTAAACACATATCTTTATGTTTTTCATCAATATCAATCACTGATTTAATTTCAAAAAGTTTTCCTCGATATTGCACACGCATATCAGAATGAACACCTTTCCGATATGGAATCGTAAAGTTTATTAATTTTATAACAAACTCCGCATTTCCCTTGAAAACCTCAGAATTAAACCCTGAACCTACAGGAGTCTCAGCTTTTGCCCACACTTTAGAGAAAACTGCCCAAGTTGCCGGGAGTGCATTCCCTTCCTCATCTTTTCTTTCGGTTTTATGTTCAATCACAATTCTTTTGTCTCTTTTTCCTGGATTCATGCTGTTTCCTCGCTTAACTGAAGTTGTAACACCATACTTTTAATGGTGTAACGCACTTTTTCATCCACTTGGCCTGATAAATCACGATTATCGTACCAGTTGGTGACTAAAACCAAAGCAATTTTCTGCGCTTGTTTTCGATTTTCTTCAGTGGCATTGTAATGCTTGCCAACTGCTTTTTTTACATAAATCTCAGCATTATCGATTAAAAGATTCAAAATATCATCTTCTTCTGTATCCTCTTCTTCTAATCTCAGCCACTTTTTAGTTAACTTCATGTCTAACAGCATAAAACCCCTCCTATTAAAAGGGGAAAAGCCCCTCTAACTACTAAGCAAATGTAATTTCACCAGCAATAACAGCTTTTTTATCAACCGATTTAACATCTAAACGCTCACGCACTTTCATACCTACTAAATCTTTTCCCCATAAATCTCCTGCTTGTTCCGAAAATTCAATGTATAACGCCTCTCTATCAAAGATAGTAATAGCCTCTTTAAAATCACCGAAATATAGTGGTGCTGTTTTCTTCACAGTATCCGTTTTTAATGTTTTATTACTTACAACAATAATTGGATACTTGCCAAATAATAATTTTTGCGTTGGCATTGTCGGATTTGGCTGAAGGATGTATTTACCATCACTATCTTTTAATTTATCAAGATAATTAAAAGCATCCTGATTCATTAACGCACTCGATGTTGTTGCAATTACTGGATCTAATTTCACATTATAAATATCTTTTAAATCATCAACAGTCTTAACCGCTAGTTTTGTAGTTCCAAAATTGTCAGCTAGTGCTTTTAAAATCAAAGCGTTACGAGTAGCCTTTGACTTTTTAAATGTCCATTTTTTAATATAGGCTTGAATATTTTCTGCCGTATCTGCAAACAGCTCCTTAGAAAATTTCAAAATGCCACCTTTTTTCTTAACGTTATATTGAATATCTTCAAACTTCGGTGCTTCCATCAATGGGAAATCTGCCGCTTCATCCACATTATCAAATGGGATATAATCCGCCTCTACCTCAATAACGCGAGATCCCGTTACCGTAGATACAGGTTCAATATTCACATGATTTTCAAGTGCATCTGGACCACTGCGGCGCAACTCTTTGATAGCTGTACGAATATCTTTAGGTACAGTTAAACCGCCATCAGCTGGAATACCCTCCGTCATTGTGGTTGCATTTAATACTTCTTTTTCATCATCAGATAACTTATGTTTTCCAACAGCTGCTTTCATCGCATTAACAAACGCATCAGTAGGTTGCACTGTATTTGCCGATGATTGCGGAATAGGATTGTTTGGAATATTACTTCCTTCTTCTTCATACAATGCTGAAGCAATATCAAGTTCCTTCTGTAAATCCTTGATTTCATTTGTAAGTTGTTCTGCTTCTTCCAACTTTTTTTGAGCTAATAGCTCTCGTGCCGCTGCTTTCTTATTCTGAATCTTTGCTAACAGTTCTCTTAATTCTTTTGGCATTTTGCTTCCTCCTTAAAATTGGGAAATAAAAAAAGAGTTAGATTAAATCTAGCTCCCTCATCAATTTATTAATTTTTTCCTGGTCATTATTTTGCGGTGGATTTCTCCTTGGTTCTTTAAAAGCTTTTGGTGTATTCTTGTACTCATTAAAAAGATTGCTTGTACAAGCCACTGCTGTATTTTCTGCTGCTACCTCAATATTAAAATACTCACTAGCTTTAAAACCATTTAACCACGTCTCGTTTTGTACCATTTCTCGTATTCCTTCGATATCTACGCCTTCTTTTAGATTATCCTTATAAACATTGATAATCCCTTCTTCAATTGTGTCTAAATCGTCAGCCATTTTCCTAAAATCATTCGCATTTCCATACGTGCTATTCCATGGTTTATGAATCATAAGATACGCATTAGAAGGCACAATCAATTTATCACCTGCAAACGCAATAACTGAAGCAATCGAACCGCCAAGTCCATCAATGTGAACCGTTTTGTAACCCTCATGACGTTTAATCATATTGTAAATTGCCATCCCAGCAAAAACCGATCCGCCGCCACTGTTAATATAGATATTTAAGTCTTTTCCTTTCACACTATCGAGGATATTTCTTACATTTTCAGGATATTGATCTTCGTCCTCCCAAGCACCCCACCAAGAAGAGACAATATCACCATAAAAATAAAGGGATGGTGTATCTTCAGTTTGATTTTTAATCTGTAGCCAATCCATTTCCCTCACCTCCTTTCTCAACTGAAGTTAGTGGAACATAATTTCCATTGCACATTAATTCATCACCACCTTTTTTACGTGGCAAGTCTACAAACTCTCGCGCTTCGTTCGGTGTATAAATGGCATTATTCACACCTTTTGATAGTCCTTCCATCTGTATCGCGAAATCAGCACGTAAAATACCATTTACATTAAATTTAAAGCAATACCCACTTTGAAATTCATCGGTAAGAAGGAGTTTATAACTCATTTCTTCTTCATAATGTTTCAAAATATATAAAAGGGTATCTACGTAAAATGAACGCTGCTGCGTTTCAACATTTGCATAGTTACCCTTGTCATAGTTATTTACTTGTGCCGGTTTAATTCCAAATGCTCCAGCAACCTGAAGTGCTGTGTACTTATTGATTTCTAAGAATTGAGCATCAGCCATATTTACATTTAATGGAGTGAGTTGAAACCCCAAAGGTAGCGGAACAATTCTCCCTGCATTTTTCAACCCATTACTAAACTCTTCAATCTTTGCCGCCATTTTCTTTGCTTTCTCTTGGTCTAAATCACCAGTATATTGCACAACTGCTTTCCCCATTAAGCCATTGGAAAAATAATTACTAAGATATAAAGCTCCACTTTGTATGTTCTCAATTGAGACTTTTAATATATCCTTTACAGCTAATCCGGAAATCCCATCTAAAGATAGGGATGTTTTAAAATGCATAATCTGATCAAAACGGAATCTATACTGTTTACCTGATTTATTATCTCCCCAGATATACCAAATTGCGTTTTCTTTTTGGAATATCCCAGCATTATCAATCCAAACCTGCACTTGTTCACTTGGAAGAATCCACAAGTCTTTTACTTGAGCCTTGTCGGTATTGATATAAACGTATGCATTACCATGATGATTTTTATTTGCTTCAACTGTGGACCAGAATGTACTTGATGTCATATATGGATTAGGTCGCATTTTTAAAAGTGCATACAAATTATGCTCTGTCGCCTTTTCAAGCCCTTCATTTGTATCCTTATACAATTTTAAAGGTAATTTTCCTACACTTTCAGATAACAGCCTTAAACAGGTAAAATACGTAATCTCACTTAATTTGTTTTTATCTACACTTCCAATATCAATTCCTAGCATCTTTAAAAACTCTTCCGAATCCAAAGCCACGGAGTTTTGGATTTTCTTTGGTTTAATTTTGTTGAGCCAATTCCACATATATTCACCTCCTTTACCACCCTAATTTATCAAGATTCTCATCCGTAACATATTGGCTCAAGTTTAATCCGGCTTCACCTTTCATTGCCATCTTATATGCATCAATAATAGCGTCAATCGGATCAATTCTTTTCTCTTTTAAATGCTTATCAATCTTAATTTCACCAAAACTATTTGAAACTGTTTTAGCGTTTGCTACACTCCACGTTAACAATTGATTTTTACGATTATATTGGATATTTTCCGCCTCAACTTCTAGTCTAAAATCAGTTGTAGCATCATTTAAATTCTTCGCTGATTGAACAATCATGATGCTGTTATATCCAAGCTCTTCAAGATCATTCAAAAAGGCATCTGCATTGTGCGGATCGTATGCTATTATATTTACAATTAGTCCATACTCTTCTACAATCCGTTTTAAATAAGCAATTATATATTTATAATCCGTTTTAATGCCACCCAGTGTCTCTGTAACGGTTAATAATCCATCTCTAATCCAAATATCATAAGGAGCATGATCCGTCTTTATATGTTCCGCTACGCGATTTTTAGGGATAAAGCTATGTGAGTGAATGAAATAATTCTTCACATCCTCTTTTAAATACGGGAATATTGCCCCTAAACTCGTTAAATCACCGCCACTTGATAAATCAAGACCTATATAACACTCTTTCCCTCTAAAATCCTCTAAATCTAATTCTGAAGCACATTTCTTCCAATGTTCCATGTTCATATATTGGCTATCTGTAAATTGCACCCAAATATTAAGGTGTTTTGTCATAAAGTTTCTTAATTCTGATCCACCCATATTTTTTGCTTTTACAGCCATCGTTTGAAGGGTTTTAACTCCTTCAATTGTGCTACAAACAAGCGGATTTGCCTTTATCCAGTTTTCTGGATTCCAAATATCATCTTCTTCATCCATCTGAGCAATATATACAAATTGCGTTTCGTCCTCAAACGCACCTTTTAACACATTACAACAGTATTCGTACAGCTCAAAACATGGTGAATTCAAATCAAAACCTGCTGTTGTAATAACACTAATTAGACATTGCTTTAACTTACTCGTTCCACCTTCAAGGAGCTTATACATTTGGTTATCTTTATGAGCATGATACTCGTCAATAACACCCAAATAAGGACGAAATCCATCTATAGATTGTGTATCTCGTCCTAATGCTCTAATCTCAGAGCTTGTATTTAATGCTAATATTGTATTCTTGTACTCTTTAATCTCAAACAACTCTGATAAATCTTCATCGGCATTGATGAATTTTATCATTTCTTTTAAAACGATTTTAGCCTGATCTGCTTTTGTAGCTGTACAGTAGACTTGGGCATAATTATATCCATCAAAATTTGAATAGTATGTGCCAAGAATACCGTTCTTCATTGATTTACCGTTTTGTCTTGCTAGCTGCGTATAACTAGTACGAAATCTACGATATCCAGTATCTTTATGAATCCAGCCATTTAACGATCCAAAAATAAAAGCCTGGAAATCAGCAAGTTCTAACTGGAATTCCTCGTCACCTTCAGCAATTGTTAACGTTTCAGAATAATCAACAATGAGATTTGCCTTTTCTTCATCAAAAATAAAAGGAAACTCTTCAGTTCCCTGTCTTTCTAAATCATTTATATGTCTTTGACAAGCTAGTTTAACTAAATTCCCAGCAATTACACGACCTTCCAACACATCCAGAGCATATTGAGTAACCCTATTCATATATCAATCTACATAAACTTATTAAATTTATTTTTAGGCTTTTCTTCGGTCTGTTTTGGGACTACTAATCTGCATCTTGATGTAATTGTTAAACCTAAATCGCTGGAAGCTTGTCTACATTGTTTAAAAAGTTTGTCTTGATTTATAAGTAAGTCTGAATAAACGCCGTTAGATATGTTATACCTATTCTCGGATATGATGTTACCTTCCTGATCCTTTTTTACATCCACCACTTCTTCTAACGGACTAAGTTCAAGCATAGCATTTGTAATTTCTACATACATTTTCCTTGCTATCAAAAATCTTGCTAAAGCATCAACATCCAAATTGGACATAATTTCAATCCTGATCAATTCATCTGATATCTTTTTAAAATCTCTCCTCAAATCTTTCGGAAGGTAAGTCGGTGCTCTGACTTTATCATGAGGTGCTTTAACTTCCTTCGCTTTCCGTTCTTCAATTTCAGCTTTTGTTAAATGTTTTTTCCCTTTCAGAACTACTAAATCAACAGGTTCTCTTGGTCTAGCCATCTACCTACCTCCTTTCCGAAATTTTCATTTAGGGAGTTTTCACGAAAAAAAAGACCACCCGGCGACTCGTCGCCCTCCTTGAAAAGTTTTTGATATCCCCCTACCCTATTAGACTTCTTAACTTCTTCTGGGTATTAAACTTTTCTTTACCATCTTCATATAACTTGTGGACTTTCTGGTGGCATTTCTCACACAACGAAATCAAATTACTTCTTACCAAAGCTAATCGATCATTCTCTTCTAAAGGAATAATGTGATGCACTGTGTTCATTGGCTTAACCTTGTTCTCACTCCAACACAGTTGACACAACCCATTGTCTCTATCCTTTATCCTTGCTCTAGTTACTCGCCATGGCTTTGAGTTATAGAACTTCTGGTTGTCCGTATCCGTTCGCTTCGCCTTATAATCTCTGTGTCTTTGCTTCCTTCTTTCTTCAGCAACAACAGCACACGCCTCACACATACCTTGTTCCATTGATACTGTCTTACCACACCTACATATCTTTAGTAACATAGGTACTAATCCTTAATTACAATAGGCTGGTTATGTTGTATCACTGTAGAATTACAGCGTTTATTGTCAACATCTACATGCTCAATATGAATGTAATTCATGCAGCAAACCTTATCTGTATCCGATGCCCAATCAAATACAACCCGTAACTTTCTATCTATCTGTTTACCTTTGTAATGCACAACTGGATTTGAATCTATATCTGACAACATAATTGTTAATAACGGTTGTTTCTCATTCATCCTCATCTCACTCCTTATTCTCCAGGAATTCATCTATTGTTTTATCTACCAAACTAACCATCGCTTCTCTTCTTTGCTTTGGCGTTGTATTATCTTCCATCTCATTAAAAATTGGAAGAACGCTTTCCAATTTCTTTTTATCAATACGCTCATTTACAACTTCTGTCCCTAACATAGAAAAGAATGTAGCAATCACAACCGCTTGTTCTTGTTTAATTAATTTCATTTGTTTCACTCCTTGTCTTCACCAAAATAAAAAGCACCCGAATGGATGCTTTTATACCAATTTTTTATTTGTACTTCAATTGCGGTAAATGAAGTTTTATTCTTCTTCCAATCACCTAATGTTGCTCCATTAATCTGCACCAATATTATTAAGTAGCTGGAAGAAGAGCAAAAGCCCTTCTCCTTCTACACAACGTGAATTGCAATTGAATGTGAAAACAAGAAACAACTGTTCATCCAATTTACAACCACCGCCACCGGTTATGACGATCCATTTTCAGTTATCAGGAATCTTGTGAGCATTGTTTTCCGCCACTACTCACAATACAAATATAACATGCTAATTCCAAAACAACCGGCACATTTACTGCCAAAAAGCGGTCATGACTCTGCCACTTATTTTAATTCGCTAATAAACTTTATTTTCCTAAACGACCTCACTGCAACAGCCATAAAGAATAGATTGAATTTTTATTTAGTTATTATGCTTGATCTGATTGTAGAACGTGTAATGGAGGCGGAATAATCCATCCTTTTTTCTTATTCAAACGAAGTAATATAGCTCCAGCTTGTGCTTTTTTCATATGAAATTGACCAAACATCATTCCAACATCTTCTCGAAGAGATTGTCCCATAGCTTGACTACATGCTACCAAACCTGCTGCAAGACCTGCCGAAACCGTTGCTGCAATTTCTGCATCATTTATACGTGCACCAGGAGGAATCGTTTCAATAGATGCAACTGGTCTTTCTGGAGGTGCTGGTGGTAATGCAACACCATTCAATTTTAAGATATTTTTTAATTCTTCAACTTCTGATTGGATATCATTCTCTACAAGGTTTTCTAAAAATTTCTTTAAATCCTCGTCTCCTGTGTGGTTAATAAGAACTTGATATCCAGCAATTGCGCCTTGTGCCGCTGTAAGATAACTCCAAATCCCAAAGACTTCTCCGTAGTGCATTGGTTCATTTTGTGGATTTCCACTTAAAATACCCATAAAAATATTCCTCCTTAAAGAAATTAGACTTTTAGCAACAATACTTACTATAGAAAAAATTTTCCCAACCATGCTCTGGATTAAAGAAAATAAGTTCTTATAACTCATAAGGAACACCTTACCCAAATATAGTAATTACCTCTCATAGAATGTACCGTCACCAAAAATTTATTCTTACAAAGAATAAATTCATTTCAATTAACTTAATCCATTATTATTAAGTAATTTTAATAATAAAAATTAAAGATATTTATCATAATTTCAATTCAAATGGTTTTATATATTTTCAACCGAATATTGTCTAAAGGAACTGGAGACATTACTAAATACGAAAGGAGGGAAAAACATGAAGAAAAAACTTTCATCTATTTTAGGTGCACTATTACTAACTATTATGGTTTTTGGTACAAGCGTCCATGCTGAATACGATGGATATAATACGAATAGAGTTAACAATAATAATATTACAACTCGAGTTAATGACTATAACACGAATAGAGTTAATGACTATAACATGAATCGAGTTAATGACTATAACATGAATCGAGTTAATAATGATGTGAGAACTCGAAATGTAAATACGACAAATGATTTAAATGCTAATCGTAATAAAAGTAATAATTGGACTTGGCTTGGTTTATTGGGACTACTAGGATTATTTGGTCTTAGAAAAAAAGACAATGATCCAGAAAGACGTTAATGTAGAACATTGTCTTTAATTTTAAAAGATATTTATTTTTTAAAATCAATAACAATTGTGATTTGAACCATAATTTTGCCGCTTGGGCAGGCTTATGGTTCTTTCGTTTTGTGGCGATCCTCCTATAACCTCAATGTTTGCCTATACTGTCCAAGACTGTCTCACCTATTGCTTGTTAAGAACAGGAGGTAATTTCTATGACTGTCAAAATATATGTAAACCACATCCACAGTAAAGAGTGTATCCTATGGAGGACTGTCCCCTTTGAGCCCCTCAATCCTTGAAGGGCTCCCACGCTAGTTAATCAAATCAAATAATCTCTTTGCTTCGCTAAATCCGTTTTGATTGACCAACATCCTTTTTTCCTATAACAGGGTTTTTGCTACTACACCAAGTACTCCTGTTAACAATCCGCTTATGATTAATCGTAAAATCCATGTAGTATTTGCACTAATTTTATCTAATTGTTTATTAATAGTTAAAACATCCTTTTCAGCTACTAGTATTCTTGTTTCTAAATTTTTCATATCATTTTGTATAGCTTTTAAATCTAGTTTCATTTGATTAAAATCTTTTTCTAGTTCCTCCAATTTTGTCATATAACATATTTCTCCTTTTAAATTTAATTTCAACACCTTATATGTATATGATAATTAAAGGATAATGATACAAAGAGAGGTCCCAAATCTATTAGGATTGCACCACCTGCCCATCAAGCTACATTAATAAAAAACACGGCGACTTTATGCTTTATATTTAAACTTCTGGCAAGTTTATAAGTAAAAAAGATTTATGGCAATATTATGGTTCAAATCACAACAATCAAAAAAAACAGATTCAGTTAATCGGAAACAATGAATTTCTTAACTTAAAAGTAATAGAGCATTACATCTGTTTGACGAGCTACGCTCCTTTTTTATGCCTTTTCTTCACTTACCCATATCTTATATTCTGTGTAACTGAGCCAAACGCTACAGCCCTTGCTATTCATAGTTTTATAACACTTTCTCTTTTGAGTTACACAGTAAGAAAATTATGCGTAACTGTATAAATTAAAAAGAAAAAACAATGCTTAGATTTTAAATCTACTCATTGCTTTATCCATTGCATCTTGGTTTACTCCTATATAACGCAGTGTTACCTTTTCAGATGAGTGATTGAATATCTCCATAAGTAATGCTATGTTCTTCGTTTGCATGTACATATGGTAGCCATACGTTTTTCTTAATGTATGTGTCCCTATTTCATCTAGGCCGAAATCTGCTGCAGCTCCACTTAATATCTTATATGCCATACTGCGACCAATCGGACGATTCTTCCCCTGTCTACTTTGTAATAGGTACTCATCATCTTCTCTATTTTCATTGAACCATCTAAGCTCTCTCTTTAGTGCTGCTGTAATCTGTATACGTTTCTGCTTGCCTGTCTTCATTTCACGCATTGAAATGTGACTACTTTTTAAATCTCCAACCTTTAGTTTTAAAATATCACTTATACGTAAACCTGTATTGATTCCCATTACAAACAAAATATAATTACGTTCACTCTTTTCTTTTAGATATTCCTTAATTTGTTGTATTTGTTCTGGATCACGAATAGGTTGAACAAAGTTCATTATTCATCACCTCCAGGTTGTTCAGTCTCGTATATTTCCAATCTAAGAGCAAAAGCAAGCTTATAGAAAGCTCTAGCTTTAACACGTCGATAAGTACGCTCGCTCATCCCGATTTCGTTATAAATCATATAATCACATACATCTTCATCTTCTAAATAACGCTTAATGATGATGTCTCTTTGATTCTTTCCTGCCGTTCCATTTCCAAAACGATTTAATGCCTGGTCAATACGAAAAGACATTTTCTCAAGCCATTCTTCTCGTTCACTTTGCTGTATATTCTCCATAGCAACATCTTCTAACGGCTTTCCAACATCGTATGTAGGACCATGATACCTAACTTCATAAGAAGGAGTGATTTTCATTTCTTTACGAATCATTCCAAACTGTCTATATATACGTACACTTTCGAGAACACCTTCTAGTTTCTCTTGTGTTGCTGTTCTATCGATTTTTGGTAAGAAAGATAATTGTTTAGTCATGTAAGACCACTCCTTTTTATTTTTAATTACTTTTGTCTTAACGCTCCACGTCTACGCTCATATCTCGGTCCATGAATTCCCATTAAATCTTCAATGTCACGAGTCGTTAGTTTCTCTTTTCGCTTTCTCTTATGCTTCTTTTTTGCTTGCTTAGATTGTTTTTTCCATTCACGTAATTGATCTTTTAATACCTTCATTCCCCACATCCCCTTTCAAAAATAAAAAGGACACCATTTCTTAAAACAGCTTGATTGCTGCTCTAAAAATTGGTGTCCTCTAGTTTTCTAGCCGGACTGTATTCAGTTTCTTTTCACTTTAAAATACCAGCCTGTACAAAAATGTTTCTCCAAGCATTTTTAACCCTATATTTTTCAAATGATTTCGCACGTCGAGCAATAGCTTTCCTAGTTTTCTTTTTCTTTAATTTAGACATTTCTCTTAACCTCACTTTCTATTCAAAGGATTATTTTGTTCAAGATTACTTATCTTTTAACCCACATTGCTGCATAGCTTCTTTTCTAATTTTGGTAGCTAACTTTCTATCCTCATCGCTTAAATGTGCAAAGTTGGTGGATCGGATGTAGTAAAACCATTCGTATATTTGAAGTAATTCGTTTTGATTTAATTTCATTTCCCCCTATCCCCCCTGTATAAAACCCAATATTCCGTCAATACTGTAGATACATGGTTATCTTTCTCTGTTTTCCTTATATGAGCAGTTAGTTTTTGCTAGCTGCTTTTTATTATGAATAACTAGCTATTTCAGTTTCGGTTTCCTTCATCTCAACCTTTACTTCAATAAGGATAAATCCTAATACTTCTGCGCAATATGCCGCTGATGCTTTTGACTTGAATTTTTTTGCAAACCTTTTTTCACCCGACACTGTAATTACATCGAATGGGGCTTGCATATCATCATGCGTCGTCTCTGCATCACTTACCCATAATCTCCCTTTTCTAACAAGATAATAATCGTTCACACTAATTCCCCTTTTCTACAAAATGAAATTTTTATTACATTCACTTCCGTATAACATTTCCAATTCGGTTTATACTATAACTGTAACTTTAAAGTTACAATTCCTAGCTTGTAAGGCCTAATGTTCTTTTGTACAACAAGCGGTTAGCTTATTAAGCTGGCTGCTTTGTTGTGCAAATTGAAGTTTTTATTTAATTTATGAATAAAGTTATAAAAACCTGATCATACTACTCATGAGTTATTTCAGATATAGCTTAATCTTCAAAAAATAAATAAGGTTCAATCACAAGACAGTTAGCTTTTGCTAGCTGTTTTGCTGTGTCAAGTGAGGTTTTTATTATACTTTTCACACTAAAACAAGTGATACATATATTGAATTAGTGACCGCAACTCAATGATTTCCATAAAAGAGCCTCCGACCAGTAGACGGAGCTCTTTTTACTTTTAAAGCTGGCTACCAAATAGCGTTTTTGTTAAAATTCTTTTCACATTTTTACTGAACAAGCATATGTTATTGCATGGGATTAGCTACTCATAAAAATAACCTTAATTATCTAAGAGCATGCTTATATGTGTGCTCTTTTTCTTTCTATGAAATAACGATTTCATTTAAAATTTGCACATATCCTAGAAACATACATAAGATAAATTGCTGCTACGTTTTTACTTCTCAATATGATTTGAATCTTAGTCAAAGAGCGCTTTCCCGAGCGCTCTTTTTCTGTTTAAATTACGAATAAGCTTTTTTACATTACACATACTATCTGCGAGTCAGCTTCCCAGAGCTACACTCTTTCAAAACGGAGCGCTACCCTCCAAACTGTTTAGTAACATGGCAGGTAACCTAGTCAATTACCTGCCATTTTTACGTATAAGCTCAAATTTTTTTTTATAAAATAAGGATTTTGTTTAGTTATCATTTGACTAATCATATTTAATTTTTTTTAACATACCTTAATATTAACCAGGAATTACACTACCCCTCAGTAGATCTATAGTTCCTGTAATTGAGCCTATGGCTCTGATTAGAACCTGTTATAAACAACAGGTTCTATTTATTGTCATTCTTCATCTTCGTCAAATAACTATTTTGTTAAATTTTTTCACATTTAAACCGGACAAGCATATGTTATTGTATGGAGACCCTCCAGGCATAGGAATCTACCTTTCTAATCTAAGAGCATTGTTATCTACGTGCTCTTAGATTTTTTACTATGAAATAACATTCTTATAAAAGTTTTCACCTTTAGATAAGACAAGCATATATTATTGATATGGAAGCTTTTCACTTATAGGAATCTCATTACAAAGAGCACTTTGAAAAGGTGCTCTCTTTTCACCCTTCATGAGAAAATACATATATTAATATCGGCTGCACATGTATTCAGCTTACAAATTAGGCCTTGTGAGTTGTCACCTTTTTAAGGAGCAGAGCGCATTTAAACATGTGCTCTTTTTATTCAATTTTGATTACACGATTATGCAAAAGAAACATAAAGTATATGGTAATTCAATACTCATAAAACCTATCTTTCTAAGAGCCTACTCATTTGTACGCTCTTTTTTTCTTTTTCAATTAACGCTTTGGTTAAAATTTAATTGCTTTATTTCTCCCAGCCAGCCTTATAAATCTCACCTGTTTCAATGTTCTGCAGCTGACGGTACTTTTCTGTATCAATAACACGTAGTCCGTAGGGCTCTAACATTTCTGAGTTTTCTTCGTTATTTTGATTTCCTGAGAAAATCATTTCGCCTGATTCAATCTCATACAAATCAAATTCGTAATTCCAAGCAAAGTAGATCGCTTCTACAACGTTTTCTTTTGGGATGGCATAAAAACACCCTTCGTCCCAATCCCACATTTTAAATTTGTGATTATTACCCAAACGAACCATCTCCTTTTTATACAAAATTCAAATTTTAAAAGAATGCTAGTTGCCCACTAGGTCTTTCTAACAATGAAACAAATTCCTGCTCTGGTGTTACTTTAATTTCTTCTTGTTCTGTTGCTAATTCCTCAAAATTAGCAAACCAATGTATCGGAAAACATCCGCATAATTTTTTACGTTCACGATCATGCCAGAAGAAACAATGATTACCTTCAGGCTTTATAATGTAATCCTTAAGCGGTTTATTTTTATAACCTTTTGTTCGCCAAATCAATTGTGCTCTATACAATAAACTTTTATCTAATTTAGGTGCATTATCTTGCGGTTCTGGTGCCCAAACCTCTTTTTCCACCACTTGAAATCTCTCTGCCGGGTAACATCCAAAATGTGCTTCTTTACGATCAAATTTGCTGACAAAGTAATGATTAGGCTTTGCTGGGAATAAAAAATATTCTTCATTTATTCCCAGTAGCGCTGAATGGTCTACATCTATGCATATACCTTTCATTGCTTAATACCCGTTATTCTGGCGTTGATGGTTTACTTCATTCTTCTTGCAATAGCCTTGTTCAATTTCTTCAAATGTGAATCCTAATTTCTTACCTAATCCTAAGAAGGAATATAGTAACTCTTCATACAGCTCCATATCTTGAGTTGCGCGAAATTCCGATACCGCTTCATATACATTGTTAAATTGATTGACTAACGTACTTGCACTAAATACATTTGCTTTATGATCAAACAATTTCACACTATATTCTTCAGGATTAAACCCAATACCATTCCCTAATGAAGCTATAAAGTGCAACCCGTCTACATATTCCATTAGGATGACTTCTTTTTCACTAGGACCTTTATTACTCCAATGCTTAAAGCATCTTGTTTCATTTGCAAGTTCTCCAATTTCAACCTGTAAAGCAAGGATCATATTGTAAAATAAATTTTGTCCTTCCAATCCATGTTCCTTAACGATTCTTGTATCTAACGCCTTTTGCATTCCGAATATTTTAGTTAAATTCATTTTGATTTCCCCTTCCTATTTAGCAAATTCCTAATCCTATCGGACGATTGTCAATTAAGTACTTATCAGCCTGATCTATTACAAGAAGCGCGACTTCCGCTTGGTGTCTCCTTAACGCTTTTGCCATCTTCGGTAAGCTCATACCTTTACTCCACATTTCACGAAAACGTACTACATCTCTTTCATCCCAAATGAAGTTAGCTTCTTCTAAAGCGATGTATATCTTTAACCTTGATTCCTTCATCGCTTCATGATTTATTGCCACACTCATAAGCGAACCCACCTTCTAAAAATGATTATTTTATCTTTTCAGTAAACTTAGTATCCACTCGATCCACTTTACCGTTAACCCATACAGCGACTTGCTCACCGAATCCACTGATTGGCGGATTAACTGCCGTAACATTCCCGTCCTTGACTATATAAAGTTTGTTGCTGCTAACATCAATTTCCATTTTTTTCATATGTCCATCTCCCTTTTACTACCGCATGTACTCGACAACATCAGGTTTGAATCCACTTCCTAAGTAAATTCGTACCGGAATTATTTCTTTTTTATCCCTTGCTGCCTTACACAATTCTTCAGCTGTATCCCAATTGAAAAACTTATCTACGGCTCTTTGAAATCTCCATATTGCCATTACATATTGTTCAAAGATGTCATAACGATCATCTTGTTTAGTTGTGCGTGGTAACTCATCCGTACACTTTGCATTCTTTGGAACTTGGACGCGTACATCAGCGTATGTATTGCGTCCAGTTCCTTTCTTAACATTGGCTTTCATTACATCAAACTCACAAATTGCTGGCTCTACATCGAAAATATTTAATTGCTTAGGCATGAGCCTTCTCACTCTTTTGAAGAATGTCCAACAATTCCCTTACGCCTTCCTTGCTCAAAAACATTCGACCGCCCAGTAATTCCATGTTTGATTCAGAAACTTCACCCGTTACAAAGCATGACTTTTCTTGTTTTCTTAAAACGATGTTTTCCCCTTCAACATGAAAGTCTAATGCTGTACCTTCAGCAATCCCCAAAGTTCTGCGTAACTCTACTGGAATTACTACACGCCCTAGCTCGTCCACTTTTCTTGCAACACCTGTGTTTTTCATCACTTGCTCCCCCTTGTTAACTAACTTTTTGTTGTTTATTACGTTGTAACTCTTGTTTCATTGATTCGAATTTTATTAACCATGCTTGCCAACGCTTATCATTTTCTGCTTGCTGTTGCTTAGCTACTTCACAATTACAACCGTTCGTTTCAATTACACCCGGATAAGTTTCTTTACGAATGATTCCTGTATTACGGCATAATACACACATGCTTATTCCTCCTTTTTGAAATTGCGTAATCTATAATTATCACCATGCATTTCTAACATTTCAGCGTTTTCCATCATCCGACTAAAATCACGTTCTCCATACATTCCTGCTAATTCACCGATTGTAAAATTGGTAGTAAATAACGTGCTTTTACCTATACGGCTATCTACGATTTCGTTTGTCTTCGTTTGCTTCCATGTAACGCCTTCTTTATCTTTCTCTGTGAATTCCGCTCCAAAGTCATCGATAATCAAGACATCAACTTTTGCTAGAAGGGACATAAGCTTGTCCTCTGTCATTTCACTGTTTTTATTCCAAGTTGATTTGATTTTAGTAAATAGCTTATTCATTTGAATAAACATTGCACTGTGACCCTTTTTCATAAGTTCTTTAGTGGCTGCCACACACAAATGACTTTTTCCTACTCCGTAATCACCTGTAATAATCATGCTTGTTGGTTCTTCTTTATTGAATGAAGTAACAAAATTCATAATCATTTCTTTCGCATCAGCCAATTCCTTTTTAGGTGGTACATAATTTTCAAATGTGGCTTTTTTGAGTTTGTCATTTATTAAACTGTTATCTGCAAATGAATCATATAAATGAATGATCTCATTTTTCTTTTTTATAGCTAGTGTCTCTATAGCCAATTTCTGATCTTCTTTTTCTACCAATCTACATTGAGGACAAAATTCCTCATTTGTTTCTATATCTATCAACATGCGTTTACTGCAAACGTCTTTAAATTTTTCTTTCCCTACTAAAAAGACATTCGTGCATCTATTAGGAGATAATACATATCTTTGACTAGCGTTTCTTGAAGTCGTATTTGTCGATGAAGCTACTATCTTTTTGATTGCTTGCATTAATTGGTCCTCCTTTAAATGTTCCTTTTCGTTGTACAGGTTTTTCATTTAAATAACTTTCGAATTTAGTTCCAAATAATGTGATAGGTCTCAAATAGCCCCTCATTTCTGTATTATCAATCCATTGTGAAGTCTTGATTTCAATTACCTGTTGGAAATGAGTTAATCCGAACCCTTCTTTCCATCTCGCTTTAATTAGATCCTGTGTTTTTTTAGATGTATGTTTATAATTGGTATTTGCGTTCATATTGAGGTAATCCATAATCTCTTGATACGGAATAGATTGAGCGTTGTCCTGAGATTTTTCAGGACTATTTTCTTCTTTTATATCTTTATCTATATCTTTATCTAAATCTTTATCTATGTCCGTTACGCCATCGTTACATGTAACGTTACAACTAAGTGTTTGTTGTTTTTTTCTTTCTCGGTGTGCGGCTACACGTTTTCTAGTGTCTTCCTTAATCTTTTCTAAACGATCTAGATTTTGATGGGTTCCCCAATTAATGACATTGATGTAATGATTATCGTCAATATCAATCATCCCGAATTTTTGAAATACATTTAGTGCCATTCGAACTGTATTTAGGGGTCTATTAAAAAGTGTTGCTAGCATATCTTCCGTATATGGGATATTTTCGTTTAAAAAAATATACCCACTTGCATTTGTTTTACCAGCTTGAGCTAACATCTTAATCCAAATGATTAATAATGTATCAGCTTCAGGCATGCTCTCAATTAGACGGATTTTTTCATCCTCAAACATTGTTGTTGAAAGTTTAATCCACTTCACTTTTACTTCAGACATAGTCCTTTCCTCCTTATACAAACTGCTACATATGCTTGTCCATTTTTTATAATTCGTTGAATTTCATAATGTGGATACCCAACACTGAAATATTGTTCAATCATTTGTTTTAATTCATCTTTGCTATTTGCTAAGTCCCAGAACTTATTAGGTAATAGCACTTGATATTCAATTAAATCCATGTACTATTTCCCTACTTCCCGTGGTATACTTATAACAACTTATTTTTTTCAAAAGGACCCATTGCCGTGGGTCTTTTATTTTGTTCTACGTCACTCCAAGCCCATTGTTTAATTGGTTCATAAGTAATGTAAAGTAACCATACGCTGAATACGATAAACATTGCGAATACAACTAACGATGTTGTATCTTCCACTAAATCACCTCCTTTTGTGTTTCAAGCCATGCTTCCAAATCCTTTTGCAGAAAAAGTAGTTTGCGGCCTTCCCTAATCACTGGAAATTGCGGGTGATTCGCTTATTCATACATTCTGCAAACTGCGATGTTGAGATAAGCAGCTGCCTCCTTCACTCGCATTACTTTGTTTGGTTGTGATTGTTGTTGGAATTCAGCGAGCGCTAATCTAATTTCTTCCCTCACAACCTCACGAATAATTTCTTTTAACGATTCTTCTAAGTTCATAAATACACCCCTACATCATTTCTGTATTTTCTGCTTGCTGTTCAATCCACTCATAAAATTTATGAGTAATGATCATCCACCGTTTCCCTTCCCTAAATGCCGGGAATCCATCAGTTTTAACAATTTCATACATTCTGTTCTTACCGACACCCAGAATCTCCATCGCTTCTTCTAATGTAAGTAACGGCTTTTGATTAACGACTTTTGACTGCTGATTTTGAAGAAGTTCTATTAATGGTTGAATCGCTTTTGTTACTGCTTGTTGGATTTGTTCTTCGATGGTCATTCATTCACCTCATTTCTTGAATATATGGCTTTTCACAGTCTAAGTTTTGTATCAATTCCAACAACTCCTGGACTGCATCTTCTTTTTTATAATTTGGATCATTGTCTAACGCGTAGGTAATATCCATTAATTTCATTTGAAGATGTATAATGCGATACCATTCTTGGAATTGATTCATAAAGTTAGCTCCCCTTTCATAGATAAGTGTTAATTTACAAATTTGTTTTCCATCTCTTTTATAACGGATTCCGTTAGTTTATCATCAAAAAAAATACATATTGGTACATTTAAAGCGCCCGATATTTTCTTTAACCTTTCTACATCTAAACGAACATCTTTGTTTACAATATGTCTATACCCTTGAAGAGATAGGCCAGTTTTATTCGCTATAAAAGTCTTAGTAACCCTTCTTGCCTTTCGAATCTTTTCTACATTTTCTATAACTAATATCTTAAACACCACCTTAAATAACGTTTTCCGTTATATTTAATATACTAACGTTTTCCGTTATAGTCAATTTCTTTTTTTATTATTTTCTCAAATTCCGTTAGTTATGTATCGAAATCCGTTAATTTTAGTTAAAATTAATGTATTGGTGTGTTACTAACTAACTTATACAGTTATTCATATACAAAGCATAGAGAGGTGAACTATCTTGAAAAACGGAATTGGAGAAAGAATTCGTGAGGGAAGAAAACGAATAAATAAGACTCAAAAAGAATTAGCTATTCACATGAAAGTATCACCTCAAGTAATTTCCAACTGGGAAAGAGAGTACACATATCCTGATCCTGATGACATAGTTGTTTTATCAGGCATTTTAGGTTGTTCAACACATTTTATAATTACTGGTGAGGAAGAAGAGATACCAACTTTTTCAGCAAATGAAAAGCACTATGATTCCCTTAATGAAATTTCTAGGCACGTTAAACAACTTGGCATAAACGACATGGGATTCTTCGAAATAGAAAAGTGGAAGAACCTTTCTCCAGAGGATGTTGAAATGATTAAACGTCATTTCGATATGGTGGTAGAATTAGCGGAGAAACGTAGAAAATAGGATATATAAATGGAAGTTTTAATGAATTTTATACTAATCAATAAAAGCCCACTTCACGGGCTTTTATTTTTACAGTAAAATAAGAACAAACGTTCCTATTTTTAACAACGAGGTGAACTACTTGAATTTTTCATACCAAACTACTCTACTAGAAGATTGGATTACGGCGTTTTATCAAAATCTCGATATACGAACACCAAGTGATTTATGTATTGATAAAATCGCACATAAATGCAATATCATACTTTTGAAAGAAAATATCAATTCATATTACATAGCGAACGACCTTATAAAGATGATTGTTCTCGATGCCCGTCTCCCTATAGAAAAACAACGAGAAATCTTTTTCCATGAATTATGTCATATCATGCGACATGTTGGTATACAAGGAATAATGCCCCGTGCTTTTCGTGAGTTGCAAGAATGGGATGCGGTACGTTTTACCAAATATGCAGCTATCCCCTTCCATATGCTAAAATATATTAATCCTACAAAGGATACTATGGTCGCTGATATGTCTGAAGTGTTTCAAGTTACTCCTGAATTATGTAAACAGCGTCTTACACAAATTCAAATGAAAATACAAATCAAGGAGTGTTTAACATGAAAGGACATATTCGAAAAAGAGGTTCAAAGTGGGCAATAATAATAGACATTGGCCCTGATCCAGAGACAGGGAAACGAAGACAGAAATGGTTTTCTGGATATAAAACGAAAAAAGAAGCACAAGCCGACATGGCTAAAAGAATCGTAGAAATAGAAGAAGGCTCATATATTGAGCCCACAAAAATGAGAGTACGTGAGTTTTTCCTTCAATACCTTGAAGCGAGGAAGATAAATCTTCGAGAAACCACACACTACAACTATCGAAAACATATAAACAATCATATTATACCAAAACTCGGAAACATTCCAATTCAAAAGTTAAAAGGTGTAGATCTTGAAAAGTTCTATGGTGATTTATCAGAATCTATGAAACCTGTCACAGTTCGCAGTATTCATCAAATTGTTAGAACGGCTCTTGCCTACGCTGTACGACATGAGATTGTAAAAAGAAATGTCGCTGACGTAATTAGCCCCCCCACAGCTGGTGCCGATGCCAAAACGGTAAATACATGGACTGAAGAAGAAGTACTTCGATTTCTTGATTACGCAAAAGAAAGCCGCTATTACATTGCTTATTTACTTGCTATCACTTGTGGCATGCGTAAAGGTGAAATCTTAGGGCTCCAATGGAAGGATATTTATTTTGACAGACGTACCTTATCTGTTAATCGTTCCCTCTCGCATATAACCAAAGAGTTTCATGAGCCTAAAACATCTTCAGGAAAAAGATTAATTGTTTTACCTGAAATTACTCTGCTGGCTCTTCAAGAACATCTTCAGAAGATAAATGAAGAAAAAGAACGGTATGGCGATGGATATAATAATTATGATTTAGTTTGCCCAACCTATAATGGTAACCCCTGCAATTTCAGAAGTTTGACACAGCTCTGGAAAAAGCTTATAAAGAAAAGTGAGGTTCCTGATATTCGATTCCACGATCTAAGGCATACTCATGCAACATTAATGTTGAAACAAGGTATTCACCCGAAGATTGTTAGTGAACGATTAGGACATAAAAGAGTAGGTATCACATTGGACACCTACTCACATGTTGTACCAGGCCTACAAGAAAAAGCAGTCGAAGATTTTGCAAACAATCTATTTCAAAAACACTAATGTTTGCAAAATGTTTGCAATTACGGATTTTGCATAAAAATACTAGCTTATCCGTGTGACATTGAGAGGAGTCAAAAACATGAGAGAAATCAAGTCTGACAAGGAATTCAAAGACATCATCGCGAGCGAGGAGCCAGTAGTTGTTAAGTTCTTTACTACATGGTGCCCGGATTGCGTGCGTATGGACAACTTTATCGGAGATGTAATGGAAGAGTTCAATAAGTTTGAATGGTATTCTATTAATAAAGATGAGTTCCCAAGTATCGCGGAAGAATATCAAGTAATGGGTATTCCAAGCCTGCTTGTATATCAAAATGGCGAGAAGCTTGGCCACTTACATAGTGCTAACGCAAAAACTGAAGAGCAAGTTACTGAGTTTTTAGAAGCATACTAAGAAACGAAAAACCTCTGAAAATATTTTCAGAGGTTTTTTCGTTTTCAAAATGCTCTTTGTATTTTTCTCTTTATAGAAAATGAACATTTTTATATTATTCTCCTCTTCTTATCCACTAATTTTTTTATCATTTCTTATATATTACTCCCACGAGGAATTACGAAGAGTCATTTTGTGAAATATATATGAATGGAATTATGCGAATCATTGTTCACGCCACCTTCTCCTATACCATAATCATCGTTAATGGATTAAACAATTTTCCGCTTTGTACTTTTCAACATTTTTTTCCTTCACGAAACTTTGTTATCCCCTTCTTAAAAAGCTATAAAACGTCAACAATGTTTGTATAGACCCACACGAGTTTCGTTTGATACTCTATGTATAGAAAGAAATTCCTTATAGGAAGGTGAGTGATTAAAATGGATTCTCTTTCTCATAAAGAAGCTGATAAAGGTGCTATTGTCAGCATTATGGCCTACATATTTTTATCCTCTTTGAAAATTATCATCAGTTATATTACCCTCTCTAGCGCATTACGTGCTGATGGATTGAATAACTTAACGGATATTGGTGCTTCTTTAGCAATATTAATTGGCCTGAAAATTTCTCGTAAGCCTCGCGACCCAGATCATCCATATGGGCATTCGCGTGCAGAACAAATCGCATCACTTGTTGCTTCTTTTATTATGGCAACGGTCGGATTAGAAGTTGTGATTAGTGCAATTCAATCGTTTTTAAATCCGAAACAAGCAGCGCCTAATGTACTCGCTGCGTGGGTTGCTTTATTTTCTGCCGTCGTAATGTATTTCGTATATAAATATACGAAAAAGATTGCGATTCAAACAAAGAGTAAATCGTTAGAAGCCGCTGCAAAAGATAATTTATCAGATGCACTCGTAAGTATTGGTACAGTAATAGGTATAGTCGGATCACAGTTCCAAATGCCTATTTTAGACCCTATTGCCGCTTTAATTGTCGGTCTTATTATTTGTAAAACCGCATGGGAAATTTTCGTAGAAGCTTCTCATATGCTAACAGATGGAATTGACCCTGAAAAAATGGATGAATATGCTGATGCTATCGGGCATATTTCAGGTGTAGAACATATTGTAGATATTCGCGCTCGTATGTATGGAAATCAAACGTATGTAGATATTACAATTGAAGTTGATGCTCGAATGGATGTACGCGAAAGCCATTGTATCACTGACAATATTGAGGAAATGCTTCGAAAGAAATTCGGAATATACCATGCTCATATTCATGTGGAGCCCATGCAAAAAGAACCTATTATGACATAGGTTCTTTTTTGATGAACGCCTTATGAAATATAACACATAAAACGAGCCAGCTACCGCCCGCTGCCCATCCGGCCAATATATCAGATGGATAGTGCACGCCAAGATAAATTCGGCTAACTGAAATAGATAATACAACGAAGCTCGCTATAAAAATAATCAGCAACTTTTTATGCAATGAAATACGATCTTCTGTAATTGTGACGTATGCAATAAATCCTAAAAAAGCAGTAGCATTCATCGTATGCCCGCTCGGAAAGCTATATCCAGTTGCCGTAACAAGCTGCGTTACATCAGGTCTTGCTCGTTCGTACCATAGTTTAAGCATACTGTTTAAATAACGAGATCCATAATAATTAATTGTTAGAAGTAATGCACTAAGCAACTTTTTTCTAACGAGAAAATACATTACAAAAATAATGAGTAAAGGAAAATATATTCTTTTGGAACCGATAAAAGACACCCAAGTAAAGTAGACTGTCAAGTAATCGTTTCGAAAACTTTGAATAAAATGCGCGACTATATTGTCAAATTTCTCAATACAAGCGGTATGATACGAAAGTGATAATACGACAAAACAAATGAGTAGCGTAAAACTTAACAAGTATAAATGTCGATATCGTTTCACATACATAACCTCACTATGCAAAAAAATGGAGCGGTTGTTTTAGTTTTCCTCTCCATTTCTTTTTTATGCATAGTTTATTAAAAAATATAATTGTTAATTTTTTCTTTCATTGCTGGAATATCTTCATTCGTTACTGTAAAGCGAATCACTTTCTCGTCAAGATCAAGCGCTTCTGCAAATAAACCTGCTAATCCACGAGATTTTCTGTCTACTTCCATAATAATCTCTAAGCGATCGTAAGCGCTTGGCAAGATTAATAATTCTAGTTCATCTAATTTCCCATAATACTCTCCGGAAACAGGCACAAACTCAAATTCTTGCGCAAATGGAACTTGCTTACGTAATCGATACGGTAATTCTTCACACTCTATATGACGCGCTTTAAAACCTAATTGATTTACACTCTCTAACACACTATTTAATAATGCATTTGGCAACACTTGAATGTAATCACGATCACTTGGATCTATATTGCGTTTAATATCAAGGCCTGTATGCACCCAAACTGTTTTCATTCCAAGTGTAAGCGGAGTTTCAACTGGCATTATAAATGAAAATGGAATTTCTTTTTTTTCATTTGGCTCTACAGAAAAAGGTTCTGTTAAACGAACTCGCTCTAAATCATATGTTGCTGTTACTTTTTTATCATCCACTTCTCGTACATACGATGTTGATAACGTTAAGTAAATGCTTTCAATTTGTTGGCTAACTAAACCTCCAGTTATATGAACCTTCCCTAGTATCTCTTCTCCAACAATATACTCATCTTTTTCAAGAACTGTATCCACTTTTGAATTACCAATACCAACGCTTGCTAAAAACTTTTGAAACATGGGGTCCCCATCCTTTCTAAAGCGTAAGCTACATCTTTTTTCAGATCTTGTACATTCTCATAGTATGGCGCTTTCATTTGTAACATTCGCATTAGCATTTCGCGATTATATTCTTCCAATACTAACTCTTCATACCAAGGTTTTTCTTTTTTTTCAGTTGATTCATAACCAGCATACAGTAAAAATAATACGAAATGACCGAGCGCATAAAAATCGCTACAAAAGTGAACTTCTCGCATCAAAGCTTGTTCGCCTTCATAAGTTGTAGCTCTCTCATCACCCTCACCTTTCAATTTAGCCAATCCAAAATCAATAATACTAATTTGATTTTCTTTCATTAATATATTCGGAATACGTAAATCTCTGTGAATGATACCTTTACTATGAAAAACCGAAACAATTCCTAATATTTCATATAAAATTTCAAAAGCTTCTCGTTCTTCATATACATGCCCATCTAGGAAAATATAATCTTCGAAATTTTCTCCTGGCATATACTCCATCACAAAAAAGCTCTTTTTCTCCCATACGAAATGATCATATAGAGTAGGAATAGCATGATGATTTAATGTTTGTAAAATCATTTTCTCTTGTTCAAATGATTTTCTACCAGACTCGTATCTTTGTTTACTTTGTCTTAATTGTTTTAAGACTTTATATTTATTTATTTGTAAATCATTAACGACATATGTAACCCCATAACTGCCCATTCCAATTACTGATTCAATGCTATAACGTTCTGCAACAATTGTATTTTTTCGCAGTGGTCTATCAAATAAAGCTAGTATACGACGCCATTTCATCAACTACTTGAAAAGAAGCTACGGCTTTTACGTTTTCTTTTATAATGATGATGCCCATAATCAGATGAACGTCGTTTATAATCGCTACTTGAATAAGAGCGCCCTCTACGGCGATAATCACTACTTGAATACGAACGATATTTTTTCTTTCCTAATATAGAATCAATAATTTTTTTGAACATCCCTTCACCTCTTGTATAAAATTTTCTTTTAATTATACCAATAATTGTTGACTCTGTTTGTGACAAGTTTGTAAAGAGTAAAAAACGACGAGTTAAGCCCGCCGTTACTTTCAATCTTCCTCTTCATCAAAAACTTCATCAATCATGCATTTCTCTAATAAATACTCAAATGTAATATCTGCTAGGTCCTCAACTTCTTCTCTTTTTGGAACGTATCCTCTTTCAATTAGTTGCTCATAAAAAAACTCCGCAATCTCTTCCGTATCAATTACGACTTCAATTTCCTTCATGAGCATCACTCCTTTATTTCTGTTTTATGAAAAAATCTCAAAATTATGTATATGAGATTAGAAAAATAGTTTTTCTTTTTTTATAGGTCATATCTTTTGGACGAGGTGCATACGATGGTAGTACAAGCTATCAAAAAGGGGGAAATAATTATGGAATACCAATATGAAGTAGATCAAGAAGTAGGGCAAACAAAAGAAGAGTTCATGCATGAAGATCAATGGGCAGACTCTCTTATTAAATGGCTTTTTATTTTTTTAATAATTGTAGGCATACCTTATACTGCATATGTTGTTGTTCAATTTATTCTCTCTTTCTAGTTAACTATTTTTTCTCTGTCAATTTAACTAAATAATTATGAACAACATCCATAACAATTTTGTATTCTTCATCTTTAAATGTATCGAATAACAAATGATAATCATTATAAATATCTAATAATCCATCAATAATTTCTTGGCGATTCGTCTTTACACTTACTTTTTTCGAATTGTTAATTGACTTCAATTTTCCTAAATCCAATTTATTCATACCAGCTTTATCTTGTTTCATTTTCTTCAAAATTGCATTTGCCGTTTGCGCATTAGCAAGTAATGTTAAATCCGATTCATCAGCTTCTAACCATTCACCATCCGTAATTCGTGACAATTCATATATAGTATCTTCCCATGCATCATTTTTATATCTCCATACTTCTGTACGAAAACCAACAATACGAAAAACGTCTTTATCATACCCAGTTACTTGCACGAGATCACCAAACGTAAAGTTATAATTTAATTCAATCCACTCTGTGTCGCCCTTTTTCATTTCTTGCTCTGTTACGTGCTGCAAAGTTTGCTCAACGTAAAACCCATCGTGATTATTTACTTCGTATACGTAAACTCCATCTAAAACCTTCATATTTGTAACTTTCCCAACGGTTCCATATAGCGTAATCACGACAATGTCCCCTACGTTGTATTTAGGTTGTTTTTTCCTTGCCATCTATATCTCTCCTTTTTTTAACGTCGTGATTTTGATAACAGTATATGCAACCTACATAAAAACGCTTATCACAGAAGCTTATATTCATAAATTTTTTCAATAAAAAAGTAGAATGTGTATATAACTCAAAAAAGCTAGTATATATACTAGCTTTTACTTAACATTTAAGTTCTAACAGCAAGACGAACTTTAATAAAAAAACATAAGAAATACTTCACTTTTTTTAAGTAATGTATTCCTTATGTTTTCATTTACGTAGCACTTCAATATCGTTATCTCTCTTGTATATATAAATCCCATGCATCATCAAATATAGACATACTTTCTAGCATTCCACTTAACTCTAAGTATGAACTAATTACATCATAGTCTTCAGATTGCTTTGGAAAGCTTAAATCATCATACATCGCCTCTGCTAAATCTGATATTTCATTTTTAAATAAAGCTGCACGATGCTTCATCATATAATGGTAAAATGTCTTATTCAAAAATATTCCCTACCTTTCTAACTTGGGTACATTATACAAGGCGAAAAAGAAAAAAACCAGCATAAAAGCTGGTTAAAAGTCGAAATAATTCCTTTTTAATAAACGTGGTCTTCCCATCAACTCTTCGTATGTTAGTTGTTTTGGCAAATCTTTCGTATAAATTAAAAACAACTGATCTTCAATTTCTTTTACAGTATGGTCTGATTGATAGTCCATTCCACATGAGGAACAAGTAATACATGGTGTCTTTTGGATTTCAATGGCTTTCGTACCATCTGGTAACTCCCAATATACAGTATTCAAGCTTTCTTTCGCTTCTGTACTGTCACACCACATACAATTCATACTGCGTCACCCTCATTTTTTTTGTCATCATCTAACTTTGCCATTTGTGCTTGATATTTTTTATCTTTTAATTGATCACGCTTATCACGTTTATCTTTTAAAGAAGCATGCGTTTCATTGACTTCATAATCTTTGCGGCGATTCATACGTTGTAAATCATCTGGAACAAGATTAAATTTCTTATCACTCATCAATCCTGCAACACCGATATCAGAACGTTTCTCTTCATAAGTCGGATAAATTTCTTTAAAGTAGCCTTCTGCTCTTCCTGGGATATAGTTTTCTGGTTCTGGATACGTTGTAATAACCCCTTCAAAGTTACGAAGAACAACTTTATCCGCACTTTGTGAAATTAAATAGTTTGGCTGAAGCGCAATTTTTCCGCCTCCACCCGGTGCATCGACAACGAAAGTTGGTACTGCATAACCAGACGTATGTCCACGTAAGCCTTCAATAATTTCTAATCCTTTAGAAACTGGTGCACGGAAATGACCGATACCTTCTGATAAATCACATTGGTAAATATAATATGGACGAACACGAATTTTCACTAAATCATGCATAAGTTTTTTCATAATTGGAACGCTGTCATTAATTCCAGCTAAAATTACAGCTTGGTTTCCAATTGGAACACCTGCATTTGCAAGCATTTCACATGCTAGTTTCGATTCTTCTGTAATCTCAATAGAAGTATTAAAATGCGTATTTAACCATACTGGATGGTATTTTTTAATTATGTTACACAGGTTTTCTGTAATACGCTGCGGGAATACAACTGGCGCTCTCGTTCCGATACGAATAATCTCAACATGCGGGATTGCTCGTAAATTCTTTAATACATATTCTAAAATTTTATCATTAATTAGAAGTCCATCACCGCCAGAAATTAAAACGTCACGTACTTGTGGTGTTTCACTAATATAAGCAATCGCATCATCTAATTGCTTTTTCGGTACGCCCATCCCAATTTGTCCACTAAAACGACGACGTGTACAGTAACGACAATACATAGAACATTGATTCGTTACTAAAAATAGTACACGGTCTGGATAACGATGCGTTAATCCTGGAACTGGTGAATCTTCATCTTCATGAAGAGGATCTTCTAAATCATATTTTGTTTTATATAACTCTTCCGAAATCGGTACTGATTGCATCCGAATCGGACAGCGTGGGTCATCAGGATTCATTAGCCAAGCATAGTACGGTGTAATGTTTAACGGGATCGTTTTCGTTGAGATTTTAACGCCTTCTTCTTCGTCAGGTGTTAAGTTAATTACTTTCTTTAAGTCATCTAAAGTTTTGATCGTATTCGTTAATTGCCAAACCCAATCATTCCATTGTTCTTCTGTAACATCTTTCCATAATTCAATATCCTTCCAGTGACGATTTGGTTTGTATACATCATGTAACATTGCTATTCCCCCTTTTTATACGCTCATCCTTTATATAAGCAATAATTATGCCAACTTCATATTCTTGATAAGTAAATGTGAGAAATACCCTATTATATATGAGGAAAAATATTTTCATGTGCAGTACTAACACAATATTTACTATCATATTCATTACTTTTTATATATGTAAACGCTCTTTTATTGGTGCAAACACACAAAAACCGCCGATTATTCGGCGGTTTTGTCGTACTTGCTCAGTTTATATTGAAGCGTTTGACGCGGAATACCTAACATTTTTGCTGCTTGCAAAATATTCCCTTCCGTTTCAATTAACGCTTGATCTATTAATTCCTTTTCCGTTTGATGAAGAGCTTCCCTAAGCGGTAATATACTTTTCTTTTTCGGAAGTTTCTCTTTCCTAAATGTACGTGGTAAACACTTTGCGGTTAATGAACTCCCTTCCGCAATAATGACAGCATGTTCAATCGTATGTTTTAACTCACGAACGTTTCCAGGCCATTGATAAGCTTGTAATCTTTCTTTCGCTTCCTTATCTATTTGAAGTACACCTTTTTTATAACTTTTATTATATTCTTTCAAAAAGTAAGACGCTAATAACAGTACATCCTCAGTTCTTTCGCGAAGTGGCGGGATATATAATGAAAACACATTTAATCGATAGTATAAATCAGTGCGGATTTTATTTTCTCTTAAACATACTTCTGGAGGCTGATTCATTGCGGTAATAACGCGAACATCTACTTTTCTCGTCTTATTATCACCAATGCGACGAATAACTCCATCCTCTAATACACGTAGCATTTTCGCTTGTAAATCGAGCGGCATTGAATTCAGTTCATCTAAAAACAATGTTCCTCCATCCACAAGTTCAAACAATCCAGCTCGTTCAATTGCCCCTGTATAGCTTCCTTTTGTCGTTCCAAACAATAAACTTTCTAATAGCGACTCTGGCAAAGCTGCGCAGTTTTGTGCAATAAATGGCTTATTTTTCCGTTTAGAAGCTTCATGAATCGCTTGCACAAATAGCTCTTTCCCTGTTCCAGTTTCACCATATATTAAAACATTTGCATCAGTTGGCGCTACTTTTTGCGCTAATTCTTTCGTCTGTTTAAACCGAGCATCATTAGTTACTATCGTCTCAAACGCAACATGCTTTTTTATCGCTTTTTTGCCAGATGATCGCTTTATTTTTGACTGTAAATCGACTATTGTATCAGTAAGTTTTTGAATTGTAGAATAGTCCTTTGCAATTTCAACAGCACCAGCAATATTTCCATCTATAAGAATAGGTAACGTCGTATTTACCGTACAAACATCTTCTCCATTTAAATTTTGATAATGCTGCACTTGATGTACAATTGGTTTTTTTGTATCTAACACCTTCATCAATGTACTCGTGTCCCTAGATAAAGAAGGGAACGCTTCTAACAAATGCTTTCCTAACACTTTTTCAATTTTGGATCCATCATGTTTTGCCGCAACGGTATTGTAAAAAATCGTAATACCATTTTCATCTACTGCGTGTATAGCCTCATCAATACTGCCCAAAATCGCTTCAATGACTTCTTGTGTCGAAACTGCTAGCAATGTCATCCCCCCTTTTGCCGAAAATCCGGCAAATGCATGCCGGATTTTCGGCATCCCTCTGTGCGATTATAAGCATGACGATTCCGTTCTATTATTTTGATGAAACTTGTATATATTTCTATTGCTTATTTATGGTTAAGTGAAACTTTAATCAGTGGGGTTTTATTCATCCCCACTGATTATTATCCCGATTCCCACCTAACTGCTTTGCTTTACAGCCGAATTTTGAGGCGGGAGTCTTACTGCTTTCGAATAGCTAGATAAATCTTTCACCCATATATTCATATCTTCCAACTTATCAAAAATGTAGCAATTATTCGCGAGCCTTCCCGTATATGTATAGCCTAATTGATGAAAGGCTGCATTCATACCGAAAGATAGCGAACGAGCAATTGTATAGGAACAAAAAATAGATCTTTCTTGAAGTTCTTCCTCTAACTTAATTAGCAAACTTTTCATAAAACCATGTTTTCGATATTCAGGTAATGTAGCACAATTCGTTAATTCTGCATTACCTTCTTTTACATTCATTTCAGCAGATGCTGTGCTAATAATTTTCCCTTTGAATTCATAAACATAGTAAATTGTATCGTCTTCCTTCATCGTCTGCTTTACATAACTCGCTTCATTTAAAGGTGTCGGATAAACTTCAAATACTTTCCCAAAGACAATTGCTAATTCTTCCGCGTCCTCTTCTGTCGCTTTTCTTAACACAAACTCCTCTGGGACTATTTTTTCTTTCACTTCTTTTGCTTTTACACCACTTAAAATGCTATCTTCCTCATTCCAATGAATGCTATTTCGTCTTTCATTGGAATGATATTTAACAAAGAAGTACGCATCGTGTCCTTGAAAATAATGAGGTATCGTTGCTTCCAATAAGAAGCCGAAAGAGAGCCATGTTGAAACATGCTCTCCCTTTCCTTTAATAATACATTTAGTGAAAGAATGTTTCTCTGCTAATTTATCGATTGTTTGTATAATACGTTCAACATTTCCTGTATAGTGATCAACTCTAACACGTTTATTAAAATAGTCTAATACCCCTTCTACTGTGTAATACTTTGTCTGTTCACTAAAAGATTCATAGTATTTCATTTCTTCACCTCACACCAATCCAGTAATGTACATGCAATTATTTTCGCGGCAGCAATCATTTTATCAACTTCTATATATTCGTTTGGATAATGTGCTACTTTCGTCTCTCCTGGACCAAATATTATCGTTGGTACGTTAGCGATTTGTGTGAACAAACCTCCATCTGTTCCCCATGGTGATGCTTCTATAATCGGTTTGTTCCCTTCAATTTCAACAAAATTTTGTTGAAGCGTTGTAATAAGCGGATGATTTTCTTCTAGTTCACCAGGAACCCATCTCGCTCCAAACCATTCTACTTCTACAGGATTTTTTACAAACCAACTATCCACCTCTTTTAATTCACCAATCCAGCCTTCAAATTCTTCTTTTGCTGCCTCTATAGTCTCATTCGGCGCAATACCACATCTTCCTTCTAAAATTAATGAATCGGGAACAGAACTTGGCCAGCTTCCCCCTTCAATTTTCCCAACGTTAATTGGAATCGGAATCGGAATCCCCTTAAATAATGGATCTGTAATTCGACCATTTCTCTTCTCTTCTAATTTTCTCAAATGATCTACAACAAACATACTTTTTTCTATTGCACTTACTCCTTCATAACGTGTACCACCGTGTGCTGCTTTGCCTTTTATATGTAGACGAAACCACATTGACCCTTGTTGTTTCGGAAAAAATTTCATATTCGTCGGCTCAGGAATAATAACGCCATCTGCCTTATACCCTCGTAAAATAGTTGCTAATGTTCCTGCCCCACCGCTCTCTTCTTCTATTACACTTTGAAAATGTATATCACCTTTTAGTTCAATACCACATTCAATAATCGCTTCCATCGCAAGCATAAGTGAGACATTGCCGCCTTTCATATCTGTTGTTCCACGTCCATATATGCGGTTTCCTATTTTCTCTCCACTATACGGATGATGGTCCCACTGATTTACATCCCCTTCTGGCACGACATCAATATGACCATTTAAAATCATAGATTTCCCTTCGCCACTTCCTTTTAAAGTCGCTACAATGTTCGGGCTATCTGTAAAGCTCGTACGAGGTGATACGAAATAAGGGTGGTCTTTTATTTCATTAAAAGCAGGCTCCCAAATGTCGAGGTCTAGACCTAACTCACGCAACTTTTCAATAACAATTGCCTGCGCACCACTTTCATCACCAGATACGCTCTTTTCTTGAATTAATCGTGTTAAAAATTTTACGCTCTCTTCTTCATGACTCTCAATATAATCACAAACTTGTTTTTTTAATTGCTCCATATATTACAACTCCCCTCATTCAATTACTAGTAAATTTGAGCTTATTTGAAAATCAGCCGTCGTATGTCGTTTTACATCTTCTACAGTGTACGGACTCATTAATTCTTGTAAGACTAGTCCACTTGAAGTCACTTCCATTACAGCCATGTCTGTAATAATTAAATCTACACATTTTTTCGAAGTTAATGGCAATGTACATTCCGAAACAATCTTTGCATTTCCGTATTTATCAACATGATTCATCACAACAACGACTCGCTTCGCTTTTTGCGCTAAATCCATCGCTCCTCCAATACCTGGAACGCGTTTTCCAGGTACAATCCAGTTTGCTAAATCACCATGTTCACTTACTTGTAACGAACCAAGTATCGTAACATCAAGTAATCCTTTTCGAATCATGCCAAACGCCATGCAGCTATCGAAATAACTTGCTCCTGTAATAAGAGATGTTGGTAAACCCGCTGCATTACATAAATTCTCATCTTCATTCCCTTTACTTGGCGTTGGTCCCATACCGACAATACCGTTTTCTGCATGAAACATAACATTCATATCTTCTGGCAAATGATTCGGTACAAGCGATGGAATTCCAATACCTAAATTTACAATCATGCCATTTTGAATTTCTCTCGCTGCACGTCTTGCAATCTTATCTCTCACTTCTACGCCCATACCCATTTCCAATTCACTCCTTCCGATGGCACAATATAATTTACAAATACACCTGGGACGACAATTTCTTCTGGATCTAAACTTCCAAGTGGAACAATTTCTTCTGCTTCTACAATCGTTATGTCCCCAGCCATAGCTACGTGCGGATTCATATTACGAGCGCTTTTATCAAATACCAGATTGCCAAACGGATCTGCTTTTTTCGCATATACAATTGCGACTTCAGCCGTTAAAGCTGTTTCAACTAAATATGTCTTTCCATTCATTTCAACTGTTCGTTTTCCTTCTTCTACAATCGTATCAACACCAACATCAACTAAAATACCACCAAGGCCTACACCACCAGCGCGAATACGTTCTGCTAATGTTCCTTGCGGAGAAAATTCAATTTGCAATCTTCCTTCATTTAATTGTCTTCCCGCATTTGGGTTTGATCCAATATGAGAAGTAACTAAAGATTTAACCCTTTCATTCGTAACAAGGCGACCGATCCCTACATCAGGAAATCCAGTATCATTTCCTATTAAATTTAAATTTGTAATGCCTTTATCTAAAACAGCTTGAATTAAAGATGGAGGGGATCCAATCCCTCCAAATCCTCCAAACATTAATGTCATATCATCATGGAACAAAGAAATTACTTCCTCTACTTCTTTTAATTTACCGAATGTATTTGTAATAGTTGTCATACGATACTATGCCCTCCTTTTTGCATCATCTCTTCCACGCTCTTTACAAAAATTGAAAGTAATTCATCTAACTCGGAATATGTAGTTGTCATTGGTGGTGCAACAAGCAGTGCACTATCCTCTTTTCCTGCTTGCCCTGAAACAGCTTGGTATAAGAGCAATCCATTTTTAGCCGCAACCGAAATAAGTTCCGACGCTTTTGTAAACGGTTGCAATTCTATTCCAATTAACAATCCTTTTCCACGTACATCGGCAATGATTGTCGATTGCTGCTGAACTTTCTGTAAACCTTTTAATAAATACTCTCCCTTTTCTGCTGTTTTTTCAGGTAGATTATGTTTCTCCATATATTCAATAACAGCTAAAGCTGTTGCTGCAGACAATGGATTTGCACTAAGCGTATGCCCGCTCATTACAGAACGTGATCCACGTAAAATCGGCTCCATAACACGGTCACTTACAACTGTCGCTGCCATTGGTGTATACCCCGCTCCTAGCCCCTTACCAAGCGTCATAATATCCGGTTCTACACCCCAGTGCTCCATCGCAAACCATGCACCAGTACGACCAAGTCCAGTCATTACTTCATCCGCAATAAATAATATATCGTAATGACTACAAATATCTTTAATTACTTTATAATATTCTTTCGGCGGGACAATCGCGCCTCCAGCAGCCCCAATAATCGGTTCAGCGATAAAAGCTGCAATATGTTCTGCACCAATTCGGTCAATCGCTCTTTCTAGTTCAGTCGCACAAGCAAGCTGACAAGTTGGATATACCTTCTGTACAGGGCATCTGAAACAATATGGAGCTGGAATAGTTGGATAATCTTCCAAAATAGATACGAAACGTTGTCTGCGCAGCGGATGCCCAGACATTGATAAGGCTCCCATCGTAATACCATGATAGCTCATCCATCGTGACAAAATTTTATGTTTCCCTTGAATACCGCGCTCCTGAAAATGCTGAATTGCGATTTTCATAGCTGTTTCATTTGCTTCCGTACCACTATTTACAAAAAAGCTCCAGTTCAAATCTCCTACACTTAAATCACTTAACTTCTTCGCTAATTTTTCAGCTGGTTCACTCGTAAACTGTGACCTATATACGAAAGCAATCTCCTCTGCCTGCTTTTTAATAACGTCTGCAATCTCCTTTACGCCATGCCCAATACCTGCCGTAATTGCTCCTGACGAACCATCAAAATATTTATTTCCGTTTTGATCATACAAATATACACCTTTTCCATATGAAATCATTGGATACGGCTGACCAACAAGTGGTTTAATTAAGTAATCGCGCATAGCGCTCCCCCATTTCTCCAATTTGTATATATATATGAAGAAAATTGACGTTTCTTTCATAAAAAAGAACCCTCTGCGAAAGCAGTGAATTTATCAAAAAACTATTATAAAATATACAAATGAGTGCAAAATATTAGTTTAAAAACAGAAAATTCAGAACTTAAATTGAAGACCAACCCTTATCTTTACGCTTAGACACCCCTCCTTGATTAAAGATAACAACAAATTAAATGCTTTTTTAACATAATATCAGCTTCCCTCAATTGCCGATATTGTGTAAACTTCGACGGAACTCCCGTTATTCTCCTTCCTATTATCCTACTTTATATTGCATATTTTCAAACAAAATTCGACATTTCACTTCACTATATAGATAACAAGCCACAATTATCGTAACTATTACTAAACAAGTAGCACCATCTATTTAAAACAAAAAAAAGAACCGATTAACCACAGTAATCAGTTCGGCACGACGCTCTTTTATCCGATATTACCTTTTCCAGCCAGTTCACTTATTGGGAATAGAAATACTTATAGTGCAAATCCAACATTTGTACCACAGCCTAAAGCACGAAATCCTCCATAACTAAATTCACACTACATACCTGGGATATCCACATCCCCATTGTGCTCCTTCCTTCAAAGTCAAACTACCTTTCCTTTATAAATTATGTAGGACAATTACCGATTTGTATGTGTGTTTGCCTATAAATAAAAAAATCCCTATTTTAACTTTTCCTTTTAGAAAAACAGTTTTTTTCGCATATCTTCTTTCCAGCTCCGCATATAGTTGTAATGATGAAGGAGGAATGTTTTATGACTCAATCCGAAATTGAAAAATACGGACAAGAAGCTGCACGATACGAACAACTCGCTCGTTACTACCAATATAGCAATCCTAAAAAGTATGTGGAGCTCTATATGAAATACCATGATGCAATTACAAAACTTGTACAAGCATATGAAAAGAGAGATTCACAAGAAGCGACTTTGCCGTCACATATGAGAATTTTCCACACAGCTCCCCACACACCAGCAGTTGATATTATTGTAAATGGACAAAAAGTGATTAAAAATATTTCCTTTAAACAATTCAGTCCTTACTTATCATTAGTGCAAGGTAAATACCGTATTGATATTGTCCCTGTTGGAAACGAAACTCCAATATTCTCAGCATTAGTACCCATAATGGGGAATCACACTTATACCCTTGCAGCGGTCAATAGCGATAATCATCTCCAATTACAACCTATTCTTGATAATACTCATTTACCATCTGGTCAAGCAAAAATACGGTTTGCACATTTTTCACCAGACACTCCTGTTGTAAATGTTAATTTGAAAGATGGGGATCATTTATTTGAAAATGTACTCTTTAAACAAGTAACAGATTTTTTACAAGTTAGCCCTGGTACAGCAGATATTGAAGTTTCACTTGCTGATTCAAAAAAAGTACTATTAACCATTCCTAAGTTCAACGTTGAACCAAATTCAATTTACACAATTTCAATAATAGGTTATTCAACTGAGGACCCAAAGTTAGAGGCCATTATACTTACAAATTAAAACAGTCTACACCATTCGTATGGTGTAGACTGTTTACTTTTGAAACTCAATTTGAAATTCTGTCCAGTCATTATTCGAACGACACAATATGGATCCTTTATGCTTTTCTACAATTTGTTTACATACGAATAGTCCAATACCAGTTCCTAGCTTTTTAGTAGTTACAAATGGCTCAAAAATGGTTTCTACGCTTTCCGCTGGAATCATAGGCCCATTATTTTTTATAACAATGCGAATAGTAGTATCCTCTTCAAATACATCAATGATAATTTTCCGCTCTTCTTTCACCGATTCAAGAGCATCCATTGAATTCATTAAAATATTTAAAAATACTTGTCTCACTTCACTCCGGTAGCCAATGAGTGGAATAGGATACGGCAAATTTTTTTCAATCAAAACATTTGCATTAACTATACTTGGATACAAGAATTGTATAATATCTTGAAACAAGTCATTTAGCCAAAAACGTTCAGATTCATTCCACATTTCTTTTTTCGACACAAGTAAAAATTGTGAAATCCTAAAATTCAATTGATCTAATTCATGTGAAATAATATCTAAATACGATAGATTAGGATGGTCTGTCTTCAATAACTTTACAAATCCCATAATTGAAGTTAGCGGATTACGAAATTCATGGACAAAACTAGCCGACATTTGCCCTAGAATCGTAAGCCTTTCTTTATGTGTTTCGTTTATATATTGCTGTTTTTCTTCTAAATTTTTCGATATAATTTCTGAGTATTTTAAAACGGTATAATAAATTAATTTGTCAAAACAAGTATGTATTTTGGCCATAATCGGTTTCAGTTCACGAGCGCTTACATCCAATTCGCACATTGCTTCAAAAAGTTCATTTCTTCCCACATTTGCATTGTAAACAAAATCTCCAATATTCGCATCTGCCCCTGCACGCTCAATGGCAATTTTCTCACATAATGGTTGAAGATAATTAATATCTTTATCTTCCATAACAAGTTCGATAATTAACTCTAATAAATTTTCTCCATTTTGAACTACTTCTTGTTTAAATGGATCTTTTTCGGAAATTATCATTTTGTTTTTCCAGTTCTCTACGAATTGGTGCTTGTTGTTTTTCAAGTGCGAACAAAATACTTCTTTAATATCCTTATCGATTGGAAAAACCTCCATTCCCTCCATTTCCATACGACGAATACCCTTTATATTTTGAATATTAACACAAAAAATACATTTCGTTAATAGATTATTGTCACATTTTGTTAATTTCTGTTGATAAAATTTATTTTTCCTTTCTTATTAAATAAGTTTTATTCATATATCTCTTTTTCTTTCTCATTTTTTAATTATTTTTCTGTTCAAAACTACTTTTTTTTGCATCCTTTTTAATTCTTGCGTACAATAAGAATTGAAAGGTGTGAAAAATATGGTAAATAAAAATGTGGAAGATTATCTCCAAGAAGGCATATATGGCCAAAAGCAAAACAAACCAGAAGAACGTAATATGTACTTAACTACATTACGTGAGCGTGTAGAAGTCGCTTTAACAATCGGTCAAGTAATGCAAAGTAATGTGTATACAGAAGTAACTGGTAGCATGCGTTCTTCTCAATCATTACAACTATTCCTAAATGGTGGCATTGCTTACCCACATTTATCAAAATACATTAAATTAGCAAATGAAAAAAATGTTCCTTTTACAATTGTTCAAAATAAAGGTACGGAAACACCAATCGGTTTAGTACTATCTCATAGCACTGCTGTTGACAAAGAACAAATTTATGTAGAAGATGCTATTTTCAAACAAGAAATGAAGTAAAAGGTACACTTGATTAAATGAAATCGTTCCGAGAAACGTAAAACAAACAATAAAAAACGAGTATGGAATCGTAAACATTTCCTGCTCGTTTTTTTATTGCGATGTTTAAGCTCGATCTACTTTATTTTTTAATACACACTAATTTCATTTCTGTCATTTCTTCTATTGCATATTTAATTCCTTCACGACCTGTGCCACTCTCTTTCACACCACCATAAGGCATATGATCAACCCTGAACGTTGGAATATCATTAATCATGACACCACCGACTTCTAATTCATCAATGGCACGCATTGCTTTACATAAATTGTTTGTAAATACACCTGCTTGTAGACCGTAACGTGAATTATTTACTTGCTCTATAGCCTCATCAAATTCTTTAAATGTATTTACTGTCATAAGTGGACCAAATACTTCTTGGCACTGAACAGATACATACTCTGGAACATTTGTTAATACAGTTGGTTCAAAGATCCTTGCATCACGTTTGTTACCACCGTATACAACATTTGCTCCTGCCTTAACTGCCTCTTCTACCCATGAACTTACACGTTCTACATCTTTTTTTGAAATAAGTGCTGATACATCTGTTTCTTCATGAAGCGGGTCTCCTACTACAACGTTTTCCATTGCTTTTGTTAATTTTGTAATAAACTCATCTATTTTGCATTCATGTACAAAAACACGTTGTACAGAAATACAAACTTGTCCATTATTCACAAACGCGCCCCATTTTACACGTTCAATTATTTCGTCTGTCAATTCAATGTCTTCATCAATGATAACAGCAGCATTTGATCCTAATTCTAACGTCACTCGTTTCAATCCAGCTTTTTGTTTAATTCCAATACCTACTTTTGGACTTCCTGTAAAAGTAATACAAGCAACGTTCTCATCTTTTACTAATGGCTCACCTACAACAGGTCCAGGCCCAGAAATTATATTGAAAGCTCCCTTTGGTAAACCAGCTTCTTCAAATAATTCCACCAATGCATATGACGAAAGTGGCGTTTGGTCGGCTGGCTTTAGCACTATAGTATTTCCAGCCGCAATTGCCGGACCTACTTTATGTGCTACTAAATTAAGTGGAAAATTAAACGGTGTAATAGCACCAATAACTCCGATTGGTTGTCGAATTGTATACGCTATACGGCCCTCTGCTCCTGGTGCCGCATCTAATGGTAACGTCTCACCATATATTCTCTTCGCTTCTTCAGCTGCAAACTTATATGTTTGAACAGTGCGATCTACTTCTCCCCGTGCAGCACGAATTGGTTTTGCAGCTTCTTTTGCGATAATCACTGCAAACTCTTCTCTTCTCTCATCCATTTTTTGTGCAACCTTTTCTAAAATAGTTGCGCGATCGTATGCAGATAATTTTTTCATTTCTTTCATTGCATTTTTAGCAGAAACTATTGCTTCCTTTACGTCATCTTCTGTACCTTGCGCAATCTCCGCTAATATTTCTTCAGAATATGGTGCATACAATGGTTTATACGTCCCTACTGATTTCCATACCCCATTTATATATAAATGCTTTTTCATAGTGGTTCTCCTTCCAAATATATGTATACACTAATACGTTACATTTATTTCACCTAGTGAAAGGTCTGACTTATGTAATTGTATCATAGCCCTAACACCCCAAAAAACATTTTGCTCAAAAAAAACTCTGCTACAAAGCAGAGTTTACGAACTAATTTGTTCTTGGAGAGAAATCTTTTTTTCATCCCCCACAATAACAATCGATTCTGTAGGTTTCGTTACTTCCAACCTCTTAATATAGTGCCCATCTAATTCCTTCACACAAAACTTATAGTTTTCAATTTCAATGGTATCTCCTTCGGCAATCTCAATATTTTTCGTTAGTATCCAGCCGCCGATCGTATCGACATCATCGTCGTCAATAGTCAAACCTAATAATGCATTCACTTCACTAACAAGTACTTTTCCTTCTAAAATTGTTTTCGTCTCACTAACTTGTTGGATTTCCGGTTGTTCATCAGTATCGAACTCATCTTGAATATCCCCTACAATCTCTTCTAAAATATCTTCAACGGTTACAAGACCTGATGTACCACCATATTCATCAATTAATATAGCAATATGCGTCCTTTCCCTTTGCATTTTTAAAAATAGATCATGAATTGGGATAGATTCAATTACTAGAATAATTGGCCTAATATATTGCTCCACTGTCTTTTCACTAACAACTCGATGCTTCACAACATCTGTAAATATATCTTTAAAATTCACAAAGCCTATTACATGGTCCTTATCACCATCAACCACCGGATACCTCGTATATTTTTCATGAGACATTTTTTGTAAAGCCTCTTCGGCAGGCATTTCTTTATTTAAAATATTCATTTCTGTTCGTGGTACCATTATTTCTTTCGCAATACGATCGTCAAATTCAAATATTTTATTTACATACTTATATTCAGATTGATTGATCTCACCGTTTTTATAACTTTCTGAAACCAACAACCGCAATTCTTCTTCTGAATGCACTTCATCATGCTTTTTTGGTGGTTTCAACCCAAAAAATTTCGTAATTAGCCGAGCTGATCCATTTAAAAGCCAAATGAATGGGAATGCAATACGATAAAACAAAATGAGTGGCTTAGCAACAAAGAAACTCACTTGTTCTGCTTTTTGAATCGCGAATGTTTTTGGAGCTAACTCTCCTACTACCACATGAAAAAATGTGATAAACAAAAACACTAAAGTTATAGCCAAAATATCTGCGAGTTGAGTGGGGACATTCCAATTAGCAAACAACACATCAAACATGTGCTTTAGCGCAGGTTTACCAGACCACCCAATCCCAAGAGCTGTAACAGTTATTCCTAACTGACAAGCTGATAAATATTCGTCTAAGTTTGTAATGACTGTTTTGACAGATATTGCACGATTATTTCCTTCTGCAATTAAATAGTCAATTCGTGAACTCCTCACTTTAACAATTGCAAATTCTGCTGCAACGAAAAATGCCGTTAAGGCAATTAAAACAATCACTATACTTATACTATATATGTCCAAATACTTTTCCTTACTTACAGTGTAAGCAAGGAAGCCACCTCCTACTTAAATTTATTCAAGTGAAGTAAGCATTCTTATACTCTAATAAAATTCTACATTAGCAACCACCTTTTTATATATTATATGCATACATAAAAAAGATATTTATAATTATGATAATCTAATTAACTTATTATCGTCAAACTATAATAATCCCAATTTTTCGATAAATAAAATATTTTATATGAATCGTATATGCTAAATAGCTCCATTTCGTGAAAAAACACTTTCTTTGCCGATTCCACACTTCTTTTGTCACACCTGAAGGGAACTTACTACATAACTAGAAATCATTCAACAGGATATATATAGGAGGGATTATTTTGGAATATAAAACACCATTTATCGCGAAGAAATTAGGTGTTAGCCCAAAGGCTGTTGTCCGGATTGCACAACAATTAAATCTTACGATAGAAAAAAATAAATATGGTCATTTTATTTTCACACAAGGTGATTTAGATCAAATGTTAGAATACCATCGTTCTCAAGCAGACCAACCTCACAACGTTCAACCTACTCAAACAACATCATCAAATGATTTTGAGCAATTAGCAGCTCAATTAAATTCAATTACGAGAAGACTAGATCGAATGGAAGAACAAATGCTAGATAAAGCAAATGATGTCGTTACATACCAACTTTTACAACATCGCCGTGAAATGGAGGAAATGTTAGAGCGAATTCAAAAACTAGAAGCTGCCTTAAAAAAAGAAGAACCAATATATATTACTCCTGATTCAAAACCAACATATGAAAGAGAAAAGAAACCTAAGCGCCGCAAAATGATTTTTAGTATATTTGGACTATAACCTTGTAGACCCTTATTGCAAGAATAAGGGTCTACTTTTTATATGAAGAAAGAAGGCTGTAACATGACACCCTTCTTTCTTCATATTATACATATTCATATATTTTTATTTTGTTAACATAATATTTTTACTGTATTCTGCAATAAGTGCCTGCGCATGAGCATTACCTTGAATAATATCACGGAATTCTTTCAAAGAATACAAATGTGTAGCCCCTTTACGAGCATGAATCCGTACTGGTACACCTTGTAAAGTATCATGAAACTGGAATGGACTATCTATCGGCTCAATTGGAAAACCGAGTGTAAGTAAATACATATACATTCTTTTTGTAACTGCTGCAATATACCATTCAGCTTTCGTCTCTAACGCATGCATAAATAAAATAGCTGCCAGCCTTTTGAAATGTCCTCTCCCCCGAGACGTTTTCGCAATGCTTAACTTTCCTATTTCATATACATTTTTCAAATCTTTCACTAAATCATTTTTAGAAAACGGATAGAAAAACTCCGAATTTGATTGTTCAGGTACTGTATACTTAATACATTCTACTGTACCGATATGATGTTCATCTTCTATTAATAAAAATCGTGATGGATTTAAATTACGTTCTACAAACATTAAGTTTCTTTCTTCACAAAAATCTCCCCACAGTTGCTCGAACCAAAAATGTTCTTCCTTTGTTTGAACACGCTGGAACATATTTACCCGCCTTTCCCATCGCCGCTCTGTTTTTGATAACGCTTTCACTTACTATCATATAAGAACAAACCTTCGTATGCAACTAAAAATATTTACGTCTTATTATATTCTGCAAATTGAATTAAATTCCTATTTCACACTCTGTTCCCCCGCATGTACCATTTCTTGCTTTCTTATACAATCGTATATACAAAGAAAGTTAATTTCTCTAATGAAAGATGATTATCATTTCAAATTCGATCCAGGTTATGCTTCTTTCCTTATGGCATATAATTCTTCTTAACCTAAAGAAATCCTTTTAAAAAAAGGATTTCTTTTACATTTTATTGCTTTTTAACCATTTTTCAAAAACTTGAATCATCCCGTGCTTTCCCGCCAACTTCTCTTCTCCTTGTTTCGTCTTATACGGATATAATTGTAAAAACACACCACAACCAGATTCTATTTTTTTACTATGCATATGACTCCCTGGATATACACAAATCACTTCATAAATTGCCCTACGATGAAAAATTCGTTTTCCACTTTGTTCTTCTACATACTTAATAGACCAGTATTTATACATTTGCTCCGTCGCTTTCGTGTTACCAATAGGTTGAAAAATATTATACATAGGGCTATATTTCACTTCAATAATTATAGATGATTTATATACGTACTTCTCTTCTTCCTTTACATAACAATCTAGACGTATATCTGGCTTCTTTGTGTCCTCTCCATTATAAAAATTACTTCCTTTGCTAAGTGCAATAAGGGGGTGTGTTTCAATTAGATCATTAAATGCGACGTGCACTTTTATATTATCTCTATGCAAGATAACTGTCGTTCCATCTTGTAATCCGTCTAAATAAAAATGTTCTTGTATTTGTTCACGGATAGGATTCTTATCTTCAAATCCGATTTGTTCTAATATAGAAATAACGATAAAAAAAGCGTAATACTCATACACTAAAAATGTTGGTTTATATACGAATAATAAAGATGGGGGTTGCTCCGTTTGCTGCGGTAACAATTCTAAATGATGGAGTAATTGTTGATGTGGTATAGATAAAGTGTGCGAATTAATGTTAGCTGTTTCAGAAACTTCCCTCCAAAATGGAGAATACAATAAATTTCGAAAGTATTGTACACTTTCATATACGATATGGGCTAATATTTTATATTCTTGTATTTTCACAGAACTTTTCCGTAAATCTGCTTCTTTTAGTAAATGTAGATTTCTATATTTTTGTTTTTCTCTGTCCGTCACTGATCCATTTCGTTCGATCGTTTTCATAATTGTTTTAACAGCTTGGAATTCATCTGATTTTTTCTTCTTTTCTCCTTCTAGTATTTCAATCGTTTTACGTACAAAACTTTCTGCTTCAAGTAAATAATAATAGAATTGCATCGTTTTAAATTTAAGGAATGCATTTTCAATACTATTTTTTTGCTCCTTAAATTTACGGTTGTAATATTTCGCATAAAACTTTCTTTCTGTCATAATGGCAGTTTTTCTCGTTGTCTTCCGCTCTTTCGTTTCCCAATTATATTCGTTTACAAATTCCGCATTCGATTCTACTTTCTTAAAAATTTGTTTTATTCTTTTCATTTTTTGTGGCAATTTTCTTAACAATACCAAATAAGAAGAATCTTCAATATCGCTCAGTGCTGAGAAAGTTTTCTTGTAATAACCTCTATCTAAAATTAACTCGTTTAAAATTGACTTCACATAATCTTGAATCATTTCAAATTGGTCATCAAAAAAGTTTTTAGGAACAACTTGAAACGCACCATAATAAGTTTTATCTTCTATACGCACTTCAAAATGATATAAGCCACAGCGCCACGGATAAAAAAATTCAGTTTTTCCATGTTCATACACTAATACTCTTTGTTTTTTTTCATTTAATTCATATTGCGACTCTTTTATATTCTTTTGTCCCTCATATACTTTATTCCATATGAATGTAATATCCATTGGATTTTGATAATGGAAATGCAATTTCAGTGGTTTTAATTCCTGTACCTTATAAATACATTGAACTAGTGCTGTAGTAGACGTACAGAGCCTATTTAAAAGGATAAAATCGCCTTTCCCCTCCGTACCAATGATTAGCTTCAATACAAACGGGAGCGTTTCTTTCGTATCGACGATTGCTGTTTCATAACGCTCCTCATTTTGCATATCCATACAGCTCCAGTTCTCTACGCTTTTGTCTTATATAAGCTAAAGAATGTTCAAATGTAGATACACGATTTGCAAGCGGAGACTGTAAAAGTGGTATCAATATTGCTCCCCTTTTTGCTTCTTCAGAAAGTAGAGAGCCCACTGTCATTTCTGTCCCCCTTAATTTCGTTAATACGCGTTGCTTTATTTGCAAGTCAAAGCCTTCTTCCCTGCTAATCATATAGGACTGATTATTTTGGAACGGTATATTTTGCAAATACGTAGCGATTGCGTTTGCACATCGGAAAGAAATTCCTTTTGATATATCGTGTGATGATAATACATCATGTAACTTATCCAATAACTCTAATTCCTCTTCAGTAAACACTTCAATCATCTCTTTATTCCTAAACCAATTAATTCGAAATTCTCCCGTTGTTACTTTCAACGGGGGTTGCTGAACTACTTTTTCTTGTTCTATACTCATCTCGCAAAACGGAATTTTTTGTAACGTAATCAAATTTGTTCGATCTAATAATCGATCGGAAAGCTCTTTCGTCGTTTCATCAAAATTTACAGTGCCTACGAAAATAACATTCTCACCAATTTCCACTGAAGGCGGAATTTGATTTTCTATTTCTTGTACTTTCTCATACAAATTCAAAATGCGATTTTGCTTTTCAAGTTGAAGAACGGATAGAAATGGAGTAAACCAATGCTCAATATGTGACATGTTCATTTCATCAAACACAATTATATACAATTGATTTGGGTTTTCTTTAGCCTGCAGCAATGTGCGAACTAACTTCGTTTCACTTTCAATAAAATTACCATTCGGATGAAGGTAGCCGAGAATATCATGTGGTTCTTGATACGATGGTGAAATTGGGATCCAAATTAATTCTTCCCCATAACGTAAGCCCAGTGCTTCTGCATATGCTTGCACAAAGCGTGATTTCCCAACACCTGGTATACCGCCAACAATCGTTAACATATTGGTTTTAACACTAATGTGAAAATTATATATATCTGTATCATCCAAATATAGACCTTTTTTACGAACCATACTTTGTACATACTGCAAAAAAGAGGATTCACGCTCATCCCATTCCCAGTCCTCCTTTTGCATTTTAATATCCTCTGCTTCAACTAACTTACCTTCTTCAACAATTCGTTTATTTAGTTGCTCATACGCATTTTCACTTACAAAATATAAATGATCATCTACCGCTATTTCTACATGTTTCATCCAATCGTTTATTTCAATATATTTGCATTCTTTTCTTTGCTCAAAATATGAAATTGAACTTATTGATGATTTTAACGATAAATTCCCATATAGTCTTCCTTCATGCCATAATAATTCTGGAGGCTCAAAGTCTTTTGGTAATTTAGGCATAAGAAATGATAAATAACCGTTGCTTAACTTCCGTTCCAAAGACGCTCTCTTTTTATAATTCGAGACCTTTGGTGAAGGAATCAATTTATATGAAGATGCTATCTCCCTAGGCTCTTCTGTACATATTAATTCCAAAAATAAATTTCCTCGATCATAATAAAGACGAAACATAACCAATTGCTTTTCTAATTTACGCTTCTTTAAATCAGTAAATATTTTTTCATTTTTTTTATTACTGCATAATCCTTCAAATAAATATTTTCCAGCCGGAAATAACTCTTGTAAAGTTAAGGGTAATGGAGAAAGGCATTGTACAAAGAAATTTTCTCCATTCTTCTCTCCCTCCGCTTTTGCAAACGTTCCAATAAACCTCATATAATACATTCGTTTTATAAAACTTGGATGAAGAGCTTTATGTAATTTCAACGTAGTCACCTTCTTTTTTCATACTATTCTTATTGTATGAACTACAATCTAAAACTAGAAATAAAAAACCTGACGTCATCCGTCAGGTTCAAAAATAAAACGTATATTAATGAGAAGGAAATGCTTTTTTCTCTTGTAAAATGGCATTATGAGCAATTTTCATTTTAGCAAGCACGTACCGCAATCTATCTTCGGCATTTTCATCTTTATTTTGCTGCAACTCCGCCAAATTCTCTACAGAACTCGCTAAATTTTCAATCACTCCTCGTAGTTCAGGATGATGATTAAAAAAAGATTCTTGCACCAGTACTTTCCTTAAATCACTAGCTAACTCCATAATTCTAGACAACTGTTCTTTTTCTCCCATTTTCATCCCTCCTGAATATCTTATGTATTAGATATTCTCTAACCAAAGAAAAAAGCCCTTTAAATGAAAAGGACTTTTACATTTTTATATTTCCTGTCACAAGCATATAAAGTGATGTAATAGCGGCAATAACAATCGCCCACATCACATATCGCTCTTTGCCTGCAAAACAACGATTCCCTTTTTCTTTTCTTGCAAACATATACACGAGAATCCCAATACCATATACGATTGAAACAAGCAGTAAATTCTTTAAACCAGCTGCGTAAATGAGCCATACAGAATATACAGAAGCAATTAAAGCTAACAAACCATTTTTCACTCTCGCAACTTCCAGCTCTTTCGTAATGACTAATTTCAATTGATATAACGCTGATAATAAGTACGGCAGTAATATAGATGTTGACGCAATAAAATACATAATTTGATATGTCGATTGTGAAAACAGAACGATTATAAATATAGTTTGGGCAACGATATTTGAAATCCACAATGCCATATGCGGCGTTTGTTTCTTATTTGTTTTCGTAAAGACTTTCGGAAACACGCCGTCTTTTCCTGCTACGTGAGAAATTTCAGAAACAAGTAAAAACCAGCCAATTAATGTACCTACAAGTGACGCAACTAATCCAATATTAATTGCCATTGCACCCCATGGCCCAACAACATGTTCTAATACATGTCCCATTGAAGGAGTTTCTAAAACGGAAAGTTCTCCTCGTGTCATTGCTCCCATTGACAGAACAGAAATTAAAATATAAATAGACATTACTAAAATAAGTCCAAGTACTGTCGCTTTTCCAACGTCTCTGCTATTTTTAGCTCTTCCTGATAATACAACTGCTCCTTCAACCCCAATGAACACCCAAAGGGTTACAAGCATTGTATTTTTCACTTGACCTAGTACAGAGGAAACTGAGATAGTTCCTTCGCCCCAAAAGTCATGTGTAAATGTATCCCAGCGAAACGCTGTTACCATCACGACAATAAATAATAAAATCGGAACTAATTTCCCAATCGTTGCGATAACATTCATAATGGAAGCTTCACGAATTCCAAATAAGATAAGAAAATGAAGTGTCCATAATAAAAGCGATGCACCTACGATTGACGCAACATTATTTCCGCCTTTAAAAATTGGGAAGAAGTAACCTAATGTACTAAACAGTAACATAATTGTTGCAACATTTCCTAAAATCCCTGCTAGCCAGTATCCCCAAGCACTGTTAAAACCAATATATTCACCGAATCCAGCTCGTGCATAACTATAAATTCCGCCCTCAAGCTCCGGTTTTTGTCTTGCTAACGTTTGATATACGAGCGCAAGTGGAATCATTCCCATTGCTGTAATACACCAACCAATTATCGTTGCACCACTATTTGCTCCTACTGCTAAATCATGCGGTAAACTAAAAACACCGCCACCAACCATCGTTCCAACTACTAATGCGATTAACGGAAAAAATCCTAACTTCTTTTCTATTTGTACCACCCCATCTGTCATTCTAGGTGTTATGTTCGTTCAACTATTAAAGTCACCTTTTTCTCTAATAGACGTTTCTCTTATATTTTTTCAGGAAAACATTACTTATTCTAAAAGAAAATGAGGAAAAATGGAATACTTTTTTGAAAAAATGTATAAGTATGCACAAAAAAACCGTTCATTTTGTAATGAACGGTCATTTCATACATATAAAATTGTATATTTATTGTAAAATTAACGAAGTAACTTCTCTTTTTGTAAAAATTGTTTTGCGACTTCTTCGCTACTTTTACCATTTACGTTTACTTCATAATTCATTTTTCTCATTTCTTCATCTGTAATCTTTCCAGATAATTTATTTAATACTTTTTCGAGTTCAGGATATTTCTGTAACGTCTCTTTTCTTAATAATGGTGCTCCTTGATAAGGCGGGAATAGTCCTTTATCATCTTTTAACACTTTAAGCCCATATTGCTCCAATTCACTATCTGTTGAATATGCATCGATTACGTTAACATCCCCCGATTGTATTGCACTATAGCGCAGTTTCGGTTCCATCGTTTTAACATTTGAAAACTTATAGTTATATAATTTTTGCATTCCTTTATAACCATCTTCACGATCAGCAAACTCTAATGTAAATCCTACTTTAGCTTCCTGTGCAATTTTTCCTAAATCAGAAATTGTATTTATGTTATTTTGATCTGCTATTTTTTTCGGCATGGCTAGTGCGTATGTATTGTTATACTCCATTGGCTTTAACATAACCATATTATATTTCTTTTCCATTCCAATACGAGCTTGTTCATATACTTCATCACGATTTGTACTTTTCGGCTCTTCTTTCACGAAAGTAGATAAAGCTGTACCTGAAAATTCTGGGTATATATCTACTTCACCTGATTTTAACGCTTCAAATACAAATGCTGTTTTTCCAAGGCCCGGCTTTAATTCCACTTGTAAATCTGTATCCTGCTCAATAAGTTGCTTGTACATTTGAATTAAAATTTCTGGTTCGGATCCAAGTTTGCCGGCAATAACTATGTCTTTCTTTTGGGTATTCCAAAGAAATGGTGCAGCTATCATTACTATAACTATACATATCGTCAATATAACGCGCTTAGAAGAGCGTTTCGGGCTCTCAAGCATGCGAAGTACTATATCAAAGAATAAAGCGAGTAACGCGGCTGGTACGGCCCCTAAAATGATAAGTGCATGGTCATTTCGATCTATGCCTAATAATATGAGCTTACCGAGCCCACCAGCGCCTATTAAAGCAGCTAATGTAGCTGTTCCAACAATTAATACCATTGCTGTACGAATACCAGCCATAATAATTGGCAATGCGAGCGGAAGCTCTACCTTCCATAATCTTTTCCAGCTATTCATCCCCATAGCTCTCGCCGCTTCTATAAGTGATTCATCTAATTCCCGTATTCCTGTATATGTATTTCGTAAAATAGGTAATAGTGCATACACAACTAATGCGATTATAGCTGGCAGTTTTCCAATTCCTACTAACGGAATTAATAGTCCAAGTAAAGCAAGTGAGGGCACTGTCTGCATAACAGCAGAAGTCCCTATAATAAATTCAGCCATTCGTTCTTTTCTCGTTAATATAATGCCGAGCGGCACTGCAATAATTACTGCAAAAAATAGTGAAATAAGCGATATTTGTAAATGCTCACTTAATGCACTTAGCAATTCTATTTTTCTTTCTTGGAACGTTTGAATAAAATCAGTCACTGTTTAGCCTCTTTCCTTCATTTGTTCAACAATATAATTGACAATATGACGACTTGTTAACATACCAACATATTGACCATCTTTTTCAACCGGCACTGATTCTTCAGTTTGTAAGCAGACTAGCGCTTCTTGTAATGACGAATGTAAAGATAAAGCATTCCCTTCAACTCGTATACCATCGTCTAGCGGCAATACCTCTTCTATACTCTTCCCCTCATACCAAGGTCGTCCACGATTTCCAATGAACTCCTCTACAAACTCATTTTTCGGGTTATGTATAATTCCTTCTGGTGTATCTAATTGAACAACTTTTCCTTCTTTCATTACACAAATACGATCACCAAGTGATAAAGCTTCTTGCATATCGTGCGTTACGAACACGATTGTTTTTTGAATTTTTTTTTGCAGTTGTACGATATCCTTCTGGAGCTGCTCCCTACTTAACGGATCTAACGCACTAAATGGTTCGTCCATAAGTACAATTTTCGGGTTTGCGGCTAATGCCCGTACGACACCAACACGTTGTTTCTGCCCCCCCGACAATTCATCTGGCATGCGATCACGATATACATCTGGATCGAGCCCAACCATCTGTAGCAAGTCATCGACACGTGCTTTTATTTCCTTTTTGGTCCATTTTCTCATTTCAGGGACAACTGCAATATTTTCAGCAATTGTCATATGTGGAAACAGCGCAATCTGCTGCAACACGTACCCTATATTCCAACGTAGTTCGTTTATGTTATATTGTTGAATATCTTTTCCATCGATTAAAATTGATCCTTCCGTCGTTTCAATTAAACGGTTAATCATCTTCATTGTCGTTGTTTTCCCGCAACCACTCGGACCAATGAGAACAAAAAATTCTCCTTTTTTAATTTCTAAATGCAATGAATCCACTGCTTTTGTGCCATCTTCATACGCTTTTGACACATGATTAAATTGAATCACAGACACAACTCCTTTCATGTTGTTTCCTTTATTTTGATGGAATATAGCATTCATTTCAAATGATACGCTTTATTATACAAAAAAAGAGCTCTCATTTGAGCTCTAACGGTCGAACAATAATGTTTTCATAATTGCAGCATATTCACGCACATACATTTTTCTCTTAGAACGACTCGGTGTTTCAGCAGCTAAAGCTTCCATCTTTATCCCTAAACGCTTTGCAATTATTTTCGTTCGATATAAATGATACGTATTACTTACAACTACCGCATGCTTTACATCATATAAATCCATACTAAACTTTAAATTTTCATACGTATTTGTAGAGCGGTCTTCAATTAAAATACGATTCTCATCTATACCATGTACCATTAAATAGTTTCTCATACTGTGAGCTTCCGGTATATCTTCATCTTCCCCTTGACCACCTGAAACAATTACTTTCACCTCAGGGTGAGCATGTAAATATTCCAACGCTATATCCAAACGATTTTGAAGAGATAAAGACGGTCTATCTCCAAATAACTTTGCACCTAATATAAGAACGTATGGAGAGTGATTACTCAATGTTTCACGAGCAACTTTATTCATTCGAAACGTCATATAAATGATGTATAGCAGAGGTAGTAATAAGATTATAAGCAAGATCCATTTGTTCATAAATAAGTTAGCACTCCCTTTCTTTTTATTATATAGAAAAAGAAGGGGAGTAAGAAGTGTTTTTTAAACGATGAATTTATTAGACACATTCGCTTCCATTTTACGTTTTGAAATTACATAATAAAAAGCAATTCCTAATGATAGGATCAATATACAGCTTAGTACGTAAAACGGGATCATTACCCCTGCCTTAGATACGCCTGCCGTAAACAACATTAATAATACAATTCGAATTCCTGTACCAATTAATCGAAATAAGCTGTCCACACGTCCCATTACTTCATTTGGGATTTCCTCCATCATCAATACATTTCTCGCCACTCTCGTTCCAGCATTTCCAATCGCATGAAAAATCGCAAGTCCATATAATAACATAATGGAAGGCTCAATAATCATTGCGGTAATTGAAATTACATAAATGAACATCGTCATAACGATTGAAACTTCTGTTTTGACATATTTCATCATGATTGGAATACTTATTCCTGCAAGAACCGCTCCGACACCGTACATCATACCTTCAATTGCGTATACAGAGGCACTAGCTTTGAGTATATCTGAAATATATACTGGGATTAAATAATTTGCCATCATGACACCGATAAACGGCATATAAGTCGCTAGTAAAAACCAAAATAACTTAGGGCGCTTTTTCATAAAGTGAATTCCTTCGAACAATTGCTTCTTAAATGTTACTTTCCCTTTTACTTCTTTTTTCTTTACATATGGTATACATAAGAACAGGAAAAATGCTCCTGCAAAAGTTAACATATCCACTAACAAGATCCATTTCAAAGAAATAATCTCAATTAAAAAGCTAGCAGCTGCACCTGAAATAACTTGCGTTAATTGTCCTTGTATTTCCATTGTGCCACTTAAACTTTTATAATGCTCTGATTGAAATATTTCTTGGTTAAATGCAAATATTGTGGGATAGAATAATAGATAATAGAAAGAACCTGCTATATAAATAATAATGTAATGAATAGAATTGTATGATTGCCCAGCAAATCCCCAAATGGCCATCATTCCTATAATGGCTATCCCGATACCTTCGTTACATAACAATAAAGATTTTCTTGAAAAACGATCTATGCTTTGCCCAATGAATGGTGTTAGTAAAAACATGATGAGAGTTGCAACGATAGAAATATACCCAAACGTTGTCTCTCCCCCACTTTCCTTAATCAATAGCCACGGAATCGTTATCATAACAATCCCAGAGCCAATAGCAGATAAACTATTGGCTCCTAGAATATAATACAAGCGAGAATCATGATAAAGAGAGGACATATCACTCAACTCCTAATTGTTTTTTCACCTCTTTATATACGCTCATATATGCTTTTAATTCTTTAACTAAATCATGAATTAATGGTTTTGCATCTTCTCCAAGTTCACCATCTTGCACATGTAATCCATCAAGTACTACTTGTTTTGGGATTGCATTTGCGTAAACGCCTCTAGCGACAGTGCGCATACTATTTAATGCGTTTATTCCCCCTTTACCTCCTCCAGCAACTGCTAGCAATGCGACAGGTTTATGGATGAATTCACTGCTACTTAAGTAGTCTAAAGAATTTTTCAGCGCTCCGCTCATCGCATTATGATATTCTGGTGTACATAGTACTACTCCATCCGCAGCTTTCACTAAAGCTTTTAATTTTTTTACTGCCTCTAATTCACGTTGTGATTCTTCTCCATTATATAAAGGCAATTCCGCTACTGCTAAATCGTATAACTCCCCTTCAAATTGCTCTGCAATATATTTTGCCACAACGCGAGTTCTACCGAATTTTCTTGGTGTACCGTTAATAACGACTAGTTTCATAATTATTTCTCCCCTTTGTTTTCAAGTTATATTTATATATTATCAGAAATTTCTATACAAAACACAGTAAAAAGAGGGAAAAACTTTCATTAAATAGTATGAGAAATAAAAAAACTCATACTTTCGTATGAGTTTCACAAAACTAATATTCCCTATTTTTTCACAACCTCATGTCCACCGAATTGATTACGAAGTGCAGAAACCACTTTTCCGTGGAATGTATCATCTTCTTGTGAACGGTAACGCATAAATAATGACATAGCGATAACTGGTGCCGCAGCTTGTAATTCAAGCGCAGTTTCAACAGTCCATTTCCCTTCTCCTGAAGAGTTCATTACACCTTTAATGCCATCAAGTTTTGGATCATCTGCAAATGCTTTTTCAGTTAAGTCCATTAACCAACCACGGATAACCGAACCGTTTGCCCATACTTTTGCAACATCTTCATAATTGAAATCAAAATCACTTTTATCTAGTACTTCAAATCCTTCAGCGATTGCTTGCATCATTCCGTATTCAATACCGTTGTGAACCATTTTTAAGAAATGCCCACTACCGACGCGACCTGCATATGAATAACCATTTTCTACTGCTAAATCTTTAAATAAAGGTTCTAGTTGATCATAAATTTCTTTTTCTCCACCAACCATTAAGCAAGCACCGTATCTAGCTCCTTCAACACCGCCTGATGTACCGATATCTACGTAATGTAAGCCAAAGCTTTTCGCTTCTTCAGCTCGGCGCAACGTATCTTTATAGAATGAATTTCCACCTTCAATAACGATATCGCCTTCTTCTAATAATGGATATACATCTTTTAGTACTGACTCAACAACTTCTCCTGCAGGTACCATTACCCAAATTGTACGAGGTGCTTCTAGTTCAGCGATCATTTCTTTTAACGTATGACGTGCAGTAATCCCTAAGTCCCCTGCCTCTTCAACAAGCTCATTATTTACATCGTATACAACTACTTCATGCTTGTCTTCATGTAAGTGTTCAGCTAATGGGAATCCCATTTTTCCTAATCCAATTAAACCTAGTTTCATATTAATCAATCTCCCATTCTATACAAATATATTTAATAACGAAATTAGTCCAAGTGCTACAACAGATAGTATTGTCTCCATCGCAGTCCATGTTAATAATGTTTCTTTCACAGTCATTCCGAAATACTCTTTAATCATCCAAAATCCAGAATCGTTCACATGTGATAATATTAATGACCCAGCACCTGTTGCAAGTGCTAGTAGTTCAACATTTACACCCGGTGTACTTGCTGCAATTGGTGCTACAATTCCAGCTGCTGTCATCATAGAAACAGTAGCAGAGCCCGTCGCGATTCGGATAAGTGCAGCAATTCCCCAACCTAATAATATCGGTGAAATATGCGATTCTTTCGCCATTTCCGCAATTGTAGTTCCGATCCCAGAATCTAATAACACTTTATTAAATGCGCCGCCTGCACCGATAACTAACAGTATGTTTGCAATAGGCCCTAAGCAATCGTTTGTAAATTGTAAGACTTTGTCTTTAGAAAATCCTTTTGCATAGCCAAGACTAAAGAAAGAATATATCATTGCAATTAATAATGCGACTATTGGATCTCCAATAAAGTGCAATACTTGCGCAAGTTGACTCGTTTTGCTTAACGCTACTTCCGCAATGGATGCACCAAGCATAAGAAATACTGGAAGTAAAATAGTAAACAATGTATTTCCGAAACTAGGAAGTTCCTTCTTCTTATCTCTTTCAATAAATTGCTCCGCTATTTCTAATGGTACTTCTTTATGTATACGAGCACCGATCCATTTCCCATAAAGCGGACCTGAAATTATTGCAGTTGGAAGTCCGACAATTAATGCATATAAAATTGTCTTCCCTACATCTGCTTTAAATATACCTACCGCTGCCATTGCTGCTGGATGCGGTGGAACAAGTCCGTGTACAACCGAAAGACCTGCTACTAGCGGAATACCGATTGTAATAAGTGATACCCCTGTTTCTAACGCAATTGTAAATACTAACGGAATTAATAGTACAAATCCAACTTGGAAAAACACCGGAATCCCTACTAAAAATGCAACGAACATCATTGCCCAGTGAACACGCTTTTTCCCAAAACGTCCAATTAATGTGTTTGCAATTCGTTCAGCACCGCCAGACTCAGCCATCATTTTCCCAAGCATTGTTCCTAAAGCTAAAACAATCGCCAAAAACCCTAACGTATTACCAAGACCTAATTTAATAGAATCGATAATCCCTGGATGTTGTGGTGAAGTTCCAATTAAGGGCATCCCCATTGCTAGCCCTACACCGATTGCTGTTAAAATTAACGCGACAAATGGATGCCATTTTACTACCGTAATTAGTAAAAGTAATATGACAACAGCCGCTAGTACAATCCCAACTACCATTTCTCCCAATCCCCCTATTGTTTACGTTGGAAAGCAGCTATACAATCAAATTCTTCTTTCAAACGATTGTAAAGTCGTTCATACATATAAAACATCTCTAAATATAAAGCCGTATTTTCTTTATTCGGTACATGGTGATGGACAATATCAATCCAATCCTTCACCTCTTCAAGAGAATCAATTTTCCCAATTGTATACAAAGCAAGTGCCGCTGCCCCAAGCGCAGATGCTTCATGACTTTCTGGAACAAGCAATTCTTTCCCCATCATGTCAGATAACATTTGTCTCCAAAATGCAGACTTTGCAAAGCCTCCTGAAACACGTATTTCAGTAAGTGGCCCCGTACAATCACGAATGGCAAGTGCAACTGAATACACACTCATACAAACTCCTTCCATGACAGCACGTATGAAATGTTCACGTTTATGCTGAAGGTTAATTCCGAAGAATGTACCACGAGCATTTGCATTCCAGTAGGGTGCACGTTCTCCAGATAGAAACGGTAAAAATAGCAATCCATCTGCTCCAGCTGGTACACTTTCTGCATACTTAATTAATAAATCATAAGGATCAATCCCAAGCTTCTTTGCAACTTCTTGCTCTGGGCTACCAAATTCATCACGTAACCATCTCAGTAATATCCCGCCATTATTAGTTGGCCCACCGATAACCCAGTGCTCATCTGTTAATGCGTAACAAAACGTTCTTCCCTTTTCATCTGTATTGACATTTGATGAAATTGTTCGAACTGCACCACTTGTTCCAATCGTAATTGCAGCTGAACCAGGCGATATTGCACCGACACCCACATTTGCAAGAACACCATCACTTGCACCAATAACAACCGGAGTATCTTCACGAATGCCCATCTTTCGTGCTAATTCCGGTTTCATTCCCGATAAAATATATGTAGTTGGTACAGGTGTTGATAATTGTTCTGGTGACACATTTAACATAGTTAAAACATCTTCATCCCAGTTTAATGTTTCTAAATTAAATAACCCAGTAGCTGATGCAATTGAATGATCAACTACATAGCGTGAGAATAATTGATAAATGACATACTCTTTAATGGAAATAAATTTATGAGCAGTTCTGAATAACTCCGTTTCTTCTTCTTTCATCCACAGTAATTTAGAAAGTGGTGACATCGGATGAATCGGTGTACCAGTTCTTCTATAAATGTCATGACCATTCATTTGTTGTAATAGTTTTTCTGATTGCTTTGTGCTTCGATTATCTGCCCAAATAATAGAGCGCGTTAACGGTGCGCCGTTTTCATCTACTGCAATTAAGGCGTGCATTGCTGTACTAATACCGATTGAAGAAATATCCTCTGGTGACACATTACCCTTTTCAATGGCAACGCTTACAGTTTTATATACAGCAGCACATATTACATCAGGATCTTGCTCCGCCCATCCGACGTTCGGTTGAATGATTGGATAATCAACTGCATGTGAAGCAACGACTTTTCCTTTTTCAGTGAATACAACCGTTTTCGTACTTGTGGTACCGATGTCAATCCCGATTACTCTCCCCCTTGTTTCCATGCGAATCTTCCCTTCGTTTCTAGCAAAATACGATCTAGTAAACCGTTTACATGAATTAGCATATAAAATATTTTTCATAAATCAAGTCACAAAAAGAAAATTTTTTTCAAAATAAAATGTACCCCCCATTTTATTTCACTTATCCATACACATAGAGCGACTAAATCTTTTGTTTAGTATTTGCTGATTCGTTGCACGAAACCAACATCTCTCGTAAGATATTCGGAAATAAAAAGTTTTGAATTTCTCAAGCAAATAATTGTAATTCATTGGATACAGAAATAGACATACAAAAACGCCATCCTTTCCTGTGATTTTACAGAAAGAATAGCGTATTTTGTAACAGGAACATAAAGTTTGACAAATTAATATAGATAAACTCAATAAATGAGCAAAAAGAAAGAGCGTTTTAAAAAAGGATTAATTATTATTTGTATTTCTTGTTCAACTACATAACTCGTTAATTAAACGAGAGACTAGTATACATTAATTATTCAAGTAATGTTTGTAAAGCTGTTTCAATGTCTGTTTCTAAATTATTTCTTGATGTGTCATATAAAGTCCCAGTACTTTTAAAATAACCACCATAGTAATACCATAACTGTATGAAATCTGCATATTCATCATCTTCAACAGTAACATCATTAAAATCTATTATTATTTCAGAACGATATTCTTTTTCTAGACATTTCTCAGAATTTAAGTCTTCTATTTCATCTCCGTCAATATCCCTATTAACCCATATTTTTAGGTTTCGTTTTCCTTTTCTCTCAAATTCATTTATATATTTTTTTTGAAGAACTTTACTATATTCTGATCCTAACCTTTCTAATTCAACTATCTTTCTTTTTAATTCTTCATTTAGCTCACTTTCAGAAATTAAAATGTACCTCTCATCTTCTAAATCATTCTCTTTATCTTTTTTAAATAACCTTTTTAATTTATCAAACATTCTTTCCCCTCCACCTAAAGATAATAATATATAAGTTTTCGTTTTCTCAGCTTGATAGACATAGGGCGTGGCTCCCTACTATCACTTTTTCACCTTGTAAATATATGTTCCATACTATAAAATCTAATAGAATTTATATTTTTCTGAAAAATCAAAAACAAAATATGAACTTTATTGTATAATGTTGTAAAACGATGTCGGAGGGATTTAATGTTATATAAAATATCTCAATTCACAATAAAACTTTCATCAATTCTTTTATCACTCTTACTATTACTAAATTTACCTTATTTATTTATCACTCAACAAGGATTCACTTTTCAACCAATTCATTTTTTTAATCAGATCGTTACTATGTTAAAACAGGTTTTCTCCCCTGAATCATTAGTGGTTATAGGATCAGACCCGAAATTTGGTAGTTTCAAAAAAATACCATTATTTCCAACTGTTTTAGAACCTTACCTCTATTCATTTACTGTATTATTTGTAGCCTTTTTGCTTGCACTCTTTCTATCATCTAGTATGGCATTTTTTTATTTTTTAGCAAAAGATTATATAAAAAAATGGATAAACCGAATTGTATTCATATTAGAAGCTGTCCCTGATATGATGATGATGATTTGTTTGCAAATATTTTTCATATGGGTACTTCAGAAATTCGGGGAATCTCCTGTCACCATTATTTCTTTTAATGAAAATCGAGCTTATTTACTCCCTATTTTATCTTTAGCAGTCTTACCTACATTACAAATGTTTCGGATGATGGTGTTATACATAAAAGAAGAACATGAAAAACATTACGTAGAGGTTGCATATGGAAAAGGACTTTCATCAAGTTATATACTATGCATTCATTTATTCAAAAATATATCTATCCACTTCTTTCACCATTTAAAAACGATTTTTGTTTTCTTACTTTCTAACTTATTCATTTTAGAATTTATTTTTAATATGGAAGGCATTATCCAATTTTTATTTAAGAAGGCGTTTATTTCACCTCCAGCTGCATTTATCATACTTGTTATGATTATTTTACCGTTTTATGCCATTTTTCAAATAATCTCATTCATGATGAATAGATGGCAAAAGCAATTGAAAGGAGCAGCATTATGAAATCTATTTGGAAATCAAAACGATTTTTAATCGGCTTTACTTATTTATTCATACTTGTTTCAGCTAGTTTTATTTATAGTTGGTTCTTTAAAGATAACATCCCAAAACCTCCTCAGTTACTTTACAATGACAATAACGAATTACTTGGAAAGGCCCCCTTTTCGCCATCGTTAATGCCGCCTTTTGGATCTGATCGTTTTGGAGAGTCTGTTTTCTTCCAAATTGTAGAAGGAGCAAAATTCACCATTTTATTAGCCGTGGCAATTAGCTTCTTTCGAATTTTATTCGGAACATGTATAGGAATCCTCTTAAGTTTATACGCTCCAAAATTCAAGAGATTTTTCCAGTCATGCTCAGAAGTTTTTTATTATATTCCAACTCTATTTATCGCATTTATACTCATCACGCCCGTTAATATTGTAATCACATCAAACGCTGATAGATTGGACCCAAATATTTCATTTATGTTTTATCAAGTACTCGTACTTATTTTCGTCGCTCTACCTACACTTTCTTTATATATATCCTCAGAGGTTGATGAATTTATGAAACAAGATTACATTTTAAGTTCTCAATTGCTGGGTGCTAGCCGTTTTCATATTATCAAAAAACACTTACGAGTCTTATTACTTGATCGCTTATTTGTGTTATTCATGGAACATATCGTCCAAACACTCATACTCGTTATCCATTTAGCGTTGCTTAACATTGTAATTGGCGGGATACAAATGCGGGAACTCTATGACGGAGTGCCCAAACCTGTTTCTATATCTAATGATTGGGCAGGTCTTATTGGATTAAATCGTTATGAAATGAATCTTTCATGGTGGATTATTTTTTATACTCTCGTTTCATTCTTTATTACGATTCTTTTTATTAAGCTTATGACAATCGGGATTCAAGATGCACTGAAAGCAAGAGATTCGCAAGTTGTAGCAATTAAAACCGTTCCAGATCATAAAAAATTTGTTGAAAATAAAGATTCTTTTTCGTTTGCAAATAAAGTGAACTTTTAATCATGTCTCATCAATCAAGTATTAATTGGCATTGATATTAGTAGAATATAAAAAAGATGATCCCTATTGAATACGAGGGATCATCTTTTTTATGCCGTCTAACTTTTTTACATGTCCTTTGCTAGACTCATGTTTTGTATATTTAAAGTAAATTATTTACAATCACAATTATGCTGTTTAAAATCGATTACCATACGTCCTTGAATTCTACCTTCTTCCATTTCTTCGAATACATTTTGTACTTTATCTAGAGAACAGGTTTGAACAACCGGCACTACTTTTCCTTCTGCACCGAACATGAATGCCTCCTCTAAGTCCTTACGAGTACCAACTAGAGAACCAACTACTTCAATTCCATCTAATACAAGGCGCGGAATGTTTAAATCCATAGTTTCTACTGGTAAACCTACTGCAACGACTTTACCACAAGCACGTACTGCATCAACTGCTGAATTGAAGGCTACTTTAGAAACGGCTGTTACTACAGCAGCATAAGCACCACCAAACTCATCTTGAACAATCTTATCAGCAGGACCTTGAGAAATTGGATTGATAGTCATATCCGCACCAACCTCTTTTGCTAAGGCTAATTTGTCGTCATTGATATCTACTGCAATTACCTTTGCACCAAATACGTTTTTAGCATATTGGATAGCTAAGTTTCCTAATCCACCACAACCATAGATTACGATAGGTTGACCAGGTTTAATGTCTGATACTTTTATAGCTTTATATGTAGTTACGCCCGCACATGTGATTGATGATGCTTGAGCAGGATCTAATCCTTCTGGTACCTTCACCGCATAATCAGCTGTAACAATACATTGTTCAGCCATACCACCATCTACTGAATAACCAGCATTTTTCACTTCACGGCAGAATGTTTCTCTCCCCGTTACGCAATATTCACAACGTCCACAAGATTGGAACATCCATGCAATACTTACACGGTCACCTATCTTTAGTGAAGTAACATCATCAGCAATTTTAGTAACAATACCTACACCCTCATGACCAAGGATGCGGCCATCGGTGTTTCCGAAATCATGATTCGCAACGTGTAAATCAGTGTGGCAAACTCCACAATACTCTACATCCACTAGCGCTTCACCCGAGTGTAACGGACGTAATTCTTTTTCAATAACTTCAATATTTGCTTTGCTGTTTTTATTAACTACTACTGCTTTCATATGTGATCTCCCCTTTAGTGTTTTAGAGTTTTAATGAGTTTATCTCACAACTACTGTCCTCACTATTTTGGCTAATTATTGTACCAAATTTAAGTGTTCAATCATCATTACAGGTTCATCATAACATGGAATTTCATAAGCTTATTGTAAAATATTGAACAATTTTTGAATTATTAACCAAATATTTTCTTGCTATATTTGAAAGGAAAACTGAAATTCCATCATATTTACATTGAAATTTATCAGGCATTTCTTTTTGGTTTAGATGCAAAGAATATAGGGGTTTAAAAAATATTTTTTAAGCTTGGGAGATTATAAGTAGTATATTTCTATAGACAATTAGAACCCTTAAATCAAGCGAATATATCAACAACTATTCACCAATATAAAAAGCCTTCTATTATTATATTTAGATCATACACTTTAGACTCAATAAAATCAAAGACAGGAACATATTTGTTCCTATCTTTTTATAATGTGGTGGGACCCCGAATCCATTTATTTAAGAAATTTCTAGCACCCCAAAATAAGAAAATGTACATTTTCTTATTTTGGGATATTTGCTTTTCTTAGTTTGATTGTGACGAGCTACACCACGCTAAGCAAAAATACAATAAGCCATCCATTTAGACAGTTTATTCCGATAACTATTCCTCTAACTTCACCAAATAGAAAGAAAAGATGTATTTCCTCGAATAAAATTAGTTTGGATATCACCCCAATGTAAAGACTAAATGACTTTAGTAACTAATTTTGAACTTTCCCTATAATCCCTAATATAGAAACGGAATAATTCGCCAAGTCTTGGACTGATATTGTTTATATTGTTCACCAAACAGCGTAATAAGAATTCTCTCTTCAATTTTTATACGATACGAATACACAAGGAAAAATAAAATAATATTTATGATAATGGCAATGAATGAAGATGAAGATATAGCAAATCCTAAAAAGGTCAAAAAAGACCCTAAATAACCAGGATGGCGAACATATTTATATAGACCGTTTTGAATTAACTTATGTCCCCCTTGCATTCCGACATTCCTACTGTAAAATCTCCCTAAGATTTTCATTGAAGAAAATCTTATCCATACACCAATTAGCCCGATAATAACACCCAAAAACAGCAATGAATTAATCTTATTTACTGTAAAGAAATACATAATCTCTGGAATGGTTAACATCAATGCTAAAACTATTCCGATAAAAAAACTAGAGCCACGATTTTGTTTTTCTTCTTTAACAGGTGAACTTCTATAAAATTCTAATAATAAATACAGAAAAATAGGTAAATATGCTATGAGAAACATAATTCTTTTTCCTTTCAATAAAAGTATCTTATAATCAACTCACTTATTTTTATCAATTAGGTCATGAAATTTGGAGATCCCTTCAGAAATAACTAATTACTCTTCCTTGTTCAATGCCTTTATTTTTGCAAGTAATGGCACAAAATAATCAGAGATTAACTTTTCAATATAGTCTTTAACTTGTTCTAAAATGTAAAGACATGTATATCCCCGATCTAATTTGTCAGTTTTTCGTTCTACTAAATTTTGTTTTTCTAATCGGTCTATTACTAAGCTACTGATGTAACAGGTACCCCCTCTGAATCCACTAGTAGGAAAGCTTTTCTTTTACCAACGTTTATTTTCTTTAACCCTCATTAAAACACTCTCCGAGGCTTTGTCCCCCTCCCAAAAGCCAAACAAACGATTCAAATTCCATATCTACATTATACTAATCGAATTGAATATTCATTCTTTTTATTCATTATGTAAATAAAAAGGATAATCAGCCCCATAATGGACTAACTACCCTATAAGTTATTATCTATATTTAACATTTGAAGAGCCTTTTATATTCGTTTCATTGAAATTGTTTCACGTATACTTTGTAAATTTTGCAATGTTTCTTCTTGGCGTTGTAACGATAACCCAACGTATAAAGTATCTAACAAACTTAACTGTGCTATTCTTGACGAACTTGCTTCTGTACGAAATTCCGTCTCACGCGTCGAAGTATATAGCGTTATATGAGCAAGTTGGCTTAATGCAGATTTTTGATAGCTCGTAATCGCAATAATGCGCGCCCCTCTTGCTTTCGCTACTTCTAATGCTTCAAGTAATCCTTTATTACTGCCCGAATGAGAAATTGCAATGACCACTGCTTCTTTTGTCAGCAAGCCAGCTCCCATAATTTGAAAATGTGAATCCGTATGAGCAATACAAGAAATACCCGTTCTCATAAACTTATGATAAGCATCCATCGCAATAATACCCGAACCACCATTTCCATAAAACTCAATTCGTTTCGCTTCATTCAGCGCACTTACTGCCTGTTCCAACGCGTTATCGTTTAACAAATGTAATGTATCTTGCAGTCCTGTAATATGTGAATGAAAAACTTTTTTAGCAACAGTGACCATATTATCTTCTACCGATACTTCCTCATGAATATTTTGCATCGGGGTATGTACAATCTCACGAGCTAATGTAATTTTCAGGTCTTGAAACCCTTGAAAACCTAGGTGTTTGCATAAGCGGAATATCGTTGCTTCAGAACTATTCGTAACCTCCGCTAACTCCGTAATCGATTTATGTACAACATCTTGTGGATGTTTCAAAATATGTTCGGCAATACTTCGTAATTTCGGTGATAAACCATTTAACGAAGCCTGAATCTTTCCAATCCCACTTTTTGTACCAGGCATATCGTATCTTCCCCTTCCATAGTAGCTATATTGTACCTAATAATCGAAAGAAGAAACACCTTTATTTAGCGATTTTATTCGCTCCTATGTATTCTACCGTAACATATGACACAATTATTCATACTTATTTCTAGTTTTCCCCATGCTTTACTGCGTATAATGCAGCTTGTGTACGGTCATCTACTTCTAATTTGGCCAATACGTTAGAAACGTGTGTTTTCACAGTTTGTTCTGTAATATGAAGCTCTGCTGCAATCTCCTTATTGCTTCTTCCTTTCGCAATTTCACGAAGTACTTCTTGCTCCCTTCTCGTTAACATAGAAAAAGGATTCTCTTTTTCTTTCTTGACTGCTGACCGTCCTAATAGTGCAGGTGTTACTTTCGGATGAAAATTTGCATTCCCTTGATATACCGCAACGATTGACGCAACAAGTTGATCTGGCTGCACTTCTTTTAATTGATAACCATCTGCTCCAGCTTCTATTGCTGGTAAAACATAATCTTGTTCTGAAAAACTACTGAGCATAAGTATCTTTATCGTCTCATCATATTGTTTTATACGTTTTGTCGCTTCAATACCATCCATTTTCGGCATTGATAAATCCATTAATACTACATCTGGCCTTTCTGTTTGGACGAATGTTAATGCTTCTTCACCATTTTCTGCTTCCCCAATAATTTCAAATTCTTCTCTCGTCTTCAAAAAAAATACAAGTCCCCTTCGAACGATATGATGATCTTCTACAAGTAATAATTTAATTTTCACAGACGTTCTCCCTCTCAAACCGGTAATTGAATTTCTATCTTCGTTCCCTTTTCTGGTTCTGTTTTTATTCGAAAAATTCCCCTCATTAATTCAATTCGTTCTTTCATACTTTTCAAACCAAGTGCGGACTCTCTTACTTGATCCTGTATAAATCCTATTCCGTTATCTTCTATGTAAAAGTGCAGCTTATTATCTTCAATCCTTAAATGAACACATACTTTTTCACACGAAGCATGCTTTTTACAATTATGTAATGCCTCTTGGCTTATACGCCATAAAACTTCTTCTATTTCATCTTCAATTAAAACCATTCCATCAATTCGAACTTCCACTTGAATCCCTAACAGTTTTCCGTAATTTTGTATCGCTTCTGCTAAACCCTTCTCTAATCCTTCAGGCCTTAATTGCCAAATCAAAAGTGTCATCTCTTGTAATGCTTCCTGTGATAATTCTCCAATATAACTTAACATCTCTTGCAAGTCTCTATCCTTCGTCATATTTAGAGTCCCTTTCGCCGTTAGCATAATTGAAAATAACAATTGTTTAACGGAATCATGTAGGTCACGTGCAAGTCGATTTCTTTCAGCTACAACTACATATTTCCGTTCTTTCTCAACTAATTGAATACGTTGTATGGTCGTTCCAATTTGAAATGCAATCGCTTCTAATAACGCTAACTCTTCCTCAGAAAAATGTGTTTTATGGGGCGAGGCAACATTTAATAGACCAAATTTCTCTGATCCAGATCTTAGTGGGATTGTCGCATGATGTGTAACATCTTCGGTCTCTCCCCAATTACATTCAATCGCATCCTCTATTCGTTTACATTCAATAATATTTGTCGCTTTTTCCAATCTTCCATTCACAAAACGTTCTACACACCAACAATCTCCTTCACACATCGGCTTCTTTTCTTGCCAAGTAAGAGCTGGTGGTAAGTTTTGGTCTACAAGCATACGATGCTTTCCACTTTCATCAATAAAGAATATCCAGCCTGTTTGTAAATTCATAACTTGTAATAATGTATGTAACACTTTTTCTAACATTTCCTGTAAGTTTGTCGCTTCATTCAGTAACTCAGCAATTTTTTTTAATGCTTCTAAACGATGCATCTCTTTTTCATCTATGTTCATTCTCATCACCAACTATCATTATAACATTAAGAAATTTCTAAATACTATAAACAAAAAAAGAACTGAATTCCTTCGGCTCTTTTTCAGGAGATATCCCATACAGTTCATTCAAATCCAAATTCTAAATAAAAACAGAAATCAGCTAATTTTCTTTAACTGTCTGATAAAGATTGTCCTCTATGAATATGCTGTAAACTTTCAGTGTTAACGAACATATTCGCTGCTGGCATTTGCACTTGATTTTTATGGAACATAGACATTAATTCAAACCTTACTTGTCTAGAAGTTTCAAAATAATCTTCCGGTTTAATCAAACCTGTAATACAAAATTCATATCCAACATATTTAAGGTTAGGATTTAAGTCTGTAACTCCAACATATTTAAATGGTTCAACAGCTTCATCATCTACTCTATAAAGATTTTGGTCCGATTTTTCATTACAAATAACACATACTTCTTCTAACAATTCCTTAACTCTTGTAGGATCTTCCTGATAACTTACCGTGATGCGTTCAATAACTCGCATCCACCCTTTATTAAAATTCTGTATCGTTCTAATCTCTCCATGTGGTATGGTAAGGAGTTTCCCTGACCATTCACGAATTTGCATAAAACGAATACTAATTTCCTCAATAGTTCCTGAATTTGTTCCGTTAAAAGTTACAAAATCGCCAACACGAAACTCTTTGTCCGCTAATCTTGCGAAGCCTAATATGACATCTTTTAGCATCTGTTGTGCAGCAAAACCGATGACAACTCCCGCTATCCCTGCACCTGCAATAATACTTTTTATATCTACAAATTGACTAATTAAATATATGATCAGACTGATGATAATGATATATCTAAAAATAGATCGAATAACACTTTGAATCGTCTGCTCTACCTCTTCATCAAAAAAGCTTGATTTTTTAAAAAACCAATCAATAATGCGATTTATGACAAAAGAAATAATAATAAGAACTAAAGCAAATAGTAAAAACCTTAAAAGTAAAAACTCCCTTACATAATTAAAAAACTCCTCAGTATACGTTAATAAACTCATCCATCCACTTCCTTACTAATGAAAATTTCATGCAAAGCTGCTTTATTGTAAATACGCATTTATCATCTCAACACTTGTTTTCAGAACATCTTTTCTCCTGACCTTAAATCATACTTTCTTAACTATGTATTTGTATTCATTGTTCATCTTCAACAATATAATCCTTTCATCAATCTTTCAACTTCAGATGTCCTTTTCTATTCACTATAAATATACCCTTTTTAATACCCTAAAGGGAGATTACAATAGAATTTTTTATAAAGTGAAACTTTAATCAGTGGGGGTTTTGTTCATCTCCCACTGATTATTAGCCCTCACCAATCGGGCATTTACGGGCAGCAGGGCTTCCACCTAACTTCTTTGCTCCAGTCGAATTTTGAGGTAAAAGTTTTACTGCCCACAAATAGCGGGATAAACGACTTTCTTTTAAATCCGCAATACTCACTTCATTACAAGGAACATATTCATATGACACCGAATAGTTCATTTGAATATATTTTTACTCGCGGAGGTTACTAACAATGGGATATATTGAAGAGCTAAGAAAAGTTGTTGGATCAAGATCACTCAATTTAGCTGGAGTAGCTGTTTTCAATGAACAAGGATAAATATTACAGAATTTACATGTGGCTTGTTAAAAGCAGACGGAGTTGAATCATTGCATGTACAATTTTTCGATTTAAACCGACTACCAGAAAAAATTAGTCCGTTCATTAAAAAGTTAATTCAAAAACAAGTTGTTTCTATATAAATGTAAAAAAGAGGCCTTTTCGAAGGCCTCTTTTTTCACTTCACTTCTGCATTTAAACAAGATTTAAAATGTCCAAGCGCATATTCATGTCCTTGCGCATTAAAAGATGCAACCGCCTTTTCATAAACGACAATTTTAAATCCTTTATTATAAGCATCTACTGCTGTATGAAGAACACAGATATCGGTACAAACACCTACAAGATGAACTTCTTCTATTCCTCGTTCTCTTAACTTCATCTCTAAATCTGTTCCAGCAAATGCACTGTATCGTGTTTTGTCCATGTAATATACATTCTCAGCATTTTTATATTTTTCGTATACATCTTGTAATTCACCGAATAAGTCTCTTCCATTTGTATCTGCTATATTATGAGGCGGAAACAATTTGGCTTCAGGATGATATACATCATTGTCTTCATGTTTATCGATCGCAAACACTACATAATCTCCATCTTCAATATACTTCTTCGTTACATGCACAAGTTCTTTCTCAATTTCTTGACCTGGCTTCCCGCAAGTTAAAGCACCTTTTTCAGCTACAAAATCATATGTATAGTCGATATTAATAAGAGCTCGTTTCATTACTACTATCTCTCCTTCTTCTGTTTCACAGTAAACAATAGAAAATTTGTTATTACGACATCGTATGTACTATTCGACATTTCAAATGAAATCCCTACATTTCCAACTCAATACTTACCTTAATCCGAGCTTATCATGAAATCGGTACACAATGACAAAACATACAGCTCCTATTAGCATGTCATGGATTTGATAATTGAGCGTCATTTGAATAACCTCTTGTATAGTAAGCCAAACTACTGACATTATCATACTAATCAAAAAGATACGAACAAACCGATTCACATCATCAACCACTTTCTCTGTCGTAGTAGTAAAGAGTAATTTCTTACTATTCATTCGTACTAGAAAGTGAAACATATTATTCTCAACAACCTAATTCTATCCAAATTAAAAAGTACACTACCACTTTAAGTAATGTACTTTTTATCCATAATTAAGACGCAGGCTTCGTTTCAAACGTCGCTTGATTAAAGCTAATGACTTTTCCTTTCGGGTCATTGTTTTCAAACTGAGCTGCGGTAATCGTATGACTACCTGTCTCAAGCATTTTTTCTTTTAATTGCACTGTTGTCTGTGTTGTACTAGTTACTTGATGTTTATCTGCAAATATTTGATCTACAAATACAAATGTTTCTTTATCGTTTTGAAAATTAGAAAGTTCTAACTCGACTTGCTGAATTAAAGTATCTTTTTTGATAAATACAGTCGGTATATTTCCATTTTCAGAAGTACCATCTGGTGTAATGACTTTTACTTTCCCTTCTCCAACTGGTATTGCCCCTTCAGGAAATACAACCATATTCTCATCACTTGCATTTACAATTTGTTCTTCCTGATTTGACTGTGCATCCTCTTTTTCCTTTGGAGCACCACAGCCTACTAATAACAATACAGACAATCCAGCGATTATGAATTTTTTCAAAATTCATCCCCCCTGTAATTTCATTATACTTTATTATACAAAAATAATTTATTAATTTTAAAACTAGTTTTCAACACTTTCATGAACAAACATAAGCTTGCTCACGATTACTGTACCATACTTTCATTTTAAGAACATTAATTTTTTTTAAGAAATAAATAGTAATTCCACTCTATTCATCATTTTAGCCCAATTCACTAAAGAAATATCCATTCAAAATAAAAAGACATTGTTTAAATTATATTTAGGTAATGTACCTCAAAGACAATAAAACCAAAGGTGTGGACATATTATACATGTACAATATGTCCACGCCTTTTTTATTGGGATAGCACCAACATAACGCGGATTCTGTACGTTAAGATAAATATTGTAAATATTAAATGTGATATAATTGGAGAAAAAAATGTAGGGGGTCCTTAGTGGAGATAAGAAAATATAATTCTGATGACATCAAACAATTTACAGATTTAATTCCAGATTTTGGTTACCCTAGTTCATTAGATGAAATGAAAGTAAGAATGAAACGTATCGAATCCAATCCAAATTATTACACCTTTGTTGCAATAAATGATAATAACTTAGTAGGGATGGTAGGAATAACAATTCATACAACGTACACAAACAATGATGAAATGATTCAAATAACATCGCTAGTTACAAAGAAAGAATATCGCGGCCAAGGTATTGCGAAAGCATTGATTAAATATGTGGAAGAATGGTCTTTGAAAAGAGGTTCTGATTTTATTTATCTTCTAAGTGGAAAAAGTGAAAAGAGGATAAAGGCACACGAACTATATAAATTCCTTGGTTACGAGATAACAGGTTATAGGTTTGTAAAGCGTATGAATAAATAGATATTATTTAACAATTGAGTGCATTTGTTAAATAATTAAATCCCAATTTCTTATGTATTTAACTGAGAGATTGGGATTTTTTATACTGGATATCCTTAGCGTGCGAAATTTGCGTTTTCAATGGATTGGTGCCTCTAATCAACGATTCATTCAAATGTTCAATGATGCAAGACCAAAAGCTTTTACATCTATCAATTCGATTATAAAAGTGGAAGAGGATTTGAAACGAATTGCCGAAAAATTCCGTACTGCAGATGCTTCATATGACGAAAATCTTGAAGAAGGAGCAATGTGTGGTCCGTTAAATAGTGAGAAAAAAGATGAATCTTTACGTGACAAAGTTTGGCATGGTCTCAAAGAAACTTATGAAGATCTTAGTAAAGTAAAAAATTCAGATGAGTCTTTATATGATAAATTTAAACATGGTATCGATGCAGCGTATAAAGATGTGAATAAAATAAAAGACGCTATAGATGATGAAATTGAATCTACTTTTGAAAAAGCTGGATTAGGTGTCTCTTATCACTTTAAAAAGGGAATAGGCGACGCTATAGGTGATGAATTATTAGGACTTGCAGATGCAGTTATCCATCCGATTGACACATTTAATAACACGATTGAAGCCGTTTCTCACCCAGTCGATACGTTCAATGCGATAAAACAAACAATTTCTGATTCTTGGAATCGTGATGTTACCAATGGTAACTCGTATAGTAGTGCAGAATGGTATGGAAGCGCGACTGGTCATACTATATTGGCTGTTGGACAACTATTCGTAGGAACAAAAGGCGTGGATAAAATCGCAATGTTGAAACCTGGCACAAAATTATCTGAGATTTCACTAACCGCTAATCAAAGCTTGCAAGACGCTGCGTCCTTATTCAATCGTAATCACAATGAGTTTGCTTTAGCTGGCGGAAATAATATACGCTCTGCATTTGATACACCTGATTTTAGAAAAGCTGAAGAAAAACTATCGACTCATCAGTTTGCTAAAGACGAGTCTGGTTCTAGCGGAAATAATCCTGTTAATGAAAATCATACTTCATCACTCTCTACTAGCGAAATCATATCTAGTTTACAAGAAACTGAGAATTTCCGGTCAAACTCACTTAAACATATCCTTGAAATCGGACGAATTGTAACGGAATTAGAACAAGCCCCCTAAGAAACGGTCTTGTTCCTTGTTTTCTTTGATCAACTATTACAACGGAGACTCAAATAAATCATCTTGCTGTAACATCTTTAACTGCATCGGAAATACGGTCAACTGCTGCTTTTCCAGCATCTTCAACAACATCAATTGCATTTTGTACTGTATCGCCTGCCACTTCAATCCCACGTTTTGTTTTGTTACGTCCTTGGTCAATGGCAGATTGATTTCGATTTTGCTCAGTCATTTTTTACTCCTCCTTAAATCGCTCTTCGACCTTAGTATACGAAAATGTTGTTTTATCATTCATACATTAGGGAGTGTTATAGGACGGGTACATTATCCATTCATTTGCATTGTTTTGAATGTACAATACAATTAAAGTAAAAAAAATCCCTCAGATAAGCTGAGGGAAGCTTTAAAATTCACATTATTTTTCCTTCTTTAATCGCATTTTTCTATTTGGTCGCCTTCTTCACCTGTGTTTACTGCCGAACTATCCGTTCCGCCTCCCACTGCATGTTGCTGTTTGGTGTTAGAACTTTCGATGGCAGCGTTGGTTCCCGCTGCACTGTCATCTCCACCACCACTTGCCACTTGAGTAGCACTAGCCTGTTTCTCACGGGTTCTATTAATTTGATTATTGATGATGAGTACAACTTCTGCCTCTTCATCCGAAGTCTCTTCTTTCATTTTATGCGGCTCAATCTGATCCCCACTAATTCCTTTATTTATCGCTTCGCCTCCAGCGCCCACCGTTTCTTGCTGTCGGGTATTCGATGAATCGATTGCTGCATTACTTCCTGCTGCACTATTTTGTCCGGCTCCACTGGCAATTTGTGTTGTATTTGGTGCAAATGTAATCTGATTATTAATGACAATGACAATTTTTCGTTTATCATCAAGATTTCCCAAATTAATTTCTTGCCCATCTTTTTTTACAAATCGAAACGTGATTTTTTCATTGTTTTCCATGTTCTCACCCCCTTTGTAATATTAAATGACTAAAGAATGATAATGGATTGGACAAGGGTATTTTTTTATAACTATGTGCACCCCGCCCACAATGAAAGGTGTATTCCTATGACTACTTTCCATAAGAAGTGAATGTTATTTTTCTTAAGCCGTTCCAAAGTAAACTTTTGAATATTAGTTTACTTTCATTTCTCAGATTTTATTGACTCTTCACCGAATCTTCTAATGTCCTCAAAGTAAACAACAAAATAATACATTCAAAACATAATTAAAAATTAAGATGGTTCAATTCGGACGAAGGCACCAGCACATAGCGCAGTATTTTATAATTGAAGGGGTGATTATGTTGAAATATTTAACGAAATCAAAAAAACTCATCAACGAGTCTGAGAGCGTATTTGGAATCCTATCCGTTAACTTCATTTTTTGTAATGGCATATTTATTCTCGTGGGTTGTATTAATTCCATTTGTCTTATCCCAATGGGGTGTTTTCCCTAAAACAAAAGCATTTGATATTTTCTTTGTTGCCAATGCATTTGTAGGCCCTATGTTAGCAGCATATATCGTGATTCGAACTCTTGAGGGAAAAGAGTCATGGAAAAAAGTTAGAAAAAGCATCATATCTACTAAAGTCGGTTTGAAGTGGTATTTGTTTACTCTCATCGTTATCCCTGCTGCAATGTTTCTGGGTATGGTGATATTAAATTGGGGGATACCTACTTTCCATGACCTTACTTCTAAATTTTTTATAACCTATCTCATCTCTTTTGTAGTTACTTTCTTTCTCGGTGGACCTTTACCTGAGGAAATCGGATGGCGCGGTTTCGCTCTCCCTCGGTTACAATCGAAGTTTGGACCGTTAAAAGCAACATTACTACTTGCCGTCCTGTGGGCTTTTTGGCATCTTCCGCATTTCTTAACTGCTGCACAAAGGGGCGGACCAGGTTCTGACCTTTCTATCCTATATATTCATTTACCAATTTTCATTTTGATGTGTTTGCCGATTTCAATCATTCTCACTTGGGTCTATAACTGCAATCGCGGTAACTTATTTATTGTCATGCTAGTTCATGCGAGTGTAAATACGTTTAGCTTGGTACAAACTAATTCCACCAACCCTGTTTTAAAGAATTCAGATTTATTTGTAGGGATAGGATTGAGCATTGTTGCTTTGCTTATTCTTATTTTCACACGAGGCAGCCTTGGATATAGACAAATTACTAATGAAATAGGATTCAGTAACAATGAAAATATAAGTAAATAGAAACGATAAAAATAAACTTGGTTACCATAAAAAACATCACGTTTTCATTCTGAAAGCATTATAGAAGTTTAACCTAATGATTATATAGCTGATACTGATTATAAAAAAAATATAATCAGATTAATCGCTACATCAATAAAGATAATTTAAATAAAAAAACACCCTTCATTAATAACTAATGAAGGGTGTTTTGAATTAATCATTACAGTTCATCTTCTTCAACTTTTTTACTGTTATACTTACTATATCCGTATATACATAAGCAAAAAAACACTCCGCCTATACCATTTATAGTAAGATCCTTCATGGTAATTGCTTCTCCAGAAAGTAAATATGTTAATAAAGTAAATACAATGAAGAAAATAAATCCCGAGAATATCGGATTACGAACTAACATTTTATGATTTGATGTATAGCGTATATATATTTTTTTGATCCGCATCATTATAACGCTATAAACGGAAATACAAAAAGATAATCAGCCTACATAATAGACTAACTATCCTATAACTTATTACCTAATTTTAATCATTTCAATGTCTTTTCTACATAACATTTAGAAAATAAATGTTGTAATCTCATCTACTTCTTTTCTTGGAAGTTTCTTCGGCTTATCTTTCGGAAACCCGAGTGAAATTACCATATTAATTTGTTTTTGAGGCCCAATTTGTAAATATTGTCGCAGTTCATCCTGAGCTAATAATACAGGTCCTGTCATTGGACAAGTGCCAAGTCCTCTCGCATGTGCAGCTAGCATTAAGTTTTGTGCTGCTAGACAGCTACTCTTAATTCCTTCTTCTTCCCATACTGAATCAGGAACGAAGGCAATTGGATCAAATATCTTTTCACGAAACTTTGATTCATATGGTGTTGCTAAACATACGATTAATACTGGCGCCTCAGAGAAAGCTGTCGCATATGGGCCGAAAGAACGTGTAAGTAATTTCCCTGCTTTCTCTTCTCCATTTTCTGCTGCTTTTGCCGCAAGTTTATGTAATGCATCCCATGTCATTTGTTCAATTTCTTTAATTTTCTCTCGGTTCATAATGACCAAGAACTCCCACGTTTGTGAGTTCGTATCACTCGGTGCATAACGAGCACAATCAATAATTTCTTTTATATCACTAGTGGATACTTCTTGTTCTGTAAACTTTCTTACACTTCGTCTACCGTGAATTACTTCTTTAAAATCTTCATAATTCATACATTAAATCCCCTTTTTACAGCGTTTTCAAAACTTGTCCTATGGTTGAATTATATCATGAAAAAAAGCTGGGGGAATACCAGCTTTTTTCCTCATTATTAATTTGTCACTTTAAACAAACTAATACTTTCTTCATATGCAGCTTGTAGTTTTTTCGTAATTGGTCCTCTTTCGCCACTCCCAAACTTCTCATCACCAATTTGAACAACAGGGAATATTTCAAGTGGTGTTGCTGTGAAAAAGCACTCATCGGATTCGTACACTTCCTGTAATGAAAATTCACGCTCTTCTACCTCTATATGTAACGCTTTCGCTAATGTAATAACGTAGTGACGAGTAATGCCGTGTAGAATGAAATTATCGGCCGGATGTGTAATTAATTTATCATTTTTCACCATAAAGAAATTCGAATGACACCCCTCTGTTACAATTCCATCTCGCACCAATATCGCTTCTTGGTAGCCTTGCTCGTTTATTTTATTTTTAATCATGATATTAGGAAGCAGATTTAATGATTTTATATGGCAGAACTTCCAGCGTATATCCTCTTCGACAGTAACCTTTATTCCTTGTTCCATAGTAGCAGTAGGTCTTGGAAACGAAACGATATTCGCAAAATATGTTGGTTGTAAATCTTTTTCATACACATGATTTCGTACTTGAACACCACGTGATATTTGAAGATACACATTCCCATCTTCTTGAAATTGATTTTTTTCAATCATTTGATGTAACTCTTCCACTAACTCTTCTTTAGTAAACGGTGGAATTAGTTTTATTTCTTCCATAGAATTAAAAAATCGTTCCAAATGTAAATCTAATAAATGTGGCTTCCCATCATATAGCCTAAAAACCTCATATATACCATCACCAAATTGAAAGCCCCTCTCCTCTAATGGGACCATCGGCTGTTCTTCCTTCTTATTCACAATTCTTCCGTTAAATAAAATCCAATCTTTATGAGTAGCTTTCATTCCTTCCCACTCCTTTATTCCATGATTGATTTTATTATACAACTTATCCACATTTAAAAGAAGGAATTTTCTGTATTTAACTAAATTAAAAAGTACATCACCTATTTAAAGTGATGTACTCAACCATTCATTTATTTCAGGAAATATTTTCCAATATCATCTAACATTAAATTTGCTGCTTTAATACCACCTGCTGTATTCCAAATTACTTCATCCACTTGGAATACTTTATTGTCTTTTGAAGCTTGTAGCTGCTTAAAGAGTGGATCTTCTGTCCATTCTTTTGCTAACGTATTTCCTTCGTTATTCTTATCTGCATCTTTATCAGATGTAAAATAGAATATGTAGTCCCCATCCATATTCGGAATTTGCTCTTTTGTAATTCCTTTTATCGCAAATTCATCTTTATCTTGTAGTGGTGGTCGCTTAAATCCAACATCATTTAAAACAGCACCTGAGAATGAGTTTTTCTGATAAATCCGGACATCACCTGGTACGAAGCGAATAATAGAAACTGTAGAATTCAATTTATCTCCTAACTTCTCTTTCATTCCTTCAATACGTTTTTTATAATCTTCAAGAGCCTTTTGCCCTTCTTTTTCTTTATTTACAGATTTTGTATAGAGTGTAAAGTTTTCCTTCCAATCCCCGCGCAATGTTTCAGCGTATACAGTTGGTGCTATTTCGTTCAATTGCTCATATATTTTTTCATGACGCATTTTATTCCCGATAATTAAATCCGGCTTAAGCTTCATAACTGCCTCTAAATTAATATCACGCTCAGTTCCTACAACTTTCGTATCTTTTAAATCTTTCGCTAAATGAGGATACCATTCATCACCAGCACGTGGTTTTGTAGTTCCAACTGGCGTTACTCCAACAGCTAAAAGTGCCTCCGCACCCTCATTTGTTAAAACAACTACTTTTTTAGGTGTACCATTTACTGTTGTTTCACCCATTGCATGCTTTACAGTATACGAATCTTTTGCTTTAGCTGATGGATCATTTTCTTTTTTCTCTTCTTTGCTACACCCTGCGATTATTACCATAAGTATCATAATGCAGAACATAAATATTTTTTTACTATGTACCATACGTCCCCCTAGATGAAATTGATTATCATTAACAATTAAATGTTAATGTATATTACATACATTGTCAATGTATATCAGAAAACTTTTTTAATATATACAATTTAGATTCTATCCGCTATTCAAATGTTTATTTTTAAAATAAAGTGTATAAGTATGAAAACAATAAACGTTCTTAAAATGCGTATCTACGTCATACATAAATACGCATTCATATTACATCATAAATTCATTTCCTAATATTGATTATATTTAATATATGATGGATCATTGTACACCCATTGATTTCCACCAAGGTTCAACCAACCGTTTTGATTAATATATACTAAATAAGATTCTGGATTATTTAATTTACGAATAACTGAAGAAGATGTTGATGGACCACTTCTTAAATTCACATTCATTCCTTGTATATATGCGACACCAATTGCACTTCCATCACTATTGCTCGTCTTTACAAAATTAATGTACGAAGGGTCATTATACACCCATTGTCCATTTCCTAAGTCCAACCATCTATTACTTTCCTGATATACGACATACGACTCTGGGGAGTTTAGTTGACGAATAACTGAAGAAGACGTTGATGGACCACTTCTTAAATTCACATTTTTCCCAAGTATATAGGCGATCCCCTTCGTTTGTGGTGTTGGCTGGGGGTTTGGAGGTTGTGGATTTGGAGGATTGGGATTTGGAGCAACTCCAAAAATAGCTGCTATCCCATTTGCATACGCTTGACTTAATTCTTCAATAAATTGTGGATTTTTCAATAAATTAGCATCAAACGTTGTATCAATAAAAGCAGTCTCAGTTAAAATTGCATCCATTGCAGTCTCTCTTAGTACCGCATAATTTGCTTTTTTTGCTCCTCGGTCACGAAGACCATATTTAGTTAATACAGGATTGACTGCTGCATGCATTTTTTGTTGCTTTTCATATGCGGAACTACTATTAGATAGCGCATTGTAAATATAACTTTCAAATCCAGTTCCACCGCCGCTATTAATGTGAAATGAGATAAAATAATCTGCACCAAATGAATTAGCAATATTAGCACGTTCTGATAAAGAGATGAATACATCGCTGTCACGTGTCATTTTAATATTGATTGGATAATTTGCAGATAAAATATCTCGTACACGTCTAGCAATTTGAAGTGTTAACTCTTTTTCCACTAACCCATTACCAACAGCACCAGAATCATATCCACCATGCCCTGCGTCTATAACCAGTTTCATATAGCTTTTTCGTTCCTTTCGTTAAGATAATAAGCTTACATTTCTACTCGTCCTATTTTATGTTAGTTGTACAAGTTCCGTTACAAATACAAAGAAAAAACCCCCTTATGTAAGGCGGCTTCTATCACTTTTCTTTAACCAATTTAAAATGAATATGTACGATTGATAGTGGATGTAACGTATACAAAACAAAATAAATATAAGAGCTATTCCAACACCGCTGTATAACAATCCAAACTTTAAAAAGATGTTCAAAAGAGGTGAAAAATGAATTGCGCTTTGTAATGCAAATAACATGCAAAACAAAATTACAAACACGGGTATATATTGTAATTCATATGGTCTTCTCTTCTTATACATTCTTTTTCGAATAAAAATCTGGCATAGTTCTGCTACAATAAAACAACCTCCAACTAATACAAGACCAGCAGTCATCGTCATACATTCACCTGCCCCATATTCATTTTATCAAGTGATCAATTCACTATATTTTCTTTACATATATTCCATTTTCCTCAATAAAACCAGATCCCATTATGAATGATTTGGCTTGTTCCGTAAACACCTCTTGCAATACTTTTATTTCATTCACATTTCTCTGTTTCATTATTTCTTCAAATGTAAAATACGTATTTGTCCCGTATCCATAACCTTGATAATCAAAATGAATAATTAACTGTGACAAAATAGCACTCTCTTCTTGGACACTATAATCTATTACACCAATATATGTATCATCAACTTTTACACAATACTGAACCTTTTTCATATCTAAGCTGTGTGAGTGAAACATTTCTTTTACAACACTTTCATTTTCTGTATTTACTTTCTCAAACGTAATCATATGTTGTCCATCCTTTTACTATTATTGTATCAATTATAATTACAATTTATGAAAAAAACCTTAAGGCCGAATACGACCTTAAGGTTTTTTTATTAAACTAAGCTATACGCACGCTTTGTTTCTTCGTGGAACTTATTCGTATCGTATTTATGCTCAACATAAATTTGATGCCATACCATAAACGCAAGTACAGTCCAAATTTTACGGCTATAATCGCCTTTATCTGCACAATGTGCTTCCAGTAAGTTTAATACATACTGTTTGTCGATTAAATGATCCGTTTTGCTTTCTTTAATAATATTTATAGCCCAATCGTGCATTTCATCTTTTAACCAGTGACGAATTGGTACTGGGAATCCAAGCTTTTTACGATCTAATACGTGATCTGGAACAATGCCACGTGCTGCTTCACGTAAAATAGCTTTCGTAGTTCCGTTAGCAATTTTAAATTCAGTCGGAATTTTAGATGCAACGTCAAATACTTCTTTATCTAAGAACGGTACACGAAGTTCTAATGAATTTGCCATCGTCATTTTATCAGCTTTTAATAAAATATCGCCGCGTAACCATGTGAACATGTCAATGTACTGCATTTTACTTACATCATCATAATCTTTAATTTCGTTATACAATGGTTTCGTGATATCCATATAGTTAACACTTTCATCGTAATACTTCATTAATTCAGCTTTCTCTTCTTCACGGAAGATTTTCGCATTTCCATAGTAACGCTCTTCAATTGGCGTACAGCCACGCTCTAAGAAGCTTTTCCCTTTAAATCCTTCTTTAAGAGCACCACTTAATGCCTTTAGAACGCTCTTTCCTGGGCTAGGAATGTAAGAGAACATTTTTAAAGAGTTTGGCTCACGATAAATGTTATATCCACCAAATAGCTCGTCTGCACCTTCACCAGAAAGAACAACCGTTACATGTTTACGTGCTTCTTTCGCAACGAAATACAATGGTACAGCTGCTGGATCTGCTAAAGGATCATCCATATGCCAAATGATTTTTGGGAACTCATCCATAAACTCTTGCGCTGAAATGAATACGTTATGGTTTTTAACTCCTAATTTCTCTGCAGTTTCTTTCGCAACGTCAACTTCACTAAAACCGCGTTGCTCAAAACCAATAGAAAATGTTAAAAGATTTGGGTTCATTTCTCTTGCGATAGAAGCAATAATAGATGAATCGATACCACCAGAAAGGAATGAACCTACTGGTACATCACTACGCATATGCACTTTTACAGAATCGTATAATACATCACGAATTGCTTGGATATGTTCCTCTTTCGTTGCGCTTGAAGCGTTGAAATAAGGATTCCAGTAGCGATGGATTTCCATCTCTTTACCGATTTCTTTTACGAAGTAATGACCAGGCTCAATTTTATTAACATCAATTGTTAATGTTTCTGGCTCTGGACCATATTGGTACGTAAAGTAATGTTGTAGTGACGTTGGGTTTACCCCTTTGTCTTCCATTACATGCATAATACTTTTCTTCTCAGATGCGAAGAATGTAGTATCACCTTGTTGTGCGATGTATAAAGGCTTAATGCCAAAGTGGTCACGTGCACCGAAAAGTGTCTTTTCTTCACGATCCCAAATCATAAATGCGAACATACCACGAAGGTAGTCTACACATTTTTCTTTCATATGTGCATACAATGCAATGATAACTTCTGTATCAGATTGCGTTGCAAACGTTGCGCCTTTTTCAAGTAACATTTCACGTAATTCTACATAATTGTAAATTTCACCATTAAAAATAATTACATATCGATCATTTTCATAAGTTAGCGGCTGATGTCCTGCCTCTAAGTCAATGATGCTTAAACGGCGGAAGCCAAATTGTACATGTTCATCACGAAAATATCCTTCGTCATCTGGACCGCGGTGGAAAATCATCGTGTTCATATTTTCAAATTGATGTTTTTCTGTTTCTGAAAACTCTCTAGGGTTTTCACATAAACATCCTACAAAACCACACATACTTCTTACCCTCTTTCAGTTTTCATTCTGTCTCTATACTACTATATCAACCCTATTTATACTAGCATAATCAACTGAATATGGCGACCAAAAACTATAAAAAAATCACTCCATTTCACATTTTTAACAATTTTTTATGAAAACATGAAAACTAGGCAATCACCTTTCTCCGCTTTTGTCATATGATATTGCATATTGATTTCTAGGAGGGAATACCATGAGTGAAGAAAAAAAAGATTCTTCTCGCCCACCGGTTCGCAATTATTTAAAGCAAATTGATGATTTCTTCGAGCAAACACCACTTCGCAATGTAATCGCTGATTTAAATCATTTTTTCCAAAAAGGAAACCGTTTATTAACATTCCCTGTAGATTTATATGAAGTTGGTGAAGAACTCGTTGTTACAGCTGAACTACCTGGTATACAAAAAGAACAAATTCGAATTGAAATACAAAGTGAATACTTAAAAGTCTCTGTAAAAGAAGAGATACTTGACGAGGAAGAAGAACAAACATCTCATAACTATTATCGCCGAGAACGTTCCATTTCAGAAGCATCAAGACTGATTAAGTTACCATACTCAATTAATAAAAAAGCAGCGAAAGCTTCTTATCAAAACGGCGTATTAGAAATTCGTGCACCAAAACTTCCACAGCAGCATGACATTTTATCCATAGACTAATGTAAAAAAAGAAGGGTGCTATGCACCCTTCTTTTTAATCCGCTAATCGCTTCATATCACGTATAATATCTTCGTATGGCGTATTACTAATGCCACTATATTTTTTCATTACTTTTCCGTTTTGATCAATTAAATAAAAAGATGTACCGTGTATTACTTGCCCATCTTCTGGTTTATCTACAAGCGATTGGAAGTTATCTTTTGAAAACTTTGTAATTTCCTCCAGTGAATACCCTGTTAACAAGTTCCAATTACTTGTATCTTCTGTAAACTTTTGAATGAAAGCTTTCAAATTTTCTGGTTTATCAAGTTCAGGATCTACACTAAACGAAACAAACTCAACATCCAATTTCTCTTCCTTAGCCATTTTCTGTAATTTAGCCATATTAGCAGTCATTGGCGGACAAACTGTTTGACAGTTTGTAAACATGAAATCAGCTACCCAAACTTTCCCTTTTAAATCTTTTGTACCAAATGGCTTTCCTTCTTGATTTGTAAATTGGAAAGTTTCTAAATCCCAGTTTAACGGTTTACGTAATTTTGAACCTGAACTGCTACAACCTGCAAGTACAAAGAGACAAAATACAACCATAAGACCAATTAACTTTTGATAACGCTTCATTATTAAACCTCTCTTCTCTTTCCTTAATTTATGTAAGTAATGTATATCATAACAAAAGTAAACACTATGAGAAAATTGTTTACGTCATTTGTTCACGAAATCGTACGATTTTACGTATGTTACTTCTTTATTTAAAGCTAATTACTAGACAAAATATATTTTACTACTATTATTTCTCTTAACATTATTTACGAAACAAAGTTCATTGGTAAATTTGTAAATACCTATCCCCTGTTTTTTTACAATTACTTAAACATTAATCCATGTTAAACACTGTATTCCTTAACAACATTTCGGTACAATACAACTACAACGATTTTAAATGAGGTGATGTTCATGGCTAAGCGCTATGAAAATATGGATAATGTAAGTACAAAAAAATCGATTCGCTCCTTCCTACGCTGGCGTAAAGAGAGAAAGCAAAACAAAAAAGACTTTTCTTTTCTAGTAGAACAATCACCTGTTAAACAAAGTAAATTTTTGCTCAATAACTTTGAAAAAACAACTGTCACATGGATTGGTCATTCCACTTTTCTCATTCAAACGAACGGCTTAAATATTTTAACAGATCCAGTATGGGCAAATAAATTAAAGTTGGTTCCACGACTTACTGAGCCAGGGCTCTCTATAAAAGAACTACCGAAAATCGATATCGTTCTTATTTCACACGGTCATTACGATCATTTAGACTTTTCATCTCTTCGCCAGCTAAATAATGATGTTCTATACCTTGTACCTATTGGGCTGAAAAAATTATTTACTCGCAAAAAATTCACTAACGTAGAAGAGTATAATTGGTGGGAAAACACAACAATTAATGATGTTTCCTTTCACTTCGTACCCGCCCAGCACTGGACGAGAAGATCCTTATTTGATATGAATACATCTCACTGGGGTGGATGGATTATTAATAATGAAACAACGAAAGAAACCATTTATTTTTGTGGTGACAGTGGCTATTTCCAAGGTTTCAAAGAAATTGGCAAACGCTTTTCAATTGATATTGCCCTTATGCCAATTGGCGCTTATGAACCAGAATGGTTTATGAAAGTATCTCATGTTTCACCTGAAGAGGCAGTGCAAGCTTATTTAGATTTAAACGCTACACACTTTATACCGATGCATTACGGAGCTTTTGCCCTCGCCGATGAAACACCCCGCGAGGCAGTAACAAGGCTTCGAAATAATTGGAATTTACGTATGTTACCGTGGGAACAACTGCATGTACTCTTTTTAGGCCAAACTTTTACTTATAATAGTGCAACAAACGGTAAGCAAGTAAATGAAAAAATTGAAACGTTACACGTATAACGTAACTACTTATTTTCTATATCCAACATATACTATAGAAAATCATAAAGTGAAACTTTAATCAGTGGGTGTTTTCTATGAATGAATATTTACAGACTCGCTATATCATTAGCGGGAGTGCCTGTATAGCCCTTCTTATTTCTTACTTTCTATTCACATAAAAAAGCTACTTGAAAATTCATTTCAAGTAGCTTTTTTATTACTCTGCTAAATACATAAATCCGATTGCTCCCGGACCTGTATGAGTACTAATAATAGGCGTTGTATAGAAAATTTCTGATTGAGCAAATCCACTCACTTTTTCAACAGCCGCTTTTACATTTTCAGCTAAAGGAATTGCTTTCGCATGTGGAATTGCAACAGCTTTTACAACTTTTCCAGCTGTATCTTCCTCAAATAACTTAGCTAACGTTTTTACAATTTGACCTTGGCTACGCACTTTCGTTACAGGGTTATAAACACCATCTTCAAGGCTAGCAATTGGTTTTATATTAAGTAGCGAACCGATAAACGCTTTTCCTTTACCGATACGCCCACCCTTCACTAAGTTTTCTAATGTATCTACTACTACATATAAACGAGTATTCTTTCTCACTTCATCTACACGTTTTAAAATTTCTTCTAGTGAGCGTCCTTCATTTGCCATTTTCGCAGCTTCAACTACTTGATATGCTAAAGCATGTGTAATAAATTGAGAATCAACAACTGTTACTTTTGTATCGGTCATTGATGCAGCACTATTGGCAGTTGCCACAGTACCACTCATTCCACTTGTCATATGAATGGAAAGTACTTCACTTCCATCTTCACCTAACTTGTCATACATTTCTACAAATGTACCCATTGCCGGTTGTGATGTTTTTGGTAATTCCTCTGATTTGATCATTTCTTCAATAAATTCATCAGGTTGTAAATCAACACGATCTAAATATGTTTGTCCATTTACAGAGATTGATAATGGTAGCACATGAATGCCATACTTTTCGATTACATCCTGCGCTAAATCTGCAGTTGAATCTGTTACAATTTTAATTTTTTGCATATTATATTCTTCCCTTTCCAATACGCTCTCCCTGTTATTATACTAGCATTCCCAGTGCTTTCAACAATTTAGAACAAATTTCACCAAATTAATTATATTTTTATACCTAAAATGAAAAAGACAGAGCCTATTTAACTCTGTCCCTGCTGTATATTATGCATTCTTTTCCAGAGTATTTGTTTTATATACATTTGAATAATCATTCCACTTCAAACAACTTTGTAAATATTCACGGAAAGAGTACGAGAATCTTGGATTTTTATGTTTTTGAATTTTTGCAATAAACAATTGAAGACGAGACTGAATTAGAAACGCTAATGGATGCTGTGTTTGTAGGACAGGGATTTCAAATATTTTAATACAACTCCCTGTTGCATGAGTGAAATAAAAACTTTTCGTAATCACAATATCAATCCTCTTTTTCGTTGGATTTTTGAACTTCCTCCACTTTATTCTTTAACACGTTTTTCAAGTGTAGGTTTCCTATGAAAACTAAAATATTCTTAAGCGGCCCCCGTTTAGAAGTTAATACTTCATTTATATCCACCTAATTCGGCCCCTGTCCTATATATCCCTTGAGACGGGAGTCTTATTACCCATATATAGCTAGATAACTTCAGTATAAACTTATAAAAGTGAAAAGTTTGTCTAAATTTTGGAGATTCTATAATTTTTTTCTTCTATATATTGTATACGATTATATCTAGAGTATAACAAATAAATTAAAAAGTGCCTTTATAAAGAGGCACTTTTCGACTGTATTTCTTCTCTTTTCTTTTTGCGCTTACTAACAATCTTTGATAGAGCGATACTAATTTCATAAATACAAATAAGCGGTACTGCTACTAAACTATGTGATAAAAAATCAGGCGGCGATATACACGATGCAATGATAATCAATGCTACGTATGCATACCTTCTTATTTTTATTAGAAATTCCGCCGTCAACAGTCCAATACTCGTTAAAAACATTACTACTACAGGCAATTCAAAAATTACAGCAAATGGAACTGTTAAATTGAGAACAAAATGAAAATACTTTTCTGTCGTAAACATCGTATTAAACATTTCATTACCTATCGTAGTTAAAAAATGAAATAAAAACGGCATTACAATGAAATATCCAAAGCATAAACCTGCAATAAATAATATAGACAATACCGGTATATACATCACTGTCATCTTTTGTTCATTTGGATGTAAACCCGGTTTTACAAATAACCAAATTTGTATAGCAGCAAAAGGAATTGTACAAACGATAGCAAATACTGTAGCAATCGAGAAAAAAATCCACAATACATCACTTGGACCGAGAACAGTTAATTTCATTGGTAAATCTTTTACAAGCCAAAAATAAATATCCTTCGTAAAAGTGAATCCAATAATTAAAAATAGCACAAAGGATAGCACTGTATATATTACTCGTTTGCGAAGCTCAACTATATGTTCTACTACGCTCATTTCCCGATCTTCCATCTCGTTCACCACACTTTATTTATCCATTACAAGGAAAATTCATTACATTTTTTCTTTCTTTTCCTTCTCTTGAAATGCATCATCAGTCAATTCTTTCGTTGATTTTTTGAATTCTTTTAACGTTTCCCCTAAAGCCTTCCCGATTTCCGGCAATTTTTTAGGTCCAAATAAAATGAGTACAGCTACTAAAATTAAAATTAACCCTGGAAAGCCAATATTTGAAAACATTTCCCCATCCCCTTTTTTTAGTAGATTCCTTGTCCTACTATTACATAATTTTATTTTGTCAAAAAAGTTTGAAAACGTCAACAAGTCCGTTGTCTTTTGTCAAAAAAATTCAAAAATATAATCAATTATACAAATTTCATTTTCTATTGTCTTTGTGTATGATATGGTAAGGGAAACGACATATTATTTTATGATAGTAGAAAGGATTTGCATTATGACTGAAAAAATGACACGAATGACACATTTTGTGAAAGAGGAAATTGCAAATGCAATTACACATGGTATCGGTGCCATTTTAAGCATCCCTGCCTTAATTATATTAATTATTCATGCTTCTAAACATGGTACTGCATCTGCTGTTGTTGCATTTACTGTTTATGGTGTAAGCATGTTCTTACTGTACTTGTTTTCAACGTTGCTACATAGCATTCACCATCCAAAGGTAGAAAAATTATTTACTATTTTAGATCACTCAGCCATCTATTTATTAATCGCCGGCACATATACTCCGTTTCTACTCATTACACTTCGTGGACCTTTAGGCTGGACGTTACTCGCTATTATATGGACACTTGCAATTGGCGGTATTGTCTTCAAAATTTTCTTTGTACGTCGCTTTATAAAAGCATCAACTTTATGTTATATCATTATGGGATGGCTCATAATCGTTGCTATTAAACCACTTTATGAAAATCTAACTGGACATGGTTTTTCCCTACTTTTAGCAGGTGGCATTTTATATTCAGTCGGGGCAATCTTCTTCCTTTGGGAAAAGCTACCTTTCAATCATGCCATTTGGCATCTCTTCGTTTTAGGTGGCAGTACAATGATGTTCTTTTGTGTACTCTTTTACGTCTTACCTGCAGTTTAATAAAAAAAGTTTCAGCTTGATGTAAGCTGAAACTTTTTTTATTACTTATGTAATTGAGATGCAATAACATCCTGTGTATGTTTTGTTAATTCTTTAATATCCATATTCGCATACTCTTCAGGTGTAATCGGCTTAGAAATCGTTACTGTTGCATGAGCTGGTTTCATACGATTTCCATTCGCTTCAAACATCTTATATGTACCATCTAACGTTACAGGTAAGATTGCTACACCAGATTTTACTGCTAGGTGAAAACTACCAGCTTTAAACTCTCCAATTTCGCCACCCTTACTTCTCGTTCCTTCAGGGAAAATTACGATAGAATGTCCATTCTTTAATAGTTCAATTCCATCTTTAATCGCTTGAAGAGATTGACGACGATCATTACGAACCATAAATACACAGTTCATAAGTTCCATCCAAGTTGGTACAACTGGAAATTTCTTAATCTCTGCCTTTGAAACGAATCCAATTGGTTTATTCAAGTAACCTAGTAAAACAGGAATATCCATATTACTTTGATGATTACTTACAACTAGTACCGGCTTGTCTTTCGGAACATTTTCAAGCCCTTTTACTTCTACTGTCGATCCAGCAACACGTACCATTTTTTTACCAAACCAATTTGTCGTTTTATACACAGCATTATCTTTTTCTTGCAGTGACATCGTATTTACTTGTTTTTTAAGACGCCACATTCTCGGTGTAATCGCAATTACGATTAAAATTAAATAAAAGATTTTAAAAAACGTTTGAATCATACAGAACCCCCACCTATTATCATTCCGACCTTCATTATACTAGACAAACGAAGGAAAAAGAAGAAAAAATGTCCAAACAACAAGTGTTTGGACATTTTTAAGTAGTCTATATTAGAAACGTTTTGCTAATTCACGTGCGTTAGCAATTGCTGCTTCTTTAATTTCTTGTGCTTTTTCAGGATTAGCATTCATACCTTCAACTGCAATATATTCAGTTTCATTTACACCGATGAATCCTAATACTGTTTTCAAGTGATTACGACCGAAGTCTACAGCTGCGTATGCTCCTTCAGAATAAACGCCACCTGTCGCTTGAATGTGAAGTGCTTTTTTGCCTTCTAATAAGCCAACTGGACCATTTTCAGTATATTTGAATGTTTTACCTGCGATTGCTAAGTTATCTAAGTATGCTTTTACTACTGGTGGATAGCTAAAGTTCCACATTGGAGTTACGAATACATAACGATCTGCATGCATAAATGTTTCTAAGTTTGTGTTCATTGCTGCAACTTTTTGTTGTTGAGTTTCACTTAAAGTTTCGAATCCTTCACCTGCTGCAAATTTACCCCAAGCAGCAAATACGTCTGCATCAATTGCTGGTACAGTTGTATTGAATAAATCAATTGTTACAACTTCGTCTTGTGGATGTTCGTTTTTATATGCTTCGATGAAAGCTTCTCCTACTGCCATACCGAAAGAACCTTCTGCTGAATTTGGATTTGCTGTGATAAATAGTACTTTTGTCATTGTATTCTCTCCCTTTTTCTATTTTATCTTTAATTCAAGATTTATAATTCGAAAGTAAATAACTTACCTTATGTAAGTATAATACGAAAAGTTTTAACTGTTGTCAATAAAAATAGCTACTTTTTTTTCGTAAGTTAATAAGTAATACTACTATATTAAGTTTCTGACGAAATAAAAAACTACCTCCTTATTCCATGGAGGTAGTTTTCATCAATTTTTATTTTTGAAAAACATGTTTAACTTTTTCAGCTGGAATATTACTTCCACCTCTACCTTTTACATCTTCAATCATCATTGTAATGACCATATCAGGTGAATTCAAATCAAAAGCAGCGAACCAACCTAGTTCTTTTCCTTCTGCCTCTTTTGATACTTTCAATTCTGCTGTTCCTGTTTTACCAGCAAGGGTCATACCATCAATTTTCGCAATTTTCCCGGTACCATCAGGATCGTTAATTACTTTCGTTAAAGCCGTTTTCAATATATCTTGATTTTCTTTAGAAATCACGTTCTCTTTCCAAGCTTTTGGTTGTTTATCTGTTTTAATAAGATATGGCGACGGAATCTTTCCATCATTTACAATCGGTGCATACGTTAAAGCTAAATGAAGAGGAGTCATTAAGACTTGTCCTTGTCCATATCCTGTATCTGCCATTTGAATATCATTTTTAATACCATCATTTGCGATTTTAGAAGCTGGGAATCCATATTCAATTGGTAATTTCTCATCGAATCCGAATTTTTTTGCTTCACTCATAAATTTGTCTTTTCCGATTTTCATAGCTTCTTGCGCGAAATAAATATTATCCGAGTATTTCATCGCCTTATCAAAATCAATCGGATTCGCATCTTTCACACGCGTTACATAATAATTGCCCCATGAAGAATCTTTTGTCCATTTCAATCCTTCAATTTTCAACTCTTCTTTTGGATCAATTGTTTTCGTTTCAAGACCGATTGCACCTGTAATTGGCTTAAATACAGAACCCGGTACCGATAATTGTGTAAATCGATTCGTCATCGGTTTTTTCGGATCATTATTCCAAGCTTCACGTTGTGCTTTCGATGTGCCTCGTGCTATTAAATTAGGATCATATGCTGGACTACTTACAAGTGCAATTGTTTCTCCACTTTTCGGATTAATTGCTGCACTTGAACCAGCTTCGCCCTTCATTTCATTATACGTTTTTTCTTGAACAGCACTATCGATAGTTAAAGTTACATTTTCTCCATCAACAGCATCTGTTTTCACTATATTTTTAATTTCTTTTCCTTGCGCATCTTCTACAAAGACACGGCCACCTTTTTTACCGCGCAGCTTTTCTTCTAATACTTGCTCTAATCCAGCTTTACCAACTGGCTCATCGGCTTGATAGCCTTTCTTTTGTAGCGTTTTTAAGTCTTCAGCATTCACTTTTCCAATATAGCCAGTAAGATGTGCCGCTGCTTCTCCTAACGGATATGTACGAACATTTACAGGTTTTGTTACAACACCAGGTAAATCAAGATACGTATTTTGAGTTGCCCCTTCAGGTAAAATTCCAATTGGTACGAGATACCCTGGTTTTACCCATTTAGCAGCTAGTTTTTGATCAATTTCTTCTACAGACATATTTAACAACTTCGCTACCGTTTCTTTCGTTTGCGGAGCAGCATCCCCTAACTTTTCAGGAATCATTCCGATTTCAGAAGCTTTACCATTTACCGCAAGATATTTACCGTTACGGTCATATATTTCTCCACGTTTTGGTTGCGTCGTTTGCATACGCACTTTACTATCTTTTGTCATACCAGGGAAAATGAAATCAGGAGTCCAATCTATTTTCCAAGATTCTTTATCTCCATCTTTTTCTTTCACCATTTTTGCTTCATGGCCAAAAGTGATTTTACCTCCAACTGTATCCATGCTTACCTTAAAAGGAACAGGGCCTTCATCTTTTTTATCTTCTTTTACTTCCCCTGTTTCTACCTTTAAGTCTTTCACTTCGATACCAGAATAAATCTTTTCATATTTCTCAGTAAACTCTTTCTTTGAAATATCTTTTTTTGCATTTTCTGATAATTGATCATACATATCTGCAAATTTTTGTTTATTCCATGCTTTTGCATATGTATCAAACGCTTCTTGTGGTTTTTCTTCTTTACCGCATCCGACTAACATGAATGTTAAGCAAAGAAATAGAATCCCCCATATCTTTCTCAATCGATTCTCCTCCTCTTTCTACATGAATACTCTTGAAAATTTTAGCATTTTTTACATGCTATCTTTCATTATAGCACTATCGTATATCATCAATAAACTTATATCTATGAATACAAATAAAAAGATTGATGCGAATGTTCACATCAATCTTTATTATTATTGTTGCTTTTCATATACATGGTAATAGTACGTATACGGATTTTTTTCATCCGTTAAACCTTTTTCTACAAAAATCTCTTTCCAATTTGTCATATCCATTTCTGGGAAGAATGTATCCCCTTCAAATGCATGGTGGATTTTTGTTATATATAATTTGTCTACGTAAGGTAAAAAGAGATCATAAATTTGCGCTCCACCAAAAATAAAAATCTCTTCTTCATTTTTACATAGTTCAAACACTTCTTCTACGGTATGAGCAACTTCACAACCTTCTACATGGTAATCACCGTTACGTGTTACGATAATATTACGTCTTCCTGGAAGCGGTCTACCAATCGCTTCATAGTTTTTTCTTCCCATAATAAGCGGGTGGCCCATCGTCGTTCTCTTCACGTATTGTAATTCACTCGGTAAACGCCAAGGTAAGTTATTATCTTTCCCAATTACTCTATTCTCGTCCATTGCGACCATAAATGAAATAATCATTCTTTTCATCTCCTCTACAATTATACTGCAACCGGTGCTTTAATTGCTGGGTGTGGATCATATCCTTCAATCGTTAAATCTTCCATTTCAAAATCGAATACAGATTTTACATCTGGATTTAATGTAAGTTTCGGGAATGAACGTGGTTCACGTGCCAACTGCTTTTCTACTTGTTCAAAATGATTCGTATAAATATGTGCATCACCAATTGTATGAACAAACTCGCCAACTTCAAGACCACATTCATGTGCAATTAAATGTGTTAGTAATGAATAGCTTGCGATGTTAAATGGAATTCCAAGGAATATATCTCCACTTCTTTGATATAGCTGACAAGAAAGTTTTCCGTCCGCTACATAAAATTGAAATAGCGTATGACAAGGCGGTAAAGCCATACTTGGTACATCTTCAGGATTCCAAGCAGAAACAATTAAGCGACGTGAATCTGGCGTTTTCTTAATCATTTCAATTACATCTTTTAGCTGATCAAGTGTTTCACCAGCTGTCGTTTTCCAAGCACGCCATTGTTTTCCGTATACGTCTCCTAAATATCCAAATTTCGTTGAGAATTCATCGTCTTCTAAAACGTTCTTTTTAAACAATTCCATTTGCTCATCGTATTGCACTTTAAATTTCTCATCTTGTTGTGAGCGAAGACCAAAATCAGTCATATCAGGACCAGTATACTCATCGCTTTCCACCCAGCTCTTAAATGCCCATTCATTCCAAATATTATTATTATGCTGCAATAAATAACGAATATTTGTATCACCTTTCATAAACCAAAGCAGTTCACTTGCTACAAGGCGAAATGGGACTCTCTTTGTCGTTAATAAAGGAAATCCTTTACTTAGATCGAAACGCATTTGGTAACCAAATACAGATACAGTACCAGTCCCCGTACGATCTTCTTTCTTTGTACCGTGCTCCATTACGTGACGGCATAAATTTAAGTATTCATATTCAGCATGTTTCATATGTAGGAAAACCTTCTTTCAATCTTATATGAAATTTATCATAACATGAAAAACAGTGAATTTAATAATCTTGATTAATAAAATTTCATTTCAATAATTCTTACAAAATTATTAACTTTCCATAATTATAAAGGTTTTCATTTTCTATTACCGAAAGTATAGTGCGGTAGGATAAAATTTATATTTGGAGGTTAGAAGTATGTCTAAAATTGAAACTCCTGTTATGACTTCTTTACAAACAACGGTTGAAAAAATGATGAAGGATTTAAATGTTCCTGGTGCTGCTGTAGCTGTTATAAAAGACGGTGAAGTTATTATTTCGGAAGGTTTCGGCTATCGTAATATAGAGACAAAAGAGGCTGTTACACCGAGTACTCGGTTCGCAATTGGTTCCTCAACGAAAGCTTTTGGCACACTTTCATTAAGTTTATTAGCACAGCAAAAAAAGTTTAATTGGGATACTTCTGTCCAGTCTTATATACCTAACTTCTCTTTATCTGAACTACTTGCTAACTCGCAAGTTACAGGACGAGATTTAGCTTCTCATCGTACTGGGGTAAGTCGTCACGATGCTCTTTGGTACAGTTCTTCCTTAACTCGAAAAGATCTTGTTGAAAAAATAAAACATTTATCACTTGATGCACCGTTCCGCACAGCATTTCTTTATAACAACTTAATGTATGCGACAATTAGTTATATTGTAGAAAACATTACGAATCAAACATGGGAACAATATGTTGCAGAACATATTTTAGAGCCTTTAAATATGGATCAAACAAACTTCTCTGTTACAGACTCACAAAATACAGATGATTACGCATTACCTTACGTTGAAAATAACGGTGAAATGAAAGAAGTTCCATTCCGTAACATTGATACAGTTGGCGCTGCTGGATGTATTAATTCTACAATTGAAGATATGGCAAATTGGGTACTTCTTCACTTAAACGAAGGGAAATTTGGTGATCATGAACTAATCTCCTCTGAATTATTACAACAACTGTGTACACCACATAATTCAATTCCAGATCAACCAGCTTTATCACTTCCTGAATCTCCATTAAATAGTTATGGGCTTGGTTGGTTTATTAGCGCTTACCGTGGTTATAAAATGATTCATCACGGCGGTAATATCGATGGATTTTCAGCGTTTGTTTCATTTATGCCAAATGAAAATGTAGGTCTCGTTATATTAACGAATGCTGGAGGTACATTACTGCCTATATATCTTGCTAACCAAATTTACGACGAGCTACTCGGATTAGAATCTATCGACTGGCATAAACGTGCTGTAGAAGATAGTGAAAAAATGAAGGAAATGATGAAAGAAACAACTGAATCCATTCCTGAACAAATTAAAGGTACTACACCTTCTCACAAGTTAGAGGATTATACTGGTACTTTTGAACATCCTGCATATGGAACGTTACAAGTATACAAACGAGATGATTCGTTATATGTACAATTTATGGAGATGGAAATTCAATTAGGGCATCATCACTACGACATTTTCTCTGCAGAAGTTGATTTATTCCAAATGAAAATGAGTTTATTATTCTCTTATGAAATGAATGTAAGTGGTGAATTCCCATCGCTGCAGTTACATGTACCTGCAATGCTAAGTACCCAACCTCTTACATTTACTAAAATTGAATAGTTAATTTTATAGAGGGAAGCTTTCGCTTCCCTCTATTTTTTCACAAGTAGAAATTCCATCTAAAACTATTAATTTGATTATCTAATTGAACAAATGATCTTTTAATATTAATCAAACCATTCATCATTAAATAATCTCAAAATAATCCTTCATAGAGCATTGTTTTCTTATTACCGTTTTACTGAATATGGAAGAATATAGTTATTATTGGCGAGTTTAATTTTCTTATCTCTCCAAATAAATTTTTCCAAACACATAAACACAGTTACCGCGATAGCGACTCCAACTGTAACATCTGAAGCAAAATGAGCTCCTACCATAATACGACTCAATGGTACCACTATCATCCATAAAAGAATGAGAATCCAAACACCTATTTTTTTTCTTTTTAGGGAAGCGAAATATTCCGGTAATAAACTAAACCAAATGACTAGCGCTGCATTGGCACTATGACCTGATGGAAACGACATAAACTCATCACTTTTAGCGATTCCCTGAGGTACAAACCATTTTGAAAACCCTTCAAACGATCCAATAGAAACCATATGACGATAGCGTTCTCTATCCCATCCTAATTTTATTAAATTAAATGTAATTAATACAATAACTACACTTAACAATCCAATTAATGCAATTTCTCTCAATCTTGCATCATCATATTTACTCCATGATTTAGAAATCATATAACAAGCCACAATAAAGCAAAGCATAAAAATTGGAATTAAAAATTTTGAAATGGTTAAATAATGTACTAACATAAATGCAGCTATAAAAGCGAACAAAAGAATGATTACTCCATAGCCAATTACAGATAGAAAATATCCTCTTGAACCTTGATTTTTTCTAGTTTTAAATAAATACATACTAGAAAATAGGGCAATAAGCATCGCTGGAATTTCTCCTATAGCTTGTAAAAAAAGAGCAATCTTATTAGTTGGTTCATATAAACTATTGGATATTTGTAAGTCTGTAAACGCAAAGATACATAGTAAAATAGCAAAGCTAACAATTAATATCACTTTTCTATTTTTCATCATTCTCCCTACTTTCTACTATGCTTTAATATAAAATTCCCCATTTCAATTGCTAAATCTTCACTTTGAGGATAAACACCTACGTTATCTCCATAAGCATGCCCTAAACCTCTATAAAGGACTGTTTCAGTATCAACTCCTTTGTTAGTTAATTTAGCTGCATACGCTAAACATTCTATCATTAGAAAATCATGCTCTCCTACCGTAATAAATGTACTTGGATAATCTGGGGATACATCAACATATGGGCTTAAATACTTAGAATTAATTTCTTTCGTACCAAGTACTTCTGACATACCTCCAACCATTGAATGCATAATATTAAGCATTTTTTCTAATCCTTTTTTATACTTTGGAGCAATTTCATATTTATCTATACTCCAAGAATAAAACTCATCTTCATAATCACACATATTAATTGTAGGATACAGTAGCAACTGTCCCTTCACGTACTTCCTACCATCTTCCAAATCTTTAGTTGTACAATACTGTGTTAAGTTCCCTCCTGCACTATCACCTGCCACAAAGATATTATTCTTATCACCACCTAATGTGTCAGCATTCTCATAAATCCACTTTAAAGTAGTGTAACAATCTGTATGCCCAGTTGGAAAAGGATTTTCTGGAGCTAATCGATAATCCACAGAAACAGCTAATATATCTGTTTTTTCCACTATCAATTTCACAAGTTCTTCTACTACATCTGGTGAACCTGCCATAAATCCACCACCATGAATAAAGTATAGAATTGGTGCATTCTCTTGTTTAGAACTACTATTATAAATTCTTATCGGAATATCAAATCCATCTTCAGCTTTCACAGTTTTATGCGTAATATTTATGTCTTTAGTGACAATGGGAACACTTTTAATTCCATTAAATTGTTTTCGCATATTCTTTACTGATTTTTCAGAAGCATCCATTTTCATCATATTTTTAGGCATAAACCTCATTACATTCATTTGAACCTTCATATCCTTATAAAGACGTGGATCCATAGCACCTTTTTCATCACAATCTGGTATGTTTTTTACTAAGATTTTTGCCCCCTGCACATTGATGATTTCTTGTTTTTCTTGCATTTTTTCTAATAAGTCTAAGTCATATTTTCTAGTCATCTAGTATTCATCCTCTCTCATTTTAAGCGTTTTCATTTTTAGGGATTATATAAATCCCCTTTGAAACTTACTTCAAACGCTATTATTAAATTAAAAACGTTCCATGTACAAAATGTACCATGGAACGTTTTTTTATTGTTGTTCATATCTGATTCAATTATTGTCATTTTTTGATGTGCTATTTTTCCTATACTGTAATGGTGTATATCCATATTTGTCTTTAAACTGTGAAATAAATGATTTCACATTTGGAAATCCATGTTTCAGCGCTATATCTTGTATAGAATTTGTACTTCTAATAATATCTTCATAAGCTTTATAGAGCCTGTATCTCGTTAAAAAAGTGGTGAAATTTGATCCGAACGATTTTTTAAACATACGTGAAAAATGTTCTTCACTTACAAAAAAGTATTTGGCCACATCTTTCAGTTTTAGTTCCTCATCATAATGTTTGTAAATATACGTAATCATTTCTTTCTGTCTATTTCCAAGTTGAAAATCATTGTCTATATTCTCCCCATCTTTGCAATATCGCAATAGAATATAAACAATTTCATAAATTAAACTATTAATTTTTATGTAAGTTAAATCATCAGAATTTGTGACTAACCCCTTTAATTCATAAAACATTTGCTGGAGGTTAGTTTTCTGAACAACTGATTCCTTTATATTGAATCTATATTTATCAAAATCTTCATTTAGCTCTTTAAGAAATTCATAAGAAATAATTAACATCATTACTGCACAACTTGTATTTTCAACTTTTTCAAATTCATGAACATCTCCACTATTTACAAAAATAAATTCGCCAGCAGATACTTTCTTTTTTTGCCCATTCACATACAAGAAAACTTCTCCATATACGACTAGGCTAATTTCAATACTTCTATGCCAGTGCGGAGGAATATAATAGTGAAAACCAGTAGGTAACATTGTGTCTTCTATATATTCAACCATTCCTGGAATTTTATCACGTAATTTTATTTCTTCATATTTACCTTGCCTGAATTTCAATAATCCACCCCCTTTTTTTATTATAATGGATTCGTCAAGTTTCTCATTATGTATAAAGGTGAAGGAATGTCCGGAATTGGTATACAACCGCATATACATATCCCGTGGACTCCGGAACGTATACAAGAAGATGTGGATTTAAAGTTAGCATTACAACTGCTCCAAAACGAAGAATGGTAAAAAAATAAAGGTAGATGTGAATCACACCTACCTTTTCTATTTCATATCAATCTTTTCTGGTTGAAACCAAATTGGCTTTAATAGCTCAAAGTTTTTATGATCCTCTAAAACGATAGTAAGGCGTTCTAACGTATCATCTAACATATGCGGTGCTGCTCGTAAACTCCAGACAACTGATGAGAAAACTGTCATACCAACGTACACCGCATATAATTTCCAGAACTCCTCTGGTATTCTCCCATTAAAGTATCCTTCTATTTGTCCGATTGAATACGGAATACTAATATCCCTTGCAAATAGTGCAATTTTTACGAAATCATGAAGTGGATCGCCCCAGTCGTAGCCATTAAAATCAACAACACCTACATATTTCGCATCACGTACAATTATATTCTCTAAATGAAAATCGTCATGTTGAAATCGATTTGGGCGGTTCTTTAAATATATTTCATTTTCATCTATAAACTTTATGATTTTATCATCATTTTTTATTTTTATTCCACATGTTTTATATGCCTCTACATATTTTCGATGTTTTTTCATTGCTCTTTCATACCATGGAAGTATGTCCTTAGGAGCTTCATATGTATGCATTTTTGCTAAATCTTTTCCTGCCTCTATACCAATTTCATATTGTTCTTTTGGTGTATATGTAGGCAACAATTTTTTCGCATCTTCCCCCTCTATATATGAGAAAATACTATATACACCTTCTTCTTCCAATATACCTATTTCAATCGGCCTTTGTGCCTGTACGTTACGTTTTACCATTTCATTTAAAATTTGAAATTCTATTTTCCTTCTTTCATACTCTCGTATATCGCCAATCCGTAACAAATATTTTTCATCATCAATTGTCGTAACTATATATTTCTTATCAGGAGAGAAACCTTTAGAGATTTCTTCAATATTTGCTGCATCTTTTACTATTTGTATATTGTTTTTCCACGTTGTAATTATCTTCATGTCTATTCTCCTTACGTTTCTGTATTCGGTGTATACGCAACCTCTACAATATAGCCCTTCGGGTCATAAAAGTCTATTGTATAGTAACATCCGAATAATGATTCATTTCAATTGGACCACGTATAACCTTCACCTTATTACCAGCAAGAAACTTTGCTACCCAAAATTCAATATGATGAATACGCCCCTTGTACTACTTGCACAATTTCCATCGGTGTATTGACCATATAATCTGGTGCATCTTTTTTCACTGTTTCAATGACATCATATCCCCAAGATACCCAAATTACATTCACCCCAGCCTTTTTACATGCTGCTACATCTCGCTGTTCGTCACCAACGTATAACATATCTTTCTCTGTTATCTTTTTCGATTTTAAAAATCTTTTAATCATTTTATCTTTGCCAAACAAATTTTTAGAGCAATACACTTCTTGTATATTTTCTATATCATTATTGTGTAAAAATGCCCGAATATGCTCTTCTGAGTTCGATGATATGACTGCAATTCCGTAGCCTTTTTTATGTAGTTCATCTAATACATCCTTCATCCCATGGAACAAAATGAGATCTTTTATAGCAGGTTGATACAATTTATAAAACTCCAGCGCTAATATCGGTAGTTTATACAGTGGTACATCGAGTTGTTTACATCTCTCTGGCATCGTTAATTTACGTAAATACTCAATTTCTTCTTCCCTTACCGTTTTATATCCGTGCTTTTCAGCAAGTTGATTATAAATCGGTACAAATATATTTTGTGAATCTACTAATGTGCCATCAAAGTCAAAAACGATATATTTTTGCATTCCCTTACTCCCTTTGCTTTTTTTCCTAAACATATATTATTCAACAACATAAATGTCTTACCCTTTCATAAATATAAAAAAAGAACAAGATTTTCTCTTGTTCTTTTTTAAGACAGCCATTTCGGCGGTACATTTGTATTCCAATAAATATTTCCTAACTCATGGTGTCCTGAGTACCCATCATCAAAACGATGATAGTGGAAATTAAAATAATATCCATCTTGCGGCGGATGATCTCTCCTCACATGAAATCGCAGTAAGTCATTTCCTGATTTCGTATCATAAACATGAAAAATCTTTTCATTATTTCCGCCAGCTGGTCTTTGAGAAATCGCTAATGATTGTAACGATTCTTCTGGCACATCATTGGCAAGTTCCGCAATTGCCTCTTCAATTTTAGGTAATACAACATCTTTAAATTCATCTTCAATTACAGGCCCAATTTTAGAGCCAAATTTTTGCATAGATTGCATCTCTGCTTCTTGCATCGCATAATTAATAAAGGTATCGGTGGTTAACCTATCATTCGTTTCTTCATATGTATAGGACGTACTCTCCAAATTTTGTTGCCCAGCTGTGCTCGTAGGCTTGTCCGCAGCTTTGGCATTATCAAGTAATATGGAAGGAGGCGTCACTAAACCAAATGTAAATACGGTAATTAATGCGACTAAGGTTTTTCTAAACCAATTTGGCATTTATGTTCCCTCCCCTTTCGCTCATTATATTTTATATAACGATTGTTTCTTCTATTATACAAAATGATTGTAATTTTTGCACTTTACAATTTTGTTAACGTTCACATATTTTTCACTTGAATATGAAATTGTAAGATTTCATACACTATAAATACAACAACAACGAGGAGGCGATCAGATGACTTTAGATGCCATGTACTCCGCCGCAAGCATACTCCTTTTAGTATATTTTATTTATCAGTGTGTTACAGACTAGAAAAAGAGCCGTTTCCGGCTCTTTTCTATGGTAAAAATACAATCCAACCAATGAATACTATAAAAATAAACCCAATAATAACTGCTGGCAATAAGTAAAACTGAGAAAGGATAACTGTCCCGTATATGAATACGACTGGAAAGAGCAAATAACGATCTGCCTTCCATCTTAACAATAGTAATTTTCCTTCATCACAATATAAATGAAGAAACATTTTTTTCGTAAATTCATTCCAATAATCGCGCGCATAACGAGAAATTCCAACTAAAGCAAATGCAAGAATAATAGATGCAATCCACCTCGGACTCATGATAATACTGACAGTGCTTATACATACAATTTGAATATAAAATATTCGTGCACTACTTGTACGGAAAAATTCTTTTAAAAAGGATTCAACAATACGAGAATCCTTTTTCTTCCCTAAAAACTTTTTAGAACGAGGAAACATCCACGGTTTTTTATTCGAACTACTCGGTTTAGCTGTATGACCACCAACTTGCATAATCCCACTCGTCCAGCGCATACTTTCTGCTTTCTCTTTCTCAACTTCTTTAAAAAAGCAATTTTTATAATTTAGTTTTTCTTTTATCAATATGATAATTAGAAAAACTGCTAGACCGATACATAGTATAGAATAAAATGGATTTTTATAAATAAGAAACAGACTCACTCCAAAAAAGGATAGACTTATAGAAGATATTACATTTTTTATAATCCATAGTAGCCATCGTTTCCCCACACGTACATGAATAAATCTCGTTAATAACGACAACATAAATCGAAATACAGTAAAGAATAGCCAAAATAATACGACTTGTACCTTCGTCACTCCAATACTTTTCATCAACACCGGTAACATAGCAACTACTACTACTACATTCGTTATCGCTATTCGAATAAACGTATATGTCATGCCATACTGAATTAACTTTTGCATGTGAGCGGGATACGAAATTAAAAATAAACTATCCGCTTGTTCAAAAAACGTGCGTACACCTCTCGAATATGTTACAAGATAAAATGCGAGTAAACCTAATCCGAAATACACCGTCTCTTCCATCGATAATGTTTCCGTCCATAGTGATCGATAATAGATTCCCATAAATATAAGTGCTGGAATAATTATATATAACGCAACTGTCCAATCTGTTACCGAACGTATGGACTTCCATTTCCGCTGGAGTTCATGGCGTAATCTTTTATAAAATTGTTTTTTAATCATGCTGTTCACGCCTTACGATTACATCAAAACAGTCTAATAATGAACTCCCTGGCATTTCTGCTAACGTTTGAATTGCCTCTAAATGACCATCTGCGACTAATGTACCTTTTGATATGAGTAAAAATCTTTCACAAATTCTTTCAGCAGTATCCAATACGTGCGTACAAAGTAAAATTCCTGCCCCGCGCTCTTTTTCTTTATATAAATAACTTAAAAACTCTTTCGTAGCTACTGGATCTAATCCGATAAAAGGTTCGTCAATTATATAAAAATCTGGCTTAGTTAAAAACGCCAATATAAGCATCGATTTTTGTTTCATCCCTTTTGAAAACTTTGATAAATACTCATGCTTATGCTTATCCATTCGAAACATATGTAATAATTCTTCAGCTTCCCTTTCCCAGCTTCCTACTTCATTCTCACGAGCAGCCATTAATAATTCAATATGTTCCCATAGCGTTAAATAATCATAATATGTCGGATGCTCCGGCACATATGCATAAGGGTTCTTTTTTTCACCGAATGATATTTCACCATTCATATTTACAAGTAAACCGAGCATCGTTTTAATCGTCGTACTCTTCCCAGCACCATTCGCACCAATAAGTGCAACTAATTCACCTTTTTCAATCGAAAAGGCAATATCATGAATTGTCTTTTCCTCTATATCATATCCGGCAGAGCGGATATTCACGTCTAACATACATTCCCCTTCTTTCCATTTCCAATACAATCAAGGAAAAGAATAACATATAACTATCTATATATCATTATAAAATATTTATTTTCATAGCAGGAATAAATATTTTTTTACAGAAATACTTAATGTTTGATTACATTTTATTGGAGTGGATAATATGTCTTTTCAAATTCGTGAAGCTACGATAGACGATATAGATGCACTTTGTTCTTTAACGAAAGAGTTAAAAGGTTCCTCTATTTCCTATGAAGATATGAACAACCGATTGCAATTCGTACAAATGAGTCCCTTTGATTTTTTATATGTTTATGAGGAAGAAGAAAATATATATGGATTACTTGGGTTTCGTATACGTGAAAATTTAGAAGATATAACTCGTTATGGAGAAATTTCAATTATTAGCGTTGATTCTACAATACGGCGAAAAGGCATTGGACAAATATTAATGGATTATGCAGAGCAATTAGCAAAGACACATAATTGTATCGGCACATGGCTAGTCAGTGGTACAAAAAGAGTAGAAGCACATCCATTTTATAAAAAATTAGGGTATGAAATAAATGGATATCGATTTGTAAAACATTTTTAAACTACTTATAAATTGAAAGGACTATAACTATGACAAACATCGAAGCTATTTTTATTGATCGTGACGGTACAATTGGCGGTGACACTACAATACATTATCCAGGCTCTTTTACATTATTTCCTTTTACAAAAGCAGCATTACAAAAACTAAAAGCTAAAAACATAAAGGTTTTCTCCTTTACAAATCAACCAGGTATCGCAGATGGGATAGCCACTGTTGCTGATTTTGTACAGGAATTAAAAGGGTTCGGCTTTGATGATATTTACGTATGTCCTCACAAACACGGTGATGGTTGTGAATGTCGCAAACCAAATACAGGTATGCTGCTACAAGCAGCTGAAAAACACGGGCTTACTTTAACAAAATGCGCTGTAATTGGTGATCGCTGGACCGATATCGTTGCAGGAGCAACAGTACATGCGACAACGATATTAGTGCGAACAGGCGCTGGATATGATGCTTTACATACGTACCGAGACAAATGGGCACATATTGAACCAAACTACATTGCAGAAAACTTTGAGGATGCTACAAATTGGGTTTTAAATCAACTATAATACAGATTAAAAAAGACGTTTTCACAATGAAAATGTCTTTTTTAATCTTATATTTTTTTAAAACGTTAATTCATAATGGAAATAACGATTATCTCTCAAATAACCATTTTCAGCGTATAATCGCTGTGCTGATAAATTATCAATCTCCGTTTGTAATTTTACACCTTTTGCACCATTTTCTAAGGCAAATTCTTTAGCAGCTTCTAGTAATTTTTTACCTGTTCCTGCTCCGCGCTTAGTGGCTTGTACAAACAGATCATTTAATATCCATAATTCTTTCATCGAAATGGAAGAAAATGATGGATATAATTGTGTGAATCCAATATATTCACCGTCTTCAACTGCTACGAAAATAACGGATTCTTTTCTCTCGATTCGATTTCGCAAAAATACTTTTGCTCCTTCTATATCGGAATCTTGTCTATAAAACATACGATAGTTATTAAAAACTGATGCTAGTCCATCTAAATCTGCAATTGTTGCCTCATATATTCTCATTTTACTCCATTCCCCTTCCAATACTCTCTCATTATATCTGTTGCCCATTTAGGCTGTACAATTTCTTCTTTCGGCATAAACTCTTTCATTATCGGCTTTATATCCAATATAGGGGTGCCATCAATAGCATCTAACCCCTCAACAATAATTGATTTACCTTCTCTTTTGATTACCTTTACAATTGTGGCTCCTATGCGATTCGGACGATTTTTCCCACGCTGTGCAAAAATGCCTACTTTAGGATAATCATTATTATTTCTAGGATGTCTAGCAAAATATTGAATTTGTTCATCAGTTACTTTATGAAAATAAAAAACAACTTCAATGTGAGAAAAATCTTCAATCCCTTGTATACTTTCCTCTGTATACATTTCAGTTAAAGTAATATAGGATCTTACTTCTCCCCACTCATCGTCTTTTATTTCCTTTCTTTCATTATGTACAAATGCGATTGGCTGAACTGAAAACATACGCATTCCCCCTTAAATGTAACCACTTACATTATAAAGTATTTTCTGAATGTTTTCCACACACACGAACTAGGTTACATAATATAATTATAATCTATTTTGTAAAGCGAAATTAACTCCTTCAACTGCATGTATATGAGTTGTGTCAAATATCGGTATTGATACGTCTTCCTGCTTTATTAATAATCCTATTTCTGTACAACCTAATATGATTCCTTGTGCCCCTTCTTGTACTAGTTCTTCTATAACTCTTTTATAATACTCTCTAGATTGAGGTGTTATCTTTCCTAAACACAATTCTGTATATATTACTTCGTTTATCTTATCTCTATCCTTTTTTGATGGAACCATTACTTTTATATGATTCTCTTCTATGCGTAACTTATAAAAATCTTGCTCCATTGTATATTTAGTTCCAAGCAAACCAACCGTTTGAATATCTTTCCTTTTAATTTCTTTCGCAGTTGCATCAGCAATATGTAACACTGGAATATTAATATTCTCCTTTATTTTCTCCACTACTTTATGCATTGTATTTGTGCAAATAATTATAAAATCTGCTCCTCCCCTCTGTAACGAATACGCCGCATTCCCTAATACTTCTCCTGCTCCATTCCAATCTCCGTTAGACTGGAATCGTTCAATCTCTTCAAAGTCCACACTATTAATCATACATTTCGCTGAATGTAACCCTCCTAATCTCTCTTTTATTTCTTCATTTATGATTCGATAGTATTCAGAAGTTGATTCCCAACTCATACCACCAATTAAACCTATTGTTTTCATTAAACAACCCACCTTATACTGTTTTTTAAAATTAATTATAACGTTTTATTATGTATATTATACATAATAAAACAAGACTTTACATTTATAATATAAAGTCTTGTTTTAACTATTTCCAAGGAAATTTTATAAGAATATTCTGAAATTATTCCTCTAATGTTTTTATAGAATCTTTATATTGATAATGAAAACATTCTCGATACAACTGTTTAATTTCATCATATGATGGCACACGTGGATTATTTGCTGGACTCCCACTTTCAATTGCATCTGATGCCATTTTAGAAATAGCTTTTTCAAATTCAACTTCACCAATTCCGTATTCTTTTAAATTTGGAATACGAAGATCAAAACAAAGTTTTTTTATTTCTCCCAGCGTGTAGTCGGCTACTTCTTCATCACAATATGAATACAAATCTTTATTTAAACAACGTCCAATTTCCGCTAGTCTTTTTACTGCACTAATTTTTGTATATTCTAAAACTGTAGGTAATAGTATTGCATTCGATATACCATGTGGTACATGAAATAATGCTCCTACTGGCCTTGACATTCCATGAACTAACGTAACAGATGCGTTTGAAAATGCGATTCCAGCTTGTAAGGAAGCAATCATCATCGCTTCTCTTGCTTCCATATTCTCACCATCTTCATATGCAATACGTAAATATTTCATAATACTTTCAATAGCTGAAAGTGCCAGTACATCTGTAAGTGATTGTGAAACTTTAGAAATATATGCTTCGACTGCATGACATAATGCATCTATCCCTGTTGCTGCTGTAATATGAGGTGGTACCGAACGTGTTAAAATCGGGTCAATAATTGCTACTTGCGGGATAAAACTCGGATGCTTCATCATCATTTTTACATCTGTTCGTTTATTCGTAATTACTGCTACACTTGTTACTTCCGATCCAGTACCAGAAGTTGTTGGAATTGCAATAAGTGGTAGCGGATCATTGTCTATTTCCATATCCTTTTGGGCATAATCTTCCACTTCACCACCATTTGTATATAACACCGCAACTGCTTTCGCAGCATCAATACAACTTCCACCACCAATACCAATTATAAAATCACACTTTCCTTCTTTACAAATCGTTAACGCTTCTAACACGTGTATATTTGTAGGCTCAGCATTTACTTTATTATATGTAATAACAGTAATACCTTTCGTATTTAGTTGTTGTATACACCTTTCAACATATCCTAAATTCTCCATAATTGTATCAGTAACTATAAACGCTCTTTTCCCCAACTTCTTGGATTGCTCCCCCAGCTTTTCAAGCGAATTTCTTCCATATAATACAGACTTCGGCATACGAAACTCAGCAACCTCTTGCAAGTACTCCACTCCTTCTTACCCTAATTAATATTTTAGTCCATAAAATATCTATTTAATAAATTCCTGTTAAAGTATAGAATGCGATAACTATAAATACAGCGAGCGTTTTCAAAACTGTAATAGCAAAAATATCTTTATATGATTGCTTATGTGTTAATCCCGTTACCGTCAATATTGTAATAATTGCACCATTATGCGGCAATGTATCCATTCCACCTGACGCCATTGATACAATTCGGTGCATAACTTCTAATGGAATGTTATATTGCGTTGCTGCAGCAATAAATTTATCCCCCATCGCACTTAACACAATTCCCATTCCGCCTGATGCTGAACCTGTAATTCCAGCTAAAATATTCGTCGTTACTGCCCCATTCACTAATGGGTTAGTAAACGTTGCAGAGATGCCATCTCTCATTATCGCAAAGCCAGGAAGTGCGGCAATAACACCACCAAACCCAAACTCAGCTCCTGTATTCATCGTTGCAAGTAACGCTCCACCAATACTTGTATTCAATCCAGCTTGGAATCCTGTTACTACTCGTTTCCAATATAATAATAACGTTGTTAAAATACCTATAATAAGTGCCAATTCTACTGACCAGATTCCAACTACTGCACTTAATTCTACTTTTCCAAATGCTTTCATACCAATAGCTGAGAAATCAAAGCCATTCGGATACCACTTTGGTATCATGATTGTGAAAACTTTATTCATTACACCTACTAAAATAAGTGGTACAAACGCAATCACCTGTTGCACTCTTGTGATTTCAATACCGCTTAGTATCGGCATATCTTTTTGTTCTAATTGTAAAGATGCTGCCATTTCAGAATTTCCATCGTTAAAACCAAAATATCCTTCACCTGCTTCTTTTGCCTTCTTACGTCTACTTTCTAAATATAGTAAACCTAATGTAAGAACAAAAATTGCCCCTACAATACCAAGTACCGGCGCAGCATAAATGTCCGTTTTAAAAAAGGTTGTAGGTATTACGTTTTGAATTTGTGGTGATCCAGGTAGCGCATCCATTGTAAACGTTACTGCTCCAAGAACAATCGTTCCAGGGATTAGACGCTTTGGAATATCCGCTTGTCGAAATAACTTAGCTGCGAACGGATATACAGCAAACACTACTACATAAACACTAACACCACTATACGTTAAAATAGCCCCCATTAATACAATCGCTAATATCGTACGCTTTTCACCAACTAACTCTATAATTGTCTTTGCAATCGAGTCCGCAATTCCTGACATTTCTACTACTTTCCCAAATATTGCCCCAAGTAAAAATACAGGGAAATATAGTTTAATAAAACCTACCATTTTCTCCATAAAAATATTTGAAAAGAAAGGTAATACAAAACTAGGCTCTGTCAAAAATACCGCAAATAATGCAAATATCGGTGCAAATAAAATAACAGAAAACCCTCTATATGCTACAAACATTAGTAAACTAAGTGCTAATAATATAATAACTAGCTCCAATTATAACCCTCCTTTTAAACTGAAAATTCAATCTTTTAATAACGAACTTTTACTGGCATTTCAAACCCTTTTATTTCATGACATTCCTCCTCTTTTTATCCCGCTATTTGCGGGCAGTAACTCCCGCCTTAAAATTCAGCAAATGCGCGGAAGCTAGGCAGGGTAAAAGCCCAATTGGTGATGGCTGATAATCAGTGGAGGATGGACAAAACTTCCACTGATTAAAGTTTCACTTTATTACAAATTTTTCATGCTAAAATTGTCTAATTATAGTATTCGATTACATATGTAAAATCCCTTTAAACAAAAACGATTTCATCGTCATATGTTATAAAGGGATTTCTAGGTTCTATTTCTATAGTTTTATCGTACTATTCTCTATACAAAAGCTTTGTAACTCTTCGACATCTTTCACTATATGAAGCGCCCCAGCATCACTCAATTCAATCTCACTACCATATCCATACAATACACCTATTGAAGCAATTCCGTTACGGTTCGCACCAATTACGTCATGCTTTCTATCACCAATCATCACCATTTCTTCTTTTTTAAGTTCTTCATTTGTTTGTAAAATATGAGCAATGATTTCTTCCTTTTTTATTCTTGTCCCATCTAAATTACTCCCTACAATCTCTTCAAAAAAAGTTGTCAACTGAAAGTGCTCTATTACTTGTTTCGCAAATACAGTAGGTTTTGATGTCGCTACAAACAAACGATTATCAGTATCCTTTAATTCTTGCAATAGGGTTGTAATTCCATCGTATACTTTATTCTCTAATAAACCACTTTGCTTTAAATACTCCCGAAAGTAAAACACTGCTCGTTCTACTTCTATTTCGTTCATATTATATCTATCTACAAAAGATTGTTGTATTGGTGGGCCGATAAATGAATCTAACTCGCTTATATTTACTTCTTCAATCCCGATTTTTTCTAACGCGTATAGAACAGAATTTATAATCCCTTCTTTCGGATCCGTTAATGTTCCATCTAAATCAAATAGAAATGTTTTATACATATTTAATTCCCCCACTGATTTTATATGTACCCCATTAAAGCCATTCTCCTACTTAGCCCTTTACTATACTATCACCATTTAACTTTTCAGAAAATTACTTTTTCTTATCCTTATACTTTCAGTTACAAAATCTCAAAAGATATGATAAAGTGAAAAAGTTATACTCAATTTAATAGAAACTGGTGAATCAAATGTCAATTACATTAATTTTTATAATGGCTTTCACAATTGTTATCCACGCGGTTGAAACTAGCTCTTATAGTATTCGATTAGCTGGTGTACGTTTAAAAAAGATTGCCGTTGCCTTATCCGTCGTAGGAATGGTACTGCTTATTTCAAGAACATCTAACTTACTACAAGCCTTTTTAATCGGTGGTATTGTCGATGAAGCAAAACTAGATTCTTCTATTGATTTAGAGCATATTATACGGCTCGTTCTATTATCTGCTTCCGTCGGTACATTGCTCGCGATTATACTCTATCCAACTTTGACAAAGTTATTTGGATACGTGATTCAAAACTTTGAAACAGATGGTTCATTCATTCGAATGATGAAGACGAATAACATTCAAAAATTAAAGTATACAAAAAAATATGTACGCTTCCCTAAATTCGAAATGATTCATCGAATGAGGATCGGTGGTATCCCAAAGCGTATTATGCTTATTAACATGTTTGCTACTGCAATTTATACAGCGGGGGTACTTTCAGCCCTTTACGCTTCCTTTTTAAACCCAGATTACGCAACAAATGCAAGTACAGCTTCCGGCCTTGTTAATGGTTTTGCTACCATTTTATTAACAGTGCTACTCGATCCACGCATTGCCCTTTTAACAGAACGTGCTTTACAATCAGAAAAGGGTGCTGAATCTATGAGTAAAATGTATGGTTGGCTAATGATATCTAGACTTCTCGGTACTTTACTCGCACAACTGTTGTTCGTACCAGGTGCTTACTGGATTTTATGGATTATTGAGCTGATGCATTAATCTACTAGGAAGGTGTATTTATCAATGAATATAAAAACAGAGCAAGATTTAATTCACTTAATAGAAAACGACGAATGGATGATGAATGTATTACAAATGGCAAAATCACTAGAGCTACCTGATTGGTGGGTTTGCGCTGGATTTGTCCGCTCTAAAATTTGGGATACTTTACATAACTACGAAGTGCGAACAGCTACACCCGACGTCGATGTCATTTATTTTGATCCATTATATAAAGATGAGGTATACGAACAATCATTAGAACAGAAGCTGACGAATCTGGATGCCTCTATCCCTTGGTCAGTAAAAAATCAAACGCGCATGCATGTAGTGAATGGAATGCCGCCATACTCTTCTTCTGTTGATGCTATTTCTAAATTTCCTGAAACAGCAACCGCTCTTGGTGTTTCTTTGGACGAACAAAATAAAGTCATATTAACATCCCCGTGCGGAATAGAAGATTTACTTTCATTACAAGTGAAACCTACACCTCATTTTCTTGAAACGAAAGAACGAATACATATGTATAAAAATAGGGTTAATAAAAAGAATTGGCAAAGCAAATGGCCTAACATTACAATCACTTATCCCGAAATTTAAAAAGGGTGCTTCTCATTATTAGAAGCACCTTTCTTTTTTATTTCAAAAAATGAATGATTGTTTCTGCGAATCTCTCTGCTTCTTCATAATGCGGTGAATGACCACTTTCTCCGAATACAATATACTTCCCATTTGAAGCATCATTATTAAATATTTCAATTTGTTTTTCACACGTTACTACATCGTATTTTCCTACAATTAATAACATTGGATTCTTTATTTCTTTTATTTTTGATAACAATGATATATGACATGCTCCCTCTGATTTTAATCTATCGAAATGGATTTTGGAACGATTCGAAAATTGTTCCCACTCTTCGTCACTATATAAGCTATCGTCTGTCTCATCTTCCTTATAGTTGTAAATTTCCATTCTTTTTTCATCTAATTCATCACTTAACCTTATATATGCATCTAGTAACTCTTCCGAATTAGCATTACTAGATGCATAAGTTAGGCACTCTTCTGCTACCGCTTCTTTTCCATACTTTTTTAATAACGTTCCTGTCTTTTGTAATAGAGCTCTACTTGTTAATGAAAAATCGAAAGTCGGCCCTTCGAATATTATTTTCTCTATTGAATTTGGATACGCCCTTGCATATAACAATGCTAAATATCCACCGAAAGAATGTCCAATTACAGACCATTTCTCAATTTGAAATACTTTTCTTAGTTCTTCACAGTCTTGAATTAAATCACATAGTCCAAAAGTTTCTTCTTCGGTAATTACTTCTGACCGACAAACCCCTCTTTGATCTATCATAATTACATATAAGGAATCTTTTAATCGTTCCGCTTGATGAAATGAAAAATCATAACAGCTTTCACCTGGACCACCGTGTAAAAATAATACTGGTTTATTTTTAGGACTTCCATGTGTTTCAACGTATAGCTTTTTCCCTCTAATGTTCATATATTTTCCAACTTCAATCAAATTCGTTTTTATGATCATCACCTTCTTTTTTACTGAATATTATAACATTTAAACTTAAATAATCCCTATTACATTTAAAAATACGATAACTATCGCAAGTGGTGCTACAAATCGAAGTAAAAATACCCAGATAGTAAATACTATCTTTCCGTAATTTCCACCTACAAAAAATTCAGCTTCTAGCACTTTCTTTTCCATCTTGAATGATACGAAAATACTAATGAATAGCGCTCCAAGCGGCATTAATATATTACTAGATAAGAAGTCTACTGTATCAAAAATATTCTTCCCAAAAATCGTAATATCACTCCATACTCCAAATGATAAGGCAGATGGTATACCTACTAGGAAAATGCAGAAACCGATGATCCATGAAAGTTTAGCTCTTCTTTCTTGTTCACCATTTGCTAATGCTGAAACAACCGTCTCTAGTAGAGAAAATGCCGAGGTTAATGTGGCAAATGTAAATAGCGCAAGAAATACAGTTAAGAACAATCCTCCGAATGGAATTTGGCTAAATACAGATGGCAATACAATAAATAGTAAGCCCGGCCCCTCTGTCGGCTCCATTCCTAATGAAAATACTGCTGGAAATATAGCAAGACCTGCAAATAAAGATACGAATAAATTCAATCCGACAATTGTAACTGCTGATTTTGGTAAACTTTCTTTTTTATTTAAATACGAGCTATACGTAACCATAATCGAAATCCCTATACTAATCGCAAAGAATGATTGGCCCATTGCGAATAAAATACTTTCTGAAGTAATCTTTGAGAAATCTGGTTGTAAGAAAAACTTCACGCCTTGCATCGCATTATCCAGTGTTAATGAACGAATAATAAGAGCGACAAATAAAACGAACAATGCTGGTAGCATATATTTACTTGCTTTTTCAATTCCGTTTTGTACACCTTTTGATACAACCCATATCGTAATGAACATAAAAGCGAAATGTCCAGTAATAGCCCAAACCGGATTTCCAATTGTTTCAGTAAATAACGAACCGTAATTTTGTCCCGGAGTAATAAGTTGTCCAGTTACTCCTCTGAATAAATAAATTAGTACCCATCCACCTACAACACTATAAAATGAAAGTAATATAAAACAAGTCCCAACCCCAAGACGTCCAATCCAGTGCCATCCTGTATTTGGTGCGATACTTTTAAATGCTCCAACTGCTTGTTTCTGTGTACTACGTCCAATCATAAATTCAGCTATAAGTAGCGGTAATCCAATTAATACAGTAAATAATATAAAGATTAAAAAGAATGCTCCTCCCCCACTCTTTCCAGCAATATAAGGAAACTTCCATATTGCGCCAAGTCCAATTGCTGATCCTGCTGCTGCCATTATAAATCCTAGTTTCGAAGTCCATTGCTCCGTCTGTTTCATCCTATTTTCCTCCTAATTAAATCCTTTTATATAAATAAATAAATTTTATACACCTATCCGAATAAACCCTCCATTTCTTTTTCTATAAAATAAAAAATGGCTCAGCATCTCTTTATATAAAGAGACGCTAAGCCATTTACTTAACGCGGTACCACCCTTATTGATTCCATTATGAATCCACCTTAGTAGTAATCGTTTGATTACAAACCTAATATCGAAGGTTAACCGTTAAGATTTACTAAGAATGTGATTCCGTTCCACCTTACTGCTCCTAGGCGAGTTCAGGATGTCATTTGACTATGTCGCACCAACCCATAGCTCTCTGTACAAATACATGACCTTACTACTCCTATTCAATGCATTTTAATATTTAGAATATATTTTCTTTTGAAATTAATATGAAGTATATCGGTTATATTTATAACTGTCAAGATATATATTAATTATTTTGTCGAAAAGGATTTTTATAGCTTCATATAGAAAATATTTACAAATAAAATATATGGAGAAAAATATGTTATGTCACTTTTAAAGAATGGATGTTTTTTTATTATCCGCTCATTTTTCATCCTCTTTGGTATTATTGCGATTTGTTCCTTGCCACAATTGTTTTTCGGTGCACCTCTAAGTCCAACAACATCACTAGCTATGCCGCCAACACCTACTTTACAATTTAATTTTAGTAACTATTTCAATTCGATATCAAATGTTATTTCTTCTTTGTTTCATCCTACAAGTATTACTTATAAAATTAGCAGCGCTGGCACGCAATCACCAGACCGTGATCTTTTTCCCTATTTACTAGAATCATATACCCATACATTAACTATTATGATTTGTGCTTTCCTTATCGCCGTACTCCTTTCTACAACTTTTACCATACTTACATTTTACTTTCCTAAACGCATACAATCTCTTATTCTTAAAACTTTGCACGTACTAGAATCATTGCCAGACTTATTTTTCGTCGTTTGTGTACAGTTATTTGTCATTTGGATTTATCAACAAATGCTGCAAACCTTAGTTTTATTGCTGCATTTAGCATTATTTCAAACCATTTCATTTAACATTGCTGGTACACTTGTTTTACTTGGTCACAATCATCAATTTTTAAATGTATTAACTTGGGTAGCATTCGGACCTGTTTTATTTTTCACTATAGTTATTTTAGCTGTATACATGATGTTATCTGGAATGCAACATGCACTAAAAAATGAATTGGTCCATATCGATAACTCTCTTTTATTAAGTGTATTAGCAAAAGAAAAGAGAGAAAAAAGAAATCTTCTTTTTTCGTTCAAACAGAGATTTATGACAAAATATTAACAGCAATGCCCAATTGTATATTAATCATCTAAATCGTCTTTATCTTCTTTTTGTTACGCCGCTTCTTTTTGCTGAATAGCTTTTATCTATCGATGTAGTAGGCATGACTACAATCCCTATAACGTCTACCTATTAAAACATAATTTAAGATGACTTCAAGAAATAATACAACCCTTAATTTTCCCCTCAACTATCGTCGTATACTGTACATAGCCATTACAATCTATAAATGCAGTAATTAAATTTTTAACATTTAGCACACTTATAAAATTATTATGTGTCTACTCATTTCTATCCTAAAACGCAAAAAAGCACTTGTTGCCTTTAATTGACGATCAAGCGCTTTAAGTTCATATGTTTTTAACTATCGTTAATTTTGTTAGTTTTGTAGTAACAGTTTGACACCTTTTATATATCGTGACAAACAATACGTTAAAACTTACGAGTTTGTACGAGTTCGTTAGTTTTATGTCCATTCCATGTGTTTATATTCATCATCCAGTAAAATGTTATCTCGCCTAAGCTCGTACTTCTTTTTCTATTCTATCATTGCACACAGTACTCCATGATGGTACAACCATCATGGAGTATATATTTTCAAACACCCTTTTATTTTTTCTATCTACTTCACATATACTTTATTTTTTATTCATATATACTTGTGCGTATTTAAATTTAGCACCACGAACTTTATCATATCCGTACATAAAATATAATTTAGTATAGTAAGCTTTATAAAATCACTATAACCAAACTCATTTATTTACTGTAATGAGTTTTTAATGTTTATTTATATTTTAGGAATATCAATTATATTTCCTGGTGACTCATTAATTAGAATATCTGAAATACTTGGGTTGCTTTTTTTTAACTTGAATATTTGAATTTTTGTTAATTCAGGGCTAAATGATATATTTTGTGTTTTAAACTCCAAATTCATAATTTTATTTTGAAGTTTTAATATAAAAATCTTCCATTCTTGTAATGGAGAATTCGAAACTTCCTCCGGACTTTCTAATAGTCGATATCCATCCGCATAATGAAACATTAGTAATCCCGTTCCTAGGTCACAATCTTTATTTTCAAGAATTGCATTTGGTATATCAAATCCACTCTTCCAATTATAATTTGCTGCAAAACAATGAAGGATTATTGGATTATCTATATTCTTTATCCGGCTAATTGTATCCTCTTTATTTGTATTATAAAGTAATTCTTCAAGCAAACTAATATCTTTATTTTCCATTACACCTTACCACCTTACTGATATTTACTTATTTTATATTTCCAATTGTTTTAACTTTCTTTCCCAAAGTTCCACTGTTGCACCTTGGCTTGGGTACAATGGTAAACCATTCCCCTTTAATTTTCTTAGATTTTTTTGCAAATCATATACCTGCTTTTGTAAACTATCAATACTTTGGTTAATATCCATTTTATTTAATGCTCTTGCAACTACTTCATTGTAAACAGAATGATATCCTCTGTGTCTAGCCATTGTACTTATATTATCATCTGGTACTCTTAGAAAAATACCATTTGATGAGTCATCAAAGTTCATACCTATCTTTTTAATTACAGGATTATCTGCCATTTCAGAAGGAATAATATGCTGTGCTTAATATCCACTCCAGTTAGTTGAACGTTTAAGCCCCATTTCTGTCATCATATTTTTTCCTAATTTAGTAGAATTTCCTCCTGTTACAATACCCGGAGTGCCAGGAATAATCCTACTACCTTTACCCGTACCCTTAACACCCTTGCTTGTCATATACTGATAAGCATCTTTCAGAGAATGCTGTCCTCTCTCTGATACCATTCCTACTCTAGGCATGACGTAGGCTTTTCCCAAACCCGGAATCCATTTGTACTCCAGTAATGTTTTTACTGCGTGCTGGATTTGTTGATTTCCTTGTAGGAAGGTTGTTTTTACGGTTGTGGCACCTTTGTTCCATAGGCTTCCGATTTTGTCGGCAAAGCCTTTTTCTGTGGAGGCTACAAAGTTTACACCCTCTTTTACTTTGTGGGTGGCTGTTTTTTATGCCATCGACAGCTGCTTTTTAGTGGATACTTTTTATTTTCTCAATCTAACAAAATATTAACTTTTTTATTATATCTTATTTCTATACTGAGGCGAAAAAAGCACTTGTTGCCTTTCATAGACAATCAAGTGCTTTAAGTTCATATGTTTTTAAGTAGCATGTATTTGTAAGTTTTGTAGTAACAGTATGACCCCTTTTGTATATCACGACAACTACTACGTTAAAACTTACGAATTTGTACGAGTTCGTTAGTTTAGCATACATTCCATGCGTTTATATTCATCGCCCGGTAAAATGTCATCTCGCCTAAGCTCATACCTCGTTTTCTGTTCTATCATTGAGTATGTACTTTTAAACAACCTATTCTTTTTCTTTCCACTTCAAAAATAAGTTCTTTTTTGTTCATTTGTCTTATATGCCTGTTTATATTTATTTTAACACCACGAGCTTTTTCATTCTTTTGTGTAAAATATAAATTAAAAACTTAATTACATTAAACCCATCTATACTTACAATTCTATATTATTCATCATCGTCTTCATATAAATTATCCAAGAATTCATCAATATCATTTGCTAGAAAATACATATTACTCATATCATCAGGATCTTCTGGCTCTTGCTCATGATCCCAAAAATAAATTTTTTCATAATAGGACTCTTCAGTACCTAAGCATATAACATTACCTGCTGAATCATCTGCTATTGGAATAAAGCCCTTAGCAAGCCTAAACTCATATATATCTATAACTTTTTCTAAATTATCATACATATCACCAATTCCATTAAATACATTCAAAACACTTTTCCCAAATTCATCAGAAATATTAAATATACTACGTTCTGGGTATCCGCCATTCCATTGAAGTAAAAACCCCTTATATTTTTCCGTTAATTTCACTCCATTTTCTATTTCAAACTTCTCAATCTCTTCTATAGAAAGTTTCTTATGTGAGCTTTCGATTTTCACCATATTAATATCCTCCCCTTAATTTATTTTCCATTAACAGTTGATACTCCGCCGGCATGAGTAAATTCCCTATGAATATCTTTATCCACAAGAATCATTGTTTTTCCATCTTGATGGTGATGCCATATATATCCTACAGGTGGCTTATCTAGTGCTGGTACCGATGGATCAGAATTTTTATTCAAACCCGCCTCTATATTAGCATTTTTATAATCCGATGGACGATTCGTTGGGCTTGCAATTTCAATTTCTACCTGCTTAACAGTTGGATGCGCATATTCAGTGAAATCCGGATAACCATCAGGATACCTTACAGTCTGTCCTTTTTTATTTGTATATACCCAAGTTCCATCCTCATCTACTTTCACAGTCCCACCTTTTTTCATCCACTTATCTGGAACAGGTGAATATGATGGTTTAGTAGCAAGCTGTTCCTTTGTGAACTTCACTTCTAGAGTATCCTTACCCGTACCCTTAACACCCTTGCTTGTCATATACTGATAAGCATCTTTCAGAGAATGCTGTCCTCTCTCTGATACCATTCCTACTTCAGGCATGACGTAGGCTTTTCCCACACCCGGAATCCATTTGTACTCCAGTAATGTTTTTACTGCGTGCTGGATTTGTTGATTTCCTTGTAGAAAGGTTGTTTTTACGGTTGTAGCACCTTTGTTCCATAAGCTTCCGATTTTGTCGGCAAAGCCTTTTTCTGTGGAGGCTACAAAGTTTACGCCCTCTTTTACTTTGTGGGTGGCTGTTTTTTAGTCCCTATTTTTTACTTTTTATGATCTCAATCTAACAAAATATTTACTTTTTCTTTATTATATCTCATTTCTATACTGAGACGAAAAAAGCACTTGTTGCCTTTTAGTCGGCAAGCAAGTGCTTTAAGTTCATTTGTTTTTAAGTAACATAAATTTGTAAGTTTTATTGTGACAGTATGACACCTTTTGTACATCATGACAAATACTATGTTAAAACTTACGAGTTTGTACGAGTTCGTTAGTTTAATATACATTCCATGTGTTTATATTTATCGCCCGGTAAAATGTCATCTCGCCTAAGCTCGTACTTTGTTTTCTATTCTATCATTGCACATTGTACTCCATGATGGTATAACCATCATGGAGTACTTACTTTCTAACAGCCTATTCTTTTTCTTTTCACTGTAAATATACTATATCCGCATTAATCTATATATTCTACCGTACCAATAAAGTCCAACTTGTAGGTAGTCTTATCTACGAAGTTTACAATTTTACCTTCTTTATTATAATCATAATTATAAATTAAAATGATGGTATTGTATTTAGACTTTAACTTAATGTTATTGTACTGTTGTATTAATTGATTATCATATGAAAAATCTACTAAAAGCTTTTCTATTTCACCTTCAGCATCAGGAATCCAATCTTTTTCAACTAAGTCCCTATCATAATAACCTAATTTAAAATCTTTCCCAAAAATAGAGGGAATACTATCTCCATCTTCATTATATTTTATTTCAGTGTACGTTTCGAGTTCATTAAAATCACTAAAGCATCCTAACCATAAAGAAACATCGTTTTTCATTTTTTACCTCCTCAAACCTTCTGGTAAATCCATAATGCCATTTTTCATTCTATTTTCAGCCCACTCATTAAGCCCTTTAACAAAACTTTCATAGTCAGAAGCAGAATCAATAATCTTTAACATTTCATTATGTGCTTTTGTCGAACCTCTTCTTCCATGACGACCAGGTGGATTTACAAATTCAACATCTTTAGTCAGAGACCTCATTTCTTTAATATCATCCATACTAATTCCCCACTGCTTAAATTTAGGAGTTCTTGCTACAAGATGCCACTCATGGTATCCTCCTGGGCGTCTAATCCTATCTTCTATTTTACTTCTCAACTGAGGATTACTCCACATTTCCTCAAATTCTTTTGCTGATAGATTATCAAACCATTTATTAAACTCATTGTTTCTTACTGATGGAATTTTCACATCACTTAAATGCTTAATATTCCCACTAGTACTCTTACTACCTTCTCCCGTACCCTTAACACCCTTCTCTCCAACACTTTTCATATACTGATAAGCATCTTTCAGAGAATGCTGTCCCATCTCTCGGACCATTCCTACTCCAGGCATGACGTATGCTTTTCCCACACCCGGAATCCATTTGTACTCCAGTAATGTTTTTACTGCGTGCTGGATTTGTTGATTTCCTTGTAGGAAGGTTGTTTTTACGGTTGTGGCACCTTTGTTCCATAAGCTCCCGATTTTGTCGGCAAATCCTTTTGCTGTGGAGGCTACAAAATTTACACTCTCTTTTACTTTGTGGCTGGCTGTTTTTATGCCATCCACAGCTGCTTTTTAGTGGATACTTTTTATTTTCTCAATCTAACAAAATATTAACTTTTTTATTATATCTTATTTCTATACTGAGACGAAAAAAGCACTTGTTGCCTTTCATAGACAATCAAGTGCTTTAAGTTCATATGTTTTTAAGTAGCATGTATTTGTAAGTTTTGTAGTAACAGTATGACACCTTTTGTATATCACGACAACTACTACGTTAAAACTTACGAGTTTGTTAGTTTTATGTCTATTTCATGTGTTTATATTAATGACTCAGTAAAATGTCATCTCGCCTAAGCTCGTACTTCGTTTTCTGTTCTATCATTGCACATAACACTCTATGATGGTACAACTATCATGGGGTATATGCTTTTTAACAGCCTATTCTTTTTCTGTCCACTTCAAAAATAAGTGCTTTTTCGTTTGCTTGTCTTATGTGCCAGTGTATATTTAACTTTAATAACATCACGAGCTTTGTCATTCTCGTGTGTAAAGTATACATTGAGTAGTAAGGTGACTATAATACTTATAAAGTGACTATAACCAATCTCGTTTGTTTACTTATTACTGAAGACTTTTAATCTATACTAGAATATTAATCAACCATATCCACAAAATATTCAGCATCCTGATTAATTTTTCGTATAAATTCCTCCAATGAATCAGCTATTTGGGTCTCAAAAAAATATACAGGAGTTTGTTGAGGAGTATTCAAATCAAGTGTTAAATATACACCCTCGTTTACTTCATAAAAAACCAATTTATCTTCTTCCTCGTATATTCCCTCTAAATCTGGATCAAACTCGTAAATACCTTCTCTCAATGTAATATCTGCTATAGTATCTGGATCCATTATTCTATTTATTGCATCCACATTATTTCCTTTTATAAAACCATAGCCAACTTCTAAGTAAAAATTTCTAAGTTCATTAGGAAATGCAAATCCAAGTCTCTCTTCTGCCACTATAAGTTCATTTTCTTGTAATTTAAAAAACTTATGATGACTATTTTTTATAAAATCAAATGTAGCCATTAAAACTACCTCCTTGGAAATAATTTATTTGATGGTGACCCTTTACCATGAATTCCTGCCTGATGTTCATCAGGAAATTTAGCTGGATGTATATTCCACCATTCATGAGGCCCACCAAAATTATTCTCTATAATATGATGCGCATCATAGGGTTGCCCAATATCCCTTGCTACTCTACCTTTTTTATCATAAACTTCCTCAGTATATCTTGGCCATGTTTGCCCTGTTTTTTCTTCCCATTCACTTATCAATTTGTTTTTCACACTGTTAAATTTATTTCTGTGTTTTAACGTTTCCAATGGCGTCATTTTTTCATACTTATGTTCCCTTAGAGCAGCCTTTAATTGTTCTATTTGGTTTTTATGAAGCTTCAATCCTGTTCTTGACTCTACATCTCTAATATAAACTTTAGCTAAATCGTAATCAATTTTAACTGTACCCTTAACACCCCTATTTGTCATATACTGATAAGCATCTTTCAGAGAATGCTGTCCCGTTTCTCGGACCATTCCTACTCCAGGCATGACGTAGGCTTTTCCCACACCCGGAATCCATTTGTACTCCAGTAATGTTTTTACTGCGTGCTGGATTTGTTGATTTCCTTGTAGGAAGGTTGTTTTTACGGTTGTAGCACCTTTGTTCCATAAGCTTCCGATTTTGTCGGCAAAGCCTTTTGCTGTGGAGGCTACAAAGTTTACACCCTCTTTTACTTTGTGGGTGGCTGTTTTTATGCCATCGACAGCTGCTTTTCCAGCTTTTCCAGCCACCATTGTTATGCCTTCGCCTAGTCCTTTTCCTGCTTTTACAATTGTCTTCCCGAAGCTAGAGGCGACATACTTTATTCCTTTTCCAGCAAGACTCGCGACTTTTCCGATAGGAACAAAGTTTAGGAGTGTCCATCCTGCAGCAATGAGTCTTTCTTTTGTTGATAATTCTTTTCCTGTAATAGGGTCTTTACCGGTAACTGCACGAATTGCATCATTCACTCCGATGAATTCAGCTGCTCCTTCTATTCCTTTTTCCCACCATGATTTTTCATGTTTCTTTTCTTTTGTATGGGTTTCTTTCAATTTTTCGGTTTGTTTCTTTTGATATTCTTCATCTGCTTGGCGAAACTTTTGAGCAATACGCCGTAATTCTTTTTCTGTAACTTGTAAGTTACGTATGTAAGATTCCATGAGTCTCATTGATCTCATATATTCCCCGTAAAAATGTTGACTCGTCGCTCCTTGCCATTGCATTTGAATACTAAACATAGATTGATTGAGATTTTGTTGTATATTCTGGCTGTGTGTTTGCATCTCTGATATGTTTTTGGCAATTTGTTCGAGCTGTTCAGGTTTGACCTTGATCTCCAAACCTTCTCCCACCTTCCTCTATTTTATACCAAAAAGAAATAGAACTGCATCAATTTTTACTTATTCTTTTTAGTGAAAACATCAAAAATACTGTTATCACAAATCGCTTCAATTTCTTCCTTTACAAATAATTTTTGAAATTTTGTTCCTGGGTTCAATATGACATTTGCCTCTAAATCTATCGTTTTTAATAATTCAACTGCATTCATAGAAACATACGGACATTCTTCTGGAATAACCATTTCTAAATGTTTCAAATCAGAATACAGTGGTAACATTAATCCTTCTTCCATTTCAAAATAATGAATTTGTAATTGTGTATTATTAGCTGAAATCAAATTCCCTTCTTCATCTACATTTGTATCTCCCTCGACAGAAGCTACAACGTATAAATTTGATTTCTGTAACATCTCATAAAAACGAACTCTTTTTTCTTCATTCTGTAAAGCTTCCACTAATGCCTCATCTAATGGGCAAATTTCTAGTAAACTCATTAAACTTCACTCCTTATTTGGAATAATTTCGCCATCTTACTAAAAGTAAGATGGCGAAATTTAAATCTAATTATTTTTGAACGTTCATAGCTTTAATTTTTTCTACATTCTCTTTTGCTTGTTTAGTTATTTCCCCATTAATAGCATTTGCATATTTTTCACGAGTTAAAAATTCAAAACATTTATATGCATTATTTGTATCATTTGAAGACATGTATCCTGCACCTTTATTAAACATTTTTACAGCTACCGTATTCATCCATTCTTTTGCATCTGCTTCTGGATATCCTAGTTCCATAGAATGATAAGTTAATTCAATTGCTGAAGCTAAATCTTCAATCGTATCTTTATTCCCGCTTACCTTTGCAGCTTCAAATGTACTCAAATACTCAATTGCCGCTTTTATCCCATCTTTAATTCCCAATTCTTCAATTCCTGGTGTTTTATATAAAATTTGATAGTTGTTTAAAGCTGATTTATATTGCGTTTTTTCTAACTGTTTTGCTTCTGTAATTACAAGACCAGCAACCTTAGAAAATCCTGTTTTTTCAACAACACCACGTGAAGCTGCTTGACCATAATAATGTAAAGCATTATAACGGCTCGTTTGTCCTTCTTTATTTGCTTCATCACCTGCTAATTGTACAAGTTGAATTCCCTCCATTTTTCTTGATGCATTATCAATCATATTCATACCACTAATTTGGCCAATTGTTTTATCAATATCTTTTAACTGTGCAAGTAATGTATATGATGGTAATAAGGTTTTACCTACTTCACTTTGCCATCCTGTCGTTCCATTCATTTTATCCCATTCATTTTCTGTATCTGCCCATAATTTGTTCGCATAGTTAACCATTTCTTCTCTTGAACGTTCCAATGGGTGTTTTGTACGAATTGCATTTGCAATATTTAATACCGCTGTATAGTATTCTCCATTATTTGCAGCTTCGTTTGCTTTTCTTTCAAACATTAGCGCCATTAATAACTTATGAGATTCATCTTTAACAGATTTTTCTACCCTTTCCGTATTTGCTAATAAATTCGCTTTCTTTATAGCATCTTCCGCTGTAAAATTAGGATCTTTTATTTGTCCACGAAGTCCCTCTACAGCCGCACCAAATTGCTTTTCTAATTTTTCTTTTTGTTCTCCAGTTGCTCCGTCAATATACTGATTCGCTAATAGTAAAGCATTTTCATAATGTGGATTCGCTGGATTTAAATACGTTTCTATTTGATCAATCTCCTGATTAAATGGTTCAGATTTTACTTGTGCTTTTTGAGTACTTAAATCTATATTATTTGTTTTATCGTTATTTTTGACATCTTCAGTAATCGAATCTTTTAGATTTTCCTCACTTGATGTACCTGTTGCCTCATTTCCATTTACCTTTCCTTCTGTAACTGCTTTCCCTTCATTACTGCCATTATCTTCTTTTACTTGGCTTGCTTTTTCTTTTGTTTCAGTTGTAGACATCACTACTGATGTTTGGATATTAAGGTTCTTTAATTCTTCTTGTAATAGCTCGTTGAAAATATCTTCTACATGTTGATTCGCTTTTTCTACTAATGTAGGATCTACACTTTCAAATACTGATGTAACTAAATAAAATTTACTTAATGCTTGTTCTAAAGATGCTACATCCCCTGTATTTGACCACTCTCTTTTTTCTTCTATTGCTGTTTGATAAACTTTTTCTGCTACAGATTTAATGTAATCTTTTTTATTTTCACTTAAATACTTTTGTAACTCTTCTTGTGTGGTAACCGATTCATTTAGCACATTGATTTGATTACGTAAATAGAATAATGCTCTCTCATTTGAATATTCACCACTTGTAAGAATTTGTTCTAAATTATCTAATGCTAACTTATGTTCAGCTATCGATTTCGATTTTGATGGTGTATTCAATTGGCTAACAAGCGACCAATCTTCCTTTTTGCTATAGTAATTTGTTAAATTATTTAATGCATTTTGATCCAGTTCTTTTTGACTCGTATAAAAATCATTAAAGAAAACAGATGAGTAGTATTTTCCATTTCCAGCGTACCACTCAACTAAAATATCACCCGTTTTTGGTGATACTGTAATTGTGGGTTGTGTTGGTTCTGGTGGCTTTGGATCCACTACTGGTGGCTTTGGATCTAACACTGGTGGCTTTGGATCCACCACTGGTGGCTTTGGATCCACCACTGGTGGCTTTGGATCCACTGGTGTATTTGGATCTACTGGTGGCTTTGGATTCACTGGTGTATTTGGATCTACTGGTGACTTTGGATCCACTGGTGTATTTGGATCTACTGGTGGCTTAGGACCCACTGGCGTATTCAAATCTACTGACGGCTTAGCATTCGGATCTACTTGTAACTTAGGATCCACTGGTGTATTCGAATCCGCTGGTGACTTTGGATTATCCACCACAGGTCCTCCCATATTAGTTGGCAACTCTAGCTTTTGTGGAGTTGGTGCATCTGATAATTTGATTTGTGGATCTTTCTTTTCTACCGACACCTCATCTGGTTTATACGTTACTGGCGTAATTGGTGATTTATTATTTCCAATTAAGTCTGCTAAATTAATAGTTGGCTTTTCGCCAGATTTTTCATCTTTTTTTGCAGGATCAGCAACTAAATTTGGGAACATAGACTGTAAATTCCCCCCTGTAATACGGTCATCTTTTTTCTCTTCTGTATTACTTGCTAATTTCACTTGTTCTTTTCCTACTGTATTAAAGCCTTTATCGTAGACAAGATACCCTGACGTTCCAAATAAAGCCACTGACATTACAGATATAGCAACTTTTTTTCCTAGATTATTATTGTTTTCTTCCATGTTCTTTTCCCCTTTTTCTATCTTTATTGAATCCAGCCGTTTGTTTTCATTTCTGTTAGTTTTTCTTGCGCCGCTCTTACTTCAGATTCATTTTCATTTGCTTGTACCGTTTTTCTTAAGAAGCGGCTCGCCTCTTCATATTTTTTCTGTTTGATTTTAAACATTCCAAATGCAAAATTCACATGCGCATTTTCATCATTTTGTGAATATGCTTCTGTGAAAAATTTCTCTGCTTCATTTCCTTGTCCCACTTTATCGTATAAAATCCCTATATTCACAAGCGTATTTATGTCGCGTGTCCCACTGCTGACAACTCTATTGTAAGCTTCTAACGCTTGTTGATATGCAGCATTACTCTTTGCACCATCTCGCGTTTCGTAAAATTGACCCGCTTCATAATACACAATTCCTAGCTGATTTAATAACTCTATATTTTTCATATCTTTTTGAATCGCTGCTTGTAATATGTGAGATGCTTGTTGATAATTCATTTCTTTTTTCGCACTATCAATTAGGTTTGTTTTATTCCAAAGCACATATAAATTCGAAAGTTCAATTGTATATATAGCATTCTTTGAATCTTGCATAATAGCTTCTTTAAAGAAAGATTCTGCTTTGTCTAACTGCACAGTTGCGGTTGATAGTTGACCTTTTAAATACGAAACAATTGCCTTATCCTCATTTGTTTTCGTGCTCATTTTGAGAATAACATCTTCTGCCTTTTCAAATTCTTTCATTTTCATATGACTTACAGCTAAATCTCGCATCGCATCTTTTTTGTATAGTTCAATGCCTTTTGCATTATTAGCTAGCGCTTGTTCAAAATTTTGCACTGCTTCTTGATATTTTCCGATACGGAAATTCGCTGAAGCTAATAGATAAGCAGCTTCATTATTTTCTTTATCTATTTCCCTATCTTTTATTAGTTTTGTAATATAATCGATTGCAATTTTATTTTTCCCTTCAGCAACGTAAATCGTTGCTAATTGGAGATATGCCTCGTCTTTGCCCTTCACAGCAATTGCATGACCAACAGCTTCTTCTGCTTTTGTATATTTTTTATCATCATAAGCTTGTCGTGCTTGTTCCATAAACTTTTGATATTTAGCGTTTGTTGTGTAGAAATAAAATAACGTTGAACCACCTATAACAACAACTACAGTTGAGCCAATAATCAAAATCCGTTTTTTATTCTTTTTCCACCATTTAGAAAAAGAAGACGGTTCACTTTGTTCATGAGTTAATGTAAGTGGTTGATTCGATGCTTTTGCATTTAAAATCTCATCATCTATATCATATTCCACTTGTTTTTTCGTTTGTTTCCGGCTCTGTAGAATGCTATTTGGAACTGTAATTGTAGCTGCTACTTCTTGCTGTGACTGTGTTCCTTGCTCTTCTTTTATCTCTTCAATAATGCTTTCAATTTCCTGTTTTAACGCCTGATCAATGTTTGGAAATTGTACGATTCGTGAATAGACGAAACAAGCAAATGCTGCATTGTTTTCTCGTTCCAATTCAGTAGCTAATTCCAAATAATTTTGTAGGACCATTTTTTTATTTATTTCAGGCTCTCGACTCTCCATAGTTTGAATGATGTATGCGAGTTCTTTTTGCAGAGCTGTTGATGGATTGAGTGAATTGAAAATTATTTTATATTCATATAATGCCGCTTGTTTAAAGCCTCTCTCTTCTAACAATCTTGCAATTTCCAAACATTTTGATACAAAAAGAGAGTGTTCTTCTGCTGACTGCCTTTCCGCATCAATTTTTATTATTTCTCTTGCGCTATTAAATGCATCGTACCACTGTGCAAAGCTTGGACATTCTGCGAAAGAGTTACTACTCCATGCCTGCTTAAATAGGTTTGCAATTTCCCCATTCCATTGATTATGTAATACTTGCTGAAGTAACGTATATCTTTCACATTCGGTCTGCATTTCTTCCGTTTTAAAGTAACTTGCATCCGTCCATTTTTTATTCCGAGCTTCTTCACTACACCAACTTAATATTTCTCCTAATAAAATGGCGCCTGCAAATCGATCGACTTCTTTTTGCCATACCCCGCTTTTTAAATACATTGGTGCGTAGCCCGCTGAACCAGCTGGCAATAACGAAGGTCTTTTCGTTTTTGGGCCATACATTTGCTCAACATCAACAAGTTCGATATAGTGTTGTCCTTCAATTGGATTCTCACTCAAGAAAGGTATGAGTACGTTGCTAGACGATAAATCATTATGAGCAACTTCATTTTCCTCCATCATTTTAAGTGTTGTAAGAAATGCTTCTGCAATAAAGAAACATTGTTCTTTTGATAACACTCGTTGTTCTTGTAAAATATCAGCCCAAGTTGGACCTTCAATCCAAGGCATTACAATACTATTAGCAAGATCTTCTGATTTTTCGATAGCAGATGTATGTTCTTCTGTAGTAACGATATAACGTGAACATACTTTAAGACCCGCTAAAGAAGAAAGTGGTTTCAGAAATGCTAGTTGATGTTTTTCCTCACGATAGCGTTCCTTAAAAACCTTTAATGCAATTCGGTCCACACCATTTTCTTGTTGTAATTGATATACTGTTCCTTGTCTTCCTTCTTGACCATAGGGCATTTCAATACCAATTACAGCTGGGTGTTTCTCAAAACGATACACATCTTTATTAAGGTTAATTTTTTCTCCTACTTCTGGTCGGAATCCCATTTTATCCCCTTACTCTCGTATAGCAATTTTTCAAAAAAAGACCAGGAACAATAGCTCCCGGTCTTTTGCGATTGTTCTATTCTTAGTATGCGTTATCTGTGTTACGGAATTTATCAGCAATACGTTTTAAATCTGTAGAAATCCCCTCTAAAATTGGAATATATTGTTGCATTGCTTGTTTAGATTGAATAAATTCTCCACGGAATTTCGCTTGTGTTGCCCCAGCCCATTGACCTTCTAAACTATTAATGTCGCCCTCAAGTCTATTAATTTGGCTTTGAGCTTCTCCTGCTGCGTTTTTAAAATTTCCTGAGATTCTTTCAAGTTCTTCTGGTGTGATTTTAATTTCTGCCATCGTAATAATTTCCCCTTTCAAATCATAAATGATACAACAATTAGATTATAAACTATATTCATACAATTTTTAAAGGGTTAAATTACAAAAATATTCTATTTTCTAGTAATTTAACCCTATTTTAATATTATTTCACTTTTAATTCTGACCATTTTACACTAATTTTATCTGTCATGGTGCGAAGTAAATGTAATGGTGTATATGCACATTTTATTTTTATTGGCTTTCTACGTATGCAATATCCATCCCCACTTAATAATTCTTGATCCATTTCAGTATGAGGCAGTTTCATATTAAAGAAATACACATCGTTATTTTGTGTCGTCCCCAATAAATAACCAATACTTCTCTTTCTAATTTCTGCAAACCATTTTTCATGAGAATAGCTATTTAGACTAGACGTTGTAGCGGCTGTCATAAAGTGAATCCCTTTATTTTTACAGTTTTGGACTATTAGTTCCATTTTATTTTTTGCCTCATAATCAGTAGATAATATAGTTAACAATTGATCGATATCATCAATTGCAATGATTATTCTCTTATATGGAAACTCCACTGTTGTGTTTGGATCTATTGAAGGCATTACTGGTTCTCTATTATTTATTAGCTCTAACAATTCATCTAACATTTCTTTTAATTGCATACCATCTGTAACTTTCTTTTTCACATGAGGTAAGTCTCCAAGAGCTAATATACCTGTTGGTCTTTCACCAAGGTCTACTAAGTATAGTTCAACCTTTTCTGGAGAGTATTGATAAGTAGTGGTGAACAGAATCGTTTGTAATAGCGATGTTTTCCCGCCTTCTATTCTTCCACCGACAAATATATGGCTCATTTCGTCTAATGAGAAACTTTGCAAACGAATATCCTCTGTTTCGATACCTGCCGAAATTTGGGCAGTTTCTAATTGCTCAACCATATGCTCTACAAATATCTCTTTAGGTACCATTGGAATATCTTTTGCTTTTTCACCATTCCATTCCCTATTCATTTTTTGAATAATCGTTTTTAATTGCTGGGAGTACTCTAGTTCACTTTCACCAATAAACGGCAGTGCTGCTTGGAACAATTCCGGTGGTTGGCCTTTCATTAATCCGCGGCCAATAGGAACTTCAAGTAATGGGAAATTAGGTCTGCCAACTAAGTTATGATATTCAGTTCTATCTTGCAATTCAAATGTAATTGCCATCGGTATATTATTACGAATACGATCGAACATATCAATTGTTTGATTAAGGGAGAAGTAGAAATATACTCCGTATGTACTTGATTCACGCAATAATAATTCTAATACTTCATTTTCTTTCTCAAATTCATTTTTGAATCTTATATAACCATCTACCATTATAACTATAGCTGGTATTTTCTTTTCTACCATTCGATTATACATAGAGAATGACTTTGCACCGATATTAGAAAAACTCTCTTTTCTATCCGTGATTTCCTTCTTCAAAAATCCGAATAGACGTTTCATTTTTTCATTTTCGCCTTCTTGCACAATCCCACCTATATGAGGTAAATCTCTAAAATCTAAGAACATACGGCCAAAATCAATAACATAAAAATTCACTTCTTCTGGTGTATGAGATACCGATAGGGACATAATAATGGTTTGCAACATCGTCGTTTTCCCTGTACCTGGCATACCATAAATATTTAAATGTCCATCTTGTAAATTTAACGCTAGGGGAAATTGTGCTTGATTTGCAACATCATCAATTAATCCTACTGTTACTTGTAAGTTTTCTTTCTGTTTATTCCACTCGTCAATTGTCCAATCTTCCATTGCATAAAATTCTTTTAACAATAACTTTTCTGGTAAAGGATCCAGCCAAGGTCCTGGTAATGCTTTAATATTTTCTTTTTCTGATACGCTCTGTACATATTGAATAAAAGCTTGTAATTGCTTTGGACTATTTGTCATTGGTTTTGGACGCTTCTTCACTTTTATTCTTTCACCTGAAAGCTTAACTTCTGTAAAGTCAACAACATCAAGAACTTTTTCTTCATCTGGATTATAAGGTGCTCCGCTCCATGCAGATTGAAATAACTCCAATACTTCATTGCTGCCAACTTGTAGATATCCTCGTCCCGGTACATTGATTTTAGATGCATCTGGAATCTTTAGCATTTCACGACTATCCGCATCATCTTGTACACGTAAACAAATTCGAAAACGCGAGTTACTCCAAATCTTGTCATTTACAACCCCTGAAGGTTTTTGAGTTGCTAATAATAAGTGAACTCCTAATGTCCTTCCTATTGCAGCGACACTAATTAGCTCGTCCATAAATTCTGGCTGTTCCTTTTTCATTTGAGCAAACTCATCAATGACAATAAACAAATGCGGTAAAGGTTCTTTTTCACGCCAGCTTGTTTCATAATATTCATCTAAATGTTGGACATTTCCAGCCTGAATAAATAATTTTTGTCTCCGCTCTAATTCTGCCTTTAATGAAATTCTGGCACGCTCAATTAAGTTTGGATCTTCTAAGTTTGTAATAGATGCAATAATATGCGGTAAACCAGCAAAGGTGTTTGACATTCCGCCACCCTTATAATCGATAAGCATAAATGCCATCTCATGAGGATGATAGGTTGCTGCTAACGCTGCAATTATAGACTGAATGACTTCACTTTTTCCTGATCCTGTTGTACCAGCCATTAAGCCATGCGGACCATGCCCTTTTTTCTCTATTTTATCGTGAATATTTAGAAAAACAGGCTTACTTCCTTCTCTTACACCAATTGGAACCGGTAATGAAGTCGGATATCGATTTTCTTTCCATCTCTCTTGCACCTGTAACTCTTCCATTTTCTTAGCTTGAAACAAGTCTAAAAATGTTAATACTTTTGGAATGTTGGCTGCTGTAGAACTTTTCATCCTAATCGGTGCAATGCTTCGCGCTCCTAATTCACATCGTTCGAATGAAAGTCGATCTACTTTAAAACTAGCACGGGTTGTCCCACTGTTTTCAGCTGAATTTGAAAACGTTTCTACTAACTCACCTTTTTCCCCATTTAAGCTAATAACAAGATCACATTCCATAGGTAAGCGTTCCCTTTGTTCTGCAAAAATAAATGTAGAAGCTCCGACACTTTCCCCTTCTCTAAGTAACATTGGAGTTAACGGATCATCCTCTAAAAATTCTCTCGCTGATAAGAAAAAGACATACATTGGAATTAAAGGAACTTTCGCATCCGCTTGTGCAGAGGAATTATAGATTCTACGCATATTAAGTGGTGTAAACAGCACTTCAGCTAATTTCTGTGCATCTTGTTGATTTTCAGATAGAAAACGCATACTTCTCTGTTCATCCCATACGTGAGGAAGCCATCTCATCCAATCCCACTGTTTTTTCTCCTTCTCATGATAAAAGGCTGCTATTTTCACTTCATTTGGAGCATGATGTGTCATAATTTGCGTCGTTACAATTCGAATAAAGTTTAATCTATCTTCTTTATTCCCAACTACACCAATTACATCGTTTTTTTTCAAAGAAATTGAAATATGTCCATTAGGTATCGTATTAAAATCCCTTTTCACATTTTGTGCTTCTGTAACTAATGGATTTTCTTCATAACCTTTCTGCTCAGGCACCTTCAACTCTACAAGGAAGGGTCTTTCTCCTGTTCCGATACGGATATCCAAGAAATCTGGGCTTTCAGGTGTTCGCTCCCATAAATTACTTTCTTGATTTTCAATTCTTTGTACGCTTTTTAATGGACTTGGATTTTGTGTAATTAAATATTTTGCTTGTTCAACCTTTAACGTATCTAATTCCACTCGATGCTTTTGAATTTGCTCTAAGTATCTTGTTTGTAATTGTTCAACCATTTGACGATGTTCTTTCTTTTTACGGAAATGCCCCATCGTTGTAATTACATATGATCCTAACATTGGAATACTTGAAACCATCATTAATGGCATATAACTTGAATTCATCTTCATAAATTTCATCATTACAAAATATAATATCAATGTTAAAATCGTCATCATTGCTGGCAGTAACATTGTTTCGATTGAAAACTTCGGCTCCTCCGGTATATTCGGTGGATCATGAATAATAACATCCCCTGTTGGTATATCTACTTTCACACGCGGAGAGCGTTGAAAATATGGTGATTTTTGCACAAAACATTTCTCCTTCCCCACTTAAAAACTATTACTCAATGATTTTCCATACATAATCTTCTTCATTAGAAGGTATATCTGATTTAATAGGTTCGGTATGAGTTTCTTCTGCAGGTAGCATTTCAAAAGAAGAAATAAGCGCTCCTTTTTTATGCAACATTACATATTGCCCATCCCAAACATCACTATCTCTCAAAGTTTCATCATCCCGAATAGATTGCCATTCTTCTTTATCTTTTGTCACTCTAATTTCATAGATATCGCTTAACGCTTCATCTATTTTTTCATGATGTAAAATCGCTTCAATAATTTGTACTACTTTTACATCATTAGGAATCGCAATATCTATTTCTTCATTTGATTGCTTTATGTAAGTCACAATAATCTCTTCCACGTTTATTCACCTTTTTCCATCGTGTTGTTACCAAGAAATATCTAAGAATGAAATATCATCGCTTGTCGGTGAGCACTGCGCCCTTTCAATTTCTTTTAGGACTTCCTCAAAGTTATACTGCATAAGTGACATTAGTCCGTCTGAATGAATAACAATCCGATTTACTTCTTCTCTGGATAATGTCTTCGAAAAAACCTCCAATTCGCCACCAATAATGCCACCCTGTGTAGACCATCTTTTCTCTATATTTCTCTCAAACTTCATTACATTCAAACAATCCTTCTTCTCTTGAAACAATTGTACAAATGAATCACCATGTGTAACCATCGTTACTTGTACTTTGTCTTGATTTGGAATGAGCTCTATTTTCCCACCAATAAACATAGCTTCACTACCTTGTTTTCTCTTTTCTTCCAATACATCGCGAAGTAGCCACGGTGTTTCTTCTGGCAATTGAAATGCACTCACTTCCACTGAAGCTTCTTCTGTCCAATTTTTTAACTTTTTATTTAATAAGGTAGAAATATCCTGTCCCTTTTCCTGACATGTTTCAAATAAGTTTAATAATTTCATACCAAGAAATTCCGCAGCGATTTCACCATGAAAAGACATTCCTACACCATCACATAATACAAATATGAAACTAGTTCCATTATCTTGAAATACCAGAAAGTCTTGCCCACTCTCATTTAATTCCTGTGTTTCTTTAGCTCTTACGTAACTATATCGATAAGTAAAATGTTTACTATTCTTTTCTTGTAATACCGTTTCTTTCTCTTGCGACAGGATATATTTCACCATACTTATCCCTCCTATCGAACTGGCGTTGCAGCAGACATTTGAAATCCAAGTGATACTAAATCCGCATTTGTACCAGGAAACATCATCACCGCACCATCTGCAATATGAAAACCATGTTCAGTCATCATCTCACGATAGCTTTGAGGGATAGGCGATGAAAGTCTTTGCAACTTTGCACCATACTCATCTGTAATTTCTGTATTTGGCATAATCCCTTGCCACTTCTTTATGCTAGTAATTTGGTCTTGCATAATTTCATCTGAAATAAAAATGTTTTCAATTAGTACATTTCCATCAGGTACGGACATATCCATAATTCTTCGCACAATTAATTCTGGATCTTCACCAGTTGAAGCCCCGTCTGTCATATGACAGACAACAGGAGCTGGTCCATCATGTAAATTTGGTAATTCCTTTTGTAATAACTTCTCCACTACAGAGAAAGCTTTTGCTGTATCAGTTAAGCGATGCGTTTGGATTTTTTCTAGCGGACGCAGTCTTGCTACTTCGTCGATTGTTTTCACCCCACCCAATAAATCAAAAACATGATCACTATAGGCTAAAATAGACAATTTATACCTCGGGAGCAAACGACTACCTTTCGTTGAACGGAATACCATTTGGCGAATTGCTAAAGAAAGAGCATCCGTTACAATATCAATTCTTCTTTTTTCTTCTCCCCCTGCATCCATCATTTGATTCATTGATGCGCTTACATCAAGAAGATAAATTATATACGCTGGTGTTTGTTGTGTTGCTTGTGTTTGATATAGCATGTTTCATACCCTTCCATACATTATTATATGAACTATTTTTATATTCATATTTTATTATAACTTATGAATTTTCTTTTTCTCAATTCATTATAAAATTTTCTTGATATAATTTACATATTTTCACAAAAAACCATTGTTATTCCCTTTAACATATGTTGAAATGCACAAAACCCTTCTATATTATAGAAGGGTTTTAATGTTATGGTATAAGACGTGTACAATCTCTCGGAAAAGCACTCGCCTCTCGTACATTTGTTAATTCTAATAGTTTGTATACAACTCTCTCTAATCCAATTCCAAAACCACCATGCGGGGGACAACCGTATCGGAATGTATTTAAATAAGATTGAAATGTATCTGGATGTAATCCTTTTTCTTTAAAAGATGCGAGTAACATTTCATGATTATGAATACGCTGTGCACCTGACGTTATTTCTAATCCTTTATATAATAGGTCAAATGAATCCGTTTCGGCTTCGTTCTCCTTATTCGGCATTGTATACATCGGTCGCGCTTCTTTCGGATAATGTGTAATAAAGACAAATTCACTATTATATGTTTCCTTCACATATTTACCTAATAGCTTTTCACCTTCTGTATCTAAATCCCCAATCGGCGATTCTTTCCGGTATTTATTTTTCAAAATATCTTGTGCTTCTAACAATGTGATTTTAGGTATTTCTGTAATAACAGGTACTTCTATTTGTAATAGTTGTAGTTCTTTTTCACAGATTTTTGCTACTTGTTGAAACATATATCGTAAAACATCCGTTTCTAATTGCATCACTTCATAAAAATCATGAATAAATCCAAGTTCTACGTCTAACGATATATATTCATTCAAATGACGGGAAGAATTATGGTGTTCCGCTCTGTAAACAGGTGCAACTTCAAAAACACGTTCTAACCCTCCAGCTACCATCATTTGTTTATAAAACTGTGGTGATTGCGCTAAATATGCTTCTTTTTGGAAGTATGGAAGCTTAAAAACATTCGCTCCTCCTTCTGCCCCTTGCGAAACAATTTTTGGAGTAAATATACGTGTGAAATCGTTCTCTATAAGAAATTCACTAAAGCTCTGAACAAGTGTAGATTTCACTTTAAATATCGCCGCGATTCGCTCATGTCTTAATGATAATACCCGCTCATTCAGTAGTTGATCTAAGCCAACTTGTAACTTCTTTTTATTTATTTCAAATGGAAGTGGTTCTGCGCCATTTAATATTTTCACTTCGTGTGCAAGCACTTCAACCCCTAATTCTGTTTTCGAAGTCTCTACTATTTGACCAACTATTTGAACGACACTTTCCACATCTACTTTATATCCAGCTAACCCGTTTTCTAATACACATTGAATAACTCCCGTTCGGTCCCGTAATAATAAAAAACTAACATTACCTAGATGACGAACCTTTTTTACCCATCCTTGAAGTAATACAACCTTTCCGCTTTGTTCCTTACATTCTTTTGTGAGTGAACGCTTCATTATTGCATCCATTACATTTCCCTCCATTAATTTTATTTTTATTTACGTTATTGTTGTTGTCATCGTCATCATCCACGGTCACTCACCTCCTTTCAAAGAATACAAAAATCCGCCCCTATAAATAGGGACGGATTTTTCCGCGGTACCACCCAAATTGTCATAATGACCATCTTAGCCCTGATAACGGTAGGTACCGTTTGCTTTTACTAATTATCACGTTCAAAGCAACACTCACAGGTGTCTTTCCATCATGCGGTATCGCAATCTTCTCAGCAACCGATTGCTCTCTGTAGACCTTTGCACCATGTACTTTTCCTAATCATCACTTTTTATATTTACAGAGTATTCTATCTCTTTACTTTATAAAACGCAAGCCCTTTTAGAAAAATATTGCAATTTCTCACTAAACAAACCCCTTCTAAAGATATGTAATATGAACATTGAACTCTATACAATTATCATTTGACAGCTTAGAAATATGTCACTTTACCTATAAGTTAGCCGCAGTTCGAAGCATAACTTGGTCAAATTGATACTAATAACCTTAATAAAAGAGAAAGTGGAACTGACGCTTCCGTTAGTTAATAGGTCACTGTGCTCTCTTGATATGCTTTCTTTACCCGTTCAATTTGAGCGAGGTGTCCTTGTATATGTTGAAGATCTTTCAAATGAAAATAACCTTAATCTCGGATACATAAATTATTTATTAACAAAGGTGTTCTTTGGAAGGTTTTTCCAAATATATATATAGAAATGTGAAAAAGTAAATTTTAATCTGACCAAAGGAGATGAAGAAATTGTTTAAAAAATTCGGTATAGGAGTATTTTCTACAGCAATTGTATTAAGTGCCAGTATAGGTTTTTCAGGTATTGTATCAGCAAATAGTCCATCTGCAAATGAACAAGTTAGGAATGGAGATTTTGAGGATGGGCTAAATAACTGGATTTTATCTAATCCTAATTCTTCTACCGAGAATATCGGCACTTCTGAACCAGGCAATCATTATCTCAAATTAATCCATGCAGACACAGCCTATCAGCTTGTTACTGTAAAGCCGAATACAGAATACACATTAACATTTGATATAGCGGGAAGTATAGTTTCTCCATCAGAAGTAACAGTAGGTAATCTAAATGCCAATCAAGAAATCGTTCCATTAACAAAGAAGCAGTATACAGGATTTAAGCCGGAACATCATGAAATAAAGTTTAAAACAGGGAAAGATGTGTTAAACTTTGCAGTCAAACTTGCTTCTACAGAAAATGGGAGGGTTAAGTTTGATAATGTACAATTGAAGGAAAAGGAGAAATCTTATATTTTAAATGTTGATTTTGACCACAATTCAAGTTTAGAACCTCTTAAATCATTTGGCGATACAAAATCCACTATTGAAGAGCATGTAGGAGTAAATAACTCTAAAGGACTTCATTTAAAGGGATTATACGGTGGGCTTAGGGGACACGTAGCTTTGAAGCCTAATACTACATACATACTTTCCGTATCTGGAAAAGTAACTTATCCTGATGAAAGTATACACGTATATATAGATGGTAAAGTAATAGGTCAACGGTTTTTGGAACTTAGGTCCTCACAGTATGAACAAAAATCGTTCGAATTTACTACTCTAAATGATAGTTCTCCAATTGAATTGATAATTAATCTTCCTGCCGTATTACCAAGAATTGATGTCTCTCTTGATGACAATATTGACACTATTAATGCCTATCTTGATGATATCGTACTAGTTGAAAAGTAGCCATATGCCTATCGACTTGAGACTTTGAAATGTATCCAAAACGAAGTTTGTTCTTGCTACATTTATTTATGGGAATTCAGCTCGTTTTTTCATTTTGAGGAACAATTAATTTCTTAAATTGATGGCAATGTGATGCTATCCCTAAAAGTCGCGACTTTATTTAAAGGCGACATTAAAAATATTCTTCAAATCATGGAAGCATAAGTTGGCCAAAACGTTAACTATACTAAAATGATAATAGGATAGGATGTTCAATATAGAACATCCTATCCTATTTTTTATACAAAACAGACGGAATAATCAGATATTCAAAATATTGTCTACTATGTATATAATGTCATTAATGAAATGTGTTTTTATTAGTTAGGGGACAAAGCCCACAGCGGGAGGCGTAGCGTGGTCGATAGACCGAGTGTAAATAGGATTTAGGAGGTAAAGGTCTATGCGTGTACAAGAGGTGATCCTAGAGAATGGAAAGAGATACATATTAGTAGATAATGAAGGCATTCCTGTGATTCCTGTGCTCAAGTACCTCAAGTATTTGGATGTTACAGGAAAAAGCAACAATACACAGAAGACGTATTGTTATGCACTAAAACAGTATTTCCTGTACTTACAAGAAACAGAGAAAGATTACAAGGGTATAAGATTAGAGGATTTGGTGGAGTTTGTGGGGTGGCTTCGGAATCCGTATGAGAGCACCAAAGTAACGTCCCTCCGACCTGTGCAGGCAAAGAAAACAGAGAGAACGGTAAATCTTACGATCACCGCTGTCACAAACTTCTATGACTATTTGTACCGAAATGAAGGGTTACCGCGTGATATGGAAGAGAAATTGATGCGTCAGGTCTTTACAGGCGGGAGGACACGGTATAAGAGTTTCCTTCATCACGTCAATAAGGACAAGCCATCTATGCAAAATGTGTTGAAGATAAAAGAACCTCGCAAGAGGGTACAAACGCTCACAAAGGAACAGGTGCATCAGGTCTTGGCGGCTACCACAAATATACGGGACACCTTCCTGGTTCAACTCCTGTTCGAGACGGGATTGCGGATCGGAGAGGCTCTTTCTTTATTCTTGGAAGATTTCCAATTCGATCACGGAAAAGGTCATCGCATTCGTCTAACAGACCGTGGGGAATTGGAGAACGGTGCAAAACTGAAAACAGGCGAACGAGAGATTTTTGTGTCGCAAGCTCTCATGGATTTGTACGATGACTACCTGTATGAAGTGATCGATGAATTGGACGTCGAAACCAACTTTGTGTTCATCAAGCTGCGCGGTGGGAGCGCGGGTAAACCCATGACATACAGCAATGTGGAAGCCTTGTTCAAGCGGTTGCGGCAGAAAACAGGGATAGAGGTTCATCCTCATCTGTTTCGTCATACACACGCGACCATGTACTACCAGGAGACAAAGGACATCAAACAGGTGCAGGAACGCTTGGGTCATTCCCAAATCCAAACGACGATGAACCTTTACCTTCATCCTTCGGACGAAGAGATCCGTAAGGATTGGGAAAAGGCGCAGGGTGCATTCCAGATACGAAAATAGTACTGAAAGGTGGGAGAGAATGAAACAGAAACAACAAGTGTATACAGAAGAATTAGGGTTTCACGAACAATTGCAGCGCGAGCTGTTGAGTTATCCTGTGAAGAACATACATGAAGACGGCGTTGTTACCATCCAGCATATGAAGGACTCCTACTTCTTGGTCAACGACATTTGGAATGTTGACTTTTTCGAGGACATTCCGCAATTTAGGGAAATGGTGGAGAATTACACAGGCACTAATCGGAATGTGTATTTTCAAATCAACAGCCCGACTGTCAACCTGGAAGTGAAATATGTGTGGTATCAGAAACTGTTCAACGACGAATGGGCGCTGAGCAGCGCTTTTGTTCCAAAGATAACACACTTGCGCAGGTTGACAACTTTCCTTAACGAAAAACACCCTGCCCTCTCCACTCTCCTTGAACTAGACATCGAGAAGGCGGAACAGGAATGGTTGTTTTGGTTACAGCAGCAAGGAATTTCCACACAGCGAACAACGCAGCACATAATGTACGGCGAACACAAGTTTAAAACGAACACAGCAACCTTTCTACGGCACATCCATTCCAATCTCTTTGCGTTGACAGATACTCGCGAAGAATGGGACAAAGATCGATGGGATATACGGATACTGCATGAACAATATGGGATTGATTATGTTAAGAGCATTACCAATTATTACCTCGATTTCACCAAAATTGAACAGGTAAAGATGCGTCAGCACATCAAAAAATATATCAAACAACGCTTATTTAGTAAGAACCAATTCTCGTGGAGTTCAGCGAAACTATATTTAGCGCATTTGCCCAAGTTTCTGTCTTTTGTGTTTTCACAGGAACCAACCTGGAATGATTTGAAAGGTTTGAAACGTCACCATATAGAACGGTACATCCAATGGCTGCATGAGTACACCAAAAGCAACTTAAAACGTAAAGACGCACATCCTGAAAATTATATCTTTAAAGCGCTAAAAATCACGGGGAAATTTTTGGAAGACATCCAGCGATATGAATATGACATTGCACCTAAAACCCCTGTGCGATTACTACTCTTTCCCGAAGATAAACCGAAACTAAGAAAGAAGTCCATTGACCAAATTGACTATATTCCTGACTGTGTGTTAGAGCAACTCTTCACGCACATCAATGATTTACACAAAGATATCATTCCTGTCGTGTGGACCGCCTTTAAAACAGGGCTGCGGATTTCAAGCGTTTTAGGATTGACCTCTGATTGCTTGGAGCGGTTAAACGGCAAATACTCCATTGTCACAGATATTGAGAAAACGTACGTCAAAGGACATCGAATCCCAATTGATGACGAACTGGCAAATATCTTGGCGGTTCTCATTCAACAATCCCAAGAGAACAGCAATCGAGATAATAACCCGGAAGGGTTCATCTTCGTTCGTTATCGCGGGTCCCGGAAAGGAAAGCCTTATGATCGAGGTTGGATTCAGCAACAACTGAATATCTTAGCGAAGAGGAAAAACATTGTAGATGAGAGCGGAAAACTCTTTTATTTTAAAACTCATCAATTCCGACACACCTATGCCATCAAAATGTTGAACGGAGGTGCGGACATTCTGACTGTACAGGAATTGTTAGCCCATGCTTCCCCAGAGATGACCTTGCGGTATGCCAAACTATTGGATGACACAAAGCGAAAGGCGTTTGAATCGGTCATCAGCCAAGGAGTGTTCAGTTTTTCTTGGAACGGCGAGGTGCAAGAAATCAAGGTAGGCGAAGACATTCCGCAGGACATTCTGCAAGCTCTCTGGCAGGATCATAAACTGAATGCGATGGAAAACAACTATGGAACGTGTCACGCTCGTTTAAACGGCAGTTGTCCTTATATGGAGGAAGCACCTTGTTTAACGTGTAACGGAGGCAGTCCCTGTAAGGATTTAGCCATCGGATTTTCCGATTTCGATATAGGGAAATATGAAGATCACATCAAAAGAACCTCCAGAAATATGGAATTGGCAACACAGTATGGACGTGAAGACATTGTGGAAAAGGGTTCTAGAAATTTGAAGCGTTATGAAGAGATTTTAAACAAGCTACAGGAAGGGAACGTTATCTTCGGCAGAATGGAACGAATGAAGCGAAAGCAAGGTGTAGAAAATGGCTAACTATGATCGTAAAGAACATTTAAAAGCAATTCATGCATCGCGGAAGGCTGCCACTTATCAAAAGGTGGATAAAGCCATCCAAAGGCTCGTGCGAGCCAATGAGAACATCAATTTTAACAGCGTAGCGAACGAGGCTGGCGTGGCAAAAGCGACGCTATACAACAACCATGAACTGCGTGATCGGATTGAATCATTACGCCAGAAACAAGCTCAAGGTCCCACTCCAAAACAGGTGAAGCGGGAGATAGATGGACACAATAAAGATGCAATTATAGCATCTTTAAAACGGAAAATTAAAAAATTGGATGAAGAAAATAAAGGACTACGTGAGCAGCTAAAATTTGCATATGCAGAGGTTTATAAAAAAATCTAATAGCACTCCGTTCCCTGCATGTTCAACAATCGGTCCATATTCTGGAATATGTGATTGTATAAATAATTAAATTTTGAGATAATTATTTTAAAGGGAAAGGGAGTTAAATGGAATAAGATCGCTCAATAAAAGAAGTGATAAAAATATGACTTACAAGGGGAAGAGTTATGAAGCATAAAACATCAGAAAGATTATTTAAAATAGATTGCGGAGATATCTATCTTCAAGAGTTTTCCATTAAAGATGCAGATAGTATATACAGAATTTCAAATCAACCCGAAATATTTAATTTCTTGCCAGACTGGAAATCAACAAAAGAACAAAGGGTAGATTGGGTTACCAATTATGAAATACCAGCAAATAAAGCATTTCTTGATGCCGCTATAAATACATCAAACATAGATGATCATTTTTTAAAACTAGGGGTATTTATTAAGGAAACGGATGAATTTATTGGTTGGTGCTGTACAGGTATTAAAGATGAGCTACCTTCACCTAATAGAGAAATTATGTATGCCATTTCAAGTGAATATCAAAAGAAAGGATACGCTACTAAAGCGTCTACAGGATTGATTAACTATTTGTTTACAAATACAAATTTAGATGTCATTAACGCAGTAGCTTTAATTAACAACGTTTCATCAAATAAAGTGATTGAAAAATGTGGATTTACTTATCTGAGTCAACAGACAATAGAAAATGAATTATATAATCACTATGTACTGAATAAAACAGAGTGGATGAAAAATCATTAATAGAAAATGTTGTTGTTCCAGAAAAGGGCGCTTTAATGGAATGAAAGGAGAGAATATATTAGTCATGTCTAATATGTGCTCTCCTTTATTTTTAGGGATTTTTATAATTTAGGTCTTGATAACGTTCTGGCCAGCTTATGCTTCTTTTTACAAAATATTTTATCTTTCTCAAATCCATTCAATTGCACTTTTTTCCATTTTATTACATAAAATCCACATTTCCCACGCATATTATTATTAAAGTTTTATCGGAGGTGTACATATGAAAAAAACAATTAGTTTCTTTCTCCTATTATTATGCTTAGTTGTAGTTAATGAAACATACGCCTATTCACCAAAATCTTTACCAATCTCTCAAAACTCTGATCAATGGCAAGTGAATATTGATGAACCGAAAAAAACAAGTAAAAATATGCTTCAAGCTAAAAAAGATAAATTTCAAACATATCAATTTTCAGTAAAGAATGTTGGAGAAAACGAAGTATATAACGTACAAGTTGAAGTCTTCCGTAATGAACCAAATATGAAAACAAAATACGAACTCTTTTCCCTAAAAGAAGGTCGTCTAGCAAGTGGAAAAACTGGATTTAGACATGCTAACTTCCCTGTTTCTACAGAATCAGATGCGGTTGACGTTATAATCACTTGGCAAGAACACCCTTTCCGATCTATGCGAAACGGCCAAAAAGTTGAGTCTAGAAAATTTAAAGAGCATTTTGTTTTTAAAGAAGCAGTAAAATAAACTTATTGGTATATGTACATTATTACCGATACCAATAAGTTTTCCAGTACCAGTTCTTAAGCAAATTAAAAAGTCGTGGCTTATAAACGCCACGACTTTTTATATTAATTCGTGCTAATTCCTCTCGCTGCCCAAATGCGATCAATTTCAGCCGCATGTTGTCCGCCATATAAAAGAGCATCCGCTTGCTTAATTGCTTTTGCCCCGTCACGGAATTTAGCATTTGGCGTTAATGACCAATGTGATTGTAAAATAATTTTTGTTGCTACATCACGTCCAAAAGATTGCGCCATTTCGTATTGACCTTGAGCCCAAATTTCCCCATCATTATGAACTTCATTCGTTATATCTTTCGGATATACTTTATTCGTATCTAATCGGCGTAAGCACGTCGGATCTGAGCTAGAATAAGCAGTCGCATCCCATTCTCCAATACATGCTTTTCCATAACCTGTTGTCGATACTGCATCTTCATACGTAGCACCTAAGAAGTCTCCAAATCCTTCTCCCATCGCTCCACCTTCTGGTGAACTTCCGAAGCCTGGTACTTGATTATCTTGAATAGAATGACCATATTCATGCGCGATAATGCCCGCATCTTCTGCGTCATCTACACCGCCAGTACCAAAAGTTAAAGCTTTCGTTGATGGAGAATAGAATGAATTATCGTCAGTCGTACCATTTACATTTACTTTAATCGAACGATTATTAATATTTTTAAAGCCTAAACCTTGAATGTAACGTTGCAATGTGTCGATATGATAATACGACATCACATCTTCAAAGCTATCATTTGCACGTGTAAAGTTAAATTGTAAGTTTGTAGATTTTGTTTTTGCTTTTGAAGAAATCGTTACATACTCTCCAATTAAAAATCCTGTTCCATCTAAACCTTTTAACGTAACAGTCTTCAATTGGTTCGTTAGCGCTGTTGAATCTGCATCGTTATTATCTTTTAACCCTACTAAACTTCCACTAGATACGACAGGATTAGGTAAAAATACTTTCCCTGTTCCCTCTGCTTTTCGGTTTATATCAACCTTTTTAATTAACTTTCCATTTTCTGCATCAATAAATGTTTCCCATGCACCAAATGGATTATTAGAATGGACTACAACTTTGTATACTGGACGAGCAATTCCCTCTTCAACAATATATCCGAATTCTTTCTCTGTAGGAGCCCATAAGTTTTGCTCACTTGCTTCTCCAACATACGCCATTGATTTTTGTATTGCATCTTTTTCACTAATTTTTGTCGTTACTTCCTTCACACCTTTGACAGATTGATAATCAGAAACAGCAAGTACTCCCTTTCCCTCTCCGTTAAGAGTAACTGTAATTTGTTTTGAAAATACAGGTGCACCATTAACAACTTGTTGGAACCTAACATATGAAGCTACTGATGTTTCTGTTGTAGAAATATATTGCAAGTCTGAAAGGTCTGGCTTTAATCCATACTGATCAGCATTCCCTTTTAAATATTCAATTGCTTTTTTCTGTGGTGAATAAGCTTCTAGCTTTACTTGCTGCTGTTTTTCCAATGCCGAAACAGTAGAAATCGTCCCCATTACTAATGGCACAGTCATTGCCATTGCCACCATTTTTTTGTTTAACATAAAACCACTCCCCCTAATAAATTGAAACCTTTACCCCATTCCCAGTGGGCTATTACTGTCCACAAGTAGCCGGATAAAAATTGAATCTACGAGTAATTCTATACAAACAATTCTATTACCTTTACATTTTGGGTAAGTGAAATTTTCTCAATATTTATGTGTAAAACGAGAAAAATACTGTAGAAATATATTTCTTTATTCATTTCCTAAACCCTATACTTTTTAATAGAACATCAAACACTATTATTTGTTTTACTATTTGCTACTGGATTTTTCATTTTCAGTGTATTTATTTAGCGTTTTATGGAGAAAGAAATTTTCTAGAGGCCCTATCGAATGGAATATGAGGAAATTGGCCGGATAAAGTAAAGCTTTAATCAGTGGGGGATTGTCCATCCCCCGCTGATTATTAGCCCTCCCCAATCGGGCTTTTACGGGAAGCCCGGCTCCCACAAATAGCGGGATAATTTCCCAATCATACAAAAAGGAAGTTGGAATCATTCCAACTTCCTTTTTTCTTTAATGAGCCGCGCTTAATTTAATTCGAACTTTCGCTTCACCTAAAAATAGTTCATCATCTTCATTCGTTAAGTGATCAAATGTAAATTGCTTAACGAGTAAGTTTTCTTCCAACAACTCTTTATGGTTCGTTAATGTTCGCTTTAGTTCTTCCTCTGTATCAAGAATAACATCGACTCGTAAATTAACCGGTAAATTCAACTGCTTACGATATTCTTGAACCGCTCGAATGAATTCGCGCGCTACTCCTTCTTGTAACAATTCTTCCGTTACATTCGTATCTAACATAACTGTATATTGTCCGTTAGTCGTATTAGAGAATCCTGATTTTGCAACTTTCTCTACTAATACATCTTCAGCTGTTACCACTACTTCTTCTCCTGGTGCTACTTCGTAAACTGCTCTTTCTGTAGATACAAAGTGTTGTACTTCGTCTTTTGATAATTGTTTTAGCCAGCCATTTACTGCATTCACACTTTTACCAAACTTCGGCCCAGCTGTTTTAAAATTCAGCTTTAATTGATAGGACGTGTATTTCGTTTCATCGAGTTCAACATGGAACGCTTTTACATTTAGCTCATCCATTACAATATCACGATAAGATTCCCAATCCATATCATTTTCATTATGCGCTAGTAATACAAGTTCTGCTAACGGCTGTTTTACTTTTAATGAATGCTGATTACGATTACTTCTTCCAAGTTCAACAACTTGTAAAACAGCATCCATTTCCGCTTCTAATTTCGGCTGAAGTAGTGATTCATTTACAACTGGATAATCCTCTAAATGAACGCTACTTCCAGTTAAATTCAAATGAATATCTTCAGCGACAAACGGTGTAAATGGTGCAATTAATTTACTAATTGTCACAAGTACTTCATGAAGTGTCTCATACGCAGCTGCTTTTTCAGCATTCATACCAGACTCCCAGAAACGATTACGTGATCGTCTTACGTACCAGTTACTTACTTCATCTACAAGCGCCGCGATTTCACGAGCTGCATTCGTAAATTGATAATCATCAAGTGCTGTTCTTACTTTTTTCGTTGTGCTATGCAATCTTGATAATACCCATTCATCCAATTTCGTTCGCTTTACATCATACGTTTCATTCGGATTATACTCATCTAAATTTGCATATAAAACATAGAAGCTATACACATTGACTAACGTATCCACAAATTTAGATTTCGCTTCTTGTACTGTTCTTTCAGAAAATCGTTTCGCATTCCATGGGGCACTGTCAACGAGTAGAGCCCATCTTAGAGCGTCGGCACCAAACTGATTTACTAAATCGACTGGATCTAGTGCATTTCCTTTACTTTTAGACATTTTCTGTCCTTCCTCGTCTAGAACATGCCCTAGTGATAACACTCGTTTATAAGGTACTTTTCCTGTATATAGTGCTGATACTGCTAATAAACTATAAAACCATCCGCGTGTTTGATCAATGCCTTCTGCAATAACATCTGCTGGAAACTGTTCTTCAAATAACTCTTTATTTTCAAACGGGTAATGATATTGTGCAAACGGCATGGAGCCACTATCAAACCAAACATCGATTACTTCTGGTGTACGATTCATTGTACTTCCGCATTTTTCGCAGCAAACTTGCACTTCATCTACATACGGCTTATGCAATTCTAAATCTTCAGGTGTTTCTTCCGTACTATGCTTTCTTAATTCGGCAATGCTTTTCGGTGCGAATTGATGATCGCAGCTTTCACATTCCCATACGTTTAAAGGTGTTCCCCAATATCTATTCCGGCTAATATTCCAGTCCACCATGTTTTCTAAAAACTTACCAAACCGGCCATGTTTCATATGGTCTGGATACCACGTAACAGAATCATTATTTCGTAAAAATGTTTCTTTAATCTCAGTTGTTCGGATTAACCAGCTTTCTCCTGCATAATAAAGTAATGGTGAATCACAGCGCCAGCAATGCGGATAGCTATGTTCATATTTTTCTTTATGATATAGTAACCCTTCTTTCGCTAAATAACGAACGATATCCACGTCACAATCTTTTACAAACTTACCTTTAAGAAATGGTACTGCATCCGTATATTCACCTTTCTCATCTACAACATGCAAGAATGACAATCCTTCACTTTGAACGACTCTATAATCGTCCTCCCCATATGCTGGAGCGATATGAACAAGTCCTGTACCACTATCTGCCGTGACAAAATCTGCTGCGATAACGTGGTAGCCATTTGTAACTTCTTTCATTGGAAACGGTGCTGTATAAGATGTGTTAACTAATTCTTCGCCTTTATGAACAGATAATACTTCATAGTTTTCTTTTAATACATCTTGTACACGTTCTTTCGCAACAATGTATACATGACCTTCTTGTTTCGCTTTCACGTATTCCATATTTGGATGTACAGCGAGCGCAACATTTGCTGGAAGTGTCCAAGGTGTCGTTGTCCAACCTAGGAAATACTCATTTTCACTATCTTTCACTTTAAACTTAACTGTTGCACTTAAATCTTTTACTGTTTTATACCCTTGTGCAACCTCATGTGAACTTAATGACGTTTGACAGCTTGGGCAGTATGGTGAAACTCTATGCCCCTTATACAATAATCCTTTTTCATGAATCGTTCCTAAAATATGCCATACACTTTCGATATATGGATTCTCTAACGTAACGTATGGATCATCCATATCTACCCAATAACCGATGCTTTCAGTGAATTCACGCCACTGCTTCTCATATGTGAATACACTTTCTTTACACTTCTTAATAAATGGCTCAATTCCATACTCTTCGATTTCATGTTTACCAGAAATACCGAGTTGCTTCTCAACACCTAATTCTACAGGTAAACCGTGTGTATCCCATCCCGCTTTTCGTAACACTTTATATCCAGCCATCGTTTTATATCTTGCTACTACATCTTTAATTGTCCGTCCAAGCGCATGACCTACATGCGGTAATCCATTCGCCGTTGGTGGTCCTTCATAAAATACAAAAGACTGTGCGCCTTCTCGATTCTGAATTGATTGCTCGAAAATACTTTGCTCGTTCCACTGCTTACGAATACGTGTTTCTCTCCCTACAGCTGACTCTTTTACATCTACTTTCTTCATCTACAATCACTCCTTTGAATGTTTTAAAGCACACAAAAAACCCGTCCCTATGAAGTAGGGACGGGTTTAACCGCGTTACCACCCTAATTCTATTAGCTCTTCGCTAATAGCACTTAGCAACGTACTAACATACGCGTTCTTTGTAACGGTAGACATCCGTCCGAGCTTACTTTATTCAGCCACGGCTCCTCGGAGATGATTTTCAAATAACGTCTGCACACCGGCTTTCAGCAATACACCGGCTCTCTGGAGAACAGCTCACTATTATACTCTTTCTCGTCTTCAGATTTGTATACTTTATTAAAAGTTATTTTATGCCATTGGGCAATTAATTGTCAACTAATTCAAAATATATTTTTATTTATATCCTTTTTATCTATTTCTATACAATTAATTTTCAAATTCTCGTAATCCCGCTAAATCTTCATCTTCCTCTGCAAGTTCAGCAAAGAATCCCGTCTCATCTTCACGAAGCACAATTTCAAGTTCTTCTTTCGCCTCTTCATTTCTGTTTAATAACGCTAAGTAGCAAGCGTGGTCGTATCTTGCTAACAAGTGTGTAGCATCAATTTCTAATATATCATTTGTTATTTTTTCTGCTTTGACAGTTCGCCCAGCTCTATGATACGAAGATGCTAAAGCAATAAGAATTGCCGTTTCATTTGGATGATCTACAGCAGCATCTTCTAATAAATGAATCGCATCCTCAAACCTCTCTTGACTTTGGTATATTTCTGCTAAAGTAAGGAATCCTCTACTTACAAACGGTGTTTTTCCCGTTAATTGTAAACATATTTTTTCTGCTTTTCTTTCTTCCCCAGCTTTCAAGAATACTTGTGCTTGCAAAAGAAGCGTATCATAATCATCCGGTAGTTCTCGAACCATTTGCTTCGTTAATTCCAAAGCATCTCGTAACATGCCTTCTTCTTCACACTCAATGAAAAGATTTACAAGTTGCTTCGCTACATCATAATCCCATTTATTTTCTAGCGATGTTTGCAATACTTCTATTGCTTCTTTATTCATTGCCGCATTCTCGTAAAATAGTGCAAATCGCTGCGCTGCCATACTATTTTTCGGATTTAATTTTAACGAGATTTCATATAAATCAATGATTGTAGTAATCATTGAAATTTCTTTCGCGCGATTTTTCATACGATAAAAAGCTCTCGTAAATATAGATTTTTTCGGCTGTTCATTTTGTTGACGTTCAATCCATCTTTCTGTAACCGCAGCCGCTGTATACATAAATGCCATACTTCTTTCTGCTTTTTTCACCTTTAACGTATGAAGTGCTTCTCGTATTTGAGATATTTTTTTATGTTGTTCTACTGCTTTTACATATACATCAAATATACGTTCATTATTTAATTCTTTATGCATTACTTTCATTGCAACTTCAATTGCACTCGCATCTCTTTTTTTCACTAATACTTTCGCATAATGATATAGAACTTCTGTATGTCCCTCATCTAATTGTAGCGCTTCTTCAATTCGCGCCTGTTCTTTATCTATTTCATTCATCGCACCATATACATATGCAATAGCATCTAAACGCCATATTTCGGGTACTTCTCCTGCTAATTGTTCTAGTTCAGTCAGCAAATCTTCATGAAGATTCAAATCTACTGAAAGCTGTGCCAAATATTCCATATTAATATGCAAAGGCTCTTCTTTCATCCCCTGGACCATATGACTTTGTTCTTTAGAACGATTTTCTTCTTTTTCGTATATTTCTGCTAGTTGCAAATGTACACCTGCGAAGTTTTCATCCAGCTCTAAACATATTTCATACGCTTGCTTTGCTTCTGTCAATTGTCCTAATGCCATATATGTTTCGCCGATTCGATAATATGGCAAAGCAATTCTCTTTTGTTCGATTGCCTTATTGTATCTCTTCATTGCCTGATCATACTGTCCAATAGATTCATATAAAATACCAGCATAACAACCGTATTCAATTACTTCCGTTTTTTCTTTTTGTAACGTTCTTAAAAATGCTATACCTCGTTGCACGAAAGCTGTTCCTTTTATTCTATTTACATACTCTTCTAACACGTTCTCTATATTACTGTATAACTTTCGTATACCGTCCTCTAATTTAGAAAGTGCCGTTTTCAACTCAGCTTCATTCCCGCCTAACGCAATTTCAGCATCCCACAGCACCATACCAGCATTCATAAGGAAATCTTGATTGTCCTCAAATTGCTTATTGATACTAACAATATAATTTTTTGCATCTTCATATTGTTCCTTTGCCATGTATACTTGAATTAAACCAAAATGAGAATATACATCTTCATTATTTTCTTCTAAAGAGCGCTTATATATAGTTTCCGCTTCTTCAAGTTCATCATTTTGAAAATAAAAATCTCCTAAACGAACATATAAAGACGCCTGATCTTCACAATTTCGAATTCCTTGTAATAAAATTTCCTTCGTACTTTTCTCATCATCCAAATCTGATTCATAGATTTCCGAAAGCTTCGTATATAAATAGGCTGCTGTTTTATCTAATTGAATTGCTACTTTAAGGCCTTTTACCGCCAAATACACTTTTCCTAAATGTTGAGCACATCTTGCACGTTCATACCAAATGTGCGCTTCATACTTATATTCTTTTAATAAATCATTAAAGAATCCATATGCTTCTTCATATCGTTCTAAATCTATTAAAATTAATCCGTGATTTACAAGTGTAAACCTTTCTGGGCTACGTTCTATAGCTGTTAGAGAATACTCTATCCCCTTTTCGGATTGATCCATATACATGTAAGATAATGCTAAGAAACTCCACGCGACTGGTTGGTCTGCATCCAGTTGTAATGATGAACGAAAACTAGAAATCGCTTCTGCATAATTATCTTGCTCAAAAGAATACCGCCCATTTATAAAATGATATAACGCTTGATTGCTTTTCTTCTCCACACTTTGAAGCATATGTCCTGCTTTCTCCATATCTTGCAGACGAATAAAACACTGTGCACTATGCAATTTCACAAAGTCAGAGCTCGGAAACTTTTCCATTAATTTTTCTATACAAAACTGAATAAACTCTTTATCTACTTCCGCATCTAAATGTTTAATCGTATATAACCAAGTGTTTGGATTTTCACTTGTTTCTTTTAAAAATAGTACTAACTTTTCAATTCCCCCTTTATCTTGCTCAGCTAAATGATCAGTAAGAGAAAAAATTGATTTATAATAATTATGTTCTTCCTCATCTAAAAATGAAAGTTGTTCTATTCTATCTTTTGGTGTAAACGTAATAGCTAAACAATCTGTATAACGATATTTTTCTTGCAACTTATCATATTCCACAAGAATCGGTTCTAAGAAATTCGGATCTTGAATATAAAAAGCTTGCAGCACGTCGTCATAACCAGAAAGTACTTGTACATGGGAAGCGTGCTCAATATCTATACTTAATAAAACGGGAATACCTTGATCAAGTAATCTCTTATAATTTTCCACATTCCCTTGAAAATAACGATATTCGTAACCTTGCTCCTCTATATATGTAACTGTATCTGAAAACTTAGAACCTGTTACATCAAAAATATGTTGTGCTATTTCATCTTGCGTACGTTTTTCTCCCCATACCCCTAACATCATTTCTAAACTTGTCGGAACGCAATAGTTATCCTTTTGTACAACCGGAACTATTGGTAAACGAATCTTTTTTCCATCAGGATTTTTTTCTATATGATGATATAGAGAATTTTTCAAACTCTTTTCACTTTTCAATAGTGCTTGCAAATCATGAATATTATTTATTTTATAAAATGCTTCTGCACGTAAATGTATAAAATAAGTTGTATATGCATGATGCGGGAGCATGTAATTAATTTTATCTATTACCGCTAACATTTCTTCATAGCGCTCTAAATCTAATAAATATTTTACTTTTTCAAAATAGAAATATGGTACTTGAGGGAACTTTGCAATCGCATCATTTATGAGTTGTAATGCTCGCTGCTGTTCACCTTTATATGCATATAATTGTGCCAATAGGTACGTAGCTAACTCTTCACCATCTTTATGCTGCTGACCGGCTAAAAGTTGTTCCTCTGCCTTTTCCCACTCACCAGTCTGTATATATAAGTAACCCCATTTATCAAAAACTGCACGTGTACTATACTTTTCCGCCTTTTGCATATAGGCATAGGCCTCTTCATTCCGCTTCATATCTAACAAACATCTAACTAACGTAAAATATGCTTTCGTTAAAACGTCCGCATCAGATTCCTCTTCATTTACCTCTTCCAAAGAATCTTTTAATAATTGTTCTGCATCAAGGATTTTACGCTCATCAATTAACTCATCACAATATAAAGAGAGCGTTCTCATATTTGGGAATTTTTTATAAGTATAACGAATTAAAAAGGAGCTATATTGATGCATCAAACCTTCATCAGCAAGGCGAATTAATGTATCAAACTCCGCAAATGATGAAACGTTAGAAAGCCAGTTCTTCACGTATGATAACTTATTCGTTTCTTTTATATGTGCAATTTCATTATTTATCTCATGTAATCCATCTACAAATCTCTTTTCTTTCAAACAAACTTCTAATTGCTTAAAATCTAGCATGTATTCACCTCAAATAATTATTTATACTGCCATTTGCAAGCAGTATTCTAACCTACTTGCTTAGATTTTACACATCATATAGTATGCATTCAACTAAAACCTCATATAATGAACGATATTATTTAATATTATTCAAGTTTTTAACTAAATATCTTAAAAACGATACTTTTTCTCGTTATTTTGTTTAATTTGATGAAATAACATGTATTATTCGAAGATGAGTTTTATCTTCTTTTTTGAGGCTTCATTGAGTGGATGAAATTATATTAACGATTTCCTGAATATATCTATCGTAACTTACAATAGATCAACGATTTGATAAGATATATCGATTTACCGACAAGCCTTGATAATAATGGTAACCTATCCATATTAGAAATGTAGCAATTCTCCTTCTCCCTTACTGTTCTAATATGATATTTACTTCTTTATTTCACCAAATGTAATTTTCATATTCGGAGCATACACTAAAGATGCATGTATATGAAACACTTCAAAAAATCGTAGTTCTGCTTCATATTGAGCGAGCGCTTCAGCAAATGTTAAGCCCCGACTCATTAAACGGTCTATAAATTGTTGTTTTTCACCTGGATTACTAGCAATCCCCTCTTCTGTTAGAGAATTATATAATCCTTGCTTATCATTTTGATTTAAATTAGAGTCTAAAAAATTCACTTTATCACTTACTCTACATTCAATATTTTTAACACCTAATTCACTTAAATACATAGGTATTTTCATGCCGATATTTCCATCTTTACCGTTTCTCTGTGTATCTCTTTCAAATAATCTCTGCAAAACACCTAGCTGGATAATTTCCGATTGATTCTCTCCATCTAATACGTATGAAGACATATTTGACATCCAATGTGGTTCAAAACAGATTATTTTACCACCTTGTCTAATTGAATGTATCATCTTCTCTAGCATCGTTTTTGGGGAACTCATATGTAATAAGAAAGCCTGACAGATTGCTATATCATATTTATTTTCCAATTCAATTTCTGTAGCATCTCCTACAATAAATTCTGATTCATATGGAAGCGAACGAAACAACTCTCTCGCTTCAGCTATTAATGCTTCCCCGCTATCAATACCTGTATACTTTGATCCATTTGGAAGTAACGGCAACAAAACTAAACCTAAATAACCATATCCACAACCATAATCAACAATATGTACCGGTTCAGTAATCTTCCAAACTGTATTCACTAAAAAACTTAAATAATCATCGTTATAATATAAATCTCTCGTATTTCTTAAATACGCTAGCTTACTATTCCAATCATATTTTTCCAAAACCCACGCCTCCTTTTATATACAAAACTATAGTTCTCCATTTAATAAATGTATTCCTATGTTTCTAAAAATTTTAGAGATGTTTAATTTTAATTAAAACGTTAAATTGTACATGTTCTTTACTCTCCACCTATTTGACAAACTAATTTTTAAAAAAATAAAAAGGATTACATACCTGAAACGATATATAATCCTTTTCATAATAATATTAAAATAAACAGAAGTTTAGTTAGTACAATCACAATCTGAGCAATCGGTACAATCTATTACGTCACAATCTAAATTTCTCTTTTCTTTGCTTCTTTTTAAATAAAAATATAGTAGCACCATAAATAATACGCAAATAACAAAAGCTATTGTTGCTTCTAAATATTTTTCATGAATGATAAAACCAATTCCACTTCCACCTGATATAAAAATTAGAATTATGTAAATCCAAAACATGTAAGTAGCTACCTCCGTTGATATGTGGTTTAAGATGTAATCCATATAATACTAGATGCAATAAATAGTCCCATACCATTACCGCTTAATAAGCCGGTAGTTACTCTTAGCAAATTTGTGCTGCTTCGCCATTTCCATTTTTGGGTGAATCCATCAATTAATAATGGAATTTGAGCAAAAAAGGATAGCATTAATGAGAGACTAAACGAAGGTGTTATTAAAAAGTAAATTGGAAACATACAGAAACCAATTAACATACCTGTGCATCGCGCACATAAAGGCATGTATTTTTGTAGTTTAAGAAAACTCCTTTCCGGTAGTCTATGACAAGGAATATGTAAAATGAAACCTCGAATCAATACGGACCATCCTCTCTACAAATATTTTAATTGATTTCGCAACAAGATTATAGAGTTCTTACACTTCGCAGCATATAACTCTTTATAAATAAGAGTTTATTTAAGAAAATACAAAAAGACAAAACAGGCTAATAATCGCCTGTTTTGTCTTTTTGTTACTCTATATTACACTTTAATTTGATTTGCAGTTTATTAGTAAAGTAATATGAATATTTCTCACGGCGCATAAGCACTAAATTATGATTTTACATCTCCTCAGGTGCCCCTACCCCAAGTAAACGTAATCCCTCTTTTAATACAACCGTCACAGCGTAAGCTAATGCGAGTCTACTCTCTTTCTCTTCGCTCTCTTCCAATATACGAACATTTCCATAATATTTATTGAACGATTGTGCTACATCTAATACGTATTTCGAAATGATTGATGGCTCATTTTTGTTGAAGGCTGCTTCAATTACTTGTGGGAATTTATTAAGTAATTTTACGACACTCCAGCTATAATCATCTTTTAATGCAAACGTACACGTTTCAAATTCTACACTTTCTTTTCTTAAAATAGAGCAAGCACGCGCATGTGTGTATTGTACATACGGTCCTGTTTCCCCTTCAAATTTCAACATATTTTCTAATGAGAATTCAATATTATGCATACGCTCATTTTTCAAATCGTGGAAGATAACTGCTCCAACACCTACTTGCTTTGCCACTTCTTCTTTTTGTTTTAAATTCGGATTTTTCTCTTCAATATTTTGTTCCGCAAGTGCAACAGCTTCTTCTAGCACTTCTTCTAATAAAATAATTCTGCCCTTACGTGTCGACATTTTCTTACCGTCTTTTAATATGAATCCAAACGGTACATGTTCCATTCCATCAACCCAAGTATAGCCTAGCTTTTTTAATACAGTGAAAAATTGATTAAAATGTAAACTTTGTTCTGGTCCAACTACATAAAGTGCTTTATCAAATCCATATGTGTTTTGACGATATAAAGCCGCCGTTAAATCACGTGTTGCATAAATAGTCGCACCATCTGATTTTCTAATTAAGCATGGCGGCATACCTTCTTCTTCTAAATTAACGACTAATGCACCTTCTGATTCTTCAAGCAAATCATGTTCTTCTAAAATTCCAATAAAATCTTCCATTAAATTATTATAGAAAGCTTCTCCTTGAAAATTTGTAAATTCCACACCGAGAAGTTCATAAATACGTGAAAATTCTTTTAAAGATTCGTAACGGAACCAGTTCCAGAGCTCGACTGCTTCTTCATCACCTTCTTCTAATTTTTTAAACCAAGCGCGTCCCTCTTCTTCTAGTTCTTCGTCTTCTTTTACTTCTTCATGGAATTGAACATATAACTTAAATAACTCACGTATCGGATCCTCTTTAACTACTGCTTCATTTCCCCATTTTTTATATGCGGTAATTAATTTTCCAAACTGTGTTCCCCAATCGCCAATATAATTAATTCCTACAACTTCATAGCCACATTTTTCGGCGATATGTTTCAACGAATTACCAATCATTGTAGAACGTAAATGCCCCATTGAAAAGGGTTTTGCAATATTTGGAGATGAGTAATCAATAACTACCGTTTTTTCACACCCCAAGTGGTTTTGACCGTACTCTTCTTTCTTAGCTAAAATCGTTTTTAATACTGCATCACTTACAGTTTCACGATCGAAAAATACATTTACATAAGGACCAACGGCCTCTACTTTCGTAAAGAACGGATCATTTAATTTCTCTGCAACTTCCTTTGCAATAATAGCTGGTGATTTTTTATATTGTTTCGCTAGTGAAAAGCATGGGAACGCTGCATCTCCGAATTCATCTTGTTTTGGTGTTTCAATTAAATCTAAAATTTGATTTTGCGTTAATCCATTCGTAAAAATATTCGATAAACTTTTTGCAAACTGCGTTTTATAATCCATAATACAACCTCCTTATTTTTTGAATACAAAAAACTCGTCTCTAAAAAAAGAGACGAGTTTTAACCCGTGGTACCACCCTTGTTGTTCATTACGAACCACTTTCCCGTTTATAACGAGGACAGGGGGCCTCGGCTTACTCTACTATTCGTTCAAGAAGCATCTCCGAAGTGCGCTTCATCTTTCTCTTCCGCACTAGGCTCACACCATCCCTAGTTCGCTTTCCTTCTGAAAAAGACTACTCTCTTCATCACCGACAGTATATTTAATTAATTATTGCTTATTATACATCTTTTCAAACAATTAGCAAGGGTCAATTACACCAAAGTGAAACTTAGCACTTTTTCTTTTGTATACATGAAAATTATGTTTTTCAAATCTAGAACTACGAAAATGATCTTTCAGAACGACACGTTTTCTCGCCACACGCTTCGCTTCCGCAATTGTTTCGTCAGTAATATCATGATACAAAGCGAAGTGTTTTAATCCTTTTATTCCATCTGATTCTATGACAGTTTCTTCAAACATCGGATCAAGGTAAACAACATCGTAACTATTGTCTTCACATTGCGTTAAAAATGCGAAATGCTCTGTTTGCTTTACATCGATTCTTTGCATTGCCTCATCGATTTCAGAAACGGATGAAGACCACGTTTGCAAGCCTTTTCCCATGATATAAGCCATATATTCATTTCCTTCAAGTCCTGTTACTCTTCCGCCTTCACCAACAATATAACTAGCTACAATACTATCTGATGCCATACCGAGCGTACAATCTAATACTGTCATTCCGCGCTCTAATTTAGCAGCTTGTACAAACGGATCGTGCTCTCCGCGCATTAACCTTTTCACACGAAACATCGCTGAGTTTGGATGAAAGAAAAACGACTCTTCCGTACCTTTCGGATAAATAGCTAATCGATTTTTCCCTACAACAAGCACATCTTGTTCATGCTGTTCATGCAATTTATGTACAGGTATATCATTACGTATAACGAAAGAACTATTTAATTCTGCTGCTACCTTATTTGCATAAGCTGTCATTTCTTTATTTGTTCTTCCTGCTGTTGTTACTATCATTTTTTCACCTCTATATAAAGAAAAGAGGGAGATTCACTCTCCCCCTACTTTAGCAATTCTTTTCGAAAGCTTGTTCTAAGTTCGTAATAATTTCGTCCATAGTTGCACCTTCAATTTCATGACGATGAATGAAATGAACAACTTCTTTTCCTTTTAGTAATGCCATAGATGGTGAAGATGGAGGAATTTCTCCGAAGTATTCACGCATTTTTGCAGTAGCATCTTTATCTTGACCTGCAAATACAGTTACAAGATGGTCAGGTTGTTTTTCAGCACGTACAACCGCTTGACCTGCTGATGGGCGTGCTAATCCAGCTGCACAGCCACAAACAGAGTTTACAACTACTAAAGTTGTACCTGATGCATTCTCCATAAATTCTGTTACAGCTTCTTCTGTAGTTAACTCTTCAAATCCAGAACGCACTAACTCTTGACGCATTGGAATTACCATTTGACGCATGTATTCTTCATAAGCATTTGACATCTTGTAATCTCTCCTTCAACTTTCATTCCAAATTCATCATATCACGCTCTATTAATAGGTGCAAAAGAAAGATAACGATGATTTCATTTTTTTATAGGGATTTCACAAACCCCTTCACGACAGTGTCCAACTGGGACAAGTTTTCTATTGTTAGCGATATAATCGTATACTTTACTTCCAAATCCAAGTACGATAGATAACTTTATAAAAGGTACTGCAAACCAATAAGATGGAACGGCCTTTGCTAATACGTTAATGCTATGAATTCCGTCATACCACTTATTATTTTTTAAAATATACAATCTTTGTTCCATCTTACTTTGTAATTCTTGAGAAAGTTCATACTTCTCAGCTACATCTTTATCTCGAAATGAAACAAATTTCATCTTACCCTTTTTATCTAATCTTTTCGTACGCTCTGCAACTGCTGTACACATCAGACACCAACTATCATAGAAAACAATCATAAACTATTCCCCTTTACGAGACTCCGTCATTTGCTTCCATACTGATCCTTTTGCTTCTTCGCCGCCTTCAATACGTTCTAAAGCTAAACGCGCTTGCATCGCCACTTCAAACTCCGGATCATCTTCTGCTACTTTTAGTGCCGGAATTGCACTTTCATCACCAAGTTCAAATAAGAACATTGCTGCACGCCAGCGTACTAATTTACTTGAATCTTTCAGAGATTTAATCATAACGAACATCGCTGCTGGATCACCCACGTCTGATAAGCAATCTCCTGCTGTACGACGAACACTTACAGAACGATCTAATAACGCTTTATATAATAACGGCAATACTCCATCACCTTTTACCATACCTAAATAAGCTGTTGCTAAACGGCGGATAGATACTTTCTCATCATCTAATGCCATTTTCAATACCGGCATATCTTCTTCAGTAGGATCCATTTGTTCTAAAGCCGCAAAACGGTTTTTCCAATCAGAATCTTTCATCATCTCTTCTGTTACTTTATATGGCTCACGCTTTTGAATCGTTACTTCAACAGCACCCGCTTGATTCAATAGTTCTTTAACCGTTTCATTTACACGTTCTTCTGAATAAGCAGCAACAATTTCTTCTACTACTTCTTTCCCGATTTCTTCAAAATTACCGTAACGTGTACTTTGCTCTACCCATTTGCGCTCTTTCACAACGTTAGGTGCAGACATTTGCACTTTCATAATAGATTCTTTAAAACGATCAGGTAAGCCCACACGCTCTTCCGATGTTCCATCTGTTAACTTCACTTGCATTGGAATTGTAAAGAACATTTGAACAAACACTTTCACTTCCCCAAAATGAGTAAGTTGTTGTTCTTCGCTCTCTTCCACTACTTCTTCGCCGAAAACAGCACGAACTTGTTGTAATAAAACTTTCCAGTCATACTTTGCATTTCGCTCCACTGCTAAAAAGTCGGCTACATGATATACACCTTTAATGCCTTCAATTTTCAAAATCTCTTGCACTTGTACCGGTGCTTGTTCTTTATTTTCATTTGTATAATTATTACGCGCTCCTGAAGGTAATACTTCATTCAAAATAACTTTCATTGTATTTGGACTTGGCGTCGGTTCAATTGCTTTAATCTTCACGTAAAAAACTCTCCTTTATTGCGTGTTCTTAGCTGTATTGTAACATGTTACCCCTTTATACTCCTACTCGGATGCTTAATTTTGCTGATTTCTTCCCATCATCATAATTTTTCATTCTTTCTCTTTCCACCTAATTAATCCGAAACTTCAGTTAAAAGTCTAATATTATTGCGATGTACTCTCCTGCCTTCTCTCTAAAAATGTAATGCTCTCAATCACAACTTCAGTTCTATATATTCTCTTTCCTTGTTCATCATCATAATTACTCGTATGAATACGCCCTGTAATCCCAACAAGTGAGCCCTTCGTACAATATTCTGTTACATTTTCAGCCGACCTTCTCCATATGACACAATTAATAAAATCTACTTGTTGTTCACCTAGACTATTTCGAAAACCTCTATTCACCGCAACACATACTCGTGCATAAGCGACACCTTGTTTTGTGTAGTATAATTCTGGCTCCTTTGTCAATCTACCGATTAATACAACTCGATTCATCATAAGTTATACCACCTCACATATTTTTCTTCATTGTAAAGAAAAATGTTGGAAGGGTAAAAAACGCAAAATGATATATTTGTAAGTAAAAATTATTACTTTATATATTACAAATCAAAAAAAGAAACCCTACATAGTTTAAACATGTAAGGTTTCCAAAAATATTATACTTCACTGCAAGATATGTAATATCCTCGGCGAGCCATCTTTATTTCAGCGCGGTACATTACATTTTCTAAGTAAAAAGTAATCGGTTTAACTTTACTCTCAAATTTCAATTGTTCATTACATTCTGTCGCATATCCTTCAATAGCTGAACGAATGACTTCTGCTGACGGATATGTTAAAGCGTTATCTAGTTCTATGAAAAAACTTTTAGAAAATAGTTTTTTCATAATCCCTTTTTTCTCTTTCATCATATTCCATCCCCTTCAATTCAAGTCACAAACATCCATATTATACCATATATGCGATTTATCTTTAAAAATAAAAAATCCTGCACATTTCGTGCAGGATTTTTTATTAGTCATTTTTCGTAAAGTAAGAAACAAAACGAAGAATTTCTAAGTATAACCATACTAGAGTCATCATTAGACCCATTGCACTGTACCATTCCATATATTTTGGAGCTTGGCTACGTGCACCGCTTTCGATTAAATCGAAATCTAGTAATAAATTTAATGCAGCAACTACAATAACAACCGCACTAATGATAATACCTATAGTTCCACCTTGGTGAATATATGGAACAGTTACACCGAACATATTTAATAAGAATACGATTAAATACATAACCATAATTCCCATTGTAGCCGCAATTACACCCGTACGGAATTTATCAGTTACTTTTACAATACGTGTTGCATATAAAACTAACATTGCAAATAGAATTGAAATTGTAAGTAATACAGCGTTTAAAACGATAGAATCGCCAAATTTCATTGTATAAACTGCTGAAATACTTCCTAATACAACTCCCTCTACCGCCGCATAAATTGGCGCCCCAATTGGTGCCATTCGCGGGAAGAAGATAGATGCAAATGCGATGATTGCCGCAATTACTAATGCACCAATTAACACTGGCATTTTCATCGTACCCTGCATCATCTGTATGTATGAATAGACAGACGTTGCAAGTAGCAAGATAAGCATTATAAACGCTTTGCCTACTGTTCCGCCAATAGTCATCGCAGAAGCGCTTGCTCCCTCTTTACGAAATGCCTCTTTTTTCAACATTGGATTAGATGTTCTCATTTTTTCCCTCCTAAAATAGGTTCTACCAATAGTGTAAAGTTTTTCTCTTTACTTTTCAATATATGCAGCTTGTTTTTATTTTAATCCTTCAACGATGTCTGATAGTTCACTCCATCTTTCCATCGTTTTTTCTAGCTCTTCTTCTGTTTTCTGCTGTGCTTCAGATAATTCTTGTGCCTTTGTGAAGTCAGATCCAACTTTCGCAAGTTCTTCTCCAATTGACTCAATTTTCTCTTCTAGTTCGGCAATTGTGTCTTCAATTGTTTCCCATTCACGCTGCTCATTGTATGAAAGTTTACGTTTACGTTGTTGTTTTGGAGCTTCTTCTACTACTTTTTTCTCTTTTTGAACTTCCGCTTTCTCAATAAGTTCTTTCGTTTTTTCCATTTCTAAATAATCTGTATAACTACCTAGGAATTCACGCACTTCGCCCTCGCCACTAAAGATGAACAGTTCATCTACTACTTTATCTAAGAAGTAACGGTCATGCGATACAGTTAAAACGACACCTGGGAAATCTTCTAAATAATCTTCTAGTACTGTTAATGTTTGTGTATCTAGATCATTCGTGGGCTCATCAAGTAATAGTACATTTGGTTCTCCCATTAAAATACGTAATAAATATAAACGTCTTCTTTCACCACCAGATAATTTACCAAGCGGTGTACCATGTGAATGCGTCGGGAATAAGAAACGTTCTAACATTTGGGATGCACCAATGACTTTTCCATCTGTTGTATGAATAACTTCTGCAATTTCTTTAATGTATTCAATCATACGCTGATTTAAATTCATCTCTTCATTTTCTTGCGTATAATAAGCAACTTTTACAGTTTGTCCTACTTCAACTTCACCACTATCAGGAGATAACTTGCCTGCAAGCATATTTAATAGAGAAGATTTCCCGCTTCCATTCGCCCCAATAATTCCGATACGATCGCCTGGTTTCACAATATGATTAAAATTATGTAATACCGTCTTATCACCAAATTTTTTCGTTACATCTTTTAACTCAAGTACTTTCTTTCCTAGACGACTTCCACTTAGTGCAATATCAACTGACTGTTTTGCAGCTGGTCCTTCTTGCCCCTTTAGCTCATCAAAACGCTGAATACGTGCCTTTTGTTTCGTAGAACGGGCTTTTGCACCACGACGAATCCATGCTAATTCACGACGATATAAATTTTGGCGTTTTGATTCTTGTGCCGATTCTTGCTCTTCACGAAGTGCTTTCGCTTCTAAAAATGTACTATAGTTTCCTTCGTAGCTATATAGTTTACCATTATCTAATTCAAAAATACGGTTTGTCACACGATCTAAGAAATAACGATCATGGGTTACAAGTAATACCGCACCTGTATATCTTGCTAAATATTCTTCTAACCATTCAACTGTCTCATGGTCAAGATGATTCGTAGGCTCGTCTAAAATTAATAGATCAGGTGTTTCAATAAAACATTGCGCCATTGCAATACGCTTTTTTTGTCCACCAGATAGGTTTCCAACAGTTGCTGTAAAATCAGTAATTCCTAATTTCGTTAATAACGATTTCGCATTTGCATTTGCTTCCCATGCACTCATTGCATCCATACGTTGCTGCACTGCAAATAATTGTTCCTGTACTTTTTCATTACTTGGATCTTTTTCGATATTTAATAGTGCTTTTTCATAATCACGAAGAAGACGAATTAAAGGTGTATCACCATGGAACACTTGCTCTAATACTGTTAGTTTTTCATCAAACTCTGGTTGCTGTGATAAATAACTAATTGTATACCCACGTGAATGCGTCATATCACCTGTATCAGGAGTTTCTAACCCTGCAATAATTTTTAATAATGTCGATTTACCAGTACCGTTTACACCAATAATTCCGACACGTTGTCCTTCTGTAATACTACATGATAATCCATCAAATAACGGTTTTTCTCCGTATGATTTCGATAAGTTCTCCACAGTTAACATTTTCATATTTGTGCATTCCACTCTTTCATAAATTGTTCAATAAACTGTTCCATATAACGATGACGAACTTCAGCCTCTTGTTTTGCCACGTTCGTATTCATTAAGTCTTTTAATTTTAAAAGTTTTTCATAAAAATGGTTTAAAGATGGATCGTTATTTTTTCTATACTCTTCTTTCGTCATTACTTCACGCGGCGGAATAGTAGGATCATACATTAATCTCCCTTTTGCTCCGCCATATGCAAATGTACGAGCTATTCCAATTGCACCAAGAGCATCTAAGCGATCCGCATCTTGAACAATTTTTCCTTCAAGTGACTCAACTGTGCCACCGTGACCACCCTTATAAGACATATTGGCGATAATATGAAGAACATGCTTACTTTCCTCTTCTTCAACATGTAAACCTTCTAACCAATCAGAAACTTTTTTCATTCCTGCTTCTTCACTTTCATTTAACTTCTCATCTGCCACATCGTGAAGTAATGCTGCCATTTCAATTATAAAACGATTTCCTCCTTCTTGCTCGGATAAAGAAATCGCCAATTTATGTACGCGTTCAATATGATACCAATCATGCCCACTCGCATCTTTTTCTAAAATATGCTTTACGAAAGTTATTGTCTTTTTTATTTTTTCTTGTTTTATCATTTTATCTTCACCCAGTTACTTATTGTAACACGCCTACATTTTTTCATCACATATTTTCTTGTCCGCCCATACACTAGGTGGTAGGCATCATTATGAAGGAGGAATCAAAATGTTCTATAATAATCAACCACCTTATCCACAACAACCATTTTACCCTCAACAACAGGAACAAAGACACACAGAACAATATGAGGAACAAGAGCTTCAACAGCAAGAACAACAATACGAACAAAATCCATACGCAACACCGCAAAATCAAGAACAACAATATCAGCGAAATCCATATGCAGCACCGCAAAATCAAGAACAACAATATCCTCAAAATCCATATACAGCACCGCAAAATCAAGAACAACAATATCAGCGAAATCCATATACAGAACCGCAAAATCAAGAACAACAATATCAGCGAAATCCATATACAGAACCGCAAAATCAAGAACAACAATATCAGCGAAATCCATATACAGAACCGCAAAATCAAGAACAACAAAATCCATATCCAACTCAGCCACAACAACCACAATACCAACAACAAATGTATCAACCCAACTACGACGCACGTGTCTCACCACCAAAACCACCAACAATTGATCCGGCACAACCACAAATCTTACCTCCTGGACCGACACTCGATATTACACAGCCTCAAATTTTGCCACCTGGACCCATTACAGAACCAACGCAACAACAAATCCAACAAGTTGTCGGTACACAGTTTTTACCTTTAAAGAAACCTGTACTAGATTTCGTAAAACCTTGGGTAGATTACGGTTTAAATGAAGCAAAATATACATCACATCAACACGCTTTAACTGAGGTTGCTGCGATTATGTTCTTAGTTGGTAAAGGATTCAACCCAACGATTGCTCATTATATTGTAGAATCTTGGGAGAAGAATGAGCAGTTTTAGAATTGTTTATTTATTAATATATTAAAACTAAGAAAGTGCCACAAACGCCTGTTTCACAAGCATTTTCGGCACTTTCATTTGTTATATTATATTCTATCTCAAAAGGAAATTTCATATTTTTTCACGTGTTTTTATATTATTTGTGAGCAAATAATATCCTTAAGTAAATTTTAAATACTATAATTTAAAAAGTCTGACTCAAAATGAACTACTCCCAAACTACTAAACTAGCCCTAACAATTAGAGAGTAGCTCAATAAAGAAACGGCATTTTCAATTACTCCATAATATACATAGATAGGCTTCCCTTTTATAGTATGATGTACTTCATTTTTCTCTGCTTTATGTATTTACATTTTTTCTTCTTTCCTCATAATTTTAATCGGGAGAGTGAGGAAGAAAATGGTTCAAATAAAAATTACGCCTGAAGAACTAGAACAAGTTGCAAAGCGGGCTAATGATACAAAGCATGCGCTAGAATCCATACATAATAATTTATGCAATCAAATTGATTACATGTGTTTCCAATGGACTGGTGCATCGAATCAAAATTTCGTTCAAATGTTTAACAATGCAAGACCATCTGCATTCACAGCTATTAATGCACTTTTGCATGTTGAAGAAGAATTAAAGAGAATTGCTGAGAAATTCCGCGTTACAGATAGTCAAGATGTAACGGCTCAAAAAAGTACTACACATAGTAAAGCACCTGAAAAATCTATCCTTGAAAAAGTTTGGGATGGTATAGTAGATGGTGCAGGAGATGCTGTTGGAGATACAATTGACGGTATAAATGCACTAGGAGACTGGGAAACTTGGAAAGGCATGGGCTATACTGTCACCCATTTAAATGAAGCTTTGCCTGCTATGTGGGATGCATTATCAGATTCTTTTAATAAAGATGTTATAAATGGTGATGCAGAAACCCGCGCAAGATGGGGATCATATGCTTTAACACAAATTGGATTAGGGTTCATTGGAGATAAAGGTGTCAGCAAAGCCGCTAAACTAGCTCAAGGTGCTAAATTCTCTCAAGGTATATCAAAAGCTGGACAATTATTTAATAAAGGCGACAACTTGGCTTTTGCAGGTAGTAGTAATGGTATCAAATCTGGATTTGACAGTGCTTTATTTAGACAAGCTGAGGAGGAACTATCAACCTATCAGTTTGCTAAAGGTGATAGGTCCAAACCTGTCACAAGTGTAGGTGAAGCACAAGTAAAACGTTATTTAGAGGATACTGGCGGAACAATGGCTGAGGTCCAACCGAAATACACACGGAACCAAATCGAACATCTAACTGAAAATAACTTTAATAATCAATTAGATTCTGTTTTGCGAGATGTAGATATGTCACGTGAAAAGTTTGATGAGTTAAAAACAAAGATGTATCATGAACTTAGTCCTGAAGAAGTGGTGGCCATGAAACAGATTAGAGACAGTGTTCCAACACCAACTTCTACTACCATGATGCAAAAGGCGATTCCATTAGAAGATATTAAACATTATTTAACCAATCCGAATTGGAATATGGTTCGTGGATGCGTTGCGAAGTTTGAAGATGTGGCAGATATTCAATCATCACGTGATTTATATCATTCGTTACGATTGGATTATCATAAAACTAAATTTACTACAGAAAGTGACTTTGGTGTTATTCGCTTTAAATCAAATGATGTGGAAAGTCTATATATACCATATGGCGAAAATTTTGGTGACGCAGTTAACAAAAAGCCTAGTGAATATCTTAATCACCCTCAAACAGGAAATGGATTTATCATGGCAGAAAATGGAAAAGTCATCCCCGAATACGAGTCACCTTATGGAAAAGGATTGCAACCGAATGATGGGGATGAAATATATGAAGTTGTAAATGGAAAAGAACGACTGGTAGGAATATTTGATAGTGATCTAGCAAAATTCGTACCTGCCTCAGAAAAATAGTTTTTGAAAGGAAGCTTTTGTTATGATTAAACAAGGGAAATACGGTATTTATCAAAGAAAAACATATCGTTTAGGGAAAGCGGATGAAGAATATGTCAATATAGTTTCAAGAGATGTTACAGAACTAGAAAATGGCTTCCTGCCCCATGCCCGAGATAAAAATTTTTTTATAAAACAAGTTAAAAGGTCTGATTTAGAAACAGCCTATAACGTTACTCCTTTTGCTGTATATAAAGGAATTGAGTTTGTATTAATAGGATTAAACGAAGAAAGAAGAACTGTAGATATATATGGTATTGATCCAAAAGTGGCTCGTGAGCTAGGGATGTCTACAGCTGGCCGTGGCGAATTTTCAAAAACTGTACCACTTGATGATGTAGAGTTAATTGAAAAAATAGAACCTATCTGGGGATTTACACTAGATAAGGACAATTAATCACAACAAATAAAAGCAGAACCTTTATATGAAGTGAACCCCGAAAACGGGACACATATCAAAACTGAACTGACCCACGAATTTGGGACATGAAAAAAACACCTATGCTACCTGTTTCTTGTATTCTATAGGAGACAGGTAGTTTAACTTTTCTTGAATACGTTCCGTATTATAATACTCAATATAATCGTGAATGAGTTTTTTGAGAGTAGAAGTTGAATGTAGTTGTTTTTCTTGTGAATAAAATAATTCAGATTTCAATGAGGGATGAAAAGATTCTATTACGGCATTATCATGACAGTTTCCTTTACGGGACATGCTTGTGGTAATGCCATTTTCTTTAGATAATGTTTGGAAAGCATATGAGGTATATACGGCCCCTTGATCACTATGTAGTATAACTTCAGCCTTTTTTTGTGATTTTATCGCCTTCTCAACTGTTTTTAAGACGAGTGTTACGTCTTGTCTGTTACTTATTTCATACGCAATGATTTCATTGTTATATAAATCCATAATACTTGATAAATACAACATCTCTGTACCAAATGGCAAATATGTAATATCTGTAACCCATTTTTCATTTGGTTTGGTAGCTTGAAAGTTTCGATTTAAGAGATTCTCTACAACAATCCTACTTTCTCCATTGATCCAGGTTCTTCTCTTTCTTTTAACCCTACATTGTAAACTATTCTTTTGCATTATTTTTTGTACAGTTTTTCGATTTAAGTGATAATTATATTTTCGTTTCAATAAAGCAGTAACTTTTCGATGTCCATATCGAAAGTGATTTGTCATACAAATTGTCAAAATAGCCTGTTCTAATTTTGCTTCCTTTATATCTTTCGCTTTATTTTTCCATCGATAATAAGTAGAACGAGGTATACCAATTAATATACATATCTCTTTAATGGAGTACTCATTTTTCATCAACTCCACTAATTCTACAACTACTTCTTTAACCAACTCCTCCCGATTTCGTGGTACTTTTTTAAAATGTCTATTTGCATTTTTAATTTTCGATTCTCTATCTGAAGTTTCTCTACTTCAGTTATGCCTTCTTCACTAGCCTTTTGTAGCGTACTTTGTTTTCCTACAGGGCGACTAAAACGATACGTTTCACCTTTACGATGCCACTTCATCCAAGTTTTAATCTGTTCTTTATTTTTAATTCCTAATTGATCCATAATTTCTTTGTTTGTGTACCCTTGTTTTTTCAGCTCGATTGTTTTCCATTTAATTTCTTCTGAATAAGATTTTCTCGTTCCCATAAAAGAAACACCTCCGTATATTCGTATTTAAATTAAATACGGTATAAGAGGTGTTTTTTCCTTGTCTTATTTCATTGGGTCACTTCACTTAGTATGCGAATTCAGGAGGTGTTTTTCTCATGTACCACTATTCGGATTCACTTCAAAAGTGAGAGTGGTCTTTTTATTACTTTATCTAGCGACCTTTTCAAATCCCCTTATATTAGTGCTCGCTATTAAGACCTTTTTCTTCTAGGACCTACAATTAATTTGATTGCTGTTCTTTCTTGATTATCGATAGTAACCTCTTGAAACGCTGGAACAAGAACCAAGTCAATTCCACTTGGAGCGACAAAACCTCTTGCAATCGCAATCGCTTTAATCGCTTGATTTAAAGAACCAGCTCCAATTACTTGGATTTCTACATTGCCACTTGCTCTTAGTACACCTGCTATGGCACCTGCCACTGAATTCGGACTTGATTTTGAGGATACCTTTAATATATTTTCCATGTAAGTTGCTCCCTCTATTATTTAATCTCTCTTTTCTTACTGTTTGAAATATAACTAACGTATCTTTAACTACTATTCACACTAAATACAAACAATTCTGTATAATTATATTCATTCGATATTTTTTGCCTTCTTCCTGCACAACTACATAAATAAAAAGCGACGACTAGGTTAAAAACTTAATCATCGCTTTATCCATTTCTCTGTTTCACTAAAATGCTGTCCTTTAAATACATCTCTTCTTTACTTTGGCGATATACTATCTTAAAGTTTAAATACTTCAACATTTTAAAACCTTAGATAGAGTTATCTGCTAAATATTCATCCTTTTTCTTCTCCAAAGTTCATTACATAGAATATTCTAACTCCATTTTTTTGAAAACTATATCTCCTCATTAGAGCACTTTATGTTATGCCAGCTTTTTATCCCAAATCTATTACCCTATATATGGACAAGTATACACGCCAATTGCTTTTCGATTGCATAAACTACTATGTGTTATACATTTATTAATAATAGGAGGTAATATATTGGGTTCATACTACCATTCTTCAAGTTCATATAAAAGATGTTCATGCCATCAATCTTCCAGTTCGTATAAAAAATGTTCATGCGACCATTCACATAAATCATCTAAGCCTGCTTACGGCACTTTTTGGCAAACTGAGTTTATCACGGTTCCTTTTGGCGGTTCTTTTCCGTTTAATCACGTTGGCCCTTTGGCAGGAGGAGTTTCCTTACTAAATCCGACTACTATACAATTTAGTAAAGCTGGTGATTATAGAATTTCTTTCATTTCAAGTATTAACACTACGTTAAATCCTGTATTTCCCCATATTCCAGTTATAACTATATTTTTAAATAACAATCCACTTGCTAATAGTCAAGGTGATTTCGCTTTTCAAATGAATACTTCATCAAATAACGAATGCCTTCAACTAGTTGGCGAAACTATTGTTACGGTACCTGCTAATTCAACTCTTCAACTTAGAAATAATAGTGGTTTCAATCATCAAAGTATTGTAACTTGTGATAATGGTATAAATTCAGTTGAATTAACAGTTACAAAACTAAGTTAATACTATTCCCTCACATTCAGATACTAATTTAGTATCTTTTTTTATTGCATAACGTTTTTTTGATTCCTATCGTCCCCTTATACAACATAAACTCCCATTTCACTTTTCTATTCATTTACTAAATATGAAAAAGTGCCGAAATCCTTCTCCCACAAGAATTCGGCACTTTTTTTATTAAAACCTATTCATTCTTTCCTACTTCTCCACATAAACCGACTTAACTATCGTACGATTATAAGGTTGTCCTTCCTTATTCATCCCTTTTATATCAATTGTAACGTTATATACACCCGGCTGTTCTATATTTTTCAAAGCACCTGTAAATGTATTTGTATTAATATTTTGCGATTCATTTGATTCAGAAACTAACTTTCCATCTTTATTAATTACTCTTACTGTTACTGAAAGATCGCCTTTCATTTCTGGAGCTACAGGTGATTTTTTGAGTTTATACTCTGCTTTATTTACTTTAACTTTTGCCGGCATTTGAAGGACGAACGGAGCATCTTTTTTGTAATCGGTTACGATTAAATATGCATCATTCGGCTGCTTCGCCATCATTTTAACTTGCCATTCTCCTGCTTCCATTTTATCAAATTTAAATGTTCTTATAGTCGCTCCTTTAAAGAAAGATTCACCTTCACCAGTAGATACAGCACTATCTTTATTTGTATAAACTTTTCCTTTTGGAGAAATTAGTTGTATTTCTACATCCGAAGAAGCTGTTAAAACAGAAACTACCCCTTCTGCCTTTTTATCAACTGCGACAGTTTGTCCTACCCACTGATTTTGTGACAACTCTCCTCCTAAAATAGCTTGATTAGAAGTTGTGTTTAATTGTTCTACCTTTTCCTCTGAACTATTACTTGGGGCTAATAAAACCGGTACTGGTACATTCGCTGTCCGTAAATATGGTTCAATTCGTGCGAAAACAGCTGAACCTTTTCGGATATTATCATGATCAAACCGTGAATCTGTAAATAAATGTGTTCCATATGGTAACTTAGCACTCCATTCGTTCACTAACCCATCATTAGAACCGTATGATGACAAATACAACCCACCCGTAGATAATGCTGAAAAAACAGGTCCCCAGCTTGTCCCAGTAGCCGTATAGTAACGGTTTAATTTAGCTGCAGGATTATTATCTATTGTAGAACGAAACTTTGCCATTTCACCTATTTGTAATGAATATGTCCCATCATCTTTTTGTCCTAATATAGAGGCAAGCCACCCTGCCCACCAACTATATGATAAATCCGCTAAATTTGATCCGTAATGTGGAGTGGCAAGCGTAATAACATTTCCAACAAATCGATTCGCTCCATATCCAACTAACGCAGCTTGTGTATCGATACCACCTTTACTGTGAGCTACAACATTTACTTTTTTACCAAAATGATTATAAATTTCTTCAAGCTTTTGTGCTAACAATTTTCCATTGTCCCATTGGCTAGCAGATCCTTTCCCCGCGGCATCATATAATTGAATCAATACAGTCTGATAGCCTGCTTTCAAAGCATAATCGTACATATCATTCATATCATGATATACTGTCTTTCCATACCAACTATCCGCATTACCATTTCTTCCTTGTACAAAGAGAATTGGTGGTTTATTCTCATCATAATTAGCAGGCTTCTGACCTAAAAACCATTCTCCAGGAGTAAATACTTCTTGATCTGGAAAGCCAGTCTTAAGCTCTGTTACAGCCTCTGCGTGTACATTTGTACTAACAACCATCGGACTCATAAAACAAAGTACAATAAGTAATACGATACACCTTTTCATAATCCCCATTAAAATCCCCCTTTTCCTCTTGAAAGAAAGTGCCACCATTACATTGGACATCAATTGTTTTAAAATTCCATTTAATCAATTACTTTTACGATACATTTGAATAAGAAATTAATAGCCACATTCCTTTCTTATCAAACGTTATTCTCTCAGCATTCCTTCATTCCTTTTTGCAAGAATCATTTTAAATATTTCTCAATAAAGCTTTCTCTTTACCAAAGAAGCTGCGTATAAAAGGTCTCTTTAATAACCTTTTATACGCAGCTTCTTTATTTAAAACTCGATGATGTACTCATCATCATATTTATCGTATTGCAAACCAGCTCCTATTTTCAATTCTGTAACTTTATCTCTCAGAAATGGTGCATCTTCTATTTTACTAGTTGCAATTTCAATTCCGTATTTCTTTGTTAAATGCGCTAACTCTATTAAAAACCATTCTCTTCGCAACGCGACTGGAATATCATACGTCCGTCTTTTCATATATACTAGCACCTCATATTTTTTCATTATTAAAAAAGTACCACTTCTACTTTCGATACACTTTTTAAAACTATCGTTTCTCATCAAAGGCCAATGAAACATTATAGTATATGCATGTCTGTTTTAAACGTGCTATGGCAAAAATAATATTAAAAAACTCATTTAGTTTACATAAAAAAATTATGTAATAGTAAAAGGGTAAGGCTTGTCCCTCATCCTTTTACTATCAAAAGCTAAATTAAGAACATCTTGGTACACCTAACGCTAAGAATAAACCTGCTACTCCTGCTGTAATTGGCACTTTCAACGTAATAACATCATCTACTTTTGTTACTAAAAAGTAAGCATTCCCTTCTTGTAACACGCAATTCACTAATAATTGAAATTCCATACAAATCTCCTCCTTTCAATCGATATACTATAATTTATGAAATCTCTTTCAAAAAGTAATAGTAAATATATCCATTTTTCCTTATATATAAAATAAATGTTTATATGTCTATTAAAAATATTAATTTTCTAAATTAATATAAAACGTGTACTATCCAATAAATCCCTATATAATCAATAGAGAAAATCTTACAAACGGAGGTATGAAAATGGCGATTTTGAGTAATATTGGTGTAGCTTTATTTTTGATTGCTATCATTCTTTTAATCTTATGCATCATTTCACTCTTTAAAAAAAATGGAAAAGCAAAACAATATGGTCGTTCTACCGTTATTCTTTTTATGATTTCAATTGTTTTAATGGTGACCGGCACAACAAAATCTGAACACCCATTCATCGAATTTTTTTCTACTTTAAGTTTCATTCTATTTGTATTCTTCCTTGTCCTAGCAATATTATCTGTAATTAAAAAGACAGGTGTAGCAAAAAAACAATTTATTATCACAGCTATTTTATTTGTCATTTTTGTTGCGCTATCAGGTATTTCAAGTCCTTCTTCTGAAAAAACGACAGCAACGAATAAACAAGTTGCTTCTAATAGTGAAGAGAAAAAAGATGACGAAAAGAAAAAGGAATTAGAAAAGAAAGAGGCGGATGAAAAAACTCGTAAGCAAGAAGATGAGAAACGCCAAGCTGAAGAACTAGCTCGTAAGCAAGAGGATGGGAAACGCCAAGCTGAAGAACAAGCCCGTAAACAACAAGAAGAGCAACAGCGTCAAGCTGAAGAACAGGCCCGTAAACAACAAGAAGAACAACGCCAAGCTGCTGAGCAAGCTCGTAAACAACAAGAAGAACAACAACGCCAAGCCGCTGAGCAAGCTCGTAAACAGCAAGAAGAGCAACAACGTCAAGCCGCTGAGCAAGCCCGCAAACAACAAGAAGAGCAACAACGTCAAGCCGCTGGACAAGCTCGCGTACAACAGGAACAACAAAAAGCACAGCAAACTCAAACAAAACCTGCTTCAGGAAATACAAGTAACGCATATTACAAAAATTGTGATGCAGTTAGAGCTGCTGGGAAAGCTCCTTTATATAGAGACCAACCAGGTTATAGCTCTAAACTTGATCGTGATGGCGATGGGGTTGCATGTGAAAAATAGTAGTAAAAAAGAAGCTTCTAGTAAGCTTCTTTTTTTATTATCAGAAACTATTGCGACGAATGCCCCTCCTCTTCCTTTTATAAAACTCATTTTATTATTCTCAAATCAGACACATAAAAAGTGATTTCAATCACCACATTATTTTTCATTTATCGCTATTCTTAATTTAGATATTACATTTAAACTTTATGGAGGCATTCATATGGAACATACATTTACTGAAACTTCAATTGTTGGTGAGATTGTTACACAATTCCCGAAAGCTAGTGATCTTTTTAAATCATATAGAATAGATTTTTGCTGTGGTGGTAATAAGCCACTTATTGATGCAATTCATGAAAGAAATTTATCAGCTTTTGAAGTAATTACAGAGTTAAATACGCTTTATCATAATACGAAACTATTAAATGAATCTGAAATTGATTGGAACAATGCTTCTTATCGCGAATTGATTGATTATGTAATTAATAAGCATCATCGTTATTTAAATGAAGAGTTACCGCAGTTAAGTCCATATGTGACGAAAGTATTACGCGTTCATGGAGCAAATCAACCTCATTTAGCTCAAATTCATAAGCTATTTCATGAACTTAAAATGGAATTAGAACAGCATTTAATTAAAGAAGAAACGGAAGATTTCCCATTAATTTTAGAATTTGAACAAAATCCAACTGATGAAAACTATGAAAAGTTACGCAAAGTAGTAGATGAGTTGGAAAATGAACATAGCCACGCCGGAAATATTATAAAAGAACTTCGTAAGATGACAAATGACTTTACTCCACCAGAAGGAGCTTGCGGCACTTACCGCCTTGTTTACCAGCGCCTTGAAGCCATTGAATCTGATTTATTTGAGCATATTCATTTAGAAAATAATATTTTATTTCCACGTGCAATTACAAAAGCATAAATAAAGTGCAGGACATGAGTATTTCTACTCATGTCCTGCTTTTTTATTACGTGAAAAACATTCACACTTCCCCATCTCACCTATCCACTCATATTAACAAATTATCCTCTCCCTTCTCCCTTCACATAAACTCGAATTTTAACAATTTGTGAATGATTATAAAAATGTGATAAATATCACATCTCCCCCTTTTTGGATTTTCTATAATAGAAATATAATTCTTTGTTCAGTATTTCACAGAAAGGGGAAATAAATATGAAAAAACGTTTAGTTATAATCGGAAATGGTATGGCTGGAATACGCTGTATGGAAGAAATATTAAAACATGATAGTGATTCATATGAGATTACTATTTTTGGAGATGAACCACATCCAAACTACAATCGCATTATGCTCTCTCATGTTCTACAAGGCAAAACAAATATGCAAGATATCATTATGAACGAATATAGTTGGTACGAAGAAAACGAAATAACTTTAAATACAAACGAGAGAGTTCAAAGTATTAACCGCGAGGAAAAAGTCATTGTCACAGAAAAAAATCGTACTCTTACATACGACAAACTCATTATCGCAACAGGTTCTAGTGCTTTTATTTTACCAGTTGAAGGTTCTACCCTTCCTGGTGTAACAGGATTTCGAACAATTGAAGATACACAATTTATGATGGATACCGCTAAAGAAAAGAAAAAGGCCGTTGTCATTGGTGGTGGATTACTCGGTTTAGAAGCCGCAAGAGGTCTTATTGACTTAGGAATGGACGTACATGTTGTTCATTTAATGCCTAGCCTAATGGAGCAACAACTAGATACGAAAGCCGCTTCCCTATTGCGTGAAGATTTAGAAGCACAAGGCATGAAGTTTTTAATGGAAAAGAAAACTGTAAAAATTCTTGGTACAGACTATGTTGAGGGCATTCAATTTGAAGATGGTGAAGTTGTAGATTGTGATTTAATCGTAATGGCTGTTGGAATACGACCAAATACGAAAATAGCAAAAGATGCTGGTCTCATTGTCAATCGAGGCATTGTAGTCAATGACTATATGCTTACAAATGATGAATCCATTTATGCAGTTGGCGAGTGTGCAGAACATGATGGTATCGCTTATGGACTTGTTGCTCCTCTTTATGCACAAGGGGCAATATTAGCGAAACATATAACGAATTTACAAACGAATGGATATACGGGCAGTATCGTCGGTACGCAATTAAAAGTTGCAGGTTGTGATTTATTCTCTGCTGGCCAAATATATGAAGATGATCAGACGAAAGCAATATCAATCTTTGATGAATGTAAACGTTCCTATAAAAAAGTATTAATTCGTGACAATAAAGTCATTGGTATCGTTTTATATGGTGATACAGCTGACGGTACACGCCTCTTTAGCATGTTAAAGAAAGAAGAAGATATACAAGAATATACAGCTGCTTCCCTTCTTCACAAAGCTGGTGAAGAAAGCGAACTTGACGTTGCTACAATGAGTGCGGATGACACAATTTGTGGATGCAATGGCGTTACGAAAGGTGCAATTGTTCATGCCATTTTAGAACAAGAGTTAACTACTTTTGAAGAAGTTAAAGGATGCACGAAAGCCGCAGGATCTTGTGGTAAATGTCGTCCGCTAGTAGAACAAGTTTTATCTCATACACTTGGAGATGCTTTTGATGCCTCTGCACAATCTGCTGGTATGTGCGGATGTACAACTTTATCACGTGATGAAGTTGTAGCAGCAATTCACGAGAAAGGTTTAAAATCGCCAAAAGAAGTACGAAATGTTCTTGGTTTTGCCCATGAAGATGGCTGTTCAAAATGTCGTCCTGCTTTAAACTACTATTTACGTATGGCGATTCCAGAAGAATATGCAGACGATAAATCGTCCCGTTACGTTAATGAAAGAATGAATGGTAACATCCAGCATGATGGTACATTCTCTGTTATTCCACGTATGTATGGAGGCGTTACAACAGCAGATGATTTAATGAAAATTGCTGAAGTTGCGAAAAAGTATGATGTTCCTCTCGTGAAAATTACAGGTGCGAGCCGAATCGGCTTATATGGTGTTAAGAAACAAGATTTACCTAACGTATGGGCTGACTTACATATGAATTCTGGATATGCGTATTCAAAATCGCTTCGTAATGTAAAATCATGTGTCGGTTCTCGCTTCTGTCGTTTCGGTACGAAAGATTCACTAGGACTTGGTATGCTCCTTGAACAGTCATTAGAAATGGTAGATACACCTCATAAAATGAAAATGGGTGTAACGGGTTGTCCACGTAACTGTGCGGAAGTACTGACGAAAGATTTCGGCGTTGTGTGTGTTGAAAATGGATTCCAACTTTATATCGGCGGAAATGGTGGTACGGAAGTACGCGAGGCTGATTTTGTAATGATTGTCCCTACTGAAGATGATGTCCTTCGCATCGCTACAGCTTACATGCAATATTATCGTGAAACTGGTATTTACGGAGAGCGTACTGCCTACTGGACAGAACGACTAGGCTTCGATCACATAAAAGAAATACTACAAGATACAAGTAAGGTCACGATGTTAAATGAGCGTTTCCAAACAGCTCGTAGCACATATACGGAAGCTTGGGGACAAGCACTAGAAACGAAGTCTTTAAAAGCGATGTATGAAGTAGAAACTGTAAAATAAGGAGCTGTGATCTATATGATACAAACGAAAGAAAAAATAAGAGTTATGTGTGCGGAAGACCTTCCTATTCAAATCGGTAAAGAGGTGCAAATAAAAGGTATGTCTATCGCCCTATTCCGCCTTTCAAATGGCGATATTCGAGCTGTAGAAAATCGTTGTCCTCATAAAAACGGACCGTTAGCAGAAGGAATTGTATCTGGAGAATTCGTCTTTTGTCCACTACATGATTGGAAAATTTCATTACTAACAGGTGAAGTTCAAAAACCTGATGACGGTTGTATTCAAACTTATGAAGTAGAAGTTATTAATGGTGACATTTATATATACATGTAATTTTTAAAAAAGGAAGCCTCCCCCTTGGCTTCCTTTTAAATAAAAATAGATGAGGTGCGATTATGAACGGATATGTATATTTAGTTGGTGCAGGACCAGGTGATGAAGGGCTTATTACAAAGAAAGCGATAGATTGCTTAAAGCGTGCAGATATCGTCTTATATGACCGCTTATTAAATCCTACCTTTCTTAATTATACGAAAGAAACATGCGAACTTATTTATTGCGGCAAAATGCCAAAGAATCATACTATGCGTCAAGAAATGATTAATGCCCACCTCCTTCAATTTGCGAAAGAAGGAAAAACCGTTGTCCGCTTAAAAGGCGGCGATCCCTCTATTTTTGGCCGTGTTGGTGAAGAAGCAGAAACTTTAGCAGCAGCGAACATTTCATATGAAATTGTACCAGGTATTACATCTAGCATCGCCGCTAGTAGCTATGCAGGTATCCCCCTCACCCACCGTAATTACAGTAATAGCGTGACTTTACTAACTGGGCATGCAAAAGGTCCTTTAACCGATCATGGAAAATATAATTCATCCCACAATAGCGACACAATCGCCTACTACATGGGTATAAAAAACTTACCTACAATTTGTGAAAGCTTACTACAAGCAGGAAAGAAAACAGATACGCCAGTAGCAGTCATTGAGTGGGGTACAACTGGAAAGCAGCGCGTTGTCACAGGGACACTATCAACAATAGTTCATGTCGTCCAAAACGAAAATATTTCTAACCCTTCTATGACAATTGTTGGTGATGTCGTTTCCTTACGTAATCAAATCGCTTGGAAAGAACGTAAACCATTACATGGTAAAAAAGTTTTATTTGCATCCGCAACGAATAAAGAAAGTTTAATAAAACAAATGTTACAAGAATCCGGTGCAGAAATATATCAAATTCCAACTTTCAAAAGGGAAGAATACACATTAACATCTGAACAAATCAATGAAATTTTTAACGTTGATCGCCTTGTATTTTGTTCAGCTGAAAGTGTAGAAATCTTGATGCGATCATGTAGTAAAGACCAGAAAGATATTCGTTCCTTACAGGCGAAACTGCAGTATATGAACGTTGCCACTCAAGAAAAACTTATGCAATATGGGCTACTAAGTAAACAAGCAGAGTTCTCTTCCGATACAACTATTTATTTAGGCAGAAATATTAATCGAATTGGTTTTATTCAAGAAAAAATTGGTGCTGGGTCTTATATGATGACTCATGAGTATACAATTGATCATCGCTTCGATGAAATTCATTCTCGTATGCTTTCTGAATTCTCATGGGATAGCATAGTATTTGAAGGACGTGCTTCTATTGATACGTTTCTAGCAGAAATAAAACGCCTTAACTTTATCGATATTCTTACTCTCCCATTCTCGTATACTGATATTCCAACTTTACACTATGCAAATAAAGTCGGATTTCATAACGTAGATCATCAATTACAAGATATTATTATGAAGAAAGACATGGTGGTACGATGAAAGGAATTGTATATGTTGGACACGGTAGTCGCCTGCAAGAAGGTAATGAACAATTCATTCACTTTATTCAATCTGTTATGAAAGAACGTAACGAACGGATTCAAAAAATGGCTTTTCTTGAACTTACAAATCCTACCATTCAGGATGCAGTTACAGAAGCAATAATAGAGGGAGCAACTGAAATAATGATTGTACCTGTTTTATTATTTGCGGCAGCTCATTATAAACGTGATATTCCTTTTGAAATAGAGCAACTACAAAAGAAATATCCATATATAGCATTTTCAGTTGTACCACCTTTTAGTACGCATCCACATATGGTGGAACTTGTAGCAAAAAGAATACGTGAAACTATGCCATTGCAAGGTGGTAGTAGTATTTTACTCGTAGGAAGAGGTAGCAGTGATCCTCAGCCCATTTATGAATTACAACAAATCGGAACAGCTGTCGAACGAAAACTCGGTATGTCAGTATCGTGCTCCTTTTTAACGAAAGGAACCCCCACTTTTACTGCTGAGCTCAAGACTATAACATCGACTGCGTCCCATGTATATGTCATGCCGTACCTTCTCTTTACCGGTTTGTTACTTCAAAAAATCAAATTGCATACAAAAAAATATGATCACGTTACAACTTGTAACTGCCTTCAGTTTGATACATACATGAAATTAGTATTATTAGAACGAATGGAGGAATGTGTGTATGTATAACATGTACCCTCTTATGTTTAATCTAAATAAAAAAGTGGTCGTTATCATTGGTGGAGGTAAAATTGCATATCGAAAAGCGTCTGGATTAAAAGGTACAGGCGCTTTTGTCACCGTTATCAGCCCAGAGATTTGCGAGGAAATGAAGGAACTTCCTTATATTACTTGGAAGCAAAAAACTTTTAGTAATGATGATATTAAAGATGCTCACCTTATTTATGCAGCTACAAATCAACATGATGTCAATATGATGGTCAAACAGGCCGCCCATAATTTTCAATGGGTTAACGTTGTAAGTGATGGTACAGAATCATCGTTTCACACACCTGGTGTCATACGAAATGATGAATATGTTGTAACGATTTCAACTTCAGGTAAGGATCCATCGTTTACGAAGCGTATGAAGCAGGAACTAACATCTATTTTTCCTAATCTTATAAAAAAGCTTTCTCGTACACATAAATCATAATCTACCTCTTATCTAACTATGAATGTACTTTGGACAAACGTTTTTTAGAGGCGTTTGTTCTTTCTATGATTAAACAAATAATTGACACTCCTACCGCTTAGTGGAAGTTCTTTTCTCATATCCTAGACGTGTAAGAGGCGGAGTGCCTTTATCTACTTGTTCTGTTAAAGGTCCTATTATTTAAGTTCATACATTTATCTCTTCATTTCTTTATCTGTAGGCAAAACAATTGCAGCTATTATATAAATTAACACTGTTAATCCACTAGTAAAAAAGGCTGATAATGCCGTCACTATTCGAAGGATACTAACATCAATTCCATACTTATCGCTTAAGCCACCTAATACACCTGATACTTGTTTATCTTGAGTAGACTTATATAATTTTTTCATCTAAACACCCCGATCCAATTAAATATTTGTATGCTAAAAATTAGTTTAATCTTTGGAAGAGATTTAAAATTCCTTTTACTAACCTACCCTTTAATTGAATAACATCTACTATCTATATATTAACATAAAATCCCATAAACCTTATGTTTTTCATTTTAAAACCATATTATTTTAGAAAACAAGCTTTTGTTAAGATAGCAATAAAACATGTTGAAGCCTATTACTAAAAGAACCATCCCATAATACTTTGGGACGGTTCTTTTTCCTTATTAATGATTCTTTAACATCACTAACAGCTTCTCTTGGCTATACATCCACACTGTAATGATTAAACAAGCAAGCGCTACTTCTGATAATGCCATAAATCCAATTGCATAATGACCTGTCAGTTGGAATAGTAATGTTAAAATTAATGGCGGGAAGAATCCTCCTAATCCACCTAAAGCTGACACAACCCCATTTACAATCCCTGCTTGCTCAGAGAAGTACATTGGGACAAGCTTAAAGATTGTTCCATTTCCAATACCTGCACAGAATGCAACTAGTAAGCAACCAAACGTATACACGTTCATGCTAGGCATGAATGATAAAACAATACCAGATAGTGTTAAGCCGATAAATACGAAGATTAATATTTTAAATGGATTAAACTTATCCCCGAGCCAGCCACCAATTGGGCGCATCATTGTTGCTAATACGATGAATCCAGCTGTCCGCATGCCTGCATCTACTTTCTCTAATCCGAAGTGAGATACTAAAAAGTTTGGTAAATATACTGTAAATGCAACAAATGATCCAAATGTTAAAAAGTAAAAGATACATAGAAACCATAGCTTTTCATTTTTATATACACCTTTTATTTGTTCCATTAATGGTGTATTCACCTTTTTTTCCTTACGATCGCCTAATAAAAAGTTCATAAGTGCAAATGCTGCAAGTAAAACTAAATAACACTGTACTGTCGTTCTCCAGCCAACTGATGTCGCAATTACAGGTGCTAAAAATGAAGTAATTGCTGTTCCGGCGTTACCGACACCGTAAATACCATTTACAAAACCGTGACTCTCTTTCGGAAAGTATTTCGGTAAAGAAGTTACCCCTACGGAGAATACGGCCCCACCGATCCCTACAAATAATCCACCAATAATTAAATCCATCATTGAATTGGCAACACTAATATAAAAGACAGGAAATAATAATAGAATAAAACTAATAAAGAATAATTTTCTTGCTCCGTAACGATTTGTCCAATAACCAATTGGAATACGAAGAATAGAACCTAAAATAACCGGTACTGCTGTGACCATAGAAATTTGTCCCGCAGTTAATGGAATATCCGCTTTAATATAAGGCATTAATGATGATAAAATGACCCATACCATAAAACCGATAACTAGATTAGAAGTTTGTAAACTTAATTGAAAATTAGGACTTTTCATCCTGTTCCCTCCTATGTATGCATAGTTATATTCATTCTCTCCAGCCTAATCACGTCCTAACATGATTAGGCTGAAAAGAATCAACCACCACTTACTGGCGGAATCATTGCTACAATATCGCCAGTTTGAATGATGTCATCTTCATTTGCATACTCTTCATTTATGGCGACCATAACCTCGTTTGAAATTGCTACGTTATATTCCTTAACCAGAACTTCCTTTAGTTCAGCAACCGTAATATTTTCACAATCTATATGCAAGGCCGGTTTACTTGCTTCTTCTTGCAGATGTGCAAATAATAGTACTTCAATCATGTTCTCATCTCCTTTTCAGGCTCGCCATTTGCATATGCTATTTTCTCTAACTGATCACCTATCCATGACTCACCATCTTCCCAAAACTCTTTCTTCCAAATCGGAACAGCTTGTTTTATGCGTTCCATAATATATTCATTCGCTTCATAAGCTGCTTTCCGATGTGGCGTAGAAACGGCGACAACAACAGCAAGATCAGAAATTTCCAATGTACCAATGCGATGTGTAATTGCTACATATGTCCCAGGCCACTTCTCTTCTACTTCATTACCAATTTTCTCAAGCTGTTTTTCCGCCATCGTCTTATAAGCTACATACTCTAAATATAGTGTACGACGTCCTTTCGTAAATTCTCTGACAGTACCAATAAAAGTAGTAACCGCACCACATTCACGCCGAATTACTTTATTCGTAACACTTTCAATTGAAATAGGAGTATCAATTACTTCATAATACGCATGTGTCATTTTGCACCTCTTATCTTTGTATAAGTTAGCAATCTATTTTTCTATTATTTGTATGATCGAAGTGGTTCTTCCCATGGCCACTCGCTTCCTAAGCTCGATTCTAATAACAGCACCGAAACAGTTATTCCTGCTTCAAATCCTCTCGTCCCTCCCGGCAGGACGATAAATGCATTCGCTTCTGCAAGTGAAGAAATTGCACTAGATTTATCTAAACCAACTGGTGTAACTTGCAATTGGCCATCTACAATTTCCACTCTCCCTCTTACAAAACGAGTAAATGGGTTTGCTTTCGGAAAATCTTTCTGTAAAATCGCTTCTGCACGATATACGTGCGGATCTTTTCTATGCAAATATGTTTGAATAACTGGTCTAACATATAATTCACATCCGACATAACAAGCAGAAGGATTACCAGATAGACCGAATAATAGTTTTCCTTCTAGCTCAGCTACAGTAGTCACGCTTCCTGGTCTCATCGCTATTTTATTGAAAAGTACATTAGCTTGTAATCTCTCATAAATAGCAGGTAAATAGTCATAGTCTCCTATCGAAACGCCACCAGTTGTAATTAAAATATCGACTTCTTTCATCGCTTTTTTTACAGTGTTATAACACGTCTCTAATTCATCAACGAACTGTCCATAATACCTTACAATTCCACCCGCTCGTTCAATTTGAGCAGCAATCATATAAGAATTACTATTTCGAATCTTCCCTGGCTTTAATTGTTCATGTACCTCAAGCAGTTCACTTCCTGTCGTCACAATTCCAATAACCGGCTGTTTTACAACATGTACTGAACTATAACCAAACGTAGCAAGAAGCGCCGCTACTCCAGGGTTAATAGAAGCCCCTTTTTTCACAAGTATGGCATTTTGTTTTACATCTTTTCCTTGAAAAGAAATGTTATTACCAGCAGCGAAAGAGCGTTTTAATGTCATATACGTCTTTTCGTCTTCTTCAAACCCTTCCGTTAGCTCTAACATAACAACGGCATTACACCCCGCTGGAATTGCCGCACCTGTCATAATACGGACAGCTTGAAATGCTTTCACTTCTTTTCTAAAAACAGAACCTGCCCCGATCTCACCAATCACTTCAAACCGAATCGGATTACTGCTACTTGCTTCTTTTGTATCTTCTGCTCGAATTGCAAACCCATCGTACGGAGAGCGATCAAAATGCGGGACATCATGATCTGCAATAACATCTTCTCCAAGCGTTCTACCGTAGCTTTCTATAAGAGAAACCTTTTCTATTTCACCCCGGTAAGCATAATCCATTACACGTGCAACTGCTTCTGCTACTGGAATTGGTTCACGTTTTTCTAGCATTCTTTTTCACCTCGTTTTGGTAAGGATAAACTCTCTTTCTGCTCATCCTATATATTTTGCGTATAATCGTTTTGCCATTTTCACATCATTTGTCCCATGAATAAATGCCCTACCGTCTGTAAATAAAACAAAACGATATTCATCTACTAGAAACGATAGTAAATATGGAGTTTTTTTGATACTCACGCTTTTTTGTAAGCGCTTTTGAACTTCTTCTAAATTAAGAACTCGCTTTATCCCTGGACGGATTTGAACTGTATTACGCCCGCATAGCACTTCAGTTTTCATCTGTGATTCAAATGTTAAACTTGGATACGTGCGTACACTTCCACAAGATGGACATGTACTTTTTTTCTGTCTATTTACTTTTAATGAGAGATATTGATTGTTCCAAATATCAAATGATAACATCGTCCCTCTTAGCGACTGAAAATCATCCACCAATATTTTCATCGCTTCTGTCACTTGGTGAGCAACGACCATTTGTACAGCTGGCTGAATGATTCCTGCTGTATCGCATGTTGCGCCGCCCATAGGATGATCCATCAGACAGCGAAAACATGGTGTTTTCCCAGGAAGAATTGTATACGTTACACCGTAACTTCCAATGCATCCACCATATATCCAAGGTATATTTTCTTTTTGTGAAATGTCATTTATAAGTAGACGCGTATCGAAATTGTCAGTCGCATCTATTATGAGATCCACTTCTTTTGTTAATTCTTCTATTTCTTGCATTGTGACATCTGTTATAACTGGCTCAATCTCCAATTCAGAATTAATCTTTCTTAAATGTTCTGCCGCTGCAATTGCTTTCGGTTTAGACTGCTGTGCATCTTCTTCTGTATATAACTGTTGCCGCTGTAAATTACTCCATTCAACGTAATCACGATCGGCAATTGTCAATTTCCCAATTCCCATCCTAACGAGCGCTTCTGCATTCGCAGTTCCAAGTGCACCCGCACCGATTAGGAGCACATGTTTTTTTCTTATTTTTCTTTGTCCCATTTCACCAATTCCAGAGAACAATACTTGCCTTGAATATCGCTCTTGCATAGAGAACCCTCCTTTCGCTATCCGCCAATGTAAGACATTTCAACTTTTGGACGTTTATTTGTACTTTCCGCCGTTCTTTCATCTGAATACCGATCTGTTCTGTACTCCCATGTATGTTGGAGAATTTTTAATAATGAAGCATCAGAAATATTTTCTCGAAGAAGCGTTCGCAAATCCGTTCCTTTCGTTCCAAATAAGCACGTAAAAAACTTGCCGTCTGCCGAAATACGAGCTCTCGTACAAGAAGAACAAAATGACTCAGATACTGAAGTAATAAATCCAACTTCTGCATCGCTCCCTACATATCGATACAATTTCGCAACTTCGCCAAAGTAACGAGGTTGAACAGGCTCAATCGGATATACGCGATTGATCTTCTCTATTAATTGTTCCTTCGTAATAACTTGTTCAAAATTCCATCCGTTCGTACTGCCTACATCCATAAACTCAATGAAACGGAGCTGAATTTCTTGTTCTTTAAAATAACGAGCCATATGAAGAATTTGACTATCATTCATACCTTTTTTTACGACCATATTTACCTTTACTTCTAATCCTGCAGCCTTTGCTGCTTCAATTCCTTTCAATACAGGTTTTGTACTTACATTTCGTCCATTAATTTTTCGGAAGACATGATCTTCTATCGCATCTAAACTAATGTTTACACGTTTTAATCCCGCTTCTTTTAATGCCCTTGCCTGTTTTGCTAAATGAATACCGTTTGTTGTGAGTCCAATATCATTTAAGCCCTCTAGCTTTGCAAGCCTTGCGATTAACTTCGGTAAGTCTTTACGCAATAAAGGTTCACCGCCAGTAAGTCTAATTTTATTTATTCCCATACTTATAAATAATTTCGCTAACCTTTCTATTTCATCGAACGTTAATAAAAACTCTTCCTGTAAAAAAGCGTAATCAGGTCCGAACACTTCAGCTGGCATACAGTATGTGCACCTAAAATTACAACGATCAATAACTGAAATACGTAAATCTTGAAGTCGCCGCTCTAAAGAATCTTTCATCTTCTCGTGCATCTATATCCCTTCTTTTCTACTGTAATCCTTAGTAAGTTTCAATTTTTTATTTGCCTTTATTATAAAAAAGAAGCTACATATTCAATGTGACTTTTCTCACATTACTTTCCCCATTCAAAAATTCTTCACAAATCCGTTCGAATTTTGTTCACATCTTTAGTCCCATCCACTTTGCGTATTGAACCTTTCAAACTAAAAACTTAAGATCACCTCCCCTTACGGTCATTGAAATTTTAATTTATTTTTAAAATAGCTCTTGCATTTTCATCATAGTTACATTCAAAATAGAAAATGTATTGCTTATCCCGCTATTCGCCGGGCAGTAAGACCCCCACCTCAAAATTCGGCTGGGACAAAGAAGTTAGGTGGGGATCAACTGCCCGTAAAAGCCCGATTGGTTCAACTAATAATCAGTGGGGAATGAACAAAATCCCCCACTGATTAAAGTTTCACTTTATGAGAAGAAAGGTGACCGCTGTGGCAAACAGTATGACATTATCTCAAGATTTAAAGGAATTACTTGCATCTGTTGAATATAAAATGCAGATTAAAAAAGGAAGTTTTATTTTCCAAGAAGGTATGGAGGCAACAGAACTCTATATCATCCACTCCGGAAAAGTACAAATTAGTAAACTAAGTGCTGATGGGCAAGAATTAACACTTCGTATTTGTTCTGAATATGACATTATTGGTGAATTAACATTGTTCACGGACAATGCAAAGTATTTATTAAATTCAAAATGCCTTGAAGATGTTGAAGTAGGAGTTATAAAGCGTGAAACCTTAGAAAAAGCATTACTCCAAAAACCCGCTCTTGTATTTGAATTTATGAAATGGATTAGTGAACATTTAAGAAGAATGCAAACGAAGTTCCGAGACTTAGTATTACACGGCAAAAAAGGTGCCCTATATTCTACTCTCATTCGAATGACAAATAGTTACGGTGTGTTAAAAGAAAATGGGATTCTCATTGATTTACCATTAACGAATCAAGAACTTGCTAATTTCTGTGCAACTTCGCGTGAAAGTGTAAATCGAATGTTAAATGATTTGAAAAAAAAAGGTACGATTTCTATTCATAAAGGAAAGATTACAATCCATGATTTACAATTTTTAAAATGTGAAATTGCTTGTGAAGATTGCTCTGCCTCTGTTTGTAGTATTGATTAGCATCTTATTTAGATGCTAATCTTTTTTTCTTGCATACAGTTATTTCCTAAAAAAAGACGAGGCCTTCCATTAGACCTCGTTTCATGTTAGCTGCTAACTTCTATTCGTTTACTGTGGCATTATTTTTTCAATTCATTAGGAATACGTCTTCTGTAAATCACATAACTACGGCTTAAATATTTAATTGGAGCACTAAATACATGTACAAGTCTAGTAAATGGCCATACTGCGAATAGCCCCATACCTGCAATTATATGAATTTTAAACCATACTGGTACTTCCATCATATATTCAACTTTCGGTTGGAAAATAAAGAGACTTCGGAACCACGGACCGATTGTTGTACGATAATCAAACCCTTTTGAGTCGATATTTAAAAAGGTTGAAGAAAGTCCTGCTAGCATTACGATTAGTAATAAAATAAGCGCAATATAATCTCCCTTTGTACTCGTTGCAATGATGCGTTTTACTGTTACACGGCGGTACGTTAATATAATTAAGCCGATGATAGAAGCAACACCCGCCGGAAGCCCGAAACTAATTGCCATTATGTGATACATATGCTCAGAAATACCTATTGAACGGTATACAGACTCTGGAATTAAAATCCCCATAACATGACCACCAATGACGAACATGATCCCAAAGTGGAATAATATACTTCCGATTCGGAGCATTTTCTTTTCTAATAGTTCGCTAGATTTTGATGTCCATCCAAATTGATCATAATTGTATCTAAAAATATGTCCGCCGATAAAGATTACAAAAATGATATAGGGAAACAACACCCATAGAAATTGATCCATCATTTTGACAACTCTCCTTTCTAATTTGTCTGTATACCCCATGTATCGATAGCGAGTAGTACAGCCGCAAGAATTGGTTCATACATACTATCTGCTTCTTTTAACTGAACGTGTAATGCTTGTATGTTCTCCTTGTATTTACTCATAATTGGTTCACTATCTTGCTCATTTGCATTTGCAAAAAACTCAAGCAAAAGCGGTAAATAATCAGGTAGTTCTTTATCTGTTACTTCAAAACCAGATTTTTTATAATGCTGCTTTAACTCTAGTAATTCAATACCTCTTTCTCTTTGTTCACCAGTGTTCATATACGTTAAATACATATTTGTCTTTTTACCAAAATCGAATGTATATACGTAAGAATCAATTAATTGATCATTCGTTTTATTTAGTGCTTGTTTTATAAATGCTGTAAGTGCTGCTTTAACGTCTTCCTGTTCAATCACTTCAATCTCTTCTTGTAATTCAGTTAAAGCTTCTCCCCACCCAAGTTCTGGATAGGAGAGAAGAAAAGAAGAACAAGAAAAAGCAGTTTGTAAACTTTGTTTCATAATTTTCTGCCCCCTTTATTTAAGAAATTGTCGTGCAAGATCCTGGGCCACCTGCGAAGGAAAGACCACAACTTCCTTGTTCACTATATAAATCTGCAACTTGTTCGCGGTGAGAGGCCGGAATGACGAAGCGATCTTTATATTTCGCGATAGCAAGAAGACGATACATATCTTCTACATCCTGTTTCGTTAAACCAATTTCTTTTAATACAGCTTCATTTGGTTCTTTATTAATTTGCAATGCTCTCATATGCGTTCGCATAACAGCCATTTTTTTCAATGTAAGTCGAATATGTGATTCATCTCCTGCAGTAAGTAAATTAGCTAAATATTGAATTGGAATACGCATATTATCAATAGCAGGGAAAATCTCTTCTGCTTGCCAGTTACTACCTTTCCCCTCCACCATATTCATAATTGGGCTAAGCGGCGGGATATACCAAACCATTGGCATAGTACGATACTCTGGGTGAAGCGGTAGAGCGATTTTCCAATCGATAATCATTTTATAGATTGGTGACTGTTGTGCCGCTTTAATCCATTCTTCAGGAATGCCTTGTTTTTTCGCTTCAGCTGCTACTTCTGGATCATTTGGATCTAGGAAAACAGTAAGCTGAGATTCATATAAATCTTTTTCATCTTCAACAGAAGCTGCTTCTTTCACTTTGTCAGCGTCATATAGCATTACCCCAATATATCGAATACGTCCTACACATGTTTCCGAACAAATCGTTGGCATACCAGCTTCAATACGAGGGAAACACATGGTGCATTTTTCTGCTTTATTTGTTTGCCAGTTAAAATACACTTTTTTATACGGACAAGAAGATACACAAAATCTCCATGCACGACATGCATTTTGATCTACAAGAACAATCCCATCTTCTTCACGTTTATACATCGCACCAGATGGACAAGAAGATACGCAAGATGGATTCATACAATGTTCGCATATGCGTGGTAAATACATCATAAAGACATTTTCAAAATCTGTTTTAATTTCTTCTTCCATTTTCTTTACGTTCGGATCTTGCAATCCTGTTATATGTCCACCAGCTAAATCATCTTCCCAGTTTGGACCCCATTCAATTTTGTCGATAAATTCGCCTGTAATTGCTGATTTCGGACGAGCAACTGGTTGATGCTTACGCTGCGGGCTATTTGTTAACGTTTCATAATCATAGTTCCAAGGTTCAAAGTAATCATCAATTGTTGGTTGATCTGGATTGTGGAAAATATTCATAAGGCGTTTCATTTTCGAACCGGATTTCAGCTGAATTTCACCATTTTTCAATTCCCAGCCGCCTTTATATTTCTCCTGATCTTCCCATTGTTTTGGATAACCAATTCCAGGTTTCGTTTCTACGTTATTGAAGTACATATATTCAGCACCTGGACGATTTGTCCAGGTGTTTTTGCACGTTACGCTACAAGTATGACAGCCGATGCATTTATCTAGGTTCATTACCATTCCGACTTGTGCTTTAATCTTCAAGCCAATCTACCTCCTTCAGTTTGCGAATTACAACGTTTAAGTCGCGCTGGTTCCCAGTTGGACCATAATAGTTAAATCCATAGCTTAATTGACCATATCCACCAATCATATGTGTAGGTTTGACGTGAATTCGAGTTGGACTATTATGCGTTCCCCCGCGGTTACTCGTTAATTTCGTACCAGGTACGTTAATGTGGCGATCTTGTGCATGGTGCATAAATGCCATTCCTCTCGGTATACGGTGCGTTACGACAGCACGCGCTACGACAACACCGTTACGGTTAAAGCACTCGATCCAATCATTATCTGCAACACCAGCTTCATTCGCATCATCTTTATTCATCCAAACAGTTGGACCACCTCTAAACAGCGTTAACATCGGTAATGAATCAAAATACATACTATGAATCGACCACTTATTATGCGGTGTTAAATAGTTTAGTGTAATTTCTTTTCCTTCTACTTCGGGACGTGATTTACGGAACGGTTTATGTTGCAGAATTGGTTTAAATGTTGCCATCGTTTCACCAAATTCTTTCATCATGTCATGATCTAAGTAGAAAGATTGTCGACCCGTTATCGTTCTCCAAGGGATAAGACGTTCCACATTTGTTGTAAATGGTGAGTAACGTCGTCCACCTTTTTCAGAACCTGTAAAAGCTGGTGAAGTAATTACTGTTTTTGGCTGCGCTGTAATTTGTTCGAATGTGAAGCATTCTTCTTCACGCTCTTCTGCTAAATCACGTAGTTTTAAATCCGTTTGTTTTTCAAGTGCTTCCCATGCTTTTACAGCCATATGACCATTTGTTGTAGAAGAAAGCGTTAATACCGCTTCAGCAGCGTTAATTGCTTCTTTTATGTCTGGGCATCCTTTCGCAATAGTATCCGTTCGAACGACTCCTAATCGACTCTTTAATTGCTCATATTCTTTTTCTGCGGACCAAGAAATCCCTTTCGTACCAATCGGTTGCTTTCCGGCATTTGGTCCAAGTGCTGTCATTTTGTCATAAATCGTTTTATAATCCCTTTCGACAACATGAATTTGCGGCATCGTTTTACCTGGGATTGGTTCACACTCGCCTTTGCTCCAATCTTTAATCTTGCCAAGTGGTTGCGCTAACTCTTGCGGTGTATCGTGAAGAAGTGGTGTTGCAACAACTTCTTTCATTGGTTCAAGATCGATTTTCTTCGCTAAATCGGACACAGCTTTAGAAAGAGAGGTGAAAATATCCCAGTCAGAGCGTGCTTCCCACGGTGAACCGATTGCTGGATTAAACGGATGTACAAATGGATGCATATCTGTACTACTTAAATCATGCTTTTCATACCAAGTTGAAGCAGGTAAGACGATATCAGAATAAAGTGCTGTTCCAGCCATACGGAAATCTAAATTAATGAGTAAATCAAGCTTCCCTTCTGGTGCTTCTTCATGCCACTTAATTTCTTCTGGTCGCAATGAATCACTATCGTCATTCATTAATCCGTTTGTTGTACCTAATAAATGTTTTAAGAAATATTCGTGACCTTTACCAGAACTTGAAATTAAGTTTGCACGCCATACGAATAAGTTGCGTGGGAAGTTATTTTTATTATCTGGATCCTCAATCGCAAATTTCAGTTCTTTTTCTTTTAGTTTTTGTGCAACATATTTTCCGATTTCTTCTTGCGTTGTTGCACCAGCAGCAACAGCTTCTTTATATAATTCAATTCCATTTTTCTCGAATGTTGGATAAGAAGGTAACCAACCAAGTCGTGCTGCTAATACGTTGTAATCACCGTGATGTTGATAACGAGAGTTGCCCTCAACTGGTGATGCTAAATGTCCAACCGGTGTATCTTCATAGCGCCATTGATCTGTTACGAAATAGAAGAAAGATGTACCGTTTTGTAATTTCGGTGGCCCCTGCCAATCTTTTGCCATCGCGATTGTTTGCCATCCTTCTGCTGGGCGTAATTTTTCTTGCCCAACATAATGCGCCCAACCGCCGCCGTTTACACCTTGTGCCCCGACGAGAAGAACAAGATTTAAAACTGCGCGATAAATCGTATCAGAGTTAAACCAATGGTTAATACCCGCCCCCATAATAATCATTGAGCGACCATTTGTATCAACAGCATTTTGTGCGAACTCACGAGCGATTTGAATAATAAGCTCTCGGTTCACTCCTGTCATTTTCTCTTGCCATGCAGGTGTAAACGGTACGTCATCATTGAAATCTTTCGGCTCTTGTCCGCCAAGCCCTCGGTTCACACCGTAATTCGCTAACGTTAAATCGTATACAGTTGTAACGAACACTTCTCCTTCTTCTGTCATAACTTTTTTCACTGGAATGGTACGTTCTAATATTGTATTTCCATCATCAGAGAAGTATGGAATTTGTACCGTTTCAACACTATCTTCCATTCCAAGTAAAGAAAGACGTGGATCAATCTTTTCACCTGTTTCTTCATCTTCTAAACGTAAGTTCCATTTCTTTTCGTTATCCCAACGTGATCCCATTGTGCCGTGCGGTGTTGCAAAATCTTTTGTGTTCTCGTTCCAAAGAACAGGCTTCCATTCTCCTAACTTCGTTTCACGTCCAATATCAGTAGCATTTAAGAAACGATCAGCGACGAATTGCTCTCCTTTTTGTTTCAATGTGACAAAGAAAGGAAAATCAGTATATTGCTTCGCATACTTTGTGAAGTATTCCACTTGATTATCTACGTAAAATTCTTGTAAGATCACATGCCCCATTGCCATCGCAAGTGCACCGTCTGTACCTTGTTTCACACTAATCCAATCATCCGCAAACTTAGTAGACTCGGCGAAGTCAGGACTTACAGAAACGACTTTCGTCCCTTTATATCGAACTTCGGCTAAAAAGTGTGCATCTGGTGTTCTCGTCATCGGTACATTTGAACCCCACGTCATAATGTAACCAGAGTTATACCAGTCACTACTTTCTGGCACATCAGTTTGATCACCCCAAATTTGCGGAGAAGCTGGTGGTAAATCCGCATACCAATCATAGAAGCTAAGCATCGGTCCACCCATAAGTTGCATAAAGCGGCTACCCGCTGCATGACTTAACATCGACATAGCTGGAATTGGTGAAAAACCAACATTTCGGTCTGGGCCGTATTTAATTATTGTGTAAAGTAACGAAGCAGAAACGAGTTGTAATACTTCATCCCAATTCGCACGAATGAATCCCCCTTTACCACGCGCCTGCTTATACGTACGTGCTTTTTCAGGGTTTTCCACAATGCTTTTCCAAGCATCTAGTGGTGACTCGTTATTTTGTAGTTCCTCTTGCCACATATTCCAAAGAACACCACGTACATACGGATATTTCACACGAAGTGGACTATAAATGTACCAAGAAAAACTCGCTCCACGTGGACATCCTCGTGGTTCAAAATCAGGCATATCAGGACCTGTCGTTGGATAGTTAAGCTCTTGCCCTTCCCAAGTTACAATTCCATCTTTCACATAAATGTTCCAACTACATGAACCAGTGCAGTTCACGCCGTGTGTAGAACGAATTACTTTATCATGCTGCCAACGCTTTCTGTACACATTCTCCCATTCGCGATCTTCATATGTTTCTTGTGTATGATTATCGTTATAACGATCTATTGGTGAAAAATATTTTAAACGTCTCATTAGTGCTGAAGGTTTCTTCTTCATACTGTTCACTCCTTTAATACGTCTCTCTTACATACCCTTACTATAAGAGAGGTTGTAAAATACAGATGTGATATTTCGCACAGTTCAAGAGATTGTCATAAATTCAGTGGAAAATATGAAAAAATTAAAATCTAATCATTGTGAGGTTCACATCCTTCACTGACTGTTACATTACTTCCTCGCTTCTAGCTAAGTTTAAGATGAAGTACAGATAATAATGAGCATGCAAAATATTTCTTATATAATAGAGGTATTAATTTAAAAGTAGTTGAATTTGATATACCTAAATCGTTAGATGATTTTATAAATAAAAATGCAATACTTTAAATCAAATTCGCTAAACCAAGGGCAAATGTCCTGAAAATAGTTGCCCCAAAAACGTCAGGAAATTCTTATGAATTGCCAGCACCTTGGATTGAATGTAGAGAAGAATACGCCAAGAATGGCGGGATTATAAGGTAATAATAAAAGGAGGATATTATGATATTAGAACCACTTTATGCAGAAAACATTGTAGTAGCCGTCATATATAATAATGAATTTAGATGGTATGTAACAGATAAAGAACTATGGTTTTTGGATTATAATAAGTTAGATAATGCATATAAAAATTTAGGTGTAAGCATTGAAGATAATGACGAAACTGAAGAAAGAAATGGAATAAAAGTATTAGACAATGAAAATGTAGAAGTATTTTTACAAAGGATTAATAAATATAACACAACTAAAGAGGAATTAAATTATTTACTACTTGAAAATATTAAAAGTCAACATGCAGGAGAAGATCTATTAGATTTTAGTCCGGTGTTATTAATTAACTTTGATGATAAAATACTATATTCCATGTTTCCAGAACCAGCATCATATGAAGAATATGTACCAAAAGATTGGATAGGTAAATATGAAAGTTTCACTGAATTCATACCTGAATCAGAGAACTATTGGATAGATGAGTTTCATAATAATCTACTTTTACAATAATTTAATTAGGACAAGAGTGATGCTAGGTATAAAGGAGTTGAATAGTAATAAAATACCCATATAGTTTTGAAGTACCTAACAATAGAGATTTAGTTATGAGACTTCCTCAAGAAATTAAACTTGTTGAAACTTTTTTAGGAGTTGAAGTTTCTGCTTTTGGAGATTGGATTTTAGAAGAAATACATAGTGTTTTAAACGGAGAAAAAATTACAGAGTAGTAAATGGCAACATTTGCGGTTTAGAAATTCGGAACGACACAACTACTGTGCTAGACAATTTAGCCGAAGATGGTAAAGGTGAATATTGTGAGGTAAAAACAATAGAATTGGTAGAATTAATTCATATTTGGTTAGATAAACAAAAAGAATTAAAAAAAGAGAAAAATAAAGAATTGTAATAATTTAAGTGGCTAGCCTCTACATGAAGTCGGCTTTATTTATTATTTCATATAATTTTTTATCATAAAACGTATGATATATGTTTCCAACCTTTACGCGTAGGAATTCCTACGCTATTTATTTTGGTCACCGAGATCACTCTTTCCTTCCCCTATTTTCACTGAAAATACTATTTTATATAAAACTATAAATCATTATTTACTGTATTGCTCTTATTTACGGAAACAATTATACTAAATGTAATCTGATATAATCTGAATATTCATAAAATTTCGAGCGGGATTCCCTTTAAAGACATAGACATTATAAAGTATATGTCCGCTAATTTTTAACTTATAAGTTTCTTCCTACTAATATGAATTCTCAATATGAACTTATATAACCATTACTAATTACCTCTTAGATTACTATCATACTGCAATAAAATAAAGGAATCCCTTCTTATTAACATGAATTTTTTTCCAATAAATGAATTAAAAAACGATAATAAAATTAGGAGGGTTACAATGCCCCAGCTTGATTCACTACATCCCCTTGTAGAAAAAATCATCAACAATATTGAAAAATTAATGGTCGGAAAACGAAAAGAAACGATTTTAGCCTTAACAGCTCTCTTAGCTGAAGGTCATGTACTATTAGAAGATGTTCCCGGTGTCGGGAAAACAATGCTAGTACGTGCTCTTTCAAAATCAATTGATGCCGATTACAAGCGCATTCAATTCACACCTGATTTACTGCCGTCAGATGTAACAGGTGTTTCTATTTACAATCCAAAAGAGCTCCAATTTGAGTTCAAGCCTGGACCAATTATGGGGAATTTTATACTTGCTGATGAAATTAATCGTACATCTCCAAAGACACAATCTGCCTTACTTGAAAGTATGGAAGAAGGCAATATCACAATAGATGGCATTACAAGACCGTTACCAAAACCGTTCTTTGTAATGGCTACACAAAATCCGGTCGAATATGAAGGAACATACCCTTTACCAGAAGCTCAGCTCGATCGTTTCTTGTTGAAGCTAAGAATGGGATACCCGACACCAGAAGAAGAATTTGAAATTTTAAACCGGATGGAAAAAACAAATCCACTCTCTCATTTACAATCTATTACTACAATAAAAGAATTACTTTATTTACAACAAAGCGTTCGGGATATAAGCATGGACAAAGCAATCAAACATTACATTGTAAAGCTTGTTAGTCAAACTCGTTCTTATAGTTCTATACAGCTAGGTGCAAGTCCACGCGGCTCAATTGCTTTAATGAAAGCTTCACAAGCTTATGCATTCATCCATGGCAGAAATTATGTTATTCCAGACGATGTTAAATTTTTAGCTCCTTACGTGTTAGCTCACAGACTCATTCTAAAAATGGAAGCAAAATTTGAAGGAATAACAGGAGAACAAGTTATCGCCAAAATCGTTGCACGAACTACTGTGCCGACTCAAAGGACGAAGCAACTTTGATGAAACGACTACTACGGGCGCTATATCACATTACCAAGTTATTACTAATACCTTTATGCCTAGTCTTAACATTTGTATACGCTATGCTTCAAGGAGGATTTGTAAGTTGGTTTTTGTTTTACAGTACGATTCCTATTGGCCTTTATTCACTACTACTTCCCTTCTACGCTTTACGGGACGCTGAAGTAAAACGAATAACAAACCAAAATGAATATGCAGCAGGAGAACAATTTTTAAGCACGATTACAATAAAAAGAAGATTTCCTTTCCCCTTACTTTATTTAATTATAGAAGATGAACTGCCATCACAATTTACAAATTGTAGACAAACGAAGGTGAATAAGGTAATACTCTTTCCAGGATTGAAACGAAATATTTCGTTTCAATATGCAATTGACACAATCCCTAGAGGAGAGCACACTTTTTCAAGCGTACGTGTCAAAACTGGTGCTCTATTCGGAATGATGGAGAAAGAAGTAACTTTTTCAGTTCTAGATACATTTTTAGTCTATCCCCAGTATGTAGATATAACGTATCGACAATTAGAAAATCATTTCGAACAAGGAGCGCTTTCAGCAAATATAAATTTAGCAAAGGACTCTACAATTTCTGTCGGTGTCAGAGAATATAAGCCTGGTGATCGCTTTTCATGGATTGATTGGAAAGCAACTGCACGAACAAACAACATTATGACGAAAGAATTTGAACAACAGCGCAGCCATAATATTATGATATTCATGGACAGAACCCCATCCCCTCTATTCGAATCAGTCGTAACATTTTCCGCCTCTATTGTAAGGGCTGTATTGAAGCAAAATTCACCAGCGTCATTCGTATCTGTCGGAAAAGAACGAACTTTTTTCCCTTTAGACAATGGAGATAGTCAGTTGCATCAAATCTTTTGTCATTTAGCGAAAGTACAAGCGGACAGTGTATTCCCGCTCTCCCGGAGTGTAGAAATAGAATTAAGAAAAATTTATGAGCCCGTAACGATTATACTCGTAACAAGCGATCTTTCTCCCGATATTCAAAAGGCGGCTGACTTTGCTGCTATAAAAAACAGAAAATTAATGGTGTTTGTCGTGAAAGAAAAAGCAAATCAACTCTCACATCGAGAACTAAGTATTCTAGAAACTCTACAAAAACGAAAAATATTTGTAAATGTGGTTTATGGGAACCGGTATACAAACGTGTTTTTTGAGGTGAGCAAATGATAACATTACGAACAAAATACAAATGGGATATGAGCAGATTCTTCATGCATGTATGTGCACTTCTACTTTTACTAGAATGGCTAAGACCCCTTATAGGTATTACAAACGTAGGTAGATTAGATATTTTTGTAATATTTATAGGAATTTGCTTCACTCTCTCTTTTTTTCAAACAAGGTGGCAGGTTCCAATAAAGATCGTCACGATCTTATTCATCATTCATTTCCTGTATTATAAAAATGCTTTTATAAATCCATCTTGGCTAACGAAATTTTTTTCTGATATTTCTCAAAATTCCTCCCTGTTATTTCAAGGGAATTTGCTAGATATTTCTCCAGTTTTTCCAACACTTTTATTTTTTTTATCATTTTGGTTTTTGAGTTCTTTCATCTCTTTTTGGATGATTCATAAAAAACGCGGGTTGTTATTTCTTATATTGACTATTATTTATATCATAACTTTTCATAACTTACATTTATACAATGCAAACTACGCTATTATTCGTACTGTTGTCATCGGCCTTTTTATGCTTAGTCTTCTTCAAATAGAACGAATAAAAGAGATTGAACACTTACAAAATTATGCTAGAGTAATCTCAAAATTACTTAGACCTCTTACAATATTTATTGTATTGTCAGCAACCATCGCATACTTCGCTCCAAAATTTGGCCCTCAATGGCCAAACCCAATGGATTTTTTAAAACTCAACACATCCGAAGCGAGTAAAGAACAAGAAGTTTCTAAAATTGGGTATGGTTTAGATGACTCGCAATTAGGTGGTCCTTTTAAGGCCGATAATACAATTATTTTTACAGCACAAACGCAAAACAAACAATATTGGAGAGTAGAAACAAAAGATTTTTATACAGGAAAAGGTTGGGATGTTTCTGAAAATAGAAAAAAGGTTTCTTTTAAACATAAAAACGACGTCGTGAGCTGGTACGAACAAAATACAAAAACGGAGATAACTGAGGCAACAATCACCATGAAAAAAAGTTATCCTCACCTTACCTATCCAGCAGGATTAGTATCAATTGAGGCTTCTTCTGATGTATCATACAGCGTTGACCCATTTTCAGAAAAAATCTATACGATGCATGGAGACTCTTCTACTACTTTAAATTCGTATAAAGTAACATATGAGATCCCGGAGTTTTCCATAGAAAACTTGAAAGCTGCAAAAACGAATGAAGGTCAAGAAACAAGTCCTTATTTCATGACAAAGTACACACAACTTCCCGAATCATTACCGCAGCGAGTAAGAGACTTAGCTGTTAATCTAACAAATGATAAAGACAACCGATATGACAAAGTATTAGCTATTGAAAATTATTTCACAGACCATTCTTTTGTATACGAAACAACGGATGTGTTGATTCCTGCCAAAAACCAAGATTATGTAGATCAATTCCTTTTCGATACAAAAAGCGGCTACTGTAATAATTTTTCGACGTCTATGATCGTGTTACTTCGTTCTGCCGGGATTCCCGCTCGATGGGTAAAAGGCTATACAGAAGGAACTCTTGAGAATACACTTGCTAGTACAGAAGGTGAGAATGTTTATAAAATCGAAAACAATAACGCACACTCTTGGGTCGAAGTATATTTTCCTGGATACGGATGGATTCCATTCGAACCAACAAAAGGATTTACCAATCCCTATAATTTTACAAATAATACTCCTGCTCCTACTTTTCAAAATAGCGAAGAAACTAATTCTCAAAACGAGCAAATGCACCAAAGAAACAATGAAGCGAAGCTCAAAAGTTTAATAGAAGATACAGAAGAAGCCTCTACTAAAAAGATCACAAATTCTAAAAATGGTTTTTCTTGGTGGTACGTATTCCTCTCTGCGATACCGATTAGTATCATAGGATACATTCTCTTCACCACAAGAATGAAATGGATTACATTTTTTATTATTCTTTTCTATAAATATCGAAAAGATGATGCTGTTTATAGAAAAGCTTACGGTGCACTTTTAAAACAATTTGCGAGAATCGGCATACCGCGGGGTGAAAGTCAAACATTCCGAGAATACGCTCTTCACATCGATACACTCTACAACTCGGCTGATATGCAACAACTTACTTTCAGTTATGAGAACGCTATGTATCAAAAAGAACAATCCGCAGCAGAATGGCAGAAATCCGTACACTTATGGGAAGTGCTTATGAAAAAAGCAGCTTCTCTGCCTAAATCAAACGACTACGATAGAGTGATTTAATCTTGATAATATGAGTTTAAAGAAAACACCTCAAAGAACTACATTGTTCTTTGAGGTGTTATTTAATAAACATAATAAAAGATAGCGAACTCCTAATTATTCCCCAAGTACCTTCTCAATCTCAACTTCTAAATCCACCGGCTTCGTCTGCGGCGCAAAACGCCCTACTACTTTCCCATCTTTTCCAATTAGAAACTTAGTAAAGTTCCATTTCACTGCTTTCATACCAAGTAAACCTGGTGCTTGTTCTGTCATGTATGTATAAAGAGGATGAGCCTTATCACCTTTCACATCAATCTTTGCAAACATCGGGAAGTTTACACCGTAGTTTAATTCACAAAAACTAGTAATATCAGCTTCCGTTCCCGGTTCTTGCCCTCCAAATTGATTACAAGGGAAGCCTAATATTTCTAATCCTTGATCTTTATATTTATCATATACTTCTTGTAATCCTTTATATTGCGGTGTAAAACCACATTTGCTAGCTACATTTACAATAAGAAGCGCTTTTCCTTCGTAATCTTTTAACGATTTATCTTCTCCTGTTATCGTTTTAGCTGAAAAATCATAAACTGTCATTGATCCTACCCCTCTCTTTACTATCATTCTATGTTTATACTATACTACATTCGTGAATATACAGCTCTTATTACGTACTTACACACCAAAATGATAGCGCTTTATTTTGGTTCGGAAATTCGACACAATATACTAGACTTTTATGATGGAAAGTTTTACAATTGAATTGTGAACAAAATGTGACAGTTTATATTCCATTATAAAAGAAAAGGATGGTGTTCATTATGAAAACTGCACAACATGAAACGATTTCAAATCGCGAGTTTTATTTCGTACTATATATGATGTTATTGTATGTTATTGGCTGGGTAATCGATGTAAATGGTTTATTTTTAAGCTCCTACTTTAATTTAGCAGGAGAGATTATGCTTCCAATCGTTGGTGGCATTGTTGGACTGTTCGTTATGTCTATCAATAAAGAACAAACGAAATAACTACATTACAAAAAGGCAGAAGACGAGGTTTCGTTTTCTGCCTTTTTGCATTTTTAGCGTATAATAAAAAACATAAAAGTATATAAGGAGTGGTAAAGATGAAAAAAGTAGAACAATTATCTTCTCACCTATATCTTATTGATGATTACGACTTACAACATATTGAACGAACAGGTACGTACGTTTTATTAGATGACGACATTACTTTAATTGAAACTTGTGCAGCCCCATCTCTTCCCTATATTTTAGACGGCTTACAACAACTACATATTGATTTAAAAGATGTAAAAAATATCATTGTTACACATGTTCATTTAGATCACGCAGGTGCAGCAGGGCTAATGATGGAAAAGTGCCCAAATGCTACTTTATTTGTGCATTCTCGTGGTGCTCGTCATATGATCGATCCAACGAAACTCATTTTAGGTGCAAAAGCTGTGTACAAAGAAGATTTTGATAAACTTTTTGATCCCATTCTTCCAATTGAAGAAGAACGTGTTCGTATTGTACAACATGGTGATACGTTAAAAATTGCAGAAGACCGTACACTTACATTTTACGATACACCGGGACATGCTAAGCATCATATTAGCATTCACGATTCATTAACAAACGGCATTTTTACTGGTGATACAATTGGAATTTACTATCGAGAGCTAGCTGATCTTGGTGTAGAACTATATCTACCATCAACTTCACCTTCACAATTCCAACCAGAGGCGATGATCGCTTCTAAAAATCATATTCAAAGTATGGATGTAGATACTATTTATTTCGGTCATTACGGCGCATCATCCAATGTTACAGAAGTATATAACCAACTTGAACATTGGTTACCTATTTTTGTTGGTACTGGTAAAGAGGTCTTTGAAAAGTATAATGATTTCGATGAAGCGACTAAAGCTTTGCAAACTTTATTAATGGATAAAATCTCTTCTCATCTTACAAAGTTAAACGTTCCATCAAATCATTCCGTTTATAACATTTTACATCTAGATATGGAAATTAGTGCAATGGGCATTATTGATTATTTCACGAAGCAAGAAAAAGCAAACTCCACTATTAACTAACAGTAAAAGAAGAGATATACAACAGTAGTTATTGTATATCTCTTCTTTTTTTGAATATATTTTGAGTAAAGGATGGTGGAATGCAATGCAAAAAGTGATTCTATACCTCTGCTTCACATTATTTATCGTCTTATTATTATTTGTCGGAGTGAAAATTCAATTTTATTTAGATACAGACGCGCAGGTGAACTTTAACGTTTATCCAAGATTATTCTACTATACACTCTTCCCTCTTTTGGTCGGCATTTTATTACGATTCCTTCAATCCATTAATCGTGAAACAAGTAAACAAAACTGGAACTTTCAGCCGGATAAATTTATCGCTATTACGTTGCCTACACTATTCATTTCCTTTTCTCCAGCTCTACTCTTTTCACCAGTTGGAAAATACCTACCTTATTTAACTAGTATTATTCTTATAAATACAACTTTCGTTACCATTATTAGTTTAATAGCTGGTTACTCACTTTTAGATTGTTTGATACAAAAAGACAAGGAGACTGGGAAGGAATATAACTAAGTGATTTCCCACTTTCACTTATTTAGCAAATCAAGATAATTCTGCCCATGACTTGTATGCAAAAGAACCTAATGTTCAATTTTTAAGTGTCGTTGGTTATGGTGGTTTATTTATAAGTGCAATACTCCTTGTAAGAGTTGCTATACATGCGGTAAGGAAATTTAAGTAATAACAAAACGAGTATGAAATCGCATAGATTTTATACTCGTTTTTTATTGTTCATATATTTAATTGATAATAGGAAATTTATGTTAAACTAAAGAAAGTCGTGCACTAAATCAAAATACATTTCAAACAAGGGAGACTTATTATGAAATTTGGGACTTTCTCGTTTCTAACGTTTATCGCAAGTATATGTTCTTTCTTTATTTTAAGAGGACCTAATGCAAATTTAACATTAATTATTGTGCTTCTAAGTACTCTTTCATTACTCGGTATTATTTTTGCGATCGTATCAAAGAATTGGCTATTTAAAATAGTTGGTACGGCATTAAATGGAGTAATACTAGTATTTGTATATTTCTTATTGCTAGCAAAAGGCATAGGTGGTTAATATATTTACGTTTCAATAAAGAAAGCTCACAGCTTAAGCTATGAGCTTTTTTACTTATCTCACCTTTTCATCTACATACTCCATAAAATGTTCTGCTTTAATAAATCTTTCTTTATACGCTTCAGGTACTTCTTCTACTGTTATCCCACCACTCGATTTCGCTTTTACTAATACAGTTTGATATGACATTAACGCTTCCATATATTGTTCATACTCTTCTGAAGTTAATACTTCTTTACTAGATTTATGGCCATTTAATTTATCAAAATACGGCTGAAGTTCCATTTCTACCTTTTTCATTTCCTCTTTTTTAGCTGGTGATAATTGATCATAATCAATATTACCGTTCGAATCCCCGTACTCAAGCTTTGCATTTGTTAATTTCTTTAGTTCTTTTGTAAACTCTTCATATTCCTTCGCACCCATTTCGTCTTTCGCTTGTGATAACTTTGCATTAAAACGCATATACGCTTCTAATGTCATCGCTCCGGCATGTTTTTTTAAGTTCTCAAACGACCCGTATATACCATCCGCCATAATAGATTGGTAAGCAAAACCAGTCGTTGGGATTAAAAATGCTGCTGCAAGCACTCCTGCAATAAGGCGCTTCTTCCTTTTGTTCCCCCCTCGCTTCATTTTAATCTGAACAATTACTTTTTCTTTTAACTCCGGCGGGGCAATAATCCCCTTCGCTTCTTCTTGTATGGATTCTCTAACTCTACAATCTAAGCTCATTTCACATTCCCTACCTCTCCTAAAAAGATTTCTTCTACTTGCTCTTTTTGACGTAGTTTCTTTAATGCCGCATGAATTCTAGACTTCACTGTACCGATTGGAATATGTAATATTTGTGCTACTTCTTCTTGAGAGTAATCGTGTAAGTATCTTAAGATAATAACTTGTTTCAATTTATACGGTAACTTATGAATGAGTTCGATTAATTTTTGATTTGATATTTTACTTACAACATCGCTAGAAAAATCAATTTGTACTGGCTTTCTTTGCTCTTCTGCTTTTTTTACAATTCGCAGTCGCATCCACCTCTTTCTTCTATAAGAATGAATTTGTTTAATCGCCAGTCCAATTAGCCAAGGTCTAAATGGCTTCTCGCTATCATATTTACGAAGCGATTCATATAGCTGTATGTATATTTCTTGAACGACATCATCTACATCTGCTTTGTCTTCTATTAAAAAATGTGCTGTCTTATATATTTCTTGAATCGTTTTATCATACAATTCGCTATACGCTTCTTTATTGCCTGATAAAGTTAATTGGATTAAATCTGTATACACTGTTTCATCCTTCATGTACCATCCCTCCTTTGTCTTACACTATATATTGGCAAGAAAACGATATTTCGTTCGATTTTTCAAAAAAGTTTTTTATATACATTAATATAATAATCTAATGACTTCATAAGCTTCACTTATAACCTTGCATAACAATTATATAATTTTCCAATTCTTAAAGAAGATTTAAAATGATTTATATAGTCAAATTTAGGAGGATATATATGAAAGCTATCGTTGTAACTTCGTTCGGTGGTCCTGAAGTGATGAAATATACAGACGTGGAGATACCGGCTATTTCAGACAATCAAGTATTAATTCGTGTTGTTGCTACTAGTGTTAATTTTGCCGATATTAAATCACGTTATGGCAAAAAAGGAAACAAAGCCTTACCTTTTATCCCAGGGATAGATGCAGCTGGTATTGTAGAACGCGTAGGTTCTCATGTGAAAAACATTTATCCTGGCCAACGAGTCATTGCTTTTCCTCAAAATGGTTCTTACGCTGAATATGTTGTTGCAAATGAAAATCTTACTTTCGTATTACCTGATGAAGTTGATTTCCAAACTGCAGCCGCTTGCCCTATCGTATCTTTTACAAGCTACAATTTACTTGTAAATGTTGCAAGACTTCAACATGGTGAATCTGTTCTAATTCATGCAGCTGCTGGAGGAATTGGTACTACCGCGATTCAACTCGCAAAATTATTAGGGGCTAAAAAAGTAATCGGGACTGTCGGAAGTGAAGCAAAAAGAAAAATTGCTTTAGATGCTGGTGCTGATTATGTTATTTGTCATCAAGATGAAGATTTTGTAGAGAAAGTCAATGAGCTGACAAACGGAGAAGGAGTTAATGTAATTTTAGACTCTATTTCCGGAACTGTTTCTGAAAGAAGTTTAAAATGCCTTGCTTATTACGGTCGTCTCGTCCATTTCGGCAATGCCAGTGGAGAAGTTGGTAATTTTCAAACGAAAGATTTACACGCAAGTTGCCGTTCTATACTCGGTTTTAGCTTTGGCACTACACGAAAAAAACGTCCTGAATCACTCCAAGAAACTGCGAAGCAAGTTTTCCGTTATTTACGCGATGGAAGTTTACAAATTAATACTACGAAATCTTTTCCTCTTCAAGATGCAGGGAAAGCACATGAATGGGTCGAAAGTAGACAAAGTACAGGGAAAGTCATACTAAACGTTCAGACAGCTCCCTAAAATGAATACATGAAATAGAGGTGTTATTCATGGGATCACGAATTATGCATATCATTATCTCGAGCGGTATTGCCGAAAAACTATCTATTCAAGACAAAACCTCTTTCTTACTTGGTGGTGTAGCTCCTGATGCTGTTCATTCAAAAGAAAAAAAAGGAACTTCACATTTTTACGCTGGTACCACGAAGAACTATACGAGAAGAATAGATTATGATTCATTTATTCATAAATACGAAGATCATATGGATTCCCCTTATATTTTAGGTTATTATACCCACCTCATTGCCGATGATAATTGGCTAAGCGGCTTTTTTCTACCTTGGCTTAAAAACAGAATGGAAAACGACGAAACTATCGCACCTATGTACTATAACGATTTTAAATTGTTGAACGCAAAGTTGTTGCATCATTACGATATAGATCAAAAGCTCTTCTCTCTTCTAAATCAAGAGGCTCACATTATGGATATCGAAGAGGTTTCTAAAGAAAACGTTTTAGCATTTCGAGCATACCTTTTTGAAGATATGCTGTATCCGGAGCAACATTTGCATGAAGAGTTACAGGTTTTTACGTTTGATCAAATCGTTGGTTATATTGAGACCGCTATTGAAAAAGGAACATTTTTTATAGAACAACTCGCTAATAAAAAATTCACTTCAAATATTTAATCCCCCTCATGATTTACGAGGGGGATTTTCACATAACAATATTATTATTGGTTCTTTTCCATAACCGCAAAATAGTTCCCTTCACTATCAGCAAAGTTAAACACTTTACCCGAAGGCATAGTTACCATTTCGCCAACAGTAACATTTTTATTTTTTAAATCTGTATATAATTGATCAAGATTTTCTGAGAAGAACATTAAAGATGGTGTACCAAGATTCAATTCTGGGCTCATTTTCGAAATAACTTCTTTATTATGTAGTATAATACCTGTTTCCGCATCGTTTGTTGGAGCAATTTCAATCCATCTCATTCCTTGCTTGTTATCTTCCTCTGCAACTACATGAAATCCTACTTTTTCAGTCCAAAAATTTACTGCCTCATCTTGATTATTTACGTATAACATAATTTGTCCAACTTTATGGATCATTTGTTTTCCCCCTAATGGTTTTTATACTCTATGTAGGTTTCTACAAGTACTATTGTTATTCCTTTTGAGTTTATATGTACCTCTTTACAAAATTTACCGACTGATTCATCCCGTCAAGTTCGTTAAAATAATCATTTCTTTCAATCATGTTATACCCGTCGAATCCGATTTCATCTAATGCCTTGAAGAATATATCGAAATCTACTTCACCATTTCCTGCTGCGACTTCTATATACTTACTTGAACTATCGCTTTTCACCTCTTTACAATCTTTAATATGAGTTTGTACTATATAATCTTTTAATAGTAATAAACTCTCTATCGGATTTCCATTTACATCGCTAATTAAATTTGCTGGGTCAAAGTTAACAGCAAGTCCTTTGGAGTTTGTAGTTTCTAAAAATTGTTTTAATACTATTGCTTTTTCAGATCCTGTCTCAATAGCGAAGACTCCCCCTAATTTTAATAATAAATCCCCTATCTCATAACAAGCCCTTTGCATCTTTTCATATCGCTCGCTCTTTTCAACATCTGGAATTTTTCCAATGTGAGCCGTTATTATATTTGCTCCTAATTCTAATCCCTTATCAGCAACACGTTTCAACTGCTCTATTACATTTTCATCCTCCGCCCCTACAATTCCACTTTCTCCAAAACTAATTGCTAATGATGGAACTTTAATTCCATTAAAAAATAAACTTTTCTTTAAATTGGTCCATTCTACCTTTGAAATATTTGCTAAGTTGAAAGTCGTATTCATAGCATATAGTTGAATATATTTTAAATCCCATTCTCTCGCCTTTTTTATTCCTTCGTTCACTTCAATATGTTTAGTATTTAAAAACATTCCTAATTTCCTGTTCATAAATGTACCTTCTTTTTATTATTTCGTATCATGTTAATATTCGACTCTTTTTATGTTGCTTCCTTGTACAAACTAAACTAGAAATGCTACACCTTTATCAATAATCCCTGTAGAATCATTAATATTTTTAAAGTTACGATAGATGAAATTTTAATAATCGTTAATAAAATTTCATCTATTATTCCACAAAAAAAGACGTAACTACGCATAGTTACGTCTTTCCTTTTATTTATCCCACTATTTGCCGTGCAGTAAGACTCCCACCTCAAAATTCAGTTAGAGCAAAGAAGTCAGGTAGGAGATTAACTGCACGTGAACGCCCGATTGGTGAAGGCTAATAATCAGTGGGGAGGAACACCCGCCCACTGATTAAAGTTTCACTTTATCTAGGTTTTTTCTTCCCAGTAAATGCTGGTTTCTTTTTCTTTGGTTCTTGTGGTTTCGATTCTACAAATGTTCCTTTGAACATTTCTTGTTTCGTAAACACGATACCTAATTTTTTCGCAAATTGAAGTAATTTACGTTCTTCTTGTTCTGTTACAAGAGAAACTACTGTTCCTTCTTTACCCATACGTCCAGTACGTCCTGAACGGTGAATGTATTGGTCTACAGTGTCAGGTAACTCTAAGTGAATTACATGTGTTAAATCATCAATATCTATTCCACGTGCTGCAATATCAGTAGCAAGTAGAATTTCTAATTTCCCACCGCGGAATGCACGCATCGTTGCTTCACGCTCTTGCTTGCTTGCCTCTGCATGAAGAGCTGCTGCTTTCATTTTACGGAATTTCAATTTCTGAGTAATTTCATCTAAACGGAATGGGTCATTTAAGAAAGCAACTGCTTTTACATCGCCCATATGCATAATTCTTCTTACGTAATCATTTTTTTCGCGTCGCTCACAAATGATATACGTATGCTCAACTAAGCTTTTTGACTCTGCACGAGTTACACGTACTAATTGTGGTTCAACTGCTAAATCACGTGCTGCATCTTCTGCCGCTTTTGTCATTGTTGCTGAGAAGAATACTAATTGACGATCGCGCATCGTTGATTTAATTACATCCTGTGCAGCGCCCATCATTTTTTGCTTTACAATTTGATCAAACTCATCAAATACAATTGTTTTCACTTCATGCATTTTTAGCTTTTTCATACGAATTAATTCTAAAATACGGCCTGGTGAACCGACAATTACTTTCGGGTGTTTCTTTAATTTTTCAACTTGGCGCTTAATATCTGCACCACCAATTAAAGATGCACCTGAAATTTCAGTTCCTGCTGTAAATTTTTGAACCTCTTCATGAATTTGCATTACAAGTTCACGCGTTGGAGCTAAAATAACAACTTGTGGCTGTTTTACTTCAGGATTAATTTTATGTAAAAGTGGTAATAAGTACGCTAATGTTTTTCCTGTTCCAGTTGGAGATTCAGCTATAACGTCTTGTCCTTCTAAAATAGTTGGAATCGCTTGTTTTTGAATTTCAGTTAATTCTTTAAAACCAGCCTTCTCCCAAGCTTGTTGTAAAAATGGTTGCATATCTTTTATCATTTGTTTTTCTCCTTTATCTCTATTTTTGAAGAAAATGCTGTATTGTTCGCACCGTTTCTATCATGTGTGAAATAACAGCTATTAAATCATCAACATGGTCTTCTGTAATCGCTTTTTGAAATAGAACCTCTACCTTATTATGATATGAAATCGCTTGCTTATTATATTCGTATGAAATTTTCTGCGTAATCATTCGCTCTTTTCCCCATATAGAATGCAATAAAGTTTCAATTTCTTCGCATCCTATCTCTGGTTGTTCCATTTCGAACGAGAATTCCAGCTTCATTTCACAACCTGGTATAAACTGAGGTACTTCTAATATTTCACCTGATAAATTCTTTGCATCAACAGATAGTGAAAATGTTGCCTCTACCATCGTTTTAAATGGTTCTGTTAGTTGAAATGAAATACTATACATACGACTCAATGAAGCAAGGTCCATCACATCTTTTCGATCTGTTACGAGAATATCACCGTGTAAATCGAAATCATAGACAGCTCCTTCCACAATTACCTTTAAATTTTCAAAAGCAGTTGGATCAAACATAATTTCCTCCAAAAAACAGGCGCCTTTCGATGGAAAGGCGCCACTTGATGTATATATAGTGTACAGATAAACGAGATGAATTACAACCTTTTAGAATAAACCTACTGCTTTTCCATCTTCATTTACATCCATTTGCAGCGCAGCTGGCTGTTTCGGAAGACCTGGCATTGTTAACATTGTTCCTGTTAACGCAACGATAAACCCTGCACCGATAGATGGTTTTAATTCACGAATTGTAACGATAAAGTCAGATGGGCGACCTAATTTCGTTGCATCATCAGAAAGAGAGTATTGTGTTTTCGCCATACAAACTGGTAGCTTACTCCAACCTTCTCCTTCATATTGAGCTAATTGCTTACGTGCTTTCGGAGCAAATTCAATATCTTTTGCACCATACACTTTTTGAGCAATTGTACGAATTTTTTCTTCCAATGGTAATTCTAATTCGTAAAGTGGTGCGTAGTTGTTCTCACCTTTTTCGATTTCTTTTAGTACTTTTTCAGCAAGGTCAACTCCGCCTTGGCCACCCTTCTCCCAAACTTCTGTTAAGGATACTGCATAGCCACGCTCATTGCACCATTCTTGTAAATATGTAACTTCTGCATCTGTGTCTGTAATGAATTTATTAATTGCAATTACGAAAGGCACACCGAAGCTTTGAATTGTTTCAACATGCTTCTGTAAGTTTTCCATACCTTTTGCTAATGCATCTACATTTTCTTCTTTTAATTGATCTTTTGCTACGCCGCCATGCATTTTAAGCGCACGAATAGTCGCAACAATAACAACTGCTTCTGGTTTAATGCCAGCTGCACGAGCTTTAATATCTAAAAACTTCTCAGCACCTAAATCCGCACCGAATCCAGCTTCTGTAATAACATAATCACCTAATTTTGCTGCCATTGTCGTAGCGATAACACTGTTACAACCGTGAGCGATATTCGCAAATGGTCCGCCATGAATGATAGCTGGTGTATTTTCTAATGTTTGTACTAAGTTCGGTTTTAATGCGTCTTTTAATAATAATGTTAACGCACCTTCTACACCTAAATCTTTAACCGTTACAGGTTGATTTGCAAAATTATAAGCGACAACAATGCGAGCTAGACGCGCTTTTAAATCTTGAATATCTGTTGCAAGGCAGAATACGGCCATAATTTCAGATGCTACTGTAATATCAAAACCGTCTTCACGTGGTACACCTTGAACCGGTCCACCAAGGCCAATTACTACATTACGAAGGGCACGATCATTTAAGTCAACACAGCGTTTCCAAACGATTTTACGCGTATCAATTCCAAGTGTGTTTCCTTGTTGGATATGATTATCAATAAACGCCGCTAACGCGTTATTGGCAGTTGTGATCGCATGGATATCTCCAGTAAAGTGAAGGTTAATGTCTTCCATTGGTACAACCTGTGAAAAACCACCACCTGCTGCTCCGCCTTTTAGTCCCATCGTTGGTCCAAGAGATGGTTCGCGAAGTGCAATTACTGTTTTCTTACCAATTTTATTAAAAGCTTGACCTAAACCAACTGTTACTGTTGATTTACCTTCTCCAGCTGGAGTTGGGTTAATCGCTGTTACTAAAACAACTTTACCGTCTTTTTCATCCTGTAAGCGCTTAAAAATATCAAGAGATAACTTACCTTTATAATGTCCGTATGGCTCTAATTCATCTTCTAAAATATTTAATTCAGCTGCAATTTCTTGAATCTTCTTCATACTCGCTTCTTGTGCGATTTCAATATCGGATTTAACTGTTGTAGTAGTTGTCATATACCCTAGTCCCCCTTTAATTGGTTCTGATGATATTGTATCAGTTTTTTGTATTTTCTGCACTTATTTACCTCCTAAAAATTCTTTCATTTCTTTATACGTTTTTTAACATAAATACCCATAAGAATGTTAACGATTGTTGTAACTCTGTAGGTAGTTGACCTAACATCTTCTCATTTACTCCGCGCTTATATACACCGATGCCATCTACAACTTCAAAACCTTGTTCTTTCGCTAACTGTTCAAATTCCCAAGGCATCATCGTATTACAAACAACGTCTTTGCCGTATAAACGAGGATAACTATTCTCTCGAGGCTTTGCTGTCGGTCCTAAAATTGCAATACATGCGTATCCATCTTTCTTTAAAACACGCTTTATTTCATTTAATGCTTGTAATGGCTCCTCAGTCCATTCTAAAGAATTAATTGCCATTATTGCTTCAAATTGCTCATTTTCAAATGGTAATGCAGAAAGATCACCTTTTATAAAAGATAAATTTGAGCCCTCTCCGCGTTCCTTACCCTTTTGAATCATCACTTCCGATAAGTCCACCCCAACTGCTTTGTACCCAGTAACACTTAATTTATATGTACCATACCCATCACCACAGCCAACATCTAACACTTGTGCTTCTTTTTCGACGTACTGCTCAAAAAATGGAATGATTGTACTCCTGCTCCCGCTATCCCACATTTCTTGACTATTTTGATTCCAAAACTCTGCATTGTTATCCCATTTTTTCTCTGCCGATTCATGCCAATTAAACTTCGCCATACATTCCCCTACCTTCAGTTATTATCATTCATTTCATTCTACATCATTTTCCAAAATTCCTGTTTATCTTCATAAGGAGATAAAGTGAAGCTTTAATCAGTGGGGGATTTTGTTCGTCCCCCACTGATTATTAGCCCTCACCAATCGGGATTTTTCGGGTAACCCGGCTCCACCTAAATTCTTTGCTCCAGCTGAATTTTGAGGTGGGAGCCTTACTGCACGGCAAATAGCAGGATGTACAGGATAACAACGGAATCTACTTTCTCCAATTTTTGCTTTACTTGGGTTTAACTCATACTCATGTTCTTTTCCTTATGAAGGATACTATAGATACACCCAATTGAAAGAGAGGGATGTACATGCGAAGAAAGAGAAATCATCATTTTAAAAGTGGTGAAAAAAACGAAGAGTATGCAGCTGAAATATCACCAGCTGGTATTCCGATTAGACATGAGCGCAAAGAAATTGCAAATGAAATAGAAGGTACAAATACCGGAGCAATGATAGGCTATGTCGCATTATTTCTTTCGTTATTCTCCATTGCTTTTTATCCTGTTACACTCGGCTCCCTTGCAATTTTAGTTGGCTTATTAGCTGTCAACTTTGGAGCGAGAACACTTGGATATACCGCAATTGGTTTTGGCAGTTTTTCTGTTTTATTCACTTTACTATATCCGCTTGCTTTATCAGCGTTTTAAAAAAAACACACCAAGTTATACTTGGTGTGTTCATTCATGATACAACATGATATGACCGCATCCACAACAATGCTTGGCTGTAATTTCTTGAAAGACTGGATAATTTTCTTCGTCCCTTTGTTCAATAAACACCTTTTCAAATCGGTACATGTTTGGTGCATATGCCCAATCTTGTTTCGTACGTGCATATAATGTTGATGAAAAAAACTCCTCACCACCACAAACGATACACTCCTTCTTCATTAATACCCCTCCTATGCTTGTCTTACTTCATCTATATGAACATAAGCATAAAAAAAAGACCTTCTATTACTAGAAAGTCTTCTCTGAAACAAAAAGAAATGTACCAAACATCCCTACTCCGCTATATTCTTTTGTAACACCAGCTTCTGTTTTATACGTTTGCTTTACAGTCATAAAGAAAACACCATTTCGCGCATCAATACTTTCAAACTGTAATTTTTCTTTTTTTCCATCTACATTTTGCGTGCATTCAAAGCTACTCTCGTCACATTTCAATGCATACTTATCCTCTAAATACAATTTGAAATCTGATTCTTTCGGACAAGTTATAAGTAATATCGCCACGAGAATAATACTTACCATACCCACAATTGTATAATATTTCTTCATTTGTTCTCCTTTCAAAAGACAAGAAAACTTGACTTCATGCGCCAAGTTTTCTTAGTCTACTACCCATTGCCACTCTTGTTCTTTCTTATCAAAAATGAGCCAACCTGTTTCTGTTGCGTCCGCTTTCAATTCATCGATATTATCTAGTACCTCATCCGTACTTTCGAATGATCCTACTACATATACCGGAATTTCAAGACCTCTTCTTGACTCAATTTTCCCCGCTAAATCAATGTATAACCCATCTTCCATTAACGGAACAAGCCCAAGGATAACTTCCTTTGAAATTGCTGGGAAAATTTTTGATTTTTGGAAGAAAGTAAAACGTTTCTTTCCAAACGAACCGAGTTTATATGGAATTACTTTACTTAGCATTCCTACAAAATCACCGATTCTACGGTAATACACTTTGTTGTACCAACCATCATCATGTGAAAAATAAACGAATCTATTTTTCAGTAACGGGAAGAACGTTCTTCCAAGTGGTTCTTTTTTGTGAGCCAAATATAATAATTCTGCAATTTCTTTTGGCTCTAACTCATCTAAATCGCTTGCATCATCAAAATCTACCCAACAAAATTCATCAAATTCATCAATCTCTGCTTGAATGAGTTTATGTATGTTTTCTTCCTCGACATATTCAAATAAAGTATGATAATGAAAATCTGTCCACTCAAAATTATGCTTTAAAAGTAATACTTGATGAAGCGGTGAAGGGATGTTACTTGCAAACTCTTTAAACGTAATTCCAGATGTAATAAAACAATGACCCCGACGATTACCATTAATATATATCATATTGTTTACTTGGTCAGATCCTCCAGACAAAGCACCCAGCCACCTTCGTTTTATATGTTTCAATTCTATAGCATATTTTAACATGAAAAATTTTAGAAACATAGAAAAAACTTCAAAAACTATTTACAATTTCATGTGTTTTATTACATACTGATTACAAGAAAAAACGCCTGCTCATAAGCAGGCGTTTTTAAAGGATATCATCTGGGTTTTGAGGGTGATGATTTTCCTCTTTCTTTTCTTCTTTTTGGAACATCGATTGGATTTTATCAATTGTTTGTGGAGCTAATTCAATCATTTTTTCCGCTAAATGTGTCGCATTTTGTAAATGAAGAATATTTACCCCATCTTTATTTACAACTAGAAATGCTACCGGTGTAATTGATACTCCACCCGCGCTACCGCCACCAAATGCAGGGTTACCATTCGCTCTTAGTCCATCATTCGTCTGGAAATCAGAACCTCCTGCTCCAAAACCGAACGCTACTTTAGAAACCGTTAATACTACACCACCGTCAGCCGTTTGAACAGGCTCTCCAACAATCGTATTTACATCGACCATTTCCTTCAAATTTTCCATTGCTGCTTTCATTAATCCTTGAATTGGATGATCCACCGTTCATAACCTCCTTTGTCATATCTTTCCTAGTTTTTCCGAAAGTTTGTGAACTAAACATAAAATTTTATATTGATTTCAAAAAACTTAAGTTGTAATATTTAGAAAAATAAAAAAAGGGGTCGAATCGTGATGATGCGAAAATTAACAAAGAAAGATCATGAACAAGTATTTTCTTTTCTAAAAGAAGAAGCAGCCCTTAACTTATTTATCATTGGAGATATTGAAGCTTTCGGTTATGACACAGATTTTCAAGAATTATGGGGCGCATTCAAAGAGAACGGAACATTAAAATCAATTTTGCTACGCTTCCATGAAACATTTATACCGTATAGTAAAGGAGAGTTTATAGTCGCTGACTATGAGGCACTTCTTTCCGCATATAAGCCGCTTAAACTCTCTGGCAAGTCAACTATTGTAGAAAGATTTGAAACTGCTTCAAATATACAACTAGGTACTAAAAATGAAATGTATTTTTGCGAATGTCTAGATGACAACAACTTACCTAGCACACCAATTCATGAAACAATTAAACTTGCCTCACTCGATGATATGGAACGAATTATGAAATTACGAAGTAACATCGCTGAATTCCCGACTGCTAATGAATCAGAGAAAATATTAAGACAAGCTATCGAAACTAATACAGGACGTACATACTATATTGAAAAAGACGGTGCAATCATCGCATCCGCCTCTACATCCGCTGAAAATTCATTATCGGCTATGGTTGTTGGAGTCTGTACACATCCGAATCATCGCGGGAATGGATATGCTTCGCTCATATTACAGAAAATGATCCAAGACTTTACGAAAGAAGGCCGAACGCTTTGCTTATTTTATAACAATCCAGCAGCTGGACGAATTTATAAACGTTTAGGGTTTAAAGATATTGGAATGTGGACGATGTATCGATAATAAAAAGCCGATTTGATATCGGCTTTTATACATATTCTGCTATTCCAGCTTGAAAGGCTTTTTTATCATTATTCAGGACACCAAATAATGCTTCTTGAAGAGCAAATGTACTTTTGTAAAAATACATTCTTTCCTTTACTGCTTCTAAATTAGGATAATGAACCGAAAAGAGTTGTAAAAACTCCTCTCCATAACTAGCTAATATCCCCGCAAAGTCATAAGCAGGATCTCCCATGCTCGCACCACCAAAATCTATAACTCCTGAAATATCCCGCTTTGTTGCACTATATAAGATGTTTGTCATGCCAAAATCCCCATGAACAAGACTAGGGGTAAAGTTAAAGTGACTAGATTCATTTAAATATAACTCAAATGATTTTGAGATCTCTTTTCTCGCTTCAGTTCTCATGAATGGATAAACATGTTCTTGTAATTTGCTATATAAACTATTTATTTCTGAATACATATCAGTACCATCATATTGCATAATACCTTCAAATGTAGATAACGGAATTTCGTGTAACTCTTTTAAAAATCCCGCTAATGTGCACGCAAGTTTCTGTATTTGTTTTTCATCATTTATTTCTGTAAAAATGTCTTTCCAAAACGGTTCTCCCTCAATCATTTCATATCCTGTAAATACTTTCCCTGGCACTTCATCTTGAAATCTTTGATAACATGGATTGGGAATATGGAGCGTAATGAAGGGTCTTATTTTCTCTAACAGCTTTGTTTCTACTCGAAGTTTCTGAATACCTTTTTCATATTTCGGAAAACGAAATACTATATTATCATTTACAATTAATACATCATTATTTTGACCTATTTCATTTACATAAACCGATTTTATTTGTAATTGAGGATATATCCTTTGTAAATACGCAACATACTCATTTTCTTTTCTCATTCTTTCTCTTCTCCCGTTCAGGCTATTGTACTTACTTCAAAGTCATAATTACCTGTCTTTCAACAAACCCAAGTTCTTCGTACATCTCTTTCGCAAAATTCCCAGCAAATACATTTAAGCGAATTTCTGAATACTTCTCCTTCAATTCCTTAATACCGGCCTCCATCAGTTCTCGTGATAATCCTCTCCCGCGATATTCTGGGAATACGTACAGCTCATATATAAATCCAAGTTTTTCACGAGAAAAATAGTCTGTGTTTTCCCCTATTAATATCCATCCCATTACTTTATTTTCTTCTTTAATGACTAAATAATATGCCCCTTTTTCTATTATTGGCTTTGTAATTTCAATCGCTTTCTCTTTACTTAACTGACAATTCCCTCTCGTCCCTTCAAAAAGCGCTTGAGCTGCATAATGTAATATTTCTTTTGTATCTTCTCGATTCGCCTTTACTATCATTTTTCACAACTCCCCCTCACTAATAGGCATTAATATGGCTTGTTCAAGATTCTCCGACTCCATAACAATTGCCATCAAGCCCTTTTCCGTACTCGTCTCATGAAACTCACCCTTCTCCCAAAACACAGCTTGTCCAGCTTCTACCTTCACTTTTTCTTTATTTGCTCCACACACATATCCTTCACCATCCACAATAAGAAGCAGTTGAGATACAACTGCTTCATGATATCCGATAATTCCATTCTCTTGTAAATGCATGGCACCGATATGTATATTCCCTTGATGATTTAATATTTTTGCCATTATGAAATTAGATTGAAATGCTGAGATGTGTTTCCCAACTTCTGCACTGAAATCAAATATTTTCATTCCTGCTCCCCCTATATGTATAAAACCATCCTTACTGTCTGCATCAAATGTCCTTCAAAATCTTCTTCAAATTGCTCTAAAGCTGCAAAACCTTTCGCTTCATAAAAGCGCTTTCCCTTTTCATTTGCTGCTTCTACATGTATGTACAGCTTCCGAATCCCTTTTAGTCCCTTAATCCCTCTTTTTAACAAAGCACTTCCTATCCCTTTTCCTTGCTGATCTGGTAACAAATAAATCGCACCTAATTCTGCTTCGGTTTGCAGTCTAACAGGTGAAAAATTCGCAAATCCAATTACTTCTCCCTCTTCTTCTGCAACGAATAAATGTGTATTTTTAAGACGATATTTCATTTTTTCATCAGAATAGGCTTCATCTAAAAAACTATCTTGAATCTCTCTCGGAATAATTCCTTCATAAGTATCATGCCAAGCTATTTTTGCTACGTTTTGTACAGCATGAATATCTTCTTGCTTCATTTCTCTAATTACATATGTCATCTCGATGTCTCCATTCTCTTTAAATTATATTCTGCTAATATACTAGAAGAAATGGCAAAACCATCTTCATAATTTACCTTAATTAATTTTAACTTCCCAATCGAAGCTATTGTAACATCAAATTTTTCATATATATATTCCATTACACTTAAAAATTGATTTGAATTTAACCCATTTGCAATCGTGCAATGCGGAATCCATTTTCCCGGAACGTAATAGGACTGTGGATTATCATGAAAAGTTTTAAAATAATCATGATAAGAATGATGAAGTCTTATTAATTCATCAGTAATGGTTGGTGCTAGAAAGATCGTTCCGTTAGTAGGAAAAGTTCCAACAGAAGGAAAAGTTACAGCAGCAATGTTCTCCTGAAAAACTACAAATCCCTCTAATTTCTTCGTATATAAATTAACGTCTAACTCATTATAATCAGCCAATGTTATATGCGGTTCTACTCCGGCTAGTTCATTTGTTTCAATTATATTCGTTAACTCATTTTGCAATTCTCTAACTTTATTAGTGAACACACAATCAAATGTAGCAATAATAGCGTATACACTTATTCACCCCTTTGTTACACATAGTGCTTCCCACTCTTCACGAATCATTCCCATTCGAATAGAGTCATAGTATGTCCCGTTATAATAACGGCATTTTCGCATTCTACCTTCTAATCGCATTCCTATTTTCTCCGCTACTTTCATCATTCGTTCATTACCAGACCAAGTCGTAAGTCCTACTCTACCAATCTCCATATTTTCAAATAGTAAGTCCCTATATAATGTTAATGCTTCTGTACCGTAGCCACCATTCCAGTATTCTGGGTCATAAATTACGATTCCCATTTCTAACCAACGCGTCGGTTTATGTTCCCAATAAAATCCGACTGTCCCTATAATTTGACCGTTATTTTTTATTATTAAATTTGATAGCGGTTCTTCTTGTAAACGAGTTTGCATCTTCTCTTTATAGGACGAATATTCTTGCATTGCAAACGGAAAATACGGTGCATCCCATTTTTTCCACTCTGGATTTTCTTCTTTATATATGAAGCTCCATAATGTTTTTATATCCGATTCTTCAATTGTACGAATTGTAACTTTGTTCCCCTTTAATATAACGTTTTGCATAATTTCCTCCTACATTCCTCTTTATTTCATATATAATTATAATGTTTTTTCAGAAAAATCAAAACAAAAACCCTTTATTATATTGTATAATTTTGTTATAAAATACAAATTATTTATGTAAATTAGCCAATTTTTTCGAGTTTAATTTAGAAACGGAACTTCGGAAAAAATTAGATGAAGTACGAACTCGTAACATAGTTAATAAAAAATAGGAGGTTATATTCCTCCCATTTTAGCTAAATATTGTATTTCCCTTCTTTTCTATCTCAAGTAGAATCCCTTTCTCTATCCAGCCCTCTACTCCATCTTTTTTAATTAAATCATATCCGGCACAACTACCATCAATGAGAGAAACAACATCCCCGTTTCTAACGCTTAATTGTGCACAGGAAATATCCGTTTTCACTGTATACTCACCTGATTCAAGTTGCTTTATATACTCGTTTTTCACATGAAGTAATTCATTTGTTCCTAGTTGTTTACATACGGTAAAACCTTTCATTCTCTCCACAGGCTCTATGTAATAATGCGGATATGTAACCCCGCCCTGCATTACTGAATTCGCATTAAAATCGGCCAATACTTCATACTGCGGAAAATGATCTACATATGTATAAGAAAACGTATCACCTGAAGTTGTCCTCTGAATAATAAATGCGTTTAATTGCCCTGCTTCTTTAATCGCATTACCACCATCAATCGCAATAATTTTTTTCTCCTTATCAATAACTGGATTGTTAGACGGCGCCTCTTCGGAATAGTTCACAACAGGCCAATGTCCAACAATTACGTACTTATCCGCTCTATGTGATTTATTAAAAAACTCTGGCATTGCAATTGCATTTTTCCTGTCTGTTTGTCTCCAATTCTCTCTATCTTCAAGGCCAGCATGTACAAAGATATAATCTTCTGTTTCAATCGCTGTCGGTAATTCTGTTAGCCACTTTATTTCTTTTGAAAAATGGCCCATCAATATGTTTTTCACTTCACAAATATCACTTTCTTCATTAACGGTAACGTTCAATTCCGCTAGCCATTCATTAAAAATTGTATTCTTTCTCGTACATAAATAATTTATTAGCGCAGGATTTTCATTTACAAGTGCTTCAACTACAACTTCACAATTCCCTTCAATTACATAAACATTTGGCTTGCTAACTACTAAATCCATCACATAGTTTACGACGCCAATGCTATCGTTCCCCTTCTCACAAAGGTCGCCATTTATAATTAAATAATCATCATCTTTAAAATTAACTTTATGTAATAATTCCTTTAAAAGATTTAATCCGCCATGAATATCAGATATTACAATAACTCTTACACCTTTTGGGATTAATAGTTTCTGAATTTTTTCCAAGTATAAACTCCCCTAACCTTCTTTTAATTCAATATTATCGTCTCAATTATAAAGAGACTATTCGACAAAATAAGTAATTAACCCTCCTCATTCTTCAATTCTAAATTAAAAGGGGTTCCATATGTTCTCACACATAGAACCCCCTTAATATTATAATTCTTTATAAAAAGAATAGCTTACCTTATCATAGCCTTCTCTTTCATAAAAACGATGTGCATCAACTCTTGGAAACGCTGATGTAAGAACGATAGAACTGCACCCTTTTTCTTCCCCCCATTTTTCTACATATGACAGCAGAACCTTGCCATATCCTTTTGATCTGTGAGCTTCTGCAGTTACAAGATCATATACGAAAACATGTTTCTCATTATAAAAATTCGTACAAATCGCTACACCAGCTAGACTAACAACTTCGTCATCTTCATTCTGTAACGAGAGTAGTTTATAATTTTCTTTTTTCATTTTTTGAAATAAAGAACTTGCTTCTTCTCTTGAAATTTTTGTTCGTAATTGCTGTAATACGGGGAATACATCATGTAAATCAGCTTCTGTTACTACTTCTCTAATATTCATTATAACTCTCTCCTTGCTATTTATTAATTTTTCTAAATGTTATATCATCATTATAAAAAGTAACTGCCCTTGACTTAAGTGACAGTTCGATTATTTTTTATATGGCCAGTTTTTAAAGGAGAATTCTTAAAATGGACCTTACTATCCCATTACAATTAGAAAGTAAAACACCAATTTACTTACAAATTTACGAATATATGAAACGAGAAATTTCTCAGGGATCACTACCTGCCGGTACACGCCTTCCTTCTCACAGAAATTTAGCGATACAACTTAATGTTAGTCGTATTACTATTGAATCTGCTTATCAACAATTACTAGCTGAAGGTTATGTAGAAAGTAAACCGAAACGCGGGATTTTTGTTGCGGAAGTTGATATTGATGTCATTCAAAATAAACAACAAGTTGCGTCAAACAGCGCTAACAATATAAAGAAAGAACAATATGACTATGATTGTAGCCAAGGCCTTATTGATCAAAAAGCTTTTCCAATTACAAACTGGAAAAGAGCATTACAAGAAACTTTATTCCAGTATGAAAATGAATTATTTGCTAAAGAAGATCCTCAAGGTGAGTTCATTCTACGAGAACATATTTCAAAATATTTATATCATGCTCGCGGGGTACATTCTACACCTGATCAAATTATTATTGGAGCCGGTACACAGCCTCTTCTTTGGCTACTACTCCAACTGCTTGGTTCAAAAAAAGAATATGGAATCGAAAACCCTGGATTTCACCGTATAACTGCTATGATTCAAAGTTCTGCTCTTCCTGTTCACCCTATATCTCTAGATGAGAAAGGGATTCATATTTCAGCTTTACGTGAATCAAGTGCTAATGTAGCATACGTCACTCCATCTCACCAATTTCCTCTTGGAATGATTATGCCATTATCTAGAAGGCTCGAATTATTAAGATGGGCCAATGATTGCGAAGGATATATTATTGAAGATGATTATGACGGGGAATTTCGTTATGTAGGAAAACCTATCCCCTCTTTACAGGGACTAGATTCAAATGAACGCGTTATTTATATGGGAACTTTCTCGAAATCCTTTTTACCTTCTTTGCGAATGGGGTATATCGTTTTACCACCTCATCTTTTAAAAATCTATAAAGCGCTTGGAGGCATGTTTAAACAAACTGTTTCTACCCTGCAGCAACTTGCCTTTGCAACCTTTATTCAAAATGGGGATTGGGAACGCCATATTAATCGAAGTCGTACGTTATATAAAAGAAAACATATTTCTTTAGTTAAATCTATTACAAACGAAATGGGCAATAACGTTCATATACTCGGTGAACAATCCGGGGTTCATATCGTACTTCATGTTCATAATGGGATGAACGAACAAGAACTTATTCATGCTGCTGCAAAACAGCGAATCAAGTTGTATCCTCTCTCCACATACGATTCTGTTCACAATTTAAAGAAGGCATCGTATGTATTACTCGGTTTCGGCAGTATTCCCGAAGATAGTATCGAAACGGTTGTCAAATTATTAAAAAAAGTCTGGTTCCCTAAATAAAAATAACTCCACGTAAGTTATACTTACGTGGAGTTATTTTTATTCACTATTCTTCTGATACTTGCCCTGATCTCGCTGTCCTTCCTGGACGCTTTACACCAGTTGTTTCTGTTGAATAAGAAGCCTCAATTATAGCACTTGGATCTACAGAGAGAACGAGATCTTTCATTTTTGGATAAATGAAACGGTTTGTAATACAATAAATAATTCTCTGGTGCTCTCCTAAAAAACCACCTTCTCCATGTAGATACGTAACAGACAGCTGTAATTCTTTCATAAGCAGTTCGCCAATTTCTTTATTTTTATTCGAAATAATCATGACGCTCTTTCCTTGATTAATACCGTCTAATATGAAATCTATCATCTTCGTAACAATATAGAAAATTGCTAATGAGAACATCGCTTGCTCAATTGAAAATAAAATAGCAACAAATACAAAAATAACCGCATTTACAGCAAGTAAAAATGTACTAATTGGTACTTTAAAATGCTTGTTCATCCAAACAGCTAACATTTCTGATCCATCAATTGCTCCGCCCATTTTTACAACAATCCCTACACCAACACCAAATAGAACTCCTCCATAAAGTACAATTAATAATTCCGAAGTCGTAATTGCTGGAAATGGTTTTAAATAAATCAATCCGAGTGTTGTAACAACATTTGCATAGGATGTACGGATGAAAAACTTCTTTCCCATTACTTTTGCAGTAAATAGTAAAATCGGGATGTTAAGTCCTAAAAACACTCCGTAAAGCGGTAATCCAGCAACTTTATTTGCCATAATAGCAATCGCGGTTACCCCACCGTCTACTAAGCCATTTGGCGCTAAAATAAGCTCTAATGAACCCGCTACAATAATGGAGCCAATTGTTAATAATACGTATTCAAATAATTTTTTCATTCATTACCCCCAAAACTTATGTATTTTCTTAGTATTATTTTAACGTAATTTTACTACTAATTCAAAGATATGAGTTTATATACACAAAAGTTTCACCTTTACAGTGATTTTTTATGTAATTTATTTATAGAAACACACTTACATATTACAGTAAGTGTGCTCCAAACATTTATTTAAGTTTTGAGTACGAATTCATTTTCATTTTTAATATTTCATCAACTGCCCTATTATACCCACCAGCATTTCGAAGTGACTCTCCAACTTTACGACTATTTTCCTTAAACGTTACATCATACGTTACTTTCTCTACAGCTTCACGTAACGATTCAGAAGTTAATTCTTTACAATTAAGCCTTATTCCAGCTCCTACTTCACTCACTCGCTTCGCAACTAAAGGCTGATCTCCTGTTACCGGAATTACAACTAATGGGACACCATAATATAGTGCTTCACTTGAACTATTCATACCACCGTGTGTCACGAATACATCAGCATGCTGTAATACTTCTAATTGCGGCACATAATTAAACAACTTAAAGTTATTCGGAATGTTTTTAAATTGACTTATATTTATCTTCTTACCAACAACTAATATGACTGTCGTTTCTACATCTTTAAACGCTTCAAAACATTTTTCATATAGCTCAGGTTGTTCATTAAAAACTGTTCCCATAGAAATGAAAATCAATTTTTTATCTTTTAAATCTTCCATAGGAAAGCGCCCTACTTCTTTACGCGTAGCAATTGATGGGCCGACAAACTTATACGATTCATCGAATACCTCTGAACGCGGCTGATATTCCTTTGAAGTATATACAATAGTAATATCACCAGGATGGTTCATAATATCATACATACTATTACATTTCATTCCATACTGTCTATTCCATTTTTCCATTCCTGCTAAACAAGATTGATACAATGGATTCGTTTCATCTACTTTTCTTGATTCATGTTCATCGTTAAAAGTAATGTACTGATTAAAAGCAAACGTTGTACAAGAAGAAACGCTAGGTAATTTTAAAAAATTGGCTATAATACGTCCTACTGGAAAATGATTATCGTATATCAAGTAATCATACTTTTCCCCTTTTGTTTCTTCTACAATTTGAGTAACAATACGCTCTGATGCTTCAATCATATGAGACAGCATCGTCAAAGGACTCCCACCTTCATTTACTCGCTCCATAATATTAATTTGAGAGAGGAAATTCTCAAACATTCGGAATTCTGCACCTGTTGCTTCAATCTTCTTTCTATAATCTTCAATACAATACGAAACAACTGTCTCCCCTCGCCGAATTAACTCACTTACAATAGCTAAAGTCGGATTTATATGACCTTCTCCAGGGAAATTTATTACGAGTACATTTGCCATCATATTCTCTCCTATCTAATATTATTAATGATTAATTATATTAATTAATTTAAAACTATTATAAAGGAATCTATTCTATTTCTTCACATTTTTCTCTTCATTTTATTATTGAGAAATATTTTTCATAACCTACATGATAACTCTCATAAAAGAACACTTAACTCTTCATTTACTGAAAAATAAGAGATTTATATTTGGGTATTTTTATAGATTTATCATCAGAAACATTATTTTGATAATTCATACAAAACTAGAAAAATATAATTTACACACTGATTTCTCACCATGAATGTATTTAAGTTCTATGTTGTTCCTATCATTATCCACTTGGAACATATTCTGTTATATAATGAATTTATAGAATTTACAGAAAAAGGAGCAACTTCATGCTACAGCAACTATTCACTTCACCTATTTTATCTGTTCAAACTTTGCATCCAGGCTATGTAGACCATGCAAGCGACGTGTTTCTTGTTAAAACAGAAGCTGAAGAAGTTATTGTTCGTTCCTCAAAAATGACTGAAAAGACCAACAATGATTTTTGGTGGGGATGTAAAAACCTTTTTGGAATTGATCCAAGGCATGTACATCATTTAGAAACAATACACGCATTATTGAAAAAGCATACTACCCTACCCATCCCTACTATTTTGCAAAAACATGTTTTAAATGAGCGAGAGTATGTAATCGTCGAAAAACTAACCGGAAATACGCTGCAAACATTTATCGGACAACCTGATTCTATTTTATTCAGCCTTGGAAAAGGACTAGCAGAAATTCATTCGTTTCAAGCAAAGTTTATAGGAAACCCATCAAGTACTTTCCACATTCCACTAGCAGAATTTAAGTCTCACATATTAAAAGTCAGTAAAGATCTTGTAAATGGGTTCTATTCCGATAACGCGAGCATCCATAACGCATTTCATACTTTTGGATCACAGCTATCTTCCTTGCCTGTACCAAAGGAATCTACACTCGTTTTAATTGATATGGATCCTACTCAGTTTTTATCAGATGGTACAACTATTACGGGTTTAGTAGATACAGAAGCCTATGCAGTTGCTCCTCGAGAGTTTGATTTTATCGGCTTAGAATATGTATTTACAGAAAAAGAGGCTCGTGCTTTTAAACGAGGTTATGAGACCATTATGCCCATTCCTCATCTTGATCAATGTAGACAGCCTTATCGTTATTTATATCGCTTATTATCTGTTCAAGGTAGTGTGGAGTTAGAAAAGTGGTTACGTCACCCAACTTATTTTTAAAACCGATTGCGAGGGATTATGAAATGAATATTGAACAAAAGAAATCTTTAACAGCAAACGAAATTCAGCAAATGAAAGATTTATCTCATATTTGCGGACAACACGATCAAATTGATTACTCGTCAGATTTACATGTCAACTTTTTAACTGCCCGTAATAAAGAAAAGATAAATGATTTTATATTTTATGATGGTACTCAATTAATTGGTGCATTAAGTATGTATGACTTTGAAAGGCCGACAAAACTGGAGTTAATAGGGTTTGTTCATCCAAACTATAGGAAACAACATATAGGCACCACTCTTTTACAAACCGCAATGAAAGAAATACGAATAAGGGAGGCAGATGAAGCTCTTCTTATTATGAATGGGGCTTCTGCTTCTGGGAAAGAATTTGCAAAACAAATGAAGTTACCTTATTTATATAGTGAATATAGTATGGAGTTCAAAGCAAAAGAAGTGCAAAAAACAACAAAGAATACTATACAGCTCACTCTTGCATCTTCAGAATCACTTCTTAATCTTATTGAAATTTCCAGTAAAGCCTTTGGAGATTCTGTAGAAAATACCGCTACATGGTTACAGAAAATGATGAATTCACCTTCTCATCAAGTTTACATTGCTCTTATTAATGAAAAAGCAATTGGAACGATTACCGTTTCTGAGCAAGAGCAATCTACTACACTATCAGGATTCGCAGTTCATCCTTCTTATCAAGGTAAAGGGTATGGTAAAGATATTCTTAGTTATATGGTACATACACTTATTATAGAAGGAGTTTCAACAATTGAATTAGACGTCGAAACGAAAAATAATAATGCTTTAAAACTATATACACAATGTGGTTTTGAAATTAAGACGAAGCATGACTATTATAATTTAATGAATTTTGAGCAGAATACATATGTCTAAAAAACTAATTTATTCTGATTATGATATTTTTGCAGACATCTATAATAAACATTGGGGACATTTTGCAGAACACTCTTATCCAGCCTATCATAAATTCGTTTTACAAGATGCCGCTCCCCACTCCCGTATATTAGACCTTTGCTGCGGAACCGGTCATCTTTCTAAAATATTAATCGATAACAATTTCATTGTCACTGGTATAGACGGTTCAGCTCAAATGATTGCACATGCACGCAAAAATGCATCAGAAGCAACCTTCCTTGTTGATGATGCGCGCTATTTCAAAGTAGATGAGCAGTTCCACTATGTCATCTCGGCCGGCGATAGCTTCAACCACATTATGAAATTAGATGAACTAAAAAATACTTTTCATAACGTTTACTCTGCGTTATATGATGGCGGCTCATTCGCATTTGATATGAATATGGAAAAAGGCTTTCTTGAAAATTGGAGTGCTTCCTTTCATATTTCAGAACGCGAATATGTTTGTACCATCGATTCCACTTATGATAATGAAAGTCACAGAGCAGAGATGAATTTCATTCTATTTAAACATGACATAAATGATAATTGGAAAAGAAGTGACTTTTCTTTTGAGGAAGCTTGTTACTCCAATGAAGAAATAATTTCTTCGTTGGAATCTGTAGGATTTAAAAACATTCAACTACATGGCACAAATAGAACATTTTTCATTTGTGAAAAATAAAAAAACTGAATCATAACGATTCAGTTTTTTCTTAATATATTTACAACAGCAGTTATTTCATTATTTTTTTTATAAACACGTGGGATTCTTCTGTCTAACATACATGTAACTTCATAGTTAATTGTCCCTAACATATCTGCTATTTCTTCTACCGCTATTTCTTCTTCGCCTTGTTTGCCATAGAATACAACTTCATCTCCAACTTGTACTGGCATTGCTTTCGTAATATCTAGCATAAGCTGATCCATACAAACACGGCCAATAACAGGTACTCGAACTCCGTTTATTAATGCATGTCCTTTATTAGACAACTGACGATTATAACCATCCGCATAACCAATCGGTACAGTTGCAATACATTCTTCGCCCGTTGTTACATACGTATTTCCATAACTAACACCACGATTTTTCTTCGCATGTTTAACATGAGCTACTTTTGATTTTAAAGACAACGCTGGTTTTAACGCTACAACAGTATGATCAACTTCTTTCGAAGGATACATTCCATAGATTCCAATACCGACACGAACCATATTTTGAAATGTGTTGCTAACTTCCATTGATCCTGCACTGTTTGAACTATGAATATATGGAAAATGAATTCCCAATTCTTTTGCTGTATTTACAGCTTTTTCGAATAAACTTGTTTGCATATTCGTATATGCTTTATCAGTTTCATCAGCGGTAGAGTAATGTGTAAACATTCCTACCACTTCCACATACTCCATACGGTTTAATTCTTCTAAAAATGGTTTCACTTCTTCTTCTTGTAAACCGATACGACTCATTCCTGTATCAATTTTCACTTGAATTTGTGCTTTCTTTTGAAGACGGTTTGCAATTTCATTTATACTTTGTAAGTCTTCAATTCTATAAACTGTCATCATAACGTCATATTGAATTGCATCTTCCACAGCTGCTACTGATGTATAGCCTAAAATTAAAATCGGTACAGTGATTCCAGCTTCTCTTAATTCTATTGCTTCATCTACAAATGCAACTGCAAGTTGGTTTATTCCTGCTTCGATAGCAGCTTTCGCAACTTCAACTGCTCCATGACCATACCCATTCGCTTTTACAGCAGCCATCATTGCAATATTTTCATCATTCACACGTTTTTTAAATTCTTTTACATTATGTTTTACAGCATTTAAGTCAACTTCAACAATTGTATCTCTTCCATATTTCAAGCTCATTGGTCTAACTCCTAACTCAATAATTACATTCCATTCTATTTCACGTTTCATATGACCTTTTACAATATAATACTTTTCAATATGCTAGTCAAACTACTAGAATTTTCGGAATTTTGAGTATGATATAATACCCTTAAGAAACTATTATATACGGAGATGAGGAGAATTACAATGTTTGTACAATCTGCGTTGCACCAACTTAAAGCTGCTGTTGATACTTCTATTCAAATGCTTAACCAATATAATGAAGACGATTTAAAAATACAACCAATTCACTCGAAGCGATCATTATTTGAAATGTGTGCACATCTTTCTCTTATTTGCCATGCAGATTTACTCATTTTAAATGGTATTACGGAAAAAAAATTACATACCTTTTATATAGAACAAATACCAAAAACAATTACTCAAATGCAACAAATGATGATAAAAGGGTACGAACTACTTTCTAAAACTTTCTTATCCTATTCCAATGAAGAGTTAGCGGAAATTATGACTGCTTATTGGGGGATTTCTTATTCTCGATTCGAATGGTTGCTTGAAATCGTTGCACACTTTTATCATCATCGCGGGCAAATTCATATTTTATTGTGCGAGCACATTAAAGATCCTAACATACCTTTATTTCAATAAAGGTATGTTAGACGACATGAAACTTCTCTAAGGCAAATAAAATACCACCTTCACTTGATTTCTTTGTAACGAAATCAGCTCTTGTTTTTAACTCTTCTCCGCCATTCCCCATCGCAATTCCTAATCCTACATACTGTAACATCTCAATATCATTCCCACCATCTCCAAAAGCAATTGCTTCTGATTTACAAATATTTAGGTGTTCCAATACCTTTTGAATTGCAGTTAGCTTCGATACTTTATTATCTTCCAACACATTCATAACGTAACCATGAAAACGTTCAAACGTAAGTGCTGGATATCTTTCAAAGAATTTTCGGGCTTCTGTTTCATCAGCATACAGACATACACAATAAATCTCTTCTGTTAAGTTTCTAACTTTGTCAGGATAACACTCTAAATTTAACGTTTCATTTAATGCTCGTATTACACGTTCGTCTTTTGAGGCAATACCATTCATTACAAATTCTTCTGTAAAATAAGAAACACTATGACCGTGTAATTCAGCAAAACTTGAAATATCATGAAGAATTTCACTTGAAAGTACCGATTTATGTATAACTTCATCAGCACATTTTATATGTGCACCATTTGCAGAAATAAACGTATTTATGCCCAGCTCTTTAAATTGTGAGCATAAACTATATGGTCTCCCTGTTGTAACAACTATGTGAATTCCTTTATCTATTAACCTTTGTATCGCTTCTTTTGTGCTTTCATGCATACTTCTATCAATCTCGCTTAAAAGAGTACCGTCAACATCAAAAAACACTACTTTGTACATAGGTCTTTACATCCCGTCCAAATGATTCGTATCATTAATGAAATGTACCGTTTTTTGTTCACCATCAATTTCAATTAAGCTTATTCCCGTATCTCCTATTTTAAAGTAATAGTCCATTGAGATTGGCATTTTGAAAAATGCACGTAATAGACTATTTATTACACCACCATGTGCAACAATTGCAATTCGGTCATATGTATTCTCTGTCACGATTTTAGAAAAGATTCCTTCTATTCTCATTCTAAATTCAATGAATGATTCCCCGCTTTCAAAACGATCATGAAGAAACTTTGGCTCTGGATATTTTTTCGCCTCTTCAAATGATAACCCGGCTTGTACCCCATTATTAAACTCCATTAATTCCTCTTCTAATTGAATGGGACACCCAATTCCTTCTGCTAATGTTTCACCAGTTTCGCGAGCGCGTTTTAATGTACTTGCCCAAATGAAATCTGGCGGGAAATCTGCTTTCACTTTCTGTACAAGCCTTTGCACTTGCTGTCTTCCCTTTTCTGTTAATTCAAAGTCAGCTCGTCCTTCATGTACATGTAAAATGTCTGCTTCGGATTCTCCGTGGCGTATTAGTAATATTTGCATTCTTATTCCCCCTTATCTCCTTAAAACCAAGATTAAATTTTAACATATTATCAAAAATTTTCAAAATAATAAAAGCAATCCCCATTCATAAAAGAATGAAAATTGCTTTTATTACTAACTTTCTTTTAAACAATCTTTTGACTTTCCTCCAACTCCCCAATGCGAACTTGGGATTTCATTCACTAAAACACGAACCCGTCCAACATCTACATCTAAGTTTTTCGCAACTGCCTCTGTAACATCAAATATTAGATTTTGAATTTGCTCCTGCTTTCTACCTTCTATTATTTGAATTTGTATAATTGGCATTTTTATCTCTCGCTTTACTATTTATTCACAAAACATCGCTACACTTCCTAAATCATCAAATTGTGCAATTATGGAATCTCCTGCTTTAAATGCAATCGCTTCAGATAATGCCCCACTTAATACGATATCACCTTTTTTTAATCCTTCATTTTGTAAACCAAGTTTATTTACCGCCCAAGCAATTGCCTCTGCTGGTTGTCCCAGTACTGCTGCCCCCGTTCCAGTTGTAGCAATCTTACCATTTTTCGACATAACCATCCCTACACTAGCTAAGTCTATTTCTTTAGCATCCATCCATCTACTTCCTAATAAAAACTTTGAAGATGAACAATTATCTGCTATTACATCAGGTAATGTAAATTTAAAATTTAAATACCTGCTATCAATAATCTCTAAAGCTGGCGCAACATATTTTGTTGCCTTTAATACATCATCTGCTGTCACATTCGTTCCCTGTAAATCCTCACCTATTAAAAAAGCAATCTCTGGTTCTACTTTTGGATGAATCAATGTTTCGTATTGCAATGGCTCCCATTCGAACGCTAACATATCTTCCAATAAATATCCGTATATCGCTTCATCAATACCCATCATTTGCTGTTTTGCTTTACTCGTTAACCCAAGTTTCACACCAACTCTTTTAGAACCTTCGTTCATTTTCTGTTCAATTAAACATTTTTGTAATTTATAAGCATCCTCTACTGTTAAATCTGGGTGCTTATCCGTTACTTTTACTACTTCTTTCCTTTCCTTTTCAGCTTGAAGTAAATACTCCACAATTTCTAAATCTGCTCCTTTCACTAAAGCCATCTTTTACACCCCCGTTTTTATCTTTGCTAATTCTGCCGCGACATCTAAAATCATATCCTCTTGCCCTCCAACTACTTTTCTTTTCCCCAGTTCTATTAAAATATCACGGGCATCTACATTAAAGCGTTTTGCCGCTCTTTCAGCATGTAATAAAAAGCTAGAGTATACACCAGCATATCCCATTACTAGACTACCTTTTTGGATTTCTTGTGGTACTGGTAATAAAGGGGCAACAACCTCCTCAGCTACGTCCATCATCTTATATAAATCTATATCTAGCTTATATCCCATACGATCCAAAACAGCTAGCAATACTTCTGTTTGGGCATTTCCAGCTCCTGCCCCAAGACACCGCACGCTTCCGTCAATACGTGTCGCACCTTCCTCAATTGCAGTGACTGTATTCGCTACTGCAATCGAAAGATTATTATGACCATGGAAACCAATTTCTATATTTAAAGATTGACGTAATGCACGAATACGCTCACGTACTTCGTGGGGTAATAAAGCACCAGCCGAATCAGTTACATAAATTGCTTCTGCACCATAATCCTCCATAAGCTTTGCTTGTTCTACTAATTTTTCAACCGGTGCAGAATGTGCCATCATTAAAAAACCGCACACTTCCATACCTAACTCACGCGCAAATTGAATATGCTGAGCTGAAACATCCGCTTCTGTTACATGCGTTGCTACACGAACAAGTTTCGCACCAATATTTGCAGCTTGCTTTAATTCATGGATAGTTCCAATACCAGGAATTAACAAAACAGCTACTTTAGCTTGCTTACACTCATCTACTGCTGCCTCAATTAGCTTCATTTCGTTAACTAATGACTTTCCATATTGTAATGTAGAACCACCTAAACCATCTCCATGACTCACTTCGATATAATGCATACCGGCCTCATCTAATGCCCTTGTAACAGATCGAACTTGTTCTTCTGTAAATTGATGTTTCATTACATGGCTTCCATCACGTAAACAAACTTCCGTTATTTTCACTGGCATTTCACTATTTCGCCTCATTCATTACACCTCTTTTCTTCTCTGAAATGATTTGTGCTGCGAATTCTTCAGCTACTTTTAATGACGCTGCTGTCATAATATCTAAATTACCGGCATAAGGGGGAAAATAATCTCCTGCTCCTTCAACCTCTAAAAATACAGTTACACGATTCCCATCAAACATCGGCTCTTGTTTTAAAGAATAACCTGGAACATACGTCCTAACTACTTCAACCATCTTTTGAATCGCTTCTTGGATAGAAGCCTCATCCATATACTTAACTTCACAATATACTGTATCTCTCATTAATATAGGAGGCTCAGCAGGGTTTAATATAATAAGTGCTTTCCCTTGATCTGCCCCACCAATTTCCTCAATTCCGCGCCTCGTCGTAATTGTAAATTCATCAATATTTGCCCTTGTACCTGGACCTGCACTTAAACTTGAAATTGTAGCAACTATCTCTGCATATGTAACATTTGCTACCTCATTAATAGCATAAACAATCGGAATCGTTGCTTGTCCCCCGCACGTAATCATATTAACGTTTTGCTTATCTACAAAATTATTATTTTGTATAGCAGGGCAAACGAACGGCCCACATGCAGCAGGTGTTAAGTCGATTATTATTTTCCCAAGCTCCCCTAATACTTTTGCATGGTGACTATGTGCTTTAGCTGAAGTTGCATCAAATACAATATCGGCTAAATTTGGATTATCAATAATTGCTTGTATTCCATTATCAAAAATCTCGTATCCCGCTTCTTTTGCTCGCTTTAAACCATCCGATTCCGAATCTATTCCAATCATGGCATTCAGCTCTATGACTTCACTTTTTCTTAATTTATACATTAAATCCGTGCCAATATTACCTGATCCAATAATGGCTACCTTTACTTTCTCCACATCTATCCCCCCTTTTTTCAATCTTTTAATCTATATGAAGGTAACAGAAACCGATCCGAGTGAACCGAAATCAGCATGAATACTATCTTTACTATTTACTGAGACTGCACCAGATAACGCACCTGGTAAAATTAACTCCCCTGCTTTTAATCCAATATTAAACTCATGAAGTTTATTAGCTAGCCAAGCAACAGCTTGCGCAGGATGCCCTAATGCAGCCGCACCAGCACCCGTTGCAATTAAACTATTATTTTTATAAAGTGTCATTCCAGTTGTACGTAAATCTACTTTATCAACGCTAGAGAATGTATCACCAATTACAACTTTTGCCGACGATCCATTATCCGCCACTGTATCAGCAAGCCGAATTTTCCAATCAGCAATTCGACTATCAATAATTTCAAGTGTAGGCACTACATATTTCGTCGCCATTAGTACGTCAACATATGTAATATTAGGCCCATTTAAGTCTTCTGCTAAAACAAACCCTATTTCTGCTTCTATTTTGGGAGCTACAAAGGAACTTATTGAAATTTCACTACCATTTTCTATCTTCATATCGTCCAGTAAATGTCCATAATCTGGTTCATTTACCCCAAGCATCTGTTGCATTGCAACACTCGTAAGTCCAACTTTCTTTCCAATTACACAACGCCCATTCTCCAACTTTCTTTCTACTACTTCAAGCTGAATATTATAAGCATCCTCAACAGATAAATTAGCATATCTCTCAGTAAATGGAGGTATCCCTACTCGTGAATTTTCAGCTTGTAATAGTTCATCAGCTAATTCTTTAATTAACAATTGCTTTCACCTCATTTTTCAAATTTATATATCCCCTATCAACGACAATATAACTAGCCCCCACCTAACTATTTTATTTCCATAAATGTCAGATGAGAGCTTTGAACTTTAAGTTAAAACATCACCTTTATAATTTCATCGTAACCGTCTTAGCTTCCGTATAAAATTCGAAACTATGACGTCCACCTTCTCTACCAATCCCACTCGCCTTCGAACCGCCAAATGGAGTACGTAAATCTCGAACATACCAACAATTAATCCATAATAAGCCTGAATCGATTTGTGAAACCACTCGTTGCGCTCGTCTAAGATCATTTGTCCAAACAACTCCAGCTAGTCCATAAATGGAATCATTCGCAATGCGAATTGCATCCTCTTCCGTTTTAAATGGAATAACAACTAGAACTGGGCCAAATATCTCTTCTTGTGCTACACGCATACTGTTATCAACATCATATAGAATAGTAGGTTCATAAAAGTTTCCTTCTACTAGACTCTCCACTCTTTTTCCACCATAGGCTAATTTTGCCCCTTCTGAAATTCCTATTTCTACATAACGATCAACTGTTTCTAAATGAGATTTTGATACAAGCGCTCCCATATCTGTATCTTCAGAAAGAGGATCTCCAACTTTTATTCTTTTTACAGCCGCTACAAATTTCTCTAAAAACTGTTCATATACACTTTCTTGCACAAGTAATCTTGAACCAGCTAAACAAATTTCTCCTTGGTTCCGATAAATAGCTTCAATCGATCCTTGTACCGCTTCATCTAAATCTGCATCTTCAAATACGATATTTGCTGATTTGCCCCCTAATTCTAATGAAACAGGTATTAAGTTTTCTGATGCATTACGCATAATTGTTTTTCCTGTATTACTTTCTCCAACAAATGAAATTCTTCTTACAGCTGGATGTGTTGTCATTTTTGTCCCGACAGTATTCCCTGGACCTGTAATAATATTAAGTACACCTGGAGGTAGTCCTGCATCATTTGCAATTTCACCAAGCATAACTGCACTTAATGGAGTATAAGAGGCCGGCTTGACAACAACAGTATTACCAGAAGCAAGTGCAGCTGATGCTTTCCACGTCATTTGCATAAATGGCAAATTCCAAGGAATGATTAAACTTGTCACTCCCGCGGGAGCATACTTTGCATATGACATAAAGTTATGTTTGTCATAATGCTCATGCACCATATATTTAGCCATTTCAGCAAAGAAGCGAAAATTATGAGCCGAACGTGGTATATCGAATCCTTTGCTTTCTTTAATCGGTTTTCCAACATCAAGAGTTTCTATATATGCTAGTTCATCCACTCTTTCCATAATCAAATCTGACATTTTGCATAAAATATTCGACCGCTCTTCCACAGGCATTTTACTCCAAATGCCGCTTTTAAATGTACGTTCTGCCACATCAATTGCTCTTTTTGTGTCCTCTTCATTTGCCTTTGCAATAGAAGCAAGTTTTCTATTCGTCGCTGGATTGAACGTATCAAATGTTTCGCCAGATATGGAATCCACATATTGTCCATCAATAAACAATTTCGCATTTTTCACTTTCATTTTGTCAGCTAATAATTCTTTGTTCACCTTCCTTACCTCCTACTCCTCAATTTCTAAAACCATCTCAATTTCAATTGTTGTGTTATTAGGTAATTGAGCCATACCGACTGCAGATCGGGCGTGTTTTCCCTTTTCTCCAAAAATATCTACTAATACATCAGATGCCCCATTCATTACTTTTGGCTGATTAATAAAATCTTCCGTACTATTTACAAAACCAAGTAGCTTTACAACTCGTTTCACCTTATTTAAATCACCTAGTTCGTTTCTCACAACACTCAATAAATTCAACATGGATTGTCTTGCTGCTTTATATCCTTCATCAATTGAAATATCCTTTCCTAACTTTCCGTGATACTCATCTACACCTTGTCCTGCAGTAAACAATAAGTTACCTACTTTTACACAACTAACATAATTTCCAACTGCTGGGCGAATAGCTGGTAGTGTGATTCCTAACTCACTTAATTTGCTCTCAGGTGCTTGTAATCTCTGCATATGCTACACCTCGTTTTTTTATATCAATATTTAAAAATTCCGCAGCATTTCCCCCAAGCATCGCTGCTTTTTGTTCCTCCGATAAACCGACTGTTTCATCAATCACTTTTCCAGGATCAACTTCTCGCAATAAAAATGGATAATCTGAGCCCATGAAAATTTTTTCATGTCCAAATCTTTCAATCATATATTTCAAATTAATAGGATCATAATTTAAAGAATCAAAATAAAATTTCTTTGCATAATAACTAGGAGGGTGTGTAGTCAACCGTAAATGCGGCCATACTTTCCATCCTTGATCTAATCTTGGCAAAATATATGGGAAAGACCCTCCCCCATGTGCAAAACAAACCTTTAACCGTGGAAATTTCTCCATTATCCCACTACATATTAGTGTAGCTGCCGCAAGTGCTGTTTCACTTGGCATCCCGACTGTATACATAAAATTATGATGTGGCATTCTATCGCGCCCTAATGTTTCCCATGGGTGAATAAAAATCGGAACTTGCCATTTTTCAGCCATTCGAAAGAATTCAATAAACGATGGATCATCTAAATTTTTACCATTTACGTTTGTACCAATTTCAATACCATGTAAATTTAATTCCGTTATACAACGCTCCATTTCACGAATTGCAGTTTCTCCATCTTGCATCGGAACTGTTCCTAGCCCTACAAAACGATCTGGATGTGCTGAAACGGTTTCTGCAATAAAATCATTTTGAATACGTGCCATACTTTCGGCTTCCTCTGGTTTTGCCCAATACGAAAATGTAACAGGGATTGGCGATAAAACTTGAATATCTACACCTTCACGGTCCATATCTTCAATTCTTTTCTTAGGGCACCAGACTTGGTCTGTAACGTCACGAAAGTTTTTACCTCCAACCATAATACTTGCACCACATGTACAAGTCCGATTTAATATCGGCAGAACGACCACCACCAAACTTCTCTTCAAAATCCGGAAAAGTCTCAGGAATAATATGTGTATGAAAATCTATTCGCACTTCCATTCCTCCACTTCTTCTGGCATAATGTGACCACAGTGCTTACATGCTCGAATTTCCTTATTCGAATTAAAACTATGAATTGCTTCTTTTACTTGCTTTTCAATATCATTTAATTGAACACGCACACGATGCATTTCATGATTACACTCGTCACAGAACCAAACGAAATCCTCAAGTTCTCCTTGGCTACGTTTTCTTTCAATTACTAGCCCAAATGTATTAGCAACACGGTGTGGTGAATGTGGTACCATAGCTGGCAGCATAAATACATCCCCTTCTTTTACTGTGACGACTTCCCGCTTACCTTCCTCTGTAATACACTCCACATAACATTCACCTTTAATTTGATAGAAAAATTCATCTGAAGGATCTACGTGAAAATCACGTCTTCTATTTGGACCACCTAATATCATGGCAATAAATTCCGAATCTTGCCAAATAACTTTATTATTTACTGGCGGCTTCAATAACTCCTTATTCTCATCAATCCATTTTAGTAAATTAAAAGATTGCAAAGTTTTAGACATATTATTTCCTCCTCTTTATTCCTTCTATTTATATCGTTTTAAAAGACTAACCGAGTAAAGAGCTAGACTTTTGCAACTCTCCATGACATACATAATTTCTAATTCTCGTTGAAGATATTCGCTCACCTTCTTCACAGCAAACATCTTTCACTATAGAAATATTGAAGTGTTCTCTTAGCAGCTCTATATTACCTTCTCGATTTTTTCCGAACCTAAAATCTTGACCAATATAAATGTCTACAGGATTTAGCCTTTTTAAGTCTTGAACAAAACAGCTCGCACTTTTGGTTATATATGACTCATCAAACCGAATTACAATTACATGTTCAACACCGAGATTTTGAAGACGTTTCACCTTCTCTTCTATGGGTGTTAATATTTGCGCCCCTTGAAAATAAGAACGTGGTGGTGGATCAAATGTATACACAACATTTGTTATCTTTAATTCCTTTGCCTTCTCAACCGTATTTTTAATAACAGTTTGATGGCCTTTATGTACACCATCAAAAGCACCAATTGAAACAATTGATTTCATTAATTCAGGTATACACTGCTCATGTATATAAATGATTCTCATCTCTCTTCTTCTAGAGTTAGATTTCTAAATAACCAAATTCCTTTGAAATCAAATTTGCTGTATTCATCACACTTTGAATTATGATTTCACGTTGACTTCCCTGCATATATGAAATGGGACCAACAATATTAAGCGCCGCAATAGTTCTGCCAGTATAAGATCGAATTGGAGCAGCAATTCCATATAGTCCATGTTCATTTTCATTATCACTAATTGAATATCCTTGTTTACGAATCTTCTGTAACTCCACTTGGAATTGTTTCACGCAAGTAATTGTATTAGGGGCTCGTCGTAAAAGTTCTTTTTCTGACGTACATTCTAATGAAGATGAATGGAACGAAAGCAACACTTTCCCTGTACTTGTACAATATGCAGGCTCTCTTGATCCAACATGTGTTGAAATTTGAACTGATTCCCTTGATGACACTTTCAAAATAAATACGACATCACCACGATCATACATACCAATATGCACAGTCCCATTAAAATTTCTAACAAGCTCTTCTACAAGTGGAATTGCTCCGCTATAAATCTCTTGCTGAAACATAACCTGGTTTCCCCACTCTAACAATTTCCAGCCTAATCTATATTTTCTTTGCTCATCTTGAATGAGCATTCCTTCTTCACACAACGTACGAACAAGGTGATGAACCGTACTTGCATTCATATTTAGTTTTTCCGCTATTTCAGAATTACCTAGTACAGGCTCATCACTCGTAAAACAATTTAGAATTTTACAAATTTTACTGATAGAAGCGATCAAATCATTTACCTCCCCTATTCCAGTTACAGTTCTCTAGTTTTAGATGTTGTTAAAAATATAAGAAGATTTACATCCTAACAGTAAAATTCTTGTTATCATCTGTTGCTCCTTCCTTTTCTAAATAAAAATGTAAGCGCAAACATTTTTATTTAACTTAAAGCACCTTCAGATGAACTTGATTGCAAAGCATTGTTTACTAGGGAAAACGTTTGTTGTTTTTTGTACGCATTATAAAACATTCCCATTTTACGTACCGGATCTCCAGAATAATAACGCTCATATTGTAATAACCGTTGTCCAAAAGCTTCTCCACATAAATCCCATGCTAATTTAAATAAACGAACTCGTTCCTCAGAAGATACTCCTTCACGCCCAATATAGTATTTTTCCATATCGTCTTGAATTTCGGGATTCATAAAATCTGCACCTGTCGGTGACATTAATAATCCACCAGCACCAATGGTTTGAATAATCTCAATTGCACGTGGATACATTTTAGGTAATAAACTGCGTATTGTATCAAGTGGCAACCTTGCAGGAATAACTTCTCCATATGGATTCGTTTCATATTCATACTCAGCTACTTGTAAGAGCGCACGTATCGTTTCTACATCTTGCATAAGTTCTGCTAACTGGTTTTGTACATTCAAAAATCCATCTACTCCTATCGAATCTGCTAATTTCATAGCTACTTCAGCAGCGAAAGAAAGCTTTACTAATCCTCTTACTCCAGATTGATGCGCTGGCTGATGACCAATTCCTGTTTTAGGATACAATTGATTCCCAGCTTCTATATTTTGATAAACAAATACTTTATCCCATGGGATAAACACATTATGAAATACTAGTAATGCATCCATTTCCTCAAACCTTGATGCAAGTGGATGATCAAATAGAGAACGTTTTCCATCTTGCATTGGCTCACGACAAAGAATTCTTAGTCCTGGTGCATCAATTGGTACTGCAAAAGAGATTGCATGACGTTCATCACCTGGCTTAAAACTTGGATAGGAATATATAATTACCTCGTCTGTAATAGGGGCGAGTGTCGCTAACATTTTAGCACCACTAACATACATCCCTTCTGCTGTTTCACTTACTACACCTAAATGCATAGTTTCATCTTCTTGTTGATGAGAAGCCTTACTACGATCATTTTGCGGATTAATAATCGCATGTGTTAAAAATAAATCATTATCCCGTATATGTTTATAATAATTCTTTATATTCGCTCCCCATTCTGGATTGAACTTCTCAAAAAACCAAGAATTACTTGCCATTGAAGTTACTGTTACATTTAAAAAATCTGGTGTTCTTCCCATTAAACCGAAGGTAGCTTTTGCCCATACTTCAAATAATTCACGACGTGCTTTTAAATCCTCATAATTTTTTGGCACTAAAAAGGCATTTGAGACCCTTTCCCCTGTCTCTTCGCATATATGAGTAATCTTATCCTGATATTCTAGATTGTGCTGCATATCATATAAGTTAGCAATTTGTAAAATAGGTTCGCGAAAAACATCTTCATTTACTACATCTGTTACTTTTCTTCCACCAATCCAAATTTCAGGATTTCTTTTTCGTAATCCTTCAATATACTGTTCCCCTGTTCTAATTGCCATTCTTTCCCCTCCAATTTCCCATAATAATATACTAAAAAGTTTAGAAACTCTATTTGATGACTGAATTTTCAATCATTATATCAATTTTAATACGTACAATTTCGCTCTTATTTCACATTATGAAATCTTAATTTTTTTTAAACAACACGAAAAAGGAACGGTTTCCCGCCCCTCATCCATTCACTTTCTCTGCATCATTCCAATAATATTTACTAAACGCTTCCGTTAACACATCAATGGTATTATATAGTTCGTCCAGCGTATTATCCACACCACCCACTTCAATTAACATTGCGTTTTTAGATAAGTCTTGATTATATACACCATTTCCGTCTTTTTTATCCTTAGGGAATATTCCTCTACTTATTCCGTAATAGTTTTCATCTAAATAGCTATTGATTGCCCTTGCGATTTTTTCATTTTCAGCACGCCCTTCGTTTTCCATCCCAATTATAAAATATAATCTTGCATACGATTTCCCGTTAATGACTTTTGTTGTTACCTTCTTTCGCTGATCATCACGATGTATATCAATCGGAAACGCAATTTTACTATTCTGTGCTAATGCTTCTTTTACATATCCATGCGATGCTTTATATGACTGATACCATACCCATTTTTTACTAGCTAGTAAATCACCCATATTCGTTTTATCATGAATTACTGGAATTCCTTGTCCTTCAAGTTGCTCCTTAAAACGGTCCCCTAATAAGGACACATTTACATCTGGACTCGATGGATCGGTAGCACCTGGTAATAACGGAAAGAAGGATTCCCAGCTATGTGTATGGTAAATATATACCGCGCTTTCTCCCTTTTTTGTCCCGCTCTTTTTTTGCACTGGATTCTTCTTTTCCGCTTCTGTAACTTTGTCTTTTGCTACTTCTCGTTCTTTCGTTACTTCTTCAATTTGTACACTAGATTCATTAGGAATATTTGTATAGTTCGTCCCTTCACCAGCTACGATAATGTTAGAATAATATTTTGACATACCGGGTACTTCTTTACCAACAAACGTTCTTAAATCTTTAATTTTCAAATCCGTCGCGATAGAGAATAGTAAACTTCCAACTGAGTCTCGTTTATATTTTTTAAAATAATCATATCCATAGTAATGATTCTCACTTTCTATCATTTGCACAAAACCTTGCATCGATACTTTTCCAAACCACTGATTCGCATAATAAGATTTCATTGTATGTAAAAGTGACGTCACAATCGACGCAATAATAATTACTACTAGTGCATATAAAAAGAGTAATGAAATTAGTTTCTTTCCATGTATACGAGTTGCATACTTTTTCACTATATCACCTTCTTTATACATGAATATGTACAAGCTTTATGTAATATACGCACAAAAAAAGAGAAATGGCATCCCATTTCTCTTTCTCACTCTTATTGTTCTTTACCTGTATCATTTGAAGGTAGTTTCTTCGCTTGTTTTTCTTTAAAGATTTCTCCGATTGCACCAAGAGTACCAAGTGTTTCAATTGCATTAGATGGAATAAAGACTTTATTTGCTGGCCCTTTCGCAACCTCAATCAATGATTCAAATGATTTATAAGCCAGTACGCGCTCATCTAAATCTGCTGCACGAAGTAACTCAATTCGATTTTGTTCTGCTTTTGCAATTTCATCAATCGCTCTTGCTTCCCCTTGTGCTTCTAATTCTTTCGCTTCTCGTATACCTTCAGCTTCACGGATACGTGCTTCTTTATCCCCTTCAGCCATCAAGATTTTACTTTGTTTTTCACCTTCAGCACGAAGGACTTTATCTTGTTTTGCTGCTTCAGCTTCTAAAATGATCGCACGTTTATTACGTTCTGCTTTCATTTGTTTTTCCATCGATGCTTGCACATCTTTTGGCGGGTTAATATCTACTACTTCAACACGTTCAATACGAACGCCCCATTTTTCTGTCGCTTCATCAAGTGCTAAACGAATTTCTGTTGAAATTTTTTCACGACCTGATAATGTTTCATCAAGCTCCATTTTACCAATAATTTGACGCATTGTTGCAGATGTAATATTACGAACACCATATTCATAGTTTGAAATACCGTATGTCGCAAGTTCTGGTTCAACAATTTGATAGAAAATAATTGTATCAATTTCTACTTGTACATTATCTTTCGTTATTACCTTTTGCGGTGGTACATTCGTTTGTTGAATACGTAAATCATGATATACACGAACGCGATCTACAATCGGGATTAATAAATTTAATCCTGGGTGCATAATGCGTTGAAATTTACCAAACCTTTCAATAACCCCAACTTTTTGCTGTGGGACAATTTTAATCGTCAATGCTACAAATACAACGACAATCAACGCGAAAATAATCGTTAACGTTAATGCTACTACCATATTTATTCACTCTCCTTTTTTACTTGTAAAATAGTACTATGCCTCTTTGTAACAACGACTTTTTCTCCAGCATCAATAGGAGTATCCGAAATAGCTGTCCAAGTATCTCCATCCACTTTCACAATACCGTTCACTTCACTTGTAATCGCTTGCATAACAATCCCCTTTTTACCAACAAGTTTATCTACTGTATCAGTAAAACCTTTTGCTTCTCGAAAGTTTTTTGAAATTCTTTTCGTAAAGAAGGTCAATGTTAAACTGACAATTGCACCAGCAACAACTTGTAAAAATAGTGCATCAGGAGCAAACAAAGCAATAAGACCTCCGACAACAGCCCCAATCCCAAGCCAAAGCATGTAAAACGTAATCGACAACATTTCCGCGATAAATAAAATACCTGCTATTATGAACCAAATCACCCATCCAGCCATATGCAACCCTCACTTTCTTTCTCATTTTCTATATGTATATGAAGAAAAGAATGGTTTATCCGCCCTTTCTCATAGAGGGGCGTTTGCTACAAGCTATTATATATATTCGCTGTTACAACAAGCATTATTAAAATACTATATTAATATATTCTTCATTATACATGAAAATCCCTTTCAAAAAATGACAAAAAATTTAATTCTTTCAAAAATATAACTTACAGATTATAATAATTACAATAAAAAAACAACATTAATTTGAAAGGTGGTATTCTTATTGCTGAATCGCTCACTAGTTTACTATTTAGGCTCCAAAATATGTATTACCCTTGCTGACATTGTATACGTAATGATTATTACAACTCACATCTATATCACAACTAAATCAGCTACAATTACCGCTCTCTTTCCATTATTACAAGTTATTACAAATCTTATCGCTAACATATCTGCACCACTTATAATGAATTGGCTTCCATCTTATACGTTGCTATATACTCTGCAATGGCTGAAAACAGCTCTTTTGCTATTATTAATGATCTTATTCCCGGTCTTATCCACAAATATTTTAGCTCTATTAACTTTCATTTTTTTCATTTCATTATGTAGTGGCTGGAGTGCTCCATTACTATACAGCATCCTTCCACGCCTAACACCAAAAGAAAAATTGGTAAAAGTAAATAGTATCTTTTCCTTTTCAACACAAATTGCACAAGCGGCAGCTTATTCATTTACAAGTATTATAGTTCTTCTCATTGGCGCTACTTCTACACTCATGATTAATAACATTTTGATGATTTTTGGATGTATTGCATTACACTTTTCATTACGTTCCATACATACCGAACAAGTAACAGAGCCTTCCGCTTCAAAAAGCACCGCTCTATTAGAAGGCTGGAAACTATTATTTCATCACCCTTCTTTGCGCACAGTTACACTAATGGACTTAATTGAAACTTTCGCAGGGACAATATGGATCGGTGCTATTACGATGGCATATGTAACGACTGTTCTACATAAGGGAGAAGAATGGTGGGGATATATTAATACAAGTTATTATGTCGGTACATTAATTGGTGGTCTAATAGCGTGGAGAATGAGTTCATACATTCAAAACAATTTAATACGCTCCATGGCGTTAGGCTCTCTTATGTTTAGCATCCTTACGTTTCTATATGGTGTTACAAGTAACGCATTTATCGCTCTATTTCTTTGCATTCTAATGGGACCATGTTATCAAATTAGAGATATTTCTCAAACAACAGTTCTTCAATCAAGTGTCTCTCCTTCATTATTATCAAAGATGTATACAGCCCATGGTGCACTTCTCTCAACCGCTTCTGGTCTTTCTATGCTAAGTGTTGGCATAATTACTGATACTTTCGGTGTTCGTACTATTTATATCATCGCTTCTTTTCTTATTTTATGTTCTGCTTGTTTGTCTTTTAGCTTATTAAAATATCAGAAGACAGAGAAGCAAGATATTTCATTTTAATCTATAAAGCAAAAAGGACAGGGTTCACCTGTCCTTTTGTATTCTCTATTCATGATAAGTTTGGTATCTTTCTATGTTTTGTCGCTTGTTCAAACGCATATGCTAGTTTAATTAATGCCCCTTCGCTAAAAGCAGCACTTGCAAGAGTAATTCCAAAAGGCCTCCCATTATCCATATATCCCGCAGGCATTGCTACAGACGGATAACCTGCTTTCGCACATATAGTAGATCCTATATAAGAAGGGAACAGTATCGCATCCAGGTTATATTTTTCCAATGCAAAATCAATACCTTGTTCTTGCGAAAAGTATATATCTTCTAATCTTGCCTTTAAATATTCAGGATTTCTTAACGTATTAGGAAAATCTATTCTTCTTTCTAACTTAGTTTGTCCATATTTCAAAGCTCTTTCTGCTATGTTTTTATTAAACTCTATTAATTCCAACATAGAATGTACTGGAGTGGTAGAAGGTAATTTAGAAAGATAGTTATCTAAGCTATGCTTCAGTTCATAAAGCGGAACTCCCCAGCTCCATTCTCTATGAAAAGATGGAATATCAATATCTTCTACTATTGCCGCTCCCTTACTACGTAAAACTTGAATCGTTTCCTTAAACAATTTTTCATCGTATTCTCCAGATTCATAATAATCTTTTGCCGCATTGCTAAATACACCAATCTTCGCCCCCTTTAAACCGTTAACATCGAGGTAAGGTGTATAATCTTGATATGCCATCCCTTCACTTTTATGAGTAGCTACATCCTTCTCATCCACCCCAGTTAGACTCCCTAGTAAAATAGCAGCATCTGTTACTGTTCTAGCAAATGGCCCAGCTGTATCTTGTGAATAAGTGAAAGGCATAATTCCACTACGACTAATTAACCCGACAGTCGGCTTAATACCTACAACCGAGTTTTGAACAGCTGGGCTCAAAATAGAAGCATCTGTCTCTGTTCCAACGGATAATACAGTAAAGTTAGCGGCAACTGCTATAGCAGACCCTGTACTTGAGCCACCAACGAACATATCATCCTCTCCTGTACCGTAAGGATTAATTGTTTGACCACCTCTAGCGCTATATCCAGCCCACATTTCAAAAGACATTGCATTTGCTAGTTCTGTCATATTTGTTTTACCTATTATAATTGCTCCTGCTTCTCGAAGTTTTGTAACGAGAAATGCATCTTCACTACTTATATTTTGTTCTAGGGCAATCGTACCAGCACTTGTATGCATCGAGTCATTCGTTTCAATATTATCCTTAAGTAAAACAGGTATACCATGTAATAGACCCCTTACACCTTTTGTCTTTCTTTCATGATCTAATGCTTCTGCAATAAAGATAGCATCTGGATTAATTTCTAAACTTGAATTAATTTTCGGTCCATCTTGGTCATACTTTGCGATTCTATGAAGATAATACATGACTAGTTCTTTTGAAGTTAAATGCCCAGCTTCCATTTCCTTTTGAATATCATGAATTGTTAATTCTTTTTGCAATAATGTATTAAACTGCATTTCCATAGTCATTCTCCTTTTATAAGCCCTTTTATTGATGACGTGTATTTATTATTTCTTCATTTTCTCCGCTCCTCACATAAATAACTACAATCCCTTTAAAGGACTTCAACTTACCAGTTAAAAAGCCTTTAATTTCCAGAGAAATAAAAAGAGTCTGAAACGAACGCATTGTCGCCTCAGACTCTTTTTATTATTTTACGTATACCTCTTCTAGCAAATGTAAAAACTCTCCTTGTTTACCTGTTAATTCAGGGCATTTATTAATATCAACCCACTCATAACAAAATACTAAACCTTTGTCTTCCTCACCAGCACTCACTATATGCTCCCACGTATCTTTCACATCTGTTAATAATGAAATATGGAAAAAATGGCGTTTTTGATATTCCTTTTTTTCTTTCACAAAAATAATGTAATCGGAAAGAAAGCGCTCGATACAAAAATGGCGTAGTCCTGACTCTTCTTGTACTTCACGTAAAATTGCTGCCTCTAACGTTTCCCCTTCATCTACTGTCCCGCCTGGCACTTGGATACCAGCCTCTCGTATATCACGATGTTTAAAAACGAGTAGTTGCATAACCCCTTCTTTTTCCCTCGTAATGTATGCATGTACCTTTTTCTTATATAACATCGTCATCTTAGCCCTCTCCCCTCAATTCATTACTCTGTTACTTCTTCAAGCGTCAGTTGGTTTTCATATAAATATGTAGCTTGCGGATTCCCAACATACCGTACATGCCACGGTTCATAACGATAGCCGGTAACCCCTTCTTTCTCTTCCGTATATCGAATAACAAAACCAAACCTATGGGCATTTTCAGAAAGCCACTTTCCTTCTTTCGTCTCCCCAAAAACAGTTTCTAACTGAAACTTAGCTGATTGAGATGTAATATCCATAGCTAGTCCTGTTTGATGTTCACTCGTACCAGGGACTGCACTAGACATCGCTGTCTTTGCTTCCCCATCTTGCCTTTTATACATCGTATTTAATGCTTTTTGTCGATCAAAAGATCTAAATCCAGAGACTGCAAAAAGGAAAATCCGCTCATTATTAGCTTGCTGAAACATTTCTTCAAGTGCCAACGCTGCCTCTTTCCTCATCTTTTTCTTCTCTTGATCACCTTCACTAGAGTAACGTACTTTCGGAATAACTAAATCTGGCGGTCTATACCCATCTGGTAATCGCCTATTTTTATTCACAAGTACAAGCATCGAATTTGGATTACTAATGACCGCGATATCTCCATCCATATTAGCAATCGTTTCTGTTGCTTTTGGGAATATATTATTTACATTTACTTCCCGCGCCTCTTGATCCTTGTACATCTTATAATTTATTCCTGCTACTCCAACAATCAGTATCATCGCTACGATACCAAGTAGTGCCCATTTTTTTTTCATATAACGACCTCTTATTTTAATAATTTGGCCATTTCATACTCATCGACACCTTTTCCATCGATGATAAGAGCAGATTTTTTGACACCTTCTTGTTCAAATCCAATTTTGCTATATAGTGCCTGAGCTCTTGTATTGTGGGCCATTACCGTTAATTCTAAACGCCATACATCATGTAATCTTGCCCACTTCTCTACTTCTTTAAACAAACTCGTTCCAATACCTCGGCCACTATACTCTTGCAAAATACCAATTACAATTGTCGCAACATGTCTCTTTCTTTGAATATTATTTCCATTAACTAAAATAAACCCTACTATTCTCTTTTCTTCAACTGCTACAAATATTGTCGCATATTCATTTTCAATAAAACGGTGGACCATCTTTTCTTGTTGCTCTACTGTAGTTTTTCTTTCTCCTGGTTCGTATAACATAAATTTCGTTTCTTCGTCTAACTGCTTACTTAATTGTAAAAATGATGCTGCATCTTCTACTCTAATCTCTCGTATCATCTTGATCCCCTACCCATTCTGTTAGTTAAAAATTTTCCTTGTAAAAAGATTTTCTCCACTATTCTGAAAATTCCTCTCTAAATTTCTTACTATAAATTGACAAATTTCGATATCAATATAATAATAGGGAATATTGTCTATAATGTGACATTTCTTTCTACCTATAGATTATGAACAAACAAATAAACGTAAGCTTCTCACTTACGTTTATCCCGTATTAACGAGTAGCCTGATTAGTAAGGGCTATTAATCAGTAGGATGAGCACTCACCAATTAAATTTTCACTTTATCCATTCACTTTTTCGGCTTGCCAAAAATATTCTCCAAATGCCTTAGCAAGTGCATCAATTGATCGATTTAATTCTTCCTCTGTATTATCTACCCCGCCAACTTCAATTAATATCGCTTGTCCTGATAAGTCTTGATTGTAGACTCCATTTCCTGTTTGGAATCCTTTTTGAATTACACCACGGCTCATTCCCGGATATTTCTTACTAATCGTCTCATGTAACACAGTTGCTAATTGTAAGTTTTTTTCATAGTTTTTGTTACCTTTCCCAATTACAAAAGCAAGCTTAGCATATGATTTATCTCCAATTGTTTTTGTTGTTACATTTTTCCGTGCACTATCACGGTGTAAATCGAAGAAGTATTGTAATTCTTTATTACCAGCCATCGCTTCTTGTACAATTTCTCGTGACAGTTTATAAGAACTATTACTGTTTAATCCTTTACTTATTAACTTTTGACCAACATCAGTTTTATCGTTAGTAGCACCGATCCCTTCACTTTCTAACTGTTCTCGCAATCGATCGCCAACTATTGAAATATTCGTAACAGAACTCGTTGCTTTATTTGGATTTGGATCATTTGTTAAGTTAAGTAACGGCAAATAAGATTCCCAGCTATGTGAATGATATATAAATGCAACTTGTCTTTTTCCAGTCGTTTGAGCTGGTTGTTTTTTCTCTTTATTCGTATCAGGCTTTGGCGCTTGTCCACCTTCTCCAGTCCGTTCTTTCACTACCTCTTCAAGCGGAACACTCGATTCTATCGGTAAGTTGGAGTAATTTGTTCCTTCACCTGCTATAACGATTTCTGTATCATATTTCCCAAATCCCGGAAGTTCTTTCCCGACAAAACTACGTACATCATCAAAACGAATATTCGTAGCCATCGAAAAGAGGAATGAAGAAATAGAAAAGTCTTGATTCAAATTTCGATACTCCTGTGTAAAATAATGATTTTCTTTCCCAATAACGTACATGTAACCATTCATTGATAACTCATTCAACCAATTATATAAATACGTTGACTTCGTCTCTTTCATGGAAGTTACCATTAAACTAATAAGAAAAAAAGTCGCTAATACCGTAGTAATAACAAATAAAATTAATTTGCGTACACTTGTTAATTTTACGTAAAAAAAGCCTCGATTCATACTATCACCCTCTCTATTTCAAGTTATGTACAAGCTCTAGAGAATAGACCGCTTAAATTCCGGCTATATTGTTAATGAGGTGAAATGAATTGAAGCTATTAATAGGATCATTACCAATCGCTCTATCAATTACTTTTTATTTACTTGCTTTACATCCTAAAATTCGTATTGTGCTCCATATTTCTGCGTACCTAGCAGTGTATGTACTTGGGACTATAATTTCTATTACTATATATGATGTTTTAATACAAAATTTAGTTTTCATGACAAGCATTCATGGAATTTTGCTAAATCCATTTTTTCTACTCGCAGGAGTATATATAGGTATATACACGTTGTACTTAATTTTGTCTCAAATTATTATGAAACTAATGAATTCCAAAAATGGAGTGTAGCGAAATGCAGCCACGATTTATCTGTCATAAATGTAAAAAAAGAATAACGAGAAAGAAAGATCTTATTACCTCTACACGGTATTTCCGCTTTTATTTATTTCACAACACTTGTTTCAAAAAACAGCAATTATTTGTCTCACGTTTTATTCCTATAAATACACTCTTTGGTTTCTTTCTTATTACATATGGTCTTATTGCTGGCATCATTCTAATGTTCACGGAGCCCTCTATCATTTGGCTTATTTTTTTGCTTCCTATTTTATATCGGTTTCTTTCATATTATTATGTTGAACGTTTTTTCTCTAAATAACGGGTAGACTGACCTCTAGGAATACTTAAACATTCCCAATCATTTTCTTTTAACATTTTACCAATGTAAATGATTTGTCCAATATGTAAAGCATAATGAGAAATTTGCCTTTCGATCGCTTGCATGACAGTGTGTTCTTCTCCGCGAATGTATACTTTCTGCAAAATCTGCTCTGGCGTTAAATTATCCAAAGCTTCAAAAACATATTCCCACCCTTCTTGCCACGCAGCAAGAGCTTCTTGTTTTGAATTGTAGCCGCCCTCAAATTCATCATCTCGATTACGATCTGTTTTTTCACCATCAGACGTTAAAAAATCCGTCCATCTCGAACGCATATTACCATGCAAATGTTTTATGATAATCGCAATACTATTTGTCTCCTCATGAGAAGACCACATTATCTGTTCATAAGATAATTGAGAAAGCACCCGTTCTCCTTGGTTTTGTGTTGCTTTGAAATTCGAAATTGCACATTTTAAATATTCTTGTCCGATATCCAAATTAACACCCACTTTCACACTAACTAATTTTCGTTCCATTCGGTAGTTCCATATTAGGCTGAAGTAAAACAACATCGCCAGCTTCAGGAACACCACCCAATACAAGCACTTCCGATTTAAATCCTGCCACACGCTTTGGTGGGAAATTCACAACAGCAACCACCTGTTGACCGATTAAATCTTCTGGGCTGTATCTTTTCGTAATTTGAGCACTGGATTGCTTAACCCCTAACTCTCCAAAATCAATTTCTAACTTAATTGCAGGAACCCTTGCTTCTTTAAATTCCTCCGCCTTCCTTACCGTCCCAATACGCAAATCCAAATTTAAAAAATCTTCAAAATTAGCCATTTTATCATTCCTCCCAATTATTACTTAGACAAAATATAAAAATCCCCTTCAAAAAAAGAAAGGCGCCTAAGCACCTTTCTTTTGCAATTCACTTGATTCATTTGATTTATAGAAGAAGAAACCGAGAATCCCGCCAATACATGATGGGATTAACCATCCTATTCCTTCTTTATATAACGGTAACATTTGTAATACGTTAGAAATCGCGTCAATTTTAATGTTCGCACTTTCTAAACCGTTAAAGAAACTAATTAACAATGCGCCTAAAATAGCTCCAATATAAATTGTATTACGCTTCCCAATCCATTTATGGAAGTAAGAAAGTACGATTAATACGATTGCAACTGGATAAATGATCATTAGCACTGGTAAAGTGACTGCAATTAATTGTGTTAAACCTAGGTTAGATACAATTAAACTAAACACACATACCATTGTTACAATCGTTTTATGCGAAAGTTTTGGGAATAAGTTTGTAAAGAAGCCCGCACAAGCAGATGTTAATCCAACAGAAGTTGTTAAACAAGCGAGTATAATAACAAGTCCTAATAAAATTTTACCACTTGTTCCATATAACTCATTTACAACATTCGTTAAAATAAGTCCACCATTCTCTGAGACCCCAAGTGATGTACTTGTTGAACCAAGATAAGCAAGTGATAAATAGATTAACGTTAAACCAAGTACAGCAATAATACCTGATACAATTGTTATTTTTGCAACTTGACTACTCTCTTTTATCCCTTTAGAGCGGATAACTTGTACAACGACAATTCCAAATACGAGCGCGCTAATTGCATCCATCGTTAAATATCCTTGAATAAATCCACCAAAGAAAGCATTTTCTTTGTATGCCGCTAGCGGCGCAGCTGCTTCTCCAATCGGATCAATAATTGCCTTTCCGACAATAACAGCAACAATCAAGACTAACAATGGTGTAAGAAATTTCCCGAACCAATCCACTAATTTAGATGGATTTAATGATAAATACCACGTTATTCCGAAGAAAACTATAGTGAAAAGAAATAGCATGTACCACTCAGAAACCATTGTCTCTGATAGAAATGGCTTCATACCCATTTCAAATGAAACAGCTCCAGTACGCGGAATCGCGAAGAATGGTCCAATCGCTAAATAACTAATCAATGGGAAAATAAACGCGAATATAGGGTGAACTCTAGAAGATAGCGCTTTCAAGTCCCCCTCTACAAACGCGACAGCTGTTACAGCTAATAGGGGTAATCCGACTCCCGTTACAAGGAATCCAATTGTAGCAACCCAAACATTCTCTCCAGCTTGTTGCCCTAAAACTGGCGGGAAAATTAAATTCCCTGCTCCTAAAAATAGTGCAAATAACATTAAACCAATCGCTACCGTATCACCTGGCCTTAAACGTCCCTTCATGCTTTTCATTTGCATAGCACTTTTTCATTGTTTATCTCTCTTTTCACAATATGCTATGCATCCTCCTCTCTGCTCAAGATGATAAAATATGCCCCTTACAAAGCAGTGTCTTTCTCCATAATTTCTCCACTCCCCTTATTCTTACTCTAATTATTAATTTTGATTTTTTTGAAAATTCAAACCATTAGAGTGGTATTGCTTGGAGTATAGTTGTCAGACCTCTTTGTTTTTATCACACATATAGTAACATATTTAGTTGAAAAATAAAAACATATTTTCAAATTGATTTTTTTGAAAATCAAAATTATCTACATTTTTTATTCTTTTACACAAATATTGTTACAATCTCACCTGTTACCCTATCGTTATTTTAAAATAATTCCATACACGTAACATAGCAAAAGCCATCCAACATAATTAGATGGCTTTGCATGTTACTCTATCGTTTCAACTTCACGTGGATTTTTCATCTCTTCCACATACACAACTCTAAATCCATGATCTTCTAAATCTTTCAATAACGTCTCTAATTCACCGTCGTTAAACTCTTCTCCTAATGTAAACATAATTCTACGAACTAATAAGGCATCATTATCAAAAGTCATTAAACTTTGGATACCTGTATATTTTTTTAACACTGTCGATAATTTTTGAATTGCCCCATTATAATCTTGTGTTCCAATCATGACAGAATATTTACTAGAATGGACTCCCCATGCATCTTCTAATAGTTCAAAAACTTTTTTATGAGTTAAAATACCAAGGAAGACCCCTTTTTCATCAACTACTGATAAATAGGGTAGCTTTTTAATTGTAAAAAATACTTTAAAGAAGGAAGAGTCTTCTCTCACGTACCCATTTTTATCGTTCAATAATTGTAATACATTATCTTCAAGTGAACCTTTATATTCTAAAATATCTACTTTGTATACATTTCCTAAAAACTTCTCTTTTTTTTCATCTAAAACTGGTACACAACGATACCCCGTTTTATTTAAATGCTCCAGCGCTTCCCCTATCGTAATTGAACTTGAGCAGAACAAAACTTCTCTTTTTGGCACATAATTCCCTTTAATCCTCATAAAAAGCCTCCTTATGCTAAAATACTTTCTGTGCCATAACTATATTATATTTTCAGAAAAAAATAAATATATTATTTTATTTTTCTGAAAATTATTCGTTTTTCCGTCATAATTTATTCATTAATCATACACTTGTTTAATCACAGTATAGTACATTCTCTCTAACCTACTTCGAGAAAAATATGTTGTAACTTCATCCGAAAAAGGCTAAAATAAGAATAAGAATTTTCTGAATATTCTAAGAGTAGGTGATTGTATGTCCTCCTTATTGCGCTCACATATATGTAAATTTATAGTCGGTGTTTTGATTATTTTTGTCATAAGTCCTATTCCATCATTATTCATGACTCATAATTACTCTTATTTAACTGGATTTGTAAGCATTTTTCATAATTTTGCACAGCCTTCTTCCATTTCAATTCCAACAATTGACTGGATGCATGAACCTATCCTTTTCTCAGCAAGTCAGCTTATACATGCACAAAATATAATACATACCTCTAACCATTCGTCACCACTGTCCCCCTACATATGGGAAATATATTTTTTATCGATCGTTCGTTTCACATTCACTCTTGTAATCGGTTTCTTTATAAGTCTAGGAATTGGTCATCTATTTTTAAAAGCACCCAATTCATTAAAAAAGTGCAGTTCTTTATTTCGCTGGATACCATATTCTTTTAGCACTGTGATATTACAATGTTCAGTCCTATTATCACTTCTCTATATCGCGAAATTCATAAAGTTTCCTTTCTTCTCCTCTTTTATCATCGTATGTAGCACTTCCATGATTATCGTTATGCAAGCAATTAAAAAATGGCTACCGTTCTTAAATAATACTAATGAATACGAAATAAAAAATTCATCTTTCCTTATTGATACATTATTTATTGCACTTACTTCCAATCATAAATCTATTTTAAGTTCCATTATTCTTTCATTCGTTTTTATGGAATGTATTTTTCACACAAACGGACTATTACAATTTGTCGTTCAATTTGGCGGAAAAGCACCTATAATTGTTACAATTGGTTTATTACTACTTTATATTCCATATAGCATCTTATCGTTTCTCCAAGCTTTATGGACAACAAACTACACTAAACAAAATACCTATACTTTAACTAGAAGTATTTCGAAACCATAACATAGAATAACCGTCTACTTAAATTAAATGTAGACGGTTATTCCTATTATATAGAGGACAAAATAACAGCAAATTAAAAAACTACTATTAAAACCTACCATTATTTACCCATTTTCTTTGACTAATCTTTTCATTTGGATTTATTATAAAAGTATAACATAATTACAGGAGGTGACATCTTTATTCCAAACTTTGGAATAGAGAACACACTTGGACATATTAAATATTTTTCTCATCTTTATACTTATCCTTATTTCTGGCTTTTTCGTTGCATCAGAATTCGCTGTTGTAAAAGTACGAAAAAGTCGAATCGATCAACTTGCCAATGAAGGTAATAAGCAAGCATTAGCTGCAAGAAGCGTCTTATCTAACTTAGATGTTTATTTATCCGCTTGTCAGCTTGGCATTACTATCACCTCTTTAGGACTTGGTTGGCTTGGTGAACCAACTGTGGAGCATTTACTACGACCGCTATTTGAAAAAATCAATATTACTGGAACGATGGCTAACACGTTATCCTTTATTATTGCTTTTAGTGTTATTACTTTTTTCCATGTTGTATTAGGAGAGTTAGTTCCTAAGTCTTTCGCAATCCAAAAAGCAGAAGCAATCACATTAAAATTTGCAAAACCACTTATTTTATTTGATAAAATTATGTATCCGTTCATTTGGCTTCTCAATAGTGCAGCTATATATTTCACAAAATTACTCGGTTTAGAACCTGCAAAAGAAAATGAACTTGCTCATTCCGAAGAAGAACTACGACTCATTTTAGGTGAAAGCTATAAAAGCGGCGAAATTAATCAAACCGAATATAAATATGTAAATAATATTTTTGAATTTGATGATCGTGTTGCTAAAGAAATTATGGTACCTAGAACTGAAATGGTTTGTTTATCTACTGAAAATACGTTAGAAGAAAATATGAAAATCGTTGCAACTGAAAAGTATACACGTTATCCTATTATTGAAAAGGATAAGGATGATATTATCGGAATGATAAATACGAAAGAGATTTTTCATAATCAAACAAAAGGCATTTACAAACCACTTGATGCCTACATACATCCTGTTTTAACTGTATTTGAAACAGTTCCCATTCGTAAAACGTTAATACACCTCCAAAAGAACCGCGTACAAATGGCGATTGTTATGGATGAATACGGTGGAACTGCTGGCCTTTTAACGATGGAGGATATTCTTGAAGAAATTATCGGAGAAATTCAAGATGAATTTGACGCAGACGAGTCACCAATGATTGAAAAGCGTACTCCTAAGCTTACTGTTTTAGATGGGAAAGTACTCATTTCTGAAGTAAATGATATGTTTGGCCTACATATCGATGAAAGTGATTTAGATACAATTGGTGGTTGGCTTCTCTCTCAATCAATTGATTTAAATATTGAGGCTGGCTATACAGTTGAATATGATGGTTTTCAATTTAAAGCATTAGAACTTGATGGGCATCAAATTAAAAAGATTGCTGTACATAAATTAGATACTACAAAGGAGTTATAAAGTGACTGTTTTACTTACAATTTGTATCATTGCTTGTTTTATTGTTTCATTTCTTGCCTTTATATACCCCATTATCCCTGGCATCCTTGCCGTATGGGCTGGCTATTTCATTTATCATTTTGGAATAAACGGCGGAGAGTTAACGACATCTTTTTGGATTATTCAAGTCATTTTTACACTCTTCATTTTCGTTGCTGACTTTATTGCAAATGGATACTTCCTAAAAAAATACGGAAGTACAAAATCGGGCGAACGTGTTGGTATGGTTTCTATCATTGTCGGATCGTTCTTCTTCCCACCATTCGGGCTTATTATCATACCATTCTTATCTGTATTTATTACGGAACTAATGCATAAAAAGGCGCCAAAAGACGCCCTATTAGTCGGAATTGCAACTGTAGTCGGTTTTTTAAGTAGTACAGTAGCCAAAGCCATTCTCCAAATCATTATGATTATCATCTTTGTATGCTATATCATTTTTTAGCCATCCCTATTTTGGGATGGTTTTTTAATATGAAATACCTACTCGGCTTTTCTCGTATAAGCTTTTATTACGTAAACCCCATGTAAAATGAGCTGTATCACCAACTGTGATTTTCGATCCATCTGATGGCAACATATCTTTTTCAGTTCGATATACACCTGTTACATCACCATCTATTAAATGCGTCGGACAAACAACAGTCCAACATAGTTTACTATTATTCAGCGCTTCATAAGCAGCTAAATGATCTTCCGCAGCTGTTGTCATTTTTCTTTTCGATTCTTTTGATTGGAAACGATATATACTTGGGTTTGTTCGCGCTTGTAAAATACCAGCAGTTCCTATTGTAACAATTTTCTTTATGCCCTCTTCTTCCATTTGCTTTATAATAATCGGTAAACTCTTCTCTAACGTCCCATTCCGATCAGTTCCAAGAGCACTAATTACAATATCACATCCTTTAATCACTTCCTTTATTTCATTTCCGTTTAACACATTTCCCTCTATAATATGTAACCTTTCATGCTCTATTTCTACTTTACTCAAATCACGAACTAATACCGTCACTTCATATGAATCATGTAATGCCAATTTCATAATGTGTGATCCTACTCTACCTGTCGCTCCTAATATACATACTTTCATTTACTTTCTCCTTTTCAATTCTTTCTCTCTATTTTTCCGCAAAACTTACAAATACGCAACAAAAAAGCTCCCTCATATATGTGAGGAAGCTCTATTATCTATTTATTTCTTTTCTTTTGAATCAGAAGACTTTTCTGTTCCACTTGTTTCTTTATCTTTCTTTTCATCTTGCTGCGTTGTTGTGTCATCCTCTTTCTTTTTATCCTCACCTTTACTACAACCTACCATTAATAAAGAACTTGCAAGTGCCATAGCAGTTAATGACTTAACCCATTTGTTCATTTGCGTTTCCTCCCTTTGATAGAATATGTACAATCCCATATTACTCTTTATTTTTAAAGGAAAGATTTAAAAATAGTAAAGATACAGTAAATTTATGTAAATTTCCTGATAACAAACCCACTCTTTAACCTTCACCCTCTAATTGGACATAAAAAAACTAAGGCGCCTTTCATTCCGCCTTAGCTTTTCACGCGAATTTTTCATTTTCATATACATGTTTAATCTTATATTCCTTCTTCACAACATATTGCCAAACATTATATGCATATCGGTTCATTTTCAAAAAACAATTTTCCAGAAAAGAACGAAACTCCGGGTTCGCAACTTCTACTGCCACTTGAGCAAACTTTAATGCTAATCGTTTCAAATGTGTAATATAACAAATAGCAATCCCAATATCCCCTGTATACTCATTATCTGTTTCCCTATCCATTTCAGTAAATTCCGGCCACATTTGTTTACAAGTTATATGTTGTATATTTTCTCCTTCTTGAAAATTCACTTGTTCATTATATGCTTGTAACATATACGGCAAATGATGCTGCAAAATATCCTTTAATTCTTCATCTCGAACCTTGCTCGTGTATTCTCCAACTTTATATATAAGTGTGTAACTATATGTCATCAATTCTTTCATACAATCCATTAAAGCGCCTCCCTTCCTATTTCATCTCTATACTATAAATATGATGCGATAACATTTGATATTCTTGCTAGAAACCAATCCCATCTACTAATTTTCTCAAAATCTTCTTCAGAAAATCGTTTTGATTTATGAAAGTCTTCTTTTAATCGACTCCAGACGTCAGCAACGACTGTCTTATCATATATGAAACAGTTAGATTCGTTATTTAAGTAAAAACTTCTATTATCAAAATTTGCTGTACCAATATCAACCATTTCCTCATCAATGATTGTTACTTTCCCATGAAAAAATCCATTTCGATATTGATAAATCTCCGCTCCAGCATCTAACATGTCTTTCAAATAAGGATAGGCAGCCTGTTTTAACAATACGGCATCACTTTTAAATGGGACGAGGATTTTTACACGGACACCACGATTTAATGCATCTTTCAGCCCCTTCACCATTTCTTTACTCGGTACAAAATATGGTGTAGCGATAATTAAAGAATGTTTTGCCTTCTTTAAAAACGCTCCATACTCCTTCCATAAACCTTTTCCATTCGAAAATACGTATTGATATTTTACATTTCCTTTTACAGGTAACTCTTGATGTATAGGAAACTTTTCTCCCGTATCTTCTTGCCAATCTTCCGCAAACTTCCTTTCCATATCAGTAGCTCCATTCCCTTCGATGCGTACATGATAATCACGCCACGGACCAAATTTAGGATCCTGTCCAAGATATTCCTTTCCGATATTGAAGCCACCAATGTACGAAACTTTCCCGTCTATTGTAACAATGCGTCTATGATTACGTTGATGCAAAGAATAAAATAAGTTTTTTAATTTAGGTTTTTTACTAAATGTAAACTTCACGCCTTTTTCTTTTAATTGATTAATTATCTTTTTCTTAAGCTTATATCCGCCAATGCGGTCTACTGACAATTTCACATCTACTCCGCTAGATGCTTTTTTCTCTAATAACTGTAAGAACTTTTGGCTTACTTCATCTTTTCCTACAATATAAAAATGAATATACACATTCTTTTCTGCACGATTTATATCCTCAAATAAACTTTTATATAACTCATCACCGTTCGTATATAATTGAAAATCCCCTAATCGAATTTTTTCTAATTCATATCCACTAGCCATTTTCTTCCCCATTTCCACATCGATGTTCATCCATATGAATACACCTATAAAACAAAGTATTACAATTAAAAAGTGCTTCATGGATATGTTCCTTTCTCTAAATACTGTTATTCCTATATCTTTCCTTTTTTTTAACATTACCATTCAAAAAATATGTCATTGCATGATATACGACCATATCAAACAGGAGCTCATTTGCATATTGTATGTTGTATCTTAAAATAAAAGGAGGAAATAACAATGGGCTTCGCACATGGTAATGGATTTGCGCTACTAGTCGTATTATTTATCCTCTTAATTATCGTAGGTGCTGCTTGCTTCTGCTAAGCAGTTATTGTAATACGATATGCGGATGAAAAAACTATAAAAGCGGACACCTATTTTTAGGTGTCCGCTTTTCATTTCAATAATCCCCTAGCCTATTCCAATAATAGTACCACCGGGAAAGTATATTTCATCAAAAAGTTAACAGTGTAGCTACCTTCTTACTCTCTGCCTTACGAATATGGCGTTGTTCTGCACGTAACACAGCAATTCGATGCAATTCTTTCTCCTCTTCTGTCTCAGGGATAACACGCGGTACAGGAACCGGATTATTCTCCTTACTAAGCGCAACAAAAGTAACGAATGAAGTTGCCGCTACACGTTTTTCACCTGAAATTAAATCTTCTGCTACTACTTTCACAAAAATCTCCATAGAAGTTCTTCCCGTCCAAATTACGAAAGATTCATAACTAACGCAATCTGAAGAACGAACTGGGTGTAAGAAATCTACCCAATCCATAGACGCTGTGACACATTCCATTCTCGAGTGTCTCGTTGCTGAAATTGAAGCAACCATATCCATCTCCGCCAATATCTTTCCACCAAATAGCGTGTTATGATCATTTAAATCTGTTGGAAATACTCGGCTCGTTTTAAACACTCTTGATTCATTTGCAGTTTTCCCCTGTACTTCTGCCATTGTTATCGCCCCTTTAATTATTTATCCTTAATATCCCAATATACACTACATCTCATGAACTACACGTTTAATATTAACAATTTTTAGAACTTTTAGTCCATAAAAAAGAACCGATTTTATCAATCGGCTCCTCTAAATACATATTGTTCTTTCGGCTGTTCAACTTTATTCCATTTCGTTACCTCTAAAACAGGAATATTTGCATGGAACGGCTGATAAAATTCAGTTGAAATTTCTCCCTCTACCTGAATCCAATCATCATTTTTCCACTCTACACCTTCTGGTTTTTTAACTAACATACCATATACACCCGAATCCGCTACACAATGTATAATACCGAAACGGAATAAGAAATATTGTTCCTTTTTAGAAGAATCATCTCGGAAAACAAATCCTTTATAAGACAGGGTTTTACCAGTGAATTCACCAGGATAATTATAAATTGTCTCCATACCCTTTAAGAAATCTTCATCTTTTAAAGTGATATTATCTTTCGTAACAAACTCTTTCTTCCCTTTTTCCATTACACCACGGTATCCTTCTTTCCCGTAATAAATGCTCGTGTCAGGCCTTAGAAATTGCCTTGTCATAAATGGATCTTTACTTTCTGCTTGCGCTACTGGAAAATGGAATCCCTTCGCCTTAACAATATCGGAATCTAATGTTGCAATTGGGAAAAACAATCCTGTAATGATTGGAAAACAGAATAACGTGTAAGAAAACACTTTTTTCCACCATGTATTCTCATCTTTCGAATGATCATGCCCACAATGACTATGATCACAACTACAATCATGTTTCTCTTTTTCCTTTTGGTGCTCTTTTTGGAAAACGATAATAATTTGTACAATCGTTAAGAAACCTAAAATAATAGCTGCAGTTTTTGATAAATAGGCGTACTTCATATTTATATATTTCGTAATATTACCTGAAATATGAAGCTGCCCAATTAATATTGTAAAACCTAATAATATATATGCTCGAAACATAACCTACCACCCCATCGCATAAATGAGTAGTGAGCTTGCATATACAACAAGTGTAACTGTAACCGTCACGACAATTACAAATTTTGTTTTAAATGTTGCAAGCATCATAAACATATTTTTAATATCCACCATCGGTCCATAAACGAGGAACGCGACAAGTGACGCTGTTGAAAATGTACTTTGGAACGAAGAAGCAATAAATGCATCCGCCTCTGAACATAGTGATAAAATAAAAGCAAGCCCCATCATAACAGCTGATGACGAAAACGGACCTTGTCCAATAGCAAGCAATGTTGATGTTTGTACGAACGTTTGAACTGCAGCAGCAATTAACGCTCCTAACACTAAGTATTTTCCCATTGAGAAAAATTCCTCAACAGCGTGTGTACATACATCCCACATTTTTGTACGTAATGGACGCTTATGGTTCACTTCTGGGAAGTGATCATCTCTTAATTGATGTTCTTTAAACATAAATGATAATATAATTCCAACAATAATTGCTACGATAATCGCTACAATAGAACGATACCATACCATGTGCATACTACTTCCAAAAGCAACATATGTTGCAAATAGTACAACTGGATTAATAATCGGTCCAGTTAACATAAATGCAATCCCTGCGTATGGTGGAACGCCTTTTCCGATTAATCGTCTTACAATCGGAACAATTCCACATTCACATCCTGGGAACATCATGCCTAAAAAAGTAGCTAATAAAACAGACAGAAATCGGTTCTTCGGCATCCATTTTGCCACCATATCTTCTGTCACAAACATTTGAATGAATCCTGAAATAAATACACCAATTAGCACAAACGGAAGTGCTTCGATTAATATTGAGATAAAGATTGTATTCATTTGCAGGAATGCTTTCGGTAATTGAAACAATTCCATGATGTATTTCCTCCAACTTTTCTTTAACAATATGTAATTTTAACCCCATTTTATTATTTGAACAAGGGTTATACCGAATTCACAACCTTCATACACATTACATTTTACAATATATATTCTGTTCCAAAATTGAGATTTCATAGCAAAAAAAGCTGATCTAGCGCAGTTTTATAACTATGCTAGATCAGCTTTCCTATCATTAAAAGTAACGTTTCTTCCAAAAAACAAATGCTAAAGTGAAAGATAATGTTACACATATAATAAGTACAATTACAAAACCATGTGCTTCCCCTTCAAACGGAACCTTTACATTCATTCCAAAGAAACTAGAAACCATCGTTGGTAATGATAAAATGATTGTAATAGAAGTCAACAGTTTCATAACACTATTTAAATTGTTAGAAATAACCGAACTAAATGTATTCATCATTCCACTTAAAATGTGACTATATATTTCCGCCATTTCAATAGCCTGCTTATTTTCAATTAATACATCTTCTAGTAAATCTTGATCGTCTTCATACATTTTCAAAAATGTACTGTTTCGCATTAATTTTTGAATTACAATCTTATTGGCCTTTAATGATGTTGTAAAGTAAACTAAACTTTTTTCAAGGCCAAGCAATGTGAAAATTTCTTTATTTTTCATCGACTTATTTAATTGGTGCTCTAAATCGATTGTTTTTCGATTAATTTGCTTTAAGTATCTTAAATAATAAGTAGAAATTGTATATAAGAGCTGAAGTGCGAAGCGCGTCTTTTTAAACGTATAAAATTCTTTAATACGTTGATTAATAAAGCGTTCAAAAATTGGATTTTCTTCTAAGCAAATAGTAACAAAACAATCTGGCATTACAATCATACCTATTGGAATCGTATCATAAATTGAATTTCCTTCTTCATCATGTCTGACTGTCGGTATATCCACGATAATTAAAGTATTATTGTCTTCCTTTTCAATACGAGAGCGTTCTTCATCATCCAAAGGGTCTTTAATGAAATCTAAGTCTACATTTAAAGTTTGTACTAGATACTGAATTTCTTCTTCTGTTGGATGAAGTACATTAATCCAGCAGCCCTTTTGCATTTCCTCAATCTCTTGTAGTTTTCCGTTTCGGTCTGTTAAATAAATATTTAACATACTATCACCCCGATTCTTTTTACATGTAGGAATCTACCTCACTTAAACAACAGTTTTTGAACCGCTATTTTCAGCATATGGAACAAATGATTAAATTTCAATAGAAAAATTATTTTGAAAACGTTTTTTTAAGAAAAATCTTGTAAACATAGAAAAAGACAGAGTATTCTCTGCCTTTAAAAAAGCTTATGTTGCCTTTATAACATATTTAGAAAGCATCCACAAGTTAAAGCCGACTGAAATCGTATAGCCAGCGTATGTTGAAATGATAAAACTCACATAATCAAAATACGGTAGCAATACAATATTTAAAACTATCTTTACAATAATTCCGATTACTAATCCTAGCACTGTTTTCTGCTGTTGATTGATTCCTTGTAGCATTGCAGCCGTTACTGTGAAGAGTGAAAATAGTATACAAGCAGGAGCATAGTACTGTAAAATGACCCTCCCCATCTCCGGATCATTCCCGGCACCAAATAAAAGAGTATATACTGGCTTAGCTAATACCATCATCCCAATTGCTGCTGGTACCGTAATCCCTACTACTAATACATTCGTCCTCGTAAAATGTTTGTACAACAATTTTGTATTTCCTGCTGTATAAGCTTTCGTCATCTCCGGTACAAGAGACATACTAAAAGCGGTCGCAACGGAAACTGGAATGAGTACAACCATCTGAACAAGACCAATTATCGCATTAATCTTTTCAGCTTCTCCTTGCATATATCCTATTTGTATAAGTAGTTTATTAATTGTAAATGTATCAATTGTCTGATACAACGGAATTGCTAAACCAACCACAACAAACGGTATTGAATATGTAAAGAGCTCCCTATATAACGAGAAAAAAGATTTCGTTGTTTGTTGTATACTTGCCATCTCTTTTTTCTTTAAGTGCCTTCTCCTTTTTACATAATACGCACTTAAAACCGTTAATCCACCTATAGCTCCCATAAATGCACCAAACGTTGAAATACCGACCGCTAGCGAAATAGACTCTTTTAAAACATATAAAACAACAAAACTTCCTATTAAAATGGTTAAGACCCGAAAAAATTGCTCAACAACTACACTTAGTGCAGAAGGCCCCATCGATTGAAATCCTTGAAAGAAGCCCCTTAACAAACTCATTACTGGTACAAGTATTAGCGCAAAACTTACAATTTGAATGTTATTTGCGACCGCAGTTATACTATTCCCGGTTTGATCATTTCCATCGATTACAAGTTTAGCTAAATGTGGAGCTAATATATATAGTGTAAAACACGAAATAACTCCCATTATAAACATAAAAACGATGCCACTCTTTAATACTCTTTTAACCGTATGATAATCATTCAATTGATCATATTTTGATACCATTTTTGAAATGGCAAGTGGCAATCCCATCGTTGCAATACTAAGCATAATTGTATAAGGACGGTATGCATACGTATATAATACGTACCCACTCGTACCTACCATTGCTGTAAATGGTATAACATATATGAACCCTAACATTTTAGATATCATCGTTGCCATCGTTAAAAATATCGTTCCACGTAAAAACGGTGATCCTTTCATCACATTCCCCCGCTACGCTTTATTATTACACATTATGGACAACTCCTTTTTTTTAGAACTGAAACAATAAAAAAAGCCAATGAAAAATCATTGACTTTAACGCGCTGCTTTTTTCTTTTTTAAATACTTTAAACCGAAGTATAGAGCAACAAAGAGAACAGCTCCTATAATTATGTAATGTGTGTAATCAGATGCATACTCTTTAATATGTCGCCAATTTCCACCAAGCTTTTCACCTAAGTATATAAATAGTATTGACCATGGAATAATCGCTACAACTGTATACAGTGTGAAAAGTTTTAATGGCATCTTAGCTAGTCCTGCCGGAATAGAGATTGCATGACGTACAATTGGGATAAAACGTGCCGAAAATATTACTCCAGCTCCGTAACGCTTAAACCAATTTTCTGCTATGTCTAAATGGTGTTTATTAATAAGTAGATATTTTCCATATTTCTCTACAACTGGACGTCCTCCATAGTATCCAAGCCAATATAAAAAGATTTGGGCTAAAGTACCACCGATTGTTCCAGCAATAACTGCACCGACAAAACTAATTTTTCCTTCTGCAACTAAAAATCCTGCATATGAAAGAACAATTTCACTCGGGATAATTTCAATCATTAAACCTAGCGCTACTCCAAAGTATCCTAGACTTGCAAAGAATTGCAATAACTGATCTATTATGTTTGCTAACATTTTCTTTTCTATCTCCTTTTTTCTTCACATACCATCCCATTATCACATAAAGATTGGCATCTGCCAATATCTTCATTTTAACAATATGTACAATTCAAGCAGTATTAATCTATTATTTTTTCCTTCTGCGGGTCTTTCATGTAGGCAAACATTTCTTTAATTTGCTCTTCTGTATTTCTAGCAATCGATAAATTAGGCAATTCATTCTCATCAAAAAACTCCACATCTTCTGTTTCAATACTAGTTTTCTTTTCGCCACCAATAATCTTACAGCCAATAAAAATTTTATATACATGTGTTGCTGAAGGCGATGGTTGATGTTTTTCTTTATCAAATATAGCGAGTAGCTTAAAATCATCTACTTCATAACCCGTCTCTTCGAAAACTTCTTTTGCTGCTACTTCTGTTGGCGTATAACCAACATCAGCCCATCCACCTGGCAATGCCCATTTCCTATCACTTTTTTCTTTCACAAATAATAGTTTTTCATTTTGAAAAATAACTGCTCTTATATCAACTTTAGGTGTTTGATAGCCTGTCCCACTTGCAAATAACTTCTCTACAACTTCCCAATCTGTCTTTGTGTAATGTGACATCATCGAGATGGAAATATCCCGTAATTGTTGGAAACGCTCTATATCATACACATCCTTAGAATACGTTAAACCCGCTTGAGCTATAGATTGTATTTGTTTTACCCAATCAATCCACTTGACCGTCATGTTTCCACATCTCCATTCTTTATTAAGTAACTATTACGTCAATTCAATTGATACATCTTTATTATACAAAAAAAGAGATTGATAATGTTCCAATCTCTTTCAAAATTAATCCAATTCATGTAAGTGGTCTTGTATATACTTCCTTCTTTTATTTATATATTCATCAATCATATCAGCCTCTTGATCAAATGTTTCTAATTTTTCTTTCATATATGGATCTTGTAGTAAATATGGACGAATCGATTCACACAAACTTTCTACTTTCGGCATCATAAACGAAACGGTAAATTGTTCTTCTAATATTTCTTCCAAAATACTTCGGTATTGTTTTCTAAATACAGGTATATCTAACAATCTTGCACTTAACGTATTATAACCTTGAATACGAATATATTCATGATTAAGTGGTCTCCCTTGTACATCTCGCCCCCAAGTCGCATCATAATCCCACGGTATCACTTCAAATAAATTTGTCTCATCGTTATGATATAGTGCATAGTTATGGACGAAACCATCAAAGTTTTGCGTAAAAATAACTCCAGCTAACCATCGTAAATATTTATCTACATGTAGAAACTTCCCGATTTCTTTTTCATAATCTTCCCTCGACAAAGTATTCGCTTGAAATACAAATTCACTCAGTTGTTCTTCACTATTTTTATTCGAATATTTAAATTCATAACCCGCAAAGAGCTCTGTCTTAACATCTTTATCTCGCTCACTCATTAACGAAAAATTCGCGTCATCATCTATCGCATAATAAATAGAACCACTCGGTAACCCTCTATTTTTCAAAAAGTTTTCATCAACTGATTCTAACTGTAAATACACACCTTGAATTTGACCATTAATTTTTATAAATACATGTTGTGATTTTGGCGAAAGTACACCAATATCATGAAAAAAATCTAAAGATAACTTATTTCGTATGAGAGACGGATCCATAAACTCAGAATTCAAATGAAACTCTTTCGCGCCTTGAAATTTTTTCGGTTTATAAAACAAAACATGATAAGACTTTTTCTCAAATTCGCGAATATGAGCCCCTCGGTATACGATATCAATGTCATACTTCTTTTTTCCATAAGTTAATTTTGCTGGCACTGGACTATCTGACCAAATGTCCTTTTTCAATTCCACTAAGTACATTGGATGAACAAAAAAATCATATGAAGGCAGCATGTTTTCTCATCCCTTCTCAGTTCTCTTCATTCAATGTATGCGCCTTGTCTTGTCCATACATCCGCTATCATCTATTTATATAAAATTACACTCTTGTCCTGTTCAGAAAGACGTCATATCTCATATCATGTTAAGGAAAAAGAATACCTTTTCACTTTAATGCATGATAAGGAGGATTTCTATGAAACGTGATATTAGAAAAGCTGTTGAAGAAATCAAAAGTGCTGGGATGGAGGATTTCTTACATCAAGATCCAAGTACATTTGAGTGCGATGATGATAAATGTACAACTGGATGTAAATGTACAACTGGGGGTAAATGTCCAAGAACAAGATGTACTCGCGTGAAACATTGTACGTTCGTTACAAAATGTACGCATGTAAAAAAATGGACATTTGTTACAAAATGTACTCGTGTACGCGTTCAAAAATGGACGTTCGTTACGAAAGTGACACGTAGAAAAGAATGCGTTTTAGTTACAAAACGTACTCGCAGAAAACATTGTACGTTCGTTACAAAATGCATACGCTTTGAAAAGAAATTTTTCTGGACAAAACGAAGTTTCTGTAAAAAATGCGAATTCTTCCCTAACGGTCATGGTGGCTCTTGCGATGATGATTGTGATCATGGTAAAGACTGTCACGATGACGGGCACAAATGGAATGATTGCAAAGGCGGACATAAATTCCCATCTTGCAAAAATAAGAAATTCGATCACTTCTGGTATAAAAAACGTAATTGCTAGTTTTTTATGTCCACCAAAAAGGTCGCTCTGCGACCTTTTTTACGTTTACTGAAAATGACTTATATCTGCAAATTGTTTTACTTTACCACGGTTTTCATCAAATTCAATCACACTAAGACTCGCGCTATGCATAAATGGATCTTCCCATACATGTTCAATTTCAAAACCTGCAAAATGCCCTACGAGTAATTTCGCTGCTGCAGCATGAGTTACTATTAAAATGTTTTCTCCTTTATGCTTTTCTAAAAGAAAGTGTATCCCTTCAATTACTCTTTTATGAACGGCCGCAAAGTTTTCCCCTGATGTTGACTGAAAAAGATGTGGTTCATTCCAAAATAAATGTACTTCTTCTGGATATTGCATTTCCAAATCAGCAATTGTTTGCCCTTCCCATATCCCCATGTTTATTTCATAGAAACGTTCATCTTCTATAATTGGAATATTGCGTTCCCCTTTAATCAATTCAGCAGTATGAAGCGTTCTTTCGCTTGGACTACTATATATGACATGGAGTGGTAAATCCTTCATACGCTCCCCTAATTGTTTCGCTTGTATCATACCATTCTCTGTTAATGCTGAATTTTTCCGTCCTTGCATCCGTCCTGCTACATTCCATTCTGTCTCACCGTGCCTTGTTACATATACCGTTGTCTTCATTTCACATGCCCCCTTACCATTTTGGTCGCGATTCCCACGGCTCTACTCTCCCTACCATCCATTCTGTGCATTTACTTTCAATTCCTTTTATAATTCCGTCAGCAATCTCTTCATGAGTAAGCCATCTTGCATATGTATCTTCTAAAATAAACCCTAATATAATTCTATAATAACTACATAATGCCCCACCTATTTTTTGTGACTTCGTACGCGATGCACTACTACCTAATATATGAAATAAACTGTACTTTTCCGATGACAATTCAATCTCATTACAAATGAGTCGTAATGCATGCTTAGCACTCGAATGTACCCATGCAACTACTAATGTAATTGGACCATTCTGTTCAATTGTATTTGTAATAGATCGCTTTAGATCATCGTCATTTTGATAATCTAAAGGAAGACATGAAATATTTTTTGGTGCGGAACTAGCTTGCTTAACATTTTCTAATTTCACTTCATCTCGTCCAATAACAGACACACGAAATCCTTGATCACAAAGCCACATAGAAACTTTCTTTAACATTCCTGTTCCACCAATTACAAGTGCATGCAACTTCTTTCCCCCTTAGTAAAATGTCATATGAGGTTTCTCTTCCCTATAATAATTTAGACGGTCTTGCAATGTCCCTGAATGAAACTCAAATTTATGGCCATCTGGATCTTGAAAATATATAGATTCACAATCTCTCACATCTCGTTCTCTGCCCTTTAAAATATGAACTTCATTTTCTTCTAATCGCTTTAACAAACAATTAAAATCTTCTTGTTCTACAGTGAATGAAATGTGCGTATAAGATTGATGAATCTCATTTCTTGGAATATGTACCTCTTCATTAAGTGCTACCCACACTCCGCATATATTAAAATATGCTAGCTTTCTTCCTTTAACCAATAATTCTCCTTCTAGTATCTTTTCGTAAAACACAATAGATTTTTCTAAATCTGAAACCGAAAAACAAAGATGATTGATTCCCTTTAACAACTCTAATTCCTCCTATACAAATAAAAGATGAGCGAAAATTCACTCATCTTTTATTATACTATTTCTTTGTAATATATGCCCATTTATAACTGAAGTCTCCACCAAACGTATGGTTAGCGATACCTTTTACATATGTCTTCTCTAAATAAGCCGTACTTTGCTGATACGTAGGTGAGATTGCAGCGTCTTGACCAATTAAGATTTTTTCAGCTTCCGCAAGTGCTTTCCAGCGTGCTGCATCATCTTTTAATAACTCTCCTTTTGATTTTGCTACTAAATCATCATACTTCGGATTAGAATAATCCATTTCATTAAATGAGCTTCCAGTTACAAACATATCAATATAAGTCATTGGATCTGGATAATCTGGACTCCAAGCAGATAATGAGAATTCATATTCAAATTTCTTTTCTAACTCTAGCTTCTGCTTATATGGTTGTTGTTTCAAATTCACCTTTAGCCCCGGTAAATTTTTCTCTAACTCTTCTTTAATAAAGTCGCCCACTTTTTTACGGCTACCGTTATCATCATTTAGAAATTCTACTGTAATTGTATCTTGTCCAAGTTCTTTCTTCGCTTCTTCCCATAATTTTTTTGCTTTTTCTGCATTATCTTTACTGTCACGGAAATTTTTATTTACAGAACGGAAATCTTTCCCATCTGGCCCTGTCGTAAATTTTTCAGGTACTAAGAAATATGCTGGCAATGATCCGTCATTTAAAATAACATTCGCAATTCCTTTTTTATCATATGCCAAGTCAATTGCTTCACGTACTTTTTGGTTTTTAAATGTTGCATTTTTTTGGTTAAAGCGCAAGAAATACATACGTGGATCTAACTTCGTTTTAAATTCATCTGGCTTATTCTTTTTATATTTATCAACAAATTCAGAACTTAAAATAACTCGATCTGCTTGATCACTATCATATAAATTTACTCCTGTGCTCGTTTCCTTCACAATACTTACATTAATTTCTTCTAACTTTACAGTATCTTTATCCCAATAATTAGGGTTTTTCTTTAACTGATAACTTTGTTCATGTTTCCATTGACTCATAGTAAATGGTCCATTGTATAATAGTTTATCTGCCTCTAATGCATATTTATCCCCTTGTTCTTTTACATATTTTTCATTTAAAGGGAAAAATGTCGGGAATGAAGTCAGCTCAAGGAAATATGGTGCTGGTTGTTCTAATTCTACTACTAACGTTTTATCATCCTTCGCTTTCACTCCTAATTGATCTAGCGGTAATTCTCCTTTATTTACTTTCTGTGCATTTTTCACATCAAATAAAATAAATGCATACTCAGCTGCCGTTGCTTTATCTAATGCACGTTGCCATGCATATACAAAGTCTTGCGCTCGAACTGGATCACCATTAGACCACTTTGCATCTCGTAATTCAAATGTATACGTCGTTTTATCCTCACTAATCTTCACATCTTTTGCCATACCTGGCGTTGGCTTATTATCTTTATCTAAACGATATAGCCCTTCCATTGCATTTACAAAGGCCCTGAATGATACAGAGTCCGTTGATTTTGATGTATCCATTGAAGGAATTTCTGCTGTTTCTAGTAAGTTTAATACTTGCTTATCTGCTACTCCCTTACCTGCTTCTTTCTTTGTTGTAGATGCCTTCTCCCCATTTCCGCAACCTGCAACCAATACACTAGTTGATAATGCAATTGCAGCAATCATTGTTACCTTTCTCTTCATTCTTCCTTCCCCCAATCTATATGTATAAATGAAATCCAGTATAATACATATTATTATACAAAAGATTCAGATTATTTCAAATATTATTTTTCATACACAAAAAAGAAGCAGATAGAAAGTTCTTTCCATCCGCTTCTTTTTCTATCAGTTTTACTTGCAATCCATCCTCTATTTCAAACGGATTTTGAACCTTGAATATTTCTTCCATCATCTTCAAAAACTCTTCTTCATTTTTAGATTCGCCATTAATCATAAGGGAGTATGGTTCAATTTCACTCAATTTATAATCAACAATAAATTGAATTGTAACTTTTTGTCTTGGCATCCCTGGGCTATATCCTTGAAATTCTACTAATTCCATACCTTCCGATCCACGATAATATATCCAACCTGAATTTTGAAAATAGCTTTCAAACGATTCACCAATCGAAAAGAATGGATATTCATAAAGCGAACTTGTACGTACTTTTTGTATAATATCTCGATCAGTTGGAAAAAAGAAATGGCTTAAAAGAAGGCTAGCAACTGCTAAAACAGTTACGATTGTTGCTCCCATTTTACTCGTTCCACCACTATCACGGATGAGATAATTTTCAACCGATTCATCTTTAATTCCCCGTGCTTTTATTCGATATATACGCCTTTCTGCAAATTGATAATATAATCCATTCGCAAAAATCCCCATCCCAAATAGAATAAAAACGAGTAATAAAAACGTAAGAGGTACCATATTAATGATTGGCAATGCTACGTTGAACCCCATATAATAAGAAAACGCATCACATGCTACTAATAACAGTATAAATAAAGCAGCAGGTAAATAATGCTTACGATATCCAAGCCAACCTACATTGAAAATAGTAGCCAAACCATTCCAGCTCCACCTAGCAATTCGCTTGTTCTCAAGCTCCCATTTTCTTTTGTAATACGGATATTGTCTCCCTACATATACTTCTAATTCTTTGTCTATTAACGAGCTACTTTCCCCTTGTTCATTCTGCAAATTCCGTTGACAATTTGCACAATTTAACTGATCATTAGTACAAGGTCGCCCACAATTTATACATTTCAAAACGATCCCTCTTTCCATCCACACTTCATTTTAAAATCCCTTCATGCTTCAATAACCACTCTTTCCTCCATAAACCACCCGCATACCCAACAAGCTTTCCACTCTTTCCTATTACACGGTGACATGGAACGATAATTGAAATTGGATTCCGGCTATTTGCTCCTCCTATCGCTCGTACAGCTTTTGTATTGCCGACCTTCTCCGCAATATCTAAATATGAAGCACTTACGCCGTATGGAATAGTATAGAGCGCATCCCATACATTTTTTTGAAATAATGTTCCCTCAGCAGACAACGGAACCGTGAACTCTTTTCTTTTCCCCTTAAAATATTCCTCTAGCTCATTTATACACTGATCTATCATTTCATTTGTACGTTCTTCTTGTCGTTCATCAACAAATATAACAGACGTAATTCCTTTATCATTCGCTGTAATTTCCAGCAAACCTAATTCACTTTCATAATAAGCCTGATACATATGTCATCCTCCAATTCATTTCATATTAGTCATTGTAACACGAATAGACAAAATTTTTCGTATAAGCGTTTTGTTAGGGAAACAAAAAAGAGAATGATACAATGTAAGAAAATTCAATCAAGGAGGCTATTTGATGCATTCCCAACTTTTTTCAACCTATACAATTAAGGACGTTACACTAAAAAACCGTATCGTTATGTCGCCTATGTGCATGTATTCGTCAGAGAATGAGGATGGCCAAGTAACTAATTTTCATCTCGTCCATTATGGAACCAGGGCCGCTGGTCAAGTAGGTCTAGTTATGATTGAAGCAACAGCTGTGTTACCTGAAGGACGAATTTCTAACAAAGACCTAGGCATTTGGGATGACATTCTAATTGAAGGCTTACATAAAACGACAACTTTTATACATGATAACGGTGCAAAAGCAGCCATTCAACTCGCTCATGCCGGAAGAAAGGCTGAATTAGAAACAGATGCTTTCGCCCCCTCAGCAGTTCCATTTAGCGACGGAATGAAAATACCAGTAGAAATGAATAAACAGCAAATTAAAGAAACTGTTTCTGCTTTTCAAAAAGCAGCTTTCCGCTCTAAACAAGCGGGATTTGACATTATTGAATTACACGGCGCTCACGGTTATCTTATTAATGAATTTCTTTCTCCACTTTCCAATAAGCGGACTGATGAATACGGGGGCTCACCTGAAAATCGCTATCGTTTCTTACGCGAAATCATCGACTCTGTAAATGAAGTTTGGAACGGGCCGTTATTTGTTCGTATTTCGGCAAATGATTATCATCCTGACGGGTTAACGGTTCAAGATTATGTACAGTATACAGGATGGATGAAAGAACAGGGGGTCGATTTAATCGATTGTAGTTCTGGTGCTGTTGTACCGGCACATATTGATGTGTATCCTGGGTATCAAGTACAATATGCTAAACATATTAAGGAACATGTTAACATTGCAACAGGCGCAGTAGGATTAATTACAACTGGATCACAAGCAGAGCAAATTTTAAAAACTAACGAGGCAGATTTAATTTTTATCGGACGTGAGTTACTTCGCAATCCATACTTCCCAAGAATAGCCGCCAATGAACTAGGCTTTGAATTACAAGAACCATATCAGTACCGACGAGCACCTGGAAACATTAAAACTAATAAATAAAACCGAGAAGAATGACTTCTCGGTTTTATTTATTCTATCGTTGTAATTTCATTTGAATTATAAATATGGATACCCGATTCCTCTCGTAGCGCCGTTATATACATTCCTTTCGCCACATCTTTAGCTGAAATTGGTTTGTACTTTTTAAAAGCTCCTTTAAATATAAACGGAAGAATACGAGATAATTTCTCAGCCATTCTTTCTCCAAAACGATATTCTTGTCGATTTCCTACTAATAATGAAGGCCTAAAAATGTGTATGCCACCAATAACTAGCTTTTTCAGCTCCTCTTCCATTCTCCCCTTCACTTGCGAGTAAAAGAAGAATGATTTAGGTTTCGCTCCCATTGATGAAATAACAAGAAAATTTTGCACGCCTTGTTTTTCAGCTAAGCAAGCAGCTCGCAATGTATATTCATAATCTACTTTTTTAAAATTCGCCTTCGACTTCGCTTTTTTTATCGTTGTCCCTAAACAACTGAATACATCATCTACTGCAAAAAATTCTTTATATTCCTCTAACACTGAAAAATCCACCTGTTTCTGCTGTAATTTCTCATGTTGTAATTGTAATGGTTCCCTTACAAAAATAGTAACCGAATCGTAGTAATCTGAGTCAAGTAATAGTCGCGTTATTTCTTGTCCAACTAACCCACTTGCACCAAGTACTAACGCTGTTCGCTTATTCATATATGTGTATACCTCTTTATTTACTATTCTCCCCTATAGCTATTCGTCGCTAACAGGAGTTTCCATTCTCCCATTTTACCATAAGTAAAGCACTATGCGTACGCATAGTGCTTTACTTACTCTTTTTTCTTTTCTTTTTCTTCCATTGGTAATTTTGTTATTGTTGTAGCATCTCCTAAATTACTTATTAATCTCCTTAAAAAAATTAAAACAAAAGATAATGGCAAAACGACCGCAAGTATTAATAAGATGGCCTCCATGAAGTAACCCAAGCACTCATCCCCTTTTTTCTACTCCCTCCCAATATATGAAAGTAACATTGTCACATATGCACTAATAATAAAAATTAATACCTTTCTTTTTGACAAATTTATAACAAAATCAAATCGTAATGATTATTATTTATTGCAACTTTCATAAAGATGTATTATACTAGGTTCGCGAACTAAAACGTAATTATTCCGTTTTGCATTAAAACGATATTTTCTTCTTATATTTGGAGAAAATATAATTGTAAAAAAGAAAAGAGGAGAATTATATGCCTAAAAAATTAGCTCTATTTTCATTTATACTTATTTTCACACTCATCTTTGCTGGATGTTCTAACAACAAAGATGGTGCAGCGAAAAAAGATAGGAAACTTTCTGTTTATACAACCATTTTCCCACTCGCTGACTTTGCCAAAAAAATCGGTGGTGATTATGTAAATGTAGAAACAATTTACCCACCTGGTGCGGATTCTCATACATTTGAACCAAGTCAAAAGCAGACTGTACAAGTTGCGAAAGCCGATTTATTTGTTTATAACGGCGCAGAATTAGAACCATTTGCCGAAAAAATGGAAAAATCATTAAAAAAAGAAAACGTAAAAATTGTAAATGCATCTAAAGATATCGAACTTCGTGCTTCATCTGAAGAAGAGCAGCACGATCATGGAGACGGTCATAAAGAAGATGAACATCATCATGATAAAGACCCACACGTTTGGATAGATCCTACTCTTGCGATGAAACAAGCAGAAAAAATTAAAAATGCACTTGTAGAATTACAGCCTGAACATAAAAAAGAGTTCGAAAAAAACTTCGCGGCACTACAAACAAAATTTACTGATTTAGATGATCAATTTAAAGCAGTTGTTGCAAATGCAAAAACGAAAGAAATATTAGTTTCACACGCAGCTTACGGCTACTGGGAACAACGATACGGTTTGAAACAAATTCCAATCGCTGGAATTTCAGCATCTGATGAACCATCTCAAAAACAGCTTGCTGACATTACAAAAACAGTAAAAGAGCACGGTCTACAATATATTTTATTTGAAACATTCTCTACTCCAAAAGTAGCATCAGTTATTCAAAAAGAAACAGGTACAAAAATTTTACGCTTAAATCACCTTGCTACTATTTCTGAGGATGATGCAAAGAACAATAAAGATTACTTCACATTAATGGAAGAAAACGTAAATACTTTAAAAGAAGCAACAAGCTAATCAACTATATTTTCTAGGCAGCTGAATATGTCATTCAGCTGCCTTTTTATGTATTTATCCTTGACTTGATCGAAATAACAAGTAGAATTATCCATATTAGCTTGTAAGCTATACTAATTTAGAAGGTGAGTTGGAACTATGAATCTTCACATTTGTGAAGTAACAGCAGCAAATTGGCGTTCAGTAGCTGCTTTAAGCGTAACAAAAGACCAGCAGCAATTTATTGAAAGTAATGCGTTTTCCTTAGCAGAATCATTATATGAAGAAAACGGAACGTCAGTAGGCTTATATGACAAAGAAACACTCGTTGGATACGCAATGTATGGATGGTATTCCCAAAAACATGAAAGCGTATGGTTAGATCGTTTTATGATTGACCAACAATTTCAAGGAAAAGGATACGCAAAACGTTTCCTTCGCTTACTAATTCAATTCTTGCAACAAAAATTCGAATGTAAAATAATTTATTTAAGTTTACATCCTGACAACAAACACGCAATGGGACTATATGAGTCATTTGGCTTCCGTTTAAATGGGGATATTGATGACGAAGGTCCAGTTGTAGGTGTTGTAATGGAATTACTTATAGATGAAAATACAAGCCTGTGAAAACAGGCTTTTTATTATGCATTTATCAATGTTATGTTTTCTATTTTTAGTTTCTTTCCCTTATATACTTCATTTTTGTAATCTAGTATTATCTCATTAAAATGCTCATAAAAAATAAGCCTGCGATTTACGCAGACTTATTTCACACATTCTTCAAAATGTTCTTGGAACCATTCTTTATTAATATCTCTTCCGATGAAAACTACTTCGCTTACTCGCTCTTCGCCCTCTTGCCACTCTCTATCGTACGAAGCAGCAAATAACGTATGCACACCTTGGAAAACAATACGTTTATCTACTCCATCAATAGATAAAATTCCTTTGTAGCGATATAAATGCTCCCCTAGTTCTTGAACAACAGCTGACATCCACTCATTCAATTTTTGTAAATCTAACGGACGTTCTTCACGTAGTACAAACGATTTTACACCTTCTAGATGGTTATGTTCTGTATGAGGGTAAATTTGCAGCGTATCTTTCGTTTTAAACGTTTGAATTTGTAATAACGATGGAATATCTACCTCACAGTTAGTCGCCTCGATTAACTTTGCAGTCGGGTTAATTCCTTGAAGTTCATGCAAGAGATTTTCTTTCTCATTTTCTTCAATTAAATCTAATTTATTAACTAACACAACATCAGCAAAGGCAATTTGTTCTTTTGCTTCTAGTCCCTTTTCAAAATGTTTATGTATATGATAGCTATCTACAACTGTTACAACACCGTTAATTTGGTATGCAGATTGAATAACTGGATCTAAAAAGAAAGTTTGAATAATCGGACCTGGATTTGCAAGACCTGTTGTTTCAATTACTAATCCATCAAAGTCCATTTTCCCTTCTGCTTTCACATCCAGTAATTGTTTTAAAGCAACAAGTAAATCTTCACGCACAGTACAGCATAAACAACCGTTTGTCATTTCCATAATTTCTTCTTCAACGTTCATAATTAATTGATTATCGATACCAATTTGCCCTATTTCATTTACAATCACTGCTAATTTCTTGCCGTGATCCTCTGATAAAATTCGATTTAATAATGTCGTTTTCCCTGATCCAAGAAAACCAGTTAGTATTGTTACTGGAATCATTCCTTACATCTCCTTATAGCTATATGTTTCTACATTATAGCATATAGAGAAAAACGTTTTTGTAGTAAAACATATTTATTGTATGTACAATCGGGTAACTATATAATAATATGTAGCAAGAAAGCCTTTTCAAAAATATTATCATTCATCAAGGGGGTACTTATAATGGAACGAGTTCAAATGGCCGAAACACTAGAATTTTCTCGTATTATTCAAGGGTTCTGGCGTTTAGCAGAATGGAATATGACAAAGCAAGAGTTACTTTCTTTTATTGAAGACTGTATGGATTTGGGGATTACTACTTTCGATCACGCTGATATTTATGGCGGATATACATGTGAAGGATTGTTTGGAGAAGCGTTACAACTCAAGCCTTCCTTACGCGAAAATATGCAAATCATCACTAAATGTGGAATCGCTCCCCCATCACCTAAATTTCCAGAGCGATATGTTGCTCACTACAATACGAGTGCTGAACATATAATAAAAAGCGCGGAAGATTCATTACAAAACTTACATACAGATTATATTGATGTATTGCTCATCCATCGCCCAGATCCATTTATGGATCCAACTGAAGTGGCAGAAGCGTTCTCACGCTTAAAGCAAGAAGGTAAAGTTCGCCACTTCGGTGTATCTAACTTTTTACCTTCACAATTTAATATGTTAAGTTCGTATTTAGATTTCCCGCTCATTACAAATCAAATTGAAGTTTCTGCGATGCAGCTTGAGCATTTTGAAAAAGGTACGATTGATTTATGCCAAGAAAAACGAATTAATCCAATGATTTGGTCACCTCTTGCTGGTGGTGAAATCTTTACTGGTCAATCAGAACGTGCCATACGTGTACGTGAAACTTTACAAAAAGTTGCTACTGAACTAGGTGTTACTAGCATCGATACTGTTATGTATGCATGGTTACTCGCTCATCCAGCTAACATGATGCCAATCGTTGGCTCTGGTAAATTAGATCGTGTAAAAACAGCCGCTCTTGCTACAAAAGTTGACTTAGACCGCCAACAATGGTTTACAATTTTCGAAAGCTCTAATGGAAATCCTGTACCATAATACACAAAAAGAAGAGCTGTTTCTTTACAGCTCTTCTTTTTCATATGTATTTCTCGTCATTGCAAATACACACATATCCCTTAATCCATTTCCATCCACAGCAACACTCGCACTTTCTAAAGTACCCTCTAATTTAAAGCCTAATTTCTCTGGTATCGCTCTACTCTTCTTATTTAGAGAATCACAACGAATTTCTACGCGGTTTGCTTTCAATTCAGTGAAAGCATAATCTGTTATACCTTTTGCAGCCTCTACCATATAGCCCTTTCCACTAAACCTTGAATCAATCCAATACCCGATTTCAAATTGAGGTATATCCCAATTAATACGATGTAATCCGGCAGATGCAATAAATTCACCTGTTTCGTTCGAAAAAACTAGTAATCTCAAATCTTCACGCTGCAAAAATTGAATATGCGATTTTCTAATACTCTCTTCTATTTCTTCCTCTGCTTGCTCTTTTTGTGCAAAGACCATCCAAGGTTTTAATTCTTGTATTGAAGCTTGAATTGCGTCATATACAACTTTACCATCACCTGGTTTTGGCATTCGAATAAAAAGCCTGTCAGTATAAAATTCAGAAGGAAAATCGAATAATAACGGATTCACTGTAAACACTCCCTATAATTCTTTTATATATAATAATATCCATCTCAAGTTATATAGTAAAGAAATTTCTGAATTTTAAACTTTTTAATCATTCACTTCCATCGCCACACGAACTCCGGATTCAATCGCACCTTGAATCCATCCGTGATACAGCGTTGTATGATCTCCAGCAAAGTAAATTCTCCCCTCAGGTTTTACAATGACTGGCTGTAATTCAGATTCTTGGCCAGCTTGAAATAGTGCAAACCCTCCAAGCGCATATGGATCTAATGTCCAACTCTTTGATATTCCAGACATGAACTCATCATATACTTGACCACCTAATATTGTTGCTAAATTTTGTAATGTGTAATAGATACGATCCCCTTTTGATAAGCCATCCCACAGTAATGCATCGTATGACCACGTATAACTCCCAAGCATAATGGCTGGTCCTTTTGAACCGATTCCATGACTTGGATAATACGCATAACGTATAGGAAGATCTGTTATAATTCTGCCGCCTAATTGCCCTTGTTTTTCCCAAAATCGGCTTTTAAATTGAATTCCTATTTTCGTCGCAGGCATATAATGTAATTCACGAATTGCTTTCCATTTCGCATGAGATATAGAATCAAATGGATCTACTTCCACAAAACGCATTGTCGAAAATGGAATCGTCACAATAACTAAATCCCCTGTAATACTACTATATTCAAAAGTTTCCTCATTCCGATAGTAAGCTGTCACACCGTTATCGTGTTGATGTAGCTTCATTAATTTTTGATTATATATAATATTTTCTTCTAATTGTGGTAAAAAAGACTTTGGTAATCTATCGTTTCCACCTACTATTTCGCAAAATCCACTTTCCTCTTGCATAATGTATAAAAAACGTAACGTCTCAGCGAAAGATCTTTCCAAGAAACCTTCTAAGTCTAATAGAACACCGATCATCTCAATTGTTACCGGGGAAAAATACGTATTATATTGATAAGGATGATACTTTAAAAATTGCCCTGTAGAGTACCTCCCAAAATCCTTTACTACAATATCCCAATTCTTCTCTGGGTTCTTTTTTATAAAATTTATAATGGGCTGTACCGCTAACATTAATAGTTCCTCAGACGTTTTCCCGACTTCATTCATCTCAACAGGATATCTTAAAACACTCGGGTCTTTTTCGTATTGTTTCAATGTCGTTTTTCGGCCATTGGCATAAATAATATCTGTGTCATTTCTATTAATAAAAGGGCTAACCTGTAATCCGAATTTTTTTATATATGCCATTGTTAGCTTATGTGAATACGGGATTCTCATCGCCCCGACATCTAAGTATAATCCGGTATCTTCCATTCTAACCGTCTCTATACGACCACCTACACGATTATTTGCTTCAAAAATTTTAACTTGATGTCCTGCATCCTTTAGTAAAGATGCCGAAACTAATCCAGCCATACCAGCTCCAACTACAATAATTTGTTTAGGGAGTGTCGTCTTCGGCAGCCCTTTTTTTATTATTGTTTGTATTTCATCCATCTGTGTATCAAACATTGTATCTTTCTGCACCATTCCACCCCTTACTTCATGAAATACGAATTAGTGGTTTAGTGCATTTTATTCATAAATCCCCTTAAACATAACACCATGGCAATTTGAAAATCCACTAAAAATACATATCGTGTAGCTCTCCCTCTTCTACATGCTTCATACAATAAATATATATAGTAACTGTAGAGAAAGGATGGATACACATGAAGCGTATTTACGACTATCATGCTACAAAAAAACATTTAGAATTAAAGAAAGAACAGCTTTGTAAAAAACTTACTAGCATTAAATTAACTGCAGAAGAACGCAAGCAAATATATTTAGAAATTGATAACTATGAATATATATTAAACTTAGTCGAAATGAATCATTATGAACGAGGGTTTTCTCGTTAAAAGTGGATATATTATCATCCTCTTTTTTGTGTGAGCATTTCACTACGCATTTTTCGTAAGTAAATATATAATAGAATGTACATTAAGATTGAGAGGTATATTCTATGATCAAATTAAGTGTATTAGACCAATCACCTATTTCTGATGGCAGTACAGCAGCTGAAGCTTTTTCACATACAGTAACACTTGCACAAGAGGTTGAAAAACTAGGATTTACACGTTTTTGGGTATCTGAACACCATAATTCTGTAAGTCTAGCAGGTTCAAGTCCAGAAATACTTATTTCACATATTGCAGCAAAAACGAATCGTATTAGAGTTGGCTCGGGTGGTGTTATGTTGCCGCACTATAGTCCATATAAAGTTGCCGAGAATTTCCGCGTGTTAGAGGCTCTTTATCCAAACCGTATTGACCTTGGTGTTGGTAGAGCGCCTGGTGGTATGCCAATAGCAACTCGCGCACTCCAAGAAGGTAAAATGGTCTCACTTGATCAATATCCAGAACAAATTGCAGATGTTGCTATGTACTTACATGATCAAGTACCAGAAAACCATCATTATGCAAACTTAAAGGCTACTCCAGTTATCACAACATCTCCTGAAATGTGGATGCTTGGTTCTAGCGGGGAAAGTGCAATGATTGCCGCAAAGCAAGGCGCATCCTTTGCATTTGCACAGTTCATTAACGGATACGGTGGCCCTGAAGTAATGAAAGCCTATCAAGAACAATTCCAACCTTCCTATTTAGGTGATAGACCAAAATCAATCGTCTCTATTTTTGTTATTTGCGGAGAAACAAACGAAGAAGCGGAGAATATAGCAGCAAGCCTTGATTTATCGATTTTACTATTAGAACAAGGAAAACGGACTACTGGAACCCCGTCTATCGAAACTGCTCAAAATTATTCGTATAGTGCTTATGACCTATTTCGTATTAAAGAAAATCGTCAACGTATGATCGTCGGCGATCCGTCTTCTGTAAAAGAAAAAATATTGAACTTAAGCAAAGCATACAATGCTGAAGAGTTTATGATTGTCACAATCACTCATCAATTTGAAGATAAATTAAACTCTTATCGCTTATTGGCAGACGCTTTTAATTTATCCCGCATTAACGGGCAGTAAGACTCCTACTGATTAAAGTTTCACTTTATAATTTTAAAAGAGAGATACATCATATATGATGTATCTCCCTTTCTTACTACATATTATTTTTTCTTCCTATATACTCAATAGCTTCTTTTAATAACTCCTCAAAATTCTCAGGATAATCATGATTTAAATTAGGCACAACTTTATACTTATGTTCTATATTTTTATCTTTTAATAGCTGTACAAGTTGCTTCGTACCTTCAAAACAATCTTCATCTTGATCCCCGCATATTATATATCCTTTTATACTTTTATCATGTAATATGCCAAACATGTCTTCCCATTCTTCAATTTCCGGGAGCCACGGTGCCACAAAAATAAAACCGTTCACTTTTATTTCACCTTGCAAAATGGAGTGTAACGCTACTCTTGCCCCAGCAGAAAATCCACCAATGATAATGTTTTCAAATGTATTACTCAACATAATCTTATTGTAATGTCCTTTTAACTCTTCTCTTCCTCTTTCGACATTATCCCAAACATATCCATCTGAAAATTGAGTTTGAGACGATTGAGGAAACACTAACATATAATCTTGTTCCAAAGCTGGATGCCAATAAGGTTCTACTATTTTTATATTTTCTTGATCCCCATGCATTGTTATTAATAGATTTTCATTTTGTTTGCTGTATTTATATTTCACGTCTGCTTGTTCCGATTGCTTTGCTAATTCTTCTCTTTCTTTACATAATTGAATCATTCTATGAAACTCTTCAAATTTATGTAATGGTTTTAAATCATCATCGGAAATTAAATACTCACCTCCGTACCAAAACCCATTTTCTATAATTGCTTTCTTCATTAAATGCAACGCTGCTTCTTCAAGTCCTGCTGCACTTGCTAGCGCATATTTAAAGTTATATATTTGTGCTTCATTACCCACTACACCTTTAGCATGCTCCATTATATAAGTGTACGCTTCAAAACTTCCTTTTTTTGCATAACAATCTAGCGTTTCATTTAATAATTGAATATAAGTCATACTATTTTTCATATAGAAATCCCCCGTAACCTTTTATAATAATTTTTTCTCCAATCATCCTATCATTCTAGGTTCACGGTATAAGTAGTATAATTCTAAAATTCAACTTAACAATACCTGATTCTCAGAATGATATTTAATAATTAATGTATGTATACGCATAATACACCACTCCTTCCTATCCACTAGTTATAGTATAAAATTAAATAGACTGAAAAATCAATATTTTAAAAAACAAAAAAAAGACAACAATATATTATTGTTGTTCTCATAACATCTACCCAGTATTCTTTTTTTTCTTATCTGGTTTACTTGAAACTAAATAATGCTTTTCTGAAATATATAAATTTCTTTTTAATATACGATTTAAATATGGTCCTAGCTTCATTCCACATATGAGGCGATCTTCGCTACCTTCAACAATTGGGAACATTTCTTTTTCTGTTACATATTGATCAACGGCCTTTTGTACGACATCAATTTCTTTAACTAGGTTTAAATTTTCTTCTGTATGCTCAAATACCTCAAGCGTTTCCTTCGTAATAAGAAAAAAATTGGTTGGAAATGCAGGTAAATAGGGCTTTAATAAATCATAATTTACTGTGTAATCATCATTTACTAATACTGTATAAACGATATTAGCATTCGTTTCTAGAAACTTAGCCATCGCTTGTTCTAATTCATCTTTCGTAATTTCCCGCTCTTCTTTTCCAGTTCTGAAAAAGCGAAACATCGCATCGCCTCCTTTTTACTATATTATAGCATAAAAGGAAACTGAAAAATCATAAAAAACTCTATTGAAAGAATTTTTCAATAGAGTTTTCCTTTAATCCATTTATGTTTATTTTAAGAATGCACTTAACATCCACACATGTTGTTCTAATGTCGTATGAATTGCTAATAGCATATCAGCAGATGTTTCATCACCAGCTTCATCCGCTACTTCCATACCTTCTTTCAATTCTTGAATGAGTGCAGAAAAATCATTTACTAAAATTTGTACCATTTCTTCTGCAGGCTCTTTGCTTGTCCCTTCACTCACAGTAGAAGTTGCTAGATATTCTTTCATTGTCGCTAACGGTTTTCCTTCTAGCGCTAAAATACGTTCTGCTAACTCATCAATGTAAGTCCCTGCTTCATTATAAAACTCTTCAAATTTCTCATGTAATGTAAAGAAGTGTGGTCCTGTCACATACCAGTGATAATTATGCAGTTTCACATATAACACATTCCAGTTTGCTACCTGCTTGTTTAATACTTCAACAACATTTGTTTTCGTACTCATACAATCCACTCCTCTTAGCATTTTTATAATTATTATCTTTTAATAACCTAATTACATTTTACCATACATTTCCTACTCGTTTGAATGAACAGCTTATATGTAACAAAGTTTTAACAACCTTAATATTTCCCTAATATCATATAATTCATGTATTCTTTCAACTACTTCATATGTCTAATTGTCCAAGCTCACACATATGCATAATAGTAAGTCAAGCTCATCATAGAAGAAAGAGGGATAACATGGACAATCAACAATGGCAAGTAGCAAAGAAAGTCGCTGCTACTTATATCGGAACTGTCGTTGGAGCTGGATTTGCTACTGGACGAGAAATTGTTGAATTTTTTACAGTGAACGGATTTTACGGAACCATTGGCATATGTATAAGTGGATTTTTTTTTATTTGGCTCGGCACAAAGATGATGTTACTTTCATCACAAATAGGGGCATTTTCAGCTCAAGAATTTAACAAATATTTATTTGGGGATGTATTTGGAAATGTCGTAAACACATTACTATTACTCGTATTATTTGGTGTAACAAGCGTTATGTTATCAGGGGCCGGGGCAGTATTTGAAGAACAACTCCGCCTCCCGAGACAACTTGGTATTTTCATCACAGTCATCGCCTGTCTCATTATTGGGAGCCGGGGATTACAAGGTGTTTTTGAAGTAAATACACTTGTCGTACCTATAATGATGATCTTTATTATTGGACTCGCTATCACAACCTTTATTCATGGTACAACTCCTCTTATTAACACCGTTCCTACAGAAAGTTGGAATATGAAATGGATTACTAGCCCGATTACATATGTTGCATTAAATCTTTCACTCGCCCAAAGTGTTCTCGTCCCATTAGCCAGTGAAGTAAAAGACCGAAAAGCTATTTTATGGGGTGGTATTTTAGGAGGCGCAGGGCTTTGCTTCATTTTATTATGTAGCCATTTAGCAATATTATCAGTTGAACAATTTTATCAATACAACATCCCCATGGCTGAAGTTGTAAGAAGATTTAATGCCACTTTCCACTTTTTCTTTGTTCTTATCATTTTTGGTGAAGTGTTCACAACATTAGTTGGGAATATATTCGGAATGACAAAACAAATGCAATCCATTACAGGATGGAAAAGTCATAACATTATTTACTTCATATTACTAATTAGTTATTGCTTTAGTTACATCGGATATAGTCAATTGCTTCATATTCTATATCCAATTATCGGTTGGGTAAGCATCATTTTACTACCGATTATTGCTTTTAAACAACTTCAAAAAACATGAAAAAACATCCGTTTATACGGATGCTTTTTCATGTTCATTCACACTCTTCACATACTTCCCAATACGGCCCCATTTCTACTGCAAGATACGGCTTTAATTGCAAACGAATCATTCGACTTGGCATACGTTCTAATACGAATTGAATGCCTTCTTCCTCTTCATCTAACTCAACTTTTGAAATAGCAATTCTTTGCATTGTAGTAATGGGGCTTCCATCTTTATATAAAGTGATTTTCACCTCATCATATTCATTAAAATACAATTCAACATTCATTTGCTTTTTTAACATTTCATCAACAATTTCATAATTATCATTTTGTTCCTGGATTATATATTTCCAGCCGCCTCTATCCAATTCTATCGGAGCAACTTGGAATAATGTCATCAAATCCTCGTATAGCATAAGATAACCCCTCTCTTACTAAAAAACGATGAGTATTTTATATACCCTTTATCTCTATCACTATCCATGTTTATTGTACCATATTTCACGAATCTTACCGCATTCATTTGCTTTATAAACACATACAAAACATATAGTATTTTCGATTCATTTTCTACTCACTAGTACGTCCCTTTACTGATAACTTATCACTTTCCTTATTTCCTTCACACTATTTATAAATCTAAAAATTTCACACAAAAAGAAGAGTGATTTATATCACTCTCCTCAAAAGACTTTTCCTGCGGCTACTAATGCTAATACTATAATTAAACTGGAAAATAATAGCGAGACAATTAAACTAAAAATCGGTAATATTTTCTTTTCATTCTTCTTAGATAATAATCTCAAACTAAGAATGATATTTAATGGAACAAATATAAAATAAAAATATTTAACGATTTGTAATGAACTATTTGAAAGTGTTTTAAATACAAACACTTCAATTACAAAAACGGCAAAGAATAAAATACTTAACCAAAACGAGACATAACTAAGCCAAGAATGTCTTTTCGTTCCCCAATACACTCCCATAATAATCTCCTTTATATGTAATCTATACAATATTCATTATACACACACTTAACAAATCCCTCTATTTTTCGACAAATATTAAATAAAATAAAGCTATAATTGTTGAATCCCCCCGTTCCCCACAAGTTCTCTACTCTTACAAAAAGGGCTATTAACTAAAAGGACTGCCTCTAATAGCAGTAATGCTATTTTGAAGCAGCCCTTTCTATTTATACTTTAAATCTTTCAATTAATACTTGTAACTCTTCAGCCATTTGAGATAGTGTACCAGCCGCAGAACTAATTTCTTCCATGGAAGCTAACTGCTCCTCAGCTGACGCTGCAACACTTTGTGTACTCGTCGCGTTATTTTGTGCTGTCATTGCAATCTGGCCAACTGAAATAGATACTTCATTTGCACCTTTTGACATTCCATTAGCCGTTTCAACCATCGTTTTAATTTGATCAGCAATTTCATTTGTAGATTGTAAAATCTCAGTGAAATTTTGTTTTGTTTCATTTGCAATAACAAGTCCAGATTGAACTTCTTCATTTACATTATTCATAGATTTTACAGTCCTACTCATATCATCTTGTATTTCACAAATTAATTTACTAATTTCACTTGATGATACACTAGATTGTTCTGCTAATTTTCGTACTTCATCAGCAACAATTGCAAAGCCTCTTCCATGCTCACCAGCTCTTGCAGCCTCAATTGCTGCATTTAAAGCTAGAAGATTTGTTTGATCTGCAATATTTTGAATAACCTCTAAAATATCACCAATTTGCATTGATTTGTTATTTAATAACTGAATAACTGCATCTGATTGCGAAACAGATTCCGCAATAGACTGCATTTGATTTACTGTTTTTCCTACTAGTTTTCCACCATCTTCTGCTTTTTCACGTGTATGAGCAGAAGCAGAATTAATAGATGATGAACTATTTGCTACGTGCTGAATCCCTTCTGTTACATCAAACAGTAACATAGCACCATTTTCTACGCTTGCTGTTTGCGTCGTTGCACCACTTGATATTTCATCCATTGCTGATGTAATTTGTTCAGTCGCTTCACTCGCTTGTCTCACACTTGCTGTTAACTCTTCAGATGCAGCTGCAACATGCCCTGCTGAAGTATTAATTCTTCCAATTAATGTACGTAGTGAATGAGTCATCTCATTAAAACCTTTCGCAAGTTGTCCAATTTCATCATTTGAATGTATTTGAATCGTTTGAGTTAAGTCCCCTTCGCTTATTTCTTTAGAAGTGACAACTAATTGTTTTAAAGGTTTGGTAATAGAAAGTGTCACGAAATAAATAAGCACTCCACCTACAACTAATGAAATAAACATTACAATTAACATATTATAAAATACAGGTTGAGCAGCCTCAACTACTTCATTTGAGTACATCGTCCCAGCAATTTTCCAACCTGTTTTTAAGTTTGTGGCAAATACCATTTTCTTTTCACTACCACTATAAGTGTATGAAAAAGTGCCATGGTTATCTTCGTATATTTTCTTTGCCCAAGAATCATCTGCCTTGTCACCCGATTTTTCTTGAGGATGAGCAATTATTTTGTGGTTCCCATCTAAAATGAAAGCATAGCCTTTTTTACCAATATTGATTAACTTTGTTGTTTTTAATAAATTATCTAAATTTAAATCTACTGCAACAACACCATTTTTATCTTCAGTTTGTTTTGCGATTGTTACGACAATATGCCCATTTCCTTGTGCCTTATATGGTTCAGTGACAACAATTCCACCTTGCTTATTCACTGCATCTTTATACCAAGAACGCGCTGTTGGATCATAATCTGTTTCCATTTGTATTTTTGGTTCTTGTACAAATTTTTTATCGTTTCCGGCAACATAAACTTGTTCAACATCTTTGTTCAAACTAATATATTGAGATAATGTTTTTCTTAATTCATCCTGATTATCCCCTTGATACATATCACTATGAATCACTCGTGCAAAATTATTTACATCGTTGAATTTCGCATCAATCATTTGATTGATTAAATTATCCAATATTTTTATATTATCCTGAGCGCTACTCATAATTTGTGATTCAAAATTCTTTTTAGCTGTTTGATACGACATGCCCCCAATAATAGAGACTGCCGCAATTAATATAACAAAAAATGAAATTAATAGCTTTTTTGCTACTTTCATATCTCTAAACCAACTTACTAGTTTACGCATTATAAACCTCCTGTATTTAAATATTAAGCTTTAAAGATTAAATAGAGCTAATTTTGAATATATCCCATTCCTTATTTTCTATTTTTATAACTTGTTTTGATAAACACTTTGTAAAGTTTAAACAAATAAATTCTGTTTGTCTATATATACGAATAATATTATTATAAAATTTACAAACACAAAAAACCAAAGGAACAAGCCCTTTGGTTTTTTACATTTTTTTATGTTGTTTAGAAATCTTTTTCCATCTATCTCGTTCCGCTCTTGCCAGAGTAATATTTTGTTTTCTCATAACATATGCCAATTCTCTTTGCAGCTTTTTATAGCTTAGTAAGCGCTCTACAGGGATAATTCCGTTGTCTATAGCACTTCGCACTGCACATCCTGGTTCACCATCATGTTTACAATCTCGAAAGCGGCAAGTATTTGCAAGATCTTCAATATCAGAAAATGTAGTTTGGATTGCCGCGCTTCCTTCCCAAAGCTGAAGTTCTCTCATACCAGGAGTATCAATTACTAAACCACCACTTGGTAATTGGAACAATTCACGGTGAGTTGTCGTATGTCTCCCTTTACTATCTTCTTCACGTATATCTCCAGTTTTTGCTACAACTGTTCCTATTAATGCATTTAACAAAGTAGATTTCCCTGCACCTGAAGATCCAACTAAGGCAATTGTTTTTCCTGGTGAAACAAATTGTTGCAATGATTCTATTCCGACGTACGCTAAGCTATCAACAACAAATATTGGAACACCGATTGCTACTGCTTCAGTTTCTGCAATTTTCTGTTCTACATCTTCACATAAACTACTCTTCGTTAAAACAATAATAGGCATCGCACCACTCTCATAAGCCAATAGCAAATAACGTTCCATCCTTCTTACGTTGAAATCATGGTTAAGAGCATTTACTAAAAAAAGATAGTCCACATTCGTAGCTATAATTTGTTCTTCTGTTCGATAGCCAGCCTCTTGTCTAGAAAAAGAGCTTCTCCTTGGAAAAATACGATGAATAATTGCCTTTCGCTCTCCTTCTATTTTCTTTATATACACCCAATCCCCAACTGCCGGATAATCTCCCTTCGTTAACGCTTCATGACGAAACTTCCCAGACAGTTCCGCTACATATTCACCATCATTACAAATAATCCGATATATATGCTTGTGCTCAAGTAAAATACGTCCTACTTCATAGTTCTCTACAGCTTGTTCTTCAAAAAAAGAATCCCACCCGAAAGATTCTAAAATATTTTGATTCAAATTGATATCCTCCCTAGTTTGAACTTAGTGGAAGGATTGTGCGCTTACTTATAGAGTATCGCCCTTTCCGTCCACCTTTGTATTTGGTTTATTATTCATATAAGTTAATTTCGCCATAACACATCACCCCGTTCTCATTTTAATTACTCTCATTATATGGAATATTTATTTAAAAAGCTACCTTATTTAACGTAATTTTCAAATAATTTATTTTTCATCATTCTAATTTGTCCACGGTGACTAATTTCATCTTCTAGCACATGAAACCAAAGGTAGTGCTGATTATACGCTACGCCATTAGACCACTTTCTTTCTGACATAAGCCATTGATCATTTTGTTCACTCAAATACTTCAGAGATTCTTCTCGAACACTTTGTAGAAGTTGTACATAATACTGTATTTCATGACCACGGATTGTTCTCCCCGCTTTCCCTAAATACAGTGCGTCTTCCCATATTTCTAATTCTTCTTTTGTAAAGTCGCGCTCTTGAAATGAAATAAGTTGATGTGCTTTTTCTATAGCCGCTATATGCTTTAGTAACGCTCCGATAGAATTCCCTCCACTCGGCATAATTAAATCTACTTGCTCAACTGATAGATCTTTTATTTCCTGCAATGTTACAGCCCTCGTATGCTCCAGCATGCTTACTAATTCCCCTATATTTTTTGTATAACCATCTACACTCCTTATTCGATAATCTATATTCATATCACGCACCACTTTCTGTATTCATATGAATGAATAACCTCTTCATATAATAGACTGAAATATATCAGATTTTTCTGTTATAATTAAATTAAATAAGGAATATACCCAAACAAACTTTCTCAATACGCTTATATGAAATATTAAAAGGAATCAATATGAAAAAATCGAATCTTATTCACTAAAAGGAGTGGATTCGATGGAAATGTATCAATGGCTAACCGCTGTTCTCGTTGGTGGCATTACTGGCTTCGTTTCCCATCTGATCAATAACCAAGGCAAGTTATTGCTTCCACGCCGTTTAAAAACTTTTTTTCACTTTGGTTTTTTGACTGATATTTTCACTGGTAGTCTAGCTGCACTTCTTGGACTCGTTTTATTCGATGTCACCTTAATAAAAGAAATTATAAAAGTCTCCATTGTGACCGCTATTTCCGGTCAAACGTTTTTACTTCACCAAGCTCTTGGTGGTGAACAGGCTAAAAATACGCAAATTGGGAAAGCTGATGAGAAAATCCAAGAAATTGACAAACTATTACGACGTTAGTCTATACTTTCTTTAAAAATTATTGTTATAATAAAAAATAAATATTTTCTATTGCGTCGTTTGTCAGAAGAAAGGGTGTTTCGTATGACAAAAAAGAAAATAGAAGATTTCTTAACAAACACCGAAAAAGAGGAACTGCTAGAAAACTATAAATGTTTACGAGAAGCCCGCACAAAAAGCGAAGCTAACTATTTTGGTGAAGCAGTAAACCATCTATTAAATAAAGCAAAACAACGAATTATTAAAGATGCAGGCATACATGATGAAAATGCAGCAACTGTTCAATCCAAAAGAAAAGCACTGTTTTAGCTAAAACAGTGCTTTTTATTACGGCATTTTTCACATTACTTTCACATCTATTTCACAAATATACGTACTCCAGTATGGTAAGCTAAGTTTATCCTTTTCCAAGGAACTATATGCCGATATATAAATCCCTATCTCTTTAGGGATTTTTTATTTTTTTGGATTTCCCCGATTTATTTTTAAAGGCTTTATTATGCTATTTCTGTTTCACTATCTTCATTAAGCCTTTCGCTTTTTCTAAACAAAAATAAAGCTACTATATATAGTAGCGCAGTAAAACTACCTACAAGTATAAAATTGTGAGATGCTGCAAATAACATTCCTGCTATTGCCGCTCCAATCATTTGGCCAATATACATAGAAGCATTAGCAAGAGCGGCTCCTGTTCCTCTTGCTATACTAGACATATTTTGTAAGCGCCCCATCATCAATACAAACAAAATTCCTGTCACAAAAAATAAAACAAAGAAAAATAACTCTACAAATATAATGTTCTTTACATGAGGAAGTATGACATATAGCACTGCTGTAAATACAATTCCACCATAGAAAGAAATGTTATAACCAATTTTATTTACGATTCTCGGCCCAAAAATGTTACCGGTTAAATTTCCCAATCCTAATACGAGCATAGCTGTACCTACTTCATGAACTTGTAAGCCAAATTGACTGGAAAGCCACACACCAAAGAATGAAAATGCTGCAAAATTACCAGTTTGAAAAACAAAATATTCAAAATAAGAAAGTGAAACCTTTGAATCTCTAAGTAATTGCTTATAGCGCTTTAATATATTTTTTTCATTTCCACCTATTTGAACTGGTTGTATTTCTGGTAATGTAACATAAATAAGAACGACAAGTAGTGCTGATAATATACCAATGACGAAGAATGGTGTTGTATAATGTATCGTTGCTAAATATGCTCCAATTGGCAGTCCTAAAATTTGGGAGATTGATAACCCTGCTGTTGCAATTCCAATTGCTTTTACAATTTGCTTCTTCTCTATAAGGAGCGGAATAGATGCCCATACTTGTGGAGATACAAAAGCTGCACTTACACCTGCTAAAAATCTAAATGTTAGCATCCATAAAAAACTCGGTGCCATTCCACACAAAAATGTACTTAATGCAAAAAAACTCATTCCTAATACCATCACTTTTTTTCTGTTTAAGCCATCTGATATAGGACCAGCGATAAGCGCAAATCCAGCGTATCCTAGAGCATATGAACTCACCATCCATCCTGATAATTCAGTTGATACATGATACACCTGTTGTAATGTCGGCAAAAGTGGTGAAATTAAGAACGTATTTGTACCAATCATAAACATTATCGTAAAGAATACAGCTAGTACTCTTTTCATTTATATCTTCTCCTTTTATATAAAAAGAGGGAACTATCCCTCTTTTCAACTAAGCTTCTAAAATAGATTCAATCTCTTTCATAACCTTCTCATTCAATGAAACTTCCACCGCTCTTACACTTTCTCTTATTTGCTCTGCCCGCTTCCCGCCAGGAATAACAGTATCAATTCCTTTTTTGTTTAATAACCACGCTAAAGCTAAATGCGATACTTCGAGATTCTTTTCTTTAGCTAAGCCCTTTAACTTCTCAACTTTCTTAAAGTTACTCTTATATGTATTTTCTTCAAATAGATTTACACTTTGACGCCAATCGCCTTCGTTCAATTTAAAATCTTCTGTATATTTTCCACCTAGTATCCCAAAGGCAAGAGGTCCATACGGAATAAATGAAATACCTGATTCTATACAATACGGCAAAAGTTCTTCCCCAGCAGCACGATCCAACATATTATACGGTGATTGTACAACATCTATTTGTCCGTGCTGATTCGCTTCTTTTAATTGCTCTACGTTTACGTTAGATATTCCAATTGCACGAATTTTCCCCTCTTCTTTTAGGCGAGTAAGCTCTCCAATTGAATCTATGTAACTTGTTTCTGGATTTGTAAAATGTAAATAATATAAATCAATATAATCAGTTTGTAATCTTCTTAAGCTATTTTCCACAGCATTTCTTAAATAGCTTCGTTCATTATTAATATAAACCTCTCCATTTAATAACGGCTGTATTCCACCTTTTGTAGCAAGTACAACTTCTTGGCGTTTTCCTTTCAATACTTCTCCTACCAATTCCTCTGATCTACCGAAACCGTATGAATCCGCTGTATCAAAAAATGTAATCCCTTGCTGGATAGCTTCTTTTATTAATCGTTTTCCTTCTTCCTCATTCACATCAGCATATAAATTATGTCCCCCTACAGCGTTTGTTCCTAACCCTAACTTTGAAATATTTAGTCCTGCCTTTTGCAATTTTGTATATTTCATTTTTTCTCCCCCTATATTTCTATTGTTCGATTATATTCGAACAATAGAAATATACCACTTCATATGTTATAGTGCAAATATATTAACTTATACAAGTAGGTGAAAAAATGCGTACTCTCTATCATCCAAATCGAGAAGAAATTCAATTCTCTTCTGTCTTATACGCACTTAGCGATCAAATTCGTTTACAAATTGTAACTATGCTACTAGAGAAAAATGAACAATCTTGTGGTGCGTTAAACATTCCAATTGCGAAATCAACTTTATCTCACCATTTCAAAGTGTTACGTGAATCTGGTGTTATGTATACACGCCTTGAAGGAACTCAACGTTTCATTTCAATTCGTGAGGATGACTTAAATGCTAGATTCCCTGGCTTAATAGACGTCGTATTACATGCGACAGAACCGTACTAAAAAACATCTCATATATATGAGATGTTTTTTAGTAATTCCTATTCTTTTAATAAATCTATTAATCCATTCCCTTCAGATGTACGTTCATACCCTAAAGGTACAGTCCTTTTTATAAGTTGCGCGTATATTTCCGGCTCTGATAATTTTCTACCATACTCTCTCTCACACTGCTTAATGAGAAGTGCTAGCGCTCCAGCTACATGCGGCGTCGCCATTGAAGTACCACTTAATACTGCATATTTCCCCTCTGGATACGTAGATAATATTTCATCGCCTGGCGCCACTAAATCAATTTCTTGATTTGAATTACTAAAGCATGAAATTTTCCGCTCTAAATTAACAGCACCTACTTCGATTACTTCAGAATAAGCACCTGGAAAATCTAATTCTTCCGTATCATCGTTACAATCGCCATCATTTCCAGCAGCGCATACGACAAGTACGTCTTCTTTTACCGCATTTTGAATAGCTTCATGTAACTCTGGTACATCTTGTGGACCACCAAGTGACATTGAAATAATTCTCACTTTCTCTTTATTCGGTCCTCTCCAATTTACAGCATAATGAATGGCTTCAATAATTTGCTGATAACTTCCAGAACCGTCTCCTGCTAATACTTTTAATACTAACATTTTAGCAAGTGGTGCTACACCTAATACACCGACACCATTTTCAGTCGCTGCAATTGTCCCAGCTACATGAGTACCATGCCCATTATTATCAAGATAAATATTGGGATTTCCTTCATAATCTTTCGTGAAATTTCTCCCACCAATAATACGATCTTTTAAATCTACATGACTTATATCACAACCTGTATCTAAAACGGCAACGGCAATATCTTTCCCTTTCGCGCTCTTTTCCCATACTTGCGGAGCATGAATCAATTGTACACCTGGTGGAATTTCATTTACTTGTTCAACGACTTTATTTACAGTAAACGGAATTAATTTAATGCCTTTTTGTTTATTCGCTGTACTACTATTCATCGTAATCCCTCCTGAAAATGTATTATTTTCATTTTAGACCACTATTGAATACGTTTATATCTAACATTCGTTTTATTCGTTCCATTTCCCTTCCTCTCAAATGTTTCTCAATAAACAAAAGAAAAGGACCTATTATGGTCCTTTTCTTTTTCAGTTTTTTAATAGAATAATATAAAGTGAAACCATAATCAGCGAGGGATTGTTCATCTCCACTGATTATTAGCCCTCACCAATCGGGGGCTTTTACGGACAGCCCGACTCCCACAAATAGCGGGATAAATTAAGACTAAATCTCACTCTTTTTCAAAAACTGCTCAATTTCTTTTATTACATGTTTTGCGCCTTCTATACTAACAGTAATGTTTCCATTTGCTAATGAAATATTTTGATCTGAAACATCACCTGTTATTTGACAAGCATTGTATGGTTGATATTTTTGTAAAATGACTTTGTCTTCTTCTACAAAAATTTCAAGTGGTGATTTGATTTGTATTCCTAATACATCTCGTAATTCTTTAGGAATAACTATCCGTCCCAATTCATCTACTTTTCGAATAATTCCTGTTGCTTTCATGTTACTCCCCCCTTACTCTCTATTATTTTTTTCACCTCGCTATTTTCATTTTATCACTATATATTTGGTAATGCCTTACTCTTTTTAGAAAATATAGTACAAAAGTTAAAAAAACACATTTAAAGAATATTCAATCTTTCTTTCAATTGTTTTAAATAACGAGCTCGTATAATGACGAAATACAAAACTTGAATACTTACAAAAATACTTAATACAATCACATTTTCTTTAAATAGTGAGTACTCAAACATCTGTCCCAGTGCAGTTAACGCTACTGCCCCATGTAATGTTGCAACACCTATTGGAACGAAGAATAAAAGTGCCAATCGGATTGTAACTACTTTCGATAATTCCCCACTCGTTAAGCCCACTTTTCGAATCATTTCAAACAAACGAGTATCATCCTCCAAATCAGAAAACAAACGGAAGTAAAGGAAGCTTCCTGCACATACGAAAAATACAATACCAATAAAGAAACCTACAAATAGAATCGGTCCTGCGATTTGTAAACTTTGGTTTTGTTCGTACTCTTCTGCACTAAACATTGCATGTTCTTCATAAGGCTTCATCTGAAGCGTAAGTTCCTTACCAACCTCAATTTCATCTTTCGTTCCTTCCGTTTTGTACACATAATCTTTTTCTTCTTTAAATCCATCTTGTAATGCATCATATTGATTTTTAGAGATTACATAAACATTACCTCTTAGTATTTTACTTAATGAAGAAGTATTAACTTTTTTCACCTTTAAGGGCTCATTAGCATTTAGGAAAGAAATTTCTTTTCTTTCCTTTATCGTTGGCCCTGGTATTTCTACTGACAGAAATAGGGCTTCTTTGTCTGATACAGTATTAAACGGTTCCCCCGTTAACTTCGCATACTCCTTATAATCCGATTCTTTTATAAAAATAGCACTTCTTAACGATTGTTCTTCCGTTTTCTTCGATGAAATATTTATTTTTGAAGCTTCTATATTATGTTTCTTTAATCCTTCGTCAATCATCTTCAAATGCTGTGATTCATTACTATTTCCTTTCTTAGAGTGGTAATGAAACGCAATTGGTCTCTCCATAATTCCTTTCGTCATTGATGCGAAACCAACTAATGTACCTATTGCTGAAAATGCTACAGTTGAAATAATTGTTACAATAAAGAACATTCTTGCGTTATCTCTCATACGATAAGCTAAATCTGACAAAGTAATAATATTTGTCTGTGTCCAATAGAAACGTTTACTTTTTTTACATAGTCTAATAATAAAGACACTCAACTGCTTGTACAGCAAATACGTACCAATAATGACTACCGTTGTAACAGGAATCATCATCACAAATACCATTGCACCATGTGACATAAGAGCTCCTGTATAACCCGCACTAAGCAATACTACTGCTAATATAGAAGAAATTATAGATGCCTTCGGTTCTGGCTTCGCCTCTGCTGATCCTCTAAACAATTTCATGATTTTATTTTTACGAACCATCCCTGCACTAAACAATGAAATGATCATAAATAATACGAAAAACATAATACTCGTTACAACAATCGCTTTCATCGGTATGTAATAGGTTAAAGAGATATCTAGTTTCAATATCATCGGGGCTACAAATATTAATATTCCTGAAAATAACATACCTGACAGAATTCCAAAAATTATTGCCCCTATTCCAATCATGATATTTTCAAAGAAGATAAGACGCTTTAATTGGTATTTCGTCATACCAAGCATCATTAAAATTCCCAATTCACGCTTTCTCGTTTTTAAAAACATTCCCATTGAATATAAAATAAAGAAGAATGTAAATAAGTATATAATAGACTGTGCAAAAGACATACTTACGAATACGTACTGTCCTAATTCTCCCGCACTTAATGCCGGATGGAACGCAAAAAATGAATACACAAAAAAGGCCATAATAGCAAATGCACTACTCAAAAAATATGCTGAATATGTTCGTCTATTTCGCGTTACATTTCGAAATGCAAGTTCTCTAATGTTCATACTACTTCTCCGCCCTTCTACTAACTATGCTTTTTTATATTAGTAAAATCCGGAAATACCTTCCATCGATTCAAATGACAAAAACCTTACATTATTGAAAGGTTTAATAAAATTGCTTATACAAAACAGTTTATTTATAATAACTTCATTCATATTCATACACGCATCCTATTGTATATTCGTTAGTTTTGCGAAATAATAAAGGTTAGAAGTATGTACCAATATACATATAAACTTATTTACTGCTTTAAAACGAATAGGAGGAAAACATAATGACATTACAAGATCAAATTATGAAAGCATTACATGTTCAGCCTGTAATTGATCCGAAAGCAGAAATCCGTAAACGTGTTGATTTCTTAAAAGATTATGTAAAAAAAACAGGTGCGAAAGGATTTGTACTTGGAATTAGTGGGGGACAAGACTCTACATTAGCTGGACGCTTAGCTCAACTTGCAGTTGAAGAAATTCGTAATGAAGGTGGTAACGCAACGTTTATCTCCGTACGTCTTCCGTACAAAGTACAAAAAGATGAAGATGATGCACAATTAGCATTACAATTTATTCAAGCTGATCAATCTGTTGCATTTGATATCGCTTCAACAGTTGATGCTTTCTCAAATCAATACGAAAACTTATTAGGCGAATCATTAACTGATTTCAATAAAGGGAACGTTAAAGCGCGTATCCGTATGGTTACGCAGTATGCAATTGGTGGACAAAAAGGTCTACTTGTTATCGGAACAGATCATGCTGCAGAAGCTGTAACAGGTTTCTTTACAAAATTCGGAGATGGTGGTGCAGACCTATTACCATTAACAGGATTAACGAAGCGCCAAGGACGTGCTTTATTACAAGAATTAGGTGCGGACGAGCGACTTTACTTAAAAATGCCAACAGCTGATTTATTAGATGAAAAACCAGGTCAAGCTGATGAAACAGAATTAGGCATTACTTACGATCAATTAGATGACTATTTAGAAGGTAAAGCCGTTCCAACCGACGTTGCTGAAAAGATCGAGAAGCGTTACAAAGTGAGTGAACATAAAAGACAAGTCCCAGCATCTATGTTTGATGATTGGTGGAAATAGAACATAAAAAAGAAGCTAATCTCATTAGCTTCTTTTTTATGTTAACGATATACTCCTACCCTTTTCTCTAATAGATCCTGCAAGCAATCTTCATGTTGTTTATTAAACAATGGCGGCATTTTGTCTAACGGGAAAAACTTCAGATCTAATGTTTCATCGCCGTCTATTTTTTTGTTCCCTCCAACGATTGAAAACTTAAAGAATATTACAATTGCCTGTGCCTGATCTCCATTCGGATATGTTTGAAAATATTTCGTATACACACCAATGAGCTCATCAATTTCCACATCATATCCTGTTTCTTCTTTAATTTCTCGAATCGCAGTTTCTGCCGCAGATTCCCCGACTTCCATTGCACCGCCCGGAAATCCCCAAGCATTAAAGTCTCCTCTTTTTTGCAGAAGCACTTCACCAAGCTCATTAAATACACAACCACCTGCAAAATTCAAAATAACATAATCATGCCCTACTTTTTCACGTAATTCTTTTATATAATTAGCCATCTTCTTCCACTTTTCATACATCTTCTATCGCTATTTCTTATCTTTTTCAAGCGATTCAATAATCCGATCTAACTTCTGATTCATATTAATCACATGTTGTTTTTTTGCAACGCTGTTTTGCAATAACCTTCTAACAAACAAAGTAAATGATAGGAAAAACAAAACGATAAGTCCGATTACTAAACAAGTATATATCAATGTAAATATATTACTTTCGAACAAATTCATTCAGTTTCCACATCCTTCCTCCTTTATTTTATCCCATAATTCTGATTCTTTAAAGTAATACATAATAAAAAGAGCACCTTTTACAGATGCTCTTTTTCATTGCTTAATACGTAAATGTAATTGTCGCTAATGAATAACCTGCCATTGCACTATATGGCGCAACTTGATAAGATACACGCTTTGCACCTTTTGGCCAAGTTATTTCATCTAGTACTTTCTTTATATCTTGCATTGTTCCATCCATGGACTGCTTATATCGTACTTCTACCTTTTCTGGCTTAGAAGCGAATTGTTGCTGTAATTTTTTCTTAAATTCACTGTAATTTTCTGCCCCGTATTGTGCAGACAAATATTTTAAATTTGTTTCTTTTAACATCTGTTCATATACAGCAGTTTTTGAACTACCAGCTTTTATTTTGTTCGTTAATTCACCAAAGTAACTTGAAGTTGCTGCTGGATATTTGCTACGATCCCAATCATGGTCTTTACTTAATTGCTCGTCAGACATATTAAAATATGAATATGTCACACGCCCAGCTTTATCTGGTACTGGATCATCGAATGTAGTATCAAGGTGGTACCACTTGTTGTCAATGTTCACTAAATTCCATGCGTGAGCTTGTCCATTTCCTGTACCTGTTACAATATGATTTTGAATACCCGCTTCTTTTAGTAACTCATATGTTAATAATGTATATCCTTGGCAAACTGCAGAACGGTTCGCTAACGCTTCATATGCTGTATATGCTTGATAAGAAGTATCATAGGATACATGTTTCACAACATAATCATGAATAGCTTTCACTTTTTCATGTTCATCCATTCCTGGTTTTACAATTGAACCGATAATTGTTTTTGCCTGAGATTTTACATATTGTGTTTGCTCTTTTGATTCACGGTATTTCACTTGCAGTGTAAACGTATAGTTCCCTGGTAACCCTTTAATAGAATATTTAGTAGACGCTACATTATATTTTACATACTCATCCGCATCTACAATTTTATTATATTCTTTGTATAATCGGTCCATAACATCTCTAGCATTTCTATCTTTTGTTTTATATGCGATTGTAATATTTTCATCTCGATTATCAATCTGTTTTTTTAATTCTTTTCTGAAATCATTTAACAACTTTGCATCTGATTGTGTTGTCACTGTAGTCGGATTCGTAGCCGCATAAGATACAGCTGACGCCTGTAAGCCTCCCATTACTATAGTTGAACAAAGTGCGGCAGCTGTCACATACTTACTTGTCTTTCCCATCTTGTCACTCCTTACATTCTATAACTATACGAAAAAGTATCGTATAGTTTCAGAGTATACAATACTTTTCAAAATAGGTCATATGAGATTATGCATATTTAACATTGTAAAAAGGTTGTTCTTTTTACAAGAACAACCTTTTTCATTAACAAGTTTGTAATACACAGCACGTATTTTCAAAACGTCGATGTTTCAAATCTTCATTACTAATACAGAAATATAGCATTCCTAATTCTCCCCAAACCATATTACAATTTTTATGATCTGAATCAATTTGGAATAAAAGCGTCATTTGCTGTGGCTCTATCCCCATATATTCTCCTGTCTCATATAATACTTCCTCTTGTACAGAGAATGGCTCACCAAACATTTGATGATTATCATAGTTGTCTGGAATCAGCTCTTCAAGTAATTGCAAGAAACGATCTGAATCTGCCTCATCTTCAATGAAAAGTTCTGGTAATTTATAAGTCAGTTCAAAAGTAATTGCGCATTGAGTATACTTCGCTTGAGTTTCATCTGCTCTTCGTAATTGCTCTACAGGAATATCATAATAAAGTACACGCCCCGCTTCAGTTGGATTCACATCTTCTTCAAAGTAATTTTCAATGCTAAAGAAATATAACATCCCTGTCTTAGGAAGATTGTGATCCATACCAACATTTTGTAAATCATTTAAATTAAATTGAGCGATAAACTGTAACGGATTTCCTTTGTACATTGGGTATTCAAATGAATCCGGTAAATCAGGAACTCCCCCCATTTTCGAACTACCTACCGCAATCATTTCTTGTTGCTTTGGCACAACTTTTACACAAGGAAATACAGTATGAATAAGTTCCTCTTTTAAATGTGACAGTCCATATTTATCAATTAATACTTCAATTTTTTTATCCATAAATTCTCCTTACATTTACATACTTATTTGTATCATAGCACAAAGATTATACTCCATTTATCGTAAAATCAACAACCCTTCAAAAAAACGGGCTTATCCCTCATACGCGAACAAGTTTAAAAAAGCATAGTATACATTGTTCCTACAAACACGATAGTTCATTATTTCTTCCAGTACATTTTCCCCTCGTTCATTTTTATTTTTAATTTAAGGAGGAATTCCACATGGGTTACGGATATAGTTGCGGCGGCTACGGCGGCTACGGTTACGGCGGTAGTTGTGGTGGTGGATGTGGTTATGGAGGTTTCGCTTTATTAATCGTTTTATTTATCCTTCTAATCATCATCGGAGCTAGCTGTTGGGGCGGCTTTGTAGGCTGCTAGTAAACTTAAAAACTATTGTAAAAAAGCACGTACAATACGTGCTTTTTTGCCATTTTTAAATCTTTTATTCGAAAGGAAGTATGATTGATGAAGATTGATGGTGTTTTTGAAGGAGGCGGTGTACGCGGAATTGCGCATGTAGGGGCAATTTGCGCGTTAGCTGAAAAAGGCTATGAATGGGAGCGTGTAGCTGGAACATCAGCTGGTTCCATTATCGCAGCGCTTCTAGCAGCAGGATATTCTTGTTCAGAGTTAAAAACGATAATAACTGATATTGATTATAATACATTTACGAAGAAAACCTTTATTGACAGAATCCCGTTTATCGGCAAAGGATTAAGCGCATGGACTACTCTTGGTATTTACTCTAATATTTTTATAGAAGAATGGATTGAAGAATTACTTCGCAAAAAAGGAGTTCACTTATTCACAGATTTACCTGATTTAAATAAGCTTAAAATTATCGCTTCTGATATAAGTAATGGAAAAATGGTTATCTTCCCCGATGACTTACCAAACTACGGATTTTTAAATTATCGCTTCTCTATTGCTAAAGCTGTAAGAATGAGTAGTACAATCCCCTTCTTCTTTGAACCCGTAAAATGGAGAACCCCAAAATGGAAGCAACCTTGTTATATGGTTGATGGAGGGATTTTAAGCAATTACCCAATTTGGATTTTCGACTCACCTACCTCTCCTCGCTGGCCGACTTTTGGATTTCATTTTGTAAAAGATGAGATTCAAGCTGATCCTGCCCACTATAACGAGCCTATCTCCATGTTCAAAGGACTATTTAAAACAATGATGCAAGCCCATGATTTACGCCATTTAGATAAAGAATCAAAAGCAAGAACGATTACAATTCCAACGGGATCCATTACAAGCACAAACTTTGAGTTAACAAAGGAAGAAAAAGAGTGGCTTTACAATTCTGGTTATAACGCTGCAAATAAGTTTGTACAATCTTGGAACTTCAGACAATATATTGATGAATATAGAAACGGAAATCAGGACCGAAAAACAAATCGGTATTTCCGTCAACTTGACTCATAATACTATTATTTTTCATACGAGAACACGTAACGCTTTCAAAAAAAATAAGCCTAGTAATATCATATATTACTAGGCTTATTTACTTCTTGCATAATTACTATACGTTGCCTAAGGGTAAGTTAACCCTTCAGCTTCCTCCGCAGTAATAACTGTGTATCGATTTCCCGTTCGTAACCCTAACAATTCCGCTTTTTCAATTGCATCCTGCTTCGTCTCCGCATAAGCAGCTAAATATTTATCCCCATCGATAATTTGGCAAATTACATATTGTTTCATTATTTTCTCCTCTTACATTTTCATTAGTTGTGCAAGTTTTTTTATACCCATTTCAATTTCTTCTAACGTTGCGTATGAATATGATAGGCGTAAAAATTGGTTTGCACTTCTATCATACAAAGTACCTGGATTTAATAAAATCTTTTCTTGCAAAGCTTTGTCAAATAAGCTACGGTTCGAAACGGGTACATTCATATGTAACCAAATATAAAAACCACCTGCCGGTTCATACCATGTTGCTATATCCTGACAATATTTCTCTAACATTTGTAACATAAAATCTCTGCGCTTTTTCAACTTAATTCTTACAAACTGTAAATGTTCATCATATAATCCATTTGTAAACCATTCCGCTGCAATTTGCTGGGATATAGAACTTGAACCATAATCTGTTTGCATTTTTATGTCTGCCAATCTTTGAATGACTGGCTCAGGTCCAACAATCCATCCAATTCTTAATCCTGGACTAATTACTTTAGACATACTCCCTATATGTAGTACAATTCCGTTTTTATCATATGCCTTTAAAGGCTTTGAAACAGGCTCATCAAACCATAAGTCTTGGTACACCGCGTCCTCTATAATAGGCAATCCAATTTCATTACAGATTTCCATCACTTCTATTCGTTTCTTCGCATTCATACTAAAGCTCGTCGGATTATGAAAAGACGGGATTGTATATAAAATAGATGCATTAAATTGCTTCTTATATTTCGCAATATATGATGCGTTTAAACCATTCTCATCCATTGGTATTCCAATTAAACGCATTCCTGCTGATTGAAATACATTAAGCGAATATAAATATGATGGTTTTTCTAATAAAATTGACGCTCCTTTCGGAAGAAGCCCCATAGAAATAAGTTGCAGTGCTTGAATTGCCCCTGAAACAATTAAAATAGAGTCAGGAGATACATATACCCCATGCCCTTTTAAATATTCCGCAATTTTTTCTCTTAAATAAAGATTTCCTTTCGGTTCCTCATACCCAAGTGTAACATTTGATTGTAAAATTTTATTAATAATTTCCTTCATCTTTTTCTCAGGTAAAAGGCTCGGCGCGAGCTCACCTGTTCCCAATCGAATTACATTGGGAGTAAATTCAGCTTGATTAATCTCTTGTACAGCAGGAAGATTTGGATAATGAAGGCCTGTTTCCACATAGGACCGCCAGTTAGGAGGGGGTGCATATGTGGCAGTACTCTCACTATTATTTATTACAATTGTTCCCTTCCGGCCATTCCCCTCAATATACCCTTTTGCTACTAATTCATCGAAAGCCATTACAATTGTACTTCGATTTACTTCAAACGTTTGCGCCAAATCTCTTTGTGAAGGTAATTTAGTTCCAACTGTCCATTCCCCATTAACAATTCTTTCTTTTATATAAGATTCTATTTGTTTATATAATGGAATAGGTGAAGACATATTAGGTTTCCAAACTAACCTTTCCATCATATCACCTCACATTTTTTGGTTGGTAACCTATCCAACCATATGGATGGATACAAACTTTCATTTCTTCTATACAATATACACTATCATAATTAATCACATTAAGTAGGAGGTAATATGATGAATGAAGCAATTATTCACGGTATCATCCTTGCATTTGGTCTTATTATTCCATTAGGTGTCCAAAATGTTTTTGTCTTTAACCAAGGTGCGAGCCAACCAAATATTTGGAGAGTAGCCCCTGTAGTATTAACTGCATCTATATGTGATACGTTGCTAATTTTAATTGCTGTACAGGGTGTCTCCCTTGTGCTCCTAACTTTTTCTTGGTTAACAACCACCTTGTATTTGATTGGATTTTTCTTTCTTATGTATATGGGCTGGGTTATTTGGAGAAGCGATCCTGCAAATGATGTAAAACAAGAAAAAAGTATGCCTTTAAAAAATCAAATTATTTTCGCAGCATCGGTTTCATTACTAAATCCACACGCAATTTTAGACACAATTGGTGTAATTGGAACAAACTCTATCCAATACATAGGAAGTGAAAAATGGGCTTTCACTTCTGCAACTATTATCGTTTCTTGGATTTGGTTTATAAGCTTAGCTTTAGCGGGGAAATTTTTAAAAAGAATAGACTCAACCGGAAAGACAATCTTATTATTAAATAAATTTTCTGGTCTTATCATATGGGGTGTCGCACTTTATATGTTAAAACAAGTTATTTATTCTTAATTAACTAAAGAGAATTGCATGTGACTTAAAACATCATGCAATTCTCTTACAAATTATGAAGTAGGTTCCGATTTCTGTTTTACCGTCTTTGCATCTTTTGCTGGTCTAATCCAAATCATTGCTATAACAGCACCAATACCAGCGAAAATACTTGTTAAATAAAACACTTCATGGTCAGCACCTTTCATGAAAAAAGAATATAGAGGTGGTCCAGCTGCTACACCGATAAATCGCATTGAACTATAAAATGACGTAACCGTCCCCCTTTGTTCCTTTTCAATTCCTTGTGTAATTAGGGCGTCTAAACATGGGAGTGCCATACCAATTCCTATTCCCATAATAACGAGACAAAGAAGTAGTAAATAGATCCCTTTTATAAATAAAGGAATAATGACTGATGCAGCTGCCATTAAAAAACCAATATAAATACACTTCTTCATCATATTTTGATTATCTCCAATTTTTTTACCAGCCATATATGAACTAAGTGACAGTACAAGCAACGGGATAGCAAGTACACACCCCTTCCATATACCATGAATGTCATACTTTGATTCCAGTATAGTCGATAAATAAAAGAGAATTCCGAATAAAATAAGCATAATAATTGCACCTAATACAAAAATGGCAATCAACCATCTTCCCTTTTCTCGAAACGTAGAAAGAATAGATTTTATAAACTCTTTAAGTGGTGGTACTTCTCCTTCTTGTTTCTTTGCCTTTACTAGAACAAGTAATAAAACGATTGATACTACGCATAAAACTGGAATCGCCCAAAATGGTAAGAACCATACAATGGCAGCAAGAGCAGATCCTAAAATAGGGCTCAACACTTTTCCAAATGTATTGGATGTTTCAATGATTCCTAAACCTGCACTAACTTGTTTTTCATCTTTGTATAAATCACCAACACACGGTATAACAACTGGCATTGCACCAGCAGCACCAATACCTTGAATCGCTCTACCGATCAATATCCAAGTGTAGGGATTATCAATTTTCCAAGATACCCAACCAGTTATCGCCCCTCCTATAGCCGCAATCAGCAAACTCGGAACCATTATCATCTTTCGTCCCCATCTATCTGATAAATAACCAGCAATCGGTATAAGTAAAATGGCTACAATAGAGTAAATTGTAATAATCATGGATACTTGAAACGATGAAATATGTAATTTCTTTTCGATAGTCGGTAGGATTGGAATGAGCATTGAATTCCCTAATGTCATAACAAGTGGAACTGATGCAAGCGCAATTAAACAACAGTTTTCTTTTTTTAACATGTTGGCTTCGGAACCTTTCATCATATATTTCTTACCATATAATAGCCCTGCTGGAACGTAATTTTTCATTCCACCAGGGCTATTACATTTTACTACTTCCCATTTACAACAAAAGAAATTGGGGAAAATATAGTATTATTCCTATTCTTTGAATCCAGTTCGCAATATATCCATACCAATTAATTGAAAAAAAAAGAAAGGAAGAATCCTTCCTTTCTCCTATAACCTTCTACATTTAGCGAGTATATCCGCCACCAAGCTGTTGTTCTGCCATCGCTACAAGGCGTTTTGTAATTTCACCGCCTACAGAACCGTTTGCACGTGAAGAAGTATCAGCTCCAAGTTGTACACCAAACTCTTGTGCAATTTCATATTTCATTTGATCTAGAGCTGCTTGTGCTCCATGTGATGCTAATTGATTAGCGTTACGATTTCTAGCCATTACCGATCACCTCCTTATTTATATATAAATTGTGTTAAATTCCAATTTAAATACATGGTAATTTTTGGTTATTTTTATTTTTTAAAAAGAGTCTCTACAATGAGAGACTCTTACATCATTTTATATTAAGAAGTTACTACTTCTAAATTTCTATTTATTAATACTTTCATTTCTTCTTTTAATATATCTTTTGCATTATGTCCAAACCATTCAAGTGATGCGAAATGGTCAGTATCTCTCACTTCCTGAATAATCTCATCATAATTTACGATACCTTCAAATAATGGAACCATACCAATTCGACTTCCCGCTGCTGCATATACATTATTTGGTTCAAACACATGCAAATAATCTGCTGACAATATATTCTTAAAATGGTAATGTTGTATCCATGGCCTTAGTCGATGGAAACTGTCAATTGGATCTGCACCAGACTCCCATATATGAAGAAAATCAAGGTTTATTTTCAAATTCGGATGGTCTACTTCTTCTAATAATTCCAAAGTAGAGGGTAACGTGTCCGTTAACGTATTTGGATGTGTTTCTAAAAGTACATACATATTGCGCTGAGCAAATACTTCACAAATCATGCGAATTCGATTCACATACTCTTTTCTCTCCTGTTCCGAGAAATCTTCGCTTCCTTTTTGTCCAGCAAACGTACGAATTTTGTTCGTTTTAAACCAATTAGCTAGTATTGCAAGTTGTTCACATTTCCCCATCGTTTTTTCAAAATCTGCTGATAATGATATGTCTAAATAATCACTTATCATCGTAATTTCTAAGTTTTTATCCTTTAAAAAATTTAACTCTCGTTCTGTCGTTTCACGCTCTTGCACATACAAATTTTGTGCATGAGTCCCCCACAATTCAATTCCTTCAAAACCGTTTTCATATGCAAATTGAATAATATCAGTAAATGAAATTAATTGATGACGAAAGGAAATAGTACATAGCGAATATTTCATAGGTTTGAACTCCCTTATCTTAAATTCAGTTAGCTTTTTTTAAAAGGTAAGACAGACTCGTTTGTTTTCATATCTTTCCATGATAGAAATTGTCTCTCTAATTCATCCTTAATTTGCAGTTCAATTGCATTCATTCCATCTAGCTTTTCAACAATTGATAATAACATATCTTTATTATTCGTCATTGCCATTTTAATTGCACGATACTGTACATTTGTAAATCCTTGTACAATATCTTCTACCCGATCACACCAATAATCAAATTCTTGCTCCGAATATTGCAACGTTTCACGGAAGTATGCAAAAGCATGTTCATAACTATATTTACGAATTGCAAGTACTGGTATTTGTTTTACTGCCGCTACAAGACCAGAAAGCGAATAGCCTTCTTCTTCATTTGCCATTTTTATAATTAAATTTTTCAGCTCCATAGTCAGTTCATTATCGTTTCTTTTGAAAGTTTCTGTGAAATAATTCGCTACCATTTCTTCTGTTGGCTCCTGAATTCCTTCTATATCAATATCAATGAAATAGCCTCCACCAAATGGGTTGTCTTTAATAGAATGGAGCACTTTTTCTCTTTCCATATTCCCTTCCCAGCGAAAATCAGGATCAAGCATGAACCATTCGTCTTCTTTCTCTGTCTTCGATATCATTAAGTAATGTGGAAACGGTTTTTGATGAAATTTATTTTCTCTCTCAGGCAATAAAGACATATCAACCATTACAATTACGTAACGATTTTCCGGTTTATTTTCTACTAATTCTAAAAATGTCTCTACATTGATACTCTTATCTTTTGAATGATCGTACCATTCGTTCACTTTCATACCATACAATTTTTCATACCAGAGCAAGTAGTTATCATGGTTAATGTTTTCGGAATGATAAGAAATAATCCCGCCTTCTGTTATATCAAAATCTCCATCCCATAATCCGAAATAAAATGGACGGTAATCTATATCGCTACGCCTTTTTATAATTTCACAAAAACAACTCACTAAACAGTGAACTTTAATTGAAGTCATACTCTCATCCACTTTCCTAAAGGTTAGTTATTCACATTTACTTCGTGTAACGGCTGCAAATCTTCCATAAAGTCGAGCAAAGATCCTACAGTAAGAAACGCCTTTGGGTCTATCTCATCCTCTGGAACGCATAGCTTTAAATCCATTTCTATGTATACTATGAGCTGTAACATCATTACCGAATCTATATATAAATCTTGATTTAAACGCATCGTTTCTTCTAAATGTGTCACGTTTTTTAGTTCCATTTTTCCTGTCATAATTTTCAGCACTTCATTTTTTAATGTTTCACGTCTCATGTTGTAACATCTCCCATCTCTAGTAACTTTCTACTTACTTTTCCAGTTTTATTTTTCGGAATTTCAGTTACACTTTCAATCTCATGTGGAACTTTATAAGCTGGTAAATGCTGAATACACCATTCTCTTATTCGTACTGGATCAATATGAGAGATTACTTTCGCTTTAACAATTTCGCCCATGACAGGATGTTTCCCGCGATATACAATTGCCTCTTGAACGCCTTCTAGTCGAAGCATCGTTTCTTCTACCTCTATAGGAAAGACTTTTAATCCTGAAACGTTAATCACATCATCCATGCGTCCCATAAAATGAAGGCCACGCTCAGATTTATACCCCAAATCTTTCGTGAAGATTTCTTTATCGTTCATTTTCACTACGATTTCTTCAGGCATATTTTCATCTAAACCTATGCTTATACTCGCATGAGGTAGTGGATTTCCTAAATCTAAATGGCTTTTCATATCATGACATATACTAATACACCCCGCTTCAGAACAACCGTATTGCTGCATCATATATGTTGTCGTTTCTTTTAGTTTATAAAACAATGCTTCTGGCAAAGGCGCTCCGGATGTCATAATTTTATGAAACTGAAACGTTCCTTGCGGGAAACTCCCCATAATATGTAACATAAGTGGTACTGCATATATGATATGTTTTTCTGTATTGCGAACTATATTTAATGCGAATTTAGGATTTTTATTCGTAATGATGATAGGTTTGCTTCCCCGCGTAATTGCAGATAACGTACCACATATTAATCCGTATGAATGTGAAACAGGAGCCATAACGATCGGCACTTCATCTACTTCACAGTTTAAAGCTTCATTATAAGCAGTAATTTCTATATCAACTTCCGTCCATGCTCTACGAATTAGTTTCGGTTCTCCTGTTGTTCCAGAACTATATTGCAATAAAGAAGGCTCTTCTAGTAAACAGTTCACTACTTCTAACCTCGTAAAATCGCCATATTCTCCACATAAAATTCCTATACAATTTGCACGCTTTGCCATTTCAGTAGCCGTTTCTTTTGGCGTATCTTCATGTATAAGTAATACTGATGATTTCTTTTCTTTTAAGAAAAACACAAGCGTAATAATATCGAATGGATCTTTCAGACAAAGCGCAAATCTATTTCCTGCTACTTCTTGAAATTGTTCCATCTCCTCATAAACTTGTAATCTCAAATCAAAATCACTTTTGCTATACTCTTGTTTATTAACGATCAGCATGATTTCCCCCTGTAACAACTGATTTTTGTTTCATAAGTTGTCTTGCTCTATACAATGGATTTGGAACTTCATGAACAAGTGATTCCACATCTAAATATAAACGACGCTTCGTCAATTGCTCGGCATAAAACGTAGGTGTATATAATTGAATCCTTTCAAATCTCTCTTTTAAATGTGGATATTTTCTAATATGACTTTCGATTTCTTCGATCACTATCATCCAAAAACTTTCTTCTTTCCATTCATATTCATCCGCAAGTACGAAAGCTAATTCTCCTATATTAAATAAGAACAGTGCATCTAGTACCATCTCTTGTAAACATTCGATACGATCCATTTCAAAGAAATCATTCATTTTTCCATTCGCATACGTTTTATGCATTTTAGTAAAGTCAGGACATTTGTCGATTTCTTTTAAGAATGGACGATAAAACTCAAGTCCTTCATGGAAATCCTTTAATGCAATACGGACAGGTAGCCCTTCTTTATGGACTAAAATCATATTTTGTCCGTGTGATTCTAATGCGATCCCATGCTCTACAACAAGATGTATAACTGGTATAATCACTTTTTGAATAAGTAATCGTAGCCAATTTTCTATCCCATGTTTGTTTAACCATGCATCAATAACTGGCGTCCCATCTTTCTCTTTTGCATATAAGCCGTTAAAGGGCACTGCATCCTCTTGTCTATCCAAATATTTATGAACGCTTTCACGCCAAATGCATCCTAATGAACCATATACAGATTCCTTATTCGTATCATACGTTACACCCGAAAACTCATTTAAAAAAATGATGCGCGATTCATCTCTTAAATACAGATCATCACTTACAACATCATTTAGCCAATTTGATATTGCTGGTGCACTCACAACAGAATATGGTTTCAGCGTACGGAGTGTTGAAGTGTTGAGTAAATTCATCGATAATTTAACGTACGGCTTCTTTGGACTCGTAATATTTCTTAACGTTCTCATTGACTGTTGCGCGCAATAATCATCCTCTGACTCCTCTAAATAAATGATGCATTTATCCTGTATATGATCAGCATAATTCGGAATAATAAAGTTTTCCCACTGCCAAGGATGAACCGGAATTAAACAATACTGTTCTGGATTAGAACCTAAACTTCGAATACGATTCATATATTCTTCTATTTTCTGCTCACCAATTTCTTCTTTTAAAGTATCGCTATAAATCACTTCATTTTCATAACCTACAGTCGCATAATTCTTATGCGCTGCAATCCAGATGAGTTTTATTGGTCTCATAAATTCATATCCATATTGAAAATTGTCACGATATTGAAATCCAATGCGTGCTTTATAGCTAGGATGATATGGGTGACCGTCTATTAAATGACTTTCAAAGTCATCGTACGATTTCCGAGTATATTTCACCTTATTATGTCTTTCATATTGTGCAATTGTGTCTTTAAATATCGTTTGTTCTAATTCGTGAATAAAAGAATCTAATTTAGTTCGTTTAACGCTAACAACCCGAAAAACTTCTTCTAGAAATTGCGACACAGATTGTATTTCTTGTTGTTCCTCTTGAACTCTCATTATTAATGAATCTACAGAGATACGTCCAAATGTCATTCGTTCTCTTCCGTAGCATTTGTATGTGACACTTTTGTTTTCTTCATCAAGTCCTTGTATTATAAAAAGAATTTGTTCTTCCCTTTCTATGCGAACCGGTGTAATAATCCCCTCGTAAATTAACGATTCTACTAATTGACGTAGCACTCTTCTTCGCACTGAAATGTAATCTTCTGATTCGAGCGCCTTCAATATTTTCGTATGATACATGTCCATTCTCATAACCCCCTCCACCTTATGGGAAATACCATTATTTGTATTACGTGAAATTTTAACGTTATTTATGAACGAACAGCCACTTCTCTAACGAGCGGATTCTTTACCTGTACGTAAATTGCTTGTTCTAAAGGATTACTTAACTCATCGACATCGAAAAATCTCGTTAATAAATTTGCTTTACATGCCAACTTATCCTCTTCCAACAATTCTCTTAAAAAGGTAGAAGGTTCACGGTTATAAGGAAGGAATGATTCAAGTACAGACCTTAATTCCGAGAGAAGGATTTCCTCCTTAATTAATCCTGCTGTACCAAAACCGTTAATGAGGCCAAACATATGATTGAAAATTAAGTAGTAACGAAATCTCTCATCTACAATATAGTCGTCATATAAATTTCCAGTACGCTCTCCAATACCAGCTAATTCATTATTAAGCATCTCTTTCATTGAATTACAGAAATAAAACCCCTGATTATCACGGAAATAATATTTAACCGGATAACCATTCTTTAGCTGAACGACGCTATTTTGCTGATGCGCTTCTAATGCAACACCATACTGTAAATACATCCATACCATCGGTTTTAAAGAAATATTCATATATCGTCTAAACCACTCTAAACTTACTTCTTCACAGCTTCTACTTTCTAAATCTGCTAATCGATGAATAATATTCGATAAACGAGTACGTTCTCCAGGTATAGCATCTTGTACTAATCCAGCAATTAATGTAGCGTCATTTGCATGCTCACTATAAAAAGGATTCTCTCGTATAATCACTTCAAATCCAGATTCTTGTGCTCCATAATTTAATGTAATAAAGGCTGGATCACAAATAAAATCAAAGCCTGGAAACTTTTCTAATACTTCACCAATTGCTGTATTTAGCATTTCCTTTCCTTCAAGACCACTCTCTAGTTCCTTCAATTTATTAATGCGCATTGAATTTGTTACTTTTACTGGAAATGAAAACTTAAGCATATATTTTGAGTGGGGATGATATAACGTCCTAAGTGATGATGTTGCCATATAATACTTACCGGCAGGACCGATATATTCAAGTACTCCTTGATCTATCCAATCCTGTACGTAAGGTTGGTGTAATAGCCATTCTGCCTGAAGCGGATGAATTGGAATTAATGAATATTCATCTTCATTACAATACTTCGATATAAATTCCTTACTAACCATCTCATCATTACTTAATCCTGCTTTTATAATCGTTGTTGTAGAATCTGATAATAATGATTTTTCATTTACTATACTTTTATGTGCCCTAAAATACTGAAGCTGACATTCTCCTTTTAATTCTGGAGAATACATTGCACTTTTCCACTCCAAAATACCTTGTCTACTCTTTGGGGTTGGATGAGTTAAATGTCCAAATAATAAAGATTGCTCCGCCTCTATAAAGGATGTATGGAAACCATATAATTCGGATGTATCTTCTATTCGCTCCTTTGTAAATTCCTCAATATTTTGACAACTACGAATAACTCGAAGCATAAGTTCAGCAGGATTCGTCCCTTCTCCGTAGTTGATGGACATCTCTTTTATTAAAAATGTAATAACTGTAACGTAATCTGCTTTTATAACATTCTTATTTTCTCCCATTTGATAATAAAATTGTTCTCCAAACAAATGACGATCTGTTGGTGATTTATATATAACCTCTCCATACAAAGTAATGTTTTGTGCCGATAACCGACAGCATAAATAAGTAGAGCAAGTATCTCTTTGTAATGAATGGTAGAAAATATCCTCTATCCTTTTATCCTCTGTAATCCATTCTCCACTTCCTGTTTCTCTTAAATAACAATTTAAAAAACTTTGTATTGTTGCATGTTCCGCGATTTGTTTCGCATGCCTCATACTTTGCCTCCTCTTTATATGAACGCTATCGGAATTTCATATTACAATTGATAATTGAATATCGTTATCAATTCAAATTCTAATTGATTACCATTATCAATTCAATAGTTTATTTCAGAATTTTTAAATCTGAATAAACTTTTCTTTTTTTCAGACTTTCTTTAATCTGATTAAAAATACATAAGAAAAATTCTCACTTTCAAACTACATACTTACTATTTTTCATTAGTAATCGATCCAAAATAGTTAAACAAAAGAGGTATACCTTAATTGGTATACCTCTTTCAAATAACAAGTTTACATAATAATATTATTTGTATTTCTCCAACAATACGCTGTTTCTTCTACATTTAGTCTTTCTAAAAATTTCGTATCAATTTTTTCTGGATTATATTTTTCATAAAACTTTTTAGAAGGGTTATTAGTAACTACCCAAACTAACAGCGATTGCATATTATTTTTTTGGCACTCAGATAAAAACACTTGAAATAGCCTTTTTCCTATTTTCAAGCCTTGATACTGTTGTAACACATAAATCGCATATAATTCCCCATCACAATTATATGTACCTGTTCTTTCAACTCCCCCGTCAATAAATCCGATAATTGTTCCATCTAACGTCTCTGCTACAAATCTATATTGGTGTTTAACTTCTTGTTGAAAAATGTTTTCCCATTGTTTTTCTCGTTGCTCATATGTTATATTTTCTAAAATTTCTTCAGTAAATATCCCTTTATACGTTGTTTTCCAGCTATCAACATGCACCTTCGCTATACCTGGTATATCATCTTTTATCGCTCTTCTAATATGTATTTCCATCATTTCTCCCCCTTGTTTACTCATCATTATATCAATTTATTTCCTTGAAAATCCAAATAAAAAAAGAGTGAATTCACTTCACTCTTTTTTATCACAATCATCTACTTTCAACTTCAACTGAGACAACACGATCAATCTCTTTTAGAGAACTGTATAACTCAGTTGTATATAAATCTTCTGGAGCTAATATAACCATCTCCAATTGCTGAAATGCTCCATTATCAATATCTTTAATTTTCACTCGTTTCACATGCATACCTAAATTTTTAATTTGCTTAAATATACGATCTAATTCTTGATGCTCTTTTACAGTAATTTTTATAGATAAGTCCTTTTGTCTTAATGAATAAGGACCTGCAATTTTCACAATTTGCGGAAGTACGTTAATCGCTAAAATAATTAAAATCATAGCAACCGTCGCTTGTACATAAAATCCTGCTCCAATTGCAATACCTAAAGCTGAAGCAGCCCACACCATAGAAGCTGTCGTTAATCCAGAAATAACGTCATTACTTCTTCGTAAAATGACACCTGCACCAAGAAAACCGATACCACTAACAATTTGGGCAGCTAATCGCATTGGATCCATATTCGTATGACCCGGTACAGAATATACATTTACAGACTCAATTGAAACCATTGTAATTAAACAACTTGCTACAGAAATAACCATACTTGTTTTCACACCAAGCGGTTTATTCTTTAGCTGCCTATCTATCCCGATGAATAATCCTAAAAAGAGTGCTAAACCTAATTTGAATAAAAATTCATATGACATATTTCATTCTCCTTACTTTACAATGTTTCCCTTGGAACAATTCACTATAACTCTTTTATGATATCAATTCCAGTCTTTTCTATTCATTTAACGTAAAAAACCGAAAAAACACTTGTGACGATGTTTCTCCGGCTTGTTATTACGCTTAAGATTTTTCTTTATTTCTGATCTTTAATCTTAATCTCTGCATCTTTGTAAAATGCTAATTTACTGTCATTATACTCTTTTGTATACTTATTAAATTGCTCTTTCGACTTTTGTGCTTCCACATTTAATTCATTAACAGCTTTAACTTTTTCACCAATTTCTTTTAATTTTGTTTCTTTAACCTTTAACTTTTCATACAGTTCTTTTTCAGTCGCTAATGCCTTCGTATAATTTTCATTCATCTTTTGGAATGCATCATAACGATTTTTATACGATTCTTCAACTGTTTTTGCTTGTTTTTGTAATTTCTTATCTTCGAGTTTTTCAATATTGCTTTGAACGGATTTCGTTTCTTTCTGCGCTTTTTCTAACTGTTCCTTCTCGTTTTTCAATACTTTTTCACGCTCGTCGACATTTGCAGTAGCTTGCTCTATTTTCTTTGAAACTGCTTCATTATGCTCTTTACCTTCTTGTAAAATTTGAGAATAAAGTTCTTGTCCTTGCTTTTCTAATTCCTCTAATTTTTTTGTGTCATCCGCTAAAGATTTTTCTTGTGTTGCTGCTGCTTCAAAAGCCGCAAATAAATTTCCTTCTGGCTTTTCACCGAAACAGCCTGATAATAATCCTACTGATAATACTCCAACAACTGCTACTTTTCCATATTTCAACTTCAATTCCTCCATTACATACGGTTATCATGCCAAAGATTCACTGGGAAGTGATTCTCTTCATGATATGCTTCAAACTCGTAACCCTTTTCTTTTAGACCTTTTAATATTGCTGGCACAGCTGCGACTGATTGTGGGTGAATATCATGCATTAAAATGACTTCTTGAGGTTTTGTTGCACCATTTAATACATTTTGAGCGATTTGTGCTGCCGCTGCATCGACTTGTACTTTATTGTATTTCCAGTCTAAAGAATCAATTGTCCAGTCCCATACTTTAAGACCACTCTCTACTACTTTGTTTCGAAGGCCTTCATTTAAACCAGGCTTCGACCCGTATGGTGGACGTGTTAATTGAGGTGATTTCCCAATAATATTTGCGATTAAGCTTTGATCTTCTTTCATTTCATTAACATATTCGCCATTTTTATATAACTTCGCAAAATTGTGTGTCATGCTATGCATTCCAACATAATGACCCTCTGCATTTTCACGTTTTACTAAATCAGTAAACTCTTTTACATTCGCTCCGATTAAAAAGAATGTCGCCTTCGCATCATGCTGTTTTAACATATTTAATAATTCAGCCGTATATTTTCCTGGCCCATCATCAAATGTAAGATAAGCAACTTTTCTTTCCACTCCGTTAAAACGACTTGGTGCCGTTTTATTCATTTCAATTTTCGATTGTTCACTTGCAAGCTGCACTACATTTTCTTGTTTCGCTACAGCTTTTGCTGGTGAAGTAATAGATTGAAACATGAAATACCCAATAGCTACTATTGCAATTGCTATTAAAGCGACTACTACACGTTTAAAGTTAAAAGCCTTTTCCATTCTATCGAATTCCTCTCTCTATTAATCTCATATATAAATCACCCAATATAATTATACATCTATTTATTTTTATTACACTATATAAACATACTTTTTATAAAATTATAGTGGGAGTTTTATCAAAATTGTTGTTCCTACTCGTTCTCTACTTGTAATACTAAGCGTACCGCCATGAAGCTCCACCATTTTTTTTACGATAGCTAATCCAATACCTGCGCCTTCAATATGGTTATTAATCTGATAAAATGACTGCTCTATAAATGGTAGATGCTCTTTAGCAATTCCAATACCTTGATCTGTCACCTTAATCACGGCTTTTCCTTCACTTTTGGCCGCTTCAATGTAAATTGTACCTTTTTCATTTGAATATTTAATAGCATTATGAATAATATTTAGAAAAACTTGTTTTAGTCTATTTCGATCTCCTACTAGTTCTACTCGTTCTAAATTAGCGACTAGTTGAATCTGTTTCTCTTCTGATTTAGGAGTTAATTGCCAAATCGTCTCTTCTAGTATATCGTACAATTGCACCTTTTGTTTATATAAATTAAAATGATTTGACTGCAATCTTGAAAAATCTAGTAACTCTTCTACTAAATGTATCAATCGGTCTGTTTCACCTGAAATAATTCCCATACCTTGCTTTATTTCTTCATCTGTTAAATGATCTACTGTTTTTAACGTCTCACTCCACCCTTTAATCCCTGTTAAAGGTGTTCGTATTTCATGCGAAATAGAGGCAATAAATTCATTTTTCATTTGCTCAGCTTTTTCTATTTTATCGGCCATATAATTTAAGCTATGTGCTAACTCACCTAATTCACCAGGATAATCTTCTTTAATTTGCTCCTTTAATGTACCTTCTGCAATTTGCGAAGAAGCATGAATAATAGATTCGATAGGTTTCACAAACGAATTCGCCAATCGTCTACTTATTAAAAATACGATACCTGAGATGACAATTCCAACTGAAATAGTAAACAAAATAATTTCGATTATCTTTGCATTGACATCTGTTAACACAGTCGTATATTTTAAAACGCCGATAGTTTGTCCTTGATGAATCAGTGGACTATATACTTCTAATTGTTTCACACCATCTTTCGTAATAGTAACTTGATTATACATTTCTCCTTCTAGTAAAGAATATGGAATAATCACTTTACCTTCCACCTTTTGTCCACTTGACGACTGTATAATCGTACCGTGACGATCAATCAATTGTAATTCCGTTCCTTCTAATTGGAAACTCTCAATTATCTCTCCGCTATATTCTTGCAAGCGAATAAAATATAGTGAATTGTATTCTGAGAAAAAACGTGTACTTGTCTTTGCATGAGATTCAACATATTGCACAATACCATTATAATAATATCGATAAATGGAAACTGAAAATACTACTTCAAATAATACAAGCATAAGTATAATGACCGTCATAAAATATAAAGTCACTTTCCGTCTCATCTTATAGTTTCCTTCCACACATATCCTTTTCCCCACACAGTATGGATAAACTCTGGTTCTGACGGATTACATTCTATCTTTTGACGTAACCGTCTCATATTTACATCGACTACCTTCGTCTCGCCTACGTAATTAGTTCCCCAAATCATATTTAAAATTTCATCACGCGAAACCGGCTTCGAGGCCTGGTTCATTAAATACTGTAGTATCATGTACTCTGTAGGGGTTAAATCAACTAATTGTCCACCTTTATATAATCTTTCTTCTATAATATTTAACGAAAACGGACCAGACGTGATTGTATTCGTTTTTTCTTCATGTACTTCTATTCTTCTTAATAAAGATTGTATACGTGCAATTAATTCTACTGGACTAAACGGCTTTGCGATATAATCATCTGCACCAATTCCTAGCCCTTGTACTTTATCTTCATTTTGTACACGTGCGGTTAACATAATAATACCCATTTTTTTATTTTCTTCCCGGATAGCTTTACAAACTTGAAAACCATCAATCCCCGGCAACATAACATCAAGTAACGCTACATTAACAGTTTGTTCACTTAAAATCTGTAACGCTTCTTCTCCAGTACTAGCTTCTAATACATAAAACCCAGCACGTTTTAAGTTTAAGACAATAAAGCTACGGATTGGTATTTCATCTTCTAAAACTAAAATTGCTGACATAATTCCCACCTCCCTACTCTTGTTGATAATCCGCTAGCGGTTTTATATATGCTTTTACTTTTTCAAATTTAGATTGCTTCGGTACTGCATATACGTGAGAAGCCGTTTTAACTGCTGCCTCGTATCCTTTTATTTTGAACCATTCTTTCCGCTTAAAAATATGGACTTCAAGCCATATTTCATTTGTAGTTACATCTATAAATTTTTGAAGATCCGATGCGTCTTGCTGAACTGGGACAGTTATTTTTCCAATTAGCGCTTGAGGGATTTTGACAAAATAACCTTTCTCTATATTGACATATCTTTCTTCTATCGGTTTAATTCCCTCTTCACTCCACTGTATATAACGTTCAAACATCGTGCTCTCTCCGTACGATACCTCTTCCCAACCTTTTGGACGCACAGTACGAACAAATTCAATAATACCGTCCTCATTAACGTCTTTACTTTCCACAACATACTCATTGAATAAGTCTTCTTTCCCATCCATAGGTAGTACTTCATAATGATCCTTATCAAATTTCGCTACATTTGTTATACCTGAATGAGCCCCAATTCCTGCATCAATTACAATTGCCTTTAATGTTTTAGAAATATGGCCCATTTGTATTCTTTGAATACTATTTATAAAAGGATCAAATGTAACTTCTGATACTGTCTTAAACTGTTCCATAAACTCAACTTTCAATTGTTCGTCTTTTTTATACGTAACAAGACTTATATCATTAAGGCCATTTTGATTTAAATCCTCTATAAATAACTTCGTATATTGCCGATTATAAATCTCCTTCATATCATCATTTTCTTCCGAAAAAGCATACATTACATGTTCTAAAGATTCACGACTTACAGTGATCCCAATTAATAACTCTTGCTTCCCGTTCCCTGTAAAATCACCGACTTTAACGATATCTATATCCTCACCATCAAATGTATGAGTGGACTTTAGTTTCCAGCCATTGTTGCTTTCCGCATAAATAGCTAAGTATATACTCCAATCTTCATTCGGTAATTTATAAAATACAATCGCTTCTTTTTTATTATCTTGTTTAAAATCCATTGACCAAATCATCTGTTTATCTTTATTAGACATTGGAGTAAGCAATCGATAATTAATAGGCAAATCTTTATCTATTTGCTCTTTTAATTCATTAATCCACTTTTCATTTGCAGGAGCTCCCATTAAACTTGTTGGAGCTTCAGACATTTTACATCCAGTCAATATAAAAATGATTCCCAAAATGCTTATCCATTTCTGCATATGATATCTTTCCTTACTACAGATTTTAAGTATTTCTCTATACTTTTTGCTTCTCCAATATTCTCATATATATGAGTATAATTTTTCTAAAATAAAAAATCGTTACAGAAAAGTTACAATTATATTCCCATAAAAAAAGATTGGCGAAGGCCAATCTTTTTTTACTATTCGTTTCGAGTTGGTTTTGGTGTAACACCTAAATGCTCATTTAACTTAGTCGAAATATCTTTCACATTTTTTTCGTTTGGAATGTAGTAATAAATACCACCAATACGTTTATCAGTACCTTCAATTTGCATCTTTTCCATTTGCAAATCTGATCCTGCCATATTTTTCGTAATAGCAAGCATATCATCAAATGTTAAATTTGTTTTCATATTTTTATCAACTGCATCAAGTAAAGAGCCCATTTTACTAATAGATTGAACAGACATTGCTTTTTTCGCAATTGCTTCAATTACAAGTTGTTGTCTTTGACCACGCATTGTATCACTATCAATTTTACGCGTTCTAGCAAGCGCAAGGGCTTGTTCACCATTTAAATGTTGGTAACCTTTTTCTAAATGGATCATACCTGCTTGGTCTTTACTATCTTGTTCAGTGAAAGTAACCGGTACATCAATATCAATACCACCAATTGAATCGACAATTTGTACGAATGATTCAAAGTTAAACTTCACATAATAATCAACAGGAACATTTAAAAATCTTTCCACTGTATCTCTTGTGCTTTCAACACCGCCAAATACGTGGGCGTGTGTAATTTTATCTAATTTCTTTCTAGATGGAATATAAACACGTGAATCACGCGGAATACTTACTAATTTAACTGATTTATCATCTTTATTAATTGTCGCTAATAAAAGTGCATCTGTTCGAACAGCTTCACCATATTGGTCTTTTCTCATTTCACTTCCATCTACACCCATGATTAAAATTGAAATGTTGTCCTTTAAAGGTTCAACTTCTTTATCACGCTTTGATGACTTATCAATTTTTGCATACGCATCACTTACAACAGCTTTGGCTTTGTTATATATAAACGATCCATATCCTACTCCTCCAAAAATAAGTAGGAAAAATGGAATTAAAATGAACCATTTTATTGACTTTCGTTTAGAACGTTTTTTATTGCTTCTCGTATTTTGTTCTAATTCAGAGCTCATGTTCATTCTCCTCTCTTTCTCTTTTCCTAGTATAATGTATGTCTAGTAATCTTCATATTGAATTTCCTTTCAATCACCTTACATTTTTGTAAGGTTACATCATGAATCCAATATGTATTCCATTTCACATTATACTCTCGTGCTTATTTTTGGCAAGTCACTGTTTATCAACTTCAAAAATTTAACACTTCAAAACATTTAAAATTACAGATTTATCATTCTTTTATTGCAGATAGTAAGATTTTCACCTCACAATTTAGCAGGAATAAAGAGTCCAGTTTGTGCCGTAAAATCTTGATTGGTGCGGACTATTAATCAGTGAGGAATAAATCCCCCACTGATTAAAGTTTCACTTTATTATTTTTCATTTGGTGTGTACATGATTTGTTTCCCATTATTATTAATTAAAGCTGATTTTGCTTTTATTTTCATTTTTTCTATTTCCACATCTTCATTTGAGAAATTCACAATGATTTTAATATCTTTTCCATAAGAAGCAAATTGTACTAGCTTATCTTCTGACAGATATGCAAAGTCCGTCATTTCTTCTGTTACTGCCTTTTTATGAACTTCATTCCAAACTTTCAAATGCTGTGTAATTTCTTTTTTATGCTTATTCCACTCTACTTCATCTAAATGGTACAACGGAGGAACATTATACAATAACTCATATAACATACGAGTTCCCACTTCATCTTTCACCTTCAAACTTCCCCATTCCCAGTGATGTGTTGTAATAACGGAATCATTGTATACTAATTTATATAACGGTACCGAATATACTGGATTTAAATATACTTGTTTATATTCTTCTTTCAACGGTACTTGTTTTGCATATTTTTCGGGAACATTTTGATTTGATGACCAATATCCACCTACATAATACGGACTTGTTTTGTTTTTTCTCATATCTTCATCATCCCATTTAATAACAGGCGTTTCAATTCCATGAGCGAATGTAATCGTACTACTTGCAAAATCATTTCCGCCCTCAGAGCCAACTACCATACCTTCTTCTTGCGCAATATAATCCATTCGTTGTAATCTTGCTTTTAGATCTTGTTCTTGTGTCGTTATATGTTTTGCCGAATAGTCATCGTAAATTTCACCTGTTGCATCACAATCAATAAACCATGAATTATATTTAGGACCATTTTGTAATATATCGTTCATTCTTTCTTTTACGCTAGGAAGTGATAATGTCGGATTTAGTTTTCGTCCTCTACCTAAAAATCCTTGCACCTTTTCTCCATTTTTCTTCGTTACAGTTGCCTCTTCATATAACGATGGATCATTAAAAGATGCTGTATTCCAATTCTTATCACCTTTCTCATGAATTGAGTGATAAGAATCATACGGACCAACTAAATACCCCATTTTCTTAGCTTCTGTAACGAAATTAGGCTGCATATATCCTTGTTCCCAGTTCGGTAGACCAATCCACGCTTTGTCTATTCCTGCTTCTTTCATTTCCTTTATAATATCTGTCCCATCTGTGTTACCCCATTTACTTACTTCTTCAACCGCATCACCGAGTACTGACTTTAGTAAATGTTTATTTAAGCTATACAACTCTGTCTTCGATAAGTGATCTACACCTTTCTTTAGTAACACACTAGCTTCCTGATCAACTTTCGGGAAAATATCTTCTTTATACAATTCCTTCATAGATAATACTTCGTTTGTATAGCGTAAAATAACATTTTTTTGATACTTATCGATAAAATCTTGTTTACTCACTTGCTCAAATACATTCAATTCCCCAGGCTCTGAACTATTCTTTTGAATAAGCTCTTTTATATGGCTAAACACAGGGCTATTTATTTGCTCTCTTAGCTTCGGCCAATTTACGTTACTTTCTGATAAACCATTTTGATTCCAAAAGTAAAAATGAGCTGCCCCGTAAAGTTTTTCGATTTCTTTATTTTTTCTTGCCTTTTCTTGTAATGTTTTAAATTCACCTTTTCCAACGATATTATCCTTATACAATTTAGCAATACTTACTGCATCATTATTTGTCACATATAGCTGAAATCCGTACGTTTTATTTTTATTTATACTTGGGAATTCATGTGTAAAATCAAATCCTATTTTCGGATCCGAATGAAATTTCAATTCATTATTAAACATATTGTTTGCAATATAAACAATCGAATATTTCGAACCATTTAATGCGAAAAACTTCATAGAAAATGATTCAGCAAATGAATATGAATCATCCTTTAAAAACTTCTTCCAATTCTCATCATGACTTGGGATTTGCTTACCTTCCCATAACGGAAGTATATAATTTTCAGCTTGTACTTTCGGCCATGTAAAGCTTTCTGCACCAGTCGATTCCACTTCAATATTTAAGTGGTCTTTTTTCTTTTCTAAGTTTATTTTTACTTTTTCATCTGGATATTCCCACGATGTGCGATCCTTGTCTTTTTTTACATTTGATACTTTCATTTTCGGTAACGGTTGTGATGCCTGTTCCTTTACGCCATCATGTTCTACAGTTAACGCGAAAGTCTCTGGATTTACATCGTAAGTAAAATCTTTATACGTCGCTTTCTTTATTTTAGACTCTTGTACAGCATTATTACCTTTTACATCACACCCAACTAAAGTCGAAAATGACATAGTTGTAAGAAGACATATTGCTATCATTTTTTTCATCTTCTGCACCTCCACCACTGAATATACAGGTGCTTTGTTACAGGAATGTGGCAAAAAAATAGAGCTAGCACAACGCTAGCTCTATTTTGAGTATTAACAATAAGTTTATATGGACAACTATAATCTGCTTAAAATATATGTAGTACAATAACCGTGATTTTTCATCCTCACTAATTATAAAAGCAAATAATTCAAAGTTTTAACATGCATTTCTTAACTAAAAAAATAAGTATATATAATATACCCTAAAACTAGCACTAAAATTAATATCCCTGTACCTTTCCAATTCATGCCCCCTGTCATATCAACAGGGCTACCTGATTCCGCTCTATTGAGCCCATCATTCAAAGAACCGGTAGGGTTATTTTTCAACTCACCTTGTCTTATGTGTTCTCTTTTTTCTTCTGGTGACTCTTTTGAACTCATATAATCACCTCCAAAATTAATACGCTCTTTACTAAATTATACAATACTCATTTCCATTTTATATGCTGATGTAAAATATATTTACAACATAAAAAAGCTAGCGATGCTAGCTTTCTTTATAATCCGATATGTTCTTCCTTATTTACAGTAATCCCTTTATGGTCGATTTCAAGCTCACATACTTTCATAGCTGTAAATACTCTCGCTAATTGCTCCGCAATTTCTTGACGTTTCTCATATGGAGTTAATATAAAAATGGATGGTCCCGCACCGCTAAGCGCTGTTCCATATGCTCCGAATTCTTTTGCACACTTACGAATTGATGGTAATAACGGGACAAGTTCTAAACGATATGGCTCATGAAAATGATCTCGTTCCATCATTTCCCCTACAACTTCCCACTTCTTTTGACAAAATGCAGCTACTAATACGTTACTTATCGCACTAGCCTTAACTGCTTCATGAAATGGAAACATCTCTGGTAATACAGATCGACTCTCGTCCGTATTTAGCTCTTCATTCGGAATAAGAGAAATTACGCCTAATTCCTTACTTTCAATCCTTACGACGGAAACATTTTTTCCATCCAGTGCTCCGATTACAGTTCCACCTAATATAGAAGCAGCAACATTATCTGGATGTCCTTCAAAATTTGTTGCAATTTGAACTTTCTGATCAGTTGTTAAGTTCAAATTTCCAAGCTGATTCGCAAGCTCTATTCCTGCTACAATTGCTGAAGCACTACTTCCTAGACCTCTTGTCAGCGGAATATTACTAGTAACTTCTATTATATAGGGCGATAAAGAAGGACACACTTTACATGCCGTGCTAACAATTAAATTTTTATCGTCTGTTGGAATTGAATCTTCAAAGGAATGGATTACTTGCCATTTGTCTGCTTCCGCCTTTACCACCACATCTAAATATAATGACAATGCTATTCCTACTGAATCAAATCCAGGTCCGACATTCGCTGTACTAGCAGGGACACGTACTCTCAATGGTATCACGACATAATCACCCCTTTAATATGATCTTTAATTTGCTCTATATCATTTGACACACTTGCAATATCAAATTTATTAGAAGAAATTGCGATATCAGGATCTTTCAAACCGTTTCCAGTTAAAACTGCAACAACTGTTTCTCCCTTTTTGATTTTTCCAGATTGCACATGTTTAATGACGCCCGCTAATGAAGCATTTGATCCCGGCTCTGCAAAAACTCCTTCAGTTTTTGCTAATAATCTATACGCATGTAATATTTCTTCATCTGATACCATATCTATTTCACCATGAGATTGTTCGGCAGCCTCTACTGCATATGACCAACTCGCTGGGTTACCGATGCGAATCGCTGTTGCAATTGTTTCAGGTTCTTCAATGACATGTCCTTTTACAATAGCAGCTGCTCCTTCCGCTTCAAACCCGTGAATTCTTGGCTTCTTATAGCCTTTTTCTTTCTCATATTCACAGAATCCTTTCCAGTATGCTGTTATGTTCCCTGCGTTCCCAACAGGAATAGCTAGAACATCTGGTGCATTTTCCAACTGGTCGCAAATTTCAAATGCTGCTGTTTTTTGCCCTTCAATTCGGTAAGGATTTACTGAGTTTACTAATGTAATCGGCTCTTCTGCAGCAATATTTCTTACAGCCTTAAGTGCATCATCGAAATTCCCTTCTATTGAAATGATCTCTGCTCCATAAGCAACTGCTTGCGCTAGTTTCCCATGCGCAATCTTTCCTTCTGGTATTACGATAATACATTTCATTCCGAGGCGTGCCGCATATGCGGCAGCTGATGCCGATGTATTACCTGTAGATGCACAAATGATGGCCTCTGACCCTTCTTCTTTCGCCTTTGCAACCGCCATTACCATACCACGGTCTTTAAAAGAACCTGTTGGGTTCGCTCCTTCATATTTTCCGTATAACTGAATCCCTAATTGTTTTGATATATTTAATAACGGAATAAGGGGTGTGTTTCCTTCCATTAAGCTAACATCAGGTGTGTTTTCACTCACCGGTAAATAAGAAGCATATTGTTTTAATAGTCCTTTATACATATTGTTTTTCCTCCTCAATAATGTAATAACTGTTTATTTCACTTGCGACAGTTTCTATCGCTCCTAACACTCGTTCGAATTGATATTTTGAAGTTTGATGTGTCACAACAACGACTTCTGCAAGTTCACGATTTAAAGGTAATTGAATAACTTCTTTTAAACTTACAGAATAATTAACGAAACATTCTGTTATTTTTTGTAACATCCCAGGTTCGTCTCGTAATGAAATACGTAAGAAATATTTTGAAACAACTTCTTCATCTCCCTGTAATTCATACGGTTCTGGTTCTTTTAACGCACTTTTATTTTTCTGAACTTGATTCATATTTTTAACGATTGAAATAATATCACTTACTACAGCAGAACCAGTCGGTAACTTCCCAGCTCCAGGTCCGTAAAACATTACTTCTCCTACTGCTTGACCGTGAACATATACCGCATTAAATTCATTATTTACATTCGATAACGGATGATGACTCGGTAAAAGAGTCGGTTCTACACTTAAATGAATGGCTGATCCCTGTTTCTCTGCTTTCCCAATTAATTTCATAGTAAATCCTAATTTTTCAGCCATTTGTAAATCTTCTTTTTCGACCTTTCGAATCCCTCTTACTTGCACATCATCTAAAGAAACATTCATCGAAAAACCTAAGTTTGCAAGAATGGCCACCTTTCTCGCCGCATCTAGTCCATCAACATCTGCTGTTGGATCCGATTCTGCGAAACCTAATTTTTGCGCTTCTTGTAAAGCCTCTTCATAGGACCATCCCTTTTGACTCATCTTTGTTAACATGTAATTTGTTGTGCCATTTACAATTCCCATTATTTTTTCAATTTGATCTGAAGCTAGCCCATCAGTTAATCCTCTTAACACCGGAATTCCACCCGCTACACTTGCCTCATAACATAGATCACAATCATTTTCGTTCGCTAATTGAAGAAGCTCTGCACCGTATACAGCCATTAAATCTTTATTTGCTGTTACGACATGTTTCTTATTTCGTAAAGCCTTAACAATATGCTGTTTTGCTTCTTCAATTCCGCCCATTACCTCTACTACAATATCAATATTTGAATCATTTAGAACTTCATCGACATGACTTGTTACTACGATTCCATCAATGCAAACATCACGTTCTTTTTCTAAATCACGTACAACAACTGTCTTTACCTTCACTTCATACCCAGTATCAAGTGCAATTTTTTTATAATGTTCTTTCAAAATATGGACAACACCACTTCCGACCGTACCTAAGCCTAATACCCCAACATTAATAACGTTATTCATCTTCTAATCTCCTCCTACAATTTTATTTTTTTATCTCTATCAATCACCTTGCTCTGCTTTTTAATCATGCAGGTGGTGGTTATTTCCGTACGTACGAATCGTTTCATGTTACCGCACCTCCTTTCAAAGTAATAAAAAAACACACTCATCCCTAGGAAAGGGACGAATGTGTTTTCGTGGTTCCACCCTTGTTCCAATCCAGACTTATTTCCTTCTAGATTGCTCAAGTTCAGATAACGGCTGATTCCGTCAATAATTACTAGATTACTCGTTCACTATTGAAGTTCAAAGGTGGTAAAATCATTTCTCGTGTTAGGAAGCTCACACCCTTGGCTTCCCTCTCTGTAAACCGTAAAAATGATTTCATGTCCTTATCGTTACTTTTCGTTCATGTTTATTTGTTAATTCATTATACTCGCATAAATAACAAAATCAATACTATTTTTTAATTATTTTAAATTTTCAATCTCTAAATCTATAAAAAAACACACTCATCCCTAGGAAAGGGACGAATGTGTTTTCGTGGTTCCACCCTTGTTCCAACCTAGACATATTTCTCCCTAGATTGCTCAAGTTCAGATAACGGCTGATACCGTCAATAATTACTAGATTACTCGTTCACTATTGAAGTTCAAAGGTGGTAAGATCATTTTTCGTGTTAGGAAGCTCACACCCTTGGCTTCCCTCTCTGTAAACCGTAAAAATCATCTCATGTCCTTATCGTTACTTTTTCATTCATGTCTATTTGTTAATTTATTATAGTTATCAAATTTTTAAAAAGCAAGCCTATTTTTCTTCACTATTTTTAAGAATATGAATAATTATATTTTAAAATAACAATTCATCTAATACAAATTTATTCTCTTGCACATATATTCATCACATACAAATTAACAATATTCATAGTTAAAGCCTCACTCTAAAACGCTTAGAGTTTCATGCTTCAACACTATATTTAAAAAATAATTTTTAATACAATCTTTCCCTATAACTTTCTTCTAACGAACGCGCAACATCCTCTTCTGAAGCATTCACTTTCACATGCTCCAGCAACATTTTTGCTGCTGAGGGTAACTCTTTTTTATTTAACCAAGATTCTGTATCCCACATTTTTGAACGAATAAAAGCTTTTGCACAATGAATATAACACTCTTCTATTTCAACAACAATTCCAAGTAACGGATTGCGTCCATTCGCCTGCATTTCTTTCAAAATTTCTTCATCGTTTGTAATATATGCTTTACCGTTTATTCGAAGTGTTTCCCCAAGACCCGGAATAAAAAAGATTAACCCTACGTGTGGATTTGAAATAATATTTAAAATAGAGTCTATACGACGATTACCCGGTCTTTCTGGGATGATAATTTTATTTTTATTTAAAACATATACAAATCCAGGTGCGTCTCCCCTCGGCGAAGCATCACACTCTCCGAATTTATCTGCAGTAGATAATACTAGAAAAGGAGATTTAGACAGAAAATCTACACAATGATGATCAAGTGATGAAATAACTTTTTTCAAAGCCCGTTCACTTGGTTGCCCTAATATCTCTCGTAATTCTTCCTCTGTTGAAATAATCGATTTTATTTCCTTACTCTCTATCCCCAATTATAACCACTCCTTTTTCTTTATTTTCCCAAAATTCAATACAAATATTGTATAATAAAATTTGCAGAAAGGGGAATTAAAATGACAGAGTGGTTAACAATATTTGATCCTGAAAGAAATACACTTGGAAAGAAATTACGTGATGAAGTGCATCGTGACGGTGATTGGCACGAAACATTTCATTGCTGGTTTGTAGAAAAAGATACTGAGGACATGTTCTTATATTTCCAATTACGCTCTAAAAATAAACAAGAAGCTCCGGGTATATGGGATATTACATCCGCTGGGCATATTATGCATGATGAAGATGTACAAATTGGCGGCCTTCGTGAAATTGAAGAAGAATTGGGACTTTCCTTTCAAACTAATGATTTAGCATACAAAGGAATCTATAAAATAGATTATGAAATTTCAAATCTTACTGATCGTGAGTTTTGTCATATGTATTTCCATAATGTAATAAAACCACTTTCATTTGCACCGGGTGAAGAAGTAGATGATGTAATGAAAGTACATGCATCTTCTTTCCTACAACTATTAAACAGAGATATTTCATCTATAACGACTATTTCTGTTTTAAACAGTAAACCGATAACGATAACGCTTGAAGATATTTATCCATATGACCTTGAATACTATAAATTTGTTGTAGAACAAGGAAAAGAATTGCTAAAAAATAATAGTTTGTAAATAAAATAGGACTCCCAGCTTATATTGCCCGGGAGTCCTATTTTATTTATCATTATTGTTCAAGTGTCTTCAATCTTTTCTCTACTCGCATAAATAAGCGAATGATTAACAATAGCATCACAATCATAATCGCTATCATTGTATGTGGATATCTAAACAGTATACTAATAACACTTCCAATTAACATCATAATGAATCCATTTTGTTTCATCACTTCTGCACTATACCTGTTACCAGCATCCCATAATTTCTTACTTTTCATAGATCGTTTCGTTCGGTAACCATATGCTGCGTTAATATCCGTCGGTGGGTTTTTTTGAAGAATAAGTGCTGCAAGTATAAATATAATACCAATCAATATGCTCATTCCTATGTTTATTAGTGCATACACCAATCATATCCACCTCCTAACTTACACTTTCATTATACTATACAACTTTACACATTCCAATTATTAACATTTTTATTTTCTCTCTTTAGATGTCTGGAACATACTTGGAAGTGTTACAAAACGTGCCCCTTTCGTTTTTAACTGCGGAATGACTTTGTCTAGTGCATCCACAGATCCTTGCAAATGTCCACCTGGAGTCGAATGTTGAAGTATGACACTACCTGGAAATGAATTCCCTAGCACATTATTTGTAATCGTATCAGCACTTACCCCTTTCCAATCAACTGTATCGACACTCCACTGTACAATCATAAAATTTTGCTCTGTCGCCCACTTCAATTGATTTTCAAGTATTTCACCATATGGTGGACGTATAAATTTCGGTGCATAACCAGCTAAACGATTTAATATTTCTTCCGTTTTTATAATTTGATTACGGTACTCAGCCTCATTTACTTTCGCTAAATTCGGATGATTGTACGTATGGTTACCAATTACATGCCCTTCATTAACTATACGCTTTACTACATTCGGAAACTTTTCTGCATTTTCACCAAGTAGGAAAAAAGTAGCTTTTACATTATGTTTTTTTAACTTATCTAATATTTTTGGCGTAAATACTAAATCCGGCCCATCATCAAATGTGAGAGCTACTTCCGCTTTATTGTATGGTCCTGAAAATGCATACGCATATTTTTCAACCCATGAAAATGGTGTCCATGATCCCCGCTCCTCTTCTTTCATTTGTACTTCATAATTTTGAGGTATATTTAATGCGTATGGCAATGTGCTTATATAGTCTCCATAATGAAATGAATGATATGGCATATAAGCATACGAAACATTTCGTTCTAGTCCCCATTGATATGGAACGAACATTTCTGGCGAATAAAAATAATACATGATAAAAACCTCCCTAAAGTTTCATATGTGATTCATCTGTACTTTGTTAGAGAAATTGTTATTCATGAACAAAAATAAGACTGTCCATTATTAGGACAGTCCTATTACTCAATAAAATTAATAAATTACTTTACTATCTCTCGGTAATGTTCTCACATATTTTAAATAACTTGTCACTCTGTCATCATCACCTTGCGGGTATTGATATTCATAAGCGTTAGCAATTTCGTTCGCAACTTCCCTAAATAGATCTCCCATTACAAAGAATGACTGCCATATATTTTCATATTCTGCATTTGAAAATGTCTTTCTAAATTGCTCCCACATATCTTTTTCAAAATATTGCTCGAAATGCTTTCCAAACTTCCCTGCGTTAACTGTAAAGTCTGTTTTCATACCAATATGCCATTCTAGCATTACGATGAACATATCTCGTACTGGGCCATCAAGCATTCCTTTCGCATAAGAAAGTTCCTCTCTCCATAACCCTTTTGCCACATTCGTACTACACCACCAAAATTCATTACAGCAATCTAAAAACTCTTTTTCTGTAGGCTTTTTTATCATGTATTCCTTATCACTTGCTGGTGGGAATTCTTCAATGCAATTATCTTTATCTAGAAGCAGTTTACTTAAACTATCTTGTCCAACGAATATATCTATCAAATCAACTGGAACTAACGTTAAATCGATTCGGTTCCCATCCATAAATTGCATTAAATACGGAAATTTCCCGTCTTCATCTGCTGGAAGTAACGTCATTTCTTCCGGCATTTGGACAATCATTATTTCTCCAAATCTATGAATCCAATTATGATTAGACGTAAAAGATTGGATATCTTTTACAACATAAATAATATCATAGTCTTGAAAACAATCTTTTTTCACATTTGGATTTACACGTGATCCATTCATGATGACAGCTCGAATTCTTTCATCCTCTTTTGCTGTATTTATAATTAAGTCTAACATTTCTTTTTCAGTTCTCATCTATTCCTAACCTCCAATTTTTTATATAAACTTATATTGTTATGTAAATTGGAGGTCCACGAGCTAACCGTGTTGCACACAATACACGTTATAATTTTTGAAACTTCCTTTTCATCCTTTTTGCCTCCTTACATCACTCTTTTACGACTGCCATTACAAATCCATCATACCCTTTACTTCCGACAGTTTGAAGCGCTGTAGCACTTACACGCGGCTCAGCAGCTATTAGCTCATAGAAACGGCGTATCCCTTGTACACGAGGGTCATTACTAGTATTATCAATAACTTCTCCTTCACGTACTACGTTATCCCCAATAATTACAGTACCAGGGCGTGATAGTTTCAATGCCCATTCAAAATAAGCATGGTTATTTTGTTTATCAGCATCAATGAAAATAAAATCAAATGGTTCATACTTCTCATTTTCTAATTGTTTTAAAGAATCTAACGCTAATCCTACTCGTATTTCAATGCTATCATTCAAATTGGCACGATCAATATTGCTACGTGCAATTTCAGCATGCTTTTCACTTGCTTCTAATGTAACAATTTGCCCTCCAGATGGCAATCCTCTTGCAAGCCATATAGTGCTATATCCGCCTAGAGTACCAATTTCTAAAATGTTACGAGCTCCTTGAATTTGTACTAATAGTTGTAAAAACTTCCCTTGAGTAGGCGAAACATCATGTGCCGGTAAATTAGCTGCAGCGTTTGCTTGAAGAACTTCTTCTAATGTAGAGTCTTTCGGTATTAATACATCACTCATATATTGATCAACAGCCATCCATTTCTCAATCGTACTCATGGAAATACCATCCCCTTCAATTTTTTAATGCATTTCTACCATTCACGTTTGATTATACAGAAAATGCCGTTTCATACACAAAAAATAAAGAAGGGACACCCACTCCATTACAGAATAGATGTCCCTTCTTTGTATTTTATATTTATCCCTTACGGATTAGTAGACCAAAGTCCTGCTGATTTAATAAATGTACGTTTATTTAATTTCAGTTGCGCTACGATAAACTCTGCAATATCTTCCGCTTGCATTACTTTATCAGGGTTTCCATCAGTTAATCCTAAGTCTACAGCCATGTCAGTTGCTACTGTACTTGGAGTTAACGCTGTTACACGAATGTTATGTTTACGAACTTCCATTGCTAACGATTCTGTTAATCCAAGAACCCCAAATTTAGAAGCACTATATGCACTCGTTACTGGTGCACCTTTTTGTCCTGCTGTAGATGAAATATTAATAATATCACCAGATTGTTGTTCAATCATGCTAGGTAAAGCTGCACGAGTTGCATAGTATACACCCATTAAGTTTACTTGAATGATTTTTTCCCAATCAGCAACTTCTAGTTCTAAAAACTTACCGAACTTAGAAATACCAGCGTTATTAATTAAAATATCGATAGATCCTAATCCAACTTTTAACGTTTCAATTGCAGTTGTTACTTCTTCATATGAAGATACATCCGCAGTCGCAATAACAGCTTTTACACCTTCTGCTTCCACTTCTTTCGCTACAGCTTTTAAGTTTTCTTCTGAACGAGCTAAAAGACCTACATTTACGCCTTCTTTCGCTAACGCAATCGCTACAGCACGACCAATCCCTCTACCTGCTCCAGTAATTAAAGCATTTTTGCCTTGTAATAATTCTGCCAAGTGTAACACTCCTTAATCATCTCAGTTGTTTATTATATTAAAAGTGTATCTATGTTTATGTAAAAAGGCAATGATGCACTTTCATGTGCGTAGGTTACTTATAGGTAACTATAGTAATGGTAAATGCATTTTTAAAGAAAAATAGTGTTAGAAGGTCTCCTCCTAACACTATTTTTCTTCATGATTTGGAATACGCACAATAAATTTTGTACCATTCCCTTCCTCACTCTCGACTTTTATTTCTCCTTGATGAAGGTCGAGTACTTTTTTTACAATCGCTAAACCTAAGCCACTTCCTCCATAAGCACGGTTTCGTGAAGAATCCACTTTATAAAAACGCTCAAAAACATGTTGCTTCTGTTCTTCTGATATACCAATTCCCGTGTCACGAATACTTACTTCTTGGAATTCCTTATGTTCTTTTAACTGAATTGTAATCATACCACCACTTGGAGTAAATTTAATACTGTTATGAATTAAATTAATCCACACTTGACTCATACTTTCTTGGTCCGCAGTAATTTGCACTTTTTCTAAATCAAGGTCTAACTCAATTTCTTTTTCAGCCCACAGCGGTTCACTATTTAATACAACTTGCTTTAACTGTTGATCTAATCGATAGCTCACTCTTTCTGGTGTGTACTCTTCTGACTCTAAAAGAGTTAGTTTCAGTAAATTTTGACTTAGTTTAGATAATCTCGTCGTTTCCGTTTCAATAATAGTAAGATAATGCTTTCTTTTTTCCTCAGAAAGATTATTATCTTGCAGCGCTCTAGCAAACCCTTTTATAGAAGTTAATGGTGACTGTATTTCATGAGAAACATTCGATACAAATTCCTGGCGTAGTTTCTCCATCGCGTTCAGTTCATCTGTCATATCATTGATACTCTTTACGAGTACACCAATTTCTCCATCATACTTTTCTTCATTTCGTATTTTTACAGAGAAATCTCCTTTTGCAATTTTTTGTATCGGTTCAATAATAGTCCAAATCATCGCCTCTCGCTTCGGTCTCATTAAAATTCCGATTAATATCCAAATAAGAATAATAAAAACAAAGCCAACCATATCGCTAATTAGAAAAGTAATAAAAGACGATACGTTTATTTCCAGAGCTTTCATGACACTAGCCGATACAAAAAAGGCTATAGACCAAATTATAGTAAGAAAAGTAAAGAGCGCTACTATCGCCCCCATTACTTTTAACATCTTCATCTTACTCATTCTTTCTCTTTTTCTCATTTACTTACCTCTAAGCGATACCCTAAGCCCCTTATCGTCCTTATACTAAACTTCGATAACTCTTCTTGAAACTTTTCACGCAACCGATTAATATGAACGTCTAGCGTACGTTCATTCCCTTCAAAATCATATCCCCATACGTCTTCTATTAATTGCTCTCTTGAACAAGTTCTTCCCGCTTTAGATCCTAATGTAAAGAGCAATTCAAATTCTTTTAACGGCAACGTCACCGTTTGTTCTCCGGCGTTAACTTCAAATGTATTACGATTTAACAGTACATTCCCAACTTGAATAGATTGCGATACTGTAATTTGATAACGTTTCAACAATGCCTTCACTCTTACAACTAATTCTAAAGGATCAAATGGTTTTACAAGATAATCATCTGTTCCGAGGTGAAACCCTTTTATCTTTTGAGATGTTTCACCTTTAGCAGTTAACATAAGAATCGGCATATCATAGTATTTTCTTAATTCATAACATAAATCAAATCCATCCATATTTGGCATCATAATATCAAGAATCACCATATCAACTTTCACTTCTTCTATTCTTCGAAGAGCATCTAATCCATCAACGGCTTCATATGTTTGAAAACCTTCTCTTTCCAAAAATACAGAAACAAGTTCTCTAATATGCGGATCATCATCTACAATTAAAATTTTGGGTATCAAGGAATTATCTCCTTTCTGCTTAACATACTTTTTAGCACTCCAAAATCAACAATCAGTGAAGTGCCCCCCTCACTGATTCTTTTCATTCTATAATGCTCCTTCTTTAATTTTCAATTGTTGCATTGCAAATTCACGGTACATGTCATGTGTCCGTAATAACTCATCATGTGAGCCACTTCCTGTAAGATTCCCTTTTTCAATAAAGATAATTTTATCTGCATCTACAACAGTAGAAAGTCTATGCGCAATAACTAAAGTTGTTCTACCTTTCATTAAGTTATTTAACGCCTTCTGAACAACCGATTCGGATTTACTATCAAGACTTGAAGTCGCTTCATCTAACATAAGGATTTGTGGATTTCGTAGTAACGCTCGAGCGATCGCAATTCGTTGTCTTTGCCCTCCAGAAAGCTTCACACCACGCTCTCCAACTTCTGTTGCGTAGCCGCTCGGTAAATCATGAATAAACGCATCAACATATGCCATCGCTGCCACTTTTTCAATTTCTTCATCCGTCACTTCAGTCTCAACACCGTAGCAAATATTATCACGAATCGTTCCATCAATTAACGGACTATCTTGTGAAACATAACCAATTTGACGTCGCCATGACTGTAATGAATAGGCCGTAATTGGTTCTTCTCCTAGTTTTATTACACCATTAGTCGGCTCATAAAAACGTTCTAATAACGAGAATAGAGTTGTTTTCCCACTACCACTTGGTCCTACAATCGCTGTTACTTTTCCAGATTCAATCGTGAAGTCGATATTTTTCAATATTTTCTCTTCTTCGTTATACTCAAAATGTACATTTTCAATAACGATCGACTGCTTTGCATTTGTAACTTTCACACCAGTTTCATGGTCTTCTACTTCATATTCTAAAATCGTATTAATTCTTTCAGTTGCACCAATTGCCTTTTGGAATTGTGTGAAAAACATAGATAATTGACTCATTGGCATTATAATTTGAACTAAATATAAAATAAATGCTACAAGTTCCCCTGTTGTTAATGCGCCACTAGAAACTCGCATTCCACCATACCCCACGATAATAACAAGCAACGCCATTAAAACAAACGACATAACTGGTGAAATTAACGCTTGCACTTTTCCTTCTTTCAAACCAAATTGCAATAACTTTTGGATACCTGTATTCCCTGTTTCATATTCCCTTTTTTCCGTATTTGAAGATTTCACTAAACGAATTTCTGATAACACCTGTGTTAACACACTTGTAAAAGAAGCTGTTTCATCTTGAAGTGCTTTTGAAATCTTATACATTTTTCGTCCAAGTGGTACTAAAATTAGTACAGATAATGGAATAACCGTTAAAAGTAATGCTGTCATTTTCCAATCTAAAACAAATAATACAATTAACGATCCAATAATTGAGATACCGCCTGTTAATAAGTTAGACAAATGCTCAGAAATTAATGTTTTAACAACACCTGTATCATTTGTCATACGACTAATTGTATCTCCAGTTCTATTTTGATCATAATAAGACACTGGTAAAATAAGTACCTTTTTCCACAATCGTTCTCTAAGTCCAGCTACAATTTTTTGTCCGATATAATTCAGTAAATAAATTGACAATCCTGCAGCAATTGTTTGCATAATAAAGAATGCGACTAACGCAACAATTTGTCCTGTACTAATTGAAGAAAGCGAAAAATTATCAACTAATCCTTTTGTTAACATCGGAATAAACAAACTCGCTCCAGTAGAAAGTAAACTCATTAATAATGCAAAAATAAGAATGCCTTTCGGTGGATTTGTATCTTGAATAAGGCGTAAAAACTGCCTCCAATTCCCTTTTTTCTTTTCTGTATTCCCAACTTCCATTGTCGTTCATCTCCTCGTTTTCAACAAAACTATGATTTCTAAAAATAGAATACGATATAAATGTAAACTGAATGTAAACACACTTTTTCTATTTTTACAAAATATACATATAAACTCATCTTTACAACAGATATAAATATCTGATATTATTACCTGGTACTTAATATTATTCTATGCAAATGCTAGACTACGCATAGAAAATATATAACGGATTTTCTTAATTAGCCAATTTAAAATACTAAATAAATCTCCAGTTACTGAAAGGAGTATCCTTTTTGCAAACAAATAAACATTCTGAAAAGGAAACAATCATTTTTATTCATGGATTAGTTGGAAATCGCCGTGCCTTCAAAAAAGAGCATAAACGATTTTCAGCATCCTACAACATTATAACTTATGATTTATTAGGCCACGGAGAGGATAAAGGAGAAGCTATCGACTTTTCAATACAGCGCCTCGTAGATCAATTGTTGAACTTGTATGAAAAAGAGGGTATTAAAAAAGCTCATATTTGCGCTCTAAGCTACGGCTGTTACATCTCTACGACCTTTGCGCAAATGCATCCTGAAAAAGTATTAAGCATTTGTCATATTGGTGGACATTATAATAATCCTTCCCGTTTATATAATGTTTTTCAGAAATTTTGGGAGAAACGCGGGGATGAATATTCAGCTTGGCTTTCTCAGTATGCAAATACTATTTTCCCAAGTGGGATATTAAAGGCTAATCCATTCGCTGTAATTTCAAGAAATATTTATTACCGTTTCGGATTACAATTACACTCTTCCATTATTGCTGAGTCATTACGACATCGCTTAGAATTCGACTTGAAATCTAAATTAAAAGCACTTCCCCACCCTATGTTATGGGTGATGGGAGAACATGATCATCTCTATAAATCTTGTCTCTTTGATTTAAAGTCCATTCTTCCAAACGTTTTATATAAAGAAATTCCATTAGCAGGTCATGCAGCAAACTTATTCCGTCCAAACTATTTTCATGATTTGTATGCTAAATTTTTGCATGGAAAATTGAAATAAATACTACTATACTTCTAGTTTATATAACTATGAAAAAGGCTTCCCAAGTTTCCCTGGAAAGCCTTTTCTCTATACGAATAGTATATAAAATACTTCTTCTTAGTATGCTTTTGTGTAACCTAATAGGTGCTTACTCCAGTAAGAGTTGCTTACAGAGCTAATGCGTACGCCAGTTGCGTCAGTTTCTGCACTGATGAACTGTCCATTACCTAAGTAAACGCCCATGTGAGAAGGACCTGATTTATAAGTATTTTGGAAGTATACTAAATCACCTGGTTGTGGACTGTTAGTCTTTGTTTTAGAGCTCCAGTATCCAGCAACTGTTTGACGAGCGCCGTTATGACCAGTTTGATTTAATACGTAGTGAATGAATCCACTGCAGTCAAAACCAGCAGGTGTTGTACCAGCAGTTCTGTATGGTGAACCATTTAAAGATCTAGCGAATCCAGCGATTGAAGATGTATCTCCACCTGTTGGTGCTGTTGGTTTTTGTACTTGGTTCGTACCTTGGTTCGTACCTTGGTTACCACCAGTAACTACATTGTTCACTCCGCCTTTTACAAACTTAACAAAGTCTGCACTTACGTAACCAGTGCGGCCATTATGGTTAATTTTATACCAACCATTTTCAGCGCCAGTAACGTTTAATACTGTACCATTTGTTACCCCACCAATTACAGGGTTATATGTAGCTGGACCTGTACGTACTTTTAAAGCACCTGTGTTAACAACATATGATCCACCAGTTTGAACTGTAGTATTATTGTTGTTGTTGTTTGTAGTTGGTTGCTGAGTTTGGTTAGATACAGCTGAACCACCTTTTGTTACGAAGTCTTTACTTACGTATCCAGTTCCACCATTGAAGTTAATTTTAAACCAATCTTGAACTTCACCTACAACTTGAACTGTTTTTCCTTTATTTACAGAACCTAAAACAGTATGAGATGCACTTGGGCCTGTACGTACGTTTAGTGAAGAAACGTTTACTGTGTAAGTACCTGTTCCTTGCTGAACAGTAGTAGTAGTTCCTTTATTGCCACCAGTTGTTACGAAGTCCCCACTTACATAACCTGTTTGACCATTTACACTAACTTTGAACCAACCGTTTTCTTGTCCAATTACTTGAAGTACTTGACCTGATTTCACTTTAGAAATAACGTTATGTCCTGTACCAGCACCTGAACGTACATTTAATACATCAGCTGTTACTGTGTATTTTAATTCAGAAGTTGTTTCTACCGTTTTTGTTTCAGTTACAGTCGTTTGAGTTTGAGTTTGTCCATTAATTTCTTTTAGCGCATCATTTGAAACTTGTGCATGAGCAGAATCCATTCCAGGAACTGCTACACCTACTACAGATGCTGCTGCTAAACCTGCGATTACTTTTTTCATAAGTTGTCTTTACTTCCTTTCCCTACTATCCTCTTGAGAAAAACTATAAACTTAGTACTTTACAATATTATCAAAGTAAAATATTCATCCAGTTCCATTTTTTAGCAAGAGTTTTATTTTTCACACGTCGTTCATTTTAAACGATTGAAGTGAATTCCGTGTGAACTTCATGTGAACTTTACCATTAAACAGTGTGTTTTTGCAACGATTTTTTCAAATTTCTTATGTATTACATCAAGATTTAAAATATTTTATGTTATTTCAATATAGATTTTACACTTTCTATCTAGTATGGAAACTCCATTAATCTAATACATAAACACAATATATTTTTCTAGAAAGTTCTTTTTCATGAGGCACACTCTTATCATGACAAAAAACCCCTTATTTATCAATAGTATAATATTTTAAGAAAATGAATTCTCAATACTATGTATGATTTTAAACAAAGTGATGATTTGTAAGATTTCACACACGAAAATTTCATCCCACTTGAGAGCACTCTCATTCCAAAAACACAATTGATTATTTTGTTTCTCTGCTAAATATGGAATTATTAGGGTTTTGTTGATAGAATATGTATAGTCACATAAAAAGAGGAGTTGCATTTGTGGAAAAAATAATAGACGATCACATAACTAATAATATCGAGCTTTACTATACACTTACTCACTTATTATCTTTTGCAACATTCAAAAAAGTCCACACTATTGAAACAAAGAAAAATGAATTAAAAGAACAGATGAAAACAATTCAGCATACAAACTCCTACCATGTATAAAAAGGTGAACAGATTATATCTCTGTTCACCTTTTTATTTTATTTGTAAATTTTCACACGAGTTTCTAATGGCTGATATTCTTTATCTCCTGCCGAAACTACCGGTTTACCAAATGGCATTTGCGCAGTTAACTTCCAGTTTTCAGGTACATCCCATTCTTTTTTTACTTCTTCATCAATCAACGGATTATAATGCTGCAATGTAGCACCAAAACCTTCAATCTCTAACGCTGTCCAAATCGCAAATTGCAACATTCCAGAAGATTGCTGAGACCATGTAGGAAAATTATCTTTGTATAGTGCAAAGTTCTCTTGCAAACTTTCTACTACTTTACTATCTTCAAAATACAAAACTGTCCCATAGCCACTTTTAAATGCATTCATTTTCTCTTCCGTGGGTGCAAAATTATTTTCAGGTACAATTTTTCGTAACGTTTCTTTCGTAACATTCCATAATTTGTCGTGTTGTTCACCTAGTAATACAACAACTCTTGCACTTTGAGAATTAAAAGCCGAAGGTGTATGTTTCACAGCATGATAAATCACTTCTTGAATTCTTTCATCAGAAACTACTTGCTCTTTACTAATCGCGTAAATAGATCTTCTGTCTTCAATTGCTGAGTAAAAATCTTTTGCCATTACAATTCCCTCCAATTTTCATTTGAGGCAGTATCATATGTACGAAGCATATAATGCCTCTCGAACTTATTATTAATAAGTTTTTAACTTAATAATATCAACAAACAAAAACAAGCTCAAATGATATCACTTGAGTTTTCACTTCCTATACGTCAAAAAATAAAAAAACAGTTTATTGTCACCAAAATCAAGGTTCAATAAACTGTCTGTCTTATTTTTATAACAATCTAAATTACTTCTTTCTTCACCTAATTAAGCAATTGAAATGCATAGGACATTAATTTATTTGTTTCTGTAAAACGTTTTGTTTTACTTTTTGTCCCCATAACAACTGTAATAATGCGATTATCACCTTGTTTTGCAGTACCTGTAAAACAATACCCTGCGCTATCTGTAAATCCTGTTTTTAATCCGTCTATTCCTTCTATATATAAAGCTTTATTATTTTTGTTTAACATCTCATTTGTGCTTGTAACATTAACATTATTAAATGCTAACTGACTTTGACGTAAGTGAGTCACTTCTAATATCTCTGGATAGTCTTTTATAAGATGATACGCTAATTTTGCTACGTCAGCAGCTGTCATTTTTGTTTCACTTCCGTCGGGCTCCTGCAATCCAGAAGCATTCGCGAATTTAGCTTTATCTGACATTTCTAACTGCTTTGCTTTTTCATCCATAAGTTGAACAAAGTTTTTTTCTGTCTTAGCTACATGTTCCGCTAAAGCGACAGCCGAATTATTAGCCGATTCAATCATTAACGCATGATATAAGTCCTTAACAGTTAATGTATCATTTGCTTGCATCGGGATTTTTGCACCCTCTGTTTGTGCCGACTTTGCACTTATTTTCACTGGATCTTCCCAGCGGACTTTCCCATTATGTATACTCTCTAAAACGAGATATGCTGTCATCATTTTTGACATACTAGCAGGGGCAACAGCTTCATTTTCATTATTTTGATAAATAACTTCTCCATTACTCGCATCGATAATAATAGCTGCTTTTGCATCAATTTCTGGTGGTATATATTTTGGTGGAACTACTTTTTCAGATAGCCCTGTTTTAGGTAGCTCTGCCACTTGTAAAGGCTGAGTATCTACATTTGTTTCACTCTTTTGAACTCCTTGGAAGAAGAACCAACATATACCCAGAATTACTACTAATAGGATTGTTAATCTTCCCCATTTTAACCGCTTCATTCTAAAACTCCTTTAGCAACCTTTTATACACTCATGTTTAACCATAACAACAATTACTTTATATCGTCAAGGTAAAAAGTATATTTATTCATCTACAGCAATTATTATTTCAGCCCCTTTCTCTTTTTCATATGTGTTACACTAAGAATAACGAAATATAAGAATATTCAATAATAAACAGATTGAAAACACCATATAATAGAAAGGATTTATACAAATGATACTTCCAAAAGCATTAAAATATGGCGATACAATTGGCATCTACTCTCCCTCTTCACCAGTAACCTATACTTCTCCAAAGAGATTTGAGCGAGCAAAATTATACTTAGAACAGAAAGGTTTTCATATATTAGAAGGTTCACTAACAGGTCAATATGATTATTATCGCTCCGGGAGCATTAAAGAGCGTGCTGAGGAATTAAATGACTTGATTAGAAACCCTAACGTCTCTTGTATCATGTCGACAATTGGGGGACTGAATTCAAATTCATTACTACCTTACATTGATTATGAGACTTTTCAAAAGAATCCTAAAATAATGATTGGCTATTCAGACACAACAGCATTATTACTAGGAATTTATGCAAAAACAGGAATTCCTACATTTTATGGTCCAGCACTTGTTCCTTCTTTTGGTGAATTTGAGCCTTTCGTAGATTGCACATACAAATATTTTGCGGATACTTTATTAACTGATCAACACCTTCCTTACAACATAAACCAGCCGTTATTTTGGTCAGATGAATTTATTAATTGGGAAGAAAAAACGAAAGAAAAAGATCTTCGACCGAACAATTGGATCTCAGTAATTGGTGGGAAAGCTACTGGACGTATTATTGGTGGGAATTTAAATACTATACAAGGTATTTTGGGTAGCCCCTATATGCCACATATTCAAGAAGGTGACATTCTCTTTATTGAAGATAGTTCAAAAGATGCAGCTACTATCGAAAGAAGTTTTTCATTACTTAAAATTAACGGCGTTTTTGATAAAGTTTCAGGTATCATCCTTGGAAAACATGAGCAATTTGATGATGGTGGTACAAATAGAAAACCTTACGAAATATTATTAGAAGTATTACAAAATCAAAAACTTCCTTTTCTAGCCGATTTTGACTGTTGTCATACTCATCCAATGATTACTTTGCCAATAGGTATTCAAGTAGAGATGGATGCAACAAATAAAACGATACAAATTATAGAACAGTGGAAAATCTAACTCTACTACCTCTATTTCAACTCTATAGCTACGTATGGCCTTCTATTGTTTTACATTAAAAGACATGATACTATATATTTTGGAATGTGAAGGAATAAACAAAAATCATTTCAATATGCCTTCTATATAATAAGAAGCTATTGATTATATACATCGAGTTTACATGCGTGTATATAAATGTAAAAGAGAGTGAATATATGAAACCAACTATTAAAAACTATGTATTTTTACATGTGGCCTTCTTGATATATTCTATCATTATGGTTTACATGAAATGGGCATCTCAATTCCCTATTGCATCAATTTCATTTTTTATTGCTTACTTCGGACTTGTTGTACTTTTATTCGGATATGCAATTCTATGGCAACAAGTCATTAAGAACTTTGAAATTTCTAGAGCATATTCACACCGTGGAATTATAATACTGTGGTCAATGCTATGGTCAGTATTCCTGTTTGGAGATACGATACAGTGGAATCACATACTTGGCGCAGCTATTATTATCGTCGGAATTGTGGTGGTGACAAAAGATGAATAGTTATATGTTATTATTGATATTTGGGATAATTTTAGCCAATTACTCACAAATATTATTAAAAAAGGCTACTTTACAACAATACGATTCTAGAATAAAAGAATATGTGAATCCTTATGTTATCATCGGCTACTTTTTATTTGTAATTAATGCCGGATTAAATGTGATCGCCTTAAAGGGCATGGCATTAAAGCAAGCATCTGCATTAGAATCATTAAGTTATATCATCATTTTAATTTTCAGTTGGTACTTCCTAGGGGAGAAAATAACGAAACGAAAAGTCATTGGCAACATTATTATTGTCATTGGTGTAATCGTCTATTGTATACAATAAGTAAAAAGATCCGTTTATGATAAACGGATCTTTTTACTATTGCCCTAAGTTTTGAACTTTATCTTTCAAATCACGAACTTGTTCTATCGTCTGCATAAGCTCAGAGTCTTTAAACTGCTCTACATTCATTTTTCCTTCCTCTATCTTTTGCATAGATGTATCAATTAACGTATTTAACTTTTCATTATATCCGACGATCTGCTGGTGAAGATCCTTCGCTACATCCGGTGGTGTTAATTCATTAAAAGCTGGTATATCTTGTTTAATTTCAGTAAGTTTCGTTTCTAGTTCTTTTCGAGCTTCTCCATCATTAACAGCCTTTTCAGCTAATGCTGGCGCTTCATTTGCAAATGCACTTATTTCATTTACATATTCTGTCGCTTTTTGAGCATAATCTATAGAGTTCTTCCCTTCTTCTACTAGCGAACATCCCATCAAACCAATTGAAACTACAATTGAAAGTAGCATTGTTTTTGTAAACTTCATTTTGCCCTCCTAAATAATTAGCATACTTTTATTCATTTATAAACACTTTATTTTCTTCTTATACACCTTATCACATCATATCTTATTATTTAATCTTCCTCTTATACATTCTAGAAAAATCATTATTATCCTGTTCAACATGTACCTCGAAACTATCTTCATTTAAATATAAAAACAGACATACTTATATTAAGTACATCTGTTTTCGAGGTACGTATAACTCTCACTACTTAAAGTTTCTCTTTATCCTCTTACATGTCCTATGATCGTTACAATATCTATTTCTATATGTACACTAATAATATCTTCTATAATGTCCGTAAACCCTTGGCCTAAAGGTGTTCCGTAATGTAATATAATCCCCTTTTTTTCATAAACTGACTTCGGTACAGTAAAAATAAATTTCCTCATATTCCGTTCATCAGCAGGCTCCATAATTAACACAATGCCATCCTCTTCAAACATATAATCACGCCTTCCAACAATCCTTTCACTATGGCTCAGTATTGCCTTGAAAGACTAGGTTTTAAACACTCTTTCTAACAATATATAACCATCCCATGTTCAACTAGCTTATACGTCCTATATGATTTGACCACAAATATAAAAAAACACAAACCTTGAACTGTCAAGAATTTGTGTTTTCTTCCTTTTAAAGTTTCACTTTATCGAGCTCATAAAGGCTACGATATTTCTCATTTTCTTTCAGTAACTGTTCATGGCTACCTTGCATAGCGATTTGACCACTATCAAGGAAAATAACTTCATCTACATGTTCAATTCCTACAAGGTGATGTGTAATCCAGAGAACAGTCTTTTCTTCTGTTGCAGAAAACATTGTTTCTATTAAGGCTAATTCCGTTTTAGGATCTAAACCGATAGTCGGTTCATCAAGTACAATAATTGGCGTTTCTTGCATAAGAGTTCTTGCAAATGCTACCCTTTGTCTTTCTCCGCCAGAAAACCTCTTTCCCATTTCATGCATTTTTGTTCGTAATCCATCAGGAAGAGATGCGATATGTGAAGCTAGCTGTGCTTTCTCTAAAGCTTTCCATATCTCTTCATCATTAGCCTCTGGTTTACCGATTCGCACATTGTTTCCAATTGACGTATCGAACAAATGCGGTTTTTGATTTAATACAGAAATATATTTGGATAAAAGATTCGTATGCGCTTGTTCACCATTCAATAAAACTTGGCCATTTACCGGACTTAACGCCCCTGTTAACAATTTTAATAAAGTAGATTTCCCTGTCCCACTTCTACCTAAAATAGCAATTTTCTTCCCTGCTTTTATTTGTAACGATATATCTTTTAATACAGTCTCGTTACTATCTGGGTAACTATACGATATATGATTCAGTTCAATATCTACATGTTTTGGTGCGACGTAACCCTTAGCTTCATGTAAATCCATTTCATCATGTAAAACACTATCACTTTCTACACCATTAAGACGATGAGCAGATTCTACGTACGATGGGATTCGATCGATGGCATCTGAAATAGGAATAAGCGCATTCGTTACAGATAAAGTCATTAAGACGAAGGCCGCGATAACTGTAGGTGCAATTTGTTCACTTGCCGCTTCATTCCCAGTCCATATAATCATTGAAATAACTACAATACCAACTACTAAATGAATGAGACTGTCTCGAATATGATACCAGCGTTTCAATCTCTTCTCTGTTTTTAACAATTGATCATTTTGCTCTACATACGCATTAATAAATTCATTTTTTCTACCACTCGCCTGCCAATCAGATAACCCAAATACTGCATCTGTCAATTGTTGATACAAACGATTTCTTCCTTGCTTCAAAGCGATATGATGTTGTTTCATTAAAAGCAGTGATACAAATGGAAGAAGAAAAACGATAATAGCTAACATACAGCCTGCAATGAGTGCAAACACTACGTCAAATGCACCAATAACAACCACAAATATGCTATATACGACTAATGCTAATATGCTAGGAAATATTGTACGTAAATATAGGTTTTGCAAATGCTCTATATCTTCGGATAATACGCCTAACATATCGCCCGTTTGAAATCGTGAACGGAAAAATAACGCCTGTGGTTCTACTATTCTATATAGTTTCGTTCTCATCTTCTCTAATATGCGTAGTACGACATCGTGTCCAACTAAACGCTCTAAATAATGAAATACCGCTTGTCCTATACTAAACGCACGTGTTGCAACAATAGGAACATATACAGCCATTACATTTTCTGGTCTGAGAGCAGATTTAGAAATTAAATAACCTGAAATAAAAAGTAACATCGCACCCGAACTAACTCCAAGAAGCCCAAGAAAAATAGTCAAAGTCATTCTACCTTTATTTTGCTGTATATAAGGCTTAATCCAGTTACTCATCGCTCTCCCCTCTCTTCGCTATGAAAATGTAATGTCTCATTCGTTAAAAGTTCTTCATATGTTCCGCTTTCTATAATTTTCCCTTTATTTAAAATAAGAATATGATCCATTTGCTTCATCCAATGTAGACGATGTGTTGCAAGAAACACTAACTTACCTTCAAACAGACGTAACATCGATTGCTTTATTTCAAATTCAGTTTCAATATCAAGATGTGCTGTAGGTTCATCTAATAAAATGATTGGCTTTTTACTTAAAAGTGCACGTGCCATAGCGACACGTTGTTCTTGTCCGCCGCTAAGCATACGTCCACCTTCTCCAATTATTTCATACATCCCATTTGGTAATGATGCAACGAGCGAACGAAGACCTACTTCATTAATAACTCTCTCAACTTCTTCATCAGTTGTATTTGTTTCATAGAAACAAATATTATCTTTTAGTGAAAGCGGAAAAATATATGGTTGCTGCGGAATATACGCAATATTTTTTTGCCAATCTTCACGAGTAGATCCGTCAATTTCAACACCATTTACTAACACCTTCCCACCCGAAGGAGATAAAAATCCTGCTAACACATCGATTAACGTTGATTTTCCTGCCCCACTTTCACCAATAACGCCTATAGCACCGTTACCTTTCCAAGTAAAATCAATTCCCTCTAATATAGCCTTTTCAGATTCATCATTATTTACTTTTACATCTTGTAATTTCAAACTACTAGAGGAATTCCATACTATATCTACATTTGAATCTTTCATCTCTATTCCTTTTTGTTTCTGTAAAATCTCTTCTATTTGCTCTATCGCAAGTTGTCCATCTAATGTAGCATGATAATTCGCTCCAACTTGCTTAATCGGTAGAAAATATTCCGGCGCTAAGATTAAAATCGTAAGTGCTGGCAATAGTATTATCGTTCCATCTATTAACCGTATCCCTAATCCGACTGCTACAAATGCAATTGATAAACTCGTAAAGAAATCTAATGCAAAAGAAGAAAGAAAAGCAACTCGCAAAGTACGCATCGTTGCTTTTCTATATCGTTTACTTACTTTTTCAATCTTTCCTTCGTGCTGTTTACTTTTCCCTAAATACTTTAATGTTTCTAACCCTTTTAATGTATCTACAAAATGATTAGAAAGTACACGATATGTTTCATATTGGCTATCCGCCATTTTTTGCGCTGCTAATCCTAAAAGGATCATAAATATAATCACAATAGGAATCGTTACAACTAAAATGATTCCTGACTTAATGTCCAGTGTAAAAACATATAGAACAATTAGTCCTGGTACGATACTACTTCTAATCATTTTAGGAATTGTCAATTCAATATATGTTTTGAATTTCTCTATGCCTTCAATCGATAAAGTAACCAAATGACCAGTCCCATTCGTTTGGACAAATCTCGGCCCTAATGTAAAATATGCTTCTATTAGTTGTTTACGTAATGCCAATCCTGTTTTTTCAGCGAAACGCTCAACCAATATTTGCGATGTTCGCACCAACATTTGGCGTACTGCAAACGTAATCCCAAAATAAACAGTTTCATTTAGCACAGCTTGCACTGTTTCTCCATGAAATAAAAATGTGATTGCTCGTGCTAAAAACACTGTTTGTGCAATAATACTACACGCCTCTAAAATGCTAATAAATATTAAAGTTACATATAAAACTCGGCTACCAGGATACGACGGAAGTCCTCTTTTTCTTTTCATTAGTACTCCAAATCTTTGTCTGACTTAACAGGTTGTCTAAATACATAGAAACTCCATATTTGACTACCGATAACAAACGGTAAAATAGCAAGAGAAAAATAGCTCATCAATTTTAATGCATAAGGTCCTGATGCCGCATTATAAATTGTCAAATCATTCGCTACTCCTAATGAGCTAATCATGACACGCGGGAACATACCGATGAACACACTTGCACTTAGCAAAATGATTGTTAAACTCGTCATAAAGAAAGCCCAACCATCTCTTCTTCTTTTATTTAATAAAGTAGAAACAAATAGCGCTACAAAAGCTCCAATCGGAACCATTAGCCACTCTGAACCATGTGCTGTGAAAATATCTGTTTTCCATAACCCTACACCTGCAAAAACAAGAAGTGTTATTAATGCAAAAGGTGCAATCTTTGTTGAGGCAATACGTGCGCGTTCTCGTAATGTTCCTGTTGTACGTATAGTAAGAAATTGCAAACCATGAACAATACATAGAAGAAGAAACATAACTCCTCCAAGTAACGCAAATGGGTGAAGTAATTCCATGAACCCGCCTACCATATTTTTACTTTCATCAATTGGTACACCTACCATGAAGTTTGCAATTGCAACTCCCCAAAGTATCGGAGGTAGCAAACTTCCAATAAACATGCCCCAATCCCAGAAACTCTTCCATTTATGATTTTCTATTTTCGCACGGAATTTAAAGGAAACACCTCTTATAATTAATGCAAGAAGCATAAATACAAATGGAATATAGAACCCACTAAATAAAGTTGCATACCAATGCGGGAATGCCGCAAACATAGCGCCACCAGCACAAACAAGCCATACTTCATTGGCGTGCCAAAACGGTCCAATTGTATTTAAATATATACGCTTTTCTAAATCGTTCTTTCCTAAAAACCTTGAAACTATTCCTACACCAAAATCGAAACCTTCAAGTACGAAGAATCCAACGAATAAGGTTGAAATAATTAGAAACCATAACTCATTAAGAGATAACATACTCTTCCTCCTTATCAAATGGATCATGGCTTTGATAATCCTTTTTCACTTTCTTATTCGCATGTCCTTTAATGATACGAACGAATAAGTAAACAGTAATGCCTCCAATAATTACATATAGTGATGTGAATGAAACAAGGGAGAATAATACTTCTCCAAATGTAACGTTTGGAGATACTGCATCTTCTGTTTTCATAACACCGAAGACAACCCAAGGCTGACGTCCCATTTCAGTCATAATCCAACCTACTGTATTTCCGATAAACGGTAGTGCAATTGCATATACCATTAATTTTAAATACCAAGTTTTTTCAGCTAAACGATCTTTTCTTGATAAGAACCAGCCGTACATTCCTAAAAGAAGCATAAATGTTCCACTCATTACCATCGCTCTAAAACTCCAGAACATAGTATGTACTGGCGGAATATAATCTCCAGGTCCATATTTTTCTTCATATTGTTTTTGAATTTGATTCATCCCTTCAACTTGACCGCTAAATTTATCATATGACAATAGACTTAACATATAAGGAATCTGAATTTCAAACGAATTTTCTTTCTTCTCTGTATCAATTTTCGCAAATACTGTAAATGGTGCTGGATCCTCACTCGTATTCCATAGCGCTTCAGCTGCCGCCATTTTCATCGGATGCGTCTTAATTAAATTTTGAGCTTGTGCATGACCGAAAAATAATACAAGAGCTGTTGCAATTGTTCCAACAACGATAGAAACTCGGAAAGACTTCTTAAACACCTCAGTCTCCTGTTGTTTTGTAATTTTCCATGCACTAACACCAGCAATAAAGAATGCGCCTGTTGCAAGTGCCGCTGTAATTGTATGCGGGAATTGCACCCATAACTGTGGATTTTGAATAATCGCTAAGAAATCATTCATCTGCGCACGTCCATCTGCAGCCATTTCATATCCTACAGGTGACTGCATAAATGCACTTGCAGTTAAAATCCAAAATGCTGATAACATTGTTCCTATTGAGAGGAGCCAAATACATAAAAGGTGAACTCGCTTCGGAAGTTTATCCTCACCGAATACCCATAAACCTAGGAATGTAGACTCAATGAAAAATGCTAATAAACCTTCAATTGCCAGTGACGGTCCGAAAACATCACCAACAAAACGTGAATATGTTGACCAGTTCATACCAAACTGAAATTCTTGTAAAATACCTGTTACAACACCTACTGCAAAGTTAACAAGGAATATTTGTGTCCAAAACTTTGTCATTTTCTTATAAACTTCTTGTCCCTTTACCACATACAACGTTTGCATTAACGCAATGATAAAAGCTAAACCAATGGATAGCGGAACGAAAAAGTAATGAAAAATCGTTGTAGATGCAAATTGTATTCGTGCCAATTCGAGCGTTTCCATGCTTAAATCACTTCCTTCATAATTTTTTATATCGTAATATCGATTGAATTCACTTCATAACGAACAATTCAATCATTTGGAAATACAAAAAGATAAATTCGTTTATGTACTTTCTGAAAATATAGATTGTCAGTTTTTTAGATAATTACAAAAGAACTTTCTTCATACGATTTACCTTTTCACTATTTCAGTAGTGTTTTATTCGTTAATCGAATTGTATAATATACTTACATAATAAATTCAGGTGATTTTTGACGTATTATTGACAGGATTTTGTCTGAAATATGTCTTTTGTAATTATTTTGAATTAGATTTCTCACATTTTAAAAACTTGTTTTTCAAACATACAACATACTCTTATATCAATTATTATTACGTTTTTCTCTTCATACGCTTGACTTTCCTCTTGAAAAATGTCCTCGAATTAAACCTGAAAATACGCTACATTTTTGTCAAGAGAAAAATGTATTTCCAAAATTCAAATTAAGAATATTGTTATTCACAAATAGAAAAATCCTTTCCTTTTTTTAGACTAAAAGTTCATTTTTTCGTCATTTTTTGAAACTGAATTAACATAAAAAATACCGAGAGTCAGCTAGACTCCCGGTATTCTTCAATTATTTTGCTATGTGCTTTCTAACAGCCGGCATAATTTCAGTTGCAATTAATTCGATGTTTTTCTCAATCTTATCAAATGGTACACCGCCAAAATCAATTTGTGCCATAAAACGTTGTTGCCCAAATAACTCATGTTGATACAGCATTTTTTCAATAATTTGTTGCGGGCTACCAATCATTAACGCGTCACGATAATCTACTGCATTAGTAAATTGTTGTTTGGGATACCCACCACCACGTAGTGCAAGCATACCAGCATGAATATGAGGATAATATTCACTAAGTGCATCTTGTGAATTTTCTGCTGTATAAAATAAACTTGTTGTCGCAATTGGTAATGTTGCTGGATCAAAACCACTTTGCTCAGCTGCTTCACGATATGCATCAATCGAAACTTTAAAATTAACAGCTGGGCCACCAAGTGTCGTAAGCATCATTGGTACACCTGCGCGTCCTGCCTTAATTGCACTAGCAGGTGGCCCTCCAACAGCACGCCAAATTGGCATATTGTTATTTTTAGCTCTCGGTATAATTGCCGCATGTTCAAGTGGCGTTCTAAACTGTCCTTTCCATGTTACACTCTCTTCTTTATTTATTTTTAATAAAAGATCCATCTTCTCTTCAAACAGTTCTTCATAATAATTTACATCGTAACCAAGTAAACTATATCCCCCAATACGAGATCCACGACCAGCAACGATTTCAGCACGACCATTAGAAATTAAATCAATTGTGGCAAAATCCTCATATACACGAACCGGATCTGACGTGCTTAATACTGTTGCAGAACTCGCAATTTTAATATTTTTCGTAGCTTGTGCAATAGCTCCTAAAATAACTGTATGAGCTTGCGTTGTAAAATGCGCTTGATGACTTTCACCGACAGCAAACACATCAATTCCAGCTTCATCTGCTAACTTAGCTGTTTCAATTAGTTCATGAATTCTTTTTTCTGCACTTATTTTCGAACCATTATGCGGATTTAAAATGTGATCTCCAATTGAATATAATCCAAATTCAATTCCTTTACTTGTATCAATACGGTATTTTTCCATAGTTGTCCTCTCCCTTTTAATCAAGTGGTATTAATTTCTCTTCAATCTCTTTTCTTCTCTCTTCTAAAAATGGTGGTAAATCTAGCTCTTTTCCTAATTCAGCAACTGCTGAATCTACAGTAAATCCTGGTCCATCCGTCGCAATCTCAAATAAAATTCCATTTGACTCACGGAAATATAGACTTTTAAAATAAAAGCGATCGATAATCCCTGTTGATTGGAATCCTTTATCTTTCACAGCTTCATTCCAATAACTCAGTTCTTCATCATTTTTTACACGAATGGCTAAATGATGAATACTTCCTTTTCCAGGTCTTTCACTCTCTCCCTCTTGCTGTTTCACCAAAATTTCTCCAAAAGATTGACCAGCAATAGATTGATAAATCCCCTCATCGTCTGAACGAGATACTTCTTTATAACCAAACAAACCTGTTAATGTTTTTGATAATTTATTTAAACTGCGCACTGTCATTTCAACTGTTCCCATACCTAAAATACGATGATTCTGCTCTACAGAAGAGTCATCCCATGCAGTCCAATATTCAGGTACCTCTTCACCGTTATTATTTAGTAGCACTAACCGTAGGCCATCTGGATCTTCAAAGTGCAGTGCGTCTCGGCTGGCGTAAGTTGTAATTTCTCCATGCTCCACTCGAAGCGACTCAAAACGTTTCTTCCAAAATGTAAGGCTTTCTATTGAAGGTACGAGCAAACCTATTTGCGTTATTGCATTTGTGCCACGGATTGTTCTCCCTACATTCGGCATTTCAAAAAATGATAATTCAGTTCCGGCACTCCCTGTTAAATCGCCATAAAACAAATGATACATAAATGGATTATCTTGATTGACTGTCTTTTTCACTCGGCGTAACCCTAAAACATCTCGATAAAAATTATTATTCGTTTTTGCATTTTTAGTCACCATAGAAATGTGGTGATGTCCTGGAATTGTATACATAAAACTTCCTCCTCTTTATCACTTGATTAGTCAATTGATTGAGTAAAAAAAATTACTCATTCGGTAATTCTTTTTTTTCACTATGCTTATGAACTTTTGTCATCAACTCGTATAGTATTTTCTGCTCTTCTTCATTTAATACATCATCAAAAAATGATGATTGAAATGCAAGTTGCTCTGGCAATGCTCTTTCTAAAGCCTCTTCCCCTTGCTCTGTAAGACTAATTGTTTTCGTTTTCCAATCTTGTTTTCGTATAATATATCCTTCTTTTTCAAGACGTGTTAACATTCGAGAAATACCGCCTTGTGTAACGGTAACCTTTTCTGCTAACTCCATTTGTGTTAATGGCTGATAAGTCCGTATTTGCAAAAGCACATCAAATTGAGCTGTCGTTAAATCAAAACGTTTTAAAAACTCATTTGACATTTGATTACTTTGGTTCGTAAATCGTATTAGGCGTAACCATATTAACGATCCTATCGTATTTTCACGCATGTTTCATCACTTCCTAGCGTTGATCTTACTATCACTTTACCACTCAAGTGATGGTAATGCAAGTAGAAATATGTTAAAAATACCTCCCAAAATCATTATTCTTAACTTTCCATTTCATTCATTGCTATATTTAAAGCCGCCACAGCTTTTGGCCAACCAACGTAAAAAGCCATATGTGTTATTAATGCAACTAATTCATTCTCCATCATCCCATTTTGTCTAGCTAGCTTCAGATGAAATGGTAATTGTTCTGTATTACCAAGACTGATTAGTGCCGACAATGTACATAAGCTTCTTTCTCTTAATGTTAAAGCGGCATCCCGCCACACTTCCTCAAATAATATCTCTTCACTATAATGAGAAAATACAGGTGCTATTTCTCTCATTTTCTTTGGAATATAAAATTCAATTGGCTCATTCATCATTTTTCTCCCTTCATTTTTACCAATTGTGCTATCCCTTGACCAAATGACCAGTTTTCAGCAGCTGTCTCATGTAATGTAATAAAAATGTCAGTAACTTTCACGTTGGAACATGCTGAAATTTTAAAGGATATAGATTGATACAAACCTTTTTTTTGTTGCACTGTTCTTCCAGGTCCACATGTAATAGAAACATGAATCATATTCTCAGTTCTCATTTCTCCTCTTTCCAACAAATAATATGAATTATATAAAAATTGATTTCGTTGATAAGGTAAAAACATTTGAAAATAATCATTTTCAGGGATGTTAAACTGTTCAATTAATGAAAGATGGATACATTCACCTATCTTTTTCAACTCTTCTTTATTTAATATATTTTCATGATAATAAACGTTCACAAAAGGCATACATTTTCATTCCTTTTTCTTAATTTAGCATTCAACAACATATCATCGTGAAATATGTAAAATCTCATAAATAGTAACATCGTCCATTACATCTATTTCAGGCTTTTCCTTATAAAAACTGAATTGACTATATCCCCACTTATCCGGATTATAAACTATTACATTTCCTAAACATTTTTCTATGTTTTGCACATTTTCATTTACTTTATTTAATTGCGTCCCAATCAGCGATTTACTTTGAGAAATACTCCCTACATATTCAACAGCATATCTACTTTTTCTAAAATCATTACTTAAATTAACAACTAATGGAACACCTATATTTATTTGTTGCCACCCAAACGATTGCAAAATATTATCGTAATACCCTTCGAATATAAATTTGTTCATCCCTTCATGACCATTCCAAATATATAAAGGTGCATAACAGTTATAGAAATTCCCATCCTTACCTGTCTCAGTAATTAAATAAGCCTTAAAATTTAGTTCTTGAAAACCATCAGTTTTAAACCCATTATCCTTTACCCTTTTTTTTATAATCTCCATGTCATAATCTTTTGGCAAAATGACCTTATATTGCATACCAATCATGTTTATCACTCACTTTCGATCTTATATACATAATGATAAACCGATGATCGGCTGACGTAAAATAGGTATAAATTATGTTTGGTATCATTTATAATGATACCGTATAAGGGGCTGAAATGAATGGAAATAAATGATCTTATCATATTTAAAACTGTAGCTAACGAAGGATCTATTAGTAAAGCTGCTAAAGAGCTAGGATATGTACAACCAAATGTAACTGAACGAATCAAAAAATTAGAACAAGAATTAGAAACACCTTTACTACATAGAGATAACAAAGGTGTTTCTCTGTTACCTTCTGGTGACATTTTATTAGACTACACGAATAAAATATTAGCTCTTTTAGAAGAAGCGAAAGATGAAATTAAAACAAGTACTTCTTCTTATGTAATAGCGACGTCACAATCTATTTTGACTAATTATTTAAGTATGCGTATTAAAGAAAATTTCAGGAATTATCAAATACATATAGAAAGTAGTAGCCATTTACAAAAACTACTACAGCAACAAAAAGTTGATATGGTCATAACTTATGAGGATTATCCCGACGCAGCGTTTAAAAAAGTATTCACCACTACAATTTCTGTAGGCTTATTAAAAGCGAAAGAACAGTGTAACATTGACTTTTCAAAAGAACTTTTCTTTGCTAGTAACGATAAAAAGTGCCCTTTTAGAAATATGACAATACAATTTCTAAAAGAAAACAATCTATCCCAGCATCAACTTCAACAGTTAGATTCTTATTCGCTTATTGAAGAGTTTATTGTTGAGGGAAAAGGGATAGCTTTTTTACCGATTAGAAATGATAAATTAGTTCCAGTTGAAAATGTCGCGGTTGAAAAACTACCCATTAACTTCTTTACAACTCGAGACTTAGAAAAAGCGATTCCAGGTGAACTATTTAATTAATAAAGATGCTATACTTGTCGTATTTTACGGGTAAATAGATATCCCTTTTCGAATCGCTAACATAACCTCATATACTATCGTACGGCTTAATAAAATAAAAAGGGATGTTACCTAGTTAATGTGTTTAACTACTAGGATATCCCTTTTCATCTTGAAGACTTATTTCACACGTTCTGCTCCACCCCTGTACCCTTCTCCTTCTTACTTCTTTTAAAATTCTTCAACTTCTTAATCGTTCCAACTAATCCTTTTGGAAAAACTAATAACACGATAATGTATAATAAACCTAGAATAATCGTCCATCTTTCAAAAATCGGATATTCTGTTGCTAGTTCTGATAAATAATATTTCAGTGATTCAATAATTCCAGCTCCAGCAATGGCTCCTATTAACGTTCCAACTCCTCCAATCATTGTCATCAATAATGCGTTTAGCGTCATTTCAATTGAAAATACAGTCGTATTTACAAAACGCAATGTGATAACGAATAAACCACCGCTAATCGCAGCCACTACTCCTGCCACTACACTTGCGATAATTTTATAATGAAGAACTTTATATCCAAGCGCTTCAACACGTTGTTCATTTTGGGAAATGGCCTTTAATACTTTTCCAATTGAAGACTTTGTGAAAAGACGTAACAAGATGAAAATGACGATTAGACATATAAATGTTATATAATAAAATGTAAAACGATCACGGAATATATCTGGTACACCAAATGTAAATCCATCTCCTCCGTGAGTCAGTGAACGCCATTTTTCAGCAAGTACAAAAAACAGCTGGGAAATAGCGAGCGTTAACATTGCATAAAAATGACTTTTCAAACGTAATGAAAGCATACCAATTATATAACTAACGATGGCTGATACAATAATTGCGGCTGCTATTCCTATAAAAAAGTTTGTGATAGACACCCCTTGCCGATCAAATAAGAGTGCCACACCATACGCTCCTATTCCAAAGAACATACAATGACCGAATGAGACAATGCCTGTATAGCCAAGTAGAACATCAAAGCTCATAGCGAAAATAGCAAAGATGAAGATTTGAGTGAACAAAATTAACAAGCTTCGTGAATCATTTACGAATGGAAATACACTTAAACAAATGAGCATAAAAACTCCGAAGTATACTTTAATTCGATTTGATGTGCTGTTCACCATTTCACCCCTTTTCACCAACAAGTCCCGTTGGCTTCACTATTAAGAAAAATAGTAACATTAACATATTAATTGCAAGTGATAAATCCGGTATAAAATATGCTGTAAAAGCACCAGCTAATCCAACAATTAAAGAAGCGAGCGCTGAACCTTGTACGCTACCTAACCCTCCAATGATAACTACTATAAAGGCTAAAATTGCATACTGCATACCCATCTCAGCGAAAATAACTCCTGAATATGGTGCTAGTAGAAAACCACCTAACGCCGCCATCCCTGCTCCTAATAAAAAAACAAACGAGAATATCGCTTTTACGTTAATTCCGAGAGCTTGAACCATCTCTTTATCCATTACACCAGCGCGAATCATAAGTCCTATCTTTGTTTTTTTCAGCAGCAATAGTAAAGCGATGTAAATTAGTATCCCGATTAAAATAACGAATAGGCGATATTTTATTAAGATAACTCCTCCAAATGTAAAACTTCCTTGAAGCCATAACGGTAATTTTGCCGCAATTGGATTAGGTCCCCAAAATATTTTGATGCACTCACTAAGAACGAGCATACCTCCGAGTGTAACGAGAAGCTGCCGAACATGGTTTCCATACACTGGTCTAATAAGAAATCTTTCTAAAATGAAACCGAGAAACATCCCCATAGCGACTGCTCCGATTAATGCTAATAAATAGCTACCTGTCAGATTGAATAGCCAAACGCCTGTAAATGCTCCCCATGCAAATAAACCGCCATGTGCAAAATTCAGTACGCTCATTAAACCGAAAATAAGTGATAGACCAGAAGCTAATAAAAAAATCAGCATCCCTGTCGAAACGCCGTTTACAAATAAGTTAATTAGCACATCCACGTTCTATCCCCCCGTATCAATGTTAAGAAATACCTAAATATTTATGACATGTTTCCTTATCCTCTCGCAGTGCATTCATAAAACCATTATGCACAATGCGCCCATTATCCATAATGTAAAAATAATCCCCGATTTGACTAGCCATCATAAAATTTTGTTCAACAAGTAAAACTGTCGTTTTCTCCTTCATTTTCAAAATAGCTATCATTAATTTTTCTATCATAATTGGAGACAGCCCTTTACTCGGCTCATCAATAAGCAGTAGTCCATCACTATTAATATATGCTCTTGAAATAGCCAACATTTGCTTTTGTCCTCCACTTAAAAGCCCACTTTTCTTATGCCAAAATTGTTTTAAGTCTGGAAATAGTTCTAGCATCCAATCTATTTTCTCTTCAGATTCTTTTCCCCTAGCAAGTGCAAATGTCTCTTCTACTGTTAAATCATGAAAAATCCCTTGATTCTCTGGTACATAACCTATACCTTTTCTTGAAATTAAATGTGTAGATAATCCATTTACTTGTGCACTATCATAATAAATTTCACCATTTGCTATCCGGTGAAATCCCATAACCGACCGCAATGTTGTTGTTTTTCCAGCCCCATTTCTTCCAAACAATACTGTAATCGTTCCCTTCTCAACCGAAAGGGACACTCCTTGTAAAATATGAAACTGATCTAAATACGTCTCTATATTATTCACTTGTAGTAGTGCCACTATATAATCCCCCTAAATAAGCACTTTGTACACGCTCATCTTTCATCATTTCTTCCGGCAATCCTTCAGCCAATAACTCACCATGAAATAAAACGATAAGATGATCTGATAAATCTAGCACCATATCCATTTTGTGTTCGATAAGTACGATTGTGCTATCTGGATTCTTTTTGATATTTTCGATTACTTGTAATATAGCCGGAACTTCCTCAACTGAAATACCTGCTGTCGGCTCATCTAGTAGTAATACATCTGTCTTTAATGCTAACAACATAGCAAGTTCTAACTTTCTTTTTTCTCCGTGAGCTAAGTCTTTAGCTAATACATCTCCTTTCTCGTGAAGGAGTACTGTCTTCAAAAGACGTCTCGCTTCTCCAGTTTGCTGCTTTAACTTGGCTGCATTCGGAAAGAAACTGTAATAATCCTGAACGAACGATTGAACACTTAAGCGTACATTTTCAAGTACTGTTAGCTCTGGAAAAATATTTGTCAGCTGAAAAGAACGACCAATCCCCAAACGCGTTCGATCTGAAATTGATAATTTTGTAATATCCTGCCCTTTAAAATAAACTTCACCTTTCGTCGGAGAAATTTGCCCACTTAATAAATTGAATAGTGTTGTCTTTCCAGCACCATTCGGTCCAATTATTGAAATGAGCTTTCCTTTTTGTACCGTTAAATTAACATCCTTAATAACATGATGATCCCCAAAAGATACACAAAGATTTTTCGTCTCTAACAAATGTGTCATGAAATCCCCCCACTGAAAGCCATGTTTATGAAAGAAACAAGTATAAAGAGGGTATTCCCTCTTTATACAAAAACAACAGAAAATTCAGTCTATTTATTTTGAACAGACGGTTCTGTTTCTTTCATTGTTAATTCTCTCTCTAACACTGGTACTGGATAATCAACACCCTCTTGCTTTTTCAGCGTTATAGAATAAAGAGTTTGTAATGCTTGATGATCCTTCTCTCTAAATTTCATCTTTCCTTTCGGTGTCTCAAATTCCATCCCTTCCATTTTCTTAATAAGTGTATTTACATCTGTATCGCCCTTCGTTTTCTTTAAAGCTTCGACAATAGAAATTGCTGCTGACATTCCTCCTGCTGTAAAAAGATCTGGAACAGCACCAGTAAAACGTTTTTTATGTTCTTCTACTAGCCAATCGTTCACCTTATTCTTCGGAAGTGAGTGATAATATACAGAAAATCCTTGCATCCCTATTAGCGCATCCATCGTTTTTAATGCTGGTATATCAGGTGCACCAGTAGAAATTTTAATCCCTTGCGCTTCCACATTCATATCTTTCAACTGTTTCCATGGTGAATTCGCACCAGCCCAAACGATAAATAAATAATCTGGTTTTGAGCTAATAATATTTTGAATATTCGCAGTGAAATCCGTTGAATTCGTATCCGCGTATTGCTCGTTTACAATATTCGCACCTAATTTCTTCGCTCCCGCTTTAAATGCTGCAATTCCTTCACGACCGAAAGCATTATCTGGAGCAAACGTCGCAATCTTTACATCTTTTTTAGCAATTGAGGCAGCCCCAGCAATCGCGTCTTGTGAAGAGTTTCTTCCTGTTCTAAAAATATATTTATTCCAGTTCTTCCCGGTAATACTATCAGCAACTGCCGGTTCTACAACCATAATTTTTTCATATTCTTCAGCTAGTGGTAATACTGCTAATGTATCACTTGAACTAGACGATCCGACTAAAAAATCAACTTTCTCTTCTTCTAATAATTTTGTAGCCTTTTTAACTGCTACATCTGCTTTCGTTTCTGTATCTTCTACAACAAACTTAATCTTCTTTCCTTCTACTTTCCCTGTTCCACCAGTTGCATAGTCTAACCCTAATTCAAATCCATTTACCGTTTGTTTTCCATAAGATTCTAATGGACCTGTTAATGAAGCAAGAACCCCTACCTTAATCGTTTTTTCATCTTCTGTACTTGTCTTCTTTCCTGAACAGGCCGCTGTTACTAATAATGACCCTAAAACACAACCAGTAACCATCGTTCTTAGCCATTTACGTTTTTTCATCGACATTGTGATCCTCCCCATACTTTTCTTTCTGATAGAATCAAACACGCCAAATTCCCCTGTCCGTAATCATGACTTTAAAATTGGTAATGGAAACTCTTGTAGTAACCTCTACATTCGGCATAAATCTATAATCACCTTCCTATTAAATGGAAACGGACATACAATCAATATATATTCGGTTGTTCAAATGAAATTACTGTTTCACTACATTAATCATCACACAAAAAGCTGCAAATAATTGACTTAATTCATTAAGTCAATTATTTGCAGCTTACCTAAAAAACGATTAAAAAAATGGATTAATTATTTTCGACCTTCTCTAACCCTTCAGCCAATTGTTTCTTATCTAGCCCTTCTCCTATTACTACTAAGTTTGTCGGGAAACCGAAGTCTTGTTCCAGTAAAGTCGGTACCCCGAACGAATATTGGAATAGATGCGGGTATTTATCTCCATGGAATTTCACAAATCCTTTTACGCGATAAATACTATCTGGTAAATTCGAAAGCCATTCGTATAATTTATCTTGATCAATCGATTCCGTAAATTGATACGTCATCGTTTGTATATGTAAATGCTGTTTGACATGTAGTGTCTCATGTTCCCTATCATTCGTAAATTCAGCTTCTTCTATGTCTTCTAAAGATATATTACAATATTTTGTTTCAAACAATTTCGCATGATTATTTATTGCTTTTACTTCTTCAATTACTTTGTTCTTATCCGTATCTGTTAGTAAATCTAATTTATTAATTAAAATGTGGCTACCAAACTTCAGTTGCTCATGTAATAATTGCTGAAAGTTTGCACTTAATACACTTCGATTTAACCACCTTACTGCATCTAAAACGACGACAATTGATTTCACTTCTAGGAAAGGTGCTAAAATTGGTGAAACACACGCATCTAACACTTCAATAGGATGTGCAACACCCGTCGTTTCTATATAAATGACATCTGGTCTTTCTTGCTGATATAACGAGTGCAACTGTATTTCAAGCTCTTCTTTTAGCGTACAACAAATACATCCTTTCAGAAGTTCCTTTAACACATTCTCTTTTCCAATAATATCTGTATCTACCGAGTATTCACCGATTTCATTCATCAAAACTGCTACTTTTCGATTTTTCTTCTTTTCTGCTAATAATAAATTTTGCAGCAATGTTGATTTTCCACTACCTAAAAAACCACCTAATATATGAATCTCTACTTTACTCATTTGACCGACCATCCATTTCTCTACTTCAAATTTCTTCAAAGCGTAATTATTACGATTTATATTTATCATTTTATTAAAAGAATACCTATTTGTAAACAAAACTGCTAGATTATCGTTTCATTTTCCATTCACTTCATGAGCGACTCTAATTCCAGACTCGATTGCTCCCTGCATCCATCCATGTGTTAATGTCGTATGTTCTCCTGCAAAATGTACCTTGCCAGCTGGCGGCGTAATATATGGAAACAATTCAAGCTCTTGCCCTGGTTCAAAAGCTGTAAATGCTCCGCAAGAATATGGATTTTGACTCCAGCTAAAAGATTCTCCCGCAACATACTCACTATAAACCACATTCCCATAAATTTGCGCTAAATTTTTCAATGCATAACGAATACGATCTCTATGCGAGAGACTATCCCACGTCAACGCTTCATCTGCCCACGTATAGCTTGCTATAACGATAGCTGCCCCTGGTGACTGAATGCCATAGCTCGGATAATATGTAAAGCGGATAGGTAAATCTGTAATTGACTTACCACCATATTGTCCTGCTCTTTCCCAAAATCTACTTTTAAACTCTATCGCAATTTTAGTTGAAGCAATATAATTTAATTCACGAATTGCCCGCCTTTTATAATAAGAAAATAAATGATATGGCTGAACTTCTACAAATCGCAAAGCTGAAAATGGAATTGTGACAATAGCTATGTCACCAGTTACTATAAATGAATTTAACGTTTGTTCATGTGTTACTTGCATCATTACTTTATTATCTTCCTGTATAATTTTTTCTACTCTATACGACATAAAAATATTATCCTTTAGCTCTGGTAAAAATGAATTTGGTAATGCGTCCATCCCGCCTGTTATCTCATAATATTTCGTCGTTGAAGTGAAAAAGATCATTTCCCGTAATACTTCAATTAAAGACATTCCCATGTATGCTTCCATATCAAGAAGTACTCCGATCATATCTATTGCCCCATCTGAATAATACTCGGTTAAAAATGAACCGAGCGAATATGTTTTATACTTTTTTTCAACAATAATCCAGTTTTTATTAGGATCTTTCTTAATATAATTAAGTATCGGTTCCAATACCTCTAACATTAATCCTTCTGCCGTTTTCCCCCTTTCTTTATTTAAAACTGGATATCCAAGTACACTTGGCTCCTTTTCAAACACATCTAATCTCGTTCTTTTGTTATTCGTATAAATTATATCTGAAGAAGTTTTATTAATAAAAAGGTTTAACGGTAGTTTAAATTTACGAATGTAAGCTAAAGTTAAATCATGAGTATCCGGAATACGCATAGGACCTGCGTTAAAATATAACCCTGAGCTAAATGGTTCACGAATTGTATACACCCTGCCACCTATTCTGTTATTCGCTTCTATAATCGTTACCTCGTGCCCAGCCTCTTTTAATAAAGATGCTGCAACTAATCCAGACATCCCTGCACCGGCAATTGTAATCCGTTTGGGGTTATTTGTTTTGGCAAGCCCTTCATGAATAATTTGAAGCATTTCTTCCATCGATAATGGATTCCCCATGCCAATTCCCCTTTTATGAAGGATTTTACTGAATTATATTCGTTTAACGGGATTCCTATGTTTCATTCAAGTAACTGAGCGGATACATTTTCAATTACTTGAATATCTTTTATAAAATGTAATAAAATAGATATGAAACTATAGAAGTAAGACGTATTATCTTACATAATAAAATTAATGAAATTGCGAGGAATTTTGAAATGAAAAAAGGTATTAACCGTGTTGTATTAGTAGGAACAGGAGCAGTTGGGTGTAGTTATGCTTACTGCATGATTAACCAAGCTGTAGCTGAAGAATTTGTTTTAGTGGATGTAAATGAAGCAAAAGCTGAAGGAGAAGCAATGGACTTAAGCCATGCGGTTCCTTTCGCACCAGCTCCAACAAAGGTTTGGAAAGGTAGTTATGAAGATTGTAAAGACGCAGATCTTGTTGTAATTACTGCTGGGTTACCACAAAAACCAGGTGAAACACGCTTAGATTTAGTTGAGAAAAACGCTAAAATTTTCAAGCAAATTGTTCGTAGCATTATGGATAGCGGATTTGATGGAATCTTCTTAATCGCAACTAACCCTGTAGATATTTTAACTTACGTAACTTGGAAAGAGTCTGGATTGCCAAAAGAACGCGTAATTGGTTCTGGTACAACTCTTGACTCAGCTCGTTTCCGCTATATGTTAGGTGAGTACTTCGATATTGGGCCTCATAACATTCACGCTTATATTATCGGAGAGCACGGTGATACAGAACTTCCTGTTTGGAGCCATGTATCAATTGGCATTCAAAAACTAGAAACGCTTCTTGAAAAAGACAACACATATAACCAAAAAGATTTAGATGATATTTTCATAAACGTGCGTGATGCAGCTTACCACATTATTGAACGAAAAGGTGCTACATACTACGGCATCGGTATGTCACTGCTGCGTGTTACGAAAGCAATCTTAAACAATGAAAACAGCGTATTAACTGTATCAGCATACCTTGAAGGTCAATACGGCCAACAAGATGTTTATATTGGCGTACCTGCTGTCTTAAACCGCGGAGGCATTCGTGAAATTTTAGAAGTTGAATTAAGTGAAGAAGAAGAATTAAAATTCGATCACTCTGTTCAAGTATTGAAAGAAACAATGGCTCCTGTTCTTTAATCATATATTTTAATCAAAAAAGCAATCCAATTTATATTGGATTGCTTTTTTATATTTTTACAGTTCCCCCTCAATTTAAACGGTAATATTATCTATATTAGAAAGGAGTGATTTTATGAATAATTCTTGGACAATTGTCATCCTCTTACTAGCTGTAGCGGCATTAATACTTTTTCTCTTTTTAATCATCCGAACATTATTTCCAGCCAAAAAATATGATAAGAATCTCGGATTGATTCTTATTATTTTAAGCTTATTAGCAATACCGATCAGCATCTTCCTTATAGGAGGATGGGCAGGTATGGGGATTGGCATTATCGCGGTGTTTATTTTTACTGCTGTTATTATAGCTTTAATTGCAAATAAATTTATAAAACTACCTCCTCCAAAGAAAAAATAAGAAATAACCGATGTTTTCCCCAAAAGACAACATCGGTTATTTCTATCACTTATTACTTTTAATCGATTTATCATTATTTACGTCAAGTACATCTAATAAAAAGATAAAGATCGGTATCCCGATAATAAGCCCCCATATTCCGAGGAAATGCTCTGAAAAGATGAGAATCATAAATGTATAAAAGACAGGCAAATTCGTTTTTGCAGACATAAATTTTGGATTTAAAAAATAACTTTCAAGAGCATGGATTATTGTAATGAATACTAGTATGTATACAACATACATAACTCCACCGACGTTATAGGCAATTATACAAAGTGGAAACAGGGAAATAATAACACCAGCAACTGGAATCAAACCGAGTAGAAAGACCATGACAGCTAATACAAGGAGCTGTGGAAATCCTAAAATGACAAGTGCGATTACAGTGAGCACACAATTGACAACCGCAATTAAAAACTGTGCTTCAATCACCTTTCCAAACGATCTTGCAAATCTTTCGCCGAAATATGCAATCTCCTCATAAAAAATCTTTAATTTACTATCTTTAAATTTAGACGTGAATGAAATAATCCGCTCTTTTTCTAATAAGAAAAATAAGCTTAGAATAAGAGACAATAGTATTTGCAAACTTACCTTTCCTATGTTTGCTATTGATTGATAAATGACATCCACACCTTGTTCAATATATTTTGATACTTCCATTTCATTAATTGCTGAAAGTACGTATCTAATCATCTCATTATCAGGTGGATGTTGAAAAAACAATTTAAATTGATAAATCAATTGTGAAATTTGTATCGTTAGTACCGGTAAATACTTATACAATGTTGTGACAATAAAGGTCACTAATATTATATATAAACAAGCAATAACTACCTTCCTATTTACTTTCAACTTCTTTGAAATAAAACGTTGAAACCGATCCATTAAAAATGTCAGTATAAACGTAATCAAAATTAAATTGATCATACTTTTTAATCCATATAATACAAGCACTAATATTATTAAAACGAGAAACCGTTGAAACCCTCTACTTCGAAAAAAATTTTTCACTTCATTCATTAAGATTTAACCTCCCCCTTCAATGGATGGAAATTGGATATATTGCAACACACACTTATTCATTGTAATACTATTACATTTTATGAGCTTCTATAGACAATCTTTCTTACTAATTGGGAAGAATCCTTTTTTTCTTTTTTATTGTCGGATTTTTTATCTAATACTTTTCTAAAAACTACTTTTTCAACTCTATATTTTAGGAGATCGTCTATTTTTAGATTGCTGTTCATACGCATATCCAATATTAAAAAGTTCTTTTTCACCAAACTGTTTCCCAACAAACACTACGCCTACCGGCTGACCATCAGAATCATACCCTGCCGGCACTGCTAATTCTGGATAACCAGCCACAGCTGATAGAAGAACTTCATCGTTATTAATCATCACAAGAGCATCCAAACCTTTTTCTACTAAATACCTATCTAGCTCTTTTCTTGCATTTTCTTGGCTCGTTTGAACTATTTTTTCAAACTCATCTTTCGTTATAGCAGATTTTTCAGACCCCTCAATTAATGTTTGTCCATATTTCATTCGTCTTTTACTATCTTTTTTATTAAACGCTATAATCTCTTCTAACGATTTTACAGGCACATTTTTTTGCTTCGAAAGATAGTCGTTAACATTATGCTTGAACTCATATTCTAATGTTTGCAGATTATCTACACCCTCGCTGTTTAACTGAATATCATCAGTCAATATCGCACCTGCATCTTGAATGTCTTTTCTAATCTTTTCTGCTACTGCTTTTCTATTTTCATCTTGTTGATCTACAGAAAAAAGAATCCCTATCTTTTTCCCTTTTAATCCATCTATCGATAAATCATTCGTATAATTTATTCTATCTCTGTCTTTCATTTTTTCTGTCATAGCATCTTTTTCATCATAACTTACCATTGTATTAAATAACGTTGCCGCGTCTTTTACCGTTCTTGCCATAGGCCCTGCAGTATCAAGCGTTTCAGCTAATGGAATAATTCCAGTTCTACTAATCATACCTAAAGATGGACGTAATCCAACTACTGATTGCTGAGATGCTGGTGCTACAATTGATCCAGTCGTTTCTGTGCCAATCGCAAGCGGTGCAAAATCTGCTGCAACTACTGTAGCAGATCCAGAACTTGATCCCGATGTATCAAACGTAATCGGACCGTATGGATTTAAATTTTGTCCTTTTTTCCCGCTATACCCACTTGGCATTGTAAAGGATAAATAATTTGCCCATTCAGACATATTCGCTTTTCCTAAAACAAAAGCACCTTCTTCTTTCAACTTCTTCACGATCGTCGCATCTTCATCTGCAATCCAATCTTTTAATACATAAGTTCCTGCGCTTGTCGGCATCACTTTTTCCGTTTGTATATTATCTTTTACAATGACAGGAATGCCATATAAGTTCGATTTCTTATTTAACGCTCTCTCTTTATCTAACTTTCGTGCTACTTCCATCGCATCAGGATTAATCTCTGTAACAGCATTTAATGATATTCCATTTTGGTCGTGTTCTTGTATTCTAAAAAGATAAATACTCGTCAATTCTTTATATGACAATTTTCCATCATCGACCATTTTTTGAAGCTCATCCACAGTCGCATTTACAATTTCTTTTTCTTTTATCTTTATATTATCTATGTCGATCCCTTTAAGCTGATTATGTATCGGTTTTAACACTCTGTCTTTATCATATACAATACGTTCAGGTTCCTTCGGAAAATAATTTTTATACACGTAATATCCTCCGGCACATGCCACTAGGACAATACCTCCGGCGATAGACAACGTTATTTTCACCCATTTTTTCATGTTGTTTCCTCCACTCTAAAAGTTGCTCATTTATATAAAAAAGAGAGTTACCTTTTACTTAACTCTCTCCAATCAAAATGCTAAATGAAAAAAAGAAAGATTTCAATCTAATTACTTCTTTTTTGCATTTGCTTCGCTAATAATTCCTTCACTTGATTATACGTTAATCCTGAATCTTTATTTAAACGTTTTACTTCCTCAACATCAGTACCTACTACTGTATATTTTTTCTCATCATTCATTTTTCCACTTCCCTTCTTACTACGTTATTTCTTATATTTTTCCCCTAAACTCTTATAAATTAACACAAATACAATTAAGGACACTGTACGAAATTCAATAGGTAACGGCAGTTACGTAAGAGGAAAAGATAAAAAAATGTCGAATTTATATACTTGTTGAATTTAAGGACATGGAGGTTACATTTTGAAAACATATGAGTTTAAACATAACATTCCAACATTAGAAGAGTATAAATATTTGTGTGATTCTGTTGGATGGACTAATTATATGAATTTTGAAGTAGCGGATACTTCACTGAAGCATTCTATTCACTGCATCACAGTCAAAGATAATGAACAAATTATCGGCATGGGGAGAATTGTTGGCGATGGATCTATCTATTTCTATATTCAAGATATAGTGGTTCATCCAGATTATCAGAAACATGGTATTGGGAAAGAAATCATGCATCGTTTGATTGCATACTTAAATGAGAATGCCCCTGATAAGGCGTTTGTCGGTTTATTTGCATCACAAGGTAAAGAATCGTTCTATGAAAAATTTGATTTTAAAAATTACTCACCAAACATGACGGGGATGTTTACTGTCATTTCAAAAACATGATAGATTTTTAATTGTAGGGAAAACTTCGCTTCGTATGAAAGAAATTATTCTTGCAGTAACCTTTTCCACAATCGAATTTAAACATTACATACGAAAGGAGAGTACATATATAGCTAATATGTACTCTCCTTTCATTTATTTAACTCTGTATATTTTAAATTTCTTAATAAAATTTCACTACATCTTCAGTAGGTAAGAACGTTCTTTCTCCTGGTTGTTCATTTGGCTCACCAAATGGCATTTGTCCTACTAAACTCCACTCTGCTGGAATGTTCCATGTTTCTTTCACTTCAGCATCTACGATTGGATTGTAATGTTGTAATGATGCGCCAATTCCTTCAGCTGATAATAACATCCATACAGTATGTTGTAACATTGCATTTCCTTGATGAGACCAGAATGGGAACTGATCTTTATATAATGGTGCATTTTCTTGCATTTTTTCTACTGTTGCTTGATCTTCAAAGAATAACACAGTCCCAACACCTGCATGGAAACCTTTTAGTCTTTCTACAGTCGCTTCAAAGTTTTCTGCTGGCACGCGTGATCTAAGCGTTTCTTTTACGATATCCCAAAACTTTTCATGCTGTCCATCCATTAATACAACCATACGGCCACTTTGCATATTGAAAGAAGTTGGTGCATGTAAAGCTGTTTTTAATACTTCTTCAATTCTTTCCTTTGTAATTGCATCATTTTTTGTTACTTTACGAATTGAACGACGGTTCACGATTGCTTCTTTTAAGTTTGTTGTAGTTGCTGACATTTTAATTCCTCCAAATGTATGTTTTTTTATTTAAACAAATCAATTCGATTCTTTCATGCAAAACGAATTAGCAATATCCATCCGTATTACATTGCATGCCTTCAAATGAATTTGTTTTATCCTTTTCCATTTCTTTATCAATTACTCTTTCTAGCGTTTCTTTACTAGCAAGCCCTTGAATGACCTCATCACCAATCATGACAGTTGGTACCGCCATAATATTCGCTTCATCATATGCATGCTGAATTGCTGCTTGATGCTTTTCTTTATATTTACGTGTTACTAAAGCATCTTTAAATTCAGCTTCAGGAAGCCCTACTTCTACCGCTAATTTTGTTAACACATCAATATCTTCAATGTTTTGTTCTTCTTGGAAAAATGCTGTAAATACGCGGTGATGATATTCATTTCCTAGTCCACGCTCTTTCGCAAATTGACATCCTTCAAAAGCAAAATGTGTATATGGATGCGGCGAAACACGTGGCAGACGCATATCGATTCCTAATTTTTTCGCTGTAGGAAGAATGAAAGCATCCCATGGGCCTAATTTTTCTGGCTCATTCCATGGATCTATTTTTGAATATGGACTTGGACGTAATTCAAATGGCATCCATTCAATTTCTACATCTTTCTCTTTCGCTACTTCATCTAATGGACCTTTTGCTAAAAAACAAAATGGACATATAAAGTCTGAGTATACTTTCATTTTTACAGTCATAATTTTTACACCTTACCTTTATAATTGTAATCAAAACAGTTACATTTATAACAAAAAAATATAGATACTATTTTAAGCATTCATTTTCTCTTGTAAAGATTCAAACAACTGCCCCATCGTAATATTTTTCAAAACTTCTTCCATCGCGGATTGTGCTTGAATTAATATAACTTCTAACACCACTTGAATATTCGCGCCAATTGGACAATCTGGATTTGGTTGCTTATGAATATGAAATAGTTTATCCTCTTCCACTACATTTACTGCATGATACACATCTAACAACGTGATTTCATGTAAATCCTTTAATAACCCCGCGCCACCTGGTCCGCGATTTACGTAAACAAATCCAGCTTGTTTCAAGTACGACATTATTTTACGAATGACTACCGGATTTGTATTTACACTTTCGGCCATATAGTCTGAAGTGCAAAGTGAAGATGGATTGTTTTTTAAAATAGATAAAATATGAACAGCTATAGAAAAGCGGCTACTAATTTTCATCGTGATCACCACCTCGATGTAATCATTATAGTTACAACGAGAAGATAAGTCAATCCTTTTGATAGATTTTTTATAAGCAAATTAAAAAGTGTCCCATTATGATATATGAGACACCTCTTTTTATTCTGTAAATAGTGCTTGAAATTCTTCAATAAATAGCTGCACAGCGATTGAAGAATCCTTTAATGATGGAACAGCTAAAGCAATTTCTCTCCATACTTGTGGTTCCAACTCTCTCGTTTGCACATTTTTTGGTAAATTTGTTAAAGATAATTCAGCTAATATTGCAATACCCAATCCTTCTTGAATCATATTTAAAGCTGTAGTAACGGTCGAAATTACATACTCAGCCCGAAGTGGTACGTTGGCTTGTTTAAACATATCAATAATGGGTGGTTCGTATCCGCCCTTACATAATATGATTGGTTCATTCTCTAAATCACTAATTGTAATAGAGTCCTTCTTACAAAGAGGATGATCCTCTCTTAAGATAACAACCATTTTCCCCTTCGTTAATGGGACAATCTCCATATCTTTATTAGGCAAAATAACAATTCCTATATCAACAACCCTCGATACTAACCAATTTTCAACTTCTTTTATCGTCCCTTCACAAAGAACGACTTCTAAGTTCGGATACTTCTCCTTAAAAAGATTTATCATTTTGGGTAAGAAATGCGCAGAAGCACTCGGAAAACTCCCAATTCGAATCGTACCAACTTCGTGCCCTTTCTCCATCGCAACTTCTTGTTCAATCTTCTCTACACCGTTCAAAATCGCTCTAATATGTACAAGAATTCTATTTCCTACATCCGTAACGAGTAATCCTTTTCGTTTATCACGTATAAGAATAGTAACTCCCAACTCTGACTCAATACTTGAAATCGCATGACTTACAGCTGGTTGCGTCATATTTAACACCCGAGCAGCCTTCGTAAAGCTACCTAACTCAACAGTTTTTATTAATACTTGCAGTTGTGTAATGGTCATAACTAATCACTTATACTCCTTATAAAAAAGATTCATTTTATTTATCACAGTCGATATCATATCATAGTGAGATGAATAACACCAAGGAGGTTTTACAGTGACACAGCTTTCTCGAACTAAAGCGACAATAATCCTTATCTTTCTCGTTATTATGTGGGGAATTAATTGGCCGTTATCAAAATTCGCTCTGCATTACACACCACCCGTACTCTTTGCAGGGATTAGAACATTAATAGGAGGATTTATCCTACTTATTTTCGCATTACCGAAATACAAACAGTTAAATTTAAAGGAAACTTGGCATCTATACTTTATTTCATCTTTACTCAATATTATTTTATTTTACGGATTACAAACTGTCGGACTTCAATACATGCCCGCTGGACTATTCTCCGCAATCGTATTTCTCCAACCTGTCTTACTCGGTATTTTCTCATGGATTTGGCTTGAAGAGGCAATGTATGGCTTGAAAATTTTCGGACTTATTCTTGGATTTATTGGTGTAGGGGTTATTAGCTCTAGTAGTTTAACTGGACATATTTCTATTATCGGTGTTCTACTTGCTTTAGGCTGTGCCATCGGCTGGGCACTCGGCACAGTATTTATTAAGAAAACTGGACACCGCGTTAATGCCATTTGGATGGTAACACTTCAGCTTATTATTGGCGGACTTTGCTTAATCGGATTTGGTTCAGAATTTGAAAGCTGGTCTAACATCGCTTGGAGTATACCATTTGTAAGTGTACTACTATTCATCTCATTCTTTGTTATTGCAATGGGATGGCTCGCTTACTTCACACTTGTTGGAGCCGGTGAAGCAAGTAAAGTTGGGGCATATACATTCCTTATCCCTCTTATCGCTATTATTGTAAGTTCAATTTTCTTACATGAGGCAATTACGGTTAGCTTATTCATCGGACTTTTATTTATTGTAGTAAGTATTTGTTTTGTAAATATAAAGCCGAAAACACTTGCTGTAGGGCAGCAAGTTGAAGTGAAATAAATAAACATAAGAAAGAGCCTACTTTTTGTAGGCTCTTTCTTATGTTTATTTTGTGCACCATCACTTTAAGTACCAACAAAAAGGGAGATCTCTCTTTTTATTATAACTATCCATATCAATAATCTTTCAGCTCTATCCCGTTAGCAGCTTTCGCTATCATTTTCGAAATCATCTTAAATTGTACAACCATAATGGTTGGTATACGCAACATTAAGTTGCGAAGAAAGATTTTGAAGTTTGATTTTTCAACCATACTCCCGGCAGCCATTAATCCTATTTTTTGATTTTTCTCAACAAACTTTCTCATTTTTTGTTCATAGGCAATAAATGCACGGGCGAAGTCACCATCTGCAGCTTTGAGTTCACCAGCTAATACGAAAGCCCCGACAAGCGCCAGGCTAGAGCCTTGACCCGATAATGGTGATGGGCCATACGCTGCATCGCCTACCAATGTAACCCTCCCCTTTGACCAGGTCGGCATGTGAATCTGGCATATCTCATCAAAATAAAAATCTGTCGCATCTCTCATGGTCTTGAGTAGATGCGAGGTTTCCCAACCTGTCTGACCTAAGAAGGCATTTTCTACAAGTTTCTTTTGAGATTCTATATCATAGCGGTCGTACTTCAATGCCTCTGATTGGAACAAGAACATCCCCCTTGCTTCGGTATTGTCACGAGCACTATACATACCTACTGTTTTGCCTGGTATCGTATAAAGCAGCTGGTGGTGGTCGAGGTTAAGGTAATTCTCGAGGTTAAAAATTGAGATATAACAGCCAAGGGTACGTTTAAACTGTGCTTCATCGCCAAAAGTTAAGGTGCGCACATTAGAATGGAGCCCGTCCGCACCGATGACCAGGTCAAATTTCTGTGGCTTGCCATGAATAAATTGAACTTCTACACCAGCTTCAGTATCATGTATAGCGGTAATCGAATCGCCCCAAATGTATTCAACCGTATCCTTGGTTAAATCGTATAAAATGTTACTAAGATCGTCACGCATGATTTCTATGTCCAGACCCTGCTGGTTCCCCATACTCGCTTCGCTTATTTGACCTTCGAACTTACCCTCGCTGTTCACGAAATAAACACCAGTCATGTTCGTGTCAGCTGCACGAACTTGATCAAGTATGTCCATCCCCTTAAGCACCGTAATAGCTGCACCACGGATATCAACCCCGTAACCCCCCGTGCGCAATGCTGGTGCACGTTCTATTACAGTCACGTCGAATCCGTGGCGTTGAAGCCAGTAAGCGAGTGCCGGGCCGGCAATGCTCGCACCAGAAATAAGGACGCTCATCGTTTGTATCATAATTGCTTATTCACTCCTATCCTAATTAAAGCCTTAACATCTCCACAGTATATTCACGACCTATTCTACTTATTTACCACAACAAAATGGTCCACTTCAAAAAGATACGTCTTTTGAGCCTTTTTCCCGTAATAAACAAACAAGGCTCCTCATCATCTCTTTCATCTTGATACCTTTTTAACCAAGTAGTGCAACGAGTATTAAAGTATACTTCCCTTTCTTTATCACCTTTCCCATGCACAATGACAGAATTCGTTGAGAAGTTAATATCATCACAATTCAGTTTTACGACTTCCCCAATACGGCAGGCCGTAGAATACAAGAATTCAAATACTGATATGATTTCTCTCGTTGTATTGGGATGTTTATAAACCATCAATTTTTCGTTCCTCTCCTATTCTTCATACTTCTGCTCATTAGCCAAAGTATGAAGAATAAGAGCTTTTTTATATACAAATAATAAAGCTCAAGGAGTTGTTGACATGAATTTCATATTAAATATTTTAGGGATTTTCATTGTAATATTATTCGTTTTCCTATGTTCGCCTAATAAAAGAAAAATAAAATGGAGACCAATCAGTATTCTAATAATATTGGAACTTTTTATTACATGGTTTATGTTAGGTACCAAATTGGGTAGTATCATAATTAATAAAATTGCGTCATTTTTCAGTTGGCTACTATCATGTGCGAATGAAGGTATTCGATTTGCATTTCCTTCAGCTATGGAAAATCAAACAATTGACTTCTTCTTTAGCGCATTACTTCCTATCATTTTTGTTATCACTTTTTTTGATATTCTTTCGTATTTTGGAATCTTAACTTGGATTATCGATAAAGTAGGTGCAATCATTTCAAAGATTTCTCGTTTACCAAAGTTAGAAAGCTTCTTTTCCATTCAAATGATGTTTTTAGGAAACACGGAAGCACTTGCAGTTGTTCGTGATCAATTATCTGTTTTAAAAGAAAATCGTTTGTTGACTTTTGGAATTATGAGTATGAGTAGCGTCAGCGGTTCCATTCTTGGTGCTTATCTATCAATGGTTCCAGCTACATATATTTTCAGCGCCATTCCTTTAAACTGTATTAACGCATTAATTTTAGCCAATGTTTTAAATCCTATAGAAGTCACTAAAGAAGAAGATATTATTTATTCACCTTCAAAAAATGAAAAAAAAGATTTCTTTTCTACCATTTCAAACAGCATGTTAGTTGGGATGAATATGGTTATTGTTATTTTAGCCATGGTAATTGGATATGTAGCATTAACAGCATGTTTAAATGGGATTTTAAGTTTTTTTGTAACAGGTTTAACAATTCAAAAAATCTTCTCTATTATCTTTAGTCCCTTCGCTTTTTTACTCGGTGTTTCAGGCAGTGATGCTATGTATGTTGCTGAATTAATGGGGATTAAAATAACAACGAATGAATTTGTTGCAATGATGGATTTAAAATCTCACCTAAACTCTTTACATCCGCATACTATTGCAGTTGCAACAACATTTCTAGCCTCTTTTGCTAACTTTAGTACAGTAGGCATGATTTATGGAACTTACAATTCATTATTTGGCGAAGAAAAATCATCAATTATCGGTAAGAATGTTTGGAAGCTTCTTGTTAGTGGAATGGCTGTTTCTTTATTAAGTGCTATGCTTGTGGGGCTTTTTGTATGGTAAATGAATATCGAAGATACTTGACACCCTTACGGATGAAATTTATGTACACAGTGCAAGGCATAAGAAAATCTGTCCCTCTTATTAAAGGAGGAACTATTATGGGATTTGGTGGTAGTTGCGGCGGAGGCTGTGGTTTTTCTGGAGGATTTGCTTTATTAGTTGTATTATTTATTTTATTAATCATAGTTGGAGCTGCTTGCTTCTGCTAAAAAAACATCAGAAAAGGCACTCCTATATGAGTGTCTTTTTTCTATACGGGATGGCGTCGGGAAATGCGAATTTACAAAGTTAAGGAAATTTATTAAAGAGCCCAATTCCTCAGCAATAAAATTGAGAATTGGGCTTTCTTGGTTACTATAGTGATAGGTAAGCTTTTGACGTTATCGCCCGTTTTCCCTTCACTCCACACCTACTTGGTTGTCTATCATTTACGACGTACTACAAAAATACAAGTACCCACCGACGATACAATCGCCAAAATAGATAAAACAATCGCTATTACTTGCATATTACTAGTGCCTTCATTCTTTTCTACACTAGACACTTCACCATGTTCTCCTGTCAATGACACACCTTTTGCAATCGTAGTAAGGGAATGTGGTTTCTCAGCTTTCTCATCACCTGTCCATTCAACAATTTCTCCGTCTTTATATTGCTGATATGCATCCCAAGCTATTTTTTGTTCTTTATCTGGATTTTTAGCGACGAAAGTAAATCGCTGGAACTGACCAGGTAAAATCCCATCTCCTGTTGCTTCCCATATTACAGTTTTAACTTTTCCAGCTGCATCTTTTTGTTCTTCCACTTTCCATCCTGGCACTGGCTCATACTGTTGAAAATCGACTCCAGATGGTATCTTCAGTGTAACTTTTGTTGTTGCCACATTCTTTTCAACTGGTACCTTTATTGTGTAAGTCTCCCATGAGTTAACATCCGAAGTTGCTGGTTGTACAGTTACGTGAGCACTAACAGGTAACGAAAAAATCCCCATTGCAATTATTGTTGCGATCATTGTTGTGCCAATTTTTTTTATACGTTTCATTTTCTATTAGCTCCTTTTTATCTATACCTTCTCTTTATCTGCCGCCTACTATAAATTTATAATTCGTATCAAAGCTATCAAGAGATTTTGTTAATCCGTGAACTTGTATATTCCAGTTTCCTGTCATGTTAATATACATACCTTCCGCTTCATATTCTCCTGGTGAAACGGCCGAAACTTTAAATGAACCTTTTCCCATGTTCATATCTAATGATTGCGTAGTTAAAATAATTTGCTCCATATCGGTAACAGGTTGTCCGTTCTCATCCTTTAAAGTAATATGGAATGTATTTTGTCCCACTTTATTAGGACTTACATGTAAAGTAAGTTCATATCCATTATCTAATTGCTTACTCTCTGTAAAAGGTCCAGTAGGAGGCATCGGTGGTGTTTGTACGTTTGTCATAAAAGCTACGATGACGAAAATGATAATTCCAATGATGAACTCTACTTTCACCGTAGCGCCTAATCCTTGCTGCGCTCGCATTTTCCCTCTCACATAATGAATAATTCCCAATACCCCCATGAAAACAAATAAAAGCATCTTCGCTAATAAGGCCAATCCATACTTCGTATCAAATAGGGAATGGATCGTGGGAATAAAAAATGTACTGTTAAAAAGGCCTGTTAATAAAATCACTATGACAGCACCTGTTGCCCATGGTGAAAAACGCTTAATTGCATCCCAATACATAGTCCACTTGTCATCCTCTTTACGTAAAAGAAGAATAATCGATGATAGACCGCCAATCCATAATGAAGCTGCGAATAAATGTAGAAAGTCCATAACGACAGCAATCTCTTTAAACTTTAAACCATATGCGTGACTATTAAAGGCTTTCATAACAAGTATCCCAGCAAACAGTAGCATCGGAATACTCCATACTTTAAACGACGAAAGTTTCTCACGCTTCACTGCAAAATAAGTAATAATCATAAGCATACTAATAAGAGCCATTTGAGTTATCCATACATAACGAAAAACAGAAAGCTGTAATGTTTCTTTTAATAATAAAAGATCGAATGCCTCTAACCATGAAACATCAGCATTTATTTTCGCTTGCAATGGTAGATTGAATAATAAACTAATGAATATCCCAAATAACGATATCCATATTATTCTCTTACTCCTTGATTGGACTTCTATTGCATTCCCTTTATATATAATAAGATTAAAGAATAGAACTCCTAAAAATAGTGAGAAACTTGTATATAGAACCCCACGTTCCATGATCATATCGATTTGCGGAACATAGCCCATCTCTTCTACTTGTATATCGTCTGTTCCCGCTTCTGCTAATCCAATACGGAATGGAATAACTCCTTGAATCGGATGCCCGTCAGCTGAAATAGCTTTCCACTGAATAGAGTAGAGACCATTTTTGAGATTCTCTTTTAATCCTGCTTCTAATAACTTTTTATTGTCTTTATCAATATGAGCATCTTTTAAATCTACTCTTTTACCTGAGGTATCTCTTACAAACAATGTATTAAAGTGTGAAACTTGTATATCCTCATCAAATTCAATTTTCACAACAGTTGGTGCTTTCTTCAACGTTTCATTTTCAGCAGGGTTTGATTTCACAACATACGCATGAGCAGACGCGCTTTTTGGGATTAATATGATAAACACGCACGCGATTAGCAACCATGCCCCTAATCTTCTCATTACTTTCACACTCATTTCACTTCTTTCTTTTTCGTCACTACACTTTCATTACTATTTACTTCCAAAGTTTTATTTCTCGATAAAATATTAACCTGATTAAGTATAAGGATTTATTTAGTATCACTCTCTATTTATTCCTCACCTCTATACTTCTGATATAATAGTAGCTACCTTCATAGATATTACTTATAATTTTAAAGTAGATTATCATTATAGCATAAAATATATTTATGTAAGTTTCTAAAGAAGAAAAGTTATCGTGAATCATTTGTGAAGAAAATGTGAAATACATAAAGTGAAACTTTAATCAGTGGGGTTTTTGTCCCTCCCCCACTGATTATTAGCCCACACCAATCGGGCTTTTATGGGCAGTCGATCTCCCACCTAACTCCCTCGCATTCAGCAGCTTTTGAGGTGGGAGTCTTACTGCCCGTTAATGCGGGATAAATAAAAAGGTGATACGTTAGTACGTAACACCTTTTTAAAAAATATCTTTCTTTTATTTCTCTTCCGGATAATCACAGTACTCAATGATTGTTCCTTCTGTATCCACCGGGTTAAGATATATTAATCTTCTGCCATGTTTATTCATTCGAAGTGTATGCTCTAACGTTCGAATACCTTGTTCTTCAAATTTGTTGTGTTTCAACACAGCCTTTCCAAATTTTCAAATCCCATTTTCTTTTTTAGGGTTTATTTCAATTATTTTTAACAACTGTTTTACCCTTTTATCATATGTATGTTCGATTAGCGTTCTTTTAAGCCCTTCTATCGCAATTTTCTTTCTTTGTGCCGGATTCGCTAAATATCTTTCTGCTTTCTCTATAAAATCAACCGATGAAGTAAATGTCTCAATTTGTACCCCTGGAATATAGCACTTTTCCAGGTCTGAACGAATATCCGTCATTTGAAAAGCACCTGTACTAGCTATTTCGAATGTACGATTATTAATGGAACAAGCATTTATTTTTACTCTATTTATATTAAATGTTAAATCCTCTATCGAACGATGTATATTAATGTTAATTTTACTTTTTTTGTAATATCCCATACTATTTTTATAAACCAAAAATGGTAAAAGTAAAATTTTATCCTTCAATAACTCATAACTTTTTAGTCTATCCCAATTACACCCTATAATTAGAGTGTTTTTAGTCACTAAGTACTCGGCAATTGAATCAATAAACGCGAGCCGATTATCAAAAGCAGTCCCTATGAAACTAATATCAAATGCGTATTCCTCTTCCGTAAGTATCGGCGTATATAAAGGAGGTTCTGCCGCTAAAGGCAAGTAATATACATTATCACAGCCTAAATCTTTATAAAAATCAATACATCCTGTATCTTGTGTAAAAACATAATCATAATCAAGCACTAAGTTTTTCGTCACATCTGTAAAGTAAGGATCATCTGTAAGCCAGAGCGCAGTCTTAAATTTATATTGTTTTAATTCTTGTATCCCCTTACTTATCCCTTCTTCAAAACCATGGAATACAATAATGAGAGACGGTTGTATCTTTAAAGCTGTTTTCACCAAGTTTTCGTATGTTACCATCGTTACATTACCAATCGCTTTTTTCAAACTATTAAATATAGATTCCTCTAGCACCGGAAAATATACAGAAGCACTAGATTTAACAAATAATACGTTATAATTTTCAGAACTATTTGAAATCCCCACAGATAGCCACTCTCCAATACATCAAATTAACTATTTATATTATGTGTATTGCCTAAAAATATATAGTTGGTTACAAACTACTATTCCCCTTTAACATGTTGCTGTGTAAAAGGAGAATAATCAGCTCATTTTACATCTTAGTATAAGATATGACTTTCTTATAAAATGTATAACTTTTTGTCACTCCACACAAATACATATATATAAAGGTACTACGTTAGTACGTAGCACCTTTCTCAAAAATATCCTTCTTTTATTTCTCTTCTGGATAATCACAATACTCAATAATTGTCCCTTCAGTATCCGCTGGGTTAAGATAAATTAATCGTCTACCATGTTTATTAATTCGAAGTGTATGTTCTAACGTTCGAATACCTTGTTCTTTTAGCTCTTCTAGAGCCACATCTAAATCATCGACACGATACGCAACGTGATGGACACCTTTCCCTTTTTGCTTTATAAATCGGGCAATTGGTGAAGTGGTATTATTCGTAGGTGCAAGTAATTCAATTCTATCTCCATCCACTTCAAGAATAGCTACTTCGCTTTCAACACCGGGTGCTTCACTTACGTATCGATCTATTAAAGTTCCTGATAAAACCTTTTCATAAAAATGTATCGTACTATCTATATCACGAACTGCGATCCCTATATGGTCAATTGTTTTTTTCATTTTATTTCCCCTACTACTTTATTTTTTCTATTCTTATCAATAGTAACAAAAAAAGTTATAGAATCAAATTCTATAACTTTTTTTGTTTAACTTATTTTCTTATTCGCACCAGCTGCTGGTTGAACTTGATTTTTCATTTTTAAAACGCTAATGCCATATCCGATAAATCCACCGATAATCGCTGGGAAGATCCATCCTAATCCTACATCCTGCATCGGAAGGAATTTAGTGAATACTTGGCTTACCACTTCAATGTTAACTCCAGCTGCACTTAATCCATCAAATAAGCTAATGATAAATGTTACGATTAAACTCACTTGATAAACTTCAGCTCTTCCTTTGAATAATGAGTGGAAGAATGTTAAGAAAATCAGCACGATTGCTAGTGGATAAATTGCTGTTAATACTGGAACAGAAACTGCGATTAGTTGTGTTAATCCAACATTTGCAACAATAGCACTAAACACACATAACGTAATTGCAATTGCTTTGTAAGGAACATTTGGGAATAACTTATGGAAGAATGAAGAACACGCTGATACAAGTCCCACACTAGTTGTTAAACAAGCAACTGTTATCATTAATCCTAATAATACCCCGCCATATGATCCGAAATAGTAGTTAGAAACTTTCGCTAATACTTCTCCGCCGTTTTCTAAATGTCCAAGCTTCGCAACGCTTGAAGCTCCCATATAAGAAAGTGCTGTATAAATAATTGCTAAAATAGATGCTGCGATCAGTGTTGCTTTTGCACAAACAACCATAATTTGTGTTTTCGTTTTCGCACCTTTTTCTTTAATTGCATTAATAATGATGATCCCAAATACGAACGATGCAAGCGTGTCCATTGTTAAGTATCCTTCTTGGAATCCTTTGAAAAATGCATGTGATGTATACCCTTCAACTGGTGCTTGCATTTCTCCAATCGGATGAATAAAAGCAACGATTACTAAAATACCGATGAATGTTAATTTAATTGGCGTTAAGATTTTTCCAACAATATCGACAATTTTCGCAGGATTTAGCGAAAAAAAACAAGTAATGCTAAAGAATATAATTGTAAAAAGAATTAACGGTGTAGAACCTACTCCCTCTGGCATAAACGGCTTAAGACCAATTTCATAAGAAACATTTCCCGTTCTTGGTATTGCAAATAACGGACCGATTGCTAAGTATAAAACTGTTGTAAACACAATCCCAAACACTGGGTGAGCACGACTTGCTAATGACTGTAAATCATCTTTACCTGAAAAACCAAATGCTAATACACCTAGTAATGGTAAACCTACTCCTGTTACTAAAAATCCAGCATTAGCAATCCAGACATTCTCACCAGCTGATTGACCAAGCATTGCTGGGAATATTAAATTCCCTGCTCCAAAAAATAGTGCAAATAACATTAATCCGATAACTACTATGAACGAAAACGGTACTTTATTCGTCATAATATAACCCCCATTCAAATTTCCTTATCTCATTTCCAATTTTAACTAATTGAATTTTCTGAATATTTAATTTAAGTATCAACTATTCTTGAACTCATTATAGTTTGATATATAATATTTTGCAATACTATTTTCAAACTTTTCATTTATTTTATAAATATACATTTTTTTACACAAAAAATAGACTAAAAAACCAACATGGTCATCCATGTTGGTTTTACATTTACTATCATTAATTAAAATTTCGCCGCTACTTTCTTAACGTTCTCTAAACCTTCTTCAACAATTTGTTGTGAGCGATTTGGATATTGATTGTGCCCTTCAATTACAACTGTCTCTGGATTTGTAATGCCCCAGAACCCAAGTACGTTTGTCACATAATTAACAGCCATTTCCATAGGAGCCATTTGTTCTGAAGAGTAATCTGAACCGCGAGCACCTAATACAACTACTTTCTTATCACCAGCTAAACCTTCTGGGCCGTTTGCTGTATATTTAAATGTTTTTCCAGCTTGAGAAAGATATGAAATGTAAGTAATTAATGGTGCTGGTACTGTAAAGTTCCATAATGGGAATGCAAATACTACTTTATCAGCCTCTAAAAATTGATTTAAATATTTATCTACTGTAGCAACTGCCTTCTCTTCTTCAGCTGTTATCTCCATTCCTTGACTACGTTTATATCCACCTGAAATAGCGATATTTCCGTAATACGGAAGATCTAATGCAAATAAATCTAACTCCGTAATTTCTGTATTCGGATTTGCTTCCTTATAAGCACTTACAAATGTTTCATACATTTTTGAACTAATTGCTTGCTCCGCTGGACGATCGTTTGCTTTTACAAATAATACTTTTGACATTGTTTTATTCCCCTCTACTTTTGTATTTTCTTCTTTTTTACCAAACAATGAGCTAAATAATCCCATTTTCTTCACCTAAACTTTCTTATCATATTCATTATTCATCATCATAAAAATTCTTATTCTAATAAAAAGTTCCAATTGATACCTTAACCTAAGTAAATCAAAACTTTTTGTTATTTAATTACCTTATGTAAGTGATTGTAATACACCTACTTACTTTAGTCAAGTAACTTTAAATAAAAAATAATATCTTGAATTAAAAATAATAACCACAATACAATTAAAACACCCATTATAACTTTATTATTTGTATAATGGATGTAGAGAGGGCAATTCATATTTAGAAAGGATTTACTCATGAGCACTATAGAAAAGATTCAAACTTTTATTATTCTTTTTGCTGTTACATGCGGCATCGTACTCGGACAATTTAATTTGATACATATGTATTCAGAGAAATTTATTGTCCCCTTCTTATTTTTCATGCTGTATGGATTATTTCTCAGCATCCCATTGAAAGAAATAAAAAATGGATTCCGTAATTTAAAATTCGCTGGAACGAGCCTTACCATTAATTTTTTATGGACACCTTTTCTTGCTTGGGGATTAGGCGCGTTATTTCTTTCAGATCACCCAGCTCTTTGGGTTGGCTTTATTATGTTAATGGTTACTCCGTGTACAGATTGGTATTTAATTTTCACAGAGATTGCAAAAGGTAACGTCGCATTATCTACATCAATTTTACCGGTAAATTTACTTTTACAAGTATTATTGCTGCCAATTTATTTATTTTTATTTGCTGGTGTAATGAAGACTGTAGCGGTTTCTATTTTAGTAGAAAGTATTGTTATCGTAATCGTCTTACCATTTTTACTTGCGCACGCTACAAAATTCATTATGCATAAAATGAAAAAAATTGAAACACTTGAGAATAAACTCATTCCGTTTTTCAGCTCTGCTCAAATTGTATTTTTAAGTTTAGCAATAGTAGCGATGTTTGCCTCACAAGGTAAGTACTTATTACAAAATATGAATGTTGTTTTATTGTTACTTATACCAGTATTACTGTTCTTCATGATTAACTTTATACTAGGACAGTTTGTAGGACGTATGATGCATTTATCCTATGAAGACACCGTAAGCCTCAGCTTAACAACATTAGCGAGAAACTCACCTGTTGCACTTGCTATTGCTGTGACAGCTTTTCCAGACGAACCTCTTATTGCACTTGCTTTGGTCATTGGGCCGTTAATCGAATTGCCTGTGCTTGCTTGTGTTTCACAAATGTTGTTACTTATTAAGAAAAAACAGCAGTACACATAATAAAAAACGTCCCACTGCGGGACGTTTTTTATTATCAAGAAATTATAGAATTAACAATAATTATCGCCTCTTACTCATTAATAAAAATGATACAATAGAAGATTAACTTTTTGTTACATTAGCAGAGCCTTTCTAATTAAAAATTATAGGGAAAGTAAATATAACGAAAGCTGCCCAAAGTCCGTAGACTGGCAAATACTTCGTAACGGCATCTTGGATAGTTGTCGGTCCAGATTTATTTTGTAGAAAACGCATATAGGAAAACATAATCCAAATTAGGTTTGCCCAGATCAGTATGTTTACCCCTAAGACAGCAAGTCTATTAGGTGTAATCCCGTAAGAAGAAAGTCTGAATACGATAGCTGATAAAGCTACAGTATCAATAATAAGCGCAAGAACAATTAAGGCAAAGTTTATATAATCTGAAATGCTCTTTTTCTCGTCTGAATCGCTCTCAACGATAGAAAATATAGTAACAGCCAATACACCAAGGAGTATTCCGTTGAAGGCCATTAGGAAATTGCGGTCCAAGAACGGATTTTTCCCACTCCATAGAACTGTTATAAGATAGATCAACAATGTAATCAGTACAAGCGGACTAAAAATTTTAGCTATATATGGTGTAATATTTTTAGCAAGTTTAAGGTTCATTGATACTAAGTATGTAGCCACAATAGCAAGGGCCGCAGCACCAAATAAAACAACATTACTAAAATAGAATTCTCCTATATCCAAGTCAACGAAGCTAAATAACTTCATAGTGAATACTGCTAGTATCATTCCGCTCACTGCCATGCTCGCGTAGAGAAGACAATATTCTAAATTAAATTTAATATAAGCTAACCTTGTACTGCCTTTTGAATATTCATTTCCTGTAAACGCAAGTCCCAATAAGACCCATAACAATATAGGAAGATGTAAATACGCAAGGATACTGCTGTCTTTATAATTTAATGGCAACATATTAAGATACAACCCGGCAATTAGGAACAACGCTGCAAGGAAATAGATAATACTTTTTTTCGGAGTATTATTGTAAATAAAATAAGCAGCAATAAAGGGAATTACACCAAAAGCCAAGTTAATTGGAGCAATTGCTTCCTGTTCGACAAAATGGAAAATGATCCTGGTGCTTATCCCCGCTAGAATAGCTAACATGCCCATGAATAAGAAACCTTTTTGAAACAGCGATATTTTTTCTTTATTTGCCGTCTCCTTGAAATACAACCTTTCATACCAAGCAGCTAGCACCTGAGAATCAGGATTTTCATCCCATGCTTGTGAGAATGACTTTTTAAAAGCTTTCGGGTCTTTTCTATACATTCTCTCCAGCTCATGAGGCTTATCAATATTTTCAATAATTAAATTGTTAATGTCCATAGTTATACCTCCTCTAATTTTAAAAGCAACGCTGTTACCTTTTCCATAAAAAGTACCTCACTTATTTATTCTGATTTTGATTTTATTATATATTTTATTGTTTTACAATAAATTTTTATTGTTTTATACAATATTTTTGTTGTATATTTTTATTCCAAGAAAAAATAAAAAGCATTCCTCATTCAAAGAAATGCTCTATAACTTTTTATAAACATCGGTGTAAGCTACTTTCAGCTGTTCTCTTCATTGCTTGTTTTTATTTTCTAATTTCTTATTTTTCCTTTATATAAAAAAAATGATCAAAATGATATAAACGTCCAATTTAATAACACCTTTTCAAACAATTATTTCAAATAAATTTTAGTGCTAGTATACAAAACTCTGTAATTATAAAATAAAAAAGCATGACATAAAATTTTCATGCTTTTTCTTTTCTATCTATATTTTCAAACCTAATACAGGACATTTTACTCGGGAAAGAGCTTTTTCATTTGTTGAAACCACTTATGTCCTTGTATAAAAAGTTCTTTACTAATAAGTAATGTAATTACTGCGTTTTTCAAATTAGTAAAGAACTTTTTACCTTTTATTTATATAGCTACAGTCAGTTTTGAAACTTCCTTAAGTAAAGAACTTTTTATCCCGACTCAATTTTTCGTAAGATGTCTTTATTACTTGATTGAAGGCTATTTTTGCTTTGTTCATTTCTCCTAATCAACCATTTCCCAAAATTGAGATGCTACTTTGGAAATTCTTTGGTCTTTTAATTTTACTATTACAGGCTCTAACTGAAAATCAAATTGTTTCAATTCAAAAAGCGTTGTATGTTCTAAAAATGATGATGTGTAATCCATTCTTGGAATAACGGATAATCCTAGTCCTCTACTAACAAGTGCTACAACCATCCTTATATCTTTACACTCGATAATGATATTTGGCTTGACTTGATGTTCATCAAATACTTTGAAAAGGTCTTCATTGAAGGAGAGTCCTTCCATTGCTCCTAGCATAATGAATGGAAACTGGGCAATCTGTTCAATCGTCACATGCTGTGATGAAAACGATGTTGCCCAACTTGATGGAATAATCACAGCGGTTGGTTGTTTTTTTAGTATTTTCATCTCATATTGTTCACTATTGCCCAATCGTAAAAGTAGGGCAACATCAATTTCTCTTTGTTCTAGTCTTTTTAATAATTCTTCTGAATTTCCAGTTACTATTTTTATTTTGACATTAGGGTATTGTGTTCTAAACGTACTAACATAGTCAATGAGCATATTCGAACATGTAGACGATACACCGATACTTACTGTCCCGCCTATACCTTGTTCAATTTCTTGAATTTGCTGCTTTACATCCTGAATTTGCATTAACATTTGATTGGCATATTGGTATAGTATTTCACCTGTTGCTGTAAGCTCCCATTTTTGACGATATCGATGAATTAAAGTTGTGCCAAGATCAGTTTCAAGCTTTTTTAATAATTGGCTAAGTGGGGGCTGGGCGATATGGAGCACTTCTGCTGCTTTAGAAATGCTTCCTTGTTTCACAATTTCTTTAAAGTAATATAATTGCCTGAAATCCATTGTATCTCTCCATCATATGTTTTTTGATATAATTAGTTTATCATATATATATTTTTCATATGTCGAATTTAGCGTTATATTTAATTCTATAGCTATAGTCTTTATATTGATAATATTAACTAGAAAGCGAGAGATACTATGAATCATTGGAGCAGAACCTTGAAGCGCATCATCTTATACGTGCTCGGGTTATTTTTTATGTCAATTGGCATTAGCATGTCGATTCAAGCAGGATTTGGTGTATCGCCTGTGTCATCATTAGCATATGCAAGTACGCTAACAATTGGTTTATCGGTTGGTGTGACAATGGCACTTGCAAATGTTTTATACATTATTATTCAAGTGATATTAAGTAAACGAATGGAGTTAAATGAATTTGTGAGTCAATTCATTATTTCGTTTTTATTTGGGTTTTTCATGGATGCAACGCTCTTCCTTGTACAACTTTTCCCTGCACCTGAAACTCTCCTTGCTCGAAGTATATATTTGATTGTTAGTTTATTTGTTATAGCGGTCGGTTTAATGGGCTATACAACAGCGAAACTGCCATTAATGCCGTATGATGCGTTAACTTATGCAATTAGCGAAAAATTTAATTTAAAATTCGGTAAAGCAAAAATTTTGAGCGATTTAATAAACATTTGTGTGGCTGGTGCAATCTGTATAGTTTTCATTCAATCATTAGGCTCAATCGGAATCGGCACACTAATTGCCGCCTATTTTATCGGCAAAATTTTAGGGTGGATGATACCGTATTATCAACCACCTCTCCAACAATGGGTATTTAAAACAGAAAAGGCTGTCTAAGGAATCATAATAAAGTACAGGAAAAATAGATGAATCAAATTCCTCAGCCGAAATCAAATAATGAATTTTACACCTTACCAAGTGCCAGTCCACATTAGGAATGGCACTTCTTTATTACTACCTTTTCTTTGACCTTCTATCACTTTGGTTAAATGATAAAACAAACATTGTATTAAAACTAACCTGCCGTTTAGTTAAAGAAGGATCTTTAAACAACTTTTTTATATTTTAAAAGACTTTATTGCTACTTAACACTATTTCATACCATCTTTTCAAACAATTATTTCAAATACATTTTAGTGCTAGTATACAAAACTCTGTAATTATAAAATAAAAAAGCATGACATAAAATTGTCATACTTTTTCTTTTCTATCTATATTTTCAAACCTAATACAGAACATTTTACTCGGGAAAGAGCTTTTTCATTTGTTGAAACCACTTAATTTTCAAAAACAAAATTCATCTTATTATCTTTCCACTCTAACTTCGCATCAAATGTTTTCTCGCCTTTTTTAAAGCCTTTAATTAAATCGGTCTTCTCACCTTTTAATAGCTTCGTCATGTTTTTTTGCGAAATTGTTTTACTTAATATCTTCTTCGAAACGGTAAAGTCACACTGTGTTGTATTATAGTTAGAACAACCGTAAAACTTTGACTTATCAATCACATCGCCATCACATTTTTTACAATTACCAACCTTTTTACCCGTTGTAAATTTCGATCCTTTTCGTTCAACCGATTCAACATGTAATCCGGTGAAATCCCATTTCTCCGACATTTCTACCGCATCTTCAATAATTTTAGCTGATAGCTTTTTCGTTTGTTCCATAAATGTAGCTGGTGAAGCTGTACCTTCTCCAATCTCTGCAAGGCGTTGCTCCCATTTTGCTGTCATTTCTGGTGAAGCCAGTATTTTATCACCAATTGCCGTAATTAATACTTTACCTTTGTCGGTTGCATACACTTGGTTTTTCTGCACATCTATATATTTACGGTCTTTCAGCATTGTAATAATACCTGCACGAGTTGCCTCAGTACCTAAACCTTCTGTTTTCTTTAATACTTTCTCAAGCTCTTCATTCTCTAAATACTTACCAGCCGTTTTCATTAACGTAATAAGTTGTCCTTCTGTATAACGCTTCGGTGGCTGTGTTTTTCCTTCTTTCACTTTCACCTTTACAACTTTTCCTTGTTCATCTTCAGCTACAATTGGAAGAATCGTTTCGTCATCTTTATCGTCTTGGAAAATAACTTTACGCCAACCTTCTTGAATTTGCTGTTTTCCTTTCGAAATGAACGCAGCACGTTCGTCCACAAGAGTTGTAATCGTTGTGTAATCAAAGATTGCTACTTCATAATGCGCCGCAATAAGTCTTCTTACGATCATATCGTAAATCTTCTTTTCATCACCTGATAGTTTGCTTGGATTTGTAACTTGCTCTGTCGGTATAATTGCGTAGTGATCTGTAACTTTCTTTTCATTCACATAACGCTTATTATTCATAATCGATTCAACTGGTGCTGGCAATAAACCTTTATATTCATCAAACTGACTTAACTTCTGTAAAATATCAGGGAACGTCGCTGCCTCTCCTTGTGTAACATAGTTAGAATCCGAACGAGGATAAGAGACAATCCCTTTTTGATATAGTGCTTGCGTTATATCAAGTGTCTTTTTCGGTGAAAATTTAAAGGCTTTATTCGCCGTTGCTTGCAGTGCTGATAAATTAAATAAAAACGGTGGCTGAAACTCTTTACGCTCCGTTTTCATTTCTTTTACTACAGCCGGTTTGTTTTGACAAAACGCTGCAATTTTATTTGCCAAATCAGGATCATTTAAGCGGGACTCATTATCTTTCTCCCATTTCCCCTCATACTTCTTTCCTTCTATATTAAAGGTTGCGAACACTTCCCAAAACGGCTCTGACTTAAAGTTCTCAATTTCTTTCTCACGCTTTACGATGAGTGCTAATGTTGGTGTTTGTACACGACCAGCGGAAAACACATCATTCATTCCCTTTTTCTTTAGCAAAATGCTAAAGACACGCGATGCATTCATACCAACGACCCAGTCAGCGCATGATCTTGTATATGCTTCATAATACGTATTAATCGTATCTGCTTCATCAAGTAAGTTTTTAAACCCTTGATAAATAGCTTGCTTCGTTAAAGATGAAATCCAAAGACGCTTCATTGGCTTTTGCACGTTGCAAAGATTAATAATGTTTCGTACGATCAATTCCCCTTCACGCCCAGCATCGCCCGCGTGAATAATTTCTGTTACCTGAGGATTATGTAACAGCTGTTTCACAACGTTAAATTGCTTATACTTTGACTTTGTTACCTCAAACTGAAATCGTTCAGGAATCATCGGTAACGTATTAAGTGACCATTTTTTCCACTCTGCGTGATAATGCTCTGGATTACATAACTGCGTCAAATGACCAATTGCCCATGTACAGTACGCTCCATTTGGAAATAACTCATTCGCTTCTACCTCTAAATATCCATCTTTTCGGCGATATTTAAACTGTGAAACAAGAGCCAAACCTTGATCTGGTTTCTCGGCAATAATTAATTTCATTTTATAACTCCCTATCTGTATTCCAGTGTTACTTTCATTGTATATATGTTTAGAAGCGCTGATAAAACAACCATCTTATTTATCATTCGCGGGTTACTCCCCATAATGGGATAACTATAATATTATACGCTTATTCTTTATGGCTTCACAATAGAAACTCATTATATAACAATTTCTTTCACATGCTCATAGACAAAAAAGACGCTCAAAATCGAGCGTCTTTTCCATTCACTACTATTTACTTTCATATATTCTATAGAATTTAAAATACAACAATTCCTTATGAATCATCGTCTACTAAGATAACCATCATTATTTGAGAATTATATTGAACTTACCTTTTTTAAATTGTGCAGATAATTTGCAGATATATATTAGCATAAGTATTCTCCATTTGAACATATGATGAAGTGAACGATAGGACAGGGAGGTATCTTGATGTTTGCTTATACGCTAACTACCTTAACACTTTGTTGTATCTCGATTATTATTACATCATATATTTCTAAACGTAAGGGTACCCTAATGGAGTATATGGTATTTATTATGTCTTTTAGTATGTGTATCGGTTTAAGTATCGGTTTTTATTTAGGGATTCTCTTTAAAGGAGAATTACTATATTCTACTTTGCTTGCTATTTTGATTAGTGGGTTTATCGGTCTTTTAGTCGGTCTACGTTTTCACCTTTATACTGCCTTAGAAGGTATGTTCTCTGGATTAATGGCAAGTATGATGGGAGCTATGATTACAGAGATGTTAAACGCTCAACAAGCTCATAGTATACTGTTTATTAGTCTTTTACTTACTATAACGATAACTATGTCATGTATGATTCAGCTTTTATCTGAAACCTTTTCTATTTTTATCCATCGTCGGTTTCTATTATTACTTTCCATCAGCGTAGTAATTGTTCTTACTGTCTTCGTGACATTCCCAGATCACACTCCCCCATCTTCATCCGAGCATGATCAACATATGCATAACGCTAAAGACTAAAATATATAAAGCAGTTATCCTATGGATAACTGCTTTATATTATTCTGGCTTATTAGGAATGTTAGGGTTTGGAACATAATCAGATTTATAATCTGTATATTTCACTTCTGTTACCATCCCCGCTGAAGCATGGTGTAAATCATGACAGTGGAACATCCATTCACCCGGATTGTCTGCTACAAAGGCTACTTCATATTCTTCTCCTGGTTTTAAGTTCAATGTATCTTTCACAATTGGAGAACCTTCTATCGGTTTTCCATCTTTACTCAACACCTGGAAGAAGTGACCATGTAAATGCATTGGATGATCGTCCATTTTAGAACGATTTACCAATTTTACTTTTACTAAATCACCCTTTTTTACTGGAATTGGATCAATATCCGGAAATACCTTTCCGTTAATTGTATATACCATTTCATTTCCATTCATTTGCGTATTTAAGTCCATATTATATGTGGCAGTATACTTCTGATTTAACGTGAAGCTACCTAATTTTTTAGCACCATATTTCGTCATATCTAATTTTGGTAGTTCTTCTTTTTCGTTTGCTTTGTCTTTTATCTCTTTACTACCTTCATATTCAATAACTGCTTTCATTCCTTTTGCGCCTTTATTTTCTGAATGGTCTTCAACATACCATTTACCAGGATTATTAGCAGTAAATTCAATATCATAACGTTCACCCGGTGCGATTGAAATTACTTTATCCTTTATAACTTTTGGATCGTTAATTGGTTGACCATCTGTTGCAATTACTTTTATATCATGACCGTGAACGTGTATATCATGTGATAGATAACCCGCATTAACGAGTCGCAGACGAACTTTATCTCCCTTATTCACTTTTAATGGTTCTACAAAATCACCGCTTTTACCATTGATTGTGAATAAGTCATACATACTCATATCATGACCTTCCATCTTCATATTTCCATGGTCCATTCCTGCCATATTACTAGAGTCTTTTTTATCACTGCCCATGTCCATACCGGAATGATCCATACCGTTCTTATCATCATTCTTTTTCTTATTTTCATTTTCCTTAGATTTATTACCTTTTTGCCCTTTTGTCATTTCTTTTAACTGATTATTAATCTCTTCTTTATCTGTTACCCATTCATCTAACATTACTGTGTAATCTTTATCATATTTTTCCTTTGTATCTTCTACAATGAGAGCACCATATAAGCCTCTATCTAGTTGATTTACAGAATCTTGATGTGAATGATACCAATACGTTCCTGGTACATTCGCTTCAAATTCATAGGTGAAACTTTTTCCTGATTCAACCGCATCTTGTGTCACGCCTGGAATTCCATCCATGTTATTTTGGACAGGATACCCATGCCAATGAATAGATACTGGTGCAGATAATTCATTTTTTAATGTCACTTTCACCTTTTCGCCTTTCTTCACCCGAATTTCTGGACCAGGAGATGAGCCATTAAATGTCCAGACTGGAACAATAACACCGTTACTTAATTTTTGCTTTTCTTCTTTCGCTATTAAAGTCACTTCTGGTCCTTTTTCAACTTTCAATGGTTTTGTAGCCGTTTCAGTCTGTAGTGTTTTTTTATCATTCATATTTTTATGATCGTTTGTTGTATTTGTGGTCGCGGAGCATGCAGCAATTAAAGATATGACAGAGACTGTAACTGCTGTTAATACAAATCGCTTCATGAAAAATCCCTCCTTTTTCTTTTTCAAAATCATTATAAATAACGATTTTCAAGAAAATATGGAGATGTGCAATGAGCTAAATAAAAAGACGCCCAAAATTGAGCGCCTCTACTAATAATTATTTCGTAACAACTTCATCTTTTTTTACATTTACATTGTTTTCTCTCATAAATGCTTCAATCTCTTCAACTTCTCTAATAATATCTTTTGACAAATTTTCATGTCCGTCTTTCGTTACAAGAATATCATCTTCAATACGAATTCCAATTGATTCTTCTTCAATATAAAGACCCGGTTCAATTGTTATAACCATACCTTCTTCTAACACTCTATCTTTGTATGTTCCTACATCATGAGTATCTAAACCAAGGAAATGGCTGACACCATGATAATAGTATTTTGATAACTCTTCGTCTTCTTGAATTAAACCAATTTCTTTACACTCTTCTGCTAGTACCTTTTTTGTATGCTCATTTAATGCAGCAAACTTTACTCCTGGCTTAATGAGTTCCGTTGTTTCTTTCAATGCCTTTAATACAATATTATACATTTGTTTTTGGCGACTAGAGAATGTTCCATTTGCCGGGAATGTATAACTAATATCAGCGTTATAGTAGTCTTTTTGAGCGCCTAAATCTAGCAGTACTAAATCACCATTTTGAATTTGTGCATCATTGTCTTCATAATGAAGAACTGTAGCATTTTTTCCACTTGCCAAAATTGTATTGAACGCATGATGCTTAATGCCAGATGATTTCAGTGTGAAATCAAACTGAGCTTCTAATTCATACTCCATCATGTCAGCTTTTGCATGCTTAAGTACGTTGTAAATGCCCTCTTTCGTTACAGCAATCGCTTCTTTAATGATTTCAATTTCTTCTTCTGTTTTAAACACTCGTAATTCACAAATATTCGGATATACATTACCAATTAAAACGTGTGGATACTGTTCTCTTACATGTTTAGAAAATGCTAGCGTTTTTGTCTCCGTACCATTCCACTCACGACGCTCTAAATCTAAATATAGATGCTTCACATTTTCTGTAAAAAGTATATTTGACATTGTCTTTTCAAAGCTATCTAAATATACAACTTTCTTTATACCTGAAATTTTCTCTGCTTCTTCGTTAGAAACTGTTTTACCGACCCATTTTTCCATTACTGGATCTGACTTTTCAATGAAAAGTGTTTCTTCTACACTATTTCCAAACTTCTTCAACATGAAAATAACATTTGGTTCATCGATTCCTGTTACATAGTAAAAATTTCGATTCGGCACAAATTTATAATGTGCATCCGCTGACATATGAGGTGCTTGTCCAGCAAATAAAATAGTAATAGATTCATCTGGTAATGTGTTTACTAATCGTTCTCTATTTTGAGCAAAAAATGTTGATTTCATAATAATCCCCCTAGCGTTCTATGTATGCTTGTAAAACTAATTATTCAATACAATTCATTCTATTATTGTTATAATTTTTCGTCAATTAATAGTACTCATATAGAAAATAAAACTTTCATACTAGGCGCTCTTTCACTCGCAATTATGCATATCACTCCACAATTTCTTGACATTTATTCCATATACTTAAAATCTCATATATAGGAAAGGGGCCTACAAATTTGAAACATTTTGTAGCAACGGGGTTAGCAATTACTTCTTTATTAATAATTACAGGATGTTCTAACAATATAGAAACAGAACCAGTGAAAAAAGAAATAGTTCAATCTCAGCCAAAAAATAAAGAAACTGCAACTGCAGTTCCATCAAGCTTCTATAAAGAAATTACATCTGGAAAAATCGAGCACATTCATGGAATTGGCTATGCAGGAAATATGCCTGGGATTTCTATCGCCACGCACAGTGGTATAAAAGTTTATCAAGATGGCAAATGGTTTGAAACTACTACACAGTTACACGATTATATGGGCTTTCAGGCAACAAAAAATGGATTCTTTGCTAGCGGGCATCCTGAACCAGGAGCAAACTTAAAAAACCCTTTAGGATTAATGAAAAATTCTGATGGCGGTAATACCCTTGAAAAGCTAGCGTTTTATGGAGAATCTGATTTTCATAACCTTGCTGTCGGATATAATACGGAAGCAATTTATTTATACAATGAGCGTCCAAATTCTAAATTACAACAAGGTTTTTATTTCAGTACGAACAACGGACAAGATTGGAAAAATAGTAAGTTAAACGGTCTTTCAAGTACAATCCATTCCTTTTCAGCACATCCAGATCAATCTAGTGTAGTCGCGGTAAGTGCTAAAGACGGTGTATATTTGTCTACAGATTATGGAAATACATTTGAACTATTTTCTAAACCCGTTGAATCGACCGCAGTTACATTAAGTAATGAAGACATTATCTATGCCTCTATTAATAAGCAAACTGAGCAACTGATTACGAAGAAATCAATTGCTACAAATGAAGAAACAAACTTACAGATTCCATCTTTAGATTCTAAAGATACAATCATGTATATATCACAGAATCCTCAAAATTCATCTGAAATAGTATTTGCTACAATGAAAGCAAATGTGTTCCTTTCTACAGATGAGGGGAAAACTTGGAAGCAGATTATTAAAGAGGGAACATTCCAATTTAATTAGAAAGGTGAATATAACGTATTTTCAACAATTAGCGAGTGGAGTTATCAACTCATGTCTCCTTTAATGGATGTCGCGAATGCCACGAAATCAATTCCTCTTTTATTTGCGTTTTTATTAGGCATTGTAGGTACCCTTGCTCCTTGCCAATTAACAGGAAACATTAGCGCTATTACACTTTATCCCGCATTAACGGGCAGTAAAACTCCCACCTCAAAATTCGGATAGGACAAAGAAGTTAGGTGGGATATCAACTACCCGTTAATGCCCGATTGGTTCAACTAATAATCAGTGGGGGATGAACAAAACCCCCACTGATTAAAGTTTCACTTTATGGCAATCAATCTTTACAAAAAGGACATGCATGGAAACATATATTGTTATTCATTTTAGGAAAAATAATAGCTTTTACGACACTTGGACTATTAGTATGGTTCTTAGGAAAAGAGATTCAGCAAATATTAACTTTGTATTTCCCATGGTTACGAAAAATAATTGGACCTTTATTAATTTTAATGGGGCTAATATTATCAGGTATTATAAAAGGAAGAAATTTCTTCTCTATCAAATTTATACGAAAACAAACTGAAGTCAGCTCATTTTTACTTGGATTCTTCTTTTCTTTAGCTTTCTGTCCGACTATGTTCGTTCTATTTTTCGGAACGTTAATCCCTTTATCTTTCTCCTATAATTATGGTTACTTGTTTCCGACATTCTTTTCAATAGGAACCGCTCTCCCTATCGTTATATTACTGTTCATCATCTCCTACCTTGGATTAAATGGAGCACTACTTAAAAAGAGCCGAAAAATAGGAAAAAACATTCAGCTTATAGCAGGGGTACTACTCATTTTAATTGGCCTTTATGATATATCCTTATATTGGGTATAATTGAAAAAAAGGTAAGTTCCAGTGACTTGAACTTACCTTTTTCCCCAATTATATTTAACTCTTCTGCATAATCTTTTGCTTCATCTCCCACTTTTTATACAGTAGTACTGCACCAAATAAAAATACCCCCGCAACAAATGAAGCTACTGGTAACATCTTTATCATTTCATCAGGAAATACGAGCGGAAGTAATGGGAATGCATACGCTGCTGGAATACGTACTCCAACGATTTTTAATAAAATTAGCATTAATATCATATTTAATAAAGTGACTACAATCCATGAATCAATCGCAAAGTACAATAACGTTCCAACAGTTGCCGATATAGTTAATACTACGATTTGTTTAAACGCCATTTTTTCATTGTACATCGGCTTTTGCAGTGATTCATACACAACAACTAATATTGGTGGAATAACTGCTAATTGTTCATAACCAGTTATCCAACATAAACTGATCCACATGAAATTTAGTATTAGAAATACAGTCATATATTTATACTGTATATTCACTTTTCTCTCAATACCGTTGTTCAATTTAAATATAAGAACACCTACCATTAAAATAAATGTTAAAGCGAATACTGCGATAACAAATGACCATTCCGTCGCATTTGTTACTAATGGTAATAAACCTGTCGCAATAGATGGTGCTAAATTGGATTGAATTACACGTAAAAACAGCATCATGAATACAAGCGTTAAGCTTACTTTTCCTAAATAGGCAATATCCATTTGATTCACCATAAAACCAATTACAGCTGTTATTGACGGTGCAATAAAGATTTTTTCTGGTTGTCTTAACCATCCTGGCTCACGATATGCCCATAAAGCAATTGCCATTGCTGCTATTTCCGGCAAAATGACTTCTGGATCATTTAATAATACACCTGCTAGTACCATAGCTAAAATAAATAAAATAGCAATCGTATATGAGATGATTGTTTCTTTCTTTGAAATTACTGCATTCATTATTACATAATCCTTTTTACTTATTACTTTCATAATGAAAAATAACACCTTTGTATACCCTACTAAGGTATTGTATATTAACGTCTTTTCTATTTCAAGTATTTGTAGTTTTTTTCATTTTTTATCACCCCATACACTTACAAAACAAGGAATGTTTAAAGGCATTGACACTTATTAAAAGATAAGTTACAATAACTATACATTAGTAAGTAACTAATGTAATTAATTCTAACTAGAGGTGAAACAAATGAAAAACATTTTATTTCGTATTAACGAATTATCAAAAAAAGAAAAAGCATCTGGATTAACAGTTGATGAAAAACAAGAACAACAAATGTTGCGTCAAAACTATACAAAAACATTTCGTGGAAGCTTAGATTCCATTTTATTAAACACAAAAATTGTTGATCAAAATGGTCTTAACGTTACACCAGTTGCATTACAAGATGCTCAAATACGTTTAAAATTAAGCAAATGAAATCAAAACTAAAAAAACAATCGTATAAAACATAAAAAGAGCTGAAATTCCTATATAGAAATTCCAGCTCTTTTTATTGTCTTTTCTAATTTAGCATACGAGCGATACATCGCAATTCTCCATGATACGATCATCGCAAAAGCGAGTAAGAAAAACATTCCACTTAATTGGGTTAAATCAATCGACTGACTTAAATATGATTTTAAAGCTACTCGTACTGCTAATAATCCAACTAAAATAAATATAAATGCTTTAGACGGTTTCATATATATATGTTCGCCTCTTATTTCGAACTTAGTTGTTTTAATAAGAAATATAGAGAAAATAAGTCCTACGCTAATTGCCTCTACTATTTCTAACGATGTTAACCGAAACTCTGGTAAGAAGTACATCGATGCACCAGTACTCATAAAGATTGGCGGTAATATAATTTTCTTTTTCGTTACCGGTTTTTTCGCTGACTTAAAGCGAAGAAACATCACTCCAACGGCCATACAAACCGCTACTATACTTGATAAAAGTGCTAAACTCATACTCTCCACTCCTATCTATTTAAAAGATTTTTTGAGCAAAATCATAAACCAAACAAGCCCAATACTTATAATGACATGACCTAATCCAGCCATATGGCTTAAACCATTAAAGTCAGTTCCGTTTACTTGTAGAAGACCTCTAAATACCATTGTAGCAATAGTAAAAATTAATCCTACATTATAAACAACAAACCACGCACGAAAACTTTTTGTTTCATGGACATTAAATACTTTAAATAGAGCTAAAGCAATCAAAAAGAATACGAAGCCGAGCACTAATACGTGTGTATGCACTAATTGCAACATAGTGGATCCTTTAATTCCTTGCGCTTTCGTATACTCTCTTGCAAATACACCTGATAATAAACCAATAATTAAGTAAATGAATGCTGCATTATATAATTTCTTCATCATATTCCTCCTGCTGTAGAACGACAATTAATATCGTCACTTTCCATATTCACTGCAATCATTTTACGCAAAGTTTATGAACGGAATATGAACAGAGTATTACATTGTTAGTTTGGTTTTTTATTTCTTGAAAATAAAAAAGGCCATTCCACAACTATTAATTGTGGAATGGCCTTTTAACTTATTTTAAATCTTCAATTGAGAAGGCACCAGGCAGTAACTGCTCTACAGTCACTTCTTTTTCATCACCTTTTACATTCGTTAGTAAAACTGACATTTTCGGTTCACAGAATTCGGCAATCACTTGTCTACAAGCACCACATGGTGAAATCGGTCCGTCTGTTTCGCCTGTAATAACTAAGTAACTAAAGTCGCGCTCACCTTCTGATACTGCTTTAAATATCGCTGTTCTTTCTGCACAGTTACATAAACCGTAAGAAGCATTTTCTATATTACAACCAGTATAGATTTTACCTTCTTTCGTAACTAATGCTGCACCAACAGGAAATTTCGAATACGGAATATATGCTTTTGCTAACATCTTATTTGCTTCTTCGATATATTTTTTCTTATCCATATTATTTCCTCCTCAAAGTAAATGTAATTATAATTAGTCAGTAATAACTGTATGAACTAATTTAGGTGCCACTGCTGTTTCAGCGATAGAAATGTTCTCATAGATTTTTGCTTTTACATCTTCTACATTTTCACGGTTTGCATAAATCGTTACGAACGGCTCGCCTTCTTTTACTGCATCGCCAACTTTTTTACGTAACATTAAACCTACTGCTAAATCGATTTCATCTTCTTTTGTCGCACGACCAGCACCTAATAACATAGCTGCGATACCGATTTCATCTGCAACAATGTTTGAGATCACACCTGAAGTTTTTGCAGGTACATTAATTACATACTTCGCTTGTGGCATTTTTTCTGGATTGTCTACAATCGAGCTGTCTCCGCCTTGATTGCTTAAGAACTCTTTAAATTTCTCAGTTGCTTTTCCATTTTTCATAACTTCAATTAACATTTCACGAGCTTCTTCTAATGTATTTGCTTTTTTCGCAAGTACAACCATTTGGCTACCTAATACAAGTACTAATTCTGTTAAATCTTCTGGACCTTCGCCTTTTAAAGTATCAATTGCTTCCTTCACTTCTAGAGCGTTACCAATCGCAAAGCCAAGAGGTTGTGACATATCTGAAATAACAGCCATCGTTTGACGTCCAACATTATTTCCGATACGTACCATTGCATGAGCTAATTCTTTTGCATCTTCTTCCGTTTTCATAAATGCGCCAGCACCTGTTTTTACATCAAGTACGATCGCATCAGCACCAGCTGCAATTTTTTTACTCATAATTGAACTTGCGATTAAAGGAATCGAGTTTACTGTTCCTGTTACATCACGAAGTGCATAGATTTTTTTATCTGCAGGTGTTAAGTTTCCTGTTTGTCCAATAACAGCTACTTTGTCACGGTTTACAATATCAATGAACTGCTCTTTCGTAATTTCAACGTGGAATCCTTCTACCGCTTCTAATTTATCAATTGTTCCGCCTGTATGTCCTAATCCACGACCAGACATTTTTGCTACTGGTACATCTAAAGCAGCTACTAATGGTCCTAATACTAATGTTGTCGTATCACCAACACCGCCAGTTGAATGTTTGTCTACTTTAATTCCTTCAATTGCTGATAAATCGATCGTTTCTCCAGACTCAACCATCGCCATCGTTAAATCTGCACGTTCGCGATCTGTCATATCTTTAAAGAAGATTGCCATTGCAAGTGCACTCACTTGATAATCAGGAATACTTCCGTCTGTATATCCATTAATAAAGAATTTGATTTCTTCAGTCGTTAATTCTTTGCCGTCACGTTTTTTCGCAATAATATCTACCATTCTCATTACAATCACCATTCCTTTTTATATGATATGAATCTATTAAAATAATAAGCCTACGATTGTTGCTGATAAGAAACTTACTAATGTTGCACCGAAAAGTAATTTCAAACCGAATCTTGCGACTACATTCCCTTGTTTTTCATTTAAGCTCTTAACTGCTCCAGCAATAATTCCAATTGAAGAGAAGTTTGCAAATGAAACTAAGAATACAGATATAATCGCTGTCGTTCTATCTGAGAAATTAAAGTTTCCTTTTGCTAAATCTGTCATAGCGACAAATTCATTTGATACTAATTTTGTTGCCATAATATTTCCGGCATTAACTGCTTCATGCCAAGGTACACCCATAATAAATGCAAATGGTGCAAATACATAGCCAAGAATTTCTTGGAATGAGATACCGATTACACCTTTAAATACTGCATTAATGAATGCGATAAGAGCAACGAAACCAATTAACATAGCTGCCACTGTAATCGCAACTTTAAATCCATCTATAATGTATTCCCCTAATACTTCAAAGAATGTCTTTTTCTCTTCTTCTTGTACTTCTAACATATCCTCTTCTTCAGTAACTTCGTACGGGTTAATGATAGAAGCAATGATGAAACCACCGAATAAGTTAAGCACTAAAGCGGTTACAACATATTGCGGTTTTAATAACACCATATATGATCCAACGATAGACATAGAAACGGTAGACATTGCAGATGCACATAATGTATACATTCTTTTCTCTGGCAATAATCCTAGTTGTTTCTTAACTGAAATAAACACTTCAGATTGTCCTAAAATCGCAGAAGCTACCGCGTTATATGATTCTAGTTTCCCCATTCCATTTACTTTGCTTAATACTAGACCGATAGATTTCACAATAATAGGTAATACTTTAATATGTTGCAAAATACCTATTAAAGCTGATATAAATACGATTGGCATTAATACACTTAAAAAGAATGAAAACTCTTTTTGATTTACTAATCCACCAAATACGAAGTTCACACCATCAGCGGCATATTTTAATAATTCTCCAAAACCATCTGCTATTCCGCTAATTAATATATTCCCTACACTTGTATTTAATAATAAAAATCCTAAAATGAATTGTAATACAACCATCGTTATGATTGGGCGATATTTGACTTTCTTTCTATCATTACTAGCAAGCCAAGCGATACCTAAAATCAATACGAGGCCTAAAACACCGATTAAGTATTTCATAAGCCGTCTCCTCCCATTCGTATCCGCTTACATTCTTTTCAATTGTTAAAGCAATAGATACACTTTACTTTAAACGTGTATCTATTGCTCTTCACTCTTTATTGATTAGTAGTTATCTGTAGCACCTTTTGCATCATTTAATACGATTGCAACACTAGCACTTGCTCCAACGCGAGAAGCTCCAGCAGCTACCATTTTGTCTGCATCTTCACGTGTACGAACGCCGCCAGATGCTTTTACACCAACGTTTGGTCCTACTGTTTTACGCATTAATGCGATATCTTCAGCAGTTGCTCCGCCAGTTGAGAATCCAGTTGAAGTTTTTACGAAGTCAGCACCAGCTTTTACTGATAATTCACAAGCACGTACTTTCTCTTCATCTGTTAATAGGCAAGTTTCAATGATTACTTTTACAAGAGCTTTTCCTTTTGCTGCTTGTACTACTTCATAAATGTCTTTTTCAACGAACTCATTGTCGCCATCTTTTAAAGCACCTACGTTGATTACCATATCAACTTCAGTTGCCCCTTTTGCGATAGCATCTTTTGTTTCGAATGCTTTTGTTTCAGTAGTGCTTGCTCCTAATGGGAAACCGATTACAGTACAAACGTCTACATCATGTCCAGCTAATTCTTCAGCAGCTAGCTTTACCCATGTAGGATTAATACAAACTGAAGCAAATTTGTATTGCTTTGCCTCTTCGATTACTTTCATAACATCTTCTTTTGTAGAATTTGGTTTTAAAATTGTATGATCAATTAACTTTGCAATGTTCATTATCTTCACTCCTCATATCTTTTAACAACTTCATTCTAACCCTTAGTTGAACAAATGTAAATACACTTTTGAACTTTTGTTCATTCTTTTTTAGAAGGGAATTTCTAGTAATACATTGAAAGTAGTATAAGCTTGTAAATAAAGGATGTGAACCACTTGTTTAAGTCAAAATTCTTTATATTCACATTGTTAGTATGCACCTCACTATCCATATTTATTTTTTATAAAAGGGATGTTATTTTCCAAGAAGGAAACCCAGTTCCATTTGCTTTAGCTATGTCTAAGATGGTTATTCAAGATAAAGAAATGGTGGAAGTAGAACCGATAGATAATCAATACCCCTACTTAGTAAAGCGCGGAAAAATGGAACCTTTTATCGATATGATGGAGCAAGATGGCTGGAGTTTTGTAGATAGAGATATTATGGCTAACTCACTAATTTTTGAAAAAGGAGATCAATCAAAGAGCGTTCCTTACAAATACTTTACAAGGTACTACACATTGATTTATTTCTAACCTTTTTGATAATGTAACAATTCTTTCGCTGTATGCTGATCTATAATTAGTACATTTGCATACCCACCACGTAACGCACCGTCAATTGCTTTTATTTTTCTATTACCACCTGCAACTAAAATAGAACGTTTCTTTAATTTAAGTTCCTCTAACTCAATTCCAATTGTACGCTTATTAATTTCTTCGCTACTAATATTTCCGTCTCCATCAAAGAAACGTGAACAAATGTCACCGACAGCTTGTTCTTTCAAAATGTTCGTTTCATCCTTATCTAAATATCCTAATCGGAATAATAACGCTTCATCACGCACTGTTCCAACAGTGAAAATTGCAATATTTGCTTGTTTCCCCATTTCAATAATGTGATGAATATGTCTATCTTGCTCCACTAATTCTTTTGTCACCGCATTATCAAATATAACTGGAAGAGGTAGATTTCTTGGCGTCGTTTGAAAAGCATCTGCAAATAACGCGATCGTTTCATTCGCATATGTATTTACACTTGAGTGACTAATGCCACCTTTTAACTGGACAACCTCTACACCTTTCACATGTTGCGGTACGATTTTCCTAGCGATTTCATACATCGTCATTCCCCAGCTTACACCAACGATATCACCAGTTTTTACTGTCTTTTCCATATACTCAGCTGCATATTTACTAATATACTCAGTAATCGTTGCATATTCTGGCACTGGAGAAAATACAACATGTGCCTCTAACAAGTTGTACTTTTCTTTAAGTAAGTTCCCGACGTTATCTAAATCAGCAAACGGATCAGCTATACTAATTTGAACAAATCCTTTTTCTTTCGCGTACTTTAATAATCTTGAGATTGTCGGTCTTGAGATATTTAATTTGTTAGCAATTTCTTGCTGACTATAATCTGATTGATAATATAATCTTGCAACTTCAACGCTTAATTGTTGTTTATCCTTATCCATAGTAACTCATTACATATCCTTTCCTGTATTTCCTTTTCGTTACAAGCATTATACAGCTTTATGCAAAAAAATTCGACTATCGAATTTTATCTAACTGAACTTCTACTACACTTAGTATTTACAATGAAACTTTAATCAATGGTTTTTTATCCATCCCTTACTTATTATCAGCCCGACCTCATAATGTAATATTTTTCCTTATACAGCAAACCGGTCAGGTTATTAAGGAACTCATTTTTAAACTTCAAATTAGATATGGGCATAAAATTAGTATGAAGGTGTGAAATCAATTGTAAAATGGCAGTTTTAGAATAAGTAAATAAGAGAAATAACCACCATTGATTATTTCTCTTTTCATATACATATTTATTTTTGGAAAAACAACCCAACTCCAAATACTAACAATACTGCGCCCGTAATACCCTCTATTGTACGGTTCACTCTTTCTTTTCTTAGAAAAGTTCTTAATTGGCGTATGAGTGAAATATAAAGCACATACCATATTGCTGTCAAAGTCGTAAATGTGACTCCTAATAAAAGAAATTGTAGGAAATGATTTTGATTACTCACAATAAATTGGGGTAAAAAACTAAGGAAAAACACAGCAGTTTTTGGATTTAAGATTGCCGTGGTAAATCCTTGTCTAAAACTTTTAATCGTTCCAATATCCTTAGAGTTCATTCCCACTGAACCTGACATATCTTCTTTTTTATGTAAGGCACTTTTAATTGACTTTACAGCTAAGAAAATTAAATAAAAAGCCCCAGCATATTTTATAAATGTAAATAACATAGAGAATTTCATTAGGATGGCAGAGAGTCCTAGCGTAGCCATTATTGTATGAATCATCATTCCAGATACCGTTCCTAAGACGGTCTTTATCCCACCATTTTTACCATGCGAGATAGTGTTTTTTGTAACTAAGGCAAAACCGGGACCAGGCATTATTATGATTAGGATTGCTGTAAGGATAAATAACAAATAATTTTCCATGTTCTAGTATTTCCTTTCCAATTTTTAGTTTTGCCTATAGTATAGCTTTTTTACTTAAAATATTAAATATAAAAAGCGTGATCAGGAGTTTATCGAGGTTATTAGTATCAATTTGACCAAACATTATCCTAAAGTTACATTGATAAAATGCACGGCAAACTTATGGGTAAAATTACAAGATCGGCTCTCACAAAAAACGGGATAAAAAAAATAAACAGTGGAACTACTCCGCTGTTTATTTCGCCACGCCTTCATGTAATTTTTCTGTATAATCTTTTACATCCTTCCAGCTATCTTTCGCTGTATTTAAATCTTCTTTTATAAAGGTAAATTCTTCAGGGCTGATTCCTTTTACGTTTTGTAGTAAATTGTTATATTTCGCACCTACCGTATACCACTGATTTGATATGTTTTGCAGTGCTGTAATTGCTGCATCAATTGTTTCTGTCATATTAGTAGTTTTATTTTTCACATCTGTCAAAATTGCCACTTCTGCTTGTGCTCCTGAAATTCTATTCTTTAAACTGGCTATTTCTCGTTCTGCATTTGCAATATCTTTTTTCGCAATCGCAATCATCGGTCCGCCAGCAAGACATGTTATTAGCGCTACGCAAAGTACACCACCAGCAATCACCATATCGTTACTCTTTTTGATCGAATCGTTATATGTATTTATTTGTTGCTCTAGAGCTGGAATACCAGCATTCGTACTTGCCAAAATCGCTGTTAATTGATTTGTATCCTCTTTAAAACTATTTGTGTCTTTCGCCATTCTATCGCGAAAAGCTTTCAAATTCCCTAATAATACATCTACCTCATTTTGATTCTTTAAAATGTCCGCATACAACTTTTCTAAATCCGCTTTTAACTTTACGCTATCTTTTTGATCAATCGCTAATAGCATGTCACTATAGTACGCTTGAAAAGTATTGTTGTAATCAATAATATTTTGATCCGTTTTCATAATTTGAGGCTTCATATTATTTAACCAATATGCCGCATTAATTTTTGCATCTTTTTGATGCTGAATCATATTCCCTCTTAAATTACCATTAATTGAACTTATTTTACTCAAATCAGTCTCTTGTTGATTTTGAATTAATTTTGCATATGAATCCATCGCAAATATACTTGATGTCGTTTGCGCCATTACATCTTGGAACCCTGCTGGTCCGAGAGAATATTTTTTTGCACTCTCTTGCAATGTTTTTACGTTTTGTTCCGCTGCAAAAGGATGTAAAGGAAGCACATTACTCGTTGCCACTCCAGCAATCATTATCGTTAAAAGGCATTTTTTATAGAAATTATTACGCATACTTATCACCTATTCTTTTTATGAGGATATGAAACGTTAGAGGTAAAAGAACTCCTGCTCACTACTGAACAGGAGCTCTCTATTTTATAATAATCAATTATCTATACATAATGTTGTAACAGTTTAATTACTATTATGCTTTTTTCGTATCTACTACTTTAATATCTTCAGCATAAATCTTTTCTGCATAGTCTTTAATGTTTTTCCAGCTATCTTTAGCTATATTCAAGTCTTCCTTAATGAAAACAAGGTCGTTTGGACTAATAGAGTCTACATTTTGAAGTAATGAATTATATTTCGATCCCATTGTATACCATTGGTTTGAAATATTTTGCAACGCTGTAATTGCTGTATCAATTGTGTTTGTTAAATACTCAGTTTGTGTTTTAATGTTCGTTAGTCCTGCCACTTCTAATTGGGCAGTTGTAACTTGTCCTGTTATCTTTTGAATTTCTGCCTGTGCATTATCAAGCTCTTTCTTCGCTAATACGATTCCGGCTGTTCCACCACCTACAGCTGCTGTACCACCTGCAATTAATGCGATTCCTAGCGGCGTTCCTGCACCAGTAGCAATAACTACTGCACCACCGATAATTGCAATTGGGCCTAAAGCTGTCGCAACAGATGAACCGATAATAATTGCATTATATTTACTAATTGCTTCATTATACGTTGTAATTTGATTTTGCAGAAGCGGGATTCCAGCATCTTGACTAGCCAAGATAGATGTAATTTGATTTGCATCTCCCTTGAAATTTTGAGTATCCGACGTCATTTTATTTCGGAATTTCTTTAAGTCTTCTACTAACTTATCTACTTGCGCTTTATTTTCAGTAATACTACTTGATAATCTAGTTAGACCTTTCGTAAGAGTTGCTTTATCCTTTGCATCAACCGCAGCAACTAAAGTATCATAATAGTTTTGGAATTTCGTATTGTAATTAATAATATTTTGATTCGTTGAAATAAGCTGTGGCTTCAATACATCTAGCCATTGTTGTGCATTCCCTCTAGCTGTATCTTGATGCTGAATCACTTTACCTTTTAAAGCTGCATCAACTGACGATACATTACCAAAGTTAACATTACCTTGTTTAATAATTGTTAAAGCGTACAGATCCATTACTAAAGCGTTTGAACCTGTTCTTTCCATTGCATCTTTCAGGCCTTCTGGTCCTAATGAATATTCTTCGTAGTCATTATAAGCTTTTGCTACAGCATGAACTGGAGCTTGTTTCACTGTACTTTCAGCTGCATACGTATGGGCCGGCATAATATTCCCTGCTGCAAATACTGCCATAAGTGCTGATAGAGCCATTACTTTATAAGGTTTTTTTGTCATTTTTCTTCTCTCCCTATATCGCTAATTATTTTTCTGTTTAATGTACTTCAACGTTTGTAACGTAATCTTCAAATTGATTTGTTTGCTTATTCATTTCATCACTTACTTGTTTAAGTTGATTGAAATGTTTTTGAAGTAAACTACTGTCTGTATACGTGCCTTCTTCAATATTTGTTTGAATTTGGATCATATTATTATTTAAAACTTTCCAATCCGTTAATAACGTTTCTAAAGTTGTAATTTGGCGATCAATTAGTTCTGTAAAGCTACTTACTTGATCTTCAACAAATGTAATTTGAGTCGCCTCTAATTCAGTTTGTGATAACTTCTGAATAAGCGGTAATAACTCTTTTTGCTTTTGTTGAATACGAAGAGCTGCTTCCCTCGTTTGACTATCTGCAGCATTTACAATTTCATTACTTAAAGTACCGATAGAAACAAAGTCGATTGTTTTCGTTTGTGCAGTTTGATTTGTAATTGTAAATACTTGTTTACCGATATTAATAGAACCTTTAATTATTTCTTGTGGTCTATTCAAAATAGTAGTTAGTTCAGCTTGAATTTCCCCTTGAATTCTTTTTATGTCTTCTCTTAATTTCACAATATCTCCACTTGACCCTTGCAGTGTTTTTATTGCTTCATCAGCTTTAATTGATAAGTTGTTACTATCTTTGTCTAATACCGTTTTAAATCGATTTAACTCTAATAAATCTTGCTCCATACTCTCTTGAATGCTTTGGACTTGCAATTGTAATTTTCCATATGCGTTTGTAAAATCTGCTTTTGCCTGTTCATCTTCATTTACTTTTCCTGCTAGTTCATAGAGCTTACTATAATAGCTATTAAATCTTGTGCTGTATCTCATCATTTCTTGATTTAAGTCGATTAGCTTCGGATTATATTCATCAATCCACTCTCGTACATTCGCTTTTGCAAATTTTTGATGATTCGTTAAACTACTCATAGCGTTTACCTTAATGTCTGGTTGTTGTAAAATAACTAATCCGTATGCTTGGATAAGTGGTGACTGTGATCCTAACATTCTAATTGAATTTGATAATGTATTTGGAGCAATTACATTTTGCGCATATACTGTTTTCACTTCTGTTTGCCCCTCCTTAGCGTAAGCGCTTACAGGAACAAAACAACTCGTAGATACTGCTGTAACCAATAACCCTGTAATTAAAGTCTTTTTCACTTTAACTCCTCCTATGTATTAGCAACTATTACTATCGCATTTTAGTATTCTATTTTCTTGCAAATGATTTGAGATGGTTAAAAATAGAGAACGTTCTCACCGTGAGTCATGTACGAACCACCTCTCTCAAACTTTATTTCTACAGTACTTACTTATTGTTATAAAACATTACATGACTTTTCATATGTGCTTAGTATGAATAATATTGTATAAAATTTCTGGTTCATCGTAATTTCCACATTCACACAGTGAATATATTACATGAAAATATTATTCATTTTAAGCTAAATAACGTACGTAAATATGAAATTCCGTTTTGTTTTTATTTAAGTTTTGTACTGTAAGGTCATTTAAACACAGCTATTTATCTACCGTAAAGAAGTATTTTAATTCCCTTTATTTTCAAGCCCTCATGTCTTTATTCCAAAATAAAATCCGATTAACTTTCTCAATTAAAATATCCATATATCACAACAAAAAACACTATTTACTCATAAGTGATAATATTATAGCGATATAATTTTAAGGCCTATATGCAATTATGCATAGCATATACACAAAAAGGATAGCTTCACTTTCGTGAAGCTATCCTTAAAAAATCTTATTACTTTTTCAAATGATATGGAACTGTCGTAATAACAACATTTCTTTTATAAAGTAAATACGCACGAATGAGTAAACTAGATTGATTATGAAGAATGTTATGCCAGCCTTTTTTCGGAATAAACTGTGGTATAACGACTGTAACCCGGTAATTTGATTCACTCGCTTTATATTGCACTGTATCAATGAACTTTGTTAACGGCTGAATGATACTTCTATAATGAGAATGTAATGTAACAAGCCTTACTTCAGGTTGCCACTTCTCCCATTTCTCTTCAAATTTCTTTTCCTCTTCTCTGTCAAAAGCAACATACACAGCGATAACTTGATCTGCAGAAAGAGCTTTAGCATAGTTCAGTGAATTTTCTACTACATGAGTCATACCTGCTACAGGAACGACAATTACATTCCCTTCGATCGGAACAAGTGGTTCACAAGTTTTTAAACTTAATTGATCCCCCACTGCATCATAATGCTTCTTAATTCGATGGAACAAGAAGATAATGGCAGGTAAGAAAATAAGGATCGACCAAACTTGTGCGAATTTAGTTAAAAAGAACATACTCATTACGATAAAACTAATGACTGCACCAATTAAATTGACCGTTAATCTCAAAGCCCATCCTTCAGGTTTTTCACGAAGCCATTTTAATACCATCCCAGTTTGAGAAAGTGTAAATGGAATAAATACACCTACTGCATATAACGGGATTAAATGTTCTGTTTGCCCTTGGAAAGCTACAATTAAAATAATCGAAGCGATTCCAAGTATAATAATACCGTTTGAGTAACCTAAGCGGTCTCCTCTAATCGTAAACATTCTTGGTATGAACTTATCTTTTGCAAGGTTAACTGCTAATAACGGAAATGCAGAATACCCTGTATTAGCAGCAAGAATTAATATTAAAGCAGTTGTACCTTGTATGAAATAGTACATGAAATTACGTCCAAAAGTTTGTTCAGCAATTTGTGAAACAACTGTTACTTCCTTACTTGGATTAATTCCGTAATAATAAGCTAAAAAGACAATTCCTGAAAATAAAACTGCAAGTAATGCCCCCATTGCAAGCAATGTTTTCGCTGCATTGTTAGGTCCAGGATCTTTAAAGTTTGGAATTGCGTTAGATATCGCCTCAACACCCGTTAAAGCAGAGCTTCCTGAAGCAAATGCTCGTAACAGTAAGAACAAACTAATTCCTGCAACTGGTGTTCCAATCGGCGTGTGTAAAGTCGGTGACACGTGACCAGTTAAAATATTGTATATCCCTACACCAATTAATATAAATAGTGCTAAAACGAATAAATAAACTGGATATGCTAAAACAGAAGCTGATTCCGTTACCCCTCTTAAATTTAAAATAGTAATCAATATAACAAATATAATCGCAATGATTACATTATGTGCATGTAAGCTAGGGAAAGCTGATGTGAGCGCATCTGTACCTGCAGATACACTTACTGCAACAGTTAAAATATAATCGACTAATAAAGATCCTCCAGCTATTAATCCTGGATTCATCCCTAAATTTTCTTTTGATACTACGTATGCACCCCCGCCATGCGGATAAGCAAAAATAATTTGTCGATAAGATAAAATAAGAGCTGTCAATAATACTAATACCCCAACAGCGATCGGAATAGAATACCAATAAGCTACCGCTCCAAGGCCTGCTAGTGCAATTAATATTTGCTCTGGTCCGTATGCAACTGATGACAATGCGTCAGAAGATAAAATGGCTAGCGCCTTCGTTTTATTAAGCTTTTGCTCTCCTAACTCAGTTGATTTTAACGGCCTTCCAATTAAAAACCTTTTGATAGATGAAACCACTGCTGTCCACTCTCCAATAATTTTGTACGAACTTTTCTGCTAGTTACAGCGGATAAACTATTTCTTCAGAAAACAAAAAATGTCTACAAGCCATAACGAAATAGACTTGTAGACATTATATTTTTTGTCGCACAAGCTCCACCTTCCTTCTCAATATAACGCTTACGAGGTTAGCTGTCGGATTCGGGCCTTTGAGTAGCCCTACCTTTTTCAAGGATTCACCCCATTGGATTAAGTACTAATCCATAAGAACGGGTCCCCCGCACCATGCGGTTTCAGCGATTTAGAAAATTGAAACTGTGGATTATAATACTCCTTTATTTTCAAAATGTAAACAAAAATTTTTAAAAAGAAAAAATTAAAATGATTGCGCATAATCCGCCGATAAATATACATAATGAATACTAAAAAATCGATAAAGGAGACCTATATGTCTAAAGAAAAGAAGCCTATTTTTTCCGATTCCTATTTAGATGCATTAGCAAATGAAATTAATCAGTTGTATGGGAAACGCGAACAAGAAATAAACTTGACAGAAAGAGTTAAAAGAAATAAATAATTTGTCATAAAAAAGAAAGCAATACAATTATATATTGCTTTCTTTTTTATTTTTTCATACATCCAATTCTATTGCCGATTTGTTAAAGACCATTTCTTCATACACTTTTAAATTTTGATATACTGCTCCTAATAATGGTGCTTCTATAGAAAATTGCTCTGCTAAATCCAGTAAATAGCCTTGTAAGTGCTTCGCTTCAATGGACGAACCTTTTTCCATATCACGCTGCATCGATGACTTCATATCATACGAAATTTTATCAATTGTTTTCATATGTTCCTGGGCAATGTTTTCCTTTACCGGAGCTCCTAATGCCCTCATAATTTGCACAGATTCTTCAAATAAGTTTTGGATAAAATCGCGTCCACCTTCGCTTTCGCGAATCGGTCCTATTGGTGCACGCATTAATGTTGTCACACCTGACATTACAGTAATAAATAAATATTTATGCCACATATCTTGCGTAATATTTTCACTTAAAACAAAACTAGATTTCGTACCTGCAAATGCTTTGGAAATATGATTGATTCTCTCTGAATCTTGAGACTTAATTTCTCCAAATACAAGTCTGTTGGCAGCACTCGTTTGTACAATTTCTCCTTGACCGTTTAATGTCGTCTCGATAAAGCATAAACCGCCAATTACTTTCTCTTCACCGAATTCCTTTTGTAATAGTGATAAATGAGCGATACCATTTAACAATGGGATTATTACAGTATTTTCACCTACAAACGGCTTTAAATCTATGGTCGCCTCGTGTAAATGATACGCTTTTGTTGAAAATAAAATCACATCAAATGGAGTCGCTCTATCTTCTTTCGTTATCAATTTCGGTTGAAATGAAAAATCTCCATTAACACTACGAATAACAAGGCCTTTTTCTTCTAATTGCTGTTTTCTTTTGCTACGAACGAGAAATGTAACATCTTCTCCCTTTTCTACTAATCGGCCACCGAAAAATCCGCCAACGCCCCCAGCTCCTAATACTAAAATACGCATACAACATCCCCCTTTTTCTAACACAACTATACTAATTTTAGTATACATAACATTATACATGTCCCTTGCTAAATAAGCTGAATTTTCATTCTTAATCTAATGAACAAGAGAGGTTATTTTCAAGAAAAATTGGGCATGTTGTTTCTATAGCTTATACGGAAAGGAAACAATATAAATGGAGGCAATACAAACAATCGAGGAAAAAGATGTAACAACAGCTATATTTCAATTTATATTCCCGTTTTCGTTTAAAACTGGATATGAACAAAATATGTTCCCTTTCTTACAAAAAAATGATTTTCGACCTTTTCGACTCGATCATCTTGAAGATGAAAATACATATTACGGGAAATTTCAAGTTTCACATCAAAATATGGAAGCATACTATCTTTCCTTTACGAATAAAATTCTCTTTCCTCATTCAGAACATCAAAAAGGATTACAGCGCTATTCTAAAGACCTTAATTTAAATGGACATTTAACAACTAACCTTATTTCCGTTCCATTCAAGATACATTCTATTGATGTAACACTTTGTCCTTATGAGCTTGGGTTCTTAACAATTCGGACAGAAATAAAAACCGCTCCTAACATGACATTATCAGAAGCGATTGAATTCGCGGCTCGCTTCCGTGTACTTGAAACTAAAAGTGATACGACTGAGACTATTTGTATTGAATGTGATGGGAAAAAATATTCACAAGTAGAAAAACTTATATTCGGTGATTTATTTCATGGTTTAACAGACTTCTTTGAGAACAAGAGATTGCGGAGTTCTTACTTTCAAACATTCCCTTTCTTTGAAGACCAGCGAATGTATGTACAAACTCTATTATCCATAAACAAAGAGTCAGACCTTCATATAATCGATGTATATCGAGCTTCCAGTCTTTCCGGATTATCAGATGATGGTAAGCCATATATTAGTGCAAATAATGTTCATTATATTCAAGATTATTTAACTAAACATTCTTATCAAAGATGGGCTCCTAATCGCTACTTTATTATGGAAGAACATATTTTCACATGTATAACAAACGAGGGTGAACACGAATTCGCTAAACTTGCTAGTCAAATGTACGGGGAGTTTTATTACGCTTTATTATTAAATTTATTTCATAAAGTTGTTTTATTAAAGATGGCAAACGCTTATGCTGAACTAAATATTGAACAAGATACAAATGAGATAGAGAAATTAATTTATTCAATAAATTCGTTTACAGCTAATTATTTTTCTTTAGAATTAGTATCACAATCACAAAGTGAAGATATTTTCTTTCGTCTAAGAAAACTTTTTAACATTGAAGTACTGTACACGAACGCGAAACAAAATCTCGATAGTTTATTTAAATATCAAGAAAATGTTGCTTCAAAAAAAGATAGCCTCTTATTATTAATTTTAACGCTCTACTCTGTTGTAGGCCAAATGTTAGGGTTTACTATGATTGATCTTTTAAGAAACACCGATTCAAACAAAATATCATCGCCTTTTGAATTTTTTGCTCTATTAATAGCGATTAGTGGCATAGTCATTTCACTTATTTTAGGTATACAAAGTTTATACCAATGGAGTGTACAACATAAACGAAGAAAAGCATGGGTAAAACAAACTGTACTTTCTGCTGTGAAAGAGAAGGATAGTACAAAGTAACTAAAAAACAGATGGCAGCACGATGCTACCATCTGTTTTCTATTATGCTTACTTCCCTGCTTCGATTTTTTCTAATGTAGCAGCTACTTGTTCTTCTGTTAATTCGTGTTGCACGATATAACGATTACGTGGGTGTACACGACATTCATGAGAACATGCACGTAAATGTTGTGCTTCACTTTCTTCAGAACATAAAATTTTCTTGTTACATTCAGGGTTTGCACAGTTTACATAGCGCTCACAAGGTTCACCTGTAAAGTGATCTTTACCAACGATAACGTGCTCTTTTTGGTTTACTGGTACAGCGATACGCTCATCAAATACGTAACATTGGCCATCCCAAAGTTCCCCCTGTACTTCTGGGTCTTTTCCGTATGTTACAATTCCGCCATGAAGCTGACTTACATCTTCATAACCTTCACGAACTAACCAACCAGAGAACTTCTCACAACGAATTCCACCTGTACAGTACGTTAAAATCTTTTTACCTTCAAGTGTTTCTTTATTTTCTCTAATCCAATCTGGTAATTCACGGAACGATTCAATATCTGGTTTAATTGCACCTTTGAAGTGTCCTAAATCAAATTCATAATCATTTCGTGCATCAATGATAACTGTATCTTCTTGTTTCATTGCCTCATAAAAATCTTTTGGTTCTAAATACTTCCCAGTAATTTCTTTTGGGTTAATGTCGTCTTCTAGACGAAGTGTAACTAACTCTGGACGAGGGCGTACGTGCATTTTCTTAAATGCATGTTCATCTGCCTCATCAATTTTAAATACGATTCCAGCAAAACGTGGGTCATTGTTCATCGCTTCCACGTATTTTTCTGTTTGCTCAACAGTTCCAGAACAAGTTCCATTAATTCCTTCTGTCGCTACAAGAATTCTTCCTTTTAACTCAAGTGATTTACAAAATTCTAAATGCTGTTCAGCAAATTCTTCTGGATTTTCAATTGTTGTGTACATGTAATATAGTAATACTCTATATGGTTTTGTAGTTGCCAATGTATTTCTACCACCTATCTAAATTTTAAAATCATGTATAAGTTAACGTTCATATCAAAACATATATAATAAGAAAATACATACTAAATTGTACTTAGCCTATTTTCTTCTATTTACAATTTTTTCTATAAGTTAACAAAAATAAAAACAAGATTACATCACAAAACACTATGGTTATGTGGTAATCCCAATATATTATATATCATACAATTTCATTTCCATCAATTAATATGCTGTAATATAGGCTCTATGTTCACATAAATTTCAAAAATAGCCCTTTAATTCATTATGTTTCCCCACGTGATCACACCATAAACTCCCAATTTTTCATAACACCACACCATCCATTGCGTTAAGGCATATAATTTGCACTAAGGAAACATTTATGTTCAAATAAAAAATATCATCTAATACATTTAAATGTATTGAAATAAACAATAAGAATACTTACAATAATTTCATCAAGTTAACATTTCAAAGGGGAAAACTACTATGAATAAAGATATAACCAAAGATGAACAAGTCCCTCCTCAAAGTACAACTGTTCAATCAGCACACTTAGCTTTAAGTGGAGAAACGAAAGGCTTTAAAAGACTGTTACCGTTTTTAGGACCCGCTTTTATCGCGTCAGTTGCTTATATTGACCCTGGTAACTTTGCTACAAATATCGCAGCTGGTTCACAATATGGATATTTACTATTATGGGTTATATTCGCTTCTAACTTAATGGCAGTATTAATTCAAACTTTATCAGCTAAATTAGGAATTGCTACGGGAAATAATTTACCTGAAATCGCTCGCGAACACTTTCCAAAACCTGTGTCTATTGGCTTATGGATTCAAGGTGAACTCGTTATAATGGCTACAGATTTAGCTGAATTTATCGGGGCAGCACTTGGATTGTATTTATTATTTGGAATTCCGATGTTACCAGCTGCTTTAATTACAGCAGTCGGATCATTTATTATTCTTGAGTTTCAACGCAGAGGATTTCGCCCACTAGAAGCTATCATTACGGGGATGATTTTTATCGTTGTTATCGCTTTTGGTATCCAAGTCTTTTACGCAAAACCGGAATTAAGCCCTCTACTCTCAGGACTTTTCACTCCAAAATTCCAAGGTGTAGATAGCATCCTTTTAGCAGCTGGAATTTTAGGTGCAACAGTAATGCCGCACGCGATATATTTACATTCGGCCTTAACGCAGCGCCGCGTAGTCGGAACAAATGATGAACAAAAGAAAAAAATTTTCCGCTTCGAGTTTATTGATATCATTATCGCAATGGTTATCGCTGGAGCAATTAATGCGAGTATGTTAATTGTAGCAGCTGCACTATTCTTTAAAAACGGTATGCACGTTGAAGATTTAGATGTCGCATACACTCAGTTTAGCAACTTAGTCGGTCCTGTATCAGCTGCGTTATTTGGAATTGGGCTCTTATCAGCAGGACTATCTAGCTCTTCTGTCGGTACAATGTCAGGTGACATTATTATGCAAGGATTCATTCGCATGCATATTCCGTTATATTTACGCCGATTTATTACAATGATTCCACCACTAGTTATTATTGCTTTAGGTGTAAACCCAACTTACGCTCTCGTAATGAGCCAAGTTGTATTATCATTCGGTATTGCTTTTGCATTAGTACCACTCATCATGTTCACAAGTAATAAAAAGATTATGGGCGCACTTGTTAACCATCGCATTACCACCTTTATCGCTTGGATAATTGCTTCACTTGTTATCATTTTAAATATTTTCTTACTGTATCAAACATTTGTAGGTTAATGAAAAAAGGTATTCCAATAAAACTGGAATACCTTTTTTAGCGAAGTAATTCCCTTCTAATTACCACTTATGTATGCGCCTCTTTCCGGCATCGTCGCTCCTTTTTCAGTTCTAAAGTAAAGGGTAACCCTTCTGTAAAAAACATACTGACCTTGGATGGATCCTGCCTTTGATGATGGATATGTAAATGTGGTTCACTTGAACTTCCTGAGTTACCGACTTGAGCAAGTACCTCTCCTTCATCTACATGTTGTCCTTCCCTCACTTTAATTGATCCTTTCTTTAAATGGGCAAGAATCAAAAATGTCCCTGATTCATCTAGTCGTAAATAAATATGATTCCCCGCCATTGACCGAAAATCATCTGATCCCGGAACTAAATCTTTTTCATCATTATCAATTGATACAATTGTTCCAGAAGCTGGCGCCATTACTTCCGCTCCATATATTCCATAATCCTCTAACTTACTACTTTTCACTTCAGCAGGCGGAATAAGAATATCGTATGCCCATCGTTCATTTGGTTTTATAACATGATAGTTCGTTTCTAATCGATCACCGCCCCAGCCCACTAGCGCTCGTTCATTCAAAGGAAAGCGAACGACTACTTTAGGGCTCATAGACTGTATATCTGCTGGGTAGGCAAGTCCACCTATGTTAGCGAACCATCCTAAGGGTCAAGCTCCAATTATAGAGAAAAGGACTATGAAGAGTAGCGCTCTATCTATTCGATTTCTGAAAATGATTTTGCACACAATTAGTAATACTGAACCTATCAAAATAAAGATTGATACTAAGCTAAAAGCTTGTATACTCCACCAAACAATGACTGATATAACACCATTAGCTAAATAAACTACACTCCAACTTATCATTAAAAACACAACTAAAATTACTAATACATATTTCTTCCACATGTTGTATCCCCACTCTCATATCTTTGTTCTACATGATACGAAATGAAAATTACGACATACAAAAGAAATCCTTACGACTTTCTTACAATTCTTTATAATGCGGTAAAACAATAGTGAAAACCGTTTCTTTATCGTTACTACGTACAGTGATATCTCCTTTATGAAGTTCCCCTATACTTCTCGCAATTGCAAGTCCCATTCCTTTTCCACCCGTATGAGAGCTACGTGATTTTTCACCACGATAAAACTTCTCAAAAACGTAAGGAAGGTTCTCATTCGGAATGCATTGTCCAAAATTTTTAATTTCTATTTCAACATTCATGTCTCTTTTAGAAATTTGAATCAAAATCTGTTTTCCGTCTTTCCCGTACATAATACTATTACTAATTACATTTTCGAACAGCCTCACCATAAGCGCTACATCCATTTCCACATGTAACTCCTTATCACCGTTAATACAAAAGCTCATATCGGCATCATCTAGTAGTGGTACAAAATCAATCATGATTTGTTCAATGAACGCTTTCATATTTACTACACTTTTATGTAATTCGATTTCTCTATAATTTATTTGACAATATTCTAATAAGTCATCTACTTGATTTTTTAATTCATAACTTTTTCGCTTTAATATACTTACATACTGTTCACATTCTTCTCCATTTGAATGAAGCTGATTTCCTAACAGGTCCGCGTAACCGATTAGAGATGTTACAGGTGTTCGTAAGTCATGAGAAATATTGCTAATCATTTCATTTTTCGTTTCCTGCGATTTTTTTTCATTTTCGATAGACTCTTTTAAACTTTTAGCCATCCTATTAACATTCGCCGCTAATTCACCAATCTCGTCATTTTTTGAAATAGGTATATGTATTTCAAAATTACCACTACTTATTTCCTTCACACTCTTGTTAATTTCAGATAATCTTTTCATCATTGTTTTTGTCATGAATGCAAAGTATATTGTAGTAAAAGTTAAAAAAGCTATTAAATATAACAATGAATATTTTTCCTCTAATGCAGTAACATGACTATATATATTTCCAACTACAATTTGAAACGCTATTATACTTACAGTTGCTAACAAAATGCTACATATGAATGCGATAAAAAACTTAGCTCTAATGCCTTGTAATGATTTAATCTTCAATTTTATATCCGACTCCCCAAACATTTTGAATAAACTTCGGCTCTTTTGGATTCTCTTCAATTTTATTTCTTAATCTTGCAATATGAACCATTACTGTATTATTACTTTCATAGGCTCTTTCTTTCCAAACGCTCTCATATATTTCTTCAATAGTGAACACACGATTCTTTGCAGCGGCCATTAAGTACAAAATATCATATTCAGTTTTCGTAAGATTGATAGTTTCTCCATATAACATTACTGTTCTCGACACTTCATCTATTTCTAAACCTCTAATGTTTATTTTCTTTTCTATTACTTGGACAGCATTTTGATTAAAATATGTATACCTTCTTAATTGAGCCTTCACTCTTGCTATAAATTCAATTGTACTAAACGGCTTCACAATATAATCATCTGCCCCAGTGCTAAATCCAATTACTTTATCTATATCTGATGATTTAGCACTTAAAAACATAATTGGCAAACTATATTTCTCTCTTATCCTTCTACACAATTCAATTCCATCCATTTGAGGCATCATAACATCAAGGATAGCAAGTTGAACATCATTATTATTCAATACCTCTAACGCCTCTTCTCCGTTGTCAGCACTAAAAACAGTAAAACCTTCTTGCTCTAAATTTACGTTAATGAATCGAATAATATCTCGATCATCATCTACAACTAAAATTGAGTTTTTCTCCATATCTAAACCTCTTTTTGAAATATATTCCACAATCAATTTTAACATAAATTAAAATCATCATTACACCTTGAATAATCTTTATTTTCAGATTAAAGTATACAATAACAAATACATTCTAGTTTCATATGAACAGGAGTGAAGGCATGTTTCCTATATTAAAAACTGAGCGACTTATTTTAAGAGAACTTACTGAAGAAGATGCACCGAGTATATTAGATTGCTTTTCTAATTCCGATGTCCTGCGCCATTATGGCCAAAAACCATTACAAAATCTCGATCAAGTAAAGCAAATCCTTAACAATTTTAAGTTGAGTTACAATGAAAGACACGGTATTAAATGGGGCATCGAAATAAAAGACAAGAAAGGAATCATTGGAACAATTGGTTTTCATGATTGGTCTTCTGAACATAAACGAGCAAATATTAGTTATGCCTTTTTGCCTGAACACTGGGGAAATGGATATGCGACTGAAGCGGTTTCTGATGTTATATCATACGGTTTCAACACACTTCATTTAAAACGGATTGGGGCGATTGTCTTTCTTGAAAATGAAGCTTCCAATACAGTACTATTAAAATTAGGATTTGAAAAAGAAGGTATTCTGAAAAACTATATGTATCAAGATGATATCCCCTATGACACGAATTATTATTCTTTATTAAAATCGGTTTAATAGAATATATGCGAAAAAACCTTACTTTTAAAAAGTAAGGTTTTTTCGCATATATTAATTTGTGATATGAGCATTCTTATAAGTATAAACACCACCAAATTGATGCTTCTTAATTCCTTTTACGTAATCCTTTTGTATGTAAGCTGAGCCCATTTGATAAAGCGGTGCGACCGCGGCATCCTCTAATAAAATACGCTCGGCCTCTTGCAATGCTTCCCATCTTTTCTTCTGATCTAGTACTAGATTGCTTTTCGCTTTCTTTATTAATTCATCGTAGTGACGGTTAGAATAATTCATTTTGTTATTCGGATTCCCCGTCGTAAAGAGCTCTAAATAACTAATTGGGTCTTTATAATCAGGTCCCCAATTTGCCATAGATATATCGTAATCTCCCATTTGTTCTAACTGTAACTTTTGCTTAAATGGCTGTTGTTTAATTTGTATCGTGAGTCCTTGCAAATTCTTTTCTAAGTCACCTTTTATATATTCTGCCATACGTTTTGCATTATCTTGTTCATATGTTAAAAATTCGAGGTTTACTTGCTCTACTCCCAGTTCTTTTTTCGCTTCTTCCCAAATCTTTTTCGCATTTTGCAAATCATATGGAGAAAGATCTCCGTTTTCTTTTCTAAAATCTTTACCAGTCTCCTCATTTATATGACCAACCGGTACAAGTCCGCTTGCAGACTTTGCCCCGTTATTAATAAAGTGAGAAACGAAATCTTCTTTATTTAAAGCGAATGAGATAGACTGACGCACTTTCTTATTTGCTAACGCATTATTTTTTTCATTAAAACGTAGCATAGCAATTCCTGGATCGCTCGACATATGTAATTCCTTACTTCCTTTATACTTGTCTACAAATTGAGAATTAATAGGCACTCGATCCAAATCACCAGCTTCGTATAAATTAACAACCGTCATTGTATCCTTTACAATTTGGAAGTTTATTTCGTCTAACTTCACTTTCTTTTCATCCCAATATGTAACATTCTTCTTTAATTGAAACTCTTGTTCATGCTTCCATTTCTCTAATACAAATGGGCCGTTATATATGAGATTACTAGGTTCCAATGCATAATTCTTTCCTTGTTCTTTCAAAAATGATTCATGCTGCGGTAAATAAATAGGTAGTGCTAACAACTGTAAAAAATAAGGAATTGGCTGTTCTAATTCCACTTCTAACTTATAATCATTTATAACTTTAACCCCAAGTTCATCAAGAGGCATTGTTCCCTTATTTATCTCTTTCGCATTTTTCACGTAAAAGAGCATATACGCATATTGAGACGCTGTTTCAGGGCTAATTGCACGTTTCCACGCAAACATAAAATCATTTGCTGTTACACTGTCTCCATTTGACCATTTTGCATCTTTACGCAAATCAAATGTATATTTTTTACCATCTTCACTTCTTTTAAACGATTTTGCTACTGCTGGAATAGGCTGATCTTGATCATCTAATACATACAACCCTTCAAATATGTTTTGCATAACGTGCGCTGATGTACCATCCATCGTTTTCGCAGTATCAAGAGAAGGTATTTCTTCTGATACCGTTACATTTAATACTTGTTTTTTTGCCTCTGTGTCACTTTTATTCGCTTTATTATTACAAGCTGTTAATAATAAAGTTGTAACAAGTGCCATTACCATTAAATGGCTCTTTTTTCGCTTCATGAATTGTTCTCCTTAAGTATAAAATATTATAAAGCGTTATATATTATAGCAGAAATATGAACAGAAAGATGCGACATTCTTTTGAATATTTATTCGTTCAAGAAAAAAAGCTATCCTTTTAAAAAAGGATAGCTTCTCCTTAATAAAATCAAAATTTATTGTCGCCTCAATTGTATGAAGGAAATGTTCTTTCGGAACTAACTCTTCTACAGAAACAGATACACGTTCGCCACAATGATTTTTAAAGCACCATCCTAAGAAATCTCTCCTTATTCTCTTTTTATCAGTGTTGACACATAAAAAGAAGTTCAGATAGAAAGTTGTATTTTACAAATCTTATACACTTAAGGATTTTGTAAGGATCAAGTAAGAAAAACGAGAGCTTTGTTTCGTATAGTCAAAATATAAAGTGAAGGAAGAGAGATTACGATAAAACTAGAATGGCTGATTTTAGATAAACCTATCAATGGTTTAGACGACTCTTCTTTTCCATACTAATCATCATGTCTTTTTTTAGAGTAATAATATCAGTAGGTCCAAGTTCGGGAGATTACTTGCAGATATTTTGAAGTTTTTGCACCAGAACTTTAATTACCATACCTGTTTTTTACCATCACATATTGGAGGTTAAAACATGAATAAAAAAAAGAAAATACAAAAATCAGTACTTTCCTTTAGCCTACTCTTTTCTTTAGGCGTTTCATCTTTCCCGCTTACAACAGCTATTCACGCAGATACACGTGAGGAACAATCTGCAGAAAAGAAACTAGTCTCTTTAACGGAGCGTACATCATTATTTTTTGAATATCTCCAGCAAGGTAAGTATGCAGAGGCACTCCAGTTGACGTCTGCTGCTTTTCAATCCAAGTTTACAGCAAACACATTACAAAATTGGTGGACACAAAGTGGGATAAAAATCATGGGAACACCTGTAATAAAAGAACGAAACTTGGTCCATCAGACGGTGGAAATCCCAGGAGCTATTGAAGGAACTACCATACCGCTACTCATTAAATTCACACCTGGCGGGAAAGTAGATGAAGTTGGGGAAAGCAGCCCCAGGAATCTTACATTCCGCATCCTAGCTATGACCAACCTGCTTCCTATCAAGAACGTGAAATCGTCATTGGAAATTCTACTTATCCGTTACCAGCCACATTAACAGTTCCGAAACATAAGCCTGGTGAAAAGGTACCCGTAGTTGTTCTTGTTCATGGTGCTGGCATCCATGATCGCGATGCTACCTATTTGGGAACAAAAATCTTACGAGACCTTGCGGTGGGCCTTTCATCCAACGGAATTGCAGTGTTGCGCTATGAAAAACGTACCTTAGAACATGCATTAAAGATGAGTGCAGAACCTGTTACGTTAGATCGTGATACTACAGATGATGCCATATATGCAGCAAAGTCAGCAGCGCAGCAGGAAGGCATTGATCCAAATAATATTTTCATTCTCGGACATAGCCAAGGAGCTGGCACAATGCCGCGTATACTGAGCAAAGCGCCTTCCTCACTTGTTCGAGGAAGTATCTTACTCGCACCACCTGCACGCCCTTTGACTGACACTGCCATTGATGTGAGTCAATACCTTGGGGCACCAAAGGAAGTAATCGATGAACTAAAAAGACAGTTCGCTTTTATCCTGGATCCTACTTTCAATCCTGACCATCCACCAGCTGACTACAATTTTCCGTTTCCGTCTCCTCACTTTATGTATGATGTTACTAGGTGGCGTCCAGTTGAGGAGGCAAAATCACGAAAAGAGCCTTTACTGATTCTGCAAGGGGCACGCGATTATCAAGTAACAGTAAAAGATGAATATACAAAATGGCAGGAGGGACTTTCAAACCGCGGGAATGTTCAGTTCAAAGAATACCCGAAATTGAATCATTTCTTCACGGAGGGTGACGGGGAATTGAGTCTTCCAAGTGAGTACGAAATCCCTGCAAATGTTCCCGAGTACGTCATCCAGGACATTATTACATGGGTCAATGAGACAAAAAAATAAGAAAACATTGAAAGCCTTCATGCAATCATCATTGCGTGAAGGCTTTTTTGAAACTAGTGATTTTAACTAAATCATTCTCTTCTATTTTATTAATCAACACTAATAAGAAACCTCTCCTTTCCCTCTTTTTATCAGTGCTGGCACATAAAAGAAGGTTCAGGCACAAAAATGAGCTGTGGAGAAGACTTTCTCCACAGCCTGAAAATACCTATCTTTGTAAACCTCGTTTATAACGACTTGCTTCAAATATAATACGCTCTTCATCTAACGTTTTACATTCGCCATTCCAAACGACACGCTTTCCGTTAATAATTACATCGCTAATATCTTTTCCACTAGCAGCATATACAAGATGCGATAATACTTCGTCTGCTGGTTGTAAATGCGGCTTATTAGATGGGTCAATCGTAATAAAATCGGCACACTTTCCAACCTCAAGTGATCCTGTTTGTTTCATACCGATTACTTCAGCAGCTCCTTTAGTCGCAAGTGTAAGAGCTGTTTCAACTGGTAACGCTGTTGCATCTTGGTGAATACCTTTTTGCAGTAAAGTCGCTATACGCATTTCTTCAAACATATCTAAATTGTTATTAGATGCCACACTATCTGTTGCAATTCCTACTTTCATTCCTGCTTCTAGCATCGCTTTTACATTCGCTATACCAGATCCTAGTTTTAAATTACTATTCGGGTTATGTGCCACTCGAACATCATGTTCTGCTAAATATGCACGCTCATTTTCATTTAACACTACACCGTGCGCAATAACTGTTGGGCGTTTAAACAATCCGCAACTTGCTGCATATTCTACTGGACGTTTTCCGTACTGTGCTTCAATATCACGTACTTCACGCTCTGTTTCCGAAAGGTGAATATGAACCATCGTTTGATTTTCTACTGCAATACGTGCGCATTCTTCTAACAGTTCTGTGGAACATGTATATGGACTATGCGGTGCAACCATCGTAGTTAACATACCACTTTCGTTATAGTAACGCTTCACATATTTCTCAGCTTCTTCAATTGCTTTCTTTTCATCATCTTTCATTCCGAAGCTAAATAAAGTTCTTGAAACAGCAGCTCGCATCCCACTCCTTGATACCGTTTCCATAATTGCATCTTGATCTACTCCAATTGGATTAAACATGTCAGAGAATGATGTTGTACCACTTTTCACCATTTCAAGTAATCCTAATTCCGTACTAGCGACCGCAAGTTCTGGTGTAAACTGACTTTCAAGTGGCCAAATTCTCGTCTCAAGCCACGGCTGTAATAACATATCATCGCCAATACCTCTTAAGAGACTCATTACAACGTGTGTATGTGTATTTACAAGCCCTGGTAAAACCCACTTCCCTTTCATGTCAATTACTTCATCTACTTCAAAATCATTAGCGAATTCTCCGCTATTCACATCTATAATTTGATCATTTTCTACAATGATATATCCATTTTCTATTACTTCGTTTTGTTCATTCATCGTTACGATTGTAGCGTTTACATAAGTTGTTTTCAAAAGTATTTCCCCTTTCAACTCTATGAAGTTCCCTTTAATAAGTTACCACCATTATAGTAACTTATTAAAGATTAAGAGTCAAAAGATAATTTGAATTCTTTCATTATCTTTTCCTTCAAAATGCTATATTGTGTTTTATTTGTATCTGCAAGTGCTTCTTCTCGATTAGATTTCACGCCCATATAATTCACTTCTTCATTAAATTGTGCCTCTGTAAAATCAAACACCTTTCCATCTATAAGGTTATAAAAGTGCCACTCCTCTCCAAATTTTGTCTTTTTGATTTTCCCTCCGCATATATCTTGAACGACTAAAGCCGTTACACCACACTGTCCCTTTGCTGGATTTTCAAGAGTCCACTTTGAACTTGTTTCAATCGACCACGATTTTATTAACATGTCATATATTTGTTTTTTCTTCACATTATCCACTCTCATCTTCCCCTGACATTAATAGTTTTACACATCATATTTCAAAAGAGGCAGTAAACGATCCTTGAAAACCGTTGATGGTGTCTCTCCGATTAACTTTGCTCCCATCTTCAAATAAAACTCTTTTGCATTCGGGTCACTGTCAATCGTAAAACTTTTTATTCCTAGTTCATTTGCTTGCTCTATTACAAACTCCCAAAGTATTTTCCCGTACCCTTTCCCTTTGTAACTATGATGCATGTATAGAAAATCGAGAGCATTATCGTCACGTAAAAATGAGAAAAATCCAATCTTCGTATTATCATTTTCCAAAACATATACAAAATTACTTTTTATGTACTCTTCCGTAATTGTTAAATCTTCCTTACAAGCAAGTATGAATTCTTCACTATAGTTCCACGTTGCTTTTGAATATAGTGCAAGTTCACTTAATTCATTCGCTTCACTTAATAACGCTTTCCTTAACTTCATGATTCTTTCTCCTCACATTCGATATGTATACTATTAAAATGATTCGAAAAATAATTTGAAAAGCCTTTTATTTTCATAGATTAGAGATTATTTTTATAAATCTTTATTATAGATAACAATTTTTCAAAAGAAAAAGAACGCCATTCCTGAAAATTGGCGTTCTTTCTCTTTTAACCTTTATGGCATATTATATTAAGAATCATTTGTTTTACTACTTCTATAATACACACCTATACAGTTTCTACTACCGCTTCAAGCATTGTTCCATTTTTAGCATAATTAATATGCCAAGAAAAAGCTTTTTCTAAAACATGAGGAGTTTGTCCACCTCTTGTTTGTGCTTCTTCGTAATAAGCTCTTAGCTGGTCACGATACATTGGATGTACGCAATTCTCAATAATTAGTTCCACTCTTTCTCTTGGCGCTAATCCTCTTAGGTCAGCATAGCCTTGTTCAGTGACGATAACATCTACATCGTGTTCCGTATGGTCTACATGAGAAACGAAAGGAACGATACTTGAAATGTTACCACCTTTTGCAATCGATTTAGTAACAAATATAGCTAGACGTGCATTTCTCGCAAAATCACCAGAACCACCAATACCATTCATCATCTTTGTACCTAAAACGTGAGTAGAGTTAACATTTCCGTATATATCTAATTCTAAAGCGGTATTAATCGAGATCAATCCAAGGCGGCGAATGATTTCAGGGTGATTAGAAATCTCTTGCGGGCGCATCATTAATTTGTCACGATATTTTTCAAAGTTAGAAAATACTTGTTGCATTTTCTCTTCAGAAAGCGTGATCGAGCAGCAGGAAGCAAAATTAACTTTCCCAGCGTCCATTAGATCAAAGACCGCATCTTGTAAAACTTCAGAATACACTTCTAAATCTTCAAACTCCGAATCTAGCATGCCGTGCAATACTGCATTAGCAACTGAACCAATTCCCGATTGTAACGGTGCTAAACTCTTTGTTAATCGGCCTACTTTAACTTCTTCTCGAAGGAACTCTATTAAATGTTGTGCCATAATGACAGTTTCTTCATCTGGAGGAACAATTGTCGATGGTGAATCCAGTTGATTCGTAAACACAATCCCCTTCACTTTTTCTGCATCAATCGGGATACCGATCGTTCCAATTCGATCATCCGTTTTTGTAAGCGGAATCGGAAGTCTTTCCCCTTGTTTACCTGGTTCATATAAATCATGCAGCCCCTCTAGTTGCGTAGATTGAGCCATATTCATTTCAATAATAATGGACTTAGCATTTAAGGAAAATGCTAAGGAATTTCCAATTGAAGTGGTTGGAATAATCATGCCGTCTTCAGTAATCGCAACCGCTTCCAAAATAGCGACATCTATATCCATAACGTCAGCACGGAGTAGCTCTGCTGTATGAGATAAGTGCTGATCCACAAATAAAAAGTCTCCGTTATTAATTCCTTTTCGCATAGTCGCATCGGCTTGGAAAGGCAATCTTTTCCCTAAAATTCCTGCCTCAGCAAATAATTTATCTACATCCGAACCTAAGGAAGCCCCTGTATAAACATTTACTTTAAAAGATTTATCATTCTTCACTCGGTTCACCAGCGCAAACGGGACTGCTTTTACATCCCCAGCACGTGTAAATCCACTTAATCCTAAAGTCATTCCACTTTTAATCCATGAAGCTGCTTCTTCAGGTGTAGCTACCCGATCTTTTAAACGTTGATCCCTGATTCTATCCAAATTATTCTCCATATGTAATCCCTCTCTTAATGAATATTCATAATTATTTTACACATTAACACTATGAAAATAGGGATTTTAGTATACAATGCCGAAAATTCAGATAAAACAGCAAATCTAGGTTCTAAAGCAGAATAATTTAGAATCCTAGAAGCTTACGAAAATAACTGGCGTATGATTGACTAACTGGTACTCTCTCTCCGTTATCCATAGAAAGTAAAAAAGTAGAATGCGTATCAGGATAAATCGCTTTAATATGATTAACATTTACAATAAATGAACGGTGACACCTAATAAATGAATCTTTCGGAAGCAAATATTCGAATTCTTGTAGAGAGTACTTATGTGTTCCTGTTAACTCTTCTGAATTCACATACGTCTTTTTATCTTTAGCCTCTAAATACATCACCTTTGAAAAAGGAACCGGAACCCATCCGTCTGTTGTTTTTAAAGTAACGACTGACTTACCATCCGTTAAAGCTGGATAAATTGCCGTCACGCAACCTTCAATCTTTCCATTATTTGAAAATGGTACGGCCATTCCATGATAAGGAATACCGAAAACATCCCGGTTAATAAATTCAGAGGCTTTTTGCTTCGTTACCATTGCTTTATGAGCGATCGTTCCTTCTTTAATAGGATCCCCAGCACTAATCTTTAAATCAATTCGTTTGCTTGGTCGATAGTAAATATATTCTTTCGTATTTGAAACGGCGATTGATATTTCATCTGAAAATAATTCCCCAACAACATCTAGTAGTATACCTAATGTTTTATCTTCCATATTATTAACACCTCATTTACTATTATACTACTATTATGAACGGGCAGCTGTTGCTTTTACATGTAGTGCAAGTTCACTTAATTCACTAGCTTCAATTACTATCAATTTTCTTACTTCCATAATTGTTTCTCTCCACCTTCAAAATATGAACTACTAAAGTATTGCCACAAGCAATAAAAAAAACCTTTATTTTATATAACTTTAAATCAACTTGCTTCTTATATTACTTGCATTATAAAATAGAAAAGTATTCTAAAAAACATTTCATTTAGGGGGGGAATTGCCTATGCCGTTGGATTCCATTTCAGGTAACGAATATTCCAACATTTAAAGGAGTGCCTGAAATTTGTTAAACTCATATATCAATTCATTCTTATATAAAAATGCCGAAAAATTTAACGGAACAATTTTAATAGTCCATAAAGAAGAGACTCTTTATAAGCAGTCATTTGGAAAAGCTAATTATAATTGGGACATACCTAATACATCTACAACAAAGTTTCGTATTGGATCAATAACTAAAATCTTCACAGCAGTTTCAATTTTAATGCTGGTGGAAGAGGAAAAATTACAGCTACATGATACTTTAGATCGATTCATTCCCGATTTTCCAAAAGGAAATCAAATTACGATCAAGCATTTATTAAATCATACTGCTGGAGTCGGTAATATTACTGCTCAACATGACTTTTTATTACAATCTTTACAGCCTCGAACACCGGATGAATTAATACAATGGATTATTGCGTGTCCCTTTGAATCTAGTCCTGGTGAAAAATTCAATTATTCGAATTCAGGTTATATTATATTAGGAAAAATTATTGAAGTTATAAGTGGAATTTCTTATGAGGAATTTCTTAAAAAGAGGATTTTCTACCCACTCTCTATAATAAACACGGGCGTTGATTTGAATCATATGATTCAAAAACATAAAGCAGCTGGATATGAGTTACATCCAAACAATGGCCTACAGAACGCATCATTTATTCATATGTCTAATTCATATTCAGCTGGTGGATTAGGGATTAGTTTCTACAGCCGAAGATTTATATAGATTTGATAAGGCGCTAAAAGAAAATCGCTTATTATCAAGTAGGATGACATCTCGCATGCTTACTGCAGAATCTTACGGATATGGTTACGGTTGGAATATTGCTATGACTGAAAGAAATAATAAACTTATATTCCATCACGGCGGAATTAACGGCTTTACGTCCTCCTATTTACGATTAATTGACAAAGAGGCTACAATCATCATTTTAAGCAATGTATCTACACTATTAACATCGACTCTTGCTAATGAGATATCCTCTTATATAGAAAGTAATTTTTAAAACTATTATTATCTGTAAAACCGTTCAGCAATTTGAACGGTTTTACAAACAATTTAGTTCACCTTAGCTCCATAACATCTTGCTACTGCAACTGCCTGTGCTATATCTAATTTTACATTTTTTAAATCAAAACTTGTAAAATCAATTCTATCAACTATCGACCCTTTTAAATTTGCACCGCTAAGTTTCGCCTTACCTAATTGTGCGCCGGTTAAATCCGCTTCACGTAAATCTGCTTTTTCTAAATTACATTCATATAAGTCAGCTTCCATTAAACGTATACCCTTTAACATTTGTTTACTTAAGTTCGCGAACCTTAAATTTGTATATGACCAATCACCCGATATTATTGTTATTCCGTCTAAATTCGCTTCTTCAAAATCGGAGCCCGTCATTTTACATTCTTCAAACTTAGAGACGAATAAATTCGCACCAACAAACTTACAATTTGCAAATGTAGTTCCTTGATGGATAGAAGCATTAAAAAGAGAACCAGTAAAATCACATTCTATAAAATTACAGTTTTTAGTAACAACTTCTGATGCGTCTACCCCTCTAAAACGGCATTTTATGAAGGTACAATTTTTTAATTCCTCTTCTTTAATCAATTCATATTGAAAATCTATTTCTATATATTCTTTATTTACAAATCCACTCATAACCTTTCCTCCATTTCCTCAAAGAAACCTCACTTCAAAAAAGTGAGGTTTCTTCTCATACAATATGTCTATCTAACCAAGAAATCAAATCTTTAAACACTTCATCTCTATTCACTTCATGGAACATTTCATGTCTACCATTTTCATATAAACGTAGTGTCACGTCTTTCACACCACATTTTTTATAGTTTTCATAAACTTCTGTTACACCTTTTCCCATATCTCCAACAGGATCACGATCACCAGAGAATATATGTATTGGAAGATTTTTTGGCGTCCTCTTGTATTCTTCTAGTTTATTTACTTCTAATACACCAGAAAATAATTCTCGATAAAAACTCGTCGTACAAATGAATCCACATAACGGATCCGCAATATATTTATCAACTTGATTATTATCTGAAGATAACCAATCAAATTTTGTACGATTTGGTTTAAAGTGTGAATTGAAGTTTCCGAAAGATAAAAAGTTTAGCATCGGACTTTTCGTTTTTTCCCCGCGTAATTTCATCTCAATTGTCGCTACTTTATGACCGATACTTCCTAAAAGCCCTGGATTTCCACCAGTTCCTGAAATAAGGAATCCATCATATAATTCACCTTTAATTTGTACAGCACGTCTTGATAAAAAAGAACCCATACTATGTCCAAGTAAAATTAACGGGCATGTCTGCTCTTTTCTTATCGTTCCTGATACAAAAACAACATCAGACACAGCCTCATTCCAACCTACATTTGGTTTAAAATGACCATACTCTTCTTCTCTTTTCACTGTTTTCCCATGCCCTTTATGATCATGTGCATAAACACCATACCCTGCTTCTAATAAAGCATCAATAAATTCTGTATAAACACCTGCATGTTCTGTCATACCATGTGCAATTTGAATAATCCCTCGCGGATCTCCTTCTGGTAACCACTTACGCAAATAAATTTCCGATCCATCCAATGCCGTAACGAAACTTTCCTGTACGTTCATTTCGTCAGCCCCCAAATCTATTATGTATCTCAAAAAATGAATATCTATTCATTATTCTTATTATGTATTATATGCAATTGCTTCTATTATGACAAATGCATTCATTCATTGTTTATCTTTCAAACTATTCTCTTGACGGACTTTAAATAAAATTATATAGTTACTTACATAAAGTAACTATATAATTTTTTAGGAGGTTTCTACTATGATGCCATCACTATTTTTAGCACACGGTTCACCAATGCTCGCTATTCAAGATACAGACTATACACTCTTTTTAAAGACACTTGGAGAAACATATAAACCGAAAGCTATTGTTATTTTTACCGCTCACTGGGAAAGTGAAGTATTAACGATTTCCTCTTCAGATGAAGAATATGAAACAATTTATGATTTTGGAGGTTTTCCTCCTGAATTATACGAAATCAAATATCGTGCGAAAGGCTCTTCTAGCACTGCGTCTATGCTAGCAACAAAATTTAAAAACAAAGGCATTCCAGTCCATCATAATATGACGAGAGGGTTAGATCATGGTTCATGGACGCTCCTGCATCGTATGTATCCAGAAGCAAATATTCCTGTCATACAAATATCAGTAAATCCATTCCTTCCTGCAGAAAAACAATTTGAAATTGGAGAAGCACTAAAAGAAATCGGACAAGAAGATATTTTAGTAATCGGCAGCGGAGTTACTGTTCATAATTTACGAGCATTGAAATGGAATCAAACTACACCTGAAAAATGGGCAATTGAATTTGATGATTGGATTATTAAACATATGCAGACCAATGATAAAGATGCATTGTTTAATTGGGAGAAAAATGCGCCTCATTCACAATTGGCTGTTCCACGAGCAGAGCATTTTGTACCTTTATTTATCGCAATGGGTAGTGGTGAACAGACAGGGAAAGTCATTCACCGTAGCTACGAGCTTGGTACATTAAGTTATCTTTGCCTTCAGTTTTAATAAAAAAGGATGAAGCAACTATCGCTTCATCCTTTTTACTGTTCATTCACCTAATTAACTAACTTCCAAATGTTGTTTCTCTGATACCTCTGCATTCTTACTATGAAAATAAACCCAAATACATGCAATAAATAATAATGATGAAGTAGAGAAGAAAACATATTGGAAGCCTGCGTGAGCTGCAATTTGCCCACCAAGTACTGGACCAATCATATTTCCTAAAAACTGAAACGATTGATTATATCCAAATATTCGTCCCGTTACATGGGTTGGCGTATGTTGTTTTAGTAGAGTTTGTACGGAAGGTAATAGTCCTGCTTGTGCAATACCTAATAAAAAGCGAAGAATTAATAGTTGCCAAGCTGAGGTTACAAATGCTTGCGGAATAAAAATAATTCCGGCAGCAAACAACGCTACAACTAACGTTTTTTGAGGTCCAATATGATCTGATAATCTTCCTAGCTTAGGAGCTGCTAAAATTACTGCTAATCCTGTTGCAGACATGACTGCACCTGCAAGCATTTCAATATGATCTGTTCCTGGTTCTGCCAAATGCTTTACGTACAACGTAATAATAGGTTGAATCGACATATTTGCAAGCTGAATAATAAACGTTGCTACAAATAAACTTATTATTAAATGTTTTGCAGGGACCATCGTCCATACTTTTTTCGGCTGTGCCTTTTTTGCTTTAGCAGAATGTTTCTCCTCATGTAAGAAGAAAAAAACGATAAGAAAGGAAAGGAATAAGAAAGCTCCTGTAACTAGAAAAACATGGCGCATTCCGATTAATTCTGACAAATAACCTCCGAGTATCGGCCCAAGTAATGAACCGCTCACGCCTCCTGTTGAGATTGTAGAAATCGCCCAACCTGAATGTTCTTGCGGAGTTTCTGCAGCAATAAATGTCATCGCTGTAGAAAGAAAACCTGATACCGCTCCCATTAAAAACCGAAGTGCGACTAGTTGATACACGTCCGTCACAAACCCCATAAGCGTCATAATTATCGCCATACCAAGGCTCGCTCGTATAAGCATCAATTTCCGTCCATGTATATCACCAAGCTTTCCCCATATCGGTGATACAATCGCACCCATTAAAAATGTTACACCAAATGCAAGTCCCGACCACTGTGCAATACTAGAATTGCCGGTCACCCCTAATTCCTCAATATAAAAAGATAAAAAAGGAATTACTAAACTCATACCGGCTGCAGTGGTAAAACAACCTAGCCAACAAATCATTAAATTTCGTTTCCAGCTGGCCATTTTCACACCTTCTTTCATTCGATACCCATTCTACACCGTTTTCTAAAAAAAGGTTAGTAATTTGCTTTATTTGTAAGATTTACTACAAAACCCGCTATTCTCTAGTAAAAATCACTACATCCCTACATTATTTTCATAAAAAAACCAACTCCCATATATGGAGTTGGTTACTTATTCTCTAACGGTATTAAACGCGCATCACAATTTCGCTCATAAAACTCAATCGGACCCGCTTGTCCAATAATTGCGTATTCATATCCTTCTTGCTTCATACTATGTAAACAACGATGTAACAACTCCTTACCTACACCTTTCACGCGATTTTGTTTCGCTGTGCCCATTGGACCAAACAATCCCTTCTTTCCTCTCACCACATCATAACAAGCGAAACCTACTATCACTTCTTCTTGTTCTGCTATATAAATAGGTAAATTATCTTTATATGTACGAAATCCATACTCTATTGAATGTAACCAACGTTCACCAAATTCCGCCTCAACAAAACTTGCTAATTTTTCGAAATCAGAATAGCTAGCCCTTCTTACATTACAAGATAATGTATTATAAAGTGGATTAAAGACTTTTAAATCAACCGCTAAATCTCTTGGCTCAGCTATAATACGTAAAATATCTTTGTGTATTTGCAGATTTTCAATAAACGTTTCTACACGAAAAAGTGCATATATAACATGCCCTTCATTAATGAATACTTGCTGAAAACGTTCCATACGTTTCTTCGCTATTTGTAAAATTTCCAGCACTTTATAAGATACCTTATATTGTCCTATTTTTTTATACTCTTGATACGGTGAATCGTATTGTTTTCGTATTGAAAGTTTTTCTAAAAAATCCGTACCCAAGTTACGAAACAAATACATATACAACTCGCTACAAACTCCAGTGCCTTCTTTACTCATTCCGATAAACAGATGAGTTGGTTGAATAATATTATTTTCCGCCCCTTCTGCTGCAATCTTCAATATGTTATGAACACGTTTTGTAAATTTATACTCCTCCATATGTATCTCCATCCCCTATTACTTTACTAGTAATCCGTACCCATAAATAAGTGAAACGATTATTCCAACTACCAATATACCCGGCAATAAATTTGCCACCTTAATTTTAATAATACCAAGTAAGTTCAATCCAATAGCAGCTATCATAATACCACCTGTAGCTGTCATTTCCACTATAAATTGATTCATTAATTCTTTCGGGACCAAACTATTAATTTGTGTTGCAAAAACTGCAATACCTCCCTCATATAAAATCACTGGAATCGCTGAAAATACTACGCCAATTCCTAGAGTTGTCGTTAATATAATAGAAATGAATCCATCGATAATCGCCTTTGTAAATAAAATATCATGATTTCCGCGAATCCCACTGTCCAATGCACCAAGTATGCCCATCGCACCAATTGCAAAAATAAGCGTAGCTGTTACAAATCCTTCTGATATGCTCCCTCTCCCTTTCGATCCAACTTTATTTTCTAGCCAATCCCCCAAAAGTTTTAACTTTTCTTCTAGTTGTAGCCATTCCCCGATTACCGTACCAATAACTAAACTTAGTATGACAACAAGAAAATTTTCACTTTTTAATGCCATTTGAAGTCCAAGTACAGTAACCGCTAAACCGATTGCATGCATAATTGTTCCCTTCATACTTTCTGGAATCGCACTAAATAATTTACCAAGTAAAGTACCAAATATAATACAAATTCCATTTACAACTGCTCCTAATATAACCATTTCTCATTCTTCACCCTTCGAATTCTTTATTTCTATATTTTGGTTTATTCATTGATTTACAGGTTATCTATATGTTAACTTAATATTGAGAATATTAACAAATGTTTTTCACTACATACCCGCTATTTTTTGTAACTATACATAGACCAATTACCTTTAGTAGATTCATTGTTAATCTAATTGCGGGATAAACTCAAAAGGGAAGGTATAAATGAAAACTTTACTAAAACGATTTCTGTTAATAGCCTTTTTCATTACACCAATTGTTTTATTAATCAACTATTCTTTTATCTCAAAAGCAAAAGACAAACCTGATATGCAAAACAAATCTAGTAAAACAGCTTCAAAAAGCGAAAAGAAAATAGAAGAGCCTGAAATCACACTCACCTTCTCCGGTGATACAATGTTCGATTGGCAATTACGTCCCGTAATCGAAAAAAATGGGGCTGATTATCCATTCCAACATGTAAAAGAAGAAATAACAAAAGCTGATATTTCTTTTGTCAATTTAGAGTCAGCATTTACAACGAGAGAAAAAAAAGTACCCGGGCAACAATTTTGGATTAAAAGTGATCCATCCACACTACAAGCCATTAAAAACACTGGATATGACATCGTGAACATCGGCAATAACCATACGCTTGATTATGGACAAGAGGGACTACTAGACACCATTTCTCACGTCGAAAAGTTAAAACTACCTTACACTGGAGCCGGAAGAAATACTGAAGATGCTTATACCGCTCGTGAACTAACTGTAAAAGGAAAAAAGTTTAAATTTCTTTCCTTCGTACGCTTTATGCCTAACTTTAATTGGGTAGCTGGTGACAATAAACCTGGCGTTGCAAACGGATATGATCTAGATTTGGTAACAAAAACGATTCAAGAACAAAAGAAAGATGCTGATTATGTAATCGTTTATATGCATTGGGGCGTTGAAAAATCAAATCGTCCAATAGAATACCAAAAACAATATGTACCTAAAATGGTTGAAGCAGGAGCTAACGCTATTGTCGGCAGTCATCCCCATTGGTTACAAGGGTTTGAGTATTATAATAAAGTTCCTATCGCTTACTCATTAGGAAACTTTTTATTCCCAAGTTATGTGAATGGAAAAAGCGCCGAAACTGGCGTATTAACTTTAACCTTTAAAGGAAATGATGTCCAAATGTCATTTAACCCGTACATCATTCGCAACAACCAAGTTTCTCCTGTAAATGAAGAAGAAAAGAAAAAAGCACTACAATATTTACAAGCAGTTTCAACTGATGTAGAAATTGATGATACAGGGAAAATAATAAACAAACGCAACTAAACAGCACGAGTGCCATTTCTCTGTAACATACATTACAGGGTAGGTGATGAACATGCTGAAAGACTTATTAGAAAATGTAGGTTTGTTAGAAAATATTTATAAAATGTCTATAGCGATCCTACTTTTATGTTCAGTTTTTTCTGTTAGACTTCTAAAAAAAATAAAGCGCGAGAGAAATCTTACTCCCTTTGAATTTACAATGTACGTAATCATTCGTATTGCGATACTCTTTTGGTTAACTAGCTTTATCCTTCTTGAATATGGAGCGTATTTAGTATAACTATAAAAAGATAGAACAAGCACTATTTCCTCTGCTTGTATCTATCTTTTTTCATTTCAAATACAATCATATGTTTACTTTTTTCTACTAAATAAGTAAATCAAACAAAACAGGATTTTTATTAAGCTCCACAAATTGAATATTATTTTCTTTAAAACGACTAATTAATTGCTCGTAATCTTCTTTATGTTTTAATTCTACACCGACTAGCGCTGGACCATTTTCTTTATTATGTTTCTTAATGTACTCAAATCGTGTAATATCATCTTCTGGGCCTAATCCCTTATCAAGAAACTCTCTTAGTGCTCCTGAACGCTGCGGAAATTCAATGATGAAGTAATGCTTTAATCCTTCATAAATGAGGGAACGTTCTTTCATTTCTTGCATTCGATCAATATCATTGTTTCCACCACTTAGCGTACATACAACTGTTTTCCCTTTTATTTCATCTCTGTAAAGATCAAGCGCCGCAATAGAAAGCGCTCCAGCGGGTTCAGCTACAATTGCATTTTTCTTATACAGTTCTAAAATCGTCGTACAAACCTTTCCCTCTGGTACTAAAACAATATCATCAATTACATCTTTACAAGTTTCAAATGTTAACTTCCCTACCTTTTTAACCGCTGCCCCATCAACAAAACTATCTATTTTCTCCAATGCCACATTTTCATTTTGAAGAAAAGCCTCTTTCATAGATGCAGCCCCCATCGGTTCTACACCAATGACCTTTGTAGCAGGACTAACACCTTTCACATATGTACCAACACCTGATGCTAACCCACCACCGCCGATTGCTGTAAAGATATAATCAACTGGTTTCTCCATATCATGCATAATTTCAACCGCGACTGTTCCTTGACCAGCAACAACATACGGGTCATCGAACGGATGAACGAATGTCATCTTATTTTCATCACAATAGCGCTGTGCTTCTTGGAAAGAGCTATCAAATGTATCACCAACTAATACAATCTTTGCGAAATCACCACCGAAAAATTGGACTTGTGATACTTTTTGCTTAGGTGTCGTTGTGGGCATAAAAATATTTGACGGAATCTTCAATAAATTACACGTATAAGCTACCCCTTGCGCATGATTACCAGCACTTGCACAAACAACACCATTTTGTAATTGTTCTTTCGGTAAACTTTGAATCAAATTATACGCACCACGAATTTTGAAAGATCGAATCAATTGTAAGTCTTCTCGTTTCACATAAACGTCACAATCATATTTCTCAGATAAAACTGTATCTAGTTGTAACGGCGTTTTAATAACGATATCTTTCATGCAATTATGAGCCATTAAGATATCTTCAATTTTCACTCTCTCCTTTACTTTCTGCACCATTTCATATCATCCTTATCTCTTTTAAATTGGCTCAATCAAAATTCGGGATTTTTAGAACTGCACCTGTATTCGCCGATGTTACCATTTGTGCATAACGCCCAAGCCATCCAGTTTTCACTTTCGGTTCTGGCCGTTTCCATTCTTTTTTACGCTGATCTAATTCTTCATCACTAACTCTTACTTCTAACAATCTCTCCTCAACATCGATACAAACGATATCCCCTTGTTTAAGAAGTGCAATTGTTCCGCCCGCAGCTGCTTCTGGTGAAATATGTCCTACTGAAATACCACGTGAAGCTCCAGAGAAACGTCCATCCGTTAATAGCGCAACATCTGCACCTAATCCCATACCAGCAATCGCTGATGTTGGTGCTAACATTTCCGGCATACCAGGGCCGCCTCTTGGTCCTTCATAACGAATAACAACTACATCCCCTTTCTTAACCTTCCCAAGCATAATGCCCGCAAGCGCCTCATCTTGTGAATTAAAAATAACGCAAGGTCCTTCAAATCGTTTTACTTCGGTTGCTCCGCTTTTAATAACTGCCCCATCTTTCGCAAGGTTTCCTTTTAATATACGTAATCCCCCTTCTTCACTATGAGGGTTTTCGAGAGAATGAATAACTTCCCTATCTTTAATCTCTGCATGAGCAATGTTTTCTCTTAACGTCTGCCCAGTAGCAGTTATTCGATCTAGATGAAGTACCCCTTCTTTTCGGCTCATCTCTTTCAAAATTGCACTAATCCCGCCTGCTCGATCAATATCTTCCATATGCCAATTAGAAGCAGGGCTTACTTTACATAAATGCGGTACACGTCTTGAAACAGCATCAATACGGTTCATATCGTAATCTAATCCGGCCTCTTGTGCGAGCGCTAGCGTGTGTAATACTGTATTCGTAGATCCTCCCATCGCCATATCAAGTGCAAATGCATCATCAATTGCCTCTTCTGTAACAATATCACGTGGCTTAATATCTCTCTCAATTAAAATTTTTAATTTCTCTGCTGCTTGTTTAATTAACTCCTCACGTCTTGGATCAATTGCTAAAATACTACCGTTTCCTGGAAGAGCTAAACCTAACACTTCACATAAACAATTCATAGAATTCGCGGTAAACATACCCGAACAAGAGCCACAAGATGGACAGCCATGATCTTCGATATCCTTTAATTCTTCTTCTGAAATTTTCCCGGATTGATAAGCTCCTACCCCTTCAAAAACGGAACTTAAATCGACAACTTCTCCTTTAGATGTTTTTCCCGCAGCCATCGGGCCGCCTGAAACAAATACAGTTGGAATATTAATACGAAGAGCCGCCATCATCATACCAGGTGTAATTTTGTCACAGTTTGGAATACAAATCATGCCATCAAACCAATGTGCATTTACAACTGTTTCTACTGAATCTGCAATAATTTCACGACTCGGAAGCGAATAACGCATACCGATATGTCCCATCGCAATACCATCATCTACTCCAATTGTATTGAATTCGAATGGAACCATGCCTGCTGCACGAACGGCTTCTTTTACAAGTTTTCCAAACTCGTTCAAGTGCTTATGCCCTGGAATAATTTCAATAAAAGAATTACAAATCGCAATAAACGGTTTATCAAAATCCTCATCTTTCAAACCAGTTGCTTTTAATAAACTACGATGCGGAGCTTTATCAAAACCTTTTTTAATCATGTCACTTCTCATCTTGTCAAATCCCCTCTTACATATTTTTCACTTATACTCTCTTAATCTATTTCTTTACTAATTCTTTCGGTGCATGAATCCAGCTCATCATTTCACGAAGCTCTGCTCCTACTTTTTCTAGCTGATGGTTTTGTTCTGCTTTTTTCATCGCATTATACGTTGGACGCCCTGCTTGATTTTCTAAAATCCATTTCTTCGCAAATTCACCTTGCTGAATTTCTGCAAGAACACGTTTCATTTCCTTCTTCGTTTCATCTGTAACAATTCTTGATCCTGTTACATAATCTCCAAACTCTGCCGTATCTGAAATAGAATGACGCATATTCGTTAATCCGCCTTCGTACATTAAATCAACAATTAACTTTAATTCATGCAAACATTCAAAGTATGCAATTTCAGGACGATATCCACCTTCCGTTAACGTTTCAAAACCAGCTTTCACAAGTGCTGTTACTCCTCCGCAAAGTACTGCTTGCTCACCGAATAAGTCTGTCTCTGTTTCTTCTTGGAATGTCGTTTCAATTACACCTGCACGTGTACAACCTACACCTTTTGCATACGCTAGTGCTACACTTAATGCTGTTCCCGTTGCATCTTGATGCACTGCAACTAATGCTGGGACACCATTTCCTTCTTGGAAGACACGGCGAACGAGATGACCTGGACTTTTCGGCGCGACCATCGCTACATCTACGTAACTTGGCGGATTAATTTGCCCGAAGTGAATATTAAATCCATGTGAGAAAAGTAACATTTGTCCTTCACGAAGATTCTCTTCTACTTCTGTTTTATATACATACGCTTGCTGTTCATCCGGCAATAACATTTGTACAACTTGTGCGGTTCGAACCGCTTCTGAAACGGACATTACTTCAAATCCATCAGCTTTTGCTACTTCATATGACTTACCAGGGCGAACACCAACTACAACTTCCACACCAGAATCACGTAAATTTTGTGCTTGGGCATGACCTTGAGATCCATATCCGACTACCGCAACTGTTTTCCCTTTTAATAGCTCTAAATTTGCATCTTTCTCATAATAAGTTTTCATATTCCATACACTCCTTATAATTTATTTACTTGCAGTACATTGATTAATTTTTTCAACTGACTGACAAGTAACGTTGCTTCATTTTCAGTACAAACTGCTGTTAATTTCATTTCAGAAACACCACTTGTATCTCTTTCGTTTAAATTTAAAGAAGAAATATAATAACCACGCCGAGCAAAAATTCCGCTTATACGTAATAAGACGCTCGGATCGTTATGAATAACTAATGAAAAAGTATGACTCATTCTTCCCACCTCTTCATAATCATTTCGTTATTCCCTTTGTTTGGCGGAACCATCGGAAAGACGTTCTCACCTTCTTCTACACAAAAGTCAACTACGACAGGACCTTCATGAGAAAATGCTTCTAACATTACCTTTTTCGCCTCAAACGAATTTGTTGCTCTTAGCCCTTTTACACCATAAGCTTCTGCTACTTTCACAAAATCTGGTGACCCAATTCTCGATTCCGACAAACGGTTTTCATAAAACATTTCTTGCCATTGCCTTACCATTCCTAAAAATTTGTTGTTTATGATGAATACTTTGACAGGAATATTATTTTCAGCAATTGTTTGCAGCTCTTGAATGTTCATTTGGAAAGAAGCATCACCAGCAATACAGATGACAAGTTCTTCTTCTTTTGCAAGCTGAGCACCAATTGCTGCTGGAAAACCAAATCCCATCGTCCCTAATCCCCCTGATGTTAGAAAAGTCCGTGGTTTTCTCGCTTTATAAAAGTGAGCAGCCCACATTTGATGCTGTCCTACCTCTGTCGTGACAATCGCTTCACCATTCGTTAATTCACTTACTAAGTTGATAACATGCTGTGGTTTTAACTCAAATTCTTTTTGCTTATATGAAAGTGGATATTCTTCTTGCCATTTCTTCACTTTCTGAAGCCATTCATCCGTTTGTGTATAAATAGACATATGTAACAGCATATGTAGCGCCTTTTTCACATCACCAATAATCGGATGCTCTACAGTTACATTTTTATGGAACTCAGAAGGATCAATATCCATATGTACTTTTTTCGAATGCGGAGAAAAAAGTTCTAATTTTCCTGTTACACGATCATCGAAACGAACACCTAACGCCAGTAATAAGTCACATTCTGTTACTGCCATATTTGCAGCGTACGTTCCATGCATACCGAGCATTCCTAAAAACAACGGATCTCCCGGCGGATATGCACCCAGTCCCATTAAAGTTGAAACGACTGGAATACGATTCTCCCTCGCAAACTTGATGAGTTCTTCAGATCCGCCTGAATGAATGACACCTCCCCCGATATAAAGGAGTGGGCGTTTTGCTTTTGAAATTGATTTTGCTACCTCTCTCAGTTTCAAACTGTCTGGCAAAGGTTCTGGTTTATATCCTAGAATCTCCACTTCTTCATTAAAGAAACTTGTTACATTTGCATTTTGAACATCTTTTGGAATATCAATTAATACCGGTCCCGGTCGCCCGCTTTCGGCGATGTAAAAAGCTTCTTGCACAGTTCGTGATAAATAATTTACATCACGAATTTGGTAATTATGCTTCGTAACAGGTACTGTAATTCCGACGACATCCGCTTCTTGAAATCCGTCTTTACCAATTAAAGGCGTTGCAACTTGCCCTGTAATGACTACTAAAGGAATCGAATCCATATAAGCATCTGCTAAACCCGTAACTAAATTGGTCGCCCCTGGGCCAGAGGTAGCAAAGACTACCCCAACCTTTCCAGAAGCTCTCGCATATCCTTCTGCCGCATGAATGGCAGCTTGTTCATGACGAGTTAACACGTGCTTTAAACCACTTTCGTATAACGCATCGTATATTGGTAAAATCGCGCCGCCCGGATAACCGAAAACAGTCGTTACACCTAATTTCTTCAAACATTGAATAACATGTCCAGCACCTGTAGCTTCTTCACTCTGCAGTTCATCACATGCTGTATACTGTTCCTCCATTTTAATTAACTCCTCTCCCTATTTACGCTAAACTTTCCGCCAATCCTGGAACACGTACTCCTCTTTCTCTCGTTAATTTTTTAAATTCTTCGGTTAATCTTTTTGTTACATCTCCTGGTTTTCCATCTCCAATTTCTCTTGAATCTACTTTCACTACAGGAATTAGTTCCGCTGCAGTTCCTGTTAAAAACACTTCATCTGCTACATATACGTCATGGCGAGTAAACGGCCTTTCCTCACACGGAATATTAAGTCGCTCACATAACTCAATCACACTATTTCTCGTAATACCTTCTAGCGCCCCTAAGTACGAAGGAGGTGTTAACACTTTTCCATCTTTCACAATGAAAACATTATCTCCAGACCCTTCACAAACATATCCTTGTTGATTTAACATAAGGGCCTCTAGCACTCCTGCTTGTGCCGCTTCAATTTTTACAAGTACGTTATTTAAATAGTTCATTGACTTAATACGTGGATCTAATGCATCTGGCGTATTACGTCTCGATGCAACAGATACAACGCTTAGTCCATTATCATAAAATTCCTGTGGGAATAACTTTAATTGCTCTGCAATAATAATTACGCTCGGTTTCACACAACTTCTCGGATCGAGTCCTAAGTCACCTTTTCCTCTTGAAACAATTAATCGAATGTAGGCATCCGCGTATTCATTTTTTTGCAATGTTTGTAAAACTGCTTCTTCCATTTCGTCAACCGTCATTGGAATTGTAAGTAAAATAGATTTCGCCGATTCATATAATCGTTTCACATGTTCTTTTAAACAAAATACATTTCCTCCGTAACTACGAATCCCTTCAAATACACCGTCCCCGTATAAAAAGCCGTGATCATATACTGAAACAACTGCCTTTTCTTTTTCTACAAATTCCCCATTCATGTAAATGTACTGGTTTCCCATCTCACATCGCTCCTCTTTTTTCTCTCTATTTTTGCAACCTATTTCTATATCGATTGCTGAGATGAGTATTTTAACAGAATATTCAGTATACTAAACTTAAAAATATACTCGTCTCAACAATCGATTACTTACACACTTGTAGCAATCCATTGCTGAGACGAGAGACTCGTGGTACCACTCAGCTTCCTTACACTTCTCACGAAATATAAGCTCCGCAAGTCCAATTAGACTTTTGTTTTTCTATCGGAAACAACTCCGCTACTTTTTACTAACTTCAAAAGCAGTGCTCCGAGGTGATTTTCAATGATTCAATTGTTACCACCCTCACAGCCTTTGGGCGGCTCTCTGAAACAATCTTTATCATTTACTCTCCTCTTCCTCGCATTCTTTTATTCTATTTTTTAAAATAAAAACTCTCGCCTCAGCAATCAACTACTACAAATTAGTAGCTTTGATTGCTGAGGCGAGAGTTTCGCGTTACCACTCAGCTTCCTTATACTTCTCACGAAATATAAGCTTCATAGGTCCAATCAGACCTCCGTCCTTTTACCGGAGACGATGCCGCCGCCCTCTACTCAGTTTCCCTTTCGCAAGCGATGCTCCGAGGTGATCTTCAATGATTCGATTGCTACTACTCTCACAGCCTAGGAGTAGCTCTCTGAAACGACCATAATCATCTACTTTCCTCTTCTTTGCATATATAACATATAAAGTTAGAAAATTCTTAATTAACTTTTATTTGTTACACGTATTATAGGACGCGACTCTTTTCATTGTCAACATGTTTTTAGAAAAAAATTAAAATTCATTCTATTCACTAGAAATCTATTTATTTTTTCTCAAAACAAAATCGGAATGAACTTCTTACACATACTCATATATTACTTAGGTATGTTCGCGTTACTACATAAAGAAAAACAACTTAAAAACATATACAATTTATGAGGAGATGAGAAATTTATGTTAAAAGGTAAAATAGCATTAGTTACAGGAGCAAGCCGAGGAATTGGACGTGCTATCGCAAAACGGTTAGCAAACGACGGTGCATTAGTTGCTGTTCATTATGGAAATCGAAAAGAAGATGCTGAAGAAACTGTTCATGAAATTCAATCAAATGGCGGATCAGCTTTTTCTATCGGTGCAAATCTTGAATCTTTACACGGTGTAGATAACCTGTATATTTCTCTAGATAACGAACTACAAAAAAGAACTGGTGGAACACAATTTGATATTTTAATAAACAACGCTGGAATCGGTCCTGGTGCTTTTATTGAAGAAACGACTGAACAATTTTTTGATAGAATGGTTTCAGTAAATGCAAAAGCACCATTCTTTATCATTCAACAAGCACTACCACGTTTACGTGATAATAGCCGAATTATTAATATTTCATCAGCTGCCACCCGTATTTCTTTGCCTGATTTCGTTGCATATAGCATGACGAAAGGTGCAATTAACACGATGACTTTCACGCTTGCAAAACAACTCGGAGCACGAGGAATAACAGTAAATGCAATACTTCCAGGCTTTATTAAAACAGATATGAATGCAGAACTATTGAGCGACCCAATGATGAAACAGTACGCTACTACTATTTCCGCCTTCAATCGCTTAGGTGAAGTAGAAGATATTGCCGATACCGCTGCTTTTCTTGCTTCTCCAGACAGCCGCTGGGTTACTGGACAATTAATTGATGTGAGCGGAGGATCTTGTTTATAAAAAACATATATTTTCAAATCTTTTTTATTGCGCAATAAAACAATTTATATAATACTATATAAAACATATACATTTAGGAGGATTACAGCAATGTCCGAAAAAACATACGAACTCGCAACCTTCGCAGGTGGTTGCTTTTGGTGCATGGTAAAACCATTTGATGAACTTCCTGGTATTCATAAAGTACTTTCTGGCTATGCAGGTGGTCATATAGAAAATCCAACATATGAACAAGTAAAATCAGGGACATCTGGACATTTAGAAGTCGTTCAAATTACATTCGATCCTTCTATTTTCCCGTATCAAAAATTACTAGATTTATATTGGCCACAAATCGATCCGACTGATGATGGCGGACAATTTTTTGACCGTGGTCCCTCTTACCGCACAGCAATTTTTTATCATAATGAAACACAAAAAGAGCTTGCAGAAAAATCGAAGCAAACGCTAGCAGAAAGCGGTATGTTTAAAGATCCTATTGTGACTGAAATTCTTCCTGCTGCACCTTTTTATGAAGCAGAAGAGTACCACCAACATTTCTATAAAAAGAATCCAGAGAAATATGCTACTGAGCAAAAAGAATCTGGCCGTGAAGACTTCATAAAAGAAAATTGGCAAAAAAAATAATAAAAACGCATCGTGCTTTTTTTCAAAGTGCGATGCGTTTTTATCTTTGAAAAAAGTACCATACAATTAAAAGAACAACCGCTGTTAATGTCCAAAGTACTATCTCGTTTTTTACTCTATTCTTTTTATTAGTCATTTCATCTCCTCCTAATAGCTATTTAAACATATTCAAGATTTCCTTTGTTTAATTGTCCACTTGATGAACGTAAATAAATCCGTACATATTCTTATAACAAGAGTACCAATTATGCCGATTGTAATCCCAACTAATACCATCTGTCCAAAACTAAGAGAGGTCGTGTATGTTATGTAGAGAACGATACATACAAGTGAAAAATCTGGTAAAAAAAGCAAAAACTTTTTAAACATTTCTTCACCTCTCCTTATGCTTTATTTGTAAACCATGTCTTCTACTGTAGCTTTGCAATAAAGTTTGTTCAAAAATTCCATTTAGACCCTCATTTTATGGAAAAGAATAAGAACCCCTTTTGAATAGGGATTCTTACTCAGCAGATTTAAGTTTGATTATTTTCTACATATCCTATTCCATAATTACGCCTGAAATAACATAATATTACCAGCGATTTATTAGAAATTAAACATTCTTATTCCCCATCAACAAATATTTAGATTGGCAAAATATTTGGATTGGGCAGTCGGATACCGTGCCAGCTGTGTACATCGCATTGGCCATATTCGTTATCACCTACTGCTACCACCGTACCGTCAGATGTAAGGCCGACGGTATGTGCACACCCCGCCGCTATCGCTACAATATCGCGCCAATCGCTTACATTACATTGACCATACTCATTTGAACCCATTGCTACTACAGTACCATCCGATTTCAGACCGATTGTATGACTACTCCCTGCCGCTATCGCCACAATATCACGCCAATCGCTTACATCACATTGACCCTGTTTATTATTACCCACAGCCGTCACCATACCGTTTGATTTAAGACCAACTGTATGAAGATATCCCGCCGCTATCACCACAATATCACGCCAGCTACTTACATTACATTGGCCATATCGATTATTACCCACAGTCGTCACCGTTCCGTCCAATTTAAGACCGACTGTATGCCAGTCACCCACCGCGACCGCCACAATATCACGCCAGCTACTTATATTGCATTCTCCTTCTTTATTTCGCCCCACTGCTATTACCGTGCCATCCGGTTTAAGGCCAATGGTACGACGCCATCCCGCCGCAACCGATACAATATTATGCCAGTCGTTTACATTACATTGATCATGATTATTCCAACCCACTGCAACCGCAGTACTGTCACATTTAAGACCGATTGTATGAGCATTACCCGTGTTCGTCGCCATATGAACATTGCCCGCTGCGACTGCTTCAATATCACACCAGCCACTTACATTGCATTCTCCTTCTTTATTTCGGCCCACTGCTACCACCGTGCCATCCGATTTAAGAGCAACGGTATGACCACGACCCGCCACTATCGTATCTTTAGGCCACCGTTTCACTTTTAACACCTCTTCTTTCGGTGAAATGTAATTCATGTTTTACCTCCTTGCATATAAGTATCTGTATCCAAATAGATGTTTTTATCAAATTTCATTATAAATGACCTGACTTTTTTTATAAATCTACAGCTACAAAAGAAGCCTATTATTACTTCTTCAAAAAATAAAAACCTCCAGTTTAAGTACTAGAGGTCTTCCATTTTATTTCTTTAATCTCTCGATAAAATCCTGTAACTTATCAAGCGATTTCATATTATGATTACAAGCTACACCATCTTTGCAAATATAGTTTCCCTTTCTAACGAAAGTTCCTGGTACATCACCTTTAATTTCAACTAAAAACATTCCTACTTCTTCATGCCCATGACATAATGAACAAATGCTTTTTTTATTTAAACTTTGAAATGTTCCTTGCAGACCAACAAACTTATTTTTATCATTTTTCGCTATAATAAATTTCCTGCTTGATCCTTTGTCAATCCAGCTTAAATAAGATAATTCTTTCATATCCAGTTCTTCCATATCAGGCAGTTTTAATTTTTTTGCTTTAGGGAATAGTTTTTTTAACGTTTGTGCTGTAACTTCCTGAAACGGAATTACATACGGATTTATTTTCATTAAAAACGATTCTGCATCTTCTCTATTTTTAACTGTTAATACCGTATCAATTAACTCTTTCTGTTCATCCGTTAAATTCTCAAATACATGTATTATCTTTTCAATTGCAAGTGATTTTAACGCTTGAATTACTCCTCTATCATTTGCCGTAGCATGTCCATTTGCTAAAATATAAGCTTGTGACTTTATAAAATTATATTGATCACTTCTAATAAAAGCTTCCATATTTATCACTCCATACAAATTGTTGATCTAATTTTATTGTATACAATGATTACGTTTTTTGATATGTAAAAGATAATTTAGAAATGAACATTACATACTCCGATTATGTTCTACCGATTCATTTCCTGACAAAAGAATCCATCATCTGTTTTCCATTCCGCATATAGTACATCCTCAAATTTAGTAATCCCTTTTTGCTCTATTTGTTTATAAAGCCATCCCTCATCAAAACCTGCTTCCCTTAAATTATCCTTCACTACTTTTCCATCACTAATTAATGAAATGGGTAAGTATACAGGCTTATGTTTTAAACTTAAATCATTTATAGTGGGAGTTTCATATTTACTTTTTTTCAGAACACTTATGTTTCCGTTAGGTTCCAAAATCATATACTCAACTTCCCGGATTGAAAAAACATCTTTTTGCTGCCGTAGCATTTGCTGTAATTGGTTTATGTCCAAATGATTTGAACTTAGTTGTTCCCGGTCAATATATCCATTACGGATAATGATTGACGGAGAGCCTTCAAAAAAACTTCTCGTCCCTCTAAATTTTTGCGTTATTACTTCTATTATATAAATTAACACTACCCATACAAGTACTGCATATAAAATAGACCATACTTTTATTTCCGGGTCATATATAGTATTTCCGACCAATTCTCCGAGAACAATAGCAGAAATAAAATCAAAAGGCGTTAGCTGTGATATTTGTGTTTTCCCTAGTATTTTTGTAGCAACCAATAGAACAAAAAAACCAAAAATCAATTCTATTGTTATTTGTCCAAGATGATTCATATAGGTTCACCTTTCTGTCATATGAAATATAACGTTTTCATTTCCCATCCACGCCTCAATACTATACAATTACGATTCATTTTTGCTATTATCATGCCCATTCATACTAAAAATATCGAATCAAATTTTGTAATGAACCTATAAAAAAAGAGTCTGATTCAAAATAACATATGAATCAGACTCTTTTTTAAAATTTATTTAGAATACACTATCTTTTTAATCGTTTCTCCAGAAAGAAAATATTCTTCTGCTAATTGATGAATTGCAATTCCGCTTTTAAAAGCGTCTTTAATTGCTTTATTTCTTTCATCCAGTTGTTTTCTTCCGCCAGATCGTGTACCCCATTTATAATGTTTCGTTTCTTGTTTTGGAATGTAAATTGTTTCACCTTGTATATACTTTTGAATTTCGGTAATTAAACTTTCTGGTAAAACCGTCGCAGCTTTTACGTATTTCATTTCTGCTCGCCCCTTATTTTTTATGGTTCATTTCAATAAGGTGCAAAGCCAAATATAAAAAATGATACGAGCTCATTTAGGCGATTGTATATTACTTGTCTACCTCACGCAAAGTATCGCCATTTCCATACTTGGCTTTGCATGAGACGTTGCAGTGTCTGGCAATTGAATTATAATCGCCATATAAACACCTCCTAATATACCTTTTGCATTTTATTATATGATAAATTCCTTCCCCTTGCATCCACATCCTTTTCAAAGCAAAAAATTACTTAGTTTGATATAATACTTTTTAATCGAATCAAAAATAAATATGAGGTTGTATTATGAAGAAAAAAATAATCACTACACTAGTTACACTATTCATTATTACCATAGCATTATTCGGAACTTACAAATTAATGAATGCAAGAAGTTTTCAATTATTCGGCGAACTGACAAACCGCATTGAAACAAATGAAAAGATAGTTGCCTTAACTTTTGATGATGGCCCTACTAACAATGTAAAACAAATACTACCACTACTAGATAAGTACAATGCTAAAGCTACTTTCTTTGTTATTGGAAACGAATTAGAAAACAATTTACCATTAGGTGAAGCGATTGTTCAATCTGGGCACCAACTTGGAAACCATACATATTCTCATAATAGAATGGTTTTCAAAACTCCTTCTTTTATTAAAAAAGAAATAGAAAAAACGAACTCGATAATCCGTCAAACAGGATATACAGATAAAATTGATTTTAGGCCACCTAACGGTAAGAAACTAATAGGACTGCCATACTATTTAAATAAAAATAATATCGAAACAATCACATGGGATCTTGAACCTGATACTTTTTATAAATCTACAGCTGATAAAATTGAATATGTTAGTAAAAATTTAAAACCAGGTTCTATCATTTTATTACACTCTATGTATGATGAGTCTAATGAAAATTTACAGACCATTGAAGGTATTTTAGACTCTTTATCTAAGAAGGGCTATCAGTTCGTAACAGTAAACGAATTACAAAAAAGAGCAAAATAAAAAGGTAGCGTATCATAGAGCGATACGCTACCTTTCTTTTTATATAATTCCAAGTACATTTAGGAATACGATAATAATCGCAATTGGTGCAATATAGCGAAGTAAGAATAACCATAATACGAACAGTTTATAGCCTTTATTTTTACTTACACCAAGCTCTTTCATTAATACATCTTTCTTCATTTTTAAAGGAACAAAGATAGAAACTAATAAAACACCAAGTGGCATTAGTATGTTACTAACCGCATAGTCTGCTAAATCAAAAATTGTTTTTCCAAATGGTTTCACATCGCTTAACAAACCGAATGATAATGCTGATGGCACTCCAACAACGAAGATTAATAATCCAACGATCAAGGCCATCTTTTCACGTTTCCCTTTACCTTTTGCAGTTAAAGATGCAACGCTAATTTCTAACATCGAAATTGCTGATGTAATAGTAGCAAAGAAGAATAATAATAAGAAAACAATGAAGAATAATTTTCCGAACGCCATTTTACTGAAAATAGCTGGTAATACGATAAATAATAGTCCAGGTCCTTGAGATGGTTCCATTCCAAATGCAAATACAACCGGGAAAATTGCTAGCCCTGCAAGTAATGTAATCACAAGCGTTAAAGCTACGATAGAAAATGCTGAACGCGGTAAACTTTCTTCTTTCGGTAAGTACGAGCTATACGTTACCATAACGGCTACACCAACAGATAGTGAGAAGAACGATTGCCCCATTGCATATAATATGATTTCTGACGTTACGTTTGAGAAATCAGGTTGTAAGAAGAATCGAACTCCTTCTCCAGCACCGTCTAATGTAAGTGCACGAACAATTAGTACAAAGAATAATACGAATAGTGCTGGCATGAAATATTTATTTACTTTTTCAACACCATTTTGTACACCTTTACTTACGATAAAAATAGTAATAAGGATGAATAATAGCTGTGAACCAACTGCTAAATATGGATTGGAAATGATTTCACCAAACGTAGCTTCGTATGCCACATTTCCTTCCCATAGTCTACCTGTAATTGCATTCCATAAATATAATATAATCCAACCTCCTACAACGCTGTAGAAAGAAAGTAATATGAAACATGTTACAATCCCTAATTTACCTAACCACGGCCATAACGTTTTAGGAGCAATCTCTCTATATGCATCAACGGCCTCTTTTTGTGTACTTCTTCCGATAACGAATTCAGCTAATAATAGCGGTAAACCAATTAATAATGTGAATCCGATGAAAATAAGGAAGAACGCGCCGCCTCCTCCGATGCCGGCCATATATGGGAATTTCCAAATCGCCCCAAGACCAATTGCTGAACCTGCTGCAGCTAATACGAAACCTAATTTCGATGTCCATTGCTGTGAATTCATTTATTTATCTCCTCTCTTTATCTTTTTTATGTTTTACAATTCGGTATTTATATTGTTCTATCCATACTCTTTTCTAATACGTTCACTTCCTCCCTAATAATAAAAAACGCCCCTACGTAAATACGTAGGGACGACAAAAATATCGCGGTACCACCCTAGTTATGAAGATACAACAAAAGTAAGACCTAAATAAAAAGCGTCCCTACGCAAATACGTAGGGACGATAAAATATCGCGGTACCACCCTAGTTATGAAGCCACACCAAAGTTAAGACCTAAATAAAAAACGTCCCTACGTAAATACGTAGGGACGATAAATATCGCGGTACCACCCTAGTTGTGAAACAATCTTCACCACTTTATTTGATAACGGTATAAACTACCGTCTTTCATTTCCTCAAAATATGAGATTTATGAAAGATGCTCCAGGACGAACTTCATGAATAATCTATATACTGATTCACACCAACCATCAGCTCTCTGAAATAGGGAGATTTTCACTACTATACCCTTTCATTGCCCAAATATTATTTTCCGAATTGATTACTATCATTTTTATCACACATTAAAAATAGTGTCAACTTATATTTTGAATTTTTATGTATTACATTCTATTTTAAAATTCAAAATATGACTTTTGTATGAATAGTATTAGAACATTTATGGTTTATACTGTATTAACTTCTCTAGCAGGTTTATAGTAGTATACGATGAATGCAAGACAGCACGAGTAGGAGGAAAGGATTTTGTCCACTTCAAAAGTTTTAAAAGGCACTGCTTTATTAAGTGGTGCAACAATGATTTCACGAATTTTAGGTTTTATATACTTCTTCCCTTTTCAATTATTAGTTGGAACGCAAGGGGTCGCTTTATACGGATATGCATACTCTTGGTACGGTATTTTATTAAGCTTTTCAACAGCTGGTATTCCTATTGCCGTCTCCAAATTTGTTGCAAAACATAATGCACTTGGCGATTATAGTACAAGTAAAAAATTATACAACTCTAGCGTAAAATTGATGTTGTTTATGGGCTTTTTAGGATTTTTAATTTTATTTATTGGAGCACCGTACATATCACAATTTATTATTCGCTCGAAAACGCCAGATCCACAATTTATCGCCGACGTAACACTTACAATGCGAGCATTAAGCTTCGCGCTTATTATCGTACCAGCTATGAGTGTTACACGTGGTTATTTCCAAGGTTTTCAACATATGAAACCAAGTGCTGTTTCTCAAGTTGTAGAACAAATCGCACGTGTCGTTTTCATTTTAGTTGGTAGTTTTATCGTCTCAAAACTATTAGGTGGTTCAGTAGCTTCTTCTGTTGCGGTTGCTACGTTTGGTGCTGTTATCGGGGCACTTGCCAGCGTCTCTATTTTAATGATGTACTGGAAAAAATATAACGGATTAAAGCCTCCCGAAGGTGAATTAAAGTCAAGGGCATCCGATATTCCATTAAAAAATATTTATATGGAATTACTTCGATATGCAATCCCAATTGTATTTGTCGGTATTGCAATTCCGCTCTATACGTTAGTAGATCAATATACCGTAGCTGATGTCCTTAGAGCAATGGGAGAGCCTTTAGAAACTGCGAATGCAGTTTTCGCTTATATAACGAACTATGCACAAAAGTTAATTATGATTCCCGCTTCACTTGCTACCGGATTCTCATTAACAATTATTCCAGCTATAACGAAATCATTTACAAGTGGGAAGCTAGATGAATTACAAGGACAAATTTCAAAGATATTTCAAGTATTATTATTCTTCACTATCCCAGCAGCATTCGGTTTAGCTAGTATCGCTTACGATGCATTCCGCATGGTTTATGTAAATCCTGAAATTGCACTTGGTGGATCACAATATTTAATTTCATTTGCACCTTCTGCTGTATTAAGTGCGATTTTCACAGTTTCAGCTGCTATATTACAAGGAATTGATTATCAAAGAAAAACAATGATTGCATTCTCAGTCGGTATTCTCGTTAAAATTGTGGTGAACACACCGCTCTTACATTTATTCGGTGGACATGGTGCTGTGCTTGGAACAATTCTTGGCTATCTCGTTTCAAATATTATTATGTTGTACTGCATCGTTAAGTTTGCGAAATTTAAAATTGGCGAAACAGCAAAAACAGTATTTCTTATTACGCTTTATTCCGCGGCAATGTCTGCTGTTGTAATCGCATTAAGAGCATTTATAAGTTGGATTATTCCTGGCCAATCTTATATAGAATCATTGATTATTGTGTTTATATGCGCCGCAGCAGGAGGACTTGTTTATCTTTTATTCGTACTAACGAGTGGACTTGCTTCGCATATTCTCGGTGATCGTATTCAACGTTTACCTGTATTAGGAAAGTTAGTAAAATAAAAAAACAAGAGATGTAACGCGTTGTTACATCTCTTGTTTTTTTACTTCGCATATTGAATGCGCTTTTGTTGTTCAGCAATATTTAATTCTGGAGCATATTGTTCTACTAAATGTAATACCTCTTCGATCAACACTTCTAACTCCTGTACACTATACTCCGGTTTCCCTATTAACGTATTCGCCATACGCTCATATAGATTTTCAGGTTTGATATTCATACGCTCTACATTATAAGCCATCCATTTAAATGCAGGATGATGTACATACAGTTTATTCAAACCAAATAAAACACCGAATAAATCTCTTTGTACTTCACAAATAACATCGTAAAGCATAAGCCAATCCTTTCGTGTTAAAAGAGCCTCTCGATTATGCCAACGATTGCTTAACCAAAGATTTTCTGAAATCATCCTTTTCGCCAATTCTTCTGGATATACTTCAATCCTATCTTTTAGAGCATGTACTTTTACTTCTCCATACAAACTCACCCCATCATGAACCGATGATACAATACATTGTTTCTCATAATTTGTATCATACTGCTCTATAACTTCTGAAATAATTTTTTCTACTGTTAATGTTAAAAAGTTACTAATCTCTAGTTTAATTCCTTCTTTCGTCAAATACGTTTCCGACCATTCTTCGTCCTCGTAAGGATGATATGACAAAATCGTTCCACCAATATTATTAATTGGACCTAGACGCTCTTCATCCTCTGGTGGTTCTGACCATAAAATATGTAATTCAATATCTGAATGTTCATCTTCTAACTTTCTCGCTACAGATCCTGCTAAAATAATAGCTTCGACTTTCTTGTTTTGCCTATAAATCTCCGACATCTCTATCGCTTTCTCTTTTAATCCCATTGCATTTCCCCCTAAAACTGCAGTACTCCCCTTACTTTTCATTTATCTATTTCGATATTAAACATTATATTACCTTTTCAAATTTCCACTAAATCATATTTCTACCCAATAACGCTGAACAATTTCGCCAGAATTAGAAGAAACTACTTCATTTTCTAGCACACCACCAACCTTTTGAATCGTTTTAACCGAACCAATATTAGCTTTATCACAAGTTATTAACACTTTCTTCAACCCTAACTTTTGCGCTTCACTTAATGCAAGTTTCAATTGTTTTGTCGCGTAACCTAGGCGACGTTTATTCGGATGGACACTATAACCGATATGACCGCTTTCCAGTAATAATTCTGGATTTAATCGATGTCTAATATTCACAAAACCAATAAGTTCTCCTTTTTCAATACTTAAAAACTGACTAGACGGCACTCGATTAGATGGTAAGTTTTCTCCTACTTCTTGTATACTCACTTTTGCAAACCATTTATCAAGAGAAGCAAAATTTTGTAGAGAACTACTACCGTGTGGTTGTTCATCAGCATGTAAAAATGCCTCCCGATATTCCATAATTTGTTCACTATATTCATTTGTTGGTTTTAATAGTTTCATTGTGCTTCCCCTCTCTTAATAACCTACAACAAACCCCTTAATAGCTCTATTTCACCATTAAGGGGTTTCTATCATTTTCATTCAAATAATCCCATACTCAAATAACGCTCACCTGTATCAGGTGCAATACATAAAACTTTTTTACCAGCGCCTAAGCGTTTTGCAATCATAATTGCAGCGTACACAGAAGCTCCTGAAGATGGTCCTACTAATAAGCCTTCTTGTCTTGCTAAGTTTCTCATTGTAGTTAATGCTTCTTCATCCGCAATTTGAATAATTTCGTTATACACTTCTGTATTTAAGTTTTTTGGAATAAAACCAGGACTTGTTCCTACTAGTTTATGAGGGCCTGGAACACCGCCAGATAAAACTGGTGATCCTTTCGGTTCTACTACTGCAATATATAAGTTTGGTAGTCTCTCTTTTAATGTTTCACCGGTCCCTGTAATTGTTCCACCCGTTCCCGCCGTTGCTACAAATGCATCAAGATCTCCATCCATTTGTTCATAAATTTCAAGTGCAGTCGTATAACGATGTATATTCGGATTTGCTGGGTTTTCAAATTGCTGCGGAATAAAACTATTTGGAATTTCTTTTTGTAACGCTACCGCCTTCGCAATTGCTCCTGGCATTCTTTGTTCTGCTGGTGTTAAAACTACTTCTGCGCCGTATGCTTTCAATAAATTAATACGCTCTTTGGACATATTATCTGGCATAATTAAAATCGCTTTATATCCTTTAGCAGCTGCATTCATCGCTAAGCCAATTCCTGTATTTCCACTTGTCGGTTCAATAATTGTATCACCAGGTTTTATAAGTCCCTTTTCCTCAGCGGCATGAAGTAAATTATAGGCTGCACGATCTTTCACACTGCGTGACGGATTAAACATTTCCAGTTTTACATACACATCCGCTGCGTCCTCTGGAATAAATTTAGATAATCGGACGACAGGTGTATCTCCTATTAATTCTGTAACGTTTTCACATAATTTCATAGCGCATCCCCTATTCTATCGTTTTCTTATCATTCGGCAGTAGCCATGAAGTAAGTCCAATTAATGGTAAACAACTACATAATAGCATAATAAATTGAAGGCTATACATATCAGCTAATTTTCCAAGGACTACAGCACCTAATGCTCCAAGACCAAACGCAAGGCCAACAATTAACCCTGATACCATCCCTACTTTTCCAGGAACAAGCTCTTGTGCATATACAACAATTACACTAAAACTACTAGAACTAATAAAACCAATACATAAAAATAATGGTACAACCCACACGAGCGAAACGTGAGGTAGTAAAAGTGCAAGCGGCGCTGAACCGAGCATTGAAAATACAATTATCTTTTTCTTACCGAATTTATCTGCTAACGGACCACCAAAGAAAGTACCTAATACACCAGCAATCATAAATGCGAATACGAAATACTGGGCATTTTTTATAGATAAACCGTAATGCTCAATTAAGTAAAATTGATAAAAATTCCCGATACCAGCACCGTACCAAGAACGTACAAATGTTAGAAAAACAAGAAGTATAATAACAAATTTAATATGTGTACTTACAATTGCATTTTCCGCCTCAAGTGCAGCCCTCTTTTTCCTTCTTACAGCACCAGTGGCTAATTCATTTTTATACCAATTTGATACAAAAATTAGTAATACAATTCCTACTGCTGCAAAGGCTGTAAAACCTAAAGAACCAATTTGACCAAGCGGGACGAAAATTAATGCTGTAAAAATAGGGGCTAGAGAATTCCCTGTGTTTCCTCCCACTTGATAAATTGCTTGTGCTAAACCACGTTTGGCACCTGCCGCCATATAAGCAACGCGGGCACCTTCTGGATGAAAGACTGCGGAACCTAATCCAATAAATAAAACAGAAATAATAACAATAATAAAATTCGGGGCAAACGCGAGCCCAATCATCCCAAGCATGCTCGAAAACATACCGAGTGGTAATAAAAATGGTGACGGCTTCTTATCTGAATACATACCAAAAACCGGTTGCATAATCGATGACGTCATATTTAACGCGAACGCTATCCACCCTACTTGCATGTAGGATAAATTCATCGTTTTTTCCAAAATAGGAAACAACGCCGGCACAACTGCTTGCATCGAATCATTCAAAAAATGTCCGAAACTAATCGCAAATAATATTCGATATATCGTTGGTGTTTCCGCTGCACTTTTTTGTGAAACTGCCTGCATATACGAATCTCTCCTTCCCGTACAAAATATATATTTATTACAGTAAGTGTAATAAATTCTGAGTTTTGAAACATTTCTATTCTATACTGGTTTCATTTCTTTTTCCAGAAATATCACTTCATAAATATTAAATTTTCCCTATCTGTTTTATCAGATTTATTTATATGAACTCTCTGTACTTTCTTTCATGCTAAGTTAGGACGACGGGAAGGCTTGCAATTATGAAGAAAAAGACGACCCTAAAACATATTAAGATCGCCCTTTTTATTAAATAGCAAAACGCTTATACTTCTCATAATCACTCGTCTTACATTCTAGTGCAATTTTCGTACCTTCGTTTTCATAACTCGTAGATAAAACGTGCGCATGATTGTTGAAATACGAAACTACCTGTCCTTGATCATATGGAATTAACATTTCACACTTCGTATACTCTTTATAAATGTGTGAGCGAACTAATTCTACAAGCTCTTCAATTCCAACATGTTTCTTCGCAGATAGATACACGCGATCTTCTTGCACTTTCGGAATTTCAACATCTACCATATCTGATTTGTTGTATGCATAAATCGTCGGGATATTTTCCACGCCAATTTTCTTCAACGTTTCATTTGTAATATCAATTAATTGCTCATAATTAGGATTTGAGTAATCTACGACGTGAATGAGTAAATCTGCTTCCGCCACTTCCTCTAGCGTTGAACGGAATGCTTTCACAAGATGATGCGGTAATTTACTTACAAATCCAACAGTATCCGTTAATAAAAATGATTTATTATCCGGCAAATCAATATTTCGTACAGATGTCTCTAACGTCGCAAATAACATATCTTTTTCAAATACTTGTTTTTCTACAGTACCATTAAAAATTTCAAGCATTGCATTCATTATTGTTGATTTACCTGCATTCGTATATCCTACTAATGACACAACTGGCATTTCATTTTTCTTACGTTGTTTACGCTGCGTTTGACGCTGTGCAACAAGTGCCTCTAATTCTTTATTTAGAGCTGCAATTTGTTCTTCAATTTTACGACGGTCTAATTCCAACTTCTTCTCACCGACACCTTTATTTTTCGTGCCAACTCCCCCGCTCTGTCTTCCTAACGATTCACGAAGACCGATTAAACGAGGCATCATGTACTGAAGATGGGCCACTTCTACTTGCAACTGCGCTTCTTTCGTTTTCGCACGCTGCGCAAAAATATCCAAAATTAAAATGGTACGATCAATTACTTTACAATCTAAATCCTCTTCTAAATTTCGAATTTGCGAAGGAGATAATTCATCATTAAAGATAACCATATTCGCATCGGCTTCTTTCACATACGCTGCTACTTCTTCAATTTTCCCTTTTCCAATATAATGCGACGGATTTACTCGTTGTAAATTTTGCGTCACTTGACCGATTACTTCCACATCACAAGCTTCCGTAAGATTTGCTAACTCTTCCATCGAATATGCAAAATCAGCTTCATTACCTAAATTTACTCCAACTAATATTGCTCTTTGTAATAATTCTTCCATATATTTATTCCTCCATTTCGATTACGTAAATAAAAAGCACAGGTCACTGCCTGTGCTTTCGTAAACGGATAAGGGTTCACCAAAGAAATAGAAGAAAGTTATACTTTCATCCTATCTCATAGTCAATAAGTCCCAAGATAATATACGTATTCACACCGAGTGTTCACCTATACTATCCCATTCTATTTTTAAAGGCAAAACAAAAAGAGGGCGTATTCGTCCCTCCCTCTTTTTCACATATAAGCTTAATAAAGGGTTCCTTTAAAATAGGCAGACCAATCCCGTTCACTCTGTACACAGACAGAGCCTTTGAGCGCTATTCAATTATTGGCACAAAGTATTGAGACGTAATCTGATTAAGATCAAAGGAAGCCCCTCCGTTCATTTTAAGTTACATAAAGTGTAGCATAAGTAATTCGCTTTCACAAGGTTTAACAACCTATATCACACTAAAGAAAATCTTTATATTTTTACTTTAATCGTCATTTTTTGCGAGTTCTTTTCACAATAAAAATAACCACAGCTACAATGAATAATACACCTATAACAATAAGCACAACTTGCCACGAACTTAAGCCGCTCACCATATCACCTTTTAAATCCACTTTTTTCGTCGGAATAGACTCTTTTGCAATATGGCTTAAAGCTGTTTTATCCAACTCTGCCTCATCTAATCTCTTCGTTCCACTGCAGATAGATGTCTCTAACTTTTCCTCTCCTCTATAAGAAGAAAAGACTAAGTACTCTCCTCCCTCTGCAAAACGAAATGCACAGCTACTTACACTTGTATATATAATAACTTGCGAAGAACTTGTCCCTTTCCAAATTTTCTTCACTTCAAATAATGTTTTCATTCTTCCGTCCTTCTCTTGAACTTCTAATACCTTACCTTCAAACACCACATCATTTTTTTGTAACCTCTCTTCTGGTGATGCTTTCATACACTCACAAGCGTAAGACTTCTCTGGTAAAATAAAATAAGTAAAGCTACAAATTAAAACGAGAGACAATACATATACGATTCTTTTCAAGAATCTCAAACCCTTCATTATCAATTTTAGAAGCTTTCCGTATATTATTTGGACATCACTCCTCAAATCCCTTTCCGTTTATTAAAATATATTAATTTTATTAAACAGAAAATCTTTATTGACATTTTTATAACCTGATATTAGTATCAGGTTATAAAAATAAGTTAGGAGATGTTCCTATGAATTCTAAATCTCGTATTACCGCAATTGGTACTTATGTTCCAGATCAAGTATTGTCTAATAACGATTTAGAAAAGATGATTGATACGAATGATGAATGGATTGTGCAAAGAACAGGAATGAAGGAAAGAAGGATTGCTAACAAAGACGAATACTCCTCACACTTAGCCATTAAAGCAATCGAAAATTTGTGTACAACATATAAGAAAAACTTAGAAGATATTGACTGTATCATCGTCGCTACAACTACTGCTGACTATGTTTTCCCTAGTATTGCTTGCCAAATACAACAATACTTCAACATACCTCATACACTAGCTTTTGATTTAAATGCGACTTGCGCTGGTTTCACATACGGACTGCATGTCGGTAATAGCTTAATCACTTCTGGATCACATGAAAAAGTACTCGTCATAGCGACGGAGACATTATCTAAAGTTACTGATTACACCGATAGAACGACCTGTATTTTGTTCGGTGATGGCGCTGGAGCTATTTTATTAGAAAGAGATGAAAATAAACCAAGCTTTATCGCTGCTCACATGGGAACAAATGGTGCTGGTGGCATTCATCTATACAGAACAAACTTATCTACTACTATGAATGGCACACCACTGCAAACAAATGAAAAAATCGTTCAAAACGGAAGAGAAGTATATAAATGGGCAACACGCACAGTGCCAGCAGGTATAAAAGAACTATTACATACCACAAATATGCAAATAGATGATATAGACTGGTTCGTACCACACAGTGTTAACTTACGGATGATTGAATCTATTTGCGAGAAAACTGAAATTCCAATTCAAAAAACTTTAACTAGTGTAAAATACATGGGCAATACATCTTCAGCTTCCATTCCACTCGCTTTAGATTTAGCTAGAAAAGAAGGGAAATTAAATAACGGAGATACACTTTTACTGTACGGTTTTGGCGGTGGTCTTACGCATTTAGGGCTTATTGTGGAGTGGGGTTTAGACTAACACTTTTTTATACAGCTAACATTACGGTAAATGAAATTATATCAACGATTCCAGTTAAACTATTAGTTAATCACCAAAAGCGGCATTCAAGGATTTATTAGCTCCCTTTGAACGCCGCTGCTTTCATTTAAATTTTATTTACCTGTCCGAGACCATATCACAACTGGAATAAGCAGTAAGGCTACAGCCCCTCCCGCTAATGATAATGCCGCATAACTGGAATTAGCTACTACCATTCCTGACATCGCTCCACCTGAAGCTCCGGCTAACGCAATAAAAACATCTATTTTCCCTTGTGTTTTAGCACGTGTAGAAGGAGTTGTGGAGTCAACGATTTGAGCTGTACCACTAATCAATCCAAGGTTCCACCCTAATCCAAGTAAAGAAAGAGCAACAATTAATAATAGTAAAGAATCACTCGGTGCTATCGCAGCTATGACACCCGCTGCAAGTAAAATCATCCCACCAGCTATACTCATCGTAGTACGGCCAATTTTATCAATTAACATTCCTGTAACAAGCGATGGAAGGTACATTGCCCCTACGTGAAATCCAATGACTAGCCCTACTTCACTTAGTCCATGACCATGGTGTCCCATATGTACTGGCGTCATAGTCATAATCGCAACCATCACTATTTGAGTAAGTATCATTACGATTGCTCCAACAGTAACACCACGTTTATTTTCTATCATTTCTTCTGTTACTGGTTGCCCTTTATATGTATGTTCTTGTTTATATGTTTCTATTATGTTAGCAATAATTAACGGGTCTGGACGAAGCATAACGAAAAGGACAAGACCCGCAAGTATAAATGCCGCTGCCGATAATATGAACGGACCAGCAAGGTTAGGAATTCCAATTGAATCGGAAAAATCTCCCATTACGCCTACTAAATTCGGGCCAGCCACCGCACCAAAAGTCGTCATAACCATCGTAATACTAATAGCAGTTGCTCGCTGCTTCTTATCTGCTAAATCGGTACCAGCATAACGAGCTTGTAGATTCGTCGCTGTACCTGCACCGTATATGAGTAAAGAAACTAGTAAAAGAATAATACTATTTGTTAACGCAGCCAATACAACTCCAATAGCCCCTAGTCCCCCTACTATAAACCCTGTTGCAAGTCCTATTCGGCGACCATATTTTTGCGATAACTTCCCCACAAAGAAAGCCGCTACCGCAGATCCCATTGTAAACATAGCAGCCGGTAATCCTGCATATGCATCTGTCCCAAGCATTTGCTGTGCAAGTAGTGCACCTACTGTAATACCAGCAGCTAACCCTGCTCCGCCGAACATTTGTGAAATACTAACTATTATTAACGTTCGTTTATATAATTTTTGTTGCTCTTCTTCTGTATACATATGGTTACTTATTGAAGCTTCCGCCTTACCTAGCATTTTCTCACCCTCCTTTTGAAATTAATTCCTCTTGTTAATGTACTATAATTATTGTTTCATATTCAATGACAATTGTATTCGTTACTTGAACGCCACTCTCATTGATTCATCTAATATAAATATATTCTAACTAAAAAAAGCTGTCCCATAGTTTAGTTTCACCTACTTACGGGACAGCTCCTTCTCATGTTTCATACCAGCTTCTAATCATGACAAAATCTCTCTATGCTATTTAACCTCTACATCTTGCACAGATTCAATTTTCTTTTTCTTACCTTCTTTTATTTCATAATAATAAGAAGGTAATTCTATACCATGCTCTAAAAAATAATCTTCAATTAATGAAATAATCACTTTCAATGTTTTCAAACGAGCGTATAATTTATCATTACTCGCAATAATATTCCATTTAGCATTCGGCTTATTTGTTTCTTCAAACATGTCTTCCATTGCTTCTACATACTCATCCCATTTTTCACGATTACGCCAGTCTTCGTCTGTAATTTTCCATCTTTTAAGAGGATTATTCTCTCTTTCTGTAAATCTCTTTAACTGTTCGTCTTTACTAATATGATAGAAAAACTTTCCTATTATGTAATGATCATCAGTTAATAGTTTTTCGAAATCATTAATTTCACCATACGCTCTCGTCCACTCTTCTTTTGTAGCAAAACCTTCAACACGTTCAACTAATACACGCCCATACCAAGAACGGTCGAATATAGTAATTTGCCCATATTGAGGAAGTTTCCGCCAAAAACGTTGCAAATAATGATACCGTTTTTCATGAGGAGCAGGTGCGCCAATCGGATTTACTTGAAACCCACGTGGATCAAGGTGTTCCGTCACTCGCTTAATCGCTCCGCCTTTTCCAGCCGCATCCCAACCTTCCATAACGAGCATAACAGCGATTTTTTCTTCTTTTAAAATTTGCTGCAATGCTAATAAGCGCATTTGATATTTTTCGAGTTTTTTATTGTACTTAGATTTTGATTCAATTCTTTTCGTTACATCTACTTTAGCAAGATGTCCATTTTCCATAAAACAAATCCCCCTTGTTGTATGACAATGTTATTTTAACATATTATTGGGAATTTTTTCACATTAGAAAAAACTGTGTAGAAAAATCTCTACACAGCTTCCTTCTCTAATTGCACATCTACTTCAATATTCTCATTTTTATTTTTCACAGCTTTCATAAAGAATACAGCAGTTAAAATAACTGTAATAACCGCACCTACAATATAAGATGTATTTAGCGGAATATTAAAACCAATTTTCGCATTTAAAATATAAACAACTGTCATGAGCGTCATAAATATCGCTGGAATTAAAGAAACGATATACTGTTTTCCTTTGATAAATAAATACATCGTTCCAATCCATAACGCAATGGCTGCAGTCGATTGGTTAGCCCAAGAGAAATATCTCCATAATAGTGTAAAATCAATTTTCGTTAAACCATATGCAATAACAAATAATGGAATCGCAATAATTAAGCGATTTTTTAATTTCGTTTGATTAAAATGGAAGTAATCCGCAATAATAGAACGTGCCGCACGGAATGCTGTGTCTCCAGATGTAATTGGTAATACAATGACACCAAGAACAGCTATTGTGCCACCCACAGCACCTAACATCGTCTTCGAGATTTCACTTACAACCGCAGCGGGTGTCCCCGATTTAATTAGCTCATTTAATTCACCGTAAGAGAAAATACTCATTGCCGCAGCTGCCCAGATCATTGCAATTATCGCTTCTGCAATCATCATACCGAAAAATACATAACGGCCATGTTTCTCCGTTTGAAGTGTACGTGAAATAATTGGTGATTGTGTTGCGTGGAATCCTGATAAGGCACCACACGTAATCGTCAACATTAATAATGGGAAAATAGGTGCATTGTCTGGATGCATATTTTCAAACGTTAGCTCTGGAATCGGAGAGCCTTTTATTATCATCATTCCCCCTATGCCAATAGCACTTATTAGCAATAATGCACCTAATACCGGATAAATTTTACCAATAATTTTATCAATCGGTAATATAGTCGATAAAATGTAATATATGAAAATTACAGATAAAATAATAGTTATTGATACTTTTCCTTGCAATACGATATCAAGTAATGATGCTGGCGTTGTTATAAACACAGTTCCTACTAATACTAAAAGTAAAAGTGAAAAGATATTTACAATATGTCTCATTGCATTTCCTAAAAATTTCCCTGCTAATTCAGGAATATGCGCCCCTTTATTTCGAATAGAAATCATCCCTGTAAGATAATCATGAACAGCCCCTGCAAAAATCGCTCCGATAACGATCCAAACAAATGCAACTGGACCATATAAAGCACCTAATATTGGTCCGAATATAGGACCAGTACCTGCAATATTAAGTAATTGAATCATAGAATTCTTTCGCCTATCCATAGGTACATAATCTATCCCATCTTGATTCACATAAGCTGGTGTCTTTCTCGAATAATTTACTCCAAATATCTTTTCAATTAACTTTCCATATGTAAAATAACCGATTATCAATACGACGATTGACACTAAAAATGTAATCACTTCTATCCCCTCCCCTTCAGAAAGCATTTTCTTATTTCTATATAAGAAATCGCTTTCAATTTATTCTAGCATACTTAACTACATCCAATAAACAATTTATATAGAATTTTTAGTATATTCTTTTTATAAGATAAAAAACAGCCTCTCTTATTTGTAATATCACCTTACGTTATACGGTATATTTTTTCACGAAGAGAAGATAATAACAAATAAATCCATTAAAGAATGGGAGCTCTCTAAATATGAAACGAAAAATATTTTCTCTCTTTGCACTAATCTGTTTAGCACTACCAATACAAGCTAGTGCATACACATTTCAATCACTACCAATTGCGTCAAAGTCTAAACAGTGGTATATCGAAGTTGACAAATCTCATAACTCAAACAAGCAAGCGTTGCAACCAAAACACGGTGTATATGATACGTATAGTTTATTCGTAAAAAACATCGGTAATGATGTATCAAATGTATCAGTGGAAATACTTGATAACACACCTACATCTAAAGTTACCTTCAATCCTACTACATCAAATAACAACGTTTCAAAAAGTCATACAAGCTTTGACTACATGGTATTCCCATTAGACTTTAATAGCCATAATTTTAAAGTCGTCATTACTTGGGAAGAAAAAAATTTCTCTTACAACGGCCATCCAGTAAATGAGAGTAAAAAAATGAAACAAACATTTGTGTTTAATGAAGAGTAAGCCCTAATTTGATTAGGGCTTACTCTTTATTTACAAAACCCGATTGAATTGCTTCTGTCAATTCTTTTGCAATATGTATTTTTGTAGCGTCTACACAGATTTTTTTGTCCCCAACATGTACGGAAGGCTCTTCATTAGACAAATGCTTAATTAAGATGAATCGATTATATGTCATTTTATTTTCTATAGGAGTCGCAATATACACCGTAAAATTCTTTGCTTCAAATACTTTTTCTCCCAAAACATATTTACATCCTAATTCACCTACTACTAAATCATTCAGGCTTTCTATAGTCATATACCATATCCCCCTTTTAGCCTACATAATCAATCGAACCGCCGAATACTTGGTACAGACAATGCCATCCCAATTGTTATGAGTACTAAAATAGCTAGCATTATAATTGTTATCTTGCCACCTATTACAGTAGCTAACCAGCCTACAATCACATATCCTAATGGCAATAAAGCAAACGAACCTAACATATCAAGACTTGCCACTCTTCCAAATGCTTCTTCTGGTACAAGCTCTTGTAAACTTGTTTCCCAAATGAGCCCAAATATCATCATACCGAATCCTTCCATTGCCATTAAAGCTATTAAAGCAGGTGCCCAAGAAATGAAAGGCATAATTAATAGTGCTATTCCACTTATTAACACACCACCATATGCTAGTAATCCCCTCTTCCGCCACTGCTGCCTCCCACCAAAAATTAGTGCTGCAATTACAGCTCCAGCACCAGAAGAAGCCATACCCAATCCATATACGTAAGCTTCAAAATGATGATGAACATTAAACAACCATGGAATTAATACAACGATAATTCCTGCATAACAAATATTTATGAAAGAAAAGACTAAAATTGTAATCCATAGCCACGGATGACTTTTTAGAACAAGAATCCCTTCCATAAAATCTTTTTTGTAATTGACTTTATTTCTTTCAAGTTTCTGTACTTTATTAAACTTTATTTCTCTTAAAAATAATAAACATAAAAATGATAGCAAATACGTTACTGCATCCAATCCAAATCCTATTCCGGCAGATGCAACTGAAACGATCAATCCTCCAAGAGCCGGTCCGATTAGTCGTATGCCTTGATTACTCATTTGCGTTAATGCATTAGCTGCATTTCGAATTTCTGGTACAAATACTTTCGCTCTTACAGCTGAATACGCCGGCTGAAATATCCCTTCCATAAGTCCATATAATGCCACGAGTACATATAGAAGTGGAATTGTTAAAACGTCCATAAATATAAGCGTTGCAAATAATAGCATTAATATGCAACGGATTATATCCGTAAATAACATCAATTTCACCCGGTCAATTCGATCCACGACTAATCCAGCAAACGGTAACGCAAGAATATTAGGAAGCATATACATTGCCATAGTCATTCCCATTACAACTGTTGAACCAGTTAATGAATATACAACGACTGGCAGAATAACCATCGTTATCGAACTACCTAAAGTCGAAAGTAATTGCCCAATCCATAAAAACTTAAAGTGCGGTGACACTTTAACTGGCAATAACAATTTACCGACATAACCTAAATTTTTCTCTGTTGGTATTTCTCCTTGCATATCTCTCTCCTCTTTTCAAACTAAGTTAATACCCGGAAATAAACACAGAAAATTCAATCTTTAATAACTTTAATTATATATGAAACTGTTAAATTATTGGTAGAAATATAAAAAAGAAAATCATAATGAATCTACAAATATTACGTGTTGAATATAAATAAAAAAGGTGTTTTCATATATGAAAACACCTTTCCACTTTATAATTTTAAGTTCTTCTTCAATGTCCAATATTTTTCTTGAGCATTTTCAAGTGAGAATTCTACCCAGCCATTTGGATCTTCACGATATACATTTACTTTTGTACCATTTTCTAATTTTCCAACTTCATTTTGTGTAATATTTGGTACACTCTTAATTGGGTTGTTAAACGGGAATGGAACTTGATAGTAAGACCCTACTGATTGAACAGTAGCTTTCGCATCTTTTGCATAATCTTTATATGGAATTGTTTCGCCTAATGCCTCTACATTTAATGTATTAGGGTTTTTCGGCAATCGGTTTATATTTTGATAATCTTTGTTATTGAAAGGCTTAATACGTTCCATAATATTAGCGATTTTGCCAGCCCATTCTTTATCAGTTGAATACATTACATTCATCGCAGGTAATGTGTAACCTTTGAAATACTTAGCACCTTGTTCTAAGTAATTCTTTCTCACATAATCAGCATTGTATGAAATACTTAATCCATAAGATGGTAAATATTTTGCATGTGCGAATGGATCCCAATCATACGCTCGTAGTCCAAATAAATTATGTTTACGATATGCAATTTCTGATTTCCCGTATCCAGACTCTAAGATTGCATGTGCTGCTAAATATAAAGAGTTCACGCCATACTCGTTTTGCGCTTTAATAAAGTCTTGTCCAACTCCAACAAGCGGACTATCGGGATGATATCTTTTAATATAATTATCAATCTCTTGAGCTGTTACATTAGAAGGTAATGTTACATCTAAATCGATATATGATGCCATGGCGTTATATAAAAATTGTGCATATTCTTCACGTGTTAAAACACCTGTTGGATTAAATGCACCTGCTCCATTACCTGCAGCAATGCCGTTAGACTCTAATGCACTAATCGCATCATTTGCCCAATGATCTTTCGAAACATCATTAAATGTATGATTAGCTTTTACTTTTAGTTTAAAAGCTTTCTGTAAAATTACAGCCATTTCAGCACGAGTTAAAGATTCTTTCGGTCTAAATGTTCCTTTACCGTCACCTACGAAAATCCCCATATCTGTTAAAGTTAAAATTTCGTTTTGGAACATTGTCGTTCCTTCGCTAATATCAGAGTATGGATTTTTATATTCGCTTTTCGCTTCTGGTTTTAATGCACGATATATTAATGCGGCTACTTGCTCACGATTTACAACATCCCCGAATCCAAACTTACCATTATCATATCCTGCAATAATTTCTTTTGATGTTAAATTAGTAATTGCTTTATACGACCAATGATCTTTCGGAACGTCTGGAAATTCCTTTTCAGCTGCAAATGAAGTTGCCGGAGCCATCACTACTTGAAGTGCGACTGTCACTGCTAACACATTAGAAATAACTTTTTTCATATTTTTTTTAACACGTTATGTATATGCTTGTCCCGTGTTAACTTGCCTCCCTTTTCAATAAAATTTTCCCTATTAAACTAACAAACTCTTAATTCAATTAATTAGTCAACAGTAAAAGTATACGTGATAAAAATAAACTAATCTACCATTATTTTATTTATAATCATCATAATACGATATATCTTTTTATTTCGATACAAAATTATATAAACTCATATAAAAAGCCCATCTCTATATAGACGATGGGCTTAGCAAACGATGTTTTTTTATTTAGCTAAACGATACTTTGAAACATTGAAACCTTTCCATTCATAATAATCTAAAATGCCAGCATAAATTGCCTCTGCAGCAATTTGTCTTCCTGATTCCGAAGCCAGCTTCTCATAATCTGCACTATTATCTAAAAATGCTAGTTCAGTTAATACCGCAGGCATTTCATTTTCTCTTATTACATAAAAGTCTTCTGGTTTCACACCACGATCTCTTGTATCTAGAGCTTTAACTAGTCGTTTTTGTATTTTCTCTGCTAACATACGACTATCTTTTTCACGTTCAGTTAATTCTTTCGTTTCAGATCCTTTATAATAAAAAGTCTCCGTTCCATATCCATCATGATTTTTAGAAGCATTCGCATGAATACTTACAAAAACATCGCCATTATGTTCTTTCGCGAACTCTACACGTTTTTTAAGGTCCTCAGTTTGCTTGTCACTAAAACTACTATCTGTTTCACGTGTTAACAACACATGGAATGGAGTATTTTTCTCTAGTAAACTTTGTAATCTTTTAGATGTATCTAATACAATATCACTTTCATGTAATCCTTGTGTTGCCTTCCCAGGATCTGTTCCTCCGTGACCAGGATCAATAATAATCACTTTTCCTTCTAACGCATCTGGAATTTTAAGAGAATCTGATTTTGCAATAAATTGCGCTGCTTCTGCCTTCGTTACAGTTTTATTAGGCAGCCAAGCTGTACTAGTTACACCTTGTGAAATATTCAATTCTACTAAAATGTTCGCTTTATCTTTTCCCCAACTAGGATTTAAATCTGCAAATTTTGTTGGTAATGGCTGTTTTACTTTCGCATCTAATTTATATGCTTCAACAAGCATCGATGCCATTGAAACTCGGTCAATTTTCCCATTTGGATCAAATACGCCTGGGCCTTTCCCTTTAACAACACCAGCTTTTTCTACAGCTGCGATGTATGGGGTATACCATCCGTTTTGAGAGTCACCGAAAGATGGTTTAGCATCTTTATCGAATGGTAAGTTTAAGATTTTAGCCATCATTGTAGCTGCTTCTGCACGAGTGATCTCTTTTCCAGGCTCGAACATTCCTTTCTCGTTACCTGTAACTGCGCCTTTTCCTGCTAAGTAGTTAATAGAATTTTCTGCCCAGTCCCCTGCTGGGACATCTGGAAATGTTTTTGTTTGTGCGAAACTACTAGATGAATAAGATAATATACTAGCTGCGATTATTCCTGCTGCGATTATTCTATTTTTCATAGAATATATTCCCCTCTCAAGTACAATTTTTTATATAACAGAGTAATTATAGTTCTGAAAATTAGTAATAGTCAATTGTATTTTGTATAATTTTGTCTTATTATTGTATTTTTTGGAACGAATAACTATAGTTAAACTATAAGAGGAGAGATTCATATGAGTGCGAATTGGAAAAGTATCGAACACCGTATTTATACAATGTGTATGATTCAGCGTAATAATGAAATATTACTAATACAACGGCCGGATCATCTAGGCTTCCCTGGTTACATCGCTCCTGGCGGAAAAGTAGATTTCCCAGAAAGTATCGTTCAAGCCGCTATAAGAGAAGTAAAAGAAGAAACTGGATTACTTGTTTCCAATTTAATCTTTAAAGGATTAGACGAATATGTAAATCCAAAAGAGCAGGTTCGCTATATGGTTTTCAATTATTGGACAGATTCATTTGAAGGTGAACTCCTTTTGAATCCTCCTGAAGGCGAATTATTATGGGTACCAATTGATGAAGCACTAAATCTCCCTATGCAAGATTGGTTTAAAGAGAGATTCCCATTATTTTTTGAAAAAGGTACGTTTGAAATTCAACGTGTTTGGGACCGAGACTTGGATAAACAAGTTGCGATGACAATTACGCATACGTAAAAAAGCTTGGAATCTCTCCAAGCTTTTCTTACTTCTCCTCTATTTTCTTAATCTCATAATCAATTTCTAAAAACTTAACTCCAAATATCCACATTCTATGATTAGCTTCTAATATTTGATCCGTTCTCTCTTTAATAATAAAAGTCTCTGCTAATGGTAAACGTATTGTAAAGAAACGAGTATGTAAATAAATCCCCTCATCTCCCTTACCATTTCTTCTCAATTTACTAGTAATGATTAAACTTTTATTCTTATTACATAATTTCAAAATCCCCGTCATATTCGAATATGGTAAAGGTAATCCGATATTCATGTATTTCTCATCCTCATGGGTATGTTTTGAGTAAAGAGCTACAAAAACAGATTCTCCTGCTTCATTTTTTCTTAGCCAAGCCCTTACATTCTCTCTTCCATCCTTCTCATCTATTACCCCAATGATAGAGCCATGCATCGTTTCCCACTTGCCGCCCATTCCTAAATGTATTTGTCCTATACGCTTACTCATTTTCTCATAGCAAAATGCAAGCGGGCGGAACCAACGATTCCATTTTATATGCGATTGTAACTCATACTCTTTTGTATTTTCATAGAAACGAGTAATACTTAAAGGAATCTTCGTCACGTCAAATGCCTCACTATGAAAATCATTCATTTTATCAACTAAACCTTTGTATTCCTTGTTATCTATTAAATTTCTGTTATGTAAAAATGCTTCACCAACTGTCGCATTTCCTCTTAACCTGCTCATTGGCTTCCCGTAATATTTATAATTCGGAATACTCTTCTCAATCATCCAACCGAGAAAAGCTGGTAACGCTACTCCAATTCCATTTACCACGCCGTGAATCCAAACCATTTGAGCAATTGTAATCGTCATTACATGTTTCAAATTCCCATATGAATATATAAGTGAAAACATAATTGTTACCATGAGTGTGCTAGATGATATGATCAGGAGAACCTTTGCACTGATAGCATTGAATTTCGTTCTCCATACGTAAATCCCATATCCATAAATGGCACATAAATATATGAATACTGCAAAGAATTCAAACACCCTCGAATAGGTAATTCCTATTGCAACTGTCATTGGAGAAATGACGATGATAAACATAATAGCGTCATATAACTTACTTCCACGTTCTCTTTTTCTTCCAAGTAAACCAGCTGATAACGGCAATAAAAATGCCGAGTAATGAAAGTGTGCAGCTGTGAGTAAAACAATGTCAGAACTAAAGTTCATAATTGAAAGTTTCCCTACAGAAGCAAAGAGCCAAAAGCCACCTAGAAACAAATAAATAAACGCACTATCTATAGCTGTTTCTTCTAGAGGTTTCCATCCTCTTTCTAGCAATCTACTTACACCAAATAACGCCACAATTCCTGTATATACAAACCAAGGTAACGCAAAGAAATAGTGATTTGTTACGAAAGCTAGCATTGCACTGATTGCTGCGATTGGATATAACAGCGATGCAAATTTATAAAATAATAAATACGATCCATTTTTTGTTTCTTTGTCAATAATACAAAATGACATCGGTATAAATAACAAAATGGATAACAAAATAATTGCTTCAACAGGATTTACATTCGACCACTCGTATATTAGAAATACAATATAACAAGCAAGTCCAAATAGCATATTTTTCATCTCGTTTATTTCCTTTCTACAAATGTTCCCTTATATGAAAATAGTGACCCAATTAACGGATTTCGTACTTGTACATGAATTCGAAAGCATTGTAGTGTTTCATCATAACTTTCTACAATTTTTGCCTCTCCATATAAAAATTTTGGTAACGGGATTTTTCTTCCAAACATAAAAAACCATTGTTTCTTTGAAGAAATATGCATCCCGCCTTTTTCATCAATGTAAAAATTCAATGTAGAAACGAATATGTGCGGTTCGCCAAAATAATCTACAATTTCATTATTCTCTTCATCCAACTGCATAACGGCGTTAAAATATCTTTTCTTATTTTGAAAATAAAACGTACGATTCCACCTTACAAGTTCTTTCCCATGTTCATCTCGCTCAGCGGTATTATGTATCGTAAATGGCACTTTCTTTCCTCGCTCAGCAAAAAACATTCGAAACTTCGATGCAATTTTCAAACTCAATTTAACGAAAAAAGAGCCACCATAAATTTCATCCATTTCCCCTTCGCCAATAAAGCTATTTTCCTTTGTTATCGCATATCGTTCCTGCAATTTTGGATGAAGCTTTTTATAAGAATCCCCTAATAATCTTTCATATATATTAACCATATACTTATCCCTTTCTCGTCCTTTTACAATTTTTTGCGCTCGGCAAATTAGTGCTATTTATATAACCGATAATCGATAACCCTATTAGAAGAAAATTCAATGTAATCGGATTAAACGGTTGCGTAAAACTTATGATATTCGTAACTCCTGCCACTATAGTTAAGCCTATTAACATAACAATATGTAATATAAACAACTTTCGTTTTTGAAATGGCAATAGCCACATAACACCCCATATTATTTCTAAAAATCCAACTATTTTAAGTATAAAAATACTACTTTCATTCGATCCGATTAGCTCAGAAAGCATCTTTACTTCTTCTGCATGAGTAAACATCAGTTTCGGTACAATCCCTTGATATAACCATACGAAAGCAAATAAAAAACAAACGAGCCAATACGTCATCGTTCTTCTAATTAACAACTTAGGATGAAGTCCCTTTTCTAACCATAATTTTAAAGCATCAAAACTCCATGCTGTCGCCCAACCTAATATAGGTCGAAAAACATATGAATCTATCACATTTCCTATACGACCAAACCTTGTATCATAATCATATTTCGTCTCAAAATAAATATGCTCTTCATTCGGTGTATATTTCCAATAACCACGCCCGATTTGTATAAGTGATAATTGATTTTCTGTCCAAAATTTTAAAGAAGAAACGCGCTCTCCAGTTTCTTTTCTTACTTCACCTATCGATTCTCCTTCTCCAGCTATTTCAAGTCCGAAACCAATCTTCGTTTTATATAAAAACTTCTGCGGCTCCCCCTCTTTTTTCTCCAAATACGAGATTTCTGTAAAACGTGCATCCCACTCTGTATGTAGGTCCGGTTCTTGCGTATATTTCCATAATTTCTCCATTGTTGTTTTCATTTCTGTCGCTACATAAATAGGCTTTTTCTTGCCCATCCTTCCACCTCCCATGCTCTATATTTTTAATGTACATGCAACGAATTTATTTTGCTACATTTTTCACAAACTAACCCTCAAAAAAGATAGAATTTTTAAAAAACATATAAAACACTTGATTCCCTGAAAAATTTAAATTATTATAAAACAAATGTTACCAACAACTTCATAAATCAAACACTCTCGCCTAAAACGTGAGATAGAGGTTGCAACACTTATAAGTATTCTAAAGGAGACACAGAGATGTCTATGAATTTAGAAGAAAGGAAGTGTTGCCGAAATCGATAAATTTCTCTGCATTTATCGATTGGGGCTGTTTTCGAATAGAAACAGAACTGTCATATGTACAGACATGTACGTATGAAGAGCTATCTACAAAAAAGAGATATCATTTTTTATGATATTCCTTTTTTGGCGGTTTTTTTATTAGCTCCGTTTTCTGTTTCCCTTTTCCTGTAACAGCACCATCCTCACTTATTTGAGATGGTGTTTTTTGTTTTTCTCTCTGGTAACTACAGGAATATTGGGATTTGTATATGTCCTAACCTATTCTTAAAAATGGACGAAAGAAGGAATTCGTAATGGAAACGATTGTACAAAAGTTTGGCGGTACTTCTGTTGGAAGCGTCGAACGCATTCAACATGTAGCAAATTTAATTATTGAAGAATATGAACAAGGGCATAGTATCGTCTCTGTCGTTTCAGCAATGGGAAAAAGTACAGATGAACTTGTAGCACTTGCTAAAGCTATTACAGAAAATCCAAGTAAACGTGAAATGGATATGCTTCTATCAACAGGAGAGCAAGTGACTATTTCATTATTAACGATGGCACTACAAGCAAAAGGTTATAACGCGATTTCATTAACAGGATGGCAAGCTGGTATTACGACAGAATCTGTACATAGTAGTGCACGGATTACTGACATTCATACAGATCGAATTCAATCTTATCTTACTGAAGGTACGATTGTTATCGTAGCTGGCTTCCAAGGCGTTAGTGAAAACCATGAGATTACAACGCTTGGACGCGGTGGTTCTGATACAACTGCTGTTGCATTAGCTGCTGCACTGAAAGCAAAAAAATGTGATATTTACACGGATGTGACCGGTGTCTATACTACGGACCCACGAATTGTAAAAGATGCTTATAAATTAGATGAAATTTCTTATGACGAAATGTTAGAACTTGCAAACCTCGGTGCTGGTGTATTACACCCGCGTGCGGTTGAGTTTGCTAAAAATCATAATGTCGTTTTAGAAGTTCGCTCAAGTATGGAACAAGAAAATGGAACAATTGTAAAAGGAGAATGTAACATGGAACAACAATCAATCGTTAAAGGTATTGCATTTGAAGATAATATTACACGCGTCACAATGAAAGGATTGGAACAAGGTGCACTTTCAACAGTTTTCTCTACATTAGCAGCGGCACATATTAATGTAGATATCATCATTCAAAGTATTACAAATGAAGGAACTGTCCACCTCTCCTTCTCAATCCATTCTAATGATTTAAGAGAAACATTAGAGGTATTAAAACAAAATCAAGAAACACTTCACTATGAATCTGTAGAATATGAAAATCATTTAGCAAAAGTATCAATTGTAGGATCTGGTATGGTCTCTAATCCAGGTGTTGCTGCGAATATGTTCACTACTTTAAAAGAAGAAAATATTCATATTAAAATGGTAAGTACATCAGAAATTAAAGTATCTGTCGTTATTGACCGCCTTCATTTAGTAACAGGTGTTGAGGCGCTGCATCAATCATTTATGGCAAAAATTGAGCCTTTAGTGCAGATGAGTTAATTTCCACCGGTAAAACTTTAAAAAATATATGAATCTATTTCCTTCCTATATAAATAGAAACAGGGTAGGACTGTTTTGTGGGAAAGTCGAAGTTATTCTATCGAATAGCAATTACAGTATCAAATTCTTGAAATGATAGCATTCACGAAATAAAGTTCTCGCATATTTCAATAGTAAAGGGTTTACGAAGTGTTATTCGTTAACAAGATTTTATATACTATGCCCGAAAACACCTTGTCACATTTTCCTACACTGTGACAAGATGTTTTTTGTTTAGAAGAGATTTTAGTATAATTATAAGGATAATTAAATAATAAATTTATACATAAAAGGAGATAAAAACTATGGCAAACAACCGATTACTACGAATGGACAATGTCAGCATCGTTGTAGAATCACTTGATAACGCAATCTCTTTCTTCGAGGAGATTGGCTTGAATCTCGAAGGGCGAGCTACTGTTGAAGGTGAATGGGCTGGTCGCGTAACCGGATTGGGTACTCAGTGCGTGGAGATTGCTATGATGGTTACGCCAGATGGCCACAGCCGAATTGAACTTTCGCGATTTCTCACCCCACCTACTATAGCAGATCATCGGACAGCTCCTGTAAACGCCCTCGGTTATCTGCGCGTCATGTTCACCGTTGAAGACATTGACGAAATGGTATCCAGACTTACTAAGCATGGTGCCCAGCTCGTTGGCGAAGTAGTTCAGTACGAGGACTCGTATCGACTCTGCTACATTCGTGGAGCCGAAGGAATTTTAATCGGTTTAGCGGAAGAACTCGGTAACAAATAAGTAAGTAATGTTTTATAAAAAGTCTTTACTGAAGTAAAAATATTTGAAGAAAATTCTTATTCAATAAAACTTAGATTTTCAACCCCGTCCTAACTTTAGAACGGGGCTATGCTCGTTTGAGCTTTTAAAATTAAATAACTTTATTATCATTTTACACATAGGTTTCAAGACTCTATACAAACAGCTTTTTAACATATTCCATATATCTAAAAATCATTATAAAACAATTAAAATATTCACAATACCTTTTCCTAGGAAATATAACGGACTCTTCTCACTTCTTATCATATATATCTTTTCTATTAAAAAACGATCTGAACTCATTCAAAATAACTTTCTTCACGTCAGAGTAAAAAACCATCATGAATAGTGCTATTCCTAATAAGATCTCTTGCATTCCTTCATAATCAACGAAAGCACTCACAATTAGCAAACCAAACCCAATATAAAAACCAAACTCATTCTCTTTCCCAAAATCCTCATCTTCATCAATATGTATTTTCTCTTTTAAATTTTGGTTCCCTTTTATTAACTCATCGAGCGTAACATTATACATTTCGCTCAATAAAATTAAATTTTCAATATCAGGGCAACTTTTATCATTTTCCCACTTATACACAGCTTGCCTTGTCACACCAATTTTCTTAGCAACATCTTCCTGTGAAAACCCTTTTGACTCTCGTAATCTTTTAAGTTGTTGTCCTAAGCTCATAACATCCCCTCCTTTAACAAATTATTACATAAAAGGATCCGAAAAAGAAAGAAACCATTAGTAAAACCCACTGTAAACCATTCGTTTACACAATGAAAAAGAGAGAATAACTCTTTGAGCAATCCTCTCTCTTCTATTAAAACAGATGAATGTTTTCTTTCTTGCAAGCTTCACGTAAATCGTCAGGCCATACAGAAGATTGAACTTCACCGATATGTGCTTTACGTAAGAAGTACATACACATTCTTGATTGGCCGATACCACCACCAATTGTTAATGGTAGTACATCTTCTAATATACCTTTATGGAAATCGTACTCACGTTTGAAATCTTCGCCAGTTTTCGTTAACTGCTCATCAAGTGATTTACTATCAACACGAATTCCCATTGATGATAATTCGAATGAAGCTTGTAGTACTGGGTGCCAGAATAAAATGTCACCGTTTAATTTCCAATCATCATAATCGGACGCGCGTCCATCGTGCTTTTCACCTGAACGGAGTGCATCACCAATTCCAATAATAAAGACTGCACCATGTTCTTTCGCAATTGCATGTTCGCGATCTTTCGGTGTTAATTCTGGATATTTATCTTCTAGTTCTTGAGAAGTAACGAAAACAATTTCTTCTGGCAAATACTTTCCAAGGAACGGATACTTTTCAAATAAGTGACCTTCCAATTCTTTGAATATTCCATAAATTGTTTGTACTGTTTTTTGTAAGTAATCGAAAGTACGCCATTCTTTTTGAACGATTTTTTCCCAATCCCATTGGTCAACATAAATGGAATGCGTTGCATCAAGTTCTTCATCACGACGAATCGCGTTCATGTTAGTATATAAACCTTCACCAGCTTCATATCCGTATTCATGTAATGCGAATCTTTTCCACTTCGCTAGTGAATGAACAATTTCTAATTCTTCTCCTGAATGTAACATATCAAACTCAATTGGACGTTCTACACCGTTTAAATGATCGTTTAATCCTGATTTTTTCGTTACGAATAATGGTGCAGATACGCGGAATAGTTCAAGACGTTTTGCTAATTGATCCTCGAAAAATGTTTTAACTTCCTTAATTGCGATTTGAGTCTCTCTTACTGTCATTAATGATTGATACATGGTGGTTTCCTCCTAAAATGTTTGGATGTTGTGAAAAGAAGCCAACAAAAAAAGCCCTTCTTTCCCAAAAAACTGGGACGAAAGACTTTGGTTCCGCGGTACCACCCAAATTAGCAACAGAGGTTGCTCACTTATACAATACGGAGATTAAAAAATCTCGATACTGTTCTTCTTGTAACGGCGAAGTTCCCGGCTAAGTCTACTTTCCTATAAAGGATTTCGGTTAGCGACTCCAGGAGGTTCTTCATAATAGGCTTCGTATCAGGCTCACACCATCCCTGACTCGCTTAAACTATATCCTACTACTACTCGTCCTTTCATAGTCGTTTTGTTGTCACATCTCTGAAACATTTTATTAATGATTATTCTATACAAAATATAGAGAAAGTCAACAAAAAGTTTCAAAATATTTTTCAATTCTTTATTTTACGTCTTTACCGACTGTTCTTAATATAACATTTTTATTTCCTTTGTCTCTTCAATCCAAAAAATATTTCACTAATTGAAACTAACATATATACAACAAGAAGTGTGACTGTGCGAAAGATAGAATCCGCAGTATTTCTTATTATTTTCATTTTATTTGTAATTCCTTTCAGTTTACTCGCAATTTCATGATATACTATAGCATTCAAGCAGTTTGTTTTTACTTAAAGCAAGCATAGTCATTTATCGATAGTATTTTTCTAAAACATTGGCTATTATCAAATAAGATTTTTTATATAACGGAGTGATCATATGAGTAAAACGAAAGCAAAACCGAAAAAAGGTGTAGGACAAGGTACAGGAAGTAAAGGATGGAACCGTTGGCAATCAAGCGCGAAAAAGAAAGCTGCAAAACCATACAAAAGTAAAGGTACAAAGAAATAAAATAAATAGTGTCTTATCCCGCATTAACGGGCAGTAGGACTCCCACTAATTAAAGTTTCACTTTATCTCTTTACTTTGTACAAAACAAAATATAATTATTACAACAAAAAAGCTATGCTTTCATCTCTATGAAAGCATAGCTTTTTCCATATTAAATCATAAGAATATCGCGGATTTCTTCCTCCGTAATAGAAGATAACTTCTCTTCTCCCGGTTCGATAATTTCAGCGATTAAATTTTTCTTACTCTCTTGTAACTCGTGCATTTTTTCTTCAATTGTTCCATGTGCTACTAACTTAATCACTTGCACTGTATTTTTTTGTCCCATCCGATACGCTCTATCCGCTGCTTGTTGTTCAACAGCTGGATTCCACCATAAGTCGTACAATATAACTGTATCTGCACCTGTTAAATTTAGTCCTGTGCCACCAGCTTTTAACGAAATAAGAAATAGATCCCCTTCTCCTTCGTTAAATCGATTGCATAGCTCTACACGTTCTTGCGCTGGTGTACTCCCGTCTAAATAAAAGTATGGAACTGCTTGACGATTTAATTCACGTCCAATTATCGAAAGCATCTTCGTAAATTGGGAAAAGATAAGAATTCTCTTCCCTGTACTTCTGCATTCCTCCAAAATTTCTAGAAGCTGATCAAATTTAGCTGAACTCCCTTTATAGTCATCAACAAACAATGCAGGATGACAACAAATTTGCCGAAGCCTCGTTAAACCAGCTAAAACTCGAATTTTATTTTTACGTAACGTATCTTTATCCAAATGTTTTAACGTTTCTTCTCTTAACTTCGCTAAATAAGCTGCGTAAAGCCTCTTTTGATCTGATAAAAGTTCTGATGATTGTATGTGCTCAATTTTTTCTGGTAGCTCCTGTAATACATCTTCCTTTAACCTTCTTAACACGAAAGGTTTTACCCGCTTCGCAATATCTTCACGTCTTAAATCACCGAACTCTTTTCTTCCTGGTAATAATTCTGGGAAGACGACGTGGAAGATAGACCATAGCTCTTCTAATGAATTTTCTACAGGTGTTCCTGTTAATCCAAAACGATACTCAGCTTGAATCGTTTTCACTGCTCTTGCCGTTTGCGTTGTAGGGTTTTTAAACGCTTGTGCTTCATCAAGAAATAGTGTATGAAACGGCCTTGCATACAACCTTATATCTCTTCTCAGTAATGGATATGACGTAATTACGACATCAAATTCTGTTATATCTTTTAAAATTTTACGGCGTTCAGTTTGATTCCCATCTGCAATAACTGCTCGAATATGAGGAGCGAACTTTTTCAATTCACTAAGCCAATTATAGACGAGAGATGACGGAGAAACGACTAGTATAGGCATGTTCTTCTCTCGAATTTCCGATAAAACAGAGTCTATAAAAGCAATACTTTGCAGTGTTTTCCCAAGTCCCATATCGTCTGCTAAAATGCCGCCAAAACGATAATAGGCAAGTGTTTTCAGCCACTGGAATCCGTATGTTTGATACTCTCTCATTATCGCATCTAAGCCACTTGGCACCGTAAAATTCAGCTTTTTAGGGTTTTGAATATTTTCTACTAACTCTTGAACAGAATCATCTAAGCTTAAAACATTTCCTTCTTGTAGTGAATTCATCCATTTCACACTACGAATAAGAGGGACATCTATTTCTTCACCTTTTAAAAACTCTTTTCGAATACTAGATTCTTTTATAAACTGATTAATGTCATTAAACTCTTTACTCTCCAGTGATAATAAAGAACCATTTGCTAATCGGTAATATTTACGCTTCTCTTCAAGCGCAACTAATACCCCTTTAATTTCAGCCTCTGGAATACCTTTTATATCAAAGCGAAATGATAACCAATCAATTCTCTCCTTCCTCCTAACTCTTATAAGAGGAGCTGTGTCTCCTTTATGAATTCGTAATTTGATTGCTGTCGTCGCATAAATATCAACTAAACCTTTTAACGTTGGAACAACATGATATAAAAAATTATACTCAGCTTCTTCATTATGCATAAAATAACCGCCTTCCGTTTTCGCAAAGGCACTTTCACGCATAATGTCTAAAATCTCTTTTTCCTTTTTCTCATCACGATTAAAAACAGACGGCTGTCCGTCTTCTTCTAGCGGATTAATCACAACATTTCCATAATGAAATTCAAGACCTGCTAACAAACGATTTTTCACTCGATCTAAATATAGTTTTGCTTTTAGCGACGGCGTTTCAACACGATCTGATATTACTTCATCAATGCGTACCGTTCCAAGTTTCATTAATCCTGGCACAACTTTCGCTACGAAATGTTCCATCTTACTTTCAGGAATATAGAACTGGTTGCTATTTGAGCGGCTCATCATCTTTTGCAATTCAATAAGTCTCATACAATCTTCCATAGGCAAATGATATAGTTTCCCATCATAAAGAGCGTTGTTATACATTTCCATAACTTGAACACGATTTAGGCCGTCTATATGAAGTGTAAACCCACCATTATTGCCTTTCGTAAACTCAAAATGTAATGGTAATAAACCGTTTGACATTTGCAAGCCATGAAACAGTTGCTCATTTTGTTTCAGCTGTACATACTCAACTTTAGAAAGTGAAGAGAGCATATCTTTCCATGAAGCTGGCGGTATGAATATCATACTTTCATCTTGTTTCGCATGTACTTCTAACGCATCTTCATACATTTTTTCATTATGATACATTTTAATCAGCTGCTGAATAACCGCATCCGTTTCTTGCCTGAAGCTATGTACATCTGGTGTGTATGTAAATTCATTGGAACAATGAAAAGCCTCTCTTTTCTCCACTTTAGAAAGAAATTCTCTAATATGCTTTATAAAATAAGTTTTCGCAAGTTTTAACTGAATTCCAAGAAGGGCCCCACCGCTTTTCGTAGCCACTGGTGAACATATAAATACAATATCTAATATTTCACGTGTATCAAAACGGTGTTGTCTACTTTTTGGCCGCAGTGGTTTGTCTGCAAACAACTGAAACATCCCGCTCGTTAATTGATCATTTCCGCTCATATTTTCACTACTAGCAGGGAGCATGTCACCCGTTTGCTGGTTATAATTTATTTGTATTAATACGGCTGCAACATGTTGACAGTACGTTTGAAAAGACGCTAACGAAGGACAACTACAGTTCGCAACAACATCACCTTTTTTAGCTTTTTCTACTGTAACATGAAAATCTTCGTTCCCTTTTACCGTCGCCACGCAAATTTCTTTATTTTCATCATAATGATTTATTATTACTTTATTTGATTTATAATAAGCTTCGCCTCTTTTATATGAGGTCTCTCCGCATACTTCTTTAATAATCGATTTGTTTAATATAAAACTCATTTTTTGACACTTCCTTAATTTAAAACCAGTTTCTCTTAACTAACATTTTACATGCTCTACGAGAAAATATAAAATGTAGATTTAATAAAAAAAGATGCTCGTATATAAGCACCTTTTTTCACTCTATCTCCATCAACCGTTTCGCCTCAAAATACAACACTTGAATAAATTTTTTCGTATTAATTCGCGTATGTCCAGAAGTTGCTACTTCTTCCTTTGTCATTTCTGTCATCCGTTTTCTAACTACAGTGAAATCAAAAAATTTCGGAGCATAGCTTTCAAATTTCGGATTTGAAAAGTCTGTTAATCCAAGGGAAGCTAAGTGATTTAACGATTGATAAATCGCTCTACGTACCCTTTGTTCCGATGCTTTTCTCTCCTTATCTATATCTGCATCTGAAGCTATATTCTCTAATTTTCTTATAGTTATATGATGAAAGATATCTTTTAGCGCAGGAAATCCAAATTCAAACGTTTGCTCTTTTTCTTGTCCATATAAATATTCCAGCATACTAAGTAAATCTTTACTTCCATTCTCTCCCGCGATACCAAGTTCTGATAATAAATAGCGTCCTGAATCTGCTATTCTTTTTCCTTCTTGTATTGGCTCATTTCGAATTTGCGGCTGTTCCCACTTAAAAACGTTATTCAATGATTTTTGAATATCATATATAGAACGCTCTAAACGAATACGTTCCATTACTTTACGTACAACAGATACAACTTCAATTTTATTCAGTGGTTTCGTAATATAATATTCCACGCCAAGTGTATAGGCCTCACCTATAAGCTGCTTCGATTCAACTTGAGAAATCATAATAATTTTCCCAGTAAAAGAGGATGCGATATGACGAACTGTTTCAATGCCGTCTCGCATTGGCATTAATAAATCAATAAATAAAATATCTACTTTTTTAAAATTTAGTTGATCTGCTTCAATAAAAGCTCCGTCTTCCGATTCTCCAATTACTTCCCCAAGATCGCCATCCTCAATAATTTGTGAAAGCATGGAGCGGAAAACTTCATCATCATCTACGATATAATAAAACAACTTTATTCCCCTTCCCGCTTTAAACTGCACTCCGGTAAACAAACGACAAACTTACAACCTTCACCAATTTCCCCATCTTCCAATCTTACTTCTCCTCCGAGCTCAGTTACCATTTCGTTTATGTAAGAAAGCCCAATTCCTGTAGATGGTGTTCCTGTTTGATCATACTTCGAAGTAAATCCTGGCTTAAATACTAGTTTTTTATATTTTTGCGCAATACCAGGCCCATCGTCAATTACTTCAAAGAATATACGTTTATCAAGTTTATATAACTTAATAATGATAGCGCCACTATTCTCAATTGCTTCAACCGCATTTGCAACTAAATTATTAAAAATGGATAAGACTGTATACACATGATATTCTGCATGCTCACCTTCTATATGTTTAGAAAAACGTATATCTTTTTCTAACATGTCAGCGTACTTCTCATTTATTCTTACAATCATTTCCGCAAGCTCATGTCCTTCTACATACTCAGCCAGATTTTTATCTAATAACAGTTTAGATAATCCTGCAAAAATCCTTTGGTTATCCTTTTTTATTTCGTGTACTTCTCCCGCTATTTTTAATGCTGTTTTACCATTCAAATCATCGTTCGCTTGTAAATCTCGATATAATTGATACGCTTCTTGTGTAATTAACTCCGCATTTTGCAACGTTTTTTTCAAATGAACAGACTCTACATATAAATTAGAAAGGTGCATCAACATTTTCTCATTTTCTTTTCGAACTTGTGATTCTTTTAATTTCGTTTCATATAAGTTCATCATATTTAAAAAGCCAAGCGCAAAGAAACTACGAAAAATAGCAATAATGATTAGTTTATTCACTTCAGAAACGGTTATTGTTGTCCCGAGCACTAACATATGATAAAACGCAAGTTCTGACATACTAGCGATAATTTCAATTGTAATTCCAAGGCATCCTATAACAATTGGCTTCTGATGGAATTTATTCACCCTACAAATCGAAAAAAGACTTCCATAAATAAAATAATAAAAGAAAACAGGATAGCGCAAATAAAATGATTCTGTCATATGAAATGACCCTTGCAATACCCAATCAAGACACACACGGAATAAGACAACAGATATTCCGACAAGAATACCTGCAGCTGCTGCTGGTATTCTTCTTAAAAATAGTAATAAAAAGAAGAAAAGCGGTGTCCCGAAGCTAACACGAAACGTATCGTTGAAAGGATGAAAATTCAGCTCTCCAGCAATCGGAACAACAACCATTAATATAATTATAAGATACATATCTTTCTTCCATAATTGATTCCAATTCAAAGGTGCCACTTCCTATGCTTTTTTTCAATAGTAAAAGTGAAAGCCCGCTTATAATTATAAACGGGCTTTATTCCTATATTCTAACCTTTTCTACCGCTTTTATTTGGCGATACTCCGGTTCCCATATTGCTTCTTTCACTGCAATCTTGATATCGTTATCACTTAAGTTCTCCCTAGCAACACCTTCTGCAACTGCAACTTTCGCTACTTCAATCGCAACCAGTTCAGAGATATTACGTAACTCTTCAACTTCTGGCAAAATAGGCGCTCCTGGCTGACTTGTATCTACCATACTTGCAACTGCTTCTGCTGCTGCTGCGAACATTCCATCCGTCATGACGCTTGCACGAACAACAATTGTACCAAGACCTAGTCCTGGGAAAATAAGTGCGTTATTTGACTGTCCAATCACATACGTTACACCGTTATATGTAACCGGTTCAAACGGACTTCCTGTTGCAACTAATGCTTTTCCTTCTGTCCACTCGATTAAATCTGCTGGTTTCGCTTCAGCAAGTGGCGTTGGATTCGACATTGGTAAAATGATTGGTCTTTCTACGTGAGAAGCCATTTCTTTAATAATTTCCTCTTTAAATGCGCCCGCAACAGTAGATGTACCAATTAAAATTGTCGGTTTTACATGTTTCACAACTTCAGCAAGTCCGATCACATCATTTTGTTTCCAATCACTTACTTCAGCTTCTTTTCTTGCATATGGAATTTGGAAATCAAGAAGATCTTCCATATTATCTGTAACCAGCCCATTACGGTCAATACACCAGAAACGATTATGCGACTCTTCGTCTGATAAGCCAACGCGAACCATTGCATCTCTTACTTGATCTGCGATACCGATTCCAGCCGTACCAGCACCAAACACAACTACACGGTGTTCACGTAACGGTACACCAGAAGCTTTTACTGCCGATAATACAGCAGCAAGTGAAACTGCACCTGTACCTTGAATATCATCATTAAATGTACAAATATCATGACGATATTTATCTAAAATTTTTCGTGCATTTCGAGAGCTAAAGTCTTCCCAATGTAAAAGTGCTTTCGGGAATTGTTTATTCACTGCTTGTACAAATGTATCAATAAATTCATCGTAAGCTTCACCAGTTATACGAGGGTGACGATTTCCAATATAAAATGGATTGTTTAATAGTTCCTCACGATTTGTACCTACATCTAAAATTACCGGTAATACACGGCTAGGATCGATTCCAACTGCGGCCGTATAAACAGCTAATTTCCCGATTGCGATGTTTATACCACCAACACCCCAGTCACCAATTCCTAATATGCCTTCTCCATCTGTTACAACGACTAAATCAATGTTTTCAGCTGTTGCACCGATATTGGCAAATGCATCTTCAATACCTGACGGATCATTAATTGATAAATACACACCACGTGGTTTACGGTATTCATGACTATACCTTTGAATCGCTACGCCGACTGTTGGTGTATATACGATTGGTAACATTTCACGTAAATGATTTGTTAATATACGATAAAATAACACTTCATTTCGATCATGTAACGCTGTTAAGTATACGTTCTTTAATAAATCATCCGGCTGAGAACAAAATTGTTCATATGCTCGGCGTGCTTGTTCTTCTAATGTTAAAACTGCTGGCGGTAATAGCCCTTTTAAACCTAATTCTTCTCTCTCTTCTTGCGTGAAAGCGACCCCTTTATTTAAAAGTGGTGTTGATAATACTTCTACTCCTCTTAATGTCGTTTCTAATGAACCATTAGAAGCTACTGTAAACTTACTCATAACATCCCTACCTCTATTCATATATAGCATTTCTATATTGTAAACAAAAAAGAGGGGATTGTCCCCCCTCTTTTTTTAATTTTTCTTTAAAAGAGTCGCTCCTGCAATCCCTGGGTGTGTCATTTCGAACGGATCTAGAATTAACTCTAATTCTTCTTGTGACAGTACACCGTTTTTCACACAAAGTTCTCGGACGGATTGACCTGTTGCAATTGCTTCTTTCGCAACGCGAGCTGCTGCTTCATAACCGATATGAGGGTTCACGGCTGTAATAATTCCCACGCTCTTCTCAACATACTCTTTTAAGCGATCTTCATTCGCTTCAATTCCTTTTAAGCAATTATCTGTAAAGGCACGGAAACCGTTATTCATAATGCTAATCGATTGAAGTAAGTTGAAAACAAGTACTGGCTCCATAACGTTTAGTTCTAATTGTCCTGCTTCTGAAGCAAGGCAAATCGTATGGTCGTTACCAATTACTTGGAACGCGATTTGATTAATAACTTCTGGCATAACAGGGTTTACTTTCCCTGGCATAATAGATGAACCTGGTTGACGAGCAGGTAGCATAATTTCCGCTAAGCCAACGCGTGGACCTGATGCCATGAGACGAAGGTCGTTCGCAATTTTAGACATGTTCATCATACATACTTTAAGTGCTGCTGATACTTCTGTATATGCATCCGTATTTTGCGTTGCGTCCACTAAATCTTCTGCACCAACAAGTGGTAGTTCACTAATTGTAGCTAAATGTTTTACAACTGCTTCAATATATTCTGGATCAGCATTTAAGCCTGTACCAACTGCAGTTGCTCCCATATTTACTTCATATAGATGTTGACGTGATTGCTTGATACGTTTCATATCACGTTCAAGTACACGAGAATACGCTTTAAATTCTTGTCCAAGACGAATTGGCACAGCGTCTTGTAAATGTGTACGCCCCATTTTAATAACATGATCAAACTGTTCTGCTTTTAATTCAAATACATCGTGCATATAACCCATCGTTTGTAATAAGCCTTCTAATGCATTTAATGTTGCAATATGAATTGCTGTTGGGAATGCATCGTTTGTTGATTGCGCCATATTTACATGACTGTTCGGACTAATATAATCATAGTCTCCCTTTTCCATTCCTAATAATTCAAGGGCGCGATTGGCAATGACTTCATTTGCGTTCATATTCATTGAAGTTCCTGCACCGCCTTGAATTGGATCAACGATGAAATGATCATGCCATTTTCCATCAAGGATTTCTTGTGATGCTTCTGCAATAGCACCACCCTTTTTCAATTCCAATCTTCCTACATCTGTATTAGCAAGTGCTGCCGCTTTTTTTACAATTGCTAACGCTTTAATTAGACCTTCATGGACTTTGTATCCTGTAATTGGGAAATTCTCTACTGCACGCATTGTTTGCACGCCGTAGTACGCGTAATTTGGCACTTCTTTTTCACCTAAAAAATCTTTTTCAATTCGTACTCCATTTTTAACTTCAGTTAATGCTGCCATGACTTTTCACTCCTTAACGATTTCTTATGCTGCTTTTGTTTGTTTGACTGTTTCTACATATTGTTTTGCTTTCTCATCATCGAATTCGCCTTCCCACTTCGACATAACAATGGCAGCTAATGCATTTCCTAATACATTGACAGCTGAGCGAATCATATCTAAAATGCGGTCAATTCCCGCAATTAATGCGATGCCTTCTAGCGGTAATCCCATTGATCCTAACGTCGCTAATACAACAACAAATGATGCACCCGGAACTCCCGCCATACCTTTGGATGTTAACATGAGAACGAATAATAACGTTATTTGCTCCGTCAGTGACATGTGTACACCGTACATTTGTGCAACAAACAATGCCGCTAACGCTTGATAAATAGCCGATCCAGTCAAGTTAAATGTATAACCTGTCGGAATTACGAAAGAGGCAACTGCCTTTGGACAACCGAACTCTTCCATTTTTCTCATTATATTAGGTAAAACAGCTTCTGAACTTGCTGTCGTAAATGAAAGAATAAGTTCTTCTTTTAAAATTTTCATTAATGTAAAAATGTTTACTCCAACCATTCGTGCATTAATACCTAATACAATCACAACGAATAGTATAACAGTTACGTATACAGCTAGCACTAGTTTTCCTAAAGGAAGTAGTGTTGCTACACCAAATTTTGCAACCGTAACAGCAATTAATGCGAATACACCAAATGGTGCGAATTTCATCACTTGATTTGTAACCCAAAACATCGCTTCGAGTACACCTTCAAAAAAGTTAAAAACAGGCTTTCCCTTTTCACCGATTGCTGCAACTCCTAAACCGAATAGTACTGAGAAGAATATAATCGGTAATAAGTCACCTTGTGTAATAGACTCAAATATATTTTTCGGTACAATATGAACAATCGTTTCTGCAAAGCCTTTCTTCTCTGTTGCATCTGCTGTTTGTTTATAAGAAGAAATATCACTTTGCTGTAAATTACTCATATCAACGCCAGTACCTGGTTGGAATATATTCGCTGCAAGTAATCCCATTAAAATAGCAATCGTCGTAATAATTTCGAAATAAAGAATTGTCTTACCGCCCAGTTTCCCAAGCTTTTTCATATCGCCTACACCAGCTACCGCAACAATTAATGCTGAAATAACAATTGGTACTACAATCATCTTAATTAAGTGAATAAATATATCCCCAATTGGTGTGATATAAGAAATCGCCGTTTTATTGCCATAAAAGACTGCCCCTACTACAATCCCTAAAACAAGCGCGACAAAAATTTGTGTTGCCAATCCGAATTTTTTCATTTATGTTCATCCCCTTCATGCGAACGCTTTCAATTTGAATTTATAAAAGCTACTCACACATCATATAAGCGAACCTACAAAATCATACAAAAACCTACAAGTTTGTCACAAAAAATTCAAATATTTTTCTTCTATTTTTCATTGACACCATTTTGTTAAAAAACGATAAAATAAACTTGATAAGTAATCAGATTGTTTCGTATAATCAAAAAGATATATACTTAAAACAAATCGAAATGAAAAGGAGTGGATGGTATGAAAAACTATACAAAGCAATTCGTCCTATCTTCTTCTTTTCTTTTTCATTTTCTTAAAAAGGAACAAAGGCATTCGCCTTTGTTCCTTTTTTATTGTGATCTATATAGGGGGAATTGTTATGAGGCCATATAAAAGAGTCTTAATAAAACTAAGCGGCGGCGCTCTTGCCGATCAATCCGGAAATAGCTTTAACTCCAAACGATTAGAACATATCGCAAACGAAATAATATCCATTATTGACCTAGATATCGAAGTATCCATTGTCATCGGCGGCGGTAACATTTTCAGAGGTCATCTAGCTGAAGAATGGGGAATTGATCGTGTAGAAGCTGATAATATCGGTACGCTAGGTACGATTATTAACAGCTTAATGCTTCGCGGCGTTTTAACAAGTAAAACAGATAGAGAAGTACGCGTTATGACTTCCATCCCTTTTAATGCAGTAGCTGAACCATATATTCGCCTACGTGCAGTACATCATTTAGATAACGGTTATGTTGTCATATTCGGCGGTGGTAACGGGCAACCATTCGTTACAACAGATTACCCAAGTGTACAAAGAGCCATTGAAATGAATAGCGACGCCATTTTAGTCGCAAAACAAGGAGTAGACGGTGTCTTTACAAGTGATCCGAAACATAACAAATCAGCGAAAATGTACAGTAAACTGAACTATAACGATATTGTTAGGCAAAACATACAAGTAATGGATCAAGCAGCTTTATTGCTTGCTCGAGATTATAATTTACCGGCACACGTCTTTAACTTTGATGAGCCTGGTGTTATGAAAAGAATTTGTTTAGGTGAACATGTTGGGACGTTGATTAATGATGATGTTTCGATGCTTGTGCATGAAAAATAGTATTTTCCATTAACAAAGGGTGTCTATAAAAGACACCCTTTGTTCGTTAATCATCACAAATAAAAATCAACCCATCCAACTACTTTCTCCTTACAACGCTCCCAGAAAGATAAGTTGTCAAAAAATGTTTCTGTCATCTCTTTCGAATCACCAATGTCTTGCGTTAACGCCTCATTCACTTGCGCTATGATAGTTCCACCATGAATATACAAATTCATCTCATCATTTATATAAAAGCTACGTGCAGTCATGTTCGTTGTACCGATAATAGTTAATTCATTATCAATCAGCATTAACTTTCCATGAAACATCCCTTTTTTATAACCATATACAGTAATCCCGTTTTTAACAGCTTGACGGATGTAAGGATATGCCGCCTCTTTAATAAGAGGAATATCTGGTTTATATGACCAAAGTATTTTCACTGTAACACCACGCTTTTGCGCTCCAATTAAAGCATTCATTAATTCTTTATTTTTCGCTATAAAATACGGCGTCGTAATGACGATCGAATGCTTCGCTTGTTTTATTAACTCTACATATTTTTCAGCGACGTGATGCCCATTATAACTAGCCATTGTATGTAACGTGTTCCCTTTACTAGCCTTATTCGTACTCCTCTTTATATCTTCTTCTGTATCTCGTTTCCAATCTAATGCGAACTGTTCTTCTAAATCTTTTGCTCCTTCCCCTTTTAAGCGCACATGGTAATCACGCCAATACCCAAAGCGCTTATCTTTCCCTAAGTACTCATCACCTATATTAAATCCACCCGTATAGCCAATCTCCCCATCTATTGCCGTAATGCGTCGATGATTACGGTGATGAAGGGAATAAAATCCGAATGGCAATTCCGGTTTTCTACTATATGTAAAATGTACACCGCTTTCCTGTAATTCTTTTTTCATCTTTCTTTCGAATGACAAATCATTAATTAAATCCACTGATAAATATACGTTTACTCCTTCTTTCGCCTTCTCTTTTAATATGTTTAAAAAAGTATGGCTACTTTTATCATCCGATAAAATATAAAAATAAGTGTAAATAGATTGCTTCGCTTCACTTATATCAGTAAATAACTGTTTATAAAACGACTTCCCTTCCACATATAATTGAAAGTCACTATAATGAGGCGCATACTCTGTCGGCATATTTTTCCCGGCTTCCATTTTCCTTCCAAGCGTAACGTCAATATGCATCCAAATTAAAATAACAACGAAAATAGCAATAATAATAGAAGTAACTCGCAATATCTTTTTAATCATTTTGATTTCCTTCCGCTCATATTACTTACTATTTCGTAGTGTTTCATTAAAATATGTTTTCATACGAAATGTATTTCTTACTTTTTGTCGAATATTAAAAACTTAAAGGAGAGCAGACTATGAAAAGAGCAAAAACTCCTATTATTTTTATCCCAGGTCTTTTCGGTTCAATGAGTAATATTATTATTCCTGGTACCGGTAATTGGAACTTTGGGCTTTCTTCGTTTATTTATGAACCATTCATTATGATGTTAGAAAGTATCGGCTATGAACGAAATAAAAACTTGTTTATCTGTTTTTATGACTGGCGTCAGCGTATTGCTTTTTCCACTCAAAAATATTTATTAAAAACAATTGCCTATGTTAAAAAATTTACAGGGTGCGACAAACTAAATTTAGTTTGTCATAGTATGGGCGGGCTTCTTGCACGTTCTTACGTTCAAAGTGAAGAATATGAAAATGATGTGGAGCAACTTATTATACTCTGTACCCCAAACGCTGGATCTCCCCCCAATTATAGTTATTGGACTGGAGGTGCTCTCCCAGTACATACATCTTCTAAAATAAATATCGTTCATTTTTATATGGAACAATACATTCACTACGTAAGCACCTTACACAAAATGAATAAAGTTGAAGCGATACACCGTTACTTTCCAGGATTACAAGATGTTATTCCTTGTCAAGATTACGGAAATTATTTATTTATAAGATCCGGCTCTTCTATTACATTTCTTCCTTATAACAAGATGAAAACGAAAAATCCTTTCCTCGATACATTAAATACAAATAGATTTATTATAGAGAAAAGAAATATTGAAACTACACTCATTGCAGGAGATGGAGTAGAAACGATTCAATATTTACAAGTCGTCCCTTCACATTCAAAACTGGAATGGACAGACGGAAAAGTCGTCGGTGATATACTTACAAAGCATGGTGATGGTAACGCTGTTCTACATAGCGTTTTTCTTCTAGAGGGAAATAAATATGTTGTGCATGCTTCACATAATGAAGTGCTCTATAAAAGCATTCCTATATTACAAAAGATACTTTAAATTACGAATACAAAAAAGGTGTGGCATTGCGCCACACCTTTTCATTAAATGAAGTTCCTTGCATCATTATTTCTTCCAAACTTATAAATCGCAATTAAGAAGAACGCTATCGCAAAGGCGAATAAGATTAGAATATTTAAATACAACTCTGAAAACGGAATTCCTTGCTGTAATTTCGAAATCGTGTCCATTAGCCAGCGTTGTGGTAAAAAATCAGCTATTTTTTGTACTGTTTTCGGCATAATATCATATGGAAAATAACATCCGGCTAATAAACATGTCGGTACAATAACAACATTTTGCATCGCATTTGAAGCAGTTGAACTTTTTGAAAAAGACACTATGACTAATGATAAACCAATTGCGATTAAAGCAAATATCATGAGTACACCAATCATCACTGTGAAAGGCATATTTATATTTGTATGAAAAACATACTTCATAAATAATACGGCAATTACAATTTGCACTGTTAGTATAATCATATTCACCGCGACATTAGATAATATAAATTTCTTTCCATCTATCGGTGTCGATAATAATCTAAAATACGTTCTGTTCTCTTTTTCTTTTAAAATAATTCCAGATAAATTCGCTGCCGAAAATAGCATAAACATGATAAGATAACCAATCGTTTGATTTGTCATATCCTTATTTTTCGAAGTATCTTCAAGTGTCTCTGCTTTTACTTTAAATGAACCTTTTTGATATCCTGCGTACATACTATCAAATGCACTTTGATCTGTTCCTGCCACTTTACTAATAGCTGCTACATTATCAATATAGTTGTATAAATATGATTTTATAAATCCTGTTACTTGCTCACCTTTAATCGACGAAATCTCAATATGACCAGGTTTCCCTTCTCGAACACTTTCAGAAAAACCAGAATCTAATGTAACAACACCATCAAGTTTTTTTGAAGTGAGTTTATCTTCCACTTCAGATTCCTTAATTTTACTAATATTTACATGATTGAGTCCTTCTAAAAATTTCACTGTATCATTTGCGATAGGCTGATTTTCTTTATTTATAACCCCAATATTTAACGTTCCTTGCCCTACATTCCCATATATTGAAAAAGAAATGAGTGTTCCTATTATCGGCAAACTTACAATAAGCAATAATCCTTTTTTATTTTTTAAAAGCGCAGCTAATGTTTTTCGTATGAGCCATAAAATATCTTTCATATTACAGCCCCTCCCGTCTACGTAATGCGATAATCGCAATTAATAAAAAGATTGCTGAAATTCCAAGATTTAAAGAAATAACCGGCAGTGCTGCTCCTATGTCATTTGCATAAATAATTTTCATAATGGCTGTATTGGCCCACGTTAATGGCGATAAATTCGTAACGATATTTTCTTCCACCACGAAATAAGCACCGCCAAAAATAGAAGCTAATTGCACAACAACCATAATAATTGCTCTAGATGCCTCACCTGTTTTTGTAATATATCCGATTCCTAAACCGAAGCTAATTGCTAGAAAGACTTCTGTTAATAAAATAATAAATATGATTCCAAGATGATCGCCCCAATTCGCTTGAAAAACAAATTTACTAAATAAAACGACGAGTAATAGACAAAGTGCATTTGCTACAAGACTACCGAGCACTTTCCCAATGAAAATTTCAGCCTTACTTATAGGTGCTGCAATTAAACGATCTCCTGTTTTACGTATTCGTTCTCCTCGAATTAAAAAACTCGCCCCCATTGCAGCGTACAGTGCAATCATTGTCGTCATTACAACCGCAAAGTAATCCATAGAACCTGGTTTTTTAGCAGCTTGTAAAGATGTTTCTTTAATATAATCATTATGATTTCCATTTGAAATAACTGTGCTAACCTTACTTGGATCTACTTTTGCAACTTCGGCCGCTACATTGTACTTATCAACAAATGTTGTAAGCATGCCTTCAACAATACTCCCTTCAATACTACTTCTGTCGCTTCCGTAAAATTTCGCACCATCTTTATTCAATTCTACATATGCAGCATATTTATTTTGCTTCACTTCTTCTTTCCCATCTATACCTTCGGAAGCTTTTTTAAAATGGATACCCGATTTATCGACCTCTTTCGTAAATGCTTCAAATGATTGAGAAAACGTGCTTCCCGCTTTATCTTTATAAAGCACTTGTATATCTTTAATCGAATGACTATCGCTATTAAATGCGTTACTTAACGCTGTTCCTAATACAAGCATAAGCACAATCGGAAATGCTAACATAAAAACTAAAGTTCTTACGTCCCTGAAATCTCTTTTAATGTGCATAACTGCAATATTGAAGATGTTCAATCGATGAACCTCCCTTTTCCTATTCTTACAATCACTTTATTTATCTCGTAAGTTTCTTCCGGTCAATGTAAGGAATACTGTTTCTAAATTCGGAGCCTGCTCTTCTAATGAACGAATTTCAATATCATGATTAATAAAGTGTTGAATAATTTTATTTAAATTATTTAATCCTGCATCTGAATTTACTTTGATTACGTTCTCTTCAATTTGAACAGCTTTCACACCGCTTATCTCTTTTAATTTTTCAACGTCTAGATTTTCTACTGACTTCACTTCAATCCATATGTCTTTCGTATCGGTAATAATCGCTTTTAACTGTTCTTTGGTGCCTTCTGCAATTACTTTACCGTGATCTACAATTGCTATTTTCGTACAAATCTCTTCTACTTCTTCCATGTAGTGACTCGTATAAATAATCGTACTTCCCATTTCATTTAATTTTCGGACAGACTGAAGAATGTAGTTCCTTGACTGCGGATCAATTCCAACTGTCGGTTCATCCATAATAATTAACTTCGGTCTATGAGCGATTGCACAAGCGATATTCAGTCTTCGTTTCATCCCGCCAGAAAAGTTTTTCGGGTAACTTTTATGTTTATCACTAAGGCCTACAAATTGAAGTGCTTCCTCTACTCTCGCTTTTAGCTCGGCTCCTCGTAATCCATACAATCCAGCAAAGAATTTCACATTTTCATAGGCAGTTAACTCTTCATAAATCGCAATATCTTGCGGAACGATACCAATATTCATTTTCGCAAATCGATTATGTTTCTTTATATTTTTTCCTAGTATGCTAATTTCACCTTCATTACTTCTTAACAAACCAGCAATCATATTAATCGTTGTACTCTTACCAGCACCATTCGAACCTAAAAAGCCAAATATTTCTCCTTCTTTAATAGATAAAGACATATTATCTACCGCGATGAAATCACCAAATTTTTTCGTTAAATTTTTAATTTCTAATGTATTCATCATTTCACCCCTATTTCGGTTTCTCTGCTTTTATCCCGCTATTTGCGATCAGTAAGACTCCCACCTCAAAATTCAGCTGGTGCAAAGAAGTTAGGTGGGAGATCAACTGCCCGTAAAAATGCCCGATTGGTTCAACTAACAATCAGCAGGGAAAAACAAAACCCCAACTGATTGAAGTTTCACTTTATTATAAACAAAAAGAATGAACCTGCTCAGTGCAGAAGTTCACTCTTTTCACATGAGATTATTCACTTTTTTCATATGAGATGATTCATCCCTCATATCGGCAACAACATCGTTACTGAAAAACCACTTGTTCCATCTACAATAATTTTTCCGTTTACTGATGCTGTTCGCTCCTCCATCCCCATAATACCGAGGCCTTTCTTAACAAGAGCTGCACCTTTACCATTATCCCTCACTTGTACTCTCACCATCTTGTTCAGTACATGAATGTCTATTGAAATGACTGTCGCATCAGCATATTTCATCGCGTTTGTTAGTGCCTCCATAACATTTTCACCAATAATCTTCCACTGAATTGGTGAAATCATATCTAAGTTCCCTTTATATACGAATGGAATATTTATATCATGCTTACCAGCAAATTCCTCTATGAATAATTTCATACGATGAATACCAATTTGCTCAGTTGGTGGCTTCATATTTTTTAATGTAATCCGAATGCTTTCAATTCCATCTTTTGAAATATGAATGGCATTTTGTAATAATTCCGCAGATTTTTCTTTATCTATTTCCATTAACCTCTTTGCTGCTTCCATTTGAATTAGTGCACCTGTCATTGAGTGACCGATTTTATCATGAATTTCTTGAGATAGTCGATTTCTCTCTTCTAACTTAAATGTGTACTCTGATTGCCTTATGTACTCTTTATTTTCATTTAGGCTTTTCGTCAGTCGCTGCATATCTTTTCGCATCTTATCATTTTGTGATTCCAGCTTTACTACACGCAATATATATCGGTCTGCGATAGTTAAAACGAGAAAAGAAAATGCAACAATTAATCCATATGTCATTTGAATGCTTTCATTTGTAAAAGTAATAGGAAGCATCATAATGAAAAAGAGCTGCCATTTTCTCTCTATATAATTTGATGTAATTTCGTATAAGTTCAAAGGTAAAAGCAAAATAAAAAACGGATGCACCTTCCATGTAAATAACATAACTACGCCAATTGACACACAAGTTAATATGTTTTTGTACGTATCTTTTTTAAGTATAGAGATCAACACGTTTACAGAAAGATATAAAAGCAAAGTAAGTATAATCCATGGTAAGTTCGTAACATTTAAATGAATGTAGCTAAACACTATATATAAAAAGACAATAAGTTTACTTACAGTTAACCAAAATTCCATAACATTAATCTACTTTCCCTGTTAAGTAATAAATCGCAATTTGTGTGCGATGTTCAAGTCCAGTTTTCCCTAAAACTGATGTAATATAATTTGCAATCGTTCCTTCAGATATGAAAAGTTGCTTCGAAATTTCTTTATTTGAGAAACCTTTCGCAATTAATGCGATAATACTAAGCTCTCTTTCTGTGAAAAGGCTCTTATCAATTTTAGATTCTTCTTCTCTACTTTCCATTAAATTAGACTTAATTTTATCAAGTACTACATCTTGCATAACAGTTTGACCGTTATATACTCCTTTTATTGCATCACGGATACGCTCTGGATCGTTATTTTTTAACAAATAACCTTTCGCTCCGTTTTTTACTGCATCCAAAATATATTCATCATCATCAAACGTCGTTAAAATGAGAGGCTTCGTTTTTGTCTCTTCACAAATTATTTTCGTCGCCTCTACCCCGTTCATGTTTGGCATACGAACATCTAAAAGCGCAATATCAACATCATGCTTTTTACAATACGCTACAGCTTCTTTTCCATCATTTACAGTATCTAATACTTCGAACTCTTCATATGTATTTAAAATAATTTTCATACCTTCTCTAATAAAAGAATTATCATCGGCTATTAATATTTTAATTTTCATGTTTGTTAGTATGGACCTTATCCTACTAACATTCACATCCTTTCTCCATGTAGCATTTCCTCTTTGCTCATTATATACTTCTCTTTACCATTTTTTCACACCTATTTCATATAGCCCTCCTGCTAAAAATATATTATTCTTTTTTTACAACATGTGTAGGGTGACTTATCATTTCTTACGTCTATATAATAGAATGCGTCAAAAAGGAGGGAGAGACCGATTGAGGAAAAACAATTAATTGAAAAAGCACAGCAAGGAAGCGAACATGCTTTTCGTTTCCTTGTGCAAACATATCGTCATTATATTTTTCAAGTTATCTTTTCTATTTTAAGACATGAAGAAGATGCTAAAGATGTTACACAAGAAGTATTCGTAAAAATTCACGCCTCTCTCCCAAATTATCAATTTCGCGGATTAAAAACGTGGATGGCACGTATTGCCACCAATCACGCTATTGATTATAAGAGAAAAAAAGCTAGAGAAAACGAAGAACTCTCCTTATGTAAAGAAACTGCGGAAAATATAAAATCCTCTCATAATATTGAGGCTTTATTATTGACGAAAGAGCAAAAAGTACTTATTGCTCAAAAACTGAGAGAACTTCCCGATAATTACCGTGACGTCGTTCTCGCACATTACTTAGAAGAAAAAAGTTATCAAGAAATTGCTTTGCAAGAAAATATTGAAGTGAAAACAGTCGAAATGAAACTGTATCGGGCAAGAAAATGGATTAAAAAACATTGGAAGGAGGAAGAGTTTCTATGATGCATTATTCAAAAGAAGATTGGCGCAATTATACATTAGATGTTATATCAAACAATGAACGTGAATCTATGGAAGTACATCTTTATGAATGTGATCATTGTTTAGCACTTTATATGGAAAGTATTGATGAACAACATGAAAACCTTCCAATGATAAATGATGATTCATTTACGAACGAAGTTATGACGCAAATTAATTTTGAAACGTTACAGCCTAATGAAAATATAAAAACAAACTCACTAAAGCGTACAATTATTCACTACATAATTGCGACTGCGGCTACAATTATTTTTATGGTAAGTGGTTTATTCCAGTATATTTTCACAGCGACATCAAATTTCGAGAAATCTTCAAAACATAACGAGTCTTCTATCTCACAACAAATTGTAAACAAATCGGTAGACACATCAAAAAAGGACGGAGGTTCAAAGCATGATTAAAAATCCCTTTTTAGCACTTGTATTAGGGCTTATTCCTGGGCTTGGACATTTATATTTAAAGAAATTTGGACGATTTATTTTATATAGCGGAGGGGCTTTATTTCTATTTATCTTTGCAGCATTTTGTACAATAGCATTAGGAGCGCGTGATATTGCTTTTCTTTCTCTATTTTTACTAGTCGTGTTATGGGCGATCAATTTATTAGATTTAGTTATCACTATTATTAACCAATCGAAAAAACAAGCTGCCGGAGAATTTACAGATTCCTCTAAAGAGAGCGAACGATTTTATATCATTCTCCTATCAATCATCCCTGGACTTGGTCATTTCCAATTAGGGCTTATGCAGCGAGGTCTTACATTTTTAGTCGCTTGCGCAGGCTTAGGCAGCATGATTATATTTGTGACATTATTAACATCTCAAGGAAGTTTCCTTATCTTCCTTATTACGTTACCTGTTTTATGGATTTATAATTTCTTCGATGTTGTTCAGCAACTACAGAAAAAAGAACGTGGCGAGCAATTAGTTGATCGTACTATTTTTGAAGACTTTGAAGAGCACCGAGAACAAGGAAAGAAAAGTAAAACATTTGCTTCTATTTTAGCGATGTTCCCTGGAGCAGGACATATGTATTTAGGCTTACAACGCCGTGGTCTTCAGCTTATGGCAGCCTTTTTACTATCCATTTATTTACTCGATTTATTAAGACTCTCTGCGTTTTTATTTTTAGTACCAATCATTTGGTTTTATAGCTTTTTTGACACATTACAGCAAACAGCCAAATACGGAAAAGAACGCGTACATGACGAACCTATCATCGACTATTTTATAAATCATCAAAGATGGATCGGTATCGGTTTAATTGCATTAGGTGGTTATTATTTATTAGATCAAACAGTCCTTCCTATTTTGAATGATTATTTTGTAACTATATTTAATATTCATCTTAGCGAACTATATTATCGCTATTTCCAAACATCTATCGTTGCTCTCCTTTTAATTGGTGGCGGCTTTAAATTGTTACTTGGAAATAAAGAAAACAAAGGTGGTACAAACGAATGAGAACATGGCGCGTTGGAACATTCTCAATGGGGCTTTCCATTATTACATTAGGTTGTTTCTTACTATTTTCAGTTATGAAAGGCACTCAAGTATTGGATACATTAACAGCATGGTGGCCTGTTTTACTTATCATACTTGGCGCTGAAATTTTACTATACCTTCTATTTTCTAAGAAGGAACAATCATTTATTAAATATGATATTTTTAGCATTTTCTTTATCGGAGTTTTAGGAAGCGTTGGAATTGCTTTTTACTGTTTATTATCAACCGGATTACTAGAAGAAGTTCGTCATTCTATTAATACAACTAAGCAAACGAGTAATATTCCAGACGGACAACTTGATATACCTGAATCTATCAAAAAAATCGTAGTGGATGCGGGGCATCACCCTCTAACGGTAGAGGGAAATAATACAAATCAAATTCATCTTCTTGGAACATATGAAATGACGACAAAAGCAAATGAAAAACCTAATTTAAAAAGAGAGGATTTCCTTTCAGTTCAAACGGCTGGAGAAACGATGTATATAACGTTAAAACCATTACCGGTTCAGCATACGTTATTTAACTCAGCACCACAAGTGAAACCAACACTTGTTCTTCCGCAAAATAAAAATGTGGAAATTCGTGCTTCAAATAACGAACTATCTCTTTATCCTGGTCAATTACAAAATAATTGGTTTGTACAAAACAGCTCAAACGTATCTGTTCATTTAGCTAAAGAAAGTGATGTTTCTTTAACAGCAGTAACAAATCAAAAAGAAGCTCACGGAAGCACCCCTTGGGAACAAGTAGAAGATTTAACGAAAAAAGAAAATAATTCTTTAGATGAAAATCAAGAATTAAACGAGCAAGAACATTGGTATAAAAACTCGATAAAAACAGGCAATGGAACGTACAAATTAAATATTGAGAAAGCTTATAACATAAATATGAGTGTTATCGAAAAATAAGAAACCTTCCACAATCGTGGAAGGTTTTTCTTATATAATCGCTTTTATTCCTTCCAAAACTAATCCAATCATAAAACCACAAACAGCCCCGTTCACACGAATCCACTGCAAATCTTTACCGACATTATTTTCAATCATTTCGATTAATGTTTTATCATCTAACTTATCAAGGTTTTCTTGCACAAGCTTTCCAATTTTCGAATGATTCTTTTCAACAATAGTAACAACTTGTTTTTGTAACCAATCTTCTATTTTTTGAACAGTCTGTTCGTCTTCTTTTATTTTATTCATTTGTGTTTGTAAGAATGGAACAACATATTTATCAGCAAATTCTTCATTCTTCACAAAAGTAACTGCCCTACTCTGTACTTGCTCTAGCATCTCTTTTATTTTGTCAGTAGCATCCCAATTTGCAATCCATTTTTCTTTCCACTTCTCTAATTCCTGTAATAAAGATTCATTTTCTTTTACATTTATAATCTCTTGACGAATCTTCGCTAATATAAGTTGTCTTGTGCTATTATCAGCATCTTGCAAGCTGTTAATATTGCTAATGATAAACTTCTGCAAAATGCCACCAATTTTATCCTCATCAACAATATTCATAAACGATTTCAAAGTAAACTGTAGGAATCCATCTACTTTTATGTTTTCCATCGCCTTCATGCCTAAGCTTCCGAGCTGATAACGTGCTTCATCTTGAGCTGTCCAATCTTTCACTTTTACTAATATGTAATCAAGTGTTTTTTCATCATATTCTTGCACTACTAATTGATCCACGAGAACTTGTAATATGTTACTTGTGTTAATTGTATGCAAATACGTTTTTAATTCTTTTTCAATAATAACTGCTAATTTTTCCGTATCTATTTGAAGAATCGCTTTCTCAGCAATTGTTACAATCCCTTTTTTCACAGCATCAGACTGTAACTCTTTCTCAGCAATTTGCAGTACCATTTGCGCTAGCTGCATTTCTTTTACTTTACTTGTAATACTTTCTTTCGTCAGCCATTCATTTTCTAACGTAGAAACGAGACCCTTTGTTACCCGTTTCCGATTTTTAGGTAATAATGCTGTATGTGGAATTGGAATTCCTAACGGATGACGGAATAAAGCTGTAACCGCAAACCAATCCGCAAGTCCACCAACTAAGCCAGCTTCAAATCCACCTTGAATAATCTCCCCAGCTACCGTTCCTTGAAAAGGGATGGAAGCCGCAAAACCTACGCCCATAACTCCAAGCGAAATACCCGCTATATATTTAGTCTGTAATGACATCGTATACACATCCTCTTATTATGTAAAATAACGCTTTTTTGTTATATTTAATCGATATGAATAATCCTTTATAACTATACTATAAAGAACTAATGTGAAAATAACAAAGATTTTTATGTACATGAAAAAATGAGGCTTTAAATCGCCTCATTCTTCCTTACTCTGCTTTCGTTAATTCCGAACCTTTTTTATAATAACCACTCATCACATCTTCCGGAACCATACTACCGCCAGTTCCCCACACAATATGAGTACCATCCTTCACCTTCTCTGTTAACTGTTGTTTTTGTAAATATTCATTTTCAGTTTTGCATACATTCAACGACCCTATCATACCCGCTAATGCAGATGGCTCTAAATAAATATTTTCCGTATCCGCAAGTTCTTTTAACAATCTATACAACTCTTCATCACTTACTGTATAATTTCCACTCAAAAATGGTTCCATCGTTTTACCGACAAACCCAGATGGTCTTCCTACCGCTAGTCCGTCCGCGTCTGTTACATTATCAATCCCGATATCTTGAACGGAAATCTTATCATGAAGTCCTGTCATTAAACCGAGTAACATACAAGGAGAGTGCGTTGGCTCCGCAAAGAAACAGTGTACGTTGTCTTTATACAATAACTTTAAACCAAATGCTACTCCGCCAGGTCCGCCACCTACCCCGCACGGAAGATAAACGAATAAAGGATGTTCTTCATCTACTACAATCTCTAATTCTTCTAATTGTTTTTGTAAACGCGATGCCGCTACTGCGTATCCTAAAAATAAATCATGTGAGTTTTCATCATCAACAAAATAACAGCTAGGATCTGCATCTGCTTGCAGTCTTCCCTCTTCTACTGCTTTACTATAATCAGCTTCATATTCAATAACGTTTACACCTTTACTTCTTAATAAATCTTTTTTCCATTCTTTTGCGTCTGCTGACATATGAACAGTTACGTTAAAACCTAGTTTCGCACTCATAATACCGATGCTAAGCCCTAAATTCCCAGTAGAACCTACTGCAATTGAATACTTCGCAAAGAAACCTCTAAAGCTATCACTATCTAAAATTGAATAATCATCTTTCTCTGTTAACATTCCATGCTGCAATGCTAATTGCTCTGCATGTTTCAACACTTCATAAATGCCGCCTCTTGCCTTTATTGATCCTGATATCGGAAGATGACTATCACACTTTAATAATAATTCTCCTAAAATAGGCTGCTCGTAATTTTTCTCTAAATATTGTTTCATAGAAGGTATTTTCACTAAAGGTGATTCTATAATGCCACTCGTTTTTTTCGTTTCCGGAAATACTTTCGCAATATATGGTGCAAAACGCTTTAATCTCTCTTCCGCGTCTTTTACATGTTCTTCATTAAGTGGCGAATTTTTTATTGCTGTTTCATACTTTTCCATATTCGGGTTTATCCAAAATACTTCTTCTGTTGCGATTAAGTTATTTACTAGTGGATATTGCTCTTTTAATGCCTCTATCTCCTTCATTCCTCTTCCTCCTTATATCCTTGTAGCTAGCCATATAATAAATTATAATTAAATTAATTTTAATATAGTTTAACATAAATAATTCATTTCAGTTAACTTTAATTTAATTTATTTAAATATAATTTAATAATTATTAAGGAGCATTTATTATGGAGAATATAGATATCGGTAAAAAGATTGAAAAACAAAGAAAAGAAAAAGGATTAACTAGTAAAGAATTAGCAAAGATGGCCGAAATCACACCATCAATGCTTAGTCAAATTGAACGTGGTTCTGCTAACCCTTCTATTCAAACATTAAAGGTACTTGCAAAAGCTCTTGATGTTCCAACATTTAGTTTTTTACTTGAAGAAAATAATACAGACGATTTAATTGTACGTTCTCATAAAAGAAAAAAAATGATTATCGATAATTTATCATATGAATTGTTATCACCTGATTTCACAGGAAATTTAGCAACAGCAATTATGACTATCCCACCGAATACTGCTTCATCAGAAAATGTTCTAGAACATAAAGGTGAAGAATTAGCATTTGTATTAGACGGAAAAATCACATTGCACTTAAATGAAGAAGAATACATATTAGAAACCGGTGATAGCGTAAAAATACCAGCCTATTTAAAACATAAATGGGTAAATCAATTCGAGAAAAATGCGATTGTTTTATTTTCTGTTACTCCGCCGATTTTTTAATTCATATGATGATACAAAAATAGCCATGCATAGATGCTCTCCGTGCATGGCTACTTTTATTTTTTTGGTACGAACAAAATCCCTAGACTAATAACACAAAAACTGAGTATTTGCTGTATTGAAAGACCAAATAGAACTGAATTTTGTTCACTAATAAGTGAAACAATGATATGAGCAATTCCCTCGCAAATTAGAAAAAAGCTTATATTCTTTCCATTTCCTAATCTTTCATTTTTAATCCATAACGAGCCAATTATACAGAGTGCGAGTATAATCTCATACATGAAAATAGGATGATACAAAAATTTTGATTCATATATTTTCATCCCCCACGGCAGTGTCGTTTGTACACCTACTTCTTGATGGAATAGAAAATAAAAGATTATACTCACGCAAAATCCAAAAGGTAATGTATCAAGTAAAATCCGAAGAGAAAATTGCTCTTTTTTACTTTTCCAAACAATATATATACTCGCAATTACGCATCCTACTATAATATGTTGCATGCTCCCTACAGCTAATAATGCTTGCACCGGCGATCCAAAAGCCCATACTGGATTTAATATTGCCGGTGCAAATTTCCATACTAATACAATGATGAGAAAGCCATTCGTTACTGCATCCATCATTTTTTCATATTGAATATTTTGCTTTTTCATCCTTAGTTTCATTAGAGTAAATCCAAATAGACTTCCTATTATAAGAGAAACGGGTTGTAACCTCACCATCCACTCCATCACTATGAAATCCCCTCTTAATTCTCAATTATTTTCTTAAACTTCTTTTCTAATTGATCTGGAGGTAATACACCTCGTGCTTGATCTACTATAATTCCATCTTTATTAACGAAAAATGTCGTTGGTAAAGAGAATACTTTATAATCTAATCCAGCTACTCCGTCCATATCTAATAGAACTGGAAATTTAAATCCGTGGCGATCTGCAAATGCACTCGCTTCTTGTACTGGATCCCCGATTGTTGCATTTACCGCAAAGATTTCAACATCCTTTTTATATTTATCATACAAACGAACTAAATCAGGAGCCTCCATTTCACATGGTCCACACCATGATGCCCAAAAATTAATAACATATGGTTTTCCCTTTGCATCATTTAACGAATACAGCTTCCCATCTAATCCTTTTAATGTTATGTTTGGTGCTTTAAATCCTACTTGTGGTAATACTTCTTTCTCTTGTAACTCCGCTTGTTTCGCTTTTCTTTCTTTTTCTTCTTTCTTTGTATTATAAAAGTTAACCCCTGCCCAAATTAGTGCCCCGGCCAGTATAATAGCAATTAGTTTCTTCACTTTTCTTCCTCCTCATTTCTAAAATCCTGTAAATCCACCAAATATACGAATAAAGAATGCTGTAATTTTCGTCATTTGATTTGTATATAATAAAACTCCTGTTACAATCATAATTCCACCACCAATTTTCATCATGACATTGGCATATGTAACAATCCATTTTACCTTTCCAATAAAAAATGCCATCACGAAAAACGGAACTGCAAATCCAAGGGTATACGCTGTAATATACAGAAGTGCACTTTCAGGATTGGTCGCACCGAGCATAAGCACTGCAGAAAATATCGGTCCAACACACGGTGTCCATCCTGCTGCATATGTCATACCGACCAAAATTGAGCGAATATAGCCTGTCGATTTTCTTCTATATTGTACTTTTTTCTCTGCCATAAGCCACTTAGGCTGAATCAATCCAGTCATAAATAGCCCCATCAAAATAATAAATATCCCACCAATTTGCTGAATCAGCCTTTGATTAGATGAAAAAGTAATCCCAATCCAGCTTACCGATAAACCTAACGCATAAAAAATAACCGAGAAACCGATCATAAAAAATACTGTATGTATAATCGCTGACTTTTGCATAATTCCACGATTTTCTTTTAAATCTTGAATAGACACACCTGTGATATATGATAAATAAGATGGATATAGCGGTAAAGAACATGGTGATATAAATGAAAGTATCCCAGCCCCTACTACTAGCCAAATTGTTAAATCCGCCGCATTCATTTTATCCCTCCTAAATACACTACAATGCGTAGTGTTAATTATTAAAAAAAGAGGCTATATGCACTCTCCGACAATAAGTACAATCGACATACAAAATAGCCCTAACGTTACATATACTGAATTTGTATGTAATGGCATATTCAGCTTAACAACTTTCTCATTCAACACTTGCTCAATTCGTAAATTAATTGCAGTTTTCGCAAACGACGCTGTAATACATTGATTTTCCATCGTCTTTATTTTAATTAACTTTAATAATGCACTACCTAGCTCAAATGAAGATTTCATTTTTTGCATCGCATATTTATCTGCTGATAGCTCTTGATATACATGATAACGCTGCAACATCCCTTTTAATATAGGAATATACATCATTCCCTCAGCTAACAATGTAAAGAAAAATAACTTTAATGGATCTCGATTTTTTTGATGATATTCCTCATGTAATACAATCGCATCAATTTCTTCCTCAGAAAATGCCTGAAACATTCCTTCTGAAATGACAATTTTCGGTCGAAATAATCCAATTGTAAATGCCGTAATCTGTAACGCTGATAATACGTACACTTGCTTTCCTTTTCTAGTAATAGACACGAGATTTCTTTTCAATCTTTTACTATAAAAAAATTGCTTCCAAATTCTTTTACTCATAATGATTACAGTAAATAACAGTAATCCGGCTATCATTATACGAAGTATTGATAGTTCCCTCATATGTTTTTGTAATTCAAATAAACAAAATTGCGAAAGGAAAAATGCTTTATTTTGAAAAAGAAATGGGTATGTAACGTAGTATACTAACATACTTAAAAAAAGCACACTAATAGTCACTGCTAACAAAACGATTTTACGCATTTGCCACTTCATTTTATCGGTCCTCTTTTTTTAGCTGACTTAATTTCTCTTCTAATTTTTTTATTAAAGATGGATCAGCTTGTTCTAACTCATCTATCATATGGTTCACAACAAGATCCCCAAATTCACCCATTAATTCCTGTGTCATTTTCTTCGTTTGATTAGATAAAAATTCTTCCTTCGTTTGTGTAGTACGATACATACCACTTCTTTTCACAATATGCTTTTCTAAATGTGCTTTCTCTACTAATCTGTTCATAACTGTCATTACAGTATTAAAATTCACCGGGGTTTCTTCACTTAATTTCTGTTGCACATCTTTAATGGTAATACCTTGAGTAGCCCAAACAGTTTCCATTATTTTCGCTTCAAGCGGTCCGAAAAAGTGATTTAACCCTTGCTCATTTAATTTGTAGTTTTGAGTAAACATCGTATGGCCCCTTTCACACTACAGATTGTAGTATAAAATATATAGAAGGTCAAACATAAATGATATTAACTGATACTTAAATGAATCCTAATCTCCACTAATTAGTTAGCTGTACCGCGTTCGATTCATTGTAAACCTAACTTCTCACCAAATGCATCATAAAGATAATATTCTAATATTTGCACGCTAAATTTCTCATTACGCCCGAGTGCAAATAATTCTCGATCTTTAGCTACGATCGTATCTAATGGAATCACCACATTATCCACTATTTTTGTAATTTCAATTATATTACTTTCTACGTTTACTTCTGTTTTAAATTCAATATTTTCTAATACTATATGTGAACGTCTTCCTGATGCAAAAAAAGTAAAGTTAGGATTTTTAAAAATTCCAATTTCACTCTCTAACGGATATAAATATTTATAAATTATATCTCTGTGTCCATCTTTTATTATTTTTTCATCTTTTTCATCATCTAAATATTCTTTCACCTTCGCTGCAAACTCAAATCGAAAATCCACTCTTTCACGCTCCCTCTTTTCATTCTACGCTAATAAATATACCAACATAATTTTACCATATTATGAAATAAGTTCCTATAAAAAGTAAAAAACACCCTTGTAAAACTTCTATTCCCCGTACTTTTTAAATATAAATATTCTTTCAATATTCATTAGTACGTCGTTATATTCATTTAAACATATTGTTTCCATACTTTGAAACAATATTATCCAGTATTATATATCAATAAAGTGAAACTTTAATCAGTGGGGGTTTTGTTCATCCCCCACTGATTATTAGCCCTCACCAATCGGGCGTTTACGGGCAGCCCGACTCCCACCTAACTGCTTTGCTCCAGTCGAATTTTGAGGTGGGAGTCTTACTGCCCGCAAATAGCGGGATAAACTGCTTCTAATTCCTTTCTATCTACAGCTATCGATACCTCATGCTATTTCAATATATTGTTTGCTTTATTTCCCCTTATTCATTAAATCACAGAAGGAATGTAACTCCCCACTATCGAATTTTTACATAACAAATATTATTAGGTGGTGCTTTACTATGAAATTAGCTGTCATTGGTGGCGGTGATTTACAAGATCCAAATCACTTGCATATTAATGAACGACTTATAGAATTAACGAATAAACAATACCCAAAAGTATTATTCATTCCTACAGCTAGTCGTGATGATGAAGGATATATAAAGTTATTTTTAGAAACATTTGAAAAGCAATTACATTGTGAGGTTCAAATTTTACGCATTTCAACCGAAACACCTACTAAATATGAAATAGCTGAGATGATTCATTCCGCCGATTTAATTTATCTTGGCGGTGGAAATTACGTTCACATGCTTGAACAATGGAAAGAACATAAACTAGATGAAAAGTTACTATTTGCTTTAAAGCGTGGAACACTTATTGCAGGATATAGTGCCGGTGCTATGTGCTGGTTCACATCTAGCATTCGTTCAGATTATGAAGGTTCTGGTTATATAGAAAGTAGTGGCTGGAGTATTGTTAACAAAAGATTTTGCCCCCATTACAATCAATTAAATAGAATGAATGCCTTCCATACGTTTTTACAAACTCACCAAGGTAATATAGAAGGCATTGCATTAGAAGATAATTGCGCTTTATATATTACAGAAGATTCATTCGAAATTATCGGTGAGCCAGATACAGCTTGGGAGTTTTATATGAATAATGGAAAACTCATTAGACAACATTTTGACATAACTTTAAAAAGTTATTTATAAGCATTCATAAAAAAATGTCCCTAAGTATAATGACTTAGGGACATTTTCATCTTTTAACTCACTAATCGTGTAATTCGTTTCTTCTGCCATGAAAGCTTATAATATGCATACTGTAATATTAAGCTGACGATAAATGCAGCTGGATACCCAATCCATATCCCTTCTATTCCAAGGCTCGTATGGTAAGAAAGATAATACGCCACAGGTACTTCAACAAGCCAAATTGATACAACACTGATTACAGTTGGCCATAGTACAGTACCACTTGCTCGCATTGTCGCACTAATAATTTGTGCATGACCGAAAATTAAGTAGCTCCATAATGTAATCATGATTAGACTATGAGCAATGTCAATTGTATTTTGACTTGTTAAAAATAGTGCTAAAATATCTCTTGAGAACAAGTAAATAAGAGATATTAATACACCACCAATGATATAATTCATAATAATTCCGGCCTTAACAACTTTCTGCAATCGATCAAATTGGTTCGCCCCAATTGATTGCGCTGCAAAAATTGATACTGTAATACCGAGGCTAACCGCTGGCATTTGTACATAACTTGCAACTTGGTTCACAACGCCATACGCCGCTGTTGCATCTGAACCGTACCGATTTACAAATGCGATTACCGCGATTTCTGATAATGAAACTAATATCATATTAATACTCGCTGGAATACCGAGGCGTAACAATAATTTTAATAACTCCCAGTCCATACGAAGATATTTTCTTACTGTCCCGTCTAATTGTAGTGGATGATTTTTCTTCTTTAAATACACTAACATAATAATAAACGTAATAACTGTAGATATAACTGAAGCATAGGCTGCTCCGTAAACATCTAATTTCGGAGCTCCTAACCAGCCAAAAATAAGAATTGGTAATAAGATCATATTTAGCGCTGTACTTACGATTAAAAAGTAAAATGGCGTTTTAGAATCTCCTGTACCTCTCATAAATGTTGTGTATGCAAAATATAAAAATAATACTGGCATAGATATAAATAAAATTCTTGCGTAATGCACACTTATTCCAATAATGTTTTCTGGCGTTCCCATAAGGCGCATAATATCCATCGCAAAAATACTACCTATTATCGCCAACACGACACCGATAATAAAAGTAAACGTAAGCGTCGTACCAACGATAGCTTTTAAACGTTCTTCATTTTTAGCACCAAATGCCTGACCAATTAAAATTGAACTACCAGAACCAATTCCAATTACAAATGAAACGAGTAGGAAAAATAACGGGAAGAATGCCGATATAGCTGCTAGATCATTTACACCAAGCCATCTTCCTACTACTACCATTCCAAATAACTGTCCAACTGATTGTAATACATTACTTAAAAGTAACGGCACTAAAAACATGGACATCGATTTCCATATCGGTTTACTCTCACTTTCTAACTTATGTGACTCCGCACCTTCTTTATTGTTATCTGTAGGTGGTTTCAAATTTCATTTCTCCTTTTACTAAAAATCTGTTTTTTCAACTTCTATCTCTTTGTATAGTTGTTATAACGATGTGCTTCTATTCATCTTCTTTTCCGTATTATTATAACTTCACCCAATATTGGCTTCCATCTGCTGTTCTATCTAAAAACCCATATTCGATTAAATATCTTCTTAAAGTTACAAAATCCGGGTATACACTTTCTATGACAGTATTTACTTCTTTTTCAGTGTACTTTTTATTACTATCAAACTTCGTCACTAAATGGCGTAATATAATTAATTTACGCTTTTGCTTTTTTGGAAATTTAGAAAGTGGTCCATCTAATCCTTCTGTAAAATGTGCTTTTAATACTTCATCATTTTCTTCTTCCGTAATATTGTAGCGATCATCTACCATCGTAGCTGTTCTATGAATCGGTACAAATTTAGTTTGAACTTTTGATTTTTCTTCTGACAATTCCATTAACGCTAAAAATACTTTCGCTTGCTTCATTTTCTCTCGAAGTGTAAATCGATGATTGCGAATTGTCGACGTACTCCCTCCATCCATTTCTTTTACAATCTCTTTATCATTAAGTCCCATATGGAAAAACTGCACCATCTTCTTCTGCAACTCAGTTAAACCCGTAAACTTCTTATCAAGATTTAATAAATAATCAAACATAGATGTATGCTCATTTTGAATATGCAACTGTATAAACTTCTCTGCTTCATACAAAACTTGATTATCTTGATAAATAACCCCCTTAATAAACGTTTCTCCACAGGCTAAACAAATATATTCCTCTGCTTCCGCTTCAAACACATACCCTTTTTTCAATTCCTCAACTGATGCATCCCAAAACTTCTCTGAAATATCACTCATACTAAACACTCCTTTAAAAGGTTTACTTAAAAACAAACAAATTACAATAACGTTTATTATCACTTCACCATCTTAGCATAACACAAACAAACATTTCAACGTTCCGTTTACCCATTTTGTAAACTTTTATAAAAAAATCTATTAAACAAATTAAAAGAGGACTTAAAGCAACGAAAAGCGAATGTATTTAATAAATGAATTACTATAGGATGTGAAACAAAACATGACTATTCTGCACAACCCTTGGTTTACTGTTAAACAAATCGCTCGAAATACATATGTGATTAGTGAATATGGACATTGGGAGAAAGTACATTCCTTCTTACTTGTAGGCGATACTACCGCACTCCTTATCGATACTGGACTAGGTATCGATAATATAAAGTGAAACTTTAATCAGTGGGGGTTTTGTTCATCCCCCACTGATTATTAGTTGAACCAATCGGGCGTTTACGGGCAGTTGATCTCCCACCTACCTTCTTTGCTACAGCCTAATTTTGAGGTAGGAGTTTTACTGCCCGTTAATGCGGAATAAAACGTATAACGGACCAATTAAAGAACTTACCCATTACAGTTATCACAACCCACGTCCATTGGGATCATATCGGTAGTCACGCGCAATATGAAGAAATCTATGTGCATGCTTTAGAAGAAGATTGGCTCATTAACGGCATAAAAGGACTTTCTATTACTCAAATTAGGCACGACATCGCTCGTGATATTACTTTACCTACACCTAAAACATTTCAACCTGAAACATTCGAGCCATTTCAAGGACCACCAACAAAATTACTACAAGATGGAGATATGATTGATATCGGAAATAGGAAAGTTCAAATTATACATACTCCAGGTCACTCACCGGGGTATATTTGTATATACGATTATGAAACTGCGTTTTTATTCACAGGAGATTTACTTTATGAAGGCACGATTTTTGCGTTTTATCCATCGACAAATCCTGTAGACTTAGTTCAGTCTCTAAACAAAATTACAAACCTCTCTCCTATTAATCAAATTTACGGTTCACATCATACTCTTGGTCTTTCACCTACTATATTGAATGAAGTAAAATACGCTATTCAATATTTAAGTGATAACAACCTCGTTCAACATGGAACCGGCATTCACTCATTCCAAAACTTCAGTATTCAATTTTAACTACAAAAAGGGTGTTTCCACATATAGAAACACCCTTTTTACCCTTTATATATTTTATAAACAACTTCCACTAAAACTTTACTCGCTTGTACAAATACATGTTTTCGCTTTCCATCCTCAACGAATCTATTTGAGCAGCCATTCATAATCATCATACAACTAATTATGACTAGCACTACACTTCTATTCTTGTTAGTCACTTTATGCCACTCCACTATTAAAAACTTCATTTAAATTTATCCTATCAAAAAATTTTACACGAATAATAAACCGAAAGAATATGCAATTCTGCATATTCCCACGTTTTATTACGATGTTGTGATTTAATTTAGTTAAAGAACACGTATAACGAGGTGACTAACTTGAAGTTTAAAGCGAAAAAAAATCCATTTCACGTCATTTTTATTACATTATTTATAATTTTTTTTTTCATTTCGCTATTCTTCCAAAACGAAAATTCTATTTTTTTCACTCTTATGATGCTGTTAAATATCGTGAATCTCTCTTCATTCTATTTCTCCCACTACAACATAACGAAATCTTCTCTTATTGTAAAACATGGTTTCATATTACGTACTGAAATTCCATTTGAAGATATTCGTCACATTAAATACTCTGGCAAAACACTCCGTTCAGAAAAATGGACTAGGCAGCAATTAGAAATTGATTATAATTTATTTGACTCAGTGACAACTTTCGTACCACAAGAAGAAGAAAAATTCATTTCACTCTTAAAAGAGAACTGCCCACATATGAAAGTAATGAATACGTCTTCTCACAAATAATATCTTTTGGAGCTTACAGTAGTACAAGTGGCGGAAACATAAAAATGAATATCAAAAAAGCCAAGATTCTAAACTAAGAATCTTGGCTTCTTCTATTACTCTTTCGGAGCAATCATTTTTTTCGGATCTACAATTTCATCAAATTGCTCTTCTGTTAGCAGTCCAGATTGCAGCGCTGCTTCTTTTAACGTTAAGCCCTCTTTATGAGCATGCTTAGCAATTTTCGCTGCATTTTCATATCCGATATGCGGGTTTAATGCTGTAACAAGCATTAATGAACGATTCACATTCTCTTTAATTACTTCTTCATCCGCTTCAATGCCAACTGCACAATTATCATTAAATGAAACAATTGCATCCGCTAATAAGTGAGCTGATTGTAAGAAGTTATAGGCAATAACAGGTTTAAATACGTTTAACTCAAAGTTACCTTGGCTCGCAGCGAATCCGATTGTTGCGTCATTCCCCATAACTTGCGCTACAACCATTGTTAATGCTTCACTTTGCGTTGGATTTACTTTACCTGGCATAATAGAGCTTCCTGGCTCATTTGCAGGAATAATAATTTCCCCAAGACCGCTACGTGGACCACTTGCAAGCCAGCGTACATCGTTAGCAATCTTCATTAAATCAGCTGCTAATGCTTTTAATGCACCATGCGTATATACAGCTTCATCATGGCTCGTTAATGCGTGGAATTTATTTGGTGCAGAAATAAATTGCTTACCTGTAAATTGGCTAATTTCCTCTGACACCATCTCACCGAATTTTGGATGAGCATTAATACCTGTTCCAACTGCAGTACCACCAATTGCAAGCTCTTTCATATATGTATTGCTCTCAGCAATCATACGCTCTGTTTTTTCAAGCATACGGTGCCATCCGCTAATTTCTTGTCCTAATGTTAACGGTGTTGCATCTTGTAAGTGTGTACGACCAATTTTTATAATATGTTCAAATGCAGTTACTTTTTCTGCTAATGTTTCTTTTAATTTCGTAATTGCTGGTAATACGTGATTTTCTACTGCGATTACACATGCTACATGAAGCGCCGTTGGGAATGTATCATTTGAACTTTGAGACATGTTCACATCATCGTTCGGATGAATATGTACGTCAGATCCCTTATCTTTCAAAATTTGATTCCCTCGATTTGCAATTACTTCATTCACATTCATGTTTGACTGTGTACCGCTACCCGTTTGCCATACGACAAGCGGAAAATGTTCATTCCATTTCCCTGCAATCACTTCGTCAGCTGCTGCCACAATTGCTTCTGCTTTTTCTTCTGATAGCTTTCCTAATTTTTGATTGCTAAGCGCTGCACTTTTCTTTAAAATGGCAAATGCTTTTACAATTTCAAGCGGCATTTGCTCTGTTCCAATCGGGAAGTTTTCTTTACTACGTTGTGTTTGTGCTGCCCATAATTTATCAGCTGGAACTTTTATTTCTCCTAATGTATCTCTTTCAATTCTGTACTCCATTTTTTCATCCCCTTGAAAATATAATACCTACATCTCTTATATTAACAGACTTTCAATCAAATGATAAGGATTCTCACTCATATATACAAATATTCAATATTTTTTTTGAAAATTCCTCTTGACCTAAACTTAAGTTCAGGCTGTATCCTTTCCATTGTAACCTACTATAACACTACTGGAGGAATTCAAAATGAAAAAATATGCTTTCATAACAGGTGCGAATAAAGGGATCGGATATGAATTGGTTCGTCAATTAGCAGAAAAAGACTATCACGTATTTTTAGGTGCTCGTAATAAACAACTTGGACAACAAGCCATAGAATCTTTAAATGTTTCAAACGTTTCCTATATTCAAGTAGACATTTCTAGTGCTCAATCCATTCGAGAAGCACTCAAAAAAATCCATGAAACGACTGACCACTTAGATTTATTAATCAATAATGCAGGCATAGCACTCGACTTCCATACGCTACCTAGTGAATTAAATATTGAAACTTTACGCCAAGGATTTGAAGTTAACTTTTTTGGAACATTCCAAATGGTGCAAGCCTTTTTACCATTATTAAAGAAATCAAGCAACAGTAAAATTATAAATGTAACAACTGACATGGCCTCACTAACAATGTTTGCTAGCGGTGAAACACACCCAATTAATACATTAGGATATAATTCTTCAAAAACAGCTATTAATGCTTTAACATTAGCATTTAGCAAAGAATTTGGTACTAACGGTCCAACAATTTTCGGAGTAACTCCTGGTTTTACAACCACTGACCTAAATGGAAATTCCCCAGGTGGCCATACGACCAATGAAAGTGCTAAAATTATTATTAAATATGCATTAAGTGAAACAAACTATAATGGTAAAATACTAAATAAAGACGGCATTATACCTTGGTAATAAAGGGATGAATGATATGTATTATACAATTGGGCAAGTCGCCAAAATGCACCATTTAACTATTTCTCAAATACGTTATTACGATAAACAAGGACTGTTCCCTTTTCTTAAAAGAAATGAAAAAGGAGATCGAGTTTTTGATGAAGAAGCACTGAAATATTTAGAGATGATTTTATGTTTAAAACACACCGGTATGCCAATTCAAAAAATAAAACAATTTATCGACTGGTCTATGGTGGGAGAATCCACCATCCTTCAACGGTTGGAATTAATGAAACAACAGGAGATCAATGTCTTACAGCTCATTCAAGACACTGAAAAAAACTTAAAAAAAATACAACAAAAAATTGCTAAATATGAGGACGAAATAACTTCTTAAACTCCTATTACAAAATAAAAAATCACCTTCTACATATTGTAGAAGGTGATTTTTTATTTTATGATGCTTGCTTTCCTTTATCTGCATCATCTACATACCAAATGAACTTGCCTGTATATCCGTAAATTACGGCTAAAATTAACGATACAAAGCTTAACCACATAAACGGAACGTATGAGAACGTTGCTACACCTAAAATACCGGCCATAAAAATACCATTATCAGACCACGGAACCATACCAGAAGTTAATGTTCCACCTACTTCTGAGTTACGCGCTAATACACGGCGGTCTATTTTTAATTTATCATAGCTATCTTCCATAATTTTCGGTGTTAAAATAAGTGATACGTACATCGCACAACCAAATATATTAGCTAAGAATGCCACGATTAATGTAGACAATGTTACATTACCTGCAGAATTTAATTTCTTCTCAAATTTTGATACGATTACTTTTAAAACACCTAGCTTTTCAAGTAGCCCACCAAAACCTAACCCGAAAATAATAACGGCTACTGAACCAAGCATACCGTTAATTCCACCACGGTTTAATAACTTATCAACAAACTCGACACCAGATTGAATTGAGAATCCATTATATGCTGTTCCAATTGCCTCTCCAAGGTGCATTCCTTGGAAAAGAGTTGCCCAAATTGCACCAATTAAAGCTCCCATTGCAATTGTTGGCATAGAGGGTTTCTTCATCGCTAATAGAACGATAACAATGACCGCCGGAACAAGCATCCATATTTTAATATCAAATTCCTTTAATAAAGCTTCTTTTAAAAACTCTACTCGATTCAAATCTACATTATCGCCGCCATACATCCAACCAGCTACAGTAAACATAATGCTAGTAATAATATAAGCCGGAACATCTAATACGAGCATAGCTCGAACGTGAGCAATAACATCTACTTTTGCCATAGACGCTGCAAGAACTGTGCTATCAGAAAGTGGTGATAATTTGTCGCCGAAATAAGCTCCTGAAAGAACTGCACCAGCAACAAGCGGAAGTGGTAAGCCAAGCCCTTCACCAATCGCCATCATAGCAATACCTGCTGTTCCAACTGTTCCCCATGATGTTCCTGTCGCGATAGAAGTTATCGAACAAATAATTAATGTTGCTAATAGGAATATGCTAGGGTGAATAAACTCTAATCCATAATAGATTAATGTTGGTACAACGCCACCAGCAATCCAAGTTCCAATTAAAGCACCTACTGCAACTAAAATCAGTATTGCTTCCAATCCGTTAGAAATCCCTTTTGTAATTGCATCTTGCAATTCTTGATAACGAAATCCTAATCTTAATCCAAGCGCAATTACTAAAAACCATGAAATAAATAGCGCTAATTGAATTGGGAGATCAAAAATCGTTTGGAAGGAAAAGACAACAGCAAGAAATAGTAATAAAAGAACTATGATTTCTAGCATCGATGGTAATCTTACACTTTTCATTTTTTTCTCTCCTTACAAGTCGATAACATGACGTATGTCGTCTTACATGTATGTAATATACAATTAGCGAAGACAAAACAAAATTTTCATATTATTTCGATTTATTTTTCCAGTATAATATATGGACACCTTTTCTATTGTAAAAGTAGATGTTACTTTTCGCAATGGAAAATATAAAAAATGTTACATTTTTATTTAGATAGAACAATTCAAGAATAACTTTTTTAATATTTGCCACAACAAAACTTTTTACTATTATCCTCACCTTTTAAGGAGTACCATTTTTCCCCATATAAAAAAGCACACATCATTAAAATGATGCATGCTCCACTTTTATTTATACATATTTTGTATTTCTTCTTTATTTTTAAGTATTTCCACAAACTTATCGCTACAACCTTTCGGAAATAATACACCAAGCCCATATGAATGCTCAAACTGAAAATGAGGGTGCTTCGCTTTAACTTCATCCCAGAATTTATACACGCCGAAGTCTCCAGTTTTAACTTCAATATCATGAAATAAAACGATGCCGTTATCCGCAAGTTTCGGTAACCATGTTTTATAATCATGAGAAACTGCTTCGTACGTATGATAGCCATCAATATGCAACAAATTTATCGTTCCATCTTGAAATTGATCCACAGCCTCGTCAAAAGTAGAGCGAATTAAATTACCTATATTAGGATAACTCATATTTACTACTTTATTTACTATTTGAAAAACACCTTCCCCATATGGACCTGTATGCTCATCTCCCGTCCAAGTATCTACAGCAAAACATTTTGTATTTAATCCTCCATCTTTTGCCCCTTGACAAAAACTGAAAAAGGAAGCCCCTAAATGTGTGCCTAACTCAACTAACACTTCCGGCTTTTCAAACCTTACTAAATCATATGCGAAATCTAAATGCCCAATCCACGCTGTATTCGTCCGAATAAAATGACTATAATTATCGAATTCAAATGTTGGTTTATGGGTAACCCAGCTCATGACATATCTCCTTCGACACATATTTTTAACAAACCAAATTACTCTTATCTTTATTTTTTTGGCGTCGCGATTATGATTATATTTCATAAAAAGATGAAGGATTACCCCATTCTTATTGAGGTAAGGCATCGTATACATATGGATCTGCTGGCTTATTGATTTTCTCCACTTTACTTATTTTTACTAGCGGAAATAGCGTTCTTTTATATGTCGTTCCGTCTAATAATCCTGTTATTTTCACCCATGTTTCTTCTGGGAATTTTTCAACGTTTTGTCCCGTAACAATCATCCCCCAGACCGATGCATCCGCAATGCAACAAGTTATACCATACCGAGCCACTACTACTTTATTACCCGTCACATCTTTATCGTTATATATAAATCCTGAGAATATTATTTCTTTCCCTTTAAACCCATTAACATCTTGGCCAATTATATTCATTGTTTGAACATAATCCTTGTCCTCTACTTGTATTTTACGCTTCCCTAACATACTTTTTGCTAATTGCTCTTCCGTTTGATAAGTCGTTGGCAAATTTGATGTTTCATCTGGATCAACTAATACTTCTCGCCAATCAGAATTGACCTGTCTTCCCTCTTTTTCGTTCTTTTCCATACTTCTCGCCTGTGCACTTTGATTCATACCCCTTTTTCCTGCTAAACTTCCGTCAATTGTTACACTTCCAAAGAGAAACGCGCTAATTATCGGAACAACAAATAAAACATATACAAAGAAACTTTTCATCCCTGATTTTGATGTTGTATTATGCTTACAACAATTACAATCGTCCTGTTTTTCTCTCCCATCTCCCCATACTTGTAAAGAACCGATAAGTAAAATTACTACAAAAGCTATATACGTAAATTTAATCATCTTGGGAGCGATAAAATTATAAATATTTCCTGTTACAAGTAGTTTAAATAAGAGCATTGCTAAACCAATTAAAATAATGCCACGAATATAGCGATGATATGCCTTCTGCTCCTCTTTCTCCATTCTTTTTCACCACCTATAACATTATGATTTGCAGGATGGTATACACCGATAAAATGACAATTCCAATCAAAAAGAATACAAATCTCTTTTGAAAATACGCAAATAACATGAACGTATTTTTCATATCAAGCATAGGCCCAAACACAAGAAATGCGAGAAGCGCCTTTACCGAGAAAACATGTCCAAAAGATGCCGCTATAAACGCATCAGCAGCTGAGCAAATTGATAAAACATAACCAAATCCCATCATAATAATTGGAGCAATTACTTCGTTATGTGCTACTGTATCAAGTACATTCCGATCAAAAAATGTTTGGAATACACTCGCTAAAAAAGCACCAATTAATAAATACTTACCCGTATCAAAAAACTCATCTACGGTGTGATTCACGACATCTTTCCAACTCTTATTTTGTCTTTTCTGAACCGGAATCTCTATGTCTTTTAAAATATTTCTCCCGCGATAGCAATAATACACAATTAGACCTATGAATAGAGCAACAAGAAGTGTTATCCCAAAACGAGCATATACAACGGCATCATTTTTTTGAAACGCATATATGGTAGATAAAAGAACAACCGGATTCATAATAGGTGCACTTAGTAAAATAACAATGCCCACATGAAGAGGTAACCCCTTTTGAATGAGCCTTCTTACAATTGGTATAATGACACATTCACACATCGGAAAAATAATTCCAACAAATACCGCTGGAATCATTGCAACAATCGGAGATCTCGGCATTACTTTTTGAATCATATCTTCTGTCACGAACACTTGAATGAGAGAAGATACAATTACCCCTAATAAAATAAAGGGAATTGCTTCAAAAATAATACTTAAAAACACCGTATTCACATTCAGCCATTCTTGTGGCATATTTTTGTGCAAATTTGCTAGACTTGTAAAGTCTACAAAAAATAATAAAAATAGAAAAATAGCAATAAGAGCTATTCCTATTAATTCTTTTGAAACCCTATTAAAGACCAACACTATCGCCCCCACTTTATTCATATAAAATCGTATGCTTGTCCAAATATTCCATATAACTACAACACAAATTTTATAGTCTATTTCTATTCTTAAATCGTAATCATTATGATTTGTTATTGATTTTTTCTTTTTTATCATTTAGCATAAAACGTAATCATTACGATTTGAAGGAGAGAGATTATTTTATGAAAAAAGTACCTATAACTGTATTAAGCGGCTTTCTAGGATCTGGAAAAACTACTTTACTGCATCATATTTTGACTAATAAGAACAACTTGAAAGTAGCAGTTATCGTTAATGATATGAGCGAAGTAAATATTGATGCGTCTCTTATAAAAAAGGGCGGCTTTTCACGTACGGAAGAGAAATTAGTAGAAATTCAAAACGGTTGTATTTGTTGTACACTACGAGAAGATTTAATAATAGAGGTGAATCGTCTTGTTGAGAACGGTGATATTGACTATATTGTTATTGAATCTTCTGGTATAAGCGAGCCTATTCCAGTTGCTCAAACATTTACTTATACTGACGAAATTCTTAACATTGATTTAACGAAAAATTGTCGTCTCGATACGATGGTTACAGTTGTAGATGCAAATAGATTTTGGGATGATTTTGCAGATGGAGATAGCTTATTAGAACGTAAACAGGTAATTGATGAAAATGATACTCGGGAAGTTATTGATTTATTAATAGATCAAATTGAGTTTGCGAATGTAATTATTCTTAATAAGATAGATTTACTAGATAAAGAAGATGTGATAGAACTCCATCATTTGCTCCAGAAATTAAATCCCGGTGCAAAAATTATTGAGTCTTCATTTAGCAAAGTACCATTACAAGAAGTTTTAAACACGAATTTATTTAATTATGAAGAAGCAAGTCAGTCAGCTGGATGGATGCAAGAATTAAATAGTGAACATCATACACCGGAAACTGAGGAATACGGTATCAACTCCTTTGTGTACCGTCGTAAACACCCATTTCACCCCAAGCGACTTATGCATTGGCTAGAAAGTTGGCCTCTAGATGTTGTAAGAGCGAAAGGCTTTTTCTGGCTCGCCTCTCGCAATAATATGATAGGCCTTCTATCTCAAGCAGGTTCCTCTATTACAATTCAAGGAGCTGGTGAATGGATAGCGGCATTACCTGAAACTGAAAAAAATCAAATCATTACAGAAGAACCAGAAGTATTGACAAACTGGGATGAACGATACGGAGATCGAATAACTGAGCTCGTATTTATCGGCATCGATATGAATCGTTCTATTATTGAACGTTCATTAGATGATTGTCTATTAACAGAAAAAGAAATGACACAAAACTGGAATACATTTATTGATCCTATTCCGGCTTTTACTTACACGTCATAATCCAAAATAAAAAGGCTTCCGTAGAATGAAGCCTTTTTTCACTTTGTAGTACTCTTATTTAACAAATTTGCTTTAATAATAAATACAATTGTACCTAAAACAACTAATATAGCATATACGATACCAGCTACATCACCTATTTTTTCTAAGCCAAATGGTAATATCATTGTGGCAACTCCCACTATATAAGAAAACACACCTGAATGCTTCGCTAATTTATTTTTATCTCCAACAAACGTTTCCTCTTGATATCCTGCCAATAAAAACAATCTCTTTTTCACATGTATTTGATACCCTAAAAAAATGATAAGTAACCCCACAAATAAACAAATTAAAAATCCCGCTAGCATATTAACACCACCCCTACAATATTTTACCATATCAAAAAAAGAAATTATCGTTCTTACTAAACAACTTTATTTTTAATTAGAAATTTCAGTTTATTCACGCTCCATTCTGTGATATATTGCATATTGTATCCAATATATATTTTTGGAAGGAGGACTATATACCTTATGGATCCAAATCGATTAAAAGGAATTATAATGGTCATAATCGGCGCTTGTTTATGGGGGTTGTCAGGAACAGCAGCGCAACAACTTTTTCAATCCGAAAAAGTTTCTACTGAATGGTTAGTTACCATTCGTCTGCTTATATCCGGCGTCATCTTGCTAATTATTTCATCATTCGGAACGAGCAGAAAAGAGATATTCGGCATCTGGAAACAAAAATCTGATGCTTATAAAATGATTTTGTTTGGCCTATTCGGTATGCTTGCTGTACAGTATACTTATTTCGCTTCCATTAAAGAGGGAAACGCTGCCGTTGCAACATTATTACAATATTTAGCTCCTATATTTATTACTGTATATTTACTTTTCAAATGGAACGTTCGTCCATCAAAAATTGATTTTATTTCAATTACACTTTCATTAGTAGGGACTTTTCTATTACTAACAAACGGGTCTGTTCATAACTTGGCTGTTTCTACACCAGCTATCGTTTGGGGCATTTTATCTGGATTATCTCTCGCATTTTATAGCTTATATTCAAAGGAATTGTTAGAGAGATGGTCTTCATCCGTTATCGTTGGATGGGGCATGATTATTGGGGGAGTAGGCGTAACGATTTTACACTTTATTTCCACAAACGAATTCATTTTATTATCAACTATGAAATATGTAAAACTAAGTACCCTTCCGCTCATTGCCTTTGTAGTTATTTTCGGAACACTTATCGCATTTTATTTATATTTAGACAGCATAAGATACCTTACTCCAAAAGAAACAACATTATTTGGTTGCACAGAACCGCTTGCAGCTATTATATCTTCTGTGCTTATTTTGCACGTACCATTTCAATCTTTTCAAATATTAGGTGCTTTTTGTGTCATTGTAATGGTGCTCATATTAAGCCAAAAACCAGATGAAGGAAAACCGAAGCTAAAACTCGTTAATGAAAAAAGACACAATATACAATGAAAGGATTGAATTCATTATGCCTGTCCCTCAAAACTATAAAAAAACCGGAAGAATTTCCGCAAAGTCACTCGTTTTAAATCAACTACAAGATTGGATTATAGAAGGTGTTTTACAACCTGATGAAAAAATTAATGACGGGGAATTGGCGGAAGCACTAGGAGTAAGCAGAACACCAGTTAGAGAAGCTTTACAAATTTTAGAGCTTTCTGGGTTAGTCGAAATGATTCCCGGACAAAAAACGAAAATTACTCCCATTAAATTTGAAGATGTATCTATCATTTATGAGACAATGGCTGGTCTTCACTCAATTATTGGAAAGCAAGCACTTCAAAACATTACAGACTCTGATATTAAACTACTCTCCGAGATAAATGATGATTTCCAACAATCTATAGAGGAAAAAAACTCAAAACGAGCTTTAGAACTAGATATACAATTTCACAATACAATTACTTCTATTGCTAAAAATCGATATATTGAACCTTTTCTAGAAAATATGCAGCTTCACGTTTTACGTCTTGAATATTTATTTTTCCAAAACTTTGTTCCTGCGAGTCAATCTATTAAAGAACATCACTCTATCATTCAAGCGCTACAAAAGCAAGATGAACAACAAATGGAACAAATGATGTCTCAAAACTGGCTCCGTCCTATGAAAGAAATACAAAAAATGATTTCTATGAAATAATAATAGAGCTGGTTACACAAAAACGTAACCAGCTCATCTTTTATTAATCTATATAGCTATGCCTGAATATCTGCATAATCTTCCATGTCTTCGTACTCTTTTTCCAATTCCTCTAAAGACAGCTCGTATAATTGTCGGTCGCGAATCTTAAACACACCTGCTCCAATTAACTCATCAATTAAATGCCTCTTACGATTTTCAACAGCAAAACGGAGTTGACTACTCATCTTTTAAAAAAACTCCTTTCTACGATCATTGAAAATGATAATCTTTATCAATTACCACTTTTGATTATAAAAGATGATTCTTAATAAGTAAAGTAATCTTATGAAATATTTACCTTACAAAGTATTTGTGGCCACATTATATATATGTATGCTGCGCGAAAAATGTTATGACACTTTTTCTTATCCTTTTTCTTTCATACTTTGCAAGTTGTCTCACTATGATTAAATTCACCGTCTATTTCTACTTGAATAGTGACATGTTCAACATGAAACTTCTCCTTTAATACATCCGTTGCCTCTTCTAATACACTTTGCGTCTCATTACCTTTAATAATAAGATGACAAGTTAATACTTGAAAATCCGATGTAACAGACCATATGTGTAAATCATGAACTTCTTTTACAATCGGAATAGTTAATAATGTACTTTTCACTTCATCAACATCTATGTGCTGTGGCGCACCTTCCATTAATATGTGAACTGTATCACGTGTTACACGCCAGCCACTAATAATGACTAAAATAGACACAAGAATACTAGCAATCGCATCTGCAGCAGTCCATCCGAAAAATTTAATAAGCAGTGCTGCAATTATCGCTCCTACAGAACCTAATAAATCACCGAGCACATGTAAAAAAGCACTTCTCAAATTCAAATTACCTTTCACATCTCCGCCTCTCATTAATATCCAAGCTGATAAAATATTAATAAGTAAACCAAGTACAGCAATAATGAGCATCCCATTACTAGCAATCTCCACTGGCTCTTGAAAACGACGAATTGCTTCAATAAAAATGTATATTGAAATGACAATAAGAACGACACCATTACATAATGCCGCTAACATTTCAACTCGCTTATACCCATATGTTTTCGCAGCCGTTGCTGTTTTTTCTCCAAGCTTGAACGCAAGTAAACTTAAAGCTAAGGATACTGCATCACTTAACATATGCCCTGCGTCAGATAATAGTGCTAAGCTATTTGTTACAAATCCCCCAATAACTTCAGCAATCATAAAGCTTGTTGTTAATAAGAAGGCAATTAATAACGCTTTTTTATTTTTTGAATGACCGTGATCATGTGAGTGTCCCATACAAATGCTCCTTTAAGTGCAATATCTGTATGTTAGTATGAAATACATTCCCTATCTTTATCCCCCATTAACGCCCGATAGTGAATGCTACTAATCCGTAGAAGATGAACAATACCCTACTGATTAAAGTTTCACTTTATCCCGCTTCCTCTGTATACAAACTTCGCTACTTTTCAAACAAGTCCTTTTTCTCAACAAAAAATAAGACTACTTCTTTTTCAGCTTCATATTGTTTACTAATGAAAGAAATTTGAAGGAGGTTATTGAATTGAAACGACTATTTCTCTGTATGGAACGTGAACTTATTGTTGTAAAAGAACGATATGGTAACTATGAAACCGCATATCACTTACAAAATATGCAACCTACCTGTATCGCAGTTGATCCATTCCAAAAGAATCGTGTATATTGCGGTACATTTGGACGAGGTTTATGGCTAAGTGACGATGGCGGAGATTCGTGGAAACCAATTGGAGATTCATATCGTTACTTTGATTTCCCTAAAGAAGATGGGATTTTACACTCTTCAATCACTTCCATTACGATAAGCCCTAATGAACAAGTTAACGGATATGGCGTCGTTTATGTAGGAACAGAACCAAGTGCTTTATTCCGTTCAGAACATGGTGGTGAAACGTGGACTGAACTTAAAAATATGAAATCATTATTATCTTCTTATACGTGGGCTTTTCCACCTAGACCTTTTACCCATCACGTACGCTGGATTACAGTTGATCCAAACAACCCAAATACAATCCATGTTTCAATTGAAGCTGGTGCTGTTATTCAAAGTAATGATAGAGGGCATACATGGATTGATAAAAAGTTCGGTGCTCCTATCGATGCGCATCAATTACTCATGCACCCTGAAGCTCCAAATCGCCTTTATGCATCATGTGGTGATGGATTTATGGGCGGACCTGATCGCGCATACCTTGAAAGTTATAACAGTGGAAACAGCTGGATCTCATGCAGTGAAGGACTTGAACATCATTATTTATATAGCATGGCTATCGATCCGGCTGATTGCGATACAATTCTCGTTTCTGCCGCACCAAGTGCCGATCTCGCTCATCACCGTATTCCTTATGAATCTTATATTTATCGAAAAACGAAAGATACTCCGTTCCAGCAAGTACAGCAAGGTCTACCATCTGCAATCGGTACAGTCATTTCGATGTTTGCTACAAATCCAGCCGAACCACATACGTTTTACACTTTAAATAACAATGGCATCTTTCAATCCACTGATAGCGGTGAAACGTGGGAACAACTAAACATTACATGGAAAGATGAGTATAAAACGCAGCATCCGCATGCATTGCTCGTTACTAGTTCTTAACAAAAAGAGACTGCCTTCATTTAAGGCAGTCTCTTTATTTATTTTTTTAAATCAATGACAATATCATCTAACACTATATCTTTACTCTTCGCTTCTTTTTTCGGTACTTCTATTTTCTTCTCTTTCCCATTCACATACTCTACTCCACCATGATTTTCAGGTGTATGAACTCGCAAATGCACATGGGGTGTAACAATAAGCTTTGTTGCATTTTCGTTTAACTTTTGGAATGTAGCACTCCATCGAATATTGTAAGGATCATTGCCACTTCCCCCATTTCCTTCACCCGAATAATCATTCCCTAAATCATCCTTAACCGTCAATTCAACATCTACACTATCCCATTCTTTCCTCGCACCCTTAGAAACTTCTTGATTATAATAAAGAATAAATGAAATCGGCGACATTGCTACCTTTTCCATATTTGCTTTTATACCTTCTTTTTCCGAACTCCCACTAATTGTTCTCTCTTTACTATCCACTGATTTTACAGCTAACGCGAAATTCCAATTACCTTGTATTGATTTTTTCCTATCTGGTATCTCTATTCTCTCTATATTCCATCTAAAGTTTACTTTGTCCTTTTTATTATTATCATGGTGCGTCGTTGTTACCATACCTACATACTTTTTTTCAGTAACTTTAGTCATTTTACCACTTCCTGAACTACCATGAGCGTCCATTATATCCAATCCGCCTAATATGATAGGATCATCCCCTAAGTCTTGCTCACTTTCCAGTGAATACGTTATAGATACTGTTCTGCCATCAGAAATTACATCATTAATTGTAACCTTAACCCCATTACTCTCTCTCGTCATATTCAATTCAGTCGAAAACTCTTTATAATTTTCATATAATCCTGTTCTACCATTATCTAAAAAGCGGAATATATCACCTACAATTGGCAATCCTCCAGCATATGTAGGAAATCCGATACCGAGTGTTGCAACTGAGAGTCCTACTAAAATAGATGCAGCAGCGACACCTTTTTTCCAACTTTTCATCTTTGTCTTCGTACGTATCGATTGTTTTACATTACGCTTCACTTTTTCTTTTTCAATTTCAGAAGCCTCAATTTCCTCAAGTTCTTTTTCATCTATATCAATATCATTTAATAGTTCATAAATGTCTTTCATATTGCACTACCTCCAAAACTAATATTCGTAGCATTTTGTTGTAGTTTCTTTTTTCCACGGTACACTCGATTATCGATCGCCGCCCTGGTTAATCCTAACTTGTCTCCTATTTCCTCTGTCTTCATACCGAGGAGATATTTCATAACGAACACCTTTTGATCTAAAGGTTCCAATTGATTAATAAGCTTCAATAACTCTTCCCTATCTTCCATAAGAATTAATTCGTCTTCTGCCGATTTTTCCGTACTTATATGAAACTCATCTGAAATGATTTCTACTTTTTTAGTCGCTTTCCGGTAATAATCAATTGCCTTAAACTTTGCAATCGCTGCAATCCATTTTTTAAAATCACTCGGCTCTCCATGAAACTTATTTGCGTTATTCCAAATGGAAAGAAATATATCATTTACACATTCCTCTATCAATCCATCATTTTGAACTGGAAGAAGAACTTTGTGCGTTATCCCCTTTATGAGCGGTAAGTATGTATCGACAACAAATTCTAGCGCATCTTCTTTTTGCTTCTGTAATCTTTTTATAAAATTTTTCTCATTTGATTTCATGTAGCGAGTCCCCTTATTTTTTTGTAAAAGCTTTTACACCCTATATAACGTTTTGGAAATTTTTTTCTCTCATCTTTTTTTATTTTTTGTATGTAATGGGATACTTTTCCTTAGCCATTGTCTCATATAAATATAAGCTTGAAGAAAATTTTCTCAAGTCTGTAATTCAATTAGTGTAGTACACTATTTATGCAAACACTCTTTAACCTGGTGTACATTTCATTTAATTAATCTACTTTTATAATTTTAAATTAGGAGATGAGATATGTATGTGTGGAATTACAGGTTGGGTAGATTGGAAAAAGGACCTTTCAAATCAACATGTTATTTTAGAAAAGATGGCAAATAGTATTGGGCATCGTGGACCTGATGCTGAAGGATTTTGGTTTTCACCTCGTGCGGCCTTTGCACACCGGCGTTTAATTGTTATTGATCCAGAAGGCGGGACACAGCCGAAGACATTTCGTGCTGGTGATTATACGTATGCTCTTACTTATAATGGAGAAATTTATAATTTCCGTGAGCTGAGAGAACAACTTCGAAAATGTGGTCATACATTTGAAACGCATTCAGATACAGAAGTATTACTACATGCTTATTTAGAATGGAAAGAAGATTGCGTACAATATTTAAACGGAATTTTCGCTTTCGCCTTATGGGATGATCAGAAGCAACAATTACTTTTAGCACGAGATCATTTAGGGGTAAAACCACTCTTTTATACAGAAAGAAATGACAGTATTATTTTCGGATCTGAAATAAAAGCATTATTAGCTCATCCATCTGTTCCTCCTGAAATTGATGCGGACGGCATAAATGAAATATTTGGATTAGGCTTATTTCGAACTCCAGGATGTGGCGTCTTTAAACATATCCAAGAAGTTCGTGCTGGACATTCTATAACATTCACACGTGATAAAAAAGTAGTTCAAAAGTATTGGAATTTAGAAAGTAAGATTCATACAGATTCTACTGAAGATACATCATCACATATTTTATCTATTTTACAAGATACAGTAAAAAGACAATTAATTGCCGATGTTCCTCTCGTCTGTATGTTATCAGGCGGATTAGACTCTAGCGGTATTACTGCACTAGCAGGTAAAGAATTTGCTGCTGAAAATAAAACACTTCATACGTATTCCGTTGACTTTGTAAATAGCGCCAAAGATTTCGAGCTGACATTTGCTCGAACTGGTTTAGACGCTCCTTGGGTAAAACGTGTTTCTGAACATGTAGGGACATCGCACCATGATATTATTGTGAATGCTGAAGAATTAGCAAATCACTTATTCGTTCCCCTCCGTGCAAAGGATTTACCAAGTGCTGGCGAAATGGAAACTTCACTATATTTACTATTTTGCGAAATGAAAAAAGATGCAACTGTTGCTTTATCTGGAGAATCTGCTGATGAAGTATTCGGGGGATATCCTTGGTTTCATCAAGAAGAACTATTATATGTAGATAAGTTTCCGTGGTTAACAAACTGGAAAAACACATCTTCTCTATTATTAAGCGAAGTAACCAATCAATGTAATCCTGAGCATTATATTAATAAACGATTCCATGAGGCTGCTCTTGAAGTACCTACTCTTGAAGGAGAAAACAAAAAAGAAGCGAAACAACGTCAAATGTTTTATTTATTTTTAACGAGATTCCTTCCGTTCTTACTCGACCGTAAAGACCGTATGAGTATGGCTGTAGGATTCGAAGTTCGTGTACCGTTTTGCGATTATAGATTAGTTGAATATTTATGGAACGTTCCTTTCAACATAAAAAGTATTGATAATATTGAAAAAGGAATTTTACGTAGGGCACTGAAACCAGCTTTACCTGATGACGTACGAAATAGAAGAAAAAGTGCTTATCCAACTTCACAAGATCCACACTACTTACAAACAATCCGTAATTTAACACTTGATATGTGCAGTAATAAAAACAATCCTGTTTTCTCACTCATTAACCATTCCATATTACTTGCAATTGCTGATCAAAGTAACAAAGAGATTACCAATTTTGAAGCAAGAAGTGCTATGGAGTATATGCTACAAGTAAATGAATGGTTAAAAACGTATCATATTCATATTGCTTAACAAAAAAGAGTTCAAGGACAAAAACCCTTGAACTCTCTTTCATTTATTAATTGGCACATTGTCTATTTTCAGTATCGATGGACCATCCAATAATAGTGGCACAATCTCTACCTTTCCACTGAAGTACATTTGTTAATACAGGCTCAATCTGTAAACAAGTTCCGTCGTGTAATATTTCTACTAAAGATTGATCATCATCAAACTTTAGTTTATCACACTCTAAAATACCATCCGTTGCCATTACAATGTGATTCTGACCTTTTTCTAATCCCCTTACCCCTGATGTAAAACAAGGTGTATTCGCTGCAAAAACATTTTTTCTTCCTATATACTCATAGTTCTTACGCTTATTTAGCCTACCTTTTCCATTTTTCGTTTGCTCTGAATGGAATAAATACGCGAAGCAATCACCAACTGATAGCCAATATAAGAACTCGCCTTTTCGTAAACAAATTAAACATGCAAGTTCCTCATCATCTTGGTCACATTTCTCGATAAAGAGCTCATCTGTAAATAACGCTAATAAATACATATGTGTATGATGAAAAGCTAAATGGATTGGGTATGAAAATAACCCTTTTAATTTTTCTTCTCTTTCTGAAATCGCTTCTATTATATAATGTATATTTTTCGTTTTATGATGTGTATCAAAAATCATAACAAATTCAAATTCTAATTTCGGATCCCACCAAGCTAGCACTGCATCTCCTCTTTCATATGCATCACTCTCTTGATTTCCTCCATATACGCCGACTGAAAGAGGACCACATTTTTCAACATGTATTTGATCTACATACATCTTTTCATGACTAATCCATTTAAATGTATTCACAGCTATCATCCTCTCTCTTGCTAAATGTATACCTTTACACATAGATTACCTTATATTTCAATAAAAATAAACTTTTTCAACATTTTTTATAAGAATAACAGGATTTTAATTCTTACAAAGCGAATATATCTTATAGTACGACATAAAAATTGAGGGGAATTATAATATGAAAGACATTAATCCACATTGGGAGACAATATACTACCACTTACGCTATGAATATGAAGACAATCTTACTCATCAAGCAATTCGTATTTTACAAATCACTTCCCGAGAGAAAGATATAACAATTGGAAAAATTGCTTCTGAACTTGGTTTATCTCATAACACAGCGTCCGAACATGTAAAACGCCTTATTCAAAAAGGATTTATCATTAAAGAAAGAAATAAACAAGATGAAAGAGTTGTGAATCTTACATTAACGACAGAAGGAATTGAAGCATTAGAAAAGCATACTTTGCTAGACAAGGAAAAGATACAAATATTAGAATCACAGTTATCAAAAGAAGAGCAACAACTAATAGAAAAAGCCTTTTCGTTATTAGCTAAGGAGGCAAAATATGCATTTCCTCGTTAAGGTCATCGTCTCCGCCCTCATTATTGAGGGTGTAACCGAATTTGCCAAATATTTTAGTACGCTTGGTGGCTTTATCGCAGCCCTTCCTCTTATTAGTTTACTTAGTTTATTTTGGATTTCTTTCGAAGGTGGGAGTAAACAAGAATTAAGTCAATTCGCTTTAGGCGTATTATATGGATTTCCTGCATCTGCACTACTATTATTTATTGTTTATATCGGTTTAAAAAACTCCTTTTCACTTAGTACATCTATACTCTTCGGCATATGTGCCTGGTGTATCGTCTTTACTTGCCAAAAAATATTTCAAGCTTAGGGGGAATTACTATTAATAGATCAGTAGAGATATTTGGACAAACTGTAGAAGTATATATGAGAGGTAACAGTAAACACACTGTAGTCATTCAAACAGGAATGGGATGCTCATTTTATGATTGGCTTCCTATTATAGAAAAGCTTTCACAAAAATTTACAGTCATTTCATATCATCGCCCCGGTTACGGAAAAAGTGAGCTAGGAACTAATCGACGTACAACAATGCAAGTCGTAAAAGAACTACATATGTTACTACATGAACTAGATATTTATGAGCCAATCATTTTAATCGGTCATTCCTATGGAGGTTTATGCGCACAACATTTTGCAATGTTACATGAAGATAGGCTGCAAGCACTTCTTTTAGTTGATTCTACTTCCATGAACTTACACCGATTAGATGAACTGCATTTACCGGTTTCTGATCAAACTGATTCTGATGATATGTGGCTACAAAAATATCATACTTACTCCAACATGGATGCAGACGCACTTTATAATGAACTAAAATCTATGCTCGTCAATACAACAAAACAGCATATCAAATTTTCCACATCTCCTTCCTTATATAAAGCGACAGCTGCTGAACTGTCCGAGTGGAAATATTGCGCTCGCTCAATAAAAAAACAACATAAAGCATTAGAAATACCATTAATCGTTATCGGTAGAGATCCTCAATATTCTGTTGCTCAATTGATTGAGGGCGGTATGCCAAAAGAAGAAGCTACACAACTTGAAGATATGTGGCAAGAACTTATTCGTGAACAACTAAATCTCTCAATAAATAGCCAATATATTTTGGCTGAACATGCTAGTCATGGGATAGAAAATGATCGCCCAGATACTATCATTGAAGCCATTCATTCATTGTCAATAAAAAAAGGAAGCAACTGAAGTTGCTTCCTTACTTATCTATTCATAGTCTTCTTCGTCATCAACTTCTTCATAATACGAACTCCCATTGCTTACATATATAGGACCATTCGCAACATCAATACGTAATACCCATGCCCATGGCACAGCTAAACGTTTATGTATTGCTCTCCAAAAGTTCATTGATTTTTTTTCGTACTCCTGGAACTCCTGAAGTAACTCTTTATAGGAGGAACCGTCTAACTGAATATTTGCTTCTAATAAACGAGAATGGGCATAGTACTGTAACTCTAGTTCAGCAGCAATCTCCATTTCTTCTTCCGTTGCCATACCTATAATTGCTCCATCTGCTGGTGCGATTTCATATACGTTGTGAACTTCAATAAGCCCTTCTTTCTCTTTCTCAAACATGTAAACAGCCTCCTTTAACCAATATTTTTTATGTTACAAAGTCATACTTCTACAATACTTTCTCTCTTTCCTCTTTTTTTGATAAACTTTTACAAAATGTTTATCCGATGACCTGTTTTCTCTACTCTTTCAGCAGAAATGAAACGATTATTATCAAAAGTTAATTTATACACATCAGGCATATGAAGGGTTTTCCAAAACTGAAAATCATATTTCGAATCAAAATAATTCATTAGTAATACCATAATATTCCCATGAGTACCTATTACAATATTCTTACCTTTATATTTTCTTAATATACTTTGCATACATATTACAGCACGCCTTTGCGCTATATTACTTGATTCCCCACCTTCGTATGCAAAAGTCCAGTCTTCCCACACTTTCTGAATAGCATCGTTAAAATCTGTTACTGGCTCTTTACTTAATAACCTCTCTCTTAAATCTTCTTCCAGTTGTATTGATAAATTATATGTATTCGCAATCCCTTGCACGGTTTGAATCGCCCTTTTATACGGACTAGAAATCACAACATCAACCTTCTCATCTTTTAACAAGCATGTTATGTTTTGTGCATCTAACCAGCCCTTCTCAGATAAGGGGCGTTTCCTTTCTTCCTTTGTATATGTAGAGTGAGCATGCCGCACGAAATATACTGTAGTCATTATTCAACTTCCTTTCTTAGTTTCAATCTATATTCCATGCAGTAAATAGGAAATCCTGTATTATGAATAGAAAAGAGCCCTTTTAAAAAGCGCTCTTTTGTTTACATAATAAAATTATTCCATTATAACTTTCTTCTGAATTCTTCATCTGTTATAGCATCTTGAATAAAATAATCTATATTATTTCTCAGCTTTTGATATGCAACTTGATCTTCTATATCGTTAAACATAATTACAACTTCTACCTTATTTCCCTTCTTATCTGTAGTATACAAACTTTTTGTCAATACGAATGCGGTAGAGCCACCTTTTTGACCAGCAAATTCTAACTTACTATTATTAACTGTTCCTTTGAAAATATTCTCGATTTCTTCTTGCATTGATTTTGGAAAATAATTTCTACTATTTATCTTTTCCATTAAACTCATATAATCTTTAGCGTTTGCACTCACTAATCGATCTGACCAAATACGCTGGAATTCCATATCTATTTTTAATGGTATATCACGTTTCTTCCATTCGCTTTCATCTTTCATCCATTCATGTATTTGTAACACATGTTTATTATACTCATCATTAGACATGTTACGTATCATTTCTAACGATTGATTTTCTGGCTCATGAAGCTCTTTTTCTACATATCCTCTCATATATAGTGACGCAGTATATGAGGAGAACTTGTCATGACTAGTAAGTCCTAATTCTTGTATACTTTCATTTACTCTTTCTATTCCAAGCTTTTCTAACAAATATGTTGTATTTGCATTAGAGCTATAATGAATCATCCCTTTAGCGACTTCTTCTAAAGCGATGTGTTCATTTTTCACTAACTCTCTAGCTTTGGCATCTTCTAACCATGCAGGATGCGCTCCGCCATCAGTGTTTTTAACGTAGTATTTTTCTAACTCATGCAATGAAATTTGTTCATCTCGACTTATCTTTCCTTCTGACACTTGTTTAGCAAATTCAACTGCTATTACGATTTTTGCCGTACTCGCTAATGGCAATTTTACATTTTCATTTATAGATATTAATACTTCCCCGTTTTTTCTAATCAGTAATGAACATGTTTTATCATCTTTATGTTCTTTTATGTACTTTAATACGTAATCAGGATCTTCTTTCGACAAATAGTATTTCATAATGACAAAGAAAGCTATAACGGCTACTATAATCAATCCTGCAACAATTGCTATAATCTTTAATATGTTCACAATATGCCCCCTCTAATAAAGTGAAACTATAATCAGTGGGGGTTTTGTTCATCCCCCACTGATTATTAGTTGAACCAATCGGGCGTTTACGGGCAGTTAATGCGGGACAAATTCCCTTCTACATAATAATTATACTGAATATAATTACAAAATTATACAAAACAGAATAACTCTTCCTAAATAATAGAAAGAGTTATTCTACTTCGCATGAAGTTATTTGTCCATTTAACGTAACTACTATATTTGAATCGTCAGTCTGTTTATCACTTTTTGAACGATTTGATGTGGGTGGCCCAATTACAACTGACTCTTTAATTGGTGAAAGATCCATCGCTAGCTTCTCTGCACTTACACCGTAAGCAGCTTGAAATACTTCTGGAGGCGTTAATCTAAGTACGTCCGATCCTTCTGCTGTTTCAAACTGATCGTTATTGAAGAATAAATGTAACTGTACTTCTTCTGTTACGGCCGTGATCCAGTGCCACCATCCCATTGGAATAAAGACAGTTTGCCCCACTTTCAAATGATAATTTTGCAATTGATTCGTTTCAGGATTTAATATAGAAGTAACGGCTTCCCCTGAGACAACAACATCTAATTCCCAAGCATTCGGATGCCAATGTGGTTCTCGCATATGCCCCTTCGTCATAAACAAATCAACAAATGCTCCTCCAATCATCGCCGGTAATTGTGTTGACGTTACTTCATACGCAACATTTTTCTCATCTCTTTTAAAAAAGACATTTTTTCTTGAATCAAAGAAAAGATTTGGCGTTCCTGAGCTTTTCTTAAAATTTTTATTATCTGTAACATAACCTGAATTACTCATTTTATCCCTCTTTCCCGCTCCGAACATTTCTGATTTCACACTGTATCGTATGGGATTTTTTTAGGAATGTGCCTATTAACAACATAACAAAAAAACATGCTTTCATTACGAGAGCATGTTTTGTGATTTTTTTCACATTGTTTAGTTAAAAAATAAACTTTTTACTTACCATGATGTAACATTAAATCACTGAGTTCTTCTTCAATGTGATTTAATTTCGCAACGCCTTCTTTCCATTTATGAATATAACGTGAAACCCCGACAATAAATAAAACAATAATTGTAGAAAGAATAATACCATATACGATTGTTACAGTACTCATAGTTACACTTCCTTATAATTAGTAATGTTGTTATTAGTTATATTTTTATTATAAACCTTTTTCTTTTAAAATACTTCGATTTCAACTTTTTGTAACAAAATTGATTTTTCTAATATTTCATTCATAAAAATGGCATATTTTTCACAAATTATACAAAACTTCACCATATGTACTATTACCATATGAGTTATATTGTTAAATAGGATAAAGTGAAATTTTAGTCAGTAAGGGGTATCTATCCCACACTGATTATTAGCCCGCACCAACCAGGATTTTACGGACCGTTACTGTGGGATAAAGGGGATGAAATACTATGACAACTTGGTTTATTGTAATGTTAGTTGTATTTGGGGCATTTAAAATTATCGTTTCTAGCCTTCCTAACTCTGTTATTGAATCCATTATTAGCAAGTACGAAACACATCCACAACTTGAAGAAGAGAATGTGACTGTTACAATCAATGGAAATAATTTAGAAGGTCAAAAGAAATCTCAAATTATTCATGATTTTAATGAAGGTTTATTTTTAGATCGCTATTATGCACCGCCATATAATGAGGGAACTCCTTTAATTATCAATGCAAAGTGTGGCAAAAAGGATTTTACATTTTATATTTATAATCACGAAGAGCATGTTGATGTTGTAAAACAACATAAAAAGAAAGTAGTTGCTTATAGTTTACGCTCTAAAAACCTACAAAATAGTGATATGTTCGTGTCAGCTGATTTAGCTTAATGCTCATATATTAGAAAGAAGGAATCCATGGCATATGGATTCCTTCTTTCTTATTTACTGAAAAATCAGCTCTGTCTTCAAACTATCTTTCGGTAACAGCCATCCTTTTTTCTCTATACTCGCCATTAATAATTCTCTTTGTTTTGTTGCAATACTTTCCTCATTTGTTTTAAACGACACTTCTATTACGAAATCATCTTCTATTTTCCCGGTATTACTTAATGGCCAAATTTCAATATTCGTTTTTATATTTTCAAATTCACCTGTATACCGTTTCATTAATACAGGACCGTAAATGTGAGAATCCTTGAGCATCTCTTCTCCCCAATTCGTATACAACCATTTGTTCATTTTCCCTGGTAACTTTTCTATTAACATATTTTGAGCAGCTTGTTCATTTGGCAAATCAAGTACCCCATATCCTTTAGCACTGTAACTTTTCTTATTTGAAATACTTAACGTTTTCTTCCCAAATCCCCAATCTATTTCCGCCTCATAACTATCAGTTTTACTACCAAATCCATCTTTATTAGCTACTTCTAGTGCATCTTGAATTACACCATTTTGAATAGGATATCTTTTTTTATATGTTAGCTCAAAATCTTTACTAAATTCTTTCTTTCGAATTCTCGCAAACCACCCTTCGTTACTTAAACTTTTATTCACCGTATCTAAAAATTGCACTTGTATTCTTTCATAATTTGTACCAGCCTTGAAATGTTCTAATACCTCTTGCTTCACCTCTTTGTTATAACCTAATACTTGTTCTGGCTTTAATAATAACTTCACTTCAAAACTAGGTTTCATCGGACTAGCAGCAAACCCTTCCTTAACGTTATAAAGGAAACAACAAAAGAAAATGCTTACGAATACAAATACTTTTTTCATATACCTATCCCCTTTACATTTTAAATTACTTCTATACGTTCCATTGCAAGTGAATATATATTTTCATATCCTGCTGTACTAAGGTTTTGCTGTAATCGATCCGTATCCTCTTTAAGAGCATGTACTAGCACCGTATGTTCTGGTGATAATATATTTAACATCGCCTTAACGTCACTTATACTTTGATGAACTTTATACGGAACTCGATTCACCCTACATTCTCTACCTATACGTTCTTTCATCAACTTTTCAGCAAAACTCCCTTTCGCAATATGTCCAGTAAAGATAATGGAATTTCGTTCTTCATGCCGAAGTTGTTCATAATATAACTGCGCTCGTTTCGTTTGCATATTCGCATCACTCATTACAACTATTCCGTAACTATTTTGCATACATATATCATTATCCATAACTATTATGTTTCTTTTTAAACTCTCCAGAATCCGCTCAAGTTTTTCATTATTTTTCAGCCAATCTTTATATATGAACATCTCTTCAAAACCGACCAAAATTTCTTTATCTACTATAAGCGGAAATTCTTTATATCGTTCATATAAATAAAATACTATATCTTGCGCCCTACCAAGTGGAGGCAGTGGTAGTAATGCTATTCCTTTATTTTGCGCAACTCGTTCAATTTCTGCACATAGTTCGTCTAATCTTTCAATTTGCGAAACATCATCAGTGTGGTAAGCAGCATCTACAATTGCGATTTTTATATCTTTTCGTAATTTCTCAGGTAAATTAGCTCGTAGTATATTGGATTCTGCTGAATAGTCCCCAGAATAAAATACGTATGTATTACACATATCCACTAAAAACCAAACAGCTCCTAATACATGTCCACTATACCCCCATTGAAACCGCAATGCAGGAGTAATTTGTATCCATTCATTCGGATTACTAATCTCATCAATACACACATAATTTAAATCTTTAATATTTTGGTCGTTATAAGGTAAATTCCACCCTTGCGTCAGATTGTAGCTTCTCCATTTTTCAAAATAAGCTGGCAGTCGATCCTTCGTATAACGAGTTGTCCAAATTTTTTTCTTATATCCATACTTCGTCAATAAAGGTAAACCCATCGTATGATCTTCATGAATATGTGATAAAAATACCGCATCTAAAAATGGAACAACTTCTCTCTCTATTTTTGGATAACTATCCTCATACGATCGATTAATACCACAATCAAATACGATTTTCGTTTCTTTATTTTTTACAAAATAGCAGGAACGACCGTATTCTCCTGCTCCTCCCCATACTTCTACCCTCATCATGCTACCCCTTTTCGTTTTTGCTCCATATGTTGCAGAAGTAATAAGCACATTGTTGTAAGTCCAACAGAAACAACGGCCATCGCCATTCCTATAGATACTTCCCCCTGTTCAAATTGAGCAAAAATAAACGTTGCTGACGTTTCTACTGATGGAGGTAGTACGAGAAGCGACGCTACTAACTCTCTTATCGAAATTGTAAATGTCATCGCCCAACCAGCAAGAATTCCTGGAATAATAAGAGGCAATATTATTTTTCTAAAAATATAAATATAATTCCCAGAAAAAACGCTTCCCGCCTGTATAAGAGAATCATCAATTTGTCCGAGCGAAGCTTTTACATACTGCACCGTATAAGGTAGAAAAAGAACCACATACGTTACGATAACCATGACAGGTGTATTGTAAATTGACATAGGCATATATGGTGAATTCCAAAATAAAATAAGCCCTACAACCATCACTATTCCTGGTACCATATTCGGTAACATACCGCACATATCAAGCCATTTTTCAGAGGACTTTTTCCCCTTTCGAATCATAAGCGCCAAAAATACGCCAATAATTACAGCAACAATCGCTGTTATGAGTGAAAAAAGAAAACTGTTCCATAAAGCTTCTAATCCTGGAGAACCCATTGTAAACAATGCTTCATAATGGCTCGTTGTAAAGTTATTTAAATATAAGCCACCACCTCTTAATTTCGACAATGAAGCGATCAGTATAGAAAAGTACGGAATGCCAATTGCAACTATTAGTAAACCAATTACATAAATCCATGCTATAACGCGCGCAAATATAGACAAAGTATACCTTTTAGATTTCACACCTTTTCCACTAACCATGGCATATGAATACTTTCGATTCAATACATTTTGCATATACCAAATAAGCATACACGCACTTAGTAATAAAGAAGATAATGCTGTTGCACTACTAAAATCAATCGGCCAACTCGAAATAAATTTATGGATTTCTGATGTTAACACGTGGAATCCTATTCTACGTCCGAATGTAGCCGGTGTTCCAAATTCAGCAATCGTCTTTACGAAAATAAGTAAAGCACCCATCACATAACTTGATACCAATAACGGCAATATTATTTTTCTTAAACGGTAGAGGAAGCTTCCGCCATGAACTGCTGCAGCTTCTTCTTTACTACTTCCAATTTGAAGTAACGTGTTTTTTAACATGAAATAAAGAAATGGAAATAAATGCAGACTCATAATTAAAACCATACCGCCTAAACTAAAAAACGATGATGAAATCGGCTTTAAAGCCGGAAAAAATTGTTCAAAATAGCCGTTAGGTTGCATGAACAAAATCCATCCCATCGATCCGATATAGGGCGGGGTCATAAATGGAATCATAAAAACAATATCTAACTTACTATACTTTCCTACATCTGTTTTGCTCATAATGAACGCCAATGGAAATGCAAATATGGTAGCTCCTATTACAACGAGTACACCTAGTAGCATCGAATTTAGAAAAATCCCAGCTAATCCACCACTCTTCATGACTTCAAAAGGCTTTAAAAAATTCCAACCGCTATTTTCATATACACTAGAAAATAAAATGAGACAAAGCGGAATGACGATTAACATCGCCACAAGTAACAACGCTACCGTCATTCCAACTTGTCTTACTGATACGAATCGATTTACCATGTAATCACCATCTTATTGAAATACTTTCTTAAATTGTTTTCCTATTTCATCTTGTTCTTTCTCAACTGTTTTCCAATCAATATTTAATACTGGAATCTCTTCTACATTTGGTCTATTTTCAGCTTTTATATCTGTTCTACCTGGCAATAAATACGCTTTAGAAACTTGTTTTTGCACATCATCTGATAATAAATAATCAATAAACTCTTTTGCACCTTCTACATTTTTACTATCCTTCATAATGCCTGCCGCACGTGGACTAATGACTGTTCCGCTTTTTGGATATACGATATCAACCGGTTCACCCTTTGCTTTTGCACTATACGTCATATAATCAACACCCGCAATTACCATATCTTTCGCACCTGTTACAACTGGATCTAACGCTTCTTGGTTTGCCCCTGCTACTGTAACTTCATTTTTCTTAAGCTGTTCAAATAAATTCCATCCATCTTTTCCATTCTTTTTCACGTATCCTGTTACAAAGTCTAAAGCCGATCCTGAAAGTGCTGGATCTGGAAGATTCACTTTCCCTTTCCATTCTCCTTTCGTTATATCGCTCCAATCTTCAGGCGCTGTCTTCACATTTTTTGTGTTGTACACAATTCCTAATGCTGAAGCACTATACCCGAAATAATGTCCTTTATCATCCGACCATTCTGGACGAAGCTTATCAGCTTGTTTCGCTTCTTTATAAGCTAACGTTTGACCATCTTTCTTTAATCCTTCCATCGCTGGTAAAGAAGCGAGTACGACAACGTCAACTACTGGATTTTTCTTTTCAGCTTCCATTCTCGCTAAAATCTTACCAGTTGTTCCTTGAAACATTTCCACTTTTATACCGCTTTTCTTTTCAAAGTCCTTTTGAATTTTTTCTGCTAATCCTTTTGGCCCTGCACTATATACAACAATTTTCTTTTCATTAGTATTTTTACTTTTTGCATCTGCACTACCTGTCTTTGAACTACAACCTGTTACTACTGCAGAAAATAGTAAAGTACATACAAATAAAGACTTAAGCGAACTGAATTTCTTCATACGATTCTCCCCCTATATGATGAATACATTTTTTTGGTACATATAACGATACCGGTTTACCGACGCTTAGCTTACTATTGTGATAAGCTGTCCATACACCGAGTGTCCCCATATTTACTTTCACTTCATAACGTTCTCCTACATATGTAACATGCTGAATTTCACCTGTATACGTATCGCACACGTCATTTTTTGTCCAGTTCACGTGCTCCGGACGAATCATTTGTTTATTCTCTACAAGCCAATTTGCTTTGCCAACAAACTTTGCAACAAATTCATGAGACGGTTTCACATAAATGTCTTCGGGTGTTCCTTTTTGTAATACTTCACCCTGTTTCATGACAATAATTTGGTCTGACATTGACATAGCTTCTGTTTGATCATGTGTTACATACAATGCCGTTAAACCAATTGAATGAACGATGTCCATAAGTTCTAATCGCATTTCTTCTCGCAAAATTGCATCAAGTGCACTTAACGGTTCATCGAACAAAATAAAATGAGGCTTTGTTACAATTGCTCTAGCGAATGCAACACGTTGCTGCTGTCCACCTGAGAGTTCATGCGGATACCTTTTCTCCATACCTTGCAAACGAACTCGCTTTATTGCATCTTCTACCTTTTCTCTTAATTGATTCGTTTGCTTTGTAGCCCTTAAACCAAATGCAACATTTTCAAATACAGTCATATGCGGCCATAAAGCAAAATCTTGAAATACCATACCGATATTCCGTTCATGAGGAGACGTTTTTATTTTTTTTGTCGAAGAATACATGCACTTATCTCCAAAATATATTTCACCTTTATCTGGTTCTTCAAGCCCTGCAATCATTCTAAGTAAAGTCGTTTTCCCGCATCCTGAAGGTCCTAAGAGTGTAGTGAATTCTCCTTTTTTCATTACAATCTGTAAAGGCTTTAACGCCTGCGTTTTTCCAAATGCCTTTTCTAATCCATGAATTTTAATATCCATCGTTTCACCTCTCTCCCCTCATTCTTAACCTGCTTTCATTCTATCTGGAAGATTTATACTGAATGTTAATGTACTGTAAAGATTAAATTAAAAAATCTCTAATAAACTATTTATTTCTATAGATTTTTTCTATAGTTAGAAGAAAAAGGGGCCCACTTATCATGAATCTCTTAAAATTAGAAGTTGTAGTGCTTATTAAGAAATACAAAAAACTTACGATTGTTGCAGAAAAACTTGGCGTTAAACAACCTACTATTACCTTTCATATAAAAAGCTTAGAAGAAGAACTCGGTGTGTCTTTATTTGAATTACGTTCTGGAAGATATTTTTTAACAGAGGCTGGCGAGGCATTGCATCATTATGCTTGCAAAATAGATGCACTTATGAAAGAAGCTAGACGGGTCACACAAGAGTTTAAAGATTTTAATAAAGGCGCTATAACAATTGGTGCTAGTTATGTACCAGCGACTTATCTTTTACCAGAAGTCGTTCACCAATTTCAATGCGAATTTCCCAATGTAAAAATAACACTTATGGTAAAAACAGCTCCTGAAATTCGAATGATGCTACAAAATCATGAAATTGATCTCGGGGTAATTTCTGCGGCACCATTTGATGAACCACTTTTAAAACAAACGAATATAATACCTGATACACTTGTTCTTGCTTTCTCCAAAGAACATCATTTTTCTAAAAAAGAAAATGTATCATTACAAGATATCGAGAAGGAGCGTATACTATTGCATCGTAACCCATCTACAACGAGAGATTTACTTACACAATGGACGTTAGCACATAACATTACATTCCAATCTGAAATTGAATTAGATTCATTAGAAACGATGAAACAAATTTTAAAATATGGTAATGGGGTTGCCTTTATTTCAAAACTTGCTATTGAGCAAGAAGTACAACGAAATGAGCTATGCTATATACCGATCCCTGATTTTGAATTTCAGCGTAATATTTATACCATTCATCATGAGGACAGATGGAATTCTAAAATAATTTCTTTTTTACTACATAGCATTACTTCTTTTGCAGAAAAAAATTAAAAGGCTGTCGTTATACACGACAGCCTTTTAAACTATAACTCTATTTGTTTTTCTTTTCCTCAATTTTTGCTTGTGCCTCTTCAGCCTTATCTAATGCTTCTGAAACTTTTTTCTCTTTTTCCTTTACATCATCTATACTATCAACAGCTTTAATTAATTTATCGATTCCTTCTTCATTTACCTTTTTTCGTTTCGCTACTCTTTCATTTACTTTCTCTTCCACATCTTTTGCTTTTTGAAGCATATTCTCTGCATTTGATGTCACAGCTTTTTCAAGTGCATCGTCTTTTTTCTTTTGCAACACTTCATTTGCAATGTCTTTCGTTTCTAAATACTTACCATCTTTTAATGCTGTCGCACCGCGATCCAATAACTGAGCGACTTCTTTATATGCCTTCGCCTCATTTCCTGTTTTCTCTTTTTCCGCTTTTTCAAACCACATAATCGCATCACTATATTTTTCATTTTTCAATGATTGCATACCTGTTTCAATATACGTGTCATAATTACTGCATCCAGCCATTACGACTAATAGAAAAAGCATAACAAAACTTAATTTTTTCATGATGTTTTCTCCTTTTCTTTGCCTGCTCACCTTACTGTAACACACATGAAAAAGAGTTTCAAAAACTAAAATACTAATTCGGTCATTTTTATAATGATAAGTTAAATTTTTATTATTTTCTTATTTTTAAGCCGACACATCCACTTGTTTTTTCGCCATATGTTGCTTTACTCCAACTAATACAACTAACAATAATCCTCCGCCTATTGTCATCATAACAATGCTAGTTGGCAACATATCTAATAATAATCCATATACAATCATACCGAGTGGTGCGATTGCAGTAGCAATTGTTTCAAGTAGGCCGAACACACGCCCTAAATAGCTCGGATCTGTCGTCTTTTGCATATGTACTTGCATCGGAATATTTACAATCATAATTGATATACCAGTTAACATCATAAAAGCAATATAGTAAATAAAACTTGCCACTTTTGGAATGGTAACTAACAACGGGAAGACTGTACATAAACTTAAACCCGCAAACAAAAACAGTCCCGTATAAATAGAACGAAACAGATTATTTACTTCTTTACGCACTGATAAAGCAACCGCACCCATAAGCATCCCGACTGCTAACATTCCCTCTACAGTACCGAGTTGCTTTGAAGATAGATGCAATGTATGGACGATAATATATGGAAGTGCTACGGTTAGCCCACACGCAAAAAAGTTTACCCACAGCGCTATTTTCATTAAACCATATATTTCATGCTGTCGTTTTACATATGAAAAACCTTCTTTTATACTCGTCAAGAAATGCTCTTTACTCTCAGCCACTTCTTTTTTGTATAAATCAAATACGATAAATAATTGCACAATCACTGCTAAAAAGAATGTAATACTATTTAATAAAAAGAACGACTTAATTGAAAAGAAACCAAATACAACTCCGCCAATAATCGGTCCTAAAATATTTGATAAAGAAGCCGCCGTTTGATTTAAAGCACTCGCTTTTTGAATACGCCCCTCATCTACTAAATTAGGAATAGACGAAGTTAATGCAACAGAATAAAAACTTGCACAAATTGATAATAATGCTGCTGAAACATAAATAAACAGAAGTGATGGTCCAAATGTAGTTGCAAGAATAAACATAGTAAGCATCGTTAAGCTACTTAATAAATCAGTGCCAATGACAAGCCACTTACGATTCACGCGGTCAGCTACAGCACCCGCAATCGGACCACAGATCATCCTTGGAAGTGATCCACAAATAAGCGTAGTAGCAAACCCCATCCCTGAACCAGTAGTCTTTAATACGTATAACCCCATGGCAAATGTATAAATTCCCGCTCCTAATAAAGAAGTCATCTTTCCAATCATCATTAAAATAATATTTCTCGTTGCAATCTTCATTCTTGTATCATGTTGTCCTATACTTACATCCCCCATAATGACTCTCTCCCCTTAAAAGTTAAATTGTGTTAAACTTATTATATAATCAACTTTCCAATTTTTACAACAAAAAGTTAAATACAATTTAACTTTTCAATTATAAAGGAGCAATAATATGGCAACTCTCGGTGAAAAAATTAAAGCGTTACGTAAAGAAAAAAAACTTACACAAACAGAGCTGGCAGGTTCGAAACTTACAAAAAGTATGCTTAGTCAAATTGAAAATGGAAAAGCTACACCCTCCATGAAAACATTACAATATATCGCTGAAAAACTTGAATGTGAAGCGAGTTTTTTATTAGAAGATGATGATGGAGAAATTGTAGAACTCATTACAAAAATGGAGCAACTCATAAAGGAAAACAAATGTGATGAAGTGTACGAGACTTTACTACCTATCGTTCAAAAAGAGCTCCCTTCTACTTTAAATACGGCTCGTATATACAAACAATTCGTAACTGCTGCGGTGATTATGAAAGATTACAACATTGAATCTTACGTAGAAAAAGCTGTTTCTATTTTCGAAAAATATAAGTTATACCGAGACAGTACGGAAACAAAATTAAAATTATCTTTTGCGATATTCACACGTAAAAAGTATGCAGAATGTTTACAACTTATATCTAATATTAGAAATGATTATGAAGAGAAACATTTAGAAATGGATCTTATTATACATATTGATTTATGTTTATATGAAGCCATCATATTACTAGCATGTGGCGATTATGAAAAATGTGAAGAAACGATATTAGAGACACTCGCATTTTCAAAAAAACATCAAGTGTATTATAAAACAGATGTATTTTACCGGATTTTATCTTACCAAAAAGTCATTACAGTTGATAAAGAGCGTTATTTATATTACATAAAAAAATCTGAGCAATTTGCCATTTTTACAGAAGATACTCTATCCATTGCGATGACTAATATTTTAAAAGCTTACTACTACAACACGATTACTAATGAATATACAATCGCATTAAAACATCTAGAACAATATCGAGAAAAACTAAAAGATCAGCCCATTTTTCAAGACGACGGATTGTATTATCTTGAAAAAGGAAAATCTTTATACGGATTAAAACGTTACGAAGAAGCTTTAGAAGCATTGCAACGTGCTATTATACCGGATTATATGAACCATCCATTGGATCAATCGTGGCTTACAACAGCAGGTGCATATCGTGCACTTTGTTACGTCAAACTGAATGATAAAAAAAGAGCTCTTGAAGAAGCAACAAAAGCAAATGAGAAAATACAATCGTATCCGGATTCTATTTTCTCTTCATTTATTAAAGAAACATTACAAATAATACAAAAACTTTAAGAATGTCTCTAAATGGTATATTATTCCTCCTTTTTAGCAAAGATAATAATGATGGGAGGAATATAAATGAATATACAACGCGCAAAAGAGCTTTCCGAGTCATCTGAAGAAGCCAATGTCAGTTTCCAAGGCATGCCTGTTATGATTCAACACGTTGACGAAAGCAACGAAACCGCCCGCATATATGAAGTAACAAATCCAAAACGCGAATTAACAGTTCCAGTTAATAGCTTAGAGGAAATATAAGCAATGCCACTTCAATTTTCTGAAGTGGCATTTTTCTTACTTTAGATTACTTAATATAAATTCCTTCTACCCTCTGTTTTACAACACCTAAAAAAATAAGAATCTTCTACTTCTTTTCTTTTTTTAACCTGCTAAAATACAAACTATGAATGAATTATTCGCACTATACATTAAGGGGGAAAGATAATGAAATCTGATTTAGAAAAAAACAAGCCCTATTATGCAGTTATATTCACTTCTAACCTTTCAAATGATACAACAGATTATAGTACCGTTGCCGAAAAGATGGAGGACCTTGCGAAACAGCAACCTGGATTTTTAGGTGTAGAAAGCGCACGAGGTAATGCAGGATTAGGAATTACAATTTCTTATTGGGAATCACTTGAAGCAATTGAAAATTGGAAACAGAACGCCTTACATAAAGAAGCGAAAAAAAGAGGCCGTGAGCAATGGTATGAAAACTTCCACCTGCGTATCTGCCTTGTTGAGAAAGAATATAAGTTTCATAGAGGTACATTGTAACTATGAAGAAAAAACTAGCTCTCGTTGCTATTCATGAAATATACGGTGTGAACGATCATATGCATCGTGTTATTGACCACTTCAATACATCTCATATAGATGTATTCTGTCCTAACCTTTTACAACTACAAAATTCATTTCATTATAGCGATGAAGAAAAAGCATATCAATATTTTATGAATCATATTGGATTTGGTTATGGGAAAGAACAAATTAATGAGGTAATTTCTACCCTTTCAAATGATTACACGCATATAGGACTTATCGGCTTTAGTGTTGGGGCTACCATCGCTTGGCTCTGTAGTAACAATCCAAAAATAGATTTTATCATTGGATGTTACGGTTCCCGTATACGTGACTATGTTCACATTAAACCTACATGTGCTACATTACTTATTTTCCCTGAGCAAGAAGCTAGTTTTTCAGTATCCTCTTTAATGAAAACATTGCAGCAACAAAGGAATCCGCTATTAGAAATAAAACAACTACATGGCGAACATGGATTTTTAAATCCATCCGCAGTAACATATAACGAACAATCTACAACGCAAGTATACAAAATAATAGATTCGTTTCTTATGAAAACTATGTTGTAAAGGAGTTTCATATGCCACTAACATTACTATTGCTCATTTTCATAATCATTCCCTTTATTTCAGCATTAGCTCTCATTTTTATGACAGTTAAAAAAGGAAATTTTTTAAACAGACCATACTTACAATCATTCATCGTATGTGCTCTATTTTTTGCGAATTGGATATTATATTTAACAAATTTTTATTCATTGCTACCTGAGAAGGTTAGTCGATTTATATTTCTACCTATTTGGTTTTTCCTTTGCGTTTTAGGTTTTATCGTTTTCGCACGCGAATGGAAAAACAATCGTGTTTTTTCCATATCTATCGGTTTTCTTTCTTTTATTAGTTTTCTATTTGGATTATTGTTGTTAGTTCTTTCGGGAATGTAATTGTTGTAAAGAGGAGAAAACACCTCTTTACAACAATTTTTTTCGTTCCATAACTAAAGGAATTATTAAATAGAAAGCATAAGCAATAACCATCCAAATGGTAAATGATATGATCTGCTGTGAGGATAATTGTGAAAATATATTAGAAGAGTTATACAAGATGTAAGAATCTAAGGTTAAACCAATTACTGTGCCACATATACCTAACTTAATAACTGCATATTTCGAAGTGTCCAGTTTTTGATATAGCCACATTACAAAGTATAAAGCTATAGCTGTTCCTAATTCGAGAAACGTCATTTGTAGAAAAAATTCATTTGAAGTGTATTCTAATAAAACTGAAGATCCGAAAACAATAAAAAATGCTGAGGCAAAAAACCATATCCCAATAGAAAATAAAATAGTGAGCCACAGTTTATTATGCACTCCCACTACCTCCCTCTTGTAGCGCTATAAACTTTTCCATGAGCATGTGCAAATCACCATATACTTTATCTGTAGAAAAAGATGGATTGAATAAGACTTGTAATGCCAGCCCGTCAATTAATGCATTACATAAAATGCTCCACGTTTCAGTTGAAATTTGTGATGTGATTGCATCCCCTATTTTTGTATCTAAAGCTCCTTTTAACTCTTGATTTTCATAATGTAACAGTTCGCCAATTTTTTCTTTCATCGCATCATTTTGTAGCCCACTAGCTACTAATTGAAAAAACAAATGATGATACATTGAATCTTTCACACATCTACTTTTAGCAGATTGTAAAGCATTTTCTAGCTGTACATCCTTTCCTATCTGTTCCCACGACTCTTTACAAAACGATTCAGTGACTTCAAGCAATAATTGATCCTTCGTTTTAAAATGATAATATACGGTACCTTGTGTAACTTTAGCATTTTCTGCGACTGCTTTTAACGTTAATTTTTCCATCCCATGCTCTGTAATAATTTCTTTTGCTGCTTCTAGTAACTTCTGCTTGTTCACAACATTCGGCTTTGCCATTTATATCACCACCTTTTAAGTTAGTTGAATAACTAACTTAAATTATACAGAAAAATCAGATAAAACAGAAGGAAGAAAAGCCTATATTCAACTTTTCTTCCTTCTATTTTTACCTTTAGATTTTATTGTCATAGTTTCACAAGGTGTATAATAAATTTGAGGTGTCGCCTTATCCACAAACATCATAAACGTAATAAAGCCGATAATAAAGAAAATAAATAAAGTTAATAAAATTGCTCCTATCGTTAAAAGTATCATAACACCACCCCTATATGTTTCATATTATTACACTGTTCGCTATTATATGAATGGAATCCTTTTTAGAAAAAGAAACGTAACAAAATAATCACAATGACGCCTGTTAATACTGTCCCTAATAGACTACGAGTATATATTGCAACAAGAAATGTTGGAATTGCTGCAATAAGGTAATCCCACTGCACCGTCTCGTGCATAAATAGTACTTGAGCTAAAAGTGCTGCTAATATTGCAATTGGTATGTAATTCAACCATTTCAAACCCCAGTCTGGAATTTGTAGTTTACTAAATACGAGAAGAGGTAAAATACGTGGAACGAGTGTGACAGCTCCTGCTGCTAGTAAAAGTAATAATACGTCTAATCTCATTTCCATTTTTCAATCACCACTCCAATCGTCGCTGCTAGTAATGTTGCGATAATAACTGCTATACTATCTGGCATAAATAAGTGTGAAACGTATGCAATAATAATAGCTACAATTGCAACACTTAGATGAATTGCCAGTTTCGGTTTACTACTTATTAGCTGAAGTACAAATAATCCGATAAACATCGCTGGTAATGCATAATCCATCCCGTACGTATGTGGATCTGGTATCCATTCACCAAAGAGCCCTCCGATAATCGTAGCGATAATCCAATTTAAATATGCTGTTACGTTTAGTCCTAGCATCCACCTTTCGCCTAAATAACCTTTTTGCGCTGCATGCTGCACTGCAACGCCGAAAGTTTCATCTGTAATTTGCGAACCGATGATCAAGTTTTTAAATAGAGGAATTTTCGTAAAGTAGGGTGCGAGCGCTGCGCTCATTAAAAGGTGCCGTAGATTAACAAAAAATACGGTAAAAATAATTGCCGAAGCCGGAGCACCAGCTGCATACATACCAGCTAATATAAATTGGGCAGAACCTGCATAAATTAAAGTGGACATAAAGGCAATTTCTATAATGGAAAAACCCGCTGTTTTTGCAATAACACCAGCCGCTATACCAATACTCAAATATCCAAATACAGTCGGTAAACAATCCTTTACGCCTTGTTGAAATGTATCCTCGCTCTGCAATGTCATATGTGCTTGAGCTTTATTCACCTTTCTCTCCCTCCATTTCTTCCATACTACGTTTTCCTGTTACAACATGAACTAAATCTATATTTTCTCGCCATAACGTATCTAACTTATCAGCTCCAAATTCCTTTGTAATCTCTTCCACCATAATGTCGTGCCGCACATACTCCGTAGCAACGAGAACTAAAGCTGGATCATACGTTGTCACGGCCCATGAAGTGCTATCATTTGAGAAGTTAGCAATTAACACTTCTTCCCCATCACGTGCGATAACAGTTAAATGACCACCCATTCTCTTTTCAACAACGTGAGGCGTCATATAATTATGATGAAATGTCGCTCCTATTTTTGTTTCTGGGGCACCAAATAAGATTGAAAATATATGTACTCCTTCCGCTTCCTTTGTATGAATAAGCGGTTCAATCTCATGCACTTGATCTGCCCATACAGAAATCCATAACTCTTCCTTTGCTCTATTAATTATATTACATATTTCTTTTAAAACACGATCATTCGAGCGAATATGCGAAATTACATCAATTTGTCGCTCCTGCTCTAAACAATTTAATTTTCGATTTAAAAATTCAAAGGATTTTTCAAAGTCTTTTCGCATTCGATCCATTAATTCAGTAGCTGGTACTGGTACATATTTCACTGGTTCAGAAGGAACTAAATGTACTGCACCTTTATCCATCAACTTGCCAAGTACCTCATAAATCATCGAACGAGGTACGCCTGTTTGTTTACTCACTTCATAACCTGTTACTGGGGAATGTTTTAATAAACCAATATATGCTTTACATTCATATTGAGAAAAACCTAACTTTTGTAATTCTTTTATAATTTCATCCATCGGTAATCCCTCACAATCCAAATAACTCACATTTCAAAACGATGCATTTTTTATTAGTAGTTATTACTATACCTACCAATATAAAAAAGAAGACCTGTAAAGTCAATTAATAATTCTGAAATTTCATAACAAAACAAAAAGCCTTCTTGTGAAAGGCTTTTTGTACATACTATTCCACTTATTTTAACTGCAAAGTATTTGATATGTTCCCCTCCAGATGCTCACGTAAGGTTGAACCTGTATACTCTTCCCTAAACACACCTGCTCTCACGAATAAAGGAATGACTTCACTAAAGAATAAATCCAATGATTTTGGAGGTCCCCCTGGAATTGCAATAAATCCATCTAATGCTCCGGCTTCAAACCTATCCATAATTTGCTTACAAACGTCTTGTGATGTGCCAACCGCTACCCAATGAGCAGAGCCAACAACTTCTGGTCGCTCCAGTATTTGTTCAACAGTTGGCTCATTTTTAACGATGTAATTCCGTAATAATTCGGCATGTGTTTTACTACGCACAGTTTGCTCCCTGCTTGGCAGCATATCTTCAGTTACCTTACTTTCTAACGGAATCCCCCTAACGTCTAGTCCGAGAACCATTTCAAGTAAAGCGTATCTCTTCTCTTTTGTGAGATGTTGATGAGCTTGCCTGTGCATTTCTAACGCTTCTTCATATGTATCGCCAATAAAGAAATATAAACCAGGCAATACACGTATATCATCGGACTGACGACCATGTTGCTCTGCTCTTCTTCTTAAATCTTGACGAAGTTCGATTCCTGACTCTACATCTGGCATTGCGGCGAAAATTGCATCCGCAACAGAAGCAGCGAAATTCCGGCCAGACTCTGAAGCACCCGCTTGAAATAAAGGCATTTCCCCAGAAATATGTTGCGGAACATTAAGTGGACCTTTCACCTCAAAATACTCACCACTATGCTCAATAGGCTTTACCATCTCTCTAATTACATCTGTGTTATCTTCTTTCAAAACCTCATAAGGATGACTCCTCCAAAGTTTTCTGCACCATCAATTGATGTGACAATGTTCCAACCTACTCGGCCATTACTAATCCAATTTAAAGATTGTAGTTGCCTCGCTAGTATGTATGGTGGATAAAATGATGTTGAAGCTGTCGTAACCACTCCAATTTTTTCTGTTGCATACGCAATAGCAGTAAACAATAATGTCGGATCTAAAATTACATTCCCCTTATTACGAGCAATTAAATCAGGGTGTGCCACTAAATAATCTGCTTTAAATACAAAATCTAACTTAGCCTTTTCTGCCCGTTGTGCTAACTCTACTTGTTCATTGATTCCTGAATCAAACTTATTCTCTTGTTCTTTCTTTCTAGAAATCAAACATATTCCAATGCAAAGTTGTTTTTTTGTAGACATATGTACACACCTTCCCCTTATTTTTAATTCACCTAGTTAATCAATAGTTACTACCATCACATCTTGTATTTTTTTATAACGCAATTAGTGATAATGATTATCAATATCACTTTATGGTGTAACTGAAACAAAAGCAAGAACAAAAAAAGACTCCCGCTATCGGAAGTCCTTTATCTCAATATTTCATTCGCTTCTTTTTCATAAATTTTATCAAATGAAGTCATGATCCGCTGCGATGCTTGAATCATTTTTTGATCCGTCATAAGATCGGCCATTTCTTTCGTCATATCCACATTTGAATTTTCTAGCATGTGATTACGTACCATCCCTGCTGCATTTGGTAAATCAGCAATATTTCCTTCTGCTAGCGTAAAACTTTTATTTTCACGTTGCACGAGGCGAGCGTTCGTTTCTGCATCGACTGTTTTCGTTTGCAAGCGAGCAATATTATTTTGTGTTACTTCATCGTATAAAGTGCCATCTGCTTGTACAGCTACCTTTGCTCCTTCTGGAATACGAATACGTTCATTATTCTCACCCATTACGAAAGCACCAGATGCTGTTTGTAAATAACGATCACTATTTAATGTAAAACTACCGTCTCTCGTTAAAAATGTTTCATCATTTTTAGATGTAACGAAAAATGATGATGTGCCAGCCGTACCGTCGTCTAAAAAGAAATCTGTAGCACTATTTGTAATTTGTACATTTCCCTGTACTAAGTTCACATGCGTCGCAGCTGGTACTACAGCGTAATCGACCGAACCGATATTTGTCATCGACCCATCTCCGCGGCGATATGTGTCTTGTACATCAAATACTTTAGAAGTCATATTTTCTGCTTTAAATCCTGTCGTTTGGGCATTTGCAACGTTATTCGAATGAACATTAATATGCTGCATGTAATTCATCATACCCATAGAGCCTATATAAAGACCGTTCATACTCGTTTGAATAAGGCAAGTGCCTTATTCTTCACCTCTTTTCTTACGATGTTTGTAACATTTGTTTTGCTAAATGTTCAGCTGTAGCGATATGTATATGTTGCTTCACGTCTTGTCCATCTGTCATTAATACAATTGGTGCTGATGATACAGCTGGAATTTTCAACAATTCACCACTACTCGCTGTTTCATCAAATTTCGTAAATACGATACCATCAATATGGATATCTTTAAAGTTCGTAATGATTTCAATCATATCTTTACTTTTCATAGAAGCAGATAACGTTAAACAAATATAATCGGGCTCTACTTGCCCCATCGTCTCAATCATTTCTTCAACCGTATCTGACGTACGATAATTCTTTCCAGCCGTATCTATTAAAATATAATCAACACGCGCTTCTTCTTTAAAATAAGTAAGCGCCCGTGCCATTGCGGGTTCATCACGCACAGCTATAACTTCTGCTCCAATTGTTTTTACATAATCTTGCAGTTGCTGTACTGTCCCGATGCGAGAGTGATCTGTCGTAATAAAACCAACCGTTTTTTTCTTACCGTGAAACTGCCATGCCATTTTCGCAAGTGTCGTCGTTTTTCCAACGCCAGTTGGACCGATTAATGCAATTGTTTGTACCTCTTTCTCAAATACGTTTTCAGTATTAAAATGAGATCTCATATCTTCCAATATGTATCCGATGACTTCTTCTTCTGTAATCATCGTTGCATTCTCAAACTTCACTTTTAATTTTTCAGCATATGCATGAATGAAATATTGTTCCACATCGTTTTGTTCTAACATCCGAATTACTTTTTGAATAATAAATGGTACAGATTCCTGGTTTTCTTTTTTTATAACTACTTCTTCTTTCTTTACAGAAATAGCTTGTTTCACAACAGGCTGTTTTTTAGCTACTTTCGTCTCTTCTGTATGTTTCACAACGACAATACCCTTTTCAAACAGTTGTAATAGTTTCTCTTTTTTTCTTGCCCATTCTTCACTATTCCCTGTTTGCATCGCTGCGTACGACATAGAAGTCGTTACGTTTTCTAAATTGTGCAAGACAGATTGAATTCCATTCACCTTCACGATTTCTTCTGAAGGTTCACCTACAACATCCATTAATTGCTCATGAAATTGAGTTGTTCCTTCGCTATTTTCAGCCTGTTTATCTTCAGGAAAAGCGACTAACATTTCATAATTCTTTTTCCAAAAAAACGGGATATTTCGTTTTACACTTTCATCGACAACGTAGTAATAATCTGTACCATATTGGTCAAATAATTTTCGATACAATTCATTTTTCGAAGCTGCTTTTATTCGCATTAACGCTTCTTTTTTTTCTGTACTTTCCATTACTTCCCCCCCCTACTATTCAATATAAGCAATTTGATCTACAACAATTTCTGGTGCCAATTCACTAATACATAATACTTTCGCTTCTATTTGATAACGTTCAAGAAGTCTCACAATCGCAAATCTGAAATCTTTTCTACGCGTTAATAATACTGGCTCTCTTCCCATTAAACGAGCTTGTTTGAAAACGCGCTGTACTTGTTCTACTACACGCGTTTCTAAATCTAAATCCCAGTTTAATAAATAACCTTGGTATGAATTATTAACAACATCTGCATCTAGCTCAAGCGAATCAGCGAAGAGTGCCGCATAAATTTTCCCATCAGGATTTTTCGCACTCTCACAAATAACTTTTGAAATACATTCACGAACAAATGCCGTCACACCATCCACATGGTTTTGATAAATTTCTTTCCCGTCAATAATACCTTCAATAATTGTCGGTAAATCCCGAATTGAAATTCCTTCTTTCAGCAATTGTTTAATAACATTTTGCACGAGTGATAAATCGATTTCTTTCTTTTTAATTTCTTCTAATAAAACGCCATTATCTGTTTCAAGCGAGTGAATCAAGTCTTTCACATGTTGACGCTGAATTAACTCATGAAGGTTACGTCTAACGACAACATCTAAATGCGTAATTAATATGCTAAGCGGTTCTAACACTTGATAGCCCTTCATTTGTGCATCTTGTACCATATGCTCCAAAATCCAATATCCATCTTCACCAAAAATTGGATCTTTCGCTGGCTCTGCATCTAAATCAGCCATTACGTTCGGCGTTTTCAGTGCTAGTAAATAACCTGATTTTAAAACACCTTCAGCAGCTTTCGCACCTTTAATACGAATAATGTAGCGTCCACGTGGTCTAAAACTCGTATTATCTTTAAAGTTTATTCCAGGAACGTTAATACCAAGATCAGTAATAATGGATTTCCTCATTAGAACAACTTTATCACGAGCTGTTTCCCCGTTAATTTTCTGCTTTACAAGTGCCGCTAAATCTAAACCGAGTTCTACAATAATCGGATATTTATCTGTAAAGACGCCGAATGAATCTTCCACTTGCTGTAATTGCTCATCCTCGCCTTGAATCATTTCTAATTCTTGTTGAAGCTCGTCTTCTTTCTCTTTCTTTATTCGCTTTTTATTGCGAATTCCTAAGAAAATAATCGTGCCTCCAACGAGAGCAAATGGTAAAAATGGTAGCGGTGTAAAAACACCCATTGCGATAAATAAACCACCGAGTGCATATACAACAACTTCATGCGCTAATAACTCTTTAAAGATTCCTTCTGTTACTGTATCTGCTGAACCGTCAAATACACGCGTTACGATAATACCTGTTGAAATCGCAAGCATTAACGAACCGATTTGGTTTACAATTCCGTCACCGACAGTTAACTGTGTATAGTGAATAGCTGCATCTGCAAAGCTCATTCTTTGCTGCATCATACCAACAATTAAACCGAAAATAATGTTTACGAATAAAATGACAATCCCGAAAATAACGTCCCCTTTAATGAACTTTCCAGCGCCATCCATCGCTCCGTAAAACTCTGTTTCCATATTTAATTTTTTTCGTTTCGCCTGTGCATCTTTTTCTGTAATAAGACGCTGATTCAAGTCAGCATCGATAGACATTTGTTTCCCTGGTAAAGAATCAAGTGTAAAACGAGCTGCTACTTCAGCTGTACGAGACGCACCGTTTGCAACGATAAACTGGAATATGATTAATACTATAAAAATAACGATACCAATTAATAAGTTCCCGCCAATTACGAACTGGCCGAACTCTTCAATAACATGACCCGCATTTCCGTCTGTTAAAATCGCTCGCGTCGTCGAAACGTTAATCGATACGCGGAAAATCCCGATTAATAACAACATCGTCGGAAATGACTTTAATTCATCCCACTCGTTAATACTTGTAGCTCGCATATAAATAAGCACTGACATACTTAGTAGAAAAACGATAACGATATCAAGTATAAATGGTGGAAGTGGAATTAAGAGCGCCACAACGAATGACGCTGCTAAAAAGATAGAAAAATAGGTTCTTGCAGAATCCATCTTAAACAAAGAGATCCCCTCCAAACGCGCTATTATACTTCAAGTTCTTTCGTTTGAATTAAATAGCGCATAACTTCAATTACAGCTACGTATAAATCTTCTGGAATCGTCTCGTCTTCCTCAACTTGATAATATAAAGAACGAGCAAGCGGACGGTTTTCCACCATTGGTATTTCTTGTTCACGGGCAAGCGTTCGTATATATAATGCGAGCTCATCTTCCCCTTTTGCAACGACAATAGGCGCTGCATCAACTTGTTTATTGTAACGAAGCACAACCGAAATGTGCGTCGGGTTGTTCACAATAAACGTTGCACCATCCATCTTCTTCGCAATTGTCCCTTGCAAGATGGCATGCATAAAGTTTTTTCGTTTCCCCTTTACTTGCGGGTCCCCTTCATTATCTTTATGCTCTTGTTTCACTTCTTCTTTTTTCATCTTAATATCTTGTTCGTACTCCCATTTTTGATAAATGAAATCAATAATAGAAAGAACGATTAAAATAATTAAAATGGCTAAAAAGATAAATTTAATTTGGCTAATAATTTCAGTAAGTGACGCTGTCCAGTTAAATCCAATCATACTAACAATCTTCTCTAAATTCTTTTTAAAGAGAACGTACGAAACGTAACCGATTAATCCCATATAAAACAGTGATTTCAAAATATCTACTAAACTTTTACGACTAAACAATCTCGTAAAATAGTTTTTCGGATTAATACGTGATGCTTTCGGCTTAAGTACTTTAGAAGAAAATAAGAAACCAACTTGAATCATATAATTGAACAAATGAAAAGCATATACAAGTATTAATATAGGAGCCGATACTTTCAGAAGTAATATGCCCATTAAATAAAAATACTCGGTCGAATCTGTATTTTTTCCAATTTGATCAAACAGTACCGCTACGGAATGTGCGATCTCATAACCGAGCCAATCTCCGAAAAAGTAAACGACAACTGCTAATACAAGAATAGAAAATAAATTATTTAAATCTTTACTCCGGGCGATATTCCCTTCTTCACGCGATTTTTTACGCTTCTGCGGGGTGGCCTTTTCTGTTTTATTATCCTTTGCCATGCGCGTCCCCCTACTTCGTTAAGAAAAAGTTAAATAGTTTCGTATACTCTTCCAGTAATACGTCTGTCATATTTTTAAACACATAACCGAGCATCGGTACACTCATCGCAATAAACAAAATACCACACGTTATTTTAATTACGTACGCATTCATAAAAACGTTTAATTGCGGTGCATTTTTTGCGATTAAAATAAGGACGAAATTAATAATGAATAGACTGCCCATAAGTGGCAAAGCAATTTCAACCGCTGATGTAATTGCAAATAATAACGTTGCGAGTAGACTATCTAAAAAACTAGTCGTCAACAATTTTGAAATCGCCTCTGTATATTGAAACGACTTTAAAATCGTGGCAACGAAATAGTTAATGCCGCCCAGTGAAATAAAAATAATAAGAAAAAATATATCAAAAATTGTTGATAGCAAAGTGGACTGTGACCCTGCATTCACATCAAATAAACTCGCCTGTGATAAACCGATATCAAAGTCTAAAATATGCCCTGCCATTTTCGGAATGTTCCACAGCATCTCTACAATTTTTGAAAGTGATAATCCAATTACAATTTGCGTTCCTGCATAAGCTGCTATATCCCAAACTGTCTTTATGTGAGAGACATCCACTTGATCTGCCACTGTAATCGAAAGAGCGAGTCCAAATGTAACCTTTGCCATCGTCGGAATCGATCGGCCTGAGAAAAACGGTAGAAAATATAAAAATGAAGTAATGCGGCAAAACGCAAAAAACGTCGCCGCCCATAATTCCATATTCATTTCAGTTCACCTATCTTAGTACGAACGCAATAGCGATGGGATTTTATCAAATAAATCTAAAATAAGCATCGTTAACTCTTGAAACATCCACGGACCTAAAATGATAATAACGAGCACAATACTCGCCATTTTCGGTAAAAACGTCAGCGTTTGCTCTTGAATTTGCATCATCGCCATAATAACGGCGATAATAATAACGACAATCATACTTACAACGGCAATCGGCATTAAAATCATAACCCCTTTATAAAAAAAGGTTTGGAAAATATCTATAATTGGTGACGTATTCATTTATATGACTCCTATCACATAGCATCAAACGCTTCAGGCGACCGTTTTAAACATAATATCGACGATTTTTGTATATCCACCTAAATATACGAAAACAAGTATTTTAAATGGTAAACTTAAAATCATCGGCGGTACCATCATCATCCCAAGGTACATTAAAAGTGTACTAATAATTAAATCAATAAAGACAAACGCTAAATAAATGAACATCCCTGTAAGTAAACCTTTTTGAATTTGCGTTAACGTAAAGGATGGCACAAGCGTAAACAATGAAAGATCCTTTAAATCTTTCGGCAACTCTTCTCCACGCACTTTCAGCATCATTTTCAAATCATGCTTATACGTATGCTTCGACATATAATCTTTCATAATCGGAGCTGTCGTCTCCGCAGCTTGACTTACTGTTATTTTTTCTTTCGTCATCGGGTCCCACACATCACTCTTTAACTGACCGAGTACTGGTTGCATCGTAAATAGTGATAAAAATAAAGCGAGCCCAACAAGCACTTGGTTTGGTGGTAAATTCATAACCCCAAGCCCTTGACGAGTAATCCCAAGAACGATCATAAAATAAGTAAAATGCGTAAATAAAAGAACGATAGAAGAAGATAATGATAGAAGGGTAACGAGTGCGAATAGTTGTACACTTGAATTACTCGTAAACTCTTTTCCATTTTCGAAATTAATAAAGCCGTTCGAGGCTGCATACGCTGGATTTACAAAAACAATTGAAAAAACAATAGAAAATACGAAAATAACGGCAAATAACGATAACTGTTTCTTTATTCTCATGATGGATCCTCTACTTTTTTCGTTTCACTCTTCACCGCGTCTTCTAGCGCTTGTTGAAACTGATTTCCTGTTCCTGTTAATTGCACAGATTGTACACCATTATTACTTATAACAGTAAACACTTGCTTTCCGTCCACTTCAAACAAAAAGGCGCTCGTTTGATGATTTAAATACACGCCGTCTTTCACTTGAATATGGCCGTTTTCACCTTGCTTAAAAAACTGTTGTTTGCGTGTCTTTTTCGTCATATAATATGCACCATAGCCGAGCGCACCAAACAGTAAAACGACTTGAAATAAGGTCGTCATATACGACATATGACTCCTCCTCTACTCTTTATCCTGCACTTTATTTTGCGCCTTCATAAGCGCTGCGTGTTTCTTGTCAGCTTCGATTTCAGAAATAATAATGCCAAACTTCTCATCCATTACTATAGCTTCACCAATACCGACCTTCATATCACTTAAATATACATCTACTTTATGACCTAAATTTTTCTCTACTTCAAGAACATCGCCAACTTTTAATTGCTTCACATCACCAAGCTGAATCGATGACTTCCCAAGCTTTACGCCAAGTTCAATCGAAATATCCGAAACGGTATCAATATGCGCTTTACCCGCTTCATTTCGCTTCCCTGCAAATTCTTCTAATCCCATTAATGACACAGGAGATACTTCATGCTTCATATGGATCCTCCTACTCTATAAAACTTTTAAATAGGAGCGCCTTACGCGTTCCATCTTTCCCGATAAAACAATTAAATTTATGTTTTCCATCTACATAACCACGTAGTTGATCTGAAACCTTTGTATGAAGCGGAATAATATCACCTTCTTCAATTTGCTCAATCTCACCAATTGTCATCTTCTGCTCACCAATTGCAACGTGAACAGGTTTATACACTTGATTTACTTTCACTTCTACTTCAGACGTATACTTTTTACGCTTATCCGAAGAATGTTCAACAATATTTTCAGACGTTAACTTATCCATAATTTCTTCAACAGATAAGAACGGAATACCGATACGAACTGTCGTATTCCAAAACTCTGTTTTCATATTTACATTCAGTAATGAAATAATATCGCTCGCTGTCGTAATCTTTAGCGCATTCGGATCTGTCTCCGTCGTTACAAACTTCGGTTCAATCGCAACAACGCTTTCAAATGATTGCTCTAAATTTTTACAAAGAAGCAAGAATATATTATCAAGCGTTAAAAACTCAAACGCCGTTAGCGGTCTGCGCATCGTAAAGTTACGCTTACTATCTCCGCCAAGCCAGCATTCATGAATATAAATAACAAATGCTAAATCAATCTCAATAACAATTTCTCCAAGCTCTGGTAAACCGAGATCAATAACGCAATATAAATAATAATCTTTCGGCATTTTCTCTACATACTCACTCGTAAATGGAACTTGCTCAACGGCCGAAGGCTCTAGTTCAATCGGAATACGCATACGCGCTGATAACGTCTGTGAAGTCTGTTTGCCAAAAGTAGACGCAATCGCTTGCAAACTACGTAAATGCTCAACACCGAACTTCTCTGGTCTATTAAAATCATACTCTTGAAATTTATCTTGCTTCCCTGCTTCTTGTGCGAAAGCTGGCATTTCTTCGCCTTCATTTACCGCCTTCAGCAGGGCATCAATTTGCTCTTGGCTTAATTTTTCGCCACTCATGACAATCCCCTTCCCTACCTTTTCAATTCAACGATTTCAACGTACATTTTCCCATTCTTCGTCAAAATCTTTCCGGTTCCAATCTCTTCATTCTCAAGCATAAGACGCACCGTATTTTTCGTTGAATTTTCAAGACGATACAATGTACCTTTCGTAATATGAAGCAGATCTTCAATTTTCTTTTTCGTATTTCCGATTTCAAAATAAATTGTTAACGGAATATCATCTTGTAATTTCAAATCTAGCCAACTCCCATATCATGTTCACGAAAATTTCATGTTCTCTCTATATATGAAATTTCTTATTTTGAAACGTCGATATTTAATATTTTTTTAATATATCCTTGCGTTTCTTTAAATGGCGGTACGCCTCCGTACTTTCTCACATTACCAGGGCCAGCATTATAAGAAGCAAGCGCCAATACGAGATCACCGTTATTTTTCTTTAAATAACCGCTTAACTCTTTCACGCCGCCTTCAATACTTTCAGCTGGTGAAAATGGATTTTTTATACCCATCTCTTTCACATTTGCTGGCATAAGCTGCATCAGCCCCATCGCCCCTGCATGTGACACCGTTTTCGGATTAAAATTAGACTCTACTTCAATCATTTTTTGAATTAACGTTTTCGGAATTCCATATGTATTACTTACGCGATCAATAATATCCTCATACTTACCTTCATTTGAAGAACGTATTTTCTGAATATTATATTTATTCGTTAATCCCCACGTATCAGCAGCCTCATTTTTCGTTTCTGGAAAACGTCGTTCAAACTCTTTTTGTGCAACTTGCACTTCATCTACTTGCTTCGTTTCAGCTTTTTCCTCAGGCTTACTCGCTTCCTCTACTTTATTAATAGATTCTTCCGGTTTATTAACAACCGTTTCTATTTTCGCAGATTGTACCGGCTGACTCATATCTTCTACTTTTGCCGTTTGCGGAGTAACCTTCGTCTCCTTCGCAGGTTCACTCTGCAATTGATCTTGAAAACGACTACTAACGAACGCCTGTGGACTACTTAACTTTTGCTGCATCTGTCCTTTTTTATATGCAAGAACTTCTTTTACTATATTTCCAACTACCATAATATCACCTTTTCGGTAAACAAAGATAATCTAATATTAGAGTTTTTTAAAAAAGTTTGCAATAATCCTTTTAATAATATTGTAATAAAAAAATGAATAGATTGTTAAACTGTTATTTTTTTATATTCATTAATTCGAATTTTTAGTTGACACCCATTGTAGCAAGGATTACAATAAATCTCGAAATTGATTTTTTCGCATATTACCGTTTTTCGATTTGCAGAAAAGTCAATATAAAAAAATGGGGGTTCTTAACATGAGAATTAATACAAACATTAATAGTTTACGTACGCAAGAGTACATGCGTCAAAACCAAGCGAAAATGAGTAACGCTATGGACCGTTTATCAAGCGGTAAACGTATCAACAACGCTTCTGACGATGCTGCAGGTCTTGCTATCGCAACTCGTATGCGTGCACGTGAAAGCGGTCTAAACGTAGCTGCAAATAACACACAAGACGGTATGTCATTAATTCGTACAGCTGATTCAGCTTTAAACTCTGTATCTAATATTTTACTCCGTATGCGTGATCTTGCTAACCAATCTGCTAGTGACACAAACACTGATAAAAACCAAGCTGCAATGCAAAAAGAGTTTGAAGCTTTAAAAGACCAAATCAAGTACATTTCAGATAATACGGAGTTTAATGATAAGAAATTACTTGATGGTACAAATCCAACTATTGATATTCAGACTTTAGATTCTAAAGATACTACTAAAAAAATCTCAATTTCTTTAGATTCTTCTACTCTTGCTAACCTAGGCATTGACACTTTAGCAATTGGAGCAGATACTATTAGTCAAAAAGACCTTGATACTACTACAAATTACATGGCACGTCTTGGAAACGCTACTAATGCACCTACAGAAAAAGTATTAGACCAAGATATTCAAGATGCTAAAAAAGCTTTTGATAAAATTAGATCTGGTTATACTGAGCAAGATGCTAAGGCTATTGACAACTTGTTTAGTTCTTATGATTCCACAAAAGCTGATCCCAATAAAGCTTTTGATGACTTTAAAGCTGCTGCTGCAGCTATTAACACTAAATTCGCTGCACTATCAACAACAGCAACACCTTTTGATCCATCTGCTGCTGTCGAAAAAATTGATGCTGCAATAGAAAAGGTTGCTTCAAACCGTGCAACTCTAGGTGCTACATTAAACCGTCTAGACTTTAACGTTAACAACCTTAAGAGTCAATCTGCTAGCATGGCTTCGGCTGCTTCTCAAATCGAAGATGCTGACATGGCGAAAGAAATGTCTGAAATGACTAAGTTCAAAATCTTGAACGAAGCTGGTATCAGCATGCTTTCTCAAGCAAACCAAACTCCACAAATGGTTTCTAAATTATTACAATAAGCCATTTGATTTAGCTTCATGAATGAACCTCTCTGCTTGCGGAGAGGTTCATTTTTTCTATATAGATAGATTATTTGTAAAAGCTTTCTTTTTTTACGTGGAAGAGAGTATCCACGTTGCGTAGAAGCGGTCATTGCCTATCTCTATCCCCTCTTATGTTAAAACACAAACAGAAAATGAGCATAAGTCCTTTTTTCATAGCCTTTTATTGACTTTAAGATCATATATCAAATCTATAAGGAGTGTCTATTATGCGTATTGGTACGAACATTTTAAGTATGAATGCTAGGCAGTCGTTGTATGAGAATGAGAAGCGTATGAGTGTTGCGATGGAGCATTTGGCGACTGGTAAGAAGTTGAATAATGCTTCTGATAATCCTGCTAATGTCGCGATTGTGACTCGTATGCATGCGAGAGCGAGTGGTATGCGTGTTGCGATTCGTAATAATGAGGATGCGATATCGATGCTTCGTACAGCGGAAACTGCCCTTCAAACTGTTACGAATATTTTGCAGCGTATGCGTGATTTAGCTGTCCAATCTGCGAACGGTACAAATTCAAATAAAAACCGTGATGTACTGAATAAAGAGTTTCAATCCTTAACAGAACAAATTGGTTATATTGGTGAGACGACTGAGTTTAACGATTTATCTGTATTTGACGGGCAAGACCGTTCTATTACGCTAGATGATATCGGTCATACTATAAATATAGCGAAACATATTCCCCCTTCCCCTACACAACATGACATCAAGATTTCAACAGAGCAAGAAGCAAGAGTGGCGATTCGTAAAATTGAAGAGGCTCTACAAAATGTATCACTTCATCGTGCTGATCTCGGTGCGATGATAAATCGTTTGCAATTTAATATGGAGAATTTAAATAGTCAAAGTACAGCGTTAACCGATGCCGCTTCTCGAATTGAAGATGCGGATATGGCGCAAGAGATGAGTGATTTTTTAAAGTTTAAATTGTTAACTGAAGTTGCGCTTAGTATGGTTTCACAAGCAAACCAAATTCCGCAAATGGTTTCTAAATTACTACAATCGTAAATATAACCGTTAAAACTATTGAAATAACTCTATAAAAAATAAAAAGCGGGATACATACGTGCTATGTATCCCACTTTTATATCAACTTATCCTTTATAAATAAGATCTTCTGCTAAAGAATTAAACATTTCCCCAACAAGTGAATCTTCATCATATACACATGATCCATTATTCTCTTCACGCTTCGCAAACGGTATTTGTGCTATCACTTCTGTTTTCAGTTGTTCTGCTAACATTTCACCGCCACCCTTACCAAAGAGATAGTTCCTTGAGCCATCTTGTTCTTCGTAATATGCCATGTTTTCAACGATACCTAAAATATCGTGTCTCGTATGTTTTGCCATTACGCCTACTCTAGAAGCGACAAATGATGCTACGTTATGAGGCGTTGTGACGATAATTTCCTTCGCTTGTGGAATCATTGCAGCGACATCAATAGCAACGTCTCCTGTTCCAGGTGGTAAATCAAGAAGAAGATAGTCTAGTTCTCCCCAGTGCGTATTCGCAAGGAAATTTTGAATCCACTTGTTTAACATCGGTCCGCGCCACATAACTGGGTTATTTCCTTCTGTGAAGAATCCCATCGACATAATTTTAACACCGTGACTAACGACTGGAATTGCAGTTTGATCAATCATTGTTGGCTTTTCATTCGTTTCCATCATAGCTGGGATACTGAATCCGTATATGTCTGCATCTAAAATCCCAACCCTTTTCCCCATACGAGCTAACGCAGTAGCAAGGTTAATCGTCACAGTTGATTTACCAACTCCTCCTTTTCCGCTCGTTACAGTAATAAAACGCACCCCTGAATCAGGTCGAAGCATACTAGGCATGCCTGTTTCTGTTCTAGCCTCTTTCTTTAAAGACGCTGTTAATACCGCGCGTTCTTCTGGTGTCATTGAGCCAAATGTTAAAGAAACTTTTGATGCCCCAATATTTCGAAGAGATTCTTCAATATCTTGTTGAATTTTTGCTTTCAACGGACAACCTTGTATCGTTAAAACTACTGCTAGCCCAACTTCTGTACCATCAATTTTTATATTCCTTACCATGTTTAATTCCACAATACTTTTGTGTAATTCTGGATCTTCTACATGGCTTAAAGCGTTCATAATCTGTTCGTGAGTAATCATTATACACATTCCTTCCATTGTAATTATTTTACCTTGTGAAAAAAGTCTCCGCTTTTCCCACCCGTTTTTTGCACTAAATACGTTTCTTTCATGACTATCGTTTTATCAACAGCTTTACACATATCGTAAAAAGTAAGGGCAGCGATTGATACGGCAGTTAATGCTTCCATTTCTACACCTGTTTTCCCACTACACTTTACTGTCGCTCGTATGATTAACTCATAGCCATCGGTTTTCTTTTCATAATGGAACGTAAAGTCTGTTCCTTGGATTAATATCGGGTGACACATAGGGATTATATCCGCTGTTTTTTTAGCACCGATTATGCCAGCCACTTGTGCTACTTGGAGCGGGTCTCCTTTTTTCAATCCACCATTTTGAATTGCTTCAAATAGTTCATTTGATAAAGAAATTGTACTTTGCGCAACAGCTGTACGTGTAGAAATATCCTTTTGAGAAATATCAACCATTTTAGCTCTTCCTTCTTCGTTCCAATGCGAAAATTCAATCATAATGATCCTCCTTGTGCAATATTCAAATAGAAAGAATTAACCTCCACTTACAGGTGGGATAAACGCGACGGTATCTCCAGCTCTTACAATATCTTCGTCCGTTACAAATTCTTCATTAATTGCTACCATTACTTTATCTAGCGTCTGTAAGTGATAGTTTTCTTTCAACCATTTTTTCAATTGATGAACATTCATCTCTCGTTTTTCTATTATTGCTAATCTCTCTGAACCGACTTCTTCTCGTAAATTTGCGAACAGTAAAATTGTAATCATTCTCTCATTCTTCTTTCTCTGGCTTTCCTTCTGGATACGGAATATTTTCAAGCTGATCTCCAATCCACTCCGTTCCATCTTCCCAAAATTCTTTTTTCCAAATTGGGACGATTCTCTTTATACGTTCAATTGCGTATTCATTCGCTTCGTACGCTACTTTACGATGTGGTGACGATACTGCAATGACAACTGCGATATCCATTATTTCTAATCGCCCTACTCGATGTGTGATTGCTATTTTCGCATCCGGCCACTTCCCCTTAATTTCTTCTCCAATTTCAGTAAGCTTTTTTACTGCCATCGGTTTATATGCTTCATACTCAAGATGTAACGTTCGTTTTCCTTTCGTTAATTCTCTTACCGTTCCAATAAAAGTTGTAATTGCCCCTGCTTCTCGTCTTGCTACTTTATTCGTTACTTCTTCAACTACAATCGGACTATCTACAACTTCAAATTGTGCTTGTCCCATCAAAACCTCTCCCTACTTTACGGAATGTCCAAGGCCATTCACTACCTTCGTTATCTTCTAATAAAAGAATATCTACAAACATCCCTTTTTTGTATCCTCTCGTTCCGCCTGGTAGTACGATAAAAATGTTTGATTCCGCTAATGAAGAAACGGAACTAGATTTATCGAATCCTGATGGATAAGCGATTAGTTGTCCTTCGTTATACTGAAGCTTTGCTCGTACAAACCTTGTAAATGGATTTGGTTTTAGAAAATCTTCTCCGAGCATTGCTTTTTCTCGTTTTACATGTGGTTTTTCGCTAAACATATACGCACGAATACTAGGTTTTACGAATAATTCAAAACCTACATAGCAAGCAGATGGATTACCTGATAATCCAAATAATAATTTCCCGTTTAATTGCGCTACTGTTGTGACACTACCCGGCCGCATGGCTACTTTATTAAAAAGAACTGATGCGCCTAATTTTTCATATATAGCTGGTAAATAGTCATAGTCACCTACCGAAACACCACCAGTTGTAATTAACATATCCACTTCGCTTAACGCTTTTTTCACTGCTTCGTAGCACGTATTCAAATCGTCACTAAACTTCCCAAAGTATTTTACTCTTCCACCTGCTCTTCGAATTTGAGACGATATCATATACGTATTACTATTTCGGATTTTCCCAGGTTGTAGTTCTTCATTTACATCGAGAAGTTCACTCCCAGTCGCTAATAGTCCAATTATGGGCTTTTTCGCTACTGGCACTTCGCTATAACCGAATGTAGCAAGAAGAGCTGAAATACCCGGATTAATGTAACTACCTCTTTTTGCGAGAACGGTTCCTTTCTGAACATCTTCACCTTGAAAAGATATATTGTCCCCTTCTTTAAATGAGCGTCGCACTTCCATATAGCTTTTTCCGATATTCTCATATTGACGATGACGAGTCAGTTCTAGCATGACGACCGCGTTACATCCTTTCGGAATTTGTGCCCCTGTCATAATCCGAACTGCTTGAAACGCTCCTACTTCTTTAGGAAATACGGAACCTGCTCCAATTTCACCGATGACTTCAAATACGATTGGATTCTCACGACTTGCTCGCGAAGTATCTTCTGCCCTAATAGCAAATCCATCATATGGCGATCGATTGAATGAAGGGACATCGTGATCCGCTACTATATCGTCTGCTAACGTACGCCCGTATGCTAATTCCAGTGGTACTAGTTCTTTTACACCACAATTAGCAAATGCCATCACTTTACGAACAGCCTCTTCAACTGTAATTGGCACTCTTCTTTCCATCATTACCAATCCCTCTCTATTATCCTAATAACCGATAGTATAGTTGTTTCGCTTTTTGAATTTCATTCGTGCCATGAATAAATACACGACCATCATGAAAAATGACGATGCGATACTCTTCTAATTGGCAAGAGAGCAAATACGGATTCCGATCAACTTTCCCGTGATTCTTTAATACTTTTTCTAACTCATCAAAGTTGTAATGTCTATTATGCGCTGGTCTAATTTGAACTGTATTTCTTCCACATAACACAGCTGTCTTCGTTTGATTTTCGTATGATAAATAAGGATAAGTTCTATTTGTTCCGCACGAAGGACAGTCTTCCGTTTTGATTTTCCCTAGTTTGATAGAATGATATTGATTACTCCATATATCAAACATTAAAAAAGTTTTTCTAATTGCTGCGTAATCTTCTACTAAAATTTTGAAAGCTTCCGCCACTTGGTACGCTGCAACGATTTGAACAGCTGGACTAATAATTCCAACTGTGTCACACGTCGCCCCTGTAACAGGAACACTTTTCAGCACACAATGTAAGCACGGTGTTTTCTTCGGAATAATCGTATAGCTCATGCCATACGATCCGACACAAGAACCGTAAATCCAAGGGATATTGTATTTTTGTGATGTATCATTGATTACAAACCGAATATCGAAATTATCTGTGGCATCAATAATGACATCGACACCACCTAATAAAGCTTCCATATTATCTACTCTTGCATCCATTACTAGCGCTTGAATTTGCACGTCTGAATTAATTTGTTTGAGACGGTTTTGTGCTGCGATTGCTTTTGGCAACTTTTCTATCGCATCTTGTTCAGCGTAAAGTTGTTGCCGCTGTAAATTACTCCATTCTACGTAATCGCGATCAATAATCGTTAATTTCCCGATACCTGCACGTACTAAACTTTCTGCACTGGCACTTCCTAATGCACCTGCCCCTATTATTAATACATGCTTATTTCTAATTTTCTCTTGCCCTTCTTTTCCAATAGGAGTGAACAACTGTTGTCGTGAATACCGCTCTATCATGAGGTAGCCTTCCTTTCATATACTGTTATTTTTTCAATACATCTTCTTCGGTAGTGCTTTGTTTCTGATAACAAGAAAAATAAGCGAATCCAACAAATCCAGCTCCGCCGATTACATTTCCGATAAAGACAGGCACAAAGTTTTTCGCAAGATCCATCCACGTAAGGTGACCAGCAAAAATAACTGCTGAAATGACAAACATATTTGCTACTACTTGCTGAAACCCAATTACGACAAACGCCATAATCGGAATCCAAATCCCAACAATCTTCCCAATTAAATCATTCGTTCCATACGCTAACCAAATTGCAAGGCAAACGAGCCAGTTACAACCAATTGCCAAAATTAAAGTTCTCCCGAAAGATTCATGTAATTTATCTTGAGCTATCGCTATCGTTTTATTTAAATAGGCACCTTCAGTTAACCCGCCAAGGTGACCGAAACAATACGCTACGAAAAGTGCACCTGCGAAGTTCGTTAAAGTGATCCACGCCCAATTGTTTAACACATGTTTCAATGAAATTTTCCGTGCATACAGTGCCATGGCCATCGACATCATATTTCCCGTAATTAATTCTCCTCCTGCTAAAACAACGAGCATAAGTCCAATAGGAAAAACCGCTCCTCCTATAAAATTGACTAAACTTCCCCACTGCTCCGGTACATTACCTAGAACACGAATATTAAGTAAAAATCCTAATGAAATGAATGCTCCTCCTAAAAAACCAAGAATAAGCATCGCTGATAGCGGTTGCCCCACCTTTTGAACACCGGATTCAATCACAAGCGCAGCAATTTGTTCCGGTTTATGAAATGCCATAACCAATTCCTCCATTTTTCTCATCTAAAAAAAGCAGCACCAAAAACCCTTACCATCGTAAGGATTTTTGAATGCTGCTTAATCTCTCTGCATATCTCTTACAGAAATATCATCATCATTTTTACTATACTCATAGAAAGTGTACAAAACTTGCACATTTCCCACTATTTACGTTAACAAAGAGAATCTACATTCTTAGTAGCTTCTCAGCCACCGATATGCGACATTTCAATTTTCGGCATTGCTTTTTTATTCGTACCGCTTAACCGTTCGTCTGAATAACGGTCTGAACGATTATTCCAAATGTCACGAATAACATTAGTAATCTCCTCATCCGTATATCCAAAGCGAAGTAATTCTTTAAGATCGTTTCCTTTAGAAGCAAACAAACATGTATACAATTTTCCTTCTGCAGAAATACGCGCTCTTGTACATGATGGGCAGAACGAATCTGTTACGGATGAAATAATTCCTATTTCTTCATCACTACCGATATAGCGATAACGTGTCGCAACTTCACCAGGATAGTTCGCTTCAATATGTTCAAGCGGCATCACTTTATGAATCATCTCTACTATTTCCTGCTTAGAAACTACTTCACCTAATTCCCAGCCGTTAAAATTTCCGACATCCATATATTCAATGAACCGAAGGATATGCTTATTCTCTTTAAAGTACTCTGCCATCTGAACGATGTCTTCTTCATTTTTCCCTTTTTGGACAACCATGTTCATTTTAATTTTCATTCCGGCTTCCGCTGCAGCCTGTATTCCCGCAAGAACCGTTTTTACTTTACTTCTATTCCCATTTAAATAAGAGAATCGTTCTTCATTTAACGAGTCTAAACTAACTGTTACACGAGATAAACCCGCCTTATATAAATCTGGAGCAAACTTTTTAAGTAATGATCCATTTGTCGTTAAACCAATATCCTCTACTCCATCAATTTCGTTTAACCGCTGTATGAGTTCAGGTAAGTCTTTTCGAAGTAAAGGCTCTCCTCCGGTAATACGTAACTTTCTTACACCTAAAGAAACGAAAATACGTGTAATCCTTTCAATTTCATCAAAAGATAAAATTTTATCATTAGACAAAAATGAATAATCACGACCAAATATTTCTTCTGGCATACAATATCGACAGCGAAAATTACAGCGATCAGTAACAGAAATACGTAAATCCTTTAAAGGACGATCTAATTTGTCTAATGTAACAGATTTCATGATTATTGCCTCGTTTCTACTTATTTTATATTTATAATCCGCTCTGGATGCGTATATACATTTAAAGATTTATTACGAATGAAGCCTATTGTAGTAATCCCTAACTGCTCCGCTAGTTCTAATGCTAACTCAGTTGGAGCTGATTTTGACAATATTACTTCACAGCCAATTTTCGCAACTTTTAATAGAATTTCAGAAGAGATACGTCCACTAAAAACAATAATTTTATCACCAATCGAAATGTTATTTTTTAAACAATAGCCGTAAATTTTGTCTAAAGCGTTATGTCTTCCTATATCCATGCGGCTTAAAACAATTCCACTCACATTACATAAAGCTGCATTATGAACGCCGCCTGTATGTTGAAACGTAGACGCAGATTGCTGCATATCATTCATTAACCGAAAACAATCCTCGGCAGAGATCTTTACGCGAATATCATTCATTTCTTTCGCAGTCAGCGCATCGTTCGCAAAAACAAACCCTTGCCTACTCATTCCACAGCACGAAGTAATATAACGTTTGTTTTGTATGTCACGATAATAAGGATTGATTTTCGTCGTTTTTACATGTACATAGCCTTCTTTTTCTTGCATCCATATTTCATCAATATCTTCATACTTTCGGATAATGCCTTCAGAGGCTAAAAAGCCAATTACCATATCTTCAATATACTCTGGAGTACTAACCATTGTAACAAATTCCTGGCCGTTAATTTTAACCGTAACAGGAAACTCTGTTACAATGCTGTCCTCTATATGTTTAAATTCCCCTTGCTCATATTTAAAAATTTTCCGTTCCACCTGAATCGATTTCACGATGAGCATCCTTCTCTCACGTTATATTTTTATCAAAAACAAACACGGAAACTGCAATATCCTCATCTACTTTCATATCAGAAAACAGATGAACTAACTTCGCACCAACAAGTTCTTCTAAATGTTCATGAGGATTAGCCACATACACTTCTTGAATCATTTTCGTTCGAGCCATATGAACCATTTCCGCCCCATCCGTAGTTCCCGAAATAAATTTCTCAGTAGGTGTTAAATTCCCATAAAGTGTTGCAATAGCCATGTTCTCGGTAAATACAGTATGAATTCTTTCCGCCCTTTCCCGAACAACTCTTTTCGAAGCTTTCGGATCATATCATTAAATTCATGTACCATTTTTGACATACTCTCATTCCTTCCTAGTTATTCCATCACAACTATTTTAACAAAATGACCATTTCGCCTAAACTATTTAATAATAAGACGAAATGGATCATCTTTTACAATTATCTCAAATACGCAAGCAACATATGAAATACTATTATTGTTGCTTATCTATTCTTCTTTTAACCCTTTACCCATACCTTTTAAGAAATGAAGACCAAATCCGATAGCACGATTAATATCTGGATCCTTCAGTACTTTCATAAGGTCTAATATTCCTACTTTTTTATTACTTTGCAAATGCTGATTTCCTTCATCCATACCTGTTAATACACTGCCTATAAGCTTTTTCGTAAGTTCCGGATCAAGTTCTGTTAAAGCTCCTGCAGCGCCCATCATATTATTAATTAAATTTGTAACTGGTTCACGAGTGACCTGACCTAGAACAATTTTTACGATTGGTTCTTTCGCTTTCAGCATAGAATTTGCAGCTTCCAGCATCCCAATGTCATTTAATTCACCTACTATATTAAACATTTGATTTAAAGCATCTTCATTATTAGCTAGCAGTTCTTTTAAAGCTTCGAGTTTTTGTTGTTTAAGTTCTTCCTCAGTTAGCTCCTGTTTCTGGATCGCTTGAATAGGTGCTGCCATATTCTTTTCTCCCCCTTAGTTATCCCGCATTAACGGGCAGTAAGAACCCTACCTCAAAATTCAGCGAAAGCAAAGAATTTAGGTGGGGGTCGGGCTGCCCGTAAACGCCCGATTGGTTCAACTAATAATCAGTGGGTAATAAAGAAAACCCCCACTGATTAAAGTTTCACTTTATCCGTTAAATGTACGTATCCTGGACGATCCCACTTACGATTTACCTCAATACCGTTTTGAGGGTGACGCTTTTTATTACGCGGGTTCGTTTTTGGCATCGGATTTTCGCCATCAACTTCTAACACTTCCATACGTACTTTCGTTTGCTTATATGCCGGCGTGTTTGTACGCAAGTCAACGGCAGGACCTGTTAAGAAATTAATTGCCGATTCTTTATCCGTCGAGTTCATCGGTAAATACAGTTCATTCGCTTTTACACGATCCGTTACAAGTACACTTAATTTAAGTGCTCCGAATGGAGAAACAAGGCGTACTAACGAACCAGTTTTCACTCCGCGTTCCCTTGCAAGTTCTGGAGAAACTTCGACGAAAACACCTGGTACTTTCGATTGAATACCAGTTGATTTATTTGTCATGTTCCCTTCATGGAAATGTTCAAGCATACGGCCGTTATTAATGTGAAGATCGTATTCTGCTGGGAATTCAGCAGGACGTACCCAATCAGCTATCGCAAAACGAGCCTTTTTGTCCGGGAAGTTAAATCCATCTTTGAATAGAAGCGGTGTATTCGTTCCATCAAAACTTCCCCAGTGGAAACTGTTCCATCCTTCAAGCACTTCATAGTTTGCGTGTGCAAATAGTGGTGATAAGCTTGCCATTTCCGCAAAGATTTCACTTGGGTGATTATAGCTCCAGTTTGCGCCTAACTTATTAGCAATTGCCTGCACGATCCACCAGTCTGGTTTCGCATCTCCTAGCGTTGGAAGCACTTGATATAATCTTTGTACACGACGCTCTGTATTTGTAAAAGTACCTTCTTTCTCAAGAGATGGCGCTGCTGGTAATACTACATCAGCGTATTGAGCTGTTTTAGAAAGGAACACATCTTGAACGACAAAGAATTCAAGGCTTGATAACACTTCATGTACGTGATTTGCGTTAGAGTCTACAAGAGCCATATCTTCTCCAACAAGGTACATAGCTTTCATTTTCCCTTCATCAATTGCGTGAAGCATTTCAATGTTATTAAGACCTGGTTTGTTATCAATTTTTACTCCGTAAGCTATTTCAAATTTCGCACGTTCTACATCGTCAGTAACGTGCTGATATCCTGGAAGCCAGCCTGGAAGTGTTCCCATATCACAAGCACCTTGTACGTTATTATGACCTCGAAGCGGATATGCGCCCGCACCTGGACGGCGATAGTTTCCTGTTGCAAGAAGTAAGTTTGAAATCGCAGCAGAAGTATCTGAACCACCGGTATTTTGCGTTACCCCCATTCCCCAAAGAATACACGTACCATCTGCATCACGAATCATTTCTGCCATTTTAACGAGCTTTTCTTTTGAAATGCCTGTAATCTCTTCTGCGTATTCAAGCGTATATTCCGCGAGACTATCTTTAAAATCATCAAAGAGGTTTACATTTTCATCGATGAACTGCTGATCGTGCCAACCTTGATCAATCATATATTTCGTAATAGCCATTAACCATACTTGGTCTGTTCCTTGCTTTGGACTAATAAAGATATCTGAACGCTCCGCCATTTCAGTTTTACGAAGATCTGCAACAATTAGTTTTTGACCGTGAAGTTTATGCGCACGTTTCACACGAGTCGCTAATACTGGATGACCTTCTGTTGGATTACAACCGACGATAATAACAAGACCTGATTGCGCAATATCTTTAATCGTCCCTGCATCTCCGCCCATACCAATTGTACGGAACAATCCATCTGTCGCTGGTGATTGACAATAACGTGAGCAGTTATCAACGTTATTCGTTTCGAACACTTGACGCGCTAATTTTTGAATAACATAATTATCTTCATTCGTAATTTTAGAAGATGAAATAAAGCCGATAGAACCTTTACCGTACTCTTCTTTAATAGAGCCCAATTTATTCGCCACTACATGAAGCGCTTCTTCCCAAGTCGATTCAACGAACACTCCATTTTTACGAATTAAAGGTTTCGTAAGTCGTTTTTCAGAATTAACGAAATCCCAACCGAATTTTCCTTTTACACAAGTAGAAATTGCATTAACTGGTGCCTCAGAAGTTGGTTGCACCTTTAAAATTTTGCGTCCTTTCGTCCATACTTCAAATGAACAACCTACACCACAAAACGTACATACTGTTTTCGTCTTCTTCGTACGAGTGTCGCGCATCGCAGCTTCTACTTCTGACACAGCGAAAATACCGCTATATCCAGGTTCAACCTCTTTAATAAGATCAACCATAGGCTCAAGAATATCCGGTTTTAACCCTGTCATAAATCCAGCTTCACCGAGCATCGATTTCTCCATTAATGCATTACAAGGACAAATTGTTACACATTGACCGCAGCTTACACATGAAGAATCGTTAATATCTACTCCTTCGTCCCAAATAACACGCGGGCGCTCTGCCTCCCAATCAATAGATAACGTTTCATTTACTTGTAAGTTTTGACATACCTCTACACATTGACCGCATGCGATACATTGATTCGGGTCATAGCGGTAAAATGGATGGGACATATCAACTTCGCCTGTATCAACTTTTGGTTCGTAAGGATATTTTTGATGCTCAATTTCCATTAATTCTGCCGTATTATGCAATTTACAATTCCCGTTATTGTTGTCACATACCGTACAGTAAAGTAAATGATTTTCTAATAAGCGGTCCATCGCCTCATGTTGTGCTGCCTTCGCACTAATAGAGGACAACTCGATATCCATACCGTTCGTCACTACTGTAGAACATGATCGCACTAGCTTTCCATTCACTTCTACAATACAAGTATCACACGTTTGAATAGGATCCACTTCCGGCACGTAACAAATTTGTGGATGTTCAATTTCGTTCTCATTAATAATGCCTAATATAGTTGAACCAGGCTCAGCACTATACTTTTTGCCGTCAATTGTAATATGAACCATGCTGTCGTTCATGGTTACTCCCCCTTTTTGAGAATAAAAAAAACTCCACCACGAAAATATACGCACCACATTTTTGGCACGTTATCATCATGGTGGAGTAGTTTATTAGCACATCTTGCTAAAATACCAGTCCATTTATTCATAAATAAAATGATAGATTCATAACAGGTCATATCACGATTCCATCTTTAACACTGTAATTATAGCGTTAAATCCAAAAATACACAATATAATTATCATTAAAAAGGACAAAGCACATAATGCTCTGACCTTTGTATTACATTTTAGGATTATTCTGAGATGACTTACTTCCCGGTGCAAACCAACCAATTAGTGCGATGGCAACTAATACTCCATAGAAGATTAAAGTCCAAGTTGTACTATGCGGAAAATCATGGTCTAAAATACCAATGTCCTCATGAGCCAGTGTAATTACAGCTAGTTTGACACCAACCCAGGCAACAATTGCATATGCTGTTGTTTCCAGTGCTGGACGTTTCTCCAGTAATTGTACAAACCAAGTTGCCGCAAATTTAATTAAAATAAGTCCGGCAATTCCTCCAAGAAGTACAACAATGAACTGTCCTCCATCCATACCTCCGAAATCGTCAAGCGGAGAATCCGGAAGACCGAGGGCAAGAGCGACTGCGGCTAATATTGAATCAATCGCAAAGGCAAGGTCAGCTAATGCAATCTTTCCTACTGTGAACCAGTAGCTTTTTCCTGCTGCTTCCTTTTCATCTTCCTTGTTAATATTTTGATTATTTTTTCCGAATTGCGCCTGAATGACATGCTTTAATCCTAAGTAAAGAAGATAAGCTGCTCCTATCGCCTGTATTTGCCAAACATTTGCAATAAATGATATAGCAAAAAGGGCTGCGAATCGAAAAACAAAGGCCATAATAATTCCGTAATTTATAGCTCTTTTTTTCTCTTCTTCGGGTAAATGCTTGGCTATAACTGCTAGTACAAGGGCATTGTCAGCCGATAACAATCCTTCTAATCCGATTAAAATTAACAATGCCCAAGCATACTCTAGCCATATTGAATCCATCCGCTTCTCTCCTTTCTAAAACTAAAATCAGATAAGGTCTTTGCTGATTAGAATTTCCTATTAAGCCAAATTAAATGCTAAAACATTTTGACAGTCACTTTGCTGTCCTCTATTTGTTATAATTTCAACAAAAAACAAATCTAGATTGTGGTTTTCTTAGAAAAGGTGACGCGACATTGTGCTTAAAAACTTGATGAATTCATCTTCACTTACAGGTTTACTGTAGTAATAGCCCTGAATTAGATAACATGCATTACGTTGTAACACTGTTAATTGTTCCTTCGTTTCCACCCCTTCTGCGATCACTTTCATGTTTAAAGTATGCGCTAGTGAAATAATGGTATGAATAATTTCATTTCCATCAGTAGAATTTTCGATCCTATTAACAAATTCTCTTGGAATTTTCAAGGTATCAATTGGATACAAAGGGAGATATGCTAATGAAGAATACCCTGTACCAAAATCGTCAATTGATAAATGTACACCATATGATTTTAATGCTTTTAACTTCGATAAGGTTTCTTTTTCATCTACCATTGCTATTCTCTCTGTTAATTCTAAATCAATCGAACTAGCAGGTACCCCTACTTCTTCTATGGTAGATATGATTGCTTGAACAAAATCTTTCTGTTCAAACTCTATAGCTGATAAATTTATCCCCATTTTTAGATTTGAATAGCCCGCAGAATGCCATTCTTTCAGTTGTCGACACGCTTCCTGTAACGTCCATTTCCCAATTGAAATAATTTGCGACGTTTCTTCCGCGATAGGTATAAATTCAAAAGGAGAAATAAGTCCCAGTTCTGGATGTTGCCAACGAATTAAAGCCTCTGCACCAATAACCATACCAGTCTTACTGTCAACTTGTGGTTGATATAATAAAAACAACTCATTATTTTCTAATGCCTTCGGTAAATCCTGTTCTAATCGTAATCGTCTTGTTATTTTTTTTGATAATGTCTCGTCATACATGCAAACAGCATTATTACCTTTTTCCTTTGCACTATACATAGCAATATCAGCATGTTGTAAAAGTGTAGTAGTATTTATTCCTCCAAACGGATACACCGCTATTCCTATACTAAGAGATAAGTAAAAGCTATGCTGATTAACTACAAATGCTTCTTCAGTTATACGAAATAGAGTTTCACACAAATCCAATAGCTGTTGCTCTGTGTGGTTATGGACTATGATCGCAAACTCATCTCCCCCTATTCTCGCTAGAGGAATAGCCGGTGACAGACATGTCCTAAAACGTTTAGCAACTTCTTTTAAAACACTATCACCAATTGAATGTCCCAGTGTATCGTTAATGGTCTTAAAACGATTTAAATCTATATACAAGAGTCCAAATTCACCCTGCGTTTTTCGTGCACGCTCAATGGATTTTTCTAATTCTTGTTGGAAGAATATTCGATTTCCAATCTCCGTCACTGTATCATGGAATGCTAGATAGTTTATCTCATCTTGTTGTTTCTTCATTCTCGTAATGTCTTTTACCATTACATAACTCCCAAAAGTTTGTCCTTCTATCATAATAGGAACAATGGTGACGTACCAAAAACGAATGTCCTTCTCATTATTATTTTTCACACGTAATTGTAACGAAGCCGAACTGCATCGTTTCCCTTCCTGTAGAGCTACTTCCAATTCAGATCTATCTTCGTCTAAAAAAATCGAGAAGCACTCTTTACCTATTAATTCATCACTGTTTTTTCCTAATAACATACTTCCAGCCTGGTTTATATTTAACACAGTACCATTTGAATTAATCGTTAAAATAGGATCTGGATGATACTCATATAATGACTTAAATCTCTCTTGATTTTTGACCAAGTCATTGGATTTGTTTATTAAATCTTCTGTTCTTTGAGATACTTTTTGTTCCAATTGATTATTAAACACTTTTAACATTTCGGTTAAATCGCTGTTTTGCATTCGTACGATAGTATGACGAATCAGCACAAATACAAATGCAATACAATTCCCAGTAATAAGTGTAGCCGAGGCAGTTTGCTCTTTTAAAGTAAAGCCAATTAATACCGCAACTGCAAGATAAGGAAATATAACAAGAAGTTTCTTCCCAAATGTGGGATCGATAATGAAATAATTCCTTCTAGAAGATGCATTCTTTGAGATCGAAGCAGCAATAGCGATAAATAATAGGAAAACTCTATACAAACACCTTAATAATATAAGTGAACGATCTGATAAATCATCTTGTAAGTAAAAATACAAGTAGTCCGTAATAGCCAACCCAGTTAATACGAGGATAAAAATAAATAATTTACTTTTCGCATTAAAAATAGCTGGTCGAAAGATTAGACTAACTCCTAATAAAAGAAGTAATAAATCTATAATCGGAAAAATAAATGAGAGAAAAACATCTCCAATTGATAAGAATAAGATATTTGCAGAAGGTTTATTAAACAGGTACCACTCTAATGTAAAAATGGCAGTAACAACAATACATAAATCACAAATTAAATACGCTTTTTCCCACTTGTTACATTCCATAATGATTTTATAAAAGAATGCAAAGAGAAAGAAGAATAAGAAAAACAACAAAAACACATCAGAGATATTAAAATTTTGTATCGGCAATTCTACATTAAGTACTTGAAAAGCGGATATAAAATTCCCTATCAAGAAACATCCTATTGCAATAGTAATGCAAACCCAGAATACTCCTAACTTAATTTTTCCGGATAATATAGAATAAAGTAATGAGATAAATACAGTAGTTTCAACAACTAAGGATGATAGTCGGATATTAAAATCTGATACAAAATAATGATTCGGAAAAACAAATAAAAATATAAAACAAAAGCTTATATAGAATATTAGAGCTATTGTTAATAAGATAAATTGCAAATGTGAATGTTTAAGCAATATATTCACCTTCTTAAGTCTTTCATCATTTTTTAAAAATTTGTTTCTAATTATTATTCATATTATGACCATTTCAAAAGATTTCTTTCAAAATAAAGCAGCCTTACATTACACCTGCAAATTTTTAATAATTCCATAACAGGAATTACAAAAAAATATGAACAGCAATGTCCTTAACACTATCAATTATTGTTATACGAACTATTTATGTAACAAGTTTATTTAATAGCTAATGAGTTCAAAGAATGTTTTCTTTGAACTCATTGTATACTGCCAATCTGAATCATATAACTTAACTATTTTCAAATTAAAATTTCACGTAAAAATAATGAATGTAGGTGTATGCCCCTATCTATTTATCTTTTTTTCTTCATAACTTCTATAGTATTCATTAAGTACGCTAACTTAAACACCGACTTATTTATAATCCTTAATAAGTCGGCGCCAGTATACACTATAAAACTAAAACACATTACAAATAACAAAATTATACTTTAGCAATTTATAAATTACTTATTCCTAGAATTACTAAATTCCCTTTTACTTATTTCAACCTATATTCAGATACATTATTTCCTTTCCATTCATAATAATCTAAAATCCCTTCATAAATGGCTTGTGCTGCAATCTGTCTACCGTTTGCCGTAGATAGTTTACTGTAATCGATACCATTATCTATAAAAGCCAGTTCCGTTAACACAGCTGGCATGCCGTTTTCTCTTATAACGTGAAGATCTCCATGTTTAACGCCTCTATCACGTGTTTGAAGGGCCTCTACTAAACGTGCTTGGATTTTTTCCGCCAACACATGGCTTTCTTCCACATGAGGATTTGTTTTTTCGGATTCAGAAGATTTATAATAGTATGTTTCTGTCCCTTTTGCATTACCATTATAAGCATTTGCATGAATACTTATAAAGATATCCCCCTGATTTTGCTTAGCAAATTTAACACGTTCCTGTAAAGAGCTTTTTTGATCATGTCCAGGTCTAGTATCAGATTCACGAGTTAATAAAACTGTAAATGGTGTATGTTTTTCAAGCAATTGTTGTAGGCGTAAGGAAGTGTCTAATACAATTTTACTTTCAGGCAATCCCTTTGTGGCTTTTCCAGGATCTTCGCCACCATGTCCAGGATCAATAATGATTGTTTTATTTTCTAAAGGATTTTTCGGACTGGATTGAAGGGCATCTGTTTTGGCAGTAAGTTGTGCGGCTTCTGCACGTGTTATGAATTTATTTGGTTGCCAGCCGTTATCTGTACCAACTGAAATTTTTAAATCAATTAAAATATTGGCGAATTTTTCACCCCAATGCCCTTTTAAATCTTCAAATTTACTTATTCCATTGCTAGGATTTATATTTTGTAGTTTATATGCATTCACTAGCATTGTAGCCATAGCAGCACGAGTAACTTTTCCAGAAGGATTAAATATTCCATTTCCTTCACCTTTAATTATTCCTGCTTTTTCAGCTGCGGCAATGTATGGCGTTCCCCAGTGGTTTTGTGAATCTGTAAAAGATGGTTTTGCATTTAAGTCAATATGTATACCAAGGGCCTTTGTCATAATTGTTGCCGCAGAAGCCCTATCTAATGTATCACTTGAACCAAAAGTTCCATCTGGATAACCACTCAATACTTTTTTATCAACTAAATAATTAACGGATTTGTCAGCCCATGCAGGAACATCTGGGAATTTATGAGTATTTGCAAATGCACTAGATGAATAGGATAGTAGACTTCCAGCAAGAATTCCTGTAGCAATTAATTTGTATTTCAAAATGTAACACCTCTAAAAGATTATTACAACTTGGTAAATATATCATTTATAGTTAATCTTTAAATAATACGACCCAGAATAAAGAATAAATTGAATAGGTATTATCACTATATTACAGATAATAAATTTAAATCCAACTATTATTCCGAAAAGAATCCTGAGACATACACTTATAGATAGAGACTATTAAATATATTCACCAACGTCGTGTAACCAGTATAGTTACTTATATGTACGAGTGTCAATTAAAAAAACCTTACATTTTTGTAAGATAACCATGTTAATTATGTAGTAAGTAATTATTATATAATGTGAATAATTACTCGGTATAATAAAATAGTAATCTTATATTTTAAACACAGATTGAGCATCATTGGTATTGACTTTTAAATATCACGCAACTTCATTATTAAAATAAACAAAAAAGAATTGCGAAGAAGTATTGGATAATTCGCTTTCTAATTGTTTTAAGTTAAATGCCTTTTCTAAATACGCATTCATATTTTCGGGTGAATTATGATGTTTAAATGTCTCATTGTATGTTTGATAACTTATTTCTTGAAGTTTTCGTACATCTTCCAGGGTACATTTTTTATATTTGCAGTCATTTAACTATTCCTCTCGTTTATATACTCAATACTCTCTCTTGTTTCCCTTTTTTACAAATTCACAGTATTTTTCGGATCACGATACTACAAAGTAAGGCCTAGCTCCTTCCTTTTGTAAAAATTTTTGATTTACTAAAATTAATTGTAAATTTTCAGTAGAAACTTTTCCTTTGCCCGAAACAATTCCATACAAAATAAAAGGGAAATACATATACACTATGTATTTCCCTTTTATTTTGTACCCAAATTTTATTATTGTGTTACAGTCATAACCTGTCCACTACGATCGACCATAATTTTCATTTTGCCGTCTTGTGCGTTATATAGCCCTAGCTTATGTAGATCTTGTTTGCACTCTTTTACGAAGTAAGGCAATGTGCGAATTTGATCAATATCAGAGCTCGTAATGAAATGAATTAAATGATGCGTCATTTCTTTAATATCATGAACGATTTCTGCCTTCTCTCGTGTTAATCTTTCATTTTCAGCTCGTAATGAATGTAATTCGCCTTCAAGACCACGTGCGTTCTTCTCATCCTTCGAACGCTCTGCTGCCATGCCGGAAAGCTTATAGATTCCCTCCATGAACTGATGCAATTCGTATTCTCTCTTTTCGCTACATTGACTTATTGTTTCAAAGTTATCAACAATACCAGATATAACTGTTACGAGGCTTTTTTCATCCTCTTCATTTCGAACGTCTTCTTTTACTACCTGCTTGCTTTCTTGTTTTGTTTCAGCAATTGTCTCTTTTACAGGTGTATACTTACGTTTTCGCCCCGGCTTTTGTTTTTCAATATTTTCAAACGGGATCTCTTGTTTTTTTAATTTATAATACGTGTTTTGTAATTGACTTTCCGTTTTTTGAAAAAGATTCAGTTCATTTTTACTAACATATTTTGAAATATTTGCGATATTTAAGCCATGACGTTGACAAAATTGATACACTTCATACAATAGTTCTAGTTCAGACTTCAACCAAGTAATCGCTGATTTTTCATATACTCGCATACCGCCATTTTTTTCTATATCTATTTGAAATAATACCATTCTATTATATAAATCGATTAGCTCTTCATACTTGATTTGGAATTGTTTCTCTATTTTTTTAAATTCCGCCTCTAATTTCATATCGTTCGTTTTATTATTTGACATGTTTTGTAAAAGACTTAATACATTGATTGCTGTGTGGTGATACATAATCTGTGCCACTCCCCTCATCCTTTCACAATTCTCATATGACTCCCATGCCTTTTAAGAAAATAGAAATTTTTACATATCCATATTATAACATTTCGAAATTGTCTGTCAAATAATTAACATATAAAAAAGTATAAAAAGTATCGAAATAAAAAATGATTTTTAACAAATAGTAAAAAATGAAAAACAGCTACGCAAAATATTATATCAGCAAAATTATACCTAATTATATTATATGGTATTTCTAATATATTTTCACCGAAAAAGTTTGCGTCACCACGAAATCTTATAGGTAAAATAATTGGACATCATGTAAGAAAACCCTCACCTTTATAATAAAGATGAGGGTTTTACACAACGCTAACGAATTAATCGAAAGAATGACCATTATACGGTGGCTACAGAAAAACAAAAATATCTCAGAAATACTCTACCTTTCTGTCTTTACACATATGGCTGGCTCCTCTCTTCCAAATAAAAGAAGCTATTAAAGCACTAACTTATCAACTAGTCCAATTAGCTCTTGGATATCTGGTTTACTTACTTGAGCATTCGCCCCTACAGCCTCACCTTTATGGAACAACTCGCTCGTAATTAAAGAAGAGAAAATAATAACTGGTAAACGATTCATTACTTCACCATCCTTAATCACTTTCGTTAAATGATGTCCATCCATTTTCGGCATTTCAATATCTGTAATAAGCAGATGAATATGTTCAAACATTTTTTCACCTTGCTCTTTTGCTAGTTTTTCAATTTGTGCTAACGCTTCTGCACCATTGCTGAAGAAGTTCATTTTCGTATATCCAGCTGATGATAATGTTTCTTCTAATACTTGGCGAAGCATCGCTGAATCTTCCGCAATATAAATAACCTTTTCAGCTCGATCTGTTTTTTGCTCTAATCCTGATAGTGATTTATTGTCATAACCAGTACCACTAATTTCACAAACAATTTTTTCATAATCTAATAATAAAATAATCTTCCCATCTAGTTTTACAATACCAGATGTCGTTTCTTCTAATCCCATAGATAATGAAGCTGGTTCATCGATTTGTTCCCACGAAATACGCTGAATACGATGCACTTCATCAACACGGAAAATAACTTTCATTTGGTTTAATTCTGAAATGATAAATTTTGCTTGATCCAGTGGCTTTGTTGATTTTAAATTAAGAGCTGTTGCTAAGTTAATAACAGGTAAAATTTCACCGCGTACTTGAACAACACCTTCAACTGCATGATGAGATTCTGGCACAGTTGTAACAGGGAATGGATTAATAATTTCACGCACTTTCATTACATTAATACTAAATAAATTTTCACCAACAGTGTACGTTACGATTTCTAATTCGTTTGTTCCGCTTTCTAATAAAATACTTTGTGCTTGTGACATAAAGGTGTCGCTCCCCTTCCATTAATTCCGTATATCTAATTATTAAGCTTTATTAAAACTCAAAAGTCAACTACCTATATGGAGAATATAGGTAGTTGAGTAATCCTCACAGTTTTAAAGTAGAAATACTACCGGTAAAACTTAATCTTGTATAAACGAAGCAAGTGCCTCTAGTAACACTTCTTGTGCTCCTACAATTTCTGTCGGCATCGCTTCCCATTTTTTTGAAAGCTCTGTTTCCACTCTCATTCTTAGCTCTGGACCCATTTCTCCTAGCACATATTCTTTCGTCGCTATATCAACATCGATAAGCGAAAGAGCGTATAGTTCAGGATCATTTATTTTCTCAAATAATTTCTTCAGTACACTAGGCGCCATATGCTTTAATTTTTCAATGTGAATTTCCTTATCAGAAAATAGTAACTCATATTGAATATACGTAACATTTTCTTTAATAACTTTAAAATAGCAATTATTTTTTTTATCATTTACAAAATAACCGTTCGGATCTGCAATAATACTCTCTACTTGACGTATTAAATTAGGTAAACTACTCGCCGCCATTACAGTACGTTGCTCAACCTCACTTGGCGAAATGAATGTAACGCGATACTTATTCTGCGCCATCCTCCTCACCTCTCCTTTTATATAAACTTAGTCTAATTGTACAATATCTTAATTAATCTAAATCTATTTCAAATCAATGCTTCTAGACTCGGATAAATCCTCTCTCCCAAAAGTGAAGAGGCACCACCTAAACACTTGGCTTTTGGTCTCTTCAACTACCTTAGAACCACTCCATACCTCTCGTCTTACAATGTACGAGCCGCTCATAGGCAGCTGACCGCTACTACACTCAGCTAGGTCCTCACCCCTCTTCAACTAACCTAGAACCACTCCATATCTCTGTTCTCACAATGCGCGAGCCACTCATAAGCAATAACCGCTACTACTCATCGCTAGGCCCTCTCTCAAAACCTTAAAAGAAAGCTTTTAAGCCCCTTTCAACAGCTCAATGTTATTGAACCAAAAAGCAAGCTGCTGATCCGTAATATCCGGCAACATAACGAAAAACTCACGGCACTTCATCTCATCTTTAAACAGTTGATACTTCCAAACACTATCGCTACCAATACTTACGAAATAAAACTCGTGTATACGGCCAATGATTGCTTGTTTTTCACCAAACGAATATGGAGGCACTTGTTTGATTTCAAATTGATCTGGTAAATATACATGCTCTTCTCGTTCTATTTTTAACACTTGCTCAGCAAGCTCACGTTTATTTTCGAAAAAAGGCAGTTGTAAAATTCGCTCTTGTCTTGTCATACGAATAAAAAACCCTTTCTACTACGTTACAATTTTTCTTTATGATATATTATCGAATTAAGTTTACAACTTCATTTAATACTTCATCGGAAACTTTAATTACTTTCGCATTTCCTTGGAATCCACGTTGGTAAAGCATTAAGTCAACGAACTCTACAGATAAATCTACGTTTGCACCTTCTTGTGCACCACCACGTATTTTTCCTGCACCGTTTTGACCGGATGCACCAAGTGCTAAAATACCAGTTGTATTCGTCGCCGTATAGTTACCATTACCCGTTTTCATTAGGCCGCCTTCGTTCGGGAACATCGCAACAGCTAATTGGCCAGCAGCTTTCATACTTCCATCAGAATATTTTACCATCACGTATCCACCGTCAGCAATAAAGCAATCTTTAACAGTTGCTGCTGCTCTACCATCTACACCTGTTACTGATAATGTTTTATCTGTCGGATGATTCGTTAACTGACTTAGGTCTAGTTTTATATTGCCTCCATTAAATGGAATGTTAGCCGATTGCTCTTTCGGACTTGGATTTCCAACAGCATCAAATGTCATATTACCGCCTGCACCTGGAACATCTTCAAATGTTGTTGCTTTTTTCGAATCATTACGCATCTGTACTTTATATGAATAATTATGTTCGCTCGTTTGTGTAAACTCTACACGCATTGTCCATGTATTACCAGCATTATCATATACAGGTATCTCTTGTGCAATTGCTTTTGCATCAGCTGGAATATTCCCTCCAACTACACCTTTTGATGTTCGAATACCACCAATTGCCGTTCCCATTGGAATTTGCAACGGTCCTGGAATACCAGATAAATCAACTTCACCAGTCGCGGCATTTGCAGGATAAGCAAATACATATTGTCCTTCTGTATTCGTAATATAGTAATCTGAAGATATTGCAAACGTACCTTTACGCGTAAATTCCATATTTCCGCCTTTTGAATCACCTACTACGAAGAAACCGTTACCTTCCATTGCTGCTTGCGTTTTACCACCCGTTAAAGTAATTGTACCATCGCTATAATCTGTAACCGTTCCGCTCAATTTTACACCGTTACCGATACTTTTTGGATTTGTTCCAGCATATTTATCGTCGGCTTTTGCACCAATTGAATTGTTATATAGTAAATCATCAAACATTGCTTTTTGTTTTTTATAACCAACTGTTTGCGCATTGGCAATATTATTTGAAGTTACACTTAATGCATTTTGTGTTGCACTCATTCCTGTAATACTTGTATATAACGCTTTAATCATAACGTATAAACACTCCTTATGAATTTGTAGTTTTTACTTCTTCAGTTTCTTCTTGATCGTCTTTCTTTGCATCTTCTGGATTGGTGTCTCCAATCGGTTTATCAGACACTCTTTCAACGAAACGAAGAGACACAACTTTATTATCAATAACAAGCTGTACATCGTTATTTTCTGCAAGGCGAACTGTCTCTACTTGACCTATTACTTTCTTCCCTTCGCCGTCAACACCTCTTACGTACTTCCCTAAAAACTTCATTCCACCATCAAGCGCTGTCGAATACATCGTCGTTCTTAAAGAGTCAACTGCTTTTGTCATATTCTGCACTTGTTCCATAAGAGATAACTGCGCTGTCTGATTCATCATTTGATTCATATCCATCGCATTGAACGGATCTTGGTGCTGGAAACTCGATAAAAACAATTTCAGAAAATCATCTTTACCCATTACACCAGGAGTTTTTTGTTCACTTGCTGATACTCCATTTGTTTGTTGAACTGGCGATTGTACACCGTTAACAGGTGCGTTACTTTTTTGCGCTCCCGCCTGTAACGGAATGTGGTTTGTACTCGTTGTATTTAACCCAACTGTTGGCACGCTTTATTCCTCCAATAATCCAGCAAATTCTTTTGGTTCTTGTTTCTCCTGCTTCGTACTTGCTAATTTTTGTTTTTGTCTTTGCTCTTGTTCTCGCTGTTCTTTACGTTGTTCATCTTTTTCTGAATAACTTATTTGAATATTAATTTCTTTTTCTTTTAATTTCAGCTTCAATTCGTCAAAAATTATTTCAACACGCTTTTTCGCATCGTGTTTTTCCATTTCTACATGGACTTCAATTTGATCTCCATGCTTTTTCATAAATACAGTTAATGAACCAAGTTTCTCTGGATTTAGCTGGAATAAAACACGTTCTTGTTTCACTACAAACTTTTGCAGAGCCTCTACTTGTGCTTCCATTTTCTTGCCTAAGTCAGGTAATGTAACCTTCTCAGCTCCACTATTTTGTTTTCCTATTTGATCAGTCCCCGTCGCCTTATTTAATAATTCAGCTCCCGTCGAACTTGAATCGTTTAATTGATCGACTTCTGGTAACTCTAACTTCACATCATCGCTTTCAGCTTTCTGGAGTTCTACTTCCTTGGACTCCTCTTGTTTCTTTGCGATATTACAAGTTTCTGTTTCTACGACTTTTAATACTTGCAACGTTTGCTCTGGCATCGTCACCTTATCTAGCACCATTTGCATTGTATCTTCTAAACATATGGCATTTTTAATATTCATGTTAGAAAAAAGCTCTTGTAATTGCTGTAATTCAGCTGCGGGCAATTCGTTCAGTTTAATATTTCCGTATTCTTTATATAACGCCTGTATTTTTTGTATGTATTGATATAACAATTCTGGCTGCATACGCAATTGCTCAATTGCAACCATCTGCTCAGATACAGCTAACAATAACTGTTCTGTCTCTTTCTTTTCTTCTTTCTTTACAATCGGCTCTTCTTTCGTTACCATTTTTTTTGCGAGAATATATTCTTTCTTCTCTTCTTCTGGTGCTTCTTCTCGTTTCGGTTTCTCCGTTTTCGGCTGTTTTTTATTTTCAATTCTCATTGTATTATCGAATGAAGAATTTTCATTTTTCGATTGTACTTCTAGCCCTTTTTCTTTTTGCGGAGGTAAACTTTGCTGCACCGGTAATACAAACTGTATCACTACATCCACCTCATCCGTTCATACACATTTTTAAATCAAGAAGCATTTTTTCTTCCAGCTTTTCTTTTACTTTCGCAAGCTTCTTACAATCTTCTTGATACATTTCATCAATGACACGTTCTTTTTCTTTTATTTGCTCTAAAAAGCTTTCATTTTTTTGAATAAAACCTTCTGTTTTTTTAATTTTTCGATTCCATTCTTCTATTCTTTCAGGTGAAAATGTATGTGATGAAAGCATACCAGCCATAATACGTTGTCCCGTTTGTACAACCTTATTGCGTGATTTCACAACATATAGATCATATTCTTTTTTTTGTTCTATTTTTCTTTTTTCAGCTGTTAGTTCGTACACTTCTTTCAAGATATGTTCTTTCTCTTGATTAATCTGCAATTTAATCGTGTCGTACTGCTGTTTATTCACCTGTTTTCATAGCCCCTTCCTATTATAACGTTACCTTTTTCTATTATATAGTTTTTTTACAAAAAAATCTGTGAAATATTAAAAAACAAAAAAATAAGACCCCAAGGCATGAGGTCTTATACAATATGGTGCATCGCTTGGACAATATCTTCAAAATGAAAACTATCCGTTCGACCTTGTTTTAAAAACGTATTTATACCTTCTACTTTATTTTTACATTCAAAAATATAGGCATTTTCTTCATTCTCTTGAATTGTTCCTAATTTGAAATACAATTCATTTTCTTTATAAATAGATAAAATTTTTCTCATTTCATTTGCAACCTGCCAATGGTTCGGCGATACGATTTCTTCCATAATCCTACTTACCGAATCTAGTACAGAGATTGCAGGGTAATGACTAAGCGTTGCAAGCTCACGCTTTAATACAATATGTCCATCTAAAATACCACGCGCCAAATCTGGTACAGGACCATTTAAATCGTCACCATCAACGAGTACTGTATAAATACCTGTTATGGATCCTTTTTGTGTTTTTCCTGACCTCTCTAATAACTTCTTCATATAACTTTCCATTAACAGTGTTTTACCACCGATTGGTAATTCCTTTACTGCAATATCAACACTTCGGCGTGCGTCAGCAAAGCGTGTAACAGAATCCATCATAAGTAGTACGTTATTACCTTGATCGCGGAAATATTCGGCAATTGATGTTGCAAGCTTTGCAGCGCGAAGTTGCATAAGATGACTTTCATCTGACGTCGCTACAACAACGACGCTTTTTTTCATACCTTCTTCGCCTAATTCTTTTCGAATAAAGTCTTTTACTTCCCGGCCACGCTCACCTACTAAACTAATAACGTTAATATCAGCCTTTGCGTTTTTCGCAATCATTCCAAGTAAAGTAGATTTACCAACACCTGATCCAGCAAAAATACCTATCTTTTGACCGATCCCAATCGTTAACATAGAATCAATTGATTTAATTCCCGTTTCAAATACATCTGTAATTTCTTCACGCTCAAATGCATGAATCGGCGGTGCATCCAATTTTATTTTTTGCAGTGGAATGTTCTCGGCATCTTCGTTTAACACTTTTCCATTTGCACTTAACACTTTGCCAAGTAAATGATTACCACGGGGAACAACGACATCTTCTGTAATTAATGTAACTAAATCTCCGTAACATACTTTTTCTGTCTGTTCAAATGGGAGTAACATATTGTTTTCTTTTTCAATTGCAATAACTTCACATAAGACGCTATGCTCTCCAACGAGACAAACATCTCCAATCTTCGCTTTTGGGCCTTTCGCTACAAAAAACTGCTCTTGTACACTATGAACTTTGCCAACTTTCGTATAAAACGGTGTTTCAATAAATGTATTCCATTTATTATGCTCATTCATTAGCTCGTTGTTCATACGTTTTGCTCCTCAAACAACTTCTCTTCTTCCCATTTATGACGAAGCTTCGCAAATATCGGTGCAAATTTAAATTCAAAAAACTCTTTCTCTTCTTCCAGAACAAATTCGCCAAACTGCAAAGAAAAATCATACTTCCATTCTACTAATTGTAGTAGCCAATACTCTTTCGTATTTTCTTTCTCTTCTTGTATACGCTCAAATGTTTCTGGATGAACCGTTATAATTAATTTTTCAAATGAAGTAGGCAATGTTTGCACGATGCCTGTTAAAATCGGCAAAACGTCTAATAAGCGCGAATCTACCGCTTGATTCACTACTTTTTCTGCTAACTGAAAAGATTGATTCCATAATAACTCTGTCCATTCGTATGCTGTTTCTTGTTGTTCTTTTTGAAACTGTATACGCGCTGCTTCCATCTGTTCCATTTGTTCATGAATATGCATTTGAAACTGTTCTTTATCTTGCAACAACTGCTGACGCTCTCGTTCTAGCATTTGCTGCTGCTGCCTTAGCTGATCCATTTCAATATGTAATGCATCTTGCTGTGCAAGAAGTTCTGCATGATCCACTTGTATCTCTTCTTCAATGTGAACTGATACTGGTTTCGGAAATTGTAATTCATACGTTTCTTCAGAAAAAGAAACAGAATTCTTCGGAATTCTGTTTTTAAATAAGGACATCATCTTCACCTCTTTGAACGATAATTCTTCCTTCTTTTTCCAACTTTTTCACCGTACCTGTAATCGTTTGTTGTGCTTTTTCAGCATCCGTCATCTTAAGCGGTCCTAAGCCATCTAACTCTTCAAGAATCATCTCTCTACGGTTTGAAGACATACATGTAAATAGTTTCTCTTTAATTTCTTCTTTTGCAATTTTAAGTGCTTTCGCGATAACACCGTTATCTGTAATTTCCTCTAATACACGGCGAAGCGCAAGATCCTCAAGACCAAGTAAGTCTTCAAAGACAAACATATTTTCTTTAATTTTCTCAGATAACGCATAATCGACTTCATCCAGCTTTTGAAAGACTGTTTTTTCAACGCCTCGTGAAACATTATTTAAAATGTTCACTATTGTTTTCAATCCATCTGTTTTATTAATAGCACTAAATGCCATATTATTTAATTTTGCTTTTAATAACTCACCAATTTGATTAATTAATTCACCATCTACTTGTTCAAGCTTTGCAATACCCATTACCGTCTCTACACGTTTATGATCTGGTAATCTCTCAATTAATTGAGAAGCAAGTTGCGGCTTAATATAAGAAGCAATAATCGCTATCGTTTGTGGCGATTCATCATTAAGCACTGTAAGAAGTGGCTCTAAATCTGTAAGTGAATTTAAGAATTCAAATGGATTATCTTTGTTATACCAAAGGTCTTCCAATAATTTTTCCAACTCGTCTTCTGGCATATTTTTAAATATACGACGAATGTATTCTTTATCTGGAGTTACTAAATTCAACTCTTTTACATTTAGTTCGTACAAAAACTCCCCTAGTACATTTTCTAACGTTTCTGGTTTATATACACGAAACTTCGCGATTTCGCGAAGTAACACTTCTTTTTCCTCAGCCGTCATATATTCAATGACTTTTGCTGCCACCTCTTCGTTTAATGTACGAATGAGGATGGCAGCTTTCTCTTTGGAGGAGATTTCATCTAACATTGTTTTTCCTCCCTTACTGTCCGTTTAACCATTTTTTAATTACTTTTGCAGTACCTTCTACATGCTCTTTCGTAGCTTCCTGCACTTGATCATCTAATGTAGGTTCTGATGGTTCTACCGGTTCTGGCTTTGGCTCTGGTACTATTTTTTCTTCAGGAATTTCCAGGATACTTTCACTACTAGCAGCAATTTCTTCTTCTGCTAAGTATTCTTCATATTCCTCTTCTTCTCTCTTTTTCTTACGTCTTGCTAAGAAGAACCATACTAGGCCAATTAGTGCTAGCAAGCCAGCTGTAATTCCACCGAATAACCACCAGTTCATACCACTTTTTTCTGGCTCTTTCTCTTTTTCAACTTTCGGCTGGTCGAACTGAACAGTTACAACGTTAACTTGACCGTTTGTAAAGTTTCCATTCGGATCAGCTTGCAGTCCAGCTGCTATTCCAATTGCTTCTTTAAATGTTGTCATATCAATTTTTCGCTTTACTAACGTATCGTTATCTACCCATACAACAACATTTGTTTTTGTTAATTCCGGATGTTTCTTAATTGTTTCAACTGTTTTATCTATTTCATAGTTTTCAATTTTGTTACCATTTTTATTATCGTAGACAACTTTACCGTTTTGATTATTGTTCGTACCGTAGTTCGGCACTTCACCGTTCGCTGTAATACCAGCGCCTTGCTTCGTATCTGCTCCTTCTTGCGCAGTAGAGCTTTCCTCTTGCTCTTGTTTACTGCGAAGTACACCTTTATCGCCATATTTTTCTGACTGACGTGTAACTTCATCATAATTTACAGACACTTTCGTATTCACTTTATATTCATTCGGCTTAAACATCGTCATTAACGTCGCATCAATATCTTGCTTTAATTTACCTTCAATTTGTTGCTGCATCTCAACTTCTTTTTCATAAGAAGAGGAACTAGTAGAATGTGCTTCATCTGCTCCTTTCGAGATAATACCTTTTTTACTATCAATAACACTTACTTCTTCTGCTTTCACCCCAGGAACTGCAGCACTTATCATTTGCTGTATACCCGCAACTTGATCAGCTGTTAATAGTTGTCCACGTTTCACACCAACAGTAATTGCCGCTGTCCCTTTCGCTTTTTCCTCATCAAAAATTGTTTCTTTTTCAGGTAATGTAATTTGCACATTTGCCGTTTCAACTGTCGCGAAGTTTCGTACAATATCTTGCTCCAATTGCTTTTTCGTGCCGACAATCTGCTTCATTTTCTTATCTTGTTCACTTGAACCGAGTGAGCTTTCTAATAAAATTTCCTCACCGCTTTTTGAATTAAACGGCAAGCCCATTCCATTCATTTCTTTTCGAACCCATGGAGCATCGTTCTTTTGCACTCGAATCGAACCATCGGCTGCTAATTGGTAATCAACACCTAGCTTCGATAATTCTGCTGTAATCTCTTGCTTATCTGTATCATTTAAATTTTGATATACAACAACATATTTATCTGGCAAGGTGAAGTATAAAAGTGCTCCTGTTGCAATCGCTAAAAGCGCAGCACCAATCACTAACTTATGCCACGTTTTCAACGATTGGAAAACATTTTTTATCTTTTCCATTTAAATACACCCGTCCATTTTCCTAAATTTGCATATTAATTAGTGACTTATAATTTTCAATAAGATTATCGCGTACGAGAGCAGCTGTTTTCATTTGTGATTCAGCTTTCTTTTGCTGAATTAAAACATCATGCGTTTCTCCTACCCCTTTTGTCAGTAAATCATATACTGCTGTTTGGGCATTATTTTGCGTTTGATTCATATCTTCCAATAAATCAATAAACTTTTTCCCTTCAACTACAGACGTTTCTGAAGTTTTCTGTGTGCCAATCGGCTGAATCGCTCCAAATGGCTGTGTATTTAACATTGGTTGAATTTTCATATTTCCCCTCTTCCCTCTTATCCTCGGCCGATTTCTAAATCTTTATCGAGCATTTTTTTATTCGCATTTAATACACTTGTATTTGCTTCATACATTTTTTGAGCAACCATTACATTCGTCATCTCAGCTGTCACATCAATGTTCGGATAACGTACATATCCTTCTTCATTTGCATGCGGATGCGTCGGATCATACACAAGATTTTCATTTCGATCCGTTTCAATACTTTTTATTTTCACTCCGCTAGTAGGAGCTCCATCTAGCATACTTGCAAAACTATTATTTGATTCTAACACCACACTTCGACGGTGATACGGCTCTGCACCCGGTGCTCCCGTCGTATTTGCATTTACGATATTGTTAGAAGTAACTTCCATCCATTTTCTCGCTGTAGTTAGCCCTGAACCACTTGCATTAATTGCCTGAAACATCTTTGTCTCTCCTTTTACTATTAACGTCCACGTGCTGCTTGGTTAATAGCGTATTGCGTATTAATTGCATTAATTGAAACACCGTATAATTGGTTTGTTTTCATTAAATCTAGCATTTCTGTCGTTACATCAACACTGTTTCCATCTTTATTCGTTTGCATTGATTTCGTTTGAATCTTTGCGTATGTATTTTTCGTATTTGCTGTCGGTAAGTGCATTACATTCGTTTGATATAAATCTGGATTACTCTTTAAATCCGCAGCATTTTTTTTGTATAATGCACTGCTCATATTCATTTGCTCAGCAAATGTTACATCTTGTGCTTTATAGCCAGGTGTATTCGCATTTGCAATATTACTAGAAACGGTATTTCGCTTCGTTACTAAATAGTTCATATAATGACTTACATCACTAACTAAATCTGGCATATTCCACACCCTTCCTTTTCCATCATGCTCGTTTATGGCATGATCATCCACTAATGGAAGTTTCACTTCATTATTTATTTCTTTATATGTGTTTATTAAAATATTATCTATTATGTACCCTTACATATTTTATTCCATTTTCCCATTGTTGTCTTTAGAAAAATACAAAAATATAAAAAAAGAATATAAAAAACTGTATACACGTAATATTCCATGTAACATTTTGATATATGAACAATACAACTACATCCATTTTTTTATTATTTAGATTATTACCGTTTTTCCATTACAGTCATAAAGTGAAACCTCAATTAGCGGAACGCTTTCATTCAAACAACGGAATGGATCCCCCTTTTAATAAGAGGAATCCTTATCCATACTTTCCAATTAAAATTTACCGTAAAACGAATTCGCTTTCATTCGTCCATCATTTGTCATAATCATTTCTTCCAAAATCTTTTGCTTATCTCGAATATGCTGTGCTGCCTTAATTATTAATGGACTCACTTCCGCTGCAACATCTGCGCGCGTCTCTTCATCCAATGTCATCATCCAGCGATTTAACATTGCACTCTTCTCAGCAAATTCTCCATCTGATACTTGCAATTCTCCGATTTCATTAAAACAGCCGACAAACGCTCGATAAATATCATTGTTCATTTTCAAGTGCTCCGCGGTAACCGTCTATTAAATCTTGTAACACTTGCACAATCGCATCCATATCGTTCGCTTCACGAGTTACTTTCATTGTCTGAATTTGAATGCTAATCCAATCGTATAAACCAAATAGACTATCGTATAAATCTTTCGTAATCTCAGGGTTTAATTGAAGCTTTAATTCTTCAAAAATACGTTCTAGCTTTTCAAGAAGCGCATCTCCTTCTTGGAGTTTAAAAGTATTTAAAAGTTCTTCTAAATTACGAAACTCTACAATACATCTTTCATAAATAAAAATTGTGTTTTTAATTGGATTACTCGTCATAATATCATTTTGCATATAACGTTGCCATGCTTGCATACAATCACTTCCTCAACTTTCATTAATCATCACTTTTTTGTTTTGTCATTGCTTTAATTGTTTTTAGTTGGCTATCTAGCGCCGCTAATGTACTTTCTAGCTTTTGATACTTCTTCACAATCTCATCTTGTTTTTGCAGATTTTGTGTCTCAATATCTTTAATCTTTTTATCTAAATCACTTACACGTGAATCGATGTTTTTTACACGCTCTCCGACTACACCTTTATCACCAAATAGTTTATCAAGTGGTTCTTCCATCATCTTCCCTAAACCGTTAGAGCCAAAGAAAAATTGCTTCGCTGCATCTGGCTTGTCTTTTAATGCTTTCGTTAACTTTTCTTCATCAACTTCCATCGTTCCATCTTGCTTTAATTGAATACCAAATGAGAATAAATAATTACCATCTTGTGAAAATGTTACGACATTATTCATCGCTTGACGTACACTTTGCATAATGGCTTGACCTTGGAAAGCTCCACCTTTCCCGGCAAAGATATCTACTGTAGAAACAGCTTTATTATAATCCGCCACCATCTTTTTAATAACATTCGATGCATCTGTTACGTTTGAGTCACTTACTGTAAACTTCAGATCTATACCTTTTGCTTTTGGATCTGTTGTTGTACCTGCATCTGGTGTTCCTTCAGCTTTCGGCTCAGTTACTTTTAACAATTCAATTTTCACGCCCGGAAGAGCTTCAATTGTATTGGTAAAACTTTCAGCTCCAATACCATTAATACTATATTTGGCATTTTGCGCTTCATTAATTGTATTGACTGCTGTCCCATCCGCCTTAGCTAAACCAATATCTTGAAACAGTGTAGACGTGTTCCCTTTAAAATTAATTTCTCCATCTGTTCCTTCTTTTTTCGAGGACATAAAAATTTTATCTCCAAGTGTATAAGCCGATACGCCATAATCTCCGTCATTAATTTTATTAATTAAATCTTTATATGTCATATCAGTTGTTACTTTTAGTTCTTTATCGCCTAGTTGTAATGTTTCATCTTTAGGAAGCTTCGCATTTATATCAGCAATCTTATTAGAAGCTATTTGATGACGCTGTGCAAGCTGTGTAATCGTCATATTAAAAGTTCCTGCAATCGCTCCACCATCGGCTTTTACATTAATATAACCGTCTTGTGTCGTTGTAACTTTTTTCTCATTCCCTTTAAAAGCCGCTAAGTTTTTAAAAGTTTGTGTGAAAGAACTAAATTCTGATTTTAAGCTTGTATATAATAGTTTATCTTGTGAAAGTTGGTTCTTTTCATTAGTATATGGTGTTTTTCTCATATCTAACGCTTGCATTTCTAATTCCACAAAGTTAGAAGTATCGATCATATTATTTCCGAGGTTCCAAATCTGTTGTCTACCGCCGATACCCGTTAATGTTCCTGCCATATTTCTCACTCCTTATTGTTTACATGTAATCTAAAATGCTCGTTTTACTCATCGTACTAACTGCTTTAAGCGTCGCTTCATACGTTGCATTAATATACGCTAAGTCAGAAATCGCTACTGCTAAATCAACATCTTCAATTTCTTTACGATTTTCTTGAAGCGCTAAGTTTTGCTCGCTTAAAATTGTTTTAAACGTCTCCATTGTATTCATAGTTGAACCAACTTCAGTTGTACGATTAATGATGCTATCTAAGTTTTTCTTATTTTCACCTAATAATGGTTGCAAAGCTTTTTGATCACCGTTATTCAGCGCTTCACTCATCTGTTTTAACGTTTTTATAACTGGTGATAATAATTCTTCTCCGTTACGAAATGCCTTTAATTCATAACCATCATTTAGTTGCCAGTTCACATCATTCTTTCCACCCTGATACGTACCATCTTCTGTGAATGGAACCTGTTCAGCACTATCACCACCGAAAATATAACGGCCTTGCTCTTTCGTATTCGCTAAATACACAACTTGTTTTAAAATTTGATCAATCTCTGCACCGATTGCCTTCAATTCTTTTTCGCTATTCGTTCCATTTAACGCTTGTATTGTTAATTGATCCGCTCTTGTTAAAGATTTAAAAACACCTTGTAACGTATTTTCAGTTTGTGTTAATACATTTTTCGAATCCGCTAAATCTTTTTGCATTTGTTCAATATTTGCTAACGAATGCTGAATCGCAAATGATTTACTTGCCGCAAGTGGGTCTTCGCTCATAAGAAGATTTTTCTTCCCAGAAGTTACTTGATTTCGATGATATTGCTGTTGCACATTCAAATCCATCATCTGATTCTTTGCCCAGTTTGCATTTTGAAACGTAGATACTCTCATCTCTATCTTCTCCTTTATCTATATTTGAATTGGCGTAGAGAAGCAAGCAACCGCAACTATGTACGGCTCTCCGCTTCTACACTGCGACGGATACTCTCTTCCCTCATAAAAGGGAGCTTTGTCATTTTTATTTAACACGAGAGCGATACATTTACTAAACATGGCTTTCCTCTTAGCTAACTTACCCTTCAACCATCTCATATCTCTGGTCTCACATCGATTGGGCCACTAATAGGCACTGACCGTCTCTACCCTTCGCAGGTCCTCTCTCCAACCATAAAAGAAAGATGGGTTCGCTTTTATTACTCATTATCTAATAATCGAAAACAAACTATCAAACACTTCATTCATGGTCGTAATAGCTTTAGAGTTTGCGACAAAATATTTTTGGAAGGCCATTAAATTTACCATTTCCTCTTCCATATTTACGCCTTCTATACTCATCTTTTCTTCCTGAATACCTTCTAATAAATCTTTATGAATATTTGCATAAGCATTCACTGCGCTTTTATCAGAAGCTACACCAACTATAAATTGGTCTAATGCTTGTTTATAAGTAAGACCTTCTTTATAATCTCCATCTGTAATTGCTGCCAGTTTATTTGCTGTTTCAGCAGAAATCTTCATTTTTGAAACATCTTTTGCGAATTCAGGATTTAACTGAATATTTTTCGCCTGATCTCCAATGAAGAAATCTTTTCCCATCACTGTATTTACTTGACCTTTTACAGAGATCATTAAGTCATCAAGATTTTTCTTATAAGTAGCAATCTTCGCTTTCGTATCTATCGCTGATTGAATTGCTCCACCACTTAAAGGAATATCCGATCCATAAATTGCAACAGTCATCGGTTCTTTTTCTTTATTTAATTGTAGTGGATATGTATCTTGTCCATTTACTGTTAAAGCACCATTCATTCTAACACTTGCGATATTAGGATTCATAGATTCATAAGATACTTCTATATTGGCATACTTAGACATCTCTGTAATGATGCGATCACGTTCGTCTAAAAGTTGATTCGGTACTTGCGTGCCAGCTTGTCCGATTTTTTTATTCGCTTCTGCTAAATTAGCTGCAAGACGATTAAATTCATTCACGTGTGCTTCAATATCTTCTGTTGTCTGTGCTTCCGCTGTATCCAAGTTTTTCGCAAGACGATTTATCTGACTTGTGAACTTTCCAGTTTCAGAAACTAATGTATCGTAATAGTTTGGTTGTTCTGGATTTTTTGCAACTTCACGAAAAGCATTGAAGAATCCATCCATTAAACTAGATAATGAATTTTTCCCCGTCGTCCCTACCATAGACTCTACTCGTGATAAAGTAGAATTCATATATGCGTAGTAAGAGAACTGTGACAACTGATCATTAAATTGCTTCGTTTTCACTTCATCCGTAATACGATCCACGCCTATCGTCTGTACCCCGTAACCAATTCTCTGTTCTGGTGTATGACCATTACTTGCCCCAACAGATCCATAATTCACCATTTGACGTACATAGCCCGGTGTATGAATGTTAGATAAGTTTTGTTTCGTCGTTTGTAAACCCATTTGGGCCGCTAACATACCAGATAGCGGCGTATTATAATCAGATAATCTCATAATGCCTCACTTCTCCTTTACAATAGTTCATTCATAAAGATTTGCGAATTATTGTTTTTCTCCAAATTGTATTCAGAAACGGAATCCACAATACTTTCTGTAGTTTTTAATAGTACGTTTAAGTAATATTGATTTTTCAAAAGAATCATTTTTACATTTTCTTCTAATTCATTTAAGTTTTTTTGTAATTCTTCCATTTTTTCAATTTCTTCCTGAGAAAAATACAAAAATAGTGAACGCATACGTAATGGTTCGACTTTCTTCTCTTTACAAAATTGAACAACCATCTCCTCAAAAGAGCAAGATAATCCTTTTATACCTTCTATGTACTGCAATTGCTCTACTTGCAACTTTTGAACTGCATTTACATTTTTATGTTTTAAATTCTCATATATTTGTTCTCCAAGCGTTTGAATATTTTCATATGCTTTTTGAATTATTACAAGCTTCTCATATAATTGTATGTACATATAGCTTCCTTCCTTTTTACAAGACTAAATTTACAATTAAACCATGGATTTCTCCAATTTGATTTAACATTTCTAAATGTCCCGTTTTTGTATTAATTAAGTTCATAACATCTTCTAATTCATTTAATCCCATTTCGGCCTGTTTCACAATTGTCATTTTCTGCGAATATCCGTAACGCGGATGACGAGACATAACATCTTTATATTGCAATACATTATCAACGTAAAAATTCAAAAATGATTTTACAGTATTTTTGTATTCCATAACATTATCGAGCGTTAATTCCATTTCAATTTTCTCTTTAATTTCTCCAATGTTATCGACAAACGCTTCCATTTGTTCTAACAATTTATCTTTTTTCGGATCTGCATGCAAATTATCCGAAAATGCAAGTCCTGTCCTGACATTTGCTTCTTTCGGCATTTGAGTAGCAGGCGGTAAATGCGATAAAATTGGATTATGCGAGATAGAACGCAGCATATATATCACCTATTTATTTTTTTATTTCTTCCTAAACTTAATCGTAAAATCCAGTTATTTATAATTATACTCTGAACAGTGACATTTTGCAGTTATTTTTTATAGAAGATATGTTACAATTTAGCATGAGGTGGCACAAATCTATGAATATTTTCCTTTGTGGTTCAAATCAATTAACAGCATTAGATCAAGAAGAAATAAAAAAATTTTTAATTGACTATGCTCACAAACATAAAATTTACATATTATGTTATAAATCTATTGAAAATGAAGTTCTTCGTTTTTTCATCGAAAACGAGAGACTTGCTCAAAATTTATGCCTTTACACGCTACAACCGTTACATGTATTAACAGACGAATTTCAAGAAGTCGTTGATTACTTAAAAAAATACGGAGCTGAATATGTTGCTTTTGATCATCCTTCTGACTCCATTTTTCGATCAGATTATATGTTTTTTGTAAAGCAAATTGTCGAAGATACCGATTTAGTTCTCTGTTTTTATAACGGAGATAAACATACTTCTGTCATTCCCGTTGACGTTGCAAAAGAAGCCGGAATTGATGCTGTTATTTATGACTTACCAGGCTTACATGAAAAGCAGATGAAAAAAAACTTTGAACAAAAAATTCGTATGATGTAAAGGGGGAGGCACAATATCGTTATTGTGCCTATTGTAAATATGATAATTGAACAAGATTATGATCATTTTATCTCGAGTTTTAAACAAAATTTTAATATGGATATCGCTTCCTATAAGCAAGATAGAATGCGCAGAAGAATCGATGCTTTCATTTCAAGAAAAGGTTTTGAAAATTACACAAATTTTTTAAATAATTTACGTGCCGATAAAAATTTATTTTTAAGTTTTATTGACTATATTACTATTAACGTCTCAGAGTTTTTCCGAAATAAAGACCGCTGGCAAACGTTAGAGACGAAAGCACTACCAAAGCTACTTAAACAAAATAATGGTAAATTAAAAGTATGGAGTGCCGCTTGCGCTGCTGGTGAGGAGCCTTATACACTCTCTTTAATCTTATCGAAGCATCTAGCTCCATTTCGCTACGAAATCCAAGCAACCGATCTCGATTTTCATATTTTAGAAACTGCGAAACGCGGCCAATATGCAGAACGCTCTTTAAAAGAGTTGCCTAATGATTTGAAACAGCGTCATTTCACAAAAGAAAATGATACATATACATTGAATCAAAATATTAAACAACAAGTTACATTTAAACAACACGATTTACTAATGCAATCATTCGATACAAACTACGATTTAATCATTTGTCGTAATGTAATGATTTACTTTACAGAAGAAGCAAGAATAAGACTCTATGAAAAGTTTAGTCGTTCTTTACGAAAAGGCGGGGTACTATTTGTTGGTAGTACTGAACAAATTTTAACACCACAACGCTACAATCTTCAGCGTTTTGATACGTTCTTCTATGAAAAAATATAAAAAAGTCGTCACTTCATTGTGACGACTTTTTTATATAACTCGAATCAAAATGATACCAACAATCCATATAAAGAGAAAAAGAAACGTCATAGACCATTTATGCTCTTGCATCGTATGTTTCAATGCTTGAGATAATTGTGTCATATTCATTTCCGCAAGCGCTCTCCATACACTTGCATCTCGATCTTTAGCCGTACGATCCATGCCGCTAATTAAAATGGTTTCGTTAGACAATTTCGTTATATAAGCAGTTATAACCGTTACCATTAAATTTATATTTCCTTCTGATGAATCACTTTCCACTCTAGAAATGAGTGCACTTACATCTAGTAATGGAATATGCACTTTTCTACCAAATGATAGTTGTACTTCAGCGAAATCATACGTTCCATCTAACAAAGGAAGTTCTTTTATATGTGCCTGCTTAACAAGTCCTTGTAAACTTCTAATTACTTGTTCAAATATTTTTTCTGTTTGCTTTCCTTCTCCAGATAATGTATGTAACTTTCTAAAGAGTTGTAACACTGTATCCATTTCTTTAGAAAGCATTTCTTTCATAATCTTTCCATCACCTAGACTCGCAAGTAAAATCCCTATTTCATTGTTTTTCGAAATGATTTGGGACTGCCCAGTAAACACCAGGTTACTCCGCTTTCTTTCTTTCTGAATTTCATGTTCTGAAATAGCTGCAGGCTGTTTTAATGGTTGTAGCGTCTTATTTTCAATTGTTGTACGTTTAATTTCCATTTAAGCGCCTCCATTACTATCAAATTATTAGCCCCATTCTTTATTACTCTTTAAAACTAAAAATAGTACAAATAATCCTGACATAATAGCAAACACATTAGAAGCTTGTAATCCCTGTTCACCTTTTTCTGCTTTCTTCTCTTGCTCTTCTATTTTTTCTTTCTTTTTCGAAACAACTTGATTATCATTTTTGCTTTTTTTCTCTTTATGAAGCTTCACAGTATTTACTTCCTTGTTGTCTGTCAATGGCTCTTTCATAACGTAGTTGATTTCCTCTTTCTCTTTCAACGGCTCTTTCACAAAATAGTTTACTTTTTCGTCTTGCTTCGGAATTTGAACAACTGGAGGTTTCTCTTCTGGGAGCGGAATCTCTACTTTTGAATCTTCCTGCTTCTCAGTTTCTTTTTTCTCTTCTACTTTATTTTGATTTTCTTGTTCTTCTATCTTTTCATCATCTTTCAACTTTTGTTCGATAATAGAAACGATATATTCGCTCTTTACAACAAGTTTATTGCCTGCCTCATCTATTACTTCCACAATAAGTTGATGTGGCCCAACAGGTAAAGCTTCTGTTATTTCAAATATTTTCTGCCAATCCATGTCGTGTTTATTATAATCTAATAAAAAAGTAATATCGTTACCTTCTTCTTTTCCTTTTAATATAACGCGCACTTCTTTAACAACCGATTCTATATCTACTGTTTGTACTCGTATATGAACGGATTCTCCCTTTTTCCGTTCAATCAAGTTCCCTTTTGCCTCATCAATAGTAACCTTCTCTAACTTCGGCAATTCTTTATCTATAGTTGGTGCTTCATTGTTTATACGAATGAGCGGGACATTTAATTCGTTCTTTATTACTTCTTCCTTCTCATCTTCTTTATAGCTTTCAACGAGCCTAAGATTCCAATCACCTTGTAAATCATATATTCCGGCCTTATAATTAGCGATCCATCGCTTCGTTTCTTCTTCATACTCAAAAGATATTATTCTCTCTTGTCTGTACTGCTCACCATTTTTTTGTAATTGTAATATGCCTTTTACACTTTGAATGTTTTTCTCATTTGGTTCTACAGCAATCCACACTTCTTCGCCAACCTTTAGCTCCTGCTTATTAACCGTAATAATCCCTCGGTCTGTTTCTATCGTTCTTTCTTCTTTTTGTTCTTTCCCTTGCTCATTTTCTACTGCTTTTTTTTCATCTTCAACCGAGGGCATTTCCACTTGTTCCGGCTTTTCCTGAACTTCTTTATTTTTCCCCTCTTGGTCATTCACTTCGCTTATATTTTGATCTTGCACACTTTTTTCTTCTGCCTGCCCTTCCAACGGGAAAAATATACATATATGTAAGAATAGCCAACTAACTAGAAAAAACTTTACGTTTTTCATCTATTTGTTCAAACTCCTATTTTGACGTCTTATAGCGATTTCGTCACTTTTACTCCGAAAAATCCATCTACATTTACAAGTTCTCCATACGCCACTAATACATCGTTCACATAAATTTGAATCGGTTCATCAATATCTTCATCAAGTACGACCGCTTCATTTTCTTGTAGACTTAAAATATCTTGAATTGTTCTCACTGTACTTCCAAATACAAATTTAACATTCATTTCTACATTTTGTAGAATAGATGCATCCATATATACTGGCTCAACTTGCTTGACTTCTTTATATTCAATTGGCTGTACGACTGGTGTAGGAATTTCTTCCTCTTCAACAACTTCCTCAACTATTTCTTCTTGCTCTTCCACCATCGGATATAGAAGTCTTCTAACCATTTCTTTCGCTTCTGATATCGGTAGTATTTGATACATCTTTGATTGAAGGAGATCACCAATTTCAAGATTAAAAGTAATTTGAACGAGTTCGTCAACTGCCATCGACTCTCCCAAATATTCCATTTCTTCTTTTAAAGAAACAAATTTAACGTCTGGTGGTGTCATATCCATTTTTTCTTTAAACATTTCTGACATCGCTGTTGCAGCATGCCCCATCATTTGGTTCATAATTTCTTTAATGCCACTTAACTCTAATTCACTTAGCTCTTTCTCCGGATCAATTTCACCTGTTCCCATCATCATTAAATCTACCATTGTTAAAGCAACATCTTTCGTAAATACGAATACATTCTCATTTTTTAGTCCTTCAACAAAATCGACATTTAAAATAACAAACGGAACCGGTACTCCTTCATAATGACGAACATTAATCGCCTCTACATTTGGTGTACTAATAGTGACAGGCTGATTTAAAAGCGTCGATAGTACTGTTGAAGCCGAACCGATTGAAATATTCGCAATTTCACCAAGCACATCTTTCTCTTCTTGTGTTAATTGCTCTTTTTCTACATGCTCTTCTACAATCTCAGTTTCCTGCACTTCCGCCTGCTCATCTATTTCTTCTTCCACACCACCAGATAATTGTAACAATTTATTTATCATTCGCTTCGCATGTTCAACTGAAACAACCTGTACAAGCTGAGAATTCACAAGATTATCTATTTTTAATTCAAACGATACTTTAACAACCATATTATTCCCATTAATACCAGAAATCTTCTCCATCTCTTCTGTAAGTTGCACAACTTTAATTGTTGGCGGAGACATGTCTACCGTATCTTGGAAGAATTCTGACATAGATGTTGCTGCGAATCCCATCATTTGATTCATAGCTTCTTGTACTGCACTTAGCTCTAATTCACCAAGCTCTTTTCCCTCTTCAACTTCACCTGTTCCCATCATCATTAAATCAGCAATAGATAAAGCAACATCTTGTTGAAGAACAAGAAGATTTTCCATATCTAATCCTTTTGTGAAATGGATATTTAATACAACATGTGGAATTTCAACATCACTTGTATCATATAAATCTACCAATTCTACTTGAGGAGCAGTAATACTTACTTGCCTATTTAAAATTGTTGATAATACAGTCGAAGCTGAACCAAATGATATATTAGCAATCTCACCAAGAATATCGCATTCTTGAGGCGTTAAATGTTCATTTTCTTTTTCTAGCACAATTGTGCCAGTATCCCCTTTTGTGTGTTGCTCAGGCATTTTTCCTGCCTCCTCATTTTTGTTTTTCTATCAAATGATTTAAACTCTCTATTACACTCGTTATATTTTACCAAACTTATCATCCGAATTGTGAACATGTATTTATTTCCACAATATGTGTAAACGACGGTTTTCATATACTTATATTATTAGTTCTACCCAAAAAGCTCCCCAATTGTATACAAGTGGGGAGCTTCCTTCATTCCTATTATAAACCTTCTGGGTTTAAAATGAGGACCACTCGTCCATCACCGAGAATTGTCGCACCAGAGAAATAGTTAGAGCTCTCTGCAAAGAAATCACCTAATGACTTTAAAACTATTTCTCTTTGACCGATAATTGTGTTTACGATAAGTCCATAGCTACGATGTGTATTACGAACAATTAACACAGGAACCATTTGACTATCATATGATGCGAACGCCTCATCTACTGTTTTTTCACCAAATACAGTACTTAAATGTTTCAATTCAATAATTTGATTGCGATAGTTTAAAACGTCTTTCCCTTGTAACGATTGTATGTCTTCTTTCTTAATTCGAATGGCTTCAGCAATATTGCCAAGAGGCAAGGCATAACGCTTATCATTTGTTTGAACAAGCATTGATTGAATAATAGACAATGTTAAAGGAAGTTCAATTCTGAATGTACTTCCTTTTCCTTCTTCAGAATCAATAATTAAATGCCCACCTAAACTATGAATCGTATGTTTAACAACATCTAATCCAACCCCACGTCCAGAAAGGTCAGATACAACTTCCGCTGTACTAAATCCCGGTTGGAAGATAAGATCAAAAACTTCACGATCCGTTAATTTATTTGCCTCTGATTCCGTTACAACACCATTTTTTATCGCTTTTTCTAATACTTTTCCTTTATGAATACCATTTCCATCATCAGTAATTTGAATTACGACATGATTTCCACTATGAAACGCCTCTAATTTAATAGTACCTGTCTCATTTTTCCCGGCATCACGTCGGTTTTCGACAGTTTCAATACCATGATCAATTGCATTACGAATTAAATGAACGAGTGGATCACCAATTTCGTCAATAACAATTTTATCAACTTCAGTATCTTCACCTTTAATTTGTAAATCGATTTTTTTACCTAAATCTTTCGCTAACATACGTACCATACGCGGAAAACGATTGAAGACCGTTTCAATCGGTACCATACGCATATTTAATAATACATTTTGGATATCTTTTGAAATATCCCCTAATCGATTTAAATGCTCGATTAACTCTTTATTTTGAATCGTTTCTGCTAATTCATCAATTCGTCCACGCTCAATTACACTTTCTTCAAACATATTCATTAATCTTTCGATTTTTTCTAACTGAACACGAATAGAACGATTCTCTACTTTAGCATTTTTCGTTTTTGTAGTACTTTTAGCCGGTGTAGTACTAGCTGTTGGAGTTCGTGCCTCTAGAGATGGATCCAGCTGCGTTGCTGCAATAGATTGTACGATTCCTTCTTCAGCTATATTTCCTTGCTTCACTTCTACTTTCTCAATTTCAGAAACGTGAAGCACCACCTGTTTCAATTCTTCAACACTACGATCAGTATCCATATATACTGTAAACTCAAATCCAAAAGCATCCGCTTCGATTTCTTCAATGCTTGGAACCGTTTTTTGTATATCCCCTACATTTTGTAATGCTTCAATACACATAATGGCACGTACTGCTTTTAAAATGGCTTGTTGTTCGACGGTTATATATACTTCATGTGAAACTGTATCATCATTGTTTATACTACTTTGCTCTACTTGTTCCATAGAAGCTTCTACATTCCCATTTAATAATGCTTCTAATTTATGCTTTGTAGATACAACATCAATATTACCCATTCCGCCCTGCTGCACATCTGTAACCATCTTTTCTAAATTATCAATGCACTCAAAAATAACATCAATAATATTAGCATTCACCATCATATTTCCATGACGGATTTCGTCTAAAACATTTTCCATCTTATGAGTTAAATCTGCCATTTCCGCAAATTCCATACTCGCAGACATACCTTTAAATGTATGAGCTGAGCGGAATATTTCCCCTACAACACCCATATCGGCAGGATTCTGTTCTAAATTTAGCACATTTTCATTTAGCGACTGTAAATGTTCTTCTGCTTCTTCAAAAAATATATTTAATAGATCTGTTTGCATTTTAATCCCCTACCTGTCTAACAAACATTTCATTTATGTATAACAATTTAGTGTTTTATAACGAGAAAAAAGGGGCCACACGTCTATCCGCTATCATTGATTTGATTCTTTGTGGCACCCCTTCTATATTAGCTATTTGCTACTTTTGTTAAAGCTTCGATAACACGATCGGCTTGGAATGGCTTTACAATAAAGTCTTTTGCCCCGCCTTTAATTGCATCTAATACCATACCTTGTTGTCCCATTGCAGAACAAATAACAACCTTTGCACTCGAATCAATTTTCATAATTTCTTTTAATGCTTCAAGTCCGTCCATTTCTGGCATAGTAATATCTAGTGTTACAATATCAGGTTGAAGTTCTTTATACTTTTGAATCGCTTCTACCCCATTCTCTGCTTCACCGATAACTTCAAATTCTGAATTACTTTTTAATAAGTTTTTAATCATTGTTCGCATAAACATCGCATCGTCTACAACTAAAATTTTATGTGCCATTCTTTTTGGTTCTCTCCCTCTATGTATAAATATATCTTAATATTTCACCTTATCATTCTCACTCATTATACAAAATAAAACGAGAAAATTTAATATTTTTTTAAAAGAATTTCTGTATTTTTATTATTTTATTAATAAAATGGAAATATATTATTCTTTAATATATATTACAACGCGCCGGTTTTTCTCCCAATTTTGCGGTGAATCATTTGATGCTACTGGTTTTGTGTCCGCATATCCTACCGCTGCTAATCGTTTATCATCTACATTATACACTTCAATTAAGTGGTGAATCATATTAGCTGCTCGTGCTGAAGATAATTCCCAGTTGGAAGGAAATTTTTCATTATGAATCGGTCTACTATCTGTATGTCCTTCTACAACAATTGGGTTTGGTACCGATTGAAAGAACCCTACTAATTGACTAATTACTTCTTTTGCTTCCGGCTTAACATTCGCATCGCCTGTATCGAATATTAAGTTATCTACTATAACGATGCTAACACCTGTATCTTCTCGATATACATTCACTTGACTAACACCATTATTATCTACATATGCTTTTAACTTTTTATACAATTCATCCATTCGTTTTTTTGAAACTGCTTTTTCATCATTTTTTTCATGTGAAATATCTGGTATTGTACCTTCCATTACTTTCGCATCCACTTGTTCTGCATCACTAAACTTTTCAAGCATCTTCGATAATTTTACTGTATCTTGTTTTGATGTAGCAACTAATAGTACAAAAAAAGTCAATAACAACATCGTTAAATCAGTAAAAGTCGTCATCCAACGAGGCGATCCTTTTTGCGGTCGTTTTATCATCACCATACCACTCCTTGAAATATTAGGCTGCTCGTTTTTCTTTTTTTATCTTCGTTTCATATACGTATGTATCAAGTTTTAACTTTAACTTAGAAGGAATTTGTCCTCGGTAAAGCTCTGTGATTGCTTCTATTACAAACTTCTTCTCTGTATATAAATCTTCAATGCCACGATACACTTTTTCAGATAACGGTATTGCAATCATATTTGCAATAACAGATCCATACAATGTCGTCAACATAGCAACTGCCATTCCTGTACCAATTTGCGATGTATCTTGCAAGTTTTGAAGCATAATAATAAGACCAATTAAAGTTCCTATCATACCCCACGCTGGAGCGAAATCACCAATCTTATCTAATAATGTTGCTCCTTTTCTTAACTCATATACTTCTGTTTCAACATCTCTCATTAATACTTCTTTTAATTCTGCTTCATCATATCCACTTAACATTAAACGAATCCCCTTTTGAATAAAAGGATTGTCTACTTGCTCTCCATCAACTTCTAACGAGAGTAAACCATGTTTTTTAGACTTCTTTGAAAAATCAACGAACAAATCCGTTAACTGTTCTAGATTTTCCTCTCTTCTATGTAAAACAGTAAAAATACTTTTCGTATATTTTTTTATTTCTCCAAATCTATATGCCACAATAATTGTCGCTGTTGTTCCCCCTATAACGATCAAAATAGATGAAACATCTAAGAAATTTTTAAAAGCTTTTATTCCACCACCGCCAAGCATGATCGCTGCAATTAAAATAACGAAACCTACTACAATGCCAAAGGGGCTAGAAATATCAAACTTCCTTTTTTTCCTTTGCGGTCTAGCTAATCCTTGATTTTCGTCTCCCATATTCCTGCCCTTCCTTTTTCGTTTTCGTAAAACATTTTTTTATTTTAATAATGCGTTTTCACATATAACAATCATTATACGCATATTATCTATTTATCGCAATATACTCATTAAATTGACACATTTCATTTCTATATTAGAATTATAGTATGGAAATATGAGGAGGATCACGATGGAACATAACATTTTACAAGTCATTGCATTAGCAGAAAAACTAAAATATGAAATGCGACATAGTTGGCTTTCTAACGGACGTCAAGAAAGTGTTGCTGAACATACATGGCGTATGTCCCTAATGGCTATCTTAGTTGAGCCTTATTTGGATCAAAAAGTAAATATAGAAAAATTACTTAAAATGGTTATTATTCATGACCTTGTCGAAGCAGAAGCTGGTGATATCCCTGCCTTTGATACGATGAATAGCCGTGAATTACAATTACAAAAACAAAAAAATGAGCTAGAGGCCATTTTAAATATTAAACGTACACTAGAAGGTCCTCCCGGCGTGGAATTATACGATTTATGGATGGAGTTCGAAGCGAAAGAAACGTATGAAGCAAAAGTTGCTAACGCGCTTGATAAACTTGAAGTGAAAATTCAGCATAATGAAGCTGATATTGATACTTGGCTACCAATTGAGCATAAAATGACTTTCCAAGTTGGTAAACATACAGATTTTGACTCTTTCTTATCTAAATTGCAAAAAATCATTGAACAAGACGGAGAAAAAAAATTACTCGCTGCTGGCATTGACGTTGAAGCATGCAAGCAGTAACCATTTAATTATGAAATAAGACACTCATTTCGAGTGTCTTATTTCATAATTGTTGATATTGCCTGCTTATAAATAAGTTGTTGTTTTCCATCTACTAACATTAATACTGTAAATCTATCTACTCCAGCTACTTCCCCTACTATTCTTACTCCGCTCTTTAAGAATATAGTAACTGCACCTTTTTCTTCTTTTATTTGTTTATACAGCTCTTCTTGTAAATGTTCCAATAATTGTTCTCTCCTTTATCAGTAAATAATCCTAATATGAAAAATTAAAGATTAATCACTTGCATACTTTGTCTTTTATATTCATAAACTTATTAATTAGTATATCTAAATCTCGACTAAATAACAAAACTTTATCATGATCTAATCCATGCCTAGCAACAAGTTGAATTAACTCTTTCTTTTTGTGTTCTATTTTATTGTGTAATTGTCCCATCTCCATCTCTACACTAAAACTCCCTTTTCCCATAATATTACTTGTAAAATTATAGTACATTTTTACCGATAAAAAAATAAAAAAATGGTTTTTTTTACAAATTTTATATTCATGAAAAGAAATTTTAATGTAATTGTAAGCTACATCCACCTATTATACGTTTCCATATTGTTTTACCCTTTTCAAAAAGTGCTATGAAACTAAGTGTATGTCCTATCTAAATTAGCTCACAGGCTCTTGTCTAATTAAAAGTAAGACTTGCTCCTTTTCCAAATAAAAAACATATCTTATAAAGTAATCCATTAGTTATATAGATTAATTTCCTAAAAAGGAGGAAAAAACATGAGCTTTGGTGGTAGTTGCGCTGGTTTCGGCGGTGGATTTGCTTTACTCATCGTACTATTCATCCTTCTAATCATTATCGGATGTAGCTGTTGGGGTGGCGGCGGCGGCGGGTTTTAAATATAATACGTATCCTTTTCGCTAAACTCTAAATGAATGAAATATGTTAACTAAAAACTATACGAAAACAGCTCATATTTGAGCTGTTTTTTCATACTTTCGTATGAGTTTATTCTCCTTCTATTTTGCGATTTCAATAAACAAAACATCGTTTACTATTGAATAAGAAAACATTTTTACTAAGGAGGATTATAATGATTAAAGGTCTTTATGAAGCACATTTACCTGTCTGTAATTTAGAAATTTCGATATCTTTTTATGAATCACTGGGGTTAAAATTATATAAAAGAGACAAAGATATCGCCTTCTTTTGGATTGTAGAAAATGAAAGTTGGATTGGTCTTTGGGCAGGAAAAGAATACAAAGTCAATTATCATCCAGCCTTACGACATATCGCCTTCCAAGTAAGCTTACACGATTTAGGAAACGCAATACACTGGCTCAAACAAAAAGGAATTTCAGCACGAAAAGACTTTGGAATGGAACCAATTGAACCAATCGTTTTTCCAGAATTAGCACACGCCTCCGTATATTTTAACGATCCTGATGGAAATAGTTTAGAATTCATTACACAATTGCCTGTTGGACTACCTAAAGCAGAGAAAATGTATTTAAGTGAATGGAAAAAACAAGTACAGGCATCACTTATAGATAAGGTTTAATTTCTCATGTCAATTTCTTATTCCACACTTCTTAGAACAAATAAAAACTTTAAAAAACTATTTTATGGTCAAACATTAAGTGTACTTGGGGATTGGTTTCATACTGTCGCTTTATTAACACTCGTCTATAGCATAACAGAATCTTCATTTATGTTAGCACTCACCTTTATGAGCAAAGGGTTACCTCAACTTCTTCTGAGTCCATTCATAGGCGGAATTGTAGACCATTTTTCAAAAAAGAAAATTATGATTTTCACCGATATTTTACGAGGAATTATCGTCCTCACTTATTTATTAGCATTCTACAAAATTGAAATTATTTTCGTTTCTAATATATGCTTATCAGTACTCTCTTGCTTATTCGAGCCTGCTAAGCAATCAACTCTAAAAAATATCGTACATCAAAAGCATTTAGTAACCGCTAACTCTCTTTCTAGTACAATCAATGGTTTTATGTCTATTATGGGAGCTTCCTTAGGTGGGATGATTGCACAATCTTTAAGTATCGAGATTGCCTTTTTTATTAATAGCCTATCATACTTTATTTCAGCCTATATTATTTATAAAATGAGTATTCCTGCTCGTGATACTTTTACCACGAAAAAAGCATTTTTTACTGATATAAAAGATGGTTATACATACATATTACAAAGCAAAATTATTTTAACATTAATTTTTGTCGGCATTTCATGGGGCATTATTGGAGGTGCCTATCAGTTACTTCTAACAATCTATGCCGAGAGAATCTTCCACACTAACATTGGTATTTTATATACGGCTCAAGGGGCTGGACTTATGATTGGCAGTCTCCTCGTTAATCTTTATATGTCTAAAAATGAAGACAAAATGAAAAGAGCATTTGGTTGGGCCTATTTACTACAAGGAATTTTCTTTCTCGGATTCATTTTATCCGATCAACTTATTATCGGTATCATTACTCTATTTTGTATGCGCATAGCAGGAGGAATCATCGTTCCACTTGATACGACATTGCTACAAATGTATACAGAAGAAAACATGATTGGTAAAGTTTTCTCATTCCACTACTCCATCTACGGATCGCTTATTCAGTTATCTATGTTTATTACAGGATGGCTTTTAGAAATACTTTCTCCGCAAATAATCGGTAGTTCGCTAGCTATATGCTGTATTTTCGTTAGTTTTATATGGCTTTTCTTATTTTATGGCGGGGAACTTAGTGAAGAATCTACTATCACTTAATAGCATGTATATGTACATGCTATTTTTATTTATGTCGAAATTTACAGGAAAAAGGCGATTTATTTCTCTTACGTTCTAATTTTTTAGAATGTACAATAAATTTAGATCATAAGAAAGGAGATACCATAATGTTTGACGATAGACTTACTATTTCAGCTGAGCAGCAGAAGCTCATTTCCAATGCAACTCGTATTCAAATTCTTCACCTTTTAAAAGACGAAGCACTCACTGCAAAGCAAGTAGCTACTAAACTAAACAAATCTGCTGGTAGCGTTCATTATCACGTTCAAATTTTATATGATGGAGGGTTACTTGAATTAGTAGAAACGAAAGAAAAACGAGGGATTATTGAAAAATATTATAAAGCAAAAGCTGCTCATTTCTATATTGAAGAAAGCGGCACAGAGGGAACGAATACAGGTAGTCATATTGTATCTCATTTATTTTTAACTCCGGAGGAATTACAACAGCTTACTTGGGAGATTACACAAGTTTTATTACGCTGGGAAAACAAAACCGCTCGTCAATCAAACTCTGAAGAGGAATACGCTATTTCCTGCAGGATTAAAAAACAATGAAAGAAAGGTCCATTGGTTTATGAAAAATAAATTATTATTATTGTCGGGAACAGGAATTTCTCGTTTAGGTGATTTTATGTATCTCATCGCTCTAAACTTAATGGTATTAAATAGCACAAACTCCCCTGCTGCTGTAGCAGGATTATGGATTGTAGGTCCAATTGCCACCGTTGTTACAAAAATATGGTCTGGTAGTATAGTAGATCGATTAAACAAACGGTCCATTATGCTCATCACAGATATAATTCGAGCAGCTCTCATTGGCTGTATCCCACTATTTGATTCTATTTGGGCCATTTATATTTTTATCTTTTTGACTCGCATCGCTACATCATTTTTCGATCCAGCTTCATTTACTTATAAAACAATGCTTATACGAGCTGAAGATCGTGCTCAATTTAATGCTTGGAATAGCCTGTGTACAAACGGGGCTTTTATTATCGGTCCAGCTCTTTCTGGAATACTTCTCACTACTTACTCGGCAGACCTTGTTATTTACTGCAATTCACTTTCATTTCTACTTTCTACCATTCTCATTTACTTCTTGCCAAACATTACATTACAAACAAAGCAAAACGAAGAGGTTGCAAATACTTTCGTACAAACATTACGAAGTGATTGGAAACAAGTTTTTTCATTCGCTCGAACAGAAACTTACATTATTCTTATATTTGTTTTATTTCAATCCACTATGCTTGTTTCTATGGCACTCGATTCACAAGAAGTTGTTTTCACAAATCAAGTACTGTTTTTATCCGATATAGAATATAGCATGCTTGTTAGTATAACTGGTGCTGCTTACGTTTGCGGTTCATTTCTCGTCTCTCTCTTTGCCAAACGATTAGCAATTCAACATTGTATCGGATTAGGTATGATTTTCACAGCAATAGGTTATGTGATTTTTGCCTTCTCAAATTCATTTATAGTCGCAGCGAGCGGTTTCATTTTACTTGGCATTTCTTCATCATTTGCTGGTACTGGCTTTATAACATTTTATCAAAATAACATCCCTGTACATATGATAGGACGTATCGATAGCGTGTTTGATTCCATAAAAAATTTCATCCAAATCTTTTTCATTTTAGCAATTGGAGCATCCGCACAATTTCTTTCCGTTCAAATTACTGTAATAAGTAGCTCATTACTCATTCTTTTCCTTTCCTGTTTATTAGCAATCCGGGTAATGACGCCTTCACGAGAAAAATATTTTAAAGCTACAGGATCATCATTGGAATATTAACTGCAAGATAAAAAGCGGCTATTTGCCGGGCAGTAAGATCCCAATTGGTGTGGGCTAATAATCAGTGGGGAATGAACAAAACCCCCACTGATTAAAATTTCACTTTATGTTAAAATATTTATTGGATTTAATTATGTAGGGGGGCTATTTTGGAGATTATATTCATTTTCGTATGTATTATATTAGTAGCTTCTATTTTACAAACAAGTACAGGTTTTGGCTTTTCTATTATGGCAACACCTTTTTTACTCATGTTATTTCTACCACAAGAAGCTATACAAATAAATATCATTTTATCATTAATTATTTCCATATCACTCATTTGGAAAATAAGAATGGACATTGATTTTATTCTACTGAAAAGATTAATTTTCGGAAGTATAGTTGGTGTTCCTTTTGGTATTTTAATTTTCATTTCCATTAACATCAACACATTTAAATTAGCAATTAGCATCCTGCTCTTACTATTAACGTTGATGCTAATATGCAACTTTAAGATTAAATCAACAAAATCTAGAGATTTCATAGTTGGCGGATTATCTGGTCTTTTAACGACAAGTATCGGTATGCCAGGTCCTCCCCTGTTACTTTATTTTACAGGAACTGATACGAAAAAAGAGAAGTTGAGAGCAACTACTTTAGCTTTTTATCTATTTATATATTTCATTAGTCTACTAACTCAAATACTCTTTACTGGCACAAACAAAACAATTTGGGAATCAAGTTTTTATGCTATTCCAATCGTATTTTTAGGTTTGTATATAGGTCAAATTATTTTCAAATGGCTTAATCAACAGATTTTCAAAATATTTACATATACCCTTTTGAGTTGCACGGGTATTTATCTTCTGATTGAAAGTTTGAATTCGTTATAGAAAATGCTTTAGATTGCGCAATAATAGCTTGGTTTAAATGAAATTATTGTTGTATTTTTAAGTACGGTGCAGAATTTCACTCCAAAAATCAAATAACTTTATTTTCAGTTTACAAGTACTAATCCACTAGTAATTCTTTCATAAGTAGATTATTTGAAAACTACAAGATCCTTTAAATACTAATTAAACGATAAAAAGCGGCTATTATGCCGCTTTTTATTTTTATATTAAATATGGTAAAGCTAGAAGGCTACCCATTGCTATTACAAATACACTGAAGAAAATCATCCAACCTTTTTCTAAGTCTGTATACTTTCCTACTTTTACTCCGCGTTTTTTTAACTCTATAATAATCATTGCAATTTCATGTGCATACGCAACACTTCCAAATTGTATATAATTGTTATTATATTTAATCTCAAAAACATTTTTCATTTTTTTATGTTGCGAAATAGCTTGTATATCCTCTATTGGCATGCTATGTTCATTTGTCTTTTTAAAATAGCAATCTAACCCTTTCATTATCACTCTTTTATTCGTTAAAACGATATAATAATAAAAGGTAGCTCCTGCGTATAATATATTCGGTATGACTTTACTATTTACCATACATCCTTCGTCTACTAACAGTTCCTTCTCGATTTCTTCATCAGCTTGTAATTCGTTGCGAATTGATTCTTCTAACATTTGTACAGTTAATTTTTTTAATAGTTCTCCATTTCTTACATAATACTTATCTATATTTATAGAATCATTCGCTTCTTTCTCTAAACGTGTAATTTCTTCTTCTGAATATTGGAGCTCATTTAACATCGATAATAATCTTTTATCCATATTACACACTCCCTTTCCACAGTTTTTGAAGTTTTTTCTTCCCACGAGAAATTCGATTGTATATATAGTCAGCCGCTACTTTTAATTCTTTTGCAATATCGTCAATGGAATACCCATCAATATACCTCTTTAAAAAGATATATCGATCCTTTGTATTTAAATCTTGTACGAGTTCCATAATCTCTTCTTCTTGTTCTATTTCATACCTATCATGGATACCTGTATCTACTTCTACATCTTTATCGATTTTATTCTCTTTATATACTTTCTTTTTATATTCCAATGCCTTTAATTTAGTAATACCAATCATCCAAGATTTTAAGTTTCCCTTTTCTATATCAAATTGTTCGATATTAAACCAAATGATAGTAAATACATCATTATAACAATCATCCACATATTGTTTTTCAATAGGGGTACTTAATGATTTATGAATAATGTACAAAATTAATTTTCCTTATTGATCAATTACTTCTTTCAAAGCATCTTGATCGCGTTTTTTCATAGCTATAATTAAATCCTCTTCAGAATCAAAAATCATAAACATCATCCTTCCTCAGTTCCCCTTTAGCAGCTGCTTTTACTTACTATTGGCATTTCATTCTCATTTTCTATCACTTTTGTAAAAATTTATTAATTTTTATTTCTATGTATATGATAACAAATAAAATACCTAAGTTCAGAAAGTAATATCTACATTCTGAACTTAGGTATTAACAATCAAACTATTCACTTAAACTAACGTTTTATCACAAAGCTCTGTTACATTTTTAAAGTATTGCAAGTTCTCCTTCGCTTCAGCTTCGTTAAATAAATTGAGCTGCTTCATTATTTCAGCGGCAAATTCAACATATGCAGACCCTACTGCTGTAATGACCTTACCATCCACAGTTACATCTTTATTTTGTTTATATTCCCATTCATGTAAATGCGCTAATTGTTTTTCATCTGATGTTAATGATGTTGAGAATTTCTTCTTATTAAGCACTCCTGCTGCATGCAGTAAAGCTGTTCCTGCACAAATACCCGCTATCCATTTATTCTGCTTATGTAATTCACTCACGATAGATAACAATTGTTCATTTTCTAAATGATCAAAGATATGTCCTCCTGGTACAATAAACACTTCATAGTCGACTACTTCAATATGCTCTATAGAGACATGTGGTTGACACAAAAATCCACCTTCTCCTGTAACTACTTTTCCGTCTACAGTTGCTGTTATTATTCCGAATTCCTTACTTGTCAAAAATAAACTCGCTATATTCACTTCAAATTCTGCAAATCCATCAAATAAAAAGATTAAAGCTTTCCTCATATTATCGCCTCCCTCTATACCAATTCGAAAACAATCACATTTCTCCTCCAAAAAAGACAAACCCGCATTACAGGTTTGCCTTTTTACTTATTTCTTATTTAATCCTTTCTCACTTAAAAACTCTTTCATATGCATTCTTTTCTCTTTGGACATAAATGAACTCATTGATTCCGTCCAAGTTACGTTTTTTTGATTTGACGATCTTTCATTGTAATACGCACTCATCGTTTCATCATATTCGTTTAATAATTCATCATATTTCTTTTCATCGTATCCATTTTCATGAAGAATTGCTGCTACCGGTAATCGTGGTTTTACTCCATGCTCTTCATCTGGTACGCCGACTGTCATTCCGAATACCGGATATACTTTATCCGGTAAATGAAGCAATTCACTCACTTCTCTCGGGTTATTACGAATTCCGCCAATATAACAAATACCGTATCCTAATGATTCAGCTGCAAGTGCTAAGTTTTGCGCAAAAAGTGAAGCATCTACCGTCGCAACAATAAAATCTTCCACTCCTTCATGTTTTATCTCTGTACCATGTTTTTCACACGCCATTTCAAGTCGTTTTAAGTCTGCACAACACACAAAGAATGCTGCACAGTCTTTCACGTGACGATTCCCGGATAATTCAGCTAGTTTACTCTTTAGTTCCTGGTCTGTTACATATATAATAGAATACGCCTGTACAAAATGTGAGGAAGCCGCATGTTGTGCAGCTTGCACCATTCTTTCTACTACATCTTTCGGAATTGATTCTTCTTTATATTTACGAACTGAAACGTGTTGCTCCATTTTATGTATAATCTCATTCATGAAAAACACTCCTTTTTTTCTCTTCATAATGAAAAATTAACATATCTTTTTCAATATTCACAACTTATAAGCACAAAAAGAGCAATTCTTTTTGAATTGCTCTTTTTTTAAACATCTATCAATACGGTAAATGAAATTATATAGACAATAATTTAAATATATCAACATTTCCTTGTACTATATCAACGTTTTTTCGAATATATCGAATTACCGACAAATAACAACAGATTTACACCAAATTATTTCTTGTCTTATTACGCCGTTTTCAAAACTTTGATACCTTTTACGATATTCCAAATGAAGTAATAAATCCCTACAAGAATGAATACTGCATATGTGATCATCATTCCAATTCCTGCACCATCAGATTGATTGAAGCTTAAACCATATATGCCTGATACTGCTAATCCACCAAATAAAATCGCATATGGGAAAATATGTGACCAAAATGCTTTTTTCGCGTGATATTTCACTTCATCCTCCGCAACGAAGTACACGATAATTGGCAGTAAAAATGGTGCAAAAAAGATACTAAAGTAACATAGTGAAGATAATATATTATTTCCTTTCATCCGATCCACCTCTAATGTTTTTTGTTATCTTCATTATGTCAGGAATGCATTCTAGAAACTATCGCTTTACCTTTCATGAACATGACATATTTGTAAGATTTCCCTCAAAAATAATCCCGCCTGAAATTTCAGGCGGGATTGCTTTTCTCTATATTCGATTCATAAACCAATATTGCGTAATGGCTAAATACTCTCGTATATTCGATGGAATGACAATTCGCTTCGGTGTTTCGGCTGGAAGACCTTCTAATTGTAAACCTTGTTTTGCTGCTATTTTTTTCGCTCTAAACATATGGAAATCGTTTGTAACGATCATTCCTTTTTTCATTTTGTCCGGAATTAAAGGCTTTGAGAATTTAATATTCTCATCTGTGCTCGTCGAACGGTCTTCCATTATAATGCGGTCTTCTGCAATATTTTGTTTCATTAATCCTTGTTTCATCGCTAATGCTTCTGTAATATCTTCACCTTTTCCTTGGCCTCCAGATACAATAGCAATTGTTTTCTCATGTGATTGTAAATACTCAGCTGCTTTATCAATACGATATTGCAATGAGTACGATGGTTTCGTTCCGTTTACTTTCGATCCTAATACAATTATGTAATCAGCATCGTAGGTGGCATTCATATGCCCATGCTTATAAATGTTATATTGTAAAAATCCCGCATAAACGGTGCAAGCCATTATAATTCCTATAAGATACTTAATTATTTTCTTCTTTCTCATATCCATATACTCCTATGTCATTTGCTTCTTTCATCATAATATCCACTTATTCGTTTGTATACAGACAAATTCCAATTCATCCTAATTTATCCTCTAGAAAGTAATATTTATATTCCTTTCGGGAACAGTAAGTACAACTTTGCACGAAGGAGTGTCTCTATTGCTTCTCTTTTTATGTAACGTATCGTTCTTTTTTATCTTATTTTTACTATCACTTAAGATGCTCGGTAAATCTGCTTTAGCACAACTAACTCCTCATGATTTTGGTGCTATTATCTTTTTATCTTATTTAGCTTTTCAGGCCATACCAGTCTCTGGTGCTTTGCAAGCCTTTCTCGGTATGGTCGTTATTACATGTTTGCATTTACTTCTTACAAAATTAAGCTTACTCAACAAACTAAATCGTTTTATTCTCGGACACCCTATCATTTTAATTAAACATGGTGATATTATTTTTGAGAACTTAAAGAAAAGTAGATATCCAATACCCGAATTGCTTTCTAACCTTCGCGTCGCCGGATATCCAAGTGTTCATGAAATTGAATACGCTATTTTAGAAGCGAATGGAGCCATTAGCATTTTACCAAAGAGAGAACTCGTACCATTGACTCCGAAAGATTTGAACATAGATGTTAAGTATGCAGGATTACCAATTGCTCTTATCGTTGATTCACAAATTCAATACGATAACTTAAAGTTAATCCACAAAAACGAAAAGTGGTTACATGCAGAGTTAAAGGAGAAAGGCGTTACAAATATTAAAAACGTTGCTTTCGCTTCTGTGCAGGAGACAGATGGATCTTTTGCGATTAGTTTAAAAGAATGAAAAAATCCCCTTATTTGTTCAAGGGGATTTTCTTCACTATATTGCTTCTTTCTCTCTCGCCATGTTTAACGGAACAGGATGTTTCATACGATTCATCGTAAATACGATAATTGCTGTCAATACTTCTGCTACTGGCATAACGAGCCAAATTCCGTTTATACCAAATAATTTCGGCATAATCCATAACAATGGAATAATAAATAGTAAACCTCTGCTCATTATTATAAGTACTGATTTTTTCGTTTGTCGCACTGATTGGAAGTATTCTCCATATACAATGTTATAGCCTAAAAATACATATTGAATAAAGAATAAACTAATACCTGTTAACGTTAACTCCAGTAGTTCTGGCGATTGAACATCAAATAAACCAATAATATATTTCCCGAAGAATAAACCGATGACAATTGCAATACCTCCGAGTACTACTGCAATTTTTACAGCGAACTGCAATCCTTCACGTAATCTTTCTGATAAATTTGCACCATAATGGAAACTAGCAATTGGTTGTAATGCTGCTCCAACACCGAAGAATAATAGTAATGCCATCGCATGAATACTATTCACCATCGCATAGGAAGCGACTCCTACTTCTCCTGCATATTGAACGAAAGCAATGTTAAAACCAATCGTTACAATTGCAACTGTACTTTCTGCTGTAAAACTCGGGAAACCAATCACCATAATTTGTTTAATCGTATCCCATTCAAAATGGAATTTCGTCCATTTTAAAATACTACTTTTTCTAAAGAAGTGAGATAATAATACGAGGAAACCAATCGCTGCTGAAAGAATAGTCGCTGAAGCAGCACCTGTTACGCCCCATCCAAAGATGAAAATAAAGATATAATCAAACACTATATTTAATACAGCCGTTACAACAAGACCCGCCATTGCTAAATTAGGATTTCCGTCATTTCGTATAAATGTACTTAAAATATTTTCTAACACGTATATCATTCCAAACGTTAATAACACGTGTAAATAGTCTAACGCATATGGTAAAATCACTTCATTTGCACCGAAGAAGTATGCTATATCTTCTATTCTCCATAAGCAAATAGCTGCTAAACCAGCTACGATAATAACTGCCACTGTCATAGATTGAGTAAAAATAGACCTCGCTCTTTCCAGTTTATTTTCCCCTAGTGCAATGGAATATAACGTTGCTCCACCCATTCCAATCCATAATGAAATAGAGAAGAAAATTGAAAACGCTGGAATAGCTACGTTTACTCCTGCCAAGCCGTTTGCGCCAACTCCTCTACTAATCATGACCGCATCAATCACAATATTAACCGACATTAATACCATTCCAAGAACAGCTGGTATTAAATAAGTAATAAATAAACTTTTAATTGGTTTTTCTCTTAATTTTTCTGTTGTTTCCATCATATAAATGCTCCTTTTTCAATGCTCTGTTCACAGTTTAAACCTTCAAGTTACTTGAAGGTCAATAGAGAATCAAAAAATATATAAGCCTATTTTTTATTTATTTTTTAACAACAGGTATTTGAATTTCCGTTACTTGCTCCTTCGGATTTTCTGTTACAGACCAGTCAATTAACGCAAGCTCAAGTGCATCTCCGCTTACTTCGTATCCTTCGTTATCAATGTGCTTTAATAATTCCGTATACGTTGCGTCTGTTTCTTCATATGGTCCATGGTGATAAGAACAAGCAAATAAACCTTCTTTAATTTCATCAGAAGTCTGAACTTGAAAAGGCATATAATCCAAAAGAATAAAAATACTACTATACGCTTGAAACTCATGTTGAATTAATGCTTTTTTTGAAACTGTTACACCGATATCTCCTGAAAATACACTATTATCAATTTGCTTCATATTTTTTTGCAGCGAATGGATATAATATTCAAACATATCATCTGTTGTATTGGGTGCAACCGCAATTGCTGTTATTTTTCTCTTCGATATCTTTTTAATTACAATTCGATCTGCTTCCGCTTTCGTCGCTTTCTTCATTAAATGAATTTTATGTTCCATTTTTGCCAAAGCATACTCGATTTCTCTTTGCTTTTTTCGCATCATTTCTTGTTGTTTTTCTAGTAAATTCAGCGCATAAGACGGATTCCGTTCATCAATATATTTTTTTATTTCCTTTAATGAGATATTTAATTGGCGTAAAAATTTAATTGTATCTAATAGTGAAAACTGATCGATTGTGTAATAGCGATAATTGGTTTGCGGATCAACAATTGACGGATGAAAAATTCCTTTCTCGTCATAATAACGTAATGTAGATTCCGCTATATTATGCATTTTTGCCATTTCTCCAATGGTAAAACGTTTATTTAATAACATTTTTCTTTCTCCATTCATTATATGTAAACTTTATTACTTCCTATTATATATCTATATCTCCCATTTCTAAAACGAATCCTCTCATGAAAATCTGCTATTTTTTCATTGATTTTTAATAAATTTTATTATATATTAATTACAGGTTCAAATTACGAGTTCAAAAGAACTTGTAATCAGACCCTTTGTTTAATGGGTTTTACATATTTTCATTAGGCAAATTCCGAGAAATCGTATGATAAAAATAAAAATGATGAGGAGAGGATCCGATGGAATTCGAATTTTTCTTTCAAATTGCACTTATTTTATTAAGTACAAAGCTTGCTGGTGATCTTAGTGTTAGATTAGGTCAACCTTCTGTACTAGGTAAATTAATTGTCGGTATCGTTATCGGTCCAGCTGTATTCGGTTGGATTGAAAATTCAGAGCTTTTAACACAATTAAGTAATGTCGGTGTTATTCTTTTAATGTTTATGGCAGGACTTGAAACAGACTTAGAAGAATTAAACGCAAATCGTAATTCTTCTTTAGCTGTTGCACTTGGAGGTATCATTCTTCCATTCGTAGGTGGTTACGTTTCTGGTCTTGTTATCGGAATGGAACAAGGAAATGCTGTATTTTTAGGATTACTTCTATGTGCGACAAGTGTTAGTATTTCCGTACAAACACTTCGCGATTTAGGTAAGATGAAAACACGTGAGAGTACGACGATGCTTGGCGCTGCTGTATTTGATGACATTCTTGTTGTTATTTTATTAGCATTCGCAATGAGCTTCTTAGGTACAGACGATGTTAACTTAACAATGATTATCTTGAAGAAAGTTGTATTCTTCGCTTCTATTATTTTAATCGGATGGAAAGGTGTTCCTGCGATCATGCGCTGGTTATCGCCACTACGCGTATCTGAGTCTATCGTGAGCGCGGCTCTTATCATCTGTTTCTCATTCGCATATTTCGGTGAACTATTAGGAATTGCTGGTATTATCGGTGCTTTCGCAGCTGGTATCGCTATTTCTCAAACGAACTACAAACATGAAGTAGAAAAGAAAGTAGAACCAATTGCTTACGCTATGTTCGTTCCAGTGTTCTTCGTTAGTATCGGGATGAATATTACATTTGACGGTATTGGCGATCAAATTTGGTTCATCTTAGCATTAACAGTAATTGCTGTATTAACGAAACTAATTGGTTGTGGATTCGGTGCACGAATGACTGGATTTGACGCAAAGTCTTCTGCAATTATCGGCGCTGGTATGGTTTCTCGTGGTGAAGTTGCTCTTATCATCGCAGGAACAGGACTTTCTTCTGGCCTATTAGCACAAGATTACTTTACAGCTATCGTTATTGTCGTTATTTTAACTACAATGATTACACCACCAATGTTAAAATACACTTTTGGTGCAAAAGATAAAGCAATGAAAGCAAGTAAATAAGTTTCATATAATAAAAGGAGATTGCTATCTTATAAGATAGCAATCTCCTTTTTCATTTTATCTTTAAACAATTCCATTCATTTTTAACCAGTTTTCAAATATATATCGTGCTTCTTCATCATCAATATCATTACTAAATGAATACACCTTAATGCCATAATCATCTATATATTCACCTAGCTTCATTTCCTCCACTTTTTTGTAAAAATCATCTACCTCATAGTGTGGAATATAGGCATCCCAAATTGGTTCATTTATTCTTTTATACGCTGTCACTTCTAAATCATATCCATCTTCATAATATCCGATGTGATAATGTTTACTAGGATCATATTTCTCCATTAATATCCCTTCCTTTAAAAAGCTATCCTATTTCACGTAATAAACAAAAGCGAGCTGTATATTACAGCTCGCTCAATTAATTAAATACGCTCCATCGCCGTCTTCAACGTACCAACAACGAAAGCAATTTCTTCACCTGATATAACGAGCGGCGGTGCCAATGTTAAGACATTATTATATCCTGCTGTTGTCATACCGTTACGCCCAATAATAAGTCCTTTTTCTTTACAGGCATTTACAACAGTTGCGATTTTATCATTATCAATTGGCTCTTTCGTTTCTTTATCATTTACTAGTTCGATCCCAACTAATAGCCCTTTCCCTCTAATATTCCCAACAAGTGGATGTTCTCCGATTTCTTCTTTTAATTGCTCTAATAAAAGTGAACCCATTTGTGCAGAGCGCTCGATTAAATTTTCATTTTCCATAATCTCTAAATTTTTAAGCGCTAATGCACAAGCCGCTGGGTTTCCACCAAATGTATTAATATGGCGGAAGAATTCATATTCTCCCGTTCCTTTAAATGCTTCATAAATTTCCTTTTTCACAGCTGTTGCTGATAATGGTAAGTATGCGCTCGTAATACCTTTTGCCATCGTAACGATATCAGGCTTAACGTCATAGTTCATAAACCCAAATGCTTTTCCTGTACGCCCAAAACCACAAATAACTTCATCGCTAATGAGTAGTGCCCCGTGTTTTTGACATGTTTCGTGAACAGCTTTCATATAGTCTTGTGGCGGCATTAAAATACCTCCACCTGTAATGATTGGCTCCATAATAAATGCTGCTATCGTTTCACTTAATTCCCATGTCATGACACGATCGACTTCTTTTACACACTCTACATCATAAATATTTTGTGATTCCATTTCTGGCATACGGTAACAATCTGGAGGCGTTACGTGTAAAAATCCTGAAGCAAACGGCTCATATTGATATCTACGCTGCGCTTGTCCTGTCGCTGCCATTGTCGCCATTGTATTTCCATGATATCCGCGGTAACGTGACATAAACTTATAACGATGCGGTTCACCTTTTTGAGCATAATATTGCCTTGCTATTTTAAAAGCTGTTTCATTCGCTTCTGATCCACTATTAGAGAAGAATATAACATACTCTCCACCAAGCCACTCGTTTAACTTTTCAGCAAGCTTTATAGCTGGCTCATGTGATTGTGACATCGGAAAGTACGATAATGTTTGCAATTGCTTATAAGCTGCCTCTGCGAGCTCTTTTCTTCCGTATCCACTATTCACACACCAAAGACCACTCATACTATCTAAATATCTTTTTCCTTGTATATCTTCAACCCAGCACCCTTCTGCTTTTGCCCCTATCATTGTATTACTTGGACTAAAGGGACGCATTCCGTGCCAAACATATTGCTCATCTTTTGCTAATAATTCATCGGTTTGTTTTGTCTTCATCATTTCTTCCACCTTCCATAACAACTTATTTTTCACAAAAGCTGCGCTGGTGCCATGATGATTTAAATTTCTCCCTGCTTATTTTCATTCCACAAAATTTTGACAAATCCTACTTACAACACAGTAATATTTATAAGAAAATGACAAAAGAAAAAGAGCTTTTCTTTTAATTCGAAAAGCTCCTCTTTTTTAATGTGAAGATGCATCACTAATACCATGACCAGTATTAGATTTCACGAGAATTTCATCAAACTTCGCTGCATCTTCTTTCTTACTAGAAAAAACAGTTCCTAAATATGCTGCAAGGAATCCAAGTGGAATTGAAACAATTCCAGGTGTCGTATATGGGAATATCGCTTCCCCGACAAAAATAGCTTTTCCAGCTATAGGATTCCAAACGTTTGGACTTAACGCTACGAGAACGATTGCTGATACAAGACCGACAATCATACCACAAATCGCTCCCGTTGTATTAAAACGCTTCCAATAAATTGTGAATAATATGACTGGTAAGTTTGCACTAGCAGCAACTGCAAATGCTAATGATACTAAAAATGCTACGTTTAATGTTTGCGCAAATAAAGCGAGTATAATAGATACTATCGCTACTCCAATAGACGCATAACGAGCCATGGAAACTTGTTCTTTTTCCGTGGATTTTCCTTTGCGAATAATCTCATTATAAAAATCATGAGCAAATGCGGATGCTGCCGTTAATACAAGACCTGCTACTACAGCTAAAATTGTTGCAAAAGCAATCGCCGATACGAATGCGAATAAGAAATCTCCACCTAACGCTTTAGCTAATAAAGGTGCTGCCATATTACCAGCTGGATTCGCTTTAATAATTGCTTCATTTCCTACAAATGCAGCTGCACCAAATCCTAAGAAAATCGTCATAATATAAAATGCACCGATTAGCCACGTAGCGTACACAACAGATTGACGTGCAGTTTTCGCATCACGTACTGTGAAAAAGCGGACAAGAATATGCGGTAATCCTGCCGTACCAAGAACTAGTCCTAAATTTAAAGAAAGTGTATCCAGACCATCTTTATACTTTACTCCTGGATTTAAAAACGATTCCTTCAATGGAGTAGCTGTTTTCATTTGAGCGAACATTTCTGTCACACTAAAATTAAATTTCGAGAAAACGATAACAGAAATAATAAATGTACCTGCCATAAGTAATACAGCCTTTACAATTTGTACCCAACTCGTAGCAGTCATACCTCCAAAAATAACGTACACTGTCATGAGTGTACCAACAATTAAAACAGATGTCGTATATTCTATTCCTAATAATAATTTAATAAGTGCACCTGCACCGACTAATTGTGCAATCATATAAAAAATTGAAATAGTCATCGTATTAAGTGCTGCAATACCACGAACCTTTTTTGCATCAAAACGCGCCGCAATCATATCTGCTAACGTATACTTCCCTAAATTTCTAAGCGGTTCTGCAACTAGATATAATACAACTAAGTAAGCAACTAAGAAACCTATACTATAAAAGAAACCATCAAATCCCGTTAACGCTATTGCTCCAGCGATACCAAGAAATGACGCAGCAGACATATAATCCCCAGCAATGGCCAGACCATTTTGCCAACCAGTTAATCCCCCTCCAGCCGTATAAAACTCACTCGCATTTTTCGTTTTTTTCGATGCGAAATACGTGATAACGAGTGTACCAAGGACGATAATTAAAAATAGTGCAAAAGCGGTTGTATTCAAAGTCAGCCCCTCCCTTGTTGCATATTTTGCAGAATTTTTTGCGAGATTTCATCAAAGGATTCTGCTTTTTTGCTATAAATCATACATAATGCCCATGTCATTATAAATTGCGCAAATGCAAATACCCACGCCCATGTAACATCACCAAATACCGGTGTATTAAGCCCCTTTGAATACGATGTTAAAATAGGTAATGTAATAAAAAAACTTAAAAAGAAAATACTCATCGGAACGATAAACTTCTTTTTCTTATTTAATAGCAATTGAAACTCTTCTGACTGAACAACCTCTGTATAATTCACCTCATTTTGTAACTTACGTGCTGACGTATCATCTCGTTTCATTATCTGGTCCCCTCTCTTACTTGAAATGAACTTCCCCCTTGTATACCTAAAGACTAAATTTTATAAATATTCAGAAACTTATTTTCATTTTAGACAATCCGTACATTCCTGCAAAGATTTTTCGATAGACATTTTTCGGCATTTTCCCCCAAGTTTTTAATATACTTTTTCACCATAAAATTCGAGTACTTCAATCCACACCAATCAAGCTTTTATTCTCGTTAAAACAGAATAAAAAAGTAGTGCTTATCGCACCACTTCTGTCTTTTTCTCTTTTTCTAAATTACGAGCTGTTTCGCTTAATTCAACTTCTTTTCCATCTTTAAGCGTTCCAAATATAAAATCGAATACTGGATTTGAAACACCAAACCAAAACTTTTCATTTTTATAATGGTGTAATATATGCTGTTTTTTTAGCCATCTTCCAAACTTAGTGAAGGGACGAATCGGCTTATGTGCAATATAATGTTTCCATTCATAAACGAGGAGCATAATAATCATTCCGATTCCAAACGAAAGTGTAACTGTAACACTTTTTGTAATGCCATATGATATAAGTAGATATATAGTAAAACTAGGTATACTAAACCATACAGGTAAAAATAAAAGTTTTAAATCATCTGGATATACGTGATGATCATAATGTAATCTTCTTAACATTTTTAATAAAAATGCGTTTTTAGGCGGCTTTAAATGGAATAAAAAACGATGTGTCATATACTCGTTAAACGTATAAAAAACAATCCCAAACAGACACGCTAACATACCGATCCATGTAAAAAATTGCATTTTTAAAATAACGATAAAAATTAATAAAATACTATACATAATAACAATATCATGTTGCAAAAAGAATTCTTTCACCACTCTCTTCATCTTTCTTCCCCCTTTTCCCAAAAAACAGCCGTAACATATCGTTACGACTATTTCTTTTCTATTTTATTCTATTCACTTTACAAATTTGCCTGCTGTTCTATTGTCGAGAAAAAAGTGTTCGGACCAAATATATTTTGCTTCGGGATAATGTGTTCTACTGCAAACACTGTTACTTCACCCCTTTGTACTTCTCCAATAATAAGCCCAAATATTTCATGATTTACCGCAAACGTTGGTTGTTTCGTTTGCAGCAACCTTGCTGCATTTTTAAATACCGCTTCATATAATGGGTTCCTGTCAGTAATTTCTTTTCGGATTTTTGGTGCTAACGTGATGATAATTTCTTTTCCGTCAATAGTGGTTCGATACATAAAAATCTCCCCTTCAATCTTATGTGAACAACTGTAAAGCTTTGTATGCAAAATGGATAGAATATCCTACTAAAATAATACCTGCTCCGGCTGTAATATAGCCAAGTGCTTTTGGTTTTAATAAAGTTCTTCCAAAATGTACAGAAAAAGCAATATTTAAGTTCCACAAAATAATACCAATAATAATGCAAAGACTGTACAAAAAAGCTTCTTGTTTCGTTACCTTTGTAAGCAATGAGCTAAGTGTACTTCCGTATATGCCAAACCAAAAAACGAGATTTAATGGGTTGGATATCGCAATTAAAAATCCCGCCATAAAGGATTGTTTAAGTCCACCTACCTCTTCTTTGTTATATTCCATATTCGAGTGGGAGATTCCTTGTTTTACACTTTGAAATCCTAAATAAAATAACAGGAAAAACCCAGTGCAGTACATAAAAGCTTGTACATATGTATACATAAACACAGAAGATAAACCAAAATAAATAAGAAGCATAAACAAAATATCAGCAGTCATTCCTCCGATTCCAACAATCCACGCATGCCAAAATCCACGTTCAATTCCACGTTTTAACATTTCAATATTAATTGGACCTACCGGTGCAGCTAATGAAATACCCAATACTATTTGTTGTATAATTGCTCCAAACATCGCTCTATCCTTTCTACTTCTTTTACTATTAAGTAATGATGCAAATATAGAAAATAGACTAGCTTTCATAAAAATTATTCACTAATACAATACCCTTTTTTATCCAAAATATACAAAAGAGCCATCCAGTTGATGGCTCTTATTTCTCTATCTATGATGAAAAGGACATTTACCTTTAATCGGTTCTATATCATCTCCAATAAAATATTGCTTCCATTCACGATGGTCAGGATCGCCATAGTGACTAATGTTAGGATGCTTCGGCAGCTGATCCCACTTTTCCACTCGCTCACGAACCATTTGTCTCGAATATGAACCTTTAGGACGATCTCCTTCTAAGCCCTCGAAAATAGTTCGTGGCTGGAATCCAATAACGAGAGAATTTCCTAAATGCCTAGTCTTTCGCTGTTTATAAGCCGGTGCATTTCCAAACGCAAATATCGGTTCACCACCAAATGAAAATTCCCATAAATAATGATCTGGATCTTCAGGAATTTGCTTCGGCCATGTTTTATCATCGTTTTCATGTAAATATTGTAGTACTTTCCAAAAATAATCTCGATAATATTCGATTGATTTCTCCTCACATTCCGGTTCTACAAAAAGAAAAAATCCTCTTCTTACAATTGGCCGTTCTTTCATTAACTCCAAAAAAGATAACATTGTATTAGGCAAATGCTCCCAATCATTATGAGAGAGAAATGAATAACGAAGTTCATTCTTTTTCAAAGCTGTTAAACCGAAATAACACGGAAAAGTTGGTTCTAGCACGACATTCGAAAAATCATGAAATTCTTTTGCAACCCAATTCGGTATGTCGACTCTATTTTTCATTCCTTCATTATCTAATAAATAAGACTCATCCATTCTTTCACCTCATTATGTACAGCTTTCATTTAAGAATATTACATACGCGGCTTGTCCTATACCTTATTAAAAATTTGAGCGGAAAGTTATTTAAAAATACAAAAAATAAAACCGCTTACTTGACTAAATTCTACCAATTCGTGTATATTTAAATTAATCATTTAGCAGAATATTCTAGAATATAGCATTTTAAAATTTTATTTTCTTTTTAATGAATTTCACTAAATGAAAAAAGTAATCGTTTTTTAGGAGGAATTGTAACATGCAAGGAAAAGTAAAATGGTTTAACAATGAAAAAGGTTTTGGATTTATCGAAATGGACGGCTCTGATGATGTATTCGTACATTTCTCTGCTATTCAAGGTGACGGCTACAAAGCTTTAGAGGAAGGTCAAGAAGTATCTTTCGACATTACTGAAGGAAACCGTGGACCTCAAGCTGCTAACGTAGTAAAACTTTAATCCAACATATGACAGGAGGTTACCTAACTTGGTAACCTTCTTTATTATTCCTTTGTATATTTCCGTTTTACAGAGCAAAAACTATGTGAAATGCGCAAAATACAAAGGAGGCAATAACAATGGGTTCACATGTAAATGATTTTGAAGAAGTAAAATTCCGTGTGGAAACTGCACAAAAAATGGTAGGTTCTGCAACCATCTCAATGGATCCGGACACATTAGAGCATGCTTCTACTGCAGTAGAAGCAGCTCGCTCTCAGCTTGAAATTATGAAATCTGTTGCAACAGATTTAGATGAGCCATTTTTAATGAATGAGGAAAAGAAATTAAGTAAGTGCGAGCATCAATTACATGAAGCAAAGCACTAAAAAACATCCAGAGAATTTTCTCTGGATGTTTTTTCATGATAACTGTTCTCCATACTTTTTCAATGTTTCTCCAACTGTACATTGTCGTATACAAAATGAATGAGCATAATACTTACTATTTGTCTTTCGATTATGTTCTCGCAAGAAACATCCTTCACAATACGTTTCTAATAAGTCATTTACCTCTGTAATGAGTTGCTTTTTATCCACCTTTGCACCTCTCTATTCGGTTATTTCTTTATGACTATCAATGACTGTTCCTTCTAATGCTTGCGTAGCTAATTGATGCGCTTCTTTATTTTGTTTTCTAGATATCGGCTCACATACAAGTTTTAGTTTCATTTGCTTCGCTTTTTGTTCAATTTGATCTAAGTAATGATTTAAATGCTCATCATAACAAGGCCATTCTCCAGCCAATTGCTGCAGTACAACTTGAGAATCACCACGAAGTGTAACTGCCTCATACTTAATCCCTAATTCCTCGAGTGTATTCATCCCGTATAATAATGCTGCATACTCCGCTTCATTATTATCATATATACCTTCTATATATGCATTACGGCGAATTCGGTATTTTGTATTTCCTTTTTTATAGTATACACATATACCTACTCCAGCTTCTTTCGTCTGTACATCATAACCCCCATCAAAATAAACAAGTATTTCTTGGGGCTCTTCTTCCACTTGTTTACTCAGCTTTTTCATTTCCTTTAATGACCATTCTGCATCCATTTCATCATAAAATGATAGTTCTTTCACTCTTCCTGTTTTCTCAAAATCCTCTGCAAATTGCATTACATCTTCTATGTTCATATAATCTGTCGTTAATCCCGTCTGTAAACCGCGCTTCGTTTTATACAACCAATGAATTTTATATTTCATACTAGATTCCCCTTATATAAGACTTCTTATATGTAGCCAGCTAATGAAAGCCTCACTTTATTTTATTATATTGTATCAAGAGTCACAGCATTATATTCAATGTGATTACATACAAAAAGAGCTATCCCTATAGGAATAGCTCTTTCATCTATTACATAAATCTTTCAAATTGCACTCGCTTATTAATCCAGTACATTACAGGCATACCAATTGCCATTACAACAAATTCACCAACTGCACAAGTTAACCAAGTCAACATAAATGGTAAATCAAATGCAAGATGAAGTTCAATTGCTATCATAAACATTGTAATTGTAAAAATAACTGTATTAAAAATCATACGAGCCCAAACACCTTTAATAAAGCGCATAGAAATAATAGTTGCAAGTAGTGCAAGAATCGATTGTCCTACTCCAAATACTAAATCATAAGCGATCATAGGTGAAAAAAAGAGATTCGTTAAAAATACACCTAATACAATCCCGTAAATTGCTTTCTTATTGAATACAACGAGATGATTAAACATCTCTGAAATACGAAACTGTACACTGGTAAAGCCAAATGGCTGAATAAGCATAGAAACAGCAATATATAATGCCGCTAAAATACCATTACCGACTAATGTTCTTATATTCATGACAAAATCTCCTTAGTTTTTTTACGTGGGATGGTTTCGAACCACGTTATTCGTTTTTAAGCAACAAGATTATATTGTACGCAATAGGCACTCTTTCGTCAATAGATTCCTATCATTTACTACCTTTTTTCTTTTGGACAACGTATAATAAAACATATGAAAGATTTAGGAGGTTTCACTTCATGACAGCAACAATTCAAAATGAAAAAGTGATCGTTTCCATTTCTGACAAAGGTGCAGAATTACAAAGCGTTCGCTTAAAAGAAGATAACACTGAATATTTATGGCAAGGCGATTCTACTTATTGGGGGCGCCGCGCACCAATTTTATTCCCAATTGTCGGCCGATTAGTAGATGATACATATTACGTAGATGGTAAACCTTATTCTTTAACACAACACGGCTTTGCTCGTGATCTTACATTCTCTGTAAAAGAACAAAGTGAAACGAAAATCACTTATATCGTTACTAGTAATGAAGAAACATTAAAAAAATACCCATACGAATTCGAATTACTCGTTTCTTATGAGCTAGACGGACAAATCGTTCATGTAACATATGAAGTAAATAATCCTACTTCAAAAGAGATGTTCTTCTCAATCGGAGCACACCCTGGTTTCAACTTCCCCTTATTAGAGGGCGAATCATTTACAGATTATCATTTATCATTTAATGGTTCTGAACGCTTAGAAACAAGCGTATTAGAAGGACCTTACCTTTCAAGTAAAAAGCAATTAATCGCTGAAAATACGAATGAATTACCACTTACATACGATTTATTCAAAAATGATGCGCTTATTTTTGAAAATATGAATACGAATGAAATCTCTATTCGTTCTCATAAACATAATAAATTTGTAAAAGTAGAATTTGATGGATTCCCATTTGTTGGCGTATGGACACCAGGCGAGAACGCACCTTTCTTATGTATTGAACCTTGGTACGGGATTGCTGATGAAGTAAATCCAGCAAAAGATTTCAAGGAAAAAAAAGGAATTCAATCTTTACAAGCGAATGAAACATTTACATGTCGTTATAGTATTACAATCGGCTAAGTTACTCTATCCCCTACTTCAAGGAAACATGTAAGTAGGGGATAATCTTATAATTTGGAGGTTTCTCATTTTGATTGAAGTATATATTGATGGTGCATCAAAAGGAAATCCTGGTCCTTCTGGTGCAGGAGTGTTTATTAAAGGGGTTCAACCAGCTGTACAATTATCATTGCCCCTTGGGACAATGTCCAATCATGAAGCAGAATACCACGCTTTACTTGCAGCATTAAAATATTGCATGGAGCATAATTATAACATTGTCTCTTTTCGTACAGATTCGCAACTTGTCGAGCGAGCTGTTGAAAAAGAATACGCAAAAAATAAAATGTTTGCACCACTATTAGAGGAAGCACTGCAGTACATACAAAGTTTCGATCTCTTTTTTATTAAGTGGATTCCAAGTAGTCAAAATAAAGTCGCTGATGAATTAGCTAGAAAAGCTATCTTACAAAATTAACGGGGGTATGAGTGTGAAAAAAGATTGGATTGCTCCTCTTGCTTTGTTATTTGTCTCTTTTATTTGGGGAGCTACGTTTGTTGTCGTTCAAAATGCTATGTCTTTTGTTGGTCCATTTACTTTTAATGGTATTCGTTTTTTATTCGCTGGAATTATTTTATTATTCGTTCAAATGATTTTCTCAAAAAAATCTTCAAAACAAGATATAAAACAGAGTAGTTTCGCTGGATTAATCGTTGGATTCTTTTTATGTGTTGGCTATGTATTACAAACATTCGGCTTACTTTATACAACTTCTTCAAAAGCTGGTTTCTTAACAGGGCTTAGTATCGTTATGGTACCAATTTTGTCTTTTATCTTTTTAAAACAAAAAGCTACCATTTTTATCGTACTTGGTATTGCTGTAGCAACAGCAGGTTTATACTTATTAACGGCTGGCGATTCTTTTCAATTAAACATTGGAGATATACTCGTTCTCGGTTGTGCAGTTGCTTTCGCTGCCCATATTCTTGTTAACGGCTTCTTTTCTAAGAAAATATCACCTTTATTGTTAAGTACGTCGCAAGTATTAGCTGTTGGTATGTTTTCTTCTATTTGCGCCTTTTTGTTTGAAGATTGGGAAAAATTACTTTCATTAGCACTATGGACGAATTCTTCCTTTTTATTTGCTCTATTTCTAACTTCCCTATTCGCGACATCCATTGCTTTTTTCATTCAAACATCGGCACAAAAACATACGTCTCCAACGAGAGTAGCAATTATTTTCGCAATGGAGCCCGTTTTTGCTGCCTTAACAGGCGTTCTCGTTGCAAATGAACAGCTTTCTATTTCTGCTATTATCGGATGTCTATGTATTTTCCTAGGTATGGTTTTTGTTGAACTACCTTCCAAAACAAAAAAAGAAGCGCGGGCTGCGTGAAGTTACGCTTGTAACTTCCGCATAAAAGCCTTAGCGCTTTTTTTATCTGTAATTTCTTCTTCTTTCAATCGTTCTAATAACGCAACAAAATAACTACCATCAAACTGTAATTGATGTTTAATTGTCGCTTCTATTGCTGCGTTCACAATTCCATCAGACGCACCGGTGTATCCTTGTCCGAACATAATAAACCCTTGTGCTTCCTCTGATAATTTAAATCCTTTCGTATGTAAGAATGAAAGATAATCTTCTACTGTTTGCATGATATTCCCACCTACTCAAAAATTCTCCACTTCTTATCATACATGTTTTTACACGCTATGAGAATGAAATTTCTTTGACAACTTTGTAAATCTATCGTCTACTTCGTAGACAAAAGAGGAGTTCCTTACAATATAAAAGAATATGTAAAGTGGAATTTATTTTATATTAAAGGGGACATCAAATGAAACAAGCACTATTAATTATCGATGCTCAGCAAGAATTAATTGATGGAAATGAACAAGAAAATGAAGTTTTTCGTAAAACCGAGCTATTATCTACACTAAATACAGCCGTACAGAAAGCAATAGATTCAAATGCCCTTATTGTTTTCGTAAGAGATATCGATGTTGCTTCTGGTAGTGGTGTAGGATTTGAAGTACATAATCAAATTAAAGTACCTCAGTCTGCAATCCTTATTAATAAAGCAGCAACAAACTCATTCTATGGCACTTCTTTACTTGAACTTTTAAAAGAAGAAAAAATTAATCATATTGTTATAGGTGGATGTAAAACAGAGCATTGCATTGACACCGCCGTTAGAACAGCTACTGTACAAGGATTTGACGTTACATTAATTAAAAATGGTCATTCCACAACTGATTCTGACGTATTGTCTGCAGAGCAAATTATTGGTCATCATAATAAAACTCTACACGGTCATTATAATGTTGATCATTTTTCTATGGTGAGAGATATCGAGGAAGATCTCTTTCAGCCAACTCACGAACAATATCGTGATTAACGAAAAAGAATCCTTCATTCAGAAGGATTCTTTTTTATCCAAAAATTTGTGCCGCAATACTATATAGCTCATTATTCCTTTTTAATAATTTATCGCTATTTTTCATCATAATTGGTGGTGTATTAACCTTTTTAAAACCAGTAATCTCTAATTCTTTCATAAAATCTTTCTTTCCTTCTGGTACATCAATTCTCAATTTACCATTATGTTCTCTTACTAAATAATGTACCATTCTCATTGCCATCGTATCATTTTTAGCAACAATTGGTCCTATTATTTTATTTTCTGGCGTTTGTATACTTATACCGTATCCTAATACATTTTGTTGTGCATCCTTTGTAACAATACATTGTTCACTTTGTATAATTCGATGCTTTAAAAACTCTTCTCTATTTGTTCCAAATGCATCTTTATCTATTTGTATTATTTCTTCTAAATCACGTTCTTCATAATTCACAATATACTCTTCATTTCCTACACAATGGTAATTCGCATTGTACGAGTTACATATGTATTTAGAAACATGACTAACAGCCCTGAATCCTAGTTTTTCATATAAAATTTTTCCCTCATCCGTAGCAATAAGCATAATGGGGGTTTGAGTTGATACGCTTTTAACACATGAATCCGTTATTATCTTTCCAATTCCTCTTCCTTTATAATCTGGATGTACAATTACCATTCCTATTGACGCTAACACTTCTCCGTATAATATAATTGCAGCGCTTGCTATAAGTTTTTTTCTCTCATTCCATACGCCGTATACAATACCGGAGTTAAAAATCGTTTCAACTTCTTCTCTGTTATAATCCCATCCAATATAAGAAGATAATGCAACAATATCCTCTGTATCTTCTTTCCTCAGACGCTCCACTCTCATTTTCAATTCAATCATTCTCCATCTCCTTATCTAGACATTTAAATCATTATTATCAAATCAACTTGTACATGTTTCCCTTTACCAGTCACACACATATCCTATTTTGACCAAGACTATATTGTAAATGAGGTGACAACATGCCCATTACGAATCGATTTTCTACCACCACTAACGGCGCACTCGCTATTACAGGAAACACACTAGGTTTAAGTAAAATTAGCAATCTAAACCGTGCTGGTACAATCGGTGCAATTGGTGCATTCGTAACTACGAATACCGCTTTACAAGTAACTACTTTTCCTGCAGGTACAACGTTAAACTATACACAAAATAGTTCTACCGCTATTTTGAATATCCCTGCTGGTAGTACTATTCTTTACGCAGAACTCGTTTGGGGTGGAAACTATTTATCTCGGGATCAAAACATTACGAGTGTATTAGGAAACCCCGTTTCTTTTACAACACCTGTGTCAACATACTCAATTACCCCTTCGGCTGTTACAGCTTCAAATCAAACTTTCGTTTCTGGATCTGTCACATTTGGATTTTATACACGTTCAGCAGATGTAACGTCACTCGTTCAAGCTGCTGGATCTGGCTCTTATACAACAGGTTCTGTTCCTGGACTTGTAGATCCTTTAGACGCTTCTAATGGAGCAATCAACTCTGCTGGATGGACGCTTATTGTCGCTTATCAAAACGGTTCCTTACCCGCAAGAAATTTAACAATTTACGTAGCTGGTAACCGTGTTTCTGTAGAAACCGGTAGTGCAGATGTATCTGTCTCAGGGTTTTTAACACCTGCCGGGGGACCTGTAAGCGGGAGATTATTAATAAGTTCTACTGAAGGGGATGCTGATTTAACTGGGGATCAAGCTTTATTTGGACCAAATTTCAGTTCATTAAATGCATTATCTGGGCCAAATAATGCTGTAAATAATTTCTTCGGTTCCCAAATTAATAATGCTGCTGGAAATTTAGATACAACTGGAACATTTGGCACGAGAAACCAGAGTGCCTCTACAGCTACAAATATCTCTGCCGGTCGGCAAGGTTGGGACATTACTTCTATTGATATTTCTCCTTATTTAACAAATTCCCAAGTCTCCGCCGCGATCCGTTTAACAACGAACGGTGACGCATATATGCTAAATACAGTTGGTTTACAAATTGATATTAATTCACCTAATATACAAGCAACAAAAAGCGTAAATAAAAGTGTTGCTACAATTGGCGATATTCTAACCTATACAGTTACTGTCCCTAACACCGGGCTTCTTCCTGCAAATAACGTTACTTTTACAGACATTCTCCCTAACAGCACTTCCTTTATACCTGGCAGCGTAACGATAGATAACGTACCACAAACAAACGCAAATCCTGCAGCTGGTATTTCTCTCGGGACAATTAATAACAACGCTTCTCGTACAGTGGTTTTCCAAGCAACTGTCGTTTCTCTTCCAAGTCAAAACCCTATCTCTAACACCGCTAACATTACGTTTCAATATACACCAATAGCTGGTGGAACAACTTTTAACGGTCTTGCAACGAGTAATGCTGCCGGCACACAAATTAACCTTGCAACTATTAATGGAACTAAATCAGTTAACAAACTTTTTGCCGATATTAGTGATACGTTAACTTATAGTATTTCCTTAGCTAATGCAGGAAATATCGCTGCTACAAATGTTATATATACGGATCCCATTCCAAACGGGACTACTTTTATTCCAGGTAGTGTAACTGTTAACGGCGTTATTCAAGCTGGAGCAAATCCTGCTAATGGTATATCCGTTGGAACTATTGCTGCAAATTCTACTACTACCATTTCATTTCAAGTATTCGTTCCTTCTATCCCCCAAACAAATCCAATATTAAATAGTGGTACAACAACATATCAATACATTCCTGTACCAAATCAGCCTGCAGTAAGTGGTACTAATACGACTAATACTGTCTCTACTCAAGTGAATAATGCTACTGTAACTATGGCAAAAACAGTGGATAAAAACTATGCGGATATTGGAGATACACTGACTTACACTGTTGCCTTTACAGGTACAGGTAATACGAATGCGAACAATGTTATTTTTACAGATGCCATTCCTACAGGAACAACTTTTGTCCTAAACAGTTTAACAATAGATGGCACGACACAGGTTGGCGCGAATCCCGCTAATGGTGTGAACATAGGCTCCATCCCAACTGGTACGACAAAAAACGTTTCATTTCAAGTAGTAGTAAACACAATACCTCCAGCAAATATCGTATCTAATGGATCAAGCGCTTCTTATCAGTATACTGTCAACCCTAGTCAATCACCCGTTACGAAAAACATCGCTTCTAACGTCGTTACCACTCAAATTAACAATGCGAATTTAACATTAACAAAATCGACAAATAAACAATTTGCTACAATTGGAGATACAATCAGTTATACAGTCCTTATTACAAACAGTGGAAATACCGCTGCAACGAACGTACAGCTAACAGATCCACTTCCAAATGGAACGATATTGACTCCAGGTACTGTAACGCTCAACGGCGTTTTGCAAAATGTAGCTTCTCTTATTGCCTTACCTATCGGTACAATTCCTGGCGGAGCTACTTTCACCTTATCGTTCCAAGTAACAGTCATCAACATTACCTCCCAAAATCCTATCATTAATAATGCTTTCGCCTCTTATATTTACACTGTAAACCCAAGCCTGCCGCCAACTTCAAAAACAGCAAATTCTAATTCTGTTACCTCAACAATTAGACTAGCAAATCTACATGCTATAAAATCTGTAGATAAAACATTTGCGGAAGTTGGAGATGTATTAACTTACACCTTTGCTCTTACAAACGATGGGAATGTTGCGGCGAACAATGTATTACTATCCGATTCCATTGCGAATGGCACTTCCTTCGTACCGAACAGTGTTATAGTTAACGGCGTTACTCAGCCGGGCGTAACACCAGCTAGCATCAATATTGGTAGCATCAATGCTAATACTACAATTACAGCTTCATTCCAGGTATTAATAACTAGTATTCCAAACCCAAATCCTATTTCGAATAGTGCCTCCATTTCCTATAACTTTATTGTTGATCCAAACGCTTCACCTGTAAGTAAGAACACTACTTCAACCACTACATTTACTCAAGTAAACGATGCAAATGTCATTTCAGCCAAAACAGTGGATCGAGCGTTCGCTACCGTAGGGGATATATTAACTTATACCGTTATTTTAACGAATGCAGGAAGTGTTTCTGCTGATAGTCCTACTTTCGTAGATACGAATCCAGACGGTACTACCTTTATCCCAAACACTTTCCTTATTAATGGTGTGCTCCAAAATAACGCAGATCCAAATATAGGTGTTCCGTTACCTTCCATTCCTGCTAACGGCTCACTTACCGTCTCTTATCAAGTAACTGTCACCTCTTTACCAGCACAAAATCCAACCATAAATTCATCTAGTACACAGTATAGCTTTATTCTAAATCCTGGCGATCCACCAATTATAGAAACATCTTTAAGTAACACTGTAAGTACACAAATTAATTTAGCAAATGTAATTATTGTCAAACAAGTAGATTTAACTATTGCTGATGTTGGGCAACCAATCACATATACAATTGCCTTAGCTAATCCAGGAAACACTCCAGCAAATAATGTAGTTGTTACTGACATACTGCCTCCTGGTACTTCTCTTGTACCAAATAGTATTTTTATAGGCGGTGCTTTACAGCTAGGTGCGGATCCAAGTGTCGGCCTTCAAGTTGGTACTATTCCAGCAGGCGGAATTACAACAATTGTCTTCCAAATTAGTGCAAATAGTTTACCTTCACCAAATCCAGTTCAAAACAGTGCTGCACTTCAATATAGCTTTATCGCAGATCCAAATTTACCTGCTGTTGTTAGAAACGCTACTAGCAATATAGTAACGACACAAATTAATACTGCTAATATTGTTGCTACGAAACTAACGAGCACAAATTTTGCTGATGTTGGTGATGTCATTACGTATGCAACGATTTTAACGAATAACGGTAATATCCCTGCTTCTAATGTAACGTTTACAGATATCATTCCAGCTGGTACCATCTTCCTTCCTAATACTGTAACGATTAACGGTGTCCCTATAGCCAACGCAAATCCTGCTAACGGCATTTTTATCGGTACGATAGGAGCGAATTCATCACGTACTGTTGCATTCCAAATTTCCGTACCAACTATCCCTACTGTAAATCCGATTACGAATCAATCAGGCACAACATTCCAATATACGTACGATCCATCCAAACCAGCTGTAATGCAGATGGTGGCTTCTAACACGGTACAAACAACAATTAATAACGCTACGATTACCGCTATAAAATCTACAGATAAACAATTCGCTAACATAAATGATATTATTACGTACACGACTACTTTAACGAATACCGGAAACACTCTTGCATCAAACGTGATTTTTACAGATGTAATTCCAAACGGCACATCGTTTATTCCTAATAGTGTAACAGTAAATGGGAATATACTGCCTAATGTAAATCCAGCGAATGGAATAGCAATTGATCCAATAAATCCGAATGCAAGTACGATAATTTCGTTCCAAGTACAAGTAAATTCCCTCCCGAATCCGAACCCAATCCCTAATCAAAGTAATACAGCATACCAATATGTCGTAAATCCTAACTTACCTCCAACATCCGCCAATGCATTAAGTAACGTAATAACAACTCAAATTAATAACGCTACGATCGTCGCTACTAAATCAGTGAATACACCGACAGCTGCAATTGGAGATATCGTTACCTATACGATTGCAGTTACAAACACTGGAAATATCCCTGCTAGTGCAAATGTTTTAACGGATGGACTTGGCGCAGGAGCTTCATTTATTCAAAACTCCGTAACTATCAATAATGTTCCACAACCAGGATTAGATCCATCACTTGGTATTCACTTAGCAGATATTCCGCCCGGAGATACTGTATTCATTACTTTTCAAGCACAAATTTTAGCGATACCACCTAGTGGCACATTAACAAATAATGCCCTTGTAAATTATGAATATACAGTGAACCCAAACCAATCACCTGCTGTTGGTAGTACAATTACAAACACAACGGTTACTCCAATTATTGATGCTACTCTATCTATAAATAAAACTGTCAATTCAACATTCGCTACTATTGGAGATACACTTACTTTCACTTCTACCATTACTAATTCCGGTAATACTACCGCAAACAATGTTATTTTTACAGATTTAATTCCAGATGGTACAACGTTTATCCCGAATAGTTTTACAGTAAATGGAACAACCATTCCGAATGTAAATCCACAAAATGGTATCAATATCAGTAACATAAATTCAAATGCATCAATTACACTCAGCTTTCAAGTAAACATTACAACGATTCCAAATCCTAATCCAATCCCTAATAAATCATCGCTTCAATATAGTTTTATTGTAGATATTAATGAACCACCTGTTTCACGAACAGTTAAATCCAATAAAACTTTTACACAAGTAAATACTGCTTCCGTTATCGCAACAAAAACTGCGGGTAGTGCATTTGCTGCTGTTGGCGATACCATTACGTATACAACTACTCTCACTAATAGCGGAAATACAACTGCAAACACGCCTGTTTTTATCGATATATTACCACCTGAGCTTTCATTCGTGCCTGATAGCGTACAAATTAATACCACCCCACAACTTGGATTTAGGCCAGATAGTGGGATTCCTTTAGACCCAATTCCAGTTGGAGGAACAACAACCATTACCTTCCAAGCTATTGTCGGTTCAATACCAGCTTCAAACCCTACAATGAACCAATCTAGCACAACATACTCTATTATTATTGATCCTACCGAGCCGCCTGTTACAGAAACAGCTACTAGTAACCCTGTCTTAGTTCAAATAAATGAAGCAATTATTCAAGCAACGAAAAGTGTGGATCGTCTATTTTCTGACGTCGCGCCTGGAAATTCATTTTTAACGTATACAGTTTTATTAGAAAATGTCGGGAATGCGACTGCTACTAATATCATTTTTACAGATCCGATTCCAAATAATACAGTATTTATAGAAGATAGCGTTCGAGTAGGTGGGGTTTTATTACCTGGAGTAAATCCAGCGAATGGGATACCAATTGGGGATATTATTGCAGGAGATTTTATTAACGTCACCTTCCGCGTGCAAGTAGTTAGCATTCCAAATCCAATTTTCACAATCGGACCTGGGGGACCAAATTCACCGGTTGTAAACGGTGCTTCTATTAATTATCAATTTATGACAGGACCTAATTTACCACTTGTTTCACGCAGTACGACATCTAATTCTGTTTCGACACAAATAAATTCCGGGGAAATTGTAGCGGTTAAATCCGCGGATAAAAATTTCGCAACGATCGGCGATACAATTTCTTATACAATTACATTAAATAACCCTGGAAATGTCACTTCACAAAATATAATTTTCACGGATATTTTGCCTGATGGAACGACATATATTTCTGGAACTCTTACAAATGATTCTGGTACGCAGCAAATAGGCAATCCAGCGAGCGGGATACAGATTGGAAATATAAACCCAAGTGGAACGGCCGTTATTACTATTAACGCACTTGTTACAAACATTCCAAGTATAAATCCAATCTCTAATTCTAGTTCTGTACAATTTCAGCATATTGTCGATCCAAGTCAACCAGTTATAACTCAAACCGCTTCATCTAATACCGTTACTACGACAATAAATAGCGCAATATTAACTACAACAAAAAGTGCTGATAAATCTATAGTGTCTGTTGGAGATACGATTACGTATACAACTACTATTACGAATACCGGTAATACACCAGCAACTAATATTACATTTACGAGCGCCATTCCAGCTAGCACTACATTTATACCAAATTCAGTCACAATAAATGGAGTTCAGCAGCCTGGGGCGCAACCAGCACTTGGAGTAAATATACCCAATATCGCTCCTGGCCAAACAATAACTGTTACTTTCCAAGTAAATGTTATTTCTATTCCACCTTCAAGTTCGATTATGGGTAACGATACAATTTTATATTCTTATACTGTTGATCCAAACGGCGCTCCTGCTACTACTTCTACTTCAACGAATATCGTTACAACCCCTGTATTAGATGCTATGATAACAATGATAAAATCGGTCGATCAAACACTTGTAACACTAGGTGATACCATTACCTATACGACAATTTTAACGAATAACGGCAATACAAATGCAACTAATATTACTTTCACTGACCTTATTCCAGACGGCACAACGTTCGTTTCGGATAGCGTCACAATAAATGGCATCACGCAAATCGGACTCGATCCTAATACAGGTATAACAATTGGATCAATTGTTCCTAACAGCTCAATATCTATAACATTTCAAGTTACCGCTACTTCTACACCAGCCCAAAATCCGATTGCCAATTCCGCTACTGCTTCTTACACATTTATCGCCGATCCAAATGCACCGATTGTTTCAAGAACTGCTACTTCAAACACAGTATTCACTACAATTAATACAGCTACCATTCTTTCATCGAAACAAGTTGATAAAGCATTTAGCAGCATCGGAGACACACTCACTTATACTGTCGCTTTAACAAACAACGGAAATTCCTCCGCACAAAATGTTATTTTTACAGATACAATGCCGAGCGGAACTACATTTATCACAAACACATTTTCTATTAATGGAATTCCTCAAAGTGGTGCGAATCCAACGAACGGTGTAAATATTGGGCCTATAACAGCTGGGTCTACAGTAAATGTTTCCTTCCAAGTAAACGTGACCTCATTACCAACTGAAAATCCAATTGTAAATTTCTCATCGACATCGTACCAATTAGTCTCGCCGCCTGATGCAGAAACTTCAATTAGTAATCCTGTTTCAACGCAAATTAAAGAAGCTATATTATCCATGACGAAAAATGAAAGTGTCTCTTTTGCAGATATCGGGCAAACTGCTTTTTACACTACTTCTATTGCCAATGTAGGCAATACGGATGCGACTAATATTGTATTCACAGATGTATTACCAAGTGGACTCACATTTATTCCTAACACATTAACTGTCGATGGCATTTTACAACCGAATGCGAATCCAACTACAGGTGTATTACTTGCAGCACTTCCGCCTAATGAAATATATAGTATCGTCTTTCAAGTTGCTGTGAATAACATCCCACCCATTAATCCAGTGCCGAATACAGCTTCTACGACTTATGAGTTTACTGTCGATCCAAATAGTCCTCCCGTTTCAAATACAGCTAATTCTAACACTACGCTTCTTCAAATAAACAACGCAACTATTATTAGTACAAAAACAGCTAATCTTACTTTTGCGGATGTTGGTAATACAATAACATTTACACTTAACCTTCCTAATACAGGGAATGTGGCTGCAACTGATGTAACTATTATCGATATTCTTGATAGCAACTTAAGTTTCATTCCAAACAGTTTCACAGTTAATGGGCAAACCATTCCAAACGCTGATTTGTCTACTGGTGTAAACATAGGTTCAATTAACGGGGGTAATACGGCAATCGTTACATTCCAAGCAACTGTTACTACACTTCCAACACTTAATCCAATTTCTAATTTTGCTTCTACCACATATCATTATGTCGTTGATCCTAGCCAGTCACCTATTACAACTTCCAATCAATCGAATACAACGACAACACAAATTAATAGTGCTATCCTTACTGCACAAAAAAATTCAAATGCGGAAACGGTAGATATCGGGCAGGATATCGTCTACTCCGTTACAATTACAAATAGCGGAAATGTTAGTGCAACGAACGTTATTTTCACCGACCTTATTCCAGCCGGAACTTCCTTTGAACCGAATAGTTTTACACTTAACGGACTTAGCATCCCAAATGCAAATATAATTACAGGTGTTCCAATTGGTGATATCGCGCCAAACCAATCTGTCATCGTAGCATTTCATATTAATGCCAATGAAATTCCGCCTATAAATCCAATTTCCAACCAAGCTAGCGTGAGCTTCCAACATATCGTTAATCCAGCAAATCCTCCAGTTTCAAAAAATATTACTTCTAACAACGTTACAACAAAAATTGAAAGTGCTATTTTAAACACTATTAAAATAGGAGATAAAGCTTTTGCAACGATCGGTGATACGATTACGTATACAACTACTATTACGAACACAGGAAATATTCCTGCTAACAACGTTATTTTTTCAGATCCTTTACCAACATGGACACAATTTGTTGCTGGATCAGTTGTTGTTGATGGCACTCCATTACCATCCGCTTCTATTATTAGCGGTGTTGGCATAAATACAATAACTCCAAATCAAATCGTAACAATCATATTCCAAGTTCAAGTTGTAAGCAATCCAACAACGTTCACACCTGAACTCCAAAACTTAGGATTTGTTAACTTCCAATATAACGTAGGCAATTCATTACAAGCCCAGCCTGGCAATGTGGAAACGAACGTCTTCGTTACTTCTATTAATTCAGCGATACTTTCAGCTGTAAAAACTGCTAATACAGCCTTTGCAAATATCGGAGACACAATCACTTATACAGTTTTGATTCAAAACAGCGGTAATACAAACGCTACGAATCTAAATTTCTCAGATCTTATTCCAGCTGGAACGACCTTTGTTGAAAATAGTTTTTCTGTAAATGGAAGTATCATTCCAGGGGCAAATCCAAATAACGGAGTTAATATCGGAACCGTTAGTACGAACAGTTCCTTAACTGTTACTTTCCAAGTCATAGTTGCATCTACTCCACCTTCAAACCCAATTACAAACGTTGCATCTATTCAATTCACATTCATTGTTGATCCGACTGCTCCTCCTGTTACAAGCACAATAAATTCTAATGGCGCTTCAACACAAATTAATAACGCTACCGTTACTACTGTTTTAGAAGCAAATCGATCAATCGTATCCATCGGAGATATAATTACGTATACAGCAACATTAACAAATACCGGAAACTTCCCTGCAAATTCTGTATTGCTCATAAACGGAGTTCCTGTAGGTGCAGTATTCGTTCCAAATAGCGTTACGTTAAATGGAATTTCACTTCCAAATGCAAGTCCAACTCTCGGTATTCCAGTTGGTATTATCGCACCAGGTGATTCTGCTACTATTACGTTCCAATTTCTTGCAAGTTCTATTCCACCGCAAGGGGCGATTATAAATCAAGCCATTACAAGTTACACGTATATTGTCGATCCAAGTCAACCTCCAGTTACAGCAACATCCTCATCTAATACGGTTAATACAGCTGTCGTTGATGCATCGTTATCCGTAATTAAAAATACAGATTCTCTCGTACAATCTACTAACGGTACAATCACTTACACAGTAGTCGTTCAAAATAACGGAAATACAACTGCAAATACAGTTAATTTAACAGATTTGGTCCCAGAAGGAACTGCATTTATTCCTAATAGCGTGACCATTAATAGCGTTTCCGTTCCAGGTGCCGATCCAAATGTAGGGATACCATTAAACGCCATCGCGCCGTCAGAAATCGTCACCGTCACATTCCAAGTTATCGTTCAATCCATTCCAAGCGTGAATCCAATTTCTAATACAGCCCGTATTGACTATACTTTTATCGCCGATCCAACCTCTCCTATCATCTCTCGTACAATTACTTCTAATCCAGCATCCACACAAATTTCAGATGCGACTATCATTTCTTTAAAAGCAGTCAATGCACAACAAGCAACAACTAGCGATATTTTGACTTACACGATAACATTAGAAAATAACGGAAATATCTCAGCAACTAATCTCTCATTTTTAGATTCTACTCCAAATGGGACTACATTCGTAGAGAATAGTTTTACACTTAACGGAACAGCTATACCTGGTGCCAATCCAAACGTAGGTGTTACTTTGCCTAACCTTGCAGCAAACGCTACTCACCTTATTTCGTTTCAAATTCTTATTAATAATTCATTCTCGCAAGATTCTATTACAAATCAATCCAATACAACATATACAATTCAACCAGATCCAAGCCAGCCGCCTATTACTGAAACATCTACAAGTAATATTGTCATTACAAATTTCGTGCAAGCACAATTGACAATTACAAAAACGTCCAATCCAATAACTGTAGATATTGGTGGAATTATACTTTATATTTCTGAAGTGAAAAATATCGGCAATGTTGACGCAATAAATATTATTTTTACAGATTCTATTCCAGCTGGGACTATATTCGTTCCCGATAGTGTCACAATTAACGGTGTCCTGCAGCCAGGTGTAAATCCAGAAAACGGAATACCAATTGGAACAATTCCAGCAAACAGTTCCAAAACGATACTATTTCAAGTGCAAACAAACAACCCACCTACTGAAACTGAAATTGTAAATCAATCTTCAGCAACTTACCAATATGTAAGTATTCCTACAGCTCCACCGGTGAATCGCTCTGCAAATTCTAACATTGTTACAACATCACTTCAAAATGCAAATATTATTTCTGTTAAAAGCGCGGATGTAACTTTCGTATCAATTGGGCAAATTATTACCTACACAAATACACTACAAAATATAGGAACCATTCCAGCTAACAATAACGTGTTTATTGATAACATTCCAGAAGGTACTATATTCATTGAAGATAGCTTATCAATAAATAATGTGATTCAGCCTGGCGTGAATCCTGAAAACGGAGTAACTCTCGGCACGATACAACCAAATGAAACAGTCACTATTTCATTCCAAGTACAACTTACAAATATACCGTCCGGCAATACGGTCATTAATATTTCAGACACTTCGTACGAATACCAAATTGACCCTAGCTCTCCGATTATTCAGCGTAGATCGTTATCAAATGCAGTAAACACGGAAGTACGGACGGCAAATGTTAGTGCAATTAAATCCGCCAATAGATCCATTACACGCATCGGTCAAATCATCACATATACAGTCGCAGTTACAAACGCTGGTACAGTACCTATTACAAATGCACTACTTATTGACGCAATTGCAGCTGGAACCACATTCGTTCCAAATAGCATCCTTGTAGATGGCATAACACGACCTAACGAAAATCCAATTACTGGAATCACCCTTGGTATTATCCTTCCAAATAATACGATTATCGTTACGTTCCAAGTAAATGTAGTCTCTATACCTTCACAAAATAATATTAATAATATCGCTGTCATTCACTATGAATATCAACCGGATCCAAGCTCACCACCAATTTCAGAAACGACCTCTTCCAATAGTACAAATATACAATTTATTGACGCTATTCTTATCGCTACAAAATCCGCTAATAAAGTATTAGCTAATATTGATGAAATCATTGAATATACAGTATTAATCCAAAATAACGGATCCACTACAACTAACTCCATCTTTTTTACAGATACTATAGAAGATGGAACAGTATTTATTCCGGGAAGTGTAACAGTTAACAACACTGTACTTCCTGCAGCAGATCCGAATATCGGCTTTTCCATTCCTAATATTGCGTCAGGTCAAGCGACTACAATAACGTTCCAAGTTTCCGTTACGAATTTACCAGCTGTAAATCCAACGCCTAATACTGCAAACATCGTCTACGACTTTATTTTCAATCCTGACTTTGCACCAATTCAAAAATCTACTACTTCCAATACTACTTTCGTCCAAATTAATGACGCTGATATCGTTTCACTGAAAACTGTTGATTTAACTTCTGTAACGATTGGTGACATTTTAACTTATACAACAACTTTAACGAATATAGGAAATGCAGATGCTACTGCCCTTGTATTTACAGACAATATTCCTGTTGGAACAACCTTTATAGACGGTAGCGTTTTAGTAAATAATATTCCTCAGCTTAACGCCGACCCAAGTGCCGGTATACTTGTAGGAACGATTGCTCCTAACATTTCTATCCCAGTCACTTTTTCCGTTACTGTGGTAGCTCTTCCAGCTATCGGTCGTATTCAAAATCAATCCACTTCTCGTTATACAATTAATGGTGAAGAACAAGTATCGACTAGTAATATTACCTTCACTGAAGTTATTTCTGCTAATGTAATTGCAACAAAAACAACGCCTATCCAATACGCTGACCTACAAACGATTATCCCTTACACAATTTCCATCACAAACAATGGGAATATACAAGTGGAAAATATTATCGTTACAGATGTCATCCCAGCAAATACGAGCTTTATAGAGAATAGTGTTATTGTGAATGGAAGCGCTCGTCCAAATGACAATCCACTTAGCGGGATACAACTTGATAACATTCCGCCTAATACGACAGCAACCATTCTATTCCAAGTACGGGTTACTTCAATTCCGCAAACAAATCCAATCTCTAACACGAGTACAATTGAATACCAATACACGTTACCAGATCGACCACCTATTACCGAAACTATTATTTCATCAGCTGCCGTAACAACAATTAATCATGCGACTTTGAATAGTAATAAAACTGTTGACCTTGCATTTGCAACAGTCGGTGACACGTTAACGTATACGATTACACTCAATCAAACTGGTAATGTTGCAACAAATGATGTAAGCATTCAAGATATTATTCCTCAAGGTACTACGTTTATAGAAAATAGCGTCATTGTAAACGGAGAAACTCTTCCGGGAGTTAATCCAGTAAATGGCATACCAATTGGTACTATAACTGTTGGCGGAGATGCTAGCGCTTCATTCCAAGTGTCTGTGACTTCTATCCCAACACCAAATGAACTCAACAACAAAGCAATTACTACCTTTAACTATATAGTCAACCCAAATAACGTACCTGTTACAAATACGACTACAACAAATACCGTCACAACAACTGTCCAAAATGATAATGTCATTGCGATAAAGTCTGTTAATGCTACGAATGCATTACCTAGTCAAACTTTAACGTATACAATTACGATTACGAATAGCGGCAATGTAACGATTGAAGATCTTTTCGTTGTAGACACCGTACCAGTAGATACAACCTTCGTTACTAGCAGTGTTACGATTAACGGAATCAATCAACCGAATGCGAATCCTGAAAACGGTATTACATTAGGAAACCTTGCTCCTAATGAATCTGCTATCATTACGTTCCAAGTAACAATATCTTCTTCGACTCTTCAACCTACAATTAATAACAATGCTTCTGTTTCCTATACTGTTACCATTGATCCAGATGAACCACCTATTACAATTACAAAGCAAACAAATACCGTTACAACAACACTAATTGAGCCAATGATTAGCATTGAGAAAACAGCCGATAAATCTATTGTCGTTATAGGAGATATTATTACATTCACATTAGATGTATTTAATCATTCCCCAATCCCTACAGTAAGTACTTCTGTTTTAGATATGATTCCAGCTGGTACAACATTTATAGAAAACAGCGTAACAATTAACGGTACTTCGGTTCCAAATATTCGTCCAGACACCGGTATTAATATCGGCGCTTTACCTGCAGATGGAGTAGCAACTATAACATTTAAAGTTCTCGTAACTTCTATTCCTTCAAACAGTGCAATTATCAATTCTGCAACCGTTACAGCTGCTTTCCAATTGACACCACAGGATCCAATTATTATTTTCATTGTTAATTCGAATATTGTTCGTATACCAGTTCAATTTATAACGGCAGCAGTGATAAAAAATGCTTCCGTCAGCTCTGCTTATTTAAACCAATATTTTGATTATACAGTGCGTATTACGAATACTTCCGAGATTTCACTTTCAAATATTTCATTACAAGACACCATTCCAGCAGGTTTACAATTTATGAACGGTACGGTCTTCATTAATGGGGAACGCTCTCCACTAGCGAATCCGAATATCGGTTTCCTAGTCGCTACTAATTTGGAACCGAACGAAACAATTATCGTGTTATTCACAGTACAAGTGATAAGTCCACCTATTAATAATGAATTTAAAAACACGGCAAACGTTTCTTTACAACTTCAAGTCTCTCCTACCGATCCACCAATTACAGTAACCATTACAAGTAACGAAAACATCGTCACCTTTATTCCAGAAAATCCTGATGAAACACTTCCAAATTTCAATTGTTTCTTTGACGGTGAACGTTTTATACGCATTACTCCTCGAAATATACGAAATTACTTTTGGACTTGGATTTGGTGGCGTTAATCAAAAAAAGAAAAAGCTTGTAGTTCGGATAATATCCAAACTACAAGCTTTTTTCATAAACAAAATTATCAATTGCTAGCAGCACTATATGCTACATGTCGTTTCTCAATCCGTTCTTCAATTTCTTTCATATTCTCTTTATTAGTTAGTAGGGATTGTTTATTTTCTATTAATAATTGTTTAAAGGATTTTCTCACTTTTTTTCGCATGTTTATTTTCCTCCTTGGGGGATGGTTTATATAAAAGATAACTTGAAACTTTAATCAATGAGAGGATTTACCCTCACTAATTATTAGCCTACATCAATCGGGCTTTTACAAGGAGTTCTTCTTCCATCATCACTCTTTATTCAGCTATAATATTGAGATAGAAGTCCTATCGCCCGTTAATGCGGGATAAGGATTTATCTGTGTGTCCTTATAATAATTGATTGTTGTGAATTCCATTTGAACTTCATATGAAAATTCCGTTTATTTTCTGACAACTTTGTGAACAAAAAAAGAAAGACCGATTCATTCTAAATCGGTCTTTCTAGTATTTATAACATGTTTATTAATATTTCAGGTCTTCCCCAATTCATTTCGTTACAAACAAAGCGTAGTTTTTCTTCGTCCATTGTATGTAACCCTTCTTCTATTGAGCATGAAATTGGAACTTCACAATGAATTTCCGCTAAGTGTAAAGAGATATTTAAGTTCTCTAAATCACTTTCAATTTTTGTACGCTGTGCTTTCGTTAATGATGCTATATTTTCTAGTACTGCCGATACTGTACCATGTTCTTGAATAAGCTTATACGCTGTTTTTTCACCAATACCTTTTACACCTGGATAATTATCACTTGTATCTCCCATGAATGCTTTTGCATGGACAATTTGCCAAGGTTCTACACCTTTCTCTTCCATGATTTTCTCCGGTGTATAATACTCATAATTTCCAATTCCTTTACGAAGAAGCATAACTGTAACGTTCTTTTCAACAAGTTGAAGTAGATCTGTATCTCCAGTTAAAATATAAACTTCCGCTTCGTTACAATATTGTTTTGCAAGTGTACCGATACAATCATCCGCTTCATAACCTTTCATACCGATGACTGGAATAGATAATTTCGCAGTCATTTCTTGCACTAAATCAAATTGTGGAATTAATTCTTCCGGCGGTGCTGCACGATTTGCTTTATAATTCGAGAACGATTCTGTTCTAAATGTCGTACTTCCCATATCCCAGCACGTTACAATGTGTGTTGGCTCAATTGCTTGTGTTGCCGTTAATAAATGCTTCATATAACCATGAATCCCATTCGTTGGGGTACCATCTTGTCTCTTCATAAATTGTCCGTAGACACTTGTTGCGTAAAAAGCACGAAATAATAGTGCCATACCATCAACTAATAATACTTTTTTCATAATACCTCTCCTACTAACAAAAAATAATAACCTCACGTTATCACGTAAGGTTATATATAGATTACCATTCTACGTTTTTGTTCAACTTTGTCTATTATACATTGTTTTTTTATATTTAGCATCATTAACAAATTAAGACGTTCTACCACAACAAGTATGAAGTATTCCTGAATACGTATTTTTACCTGTCGAAACAACTACAGCTTTTGCAGTTCCACCAACAATATACGTACCTTTGAAACATACATTTTCAAGTTCAAGTGGATTATAGTCTTTCATCCGTTTTAATGGAATAAATCGTTTACGTTCTAGATGATAGCAGCTTTCAAATTTCTCAATACTAGCATCGTTTCCTGTCAGCATAGATTCATTCACTAATAAATCATTTGCATAAATAATACGTACATCTGCTGGTACTGCATCGCCCTCTGAAAGAAAAATCATATCCCCAGGTACAAGCTCTTGTACTGGTAGCTTCATCATTTTCAATTCATTGTTTAGCCCTGTTAGGCTAGATGCTTCTACTCTAGAAACAGTAACTGTTTCACATTGTAATTCATTACTCACATTTTGTTTTGACAGACCTGGGATCATTTCACCTAGCTTCATCATTACTTCCGCAATACGTGCTCTTTTTGAAGTTAATTCATTTCGCCCGTATACTTGAATACGTTTTTGTGCCTCTTTCATAGATAGTCCGTCTCTTGTTGTTTTAAAATACGCAAATACAGATTTTACATCTCTTGTTGCGATTTCAATTAATAGATCTTTATTCTTTTGAAGCATTGTTTGTTCTTTCATTGCTTTTTTACTTAATTTATAAGTAGTGTTACCCACACTTTTATTTACATATAACATATTATCGTCTCCTCCTTTAAACATAGGAAGAAACGCTTTGTTTCTCAATTTATCCACTTTAGCGTGAAAGTGTCTAGCGCTGGAATACCCGAATAAACGCTACATTATGATAAATATAAAGGGAGGAACAAGTCGTTTCCTGCCTACATCATACATTTTTGATTTGAAGCATATGGGTAACGGAACCGAGTCAGAATTTGACATGCTCCTCACCTCCTCATTTATTTTTTAGTTATAATCTATACTATGAAATTACTCATAGCTTTGTAACAAAAAAGACCCTTACTCATAAGAGAGCAAAGGTCATTGCATACACAAATAAGCGATTCCTAATATAATTAGAAATCTACGGACCTCTCCCTCGTCGAGTTTTAGCACTGTATAGCATAGGTTCATTACCAGCTACGTTAAGAAAAACCTTAATTCGATCATTCCTGTTGACCCATTGGCGTCTCTCGACATTTTTGGGCAGTAGCATTTCTCTATACAGGAGCCTCACCTAACAGAGACTTATTTTAATTACATAGAAAATGTTACTCTTATTTAAAATAGATGTCAACACTTTGTATGGAAACTTTTCCTTATTACAACAACTACCTCTAGTAAAGTACACTAATACGTATTCGACTACATAAAGTGAAACTTTAATCAGTGGGGGGTGTTCATCCTCCACTGATTATTAGCCCTCACCAATCAGGCTTTTACGGGCTGTTAACCTCCCAACTAAATTCTTTTCTCCAGCTGAATTTTGAGGTAGAAGTTTTACTGCCCACAAATAGTGGGATAAATTACTTGAACACATATTGCAAAAAATTAGCACATAAAAAATAAAATCCTTACGTTAAAACGTAAGGATTTTAATATGTTACACAACCAGCAATTACAACTCCGATTGAAAGTGATAAAAACATAAGGAATAGACCGACTGCTTGATTATCTTCTTCAAGGCTTTTATTAATGTTAAAACGTGGTGTAAGCCATTCTGCTAAATAAAATACAACAATCTGTGCTAATATCCCAACTGCTCCCCACGAAACCATATCCAAAAGTGAAATAGAATTAGCAGCTGTTGAATATAAAACGATAGCTAACCCAAGTACCCTTCCTCCAAGTACATAGCTTACCGCTTTGTTTCCTTGAGCCATTAACTTGAACTCTTTCACTTTCGTTGTTACTTCCATAAGAAAAAGGCCAATACATAGCAGTGCAAGTGATACTCCTAAATATAGTAAAAAATTAATCATTTATTTCCCCCCTTTTTAATACCTACCGGTAAATAATACGATTCATTCCCTGTAATTTTTCCTCCAGCACGTATTCCGATACCGCTCGCTTTTCCAGCAATTAAAAACGCCCCAAATACATACGAGAGCTCTTCAATCCCTTTTTCAGTTTCTAGAACAACTACTGGAAGCTCTGTATATTCTTGAAATATCGGTAGTGACGTTTTATATGTTTCATGCACATTTCGAATTATAATACTTGCGTCTTTATCACGAATCGTAATCGTATCCCCTTCCCTACCAAACGAAGGTTTTTGAACGAAAGAATTATTTTCCAAAAATAAATCCGGCTCTAAATATGTAGGTAACATGTATTCTTTAATCCACTGTTGTTCCTCACTTGTGTAAAAAGCACCTTCTTCTGCTAATCCCCAAATAAGACATTGAATTGATTTAGACTGAAGTAAAAAAGCCGATACAGGATTTATAATAAAAAGCTTTCCTTCTTTCACAAGTTGCAAAAGTTCCAATCCTACCAAATCCCCTGTTTCCGGGTCTTGATCTTCAATCAAATCTTCAATCGGATATGTTTGACGATACAAAACATCGATTCGTACACCATCTCCATCTACTAAAGCATCATCAGTAATTCTAAGCTCCGACATTGGCATCACTTTATTTTCAACTTGACATAACTGACTCAAATACATAGTCGTATTCCAATCCTCTATATGTTCATGATGAGATGTAAAAACGACATTTGGAGTCTCTATCCCTTTTGTCGCTTCCATTACAGCCTTTGTAATACCAGAAGACAGTAAACGCTCTTCATTTGCATTTGGGTTATCATAGCCTAGTTCTTCACAAACTTTCCCATTCATTTGAAAGCATTCTACAATAAAAGTTGGTGTATCACTATTAAACTCAAGCATTTTAATACAATTATCATCTGTTAAGGCAAAATCAAATCGTGAAATAACAGATTCAGGATACAGTCCTTTCATCCTAATAAAAGGCAAGCTTGTAGGTGAAAAACCAAATTCTAGCAGCTGCTCGTCAGATAAACTCCGGAGAATTCTAGCAGTCTTAAAAAATATTTCTCCCATTCGTTCAGTCGCTACTTGCAACTGTTTCATAGTTTGCTCTGTTATTGGAAAAACATGAAACAAACTATACTCACTTTCATATAAATCCGACCAGAAATTTGGATAATTCGAATAAAATTCTTTTCGTCTCTTTATGTATTGCGACATATTTTAGCCTCCAAATCCACCCTTTGAACCGCTTCCAATTCCACCTTTAAATTCTGACGAAGATTGATAAGATTTAAACTCTGATGAATTTTTGAAAGTGGATTTATTTTGATAGTATTTACCACCATAAAAGTAATGTCCTCTATAACCTGAACTACTATCATCACACTGCCATACACCTAGTTCATCATCCCAATCCCAATCAGAACAACTATTATCATTCGGTTCGGGGGGAATATCTTGTGCACAGCCAAATAAAGTGCCTGTCATTAGAGACGTTAAGACACCGCCTACTAGCCATTTTGTTTTTGTCACCTTTGCACTCCCCTTTATAAATTATATTTCTATTATATAAGAAGCCATGATAAAGTAGAAGAAAAAGGAAGAAGAGGGATAAAATGCGATTAGAATATCGATTCAATGATGAAACTAAGCTATATCCTGCTATATGGAACTACACAAACATTTCTATCTCTGAAATCGTCGCACGAATGATTTGTGAATATTTTATAAAAGATAGCAATACGTATATTGTTACTGCCACTTCAGTAGATCCAGACGGAACAGCAGTTATATATGTTCAAAAAGAAGCGTTTTCCAATGACCCTTCAGATCCTACATACTCCCACATAGGTTTTGAAATTAGAGAACTAAAGGAAACGAATTCTATTATAATAGAAAGTAAAGATGTGTGGAATTACGAGGAAATCTTGCCATCCCTCCATTCAGATATTATATATATTCAACGGGATGGAATGTATTTAGAATTCACCCTAGATTCAAGAGAAATTGATGAAGACCGCAAGTGCTATATTTATTATGGGAATTTCACAGGTGAATCGAGATAATATGAACATATTTATACAACAAAAAAACCTTACGTATAAAACGTAAGGTTTTTATTTAGCCCCACATATGCCGTTCTCTCTAGATGTCCATAAACCTGCTCTCACAGGTGGATGCTCTCACAAATGTTTGTAACTTCCTTCTTAAAAAGATGGCATGTTAGCTACATTTAAATATTGAACTTCCATATTAAACTTATTGGTTTAAGACATGCATAAGCTACGTACACCGTAGGAATTTTATATAATGTTAGTTGAAATAAGACCCCCGCACGTGCCGCTCCTCGTAAATGTCCAAAAACCCGCTACTCGCAGGTGGATGCCCTCACAGTTACCGTACATCTTCCTCCACAAGGAAGGCTTGATGATGGTCGCTAAATATTGAGCTTCCGTATAACTAACATCGGTTTTAGACATAAATAAGTTACGTACACCGCAGGATGTATTATTTACCTGTCGTTATATTATCACATTGTTTCCAATGTGTAAAATATATTATTTTTGAAGCAATCTCTTGCTTGTGACCTTATTTTAATACAAATTATTTTTGCATGCAAGTGATTAATCTTCTTCTTTTACAATTTGATTTTCTGGATAAGAAATCCAATCACTCCAGCTACCTGCATACAATTTAACATTTTGAAAACCAGCTAATTTTAATGCAACTATGTTCGGACATGCTGTGACACCAGAACCACAATATACGATTGTTTCCTTCTCTTTATCGAGATTTTGGAAACGTCCTTGCTGTTCCTCGTTGTTTTTAAAGCGTCCTGATTCTAAAATTCCATCTTTCCAAAAATAGTTTACTGCTGTTGGAATATGCCCTGCCTTCGAATCAACGAGTTCTTCAGCACCAGCATAACGTTTTGGCTCTCTAGAATCAATTAGCGTAATATCTGTACCTGCATGAATATTCTCTTTGACCGTGTCCATCGTTACAAGCATATGATCTTGTATATTTGCTTTGAATGTTTTTCGTGCAACAACAGGGATTTCCATTGTTGTATGTAATCCATTCTCTTTCCAAGCCGGAAGTCCACCATCTAATATATATACTTTCTCATGTCCTACATAGTTTAATAACCACCAGAGACGAGAAGCGTTTGCACCAGCTTGACTGTCATACGCAATTACTGTCGTATGTTCATCAATACCAGCTTGCGAAAGCTTGTCTGCAAACTCCTCAATATGTGGCAATGGATGGCGACCACCATGCTTTATTACAGGACTTGATAAATCTAAATTCAAATCAAAATATAACGCATGAGGAATATGTTCTTCCTCATACTTTTCTCTACCCCATTTAGGATTCGCTAAATCAAAACGACAATCGATTATACGGACATTCTCATCTTCTATATGCTCACGTAACCATTCGACTGTAACTATCATCTTTAACGACCTTCTTTCTCTTGCAAACGACTTACATACTCCATAACCATTTCTTCTGTAACAAATTTACGCTGCAGTGTAACACCATTTTTTGCAAGATCATTAATTTGCTTTGTTACAACATTAATGATATCAACCGAAAATTCTTTCCCCTTTGACGCAAGAGATACGGCTGCTTCAATAGCTGCTTCACGCTGCGCATCTAATTGTAAACATGCTTTTACACTTTCATTTTGTTTACGAGAATGTGCTGTAATTGCTTTATGTACTTCCATCTTCTCTTCCCCCTAAATAAGTTATACTTTCTTATTCAATTCCATTGCAAGCCGAATCATATCACGGCATACAATGGAATTTTCAATAATCTCTTCTTCATAATGCTTCGAAAAGTAATCAAAATCAATAGAAAAAATACGAAATCCACATTTTTGATATAACGCAAGTTGTGAAACGCTAGAATTACCTGTCCCAATTTCAATCTTGTACATGCCATATCCTTTAGCTGTTTCTATCGCATGCAGCAACATCTTCTTACCAATACCTTTCCCTTGCATATGTTCTACAACCGCAATATTCATAATTTCCATCGTCTTTGGTCTTGTTTCCAACAACACATATACACCAACCACTTTCCCCTCTACTTTAGCTACATATATCATTCCTCTCTGTATATATGTAGCGATTTGCCGCTCGCTTGGATCAGCAAGCAAGAGTAAAGACTTTGGTACATCATCTTTAGAAACACAATCTAATACAATATCCATAAAAATTCCCCCTTCTCCATTGTTCTAAACCCTCCTTGTCTACCATAAGTAATAGAAAGGAGGGATTCACCATGGACAACAATGAGAAAAAATGCAACGTCATCTCCATTGATGGAAAGAAAAAGAAGAGCGACACATATTCCTATCCAAAATTAGTAGTCGAAAACAAAACATATGAGTTTTCTTCATTCGTCTTATGCGGTGAAACACCAGACGGCAGACGCTTAGTTCTTACTCATATGATTTCTACTGATGAATTCGCAGGGTTCGTAAAATCTTTAGATACTGTATTACAGAAGAAAATTGAACGAATCTTTTTTTCATAGCGACTATATAACATAAATTTCTTTTTCTATTTCTATTAACTGCTTTTGAAGCTCTTCTTTACTTTGCTCATATAGTGTTACATCGATCGTTTCAGCTAAAGCAAATAATATACTTTCATAATATTTCTCAACATCTTGTTGCATCACTTTTCGGAATAAATTCCATTTTGTATCCCACTCTTGCTTATAATGATGAATGAATAAATCTTCTTCATCAACTACATAGTTTGATACGAAAGGTTCTAGTACTCCTTTAGCGTCTTCTTGCATAAAAGCTTTATCATTTTTTTCAAAAAAGCTTTTCTCATTTTTAAAATGCGCTAATGCCTTTTTGAAATCTTTTATTTCTATTGAAGGAAATGGCTCTTTATGTGTAATAACTTTATATTCATAATCTACTGTTCCGCCCATAGAAATCGATTCATTTTCTCCTTTGCAGTTCACAACAATTTCATCCTTTGCGCGCTTCATCGCTTCATCTATCCATCTTTCAAGACGTAATGATGTCGCACGCATTTCTTGTAATAAATCATGTTGAATAAATGAAACTAATTCCATTACACACTGTTGCAACTGCGTTTTTACATTCCCATCTGTTCGAAGTGATGCTGGATTAATAAATTCAGTAAACACATCGTTATAGCGCAGGAATAAGCGTTGTTGTACGTAATAAAGCAATTCTTTCACTTCATTTTGCATTGCTTGTTCTTCAGCAAGCACACTATATGACGAAATAATATGAAGTAGCTGATCACGCTCTGCTTCATATTTTTTTGTTTGCTTCGCTTTCTCATCATTTCCCTGCTTTGCGCCATTTATCATATTTACTAGAAGCTGATTCGCTCCTTGCAATGCACCATATAAAGCATGCACAGATACAAGCATTAAATCCCTCATCATAAAGGATGTAAATGATTCTTCAAACTTAGCAATCCCAGAGTTTTGTAAAACGCCATACTTTTCTTTGTCAATACTTTTCCCTTGCTTTTCCTCAAGCGCACATAAACTTGAAATTGCAAATAAACGTGGATTTCTAATACCATATTGCAAGAGCTGATCTGCAATATAGCCTTTTACCATTTCAAGTTCTTCTTCAGACTCTGCTAAATCGGCCGCATTAATTAAGAAGAACATTTTATCAAGTGCAAACGTATCCTTTACACGACCGAGCTGAATTAAAAATTCACGATCTGCACGGGAGAAAACATGATTATAGTATGTTACGAATAAAATAGCATCCGCATTTTTAATATACTGGAATGCAACATCCGTATGGCGAGCGTTAATAGAATCAGCTCCTGGTGTATCTACAAGAGCTACTCCTTGTCTTGTTAAAGCACAATCGTAATAAAGCTCCATATACTCAACAAAGCATGATTTTTCTTCATTAGCTACATAATCAGAGAATTCTTCTAACGTTACTTGTACTTGTTCCCCTAAATGAGCAGCAACTGCCTCATATCCTTTTTGTACCGCTCGTAAAAAGCTAAATGTTGTTTTTTGCTTCCCGCTCGGTGAAGGATATTTCATAACTTTATCAATTTGCGTTAACGCTTCATCTAACGTAGTAATCTCATAATGAAACAGCTTATAAACAGCTTTCACATCTTCTAATAGTGCTTGCTTTGATTTAAACTGAACAATTACTGTTCCGTGTGGTTTTTCCTCTGTAACCGGCAAAATTTGATTAATCGTTGCTGTCGTTGGGTTTGGTGATACAGGAAGTACCTTTTCACCGAGCAATGCGTTAGCAAATGATGATTTCCCAGCACTAAAAGCTCCAAATAATGCTACTGTAAATTGCTTCGTTTCTACACGCTTCCTTTTTCCAACTACTTCTTGCTGTAAATGTTTCAGTGTAGGCAATGGATCTAATATTGTTTCAGCTTTCTTCACTTTTTCTAATATACGCTGAATATTTAAAGCTGCCGTCCCTTTAATTTCTTCTTCACTAGCCATTTCGTTATCATTTACGATTTCTTGCTCTTGTAGCGTAAACTTCTCACTAACAATTTGTTTTTCACTTTGTAATATTTCGTCTATTCGCAATCCATCTGGTATAGAAATATGTTCATTCCAAACATCTCCTAAATAACTCTCATATTCCTCATACGCCTTAATGTATTGTAATTTCGTTTCTTTTGCTGTTTGTAACATCCTGTATTTTTCAATCTCTTCTTCAATACGAGCAACTTCTATCTTCGCTTTTTTCTGCAATGTACCCGTACTTTTCCCGAATATTTGCTGAGATTTCATAAAGTATCTTTTTTTCAACTCATTTGCAACATCAGCGGTATATAGAAGTAAGTAATCACCGGTAAAGCCAGCCCCTTGTTTAATTGTCTCAGCCAATAATTCCGGCCCGAAAGCAATCTCTAGAGCATATATGTCTTTCCCAATTTCCTCTGTAAATAATCCCTCTTCTTTTAAGAAGGTTACAATAAATTCTTTCACATGAAAATCAAGTTGCGTTTCAACAGTTTTTTGAAGTGCGGAATGAAAAGCATCTACACGTCTCTGTTTTTCTTGCTCCGTCTTTCCCTTCGCAAATAGCAAACCAACTTTAAATTTCGTTAATTTCGTTTCTAAATACTCATTTGCCAATTCTCTCATTTCAAATGGCATTAAATACGCGTTATCTAATATAGCTTGTAAACCTTTAATAAATTCATTTCTTACATCAGACTCTTTACTCGATGCTCGATTTTTATTTTCAATTAACTCTTCCTTCTTTTCAACAATCTCTGAAAGCGACAGCGGTGAGACTAATTCTTCCTCATATTTTATAAGCTGTTTTTCATTTTCAGAAAGAATAAATGAGAAATGTTCTTGCAGTAAATATTTTGTTTCTCGCTCCATTCCCTTACTTACATACTGCTCTTTCTCTTTCATGATAGAAGAGATTAGTACTTCTAAACTTTGAATCTCATTGTATGGATGATTCATCATTCGCAATGATGTATAAAAAATACCATCTACTTCAATATCCCAGTTAGCAAAAGATTGTTTTACACTTTCTCTATACTCTTCAAAAGATAGTTCATTTTCTTTATGTTTATCTATTTGGTTTACAACAAGATAAACCGTTTTATTACGTTGTTTCAATTCTTTAACAAACTGTAAATTCACTTCTGATTGGACATGGTTATAATCCATCATGTAAAAAATAACATCTGCAAGATGCAGTGTTGATTCTGTTGCTAATTGGTGAGCATCATCTGTAGAATCAATTCCTGGCGTATCAACTAACATAACTCCGTCAGGAATTGGTGCATCATTTCGATAAATATGAACACCAATTACTTCATCACCGTCTTTACATATTTGTTTTAATTCTTCTGCTGAATATGCGCCGTCATATTCATACCGTTCTCCAGACTTAATCGTAACAACAACGCGATCAGGACCTTTTTCAATTTTAACGACATTAGCACTCGTTGGAATTGGACTTGTCGGTAGTAATTGCGCTTTATATAGATGATTCATCATTGTCGATTTCCCTGCCGAAAAATGACCACAAAAAGCTATCATAAGCTGTTCTTGTTTATATTTTTGAATAACTTCAAACAACTTCAAACTATTCTCTGCATCTCCATGTTTTTGCCACTCTTCATAAAAACAAACAAGTTTTTTCATACCGTTTGTCTGTACTATGTTTGTCATCCCCTTGTTCCCCTTTATCCAAGATGTATATATTTTATCCCGCTATTTGTGTGACAATAATCATTTAGGACTGAGCATCCAATGATTACAGTTTCACTTTACTATCATACTAAATTTTCAGCATATTCTCATTAAAAATAAAAAAATCCCTTTCATTCTTTTTACAAATGAAAGGGATTTTATGTAATATTATTCATTTTGTTGTTCCTACTCCATTTAATACATACTTTGTAACACCAACATATATAGCAATCGTTCCTACAACAAGTGCATACACCATATTAACACACCAACCTTTTTTTGATAATGATTATCACTTTTAAATACATTTTATCATTAAAGAGAATCATTATCAACAAGTTTCTAAAAAAGAAAGCTCCTTCGGGAAAAGGAGCTTTACTGCCTGTTTTAAAGAAGTTTAAAACTTGCTGTGCACTCTTATTATATCTCATAATACACATCTTAACAGCTTTAAAAATTGGAAATTACCTATATACCCTCCTCTTTACATTTTGTATAATAAAAGGGAATTACTTAACAAGGAGGAAAATAATGACACAAAATATTTCACAAGGCGAGAGGATACATTCCATCGATATTATTAGAGGAATAGCTGTACTAGGTATTTTTCTTGTTAACTGGCCTGTTATCGCTGGGATTGACTCACGTGATCTTTCAGGAGTTTATGAGGGGCTAAATAGCTATATCCGTCTATTTTACGATATGTTTATTCAAACAAAGTTTTATACTATCTTTTCGTTTTTATTCGGCCTAGGATTTTACATTTTTATGACTCGTGCTGAAGCGAAAACAGATCGCCCAAAAACTTTATTTGTTCGTCGCTTACTTATTTTATTATTATTTGGTTTCTTACATTACGTTCTTTTATGGGACGGAGACATTTTACATACTTATGCAATCGCTGGATTTTTCTTATTTTTATTTTATAAGAGAGAACCTCGTACCATTTTAATATGGGCAATCGTTTTATTAAGTATTTTTCAGTTTTTCATGCTAATCGCTGGTATTATGATTGCATTAGTTCCAAAGGCAGAATTAGGATTTTCCTTACCTATCATGCCACTTGAAGACTGGATGTCACAAATACAAAATCGTTTCCATGCATTTTATGCTGATGGAATTGGACTAAACGCATTTATGCTCCCAGAAACAGTTGGGCTATTTTTACTTGGTTTATACGCCGGTAAAAAGGATATTTTCCGCCGTACGAAAGAGTTAGATCCAAAGCTTAAAAAATGGCAAATTATTATGTTCATTTTAACATTGCCAATGTGGTTCTTCATGGTCCGTTATTTCTTATCAAAACCATCTTATGAACCAATTTATATGCAGGTCTTTACAATGTTTAGTGGAAAAACATTATTCATATTCTACATTTTCACGCTGATGCGTTTATTACAAAAAGAAAGATGGCAAACATTATTACGTCCGTTCCAGTACGTTGGGCGAATGGCGTTAACAAACTACCTTTCACATACAATTGTTACATTACTTGTATTTGGTCTATTGCTCAAAAATTATTATCCTGCTCCATTATGGGTAGGACCACTATTTTGCATCGGTTTCTACACGTTGCAAATCTTTATTAGCCGCTGGTGGCTGTCACGTTATCAATACGGGCCACTTGAGTACATTTGGCGTCTTGGTACGTACGGGAAAATGATGCCACTTAAAAAGAAAAGCAAGGTCTCATAATGAGACCTTGCTTTTTTACGCTTCTCTTACTGCACTTTGCATCGAAACAGGCTCTTCTTTTACTTTCACTTTACGCTGCGGCACCATATTGAATACAATATTTAAAAGTACTGCTGATGCACTTCCTAGAACAATTCCGTTATCCGTTAAAATGCGAATATTTTCAGGAAGCTGTGAGAATAACGTTGGAACAACTGTAACTCCAAGTCCGATTCCGACAGAACATGCGACAATTAATAAATTTTCTTGTTTTCCAAAATCAACACTGCTTAACATTTTAATACCATATGCCATAACCATGCCGAACATTGCTAGCATTGCACCGCCAAGTACTGATTTCGGAATAATTGTTGTAATAGCTGCGATTTTTGGAATGAACCCAAGAACAATTAACATACCACCGCAAGTATAAATAATAACGCGATTTCTTACTCCAGTTAATTGAACAAGTCCTACGTTTTGAGAGTAAGTTGTATATGGAAATGCGTTAAAAATTCCACCTAAAACCATTGCTAATCCTTCTGCACGATAACCTTTTGTTAATTCTTTTTCACCGATTTTTTTATTACAAATATCAGATAATGCAAAATATACACCTGTTGCTTCTACAATCCCTACGCAAGCAACTAAGATCATCGTAATAATTGGCGTTAATTCAAATGTTGGTGTACCGAAGTAAAATGGCTGAATACCGTGGAACCAATCCGCTTCTCCAACCGCTTGCAAACTTACTTTCCCCATAAATGCTGCAACGATTGTACCGAACAATAGACCTAGTAAAATAGAGATTGAACGAATAAATCCGTCAAAGAAACGATACATAATGATGATAAATAGTAACACACCAAATGCTAACGCTAAATTTTCAAGACTACCAAAATCCTTACTTCCTACTCCTCCAGCCATATCATTAATTGCTGCTGGAACAAGTGTAACTCCAATTACGGTAACGACAGATCCTGTTACAACAGGTGGAAATAGTTTTACAAGTTTCCCAAATAATTTCGCGAAAATAACAACAAATAATCCCGCAGCAATAATCGCTCCATATATGGAAGACACACCGTATTGTTTACCAATTGCAATCATCGGCCCAACAGCTGTAAAGGTACAACCAAGTACAACCGGAAGCCCAATACCGAAAAAGCGATTTGATAATGCTTGTAAAATCGTTGCAACGCCGCACATTAATAAGTCAATCGATACTAAATACGTTAATTCTTGTTGATTTAAACCAAGTCCTCCGCCGACAATAAGAGGAACAATAATTGCGCCAGCATACATGGCAAGCATATGCTGCATACCAAGCGATGCGATTTTAAATGGGTGCTGCTTCATTGTTAATTCACCTCCGCAGTTTCTTGCTGTACAAATGTAACTGTGCCGTTATCAAGTGATGCAATTTCTGCTAGTGATTCAACACGAACACCTTGTTCACGCAGCTTCTTTCCTCCATCTTGAAATGCTTTTTCAATAACAATGCCAATTCCCGCAATACTTGCACCAGCTTGCTCTACTAAACTCATTAATCCTAAAGCAGCCTGACCATTTGCTAAAAAGTCATCGATAATTAAAACGCGATCATTTTCATCAATATGATTTCGAGATAATGAAATTTCATTCGTTTCTTGTTTTGTAAATGAATATACGTTTGCAACGTACATATTATCTTGTAACGTTAACGATTTACGTTTTCTTGCAAAGATTACTTTTACACCAAGCTCTAATGCAGCCATAACTGCTGGTGCAATGCCTGAAGATTCAATCGTCACGATTTTTGTAATGTTCTCTTCTTTAAAACGTTTAGCAAATTCTTTTCCGATCTCTTGCATAAGTACTGGGTCAATTTGATGATTTAAAAATGCATCTACCTTTAATACGTCACCAGATAAAACCTTTCCTTCGTTCAAAATCTTTTCTTGTAATACTTTCATGTTTGTTCCCCCTCTTATGCAATAAAAAACTCCAAAAGCCGCCACCACTCGTTACAAGTGAGAGACGCGCTTTTGGAGTTTCGCAAAAAAAGAATGCTAAACAAGCAAATATATTCGTCCTCACTCATAGTCAAAGTATTTACGGTACTTCGGTAGAAACTTGCAGGCCATATCCCCGCGATTATATGAGTGTAGCTAACTATTTATTTTATAGAAGGATTATAACGCACTTTTTATAATTTGGAAAGTATTTATTAAAAAAACACGTACAAATTTTATAAAAACACTGTTTTTGTTCGAGTTTTGCAAACTCTTACATTCTCTATTACAGCTTCGTTAAAATGACTGGCCCATCTTTTGTAATCGCAATTGTATGCTCATATTGAGCTGATAATTTACCGTCCATCGTTCTTGCAGTCCATCCGTTTAAATCAACTTTAGAATATCGCATACCTACATTTACAATCGGCTCAATCGTAATTACCATTCCTTCTTGCAGCTTAGGCCCTTGTCCTTGTTTACCAAAATGAAAAATTGCTGGTTCTTCATGAATCTCTTTACCAATCCCATGCCCCGTAAAATCTCTTGCGACAGAAAAACCTTCATTTGCTACATAACTTTCAATTGCATAGCCAATATCTCCTACATGGTTACCGATTACCGCCTGATCAATCCCTTTAAACAAAGCACTCTCAGCTGCTACCAATAACCTTTCTGCTTCATTAGAAATATCGCCAACTGTATATGTCCATGCAGAATCTGAAAGCGCACCATTTAAGTTTACTACCATATCAATCGTCACAACATCTCCCTCATTTAAAGGAACATCCGTTGGAAATCCATGACACATTTCATCGTTTACAGACGCACATATCGCATATGGATACCCGTTGTAACCTTTCTGTTCAGATGTTGCACCATGCTTTTCTAAATATGCTTCAACAAACGTATCAATTTCTTGTGTCGTTATTCCTGGTTTCATCATTTTTCCAATTTCCCTATGACATGAAGCAAGTAATTTCCCAGATTCATGCATCAAATCTATTTCATTTTTCGTTTTCATTGTAATCATTCTATCTCTCCTTGCTAAGCCTGCTATTTGCTACTAAAGTTCAATCATACACATCCTCTTTCAAAATTTCAAAAATCCCAATTACAACAAGTGCAAAACATGTATCATATATTTCTACATCAAAATAAAAAAACAGAAGACCCCCTCTGTTTTTTAATCATTTTCACATATATAATTCATTTTCAAAAACTCAAAACAACTACCATTTGTTTTCTGTATAAAGGTCCCAACAGCTTCGAATCCTGCTCTTTTATACACTTTAATCGCTCTTTCATTAAATGTCGCTACTGATAGTGTTATACAATTGCATCCGTATTTTTCTTTACTAAAAGCTAGTCCAGCCTTTAGGAACTGTAGACCAAATCCATTCCCAGTTATATCAGGTCTCATTCCAAGACCTATATCAACCGTTCCATTATTTATTTTACAAACAGTAAAAAAACCAATGAGAGTGCCATTTTCTTTCACAGAAAATGCATGATCTCCTCTGCTCTCATCATGTAAAAATTCAGCTAAATCTTCTTGATCTGCCTCTATATCGTAAAAGGAATATTTCCCTTCATAATGCCAGTTATATGCAATTTCTTCTGCTTCTTCTTGCGTCATTACTGTATATGTATAAATCATTTTTCTATCCCCTTAAAAAAAGAGCTGCAATTAAGCAGCTCTTTTTTATAACTCATAGATTTCTTTATACTTCGCTTCTAAATAATCTGCTAAGTAGTTTGCATTTAACCCTTCGCCTGTCACATCTTCTAAAATTTCAAGTGGCTTTTTCGTTTTACCATATTGGTGAATATTTTCGGTTAACCATTCACGAATTGGTGTTACGTTTTCTACTTCTAATAATGCATCAAAGTTCGGAATGTCTTTTATCATTCTTTCCTTAAATTGCGCTGCATACATATAACCAAGCGCATAAGATGGGAAGTATCCAAATGAACCACCAGCCCAGTGAACATCTTGCAATACACCTTGTGCATCGTTTTCCGGACGAATTCCTAAATATGCTTCCATCTTATCATTCCAAGCCGCTGGCAAATCCTTCACTTGTAATGTACCATCAAACAATTCTTTCTCAAGTTCATAACGAACCATGACGTGAAGCGGATATGTAAGTTCATCTGCTTCTATACGAATGAACGATGGCTTCGATTCGTTAATCGCATCATAAAACTCATCTACTGATATATCATTGAACTGGCCATCGCTATACTCTTTTAATAAATCATAATTTTTCTTCCAGAATGATTTATTACGACCGATAAAGTTCTCAAAGAATAATGATTGTGACTCATGAATACCCATAGATGTTCCACTACATAGCGGTGTACCTTCAAATTTCTCTGCAATATTTTGTTCATATACAGCATGACCACATTCATGAATTGTTCCAAACACAGCCATACGGAAATCTTTTTCGTCATAGCGTGTCGTAATACGAACATCCCCTCTATTTAATGTAATCTCGAATGGATGTACCGTTTCATCAAGACGACCTGCTTCAAAGTCATAATTTAATTGCTTTAATAGCTCTAATGTAAAGCTTTTTTGTTTTTCTTTTGAAAAATGTTCTGATAAGGCACTTGTCTTTAATCTCTTTTGCGACTCTGATATTTCTTTTACGAGCGGAACGATACGCTCACGAAGTTGACCAAATACGTGATCTAACACTTCTACTGTAATACCCGGCTCATACATATCTAATAATGTATTATATTTATATGTTTCGTAACCCCAATATGTAATAAATTTCTTTTTGAATTCAACAATTTTCTCTAAATACGGACGGAACATTTCGAAATCAGATTTTTCGCGGGCTTCTTCCCACACACTTTCCGCTTTCGCTTCTAATTTCACATACGCTTCATATTCCGCTTGCGGAATTTTCTTATTTCTATCATATTCTTTACGACACTCTTCAACCATTTTCTTTGTCGTGTCAGAAAGTTTGTCTTCACGTATTAAAGCTTCAAGCTCTGTTAAATAATTCCCCATCTCATCTGAAGTCGACATGGCAAACACTTCTGATGAAAGCATACCAATTACTTCTGAACGCTGGTCTACACCTTTTTTAGGCGCACCTGTTCTCAAGTCCCAAAACATTAAGCTTAATGCTTCTCCGTAATTCTGTATCTTCTTCACATATGTTAAAAATTGTTTTTCTACTTCATATGTAGCTACTGTCATCGTATAAAAACCTCCTTTTTCTACCTCAAGCTTAATTCGACATGGAAATCTAAATTCCTTTTATAATAGAAAAAAAGCTTGGCAAGCGCCAAGCTTTCTCCTTATAATTCTTTACCTTCTACTGGTAGTACGTTTTTCACCGCTTCTACCACTTTCTCATCTTCTCTATCAGATAAGAAGATTGATATAGCACCTTTATCGTCGCTCGTACGAATTAAACGGCCAATCCCTTGACGAAGACGTAAAATCATATATGGTACATCTACATCCCAGAATGGATCATTTACATGTTTACGCTTCGCTTCAAACACAGGATCGTTTGGAGGGAATGGTAATGACCAAATAATAACATGTGATAATGATGAGCCAGGAATATCTAAACCTTCCCATAAATGAACGGCACAAAGCACAGTCTCTTCTTCATTTTGGAAACGAGAAACGAGCTGACTAATTTCTTGATCCCCTTCATATAGGAACGGAACTGACATTTGCTCTTTACTTACATATTCTTTAAACGCTGCAAGCTCTTGTGTTGTACGGAATAATACAAGTGTACGTCCATTTGTTTTCTGTATATTTTCAAGTGTATATTGACACTTTCTTTCCCATTCATTTTCTTTCGTATGCGATAATAAGTTTACTGCCATTTGCTCCTCATAATCAAACGGTGAGGCAACTGAGAATGATAAGTAATCTTTTACCCCTAGGCTATTTGCTGTAAATGCGAATGAATCGTTGTTAGATAATGTAGCAGAAGAGAAAATGTACGGGATTTTCTTCGAGAATACTTTCTCTTGTAATACTTCTTCAACTGCACGTGGCATAATTACTAGCGTGAAGGCTCCATCACCTTCTTCACCCCATGTAATTACATTTTTCTCGTGCATGAACAGACGAAGTGAATGTTCTAATACATCTAAATGTTCATCAACGATATTTAAGTCGTATGTGTTTACTGTATGCATTTCACTTTCAAATACTAATGCGTCACCGACTTCACCGATTTTTGCGTAAAGTCTATTCGCCTCTGCAGTTACCTTTTCTGTCACAGTAATTTCTAAACGATCAGAACCGGCAATTTCCTTTTTATTCTCTTGTAACACTTCAAAGAATCGCTCTGTTTGCCAAATTGTTTCTTCCACTAAATGTGCAAACTCTTCGCGAATATCGTTTTGTAACAATCTCGTTAAAAGTTGCTCCATCATCGTTTGCTTTAAACGATACGTTAAAGCTTTTTGAGCTGCATATTCTACAAGATGTCCTTCATCGAATACAACACAGCTACTTTCAGGCAGTAATGGAATTTGTCCTTCACGTTTACGAGCATCGTACGTCCAAATATGATCCATATAGAAGTCTTGAGAGCAAATGATTAAATCTGCCGCTTTACGATAATGTTCACGAGAAAGAGTTTGTCCACAACGATGACGAGAATCACAAGTGAAGCAATCTTGGAAGTAATCCCAATTTACTTTTGACCATTCCTCATCATTTAAAAGCGGAAATTCTTTTCTGTCACCATAGTGAGTAAAGTTTTGCATCGTACCATGATCAAATACAAACTGTGGTAATTCATAATATACGTCTTCAATTACTTCTGGAGCACGCCCACTCATAACATCTTCTAGTTTTCGTAAACATAAATAATTATCCATTGATTTCGCAAGTCTTACATCAACAGATAGTCCTAATGCTTCAGATAACTTAGCAATGTCCCCTTCTTCTTTCACAAGCTGCTCAATTAACGTTTCATCTGCACAAGCGATAATAGCTGGCTTCCCAGTATAACGCGCATAACAAATTGCATATAGAAGATATACAATTGTTTTCCCTGTTCCTACTCCCGCTTCTGCGAACATAACTTTTTTCTCTTGGAAAGCACGCTCTAACTGAAACGCCATAAAAATTTGTTCATCACGCTCTTCAAAGCCTTTTTCCGGAAGGATGTCGTAAAACACATCTCCAATCCACTCATTCAACTTATCATAAAAATTGTCTTGTTTTCCTACTTCAAATGGTAATCTCTTCTCAGTAAACATCCTTAGCCTCCAACCAAACAGTTTTTCTATAAAAAGATATAGCAGCTGCTACACATATGTATACAGCTACTTTCCCCTGTTGCAATACATAGAAATACACGAAAAAAAATTTTCCTTTCGAAAAAGGAAAATTTTCTTCTATATTAATGACTTTAAATACCGTTTATCAATCGCTGTTTCATGCGAAAGAGCTGATAAATATTCTTCCTGCGCTTTTTGTATTTCATCTACAATTACGCCATGACTATCCACTTCTTTTCCGAGCTCATCATACGTACGGTGAATAGCTTTTTGAATCATCGATAATTGAAAACTATCCATATCACTTCCTCCTTTACGCATTACATAATAGCCAGTATATGCGCGCTGGAGGAGTTTTATACTATGAATTACGCGGTGGACGTTTTCCGAAGTATTGGTAGTAATCTGTACGGATAAATCCGTTAAACAGTTTACGCTTTTTCGATGCATCTTTTCCGTAACACTTCTCAAATGCCTCATAACTTGTTAATAAATACATTGACCACGTATCTAATGGGCGGAATACCTCTCCCATTTCTTTATATAATTTTTCAACAAGCGCTCTTTCACTTAAACGTTCTCCGTATGGAGGATTCGTTACAACATAGCCATAATCCTCTTTTGTCGTGAAATCTTTTACTTGCATTTGTTTAAATGATATAAGATCCCCTAATCCAACTTCTTCTGCGTTATCTTGAGCAACTCGGATCATACGATGGTCAATATCAGATCCAATGATTTGCAATGGTTGATTATAATTTGCTAAATCTTCAGCTTCTTGACGAGCTTCGCGCCAATTTTGTTTACCAACCCAGCCCCATTCATCCGATGCAAAGCCTCGGTTAAATCCTGGTGCGATATTTTGTCCAATTAACGCAGCTTCAATTGGAATTGTTCCAGATCCACAGAAAGGATCAACGAAAGGACGATCTGGTTTCCAGTTTGTTAACTTAATTAAAGACGCAGCTAATGTTTCTTTTAAAGGAGCTTCCCCTTGATCCATACGGTATCCACGTTTATGAAGTCCTACACCACTCGCATCAATTGTTAATGTTGCAATATCCTTGAGCATTGCAATCTCAATACGGAATAACGGACCATCTTCTTCAAACCAAGTTGTACGTTTATATGTTGTTTTTAATTTTTCAACGACAGCTTTTTTAACGATACGTTGGCAATCCGAAACACTGAATAACTCAGATTTTAGAGATTTACCGATAACAGGGAACTCCCCGTTCTCCGGAATATAATCTCCCCAGTTTAATGCTTTCGTTTTTTCAAACAGCTCATCAAATGTTGTTGCTTTGAATTCGCCAACTTTAATTTTCACACGGTCCGCAGTACGTAACCATAAGTTCGTGCGACAAATCGCCTTTTCATCTGCTTCAAATGTTACTTTGCTGTTTTCTACTTGGCATTCATAACCAAGATCACGAACTTCTCGGGCAACTAACGCTTCAATACCCATTGCCGCTGTTGCAATTAAAGTAACTTTTCCCATTTGCATTCACCTCTTATGTATAATCAAACAATAGTTAATAGCATTTTGTCCTATTAATTATTACATTTTACGAAGAATTATCTCATTAACCATTTTAACTCATAATTTATAACTTCATACAAATAAAAAGCCCTCCTCTAACAAAGGAGAGCTGAGTTATTTCATAGTTGGTTCATAACGTTCTGTAAGCCATGTTCTGTTCCTTTGTACTGCAAACGGCCCACGCCTCGTACTCCGGTGGCAATCATCTATCTACAGGTTATGAAAACCTGTCCTTTTCCATCGTTCATTTCCTTGGAAAAGATTCCCCTACCATTATTTGGGTTTCTCGCTCGTGGGGTTTACCTCGTTCCACTCCTATCATTTCTTCAAGGACTTCGTCACTGTGGCACTTTAAAGGTAGTCAAACCATATCCGAAAGGACTTAGGTTTTTTCCCTGCCGTTAAACCAGCCTCACAGCCAGAATACCCTAGCTTATGACTTGGCTAGGCACGAACACTACGACCATCTCAGGTCGTGCGAGCATGGACTTTCCTCTACAACGTTGGCGTTGCAGCGATTACCCAAACGTTATGACAAACATTAGTATAGTGGAAACAAAAAGATTTTGCAATGTTTTTTTCTATGTAAACTACTTTAACCTTTTTGTTACCCTAATTTATTCGTATAACTTACTTCCAAATACAGCTTTTTCTAAATTAGATAGACGTTTTAAAATATCCGTATTCGTATTGTTATATACTGGTTGTGCGACTGGTGTTTGTACTGGTTGTTGCGGAACTTGTGTTGCCGCTACTTTCTGCTCTTCTAATTCACGTTTTAAACGAGCATTTTGTTGTTTTAATTGATCAAATTCCTTATGAAAGGCTTCATAATCTTTAATAATCATATCAAGAAACTTATCTACTTCTTCTTGTTGATAACCTCTCATACCTGTTTTAAATTCTTTTTCTAAAATATCTTTCGCTGTTAATTTAATTTTATCCGAAATCATTTTCTTCACCTCAAATTTTTGCCAAAGCTTTCATTAACTAAATTTTTTCAGAAACAATGCCTTTTGTCAATCAAATATGCAAGTACAATATTACATATTAATCTGCATTATTCCACTGTTCCTCTTCCATTATATCTTGTAAATCAGAAAAAAGAATGAAATAACTGTGATAATTTTCTATTTCTCCTTTTTTCTTAGCCGCTTCTACTATATATTTAGGGCTCCCAGGCTTTTCTTCATCATATACAGCTAAAAGCGCATCGCTTTTTGCAATAAAAAATTGATTCTTTAATTTAAATTGCTCTGGGCTTTCGTACTTCCGTTTCGTAATACTATCAATGTGATCTGCTTGCGAAAGAATAAATTCGTAATATTCACGGTTATCTTCCTTCCAATTTTCTTCTTGTTCTAAAAAAGGAGTAAATACCGCTAATTTTAAATCTGGATATTCTACTTGAATCTCAAAAACAACTTCAGCAGCCCATAATTCGACTCCTAACTGGCCGCTAATAATAACCCACTCCAAACCATCTTCCACAAAAGCAGTTAATTTGCGGTGCAACGCTTTTTTTATACAATCTACTCCTGGATGATCATTTTTAAATATTCCAAGTTCAAATGGCTTATATCCTGTTACAGTAACAACTTTCATACCAACACTCCAATTACAAAAAAAGAACTAGCATTTCGCTAGTTCTAACATATCATTTACTTTTTAAACATTCCACCAACGTTTGGTCCGATATTCGGTCCGATATTTGGTCCAAACGGAGATACATTCGGTCCTGGTCCAAATGGTGACACGTTCGGTCCTGGTCCAAATGGAGATATTTGATGACCGTGGTGATGATGATGATGACCACATGGTCCACATCCGCCACCAAATCCTGGATCACCAGGATCTACAACATTTACGTTCGAGTTTGTTTGTGGGAAGAAGTTTTGATTTTTAATTTGTTGATGGTGTACATGTGTTGTATGTGTTGGGAAAACGTGTGGCACCACCGTTGTTGAAAAAGAATGTGTTACACATTGTTTCGTCGGATGAATGACAGGAGCAGTTGTACAAATAGGTCCTGTAGGCTTATGCCCTCCAAAGCAAGGATGACAATGATACATAGTTTTTCTCTCCTCTCTCTTAAAAAAAAATCTGACTACACTCTACAATATGAGAGAAGAGGTTAAGCCGCTTGTTATATACACCCATTTATTTCATAGAAATTTGACTATTGCCCTACTTCATACATAATACTATTATAGATACCCCCCACTATTATTTACCAAAAAAACCTCCAACTTGTTTCACAATACCTGTCACTTGATTCATCGCATTCATCATTTGTCCAGCTGTGTTCATCATTTTATTTACATCATAGTTGCCATCTGATGTTTTAAATTGGGAAACAAAACTAGAAAATTGACTCGGTTGCTGTTGTTGCTTTTGTTTATTCATAGTTGGATACGGTTGTTTTGGTGGATAAAACATCGCTTGTTGATTTCCATAGGGAGATGGTGGCGGCATATAGTATTGTGAATTCATATAAGGTTGTTGTTGATTCATGTAGGGTTGTTGTGGTTGCTGCTGTTGTTGATCCATGTAGGGTTGTTGTGGTTGCTGCTGTTGTTGATCCATGTAGGGTTGTTGTGGTTGCTGCTGTTGTTGATCCATGTAGGGTTGTTGTGGTTGCTGCTGTTGTTGATTCATGTAGGGTTGTTGCGGTTGATTCCCAAACGACACTTCAAATGGTTGATAATAATTTTGGTTCCCATAATGAGGCTCGAAAGGATACATATTATATCGTAAATATGTATCCTCATTATATTGGTACATATTTTGCTGTGCATATGGATTTGTTTGCTGATATACATTAGGTTGTTGAAACATGCATACTCTCCTCCTTCACATAAGTTTCTACATATAGAATATGTACCTATAAAATAAAATGTGTGACGGAGTATCTGTCTGTTTTTGTCGGAAGTTTAAATTTTTAAAAAAATTAGAAAGTAAACCCTTCCATGCTATGATAATAAGGAAGAAGATTCTCATGGGGGAGGAATCAACATGGTATTAGGGGATTTAAAACAAGCGTTTTCTCAAAAAAAGGGGTACTGTACAGAAAGTTCAAATGAACTGCTAGACTTTGCGAGACATTGTTATCTCGAAGGAAAAATATGCATCTCAGATTACCGAACATTAATACGTGAATTAGAAATAAACGGCGCAACAAAACCTACAACAGCGACAGAAGCCTAAAAAAACAAGAGGGTTTTCCCCTCTTGTTACTTACATTGATCTACGATATTTTGCAAAGTATACGAAATAGCTTGATGAGTTTCAAAGAAACGTTTACCTTTTCCCTTATTAACAAAACATTGTAGCACATTAGTTTGTAAATTCTCATACACTTGATCGATTTGTTGTACATGTATATACTTAGGCCGCTCTTCCTTTATCCATATATAAGCTAATTCTTTCCACACCTCTAACTCCGCATCTACCATATCAACAAATGGCTTCATATCCTTATAAAAATCATATTCATCCATTTCTCTTTTTTTTACATTGGCTTCATCATTATACTGCATTAACTTCTCCGAAGACTGGATTAATGCTTCATATTTCATTTTATTCCCACCTTATTATGCACTGACTACGACGTTTTGAAATGTCTTTACCCAGCTCCCTTTTTCTTCGTGATGCACTAATTTATTTTCCATATGCTCGATATGCATTTCTGTTATTTCTATCTTATTGCATATTTTTTCAACTTTATCCTTCAATGCGTGATTCATTCTAATCCCAATATTCATTTCCAGCAAATCGAGAGAACTTAACATTTGATCCATTTTTTTCATAACATCTTCCTTCTGAACCATCGCCATATTTAAAACGCCCCCTTCTTTGCCTTTCCTTTGTCATGTAATTTCGCCGATTGATTGGTTACTCCTGCTCACATGACAAAACTAGTTGATATTCGTCAAAGAAATCATTTTGTATGCCATTTTTAGAAATGGTAACAATACAAAAAGGAGGTGTATTACGATGGCAAAAAATAAAAATGAAAAAAATAAAAAACAAAACAAACAACAAAACAAACCTGAGACTGGTAATCCAAAGCTTGATGGTCCAAATTTCCCCGCTACATAAAGTGAAACTTTAATCAGTGAGGGGGTTTTTCATCTCCCACTGATTATTAGCCTTCACCAATCGAGCGTTTACGGGCAGCAGGGCTCCCACCCAACTTCTTTGCTCCAGCCGAATTTTGAGGTGGGAGTTTTACCACCCACAAATAGCAGGATAAAATGACCCTTTAACCAAAGCGGCTTTTACAAAAAGCTAATTTCCGGTCTAACCTTCTCTATTTGCTTTCGATAAGTGCTGAGGTTAAAGTCGTACTGCCGGCAATTAGCGAAGTAAAAAGTAATTTGTTGAAGAACATATTACTTTTAATCAAGAAGCCCCGCCTTCATGTAGGAAGGCGGGACTTTTTGATTATATCATGAACTCATCTATTCTTTTAACAAAACTACTTAATATAGAAAGAGTATGTATTTGCTCCCTCTTCATTCTATACCATTCTGTTATATTAATTCCCCCCTTTGGTTTTTCAAGTACGAATAAAGACTCCATTTCCATCCCTTCACTAAACCAATCTTTTTCAATTAATTTTTCGTGAGCGACAATAGAGTACACATCTCTAAGAGCCGGTGTACTTGATTTTCTAATCTCTTTTATATTGCATTCATAATCCATCCTTGATCCCGTATGCCTAGTTTGCAATGCAAACTTATAAAAAGAATCTTTATACTTTGAATGAAATAATAACCAAGCTAACTTCTTCCCAAGTTCTATACGTTTTTGTAACGTTTCAAATTGATAAACTGAAAACCCATACATTCTCCCTTCCATCATCGGAAAAACAACTGCACTAATGTGAAGTATTTCTTGAAATTTGAACACTGCCGTATCAAATACATGTTTTTGAAAGTATGTATTCTCGATTACTGGTTTTTGAATTTTATTTTGTTCATTAATAATAAGCGCCGTCATAAGCCTATTGATATCTTTTTTCTCCCAGAAATATGACCATTCTTTTTCCATAAAAATTGATATGTTGAAAAATTGTAACAAGTGAAAGAGCGGCTCACATCGCCTTTTACTTTCTTCATACAGTAATAGTTGAGGGAATGCATCTAAGAAAATGAGCCAATTGGCTTTCTCATAACAAAGAAATAATCGTCTCTTAACTGTTTGAGGTAGAAGATTAGAATAATATTCTCCTTCTAAATCTGTCATATTCCATCCCCCATTCCTTGAAACCATACTTGCTAAAAAGGACCATTGGATTTCTTTATTTCTCAAATAATATTCTTGGTAAGATTGTGTACGTGAAATATTATCTACGTTAGCTACATCCGTTCTCTCCTTAATATTAAGAACTATAGCTTTCTCCTCTTCTGTACACAAAATATCATTACGGTTTTGCTTAATTTTTTCGTAATCGTTCCAGCTAAACATGAATAAGTACCATACCTTTCTTGAAAAAGGTCACATCTTTTTTCATTTTTTGATATAATCACCTTTGTAAGTAATTCTTAACAAGTTGGGAGTGGACACAATATGACCATTCGTTACCCAAATGGAAAAAGGTACGATCAAGCTTCACAACCTCATAAAACACCAATAAAAAAACATACTTACAGTAATAGAGGTATGTCCCTTGAAGAGGAATTGAATGAAACCAATCAATATTACTTAACCCATAATATTGCATGCGTACATAAAAAACCTACACCTCTTCAAATTGTAAAAGTAGATTACCCCGCTCGAAGTGCTGCAGTGGTAAAAGAAGCGTATTTCAAACAACCTTCTACAACAGATTACAACGGTGTATATAAAGGGAAATACATCGATTTTGAAGCGAAAGAAACTAAAAATAAAACCAGTTTTCCACTTCAAAACTTCCACCTTCATCAAATTGAACATATGAAGCAAGTAGTCGCTCATAATGGAATTGCATTTGTTATTATTAAATTTACACTTTTTGATGAATTTTATTTATTAGATGCAAAACATATTATTGCATTTTGGAATCGTCAAAATACTGGTGGACGTAAATCGATTACAAAACAAGAAATAGAAGAGCATGGGTCTTTATTATCATGCGGTTATCACCCTCGAATTGATTATATCCGCGTACTAGACACGGTTTATTTTTCGTGATAGAGTCATCACTAAGGCTCTTTTTTCGACTTTTGGGGGAGAGAATGAAAGGTAGGAGAAAGTATAATGTCAGATAATTATCGTTCTCGTACAGAACGAAATCATGTAAAAAATCAAACGAAAGAAACTCATAAAGAAGAAAAGCCAAAGAAAAAAGGTTCCTTTTTCAAGAAATTCCTTATAGGTTGTCTACTTCTTGGTATCGTCGGCCTCGTAGCTGGCGTTTCGGCTTTCTTTGTTATGGTAAAGGACGCTCCGAAATTAGACAAATCAAAACTTGTCAATCCTTTATCAACAAAATTCCTTGATAAAAACGGGAATTTCTTCTATGAATACGGTGCTGAAAAACGAACCCATGTTACTTACGATCAAATTCCCAAAGTAATTGAAAGTGCATTCCTTGCGACTGAGGATGCTCGCTTCTACGATCATGATGGAATTGATTTTAGACGTACTGGAATGGCAATTATGGAAAATGTCACTGGTGGCTTTGGCTCACAAGGTGGTAGTACGATTACACAGCAAGTAGTTAAAAACTACTTTCTAACGATGGACAAAACTGCAAAGAGAAAAGTGCAGGAATGGTACTTATCTTATAAGTTAGAGCAACAGTACTCAAAACATGAAATTTTAGAAATGTACTTAAATAAGATTAACTTAGGTAATCGCTCTTATGGTATTTCCACAGCTGCCAAAAAATATTACGGCAAAGATTTAAAAGACATACAACTACACGAAGCTGCAATGCTCGCTGGTTTACCCCAAGGCCCTAACATTTATGATCCAACAAAACCAGATAACGTTGATAGAGCAACGAAACGTCGTAATATCGTATTAACATTAATGAACCGACACGGGTATATAACGAAACAAGAAATGAATGATGCGATGCAAATCCCTGTAACACAAGGACTTCTTCCATCTTCAGAAGTGACTGAAATGAAGTATCAAGCATTTATAGATGCTGCTGTAAAGGAAGTTGAAAAAGAATACCCTGATGTAAATATCGGTTCAGATGGTTTAACGATTCATACAACACTTGATCAAGATGCTCAAGATTACGCTGAGAAAATTATGGATGGCAATCTCATTAAGTATCCAAACGATCAGTTCCAAGGATCATTTGTATTTATGGATACACAGTCTGGAGAAGTTCGAGCAATTGGTGCTGGGCGTAAAGAAAGTAAGTCTACTTTCAAAGGTCATAATATGGCAGTTGATTTAAAGCGCCAAGTTGGTTCAACAATGAAACCAATTTTCGACTATGGTCCAGCAATTGAGAATCTTCAATGGTCTACTTATCATCAATTAAATGACTCTGAATATACTTACTCTGATGGCACAAAGATTAAAAATGCTACAGGTAATTTTAAAGGTGACGTTTCACTTCGTGAAGCATTGAAGAAGTCATTAAACATCCCGGCTTTAAAAACAGCTCAAGCAGTCGGTATTCCTAAGGCACAAGAGTTTGCTGAAGGTTTAGGAATGACGTTTAAAGATGGGAAAGCATATGAATCTACTGCAATCGGTAGTAATGAAGGCTCTCCGTTAGATGTCGCTGGAGCTTATGCAGCATTTGGAAATGACGGTGTATACAATAAACCTCATTTCGTTAAAGAAGTTATTTTCCCAGATGGAAAAAAGAAAAGCTTTAAACCGAAAGAACAGCGTGCAATGCACGACTATACAGCTTACATGGTTACTGACGTTCTTCGTGACGTAGTAAAACCTGGTTCCGGCGGTACAGGGCCAACAGCATATGTTTCTGGCTTTGACGTTGCTGGTAAAACAGGAACACAAAACTTTGATAAATCTGTTATTAAAAAATACGGTATTCCAGCAGATGCCAACAGAGATAGTTGGTTCGCAGGATATACACCACAATATACAATGGCTGTATGGACTGGTTATGAAAAAGATAGCCCAGAAAATTACATTAGCGATCGTTCTACTAGAATTGCTCAGCAAATGTTCCAAGCAATGATGAGTAAATTTGCTACGGATAAATCTCGTTTCGAGCGCCCTTCTTCTGTACAAGAATTAAATGGAGAACTGTACATTAAAGGTGCGAAAAAAGATGCAGTTAAAGAAATTAAAGTAGATCCACCTAGTGGCCTTAACGTCGCTTTCGATGGCGCTAGCACAGTGACACTGAATTGGTCTGGACCATCATCAAATGTTGATGCATACGCAGCAAGCTATAAAGCTACTGACGGTTCTAGTGGTAGCTTATCAGTAAGCGGTACGACAGCTACTCTTGGTGGTATTAAACCAGGTGTTACTTACAGCTTCTCTGTGGTAGCGAAAAAGGATACGGGAACAAGTCCTGCAGTTGGTGCATCCTTCACTGCGCCTGGCGGAACTCCAGATGCGAAAAAAGCTGACGAAGAAGCTAAGAAAAAAGCTGACGAAGAAGCCCTGAAAAAGACCAATGAAGATAAACTAAAACAAGAAGAAGCTAAGAAAAAAGCTGATGAAGATCAGCGTAAACAGCAAGAGCAACAACAGCAAGAACAACAACGTAAACAACAAGAACAACAGCAACAAGAACAACAACGTAAACAGCAAGAAGAAGCTCAAAAGAAAGCTGCTGAAGAAGAGGCTAAAAAGAAGGCTGAAGAAGAAGCTAAGAAAAAAGCTGAAGAAGAAGCTAAGAGAAAAGCTGAAGAAGAAGCTAGAAAAAAGGCTGAAGAAGAGCAGCACCAACAGAATAACGGCGGAGATACACCTCACGCAGACGGAGATGTTGTTACATCAGAGTCTTAATAACAAAAAAGAAGTCCTTACTCTTAACGAGAAAAGGACTTCTTTTTTGTTATCATTTTCTTAACATGTAGCTTTTCTATTTCAATATACAACTGTGTTAATTGAATATACGAATGATAATTACTCGGTTTCTTTATAATAAATGAGTATCGTTCTATAAAATTAACAGGTTGTGCTTCCAATTCATTCGTATTTACTTGCATCTCATGCAAACTATGAACAGGCTTCTCATTTAGCCAATATACAACCGATAGCAAGTGTGCTGCAAAAAGAATCATCGGACCCTCAGCCTCTTGTTTTTTTCGGTTTCGAAATAGTGTAGCAATTTCTTCATGGCTGCTTTTCCATACATTTAACACCGCTGGAATACTTGTTTCAATTTCATTCCACGGCTCATATTGTCTTTCAATATCAAATATAAAGTAAGTATTTTGTATTATTTCTTCAAAAGACTGGTCTGTATTATACGTAATCGAATTTGCACTCTTTTTAAAAAATGGTACGTACCGAAACTCTTTCGGTATCTCTATAACTCGCTCCATCCTTTATTTCCCCTTCATTCGTTTCTTTCCTTCACGACATATTTCTAGTAATCGACACTCTTCACATTGTGGTCGCTGCGCCTTACAGTAATAACGTCCAAAGAAAATCATACGGTGGTGTGTAACTCCCCACTCATCCATTGGAATTTTCTTCATCAATGTCTTTTCCACTTCTAACACAGAATCTTTCCATCTACAAATTGCTAACCGTTTACTCACTCTCTCTACATGCGTATCAACAGCAATCGCTGGAATTCCAAATGCTACCGAAACAACTACATTCGCTGTCTTTCTCCCTACTCCTGGTAATTTCGTCAGCTCGTCACGGTCTTCTGGAACTTTCCCGTTATAATCATCTAGTAACATCCGGCACAATTTTTGAATATTTTTCGCCTTATTTCTAAACAATCCAATGGAACGTATATCTTGTTGTAACTCTTCTAAAGACACACTCAAATAATCTTCTGGTGTTTTATATTTTTGAAATAAGTTTTTCGTCACTTTATTCACAAGTGCATCTGTGCATTGTGCAGATAATGCCACTGCAATTACAAGTTCAAATGGATTATCATGAATTAATTCACAATGCGCTTCTGGATACATATCCGCCATTGTATCTAAACAATAACGAATTTGCGTTTTGTTCAACATATCTTTCCTCCTACACTACTGCTCCAACCAATTATAAAAAGGCACTTTCCCAGTAAATTTCGTCTCTTGTTTTGTCGTTTGTTGTGTGCGTTGTTGATTCGCTCTAAATTTCTGGCCTTGATTTTGTGCTTGATCTACCGTTTTAATTCCGTTCTTTTTCCACTCAAACAAAATACGATCAATATACCGGAAATTAAGTTTACCACTCATAACAGCTTCACGAAGAGCCGCTTGAATTAAATTCGGATGGTGTTGATCCTGATCTTCCCACATCCCTAATGTTTCACATTCAAATGGCGAAAGTGGTCTTCCGAATTCTTTTTCAAATACTGTATATAAATTTACTTGAATTTGTTTTTGTTCTTTTTGCTCTTCCTCTATAGATTCATTCATTAAAAAGTGCAGTATTTTTTCCCACAGTGGTTGCAAAGAATAACTTTCACACATCATCGCTTCAGATCTTCGTCCACCTTCTAGTGCTAAAAAACCTTTTTGGATTAAAGTCTGAATCACTTCCATGCATTTCATTTCTGTTATCGTCATCCGTTCTGAAATCTCTGAAGGAGTCGGGAACGAATTACCTGATTCTAAAAATGTGTGTACATGAAGTACTACCATAAATTCCGTCTCATTTAAACCTAGCTTTTTATAATGCATCATAAGCAATTTAGGAATCGCTATGCTTCCCTGTTCAAACCATTGTAACATCATTTTCTTTTTCATCACCAAACACCTCGCTTTCTAGTATAACACACCTTTAGCCATTTCTTTTTGCCACAATTCGTCAAAAAAACCTCCCTATATATAGGGAGGTCTTTTGCCATTTACTACAAGAAACAGACGATTAAGCCTGTACTTTACTTTTCATGAACGTGTGAATTCGTTCTAATGCTTTCTCAACTTGCTCAAGAGATGTCGCATACGATAATCGAACGTTATTTGGTGCACCAAATCCTGTACCTGGAACAAGAGCCACCTTTTCTTCTTCTAATAATGCTTTTGCCCACTCATCAACTGTATCATACCCAGCTAATGCTACGGCTTCTTTTACATTTGGGAATAAGTAAAAAGCACCTTGGGGCTTAATGCAAGTGAAACCAGGAATTTGAATTAATTTATCATAAATAATGTTCAATCTTTCTTCAAACGCTTGACGCATTGTTTCTACAGGTTCTTGTGAGCCTGCATACGCAGCAATTGCACCGTATTGAGCAATTGAAGTAGGGTTTGACGTACTATGACTTGCTAAGTTCGTCATCGCTTTAATAAGCTGCTTATTTCCTGCTGCATATCCAATACGCCAACCTGTCATAGAATGTGATTTAGATACACCATTAATAATAAGTGTTTGTTCTTTTAATGCATTAGAAAGCTGGGCAATTGAAGTATATTCCGCGTCACCATAAATTAATTTTTCATAGATCTCATCTGAAACAATTAAGATATCATGCTCTAAACATACTTCTCCAAGCTGTTGCAATTCTTCTTTGCTGTAAATCATCCCTGTTGGATTGCTCGGTGAATTAATAATAACTGCTTTCGTTTTCTCTGTAATTGCCTCACGCAGCTGCTTTGCTGTAATTTTGTACTCATTGCCTTCTAGACCTTCTACATAAACTGGCTTACCACCAGCAAGCTTTACTTGCTCAGGATAACTTACCCAATAAGGAGTTGGGATGATAACTTCATCTCCTTCATCAAGTAACACTTGGAATAATGTATATAATGCATGCTTAGCACCATTACATACAATAATTTCAGATGGATCATACGCAATTCCTTGATCACGAGTAAACTTCTTCACAATTTCTTGTTTTAACGCTTGTAATCCACCTGTTGGTGTATACTTCGTATGTCCTTCTAACATCGCTTTATGCGCAGCATCCATAATATGTTCTGGCGTATTAAAGTCAGGTTCTCCTGCTCCTAATCCAATTACATCATGACCTTCTGCTTTTAATGCTTGTGCCTTTGCTGTAATTTCTAAAGTTGCAGATGGTGTTAAAGCAGCTACTCGCTTTGCTAATTTCATTTGTAGTTCCCCCTACATCTATTTTTCAATGCTATATCGTCTTAAAAAGTTCCCATCTTTAAATTCAAGATAGTAGTAACTATAACGATTGTCATCATCAATATATGTAACTTCCCATAATGGTATATTGTTTTCAAAGCCTAATTTTACTTTTAAAATTTCTTTCGGCTTACTTTTGGGTTCTTTACTTTCATCTCCGACTTGTTCAATCGTTCTTTGTAAAGCATCTTTTTCAGAAATACCTTCGCTCTTTTTCCTTACTATAGTTTCCCCTTTTTTCTCAGGCACCCAAACGATAAGTTGTTCTCCTTTTTCATCTGTACCTTGTACGACTGTATATGAAGATTTTCCATTATAATAATCAACAGTATTTACCTTTGTAAGCTTTGCCTTTTCTTTCGCAATTTCTACAGACTTTGACTCTTTTGGAATTTTCTTTTCCATCGTTTTATTATAAACATATGCCCCATATATTCCGCTAGCAACGATAACGATAATGATTGTAAAGATCCACTTTTTCATTGTATCACTACGTTCTGTAAATCGTAAATACAGCTGTTTCTTTATCTTTTTCGTCTAATGCTAATCCGAACATGAGGTCCTGCTCTTTTAACGTACGATTCAAACTATCAACGATTTTATACAAGTCAGACGAATATTTAATACGCGTCGTTGATAGGACTTCGATTTTCTTATCCATGAAAAAACTCCTCCGTTACACAAAAATTTCTAATTATAGAAGAACGCAATGCGGTTACAATAAGAGTACATTCTTTACAACCCCTGCTTCATCACCCATCTATTATAGCAGGACATGTACAGCAAAAAAAGGTTTCAAGTCGAAAACCAATACATTTTGTATACAAGAAGTAAGAAAAATAAAATTCCTCCTACCCACATTTTTTACGCCTGAAGTTTAAATGTACTTCAGGCGTATTTTTATTCCAATTTTATTCATTTGGCTGTTCCTTTAATTGTTCTAATAATTCTTCTAGAGGACCTTCATAGAGCGGGACAGTTGGGATTGATTGTAAAAAACGTTTTCCATAAGAAGAGCTTGTCAAACGACGATCTAATACAAATACAGTTCCCGTATCTGTATTTGTTCTAATAAGGCGACCAAACCCTTGTTTGAAACGCAAAATTGCTTGCGGGAGCGCCAACTTAGCGAATACGTCTTCTCCTTGATTTTTTAACCACTCTCCTTTTGCTTCCATCATCGGCTGATGAGGAGGGGTAAAAGGAAGACGGACAATGACAAGACAACTCAGGGCGTCTCCAGGTATATCTATCCCTTCCCAAAAACTACTTGTTCCTAACAAAATCGATTTGTCGAACTCCTGGAATTTGCGGATTAGACGACTTCGGCTCTTATTATTCACACTTTGCGTTAATAATAAATATCCTTCTAATGTCTCATCATTTTTCAAATTCGTATACGCTTCTTTCAACATTTCATACGAAGTGAATAAAACGAGCATTCTACCTTTTGTAGCTTTCGCTATTTTCGCAATATGTGCCGATATAGACTCAATATATTCTTCATTACTTGCTTTCTTAATAAAAGGTACATCCGTTGAAACCATTAATTTCATTTGCTCTTCAAAACGGAATGGTGATGGAACCTTTAATGTATTGGGAGCAAAATCATGTAAACCTAGCTCCTCTTTTATATAGTCGAATGAATCATTAACTGTTAACGTTGCTGATGTGAAAATAACACTCTTTTTCTGGGTTAAAAATTCATCAGCAAATCTTTCCCCAATATGAACAGGCTGCGCATATAAAACTGTTGAATGAATCGTTCCCTTCGTTTCAGTCTCCATCCATGTCACGTATGAATTTTTTTCTAAAATGAGTAATTGTAAAGATTGTGCCATCTTTCTCAACAACTCAATTAAATGCATAAATTCACCTGTAACGACATGCATCTCCCATTCTAATTTACTTTGCAATATTTCAACTTGCTTCTCAAGTGTAGTCAATAACTTTCTTACATCATACACAAATCGATTTGTTAACTCAGTAATGCTATCCCATAACTTACCTTTCTCTACTTCCGTGTTATATCGATAAATGAGTGGCATATTGCTCATCCCTTGTTCCTGCTTTGTTTGTTTAAATACGAAAGTCCGTAACATTTGAAATAGTTCATCCGCATCAAATTTCAATTCCTTCAAACTATGACTCACCATACGGAAAGTCGAACGAGATGCTTGCTCTGATTTTTTCATCATTTTATATACTTTAGAAAGTACATCATCTGTTTCTAGCGTACCAAGACGAGATAATGCTAATTGAAAATACATGCATGAGAACTGTTCACCTAATGTTCTGCTTGCCGCTTCCTCGATATGATGAGCTTCATCAAAAATAATATGTTCACATGAAGCAAACAGTGGTTCTTCACTTGAAAAATCTTGAAATAATAACGCATGATTTGTAATAACGATATCTGCAAATAATGCTTTATTCTTTGCTCTTTGATAAAAACAACGACTATACCAGTTGCTTTGCATCCCGCCTGGACTATGTACATCACTACAAATACGGTTCCAAAGTAACTTGCCGCCCTCAGGAATATTTAATTCATCACGATCGCCAGTTTCCGTTTGCAATAACCATACTAAAATTTTTGCCTTTGTGAGCGCCATATCATAATTTTTCTCTTCCTCTTGCAAAGCATATTCAAATTTGTGTAGACAAAGATAATGCTTTCTTCCTTTCAGAAGAGCTACTTCAAATGAAAATGACATTATTTTCTGTAATAACGGTATTTCTTTTTCTAGTATTTGTTGTTGCAGTTGTACAGTTTGTGTACTTATAATGACAGGTTCTTCTTTTTTCTTTGCAAAATAAATACTTGGAAGTAAATATGCAAGTGTCTTCCCCGTACCTGTTCCTGCTTCAATAAGTGAAAACCTAGAATCTCTTAGCGCTGTATATATTTCTTTCATCATAATCTGTTGGCTTTCTCTTTTTTGAAACTTTGGCATACTTAACTCAAGTTTATCCATTGTCTTATGTAAGAAAGCATCAAATTTAGATGAGCATGTTTCACTGAGACTTAAAGAATAATTCCGCTTTCGAAGCGCAATATTTCGATACACTTCATACCCCTCTGCCCTTTCTTTACCATGCATCATTTTCTTTAAAATATTTTCAGAAAGCACATCAGCTATATCACTTTGGAAAACATCACTTAATTCATAAAGCGATTGCAACGTGACAAGCGGTAACTTTTCGATTTCATTTAAAAATTGTATAAACAATTCCGCTGTTGCAAGAGCATCGCTATCCGCACGATGTGGTTGATCGTGCTCTAATTCATGTTTCTTAGCTAAATCACGTAATTTATAACTATCAGCTGTCGGCAAAAGAATTTGCGCCAACTCAACTGTATCAACTTTTGGGCAATGTACTTCTGTATATCCAGCCTGCCTTAATTCTTCCGTTAAAAAATTCCAATCAAAGTGAACGTTATGTGCAACGAAAGCTGCACCTTGTAATAGCTCAACAATCATCGGGGCTACATCTTGAAATAACGGGGCTTGCTTAACCAAACTCTCATCAATCCCTGTTAATTCTGTAATAAATGGTGGAATCTCTCTCTTCGGATCAATAAAAGATGAAAAAATCTCTAATACCTCTCCATCTTCCACTACAACAGCCGCAATTTGGGTGATTTTATCCTTCCCATCCTTCCAGGAGTTCCCTGTCGTCTCTAAATCAACAACGACATAACGCTTACTCATATATGTAACACCTCAATTTCTTACCTATCAAACACAAAATTATATAATGTTACTATACCACGTTTTATCTCATCTTAATGAAAAGATGCACAAAAAAGCTATCTCCGTAATAGAGATAGCCTTCCTACTTATAATATCGTGCCCGCTTTTTCAGCACCTAACATTTCAATAATTTGATTATCATCGTCTAACACTGCAATTTTTGGCTCTTGTTTATGAATATTTTCTTCTGCCACTAAGCCGTAGCAAATAATAATAACTTTATCCCCTGGCTGTACAAGCCTTGCAGCTGCACCATTTAAACACACAACACCGCTACCGCGCTCTCCTTTAATAACATATGTCTCTAAGCGAGCTCCATTGTTGTTATTTACAATTTGTACTTTTTCATTTTCTACAATATTTACTGCATCCATTAAATCTTCATCAATTGTAATACTACCTACATAATTTAAATTTGCTTCTGTTACAGTTGCGCGATGCAACTTCGCTCTCATCATTGTGCGAAACATAGATGCTCCCCCTTATTTCCCCATTAATGTTATATTGTCAATTAATCGTACATTTTCAAACTTAACTGCAATCGCTAAAATGATTTTTCCTTCAATTTTATCTATTGCTTTTAATGAAGGATATGCATATAAATCAGCATAATCTACAGTTCCTTTTGTATACTTCTCAATATACTCTTTCACAAGATTTGTAATGGTTTCTGGATTACGTTCGCCCGCCTCAATTCTTTCTTTCGCTACACATAGACTGCGGTATAAATGAGGAGCCTCTTCACGTTCTTCTTGTGATAAGTACACGTTACGAGAACTTTTCGCTAAGCCGTCCTCTTCCCTTACAATATCCACTGGTACGATCGTAACTGGAATATTAAAATCAGCGACAAACCCTTCAATGACAGCGACTTGCTGTGCATCTTTCATACCGAAATAAGTACGCGTTGGCAATGTGATATTAAATAGTTTCATTAGTACAGTCGCGACACCAGCGAAATGACCAGGTCTTTGTTTGCCACATAATACGTCGGTACGCTTCACAACTTCTACTGTTGTCGTTTGTTCTGCTGGATACATCTCTTCTACACTCGGATAAAATAAATAATCAACACCATTTTCTTTTGCTACATTTTCATCTCTATCAATATCACGTGGGTATCGATCTAAATCTTCATTTGGTCCAAATTGTAGTGGATTTACAAATACACTTAAAACTACAATTTCATTTTCTTCCCTTGCCTTACGTAGTAACGTAGCATGCCCTTCGTGTAAATACCCCATCGATGGAACAAAACCGATACTTTTTCCACTTGTACGAAGTTCGTTTGTAATTTGCTGCATCTCTTGCACTGTAGTTATGATTTTCATTATTGTTTTCCTCCGTATAGCGCTAAGCACTCTTCCTCTTTCATTGTGAATGAATGTTTTTCTTCAGGAAATTGCCCTGTCTTTACTTCAGTAACGTATTGCGAAATCCCTCGCACAATCTCCTCTTGAACAGACGTATATTGCTTCACAAATTTCGGAACACGATTTACGCCGTACGAGATAAGATCGTGGTATACAAGAACTTGCCCATCTACTTTTTGTCCTGCTCCAATTCCGATTGTAGGAATTGTTAACTGCTCTGAAATAAGTTCTGCTAATTGCATTGGCACACATTCTAGCACAAGTGCTATCGCACCAGCTTCCTCACATTTCTTTGCATCTTCTATTAATTTTTTTGCACTTTCAGCATCTTTCCCTTGTACTTTATACCCACCTAGCACTCCTACAGATTGAGGAGTTAAACCTAAATGCGCCACAACGGGAATTCCCGCATTCGTTAAGTAGTGAATAGTTGATATAACTTCTCCAGCACCTTCTACCTTTAATGCATGTGCCCCGCTCTCTTGAACAATGCGACGTGCATTAATCATCGTATCTTGCAATGAGACATGATAAGACATAAATGGCATATCAGTTACAATAAACGTCTCTTTCGCTCCGCGGCGTACAGCTTTCGTATGATGAATCATATCCTCTACTGTTACTGGAACTGTTGAATCATACCCAAGTACAACCATTCCTAGAGAATCACCCACTAAAATCATATCGACTTTAGCTTCTTCTGCTAATTTAGCAGATGGATAATCATACGCCGTTAGCATTGTAATCGGCTCACCTTGCTCTTTCATTTTCAAAAAATCTGTTGTTGTTTTCAAAAACTACTCCTCCTTTATGCAGGAGAGAGGAGATGGCCGAAATCATATAAAAAACCCCTCTGGCCATAAAAGGGCAGAAGGGTTGTGTGTTAGTCGGCATTATTCATCCCTCTGTCCCAGTCCGTTATTGGATCAAGGCAGAATCCAAATTATTATTTTTTCATACTGCGTAAAATAATGGTGCAGTTCGCTTTGATACTGCCCATATTCGAACTAATTATAGCAAACTCTGAAAAGGAATTGCTACATTTTTTCGAAAAAATAATTTTCTATCCCTATTACGGTATGTGAAATTTATTAGTATCTAAATGACAAAAAGAAGCTCCAAAATAGGAACTTCTTTTACTTAATTTCTATATCAGCAGAATGAATGTGGTGCACTTGTCCTTGATGATCCTCAAGTAACAATACACCATCCTCCGTAATCCCTTTTGCTAGCCCATTAATAGTTTCCTTCATCGTTCGAGCTGTAATTTCTTTTCCGATACTTACTGCGTAACTTTCCCAAAGAATTTTAATAACAGAGAAGCCATTTTTTAAATACTCTTCATACAATTTCTCTAGTTGCAAGAAAATTTGTTGCATAAGTTCCGCACGAACAATCGGCTTACCCGATTCAATTGCTAATGAAGTTGCAATTTGCTGAATTTCCTCATCAAAATGTTCTTGTTTCTGATTTGCATTAATGCCAATTCCCATAATAACAGCATTAATTTTATCTGGATCAGCTTGCATCTCCGTTAATATACCGACAGCTTTTTTACCTTGAATTAAAATATCATTCGGCCATTTAATCCCTACGTTTACACCGGTACATTTTTCAATTGCTTGCGCTACGCTAACAGCTGCTAATAAAGTAAGCTGTGGTGCATGATGAACTGGAATAGATGGACGCAATATAATACTCATCCAAATTCCAGTCCCTTTTGGTGAATGCCATTTTCTACTTAAACGCCCTCTACCTGCTGTTTGTTCTTCTGCAACGACGATTGTTCCTTCTTCTGCTCCTTCATAAGCAAGTCTTGCTGCAATATGCTGAGTAGATTCAACTGATTCTTCAAAATAAACCGTTCTACCTATACGCTCTGTTTGTAATCCTAATTGAATTTCATTAGCAGTTACCTTATCTGGTTTACTAGCAATTCGATAACCTAAGCGGCGTACAGCTTCGAGTTCATATCCTTCATTACGAAGATCCTCCATATGCTTCCATACAGCAGTTCTAGAACAACCAAGTTTATTACTAAGTGTTTGACCAGATATAAATTCACCATCTGCTTCAGAAAAAACTTGCAATAACTGCTTTCTTATAGTAGATTGCATCTTTCTAGCCACTCCCTTATATTCTCTTTCTTATTGACTAAATCTCCTTGTACGATTGCTTCTTCAATGTTTTGAAGCATTTCGGCAACCCACGGACCTGGGTTTTTATCTGCCCAGCTTAATAAATCATTACCAGTCACATTCATTTCTTGACGATTTTTTATCGGCAATGCATGAAATAATGATTGTACTTGCTTAACAGACGCGCTATTATAACTTTCTATTATCGCTTCATATACTCTTTCCGCCATCTCAGCGATGTGAATTCCAGTTTTATAAAGAAGGACTGTATCCCATCCCTTCTCCTTTCTAGAACGAATTGCTAATAAAACCGCTACAATATCCTTAATCTTTTTATTCGAGAACTTCCATTGACGTAAAAAGACAGATGGATGCTCTTCTCCGATACAATATAAGAAAAATGCCCACGCCTCAATGTCTGTTTCAAAAGAATCCCATTTATACTGCGTAGCTTTCAAGAGTCTTTCTTCTGACATTTGTAAATATGGCAGATGCGAAAATAGCTTCGTTTCTACCAATTCTTGAAGCCCTTTCACACAATACGTACCCGTTAATAACTTTTCGAACTCAACTGTAATTCTTTCAATCGCTATATGTTCAAGTAAATGCCCATACGTTTCAATTGCTTGTTTCGTCTTTGTTTCCAAAGAGAAACCTAACGTACTTACGAACCGAATACCACGCATCATTCGCAGTGCATCTTCTTGAAAACGGTCTGCAGCATCTCCAACCGTTGTAATTTCCTTCAGACGAATCGCTTCTTGCCCAGCAAATAAATCAATCATTTCGCCTTCCTCTGTCATTGCAATTGCATTCATCGTGAAATCACGTCGTTTTAAATCCTCTTCTAATGAACGGACAAATTGAACACTACTAGGTCTCCGAAAATCTTCATATTCGCTTTCTGTTCGAAAAGTAGTTACCTCATACGGTTCGCCATTTTCTACAACAATTACAGTTCCATGCTCAAGACCAACCGGAACATGTCTTGGGAAAATAGCCATTACTTCTTCTGGTAACGCAGATGTTGCGATATCGATATCTCCAATCAGTCTATCAATAATAAGATCGCGTACACTTCCACCAACGAAGTAAGCCTCATGTCCGTGCTGTTTTAATATCTCAATAATTGAACTAGCTTTTTTAAATCTTTCCATTATTGTCATCCCTTAGTATGTCATAATAAATCGCCTCATATTGTGAAACGATTTTTTCCGAACGAAACTGCTCATATACAGATTTCATCGCCCGCTCTCCCATATTACGGTGAAGTTCTTCATTTTCTAGTAGTTGAATTGCTTGCTTAGCTATTCCATCTGTATCTCCAACTTCACATATATATCCTGTTTCACCATGTTGAATGACCTCTGGAATGCCCCCAACCCTCGTTCCGATACTAGGCACACCACACGCCATCGCTTCTAATATAACTAGACCAAAACTTTCCTTTTCTGATAAAAGTAGCATTAAATCACTCATCGCAAGAAGCTCTGCAACATTATCTTGCTTTCCTAGGAATAAGACACGTTCCTCAATATGTAAACTTTTCACCAATTGTAAAATAGTACAGAACTCTGGTCCATCCCCAACAAGAAGCAATTTCGCATCTACTCCCTTTACAATTTTGGCAAATGACTGCACAACATCCTGTACACGCTTAACCTTTCGGAAATTTGAAATATGGATCAACACTTTTTCATTTTCTCGTATACCATATTCTTTTTTTAATTGAGACATATCACGTTTGAAATACACACGTTCGTCTACAAAATTGTATACCGTCTCAATTTCTTTATCTGGTTTTACAAGTTCATTCGTTTCTTCAATTAACGAATGTGACACAGCAGTAACTACATCAGATTGTTCAATACCAAAGCGAATTAAATTATTTAACGAAGGGTCGGAACCTAACACAGTAATATCTGTTCCATGTAAGGTTGTAACAATTTTAATATGCTCTCCAATCATTTGTTTTGCTAAATATGCACAAATAGCATGAGGGATTGCATAATGCACATGTAAAATATCAAGATTTTCTCTTTGAGCAACCTCGGCCATTTTACTTGCTAACGCTAAATCGTAAGGTGGATATTGAAATACTGAATATTGATTTACTGCTACTTCGTGAAAATAAATGTTGGGATACACTTTATTTAACCGGAATGGTACACCCGATGTAATAAAATGAATTTCATGCCCACGTTCCGCCAATTGCTTTCCTAATTCCGTTCCAACAACACCAGAACCACCTACAGAAGGATAACATGTAATACCTATTTTCAATCTCATTTACATCCCCCTATTAAATCAGCATGTAATAAAACCGGTTTCTTACTCATAAATCCTTCGGCATACATCACTCCAACTTCTTTCCCAAACATCTTCTCACGAGCAATTACTGTTTCAACGTAACCTTCAGTTAATGGCGTCTTAATACCATTACTTCCTGTTGAAAACTGACTTTCATACGCTTCTAACGCCTCCACCTTTTTAGAAAGGTATTCACTAATATCTATACAAAAATTCGGTTTATGAAAACCATTAATCATATAATTATAAAAAGACTCTACACGGTGCGGCGAAATCTCAGGCATATATTTACGAATTCCCGCTGAGAAGATAGCTTCTTCCACAAGTTTCGCGCAATTAGCATGGTCTGGATGACGATCTTCGTAATATGGTGCGAAAATTAGCGTCGGTTTATATGTACGAATAACCTTTACAATTTCACGTATATATTCTTCTTTCATATACAAACCACGGTCTGGCATTGCTAAATTAATTCTCGTTTTTACTCCCATAATACGAGCTGCAGCCTTTGCTTCTTCTTTTCTTAGTTCTACCGTTCCATTTGAAGAAAGATCAGCTTCTGTTAAATCGCAAATGCCTACTTCATATTCTTTCTTCGTATACTTTGCAATGGTACCTGCCATGCCGATTTCAACATCATCGGCATGAGCACCAAACGCTAATATATGTAATCCACTCATAATTGTTCCCCTCATTTTCTTAACTTTCGGTAATCTAAATCTCCCCGCTCTAATGCATGCATTAGCATTTCAGCACTTGCCATATTCGTTGCTAGTGGGATGGCATATACATCACATAAACGAAGTAACGCATTGACATCAGGTTCATGCGGCTGCGCTGTTAGTGGATCCCGGAAAAAAATCACCATATCCATCTCATTTTTCGCAATCATTGCACCAATTTCTTGATCGCCACCAAGAGGACCAGATTGATATCTTGTTACAACTAAACCAGTTGCCTCCATAATACGAAGGCCTGTCGTTCCTGTTGCAAAAAGTTCATGTTTTTCAAAGATTGGTTTATATGCGTACGCAAACGAAACCATATCATCTTTCTTTTTGTCATGTGCGATTAAGGCAATTTTCATCCGTTGTCTCCCCTTTAGTCGATAATATTTTCTAAACCGTACACAAGATGATCAAGGTTCATTACTGTTTCAATTGATAGTTTTACACCTGACATAAATGATGCACGATTGAATGAATCATGACGAACTGTTAACATTTGTCCATCTCCACCGAACATGACTTCTTGGTGTGCAATAAGCCCTGGTAGACGTACGCTATGAATGTGAATACCGTCTACATTTGCACCACGTACTCCTTCTAATTGTTCCGTTTCATTAGGGTGTCCTTGCTCTTTTGGTACACGATTTTGACGGATTAATTCTACTGTTTTTACAGCCGTACCTGATGGTGCGTCTAATTTTTGATCATGGTGTAATTCAATTACTTCAACATCTTGGAAGTACTTCGCTGCCATTTGTGAAAATTTCATCATAAGAACTGCACCAATTGCAAAGTTTGGAGCGATAATTGTTCCTACTTCTTTTTCTTTTGCATTTTCTGTTAATTGCTTTAGTTCTTCTTCAGTAAATCCAGTTGTACCAATAACAGATCGAAGTCCACGTTCAACTGCAAGTGTCACATGTTTCTTTCCAATTTCTGGTGTTGTTAAATCTAATAATACATCTGCTTCTACTTCATCTAAACAAGTATGTAAATCCGCATAAATAGGTGCATCTAGCGCTGGCATTCCAGGTAAATCAGAAATTTTTTCTCCGCCATGCTTATAATCAATTGCTGCTACTAAATTGAAATGCGCTGTTCTTTCCATTAGAAGGACTGCTTCATGTCCCATACGTCCTCTTGGTCCAGCGATAATTACTTTAATTTCTTTCATGCTTCTTTCTCTCCCTCATCAATACGTGTCCAGCGATCTTTATCACGTGTATTAAATTTATTCATTACAATGTTATGCGCTGTTTCTAAATCAATATTTAAACTATTTGCCATACAAATCATAACAAATAACACATCTCCAAGCTCTTCTTCAATACTTCGTTCTATCTCAGTCGTTTTCTTCGGTTTCTCACCATAATAATGATTAACCTCTCTTGCAAGCTCTCCCATTTCTTCAGTTAAACGAGCCATCATTGCAAGCGGACTAAAATAACCTTCTTTAAATTGACCGATATATGCATCTACTTCTTTCTGCATATCTTTCATCGTTTTTGCTTCCATACTAGTCACCTCTTATTCCTTCCTCTTTCATGTTAGCCAATTCATCGCGATTTGACAAATATTATTCTCTCATATCCCTATTTACGACCCTTTTTTGGATAGACTATAATAAAGTGAAACTTTCTTTTGCGGTTTTTTGCAAAAGATTAGTTGAACCAATCGGGCTCTTACGGCTGGTTTGCTCTTTTTGCTCTTTCTTCTCTGCTTTATCCCCTACCAGCCGTTTGAGCGGGGTAAAGTGAAACTTTCTTTTGCGGTTTTTTGCAAAAGATTAGTTGAACCAATCGGGTCCCTACGGCTGGTTTGCCCTTTTCTTCTTCGCTTTTCCCTCTACCAGCCGTTGGGACGGGGTAAAGTGAAACTTCTTTTGCGTGATTTTTGCAAAAGATTAGTTGAACCAATCGGGTTCCTATGATATTCACTATTTTATTAGCAGCTAGAAATAACTTATTATGTTTTGCCGTTTAAGCGGAGCAATTCTAATCATTGCATAACTAGGGGGATTTCTATATGAAAGCAAACTTGAAGATTCGAAATATCATTTTTATTTTAATCGGTTCCGCTATTTTTTCTTTCGGTATTGTGAATATCAATATTGAAAACCATCTTGCAGAGGGTGGGTTTACCGGTATTACGCTATTATTATATTTTCTATTTTCGCTTGACCCTTCCTATACAAACTTAATTTTAAATATCCCTATATTTTTTATTGGGTGGAAGTTACTCGGCCGAACAACATTTTTATATACATTAATCGGTACATTTAGCGTATCTTTATTCCTATGGATTTTCCAGCGCTACGAAGTACTCAACTTACATTTAAACTTGCAAAATGATATGACACTGGCTGCTTTATTCGCAGGGGCATTTATCGGTATAGGACTTGGAATTATATTTAAATATGGCGGGACTACTGGCGGTGTTGATATTATCGCAAGACTAGCTCATAAATATGTTGGCTGGAGTATGGGGAAAACGATGTTTATGTTTGATGCGGTCGTTATTATTGTCTCTATTCTTACATATTTATCATACCGCGAGGGCATGTATACGTTAGTTGCTGTTTTTATCGGGGCTAAGGTTATTGATTTTATGCAAGAAGGAGCTTATGCAGCAAAAGGAGCAACTATTATTTCTGATAAAAACGATGAAATTGCTGCAAAAATTTTATCAGAAATGGAGCGCGGAGCTACCTTTTTAAAAGCAGTTGGATCCTATACAAGAGTTGAACGAAATGTACTATATTGTGTCGTTGCAAAAAACGAAATCGTGAAATTAAAAAATATCATTACTTCTGTAGACCCTCACGCCTTTGTTGCTGTAAGTGATGTACATGATGTCGTCGGTGAAGGATTTACACTAGATGAAAATAAAAATCCGTTACATAATTAAATTCAACTAGAAAAGCTCTTTAGCTTTTCTAGTTTTTTATTACAAACCTTTTAAGTTTCTCCAAATCCTCATAAATAAGCTCCAATAAACTCCGATTATAAAAAATTGAAGCTGGATGAAAGGTCGGAAAAATAAAATATTCTTTTTCAGTCCATATAAATTCTGTACCGCTACTATCTTTCAATTGCTGCACGGGTTGCTTTAACAATTCACCATGAACACTTGTAATTTTATTATTTTTACCAACTAAACGCTGTAATGCAATATTACCAAGTGTCACAATAACAGGCGGATGTATAAGTTCCAACTCATAGTCTAACAAAGGTGCATGAGCAAGTATTTCTCCTTGATTTGGTGTTCTATTGTACTTCTTCTGTATTATTTCACCATTTCGTTCCCTTTTCTCTCTCCATTTATAAGGTCTACTCCGAACCGCACTCGTAATATATACCTCTTCCCTTGTAACGTGAATACGTTCTAAAAACTCCATTAAATGTTTTCCGGCTCTCCCGCTAAACGGGATACCATTATGAATTTCCGTTTCACCAGGCGCTTCTCCAACAAGCATTAATTTTGGATTTCTAGGACCCTGTCCACTTAAAAAACCTTCTAATTGGTATGTAGCACTTCGCTCCCTCACTTGTTTAACTAAATGCTCTGGATATTCTATGTCTGTCACCTTCTTTCAACATTCGATACTTACTTTTTTAAATAGTTCTATACCCCATATTATTTCTATTATTTCCATTTGTAACATGTTATAAGATTCATTCCACGAAACAAAAAAAAGACTATCATAATTGATAGTCTTTAATCGTCGCTACGCTGCATACCAGTATAAATTAATACAAGGCGTAATAATTCAAATACTGCTACAGCAGCTGCTGCTACATATGTTAATGCTGCCGCATTTAATACTTTACGAGCTTGACCGTACTCATCTGTCGATACGATTCCAAGTGCTTCAATTTGTTGCATTGCACGTTTTGATGCATCAAATTCAACTGGTAATGTAACAAGTTGGAAAATAACACCTGCTGCCATTAAAATAATTCCTAGTAACAACAAACCAGACATTTGTGCAAATACACCAATTAGAACAAAAACCCATGACATGTTTGAACCAAAATTAGCAACTGGCACTAACGAATGGCGTACACGCATGAAGTTATAATCTTTCGCATCTTGAATTGCATGTCCTACTTCGTGTGCTGCTACAGCTGTACCAGCAACTGAATGTCCATAATAGTTATCTGTTGATAATCGAACTGTTTTTGCAGTTGGATCGTAATGGTCCGATAAATGACCCGGTGTTTCTTCTACAGCTACATTGTACAATCCATTTTCATCTAAAATTTTCCGAGCAACTTCCGCTCCTGTCATACCTGAAGTTGAATAAACTTGTGAATACTTGCTATAGGCACTACGTACTTTTGACTGTGCATACAACGGTATGATCAAAATGATCGCGAAGTAAATTAAATAAAACATCATAAACCTCCATTGAAGTTTTAATTATAGTACTTCTCATTCTATTTTTTTCTTACACCATTGTCAATAAATAAACCTTACAATCCGTATCTTTATTTATACACATTATCTATCTTTAGAATGCAAGTTACTTCTCCGTTTCTCTCTCTCTCCTTTATACTTTCTCCATCCAACATACGTTAAAGTAAACAAAATAAGTCCTCCAGTAATGGTCATAAACCAAATGAGAGAGGGAGCAATCTCATCTTTTTTTACTGTATGAAATATTTTTTGCAAATCACCTTTAATAATCCCTAGTTGCATTTGTCCACCTTTCGTTTTTAACATAACGTTACGAAATTCATCTAAATAAGATAAATGTGCATTTACACGCTGTGCTTCGTTTTCTGGCAGGGCAATCATTAAACTCGGATAAATAATATTAAATTCATTTAAAAATGTATTTAGCGTCTGTTGGAACTGTTCATCATCTTCTTTTTTCATCGCTTTTTCTACTTGAGAAAAAGCATCCATTATCTTTCTTTCTCTTTCCATCCAAAGTGGCTGATATTTAGATACTTGTGCATCAACAGCAAGTTGTAACGCTAACATATTATCAACTTTAACTTGCTTATCTAAATCTTCCGCGAGAGATTGTTTCGCCTTATCGTATGCCAAAGAAACGACTCTAATTTGTCCCGGAGTTGCTTTTGAATTATTTTCATTTTCCTTTGATAGAAACTGCTCTGAGAAATGGTACAGTACTTGTATTGCCTTCTCATCTTCATTTTTCTTTACTAACTGTAAAGAGTCATCTAGCAATCCAGTTAGTTCACTCCACTCCTCAGCATATATACGTACTGGAAACATTATAATTAGAAATGCTATCAGTCCAATTAATGTTCTCTTCATCCCGGTCCCCCCTATAACTACTAGTACAAAATATGTGGAGTTGGACAAGAATAGAACTGAACAAAATCAAAAAATATATTATCTCTATGAAAACAAAAAAATTCTCTTTAGACAGAGAATTTTTTCTTTGAAACCCTTTTCTTTTTCACTAAATATTTATACACACCGTAACAAAGTATGCTTCCACTTAAAATCAATAATAAAATAACACATGCAGCATGCATAAAGAATTCTTCCGGTAGCATTAATATAATCGGATCTGTTTCAATATCAAACATCCAATAATCATTGCTAAATAAAAGCTTATGAAATAATACGAAACTCTTTTCAAAATCAATGGCAATCGGTAACGTAAGAGCTATCGGAAAAAGAATTGTAAGAATCGATCCGTGAAGTAAAAACTTTTCTTTTTTCTTTTTTAATAAATACGTTCCTCCTAATAAAGCAATTACAATCGTTCCATACATTATATATTGAATCTTTACTAAAATATTTTTAACATCCACAAAATGAATGCGACCATTTGTAGACATGTCTAATGTCGGAAATTGTAATGCACCTTCATAAAACGGAGATAAATATGTAATAAGCACATCATAGTTTCTTTTAATTTCATCTTTCGTCATATCCGCTAAGTCTGGAATATTTAAGAAATCAATTTCAAAATAATACAGCCATTTTCCATATACAACTACCATTGTCGCGAGCGCGAAAATAGAAAATGCTATGCTATATGAAACAACTAAAGTGATCAATCGATCCAATATGTTTATACCACTCTTATTTTTCTTCATTTTCTCCCCCTAAATGTCCTCACCATCATAAAGAAAACTGTTTTCGGTTCTCACGTAAGCAATAATAATATGTGATACACAGTACAGCAATACTTAGCCAAAACGTAAAATAACCAATTTTCTCTACAAACAAATGCATAATTCCGTATCTCGGCATTTGCCAAAATAAATAATCAATTGCATCATTATGTAACGTCCATATGCCAACTACAATGAAATGCCATTTTTTTATCCGATAAAACGGAGCATATAATACTCCCTGCACCGCCATTGCAAAATGAGATAACATTAACATATATCCCATAAGACCAATAGGACCTTTTACATAAATCATTATTGCATTTACAACAACAGCCCAAATACCATACTTTATTAAAGTAACTATCGCTAGCGCCTCTATTAATCCCCAGTTCTTCTTTATCAAAAAAGCAATTAGAACAAAGACAAAAAAGAGACTTGCCATAGGACTATCTGGTACAAACGGCCAAAATATAGGTGAGGTTTCTTTTAATTGATTTCCATACCATATGAATCCGTAAATTGTACCTAATATGTTAACAACCAATAAAAATAATAGTACCGAGCGTTGCCTTAACATTGCATACAAGTAAACCAAGCTGTATGTCCAACACCTTTCAAACAAAGTAATTCTTTCATCGAACTCTACTCTATTATATAGCAAACTTTCCGTCATCAAAATAAAAAGCTGACTACAGATTTTGTAGTCAGCTTTTCGATTATTTTTTATTATACTTTGCAACGAATTCCGAAAGCTTTTTCAGTTCTTCATCTGTACCTTTAAATACCCCTTTAGGCATTGAACCTTTTCCATCTTTCGCAATTTTAGCGATTTCTTCTGGTTTTAAAGTTAAGTTTTGCAAAGCCGGTGCTGCCGCCCCGCCCTGTAAATTGTCACCATGACATGTTAAACAAGTATTTTTTTGCATTAACTTGTAGCCGTCATCATTTTTATCAACTGGTGCTGTTTTTACAATTGCTCCTTGTTTTTTTGCAGCTTCCCAGTCGTGGTGTGCTACAGATTCCCAAGTTAAAAAGATAATTGATGCAATTGCTAAAAGCATAAATCCAGTTGCCACAGGCCGTTTCAACGGGCGTCTTTCTGGGCCTCGGTCAAGAAATGGAGCTAACAGTAATGCTCCAAACGCAATCCCAGGCATGATAAATGCTCCAATTACAGTAAATGAGCCTGAAGCATACGAATACTTTAATAACTGATACAAGAATAAGAAATACCAATCTGGAAGTGGTATATATCCTGCATCTGTAGGATCCGCCATTCTCTCAAGCGGTGACGGATGCGCCACTGTTAAACATAAATAACCGATTAAAAAAACTGCACCAACCATCCATTCTTTTAACAAGAAATTCGGCCAAAACGCTTCTGTTTTCCCTGGATATTCCGAATAATCTTTTGGAATATTTGGTTTCCGAGCTACTGGTACCCGAGAATCTCCTACAAACTTCATCCCTTTGCCGCGGTGCATAATCTCCCTCCTTTTGTTCTTTCCCCTTTAATTTAGCAATCTCTTATAGCGGACCGGAAATACCTTGTTTGCGAATCATGATGAAGTGGAAGGCCATTAAACCTAGAAGTGCTGCTGGTAAGAAGAAGACGTGAATAGCAAAGAAGCGAGTTAATGTTTGAGCGCCAACAATTTCGGAATGACCAGCGAGTAATGTTTTAATATAAGGACCAATGAGCGGCGTTTGCTCTGCGATTTGAATCCCTACTTTCGTAGCAAATAACGCTTTCATATCCCATGGTAATAAATATCCGGTAAAACCAAGACCTAACATAACAAAGAAAATAAGAACACCAACAATCCAGTTTAACTCACGAGGCTTTTTATACGCACCTTGGAAGAAAACTCTGAGTGTATGTAAAAACATCATTACAATTACGAGACTAGCGCCCCAGTGGTGCATACCACGAACAATTTGGCCGTATGCAACTTCATTTTGTAAATAGTAAACCGATTCCCAAGCATTTTTAATATCAGGCACATAATACATCGTTAAAAACATTCCAGACAAAATTTGAATTACGGTAACGAAAAAGGTAAGTCCTCCAAAGCAATAGACGAATGCAGAAAAGTGATGCGCCGGGTTAACATGCTCAGGTACTTCATGATCAGCGATATCACGCCATATCGGTGTAATATCTAAACGTTCGTCCACCCAATCATAAATTTTATTTAACATCTACTTTGCACCCCCTCTTGGCTTTGCTTTTCCTAAATAAAGTGTTCCATCTTTTACTTTGGATTCGTATACGTCAAGCGGAGCAAGAGGCGGTGTGCCTTTAATGTTCACTCCATCTTTTGTGTAACGTCCCCCGTGACATGGGCAAAAGAATTGATTAGGATGTGCTTTGTCCGAATTCCAGTTTACTGTACAACCTAAATGTTTACACACTGGAGAAAATGCAACGATGTCTCCGCTTTCATCTTTATGCACCCAGGCAGATTTTGGCTCTTCAGACTTGTACCATCCGTCAACCTGCTTCACCTTAAAATCGAAGCGCTTCGGTTCTGTTGTAATATCCTTTACTTGTCCAACAGCAACCATATCTGTTCCCGCTTCTTTTCTTAACACCGGATCAAGCGCAAACCGCGTCATCGGCATTAAAATACCCGCTGCCATAAAGCCTCCTACCCCTGTAAGTGTGTAATTTAAAAATTGTCTTCTTGACACACGATGTTCTTTCTCGCTCACGAAAATTTCCCCCCTCTATCAGAAATTGTCCTCTCGTGAAAAAATTATATAAAAAATAAAAACTAGGACACTATCATGATATAATACCCTCTTGTATAGGTCAATATCATACTACTCATAATAATAAGAACTTTCTGTTTATTATTACTTTACCCATCTTTCTTCCATCATTACCATAATATTTTTTATGTGGGCACGAATAACCTCTCTTTTCGCCTGGTCACTAAATTGCTCTAATGATAACGATGGAAACCAAAATAAATCCCCCTGCAACTCTTGCATATCTTCTTTCCATGAAAAATCACTTGTCACATAGGCAATATGCTTAAAACCTTGTCTTTGCAAATGATTTGTCCATTCTTGCAAACGATCTTTTTCATTCTTTTGGCTCTCTACTAAATACGTAAATGCGGGTAGTAAAAGCACTCTTCCTTTATACTCCCTTTCCAGCTCCATACTCAAAGCCTCAATAAATTCACCTTGTTCTACAACCATTTTCATTTCTTTTGCTGCCGAAATAGACAAAAGGGGTATAATCCCTGTATCTACATACTCTCTCGCTTGCTCAAACTGTTCCACATCTTTAACAATCCATTTCATCTTTTCTCCCCTCCCCTACTTAAAATAACAGAACTTTCACTTTATATATATTAAACCATACTAAAAGAGGTAAAAAAAGAAAAACTACCTATTATTAGGTAGTTTTTCTAGAAAAGTCTGAAATTTGTAAAGATTTAATAATTAAAATGAATTCTATAACGTTTTTAACTCTGCTGTTAACTTATGAAACGCTTCCTTATCTTGCTTATCCAAGGCTTCATCAATTTGTTTCAAAAGACGATCTCTTCTAAATGAGAATACACTTTCTTCTAAAAATCGTTCTGCAAGCAATCGATCTTTTTCATTCACTTCAATGTGCTTTGGCAAATATGGGTTTTCTTCTAATACAGCTACATAATTTGCATTTTGGAACGATGACTTAAAATTAAGTTGAATATAAATATCCTCATCTCGATTCAAACGAATATCATGAAACGATTTTTCTGCATCTGTTGTCATTACATTTTGTTTGAAAAAGTGAAACGGTGTGTCTTTCACACAATTCGCTGACATCACTAAGCCACGTGGACAATATTTTGCATGTTCTACGAAGTGGACTTTATGCATTAATTGGTCGTGACTCATTAAATAATTCAAAATCCATACGCATTCACGCTGTTTCAGTTGGTAATTATTCAAAAACCATTTTACAAAATCCTTCTTCTCGTTTACAGAAACAGGGGTATTCATAGCGATTAAGTCCCTCCTCTGTCTTTCTCTTTTCTTTTTAGATTCAAGAAGCGGCATTCAGTTTCCTTCCAACTTATGAAAAATCCTCTAAATTATATAACAATTCTTCAATATGAATTTGTGTCGGGTCTAGTTGTATTAACTGAGTAAATACTTCTTTCGCCTCTTTTCGCATTCCTTCTTCTAACAAGAAATAACCGTACTCTTCCAAGAAATCTGGATGATTCTTAAAAGAAGTATATGCACTTTCATAGTGTTTTAATGCATCCGAATACATTTCTAATTGTTTTTTTGCAAATGCAAGGTCCCAAAGTAGTTGTGTATCTGGTTCTCCACTGTCAATTGTACGCTCTACAACTGCAATTAGCTCTTCGTATTTCTCTTGTTCTTTTAAGATATACGCATATTTTAATGTCGCACCTAAATGTCCCGGATCTAGCTCAAGCGCTTTTTGAAGCACTTCTTCTGCCTCCGCTATTTTACCTAATTTCGCCGAAATGTTCGCTAATTCTACATAAAAAGGAACCGAAAGCTCATCAACTTTAATTCCTTCATGAAGTGTTTCATAGCTTTCTTGAAGCATACCTTCTTTTTCATAGCTTTTCGCTAAATACATGTATAGCGATGCGTACTCAGGATCTAATTCTTTTAATTTTTGCCAAGCACCAATTGCTCTTTGATATTCTTCCCCTTGATATAATGTGAAAGCATATCCAAATAATGAGTGAATATCCTTTTGCTCCTCTAGTCCCGCTTCATAATACGAGATGGCTTCTTCCCAGTTTCCAATGGCACTTAAAGTTTCTGCTAGCCGAAGCGCAATGACAACACCACCCATAATTTTATGCTCTGCTAATAGCGATTCATAATAAGTGATTGCCTTTTGCTCTTCACCTTTACTACTATATAATTCTGCTAATCCAAACGTAATAACAGGTTCTTCTGGCATCATTTCTTTCGCTTTTAGTAGTTTTTGTTCTGCTACATCATCAAAACCTTGCATTTGGAATAAATCCGCAACAAGTAATAGCGATTGAACATATAAATCATCATTTTCCGGAATATCATGAAGCACTTCGATCGCTTCATCTTCTTTATCTAAATCAATATATAATTCTGCTAAAAATAGCGTGAACTCACTTTCTTCCGGATATAGCAAGCGTAAATCATCTATAATTGCTAACGCCTCATCCATAAACCCAAGTGTATGATAGTAACGAGCGATATCATACTTCTCTTCATCATTAGCAACTCGTAGTTGTTCTTTTAATAATTGTAATCCTTTTTCTGCTTCACCATTTTCAATATAAGAAACAGCTTGTTCAAAATTTTGCATAAACGTCTCCTTTAATTCAAAAAAATATTTCTCTTCTGTTCATTTATCATAAGCAACTAAATGTAAGAACGCAACCTTTTGGGTAAACTACCACTTACTACACATTCCCTTATAGCGTAGCTAATTGTTCAAAAAAGTTCGGATACGATACAGCGACCGCATCACTATTCTCTATTTTTACTTCTCCATCTATAATACAAGATGCGATTGCTAGCATCATCCCAATACGATGATCACCGTGACTATTAACGGTATTTCCTTTTAAATTTTGTTTACCATATATAATCATACCATCTGGTGTAGCTTCAATTTTCGCACCTAATTTTCCTAACTCATCCACAACAGTATCGATACGATTTGTTTCTTTTACTTTTAACTCCTCAGCATCTTTAATTACAGTAATTCCCTCTGCCTGCGTTGCCAATAAAGCAATTACAGGAATTTCATCAATTAACCTCGGAATAAGCGATCCGCCAATCTCTATTCCTTGTAATTTCGATGTTTCAATCGTAATATCCCCGCACGGTTCAAACTCTTCATTTCTAATATTATCGATAGAAATAAGTGCACCCATCTTTGTTAAAACATCTAAAATCCCTGTTCGCGTTGGATTTAAACCGACATTTTCCAATACAAGCTTACTATTTTGAACAATTGCACCAGCTACTAAGAAAAATGCAGCCGAAGAAACATCTCCTGGAACTTCTATGTCTGCCCCTTTCAGTTGTTGGCCACCTTGTAATGACACGGTACATTCATTAACATCTACTGTACAACCGAATGCACGTAACATCCTTTCCGTATGATCACGAGACTGCATAGGCTCTGTTACTGTAGTTACACCTTCTCCTTGCAAACCTGCAAGTAAAACCGCTGATTTCACCTGTGCACTTGCTACTGGTGAATGGTAATGCATACCTTTCACCTTTCCACCACGAATAGATAAAGGTGTATATTGTCCATTTTCTCTACCATCAATTTGAGCGTTCATCTTACTAAGCGGGTCTGTAACACGTTTCATAGGACGTTTTCCAATTGATGCATCACCGATTATCGTACTATAGAACGGCATATTAGCTAAAATCCCAAGCATAAGACGAATAGTCGTCCCTGAATTCCCCACATCTAATACTTCTTTCGGTTCTTGTAAATTATGTAATCCTTTACCGTAAATCGTGACATCGTTACCACTCTGTTCAATCTTGACACCTAGTTTTTGAAAACATGCAATTGTACTTAAACAATCTTCTCCTAATAAAAAATTTGATACTTTCGTCGTCCCTTCTGCTATCGCCCCAAACATAACAGAGCGATGCGAAATAGATTTATCTCCTGGAACAACAATTTTCCCGTTCAAACTATTTTTTCGTCCTACTAGTTTCAAAATATATCCTCCTCACATTTTAAATAAGTTATATATACAATAATTCTTCTTATACGTCTACTTCTATTGTAACGGTTTCTTTCTGGAACGTGCAAACAACTCCCCTTATTACAGTTCAAATAAAAAAGACTCCTATACTAGGAGCCTTCACTATTTATTAAGAATACGTCTCTTCTTTTTTCACTTGTTCTTTGACAAGTTCCGTAAGCAACTCAATAATCTCAGCATTTTCTTCTTTAAGCCCAACAGTAATACGAATACCATCATGTATACCAAATGCAGCACCAGAACGAACGATATATCCTTTTTTCATTAATCGTTCGAAAGCTTCATTACCAGGTATACCGAGCTTCAAGAAAATAAAATTCGTTTGGGATGGATAGTAGAATACGTTATATTCCTTACAAAATGCATAATATTGATTTAACCCTTCGGCATTTTTCTTCACGCACTCTTGTAAAAACTGTTGATCTTCTATTGCCGCTAACGCTACCGCTTGGGCGATAGTTGATGTGTTAAACGGTAATCTTGCTACCTCGAGCTGCCCTACAAGCTTTGCATCCCCAATCGCATATCCGATACGAAAAGCAGCTAAACCATACGCTTTTGAGAATGTGCGCAGCACCATAAGATTTTCATACTTTTCAAGAAGTGGCAATGTTTGTGGATAGTCTTTTTCCCCCGCATATTCATAATACGCTTCGTCCATAATAATGAGCGCCGACTTAGGTACTGATTCTAAAAATGAAAGTAATTTTTGTTTCTCTACATATGTACCTGTCGGGTTATTCGGATTACAAATCCATACAATCTTCGTTTTGTCATCTACTTGTTGTAACATCGCATCTAAATCGTGAATGCCATCTTTAAGTGGTACTTCACGAACTTCTGCTCCTTCAATAACAGCATGGTGATGGTATTGCGAGAACGTAGGGTTCGCCATTACAACATTTGTTCCATTATGTAGCAAAGCACGACTAATCATTTGAATGACTTCATCTAGCCCACTACCAAATAAAAGTTGTTCCGCTTTTACACCTAAATGCTCTGCTACTTTTTCACGAAGTTCAAAAGCCGCCCCGTCCGGATAGAGTGCATATTGATTGGCTAACGAAGTTAATGCTTCTGTCACACGCGCAGAGCAGCCAAATGGGTTTTCATTCGACGCTAACTTCACAATTTTTGACAATCCATATTCTCTTTTTACTTCTTCAATATTTTTCCCAGGTACATATGCTCTCAAAGTTAACAATTGCTCTTTTACTCTCACTTTTCTTCCCCCAGTCATTGATATGATTTATAATTCCTTACTGTCATCTTTAATCATAACCGTCACCATTACGAGAATACCTCCACATATGCATTTCATACCTGTTCTACAACTTTTCTAGACCATATCCTTTTGAAATGCTTCTAACGCAATATGAACAGTCTCATCTGAAATAGATACGACATTCACTACCCCATATTCCTGCATAAGTACCATATGAATTGTTCCTGCATTCGCTTTCTTATCTTGTTTCATCAGTTGAACGAGGCGCTCTACATTCAAATCACTTGGCATTTTTGGATAGCCGTATTTCAAGAACCACTGCTTCATCTCTTCATAAGCAAGATCAACCTTGTACACTTGCTCACTTAAAAATAAGGCAAATAACATCCCAACCGCTACTCCGTCACCGTGAGTAATATTTCCATATCCTAGCTCTTTTTCAAGAGCATGTCCTAACGTATGCCCAAAATTCAAATGGGCCCGTACACCTTTTTCTGTTTCGTCTTGCGACACAATGTTCGCTTTCACAGGAATCGCCTTCGTTAATATGTGAATTAATTTTTCATCACGAAGATCCGTTAATGTTTGCACTTCTTCTTTTAACCAATGATATAGCTTTACATCACCAATAAGAGCATGCTTTATCACTTCTGCATAACCTGATCTCCACTCTTTTTCAGGAAGCGAATGTAAAAATGGCGTATGATATACAACAGCTTCTGGCTGATGAAACGCACCAATCATATTTTTTCCTAGTGGATGATTAATTGCTACTTTCCCGCCTACTGCGCTATCGTGAGCTAATAAAGTCGTTGGAACTTGGACAAAGCGGATACCACGCATAAACGACGCGGCAACAAAGCCAGCCAAATCCCCAATCATTCCGCCTCCAAGTGCGATAATTAAAGAATTTCTATCTAATTTATTTTCAAGAGCCGAAGTATGAGCCGCATAAAAATTTTCAAAAGACTTCTCTTTTTCGCCACTCGGTACAACAAACGAAAACACGTCCTGCTCTACTTGTAATGCATCAACAACTGTCTGTAAATGTAGTGATGAAACAGCTTCATCAGAAATAATCATTATGTTAGATACAGCAGGATTCATCTTTTGAATAAGCGTTGTTAAATGTGACAACACTTCTTTTCCAACATGTACATCATATTCTTTTGATTTCGTTTGAATATGTATGTTCTCCATTAAAATCCCCTCGCATATTCATTATGTTTCTCAATATTTTCACGTATAAGATCGATACGATCTAATCCAAATTGTTCAATTAAAGCTGTTGCGAGCTCCCAAGCGACAACAGCTTCAGCCACAACGCTAGCTGCCGGTACTGCACAACTATCCGAACGTTCAATACTCGCTGTAAAAGGTTCTTTCGTATCAATATCAATACTTTGAAGCGGCTTATATAATGTCGGTATCGGTTTCATCACACCACGCACAATAACCGGCATACCAGTTGTCATACCACCTTCTACTCCACCTGCATTGTTCGTTTTTCTTCTGTACCCTTGCACTTCATCCCAAAGGATTTCATCATGCACTTCACTTCCAGGTCTATGCGCAGCTTCAAAACCAATTCCAATTTCAACACCTTTAAAAGCGTTAATACTCATAATTGCCGCTGCTAATTTTGCATCTAATTTTCTATCATAATGTACATAGCTACCTACTCCAATTGGCATACCTTCTACAACTACTTCAACAATACCGCCGATAGAATCACCATTTGCCTTCGCATCATCAATTGCTTGCATCATCTTTTTACCTGCTTCTTCATCTAAACAACGTACAGGAGATGATTCTGTAGTACTTTGTAATTCCGCAATAGAGTTATACGTAATATTTTCTGCCTGTACACCACCAATTTCGATAACATGTCCCGCTACTTGTATACCTAATTCTGCTAATATCCTTTTTGCAACTGCACCAGCTGCAACACGAACTGTCGTTTCACGTGCTGAAGAACGCTCTAATACATTTCTCATATCTCTATGACCATATTTAATCGCACCATTTAAATCTGCGTGTCCAGGTCTAGGTTTCGTAACTTGCCTTTTCATTTCTTTCTCTTCCTGCTCAGTTAACGGCTCTGCGCCCATAACCTTTGTCCAATGGGTGAAATCACGATTTTCAACAACAAGTGCAATCGGGGATCCCATCGTCTTCCCATGCCTAACACCACTCACAATTTGCACTTGGTCTTTCTCAATTTGCATGCGTCTACCGCGTCCATATCCTTTTTGTCTTCTAGCTAATTCTTCATTTATATCATTCGCTACTAAAGATAATCCTGCCGGAACACCTTCTAAAATTGTCGTAAGTTGCGGACCGTGGGATTCACCAGCTGTAATATATCGCATACGTTATTCCTCTTTTCGCATATGTATTTATCCCGCTACATAAAGTAGCAATGGTATCTTTCATCATTCTATAAGAAAACATTGAAATTATATAGTAAATCGACTACTTGCTTTATCCTGCTTGTAATCATTCTATCATTTTCATAACGTTATACCCTTTACTTTACATACCAATATATCATAACAGTCCTAACTTCGTAACAAATCAAAATAAAAAAAGTGCAAGAAGAATACCCCTATTCTTCTTGCACTTTTTACTATTATCACAGTTATTAAAGCGTTTACAAATTATTTTAAAATAATTAGTAAATCCATTGATTCATTAATTTTGAGTAGTCTACTAATTCTTCTTCCTTAAAGAAAATAGCAATCTCGCGCTCTGCACTTTCTAAAGAATCCGAACCGTGGATAATGTTTTTCGCAACAGTTACACCGAAATCTCCACGAATTGTTCCAGGAGCAGCTTCATGTGGTCGTGTTTTACCCATCATATTACGCGCTGTATCTACTACACCTTCACCTTGCCATACCATTGCGAATACAGGGCCAGATGTAATAAAGTCTACTAATTCACCAAAGAAAGGTCTTTCTTTATGCTCACCGTAGTGTTGTTCAGCAATTTCAGGAGTCACTTGCATTAATTTTGCACCAACTAATTGAAAGCCCTTTTTCTCAAAACGAGCTACAATTTCCCCAATGAAGGCACGTTGTACACCGTCTGGTTTTACCATTAGAAATGTTTTTTCCATAAAAAATCTCTCCACTTCTGAATTATGTATGTAATTGTATATCCCCACACACATATTAACACCCTTATCACAATTGTGCAATAGTTTTGAAATAGAGAGATTATTTTATTTTTTAGAAAAAACACTAAAATTTTCGTTTTCCAATATACTTTGCGACATTTTGCAAAGCATACTTCGCCTGTCCACGCGGGAGTGGTTTTATTATTTCTAATGCTTTATGTAAATAACGTTCACTAAACGAAAATGCTTTATCAATAGCTTCGCTCGCTTTAATATCATCAATAATTTCTTTCATTTCACTTGCTGCTGTATTTTCATTCACAGAAATAATTTTCTCCCGAAGAACTGGATCTTCCATGGCATACAAAACAGGTAATGTAATGTTACCTTGTAGTAAATCACCACCAGCAGGCTTTCCAAGCTTCTCTTCTGTCGATACGAAATCTAAAATATCATCAATAATTTGATAAGACATACCAACAAAATATCCATACCAAAATAGACGATTTACAGTATCACGATTAGCACCAGCAGCAATCGCTCCTAACTGACAACTCGCAGCGATTAATAATGCTGTTTTTCGTTTTATCCTTCTTAGATATGTTCTTAAATTTTGATCATAGTTATACTTATCTTTAATTTGTTCGATTTCACCTTTACAAACTTCTAAAATTGTATGAGATAGTGCCTGATGTGCATCTGGAATTTCTATATTTGTTATACATTCAAGAGACTTCGCAAACAAGTAGTCTCCTGTATACATTGCAATACGATCTCCCCATTTCGCATTCACTGTTGCGCTACCGCGTCGTAAAAACGCAGCATCAATGACATCATCGTGAACAAGAGAAGCCATATGAATAAGTTCTAATGCAACCGCAACATGCTTAATTGCATCTAACTTATAATCACCAAATTTCCCTGCAAGCAAAACAAAAACAGGGCGAATCCGCTTCCCACCTGCTTCAATAAGCTGTAATGCGGCTTCTTCTACTAACGGCTGCTCAGAAGCAACTGTCTTCTTCAATTCTTTTTCTATAACATTAATATCCGATCGTAAAAAAGAGTACATAAGTTGTAACTTCATATTGTTCACCTTAACCTAAAACGTCTTTTTTCTATTTTGATTCTGGTTTAAAACCTAAATGCATAGCTGCTACACCAAAAGTAAATGGTTTCACTTGCACATTCTTAAGCCCAGCTTCTTCAAACATACTCGCTAACTCTTTCATCCCTGGGAATGTACTAGCGGATTCCTGAAGCCATGAATATTCTTTATAACTTTTTGCAAACATCTTTCCAAATAACGGCATGATATATTTAAAGTATAAGACATACCCTTGACGAAAACCAATCATTGTTGGTTGAGATGTTTCTAAGCAAATCACTTTTCCACCAGGCTTTACTACACGCGTCATTTCTTTTAATACTTGCATGTAATCCGGAACGTTACGTAGCCCAAAACCAATCGTTACATAATCAAACGTATTATCTTCAAAAGGAAGTTCCATTGCATTTCCATGCATAAGTTCTACTTGCTTTAATTCTAAAGCTTCTACCTTTTGTTTACCGACAGCTAGCATATTTTCGCTAAAGTCTAAACCGTAAACCATTCCATTTTCCCCTACAGCTCCTGCTAACGCAATTGTCCAATCAGCTGTGCCACAGCAAACATCGAGTGCCTTACTCCCAGGTTTCACCTCCATAATTTTCATCGTTTCTTTGCGCCATACCTTATGCCTTTGAAAACTAATTACAGAATTCATCACATCGTATTTATCAGAAATTTTCTCAAATACGTCATGTACTCTTTCTTCTTTTGATTGTTGCATGCTCGTACCTTCTTCCAATGTAAAGTTGCTTATGTCCTTGATTTATCTCTTAACATAGAAATTATTTCATTAACTTCTGTATGATTCTCTAAAAATTTTTCTTCCTGCTTTTTCATTTCCATAAGCCATTCATTAATAACTGTTTCCAGATTTTTATCATCATCCAATGAGATTTTTTGAACCGCTTGAAAAACAGGTGAATTTTGTTTATCAGCATACAATTGACACTCTTTTTGAAGACGATTTTTTCCTAATACATAAGTTATATATGGTTTCCAATTGGATAAATGAAAATGATCACATGTTTTTTGCAACAGCGCAGATTCAATTATTACTACACTTTCCATTATGTCTTGAATCGTCACATGGGCTTTTTGATATAGCATAATTTTATGCTCATTAATCTCCTTAATCCCTTCAGCAAGTGCGCGAATTAAGATAATATCACAATTCATTGACAATAAGTAATAGTATAGACCACTATAATAATCGCCTGCAAGCACTGTCAATTGACGACGCTTATGGAATCCACTCGTCTCTTCGTTTGCTTTATTTGATACTTTTTCATGTGTATCAAGAGCAATTTGTACAAGCATAATCGTTACTACATAATGATCAATTTGTTCTTTATGTATATTTGCATCCTTTAATGCACCGTATAACAGCGCTATTTTTTCTTCATCAATAAATGGTTCTTCAATATAGTTTATAAAATAAGGATGGCGTAATTTCTCCATCAATTTCTCTTTAATACCCGCATACCCTCCGTAGATGTCACACACAAAAAATCACCCTTGTTTTCTAATTCATAAAATTTATTATAACACATACATTCTATTTTCTATAATCAAAACTTGGCTACTTCTGCCAAACTGTCACCGAATGCAGCCTCAACTTTCATTCATACGAATCACCTTCATCACTAACAACTACAAACATTCATTTTCACAAAAGGAAGATGTAACTTTTAACTTTTATATTCTTGCTCTTTCATACTAAAACTATATCATTTATTTGCAAAAAAAAAAAGAAAAGCAGTTTCCCGCTTTTCTTTACTTCGTCTTAATAAACGATAAAATTTCACTACGTGCTGCTGCATCATTTTCTAGCACGCCGCGCACTGCAGTCGTTACTGTTTTTGCACCAGGCTTTTTCACACCACGCATCGTCATACACATATGCTCTGCTTCTACTACTACCATTACACCATGCGGCTCTAGTACTTCCATAATAGAGTTAGCTACTGTTGATGTAATACGTTCTTGTAATTGCGGACGACGCGCAATTGTGTCTACAGTACGAGCTAATTTACTTAATCCCGTTACTTTTCCACCTTGCGGAATATATGCAACGTGAGCAACTCCATAAAAAGGCACAAGATGATGCTCACACATCGAATAGAATGGTATATCTTTTACTAGTACAAGCTCTTCGTGATCTTCTCCGAATACTTTGTGTAAATGCTCTTTTGGATCCTCATGCATCCCTGAGAATACTTCTGCGTACATTTTCGCAACACGTTTCGGTGTATCAAGTACTCCCTCGCGATTTGGGTCGTCTCCGATTGCCTCTAAAATAAGACGTACTGCGTGTTCAATTTGTTCTAAATTAACTTTTGCCATCCGCTAGCCCTCCCGAAAAACCTAAAAGTGATACGAACACATTCTAGCATATTTATGTTTTTAAAAGCAAAAAGAAGAGTTTCCAAAAAGGAAACTCTTCTTCCCTGTTAATATGTAAGGATTATTTAACCGCATCTTTTAACGCTTTACCAGGTTTGAATGCAGGTACTTTACTTGCAGCGATTTCAATCTCCTCACCTGTTTGTGGGTTACGACCTTTACGAGCCGCACGCTCACGAACTTCGAAGTTACCGAATCCGATAAGTTGTACTTTATCACCTTGTTTTAAAGCTTCTAAGATAGAATCAAAAACAGCGTCCACTGCTTTTGTTGCGTCCTTTTTAGAAAGGGAACTTGCTTCTGCAACAGCATTGATTAAATCTGTCTTGTTCATGCCATTCACCTCCTCCCAAAGATAAGACTGTATAATGATCATAAAATGAGTCTTACTTTCATTTGTAGGCAATTTTTACAAATTCTATACTACAAAGATGTAGATAAATCATTATCAACGCCTATATTATACGATTCTCCTTTATAATTCAATATTTTTAAGGAAATTGTTACTCTTAAAATGTGAAAATCTGATGAAACTTGACAACTTACAACAAAGTATTAGATAATGACTGTTTATTTTACTATTACATACTCCAAAATAAAAAAATCCCTCTGCAATTAGAGGGATTTTTTCTTATAATATAATCGCAATTAATCCGCCAGATCCTTCATTAATAATTCTTTCTAGCGTTTCTTTCAATTTATAACGCGCGTTTTCTGGCATTAGAGATAGCTTCGCTTGAATTCCCTCTCTAACAATCGAGCTAAGAGAGCGTCCAAATATATCAGAATTCCAAATTGATAGCGGATCATCTTCAAAATCTTGCATCAAATAACGAACTAGTTCTTCACTTTGTTTTTCAGTACCGATAATCGGTTCAAATGTTGATTCTACATCCACTTTAATCATATGAATAGACGGCGCAACCGCTTTTAATTTAACACCGAACCTTGAGCCGTGACGAATAATTTCCGGCTCATCCAAGCTCATATCAGCTAATGCAGGCGCTGCTACTCCATATCCGGTTTGCTTTACCATACGCAGGGCATCCGCAACTTGGTCATACTCTGTTTTCGCATGAGATAAATCGAGCATAAGCTTCAACAAATGATCTTTCCCTCGAATTTCTACTCCTACTACTTCTTTTAAAATTTGATCATACAATTCATCTGGCGCATATAAATCAATCTCCGCCACACCTTGCCCCATATCGATGCCAGCTAGACTTGCTCGATCAATAAATTCATATTGACTAAACTGCCAAACGACACGGTCCACATCACGAAGACGTTTTATATCCTTTACAGTCTCTTGAACTGCTTCCTGATAACTTTGGCGTAACCAATGTCTTTCATTTAGCACCATTACCCAGCTTGGAAGGTTTACATTCACTTCTAAGACCGGGAACTCAAATAACGCTTCCCGAAGTACATTATACACATCTGTTTCTCTTAAACTCTCTACACTCATCGCAATTACTGGAATATCATATTCTTCTGATAAACTTTGACGTAACTGCTCTGTATCTGGATGATATGGCTGTACAGTATTGATAATCATAATGAAAGGCTTTCCTACTTCTTTTAACTCATTTACAACGCGTTCTTCTGCCTCTATATAATCTCTTCTTGGAATTTCACCAATTGTTCCATCTGTTGTAATAACGACACCAATTGTTGAATGCTCTTGAATTACTTTACGTGTTCCGATTTCTGCAGCTTCATGGAATGGAATAGGCTCTTCATACCAAGGAGTATTAATCATGCGTGGACCATTCTCATCTTCATAACCTTTTGCTCCTGGAACCGTATACCCAACACAATCTACTAATCGAATATTCACTTCAAGACCTTCATCTACTTCAATAGAAACCGCTTGGTTTGGAACAAACTTCGGTTCCGTCGTCATTATTGTACGACCAGCAGCACTTTGAGGTAATTCATCCTGTGCTCTTTGACGGTCTGACTCATTTTCAATATTTGGAATAACAACAAGTTCCATAAATTTTTTTATAAATGTTGATTTCCCTGTTCGAACAGCTCCTACAACTCCAAAATAAATATCACCGCCTGTGCGTTCCGCAATATCTTTAAAAATGTCTACCTTTTCCAAGTGATTCCCTCCCTCAAAATTTTTGGGAATAATTCCACGTTTATAGTCAACTAATACCTTCTCTAACGTTGCCTATAATATCTGATATAATATAATGGTATTCTAGAAGTTCGGACAATATATCAAATAATTTTGTCCAATTTCATATGACTATTTAAAAAATACCTTTTGTTTGCATCGCAAGTTGTTGTATAACATAAAAAACCTTTCTTTTAGAACTTATTCGCTAAAAGAAAGGTTCATGACTTATGATTTAAAAAAAATTGGTTCTCCGTCTTTCACTGTATACGGTAAAGAATATGCAGGAACAAATGGGGAATCTTTCGATAGTATACTCCGAATATCTTCTCCTTCCTTAAATTGTCCTTCATTTTTTTTCAACGCTTCATATAAGTCGATTCTATAATCAACAAACACTTCACCTTTTTCATTGATTACAAGAGGGAGCCCCTTTCCAGAATATGGACTTTTCACTTGCGGTACATCTTTATATCCTAGTTTTTTAAAATCCAATTCATAAACACCATCCGCAATTACTTTTTTAAACGGTGGATATTGATGTTCATCACGATACATCCTTAACTTTAATGCCACTTCTTGAATTTGTTCCGCCATCCTAACATCAATTAACTTTACTGTCGGATTTGTTTCAACATCTATTAATACATATTGATATACGCCTCCACTTTCATATGCATTCCCTGGCGCCTCTTGTATGTACCTTGGAGCAATTTTTTGAAAATCAATTGGATATTTTTGATAAATCGGCGTACTCATATCACGCGTCTTAATTGGTAATAAACCATTCGTTTGTTCCTTGTATGTAGTAATAGCTTTTTGAACAACTTGTAACTGATCTTCATAAGGAATAGCGTTTTGTTTCATATTTTCTCTCGGATACATACACCCTGTCAAAATGCTTATGCAACAAAATATTAAAATAATATGGATTTTTTTCACTGGTAATCACCTTTTCCTGCTAGTATGGACTGTTCCTTTTGTAACATTTACAGACTACACATCCTCTACTGCTCAATAGGACCACTAAATACAACAAGGAAAATAATAATTCCAGATACAATCATGAGGGTGTACGCTACTAAAGCTGTAATCCCTTTCAAAATTTTATTATTCATTTTATGCCTACTTAATAAAATAAAACTTACTGCAAGAAACATAAATCCAATTGCCCCTAAAGCAAACCACATTTTCATAAGCCCTTCCGACATATATACACCCCTTTACTTTCAATCTATTTTTATACTATTTTAACAAATTAAAATCTTTAAACAAATAAATTTCATCATTTTGCCGTGAATTGACGAAATTTATTTAAAATAATAAAACCGAAGCACAAAATGATGCGCTTCGGTTGACCAAATATGCCCTTACCAGCTCTATTCCCATTCTTTCATAACTATCATATGCATTCTCTAAACTCTTTGTTTCTCATAATTTATTTTTTAAACATTTTACTTAACGAACCAAAATCCGCTGGCATATTATTGTTAATGATCGCTTTTACAATTTGATCCTCTTGCTCTTTCGGCACTTCACGTCCTGCCATTAGAGCAACTTGATGAATCAATTGACGAAGCACTTGCTCATCACGCAAGTTCGCATTTTGTACAGATGATGCTAATTTAAAAATATCTTCTTTATTCACTTTCGCTTCTTTTTCAATGTTACTAAAAATGTTGTTATCCATTTTTTTCACCCTCTCCTCAAGTTACTCTTCATCCTATGCGGAAATGAAAAATTGGTGAAAAAACCCAGAAAATAAAAAACGGTAGAAGTACAAAATGTACTTCCACCGTTTTTTTATAACAAATCAGGTATCGCCTCAACCTCATGTTTTCGAACACGTCCCATTAATGAGCCTACTGCATCTTTCACATTATTCCCATTGAATAGCACGTCATATAAAGCAGCTGTAATCGGCATTTCAACTTCCATTTTCTCTGCCAATTCATGAGCAGCTTTCGTTGTTCTTACACCTTCTACAACCATACCCATACTTTCTAACACTTCTTCTAAAGAATGTCCTTTTCCAAGCATATTTCCAGCGCGCCAATTTCGGCTATGAACACTTGTACAAGTTACAATTAAGTCTCCCATACCAGTTAGACCAGCAAACGTTAACGGATTCCCACCCATTTTTCTTCCTAAACGAGCAATTTCCGTTAAACCCCGTGTCATTAATGCCGCTTTTGCGTTATCACCTAACCCTAGACCATCCGTTATCCCAGCAGCTAATGCGATAATATTTTTTAACGCACCACCAAGTTCAACTCCAACGATATCTGGGTTTGTGTATACACGGAAATAACTATTCATAAACAAATCTTGTACTTCCTCAGCCGCTTCCATACGCTTTGCCGCAGACGTAACCGTCGTCTCTTGACGTAAACCAACTTCTTCAGCATGACTCGGTCCAGACAGTACAACAACGTCTTTAATCAAATTCTCTGGAATTTCTTCCTCAATCACTTCCGAAATACGTTTTGACGTACCTGGTTCGATTCCTTTACTTGCATGAATCCAAGTAATTGGTTCCGTAACAATTCCCTTCATCTCTTGCAATACGTCACGATACGCTTTCGTCGGTACTACTAGCAGTACTGTATTTACATCTACTAACGCTTCTTCTAAAGAAGAGTAGGCTGCGATTGTGCTTGGCAATGTAATCCCCGGAAGATATTTACTGTTCTCATGCTTCGTATTAATTTCATTCATGAGCTCAGGACGGTTTCCCCAAATACGTACATCATGTCCATTGTCAGCTAATACCATCGCTAACGCTGTTCCCCAGCTACCTGCTCCTACTACTGTGATTTTTGTCATAAAATCACATCCTCTCCATTAGTCTCTTGCTCTAGCGATAATGTGAATCGGCGTTCCTACAAAACCGAACGCTTCACGTAAACGATTCTTTAAGAAGCGCTCATATGAAAAGTGCATTAATTCTGTATCGTTTACAAATATAACAAATGTTGGTGGTTTTACCGCAACCTGTGTCGCATAGAAGATTTTCAGACGGCTACCATTATGAGTTGGTGTTGGATTCATCGCTACCGCATCCATAATTACATCATTTAATACGTTTGTTTGTACACGGATGCTATGACTTTCATTTACCTCATTGATAACCGGTAATAACGTTTGTGTACGTTTTTTCGTTTTCGCAGATAAGAATACAATCGGCGCATAATCCAAGAATTGGAAATGAGCACGGATGTTTTCTTCAAATGCTTTCATTGTTTTTTCGTCTTTTTTCACTGCATCCCATTTGTTTACAACAATAATAACAGCTCGTCCTGAATCATGAGCATATCCAGCGATTTTTTTATCTTGCTCAATAATTCCTTCTTCTCCGTCTAAAACAACTAAAACAACGTCAGAACGTTCAATCGCTCTAAGTGCACGAAGTACACTATACTTTTCTGTACTTTCGTATACTTTTCCTTTTTTACGCATACCAGCTGTATCGATGATTACATAATCTTGATCATCTTTACTATATGGTGTATCGACAGCATCACGTGTCGTTCCCGCTATATTACTTACAATTACACGTTCTTGACCAAGAAGTGCATTTACAAGTGATGATTTCCCTACATTTGGACGTCCAATTAAAGAGAAACGGATTGTTTCATCGTCATACGCTTCTTCTTCAATCTTTGGAAAATGATTTGCAGCTTCATCTAACAAATCACCAAGTCCTAAACCGTGTGTACCTGAAATCGGGAATGGCTCGCCAAATCCTAATGCATAAAAATCATAAATATCACTACGCATTTCTGGATTATCAACCTTATTTACCGCAAGTACAATTGGTTTTTTAGAACGATATAAAATTTTAGCAACTTCTTCATCTGCTGCAGTTACACCATCGCGACCATTCGTCATAAAAATGATAACATCTGCTTCATCAATCGCTACTTCCGCCTGTTGACGAATTTGTGTCAAGAACGGCTCGTCTCCAATATCAATTCCACCTGTATCTATAATGTTAAACTCATGATTTAACCATTCTCCCGCACTATAAATACGGTCTCGCGTTATTCCTGGTATATCTTCTACGATTGAAACTCTTTCTCCAACAATCCTATTAAAAATAGTAGATTTTCCTACGTTCGGGCGGCCTACTATTGCTATTACTGGTTTCGGCATATACTTTCATCCTTTCAACTTGCTTCTGTTTATTATGTAAAAAACCCTTCTTTGTGCAAGAAGGGATTTGCATTCCAGAATAATTCTCAACGTATCAAAACACCTCATATTATACCACACGTTGCTAATGTTTCACAATAATATATACATTCTCTTGTAAGCGATGCGCAATACCGTCTAAAATCGCCTCTAAATTATTTGCAACAAATTCTAGTTCCTCTGTCGATTCACAAGTAAACAAAGGAGCACCACCTGCAAATTTCTCCGGTTTTGTTGTAATAACCGCGAGAATAACACTTTCTAACATCATCCCTTATCTCCCCTTCCTTTCGGAGCTTCTGATGACATATGAACGGCACTCTCTAATGTTGGTACATTTCCAATTACCCCTATCGCTTTTTCTACATCTTGATCTTGCGGCAGAACAAAAATCCCAACTCTCCCATCCTCTAAATCACGCTTCGCTAACGGTACAAGTGCCGGCGTTCCAGAATCTCTATATATTCCTAAAGCAACAGAAACATCATGTAAAATAGCTTGACGTTGTCCTAAGTTCGAGATTGTAACCATCGCATCTATCGATTTCGGTTTTAAAATAAATCCCATTCCATATTTCATAATTTCTTCTTGCCTTGCTGGTAATCCAATATTCATAATGTAAATATTATCAATATAAAGTCCCGCTCCTTCAAAACGAAGTGGAACGTGCTCAATTTCTACAAGATCATGAAGCCTTTTACCTGACATTAATTTTCTCGCAATGAAAAAACTTACCATACCAGTAATTACCCCAGCAATCCATGAATGGAATCCTATATATGCAAACGTTGTTACAAACGACGTTAACATCGCCAAATAGTTACGACTTTCAAAGACTAATGCAATCCCTTCAATGTATGTATTACCACGTGGTACGAGCTCATATCCATCTAATTGTTGAAGCGTATTTCTTTCCATATTACGCACATCACGAAATTGCGTCGCCGCTAACGTAAGAAATGTAATTGCAGAAAAATCTTTTTTCAAAATAGACGGAATCGCAATTGCCCCTAAGGCAGCCGCAATTAACCCCATCGCAATATGAATAATTTTCCCGTGAAGCCTCGTCGGATATTGCCTCGTATCGGTACGAAGCATTAACACCCTAGTTACCGTCCCGGCAATTACGCCACATAAAATGGCTGGTGTATATTCAGTCATGTATTACCCTCGCCCTTCTTTTACGCGTTTTCCTCTTAAATTGTTCCATATATACTGATACTTTTGTAATCCATAGTAAAATCGCCATAAATAAAGTAGAAACAGCAACAACATCAAAAAAGGCTAAACTGCCATATTCATAAGGAAAATGTAATTTATGAAAAATAAGCGTCACCAACAATTCTCCTTGTAACATCCCTATATACAAGGTGGACAATCTTAATTTGCGATCCCCGTACAATAAAATTGATGCATACACAAGTGCACCACTTAGCAGCAACAACCTATCAACCACAATCCAAATCGGATCATATACTTCTAACAAATGGAAACTTGTATATAACATTGCAATAATAAGCGCCGAAAGTAAGGCGTATAATTTTTTCCAAATAGAGTATAGCGTGATGCCTACAAAAGAAATAACACAAAGCAAAAGGGCATTTACCGATACAGTAAAAGAAGCAATCGTCACATTTAACGGGGAACAAATAATAAAAATTAATATACAAGCACTTATCTTCCAACGAATAGGTTCTTTTTTCATAAAAAAGGTCACGACAATCCACCCTATCCAAGCCACAAAATAAAAAGTACTCCCATCCATCATTTCACCTCCTATGTTTTCCATTATGGGAACTTTTTATGAAAGTTAATCCTACCTTTTCTTTGTGCATAGTTTTTCTCATAACAGCAAAACTTTTAATAAGGAGGTGGAACTCACAATGGGTAAAGATCGCCAAGAACGAAAGCTAAGAGAATCACGCCGCGTTGAATCTGATCGCGACCAATCACTTCAATATCCTGGTGCAACTAGTCTTGATACACCGGAGCAAGCTCGAAAGCAAAATCAGCACTAAAAATAAAAAAGACGGTTTCAGTATTGTATGAAACCGTCTTTTTTCGTATTTTTTTAATAAATTCTATTCATAATATAATTCTTTTGTTTTCGTATTAATATCTCAATCATAATATATTTCTCTTTTTTCATTCGTAGAATTATATAGAGCAATATCTCACTTCTTCATTTTATAAAAAAACCAACCACACGGTTGATTTTTCATCTCCTACTATAATGCGTAGTATCAATACCACGCTGCATTAACCAATGATACGTTTCGCCTTTTACAACAAGAGGTACAGATTGTAACTCTTCTATCGTCTTCGCGCCAAGAGCTGTCATAATAAATTTTAAATCTGTATGTAAAAGATCGATTTCATCCATTAACTTCTCGACACCATCTTGCATTAAAACACGTAAAAAGTACCCAGCAAACGCAGTTGTATTCGCCCCTAATGCGATTGCCTTTGCCACGTCAAGCGCTGTTTGTATACCCCCAGATGCAATAAAAGAGAGGTTATTATTTGTAGAGGTTGCTTCAATAATCGAGGTAGCTGTTTGTATGCCCCAGTTATTAAAATAAGAAAGCATTCGCTGTCTTCTTTCATTTTCAACGGCAGCAAAATTCGTACCACCTTGTCCACCAATATCAATTGCTGTTATACCTATACTCGCTAACTGCTGTACTGTTTCCTTACTCATTCCAAATCCCACTTCTTTTACAATGACAGGAACTTTACTTTTTAACACAATTTGTTCAATTCGCCGAAGTACACCCGTAAAATCACGGTCTCCTTCTGGCATCGTCAACTCTTGTATGACATTCAAATGAATTTGCAGTGCATTCGCTTCAATCATATCAACGGCACGCTCCGCCTGTTCGACAGTTGCCTCACTCCCCAAATTAGCAAAGAAAATGCCATTTGGGTTTACCTTTCTGACGATTTTATACGAAGCCGCCTCACTTTCATTTTTTAAGGCTGCCATTTGCGAACCTACAGCCATAGCAAGGTTATGATGTTTCGCTACATATGCTAATTGCTCATTAATATGTAATGTTTGCTCTCCTCCACCACCAGTCATCGCATTGATAAAAATCGGCGAACTTAGTGAAAGTTCGCCGATTTTCGTTTCACATGTTATAGTGTCATAACTTGAATTTGGCAAGCTTTGATGCACAAAATCAATATCATGAAAGCCATGCGTACGAGACTGACCAGTAGAAAGAGCATATTCAATATGATCTAATTTACGTTTTGCCCTTACCACTTGTACCCCTCTTTATTTCTTTAATTTTTTCAGTTGTTCACCAATAATATCACTTAACTGGAAAGTAGCCGAATCAGCATTTGGCTCATATTGGCTATAATCTTCTGTTACATTATTTTCTTCAAGCGTTTCTTTTATGCTTAAAGAAATACGTTTTTCTGCTACATGGACTTCAAGCACTTTCACTTTTACTTCTTGTCCCATTTCCAATACTTCATTTGGATTTTTCACGTGACGATTTGCAATTTGAGATACATGTACAAGCCCTTCAACACCAGGTAAAATTTCAACAAACGCACCGAATGTAACAAGGCGTTTTACTACTCCCTCACGAATATCTCCAGCTTTTATTTCGCCAGCAACATTTTCCCAAGGTCCTGGCTGAGCTGCTTTAATTGATAAAGAAATACGTTGTGTATCGGCATCAACAGATAGCACCTTTACTTTTACCTTTTGACCTTGCTCTAATACCTCAGAGGGTTGTTCTACACGTTCATGTGAAATTTGTGAAATGTGAACTAAACCATCCACACCACCAACGTTAACGAAAGCACCAAAATCCGTTAATCGTTGTACTGTCCCTTCAACAACATCTCCTTCTTTTAACGAAGAGATGGCTTCTTTTTTCTTAGAATCTAGTTCTAGTTCTACTACAGCTTTATGCGAAAGGATTACACGATTTTTTTCACGGTCTAATTCAACAATTTTCACCGCTAATGTTTTTCCTTTATAGTCAGCAAAGTCTTCTACATAATGTACTTCTACAAGTGAAGCTGGGATAAAACCACGAACACCAAGGTCCACAACTAATCCACCATTCACGATATCTTTTACAGTAACATCAAATACATAACCAGAATTAAATTTCTCTTGTAATTCTACCCACGCTTTTTCTGCGTCAACAGCACGTTTAGATAAGACAAGATCATCTTCTTCTAATTTAATAATTTTTAATTCAAGTGTTTGATCTAATTCTACAACATCGCTTGCTTTTTCAATATGAACGTTAGCTAATTCACTAATTGGAATTACGCCATCTGTTTTGTATCCAACATTTACAAGAACTTGTTTCTCTTCAACTTTCGTTACAGAACCTGTAACAACGTCACCAACTTGTAATTCTTTTGAATTCATAACTTCTTCATTCATTTTCTCTACCATGGAAATACCTCCCTACAGAATTGACAAAGCATTTTTATGTATATACGAAATGAAAACAAATGTTTTCATTTGCATGTTTAAGAATTTATCATCACATATTCTGTTTCAATACAGTTCACAAGAAACTATATTAAGCCTATATAAATAGTATACAGCAAAATCATCTTGAAGAAAGTATGATTTGAAATATAATAGCGAATATATTCTGACAGTTTTTTTCCTCTGTAACTAACTTCTTACAAATTAGCCCATTTGTCAAGAAAAGAGACTTATAATTCACGTATCCTTTACATTTCAAAAAAAATAAAGAAAGAGGATAGTCCTCTTTCTTTATTTCGCAAATACTCCTGAAACAATACCCATAATTTTTTGGACAACTTCTTCAATTGATAAAGAAGTTGTATCTAATTCCAATGCATCATCAGCTTTTTTCAAAGGAGAAACTTCACGTTCTGAATCTAATTTATCACGCCTAGCAATTTCTTCTTTTAACTGCTCTAAATTAGAATCGAAACCTTTATTCATATTTTCTAAATGTCTTCTTTCTGCTCTTTCTTCTACAGAAGCAAGCATAAAGATTTTCACTTCAGCATCTGGTAGTACATGTGTACCAATATCACGACCATCCATTACTACGCCGCCCTTTTCAGCTAATTCTTGTTGACGACGTACCATTTCTTCACGAACAAGACGATGCTTTGCTACAATAGATACGCGATTCGTCACATCAGGTGTACGAATCACTTCAGAAACATCTTGTCCATTTAAAAATACAAGTTGTGTATTTTCCCCTTGTTGAAATTCAATATTCACATTTTTTACAACTTCCATTAACTTTTCTTCATTTTCAATATCCACTTTTTGTTCAAGGGCTGCATATGTAATAGCACGGTACATTGCGCCTGTATCAATGTAAACATATGAAAGTTTTTTTGCAACAACTTTTGCAACTGTACTTTTCCCAGCAGCTGCTGGACCATCTATAGCAATCGAAATTCGTTTATCCATTGTAACACCTCATTTTTCACTTATAAAACAAAACGAAAAGCAGGTATTCTCCCCCTGCTTCTTCCCATTTGCTTCACGTCATTAAATCCTCAATTATTGTAGCATAATCCACCATAGAAGAAAATGAAAACTACTTATTCACCTGTAAGATTTCCGCCCTATTTTTCGTGACGACACCTTCGTAATAAACAATTTTCGATAAATATTTCACTGAAGATTTATGTATAAAAAGCAGTTGGACAATAGAAAGACAAATAAATTGAATCAGCAATATACGAATTATAATCCTTTCTACTTTTTCCAAAAAACTCACTCCTTCCTCTCTATACTTACACATTTAATTTCGTAAATTTATATAAACAAAACCTAATCTAGTAACCACTTGCCTGCGAACACCTAAAGCCATTCATTTTATTGTCATTTTCTAAGCATACTTTTATACATTTTCATTGTCGAATTTACTCAAAACATGTTATGTTCTAAATGTATTTTTCAACTTGAAAGGGGTATAAGCATTGAAAAGAATCCTAGTTTTACACACAGGCGGAACAATTGCAATGGAGGAAGATAAAGAAACTGGGGTTGTACAACCAGGTAAAAAGAATCCTCTTTTGAAATTTATTCCTGATTTAGAAGGCGATGTTGATTTAATTGTCGAAGATGTGTTCCATCTTCCATCTCCTCATATGACTCCTAGCGAAATGCTACAATTACAAGTCATTATTGACGAAAGAGTAAAACAAGATAATATTCACGGCGTAGTCATTACGCATGGTACCGATACATTAGAAGAGACAGCTTATTTTCTTGATTTAACAGTTCAAGCAACCATCCCAATCATCGTGACAGGAGCAATGCGTTCTAGTAATGAATTAGGTGCTGATGGTCTATATAATTTCTTATCAGCTGTAAAAGTTGCTAGCAGTAATGAAGCTGCTGAAAAAGGTGTTTTAGTCGTATTAAATGATGAAATACATTGCGCTACTAATGTAACAAAAACACATACAAGTAATGTTGCAACATTCCAAAGCCCACAGTATGGACCAATCGGCATGGTAACAAAACGCGGTGTTGTCTTCCATCACGCTTTAGTACATCACGAAACATACACAGTAAATAAAATCTCTAAAAACGTAGTTGTTCTAAAAGCATACGCTGGTATGGATGATACATTGTTAGCAGCAATTGAAAACCTTCCAGTAGATGGAATTGTTATTGAAGCACTTGGACAAGGTAATTTACCTCCACGAACACTTCCTAGTTTAGAACGATTAATAAGCAAAGGAATTCCTGTTGTATTAGTGTCTCGCTGTTTCAACGGTATCGTTCAAGATGTATATTCGTATGAAGGCGGGGGCAAACAACTAAAAGATATGGGCGTTATATTCACATACGGTTTAAACGCTCAAAAAGCACGTATTAAATTGTTAGTCGCATTAGAGAATACAAACTCTCATGAATCAATCCAGAATATGTATATGCACGATTAAAAAAGCAGCTGTCGAAGTTTTTTCGACAGCTGCTTTTTATTTTTCTCTTGATGCAATGGTTTGCGCAATCGCATCCCCATGAAATCTACCGTTCTCGATAAATATTTCATTTGCATTATTCCCAGCAGCAATTACACCTGCAATGAAAATATTTTCAGCGTTTGTTTCCATTCTATCCTCTGTATAAATCGGACGCCCTGTTTCTTCATCAATCCGAACACCCATCTTCGTTAAGAAGCTATGATCAGGATGGTAACCAGTCATCGCAAATACAAAATCATTTTGGATTGTAAAGGCTTCACCATCAACTGTAAAAGTTAATTTATGTTCAGTAATTTCTTTCACATGAGCCCCGAAATGCATTTGAATTGTCCCATTTCGTACTAAAGCCTCAAACTCCGGCAAGATCCACGGCTTAATACTTGGCGAATATTCTCCACCTCGGTATAGCACCGTTACACGCGCACCGGATTTAACAAGCTCTAACGCCGCATCTATACTTGAATTTTTACCACCTATTACAACGACATCTCGATCAAAATAAGGATGTCCTTCTTTGAAATAATGAGCTACTTTCTCAAGTTTCTCACCAGGCACATTCATATAATTCGGATTATCATAATATCCGGTTGCTATAACAATATATTTCGCGATATATATTTCTTTACTTCCGTCACGCTTTGTCGTCTCAACCCGAAAAACTTCTCCATCTTTTTGAACTTTCTCCACTCGTTCAAAAGCATTTACACGTACAGATTTACGCTTTACTACTTCACGATAATACGCAAGTGCTTGATTTCGAACTGGCTTACGATTTTCTGTAATAAAAGCTACATCACCAATTTCTAATTTTTCACTAGAAGAGAAAAATGTTTGATGAGTTGGATAATTATAAATCGCATTTACAATGCTTCCTTTTTCAATTACTAACGGATTTATCCCTACCTTTTGCAACGAAATTGCTGCTGCTAATCCGCACGGACCGCCTCCAATTATGATAGCTGTTTCTTTCTGCATACTCAGCTCACTCCTAGTCTTCTACCAATACGCTATTTATAAAAACAAGAAAAAACCTACTTACAGCAGTAGGCACCTATCTTTATTGTATTCATTTTTCATATATTTGTCATCTAAACGAAACGTACATCCGATAGACATCTGCTAAAAACTGCTGAAATTTAATACCTTGTTTCCCTAATACATTCTCAGGATCAATCTTTCTAGCTGGATCAAGTGTTTTATGTGATACGATATCTTTTTTCGGATTCAAACCGAAGTTTTGGCATAAATACGCATGATACCACGTAAAACGAGTATATGCTTCCCAAAAGTTAACATCACCGCCATAACAAAGTTCTACCCCAATGGCAGCCTTATTCGCATCATAACCATATAAGTCATTATCCGTCGGCACACCATATCTAACATGATACGCAACTTCATTTATAGGAATAATTTCCAATATTTTTTTGTCATCTATAAATGTATGCGCCGAAGCTTTCGGTTGTATTTCATTAAAGTAATCTCGATTCCCTATCGCATTGCTACCAGGATTCCCCGTATCATGACTTACAATAAACCTTACTTTAGAAAGAGGAATTCCCGGTCGTGAACTTCCATATCCAATATAGTTACGCTCTATAGGAAACATCGCCATTACTACCAACTCCCGCTTTAGAAGATTACCTTACTTCCTTATATGTATTCGGTAGCAATGTCCTTATAGCATATTTCTTATGCGAAGATAAAATCGAAAATATTTGATGTGAATACCATAAATAATAAAATACTTACAGCCACTCCATAAAAACCGTAAAACCAAACACAATCTTCTTTCGTATCTAAACCGAAAAATTTATTTACCGATTGTAATAATGTGCCACGCTTACTTTGTTTGTTTCGTAATACTTCCACTCGTTCTACAACATCTGCTGGCATCATAAATCTTTGGTCTACTGTCATTTTCATCATTTATCTCTCCTTAAAATCATTTCCGTTTTGCTTATCTAAGGAAAGTATAGCACGTTTGTTCGTGTAGAACAAGCGTTCTTTTTTATTTTTTATTCTATTTTTCAACAAGCCAAGTAATAATTGTGAATATAAACGCGATAATTGGTCCAACTACAAATGCACCAAATATTAAAAACAATAATCCTTCGCCGAACACCCGAACGATACTTGTTTTTCGGGCTCTCTTAACTCTTGCAAGTTCACCCTCTAACACCTTAACCTTTTCTTCTAATTGGTCTACTCGTTCCATCATTTCATTCCCCATATACAACACCTCATTTAATACTTCAACAAAAAAACGTGATTCCCTCGAAAGGAAATCACGTTTTCTCAAAACATTATATATTATACCCAACCTCTGAAGCGACTAGCTTCAGCCATTTTACGAACACCAACCATATACGCAGCTAAGCGCATGTTTACTTTACGAACTTGTGATGTTTCATAAATTGAATCGAATGATCTTACCATTACTTTTTCTAAACGTTGTTCTACTTCTTCCTCAGTCCAGTAGTAACCTTGGTTATTTTGTACCCACTCAAAGTAAGATACTGTAACGCCACCAGCACTTGCTAATACGTCTGGAACAAGTAAAATACCACGATCTGTTAAGATTTTTGTTGCTTCTAATGTAGTTGGGCCATTTGCAGCTTCAACCACAATTTTCGCTTTAATCTTATCAGCATTTTCTTCTGTAATTTGGTTCTCAATTGCAGCCGGAACTAAAATGTCGCAATCAAGTTCTAACAGTTCTTTGTTTGAAATTGTATTATTAAATAGTTTTGTTACAGTACCGAAGCTATCGCGACGATCTAGTAAGTAGTCAATATCTAATCCATTTGGATCATGTAATGCGCCATAAGCATCTGAAATTGCAATTACTTTTGCGCCTGCATCATGCATAAATTTAGCTAAGAAGCTACCTGCGTTACCGAATCCTTGAACAACAACGCGCGCACCTTTAATATCAATGTCACGTTTTTTCGCAGCTTCACGAATACAAATTGTTACACCTTTTGCAGTCGCTGTTTCACGTCCGTGTGATCCACCTAATACAAGTGGTTTACCTGTAATAAATCCTGGTGAATTAAATTCATCGATACGGCTATACTCATCCATCATCCATGCCATAATTTGTGAGTTTGTAAATACATCTGGAGCCGGAATATCTTTTGTCGGACCAACAATTTGGCTAATTGCTCGTACATAACCGCGGCTTAATCTTTCTAATTCACGGAAAGACATCTCACGTGGGTCACAAATGATTCCACCTTTACCTCCACCATATGGTAAATCAACAATACCACATTTTAAACTCATCCAAATAGAAAGTGCTTTCACTTCATTTTCTGTTACGTTTGGATGGAAGCGAATTCCACCTTTCGTTGGACCAACAGCATCATTATGTTGTGCACGATATCCTGTAAATATTTTAACAGTCCCGTCATCCATACGAACTGGAATTTTCACTGTCATCATACGAATTGGTTCTTTCAATAATTCATATACTTCGTTTGGATAACCCAATTTTTCTAATGCTTCATTAATTACAATTTGTGTTGAATTTAACAATTCAAAATGTTGTTCCCCTTGTTGTTGTGTTTTCGTTTGAGTTCCCTTTTCGGCTACCATAGTAAGTAAACCCCCTGTAATTTCACTTGTTTAGTAAACCTTCATTGCCTAGTATACACCGTTAAATTTGGAATGCAATAGAAAACGCTAACAAATATATACAAACTATTTTGCGTTGCAAGCGTTTTCACTATTATTATAGTCCTTTTATTGCTTTTAGAAAAGTAAAATACTTAAATATTTAAATATTTTTTATTTTCACCAAAATACATTCAATAAAATCAGTATTTCATCAAGAAATACTGATCAAATTTTCAAATACAGGTCGGCTAGTCTTGTTGCCTAAACTTCACTTTATAGATTTTAGATTTTCCAATCTTCAGCTGAATAAAAATAAAACCTCAAGCTACGTTACATTAGCTGAGGTTTTGCTTTTTCACAAAGTAATTGTATATTTGTTCAATTGCTTGAGAATCCATTAATTCTTTACCATATTCCATTACGCGGTAAATTGTTGCTGTTGACGGATTACCGTATTCCGCTAAAATAGCTATAAAATCTGCCTTCAATAATTGAAATTGCTCTTCTTCTTCTATCCAAAGATAAAAACGATTATCCCATGTATACAACTTCCCATCAGTTACACCAAGGTTATATAAGCGATTTGACAAATTGATTACATCATCTAATGTAGCAAACTCGTAAAGTATATGTTCACTTTCATCAAGAGTCACTTGCATTTCAATAAACTCGTCACGGAACTCATCTTCTGTGTCCACTTCCTGATTTTCTTTCGTTACAATTACAACCATACCTTGAGCTTGTAGAGAAAATACTTCCACAGCAATCGGACCATCCGCTTCAAACCCTAATTCTTTATTTGCTTCTTGCATCATATCCCGGAATAGTTGCTGTACTTTCGGTGCATTTCTCCATAAATCTTCTTTCGTTAATCCTCGTTCTGATAAATCATCAAATGTTAGGAAAATTTTGATCTTATTGTAATTTAAACGTTCCAGTCTCATCTCATACCCTCCCTACGTAACCATTGCATCTAATTTTTATTATATGAAATAGAAAATAGATGGTTCTTTTCGAACAACTATTCTGACATTTTTAGCCATCCATCCCATTCTTCTTTCGTGTTACCAATAAGGATATTTTGAAGATTTAATTGATCCCCCATGCTTTTTCTTCCTATAAAACCAACAAAGAGATTTTTATTTTTTGCTTGCAACAAATCAATAAATCTTACTGCCTCTTCAAGTTCTCGTTCATCATCAAAAGATATAAACAAATACTTAGGTTTCAATTGTTCAATAGCTAGTAAAATACCTTCTTCATCTAAACTTGTCCCCATATACATTGCTTGATATCCTTTTATTCGTAAATACGTCGCGAAAATAAATCCTTTTAATATATTATTTTCTAAAACGAAAACTTTGTTAACGGAAGAATACACTGATGCATTATGATAAATCATTCCTAGACGTGTTTGTAAGAATGATACAACATATTTGAATTGTGACATTGTAATCTCATTATTATTCTTTAAAATTAACAATTTGTTTGCCACTTGAAGAATGATACTTATAACAACCTTTTCCGTTGAATATATACTAAAAACCTCGTTTATTAATGCAGAAGTTTTAATTTCATCAAATTCTAACAAAGCTTGTAGTATATCGTCCACTAAAACAACTTCTTTATCAGTAATTTTTTCTATTTGAATGTTGTTCTGCAACCGATTCCCTTCTAATAACTGAACGGCTTGTCCAATCATCATCCCCTCAGAAACTTTGTTCATTAACCATTTCAAAATATGAATATGCTCTTCCGTATACAAACGATGCCCCGCATGATTTCTCTTTGGGGCAATAATATGATAGCGTCTTTCCCATGCGCGAAGTGTACTCGGTTGAATTCCGAGTATATTCGAAACAGCTTTTATATTATAGTTTCCATTTGAAGTTGGCATTATTTCCCTCCACACAACGTAATGATATGCGTTTGAGAAGGTGCCCGAAAACGAAGAGGAAACAATGTTGTTCCATACCCATTACTAACAAAGAGTGTCATATTAAAATGCTTATATATGCCACCCTTTAAGTGTTTTTCAGATGGAAACAACCGAATTTGTCCTCCATGTGTATGTCCACTTAACACGAGCGAAATTTGTTCTTTACCAGACATTTTCTTTATTATATCAGGGTTGTGACTAATTAAAATGCGAAAACCTTCTTCTTTACAATCAGCCAATGCTAAATCTAAACGATCTCGTTCTAATCCAACATCATCGATACCGAGCAAGCAAATTTTCTCTCCTAATTCAGACTCAAATACAACTCTTGTATTATCTAATACCTTCACATTATTTTCTAACAATAAAGCATCTAATTCGTGATATTCAATTTCATAATCATTATTTCCCCATACAAAATATACAGGGGCTACTTCTCTTAACTTTTGAATATTTAAAGAGATTTGCGATAAAGGTACTCCTTTTTCAGCTAAATCGCCGCCAATAATTACGATATCCGCTTTCCCTTTCACTCGTTCAATTAGCGAGCTAGAAATGACCCTTCTATGAATATCCGAAATAAAAAAAATATTAACTTTTTGAAAACTTTCCGGAAATTCTTCGAATACTAATGTATGTTCCAGCACAGTATTACGCATCGCTTCTTTATACATTCCAAGAAGACATACAAAACCAATGCATATGAGAGTACATAATAATATAATCCATGTCATATATTTTTTACTCTCCCTCCTCGTAAAGTATAGTCCTTCATTTTATATGCAGCTATATATCACTCATTTAACTAGCTCTCTTACTTCGCAGACTTATCTTTTATAGGAATTTTTAATTCTTGTCCTACTCTCACTTCGTCTTCTCGTAAATCATTATACTTTTTAATTACTTCCATCCCATTTTCATCTGAGAAATATTGCTTCGCTATACTTTTTAAACTTTCTCCATCTTTCACAATATGAGTTGCTACTTTCTCAGACTGCTTTTGAGAATCAGTCTTAGCTGAATCAAAGAAAATTACTTCAAACGCACTTTTCCCAGCATTATTACTATCACTTTTCACCTGCGTGTATTTATCTGTATACCATAGAATACTAATAGGTAACAATATGAATAAAAATGTTAAAACTCGGACGAAAATATGATTCATTTTAAACTTTGGTTTTTTCTCTTTATTTCTATGAATTTCACTACGCGGCGGCAAACCTTCATCTTCTTCCACTCGCTCAACTTCTAACTCCTCTTCAAAATCAGGAATTCGTTTTCTCATGTTGTTCACCACCACCTTCCATTTATTTTCTTAATTGGAGTCCCATTATAAAATCAACAAGAAAGTGTGCAAAGATTGTTATAAACAAATTTCCTGTCCACTCGAATACATAACCAAAAACAAAGCTAATAAAGCAGACGAAACAAAACAAAAAAGGCTTCGTTATATACCGAATATGTAACACAGCAAAAATTAAACTCGCTATTACAATTCCAAAATGAGTCTGCACTACACCTCTAAATAAAAACTCTTCCGCAAAGCCAATAATAAATGTGATAACGAGTAAATGCATGACAGAGATTCCTTGAAACATTCTATCGTTAATGCCACCATCATCAAACCAAGATTCTGGAAACACTCGCATTGCAACATAATCTAATAACACAATACAAATCGCTAATAAGCCACCTAGTACAAGTATAGAAATCGGTTCCCATTTCCACAAACTATAAACTTCTCTTTTATCTTGAAATAATATGTATGCTAGTAAACAACCGATACCAATAATGATTAGTTGTGTTATGTATAGATTCAGTCTTATTTCCCTCGGACTCATATCTTCAACATTTTGCCTTTGAATGTTCATCATTCCTCCATCTTCCCTAGGCCGAAAAGCTTTTGTAACTCTGTTTCCCAATTATAGTCGAAAACTGACTGTTGCGCTCGTCTTTTTTTATAATCTGTTTTTGTAATACCACAGTAATCACAACAGTTTTCTATCTCTTTTTCCTTTCTATAACCGAACTGTTTTAATAAATATTCACGCCTACATCCTTGAACTTGTATCCATGACTTCATATTTTCTAACTCACTATATTTATTACGCAGTCTCACTTCCACTTCCGCTATTAATCTGTGCATTATTTCATCCGACAAGCTCTCTAGCAGAAGATTTCGCTGTTGTATGATTCCAAGATGTTCGAGATGATAACGGATAAAACGCCAATATTGTTCATTAAATCTTGCTGCATTATAACAAATTTCCTCTACATCTTCTATTGGTAATACTTTCGTTTGAAACATTCTTTCTTGTAGTAACGAAAATAAAAATTGTATTTGTGATTTACTTGGCAATTCATCTTCAATGATTGAAATTGGCAAATCATGATCCAATGGACTACATAACAAAATGGCTATACTCGGTTCACCATCTCTCCCCGCTCTTCCAATTTCTTGTAAATAGGAAGCTACATTTGTCGGATATTGAAAATGAATAATATATCTTGTATTCGCCTTATTGACCCCCATCCCAAAAGCACTTGTACATATTACAATTTGCAACTGGTCATTCATAAACTGTTGTTGAATTAACATACGCTCTTCATGTTCCATACCACCATGATAAAAAGCTACACCTTCAATTCCTTTTCCTCTTAAATACTCGGTTAAACGCTCTGTCCAGGCCCTACTTGAACAATACACAATACCAGGTCCTTGCAAATACATTATATGCCCAAAAAGCGCCTCTTTTTTTTCTTCTATCGTTTCCACAAATTGCACTTCCATCGCAATATTTGGACGATCAATTGAATACACATGCTCAGCGATATTTTTTAGATTTAAACTTTCGGCTATATCTCGCAGTACATCCTTTGTAGCAGTTGCTGTTAATGCTAGTACATTTGGAGATCCGATACTCTCAATTACTTTATCTAATTTTTTATAATCTGGTCGAAAATCATATCCCCATTGTGAAATACAATGCGCTTCATCTACGACAAATAATGAAATATGTATTTTTTTCAATTCTCTTATTAGAAGTTCCGACTGCAACATCTCTGGTGATACGAAAACAAATTTATAAAAAGATAGCTTTTTCATTGCTTCTCTTTTTTCACTTAACGTCCGAAAACTATTAAATGCAATAACTCGATTTTTCACGACATACTTTAATTGCGTAACTTGGTCTTCCATTAAAGATAATAATGGTGATACAACAAGCACCGTCCCCTCTTGCAGAAGCCCCGGAAGTTGATAACACATTGACTTTCCCCTTCCAGTCGGAAGCATTGCTACAACATCTTTCCCTTCCAATAAGTCCGTAATAACTCCTTTTTGTCCCGGACGAAATTCAGAATATCCAAACCACTTATATAAATATTCCTCAAGCTTCATTAATACCCTCCATCCGTGCCAATACAAGACGGACTTCAAAATAAGAGATTCCCTCTCCAACCGCTTGCTTCAACACACGCAATTTACGTGTTTGTAATGCTTCAATTACTTTTGATACTTTTTCTATTTTTTCTTTTTCCATAAACATCTCAATAGAAAATTCTTTTTCTCGTAAAGCAATCTCCACAAAATGATCTTCTATCGTGGCAACCTTTAAATTCCGAATTGTCGCTATTTCTTCTAAAGAGCGTCCTTGTCTCCAAAAATTATATGTTTTTTTCGTTGATAAGCTAAATAAATCAGCTTTCTCATTTGGATAAGAAATAATTTCAGCTAATAATGGAAATTCATTTTCTTTATTGCGAACTTCTTGAATAAGGAAATGAATTGTACCCCAAAATAAAAAGTACACTCGAAATACATCTTGTTTCGTAATTTCCGCTAATTGTTGTAAAGTACACCCGATACGTTCATAGCCAGTTAACCGATATGTTACGATTGTCGCTTCTACTGAATTATTTTTTTGTAAAAGAGTATGCATCTCCTTCCACAATCTTTTAGCCAATTCATTTCTCGTATATGGTATTCCCATGAGAAAACGTTTTACCCACATCATGATTTCTGTATCCTGTTGAATTGGAATAAATTTCGCATTCGCCTGTTGTATATTCGAAATGGTTTGAACGATTAATGATAATCTCTTCCAAAACGTTTCACCTATTTCACCATAGTGTAAACCATGTAAATACGTCGGAAAGGCAAATTCATCTTCCCATTTGTTTAATTGCATGATACCCGCAGTCGTTAACACGTATGTATTATCATGTATAGATTGAACTAAATCCGTCTGTAACAACTTGGCAACTTCTTGATCATAATCAGCCCTATTTAATGATTTATAAATCCCAAACAAAAAAGAAATTTGAAACATATTCCCATCTTGTAATGTTTGCGACGATCTCTTTCCTTTTAACAAATAATAAATCGAAGAAACGGTTCTTTCACCATTCAATTGTTTTAAACAATATAATAAAGTATATTGTAGCTGCATTACCGCTTCCACCTTTCAGTCTAACTTCATTCCTTTTTCAATACGATCGCATTTAACTTATCATATTCACACTACATGCTTGTATATATTCTATTGTATCAAACGAAATAACATTTAAGTATTTTGAAAATCTTATGAAATAATTCAAAAACAAGTTGACACCCTAATTGATAAGCATTATCATTATAATTTTATGTTGAAAAGTTTTAAAAACCGTTTTACAATAAGGTTATAATTTTTTGACGAACTTTTCACATACATATTATCAGGAGGGAAAAAAGATGGCAAAATATACAATCGTTGATAAAGATACTTGTATTGCATGTGGTGCTTGTGGCGCTGCTGCACCAGACATTTATGACTATGATGATGAAGGCATTGCATTTGTAACATTAGACGATAACCAAGGTATCGTTGAAATTCCAGATGTATTAATTGAAGATATGATGGATGCATTCGAAGGCTGTCCAACTGACTCAATTAAAGTTGCTGACGAATCATTTGATGGCGACTCTTTAAAATTCGAATAGTCTTTTATTAACTTCAAAAAATGCCCCTCATATGGATGAGGGGCATTTTTTGTTTTCTATTTTCATTCTATTTAATAAAAAACCATTAGTAGTCCATACTACTAATGGTTTTATTTTATCCCGCTATTTGCGGGCAGTAAGACCCCTACCTCAAAATTCAACGAAAGCAAAGAAGTTAGGTGAGGGTCGGGCTGCCCGTAAATGCCCTATTGGTGAAGGCTAATAATCAGTGGGAGATGAACAAAACCCCCACTGATTAAAGTTTCACTTTATATTTTATGCATTATTCATTTTTGCAAACACCCATACTTTCAGGCGTGAGAATAACGCTACAAATACAATTGTCACTACAATTCCTTTAATCAAATTAAATGGTAAGATTGCCGTTACAACCGTTGTTTTTATAGCATCACTAGACATAGCTGGTGAATTTAAAAACCAAGTGTAAGCTGGGAATATGATGATGTAGTTTAATACACTCATGATTAACGCCATTGTAATTGTCCCTAGCATTAATCCTGTCGTTAAACTCTTTACAGTACGATACTTTCTAAATAAGAAAGCTGCTGGTCCAATAAATAAACATCCTGCAATAAAGTTTGCAATTTCTCCAACTGGCACTCCCGTTAAGCTTCCTTGAATTCCGTAATGTAAAATATTTTTTATCGCTTCTACAATTACTCCTGCAATCGGTCCAAAAATAATCGCCGCAATTAAAGCTGGCACATCACTAAAATCAATTTTTAAAAATGGCGGAAGCCCTGGGAATGGAAAATCCAACATCATTAGTAAATACGCAATACTACTTAGCATCGCTACACTCACCATCTGCACTACACTGTTTTTTTGTTTCATCTTTCTCTCTCCTTTTCCATCGATCTTCTCATGGAAAGTGGAAAGGTTCTGCTATGCCTATTTTTTCATAGAACGAAAAAACCCCTTTGCGATTTACACAAAGGGAGAGTTTTAAGGCACATCAAACAGACGTTCAAATACTTATCTTTTTTGAACGCTTGAACCTCCATCTTCTCCCATCCAGACTATACTGTCGGCTTTGGAATCACACCAAATCCTGCCTTAACGGCTCGCGGGCTTAGAACGAAATTATTAACTGTTCATCACCGCCGGTCGGGATTTTCACCCTGCCCCGAAGATAGACCGATATTCTATTTTCCATTTCATTATACAACAACATGATCGTATTGTGAACAAAAAAAGTGTAACTTATTAAAAATAAGTTATTAACTTTATATAACCAAAAATACAATCAATATATTTTACAATACAACCCATATTTTTTTATAATTCGGTATTTCTCTTATGAATCCCCTAGTCATATATCGTTAAAAGTGATAAGATGTTGAATTGTTAAGATAAGAACATTTTCTGAGTTATGGAGGAAATGTCATGAAAAAAGATAAAAGACACTCTATTCGAGAAGCAATGAAAAAGAACTTAAGAAAAGAATACTTTTATTTGAAAAAAGAATTACTTTTCTACTGTCCAATTGATCTAGGCACATTCTCAAGAGAGACATACTACGCTACTTTTGACCAAGATGGCATAAGTATTTATCAGTACGATAAAAAAACAGAAAGTAAATTAAAATTGTGTGAGCGTCATCCATGGAAGAGTTGGAATAAGGTAAAAGTTGATCACTATTTAACAACTTCTCAATTTATTTTCCAAGGTGAGCGAAACTGGATTTTATCCCTTTTCCAAAAAGGAAAAGAAGCTCAAAAAATAATTGAAGAACATACATCTTTACAAATTGAAGTTGTTTCCCGTCCTTTTTCCAAGAAACTTCCTGGTTTCCGTTCTAATACACCATTGAATAAATACATCGGTAGCATTTGTTACACTGCACTTATTGCATTTTTATTAAAATGGATGATTCCATTTCAAGCACCACAAATCGCCCTGTATTCTCTTTCAATTGGCTTTATGCTTCTTGGTTTACTTTGTCTTACAATTGGTCTAATCGAACCAACTATCGTACTATTTCGGACAAAAGAAAAAACAAGAACAAAAGTTTTTTACTTATATAGCTACTTAGCTATTTCTGGATTTATATGTGTCTTTATTTTTTGGTAAAAGAAACCGTCCCAAAAGATTTTTTGGGACGGTTTTTCGTTAGGAATAGGTCACTCTTATCTTCGTATGTTATTGCTAAGTCAACATTTCTTGTCGAAACGTCGATATAAATTCATTTACTATCGTATTCTTAAAAATCTATTCAAAAGTTATACTTTGGGAAGTTCCCTTTACTTAACGTATAGTTGTTGGTTCGGATAGATTAGCTCTTGTCGTAATCCATTTTTCACTTTGATTTCCTCAACTGTCATACTAAATCTCCGAGCAATACTAACTAAAGTATCACCTTTTTGTACAACATATAATGATGATGACACGACTTGATTTCTTTGTTCATTTAAAACAAGCAACGGATTCATCGCATTCCTTTTCTCCATCGTCCATCTTCCTTGATGCACTTCTAAATGTAAATGTGCTCCTCGCGATTCTCCTGTATTCCCTACCTCTCCAATTCGCTCTCCTTTTGAAATATTATCCCCTTGAACTACATATCTCTTATTTAAATGCGCATAAACAGCCTCATATTCTCCATGTTTAATAAACACAACATTTCCATAACTACTTGAAAAATAAGACTTTGTCACCTTACCATTTTGAATAGCTGCAACAGGCGTTCCAATGGACGCAGCTATATCAATACCATAGTGTTTCCCGTGTCTTGTCCCAAAATAATCACTTACCTGCCCATCAACAGGCCATATCCACTGATTCTCTTCAGCGTAAACATGTAATTGAGATAAAAATAATATACTCAATATCACCACGCCACATTTTAACGCTTTCATATACATCCTCCGTTTTCTAATAACCGTCATACCTTCTCTATTGTGGGATATTACAGAAGAAAGTATACAAAAAAAAGGAAGTGAATTACTCCACTTCCTTCTCTTTTTTATTGCGAAAAACAAGTGCACTGCGGTTATATTCCACATCTTTCACTTGCAAACGCGCATTTATTACTCTAGCTACCGCAAACAAATAATCAGATAACCTATTTACATACTTTAGAACAATGTCATTGGTTTCTCCTTCTTTTTGCAATGACACTATACAACGTTCTGCTCTTCTTATAACTGTACGTGCAATGTGTATTGCAGCTGATCCCTCGCTACCACCTGGTAAAATAAAACGTTCTAATGGCGGCGCCTCTTCTGTATAAGAATCAATTTTTCTCTCTAAATACTCGACCATCTCTATCTTTACTTTATAGGGGATTTTCTTCTCTACTATTGCTAAATCTCCTCCACAATCAAATAGTTCATGTTGAATATTTTCTAGCTCGTTATAAATATCACGAAAACATTCCTCTTGCAATTTTGACAGCGCGTATCCGATATGAGAATTCGCCTCATCAATTGTGCCATAAGCTTCTACACGTATATGATCTTTATCCACTCGGCCACCTATTACACTCGTTTCCCCTTTATCTCCTGTTTTTGTATAAAGTTTCATTTCATTATGACACCTCTCTTTTCATACTGATTATTAAAGAAAAAAACTCTACCATTCTTTATTTAATTGAACTTACAAAAAAATAAAAAACAGTAGAGCTTTTATTCATTATCACTTTTTAAAAACATACATATCTAAATTATACGATTTGGTAAATATACAGAGAATGTGGTTCCTTCTCCAACGACACTGGATACAGAAATTTTCCCATCATGACCTTGAACAATATTTTTAGCAATCGCAAGCCCTAGTCCAGTTCCAACCTTTTTCCCACGCGTTCTCGCTTTGTCAGCTTTATAGAACCGATCGAACAAGAATGGAATATCTTCTTCTGGAATACCCGCACCTGAATCCTGCACTTCAAAAGTAAGGCCACTATTTTCCGTATTAATTACAAGTGTAACATGTCCACCCGCATTTGTATGACGGATTGCATTATCAATTAAATTCGTCAATACCTGCTCCATACGATCTGCATCAAACGGATATTGTTCAATTGGGCTTTGGAAATCAACTGTTAATTGAACTTCTTTATCCTTTGCAATCCCTTGGAATTTACGGCCAATTTTTTCGACAAATGGATGAATATCTACTTCACCAATATGTAACTCTACGTGACCACTTTCCATACGAGCTAAATCTAATAATTCATTTACAAGCTTACCTAAACGAACGGATTCATCATAAATGATTTGAACAAACTCATTAATTTCCTCTTTCGTTTGCACAATATCATCTAAAATCGCTTCACTATACCCTTGAAGCATGACCATCGGTGTACGAAGTTCATGTGATACATTCGCGATAAAGTCTTGACGCATCTTCTCAAGACGACGTTCTTCCGTCATATCACGCAACACTGCTACAGCTCCACGAATTTTCGTTTGATTGTAAAGCGGCGTCATAAGAACTACGTAGTTACCTTTTTGCAAATTAATTTCAACAACTTGTTGTTGCTCACTTTCTACAACGAGATGGAATAACTCAACAAGTTCAGAAGGTAGTTTTTTACTTAGCTCTATCTCTTTTTCTTCTTGCCAAACTTGTAAGAAATGTTCGGCCGGTGGATTAATAACTACGACTGCACCTTCTTGATTTAACGTAATAACCCCATCTGCCATACTACTCAAAATACTAGCTAACTGTTCTTTTTCTTGCTGCAAAGCATTCATATTAAACTTCAACTGTTTCCCCATTTGATTTAAGGCCGTTGCAAGCTCACCAATTTCATCCTGAGAAACCATAGGAGCCTTTGCATCAAACTTCCCACGTGCCACCTCAAAAGCAACCTCACGCATTTTACGAAGCGGTGCTGTAATTCGAGTAGATAAGAAGAACGCAAAGAAGGTTGTTAATATAATCGCAATCCCAGCCGATAAGAAAATAAAATCAGTCGTTCTCTCCATACCTTGTATCGGCACTTGTAATGATTCATATACGAACACTGCACTTTGATTTTTTGATTGCACCGGTTTTCCGACGATCATAATATCATTTTCAGTATTTTTATTCTTCCTACTATTAGAAGCTTTTCTAATGTTATTTTTAATTTCTTTTTTGTCTTTAAATACAGCAGCTAATTCTTTATCTTCTTTTAAATCATCTATTGTTAGAGTAACTAACCCTTCTTGTTTCGGAGAAGAGGAAATCTCCTTACCATCTTCTACAATAATGATTCTTGAAAGTGGATCAGAGAATTTGTACGCGATATTCTCAATCGTTTTTACATCGGCACCTTCTTCAATTAACTCTGAAACACTAGTTGCAACTTTTTGAAGCCTAGCTTCACTCATATCAACATAATATGTTCTAAAAAACTGCGAAAGTAAAATCGCAACAAATCCAAGAACAAACGAAACGAGAAGTAATATGGTCATCCATAACTTCCCTACTACACTTCTCCAAAGCATCAGTCGTTCACAACCTCAAACTTGTAACCAACGCCCCAAACGGTAACAATCATCTTCGCAGCATCTGGTGATTTTTTACTTAACTTCTCACGTAAACGCTTTACATGCGTATCAACTGTACGTAAATCTCCGAAGAATTCGTATTGCCATACTTCTTTTAACAATTGCTCACGGTCAAACACTTTATCTGGAGCTTTCGCTAAGAATAATAGTAATTCATACTCTTTCGGTGTTAAATTCACTTCATTACCATCTGCTGTAACACGATGTGCGTCGTTATCAATTGTTAAATGTGGGAACACGGTAACATCTTTTGTCGTTGTATCTTGTGTAAAGAATGTTGTTGGCACAGCACGGCGTAATACCGCTTTCACACGAAGCACTACTTCACGAGGGCTAAATGGTTTCACGATATAATCATCAGTTCCTACCTCAAACCCTTGTACCCGATTTACTTCTTCACCTTTTGCTGTCAGCATAATAATTGGTGTCGCTTTCTTCTCACGAACCCCTTTGCACACTTCGATACCATCTTTACCAGGCATCATAAGATCTAATAAGATTAAATCATAATCATTTTGTAAGGCCATTTCTAAAGCTGTATCACCATTATCAGCTTCTTCAATTGTGTATTGCTCTCTTTCTAAATACATTTTCAATAAGCGACGAATACGATCCTCATCGTCTACAATTAATATTCTTGATTCATTTTCCATTTCTACCCGCTACGCATTTTAGCGCAACGGTTCACACCTACCCTTCTACAATATAATGTTGCACTTATTCTCATTTAACAAAATATTTTTTAAACGTTTCACTTTCCATATTATGCTTCACAAGAATAATAAAGTTTGTTCATTTTTTTTCCAAAACTATGTATTTTTTTTGAACAGTCTATTTGGTCCTCGACATCATTTTACAAAATCAACCGCTACTTTGTCATGTTTTTCTCAAAAAAGAAGAAAAGTTGACAAAAATAAAATAGGAAAGTGACATACACTCTCCTATTTTATTTCTCTATGCATATGAATGTAAACCCGCAATAATTAAGTTTACTACAATAAAGTTAAACATAATGATTGCAAAACCAATTACTGCAAGCCAAGCAGACTTTTCTCCATGCCATCCTTTAGATAAACGTAAATGTAATACCGCAGCATAAAAGAGCCATGTAATAAGTGCCCAAACTTCTTTTGGATCCCAACCCCAAAAGCGCGTCCAAGCAATTTGAGCCCAGATCATTGCAAAGATTAACGCTCCTAACGTAAACACCGGGAACCCTATCGCAATAGAACGATATCCGATTTCATCTAGTAAATCACTATTCGTATTCTTTACTAACGGCTGAAGTGCCGCTGATACTCGCTTACGTAAAACAAGTCTTAATACAATATAAAGTAGTGTTCCGACTAACACTGACCAAATAACAGTATTTAATTTTTTCGCATTTACAATCGCAGGGACTTCAACTGTTGGCTCTAATTTATTTTCTGTCATTAATTTCCCTTCATGCGGTCCAACTAAAGCCGGAAGATTGTACTTCATCTCCACTTGTTGTTCATTTTTATCAATCCATTGAAACTTCGCTTCATATTTCATACTAGAAAATACCGTTGTTACTCCAATAAATCCAACTGTACAAACAAGTGTGAACACGACCGTTTCTAACCAAAAAGTTCGCTTACTTCTTGTCGATTGATCTACATTCTTCAGTAAGTACATTACACCCGTAATAAAACTAATTGCTAAAATCGCTTGTCCTGCTGCTGCCGTCGTCACGTGAATATGTAACCAATTACTTTTTAAAGATGGAATAAGCGGAGATATTTCCCTTGGAAACATACTCGCATAAGCAATTAATAAAAGAGCAACTGGTAATGCAAATAATCCGATTATACTTACACGGTACATAAAATACATTACAATAAATGCTCCGACAAGCATCATGCCGAAAAATGTACCGAATTCAAAAAAGTTACTAACTGGCGCATGACCTGATGCAATCCACCTTGTAACAAAATATACTGTTTGTGCAATAAACCCTAAAATTGTGATCGTTATTCCTATATTTGCCCATTTATTACCCTTTTCTTTAATTGCTCCTCCAAAAAATAAAGTTGCAATTAAATATAAGATGAACGCAGCGAACAGAAAATTACTACTTATTTGCACCATATCGTTTCCCCACCTTAACTAATTTTTTTATCATTCATTTTATCGTTTGGTTGTGGAATCGCTGTTCCTTCTAGTACTCTTTCAATATCTTTCTTTAAACTGAACCAATTTTTATTCGTATGGCCTGCAATCCACCATTCATCATTAACACGTTGTATCCAAATACGGCGATGATTCCAATACATACCTTGAATCACACCTACCATAAATATAAATCCACCTATACCAAGAATCCAAAGCGTCAAATCTTTTCTGACTGTAAGAGCTGTTGCATTTTGCATTTCCACACCTGCAAAGGACATTTTATATTTATTATTTCCATCAGGTTCTATATTTTGCTGAATTCCAACAAAACTCACTTCACCATCTGGTGTTTCTGGCGTAAACATTTTAAACACAAATGCAGGATTGTTTGGTAATTTCGTTTTTGTATTTGGTCTTCCATTCTCATCAAAATAAAAATCTGGGAAATAGCTTAATAGTTCTAGAGAATACCCATTTCCTAAATCGTATTTTTCTGTAGGGTCTGCTAAATTCACTTTAATTGGTCCCCACTTTTGATTATTATCTTTGTTTTGCAAATGGAAGGACATGCTTTTAAATTCACTTTCTTTGTAATCCACCTGATAAACAGCAAATTGATCAAATTTCAGTGGTTCATTCACTCGAATTTCCGCTTCTTTTACTTTTTCCAGTTTCGGTTTTTGTCCTGCTATATTCTCGCCGACTGCTTTATACAATACAGCATTTGTTTGGAAATTTTTCGCAATCATTTTATCACCTACACGGTCAATTGCTTCATCAAAAACTTCCTTGTCCTTACTTTTATCATAAACTTCCTTTATAAATTTCTCGTTTTTTAAATAGTATTGACCATGCGTTCCCGGTATTTCTTTCGTTTCGCCATCACGTAACCAAAGCGCTTCGTCTACGTACATACTCGGTAAAAAACGGAGCATTGCACCAAATAAAAAGATAATGAGACCGATATGATTCACATATGGACCCCAGCGTGAAAACCGTCCCTTTTCAGCTAAAATGTTTCCGTCTTCCACTTTCACATTATAGTTCGTTTTCTTTAAATTCATTTGGACTCTTTCCAAATCACCATCTTGCGGTGTACCAGTGCCGTATAATCTCTGCCTCTTTAAAAAGCTAGGGTGTCTTTTCACCCCTTGCTTCTTTAAAGCTTTATAAAGGGGAATGACACGATCTAAACTACATATCACAAGTGAAATACCAATTGAAGCAATTAAAATCATATACCACCATGAACCGTATAAATTATTAAATCCTAATTGATAGTACAATTGCCCTAAAAATCCGTATTCTTGTTTATAATATTCAGCTGGTGCAATCCCTGGAGTTATGTACATTTCTTGCGGAAAAATAGTTCCAATCGCCGATGCAGCTAAAGTAATTACAATGAGCCATACACCCACTTTTACAGAAGAGAAAAAGCTCCAAATTTTATCAACTATCGTTTTTGTTTGCGTGAGAGATCTCCGAGCACTCCCCTCATAGCGCATATCCAATAGTTTTATATTTTCATTGCTTTCAAATGGTTTCCCACAAGCTTCACAAAAAACAGTTCCTATTGGATTAACATGTCCACATTCACACTTAATTTCTTTCAACACTCTCACCGCCCCTGTATCTATATGTACTATTGTATATTCTAACCTCAAGTTACCGCAATACTCAGAATTTTTAAACCGAAGGCGCTATAGGTAAGCACCTCTTATGTAAAGGCTTTCTTTATTACGGAGTAATTTTCTTTAAATATCCTTCTAACTGTTCTTTCGTTTGTTCACCTATAATTTGTTCGACTACTATTCCATCTTTATCAATCAAAAAACTTGTCGGTAATGGTCCTACCCCATATGTACCTATGATTTTTGTTCCTTTATCAATGGCAACTGGGAATTTCAAATCATATTGTTTCACAAAGTTCTTAACCGCAATATCTGTTTCATCTGCATCTAATGCAATAATTTCAACGCCTTTTTCTTTATACTTTGGATATAATTCATTCATATAAGGCATTTCTTTTTCACAAGGTTTACACCAGGTTCCCCAAAAGTTTAAAAATACCCCTTTACCCTTTAAGTCCTTTAATTCAATTTTCTTTCCTTCCAAATCCGTCACAACAAAATTAGGTGCTTCTTTCCCAATTTGCATTTTTTCTTTATCAGTGAAAAACCCTTGATAGAGTGTAAATCCTACAGCACCGCATAAAATGAGTAGAATAATAATGCGAAATAATAAGCGATTTTTCTTCATATTCCCTCTCCTCTCCTCGGTAAATGATATGTATTCTCTTCTGTAAATGTTGTATTGAATAAATCACCAGCAGAGTACTCCACTGGTGAAATTTTAACTCTATAACTTATCTTGGCTTTGTAGAAGCAAGTGCGCGTAATTGTTTCACCTCATGAGGTGTCAATTCTCTCGCATCACCAGGTCGCAGACTTCCTACTTCTAAGAAAGCATAACGTTCACGCTTTAATTTTACTACTTTACAATCTAACGCTTCAAACATACGACGTACTTGACGGTTACGTCCTTCATGAATCGTTAATTGTACAATTGCCGTCTCTTTACGCTTGTCCCAAGAAGTAATTTTCACATTTGCTGGTGCTGTTTTCCCGTCTTCTAACATAACACCTCGTTCTAACATGCGAATTTTCTCACCTGTTAATGGCCCTTTAATTTTTGCAACATATGTTTTTTCAACTTTATATCTCGGGTGCATTAATACATTGGCGAAATCTCCATCGTTTGTCATCAATAATACGCCAGACGTATCATAATCTAAACGTCCGATTGGGAATAAACGTTGTCTGATTTCAGGGAAAAAGTCTGTTACAACACTTCTTCCTTTATCATCTGATACACTCGAAATTACACCCGTTGGTTTATATAGTAAAAAATAAATAGGTTCTTCTTTTTCAAGAGGGATGTTATTCACTTCTACTTTATCTTGAGGAGTTACTTTTGTTCCTAACTCCTTCACTATTTTCCCATTAACTTTCACTTTTCCTTGCTGAATTAATTCCTCAGCCTTTCTTCTCGATGCAATACCTGCTTGCGCAATCACTTTTTGTAATCGTTCCATTTCTTTTTTTCACCTCGAATTTATCTTACCTTACATTAGAAAGACTTGGCAACCGCATACACTTTACGGCTATTCGCTCCTTCTTACTTAAACAACATAGCGATGATGATAAACATATAAAGGTCAAATCATGTTTTTACCCTTTATTATTGTCCACATTTTTCATATTTCTCACAATAAAAGTTCATCATTTTGTCAAAAATACCGCATAAAAAAACCACTATTAAACTACACGTTAATAGTGGTCGTATACGTATTATAAGCGAAATAGCGCAAAAAATGAATAGCATTACCGAAACAATAGAGAAACAAACACAATCGAGCAAATAATTCCGATTAAATCTGCAAAAAGCCCTACCTTTAATGCATCTCCCATTTTTCTAATACCAACAGCCCCAAAGTATACTGTTAAAATATAAAAGGTCGTATCTGTGCTACCTTGCATCGTTGAAGCTAATCTTCCAATAAACGAATCTGGCCCATATGTAGCGATTAAATCAGTCGTAATACTTAAACCAGCAGAGCCAGAAATCGGACGAATAAGTGCAAGTGGGACAATTTCGGCTGGTACATGAATTAAATCTAACATCGGCTTCATTACCGATATCATCGCATCTAGAGCACCTGATGCCCGGAAAATAGAAATAGATACAAGCATTCCTACCATAAATGGCAAAATGGAAACTGCAATTTGAATTCCTTCTTTTCCGCCCTCTACGAACGATTCATACGTCGGAACTTTCTTTATCGTGCCATATAAAAGGATAAAACCAATTACACAAGGGATTACCCATAATGAAATTGTATTTACAATACTCATTTTTTCCGCCCCTTTCTACTCCTTCTTCGGTAAAAATAGCGGTCAATCCAAATTGCTCCGATCATCGATAACACTTGTGCTATAAATGTTACGCCAACAATTTCAGTAGGATTTGCTGATTCATAAGTCATTCGAATCGAAATGACGGTAGTAGGAATTAAAGTAATAGCTGATGTATTTAATGCTAGAAACGTCACCATAGAGCGACTGGCCGAATCCTTCCCTCCATTTAACTCTTTCAGTTGTTCCATCGCTTTAATACCAAGGGGGGTTGCTGCATTACCTAGTCCAAAAAAGTTCGCCATCATATTTGATAGAATAAATCCCATTGACGGATGATCCTTCGGTATTTCCGGAAACAATCTTTTTACTATCGGCATAAAAAGTGTAACTAACTTTTTTAACAACCCTGCTTCCTCTGCAATTTTCATTAAGCCAAGCCAAAATACTAAAACGCTAATAAGTCCAATACAAATCGTTACCGCATCTTTTGATCCTTCAAATACAGCTTTAGTTACTTCTTCCATCGTTCCGTTTATCATGGCATACACAATCCCTATGACCGCCATCGCTGCCCAGACGAGATTAACCATCTATCCCAACACCTATCATATAAGAAAAGATTTCTTTTACGTTATTCCAATACATTCCGGTTGTAGCTACTAACTTTCGTTTACTGTAAAACAAATTACGTTCTCCAACTTTTTCATTTCCTACATAAATTTCGGTCTTTCCAATCTTTAACCCATCCGTAAGTTTTGCACTTTTATCGAGCTCAACTTTTAATAACACGCTTTTTCTTTCCTCTTCAGTTAAAGGAACAGAAAAACTATTTTTCGTATAAACATGATTGGCGTATTTCTTTTCATTTATTTCAGCTAGCGCTCCTTGTCCTAAAACTGTAGTTTGCTTGAAATGTTCAAAACCTTTGTCAAATAAATTCATATGATCATCCCAATCACTAGAAGCACTCAAAGTTACAACAATTAAATCTAGTCCATCTTTTGAAGCTGTTGTAACAAGTGTCCGTCCTGCTTTCTTCGTAAAACCTGTCTTTCCTCCTGTTGCAAATTCATAATAAGATGTCACAAGCTTATGTTTATTTTTCCACGGATAATCCCAAGAATCTGATTTATACGTTTTTGTTCCAAAAATTTTCTTAAAGGTCTCGTTCCCCATTGCATATTTCGTTAATAATGCCATATCATAAGCCGACGAATAATGCGATCCATCCCCATCCAAGCCATGCGGGTTTGAGAAGTGCGTATCTTTCATTCCAATTTCTTTTGCCTTTTCATTCATTAAATATACGAACCCTTCTATACTCCCTCCCACATTTTCAGCAATTACTTGTGCTGCATCATTACCTGATCTAAGCATTAACCCGTAGACTAAATCTTCTAACTTCACTTTTTGTCCAGGTTTTAAATAAATTGCTGATCCTTCTACTCGTACCGCTTCATTACTAACCGATACTAGTTCTTTCATTTTTCCTGATTCAGCAGCTAACAATGCTGTCATAATTTTTGTTATACTAGCAATTTTTTGTGGCTCATGTTCTAATTTCCCATAAAGTACACGACCAGATTGCTGTTCCATTAAAACTGCGTTACGAGCACTGACACCACCGTTCATTTTTGCATATGTAGGAATCGGCATAACACTTGCGTACATTATAATTAGCGTAATTATTATACAAATTCGTCTCATATTTCCCCCCACGTCCTTTTGGCACTTTTTGTACAAGTGTATGCTTGGCCTTTTAAAATATGAACGAAATCTTCCTTCCACCTCCAATAAAAAAGACGCATGGGATATGCGTCTAATACGGTGTCCATTCAATTTGCTTTGCACTTTCAAATCTCTTTTCTACATCGGGCCAATTTACAACATTCCACCAGTTTTTAATATATTCATCTTTTCGATTTTGATATTGCAAATAGTACGCATGTTCCCATACATCAAGTACAAGGAGGGGAATCGTATCCCATTGTGTAAATAACTGATGAAGTGTACTTTGCAAAATTTCTAACCTTCCAGATCGGGGGACCCAAACGAGAATCGCCCAACCTGAACCTTCCACTTTAGAAGCTGCTTCTGTGAAATGTTTTTGAAAACGTAAAAAACTCCCAAAATCTTGTTCGATTCGTTGTGAAAGAGCACCTCTTGGACTTCCGCCACCATCTTTTTTCATGTTATTCCAAAATATCGTGTGTAAGTAATGACCTGATCCATGAAAAGCAGCTTCTCTTTCCCAATGCTTAATTAAATCAAATTGATTTGTTTTTCTCGCTTCTTCCATCATCTTCTCTGCTTTATTTAATCCTTCCACGTAACTACGATGATGTTTATCATGGTGTAACATCATAATTTCTCGTGAAATGTACGGTTCTAACGCATTATATGGATAAGGTAATGGCGGGAGTGTATGCCCCCCAATCGGAACAGCTCGTTCGCTATCCCCTCTTTCACATAGTTCATATCCCTCTCCTTCTTGCATAAATACTTCCTGTAAATGATGTTGAATATGTTCTACATCATCACTTATTTCATACATAAACTCGGCATCTGTGTCGTATTCATGCTCCTTCATACGCTCTAATAATGTTTGAATTTTATAAGCAAGCATATGGACATCATACACTTCCATTGCACGGCTATCTAATACTTGAAGAACACTTTCACACCAGCTTTCTACTTCATGAAAGTAATCTGTAAATACACCTTGCTGACTCATGTCACACCTCCTTGATGCTTTCCACTTTAACTATATTCAATTAAAATCCCTTATATAACTGGACAAAAGGAAAAGAAGCTAAGTGTCCTTAGCTTCTTTTCCTTAATTAATATTTGTGCAACATTTTTGTTTGATAATCTGTCTCATAATATTCTAGTTCTTCACGCATCAATTGAAATTTCCCTTCTAAATCCTTCATCATTCGTTCTATAGATCCAGGTGGTGTTTGCTGAAAAACAATAGAATTTTTCCCTGTATAAGCAGAACGACTATTTTCATACCAATGATCATTCTTTGGCGAAAAAAACTCTGCAATTACTTGATGATAAATCTTATATAAAACTTTTTCAGCTGCTGTCTTTCGAAATGGCTGGCTATTCAGCAAAACAAAACATGCATCAAGTCCTTCTTCACAAAAAACAAGAAGTCTTCTTATTGACCCTAATATCCCTTTATAATATTGCTCGTTTCCTGTTGGTGTTTCCTCCAATAAAGAAGGTAACGTATGATAATTTACATAATTAGTTATTAAGGAAATGACATCTTCTAAAAATATAGAAACTTGTTCTGTTTGATTTTCAACCATCAAATTAGACATGGCTTCTCTCTCCTTTGCCGTTTTACGCTATTTCTACTCTTTTATTTTTATGTAATTCAGCTAATATTTCTTGTACTTTCACCACTGTTCCTTCGTCAAAGTATCGTTGAAAGTCTGTTACTTCATTGAGATACAAGCGCTTCTGCGCTCGTAGCTCTTTATTGTTCACTAAACAAGCGATTGCTACAATATCTCGTAAATATACGTCTTGTTCTTCTACTTTATAAACTGGATTTCCTTCAAAAGGGGTAATTTCTTGTAAAATTTCTTCAAAATATCGAACATATAAGACAGAAAAGGTTTTCTCTTGATTATTTAATACATATGTCACTTCAGATCTATTAAAAAAATCTTCTGATGTATTCGGTTTTGCTTTTTCTAACTCATATCCTGCATAACCTATTATAATCATCTACTTCCCCTCCCTCCCTTCCTTCCTTCTTTCACCTCATTTTAACTCAATTTTCCGATAAACGAAATATTCTTTTAAATATAACCTATATAAAAAATAGCTTCCCTATACAGGAATTTACCTTTTTATTTTTCTTGAAGTTTGTCATAATAATATTATTGTCTCAGTTTTCTTACACAAGGAGAGTTGTATTTATGTCGTTTTCATGGAAACGTTTCTTACAAATCGGGAAAATACTCTTCCCATTTGTTGTCTTAACAATTGTTTTCTTTCAAGCTAAAAAAGAATTAGCAGGCATTTCTTTTTTAGAAGCGATTGAAACAATTAAAAACATTCCAACTGGTGGAGTATTTTTAGCGATTACACTCGGTGCATTTGCCGTTTCAACAATGTTCTTTTATGACTTTGTTATGCTTCGTTACTTAAAAGCCGATATACCTGTGCAAAAGATTTTCCGCATCTCATGGATTGCAAACACTTTAAATGGATTTATCGGTTTTGGTGGTCTTGTTGGTGCCGGTGTACGTACAATGTTATATCGTCCGCATATAAAAGATAATGGGAAACTTATTAAAAGCATAGCTTGGATGACAACCGCTTTTATTAACGGATTAGCCATTCTTTCATTCCTCGGCCTTATTGGAATATTAGACACTAGTTTTATTCTGCACGAAAAACCGTGGTTATGGCCTGTTCTTATCTTCTTTGCTCTTTTCGTTCCTATATATATTGGATTTTCTAAAATTAAAAATAGAAAAACAAAACAGCTAGACGGACAAGAGGATGTAGAAGAAGAAGAGAAAAATCCAACTGTTTTATATTCATTAGTTTCATTAGTTGAGTGGGTATCTGCTGGTATCGTTATGTACGTCATTTTAATATTGTTTGGAATTGATATTGAATTTCAAAAGTTTTTAGGTGTTTATGTAATTGCAGCTTTAGCCGGTGTCGTAAGTCTTGTCCCTGGTGGCCTTGGTTCATTTGATCTTGTTTTCTTAACTGGACTCGGACAATACGGCATTGATACAGGTGTATTACTACCTGCTATGTTATTATATCGCCTTGTCTATTACATCTTACCATTCTGCCTTGGTCTCATTTTTGCAGCCTTTGAAATGACAGGAGCAGCCATTAAAAAAATTGAAGATAAACCATTTATTGCACCTGCATTAGAAACAACTGGTGTAATTTGGACTTTACAACGTGATTTTTTAGGAAAATTAGGTTCATGGGCATCTGCCGCTTTAACAGTATTCGCTGGCTTGATGGTTATTCTATCAACAATTTTACCAACTAGTATTAACCGAGCTCACGCCTTACATATTTTAGCTCCCAAGCACCTTATTCAATTTTCTTTTAGCTTATCATTAACATTTGGTATTCTCCTCCTGATTCTTTCGCGAGGAATATATTATGGAACAAAGCGTTCTTACTATATGACGATTGTTTCTTTAATTGGAGCAGCAATCTTTAATACCCTAAAAGGAATTGATATTGAAGAAACCTTTATTTTATTAATCGTACTTGCTGTGTTGTATATGCTTCGTAAAAGATTTGTACGCGAGAAAATGGAAGTCTCTCTTTCTGATATCGTAAAAGTATTTATCTTCTTATTGCTTACGTTATATTTATATAAAAACTTAGGCATTTTATTTGCAGGCGCAAAAGAAGCATTCCAACCCGATTTTGTCGTTCGAAATATTACACAGGTTAAACGAAGTGCATTAGCAGCCGCCTTTTTCGTTCCTACTTTTTTACTTATCGGTTCACTAATTGCCAATCGTTACCGTAGTGAATTTCCCGGGCAACCAGCTAATGATAAAAGGTTAGAAAACTTCTTAGAGGAACATGGCGGAAATGTACTTAGTCATTTAGGTTTTTTAGGAGATAAACAGTTCTTCTTCAGTAGTGACGGAAAAGCACTTCTTCTCTTTTCAATTACTGGAAAACGTCTTGTTGTACTTGGTGATCCAATTGGTGATCCATCCTCCTACCGTACTGTGTTGCAAGAATTTTTAGCTGAAGCTGATCGATTTGGGTATATTTGCGTATTTTATCAAATTGAAAGTAAATGGATGAGCTTATACCATGATTTCGGCTATAACTTCTTTAAACTTGGCGAAGAGGCTGTCGTTGATTTAAATACGTTTACAATAACAGGGAAAAAACGTGCTGGCATGCGAGCTACTTTCAACCGTTTTGAACGAGAAGGTTATACATTCTCTATTCATGAGCCACCATTCTCAGACGAATTATACGAGGAATTAAAGAAAGTGTCTGATGCTTGGCTTGGCGGAAAAAAAGAAAAAGGATTTTCACTTGGGTACTTCGATCGTGAGTATATTAGCCGTGCCCCTATCGCTACTTTATCTGATGCAGAAGGAAAAATAATTGCCTTTACAACCTTTATGCCAGTATATCAAAGTGGCATATTATCTGTTGATTTAATGCGTTATTATCCAGACGCTCCTAGCGGGATCATGGATGCAATTTTTATCCACTTATTCCACTGGGCAAAAGAAAATGAATACCATTCCTTTAATATCGGTATGGCACCACTCTCAAATGTCGGTTTATCAACGCAATCGTTCTGGTCTGAACGAGTTGCCGCTGCAATATTTAATAACGTTCGTTACACATATAGCTTCAGCGGTTTACGACATTTCAAAGAAAAATACAAACCTGCATGGAGTGGAAAATATTTAGCATTTCGAAAGAATCATTCTTTACCAATTACAATGCTCGCTGTAACAAAATTAATAGGAAAACGAAAAAACAGCTAAGTACTTAGCTGTTTTTTCGTTTTTGCACTTGTATACTAAACTCTTTTGTATATTTCTTACCATTTATATAGAAATCTCCCCATATTTTATATGTTCCTTCTTCAGGAAATGTAATTCTATATTGTAATTGTTCATCCGTATCAACAGGAATGGCGTATAAAAAATGCTCCCTCGTCTCATCAACGATATAAAGAGCGTTGACTTCACCTCTCCCTGAATTTAATTTCAGCTTTTCTCCCTTTTTCGCTTGAAACTGAAATGTTAATGTTGTTGCCTCATTCGGGTGTAATGCACCAAATAACAGAGACACTTGATGCTCTCCTATATTTTTTGTAAGTACAGTATCAACAGGTAGTTTCTTTTTATTCTTGTTCTTGTCCTTGTCCTTGTTTTTCTCCTTCTTTTCTTCACCAAAATCTTTCTTAGAAAATGATTCCACGGACTTGTTTTCATCTTCATATAAAAATATCGTGTACTCTTCACCTTTCGTTACATCCGAAGATAGCTTATACGATCCATTTCCAGCAAATATAGGCTTCGTCTGTTGTATGTTTTTCAAATTCCCATCTACTATCACTGCTCGAATTTGATCGTTCACACCACGAACTTCATTATTCATTTTATTTAGCAATTGAAACGAAATATCGACTTTTTCATTTCCCTTTTTATTTTTCACATCCCATTTTACTTCCTGAACATCTCCTGTCGTTTCAACTGACTCTTGATATTTTTTTATATAAAACCCTCCTGCCACAATAAGTACTAATGCAATAAGTCCAATGACAAGATTTTTCAAAATATCACCTACCATTTTTAATGTCTCTTTCCATATAAAACTTCTTATTGTATATATTCTAGATTATTATTTATTAAATCCTCCTATTTCGTACATATTACAAATAATAAAAAGATTTTAATTGACAGGATCCGTAGTGTATAATGCAAATGATATTGATTTCTATCAATACATAATAAGGAGGACTTTTCATGAGTGTACATATTGAAGCAAAACAAGGCGAAATTGCTGAATCTATTCTATTACCTGGTGATCCATTACGTGCAAAATATATCGCTGAAACATTTTTAGAGGACGTTACTTGCTATAACAACGTGCGTGGTATGTTAGGTTTCACTGGAACTTATAAAGGAAAGCGTGTATCTGTTCAAGGTACAGGTATGGGTGTTCCTTCTATTTCTATTTATGTAAACGAATTGATTCAAAGCTACGGAGTAAAAAATTTAATCCGCGTTGGAACTTGTGGTGCCATTCAAAAAGATGTAAAAGTACGTGACGTTATTATTGCAATGACAGCTTGTACGGATTCTAATATGAACCGCTTAACATTCCCAGGATTTGATTTTGCACCAGCTGCAAACTTCGATCTTCTAAAGAAAGCTTATGATGCTGGAACAGAAAAAGGCTTACACGTTCGTGTTGGTAACGTTTTAACAGCAGACGTATTTTACCGTGAAAGCATGGATATGGTTAAAAAGTTGGGAGAGTACGGTGTATTAGCAGTAGAGATGGAAACAACTGCTCTTTACACATTAGCAGCTAAATACGGTGTAAATGCATTATCTGTATTAACAGTAAGCGACCACATCTTTACTGGTGAAGAAACGACTTCTGAAGAACGTCAAACTACATTTAACGAAATGATCGAAATCGCTTTAGATGCAGCAATTCAGCAATAGTACATTAAAGAACTTGTCATACGTCTGGCGAGTTCTTTTTTATGCTAAAAAACTTCAACAGTCACTATACCTTCTACTTTATGTGACTTTCTATAAAAAACTACTTTACAGAGAGACAGATTTCTCCCTCTACTTTTTTGTAACGTTTGTTATAATTAAGAAACCATTTATATTACAGTATTTTTCATACGAGGTGAAACAGTGAAAAACAGAAGCATCGTCTTTAAACTATTTTTATTAACATCAACTTTATTTACAATTATATTTCTCCTTTTTTTCCTTGGACAATCTCTATTTTTAGAGAAGTTTTATATTAATAAGAAAGTAAAAACCGTTCAGACGGCTTTTGAAAAATTCGTAAATAATTACGAAAAAAGCGCCCAAGACTTTGAGGACACTAGAAAATTAAAACAAGAATTTCATGATAAAACAAATGCCGAAATCCAATTTTTAGATTCTAACGGAATTATTAAAAGTGAAAACAGTTTTTACATTGATGTGATTAACCCTAACAATAATAAAACCTATTCCATCCCCCTTAACAACCTTTTAACACCTGAAGAATATAATAAATTCGTAAACTTAGGATTAAAAAAAGATGGAATAATTTATGTAGACGGACTACTCCAGCCGAATAATATAATAACACCTCAAGAATTAATAACTAATAATACTAGATGGGAAAACGAACAATTCAATTCAGATTTTCAATCTATTAGTGGGAATCCATCTAAAAATAAACTTAAAAATCGATATAATAATACTGGTTCTCCAATCCATTTTACTGGGGTAATATCTAAATTACAGCTTCCTTCCAAGACTGAGATTCGTCTTGCAAAGGATTTTGAAACATTACAAGCTGTTCAATACTTTGCAAGAACTATTAGGCAAGGTACTTCTAATTCAAATCAATTAAACACGTATATTTTAGATAGTGGGGAAAATATAAAAAACAGTGTCTTTGTAAAGCCTATTATGGAAAACGGAGAAATTAAGGAATACGCTTTTGCGATAGCATCTTTACAACCTGTTAATGAAGCGATGCTCGTTTTAAAAGATTATTATGTCTATGCCTTAATTATCGTGTTTCTCGTTATTATTTTGTTATCCTTCTACTACTCAAAAATCATCGTTAAACCATTAATTAAGATAAATCGCGTTACAAAAAAAATGGCTAATTTTGATTTTAGCGAGAAATTACCTGTTTCAGCAGATGATGAAATTGGTGGGTTATCCGGTAGTATTAATACACTCTCTGTAAACTTAAAAGACCGAATTGATCGATTAAATGTTGCCAATACAAAATTACAACAAGATATTGAACGCGAACGCCAATTGGAAAAAACGAGAAAAGAATTCATTTCTGGTGTGTCTCATGAATTAAAAACACCACTCAGTGTTATTCGTAGCTTCGCTGAAGGTATTAAAGATGGCGTAAGTAAAGATACGACATATTACACAGATGTTATTTTGGAAGAAACAGAAAATATGAATAGGCTTATTGTAGAAATGTTAGAATTAGCAAAACTAGAATCAGGTACGTACAAACTAGACATGTCGACGTTCTCGATCGGCGAATTAGTTCAACAAGTCTACGCAAAATTATCATTTAGCATGGAGGAAAAACATTTGCAAGTGGACGTCCAGGCCGACTCTTCTTTATTTGTTAAAGCAAATCGTAGCCGTATTGAGCAAGTGGTTGTGAACTTACTTAGTAATGCAATTCGATACACTCCAGATGGAGAAAGAATACACGTCTCTGTTGTAGAAACGGAAGATAATGTGAAAATTGAAATCGAAAACACAGGTAATCCTATTCCAGAAGAAAGCCTTGAAAAGATTTGGGATCGCTTCTACCGTTTAGACGCTTCTCGTAGCCGTCATACTGGAGGTACTGGTCTTGGGTTATCTATTGTGAAAAACATTTTAGATCTCCATCACGCCGAATACGGTGTGTATAATACTACTAATAGCGTTGTATTTTATTTTAATTTACAAAAAGTAAAAGAAGTCAAATAATTTGTCTTAATTTCACTAGGAGTTCACATGAAATTCACACTCTCCCTTTATAGTTAGAAACAAGTTAATCCTTTCCTTTACACACATAAAAGAGGAGAGTGCGTGAAATGAAACAAGCAGGACAACCAATTCAAAACGAAAAACAATTAGAAACTATCAAAAATATACTTTTACAATCTTCGAAACGTGATGGCTTATTATTCGTATTAGCTGTAAATTCTGGCTTGAAAGTAAGTGAAATCTTACAATTAAAAGTTAGTGATGTAATCGATGAAAACGAAAATGTTCGCCATTCCATTTTATTTTACAATGAAAAAGTAAAGAAACATAAATGGTTTGCTGTAAATGAAGACTTACAGCACGCAATCGAAGACTACATGAAAGAACGTAAAACTTGGAAACGTAATGAGCCATTATTAAAGTCTCAAAAAGGGACAAAGTCTATTACGAGACAGCATGCATGGTACATTTTAAACAAAGCTGCAAAAGAAGTTGGATTAGAAGGGATTAGCTCACATACACTTCGAAAAACTTGGGGCTATTGTGCATACAAATCAGGTGTTGATATCGCATTTTTACAACACTTCTTTGACCACAGTACTCCATCAAAAACTTTAAAGTATATCGGTATTGCTTAATAACTCTTATACATAAAAAAGGTTACCATTTATAAATCTGGTAACCTTTTTTATGTTTCATATTCTCTTTTCTTGTCTCTCCTATACTGTAGTGGTACTCTAATAGTAAGGGGGAGAAATTATGAACACATTAACAATTGAATTACCGAAAGAAACGGCTGAAAAACTTGATTTATTAAAGAAAGCTTATCAAAAGAAAACAGGTGCTACTATTTCTGAAAGCACTCTCGTTCAAACACTTATCTCAAAGGAATTTATCCAAGCGATAACTCCTTTTGATTTACAACAAATCATCAATGGAAAAGAACAGCAGTAATCGCTGTTCTTTTTTTATTACTATTTAAAATATAAAGTGAAACTTTAATCAGTGGGGGTTTTGTTCATCCTCCACTGATTATTAACCTTCACCAATCGGGCGTTTACGGGCAGCAGGGCTCCCACCTAACTTCTTTGCTCCAGCCACATTTTGAGGTAGGAGTTTTACTGCCCACAAATAGCAGGATAAAAAGTTTTTTACTTATTTTCCGAAAAACCATTGACAATGATAATGATAACCATTATCATTTATTACGAAGCCAACAATTGATGAATCAACCAAACGCTCAGTAACATTGTTACCCCTCTTTTTCATATAGAAAGGCACTGTACATTCCCCCTGTTTGTACAGTGCCTTTCTTGTGTATTATCATTCAAACAAATTTAATTGCTCAGGCTTCGGCTCACCATATGTAATGTTCATCATTTTCATAAGCTGTTTCGCATTATCCGCGGCATCTCCACCTGAATTATTATTAAACAATACATATATATCCTTCGTCTTCTTTTTCAATCGCTCTAATCGTTCTACCCATTCCGCCAACTCTTTATTATTATAACGATATAAACAGCGAACCGCTCTCCAATTTTCTCCTTTATCCAGCCAACCATGAACATTTCGGCCATGAAAACGTATTAACGCCATGTCTGAGTTTGTTGCCTCTAATATAAGCGGTACTGATCCTATTCCTGCCTGAGGCTCATCGCAAATTGTATGAATCCATTTTTCTTTTTCTAAAAACTGTAACGTCTTATCTCTCATTTCTGGATAAAACCATGTTTGATTTCGAAATTCTATTGCACATGGTAAATCTTCCATTTTTTCTTTCGTATATCGAAGTAAATCTACATTTTTCACTTTACAATCAAACCATGGTGGATATTGAAATAAAATCATTTTTAATTTATTTGCTTCTATTAAAGGAAGAATGGATTGTTTATACACATCAAACATCTCATCGAACGTAGAAAAAGGGATTTCCCCTTTCATATGTCCTGTCATCCCTTGATAGGCTTTTACTATAAAAGAAAAATCTTTCGGCGTTTCCATCGCCCATTTTGTATAATTCCGCGCAGGTTGTATCGCATAAAATGAACTATCTACTTCCACAATGGGAAAATGTTCACTATAAGTTCGCAATTTTTTTCTATTTTCATAGGGATTTATATATAAAGAATCATGATCTCCCCACCCTGTCACTCCAATGAAAAGCAAATATATCCCTCCCTTTTTAACTTCACCTTCTATCCATTCTACTCACTTCCCGGACATTTCAGCTAATCAATTTCATTAAGTAGCCCTTCTTTAAGAGTATCCGTATAAAAATATGATATACTAAATGGAAGAATTTTTAAATTGAGGGGTTATTTATTTATGCTTCCAAACGATGATATTGTATCTCATGAAAAACGAATAGAAGAACTAGAAAATAAAGTGCGGTTATATGAAGAGCTTGTGAATCAATTACCACATCATTTCACATACAAAAATCCACATATTGGTTTACAAATAAAGAAAACGAGAACGACTCATTCCATTCAAAACATACAAAAAGAGAATAAAAAGGCTGATTTTCAACTTACTTGCGATTCATTATTTTTATTTGAACAACTTGAAACATACTTTGTTCATATTTTTGATGCTTTTTCACATCATGTCACCTTTGTTGATAGTAAAGGAAATATAACTTTATGTAATCAAGCTGCAGCAGATGATTTTGGTGTAGTACGAAATGATATAATTGGAAAGCCAATTCAACAATTACTAAACTTGCCAGAAGAACAAATTAAAGCAATTGAAACATTAAGAACAGGAATAGAAATATATAATGAAGAAGTGTTAGACAAAAACTATGGTATTTTAAACAATCGAATTATTCGGGACTATAACGGAGAGATTTTTAGAGTTATTAGTGTCTTCCATTATTTAAACACAGAACGTGATGCAGAAAAATTTTCATTAGCAGGACGAATCGCAGCTGGGATTGCTCATGAAGTACGAAATCCCCTTACAACGGTACGTGGGTACTTGCAATTTCTACAAGATAACGTTTCTCCATCCAATAAAGAATTGTTTAAAAGTCTACTCATTCCTGAACTAGATCGTGCAAATAGTATTATCACAAAATTTTTAGCCATTTCAAAAACGCGTGAATTTACTAGAGAACCTTTTCCCATCAATACGTTTTTACGCGAATATATTCAACAACTACTTGCTAGTGAAGTTTTTTTACACAACATTTCTATTGACTATGAATTTTCTACGGAATTAGATGGTGTACTTGTCAATATCGATCGTCATGAACTTGTGCAAGTTTTTTTAAATTTATTTCAAAATGCTATCGATGCTCGAGGCGAAAGACCTCTTTCCATTCAAATCTCTAGTTATCGCCTAGATAACTTTGTTCGGATTACTTTCACAGATAACGGAACTGGGGTTCCTCCAGCTATTCAAGAATATATCTTTGATCCATTCTTCTCAACAAAAGATTCAGGAACAGGACTGGGCTTGTCAGTAACGAAGAAAATTATTCAAAATCATAACGGTACATTAAAAATGTCTAGTAATCAAAACGGTACAACTTTCACTATTTCTATTCCAATTTTACCTAAAGCGAACTATGAACGAATGAATCATTAAAAAGGTTGGGCTGTTCCACGAACTGCACGCAAATTGTTAGATATAATCTAACAATTTGCGTGCAGTTTTTTTATTCTAACCTATTCTTTTTTAACTCATATAAATCTTTCTCTATCTCTTAATTGTTCTTTGTTTTCACAAGATGGGTAAACTTCTTATTTTTTTAGAAATAGTAGTTTGTCCCTCACGAATTCGGTTTAATTTTCATTTTATTATATAGTTACGACTATTTATTCTATAAAAGAAAGGAATGAACAAATGCCCAACAAAAATAAAGGGAAAGTGTTTTATGGTAATGATTGTTGCGAAGTAAGAGCTTGCAGTTATATTAACATCTCTAAGGCAGAACTAAAAGAGTATGCTAGACTTCTTCAATCTCTTAGTCAAAGTATTCAAGCTGTATTTCAAAACCCTTCTCAAGATAACATCGATAAACTAATTGCTCTCCTGAATAATCTCCAAAAATTCCTCAGTTGCTTAGATTTATCACCTGCACAAGAAAAAATTGGTAGTTCTATTATAGCTAACTTATTAACTATCCTAAAGTCCTCACCTTTCTCATGCGGAGCATTGTACGTTGAACTACAAAGTTTGCTTAATTATTTATTGTATATTGCTAAGTTATTCAAAATCGATTGCTGTACTATCGATAAACTAGTTAAGCTCATTACAGAAATTCAAGCTATCCTAGTTCAATATGGATCAGGTTGCCTTGGTGGAGGAACAATAGGACCTACTGGTGCTACTGGACCTCAAGGGCCGGCTGGCGCTCGGGGTGCTACTGGACCTCAAGGTATTCAAGGGACTCAGGGTCCGGCTGGTGCTCAAGGTGCTACTGGACTTCAAGGACCTCAAGGTATTCAAGGTGCTCAAGGTATTCAAGGTGCTCAAGGTCCGGCTGGTGCTACTGGCGCTCAAGGTGCTCAAGGACCTGCTGGTGCTACTGGTGCTCAAGGCGCTCAAGGTGCTCAAGGTCCGGCTGGTGCTACTGGTACCCAAGGCGCTCAAGGTGCTCAAGGTCCGGCTGGTGCTACTGGTGCCCAAGGTGCTCAAGGTCCGGCTGGTGCTACTGGTGCCCAAGGCGCTCAAGGTGCTCAAGGTCCGGCTGGTGCTACTGGTGCTCAAGGTGCTCAAGGCGCTCAAGGCGCTCAAGGTGCCCAAGGTCCGGCTGGTGCTACTGGTGCCCAAGGTGCTCAAGGTCCGGCTGGTGCTACTGGTGCTCAAGGTGCTCAAGGTGCTCAAGGTGCTCAAGGTGCCCAAGGACCTGCTGGTGCTACTGGTACCCAAGGCGCTCAAGGTGCTCAAGGTCCGGCTGGTGCTACTGGTGCCCAAGGTGCTCAAGGTCCGGCTGGTGCTACTGGTGCCCAAGGCGCTCAAGGTGCTCAAGGTGCCCAAGGTCCGGCTGGTGCTACTGGTGCCCAAGGCACTCAAGGTGCTCAAGGTCCGGCTGGTGCTACTGGTGCTCAGGGTGCTACTGGCGCTACTGGACCGGCGGGCACACCAATCCCTGTAACTATAGCAGCAATAGGAAATTCTAATCCACAAACTATATCTCCTGGAACAAACATCCAATTCAATCAAGTTTTCGAATTAAATAATATAACTTTTAACGACACTTCAGATACTTTAACTGTTCTAGAAACAGGAGTATACGATATTAGTTTCTCAGCATCTACAACCTTCCCAGGTTCTTCACCATTTGGGTTCGGTATTTCATTCAACGGTCAACCACCTACTCGTAATTTTTCAACTAACGTTATCGGTAGTGCTGTTTCTTTCTCTACAATCGTTACTTTACAAGCTGGTACAACAATTGCTGTACAACCTACAGCAAATACTATTTCTATTCCTAACACTGGTGACACAACAGCTACACTATCAGTCTTCCGAATTTACTAACTTTTAGTTTTTATCTTATTTTTGAAAGATCAAGCATATTTGATTTATAGTGATTTGTATTATTTTGATTGTATGTTAAATCTCTCTTTTAATAAAAAGGAGTACTTATTTTGGAGGATAAGTACTCCTTCTTTACGTTTCTTTACTTCAAATTTACTTTAGCTTAATTCTCTTTTTGTATGATAAATATTGAAGACAAAGACATGAAAGAGGGATGATAATGAGAATTATATCACTGACACGTTTTTGGTTTGTTCTTATGGTATGCATAATTTTATGTATAGGATTTCTTTTAACTCTAAAATATTCAAACATTTCAAAAGCAGAAAGAAAAACAGTTCCATACGAACTGCTGTATACAAAACAAAACGACATCCCATATTCCTCTTCCACACAAAATAAAAAAAAGGTTATAAAAGGAATGCTTATTACAGAAGCTTCTAGTTACGAAGCACTACTTCAAATTGCTGAAACGATTAAAGATCAGTATACAAATAAAGAAATTGATGAAATCACACTTTCTATCCACAATAAAAATAATGGTACTTATGAAGAAGAATTACCTTACGAACCTATTAGTAAAGGTACAGTAATCGTCACATACGATCCTCAATCCTTTGGCAGTACGAACATTATACTTAACGAGTAATATCATTTATCCCAATTGATATGTACTAATAACTAGTAAAGATATACAAAAATCTCCATCGATTAAAGTTTCACTTTATTTTCCATACGAAAAAGAGGCGAATTTCGTTATTCGCCTCTTTCTTTTACCAAAATGATGGAATCCACTCTTTCACTTTGTCAAACCACTCTTGTTGCTCTTTTTTTCTTTGTTGTTCCTCTTCTTTTCGTTTTTTCTCTTCTTCTTTCCTTCGTTTTTCTTCCTCCATCATTTTTAATTGCTTTGTATAATCCGCCTCAGGTATTAGTGATAACTGAAATGCCTTTTGATCTGGATTTCCATTCGCTTTCTTCATAATGTCCCGGAACATTGTCGTTGTAATTTGGCTGCCTCCTGGCACATAATGCTCACTATCCGTTTTATCATACCCTACCCAAATCGCACCTACTAAATCCGGTGTATATCCAACAAACCACGAATCCTTCGCACCAGTGCTTGGTCCATTTACAAGCTGGGTAGTCCCCGTCTTGCCTGCGGTATCAATATTATTAACTTTCGCTTTTTCACCCGTTCCCCTTTCAATAACACCTTTTAATAAGTATGTCATCTTTTGGGCAACTTTCTCGTTCGTCACACGAGTTTCTTTCTTATACCATTTTCCAATTATTTCCCCTTCAGCATTTTGGATTTCTCTAATGGCATGAGCTTCTACTTGGACACCATCATTTGCGAATGCGCTATACGCTTGAGCCATTACAAATGGAGAAGTCCCTACATGCATACCTCCTAAAGCAATCGGATACGTACGATCTTCAGGCTCTAATGGAATACCAAACCGCTCTAAAGATTTCAATCCTTTATCTAATCCAATTTGCTCTAATAGCCAAACTGCTGAAACATTATATGACTTTGCCACTGCTTCATACATCGTCACATTACCATGGAACGTATGATCACTATTTTGTGGTGCATATTCTTTAATATTAAATGGTTCATCTTTTAAGACATCGTATACTTCATATCCTTGCTCTAACGCTGGTACATACACTGCAAGAGGCTTTAACGTTGAACCGGGCTGCCTTTTTAATTGTGTTGCATGATTAAACTGTAAAAATTGATAAGGCCCTCTACCTCCAACTAAAGCTGGAACACCGCCAGTTTTGGGATTCATAAGGACCACTCCAGTTTGCATAAGCTGATCTGAACCACTATCTTTAAAATAACTATCATTATTCACAACATCTTCAACCGCTTGTTGTTTTTTCGGGTCAAGTTCCGTATAAATACGATAACCACCTGCTAAAATTTCATTTTGTGTTAATTCATACTTGTCCATCGCTTCTCTAACAATATAATCTACGTATTGAGAATATTTCCCCTTATATTTATCGTCAACACCACGTCGTAATACAAGACCTGATTCTTTCTCCTGATTATATTGTTCTTCAGAAATATATCCTTGTTCCTTCATTAAACTTAATACGACATTACGTCTTTCAATGGATTTATTAAAGTTTTTATACGGCGAATACGCAGATGGCGCTTTAATTAATCCTGCAATCGTTGCAGCTTCTGAAATTGTTAAGTCTTTTACATTTTTATCAAAATAAGATTTAGCTGCTCTTTTTATCCCCCAAGCACCTTCACCAAAATAAATTTGATTCATATACATTTCTATAATTTCATCTTTTGAATAAGTACGCTCTATTTTTTTTGTTAAAAAATATTCCTTTATTTTACGTGAGTATGTGCGATCTTGTGTTAAAAATACATTTTTTGCTAGTTGTTGTGTAATTGTACTACCACCAGCCACAACTTCACCAGCTGTAATGTTCTTAAATACAGCGCTTATGATTCCACTATAGTAAATGCCATGATGACTAAAAAATTCCTTATCTTCTACCGCAACAATTGCTTGAACCATAATATCAGGAATATCTTTCCTTTTAACCCCTTCTGTTTTAGAAGAAGCTAATTTAGTCGCAACTTCATTATTTGCATCATAAATTAAAGTCGGTTGTGGCACAGCTTGTTTTAATTCAGATATATCTTGAATGGAAATTATTATATTTACAGCAATAAATAGAGTAACGAGCAAACTTCCCAATACAATTAATGAATTGCGTAGTTTTTTCCTCTGATTGAACCACTCAAGCGTTTTTTTTAAGTGAGTGTTCTTCAATTTCATTCGTTCACTTCCTTCGTTTGTTTACACGCTTCTTTTTAAAAGGAAGAATATACCTCCTTTTAAATTTATTATAATAACGTAGTCTTTCCTAAAGTGTAAAGCTTTTCTTTCACATTCATACTTTTTACAAGAAAAGGACATTCTACAAGTAAGATATTCACCATTAGTATTAATATTATTAATGCAACAATGTGAGTTATGTTAAGTTTTTGTAAACTTTTCGATAAAATGTTTTAAAAAACGACAGTTTTTTGTTAGAATTGACTAGCCAATATATTTTACATATATTACTTTTGTGGGGGTAACTAATAATGGTCTTTAAATCAAAAAAAGATAAATTTTCTGAAATGTTAATGAATGTTTCCGAAAATTTAAAAGAAGGCGCGCAGTTTTTCGTGGAGTATAAAATTAAAAATGCTAGCGATTTAAAAGAGTTTTCTATGCGCATGAAAGATTATGAGTCAAAAGGTGACTCATTCATTCACGAAATCATTATGGAGTTAAACAAAGCGTTTATCACTCCTATTGAACGTGAAGACATCCTACAACTTGCAATGAGTATGGATGATGTATTAGACGGATTAGATCATAGTGCTGGTCTATTCGAAATGTATTCTATTACAGAAGCTGATGAATACATGATTAAATTCGTAGAAGCAATTAATCAATGTGCAATTGAAATTGCAAACTCTGTTGAACTACTGTCTAAAAAGAAGTTAGTCGACATTCGTACGAACGCGATTAAAATTAAGGATTACGAATCACAATGTGATGATATTCGCCGTCATGCGATTAAGCACTTATTCTCTCGTGAAAAAGATCCGATTAAGATTATTCAATACAAAGAGATTTACGAAGAGCTTGAAGAAGTAGCAGATAGCTGCCAAAGCGTTGCAAACGTATTAGAAACAATCATTATGAAGAACGCGTAAGGAGTTTGATCATGGATACACTCTTGATACTGACCGTTTTAGTAGTCATTTGCGCTTTAGCTTTTGACTTTATCAATGGATTTCACGATACAGCAAACGCTATTGCAACGGCTGTTTCAACGAAAGCTCTAAAGCCTAGACATGCAATTGTTATGGCAGCTATTATGAACTTTTTAGGTGCGATGACATTTACAGGTGTAGCAAAAACGATTACAAAAGATATCGTTGACCCATTTGCTTTGCAAAATGGTTCCCTTGTAATTTTAGCTGCTTTGCTTGCGGCAATAGCTTGGAACTTAATTACTTGGTACTACGGTATCCCAAGTAGTTCTTCGCATGCAATCATTGGCGCAATCGCTGGTGCAGCAATTGCTGCTGCCGGTATTAGCTCATTAAACCTTAAAGGATTCATTAAAATTCTTGAAGCTTTAATCATTTCACCGATTATCGCTTTTGTTATTGGTTATATCGTATACAGTATTTTTAAAGTAGTCTTTAAAAACTTTAACTTAACGAAAACGAACAAAAACTTCCGTATATTCCAGATTTTCACTGCAGCATTACAAGCTTATACGCATGGTACGAATGATGCGCAAAAAGCAATGGGAATCATTACGATGGCTCTTATGGCCAATAACTATCATACTTCTGACGACATCCCGTTCTGGGTACAATTATGTTGTGCAATCGCAATGGGTCTTGGTACTTCTGTCGGTGGATGGAAAATTATCAAAACTGTCGGTGGACAAATTATGAAAATTCGTCCTGTAAATGGTGTAGCTGCCGATTTATCATCATCACTTGTTATTTTCGGTGCAACATTCATTCACTTACCGGTTAGTACTACGCACGTTATCTCTTCTTCTATTTTAGGGGTTGGTGCTTCTCATCGTGTGAAAGGTGTAAAATGGGGAACTGCAAAACGCATGTTAATTACATGGATTATTACACTTCCAATTTCAGCTTCTTTAGCTGCGTTATTTTACTCCTTATTACACTTAATCTTTTAATTAAAAGTCGTCTTCCTTATTTTTCTAGGAAGACGACTTTTTTGTGAACAAGCCTATTCCTTATTAAAAAGCGTGTATAATGATTGGTGGATAAGTTATATAGAGGAGTTGGCAATTTTGGAATACATCATGTTACTTTTCATCGGATTAATCGCCGGGACCGTCGGGAGCCTAGTCGGACTTGGAGGCGGAATTATTATCGTTCCGTTATTAATTGGATTACACAGTTTATCACCACAACTCGCAGTAGGAACTTCTATGGTAACAGTCGTTTTTACAGGGCTGGCTTCTACCCTTACTTATATGAAACATAAACGGGTAGATTATAAAAGTGGACTTATTTTATTTATCGGGAGTGGCCCTGGTGGTATTATCGGATCATGGGCAAACAAATTTTTAAACCAAGATACATTTTCTTTATACTTTGGGATTTTTCTTATATTCGTCTCCATTCTTCTTATACTACGAGACAAATTGAAACCTCTTTCCCTATCAAATATGACTGTAATTAAGCGATCTTTTACAGATAACGAAGGAAATACTGTAGACTATCAATTTCCACCATTTCTCGCTATCTTTATTGCCTTTATAGTTGGATTTATATCCGGATTATTTGGAATCGGTGGTGGTGCCTTACTTGTGCCAGCGATGATGCTCCTTTTTGCGTTCCCAGCACACATTGCTGTAGCAACTTCAATGTTTATCGTATTTCTCTCAGCAATTGTAAGTTCTTTAACTCACATCTCTCTAGGAAATGTCAGCTGGGCTTATGCATTAATTCTTATTCCTGGTGCATGGGTTGGCGGAAAAATCGGGGCTTATATTAACACAAAATTAAGCGGTAATGCCGTAATTAATTTATTACGTATCACATTAATTATTCTTGGAACTAGATTAATTATTACTTCATTTTTATAACGCGTTCTTTCTAGAATGCGTTTTTTCTTATACACATGAATATAAAAAGGCTCCTAGGAGAACAAATAAAACTAAACAAACACTTAATAACATAAAATTTGAAATATGTACTTTCTTCAAGTTGATCACTCCTATAGCTACGACTGTTATCTTTATGATAGCGAAAAAACAGGTCGCATGCAGTTACAAAGTGCTAACAATGCAAAATCATTTATTACAAATTTTATCCTTATATTTCATTTCTTTGTATAATCTATCGATTCAATAAAAAAAGATGTCATATTGACATCTTTTTAGTGAAGAAGTGACCATCCCATAAAGTCTTCATGTACTTGGCACGCCCTCTTATCATTTCGATCATATAATTCAGCATAACTATCTGTTTCTTCATCATAAGCCATCGTATAAATAATTTGGCCGTCTATTTCAACGGATAAAACGACTCCACCATTCATCTCTTCTACATGAATGGTAGCATTCGCTGGAATTCTCATATCCGTCATCTTCATCGCATCTAACAATATACTAAACCCCCTACAGCGTATTCATTGCTAGTACTATTACACACTAAATAGTATACTACTGTAATAGCATACATTTCGTCAATGAAATTGCTGTTTAAAAAGCATATTGTCTTTATACATATACGCTAAAATATAAGAAATAGAAATATTTTAATGGGGGGCTAACATTGATTCTACATAAGGGAGATGTATTATTCCGTCAAGGTGAGGACGGTCCATTATATTTTATAAAAACAGGTTTATTAAAAGTTATTCGGTTAGAAGCAGACGGAACACCATTTTTATTTAATATTATCGTTCCTGGTGAAACGATACCTCACCATTCTTTAATTTCACCGAAGGAATATCACGGTACAGCTATCGCTTTAATGAAAACAGAAGTTGAGCCTATAATTAGCAATGAATGGTACGATCAACTTCAGGCAAATCCTGCATCTTATGAAAATATCGCTATGCAATTACAATCGAAATTAAGAATGATGCAACAGCGTATCGATCAATTGACAACTGTCTCTCCTAAAGAGCGCCTTCATCGTTTACAAGAGTGGTTCACCTTATATTTAGGTGACATCCCTATTTATGAAATATTAACACAAACTGAAATTGGTCAGCTCATAGGTGTACGCCGCGAAACAGTAAATCGCTTACTTAGAGAACAAGCAAAAAACGAGGTAAAATAATACCTCGTTTTTTGCTTGGCAACGTTAACCTATTGTAAGCTTGCTGCGGGACCGAAAAATTCATAATGAATGTTCTCTTGTTTAACACCCAAATCAATTAATGCAGCATTTATATGCTTCATAAATGGTACTGGGCCACAGAAATAAAATTCCGCTTCAGTTGTTGGAATAATAGTTTGTAACCATTCACGTTCAATGAATCCTTCTTTGTCAAAATTCTTCATTTCCACATCTTGCTCTGTCGGTGAAGAGTAGCAAGTATATGCTTTCACTTGTTCATACTCTTTTTCTACTGTCTCAACATGCTCTTTCATCGCATGTGTATTACTATTTATCGCCGCATGAACAAAGCATACATTACGCTTTGATTCTTGTTCGATTAGCGTATTTAACATACTCATCATCGGTGTAATACCTACTCCACCACTAATTAGTACAACAGGTAATGTTGACTCCATATTTAACACGAAATCTCCCGCTGGTGCACTTACTGGTAAGACATCTCCTTCTCCTACATGATCATGTAAGTAATTAGATACTTTACCATCTGGTGTATCTACACCTTTTTCTTTCTTTACACTAATGCGATAGTATTCTTTTCCAGGAGCATCAGATAAGCTATATTGACGATTATGCGTATATGTTTCACCTTCAATATTTATTTGAATCGTTACATATTGTCCTGGGATGAATGATGAAACTTTCCCGCCATCTTCAGGTTTTAAATAAAATGATGTAATAACATCGCTTTCCTTCACTTTTTTAACAATCACAAAGTTGCGGAAATCTTTCCATCCACCTTCTTTATGTGCAGCTTCTTCATACATACCCGCTTCAATGCTAATGAATGCATCAGCAATGACGCCATACGCTTCTCCCCATGCATTTAAAACTTCATCAGGTGCGCCCGCGACCTCTTTAATCGCTCGTAGTAAGCATGTGCCTACTATTGGATAATGCTCTGCTTTAATACCTAAACTTCTATGCTTATGACCAATTTGCTTTACAACTGGAATAATAGCCTCTAAATTATCAATGTACATTGCAGCTGCATAAACCGCATTTGCTAATGCTTGTTGTTGTCTTCCTTTTTTCTGATTCGTATGGTTGAAAATATTCAATAACTCCGGATGTTCCGAAAATAAAATTTGATAAAATCTCGTAGTAATTTCAACGCCTTTTTCCTGTAATAACGGTACTGTTGACTTAACGATTTCAATTGTTTTTGCACTTAACATTGTATCCCACTCCTCTATTTCTTTAACTGTTTTTAGTTTAACTGAATTGTATAATTCATATTGTGATTTTAATCACTATTAACATGGTGTTTTTGTGAAAAATATATGAACAATGCACATATTAAGTAAATTTTAATTAGCCATCATTAATAGTGCTCAAAAAAAAGCTAACTAGAATTCTAGCTAGCCTACTACTTCGTTTGTATTGCTTGTTCAATTACTTGTATATTCTGCCCATCTCCAAACTCGGTATACCCCCACACATTCGTTTCACCTTTATATTTATTTACAAGTATATCCAAGTCATGATATACGCGATGAGCATAGACTACATACTCAATATTCTGAAGCTCCACACCCTTTTTTACAATTTCATAACTTCTATTTACATCACGTTTTATTTTTTCATTTTTTATTTCTTTATGTATATTTTTTAAAGAAGGCTCTTGCTCTTGAAACCATTGTTTAAAATGTTTCCAATCCCCATCTGTATATTTCTCTGCCTTACCATAGTTCAAGAAATTATTATAACTTTCATGTGTCGTACGAACAAATTCGAGTGTCTTCTTCTTCTCTTGCACATCTTCTATTTGTGCTACTGTATTTACTCCAGCAGACTTATTCGCATAATACAATAGTACTTTCATAAGACTATAGCTCGCTATTGCCATTACAGTAATAGTTACCAATACACTTAACAATTTCTTCATATACAGAACTCCTTTTCTACTATGAATATTACAATGTACTGTTACACTTGTAACATTCTCTTGCAGAAATGTAATTCCTGTTTAAATTCTTCTTGTCATTCTGACACTATTTTTTTACAAATTTCTCTTTGGTAAATGCTCTTGTAAAACAATATAACCTTCATAAGCTGTATAACCGAGTATAGCCATTAATCCGATATAACAAGCAAAAACCGTCCATTTTGTTTTCGTATCAACTTTATAATAATTTTCTTGTTGTTCCTTTTCTATTTCCCATTCATTTAATTTTCTTTCCGACACTTCAAATGCTTCTCTTATATGAATTGTATACTCATCTTTCTCATCTTCATATGGGACATAATCAAGTGGCTCAAACTTTGGTAAAAGGTACTCTAGCACTTCGATTTTTTGAATTTCTCCGGTTTTTAATTCTTTCTCACGCTCTCTTTGTCTTAATACATTCATCTCATGATGAATCATATAAATAGTTCGATGCACCGCACCAGTTTCTTTTAATTCCTCTTCAAGCCTAGCAACATATTCTTTCATTCCATCGATTTTATATCCTAATTCCTTAATCGGTTCCTCTCTCTTTATTACTCTATACAATTCCATACAACCGATAATAACAATAAATCCACCTAAAATACTTTTGAAGTAAATAGAATAGCCAAGTAGTACAACTAGCCCTGCTCCCCAAATTTTCGTACTTACAACTGAAATTATTCGTCCACCATCTAACGGAGAAACTGGAATTAAGTTGAAGAAATTAATCATACTTCCAAGTAAAATAATCAGCGCCCAAAACGGCTCTTTCGTTATTATATAAAGTGGGATCGCGGGTAAAAATGAAAGTAATCCGAAAAGAGGTCCCATATATGCAATGTAAGCTTCATCTTTTGCATTTTTCGGCATCTCTTTCATCCCAATAAGAGCTCCCATAAATGGTATGAAGATTGCTGGCGATGTTGGTATACCTTTTCTTCTAGCTGCCCATAAATGCCCCATCTCATGTACAAACAACAAATAAACGAGTGCTACCCCAAACTTCCAACCATATATGACTGCGTATGCACCAAGCGATAAAAACATACTAAATACTGTTGAAAATTTTGCTAACTTAAAAATGGCAAATACCCACTTTAACTTAGACAGTAAAAATAATCCTATTGCAACGATAATTCCCCATAACCCTTTTTTATTATTTTTCATATTCCTCTCCTTTATCTCGCTTTACTGAGTCATTTACACTCACCAAAACTTATTCTTGTCTTTATTATGACATATTTTTTTCTATTGTTAGAAATAATGTTTATTACATCCATTTTTAGCCAAAAATATAAATGAAAGGAGGTATATACAAATGAAATTACAATCTCTTATGATAGGCGCTCTATCGTTTTTAGCTTCAACTCTTATTTTTTATACCGTTAGCTACGTATTATTATTAGATTTGTTGCCAAATCACTTATTTATTGCTCTTATCATTCTTTCCGCTCTTATGATTTCTTTTCTTATTACACGAAAATCAATGAGTGAGCCATCTGCAAAAGCAAAGTAATAGAGAGGGGATTCTTTCCCCTCTCTTATCATTTCCTAGGAAAATCTATATAGACTTTACGATTCACATTTATCCCGCAAACGCCCGATTGATAAAGGCTAATAATCAGTAGGGGATGCCCCCCCACTGATTAAAGTTTCACTTTATCCTTGTAAATTCATTTTTTCCCCATACTCTTTAACAATTTGAATAATATTTTGAAATGCTCCTACTTTTTCTTTCTTACTATTTAATATTTGTAAATCGTAATTATCATAATAGGTTTCTAGTGCTTTTAATTGTGCTTCTGAAGCATCTTTTATCGGAACAGTAACATTCAATTCATACTGTTTATACCCTTCCTTTACTTTTTCAGCTGAAATCATTTCACTTTCTTTTGCTCCAATTAATTTTTGAACCTTTTCTGGAAAAATCAATTGCAAATAATATTCTTGTTCCTTCGCTAACTTATTATATAGTGATTGTGAAATCGTATAACGTACTTTATAATTCATTTTTTGCTCACCCGCTTTAATATGAAACGCGGTAATCTGCAAATCTTTTTTCGTTATTTCCGTTAAAGGCCCTACCTGCATCTCATCTTCTTTTTGTTCTGGAATCTTTGGAAATATAGCCAAAAGTTTTTCCGTATCTTTTTCGTTCAGCATATACATATCTTGCTTATACTGCACCCATCCTCGGCGGTCTTCTCCTCTTAACCATGCATAATACGTTTCTATTTTCCCATCTCTACTAATTTGTATTTCATATTCTGGTTTACCAAAGCTACCTGTTACTTCTTGTTTTTCTGCCTTGTTTATAATATCCACCACTAACTCCGCATCCATTTTCTTTAATTTTTTTTCTTCTGTACCTTTTTGTATAACAGTTATTTGTAATAGTTCTTTCACTTCATTCACTGTCTCCTCTACTTGTTTCGATTCTTTCTTTTGCTCTGCTTGACCACACGACGCGAGTAAAATAACACATAAAACCATTAAATATTTCCCTTTCAAATCGATTCTCCTTTTCCAATAAGAAATTCTTATAATCCTCATACATAAAACAAAAACGTTACATTATATAGAATGAGCTATACTATACAATGAAGGGAGGATTTTACAATGTCCATTAATTTTCATGATGCAAATAATAGGTATACGTATGCAAGTCGTAACGCACATATTTCATGGCAGGAAACAATAAACAATATTGTAGATGTGCAAAATAAACAAGTAATTGATATAGGTTGTGGTGGCGGCATTTACACGAAAGAACTTGCTCTTATGGGAGCCAAAAGTGTTGTTGGGCTTGATTTTTCAAAAGAAATATTACAAGCTGCAAAAGAAAACTGTAACGGCTTCCCAAACATTTCATTCATTCACGGTGATGCGCACAACATTCCATACCCTAACGAAACATTCGACCTTATCATTTCGCGTGCCGTCATTCATCACTTACAAGATATTCCTATTTTTATACGAGAGGCTTCTCGCATATTAAAAAAAGACGGTATACTTATTTTACAAGACCGAACTATTGAAGATTGTACAATTCCAGGAAGTCCTGATCACATTCGTGGATACTTTTTCTCTGTATTTCCAAAACTCATTGAAATAGAATCAAAAAGAAGACCAAAAACCACTACTATACAGCAAGAATTACAACAATATTCTCTTCAAGCATTCCCCATACAAACACAATGGGAAGTACGAAAAACACATGATTCTGTAGAAGCATTGCTGCAAGATTTCTCTCCCCGAACCGGACGATCCATTCTATATGAATTAACAGATCATGAACTTTCTCAACTTCTACTTCATATCCAAACAGCATTACAAAACGTCTCTCCTATTATCGAAAGAGATCGTTGGACCATTTGGAGCGCCATGAAATTGTAAGGAAGGAAGCCTCACAAAATAATGTGAGGCTTCCTTCTTTCATAATCTAATTTTGCAACACTCTTGATATCCTCCACTCCTGGCCTGTGCACTTCCACACTTCGGACATACTAAATATCTAGACTGATTTGTCAACAAACTACCTTTTTGAAAGAGTAAAACTTCTGCTTGTTTAAACGAACGCGAATAATATAACCACATAAAACCAATTATAGCAATAATGCCAAATAATACTCCCATCGCAAGCATTTCAGTCACCTCTTTTGGTTTGTTCTTTCCAGCAAGTGGATTGTTGTATTATTCTCTGTAAATTCTAACAATACCTTCTTTACTCCTATAAATATCGATTTTCTCCATAAACTTTACAATTCCCTATAATGTTTTACAGCATTTTTACAAACAGCATTCAACCTTATATTCTCAGCTATATTTCTACAGGAAAATATATTTCCAAAAAAATATGTTGACTTTCTAAAAAAAACGTGTGAAAATACTGTCAGAATACTTGAATAAAAATTCATTGACGAGAACGAGTACGTTATAGGACTGTTCCCCAGAGAGTTGGCGATTTGCTGAAAGCCAACGTTCAGTGCTTAACCGAAAATCATCTCCGAGAAGTAGAACCGAATGCTGAAGTAAGTTCTTACCGGATGTCCCCCGTTACAAGGAACACGTATCATGTTGTACGTTGCAAAGCCGTATACATATAGATTTATTTCTACATGTATAAATTAGGGTGGTATCGCGGGTAAATATAACTCGTCCCTTTCTTTAGGGACGAGTTTTTTGTGTTCTTACAATGAATTTACAACAAAGGAGGAAAAACAATGAACACTGTATCAAAAAAACATGTTTTTTTCACAGGCCTTATGCTATTTTCTTTATTTTTTGGGGCAGGAAATTTAATTTTCCCTCCAATGCTTGGACAAAATGCTGGTGAAAATTTTTGGCCAGCGATGATTGGCTTTTTACTAACAGGAGTTGGTTTACCGTTACTTACTGTTATCGCTATTTCTTTATCAGGAAATGGAATGCAGCAACTTGCGAGTCACGTTCACCCATTATTCGGGATATTCTTTACGGTAGTTGTATACATTGCAATTGGTCCATCTATGGGCATTCCGCGTGTCGCTAACGTCGCTTATGAAATGGGGGTTAGTTCTTTCTTACCAGAAACCATTCGCTCTAGCAGCCTAGTGCTATTTTTATACACAGTCATCTTCTTTTCTATCGTATTTTGGCTTAGTTTAAACCCTTCTAAGCTCGTCGATCGTATCGGAAGTGTATTAACACCTATTTTATTACTCTCAATTTTTTTATTATTCGTTAAGAGTGTATTTACACCCCTCGGGCAATCTGGACCAGCCATGCAAGAGTATCAAACTTCTCCAATTTTCAAAGGTTTTATGGAAGGATACTTAACGATGGATACCATTTCAGCACTTGCATTTGGGATTATCGTTGTAAATGCAATTCGCTCAAAAGGTGTGAGTGATCGTAAATCAATTGCCATTGCAACAGCAAAAGCAGGACTTATTGCCGCTACTGGTCTCGTCCTTGTATATGGTGCACTTGGCTGGCTCGGTACAACTAGTGTCTCTCTTGGATACGCAAAAAATGGAGGACAGCTACTTACCGTTATCGTACAACAATTATTCGGTCCATATGGTCTAATTCTGTTATCTCTTATCGTTACACTTGCTTGCTTAACAACATGCGTTGGACTTGTATCTGCGTGCAGTCAATACTTCTCAACATTATTGACAAAATTTTCATACAAAATGTTAGCAAGTGTCATTTGCTTGTTAGGATTATTAGTTGCCAACTTAGGTTTAACAAAAATTATCGCCATCTCTGTTCCTATTTTACTTGTTGTATATCCAATTGCGATTGTACTCGTGTTATTATCATTACTTCATAAATATTTCGGTGGCTATCGATCTGTTTATGTATGTGCTTTAATCGGAACAGCAGTTGTTAGCGTTTTTGACGGATTAAAACAAGGGAATATTCCTGTTTCATTTATCACATCTTATTTTGAGTTTATTCCATTATATAATGAAGGAATTGGCTGGTTAGTACCAGCGTTAGTTGGGGCTATTATCGGTTTTGCTATCGCAAAATTAAGTGGTGCAAAAACAGTGCCATTAACGGATAATTCACCTGAATCGAAAGCATCATAAAAAACTCCCATTTCGGGAGTTTTTTACATTTGATAAGAAGTATGATTAAAGCTACTTACTTTATAAGCTTTCGTATAGTAATCAATATTCGTATCCACCGTTTCTACTTTTACAACATCATAGCAATCTTCTTGCTTTACTAGAAATAAATAATATTCTTCTGTTGCCTCAATAATTGCGATACGATCTGTTTCAATATCATATTGTTCACAAAGTGCTTGCAACGCATTCACATAGTTACCTAATTTTTTCGTTTCATCCATTCCAAATATCGTTTGAACTAACATACACTCTCTCCCCTTTGTATGTACTGTTAACACTATAATGATAACGCTTACAATATTAACCGTCAACAAAAAGCTTTGACCATATATAGTCAAAGCCTCCTTCTTATTTCGTCAATTGATGTCTAAACGCATAAATAACCGCCTGTGTCCTGTCACTTACATTTAACTTATTTAATATATTACTCACATGTGTCTTTACTGTTTTGAGGGCAATAAACAACTCATCTGCAATCTCTTGATTACTTTTCCCCTCTGCAATTAATAACAAAATTTCAGACTCTCTTTCTGTTAACTCCTCATGCAAAGGTTGTTCTTTCTTCTGACGCATACGAGACATCATTTTGCCAGTAACTTTTGGCTCTAATACCGTTTCTCCATCATAAGTAGCTCGTACAGCGTCTGCTATATTACTCGCTCTTGATGTTTTTAATAAATAACTTGTCGCCCCCGCCTCAATAACAGGATACAACTTCTCATCATCTAAAAAGCTCGTTACAACCACAATTTTCGCTTCTGGCCATTCCTGAATAATAGCACGTGTTGCTTCAACACCGTCCATCTCATCCATGACAAGATCCATCAAAATAATATCCGGTCTTAATTGCAAAGCTAACTCTGAACCTTTTCTTCCATTTTCAGCTTCTCCAACTACTTCAATATCTGGCTGCGTTGATAAATATGCTGATACACCCATTCGAACCATTTCATGGTCATCAACTAGTAATACTTTTATCATGACTCTCCCCCTCTCTCAATCATAATCGGTACTTTCACTTCTATTTGCGTACCTTTATTTGGAAAACTAAGCACTTTTAATGTACCACCAATTTCATGAACTCGCTCTTGCATTGATCTTAAACCGTATGAACCTGCCTTATTAACCCCAACTTTAAAACCAACACCATCATCAATAATTTTCAAAATCGCATATTGATCAATTTTACGTAGGCGTACTTCGGTTTTCTTTGCCTTCGCATGCCGTAAAGTATTAGACAACGCCTCTTGTACAATACGGAATAAATGATCTTCTACACCTTTTTTTAATTGAATTGGTTCAATTAACCATTCAATTTTCATATGTTGCTTTCTAGACAGTTCTGTTAATAATTCTTCTATACCCTCTGTTAGTTTCTTACCTTCCAACTGCACTGGGCGTAGATGAAGGAGCAATGCTCTCATTTCTGATTGTGCATTTACAACCATATTCTCAACAAGCTGCAACTGTTTTTTCGTCGTGTCTGGAATTTCAGCTACTTGTTCATTAATAGCTGACATCATCATCGACATTGCAAAAAGCTGCTGACTTACAGAATCATGCAGCTCTCTCGCCAATCGATGCCTTTCTTGGGAAATCGCTTCTTGTCTCATCTCTTCATTCCAATGAGCTCGTTCATTCGTTACTTTTTGAAATAGCCCAGCTTGCTCCTCTAATCGACGAGCAAGGCCAATTACTTTTCGTTCCACTTCATGAAATTCATCATCCGCAGTAAACGAAACATCACTTGGAAAATTCCCTCGCTCTACTTCAAATAGAAAAGTATTTAATCCTTGTATACGCTGCTCTATATAATAACCGATTGCATACCCTACAATTCCTCCGATAAGAAGACTAGTACTCATAATAAACAAGCCAATTGGAACAGAAGTAATGGATTCTTTCCATAGTAAATCATAAACTTGTTGTTCGCTTTTCCATACATATACAATTGTACAAATAAGTGCGATACTCACAGAGGACAACATAGAATAACGGATATACATCCACGAAATATTCTTTTGTTTTTTCATTATACTTTCCTCACTTCCGTATCGCCTACGACAAGCGAAGAAATAATTTTTATACGGCGAGGAGCTTCTTTATACTGTTCTGTTCTAAACGTAACATTACGGTTAAATCCTGTTTCTTCGTGTCCCGGCAAGAGCACTCGCCCAACAATAACAGAATGATTTAAAGACAGTTCGATATCATATGGCACATATAAACGAATATTACCAACGACTCCCCGAATAACAATTACCGTTTCTCCCTCTGGAATCATCGCAGTTGTTAAATCAATCTCGACATCACAAGCACCATATTGGACGTTAATATCCTCAAGTTCATAAATATGATCCATCATTCGTACATTACCTACGAACATATTTTTTATATACGGTTCTGTACGATATATTTGTTTTTCTTCATCTATATATCCCTTTTCTTTAATTTCAACTTTCATTGCTTTTTGCTGGTGCCCTTGTTGAATAAGTTGATAACCAATTAAAGCTAAACAAGCAAATACAACAAGTACGAATGCTGCTGACGAAAATAAGAAGAATAAGAATACAATACCACCGACAAATAAAAATACATTCCCTCTTACATATCGATTTTTCTTTCGGTAATGCCTTCCAAACATAATCATAATAAATGCAAATATTAGACCACCTGGTTCAAAATGTCCAAGTATCATGTCAAGAAAAAGACCGAATCCAAATATGATGAGGAGCATCCCCATTAATTGTGTTTTTGAAAAGTGCTTCTTCATTTCAGCTCCCCTCCCTCTTTGTCACATATACATAGAAGAAAAGGCATTGCTTTCCAACACCTTTTCTTCTATCACTATATCATAAGCCTGTTTTATTATATACTACAATTATTTTGTTAACTCTTTCGTTAATGATACTTCATTTTTCTCTTTCATTTCACGCTCGAGTTTTGCGATTTTCATATCAAATGTATCACGCTCATGCTCTTCATTTATACGAAGCTCGATGTCACGAATGTGATCTTCAATTTCTTCGAATCGTAAGAACGGATTATTTTCATCCATTTTATGAATGGCAGTATTCATACGGCGATTTGCATGCGCCATATTTTCACGTGCCATTAATTCCATACGCTTTGCGTTCATTTCTTTTAATTTATTTTTCATTTCTGAAAGACGACGCTCTAACTCATCAATTTGCTCTACAACGCCAGCATACATTTCTTCTAAGCGAGTTACTTGCCCTTCATAATACGCTACTTCTTCTAATGCACGTTCATGCAATTGTAATTCGCCTGCTTCTTGTGCGATGATAGCTTGCTTTGATCTTTTATTAACAAAATAACGTGCTTGCTCAAGCTCACGAGCAAAGTTAGATTTTAATGTTTTATGACGCTGAATTAACTTCTCAATTTTTGTTATTTCACGCTCACTGTCGCGTAAATATTGGTTTAACATAGCGATTGGATTTTTTCTTTCTTTCTCATCTAACACATTATGAAAATCAGCTAAAATTGCATCACGTACACGTCCGAATAAAGATTGTTTCATTATAATCTTCCTCTCTTCTACTTTATAATTTGATTTGATTTGATTTATTCTATATTAGTTTTTCATTAACTTGTTCCACTCATCTTCAAAGTTGCTATATGGTTTAGAACTTTCTGGAGCAGAATCAACAACTACATTTTTTTCTTTTTTCCACTCACGGTAACCGTAGTATAAAACTACTAATGCTGCGATACCGATTAATGCTGGGGAATGAGAAAGTGCAATGGACAAACCGATTAAACCAACAATACCCCAAGCTAACTTTCCAAAGAATGATTTAGCTCGCACAAATGATTTATAGCTCCAGTACACAACTCCTGCTCCAATGGCGAACCCTACAATACCAGCAAGACTACCAAGAGCAATTAAAGCCAAAATACCGGCTGCGATAAACGCTAGAAATTGTTTCATCTTGTGCTTGCCTCCCTTCGATTTGATACTCTTATCTTAACTATTTTTTCTTTTTTCCATAACGAGCTTAAGAACCGTTTTTAACTCAGACTTAAGGCTGAGTTAAATTCAGCCTTTTGTAAAAACATACGGTAGGATAATCCCCTCTTTTACCATACAAAAAAGCCGTACAGAGAATATTCTCTGTACGGCTTCTGTTGCTACGAATAAAAATTCATATTTAATTATGCTGTTTTATGATACTCTTTTTTTTCCGCCATTTTAGAAAATCTCGGGAAACCAATTAATATAGAAATGATTCCACATACTCCAACTAAGATCGGATAAAATGCATATGGTAACAATTCAACCGGAGATAACGCAGCAAATCCTGCCGCAGTTAACATTTGAGCACCATATGGGATTAACCCTTGCACACAGCACGAGAAAAGATCTAGTACACTCGCTGATTTACGTGGATCAATTTCATATTGATCCGCAATGTTCTTCGCAAGAGGACCTGTAAAAATAATCGAAATCGTATTATTCGCTGTACACATATTCGTCATACTCACTAAACCAGCAATACCGAACTCTGCTCCTTTTTTCGAACGAATATTATGCGTTAAAAGATTCATTAAATATTGAATACCACCATTATATTGGATCAGTTCTACCATACCACCGATTAATATAGCAAGTAGTACTAGCTCCATCATACCGCCCATTCCAGTCGTTACACTTTTAAAGAAACTCTCTAACGTGTAACTTCCATCTATAAGGCCGATAGCACCTGATAATATTGTTCCACCAGTTAACACAATAAGTACATTCCAACCAAGTAGTGCTGTAATAAGTACTCCTGCATACGGTAAAATCTTTATCCAGTCAAAACTATGGGCTTTAACTTGTGTATCACTTCCTAAAGTAATTATTACTAATAGTACAATTGTAATAATAGCGGCTGGTAATACAATTAAAAAGTTCGTTTTAAACTTATCTTTCATTTCTGTTCCTTGTGAACGAACAGCAGCAATTGTTGTATCTGAAATAAATGATAAATTATCACCAAACATTGCTCCGCCAACAACAGTAGCCATCGCAAGTGCAATGGAGATATCAGTTTGCTCACTAATCCCTACAGCAATTGGTGCTAGTGCTGCAATTGTTCCCATTGAAGTTCCCATCGCTAATGAAATAAATGCCCCTATAACAAAAATTCCAGCAACGATAAATCCTGGTGGCAAAATAGATAACGCTAAATTAACAGTTGAATCAACTCCGCCCATTCCTTTTGCTGTTTCAGAAAACGCCCCTGCAAGTACAAAAATTAATACCATAATCATAATATCCGGATTTCCTGCACCTTTAGCAAATCGTTCTACTTTCACATTAAAGCTTTCTTTACGATTCATCACTAAAGCAATTCCTACAGCAATTGAAATTGCTACAAGTATCGGCAATTTATAGAAATCACCTGTAATAATTCCAGAACCAATAAATAGCGCCAAAAATATTCCAAGTGGTAATAACGCTAAACCATTTCCTCTCGTTTCTTTCAAAGTATCATCTCTCCCTAGTTTTCAACCTTTTCTAATGAACAACAAAAGACCTCTTCCAACGAGAAGAGGTCTTATACATCTATAAGAAACACTCTTCTCATCTTTCAAGCACATGCTTGCTGGATTTGGCACAGCACTCTAAAATCGAGTCCGCTGCCGAGGCATCGTAGGGCCAGTCCCTCCGCCTCTCTTTATAAGAAGGTTTCATATTTATTTTTTAATAATAATTTCTTTCCTAACTTTACTCGCTTACAAAACAAAAGTCAATTATTTTTTGTATAGATTTTTTTGGTAATTATACAAAAAGGTGAATAGACCAATCATTTTAACTTTTTAATTTCTTTATCCAATATTGAGATCCAAGAAAATTCTCCATTCTTTATCGTTGCTACAATCCATTTCGTTATACACCATGCTAATTCATATTCTTCCTTAGTAACATCACCTATACTATAGGCATCCTCTAACTCATCTTCATCCAATACATAAATCTCACCGCTCGGTAACAATACTACATCTAAGTATAAATCATCAAAATAAGGCAAACCACGATCGTCAATTTTAAATTCTTTCGTCACATCGATATAATATTGCACTAATTTTTGCTGATCATCTAACATAGCTGTAATTGCAAAGTTTTTGCCGTTTATAAAATATTGCATCCATGTATACCCATCACCTGCAATGCAAAGCTTTTTACCATCGTATTCTTTATGACTAGGTTCTCTCACTTTTTTTATGTCCAGTATTCCTAACATTCCATCCTCTACTTGCTTAACCCTATAATCCTTCTCTATTAGTCGCTTCCACGAAGAACCGTCACCATATTTACGTTTCATTACGTCCGCTCCTCTTCTATATATAGAAAAGCCCCCACATATTATGTGAGAGCTTGTTCATATTATAATTAAGCTGCTTGACCCTTTTCAGATATCTCTTTTAAATAGGCTTGTCCTTTTTCAGCGTCATATTGACCTTCCCACTTAGACATAACTACAGCCGCTAAAGAGTTACCTACAACGTTAACTGCTGTACGAGCCATATCAAGAATACGGTCAATACCTGCAATAAACGCTAAACCTTCAGCTGGAATACCTACTGTACCCAGTGTTGCTAATAATACAACGAATGATACGCCCGGTACACCCGCGATACCTTTTGATGTAACCATTAATACAAGTAATAACGTAATTTGTTGTGTAATGGATAATTCAATACCGTACATTTGCGCTAAGAAAATTGCCGCAATCGCTTGATATAAAGTTGATCCATCTAAGTTAAATGAATAACCTGTTGGAATAACGAAAGATGTAATTGCTTTCGGACAACCGAACTTTTCCATTTTCTCCATAATTTTCGGTAAAACCGTTTCTGAACTTGCTGTAGAATACGCTAAGATCAGCTCGTCTTTTAAAATCTTAAAGAATTGGAAAATGTTTATTCCAAAGATTTTCGCTGTAAGTCCTAATACGACCACAACGAAGAATATCATTGCCCCATATACTACAATGAGTAATTTCCCTAATGGAATTAATGAAGCTAATCCGAATGTAGAAACTGTAACACCAATTAATGCGAATACACCAAATGGTGCAAACTTCATAACTTGGTTCGTTACATAAAACATTGCATCTGCTACACCTTGGAAAAATTGTAGAACTGGTTTGCCACGCTCACCAACTGCTGCTACACCTAAACCAAATAATACTGAGAAGAAGATAATAGCAAGCATATCGCCATCAGCTAATGATTTCATAATGTTCGTCGGAACAATATTTACAAACGTATCCGCGAACGAATGACTTTGTACTTGCTCTGTCGTATGTGTATATTTAGAAATATCTGTTTTTGTTAACTTATCCATATCAACGCCTTTTCCAGGTTGGAAAATGTTTGCTATTAATAGACCAACAACAATTGCAAGTGTTGTAATAATTTCAAAGTAAATAATTGTTTTTCCGCCTAGTCGACCTAACTTTTTAATATCGCCAACACCAGCAACCCCAACAACAATACTCGCTACAACAATCGGTACAACAATCATCTTAATTAATCGGATGAAAATATCACCAATTGGTTGTAAGTACTTCAACACTTCTTGATTGCCAAAGAAAATCGCTCCAACTGCAATACCAAGCGCAAGTCCTATTAAAATTTGCCATGCAAGTCCTATTCTTTTCATACTTGTGGTAACCCCCTCTTCGATGTGTCACTCTATCTCTCATTCTATCTCTATAAAACTTGAAATTAAGAGTATTACATATTATTCGACAATTCACTACATTTTGTCCCTGTTAAAAATCATAAATCAAAATTTAAAATCTGACAACAAAATAAGTTTGCACGAATGCAAATAATTTTCTTGACAAAAACAAACCTCATGTCAGAAAACCTCACATGAAATCGATTCCTTACTAGTAATTGATAGGTTTTTAAAATACTGTTTCATTACGAAAAACTCCATCATTTCCCATATTTTTTTTAAAAAATATAGAAATTGATATCTTTTTCTATACATTCAAGAATTTTAACTTTATGACAAACACTACGAAAAGATACTAAATTCCGACAAAACTTAGCAAAATTATAAAATTTTCTTTACATTATGATTACAACGATAGACACTCTTCTTCTTATGATATATAACATTCATAGGGAAAGGAGCCAGACAACAATGAAAAAGAAATTTGCAGCGATTAGTGTTTTAGCAGCGGGAACGATTTTTGCTTCCCCGTTACTTTCACCCGTGTACGCTGAAACAAATCAAGATAAATTAACTGACATTCAATCCGAATTAGAAGGCAAACAAAATGACTTACAAAATAAATCAGCTGAGAAAGAACAAATAGAAAAAGAAATCCAAGAATTACAAAAGAAAATCGACGAATTAACTACTTCTATTAATAAAAACGAAGCCGAATTGAACGATACAAAAAAAGAAATTAGCAACACACAGCAAGTTATTACCGAAAAAAAGAAACATATAGAGCAATTACAAACAAATATAGATACACGACAGGAAGTTATTAAACAAAGACTACAATCTATGCAAGAAAAGCCTCGTACGAGTATCATTACAGAAGTAATAACAAGTTCTGCAAATATTGCCGATCTTGTTGATAATATGTATTCTGTAAGTTTAATTTTAAATAACGATACAGATATTGTGAAAAAGCAAACAAGTGATCAAAATGCTGTGACGACAGAAAAAGAGGCTGTTGAGAAAAAAGAGCAACAACTGAAAGTATCTGAGCAAAAATTAGAACAAAAACAGCAAGAATTACAAAGTAACCAACAACAGCAACAAACTTTTATTAACGATCTACATACGAAAGTAGCAAAAGTAGATTCAGAGATTGAAGGGTTAGAAGAATCAAAAGGCATTTTAGAAAACCAGCGTCAAGCTGTTCAAAAAGCAATTGAAGAAGAAAAACGTGCAGAAGAAGCGCGTAAAGCTGAAGAGGCACGTAAGGCTGAGGAAGCAAAAAAACAGGTAGCCGCTTCTGCTAAAGAAAGCACACAATCCGCACCAACACCGCAAGATACGAACAAAGGTGGATTTATTAAACCAGCCGCTGGATCGAAAACTTCAGGATTTGGTACACGTTCTTTAGATAACCATAAAGGAATCGATATCGCAGCTTCAGGAACAGTGCCAATCGTAGCTGCTGCAGATGGCGTCGTTATCCGTTCAGAATTATCATCTAGTTACGGAAATGTTGTATACTTATCTCACCGTATAAACGGAAAAACATATACAACTGTATATGCACATATGAGTAGCCGTTCTGTATCTAATGGACAGACTGTAAAACAAGGCACTCAACTTGGATTTATGGGGAACACTGGCCAATCATACGGACAACATTTACACTTCGAACTTCACCTTGGGGAATGGAATGTCGGCAAGACAAACGCAGTTGATCCATCTCCTTATATCGGATTATAAAAAACTCGGTGCATACCGAGTTTTTTTACTATCATTTCACACTTTGTAGGCATTTCACATAGACTATAACTAAATGCCTATATTTTGCGAGGTGATAAATATGAATACACAATTACAACAAGAAATAGAAGAAGCAAGAGAAACATACATTGGTCGGCTATTTACATTCGGTGGCTCAGCGTTATTTTTAATCGGTTCTTTTATCGCCGTTGTCACAGCTTATAAAGCATATAATCGCTTATTAAATACACCTACAACACAATAAAAAGACGGAGAATCCACATCTCCGTCTTTTTATTATGCAAACATTTTAAATACGCCTATCGCATTTAAAAATACGATAATTACAGTTACCGGAATAACATAACGAAGCAAGAAGAACCAAATATTAAACAATGTTTTCCCTTTCGTTTCCGTAACTTCTAATTCTTTCATTAATAGCTCTTTACTCATTTTATTTGGTACAAATAGTGAAATGGCTAGTACTCCGAGTGGCAGTAATACATTACTTACCGAAAAATCGACGAAATCAAAGAATGTCTTACCAAATATTTTCACATCACTCATAATTCCAAACGATAACGCTGATGGAATTCCAACTGCAAAAATAAGAATACCAATTAATAACGAAGCTGATGGACGCTTCTTCTCATTATCTTTCGCAACAGATGCTACTACAATTTCAAGCATTGAAATCGCAGATGTTAAAGTCGCAAAGAAGAATAAAACTAAAAACATAATGAAGAAAAATTGTCCAAATGGAATTTTTGCAAAGACAGCAGGAAGAACGATAAACAGTAGCCCTGGTCCTTCTGTCGGTTTAACTCCTAATGCGAAAATCGCTGGGAAAATCGCTAACCCTGCAAGTACTGTAATAAATACAGTTAAACTAACAATAGATGTTGCTGATTTAGCTAAATGCTCTTCTTTCTTTAAATACGAACTATACGTTACCATTACCGAGGCACCTACCGTTAGTGAGAAGAAAGATTGCCCCATCGCATATAAAATCGTATCTGCTGTAAGCTTTGAAAAATCTGGTTTTAAGAAGAACTCTACCCCAGCCATAGCACCATCAAGTGTTAACGCACGAATAATGATAGCAATAAATAAAATGAATAATAGCGGCATCATGTACTTACTTGCTTTTTCTATGCCTTTTTCTACACCTTTACTAACAACAAAAATGGTACAAAGCATAAAGATGAATTGTGCCCCAATCGCACTTACTGGATTTGAAATTGTTTCACCAAATACTTTCCCATAATCGACTACTCCGTTCCAGAAACTACCTGTAACACTATAATATAAATAAAGTAAAATCCATCCACCTACAACACTATAAAAAGATAGTACGCTAAAACAAGTAACAACCCCCATACGACCAATCCAAGGATATAACTTGCTATTCGGTACTAATACTTTATAAGCTGTAACCGCCTCTTTTTGAGTACTACGGCCAATAACAAATTCGGCTAAAAGTAGAGGCATACCAATAAATAAAGTTAATAGTAAGAATACAAGGAAGAATGCGCCTCCCCCTCCATTACCTGCAACATATGGAAACTTCCATATTGCACCAAGACCTACTGCGGCTCCGGCTGCTGCGAGTACAAAGCCAATTTTCGACGTCCATTGCTGTGTTTCTTTCATCATAAATTCCCCTTTTCTGAATATTTAAACTTTTGTTAATTATACACTTTCATTTCATACTCGCACACCTCCTTCAGAAAATAAAAAAGTCCCCTACACGCAAATATGCATGTAGAGGACGATATATGTAATGTAAATACCGTGGTACCACCTCAATTGGATCAATAAATCCCACTTGTTCAAGTACAGGAAAAATTCCGATACTCTATCCTTTTAACGGCGGAACCCGGGTTGCCTACTGCAATGTTCAGCATACCTCTCGCAAGCCCATTCTGTATATTTTATCGTACCGGGCTCACACCTTACCCCAGCTCTCTGAACGCCTCAAATATACGTACTCTTCTTGCTCATCGATTTCATCTATTGAAGTTACTAGTGATTATAAATTATATTTTTATATTTGTAAAGCACAATTCATTCACTATCCTACATGAAGTTCCCTCTCTAATTCTTGTAAAAAAATTTCTCTTTTTTGTTCATTTTGAACATATATCGACTTTAATACTTCTTGCAATAATATATTTTTCTGCCTTTTCTCTACTTGTAATTCTTTCACTTTAATTCTAACTTCATATAAAAAATCAAGATATGATTCATAGTTCTCATCATATTTATTTGCAATATCATCACGAATTTTTTTTGCAAGTTTCGGACTAGCCCCTCCAGTAGAAACAGCTACATTAAGCAATCCGCGATGAATTGCCGCCGGAAAATGAACATTTCCACTTTCCGGATTCGTAATAACATTTACCAATTGATTTGCCGAGGCATCTTCAGCAATTTGTTCATTTAGTACCGAATCGCTAGTCGCTGCAACTACTAAAAAAGCATCGTCGATATCACTTTTCTCATACTCCCTTTGATACCAACGGATTTGCTTTTCTTCTACAAGTTTTACTAAATTTGCATCTAATTCTGTACTTATCACAATTATATCCGCACCTTGTTTTAGTAAGGGAACAATTTTAAACCCTGCTACTTTCCCTCCACCAATGACAACCACACGTTTCTTATCAACTCGCACTGTAAGTGGATACATATTGTTCTCCCTCCAATATTCCCTCTGTTTTCTGAATTAACATCTCTCGAAACGCTTCATTCTTCCCTAAATATGGACTTATTTTTATTTCTTCCAACTCATATTGACGCACTTCTTTCTCAACATGTTTCATAAGTAAGCCTGTAAACAATAAATAAGGTAGTACAACAATGCTCTTTTCTTTTCGCTCTACAACTTCCCTCAACTTCTCCTCAAACTTTGGCTCTACAGCTGCTAAATAACAAATTTCCACCTCTTTAATGTTCTCTTCTTTTTGAAATAAAGAAGAGATCCACTTCATGTCTTGTAAAGTTTCCGGATCACTGCTTCCTCTTGCAACGAGCAAAAGTGTTACTTCTTCTTCATAGTCTTTAATGCCACTTCCGTTATATACCGCTTTTACAAGCACTTCTGATACACCAAATGGATTACCATATACTATTTTGATATCCGGATATTCTTCGTTTAACTTTCGTAATTCAAACGGAATATCTTTCTTTACATGTCCTGCCGCTAATAAAAAAACAGGAATAGCGACAATCTCTGTAGCACCACGCTTCACACATGTACGAAATCCTTCTTCAATAGAAGGACTCGCTAGCTCTAAAAAACAAACTTCTTGAATATTTGCCTCTACACGGTTCATACATGACGTAATAAATGCAACCGCTTCTTCTTTTGCTGCTTTCAAACGGCTTCCATGACATATATACAAGACAGCCTGCATTTTACAATACTCCGCTTACTGGATATGCATTTTCCGCTTGTTTCTCAAACCAATGTATCTTTTCTCTAAAACGGACAACTTCTCCAATAATAATCATACTTGGATTTTGAATTTTTTCTTTTCTAGCAACATCTATAATTGTTCCTAACGTCCCTGTAACAGTACGCTGCATAGATGTCGTCCCCCACTCAATGATAGCTGCAGGTGTACTTTGATCTTTTCCATGTTTTATAAGTTGTTCACATATATAAGGTAAATTACTAACCCCCATATAGACCGCTAATGTATCCACACCTTTCGCTAAACTTTCCCACTTCACTTCCTCTTCAGCATTTTCTTTCCGATGCCCTGTCACAATAGCGAAACTTGCACTTGCATCGCGGTGCGTTACTGGAATTCCAGCGTAAGCAGGAGCAGCTATACCAGCTGAAATACCAGGAATAATTTCAAATGGGATACTTTGCTTCGCTAACGCTTCAGCTTCTTCTCCACCTCTTCCAAATACAAATGGATCTCCGCCCTTAAGTCTCGTTACAACTTTTCCTTTTTTCGCATATTTAATAAGAAAAGTGTTAATTGTCTCTTGCTTCATCGTGTGATAATTTGGGAGTTTCCCGCAATAAATTAAATCCGCTTCAGGCTTTGCATGAGAAAGCAATTCTTTATTTACGAGACGGTCGTACAATATAACATCAGCCTTCTCGATGCATCTCAACCCTTTAACAGTAATTAAATCCGGATCACCAGGACCCGCCCCGACGATATAAACCTTTCCCATCATCTCTCCTCATTTCTACTATAAAATGAAACTTCCACTCTTCATCACGAATGGAAGTTACTATTATTTCGTATTACACTTCTCCTTACTCATGAATAACAAATGCCGCCCCTTTTCGAATCTTCTTTTTTTCAAACAAAGAAATCTCCTTCACTTCTGGTAGTGGTAAAAAGTATTTTTCAAGTTCTATCTCCGCAAGCTTAAATGCTTGTTCTTCACTTTGAGCAACAACGACTATTGGAACAACACTATTCGCTAATACAGCTTCAAATCGGTATAAATCCATATTGTCCCTCCTAAGACGCTATTACTTCTTCTAATACACGATTTAGTACAATTTGTAATTCTTCCACTCCAACACGTCCTACGAAATCATAAAACGTTTCGGCTAGTAATTTATTCTTTTGGAAATAACTTAAAAAGGACACGAGAACATCGGGCAAATCCTCTCCATCTATTTTCCCTTTTAATTTTTCGTTATATGCTCCTCCGTCTAATAGCGTTCCGCCCACATATATTTCAAACGCCTCAACGATTCCCTTTTCCTTCGTTTTCAGTTTTATCCCTTGCAAACCAATATCAGCAATTTGACGCTGACCACAGGAGTTCGGGCATCCTACCATATGAATTCGAACTGGAACATCGAGTGCAATTTGTGTATCTAAGTACTCTGCGATTTTGCGTAATCTTTCTTTCGTTTCTACTAACGCAAGATTGCAATACTCAATACCAGTACATGAAACCGCATGACCAATAAATGATTTCGGATTTGCTGAAATTGCTTCAAACAACGGTTCACTTAATAATCCTGCAACATTTTCCGGCGGAACATTCGGAATAATGAAGTTTTGTGAGTTACAAGTGCGAATTTGCCCGTTTCCATATTGCTTTGCAATTCTAGCAATCTCAAACATTTCTTCTGCATGTAAACGCCCTACCGGTACATTAAAACCGACATATTTTAATCCTTCTTGTTTTTGATCTTGGACGCCATAAAAGTATCCTGCATTCCATCCTTTGAGTGCACTTTTCCCTTTACTTTGCAATGGTCCTGTATACTCTATTAGCTTCTCTTTAAATTTCTCCGCACCCCAGTCAGCAACAAGAAATTTCAAACGTGCTAAATGACGCTTTTCACGATATCCAAAATCACGGAATATAGTAGCAATTGCAATTGCTATCCCCTTCACTTCTTCTGGTAAAACGAATACATCTAATTCTTCCGCTAAGTATGGACGAGCTGACAATCCTCCACCTATTTTTATATGAAACCCAACCTTTTTCTCACCATTTATTTCTTTCGTAGCAGGTGTAAACGCCACACAGTTAATCTCTGCATTTGCTGAATTATAAATGTTAGAACTAATAGACATTTTGAATTTACGTGGTAGATTAGAAAACTCTTCATTATGTTGGAAGTAATCGTATATTTCTTTAACAATCGATGTTGTATCAAATAGTTCATTTCCATCAATTCCAGCAAGTGGATTTCCTGTAATATTACGCGTAATATCACCGCATGCCCCCGCTGAAGATAAACCAACTCTAGCTAACCTCTTAAAAATATCCGGAATTTGCCCAATTTCTAACCAATGAAACTGAATCGCCTGTCTTGTCGTAATATCTAACACATCACGCCCATAATCTTCAGCAATGGAAGCCAGCACCTCTGCCTGCGCATTTGTAATAATTCCAGAAGGAACGTTGACACGCATCATAAAATAGCCCGCTTCTTTTGGTCTTTGCAAATACAATCCCGCCCATTTAAAAGCGTCCCACTCTTCTTTCGGAATAGATTCAAATCCATTCTCCGCATAGTAAGGAATATCATTAAAGATTTCTAATCCGTCTTTCTCTAATTTCTTTTTCTCTGTTTGATTTAATTTTTCATTATTAGCCCACACTTTTTCATAACTCATCTTTTATCCCCCTATATGAAACTACGCTCTTGTAAGTACTTCACAATTTGTTCTGCACATTCTTCAATAGAATACTTGTGCGTTTCTACAATTAATTCTGCTTGTTTTGGTTCCTCATACGGCGAATCGATACCTGTAAACTCTTTAATATCACCTTTTCTCGCCTTTTTATAAAGTCCTTTCGGATCACGTTTCTCACACTCTTCAATTGGACATTTTACAAACACTTCTATAAACTCATCTGCTATCAAAAGGTCCCTAACTTGTTTTCGGTCTACTCGAAATGGTGAAATAAACGCTGTAAGGACAACAGTTCCTTGATCTACAAATAACTTCGCCACTTCACCAATACGTCTTATATTTTCCATGCGATCACTTTCAGAAAAACCTAAATCTTTATTTAAACCTTGGCGAATATTATCCCCATCAAGCACATAATTTCCGATATTCTTTTCAAATAGTTTACGAGCAACCGCATTCGCTACTGTAGATTTACCCGAAGCTGATAAACCAGTAAACCAAACTACAAAACTGTGATGCCCATTCTTCATTCTTCTCTCATCTTTTGAAACAGAAGCTGTATGCCAAGTAGTATTCGTATTCGTATCCATCTCATTCTCTCCCTATTCTGTTACTACTTCTTTTTTCAAACCTTTAATTAACACTTCCACTACTTCTTTACGGCTAAATGTACTTGGCGGAATCTCACCATTCCTTAACATTTCTCGTACTTTCGTACCCGATAAGATGACACGGTCTTCTTTTCCATGTGGACATGTTTTCGTTGAAGCCATCGCTTCACATTTCGTGCAGTAAAAACTATGTTCAAAAAATAACGGCGTAATCCCTAACTCTTCTACTGTAAAATTCGTAAAGATTTCCTGTGCTTCATATGTTCCGTAATAGTCCCCTACCCCAGCATGATCACGCCCTACAATAAAGTGGGTACAGCCAAAGTTCTTTCTTACTAGTGCATGAAATATCGCTTCCCTTGGTCCTGCGTAACGCATTGCTGCAGGAAATACGCCTAAAAAGACACGATTTTCAGGGTAATAGTTATGAAGTAATACTTCATAACTTTCCATCCTTACATCCGCAGGAATATCATCTGACTTCGTTTCACCAACGAGTGGATTTAAAAAGAGACCATCTACAATTTCAAGGGCAGACTTTTGAATATACTCATGGGCACGATGTACTGGGTTTCTCGTTTGAAATCCGACTACTGTTTTCCAGCCGCGTTTTTTAAATTCTTCTCTCGTTTCAATTGGATCTAAATGATAAAAAGGAAACGGATTATTTCCAAAGCGTTTTGTAAGAATAATAGCTCCTCCAACGTAAACGTTTGGTCGTTCATATAATTTTTTCACCCCTGGATGTGCTTCATCCGTCGTTTTATATACAAGTAACGCTTCTTTTTCTTTATCTGGCACAAAAATATCTTCTATTTGAATAACACCATATATATTTCCGGCGTTGACAAGTTTTACTTCCTCTCCAGCCTGCAGTTTCTCTGCTACTTCTTCTGTTACCGGTAGTGTAATCGGTATACTCCATACGCTACCATTTGCTAAACGAAGCGTTTCTACTACTGAATCATAATCTCTCTTCCCTAAAAATCCTGTAAGAGGGCTATATCCTCCTGTCGCCAAAAGTTCTAAATCACTAAGTGCAATTTTGTCTATCTCGATTTCCTTTACAATGTTCGATATGTCATATGTTTCATCAATGCGGTTTACTAATTCATTTGTTGTACTCATCTTCTTATATCCCTTCTTAGCTTTATTTCAAAATCTATCTCATTGAAAGTGAAGGCCACATTCCGTCTTCATTTTCCCAGCCCATCTTCCATCTCTTGAGTCGCCACCATCACCTACAGGTAATGTACATTTCTCACACCCAATACTCGGATAGCCAACATCATGCAATGGGTTATACGGCAAACTATGTTTATATACATATCGCCAAACTTCTTTCCAAGTCCAATGAATAAGCGGACAAACTTTAATAGATTGAAAACGACGATCTTGATTTATAAACTGTGTATGCTTACGCGTTTCTGATTGTTCCCTTCTTAAGCCCGATATCCACGCTTTTTCCGCTGCTAGTGATTTTTCTAACGGTAAAATTTTTCTAATCTTACAACAAAGATTCGGATTACTTTCCCATAACTTCTCCCCATGAAGATTCGCTTGTTCATTAAGTGTAAGTTCTGGCTGTTTTTCTATAATATTTAATGAAGGAAATCTCTCGCGTACCTTCTTAATTAATTCGTACGTTTCTTGAAAATGAACATTTGTATCTAAAAATACAACTTTAGCAGATGGATTTACTTGGTTTATAAGATGCAATAAAACCATTCCCTCTACCCCAAAGCTACATGCATATACAATTTCATCTTTATATTCGTTATAAGCCCAACTTAATACTGATAGCGCGCCTTTCGTTTCATCTTCTTCAGAAAATGAAACACTATTTTCTTTCCACGTTTCGTACGTCAACATATTTTTTCCCCCTGTAAAAGCAAAAAGACGGCTTTAACCTATTAAAAATAGATTAAAACCGCCTCTAGTTTTTCTAGTCAGCGCTTTTTACTTTAAACGTACTTTTTCACTTTTTTCTAATTGAATCACTTTTCCATCTTGCACAACAATTGTAATGGAACCATATTTCATATCAGCAAGCATCGCTTGAATTTTCTCAGATACTTCATCAAAATGCTCCCGTACGCTCACGCAAACAGCCCCCCTTTTTATTCATAAAAAAAATCTTTCCCATTTCGAAAAGACTGTTCGGTAATATATTTTACCTTATCTTTCAAAATGGATTCCATTTTGCTGGATTTAGCACCTTGCTTTCTATAAGCAGGTTGCCGAGCTTCGTAGGGCCAGTTCCCTCAGCTTCTCTTGATAAGCTTTGTATTTGTATTTTATCACAATTCTGATTTTTTTCAATCCTAGTTTTCCGATATATTTAATTATTTTTCTTTTTTTAAAAAGAGTTGCCTTTACTAGACAACTCCCTCTTTCTCATTCACACCAGCTCTTTAATACGTATGCGATCGTTCCCAATGATATTTTCATATGTTTCACGTTCTACGACAATTTGTGACGTCCCGCCTTTTGCAAAGACGACAGCTGGTCTACGAATACGATTATAATTATTCGCCATCGAGTACCCATATGCCCCCGTACAAGAAATTGCTAGTAAATCAGAAGAAGCAACTTGCGGTAAGTTAATATCCCAAATCAGCATATCTCCACTTTCACAGCATTTCCCAGCAATCGAAACGAGTTCCTCATTCTCATCATTCCCTCGATTCGCCAACATCGCCTCATAACGCGCTCCATATAGAGCCGGTCTTAAATTATCTGTCATCCCACCATCGACTGAAACATATTTCCGAATACCAGGAATCTCTTTCACTGCTCCAACTGTATAAATTGTTGTTCCCGCATCACCTACGATACTACGACCTGGTTCAATCCATATTTCTGGAAGCGGGTATTCATATACTGTAAACTGCTCTCTTATCGTACTTGTTACAGCCTCCACATACGTTTCAAGTGTTAACGGTGTATCAGACTCCGTATAACGTATACCGAAACCTCCGCCTACATTCAATACTTTCACTACATAGTTTGTTCGCTCTCTCACTTCTTCTAAAAATTGACGTAGTACCTCAATTGCTCGAACAAAACCAGCCGTTTCGAATATCTGTGATCCGATGTGCGAGTGAATTCCTAGCACATTATAATTTGATTTTTGCAAAGCTAGCTCAATCGCTTGCATCGCTTGACCATTTGAAACACCAAATCCAAATTTCGAATCTTCTTGACCTGTTGTTATATATTCGTGTGTATGTGCCTCTACTCCAGGCGTTACACGGATTAATATGTTCACAAATTTCCCATGTTGCATTGCTAAATCATGTAAGATTTCTAATTCTAAGAAATTATCTACTACAAAACAACCGATATTCGCCTGAAGAGCCATAATCATTTCTTCTTCTGTTTTATTATTTCCGTGAAAATGAATACGCGATGCCGGAAAACCAGCTTGGAGCGCAGTATATAATTCCCCTCCAGAAACAACGTCTAAAGACATATTCTCTTCACGAGCTACTCGGCACATCTCCATGCACAAGAACGCCTTGCTTGCATATGCTACTTGATAAGAGAAACCACTTTCTTTAAAAGCACGATGAAACGCGCGGCACTTTCCTCGAATAGACTCTTCATCGTATACATAAAGTGGTGTTCCGTATTGTTTTGCTAGCTGCGTCGTATCGCACCCACCAATTTCTAAGTGTCCTTGCCCATTGATTCGGCTTGTGCCGTGTAAATACATTTGAATTCCTCCCTTATTTCCTCTAAAACTCATAACCCCAATCTTCTATTCATTGCAGCACGCTTTTAGATAGACAAAAAACGCGCGGAACAATGTTCACACGCGTTTCTTATTAGGAAAAATATATATTGAAAAAATAAACGAGTTGTTATCTCCTCAAAATAAGAAACCGCATCAACATCTCCAAATAGCTCTCCATAAAATAAATCTTATGACAGTACTACATTTATTCAATGCAGTCCCAATATATGAATAAGATGGTTATTCTTATATTTCGGCAATAGTCCCTTTCAACCTATGATCACAGATTCCATTAAATCTCCCATAGCTTACTCTTTCCTATTGCGGCCTCTACCTTTGAGAGTAGATGAGGTAAGTCTATTTAATTTTCAAACATCTAATTGTTGCTATTAACAATACCAAAGGACCATTTTATTTGTCAAACAATTTTTTATATTGTTTTTTTACAGTTTAATTTTGTATCATTTGGTAAGCGCTTTACTGAAACCTTTGTCACTTCCCATTCGCCCTCTTCGTTATTAAATGTAATCGTTACCTTCTCAAATGGTGGAGCAATTTTCCCAGCAACACGTTCATACTTCGTTACTTCAATACTCGCTTGAAATAAATATGTACCACTATACACTTTTTTTAAACTAATAATTTTAGGACATTGATAAGGCTTCAAGCTCCCATATTGTTTTTCAATTGCTTTATTTATTTTCGGAAATAAAACAGAATAAAGGGCATCTTCCATAAGAGGTGCATCATATTGTGCTACCGACACACTCGGTGAAGCAAAAAGTATAACACTACTGCATACTATAAAATATAATAATTTTCGCATTATAACCTCCCTTTTATTACTCGATTCTTTCTGCGCACGATAATTATCATACATAGAAACTCCGTTTTATTGTCTCCCACTGCCCTTTTTCTACTCAATTATTATAAAAAAGCCCACAACTCTCTTTTATTTTCGTATAATGATACTCATAGTATAATAAACATAATAACAAAGGACTGTTCGTATATATAAAATGAGGCGCTAATCGAATCGGCTCACAAGAACTGTCATGCTTTTAGGAGAGGAGTATATTATGCTACAAAATCTGTTTCCAAAACTGCGATTTGCACTAGTTGCAGTCGTTTTATTATGGATAAAAACATATATTGTGTACAAGCTAGCATTTGATATTAGAATTGATAACTTCTTTGAAGAATTTATGCTTTTTATTAACCCACTAGCTTCGTTACTTTTATTCTTTGGTTTCGCTTTACTTGCATCTAAGTACCGAAACCGAATTATTATTGTAATTAGTTTTATACTGTCATTTATTTTATTTGGAAATGCAATGTTTTACGGGTTCTATAACGATTTTGTTACTTTCCCTGTTTTATTCCAAACAAATAATATGGCTGACTTAGGGACAAGTATAAAAGAACTCTTTACGTATAAAACATTACTTTTATTTGCAGACGCAATTATTTTAATGTTTATTTCGCGTAAATTCCCATCATTTGGTGATAAAACACCACTTTCTCGCTCTGAGAAGCGAACTTTCTTTAGCGGTGTAACAGCATTATTAGCACTACAAATTGTTGTTTCAGTTATATATAAACCACAAATGTTCTCACGCTCATTTGATCGTCAAACTGTCGTGAAAAATTTAGGGTTATACACATATCATCTATTTGATATTACACTTCAATCTAAGTCTTCAGCTGAGCGTGTATTTGCAAGTGGAGACGGGTTCTCTGAAATTAAAAACTATACAGACTCAAAAGATAAACAAGTTGATAAAAACTTATTTGGAGCTGCAAAGGGTAAAAATGTAATTTTAATTTCAATGGAATCTACACAAAGTTTTGTTATTAACAAAAAAATAAATGGAAAAGAGATTACTCCATTTTTAAATGAGTTTATTAAAGATAGTTTTTATTTCGATAACTTCTATCATCAAACGGGACAAGGTAAAACTTCTGATGCTGAATTTATCGTTGAAAATTCCCTTTATCCGTTAGACCGTGGTTCTGTATTCTTTACTCATGCAACAAATGAATACACTGCCACACCAGAACAATTAAAGAAATACGGATATTCTTCTGCTGTCTTCCATTCAAACGATAAAACGTTTTGGAATCGTGATGTAATGTATCCTGCGCTTGGATATGATCGTTACTTTAATTTAAATGATTACGTAGGAACGGAACAAATGTCTGTAGGTTGGGGATTAAAAGATAAAGAGTTCTTTGAGCAATCTATTCCAAAGTTAAAATCTTTACCACAACCGTTCTATACGAAATTTATTACGTTAACAAACCATTTTCCATTTCTTCTAAATCCAGAAGATCAATATGTTGATGAATTTAATTCCGAAAGTGGTGTTTTAAATCGCTACTTCCCAACCGTTCGTTACACGGATGAAGCTCTTCAATTATTTATTAAACAATTGAAAGACGAAGGACTGTATGATAATTCCATTATTGTCATTTATGGTGATCATTACGGCATTTCTGAAAACCATAATGCAGCTATGGCTCAGTTCCTTGGGAAAGACGCTATTACACCGTTTGATTCTATGCAATTACAACGCGTCCCTCTCATTATTCATGTGCCTGGCCAAGAAGGAAAAGTCATCTCTAAAGTATCTGGTCAAATTGATATTAAACCAACGTTACTTCATTTACTTGGTATTAAAACAAATCAATCCGTAGAATTTGGAACAGACTTATTTACGAAAGAAAAGGACCCTCTTATGGTAATGCGGGACGGCAGTTTTGTTTCGGAAGATTATGTTTATACAAAAAATATGTGCTATAAAAGAAGCACAGGTGAAGAAGCTGATTTAACACTATGTCAGCCTTATATTGAAAAAGCAAAAACAGAATTAAAATTATCCGACAAACTCATTTATGGAGATTTATTACGATTTGATCCTAACAATCGATATAAAACCGGAACGATGACAACAAAATTTGAATAGTTTAGGAAGCAACTTTACAAAAGTTGCTTCCTTTTTTTACTTTTTTTTCAAATTTCTCTTCTATACAATCTTTCACAAATTGGGAATTTCTTTCGTATGAGGAAGAAATTTATGGTATGATAAAATAAGTAAACTTTCATACACTAATTAAGAATTTATTACAGAAAGCAAGGGATCAGATTTTGTATAGAGCAGCTATTCCAAACTTATTTACGCTCGGAAATTTATATAGCGGATTTTTGTCAATCGGCTATGCATCTTTAGGATATTATAAATCAGCTGCTATTTTAGTACTTATCGGGATGATGTTAGATAGTCTTGACGGTCGTGTTGCTCGTTTATTACGCGTTGATTCACAAATGGGAAAAGAGCTTGATTCACTCGCAGATGTTGTAACGTTTGGCGCGGCACCTGCTGTGTTAATGTATTACACATCTTTCTCCAACTATGGCATCATTGGACTATACATAGCGGGATTATTCCCACTGTTCGGAGCATATCGCTTAGCACGATTTAATGTAACACCATCATCTACTTCTATGAAATATTTCACTGGAGTTCCGATTACTGCAGCAGGAGGGCTTGTCGCTTTCCTAACATTATTTTCACATACCATTCCAAAAATCGTTCTTATTACAGTATTTGTAACGTTCGCATTTTTAATGGTGAGTCGTATTCGTATCCCAAGTTTAAAAGATGTACCAATTCCACGATATAGCATAATTATTACATTATTTTTAATTGGGATCATTATCACAATGTACCAAACAGGGTTCGGTAATTTTTCTGTTTTCTTATTCATTGCTATTCCACTATATATTTTGTATATGCTATCTCAATTCATTAGACAAAGACCGTCTAAAAAAGCGAATAAAGAAAAATAAAAAGAAACCTTCCGAATACGGAAGGTTTCTTTTTATTTTGTAACTAATAATTTTTGATTTACAGGTGTTACAGGTTCTTCATCGTTTAATACAGCTAAAATATTTCTCACTGCCATTTCAGCCATCGCATCACGAGTTTCGAATGTTGCATTTCCTACGTGAGGAGCAAGTACTACATTCTTTAATCCTTTTAGCTCTTCTGTAATTTTCGGTTCAAATTCAAATACGTCAAGAGCTGCACCTTCAATTTCATTCGTTTTTAGTGCATGAGCAAGTGCTGATTCATGCATAATTGGTCCACGTGAAGCATTTATAATATATGCTGTTTTCTTCATCATTTTAAACTGTTCTTCATCAATCATATGATGTAATTTCGGATTATACGCACAGTTAATTGTAATAAAGTCCGCTGTTTGCAATAATTCTTCCAACGTTACGTATGTTGCTTCCAGTTCACTTTCAGCTTCAGGCTTTCGATTTGGTCCTGTATATAAAACATTCATTCCAAATGCTTTCGCACGCTTTGCAACTGCCTTCCCGATTTCTCCAAGGCCAATAATTCCGATTGTCTTACCGTGTACTTCGCGGCCCAAGAAGAATAATGGTGCCCATCCGTTAAATCCAGTTGTACGACATAACGTATCACCTTCAGGAACTCTACGTGCAGCTGCTAAAAGAAGTGCAAATGTTAATTCTGCTGTCGCTTCAGTTGATACTTTCGGTGTATTCGTTACCGCAATTCCTTTTTCTCCTGCATAAGTGAAATCAATATTATCGTAACCAGCACCGTAGTTTGCAATAATCTTTAAATGAGGTGCCGCATCAATAACTTCTTTCGTCACCTTTGTAGAAAGTAAGCTTAACAATGCATCTTTATCTTTTACACGCTCTGTTAATTCATCTAAAGAAATCAATTCTTCTTTATCATACATTTCTACATCATGACCCTTTAATAGTTCTAATCCGATTGCTGGAATTTTTCCTGCTACTAATATTTTCGCCACCACTAACACCTCTTCTATACAAAATAAGATATCTCTTATATTTCATTGTAAGAAATCCACATATAAAAACCAAGGAATTTGATTATAGTTTTGAAAATCGACACTTTTCCATTAAAAAAGAGGAGATGCAAGTCTCCCCTCTTTTTACGCTTTTTCTTGCGATTCTTTTCCAAGCTTCACATCAATTGTTCCCTCTGCAACCGTATCGCTAATTTGCTCCTCAATAACAGATTGAGATGCAGCGTTCGTATCAGATGTATAAGCTTGTTGCTGTGCACCTTGTACATTTTGTTTATTTTGTTGTTTCGCCATTTCTTACCCTCCTTTTTATTCTTTCTTATTTTGAACAAAAAGGGTGATTTTCATCAAAAAATCGCGGTTCATTTTGAAATTGTTACTTCTTCTTCAAGCAATCTCATCGTTCTTACTCGTTTCGTAAATGTAGCTACGTGAGAAATATCATGATTGCGTAATGTCTTTATATTTTCTTCCACATATTTTCCTAAATCATTCGGATAATGAGCATCTGAGGAGAGAGTAATCGGAACTCCATGGTTAGCTAATACTTGTAAATAAAGCGGACTTGGACACATTTCACGCACAGGATAGCGATAATACAATCCTGCATTTATTTCTGTTGCGGTATTCGTTTCTACTAACGCACGCGCAATTTCCTTATAATAAGAAAGCTGTTCATTCTCATCTAACCGGTAATTAAATACTTTTATGTTATCAAGATGAGCTATTATATCAAATAGCTCAGAACGAACAGCACTTTCAACTGTAGCGAAAAACGTATGATATAAAGTATGTAACTCATGCTTACCAAAATATTCTTTCGTATCTGGATTATCAAATCCCCATCCCTCTATAAAATGGACTGAACCGATTACATAATCAAAGTCTCCTAATGCTAGTAACTCTTTTAGCTCTTGTTCGCCGCCGATAAAATAATCCGCTTCAATTCCAAGTTTGAGCATTACCCCTCGTTTACTCCATCGTTCTTTTGCCTCTTCAATCGCCTTTGTAAAATCATAAAGAGACGTTACTCTTACTTGGTCTAGCCATTCCTTCTGTAAACGACCGAGTTTTGAATCACTAATATCTACATATTTTTCATAATATCCTTTCGCCTCGTGAAAACGATATAAATGATCGACAATGCCAACTTCTTTTATCCCTTTTCGCAACGCCTCTTCTAAATATAAATCAATCCATTTCGCTGTAAATGGGCCTTCCTTCACACGTTTTTGCAGGCGTTCTTGTGTTTTCATAAGCCAGCCTATTGAATGTTTATCTTCTTTAAGCGGTTCATAATATTGTAGTGCATCATTTATTTTAGCAAGCCAGCCTATTGAATAAGGCCCTTCTTCTAAATGAAGGTGATAGTCCACTTTCATCCATATTCCCTCCTTATAATGTATCTATTTCTTTTCGATCTCCTACTCTCGAAAGCTTTCCATTTCTTTCTTTCACTTCTTGCATGACATCTTCTAATGGAATATTTTTTTCAGCTAATAGAACAAAACAGTGATAGAACACATCAACCATTTCTTTTACTAGTTCTTCTTTATCATTATTTTTAGACGCGATAATTACTTCGGTGCACTCCTCACCAATTTTCTTTAAAATTTTATCTTCACCTTTTGAAAATAAATAATTCGTATATGATTCAGAGAGTGGATTTTTCTTTCGTTCTTCAATTGTTTCAAATAATAACTTAAGGATATCTTCCATATGTACCCCCCTATATAATTTTATAGTGAAAACACGTTTTTTCTCCCGTATGGCAAGCAGGCCCTATTTGCTTTACGACAACAACGATTGAATCTTGATCACAGTCTAAATAAAGTGACTGAACATATTGGACATTACCTGATGTTTCTCCTTTATTCCATAACGATTGTCTCGAGCGGGAATAAAACCATGTTTTTTTCGTTTCTAGCGTTCTTTCATACGCTTCTTTATTCATATAAGCTAGCATTAAAACTTCTTTCGTATCTTCCTCGATAACAACAGCTGGTATCAACCCTTTTGAAAAGTTAGGTTTCATAACCGCACCTCAACGTTTGCTTCTCTTAATTTCCTCTTCACACCCTGTACAGTTGCCTCACCATAATGAAAGATTGATGCTGCTAACGCTGCGTCAACAGTTGTCTTTTGAAAGACTTCTATAATGTGATCCGTATGACCACATCCTCCAGATGCGATAACTGGGACGGAAACACTTTTTGAAATTGCTTCTGTTAACCGAAGATCATATCCATTTTTTGTTCCATCTGCATCCATACTCGTCAGTAAAATTTCTCCTGCCCCTAGCTGGGTAACGCGCTTCGCCCATTCGATTGAATTCATTCCCGTATCAACTCTTCCACCGTTCACATATACATTCCACTTATCCTCTGCTACTTTTCTAGCATCAATTGCGACGACAATACATTGTGAGCCAAAGTGTTCTGCCCCTTCTTTGATTAGCTTTGGATTTCGCACTGCCGCTGAGTTGATTGAAACTTTATCTGCTCCAGCTCTTAGTAAATTGTACATATCTTTAACACTTGAAATCCCTCCGCCAACTGTGAGCGGAATAAATACTTTTGAAGCTGTTTTTTCTACAACATCTATTATCGTTTTTCGTCCTTCATGTGTCGCAGTAATATCTAAAAATACAATTTCATCTGCTCCCGCATCATTATATAAAGCAGCTATTTCAACAGGATCACCGACGTCTTGTAACCCTATAAAGTTTACACCCTTTACGACTCGCCCCTCTTTCACATCTAGACATGGAATAATGCGTTTCGCTAACATAACTTTGTTACCTCTAGCACTTCTTCTAAATCAATCGTTTTCTCGTAAAGCGCCTTCCCAATTATGACACCGTATATATTCATATCATTTAATTTTTTCACATCTTGAATAGATGCCACTCCTCCAGAAGCAATGAGACGAATGCCTACGCTTTTTTGTAATAACTCCAATTGCTCAAAATTCGGCCCTGCAAGTGTCCCGTCTTTCGAAATGTCTGTAAACACAATCGTTTGAACACCTACATTCTCCATTTGCTTCGCTAAATAAATGTAAGAAATTTCAGACACATCAAGCCAGCCTCTCGTTGCTACAAAACCATTTTTTGCGTCAATTCCAACTATGATTTTCTCTTTGTATAGACGAACTGCTTCTTCTAAAAATGCCTTATCATAAAGAGCAGCTGTTCCTAAAATTACTTTTTCTACGCCGACTAACAATAACTTCTCTACTGCCGCAAGTGATCGAACTCCTCCTCCAACTTGCACAGGAATACGTACCGCCCTGCATATCCTTTCAATTACGGGCAAATTTACTGACTCCCCAGCAATTGCACCATCTAAATCAACAATGTGTAGTATTTTCGCTCCAAACTTTTCAAATATGATCGCTTGCGCAACCGGGTCTTCATTCATTACTGTTTCTTTACTAAATTCCCCTTGATAAAGTCTAACGCATCGACCTTCTTTTAAATCGATAGCTGGGAAGATTTCCATGCTTCTACCACCCCTTTGAAATTTTTCAACATTTGCATTCCAATGTCACCACTTTTTTCAGGATGAAACTGTACGCCGTATATATTTCCTTTTGCTACAAAACCAGGTACTTGCACTCCATACTCACTTACCCCATACACAATTTCATTTGGACAATCTGCATAATAAGAGTGGACATAGTATACGAAAGAACCGTCCTCTACTCCATTCCAAAGCGATATTTCTCCATCTTTCTTTAAGTCATTCCACCCCATATGTGGAATTTTATAAGAAACTTTTAACTTTCTAATGACACCTGGCAATAAATTTAATCCGTTACAGTCTTGTAGTTCCTCACTTTTTTCAAATAAAAGCTGCATTCCTAAGCAAATGCCCAAAAGTGGTTTTCCTGAACTCCCAAATTCTTTTAGCACACATACTAAATCTTTTTCTTCTAAAACGTCCATTGCTTTCGGAAATGCGCCTACTCCCGGTAAAATAACGCCATCACTTCTCAATATTTTTTCTTTATCATCCGTTACGATGTGCTCTGCTCCAATATATTTTAATGCTTGTTCCACACTGCGAATATTCCCGATTCCATAATCTATAATAGCAATCAATTACAACATCCCTTTCGTTGAATTTACACCAGTAATGTTGGCATTTCTTTCGACTGCTTCTCTAAGTGCTCTACCAAACGCTTTAAATAATGCTTCAATTTTGTGATGTGTATTGGTTCCGTATAAAATGCGAGCATGTAATGTAATATTGGCAGCATGAGCAACTGCTCTAAAAAATTCTTCCGTTAATTCTGTGTCAAAATTTCCTAGCTTTGGATTTGTTAATTCTCCTTGAAATACAATATACGAGCGTCCGCTTATATCAATTGCGACAAAACCTAAAGACTCATCCATTGGTACATATGCTGAGCCGTATCTGTTAATACCCTCTTTATTTTGCAATGCTTCTTTCAAGCAATTTCCGAGTACAATTCCAACATCTTCAACTGTATGATGCGCATCAACGAATACATCGCCTTCCGCCTCCACTTGCAAACCGAATCTTCCATGCCTTGCAAATAAAGTTAACATATGATCAAAAAATCCAACTCCCGTTTGCACAGAAACATTCTTGCTTTCATCGAGCTGCAAACTTAATTTTATTTTTGTTTCTGTCGTTTCACGTATTTGACTAGACTCACGCATTATTCTTCCTCCTCAAACCTTATTTGAATTGCTCTCGCATGCGCATGTAACCCTTCTTTATTTGCTAGTTCTACAATATGATGTTGTACATCTCTTAACGCTTCCTCCGTATAAGATAGAAAGCTTGATTTTTTCACGAAATCATCGACTGATAACGGTGAGAAAAACCTTGCCGTTCCACTTGTCGGTAACACATGATTCGGCCCTGCTAAATAATCACCGAGCGGTTCCGGTGCATATGGTCCAAGAAAGATAGATCCTGCATGTTTCACATACGCTAGAGTATTCATCGGCTCTTTTATATGTAACTCTAAATGTTCTGGAGCGATTTCATTCGATAACTTTAGTGCCTCATCTAAAGAAGGAACGATAAAGATGGCTCCATTTCTATTTATCGATTCACGTGCGATTTCACTTCTTGGTAATGTCGCTAGCTGTCTTTCTATCTCCCTTTCTACTTCTTTCGCTAACTCTATACTCGTTGTAATGCAAATTGCTGTAGCCCTTACGTCATGCTCTGCTTGTGATAATAAATCAGCAGCAATATATTTTGCATTTCCTGTTTCATCAGCGATAACTACAATTTCTGATGGTCCAGCAATCATATCGATATTTACTATTCCGTATACTTCTCTTTTCGCTAGAGCGACGTACAAATTTCCTGGTCCAACTATTTTATCCACTTTCGGAATCGATTCCGTCCCGTATGCTAAAGCAGCAATTGCTTGCGCACCACCTATCGCATAAATTTCATCTACTCCTGCAAGGCTTGCAGCAGCTAATATATGTGGATCAATTCCTCCTTGATTCGGCGGCGTCACCATTACAATTTTTTTCACACCTGCGAGTTTTGCTGGCAATACATTCATTAATACTGACGAAGGGTACGAAGCCGTTCCGCCTGGCACATATACACCTACATTTTCTAAAGGCCTAATGATTTGTCCTCTAATGATGCCCTCACTCGCGCAATCGAACATCGATTGTCTTTTTTGCTTTTCATGATACGAGATAATATTTTTCTTTGCCTCTTTTAACGCATCTAAAAATGAATTCTCTACAAACCTACTCGCTTGTTTTATTTCTTCCTCACTTACACGAAACTCTTTAACCTCCACACCATCGAACTTTTTTGTATAGAAAGATACAGCCTCATCTTTACTCTCCCTTACATTTTGAACGATTTCGCTTACACTTCTTTGAACAGTTTCTTCTATTATATTAGCGTTTTCACGTAGCAATTTTATTTTCGATAACGCCTTTTGAAAATCTTCACAAACTATCTCCATTACAAGTCCCCCTATTTTCCTGACAAAATTTCTTGCTCCATCATATTTATAATACTGAATATTTCGTCTTTTTTAGTTTTTAATGCAGCCTTATTTACAATCATTCGAGCAGATATAGAACACATTTCCTCAAATACAATGAGTCCATTTTCTTGTAATGTTTTTCCTGTTTCAACAATATCAACAATCGCATCTGCCAATCCAAGAATAGGAGCGATTTCTACAGAACCTTCTATTTTTATAATCTCTACATCCTCCCCTTTATCATGAAAATAGTTAGAAGTAATATGTGGATATTTCGTAGCAATGCGTTTCTTCCGGTAACTCTTCGGATTATAAGTAGGAATAGAAGCAACACAAAACTTACACACGCCTACTCCTAAATCCAACATTTCATAAATATCTTTCTCGTTTTCCATTAAAATATCTTTTCCAACGACCCCAATATCAGCTACTCCATGTTCTACATAAGTAGCAACATCTACTGCTTTCACTAAAATAAATGAGATATCTGTATTTCTACTTTGAAAGACAAGCTTTCGTCCTTTATTTTTGAGCTCCGAGCAATCAATTCCGATCTGCTCAAACAATGGAATCACATGCTTCTCTAATCTTCCTTTCGTTAACGCAATTTGAATGTTACGCATGAAGTTTCTCCTTCTTTCTGGAATACCCATTTCTCTTTCCATACATATTCCACTAATGATTCGTTCTTTGCCTCTACGACCGTTACTATTTTATTTTTTCTGGCAAATTGAAAGGTGTCGTTTAAATTAGAGAATAAAGATAGCTCTACTTTTTTCCCGTCCTTTTGAAGTAAATTTCGTAATCTTTCCGCTTCTGTTAATCTATTTAACTCATAATGAATCATAATATCTATTTTCTTTCGTTCATATGGTTCTTGCTGCTCTTGCAGCGCCTTCACAATTTGATTGACTTGCACCGCGAGTCCAACAGCCGGCAGCATCTCTCCAAAATTCCCAATTAACTCATCATATCTTCCTCCACTAACAATTTCTTCTCCAATTTCATATATATACCCTTTGAAAATAACACCTGTATAATAATCCAAATGTTGAATCATACCTAAATCAATTGAGATGTAAGATCCATAGCCTAGTTTTTCAATTGCTTTATATATTTCTTTCACTCTGGCAATCGCCATTTTCATTTCATTACTTGAGGCGAGTTTTTCTGCTTCCTCAATAACTTCTAAATTTCCAAATAGCCTTGGCAATTTCTCAAGTAATCTTACTGTTTCATCACATCGATCTAATTTCTTTTCTCTAATAAAATTTGATAGAGCAGCATAATTTTTACTTTCAATATATGTTCTAAGCACACTCTCTTCTTCATCACGAATGGAGAGTTTTTTTACAATACATTTATATAACTGTACTTGCCCAATCTCAATTGTAAAAGATTGCACCTTTAACTTTTGAAGTGCCTGAATAACACTTATTACGCATTCAATTTCAGCTCTTACATTATCAATCCCGATAATTTCAATACCACTTTGTACGATTTCATTATATTTTCCAGAATGGGACTCATTCGCCCGAAATACATTCCCGCTATACGTCAGTTTAAGCGGAGTATCCCACCTCTGTGTTCCCATCACTCTCGCTAAAGGAATTGTCATATCTGGGCGTAACACGATAATCCGTCCTTTTTCATCAAAAAATTTATACATCTTTTCCTCATCTATCGGCCTGTTTTGAAATGCAAAAACATCATAAAATTCTATTGTCGGTGTCCTTATTTCTTCATAACCTCGCTCTAAAAAAGTACGCCTTAATTTTTGTTCTACTTCTTCAATTAACGTACATTCTTCGAATAAATAGTCCCTCGTTCCATTTGGGTTCGCCCGTTTCCATTTTGTCATCTAAATTCTCACACCTTTCCCTTTCTAATGTATGCCTATTTCATTCACCTAAACCGAAAATAAAAAGAGCCTTGTAGACAAAATACCTACAAGGCTCTTTAGTAGAGTGTAGGTACAACGGGAATAACCCTTGTACCTACACGTTTTCACGCTAGGTTCAAGGGTTTTATGTATGATGATGTAGTTGTGTAAGCATGTTAATAGATTGTATTGTATTCATAATACTTACTCCCTTTCTCCTCTGATTTTTACATAGTATATAATACTTAATTCTGAATGTAAATACATTTTAAAAATTCCGTTATTTCTTAATGTAAAGCTACTTTCCTTTCATACTCTCCAATTTTTTGTTCATATTGCATCGTAATACTAATTTCGTCTAGACCATTTAATAATTTTTCTTTCCACATTTTCTCGATTGTAAAATGAAACCTGTGCATATTCGTAGTAATTACTTCATTCTCTAAATCGACTTCCATTTGATCTCTCGCATTCGTTTTGGCAAGTTGTTCACGAGTTTCTTTATCCATTACAATCGGTAACATACCATTCTTCATACAATTCATATAAAAAATATCTGCAAATCCTCCGGCGATAATAACGCGGAAACCATAATCAGCAAGTGCCCACGGAGCATGTTCTCTTGAAGAACCACATCCAAAATTATTACCTGTAATTAATATACTTGCTCCTTTTCGTTCTTGTGCATTAAGGGGAAAATTAGGATTTTCATGGCGCTCATTATCATAACGCCACTCATCAAATAAATACTTTCCAAATCCCGTCCTTTCAATTCTCTTTAAGTATTGCTTCGGAATAATTTGATCTGTATCAATGTTATCATTCATAAGTACTGCGGCAGTACCTTTATGAATACGAAATGGCTCCATCGTAACTCTCCTTTCTAATATCAACAAAATGCCCATATAACGCAGCCGCTGCTGCCATTGCTGGGCTAACTAAATGCGTTCTTGCTCCTTTTCCTTGTCTTCCTTCAAAGTTACGATTTGAAGTAGATGCACAATGTTCTCCTTCCGGCACTTGATCCGGATTCATTCCAAGACACATTGAACATCCAGGCTCTCTCCATTCAAACCCCGCTTCTTCAAATATGCGATGTAATCCTTTTTGCATTGCTGCTTCTCTTACCTTTTTAGATCCAGGAACAACGAGGGCTCGCACACCATCTTTTACCTTTTTCCCTTTTACAACAGATGCGGCAATTTCTAAATCAGAGAGCCTGGAATTTGTACAAGATCCAATGAAAACATGCTGAACTGGAATTTCAAAAGTGCTTTGTCCAGGACTCAATCCCATATATGAAAATGCTCTTTCATCATTTTCATCATGCTTTTCTGGTAATTTTTCATCAATGCGAACACCCATACTAGGATTTGTTCCCCAAGTGACATACGGTGCTAAATCCGTAACATCTATCGAAATATGTAAATCATAAATTGCATCTGAATCTGTATAAAGCTCCGACCATTTTTCCGTAAAAGTTCCATAGTCTTTCGGTGCATATTTACGCCCTTTTACATAAGAAAGTGTTTTTTCATCTGGTGCAATAATACCAGCCTTTGCCCCTCCTTCAATTGCCATATTACAAAGTGTCATTCGCTCTTCCATTTCCATAGCATGAATCGTCTCACCGTAAAATTCCATTACGTATCCTGTTCCAACTGCTACGCCGTACTTTGAAAGGAGATGTAAAATAATATCTTTTGCATAAACACCTTTCTGTAACTTTCCTTTTAATTCAATACCCATCGCTTTCGGCTTTCGTTGCCATAACGTTTGAGTTGCCAATACATGTTCCACTTCACTCGTACCAATACCAAATGCTAGCGCTCCGAAAGCACCGTGGGTTGCTGTATGACTATCACCGCAAACAATCGTTTTTCCTGGCTGCGTAAGTCCAAGTTCTGGTCCGATAACATGAACAATCCCTTGTTCTTCATCACCAATATCAGCTAATGACACTTGAAATTGTTTGCAGTTCTCACGAAGTGTATCCAATTGCTGCTTCGCAATACGATCGGTAATATTCCAGACATCTTTCGTTGGAATATTATGATCCATCGTTGCAAATGTTAATTCTGGTCTCCGAACAGTTCTATTTGTAAGCCGCAAGCCTTCAAAGGCTTGCGGTGACGTTACTTCATGAACGAGATGAAGATCGATATATAATAAATCCAATCCATTTTCGTTTGTCGCAACTACATGTCTCTCCCAAAGCTTATCTAATAATCTTTTTCCCATTATCGTCCTCTCCCTACTAGTGCTTGCTCTTCCATCTCTTGAATAACTGCCTTCGTAAATGAAGTTGTCGTCTCATCTCCCCCAATATCTGCTGTATATTTCCCAGATTGAAGAACTGCAGATATTGCGGATTCAATCGCATACCCTTCTCTCGTTAATCCAAATGATTGCCCAAGCATCATTGCAACAGAACGCATCATTGCAATTGGGTTCGCCTTATTTCTCCCCGCTATATCCGGTGCTGATCCGTGAATAGGCTCATATAATGAAGGACCATTTTCCGCATGGCTTGCTGATGGAAGCATTCCTAGCGATCCTGCTAATACAGAAGCCTCATCACTTAAAATATCACCAAATAAATTTTCTGTTACGATAACGTCAAATCGACCTGGATTACGAATTAATTCCATAGCGGCTGCATCGACTAAAATATGCTCTAACTCAACATTTGGATAGCGAAGAGCTACTTCTTCCGTAACAGTTCTCCATAGTTTACTAGACTCTAAAACATTCGCCTTATCAATAGATGTAACTTTTTTCTTCCGTTTGCTCGCTAATTGAAAAGCATACGAAACGATACGTTCAATTTCATGACGATGATACGTAAGTGTATCGGTTGCTACTTCATCCGTTCGTTCTTTCGGATAAGAAAAATAAATACCGCCTGTTAATTCACGAACAACAACGAAATCAATTTCACCAGCGTTTTTTAATGGCGATAAATGTGCAGTTGCGCTTTCTACCGTTACAGGTCGAACATTCGCAAATACACCAAGTCCTTTTCTTAAAGCTAATAATCCTTTCTCTGGCCTTTCTTTCGCACCATCCCACCGTGGACCACCAACCGCTCCAAGTAAAACCGCATCACTTGCTAAACAAGCGGCAAGTGTTCGCTGTGGTAATGGTTGCCCAGTTAAGTCGATAGCACTCCCGCCAAAGTACTCATCTTGTAAATGAAAATGATGTCCATATAGCCTTTCTACCATATGCAATACTTCCTTCGCACTTTCCATAATTTCCGGACCAACACCATCACCCGCTAAACAAACAATACGTTTTTCCAACTTAAACACTCCTTTAACTGAATTTTCAGAACTTTAATTTGATAAGTGAGGAAAGTTCTCCTCACTTATCAAACATTTACTTCACAAGCGTTATAAAAGATTTCAATTTTCCAGCAGCATGAACATACGCTCTTGCTGATGCCTCTAATACGTCTTGTGCAACACCAAAACCTGATACTTGATGAATTCCTTCTTTTAATTCAACATGTACATGAGCCAGAGCATCTTGACCTTGCGTAATAGATTGTATGCGATAATCCGCTAAGTCACATTCTAATCCTAAAATTCTTTGAATTGCATTATAGATTGCTTCTATACTTCCAGAACCAGTTGCTGCATCTTCATACATATTTCCTTCCTCATCTTTTAGTACAACTGTTGCACACTGTGTACTATTGGATACGAAATGTACTTGTAATTGCGTAATACTATATTGTTGTGCCGAAAATGCTGCTTCGCCCAGCATAAGCGCGCGTAAATCTTCTTCTGTAATTTCCTTTTTACGATCAGCCAATTTTTTAAATGCTTCAAACACCGCATCTCGTTCTTCGTTTGTAAATTCATAGCCTAGTTCTTTCATTTTTTCCGTAAATGCGTGACGACCAGAATGTTTTCCAAGTACAAATAGATTTTGAGATTCACCTATAAGCGCCGGTTCAATAATTTCATATGTCGTCACTTCTTTTAAAACACCGTCTTGATGAATACCTGATTCATGAGCAAATGCATTTGCTCCAACAATCGCTTTATTTTTTGGTACAACCATACCTGTTAAACGACTTACTAATGTACTTGTCGCTTTAATTTCTTTTAACGTCATAGAAGACTCTGCTTCATAGAAATCTTTTCTAATATGAAGAGCAACTGCGACCTCTTCTAGAGCTGCATTCCCCGCTCTTTCTCCAATTCCATTAATCGTTCCTTCTACTTGTAACGCTCCGCCCTCAACTGCAGCTAACGAATTCGCTACTGCCATCCCAAGATCATCGTGACAGTGACAAGAGAAAATTGCTTTTTCATACGAAGGAACGGATTCTTGTAAGTATTTAAAAAGAGAATAATATTCTTCTGGATTCGTATATCCAACTGTATCAGGAATATTGATTACATTCGCTCCTGCACGAATCGCTACTTCTACTGATTCAGCTAAGAATGCTCTCGATGTTCTTGTCGCATCTTCTGCTGAAAATTGCACTGTCGGAAATAATGATTTCCCGAGCGTAACCGAGCGATGTATGCTATCTAATACATCTTTTTTTGACATACAAAGCTTATATTTCATATGAATGTCACTTGTAGCTAAAAATACGTGTAAACGAGGAGAGACAGCGCCTTTCACAGCTTCATAGGCTCTTCGAATATCACTTTCTTTCGCTCTAGCTAAACTCATAACCGTAGCATTTTGAATGGTATTTGCGATACGTTTTACCGATTGAAAATCACCTTCAGAAGCTGCTGCGAATCCCGCTTCCATTACATTAATACCAAGCCTCTCTAGTTGCCTTGCAATCTGTAATTTCTCTTGTTCATTTAAATTAACTCCTGGTGATTGTTCGCCATCACGAAGCGTCGTATCCATGAACAAAATCTGCTTCATATTATTTAATCCCTACCTTTACTCGTGGCTGTACGAAAGGCATCATTTCACGTAATTTACGTCCAACTACTTCGATTTCATGTTCATTTTCTTTCTCATTTGTCGCCTGGAAATTTGGTCTTCCTGCTTTATGCTCTGCAATCCAGCCTCTTGCAAATGTACCATCTTGAATTTCTGCTAACACTTCTCCCATCGCTTTCTTCGTATCTTCAGTAACAACGCGTGGTCCTGATACGAAGTCTCCCCACTGCGCTGTATCTGAAACTGAATATCTCATATTTTCAAGTCCGCCTTCGTACATAAGATCAACAATGAGTTTCAATTCATGTAAACATTCAAAATATGCAAGTTCAGGTTGATATCCTGCATCAACTAACGTTTCAAATCCAGCTTTTACTAGTGCAGTTACTCCGCCGCAAAGCACAGCTTGCTCTCCAAATAAATCTGTTTCTGTTTCTTCCTTAAACGTTGTTTCTAATACACCAGCTCTCGTCGCTCCAATTCCATCAGCATAAGAAAGTGCTTTTTCAGTCGCAACTCCTGTTGCATCTTGATATACTGCAAATAACGCAGGAACAGCCCCGCCCTCAGCAAATGTACGGCGCACTAGATGCCCCGCCCTTTCGGTGCTACTAGAAATACATCTACATTAGCTGGAGGTTTTACTTGATCAAAGTGAACATTAAAGCCATGTGCGAATACAAGAGAATTCCCGCCTTGTAAGTTTGGTGCAATTTTAGCTTCATATACTTCTGGCTGTAGTTCATCCGGTAGTAAAATCATTACTACATCCGCTTTTTTTGCAGCTTCCGCTACTGTATATACAGAAAATCCATCTTCTTTCGCCTTTTCCCATGACTTTCCTTTTCTCAGTCCAACTACTACATCAAATCCGTTATCACGTAAGTTTTGCGCATGCGCATGGCCTTGCGATCCATATCCGATAATTGCTACTTTCTTTTCCTTTAATACATTTACCGTCACGTCTTTTTCATAATAAACTTTTGCCATTTTCATTTCCCCCTATATTTAAATAATTATTGAATTAACATCACTTGTTTATCTTGTTTTTTCATACTACGCGTAAATGCTGTTACACCCGTTCTAGCAATTTCTTTCAAACCGTATGGACGAAGTAATTCAATTAACGCTTCTACTTTCTCCTGGGTACCTGTTACTTGCACCACTATGGAATCCTTCCCAACATCTATTACAGCGGCTCGGAACGGTTCAATTAAACTATATAATTCTGCTCTTGTTACACTTGAGGTTGCCACTTTAATAAGCGCAAGTTCTCTAGCAATCATTGCTTCTTCTGTAATATCAGATACTTTTAGGACATCGATTTGCTTATGCAGTTGTTTAATTAACTGTTCAACCTGCTGTTCACTTTCAACATGTACAACAATCGTCATCCTTGAAATATCCGACGATTCCGTATGCCCTACTGAAATACTTTCAATATTAAAATGTCTACGTGTCATAACGCCTGTAATTCGATTTAACACACCGCTTTGATTTCGAACTGTCGCTGTAACAATTCTCTTCACCTTTTCTCCACTCCCTCCATTTGGTGAACCCCTTTTCCTGGGGCAACCATCGGCATAACCTTTTCAGATTGAAGTACGCGGCAATCAATTACGACTGGCTCTTGTAATTCAATCACATGTTGTAATTGCTTCTTTGCAAGAAGTGGATCATCAATACGAACACCTTTTATGCCATACGCATTCGCAAGAGCAACAAAATCTGGTTGACATGGCAATAAAGAATGCGAATATCTTTGATTATAAAACTCATCTTGCCATTGTCTTACCATTCCTAAAGCTTCATTATTTAAAATAAACACTTTAACTGGTAAAGAATGCTCTTTTAATACACTTAGTTCTTGTAGGGTCATTTGAAATCCCGCATCACCGACAATCGCAATAACTAATTCTTCTGGCTTCGCAATTTGTGCACCAATTGCTGCTGGAAATCCGAAGCCCATTGTTCCTAAGCCTCCAGAAGTTACCCATTTATCTGGATTTTTCAGCGGATAATATTGAGCTGCCCACATTTGATGTTGCCCAACATCTGTCGTTACAATCGCTTCCCCTTTCGTAATTTCGTATAGCATATCAATTGCATATTGAGGCTTAATACATTCCGAATGCTCTTTGTAAGAAAGAGGGTATTTTTCTTTTCTACTATTCAATAATGAGAGCCAATCATTGTGATTTACTTCCCCTTCCTTAAAGTTGAGTAGAGCTTCTAATGCTTGCTTCGCACTCGCAACAATTGGAATTTCAGTCGGCACATTTTTTCCGATTTCCGCTGGATCAATATCTATATGTGCGACAATCGCTTCTTTAGCAAAATAAACTAAATTTCCAGTAAGACGATCGTCAAATCTTGCTCCTATATTTATAAGTAGATCGCATTCATATAACGCCATATTAGCCGCGTAAGAACCGTGCATTCCTCCCATCCCAAGAAATAATTTATCATCTGGCGGAAAACCACCAAGGCCAAGTAATGTATGCACAACAGGAATTTCATATTTACGAGCAAAGCTTGTTAATTCTTTCGATGCCTTTGCATGCAATACACCTGCTCCAGCTAAAATTAACGGTTTTTTTGAAGTCGCAATCGCTTGTAATAATTTGTTTATTTGTAGTAGATTCGGTTCGTAATTAGGCTGGTATCCAGGTAAATCCATTTGTACTTCACTACATCGCTCACCTTTCTCTACTACCATATCTTTCGGAAGGTCAATTACGACTGGGCCTGGTCTTCCTGTTCTAGCGATATGAAATGCTTCTTTAATAATTCGGGGTAAATCCGATGCTTTTCGTACTTGATAATTATGTTTTGTCACCGGCATCGTAAGCCCCATAATATCAGCTTCTTGGAAAGCATCACTCCCGATTAACGTTGTTGCTACTTGCCCTGTAAATACAACAAGTGGCAATGAATCAATCATCGCGTCAGCTAGACCAGTAATAACATTTGTAGCACCAGGCCCGCTTGTTGCAATTACAACTCCTGGATTTCCTGTAATCCTTGCATATCCTTCAGCGGCATGAATTGCACCTTGTTCATGCCGCGTTAAAATATGCGGAATCTCACAATCATAAAGCGCATCATATAGAGGTAAAACAGCACCACCCGGATAACCGAAAATCACTTCTACTCTTTCCTTTTCTAGCGCTTCTAACAATAGCTGTGCACCAGTTGCCAGTTTCTCTTCCGTTTTTGAAGACATTTTTCTTATAAGCCCCCTTTTTATACCCTTTATAAAATAAAAAAATCCTACGTCCACACTCCAGCTATGTGCTGAAGGGACGAAAGATTTCGCGGTACCACCCTTCTTTGCAAGAATACTCTTGCCTCAGTGACTCGGGATGAGTCTAGCTAATAACGGAGCTACCGTCTAAGCCTAGACAAATGCTTCAGCTTAGCACTCAAGGGCGATGTTCGTCAACGTGAACCATCGGTTTTCAGCAACCACCGACTCTCTGTGAGGCTTCACAATCAACTACTCCTCCCTATCAACGTTTTATCATGTCATAAAGGATTATTATCCAACTTTATTTTCTTCGTAAATTTTCTCACCATCTTCTACAACTAATTTACGAAATTCTTCTAATAGACGCTTCGTATGTGGACCTGTTTTTCCTAAACCAATCGTTCTACCATCTACTGTCGTAACAGCAATGACCTCAGCAGCTGTTCCTGTTAAAAACACTTCATCAGCTACATATACATCGTGCCTTGTAAATAATTCTTCTCTTACGTCATATCCAAGCTTTTCACCGATTTCTAAAATCGCATTTCTTGTAATACCTTCTAACGCCCCAGCAGAACTTGGCGGTGTAATTAATTTATTTCCTTTTACAATAAATACGTTATCTCCAGAGCCTTCAGCTACATACCCTTGATCATTTAACATAAGTGCTTCTTGTACTCCAGCTAATTTCGCTTCAATGCGAACTAAAATATTATTTAAGTAATTTAAAGATTTTACTTGAGGCGACAAAACATCTGGGCGATTACGACGCGTTGCAACTGTTATAATTGGAATCCCTTTTTCATAATATTCTTGTGGGAATAAAGATAATTGTTCTGCAATTACTACTACATTTGGTTTCGTACAAGAATCGGGATCTAATCCAAGATTCCCCGGTCCTCTTGACACGACTAGGCGGATATATCCATTAGATAGTTTATTATGTCGAATCGTTTCAACAACGATCTTCGTTGCTTCTTCTAACGTATATGGAATTTCTAACATGATGGATTTCGCTGATTCATATAACCGGACAAGATGTTCTCTCAAACGGAAAACATTACCGCTATACACCCTAATCCCTTCGAACACTCCATCGCCATATAAATAGCCATGATCATATACTGAAACTTTTGCTTCGTCTTTTGGAACAAATTCTCCATTTAAGAAAATCCATTGCTCGTTCACTGGAAAGCGCCCCCTATGTTCTATGAGTTTTTTATTGTTTCCTAGTTTACTCTCCTTTCTAAATAAATCAAGTGAATTTTTAGAAAATTTTTAATTTTTAATCGTACGCACATCTTCATTTATATTGATTTAACAACATTGTTAACGTTTGCAAAAAGTCAAAAAATTTTTTTCGCCAATTTCCACTAAAAAAAATATTTGTTTAAAAGAAGGATTTTTGTCAATTGATACGAATCTATTGTATTCAATAAACGGACGTCCGTTTTTATAAATTCGGGAATATACAACGACTTTTGCTGAAAAAGGGGGAAAATAATAAAAATAACGCTGTCTAAAAATAACATTCATATTTTTCATTTCGTAATCATAATCCTATTTTTAAAAAACAATTTGTCAAAATGAAGGAGGAAATCAATATGGCGTGTGTACAAATTAAAGGAACGAGACAAGAGGTAGTAGAAATGCTTCAACTATTTGACCTAATGGATACGAAAGGTTTTTGTAAATTCGATAATTACGTTGAAGTAGAACCACATAGCAAAAAACATAACAACTATACAGCTTCAATCGACATTCATTCAAATTCTTCTTCCGCCCAAGATACTTTAAACGATCAATTCGTAAGTCAAATGCTTACTGGTGTATATAACGACTAAACAAATATTCTCTTCCTACCATCTTTTCATAAATATATGCTATGAACTTGAGCATACTAGCAACTAGATGGTAGGAGGTGAAAATTATGGCTAGAATTGGTGTTGAGAACTCTTTAACTGATGTTCAACAAGCTCTTCAGCAACAAGGGCATGAAGTCGTTTCACTTAACTCTGAAAGTGATGCACAAGGTTGTGATTGTTGTGTTGTAACTGGGCAAGATTCTAATATAATGGGCATTGCAGATACATCGATAAAAGGATCTGTAATTACAGCACATGGTTTAACAACAGATGAAATTTGTCAGCAAGTTGAAAACCGCGCTTAATCATTTTTATCACATGATTTGTGAACTAACATTTAACGGGAATGGTCTCACTGATTATAGTTTCAATTTATCTATAGAAAGAGGGCTCCTTTTGAAAAGGAGCCCTCTTTTTTATATTCACCTAACGGGAAAGTAACATATACTGGATGAAAGCCCTACCTCTCTCTCATCATTACGGTTCCACTGACCGCTCCTTGATTCACTAGTATACATATAAAGCTTACATATACAATTTATAGGGTTTGTTCACAAAAGTTGTTGGTAAGACTACCCGATCTTTCGCAAACTTTTCGTATTATATTCATAAGATTTATTTACTTTACACTAGCTTTAACCGAGACACGAATTAAAATTTTAACACCAATACAATAACTTGTCAACATTTTTTACAAATTAAAAACAGACATTAACGGTTTGTCTGTTTTAGAATGGAGCTTTTTCTTTTATTACATATACAACAAAACCGCTTACTAACATAAATAAGCCAACTACTAAGTTTTTGATATTAATCATAAATTCCTCTCCCTTATTCCACACATCATATATATTTACAGTTCAATTATTCCGATCATCCTAAAGCGCACTTTTTCTAATATATCATAATTCCTAAAAAATGCAAGTTCACTTGTGGCGACCATTTACAAATTTATCTACAGTGCTTGGTACAGTATTTAAAGCTTTTTCAATTAAATGTGTACTGCTATTGAGATGCAATACTTGCACACCGTTAGAACCAACTACTAAAAAAGCAACTGGGCTAATAGAAACCCCAGCCCCGCTTCCGCCTCCGAATGGATGACTTTGCTTGTTCTCTTTATGCTGCCCTTGTCCGTTATTATGTTTTTCGGAAATAAAATCACCTTTAAAGTCACTTCCGCCGGCACCAAAACCGAAAGCCACTTGAGACACTGTTAATACTACATTTCCGTCAGCTGTTGAAACTGGACTTCCAACAATCGTATTTACATCTACCATCTCTTTTAAATTTGTCATTGCTGTTTTCATTAAATTTTCAATTGGATGTTCCATTATGTATTGCACCCTTTCCTCATTATTCTTTTTTATACTTTCCAAAATAGAGGAAGTCATACTTAGTTTTCCTATTTTGAAAAAACATTTTTACTTTCCAATTGGATATTACTCCCTGTACAGACTCGGATAAAGTGAAACTTTAATTAGTGGGGGGTTTGTTCATCCCCCACTGATTATTAGCCTTCACCAATCGGGCGTTTACGGGCAGCAGGGCTCCCACCTAACTTCTTCGCTCCAGCCGAATTTTGAGGCAGGAGTCTTACTGCTCGCAAATAGCGGGATAAAAACAGTAAAGAGAAACATACTATTATTGAACCTTGTTATGAAAGGAGTCCTTACTTTGACTGAGAAATTTGATGAATATAAAAAAAGAGATCGAATAGATAGTGATTATAGTGACTATAAAGAAGAATACGCAGCTGAAGTTGCGCCACAGCGTATTGACTATGATGATAAAGATAACGATGATGTAAGATCATCTGCAGCTGGATCGACTGCTGGTTTTATCGCTCTTGCTTTAGCAATATTATCGCTATTCACATTCCCAACACTGTTTGGTCTTGTGTCTGTTTTACTCGGTATTTACGCATATAATCGTGGGGCTACTGTAACTGGCGGTATCGCTGCCATTGTAGGTGGTATCGCTGCACTCATTGCGATTTTATTCCGAGTGGCGCTTATTGGGTTATTGTTCTCTCTTTTTTAAAAAGAAAAAGGTATCTCGCCTTATGCGGGATACCTTATCCTGTAAATACATCTTCTGATGGATATTTAATTTTTTGTTTCGCTGGTCGTGCCAAAGAGAAAACAAGTGTTAACGGTCCGATTAATCCACAAAACATAACAAACATAATAATACATTTTCCAAATGCCGATAGCTTCGCAGTAATCCCCATTGTTAACCCTACTGTGCCAAACGCTGAAATTGTCTCAAATAATAACTGAATAAAACTGAAGTCTTCTGTAAGCATTAATACAAATACCGCTGTAAAAATAAGTATTTGACTAGCAACGACAATTGCTAACGCTCTCGTTACTGTCGACATTTTAATCGTACGATGAAATAAAACAAAATCCTCTTTCTTTCTAAAGAAAGAAAGAACTGATGTAATTAAAATAACGAATGTCGTTAACTTAATTCCACCACCTGTCGATACACTTCCTGCACCAATAAACATTAATATCATCGTAAATAATATCGATGACTCTTCCATTCCGCCATAATCTATCGTGTTAAAACCGGCTGTACGAGGTGTAATTCCTTGGAAGAACGAAGCCCATAACTTTTCATTTAAAGATAGTTGTCCCAAAGTCTTCACATTATTATATTCCAATACAAAAATCACAATCATTGCAATAATGTTAAGTGCTATCGTTCCAACAATCATGATTTTGGAGTGAAGCGATAATTTTCGGAAGCTGCGGCTATACCATATATCAATTAATACCGTAAACCCTAGTCCTCCTATTACAATTAAAGAACAAATCCCAATATTAATAATAGGATCTCCTACGTATCTTGTTAAATTATCTGACCAAAGCGCAAAACCGGCATTATTATATGACGCAATAACGTGAAAAATACTATAGTATAAACCTTTTCCAAATCCAAACTCTGGAATAAAGCGAATCGATAAAAAGATAACTCCAATTAGCTCAATACAAATAGAAAAAATAAAAACTCGTTTCACTAATTTCACAAGACCACCAATATTTGTTTGATTAAATGCTTCTCCAATTAATAATCGGTGACGTAAACCAATTTTTTTACCTAGCACCCAAACAATTAAAATGGCTATCGTCATAAGACCGAGACCACCTGTTTGAATTAAAAACATAATAACAATTTCACCAAACATCGTAAATGTACTTGCAGTATCTACAACGCCTAAACCCGTTACAGTCGCTGCCGACGTAGCTGTGAAGAAAGCATCTACCCAACTAATATGGACTTTCGTTGCAAACGGTAACTTTAATAACAATCCTCCGATCACAATTAAACAAAAAAAGCCTAATGCTAAAATTTGTGGTGGACTTAATCGTATAAAGCGATTATACAACCCTTGTTTTTTTGCTACTTCCATATCACTAACTCCCTTTATCAAGTGAAGCTTTTATCCCTCATAAATAAAGACTCTTTAAGAGCCTACAAGTAGCGGGATAACCCTTATATTCTCATAATATAGTTGAGCATAATCCTTTTTTTCATAGATTTCAACTTTTTTTTATATTCAGATTCCTATCATTTTACAAAAGAATATTTTCTATTATATCTCCACTTATACTATAACTCTTAGACCAACACCTATTTTATCCCTTTTTCAAATTCCCATATCTTTCACGCCAAGTTCACACGAGGGTCACATCTACCTTTTATAGTATACGTATCGGAGCTGTTCCTCCCTAATTTATAAGACATTCCCCAGTGTCTTGAACAGCTTTCCATCCCTAATTAAATTGACATTAATTGTCCCCTTCCTTGACCATCCTATATGTGATGGTCTTATTTTTTTACTCTCTCTTTCTTCTTACTTAAAACTCCCTCTCTCTTTCACTCTATGTTCACATCTAGGTCACATCTATCTTTTATAGTGTATGTATCGGAGCTGTTCCTCCCTAATTTATAAGACATTCCCCAGTGTCTTGAACAGCTTTCCATCCCTAATTAAATTGACATAAATTGTCCCCTTCCCTAGGCCATCATGTGATGGTCTTATTTTTTTGTTTACTCTATCTTTTATTTAAAACTCCCTTTCCCTTTCACTCTATATACACATCAAAATCACATCCACCTTTTATAGTATATGTATCGAAGCTGTTCCTCCCTAATTTATAAGACATTCCCCAGTGTCTTGAACAGCTTCCATCCCTAATTAAATTGACATAAATTGTCCCCTTCCTTGACCATCCTATATGTGATGGTCTTATTTTTTTACTCTCTCTTTCTTCTTACTTAAAACTCCCTTTCCCTTTCACTCTATATACACATCAAAGTCACATCTATCTTTTATAGTATATGTATCGAAGCTGTTCCTCCCTAATTTATAAGACATTCCCCAGTGTCTTGAATAGCTTCCATCCCTAATTAAATTGACATAAATTGTCCCCTCCCTTTGACCATCATATGCGATGGTCTATTTTGTTTTCTAAATAGATCATTTAACTTTTTTGCTTATTTTAGTAAAAGCAATCTATATTTAAACAGATATTTTTATACGAAATATTCAGAAAATATTGTCAAAATAGGTAGTTTTTCGGTACAATTAATTTAGAAAGTAATTTCACAAAAATAAGGGGGGGTTTTATTGAAACAAACAAAAGCAATCTTAATTGCATTATTTCTCGGTTTAGTTGTCGGACTCACTTTAAATTTAGCTGCACCATCCATTTTTGAACCATTAAATCAATATGTGTTCAATCCACTTGGTCAATTGTTTATTCGCCTCATTAAAATGCTAGTTGTTCCTGTTGTATTCATTTCTATCGTGCTTGGGGCTGCTGGGCTTGGAGACCCGAAGCAACTTGGAAGAATCGGCTTAAAATCAATTTCATTCTTTCTTGTAACTACAGCCATTGCGATCTCTATTGCAGTTACATTTGCACTTATCATCAAACCAGGATCTGGCGGTAACTTTAAAACAGACGGGCTTAAGTATGAAGGTGCAAAAACTGAAACATCTTTCGTCGATACACTACTTAACATCGTGCCAGATAACCCAGCAAAAGCGATGGCTGATGGTAACATGTTACAAATCATTGCCTTTGCCGCATTGATTGGACTCGGTTTAGCTGTTTTAGGAAAACGAGTTCAAGGTATCCATTCATTACTTGAACAGGGCAACGAATTAATGATGTATCTTGTTAATCTCGTTATGAAATTAGCTCCAATCGGAACATTTGGATTGCTCGCTTCATCCGTTGGTAAAATGGGTCTTGCAGGCGTCGCTGCGATGTTCAAGTATATGATTGTCGTTATGTTGGTACTCATTATTCACGGTGTCTTCGTATACGGCGGCTTATTAAAGGTATTGGCAAAAGAAAGTATTATTCGTTTCTTTAAACATTTCGGACCAGTAATGGCGATTGGATTTAGTACATCTAGCTCTAATGCATCTCTTCCGTTTGCAATGAAAACCGCACAAGAAAAACTTGGAGTTCCAAAAGCGATAAGCTCTTTTGTACAACCACTAGGTGCAACGATTAATATGGATGGTACTGCCATTATGCAAGGTGTCGCGACTGTATTTATCGCTCAAGTGTACGGGGTTGAGCTTACATTACCTCAATTAGCTATAGTCGTATTAACTGCTGTACTAGCTAGTATCGGTACTGCAGGTGTACCAGGTGTTGGATTAGTAATGCTTACGATGGTTTTAAATCAAGTAAATCTACCAGTAGAAGGTATTGCTTTGATTATCGGTATTGATCGCATCCTAGATATGTCTAGAACAGCTGTAAATATTTCCGGTGATGCAATTTGCGCAATGATTGTCGCAAAATCAGAAGAAAAATATAATACAGATCAATCGGCAGCATCTTAAATCAAAAAAGGAGTGAATTATTTCACTCCTTTTTTGATTTGCTTCCTTTTTTCGAACGATATTCTTTTCCTTTGTTATCATTACCTGTTTCAAATTCAGTACTAAACTCCTGCTGGAATTGCCCTGATTTCGGTGAACCTTGATTTCCGCTACCTTTACTACCATTACGATTCGTCATATTTCTGCCTCCTTCCTTTACTAGTAGTATGGTACATATTTTCTTTTTTATAATCTTTTACATACGAAAGAAGACCTTTCCTATATAAGGAAGGTCTTCTCTGTCATCACGTAAGCGTTTTCTTACTTTTAATTATTTAAATAAGTTTTTTAGAAATAGATATCATTATATTCATTTCTTCTTCTGAAAGTGCGGAGAATCTTTCTTGTAAATATTTCTTTTTCTCCCCTTCCATTTTCGCAACTAAATCTTTCCCTTGTTCTGTAATCTCCAAATATACAACTCGGCGATCTGACGTAGAGCGTGAACGAGTTACAAAACCTTTATTAATTAATTTTTCTGTAACAGCTGTAATATGACTATTCGACACATTTAACTCATTAGCTACACGTGATACCATTTCTTTATTCGTACGATTCAATATTCTAAGGACGATGAACTCATTCCACGGTATGTAACCACCAAATATTTTTCCAATATCATTACGCAACGTGCGGAACATAGCAAAAACATTTGTCGATAGTTCTTCCATTAATTGCTCTCGATTTTGAGACAATTTTGACAGCCCCTTTTATTTCATTTAGTTAAATAAAAACCTTATTAATAATTTTACATGAAATCTTACTTTTTGTCACCTTATTTTCCCGTAATTCGTAGTTTTTTAATAGATATTTCATGGTACAATGAAATTAATTTTCCAGAAAAAGGAGTTGGGATAATGAGTGAAGAAGACAAACTTTCTAATTTCAGTCTAAAAGATAAGACTATTATTATTAGTGTTGTTATTCTTATTCTCATTATATTCTTTGCATTTATATTCTTTGTATATGTAGGAATCTTTCAAATTACAGGTATAGAATATTCATCAAGAACAGCTCTACTACTCTTTTTTTTACTTATTCTTTTATTAGATGGTATTACATATTTTATATTCATTTCCTTTAAAGTGCTCCTACATCCAATGATGACAAGTATGCCCAATTGGCTCTCAATTGCTCTGCTCTCTATAATTGAAATTACATTAGATTGGTTTGTCCTACATACCGCCGATGACTGGATAGAGAGTGTACAAATGTCCAACATAGCTGAATTATGTGTCGCACTATTCCTTTACACACTAAATAAATTATTTAGTGATAAGAAAGAGTAAGATTACAAGCTTTTCTATATAAAAATTGGTACAATAAAAATAAATCATACTAAAGAGGTGTTACTTATGAACTTACTACAATGGGCTGATAAAGGCATGTCCTTTGATACATATGTGAATGAAATGAAAGTAAACCAATACGAGCTACTACACATTTACAATAACTTTTTAATTCCAAATGAATTACTGCCAGTTTTAGAAGAACGTCAAAATGATGGCTGGCGCGTTATCGTATTAACAGCTGACTGGTGCGGCGACGCTCTTTTATGTGTACCTGTTATGAAACGAATTTCTGAAGTTGCAAATATTGATATGACATTATTAATTCGTGATGAAAACTTAGAATTAATGGATCAATATTTAACAAATGGAACAGCCCGCGCCATTCCAATCTTTATCTTCATTGATAAAGACGGAAATGAACAAGCCGTTTGGGGACCACGCGCTCCAAAAGTACAAGAATTAGTAACTTCAATGCGCGCTACACTTCCTGGAAAAGAAGATCCAACATTCGAGGTAAAACAAAAAGAAATGTACGCTAATTTCCGTGCTACCTTAGCTGATGATACTTCTCTTTGGGAGCACGTAATGGAAAGCATGATTGAAAAAGTAGTAAAATAAAAAACATGCCGAATTCGGCATGTTTTTTATTTTACAAAATTATAATCCTTTTTTCTGAGAATATACAGCATCTACGCACTCTGCTAAACGTTCCATTTCACCCATGTATATTCCACGTGTCATCCACCCAGTCAACTTGTACATAATCTTATATAAAAAATTCTTCGGTTCAAATTCTACGATTAAAGTAAGCGATGTACCTTCTTCATCCTCTTCTAACATATAAGTTACAGCTGTATGACCTTGCTTCATCTCACATCCAACTGAAACGATATACGGTTCATCATACTCTAAAATTTCTGCCTCAAATTCATATATTTTCTTCCCCATCTTTTGCACGGATATATATTTATCACCTTCACGAGGATTGTTTACATCTACGTTTGGAGGATACCTATTTTCTACCATAAAGGTACTCCATTCCATTATTTTCTCATCATTATTTACATAATCAAACACAACATCAATTGGTGCCGGAATTACTATTTCTATTGCAAAACTCACTAAACTGCCCCTCTCAAATACCCTATCGATTTTCTTAAAGTTATTATAACGAAATCATTATGGCATATTTCACTTGGTGAAATACAAGTATTTGAAGGTAAAAGTCTTATTTTTCTCTCGCTATAAAAAAATCCCCTATAGAATAGACTTTTTTCAAATGTCTATTCTATAGGGGATTGCTGACAATTTATTCTTACATAATGAAGAAATAGAATACCGCAGCTAAAATGAACCGGTAATAAGCGAACGGTGTTAGTTTTACACGAGCTAATAATTTTAAGAATGAAACGATTGCAAGCAACGCAACAACGAATGCTGTAATAAATCCAGTTGCAAATAACATTATATCAGCCGAGCTTAATATATCCCAGCTTTTAATTAAATCTAAGGCACTTGCAGCTACCATCATTGGCACAGCTAAAATAAACGTATATTCCGCTGCCGCTGTATGCGAAACACGAGCTAACAAACCACCACTTATTGTTGATCCAGAACGAGAAAATCCTGGCCAAAGTGCTAAACATTGGAACATTCCGATTGTAAATGCTTGCTTATATGTGATTTCATCTAACGTTCTTGCTGTACTTGGTTTTGAAAACTTCTCAGCAACAATCATTAAAATACCACCAGCTACTAAGCTAATAACAACCGGTCCTGGACCGAATAAAACTTCTTTAATTGCGCTATGGAATAGTACGCCGAGTATGCCGGCAGGAATCATCCCGATAATAATATGTAATAAATTTAAAGATGGTCCATCAGTTACTTTTCCTATTCCAACTAACGACCATAAACGTTTCCAAAATATAACAACAACTGCTAAAATCGATCCCAACTGAATAACAACTTCGAAAACTTTCGCTCTATCGTCTTCAAATCCAATTAAGTGTCCTGTTAAAATCATATGTCCTGTTGATGATACTGGTAAAAACTCTGTTAAACCTTCAACAGCACCCATGATTAATCCAATTAACCAATCAGCCACAAGTAGTGCCTCCTTAATAACGCATATGTAATTTTTTCACACCTTATCATAATACCTTATCCCTTTTCAAAGTGCATCCTTTTTTTATTGATTTCATTTGTTGTATACGCTTATTTCTTTTCTATTTTTTGATTAAATTGTATGATGATAAGAGTTTGTTTTTTACGTTGAAAGGGGATTTTATGAAAGAAACTACTTCATTCTCACAAAAGTTAAAGCAATTTTTATTACTCTTTTTCCCGATTTTTGTAACGCAAATGTCATTATTTGCGATGAGCTTTTTTGATACGACAATGTCAGGACATGCGAGTCCTATTGATTTAGCGGGTGTTGCTATCGGAACAAGTATATGGCTTCCCGTTAGTACCGGCTTAACCGGAATTTTAATGGCTACTACTCCTATTGTTGCACAGCTCGTTGGATCAAAGAAAAAGGAGGACGTTCCCCACATTGTCATACAAGCAGTATATTTAGCAATTTGTGCTAGTTTCGTTGTTATCCTTATCGGATTTTTAGCTGTTTCACCTATTTTAAATGGCATGCAATTAGAAGAACCCGTGGAACGTATTGCAGCACAATTTTTAAGTATTATCGCGATTGGAATTATCCCTTTATTTACTGTCACCGTCTTACGTGGATTTATTGATGCATTAGGAAAAACTCGAACAACGATGATTATTACATTACTATCATTACCAATTAACGTAGTATTAAATTACTTATTAATTTTTGGTCACTTTGGCTTTCCAAAACTCGGTGGTGTCGGTGCGGCAATCGCTTCTGCAGCAACCTATTGGTGTATTTTAATTATTACGGTCATTATTATTCGTACGAAAGAGCCTTTCGCTTCTTTCAATATCTTTAAACAGTTATACCGCCCTTCCTTTACAAGCTGGAAGGAATTCCTGAAACTTGGCGTCCCTATCGGATTTGCTATCTTTTTTGAGACGAGTATTTTCGCTGCGGTAACACTTATGATGAGTAATTTTAGTACGACAACAATAGCAGCACATCAAGCAGCTATGAACTTTGCTTCCTTGTTATATATGACTCCTTTAAGTTTAGCAATGGCAATGACGATAGCCGTTGGATTTGAAGTTGGAGCAAAACGATACAATAATGCGAAACAATATGGATTTATCGGAATTGGATTAGCTCTTGCTTTCGCTCTTTTATATTCAATCCTTCTCTATTTCTTTGATGATGAAATTGCTTCTATTTATACGACAAATGCAAATGTCCATCATTTAGCAAAAGAATTTCTTGTGTTCGCTATTTTATTTCAAATTTCAGATGCGATTGCAACTCCAGTACAAGGAGCACTTCGTGGTTATAAAGACGTAAATGTTGCCTTAATTATGACATTAATCGCCTATTGGGTAATAGGTCTACCTCTTGGCTACATATTAGCAACTTATACTGATTGGGCAGCGAAAGGGTATTGGATTGGTCTTATTATCGGTCTAGCATTTGGAGCAATCTTCCTGCTTATCCGTCTCTTTCAAGTACAAAGAAAATATACAACGCAAAGCAGCCGCTAATGATATAGCGGCTGTTTTCTTCGTGCATATTTTTTCTTGTAACGTGTAACATAATGAAAAAGAAAGGTGGATACATATGGACGAAAAACAAAAGAAACAATCATTCGATGAAGAATTCGCCCCTGAAATTTCACCTGGATATCGGCAAGATGTACATAAGCCACCTAAATATAAAAACACTTCTTTTTTAATGGGCATTACCATTTTCGCAGCTGTATTACTCGTACTCATCATTTTCGTTTATTTTTAATGGAAGGCGGTCTATTATATGAAGAAACAAGAATCTAATCGTTCAAAAAGAACTGTTAAAACAGAAAAAGGATATGCAGGAGATTCTGTTCATACACTTAAACAAGTTGAGCAAGGAAACTTATACATTGCTCAAAAAGAACTTGGGCAACAAAATGAAAATCTTTAAAGTCCCTCTTCTACTAGAGGGTTTTTTATTGTACATACTGCTTTTGCTCCAGCACCATAAATATATTATTAACCTTTACAATCTTCATGTCATAATTTAATTTCATTTCACTTCTCTTACCATTTTCAGTACCAGCAACGTACGCTACAGCATGATAGCGAAAACTCTCATCCGTCACTTCACGTATCTCCTCGTTTGTAAATTTATACTCTAAATTCCGAAAACGATTTGGATAATAATTTTCCATTAATTGTTCATGCCCTCTATTTACAAATAGCTCTTCGCTTTTTATCTTCACATCTTCTTTAGTATCAAACTCAAACACTGATAATTGCGTTGTCACAAAGTGTTCTCCTATCATTTTCATTTCTTTATCAGTTAAAGTTTCTATACCCTTGTTCTTTATTTCCTGATTTAACTCGTACTGATCTATCGGTTTAAAGGTAGCAAAAACCGTCTCTTTATATGACCAAAACAAACCAAAAGCGATACATATAGAAATGATTAATATTCTTTTCTTCGTAATACACACCAACCTTCCTCCAAATTATAATTATAGATTACCAAAAAGAAAGAAGATTCTGATATTATAAGGTGGAATAATTTAACTTTTAATTAGAAATGAGGAGTGACTATGAACTATTACAAGCAATATATAAAACAAGCCCTGCCTGACCTTTCTATACATTCATATAAGCAGAATGAAGAAGGCTGGGATAATATAGCGGTTATTATAAATGACGATCTACTCTTTCGTTTCCCGCGAAGACTTGAATATGCAAACCGAATTCCATTAGAAAAAGAACTATGCACCATTCTTTCTCATTCATTACAAAGAATCGAAATTCCTAAGTATCACCTATTGTATAAGAATGATTGTGATACTGTTCCATTTTGTAGCTACTATCCTCTCATTCATGGTAAACCATTAAAAACTGAAATAGTTGCCAAGTTAGAGAAAAAAGAACTTGAAGTAATTATTACACAATTAGCCACTTTCCTTGCGACTTTACATAGTATTCCTTTAAAACGTGTTGAAACGCTAGGATTCCCTATCGAAAAAACACTTATCTACTGGAAAGAGCTACAAACAAAATTAAATCAATATCTTACTAACAGTTTTACTTCATTACAGAAATCAGCCTTAAATAGTTTATTCAAAAATTTCTTTGCCAATCTAGCTAAATCTACCTTTCAAAATACAATCATTCATGCTGACTTTACAAATCATCACATTTTATTTAACAACCTGAACAAAACCATTTCAGGTGTTATCGATTTTGGAGATGCCCAAATTGGCGATCCCGCTTTTGATTTTGCTGGACTATATTATGATTTCGGTCATGAGTTTACTACATCTGTATATGAACAATACAGTGTACTTGTTTCTCACCACGATCCATTACTCATTCACCGCATCACTACCTTTTATCAATACAGCCCTTTACTACATAATCTTATTTATAACATTGAGACAAATAACGAAATAGAATTAAACAAGAGTAAAGAACAATTGAAAGCAATATTACAGGGACGAGATTAAATTCTCTCCCTATATTCTCTCTCTTCATACATCATTAACTTTTTATCCATTTCAACAATAAATTTATACAATTGAAACGCCTGTAAAATTTGCAGTTGAATTCCAAAAGGAGCATTCTGTTCTTTTAACCATTGAAATACTTCCGTTTCATCTTTCATTGATTATTCCTCCCTTTATTAAAATCTGCTACAAATATACCGTAAATGATGAAAAGCTTTTCATGTCAATAATAAAAAGGATGCAAAATTGCATCCTTTAATGTACAATATTTTTCTTCTGTAACACTTTCTCTTTTGCCTCTTCTACTTGGCATTCACTACGAAAGGCACAGCTCATACACTCTGAACGATAATTACGCTCTGTGTAGTGTTCAGGTTGTTGCAGCATTTCTTTCATTCTAAATAAATCATCCATTCCAGTTATAATATCTTCCTGTTTTGGAATGTACTCATACTTAGTTCCTTCTATTAAATTAATAACTTCGATTTTTCCAGGAAGAATGCCGAAAGCTTTATAACTAAATACAGTCATTAGCTTCTGACAAAGAGCAAGCATTTCCTCATCCGCATCGAAAACATACTTTTTAATTACAAATGACTCAGTACTCCACTTACCAACTTCAAATGTCATTGATATGTGGACGCCTAACTCTTCCATATATGTTTGAAACTTCTCATATAAAAACAATGGTGGCGCCTGACTATCATCTCTTTCAACGAACTGTAATAAGTGATCAGTTAGCTTCGCTAACACAATATAATACTCCGTCTTCGAAGCAAACATATTAATCCTTACTTTTTTCCAGTACTTTTCTATTAGTATTAAAAGTACAATTTTCGTTTGTTGGCCCGCGGGTAACGTGTAATACTCGTTAATAATTTGATTCACAATCATTTGCGCTATTTGTTGCCATTCAAATGAAGATGGTTCTCTTCTTTTTATATGACGGAAATAAAATTTATGTGGACAACGCATAAAATCATATAAATGATAATCTGTCATCGTTTTAATTGAGATTTTCTCCTGCAATTGCTCTTCATCTCCCTTCTGCCATTAAGAAAGGTGTTTTACAAATTCAGCTCCAAACTGTAAACATTTTTCCACATCTTCATCTTCTGGCGTTAATTCTACTTTTAGTCCTTCTAACACAACTGCTGCCCCGCGTTCTCGTAGCTTTTCTATTAAAATGTCAACCGCCACGCCGTATTTCGGATAAGCCGAATCACATGACCCGAATACTGCCGCTTTTTTTCCAGCTAAATCAATAGAATCCATTGCGTCATAAAAATCTAAGAAATCATCAGGAAGGTCTCCATCTCCCCAAGTGTATGCACCTAAAATAATTCCATCATACTGTTCTAATATAGAAGCTTCTGGTGAATCCATAATATCAATAACTTCAATTTCATTTTCTGTTTCACGAATTGCACCTGCAATATGATCAGCCATTTCCTCTGTATTTCCACTCATACTTGCAAAAATCATTACTAACTTACTCAACTGAATCTCTCCCTTTACTATGTATCGCTTTTTCTGTTTGACTTGTATTCTTCTCATCTACATATTCAGAACGAATTAAATTTCGTTGCCATTCAATATGCTTATTAATATCTTTATTTTTATTTTTTAATCCCCTCCGCAGAAGGTGAAATGTTTTTCTCATTAACATGTCGCATCCATCCTATTGATAATAATTATCAATTTCAACTATATTTAGATTAATTGACATTGATTATCAATGTCAACAACTATTTTTAAAAAAATGATGAAAATGTACAAGCTTGTCCGTTAGCTATTCATATACTATAAATGAGCATAGTTCTTTCTCAGCCCTCTCTGACGGAAAGAAATAGAAGCAACTGCAATAAAGTGCAGTTGCCTTTTTTTATGCTTTATCAGTTTCTAATAGCCTTATAGTCGTCTCTAAAAATAGTTCCACTCCATTCATTAAAGCCGATTCGTCCACATCAAATTTTGGATGATGATGGGGGTAACAAGTATCCATATTTGTATTCCCTGTTCCTAATTTAATGAAACAGCCAGGTGCTTTTCTTAAATATGCAGAAAAATCTTCTCCTCCCATAGAAGGTTCAAGATGCACAATACGCTGATTTCCGAACAATTTCATCGCGCTTTCTTCTACTATTTTTGTAATGTACTCATCATTAACAACTGGATCATATCCGTAACGATACGTATATGTATAATCCCCTCCATGTGCTTCTGTAATTCCTTTCACAATTTGTTCAATTTTCTCTTTTGCTTCCGCTCTTAATGTTTGATTAAAAGATCGAACAGTTCCCATTAAAGTTGCTGTGCTTGGAATGATATTATCGGCCATTCCCCCATGAAATTGTGTTACTGACACTACCCTATGCATAAAAGCACTTGTATTTCTTGATACGATATATTGTAAGTTTGTAATAATCTGTGCTCCGATAGCGATAGGATCTATCGTTTCTTCTGGCCGTGCCGCATGACCGCCCTTTCCTAAAATTTCAATTGTAAACACGTCTGGCGCTGCCATCATAGGACCATATACAATTCCTATTTTCCCGCTCTCCAATCCAGACATAACGTGCAAACCTATTACATAATCAACGCCGTCCATAACACCGGCCTCCACCATTTCTTGTCCGCCACCAGGGTACACTTCCTCTGCGTGCTGAAAGAATAGACGAATCTCACCATCAAAATCTTCCTTTATATTTGATAGCGCCTCTGCTGTACTTAACAAAATAGCTGCGTGAGCATCATGCCCGCATGCATGCATTATTCCTTTATTCACAGACGTATACGGTTTCCTTGTCTCCTCTTGAATTGGTAAAGCATCTATATCAGCTCGAATCGCAACTACTTTCCCTTGTTGCCTTCCTCTTTTAATTGCTAGCACACTGTACTGCGTTGGTCTCGTTACTTCAAAAGAAGAAAATGAGCATAATGTATCATATATAAATTGCGAAGTTTCTTTTTCATGAAACGATAATTCCGGATATTTATGGAAATGCCGTCTCCATTTCATTATATTTTCTTCCGAAATAAGACTCTTCCACACTTTATTCATGATAATTTCCTCCTTTTAATAAGATCTAGAAATATAAAGTTTGCTCATTCTCTACCGATTAATAGGAAACAAATATTATGTTTTCGAGTATTCTTATAATCCACTTTTATGTATTCATACAATCCACTTCCTATTTACATGTCAAACCCATTACAAATTCATGCTGAATGTAATATAATTGCTAAGTTAGGGATTTTCTTTTTTAGTATTTAGTGCTAATATCAGAAAAGAGCCTTTTGTCTTATTTTTACCTAAAATGTGGAATTTTGTTTTTTTCACAATAATGTAGGACATGATACCTACAAAGAGCTATTATTTCATTAAGAGAGGGAAAGACATGGAAAGATTAAAAGAGATATGGTCTCGACCACTCACACAATGGGTTGCAAAGACGGTTTATTACCTTGCAATTTTATTTGCATTACTTTGGTTGTATGGATTCCATGATACAAACACAAGTACATTTATTTACAATGAATTCTAGGGTGGGAACGTTATGAAGTTATTAGAACAAATTGAAAAGTGGGCTGCAGAAACGCCTGATCAAACCGCTTTTGTTTGGCGAGATGCGAAAATTACGTACAAACAATTAAAGGAAGATTCTGATGCGTTAGCACATTGGATTTCTTCTGAGTATCCAGATGATCGTTCACCAATCATGGTGTATGGCCATATGCAACCTGAAATGATTATTAACTTTTTAGGATGTGTAAAAGCTGGACATGCTTACATTCCTGTAGATTTATCTATCCCAGCTGATCGTGTACAACGTATCGCTGAAAATTCTGGTGCGAAATTACTTTTATCAGAAACAGAAGTAACTGTAACTGATTTACCAGTTCGCATTGTAAGTGAAGACAACTTAAAAGATATTTTCTTTACTCATAAAGGAAACATTCCAAATCCTGAACATGCGGTAAAAGGTGATGAGAATTTCTACATTATTTACACATCAGGAAGTACAGGTAATCCGAAAGGGGTTCAGATTACTTATAACTGCCTTGTTAGCTTTACAAAATGGGCTGTAGAAGATTTCAACTTACAAACAGGGCAAGTATTCTTAAACCAAGCACCTTTCTCATTCGATTTATCTGTAATGGATATTTACCCATCATTAGTAACAGGTGGTACACTTTGGGCAATCGATAAAGATATGATTGCACGTCCAAAAGACTTGTTTGCTTCCTTAGAGCAATCGGATATACAAATATGGACTTCGACACCATCTTTCGCAGAAATGTGTTTAATGGAAGCATCTTTCTCTGAGAGTATGCTACCAAACATGAAAACATTCTTATTCTGCGGTGAAGTATTACCAAATGAAGTGGCTAGAAAATTAATTGAGCGTTTCCCGAAAGCTACAATTATGAATACGTATGGTCCAACAGAAGCTACTGTCGCTGTAACAGGTATTCACGTTACAGAAGAAGTGCTTGATCAATACAAATCACTTCCAGTTGGCTACTGTAAATCAGACTGTCGCCTTCTTATTATGAAAGAAGATGGCACGATTGCACCTGATGGTGAAAAAGGTGAAATCGTAATTGTCGGTCCAAGCGTAAGCGTTGGATATTTAGGAAGCCCTGAATTAACAGAAAAAGCATTTACTATTATTGACGGTGAGCGCGCCTATAAAACAGGCGATGCTGGCTATGTTGAAAATGGTCTTCTATTCTATAATGGTCGTCTTGATTTCCAAATTAAGCTTCATGGTTATCGAATGGAATTAGAAGAAATTGAGCATCATCTTCGTGCGTGTTCTTACGTAGAAGGAGCAGTTATTGTTCCAATTAAAAAAGGTGAAAAATACGATTATTTATTAGCGGTTGTTGTTCCTGGTGAGCATTCATTTGAAAAAGAATTCAAATTAACATCTGCAATCAAAAAAGAACTCAATGAGCGTTTACCAAACTACATGATTCCACGTAAATTCATGTATCAATCTTCTATTCCAATGACACCAAATGGAAAGGTAGATCGCAAAAAATTATTGAGTGAGGTTACAGCATGACCGCGTATGGATCATTTTATTTTTTCGCTATAGTGGGCATTTTATTAATACCTACTATCATAGCTGGATTAAAAGGTAAAATGTTGCGTAAATATAATGCCTTTTTAACATTATTAATGCTTGTTATTATCTTCTCTGATAAACCAAAGCAAGCAATAATGTTAGCCGCATTTATTATTTGGCAATATGCCCTTATTAAAGGCTATTTATTATTAAGAAAACAAAATAATAGTACATCTAGGTTTTATATAGCTGTTATTTTATCGATTTTACCGCTTATTTTGGCAAAAGTCGCACCGTTTGTACCTGAGCTAAAGTTTGTCGTATTTTTAGGAATGTCCTATGTAACATTTAGAGCAGTACAAATGGTATTTGAAGTCCGTGATAATTTAATTAAAGAGCTTTCCTTCTTTAATTTTTGGGAATTCGTTTTATTCTTCCCGGCTATCTCAACAGGACCTATCGATCGTTACCGTAGATTCCAAAAAGATATTCAAAAGCCACCTAGTGCAGAAGAATATCAAAACTTACTATATACAGGGCTAAACCGTATTTTCCAAGGTTTCTTGTATAAATTTATTATTGCTTACTTAATAAAGCAATATTTTATGGATCCGGCATTCGCTCAGCAAGATACAATCCTATCAAATATGATTTACATGTATAGCTATAGTTTATATTTATTCTTTGACTTTGCTGGTTATAGCTCATTTGTAATTGGTGTAAGTTATATGATGGGAATTAAAACTCCAGAAAACTTTAATAAACCATTTATTAGTCGTAACATTAAAGACTTCTGGAACCGCTGGCATATGAGTTTATCATTCTGGTTCCGTGACTTTATTTACATGCGTTTTGTCTTTTTTGCAACGAAGAAAAAGCTAATTAAAAACCGTTACACAATTTCGTATATCGGTGCATTTTTAAACTTTTTCATCATGGGAATATGGCATATTACTGGTGAGCATGTGTATCAATACATTATTTATGGTCTTTATCACGCTGCCTTGTTTATCTTGTTCGATATTTTCGAACGAAAAAACAAGAAGCATAAGTTTTGGCCAAATAATAAGTTTACGCATGTCCTTGCGATTGTAATTACGTTCCACGTTGTATGTTTCGGTTTCCTAATCTTCTCTGGACACCTTAACAGATACTTTTAATGCACCCTTCTTATTCCATTAAGAAGTTGCACATATAATATATTCGGATATAAAGGAGATTTTAAAAATGGCAGAATTCAAAGAGCAAGTATTAGATATTTTAGAAGAAGTATGTGAAAACGATATCGTGAAAGAAAACTTAGATGTTCAATTATTTGAAGAAGGTATTCTTGATTCTTTCGCTGTAGTATCTTTATTAGTTGAATTCCAAGAGCGTTTAGATATTGAAGTGTCTATTTCTGATTTTGACCGTGATGAGTGGGCTACACCAAATATGGTTATTAAGAAGTTGGAAGAAATCCGATGAACAAAGCAAAATTTGGTCCGATGCTTTTAGCATTGGCCCTTTTTGCTGTATTCTTACTTATTCCGACGCGCTTCCTACTTCCACTTTTAAGTGATGAGAAAGTAGAACAAGCTGCGACTTCTTTAAAAGAAGAAAAGATTCAAAGTATGATTTTACAGCAAAAGATGTTAGCAGATCCGAAATATCTTCCGATGTACGGTTCATCGGAATTCGCACGTATGGATGCTTTCCATCCATCAAATTATTTCAAAGTAAAGCCTGAAGGGTTCACACCATTCCTTCTTGGACGCGGCGGAACACAAGACCTTGTACACGTATTAAACTTTGCATCTACAATGGATCAATTGAAAGACAAGAAAATGGTATTCGTTCTTTCTCCGCAATGGTTTGTGCCACAAGGTATTGATGAAACACACTTTGCACCTAACTTTTCAAAACAACAAGGCTATCACTTGCTTTTCAATGATGACTTAAAGCCTGAGATGAAAAAACAAATTGCAAAACGTTTACTAAACTTTGAGATCGTTAAGAAAGAAACTTTACTTAAAGTTTCGCTTGAAGGTATCGTTTATGATGATACAAAGCATAAAGTAAAAGCACTTGCTGCTAAACCTTTCGCTTATATTTATCGTAACATTTTAGATCGTAAAGATTTATTTACAGCAATGTTTGATATTAAACCGCATAAAGAAAAACTTGACCCTTCATTAAAACAAATGAGCTGGGAAGAGGCTCGTAAACATGCAGATCAAACGGGCGCAGTAGAATCTGGATCGAACGAATATGGTATCGAAAATGATTACTTCAATAGCAAGATTAAGAAGAAGTTAAAGCAACGTGAAGGCTACTTAAAAAATGATGCTTATGATCAATCGCCAGAATATGAAGATTTACAAATTGTACTTGATTTATTAAAACAATCTGGTGCAAAACCACTCTTCATTTCTGTTCCTGTAAAAGGTCCTTGGTACGATTACGCTGGCTTCCCGAAAGAACGACGCGAATTGTACTACAAAAAAGTTCATGAGCAAATTGAGAAAGCTGGCTATCCAATTGCCGACTTCTCAAATCATGAGTATGATAAATACTTCTTAAAAGATCATATGCACTTAGGTTGGAAAGGCTGGGTTTACATCGACGAGGCCATCCAACAATTTTATAAAGCAAACTAACAAAAAGACCGCTTGAATTATTCAAGTGGTCTTTTTCTATATACATTTTGCAATTGTTCGATTACGTTATCTGCTTCTTTCATAACTCGCTCCACTACATGCTGAGCTGATTCTATTCGTGCTAATGATGACGCTTGTCCCGCCCAAAGCGACATGTATTCTCCTTTATTTTGTTTTGCTGCTTCTTGGCGTATTTTAGAGGTTAATACATTTTGCACTGGATACATCGGAAGCCCTTCTTCTTTCCCTTCATGTTTCTCTATAAATTCATTACGAATACCCCGTGCATATTTCCCGGAAAACGCACGAGTTACAGTTGTGCTCGTATCTGTACTTTGTAATACAGCCTCTTTATATGCATCATGTGTAATACTTTCTTCACTCGTTAAAAAGGCTGATCCCATTTGAACAGCTTCTGCCCCCAGTGTAAATGCCGCAACAAGCCCTTGCCCATTCATTACACCACCTGCTGCAATAATCGGGATATGCGGGACTGCTGCTACTAACTGAGGAATTAATGCAAACGTACCAATCATTGCATCACGTTCTTTCCCAATAAACGTTCCTCTATGCCCTCCTGCCTCGCTACCTTGTCCGACGATAATATCTACCCCTAACTCGGCAAGTACTTTCGCTTCTGCTACATGGGTAGCTGTTCCGACAACTTTTATTCCTCTTCTTTTTAATTCATCTATTTCTTCTTTTTCTAACGTTTGAAATGCAAAACTAACGACCGGTACTTTTTCCTCTAATAATACTTGTAATTGCGCTTTATAGCTTTTCGGCAGCTTTAGTGCCTGCTCTCCCTCTATACCTAGTTCTCTATTCACCGCTTCCAGTAATACGTTCGCCTCTTTTACCTTTTCTTCTTCTATCTTTACTTCTTTTGTTAAAAGTAAATTAACACCAAATGGTTTATCTGTTAACTCCCTTATCTTATAAATAGCTTCACGAATTTGTTCTGGGCTCATATAGCCAGCTCCAAGCGTTCCTAATCCTCCGCTATTACTTACAGCGGCAACGAGCTCTGGCGTTGTAATAGCACCTGCCATCCCAGCTTGAATGATAGGATTCTTCACTTGTAATAGATCTATTACGCGACTTGTAAACATCATTTCTCCTCCTATTCCCCTTATATCTTCTTTATTTGACAAGCTTTCCCCTCCTTTTACAAGGGTTGAACTTCATCTGAAGCGAATATATTGGAAGAGAAGGAGGTTGAAAACAATGATGTATCCAAATGCTTTAAAACAAGGTGATACAGTAATGATTATTGCACCGTCCGGCCCACCAACAATTGAAAATGTATTAAAAGGTGTAAACGTATTACAAGAAATGGGTTTATCTGTAGTAATCGGGAAGAGTATCTATGAGAAATATGGATATTTAGCTGGAAGTGATCAAGTTCGTCTCGATGATATACATGAAGCATTTACAAATAATGAGGTAAAGGCCATTTTCTGTGCACGAGGTGGTTACGGAAGTGCTCGTCTCCTCCCTCACATTCAATATGAAATCATTCAACAGAATCCAAAAATCTTTTGGGGATATAGCGATATTACAGCTTTACATACTGCTTTTTCACGTTATGCAAAGCTCGTTACTTTTCATGGTCCAATGGTTGAAGAATTAGGTAAAGGTGTAGATTCTCTCTCCTTATCTTCTTTCAATCAACTATTTCATCCGTATTCCACCATCTTATCTGCTTCAGAATGTATCGTACCTACCTCTTCCTGTACAGTTACAGGCACATTAGTCGGAGGAAATTTAGCTGTGTTAACGAGTATAATTGGCTCGCCCTATGAGATAGACACAAGCAATAAACTTTTATTAATTGAAGATATTGGGGAAGAACCGTATCGCATTGACCGTATGTTAAATCAGCTACTTTTATCTGGAAAGTTTAATGAATGTAGTGGTGTTATTTTTACAAGCTGTCATGACTGCACTCCTTCTAAACCATCTCAATCATTGCAAACAATATTATATGAATATTTCGCACCATATCATATACCTGTCTTATTCGGTTTACCAATTGGACATATAAGCCCAAATATCGGCATTCCCCTCGGAGCTACAGCAACAATAAATACAAATAATAAAACACTCTCTATTTCTTCCGGCCTAGCCACTCCATGTTTAAATTAAAAAGGAAAAGCAATTAAGCTTTTCCTTTTACTTATAATAATTAAAAATTCGTCCAGATGCGATATCTGCGATTTCTTCTGGAATAAATGTTTTACTCATATCTGTTCCAACATTTAATACAGCTGTCGCATCTTTCTCGATGCTACCAAATAATTCTTTTCCACGTATCGTAATAAGGGGTGTCCCTTCTGGCAACACATCTTTTACAAATTCCAATTGCGTAAAGAATGGAACGATCCATCTATCCTCTCCTTGGAAATGACGTAAACGAAGTGTGCCTTCTGTCGCTCCGTCCTCTGCTTCTAATGAACCAGCAACATAAAAATCAGTTGTTAAGAGCAATTCATAAAATTCCTTTTGCTTTTGTTTATCCTCTCCTGCTAAAACGAGTACCTCTTCTATTTTTTTTACTGGAATTTGCTTCATATGATGACACCCCTATTTTCAAAATGATTATACTTAGATTATACGAAATATTCTTATTTTTTTCTACATAATTCCGCAATTATTTTCTTAAAATAGTTTTAAAACATCTTCAGTCGTAACGATTTTAGCAAATTCATCATGTAAGTTTACAAGTGTCATATTGTGGATGTCCTCTGCACTATACTCTATCCCGTCCAAACCTTTACGATTGAATGTAGCCGTCGCATCGCTCACTACATACGTTGTAAATCCTAAATTACCTGCCATCCGTGTTGTAGTCTCCACACAATGATTTGTCGTTAATCCTACAATCACTACCGTATTACATTTTTTCTCTCTTAATTGTTCTTCTAAATTTGTCCCAATGAACGCGCTATTAACGGATTTCCGGATAATTATTTCATCTGGCATTGGTTGTACTTCTTCTTTAAAGTTTACTGTTTCTGCATGTTGATAAAACATCGACTGAACACTTTCTTTATTTACATGTTGAATATGAAAAACTGGCTGTTTCCTTTTTCTCCATTCCTCTAACAAACTTTTCATATTTTCTTCCGCAAAAAGGTTATTCCTCGTGCCCCAGTACGGCGAGTTGAATGCTTCTTGTACATCAATGATTATCAGTGCTACTTGATTAAGCATACTATCCTCCTATTTAATTGGGCTGTAATTGAAACAGAAAACCAAGTTGCTGCGACGCAGTAATAAAACAAATATACGCGCAAAGCTCTACAATTTCTTTTTCCGTCCAATATTGTTTTAAGACATGAAACATATTATCATCTATCGCCTTTCGGTCATGAACAAATGTATGTGCAAAAGTAACTGCTACACTCATTTCTTCTACCTTTTGCATATCATCAGGTCTTCCCTTTGCCATACAGTACGGACATTCATTCCCATACGCTAATGTTCGTCTCACTTGCTCCTTCAACTCTGCTGAAAGAGTTCCTTTATTGTACATTGTATCCTCTAACGCACTCCACGAATATAATATATCCGGATTATGACCTAGTAACTTTTGAAACTTTGTATCTCCTACATTTGATAATGAAATCCTCTCCATCATTTCCCCTCCTATTTCCTTCTGTTTTATTGTAAAATAAATAAAGTTCACTTTACATTTCATATGAATCTTAATTTATATTTTTCCTTTACAAAAAATATCATTTTACTGGAGGTTTATTTACAAATGCAACTAGACCGTGTTGATCGAAAAATTTTAAATGAATTATATAATGATAGTCGCCTTTCCATGCGCGAATTAGCAAAGCGAGTAAACTTATCCGCTCCGTCTACTACAGAACGTGTTCGTAAACTCGAAAGTGAAGGCGTTATTCAAAAATACACAATCGATATCGATTATAAAAAAGCAGGACTTGTTTTAGATTGCATTTTAGAAATCACTTTAAAAAATGGTGATACAACACGTATGCAACAGTTTATTCAATCTTATCCATCTGCAAGTTTTTGTTACCGAGTAACAGGAAGCTTATGCTACATTGTAAAAATTTCTGTTCCTTCACTCGTAGAACTTGAAGAATTTATTAATGATGTTTCTTCATATGCAACGACAGTTTCTCATATCGTATTATCAGAAGTAGCTCTTACTCCGGACATTGAACATATCTTTCCAGAAGATTAATTTATTTTTATTCGCAAATTATTGAAAAACACCTTACAATAAAAATAATATATTATGTATTAAAATACATAAAGTTCGAGAAAGGGGCTTTACATTGAAAATCTGGTTTTATGAAAAAACGGCACAATTAGATGACTTGCTTGGTATTTGGGACAATGTTCCGACCATCCCTCGAATTGGTGAAAAAGTTGAACTTCTAAAAACAGTTCGGATCGTTACAGATATTAAATATGTAAAGAACGGTAATAATTTTCGTGTAGAGATTATTACAAATTAAAAAGTAGCTCTTTAGGAGCTACTTTTTAATTATCTATTATACGCTTTCTTTATAACAATTTTATCTTCTTCTACAGAAACTGTTACATAATCATTTTCTTCTAACCGAAGCTTATTTACAGCTTCATCAGGCAGTTCTACAGCCATCAATCTATCTGTTACTATCACTTGGCTATATATTTCATTTTCTTCTGATGTATTCACTACTTTTTCTTCATTTATGAAACGAAGCGGTGGCACACCTACTTCTTTTACCGTACGCCATTGTTTCCAAATATAAGGGATTAACCAAAGTAATCCAACAATCACAAGTCCAATGCCAATCCATAAATTACTTTGTGCCTGCAATTCCGCAATTGAGATTGTGTCACTTCCATCTCCACTTGCCAATTGCATACTCGTTGCAATCAAATTATTTAAAGCATGCACAGCAATATTCGTCCATATACTTCTTGTCTTTATGTATAGAAGGCACATAATAACACCGAACATGAAAGCACCGATAACATCAAAATGTCCTAGTCCAAAAATAAGAGAGGATATAATAACCGCTCGTTTAATCCCCCATTTGTATGCCATTCGTTGTAAGAAAAACCCTCTAAAAATAACCTCTTCCATTATTGGGGCTAATACACATGCTGAAATGAAAGTAAATATCGTCATGTATATGTTACTCGTATTAATTACATTTCCATCTTCTAACATAGTAACTAAGAAATTAGGTAAAGTATGTGCTAAAATATAAAATTGAATTTGGGATATACCGACTGAAAAAATCATTCCCATTATCGTTGCTAATACAATTAACCCCCAATGTAAACGTCTGGGCTTATCAAAAAAACTTTTAAAAACAACATTATTTTTACTTGTTTTTAAATATAGCCACAATAGTGGAAATACGAAAAATATTGATATTTGTGACATGAACTCTATCGTATTGTCAGAAGCACCTGATAAACTTAATGGAATCATCGTTAGGAACATCCCTATAATCATCCATCCAAAAAAACTACGTAACCTTATACGTGAAAATGCATATTGCATATTGAACACCTCCAGAGATGATATAAAGTGAAACTTTACTCAGTGGGGGTTTGGTTCATCCCCACAAATGGCCGAACAACTAAATTATAATATGAATATAGTTGAAAATCTGCCTATTTTTCTCAAATAATTTCAAACAACATATCTCTTAAAATATATAGTACGTTTTATTTAAAATACCGTATTACTGTTCTTCCAGTTGAAATCTAGGGGAACGTTATGTAATAAAAATCCCCGTTTTTACAAGCGGGGATTTCTTTTATTATAATACGTCACGTTTTTGGAATAATACACTTGATGCTACAAGTAATACAGCAAAGTATGCAACTACAAGTAATAATGAGGTTGTAAACGTAAATTCTGTAAATGGTGGTTCTGCTCCGCCACTTACTAATTTATTACTATCGTAAGCACTTAAATTCAAATGGAAAAATACCACAAATTTCACTACACCTTTTGCAAACATCATCAGTACCATATTAATTGGTCCTTGTAAAAAGAAGAGGAACATCGTAATAATCAATGGTAATACAGACTTTCTAAATACGTTTGCTAAGAAAAATGCAAGCGTCGCAAAGAAGAACGGTGAAAGTACTTGATATAAAGTAGATTTCATTACGATTCCTAACGTTAATTCTGTTTTACTACCATCCTTTACAATTCCGCCAATAATCATTGCAATTAACGTGCTAGCAAATATGATAAATACTATAGTAAGTAACACTGTAATATATTTAGAGAATAAAACGGTAATTCTTTTTCTTGGACGGATTAATAACTGCTTAATTGTACCTTTTTGGAACTCATCAGTAATCATACGTGAAGCAATCGTAATTCCAAAAATTGTTGCAAATAAAGTAATTAAACCAATCTCTGAACTTGCAAAATCTAAATATGATCCTTTAAATTCACTTCCGTCGCCCCACTTCATCATCGCTAAAACTCCCAAAATCTCCAATACTGCAATAACACCAATTAAAATATACATACCTTTTTTCGCATGCAACTTTAAAAATTCATTTTGAATTAATTTAAACATTACGCTTTCACTCCCCCTGTAATTGCTAAGAACTCATCCTCTAACGTTTTATTTTGAACGTTAACTCCGTATACAAGCACATCGTCATTCACAAGTTTCTTTACAAGTTGTGGAATTTCTTCTTTCGTTACAGATACTGCAATTACATTTCCTTGCGCCTTCCCTTTAATGATTTCATTTGCTTTCTGTACTTGATCTACTTCAAACGCTACAACTACTTTCTCATCATGTTTCGCTTGTTCATGTAAGTTGTACTCTTGTACAAACTCACCTTGCTTTATAATAACGACGCGATCACACATTAGTTCAATTTCACTTAATAAGTGACTTGATACGATTACGGCAATATTCTCTTCTTTCGCTAAACGTTGTAAATAATCACGGATTTGGCGAATACCAGCCGGATCTAATCCATTTGTCGGTTCATCTAAAATTAATATTTTCGGCTGATGAAGTAACGCCTGTGCAATTCCTAAACGCTGTTTCATACCAAGTGAGTATGTTTTTACCTTTTTATGAATTGCATGCTCTAATTCAACAAGCTTTACAATTTCAGCGATGCGCTCTTTACTAATTGGAGTAATTGCCATGTTTGCAAAATGCTTTAAGTTTTGCATACCAGTCATATAATCATATAGTTCAGGGTTTTCTACAATTGCACCAATTTGCTCTAACGCCTTTTCACGCTCCGTACGAATGCTATGACCACAAATTGTAATATCGCCTTCTGTCATAGAAATAAGACCTGTCATCATACGAATTGTCGTCGTCTTACCACTTCCATTTGGTCCAAGGAAACCGTACACTTCCCCTTCACGAACCTCAAATGATAAACCTCGAATAATTTCTGTTCTACCAATCCTTTTTCGAACATTTTCTAATTTTACTACTACATTTCCCAATGCCGATTCCTCCTTTAGACTTCTAGTTTTTTGTCGATAATGCGACCTGTTATATAAACAAGTAGAATAAATATTCCTATAGAAAAACTAAGGCTATATAAATTCATAAGCTTTTCCGGAAATAACATTATATCTCCATCTGACGATTCATCTATATAAATTAAATTTCTTATTAAGGGCACTATAGGAGCAAGCCCACCCAACATTTCATATATAACGCTCATCACTTTTGTTACTAATAAAAATAACAAAAATATAATCGTATATTCTAGCTTCTTCTTTTTCAAAGAAAAAACTTTAACGCTAGCTACTGCAAAAAGTAATACAAGCAATATGCTAGATAATTTAAATACATATAACATAGTACTAAAGAGGTGCTTTAATGGATTGAATACACTTTGGGTAAATAACACTTCATAGAGCTCTGTACCCTTTATTATTTTCATAGAAATACCATATAAAAAAACAGAACCTATAACTTCAAAAATAAGGAGATAAATGACAGTATATAACACTATTGCTAAAACAATTGTTTTGCCTGATATCGATGTTAATCGAAATAATGTGCTTTCAGTCATTTTCCCAAATGCAGACACCGCCTGAATAAATATCATCGCTAAAAAGATTATATATACTAGAATAACAAAACCAACTATAATTGTTTGCCTTACCTCTCCTGATTCTTGCTTAATATAATTCCCCAAACTTACGAAAGCTACAGCGATAACGAATATAAATGATAGCAACGAAATAATAATTTGCTTTTTATTAATATTGTACATATATATTAAGCTCGACTTCATCTACTAAACACCTCCTTAAACACATCTGTGACAGCTTTCCCTCTCTGAAAACGTAACTCTTCTACATTTTCATACAATACAATTTCCCCATCTTTTAAAAAGATTACCTCATCAAAAATATTTTCAACTTCATTTATTAAATGAGTTGAGATTAGTATGGTACAATCTTCTCTATAAAATTGTAGAATGAGATCTAATACGTGTTCTCTAGAAACAAGATCAATCCCGCCAAGTGGTTCATCCAGTACATATAACTTCGCTTTTCGAGAAAACGTTAAAATAATTTGAAGCTTTTCAATCATCCCTTTTGATAATGCTATAATTTTTTCTTCTAACGGTATTTTAAATTCTGCAATCGTATCTACTGCTCTTTGAATATCAAAGTCTTTATAAAAATCTCGATAGAAAAATAGGGCATCTTTTACAGTCATCCAATCATCAAAGACTGGCTTATCAGACATAAATGAAACGATTTCTTTCGTCTCTAACCCTACTTTTTTACCTTTAATTGCTATGCTACCTTCAGAAGGGTGCTGCAGGCCTGCAATCATTTTCAATAACGTCGTTTTCCCGCTTCCGTTATCTCCAACAAGACCAACGATTTTGCCTTCCGTAATCTCTATATTTAACTCCCGGATCACTGCTTTTAATCCGTACCGCTTCCATAAATTTTCTATTTTTAATAACTCTGTCATTCGCTCTCCTCCCTTTTCTCATGTAATGAAGAACGAAGGATTGTAAGAATTTCTTCTTCTGAAAAACCTAAATTGTCCATTCCATCTATAAAAGAATGAAGTAATTCTCTCGCCATATCTTTTCGCAGCTCCATAATTTTCTCCCCTTCATTCGTTACATATCGTCCCATTCCTCTACGTGTTACAACAACTCCATCCCGTTCTAGTTCTTGAAATGTACGTTGAATCGTATTTGGATTTACTTGTAATTCACTCGCTAATTCACGTACAGAGGGAATTTTATCGCCAGGCGATAAATGACCCGTTACAATTTCTTTTTTTATGTATTCCATTACTTGAATGTAAATTGGTGTGTTTGGAGAAAACTCGATTTTCATTTCTCCCCTCCTGTCTTAGTGTGTTAGTTAAATAGTACACTAAGACAAATTAAATGTAAATAGTTACAACAAAAAATGTAATAAAAAGGCAGTGTAACTTTTCGTTACACTGCCTTCCTGTAATACAATATAAGTAAATCTATTCTAATTATAGTTTCAATCGCTTGAATTCACATATAACATTATGCGAAATTTATTTTACTTGAGTTAGCACGGATTTAAACGTATTAATAACTGTATCTACTTCTTCATAACTAATTGTAAGAGATGGTTCAATACGAATTGTTTTTGAGTTAATTAATGTTCCCGCAACAAGAATACCTTGATCAAACATCGCCTTTGACACTTCATAACCAATCTCGTCTTTATGGAATTCAATCCCAATCATTAAACCTTGACCACGGATTTCAAAGATTTTATCTTCGTGTCCTTCTGCTGCTTGTTTCAATCCTTTTAAGAAATACTCCCCAACTTCAGCAGCACGTTCTGGTAATTTCTCTTCCAATAATACATGGATTGTTGCAATTGCAGCAGCACATGCAAGAGGATTCCCGCCAAACGTTGTTGTATGCATAAATGGATTTTCAAACCAGCTTTGGAATACTTTTTCTTTCGCAACAATAGCTCCCGCTGGCATTACACCTCCACCAAACGCTTTCGCAAGACAAATAATATCCGGCACAACATCATATAAATCTGCTGCAAACATTTTTCCTGTACGGCCCATTCCAGTTTGCACTTCATCAAAAATAAGGAGCGAATCAAACTCATCACAAAGCTCTCGCACTTGTTTCAAATAATTTTCTGGAGGTAAAATAATGCCGCCCTCCCCTTGAATTGGCTCTAAAATAACTGCTGCAACATCTTCTCCCACTAATGCACATGTCTCAAATGTTTTTCTCATCATATCAATATCGCCGAATGGAACATGACGGAAACCCGGAATTAATGGTAAAAATGGCTTACGGAACATTCCTTTTGCCGTCCCAGATAAAGCACCAAGGCTCTTACCATGGAAAGCACGAGTTGTAGAAATGAAAGTTGTTCGTTCACTATACATTTTTGCTAGTTTTAATGCTGCCTCTACGCTTTCTGTTCCACTATTTGTGAAGAAGGCATATTTCAAATCACCAGGTGTAATATCCGCTAAAATCTTTGCAAGAATTGCTCGAAGTGGATCTAGTAAATCCTGACTGTGCAATGCTTGACGCTTTAATTGATCTGTTACAGCTTTTACTACTTTCGGATTACGGTGACCAACATTATAAATTCCGAATCCACCTAAACAGTCAATGTATTTTTTACCATTAATATCCATAAAACAAGATCCTTCATCAGACCATTCTACTGCTGCAAATTGTCCATCTTTTGTTACTGTTTTTCTATAAGCAAGAAAACCAGGATTCACATGCTCTCTAAATCCGTCTACTGTTTCTTTTTGAATCCAATTTGCCTCTTCTTCAGATACTTTTTCTTTTTCAATTAACTGTAGTACTTTCGTAATATACTCATTTACATTTGATTCTTTCTCATTCAATTTATTTTTCACGTTCGTTTCCATCTAATTCACCTCTACATTTTTTTTATTTGCAAACCAACCAATAGGTTCTACTTCTAGATTTATATTAATCTGCTTAATTTCTTGAAATTCTTCTAAACCAAACGTTCCTAGACTACGACCTATACCACTTTGCTTATATCCGCCCCAAGGCGCCTCATTGTATGTTGGATGATAGCTATTAATCCACGTAATGCCTGCGCGAAGCTTGCGAATTACGCGCATTGCTTTTGCACCATCAACCGTAAATACCCCTCCAGCTAAGCCATAATCCGTACCGTTTGCTAACTCAATTGCTTCCTGTTCAGTTTTAAACTTTTGAATTACTACAACAGGACCGAAGATTTCTTCCTGGACAATGCGCATATCAGGTTTTACATTGACAAAGACTGTTGGTTCAATAAAGAAACCATCACCTTTTCCATCCTCCATTATTCGTCTACCTCCGCAAGCAACGTTTGCACCTTCGTCTTTTCCAATTTCAATATAACGTAATACCTTTTCCATATGTTCTTGACTTACAAGTGGCCCCATTTCTGATTCAGGATGATCACCAGGCCCAACGTTAATTTGCTGCGCTCGCTCTACAAAACTATTAACAAATTTATCATAAATATTTTCTTCTACAAGGATTCTTGATCCTGCTGAACATACTTGTCCGCTACCTGCATAAATACCGAATAGAGCATAATCAATAGCAGTCTCAAAATCTGCATCTGCAAAAATAATATTTGGAGATTTCCCTCCAAGTTCTAACGAAATCTTTTTCATATTATCTGCTGCTGTTCTCATAATGTGCTTACCTGTTTTTGTTCCACCTGTAAAGGAAATCATATCCACTTTATGACTCGCTGCAATTTCATTCCCTACTATTGGACCGGCCCCCATTACCATATTGGCAACACCTTTTGGTAGTCCTACTTTTTCAAGGATTTCGAATAGCTTTGTTGCAGTTATTGGTGTCACTTCAGAAGGTTTAAACACAATTGTATTTCCAGCTGCTAAAGCAGGTGCAATTTTCCATACACTCATCAATAGCGGATAATTCCATGGAACAATTAATCCACAAACACCAACTGGCTCTCTTACAACCATCGCTTGCATCGGATCGGCTACATGATATGTTTGGCCATCTGGCTTTGTAATCAATCCGGCATAATAGCGAAAACAAGCCGCTGCATCTCCAATATCTCCTTCTGCCTCACGGTATGTTTTTCCATTATCCATTGTTTCAAGGTATACTAATTCTTCCATATTTTTATCAATTTCATCTGCTATTTTAAATAAATATGATGCTCTTTCAGCAGTGGATGTTTCTGACCAAATTCCGCTATCGAAAGCCGATCTTGCCACTTCTATTGCGTATTTTGCGTCCTCAATCGTTCCTTCAGGTGCATATGCTATACCCTTGCCATTCGCAGGGTTAATAATCGTTCTTTTTTCTTGATTACTAGAGTCTCTCCATTCACCGTTTACATACATTTTTAAATCTAGCACTATATTGAATCCTCCTTTATCGATCGTTTATATATTTATAAGCAATTTCCATGCCAATATTTAAAATTCAAAAGAATCATACATAAAGTGAAACTTTAGTCAGCCCTTACCAATCGGGCGTTTACGGACAGCAGGGCTTCCAGCCTAACTTCTTTGCTCCACCTGAATTTTGAGGTGGGAGTTTTACTGCCCACAAATAGCGGGATAAACTGACTATTTTCTTAAAAACAACAAACATTTTATGCATTTCCACATACACTATTCCATTTTGCATAAAGTGAAACTTTAATCATTTCCGCTACCACCTTCACCACTCGGGACTTGAATCCGAGAGAATATGTACATGCTGAGCGCACACAAAAAGGAGAAGTCTATGTGACCTTCTCCTTTTTTAGGAATATGAGATGATATCAGCCGCTATCTCTTTTTCACTAACAATCTTTTGATATTTACGACTCACTGAAGATTGGCTGATTCCAAGAGCTTTTGCAGCCTTAGTCGTTGTTTTATACTGCTTCATTGCAAGCAAAATCAATTGTTCTTCTACAGAATGTAGCGCTTCTTGTAATGGTAGTACTCTTGTAATAACTGGTTTTGATTTATTAAAGTCATAACCGGGTGTTAAAAACTTACTAACAAACTCCGCTTCAATTACTGGATCATCTGCTGATACAACTAAACGTTCAATCATATTCTGTAATTCACGGACATTTCCTGGCCATGAATAGAACTCTAGTAAATTAAGTGCATCTGGAGTTAAATGATAATTTTTATTATATTTTTCATTTAACTGTTGTAAGAAATGAAAGGCAAGTACCGGAACATCTTCCATTCGCTCTCGTAAAGAAGGAACTCGCAGCGGAATTACATTGAGGCGATAAAATAAATCTTCACGGAATGTTCCAGATTCGACCATCTTTTCAAGGCTCTTATTTGTAGCGGCAATAATTTGTACATTTATTTTCATAGGTGTTGTACTTCCAATAGGAATTACTTCTTGTTCCTGCAGGACTCTAAGCAATTTTACTTGCAAATGTAAAGGCATTTCTCCAATTTCATCTAAAAATAAAATACCTTGATCAGCTCGCTTAAAATATCCTTCTTTTCCATTTTTATCGGCTCCTGTAAAAGCACCTTTCGTATAACCAAATAATTCACTTTCTAACAAAGTTTCTGGAATTGCACCACAATTTAATTTTAAAAATGGCTTTGAAGATCTGTTTCCAAGTTGATGAATTGCCTGGGCAATTACTTCTTTTCCAACACCAGATTCTCCAGAAATAAGAACATTGGAAGAAAAATCTGCTATTTTTTTAGCTTGGTTAATTATTTGTTCCATTTTTGGACTACAGTAAATAAGCTTCTTAAGAAAACGATCTTTATTTTTAAAGTCATCTAACTCTTTCTTATATTGCTCTGATATCTTCTTTATTTCATGTAATTCCGTCTTCAATCTCGTTGCTTCGGTAATATCCCTTGAGGCAATAATAATACGATGAAGCTCTCCGTTTTCATTGAATACAGGGTTTCCAACTGCTAATATTTTTCTTCCGCTTTTTGTTTCTTGTACAACTGATACCTTTTTTTGTTTTTCCAACACTAATCGCGTAACCGATGGACTAAATAACCCTTTCTTTTCTAGGTCTAAAAGATTTTTTCCTAGCAAGTCCTTCAAATTACTCCCCCAAAAATCATTGATAACAGTTTCACTATAACGAATTAATTCCCCTTTATGATTAACAACTAATATTTCATCATAAATGCTAGACAAAATTGCATGTAAATCTTTATTTAAATCCTTTATATATTCAATTTCCATCGCCATGTCCTCGACCATCGGCAAATCTTGCACAATAATAACCATTCCTTCAATACTTTGATCAAAGTTTGGAATCGGACTATAGTCAACTAATACACCCATCTCATTTGTGATTTGTAATTGATTCAAGATCGTTTTTCCCTTTGTAAATACGTTATTAATGTGTTCTCCATTAAAAATCAGTTCTGCTGGTACATTCATAACTTTTTCAGGAGTCGATTTAATCATCTTCAAACCAGACTCATTACAATTTACAATTTTCTTTTCTCGATCTACTACAAAAATCCCCATTGGAATAGACGTTAAAATAATTTTCAATATATCAACACTCTGATTTTCTTGTTTAAATAGTTCTGCAAAAACATCCTCTCTTCTTATATATCCTGTTAGCTCATCCACTTCATTTTTCACTATGGCAATCGGCGCTCCGATAATTTGAAAAAGAGCTGTTAAAGAAATATCTTTACTAAGATGACATATTGTATCTAGTGAAACAGCATTTGAAAGTAATAGCTTAGAAGTTAATTCCTTACTATTTGATAGCAGATCCTTCACATGAACGTATGCAAATAATTTCTCTCCTCTTTTTAAAAATAGAAAAGATTCTTTTATATTTTTAACATCTATATTCCATTCCTTTTCAGATTGATCGATAGGTAGAGAAACTATGGGTCTAATTTTTGTATGAGCGATGGAAAACATTCTGCTATTCCTCCTTTGAACTATTTAATTTGTATTGTATCATTAAATGCAGATTTTTTTAATTAATCTGAAAATAAAACATTTCTTTCTTTATTTAATAAAAAAAGGAAGATGAGTGCCTCCATCTTCCTCATAGTTCTATCATTAATCACTACCACTAACGAAAAGATCTTCTTGAATATAAGCTAATACCATACCTGGAATTACTTTATCTCCCGCTTCTACTTCTAAAGATTGAACTTCTCCACTACATCCCATCTTAATTACTTCCAGTTTACCATTCATATCTTTAATAGAGAATAATGGCTCCCATTCATAAATTCGAGAATCCTTATCGATAGACACTTTTTCAATTATTCCATAACACGGACTCGTAATAATATCATAATACATAATCAATCATCCCTTTCTTTTATTCTATTAATATTGTTCTTCTAACCTTTGTGACTGAAGAATCATATAGAAAAAGCTTTGAAACTCTTCTATGTCCTCTACCTCAATTCCTAGCTTTGTTGCCCAATATTGTTCCTCTCCAATATCTTCTTGGCTTAATAAAACCATTCTCCCATTTTGAATTGAGGTAACCATTGCTTTTCCAAGAAACTGTTGCGAATACGTAACAGCTATATCGTAACGATGACTATTCGACACAATACAGTAATAACCGATTTGTTGTCTCTCCACTTCTTCTAATAAAATATCCAGTTTCATTTTAGCCCTCCCTTTAGGTTAAAAATGCAACCAACCTCTTAGGCGCGATGCTTCTACAATCTTGCGAACCCCTTCCATATAAGCAGCAATTTTCATATTTACTCCAAAGCGTTTAGAAGTATCAAGTACGTTAGAAAAACTAGATGTAATTTTCTCCTTTAAACATTGATCAACATATTGCTCGGTCCAGTAATATCCTTGGTTATTTTGACACCATTCAAAATATGAAACAATTACGCCACCAGAGTTTGCTAAAATATCTGGAACAACCAAAATTCCCTTTTCTTCTAACATGGTTATCGCCTCTTTTGTTGTTGGTCCATTTGCAGCCTCAATGATAATCTTACATCCAAGCTTTCCTGCATTATGTTTTGTAATGACTCCTCCAATTGCCGCCGGAATGAGTACATCACATTCTTTTTCTAACAACTCCTGATTAGAAATTGTTTCACTAAAGAGATTCGATACTACACCGAAAGAATCTCTGTTTTCTAGTAAATAAGGAACATCTAGACCGTCTGGATTATAAATTCCTCCTATAGCATCTGATACCCCGACTACTTTCACACCAATATCATATAAATATTTTGCCAAATAACCTCCAACATTCCCGAACCCTTGAATAATAACTCGCATATTTTGTAGCGGAATTTGTTTTAACTCACTTACTAACTGAAGTGTATACAATACACCTTTAGAAGTTGCTGTTTCCCGCCCTTGTGATCCTCCTAGCATTAATGGCTTCCCGGTTATAAAGCCTGGAGAGTCAAACTCCCTGATATGGTCATATTCATCTAGCATCCAAGCCATAATTTGCGCATTTGTATACATATCAGGTGCTGGAATATCTTTCGTCGGTCCCACGATTTGACTTACTGCTCTTACATACCCACGACTCAGTAACTCTAGTTCTCTAAAACTCAACTCCTGTGGATTACAAATAATCCCGCCCTTTGCGCCTCCATATGGCAGTCCTGTCACTCCACATTTCAAGCTCATCCAGCCAGCAAGTGCTTTTACTTCTTCTGCCGTAACATCTGGATGAAATCTAATACCACCTTTTGTTGGCCCTGCTGCGTCGTTATGCTGAGCGCGATACCCTTGAAATACCTTTGTTGTTCCATCATCCATGCGGACAGGAATGCTTACTTCTAAAAAACGCATCGGTTTTTTCAGAAATTCGAATACTTCGTCTGGATAACTTAAAAAATGAAGCGCCTCTTTTAATATAGCTTGAAATTCCTCTAAAGGATTTTCAACTTCAACTGTATTTGTATGTCTTTCTGATTGAATCGGCACGATAACACCCCTCTTTATATTTTTACTAATTGTACAAAGCAATAATCGTGCCAAGTGAAAATACTACGTTAATCATATCGTGTCATCCCCTTTACTTATGAATCTTTGAATGACTTATGCAATACTGCATGATTATCAAATAAAAAAAGAAAAAGACATCGGAACTTATCCGATGCCTTTTTCTTTTTTTATTTCCTGTGCTTCTTCAAAATGCATTTGCGGAGGAGCTGAGCGGAACATATTTGTAACATATAGAAGGTACCCAATTCCAATAGCAGCCCAGCAAATCCCTAGAATAAGTGAATGAATATTGAGGTTAAACCATAGTACCGCCACAGTACCAGCACCTAAAATAGGCATAACTAAGAAATTTAAACAGTCTTTTATCGTTTTATATCTTTTTTTCTTAATTACATAGTAGGAAATTACAGATAAATTAACAAATGTAAATGCAATAAGCGCTCCAAAATTAATAAGAGATGCTGCCGTTTCTAAATCAATGAATATAGCGGAGAGCGAAATAATTCCTACAATAACAATGTTATATACTGGAGTTCTCCAGCGAGGATGAATGTATCCGAATATTTTCTTCGGAATTACATTATCTCGCCCCATAACGTACAATAATCTGGATACACTTGTATGAGAAGCTAAACCAGACGCAAGTGTCCCCATGAGCGTTCCTACTAAAAAGAAAGCTTGAAATAGTTTTCCTCCAACATATAGCGCAATTTCTGGAGACGCTGATTCTTTATCTTTAAATACAGATGTATCTGGAAAGAAAGATTGTGTAAAATACGTAGTTGTAATGAATAAAACTCCCCCAATTAAAGCAGTAAGAAAAATAGCTCGTGGAATTGTCTTCTTCGCGTTTGGTGTCTCTTCAGAAAATGTAGTTACTGCATCAAAACCTAAAAATGAAAAACAAAGAATTGTCGCACCTGCAACTAACGGTGATATTTGTATATCCGATTGAAAAAACGGCTGAATGGAAAAAACTTCTCCTGTTCCCTCTCCCGCTAATAAACCTTTTATAACAAGAAAAACAAACACGGCCATTACTAGCACTTGAAATATTACTAAAAAAGTATTGAAGTTAGCAGTAACATTCACGCTAATAATATTTATAAGTGTAATCAGTAGAATAAAACCGATGACCCATATCCAACTAGGAACACTTGGAAAAAATGCTGACAAATAAATTCTCGTTAATAGTGCGTTCACCATCGGTAGAAACAAATAATCCAATAACGCGGACCATCCAACAAGAAATCCAAGCCTTGCACTAATTGTCTTCTGTGTATACGTATAAGCTGATCCTGCGGTAGGAAAAACCTTTACCATTTTGCCGTAGCTTGCAGCGGTAAACAACATCCCTGCTAATGCAATCAAATAAGCTCCTGGAACATGCCCACCCGTTTTTTCCGAAACAATTCCAAACGTATCAAATCCAACCATCGGTGTCATGTACCCGACCCCTAGCATAACAATTGACCACAGCCCTAATGAACGTTTTAAACCAACTACTTTTCCCACCTATCATTCCCCCTACTTTTCCTATCTAATTTCCATTTAAAAATCGACAGCGAAAAGGAAACGCTTTCAAACGACTGTATATACCACACAATCTATTACAATTTCCTTTTGTTTTTAAATATCCATGCAATTTTCGAGCCAATATTTCTGTAGTCAAAAAAAGCACTCCGAAAAAGAACATATAGGTGGAATTAAGCCTCACTTCTTATCATTTTTTATTCATTTTGACATAAGTTATTCAATCTCTCATACTGCTAAATATAAAAAAACAGAACTTTAATCCATTTTTTATTTTCACTTCCTCATAAATTATACTTTTACGAGATAAAAATATTTTCATGAAATAATAACATTATGTAAACCATTAATATAAAAAAAGCTGTCTTTTCTATAAAGACAGCTTTTTTTATAACACTATATTAAAAATTGAATACAAAGTCATCGTCAGCTAACTTTTCAACGTTCGTTGCTTTTACGTAACCATTTCCTTTTACAGAGAAGAAATCATGGTTTTTCGTATCTGTACGTAAACCGTTTAAAACGATTGGGTTAATTTCTTCTTCTTCAAACTTCGGCTCAAGCCCTAAGTTCATAAGTCCTTTATTCGCATTGTAACGAACGAAACGATTTACATCTTCTACAAGACCGATAGAAGTGTAAATTTCTTCTGTGTATGCCATTTCAATTTCATATAGTTCCATTAATAATTCTTGCGTTTCTTTTTGCACTTCTTGTTGATCTTCTGCAGAAAGTTCTGCGAAGAGTTGCTGTGCTAAAATACCGACGAATACGCCGTGAATTGACTCATCACGAATTATTAGGTTAATAATCTCACCACTTGCTGTCAGTTTACCTTGACCAGCTAAGTAAAGTGGATAGAAGAATCCACTATAGAATAAGTAACTTTCTAAGAATACGCTTGCTACCATTGCCATGTATAACTCTTTTTTCGTTACTTCAGGCTTTAATAGACGACGGTAGTAACGAGTAATAATACCAGCCTTTTTCTCAAGTAATGGATGGTTATCTACCCATTCAAAAATATCATCAATTTCTTCTTCAGTAGCTAGCGTTGTGAAAATATGACTGTAACTCTTCGCATGTACTTCTTCCATAGCACCCATGAAAGCTAATACACTTTTCGCTTGTAAATTTTCAAGATGAACAAGTACAAGTGGCATCCCTTCGCCGCCTTGCTTCGTATCTAAAAGTGTTAAACCACCTAATACACGCTTATAAGCAACCTGCTCTTCTCTTGATAATTGTGCCCAAGTATTTTTGTCAGAAGATACCGCGATTTCTTCTTCTGTCCAAAACTGAGCGATGTTTTGCTTCCAAAACATTAAACTAAAATCGTCTTCCTTTTTGTTCCAGTTTACCGCACGCATTCAATCGCCCCTTCTCTAAATAAACATGAAAAATTGATAACTAAGCATGAGCAGGGTTCAGAAAACCCTGCTCATAATGTCACACTTTTTATATTAAACAGTACAAGCCACACACTCTTCCACGCTTAACTTACGTGTTCTTGTATAGTACAGACTCTTTAAGCCTTTTTTATGTGCATAGATGTAGTAACGTGCTAACTCACGTGTTGAAATATCACTATTAACGTAAAGAATCGTACTAATTCCCTGGTCAATATGCTCCTGAATTTCTGCGATTAAATCAATTAATTTAAACTGATTCATGTCGTAAGAAGATTTATAGTACCAGAACGTATCTTTTGATAAATATGGCATTGGATAATATGTTGTCGCATTCGCATACGTTCTTGATTCGATTTGACTTACGATCGGCATTACGCTTGAAGTTGCATTTTGAACGTAACTGATAGATTGTGTAGGAGCGATAGCAAGACGATATGAATTATATAATCCATTCTTCTTCACTTGCTCTTTTAAACTTGTCCAATCTTCTTTTGTTGGAATATGAATTCCTTCAAATAATTGCTGAACTTTTTCAGTTACTGGGCTGTAATCTGTCGTTTCATACTTTTCAAAGTATGTGCCGTTCGCATAATCAGACTTATCGAAGTCTTTAAATGTTTCGCCTTTTTCTTTAGCGATTTCCATACTTTTCTCAATCGAGTAGTAATTTAACATCATAAAGAATGTACGAGCGAACTCTTTCGCTTCTGCACTTTCATATGCGATTTTATTTTTTGATAAATATCCGTGTAAATTCATTGCTCCAAGTCCAACTGAATGAAGCTCATCATTTGCTTTTTTCACAGTTGGCGCATTCGGAATGATCGTCATATCAGAAACAGCTGTTAAAGCTTCCATTCCCGCATGAACTGCTTCACGAATTTCTTTATTTTCCATTACATTTACGATATTTAACGATCCTAAGTTACAGTTAATATCACGACGGATAATGTCATCTGTACCGTAATCATTTATTTCAGAAGTTTCTTGAAGCTGGAAGATTTCTGTCTCGAATGTTCAACCGAGTTCGCTACTACTCAGTCCGTTGCTCATGCAACCGCTGTATGTCACCATACAGGACAGACTATATCATCACCTACAGCATTACCTGGTTAGGTGCTCCGCTTTTCGAACGCCAATCGCTTGCGCTCTACTCCCAAATGGGATAGTCGTTAGGCTTTTACTTATCTTAATCTTTCAGAAAGTCTCTTATTACTTTATGTTGTCCGATAACTCTGCTATACAAAATAATAAGATACATTCTGAAGTTTTATATTTTCATTCTAAGATAAGATTTAGCACGGTAGGTTACCTCAAACTTGAGGCTTTCCCCGTTTAACGGAGTTGTTCGACTAGCATTTCTACTAGAAGGTGCTACATATTTAACACAAGTTCGACATCTTCACAGTTCCAATATCCTTCAATGGATGCTGGTTATTTGCATTTGATTTAAACATTAAGTATGGGTAACCAGACTCAAGCTGAATCATAGCGATTTTAATCAGCATATCACGTGCACTAATATCTAGTGGCTTCTTCTTCACTTTCGGATTGCTCATTAATTCATCGTACATTTCATCAATATCTATATCATCTAAATGTTTTCCGTACTCTTTAAATACTGTATAAGGCGCGAAAACATGGAAAGGTTCGTTTTTCTCAGCAAGTTCAAAGAACTTACTTGGAACGATAATTCCGATTGATAGAGACTGAATACGACTCTTCTCATCGGCATTTATTTTTTTTGTATCAAGGAATTCAATAATATCCCAATGGAAAATGTTTAAGTATACAGCGCCGGCACCTTTTCGTTGGCCAAGTTGATTCGCATATGAAAACGAATCTTCAAGCAATTTCATAACAGGTACTACACCACTTGCGGCGTTATCAATACCTTTAATTTGCTCACCACGTGCGCGTAGCTTAGATAAGTTTAAAGCTACTCCACCACCGATTTTCGATAATTGCATTGCAGTATTAATGTTAAAGCCAATTGAATTTAAGCTATCGTCCATCTCTAACAAGAAACAAGACACCATTTCTCCTCTTCTGCTTCTTCCCGCATTTAAAAAGGTTGGTGTCGCTGGTTGGTAGTTTTGTTTTACAATCATGCTTGCGAAGTGTTTTGCCTTCGCAACATCACCGCGTCCTAAGTATAATGACACAATTGCTACACGATCTTCATAGCTTTCTAAGTATTGTTTTTGATCATTCGTTTTTAACGCATAATCTTTATAGAACTTAGATGCTGCCATATAAGATTGGAACTCGAAGTTTTCACCATAAGCGATGCTATATACTCCCTCTACTTCCTCCAAGCTATACTCGTCCAGAACGTTGTAATAGTAATCGTGTTCTTTCATATACTCCATTCGCTCTGCCACGCTATTAAAATGAACGGTATTCTCTCTAGCTTCTTCCATAAAGACTTCTAACGCCTCTTTATCTTTATGAAGCTGATAAAAACCGTCCTGCATTTGCGTGATTTCATTATTCAGTTCAATGTGTCGCAATCTCCCGCACCCTTTCTTTAAAATATTCTACATCATTATTTGTTCCAGATAACTCAAATTTTGATACAATAGGCACTTCATATTTAGTAGAAATTTTGTCAGCACTTGCACCGAACATGTCTCCCCAATTACGATTGCCGCTTGCAGATACGCCTTTTAATTTTTCATTATTGCGTTCTAAAAAGTCTAAAACACGTTCCGGTACATTGCCAAAACCTGTTGTATACGTAATAAGAATAAAGTCTTCATCTAATACTAGAGCTTCATCAATTTGAACGGCCGGCATATTTAATTTGTGGATGAAACGCTTCACGTTTCCTGTCATAGAATCATATGCAACTAACATTTCCGACCCTCCCTCTCCAATATATATTCTCTGTATGTCGTTTCTTGTTTTCTCTATATATTGTATTACGTTTCAAAATAAGACACAAGATATATGTATAAAATCTTTATTTTTTTAACTTTTACTTTTCGACATGATCATCGTTTTTTTTCAATACAAAGACTATGAAACAACATTCTAAAACTCATGTCAATAAAGTGCTTTTCAAAAAAGTTGTCAACGCATTTAACCTCATTTTAAAAAAGTTAACAATATTTTTTGTCATAAAACAGTAAATGCTGGAGGATTATATTTCTCCAGCATCACGCAAAAAAGAACAGACATTAAACGATAATCTGTTCTAAAAAACGATTACATTTATCAATTTTACTTTATTAAATATTATACATACTCTTTCGTTCCTCGTTACATACTAAAAGATAACTATTATAGAAAAAGATTATTATTATGGAACTTCAATTTATTTATGAAAAAAATTATTACGGGTGCTCAATACGCAAAATATCTTTTATAAATATATGATGTGGATTCTCATCTTTATCGAGCATTGTACATACAGGAGCTTCTTCATCAAAGTATACAATCATTCCTTCTACGTACTGATATGTATGTTGAACTTGTACAGTTACTTTAATTTCTATAGCCTCTTCATATGCTCTTTTTATTTTCTGAAGCATTTTTGCTGAACATTTTCGTTTCTCTGGATACATAACCATTCCCATAAACCTATTCCCAGCTCTATCTTTCCACATATAATCCCAATGTGGTAATATGCCTTGTTTAAAATCTCCCATAATTCTCCTCTCCTTTATCTTCTATTTATGAACGTGGTGTTTCTGAATATGTATAAATTACCTGTCCACCGCGCTGTGCGTTCCCGATAATATGTTTAAAATCTTCTCGACTTACAACAACTTCCCTGAACGTATAAAATACATCTTTCGTCGCAACATACTCCTTTATTTCACCATTTTTCAGCTGATCCAAAATTGCATTTGCTAATTGTTTATCCATGTATTTCACCTCTCTGCAATAGTTTATTTTATCGCATCTTCTATAGGTCGACAACGGTAAAATTATCCCGTTACTATTATTTAATTCACTTTCATTATTTTTATAGCTATATCACTTTATTATATTCGCACTAAATATCATATACTAACATAGCTACTTCTCTATATCAAACTTTTTGACGCTCTGTATAACAAAGTTCCAATCCACTGTTTGTTATTTTATTTTATGCTACAATATATGCATAGAACTAGGAGGGATACTATGATTCGGAAAGCAAAAAAGACAGATGCGATAGGAGTAGCACCTTTACTGTATAACGCTCTGCACGAAATTGCTGAAAAAATCACAGGTAGCACAGTTGAAGCAAAAGTGATACTAGGACTTGAAACATGGTTCGCAAAAGAAAATAATCGATTGAGCTATGAAAACTGTTTAGTGGCTGAACAAGATGGAAAGATAGTTGGGGTTATTGTCGTTTATCACGGTAGTGACGCTGAACAACTTGATGCACCAATCGTACACCACTTAAGAGAACTACATGAAGACGAATCCATTACGTTAGAAAAAGAAGCTGAACTTGATGAGTATTATATTGACACGTTGTCAGTTTCAAATATGTACAGTGGACGTGGCATTGGCTCTAAATTAATCGATGCAGCTGAACTTCATGCAACTGAAAAAGGTCATGAAAAAATCGCCTTACTTGTTAATTTAGAAAACAAACGCGCTTTTTCACTATATGAAAAACTTGGTTACAAAAAAGATAACATCGTTATGCTCGTTGGTGAACCGTATGCCCATCTAATAAAACCATTACGGTCATTAGTTTCTATATCTTAAAAGGACAATTCTTTTTGCTTGTTATGTAAAGAAAGAGGCTGCCAAAGGGACAGCCTCTTTTATGTTAAATTCGTATTTAATACATTTCCATCCATCGCCTCACGAAATGTATATGTTGTACATCCCCATGGCTTCCTATGGAAAATAGGCGAACCTGACCACCCCATTGCCCTCAGTTCAGTCCCAATCATCACATTAAAATAACTATGACCTACAAGAGCAATATGTCCGTGTACGAGCGCATAGCGGTGTAACATATTGGCAGCTTGCCTTGCTCTTTCTCGTACTTCCTTATAAGACTCAACATCCTTACTATAGGCAGCTATCCATAGTGTACGTCCAATAAACATCCATACATTAGGTTTACATTTCAACCATTTTGGAGCATAAAAACCTGTCGGAACTTCAGCTTCCCTAAAAAGAGGATTTTGCACAAAAGATAAAGAATCCGTTAATTCGGTTGCTGATTGCACAGCGCGCCTCTGATCACTCGTTACGACCAATTTCGCTGTTGTAATCGCCTCAATTGTTTCAATCGGTATATGAGCTTCTTTTACCGTAGTTCCTAAATCATATTGCTTTATCCATTCACGAAATGAAATAATTGTCATTGGCGCTATAGTACTGTCCAAACGACCATGACGAATAAAAGAAATTCGCATTCTTTCCACTCCCCATTCATCACTTACGAACTATATTATGTACTATTTCTTATTGCCATCATACCATGCATAAAAAGAAAGTTATATATCATTACATATCCCCACTACTATCATGCGTTATCGATGCTTGCACACCATCCAGTCCATCAAAATATGTAGTTGTTTCATGTTGACGCATTTTCTTCAACTGTATATAAGAAAATAAAAATAATAAAATCGCTATAAAGCTCCCCACAATTTCAAACATCATTTTACCGCCCCTAATTTCTCCTACTTTAGTAGGTCACTGTATCTTTTTCATTATACTCCCATATAAAGATGTATGCATTTTCATTATTCCTCTCCTAACAATACTTTTTCATATATTTTCTTACAAAAAGTGAATATTTTTTGAATTTTTACTTTGGAAACATTTACAAATTAGTAAATATAGTTCAAAATAAGAGGAAATAAAAAATCCCAAATTATTCTTTTTTGGGGAAAACTGTAACAAGGAGAGTTGCTTATGCAGATCGCAGAAACTGGAGATATCATTGAATTTAAAGGTGGAATGCAAGGCCGTGTTCAAAAAGTAAATCAAAATTCCGTTATTGTTGATTTAACAATTATGGAGAATTTTAGAGAACTAGATATGGAACCTCTTACAGTTGTAAGCCATAAAAACTATACTGTCATTAATCAACATGCATAATATAATAGAAAGAAAGGATCTGTATATCATACAGATCCTTTCTTTCTATATATATTAACGATTATCAACTGTTTCTGGATATAGATCGTGGTTCATCATACGGTAGTCTGCCATTTTCTCATACTTAGTTCCTGGGCGACCATAGTTACAGTAAGGATCGATTGAAATCCCACCACGTGGTGTAAATTTCCCCCATACCTCAATATAACGTGGATCCATTAATTTAATTAAATCATTCATAATAACGTTCATGCAATCTTCGTGGAAGTCACCATGATTTCGGAAGCTAAATAAATATAGCTTTAAAGATTTACTCTCTACCATTCTTTGTTCTGGAATGTAGCTAATATAAATTGTTGCAAAATCAGGTTGTCCTGTTTTCGGGCATAAACTTGTAAATTCAGGACAGTTGAATTTTACAAAGTAATCACGGTTTGGATGGTTATTATCAAATACCTCTAAAATTTCTGGGCTATATTCAAATAAATATTTTGTATTTTGATTTCCTAATAATGTTACATCTTTTAAATCTTCATCTAATCTTCCTGCCATTTTAAACATCCCTTCTCATTATACGCCTCGTTTATTTCCCCATACTAACGCATGAAGCTGTGGCAATACTTTCGCATCATTCATTTCTTTACAGTTCACAGCTTTTTCAATAAGCCACTCATACTTATCTAATAATTTTTTAATAAGCATTGCATCATCCACTGTTTTCGTATCATCATTTCCTACTTGTAAGAAAAATGATACATCTGGATAACGTCCATGCATCTTAACTGCATATTCAAAATCTTGATCATCGAATACTACTACTTTTAAACTAATATCTTTTCCTGCTAGTTTCTGAATAACATCATCTAACTTCTGAAAATCTGTTTTCATTGTTGAACTTGGTGGTTTTGGCGAAATCGTTACCTCATCAATTTGAAGTAACCAATCTTGCCATTTACTCCCTTGTGTTTCGATCGCCGTTCGCATCCCATTCTCTTTTAATATAGAAAGAAGCGACTCAATATTTTTCAATAAAACAGGATTTCCACCCGAAATCGTAACATGAGAGAAATTTTCTCCTCCAATTTCAACAAGCTCATTCCAAATGTCTACCGCTGACATTTGTCTAATTTGATCTTTTGCCGATCCGTCCCAAGTAAAAGCAGAATCACACCAAGCACAGCTATAGTCACAGCCAGCAGTTCGAATAAACATAGTCTTTTGCCCGACAACCATACCTTCTCCTTGAATAGTCGGACCGAATATTTCTAAGACAGGGATTTTACTCATCGAGCATCCACTCCCGTCTTACTTCCGCATAACTAGTCGGCGTCTCAAATAGACGAACGAATTCAACACGAGCTCCTTTATATTCGTTCACACGATTATCTTTCGTTAATGCTTCTGCCATCTTTTCATAAATCCAAACAACCATATTTTCAGCAGTCGTATTCATTGCTGGCAATGTTTCATTTAAATAACGATGATCTAAATATATTTCAATTTCGTTTTTCCAAATTTCTTTTATATCTCCAAAGTCAATTGCAAGGCCTATTTCATTTACATACCCGCTAATTCCAAATACAACTTTATATGTGTGACCATGTAAGTTTTTACATTTCCCTTCATAACAGTGTAAATGGTGTGCTGCATCAAATGTAAATTCCTTGCTGACCATTACTCTTTTATTATGATATTTGAGTTGTTTACGCTGAATATCCTCGTCCATTTTTTGTAAATTTTCTACGATGCGAAATCCAAAGAAATTATCCATTAGTTGTTCGCTCCTTCGCGTTCTTGTAAGTACGTATCTAATCCTGCTTTACGAAGTTGACATGCTGGACATTCACCGCAACCATCACCAATGATTCCGTTATAACATGTTAATGTTTTTTCTCTAACAAACTCAAATGCTCCAAGTTCATCTGATAATTTCCATGTCTCCGCTTTATCAATCCACATAAGTGGTGTATGAATAACAAACGGATAATCCATAGATAAATTTAATGTAACGTTTAATGATTTTACAAACACGTCTCGGCAATCTGGATAACCACTGAAATCAGTTTCACATACACCCGTTACAATATGACGTGCTCCAACTTGTTTGGCCAATACAGCAGCAAATGATAGGAATAGTAAATTTCGTCCATCTACAAATGTTGATGGCAATTCACCTTCTTCATGTGTAATCTCCATATCCGTTCTCGTTAACGCATTTGGAGCAAGTTGATTTAATAGACTCATATCTAGTACCGTATGTTTAATACCTAGCTCTTTCGCAATTTCTACTGCACAATCAATTTCTAACTTATGACGTTGATTGTAGTTAAACGTTACAGCTTCCACTTCTGCGAACTGCTCTATCGCCCAAAATAAACATGTTGTACTATCTTGTCCACCACTAAAAACAACTACCGCTTTTTCTTTTTTCATTTCACTCATTCTCCTTCTCTACTACGAATAAGAAGAAAGAACGTTCTTGAACTGTCACAATAAAAAAACAAAACAATACCTAAAGATATTGTTGTTTCCATAGTTTTTTATAGAGGGAGTTCGCGAACCTCTCCCATGCAGTGCATGGAATTTCTTCTTTCATTGACAAAGCTTATTGTAACATATTGTATACTATCAGAAAAAATTTCTGATTTTTCCGCTATTTCGCATTTCATTTCTTTCATTTTATAGTATGATTAATTTAATGTTAGAAGAGAGGAGGCATCCCACTGAAACTCTTTATTATTTACCTCTTTTTAAATATATTATCTATTCTCGTTACTATGCTCGTATATCATTTGTTTTGGAATCAGAAAGGGAAACGATCTCCTAAATTGAATTCAGCTATATTTATTGTATTGTGTTGCCTCGCTACCATACTATGTATCACTTTTGCAGCAAAAACAAATAACGGTTTTCAGTTCGACATGCGACATATCGTATTAATTGTCGGTACGTTAACGGGAGGGCCTATTGCTGGTGGTTCTATTTTAGCTGTATTAAACATTTATCGCTTTTTATTAGGAGGAATAGGTGCGTTTCCATCCTTTATCGCTTCTATTCTCCTATTTATTGTTCTACTATTAACATACAAACTTTTTAATCGAAGTTCTAATCATATAAAAATAACACTTGCTATTTTTTACAGTCTTACTTATGGATTTGGTTGGATACCATTTTTCCTTGCAAGTGTTACAAATGATGCAGATTATATACCACATATCATTGTGTACGAACTATGTACGATGATTGGCACGATCCTTATTTTATATTTACTACACATATTACAAACGCAAGTTCGTCTCCAAAATGAACTTATGAACGCTGAAAAATTTCATTTAATCGGCGAAATGGCGGCTTCCATCTCTCATGAAATTCGTAATCCTTTAACTTCAACGAAAGGATTTTTGCAACTTTTACAGTCAGATACGTGTTCTGAGAAGGAACGAAAATTATATATCGACATAGCCATTAATGGGATCGAACAAGCAAATCATGTTCTTACAGACTACTTAACTTTTGCAAAACCGAGTATTGAAAAAGAACAACAATTGCAAGTAGAAGATGAGTTACTTCATGCGTTATCTTTAATTACACCTCTTGCCAATTTAACAAATGTTCGTATACATTACATAAAACAAAGTACATCTTTCTTTATAGCTGGTGAAAGGCAAAAGCTGAACCAATGCTTATTAAATATTTTTAAAAACTGTATTGAGGCTATGCCTAACGGTGGTGACCTTATTCTTACATTAGTTCCAGACCATAAACATATACAATTGTATATAAAAGATACAGGCGTTGGTATGGATCCAGAACAAGTAAAACGCCTCGGATCACCCTTCTATTCGACGAAAGAAAAAGGGACCGGACTCGGGATGATGGTCGTCTTCAGTGTCATTCAAGCAATGAATGGAAAGATTGATATTATTAGTGAAAAAGGAACAGGTACAACATTTTTATTAACTTTCCCAATCATACAAAAAACGTGATGAAATTCATCACGTTTTTTCTGTTCCTTCAACTAATTCCGCAAAAGCTTTCACTTTTCCATGTGGTTTTTGATTCTCTTTCCGAGCTTTCCAAGCGCGCTCTTCTTCTTTCTTTTTCTTTGACATACTTTTCAACTCCTTTTCTCTTCTCCATGTAGTATTCCAAAATGAGAAAGAAAACTATGCATGAGTAAAAAAGGAAAAGAAGCGTTTCACCGCTTCTTTTCCTTTTTCCCACTATTTGAGCGCGGCCCGATTGGTAAAGAATAATAATCAGTGCGGGATGCCACCCAATGATTAAAGTTTCACTTTATCGCTGTAAAATTGCATGTTTTGCTTCTTTTAGCTGTGTAAGATGCCTTTGTTCGTGCAAATCCAGAAATTGAACCCATTGGTATAAATTCAAATCATTAAAAATAGGATGTTTCAATCCATTTTCAAATAATTCTTTTTCATCTATCACACTATGAAGTGCATGTAATAATTCTTGTCGTGAATGTTCTAGTAATTGAATTCCTTGCAGTTTTTTCATTAATGTTTCTGTTGGTTTCATTTGTTGAGGAGCTTCCCGTTTATATGTGCGATCAAGCGTAAGTTGGAGGTCTTTAAATGGAGCAAGCTTTCCTTCTTTTTTTTGCAAAGCATATACAAGGGCAGATGTGACAGACTGTTCAACTAAATGTAAATGATGCAAAATTTGAATAATACTCCATTTATCACGACGTGGCTTTACATTCACCTCAGTATCATTTAACATTTCAATTTCTGATAACAGCGTGCTTCGTGTAGACTGTAATGAGTGGACTAAAGTTTCTAAACTAACATCCATATTAGATTGAAGCATAATGCTTTCCCCCCTTTTGTTGGTGAAAAGAGGTGCTCCTTATTAGAAACACCTCTTAAATAATTCTGAATTTTCTTTTATTATCTCATCATTTTTCCATTATGTCGATGTTAAACATGTGAAAAAAAGCGCATGTTTTTTACAATTTTGTGTCGTCAACAGCACGTAACCACGCTTCAATTTCTGTAATTACACTTTTTACACAACCTTCAGCAAATGGTGATGTTAAATTTGCAACTTCTACTAATTCTAAGAATGATTTACTTCCACCTTGCTGACAAAGATTCACATAATCTTCCCAAGCCTCTTGTCTATTATCTCTTGCACGTTTCCAAAATTGCAGCGCACAAATTTGAGCTAACGTGTAGTCAATATAATAGAACGGTGAGCTATAAATGTGACCTTGACGTTGCCAGAAACCACCGCGCTCTAAATAATCATTATCTTCATAATCACGATGTGGTAAATATTTCTTCTCTATGTTACGCCATGCTGACTTACGTTCTGCTGGCGATGCTTCTGGATTCTCATATACATAATGTTGATATTCGTCTACAGATACACCGTACGGTAAAAATAGAAGTGCTGAACTTAAGTGTGAGAAATAATATTTTTCCGCATCTTCTTCAAAGAATAACTTCATCCATGGCCATGTAAAGAATTCCATACTCATCGAATGGATTTCACACGCTTCATATGTTGGCCAATTGTATTCTGGAATTTCATACTTACGACTTTCATATACTTGGAAAGCATGACCAGCTTCATGTGTTAGTACATCAATGTCACCAGACGTTCCATTAAAGTTTGAGAAAATGAATGGCGCTTTATAATTCTCAATATATGTACAGTATCCACCACCAGCTTTTCCTTTTTTCGCAACTAAATCTAATAAATCATTATCTAGCATGAAATTAAAAAATTCATCTGTTTCAGCTGATAATTCTTTATACATCGTTTTCCCGTGATTAATAATCCAATCCGCATCACCTTTTGGAGTTGGGTTACCTGTAGCAAACTCAAAGTTTTCATCATAATAAGCGAGCTTTTCTACACCAATGCGTGCTTTTTGTCTATTTCTTAACTCTGTTGCAACCGGAACGATATAATCTAATACTTGCTGGCGATAGTTCGCAACCATTTCTGCATTATAATCTGTACGATACATTCTCGCATATCCTAATTCAACAAAGTTTTTAAAACCAAGTGTTTTTGCAATTGTTGTTCTTACTTTAACAAGCTCATCATAAATACGGTCTAACTCTTCCTCATTCCCAGCTAAAAATCCGTAGTATGCTTCACTTGCTGCTTTACGTTCGCTTCTTTCTTTTCCTTGCATAAACGGAATAAGTTGTGATAACGTTCTTTCTTCTCCTGCAAAGTCAATTTTTGCAGATGCTAACAACTGTGTATATTGTGAAGACAATTTATTCTCTAATTGCAAATCTTTCACTACTTCATCTGAATATGTTTTTAAATCACATTCAGCTAGAGCAAATAATTGCTTTCCATAATACGCTTCTAATTCTTCACGGAATGGAGAATTCATTAACGCCTTATAATATTTTGTTCCGTAGCCTTGTACAACCGGGGAGTATTCATCAAAGAAATCTTGCTCTTCTTTATAAAAAGCATCTGTCGTATCAACAGAATGACGAATATAACAAAGATTACCCATTGTACCAAAATCATTTCGAATTTCATTGATTGAATTAATTACTTGTTTTTGTTCTTCAACCGTTTCTGCATTATCGAACTTTTCTAAAGCAACAGTAAACTTCTCTTTTAATTCTTCAATATTTGGCCGTTTATATTCATAGTCTTTAAATGACATGAACGCGCCCCCTCTCCATTATATGCATCATTACTATAATTCAATGCTTACTTACAAATATCCTCTTATTCTTCAGCAAAATACAGCCGATACTGTCATGATTACATGTAAACAAAAAAGCCTTGGATTTCTTTATCCAAAGCTCCTTTGGAACATATTATTACTTTTCATACTTGCCAATTTTTTTTAATAGATCAAGTAATTCATCCTTTTCATCTTTCGTTAACATTTCGAAAGACTGATGTATAACTTGCTCATGCCCAGGAAAAATAGAAGCAATAAAGCTCTCCCCAGACTCCGTTAATTGTGCATAAATAACACGTCTGTCATTCGGACACGGGATTCTCTTTACTAGTCCTTTTTTCTCTAGCTTATCTACAACGTATGTAATGCTGCCACTAGCTATTAAAATACGCTCACCGATTTGCTGAAGTGGTTGGCCTCCTTTATGATATAGTAGTTCTAATACAGCAAACTCAGTTGGATTTAATCCGTTACTTTGTATGGATTTATTTGTAGTATCCATAACAGAACGATGTACACGGGATAATGCAATAAATACTTTTAAAGATTGAGAAATATCTTCTCGCTCATTATTTGATGTCATACCATTTCAACCCTTCACTTAAATTCTCCGCAACAAAAAGAAAAGCAATGTAGTACTTCATTACAAATTCCAAATGAATATTCACTCATCCCTTTTCCTTTCCCTAATGTAATGCAAATGATTCTTGAATAAAAACATGACAATTTTAACATAGTTTATATATAATGATAATAAAAAAGAAGGAGTACCAAATTTGAAATTCAAATTACAAAGCATAGTTTTTTACATACTGCTTGTTATACTACCAACGATAGGGATCGGTGCCGCATTTTTTTCGTATCACACATATCAAATGAAACAGGAAAACAAACTATCTGCTCACACTGTTCTCTTTTTATATAGAGACTATTTAGACCATCACCTTGGTGAATCTATATCTGCCTTAGAAATGCTCGCAAAAGTCGTAGGGACCGAGACTGGAAACATCAATGGGATTAAACAGATTGTACATGATACGGATGGAAATGATGTACGTTTTTCCGGCCTATATTACGCTACGACAGATGGAATGATTACAATCGCATCCCAAGGCGATTCGCCGCCTATTGACGTTTCTGACCGCCAATACATTCAAGATGCATTGCAATCTAAGAAAACAACTGTATCATCAGTTATTACAGATCGCGTTCTTGGACATCAAGCTATTATGATTGCCTCTCCAATATTTAATAGACAAAAGGAACTCTCAGGCTTATTATTAGCGAGTTTACGTTTTGACTACATTTCAGCCTCTTTAAATGCTATTAAACCACAATATCATTTCGAAGTGACTGATAAACATGATGTAGTTTTTCTAACTGATGATAATAATGAAACAAGCGATGGGCATTCTAACATGCTCACTACCCCACTCCAAAGATTAAATTGGAAGGTCTCTGTTTCTCCGTTACCTATTCATCAACAAACTTTATATCAGTTAGTTTCAATAGAATGTACAGCTACTTTATTTTTACTGTCTATTTTATTTTTACTTGCTCAATATATGTTATTAAAACGTCAAACAAAACTAGAACGACAACAAAATGAAATGCAAAAAATTGAATTGGTTGGAACTTTTGCAGCTAGTACAGCCCATGAAATCCGTAACCCTCTTACTGGAATTAAAGGACTCGTTGCTCTGTTAAAAGAGAAATATAAAGATGACCAGGATCAGTTCTACTTTTCCATCATCGAACAAGAAATAGAACGGATTAATGAAATTGTAAGCGAATTTCTTATTCTTGGAAAGCCAACTGCCATCATTGAACAAACATATGATGTAAGAACGATTCTTAATGAGGTAGCATTAATTATTCAATCTGAGGCGAATCTACATAACATTGTATTTCATTTACATTTGCCAGACCACCCTGTTCATATACTTTGCTCAAAAGACCATATGAAACAAGTGGTTTTAAACATTACAAAAAATGCAATTGAAGCTATGGCTTCTGGTGATACATTAACCATTGTAGTAACAAACAATGAAAAACACGCACAACTGCAAATTATTGATACTGGAAAGGGAATTCCAAAACATATTCAAAAACACCTCTTTCATCCGTTCTTTACTAATAAAGATACTGGAACAGGTCTTGGGCTTGTCATATGTAAACGAATTGTAGAGATGTACAGCGGGCATATATTTATTGATAGTAAAGAAAATAAAGGAACGACAGTTCATATAGAGATTCCATTACACATAGTATAATTATCCTTATCCAAAAAGGATAGTTATACTTATTTCATAAAACCAGCCACAAGCATTCTCCAAAAATTGCTCGATTTTCCTTCATACCCAATTTGAAAAATAGGGACTTTTATAATTGAAAACCATTTCGGTGTTTGTTTTTCTTTGTAACTCTGATACTGTACGATAAGCTTGTCCAATTCTTGACTAACTTGAATGGTCTCCATACTGTTTAACCCACTTGTTAATCCTAAATGAATCATTTCTTCACGTTTCATATGAATATCATGCGAAAGCTTTTCTAATGTGTACTTCCTTTTTACAGTAAACATCCATATCCCCCTTATTATTCTTCCATGCTCTAAACGTCTCTTCTACTTTATTCCTTTAAACATTTAATCCTATTTGAAGAATCAGAAAATTTAACATTTTCCCCCTGAAATTTACAAATCTTTACCCTCACTTTGAGAATTATTACAAATTATTCTATCTTTGTAAATACATTCGCAATAATAGACATTTTTTTCATCTTCTTTTTTGTAAATACTCAGTAAACAGTGGGTTCTCTATTTTCAATGTACTTTTCTTCGACATTTTTTGTTTAATTTATGTAAAAACGTAAAACATAATGATGATTGATAAAGTGAAACTTTAATCAGTGCGGATTTTGCTCCCCCTACTGATTATTAGCTCTCACCAATCGGGCGTTTACCGGCAGTTGATCTCCCACCTAACTTCTTGCTCTAGCCGAATTTTGAGGTGGGAATCTTACTGCCCGCAAATAGCGGGATAAAATAGAAAGGAACTATTTAAATGCGCAAATATACTATTACATTTCTCGTCTTCACCCTGTTCATACCCTTCTTCCTATTTCCAATTCAAGCAAACGCTCATACAAATAAAGTTGCTATTGTCATCGATGATTTCGGCAATAATATGAAGGGAACTGATAGGATGTTATCACTTCCTATTCCACTCACTATTGCTGTTATGCCATTTCTTCCTTCTACTAAACAAGATGCAATAGCTGCCCATAAAAAAGGGCATGAAGTTATTATACATATGCCCATGGAGCCAATTAGAGGAAAAAAAGAGTGGCTTGGACCAAAAGCGATTACAACAGATTTAAGCGATGAAGAAATAAACAACCGACTCGAACAAGCAATTCAAGAAGTACCTCATGCGATAGGAATGAACAATCATATGGGATCAAAAGTAACCGCCGATGAAAGGATTGTACGTCTTATACTTTCTGCCTGTAAAAAACACGGTTTATTTTATTTAGATAGTAAAACAAATCCTAATAGTGTTGTCCCAAAAATCGGTAAAGAATTAGGGGTGCCTATCATTGAAAATCAATTATTTTTTGATGATGTATATACGGCAAGTCATATTTCAAGACAAGCCCAATTACTCATCAAAAAAATCCAAGAAAAACCAATCATGGTAGCTATCGGGCACGTTGGTCCTCCAGGTGAAATTACATCACGTGTTATTGAAACTTCTATTCCTAAAGTTCGGGAACATGCAGACTTCATTTTTTTATCTGATTTAGTATTATCTCCACCTCCTGTTTCAAAATAAGATTCATTTCTCGTACTAAAAAAGGTACCTATCTACATATAGCAGATAGGTACCTTTTTAACTTAAATATGATCTACATGACTCACCCTAAATCCCTTTTTCTCTATCTTTTCAATTAATTGCTTTAATTTTTTTTCATTTAACTCATCTGATATATTTACGATAATACGGCGAATATATTGATCACCATTATCAAGTGTAAACAGTCCACCTATATTGTATGCCTTTAACAATGTCCCCAGCTCTTTAATTGTCCCCTTACAATCTTGTGTTGCAATTGTTAATATATAACCACCCGTCCGCATACCGAACGAATCTTCAATAACATCAAATACATTAGAATGTGTTAAAATACCGACAAATTCATTATATTCATTTAAAACCGCTAAAAACGGGAGACGACGAATCACGTAAAAAGCTCTAAAAAAAGAATCCTTTTCAAAAATAAACGAATTTGGATCTTCCAGCACATCTCCTGTACTTACATGCTCTAATCCGCTATTACACTTCTTCTCTAAAAGATCTACTTTATAAATGATCCCCGTGAATTCCTTCTCATCTTCTGCTAATACGGGGATTGCCCGAAATCCCGTTTCATTCATAATTTGCAAAGCCTTTTCACCAGAATCATTCGTTTTACAAAATGTCACCTGCTGTTTTGGCAGAAAATGATATTTAACTCGCAAAATATGTTCCTCCTTACATGTCAACATGTAATCTATATATAATAAGGAGACCTATATTTTATGAGTGAAATTTACTTTTAAAACGCTTTCATTTTTATAGAATGGTAACCACTGTGAATACACCTTTATATAACAGAACTTTTTGCCCCTTTTATCATTAAAAGCTTTACGTGATAGTTCATTAAATATTCTATACCTTCCAACCATTTTTTCGCTTCTTCTGGTGATTTTCCCCACACGAGCATTCCGTAATTATGAACAAGGACTACTCCTCCACCTTCAGTAAAATTCGGAACATTACTTTCCAATAAATCAGCGAATTTTTTTTCATCTTCTACAATTGGAATTGTCATTTCTGTAATGCCTTCTTTGCCAAAAACACGTTCCACGCTGCGTTTTTCGAATGTTACTTCTCCTTCTTTCCCATATAGCTCTGACATTAAATGACTATCTACAGTCTGTACCTGTAAAATGCATTCTGCACTGCTTTTTTTATAAATATCCGCATGCATAAACGACTCTGAAGCTGGTTTTTCTTCGTTTTCAAATACTGGCTCACACATACAATTTACTACAATAAAGTCTTCTTCAGAAAATACTCCTTTATCTCTTCCCTCTACATTTACCAAAAATGTTAATGGCTCTTTTGACGTACACATCGATAAACTAATTTTTGTACCATAAAACCAATCGCGAAGTGCCAGTTCTGCCTTCACATCTTTTAATTCGTTCCATTTCTTCAGAAAAAATAACATTTCGTCACCCCCGGCGTAATATTAATATAATGTTCGAATCCTTTCTATGTAAAAGGAATGTTTTTTGATTATTCTAAAAATTTAATTGAATTATCACACGAGAATGCCTTTTTGTCAATATGGTTTCAGCACCTATCGGAAAAATAGACATATCACCTATAAGCACTCCTGTCTATTTCTCACTTGATTTTGTACATATAAAAAATACGTTATTCTTCTTATTAAAGAATAACGTATTTTTCTCATTTATTATTTTTTTATTGCGTTATACAAAAATTGTGCATATTGTTCACGTGTTACGAAATTATCCCCTAAAAAGTTCCCATTCCCGTCACCTTTTGATATATTATTATCCGCTAAAGCTTTCACATATCCTTCTGCCCAATGACCGGTTGGTACATCTTTAAAGTTCACTTTATTATTTCTATCTTCTTTTAACTGAAATACTTTATGTAATACTGCAGACATTTCATATCGAGTTAATACTCCATCTGGACGAAACCCCCCAGTACCATCTCCTTGCATAATTCCAGCTTGCGCAACTGTAGCAATATCTTGCTCGAACATATGCCCTTTCGTATCTGTAAATCTCTCTTTCTGCTCTACTTTATTTTCTAATTTCAAGTACCTTTGTACTAAAGACGCAACTTGTCCACGAGTAATACTATCCCCAAATCCAAATTGTCCATTTCCATATCCCTTGAAAATATTTTCTTTCGCTAAATAATTAATTGCTTCTTCTGACCAATGTCCTTTTGGTACATCTTTAAATTCTACTACTTCTACTTTTTCATCTTCTTTAGAGGTATTGTCTTCTTTAGAAGTGTTATCCCCTTTACTTTCTACTACATTTTGAATAACAGACCCTGTGAAGAAGATCCCTGTATCCGCAAATGGATCTTTCACTCCAAATTCATATACCTTCTCACCTGGCGTACTCCATTTAATTACACCGTTACTATACGTACCACCATCACTCTTCAATCGAATTTTCGTAGAAATTCCACCATCTTTTTCATATATAGGCACTTTCACTTCTTTATTTACTTCTGCTTCCTCTAGAAATACTTTTTGATTTTGAACATTAATATAAGCTTTCTTACTTAGTTCTATTACTGGTCTAACATCGCGGATTTCATTTGCAACAAAACTTAAATATACTAACTTATTCAAATTACTAACTGGCGATAAGTCTGAAATATAATTTGCTTCTAAATCAAGCTTTTGTAAGTTTACTAGATTTGATAATGGCGTAATATCCTTTAACTCATTATTAGGTAAATCTAATTCTGTAAGCTGAGTCATTTTAGTAAGTGGTGTCACATCTTCAATTTGGTTTTTCCCGATAAATAATTTATTTAATTGCTTCATTTGATCAATACCCGATAAATCTTTAACCTTATTACGCGTTAATACTAAGTCCTTTAAAGGTAATGAATATAACGGTTTAATATCTTCAATTTGATTACCTGCTAAAGTTAAGTATGTTACATTTTTCAACGCGCTTAATGGAGTAACATTCGTAATTTTATTATTTGCTAAATTCAAGTAATCTAGTTGTTCCATTTTCGCTAATGCTGTTACATCTTCTATTTGGTTGCCTGATAGATATAAACTTTTTACATTTTTCATTTCAATTAGTGGTGCAACGTTTGTAATTTTATTATTACTCAAATCAAGGGATTCTAAATTATCCATCTTAACAAGTGGTGTTACATCTGAAAATTCATTACCACGCAAAGCTAAATGATTTAATTGCTTTAAATTCGCAAAGAACGATGGATCTGTTATCTTCGCATTCGCAACTGTTAAAGATTTTAAATTTGGCATATATTTTAATGCACTATAATCAAGAATCTCATTCGTATTTAAAAACAAGTCCTTTACTTGTAATAACTCTTCTTTCGTAATTGGTGTATTTAAATCTTTTCTATTAAATACTTTTTTATTAACAAGTTCTCTTAATTTGTTATCTGTTATCATATTTTGACTATCAACTGGTGTATCCGTTTCCGTATTGCCTAAATTAGAGTTATCATCTGGTTTCTCTGTTTCTTTTTCGCCTACAGTTGGATCTTTAATTTCAAATTGAACTTGATATTTGTGATCATATCCAATAGCTGGAATAAATATATGCATTTGCATATTGTGCTTCTGCTCAAATTCGCCAATTTCAAATTGGACTACTTTCGTTCCATTTTTTCTTTTGTCTTCTGACAGAACCTTCACATCATGAAATACACCAGGTTGATTTCTATCTTCTATTCTAAGATATTGAAAATAATCGCTATCTTGCATTGTTACAGTAACAATTTTTTTCCCGTCTTCAATTGCTACTTTAGGATTTTTTATGTACTGAGAAACCATAGATGGCTCATCTTTTTGATCCTTATATATTTTAATCTCAGTATCATACGTGCGATCACTGGCTGCTGCTAACGACTGGTTTGCTTCAATTTTTATTGCTGCTAATGCTGGAGTAGAGTATGCAGCAAATGGAATAGCTAATGTTGTTGCTACTACTAGAGCTTTAATATAACTTTTTTTCAAAATAATATCCCCTTGTCTTATATATATTTTAATTGATAATCCCTATCAATTACTAACATAATAAATGATAATGAATCTCATTATCATTGTCAATGAGAATATTAAATTAAGTTTATATTTCCATAGATACAAAATAAAAAACCCTTTACTCAAAGGGCTTTTTTACCTATCGTATGAAGAATTTCACTTTTTTCCTTTTCATTAATAACGCCAATTTTTTGCAAAATGTTTGCATACAATACAAGTTTATTATATATCCGTTCTGACATACTTCCCCTTCTTTCCTTCGACCAACTTTTTTTGTATTGGTAAATTATATGAACGAGATGAGAAAATGTGTCCACTTTTTGCATAAATACAAATCTTTTATTTTGTTACTTACTGATAGTAAAACTCCCACCTAAAAATTAGGTGGGAGTTTAGATGTATTCAATTCATTTAGCAAATTGTCCATTGAATATTATGCTTTTTGATTTCCTCTTCAAAACTATAGGGCATTTTCTTATCACAAATTACATGTTGAATACGCGAAAACGCTGCTATTCGGTAATTTCCTTTTACCCCTACTTTTGTATGATCACATAAAATATATGTTTTCTCCGCTAATTTCATCATCGCTTCTGACAGTTTCGCCTTTTCTAATTCAAAACTAGAAACCCCAAAACCAGGCAACAATCCATCAATCGAAACGAATGCTTTATGAAAATGAAATTGCTGGATTACTTGTTGCGAAATAGACCCCGACACACGTGAATGTTTTGGGGATACTTTTCCACCAATAAATAAAACTTCACCGTGAAACATCTTTTTATTAATAGAAGATATTAATTGTGTTGCTACTGGAAATGAACTTGTTACAATCGTTAAATTTTTACGATGAACAAGATATGGTACCATTTGAAGTGGTGTACTTCCATCATCAATCGCAATAACATCTCCATCTTCTACAAACGTTGCTGCTTTATACCCAATTCTTTTCTTCTCTTCTATATGCAGCATCTCTCGTTCTAACATGGGCGCCTCTATTCCAGCTCCTGGAAGTTGAACGGCTCCACCATACACTTTCTTCAACTTCTTTTCACGATCTAATTCTTCTAAATAACGGCGAATCGTCTCTGTTGATACAGCAAACTCTCTCGCTAATTCTGAAACTTTTACTTTCCCTTTAAACTCTACCTTCTCAAGAATTGTTCGCTTTCTTTCTTCACCTACTACAGACATAGCCTCACCCCATTTATATCTACCTCATAAACTGCCTTACTTATACAAAGTTATAATTTTCTTTTTCAGTGAAAATCTCTTCATGAATATAAATACCACGCTTTTCTAATTCGTCAAAAATGATTTGTGGATTTTCAAAAGCTTCTTCAGGAGTAATAACACCAACTTTATTAACTACTCCTTTTGCAATTAACTCTGTAGCGACTCCGAATGGGATTCCAACATTTCTTGTATAAGCTCTTAATTTCTCCCAACCTACTACAGAACCATCAGATAACGGATGTGTATGATATAACACATGTCTTTGTTTTTCATTATTTTTCATACCTACTACCTCTACATGAAGTGCATAACCATAAAGCTCTGTTTCTTGTCCTTCTTTCGATTTTAGTAGATACTTCGAAATACAATCCATAATACCTATTTCTTTACCGTTTATTTCAATTTGATCATTACGCAATATACCATAATCATATAAAGCACGAATGAGCTGCATATTTTGCTCAGGCCAAGTACCTCTCGTTTCTATCAGCACAACACCTTTGTCCTCCAGTGCCTTCGCCAACGTAATCGTTTCTGAATGCGGGATTATATACTGCGTTGTTTTTCCATAAGGCGCTGGTAATTCGATTTCTCTTGGGCGCGCAAACGGAGGTACTTGCTTAAATTCACCGTCTTCATACACTGTACGCGATGGTAAATGTGGATCATATTCATATGTCGTTGTTTCTGTAATTGATGCAGAAAAAGCAATCGGACGATATGAGCCATGGCTTACTCGAACTGACTCTACAGTATCTAGCTGATTTGCTGCATGCATAGCCATCATTTGCGTTACACCTGGTGTCATACCGAACCCAGGTAAACATGTTTTTCCGTTTTGAACAAATATAGAATGGGATTCATTTTCTTCACCAAATCCATTCAAGTTCACACCGTGACAGCCGGCATCTGCAATACAACGAGTGGACAAGCCATTTAACTTTATCGTCGTGCCGTCCATTACAATGTCATAGCCTTTCATTTTTGCAACAGTATCCTCATGATTTGTCACATCGACTTTTACAAAATCAACGCGAGGATCGTTTAACCACTCTACTACTTTTCGGCCTTCTTCTTCATTGAAATCAGCAACAGTAATTGTTCCAAATGATGAGAATTGGACTAAATCTAAAATTGCTTCACGACAAATTTTCCCTGCCCCACCTAAGCAAAATACTTTCACCCTATAACAACTCCTTTAGCAATACTATCAACTAAACGATTAATGTCTTCTTCATGTACATCACCGATATTTCCAATACGGAACGTGTCTATTTTCGAAATTTTCCCTGGGTAAATAACAAATCCGTACTGCTTTAATTCGTTATATAATTGCTGAAATTCAAATCCTGCTTCTGGATAAATGAAAGATGTAATAATAGGAGATTGATATTTTTCATCTACTAGTGGCTTAAATCCGATTTCTCCCATTCTGTTCACTAATAATTTTTGATTGTTATAATATCGATTGTAACGAGCTCTTACTCCGCCCTCTTTTTCTAGTTCCAGGAGCGCTTGATAAAAAGCGTGTACAACATGTGTAGGTGACGTAAAACGCCATTTTCCATTTTGATTTTCCATCGTTTCCCACTGATCGTATAAATCTAATGATAATGAACGTGCCTGCCCTTGACACTTCAACAATTCATCACGCTTTGCGATAACAAAGCCGAATCCAGGCACACCTTGAATGCACTTATTTGCACTACTAATTAAAAAATCACTTTGTAAATCAGCAATGTCTATTTCAATACCGCCGAAACTACTCATTGCATCAACAATTGTAACTTTTCCATACTGCTTCCCTAATTTACATACATCTACAATTGGATTAATAATACCTGTCGTTGTTTCACAATGAACAACGGCAATATGCGTAATCTCTTTATCTTGTTGTAATAACTTTTCTACTTCTACAATATTAGTAGGCTCCCACTCTTCTGTTTGACTGACCACCACATCTATATGTAACATCTCCGCCATTTGCACAATCCGTTTTCCATAGGCACCATTTGTACAAATAAGGAGCTTTCCATTTGTAGGAATAACAGAACCGATTACTGCTTCAACCGAAAAAGTACCACTTCCCTGCATTAAAACTGTTGTGTACTTTTCTTCTTCCTTTGTTGCTAACGATACAAGCCTATTTCTTACATCTTGCACCATCGTATTATATTCAACATCCCACGTACACCAATCGTATAACATAACTTCTTTTACAGTTTTTGTTGTCGTTAATGGTCCTGGTGTTAATAATAAATAGTGATTTTCATTCATGATCGTGTGCCCCCCTTTATGAAATAATAAGTTCTTGTTTCTCGATATGTTCAATTACGTTTTCGAGCTCCTGCATCGTTTCAATTGTAAAATGAGCCCCATTTTCAATGAAACGATTACGAACTACTTCTATTTTTTCACGAAGCTCTAACGGATCCATATTCCCAACTTCCTCTTCCGTTAAACCGAGCTCACTACTACCGAGGATTACACCAACTGTCCACATTCCAGCATTTCTGCCCTCTTTCATATCTGACACGGTGTCTCCAACTTTTATCATATGATTCATTGGATATATACCTAATTCCATCGCATTTTTATAGCACATCCACGGATACGGACGCCCTGCTGGAACATCATTTGGCGTAACAAGAAAATCGGGCTTATACCCTTGTAGTGCTGCTTCTTTTGCTACAATATCCATCATTTCTCTCGTATATCCAGTTGTTGAACCAATTTTAATGTCTTTTTCACGCAATGAAGTAATCACTTCTTTTACACCATTAATCGGTACCGCATAGCGTGGCAAAATAGCAAAGAGAATTTCTTCAAACTCTTCATACATCTCCTGAATATCTTCTTCTGTTGGTAATTGTCCGAAGACACGTTTCCACTCATTCGAAATACGGGACATTTCCGTTAATGCCCTAACATGATCAATTTTCAATAATCCCATTGGTTTGCGAGCTTCTTCTGTTGTAATTTCAACACCGCGTTTATTGAAGATTTCCATAAATACTTCCAGTGGTGCAAAACATCCGTAATCAACTGTCGTACCTGCCCAATCAAAAATAACTGCTTCTATTTTCATTCAATCCATCACCCTTCTTATTTATCCCACTATTCGCCGGCAGTAAGACTTCCCCCTCAAAATTCGGCTGGAGCAAAGAAGTTAAGTGGGAGATCAACTGCCCGTAAACGCCCGATTGGTTCAACTAATAATCAGTGCTGGAGGAACAACCCCCCCCCCCCACAAATTAAAGTTTCACTTTATCTTTTTTGCCATTGTGACGTTCGGTTGCGAAGTGCTTTTGTTCCCCACTCGTATACAACTCTCACTACAATATTTGTAACAACAATAAGTACACTCATTGCAGCTGCTGGTGCTACATTTCCTGCATCATCCATATTTACAATTGAGACAGCAGCTAGTTTAAAATCAGCCGCATACAAGAACACTACTGCCGATACAGTTACCATTGAGTTTACGAAGTAGTACATAACCATTTCTAAAATGGCTGGTAAACACATCGGTACCGTTACTCGAAAGAAAGTTTTATAAAACGGTATGCTCATCGACTGCGAAACAAGCTCAAACTCTCGGTCTAGTTTCTTTAAAGCCGTCGTTGCCGTAACGAATGTTACAGAGTAGAAATGAATGATATTTACTAATACTAAAACGGCAATTGTGCCATATAAAGAATGAAACGGATTTGTTATTGAAAGTCCTAGAATTTGAATTGTTGGTTGACTGAAGAAAAAGACATACCCTAATCCAAGTACTAATCCAGGAATCGCTAACGGTACAATTGAGAAGAAATAACCTACTTTTCTTAAAAATTGTAGCTGTTCTATTTTTTCAATCGCATAAGCGAACACAAATGTTAAAATCGCCCCGATAACTGCCGTAACGGCTGAGACAATTACACTATTTTTAAATGCTTCAAGTCCGTCTCCTGTCAAACTTGAAAAATTAAAATGCTCAAATGTAAAACTCATATTATATGGCCATATTTTCACACTTGCAGCAATACCAACTGCCACAAATAAAAGAATGATCATAAGCGTTACTACGCTACAATATACGAATGAAATAACATCTCTTTTCTTATTATTTATTATTCTGTAAGGTACTGCTTTTGAAGATAAGAGATTCGCCTGTTTCCTTTGCGTAATACGATCAACTGCAAATGCGAAAATGGCTGGGATTAATAAAATCATTCCGACAGTTGCGCCCATGGACATATTTTGCTGTCCAATTACTTGCTTATATACGTCAGTAGCAAGCACATTATATTGTCCACCAACAATTTTGGGTGCCCCAAAATCAGTGAAACTAAGTGTAAATACAACGAACATCGCACTAATTAATCCGTATTTCACACTAGGTAAAGTAACCGTAAGAAACTGCTTCGCTTTACTTGCACCTAACATATTAGAAGCTTCATATAAACGATAATCAGAACCTTGGAAAGCAATTAATAAAATAAGAAATGCTTGTGGAAATGTATACATAACTTCAGCCATTACAATTCCTACTGGTCCGTATAACGGTATTTGTATTCCTTCAAATAAACCAAACATCCCTTTTGTTATTAACCCTTGATTACCAAATAAATATGTAAGCGCAATACCGTGCATCATCGTCGGTGCGAATAATGGTAATAATGCTACGTATTGAAATACGCGCTTTCCAAAAACATTGGTACGAGCAATCGCATATGCATAAGCGAACGCGAGTGTAACTGAAATAATTGTTGTAGCGCCCGAAATCCATATCGTATTTTGTAATGATTGTACTAGCGTTGGTGTTGTGAAATATTTACTGAAATTCGCAACACCAATGAAAGCTCCGTCTTTATCGTAAAAGGCTTGTGTAAATAATTGTAATAGAGGCAATACAAGCATGATAAAAAATGAAAGAAGCATACCAATAATTAATAGTCTTTGTATCCACTCTTCTTTACCGATACGTCTTTTAATCTTTTTTTTCGCACTTTCTACCTTTAAATTTTCTAATATCTCCATCTATACAATGACCTTCTTTCCATATGACAACATATGATTTTCTGAGAAAGAGATTTGAATTGGCTTTCCTTTTTTAATAGCAGTTGCCTCTACTTCTGATGCCAATATATCCACTACGATTTTCTCATTATAAAGGTGTGTTTTCTCTTCTATGACCCGCACTTCCGTCCGGTATACAGAGCCGCGAAATTCCATGCTTTCTACAACTGTTTTAATACCATTATTTTGTACAACTGTTACATGTTCCGGACGAATTGCATGTTCTTCGTTATTTTTCGAAAAGAAATTAATAGAACCAATAAAATCTGCCACAAACGGATTGGCTGGTCTTTGATAAATCTCCTCTGGTGTTCCAATCTGCATAATTTCCGCATGATTCATTACAACAATTTTATCAGCCATCGTTAATGCCTCTTCTTGATCATGCGTTACCATAATAGTTGTTACTCCCACTTTTTCTTGCAAATCGCGCATTTCTCTACGTAACTTTTCACGCACTTTTGCATCTAAAGCTGATAACGGCTCATCGAGTAACAAAATATCGGGAGACAGAGCGAGCGCACGTGCAAGTGCTACTCGCTGCTGTTGTCCACCAGACATTTGAGCAGGATATTTATCTTTTACATTCAGCAAATCAACAAGTTCTAACGCCGATAGCGCCTTCTCTTTTACTTCTGCTTTTCCATATTTTTTTGTCTTTAAGCCATATTCAATATTTTCAAGTGCTGTTAAATTCGGAAATAATGCATACGATTGAAAAACCATTCCGAAGTTCCTCTTTCCAGGTGGTAAAGCTGTAATATCTTTTCCATCCACAGCTATACTACCTGTTGTTGCCTCTTCTAGCCCTGCTAAAATTCGAAGCAATGTTGTTTTCCCACAACCACTTGGGCCTAATAAACATACAAACTCATTTTTTTTCACAGTAAAAGAAATATCTTTTAACGCTGTAAATGCATCAAACTTTTTTTGAATGTGTTGAATTGATAAATATTCGCTCATTTTTTCTCTCTCCCACTCACTTACTTTTTCGGTTCTGCTTTTTGACCAAACTCTTTTTCCCATTTTTCTAAAATTTTGTCGCGATTTTCTGCTGCCCACTTAAAGTCATTCTTTTTATATAACTTTTCTGTCACATCTTTAGGGAATCCATCTGGAAGTTTATAATCATTTTTAATTGTCGCAAATCCATTTTTCTCGAAGTATAACTTCATTACATCATCTGTAATTGCCCAATCTAAAAATGCTTGTGCTAATTTATCATTTTTTGCATTATCTTTTTTAATAAGTGCGTTCGCTTCTACTTCCCAACCTAATCCTTCTTTCGGCAATACAACTTCAACTGGTGCACCTTTTTGTTTCTCTTTCAAAGCACTATAAACCATTGACACACCAACTGGGTATTCACCTGCACCTGCTAATTTCGCTGGTTTTGAACCTGAATGAGTATAAGTTGCCATATTATCATGAAGTTTCTTCATGTAATCCCAGCCCTTATCTTCTCCCATAATTTGTAGCCATGCAGAAACTGTTAAAAATCCTGTTCCAGAAGAAGCTGGATGTGGCATAACTAGCGTTCCTTTATATTCTGGTTTCGTTAAATCTTCATATGATTCTGGCATCGGTAAATTTTTCTTCTTCAATTCTTCTTTATTCACAGCAATCCCCGTCATAAATGCAGTATTTCCTACCCATTTTTCTGGTTGCTTATCATCTTTAAATTGCGGAAGAACACGATCTGCTCCTTTTGGAGAGTATCCTTTTAACATATCTTTTTTATCTAAAGCTAATAGACTAGACGCTGCAGTTCCCCATACAACATCTGCTTGGGTATTTTTTCCTTCAGCTAGCAATTTCGCAGTAATTACTCCTGTTGAATCACGTACAATGTTCAACTTCACATCTGGATATTTCTTTTTAAAAGAATCAAGATAAATTGGTACAAGTTCTTCTTCGATCGCTGTGTAAACAGTTAATGATCCAGATAATTTATCATCTTTTACTTTCGCCCCAGCACTTTCTTCTTTCTTTGCACCACACCCCATTAATAACGAAAATACCATTCCAGTTGCTACAGCTTTAAAGATTGTTTTTTTCACTGTCTCTCTCTCCTTTTACAAATCTTATGTACAACTCAAATATAAACAACTAGTGTAAAAGCAGTATTAAACCAACATTAATCTTTTGTTTGTTGTTTGTTTTTGTGTAATACGTTGCTACTTCTATGTTTTTTCGCATTTTTCTGCTAATATCAACCGTGAAATTTACAAATAATTAAAAAAACCTTTATAATCCCACAAAAAAATGAGGCGTTTGTAAAAAACGCCTCATTTTTGTTTACCTTTTTTTGAATTACGATTTGCGTACTTCGCACTATTTTCTCCTTCATACTCTACTGCAAATTCTGCATCGGGTAAGCTTTCTTTCGGAGTTTTATTATTATTAATTGCTGCATTTTGTTTTACTTTTCTTTTTACCAACATACTCACCTGCTCTCACTAAATAACTTTCTATTCTAGTTTGAAACAACTCAAAGGAATTATTACTGGGAAGTGTTAACAAGTACATAAGAGCTTATATATGGAAATACTACATACGAACAAACCATTACAAAAAGGAGCGATGACTTTGAAGGAGAAAGAAACGATCCAATCGCCAATTTTAGACGAAACGCTCCCTCATCAAATGAACTTTCCATCTTTTAAAGGCACAGGAAAAAAGATGCAACAACCTTTTATAAATCAATATGATGTTGTAATTGGAGACAGTAAATACGATTCCACTAACAGTCCTCTTAATAATTGGAGTGATGAGGTAGATCCTGCCATTATGGCTGGGGAAGAATGGATACATCCTACAAATGATATTGGATGGATTTCAGAAGAAAATCAAGAACTACTTAAAAACGAAGTTGATAAAAAAAATGATGCTTTTATGCATCCTCAATTTGGAATTAACGACTAAAAAACCATTCTACCTAACATAGGTAGAATGGTTTCATACTATCCAATAATAATTCTCTCTTTCGGATATTTATAGCGAGGTGGTTGCTCTCTTCCTCCACTAGCTAATATAAATGTTAAAATACCGACGCGTCCGATAAACATAAGTACAATGAGTACAAGTTTACCAACAGTTGTTAAATCGGGAGTAATACCTGTTGATAGTCCCGTCGTCCCAAAAGCAGAACAAACTTCAACTATTAAGCTCATAAGTGGTACATTTTCTGTAATGGATAAAATAAATAGCGCTGAGGCACATAATAAAATCCCCATCGTCATAACGACAGATGCTTTCAACACATCCTCTTCATGTAGCTGACGTTTGAAAACTCGGACTGTTCTCCCGCCCCTTGCAAATGTATATAACGATAATATACTAACAGCAAATGTTGTTGTACGTATTCCACCCCCAACTGAGCTTGGAGATGCTCCAATGAACATTAAAATGCTCATAAATAAAAGCGTTGGTTGGGATAATTCACGTATGTCCATTGTAGCAAGTCCACCACTTCGCGTTGTCACAGATTGGAATAACGTATAAAATACAGTTTCATGCCATGACTTTCCTATTAAAAAATGATTTCGTTCTAATAAAAAAATCATAATTGTTCCAACAATAACGAGTACAAAAAATGTCGTTGTCGTCAATTTCGTAAATAATGAAAAGCGAAACAGTTGCTGTCGCCTTTTACTAAGGAATTGCTTTACTTCCATTAACACCGGGAAACCAATAGCTCCTAAAATAATAAGCAACATATGAATCATTTGAACAATATAATCTTTTTTGTACGGAATAAGTGATTGTCCTGTTAAATCAAATCCTCCGTTCGTTGTTGCACTCACAGCGGCAAAGAAACCGTGAAAATAAGCTTCTTGCCAAGTCGGGAAATATAGTAAAAATCTTGTACCTAACAGTATCGCTCCAATGAGTTCTATCGAAATAATTACAATTAAAATAGAACGCATCAATTCTACAAGGCCCGATAAATTTCCTTGGTTATGGTCTGCCATAATTAACCTTCTTCTTTGCAAACCAATCTTTTTACCCGTTATTATCCAAACGAATGTACCAAGTGCCATAATTCCTAATCCGCCTAATTGTAAAATCAAGGCTAAAACAATAATTCCTGCTGTTGTAAACGTATCTGAAATAGTAACAACAGAAAGTCCCGTAACACTTACGGCACTAACAGATGTAAACAGTGCATCTATAAATGTCCATTTCACACCAGGCTTCGTAACAAATGGCAAACTAAGTAAAATTACCGATACAACTACCGCTAGTAAATAAAATACAACGATAAGTTGCACGGGGCGTAATTTTTGTAAAAACTTTTTTATATCTCTCATTCCATCACTTCGCTACCTTTTTCTATCGATTAAATAAAGAAAAATCATCACTTTCTTTATTTGTAAATAACTGCTGAAATAGTTTCGCAAATACCATTCCGTATACAGTTCCATTTCCCCCATACGGCAGTGCGTAATATAAATTATGTATTTCTTTATCTTCTTTTAAAATAGGGAGACCATCATGACTGCCACCAAATGCTGCTGCCCAATAGTACTCTGCCTGTATATTTTTATACTGCGGGAACATTTCTTTTACAATGTTAATAAGGATATCACGCTTATGCAATAATTTCGTATCACCGATTGGTTGAATTTGCATCGCTTCATCTAACCCACCAACAATAATGCGGTTTTGATACGTTCGAAAATATAAGTAAGGCCGCGCTGTTTCCCAAATTAATGATTGCTCATGCCAGCCTTCAAATGAATCCACCTTATTTGTCACAACTGCATAAGATGTTTCCACTGTTGTATTTTTTTCTTTCTTTCCGAAAAGTGCCTCATAACCTGTCGCCATAATAATATTCTTTGCTACGATTTTATTTCCTGTGTTCGTGTAACAAATTAAATCATTTTGGATTTGTTTAATATGTAATGCCTCTGTATGCTCATATATAGTAGCTCCCATTTGATTTGCTTTATGCAAAAGGCTATGCGCTAATAAATACGGATTCACCTCGGCATCACCATGCGTATATAACGCTGCTTGTTTTGTAAATGAATACTTCTTCTTTATATGTGAATCAGTAAAATATTCAACCGGGAATCCATAATGACGTAACGTATTATATTCCTCTTGTAAAAATGAAATATCCTCATCTCTACTTGCATAATACAAACTATTTCGTGGAATAAAATGGGGATCAATATCGAGAGTTGGTACAACTTTCTCCATTGTTCTAAGCGCTTCATAACAAAGTCTATATGCTCGTACCCCTTTCTCTTCACCAAATGTATGAATAAGAGAGGTCAACGATTTATCATGAACAAATTGTAATAATCCTGTATTTGCAGCTGTGCTACCACATGCAATTGCTCTTTTTTCAATGAGCATAACACGCATTCCAATTTTCGCTAACGAATATGCTATATGTGCACCCGCTTCTCCACTTCCAATTACTAGCACATCACATATCATATCATTTTCTAACGTTGGATAACAAGGTACAGAAACTCCAGCATTCCAAAACAACTTACCAGTCATAAGCTTCATAATTATACTCCTACAATGTATTTTTCTCCTCCCTATGTTTTGTCATTTTCCATAAAAAAATCCAACTAACATACGCTAGTTGGATTTCTTCTTTTTAATTAGAACGCTCTTCAAGCCAATTCCCAACCGTCGGATATGTTTGCTTTACAGCCGTTCCACCATACACAATAGACATATGTCCTGTTGGTAAACATACATACTGTTTATCTGTGCTAGAAATATGATCAAGTAAAGCCTCTACTTGACATGGCAAAGCAATATGATCACGTTTCGCGGAAATATTTAAGACATTCGCCTTAATATTTGCAAGGTCTACCTTTTGTCCGCGAATAACGAGTTCACCCTTCACTAATTTATTATTTTGATAAAAATCACGAATCCATTGTCTATAAGATTCACCTGGGAATGGAATACCGTCACCAACCCATTTTTGAACTAACTTCCAGCTTTCGACGAAGCGCTCATTTTCTGAACGATCGACTAAAGCAACATATGGACCAACGAAGTTTGTAATTGGTTTTAACATCTTATTTCCGAAATCAATCATTTCTGGCGGAATATTTCCGAATGTATCAACCGCTTTATCTAAATTGAAATATTTCTCATCTAGTAAAGGACCGTATAATCCTGTTTCAGAGAAATCAAAAGGACTTGTCATAAAAATCAAGTTACGAATTGGCATGTGCGGATGAAGTGCTGCATAAATAGATGTTAATGTTCCACCCATGCAATAACCAAGTAAAGAAATCTCGTCCGATTTTGCAGTTCTCATTACTTTTTTCACTGCTTTCGCAATATAATCGAACACGAAATCATCAAATTTCAAATGACTATCTTCTAAACCAAATGTGCCCCAATCAAGCATATATACATCAAAACCACGATCTACTAAATATTCCACTAAACTATTTCCTGGAGTTAAATCCATAATATATGGTTTATTAATAAGAGCATATATTAATAAGATTGGAACTCTCTGCGTTTTTTCTTGTTTTGGAATGTAACGATACAGCTTCGTTTTATTCTTCGTCCAAATAACCTCTTTCGGTGTTAAACCAACTTGTGGTTCTGGTTCGCGTAATAAAATTTCACTCGCTCTTTTCACACGACGATATGCTTTGCGATATTCTTCTGGGTACAACTCTAATTGCTTTTCCCATTCTGTTACGAATGTAGTCATTTTTTTATCCCCTTTTCGGTCGATTTCTTTCTAAAAAAAAGAAGTGCATTCCTGCTATGGATATGCACTTTTTTCTTACTTCATTACATGTATAATCCGCCGTTAATGTTTAATTGCTGACCAGTGATATACGCACCGTCACGGCATAGGTATACTACACCTTTTGCAATTTCATCAGCTTGACCAAAACGTTTTTTCGGGATTTTCGCAACGATTTTTTGACGAACTTCTTCTGGTACTTCTGCTACCATTTCAGTATCAATAAATCCTGGGCAAATTGCGTTTACAGTTACATTTGTTCTAGCAAGTTCTAACGCTAATGATTTTGTAAATCCTAACATACCTGCTTTTGCTGCTGAGTAATTTGTTTGTCCAAATCCACCAGCTTGGCCAATAATAGAAGAAATACTAATGATTCTTCCTTCCTCTGCTTCCGATATGTATGGAAGTACTGCGCTTGTCGTATTGAATACGCTGCTTAAGTTCACGTCAATTACGCGCTCCCAATCTTCACGATTTAACTTCTTGAATGTACGATCTCTTGTAATACCAGCATTATTAACAAGAATATCAACTTTACCAAAATGATTCACAGCTTCTTCTACAAGTCTGTTTGCATCTTCTACTTTAGAAACATCCGCTTGAACTGCATAAACGTCATGTCCTTCTTTTCCTAATTCATTTACTAAGTTTTCAGCTGCTTCTTTACTGCTGTTATAGTTAATAACAACTTTTGCTCCCTCTTCTGCTAATGCTACTGTAATTGCTTTTCCAATTCCTTTTGCCCCACCTGTTACGATTGCTACTTTGCCATTTAATTGAACCATTTCTTTTCCCCCTTAAATGAATTTGTGAACGATTGTTATGAATCATTTTGGTACTCATACTAATTGAGTCCATATATTAATTATGTTTCGTTGTTTATACATGAAAAGAGATTCTCCCTCTCTCTTTTACACGTTATAAACAAACGCGATTATCATTTTTTATTTTCTGGCTTATTTACAGGCTTTACTTCTTCTTTTACAGGTACTTGTAGTTTAGCTAGTACTGCATTTTGCTTTTCTAGCAATTCTAGAATTTGATCAACTTTCGTTTCTAACGTGCGCATATCTTGTTTTACTTTCGTAACATCACGCTTTAATGTAGGAGCTTGTCCTAATGAATCCACCTTCTCTTCTAGAATTTCCTCGATGTTATCAACTTTATTTTCTAAGTTAATAACAAGCGTAGCTACTCTAGCGATATCCTCTTTCGTTGGCACATTCACTTGTTCTAAATAATTTTTTGTCGTATCATTTAATGCTTTTTGATAAAACAAATTCAAATCTAGAACGCTGCCCATCCAAGCAGAATATTCTTCTGTTTTAATTGTTTCATTGAGCGCTTTTCCCCAAAATGTTTCGGTTTGTTCATAAGCATTTTTCCATGCTTGCAATGGATCGAATTTTTGATCAATCACTTCGCCTACACTCCCTTTTTCGTTTTTGAAACAATTCAACCTATTCACTATTTTCTAATATTCCGAATAAAACTTCAAGTCTATATTTTATTTTTCTTTATTTTCTAACAAATGTGTTGACATTAAAAACAGATAGGTGTAAATTGCACTTATAAGCAAAAAATTCCATCTAACTGATTCATGAGGTGATGTACAATCATGCTACATAATGAACCAGAACACCCAGAAAGTTTGGAAAAAAACCAAGCGAAACAACCAAACTCCATGCCAAAAAACTTCTTAGTTCCTTTCTTACTTCTCTGTCTAAAAGACTGGAGTCTTCATGGTTACAAACTCATTCAAATGCTAATGGACATCGGCTTTTCTTCTGTTGACCAAGGTAATGTATATAGAACATTACGCAAGTTAGAAAAAGAAAATCTCATTTCTTCCACTTGGGATACAAGTGAAGGCGGGCCAGCGAAACGAATTTATTCTTTAACAGAATATGGAGAGCAATATTTAACAACATGTGCGACTTCTTTTGAACATTATCAAAATATGTTGCGAACGTTTTTCACGTTATACACCAATGCATTCTTTCCATTTTCTACTTCTCCAGAAAAGGATGAAAAGGATTCTTCATCTTCACCTGGTGGTACAGCAGAGTAATCTGCGTTCACAATATGCAAAAAAACATTTGGAGGTCAAACAATGGAAACTAAGCCATACGAATTAGTCGATGCATTTTGGAAAAACTGGTCTCAATCTCTTTCCCTCTTCTCTTCAGCTGGGAAACAATTAGAGCAACTTACTTTAGAAACGTTAAAACAACAACAAGACGCTTTGCATAAATTAACATCAGGAGTAGATGAACTAGAAAAAGAACTACATCAATTCACTGCTCAGTTCAATAACCAATATACGGATTACGTGAAGCAATTAACTGGAAACTCCTTAAATGATCAAATTAACGAGTGGCAAGAAAAATGGAATGAGCTTTCTACTCAAATGCACCAACTTACTGTTTCTCCTACGAAAACATCTTTGTCTATTCTTACTCAAACTAGCGGTCAATTTGAAGAAACAACAAAACACTTTATCGAACAACAACAATCGCAACGTGAAGAGGTTCAAAAACAGTTAGAAGTTTTTTTGGGAGAGTTCAAGTCCAAACAACTCGAACTCGCAAAGCAGTTCGAGGAAAACTCAAAAAATCTATTTACTTCCATCAAGTAAGAAAAATGTGGCAACTAACTGCAGCACAAACAAAACTCTTTCTTCCTCCTAATACATCAAGATGGCTTACATTTTTCGATATGGAAAAGAAGGAGGACAAAATGAATCCATTTCAAGAAGCACAAACTGTTCCGGAGCTTCGTTACGATGAGATTCAAGTCGGTGATCAAGCATCACTAACAAAAAAAATTACGGATGAGGACGTTATCAATTTCGCAAAATTGACTGGAGATGTAAATCCTATTCATATTCTAGACTCTTTTGCAAAAACGACAATGTTCAAAGAACGTATTGCTCATGGCATGCTCGTTTCAAGTTTTATTTCTACCATTCTTGGAACGAAACTCCCGGGCAAAAATACGATTTATTTATCTCAAAACGTTTCATTCCGTGCTCCTGTCAAAATTGGCGATACACTTCGCGTTGTGGCAGAAGTTATAAAAAAACGTGACGATAAAAAAATCATTACGCTGCAAACAAACATATATAATCAATCCGATGATATTGTCGTGGAAGGTACAGCGACAATACTGAAAAAAGAGTAGCAAATTTGCTACTCTTTTTTTCTATCCAAGAACTTCTAAACACACCGATTACTTCCGTGTATGAGCACGCCGTTTCCACATAAAATAACGGTACCAGTTCAGATAGTACTTAGCTGAACTGGACTACTCATAAGGATGTGTATCAACATGGTAAAAACAAACAAATTACTAGTTCCAGGTGCAGAACAAGCGCTTGAACAATTTAAATATGAAATTGCGCAAGAATTTGGTGTAAGCTTAGGATCTAACACAGCATCTCGTTCTAACGGCTCAGTTGGCGGTGAAGTAACAAAACGTCTTGTTGCTTTAGCTCAACAACAATTACGCGGATAATTATATAACATATGGCTTAGAGGCAGATATTCTCTGCCTCTTTCTTTTTTAACATACATAATAGTTCTTCTTCACATACTAGTAAGAGTAAATTGAAAGGAACGATATGTGACATGAAACGGATTAACATTAGCATGAGCCCTCCCCGTGTTCTTACTTTATCTTTTATTACGCTATCAATTATTGGTACATGCTTATTAAAATTGCCAATTGCTACAACAACGTCTATTTCATGGCTCGATGCCTTATTTACAACGGTTTCTGCTTGTACGGTTACAGGGCTTGGTGTTGTGGACACCGGAAAAGTATTTACCTTATTTGGTCAATGTGTAATTTTAACGCTTATACAAGTTGGCGGCCTTGGCATTATGAGCTTTGCTGTTTTAATTGCAATTATGCTCGGCAGAAAAATTGGTCTTCAAAACAGAATTTTATTACAACAAGCATTAAACCAAACAAATGTCGGTGGAATCATTCGTCTTGCAAAAGCATTATTTTTATTTTCTTTTGCTGTAGAATGTATTGCTACTTTACTTCTCTCTTTTGAATGGGTACCAAAATACGGGATTGCCAAAGGAATCTATTACAGCTTTTTTCATTCTATCTCTGCCTTTAACAATGCAGGCTTTTCTGTATGGAGCGATAATTTAATGTCCCACTCTCATAGCGTTCTCGTCAATCTTGTTATTTCTTCTCTCATTATTTTAGGGGGGATTGGTTTTACAGTGATCGTAGATATAAAAAGAAAGAAAAACTTTAAAAACCTTACATTGCACTCAAAACTTATGCTCTCTTCCACTCTACTCGTCAATATTATTGCTACAGCTTTTATTTTCATATTCGAGTTCCATAATTCAATTTCCATGAGAGGTTTTACACCATTTGAAGAAGGTATGGCTGCTTATTTTCAAGCGGTTTCAACACGTACTGCCGGGTTTAATACTGTTGATATCTCTGCATTATCAAAACCTTCCCTTTTATTAATGATGCTTCTTATGTTTATTGGTGCTGGCAGTGCTTCAACTGGTGGTGGGATTAAGTTAACAACTTTTTTAATTATGTTTTTAGGCGTATTTAAATTTTTGCATGAACAAGATGATATTGTCGTGTTTAAAAAATCCATTAAAGATACGCTCATTGTCAAATCTTTAACGATTACCATTATTTCAATTTCGTTTATTTTTCTTTCTATTTTAATTTTAAGCATCACTGAACGAGTTCCTTTATTAATGAGTGCTTTTGAAGTATTTTCAGCATTTGGAACTGTCGGCCTTAGCATGAATTTGACGCCACACTTAACAATCATCGGCAAAACAATTATTATCTTTATGATGTTTTTTGGAAAGATGGGGCCTTTAACATTAGCCTTTTCATTTGCACGTAAAAAACAAAGAAAAATAAAATATCCAAACGAAGATATTTTAACAGGTTGACAACCGTATAAATTATCCATATAATGAGAGTACAATAGCATATCTCCAAAGGGGAGTAGCGTCCAAGAACTATTTCTTGGAAACAAAGTCGTCATTACGTAGAACTTAGTTCTTCCGGCTTTGTTGGCATTTTCATTACATATGTCTAGCAAGACCTTTGCCTATCAACGGCAGAGGTCTTTTTTGTTTTTACCAATTCCTTCCACCGTTGATGGGCAGGAGTATGGGGAAGCTAAACAGTGGGGACTTCTTCACTTGTTTAGCATTTATAGAAATGAGAGGAGAATGTACATGGATGTATCATTATTATTGGAGTATGGTTGGGTATTACTCATCCTAATTGCACTAGAGGGGATTTTAGCGGCTGATAACGCTCTCGTTCTCGCAATTATGGTAAAACATTTACCAGAAGAAAAACGTAAAAAAGCACTATTTTATGGATTAGCAGGGGCATTTGTTTTCCGATTCGGATCATTATTTATGATTTCGTTCTTAGTCGATGTATGGCAAGTGCAAGCAATCGGTGCCATTTACCTTATGTTTATCGCTGGTAATCACTTATTTAAAACGTATGTTAAAAAGAATACGGATGAAGACACAGAAGAAAAAGAAGCAAAGAAAAAACAAGAGAACTTTTGGTGGACTGTATTTAAAGTCGAGGTTGCTGATATTGCCTTCGCAGTTGATTCAATTTTAGCTGCTGTTGCATTAGCAATGACTTTACCAAAAACAGGATTAGGTACAATTGGTAGTCTTGATACTGGGCAATTCGTTGTTATCTTTGTAGGTGGACTTATCGGATTAATCATTATGCGATTTGCAGCAACTGCTTTCGTACAAATATTAAAACGTAAACCAGGACTTGAAACTGCAGCATTCTTAATTGTAGGTTGGGTTGGTGTGAAGTTAGCAATCTATACATTAGCACACCCTGCATTAAATGTAATTCCGCATTCATTCCCAGAGTCTACTCCGTGGAAACTTACATTCTGGATTGTATTAGTTGGAATCGCAGTTGGCGGTTGGTTCTTCTCGAAAGAAGTAGAAGTAAAAGTAGAAAAGAATTTAGACGAAAAAGCGCTGTAATTACAGCGCTTTTTCTTTTTTGTTTCAATTCCCTCTCTATTTTCAGAAAAATTTCCATTATACTACTTTCTGTAAGCGTTTTCTCAATTTATGTATGTCCTTTTTGTGAAACATTGCACAAACTTATTGAAACTATGAACAATTCCATGTACTTTATTCATATAAGGAGTATTTATAGATGATGTACTAAAGGAGCGTATTACTCATGCTAGAACAAGGATTAGATTATGTTGTCAAACTGGCTAAGAGCAAAAAGCAAATGCTAGATACAAGTCCAATGCAATATTTCATTCGTGCGGCACTTGCGGGTATTTATATCGGTTTTATTATTGTACTATGTTTTAAATTAGGTAACTTTTTTCACATTGCAGATTCACCAGCAACTTATTTAGCTGCTTCTATGTTTTTCGGAATTGCTCTCGTACTTATTATATATGGCGGTGCTGAATTATTTACTGGCAATACAATGTACTTCACAGTGGCAACTTTAAGAAAAGAAACAACTATTTCTGATACACTTCGTAACTGGGTTGCTTGTTATGCAGGTAACTTAGCTGGTGCTTTATTCTTTGCCTTACTATTTTACGCAACTGGAATTTTCGAAGCAATTGATCACAGTCATTTAATGAATAAAGTCGTTGAAGGAAAAATGAATACACCTACAATGCAATTATTCTTTAAAGCAATTTTATGTAACTGGCTTGTCTGCCTTGCTTGCTTCTTACCTTCTCAAGTTAAAGGTGACACAGCAAAAATAATGGTTATGATGCTACTTGTTTTCACATTCTTCTTATCTGGTTACGAGCATAGCATTGCAAACTTATCACTCTTTGCTTTATCTTTAGTTTCACCACATCCTGAAACAATTTCTTTTTCAGGTGCTATTCATAACTTAATTCCAGTTACAATCGGTAACATTATTGGTGGGTCCGTATTTGTCGGTATGGTATACCACTACGTAACAAAGAAAGCACCTGTTGTTGAACAAGAAGAAACTGAATTAGTCGCAGCTCAAACAGAGGAAATCATACCTTTACAAGCACATATGAAACATTAAAAACTCCAAAGTTTTACTTTGGAGTTTTTAGCTCCCTACATATTTCAAGGCAATACAAGGATTAATATCCCCTTCTTCCTTCCCTCTCTCTATTCTCTGTTTCATCTGATGCATACCGATGACATCATTTGTATGAAGGTGAATTTCATTTACATATAAACCTTCCCTACAGAAAGCTTCTACAAAATCTAACCCACTTTTTTTTCGCCATCCCATATTAAAATCGAGGGAAATAATATTTATCTCATTATCCCTAACCATACGCAAGGCTAATTCTACTGTAGTTGCCAAAACATATCCGTACGGGCAACTTCTTTGATCATCCATATATACATTCATTTTCTATCTCCCCTCTATTTTGCATATGTAACCAACACGTAACATATTGCTCCAAGGCTAATAAAAGGTCCAAACGGAATTGGAGTTCTTATCTTTATACGTTTTAATGCTATACCTATTCCGAAAAAACACAGGCTAAAGCAAGATGCTAAAAATAAAGTTATAAAAATACCTTTCACTCCTATTATAAATCCGAGTAACGAAAGTAGTTTTACATCACCTCCGCCAAGACCCGCTGGATAAATCTTTTGCATGCAATATAACAAAATAAATATAGTTCCACTGCCGGCTATACTATCTATCCAAGTAACTAACGGTACAAAAATACATTCTAAAATAAGCAAAAAAGCAAACCAAATTAAAATGCGATTAGGTATTAACATATATACTAAATCTGTAACTGAAATAATAAGCAGTAAAGAAATGAGCGATAAAATGATTATGAGCTCCTGTTCTATTCCAATTACATATACAGTAAGAAAAAATAAACTCCCTGTAACGAATTCAAATACTATGTACAAACTTGAGATTTTTCTTTTACAACTCGTACAACGCCCTTTCTGCATACAAAATGAAATGATTGGAATAAGTTCTTTCGGCTTTAACGTATACTTGCAGTAGTGACAATACGAACGCGGTGTAATAATAGATTCACCTACTGGAACCCTCATTGCGATTACCATAAAAAAAGAACCAAACACCATACCCACTAACCATGCATATAAATAAGTGAACATCCCTTCCTCTCCTTTCCAAAAGAACATAGCAAAAAAAGGAGAGAACTTCTACTTCATATTATCTTTATTCTATTAAAAAAGCATGCCGTTTTCCGCCTGCTTTCCCCTATTTTATACGATGAAATATACTGCTTTTAATGGTCCGTGAACTCCGACAACAAGGTTCATTTCAATATCTGCAGAGTTACTTGGTCCTGTTATAAAGTTAATACAAGATGCAACTGCTTCGCCATTTTCTACACGTGAGTTCATATCCTGAACTGCTTGCGTAATACGAGGTACAAGTGTTTCACGTGGAATAATAGCAAAGTATACAGTCGGTAAAAAGTGTAAAGAACGCCCTTGACCTTTATGACTCTGTACAACAATCGTACCAGATTCAGCTAAAGTATAATCACTAAATGCGATTCCAATATTCGCTTTTTCCGCTATACGCATATTCTCTTCTTTTTTCTCAGGATCCCATACATTTACTTCAACATTTTGCTTTGGAAGCTCTTCTTTAAATAAAGAAGTCAATCCATAGGAATCAAAACGTTCATCTGCTGATAACATAATAGGTCCCCCGCCGTTTTCAACGATTACCTTTTGAATATCTTCGCGTAAACGGTCGTTTGTCGTTTCCACAACAGTCGTATGAATGTTTGTACATTGATTTTTAAATACTTCTAACAATTCTTCTTGTGAATAGTCTTTTAACGTTTCGACATTCACATTACTTTTCCATGCTGGACGTTCTACGCCTTCTGTTTTACGTGCGCGTCCAAGTTCTTTTGCGATATTATCTAGAAAGGACTCACGGTTTTGAATTAATCCTGTCATTATTTGTCCCCGCCTTTCTTATGATCTTTATACCAATCACGGAATCTTTCTTTACTTGGAGCCGGGAATTCACGAATATCTGTCCAGTTTTTAAGTGGTCCAACGCCTTTTGATACACGGTTGCCAGATGTAAATGGACTCATTGCTGCTGGTGCCATTTTTGATCCCATTTTATATAAAGCTGCTGAAGAAGCACCCATACTAAACATTTTCATTGCTAATTTTTCTGCAAGTGGCGCGCGGCCTTCTTGCTCAACGATAACTTGACGATGTTTTAATAATAAATCATGCAATGGAATTTTTACTGGACAAGCTTCTGTACATGCTCCGCATAAACTAGATGCATAAGGAAGTTCTTTGTAATCATCATATCCACCTAGAAGTGGTGTTAACACTGCACCAATTGGCCCTGAATATATAGAACCGTATGAATGTCCACCAACGTGACGATATACAGGACATACGTTAACACAAGCAGCACAACGAATACATTGCAATACTGAACGGAATTCCGATCCAAGAATTTGAGAACGGCCATTATCAACAACGACTAAATGAAACTCTTCTGGTCCATCTACCTCTTCCTCTTGAATTGGTCCTGCTACTGTTACATAACTTGTTAATTTTTGACCTACTGCACTACGACATAGTAAACCAACTAAAACATCTAATTCTTCCATTGTCGGAACCATACGTTCCATACCCATTACTGCAATTTGAGTTTTCGGAATCGACATAACAAGATCGGCATTACCTTCGTTCGTTACTAAACAAAGAGAGCCAGTATTTGCAACAGCGAAGTTACAACCTGTAACACCAATTTCCGCATCCATAAATTTTTCACGAAGTTGTTTACGAACAAACTTTGTCATTTCGTATGGATCATCAGAATTTTCATAGCCAAGTTTTTCTTTAAACACATCGCGAATTTGCGTTCTATTTTTATGAAGTGCAGGCGCAATAATATGTGAAGGTGGATCGTTATCTACTTGCAATATATACTCTCCTAAGTCACTTTCTAACACTTCACAACCAATTTCTTCAAGCGCATGGTTCATACTAATTTCTTCAGTTACCATTGATTTTGATTTTACAACTTTTTTCGCTTGTTTCTTTTTCGCAACGTCTTGAATGTACTTTGCCGCATCCTCTTTCGTTTTTGCAAAGTAAACGTGACCGCCTCTTTTTGATACATTTTCACTTAACTGCATTAAATAATAATCAAGATTCTCTAACGTATGTTGACGAATTTGTTCACCTAGTTCACGCCACTCTTCCCAGTTTCCTAATTCGTCTGCTGCTTTTAATCGATTTGTATACAATCTCGTTTGTGCAGAAGATACGGCTCCCCGCATAAACGAATCTTGAATTCCATCGCCTACGCGATCATTAAATTTTTTCTCACTGATTTTCATAGACATAGCTTATGTTCCCCCTTCATGAGCGACTATTCAGTACCTCAGCAATATGCATTACTTTTACTTCTTTACCTAAACGCTCAATACGTCCGCCAATGTTTAACAAACACCCACAATCTGCACCGATTAAATAATCAGCACCTGTTTCCATTACACTATCTACTTTCTCATCCACCATTTGCTCAGAAATAGGTGTCATCTTAACTGAAAACGTTCCCCCAAACCCACAACAATTTTGCTCGTTTGGCAGTTTTCTTACAGTTAATCCTTTTACGTTTGATAATAAAATCCCTGGTGCCTCTTTTACTCCGAGCAGGCGTGTCATATGACAGGATTTATGAATAGTAGCAATCCCTGGTAAACTTGCACCAACGTCTGTAACTTTTAAAACATCTACAATAAATTGTGTAAATTCATATGTTTTATCAGCAACCTTTTGTGCACGTTTAGCCCATTTGGGATCATCTTTAAAAACATGCGGATACTCATGAAACATTGTCGCACAAGAGCCAGATGGCGTGACGATATATTCTGCATCTTCGAAAGTTTCAATCATATGTTTCATCGCTTCTTTTGCTGCTTCTACATGGCCGCTATTATAAGCAGGTTGACCACAACAAACTTGCGCTTCTGGAAATTCAATTTCACAACCTAAACGCTCCAATACTTCAACTGTTGCTTTACCGACGTTTGTTTCAAACATATCGACTAAACAAGTAACAAATAAAGTAACTTTCATAACTATAATTCCCCCTCATTACAACTTCGCCAACAATCATATGGTCATCAGATGACTAAGACTAGAAGAAGTAGGCTCAACCATGGCCTATCCTCTCCCTCTTCCAAAGAAAACGCTTACTTAATCTCTCTCTATTTTATCAGAAAATTAGATTTTTAAAAGATTAAATTACGAATTTATATCGCTTTTACCTGTGACAATATGTTCTACATTTGTTAAATGATCTAGCATCGCTTGCTGCGCTAATTCCACATCTTGCTTTAACACCGCATCATATATAGATTGATGCTCCTCTAAAAGCCGTTCTGATGTTGTTTGTTCACCATATAAAATAATGCGTCTTGATTCACCAATTGTTTCAGCAATCATCTCTGAAACATGATTCATGAGCTCAAGTAAGATGCTATTATGCGAAGATTGTGCGATTCCCATATGGAACTGAAAGTCTGCTTTTTCACCAGCTTTTTCATCTCCAATGCTTTTTGCCATTTCATCTAACCAATGTTTCATATTTTGCAAATTATCATCCGTACGTTTTGCCGCAGCTGCTCGAACTGCCCCCACTTCAAGCACCTTCCGTACTTCTAATAAATTCAAAATATCCTCTTTCTTCATTAATAATTTATTATTTAATGATTTTGTTAATGAAGAAGAATCGAAATTCTTTACATATGTACCTTCTCCTTGTTTCATTTCAATTAAGCCCATTGCTCTGAGCGCACTTAGCGCTTCACGAACTGCAGATCTGCCAACTTGAAACTGCTCTGCTAATTGATGAACAGGGAGTAGCTTGTCACCAGGTTTTAACGTACCATTTTTAATCATTGTTAAAATAGCTTCAGATACTTCTTCGTAAATTTTTTTTGGTTTAATAGACTTGTACTCCAGTTAAATCACCTCAGTATCTTCCAAACAACAATTGTAACGTTTTATAAGAAATTAACATCCATAACTATTTTAGAACGAATTAGTAAGAAGTACAAATGTTTTGTTCATAAAATAGTCAAATTTTTGATATTTGTTAGATATTAATTAATATATTTCCGTGTAACTATAAAGAGCATGTCTCCGAAGTTAGAACATGCTCTCCTCATCTTGTACCTTTAATTTAATAATAACTGTCGTTCCCTTACCTTTTTCACTTTCTATTCTCCACTCACCATCATGTATATGAACAATTTGCCTTACAATTGCAAGGCCTAAACCTGTACCACCGTGTTGACGACTTCTCGCTTTATCTACTCGGTAAAAGCGTTCCCCGAGATTTTCTAAATGCTCTGTATCAATACCTATTCCTGTATCTTTTATGTGCAATTCACAGTAATCATCAATTTGCTTTAATGTTATTATGATATCCCCGTTTTGATTTGTATAACGTATCGCATTATCTAACACATTATGAAGTACTTGTTGCATACGATCATCATCAATCATTACGATAATTTCAGGATTTAAATTCGTTGAAATACGAAGTTTTTTTTCTATAAACTGTAACTCGTACGTATCAAGTACGTCTTCAATAAGCTGTGAAAAAACGATAGGTTGTTTCTTTAGAGGAAAGTGTTCACCTTCTAGCTGCGCTAAATCTAATAAATCATGAACGAGGCGCTGCATGCGATCTGCTTCTTTATGGATGAGTTGCGTTACTTTTTCCTGCTGAGGCCCCTTTGCTACACCGTCTAAAATAGCTTCACTATATCCTTTAATATAACTAAGTGGTGTTCTAAGCTCATGCGAAACATTAGCTAAAAACTCCTTACGCTTTACATCTTCTGTTTCTAAAGAATTTGCCATTTTATTAAACGCTTTTCCCAATCGTCCGATTTCGTCTTCTGAAGAAATTGTAATCCGCTCTGAGAAATCTCCAGTAGCCAAATGATTTGCAACCCGTTCCATTTGCGAAAGCGGTCTTGTAATAGCAATAATAATTTTTCTACCAATCCATATTGTAATTAGAATCATAGCAAGTGCTAACGGCGCTAAAATAAGGCCCATATCAAATATTAAATCTTTTATACTTTTTAAAGGAATATAAGAGTATACAATACCAACTAATTTTTTATTATCTAAAACAGGAATGACAACACCCATAATATTGCGATTAAAATGTTCTTCATACCCTATCTTAGTTACAGTTTTTCCATTTAATAGTGACTGTCTATCCCCTTCACTTATAAGAGAATGATGGTGCACATCGAAAGGCAAACATGCACTTAAATCACGCGGATTATACACGAAAAGAACATCTGAACTAGATATTTGATCGTATGCCCTTACTTTCTCTTCAAAAGTGGATACTCCTTCATATTTATCATATTGCGTAGCAAGACGCTTCCCTTCCATTACTAATGAATCTTTTAAATTGTCCACGTATAGCTTTTCATATGAGTATAAAGATACAAAATAAAGAAAGGAAACTGTTACACATACTGCACATACTACTGTAAGCCAAAGCTTTTGTACCATCGTAAACATACGTTACACCTCAAATTTATAACCTACACCCCAAACGGTTTGAATGTAGTTTCCACTTTCTCCAAGCTTTAGACGCATCGTTTTCACATGCGTATCTACTGTTCTTGTACTTCCTGCATAATCATATCCCCATACCTTTTCAAGCAATTGCTCCCGACTAAATACTTGTCCATTATGTTGGCAAAGAAAATATAGTAAATCAAACTCTTTAACTGTAAGTGACACTGCTTGTCCATCCGTCTCAATTCGTCTACTTTTTTCATTAATAAGGATCGGGCCAAATTGAATCTCCTCTTGCTGCTCTTGCTTTGTATAACGTCTTAGTACAGCTTCCATACGAGCGATTAATTCCCCGGGACTAAATGGCTTTACAATATAATCATCGGCTCCCATACGTAAGCCGTTTACTCTATTCCACTCTTCACCTTTTGCTGTTAAAAATATAATCGGTACATCCGATGTTTTTCGAATCTCTTTACAAACTGAAAGTCCATCCATCTCTGGCATCATTATATCTAGTACGACGAAATCATAATGATCATTCTCTAATTTTTGAAGTGCTTCTTTTCCATTTTCAGCTTCTCCCCACTCGTATCCAAAGTTATCTAAGTACATTCCGACAAGTTGTCTCATATCACTTTCGTCATCTACAACTAGCACTTTATATTTACTCATTGCCCTTCCCCTTCTCTCTCTATGAGTTGAAACGGTCCTTTGCCGACTTTAATTGTTTGTTTTATTTTCATATTCTTCATATCCATAACGCACACTTCATCGCTATCATAACTAGCTACATACCCTTCTGCTCCGCTTTTCAAAAATGAAAATGGGTTCGATCCTACTTCTACAGAAGCTACCTCTTGATATGTGCTAACATCAAATTTTCTAAGCGTATTTGAACCGTGACTTAGCGCATATACATACTTATCATCCTTTGTTATATTCACAGGCATAAACGGAGCATGTAAAGAACGCACCATCTCTCCGCTCTGTAAAGAATACACTAATACTTTCTCATTCACTTGACTTCCATCACCATGTCCACCAATCCATATTTCTTTCCCATCAGCGCTAACCGTTGCTCCTGTTGATGCTGGGGGAATCATAAAGGATTGTATAACCTCTTTTTTCTTTGTATCAATTGTCGTTAGTTTCGTATCATAAAAGTTTAGCACAGTTAATCGCTTATCATACTCTACCATCGTTATTGGTCCTTTTCCTGTTGAAACACTCCCTGTCTCTTTCCCTTTTATCGTAAAGAACCTTACCTTTTGAACATTTTGATCGGCAGCAAATAATTGTTTTTTGTCTTCTGATACGACTACATTCACAATTCCTTTTCCAGTCTTATATTTGTCCACCTGTCTTCCTTCTGTTAGTGAGTATACATACATATATTCTAACTGCTTGCCGTATACAAGTATTTCCTCATTATTTGGAAGTAGTGCAATTCCTGCCATCGGTTCATTTAATTCCCATGTCGTGATTAACTTTTTAGATTTTTCATCAATAAAACTAATACTACCTTCTTTTATATTCGTTGTTATAATAACATTTTTATCTTTAGCAATTGGTGTATATGAACTTCCTTGACACCCTACTAATAGAAATAAAAAACAGAGAAGAAAAATAAACTTTCTCAAAAGATTCCCTCCATCTTCGGATGATTTCGTTATAATTGTAAAATAACAAATAAATGTGTGGAAAATGTGAAATCTTCCTTTATTAATAAACTTACATATATAATGTACAACAAATAGAATTTGAGGTGTGCAAATTATGCTTTTTCCTGATTTAGCGAATAAAATTGTACGGGAAGTACGCAGACTAATTACAGAAAATATTATTATCATTAATATACAAGGTGTTATTATCGCAAGTACAAATGCGGAAAGAATCGGTCAATTTCATGATGGCGCACTCCGCTGTGCGAAACAAAAAAAGACTGTCATTATTACAAAAGAAGATGAAAGGCGACTGCAAGGCGTAAAGGCGGGGATGAATCTTCCTTTGCTATTCCATGATGAAGTAATCGGTGTTATTGGAATCACAGGAGAACCTGAAAACATTTCCCAATATGGAGAAATATTACGTAAAATGACCGAACTATTAATTCATGAAAATTACTTTTTAGAACAGCTAGAACTTGAGCACCGTTCTTATGAAGCATTTGTTTTTGATTGGCTTCAAAATGCAGACTGGTCTCCAAATTTTTTCGATCGTGCAAAAACACTTGGTATTGATTTATATAAGAAGAAACAACTTATTTTGTTCTCTATCGATCAAAATGACACGATGCTTCAGCGTAAAATTTGGCAACACGTACGCAATATATTATCAAAGGAGCATCTCTTTGTTCGCTGGGGAAATGATCGATTCATCTTATTTACGACGATAAGCTCCAAAGAGCAAACTTATCAGTTTTTAAAACGATTAAAACAAGACTGTGAAACTTTATTTTCTATTACTTTATATATCGGGATTGGACAAACAGTTACACCAAGCAATATGAACTTATCGTACGAACAAGCATTACAAGCTCTTTCCGTATCACTTGAAACGAAAAAAATTGTATTTAATGAAGATTTACGTTTAGAAATGTGCTTACAAGATATTTCTACTGAAACGCGGGAACAGTTTCTAGAGCGTACCATCGAAAACTTAGTATCATCTCCTGAACTTATGCACACTTTACGTTTATTTATTGATTATAACCAATCCTATAAGCAAACAGCTCAGCAATTACATATACACATTAACACATTGCATTACAGGTTAAAAAAGATTGAGGAACATACAAAACTTGATCCAAAACAATTCAAAGATTTAAATGTTTTATACTTTGCACTTCTATTATTAGATAATCATACAAAAAAGAACGATAAAATAGATTAATCTTTAGATGATTATACATAGAAAGAATCCCCTGACTTTTTTATCATTATAATGAAAGCACTGTTACAACGTTTTTTATTATTACTAAATACGTTAACAGTTTGAGGGGGATTTCCAATGTTAGAAAAGCAAATTATTGATTCATTCGTATCCATTGTTGGCGAAGATAATGTAGATACATCCAATATGGGGCGTTTAACTTATAGTTATGATGCCACTCCAAACTTCCAAGCGATGCCTGATGCAGTCATTGCTCCTCGTAATACAAATGAAGTAGCAGACGTGTTAAAAGTGTGTAACACTCATAAAATTCCTGTATATGTTCGCGGGTCTGGGACAAATCTTTGTGCTGGAACGTGTCCACTTGAAGGCGGCATTGTCCTTATTTTCCGCCATATGAACAATATTTTAGAAATTGACGAAGAAAATTTAACAATTACGGTACAAGCTGGTGTTATTACACTTGATATTATTAAAGCAGTAGAAGAAAAAGGTTTATTTTATCCACCAGATCCAAGCTCTATGAAAATTTCTACAATCGGCGGTAACATTAATGAAAACTCAGGTGGATTGCGTGGGTTAAAATATGGCGTAACACGTGATTATGTAATGGGGCTTGAGCTTGTCTTACCAAACGGCGATATCATTCGCACTGGCGGTAAATTAGCAAAAGATGTAGCCGGTTACGATTTAACTCGTCTATTTATCGGTTCTGAAGGAACACTTGGTGTTGTTACGGAAGCGATATTAAAACTTGTTCCTATGCCTGAAACGAAAAAAACAATGCTCGCACTATATGAAGATATTAACGAAGCTGCACGTGCTGTTTCTTCTATTATTGCAAATAAAATCATTCCTGCGACACTTGAGTTTTTAGATCAACCGACAATTGAAGTTGTAGAAGAGTTTGCACAAATCGGCTTACCAACTGACGTGAAGGCAATTTTATTAATTGAACAAGATGGTCCGCCCGAAGTTGTCAATCGAGATATTGAAAAAATGGCTAACGTTTGTCGTTCTATGAATGCAGTCGATGTTCACGTTGCAAAAGATGAAGCGGAAGCAGATGCCCTTCGTACAGCACGTCGTAGCGCACTATCAGCACTTGCAAGATTAAAGCCTACTACAATATTAGAAGATGCAACGGTACCACGTTCACAAATTGCTCCAATGGTTGAAGCAATTAATGCAATTGCAAAGAAATATAATATTCCTATTTGTACTTTTGGTCATGCTGGTGACGGCAACTTACACCCAACTTGTATGACAGATGCCCGTAATGAAGAAGAAATGCACCGAGCTGAACAAGCTTTTGCTGAAATATTTGCGAAAGCAATTGAACTTGGTGGCACGATTACTGGTGAACATGGTGTTGGCGCGATGAAAGCTCCTTATTTAGAAATGAAATTAGGTAAAGAAGGTATTGCCGCTATGCAAGGAATTAAACAAGCCTTCGATCCAAATAACATTATGAATCCAGGTAAAATGTTCGCGAAAGACTCTCGTAAAAGAGTGGTGGTTGAACGATGACCACATTAAATAAAGAAAACATTCAAAAGGAATTTAAAGAACGATTAAGTGAAGATGAACTACTAAACTGTATGCGATGCGGCTTTTGTTTACCGACTTGCCCTACTTATATTCAATCTGGGTATAAAGAATCGCATTCACCACGCGGACGTATCGCATTAATGAAAGCCGTCGTCGATGGTTTAATTGAGCCGGATGAAGATGTTGAAAATACATTAAATGTTTGCCTTGGCTGCCGTGCTTGTGAACCTGTTTGTCCATCTGGTGTGAATTATGGACATTTATTAGAAGAAGCTCGTGATATTATTAATCAAAATAAAAAATTCTCAGTGCCCGTGAAAGCTGTTCGTAAAGTCGTTTTTGAAGGACTATTCCCGCATCAAAACCGAATGAGAACATTAACAGGACTAATCGGATTTTACCAGCGTTCTGGTTTACAAACGCTAACACATAAAACAGGTATTATGAAGTTATTCCCTGAAACACTTGCAACGATGGATCTCGTTTTGCCAAAAGTCCCTAAAATGAAAGCAATGAAAGATCGTCCTGAATTTTTACCTGCTGAGGTGGCGAAAAAGAAACAAGTTGCATTCTTCACAGGTTGTTTAATGGATACAATGTTTTTAGAAACAAATAACGCAACGATGAAGCTTCTTCAGTTAGCTGGTTGTGATATCGTGATTCCGAAAACACAAAGTTGCTGCGGGGCATTACATGGGCATGCTGGTGAAAAAAGTGGAGCAAAAGAATTAGCGAAACGAAATATACAAGCATTCGAAGATTTACAAATAGACTATATTATTACGAATGCAGGTGGCTGCGGAGCTTACCTCGTAGACTATGATTATCTTTTAAAAGATGATCCAAAGTGGGCTGAACGTGCAAAGCAGTTTGTTTCTAAAATTAAAGATATTACTGCTATACTAGTAGAATTAGATTTCCATAAACGTACTGACTTACGACTCACGCCACAAATCATTACGTATCAAGATTCTTGTCATTTACGTAATGTTATGCGAACATCTTCTGAGCCTCGTATGTTACTAGAAGCCATTCAAGGTGCAACATACCGTGAAATGAAAGATGCGGATCGCTGCTGTGGTTCAGCTGGTATTTATAATATTGTCCATTCGGAGTTATCAATGGAATTTCTAGATTACAAAATGGAACGTGTGCATGAAACAGATGCAGCGACAATTGTTACTGCAAATCCTGGATGTCTATTACAAATGAAACTAGGTATTGAACGTGAAGGTCTTTCTCATAAAATGAGAGGAATTCACATTGTTGATCTATTATTAGAAGCAATTGAAACCAACTCGTAATAACTCGTAACATACGTAATAATAGGAAAACGGCTATCTCCTTCGTCTATGTAAAGAGATAGCCGCTTTTTTGTCTGCTACAACATTAAAAATATGTTACTTTATTATAAAAAAGAACAACAGAAACATTACAGTTTTGTAAAAATCAATCCATTATATTCCTCGAAAAATCGCTCAAACCATTGATACAATAGGATTCTTCATTTTCTATTTAGGTAACTTTATCCAAAAACCCCCTCTTAAAACGAAGTATAAAAATGCTAAAAATTCCTTTTATACTCTATGTTTCTCTTATTTCCGCCCTTTTCTTCCCTTAGGATAAATTAGGTAATTTTGAAGTCTATGAATTTTTTTCCATCTTTTTTCTTGTAAATTGTATGCTACGATGAATTGGTCAGTCAGACAGGCTGTCAAAAACAAATCGTGTGAAAACAAATTAAAACTTTATATAGGGGGACACACATCATGAAAAAGCGTGTTTTATTATCTGTAGCTGCTGCAACAGCTCTTACTTTAGGAGTATCTTCTTTAGATGCACAAGCAGCAACAGTACAACCATCTAACATAAAGGTTCAAAATATTCAGCATTCAAAAATGATGATGAAGCAAATGAGCCAACAAGAATTACAAGCATTCTTACAATCTATGGGAGTTGAATCATTAGCACAATGGAATCAAGGACAATTCCAACAAGATTGCTTCATTCCTGGTCAACAGCCTACTGAAAATGTTGTGACTGAACAACCAACAGCTAAGCCAGAAACTCAAAAGCCTGCTGAGCAAAAACCAGTTGAGCAAAAGCCTGCTGAAGAAGTTCAAAAACCAGAAGCTCAAAAACCTGCTGAAAATAACAATACTCAAAAGCCCGCTGAACAAAAACCAGCTGAGCAAAAGCCTGCTGAAGAAGCAAAATCTTTAAGCGAATTCGAACAACGTGTTGTTGAATTAACAAACGCAGAGCGTACAAAACAAGGCTTACCAGCATTACAAATCGATACTGAATTAAGCAAAGTAGCACGCATTAAGTCTGAGGATATGCAAAAAAACAACTACTTTGATCATAACAGCCCTACATACGGCTCTCCGTTTGACATGATGAAGAAATTTGGTATCTCTTATAAATCTGCAGGTGAAAACATCGCCCAAGGTCAACGTACTCCAGAAGAAGTTGTACAAGCTTGGATGAACAGTGCTGGACACCGTGCAAACATCTTAAATAGTGGCTTCACTCATATCGGTGTTGGCTATGTAGAGAGCGGCAACTACTGGACACAACAATTTATTACGAAGTAAATAGATTAAAAGAGTCTTCTCATTAGGAGAAGACTCTTTTTTAAATTTCATAACTTTCTATTATGTACGAATATAAAATGTAGAACATAAATAAAATAGACCCGAAGCTTATCACACTAATTAATACATAAAATCCCCATTTCAGGCTCAAAAGCAATGAAAATAATATGCTACATGCCATCACTTGAAAGATTCGCCTACTAACTAAACGGATTTTTTGTAATTTGATCGGTTCTTTCTCTGTATCCTTCACCTTTTTAAAAACTTTACTAAGCATAAAGAGAAACATACTAATTCCAATCGTTAGTCCTGTCTGAAAGAATATAATACTTCTCAAATTAATAAAAAGAATAAGCATATGGATAAACAACATAAATAAAGTAATACTCTTTATAAATCCGCTTACAATAAAACGCTCTCCTTCGTTAAACTTATATATATTATGTGAAATAATATACACGAATCCATGTAAAAAAATAATAAGGACAGGCAGAGATAACACGACAACTTGTTTACTTATAAACTCATTCGCTACACCATTCTCGTTCCAATGCATTGCCATACGAGTTGGTAAATATGGATAGATGCATAGAGTAAGTAAAAGACAAGCGAAAAATATTCCTAGCACATATTTATATTTGACCAAGTGATTCTCACCTCTCTTTTCTCTTAACGGCTTCGCCTCTTTTAGAGAAATTCCTGCAAAAATCTACCTTTCTCAATTTTAAACTTACACTTTACCCGTTTTCTCTTTCAAATTTTTTCATTGTATTGTTTAAATTTGCAGGGAAAGGTACGTCAACCATGATTTCTTCTTTCGTAATTGGATGCAAAAAATTAATCTTCATCGCATGTAGCGCTTGATGAGACATGTATTTTGTTTGTCCGCCATATAATACATCCCCAACTAACGGATTTCCATTATAGCTCATATGAACACGAATTTGATGCGTTCTACCGGTTTCTAACTGTAACGTTACGAGCGTAGCATCTTGTTTGTTAAAATATTTCTCTACTTTATAATATGTTATAGCTTGGTCTCCCTTTGGAGAAACACGGCGTCTCGTAGCGTGATGTCGATCTCTTCCGATAGCTGCATCAATTGTCCCTTGCTTCTTTTTTACTTTTCCTTCAACAAGTGCCGCATACGTTCTTTTAATTTTCCGTTCCATTAATAAACGATCCATAATTGCACCCGCAATTCTATGTTTTGCGAATACAACACCACCTGTCGTATCTTTATCTAACCTATGAATATGGCGAACCTTCGTCTCTAAACCTTGCATTTGAAAATGAAAAGCAACAAGATTAGCAAGTGTTCCCGTCCCATTTTTTTCAGATGGATGTGTATCCATTTGCTCGGGCTTATTTACAATGAGTACGTGATCATCTTCATACACTACATCTAATTCACCATATTCTGGATCTACGCCGTACTCCTCCTCCATAAACATATGGACTTGTAACTTATCTCCTTCTTTTAAAAGTTCATCCCATCTCCTCTGTTCTCCGTTAACCGTAATACCTTTTTCCATACGAAGCTGATGCAATAACTTTTTTGGCACCTCCCATTCTACTTTTAACAGCGATTCAATGCTTATACTATTCCATATCGCTGGAACCGTAATTTCACACCATTCGCCCTTTTTCTTTGTTTCCATACTGTATCACCTTATTTCTATTGATTCTCTCATTGTAACGGAAAACACACTTTGATGCACCGTCAAAAAGAGAAGACAGTCTTATAATAGACTGCCCCCTCATGCCCTAATCCTTTTCATTTCTTGCAATACTGCTTCAGCTTTTTGTTCATACGATAAATCTTTAAAGAAATCTGCCAATCGTTTATAGTCGTTGTATGTATCTAATAAGTCGTCTATCTTCTCGCCTTTCATAACTTGCTGCTTTTGCTTCATTTTTACTGGATAACGATACCCCGATACTTCTTGTATTTTGTAATACTCATCCTCTACTTGAATGACCTTTACAAGTTCCTCTTCTTCCGCATCCATCGTATACCCATCAAATTCTCTAAGCAGTTCATAAATGATATGAGTCCATTCATCTTTTGGATAAAATCCTTTTTCTAACCGATAACCGACAATGCGATACATATGTCCATCTTTTTCAGCAAACTGTACTGTATCATTTAGCTTAAACTTAAAATAACGAAACATTGCCTTCACCTACTTGTATGTAATGTTCTTATCACATACTATTTGCAAAATATAGGCCTTGCTATTCATAAAAAAATACTCACCTTATAGATGAGTATTTTTTAGGACGATTTTTCTTTTTTCTTTCGGAATGGTAGCCACCAGTTCCAATCTCCAAATAATTTCATTAAACTTGGTACGAGCATAAGGCGAATAATTGTTGCATCAAGAAATATAGCTAATGCAACCCCGATCCCCATCTGCTTTACTGGTAAAATATCTGTAAATGCAAACGCACCGGTAACAACAATCATAATTAAAGCAGCGGATGTAATGATGCGGCTTGTTGATACAAGCCCTTCTAACGTTGCTTGATCGTTATCTCCTGTTTCCTCATACAACTCATGAATACGTGAAATAAGAAATACTTCATAATCCATACTAAGTCCAAATACGAGGCCGAAAATGAAGATGGGTAATACAAATAAAACCGAGCTCTCTTCTAATCCGAAATGTCCACCTTCAAACAACCAAATAACAATTCCAATTGTTGCACTTAAACTAAGTACGTTCATAATAATTGCTTTAATTGGAATGAGTATAGAACGGAATGCGAATAATAAAATGACAAAGGTTGATCCAAATATAACAGACATACCAATTGCAACTTTATCTTTAATTTCATCTTCTAACTCTTGTTGGAACGTTGTCATCCCGCCTAAATAATAAGTAACATCGTTTTCTTTATAATTTTTTTTGAAATCACGAACCCATTGTTTAGCAGTTTCTGTACGAGGTTTCGTATCCAAAAAGACTTCAATTGTTGTCTTATTCTCTTTCGTATATGCTTCAAATATAGGAGCTATTTTCGCAGCTTCTGGTGATTGTAACATCCCAGCAACTTGATCTGCTTTCATTCCATTTAGCCCGTCATATATACTTTTCACCTTATATACTTGCTTATCATCTTTTAACTTTTGAATAACATCTTCTACCTTCTGTAAACTTTCTTTTGATGTCATATCTTTCTTCGTCTCTACTACTAATGTAACATCAGCATGTGTTTTGACAGTTTTATTAAATGCTTCTTCATATTTCTCATAAGCAACCCTTGTGTCACTCTTTTCAGGTAACGCTTCAACGCCAGGAAACTGCAAGTTAGCTGTACGTAGCGGTAATAAACAAATAACAATAAATGCTGTAACGGTAATAATCATGACGATTGGATGTTTCATTACAAACTGTGCAAATTTACGCCATACATTTGATGGCGTAGGCGCCGCCTGATTCTTTTTTAATATCCTTTTACCAATTAAAGATAATAGCGCCGGAAGAAGTGTGAGCGAAAATAAAATGCTCATAATAACGACAATCATCCCGCTAATAGCAACAGACTGAATATAATCAATCTTAAAGAAAAATAAACCTGATAAACCGACGAATACACATAACCCTGAAAATACGATAGCGCGCCCTGCCGTTTGATACGTAGTCGCTATCGCTTCTTTCACTGTTCTCTTCGCCACTTCCTCTCGAAAGCGATTTACAAATAACAGTGCAAAATCAATTGATAATGCAAGCCCAATCATCGGTGCAACATTTAATACAAAAATAGATAACTCTTTATCGCTACCTATAAAATATAAAATCCCCATCGTACTAATTACACTAAGTACGCCATTTAAAATCGGCAAAATAGACGCAAGCAGACTACCAAATGAGAATAATAGTACGAGAAAAGCAATAGGTAAACCAATCATCTCTGCTACTTTTAAATCATTTTGCGTCCTTTCATTAATCTCTTGATTAATTTTCGGATATCCTGTCGGTGTTACTTTTAATACTGCATTACTTTCCTTCTCAATTTTTTCAGCGAATTGTAATGTCTTTTCCATTCGTTCTTTATTTGTTTTCCCGGAAAATAATATCGTCGCATAACCGATATCATCTTTTAGCATCTCTTTATTTTGCATCGGATAATGGAAAGATTCGTATGTTTCCTTCTCTTGAATGTGATTTATAATTCCATCTATACGCTTTTGAAACTCCTCTTGAGAAGCATTCTTTTCTTTCTCAAAAACGAGTAAAAGCGTATCTTGAGACTGCTTAAAATCTTTATCTAAAATTTCTTTCGTCTTTTGATAATCCCCTTCTGTTTGGAAACCATCACCACCTAATACTCCCGGAAGCTTTGGAGCAAAAATACCGAGTGCTATTGCGAGTAGTAGTAATACGACGATTACTGTATAACGAAATTGATACAAAAAAGCGCCTAACTTCCCCCACTTATCAATTTTATGTACATTGGTCTTCACACATTTTCACCTACTTTATATAATTCACTTGTCATTTATACTGTATCACATCTCCCTATAAACAAAAAACGTCTAGGAAAACTATAATACTAGTTTTTCTAGACGTTTTTTTATCTCTCGTTATTAAGTCCCAATCTCTCGGTAAGTAAACGATGACAATAAATTGCTATGATTAACAACACGCCACCTGCGCAATAACCAGCTAAAATATCAGTCGGGTAATGAACATTTAAAATCACTCTACTTAATCCAATCAATATAATTAATATGCCCATCGAAATCGTAATACCACATTTTCCAGCTATGCTTTTCAAATTCGCAGCAATGATATAGGCAAGAAAACCGAATGTTATAATAGATAGCATTGCATGTCCACTTGGAAAGCTATACCCAAGTGCGTCAAGTGCCTCATTTAATGATGGGCGGTCTCTTTTTACAATTTCTTTTATTCCCTTATTAACAAGGTGTGTCGTTAATATAACCATTGGATACACAATCATAGCAGCATAATAACGCTTTTTCCAAAAAACGAGCAAGCTTATAATTAGTGTCGTTATAACTCCAATTGCAGATCCTAGCTTTGTAAAGTATGAGAAAAATGTAAGTGAGCTTTCCGTTTGTAACCCTTTTACCATATCACGTACGTATGTATCCATCATTGTAACACCACCTACATGTACCCTCCAAGCGATGATGCTAAATAGAATAAACAATGAAATGATACACATTAACTCATACTGATGTAACTTTTTCTTCAAACGATTTCCTCCTACTTATGAAAAAATGCGATTTCTACTTTAGAAACCGCATTTTCTTACTTATTTACCTTTTGTTTTCAGCTCTGTCCAGTAACGATCGTAATCTTTTAACTTATCGTCTACATCAACAAGCCATTCTGTACGATCTAATTCTTCTTTCGTTAAGAAAATCATGTGGTTTTCACGATATTCTTTACTATGAAGAGGACGAGCTTTTTCATTTGGATTACTGTAACCAATTGACTCATAGTTTTTCACACTTACTTTTTCATCTAATAAGTAATTCATAAACTTCTCTGCAAGTTCTTTATGTTTCGCACCTTTTGGAATCGCTAACGTGTCAGCCCAAATTGTGCCGCCTTCTTTTGGTACAACGTATCCTACATCTTTGTTATCTTTCGCGATAAACGCTGCGTCTCCAGACCATACAGTCCCGATCCACGCATCTTCTGTAATGAATTTTTGTTTAATATTATCTGTATCAAATGCTAATAAGTTTGGAAGTAGCTTCTGTAAATCATTAGACGCTGTCTTTAACTGTGCATCCTCTTTCGTACTATTAGAGAAACCATTTTTCTTAAGTCCCATTCCTAATACTTCACGAGAATCATTTAATAAAGTAACATGTCCTTTATATTTATCGTTCCATAAATCATTCCAGCTTGTAGGTGCCTCTTTCACATACTTTTTATTGTATGCAATGCCTGTTACACCCCAAGTATATACTAGAGAATACTTATTCTCTGGATCAAACGCAGGTGTTTTAAAGTTAGAAACAAGGTTCTCGATATTCGGGATGTTCTTCTTATCTAAAGGTGCTAATAAGTCCATCTTCGCCATCGTTTTCACCATGTAATCAGATGGCTGAATTAAATCATATGTCGCGCCACCAGCTTGTAATTTCGCAAGCATTTCTTCATTACTTGCATATTTATCATAGTTAATTTTCACGTTATATTTCTTTTCAAAATCTTTTAAAACTTGCTCATCAAAATTGTCAGCCCAGCTATAAATGTTTAATTCTTCTTTTTTCTCACCACAACCAGCAAGTACACCTGCAGCAAGACTGAAGCTAATTGCTATACCAGCTAATCTCTTCACTAATTTCATCGGTTTATTACCTCCTCGTTCTTTCTATATCATTCGTATTATAAAGGAAGGTGTCCTCCAGAGTTTTCTTCACCGTCTGCACCTTTGTTACGGAAGATTTCAGATAGAACCATTAATCCTACGATAACAACAATTAAAATTGTAGAAAGAGCATTAATTTCAGGTGATACTCCACGCTTAACCATACTGTAAATATATAATGGCAATGTTGTTGATCCTGGTCCTGATACGAAGAAACTAATTACAAAATCATCAATTGATAATGTGAATGTTAATAATGCTGCTGAAACAACTCCCGGTGCAATTGCCGGAAACGTTACAAAGCGAAACGTCTGCCAAGGCGTTGCTCCTAAATCATTTGCAGCCTCTTCTAAATCACGTCCCATGCTAGAAAGACGGGCCGCTAAAATAACAACAACAAATGAAATACTAAATGTAATGTGTGCGATAATAATTGTTGTTTGTCCAAGTTCCATACCTAATTGACTAAATAGGATAAGTAAAGATAAGCCCATTAATATATCAGGAATTAAAATTGGTAAATATACAAGACCATTAATGGCCCCTTCAAAACGATATTTGTAACGATGTAATGCGATCGCAAAAAACATACCAAGTATCGTTGTTACAACCGTTGTTATAACTGCAATCGTTATACTATTTACAAACGCATCAATAACATCTTGTTTTTGAAATAAATCTGTATACCAATGGAATGTAAAGCCTTCCCATTCCGCATTAATTCGAGAATCATTGAAGGAATATACCATTAAAACCATCATTGGAAAATACAAAAACAATAAAATTAACCAAGAATAAGAAACTAAAAACTTTTTCATTTTTGCCTATTCCCCTCCGTTTCCATCATATTTATATACTTTCGTTGCACGATAATATAAGTAAATTAACAGAACAGAGAATAGAACAACAATCATAGATAACGCAGATCCAAACGGCCAATCACGCGAACCTAAGAATTGATTTTGAATTACGTTTCCGATTAACGCTACCTTCGATCCACCCATAACGTCTGATACAACAAACATTCCGATAGAAGAAACGAATACTAAAATAGAACCAGTAACAATCCCTGACATCGTCATCGGTACTGTTACATTCCAAAATGCCTTTACTGGTGTTGCTCCTAAATCATAAGCTGCCTCTAGCTTACGCTTATCAAGCTGCTCAATCGCTGCATACACTGGTAAAATCATAAATGGTAATAAAGAATATACCATTCCGAGTATTACAGAGGGTGTATTATATAGCAGATTTAAAGGTTCACTAATAATACCTAGTTTCAATAGCAATGTGTTTACAAGACCTTGTGAACGTAAAATAACAATCCATGCGTATGAACGAACTAGGAAGTTAATCCAAAACGGTATCGTTGCCAATAATAAAAGGATAGAACGATATTTACGATCAACAATTGTAATTGTATACGCAAATGGATAACCAATTAATAAACAAAGTACTGTTGTAATAACAGCAATCTTTACCGTTTCCCATAACGTCCCCATATACAATGGATCAAACACACGTACTATATTATCTAACGTAAACTTCATTTCCACTGTTCCGTATGCTCCGCGTTGCATGAAGGCAAAACCCAATACGAATACAAGTGGAACTAGGAAGAAGAGTAACAGCCACGCGACTGTAGGTAGTGCGAGTAATTTCCCTTTTTTCAATTTAAGGTCACCTCGTCCTCTTGCTCCCAGCCTACGTATACATTATCTCCAATGCTCCATTGCGCTGCTTCTTCAGCAGTTTGATATGCCATTAGTAATTCTGATGTTTTCTCATCACGTACATAAAGCTTTTCCATATTTCCAACAAACTCAATATCTTCAATATGTCCAAGATGGTATTCTTTTAAAATTGGTTCTTCAACCGAACGCACCTTTACATTTTCAGGACGAATTGCTACATAGCCTTCCCCGTTCTTCACAACATTATTTTCACCGATAAATGTCGCAACGAACAACGTTTTCGGCTTATTGTAAATTTCTTTCGGCGTTCCGATTTGTTCAATATGCCCTTTATTCATAACAACAATACGATCACTCATGCTCATTGCTTCTTCTTGATCGTGCGTTACGTATATGAACGTAATTCCTAAATTACGTTGTAAGTTTTTCAATTCACGTTGCAAGTCTTTTCTTAACTTAAAGTCAAGCGCTCCAAGCGGCTCATCTAATAGTAATACACGTGGGTTATTTACAATTGCTCTCGCAATTGCTACACGCTGTTGCTGCCCACCAGACAACTTCGTAGGTTTACGATTACGGAACTCAAGTAACTGCGTTAAACGCATTGCCTCTTCCGCACGTTCTTTCTGTTCTGCAGCTGGTACTTTTTGCATTTTCATACCGAAACAAATATTTTTTTCTACATTCATATGTGGGAATAGTGCGTAATGCTGGAACACTAAGTTCATATGACGCTTGTATGGTGGCAAATCGTTAATCTTTTCATCATCTAATAAAAGATTCCCTTTAGTTGGAGTTTCAAATCCTGCGATCATACGAAGTAAAGTCGTTTTCCCGCAACCACTCGGTCCTAAAATTGTTAAAAATTCTCCTTCTTTAATATCTAAAGAAAGAGGTGGGATAATCACTTGATTTCCAAAATGTTTTTCTACTGCTTCAACTTTAATAATCTTTTTCATTTTCCCGTCCTATCTACCTTAAATTTTAATTTTTATATTCATGAATAAATATTTATGTTTTATAGACTATTTTTTGTTTCGATCCAAACAAAAATGGTTATTTAGCAAGCGTTCACTTCTATTCTTTATGTAGTATGTTTGATTCATTTTTGCATGATACATAATGTCGAACAGAAAAACCCCTTCCATTGCGAAGGGGCTATTATCATACGGCTACGCCTACTGATAAACACCATCATCATTTTAACAACTTTCGTATGAATTTTAAAGCACTTTTTGTAGAAGAGTAACGAATTTTCATATCAAATGCCGTAGATTGGGCTAAAATGCTTTTATAATGTGAAAAAGTCCGAAAACTTCCTTCCCCATGATAACTACCTAATCCACTACTTCCAACGCCCCCAAAAGGCAAATATGGTGTTGCAAGATGATAGACAACATCATTAATACAACCTCCGCCATATGAAATATTACTCGTCACTTTCTTTTGCACTTCTTTATCTTCAGAAAATACATATAACGCTAACGGCTTTGGATGTTGTTGAATTGTGCCAATTACATCTTCTAATTTGTCATATTCTATAATCGGTAAAATCGGTCCAAAAATTTCATCTTCCATAACAGTACTTTGCCATGTAACATTTGTTAACACTGTTGGTTCAATATGTAAAGTTTCTTTCTTATAATTCCCACCGATTACGGTTTTACCATCTTTCAAAAATGTACATAAACGTTCAAAATGACGCTCACTCACAATTCGTACGTAATTGTCATTGTTCAGTGGCTCTTTTCCATACTGCTCCGCAATTTCATGTCGTAACGCCTCCATTAACTGTTCTTTCACGGAAGAATGAACGTACATATAATCAGGTGCTACACACGTCTGTCCTGCATTTAAAAACTTGCCCCAAACAATCCGCCTTGCTGTTACATCTATTTTTGCATCTTTATGTACAATACATGGGCTTTTTCCGCCAAGTTCTAACGTAAGCGGCGTTAACTGTTTGGCTGCTGCTTCCATCACAACTTTTCCGACACCGACACTGCCTGTAAAGAAAATATAATCAAACCTTTCCTTTAACAATGCCGTACTCTCTTCTATACCGCCTTCTATTACCGCTACAAGCTCTTCTTGGAATAATTCCTCTAACATTCTCGTAAGCACTTTTGAAACGTTAGGCGTTAACTCTGATGGCTTTAAAACAACTGTATTTCCAGCTGCCAGCGCTCCTACTAGAGGTGCAATTGCTAACTGAAACGGATAGTTCCACGGCGCAATAATAAGCGTCACACCATACGGTTCTGGCACTACTTTCCCCTTTGATCCGAAATGAGTTAGTGCTGTTCGAACTCGCTTCGGTTTACTCCACGATGACATATATTTCAATTGAAAAGAAATTTCTTTTAATACATATCCCACTTCCGTTGTAAACGACTCATGAGCTGACTTATTCAAATCTAATTTCAATGCTTGAAATATCTCTTCTTCAAAACGCTGAATTCCATCATAAAGCTTTTTTAAATTATTTTTTCTTGTTTCTATACTTCTCGTATATCCATTATAAAAATATTGCTTTTGTTTATTTACAATAGAAGAAATACTCATTCACTCACCTTCTCCCACTATTTTTATCCAATTCTTTCATTATTTATATAGACTTTATACATAACAAATTTCTATTCGTAAAGTTACATTATATATGACTTTTCCAGCTATATAAAATTCATTGCTCACAAAAAAACTACCGAAAGAAATTCTCTCGGTAGTTTTACTGTATTAACGATATAAACGAACAGCACCTGCAGAATTATCATCAGCTTGTCCTACTACTTCAAACTTCAGACCAAGCTTCGGTAAAATACGTCCTGCATCTGGAATCTGTTGATTAATATACGTTTTAGAATCATCAAACTTCGGTACACCCGCTAAGCCATCATACGTAAATGTTCCACGCGTTGGAGATACAACCTTCCAAGCTGGCGTTTTGTCGAATGAGAACGCCGCATCAGCAATTTGGAATCGTGTACTACTTTTCACTGTTGGTTTACCATTTAAAGTTCCTACAATTGCTTCTGGATGAGAATCAACTACGCCAAGGAAACCATGTCCTGGATGTACACCAACCCAGTTATCAGTGTAAGCTGAATCCGCATACCATACAACCATACCAGTGTTAAATACTGGACCACGAGCAAATTTCAATGCGTTATCTGCCCCAGCATAGTTTCTCCACTCTACATAATAGTTATGTTTTTTCTTCTCAGTTCCGTTAGAAACCGCAAAACCATCTAATTTAAATTGTGGTGTACCTTCCGCATCATCAGAGAATACCACCTTACCATCCACTGTTAGTGAAGCATTATCAAGCGCAAAGCCGTTTAATGCTAGACCACCATCCGTAATGTAATCAAACGTTAATTTTACTTTCTTACCTTTGAATTGACTTAAATCATATGATTTGTCAATCCATTTTCCATTTGTCGTAGCTGCATTTCCACTATTTGCTTTCTCACCAAGTCTTTCAATTAACGTTTGTTGACCGTCTTCTGTTACAGCGTGTACTTCAAGGAAATCGTACTCTGCTTCAATTTCATACAATGACTTGAAATCAAATTTCGCAGTCGTTGCATTTGTTAAATCGAACAGCGGTGTTTCCATCTTTGTATGAAGATCGTCACCTTTTGTGCTGTAGTAATACTGTTTACCAAATGCAGGCTGAATTCCTTTTACATCTTTATCTGGTAAGTTAACACGAATCAGACCTGGACGATCTGACTTCGTAACACTTTGGTCTAAGTATGTTGCTAGACCGATACCTTTATTTAATTTCTCGTAATCTACCTCTACGATATTTGCCCAGTTACCACCTATTGTTTTTTGGAAAAACTCTTTATTTTGTGGTGAGAAACTCGTTGGTGTTGTTCCAGCAATTTTACCAGCCCAGCTACCGCCACTCATAATAGACCAAGCTTCAACCGGCTCACCCTCACCGCTATATTGTGTATCATACTCATCCGGAAGACCTAAATCATGGCCATATTCATGTGCGAATACACCAACCGCGCCATCTTCTGGTTCAATTGTGTAGTCGAATGCTGCCATCTTTCCGCCCCAATATGGAACTTTCGCTTGTGTACCTTCAATTGCGAATGGTTTTGGTCCCACTGTCCAGCGATGTGACCAAATTGCATCATCACCTAATTTACCACCGCCAGCCTCTTGTCCAACACCCGCATGAATGATCATTAAGTGGTCAATTAAACCATCCGGTTGATTTTGATTTCCATCACCGTTTACATCATATTGATCAAATTGATCAAATTCTGATAAATCAATACCGCTATCTACAGCTGCTTTTAATGCATCTTTTACTAAATCACGTGGTCCTTTTGGCCCTTTATTATCATGACCTGTACCAGCATCCGCACCGTAATCAGCAGCTTTACCAGGAACTGTTAACCATTTTGTTACTGTTCCGTCTACTGTGTAACTACCACCAGATTGTTCTTCGTAATATTGTTTAAACGTTTCAATTTTGCTTCCATCATCTAACGTGAATGGTTCATTACCAAATAACATTTTTTCATAGTGTTCTTTGTTAAAATCGTTAGAATACATGTATCCAGGCTCTTTATCGATATTGTTATGTTTAAAGTCAGCGTACTCTACAAGTAAAACGAGTACTTTATCTTTACGAACTTCACCGTTATATTCTTTTCCCTTTGCTGGAGAAGTTGGTACTTTACCATTCAGACCACCCTTAACTGGTCCTGTCGAAGCAGGTGTTCCTGTCGCTGGTTGGTCTAATTTTTCTTTCGTGTCTGCTTTCGCATCTTTCACTTTCTTTAAAAAGTCAGATGCCTCTTTCGTAAGTTGGTCCCCATTTGCCGCTTCTTTCCCAGGATTTTCACCCTTTTTGTTCTCTACATATTTTTCGACAGCTTTCTTTGTTTCTGTCTCTGAAGCTGACGAATCAATTACCCCACGTTTTTTCAGTGCATCTGCTAAACGCTCTTCTGGAATTAAATGGTCATCAACTGGGCTCGTAGCTGTCTTATTCACAGGTGTTTCAGCGTACGCAGACTGAGTGCCCGCGCTGAATGAAAGACCTAATGCAGCTGTCAAAGCAATTGATGATAATACTTTGAATGGTTTCTTTTTCATCCCTTATTTCCTCCCCTAATAAATAATATGTATTACAATTTAAATTTTATTAAAAATTCAATATTTTTTCAATATTTAGTTATATTATGTAATTTTTTTAATATATTTGTAAAAATTCCATAGTTAATATACGAATATATCACAATTCAACAATGTTTTCAGAAAATATTGAAAATATTTGTCAGAAACTTTATAATCGCCATAGAGGGAATTTAATGGGGATTTTATCTTTGTTTCATCTACAAAACATTCGATAATTTGACACATAAAATATAAAAATCAGTTAATTATCGTCTACTATGTAGCAGCAATTATGACCAATAATTAGGGAGGAATTACATTTGTACAAAGATAAGACTGACTCACTAGATCAAGAATGGATTGATTTAATACTTGAAGCTCTAGATGCTGGCATTGCCCTGCAAGATATTGAACACTTTTTTCAACGTATGAAGCATACGAGCCAGGCTCAATAGCCTCGTTCTTTTTAGCGAATTTTATGTTATAATAATCACATCATAAGACGACTACATATTGAGAGAAAGGTGCGCAAATATGATAGGAGAACGTATAAAACGCCTTCGTTTACAAAAAGGCATTTCACTAACAGAACTCGCCGAAAAAGCTGGCGTTGCTAAATCTTACATTAGTTCTATAGAACGAAATTTACAAAAAAACCCTTCCATCCAGTTTCTTGAAAAAATTGCAGCTGTTCTACAAATTCCAGTGGATACTTTACTTCACGATGAAACAACTACGGAAAGTCATCTAGACTCCGAATGGACACAGCTCGTTAAAGATGCGATGAGCTCTGGTGTCTCAAAAGAACAGTTTCGTGAATTTCTCGAGTTTACACAATGGAAGAAAAATCAAAAATAATACATAGTAAGGAGTGCTTAAAACGGCACTTCTTTTTCTTTATAAAAAAAAGCGGGGGATACCCGCTTTTTGATTTATTATTTTTCTTCGCCAGCTTCTTGGTTAGCATTGAATGTCCACTCTAAATTCAATGAATCACCTTGGAATTTGTTTTGATCTTTACCATCATCTTCGAATACAAATTGTACCCATAGATAGTCTTCTGTACCTGCCGCTAATCCACCTTTTTCACCCCACTCAGGAGAAAAGATGTCTTTAGCTACAAGATCTGGATCAGCATTTTGTAAATCAGCTAAAGTTGTTTCATATACAGGCTCACTTTGTTTATCCCAGTTCCAAAGGAATTTCACTTTAATGTGCTTACCAAAATCTTCACCCGCATTATCACCTTTTGCATCTTTAACAGTATACTTTGTCGCTAATTTAACGTCTTTAATCGCTAAAGTACCGTCGTTCTTTAATAAGAACTCTTTCTTAACAGAATCCCCTGGTTTTAAATTATCAATATCTACAAGCGTTTTAGGGTTTAATGTAAGATCTAACGTCCCAGCTGCAAATGTATTGTTCGATACTTCTTTATCACTAAAGAATGCAAACGTTCCTCCACCAATTAAAGATAACCCCAATGCTGCTGATGCAACTCCCATACCTAATTTCTTTTTCAGACTCACAATCAATTCCCCCTAGCTGTTTTTTGTATTTTTATCTCTTATTTCAAAATAAGAGGTGTAACTAAAACTATATTAGCTTAGCTAATATTTGTTCTTTTTTTAAAACCTTAAGTTCATTATAACGAACAAAACTGTATAAATACAATATATTTTTTGATTATTTTTATTTCTCAACATTTTTTCTTTTTTTTCGGAAAATTATTGAGAAATAAAGTAAAACTTTGATCAGTGTTTTTTGTCCATCCCACTGATTATTAACCTTCACCAAATAGCGTGCGGCGAACTAACTTCCTCGTATTCGTTGAATTTTTTGGCCTTGATACCTTCGAAAAAAACAAAGCAAATAGATGAGTAGTAGGGCTCCCTCATCCATTTGTCTTATTATTGTATTTATACCTTCCGAAATGCTGCTGTATTTTACTTGCCATTCCTATTTCTTCTGTTCTTCTTGTTTCTTGCTCTCTTCTAACTTTTTCGCTTCTTCTTGCTTCTTACTCTCTTCTAGTTTTTTCGCTTCTTCTTGCTTCTTACTCTCTTCTAACTTTTTCGCTTCTTCTTGCTTCTTACTCTCTTCTAACTTTTTCGCCTCTTCTTGCTTCTTACTCTCTTCTAACTTTTTCGCCTCTTCTTGTTTCTTACTCTCTTCTAGCTTTTTCGCTTCTTCCTGTTTCCTACTCTCTTCTAGCTTTTTCGCTTCTTCTTGTTTCTTACTCTCTTCTAGCTTTTTCGCTTCTTCCTGTTTCTTACTCTCTTCAAGGTTCTTTTGCTTTGTTGTTTCATCTACTAATAATTTCTCAAAAGCTTGAATTTGTTTATCAATCACTTGTAAATTAACCTCTTTATCAACATACTCACAGTGTTCTTTAACTATATGAAAACCAGCATTCACATACGAGAATACTTGCTTATTAGATTCACTTTTATCTCCAGTTAACTCTTCTTTCACTTTGTTATAAGGATTTTCTATTGATACATATACTTTTTGTAATAGTTCTCTCTCAGCAGTTATTTTCTCACGCCCTTGCTTCCACGTAACAAGCACCTGTTCTAACTCTTGAGTGGAAGTGAAAGTTACTTTCGATTTCATCTCTTCATACTCATGCAAAATAACTTCCTTATGTTGCTTAGCTTGTTCTGTTAACTGATCAACTGTTTTTGGAAAAATACTTGCTGTAGAAATTGTTGCCTGTACTTTCGTCTCATGAATGAAAGCTGCCTCTGTATAAGTCATCATTTGAGAACCTAAATAAAAAGTAATAGAGCACAAACATGGCAATATAAGCATCTTTTTGAATTTGCGAGGTGTCTTCAGCATTTTAATCTCTCCTATCGAACAACTCGTTCTTTATCAAGAACTATAACTTTATTATAATAAAGTGAATTACAAAATGATATAAAAATTATGTTTCTTTTTACATTTCTCTTTTAACACAAAAAGAGACTACCTTTGATAGTCTCTTTTTGTTGTCATTATTATTTCGTTTCACCATCGCCTTGCTGTGCATCAAACGTCCAAGTTAATTGTAACTTGTCGCCTTGGAATTCATTTTGGTCTTTTTTATTATCAACGAATTCAAATTTCACTTTGAATTTATCAGATTTACCTGCAGAAATACCTTTTTCATCCCAGAACCAAGCAGCTAAATCATTATTTACTGCTGTAAGTGTATCACCCTTCAATTTATCTAATGTAGTTTCTTTCACAATCGTCTCATGCTTATCTACATTTTTTAAGAATGTTACTTTAATATGTTGGCCAAAATCTTCTTTATTATCTTTCTTCGTATCTTCTACATTATAGTCTGTTTTTAATAGAACCTTTTTAATATCTAAAGAGCCTTTATTTTCTAGTTTAAATTCTTTTTCAACTGTATCACCAGGTTTTAAATTCGATACATTAACAACTGTTGATGGATTTAATGATAAATCAAGCGTACCAGCCGCAAATGTATTATTTGACACTTCTTTATCGCTAAAGAATGCAAATGTTCCTCCACCAACTAATGCTGCTCCTAGTACTGCCGATGCGATACCCATCCCTAATTTTTTCTTTAAAGTCATGTCCAAATCCCCCATAATATATATATTTGTTAATTTCCTAGTAGGAAATTATAACTAAGATAACTAGACGGATTGTTCTACTTTTTTATCTTTCTTTTCTCCGTCGATGCTACGAATAGCGCCAAAAATAGAAATCGCGGAATAGCCAAGTAAAAAGACTCCTGGAATAATAAGAAGTAATGCTGCTCCCGCTTTTGAACTCGCATAATTCAGTCCATAACCAAGGTATGGAACTGTAATATCTGCATACTTTCCGATTACATTCTCTGCCAGTACTGGCGCTAAATCTGGTCCGTTGTTGTTATCCCCTTTTGTTTCATACATTACTTTTCCATTTGTATCTTTCACACCGATAATACGGTGAGTGACAATTTTGTCATCTTTCTCTTTAAAGGTAATAACATCACCTTTTTGATATTTAGAACCATCTTTCGTTGGCTCTATCGCAATGATTGACCCTGTCAAAAATGTTGGCTCCATCGATCCTGAAAGAACGCTCTTAAATTGATATCCCATCACTGTTGGATCACCGCCACTCGCTTTTGAAGAAATAACTACAAAAGCTAAACAAACCATTACCGCAAATAAAACAAATGAGATAACGTTGCTAATCACCTTCCAAATTAATTTCATCGTCTCTCTCCCTCTCCGTTGTTTTATATTATTTGAAGTATACAATATTCATTTTCGTTCTTTAACAAGAACACAAGTAAATAATATAACGAACAATGTAGAAATGCAATAAGAAAATTTACAATTATTAGTTAAATCACTTTTGAAATGCATGTAAAAAAAGACCGTGACAAATCTCATCACGGTCTACTAGCAATTTATTTCTCTTCTGATTTCATTCCTTGTTTATTTCGGCGCAGCACTACATATAAAATGACTCCAAATAATACAATCGCACCTATCCCAACACTTATCACTTTTACATTTGATTCCTCTACTTCAGGTGCAACTGTATCTTTTTTAGGCATCGCAAACGTAACATCTTCTTTTGAAAGAACATTTATAGTCGCAATCGTTTGATTATTCTTCGTGATATCAACTGCACCAACTACCTCACCACGGTGGATTCCTTTATGATACAACGAATCTTTATCTAATGAAGCCGCCCGGAAAGTCGTTCTCACATTTTTCCCTTCATCTTTCTTAAGCATAAGTTCTACACTTTTTTCAAGTTCACTATCAATATTTTTATTTAAATACGTTGTCTTTTGATGCCAACTATGTTTATCTAGTACAGTTTGCTTCGTAAATTGCCCAAAAGAATATTCCGCCATCTGCTTCAAATCTTCATAAATTTCAGGTCTTTGAGAAGCCATTACTACATTTATAATACGATTACCGTCCTTCTCATTTAATAAAACGAGCGTATTGCGCGCTTCATTCGTAAATCCTGTCTTACCACCCATGCTATATGGATTTTCAAAATAAGTAGACTTATTAAAAATAGACACTGTTTGCGTAGATGTCGTAACCGTCGTTCTTTTCGTATTCATCGCTTGTAAAATTTCAGGATACTTTTGCACGCCCCTCGTAATCATGGCCATATCATATGGTGTCGTATAATGATTTGGATCATGCAACCCATTCGGCGTTACAAAATGGCTATCTTTAGCCCCTAATTGCTTCGCCTTTTCATTCATCATATTAGAAAAATTTTCAACATTCCCTCCAATACGCTCCGCAATCGCATATGACACATCATTTGCACTCAGCACCATTAAAATCATAAGTGCGGTATTTCTATTAATAGTCTCACCAGGTTGAAACTCAATTTGATAATTACTCTTCTCTTGATCTAATGCTAATTGTGAAAACGTAAATTGATCCTCTGGCTTCGTATGCTCCATCAGTAAAATCGCCGTTAACACTTTCGTCATACTAGCAGGAAACGCACGATGATGTGCATTTTTGTCGTACAACACATCTCCTGTTTTCGCATCAATCGTAGTCGCAAACTGACTAAAAACATTCGGCCCTTCCACAGGCGGAGGTGCCACTTGCTCCGGATTTACTCCAATATTTGTCTCAGCATATAACGTCATAGGTGTCAAAAAAAATAAACAAATAACCATAATAAAAACCGAAATTTTCTTAAAATTTACCATATGACTCTCCCTTTTCCCTTTACTTTCATATTCTATAAAATAACTCTGCCAATCTATATGTAATTTGTATTAAATTGGAAGAATATTCACTATTTTTTACTATATCACACTTTTGCGATAAGGAACATAAATATACAACAAAAAATAAGAAGGAATTACTCTTTCTTATCCTTCTCATCAATCAACGAATCTATTAACTTTTGCCCAGCTTCCTCGGCTGTAATCTCATCCGTCATACCCATAAACGACCAACCTTTAGAATCGACCCACTCAACAAACTCTTGCAAAAACTCATCATGCGTCACATCCACATCAAGAATCGAACCATCGATCGAAATCGTTCTATTTCTAGACACACGCATCTTAAACGTTTTTCTTACCATTACAATAATTCTCCCTCTACTCCTGAATATTTATAAATATCTTGTACTTCTTTTATACATGATTTCTTGAAAATTGTAAAAAGGATATATTGGCCAATTTGCATATTTAAAATGAAAATCTCTTATTATATAATCCTCACACTACATTCATTTGGTCATAAATTACTAAATACATCCATATAAAAAAACAAACCAACTTACATTTTATCACTTCAAATACAAATGACTTTAGTACAATAAAATAGAATATACTAGAAAAAACTGAAAATGAGGAGGAACTCCATGGCACGTTGTACGTATTGTAAAACGAAGTGGAAAGTAAAAGATGTATGGTCGATACTCATGACATTTGAAAAAGATTGTCCGTATTGTTTCGGAAGACAATATCTATCAAAGAAAACATTGAACGCTATGCCAGAACTTATAAGCTTACCTTTACATTTCTTATTCCCTTTTCTTGTTGATTTAAGTGATGAGGGTCCTTTAGATTGGTATCGAAAAAAATAATATAACCACTTTATTCGAACCCACTTTTCATTAAATTCTCTACTTATATATTCCTTAATACACTACTAGCGTAATTCAAAATACTTTCCCTTCAAAAGATTAATATAAAAACATTGTAAATTTTCAGTTAATTATATATAATTGCTTTAACATAATTATTAAAGATACTATTACATAAGTATTTTTAAAGATCCCGTAGCTCAGCAGGGAGAGCGCCACCTTGACAGGGTGGAGGTCGTGAGTTCGAGCCTCTCCGGGGTCATAAAACCTAATAGTATCAAGGCTTGAGAGGACATTCTCAAAAGCTAAAACTGTGGAGGTCTCCATCAGACACCACAAGTTAACAGAGGACTACTTCTAGTCAGCAAATCAGCTGGCTCAGGGGTAGTCCTCTTTTTTGTTTCCATAAAACTGAGAAAGGACTGAAAAGAAAATGCTACTTAAGTTTGCTATGAAGGATTTCAAAGAGGAAAAAGAGTTCGCTAATCTGTCTCCTCGTACAATTCAATCTTATATGGCTACCATGCATGAGTTCCAGATCTTCTGCTCTGAGAGAGAACTGATAGATACAAGAGATATTAGAGAAGCAACTGTTAAGAGTTACCTCATGTATTGCCAACGAACAAGAAAAAACAATGTAGTAACAAGAAACACAAAGCTTCACCATCTCAAGATTTTCTTTAACTATTTACAACATGAGGAGATTATCACTGAGAAAGAAAACCCTATTCGTAAAATGAAGCTGGCTAAAGAGGAAATAAAAATTGAGGTCTTTCAAGATGAACATATCAAACAAATGCTTCGCTACTATAGGAGGTTGAAAGCAAGAAATAAAAGCTTCTACGCTTATCGAGATCACACTATTATAGTTTTCCTTTTAGGAACTGGCTCTAGATTAGGAGAGCTTATCAATATACGTTGGAATGAATTGGACTTGGTAAACCAAACAGTAACCCTATTCGGTAAAGCTCGTAAGCAGCAAACTGTCCCTCTCACGGACAAGCTTGTAAAAGAGCTTTGTGAGTACAAGGTGTTTGTAGAACGTGAACTAGGTAAAACACCTGAGTACGTCTTTACTACTCGGGAAGGTACTCAGCTTACACCTAATGGTATCAAACTCATATTTAAGCGACTCAAAGCGGTAATGAACTTTACTGATGTTCGCTTATCAGCTCATACTTTCCGTCATACTTTTGCTCATCGTTGCTTAATGGCTGGTATGGACGTTTTCACTCTCCAAAGAATGCTAAGACACAGCAACTTAAGAATGACTGAGAGGTATCTTGCTCTTTGGGGAACTGCCTTGAGAGAGCAAAATGATAAGTTTAATCCACTTAATTCACTTGAGATTTAAGACAAATAAAAAGAGAGCCCTGCTTGTAGTTTGGCGACCACACAGGACTCTCTCTTGGAAGAAAACTCGAAGGAGCTTTCTTGTTTGCTATTGTATCATGCTTATTGGTACTAGCTCAAGAGGTCTTCCTTCCTAATTATATAGGAGGAATAACTATGAAGGAATTACGCAAGTATCAATCGTTTAATTCAATTAATGAGATGAACAGCTCCATTGCAGAATGGCTATCAGTATATAAGCTTAAGGAGTCTGAATATACAGTACTATGGAAAGTTGCCTCCTATAGCTGTAAGTTTATTGGAGTTAGCTACCTCAAGGTACAGACATTAGCGGATCTAACAGGCTACTCTAAACGTACTATTCAACGTTGCCTAAAGCATTTATCTGAGTTAGGTATCATTACTCGTATAGAGAGTTTTAAGCCTGTTAGAGGTGGTCATTCAGCGTTCATTAATGTGATCAATCCATTTAATAGTCACACTGTTTTGTCACTCCAAGGGGAAGCCGCGGATCCTACTCCTGAGTGTGTTGATGAGTTACCAGCTCATACAGATACAATTCCTTCTAAAGCTAAAATATCTAATAATAAAACATACGTAGACGAGTTAGGATTAGACAATTTAGTTGCTGCTGGCATTCCTTCAGAGTTCGCTATCTCAGCTATTCCTTTCTTTGATGCTAAACAAGTTTATAAACTATGGAGTCGTGTAAAGTTAGCTGTTAAGAAGCATGCTATGGATCTACCTGAAGAGGATATCATTGAGCAATCTGTAAGTGCTATTAAAGCATCCGTTCTCGTTAGCAAAGTTAAGAGAGTAAGAGACTTCACAGGATATTTCTATAGTGTAGCCGTGAATAAACTGTCTGTTGCTCAGAGGAAGATCGCTAATAAGTTATATGACTTCTTCTCATAAGCGACTTCTCAGATTACTATGTAACGCGAGCTAGTTTGTTTAGCAATGTATTTCTTACATTCTTCGTATGATAACTTATAGAGCGACTGATGAGAATTAGCTATTTAGGCTGTCTCGGTAATACAACTATCATGTTAAATAATGTAGACGAGGATGGAAAAAAACGCAATTTACTCACCTCTATGGTGTCGAAAAGTAAAAGTTAAAAAAATAAAGATTTTATACATATATCTTGTGTCTTATTTTGAAACGTAATACCATATATAGAGAAAACAAGGTAATAACTAAGGGGGATATTATAATGACAAACACTATTAAAGCTGTAAATGAGAAAACAGAACTAAAGAGTATCATCAAGCAATTATGCAGAGAAGCTTACAAACTAGGAGCTTACCCTAAAGAGTCATCCGATGAGGTTCTATTAGTAGGTGAGATCGATAATACAGTTTACCTGTTAACATACTACGAGGAAGGTTGCATCATATTAACTTCGGAGGCAGACTCAGAAGAAAACTTTACAATCACTTTCCCAGATGGTGACACTACAGAGTCCAACCTTGAAGAGTACGTGTTTCCTATGCAACCGTTATTCTATGAAGTATTCTACCAACAGTTATTCGACGTGGTAGATCCTGCAGAGTATACAGATAAGTAATAACAAAAAAATAAAACTAAAGGGGATATGTAAAATGACAACAAACACTATTAAAGCTATGGGGTTATCAAAACTAGTAATCAAACTACACGAACTACGCATTCAATCAGCTGATACGCTAGAGAACGTAAATCTAATCGAGGAAATCGCTACTACAGAGACAGCCATCCTACGAGAACTACCAGCTCTGTATAATAAAATTACAGATAAGATTCTAAGTGAAGCCATCTCAGAGTTAATTGTTGCTGAGGAGGATGATGTTGAAGCTGTAACCAACTTGAATGACATAGGAAGTGAAGCAACCAGCGAGGAGTACGAACAATTACTTAAGAAGGCAACCTTCACAGGTGACCGTTTAGCGCAAGCGTGGAATGATTTCCTAGTGGAATACGAGGGCTACTGTGAAGATCTAATCAGCGTTACTCCTCGTAGGTTCCAATAAATAACACCCACCGAGCTGGTAACTAGATAGGTATCGGCTTCTTTGCTTCCTCATGAGGTGACTTAGTAAAACTAAGTAAGCAATAACAAAAAATACCGAGAGCGCATCTCCTGAGTAATTACTCGATAGGGTTTACCCACCTACTCAAAGTTAATCCCCTCAGAATGCATCTCTCGGTATTTTAATTTCAAGATATACTAATTAACCAACGAATAGATGAATACCATAGAGTCCCTAACACTCTCTGAGTGGTCTAACTGTAAAGAGATTTCCTCCTCAGGTTTACCCTTACATTAATTGAAATTATAGTTTGTACACTCGTTGAAACCAGTGAGATAACTCTTGGGACTACTGTTTATTTAGCACAGATCCCCAAGTTTTACCTACAGTAATCCCCCTCGGATATCCTAATTTAATGATGCTCTACTTAGAAATTCTGTACAAAAAATAAAGCAAGGATTTCTCCCTGCTTCTGTTAGTTTCTTTTATTGAGAAGATTAACCACCAATATTCTTATCTGCCATTCTATACAATCTATATCTATTTTGCCCTCTTCTTTTTTCGATTTCTAAATATAACCTCTAACACTACTACTGCGATAAATCCTACAGTTAGTTGTAAACCTGTAAACAGAAGTTTAACATTTAGAGGAATATCAGGTGCACTCCACAGCAACGCTGGAGGAATAAGGATGCCAATGATTACAATGATTCTCATTATCTTCCCCATTTTGTTTCTCCTATCGTATTTTTGAAATCTATATGTATTTTTAAACTAATCTACAATTCTACTAATTTTTCACGTAGAACTAATTCACTCTCAGTCATATACCCTCTATGCATTTCCTCTACAATTTTATCATGATTAAAACATAATACCTTTTCATCACCTAAATAGCCCACTGGGTAAGGAACGCCCACATAATCAAAATCACGTTTATCTACTGATACAACCATTCTTCCAATAATCATAACAAATTGTTCTATCTCTTCTAGCTTAACAACTGTTCCAATCGGTAAAAGTTTCATTTACTCATCCTCCTTTTAATATACTCCATTAAATTAATTGCTCCTATCGCCATTGCCCCCCAAAAGACCACACCAAATGTATATATAATCTTTTCTTTTATTGAATATGGCCCCATCAGCCCGACAGCGGCTGAAATTACAACCATTATTACCATTATAATTTTCAGAATCTTCATTGTATTATTACTCCTTATCCTTCTTCTCAAACTTAGCAAAAAATCCCCCACCATGACTTTCCCCAAAGTATGCACCCATCTCTTGACCAAGGTGTATTTTAGCCCCCGCTGTACCAAATCCATACTCTAGGCGAACTGTTAAGTCATGATCTTCAAAAAATGGGATAATGTCTGGAATATCAATTTTTTCAAATAAAACTTCATATTTGTTTACTGTAGCCTCCGCTCCAAGCTTTAAGGTATACTCATCTATTCCAGCAACACCTGATACATCCCCATATTTTTGTGTCACTGTAGCTTGTCCTATATAATCATTAGACATTTCTTTTTGAATTGAACTCTCAAAAAGAGAACCGCCAGCTTTAATTCCAACCAAATCCCCGCCTGCAACATCACCGATTAATGTCTTCCCATCCTTTGGAATGCTAGCTTCGAAAGAACCTGATCCACCTTTAAATGCAAGTTTATTCCCCTGAGATATTTCATACTCTCCTTCTATTAGTGACCCTTCTGCTTTGAATCCCATATGGTCACCTTCCGCAAATTTAAAATCCCCCTTTAATACCTCGTAATCCCCTTTAAAAGGTTTCCCAGTTAAAATACTAGAGGCCATCGCAATAGCAACATCCATATTATCTACCTGTTCGAATTTATTAGCAGAATCAAGAAGAAACTTCTCAAGTGGCTCTAATATGGTTATAAATTGTGCCATTTTAAATGATGAATCACGGAAATCCGTATTAAATTTCATATAGGTTGAGCCCAACCAATTACTAGAAATCATATCAATATCTCGTTTTAGTCGCTCCTGTGTTGCAGTTGCATTCGTGATAGTTGATCTAATAGTCCATGCTACTTTTCGCAACTGTTCAGGAGTAACTTTTATATCCCCCATAGCCATTCCCCTTTTAAATATTTATATAGGATATTTTACCATAGAAAATTAATTTTACAGAATAATATTTTTTATACTCTTAAAAATCCGAAAACTCCCTACCCCTAGCCTTATCTTTCTAGGTAAAACTAAAAAGGTAGCTTTGGATTGCTACCTCACGAGACACAACCATCCAGTGTGATCTGTTGGAGGAATCTCAATTCAGCATCTTCCTCTACCCTACCTGCTTGGTATTCCAACTCACTTACCTCAGTAACATTAACCCCCTCGAGGTAGACTAACTTATCAAATAGGTTACTAAACATGTGGAACGTATCAATCTTAACTATGTGGAAATGCTCCTCAGGTGTTACCTCTCTATAGTGTGCCTGTTTATACACTTCTCCCTCAGGTTTAAACTTATAAGTAACAGCTACTTTAATATACTTGTTCATATTAGTTTCCTCTCTTTCTGTTCATCTCTCTTATTTTGTTGTGTGGCTTAAAGGCTTCTCTTTTGTATTCCAGCTCACTAATCTCCTTAACAGTTACACCTAACACTTTGCCCCCAGAGGTATGCTTATCAACTGTTTCCTGCATAGTATCTCTATAGAAGGGTTCCAAAACGGTTCTAGCCACCTCCGGAGATTCCTTAACAATCATAAAGTTAGTATAAACATGCTTCTCGTCCACTTCGTAGTAATACACTGTAGTTTCAACACTCACATAGTTAGCCATATAACTCCCTCCTCGTGTTTATAAAATATCAGGTACTACGATTACGCTATACAGGTTAATCTATACTAGGATTCTTATTGAATTCTGCTGTTGATACTGTAGTCTAAACTACATGGGAAGCCCTCCTATTCCTAAGAGGGCAACCAATTAGTTTCTTCTGATTACTTGCTTGTCGAATCCAAAACCAGTTGTACCTCCAGTACCTGTAACAGCTTGGTTAACTTGCATCTCTAACTCGTTAAGGTCTGATCCGTCTAGCTTCACAGAACCCTCATGCTTGTGAGTAATAACTACGTTCATACTATTAGAACCACCAGTAAAGGCTTCTAAGCCTGTACCTGCTAGAGCAACATCAGCCTCGTTAGTAACCCCTGAGAAGGCACCTCCGATAGCTTTCTGCATAGCTCCTGCTTTAGTTAGTGCTGACTCGTACCAAGTTGGGAAGAACGCTTCACCAGATTTATCTAAGTCACTTAATGGCCCTTTCTTGGCAGGTGAGAACGGTAGGTACTGTCGGATAGATTTCATTCCTGACCAAACAGCATCTATAGCACCATTAAAACCTTGCCTAACCCCATTAGTGAAGCTACTTAGTAACCCTTTACCAGAGTTATATAAGTCTCCTGACCAACTCCAGAAGCCGTCCCACATAGATTTCATGCCACTCCAAGCGATATTACCTAGATTATTCAAGTTGTTTTTTGCTCCAGTAGTGAAATTCTTGGCGTTAGCTACCCCAGCATCCCACATAGAGGAAGCTCCTGCCCAGGCTACATCTACCATATTGCCAAACTTGTTAGCTGCATCATCAACCATTCCACCAAGGTATCGCTTTGTCTCACTCTTCATAGAGTTGTAGTTACTAACTGCTGAGTTATACATCTCGGTAGATTTAGTCCTAACAGTGTTAGTCATGTTATTCCAATCATTAGATGTTTCAGCCCACCACTCTTTGGCGCCTCGAACCATCTTGTCGTACTGCTTCTCTACCCACTGAGTACCTTCTCCCCAGTACCTCTTCATGTCACCCCACAGTTTCTTTCCGTAAGCTGAGACAGTATCCCAGTTCTTCCATAGAAGTACACCTGCTGCAACAACTCCCATGATAGCTGCTGCGATCCAAACTCCAGGGAATAATCGTGTAGCAGTATTCAACGCAGTTTGTGCAAATGTTTGACCTGCTGTAACAGGTATCAACCACCGGAACGCCTTCATTAGAAGTCCACCTGCGTCTGAAGCTGCCTTAAATGCATCTGAGACAGACTTAACAATCATTAAAGCTTTAAACCCTAAGTAGAGCGATCCTAGTAGAGGTAGTAACCAGTTAGCGTTATCTATTAGAACTAATAATGCACCACCAAGAATACGAAGTACAGTCTCTAAAGCGCCTGACTCGATAGACCATTTAAGGAAAGCATCAGCAGCTTGTAGCACTTGTATGGCGAACGGAAATAACACTTCAATCATCTTCCAAAGTACATCTACGATAGTACCTATCAACCTAAATATTACTGGAGTACTAACTTGTACCATGTTGAGGAAGTTCTGGAATCCTGGGTTAGATTGTAGCTCCCAAGCCCACTTAGCGAACTTGTCAGTCATACTCACCATTCCATCTCCGAATTGTAAACCTAACGGAGCGAATGCTACCATGAGACCGCCGAACCCTTTGAGGATGTTACCTGCCGAGATCATTACCCTCTCGAACATCGGTACCGCAAAAGTATTCATATGCTCAAAGAATGGAGCTACACGGCCTGACTCGATAGCTTGGTTCATGTAGGCAAACATGTTAGCAAATGACTCACCAGTAGCTTGAAACACTGGGAAGAGTGGCCGCATAACAAGCCTTAGCCAGTCCATCGCTTCAGCCATAACTCTAAGAGTAGTAGGTGTCATCTGATCTTCCATGTCTCTCCATTGATCTTTAAACTCATTGATAGCTACTACAGCTTGCTTCTCAGCTTCTGTCATGTCCTGCCAGATAGCTTCCACTTTAGCCATTGCTTTGGCGTACCCCTTAGCATCGTTGTTAATCATGGCTGCATTAACATCGAGCATTGCATCTTCGAGGTCGCCTGCTTTCTCCCATGTTTTCATTATCGTGGTGGCGGCCAGTCCCCCGAATCCTACGGCAGCAATACCAGCAGTACCAAACAGTGCAGTTACAGCTCCGAGTCCACCTAGTAAGGCTGGCGTCATAGCGGAAGCTGCAATGGTGATACCTCCTATGACAGCTGCCATCTTTTTAGCTTCTGACGAGGTGTGCCTAAACTGGGCACTCGCTCGGTCATCCGCATCAATTATAATCTCAATTAAACTAGCGATTTAAACCACCTCCAATGTGACCTACGCGAACGACAAATAAGCTTACCTGCAAAGTAAGCATGTGAGTTATCGTACTCATAGGTATTTATTTTTCATCAATATCAAATAAACTTAAAAGATTAACCTCATTTGGATTATCCGAGTTGTGACGACTCTTACGATACTTACGGTTAAGCCCTAGAGTCTCAGCCTGACGGATTGCTTTTCCTTCAAAGTCTACTAGGCTAACCTTTAAGTTGATTGCATAGTTCATACCTACAGAGTCAACTCGCATAGCTTTAATTGAATTTATGAGGAAGCGATCTAGTGCTACCTCATCTAGCGGCTCCAAGTCATAGTTTTCCTTGTAGTAACTCCAAGTGTTATCGTAGAAGGCTTGCTCCTCCTCAGTCCACTCCTCAAGGAACTTCCTAGAATAAATCCCATGAATCGTCCTCTCGTGTCCCGTCTTCAAGTTTGCATCTCTCACTTTTTTTCCCTCCTTGGTAGTAGCTCCTGTGCTACGTCCTCCGTGCATTCTACAGCGGAAGTTCTTCTCATTAGTCGGTGGCTGAGTACATATCCTGCCACTCCCACAGATAGCACCACATATACTTTCTTCTTTCTGTAGCTTCTCTTTGATAGTTACCATCTCCTCAGAGCCTCTTGTGAGGTCACCACTAATAAGCCTGTCTCTCACGTTGTTTATATACTCACGGAGACCGTTAGGTAATTCCTTAGGCTTACCCATGTTATCTACCTCCCTATTACAACCCCTTATTTCTTAGTCCTAGTCCTTGCAGGTACTCCTCATACTCTCTGTCCTGATCAGCTGTGTACTTAGTGGTATTTTCACCTCTTAGGTTGGCCATGTAGGATTGATACTCAGCTTCCATCTTCATTTGTAATTCACGGAATTTCATTTGGAGTTGGAACTCTTTTGCCTTCTTGTATAGTGCTTGCTTGCGATCATCTAATTGGGGTTGCTCACTGAATAATTGTGCAGTTTTTACTTGGGGGAATGTTACGAGGCTCACCTCACGGATCTTATCGGGATTACCTTGTTTTTCAGTGTAAAAGGAGATCGATATCTTTTTCATAAGCTTCTTGGTTATCTTCTCTTTTGCCATATCGTCGATAATCCTAACTTTACCCATGAGCTTATTACCTATTACACTCACACTCTCAAGGAAGCCTACAGTATCTCGTACGCTACTCGAATGGTCTAGCTGTAAGGGTGTCTTTTCCTCAGCATTAAATGAATCAGCCAACCTCTTCAAGTCTTTGATTGTGTAGTTGCGTCCTCTGTGCATTCCTGTAGAGAATAATTCAGCTTCTTTGAGTAGATCCTCTTCGGGTGCGCCTTGCGAGAATGATTCAAGTAGGATGCCATCTTCATAGAATTGTTCAATCATTAGTTTCAACTCCTCAGTTTAAATAAATTGCAACTACTTTAGCTTATCGCTCGGGGAGTTGCCACCCATGAATACGACTCTTATAGGTTCTCGATTCGTTTTTCTGTCTCGTGGTGCAGTTCAATACCGTGCTTATCGAGTACAGCCTTCATAGCTTCAAATGCTTCCTTGACGATTTCCTTAGCCTTTTCTTGCCCTCTGGAATTGTCTTCTGAATTAGCATTGATTACAAAGGATTGACCTACTGGATTAATTTGTTGGAAGTCACCTAATCCATAGGCCTCTGATAGATCAATACCTTGCTTGTGTACACCTTTCATACCGTGTGAGCTATAGCTATCAATCCCAAAGAAGTCATTAATTCCACCAATTACTTTACTTTGTTTAATTGCCTCAACGTTTTTCTTACGAGCTTCTTCACCTTGAGATCGGAACAGCTCTTTGTTAGCTTCAAGTTTCTTTTGTTGAGCTTCTACAATTTTAGAATCCAGCTCAGAAAGTTCTTTTCGTAGGATTTCAACTCGCTTAGTTCCTTTGTCCTTACTCGCTAGAGCTTGTTTGTCATTCTCGTCAATGATTAAGTTTGCTGAGATAATCCCTAGAGCACGTTCAACCTCGCTGATTTGTGTAGCTACTCCTGAGCGTTTACCTTGTAATTCCGACTCTGCTACCGTTAACTTATCCAATTCCTTTTGTGCAGCATCTACAGTCTTCACTTTCTTACTTCCGCTTTCTAATAATCCTTTAATTGTGTTTAACATATTCGAACACTCTCCTTAGTTTTAATTAATTTAGTTTGGTTCCCTTTTGTTCCTAGAGGTGGAACTGTGTGAGGGTGTAGTTGTTGAGGTTTCCTAATCGGTAATGATTCCTAGCAGTTTAGCAATCTCCAATTTCCCCTGCTCGCTAAACTCCATTTGAACACCTGATTGGGTAGGCTTGTATCGGATATAATCTAGCTCACGTAAGTACGTGTAGTTTGCCATATGAAGATAATTCTTTCTTTTGCTTCGGTAGATAATCTTCTTATCTATTAGCTCGTTGTACAATTCTTGAGCCGATCTCATACCAAGTAATTTAGCGAGGTCAGTTGCTGTACAGTAATGTTCGTTAGCTATTACCTTGTCCACGTATTCAACCTTTGGAGTTTGCACTTTAATTGTTTCCTCTGCTTGTTTAAGCTGCTGAGTCTTCCTATCTAGTGTTCTCTGAGCTAGCAATAAAGCCTTAGCGATAATCGCTTGTTCATCATCTTCCTCTGTTGTAACAATGTAACCACCATCTTGGCGAATACTCGGTAGGACTTCACTAGTCATCCACTTCTTGAACGCTTTCGCTTGTGGCTTGCGACTAGCTAGGATTAAGCTATATAGACCTGACTCGTTAATAAAGTTTGTATTGCCTGATAAGCCCCCTATGTTTAACATAGTCACCTCATCAGAATCTAACCTTTGAGTTGCTTGCGTAGTATTTTGAATCTCTAATACTTCACATACGTCTTTAGCAGCAAACCAAACAACTTTATCCTGTTCAATTGTTCTTACTTGTCCTAACTCGCTGTGATTAAACACTTGTAAATTATTCATTTTCTTCATCTCCTTTTTAGTTTTTTTACTATTGATTTTCACCTATGCTACGATATTTATAGGATATTTTCCCCTATTCAATCTAACCCTAAAAAAAGAAGCTGTACGAGTAAGCAACTCTTTAGTGTTCCATATAGTTTTATGAACCTCAGTCGTTCCCTCAACAAAAGTAACCTCTCCAGCAATATCCTCTGTGGAACCAATCCAAGCGAACTCATCAACTAGTTTGATTGCCTTCTTAGCATCCTTTTTCATATCAACTCCATAGTAATACGTGTTAGTATGTTGCCCTCGTTTGATGTGTAGGAAGCCTTTCTCCTCGAGTTCAGCTACATGGCGTTTAACGGTTGCTAGGCTGTTCCCTGTGAGCTGGGCCAGATCGTCGTATGTGACAGTCGAACCCAAAACAATCAGCTCTCGGATAGCATCGAAAGTCGCTTGTACAGATTTTTTTACTCCTAAACCAGCAAAATCACTTTCTAGCTCCTGTAATTCCTTTCCCTTTAGCTTATCACTCTCAGGTTGCTCTCCTACTTGAGATAGGTACTCGTTGTATTCATCCTCAGTAGCTAAACCTTTTAAGCCTTGTTCGTTTCTCCACTCAATGAATGTATTCCAGTTATTCAACCTTATCAGCTCCCTTTTTGTCTTACTCTTTAACACTCAATATTCGAGATGCATCTTTCTCACCTAAAGCGGTAGCAATCCGAGATAGCGTGTTTAAACTAATTGGTGAACCTCTTTTAATCTTACTCATATATGAACGATCTAGGTTTGCCCTGTCAGCTAACTGTGTAATTGAAACTCCATAAGTATTAATTATCTTATCAACGTCCAAATAGAATTTAACTGTCACCGTTTCAACCTCCTTGGTAATTATTTTATATAGCGTTTTTACTCCACTAACCTCCAAAAGGGAGCTGGCTCATTAGGTAAGCCAGCCAAAACTAGGAGGTGGATATAATAAGTTGTTTCGAAGTGGATAACAAAATAAGTGATGTGACTATCTCTTATTTATCCCTTCAATAAGATAATTAGGAGATATGTGACTATCTCAAAAATACCCCTTCATTACTAATATGATATGGCTGTGACCTATCAGAGAAAAAATTAGCCTCCAACAGGGTTGCGACCTTTAGCAAGTCCACCTTTGAACTTTGAAAAACCATTCCTTCTCACGGTATACCGATTAGAATATACTCTTGAAAAAGATTCGCTCACATATAACATACGGGTAACATAACACCTAAAAATTTCCTACACCTATAACATACGAGTGATGTCACAACCCCTTATTTACCCCTTCATGATTAATACACAAAAAAAACTGCAACCCAGCAAGCAACCTCTACAGGCTACTCGTGAATTACAGCTTTAATGTTCAATCTATGTAAGGGTTACCTAGCTCTACCATATCGCAACCCTTACGAGTTAGGAGGTAGCAAGGTTTCGTTCTGTTGTATGCATCTTGATAGGTACTTTTCACAAAGAAATTAGTTGCCCCCAAATCTGGGGACATCCCTAAAACCCCATTATAAAGCTCGATGTCTCTAATTAAATGATCGTGTCTCTTCCCAGTCATCTCCGCAACTTCTCGGCTATCAATGTAAAGATTCTCCATTTTATTCTCATTAGTTTGTACCAATCGTAAACCTGTCATTAAAATTCCCCCTTAGTTTATATTACCTAAATCTCACTGTAGTATTACCTTTTTTTAGAATATATGTATACTATTGGTTCCGAACAGAAGATGGCATATAATTGAACTAAAACTAAACTAGGCAGGGGGAATATTAATGAGTGACGTAAAAGTGACTAATGAAGTAATCGACCCAAAAGACAAGCGTGATAGCTTAATTGACAGAGTGGAGGTACTTAGCAGGGTAAAAAACTTATTATTACTACCAGAATTAGAAGTAGCTACTACTCAACAGGTTGCTAAGTTTTATAATGTAAATTTATCCTCATTACAAAGTGTAATTAGAAGATACAAAGAAGAATTGATATTGGACGGATACGAAACAAAATCAGGAACAGAAATAGTAGATTCTATAAGGTGCAATATGCCCCAAGTAGAAATACAAACAAAGAAAGTAGGAGCACATGTGGTAACAATGAGAAATGGAGATGAATATACATTCTCTAACAACATTAATGGCTTATTCCCTAAGGGGCTATCCTCCGAGTAGGAATGCTATTACGTAATTCTGAAGTTGCCAAAGAGGTTCGTACTCAACTGTTGAACACTGAGGAGAACGCAGCACAATCAATTGAAACTTGCGAAATTTCCCCCGAGATGGAATTACACACAAGACTAGGACGATCGTTGCCGGCTCTAGGTGAACCATTTAATAACTATGAGTTTGAAAGTAAACAAGATAGAGCTTATAGCTTAGAAGGAAATTTCTATGGCTCAATTACCAAGTCATATGTAAATGGATTAGTATTGTGTGGATTATCGTTGAGTTTACTACTGATAAAACCATTTACTAATCAAGAACAGATTAGGCAAGGAATTAAATAGTTATTGCACTTGTTCTCGAGGTTTCCTATCACACCTCAGGGTACACCTGTATAGAGTATCTCATGGGTAGGCAAGAGAGGTGCCTTTAAGAATGTAATAAAGGAGTAGACCTCCTTAGCCTAACTCCTCGTGTATAACCTATATGCCGTTATCATTCCTTATCCATTTTATTGTACATATCCAACTTGCCATTTTCGAATCGTAGCATAGCAAACTCTATATCGCCTTGACCTTGGTAAATTATAGTTTCTACGTAGCCCTCTTCATTGTATAATTCACCTTCACCGCCAACCAACTCAGCTACATCCTCACGGGTCATATCATACTCAAGAGCTTTAAACTCTTCCTCATTTATGTACCCCTGAGATGGCTTGTAGTCCTCGAGTGGTACCTTCTTGGTAGCTTCTTCTTGAGAACATGCACCTAATAAGCTGATACCTATAAATAAAGCTCCAAAGCGTTTGATCATTTAACCTCCTCCTTAGTTCAATTTATTCTATTCGCTCTTAAGGTTGCCCTATCAATATTATCTAAGGAAGTCAGCTCTGTGTAAATAACTTAGTGACAGGGTTTCTAAGGTATTACTAATTAATTAAATTCTTTAAGTTATTCTCTATTAGTTCCAGCTCAGTAAAAAGAAATAATTAAAAGAACTACTGAGAAAGACTAATAAGTTATTCTATATAGGTTTACTACTTGGTGAAACCAAGAGAAAGACTATATAACTATTCTCTAAGAGTTTATCCTTCTCTAGGTTTTAAGTATTTAAATACATTTAAAACAAATAACTACCTGAGGTAGAACTAATTAGTTGAACTACAGAGCTAAATAAAGCTATTCTCTGTAGGTATTACTTAATTAGTTATCCTTCTCAGGTTTTAAGTATTTATGTTTTGAGAAGTTAAGAACCTATGAGTTAGACTAATTAGTTGAACTTAATAGTTTTAACTCTTTAGGTTTTAACTTACTAGAATTATCTAATGGGGTTAAACCCTTGGTACTACTGGGTTTACTACTAGTTTCACTACTTAGATTTAACTACAGAGTATCAAAAATAAGCAGTTATTCTTTAAAGGTAAAACTCTTAGAGTAGAGCTGAGAGACAGATCACTCTTGAGGGTTCCTCCAAAAGTGCCCACCCCTAGCAGAAGCTAGATATACCAAGGGATACAGCCATTTTAGAGACTCCTAAAAAAGGTCAGAGTATCAAAAACAAGCACTTTTTAGGAGGAGCTAACGAGGACGGTCAACGGAGATGTAACTATGAGGGCGAATGTTGGGAAAATAAATTTTATAAAATTGACTTAGGAGGCCGATTTTGTGTCTGTATAGTAACACTGTATGGCACCATCCGATATGTGCACCCACCCCTACGGTTGTAATACGTGAGGCTAGGGAGGGAGAGCCAAGGAGTATCCCGCCTCTACAGTCACAGAGAGCCAGCTAACGAGAGCAACTGTCAGAGGACAATACCACAGAGTCTAGCCATACAAGTAGTACATATGAGCTGGGCTTACCTCATACAACTATCAATAACAAATACCTTATGAGCTGGCACTCTTCAACCGTACATACAAGTATCAACTTACGTATCCGCTTATCAAATCCGCACACGAGGATACTGTTAGGTACACACTCAAAAGATGCAGCTACATGGTTCATACTCGTATACAAATAAAAAAGAAACAACGAGGCAGCAACTTAATTGTCACCTATCTCGTAGTTCCTTCTTGTAATTTCCTCTTATTAATCTCTTTATATAGCTTACCTTGAGATATCCCTACTTGACCAACAATGTCCTTGATGGAATATTCTCCTGAGTCATACATCTGTAGAGCTATCCTTATTGTATCATTGTCTAATTGAGGTCTACCTAGTTTAACTCCACGTTTCTTAGCGCTTGCTAGTCCTTCTTTTGTTCGTTCTGCTATTAAGTCCCTTTCGAGCTGGCTGATTACTGCCATCATAGAGAACATAGCTTTTCCAGTTGGCGTTGAAGTATCCATATTTTCCTTTAGCGATACGAAAGTAACACCCATATTATTTAACTCCTCGACAGTTGTAAGGATATCAAGAGTGTTTCTCCCTAGTCTGCTAATAGCTTCTACAATAACGGTATCACCTTCTCGTACTGTATCCATGAGCTGGGTTAGTCCTGCTCGATCTTTCTTAGTTCCGGTATACTTCTCTTGAATTAATCTATCATAGCCATACTTATTGAGTGCTTCTAGTTGTCTATCAAGTAACTGCTCATCAGTTGAAACCCTAGCATAGGCGATTCTCATCAGGTTCCTCTCCCTTACATTTATTGTGCCTTTAATGTAACATGAGAGTGTATTAAGTGTAAACGTTTTGTATAATCTTTTATGTAATAACTTTATGTAACACCCAAAAGGCTTAACGGCAAGGTTTGCTTCCCTAGTTAGATGATTACACTTATCTATCGTTTTATGTAATCTTAGGATAGCCCTATTTAACATAGTCGTAGTAGCTACCTTTCTGCTTGAGTGTGCCTGTGAATTAGTACTTAATATTCAACTCGGTAACTGTAACTGGGAATCTTTCATTTGTTGTTTTAACTGAGCTAGTTACTCATGAGTTAGACTCATAAGTTCCAGCCTCCTATAAAGTAAGATTTGTAAAGTATTTACATAGAGTTATGTCTCAGGTAATGTAATAGCTAAGTAACCTATGGGGAAATGGGGAATGTAGAGTGATTAAAAAGTTATTTAAAAAACTTTCAGATGACTTTAAGAGTGACTGGGGAGCTATGAAGGAACACAAAGAAGCTATGGATCACTTACCTACTAAGGCCGTTCTTGTGTATAGCAGCAATAGAGAGTTTGTCTTTACAGGTGCAGACATGGTGCTGTTCCTAGGGAGTGGCCGTGATAAGAAGATGTACCTGACGAACCAACTAACGGGGAGAAATGTTAACTTTTATAAGGATAGTAGAGTGTCTTACGAGATGGTGGAGTACATAAAAGCTACTAAGGAGATACTGTGAGGTAGAGCTATACAGGTTCTACCTCTTTTGTTTGTACTGGTAGGGTTCCGAGGGAGTTTCGCTTTCTCAGGCATAGCTAAGTTGTTATATTTTTATACCCTTTATAGTTCCTATATCAATGTACTGAAAAGTGACCACATCGAGGTGGGTGTTTTACCTCTAGAGTTAAATTAAGAGGTTCCCCATCAGCTCTCCCTCTCTTTTTTCTCGCAAGTTTCCATACATTGGAATCACAAACAAGATTGCTTCTCTTTAAGAAAATCCTCAACTATTATAAATATCTGTCTCATTAACTCAAGTAAACCTCTCGCAATATTTAGTATCTCCTTAGATGGTGTATATTTAACCATCACTGTTTCAGTACCACCTGAGCTTTTTACTTTTTCGTTTCGCATCTCATAAGGTGGCTGGTTATGTATTATGTCATTTCTCACTTTAGAGGCTTTTTGAAATTCTATAGAATCCCTAATTTTATTTAATTTATTATATAACTCTCTATCTAGTTTTTTAATCTGATACATCGCACTATTAAAGCTTTTATTAATATTTTTTGTTTTACCTTTTATTTTCTTCTCAGTTTTTAAGCCTAAGCAAGCAAACAACAAATGAGCTAGTAAATCTAAAGCTGTAAAAGCTTTTGGAAACAAGATATCAACATTGTTCTCAAAGTGAATCTTATTCGTCCATTCTTCATTTGGTAATTTATCCAAATATGGATACTCTCCATCTGAGATACCTCGATTTGAATAATATAAGAGGTATGAGTAACTCAAATCCAACTGAAAGATTCTATTATTTAATGAACGTGTAAAATCCTGAGCGGCAATATGATGATCAATTATATCAAATCCAAAAAGTTGCTCCCTAGTCCAATAAAATAAGTCTCCCTCAATTCTATAACTATAAAGTGGACTTTCTTTTAAAAGAGGTGCCATCTCTTCTTTTGTTGGGAATTCAAACAAATCAATTTCAATAGTCATTCTTCTCCTCCTTATCTATTCCTAGTGTATAGCAATATCACAAGTCTGTTAATAAGATTTCACGAGAACACCCTCTTAGCTTCTTCCTCCTAATCACTTATAATTGAGTTATTCTCTCTAACAGTATGGCTTAAGAGTCCTACCTCACCAGCTTATCAAGAGAGTTTCTATTGATTGTCGAAGTGTAAACTCCATAGAAAAACACTGCTTAGATCCAAACAGTGTTTAGGTGATACCTATTTACTTTCTTCCCCTTGAGCTGGAGCCTTTGGAGAAATCCCATTAATCTTTAAAGCCAGCTCAACAAGTGCATCTTCTCTCTTGCTCTCATTCTGAATCTTAGACAGTAAAAAATTACCGAAGTAAAAATGGTGCGTGTGCACAAAACGATTATGGAACTCTGTTAATGATTTTACAGCCTCAGAATGCATTTTCAAATAAATTACAGCAATAAAATTAGATAGAATAGCTCCTATCGCACCTACCGAGGCTACAATTATCTTATTTTCTAGCTCGTTGGAACTGTTAGTAATTAAGAAATACAAAGTTATTCCAATTATTGCAAAACCGATTAATATACATGCTATACCAACAACAAATATCCATGAGCTTTGTTTTAAGTTCTCATCATAGTATCTCTTCAATTCAAAATGGTGATGCTTAAAAAGTTTTTCCGATCTTTCCTCTAATGATGAGTGAGAGATACTTAATAGATCTAACTCATTCTCCACCTCTTGTAGTTCAGTTATATACTCATTTGACGGTCTTCTTAAAGGTTGTGTAAAAAAATACATAACCATGAATGTAAAAGATCCCGTTAGGCCAATCAAATAAATTTTTGTTCCTGAACTATTTTCTTTGAAAGAATCTGCTTCGCTATACATCAAATAAGCAAGTATACAGATACTTACGACACCTAAAATCAAGAAAAGTTTATTTCTATTCTTCCTCTCAACAATCAATTGATTTAACTCTTTTTTTCTTTCTTTAAGTATGGTTTTACGCGGAGTTAAAAGTGGATCAATATTTATCTTAAACTCCTCCTTTTATCATTATATCCTCCTATTATATTATAGTGTACCAAAAATCAACAGACGATAATTTCCATTTCCTGATGTCCCCCCGAGATAGATTACCTAGTTTACTAATTAGCAATAAACTTGAGAACGTTAACTCAAAAGCCACAACTGTGGAGGTCGCAACAAAAGAGGGTTGACTAAATATTAAAACTACTTTAGTATTTTCCGTAAGAAACTCTAACTGAAGTGGTTCTCAATGAGGATAATAACTTGAGAGCCTTGATACATATAAGTTTTACTGATCCCAAACCTCTACAGTTCACTGGGAAGTTCCCTTGACAGGGTGGAGGTCGTGAGTTCGAGCCTCTCCGGGGTCATATAAAAAGAGACACGATATCAACCTACTTGGTGATATCGTGTCTTTTTTTATCCAAGGTACTTCTTATAAAAACTAAAAATCTTACCAGTTAATCACTTCCCACCAAACATCTTCTCCAAAGACTTCGCATTAGCAAATAACAATTCTTGTAGGTTGTCATCAGCAACGATTTTGTAGTCGCCATCTTTGTCTTTCTTTAAGTTCAATGTAACTTCGCGAGTTGCCATCGCTGCCTCTTTATCCGCTAAGTTTTTGATGATAGTTGATGTCATTGTTTTTTCTATTGCCTTTTCAGATTGCTCTTTGTCTTCGCTAAAGGCACTAGCGAAGGCCATTGGCATAACTTCTCCCATTGCTTTTGTTACGGCAACGGATAGATCAACAGATGTAACTTTTACTTTAACCTCTGCTTTGTCATCCTTTTTTGATACTTCTTCTAGCTTTTCAAATTTAAAGCTTTTTGTAATTGCGCTCAGCATTGCTTTTCCGTCAGCATCGTCTGTTTTTTCATTTAGTTTACTAAACTCTTTATCACTTTCAACAAATGTGCGAGCCTTTTCTAGGTCACCTTTTTGTATCGCTGTTAAAAATTCTTTAGCAGTATCTTTCGGGTTTGCACATCCTGCTAGAACACCAACTGTTAATCCTACTACCATCATTAACAGCAATAATTTCTTTATCTTTTTCACGTTTATTCTCCTCTTATCTTTTCTAGTAAGTCATCACTATATAATAGTATGAAACTGACATTACAAACATTTTTTAGTATATCATTTATATGATTTGTTTTCTATTCTTTCCCTAAAGACAAAGAGCCTTGTAGCATTTCTACAAAGCCTTCTTTATAAAATAAAAACCAGCAACTTTAAGATTGCTGATTTATCTCTTATTCATATTTGAAAAAACAATAACAATTACTCCAAGTATATAATGTCCTGTTACCATCCATATGCTCCGATCAAAAATCATAAGAGACAACCAAAGCGATATATTAATAGCAGCAAATAATAAATATAAAATGAAGTCTCTCTTTTGTAGCGCCTCTCTATTCATCAAAATGCAAACGGCACCGATAGGAGGCAGAATAAAGCAAAGGAAAAAGACAAATGTTTTTCTTAACGACCACGGATATGAAGTTACTGTCTGCATATGAGTCTCCTTTTCATTATAGTACTTGTTTTAACATCGGCCTTGCTACTCTATATTCTTCACTATTAGGTTCTTTTACGAGTATGGGACGCCTTTCATCCTCTTCTTCTAAAATCATTTCAAATACTTCTGTTTTTTCTTGTAATATGTTGGATTCGCTATTTTTAGTAGGTTGTTGGCTTGTTTCAATTTTCTTTGTCACTTCGCCAAGCTTTTACCCGACTTCTTCTGCTTTGACAGGTTCATTCGTAACGTAGTATTCCTGGCCCTCCCATACTAACATAGGTGGCACTTGTTCTCGTTTGTTACATATTATGTAAGTAATACTAGCTATAAGTAGTGGACATACTGCTATAAAGAAGATAGCTTTTTTATTCATATACTATTCTCCTTACCTATCATTTTATTGGATTATATAATACAGAGAATAGATAGTAAATGGCTTTTATGGTAATTTTTGCTTTATTCTTCGAAAAGAAAAACCTTACAAAGTAAGGTTCCATTTTTAACTTCTATAGTGACTGATTTATTAAAACGATCATTACGATAATCGCTATAAACATAACAACTAAACAGCCGATCATTTTATAAAATCCTCTTTTCGTTAACGTCCCGCCTTGAACATCTTTACGAATAAATAAGAATACGGCTAAAAATAATACAAGCCCAATGCCAAAAGCATACATCATTTGCATATGTTAATCTTCCTTTCTCTCTTCCATCTTAATATCTTTTCGATAAAACAACAAATGAGATAAAAACTGTACTCATCGTAAGTGCCATAAGTATATTCAATAATTCAATCGCAGATAGTGTAATTACTTTTAAGTTCAAACCAATAGAGAAAAGAAGATAATATGCTGTTAGCGCAAAAAAGCTGAAGAACATCCCTTTATAACGAATGAGTTTCATTCGCTCATCTTTTTCCTTAAATTGCGGGTGCAAGTAGCTTAGGCAGAAACACATAATCATCATTGCAAGCACGGTATAAGTTGGAATTGGCGGTGCTGAATGGGTCATTATACCTGCTAGTATCATAAATCCACTCATAATTAAAAAGATAATTCCCATAATAACAAAGTACTTTTGTGAATAATTCATCCTTTCTCCTCCTCTTCTTTTGCTTCATAAATAAATACATGTTCTATCGTTGTCTGGAATGTTTTCGCTATTTCAAATGCTAATGGAAGTGATGGATCATATTTCCCTTTTTCAATTGAAATGATGGTTTGTCTGGAAACCCCAAGTTTCTCAGCCAATTTCTCTTGAGATAGTCCAAATTTTTTTCGGTATTCGACCATTTTATTTTCCAAGGAAATTTCTCCCTCCTCCCTTATATCGAGTATATATGTAAAGGAAGCTTTACGTCAAGGTTCCTTTACATTCATTTAGATTATTTTGCATTCTATTTATATAGAAGAAACTTTTCCAACTTAATCATGTCTATTTTGAAATGAAACATGGAACAATGTATATATCCGTTACTATATCTCCTCCCCACTTTTGTGAAAATTTAATATCTCCATATTTGTTTTATCCTTTTAAACTATTTCATTCTTCTCCTTATTAGATGAAATGCGCTATTGCTTTTACGTTGTTTTTCGCCATATTTATAGAAACTAACGGTTTATGAAGCATTTTTTATGTTTAGCCACTTTTTTTGTAGAAATCCTTCATTTTCCTTTCGATATTTAACACTATCGAAATAAAGTTTACGCTAAATTCATAATTTTTTATTTTTTATACTATATTCCGTTATATTGTTGTATAATATCAATGAAAGCGCTTATTATTTCAATATATATAATCCAAACCAATCTTTATCGAAACATTCTAACAATTTTACTTATATTTAAATGCAACATTATAGTTATTAATGTAGGTATACCAAATATATCCACCCCATTTTTCTGTAAAATTACTTTATAACATGAAAGATTAACTTGGGTGATAAGTTATTGTGAATGTTTTTTTACAAAACAGATAAGTAATAGTGTTTGGTATTATGTAAATTATTGTAATAACATAAGAGTAAAGATAAAATTTACATTAATTTTTAGTTCATCAATTATTGAAAAAGAGCAAAATGCACCTTTTGTATAGGAAAAGGATTATATGCATTGGGAGGTTTAAACAAATGACGAGGAAGAATACAACGACAAACCCTTGGACCAAGTTCCATGGTCCGAACCTTGGTTATGTTATTGAACAGTATGATCTTTACGTAACCGGAGCAGGTTCTGTTGATCCGGAATTACAAGAGCTTTTTGAAATTTTTGGAGCTCCTTCGTTTCAAGATGATGTCGTAACAGGGGACAACACAGCAACACATTTTTCTCCTCAAAACACAGGGAACATTGAAAAAATTCTTAAAGTCGTTCAACTTGTTGAACAGATTCGTTCTTTCGGGCATACATTGGCTCACATCAATCCGATGGAAGATGCTGCAAATGGACAATCTCTTCTTGAAAAAGCAATGAACGAATTGAGCGATGCTGATTTGAAAGCGATTCCAGCTAAAACAGTATGGCAAGATGCACCAGAGGGTATTCACACTGCATTTGATGTAATTCATAGATTAAAAGACGTTTATACAAAATCTTTAGCTTATGAATTCTCACATATACAAGATAGTGAAGAACGCGTGTGGTTGCATCAAATGGTGGAATCAAATTCATTGCGTCAACCATTATCAAATAAAAAACGAACTGCTCTTTTAAAACGTTTAACAGCTGTTGAAGGTTTCGAGCAATTCTTGCATAAAACATTCGTTGGTCAAAAACGTTTCTCAATAGAGGGCGTTGATATGCTTGTACCTGTACTAGATGAAATTGTTTCAGAAGGTGCTAAAGGCGGCGTTGAAGATGTCATGATTGGTATGGCTCACCGTGGTCGTCTAAGCGTACTCGCTCACGTACTAGAAAAACCATATGCTCACATGTTTGCTGAGTTCAAACATGCAAAAATAGAAGGCGCAGTGGCAAATGCTGGCTGGACTGGCGACGTGAAATACCATTTAGGTAGAGAGCAAGTCGTTGGTAATGAAGAAGTTAGCACTCGCGTTACATTAGCAAATAACCCGAGTCATCTTGAGTTCGTTAACCCTGTTGTTGAAGGTTTCGCACGTGCAGCTCAAGAGAATCGTAAAAAATCTGGTCTTCCAGAACAGGATACTTCAAAATCATTCGTAATTTTAGTTCATGGTGATGCTGCATTCCCTGGTCAAGGTGTTGTGTCTGAAACACTCAACTTAAGCAGATTAAATGCATACCAAACTGGCGGAACGATTCATGTTATCGCTAATAATGCAGTCGGCTTTACGACTGATAGCTATGATTCTCGTTCTACTAAATATTCAAGCGACCTTGCAAAAGGTTTCGATATTCCGATTGTTCACGTAAACGCTGATGATCCGGAAGCTTGTCTTGCTGCTGCTAACCTTGCGATCCAATATCGTACGTTGTTCAAAAAAGACTTCTTAATCGATTTAATCGGTTACCGCCGATATGGTCATAACGAAATGGATGATCCAGCAGTTACGCAACCACAAGTGTACAAAAAAATTAAAAATCACCCAACTGTAAGAGCAATTTATGCAGATCAATTACAATCTGCTGGCGTTCTGAATGCAGATGAGATTGAAACAATTACTCAGTTTATACAAGAGGAATTAAAGGCTGAATACGCACAAGTGCCGCCAGCTGATACGAGCGCTGCAACAATTCACGTTAAAGTTCCAGAGGTTGTTGCAAAAGGAATTCAACCGATTGATACTGGTATGTCAATTGACTCACTTCGTGCAATTAATGAAGGACTATTATCTTGGCCTGAAGGCTTTAACGTATATCCGAAAGTGAAGAAAATTCTTGAGCGTCGTAAAGATGCTCTTGAAGAGAACGGTAAAATTGAATGGGCACTTGCTGAATCGTTAGCATTCGCTTCTATTTTGCAAGAAGGTACGCCAATTCGTTTAACTGGTCAAGATTCACAGCGTGGTACATTCGCGCACCGTCATATCGTATTACACGATACTGATACAAACGAAACATATTCACCATTACACCGTTTACCGAACATTAACGCTTCATTCTCTGTTCATAACAGTCCGTTATCAGAGGCTGCTGTTGTTGGTTATGAATATGGTTATAACGTATTTGCTCCAGAAACTCTTGTTATGTGGGAAGCTCAATATGGTGACTTCTCAAATACTGCGCAAGCATTATTTGATCAATATGTTTCATCAGGAAGAGCAAAATGGGGTCAAAAATCTGGTTTAGTTCTTCTATTACCACACGGTTATGAAGGTCAAGGGCCAGAACACTCTAGTGCACGTCCAGAGCGTTTCTTACAATTAGCTGCTGAGAACAACTGGACGGTTGCAAACTTAACGAGCGCGGCACAATACTTCCATATTTTACGTCGTCAAGCATCTATCTTAGGAACAGAAGCTGTTCGACCGTTAGTGCTTATGACGCCAAAGAGTTTATTACGTCATCCACTTACGCTTTCAACTGCTAGTCAGTTAAGCGAAGGACGTTTCCAACCTGCTTTAGAACAAGAAAACCTTGGCACAAAGCCAAATAAAGTAAAACGTCTTGTTTTAAGTACAGGTAAAATGGCGATTGACTTAGCTGCAGAAATTGAGTCTGGAAAACATGAGTACAACTTAGATGAAGTTCATGTTGTTCGTATTGAACAGTTGTATCCATTCCCTGCTGAAAAAGTTCAATCTATTATTAAACGCTTTAAAAACTTAGAAGAAATTATTTGGGTTCAAGAAGAACCTCGTAATATGGGCGCATGGCATTACATGGCTCCAATTCTGTTCGAACTAGCTGGAGATAAAGTGAAAACAGGTTACATTGGACGCCCGGATCGTTCTAGCCCATCTGGTGGCGATCCATTCGCTCACAAAGCTGAGCAAGAACTAATTGTTGCACACGCTTTAGATGTGAAGTACAACTTCCGTCAAGATAAACAAGAAATTGAAGTTTTCAGCAACTGAAAATAACAATGAGTTTTTCCGGCTCGACTTGGGCAGATATTCTGCCCAAGTCGAGCTAACAAATGGAGATTACCGAAGATTAAAGAAGACAAAACACACCGTTAGGCAAATAAGGGGAGGACATTTAAAATGATCGAAATTAAAGTACCTGAGCTTGCAGAATCTATTACCGAAGGAACTATTTCACAATGGCTTATCAACGTAGGTGACAAAGTTGAGAAAGGTGGCAGCGTTGTTGAGCTTGAAACTGATAAAGTCAATGTAGAAATCATTGCAGAAGATTCAGGTATTGTATCGAAGTTACTAGGCGAACCTGGGGATACAGTTGAAGTTGGCGCAACTATCGCAATTTTAGATGCAAACGGAGCACCAGTTGCAGTAAGTACACCTGCACCATTGGCTGAGCAACCAAAACAAGAAACTACTGAAGCACCGAAAGCAGAAGCTCCAAGTGCTGAACAAAATAAAGTGTTGCAAGGTTTACCAAATACAAATCGTCCTATCGCATCACCAGCTGCTCGCAAAATGGCTCGTGAATTAGGAATCGACTTAAACGACGTACGCAGCACAGATCCACTTGGACGTGTGAGACCACATGATGTACAAGCTCACGCTGCAGCACCAACAGAAACACCAGCTGCTCCAAAACAAAGTCCAGCTCCTGCTCCAGTTGCAAAAACTGAATTCGAAAAACCAGTTGAGCGTGTGAAAATGTCCCGCCGCCGTCAAACAATTGCAAAACGTCTTGTAGAAGTTCAACAAACATCTGCAATGTTAACAACATTTAACGAAGTTGATATGAGTGCAATCATGGAATTACGTAAAGAACGCAAGGATGCTTTCGAGAAAAAACATGATGTGCGTCTTGGCTTTATGTCATTCTTCACAAAAGCAGTTGTTGCAGCATTAAAACAATTCCCATTATTAAATGCTGAAATTCAAGGCGATGAGCTTATCATTAAAAAATTCTATGATATCGGTATTGCAGTAGCAGCTCCAGATGGATTAGTTGTTCCAGTTGTACGTGATGCTAACCAATTGAACTTCGCTGAAATTGAAAGCGAGATTCGTAATTTAGGTCTAAAAGCACGTGATAACAAACTTTCATTAAAAGAGCTACAAGGTGGTACATTTACAATTACAAACGGTGGTGTATTCGGTTCTCTAATGTCTACACCAATCTTAAATAGCCCACAAGTAGGTATTCTAGGAATGCATAAAATCCAAGTACGTCCAGTTGCGATTGATAACGAGCGTATGGAAAACCGTCCAATGATGTACCTTGCACTATCTTATGATCACCGTATTGTTGATGGTAAAGAAGCAGTTAGCTTCCTTGTTGCTGTTAAAGATATGCTTGAAGATCCAAAATCATTATTATTAGAAGGTTGATAGATTAATAATCTATTAAAGGCTGTAGAATGAATTATTCTACAGCCTTTTTTTATTGTGTTCATACGGGACAAATCACACTACATAGACTAATAATGTATGCCTAAAGCGTAAGGGGGATAAACATGAATAACCTTCCAGTTCATGCAAAACTTAAAGCAAATAAGGATACTTTCTTCCTCCCCGATTCAAACGGGGGTGTTTACTTTCGAAATAACTCCAGTTCATTCCGTATGGATGGTGATGGAATTTATGACTGGATTGAGAAATTAATGCCTATGTTTAACGGTAATCACTCTTTGACAGAAATAACAGATGGTCTCCCTCTCCCCTATCAAAATCGTGTATTTGAAATTGGAGAGATTTTATATGAAAATGGTTTCGTCCGTGATGTAACCCAAGATGCTCCTCATGAATTAAACAGTGCGTTACTCGACAGGTACGCTTCACAAATTGAGTTTTTAGAAGCCGATTCTCATTCAGGCGCTTTAAAATTCGAGACGTATCGTGCGGCAAATGTCCTTATAATTGGTTCTGGGGATATGCTTACTTCCTTAGTTTCTTCTTTACTAGAATCCGGATTACCTAAATTTCATTACCTTGTCACAGATTATGCGGAAACAAATTACGACCGAATTCATGAACTAGTAGAACGTGCATATGAACTTGATGACAATGTATTTATTCAAGAAATAGATACTACAACGGATCGTCCTTTACATGAAGTATTCGAGCCTTTCGACTGGATTTTATACGTTTCTCAAAATGGAGATATTGAAAGTTTAAGAGCAATACATGCTATTTGTAGAGATGAGGGGAAAAATTTCATACCAGCTATTTGCTTATCAAGAGTCGGTTTAGCTGGTCCCGTCGTAATAGCAGATCGTGAAGAATGCTGGGAATCCGCATGGCATCGTCTACACGAAACTACTTTGCAAAATGAAAATCCGCCAGAGCCTTTCTCACCAATCACATCTGCAATGTTAGCAAATGTTATCGTTTTTGAATTGTTTAAACATGTCGCTGACGATTTACACCGGCAGCATAATCCTCAATTCTTTTTATTAAACTTTGAAACACTTGAAGGAAAGTGGCACCCTTTTATAAAGCATCTTCTCGCAACCGATGAAATCTTTACAATTGATACAGTGCAAAATCTTCAGGAAAACCTTGCCCATCGTTCTGGACAATATACTTCAACTGAACTTTTTCGTTTTTTTGATACATTAACTTCTAAAGAAGCTGGCATATTCCACATGTGGGATGAACAAGATTTGCACCAATTACCTTTATCACAATGCTATATTCAAGTTGCAAATCCATTATCAGACGGACCTAGCTCTCCCCTTCCTACTATAACTTGTGGTGGTTTAACTCATAATGAAGCACGCCGCGAAGCTGGTTTAACAGGAGTTGAAACGTATGTAGCTGAAATGATTCATCGTCTTATCCCCGAACATACTGATATCGGTATTGGTGCTGGGGAAACGATGACAGAAGGTGTATACCGTGCACTGCAAAAACATTTAAATAATAAGTTGTGTGAACGCCAATCACATATGTTAGCAGAGATTACAGAGCTTGATTTAACCGAAATTCATGATAAACATTGTAGGTTTTACTATGATGCTCTCTCTACAATCCATGAGATACCTAAAGTGGGAATGGGTGAGGAGTTACTCGGTTTTCCTGTCATTTGGATCGGTATAAATGATAGATGGTACGGTGCGGCAAATATTAATATAACATTGGCGTTAAGAAACGCTCTGCAACAAGCACTCCTTCATATTCAAAATGAAGAGATTCCTTATAAAGCTAATATTTTGCCGGAATCATCCGTTGTTTTATATAGTACAGATTCTGTTAGAGTAGCAATACAAGAAGAGGAAGAAATTCCAGGCGTCCAGTCTTTACAAGTTGCCTTACAAAATTTAGCGAAAAATAATTTTTATCCATTCGTTTTTGATTTAGCTATTGAATCATTTTTAAGAGACAACTTAGACGGTGTATACGGGGTATTAATTGCAAAGGAGGACGGTCTATGATTCAAAATATATTACTTACAGGAGATGGCTTACTTGCAGACTATGTACATGATCAATTATGCAAACAATATTCCATCATTCGTCAACATACAATTACAGACGAAATGCCTGAAAATATTCACCTCGCTCTCGTATTACATGACGGCTCTCTTTCTAATATTCATCATGATGCTGAGCTGACATTTCGTTCGAACCATATTCCGTGGCTTCGTGCATTTACTTCATTTGGTGAAGGCGTTATCGGTCCTTACATTGACCCTCTTGCAACGGGATGTACCCATTGTGCCGATGGACGACGCTTTATCGCTGGATTTGATCAAAAAGAAATGTGGGAACTACAGCGGAAATATGCGTTAAAAGCGGATAACGAGACGAGGCGTGATGTACGCGCTACTCAAAATGGTATGTTACAAATGTGCCAGCTCATTCATGCTGAAACGGAGAAAATATTAGCTCACGGACATTCTTCTTTAGAAAATGAACTCATTTTACTAAACTTACAAACGCTGCAATGTATGCGGCATTCTTTCCTTCCAGATCCTCTCTGTCCTGTATGTAGTAATTTACCTGATGATACTGCGGATGCAGCAGAGATTTCTTTACAACCGAGCTTAAAAACAAGTACTGAAGCGTATCGCTGTCGTTCTATTCATGAGCTAAACACATTTTTAACGAGAGACTATTTAGATTACCGGACTGGTATTTTGAATGGAAAAATGCAGCATTCTTTATTGCCATTTGCTGACGTCATTATAAACATGCCGTTACTGTTCGGAAATGAAGGTGTTGCAGGCCGAACTCATTCATTTGCACTGAGTGAGGCAACTGCTATTTTAGAAGGTTTAGAACGATATTGCGGTATGTCACCTCGCGGGAAAAAGACAAATGTGCATGGTAGTTTTCATGATTTAGAGGATCATGCACTGAATCCCCTCACACTCGGTGTACATACAAATGAACATTACAATCGTGATAGCTTTCCGTTTAAACCATTTGATCCTGATTATGAGCAAAACTGGGTATGGGGATATTCTTTATCACAAAACAGGCCCCTTTTAGTTCCAGAATCAATCGCTTATTATAGCCTCGGTCATCGAGATGCTTTCGTATATGAAACATCAAATGGATGTGCAATTGGTGGTAGTTTAGAAGAAGCAATTTTTCACGGCATTTTAGAAATTGTAGAGCGTGACGCCTTTTTACTCACTTGGTATACAGAATTACCTCTTCCCCGTCTTGATCTTAATTCAGCAAATGATACAGAATTAGAATTAATGATCCAGCGGTTACACACGATTACGGGGTATGAATTATACGCTTTTAACGCGACGATGGAGCATGGTATCCCGAGCTTATGGGTCATTGCAAAAAATACGCGTGACAATGGGATGAACGTTGTTTGTGCGGGAGGCGCTCATTTAGACCCAATCCGAGCTCTAAAAAGTGCGATTCACGAAATTGCTGGGATGTTACTTATAACAGATGAAGAGCTTGAACAAAAAAGAGAGAAATATGAAAACTGTTTACAAGATCCATATCTTGTTTCACAAATGGAAGATCATAGTATGCTGTACGGATTGAAAGAAGCAGAAGAACGTCTTCACTTCCTTTTACGTGAAGATTCTCCGGTGCAAACGTTTCAAGAAATGAGGGCATTACAATCATTTGATATGGATTTAACATCTGATCTTCATCAACTTTTAAACAGGTTACATCAATCCGGACTTGAAGTAATCGTTGTAGATCAAACCGTTCCCCTTATAGAAAAGAACGGCTTACATTGTGTAAAAGTAATAATTCCAGGCATGTTACCGATGACGTTCGGTCACCATCTCACTCGGGTTACAGGATTAGATAGAGTGTATACCGTACCGATGACACTTGGATATTGTGCTGAGCCTTTAACGAATGAAAGTTTAAATCCACATCCGCATCCTTTTCCATAATTCATAGCGAGGGGGAAATTTGATGCAACCTGATACTTTTTTACATCATCTCCATTTTTCTATTAATGAAATTATGTCGTCCGATAAAGAGATTGACTGGGAAGACGCACCACTTCCTTATAAATTATATCGAAATTTACCAGTAATCCCTCTCTCTTTAGAAATCCCATTAACTTTGCGGAATTCTTCTACTAAACCTAACTTAGAGGAAATCGGTCATTATCTTTGGTACTCATTTGGTTTAACACAATTATGTCAGCCTACTACTAACCTAGAAAATAATAAAACAACGACTCTATTTCGAAGATTCATCCCTTCTGGGGGTGCTTTATATCCAAATGAATTATATATGTATTTAAAAATTGATCATTATCCAGACGGCATTTACCATTACGACGCCGCGCACCACCGTCTTATCTTACTTCGTGAAGGAAATTTTGATTCTTATCTTACAGAAGCACTCGGCAATCGTTGTAACATACATTCTTGTTTTGGTGCTGCATTTGTATCCACTATGTTTTGGAAAAACTTCTTTAAATACAATAACTTTTCGTATCGTCTGCAAGGATTAGATAGCGGTGTTCTCATCGGTCAATTACTTGAATGCGCAAAACAATTTGGTTATACAAATGGTGTATATTTTCAATTTCTAGACCGGGCAATGAATCATTTACTTGGACTGTCAGAAGGTGAAGAAAGTGTGTATGCTGTTATTCCTTTAAGTACAGAACCGAATACAGATTGGTTTCACGATAATCATCACGAAAATAAAACTATTACTTCTCATGACTTGTTGCAACAAATCCCGCCTTTAACACATGAGCATTTCGTTCGCTCAAAGCATGTAGATGAATATCCGATGATAAAAAAAATAAACGCGGCATCTATGATTGAATCGACAGAACACTTCCAAACATTTACCTGTGAAGAACGACAACAATATAGTGCACACGCTGTACAGTTACCTAAAGTGGAACGTTTATCCTATGATTTCTTACATCTTTGTAAAAAGCGATATTCACCTGATGCTGACTTTACTTTAACAAAGTGGGATACTCGTTCACTTGCTACTTTATTACAAGAAGCGAGCCTCGCCTTCCCTTATTACAACGATCTTGATGGCAATTCTTTAAATGAAAATGCACGGGTCTCATTATATGGATGTTTTTATAACGTAGCAGGTATTGAAAACGGTGCTTACGCTTATAACAGTAATTCGCATTCCATACAGCCAATACGATATGGAGATCTTCGTTATCCCCTTCAATCAAGTATGACGATGGATAACGTAAACCTTTTTCAAGTACCACTTTGTCTACATGTAGTCGGAAAGAAAGATTACTATACACATACATTAGGCTATAGAGGATATCGTATTCACCAAATGGAAGCTGGTATACTCGTTCATAGACTTGTTTTAGCTGCGACCGCTATGGGAATGGGTGGCCATCCTTTACTTAGTTTTGATACAAATTCATGCGATCAATTGTACGGAATAGATGGCGGCAATGAAACGTCTCTCATTCAAATTCCGGTTGGGGCGTATCGAGCGCGTAATTGGTTGAAGGGGTATTTGTATAATTAGAAGCACGCCGGTTGATGGCGTGCTTTTTTTAGAGGAGTTAAATTATTAACAGCGAAATGAGTATATATTCTTACATAAAAAGGAGCGTTTAAATTGGGCATTTTACAACGTTTAATCAAACAAGCGAAAAACCCTCGTGGGACAATCGGTTCCTCAATGCTTTGTATTATGAACTCTGCACATACGAGACTAACAAATTGGGCTTTACAAAAAATACATATACGTGAAGATGCAGCTATTTTAGATATTGGTTGTGGGGGTGGTAAAACAATACATACGCTTTCGAGACTAACTCCGTTTGGGAAAATATATGGAATTGATTACTCCGATCAAGCTGTGAAAGATTCTATACATACGAATATGAAAGATGTACAAACACAAAAAGTAACTGTTCAAAAAGCAAGCGTCTCTTCTATTCCACATCATGCGAACTTCTTCGATCTCATTACCGCTTTTCAAACACACTACTTTTGGCCTGATGTGGAACAAGATATAAAAGAAGTATTTCGCGTCTTAAAACCGAACGGATCCTTTTTACTAATCGCTGAAACTTTCAAAATTCAATATCATATGGATAAATTTAAGACGACAGAAGAATTAGTAAACCTTTTTTATACGACGGGATTTAAAAGTGTAAAATGTTATGAAGAAAGAGGTTGCCTTTGCATAATAGGAAATAAATAAAAAGCAGACCTTTCAGGGCCTGCTTTTTCACTAGATTAATTTAAAGATACTCTTAATTTGTCTTGCAAATAACCAGTTTTTCGTACCGTAGTTATCATTTAGACTATCTAAATCGATAGATTTCCCGTTAGCAAACTTTAATTCTAACGTTGTATTTTTGTCATTTGTTTTTAAGTTGCTATTTGTAATATCATCATACTTTAATTTTTCAATCTCAATATACTCTTCCTTCTCTTCTCCGATAACGACGTGATCTTGGAAGAAGAACAATACTTCTACTTTCTTACCGAAACAAAATACGTTTTTCGTATAAATTAATGTCGCGTTATCAAGTCCGACACATACTTCTTTCATCTCTTCAACAACGTTTCCTAAGTCTTCTTCGTTTCTTGCATTTGACTCAGCAATCCATTCTTCGATTGTATTCATGTTAATTGCCATACTGTGCCCCCTGGTTCGTTCATTGCTTTATTAAAAAATAAATACTATATGACAATATAAGCGATACGTACTATGTTTTCAAGGGCGAACGGTATATTCAAAATAAAGTGAAACTTTAATCAGTGGTGGGGTCTTCATCCCCCACTGATTATCAGCCCTCACCAATCGGGCTTTTACGGGCAGTTGATCCCCCACCTAACTTCTTCGCTTTCGCTGGATTTTGAGGTGGAGATCTTACTGCCCACAAATAGCGGGATAAAGTTAAATTTCAAAGTAATATATCAGGGGCACCTATTTCATTATACTTTAAACGTCTGAACGAGGCATTCTTCACCATCAATTAGCTGTTTTCGTTCATCAAATTCAATGTTTAGCTCTCTATATACTTTCTCCCAAAAAGAAACAGCTGGTACATTTTTTGCAAGTTCAATAACGAAATATTTGCCCCGTTTCTCTTTTAGTAAGTTTTCAATGACTTGTTTACCGATTCCTTTTCCCTTGTATTGATTTAATATGAAAATATCATTAATACCAAAGTCGTTTTCTTTCTTCAAAAATGGACGTTCCAATAGTAATAAAAATCCTACAATACTATGATCAACTTTTATAAAATACGGAGTGATTCCGTCATTTTTCCAAAACATGTCTAAATCTTCGTATTCAAAAAACCCATCCGCTCCAATCTTTATATTAGTCGTAAATTTAGAGAGGTCATGAAGATATAGTGAATATAAGTTACGTAAAATCATTTTTTCTGATTCTTGAACTTTTTGAAGTACTACAACCATTTGTAAACTCTCCTTCCCTATATGTAACTATTTCCCAAACCTCTTTATTCGACAAAACTGATTACTCCCCTTTAACGAAAAAATAGCACTTAAAAAAGTGCTATTCCGCCCGCCTTGCCGCTTGTTGAATTGGATCCCAAACGCTGTTATATGGTGGTGCGTAACTTAAGTCGACATCTTCTAAATCGTGAATGCTCATTTTATTGAAGAGTGCCATTGCGATTACATCAATACGCTTATCTACACCTTCTTCTCCAATTACTTGTCCGCCTAACAATTGTTTTGTGTCAGAACGATATAGTAATTTCAAGTAAAGTGGTTTGGCATTTGGGTAATAACCTGCCATATTTGTGGAGTCTACTTTGACTGTTTTATACGGGATATGTAGCCCTTTTGCTTCTTTTTCATTTAAGCCTGTTCTTGCGAGCGTCAAATCCATAAATTTAATAATACCTGTACCTAACGTACCTTTAAATGCTCTTCGTTTATCAACCATATTGAGTCCAGCAAGTCGCCCTTGTTTATTGGCAGTCGTTCCGAGCGGGATGTGATCATGCATTTCCTTTATAACATGATAATGTGTGGCGCAATCACCAGCTGCATATACGTCCTGCACATTCGTTTGCATATATGCATTTACTTCAATTGCCCCTTTATGATTTGTACGTATATTTGTTCCTTCAATAAAATCGGTATTTGGCTTTACTCCAACAGATACTAAAACAAGATCTGCTTTATACGTACCTTTATCCGTTTCAATTTGTTCCACTCTTTCGTTTCCTTTAAATGCTTTTACATTTTCATTCGTTAAAATTTCAATATTATGTTTATCTGCTTCTTTATGTATATATTCAGCCATATCGGCATCATAAATCGTACCGATATGATCATTTCGCTCAATCATTCTTACTTTCTTACCAAGTTCTACAAATGTTTCTGCCATCTCCAGTCCAATCGCACCGCCGCCAATAATGGTTACATCTTCAACTTTATTCGTTTCTAACGTATGTAATATGCGCTCAGCATCAGGAATTGTTTTTAAAAGATGAACACCTTGTAGCTCTCGGCCTTCCCATTCTGGCATAACAGGGCGCACTCCAGTCGCAATTAATAAACGATCGTACGGAAATTCAAAAACATCTTTCGTCTTCGTATGCTCTGCGTACACCATTTTCTTTTCCGTATCTACTTTCGTTACCTCATGACGCACTTTCGCATCAATTCCATATTTATCACGAAACGTCTTCACATTGCGCGCAACTAATTTTTCAGTTGAAGCAATAGCACCACTAATCACATACGGCAATCCACACTGAGCGTACGAATAAATTTCACCTTTTTCTAACGTCACAACATTTGCAGTTTCATCGTTTCTAACAATTTGCATCGCTGCACTCATACCAGCTGCATCTCCGCCAATAATGACATAGTTCACTTTACCACTCCTTCTTTTTTACATACTCTTTACGTTTTCCATATTTTGTAGAAATAACACCTACTTCTATTGTAAAGAAAGAGAATTTCATCTTCAAATTTGGTGCACAAACCTATGCTTTACTAGGTAAGTGTCGTGTCTTATAAACAACATGTTTAATATGCTATAACAGTAGCTATGGAAAGTAGGTGAAACATACATGTGCGCTGGCCTTCTCGTCCAGCTTCCAGAGGAACCGATAGAACCGAGAACCGCCCTCCCGCTTGAACAAGAGTTTTCCATTAACACAACTTTATACAGTGCTCGTGCTTGGCTATCTGACAATGACACTTTCTCACAGACTATTTGGAAAGCGACTCGCTTCGCTTCTGCATCACACGCTGGCAAATCGATTTTCCCAGTCGGTACTGTTAAAATTGTAAATTTTTCTGAGGATACAATAACAGTTACTATATCCTCAGAATCAGATGATGCTCTCAAAATAATCGTCCCTCCTCGTTCCGAAGCTGCTTTAACGTCTAGTTCTTTATCTGATGTGCAAGCAAGTACATCAGGAGGAGCAAGCAAGGTCACATTCCTCTTTCATATCTTTTTCTCAAGGGATCCTGGTCCAGCTAAACAACCATAGAAAAGGTACAGTAATATACACTGTACCTTTTTCATGCACTCTATTCTCTTGATTTAATCAGTTCAACATTATAAGATTCTACACTCGTTAACGTTCCTGTAAAATATGGATTTTCTCTGTACCAAGACTGTTTTGAAAAATACGCTTGCATATCTTTCGTTTGAAACATATGTCCATGCCTTGCGTATATTTCATTTCTAGCAATTTTCAACTGTTCTTTCGATAAATATGTTAAGTCCGCACTCGTTAATTTTCGAATATCACTATCAGGGAAGATGAAACCATTATATACATAATGAGTAGTAGGCGGTGGAGTAACATTGTAAACAACTGTTTTTTCTACACTTTTCTTTTGAAATGGAAGATTATAAGTCGAAAGTGCTGTTACCGTTTCTACCTTTGTCGTTTCCCTTCCGCTTTCTCCATTTCGTTCTAAATAAATCGCCGCACTTCCATCAGTCGCTACCGGTCCCCACGTAATTTCTTCTCCAGTCAACGCAGTAACTGGCTTTTGATTCACGTACAATGTTGCACCAGGCGCATTCGTTTGAACTGTAATATATTGCCCTTGCAACGTTAAATCTACCGTTACATTATTTTGACTTTGTTTTATAAGTACAACCTTTTCCTCTCGTGATAGTTTTACATAGTCATTTTTATATTCCGCTTGAAACACTTGAGTCCCTGGAAGAAAGGGTCCATATTGCTTCTCAAACTTTTTGTCATTTGTCTTATCAATTTCTTTTCCGTTCATTTTTAAAGATGTACCTTTTTCATTTGAAAGCAGAGTCGTATAATACGTCTTCGCTTTCAATTTATACTGATCAAATATAAAGAAATACTTCCCGTCTTTCGTTAAAGAAAAATCTGCTCTTTCTATTCCATCCCCTTGTTTTTCACCTTGCCTCAAATATTCTTTCAATTCATTCACGTAAGATGGATTTTCTTTTATATATGAAAATAGAGGCGTTACACTCTCTCTTGTGACAATAACGGCTGGATCATCTGCCGTGATGATCTCAGCTAATTTCTCCCCGTCCCTCTCTTGTAAAATAGTAATCATTCGGTCTACTTGTGCTGTCTGCTTATAATACGATGATCCATACAAATACAATCCAACAATTACTATAACAAGTAAGGTTAAGAGTGTAATGCCAACTTTTGTACCGCCGCTCATTTTCTTCTTTACTACAAGACTTTCCCTCTTCATCCCGCAATTTTGGCAAAATTGCACTCCATCCTCAAAATGAGTCCCACACTTTGTACATACATTCATCCATTCAACCACCTTTTTGTTAGAAGCCAGTTAATCCCTGTGTAATGGTTTGAATTATCGTGCTAATGTAAGACCAAAGTACAATGAATGTTACGATTCCAATTAAAACATTTGCGATAATAAGTGTGTAAACAAGATCTAATCCGCCGTTGTCTAATTTTAATATGGCAACAGTTATACTAATCCCTATATAAGTTGTAGCTACAGATAATAATATCGGTAAGAAAAAGATTAATAGGAAACTAAAAAGAAAAGTAAGAACTAATATAGCGATAGCCGGCGTTGCTATCGTTCCCCATACGCCGAATACTTCAAGAAATGAAAAAGAAGATTTCATCATCTTACCACTTACAAAAATAATAAATCCGACAAACAAGGTTAAAATCAATAAAAAGAAAAAGACCGTTACAGCTTCTCCAAAAAATGTAGGAGTAGAAACATCTGGCACTAACGTTCTCGTAACTGCTGCCCCAGCACTCATTAATCTATAAAAAATACATGCTCCTAAAAAACAAATAAGTACAAGGCTTGCAATTCCATTTCGCACTTCAATATTTCCACTTTTCATAACGTCCGATGGTGATTTAAAAGCATTTTTAAAGAACTGAAAATAGCCACTTGCAAATTGTTTTGCTTGCTCTACTGTTTCATTTGGGCGAGTTTCCTTTACTTGTTCCTTGCGCGATTGCTGCCCTTCTTCCTGCCCACCAGTCGCTACCACTTCTTCCGTTAACGAATGTCCACAATTCCCGCAAAACTTTGCTTCAGCTGCATTTTCTGTATGACATGCCGGACATTTCATTCTCTCATCCCTCCTTAAGCATATACCTTATAGGGTGTTACAAATTCAATATATGACTTTGGACATAAAACATGACTACAAGAAAAAGAATATGAAATCCTTCTTTTAAACGAAACTATGTGTGCTAGTAATATAGAAAAATAATGTTATTATGAAACAGAGCAAATAACATTTTTAAAAGATTGGATGAAGACAGTGGAATTTGTAAACTCAATTTTTCAAACACTCCTTACAAGCGTGATTCAATTATTTTCTTTAATTGGTGTCGTCATTGTAATTGGATTTATATTAGGTTATTTAGAATCTCTCACACGAACGTATTGGTCGAGAGCTTTTGGTAGGAAAGGCTTCCTTTTAACTGCGTGGATTGGTGTCCCTATTCATGAACTTGGACATGCAATTATGTGTGTACTATTTCGTCATAAAATTGTAGCAACGCAGTTCTTCCCGACAGATACAAGTCAAGGTGCTCTAGGTTACGTACAACACCAATACAATCAAAAAAGCGTATATCAACGAATCGGGAATTTCTTTATCGGTATCGGTCCTATTATTTCTGGTATTACTGCCTTAATACTTTTAATGCGCTATTTCGTGCCAGATTCATATTCTTTATTTAATACGACTCTCGAAACAACTGTTGCATCGACTTCTATTAACTTAGACATGATCCAAAACATGCTACTATCGACGTTTATATTATTGAAAAGCTTATTTACATTTAACAATTTATTGAATCCTTCCTTTTGGTTATTTTTATTTATCGCCATTTGTATTTCCGCACATATCGCTTTAAGTAAACCCGACATTAAAGGATCAATAGACGGTGTCATCGTCATGTTTATCATATTATTTTTATTCAATATAATAGCAGGACTTTTTCAGTATGATAGTAACCAGCTAATCGGCAAAATGATGAAATATAATATGTATCTCATTGCATTTTCTAGTGTAGCGCTTCTTTTCTCTTGTATTTCTACACTTGTTAGTTTTGGGTTTTATAAAATAAGAGGAGGGCGTTCTTTTTGAACACCCTCTTCTCATTAATTATTTTTCTTATAATCACAATTCTCAACCTGAACACGAGCATGCCCCTCTTCATCGGTACACCATGATTGCGACTGAAAGGCAAGGAAAATACCTACCCACTCTTCCCTCTTCTCAAAATGAATAAGTAGTCCACCGTCTTGCCATATACCATCATCACCGTGCCATTTCTCTACATTTCCTTGATTCATATGAATATCGTGTATACCGTTTCCAGGTGTAAAGTGGAAATACGAATCCGGAACCTTTTCTTCTGGTCCCCACCTTTCACCAAACGCATAAATAATTGCTTTCTCATCTATTGCTCTTTTTATATAATGTTCTATCTTTTCATTTAAATCATTATCAACTCCTGCTCTTTCAGCAGGTAAAGGAATCATTTGATTCGAATCAAATAAATTACCTCTTACATAATCTAAAGCAACTTTGGGCTCGTTATTTTCCACTTCCGTAAAACCAAACGGTAATGTCGGTAAAATATGAATCGCCTCTGACCGAATATTTTCACTCGAAAAATATAAAACTTCTGACGGATAACTTTGCGACTTCACGTTAATTGCAATACGATAATCTACTTCTGCTTCGCCTTGTAAATGAACTTGATAATGAGGCGTTTTCCCTTTTCCAATCTTTGATTGTATAACTGTACCTTTTAACACACCATAGTTTTTTAAGGGCATACCTTTCATCTCCTATTCATTTAGTAGAAGCTTTTCATATTTAAAACATTATCCAGTCATAAAGAAAATCCTCCTATGTTAGGAGGATTTTTAATTTCTCAATATATACCAAAAAATAACTTCCACTACTACAAGCAACACCGCACCAAGGATCATTAACGTCGTCTTCTTTAATAGTTCATTTTCACGATACGGGATATTACATAAGTAAGCACCGAGTGTAATTCGTGATGGACAAGCGATTGTCGCTACTGATGATGCGGTGTTTTGAATTGTTGTGACGTATTGCCACGGAAGTGCTACGTTTTGCGCTGTTTGCATTTGCAGTTTTATAAACATTGCATTTGACCCTGCGTTACTACCAGTTAAAAAGCCGCCGATTCCGCCAATGAACGGAGCAACGAAAACGAAAAATATACCAAATGTTTCACCAGCTGTTTTTGCGAGTAATGAATGCATACCAGATGCGCCCATTAGTTCTGAAATTGCAATGAACATTGTCGTTGTAATAGCGAAAGGAATCCATTGTTTTATCGTTTGTGAGAGTGATTGTTTCATAATATTAGATGGAATGCGGAAGAAAATACTTGTAAACAAACAAGTCATGGCGAGCCAAAATCCTGGCGAATATAGTAGTTCTAGTTTGTAAGAGTATGATTTTAAATCGAGAACCGCATATGACCTGAGCAGATCATGTAATGCTGGAACGAGGCGAGATAGTAAAATACAAACTGTTAAAAATATATAAGGGCTAATAATTTTTATAATGGATACTTCCCTCTCCGTAGCCGCCGCATGTTCTGTTAAAAGGTGTTGTTCATTTTTCCCTTTTAATTTTATGATAAGAAAACCAAATGTAATGGTAACGATAGAACTTAATATCCCTGCTAGTTCAACACTTACGTATGCGTTAGAAAGATAGATTCCGAGAGAGAATAATAGAAAGAAACCGAATCCTTCCTTCCACTTTTCTATAACTGCCTGAAAGCCACCGACAACGTATAAAGAAAGGAAGATAAAGTATGCAAAAATCGGGATGCTTAATAATGCTGTATTTGTGCCAAGAGTTGTGAGCGGCATGTTAATAAGCTGCGAACCGATAATCGTACCTGTTGCCATCGCGCCCCATGAACTTGCAAGTAGACCGATAAACGAGAGCAGTACAGCTTGAAACGGTCTATAGCCTAACGAAAGAAAGATTGGCGCCGCAACCATAAAACCAATTCCGAACCCACTCACTGATTCAATGAGTGGACAAATACCAAAACACATTAGAAGCATTTGTAATAAGCGATCGTGTGTGACTTGTTCTAGAAAACGCGCTACTTGATCGATGTACCCCATTTTGTTCATGAGGTGAAATAAAAAAATACCGAAAAACAAAACGTATCCGACAATAAAACAAATTAACCAACCTTTAATCGTTGCGTGCACAGTTTCACTTATCCCTAATTGGAACGTTGGCGAAAGTAAAACGATTCCAACAGACACCGCATAAGAAATTAACGAGGACCTTAATGACGTTTGTTTAAATAAAAATAAACAAATGAAAATCATCATAATTGGGATAAGTGCCAACAATATGGCCATGTCATCATCTCTTTTCATTTAAAATACAATTTTTAACTATTATATAACAGATGTCATATTTTTCAATTGTTTTTACAACAGATTCAAAAAAGGAGCCGTTTGGCTCCTTTTTGAATCACTCCCATTTTCTTTTATCCTGAAAAACCGTCTGTTGTCCGATTATTTTTTCTAGCACAACAAACACAATATAAGCACATATTACTTGCAGTACAATATTCCCAAATTTCATTAATGAAAATGAATAAATCCCCCGAAATAACTCGTTTAATAACACAATCGAAACGATACTAAATAATTCTATACTAATCGAAAATATACATACTTCTAAAATAGATTGCTCTTGTATTCGATTTAATTGGGAAAAGATGAATACATATCCTAAAAACAGAGCCATCAACTCTATTTTCGTCATGCTAATGAGCCAAGCGTATAGTGGTACAGTTAAAAGAAGATATAGTAGTTTACGTCTTAGCATGCCTTCTCACCCTCTGAATTATATGTATTTTCTGTATATTTTAACATTTATTACGCAAAACAAAAAGAAGAGACTTATGCCTCTTCTTTTTGTTTTGCTGCCTGTATTAACTCACGTATTTTCTCTAGCTTTTCATTTTCTAAAAGCTCAATAACTTTACTTCCAACGACAACGCCATCACATATTGTAATCATTTCTTCTACATGTTCCTTCGTTGAAATACCGAACCCTGCCACTACCGGTAAATGCGTATGTGATTTTACTTTTTCTAAATAACTATGAATCTCATCTTTAAAGTTTTGACGTACTCCCGTTACACCCGCTACTGTAACGGCGTAGACAAATCCCTCTGATTCACTCGTAATTTTTTCAATTCGCTCAATTGGGCTCGTAACGGTAACGAGTGGAATTAAAGCTATATTCGCCTCACGAAGAAGTGGTACAATAATTTCTTGTTCTTCATACGGTAAGTCTGGAACGATTATGCCATCCACACCCGCTTCAAGGCAGTTCTCGATAAATCGTTCTTTCCCAAATGCAAGTACTGGATTTAAATATGTCATGAGTACAAATGGAATTTGAACTTCTTGCCTCACCTCTATTAATGCTTGAAAAATACCTTTTAATGTTACACCGCTATCTAATGCTCGTTTCCCTGCCCTTTGAATAGTTGGCCCGTCTGCGACTGGATCTGAAAATGGGATACCGATTTCAATGATGCTTGCTCCTGCTTCATCAAGAAAACGGATTCTTTCTTTTAACTTTTCAAGTCCACCATCTCCGCCCATTACGTACGGAATAAATGCTTTCTTACCATTTTTAAACGCTGCTTTAATTTTTTCTACTCCCATTTTTTACACCTCTTCCATATAACGTTTTATACTCTCTACATCTTTATCACCGCGGCCGGATAAACAAATGACAAGCCCCTCGTCTTGCTTCATTTGCGGCGCTAGTTTTAAAGCGTATGCAACAGCATGTGAACTTTCTAATGCCGGGATAATCCCTTCTTTTTTCGTTAATAATTGAAATGCTTCTAACGCTTCTTCATCCGTAATTGAGTGGTAAGAAACACGGCCGATGTCTTTTAGCAAGCTATGTTCTGGCCCCACACCCGGGTAATCGAGTCCTGCTGAAATAGAATGAGCTTCTTGAATTTGTCCTTCTTCATTTTGCAGAAGGTACATCATCGATCCGTGTAAAACACCGACGCTTCCTTTCGTTAAAGTTGCTGCGTGCTTTTCTGTATGAACACCTTTCCCAGCTGCTTCTACGCCGTAAAGGGCAACTTCTTCATCATGTACGAACGGATAAAACATTCCCATTGCATTACTACCACCACCAATACAAGCAACGACCGCTTCTGGTAATTTCCCTTCTAATGCTTCATATTGTTTCTTCGTTTCTTTCCCAATTACACTTTGGAAATCACGGACAATTTGCGGGAACGGATGCGGTCCAAGAACTGATCCCATAATGTAGTGCGTATCATGCACGTGTGAAACCCAGTAACGAAGCGCCTCGTTTACCGCATCTTTTAATGTGCCGCTACCTGCCGCTACGCTTTCTACTTTCGCTCCGAGTAATTCCATTCGGAACACGTTTAATTTTTGACGTCTCACATCTTCTTCTCCCATAAAGATCACGCATTCTAATCCGAGAAGGGCACATACAGTAGCTGTTGCAACTCCATGTTGTCCTGCTCCTGTTTCAGCGACAACTTTTTTCTTGCCCATTCGTACTGCAAGAAGTGCCTGACCGATTGTATTGTTAATTTTATGTGCGCCTGTATGATTCAAATCTTCACGTTTCAAATAAATTTTTGCACCGCCGCAATACTTCGTCATATTTTCAGCGAAATAAAGCGGTGTTTCTCTTCCTACGTACGTTTTTAAATAGTGATTTAATTCCTTTTGAAACTCTTCATCTTGCATCGCTTCTTTATATGCCTCTTCTAGTTCTAGTACGGATTGCATTAACGTTTCTGGAACGTATCGTCCTCCGTATATACCGTAGTGACCTTTTTCATCTGGATATGCGTAGTTCATTTGGAACACTCCTTCGCTTTTTTAATAAATTGTTTTATTTTCTTTAGATCTTTCTTTCCTTCTGTCTCTACTCCGCTACTCACATCGACCATATATGGCTGAACGGTTTGAATGGCTTCTTCTATATTAATGGTGTTTAATCCGCCAGCTAGTATCGTTTTCTCTCGCGACTCTTTTGGCATATGTGCAAGTAACTTCCATGAAAATTTCTTTCCATTTCCTCCATGAAACTTTTCTTTCGGACTATCAAACAATATATAATCCACTTCGTATGTTTGAGCGTTTTTCATATCGTCCTCCGAAGTCACTCCGAGCGCCTTTATAGACGGAATATTCAATCTTCTAATTTGATGATTGTCTTCATCCCCATGTAGCTGCACATGTGTTAACCCACACTCATCTGCAATTTTCTGGATCACTTCTACTGATTCATTTACGAAAACACCGACCTTTAACACGTTTGCTGGAAGCTCCTGAATGATTTCTTTCGCTAGCCCTGGGGTGATTTTTCGCTTACTTTCTGCAAAAACAAATCCAATTGCATCTGCTCCGTATTCGCAAGCATGTTTTGCTGTTTCAACATCAGTGATGCCGCAAATTTTCACTTTCATATGTTCACCTTACAGTCTTCAAAAAAGTTACTTATAGAAGATGATGTCATAAGTGCTTCTCCAACTAATACACCTTTTGCTCCAGCTCGTTTGACGCGAATAATATCTTCCTTTGAATGAATGCCGCTTTCACTAATCCAAAGTAATTTCTCCTCATTTAATCGTTTTCCAAGCTTTTCTGTTTGGCCTAGATCCACTTCAAACGTTTTTAAATTACGGTTGTTAATGCCGATAACGTGCGGATTTAATTGGATTGCAATTTCTAATTCCTGTTCATCATGAACTTCAACAATCGCTTCTAATCCTTTTTCTAGCACATAGTTATAAAGCTCGTTTAATTTCTCTTTTGACAATGCTGCAACGATTAATAAAATAAGATCTGCTCCTGCTTCATACGCTCTATCAATTTGGATTTTATCGATTATAAAATCTTTACATAAAAGCGGAATGTTACTTTCTGCTCTTGCCGTTTGTAAGTCGTGAAACGACCCTTTAAAAAATTGACCGTCTGTTAAAACCGAAACTGCTCCAGCACCGCATTCTTCATATGTTTTCACTTGTTTTGGCACATCAACGTGTAAATTAATATCGCCTTTTGATGGAGACGCTCGCTTTACCTCTGCGATTACAGTAAACTGCTCTAAAGCTTTTACAAGTGAGTGTGTTTTCCTTTTTTCTTTCACTGGTGAATATGTTTCATATAACTCCGCAACTTCTACTTTCTTTTGCTCTACAATTTTGTCTAAAATCGTCCCCATTTTAATTCACCCTTTCTAATTTTTCATGGCTTGCTGCAATTAATAAGTTTAGTTTGGCTAATGCTTTTCCAGAGTCAATGCTATGTGCCGCTAGTGTAATTCCTTCTTCAATCGTTTCTGCTCTTCCATTTGCGAAAAGGGCTAGACCTGCATTTAATAAAACAGTATCGCGATAGACACTCTTTTCTCCGCTTAATACTCCGAGCGTAATCTTTGCATTTTCTTTTGAATTCCCGCCTCTAATTTCTTCATTTTTCACTCTTGAAAAACCATATTTTTCAGGCTCAATACTCATTTCGATTATTTCATTGTCTTTTAAAATAGCGACGCAGTTTTCTCCTTGTAATGATGCTTCATCTAAAAAGCCACTTCCGTTTACGACGAGCGCTTGTTTTCTGCCAAGTTTCTGCAACACTTCCGCTACTGGCAATAACATATCTCGTTTATAAATACCGACAAATTGTGTTTCTAAGTTAACAGGATTCGTTAAAGGGCCAATTAAGTTAAAGATCGTTGGAACGTTTAATTCTTTTCTTATTTTCATAATGCGTCTTAATGCTGGATGCATCGCTGGTGCGAATAAGAAGGCAATTCCTACATTTTCTAATAAATAGTCAATCTCACCCGGCGTACAGCTTATGTTTACACCGAGTTCTTCTAATAAATCAGCACTTCCTGTTTTACTAGAAACAGCGCGGTTTCCATGTTTCGCAACCTTTACGCCAGCTCCGGCAAGTACAAATGCCGATGTTGTACTAATATTAAATGTTTGCGCACCGTCACCACCTGTTCCGCAATTGTCCATTGCCCCTTTTATATGATTTGAAAACGGTAATGCCTTTTCGCGAAGAGCACGAACGAGACCGTATATTTCTTCTGCTGTCTCACCTTTCGCTTTCAGCAATACTAGGAAAGCTGCAACTTCACTTTCCAATATGTTGTCACTTAATAAAAGGAGCCCTGCTTCATACATTTCTTCTTCTGTTAAATGTTGTCCCTCTACTAATTTTCGAAGATAACTGTTCATACTCTCTCCTCCTCTTTCACTTGTGCTAAAAAGGCACGTATTAATTTTCCGCCTTCTTCTGTTGCAATTGATTCTGGGTGAAACTGTAATCCGAAGAGCGGATAATAGTTATGACGAACTGCCATGATTTCTCCGTCATCCATCGCCGTCGCGAGTATGTCAAAGCATTGTGGTAAACTATTTTGCGCTGCGACGAGTGAATGGTAACGCATTGCCGTTAGCGGCTGCGTAACGTAAGAAAAGATTGACGTTCCGTTATGTTTCACACGTGATGTTTTTCCGTGTTTAATGCGCTCTGCTCTAACAATTTCTCCTCCAAATGCGGATATAATTGCTTGATGGCCAAGGCAAATTCCTAAGATGGGAACGTTCTTATAAAAGTGACGAATAACATCGATACAAATTCCAGCATCTTCTGGTTTCCCAGGTCCTGGTGAAAGCACAATTCCTTTCGGCTTCATCTCCTCTAATTGTTCAATTGTTATTTGATCATTTCTTACGACGACGATGTTTTCTTCGTACTCGCCTAATAGTTGATACAAGTTATATGTGAAGGAATCATAGTTATCAATCAGTACAATCATTTCATAACCTCCAAAAGCGCTCTCGCTTTACTTAATGTTTCCTCATATTCAGCAACCGGATCTGAATCGTAGACGACACCCGCTCCTGCCTGAACGTACGCTTTCTCATCTTTCACAACCATCGTTCGAATTGCTAGCGCCATATCAAGGTTTCCTGAGAATGAAATATATCCAACTGCTCCGGCATATACATTTCTTTTTTCATGCTCTAATGTATTGATAATTTCCATCGCCCTTATTTTCGGAGCTCCTGACACTGTGCCAGCTGGTAAACAATACGCTAGTGCATCAAATCCGCTCATTCGTTTTCGCAATGTTCCGTAAACTTCAGATACAATGTGCATAACGTGAGAGTATTTCTCTACTTTCATATATTTATCTATCGTCACAGAGCCAATTTCACTTACTCTGCCAATGTCATTTCGGCCTAGGTCCACAAGCATCATATGCTCTGCTCGCTCTTTCTCATTTCCTAACAGTTCTTTTTCGATTTCCTCATCTTCCTGCTTCGTTTTCCCTCTCGGCCTCGTACCCGCAATTGGGTTTGTCATCACCTTATCGTCTCTTACTGATAGTAAACTTTCTGGCGAAGAACCTAGAGCGACGTAATCTTGAAAATCGATATAGAACATATATGGTGATGGATTGGCAATTCGAAGTTTCCGGTATAATGCAAATGGATCTCCAATACATTCACTTTGCAAACGCTGGGATAATACAACTTGGAAAATATCTCCGGCCCGAATGTATTCTTTCGCTGTTTCTACCATTTCACAAAATTCTTTTTTCGTTATTGAAGAAGTAAATGATAACGATGATATTACTTCACTCACCTTCTCTTCTTCTCCGTTTAGCACTTCCTCTTTGTATCTTTGCAACCTCTCATATACTTCTTCATAAGAAGCTGATTCATCTTCTCTGAATACATATACAAACGATAGTTTTTGGCGTAAATGATCGTAAACGATACACTCGCGATACAGTAATACGTGTACTTCTGGAATATTTAATGGATCATGTAAGTCTACTCCTATATTTTCATACTGCCGAATTACGTCATAGCCGATATATCCAATCGCTCCTCCGCAAAACGGAAATGGACTCTCTACTTGTTCTGGTGCGATTACCTCTTCTAATACTTGTAATACGTTACCTTGCAATTTTTCTGTTTGCCCATACATCGTTCGTTCTACTTCTATACCGTCGCTTTTCACTTCTCCATAAGGATTACACCCTAAGTAAGAATAGCGCCCTTTATCTTGATGAAGCTGTGAACTTTCTAGTAAAAACTTTTTCTTACCCTTCATACGTCTATATAAAGAAATTGGCGTAATGCTATCTCCTTCTTCTTCAGCGATTACTAAAAATGTTTTTCCTTGTTCTTTTTGCTTCATAAATTCCTCTTTTGTCATCATGCCTTTCACCTCACTCTGAAAAATAAAAAAAGTCCCCTACATATCGAAATATGTAGAGGACGATAAATTTACCGTGGTACCACCTCATGTTGGACGCAAAAGCATCCCGCTTTATTCAGGTACAAAATATATACCTTATCCTTGTAACGGCGGAACCCGGGTTGCCTACTGAAAACAATTGTTCAGCATACCTCTCGTAAGCCCATTCCGTATATGGCACCGCACCGGGCTTCCACCTGCCCCCGGCTCTCTGTAACGTCTCCAATATACGTACTCTTCTTACTTAAACGATTTCATTTATTTAATTTTTTATACACAAAAAGGGAGTACTCATCCTATAGAAAGGACGGGTACTCCCGTGGTGCCACCTTAATTCGTTACGAATGTAACGCACTTTGCCGTATCAAAAAATAATACGTGTCTCTTATATCGATGAGATCATGTCGCCAAAGCCTACTTCTTTCGTTTCGGTTTGGAAGCTCCGAAGCCCATTCCACATCAATCCCATACTGATTCGCACCAACCATCAGCTCTCTGACATGTTCATCATGTGTACTCTTCTTCATCAACGCTTGCATTTTTTTAAGTTGCACTCATTATATTCCTCGCATTTCTAATAAGTCAATACTTTTTCAAAAAAAAATATTTTTTCTTCATCCAATATTATATTGACAAAACAACCGGTTTTTATGTAAATATAATAAATACTCTATTAAAATTACGGTTTTTTGTCAGAAAATCATATATTACAAAAGTGAAACATTGTCAAAAAACGCTTACATTTCAGAAAATTCATATTTCTGAATGGATTTTTCTGAATAATCATGATAGATTATAAATATGCATAACGCATCAAAAGACATGACAAAAGGAAGGGGAACTACATGAGTACGCAGATGTTAACTTTAACTTCTATCTCTATTTACATGCTCGGGATGTTAGTAATCGGCTATTTCGCCTACAAACGAACGTCCAACTTAACAGATTATATGCTTGGCGGGCGTACACTAGGCCCCGCAGTAACAGCATTAAGTGCTGGAGCATCAGATATGAGCGGTTGGCTTTTAATGGGCTTACCCGGTGCAATGTTTAGCGTTGGATTAAGTAGTAGTTGGATTGCATTCGGCCTAACATTAGGCGCATACGCAAACTGGCTATATGTCGCTCCTCGCTTACGTACCTACTCTGAAATTGCAAACAACTCTATTACTATTCCAGAATTTTTGGAACACCGTTTCCACGACAAATCTCACATGCTACGCTTAGTATCCGGACTTGTTATTATGATTTTCTTTACTTTTTATGTAGCTTCAGGATTAGTTTCAGGCGCTGTATTATTTGAAAATTCATTTGGTATGAACTATCATGTTGGATTATTCATTGTAGCAGGCGTTGTTGTAGCTTACACATTATTTGGTGGTTTCTTAGCAGTAAGTTGGACAGACTTCGTGCAGGGAATCATTATGGTTGTTGCTCTTATTCTTGTTCCTATCGTAACAATTATGAATTCACACGGACTTGGACCTGCATTTGATACAATTCGATCGGTAGATCCAACACGTTTAGATATTTTTAAAGGTGCCTCTACTTTAGGAATGATTTCTTTATTCGCATGGGGCCTTGGTTATGTTGGACAACCTCATATTATCGTACGCTTTATGGCAATTTCGTCTGTAAAAGAAATTAAAAGCGCACGAAGAATTGGTATGAGCTGGATGATTTTCTCTGTTGTCGGAGCTATGTTTACTGGTCTTATCGGTATTGCTTACTATTCACAACAAGAGTTGACATTATCTAACCCAGAAACAATTTTCCTTGAACTAGGAAAAATTTTATTCCACCCACTTATTACTGGATTTTTATTAGCAGCTATTTTAGCAGCGATTATGAGTACAATCTCATCTCAGCTTCTTGTTACCTCTAGTGCTATAACAGAAGATTTATATCGTACATTCTTTAAACGCTCTGCTTCTGATAAAGAGCTTGTATTTGTCGGTCGTATGGCTGTACTTGTTATCGCCTTAGTTGGGTGCGCATTAGCGTTTAAACAAAATGATACGATTTTAGCTCTTGTTGGATACGCTTGGGCTGGATTTGGTTCTTCATTCGGACCTGCTATTTTATTAAGCTTATATTGGAAACGCATGACAAAATGGGGCGCGCTTGCTGGTATGATTTCAGGTGCCGCTACAGTAATTATTTGGACTCAATTCAAATTCTTAAAAGATTTCTTATATGAAATGATTCCTGGTTTCGCTATTAGTTTAATAGTAATCATAATTGTTAGTTTACTAACTAAACCTTCAAAAGACGTTGAAGAGCAATTTGAGAATTTCGAAAAACAACATAGTCATAATCTATAAAAAGAAAGCTCTGCTGTTATCATAACAGCAGAGCTTTCCTTTTATTAAAGTTCGACAATCTTCTTTTCAAATTTAACAAATTCTTTATGTTTCGTTAAATTTAACATAACACTACTCATTTATAGTATTAGTATCAGCACTTATACAGAAAGGGGACTCCAACATGTTAGCAGCTTTCCAGCGACAACATATAAGAAAATTTTCACCTATCACAAATACTTCTACTTCTTGTTTAAACATACAACCTAATCCACCCAAAATTTCTATTGCTCCTTCTGTTATTTCAGTCATCGGTGTTCATATGGAAAAAAATAAGTTGAAAGTGAGAACTGGACAAAGCACTGAGTTATCAGCTTCCGTTTTGCCAGTGCAAGCAACGAATAAAGAACTTATTTGGACAAATATGAATGCTGATGTCATCACAATGTATCCAAAAGGTGATACGGTAGCGATTACTGGAAAAAGTGCAGGAAGAGCAGTCGTAATTGTTACAACTGCTGAAGGAAAATTCCGTGACCTATGCGTCATTCATGTACAACCTTATATGACAAATCCAAAGTAAAAGAGTGGCTTCATAGCCACTCTTTTATTTCATTTCAATGTGCGGATTTTTACTTTTCACAAAATTAATAAATTGTTCTTTATTTTTAGGAGAAATAATCTCTGTTTCATATGACCCGTAAACAATTTCAAGTCGATCGAATGATAAAGTGAAACTTTAATCAGTGGGGGGGTGTTCATCCCCCACTGATTATTAGTTGAACCAATCGGGCGTTTACGGGCAGTTGACCTCCCACCTAACTTCTTTGCTCCAGCTGAATTTTGAGGTGGGAGTTTTACTGCCCGTTAATGCGGGATAATGCATGGGCTGCTATTGGGTTTTTCGTATTTGAAATTTGTTTTATATCTCGTATAAATATGCGCTTTTTAACGAGACCTGATTTAATAGTAATTGTTTCTTCTCCGACAATATATTTTGTTGAAAACCAACTCCAAATAAATAATATTGCTAACGGAATTGTAAAAAATAAGAGAAAGTATTCTCTCCCTGCAAATATGGGAGCAAAACACGCTCCAATGACAACGAAAAAAATCGGATATAACCATACATCTTTTTTTGATGGAAATTCCACTAAACTTCCCCTCTCTTGATTTAAGTTAATGAATCCCCTCCTCTTCCCTATTACAATGAACACAACATTAGAATAGGAGGACGTATTATGACTGAGCGAAAATTCGCCTTATTTGCAGGCACTTCTCTTCTTATCATGGCATTCACTGCATTTTTTTCTTACGGTTTTGTTCACGGAAATCTCGTTGTACCAAGTAATGCGAGCACGACACTCCATAATATTCAAACTTCAAGTTCACTTTTCAAAGCAGAAATTTTCGGATGGATTATCATTTTTATTATGGATATTATCGCCTCGTGGGCTCTTTATTTCTTTCTAAAACCTATCCATGCTAGCCTCTCATTACTAGCTACCTGTCTTCGTCTTATGTATACAGCTATACTTGGGATTGCTATATTCAATTTAACATTTGTATTACTTCTTTCAAAAAGTACAGTTGCTAATTCAGAAGCATATACAATGTTATTTCTAGAAGCTTTTGAATACATTTGGTCTGTAGGGTTAATCATTTTCGGCTTACATCTTTTCGCTTTAGGATATGTAACTTTTCTATCTAAACAAATTCCGAAATTTATTAGTGTATTACTATTCATCGCTGCTATCGGTTATATCGTAATTCACGTCATGAATACAATGTTTTCACAATATGATGCGATGATTTCCATTCTTAATGTTGTCTTTCAACTACCGATGATCGCAGGTGAACTAGGATTTAGTATATGGCTACTACTTAGAGGTGGAAAAAACTCTACTGTTTGAGTCGTTTCTTAATTCTGCTTAATGATTCGGGCGTAATACCTAGATAACTTGCCAATTGATATTGAGGAACACGATCGATTAAATGAGGTCGTTTTTGTAATAATGATTTGTAGCGCTCTTCTGGTGTCGATGCAATAAATAATGTAAGTTCTTCTTGCACTTCACCAAAATTGTATTCAATCATTTGGCGCGTCATTTCTTCTAACTGTGAATATTTCTTATACATGTCCTTTTCACTATTAAGGTCACCGGTGACTACTATGCAGTCTTCTAAACACGTTAACGTATGCGGGGATGATTTATCTTGTTTATGATGGTTGAAATTTGTGATTGCTTGTTCTTCTGTATAAAAATTTGATGTAACTTCTTTTCCAGATTCATCTACACAATGTTGCCTCACGCATCCTTTTAATACAAAATAACATTTAGACGGAACATCTCCTTGTCCTAAGAGCACTGTTCCTTTTTTATATTCTGCAATTTGTAATTCTTCCACGATTATACGCTGCTGCTCTTCACTTAATGTTGTAAGCTTTGTCATGTATTTCATTAAAATATCTTTCATTTGGTCTCTCCTCCCCTTCTATATTTGTATGAGAAGCGTATGATGTAACTCCGCTATATATTATCTTTTTCATGCTATATGGCGGGAATTCCCCCTATTGATCTGTTTTATTTTCTGCATGGAACAAAAAAAGAGAAGTTACCAATAACTTCTCTTTTCGTATATTAGAATAGGCTCGTTATAATTCCTGTGTATAAGCCGGTTCGTTCACTACATTTTTTGCTGTTCGTTTTTGTTGCTGTAGTAAGAAAACAGATACACCAAACAATACGAGTATGCTGCCGATAATTTGCATTGCATTTAATTTTTCTCCAAGTAAGAAGAACGCTAGTATAGATGCCCCAACTGGTTCTCCTAAAATACTCATTGAAATTGTTGTTGCATTTACGTAGTTTAATAGCCAGTTATTAATGACATGTGACACTGTCGGCACAATCGCAAGTAAAAGAAAAACAGTCCAGTCCCACTTCGTATAACCTGTAAAAGGTACTTGCAGCACGATATTATAAATCCCCATAAAAATACCTGCGAATGCAAAAACTGTAAAGCTATAAATCCAGTGTGATACTTTCTTTACTGTCGTTTGTCCGATAAATAAATAACCGACAACCGCTATTACACTTAAAAAGGATAATATATCTCCATAAATTGCTTGTTTACTTAAACCTAAATCTCCCCAACCAATACACATTACACCTAATATAGCGATACCCATCGTCGCAATGGCTGAATAGGTTGTTCTTTCTTTAAATAAGAAAAAACCTCCAACTAAAGATACGATCGGTTGAAGTGCTAAAATAATCGTTGAACTAGCAACTGTTGTATGCTTTAAAGATTCAAACCATAAAAGAAAATGAAGCGCTAAAAAGAATCCAGATCCAATTAAAAATCCCCAATCTTTTATTTGAATCTTATGGAACTCTTTCCGCTTTTTCCAAACGATTGGCAGCATAATAAGTACGATAATCCATAATCGGTACATACTTAAAATAGAAGATGGTGCTGAGGACATCTTTACAAAAACTGCTGCGAATGAAATTGCTATAATAGAAATTGCTAATGGTAGTGCGATTGATTTTTCTTGTTTCAAACCCTGTCTCCCCTCTCACCTGTCAAAAATCCCACTTCATTATATCCGTTTTCTTTCATAACTTAAATACTAATTTTTTAGATTCTTCGTACCATTATGGTAAAATAGAAATTGAGGCACCTATTAGTGAATATTTCTTTCCTTTTCACTACAAGCGTCGCTCTTACAATCATAGTAAATTTTTATTTAGGGGGATATACATGAATCAAACAATAGGGAGAATTGAAGAAATTTCATTTTTTAGTACATCACTTCAAGAGGAACTTACACTTCTTGTTTATTTACCAGTAAATTACACACCTCTCCATAAGCATACGGTTGTTATTGCACAAGATGGTAGAGATTATTTTCAGCTCGGTAAAGCGCACCGTGTAATTGAGCGCCTTCGTGAAACTGAAGAAATTGACCGCACAATTATTGTCGGTATTCCATATAAAAATGTACACGATCGTAAGGAAAAATATTTCCCGAATGATGTAAAGAATGCTGCTTACATTCGCTTCCTTGCTCACGAGCTTGCTCCATATATTGATGAAAATTATCCAACGTATCAAATGGGTAAAGGACGCGTTTTAATTGGAGATTCTCTTGGCGGTACAGTTTCTTTCATGACTTCACTTATGTATCCGCATACATTCGGTAAAGTCGTTATGCAATCACCATTTGTTGATGAAACAGTCATGAACTTAGCAAAAGAATTCAAAGATCCACAGGCGTTAGAACTTTATCACATCATTGGGACAGAAGAAACAGCTGTAAAGCGTACAGACGGACAAGTATCTGATTTCGTAGAACCAAATCGCGAGTTAAATAAACTTCTTACAGATAGAAATTTCATCACGCATTATGAAGAGTTTGAAGGGAATCACACTTGGAAGTATTGGCAAGCTGATTTACCGAAAGCTTTCTCTCATATTCTATCACTGAAATAATAGAGAGCAGTATTCAGAATAATTTGATATAATAGATAAAGAGATTTATTTTTCTCAAAATCTAACTAGACTTACAAAGGGAGGAATTGGAACATGAAATTAGGCATTGTAATTTTTCCATCTAAAATGATTCAAGATAAAGCGAACGGATTGCGTAAACGTTATGATCCGCACTACGCATTAGTTCCGCCACATGTTACATTGAAAACACCCTTTGAGACGCAAGATGATCAACTGGAATCGATTGTAAACGAGTTACATACAATCGCAAGTAAAACGAACCCTTTCACCCTTCATGTTGGAAAAGTCGGTTCATTCGCACCTGTTAATAATGTCCTTTATTTTAAAGTAGAAAAAACACCTGAACTAACTTTCTTAAATGAAGAAATGCATAATGGTTTCTTTACACAAGAGCGTGAATACTCTTTCGTACCTCATTTAACAATCGGTCAAGACTTATCAGATGCAGAGCATGCTGATGTATTAGGTCGATTACGTATGAAAGATTTCTATTATGAACAACCAATCGATCGTTTCCACCTTCTATACCAATTAGAAAATGGAACGTGGACTGTACATGAAACATTCCACCTTGGAAAGGAGAACAACTAATTTGCACGCACAAATCGTACAAACAGACGAACAACTAAGAGATGCATTCTCTGTACGTAAGCAAGTATTTGTGAATGAGCAACGTGTTTCTGCAGAAGAAGAGTATGATGAGTTTGAAGAAATTTCAACACACGTTGTTATATATGATAATGATGTTCCAGTTGGTGCTGGCCGCTTCCGCATCGTTGATGGAGTTGGAAAGATGGAACGCATTTGCGTACTAGCTTCCCATCGCAAAAAAGGAATTGGCAAAATCATTATGGATGCACTTGAAGCATATGCGAAGGAAGAATCGCTACCAAAATTGAAACTTCATGCTCAAACGCACGCTGAAGATTTCTATAAAAAACTTGGGTATGCTACAAGTTCTGATGTATTTATGGAAGCCGATATCCCGCACGTCGTAATGATAAAAGAATTGTAAATTTGTAGCAGGAGGTAGCCCCTCCTGTTTTTTACATTGCTATTTTCTTTTTCTTCCGCTAAAGTTAAATGTTGATGCTATAGTTTTGAAGGTGAATATATGACACAAGAAAAATTTTCACAAAAATCGTTAACACACGCTGGCATTCCGCAAGCGACGTATCATATTCCGAAAACATCTACCCATTTAATTATGGAAGAAGATGCAGATGCGGCGTATTTCCGCGCTTTAGAACAGCAAGGTGTTTATTTAAATGAAAAACAGTTAGAAGCAGTGCGAACGACAGAAGGACCTGTCCTTACACTAGCTGGTGCTGGAAGTGGTAAAACATCTGTTTTAACAACTCGCGTTGGTTATTTAGTTAATGTAAAACATGTTCATCCGCGAAATATTTTACTGCTTACGTTTACACAAAAAGCAGCTGAAGAAATTCGAAGCCGTGTAGCGAATTTACCTGGTATGAATCATGCCGCGAGTAGCTATGTCGTTGCTGGTACATTCCACTCTGTCTTTTTAAAATTGCTTCGTAGTCAAGGATATAATCAGCAAATTTTAGCAAATGAAAAACATAAACAAATTATGATAAAGAAAATTTTGAAAGAATTGCGCTTAAAAGACGCTTATGATGCCGAAACGATACTCGCTATGATTTCACTTGAGAAAAATAAATTGAATCGTCCGAAAGATGTAAAAGCGAAAACACCGGTTGAACAAGAGTTCAAAGAAGTATACGAACGTTTCGAAGAGGTAAAACAACGATACAATTATATCGATTTTGACGACATCTTATTAGAAATGTATTATCTGTTAGAAAATAACGCTCCCCTGCTTACTCAATTACAAGAGCGTTTTCATTACATTGAAGTAGATGAGTTTCAAGATACGTCGTATGCACAATATGAAATTGTAAAATTGTTAGCCACGCCAAGAAATAATTTATTTATCGCAGGTGATGACGATCAAGCGATTTACGGCTGGCGAGGGGCAAGTCACCAAATTATTTTATCTTTTCCAAAGGAATTTGATAATACAACAATTATCGCGCTTAATACGAATTATCGATCTAATCCATTTATCGTCGGACTTGGAAATGAAGTTATTAAGCTCAATCAAGAACGTTTTGATAAAGAGCTATATTCTGTTCGTAACGATGGCATGCAGCCGTTTTATGCACGACCTGCGACAACTCTTGATGAAGCAAATCAAATTTTGCAACTCATTCAGGGAAAAGTAGATAGTGGTGAACGAAATTATAAAGATTTTTGTTTATTATATCGTACACATTCTGTAAGCCGTTCTTTACTTGATCAGCTTACGATTCATAAGATTCCATTTATTAAACATGGAGCGAGCCAATCTTTCTACGAACATTCTTTAATTAGGCCCGTATTAGATCACTTACGACTCGTGCTTGAACCGTTCCGCCTCGAATCACTTTCGAATATATTACCAACAATGTATATTGGCCGTGATGAGTGCATTTCATTTATTGAACGTGAACAATGGAAATATGGTGAGGGCCGGTTCCCTTCCCTTCTTCATTTCCTATTACTAAATCCAAGCTTGAAACCTTTTCAAGTTAAAAAAGTAAATGAACGCATCGATTTTATTAAATTTATAAAAGAACTTGAACCGAAAAAAGCATTGAAAGAAATTATTCATGGTAAAGGAAAATATTTAGAGTACTTACAAAGTAACGATCGTTCTTCCTTTACGATGCATAAGGACATACAAGAAGAAATGCTAGAAGAATTAATGGAATCAGCAACTCGCTTTACGGATATTCCAGCTTATTTACAATTTATTAATGAAGCAATTCAAGGTCAAAAAGAAATGGAAGCATTAAAAACAATGCCGCAAAAAGATGCCGTATCGCTTATGTCGATTCATAACGCGAAAGGCCTTGAGTTTCCATGCGTCTTTTTACTCGGAGCAAGCGATGGCATACTGCCACATACTTCTTCTTTAAAAGATGCCAATGACCGTGTGACGGATACTTCTGAAGCATTAGAAGAAGAAAGACGATTACTCTATGTCGCCATTACACGCGCTAAAGAAGAACTTTATATTTCCTCCCCGCAATTTTTCAGAGGAAAGAAACTAGATATATCTCGTTTTTTATATACTACGCGAAAAGATTTACCTGAAAAGACATCCATTAAATAAGGGTGTCTTTTTGCATATCACGTTATGTACATCCCCTCTATATAAATTCCCTGTTTCTATCCTGAGAATTAACGTAATATCAATCATATCCCGTTCATATTGTAATAGTGTATGTCAGAACTCACGATAAGGAGTGAACATAATGAGCTGCAATTGTAATGAAGATCATCATCACCATGATTGTGATTTCAACTGTGTATCAAATGTCGTTCGTTTTATACATGAACTACAAGAATGCGCAACTACAACATGCGGATCTGGTTGCGAAGTTCCATTTTTAGGAGCACATAACACTGCATCAGTAGCGAATACACGTCCTTTTATTTTATACACAAAAGCCGGAACACCTTTTGAAGCATTTGCACCATCTGCAAGCCTTACTAGCTGCCAATCTCCAATTTTCCGTGTAGAGAGTATAGATGATGATGACTGTGCTGTATTGCGGGTATTAACTGTAGTTTTAGGTGATGGTACCTCTGTGCCACCTGGTGACGATCCAATCTGTACATTTTTAGCTGTACCAAATGCAAGATTAGTATCAACCTCCTCTTGTATTACTGTTGATTTAAGTTGCTTCTGCGCTATTCAATGCTTACGCGATGTTTCTATATAAAACTGAATACTAATTTAAGCATGGATTGGGTGGCAGAATTATCTGCCACCCAATCCATGCTTAAAAGGTATTATTATGTATTTTTTATAAAATTGGGAACTTGTCTAGAACATAGAACCTGTCCTTTTCATTAACTAAAAGTAGAAACAGATAAAGGAGTGAAAAACATGTTCTCTTCTGATTGCGAATTTAATAACATTGATTGTGAGGCGCAACCAGCTAGTACACTACCTGCCTTCGGTTTTGCTTTCAACGCTTCTGCCCCTCAGTTCGCTTCATTATTCACACCATTACTATTACCTAGCGTCAGTCCAAACCCAAACATTACTGTTCCTGTAATAAACAATACAGTAAGTGTCGGAAATGGCATTCGAATTCAAGTAGCTGGTATTTATCAAATCAGTTATACATTAACGGTAAGTCTCGAAAATGTTCCTGCTCCACCAAATGCTGGCCGATTCTTCTTAACATTGGGCACACCAGATAACGTTATTCCAGGATCAGGAACAGCAGTCCGTGCCAACATTATCGGTACTGGCGAAGTAGACGTTTCTAGTGGTGTTATTCTTATTAACTTGAATCCTGGTGACTTAATTCAAATCGTACCAGTTGAATTATTTGGAACTGTAGACATCCGTGCTGCTGCATTAACAGTTGCACAAATTAGCTAGTAAAAAGCGGTATTTCTCCTTTGAAATACCGCTTTTTATATGTATAATAAAAAACACTCATAGTAACATGAGTGTTTCATTCTTCATAGTGTTTTATTATATTCTTTTTTTTCCACAATTACATCCTTTTTTCTTCACAAATCCTTGTTGTTGCAATTGTTCTTGATATGCCTGTTGTTGCGCTTGGTGTTGTTGCTGTATATTATACCACTGCTGCAGGTCATATGAATTTTGCCTTGGATTATTGCTCACAGCAAACATCTCCTCTACTGTCAATTCTGTCTATTTACTATATGAACAACTTCTTATTTCCGTTCCCTCATTCTTTTAAACTCCGCATTTTCTCGTATTATGAAAATATATTATTCTCCCATAAAATATCCTGTAATGGTTTCAATGATTGCTGCTGCACCTGCAATAGCTAATAATGCGAGTAACGGCTCCGCGACGATAGGGATCCAATTATATAAAACTAATAAAAAAGCACTAACCCATACACCTGTACACCAATAACAGCTTAATAATTCACCAATCCATTTTCTTAATCCTTTACCTTTTACTTTTGTAAACGTTGATACACTTCCATCAGGCTCCGTAATCTCTAATTCATCAATGAATGGTCTTCGCAAAAAGGCTGTAATTTTATCATAAACAATTAAACGAGTGAGCCTAAAAGCTGCTAACGCGAAAATAAAAAATAAAAGCCAGCTTGTAAACAGCATGATTCCACCTTCCCTTATCTTCTTTCGCCTATTTAAAAAAAAAGGTCTTGAGATTGTGACCAAATCTCCTCGACTCCAATATCTTATTAATGTAAATACAAACAAGAAGATAAGGAGTGACATTAATGAGTTGTAACGAAAATAAACACCATAGCTCTTCTCATTGTGTAGTTGACGTTGTAAAATTCATCAATGAACTACAAGATTGTTCTACTACTACGTGTGGATCTGGTTGTGAAATTCCATTTTTAGGCGCACACAATACTGCATCAGTAGCAAATACACGCCCTTTTATTTTATACACAAAAGCTGGAACGCCATTTGAAGCATTTGCACCATCTGCAAGCCTTACTAGCTGCCAATCTCCAATTTTCCGTGTAGAAAGCGTAGATGATGATAGCTGTGCGGTGCTGCGTGTGTTAACTGTAGTATTAGGTGATAGCTCTACTGTACCACCTGGGGATGATCCAATTTGTACGTTTTTAGCTGTACCAAATGCAAGACTAGTATCAACATCTACTTGCATTACTGTTGATTTAAGCTGTTTCTGTGCTATTCAATGCTTACGCGACGTTTCTATCTAATAAGTTAAATAAACTAAAAAACTATTTGGGTGGTAGAACACTTCTACCACCTTTACATATTTATAAACCGGCCATATCAATTGATTTGATATCTTCTATAGATAATCTAATATCTCTCATACTATTTGGCGGCATAATGACTACAATTCCATTACGATACGATATTATCGATCCGACATATGAGACTGTAGCCGTTTTTATTCTGCACCTTACTTTTGGAATATAATGAGGGCGGTTTAATAAAAAATGAATTTTTTCATCATTATTCATATCTTTGAATGATTTATTGTACGGGACCGTTCTCACCTGCTCTTGCTCTTCTTGTTCTGCGTGTTCTTCTTTTTCCTCTTCTTCTACTTGCTGATCTACTTGTTGTTCTTGTTGTTCTTGTTGTTCTTGTTGTTCTATTACCTCTTCCACAGCACTGCTCACAATATTTTCATTTCTATTACTTTGCTCTTTTGGATTTTCATTCCCGAAATTTGTCAGGATAATTCTTTTTATTTTCGGTGCAGCAAGTTCTAAACTTACTTGTGCAATATATAACAACGGTTTTCCAACTGTTGAACTTTTATTTTTATTCTTCACACTCGTCCCTCCCACTTCCATACGTAGCTGGATAAATCGTGTACTATTATAGTTATATTCATAACATGGCAAGAACTTTCGTTAAAAATCGTTCTTTCCAAGAACAAATAAAAAGGACAATCTCAACATTTAGAGACTGTCCTTTAAAAAATATAATGAATATTATATTTATCCTAGAATATGATATCCTGAATCAACGTGAATGTTTTCTCCTGTTACGCCACGTGCTAAATCACTGAATAGGAATACAGCTGTATCTCCAACCTCTTCCGGCGTTGTAGTACGACGAAGTGGTGCACGCTCCTCGATTTCTCTTAAGATTGAATTGAAATCGCCTACACCTTTTGCAGATAACGTACGAATTGGTCCTGCTGAAATAGCGTTGACACGAATGCCGTGTTGCCCTAAATCGTTCGCTAAATATTTCACGCTCGCTTCTAATGAAGCTTTTGCAACACCCATAACGTTATAATTTTTCACAACGCGCTCGCCGCCAAGATATGTTAAAGTTAAAATATTTCCGCCTTCTGTCATTACTTTCTTCGCTTCTCTTGCTACAGCTGTTAAAGAGAATGCACTAATATTTTGTGCAAGTAAAAATCCATCGCGAGAAGTATCTACAAATTCGCCTTTTAAATCGTCACGATTTGCAAAAGCAATACAGTGTGCAACACCGTGAATTGTACCAACTTCTTGCTTAATCGTTTCAAAGCAAGCTGTCAGTTCTTCATCATTCGTTACATCACAAGGTAATACAAGTGATTCTTGTCCTTCTAATGTGTCCGCTAATTCACGAACGTTTCTTTCTAAACGTTCTCCTGCATATGTGAAGATTAATTTTGCACCTGCATTATGCAAAGAGCGAGCAATTCCCCATGCAATACTTCTTTGGTTCGCAACGCCCATAACAACAAATGTTTTCCCTTGTAATAGTTCCATGATATATCCTCCCAGAAATACTTATACTTGTTATTAGTACCTGATACTATGATTATAGTAACATAAAACCGCTTAAAGGCAAACAAAAAAGTCATTAACATAAATTTGTTAATGACTTTTTGTTTCTATAAAAAAACGCTCTAAGCCTTCTTCCCAAGAAGGCATTTGTGCAAAACCATTTAACCTGAGCATACTATGTTGAAAGATAGAATATTTTGGTCTTGCAGCCGCCGATCCAAATTCTTCAGTTGAAACAGGTAATACATTCACTTTCATATTTGCATACAAAAATATTTTTTGAGCAAATTCAAACCAAGAACATGAGCCTCTATTTGATACATGATACGTACCGTATAAAGAAGTATGAATGAGCTTATTAATAATCATATTTAAATCTGCCACATACGTAGGAGAACCGATTTGATCCGCTACAACAGATATTTCTTCTCTTTCCTTACCTAATCGCATCATCGTTTTCACAAAATTATTTCCATACTTACCATATAGCCACGATGTACGAACGATAAAATATTTATTATGTAACTCTTTGACAAACTGCTCCCCCGCATACTTAGAAGCTCCGTATATATTTATCGGCGCTGGACTATAAAATTCATCGTATCCATCTGATCTGTCACCCTGAAATACATAATCGGTACTAATATAAACTAACTTTGCTCCTACTAATTGTGAAGCAACCGCTATATTTCGAGCTCCTATTGCATTGATTAAATAAGCAAGGTCCTGTTCTTTCTCAGCATGATCAACTTTCGTATACGCCGCACAATGAATAATTATATGTGGATTTATTTCTTGTACCACTTGCTGAACCCGGGATATATTTGTTACATCTAGTAACTTTTTATCAAATGGATATATGTCATATTCTTCAGGATTTAACTCTTCTTGCAGTTGCTTTCCTAATTGACCATTTGCTCCTGTTATGATAACTCGCTCTTTCATTTACATGCCCCTTACTGTTACTGTTCTTTTAGTGGTTTCCACCATTCCTTATTCTTTTCATACCAATGCACCGTCTCTTGTAGTCCTTGTTCGAACGTATATTTCGGTTCCCAATCAAATTCGTCCTTCATTTTCTCTGCATCAATCGCATAACGGCGATCGTGCCCTAAACGGTCCGTAACATATTCAATGTCTTTTTTTGTTTTTCCTAAGAGAGTAATAACTTGTTCCACAACTTCTACATTTGTTTTTTCGTTATTTCCACCTATGTTATATACTTCTCCTACACGTCCCTTATGCAAAACAATATCAATCGCACTACAATGATCTGTTACATGTAACCAGTCTCTTATATTTAAGCCATCACCATATAACGGTAGTTTTTTTCCTTCCAGTGCATTCGTAACCATTAATGGAATTAACTTTTCAGGATATTGGTACGGTCCATAATTATTGGAACAACGCGTTACTATAACTGGTAATTGATATGTTTTATAATAAGATAAAGCTATCATGTCGGCGCTCGCCTTACTTGAAGAATACGGACTATTTGGAGCTAACGGGGTTTCCTCAGTAAACTTTCCTGTTTTCCCTAAAGAACCGTATACTTCATCTGTTGATACTTGCACGAACTTAATATGTGGATACTTTTTCACTAATTCTAATAAAGTGACTGTCCCGATTACATTCGTATCATAAAAGGGAATCGGATTTTCAATACTACGGTCCACATGTGATTCAGCTGCAAAATTAACAATTACTTGCACATCACGCTCTTTAATAACATGCTCCAGCAGCTCTCCATTTTGAATTTTCCCTCTTACAAAAGAGTAATTAGGATGCTCTTGAATAGACTTTACATTATTCAAATTCCCGCTATATGTTAATGCATCGAAATTAATGATTTTATATGTTTCATAGCTTTGCAGCATGTAATGAACAAAATTACTTCCAATAAATCCAGCTCCACCTGTTATTAATATATTCATAAACAACTCTCCTACTTAAAAACTATCTTCATATTCCTGAAGTGGTGGTAATATTCGATCCTTATCAGATAAGATAGGGTTTGTTACCGGCCATGGAATTGCTAATTCTTTATCCTCCCAAAGTAATCCCGAGTCATGCTGTGCACTATAATACTCATCTACTTTATACATAACAATAGTATGTGGAACAAGCGTACAAAACCCGTGCGCAAATCCTTTTGGCACCAATAATTGCCGATGATTATCCGCACTTAAAATATATCCTCTCCACTGTTTAAATGTTGGTGAATCTTTTCGCAAATCAACGATAACGTCGTAAATTGCCCCTTGTATAACTTGAATGAGTTTCGTTTGTGCTTTCGGATTTTTTTGAAAGTGCAATCCTCGAATCGTTCCTGCCTGTGCTGAATAAGATATGTTATCTTGTACAAATGAATACGTAATCCCTAATGTTTCTAGCACCTTCTTATTATAACTCTCTGTAAAAAAGCCACGCTCATCTCCAAATAACCTCGGTTCTAACAATTTTGCATCGGTAAAGTTTGTTTCTACAACTTTCATATTCTCACCTATTCTCCGTTAAACTGTTTCCCAAAGTTTATATCTCGGGCTAACGTATTCGCCCTTTGAAGAGAAGCATGAGTTCCCGCATCCGTCCACCAGCCGCTCATTTCGTTATAAGTAAGTACCCCTCGTTTTAAATACCAATTATTTATATCTGTAATTTCAAGTTCTCCCCTTGCGGAGGGTTTTAATTCTTTTATATAAGCAAAAACTTTCGAATCATACAAATAAATTCCCGTAACAGCATAGGAACTTTTCGGTTCCATCGGCTTTTCTTCAATTTCAATTATTTTTTTGTTTTGAATATGTGCTACACCAAATCGTTCAGGATCTTCTACAGATTGAAGCAGTACTTTTGCACCTTCTTTTTGCTTTGTAAACTCTTCAACATACGGACGAATATCATCTGAAAAAATATTATCTCCTAATATAACTACCATGCGATCGTTCCCAATAAAATCCTCACAAAGCCCTAACGCTTGTGCAATTCCGCCCGCTTTATCTTGCACACGATACGTAAAGGACACACCAAATTCGTGACCACTTCCTAAGAAACTAACAACATCTCCCATATGTTCTTTACCTGTAATAATCATGATATCTGTAATCTCACATTGTTTCATCTTATATACCGCATGATAAATCATTGGATACCGCCCAACAGGAAGCAAATGTTTATTCGTTACTTTCGTTATTGGATATAGTCTCGATCCAGTACCACCTGCTAAAATAATTCCTTTCACCCTGCATCTCTCCCTTACGATGGAGATAATATATCTTTATAATGTTCTACAAACACTTTCCGGTACTTCTCGTATATATCCGCATCAAATTCATCTCCATTGTAATGAATACACCATAGATTTGCTTGATTAGGGATACCTACTAAATAACCAGCCTTTTGAAACTCTAAAGACTGTGACACATCATAAAAGTGGAATCCTTGAAACAAATCTTCGCGCCATGGAATATCAAACTGCGTTGCCATTAGCAAACCATCAATTGCCTGAACTGACATAAATGACTTATTTCCATAATACCCCTGGTCTAAATTTAATAATTGATAATTCCGTCTTCTGTACTCAATCACTTTCCCTACTAAATTTTTTCCTTCCCACCATATCCCATTACTCGGTAAAAATTGAGCACCAGCTACTCCAATTAAACCAAGCTTTTCATTATCTTTAAAAAGAGCAATGAGTGTATAAAACATCTCCCGATTAATAAGATAAGTATCTTGATGTATATATACTTTATACTTCGCCGGATATGAAAGTACTCGGTTGTACGCACTTGCCATACTTTTGGCATCTCGTATCGGAAAAATTTGCACAACATAACCAGGGGGAACAAAAATATTTCTTATTTGTCTCTCGCATTGCTTGAAAAGCTCTTCATTATTTATACAAACAACGACTAATATTGTATGATCTTTCATTTTTGTAGCCCCTTTATTCTTCCTTATTTACCTCTGACATATAGTGCTCCACAAATACTTTCCTATGCTTTTCATAGTTCGTCATATTCACATCGAAGTGATAATGAATACACCACGCATCACGTTGTACAGGTACACCGATTGTATATCCTGCTTTTTTAAATTCAAATGATTGAGATACATCATAGAAATCAAACCCGTCAAATATGTCTTCTCGCCATGGAATATCGTATTGTGTCGCCATCAATAAACCGTCAATACATTCAACAGGGATAAACGTTTTTGATTCATGAAATGGTTGCTCTAAACCTGCCATATAAAACAAGTCGTTCATATAACCAATGACTTTTCCAACAATCCCACGCCCTTCATTCCATACACCAGTTGGAGGAACATATTGCGCTCCTACCATCCCAATCATCCCAAGGTGTTCATGTTCCTCAAATAATTGAATTAATCCATATAGAAAAGCTCCATTTATAATAAAAACATCCTGGTGTAAATACACTTTATACTTCGCTGGATGTGAAATGGCTTGATTGTATCCGCTCGTCATACTTTTTGCATTTCGAATCGGCATAAATTGTACAAGATACCCAGGGGGTACTCCCAATTGCAATATATGTCGCACACATTGCGCATACAATTTCCGATCATTTATACACGTAACAAATAATATTGTTTTTTCGGCAGTACTCATACTTGTGATTTTTCTGCTTCAATAATATATTGAAACACAACTGTCTCAGCCATGAAGCCACTTCCAAGACGATATTTTTTACAAACTTCATATAACTCTTCAATAAGTGGCTCATACATTTTATGGTCAATATATACACGATCTACTTTACTAATAGAATATCCTGCTTTTAAAAACATTCTTAGCATTTCATTAAAGGTAAAGAAACGTACGTGCGTTTTATCTAGTAAGCCATATTCTGTATACGTCCAATTTCCAGAAAGTAAGGGAGCTAATACTGAAATGTGAGCAACATTTGGTATACTAGCTAAAATTACACCGTTTTGTTTTATATATGGTTTTACTTTTTCTATTACAGCCCACGGATCAAATAAATGCTCTAATACATCCCCAAATATGACGCAATCAAATTGCTCCTCCTCATACGGCATATCCATTGTCTCTATATCACCTAAAACAACATGATCCAGCTTTTCTTTTGCTTTTTCCGCTGCTTCTGGAAATGCCTCAATACCTGATACACGTGTGCCATTTTCTTTTATAGCCGCTCCTAATGCACCACTAGAACAACCAATATCAAGAACTTCTTTCCATTCCTTTTTTATATGCTTTAATACATTCGGATTCGCTGCATTATAATAATAATCGGATTTTTCTTCATATAAAGAACTTTTTTCGCGATTCATTTCACACACCCCTTATGCAAATTGAATTTGAAATATACATCTCATATGAACAGAATACATCTTACAAAGGATGTCACCTCTACTGATTTCATTACTAATACTCTAATATATAGCCAATCTATCATCATTAGAATAATAACAAGGTATTTCCTAAAAACAGCCTACATTACACTTTATATTGTTTATCAAAAACACCTCGAAAATATTTACGGTTATATTCGACTGCAGCATTATTCGGAACGTAAGAAGCTGCTAATTCATTGTAATAATAAGCTTTGTCTTGCTCTCCTAACTTGCTATAGCAAATACACATTTGCAAATATGGAAGCCATGTGTAGCTAGCTGGGCTGTGAAATGGACTATCCGCTGCTAGTGGTACTTCCGTTGCCAGTTTAAACCAGAAGATCGCCTCATTATATTTTTGTTGTTCCATGTATATATACCCTATTCTTGTACAATTCTCTCCTCTAGGGATATCGTACCGAAACGACTTTACACAAGATTCAATTGCCTTCTCCCACATTCCGATCTTTGCATAACAATCCCCTAACTTACCGCATGCATAAATTTTCTCTTCATACCATCCTTCGTCTTGATTTAGAAATGTTTCATAGAGAAGAACCGCATCGTTAAATTTTTCGTTATCCATAGACTCATTCGCGTAATAAAACAAATCTCTTGGACTCAATTCTTCTCCCGCCATTACAGTATTTTGAAAAATCTTCAAATTACGATTCGTCACTTCTTTTTCCTTTTTATGTGTAATAGCAACATTACTATTATAGATTTCACCGGAAACAGCTAAATACTCATGTACCTTACCAAACCATTGAAACTGTTTTTCACGCTTTACAAGTCGATATCTTTTTGTGCAATAAAGGGGGTTCCCGTTAGAATCCATTACAAGATGATACGGCATCGAAACAGCATCTACTTTAGCATCTAATTCTCTTTTTAAAAGTTTCAATGCTTCTTGAGCATTCTCTAATAATACGTCATCTGCATCTAGCCACAATATATATTCTTGCGTCGCTTTTGAAAAAGAAAAATTTCTCGCCGCCGCAAAATCATCAATCCACTGAAAATCATATATGTTAGAAGTATATTGCTCTACAATTTCTTTCGTTCGATCAACGGAACCTGTATCAACTATTACGATTTCATCAACGATTTCTTCTACCGCTTCCAAACATCGGGCTATTGTCTTTTCCTCATCTCGAACTATCATACATAAACTAATTGTAATGCCTTGCTTGTTCAATATAATCACCTTCTTCCAACTCAATCATATGTTATACAAATACAAAACTTTCCACTTTTTTATATTGTTCAAGTCATTTTAGAATTCTTTTCAATAATTCAAATGTCCGTGTCATTTTCTTACGAGTTTGCATCTACTATATAATGAAAGCTTTATGGAGGTGAATTTATGTCAAATAATAATTATTCAGATGGCTTAAATCCCGATGAATCATTATCCGCTAGTGCATTTGATCCTAATCTGGTAGGACCGACCTTACCACCAATACCACCATTTACACTTCCAACGGGACCTACTGGACCTACTGGACCTACTGGGCCTACTAGTCCTACTGGGCCTACTGGACCTACTGGGCCTACTGGACCTACTGGACCTACTAGTCCTACTGGGCCTACTGGACCTACTGGACCTACTGGGCCTACTGGACCTACTGGACCTACTGGGCCTACTGGACCTACTGGACCTACTGGACCTACTGGACCTACGGGAGACACTGGTGCGACTGGACCTACTGGGCCTACGGGAGACACTGGTGCGACTGGACCTACTGGACCATCTGGATTAGGACTTCCAGCAGGATTGTATGCATTTAACTCCGCTGCAATTAGCATATCTCTTGGAGTTAATGACCCCGTCCCATTTAATACTGTTGGATCTCAGTTTGGTACAGCAATTTCTCAATTAGATGCTGATACTTTCCTCATAAGTGAAACTGGATTCTATAAGATTACTGTTATCGCATATACTGCATTAGTAAGTGTATTAGGTGGTCTTGCAATTCAAGTGAATGGTGTTGATATCCCTGGCACTGGAACAAGTTTAATCTCACTTGGAGCACCTATCGTTATCCAAGCAATTACACAAATTACAGTAACTCCATCAATGGTTGAAGCGATTGTTACAGGGCTTGGATTATCGTTAGCTCTTGGTACAAGTGCATCCATTATTATTGAAAAAATTGCTTAATTTTTACTTAGCAGTAAAACTGATATCAGTTTTACTGCTTTTCAATTATGAATTCAATCATGAAACATTCACTACTCACATAATCATATTGTTGTATGACATTTTGCGGGAGGCACCAATATGGAAAACAAATCCGCTATTCAGCTTTATCTTGAGTTATTAAAGAAAACAATTTTGTTTGAAATATGGTTAGAATATGAACCATATTTACCTGCTACGTTACATATATCTAAAGAATTAACATATGAACCAGTTACAGTTCCACTCCCTTTATTTCTTAAACAGTACGCAGAAAATCATAATTTAAAAATCGTTGACCCTAACATTTCAAAAAGTGAACGTCAAGGTGGCAATGATTGGCCAAGAGCAGCACACAGTATGATCGGGCGAAAACGTATGAATCAATTACATGAGGCTATGGAAACTGTTGTCCGTGAAAATATAGAAGGTGACTTTATTGAAACTGGTGTATGGCGCGGGGGATCATGCATCTTTATGAATGGTTTTTTACAAGCAAACAACATCAAAAATCGTACTGTGTGGGTTGCTGATTCGTTTGAAGGTCTGCCAGAACCCGATTTAGAACAGTATCCGAAAGATTACGGTGATTATTTACACACATTCGATTACTTACGCGTTTCTTTAGAAAAAGTGCAAGAAAACTTTAGAAAATACGATTTATTAAATGATCAGGTGAAATTTTTAAAGGGTTGGTTTAAAGATACATTACCTTCAGCACCAGTAGAAAAAATTGCAATCGCCCGCCTTGATGGTGATATGTATGAATCAACGATGGATAGTCTTGTAAACTTATACGATAAAGTTTCAACAGGTGGATATATCATTATTGATGATTACGGATTAATAACATGCGCAGAAGCTGTAACAGATTTCAGAAATCAAAGAAACTTAAAAGCTCCTATTACTAAAATTGATGATTTCGGTATTTATTGGCGAAAAGAATAGCATAAAGTGAAAAATGTATTGGGGCTCCTCTACTAATAGCATAATAAAAAAGCAAGGGGCTCCTCGCCATTATCAGTTGTTTTAGAAACATTCTTTACATATCGTAATAGTTTAAATATCATTTTTCTCCTACTATAAAGTTTTAACTATATAGTAAAAACGGCAATGCTCTACTTTACTATAAGGAAGGAGTAAATTTATGAACGAAAATGAAAAGAAAGTCACATTACTCCCACCTCCAAAACTCGTTCAATATGTAGGTGGTGACTTCGAAGAGGTTGGAAACGAATTCATACAGTATTTTATTCAAATTGGTGATTTGAAATCAAATGAAACAGTGTTAGATATAGGTTGCGGTATCGGCCGAATGGCGGTTCCATTAATGAATTATTTAAGTGATGATGGAGCTTATTATGGATTTGACTTATTTAACGAGGGTATTACATGGTGCAAAAATAACATTTCAACAATCCGTAACAACTTCCATTTTGAACATGTCGACATATATAATCAGTTCTACAATCCAGAAGGAAAAGAAGATGCTTCCCAATACAAGTTTCCATATGAAGACGAGTCATTCGATTTTATTTTTTTAACGTCCGTATTCACACACCTCCTTCCGAAAGAATTAGAACACTATGTATCTGAGATTACACGAGTTCTGAAAAAAGACGGGAGATGTTTTATTACTTTCTTTTTAATTAATCCTGAATCATCCTATTACTTAAATACAGGACTAAGTGCATTAAATTTTTATCATCAAATTGACAATTGTTATGTTCTGAATAAAGATATTCCTAATTTCGCAGTTGCCTATCCTGAGGACGATATTCGCGTTCTATTAAATAAGTATGGGCTAGAAATAATGAATCCCCCCCATTATGGTTCATGGTGTAACAGAACTGAGTACACAAGCTATCAAGATATTATTCTTACACAAAAATTTTCTGAAAGGTAGTTGTATATGAATAATATAAAAAATCCGCCTCTCGTTTCCATCCTTATTCCCACCTATAATCGACCACATTATTTTAAAATTGCTCTAGAAAGTGCATTAGCACAGACGTATTCAAATATTGAAATTATTGTAGGAGACGATAGCACAAATAATGAAACAGAAAAATTAATATACAGGCATTATTTACATAAACATAAACATATAACGTACATTCGAAATGCTTCTACTCTAGGACAATTTAATAACTCCCTTATGCTCTTAGAACAGTCCAATGGAGAGTACATCAATTTCTTAATGGACGATGATATATTTTATAGTAATAAAATCGAAAAAATGATGTTCTATTTCCAACAAGACTTAGATCGGAACCTCGCACTTATCACATCCTATCGCACTTGGATTAACGATAATGGAGATATAATTGAACAACATTCCTCTATGAAAAAATTATGCGATGAAGATACTCTACTAAATGGGACAGATTTTGGAAACCGTATGCTTATAAAGGGACAAAATATTATCGGTGAACCTACAATTGTACTCTTTCGAAAACACCTATTAACAGAACCTTTCGGCACTTTAAATGGTAGAAAATATGGTTGTAGTGTTGATATGGCCTCTTGGATAAGTTTACTTTCAAAAGGTGATGCGATGTATATCACTGAGCCTTTAAGTTCATTCCGCCTTCATACTGGACAGCAAGTACATCATAAATTCCTTGAAGGCTGTGAAGATTTTTCACAGCTCGTTGTAACCTCGAAAAAGTATGGTTTCTTACAAGACGCCCAATATTATAAAAAGGGTTTGATAAGAGCTTACGGATGGTATAAAAATGCGGTCAAATTTTACAATCTATTTCCAAACCTCATTCCAGATATAAACACACATGCACGTCTTTCCTATTGTTTAAATATAATTACAAAAGAACTAAGCGCAAAATAGCACATCACAAGGGAGGAGCTATTCCTTCCTCGCGATGTATGACTTCCCACAAATAGTGGAATAAATGTATGAACAGTCTGCTTGCATATTATTTTTATCATGACGTCATCCATATACTTACTAGGTGATAGAAAGGACTACATACATTGAAACCAAATTCTCAATATCAAATAGACTACGTATTGCTATTCATCTTATTTGCCATTGGGACTGTTAGTTGCTTTGCTATTGCAAGTGCGCAAGCCTCTTTACCACCATTTTTGCAAAACGTAAATTTTGTACTAAAGCAAATTCAATGGTATTTCATTGGATTTATTGCTATTGGCGTTATTATGATTATCGATTTCGATCGTTATCAAAAAATTGCTTGGTATTTATATAGCTTTGCAATGGTATTACTTATTGGGCTAGAACTTCAAGTACCAGGTGCCCTTACAATTAAAGGCGCTACCGCTTGGTACAGGCTTCCAGGCATCGGAAATTTCCAGCCTTCTGAAATTATGAAATTATTTTTAATTATCGTCATTGGACGAATTATAGCAAATCACAATGAGAAATATTTTTCCAGAACAATACAGGGCGATTTTTTATTACTCGGAAAGATATTCGCAGCAAGTTTGCCACCACTACTCCTTATTGCAAAGGAACCGGATTTAGGGAATACGATGGTAATTTCAGCTATGCTCGCAGCAATGATACTAGTTTCCGGTATACGATGGCGTTTTATTTTCGGATTAGCCTCCGGCATTGTCACAGCGGGTTCTACATTAATATATATATTTTTTTCTCATACAGAGTTCTTTAAAACACACATTTTAAAAGAATATCAATTAAATCGCTTCTACGGCTGGTTAGCACCATACAAATATGATGCGCAAGGCTATCAACTAAGACAAGCATTCTTAGCTGCTGGATCAGGGGAAATGCAAGGAAAGGGTTGGGAAAATGGACAAGTATATTTTCCAGAACCACATACAGATTTTATTTTCACTAATGTCGCTGAACAATTTGGTTTTTTAGGTGCAAGTGTCATTATTTCACTTTTTTTCTTACTCATTTTCCGGATGATTCATATCGCTTTAGAAAGTAATGATCCTTTCGGTAGTTATATTTGCGCTGGTACAATCGGAATGTTTACTTTTCAAGTATTCCAAAATATTGGGATGACAATCGGATTACTTCCTATTACAGGGATAACATTACCCCTTATGAGCTATGGAGGAAGTTCGCTGCTTACATACATGATTGCGATTGGATTTATTTTAAATGTTCGCTCAAGAACAAAAATCTTTATGTTTAAATAAGCGACACAAAAAGCGGTACATTTTTATCTCTATCCTTTTTTAGATATACTAATGAAAAATATGATGGAGGTTTAAATATGAAATATGACATTATAGGGGATATTCATGGGTGCTTCCAAGAGTTTCAAAATTTAACGACGAAACTAGGATACAACTGGAATAGTGGCCTACCGATTCACCCTGACCAACGTCAGCTTGCGTTCGTTGGTGATATTACAGATCGCGGTCCTCACTCATTACGTATGATTGAAATTGTATGGGAACTTGTCATAAATAAAAAAGAAGCTTATTACGCTCCTGGAAATCACTGCAATAAACTATACCGATTTTTCCTTGGGCGTAATGTAACAATCGCTCACGGACTCGAAACAACTGCCGCTGAATATGAAGCACTATCTTCTCATAAGCAAAACATTATAAAAGAAAAGTTCATCACCCTTTATGAGCAATCCCCTTTATATCACATACTAGATGAAAAAAGAGTAATCGTATGTCACGCTGGGATTCGGCAAGATTACATAGGAAGACAAGATAAAAAAGTACAAACCTTTGTATTATATGGCGATATTACAGGAGAAAAGCATGCTGACGGCTCACCTGTCCGTCGCGACTGGGCGCAAGAATATAACGGGGAAACTTGGATTATATATGGACATACTCCAGTAAAAGAACCTCGCTTTGTAAATCACACAGTCAATATCGATACTGGTGCTGTATTTGGCGGAAAGCTAACCGGAATACGTTTTCCTGAAATGGAGACCGTTTCCGTCCCTTCCTCCCTGCCTTTTGTCGCTGAGAAATTCCGCCCAATTTCATAACTCCCCTTACTTAGTGCAATTCATGAATTGCGAGGGATTACCGTATTATTTAGGCACATCTCATATAAAAACTAGGTAATGTACTTAAAAAAAGATGCAATAAAGTGCATCTTTTTTTAAGTACACGGCATATACTGTCGCAGGAGGTGACAGAATGAAGAAAAAATCTTCTAAACAAAAAAGAAAATTCCCGCCTTTCTATCTGCCCATGTACGGAATTAACAATTGGTGTAGCATTCGAGCTGCAGCTTTAGAAGAACTGGACGAACAAGAATCATCAGAAAAAAGTAAAGCAAGAACAAAATATGTCTCTTTAGAAAATGCTGTAATGAGCCGCATAATCGATAATAGAAAAACAAAGATGCAGCAAAAACATAAACCTCTCTCTAATCATAATGAACAGGTAGTACAATCTGAGCAAACAGAGCAAAATACGGAAGAAAACATACCTGTAGCAATAAATAAAAAAGCGGAACCAGAAATTCCAGCTACTATTATAAATCAAGTAAAAAAAATAAAAGAAGCATTAGCCCCATCAAATGATATACAAACGGAAAAAACTATTATAATTCAGACCCCTACACCCGAAAATACAAAAGTTAAAAAAGGGAACCGGTATGCACATGCAGAAGGGCTTCACTCTAATGCAGAAGGTACAGCTTCACATGCAGAAGGGCTTCTTACACACGCAAAAGGCTCTTTCTCTCATGCAGAAGGATCAAAAACAAAAGCAACTGGACATAGTTCGCATAGTGAAGGAAGTGAAACGACAGCAGGCGGCTCTTATTCTCATGCGGAAGGAAAACATACAATTGCTTTAGGCGAAGCAGCACATGCAGAAGGAACCGCAACTATCGCTAACGGATTCTCTTCTCATGCGGAAGGTATGCATACATCAACAGCTCATTTTGCAGGCAGCCATATTATGGGGCGCTTCGGCACGGCAGAAGAATCTTATTCTTGGTTTATTGCAAATGGTACAAATGACACCGACCATAATATCGGTGCAAAATGGCTTGCTCACAACGGAGAAATGTATATCGATGGTGCTTCTTACAATGCAAGTGGAACGGATTTTGCACAAATGTTTGAGACAGCAGATCATAGTTCTATTGATGTCGGTCATTTCGTTACATTTAGTAGCGAAGAAAAAATTCGAAAAGCTACTTCAAATGATTTATTCATATTAGGAATATCTAGTGCTACTCCTGCTCTCATAGGAAATAGCGGTGCTTTAAGTTGGCAAAAACGCTATAAAACAGATAGCTTTGGAAAACGTCAATATGCGCGTACGGACACACAAGACACACAACCTCTTTTAAATACAGAATGGGATCCAGCTTGTAAATATATATCAAGAAGAGACCGTACTGAGTGGCTTCCTGTCGGATTAATTGGACAAATGTTAGTACGTGATGACGGTACTTGTGAAACACACGGATACTGTCTTCCAAATGATGACGGTATTGCTACAAAAGCTGAAAGTGGCTTTTTCGTTATTAAACGTACTGGTGAAAATCAAATTTTAATATTATTCCGCTAAAAAAGGGAACAAAATTCTTCATTCAGTAAGAATTTTGTTCCCTTTTAATTGTTATGTAAAGCGGATTGCATGTCATCTGGGATACATACGGTAAAAGTCATTTCCTTTTCTAAAATAGGGTGATAAAATGCCAAAGACGTACTATGAAGCGCTTGGCGTTTCATCACATCTCTTCGACCGCCGTATAAATCATCCCCGAGTAGCGGATGTCCTATATGCGCCATATGTACACGAATTTGATGCGTTCTTCCTGTTTCAAGCTCCAGTGCTACATGCGTCTTTTTAGAAGAACTTTCCATCACTCTAAAATGAGTAACAGCTCTTTGACCATCTTCACAGACAGTTCGCTCAATAATACTATCCGCTTTTCGTCCGATCGGTGCGTCAATCGTCCCTATCTCTTCTAGGATTATCCCATGAACGAGCGCTTCATACGTTCGTTTCACTCCTTTTTGTTGATGCTGCTTTGATAAAAGGTGGTGAACGAATCTATTTTTTGCAATTAACATCAGTCCTGAAGTATCACGATCGAGTCTCGTTACAATGTGCACTGTACTTGCAAGGTTCTGTTTATCATAATGATATAACAGAGCATTTGCAACACTTCCTGATGGATGCTCCCTAGACGGAATTGTTGACATATATGCTTCTTTATTTACAACAAGTACCGCATCATCTTCATATACAATATTCAAAGGAATGTCTTCTGCTTCCATCCCTTCACTTCTTTCCTCGAACGGAAAGAAGACCTGTAACTCTTCACCGGCTTGTAACTTGTAGCGTACACTCGTATGTTGACCGTTTACTTCAATAGCTCCGCCGTGAAACTTTATATCGGTTAAAGCAGCTTTCGAAATTCCTTTCGTTTTCAAAAACTCTCTAACTAAAGTCCCCTCATCTGCAAGCTGTATATCCCATTTCAATGTAAATCTGTTCAAATATATAAACCCTCTCTATTTATCTGCAACAAACGAATCACGGACACGTTTCCAGAACGGGAACGGACGGAAACGAACAAATCGTACTTTCTCGTTTGCAACGCGATACTGAATTGATTTCACATCTTGATGAACCATCGTCAAATGATCCACCGTAATTTGCAAGTTCATTCCTACAGCCGGCTTTAAAACGCATGTATGATGTTTCGGTAGCACGAGCGGCGAACCTACCGTACGAAATACACGATTGTTGATAGATGCCATTTCTGCAATTTGAATCGCTTCAATAGAAGGGTGAATAATCGCTCCGCCAAGCGCCTTATTATACGCGGTACTTCCTGAAGGAGTAGAAATACAAAGACCATCTCCGCGAAACGTTTCGAAATACTCTCCGCGTATTTCCACTTCTGTTACTAATGTACCTTCTGCACTTTTTACAGTCGCTTCATTCATCGCCAAATACTGCGACTCTTTACTACCATTCACATAGCGAATAATCACTTCTAAAAGTGGGTATTCAACCACTTGGAACGGTGTTTTAGCGATTGCAATCACCAACTTCTCTACTTCCGTCGGTAACCAATCTGCATAGAAACCTAAATGCCCTGTATGTACACCAACAAATGCGGTTTCATCTAATCGATTATAGTAACGATGGAATGCATATAAAAGCGTTCCATCTCCCCCAACAGAAATTACAATATCAGGTTCCTTTTCATCCATTGTAAACCCAAAATCTAACAAGTATTCTTTCATCGTACTTGCTAGTGTATCTGATGATTGATCTCCCTTTGACATAATTGTAAATTTCATCGCCCAACACCCTTTAGTTTATGATTCAGAATCTTTCGTTTCCTGCTTTCGTGAAAAGACCTTTTGCGCTTCTTGAATTTCAAGACGAATGGAAGACATTTCTTCATCTAATAAAAACGCCGCTTCCGCTGCACGTTGTAAGCGTATTTTAATATCTTCAGGAAAACGTCCACTATATTTGTAATTTAAAGAATGCTCAATCGTTGCCCAAAAATTCATTGCTAACGTGCGAATTTGAATTTCCACTAACACTTTTTTTTCTCCCTGTATCGTTTGAACAGGATAACTAATGACAACGTGGTAAGAGCGATAGCCGCTATCTTTCTTTTGCGTTACATAATCACGTTCTTCCACAATTTCAAAATCATTTCGTTTTCGAAGATATTCTACAACAGGCTTAATCTCATCAACAAATTGACACATCATTCGAAGGCCCGCAATGTCCTGCATATCTTCTCTAATTCGGTCTAGCGGTACATTTCTCTTCTCCGCTTTATCAATAATACTTGCAACCGACTTTACCCTTCCTGTTACAAACTCAATTGGAGAATGCTCCGTTAACATTGCAAATTGAGTACGCATTCCTTTTAGTTTCACTTTCAGCTCCGCCACCGCTTGGTGATAAGGCGCTAAAAATTCTTCCCAATTACGATTCATTTCAACCACCACCAAAATCAATCCATTTGCTTATAGAAACACTTTTTCTACAGCAGTTACTAGTTCTTCTCCGTAATTTGCATTACCTTCAATATTTTCAACTAAATATTCTACTTCTTCTTTTAATCCTTCTAATTCTATTTCAACATCATTCACGCGAATAAACATCGCTGTATCTTTATTCATCGCTTCATGCATTGCTTCCCAGCATGTATGCGGAATACTTACATAAATGAAAGATGATTCATTTTCTAAGATATATAAAAATGATAAATTGTCTGAGTCTACAAGTACGTGATTACGCGCACTTAACTCCTTTACCTCTATTTCAGTATTTTCCGCACAAAAAATAAGCGCATTCTCTCTCATTTCTACGCTCTTAACTTGAATTTTATTTTGCATGCTCAAACTCCTCCATCTCAACTTCCTGTCTTACTTAACAGTATTATTGTATCATAACATGGACGCAAACAAATAAAACATTGAACCAAATTTGCGAAAAAGCGATAATGTGGAAAGAATTATTTTTCAAAAGGAGCGTATATAATGACACAAGAAATTGAAATTGAATTTAAAAATATGGTTACAGAGAAAGAATTCCAAACATTATGCAAATCTTTTTCTATTGAAGCATTTACAAAACAAGTGAATCACTACTTTGAAACGCCTCACTTCTCTTTAAAAGATGCAGGCTCTGCACTTCGTATTCGTCATAAAGATGGAACTTATACATTAACATTAAAACAACCTGCTGAAATTGGTTTATTAGAAACTCATCAGTCTGTAACAGAAAAAGAAGCAAAACTTATGATGGAAACAAACACACTCATTCAAGGAACTGTAATGGATCAGCTACACAAATTACAAATTCCCGTTTCCGCTTTAACTTATATGGGTAGTTTAACAACAGAAAGAGCTGAAACATTATTTGAAGGCGGAACTCTTGTCTTTGATCATAGTTTCTATTACAATCACGATGATTATGAAATTGAATACGAAGTGCAAGATGAAAAGACCGGTAAAGCAGCATTTATAAGGTTATTAAAGCAACATAACGTACCAATTCGTCATACAAACAACAAAGTAAAACGCTTTTTCCTTGCCAAACAAAACGAAGAGCGCTAAAGTAAAATTTCCATCAGTGCAGAAGTGATTTACTGGTGGCTATGTTTCACCTTTTTTGGAAAGTGAAGATTTATTAGCAACATATAGAATAAGCAAAGAATGTTATGAAGGCTGTTTAGTTGCCCTTCATAACATTCCATTGCTACAATAGATATACATTTCATGGAAAAAGGAGTTTATAAAGGATGAGCAAGCAACCGATGACACCATTTGAAGCAATTGGCGGTGAACAATGCATTGCAACATTAGTGGATACATTTTATTCCTATGTCAGTGAACACCCTGACTTATCTCCGATCTTCCCGGATGATTTAACAGAAACTGCTAGGAAGCAGAAACAATTTTTAACACAATATTTAGGTGGCCCTAATTTATACACTGAAGAACATGGGCATCCTATGCTAAGAGCACGCCATCTTCCGTTTGAGATTACTCCAAAACGCGCAGAAGCTTGGCTATCATGTATGGAGCAAGCAATGGATGATACAGGAGTGCACGGTCATATAAGAGAGTTTGTTTTTGAACGTTTAGCATTAACTGCTCAACATATGGTCAATACTCCAAATGAAACAGGTGAAGTGTAATGGATAAGCAGGAAGCAAAGCATATAAATATGCCTTCTCCTTCCACATGCGAGCATAAATCTGTAGAAGCATATTTATTTATTGATCCACTTTGTAAAGATTGCTGGGATATCGAGCCATTTATTATTAAACTATGGCTTGAATATGGGAAATACTTCTCTATTCGTCATATCGTAACTGGAAAAGTGGACGGAGCAAACGCTTCCTCACACAAATGGAATAAACCTGCTAATATTCGATTTGTGTGGGAAAAAACAACAAGTTTACAAGGGTTTTCATGTGATGGAAAAGTACATATGCAAGAGGCATCGTCAACACCATATTTAGTTTCGATGGCAATTAAGGCGGCGGAGTTGCAAGGCCGAAAAGCAGGTTCGAAATTTTTGCGAAAACTCCAAGAATACATTCTTCTTGAAAATGTATCAAATCCTGACTGTGAATTATTGCTTACATGCGCTAAAGATAGTGGCATTGATGTAGAAGAATTTAAAAAAGACCTACACTCAGTTAGCGCAAAAAAAGCTTTCCAATGCGACCTGAAATTCACAAATGAGATGCATATTACAGAAATACCTTCCCTCCTATTTTTCCATGCAAATTCAGATGAGGAAGGTATTAAAATCGCAGGAATTTATTCCTATGATGTATACGTACAGTTATTAAAAGAACTTGTAAAATGCGAGATTGAGCCAGAGCCATTACCTCCTTTAGAGGTATTACTAGAAGCAACACAATTTATTTCTTCAAAGGAAATCTCATTTATATATGACTGCCCGCAGCAAGAAATAGAGCGCGAACTAAAAAAATTACAACTAAAACGAAAAGTACAAATGATTGAAGTGAAGTGCGAACGTTATTGGAAATGGATAGCAAAAGAAAAAGACCTGGTGTAAACACCAGGTCTTTTTCTTTACGGCTTATAAAAATATTAAAGGGGATGGGAGAAATTTTCACGTTCAAACAAAGGGGTATATGTTTGTATGTGAATTCGTTCACGCTTATTATATTACAAGATTCGACGTCAGATGACAACCCCTTTTGTCGAATTTCACATTTTTGTCACATTCTAAACGTTTTCATTCTTGAATAAGCTATAAAAAAAGCAATTTAGGAGGTTTCCTTATGAAAAAGTCTCATATTTTCCTTATCTTTCTATGTGTTATTGTTTCTTTTTTCTTGTATATCCTCTCTCTATTACAAGCTTTTCCTAAAATTATTGCCTTCCCTCTTTTATTCGGAGTTATCGTCATCGCTGTCTCTTATTTCAACTATAGAAAACGATTTAAAGGATTTTAATTACAAAAATAAGTCGTAAAAATTCCTTCAAATATAAAAAAAGCACCGAAAATCACCTTAATCATTCGACAAATATCGACATAGTTTGCTTTTGAGCAAATGTTCCAAACAAAAAAGACGAGGATGAAATCCCTCGTCTTTTCTCATTACTTCTCTTCAAACAATAGCGCTTCTAATTCATTTAATTTCTCTTCAAATACTTGTAATGCTTCTTTTACAGGTTCTGGTGATGCCATGTCTACCCCTGCTTTTTTCAACACTTCAATTGGGTAATCAGAGCTTCCAGCTTTTAAGAATTCATTAATGTAACGTTCTACTGCTGGTTGTCCCTCTTCTAAAATTTGTTTTGACAAAGCTGTCGCTGCACTAAATCCTGTTGCGTATTGATATACGTAATAGTTGTAATAGAAGTGCGGAATACGAGACCATTCTAAACCGATTTCTTTATCGATCACTAATGCGTCACCGAAATATTTCTTATTTAAATCATAGTAAATTTCCGTTAACATGTCTGGCGTAACAGCATGCCCTTCTTGTACTTTCTTATGAATAATATGCTCGAACTCTGCAAACATCGTTTGACGGAATACAGTACCACGGAATCCTTCTAAATAGTGATTTAATAAATATAGACGCTCTTTCTTATCTTCTGTCGTCTTCAATAAGTAATCATTTAGAAGTGCTTCATTACAAGTTGATGCTACTTCTGCAACGAAGATTGAATAATCACCATATACGTGCGGTTGTGTCTTCCTTGTATAGTAACTATGCACTGAATGACCAAACTCATGAGCAAGTGTAAATAAATTATTTACATTATCATGCCAGTTCATTAAAATATACGGATTTGTTCCGTATGCACCAGATGAATATGCTCCGCTTCGTTTTCCTTTATTCTCATATACATCTACCCAGCGATTCTCATATGCTTCTTTTAAAATTTCAACATATTCATCACCAAGTACATTTAAAGATTTCAATAACATTTCTTGTGCTTCTTCATACTTCACATTCATTTTCACTTCTGGTACAAGCGGTGTATATAAATCATACATATGAAGCTCATCAAGACCTAGGGCACGCTTACGAATATCAATATAGCGATGTAGTAAGTGTAAATTATCATTTACCGATTCAACAAGTTGATCATACACCGCTTCAGGAATATTATTATTACTTAATGCAGCTTGACGTGCAGAATCGTATTTACGAACGCGTGCATTGAAATTATTACGTTTCACAGCCCCACTTAACGTACTTGCAAATGTGTTCTTATATTTTCCGTACGTTTCATATACAGCTTTGAATGCATCTTCGCGCACACGACGATCATCACTTTCTAAAAATTGAATATAACGACCATGTGTTATTTCTACTTCTTCTCCATCCTCACCTTTAATAGATGGGAATTTTAAATCCGCATTATTCAACATACCAAATGTATTACTTGATGCACTCATCACTTCAGATGCTTCTGCTAATAACGCTTCTTCAGCTTCCGATAATACATGCGGGCGTTGACGTGTAATTTCTTCTAATGCATGCTCATATACACTTAGTTCTCGATTTTGTTGTAAGAATGATTGCAATGTATCTTCTGAAATAGCTAAAATTTCAGGCACGATATAAGCTGTGCTACTAGATACCTGTGAGTATAAATTTGTTGCGCGATCATTTAATGCTTGATACACAGAGTTTGTTGTATCTTGATCGTAACGCATATGTGCATATGTATATAGCTTACCTAATCTCATTGAAATTTCATCTTCATATTGCAATGCCTCAAGCAAATTGTCTGCAGAGTCACCAAGCTTCCCTTTAAATTCAGTTAACTTTGGCAATAGCTCTTTAATAGCTTGGAATTCTTTTTCCCATTCTGCATCTGTTTGGAAAATATCTTCTAATCGCCATGTGTTTGCTTCTTCAATCTCATTGCGATCTGGTAATGATTTTACTGTGTTTTGTTCAGCCATTCTTTAAGCCCTCCTTTAAATATCTCTACTTAAGTACAATTCGATTTTTCTTATGTAATTCCTTCACGATCAGTCTTTATTATATCCCCTTTTCCCTCTCTCATGTTGTACTTTGTCTCAAATAGAGATAGTGCATGCGCTAAGCAAATGTCATCATATTTCATAATTTCCTCCTCTGTTTTTAACAAAACAACATCTCTTATTTTTCGATACTTATTCGTACCTACTTTATTTAACACACCTATATAACATAAAAATGCCATATACTCTGCAACTGCTATCTTCCATATATGTTGTGCAAAATACGGAAGTAGACGCCTCTTCGTATATTTCGCTACATAATTACATGCGTACTGCAAGGAAATATACTCCCCTACCTTAAGCTTACTTATACACTTCATATAAAGAAAAGCTTGCCATATAAATGGATTTGTTTGAAAAGCAAATGAGGATGGAAGCGGAACACCGATTTCAGAAGGAAAACTCGCTGGGGTACATTTATATTGATATAAGAGGCGTAGTAGTGACTTATGATTATAATTCCAGATAGGTAAAGCGTTTTGCCGAAAATAGTTCTTTTTTCTCTTCCATTCTTGTCCTAATACCTCTTTCCGGAAAGGAACGGGAGAAAAGAGCATTTCAACAGTAGTCGTATCGGTTGGTAAGTAAATAGTATGTGAGAAAGAGACATTAGTAGAAAACGGAGTGATAAACGCACATTTCATAAACGATTTTTGTTTCGGGCAAAAGAAAATAAGAAATGGCTGAGGATAAGGTTGTAAGGCGAAAGCCATAAAAGAGGAAAATGTCATCCAATGGGCGGATTGCTTTTTCAACTGATTTCCACCGATTATCCAGATGACTTGTATACTAGCTTGCCAATACGAATATGTTCGCTTATAAAGCTGCTCTATGGAGAGATTTGCACATTGATATTCAATCGCAATTTTTCTATCCGCTCTCTCTACGTAAATATCTGGCCGTTGCTGGATTACCGGCAGATAATGCTCTATATCTACATGAAAATCTTGATGTTTTAACCATCTATATAACAATTCTTTACCGTGCATATGATACATAGATTCTGCTTCATAAAAGGCAAGACATGAATCCACTTTCTTATGAGCAAAATGCCACCTCTTCTGTTTTCCTAATTTCATTTGTACTTCTTTTCCGCAAGCTGTACAAAATAATTTTTCTCGTTTACGCATTTCGCGTAAAAGCTCTTCATCCCGGTTATATAATAGATGAATTTTTTCTCCGTTTTCTCTCCTTGCAATAAACATCACAATCACACCCTTTCAACTCCTTGTATTCTACAATTTACTACAAATTCCTCTCAAAAAAAGAGATGTCCTAAATTAGGACATCTCTTTCTATAATAAAGGTGACAATAACCGATACGTCGATTCAACAATCCGCCTATGAAGACGTCTTTTATGAAATCGGTCAACATGAATTTCACTGGACTCTTCTAAATCGTCTTTAAAATCTTGAACGAGCTTTCGAATGCTATCTGTATCATATAAAAAGGCATTTACTTCAAAGTTTAAATGAAAACTTCTCATATCCATATTAGCTGTCCCAATTGAAGCGAGATCCGAATCAACGATAACAACTTTACTATGAAGAAAACCTTTTTCATATTCATATATTTTTACTCCTGCATCTAATAACTCCGGAAAGTACGATCTTGATGCATAAAAGACAGTGCGCTTATCTGGCTTACTTGGCATTAACAAACGTACATCAATACCGGCAAGTGCAGCTACTTTTAATGCAGATAAAATATCATCATCTGGAATAAAGTATGGTGTTGCAATCCAAATCGATTTCCTAGCTGAAGCAATCATTGCAAAATATAAATGTTTAATTGTTTCCCATTTATTATCCGGTCCACCTCCAACAAGTTGGACTCCGCCCCAATGATCACCCCCAACTGCTTCCGCTTGTAAATATTCAGGTGCTAATACCGCCTCACCAGTCATATAGAACCAGTCTTGAAGAAAAATCAGCTGTAAACTTTGAACTGCTTCACCACGTAAATATAAATGCGTGTCTCGCCAAAAACCGAAATATTTATCCTTCCCTAAATACTCATCACCAATATTTAATCCCCCCACAAACCCTTCATTTCCATCTATAATAACGATTTTTCGGTGGTTTCGATAATTAATTTTATCGTTTAAAATTGGAAAACGCACAGGGAAAAATGGAATCATTTCTACTCCTGCATCATTCAATTCTTCAATATACGCATTTGATAATTTAAAGCTTCCAACCGCGTCGTATAAAAAACGAACGACAACGCCTTCTTGTGATTTTTTTATTAAAATATCTTTAATTTCTGTACCGAGCTTGTCATCACGCACAATGTAATACTCCATATGGATGTGGTGTTTCGCTCGATTTAACCCATCTAAAATTGCCTGAAACGTTTCATCTCCATTTGTTAATGTCCTCGTTTCAGTTTGAAATGAAATATTTAAAGCACCCAATCGATCAGCTAAACGAAATAACAATTCTTGATGCTTGTGGTCTCGTAAAATTCGTTCTTCGTAATCTTCGTGCCCCTTATATTGTAAAAACGCCTGTTCATCGAGTAGCGCCTTCTTTTGGAACATTCTTTTTCTGCGAAAGTTTTGTCCAAATAATAAATAAGCAAAGAACCCGAACACTGGAAAAATTCCTAGTACGATTAACCATGTAAGCGTTTTGGATGGATGTCTGTTTTCTAAGAAAATAACACATCCAATTAAAAATGCGGAAACCGTAAATAAAATACTAATAATACCTAAAATCGAAACGTCTTTTATACCAATGACATCCGAATAAAATGCTACATCAATAAACATGCGTAATGAAACAAATAATGCGAACAATAGTAGAAAAAAGAAAAGTAGTTTTAACGTGTTTTTCATCTCTTACCCCCTTACTAAGAAAACTTTCCTATTCTTCATAAAAAAAGCCGATTTCATACTATAGAAATCGGCCTACGTTTTAGAAGGAAAATGGTTACGAATTGTCTCAAGCGCATGCTCTTTCACAACTTGTTTTCCATACTCACTTACACGATGAATTGTTAAAGTAGATTCTTCCCCATATTCCAAAACAATACTTAAAATACGATCAATCTCTTCCTCATCATGTAGCACTTCATCGAATTCCACATATACATAATAGCGGTCCTCAAATGAATACAGTTCATCTTTTATATCTTCAAAAATTAGACGATGACTTAATGAAATTACATCTTCAAAATCATTAAACTTAATTAAAAAGCCAAACGTACCATCTTCATTAAAGTTTGTACCTGTCGGTTCTATTTCCTCTTCCTCTAATTCTTGCTGGAATAATGATTCGATTCCTTCATCTAAAGGAATATCTATAATTTTGTCTACACCTATTGGTAGTTCTAATTTTTGTCCATCCTTTGAAAGTTCTGCTTTCGTTACAAGTACTTCAATCCCTTTGTCGACTGCTTGCACTTGAATCCATAACGGTCCATCAATAAAGAAGTCATCATGATCGCGGGCCTCATCCATCATTTCCCAAAAGAGTTCTTCACTCCGTTCGCGGTCATACCAAATTTCTTCACGGTTAAACCCTCTGTCCTCTATATCAACGTACGTAATAAAAAATTTCATCGTATGATCGTTAATTCTTTCAATTTCCAAAATACAACTCTCCCTTCCTGTTTAGAATTGTTATGAAGGGATCCCCCACTCATATGACAAATCAATAGATTCTTGTACTCTCATTTTATGATAAGATTCTCCAGAATGGAAATAAAATCGATTTATTTTACAAAAATAGTTATATACCTATCCGCATTCGGCTACTTACATAAACTGAAACTTTAATTGATGGGGTCTTTGCTCATCCACGTTGATTATTAACCACGCTAATCGGGCATTTACGGACAGGAAAGCTCAAAACTAACTCCTTTTCTTTATAGCCGGATTTTGTGACGGAGTCTTACTATCCGCAGATAGTCGGCTAAATATCATTATTCCAATTCTCTGTTCACAAAAAATTTGGACATACATTTGCGGATTGCCTCGTACACTGTAATAAAGTGAAACTTCTATAAGAGAAGATTATTTAATCCCAAAGGGGCGGGATTAAAGCTAAACAAACTTTCTTCATCACATACATATCGCTTATTAAAACATCATAAATGGAGGCAGACGAATGGACTTAGAGTTTTTAACATCTGTACTAATGATCGTCGGTATCGATGTTGTACTAGGTGGTGATAACGCAATTGTTATCGCACTAGCTAGCCGAAATTTACCTGAATCAAAACGAAATAAAGCAATTTTGATTGGTACTATTTTAGCAATTGTGCTGCGAATTCTCCTCACAATACTAGCTGTCTATTTACTCGACATCCCATTTTTACAACTCATCGGCGGAGTTTTACTCACATTAATTGCAGTAAATTTACTAACTGATAACAACAACGATCTTTCTTCGATTAAAGGAAAAACGACTTTATTCCAAGCGGTGCGTACGATTGTATTCGCAGATCTCGTTATGGGGTTTGATAATGTTATTGCCATTGCGGGTGCAGCTCACGGAAGATTATTACTCGTAATAATCGGTCTACTCATTTCTATCCCGATTATCATTTGGGGTAGCAAACTTATTTTAATACTCATGGAACGTTTTCCGTTCCTCATTTTTTGCGGGGCAGCAGTTCTCGCCTATACAGCAGGAAAAATGATTACACATGAAGACAGACTTGCAACTTTTTTTCAGAACAACCCAAGTTTCACGGCAAGTATCCCTTACTTATTCATTTTCACCGTTTTATGCATCGGTATTATCGTTCAACGAGTTCGATTACGAAATGTGAAACATTAAAAGAAAACCTTCTACTATATAATAGGTAGAAGGTTTTCTTATTATTATAATTAATTTACAAGACGCTGTGCTTCACGCAATTGGAACGTTCTTACTGTACGTGGTAAGAAACGGCGGATTTCGTCTTCGTTGTAACCTACTTGAAGGCGCTTCTCGTCAATCATAATTGGACGACGTAAAATCCCTGGATAGTCACGAATCATCTTATATAAATCTTGAAGTGGTAAAGACTCTAAGTTTACATTTAATTCTTGGAAAACTTTTGAACGAGTAGAAATAATCTCATCCGTTCCGCTTTCTGTCATACGTAAAATCTCTTTAATTTCCTCAATCGTTAATGGATCTGAGAAAATATTACGTTCTGTATAAGGAATATGATTTTCCTCTAGCCATAATTTCGCCTTTCTACAAGACGTACAGCTTGGAGAACTATATAATGTTACCATACAAAGCTCACTCTCCTTAAAGAGTACAAATTCTGTACTAATTACAGTTTAAATTTCTAACTTCCGCAATTTTTCGCGATAACTTGTCTTATAGCAAAGTAAAAAATCGCAATTCATGTAAGCAACAATAATTACTTTTAATAAGTAACTTCTATAATCATTATACAATAGTTTTTGCAAGAAATATACAGTAAATTTACTGCTAGTTGAGAAAACTTCTCCGTGTATTCCACTGCTATGTAACATGATTATCCTCACTTAAACTGTCATCTAACAACAATCTTCAATCCTTTTGACGCCTGCTTTTTACAATATACTTCATGTTATATACGATTGTTTTTTCATAACATGAATCGCCTAAAAGAGAACGTTTTCTTACCTTTTCCCAATAATTCAATTGAGAAATGTAAGACCCAAAGCTAAAACAAAACAGGAACATTTGTTCTTATTTTAACAAATCTCATCACTCATGTCTATACGATTTCTAAAATTAATCAAAATTTTTCTGACATTTCTTTCTTTTTCACCTTTTATCTCATACAATAAAAATACAGACAGGCAAAGGGGGAATTTGCATATGATTGCTTTTTTTACTGATTTTATCATTGTTGCTACCCTCATCATCGGAATAACAGCATTGATTGGTGTCATTACAAATAGTATCGGTGAAAAACTCTTTGGTGGGAAAGAAAAAATGAAGTTTGTTAACAAAAGTTTAGATGTACAATTTGGCTGGAATCAAGTTGGCGGAAAAGGCATTTATAAAAAACGTACGTACTAAAAAAAGCAGGTAATCACCTGCTTTTTTTGTTATTTCTCTACTGATGCCCATTTGAAGCTTACTTCGCCACCATATTTATGGTTGTACATATCTTTAATTGTTTCTCTTTGTAAATATGCTCTACCACGTTGATATACTGGAACAATCGCAGCATCATCAAGTAACATTTTTTCTGCTTCTAATAAGTTTTTCCAACGAGCGTTTACGTCGCTTCCATCTTTCTTCGCTTTCATAATAATCTCATCGTACTTCGGATTAGAATACTTCATTTTATTTTGTGCCCCATCAGTTACGAACATATCAAGATATGTAACTGGATCTGGGAAGTCTGCACTCCATCCAGAGAATGACATTACAAAGTCGCCCGCATCTTCTAATTTTAGTTTTTGCGCGAATGGCTGTTGTTTAATTTTCACTGTTAATCCTGGTAAATTCTTTTCTAATTCACCTTTTAAATATTCACCAGTTTTCTTCGATAATTCAACATCTTCATTTAATAGCTCTAATTCAATTTCGTTTTTACCAAGCTCTTTTTTACCAGCTTCCCAATACTTTTTCGCTTCTTTTACATTTGGTTTTATAATATCTCCATTTTCAGCACGGAAATCTTTTTTATCCGGTCCTTTAATGAAATTGTCAGGAATTAATCCCGTCGCTGGCTTAGAACCATTATTTAATAATGTATCAACGAATGGTTTACGGTCAAAACCAAGAGAAATTGCTTTACGAATATTTTTATTTGCTAAAGCTGGATCTTTTTGATTTAAGCGAAGGAAGAATACAGAAGTATCTTCTACCGTTTTGAAATCTGGTTTCCCTTTATATTTATCGATGAACTCTGCTAATAACGTCGCTCGATCGACTGCGTTTGTTTCATATAAATTAATTGGCGTAGACGTATCTTTTACAATATTAAAGTTTACTTCCTCAAGCTTCACTTCTTTATTGTCCCAATATGATGGGCTCTTTGTCATTTTGAAGCTACGTTCATGTTGCCAATCACTTAATGTAAATGGTCCGTTATAAAGTGTTGTATTTGCTTCTAAACCAAACTGTGCACCTTGCTCTTTCACATACTTTTCATTCACAGGATAGAAGATCGGATAGACCATTAAATCAACAAGATATGGAATAGAATTATCCAATTCTACTTCTAATGTATGATCATCAATCGCTTTCACGCCCAATTGATCTGGACTCATCTCTTTTTTATTAATTTTCTCAGCATTTTTTATATCGTACATAATATACGCTGATTTCGCAGCTGTATCTGGGTTAATCGCTCTTTGCCATGCATATACGAAATCTTTCGCAGTTACAGGGTCACCATTTGACCATTTTGCATCTTCACGTAATTTAAATGTATACTTTTTACCGTCTTCTGACTTCTGGAATTCCTTGGCTACACCTGGCACTAATTTATCATCTTTCCCAAGGCGGTATAGACCTTCCATCGTATTATTCATTACTTTTGAAGAAACTGCATCAGCTGATAACGCTGGGTCCATCGTTGGAATTTCTTGTGTTTCAATCAAATTAATAACTTGCTTCGCACCGCTTTTCCCGCTATCCCCTTTTGCGTTCGCTTGCGGTTCATCTTTTTGATAGCCACATGCCCCTAAAATCATGCTCATCGCTACTGTTGATACTACAAAAACTGGTATCTTTTTTTTCATACTTCCACCCCTCCAAAAAATGTTAGCCCTTTCATTTTCAAACAGAAAGAAATATATATATGTTCTAATAATTCATATTATACACATAAATATATTTTTTGTATATTTATATTTCTATTTTATTAAAATTTTCTGTTAAAAAACAAATCTTTGAAAACGTTTCACATTGCTGTTTTCACTGACTGAAACGCCAAAAAACATTATTTTTATTTTTTTCTAAATTATCAGAGAAAAATAAATTTTATATTCTATAATATTTTATGTATAATTACCCTTCTCTTATTAACATAAAATGGGGGTCTCTTCATATTAAAAATATGTAGGTTAAAATGAGTGCAATGGCTATGAAAGTATGTTACGATACACTTTGCTAAAAATAGATATCGGTAAAGAGGGGACAGATATGACAGCAATTCACTCAAAAAGTGGGCCAACTGAGAAACTAAGTTTATTCCTATTAACATGGCCTATTTTTCTAGAAGTTTTTCTTTTTATGTTGATGGGGATCGCTGATACTTTTATGTTAAGTGCATTATCAGACGATGCTGTATCTGGGGTTGGTGCAGCGAATCAATATCTCCATATCGCTATTTTGGTACTAGAAGTAATCGGGAACGGCGCTGCAATCGTCGTATCTCAATACCTCGGTTCCAAACGTTTTATGGAAGCATCTAAAATATCAGCATTAGCAGTCACATTAAATTTAGTGGTCGGACTTGTTATAAGCGCTGCTTTTCTTTTATTTTCAAAACATATGATGATGGCAATGAATTTACAAGGCGATGTACTAACGTATGCACAAAACTATTTATCCATCGTCGGAGGAGCTATTTTCCTTCAAGCTATTATTAACTCATTAGCCGCAATTATCCGTGTTCACGGCTTTACAAAGCAGGCAATGTTTGTTTCGCTCGGAATGAATATTATTCATATCGCTGGAAACTACGTACTTATTTTCGGGAAATTCGGTTTCCCCGAACTTGGTGTACAGGGGCCGCGATTTCTTCCGCTGTCAGTCGATTACTGGCACTTATTGTGTTCTTCTGGTTACTATACCGTGTTATGGAATATCGTGTGAAATTACAATATTACTTCACTTTATCAAAAGAATACATTGGCAAAATATTAAAGATCGGCATTCCATCTGCATTCGAACAAGTCATGTATCAAGCTTGTCAAATTGTCTTCTTATATTACGCAACATACTTAGGTACGGAATCATTAGCAGCAAGACAATACGCTACTAACATTTCTATGTTCACTTATTTATTCGCTATTGCAATCGGTATGGGAACAGCAATTATTATCGGGCGCCTCGTTGGCGGTGGTGAAAAAGACGAAGCGTATGAACGCGTATGGAAAAGTGTAAAGTGGGCGATTGGTGTCACTTTATGTATGGTCGCTCTCGTTATTACATTCCGCACACAATTAATGGGACTATTTACAGATAATCCGCACATTATTACATTAGGTGCGTCAGTTCTTTTACTAAGTATACTACTTGAAACGGGACGTACGATGAACATCGTCATCATCAATTCACTTCGTGCAGCTGGTGATGCAAAATACCCAGTTTTAATCGGTGCATTCTCTATGGTGTTAATGAGTTTACCACTCGGTTACTTTTTCGCCTTCCATTTAGATATGGGGCTCGTTGGTATTTGGCTAGCGATTGCTATTGATGAATGGACGCGTGCCATTATTATGTTCTTTCGCTGGAGAAGTAGAGCGTGGGAACGTTATGCACTTGTTAAACCAAATGAGCAAGAAGAAAGTGTTTCTATTCAGGCACAGTAACACTTGTTTAATCAAGATGTAGTTATTAGTGAGCGAAATTTATATCGGCGATTCTTTCAATATATCGACTTATCGACAATTTTGACAACTCATTTATATAGTAGAAAAAAGCCACCCTTCCTTAATGGAAGAATGGCTTTTTTTATTATTGATAGATCTCTTTATATTTCTTATACTCCGCTTCAGAACATAATACGAAATGTCCTGGGCGAATTTCACGCATTGTTGGTACTTCGCTACCATAATCATGCTGAGTTGGATCGTATACGATACGTTTACGATTGCGCTCATAATCTGGGTCTGGAAGTGGAATTGCTGATAGTAGTGATTTTGTATATGGATGCATTGGATTCTCATATAACTCTTCACTTGTTGTCAGCTCGACGATTTGACCACGGTACATTACACCGATGCGATCACTAATGTATTTTACCATCGATAAATCATGGGCGATGAATAAGTATGTTAAACCTTTTTCTCTTTGTAACTGTTTTAGTAAGTTTACAACCTGCGCCTGAATCGATACGTCAAGTGCTGAGATTGGCTCATCCGCAATGATAAATTCAGGTTCTACAGCTAGCGCACGAGCGATACCGATACGTTGACGTTGTCCGCCCGAGAATTCATGCGGGAAACGGTTCGCGTGTTCTTTATTTAAACCAACTGTATTTAACAGCTCGTGAACACGGTCCATACGCTCTTTTTTGCCTTTTGCCAGCCCGTGAATATCAATACCTTCTGCGATAATATCCCCTACTGTCATACGAGGATTTAGTGATGCATATGGATCTTGGAAAATCATTTGCATTTTACGGTTGAACTTCTTAAGTTCTGCGCGTGATTTTTTACCATGTACATTTTCACCATCGAACAACACTTCACCAGCAGTTGCGTCGTATAAACGAATGATCGTTCTTCCAGTTGTCGATTTACCACAACCCGATTCTCCTACAAGACCAAATGTTTCTCCGCGGTAAATATCAAATGAAATATCATTAACCGCTTTGACAACACCACCACTCACGTCGAAGTGTTGTTTCACATTTTTTACTTCAATTAATTTCTCACGTTGTTTAGTCATGTTGTTCACCTGCTTTCATTTGAAGAATACGTTTTTCAACAACTGCGGGTGGTTTTACTTCTGGCGCTTGCTCATGAAGTAACCAGGTTGCCGCATAATGTGTATCACTTACTTTAAATAAAGGTGGTTCCATTTCAAAATCAATTTTCAGCGCCTGCGGGTTACGTGGTGCAAAAGCATCACCCTTTGGCGGTTTTAATAAGTCAGGAGGCGTTCCTGGAATCGCATATAGTTCGTCCTCTGAACCATCTAAGCTTGGCATAGACGCGATTAAGCCCCATGTGTATGGATGTTTTGGATTGTAGAAAATTTCATCAACAGTTCCAATTTCAACAACTTTACCAGCATACATAACCGCAACTCGGTCTGCAACGTTTGCCACTACACCTAAATCATGCGTAATGAAAATGATTGCTGCTTCTGTTTTTTGCTGAATATCCTTCATAAGCTCTAGAATTTGCGCCTGAATTGTAACGTCTAGCGCTGTTGTCGGCTCATCGGCAATTAATAATTTCGGATTACAAGCTAACGCCATCGCAATAACTACACGTTGTCTCATACCACCTGAGAATTGGTGAGGATATTGTTTTAAGCGTGCTTCTGGATTTGGAATACCTACAAGGTCGATTAATTCTAAAGCAACTTTACGTGCGTCTGCTTTACTCATCCCTTGGTGTTTAATAAGACCTTCCATAATCTGATTACCAATTGTCATCGTTGGATTTAATGATGTCATTGGATCTTGGAAAATCATCGCAATATCTTTACCGCGTACTTGCTGCATTTCTTTTTCTGTTAGTTTCGTTAAGTCACGACCTTCAAATACGATTTCACCGTTTTTAATACGTCCTGGAGGATTCGGAATTAATCCCATTAACGCTTTAGATGTAACTGATTTACCAGAACCAGATTCTCCTACAATCGCTAATGTTTCTCCTTTTTTTAAATCAAAAGTAACGCCGCGTACAGCTTGTACTTCACCTGCATGTGTATCAAAGGAGACTTGCAAATCTTTTACCTCTAGCAATGTTTTCATTTTTACTTCTCCCCTCTTTTACTTACGCATTTTTGGATCTAACGCGTCGCGTAATCCGTCTGCCATTAAGTTGAATGCTAAGATTAACATACTGATGACAACCGCTGGGATGAACATCATATGTGGATACGTTTGAATTGATTTATAACCATCGTTTACAAGAGAACCAAGTGATGCGAACGGTGGCTGAATGCCTAGCCCGATGAAGCTTAAGAATGCTTCACCAAATACCGCTGTTGGAATTGTAAACATTGTCATTACGATAATTGGTCCCATTACGTTCGGAATTAAGTGCTTCACAATTAACTGTGTATTTGTTGCCCCTAATGTACGAGAGGCTAATACATATTCTTGGTTTTTTAATTTTAGGATTTGTCCACGAACGATACGCGACATCCCTATCCAACCTGTAATTGCCATCGCGAGTGTAATCGACCAAATACCTGATCCCATAATGATTACCATTAAAATAACGATGATTAAGTATGGAATACCGTTAATAATCTCCATAATACGTTGCATAATATTATCTACTCTGCCGCCATAGAACGCTGAAATACCTCCGTATGCAACCCCGATTACTAGGTCAATCGCTGCTGCTAAAAGAGCGATATATAATGATACTCGTGTACCTTCCCATGTTCTTGTCCATAAATCACGGCCAAGATCATCTGTACCAAACCAGAAGTACTCTTTAATATCACGTTTTTCATATTGGTCAACACCATATTGATCTGTACCGTCAAATGGTAGCCAATGAATATTTTCAATCACTGGTATTTTCGGTGGCATTTTCGCACGACCTAAATCCTGCTCTTTATAAGAATGCTTACTTACCATCGGTCCTAAAATTGCTAATAGTACAATAAGCATTAATAATACGAAACCAAACATTGCACCTTTATGTTGGAACAAACGTCTTCTTACATCTTGCCAAAACGTTAAGCTTGGACGGGCAATGACTTCATTATCAACATTACTTTGATTGGCTGGTTGAAATAAATCTGGAGATAATTTTTGTACATCTTTCATCATTTTTTCCCTCCCGCTAAACGAATACGAGGATCAATAATTCCGTATAAAATATCGACAATGAAAATAACTAAGATGAAGATCGCACTATAGAAAATTGTAGTTCCCATAATAACTGTATAGTCATTTACTGTAATCGATTTAACGAATTGTTCCCCAAGTCCAGGTACAGCGTAAATTTGCTCAATAACTAGTGTCCCTGTAATTAATCCTGCGACCATTGGTCCTAAAATTGTTACAACTGGAATTAATGCGTTACGCAGTGCGTGCTTGATAATGATAACACCTTGGCTAATTCCTTTCGCTTTCGCTGTTAAAATGTAGTCAGCTTGCATAACCTCGATTAACTCTGCACGAGCGAAACGTGCGATTGTTGCGATAACTGCCATTGATAAGGCAATTGTAGGCATTACTGTAAACTCAGGTCCTTTCCAGAATGCTACTGGGAACCAACCAAGTTTTACCCCTACGAAATATTGTAGTAATGCGGCGAATACGAATGATGGTACCGACATCCCGAGTACGGAAATTATTGTCGCCCCATAATCGACCCACGTATTGTTACGAAGTGCCGCAACGATTCCTAAAATTAATCCGATAAATGTTCCTAATATAATCGCTTGTAAACCAAGTTGTGCTGATGGTCCAATACGATCCACAATCATATCTGTTACTGGGCGGTTATCATATTGGAATGATACCCCTAAATCACCTTTTGCTAAGTTACCTAAGTAACGTGCATATTGAACTGGTACTGGATCATTTAAACCATATTTTTCAAGAATGATTTCTTTTTGTGCCGGTGATAGTTTCTCCTGGTTTTTAAGCGGAGAACCCGGAAGTAATTTCATCAAAAAGAAAGTCAGTGTAGTAATTAAAAATAATGTCAAAGCCATGTACACGAAACGTTTTAATACATAACGTCCCATAGTCAAGCACCTCCCCGTTTTTCTCAAAAGCAATAAGATAGTTTGAAATATTCTTACTTTTATTTTTTTAAAATAAGAGCACATGCCCATCATAGGCATATACCCTTATTCATGATGGAAACCATTTTTAGTTTTTGAGTTCAACCCACTTATAGCTAAATTCTCCGCCATATCTATGTTCTAATAGGCCTGTAATTGAACTACGTTGTAAATATGCCTTTCCAGGTTGATATACTGGAGCAATCGCTGCATCTTCAAGCAGTTGTTGTTCTGCTTTTAATAGAGCATCCCAACGAGCTTGTACATCTACTTCTGTTTTGGCTTTCTTAATTAGTGCATCATATGCTGGATTTGCGTAATTCACTTTATTTTGCGAATTACCTGTTGTATACATTTCAAGGAATGACATTGGATCCATATAATCTGGACTCCATCCCGCATATGACATCGCATAATCTCCACTTGCTTCAAGTTTTAATTTTTGTGCAAATGGCTGCATTTTTGTTGAAACTGTTAAACCTGGTAAGTTCTTTTCGAATTGTCCTTTTAAATACTCTCCGATTTTTTTGGCATCATCAGTATCAAAGTTTAATAACTCTAACTCTACTTTATCTACACCAAGTTCTTTTTTACCAGCTTCCCAATATTTTTGAGCTTCTTTAACATCCTCTTTTATAAGCTTTCCGTTCTCTTCACGGAAGTCTTTTCCGTTAGGTCCTTTTGCCAAACCCTTCGGAACAAAACCATACATTCCTTCTGAACCATCGTTTAAGATAACTTTTCCGATATTTTCACGTTCAAAGGACATCGCAATTGCTTTTCGGATATTTTTATTTGCTAAAAACTTATTTTTTTCATTTAAGCGAATGAATTGTGTAGATGGTCTCTTAATTGTTTTAAAATCAGCATCTGATTTGTATTTATCTACAAACTCTGATGTTAATACTACACGATCAATTGCTTTTGTTTCATATAAATTTATAGCCGTTGAACGATCCTTAACAATATTGAAGTTTACTTCCTCAAGTTTTACTACTTTATTTTCCCAATACGTCGGGTTCTTCGTCAATTTGAAGCTTTGTTCATGCTTCCATTCATTTAAAACGAATGGTCCATTGTAAAGTGTCGTATTGGATTCTAATCCGAATTTATCTCCTTGTTCTTTTACAAACTTCTCATTCAAAGGATAAAATGTTGGATAGACTGTTAAACTTACAAAATAAGGAACAGGGTTGTCTAATTCCACTTCAAGTGTGTGATCATCAACGGCCTTTACACCAAGTTCTTCAACTGGTAACTCTTTTTTGTTAACTTTCTCCGCATTTTTAACATCAAATAGTATGTAAGCAAACTTGGCACCCGTATTTGAATCTACAGCTCTTCTCCAAGAATAAACGAAGTCTTTAGCTGTTACAGGCTCACCGTTAGACCATTTCGCATCTTCACGTAATTTAAATACGTACTTTTTACCATCCTCTGATTTCTCATAGGATTTAGCGACACCTGGAACGAGTTTATCATCTTTCCCCAGACGATATAATCCTTCCATTGTATTATTCATGATGTTAGAAGATGCTGCATCTGTTGATAACGTCGTATCCATTGTTGGAATCTCAGCTGTTTCAGTTAGGTTTAACACTTGCTTATTTGAGGCTTTTTCTTTTGCGCCTGCTTTGTTATCTTCTTTTTGATAACTACAAGCTCCTAACATACTCACTGTCAACGTTGATGCAATTAATAACGGTATCTTTTTCTTCATGTTGTATTGCCTCCCCTAATTGCACTTCCTGTACCCTCACTTGTAAAAAAGTAGAATTGAAAGAATAATCTCCAAGTTTCTACAATTTTCATTATACATATAATATGACGATTGTGAATATAGTTTTTTGTTTTTTTGTTAAAATTTTTAATAAATTATTTATTTTTTTATTTTTTTGTAAAGGAATACGTTAACATTGCTACCATCATCTTGAAATTAGGGATTCAATTGCGTATAATTTTCAAAAAATTATTTATATTACTTATTATAACTTTTATAGTATAATAATTCTAGTAATATTTTGACGGAGGGGAATATTTTGAATAAAGTTTTTTTTCATTCTTGTATACTATTTTTTGTAGCGATAATCGCTTCTAGTGTTGGCGCATTCCTCGTTTCATCTCAGTTTTTGTTGAATTTTGTCAACATCTCATTCTATATCTCATTGTTTTTTATTCTTATAGGTGGTTTTTTATACATATTTCAAAATGGATTTTTTAACGTAACAATTTACGCATTCCAAAGAGTATTTGGTACGAACAAAAAAATTGACTCTTTAATTGAAGAAGCAGAGGAACCTACCGATAAGAAAGAACGTATTTATAAAACATATTCATTCAAATGGACGTATCCGATTTGTATTACTGGTATCGTACTTGGTCTGTTCTCGACTCTCATTAGCTTTACTATTTTGATGTAGTTTGCAAACGCTATTCCATATGATATAATAATCAGCAAAACATTTTGTTATAAAACTTTAGTTCTTTCATATTAAAAGGGCTCAGTTAACAATAAATAAATTTATATGTATGCGATGATAAAGAAGAGTACATATTGAGGCAATTTCAGAGAGCTTGTGGCTGGTGTGAACAAGTAATTGTGCAATATGGAATGGGCTTTTGAGCACCAAACCGAACCGTGAGTAGTAGGCTTTGGCGTTATATCCAGACGTTATTATGGATCTGAGAGATTTCACTACGGTGAAATAATTAGGGTGGTACCGCGGTCCATTCGTCCCTATGTAATTTGGGATGAATGGGCTTTTTTGTATGCCTTCTCTTCCCTATCACACATTCAAATTTAGGAGGAATTACTTATGTCAGTTATCTTTTCTGGTATTCAGCCAAGTGGAACAATTACACTTGGAAACTATTTAGGAGCTATGAAGCAATTTACAGAGCTTCAAAACGAACACGACTGCTATTTCTGCATTGTAAACCAACATGCAATTACAGTACCTCAAGATCCAGTACAACTTCGTAAAAACATCCGCAGTCTTGCTGCACTATATGTTGCATGCGGCATCGATCCTGAAAAAGCTACTTTATTTGTACAGTCAGAAGTACCAGCACACGCTCAACTAGGATGGATCATGCAATCAGTTGCTTACGTTGGAGAATTGGAGCGTATGACACAATATAAAGATAAAGCTTCTGGTAGAGATTCAGTTCCGGCTGGATTACTTACGTATCCACCATTAATGGCTGCTGATATTTTACTTTACAACACTGAAATCGTACCTGTTGGTGATGATCAAAAACAACATATGGAATTAACACGTGATCTAGCAGAGCGTTTCAACAAACGCTTCCGTGAAGTGTTCACAGTTCCTGAAATTCGCATTCCAAAAGTAGGAGCTCGCGTTATGTCATTAACAGAACCTACGAAAAAAATGAGTAAATCTGATCCAAATCCAAAATCAATGATCAGTATGCTTGATGAACCAAAAACAATTGAAAAGAAAATTAAAAGTGCTGTAACTGACTCTGAAGGTATCGTGAAATTCGATAAAGAAAATAAACCTGGTATCTCTAACTTATTAACAATCTATTCTTCATTCTCTGGAAAAACAGTTGAAGAAATAGAAGCAATGTACGAAGGAAAAGGATACGGCGACTTCAAAGGCGACCTAGCACAAGTAGTCGTAGAAGCAATTCGCCCAATCCAAGACAAATATAACGAACTAATCAGCTCCCCAGAACTAGACGAAATTCTAGACAAAGGTGCCGAAAAAGCAAACCGCGTTGCATTCAAACAACTACGCAAAGTAGAAAACGCAATGGGATTAAGTAGAAAACGTAGGTAACTTATAAAGCGGAGGCGACTGCTTAGCCCTGACGGCTAAGGTTCTTTCCCACAGAAGGTGCTTTTTACCTTCTCGTGCGTGGGGAAGGTTCTTAGACGCGAAGGGCCGGAGCTGGATTTCTTAAAAAGCGGAAGCGGCTCGCTTAGAATGTGAGCGGGATGGAGCTCCTTCCTGCGAGGCGCTTTTTGCCTCGCAGGAAGGCGTGAAGCCACCAAACATTCTTGCCAACTCCATAAAAAAAACCGCCAATTGGCGGTTTTTTTTAATTTACCTTCTGCTCATTTTCCATTTCCCATAGCTTTTCAAAAAACGGCTGTCCTTTTATAAGACGCTCGCATAATTGTTCGTGCTTCTCAGACCATCCAGTTTTCGCTTCATCATAAAGTTTAGCCCAAATATCTTCAAATTCCATATGTTGAACCATTCCGTATGCTGATGGATCCCACTCTGTGAACCAATAGCGAATTTCAGCTGGATTTTTCGTTGTATGTAATTGATCTAACGCCATAAATAATAATTGTTTTAGCTGTCTTTCTTTACGAGTCAAGCCATTCATAATGAAAGGCGATGGTGATAAAATATGATGTTCTTTTTCAATTTCTTCTGCCTGGAACTCATACTTTTCTGCTTGCACATTTTCTACCATCTCATATACCATCTGCTCTTGACGAGGTATAAGCCTACTTTTTCTAATTGGCACATTATAGCCGATTGAATCAATCGCAATAATTCCTTTTCCATCTGTAACTACAAAACAATATTCTTGTTGCAAACGTTCGTGATTTTTACGAATATAAGCCTTATGATGTACGTCTTCCAATAACTTTTGCGGAAGCTCTAACAATTCGTTCTCGATGTAATGATATAATGTGGAATCTACTTTTAATAATGGCACTTGATCTAATAGCTCAATCGTATCATCTTTCCGCCATTCGTAAAAATGACAAACGTTATACCCATTCTCTTCACCTTCAAACCAATTTACCCATACATCATGTAGATATAACATTCTCTACCCCTCACTTCACTACTGTTTGTACCAATCATTATGTTCATTTTTGCTTAACTTTATTCCACTTGAGGAAATATATTCTAATTATTATTTTTTCTTCTATAATATTAAAAAAAACAAGAGATAGCTCTCCTGTTTTTTATGAAACATGAAATGTATTTGCTTTATTCAATATTCCTTTCGCATCTATAGATAATAAAGAAAGTGTATCTTCTCCTTCAAAAGCTACACAATCTTTTACAATATGGAATCCAAGTGCATAGCCAAGCATCTTCGGATAAGAATGAAATCCATTTAATAAGATGTCGTGCTCCCTTGTTCCTCGTTTTATACTTATTCTTTCATGTACAACGTTTTGCCAATAATAAATAGCCTCTTCTTTTGAAAGATACGTCGTCCACGGTGCATTGTTTTTTTCTGAATATCTTTCCGTTACTGCTTGCTCAGCTAGCCCTTCCATAATCATCGTATCAAGTAGTGTATACTCTGTTTCTTTCTTCTCAATTTGATGTAACCTGCATATGTGGTGATATTCATGCGCCAATAACACTTTTAGTTCTTCTACCGAGTTCCGTCCACATACGAACAAGAAAATAACGTGACGCATAGATAATCCAGCCCTACCGTTATACTCTTCTTGTACAGTTCGATTATAGGAATCTGATAATAAAATAAAGACAGGGACATCCGGACCTTTTAACCAATTTTTCAGTTTCTCATACTCCATACGTAACTCTTTCCAAATTTCCTTTTTCTCTAACTCTTTAATTTCCTGTTCTCCTCGCATAACCGGGCGATACATACCTTTAGAAATTAAAAAGCGATACAACCTTTCTTTTGGCAGCGGAATATACTTCGTAAACTTCTCACACAGCTTTTCTGGCCGTCCATAATATAGATGTAACCACTCAGCAGTTTCAATAATCCCCATCTTTAGCCCTCCTTTTTCTTATGTATATGCAAAAAGAGAAAAAGGCGTAAAAATAAATAAGGTGTTTTTTCGTAGTTTGTTACGAAAAAACACCTTATTCCATCTATTATTTATACGATTTAAATACTAATACTGCGTTATGACCACCGAATCCTAATGAATTACTCAATACCGCGTTTACTTCTTGATGTCTCGCTTCATTTGGTACGTAATCTAAATCACAATCTGGATCTGGCGTTTCATAGTTAATTGTCGGAGGAATCACTCCGTCTGTAATTGTTTTAATAGAGAAGATCGCCTCAACAGCACCCGCTGCTCCTAATAAGTGACCTGTCATTGATTTCGTTGAGCTAATCGCTACTTTATATGCATGCTCACCGAAAGTTTCTTTAATTGCCATCGTTTCATACTTTTCATTCGCATCTGTACTTGTACCATGCGCATTAATGTAATCAATATCTTCTGGCTCTAGACCTGCATCAGCTAAAGCTTGACGCATTGCACGCACTCCGCCTTCACCGCCAGGAGCAGGCATTGTAATATGGAACGCATCACCCGTTGCACCATAACCAGCAATTTCCGCATAAATATGGGCACCACGTGCTAACGCGTGCTCTAATTCTTCAAGAATAAGAATTCCTGATCCTTCACCCATTACGAAACCGCTACGGTTTTTATCGAATGGACGGCAAGCCGTCGCTGGATCTTCATTAAATGTTAATGCTTTCGCTGAACTAAATCCAGCGAATGCCATACTTGTTAACGGTGCTTCTGCTCCGCCCGTTATCATCGCATCAGCATCACCACGCTGAATTGCTTTAAATGCATCACCAATTGAGTTTGCACCAGATGCACAAGCCGTTACAGAACAAGTGTTAATTCCTTTTGCTCCGGTAGCGATTGACACTTGGCCTGCTGCCATATCTGGAATCATCATTGGTACGAAGAATGGACTCACGCGACGCGGACCTTTTTCAGTAAAAATCTTAAATTGTTCTTCATATGTTTCCATACCGCCAATACCAGAACCAATCCATACACCAATTCGAGGTCCGTTTTCTTCTGTAATTTCAAGCTTCGCATCCGCAACTGCCATTTTCGCTGCTGCTACTGCATATTGTGTAAAGCGATCCATACGGCGCGCTTCTTTTTTATCAATATATTTCTCAACTTCAAAGTCGTTAATTTCTGCTGCTACTTTTGCTGGAAACAGTTCTGGATCAATTCTTGTAAGTCGTCCGATTCCAGATACACCCTTTTTAATGTTTTCCCACGCTGTTTCAACATCTGTTCCGATCGGTGTAACAGCTCCTAATCCTGTAATTACGACCCTCTTTTTTTCCATACAAAATACACTCCTTTTTTTCTCTCAGTCCTTATTTACCCCAACGAAGAGCGACTGCTCCCCATGTTAATCCGCCGCCAAAACCGACTAGTATAATTAAATCACCATCTTGAATACGTCCATTTTGCAATTCCTCTACCATTGCAATTGGAATTGAAGAAGCCGATGTATTACCGAACTTTTCAATTGTCATACTCATTTTTTCTTTCGGTAAATTTAATCTCTCTCTTGCAGATTCCATAATACGAATATTCGCTTGATGTGGTACTAAGAAGTCCACATCCTCTTTCGTAAGTCCCGCTTTTTCTAACACGCGAAGACAGGAATCACCAAGTTGGCGAACAGCAAATTTAAAGACTTCTCTGCCGTTCATCATAACATACTCGTCTTGATAAAGATGCTTACCACCACTTCCGTCCGCTCCTAATTCGAATGAAAGTACACCTTTTCCTTCCGAAACAGCTCCCATTACGATAGCTCCTGCTCCGTCCCCAAATAGTACTGCTGTGTTTCGATCGTTCCAATCTACAATTTTAGATAGTTTGTCACTACCAACTACTAATACATTTTTATAAGTTCCCGTTTGAATAAATTGCTGCGCTGTAATCATTCCGTACATGAAGCCAGCACACGCTGCACTTAAATCCATTGCAGCTGCATGTTTTGCGCCAATCGCTTCTTGGATTACACAAGCTACTGCTGGGAATGCGCGATCCGGCGTTACTGTTGCCACTAAAATAAGATCGATATCCTCTCCGCTAATCCCTGCATCTTCAAGTGCTTTTTTAGAAGCCTCTACGGCCATATATGAAGTATCTATTGTATCATCGGCAATGCGTCTTTCTGCAATTCCCGTTCTCGTACGAATCCATTCATCAGATGTATCTACGATTTTCTCTAAATCGTGATTTGTGACTACTTTTTCTGGCACATATCTTCCGATCCCTAAAATGCCCACGTTCACATCGCAGCCCTCCGTTTTATATCAATTATTATGACTTGGTACTAATTTTAAAACATAAATGTACTTTTGTCTAGAATATATTTCAGCTAAAAAATAAAGACAGCGTATTACCAACTTTATTTTTCATTAAAAGAAACAAAAAAATCCCTGCCATTTCCAAATACAAATTATTCCATAAACTTATCTTTACTTCACTCAAAACAAAAAAGGCCCTTACCGCTTCTACATACGGCTCGAGCCTCTCTCCCTCTCAAAAAAGAAGGTTTTTTTATTCTTTATCAGCTTTCCCAAGCTCATATGCTTCGCTCATTACTTTCATCAATAGCTCTAACACCGGCTGTGCTTTCTCCATATCAAGTGCAATTCCATTATCATCTAAAATTGCCTTAGCTTCTGGTAAATGCTTCATTGCGATTTGTAAAAATTGCATGCTTTTTTCGTTCATATATGCTCTTCCTCTCCAATAAAACTTTCAATTTATAGTCCATTCAATAGTGTAACACGTACACTACCCTTCGTATAACTCTTTATATCTTTTCATATGTGCCAATTGTTTATTTAAACCAAATTCTAACGGCGTATTTTTTTTTAGAGAAACAACCTCTACCGCTTCATTTCTTATATCCTCATCTTTTTTGTTTACCTTACCATCTGCATGTAAAAGGCTCATACCTTTTTCCCATAATGCTTCTTTTCCACTAAGTAAATTATATATACCGAGGTGCTTTACATTCATTCCATTTTCCCATAAGTATTCACATACATCTTCAACGTAAAGTAAATCACTTCCTTTTTCTCCACTTACACAACGGCACTCTTTTTCATCAAGTTCTGATAAAATGAGCTGATGATACATCATAAACGACGGTTGCCATGGCCCATATAATGTAGGAACTCGATATGCACTATATTGTAATTCTCCTTTTTTCAACCCTTCTTCCACTTTCGAAAACAGACGTTTGTTTTCGGATTCTTCAGTGCTTCCTATTTCAATAGAAGAAATTAGATTTAACTTTACTTTATTTTTTTCACACATTCTTACGATTCGTTTTAAATATTGTAATATGACTCTTTCATTCCGAAAGCCACTTTGCTGATTCGGCTCATACAAACAAAAATAAACTGTATCGAAACTCTCTTCCTCTACCGATCGCCATCCGTCTTCATCCCTTATAGAATAGTACGTAAATAACGCATTTCGCCCAATCAACAATAATTTCTCTTCATTAATTTTTGTCATACTATCAAATTCATCAAAATCAAGACCATATACTTCTACTTCTTCCGCAATCATTTTATTCACAAGGTGATAACCTACAAACGTAAGTGCACCTATAATCAGCACGCGTTCCATACCACCAACCCTTTCCGCTTGAAACAAATAGCTCCTCATTTATGTATATGGGAGCTTCACAATTCTTCTTCATATTTTTTAAAGAAATCCGTCGTTTGTCTAACCATTTTATATTTCACATCTTGGAGATGGAATAAGACAGAAGTGTCACATTGATTGAATTGCCTCATTTTCTCGTATTTACGTAACAATTGTTTTCTTCCTCTTTTTTCTTGTGTTGATACGAAAATTTTAACCGGTACACAAGACGGCAGAAGCGCAAATGATTTCTTATTTATTTTTGATTCTAATTCTTCTTCTTTGGAATCATACGCCAAACTTAATTCTTTCACTAATCTTTTGTAAAAAAACTTATGCTCTTTTTCAAACTCCACATATTCTGGTAAATCTAAACACGGATTTAACATAACGACAGAACGTATACATTCAGGGTATTTATTCATCATCTCAAGTGCTACAAGTGCTCCCATACCATCTGCCATAATGTGCATTTTTGCATTTAATGTCTCTTTTCTTAGTACGACATCATACAAACGTTTCGCTAAACGTACAGCTCGATCGTTTCCCCAATGTCTTCCGTATAAGTTAGATGAAAAGACTGTATAGCCTTTTTCAATAAGGCCCTTTAAAAAATAAGCTCTCCCTGCATGCTGTGTCCATAAACTTGTACCATTCTCAATAAAGTAGTTGTAATCACCAAGAAGCATTACAGAAAATCCATTTGGCTTCTCCGGTAAATAAATTACACATGGTTCTTTTTCTAAGTAAAAAAAACGTTCCGTAATACTCATTTTTCCCCCGCCTTATTTTCTAAACGTATAAAAGTACTCTTTTATAATGTATGAACAGAATGCAAATTTGCGTTGAAAAATCTACAAATATTTTTCTATATTCTTTTTTCAATTGTGTTACAATAAGGACAGATTGAACGAATAGAGGTGTAAAATATGCGTTTCATTTGGGCATTAATTTGGTCGTTCGCGCTTGTACATATGATGAGCTACGTAATCGGCTCTATGACTGGCGGTACATACGATTTTAACCAAGCGTCTATTTTCTCAGTTGTTCTTGCGGTATTAGTATTAGCGATTTCAGCTGCGATTCCAAACGAGCCAGTAGAACAACACTAAAAAAAGAGTCCGGATTTTATCCGAACTCTTTTTTTATTTCACATGAACGACTAATTGGTTATTTTCAACATCGACCACTACATGACTATTGTCAGTAATCGTTCCTGCAATTAATTCTCTCGCTAATTTCGTCTCAACTTGACGCTGTACATATCGTTTTAATGGACGAGCTCCGTACATTGGATCGAATCCTGCTTCTACAACGAATTCTTTCGCTGCATCTGTTAATTCTACTGTAATGTGACGGTCAGCTAAACGGCCTTGTAGTTCTTTCACAATCTTATCAACAATACCTTTAATTTCATTCGTTGTAAGAGGTTTGAATAAAATAATTTCATCGACACGATTTAAAAATTCTGGTCGGAAATGTCCTCTTAATTGTCCCATTACAAGTTCTCTTGACTCTTCTTTAATCGATCCATCTTCTTCTAGCCCTTCTAATAAGTGAGCAGATCCAATATTTGAAGTCATAATAATAACCGTATTTTTAAAGTCTACTGTACGACCTTGTGAATCTGTAATGCGTCCGTCATCTAACATTTGTAATAAAATGTTAAATACTTCTGGATGTGCTTTTTCGATTTCGTCTAACAAAATAACAGAATATGGTTTACGTCTTACTGCTTCTGTTAATTGTCCGCCTTCTTCATATCCAACATATCCAGGAGGCGCACCAATTAAGCGTGACACCGCGTGTTTCTCCATGTACTCAGACATATCGATACGAATCATTTGCTCTTCACTGTCAAATAACGTTTGTGCTAATGTTTTTGCAAGCTCAGTTTTACCAACACCTGTAGGTCCTAGGAAAATAAATGAACCAATTGGACGATTCGGATCTTTAATACCAGCGCGTGCACGAAGAACTGCGTCTGATACTAAGCTTACCGCTTCCTCTTGTCCGATTACACGCTCTGATAAAATCTGCTCTAAGCGTAGTAATTTCTCGCGTTCACCTTCAACGAGTTTTGCGACAGGAATACCAGTCCAGCGCGAAACAATATCAGCAATCTCTTCTTCACTTACTTCCTCACGTAATAAACGATTTTCTTGTTTATTATGTGCGCCCATTTCTTCCGCTTCTTTTAACTCTTTTTCGATCGCTGGAATTTTCCCGTGACGAAGTTCCGCTGCTTTATTTAAATCGTAATTTCCTTCTGCTTCTTCTAACTCACGGCGCAAGCGCTCTAAATGTTCACGTAAGTCACGCACTTTATGAATGTCTTCTTTTTCTTTCTCCCATTTCGCTCGCATACCACTTGCAACTTCTTTTAAATCCGATAATTCACGTTGCAGTACTTTTAGACGTTCTTGACTACCTAAGTCCTTTTCTTTCCCAAGAGCAGCTTCTTCAATTTCTAATTGCATAATACGACGCGTTACTTCATCTAATTCTGTTGGCATGGAATCAATTTCTGTTCGGATTGTTGCACAAGCTTCATCAACTAGATCGATCGCTTTATCAGGTAAGAAGCGATCCGAAATGTATCGATCTGATAAAACAGATGCTGCTACAATCGCGCGGTCATGAATATTTACACCGTGATAAATTTCAAAACGCTCTTTTAAACCACGTAAAATTGAAATTGTATCTTCAACAGTTGGTTCTTCTGCTAATACTTGTTGAAAACGTCTTTCTAACGCTGGATCTTTTTCGATATATTTACGATATTCATCTAACGTTGTCGCCCCGATACAATGCAGTTCACCACGCGCAAGCATTGGTTTTAACATATTCCCTGCATCCATCGCTCCTTCTGTTTTACCAGCGCCGACGATTGTATGAAGTTCATCAATGAATAATAAAATACGCCCTTCACTCTTTTTAATTTCATTTAATACAGCTTGCAGACGCTCTTCAAACTCACCGCGGAATTTTGCTCCGGCCACAAGTGCACTCATATCTAAAGCGAAGATTGTTCTATCTTTTAATCCTTCTGGTACATCTTTTTTCACAATACGCTGCGCTAATCCTTCAACAATTGCTGTTTTACCAACACCTGGCTCACCAATTAAAACCGGGTTATTTTTCGTTTTGCGTGAAAGAATGCGGATCACGCGGCGAATTTCACTATCTCGGCCGATAACAGGATCAATTTTCCCTGCTCTCACTTCAGCCACTAAATCACGGCCATATTTTTCTAACGCTTCATAAGTTGCTTCTGGATTTTGACTAGTCACTCTCTGATTCCCCCGAACTGTCATTAAAGACTGTAATAAGTTATCTTTCGTAATATGAAATCTCGTAAATAATTGATTTATATCGCCTTTTTCTTCAGAAAAAGCAAGCAATACATGCTCGATTGAAATGTAGTCATCCTGCAATTTCTCTGCTTCTTTCCCTGCTCTTACAAGCAGTTGTTGCAAAGCACCTGTTACATATAATTTTCCCGCCTCTGCCCCGCTTCCAGTTACAGAAGGCTTTTTCTTAATTAAACTTTCGGCGCCTTGCTTTAACGCTTCTATATCGACATTCATTTTTTGAAAAATACGTACTGCTAATCCGTCTTGCTGCTCTAATAACGTAAGCAATAGATGAACAGTATCTACTTCTTGATGATGATGAGATACCGCTAAAGACTGAGCACTCATAATCGCTTCCTGCGTTTTCGTTGTCATTTGATTTAAGTCCATCTTTACCGTCCTCCAAATGTTTGACTTTCTTTGACCTTTAATTTGATTATACGCCAACTGACTTTTTTATACAATAATTTTGCTTATGTATTTCAAACTTATTATTGGAAAATACAAAAAGTAACATTCACTTTCCTAATCAAAAAAAGCCGCAATAATGATTGCGGCTTCTGTTACGGTTTTCTTTTATATGTCCACTGACGGTTATGATTCGTGTTATCTGGAAACTTTTCACCGGCAGTTAATTGTACCATTTGCGGATTTTTCACCATACTTCCCGTTTCACCAATTTCTACGTAAATGCCATCATTTGGCGCTTTTTGCCCTGAACGAAACCTGCGATTTTGTCCCATTTCCATTCTCCTTCCATGACGTCTTGCCTCATTAGTATATCCATTTTAAAAGAAAGCTTTTCTGTCATGTTTAGGAAACAAGTACTATGGTTTACCCATGTACATATATATAATTACACAAGCTTAAGCAGGAATTATTGGCATATTTGTTGAAAAAAAAGAAACCAACCTACTTTAGGCCAGTTTCAAAGGAGAGTCAAACATATACGAGAAGATTACATGTTCATTATAAGTCGCATCATTCAAACGATGTAACCCTTTTCACAATTTGTACATAATGAAAGAAACATTGTTTGAACTTTCTAAAAAGATGTTGACTTTTCCTAATTTCCAATGAGAAATAGTAGACACCACAGCGCTTCGCGACGTAAGATGGATATATAGTGAAACTTTCATTTACAGTAGTTTCACCCAGTCTAACCTCTTATTTCTGCATATAAAAAACGGAAATACAGATAGAAACAAAAAAATTATTATAAGAGGTGAAATTATGAATAAACAACATTTAATCGCATTAGACTTAGACGGAACTTTATTAACAGACAACAAAATAATTTCTCCAAGAACTAAAAACACAATTGCAAAAGCAAAAGAACAAGGACATATTGTTGTTATTTCAACAGGGCGTCCATTCCGCGCTAGTTACGATTATTATAAAGAGCTTAGCCTTAACACACCAATCGTAAACTTTAATGGCGCTTACGTGCATCACCCACTTGATTCAAGTTGGGGAACACATCACTCTCCTCTTGAACTTTCAACAGCGCAAGAAATCGTCCGAGCTTGCTTTGATTTCGGCGTAAAAAATGTCTATGCTGAAGTCATGGATGATGTGTATGTCCGTGAAATTGATGAAGATAAAAAACATATTTTTGAATTCGGTTCTCCAAATATTTTCACAGGAGATTTATTAAATATTTTAAATGACCATCCAACTTGCTTATTAATCGATGCACATGACGAGCATTCCGCTGCAATTCGCCAGCATTTAACAGATATGCACGCTGAAGTCATCGATCATAGAAAATGGGGTGCACCTTGGCCAATTATTGAAATTGTAAAAAGCGGATTAAATAAAGCTGTCGGATTACAAAAAATTTCAGGTCATTACAATATTCCTAAAGAGCGAATTATCGCTTTTGGTGATGAAGATAACGACTTTGAAATGATCGAATTTGCTGGTCATGGCATCGCAATGGGTAATGCAATTCCTGAGCTGAAATCACTCGCAAATCATACGACATTAACGAATGAAGAAGATGGGATCGCTCTATATTTAGAAGAGGTTCTTGGGTTGTAATCTAAAAATTCCCTGCTTATAGTTTCTCGCCAAACGCTCATACTATTATTAGACGCAAAAGTCAGCGCGTCGGTTGTTTTCAGCTAAATAAAGGGGGTTTTTCGAATGGGTAAAAAGAACAAATCAAAACGTTTTATCCAGCAAGGAGCCGATGCTGTTATGAAGCATGATGCAAGATTCCCGTACAGAGGTACATTAGCTGAGGCAGAAAAAGCAAGAAGTAACTCTTCATTTGGAGGGGTTTAAATGGGGAACTTACTATTCCAACAAGCTAGAGACGCTGTTGCAAGTGCCGTTTCTTGTTCAAGTGGCGCTGAACAACAGGAACTCGTTTATAGAGCAAAAAACTCTTTGCACTCTGCTTATGCAAACTCTTCAACTGCTGAAAAAGTTCAGCTACGCGAAATGCAGGAGCAATTGCAAAACATTACGAATTCGCATTAAAAAAAGAGGACCAGCTTTGGTCCTCTTTAATCTTTTCTAAACAATCCAAACACACCGACCGTTTGCAGTATATTTGTAAATGCACCTGGGTCTACTTGTTTAATAACCCTTTCTAATTCGTACAACTCGTAACGAGTAATCACAATCATTAACATTTCTTTATTTTCATTTGTATAAGCACCTGTTGCTGGTATAGTTGTAATCCCTCTCACTAAACGAGAGTGAATCGCTTTTCTCACATCTCCCCCGTTCTTTGTAACAATTAGTGCCGTAATCTTCACGTGACGGGTATGAATCGCATCAATAATTCTCGTTGATACATACAAAGTAACTAAAGTATATAATGCCTTTTCCCATCCATATACGTAGCCAGCAGCGATAATGATAAGTGCATTAAAGAAGAAAAAATACGTACCGACAGGCTTATCTTTTATTTTAGATAAAATCATGGCGATAATATCTAGGCCCCCTGTGGAAGCACCCCACTTTAAAGCAATCCCTACCCCAATCGCTGAAATAATACCACCAAAAATCGCATTCAATATGATATCGTTCGAAACCGCTCTAACTGGGATAATTTCTAAAAACAAAGTCATAAATACAACGCAAAGAAAACTAAAAAATGTAAAAGCCTTCCCAACCTTTTTCCACGCTAAAATAACGACAGGAATATTAAATAAACTAAACAATACACCCGTAGATATGTGAATAGATAAAAAGTCACCTAATATTTGTGATAATAATTGAGATAGTCCAGCAAAGCCACTCGCATATACTTTCGCTGGCGTTAAAAATAAATTCATCCCAATAGCATTTAATAAACCTGCAACAATTACAACGACTAACTTCTTAATAAGTTCGGTATAATTCAGCTTCAAATCCATTTTCTAATCCACCTTTATTATTCATGAATGCACCGCTATACATAGTCTTTACGAAAAAGGAAATGATAAACGTACAACGTTTAGAAATGGAGTTGATACATATGCCACATACGAGCGATAACGACAAAAAAGCACGCGATAATAATGCAAAGCGCACTCAAAAAAATGAACAAGAGCAAAAAAATATTCAGCAAGGAAAACGTGCATATTCTAAGAAAACCGATCACCTTTGATTACATCGTACATCAACATTAATGTTGATGTACTTTTTTTACATTTTACAGGGAAAAAACATTAAAAATTCACTTCATGTTCACTTCTATATTCTACAATAGCGATAACATATTCGGATGAGGTGTTAGCATGAAAGGAAAAAATATATTCATTATCACTGCACTAATAAGTATAATAATGCTATCTGCTTGCGGACAAAAAAATGACTCGGCCACAATCGCCACAACAACCAACTCAACCATTACGAAGAGCGATTTCGAAAAGCAATTAAAAGATCGCTATGGAAAAGACATGCTATATGAAATGGTAGCACAAGATGTTATCACTAAAAAATATAAAGTATCTGATGATGCGGTAGATAAAGAAGTAGAAAAAGCAAAAAATCAATATGGAGACCAATTCAAAGCAGCACTAGAAAATAATCGTTTAAAAGATGAAAAAGATTTCCAAGATCAAATTAGATTCAAACTCGCATTGAATGAAGCGATTAAACAAAGCGTTACAGAAAAAGATATAAAAGACCACTATAAACCAGAAATTAAAGCTAGTCACATTTTAGTAAGTGACGAAAATGAAGCGAAAGAAATAAAGAAAAAATTAGATACCGGCGCTTCATTTGAAGAGTTAGCAAAACAAGAATCTCAAGATTCATTATCAAAAGATAATGGCGGAGACCTCGGATACTTCGGGGCAGGCAAAATGACACCTGAATTTGAAAAAGCTGCCTACAAATTAAAACCTGGTCAAATTAGCAATCCCGTTAAATCACCAAACGGCTATCACATTATTAAACTAACTGATAAAAAAGATTTAAAACCTTACGATGAAGTGAAAGACTCTATACGTAAAGACTTAGAAGAAGAACGTATTGCCGACCCTTCCTTCGGTCAAAAATTATTACAAGATGAATTAAAAAAGGCGGATATTAAAATAAACGACAGTGACTTAAAAGATACATTTTCTCATCTTTTTGGGAAAGAGAACTAAAATAAAGCACAATCTTATTTGTTCAAATAAGGTCGTGCTTTTTAATCTTTCATCAATATGTTCAACTTTTACCGAACGCAAAAAGAACTATCTCTTCCCTAATAAACTTAGAGAAAAGATAGTTCTTTTTAGTCCACTTTATTTCTTAAAGTAAGTCCAACCTTCTTCTTGGTAAACCTTCTCTTCTTTCATCAACTTACCAAGTGCACGCTTAAACGCAGCCTTACTCATATTGAAACGTTCTTTAATGTCTTCTGGGTGGCTCTTATCCCAAAACGGCATCGCTCCGCCTCGTTCTTCCATATATGCATAAAGTACTGCAGCATCATCTTCCATTCCTTCTTCTTTACGAGGAAGAAGTGAAATGTTGATTGTACCGTCATCTTTTACGTCAATGATACGGCCTGTTACACGCTCACCGATGCGGACTTGTTCTTTTCTTTCTGTATGGTGTAAGAAAGCACGGAAATGCTCGTCAGTTAGTATGAATGAACCAACTTGAAGTGAGCGATACACACGTCCATTTACGTTTTTATTACGCATAGATGGCGTTGCATCTACGATAATTTCTTGCATATCACTGTCTCTTGCCGGAAGAGCAATTAAACGATCACGATTCGTTAATTTTAACGTACAATATAATTCGTCGCCTTCTTGAGGCCATACTGGCATATAAATTGGAAACTCATCAAGTGGAATTAGTATATCTTTTGATACACCAATATCAACAAACACACCTAAACTAGGAATAACTTCTACAACCTTTACCCAATTCCAATCATGTGTTGTAATAATTGGTTCCTTCATTGTTGCTGAAATACGATTTTGGTGATCAAGGTATAAGAATACATCAATCGTATCGCCTTCTGCAATTTCTCCAGCTAATTCGTTTTTATGTAGGAAGATTTCTTCCTCTTCGTTTCCAACCATATATCCGATTTCCGTTTCGCGTAAAACAGTTACCTGTTCAATCGATCCTAATTGCAAATACATATTTTTTAATTCCCTTCTATATATATAAAGTTATCTTTTTTATCATTCCAAACAAAAGTTAATTATAACACGATTTTTCCTTTATTTGTCCAACTGCCCAAAATTCACTATAATTAAATAAAGACTTTATCTATAGGACTATATTACCCTACGGATGATCCGTCAAAACACTTAAGTTGCAACACTCTATCTAATCGATGTATTTTCCGCTATACTTTAATATGTATATTACATAGCCTATTTAGGTGCATTAAAAGATAGAAATTTATTTGGAGGTGCTAACTATGGCAAAAGAGAGTTCTTTTGACATCGTTTCGAAAGTAGAATTACCTGAAGTAACAAACGCAATTAACATCGCATTAAAGGAAATCCAAAACCGATATGACTTTAAAGGTAGTAAAAGTGATATTAAATTAGAAAAAGAAGTACTTGTTTTAACTTCTGATGACGAGTTCAAATTAGACCAAGTAAAAGACGTTCTAATTGCTAAACTTGTAAAACGTAACGTTCCAATTAAAAACTTGGACTACGGAAAAGTTGAAACTGCATCTGGTAACACTGTTCGCCAACGTGCAACTCTGCAACAAGGTATCGATAAAGATAACGCGAAAAAAATTAACAACATCATTAAAGAAATGAAATTAAAAGTAAAAACACAAGTACAAGATGACCAAGTACGCGTAACAGCGAAAAGCCGTGATGACTTACAAGCAGTAATCGCAGCCGTTCGCAGCGTTGACTTACCAATCGACGTACAGTTCATTAACTACCGCTAAAAAGAAACCTCCTCTATTCAGAGGAGGTTTTATACTTATTACGAGCAACAATATATTGCTTTATCAAATGATTTTTCTGGAATATACACTTTATCATTTTCAATTTTGTATTTAATATTATTTCTTTTAAGAACCGCTGTATCGACAGAATGAACACTATCGCCCCACTGAACAAATTCCCCATCGTCACCGTTGTCCCAAAAATACAAACTTACGAATACGATAAGAAGACAAAAACATAGAGCGAACAACTTCTTTCTCCTCAAATACCTCACCTCATCTTGAACTGTAAACGGACTACCAAAAAGAAGAGTTATTCATTTCCGTTTCTTTTTAACCGCAATTAAAAAAGTAATAAATAATACGTTCACACCAACTATTAAGGAGATAAATAACCAATTCACACCTGTTTCTTCACTAACTTTATACACATTCGATTCCTCACGCTTTAAAACGAGATAAAAATTCCCGTTTTCTTCTCTTATAATTTCGTCTTCTAACAAGCCTCTTAACTCTTGTTTTTCACCAATTGCACTTACAGGCAAGGAAACCTTTTGTGTTTCTTTCGTATTATTAATCGCTACTATCGTTACTTCGTCTTTATACTTCCGTTTTAATATACTCATTCCATCTTTATCATATAGAAGTTCAAACGTACCGCGTCGTAAAGATGGTCTCGTTTGTCTAAGTTCACCTAGCTTCGTTATGTGCTGCATAAACTTTTCATCCGATTTAAAATCCATTAATCGTCTATTATCTGGAGCATCCCCGCCATCTAATGCAATTTCAGTTCCGTAATAAAAATTCGGTATCCCCGGGGATGTATATAAGTAAGTGAGCGCTAGTTTTAAACGGGACGGCGGGTAATACATATTTTCTTTTGCAATACGCGCAAATCGCTTTGTTTCTTGATTATCTAAAAACGTAGCGAATTCCTCTTCTTTTCCACTCACATCATATAAAGGTTTCACAGACATATCTGCTTTTGAAAATGACTCTACTATTTTTTTATAGTACTCATTATCTTCCTTTGTCATAATGTGAAAATCTTTCTTTACCTTCTGCAAATCCTTTTGCACTTCATCCCAAAAAGCACGTGGCTTTTTGTCACTATGTATCACATAACTTCCGTCTAAATCAACTTCTTTTATCCACCATTTCATCGAATCTATTAATTGTTGTTCATTTTCTTCATACGGAAATTGAAAGACAACTTTCATTCCTTTTTGATGAGCCACTTTTACAAGTTCTTTCACATCATTTTCTGTTCCGAAATGTTCATTTACTTTTTGAATGTTTCGAACGCCTAATCCATCATACTTTTCACTTTCAAAAAGCGGCGAAAGCATAATGGTAGTAAATCCCATTTCTTTTATGTAGTCCAATCTTTTTATAATTCCTCGTATATCTCCGCCTTGATACCCTTCTAAATTACCAACATCTAACTGTTTGTCATTTTTCGGTTCTCCATTATTGAAACGATCAATCATAATGGAATATATAACTTCATCTCGCCATTCCCTTTTTTCTTCCGCAAAAGTATGTACTGGTACAAACAAAATAACAGCTAAACAAAAACAAATGAATAGTTCCTTAGTCCATATTTTTTTCACACGCATCCCCCAAACTTCTAATTGTAAGAATATTATACCAATTATTAGAACAAATCGCATACGTTGATTTTATCCCTCCAAAATACATAATGTCAGGTTTTCTAACATCACTTAAAAAGTTTTCTGAATTTTTAGTTGATTTTTATTTTTATTTCGAATATGATATGAAACATAACGAGACGATGTTATTTTTTCTAACATCATAGGAGGAGAGAGAATGAATACGGGAGATACAGTTTTTATTTTTGTAACTACAGTAATGGTCATGTTGATGACACCAGGATTGGCACTTTTTTACGGGGGCATGGTTCGCAGTAAAAACGTACTCAGCACGACAATGCACAGTTATAGCGCAATGGCTATCGTTTCAATTCAATGGATTGTTATCGGTTATTCTTTATCATTCGGACCAGATTGGCACGGACTTATTGGCAATCTCGATTGGTTCGGTCTAAACGGAGTTACCTACGCACCAAATCCAGACTACTCATCTACTATTCCTCACAATTTATTTATGATGTTCCAACTCATGTTCGCTATTTTAACTCCCGCTTTAATTTCAGGTGCATTCGCCGAAAGAATGCGATTTTCTGCCTTTCTTATTTTTATCCTGCTTTGGACAACAATCGTTTACAACCCTGTCGCTCATTGGGTGTGGGGCGTTGGCGGATGGCTGAGAGAACTCGGCGCATTAGACTTCGCTGGCGGTAACGTCGTTCATATCACATCTGGAGTTGCTGGTCTTGTATTAGCTATTTTCCTAGGAAAACGAAAAAACATAAGCGGTACCTCTCCTCATCATTTACCATTTACAATGTTAGGCGCAGGCTTACTCTGGTTCGGCTGGTTCGGTTTTAACGTCGGTAGTACATTATCTTTAAATGACGTAGCTTTAACTGCATTTATTAATACAAATATAGCCGCCGCTGCCTCCGCTCTAACTTGGATGCTTTCTGAATGGTTCTTCCAATCGAAGCCAACTGCGATGGGAGCTGCTTGCGGGGTTGTTTCTGGTTTAGTCGCAATTACGCCAGCTTGCGGATTCGTTACACCTTTCTCCGCTCTTCTTATCGGAGCAATTGGCGGTATATTATGTTTCGGTGCCGTCTTCTTCTTAAAAAACAAATTCGGGTACGACGATACACTTGATGCATTTGGATGCCACGGCATCGGAGGAACTTGGGGCGGTATTGCAACTGGACTTTTCGCAACAACTTCTATAAATAGCGATGGTGCTAACGGATTATTTTACGGAAACGCAGCTCTCCTTTTCAAACAACTTATAGCAATCGGAGCAACATATGCATTCACGATCATAATGACGTACGCCATTATTAAGGCTATTAACTTCTTCCTTCCTGTTCGCGTCGATGAGCACGAAGAACAAATGGGGCTTGATATTTCGATGCATGGGGAGAAAGCTTATGAGTATGTAGAAAAATCCGCAAATTAAAACGAAAAAGGTGTACTCCGTTCTAACACGGGGTACACCTTTTTCGTATATTCATAACGATACAATTACCCAAACTATTGGTATATAAATATCTTTATCTATCTATTCATATAAGTATCTTATCTTTTCAATAGCATATTTAAAACAAGTTGCACAGCAACAGCATCATCTAAATAACCGATAGGAAAAATGTAATCTGGAATCACATCGACTGATAGAATAAAATAGATGAGAGCACTTCCCATTAAAGCTAGTTCTAAAGGTGTCCCCTTCTTTTTCGTAAATCTCTCATACAATTCTTTCAAATCATTAATAAATGGTCCAATACTACTTACCTTCAGAATCTTCTCAGTAAACCCCTTTTCAATCGTTTCTTTTCCTTCTTCTGTTTGCGAATATTGTTCGTAATTAGCCAATTGTTGCTCTACATTCGCGATACTAAACTTTTGATCATATAGCTGTGAAGATTCAAGTAAATGTTCAATGTTATTAATGGATACTTGAATATCAGATTGTTCTTCCTGCTTTGTTTCAATAGAATAACCTGCCGCCACAAATAAATCTGCAATCGGAATACCAAGGCAATCTGCAAACTTTTGCAAATGCTTCGGATTTGCTTTTCGCTTACCATTTATAATCATTGAAATAGTAGCAGTATCAATTCCAGTAAGCGCACTCAGTTTTCGCATTGACAAAGACTTTTCCTTCAGTAATTCTTTTAATAACAACCCAAGATTACTTCTTTCAGTTCCTTCAGACATATTCCATTCCCCTCTATTCATGAGAATAATCATAGTTGACACACGCAATATAACTACAACTTCTATACAATCATATTAACAAATTTTTTTGCCGAGTTACAAGATGGGAATTCACAATATATGTTTACATTTTGTAAACATATATTACAACTCATAAAATAAAGCCACCTCAAAAAATCGAAATTTTTCAAGACAGCTTCTTCTGCAAAGTTTAATAGCGTAACTTATTGCAACCATTTTCTCAATAAAAAAAATATGAAACTACAAGCAATATAAGAACTAATAAAAATGAAAAATGCAACTAGAAATGACTGGTGCAAGGAAAAAGTTAGCACTGTTAATAACGAAGACAAAAAGAATATATCTAATAAAATAAAATATCCTGAACTTAAAACACTTTCTACTAATTGTAATTCAGCCTCAAGTTCAGAGTACTTCAACCTTTTATAAAGCAATCTCACTTTCTCTCACCTTCTATTCATCTGATGTTAAAACTATCATCCCTTTCTCTTTCTATAAAGTGAAACTTTAATCAGCGGGGTTTTGCTCATCCCCACTGATTATCAGCCCGCAAATAGTGGGATAAATCAATCAAAAAATGCAGCAAATGCAATAATTAATAGTAACGTTCCGCTGATCAATGTTCCAAATTGTTCTAAAGTAAATTTCCCAATACGAACGTGAGCTATCTTTCTCCCTAATGCAACTCCGCCCCAAACCGTTATGAAACTACCAATTGCCGCAGCAACACATATTGCTATCGGATTCAAACCGAATAAACCAGCACCTAATCCGTTCGTTAATGCATTCGCAGACAGACCAATGCCAAGAAAGATAGATTCTACAAATCCGATTCCTCCAGATTCACCTATATTTTTCGTTAAACCATTTATTTCCGTAGATGCTACTTCACCTTCCGCTCCTTCAGCTACCACCTTACGCGGAATTGCTAATAATACAATTCGAAGACCAATAACAACTAATAAGAAAGAACCAATGACTACTGGCATAATCCCAGGCAAAATTTTTGAAAGCCATAATCCAAAATAAATCCCGGCCACACTAAACAAAAAGCAAATAACCGAAATGATAAGATTAGAAAAATGGCTAATTCGTATGTTGCGAATCCCATAAGAAATTCCTACCCCTAAATTATCGATACTTGATGAAAACGTTAATGCTAATATCATCATCCATGCCGCCATTTAATTCTTTCACCCCTTCATAAACTTTATAATACTGAACATTCCGAAAATTAGCGCGACATACATAGTATGGAATATGAATAAGGGAGATAAGACTCCCTATATCCCTTCCATTTTGTACTCCTCCCTTAAAAGCGAGGGAGAGTGAACCATTTCATAATATTCATACGGTTTTCTTTTCCCTTTTTACGAACCGAGTGAAAAATTTCACCAGTGAAAGATCCCATTTTCGTAGCAATCTCTTTTTGCATCGCTTTATTTTCCGACGCTGCTTTTACACTTAAATCTAATGCCTGTTCAAAGTGCTCTAACGCTTTTTCCAAATGGTGATCTACATCTTTTTCTACATCTTTTTCTACATCTTTATGCATCATGTTTAATCTCCTCCACTTCATCTTGCGCTTGTTCAGCTGCCGCTTCTATCACTTCGTGTTCATCAGTAATGTCATCTTCCACATAAGAAAGTTCTTTCTCAAATTGCTTTTGCATTCTATCCATTTTCGCTTCCACAATAATATCTTCTACTTCCTCTTTAATTGTTTCAAAAGTAGACTTCACACCTCTTGCCCCCGATTCAACAAGTGGACGAAGTGTATTTCTTACGACAGGTAATAAAGCGGCACTCGCTAGCGCTAAAGTAGATCCAATAACAACTTTTCGTATCATGTTCATTGCTCCTTTACACTGTTTTTAATAATGCAGGTTCAGAAACTACTGGTTTTACTAAATCAGTATTCTTATATGAAACTAATTTAATAATAGGTTTCGCGATTTGAGACACTGTGCCCGCTACGAGAAGAACAGGTATCCATTGCGCGAGCGTTAACGGAACGGTATGGAATATACGAGCTAACGCAGGTACATATATAGCTGATAATAATACGAGCCAAGACGTTCCTAACGCTGCAATAAAGAAACGGTCTTTTGACCAATCACGAATTGTTTCTTCTGATCCCTCTTGTCTCCAAGAGAAAGTTTGAATGAGCTGCCCGGCAACTAAAGCTGCAAATGCTGATGTTTGTGCTACTGGAAGAGGTACTCCAGCCGCTAAACTAATACCAAATACAGCGAGCGAACCTACCCCAAGCAATACTCCTCTTGTAATAACTTTTTTGTACAAATCTTTATCAACAATATCTTGGCGTTTCGTTTGCTTCGTTTTGTTTCCAGGGTTTACAGCTAAAATCATCGCTGGTAAAGCATCGGTAATAAGATTCATTAATAAAATTTGAATTGGCACTAACGGAATTGGCATTCCCGCTATAACAGCAGCACTAGTCACTAACACTTCCGCTAAATTCCCCGTCAATAAACAACCAACTGCTTTACGAATATTTCCGATGATTGTTCTACCTTCTTTTACCCCTTCAACAATTGAACCGAAATGATCCTTTTTCAAAATCAAATCAGCAGCTTCTTTCGTAACTTCTGTTCCGGTTTGCCCCATCGCAATACCGATATTCGCCTTTTTTATAGCCGGTGTATCATTTACACCATCTCCAGTCATCGCGACGATTTGACCGTCGGATTGGAAGGCAGTTACAATTCGTAATTTGTGAGCCGGGGTAACACGAGCAAACACAGATGTGTTTTTCACAACTTCTTTTAATTCTTCATCTGCCATGCTATCAATTTCTAATCCCGTTAAAACACGATCTTCACGATTCCAAATTCCAGTTTGTTTCGCAATAGAAATCGCCGTAGTCGGATGATCTCCCGTAATCATTACTGGCCTCACACCTAACTCAATCGCTTCACGAATACTCTCTTCCACTTCAGGTTTTGGCGGATCGATCATACCGACTAATCCAACAAAAGTAAGATCATCACTTTCGCCATTGCTGTACGCAAAACCTAATACTCGTAATGCTTGTTTTGCAAACTCTTCATTTTGTTGCAAAATAACTTCTTTTTGCTTATCACATAACGGATATATTTGACCGTTATCTTGATACCATTTACAACGAGTAAGAATCGCCTCTACAGAACCTTTTGAGAACTTATATAACCCTTCAGCGTTACTCTCTTTACAAACAACACTCATAATTTTCGTCTCTGAATCAAATGGTTCTTCATGATGGCGTTCAAACGACGCCATACCTTCCTGTAATGCCCCCGCTTTCGAAGCTAAGCTTAATAAAGCTCCTTCAGTCGGATCACCTTTTACAACCCACAAATCATCTTCCTGCTCTAATTTACTATTGTTACAAAGGACACCAATCTGAAGAATACGAGCTAAATCTGGATTTTCTAGCGGCATATTTTCCGTTTTATGATAAATAGCCTCTTCTATCTCCGTATCTACAGCAGCAGCGACTTTAGATGAAGTTACATCAGCAATCGTCCCTACTGGTTCATACCCATCACCGGTTACACTCCATAAACGATTCGGCGTAGCAATTACTTTAACCGTCATTTCATTTTTCGTAAGAGTTCCCGTTTTATCAGAACAAATAACCGTCGTTCTGCCAAGTGTTTCTAAACTCGAAAGCTTTCGAACGAGCGCATTTTGCTTTTGCATACGGAATATACCCGCACTTAAAGCAATCGTAATCATAATTGGTAATCCTTCCGGAACAGCAGAAGCAGTAAGAGCAACCGATGTTGTAATCATTTGCGTAATTGGCAGTCCCCTTAGTAGCCCCGCCACAAGTACAAGACCGCCAGCTACAAACGCTCCTTTAATAAATGTTTTACTAATAGATGTCACCTTTTGCTGCAGCGGCGTAGGCTCTGTTTCTTCCCCTTTCATTAAGGAGATCATATAGCCCATCTCTGTATGCATACCTGTTTCCACTACAATTGCTACCGCTTTACCTCGTGTTACAGACGTCCCCATAAAGAGCATATTGTTTCGTTCTGCTAACGAACACTCTTCTAACACAGCGTCCGCTTTCTTTTCAACTGGAAGTGATTCTCCCGTTAACATCGCTTCGTTAATTTCTAAGTTCCAAGAGTTAACAACGCGAAGATCAGCAGGTACACGGTCTCCCGCTTCAAGGCAGACAATATCTCCAGGAACGAGTTCACTACTTGATATTTCTATTTCCGCTTCTTCTCGTATTACTTTACAAATAGGGGCTCGGAATTGATTTAAAGCCTCAACTACCTTTTCCGCCTTCCGCTCTTGAAGCGTCCCAATTATTGCATTTACAACGAGAATTGTCCCCATCGCTAATCCATCGAACCAGCCACCAGATACAACAGATAATCCAGCTGCTCCGAGTAAAATAAGCGATGTAAATTCTTTAAATTGGCCCATAAACGATACAATCCAAGGAACTGACGGTTTCGGTTCAATTTGGTTCATTCCGTATTCTTCTTTTCGCATATTTACTTGTGCATTACTTAATCCATATTGCTTCTCAACTTGTAATCTATTCATTACTTTTTCTTGATTAAATGTATACCACGGAATTTGATCTTGTTTGGCAGGAATCACTTTTGGCTGAGAAGAATCCATTTTCGACAATTCTCCATAAGAAAATATCTTCTCGCTCATTCTTTTCGCCCTAGATACAAACGTTAACGATAAAGCATTTGCAAATAAGGCGATTACAGGTGCTGTGAATATAGACCAAACCGCTAACATCTCTCCCACCACATTCCACACTTTCGCTGCGCGGAAATGCTCATTCACCAACATATTGATTCGGTTTGCATACGCTGTAGATTGAGAGATATTTTTTATTTCTTCAAATGATATAGTCGGAAAATCGGTATTTTGATCAGTTGCAAATAATACCTCTTCTCCATTTGAACGAAGCAATTTTACCCGTTCGACAGCATCACCCTGCTGCCAGCTATCATCCACACCATAATGAGAAAGAATGTTACGATTTACATGTAAACTATTTTGCAAAACGCCTATACTCCATTTGTTTTCATGTAACCCATTCACTACTTCTTTGAATTCAGGAATAATAGTAACCTTTGATCCAACTAGTAGACCGAGGCATTCTTTATTTTTAGCGACGTACTGAACTTGGAATCCTTCTTTTTCAAGCCTCTTCGCTTCCAGCTCATACGCACTTATATCTACACCATTTCGCTCGGCAAAATCTTTACTTCCGAAAAAGGAAGTTATTCCTTGAATTTCACCTTTTATTCCTTCATTCTCTACTTGAACTTCAAACGCTTTTCTTAACGTTCTTCCAGTTTGCGTAGCCCGTTGCACGACTTCCTCTTTCCATACATGCTCACTTTTCTCAATAAGAGAAGCCACCGTGCACCAAACTTGCCCTTCATTTTCATCTTGCGAAATACAACTCATCCCCTCTGCTGAGGCCTGGAATATACGAGATGTATCATCTAATACTATCTTTTTTGTTCGAGACAATTGCGATAACGACCCACCGCTTGGAATGACATATCCTCTTTCTCTCGCGACGAGGTCACCTTGTCGCCACGCATATTCTGCCGATGAGACAGCTGGTTTCGGATTAGCCGCTAACAACACTGCCATTCCACGCAAAGGATTTCTAGTGAAGGCCCAAGTTGCTCCTCCAAAAATCATTCCCCACTTTGATTGTTTTTCACTATACGCTTTAATCTCTGGCGAGAGGAGATTTTCTTTATACGCTTCATTTTCTTCGTTTATGTTTGCTTGACTACGCTTCCAATTCAAGTAGTTTAATAGACTAAGGCCGGCAAGCACGACAATATTCTCCCGCGCAAGCGCAAGTGCAAGAGTCCCTACACCAAGTACAAGATCAGAATTCACCTTTTTGCTAGCAACCATTTTCTTAAATCCTCGTTTAAGAAACGGATAACCCGTCACAACGGATAAAGCTCCGGATGCGTAAAAAAGACCCGGACTTCTAGCTAAAGCTGATCTACCCATAAGTAATTGTTTTATGCCGAAAGCACCTAATCCGACAACTGAGAGCGCTAACGGTAATGGCACACCTTCATCCTTTTTTCTATGAACAGTGGCAGAATCACGAGAAACTACACTAGATGAACAATCTATTAATTCCTTCTTTTCGTCACTGTTATTTGTACTACTTTTCTTTCGCTTCGTCACTTGTTCTTCTATAAGCTGAATTATTTTGCAAATGTTATGTAGAGATGTCTTGTTGGTATCGTAAGTAATAAGGGCTCTCCCTGTAGAAATTGAGGGCCGTACTTGATAAATACCTTCCTCTTGACTAAATCGATCTAATATCAAGTTCGCCATGTTCTTATTGTATTTTAGCTTGTAAATTTCAATTCGAATTCTTCCAGGTAACGATCGTATAAATCTCGCTTTTAATGATTTACTTTGCATCATCATCCTCCTTATCGTCTTGAAGGAAGTAAAAAGATTTATTGCTCATGTAGTACTTAAGGACTGACGGGCAAATTTTCATAATCTATATTTTGCTCAGAATGATACGCATTTACACGAGAAACCCATTTTTCCTGGAATTTAGAAATTGTATTTGGAACAGCTTCTACCGCTCCTATAATTGGTGATACTGTTTTCACAGCCACTTTACGTGCCGCTTCTTTCACTTTTGGCAAAGCTTCTTCCATTTCTGAACCAGCACTTTGCATTTGTTCTTTCGCACCAAGAAAGGCTGATACTGTTTTTACTGCAAGTTTTCGTAATCCCTTTCTCGCTTTCGGTGACGCCAATATAACCGCTGCTACCCCAACCGCTATACCGATTGGTGATTTCATAAATCGAAACATGTACATTTCTCCTCACTTAATTTTTTTCAAATCCGCAAAATAAAACAAACCTATACAGCTAAGTACACATATAATCCACTTAACCACATCCTTTTTTTGTAAAAAGTATATATTGAGTATATATTTTTGTTTGTAGTATTTCAACAAATTATTAGTTTTTTGTAAATTTTATGTTAATTCTGAAATTTTTTTGTGAACTTTTCTATTCTTATGCAAGGATACAGGTAATATATTCCATGTTATTCTTACTCAATTGTTGAGATTATATTGAGAATTCATTTTGTTTTTTTACAAATTACAAACTAAGACATGCACTTTTATGAAACAAATTTTATATACTATAAAAAATGCCTCAGGGAGTGATTTTCATGAGCTTATCCTATTGGAAATACGCTATTCTTAATCATATCACTGCAAACTTTCGTACCTTCTTATTCAATATCATTGTCGCTATTTTAGGTGAAATCGCACTCTTTCTTGTCCTCAGTTTTATCCCAAAAAGATTTCATAAATTTTTCGCATAAAAAAGCCTGAGTTCCTATCTACTGTAGAACTCAGGCCACTTAGCTTTATTAAATATAGGGGACTTGTTACATAGTGCTTACTTGTGTTTATATTCGCGCCTCTCAATACCCCATCTTGTATTATAAGAAATATATCAGCGATTCTTTCAATATATCGATTTACCAACAAATTCCGACATGGTGAAAATGAAAAATACCAAGGCATGATTTACGAATCACCGTACTTCCTTTTATTCATACTCAATATAATAAGAAACGCAATCGCTATTACAACTAAAAAGCGAACTGGATTAAACGGTGATAAATAAAAGAGATCATCTCAAGTACCATTAACCCTATCTCAATTTGAAACAGCTCGGCCATCGCTTTATTTCCCAATCGCTATAAACATTTTTATAATAGCAAACACTACAAATAAAAAGACACTTAACGCAATAATAAAAATCGCAACATTCATGAAATACATCTCTTGTATGTAAAATTTATTTGATAAGAGTATAAAATCTTTTACACATCATATAAAACATCTTTTACAAAAAAAGACGACCGAAAATTCTTCCGGTCGTCTTTTCCTATTTACTTCGGAGCATTCCCTACATATTGCGTAATATCAACATTTAAAGCTTGCGCTAAGCGCATTCCATACTCTTGATCTGCACGGAAGAAGTTACAAACAGCTAGTAATTTTGTGCGTTCATTTACGTCTTTTAAGTCATTTGTTAAATTTGCAATTAAGTTGTCTTGCTCTTCTTTAGAGAATGAACGGTAACGCTCACCCGCTTGCTTGAAGTCATTTGGTTTGTCAATTTTTTCACGAGATACATAGCCTTCTACATTCATAGTTGAATCATGGTAAGTTGGGTCTTCAACTGGATTTTCAGCATGACGGCTCGGTTCGTAGTTAATTGTAGATGGATTTTGATTAATTTGCATCGCACCATCACGTTGTTGGTTGTGAACAGCTGCATACGGGCAGTTAACAGGAATTTGTAAGTAATTCGCACCAAGGCGGTAACGCTGTGTATCTGGGTAAGAGAATAAACGACCTTGCAATAATTTATCTTCAGATGGTTCAATACCATTTACAGTTGCACTTGGAGAGAACGCCACTTGTTCTACTTCCGCAAAGAAGTTTTTCGGGTTACGATTTAACGTCATCGTCCCTACTTCAATTAATGGGAAACGATCTTCTGGCCATACTTTCGTCGGATCTAATGGATCGAAATCTAAAGAATCCGTTTCTTCTAGTTGCATCACTTGTACGTGTAAATCCCACTTCGGATAATTTCCTTTTTCGATTGCATCGAACAAGTCACGAGTTGCATGGCTGAAGTCTTTTCCTTGTACTTCTTGCACTTCTTTCGCATTTAAATTACGTACACCTTGTTGTGGTTTCCAATGATATTTAATGTAAACAATTTTTCCTTCTGCATTAATCCATTTAAATGAATGGACACCGAAACCTTCCATTTCACGGTAGTTTGCTGGCGTTCCATAATCAGAAAATACCCATGTCATCATATGTGTAGATTCTGGAGTTAACGTCATGAAATCCCAGTAACGATCTGGTGTTTGAACATTTGTATCAGGTGCTGGTTTCAAAGAATGCACCATGTCCGGGAATTTAATTGCATCACGAATGAAGAAAACTGGTAAATGGTTACCTACGATATCGTAGTTCCCTTCTTCTGTATAAAATTTAACAGCGAACCCTCGTGGATCACGCGCTGTTTCTGGAGAACCTTGACCATGAATAACCGTTGAGAAACGAACGAATACAGGTGTTTCAGTTCCTTCATTTTGTAAAAACGCTGCTTTCGTATATTGCTTCATGCTGTTTTTCGTTACGAATACACCGTGAGCACCTGCACCACGTGCATGCACAACGCGCTCTGGAATACGTTCACGATCAAAGTGAGCCAGTTTTTCTACTAAATGATAGTCTTCTAACAATACCGGTCCACGGCGACCGGCTGTACGAGAATTTTGGTTATCTCCAACCGGAGCACCTTGGTTTGTTGTTAAGCGATTATTTGGATTAGTCATGGGGGATCCTCCTCTTTCTTTCCTAGTAATTATTATTTATTTAAAATTATTATAAACTAATTATTATTCAAAAATAAATCCTTGTCAACTATTCCCTTCATTTTTTTGGAAACAATTTCAGCTAAGCAATCAATAAATACAGATTGTGAATTAGGCATATTCGGTCTAAAATATGCAGCATTTAATTCATCAGTTACAACTTTACATTCATAATCGTTGTCATATAAAACTTCTAAATGCTCTGCCACAAAGCCAACTGGACAATATACGAAAGATTCATATCCATGTTCTTCATATAAATCTCTCGTTAAATCTTGCACATCTGGCCCAATCCATGGATCAGGGGTATTTCCTGCACTTTGCCAACCCGTTGTATAATGCTTTATACTGGCTTCTGCCGCAATTAAATCCGCTGTCTGCTGTAATTGCTCTACGTAAGGGTCTCCATCAGCAATAATTTTCTCCGGTAAACTATGTGCAGAAAAAATAACAATTGCCTTCTCTTTATCTACAATGTTAGCAAACGTTTCTTCAATTTGATTTGCCCAATAAGAAATAAACTTCGGTTCATCGTACCATTGCTCAATCGGTTCAATAACAGGCCCACCTATTTCTTTTGATAGGCGAATTGCACGGTCATTATACGCTTGAATGCTAAATGTAGAATAGTGCGGTGCTAATACGATACTAATCGCCTGCTCAATTCCATCTTTCTTCATCTCTTCTACTGCATCTTCAATAAACGGAGTAATATGTTTTAAACCTAAGTAACAAACAAATTCATACTCTGTATACATTTTATTCAATGAATCTGTTAATTTATGTGCCTGCTCTTTCGTTATTTTTGCAAGTGGTGAAATTCCGCCAATCGCTTTATAGCGCCCGATTAAATCTTGAAGCGCTTCTTCAGACGGCTTACGCCCATGACGGATATGTGTATAATATGCCTCTACATCATCTAATGACTCCGGCGTTCCATATGCCATTACAAGCAAACCTATTTTCTTCTTCGTCATCTATATAACACCTCAATTTTGTCCCGCGTTAACGGGCAGCAAGACTCCCACCTCAAAGTTCGGCGAGTGCAAAAAATTTAGCCGGGAGATCAACTGCCCCTAAACGCCCGATTAGTTCAACTAATAATCAGTGGGGATGCCCCCACTGATTAAAGTTTCACCTTATAAATGAGAATCCTTTTCAAGAACATTTGTTTCCAATTATAACAAGTAATAATAAGTACGTCAAAATAATTATTCTAAATAAGTATTATTTCTAATATGATTTTGAATTTTATATGACAATTTTTTTAATAAAATAGCGGCTCACATAAGTGTAAGCCGCTTTTCTTCTATTCCTTAATATTTACCCCATATTCTTTAAACCAAACATGAATTTGTGCTAAATGGGCTAAAAGCTGAGGTCCAGTCATTAATTGACCGAACCAAGGCGATTGGAATGCACTTCCGCCAGACTCAATCAATCCACTCAGCTGCTCTTTATCGAATAGTTCGTGTAAAATTGATCCTTTATCCGTTAATAAATCTTGTAGCCATACTGTTACTGCTTTCGTATAGTATGGATTATGCGTTTTCGGATACGGACTTTTCTTTCTATACAATATATCATTTGGAAGTAATCCTTCTAATGCCTTACGCAATAGACCTTTTTCGCGGTTTTTATACATTTTCATTTCCCAAGGAATATTCCACGCATATTCGACAAGTCGGTGGTCCGCAAATGGAACGCGTACTTCTAAGCTTGCCCCCATACTCATACGGTCTTTTCTGTCTAATAATGTTGTCATAAACCAAACCATGTTCAAATAAAATAATTGTCGTCTCTTTGCTTCTAGCGGGCTTTCTCCCTCTAAAATCGGAACTTCTTGAATGGATTCTTCATAGCGTTGTTGCACATATTGTTGTAAATTTAATTTATTTCTCCATTCTTTCTTTAGAAGTTGTTCGCGCGCCTCTGTAGAGCGCATCCACGGAAATGCACTTGATTGTAAATCATCTTCTCTATAAAACCACGGATAGCCACCAAATATTTCATCTGCACATTCTCCAGATAAACCGACGACAAAATCTTGTTTTATTTCACGGCAAAACCATAATAATGAAGAATCAATATCTGCCATACCTGGCAAATCACGAACGAGCACTGCTTCTGTTAAATACTGTGCTAGTTGTTCATTTGAGATGACACAACGGTGATGGATTGTTTGAAATGTCTCAGTCATTAAATTAATAAATGGAGCATCTGAATTGGGCTGAAATGCATTCGCTTTAAAGTATTTTTCGTTATCTTCATAGTCAATAGAATACGTGTGCAATTGACCTTTCCCTGATCTTTCATATTCTTTTGCGGCAATTGCTGTTATTGCACTTGAATCTACACCGCCCGATAAAAATGTGCATAACGGTACGTCAGAAACGAGTTGCCTTGTAATTGCATCTTGTAATAAAAAGCGTGTTTTCTCTACTGTTTCTTCAAAGGAATCTTCATGTGTTTTACTTTCTACATTCCAATATCTCCATATACATAAACCGTTCTTTGAAAATGTCATCGCATGGCCTGGGCGCAATTCTTTAATACCAGCATAAATACCATGACCAGGCGTTCTAGATGGTCCAAGACCGAATATTTCTGATAATCCTTCTAGCGTTACTTCCGCCTTCACCTCTGGATGCGCCAGTATCGCTTTTAACTCTGAACCAAATAATAATCGTCCACTATCATATTTATAAAAAAGCGGTTTTACACCTAATCGATCTCTTGCAATAAACACTTGTTCTTTCTGTTCATCCCATACTGCAAACGCATATATACCGTTTAAATGATCGACACATTCTTCTTTCCATTCGATATAAGAAGCTAATAATACTTCCGTATCAGAATGACCTTTGAATGTGTACCCTCTTCTTAACAACTCCTTCCGAATGTCTTCTGTGTTATACAGTTCACCGTTATAGCAAATGGCATAATTCGTTTCATCCTTTAAACAGGTCATAGGCTGTTTACCACCTTCAGGATCTACAACGATTAACCGTTTATGCCCAAATGCGACGTTTCCTTTTATCCAAACTTTGTTATCATCTGGACCACGTTTCGCTAGCGTTTCCGCCATTTTCGTCACGACGTCCCTTTCCCCTTCTAATGAGCGCTTATAATCCACCCATCCTGTAATCCCGCACATAAGAATCATCCTTCCTAATCTAATATCTGTTTCTAAACGTGCAGTAATCCCCACCCTATGAGTGCGGATACATAAAAACAACAAACTTGACGATAACTAACTATTCATATATGGAATAGCAGTTTCACAGTGTAAAGCGTGTTTTATTGTATGCCCACCTCTCTTTAGGTGTGTCTAGTTATAAAGAACGTACGAACTGTCCATAACAAGAATAACTATTTCTATAAAAGGAGAAATGAACTATGGTACAACGCAAACATATTTTGTATAACCAGCCGCGCGCTCATACAGTCGGTAATGTAGAATATATAAACAATGAATGGGTATTCTTTGATGATGAAAATGATGAAGCATTTTTATTAGAAGATATTATCCAAGATGGCTTTGAACTTTTGTATAACAACAATTGGCTACCAGCCCGTTTCTATGAACAAGATGTATTACAAATCGCCAACGAACAGCATCATTTGCAAAATGGAGAAATGATACGAATTAGAAAAAAATTACTTCTTAGCTATAATGAATGGCTTGAGGAGTTACCTGACTCTGTCTTTACATTATTAACTGAGGCATTACAATCGCTTCATTACTCTTTATATGATTGCATGTATTGTCATAATTATTTATCCTTCTTGCCGAAAGAGGAAGCATGCGAAGGAGTAAATATTCTTTTATTTGATAATGAAGAGATGATTTGTACACTGCAGCACCATTTCGTTCGTCACGCTATGTCAAATAAAAACATGTTCCGTTTTACGAAAGTAAACGGAGAAGAGTTACATATTGATGCAACATAAAGTGAAACTTTAATCAGTGGGGTATCCCCCACTGATTATTAGCCCTCATCAATCGGGTATTTACGGGATAAAATAAAAATAAAACCACCTTATCTCCCAAACATTTGAGATCATAAGGTGGTTTTATTTTTATTTGAATACGTACCAGCCAAGCGGTAATTTTAGTCCTAAGTATAATACCGCTACTAGCGCGACAATAAATAAGCCCCAAACCGCCCCTGTTGGTTTGTTTTTGCTCATTTTTACAAGAACCATTTCCATTCCACCGATAACTAAAATACCAGCTAGCATTTTCATGCCATACCACATGTGCATGCTACCTGTCGCCGTCTTCACAATACTCATGTACAACATGAAACCTGTCACAATAATGATAATATACATAAGGCGAAGCCCCATATGTACACCTTTACCTTTTCTTCCTGCTGAATAAAGTGAATACGCAACGAAGAATAAAATTAATCCTAACGCCCATGCTGTAATATGCATATGTATCATCGTATCCCTGCCTCCTCTTTTTCACTCTATATGATAACATGTTCATTTATTTTCAGGAAATGTTTCGCTTTTTTACATTTAAATGCTATAATATTTAGAGTATTTACAAACTTCTTGTAATAACAAAAGGGGGAACAATCATGATTCAAACTAAGGATATTATCGAACTTACAGACACATACGGAGCAAATAACTACCATCCACTTCCAATCGTTATTTCTAAAGCAGAAGGCGTTTGGGTAGAAGATCCTGAAGGAAACCGCTATATGGACTTATTAAGTGCATATTCTGCAGTAAACCAAGGTCATCGTCATCCAAAAATCATTAACGCTTTAATTGACCAAGCTAATCGAGTTACGTTAACTTCTCGTGCTTTCCATAGCGATCAATTAGGTCCTTGGTACGAAAAAGTTGCGAAACTAACAAATAAAAATATGGTACTTCCTATGAATACAGGCGCAGAAGCTGTTGAAACTGCAATTAAAACAGCTCGTCGCTGGGCTTACGATGTGAAAAAGGTAGAGGCAAACCGTGCAGAAATCATCGTTTGTGAAGATAACTTCCACGGACGTACAATGGGTGCTGTTTCTATGTCATCAAATGAAGAGTACAAGCGTGGATTCGGTCCAATGCTTCCTGGCATTATTGTAATTCCTTACGGTGATTTAGAAGCGTTAAAAGCTGCGATTACACCAAATACAGCTGCATTCATTTTAGAGCCAATCCAAGGTGAAGCAGGAATTAACATTCCACCAGCTGGTTTCTTAAAAGAAGCTTTTGAAGTATGTAAAAAAGAAAACGTTTTATTCGTAGCAGATGAAATCCAAACAGGCTTAGGCCGTACTGGTAAAATATTTGCTTGCGACTGGGACAATGTAACTCCTGACATGTACATACTTGGTAAAGCACTTGGCGGCGGCGTATTCCCAATCTCTTGTGTTGCAGCAAACAGCGACATTTTAGGCGTATTCGAGCCAGGTTCTCACGGTTCTACATTCGGTGGTAACCCACTTGCATGTGCTGTTTCTATCGCAGCTCTTGAAGTATTAGAAGAAGAAAAGTTAACAGAGCGTTCTCTTCAATTGGGAGAAAAATTAGTTGGGCAATTAAAAGAAATTGATAACCCAATGATTACTGATATTCGTGGTAAAGGTTTATTCATCGGTATCGAATTAAACGAGCCAGCTCGTCCTTACTGTGAACAACTAAAAGCAGCTGGTCTATTATGTAAAGAAACACACGAAAACGTAATTCGTATTGCACCACCTCTAGTAATCTCTGAAGAAGATTTAGAGTGGGCATTCCAAAAAATTAAAGCTGTACTATCTTAATCATAGTGGGGTTGTCCTAAAATATAGGACAACCCCTTTCTTTTTTTAGTAATTTACCGTAAAATAAAATTGAATATTCCGTCTTCTTAAAAAAGGGGGTAACTGTATGCTGTTGAAATACGGTAAACATATTAACTATTTAGCTACAATTTTTATTTCTATGGCATTCATCGGCTTCATATTATCTACAACTTTACTCAGTCATTATTCAACTCCTAATACATTCACACTACTTAAAACATCATTTTGGACTGCTGTTTTCCTTACAATTATCGGTTTTGGCCGCGAAAGAAGCGCAATTGCAGTTATGCTAATTGGAATTTGCACTTTAGCATTAATCGGATTGTATATTTTCGCCATTATAGATTACTCTGTTAATCCGCGACCATAGAAAAGAGCTATCTTATGAAAGATAGCTCTTTTTCATTTCACAATATTTCTAAGCGTACCAATTCCCTCTACTGTAATAACAACTTCATCACCAGCGTGCAAAAACTTCGGCGGTGTAAAACCTTTACCAACACCAGCTGGTGTCCCTGTTGCAATGATATCTCCCGGCTCTAATGTCATGCCTTTACTTATAGTTGAAATAATTTCTTCTACTGAAAAAATCATTTCTCTCGTATTTGAAGTTTGCCTTACTTCTCCATTTACCACCGTTTCAATGTGTAATTCATTCGGCGTTCTAACCACCGATTTATGAATTAAATACGGTCCCATCGGACAAAATGTATCGAAACTTTTCCCTAGGAAAAATTGTTTATGTTTCCTTTGAATATCCCGAGCAGTTACATCATTTATAACTGTATATCCAAAAACATGGTCAAGAGCTTTTTCTATTTTTATTTGTTTCCCTCGCTTACCAATAATGATTGCTAGTTCCCCTTCATAGTCCAGTTCATTCGTTGCATGAGGGTGACCATTAATTTGCTCATCAATTCCGATCACTGTTGTTGGCGCTTTTGTAAAGATCATTATATTTTCAGGGATAGACTCTACTCCGCCCATTTCCACCGCATGCTCACGATAGTTCTTTCCAACACAAAGAATATTTTTTCTCGGCCTTGGAATCGGTGCTAATATTTTCACTTCTGCTAACGGATAATACGCCGCTTCCGCATTTTCCTTCGCCCAATTTACAATATCGTACACCTTCTCAAGGCATTCACTTCCTCTTTCAATACACTCTAACATAGTAATCGGGATCGTAACCTTTTCCCCTTTTTGTCTTTGCGCTTCTCTTAAATGTAAGACTCTATCTTCCTCTTCATCCACAATACCTACAAATACCTTTTCTTCTTTCTTAGCCGTTACAAAACGCAATATTTCCACTCTCCATCCTAAAACTCATACCCTTTAATTGTATTCGCATCCTTAAGAAAAAAACCTTCTTATACACGCTAATTTTTACAATATTCAACCATTATTATATTTGTTCCTCATCCGTTATTTGACATAAAATGTAGAAATTATACTTTTTTTAGCGAAGATGTTTCTTTTTTATGGGATTTTTGTATAATATGTACTACATATATACATAAAATTTATTGAGAGATGGAGCCGATTTCAATGTTTGAGCAAGCTATCGAAAAAAAACGCGAAAAAATGATCTATTTTGCTGAACGCTACGGAATGACTTCTCAAAAAACAGTGGATTGTAGCCAAGAACTGGACAGGCTCTTAAATGTTGTTTGGCCTATACACACAGATTGCACACACACTCAAATGTTCGAAACACATACGCAATAACGTATGTGTTTCTTTTATTTCAAAAAAATACACATTTTATTGAAAACGCCCATACAATAGTAGAAAAGAAAATTTTAAAAACGAAAGGTGTTTTGTATGCCAGCTATGGTCGGACATATTCGTATCGTTAATATTGGATCAAGTGGTATTTTTCACATTGGAGATGTATTTGCGATTAGGCCTATTAGTTATTCACGCGCTTTTGCTGGGGCCGGCTCCTTTAATGTTGGGGATAACGTCTCTGTCTACAATTATCAAAGTTCAACGACTGTCAATGATTCAGATGTAATCGATCAAGCAATAATTGGTTCGAACTAAAGGAGGCGATTGCTTTGAATTTTTATGTGAACCAAAGTATCATCATTAACAGCATTAAAATCGATAGCATTACGACCTCTTCCGTTTTTCAAATTGGAACTGCAGGTAGTATTAAGGCTCTTTCTAAATTCTCAAATACTGGCGGATTTACAGAGCCGCTTCGCCCTTTAAGTGCGAAAGGACAAATTATTTCCATTAAGCCTTCAACTAGTTCTTCTTAGACCAGCATTATCATAAATATATAGCAGTAATATACCCTCCCTATTGAAAAGGAGGTTTCACAAAATGAATCAAGATATATATACTTACCTAAACCAACTTCAGCAAGCTCTTCAAATACAGCAGCAAACTATTCTAAATCTTGAAGATCAAGTTCGCCTACTACAAGAAGAGCTTAATGAGTTAAAAAGTCGTCCCTCCTCTTCTATAGGAAAAGTGGAATATAAATTCGATCAATTAAAAGTAGAAAATTTAAACGGTACTTTAAATATTGGCTTGAATCCATTTTCAACAAAAGGGCAACAAATTGAAGATTTTCAAGTGGATACAGAAACATTAAAAGTAAATCCTGAAACAGAAACAAATCCAGACTTTTATCAAGGTATCCTCCAAGAAATGCATCGCTATTTAGATGAAGAAGCATATAGTCGAATTCTCCATTTTGAACAAGAAGAGAGAACGCCGCTTGATGAGATGTATCGACAAATGATGGTGGATGACATAAAAAAACAGATGGAACATAGACTTCCATATTATTTATCACAAGTTCAATCGTATGAGGGTATTTCCACAGATCCCGATTATTTACGAGACATCATTATTCAAGCGATGAAACAAGATATTGACAAGGCGTTCCTTTCCTTTATTCAACACATACCGGGCAATTTCCGAAAGGAGTGAGTATGTATGAATTTAAATGTTGTAAACCGCGAGTTAAAAGTAGGCCAGATTAAAATGAACGGGGTTTCTTCTTCCGCATTATTTTTAATTGGAGATGCAAACCTCCTCATCCTTTCTTCTATTCTTGATACGCCATTCGAATCCGTTACAGAGGGACCATTTGTACCATTAGTAACAGATGTCCCTCCGACTCCAGGTTGAGGAGAGGGAAAATTATGCTCCGTCATACTTCAATAGTACAAAATGTTTCTATCATTTCTATGGGGGTTGCAGCTGTCTTCCAGGCCGGGGATGCTAATCAAATAGAATTAAAAAATAGAGCGCTTATCGTTCATCGAGAAATCCCTTGTTATATAAAAGGTGAAGGTCGTTTTGATGCGTTTGAAATCTTTACAGATGAACACATTACAATTCCAAAGCGAACAACAGATGTAAAAATGAACATTGTAAATGAGTGCCCTTTCATTGAAGTAAATGATGTTCACTTGCGAACAATTTTAAATTCCGCGTGCTTCCAAATTGGCAATGTTGACTATGTTTTTAATAATTCTCGTACGCTACAAATCCGCCAATTTATTACTGATGAACCTTCCCCTAAATAATTCATATAGTAATTAAAAAGCTTAGTAAAGTAGGTGGATGGTATGCCTTCGGTTGTAGGAAATCTTGTCGTTCAAAACAGTAACGGCTCTTTCAACTTAGGAGATTTTTATAACGTGTCTCCGAAAGAAAATACGAAAGCTTATAACGGCTCTGGGGCTTCCAATGTCGGATTTGTCGTCAACACTTTTAACGGCGTTAGTGCAACAAATACATTCGATTCGGACGTTGCAGACCAAGATCAAATTGGAACAGCGTAAAAAAGAAACAGCTTTTAGCTCTATTTTGTGTAGAGCTAGGGCTGTTTCTTCTATTTTTAACATCTTACATATTTACGTTTGAATCCGAGTCTTCCTCTATCAAGTTCTTTATGAATACTTTCGTGAGCATTTAGAAAACTGCTTTTCTTATTGTCCCGTTTTAGCTCCACTATGCCTACTTCCTTTGCAGTTTCAACTGCCTTTTCATGTAGCGGCACATATGAAATCCCCACGGTGTTTAGAAAATTATTCATAGCGGATTTCGTACGTTCTGGCGCAACATGAATTGCATTTTTTACAACTTCTAGCATATTGGCAATCTTACTTTCGGAAAATTCATGGTCTTTTCGATTCCCTAAAAGCCAGCAGTAGCAACTCCAACCCGCTGACATTCTTAGTTCGTCACCACTTGCAATCCATTTATCAGCCACGTCTTGTGCAAAATCTGATTCAGATAAAGTTACTGCCACCACATAATCGGACAACATATAAAAGTACGCCCCATCCATCCAACGATTAAAATCCGATTCGTTCATAGTTTTTGGATCTGCAATAATGCCTGCAAAGTACATCGCATCATAGTTACCTGTAGCATAAAGCTCTTCAGCTAAACTTTGATTGATTTTTATTTTCTTCGCGATTGGTTTCATAGCACCTGTAGCTACTCCAAAAAGTGGCTCCTTTGCACCATTGGATATGTATATTTTTTTAGTCCGTTCCTTGCCGAGAGTTTCAAGCTCTTGCATTACTGTTTCGAAATCCATAGTATTGCACTTCCTTTCTTACTATTATAATCAATTCACTTATATTCTTTATCAAGTTCTCTACACTTCATAAATTCATCTGTTAAAGCGTTTTGCCCATCGATTTAAGATTTTCAAAATGAGATTTCGTTATACGCGTTTATCCGGCTAATTAATACCAATTATATAAACTAATCATTAGTTAAGATGCTACTCCTCACTAATGATTAGTTTTTCTTTATTTAAATGATAATCCCTTATCTACTAAAGCCGCTCTCAATTTAGGTAAAGATGCCGGTCCTATACCGTGCAGTTTCAAAATTTCTTTTTCACTGTACTTTGAAAGTTCTTCTTCAGTGTGAACTCCATAGTGTTCTAACGCTCGCCTTGCTGGTGCTGAAAGAAGAGAAAGAAAGCCTTCTTTTGGCTTTCTCTCTTTCTCACAGGTTGGACAAGTTGGGCAATCGCTACTTTTATAATACTCGTGTCCTTGATCACAAGTTCTTAACGTCGCCATACTCCATAACCTCTTTCTAAGCTCTATTCCTCAACCTTTACAACATGGTTCCCATCAAAGAAGTATAAACACTTCTCTTTCACAGGATGTTTTAAGCTTTTCTCGAGTGCTTTTGCATATAGTGAAAGCTGCACTTTGTATCGGTTTTCTAAAATTGGTTTCGCTTGATCAAATCCACCTGGAAACTTTCCTTCAATCGTATCTGTTTTAAAGTCGATTAAAGTAATTCCGTCTTCCTCTTCGATCATACAGTCGATAACCCCTTGGACAAGTATTGTTTCGCCTTTCTTCCCTTGCCAATCTTGATACGCTTCTTCTGCTGAAAGCATCATCGTAAATGGTACTTCACGCTCAACACTTTTTGCTGCTAGTACCCTTTTTCCTAAGTCACTATCAAAGAATGAAATGACTTTTTCAATCGCTATTTCTTCAGCTTGTTCAAATGTTAATAGTTCTGTATTTACCATTCTTGCAATTTGTTCTTGAAGAACTTCAATCGTAATTGGTTTCTTCAAATCTACATGTTGCATAACGGCATGGACTGCTGTCCCTCGCTCAGCGTACGTTAGTCCTTTTTTCTCCATAAAGCGCGGACGTGTTTTAATTGGTGCACGAAGTTTTTTAATAAAGGCGTTATCGCTACCTTCTTCAGACTGATAATTTCTCTTTATTTCTGTAACAGATTGTTTCGCACGGTGCGATGTTGCGTCCTCATACCCGTATTCCCACATTAATCTATCGTACACTTCTTCTTTCCGTTCACTTTCTAACGGAACAGCCTTTTTCTCACGAAGCGCTTCTAACAATTCTTGTTTCTCTTCTTGAACTGGTTCTGGTGCAAGTAAATCTTTTCCGTCAACAACTTCTACTTTCCAGCTAGTGTCATACTCATAAATATCACCTGGAATATTTCCTTGTCCTAGTTCAAGAAGCATTTCACTATCACGGTGTCTATATAATGAAGGTGCAATCCAGTCTAAATAGCAAGACGCTCCGGCACGTATATGGTCTGGTAATAACCATTCACTATGCTCCCGCGCATCGAGCCATTTTTCCATTTCCTTATTGGCATCCTTAACTGTTCCGATTAAAATTAGCTTCTCTTTTGCACGCGTTAACGCTACGTATAATACGCGCATTTCTTCCGCAATTAATTCCATTTTCATTTTACGCTTAATCGCTAGTTGTGATAATGTCGTATATTTAATTCGTTTACGAGGATCGATAAATTGTGAACCGAAACCGAAATCTTTATGAAGTAAGAAGCGTTTCATTAAATCTTGTGTATTAAAGCGACGACCAAGTCCAGCTACAAATACGACTGGGAACTCTAGCCCTTTACTTTTATGAATCGTCATAATGCGAACAACGTCTTCTTGTTCTCCAAGAGCTCTCGCCGTTCCCATATCATCTCCGCGTTCTAAAATACGCTCAATAAAACGTAAGAAGCGGAATAATCCTCTAAACGATGTTGCTTCATATTGTCTTGCACGGTCATATAGTACGCGTAAGTTTGCCTGCCTTTGCTTTCCGGCTGGTAAACCGCCGACAAAGTCGTAATAGCCTGTCTCACCGTACACTTTCCAAATTAAATCGGAAAGTGATTGTTGTCGCGCAAATTCACGCCACCCTTGCAGTAGGTTATAAAACCACTCTAATTTATCATGCAATTCTTGTTCTTCTTCAAGCGGTGCTCCTTTTAAGAATGAACTCATCACTTCATAAAATGAACCTTTCTTTCCGTGAGCACGAAGCGTTGCAAGTTCTTCGTCATTCAATCCAACGATCGGTGAACGAAGTACAGCTGCAAGCGGAATATCTTGCATCGGATTATCAATAACGCGGAATACGTTCATCATAATATTTACTTCTGTCGCTTCAAAGTAACCAGTCGCAAGGTCAGCATATACCGGAATTCCTTGTAATTTTAACTCTTCCATAATTTGCGGCGCCCACGGCATGGAGCGAAGTAAAATAACGAAATCACGGTATTGTACTTGGCGCATACTATCAGTTTTACGATCATACACTTCATAACCTGAATCGACCATTGCTTTAATACGCTGCGCCATAAGACGAGCTTCAAGCTGTGCTTTTTCTACTTCGGCACCTTCTTCTCCGTCTTGCACTTCTTCTTCTGTTTGCTGAATACATAATAGCTCTGCCGCTACATCTCCACCTTCTGGATAGCTAGCACCTAGCTTTAATTCAGCGTCAGCATCATAATCAATTTCTCCGACTTCTTCGCCCATAATTTGTTTGAAGATAAAATTCGTACCAGCTAGTACTTCATGACGGCTACGGAAGTTTTTCGCTAAGTCAATCTTCATTCCGCCGTCTAATCCTTCTTGTGTGAATCGTTTGTATTTCCCTAAAAACAGTCCTGGTTCTGCTAGTCGGAAACGATAAATTGACTGTTTCACGTCACCTACCATGAACAAGTTACCTTCACTCTCAGAATCTTTCGTTACGAATTTGATAATTGATTCCTGTACGAAGTTCGTATCTTGATATTCGTCGACTAGTACTTCAGCAAATTTATTACGATATTGAAGCGCTACTGCTGATGGCTTCATCTCACCATTTTCACTTTGTTCACTTAAAATTTGTAAACAGAAATGCTCTAAATCTGTGAAATCGACCATTCCTTTATCTCTTTTAATCGCTTGGAAACGCTCTGTAAATACTTTTACAAGCTTCACGAGTTTTTCTAATACAGGATGCATATCTTGAAAATCTCGTAAGAAACTTTCAGGTCTGCGGCTAAATAGTTCTTCTTGTAATTTCTTTACTTCATCTTTCGCTTTATTACGAAGAGAATCTACTTGTTTTACAACATCTTCGTTGTAATCACTTTTCTTAATACGCTTTAGCGTTTGCCACGATACGTTTTGCATCGCTTCATAAACGCTTGTCCATGACCCACGAGCTGCTGAGGATAACGTTCCAAGTAAAGCTAAATCCGCTTGTAACGTTTCAACGCGAGGCGCCGGACCGTCAGGAAGCATTGCGAGTTCAGTCGCTTTACGAATATGCTCTTCCGCTGTTTCCAGCTGGAATTTCACATCTTCCAATAAGTAAGAAGCGTACACTAAATCTTCAATCGTCTTTCCTTCCACGTCGTATGCTTCTACTAATTTATCAAGCCATTTTTCCGGGTTTGGATGCGCTCTTGATTCTGTATGAAGCGCTAAAATCATTCGTTGTAAGTCATCGTCACTACGATCGCTCGTATAACGATCAACGAGTTCAAAGAAAATACTATTATCTTCGATTCCATACTCTTCTTCTAATATGTCATCTAGCACTTCTTCTTTTAACAATTCATTTTCTGTTTGGTTCGCAATACGGAAACGAGGATCGACATCAAGCATGTAGTAGTATCCTCTAATCACTTGTAAACAAAATGAATGGATTGTTGAAATGGAGGCTTTATTTAATAAGCTAAGCTGCTTTCTTATATGCTGTGAACCTGGCCCATCAATTAATACTTTTTCTAACGCTTCTCCAATTCGATTTTTCATTTCTTGCGCCGCTGCATTCGTAAATGTTACAACGAGCAGGCGGTCGACATCGACTGGATTTTCCTCACTTATAATCTTTTTAATAATACGTTCAACTAATACTGCTGTTTTCCCTGATCCTGCTGCTGCCGCGACTAAAATGTCACGTCCGTTCGCTACAACCGCTTTCCACTGGTCATCTGTCCATTGACTACCTTCTGGTTTCTGAGGCCAATTTTCTATCATTCTCCGCCAACCTCCTCTCTAATTTTCTCCATTGCTTCGCTATCTTTCATATCTTTTAACGTACGGAATTGATTATCTTCAAGTGATTCATCAAACTGACAAACAGATTTAAAGTTACAGAACGTACAAGCCGCTTTATTCCCCTTTTTGTAAGGAGCAATATCGATAACACCTTCTGTGATGTCTTTTCCGATATTTTCAAACGAGTGGTGTACATATTTTTGAAGTACGTTAAATTCTTGTTCACTTGCAATGCTAGAACGCGCACTAAAACTACCATCTTTTTTCAGACCAGCAGAAATAATATCAGAGCTTCCTGTTGAAAGTTTATTATCCATTAAACGAACAACGTCAGCATCTCCTAGTACGAGCCCTTTCATTTTAAATTTCTTTAAAATTTCTTTCTCAATTTCTTCTTCAGATGCATCGCCTTTCATCTCAACAATCGGGTTATGAATATGGAAATACAATACACCCGCCGGTGATGCAGTACCACCCTTTTTCATCCACGTATGTGCATTTGAAGTAACAACATCTAAATACGTTAACATTTGAAGCGCGAGTCCGTAATACACTTCTGTTAAATCTAACGCTTTCGAACTTGATTTATAGTCAATAATACGAAGGAACGTACCACTCTCATCTTCCGCCTTATCAACACGGTCAATACGGCCCACTACTTCCATCTTCACACCATTTGGCAACGCAAATTCCATTGGCGGAAGCGATCCAGTCCCGCCCATACCGAACGGTACCTCTAAATCAACTGGTACAAAACCACTAGACTTCGCATGTTCACGAAGAATAAGTGATGTACGGAAAATGATTTGTTGTAGTTTTTGTTTTAAATAGAAATGACGGTTTGAACTTAATAAAATTTGTCTTTGTAATAATGGTGCAATTTCTTCTATTACTAAAGTAGAAAGATGCTCACACTCTTTTATTGATAAATCTGCCCAAGTACGGTTTTCACGTAATAACCTGTCTGCAATTCTCTTCAGCGCTGCATGGAATAGTTCACCGATATCTGGCGCATCAAGTTTGAAAATATCACGCTCTCTTAGCGATAAACCGTGCTGTGCGAAATGAGCGTACGCACAACGGTTAAATAATTCCATACGAGAAACGCTTCCCTTAATTGTATCTCCATATAAATCCCTACTTACAGCTGTACTTAATTTCTGTGCACGATTTCGGTAGAATAAACTCGATAACACGCGGCTACTTTTTTGCTTCCATTCATCGGAAGTAACGTAGAAGTTATATACATCCCACCAAAAGTCTAAATTACCTTCAAATCCGTATCGCTTCCATGTTTGCAGCTGCTGCATGACATAAGACAATGTCACTTCTGGCGTTGCCACGTATGAAATTTGTTCCGAACGTGATAAGTCATTTACGTCATTTGTAATAAATGATTCTTTCACATCAGGGAACATTCTTTTTATTTTCTTAATAAAGCTAGACGCAAGTAATGTCTTCCCTTCCTCATCTGCAAGCGGACAAGAAATGTATACCTTCTCCGATGCCCTCGTCACCATTTGATACATAACGAACTGTTCTTCTAATAAAGTTTGTCTCGTCGTTGGTGCTAATTCGATACCTGCAGCGGTGAGAACATTTCTTTCCTCATCAGAAAGCATACCTTCATCCATAGGCGCTGCTGGAATCACACCTTCGTTTACTCCAATAATGAACGTCGCTTTAATATTGGATAATCTAGAATGATCAATGTTAGCAACTAACACTTGATCTAATGACGGCGGAATGTTCGCAAATTGAAGTGCCTCAAGACCTGTCGACATAACCTCCGTGAACATAGATAGTGACATTTTCTCCTCACCAAGCATCTCAACGAACGTATCAAGAAGATTCATCACTTCTTCCCATACTTGCTCATGGTCTGTCGCAAATAAGAAATCTCCATTTTCTTCTGCACGAACACGTAATTCTTCTAGTTTTTTCGGAACGTCAAGCTCCTCTAAAAATAAATATACCGCTTCGCACATTTGCATAACTGTTCCAGCACGCTTCAGTCTTTTTTGCATACGAATAACTGGCGTTCTTACAACGTCACGAAGTCGATTTATTTTCTCTTCCATTTCACGTTCACTATCTGTTATCATTTCGCTCGCATCATCAAGAGAACGATAGCGGCGATACATCCACGGATCTTCAGAAGTCCATCTCTTCCCTTGTACACCGTATGCTAAACAATAGTTTTCGAACTCATCCATCTCTTCGCGCATCGCTTCTTTTTTTACACCTAATGGATATAAAAGCTCTGTTTTCACACAGCGGAATACCGCATCATAACGCCAATTCCCGCTAATAATCTCTAAAGCCGAACGAATACATTCTACTAGCGGATGATGTGACATCGGGCGTTTTTCATCGATGAAATGCGGGATATTATAATCCGTAAATAACGTTCGCATTACATCGTAATAACTTTCACCATTACGAAGAAGGACTGCGATATCTCGGTAACGATAGTCTTCAGCCGCCACAAGTCTTCGAATTTCACGAGCAACACCTTCTATTTCAGCCCGTAAATTAGCTGCTGTACTAATTGTCACACTCGCTTCACCGTGAAACTTTTCATTTGGACGCGCTTCGTAATGCATTTCTAAATGTGCTAATGCTTGCGAATGAAAACGAGGCTGTTCCATAAGTGGAATTGTTTTTTCAACCTCTATTTTCTCTTCACGCGCTACTTGTTTTATTCTTTCATACGTTAACGTCGTTTCATAAAATAAATCTAGTTCATTCACTGGCTGCGCTAACGTTTTTTCATCTATCGTTAATGTTATTGTTACTCTAGTTCCTAATCTCATTAGCCCTCTAACGATTTCTAGCTCTTGAGGGGAAAATGAATGGAATCCATCTATATAAATTTCCGCGTCTTTTACATACTCAGAGTCTGAAAGCTTCTCAATTAATAATTGTAAGTAGTCTTCTGAATCTAAATATTTTCCGATTAAAGCACGTTCAAAATCATCATATAGTAACTGTAAATCATACACTTTATTCGCTAGTAGCTTTTGCTCTGCACTACTACTATGCGCATCTAATTGTTGCCACATTTCATATACGTTAGATGGCGTCACATTGTAACGTTTAAACTCCGCAATCATACTACCAAGATGTTCAAAAAAGCCGTTTTGCTCCGCTGCTTTTTGAAACACAGATAGTCCATCTTTACGAGATTCTACAATTTTACGAAGCAACATATGTACACCAGCTTCATCAATATGAAGACGACTCGCTCCGCCAACTTCTTGCAGCACCTTCCACGCTAATCGCGAAAAACTAAAAACTTGTGCCCGAATAGAACCTCTTACCTCTTCGCTCCCAATTAACGCCTGCTGCGTTTGGAATGTCATCTGTTCTGGCACAAGATATAATATTGTTTTCCCTCTTGGGCGCTGCTTTAACTCTTCTTGCACTTCGTGTAAACAAAGTGTACTTTTTCCACTTCCAGCTCTACCAATCACAAATCGAAGTGACATGTAACCCCACCTTTCACTTACATAACGAACGTTAGTTTGCTACCATAATTGTATTATAGGACACGAAAAAAGACAAACCGAGTTGTTTGCCTTTTCCTATACTACTATTCATTATATCAACCTTTTGAAAAATTCGTTTGCACCTCTTGAATCGGCCAATATCGTAAATCAACTTTACCAACAACTGTATCTGCTTTCACAAAACCGAAGTGCCTACTATCCCAGCTACCAAGGCGGTTGTCACCAACTACAAAAATAGAACCAGGTGGTACAAACTTTTCTTTCGTTAATTCTTCTAATTTAAAATCACCTGTTAATTGCCGTCCATTTGTCTCTTTCTTATACGCCTCTAAATAAGGTTCCTCCACGAATTGTCCGTTTATATATAGTTTATCATGCTTATATTCGATATGATCACCAGGTAAACCGATAATTCGCTTTACATAGTCCTCTTTTTTATTCGCATGAAAAACGACGACATCAAACCTGTTCAAGTCCCCTACTTGATAACTCACCTTATTCACAACGAGCATATTTCCATCTTGCAATGTCGGCATCATTGACTTCCCCTCTACAACGTACGTTGAAAAGAAAAACGTTCGAAAAAATACAGCTAATAGTACACCAATTAAAATTGTTCTTATCCACTCTAGCCCTTCTTTTTTCAAAGTTTTCTTCATTCGCTTCTCCCCTCGCCCTTTAATAATGAAGCTTATCTTTACAAAGAAGACTTTTCCTAATGTAGTTCTAACTTTACTTCAATTTTTTTACCTACATACCATAAAATAAAAATAACAATACCAACAATAACCGATTTCACCGGATTATGAATAAATGACACTAAATCATGACCGATATACGTTAAAATAAAGATCATAACAAGCTTTCCAAATGCTAATGCTAGTCCAAACTGTTTTACGCTAACGCGAGACAAACCAGCTACAACGTTTATAAGCGCAGATGGTGTGAACGGAAAACAGAATATGACAAAGATTGGCGCAAATCCTTTTCTTTCAATCCATCCCATCGCCTTTCGCACTCTCTCATGTTTATTTACAAAAGAAAAGAAACGCGTTCTTCCAAAGCTACGAATGATGAAAAATACAAGCATTGCACCAATTACTGATCCAAGCCACGAATAAAGAAAACCGAACCAAAAACCAAATGCAACAGCATTCGCCAGTACAAACACAATGAGAGGCAATGCTGGAATAAGCGCCTCTATCATCGGTAAACCAATACCAAGAAGCGGCCCGAACGCTTTATAACTTTCAACAATGTGATCCATATTTTCTGGTGAAAAATATTCTTTGATTGTTTGAAAATCCATTCTACACTTTACCCCTTTACTCTAATTACTACCTCTACTGTATCATCGCTTAAATGAAAGAGGAAATGGTAGATACGACATATGGAGATGTATTTATTAAAGTTTCCATATCATTCGCTAGAATTCCTTCATTATTATGCTATGATAATCTTTCAATATTCGACAAGGTTTGTTGTATGTTTGGTTGTTTGAGGAACAATATTTTTTGATGATTTTTCCGGTAAATGAAATTATAACGGCGATTTTTCAAATTTATCGACCACAACTCAATTTTCATCAGCGATTTTCCGATAAAAACGGACTAATAAAAAGGACGGGGATTCCCCCATCCTCTCACACTTCGCCTTCCCTCACAAAATACACTTTCTCATAGGCTGGCGTTAATTTAGATTCTTCACTTTTATCAATCTCTTTAAAACAAGGATTTCCTTGTTTTTTCTTACGGTCTTCATACTCTGTCCGTAATTTCGCCGTACGATTTTGCTGATTTTCAAAGCTGCTTTTGGATATTTCTAATTTCACAGCGAAACCATTTATAAATCTAATAATAAGATTTCCATCTTTTAATTCTTTATTATTTTCAATATGAAAATGAGACAACCACGCACACTCTTTTCTAGAATAAGAATACGTGGGGAAAAAATAAAGTTGATCTGTCGGGCTAACTGCGATAGGAGCTTTATGTGTAATACTAGTTAACTCCTTCGTTCCTTCTTTTCTTCCAAAAAAACTAGAACCATGTTTCCGGCAACTTCTCTCTATAATATCGAGAGGTTTTTGAAATACGAAAAAAGAATCTTCCATTTCAACAATTCGCGTAACCACTTTCTTTTCTCCTAGAACAACAGGAAGTAAGGCCATCGTATTTTTACTTACAACATAATTTTCGACATAACGTTCCACTTTACTTTCCATATTCTACTATCTCCTTTTTCTATTTATAGTAGCAGCTGCATGTATAATTTTAGCACCTATGAAAAGGAAATGCTTTACAGATTCCCCTTTTTTACAATACTTTATCATTTATCAAACATTTATTAAATTTAAAAGTAACTATATAATAATAAAATAATTTGAACCTGTACAAAAATTATTCATACTATCTATAAATATTTATAATCGCTTCCTCTTTTCACATCATTACAACAATTAACTTTGCTATAATTAAAATATAAATCCAATATATGGAGGTCTATTATGGAAGAAAAGCAAGATCATCCAACAATTCAAATGAAAAATAGTAGCATTGTTATCGTAAAAAATTCAGCGAGTATTATATTCGGTTTATTTTTTATTTTACTGTTCTTCGCGAAGCCTTTTCGTAAATCTAATTGTCCAGAATGTAAGAAACGTGAAAAGAAAAAAGCTGTGAAAGAACACTAAAAGGCCTTCCTTTACGGAAAGCCTTTTTACATACCGATTACCATTTCCTTCATTCTTCTTCATCCTCAAAAAAAACTACTATTTTTTCTTCCTCATATTCACATGTTCTTCCAAGATTCTCTGTATCTCTTTCGACCTGTACTATGATTATATATGGTTCTTGATTTAAATACCGAGAATGAGACTTCCTCAAGTCAATTACCGTCACTTTATCATTTTCATAAGCTTTCGAATACACCTTTATTTCTTCAATCGTACTTTTTAGGCTGTCTTTATTACTAATATAATATCGTATATCTCAACAACAAAAAAAAGGATGGCATAAGCCATCCTTTTTTCTATGATAAACTATAAAATTATAGTTTGATTACGTTTTTAGCTTGAGGTCCACGGTTGCCTTCTTCGATTTCGAAGCTAACTTTTTGGCCTTCTTCTAAAGATTTGAAACCTTCAGTTTCGATTGCAGAGAAATGTACGAATACATCGTTTTCGCCTGGAACTTCGATGAAACCGAAGCCTTTTTCGTTGTTAAACCATTTTACTTGTCCTGTAACTGTCATAATTATTTCCTCCTAAGAAAATACATTTTATTATTTAGTCTTCATGTATAAAAAAAGAATCCACACATTATCAAATTCGAAACATAAACTAGTTCTCACATACTTTTCCCCGTTTGTTTTCGGCACTTGATAATATATGGATTGCTTAATTTAATTATTCAACTGGTATTATCATAGCATACTTAAAATAGAATGTACAATCCTTTTTAAAAATAAAATTTCTAAATTTTATTATTTCTTATAAAATATAACCACACCTATTCTAATAAGGAGGCGTATATGGCAGAAATAATCCCTGAAAAAACATTAAAGAGAATTGAAAAAGATCTTAAAAATAACAACCTTGGAAAAGCAAGAGATAGATTACACGGATTAATCGCTACTTATCCGAATGAATTAGAACTTAGAAAAAAACTCGGTGATATTTACTTTACATTACAATACCCAGAAATGGCTGGCCGGTATTGGTATCTTGAAAAAGAGAAAACAGATGTTATGCACGCGGCATGTCTACAATTTGAAAAATCGATGGGAAACGACCCTTATCATATTGTACGTGCTTTAAAATTCAAAGGAGATCGTAACATTATTACAGGACTACACACCGAACATCCTTTACAGCCATTGCAGAAAAAAGTGGTAGAGGAACTAATTGATGATTATGAAGAAACATGGAAAGACAAACTATTTACATGGGGCTGTCTAGCATTATTCGCATTCCTTCTTTTTACTGCTATCGTTGGTATATTCACTATATTAGATTGGATATTTTAAATAGAAGTAGATGCCTATAACAGGCACCTACTTCTATCATTATTTCGTAAACTGTTCTTCTTCCGTAGATCCTTTTAAAGCAGTCGTTGATGAAGTACCGCCCGTAATTACTTGTGCTACTTCATCAAAGTATCCTGTTCCTACTTCGCGTTGATGGCGCGTTGCAGAGTAACCATCTTTTTCTGCTGCGAACTCTGCTTGTTGTAATTCAGAGTACGCTGCCATGCCGCGCTCTTTATAACCACGCGCCAATTCAAACATGCCGTAATTTAATGAATGGAATCCAGCAAGCGTTACGAACTGGAATTTATAACCGTATGATGCAATTTCTTTTTGGAAGCTTGCAATCGTTTTTTCATCTAACTTTTGTTTCCAGTTAAATGAAGGGGAGCAGTTGTAAGCGAGTAGCTTCCCTGGATATTTCTTATGAATTGCGTCTGCAAAACGTTTTGCATCTTCTAAATTTGGCTCCGACGTTTCACACCAAACGAGATCTGCATACGGCGCATACGCTAAACCACGTGCAATTGCTTGATCAAGACCTGCTTTCGTACGATAAAACCCTTCTGGTGTTCTTTCACCTGTAATAAACTCTTGATCAACTGGATCGATATCGCTCGTAATTAAATCTGCCGCATCTGCATCTGTTCTTGCGACGATAATTGTTGGTACACCCATTACATCCGCAGCAAGACGTGCCGAAATTAAATTACGCACCGCTGTTTGCGTCGGTAATAATACTTTTCCGCCTAAATGCCCGCATTTTTTCTCTGAAGATAATTGGTCTTCAAAATGCACGCCAGATGCACCCGCTTCAATCATTCCTTTCATTAGTTCAAATACGTTTAACTGTCCACCAAAACCAGCTTCAGCATCCGCCACAATTGGGACGAAATAATCCGTATCACCGCTACCTTCCATATGCTGAATTTGATCAGCACGTTGAAGTGTTTGGTTAATTCGCTTTACAACAGCTGGTACACTGTTCGCTGGGTATAAGCTTTGATCAGGATACATATGTCCAGAAAGATTCGCATCTGCCGCTACTTGCCAACCGCTTAAATAAATTGCTTTTAATCCAGCCTTCACTTGTTGCATCGCTTGGTTTCCTGTTAATGCCCCAAGTGCATTAACATAATCTTCTGTATGAAGTGATTTCCAAAGCTTCTCCGCACCGCAGCGCGCTAACGTATGTTCAATATCAATTGATCCGCGCAGACGAATTACATCTTCAGCTGAATATGGACGTGTAATCCCTTTCCAGCGTGTATCTAACTCCCAACTTTCTTGCAATTTATCAATTCTTTCGTTTTTCATATGTTCCATCCCCTTTTCTTGTTTCTTATAAAATTTCATAACCCGGTAATGTTAAAAACGGCATGAACTCGTTATTACGAACAAGGTTTGTAAACAGTTTTGTAGCTTCTGCAAATCCCCCTTTCTTAAACGCTTCCTTACCAATCTCTCTTTCTATTTTTGCTAGTTCTTCTTCTTTCAATTCTTCCATCAATTTAAAAGTGATATCACGGCCATCACTTAGCTTTCCACCCTCATGACGAATCCACTGCCATACTTGTGCTCTTGATATTTCTGCTGTTGCTGCATCTTCCATTAAGTTATAAATTGGAGCTGCTCCCCGCCCGCTTAACCAAGATGCAATATATTGAATACCGACGTTAATATTCGTGCGAAGCCCACTTTCTGTAATCGTTCCCATCGGTACTTCTAATAAGTCCTTTTCTGTTACACGTATTTCTTCACGCTTTCTAAAAATTTGATTTGGCGTTTTCATTATGTGATTAAATACTTCCATTGCAACCGGTACAAGTCCCGGGTGGGCAACCCAAGTCCCGTCATGTCCATCTAAAGCTTCGCGCTCCTTATCAGCACGCACTTTCTCAAAAGCCGCCTCATTTGCTTCTGGATCATTCTTAATTGGAATTTGCGCTGCCATCCCTCCGATTGCTGACGCATTACGGCGATGACACGTTTGAATAACTTTCAAAGAATACGCGCGCATAAACGGCGCTGTCATCGTGACTTGCGCTCTATCTGGAAGTAAAAATTCATTATGATTTCGGAAACTCTTTAAGAAACTAAATATATAATCCCATCGTCCGCAGTTTAAACCCGCAGAATGATCTCTTAGTTCATACAAAATTTCATCCATTTCAAATGAAGCGTGAATCGTTTCTATTAACACAGTCGCTTTAATCGTTCCGTTCGGAATACCGATATACTTTTGAGCGAATACGAAAACGTCATTCCATAATCTTGCCTCTAAGTAACTTTCCATTTTAGGTAAATAAAAGTATGGCCCACTTCCTTTTGCTAAAAGCGTCTTCGCATTATGGAAAAAGTACAATCCAAAATCCACCAAACTGCCAGACATGTTCTTGCCGTCAACTTGCATATGCTTTTCTTCTAAATGCCACCCTCTCGGACGCACGATTAAGACAGCCGTTTTACTATTTAAACGATATTCTTTTCCGTTCTCATTTTTGTGTGAGATCGTTCCCCTAGTAGCATCTCGTAAGTTAATTTGGCCTTCAACAGCATTTCTCCAAGTTGGCGCATTCGAATCTTCAAAGTCTGCCATAAAAAGATGTGCTCCTGAATTTAAAGCGTTAATGACCATCTTTCTATCTACTGGTCCAGTAATCTCCACACGACGATCCTCTAAATCTTTCGGAAGCTCAGCGATTGTCCAATCACCTTCACGTATATGCTTTGTTTCTTCTAAAAACGTAGGAAACTCCCCTGCATCAATTCTTTTTTGTTTCTCCACACGCTTTTGTAAAAGTTCCGTGCGGCGTTCATTGAAATTTCCATGTAGTTTCTTTAAAAAACTAAGCGCCTCAGGTGTCAATATTTCGTTGTACGCTGATAACATTTCTCCAACGAGTGTAACCCGTGAAGTTTGCGTCGACATATTAGCATCCCCTTCTTAAACTGTTTTATAACAGATTTGATTTTATGTTTTATATTATATAACAAATCTTCAGAAAAGGAAGTTTTTTTTGAAAATTTAATGATTTTTTTACAAAACTGTATTTATCCAGTATTATCTCAACAAAAAAAGAGTCAGTGTTATATAACACTGACTCTTTTTTATAAATTATTGTTGCTGATCATTTAAAATTGCTTTGTATAGGAACTGTGCATATTGTTCACGTGTTACTTTCATACCCGGAGCAAAGTTTCCTGAACCAACACCTAATGAAATACCATTTGAACCTACTGCATTAATTGCTTCAGCTGCCCAATGGCCTGCTGGTACATCTTTAAATCCTGGTGTACCTTTCACTTTTAAATCAAATGTTTCCATTAAAATTTTTGCCATTTCCGCACGTGTTAATGTATCTTTTGGTCTAAAGTTTCCACTACCATCACCTTTAAAGATCTCTAGTTCTGTTAATGCTAAAATTTCAATCGGGAACATTGTTGAATTGTCATCAACGATATCTTTATATGGACTCACAAACTCATGATCTTCATCAAAGTATTGATCTCCATCAATCGTACGATAAATTAACGCTGCCACTTGCTCACGTGTTACATTATCACCAAAACCGAATCTTCCATCTCCGTAACCAGCAACGATTCCCCAATCTGCTAGATTTTGGATCGCTTCATAAGACCAATGCCCCTTCGGTACATCTTTAAATGCAACAGAAGAAGCTTGTTGTTGTTTCACAGCTACTTCAGCATTTGCTGTAGTACCTTGTGTGCTTAATCCAATTCCACCCATAATTGTTAAAGCTGTTGCTACTTTTAAAATCTTTTTCTTCACTGTATTCTCTCCCTAAAAAAAACATATTTTTTTCTAATATAAAGAATTCACGAAAAAGTAACAATACACTTATCCATATAAGTTTTGTCTAATTTGTGAACTGCATTTCATATAATTATCTTTATACTTAGTGAACAATGAAGTTACTAAACCATACTTTTTCAACATAAAAAGTAACTAAAATTAACCTATTTTTTCCACACGATACTATTCACCAAACTGTTAACAGCAGAATAAATATACAAATAAACAATTTAAAACAAGAAAAAAGCGCGTTATCTTCGCGCTTTTTTAAAAAAATATACTATGTCAATATAATTTTACGTTATTCGCTTTTTAAATGAAAGTTAATAATAGCTTTATATAAAAATGTTGCATATTGCTCACGTGTTACAACTTTATTCGGTTCAAACTTTCCATTTCCTGTTCCTACTATGACATTATTAGATTGCAAGGCACTAATTGCATTTTTCGCCCAGTAATTATTTGGTACATCTTTAAATGTATGCCGTTGCTTCACTTCAAAGGAATATGTCTTTGTAAGAACTTGCGCTACTTCTGCACGTGTTATTGTTTCTCTAGGTCTAAAGTTCCCCTTCTCATCACCTTTAAAAATACCGCGTTCTGTTAATGCTAAAATTTCATTTGGAAACATTGTTGATCTTTCAGAAATATCATTATACGGATTTTTTAACGGTCCTTCATGTTTTATATTAAGTGCGCGATATAGTACTGCCGCCACTTGTTCACGTGTTACGTTATCACCTACACCAAACTTTCCATTTCCATAACCTAGCATAATTTTATTATACGCCGCATCTAGAATATAATCATATGCCCAATGGTTTACTGGAACATCGTCAAATACAATCATTTCAGGATATTCTTCTGCTTTTATGTTAGGAACATTTGTACTTACCAATAATCCACCCATAATAGTCGCTGCCGCCATTACACGGAACATTTTTTTCTTCATTGTCCTCGCTCCTTCATTTCCACTTTATTAAAAGTGGAACATAATAGACTAAATTCTTTCCCATATTACATATGCTGTATTTGCAAGCCCTATGTAATATATTACATTTTTAACATCTATTATTTTGAAGATTACTAGGAGAGCCAATTCGCTCTCAATTCCAATTGGGTATTCTGAATTGCATGCAAATCATTTGAAGATATATTCTCATCTTTGCGCTCTAGTTTCTCTTTTTCAGTTTCAAAAAGGATAAACAAAAGATTTTGCAAAGATATTATATATACAATATTCTACTATCTACTAATCAAGTCCTTCACTTATAAAAATTTCACTTTATAGACAAAAAAGCGCAAATATCATATTTGCGCTTTTTCCAGCTTCATTGATTAATCGTTTGAATGGAATCTAAAAATTGCATTATATAAAAACTTTATCTTTCAGACAAAAAGCACAAGTATAATCTACTTGTACTTTTTTTATACTCTTATTTATTCCCATTTCCCTGGTGAATTATCAATTGATCGTTGTAAAAACTTCGCAAATTGCCCACGTGTAACGAGCATTTCAGGCTCGAACTTGCCATCTCCCGTTCCTACCGCAACTTTATTAGACTGCAATGCGCTAATTGCATCTCTTGCCCAATGGTTTTCTGGTATATCTGTAAATGTATGTGGACGTTTCGCTTTCAACTCATATGCTTTCGTTAAAATTTGTGCTAATTCTGCACGAGTCAGTGTATCTTTCGGACGGAAATTTCCATTTTCGTCCCCTTTAAAAATACCGATATTTGTTAAATGAAGGATTTCGTAAGGAAACATTGTTGATTTCCCACTAATATCTCCATATGGATTTTCATTAAACACACTTCGCTTTAAATGAAGTGCACGATGTAGCACTGCCGCTGCCTGTTCACGTGTTATATTATCTTCTACACCAAACTTACCATTTCCATATCCATACATAATTCGATGATATACTAAATTCGTAATTTCATCATATGCCCAATGACCTGTTGTTACATCATCAAACTCTATCATAATATCAGGACCAGATTTTTGGATAACGTCTGTATTTGCAGATACACCATTTGCACTTACAAATATTCCTCCCATTAAAGTTAGTGATGTCGCTATCTTTACTAGCTTTTTCATCTCTCTCATCTGCCTTTTCCTTTATTTTCCTACAATTTATATTGTACAAAAAATCAGGGAATTATCAATAGAATGCAGACTAATTATTTAAAATTCGGAATACAAATTTTCTTTTATCGCTATTTTTTCATCCTTCGTTTTTCGAAAAGTAAATACCATTCCTACAAATATGAGGATAATCCCCACTACTTGCATACTAGTCGGTCTAAATCCGGTAAAGACTGTATCTAATAGTATTGCAACCGCAGGATCTAAAAATACTAATACAGAAATTAATCTCGTCGATAAATCTCTTAAACTGTCAAAAAATAAGTAATATACAAATCCCGTATGTATAAGTCCTGTCGCTGTAATCATCATCCAGTTCATCTCTGTTAACCCTTGAAATTTGCCAAAATCTACGAATGGTAGCAATAAAAATATACCTAAAAACGTTTGTAAAAATGTCATCGCATATGCACTCGTATGCTTAATTCCTTTTCCGAACAACGTTGTAAATGCATAAAATAAAGCTGCAAGAAGCGCCCACACCATTCCAGACGACATAAGTTTCTCAAGCGACATACTTCCATCTACCCCAGCTACTAAAACTGTACCGATGAAACATATGACAATGGACAGAACCGCAAATGCTGTTAGCCTCTCTTTAAATACAATACTACCAATCATTAATACGATAATCGGTGCAAGATGATACACAGAAATCGCAATTGTAATCGACATGACTTCAAACGCTTTAAATAAAAATACCCAGTTAAAAACGAGAAATACACCACAAGCTAATATTTGTATGGTCTCTTTTTTGTTCCATTTCTCACTTCTGTATTGCCCCGTTACTAACCAACATAATGCTAAAAATAAAGTCGCACAAATACAACGAACGAATACTAATTCAAAAGACGGTAAACCAGTTTGCACAGAAAAGAATCCAATCGATCCGAAAATAGACATCGAAAGAATCATTTTTATAGCTGGCATTGATTTTGAATGAAACAAACTATTAACCTCCTAAATATTTCACTGAATATTCCACATATTATACACTATAATTTCCCAAAATTCGAATACTCCACAATAAAAAGAAGCAGTATCCTACTGCTTCTTCTGTTTTTCATATTGTTCAAACGTATGAATTCTTTCAAAAATTGGTGGATGTGTGTATAAGAAAAACTTCACTAACGCAGGCGGATTCACTTGGCTTAAGCTTGTTTTTGATAAATATTGAAAAGTTTTCACACCTGATTCCCCATCTTTCGTCATATCTAAAGCGTATTGATCTGCCGCCCGTTCTTCTATACGAGAAACGTAGTTTGTTGCTGGTTGTGATGCAAAGGATAGTACAGAAGAAATTAAGAAAAATAAAGGTAAAATCGAGAAACATGCCATTTTTGAAACTTTCAGCGTATCTCCCCATTTTCGAATACACATATTTATAATACGACTAATTAAATACATACCTATAAACGATAGCAACACATAGCTCGCAACGCCCCAATATATATGTTTCATTACGTAATGTCCCATTTCATGAGCCATTATAAATAAAATCTCTTTATCTTTTAATTGCTTAAGCGTCGTATCCCACATTACGATACGCGAGTTAAGGCCTATTCCTGTTACATATGCATTTAACGAATTCGTTTTTTCCGACATATTTACTTCATATACGTGTTTAGCTGGAATATCAGCTTTATCTGCCATGGCTAAAATTTTCGTTTCTAATTCTTTATTTTTCAGTGTCGAGAAATCGTTGTACAGCGGATCAATAATAACAGGTTGCACGAACGTTAAGAAAATTGTAAACGGTACAGAGAGCGCCCATCCTGCTAGCCACCATCTCTTCGGAAATTTACGAATGAGCCATAAAAGAACTGTAACAATGAGTAACATCGTCGCATAATTCACCCAAAAATCGATAACGTGATCTTTTATCCAGCTTTGTGTACTTTGCGTGGAAATACCGTAATCAACCGACACTTTACGCCCAATCCATTGCATCGGTAATGCAAGGACTGTTGTCAGTAATGATAAATAAAAGAAATAAATCGCAACTTGTAAGACATTTATTTTGGTCGTTTCCTTCGACCATTTCTCAAACTTTTTTGAAATACCGAGCACAAGTACAAACAATAAAATAATCCATTCAAGAGGCGTCGCTAAAAAGTACAATAAGTTTTTCACGCGCGAATAATCTTGGCTTAGCGTAAGCTCCCTCGCATTCATAAAAGTCTCTGGATCTGCCCTCGTTCCTTTATACATGTCCGGAATGAGTTCATGATTCCATCCAAATAAATACCAATATATAAGTAACGCAAACCCAGCGTACAAAAAAAGCGACCACCCAATAACTTTCCTCACGCTATTCCCTCCTCTATGCTGCCTGTCTATTATTATTGTAAGTTCGTACTTTCAAAATTAGAACAAGCTAATCGTGAGAATTGTTCTAACTCGTTCAATTTATATAAAAAAAACTCTTCTATTACAAGAAGAGTTTTACCTATTTTCTTCGGCTCATAATCTAGTATAAGACATGTACTTATAAACAAGCCCCTTTTACATATCATACTATTCCTTACGGGAGCACATCTATTAACAAACTAAAATCTTGCAAAGAAAAAGAACTATATTTCATAATACCTTGTACAGTTAAAAGTAAAATAAGACCAATCACACACATATAATTTATACTTTCTTCATGCTTTTTCTCAGCAACTACTCCGCCCGTTATACATAAAATCCCTAATAAATGGAGCGCTAAATACATAAAAAAGTAAGCTTCCTCCCAGCGAAGAACAACATTTACTGTCGTAATCAATACTAAACTCAGTACAATCAAATAAAAAAACTTATTTGACGATATTGTTTCATTCATATAATTTTATACATCCCTTTCAAATTTCGAATTAATGATGTTTCAAAGCTATAAAGTAAATGATTGTTTTCATGCCATAAAACAAAAGGAAAGCCACCATTACTTTCTCGAATACTTTATGAACCCACATATACTTCTCTTCATTTTTTTTGAAGATGCGCTTCATCATTTCTTCTACAATTAGACCAAATATTAGTAAAACCCCTAACACAATAAGAAGAGAAATAATATTTCCTTTTAAATGAGTACTAGAAAATAAGTAATACTCTGGAAACACAATTGTATCTACTACAGGTTGCACCCAATGACAAACGCTTTTATCACACATATCTGTAAGAGACGTAGACTCTATAATATCTTTCAATATTTTTTCAAACGTTTTCTTCATCTTACTTACCCCCCACTACATCTGAAAAACTCTTTCCCTGCTCTACATATATAGCTGGCACTTCTTTACTCCAATATTTGCGATTCACAAATAAAAAGATGAGTACTAAGTTTAATCCTGCTATAAAAATAATTAATCCTGGAAAGAATGTCGTATAGTTCGAAAAATCGGCAAAACTCATTATCTTTTCTCTGCTTACTAGAAAAGAAGCACATAGCACAAACGCATTGTTTAACATATGAATGGCAATTGGCATGAGTAAGCTTTTCGTACGAATATATACAATTGATAGTACGATGCTAAACACAACTGCGCCCAGGAAATCAACATGTAAGCAAGCAAATAAAAGTGCTACAACGACCATCGCTATACTAGTACCCCATTTCGCTGCAAAACGCTGTAGTAAAAATCCTCGAAAAACAAATTCTCCGACAATAGGTGCGATAAATACGACCATAATAAATTGATATACATATCCCCCAGTACTATCTATAATCGGTTCATGCAAGGCATTCATAATAAAATCTGGTGTAATCCATGCAAAGCTATACATATACAAAATAAGATAGCCGTAACTAAAAATACATAGCATAATTGCGATGTACAAAACTTGCACTAGGTTAAATGTTTCGTTTCTATTAATAAATAATGAAAATGAAACACGATGCTTTCTATATCCGTAAAACAGCCATATTATTGGAAGGATATAAAATATAAGCATATTTATAAAAGATGAATTCTGTATATGAAATGTATTTTCTAGCACTTCATTACTACTTCGTGCTATTAAAATTAATAATGCAAATACAATTAAAAAATATCTAGCTCGCATCGTTTGAAACGGATTCACATTCATCTCCTCCCCATGTTACTTTTATCATATCATTTGAATCTTAATTTTTTGTGAAAGAAAACCTTAAAATTCCCTTAAAAATTCCATAAGTTACAAAAAGATGATATGATATTCGAGGAAATTAGGAGGGATTCATATATATGTATCACGCAAATATTTTACTTGTTGATGATGAAACAGCAATTTTACAATTACTAACTACCATTCTTAAAAAAGAAGGTTTTTCTCATATTACAACTGCAACATCTGCGGAACTAGCCTTATCTCTCATTGAACAAAACAATTACGATTTAATCATTTTAGATGTGATGCTTCCCAGACAGTCCGGTTTTGACATTTGTCCGATCATTCGCCAAAAAACGGATTGCCCGATCTTCTTTCTAACAGCGAAAACTTCTGATTTAGATAAAGTATCTGGATTTTCATACGGTGCCGATGATTATATTACGAAGCCATTTAATCCACTTGAAGTAGTCGCTCGTATGAAAGCACAACTTCGAAGGCATATGAAGCAAAGCGTACAAGAACAAAAAACACACTCCATTTCATTTGGGAGATTTGAAATTAATCAACATTCTGCGGAACTAACAGTAGATGGGAACGTTGTCGAATGTTCCGCTCAACTCTTTCAATTACTACTCTTCTTTTGTGAGAATCCGAACTACGTATTTTCGAAGGAAGAATTATACGAAAAAGTTTGGGGAGCTCCTGCCTATAATGGAGATGATAATACTGTTATGGTTCACATTCGAAAACTACGTGAAAAAATTGAACAAGATCCAAGCAAACCAGAATACATAAAAACAGTTCGTGGACTTGGCTATAAGTTCATTACAAAGTAGGTTAAAGATATGAATTTTAATAAGAGACTTATAATCCAGTTCATTTTACAACATGTTTTTGTCTTAGTTACGTTACTTATCGCAGTAGTTGCTTCTTTTTCTTATTTAATTTTTCTTCTTAATAGTACTTTATATGAACCTAATATTTCTGATTATGATACCTTTACAATCTCCGAATATATTTCTTCTGAAGACAATAACATTACTTTAAAATCTAAGGTAAAAGATTTAATAAAAGAAAAGAGTGATTGGCTTCAAATTGTAGATGAAGATGGAAAGGTCCTTTACAACTTTAATACGCCTAACGATGTTCCTACCTCTTACACAAAGACATCCTTACTTACGTATTTACAGAATAGCAGCAACAGTATTTATAAATTTAACTATTGGGAAATTAAATTAGAAGAGAAACCAGTGATCGTTATTTACGGTGCCAAACTAAAAAGTAATGCTTTACTAAAAACGATACAACAAGGGCATCCTTCTTTACCATTAAATGAATTTGCACTAACTGAACAAGAAAAACAATTAATTTCTAAAGAAAAAGCAACACTGCAAGTATTTAATAACAATGGCGAAGAAGTTTTTTCCTATCCAACTGGGAAGAAAAAAACATTTTCGGCTATAAAAACGGCTCTTAATGAAAAAGAACCATGGAATTATAAAGAAAATACATCTAGTTTTTACGATTCAAATAGCGGTCATCTCGTCGTTGTATCCGCCCCAAACGCTCATTATTATCCAGATGATGAATTAGATGATATATTTACCAAAAAACTTCTAATCGGATGCAGCTTAATCCTCCTTATTGTGTTTGTTTATTTAGTCATTCTTTCAATTTGGTACGGAAATAAGTTTGGAAAGCCTTTATTACACACGATGCGCTGGCTTAAAAACATAGCCGGAGGAAAATATGAAGAACCTGTTAGTAAAAAAGGCAAACCTGTTCGATTCCGGCGCCCAGGTAAAGAAAAATGGTCGTTCCGCATATTTAAAGATGTTACAAACTCACTAGAGCACCTTTCTATTACTTTGAAAAAGAACGATGCAATGAGAAAAGTACTGCAACAAACACGTGAAGAGTGGATTAGCGGCCTGACGCATGATCTAAAAACACCGCTTAGCTCTATATACGGCTATGCATTATTACTAGAATCGAAACAATATAATTGGACTGATCAAGACATTCAACAATTTGGCCATGTAATGAAAGAAAAATCTCAATATATGACTACATTAATTGACGACTTAAGCTTAACATATCAATTAAAAAATGATACTCTGCCTGCGCAACACGTAAATGTTGAGATTAATCAGTTCGTCCAAAAAGTATTATTACAATTTATTAATAACCCGACACTACAAAATCAAAACATTGAATTTGTGCCAAGTTCAAGCAAAATCCAATATTTTATTGAAGAAAAATGGTTCCAACGTATTATCGAAAACCTACTCGCAAACGCTGTAAAACATAATAATGAAACGACAAACGTAATCGTAAAACTTTCACAAAATACAAATTCATTTACACTATCTATTTCAGATGATGGAAAAGGTATGGACGATAAAACGAAAGAACTTCTATTCGAGCGATATTACAGAGGAACGAATACAGAAGAAAGCAACATCGGAACTGGACTTGGCCTCGCCATTACAAAACAGCTCGTTCTTGCTCATAACGGAACGATCTCCATTGATAGTGAACTGGGAAAAGGAACGACGATTATACTTGTGTTTCCGGTGTAGCATGCTAGTAAATGAAATTATATCGACTTAACTACAAAATACGCCAGTAGTAGCAACCTATTAATAAAAGAAGATCGTCCAAAAATACCTTTTGGACGATCTTTCTTTCTATTATTTCTTCTTCACCGGTATCCAAAGTTCAATTTGAGCAAATTCACTTTTATCTGCATGGGAACGTTCATCGTATAGTTCAAACTCTGTAACTCCGCAATGTTCATATCCTGAATGCGGGAACCACTCTGAGAATACAGCATTCCACGTTTGGTGAATAGACGATACCATTTCTTCATGAGGAACTTTCGGCGTTGTAAATACTGCATATGTCGCCGCTGGGAATGTACGCTTTGCAACTTCATTTGGTACATTTTCAAAGTCTGTAACTTCCATTCCAATAATATAAGTGAAGTCCCCTGTTTCTAAATTAAAATCAGTACATAATCCTAGCTCTACCCATTGGCTCGTATCTTTACGATTCGGAATCGTCGTTCCAAGATCTTTTTGTAAATAGTCTTGCCAAAATGCTGGGATATCTTGATGGTTTTTTCCTTCTTTACTTGTCGTCTTCAGCTCATAACCCGCCATTAAAAATTCTGGTTTATTTACAATACGATATTCCATTTGTATGCCCCCTAAATATGGATTTAATTTTCTTTGTTTTACATTCACTCTATAATACATTGGTGTTTCAATTTCTTGTTTTCGATATTCACTTGGTGTCATTTGAAATAATTTTTTAAAGGCTCTCGTGAACGTTTCGTGAGATTGAAAGCCATGCTCAAATGCGACATCAATAACTTTTTCATCCGTATGAGAAAGTTGATAAGCTGCCCGGGCTAACCTCCTCTTTCGAACATACTCCATTACTGTATCGCCTACTAACGCCTGGAATACACGATGAAAATGCGACTCAGAAAAACCTGCAACACGTGCCAAATTACGCAGCGTTTGTTTTTCCATTACATCTTCCTCAATATAATCAATTGACCTTTGAATTTGTGTTTCATAGCTTTCCATCTCTGTTCACCCGCCTTATATGTATTATGATAAAAGAGAATCCTATCCAATTCTTGACGTTTTTTACTATAATTCCATAAAAAATTGTAACTTTTTTATATGTATTTCGTTGTTATGTATGAAGGGAGGGAAATGTAGTGAAATGCAAACAATCATTAGAAGAAATTTACTCAGAGCATATGCAAGATTTATTTCGCTATCTTCTCTCCCTAACCGGAGATTCTCATAGTGCTGAAGATCTCATGCAAGAAACATTTTACCGAATGCTCGTCCATATTGACTATTATAAAGGAGAAGAAATTAGGCCGTGGTTATTTACAATCGCCTACAACGCCTTTATCGATTGGTACCGAAAAGAAAAAAAGTATAAAACAACGCAAATTGAAGAATTCCATTTACCAAACGTGCCAAGTACAGAACACTCTTATTTCGTAAAACATGAGATTGCTAGTTGGTTACAAAGTATATCTTCTCTTCCGCTCGAAAGACGAAATGTGTTACTACTACGAGATTACTACGGATTCTCCTATAAGGAAATAGCAGAAATGACTAACCTCTCGTTAGCAAAAGTAAAAATTGAATTACACCGAGGACGAAAAGAAACGAAAAGCATAAAGGAGTGATACAGATGGGTTGTACAGAGTTTAAAAAACTGTGGGAGAAATACGAAAAAGGAACGCTCACACATGATGAACAAGAACGGTTAGAAAGTCATATTGAGACTTGCGAAGAGTGTGAAGTGCACCTGGATGAATTGCTTGCGAAGAGTGAACCAGTAAAGAAAAGGTTGCCTCCAAAAGATCTTAAAGTTCCATTTTGGAGGATTAAGTGGAAACATCGATTACAAACGGTTGGTTTTATACTAGCAATTTGTATCGTTATATATATGATTGGCGGAGTATTATCTGCCTTTTATTTTCAAGCTGATAATGATAAACGACTAAAAGAAATACGAGATGTTCCTTCTCTTGCACTTGAAGCAACTATCCCAAATAGCCGCGTTATGGGCGTGGGAACAAGTGTAGAAGCTTTCTTTCGAACAAACAGCCAATTTGATTTAGTCAAAACGATTGGTAAAAAAGAAATGCCACTCGGTTCAATAGAAACAAGCAGCTTCTTATCTTCTTTAAATATCACACATAAATCTTGGGTGAATATGCACTATCAATCGAACATCCACTTTGTTCATCCAAAAATAAAACAAGGTGATTATTTGAAAGAAGCATCTAAAAAGGTTTGGGATACACTTGCAAAGGTACATGAGGGAACCGTTGCAGAAGTAGCAATATCTTTTGACAAACCCTACACTTTACAGGAATTAGAACCACTTTTATATGGCGTATTTGAAGCACAAGAACTCCCTCCAACTCCTGTATGGTACGCTTTAGATACGGGACAAGAAAGAATAAACGAAGAAGATTTCATCCTATCTGGGGACGACTTTATAGGATTTCCAGAACATATAGGATTCCTTGATGATGAAACAAAAAATCTGAAAACGCAAGAGGATAAAGTTATTGAAATGATGCGGATTCTTTCTACGCATGAAAAAACTGTAAGTAAAGTTGCCATGCTTCCTGAGGAGCAGCTGAACTTAGATAAACGTTATAAATATGTAAAAGATAACGGCGTAAAAGTATACGGAATGGTCATTACTGGCCCTTCGAAAGAATTATTAAAATTACAAAACTCTCCGCACGTACGTTATGCGACTCTTGGAGATATTGAGGTTTGGAATTGGTTTGATCATTAATGAGAAAAAGGTAGAGCATCCCTATTGGATGCTCTACCTTTTTTACTCAGAAATCACTTTCACATACATCCCTCTTACTGCTTTTTCATAAGCGATATCGCTCATCTGTCTTATGTTTTCTGACACAATAGACGATTGAACAACTTCCCCTTCATGAAGTAACGGAGGATCAATAAGACGTACTTTATTTTTCTGATATAGATCATAATCATTTCTATCTTCTTCTACTTTTACATTCGGATGAACTTTGCTTAATAACGCACGTACTTCTGTATCTTTACATAGCTGCAATTTCGATATAAGCTCATGATCTTCAAGAAGAAAATCATCTGGATGGATTATCTTTTTATGAAGAGCTAACTTTAACGTTTTAGCTAACATATCGTTTCCATAAATATTCATTGGTTTCATAAAGAAATCGATTACCTCTTTGTAATACGTCTTCGTAAACCATTCAGCAAGTTCAATATTTTGAAGAACCATTTTCCCATTAACTTCAATTAAATCATCTAAAAAATTTTGAGCTTCTTCTAAAGAAATATATCCATATGTAAACATATCTCTCAATGTGTAATCCACTCGGTCTGCACATAATTCCGGTGCGGATCTTTCAAGTAATGTCCACTTCGAATCATCTAACAAAATATCTTCATAGTTATAACCATGTTTTGAAAGAATCGCCGGGATTTCCGAGTTTTTCACGACAGAACTAAATATTTCTTCATGATAACTTTCATTTTCGTTATCAAAAACATAATCGATCACATGGGAAAAAGCAGTATGCGATACATCATGCAGTAAACCAGCAATCTGTTCTTCTACTGAACCACCAAGTTTTTTAATTAACAACATCGCACCAACTGAATGATCAAAGCGCGTTACATTCCATTTCTCATTCATTAAGTAACTTGCTCCGGCTTGATGAACCCCTTTCAGCCTTTGCACAGGTTTACTTAAAATTAATTCTTCTAACACTTTATCTACTTTAAACTCACCGTATATGACATCTGATATGATCACTTAAGATCCCCCTTTTCAAGCAGAGTCTTCTTATAGTATCTCTTTTTTCAGAGAGTAAATAAAGAACTTCACTCGAATATTTTGTGCCTTTAAATTAAAAATAGAGAGCACTCAGCTCTCTATTTCACATACCTATTCAAACGTAACTTCCACCTGCACAATCTCAGATCTACTTCCCAGTCTAAGCGGTGGTCCCCAGAATCCAAATCCAGAAGAAACAATTGCGTGGAATGCACCTTTTTGTGCGTATCCCCAGTCTAGTTCGTACATTCTTCTCGTCACAATATGGTTCGGCGCCATTTGTCCGCGATGCGTGTGACCGGATAATAATAAATCAACGCCGGCGTCCGCTGCCTGCTTTAATTCAAATGGCTGGTGATCCATTGCGATAACAGGAAGCGATTTATCTACCGTACTCATTAGGTTTTCAAAACTTTGACGATCACGCTCTGTTTTATCCCTTCTTCCGACGAGATAAAAATCATCTTCAATTGTAATGACTTCATCTAAAAGAATACGAATATCAATCTTATCCATCTCTTGTAAAAACTCAGGAACAGCTCGGCCGTAATATTCATGGTTTCCTAACACACCATATACGCCTAATGGAGCTTTCATCTGTTTCATGATTGGTCCCATATTTTTTTGAATGAACACACCTGGATGATCATCGATAATATCACCCGGCAGTAAAATAATATCGGGTTTCATTTCATTTACATGACGAACGAGTCTCTTTAAATGAGCAACTCCAGACAGTTTACCGAAATGCATATCAGAGGCCATCGCAATGCGTAAACTTTTACGCCCTTCTACTTTTTTCGGTATGTGCACTTCGTACTTTCTTACTACTGGACTATATGCGTTGAATACTCCATACGCAAAAATAAAGATGAACGCAAGTAACACGGCCGATCCTGTCCAAACAATTGCCGTCTCTTTCTCCATTGAAAACTGTAGAAGGAAAACTATAATATCGGCTAACGGCAATAACATAAGCGCGTATTGTATAACCGCAAACCAAATTGAACCGACCGTTCGCAGGAAAGGAAGGAATTTAAACACTTGTACGAGAATGTACGCATATGAAATAAGTCCAACTATGAAAGCGTAATATCCCCAAGATTCCCAGCCGAACACCGTACTGAGCCAAATCCATCCGTTCCAGCCGATGTAAAACATAAGTAGTGTGTATACAATTAAAATAGTGAATATATTGAGATAACGAAAATTTTTCACTGCTAGCCTCCTTATTGATTTCTTCTATTATATCTTGTTATGTGCCTAGAACGTAAATAGTAAGCAAATCAAAGTTATTTTCCTCTTACTTGTAATCTTCCCGCATTATCATACACTTCTCTTTATAACCGCTATATTTAAACCACCTTTATTTTTTGATTTTACACTTGTGAGAGTTAATACTCACATGTATATTTATAATAAAGTGAGCATGAATCCGTTTCAATGACCACATTTAATTATTCGAGTATTAATACACACATTACAAGATTTGTGTATTAAAGAACGGGGGAACATATGGAGAAAATCGATAGAAGAATTATAAAATCACAAAACGCCATTCAATCTGCATTTATAGAAATGTTAATTGAAGATGGCTTTGACGAAATTACAGTAAAAAACATTACAGAAAAAGCAAACATCGGGAGAAAAACCTTCTACCTACACTACCTAGATAAATACAATTTATTAGACAAAATTGTGGACGACCATTTAAATCAATTAAGAGAAATATGCGATATAAAACAAACAAAAGGTTATATAGAAGGAACTGTCATATGGTTTGAATACTTCAAAGAACACAAACCATTTTTCGCAGCGTTATTTAGAAGCAACAGCACATTATTATTTCAGAAAAAGTTACTAACTTTTATCATGGGTGAACTAGAGAAAAAACTAAATACAAATACGTCAGTAAATAAAAACATTGATAAGCATATCGTTTTAAAATTTTTAGGAACTGCTGTAATGGGGATTTTGGAATCTTACGTGTTAGACGAAATTGATAGTGATATTGAATATGTTGCGACGCAGGTTGGGGAATTGATGAGGAGGAATATATAAAAATCAGACATTCATGCAAACAAAGAAAAGCTGCACCTACAAATACTCATATAGGTGCGGCTTTTCACTATTAAATCACAAAATCCTCCGGAATAAACACTTTCACTTCTCTCGGATATACGTATACAAAATCACCTGTTTGAATGCCTAGCTGCCTAAACTGTTCTTTACTAATCTCTGCTTCTAGATACTCATCTGTTCCGTCGCGCTTCAATTCTACATATACGACAGGGCCAACTGCGTGAGAGTATGATACTTTCGCTGGAATTGCATCTACACTTTGTTTCGTACGAGAGATTGATAGATGATGTGGCCTTACGTATCCCACTCCGTCTACGTTTGAAACGTGCTTATGCTCTGGTGCTTCTAGTTCCACTGATCCTACATTTAGCTTACCTTTATGAACGCGGCCGTGAAATAAATTCACGTTTCCTAAAAAGTCATATACGAACGGACTTGCTGGTTTTTCATACACTTCTTCCGGTGTTCCCATTTGTTCAATGCGCCCTTCATTCATTACAACGATGCGGTCCGCAACGTCTAACGCTTCTTCTTGATCATGCGTTACGAATACGCTCGTAATTTGAAATTCGTCATGTAGTTTCCGGAGCCATCTTCGCAATTCTTTCCGTACTTTCGCATCAAGTGCACCGAACGGTTCATCTAACAATAAAATTTTCGGTTCGACTGCAAGTGCCCGGGCTAGTGCGATACGTTGGCGTTGTCCGCCAGATAATTGCGCTGGATAACGTTTTGCGAAACCATCCATTTTTACTAGTTTCAATAGTTCTGTTACTTTTTCTTTTATTACTTCAGCTGAAGGTCGTAAGTTTTTCTTTCTTACTTTTAAACCGAAAGCGACATTTTCAAATACATTCATATGTTTAAAAAGTGCATAGTGCTGGAAGACGAAACCGACTTGCCTGTTTTTCACGTGAATATCAGTTAAATCTTCTCCATCAAATGAAATGGAGCCTCCATCCGCTTCTTCTAGTCCTGCAATAATTCGTAATAACGTCGTCTTCCCAGAACCTGATGGGCCTAATAAAGCGACCAGTTCACCTTTTGGAATATCCAAATGAATGTCTGTCAGCGCTTGAAATGTACCATATTGTTTTGATACATTTTGAATTTGAATACTCACCGCACTCACCCCTTATTGTCTTTTTTCCATTCTCCATTCAATCCAGTTTTTTATAACGAGCGTAAAAACTGCGATGAGTGACATTAAAGTCGCCACAGCGAACGCTGCTGAAAATTGATATTCATTGTACAAAATTTCAATATGAAGCGGCATCGTATTTGTAACGCCGCGCACGTGACCAGACACAACGGAAACTGCCCCGAACTCACCAATAGCCCGGGCGTTACATAAAATCATGCCGTATAAAAGGCCCCATTTTATATTTGGTAATGTAACTCGCCAAAACATTTTCCAGCCGCTTGCGCCAAGTGATAGAGCTGCTTCTTCTTCACTTTTCCCTTGCGCCTGCATGACCGGGATTAATTCACGCGCAACGAACGGAAACGTAACAAAGATTGTCGCAATGATAATACCAGGGACAGAGAAGATGAGTTTTATCCCATGTTCCATTAACCATCCGCCAAAGGCTGCACGAGGTGTAAAAAGTAAAACAAATACTAATCCCGCAATGACTGGTGATACAGCAAACGGCAGTTCAATAAGAGATAATAATAGTTGCTTTCCTTTAAATTGAAACTTCGTAATAAGCCAAGCCGCTGCTATTCCGAATATCGTATTCAGCGGCACAACGATTAAAGCAACGAGAAGTGTTAACCTGATTGCCAAAAATGCTTCTTGATCTGTTACTGCGGCAATATATACATCAATTCCTCGTTCGAATGCTTTCATAAAAATTGTCACGAGCGGCAGTAATAGAAAGAGAGATAAAAATAAAACTGTTATCGTAATGAATAGAATGGGTACAAACTTAGATTCTTTTTTAACTGATACGCTTTTTACTATTTTCTTTTCTAATAATGTTGGTTCCATTTTCTCCCCTCCTATTCGCTTTTCAGTTCATGCCTTCTACTCCAAGTTTGAATCATATTAATAAGTAGTAGGAAAAGGAGAGAAATAATAAGCATCACAGCCGCTACAGCTGTTGCTCCTGCATAATCATATTGTTCTAGTTTCGTCATAATCATAAGCGGTGCAATTTCTGTTTTCATTGGCATATTACCTGCAATGAACACGACAGATCCATATTCCCCTAACGCCCGCGCAAAGGCGAGTGAAAAACCAGCAAGTAGAGCCGGGAATATTTCTGGTAAAATGATTTTCAAAAATATTTGGAAGCGTGATGCCCCTAGACTAGAAGCTGCTTCTTCTACTTCTTTATCAATACTTTGCAGCACTGGTTGCACCATCCGAACGACAAAGGGCAAACCAATAAACGTAAGCGCCACAATAATGCCTAGCTGGGTAAAAGCTACTTTTATATGAAACACATTAAATATTTTTCCGATCCAACCATTTTCCGCATAAAGCGTCGTAAGTGTAATACCAGCTACTGCAGTCGGAAGAGCGAATGGTAAATCTATTAGTCCGTCTAATAACCGCTTCCCTGGAAATGTGTAGCGGACGAGTACCCAAGCAATTAATAAACCGAAAATGGCATTTACGATTGCCGCTACAAGTGAAGTTGTGAGACTTACTTGATACGAATGCAACACGCGCTCACTCGTTATAACTTGTGCGAACTTCTTCCAGCCTAGCTGCGAAGTTTGAATAAATACGATAGAAAGTGGTATAAGTACGAATAAACTCATATATAGCATTGTAAATCCAAGAGATAATCCAAACCCTGGTAAAACACGCTTCTTCCTCATATAACGTCACCTCATCCCCCCTTATTTTTTATACATTTGATCGAATACACCGCCATCATTAAAATGCTTTTCTTGTGCTTTTTTCCAGCCTCCAAATAGTTCATCAACTGTAAATAATTGAACTTTCGGAAATTGTGATGCATACTTCTCTGCTACTTTTTCATTACGAGGGCGATAAAAGTTTTTCGCCGCAATTTCTTGCCCTTTTTCTGAATACAAATATTCAAGATATCCTTCTGCTACTTTTTTCGTTCCTTTTTTATCAACGACTTTGTCTACAACTGCTACTGGTGGCTCAGCAAGTATACTAATCGAAGGTGTTACAATTTCAAATTTATCTTTTCCAAGTTCTTTTTGTGATAATAACGCTTCATTTTCCCAAGCGATTAACACATCACCAATTCCTTTTTCAACGAAAGTTGTTGTTGCCCCACGTGCCCCTGAATCTAGTACTTCTACATTTTTATAAATTTGGCCGACAAACTCTTTCGCTTTGTCTTCACTATTGTCATACTTCTTCAGCGCATATCCCCACGCACCTAAATAGTTCCAACGTGCTCCTCCAGATGTTTTTGGATTCGGTGTAATGACAGACACACCTTTTTTCGTTAAATCATCCCAATCTTTAATTCCTTTCGGGTTTCCTTTCCTCACAAGAAATACAATCGTTGATGTGTACGGAGTAGAATTATCCGCAAGTCGCTTCTGCCAATCTTCTGCTAGTTGTTTCTTCTTACTAATCGCGTCAATATCATAAGCGAGCGCTAGCGTTACAACATCTGCTTCTAAACCGTCAATAACGGAGCGTGCCTGACTTCCTGATCCCCCGTGTGATTGCTTTACATTTACTGTCTGACCATGTTTCTCTTTCCAATACTTCGCAAAGTCTTTATTAAAATCTTGATACAACTCACGCGTCGGGTCATATGAAACATTTAAAAGTTCAACCGTCTTCTTGTCTCCGCCTCCTTCAGAATTACTAGTGGATGTTGCCGAACCACACCCTGATAAAAGAACAAATGCCGACAATAAGACACCTGTACTTTTCATAAACGCTGTCTTACCCCACTGTTTCATATATAAAGCCCCCTTAGTTTGTACAATAGAAAAAGGCACACAATCTATTCACAAAAGTGAACGTTGTGCGCCTTCAGTTTCTCTGATGAGCTTCTATTGTATTCTGTTTGATTTCTTTTCATTTTAATTCCGTAATTCATATGTGTCAACTTGGAATTTGTTTTTTCTTAATAAATTAAAATCAGTGAGGATAGTCCCCCACTGATTTTAGTTTCAACTTTATCTCTTCAACTTATCAGTCTTCGCAATAAATTGAGCTGCTTCTGCGCGGCTTACCGCTTTATCTGGAGCCCAGCCATTATCTGTTCCAACTGAAATGTTTTCTTGGATTAAAATATTGGCATACTTCGCACCCCAATGATCTTTTAAGTCCGCAAATTCTTTTGGTAGTTTAATATTTTCATTTCTTTCTAATTTATATGCATTCACAAGCATAGAAGCCATTGATGCACGGTTAATTAGCCCGCTCGGATTAAAGTTACCCTTATCATCACCTTTTACAATGCCAGCTTTTTCAACTGCTGCGATGTAAGGTGTAGCCCAATGATTTTGAGCATCGCGGAATGATGGCTTCGCATCTTTATTAATTTCTAACCCTAAAACAGTAGCTAATATTTTTGCTGCTGAACCACGATCGATATTTTCAGCGGGTGCAAATGTACCATCTGGCTTACCGTGTACTGCCTCTTTGTCTACTAAATATTGAACTGACTCTTGTGCCCAAGTCGGTACATCTGAGAACTTAGATTTCTTTTCAATTGCACTCGCATCGATTTCAAACTGTATTAGATATTTATGATCATATTTAATTGCTGGAATTAATATATGCATTTGCATATTATATTTTTTCGAGAATTCGCCGATTTCAAATTGAACAACTTTCGTACCATTATTTGCTTTATCTTCAGAAATTACTTTTACATCATGGAATGTCCCTAATTGATTCTGATCTTCTACTCTAAGATACTGGAAATAGCTACTATCTTGCACTGTTAACGTCACGATTTTTTTATCGCCTTGTATTGTTACTTTTGCATTTTTTAAATATGTTGAAGCAACCGATGTTTCATTCGTTTTATCTTTATAAGTTTTTAAAATAACGTCATATGTACCATCTGCAAGTTTACTATCTGCCTTCATTTCAATCACATCTGCTTTTGCAATCGGCGCATTGAAACCACTTAGTGGAACTGCTAAAGTTGCTGCTATAACTAATGCATTAATATATTTTTTCTTAATCATTATCAACATGACCTCTCTCTTTATATGAATATACCTAACATACTCATCATATTGATAATGATTATCAATGTCAAATAAATAATTAAACAAATAATACCTATTTATTACACAAATATGCTTTCCGATCATTTTTAAACAATAAATAATGAGCAGTATGCACTTTTCTCTCTAAATAGTCTATTGAATACGTACCCGATGGATCCACTAAATCCCCAATCGCCCCTGAAAGGTGATCGATTACCTTTTGCAATGTTTCTAAGTTCTTCTTTTCACTCTCCATATTCATTTCATCCATAATGTCACAAATAAGATATTGTACTTTCCGTAAGCGTAATTCCTTCTGCTCCACGTATATCTCCTCCTTATTAGCAATATTACGTTTTAAATATATGGGCTTATAGCTTAACCAATTCTAAAAAATAACGTGAAACTTTAATCAGTAGGAATTTTGTCCATCCAAACTAATCCAGCTTTTTTGGACAAAAAGATATCCATCTCTATACATGTAGTCATAGTGATGGATATCTTTATTTTTATACTTGCAATGCCTTCTCTCTCAAAGCTCTTCTTAACAATTTACCAGTTGTATTCTTCGGCAATTCTGTTAAAAACTCAATGCTTTTTGGCACTTTATATTTCGCTAAATGTAACGTGCAATAATGCATTAGTTCTTCTTCTGTTACGTTCGTTTGTTTCAGAACGACGTAAGCTCGCACTGCTTCTCCTAAGTTTTCATCAGGAACGCCAATTACGACAACCTCTGCTACAGATTCGTGTGTATATAATACTTCCTCTACTTCACGAGGGTATACGTTATAACCACCAACTAAGACGATATCCTTTTTACGATCAACGATATAGAAGTAACCTTCTTCATCCCTTTTCGCTAAGTCTCCTGTATACAGCCAGCCGTCTTTCAATGTCGCTGCTGTATCTTCTGGTGCGTTATAGTATCCTTTCATAACGTTAGGCCCGCGAACAATTAATTCGCCAACTGCACCAACAGGTACTTCTTCCCCAAGTTCGTTCACAATTTTATTTTCTACATGCCAAATATTTGTACCGATCGACCCAGGTTTACGCGGACGATCTAGTGGGTTAAAACAAGTAACTGGTGATGCTTCTGATAAACCGTATCCTTCTGAAACGATAACGTCAAAACGTTTTTCAAAGTTTTGCAGAAGCGCAACAGGCATTGATGCACCACCTGAAATACAAAGGCGAAGCGTCTTTACATCTTCTGCGCTTGCTTCTTCAAATAAATATAAATAATTGTACATCGTCGGTACACCAGCAAAAATCGTTGGTTCATACGTACGACAAATACGGAATACTTCTTTCGGACTAAACTTCGGTAACATTAAAATTGTTGCCCCGTTCACAATCGGCGCATTTACCGCAACCGTTAAACAGAACACATGGAACATCGGCAGTGCCGCAACGACGCGATCGTCCGCAGTATATTGTAAATACGACGCCACATCGCTTGCATTACTATATAAATTTTTATGCGTTAACATAGCGCCTTTTGGCTTTCCAGTTGTACCTGAAGTGTATAAAATAACAGCTACATCTTCTTCCTCTAGTTCAGGACCTTCGTAAGTTATATCTCCAGTTCCTATAAAACTAGTAAACGTTTTCATTTTTTCAGTTTCTGTATGAGTAAAATCTGATGAGGTTTCGCATATGATGATGTTTTCAAGTGAAGGAAGTCTTGTTGTAAGAGATTGTATAACAGGTAGAAGGACGTCGAGTACAATGATTGTTTTTACATCTCCATTTTGTAAAATATAATGTATTTCGTCTGCTGTATAAATTGGATTAATCGGAATGACAGTTGCTCCGGCTTTCATCGTTCCGTATAAACCGACTAAAAAATGTGGTGAATTTCCAACAGCTAATGCGACATTGTCCCCTTTTCCAATGCCCATTTTTGCTAAATTGCTTGAAAACCTAGTGACCACTTTGTTTAATTGGTCATACGAGACCGACTGATCCATAAATATGTATGCCGGTTTATCCCCCTTATTTTTTGCCGTTTCAGCCAAAGATTGAACGAGATTCACACAAATCCCACCTTTATAAAATTTAGAATATTTAAAAATTCTAAATTAATTATATTAAAAGAAAATTAAAGTGGCAAGTGATATTCTATTAACTGCATATACACGGAGCATCTTCTGTTGAATTTATTTGGGAGGATAAGGGAATTCCACTTACCAGCAAATTATTAAACTAGCACAGAAATCATTTTAGGATAATATGCACTCATCTTCTCTCTAAGTTTTTCAACTTCCTCTTTATTTAAAGCCATATGCTCCCCATACAAATTGAGAGCGTCCGCTCCATTTTCATGAATGTACACTGTAACATATAATGTCGGCAATCCTTTATTGTCCTCATCTATCGACAAGACGAAATCTGGCGTTTTACCAACGGTACTAAACGTTTCATTCCTTTTCCATTTCTTATTTTTAAACATAGTTTGTATATCATCTATCTTTCGTTTGTTATCTGTATGCGTAAAATATATGACATTATCCTTCGCAGGCTTTCCAATAGATAAGAGTGTGCGACTTGAGGACGTTTCATCGTTACAAGCTGTCATTCCGATGACGAAGCTGAGCAATAATACGACGTACATTACTCTTTTCATTTCGATCCGCCTCCTTTTGAATATATATATTCCTTTACGAGGGGCAAATGTCCTGTGATTTTATGGTAAATGAAATTATATCGGCGATTTTTCGAATATATCGACCGCAACTCAATTTATATCAGCGATTTTTAAAATATATCGATTTACCGACAAAGCCTGACAACCTAAACAAAAAGAAAGAGGCTGCCCTTTATGACAACCTCCCTCATTTTTAGAAGAATAAATGTAAGAAATCTTCTGTTGTAATATTACCAAAGTAGCGCGCGATATCTACGCCTTCTAAAGCCACAGTGAATGCATCTTTATCAAATTGTACGCCTGTTAGACGCTCTTCAATGTCATGAACATCTAGTGATCCGAAGAAGTCACCGTAAATTTTGCATTCTGTTACTGTTCCTTTTTTCACTTCAAGACGAACGTCAACTTGTCCAACTGGGAAGCGGTGTGAATGTTGTAAGTTGAACTTCGGAGATTTTCCGTAGTTCCAATCCCAATTTTGGTAACGTTCTTCAGAAAGCTTATGGATTTCTTTCCAATCATTTTCTGTTAATTCATACGTTGGAATTTCTGTTTCACCTTCGAAAATTGTTTCTAGAAGAAGTTGTCTAAACTCTTCTGTCGTCATTTTTTCGTTTAAGAACTCTGTAATGTTCGCAACGCGGCTACGGATTGATTTAATGCCTTTTGATTGAATCTTATCCATTTTCACTTTTAACGCTGATACGACGTGATCGATTTCAGAGTCAAATAGTAACGTACCGTGACTGAACATACGACCTTTCGTTGAGAACTGCGCGTTACCTGAAATTTTTCTGCCTTCAGCTAAAATGTCGTTACGACCACTTAGTTCTGCATTTACACCTAATTTACCAAGCGCTTTCGTTACAGGTTCTGTGAATTTTTTGAAGTTGCTGAAACTGTCTCCATCATCTTTCGTAATAAAGCTGAAGTTTAAGTTTCCTAAATCATGATATACTGCGCCTCCGCCTGATAGACGACGAACGACATGAATGCCTTGTTCTTTTACGTAATCTGCATTAATTTCTTCTACTGTGTTTTGGTTTTTACCAATGATAATCGAAGGTTTGTTAATGTAGAACAGTAAATATGTTTCGTTAATATCTAAATTCTTCACACAATATTCTTCAATTGCTAAGTTTATTCTAGGATCTGTAATCCCTTTATTATCAATAAATAACATCGTATCACCTCATGAGTTCCAAACGTAGCCACTATGCGCTAGCGTAATATGGCCACTGAAAATTTGTTTTGCTTCTGTTACTAAATCAGATGGATTGCCTGTATGCGGTAAGTGCGTTAATAAAAGTTCTTTTACATTTGCATCTTTCGCAATACTTGCCACTTCTGTACTATTCATGTGTCCTGCTTTTGCAGCCTCTTGATGTGCATACATATTACATTCACAAATGAAAAAATCAGCATCTTTTGTGAACGGAATAAATTCAGGAATATAACTGGAATCTGCGCTATATACTACAGCGTCATCACCTGCTGTAATGCGCATCGCAAAGCATGTAACAGGATGAACAGTTTTTAAGAATGAAATGGAGAACGGTCCAACTTGAAGTGTTTCTTCTGGGTTGTACGCGATTCCTTTCGTATGCGGTTCATGTGTTAAAGAATGGAATCCATTCTCATCAAACGTATGACCGTATATTGGCAGTTCCGGTAGTTGTCCCTTTGTCACACTCGTAATTAATCTCGCATATTGCAATACCCCAATGTCTGCAACATGATCGTGATGATAGTGCGACAGTACAACTGCATCTATATCAGATGGTGTTATATATTTTTGAAGCTGTGCTAGTACACCACTGCCACAGTCTACAAGTAAACGAAAACCATCGTGTTCAAACAAATACCCCGACGTTGCTTCTCCCGCTTCTGGAAAGCCGCCCCAAAAGCCGACAACAGTCATTTTCATATGTATCCATCCTTTCTAAAACCGAGTAGGAATGCATGTTTTACGTACATCCTACATTGTTAACTATAATCCATTTCCTAAACTTTTTCATTAATTTTCAATTTTGTTATAAAACAGTTGTTGACTTTTGTTTTTTGTACTAATACAATGATAGTAAGAAATGGAAATGGAGGGATTGACATGATCGATCAACCAATGGAGTTTTTCAGAAATTTACCGACGAAAACTTGTGCACACTGTGGAAAAGAAATTGATGAGCAGCACGAAGCATACCATAACAAATGTGACGATTGCGTTCACGAAGAATAGTAGTTTGTGAACATAAAAAAACCTAGCAGACATAGTCTACTAGGCTAATAACATCGTATCCTTCATCGTTGAACCTTTCACCAAGAGCTCCAGTTCAAACTCATACAATTCTTTTTTTCGATAATTTTTCGTATGGATTTTATCCATCATTAGGTCGACAACTTTTCGAGCCATCTCATCGATTGGCTGTTCAATTGTCGTAATACCTGGTTCTGTAATTTGTGATAAAATTTGATTATCAAAACCAATAACAGCGAGATCCTCTGGAATACTCCAATTATGGCGTTTCGCCTCTGAGATAATTCCAGCTGCAACCTCGTCGCCTCCTGCCAAAATCGCGGTAGGATTTTTTTTGTCCTTTAATACTTCATGGAATATTCGTTTTCCATCGTCCCAAGAGAAAGCGTTTTCAAGAAAGTCGATCGCTTCTACTTCTCTACTCTTTTCAGTAATAGCGCGTAAAAAGCCCATTTTCCGCTGTTGGCTAACTACTTTTGTTTCGTTACCACGGCAAAAAATAAGATTACGATAGCCTTGTTCTAGCACATGATTGGCAGCTATGTATGCACCTTGCGCATGATCAAACTTCACTGTCGGAACATTTGCTTCCTCAATATATTCATTACATAACACGATTGGACCGTGTTGTAAGTATGGCTCTACATCTTCCCACGGATTTTCTAGTGAACATAGAATAATCCCATCTACTTGTTTCGTAGATAATAATTGTAAATACTCCATCTCTTTTTCCGGTAAATATCTTGTTTGACAAATAATCAGTTTATATTTATGTTCAGAAGCAGCAATCTCGATTGCTTCAATAAATCTACTGAAGAAAGGATTTGTAATCCTTGGAACAAGCACCGCAATTGTTTCTGTTTTTTGTTTACGAAGCCTTCTCGCCGCAGAATTAGGAACGAAGCCTAAGTGCTTCATCGCTAATTGAACCCTTTTTTTCTTCTCATCTGAAACATATGGATGATTATTAATCACCCTAGAAACCGTTGTCCTTGATAACCCCGCTAATTTCGCCACGTCCTCGATAGTCGACACGAAATTTTCCCCCTTTGCATGAAAACGTTTTCTTATCCTGATTATATAGTATATTATTGGAAACTGCAATATAGGTTCTTATGATTTTACTATATTAATATTATACATAGGGAAAAGTCTGTTAACTGCAGGAAATTACACACTACTTTTAGAATTTCACAATATGCATATGAAAAAAGATGTACATACCATAACGCATATACACCTTCTTACTTAATAAGAATTCTATTCAATATAAAAAGCCATCAATACGTCGTCTCCATATGATCCATCTTCATATTTAATTTGCTTTCTTTGCCTTCCTTCTTCTACAAAGCCAGTTCGTTTATACACTTTAATTGCTCTATCATTAATAGAAACTACGCCTAAGCAAATTTTCTCTAAACCTTTCTGCCCTTTAGCCCAACTAATAAGAAATTCAATTAGTTTCGTACCAATGCCTTGATTACAATACGCCTCCCTAATCCCCATTCCCATTGTGCCTGCATGTCGTAACCGTTCTAGTTCATATCGTTTGAAAACCAGAAAGCCAACCACCTTACTATCTACCTCGTAAACTATATAAAGGTTGCCTTTTTCACTACTTGTCTGTATCTTTTCTCTTTCTGAATCAATATCATTTGGTAATTTATTTGGAGATGATATAAAAAACTTTGTAGTAGTTTCTGATAAGATAATTTCTTTTCTAATATCCATAATTGATTCCGCATCAAGCTCTTTTGCTAATCGTATCACCGAATCACCTCGTACCTTTTTCTTTTAAAAATAATATTGGAACTATCAAACTAAGAATCTCTAAAACGCTCAATATGCAACATTACATATTGAGAATCTTTTCACTTTTGATACAATATCCTTACATCTATATAAAAGGAATGCATAAAATGAATCCAATTTTAACAGCTGCAAAACAACTATTACATAAAGACGAAGTTATTATATCTACTTTAAATTGTTCACTTACTGGCTATATTATTACGCATAAAGTTCCGTATCCGGGCATGCTATTTGCTACTAATAGAAGAATTCTCTTTTTTAGCCAATATAAAAATACATTAATTTCCGAATTTGAGTATGAAAAAATTGTATCTATAGAAACGAAGAGAAGAATCTTTGATAAAAAAATAATATTTTATTATGAAGATGAATATATAACGGTGGGATACATTACAAGTTCAAATATTGAAGAATTCATAGACTTACTACAAAGAAAAATGCAAGACTAGCGCGGGCTACTAATCGGGCATTTACGGGCTGTTGATCTCCCACCTAGCTTCTTTGCTCCAGCCGCATTTTGAGGTGGGAGTTTTACTGCCCGGCAAATAGCGGGATAAAGGGTGGTTTGTCCATATCCAAACCACCTTTTTCATACAAGCTTATAATTATACTTCCCACCTATCCTTACGGTTTAGCTATTTCCTGCATAAACCCAGCCATGCTCGCTAATAAACTAGTGAAAACGAAAAGTACAATAATAAGAGGGATAAGTTTGTCTTTATTTAAATTCGTTATCGTTTTTAAACCTATTCCTAATAAAACGTAATACCAAATATTAAATATATCTATTCTTTGAGCGATTGTATGTAGAATCATATTATCTGTTGCTATTGCACCTAAACCTGTATAAGATATCTCATACCCACTTAGAGAAAATGCAATTAATCCGTTTAAAATCATCCCTAATCTTAATACAAACGAAGCATAAATGATTATCGGGAATGTTTCTTTATAGTTAATATCAACTCCAAAGAAAATCATAATGTTCTTATAGAATATAGGTGCAAAAAGTATAGCTACGATTCCACTGACTGCTGAAAATCCAAATGTAGTAAAGAAAGTTATGTATTTCGGAACAGTAAATCCCGTTTTATCATGAAACATACTGAGTGCAGGATTATTTAAAGAATTCCAAGACATTAAGGCACTTGAAATTATAATAAGCACAATTAAAAAGGCTAGTGGAAAGAATATATTTCTTTGATTCTTCATCCTTTTGAATTGTAGTGTTGGCGAAGTGAATATCCCAAAAATCGATGGTTTTCCAGAAATCTCTTCATGCATAAGACTACTAGCTTGCAAGAAAATTCCCCTTCCTCATTACATTTATAACTCTTCCCATTTCCTCCATACTTCTCTCTCATTTATACGATACACATTATCCTCCCGATCCATAAATCCATGCACGATAAACTCTCGTCTAATCGTACAAAAATCATCATGATATTGTTTTATGAATGTATTAATTTCTTTTTCCGTATACTGATTTTCAGCGTTTAATTTGCTAATCAAATGTTCTAATAACACTAACTTTTTCTTCTTTTGACCTGGAATCGATTTTAAACGATTCTCTTTATCAAAAAAGTTACGAATGGTCGTATCCCTAAATTTCATTTCGCTTTCGGTCATTTTGTTGTCCTCCATCAGTTTTTATGTAATAAAACTTTATTGTCTGTCCTTACTATTCTTCTTCATTCTTTTACTTACAACATCCATAAAGTAATACCCACTAATTAGCACATAGTAAATTACAAGTATTCCTAGTGCATCTTTCATATTTGTATATTTTTCTTTATGAAACAAGATAGGTGAAAGGGCGTAAACAAGAAAGATGATTAGCGGATTTACGATAAAATAATAAGTAAGATTTCCTTTCATCGTATCAACTCCCATGTAATATACTTCTATTCAAATTGTTGCAATTCCTGTTCTTTCATTTAGCCTAAACATGAGATATGGTAAAATTAAGGAGAAGGGGGGCTACAAATGACATTCCACTCTAAAATTGATAAATTTTTCTTATTTATTATCTTTTTTGCTATTTTCACCATAGGTGCTTCAACACTGCTTCCTCTCTTCTTTGATGATGAAGCTACTACTACAGACTTATACATTCTACTATCTATTTTCTTTGTATCTTCTGAATTCCTATTATGGAGTTCCTTTTCTATTACATATACATTCTATGAAAACCACTTATTTGTTAAAGGTGGTCCATTTCGAAGTAAGATTCCGTACGTTCATATAACGAAAATCTCAAAAACAGATAACATTTTAATTGGATATCGTATTCTCTCTTCGAAAGATTGCTATGAAATTTTTTATACATCAGGAGCTTGGAGAAGTGTAAAAATCTCACCAAAAGATCCTGAAAAATTCATATCCGAACTACAAAAAAAATGCCCTGCACTAAAATAAAAAAAGCACCAAAAAGGTGCTTTTTTCCCTACGCTTCAACCGATTGATTCTCAGCAATATTTTTAAACTGTCGTTTGTGCATCCACGTTAATGAAGCAATTGTTCCAAGTGATAATACAACGATAAAGATCATTAATATTCCTATATTTTGCCACATGAAGTTAAAATCACCGCTCGATACAACTGCTTTAAATCCTGATACAGAGTATGTCATCGGTAGCCAAGCATTAAATGGTTGTAAAAACTTAGGAATCAATTCTAACGGGAATGTTCCAGCGCTTGTTGTAAGCTGCATAATTAATGTTATGATGGCGATGAAACGCCCTGCATCACCGAAAGCTGTTACTAAACATTGAATTAATGCGATGAATGCCAAACTTGTAACGATGCTAAAGAGTATAAAGTACGGAATACTTTGTACTTCTACACCTAATCCGAACAGTAATATGACATCTGCTACTATTGCTTGAATAATACCGACTGATAGTAATACGCCGAACTTACTAATAAACCAACTAAATCCTGATTTCGGAACACCGACTGTATCGCGTAATGGGTATACGATAGATAATAGTAATGCCCCAACGAATAAACCGAGCGATAAGAAGTACGGCGTAAATCCTGTTCCGTAGTTTGGAACTTCCGCCATTTTCTCTACCTTTACTTTTACAGGACTTGCAAACATATCATACGTTTTATCCGTTCCTTTTACTTCCCCTGTTTTTTCTGCCCCTTCACCAAGTTTCTCAGCAAGTTCACCTGAACCATCATTTACTTTCACAAGTCCATCTGTCACTTTTCCGGATCCGTCTGTTAGTTTATTTACTCCGTCGATTAGCTGGCTTGAGCCAGTTGACATTTTATTTAGCCCACCATTTAGAGTACCTAAGCCAGTTGTTACTTGACCCGATCCATCTGCTAATTGATTTACTCCACCTGACATTTGATTTGCTCCTACAGATAATGTTCCTAAACCGCTTGTTACTTGGTTTGAACCGTCTTCTAATCTGGTTACTACTAGAGATACTGTGCCTAAACCACCTGTTACTTGACTTGAGCCATCTGCTAATTGAGTGATTCCACCTGCCATTTGGTTTGCTCCTACAGATAATGCACCTAACCCTTCTGTTACCTTTCCAGATCCATCTAATAATTGATTTACCCCATCAATTAATTGCCCTGATCCGTTTTTTAATTTATCTGCACCTACTTTAGCATTACCTAATCCTTCACCTAATCCATGAAACTTACTTACAAATTCGTTTTGCGCATTCGTTAATTTCTTAATACCACTCGTTAAATTTCCCACCTCCTCTGGATTCGGCATTTTGCTTTGCATTCCACTTGTCTTTTCACCGATTTCACCTTTTAATTGTTTTACTTCTTCATTTAATTTGTTTGTTCCACCTGCTACTCCGGCAGCTTTCTGCTGAACTGTCGCCGTACTTTTTGCAGCATTTGTTATAAATGGCTGTAACTGCTCTTGGTATTCTTTCGGTAAACTTTCAATTTGCTTTTGTAAATTCGCAACATCTTGCGCTGCAGTTTTTGCATCCCTTGCTGTTGATTGAGTGAGTTCATTTAACTGATTTACATTTTCTCCAGCTCCATCTATTTTCTCATTTACTGTATTCAATATAGAAGGAACTTTCGACTGCATTTCCCCTAATCCTGCAACAGAGTTTTGTACTTTATTATTTAACTCTTGCAAACCCTTTTGAATCTCCTGAGAACCTTTCTCTAATTGACTTTGCCCTCCCGCAAGTTTTTCCATACCATTTGATAGTTCAGTTGTTCCTGTTTTTAATTCATCTGTTTTACTTACCATTGTGTTCAAACCGTTTGTTACTTTCTCAGATCCACTTCGCAATTCGCCAATTCCTTTTTGCATTTCACCCGTTTTGCCATTTAATATATTTAAACCATCTGTTACTTTTCCAGATCCATCTTGTAATTTCCCTATACCTGTTTTGCCATTTAACGTATTTAAACCTGCTGTTACTTTTCCAGATCCATCTTGCAATTTCCCGATACCTATTTGCATTTCACCTGTTTTGCTATTTAGCGTATTTAAACCGTTTGTTACTTTGCCTGACCCATCTACTAATTTATTAGATCCATCTGCTAATGTCTGAACTCCATCTTTCATCTCCCCAGATTTCCCTTGAAGTGTATGGAGTCCATCCGTCACTTTACTTGAGCCATCATGCAACTCACTAGCTCCATCATGTAACTTATTTGCTCCGTCCGCTCCATCCGCTAACCCTTTTGAGACGTCTTTAATGGAATCAAACATTTTCTCTGCATATGTTTTCGTTAACGTGCTTGATACTTCACTTTTAATTTTTTCAATGGCTGTTCCGCCAATTTGTGAAGATAAGAAGTTCAAACTTTCATTTGGAATATATTCTAAGTTCAATGGTTTCGGATCGTCTTTTAATAAAGTTGTAGCGTTACTTGAGAAGTCATCTGGAATACGGACTAACATGTAATACTTTCTGCCTTCCATTCCCTCTTTCGCTTCTTTTTCACTTACAAATTCCCATTTAAAACTTTTATTATCTTTTAAGTTATCAACGAGCCCTTTCCCGACCTCAATTGGTTTCCCATCAAGTTCTGCACCTTTATCTAAATTGACTACCGCAACTGGTAAGTCATCTAGCTGTTCATACGGATCCCAAAAAGCCCATAAAAACATACCCGCATATAAAATCGGTACAAATAAAACCGCAATGATTGGGATTAATATTTTTTTACTTTTTATAATCTCTGCAAATTCTTTGCTAAGCAACTTATGCCATTTCATAATTTATCCCCCTTTTTAAAAATGACCAAAATCAACATTTGGTCATTTTTATGCAAACAAAAAGGCTATATTCTGTTCATACATATGCCTCATCCCCGAATTTATACTATGCAACTATTCCTCATTATGAAATTTCTTTCTCTATTCCCCCCTTAATTAAACATATGACTTTTTTGTTCAATTAGTCATTTTTTATAAAATTAAAAGGATTATCTTAATTTGACAATCCTTTTAGTAAATACAGTTCGAATAACTCCGATATTTTTTCTTTTTCTAACGGTTCATGATTTTTTTCCCAATCAAAAATAAGCGATACGTATAGGCGAAGCATAATAAACGCTGTAATTTCTGGATCGCATTTGCTAATTTCACCTTTTTCAATTGCAATCTCTAAATAAGATTGAATGACAGAAACGATTTCCACATCTACTTGTTGCATCACTTCTTGTACTTCTTTCGTTCCCATATCGCGCTCTTCTTGAATTAATTTAATCATGAGCTGATGTTCTTTTCTAAATTCTAATATGCTATATAATGCTCTATGTACATTTTCAAAAAATGAAATATCTGAACGAATTGCATTTTCTGCAACTTGCTTCATTTCTGTAATTAAATTAGAGATAATTTCGCCAAATAGTTCTTCTTTATTTTTGAAAAAAGTATAAATTGTTCCTTTTCCTACATTCGCTAACTTCGCTACTTGATCCATCGTTGTTGCTTTATAACCGAACGCTGAAAAAGACTTTGTTGCAGCTTCAATAATAGAACGCTTTCGATCTATCGCCACATCTTCACCTCCAAAAATGACCAATTGGATAATATAGTCAATCAGTACATCTTTGATATTACCACACGCTTACATTCTATACAAGTTCTCTTTTTTATTATTCCCAGTATAAAAAAATTCCAGTCAAATTATATAATACTGTCCATAGTGTATCAAAAAGTATACTTGTATGGAAAGCTAGAATATATTCATAACAATTTCTTTATCTCACTCAATTTTTTTTGTAATTGAATCCTTCTGTTACGAATGTTTTCTTCTTCTATTAGTAGAGAATCCATATGATTTGTAAGTTTAACTAATACTTCATCTATTAGTTTCTTGTCCCCACATCCTAATGAACTTTTCAGCTCAAATATTAGTTGAATGTCTTTCAAGCTCAATCCCATCTCTTTTAATTCAATAATAACTTGAAAATCTAATATCTCTTTTTCACTATACTCTTTCCTATTATTTATCCGAGTTGGAACAATTAAATTTAAGTTTTCATAGTGTCGAACTGTATCTTTTGTAGTACGTAGGAACGTAACAAATTCTCCAATTCTCATTTTTCCACTTCCTTTGCATCATGTATTGACAGGGGGTTAACCCCGTATCTTTTAATGAAATCATATTTTAATAACATAAAAGGAGGAATTATTTTGAATATCTTTTCATGTAGTAGTAGTATTTTAGCTATCTTTTACGCTTCTCTTCTTATTGTAGCTGGGTTAACTCATTATAAAAAGAAAAGTATCCCTACATACTCTGCTGTCAGCATTACCATATCGGGAATAACACTGCTCGTATCAAGTATTTTAATCTTTTTCATTCCCCACATGATATTTTTATTAATTTTATCTCTGATTACTGTACACATTTTAACAATCCGAAATGGTTATTATCTTTATGGTAAAATCCATATACATCATCATCTAATACGGGGATGCATCTCTTGCATAATCATAGTATTTTACACTCTTTAAATCTAAACTTTTCATAAAATAGTACAAGATGCCCCAAAAGTTAAAACCTTAGGAGCATCTTTTACTATTTCAACATAGAAAGCATGCTTTTCTCTAACTCTTATTTATTTACATTTTTATCAAATACTGCTTCTCTTCGCTTTTCTAAACTATGATTAATAATGAAGGTTCGATACGCACTATTTTTCCCTTTTGCAGAGACAATCATCTTCTACAGTTAAACCTTACTTAACAACACATAAATTTCTCTTTTTCTAATAATCAAATAAAAAAGCAAGAAAATCCTTACAATTAATAGTAATATAGACAGTAGACAGATTTATAAAAATAGTGGAGGCTTTTTCAGTCATGATGCGTGCACTTCGTTTAAATATAAAGCAAGCTTTTTGTAGCCGGGTTTCTTTAATTATTATGTTTAGTGGATTAGTTCTTATTTCTATTTATCATTATTATTATGTAATTCGTTATTTAGGAGACGCAGCGGACGGGACTATGGCAACTGCTTTTAAATGGATCGGGTTTCGTGATAATGAAATGGATGTTTATTTATTATTACTGCCTGTTATTGCAAGTTTACCATTTAGTACAAGTTACAATTCCGATAAATCCGATGGTTTCAAATCTTTTATAAGTAAGGAAATTTCCCTATTCTCGTATTCCTTTACAAAATATATCGTTACATTTTTCTGCGGTGGATTTCTTTATACTTTACCGTTCATTCTTTCTTTATTACTTTGCAAATTAACCATTCCAAATGGAGATCCCACCGTTGGTACTAGCATGATAAACGGCAACGGAATGTTCGCAGAGTTATATTTCTCTTCTCCCATCACTTATATTTCTCTATATATTGGGATTAATTTTTTATTCGCTGGTTTAATGGCCCTCTTAGGTTTAGCAGCGTCCACATGGTCACAAAAGGATTACATGGCACTTCTATTTCCATTTGCAGTTACTTCCATTCCTTTCGTCCTACTAAATACAATATTCCCTACAATAGGCGGAGCACCTATTCACTTATATGATCCGAAACAACCATTACACGGGATGTCACCGTACATTTTACAATGTACATTTTTCTTCCTTGTCAGCTTATTCATGTACATAAAGGGATTACAACGGGACAAAAAAAGATATATGAGAAGACTTCAAAAACGAGATCGATGTAGAAAAGCTTTTCAAGTAATTTCAGACTAAGTAATTAAAACGACTAAGAGCGTAATTCCCTATGTGAGATCGGAATTACGCTCTTATTCGTTTACATGTATCAAATGCATACTTTCACTACTCTTCTTTTACGGCGTACCAGCCAATCCCCACAAAATAACAACCGCCGCAAAATAAATTGCTTTAATAGCTACCACTAAACATAATGAAATAATTGCATATTTACTTAATTCTCTTCTCGCACCTATTAAAGTAAAAATAACCGCCAAACTAAACGTTACATAGGAAGTTGCTGTATTTATTAAGTAATACATACTATCTAGATTCTGTGTAAGCCCTGTTATATCGGCTACAAACTGAAGCATGACGATTGTACTAAAAAAAACCGCAAGCTGATTCATTAATTTCCCATTTATTCGTGCTTGCATCGTTGACCTCCTTAAAAAACTAAATATTCAATTAATTTTATCATGAATTTTATAAAAAGGGGGATCTATATATAATCTCGAGTGATTAGTTATATTCTCTTTTTAAATAAAATGATCACTGCTAAAGCCATAGAAAATCAACAATTTAAATTAAGTTATGATTTGCATATGGATAAACATAAATAGTCCACATTACCTTGGAAAGGGGCGTTTTGATCATGCAACCTAAAATTCATACTTGGAAAAGTTATATGTTTTTAACCTTTAGCCTATTCAGTACTATTTTAATGTTTTCACTTGTTCCTGTCTTAGATCGATTTGGTCCCAATACAGTTACTCCTATGACGTACGCAATATTATGCGGAACCATTTTATCTATAATAATGGCTATCATTTCATTTATTAGTCCTTCTGAAAAGAAAGTATTACCTATTATAGCTTCAGTGGTCACTCTTTTGAATATTTTACTTATTGGCTCTGTTCTCTTATCTGGTTACCTTTTTACTAAATAAGCATATAACATTAGCAATTGGAGGTATTTCATTATGCAGCCTAAAAAGAACGCTTATTTACCTAAGCGTTCTCCTACTTTATGAAGCCTTCTTCAAATCAATTTGAGCAAGTACTGGATCGTGGTCACTTACACGGCCATGTTCTTTCATAATGTTTGAGTTTAAGTGTATTGGGTCTACAATTGTGTGCGGTGCGATGTTATTTGTTACTAAAATATGATCTAACACTTGTGCGTTACCTTCATGAATGTACGTGTAGCGATTCTCTTTCGGCACTGTGTTTAACATATCTTTTAATATCGTTCCTTGCAGTGCTTCTAGTGGTTTAGAGAACTCGAAATCGTTCATATCACCTAATACAACAACTGGTGCATTCGTATTCTTTTTCTGAATACCTTGTACGACTTGATTCACTTCTTGTGCTAATTGAACTCGTTTTTCTTCACTCTTTAATACGAGCGGCTGCACTTTTCCAAATGGTGTTGCATCTCCTAGTTTTGAGTTTAAGTGATTTGCGATGACAACAACGTTTTGTCCTTGGAATGTAAATTCTGCAGCTAACGGTTTACGTGTACTTTCAAATAAAGGATTTTCGTCTCCAATACGAACTACATTTTTATCTAGTAACTTCGGTACTGTCGCTAATTTCACACGAGATGGGTTATAGAAGAAACCGACGCGAATATTAGCTCCAGGTGCCCCGCCGTCTTGATTGTTGTTCGGCGCAATTTCTACATACTCATACTTCGGTCCACGAATTTCTAATACAGCATCAATGATACGTTTTGCGCTTAAAGATGCATCTGTTGTACCATCATTGATTGCTCCATTATTATCTTGCATCTCTTGTACACCGATAATATCAGGCATTTTTAAATTATATTTAATAGAATAAGCTAACGCTTTTACTTTTTCATCTGTTGTTTCTTTTTTGTTAGCTGAGAAGTTTTCAATGTTATATGTAGCAACTGTTAACTTATCAAGACGCGGCTGAATATTTGCCCCTACTTGCTTAAATCCGCCGTCCACTACAGATGGTAATTCCGTTACTGGCGAAATGCGGAACGAACCGTAGTCATATCCTACTACGCCTGTTATATCTCCAGTGAATGTATCGCCTACTTTCGCGACATAATCACGAGGTACTTTTACAGAAAGGCGCTCTGGATTTAATTGCTCTTTATCTAATAAAGGTGTACCATACTTCGTTACCACTTTATCTCCGCCATTTTTTACTGTTACATATAAATTACCGTTTTTCTGCGGAGCGATAATTTTTGGCGTTGGCATCGTAACGCGCATACCTTCTACACTTTCATAAAAATCGATTGCATCTTCATTTGGATCAAATAAACCGAATGCATCATTATCGATAATTTGATCAGGGATTTTCACACCGTTTTCTCCTAATACAATCGGCGCTGGTAAAGGTTGATCTTTTGCGATTACAGCAACGCGACTCGCCTTAATTTCCGTCGTCGTTAAGTCTGTTTCAAATCGCTCTGCATATCCAGGTCCAACATATTCTTCTACTTCTCCATCAACTTGGACAAGATCTCCTACTGCTACATTCGCATCTTTTTTGTATACGTAAATACCTTCAGAAGTAGCTGGATCTTCGTCTGGCTGATTATCTTCTACATAAAAACCATTTTTATCGAGCGCTGTTACAACACCCTCTACATTTCGTACTTTTTTTCCATTGTAAGGAGAAATATGTGATTTCCCTTGAATATCATGGATACGAACTTGTTCATTTGTGACGATTATAAATGAAAATGTTGAAACCGCTGAAGGAGTAAGCCCTTCTTTTTCTGCGATTGCTTTCACTACACTATTTTCATTCATTATAATTTGTCCGTTATAACGAACGCTTTTATTTGTAGGATTAGAACCATCTAACGTATAGTAGATTGTTGCTCCTTCTGTGCTCGTTGTTAATGTTACCGCTGTTCCTTTAGCAACTTCCCCGCCACCAGGCGAAGCTACTACATCGCTAACACGGTTTTGTTCTTCCCCTTGAAACTTATGAGCTGTTACCGATTTTAAACCGGGGCTACCAAAATATAATTCAAGCGTCCCTGTTAGCTGAACTTTCTTTCCGATATTTTCAGGATGATCTTTCACATTTACTGCCGATCTCACATCGCCTTTTGGCAACTGAACAGGCATGATTTTGTCTGGATTCGTTTCGTTTGGCGAATCAGCAATTGCCACGTTTGTATCATCAAACTTAGCCGGATCTTTCGTGTATTTAGAAGGACTCTGCGTATACCCAACGATATATCCTTCCACTATCCCCTTCGTTTTCCCTTGCTGCTTAAATACTTGAATTGCTTTCTCTACCGACATAGAAGTAGTTTCTTCCGCCTGCGCTAAAGTTCCAGTAAATGAAAGCAATAGCAATAATGATAAAAAGATACTTAACAATTTCTTCACAGCCATTTTCCTCTCCCTAATTCATATTTTCTCAGCATTTCTATCATATCAAATGATTCGTTATATAGAACTATATTTCGACAAGTTTTACACAAAATTTATTTAATTTACAAGTTTTCAAACTATAACACAAAATAACTTATATAGGTTTATTAACTAACAGGTATCTTATTCAATAAACAAACCGCCTTCAATCTAATTGAAGGCGGTTTGTTTGGAATATTTTAATTTGCGACTAATTCAGTCTCGATTACTTTCTCTAAATGAGTTAGCACACACTTTGCAGCTCTCTCACCTTGCTCAATGCAATCTGGAAGACCAGCGCCAGCGTAAGAACTACCTGCCAAGTACACACCTGGCAACTCGCTTTCCATAAATGTTGTGAGCTTCTTCATTCGGTCTTTATGACCTACTGTATATTGAGGCATCGCTTCTTTCCAGCGGCTTACAATTGTAAACTCTGGATCCTCTGTAATATCCATTGTCTTTTGTAAGTCCTCTAATACAAGCTGCACAATTTCTTCGTCCGTTTGTTCAACAATCGCTTCATCACCTGGGCGTCCGACGTAACAACGAAGAAGCGTTTTTCCTTCTGGCGTTGTATGTGGCCATTTTTTATGTGTCCACGTACACGCCGTAATCGTGTAATCACTATTTCTTGATACGACAAATCCGGTACCATCAATATCGCGCTGAATGGCAGACTTCGGGAAAGCAAGCGCCACGTTTGCAACGGATGTAGATGGAATGTTACGGAAGAAACGAAACTGCTTGTACTGTGCAAACATAGATGGCAATACTTTATGTGGTGCTGCAACTACAATCGCGTCTGCTTCCATTTCTTTTCCGTTACTAAGAGTAATCGTATAGCCATCACCAAGTTTCGCAACTTTCTCAATACGCGTTCCTTTTATTACCATATTATTAGGAATCTTCACTTCAAGAGATTCTACTATAGATTCTAAACCGGTTTTCACAGTTTTAAAGATTCCTTTTTTCACTTCAGCCTTCTCTTGCTTCGGAGCGAGCGTACGCATACCGAGTGAAATACTACGGTGCTCCTGTTCGATTTGATAAATTTGAGGGAATGTTGACATTAAACTCATTTCATCAATATCCCCTGCATATATACCAGATAATAATGGCTCAATTAAATTTTCAACGACTTCATTTCCGAGGCGATGTCTGAAAAACTGCCCGAGTGATTGATCAGAAACTGGTTTTGACCTTGGCATTAATAAGTCAAAACCAGCTCTTAATTTACCAATTGGGGAGAACAATCCGGAAAATAGAAACGGCGTAATTTGCGTTGGAATTCCCATCATTGATCCGCTCGGCATTTTATGTAACCGATTATTTACAAGGATAAATGATTGACCGGCCTTATTATTTACAAGTTCATCGCCAAGTCCTAATTCTTTCACTAATTTAGCTGCACCCTCTTTTTTTGCTAAGAAAGAATCAGGGCCACGTTCAATTGTAAATCCATCTTTTTGAACGGTTTGAATTTTCCCGCCAAGTTTACCAGACGCTTCTATAAGCAATGTATCTATCGGCAAGTTTTTTTCGCGAATTTCTTTTTGTAAGTAATACGCTGTCGATAAGCCTGTTATACCACCGCCGACGATCACAACTTTTTTCCTCAAGTAAGCTCCCCCTTTCTTCCTACAATGCAGATTCTTTTTTCTTTAATACAACATCTGCTAAACAGTCAATAAATGCATCCGATGCGTTTGGCATTTCTGGACGATAATATTTTGCGCCAATTTCATCCGTTACAACTTTACACTCAAAGTCATTGTCATATAAAACTTCTAAATGTTCCGCAACAAATCCAACTGGTGCATATACGAATGAACTGTAGCCGTACTTTTCATTTAATTCTCTCGTTAAATCTTGTACATCTGGACCAATCCAAGGATCTGGTGTATTTCCGGCACTTTGCCAGCCAACTGCATAATTTGCTACTTCAGCGCCTCTTGCAATATAGTCAGCTGTTTCATTTAGTTGATCTGGATATGGATCGCCCAGTGCGATAATTTTCTCTGGTAAGCTATGTGCAGATACGATTAACACAGCTTTTTCACGTTCTGCTTCTGACATACCGTTATATATACCTTTCACTGCATCGACCCAATACTGAATAAATTTCGGTTCTTTATACCAGCTATCGATGCCGTGAATTGTTAAGTTTCCAAGTTTTTCTGCTTCTTCTTGCGCTCGTCCTACATACGACTTCACGCTAAAAGTAGAATAATGAGGGGCAAGAACGAGTGCAATTGCATCTTCTATTCCATCTTTATGCATAGCTTGTACTGCATCTTCAATGAACGGTTCGATATGTTTTAAGCCAAGATACATGTGGTACTCTACTTCATCTTGTACTTCATTTAAACGCGTCTCTAACTTTTTAGCTTGCTCTAATGTAATAGTAGCTAAAGGAGAAATACCACCAATTGCACGGTAACGCTCTGTTAAATCTTCTAGCATTTCAGGACTTGGCTTTCTTCCTCTGCGAATATGTGTATAGTAACGTTCAATATCTTCTTCTTTATACGGCGTTCCGTATGCCATTACAAGCAAACCAATTTTCTTTTTCATACAGCCAATCTCCTTTACTTCGCTAACTGTTCTTTAGAGTATTCATGAATAAATGTAGTTAAGCGTTTTAATGTATCTGGATTTACTTCTGGGAATACACCGTGACCTAAGTTAAAGATATAACCAGGCTCTTTCACCCCTTGATCTAAAATACCTTTTACATGTTCTTCAATAACAGACCATGGTGCTAGTAAGAACGAAGGGTCCATATTTCCTTGTACCGCCTTGTGAACACCGCGGGCGCGTGCTTCTTCAATCGGTAAGCGCCAATCTAAACCTACTACATCAAGAGGTAAGTCGTGCCATTCATTCACTAAATGTGCAGCACCTACGCCATGCATAATCATCGGAACACCCATCGGGCGAACTTCTGCAAAAATACGCTCCATCGCTGGTTTAATAAATATACGGTAATCCGCTACATTTACTGTTCCAACCCAAGAATCGAAAATTTGAACCGCTTTTGCTCCTGCGTTAATTTGCGCTTTTAAATATGTAATAACCATATCTGCAAGCTTATCCATTAATGCGAACCAAGCTTTCGGCTCTGCATACATGAACGCTTTCGTATTATGGTAGTTACGAGAAGGACCGCCTTCAATCATATAGCTCGCTAACGTAAATGGAGCTCCTGAAAAACCGATTAACGGTACATCTAACATTTCTGTCGTTAATAAACGAATTGTATCTAGTATGTAAGGTACGTCATCTTCTGGATTGATTTCCCCTAATTTTTCTACATCTTGTAAAGAACGAATTGGATTATCGATTACTGGGCCAATACCAGATTTAATTTCCACATCAACACCAATTGCAGGTAGTGGTGACATAATATCTTTATAAAGAATTGCTGCGTCTACGTTATATTGATCAACTGGCAACTTTGTAACATAAGCGCATAATTCTGGATTATGTGTAATTTCAAATAAAGAATATTTCTCTTTTATCTTTCTATATTCCGGCTGTGAACGACCTGCTTGACGCATATACCATGCTGGTACATACTCTGTACGTTCCCCCCTACATGCTTTTAAAAATGTCTCATTTATAGTTCTTACCAAGACCCTTGCTCCCTTCCCTACCAATGCTTTTGCTTTAAATACGTTCTATTCCGATATTTATCTTTTTTTACTATACAGCTTGTAAAAACAAAATGCATAACATTATGTACGTTGTTCATGAAATTGACACAAATGTTCGTAAAACCGCTTACTATTTTCACAACATTCTTATTATAGCACAGAGAAAAACTACGGTTTAGCTACTTTTGACTTTTCTCCTTCACGGTTCGTTTGTGTGTTAAATGGCACAACGTAAAAACTCGGTTTTGAGAATATGTTAATAAACTTTTCCTCATATTTCCCAGCTCCTTTTACCGTCCCAACATGAGTATGAATTCCTTTTTCAACTTTATAAATCCGGTACATAATTCGCTCATCAGGAAGCGGCGTCCAGCTTAGTTTCATCGCAAATAAACCGAAAGGACTAAATGCTAGTTTTGCTTCCACGTTTTTAATCTTATCTAAACGAATTGGCAGTCCAATTGTTTCAACACCTTTTGGCCTATGAAAACTCGCTTTATCTTGTATGTTTGCTTTCATTAAAATCTTTTTAAATAACATCGTTGCAGATGCATTTCCATCTTGTAATTGATGCTCTTTATCGGTGCGGTCATAGCCAATCCAAACTGCCCCTACTAAATTCGGTGTATATCCTACAAACCACATATCGCGCGCCCCCCGATCATCATTCGGCAATGAAGTTGTGCCTGTCTTTCCAGCTAAAGCTCCATTATATACACCAGCTTTCGCCGTACCTTCTTTCACAACTCCTTCCAGCATCTTTGTCATGTACCATGCCGTTTGCTTTGAAAAGACTTTCGTTTCAGCTTTTGATGATTCTCCAATAACTGCACCGTGTCTATTTAACACTTTATCAATAACGTGTGGTTCAATAATATTCCCGTTCGCTAAAAAAGAGCGGTACATTTTAACAAGATCAAATGGAGAAACACCATTTTTAAGCCCGCCAAGTGCCGTGCTTAAACCTGAGTCCGCAATATGAACATTTCCTTTCTCTAAATATTGCTTTCCCTCATCTACCCCTAATTCATTTAATAAAGAAACAGCTGGCACGTTTGCTGATTCTAATACCGCATCGTACATCGTCATCTCTTTCGTATACTCATGATTATAATTTCGAGGTTCATAGCCTTCAAACGAACTTTTTTCATTCGTTAATAAAGAATATGGATTATATTTTTTCGTCTCAAGTGCTGGTCCATACACGATAAGCGGCTTTAAAACAGAACCAGGCTGCCTTTTTGCAAAAACACGATTAAGCCCTCTCGGAACATACTCTCTTCCGCCAATTGCTGCTTTAATTCCGCCAGTTTGGTTATCCATTAATAAAAATGCACCTTGCGCCCCGTTTTCTTTACCAGGGAAATTTCTCGCATCTTGAAACTGGTTATATGCTACCTTTTGAATTTTTTCATCCATCGGCACGACAAACGTATACCCTCCGCGAAGCACTTCTTGATGAGACAAACCATATAAACGTGCTGCTTCATCTATAACCATATCGATATACGGCATATATGCGAGTTCACGCTCATCTGAATTTTTATAAAGAGCGATTGTTTTCCCTTGATAACGAACACTATCTTCCGCTGTTAAATAGCCTTGTTTATGCATAAGTGACAAAACAAGATCACGGCGTTCCTTACTCTTTTCTGGAGATAAGTACGGTGAATAGCCATTTGGCGCTTTCGGAAGTCCTGCAAGCATCGCCCCCTCTTCTACTGTTAAATCTTCTACATTTTTATTAAAATACAACTTTGCCGCCGCTTGAATTCCATATGCTCCATGGCCAAAATAAATATGGTTCATATACATTTCAAGAATTTGCTGCTTCGTATATTTTTGCTCTAATTGAAGAGAAATTGCGACCTCTTTCAATTTACGTGTAAATGTTTTTTCGCGAGTTAAAAAGACATTTTTAGCTAGTTGCTGCGTAATCGTACTACCGCCTTCCACCTTCTCTCCAGCTAACGCGTCTTTATAAAGCGCCCTAAATATAGAAGGATAATCAATTCCTTGATGCTCATAAAAACGAGAATCCTCCACCGTAACAAATGCTTGCTGCACATACTTTGGAATTTCTTCGATCGGCACGAGCTCTCTATTTTCTACATATAATTTCGTAATTTCTTTCCCTTTCTGGTCAACGATACGTGATGAAGAGTGGAAAACAAGCTGCTTTTCATCCATCATATAGCCACCAGCTAACACAATAAGTTTATAAAGTACAATTGCTACTACAAACGTTGCTAACCCGCCTAATAAAGTCCACTTTGCTTTCTTCATACATCGGCCTTCTTTCCAAATGATGGTACATTTATTATTTGAAAAAGAAGTATCTTTATGTATATAATCTTCGAAGTTTTTTAAGAGAATTGATATAATAGAGACAAACTATAAAGGGGGCATTAAAATGAAGGCTATTATTTCATACGAAACACCTCTAGAACAAGCACATTTCACTGCAAAAAATAACGAAAAAGATATGTTTTATAAAGAAAATACAGAAGAATCTGTAGAATCGGCACTTCAGTATGACGTATTAGACGCTGTTGGAGAATTTAAAGGACAACCTGGCTATATCGTTTGTAACAACATTTCGGTAACAGACGAAGGTCGCCCAGTATTTGAAAACCGTTTTAAAAACCGCGCAGGCCTTATCGAAAACGAACCTGGTTTCCAAGCGATCCGCGTTCTTCGCCCATTAAGTAACGATACATATGTCATCTTAACGATGTGGGAAACTGAGCAAAACTTTAAAGACTGGACAGAATCACGTTCATTCGAAAACGCTCATAAAAAACGTCCTGCACAAGCAGAGGGACAAGCTCAGGCTCAGGCGCATCCACATGCAGAACAGCAAAAAAGCATTTTCTCTCGTCCTTCTTTCGTGACTACTTTTGATGTTTTAGTTTAATTAAAAAGTAGTACAACACCGGCAATACGTGAAATTATATTAACGATTTTCCGAATATATCTATCACATCTTGAAATATATCAACGATTCAACTAAAGACATCGATTTAACGACAAAAAAGGAAACACCGTTACACACCGGTGTTTCCTTTTTCTTTATACCAATTATATATGCGAAGCGCGTCTTCTTTTCGCATATGCTTCACTTTATAACCATGTCCTGCCACCGCTAAAGCAGCTGTACATAACTCGTCTTTCTTTTGAAAATGCGACTGATTATATCCGACTACTTGAACATGCCTTCTTCTCATGATTCCTGTGTATTTCGCGAGACCTCGGTGCACCATTACTAACTGATTTTCTCGTATCATATATCCACCACTTTTATATCTAGCGTATGCAAGTAACCTAAATACGATAAATAGTGGTATCAGGGTGAATAACGCAATATTTTGTTTAAAATATATACTCGCACCGGCGATCGGCACTGTGAGTACGGCACTTGTAATCCATCCCATAATAATATAACGGCGCAATGCAGCCTTCGGTAAAGGAACGATTTCTTCTTCTATTTCATATGGCAACTGTAAATAGGCAAGTAACTGCTGTACATCTTTTTTCTTCATAAAAGGATGTAACATCACTTCATTCCCTGCCGCTTCTATACTTTGAATGACTTCCACTTCGACAGAGCAATAACCGAAAGGCTGGCGGAGAATTCCTTCTTTTACAGTAATCGCTTGAATGCGGTGTAATTTTAACACAAACTCTTTCTTATCAAATAACCCTTGAACGATGCGAATTTCATTTCCGTTTCGCTCAATTTTAAAGTTCGCGTATTTTAATGCATAGCCAGCCGTAGAAATGACCCACGAAATTGCCATTAAAATCGCGGCCATAACGATTAATTCATATACACCGTTATCCATCACATACGCTTCCACTTTATTTATGAGCCATTCTGGAAGAAATTGATTAAACTCTGTGTAAATAAGAAGTAATCCAGAAAACACTAATCCGAATCTACCAGACGTAATGGAAGCTACTAAAATCTCTTTCATCGTTAACTGATAAATCGTCTTACTTTCTTCTGCCATGGGTACTTCTTCACTCGCAGCGCTTCTTTTTTTATTTAATAAAGCAATCAGTTCCTTCGCTTCATCTTCTTTAATACCAGCTAACATCACTTCCGGCTCACTACCGCCGCCCGCTACTTCTATATTTAATTTCGTAAGCCCAAGCATTTGATAAATGACATTAGAAGATGTACTAATGTTTTGCACACGGTCTTTATTTAAATAACTTTCCTTCTTCACAAAAACACCGTGTTTAATATGTAGAATATTATTTTCAACCCAGTATACTTTGAAAAACCATTTTACAGCTGAAAAAATAGCCATAATAAATAATACAAACAAAAGAACAAGATGTAAGAAATACCAAGGTTCTACTTCACCATCTGAACGAAATAAAACAAGAAAAATAAAAGGCAACAAAGTCGCAATTCGAATACCTAATAATATCGTAATCGGATGTTGCCTCTTATACATCCTCATCACTCACTTTCGCAAGCTCTCCAATTTGTCTTTTCAGCTGTTCTGCTTCTTCTTTCGTTAAGCCTGGAATACTATGAGAAGTTGCCGCTGTTGAAATATGTAATTCTGCTAAATTATACTTTCTCATAATTGGTCCTTGCTCAATCGTTACGTGCTGCACGCGCATCATCGGAATAAGTACTCGTTTTACAACGAACATTCCCTTTTGAATCTCAATCTCTTCTTCATTTAATCTGTAACTATAATAGCGTTGACGTAAATTTGGAAATACAAAATAATCAAGTGGGATAAATGTAATAGCACCTGTTACTAATAGTCCAAACAACCAGCCCCACCAGTTAAAATTGATCATAAAAAAGAAATACGCAATTACGACTGCTAGTATAACTGCCGCCCCAATTAAAGCGTGAATTCTCCACACTTTCAGCATATTAGAATGAATCTCCCTTTCTAACGGCTGCATCTCATCACTCCAATTATATGAATTTATTAATTATATATTAGTTGGTATATACATATTTGTAAAATTATAGTTTTCACATCGTATCGATCATTTCTTTAAAATTCCCTTCATTAATCGAATACACATGAAACTGAATGTAATCTATTTCATTCGTATTAGGACGGGCATATGGCAAAATGTTAAATTTAGAAGCTGATCTTCCTAACATATCTACAATCATTAGAGAAACGTCAATATATTTGAAGTCTACACGGAATACTACTGCTTCTCCCGTAAATTCATAATCTTTAATCGCGTCATAAGATTTATTCGCACTTATAAGCGTCACTTTTAGTAGTTGGTTTAAATTTTCTGGTTTGAAATTAATCATATACGTAGCTCCTTTTTTCAATAAAACACTATAAAAACAGTGTAATCTTTTACTTTCATAGCTTCACACATTCATTATATTAAAAATAAAGCTAGTTTTTTATAATTTTTTTGATATAATTACTTACGGGAAACGGGAAGATTTTTATCTTCCCTTGTGTTTTTATTTGCATCTAGTACTTTTGCTAGATGCCTTTTTTATATCATTTTACATAACTTCTTATAGTAAGAGGATGATTCCATTGAAAAAATTTTCTATTAGCTATTTAACATGCTTACTAGTTTTCTCCGTCATTGTAAATGTTTTACAGTATACACGAGTTCCCAATTTTGCAGATTCATGGGGACCAATTTGGGTATCAATCATTATGTATATTATTCTTGGCAGTATCCCCGTTCTTATCGGTTGTTTATTAGGTGAATTTTGTTATAAAAAAATAAAAAGAAGTCATGAATTAAAAATCGGCATTCCTTTATTTATACTGCTAGGTATTTCCTACAATCATTTATTCTTTACATGGTTTAACGACAGAGATTTTCTATCCTTTAATTTAAATGCCTTTCTGGATACTGGCCTTCCTATTACTGTATCATCTTTATTGTTTTATCTTATAAGACGTCGTTAATTCTTTCATCATTGCATAAAAAAATGTTATTACTCTTGTTACATTGAGTAATAACATTTTTATTTAAAGCTATTTAACAAATTTGCTTCCAACTAGAATCCTTCACATCTTCACTATTCGGCTTTCTAACTAATCCAACAAAACATTCCTCGCAAGCACCAAATGCAATGAAATTTTTCTGTGCTTGCCTTAACGAGGGCTTATTTGCTCCGCCTTCAAAGTCATGATCGTTAAACTGAACAGGATCATCTTCCCAATAACATATATTACAAATTTCATATGTACCTGGTGGTTCTTCTTCTAACATTTTATATCCGCAGCATGGACAAGTGCATTTCATTGGATCACTCCATTATTAACTTGTTTTTTCTCCCATATATTCCGGCCCACAAAGAATGTAACAGCGCAAATCATAGTTATTACCATGAAAAAAATATTAGAATCTTCATATGTAGTTGGAATTCCTACCGTTACGAAAACAATACTAAAAGCTAAAAGTAAATATAATAATAAAGATATAATATAGCTTAGTTTAAATCGTAAAATGATACCTCTAAACAATAGCTCACCAAGAAGACAGCCACCTAAAATGATAGGTGCTCCAAAATACAATGTAAGGACTCCCATTTGCGCAGTAGATTGAATTATTTTTCCAATTATGTTCGGCGAAGTCATCTCATCATTTTTTCCCATCCTATCATATAAATCAAGTGCCGATGCTGAAATAAAGAAACTTAATATAGCAAATGAATACGGTATTAAAAATTTGCTCAATCTCATTCACCTCACTTTTTCCTTTACATATATTATTCATTATTTTCTATCATTTTTACATAAAAAAATAACCCTCTATGCTAAAACATAGAGGGAAGAATTTCTATATAAAAACCTATACCTTATATCCTGAAGTGAATCCCGAAAACAGAACACATATCAAAACACCTCAACCATCTGCTCCCTATATTCTTTAGGGTAGATGGTTTAGATGCTTTATTAGAAAGTAGTACCTTCTTTTTTGTAATATTCTTTTGAAATCTCTTCATAAAACGCTGCCGATGTCGAATAGAAATAAGGTACTAACCATAAGAAACCGATTCCTAAAGTAAGAATACTTAAAATGAACCAACCTAAGAAACTTAAGCATAGTAAAAAGTAATCCATTTTATGTCCATTCATCATACGACGACTTTCAGTAATCGCTTGATTCGCTGTATATTCTGGATGATCGTTCAAAATAAAATATGTCATAGAATAAGAAAATGATTTAATAATACCTGGAATAATAAGAAGTAATGTCCATAGAATCAAGTACACATTCATTAGTAAATATGTTAAAAACGATTTCATAAACTTACTTCCATCGTTAAACCATCTAAATATATGACCAATACGAGCATTAGTCCCACGAATTACATTTAAAACAAAATAAGAAGCACCTATTGTTAACGGACCGATAATAAACATTGCAATAATAGTTACTGTAAGCGACTCATTTGCTTCTTCCCAACCCCAAAGCATCGAGAAAATACCTGTGGTTAGAATTTCAACAGCTCCAATAAGGATTCCGACTAATAAGGTTGCCCCTACCGCTAATCCCCATTTTCCTTTTAATGCATCAAGTGCTTCTCTTTTTAACTGACTTATCATATATAGCCTCCTAATACTTTTTCTATATTAGTATACCATTTATATCAAAAATTCCACAGATTTCCCTTAAATAGAAGTATACTACTTTTTTTGATATGTATTGATATATGTGTGCTGTAGCTGTACTAATACATGGATTAAGTCACTCATTTTCCTATAACAAAAAAGCCTGCCTTTCATAATAGGCAAGCTTTTTCAAGTTAATTCTCACTTATTCTCTTCTTATACCAATCCTGCATTCTCTCCGCATCTTCAAATCTCGTATGTTCTAATTTATAATTCGATGATGCACTAGAAAAATTATAGGTACATAAATCCGCTCGTCGCTGGAAATATGATTGTGTTTTTTCAATTGATTGGACGTGTCTTCTTCTGACAAGTCCTGTATGTTTTCCAATACTACGATGTACAATCGTAATTTGCTCTCCATTTACACTATAACCATTTGTTTTAAATGTTGCGTATCCAAGTGTAAAGATGAGGATAGCGAGCGGTAACAACGCCCACATAATGTAATACTTTTCAAAGTAAATGCTTATTCCCGTAAGCGGGATTGCTAGCATTGCGAAGAATATAAAACTATCAATTAAGTAACGGCGCAAGGCTGCTTTTGGTAATGCAATAATGTTTGTATTCAGTTCATATGGTAATTGTAAATGAGCGAGTAACTGTTGCACGCGATCTTTTCGAATAATCGGATGCAGCGTGACTTTGTCTTTCTCTTCTCCCATTCCCTTACTTTGAATGACTTCTACTTGCACAGCACAATAACCGAATGGCTGACGTAAAATACTTTCTTTTATCGTAATACCTTGAATACGGTGCAATTTTAGTACAAGTTCTTTCTTTTCAAGCAAACCTTGAGAAATACGAACTTCATCGTTTTTTCGATTTACTGTGAAGTTTCCGTGTTTTAACGCATAACCAATTGTGGATATCATCCAAGAAACGACAAGTAAAATAGCTACCATGTAAATCCAGCCGTATATATCATGATCCATTACATACGACTCTACGCTATTTTTTATCCATTTCGGAATGTATTCATCTACTTGGTTATAAACGAAAAATATTAAAGAGAATAACAATCCAAATTGACCAGATGTAACAGATGCTAATAAAATTTCTTTCAAAGTTAATTTGTACTCTGTCGCTTGCTTTTCCTCAGTCATAACTTCTTTTTCTACTACTTCTTCTGATGTTTTTTCTGCTTTCACTTCTGGAGTTGGCTCATTTAGTAAGGAAATAAGCTCCTTCGCCTCATCTTCCGTAATACCAGCTAAGCTTACTTCTGCATCATCGCCTCCACCAGCTGTTTCGATTTGAATTTTCTTTAAACCAAGCATTTGATATAACACGTTTGAACTTGTATTAATCGTTTGAACACGTTCTTTATTTAAGTAGCTCTCCTTCTTCACAAAGAGCCCTTGTTTAACATGTAATACGTTATTTTCAACCCAGTATGTTGTGTAATACCATTTTTCAAACGCTGAAAAGACGGTGAGTAAACCGAATCCAGCGGGAATTAAATACCAAAATGGAAACTTTCCATTTAAACTAAACATGAAAATAAGTAATGGTATAAAGTCTGTTATTTTTAATTCTAATAACATCGTGATTGGATGCTGCCTCTTATACATCCTCATCACTCACTTTCGCTAATTCTGCGATTCTCGTTTTTAACATTTCTGCTTCATACATCGTTAAGCCTGGAATGCTATGCGAAGTTGCCGCTGTTGAAATATGTAATTCTGCTAATCCATGTTTTCTCATAATTGGTCCTTGTTCAATTGTAACGTGCTGTACACGAATCATCGGTACTAATACGCGCTTTACGACGAAAAGACCGTGCTGAATTTCAAGCTCTTCTTCATTTAATTGATAGCTATAATAACGCTGACGTAGTTTCGGGAATACGAAATACGAAAATGGTGCTAGCGCAACTGTTAACCCAACCATCACATACAAAATCCACGCCCACCAATCAAACTTTATCATGAGGAAAAGGTATACTAAGATGACGAGAATACCTATCCCTTCTTCAATTACAGCACGAATTTTCCACACCTTGACCATGTCAGGATGAATTTCATTTTTCAATGGATCCATGTAACCACTCCAAATCTATTAATCTAATATATGAATACTCTCAATCTATATTTTACATAACTTTACAAAAAATTGAAATTTAATTATCTTTCTTCTCAGGAATAAAATATCCGAACCAAAGTAACCACACGAAACCGATTAATGCAAACCAACCTTTATCCGCTTGAAAAGATTCAATCATACCTGGAATTTTATAAATGCCAATAAATCCAAGAAAACCGAGCCACCAGTTTTTTTGCATTTTCATCTTTAGTCCTCCTTCATTACATTTTTCACATTTCGAATCCAAATTTCTTTATACTTTAACTGGAATCCTATTAATATGTAATTACTCATATTATCAATAACGAGCGCTAACGTATGCGCATTTTCTTCTGTTCCATGTTCTGACACAACACCAAGTTCCACACCTTGCTTCAATAAATCGTGGAATCCATTTAAGAAATCTTCTTGTATTTCAAATAAGCGTTTCTGATACTTTTCATTTCGCGTCGCAGTTACGATGAATTCATTTATAACGCGTAATATGCCTTCTTGACCTTCATACTCAGACAACATATGTAAACCATCTGCTATTAACTTTTCTGCAAAGTTTTCTTTCGTATACTGGTCTTTATCGAAGTAATTTACGAAATAATATTCAGAAAAAATTTCTTCAAATAAAAAATCTACTAACACTTCTTTAGACGGAAAATGATAATAAATGGCTGGCTTTGATATGCCTACTTCTTTCGCAATCATGGAAAGACTCATTTTCTCAATGCCATGCTCTGCCATGAGTTTAAATGATGCCTCTACAATGTGCTGCGATGTTTGTAAATTTTTTGTCATACTGTACCTCACTTATTTTTACTTACCGGTCGGTAAGTAAATTGTAAAATGAAAATGAATGATTTGCAAGTTTTCTTTATTAAAACTACTATATGGTACTTTCTTGATCTACATTATGGATCCGAGCCATATTCCTCAATAATTACTACAGTAATCTTTAATCCATTTAAACCACAAAAAGCACCTTTATGAGTGCTTCTTGTAATCTAATATTTAGGACCCATGTAATCATAACTTTGGTCCAGCGCTTTTAGTAAATCAATCGCACCCTTTAACTCTCGTTTATCAGCCTCTAATTCTTCCATCCTTCTTTCAATATCTTTTTTAAAAGATTCTAAATCACTAATGGCTTTTTTCCCTACTCCAAGTTGAGACCAGCTTGATAAGAGTAAATCATGTACAGTACTTACCACTCTTTTATTATGGTTTAAGTCTTGAATCATATGGTCAAATTGTTGTAAAGCTTGGCTCAATGCTTCTTCATTTAAGTAAATCCTCGGCATCCTAATCTTCTCCCTTAATATTGTTGATCCGTCTTCTTATAATCATCGGCTTTCTTCTCAATAAAATCTGAAATTTCCGTTGCTGTTCGTATGTACCAAAAACTTAAATGCTCTACATGTCCACGTATATTATTTACTTTAGCTTCTACCCGTCTACTTTCAGCTGTTTCTAATAATGTCATCATATTAGAAATTAACCTCGGTACTCTATCTTGAAATTCTTGCGCATTTCGCTTCATATCTCTTACGGCCTTTTCCAAATTCTCTACAACCACACGAATCTCTCCCCCGCCTAATAACGAGCCCGGTGAATCATAAACTCTTTCATTCGTGTCTACATTTAACAAGTAGTTATTGGATAAAGACCCATTCTCTCCAAACCGGAAGTTCTGATCTGTTTGATAATGATAACCAGGGCCACTTATCGAATTCAAAAATCGGGTAACATCCATCCCAAGCTTTTGCTGTAATGATAGCTTTGACATTTCTTCTTTCGAAATTGGTGGTGTTACCGCATAAGTAGATCCTATATGACTTTCATATGCACCAAATGGTCCATAGCCAATTGAATCATTTCCGTGAACAACACTTACAATTCTATTATTAAACTCACCATTATTTGCTTTCTCTTGTAAATCAGGCGGTAACAAATGTTTTGCACTCGGCGCATTCCACGACAAACATCTTACACTATCATTAAATGCTGCAACATATTCAGCCAAAGCGCCACCTAACGAATGACCTGTCGTATATATCTCGACATCATCCCTATCCTTGTATGTATCCGTTACTTGTTTCATGACTCTTTCAGCTTGTTCGAATTGATTGTGTGTTTCCCAACGTTGATGCTCTTCATTCCAATATTTCTTTGAATCTGCATTCTCAGTCCCTGCTACAGGAGGTGCTGCCGGTTCATGAACACCTTCTCGTAATACAAAATGATTTACATCCGCTTTGGCATCCTTCATACCTTCCCCTGGCTTCATCGGAATGCCTAAAGAGTTTTTCTCTATAATTTTATCCCCTTCTGTACCTCGGAAAGCTACCATAACTTGCTTTTTCCCATCCACATCTCGTTCAAAGACTACTGCGTCCATTCCGGTTTGTTTGTCGTGGAATGTTTCACGGACCTTCCATGTTTGTAAAGTATCATCATTCGCATTATTCACTGTAATTTCATTTCTTAACTCTTTATCTGATTTATACGCATCTTTAGCCATTCGATAAAAGCTTAAATCTAACACTTCTTGTGTATTTTTGCTATCCAAAGTATTCCCTCCTTGGGATATTTAGTATATTCTAAATTATAGAACAACATTAACGGAGGGTAAACATGAGAATTAAAATCCGAAAATTTACCTTTTTTGTCTTTTTTATCTTTGTAAGTACAATAATTGGGGGATGTAATATGCAGGAAAATAATAAAGAAAAACAAATAGTAGATAAAGCAACAGAAAAAACAATTAATTACTTTAAAGAGAAACAAAATTTAGATGTAACTATTACTGATTACAGGTTCCCTTCTAATGATCTAGAATCAGTCTTCATAACTGGTCATATCAAAGATGATGAAAGCAAGGAATTCACTGCTACAATAGATTACAATAATAATTATAATGTTGGTTCTGTTTCAACGAATTTTTCTCTAAAAAAATAATACAATATGGATAAAAAAATGAGGAAATAGCATTAAAAGTAAAAGCAGAAAAGATCGCAATCCAACATTTTAAAGAAGATAAAAAGCTAGGTGTCACAGTGACAAGAGTGGAATTCGCCCCCTCAGATTTTTGGGTGATTTTTGTATCAGGTCATGTAACAAATAATCCAAACCGTAAAATAACTGCAGATATAAATTATAAAAATAAGGTTGAAAGTATTAGTTATGATAACTGAAATTAATATGAAAATAAAGTATATTTTTGTTGGCCCTTTATATTAATTCCAATTATTTCATATGTATATAAAGGATGAGATCAATATTCAATAAGCTCAACTTCTAACATTAAAAATTTAGAAGCAATGTATCAAACTTTTGGGCACCTAACAATAAGGTGTCTATTTTTATTTTCAAAAGGAACCCCTCAAATAATTCTTAAAAACCTAGATTGATTTGAACCTATTAAAACATTTTAAAGTTTCTCTTCTACAACATTTGATATATCCCTAATTTAGGAACCAATGATTGGAGGAGAATTATGTTGCATAAAAGATTGTTTTTTTATTTAGTTTTCATTTTCATTATTACTACCTTAGGAGGCTGTAATAATGAAAATAATACCGAGGAAGAAATCATTAATAAAGCAAAAGAAGAAACCATTCAGTATTTCAAAAAAACAGAGGGCTTAGATGTAACAATTACTGGTCATGAATTTGGACCAAAAGACTTTCAAACTATCTCTATATCAGGCTATGTGACTAATGATAAAACTAAAGAATTTACTGCTTCAGTTGAATACGCAAATAATTATCATATCGGCGCTATTTCAACCACCAAAAATTTAGAGCTTAAAAACTAATAATCCAGGCACTTTAGAGTGCCTTTTCTTTATACTTCACCACACAATATTCAGTGAATATAAAATTTATTGAAGAGGAATATAACGCAACATTCATGGAGTGATTATTCGTGAAAAAGTATGCTATAAGATTATTCTTTATTTTTACACTTATTCTTTTAGGAGGATGTACGATAGATCAAAAGAATGAGGAACAACAAATCGTTAATAAAGCAACAGAAACAACCATTCAATATTTTAAAGAAAAAGAGACTTTGGAAGTGACTATTACGAATCATCGATTTCCTTCTAATGATATCGAAACTATTTTTATGACTGGTCATATCAAAGATGATACAAATAAGAAATTTACTACTTCAATTGATTATAAAGATGATTATAATATCGGTTCTATCTCTACTACTAATTTCAGCCTAAAACACTGAAAAGACAATCTGAAATTTTCCTTTTAAACATTAATCATTAGAACAAAAAAGACATCCTAAATGTGTGATTTAGGATGTCTTTTTTATAAAACAAATCAATTCCTATTTAGATAAACGGTAAAAAGTTTCATCTATATTTCCAACTCGTAACCGTAAATCATTATTCATCATCCACAATAATATACGCTGTTCTGATTGGCCCATGCACACCTACGACAAGGTTCATTTCAATATCCGCGCTATTTGATGGACCAGAAACGAAGTTCACACAAGCCGGCAAGTTTTTTCCCGCTTTACTTTGATCATGAATCAGTTTTGTAGCTTGGGTTAACCTTGGTACGATCGTACTTTTAGGAACGATTGCAATATATGACTCTGGAAGCAAACTAACATGTCTTCCTTTTAACCCATCATTAAATAGTACAACGGTTCCTGATTCCGCCAGAGTCATATCACTGAACGTAATGCCAAGGTCAGCAGCTTTCGCAAATTTTATGTCCTCTTCTTTATCACCTAATCCCCATGCACGAAAATGTGTTGTGCCTTCATTGTTGAAACATGAAGTGAGACCGTACTCATTAAAGCGCTCATCGTTCGAATACATAGCAGATTTGATATTCCATTCTTTTATTAAAGATTGAAATGTTTCAACAAGACTTTCCTTTGTTGTTCGCTTTACTTCTGTATGAATCACTTCACAGTGCTCCATTAACTGTAATACAAGTTCGTCTTGTGTGAGTCCATCAAAAACATTCCACTGCGGGGAAAAAGACCATTTCGGTTTTTCCACTGCTTCTGGGCGTTTCCTACCAAGCTTTTCTGATAATTGGAGTAAAAATTCCTCACGATTTTGGATTGCCATCATCGTTCTCCTTTTCGTGTTTTTCAAACCACTCTCGAAACGGTTGTTTTTTCGGAACTGGAAAATCTCTCGCGTCCGTCCAAGCTTTTAATGGCCCAATGCCGCGCTCAATCTTATCCCCTTTTGCGAGAGGTTTTAATGCATACGGAGCGCTCTTCGCAGCAAAAGAAAATAATCTAGGACTCTTCACCGCTTTTTCAAAACCTTTCATAGCCACGTTCCAAGCTACGGGTGATTGTTTTTCTTCTACGATGCGGCTACGATGTTTAATTAATAAGTCATGTAACGGGATTTTCACTGGACACGCTTCTGTACAAGCACCACAAAGGCTAGATGCATAAGGTAAATCCTTATATTCATCATATCCCCCTAAAAGCGGTGTTAGCACAGCTCCAATTGGCCCTGGATAAATAGAGCCGTATGCATGTCCACCAATATGCCTATATACAGGACACACATTAATACATGCCGCGCAACGAATACACTGAAGAACACTTTGGAATTCTGTTCCTACAATATCGGAACGACCATTATCAACAATGACTAAATGAAATTCCTCAGGTCCATCTGTCCCGCCAGGCTCAGTTAATCCTGTAATATAACTTGTTAACTTTTGTCCTACAGAACTTCGGCATAGAAGTGTGACTAAAACATCAAGCTCTTCCCATGTCGGAACAATACGTTCCATCCCCATAACTGTAATCAACGTTTTTGGAAGTGTCGTAGTAAGTCTTGCATTTCCTTCGTTTGCTACGATAGAAATTGACCCAGACTCCGCAACAGCAAAGTTACATCCAGTCACTCCTATATCCGCTGCAAAAAAATCATCACGTAAATAATCTCTTACAAACCTCGCCATTTCCGTAGGGTCAGATGTTCCAGTGTAATTTAACTTTGTTTTAAATATTTCACAAATGTGTTCTTTATCTTTGTGAAGGCACGGAACAACAATATGCGAGGGAGGATCGTGGTCGTTCACTTGTAGAATAAATTCAGCAAGATCTGTTTCTAACACTTCCGCTCCAGCTTCTTCAATCGCTTCATTTAAACTAATCTCTTCTGTTACCATCGATTTTGATTTCACAATTTTTTTCGCATTTTTCTTTTTTACAATCTCTTTTACATATTCCCTTGCGTCTTCTGCAGTCTTTGCAAAATAAACGAAACCACCGTTTTTCTCAATATTTTCACTTAGCTGATGTAAATAATAATCAAGGTTTTCCAATGTATGCTTTCGAATTTCTTCTCCTAAAGCTCGCCATTCCTCCCAATTCCCAAGACTCTCAGTAGCTTTTAATTTCTTAACTCTAAGACCATCTTGCGCTTTCCTGACAGCCTGTCGCATAAATTTATCCCCAATGCCTGTTTCAGTACGCTTATGAAAGGGATCGTTCCCAATTCTCATTCCCATCTCTATATCCCCCTCTTATTTTCGATCTTCATTTAATACTTGAGCAATATGTTTTACATCAATTGGATAGCCATTGCGTGTTAAACGTCCTTTTATATTCATTAAGCAGCTACAATCCATCCCAATTAACAATTCCGCACCGGTTTCCATAATATGCTTTACTTTTTCCTCAACCATTTGCTCAGAGATTTCTGGCATTTTCACCGAGAATGTCCCTCCAAATCCGCAGCAATCATAATTATGTGGTAGTGAAACAACTTCCAGTCCCTTTACACATTTCAATAATTTTTGCGGTGGTTCCTTAATCCCCATTAACCGGCTCATATGACAAGATGTATGAACCGTTGCTTTTTTATGAAGCTCCGCACCTAAGTCTTCTTTCCCTAATACTTCAACAAGAAATTGTGTGAATTCATACGTTTTATTTCCAAGTTCCGTAGCCTTTTTCTTCCACTCCGCTTCACTTTCAGAAAATAAGCTAGAAAACTCGTGAACCATCATAGCGCAAGACCCCGATGGTGCCACAACATATTTTGAACTGGAAAAAGCTTCAATCATATGTTTTGCAGCTGTTTTTGTTTCTTTCACATACCCGCTATTATAAGCAGGTTGTCCGCAGCAAGTTTGAGTTTTTGGAAAATCAACTTCACACCCTAAATCTTCAAGAATTTCCACAACATCTTTCCCTACTTCTGGATAAAAAACATCTGCAACACAAGTAATAAATATTGATACTTTCATATTTTGCACCCCTAAATACAGTAAAGTAAGCTCAAGTAACTTTATAACCAAATCCACTTCATATGTATATTATTGGTAAAAAAATAAAAAATATGAATAGAAACAAAAAAAGACTCTCAAATTTGAGAGTCTTTTTTATCTGTTTAGAACTTCTTTTTCTAAAATTAGCGAATATGTATCCGTACGACGATCTCTTAAAAATTGCAGTAGATTACGTGCTTCATTAATTTCCTTTGTATCAATTTTTTGGATGAGTATTCCTTCCTCATCCTCTAAAGAACAAACAATTTCCCCCATTGGATTACTAATAAAACTTCCTCCATAGAAACACATGTCCTTTTCTTTTCCAACTCGATTTACAGCTGCAACAAATACACCGTTATGAATACTATGAGCTGAAATAGCTTTTGTCCAAATTGGTTTTGTTGATAGTTCTGGATAATCTGGTTCCGAGCCAATTGCGGAAGGGTAAAATAATATTTCTGCCCCTTTTAGTGTCAAAATTCGTGCCACTTCAGGGAACCATTCATCCCAGCAAATCCCGATTCCTATTTTTCCATACTTTGTACTATATACTGGATATCCTGTATTTCCTGGTGTGAAATAATATTTTTCATGGTAACTCGGTCCATCTGGAATATGATTTTTACGTGTTGTTCCTAAATATTTACCGTCAGCATCAAACACTGCTGCACTGTTAAAGTAAATCCCTTGCGCCACCCATTCATAAAAAGGAACAATTATAACCACATGAAGTTCTTCCGCTAACCTTTGCATCGCTTGTAATGCTTCATGTTCAAAAGGAATTGCCAGTTCATAATTACAAACTGAAACGCTTTGAGCAAAGTATTCAGCATGATATAACTCCTGTAAACAAATAATCTTGGCTCCCTTTTTTGCCGATTCTCTTACCTTTTCTATTGTTCTTTCTATATTTCCCTTAATATTTTCATTACACGCTAATTGAACTAGCCCAATTGTCACTTCATTCATTCTCTTCTCCCCTCCCCATTAATTCTTAACACTTTCTTTTTCATCCCGAAAAACTATATTGCCATTTACCATTGTAAAAATAACCTTAGCATCTTTAATTTCTTCCACCGGTACAGTAAACAAATTCAGATCTAGCACAACTATATCAGCTAGCTTCCCTTCTTCTATTATGCCTAGTTCTTTTTCACGAAATGAGGCATAGGCAGGAGTATACGTGTATGCTCGTAACGCTTCCGCTAATGATATTTTCTCTTGCGAATTCCATTCCACACCTTCATCATCTAGCCTTGTTACAGCGCGGTATATTTCTGGTAACGGATTTATTGTAACAACAGGATAATCGCTGCCAAATACAAGCTTTGCTCCTGCGTCCATTAATGTTTTCATCAAGTAATTGTATTGCATTCTTTCTGATCCAATTAACCTACTATACACTTCTCTGCTTGTAAGATTAATATGTTCAGGTTGAATAGACGCCAGCACTCCTAATTTTTGAAACCTCTCAATATCATTTGGATGAATCATTTCGACATGCTCAATTGCGTGCCTCGCATCTCTTTTTCCATTCTGTATTTCAGCCTCTTCGAAAGCATCTAATGCTAAACGTACAGCCCCATCTCCTATTGCATGAAATCGTACGCGAAAGCCCTCCTTGTCAGCATCTACTGTCCATTTTTTTATGATTTCTGGTGGATATGTAGTATGCCCTCTTGTCGTTTCTTCATTATATGGTTCAAGTAAATATGCCGTATAACTAGTTGTTACTCCATCAATAAATTGTTTAAACCCACAAAATTGAACCATGCTAGATTTGTATTTTTCCTTTAAGGATTTTGCTAAGTTTAAATCTCCATTTAGCGGAGCAACAAAATGAATTCTCGTTGTTAACTTTCCTACCTTTTCAAATTCATCATATAACTCCGCTTCTTCTACGCCCATTTCTGGTATCCTCAATAAATCATGCACAGAGGTTACTCCATATTTCGCAGCTTCTATTAAAAAATTTTGAAGCAATGTCCTATTGCGTTTAGAGTTAAACTGCAATACGCTAGTTGCTAACCCCACTGCATTTTCCTTTAAGACTCCTGTTGGCTCACCATTTTGATCCCTAACGATTTCTCCATATGGTGGACTCTTAGTTTCTTTATTAATCCCTGCCATTTCAAGTGCTTTACTATTTAACCAAACACTATGAAATTCAGCATGGTATAAAAAAACTGGTCGATCTGCAACATACTCATCCAATATCATCCGATGTGGCTCTTCATGAATTTCCCACAAATTCTGTTCCCAACTGCTTCCAATTACACAATTTATCTCTTTATTTCGTTCAGCAAATTCCTTTACAAACTTTCCAACTTCTCTAGCTGAACGCGCATGAATTAACTGTACTCCTTCACTCACTAGACTTCCTAACATTAAATGAATATGGAAATCATGAAATCCAGGCATAATAAGCTGATTTCCAAAATCATGTACAATTGTGTCTGTATCTACATAACTATGAATATCTTCTTTCGGAACAAGAGCAATAATCTTATCATCCTTAACAATAATTGATGCCGGGATTGGTGCTTCTCCTATACCTGTAAATACAGCATGACTACTTAAAATCATATCCGCTTTTTTTCTCATAAATCTCCCTCCTAAATAGATACTTCTTTTCCATCTTCTTTTGGCAATTCATCAAAATTCATCTGTGGTGGTTGAACACGGAAGAATTTTGTTATATATAGAAGATATGCAATCCCTATAATGGTCCATAGTCCTCCTAGTATGAGAGACATCTTGTCCAAATCACTCCACAATTTAATTGTTATACATGCACCAATTAATGGTATTAATAAATAGAGAATTGTAGATTTTAATGACCTTTTTCCTCCCTTAATAAAATAATGTGCAATGACGGAAATATTCACAAATGTAAAAGCAATCAATGCACCGAAGTTAATAAAAGATGTAATTGTAACAAGGTCAGTAAATAGTGAAACCAGCGCAAAAATACTCACTAAAATAATATTTTTGATAGGCGTTTGAAAACGCGGATGTATATAGGCAAAAAATGATTTTGGCAGTACAGAGTCCCTCCCCATTGCATATAAAATACGCGAAACACTAGCATGAGAAGCTAACGCGGATGTGAATGAAGTTACAACCATTCCTGCAAGAAACAAAGCATTAAATAAATTTCCGCCTAGCATTCTAGCGATTTCAGCAGCTGCCGTATCTAAACTTTTATATGCCAAATAGTCTGGATGTATTAAATGTGCTAGATATGAGACGATAATATAGCACATACCAGAAAAACAAATGACAAAGAAAATCGCTTTTGGAATGGTTCTTTTCGGTTGAATTGTTTCCTCTGCAAAAGTGGTTAAAGCATCAAACCCTAAAAAGGATAAACAAAGTACAGATGCCCCTGAAAATGCTGCAATTATTGAAGAATCTGGATTCATAAACGGTTTTAATGAAAATAATGTTCCTTCTCCTGTTCCATTAAGAAGTGAATGAATACATAGAGCGCAAAAAACTATCAATACGATATATTGGAATCCTAAAAAAATCATATTCATCGTAATCGTTACTTTGGTCCCTACAACATTAATTACTGTCACAATTACAATCATCGCAATAATCCATATACTAGAAGGAATAGAAGGAAGATATTCCGATAAATAGAGTGAAATAATGAGGAAGTTGATCATGGGGATAAACAAATAATCCATTAAAATTACCCAACCAACCATGAAACCTAATCCTGGGCTTAATGACTTTTGTGTATACGTATAAGCTGATCCCGAAATTGGATACGCTTTTGTCATTTGTCCATAACTATATGCTGTAAATAACATCGCACATAGTGCAAGTATATAGGCTGTTGGTATCACTCCTTTTGATAAAGATTCCACTACCCCAAACGTAGTAAATACCGTTAATGGTGCCATATAGGCCAAACCTAGCAATACAAGTTGAAAAAAAGTCAATGAACGCTTTAACTGAATATCATCTTTCACTTTTCAACCCCCTTCATCTTTGCAACTTATCTATGCAATTTCCGTTCCATTTTGTGACCATATAGAAAAATCATTATTTTCTCATGTTATAAAGCAAAAAAAGGATAAATTCCCCACGGGAAAATATCCTTTTCTGCATAATTTATGAATACTTGCATACTTTCCGTACGTCAGAAATATTAAAAAAATAAAAAATCCCGCGTGAAATTAAACTTAGCTTGATGGGTATGGTGCGAGAATCCTAAAAGAAAAAAGCACCCTAAATTACACATTTAGGATGCCTTCTTTTTATAAATTAATTTAATTTCTATTAAGCAATCGCATACGATAACAATTCATCGTCACTTCCCCAAGCCTTTGCAACAATTGATAATTCGCATATGCGCCGACTGGGGCACCGATGATTGGTACGAGCTGAAGCATTTTTGCTAAATCGATATAGTCTCGGTACTCCGTTTGGAACTTTTCCCAGTCCATATGATTTTCTTCTTCTGTATCCCACGTTTCGATTGCTTTCCATATTTCTTTTCGGTGATCGTCACTTGAAAAGGCAAGTTGAAAAACGTGAAGGATAAAAAGGCGCTCCTCTTTGTTACTCGTATCAAATCCGTACAATGTTGCGGCATCGAATAAAAATTTAATTTTAATGCCGAGTAAAAGCGGAAAGTCGGCAAGGCCAAGGAGAATACCACCTGCTCCTGTTCCAGCTCCTTCTGCCGCTGCTACTTTTTTATATTCGTCCATTTTTTTACGGACTTCATCGTCACGTCTTTGCAGCGACCAAGTCGTTTCTTTTAGTTTCGGCTTTATAAAGTTTGATCCGGCGCTAATCGTTTGTACCATCATCCGAATCGTTTCTGTTAGTACCTTTTGCACTTTCGCCGGAATAAGTTGTTGTACTTTCGTCTGCACTTTCTTTGAGAACCGTGTCATCATAGAAGAATCTTTCATGAATGTAGCTTTCCACTGCTCCAATTCTTTTATAACCTTCTCTTCATATGTAATCATAGGTTCATTCCCTTCAATTTAAACGCTCAATGCGCTTTGCACCGTATTGATAAACGAAACCAATACTAAATAATATGCTTACTACAAATAAAATGCCGGTCATAATGAAATCTTTCGTCGCAAGTGCAAATAAAATTGTAAATACAGCACTGCCGATAATAAGAATCGCATTTAATAAAGTAAGAAAATCGTTCTTCTTCTCGTCTCCCCCTACCGGATATAAATCAAGCCAAACTTTCATGCGGTGATGTTTCCAAAGGGTTAATAGCTGGTAACCGATTAAGTATAAGAAGATAAGACTAACGATAAATCGGCCATATAAAAACGGAATGAAGTAAAGAATAATCCCGCCAAGAGCAAGTAAACGCACATATAAGCCAAAATAGTTACCTGATCTTAAAAATGTTCTCGTATATAAGTATAAATATGTACGCTTCTCACCGATCATCGAAAGAATGAAATCAAGCCATTTTCGGCGTGATACTCTCTCTTTTAACGCCGGTACATCAACGAACATATTCGCAATGCGGTACAGCAGCATCATTTTTTTACCTTCTTCAGAAATTAAATACTCCCAGTTCAGCGGCTTTCCTTTCACCTTTTGATGCATAACAGCAAGGTATAGCACCATTAAAAAGACAATTACACCGGTAAAAATGACTGAAGTACGTTCTACAAGGAAATACACAAATAAGCCGTTTAGGATAAAACGAATGAACCAATCTGCTTTTTGAACGCTTTGATCTGTTAAAAATGATTTTTCCCACGCTACGAATAAATTCCACGCTTTTACAATGACAAACGCGATTACAATCCATATGTAAGCCGCTCCTGTTTGTTTCATTTGCTGGAAATATAACGGGGCAAGCGCAGCTGCTACCATTGCGATTATGTATAACTGAATCATAAACGTAAAGAGAAATGCCTTTGTAAAGTAAGGCTTTAACTTTTCTTCAACTGGCAGCAAATACACGAGGTCCGCTTCTTTTAATAACGTTTGGATGGACCCAGCTGTTAATACGAGGCCAAGTAAGACTGCCATAACAAACGCTGTCGGAAATGAAGGTGTTAACGTTTGTAACCATTGCTGGTAATAATACGCTCCTGCGCCAATGATAAATACGAAAATAAATTTCAAATGGTCATTAAATACGTATTTACTATATGTACGAACTTCTTTTAGAAAGTGCCGAAATCGTTCTTTCCATAACGCTGTGCTATTCATAATCTTCTTCCTTTGTTAATGCAATGTAAATATCATCTAACGTTGCACCAGGCATGTTAAACCCAGATTGAAGTTCTGCTAATGTTCCCATCGCTCTCACTTCACCTTGATGCAAAATAATGAATGAATCACAATAGCGTTCTGCTGTCGCTAAAATATGTGTACTCATTAAAATACCCGCACCACTCTTTTTCATTTGATCCATCATTTGAAGAAGCGATTGAATCGCCAACGGATCAAGACCAACGAAAGGTTCGTCCACAATGTAAAGAGATGGCTCCACTAAAAATGCACTCATAATCATTACTTTTTGTTTCATCCCTTTTGAGAAATGAGACGGAAACCATTTCAAACGATTTTTCATGCGAAACTCTTGTAATAGTTGTCCTACGCGTTCTTCATATTGTTTTTCATCTACACCGTACGCCATCGCTGTCAATTTCAAATGCTCTTCTAACGTTAACTCATCATATAATACTGGCGTTTCTGGAATGAAGGAGAAACTAGAACGGTACGCTGTCATATCATCACGAATTGTTTTCCCGTTAATTGTGACAGTTCCTTTTTTCGGCTCCATTAAACCGATGATATGTTTAATTGTCGTACTTTTACCAGCTCCATTTAAACCGATTAAGCCGACAAGCTCGCCTTTATTAACAGAGAACGAAACATTTTGCAGTACAGGTCGTTTCGTATATCCTCCTGTAACATTTTCTACACGCAATAACTCGCTCATACGACACCACTTTCTTCATTGATATTCATTCACTTTTGTAAGAAATGTATATATTCATCTTACCAAAAATCATGGTACACTACATAGTATCGATGCCTTCAAAAAAAAATTTAAATTTCTTGGCATATATTTTTACGAAAGCGGACATCATAATTAGTGAAGAAGGAACACATTGAAAAAGCAACCACCAATTGATGAGTATAACAACACAGTGAAGTCATCATGAAATGGGGTGTCCAAATTGGACAATGAAATTTACACATAACCAGATAATTTGTTTCATTTTCGAAACGGGGTGTCTCCGAAAGAGCATATACTGTTTTAAAAAATAAACAATTTCATTTTAAAAAAAGATTGCAATTCATTTCACTTGAAAATGGGGTGTCTACGGCAGAAACTTTAGCCGATTTACCGTGCATTTCTTAAATAAATGAGGTGTCTGCGAACCGTAAATTATAAAAAATGTTTTTTCAATCCCTCTTCAGAAAACAGGAAGCTGAGTCAGCTTCCTGTTTTTCGTGTTTGTTCTCCTATGTAATTATGGTAAAATACGGCTAAGGCTATTTGAAAGGATGAGATTGATGAATCATACAGCGGACAATTGTATTTTTTGTAAAATTATTGACGGGCAAATCCCTTGTTCAAAAGTATACGAAGATGAACATGTGCTTGCATTTTTAGATATTAGTCAAGTAACAAAAGGACATACTCTTGTTATTCCAAAAGTTCACAGACAAGACATTTTTGCGTTAACGCCAGAAATCGCATCACATATTTTTGCTGTCGTTCCAAAAATCGCAAATGCAATGAAAGCAGAATTTAATCCAGTTGGCTTCAACTTGCTTAACAATAACGGCGAAAAAGCTGGACAAACTGTATTCCACTTCCACCTTCATTTAATTCCACGCTACGGTGAAAACGATGGTTTCGGTGCTGTTTGGAAATCACACCAAAATGAATACACTATGGAAAATTTACAAAACATCGCAAGTACAATTGCAAATAGTGTGAAATAGTGCCACTATAATAAGAAGTAATACATAACAAGCCTATCCCTTTGGCATGTATACCCTATGGCTTGTTTCTTCACAAAAAATGCCGAGGATATAATTTTTTGTGCATAGCACTTACAAGAGAGAAAAGTTCACTTTTCTTCCCCCTTGTCTTAAAGATATGCACAGTTTTATACATCATGAATACGAACGAAAAATAAGGAGGTTTCCTTTTATGTCAAAAGCTAAATCCTTTATTACAGGTGTAATTTGCGGCGGAGCAGTTGCTGGACTAGCCGTTCTTTTCTCAACTCCTTCTTCTGGTAAAGCTATGCGCGGTAAGCTGAAAGAAAAAGGAACTGATATTAAAAAGACATTAGCTGATATTACAGCTGATACGAAGTTGTTAAAGCGCCAAATCGTTGAAACTGCTTCAGAAGGTAAAGAAGTATTTCAAGAACTAAAAGACGATATGCATGACACGCTTTCTAACTGGAAACAAGATATTTCTCAAAACAAACGACATATTGAAAAAGAAATTTTAGACATTCAAAAGTCAATTGAGAAACTACAAGAAGCCGTTCCAGAAAAAGCGTAAACATATTCCTGCTTAGTTTTTTGCATATAACAAATATTTTTTATACGAATCGACCTTGACACGGTATATCACATAGATATGCCGTGTTTTTATGCATTTACAATATCTGTTATCACTTAACATGTACAGACAACACATGTATTCTTGACTCATAAAACGCTTCCATAGTTATGCATGATTTGTATAGAATGTCATTTTTCCAAAAAATTTTCACAATTCTCACAAAAAGACTTTATTAATTTTTATTTTACTGGCATAATAGATAGTAATGAAAAAGAATGTTAAAGTGGGTGAGTAAATGAAAAGTGGAGAAAAAGATTACTCGGTAAAAGAAGCGATGATTTTCAGCCAACGCATTGCTCAATTATCGAAAGCGTTATGGAAATGCGTAGAGAAAGATTGGCAACAGTGGATTAAACCTTACGATTTAAACATTAATGAGCATCACATTTTATCAATCGCTTATCATTTAAAAGGGGCTTCTATTTCTGAGATTGCTAAGTTTGGGGTTATGCACGTATCAACGGCGTTTAACTTCTCTAAAAAGCTAGAAGAACGCGGCTATCTTGTATTCTCGAAAAAAGAAGATGATAAACGAAATACGTACATTGAAATTACAGACAAAGGGGAAGAATTACTACTTCGCTTAATGGAGGAGTATGATCCTGAAAATAATTCTGTGTTTAATGGGGCTCTTGCACTTCGTAATTTTTATGGTAAGTTCCCAGAAAATATCGAACTTATCGCGATCCTTCGCAATATTTACGGACAAGACTTCATCGATATTTTTGAGAAATCATTAGAAAATATTGAGGAGAACTTTACGGAGACCGATCAAAAATTAGTTAAGAAATAATCTATTTATCCTTTCGCAATCATGCGTAAGAATTCATTCATAAGTGGTTTAAATAAACCTTGTTTTGCTAGCGCTTCCGCAGTTTCGTGTACTTCGAGCTGATGTGGAAGCGCTTTTTCAAATTGATCTAATAGCGCGTCGAACAATAGAAAGCCTTCTGCTTTCTCCTTTACGTATTGTTCGTTCATCTTTTCACAAAGATTTAGTATACGTTCAATATCTTTTTTACGAGCTTTTTTCTTTATGATTAAAGAATAAAATGGACACTTTTCTTCATCAATCATTTTAAATAGTAGGTCTACGTAATATTCAGCTTGTTCTAGTCTTCTTACAACGTCCATTTTCTCCCTCGCTTCCTAACACAAAGTCTTCTATTTCTGAATTTTGTAACACGAACAAAATATCGTATGATACAATATATAAAGTATATGTATTTTAGCCAAAAGGAGGTCTCGCCTCATGACTCTTATAACCGTTGTTTTTGTCGCATTTGCACTTCTTGTTATATTTTACACGAATTTCATGACACATACACTGTGTGAGCGAAAACAAATATCTGCGAGCCGCCAGCCAGGTGTCTTTCGAGTTATTAATGTATGTATTACCATTCTATTAATTTCTAGTTATGTAGAAATTATATTTCATGGAAAGTGAGGAAGGAAAGCCCCTTCCTCATTTTTTTCCTCTATAAGCAAATTATACCTACTATAACTAATAAAATAAACAGTACAAGTAATAAAATAAGTTTTGAATTCATCCCCCATCCCCTCCTCCTTTCTGTATATGCAACATGCGCCCAATATGGCACCCCTTCAAAATCTGACACAAACTGGTTAAAATTTCTTTATCAATAGGAAAACAGGTCGAAATATGATATATTAAATTTTGTACATATTGCTTATACTATGAAATAAACGACACGCATCTAAACTTTATCCTCAGCCTCGGTAAGCCCTGTTAAGCGCGCTTTACCAACATAAAAAGCAAAAGTATCAGTGAGACTTAATCGGGCTCTTATGAACCAAAATTCATCGGTGTAGGATAAATTAAAAATACATAATAGTAGGAGTGTTTATCGAATGAAGAAAGCTATGCTTGCCTTAGCCGCAACAAGTGTAATCGCATTATCAGCATGTGGAACATCATCATCATCAGACAAAATTGTTACATCTAAAGCTGGTGACATCACTAAAGAAGAGTTCTACAATCAAATGAAGACACAAGCTGGTAAACAAGTACTAAATAACATGGTTATGGAAAAAGTACTTATCAAAAACTACAAAGTCGATGAAAAAGAAGTAGATAAAAAGTACGATGAAATGAAAAAGCAAATCGGTGATCAATTCGATACACTAATGAAACAGCAAGGTCTTAAAGAAGAAACAGTTAAAAACGGTGTTCGCGCTTCATTAGCTCAAGAACAAGCAATTGAAAAAGCAATCACTGATAAAGACTTAAAAGCAAAATATGAAGACTATAAGCAAGAAATTAAAGCAAGCCATATTCTTGTAAAAGATGAAGAGACTGCTAAAAAAGTGAAAGAAGAACTTGCACAAGGTAAATCTTTCGAAGAGTTAGCGAAAAAGTACTCTGAAGATCCAGGTTCAAAAGAAAAAGGTGGCGACTTAGGATTCTTCGGACCAGATAAAATGGTTAAAGAATTCGATGAAGCTGCTCGTAAGCTGAAAAAAGACGAAGTAAGTGAACCAGTAAAAACACAGCATGGTTACCATATCATTAAAGTAACTGATACTCATGCTGACAAAACTTTCGATCAAGCAAAAGCTGACATCAAAAAAGAAGTAGTTCAAGAAAAAACACAAGACGCTCAATTTATGAACGATCTTATGATGAAAGAAATCAAAAAAGCTGACGTAAAAGTTGACGATAAAGATTTGAAAGATCTTTTCGAAGAACCAAAAGCTGACGCTAAAAAAGAAGAAAAGAAATAATGAAAAGCTCGGGCTTAGCCCGAGCTTTTTTGTATGTATAAATATTTTTTCAAATAAGAAGTATCCCTATTTTACGTTAAATGAAATTATATCGACTTACCGACAAAATCAGACAGGAGTCCCCTCTCCCCTTGTAAAAAGGAAAACAAAAAAACCTCGGTTCCACCGCATACGGAACCAAGGTTTATCTTATTATCATTGATTAAATTAAAAAACTATGGTAAATTAGTACAGAAACGCATTCATCAAAAACAACAGAATGTATTTATCCGTATCTTAATTGTACACCAAAACACATCTTCAGTCAACCTCTATTTTTCACTTTTAAAGGAGTGCTTACGTATGAACAAAAAACTTGATTTAGAGCAAAAACGATTAGATACCGTAATAGAAACGATTACGGAGCAAATTGATAAACTGGAAAACGAAACTGGCAGACGCCGGGCAGAAGTAATCAACATTCGTAAACACTTCTGGGATGACGTTAAAGTTAATACTGATACTTTTGACGATTATCTTGAAACAGTTATCAACTTAAGGCAACAAGCTCAGTCACTAGCTGTCACACAAATTACCCATAAGCACACCTTTAATCGACTTGCCGCATTAAGACGTATGCATAAAGCACCTTACTTTGGGCGAATTGATTTCAAAGAAGAAGGAGAATCTGCTGCGGAGAAAATTTATATCGGCGTAGCTACACTTACTGATGCAAGCGGAGAAAACTTTCTTATATATGACTGGCGCGCACCTATTTCGAGTGTGTACTACGATTATCCACCAGGACCGGCTGAATACAGTACACCAGGCGGCGTAATTCACGGTAATGTGGAGAAAAAATTACAATACATTATTCAAAATGGCGAAATTGATTCTATGTTCGATACGAGCCTTACAATTGGCGATGAAATTTTGCAACAAGCGCTCGGAAAAGGTACAAACAAACATATGCAAAGTATCGTTGCTACGATTCAGCGCGAGCAAAATGAAATTATCCGTCACGATGAAGGCCGACTACTTATCGTTCAAGGAGCTGCTGGTAGCGGTAAAACGTCAGCTGCATTGCAGCGAATTGCCTATTTACTATATAAATATCGCGAGTGGTTAAAAGCAGATCAAATCATCCTCTTCTCCCCTAACTCTATGTTCAACAGTTACGTTTCTAACGTATTGCCAGAACTAGGTGAAGAGAATATGCAGCAAGTTACATTCCAGGAATATTTAAACCATAGACTAAGTAAGTCATTTGACGTTGAAGACCCTTATGAGCAATTGGAATATATGTTAACTGAAACGAATAGCCCTACCTATAAAACGAGAAATGCGAGCATTCGATTTAAAGCATCTACTCAATTTTTCGAGATGATTAGAGCGTATAGACAATCTCTTGAATCTTCAGGCATGCTATTTAGAGGAATGAAATTTAGAGGAAAACTGATTGCCTCTGCTAAAGAAATCACAGAGCAATTTTATAATACTGATTCCTCCCTCCGCTTCCATAATAGAATTGAAAAGTTAACGGATTGGCTAAACAAACAAATAGATGCAATCGAAAAAACAGAACTGAAAAAACCTTGGGTAGAAGAAGAAATTGAACTGCTTAGTAAAGATGAATACCAAAAGGCTTATAAATATTTACAGAAAAAAGGCGAGTTTGACGACAACTCCTTTAATGATTTTGAGAAAGAAACGAAAGTACTTGGACGTATGATTGTCCGTAAAAAATTGAAGCCGCTTCGTAAAGGCGTTCAAACATTGCGCTTCATCAATTTCACAGGCATATATAAACAACTCTTCACAGATGCATCATGGGTTACTGGGGAAAAACCGAAAGAGTGGGATGACATTTGCTCATTAACAGTAAACATGCTCGATGAAGGAAAGCTATATTACGAGGATGCGACTCCATTTTTACTTTTAAAAGAGTTAATTGAAGGCTTCCAAACGAACAGATCGATTAAACACATACTCGTAGACGAAGCGCAAGATTATTCGCCATTTCAGTTCGAGTTTTTAAAACGTCTCTTCCCTGCTGCAAGAATGACTGTACTCGGAGACTTTAACCAAGCGATATTTGCCCATGCGAGTGAAGCAGTGAATTTCAATACACTTACTAGCTTATACGGACCAGATGAAACGAACGGCATTAACTTAACTCGTAGCTATCGCTCAACAAAACCGATCATTGAATTTACACGTGCTCTTGTACCAGAAGGCCTTCACATTCACGCCTTTGAACGTGAAGGCGAAAAACCTACAGTAACTAAAATATCGAATAACAGCGAACTGCACGAGCATATTACTGCCAAAGTTGCTGAACTACAAAAACAGCAGCACAATACGATCGCAATTATATGTAAATCTGCAGCTGAAAGCGCCGCTGCCTACGAAGCACTTAGTCATATCGAGAATATTAAACTCGTGAAGAGTAACTCAGCCGAGTATGAACAAGGCATTGTCGTGATCCCTGCTTACTTAGCGAAAGGTATCGAATTTGATGCTGTTATTATTTACGATGCTTCTAAAGATGTGTACAGTGATGAAAGCTTACGTAGATTGTTCTACACTGCTTGTACGCGCGCAATGCATGAGTTGCAACTTTATAGCGTTGGCGAAGTTAGTCCTTTTATACTCGGGGCTGATTTGGAGAGTTTTGAGCTTATAACGAAAACACCTTGATGATTCAAGGTGTTTCTTTTTTATGCAGGATTTACACCTTTACAATAGAATATATCATTTTAGAAAAAGCTAAGGAGTGACAAGATGAACCATTATTTTATTGCTATTTATGACGGCGTGTTTCCTACCGGAAAATTACATACCATTTTACAGTCTAATCCTACTTTTACCGACCTAAACGTCCGCCCTCTCGAAATCTCATCACCAAGACCTTTCACATTATTAGTTGGCGCAGAACACGATGCACTCACAACTGGCCTTACAGATAAATACCATTTATTAACGAAAGAGTTGCAAGAACTAGAAGAACAAGAAAAGTACTATTACGTATACGATTATAAAATCAGAAAGACTATCGAGAACCCTAGCGAAAAATGCTTCCCACTAGCTACAATCCATATAAGTGTTACGAAATTCCATAAGATGATTCAAAAAGTAAAAGACTTAAAACGCCCTGTATTTGCAGGTTATAACATTACTTCTCATGATGCAGACATACTTACGATTGATGTACTTCTATCTTCACCTTTATTGGATCCTAACACTTCTGAAAAAGATGCAGAAGAATACGCTTACTTGCAACAACTAACTGAATCAATCTCTCGTTCTGAATTATGTATTTCTATTAAAGAAAGTGCACTTATTTAAACACGGAAAAGAGGGTTATTTATCATAACCCTCTTCTACTATCTATTTACGTTTGTACTTGATCATAATAATGAATTCTTTTATATACAACTTATATAAGTATTAAGGTGTTTTTCTCATTCTAAACGGCATATCTTTACGCCGATACACACTCAGCACAATCCCCATTATAAATGCATGAAACAGAGTTGGTACTAATCCATAACTAATAAAAGGTAATGATATAGAAACACGTGGTAATATCCCGAGGATCATGCCAACGTTACAAATAAAATGGATTGCAAACAGAGTCACTCCACCAACGAGAAGCAATTTACCATAACCATCATTTATTTTATAAGCTATGTTCATTATTCTTACTGCAAAAAGAGAAAGAATCAAGACAAGAACTAGCGCAAGCACATATCCATAATAGTAAGTCAAACTCGCGAATACAAAATCAGTATGGGCAGCAGGGATAGACTTTATATTTCCATATGTGCCAAACCAACCTGCTGAGGACATCGCCTCTTGTAAACGTAAATCCCATTGATCATGCGCTGGGTTTATAAATCCTAAAATTCTAGCTATCCGGTATTCTTTTACGGCAGACCAGGAAAATAGATCCCTAATAATAAAGGGTAAAATTGGTAAAATCGTAATAAGCCATGCCGTTTTCTTTCCTAGCTTACTCCACCAAAGCATAACGAATACCATCGTAATGTAGATGAAAATTGGTAAAAGAATTGATATAGTTGAAAATAGATATAAAGAAAATACGTACAACATGAGAAGATGCATAAACTTTAACCTACTATTATTGAAAAAAGAAGCCCAAGCTAGAAAGAAGAATGGTATCGTCATTAAACAGTCAATTTTGATGGGGCCGATTTTTATTATTGCTTCCCCAATCACGTAACCAGTCGGAAAACATTTTATCATTAACAAGATAAGTACACCGATTGTATAAAACAGCCACCCGAGCCTCTCTAACTTCCGATAATCAAGCAGCATGATCCCAACAGCTGTTGCAATGCCGAGAATAACAGAAATTACTTTGTTCATTAGTAAATCGTTCGTATGCCCAAGAGCGATTATTGGTAAAAACCCTAGCCCCATAGCAGCCACTAATAAAATAAGTAAGAACCAATCCACCTTTGGCTTATGCAGTTTATTAAGTTCTTGCCCTAGTTTAATCGGACTTCCCATTTGTTCCACAGCTTTATTTTCAGCAACTTCCTCACTTAATCCTTTTTCTGTCCATGTGTTCTTCGCCTGTTTTAAGTGAAACTCTAGTTCAGTTGCTACAAAGCTCTTTGCTTCTTTTGATTTAATATGATTCGTAACTTCGCTTACAAAATGCTCCCCTTTTTTATTCAATTTCGCCTCACTCCTGTACTAAGCCTTTTAATATAAATTGTACCTTCGTAGCATTTTTCTCTGCCTTTCGCAGCATCTTTCTTCCTTTATCATTTAATTGATAATATTTCGCTCCTGCATGATCCCAGCTTGATTGGATAAAACGATTCTGTTCTAGACGATGTAATACGGTATATAAAAAACCTTCATTTCCTTCGAATTTTCGAATCCCTCTCCCTCGTAGTAGCTGTGACAATTCGTATCCTGTTTTTTCATTACTGAGAAGCTGTAAAATCACTAAAGAGATGTCCTCTTCCTTTTCGTGTGAGGCATTGATTTTTTCACGCACCTGCTTTCGATGTTGATCAGAAAAACTCAAATGTTTAAACGTTGTATTCTCCATTGATTTTCGCAGGCCTTTTAATCGATCTTCCATTTGATTATTCCTCCAATCCTTTCTTCAAAAGCTCCTTCGCTTTTTTCAGTCTCGTTTTTATCGTGTTTTCTTTCACGTCTATTACAATGGCAATCTCTTTAATTGGTAATTCTTCATAATAAAATAAATAAATGACTTCTCGATATTTTATCGGTAAATTCATTACCGCAGAAGCGAGCTCACGGTCCTCCGCATTTTGAATGACAGTTTGTTCGACACTATCATTTTGAACCCCCATATAAGCAGAGTCATCCTCTGTCACGATAACCTTTTTGTTATACCAACTTTTTATGTAGTCCTTACATTGATTAATCGCAATTCTCCATAACCACGTTTTCACATTCGACTTCCCTTTGTATGTATGAAGAGATTTATAACATTTCACAAATATATCTTGCGTTACATCCTCAGCGACTTCTTTATTATTCACATATGAATACACAAGCTGTAAGACTTCTTGTCCATACTTGTTCATGATTTCATCGATAAGGAGTTCCTTATCTTCTATTTCAAACGCTTCTACCGTTAATTCATCCACATCATTTCCTCCTTCCCATATATTAGACGACGCACGCCATGGAAAAGTTTTATAAATCCATAAAAAAACAAAACGGTTGGCAATGTCCATACCGTTTTGTTCATCCTCTACTATTTAATTTTTCTAAAACAAAACTTTTAATATTCCCCGCACTTTTTATAGCTTGCGATACGTCTGTTTTATTAAGTTCTTCAAAATAAGGATATCTGACTTCAATCGCATAACTATTTAACTCTGCACAATCATCTATTAAATCATTGAACTCCATATTAAATTCAGCACATTCCTTTACTAACAGCAATGAATTATGCGTTTTAGACGGATGAGTTCCTTTAAACGTTAAATACCCCTTTAGATATTTCTCAGCACACTGTTGACAATGATAACAGATAATTGCAAAAGGAATAGGCATTAAAGACAATAAATGATTAGAAGCTCTAAGATCTAAATCTGCAATTTCAAACCATGAATTTGCCTCACTGAAATTTTTCATACAATACCTTACCTTCTTCAGCAATCTTGTATTCCATTGTTACAGGATTACCAGAACGCTCATTAAATTCTTCAGAACCGTAAACAAGTAAATCGACTGGTGTTTTCATTACATCGAATATACTTAAATTCAATTTCTTTAAGGCTTCTCTTTTCCTCTTACCAATACCATCAACCACTACACACAAATCAAAATCACTATCCTCATTAGGCATACCGTAAGCATGAGACCCAAATAAAATAATTTTATTAACATCAGAAAGAGAGGAAGTCATTTTATCTACTAATTGATTTAACTCTTTTTGAACATTAGTATCCATTCCATTCACCTCTTTAAATTAATCCTTCTCAATAAATCCTAGCTGTAGAAGCAAATCAATAAATTGATTCATTTCAACTCTAATACACTACTACAATTGTTAAGTTATTCAAACGATATAATAATACTTATTATACCTTTCGTATCCATATCCTGTTAAGCAACAAAAATCTACACTCAGTTAATTTCAGTACACTCTGTACAAATATAATAAAACAAAAAACCGCATGAGGACTCTCCCTCACGCGGTTTATTTTTAAACTAACGCAGCCGCCTGCTCTTGTTGATCCACAGGAATTACAGCATCGCTTAACGCTTTTTCTAATTCAGCTGTGTATTTCATTTCGACGCTATCATCATTTATGGCGCCAATAAAGACAGATTACGCAACAGTTTCATAACAGTATGAATAAATAAACACCTATTACGAGTATAAAAAATCGGCTCACTACATAATACCTATGTTTTCAGTGATACTCTATTACCACCGAACTAATTTATATAATTTTAACTACATGATAGCAAGTTAATTTTCAAATATCTTCTTGCGCATAACCCTAAATTTATTATCCATTTGTATCAGGCTTATAAATAAAAGATATCCTATCGATGCACCGAGCATATTTATAGAAATTCGCCACACATCAAAAACATCAGACAAAGTTAGTAAATGCAATATCTCCCAAGCAAAAAAGGTCATAGCATACCACTTACAAGCTTTCTTATAGTTCGTCACTTTATTGATCAACACTGGAACGAAAAATCCAAATGGAACTACCAATATTATATGTTGTAAAACAGTTAGCCAATACGTTGAGTTCCCCCAAGGACCTGGATGCGCAATAAAATCTTTAACTTGCCAAAGTGTTATTCCAAAAAGCTGCAATAACGTTTCTAAATCAGATATATGTAAAAATTGCTGCCAAAATTCAATCGGATGATAAACAGTTCCACCTGTCAAACTACGAATAGAGTCAAATGTAGAAGTTGAAATAACTGTTCCTAAAAAGACGATAAAACAAATCATTATATAAGGAATACATAAAATTTTTGATAATATCTTTAATGGTCTAGGAACTTCGTATACCGATTGATTAATCCCTAAACCAATAACTTTTGATTCTCCAAAAGTTTGAATCGCTTTATACACCGCTTCTTTTTCATTCATACCTTGTTCCATATATTCTTCTTTCAAGCTGTTCAAGTGATCATATATTTCTAGAAATAACTCATCCTGTTCAATATTACTAAGTTCTGAATAAGCTAAAATGGACTGAATATACTCATCAAATTCACTCATAAATAACTCCTTTCTGACAAGCTTGAATTAATGATGTTACACGCTCCCAAGAGTTCACTTTCTTCTGCAATTCTTTTTTCCCTTTACTTGTAATAGTATAAAATTTCCTTTTCATCCCATTCTCAGATTCATTCCAATAAGATTCAAGAAACTCCTTTTTTTCTAATCGCTTTAAAGCAGGATACAAAGTTCCCTGCCCCATACTATACAAATCTTCACTTGCATCCTTTAAACTTTGGGCTATTTCATATCCATATGTATCACGTTTTGCAATGATAGAAAGTAATAAAATATCTATACTTCCCTTCAAGATTTCTTTGTCCAACAATAACACCTCCTTATATACATCGTATAACAACATATGTCGTTATGCAACACAATTGAAATAATACCCCATAAAAAAAACCACCTAAAGGCTCCCCTTCAGGTGGTTCTCTATTTTACGCTAACGCAGCTGCTTGCTCTTGTTGATCTACAGGAATTACAGCATCTGTTAATGCTTTTTCTAGTTCTGCAGTGTATTTCATTTGCTCTTCTTTGCTCCAGCCTAGTTTTGCAGCCATGTAGTTGATTACTGCTTCTTTCCACTCATATACCCAGTGGATGTTGAAGAATACAGCGCCTCTGCGGCGTACGAAGAAGTCAACTGGTTTTGCTGTCATTTCGTAATCCATTGCGTATACAAGCGGGATTAGAACGTCAAGCGGCATGTTGTATTCTTTCGCTTCGTCTTTATGTTTCTTCGCTAAGTCGAACAGTACGTCTACGTTAGAGCCATAGAATTTCGCGAATTCTTCTGCTTGCGCTGTCGTTAAACCGTATTTCGTACCTTCGCCTGCTTTTTTCGTAACGAATGCTGAGAATCCATGTGAACCACTTACATGTCCACCAGAGATTGGCATATGTTTCGTGTCGCTCTTCGGATATGCACTATGACCTTCTTTTTGTAATAGATTCGTTACGTAGTCTACTACCATTTCAGCCATTTTGCGGTATCCTGTTAATTTACCACCTGCGATTGTAATTAAACCAGATTCAGAAGTCCAAATTTCATCTTTACGAGAAATTTCAGATGCATTCTTACCTTCTTCATAAATTAACGGACGTACACCAGCCCAGCTTGACTCCACATCTTTTTCTGTAATTTTCACGCTTGGGAACATGTAGTTAATCGCATTAATGATGTATGTGCGATCTTCTGTTGTCATGTGTGGTACAGCTGCGTCTTTATCATAGAACGTATCTGTTGTACCTACGTATGTTTTTCCGCCGCGAGGAATCGCGAACACCATACGTTTATCTGGTGTATCGAAGTAAATTGCTTGCCCTAACGGGAAACGTTTTTGATCAATTACTAAGTGAACACCTTTTGATAACTGAAGTACTTTCCCTTTTTTAGAGTTATCTTTTTCACGAAGTGTATCTACCCAAGGACCAGCTGCGTTTACAATTTTCTTACCGTAAACTTCATATACTTCTCCGTCTAGTAAATCGATTACACGTACACCGCATACTTTTCCATCTTTATATAAGAAACTGTCTACTTTTGCGTAGTTAACAGCTTTCGCACCGTGTTCAATTGCTTCTTTCATTACTTCAATTGTAAGACGCGCATCGTCTGTACGATATTCTACGTAGTAACCGCCGCCTTTTAACCCTTCTTGTTTTACAAGAGGCTCTTTGTTTAGCGTTTCCTCACGGTTAAACATCTTTCTGCGCTCGCTTCGTTTTACACCTGCTAAGAAGTCGTATACACGAAGACCAATTGATGTACTGAATGATCCGAACGTGCCGCCTGTATGGAACGGAAGTAACATCCACTCTGGTGTTGTTACATGGGGACCGTTCTCATATACGATCGCACGCTCTTTCCCCACCTCTGCTACCATTTTCACTTCAAGTTGTTTTAAATAACGTAGACCACCGTGTACAAGTTTCGTTGAACGACTTGATGTACCTGCTGCAAAGTCCTGCATTTCAAACACAATTGTTGATAACCCGCGTGTTGCTCCATCTAATGCAATACCAGAACCAGTAATACCTCCACCAATTACGATCACATCTAACTCTTGTTTATTTACTCCGTTTAATACGTCTTTACGTTGTTTACTTGAAAATTTCATGGTAATTCCTCCCTTTGATAACGAAAAAAGAGACCACGAACTCCGCTATAGATTTCGCCTCTATAGCGTGTTGTGGTCTCTCCAAATCTCCTACCGAATTATTAACTTGTCATCATTATAACACTGTTTATGATTATTTGAAAGCTTTTGTTGCTTCAATTGCTTTTTTCCATCCAGCATATAGCTCTTCGCTTGTTTCCGCTTCCATCGTTGGTTCAAAGCGTTTGTCCATATGCCACTGTGCTTTAATTTCATCTTGGTTTTTCCAGTATCCAACCGCAAGACCAGCTAAGTATGCTGCACCTAAAGCTGTCGTTTCATTGATCACTGGACGCTCTACAGGAACGTCTAAAATATCACTTTGGAACTTCATTAAGAAGTTATTTTTAACTGCTCCGCCATCAACGCGTAATGTATTTAGTTCAATACCTGAATCTGCTTCCATTGCACAAAGTACATCTTTCGTTTGGTATGCTAAAGATTCTAGCGTTGCACGAATGAAATGCTCTTTCGTCGTACCGCGCGTTACACCAAACATAGCGCCGCGTACTTCACTATCCCAGTACGGTGTACCTAAACCTACGAATGCTGGTACAACGTATACACCTTCAGTTGATGCAACGCGTGATGCGTACACTTCACTCTCACTCGCATCTTTAAACATGCGCATTCCGTCACGTAACCACTGAATTGCAGAACCTGCTACGAAAATACTTCCTTCTAATGCGTAGTTTACTTTACCATCTAAACCCCATGCAATTGTTGTTAATAGACCGTGCTCAGAAGCTACTGCTTTTTCACCTGTGTTCATTAACATGAAGCAACCAGTTCCGTACGTGTTCTTCGCCATACCTTCACCGAAACAAGCTTGTCCAAATAACGCTGCTTGCTGATCACCAGCTACACCTGCAATCGGTACATTTTGACCGAAGAAGTGATAATCAATTGTTTCTCCATATATTTCAGATGATTGACGTACTTCTGGAAGCATGCTCTTTGGTACTGTTAACATGTCTAGAAGCTCATCATCCCACTGTAAGTCGTGAATGTTAAACATTAATGTACGTGATGCATTTGAGTAGTCTGTTACGTGCGCTTTACCGCCAGACAATTTCCACACAAGCCACGTATCAATTGTTCCGAATAATAACTCGCCGTTTTCCGCTTTCTCTCTTGCACCTTCAACGTTATCTAAAATCCATTTTACTTTCGTACCAGAGAAGTATGCATCAATTAAAAGACCTGTTTTTTCGCGAACCATCTCGCTATAACCTTTTTCTTTTAACTCATCACAAATTTCAACTGTTTGACGAGATTGCCATACGATTGCGTTATAGATTGGTTTTCCAGTTGCTTTATCCCATACAACCGCTGTTTCACGTTGGTTCGTAATACCGATACCAGCGATTTGTTCTGGTTTTACATCCGCTTCACTTAAGCAAGTTGCGATAACTGCTAAAATAGATCCCCAAATTTCTTGTGCGTTATGCTCTACCCAGCCTGGCTTTGGAAAATGTTGTGTAAATTCTTTTTGAGCTGAATGAACGATTTTTCCTTCTTTATTGAAAAGAATTGCGCGTGAGCTTGTTGTTCCTTGGTCTAATGAAAGAATATATTTTTTCATATCGGTTTCCCCCTATGCTACTTTTCTACTTTTTGTAGTAGTTCCACTTTTTTTACTTGTCATATAAGAGATTGCTAGTACAATCACAGTTGCAATAATTACATAAATAAGTGCTGAATTTTGTTTTCCTTCAAATACAACTTGATGGAATAATCCTGCAAGTGATCCACCTAAAATTGGACCAACTACTGGAATCCATGCATACTTCCAATTTGAACCGCCTTTTCCTGCAATCGGAAGGAAGAAGTGTGCAATACGCGGACCTAAATCACGAGCCGGGTTGATTGCGTATCCTGTTGTTCCACCTAATGATAAACCAATACTTACAATTAAGAAACCTACGATAAATGGATTTAAACCCTCTGCAAATTTATTTGCTCCAATTGCTAATATACCAAATACTAAAACGAATGTTCCAATCATTTCACTTAAAAGGTTTGCAAATGTGTTCGGAATTGCTGGACCTGTTGCAAATACACCTAACTTTGTTCCTGGATCTTCTGTTTCTTTCCAATGTGGTAAGTAGTGTAAATATACGATAACTGCCCCGATAATTGCCCCAATCATTTGTGCTGCGATATACATAGGTACATCACTCCATGGGAACGCTCCCTTAAAAGCAAGTCCTATTGTTAAAGCTGGATTCAAATGTGCTCCACTAATTGATCCAACTGCATACGCTGCCATAGCAACCGCTAGACCCCAACCCATTGTAATTACAATCCAACCAGAATCTTTCGCAAACGATTTCTTTAAACTTACACCAGCACAAACGCCGCCCCCAAGTACGATTAACAACGCTGTCCCTATTAATTCCCCTAAAAATGCTGACATAAAATCCCTCCACAATCAATTTAAATGCGTTCAAATGTGATAGAGGTAAAATGAATGGCCATTCGTTTTTTTCAAAAGAAAAAGATCCACAGCTTACATGCTTCTATATAATATATAGAAACAATAAAATGTGGATCTCTTCTTTTCTCCGTCACGTTTATTAACTTGTCTATAATGTTAACCTCTAATGAAAGCGGTGTCAACAGAATCTTTTCACATTTTCGTCACTTTTTTTGGTAATGTTTCCATAGTTCTTTTTTCGATGTCGTAATTGCTGTCGCGCCAGCATTTAACGCTCTTTCAACGTCCTCGACAGTTCGAATAAAGCCACCCGCTAAAATCGGTACGCCTGTACGCTCTTTCACTTCAGCAATCACACCCGTTAGCGCACCAGGAAGCACCTCTATATAATCCGGCTTCGTTTTTTCTAGCAAATTACAGCTCTTTTCCATCGCACTAGAATCAATTAAAAAGATGCGTTGAATTGAGACAACACCTTTTTGCTTCGCCTTCATAATTACACTCGCCTTTGTCGATAATAACCCATACGGTTTATATTCTTGGCATAAAAATTCCGTCGCATGCCCATCACTTTGTAACCCATGGATCAAATCAACATGTAAAAATACTTTTTTATTATGCTGCTTCGCAAGTGACACAACACTCTTCAATTGACCGACATGAATATCTAAAATAACGATATACTCATACGAACTATGTAATAGCTTTTCCAAATCTTTAATTTGCCTCACTGCCGGCAAAATCTTTTGCTCATGAAATTCCATTCTAAATGTCCCCTTCTTTATATCATCCTATCCTTTATAGTACACAATTTGGGTGAAAAGAACAGCTAGTGTAGGGGATTTCTTACAAATCTTTCTCTTATCTATATATTTTCTTCAACTTATCAGAAACCGTACCACCTATAACCATTAATATGAGGGGTAAAAAATTCATTACATACGGTGCATCTGCTACAAGTGTAATGCTCGCCCCGGCAAACTTATTTAACATCCATACAGCGATTTTTGCAATAAACAAAAATACGCCCATCATAAATAAACTATCGAAAAACACCTTCCATTTTGGATATGCTAATTGCTTACTATCCTCAATTACTTTCTGCGTCAACTCTTCATCACTCCTTAGCAGTTCATCAATTGTAATACCGAACAGATCGCTTAAATGAATAATAATTTCAATGCTCGGATAGTTCTTTCCCGTTTCCCATTTCGAAACAGACTGTCTACTTACATGAATTTTTTCAGCCAAATCATTTTGCGACCAATTTCTTTTTTCCCTTTCTTCTTTCAAACGTTCACTAAAAATCATACTGTGTTTATCACCTCTCTATGTCTAGTATGGTCAAATAAATGATGAAGAGTAAAGCTAGTTATCGTTGCGTAACCTGTGCAACTTGTGCGTTACAGCTTGTAATGGCACTATTGCATACTTTATATCACGCTGGTTTTATATACTTTTCTTCTATAATAATTTCCCGAACAATAATACAAAGAACGGATACTAGTAAAGACTAGATTAGGCATAAAAAAATACGTCACCCCTTCTTATCATTCTCCAGAAAGAATAACGCAAAGTTTCATTTTTAAACCTTTTCATCCAAAAGAAAAGAAGCTAGCAATAAATTGTTAACTTCTCAGCTGAAAGTAAAATATTATCTTTCCTTATCTTCTAATATCTAGATTGTGATTGAATATTTGTAAGATGAACATCAAACATATCAATTATTTCAAGAAATCTATCAGCTTCACGGAAAACATGGTCTGCTAATAATGGATGAATGATACTCTTTATTTTACATTGCTCAATTAAATCACGTGCTGTTTTCTTAAAATCCCGAAGAGATGTAACCGACACACGATTTTGATTTAAAAATTGATCTAAAAGAGGGACTGTTTGGGATTGTGGTTTCATAGATTCTAAGTCAATTGCTTGATACATCAATTCATCAAAATCATTACTAAAATTCCGTGCTGTATCTACAAGCTTTCTTTCCGATGGATCAAGAAGATGACCAATAAATTTAGCATGGTCTGCCATAATCCTTAAAAAGAAAACATTTTCTTTAATAATAGCATCAGGAAGAGCATCTAATTTACCCTCATTTAATTCCATTAAACGTTTTCTAAAATAATCAGCTTCCCTACTTGTGTGGTCAACTAACAGTGGAAAGTTATTTTGTCCTGGCAATTTACATGTGAGAATTAACCCTAAAATTTTCCGTTTAAATCCCCAAATATTAGTTGCGGCTTGTTGTACTTCTGAATTAAATCTTTTTATTTGCTCAGGATCTGTTTCATTTGTATAGGAATGCGCTATTTGTTCGATATGTTCAAACAATCGATAAAATTGATTAGCCTCTTCGATTAGTTGAGTATCCTCACATCTAAACCCTAAGCGAAGAAAAAAAGAATGCTCCTTCATGATTCTAGACCAAAAACGAATTTCATTTAATGAACGCTCAACAAACATTACAGACGTAACACCCGTATCAGGATGTAATGATGTTTCATCCCTATGCTTTCTTAATCCCCCCCAGTAAATACTGCGCTAGTTCCATTCTTATGAGTAAACATATATATAAATACCATCAATAAAGGTTCATGATGAATATCGTATACATGTAAAATTAAACTAATATAACCTTATCTTGATGAACATATACTGCTCCTTCAAAAGAAAAAAGGCTACCATCTAGATATAAAGTTCTCCTAGTTGGTAGCCTTTCAAAATTTTTATTAAAGCAAAACCGAATCTTTATCACTATCCTGATTACGTTTCTCTCGTTCTTCTTCTAAGCGCTTCATATATACTTCGCCTTCTTTTTCGATAAAATCGTTATCCATCTCTTGCTCTTTTTTTGAAGTATATAAAACCATGTAGCCACTCAATACAATCCCAATGATTACAAGATAAATCCACCATGGTAAAGTTTCCACTTTCGTTCATCCCTTTCCTTAGACAAGCCTTATTAGTTTCACTCTATGAGGAAAGAAGTGGATTTATGCTTAAATTTTTATTGTGGATTCTCCGCGAAGAACGCTTGTACATATTCCATAAACTCGATTGGCTCTTGACGAAACGGTGCGTGATATCCTTTTTCAATGATATGAAACGTACTATTTGCAAATAACTCATGATACAGTTCACCATTTTTCCAAGAGACGCTCTTATCGTGTCGTCCCCAAATAATTAAAGTCGGTACCTTAATTTTATCTGCTTCCATCGCAATGCGGCGCTCTCTCATTTTCGTAAGCTGATCATAATGCTCTTTATCATCACGACTATTTTTCACTTCATTTTTATTATAATCCGTAATCTCTGTTACAGTTTGTAAGTCCGTCGATAGCGGCGGCACTTCATAACTTTCTTTTTGCTGGAAAGATTCAATCCCTGTAGAATCCGCTAAAATGAGATGGGTAACCGCGTCCGGATATAAATACGCTAAATTAAGGGACATCTCTCCCCCCATCGAATGACCAAGTACCGCAAACTGATCGTATCCGAGCTTCTTCATTAGCTTATAATATAAATTCACTTGCGCAGGAAACGAATACTGAAAATCAATCGGCTTAGAAGAACGCCCAAATCCTAAAATATCAACTGCAATAATCGTATGATCTCTCGCAAGTTCCGGATAAATATCACTAAACCCATCTGAAGAACCACCGAATCCGTGAAGCATAAGTAAAGGCGGTTTTCCCTCACCAATTTGCTTAAAATAGATCGTCTGTCCATCAATCTGCGCCATACTCTCTTTCGTATTTATCTTCATCATAACAGTATCCTTCACTTCTTCAACCTTCGCAATCGGCTTATCAACGAAGTTACATACTATTAATAAAACAAGAACAATACCGCTAATCATATAAAACTTAAACCGTTTCAAAATCCCCGTCTCCTTTCTCATGTTGCTATTTAAAGTTTTTACATTTTTTGGTTGTTTTATGATTAATTTCAATTGTAACCGACACAGTTACAATTATATCGAAAAAATATTACTCACTGCCACTACTAATGGTTACTTTGTAACTATTATAGTTACATATAAAAAGTAAGTCAATTATTTTATCTGCGTTAACGGGCAGTCCGATTAGTGTGAGCTAATAATCAGTGTGAGATGAACCATCAAAAATTGTTTGCTCAGCGCTATTTGGTGCTAGCTTCCTTTGACTTGGTCGGACAATTGGATATCCGAAAGAAGGCTTGTTATCACTATACTTAGTGTCCCTTACTTCTTTTAGTTAATAAAAAACGCAAGCTTCTTTTGATTAGAAGTTTGCGTTTTTTATCGTATACTTTATTTTTCTTCTTCACGAGCCAAATCGATTACAACATCTTTTCCATCAACATCTTTTAATAACACTTTAAAATGATTCACATTATCAAAAGTAGTAACATCAAACGTTTTCACTTTAATTGTTTTCCCATTATCCCCAGCACTTGAGTACCCCTTCAACGTTGACTTATATGTTTTCCCTTTTTCATCCATAAGAATTACACTATCAATTGTTTTTATCTGACGTTTTATTTCTTCATCATCTCCAGAAGAATCACGTTCAAATGTGATATTCGTCCCTGTTGGTAGTACTTCTGCAGACACTATTTTTACAGACTCAGGTTGTTGTTTAGGAACAAAATGAATCTCTTGATTTCCTTTAAACTTCGAGTCTAATTTTATTCCCCCTTGCCACTTCCCTTGAATTTCCTCATTAAGTTGCATACCATTCTGATGCCAAACTTCTATATTTTCTTTTACAGTATTTGATTGAGCTTCTGCTTCTGTCCTGTAAGAAACATCTTTATTTTCTAATGGCGCAAACAAAGATATAGAACTAATATTAAAGTTTAGACTATCAATGTTATCAATTGAATTCATAGGATGGAATATTAAATTATAAGTTATTTCTCCCTCTTCTTCACCTGCCTGAATACTCCATTCGCTACCTCCCAACATCTTACTATTTTCATTTGTTAACCCTTCTGTGTATTCCGCCTTCTCTATATATCGTCCTTTATCATCTGTTAAATCGTACTTCATTCTTAAATCTGTCATTTTACTTATTAGACTTTTATCTTCAAATTTCAATTGTAAAGAAACTGCTATTTTAGATTTATCATACAGTACATTTTTAATTTGAATTGTAACACCATTATCCTTCATCACATTATTCTCATCTACTTTTTGTATATATCCATTATCTGCCGCTTTTTGAACTCCCTGATCTTTCGTAAAAAAGTATTTCTTTACTACAGCTAATGCTGAATCACCATACACGCCAACTCCAACACTTGCTCCAACAATCGTTAGCCCCGCTATCATTGCTGCAACTATTTTTTTATGAGAGGATGTTTGTTTTTGTTTCTTACTTTTTCTAATTTCTTCAAAAGCAAGTTCTTTTTTCTTCAAAACACTAGTAGGAATTGTTACATCATCATTTAATGCTTCTTCTAATTTATGTTCGAATTGACCATTCATTTTAAATTCCCCCCATTGTTTACATTCTCCCACTCTTCTTTTAAATAATATTCTTTTAATTGTTGCCTTGCTCTATGTAGTCTTGATTTAATCGTTCCTTCTTTTTCATTTAAAATCTCTGCAATTTCTTTTGTTTTAAATTTATTTACATAATAGAGTACGATTACTAATCGATACTCCACACTTAAATAACTAAGCATATTGTCAAATTCAAGCTTTTGTTCAATATTTTCTTTTACAACTTGATCTCCCTGTACCTTCCCATAATCATCCACATATAAAACCCTATTTTTTCGTACTATATCATTACATTTATTCATTAATATTTTCGTAATCCATGTTTTAAAATAACCTGGTTCTTTTACCGTTTTTAAATTTGTAAAAGCAGACAAAATCGTTTCCTGTATTGCATCTCCTATATCTTCCTCACTTTTCAAACGTGCTTTTGCCACTTTATACATTTGTGGCATTAATATATCAATTACCTCAATAAAGGCTTCCTCATCACCTTTTTGAGCCCGCTTTATAAGCAGCTCCATTTTAAATTCCCCCTTAGAAATCTACCATTTATGTTTTATATAACTATTAGACTGTATATACCTTAAAATGGTTGCAAGAACTTCTAAATAAAGTGAAACTTTAATCAGTGGGGGGTTCTTCATCCCCCACTGATTATTAGTTGAACCAATCGGGCTTTTATGGGCAGTTGATCACCCACCTAACTTCTTTGCTTTCCCTGAATTTTGAGGTGGGGATCTTACTGCCCATTAAAGCGGGATAAAAATAACCTTAGCTCAGCAAATACCCGAACTAAGGTTACTTTAAGTACAGTGCTTCATGATTCTTATTATATCTCGGCTCAAGTTAAACAATAGAGTGTATATCAAAAATGGATTTCCTGAATACTGCCGAATTAGAACCGTAAAAACGAGTTTATGAAATCGTACACTTTGTTTCCACTCTTGATTTTCACATAATGAAAAAAAAGCGCTGAACAAACATCAGCACTCTTCCTCATCATCCTCGTTATTCATACAAATTTGTTCCGCTATTTCTTGTACCCGTTCCATCGTTATTCCTTCTCTAAACTCCACTGCTAGAGGATGGTCTGTCGGCTCTAGTTCAATATAAGGACGAATGCCATCGGCTCTCGGATGAACCATCGTTTTTAAATTTACTGTTTCCAACTCATATGGTAAATCCGTCGAAAGCCACCCAAACATTGGCTCTAATAATTGTTGTTTATCCCAAAATTCATTCACCTTATCAAAATTCGCTTCACTTAATGAAACCCATACACCCCATATGAAATGTTCATCTGTACCAATGATAGGAATTTCAATACTCCCTCGCATAAAGAAGTGTTCTCCATCCATCACGCATAAATCATCGTTCATTTCAAATCTATCTTCTCGCTCTTCAGGTTCAGCATCATAATAATAAAAAGGAGCTGCTGATCCATAGCTCGTTGGAATTTCTTCATGATATGTACCGCAGCATCTACAAGTATACCCACTTATTTTCGTCATTCTATTCCTCCATCAGTTTTACATTCATTTTAGCAAAATACTTATAAAGCGAAAACAAAAAAAGCAAGCAGTTCCAGCTATCAGCTAAAACTACTTGCTCTCCTACTTATTCTCTCTATTGTTACTCTTTAATAAATTCCTTCGTGCTTCTTACTGTATCAATTGGACGAACTAATTTTTCAATTTCTTCACGTTTCGGCTCTAGGAACGGAGGTAATGATAATTTTTCGCCAAGTGTTTCGTATGGCTCATCTCCCATAAATCCTGGGCCATCTGTTGCAAATTCAAATAAAATTTGTGGTGCAACTCTTGCGTATAATGACTCGAAGAAGTGACGATCTACATATCCAGATGACGGAAGGCCAACGCTACCGATTCTCTCAATCCATTCTTCTAATACAGAGCGATTTTCTACGCGGAATGCAGCATGGTGCACTGTACCAAATCCTTGTTGTGCTTCAGGAAGAACCGTATTATGTTCTACAATAACAGAAGCACCGTTTCCGCCTTTGTTTACTTCAAATAAATAGAATTCTCCTTCTTGCGCAATCTCTTTAAATAATAGAACTTTCTCTAACACTTCTTTAAAGAAACTAAAGTTTGCAATGCGGATAAATACAGGCCCTAAGCCAGTAATTGCATATTCTAATGGAACTGGACCGTTTTGCCACGGTGTACCTGATTCTATCCCGTTATCAAGTTCATCTGAAATTAATTGATAATGTTGATCATCAAAGTCAACGAACGAAAGAGTTTTCTTACCAAATTGCTCTTTAATTCCTGTATGCTCCACTTCAAGACGTTCAAAACGGTTCACCCAATACGCTAGTGCTGCATCAGTTGGAACGCGGAATGAAGTTTTTGAAATTTCATTTGTACCATGTACTCCTTTTGGAACACCTGGGAAGTCAAAGAATGTCATATCTGTTCCTGCACTACCTTTATCATCAGCGAAGAATAAATGGTACGTTTGGATATCATCTTGGTTTACTGTTTTTTTAACTAAACGCATTCCTAAAACATGAGTGAAAAATTCATAGTTCTTTTCTGCACTACTTGTAATTGCTGTAACGTGGTGAATTCCTTTTAATTGGTTCATTTTATATTCCTCCAATGGTTTTAAATTGTATATTTTCTCTTCTATTATTTCTCTTCAATAGGTGCTAATTTCGCTTCAATTTCTGCTCGCTTTTCTTCTAAGAACGGCGGTAGATCAAGTTTTTCTCCCAAATGCTCTACATCTCCATCAACTGTAAATCCTGGTCCATCTGTCGCAATTTCAAATAGGATTCCGTTTGATTCGCGGAAGTATAAGCTTTTAAAGTAGAAACGGTCGATAATGCCTGAAGAATGGAAACCTTTTTGTATCACCTGTTCTTCCCAATAAGCTAGCTCCGCATCGTTTTTTACACGAATTGCTAAATGGTGAATGCTACCGCGGCCCGGCTTTTCAGTAGGACCATCTAAATATTTCACAACGATTTCTCCGAAGGCTTCTCCTTTAATAGACTGGAAAATCGCTTCTTCATCGCTTCTGCTAACTTCTGTATAACCAAACATCTCTGTAAGTGTACTCGCCAATTTATCAAGTCTACGCACTGTCATTTCCACAGAACCCATTCCTTGAATTTGATGCTGTGCAGGAACTTCTGATTTCTCCCAAGTTTCCCAGTGCTCCACTTTTTCTCCGTTTGAAACGAGTAGCACGAGACGAAGTCCTTCCGCATCCTCAAATTGCAAAGCAGGACGATTTGCATATATTGTTATTTCACTATGTTTTACAGCAAATTTCTCAAATCGCTCTTTCCAGTAATGTAAACTTTCCTCTGAAGGAACGAGTAATCCGATTCGCGTAATTGCATTCGTACCACGGTACGTTTTTCCTACTAAAGGCATTTCAAAAAATGATAGTTCCGTACCTGGACTCCCTGTTCTATCTCCGTAAAATAAGTGATACATGGACGGATCATCTTGGTTTACCGTCATTTTCACACGGCGTAAACCAAGCACGTTTTTATAAAAATGGTTATTCTCACTTCCGTTTTTTGTAACCATTGAAATGTGATGATGCCCTTTAATTTCATACATTGATAATTCCTCCGTTTCATTTTACTAGTCAAGTGATACCTAAAAAATAATATGCTTCTTAGCTTTTCAATTTATTCTCATTATGTCTTTGTAAATTCATCTTAGTTTTTACTAAATAAGTTACTTCGTTTTTTTAATCGAAAGCAACTGAGTATATGTTTTTCATATGACTCAATCACTTTCGTTACTATCACTTTACAACTCAAGTGATTAAAAAGCAAGTGATTTATCTCAAATTCGAGATATTTTTTATTAAATAATATTTTAGGATAAAGAATCGTTAATTGCTAAATGTTTTTTGAAGCGTTTATTTACATATTGACGATAATAAAATCACTTCATTTCAATTTGAAAAACACAATAGTCTACAATCAGTGCCGGATTCCCCACACTGATTATAGTTTCGTTTTATATGTTCCAAAAATCACTATTTATATCACTGTTATATTTATAATCAATCTTTTCTTTACCACACTTTTCGCACTTATAAAAATTAGCTGTGCCCATCTGCCCTGTTTTAAAGTTTTCACTATCCTGAGTTTTAATAAATTTATATTTGTGTATACATTTAGGTTTTTTTACTTTATCCAGCCATTTGTCTAGCATAAAGTGATCACTCCCCTTTAAAGAATATTCCTCATACACCTATACATTTAGAGTAACCTACAAAAGATTTCCAATCAATGAGCACTTTCTCTTGCCTTCTTTGCATCACATCGTATGCATTTTTTTGTTAAAGATCTTTACTTTATTGTAAACAGATTCTCAACCATTAGCTTTACACCGGCTAATTCAACATTAATTCCCTGCAGTTTCTTCTCTTATCAGGCAATAAAAAATGGTGTGAAAACTTAATTTCACACCATTTTTTATAACTATATTGTCATTCCATATTTAATAAGGCAATTTTAATTATGGAACGTCGGTTTATAGAACGAACGATTATCAAGAGCAAAGACACGCTCAGTGTATTCACCTGGTTTTGTGCGTCCTAATGCGCGGTCCATCATGTTCATTTTTGCATCTAAGTTATCGATGTAGTGCAGAATTTCTGCTTCTTTTACTAATGGTGGTTTTGGACTACCCCATTCTGCTTTTCCGTGATGGGAAAGGACGATGTGCTGAAGGATTAATACTTCTTCTGCATCGATGTTCAGCTCGTCTGCTGCTTTACCAATTTCGTTCACCATAATTGAAATGTGGCCAAGTAAATTCCCTTCTAACGTATAAGTTGTAGAGATTGGGCCAGATAGCTCAATTACTTTACCAAGGTCGTGTAAAATAACGCCCGCATATAGTAAGTCTTTATCTAAAGATGGGTACAGTGCAGAAATTGCTTTCGCTAAATCTAACATTGATACAACATGGTACGCTAGTCCAGATACGAACTCGTGATGATTTTTCGTCGCTGCTGGATATTCTAAAAATTCATTTTGATGCTTATTTAACAAATGTCTTGTTAGACGCTGAATGTTCGGGTTTCTCATTTCAAATATGTATTGCGTAATTTTCTCAACCATATCTTCTTTTTTTACTGGAGCTTTTTCTACGAAATCCGAGATGTCCGTTACTTCATTTTCATTCGCAACACGAATTTGTTTCACACGTAATTGAATACGTCCTTTGTAGTTTAGAATATCTCCAGCTACTTTAACGATTGTTTCCGCTACATATTGTTTCTCAACTTCTGGCGATACGTCCCATAGCTTCGCTTCAATATCTCCACTTGGATCTTGTAAGATTACTGTTAAAAATGGTTTCCCATTGCTTGCTAGACCTTTTGTCGCTGTTTTAATTAATAAGAAAACATCGACTTGTTCACCAACTTCATATTCTGCAATTTTCTTTTTCATTCGAATTCCTCCACCAAATCAATTACTTTTAGTATAGCATACTACAGCTCATTTTCTTTACGCTTACGTGTTAATTTTATAATCTGTTTTTCTGTAAAATACGTTAATAAATGCGCATGACATGTAAAGAAGATGACTTGTCTATCTTTCGCAATTTCCTTTATTAGTTCAATCGTACGATTCGTCCTTACCGCATCAAAATGTACGAAACTATCATCAATAATAAATGGATAATCATGCTCAAACGTTTTCGCTAACGCAAATCGTAACGATAAATATAATTGCTCCGCTGTCGCTTGGCTTAGTTCATGACTGTAAAAACGCATACCGTCATTACGCTCAACGATGAACGGTTCCGCCTGTGACGGTGAAAAGATTTTAATATATCGTCCGCCTGTTAAATAGACGAAATACTCTTCTGATTTTTGTAAAATACGCGGAAGATGTACTTCGTGATAATATTGCTTCGTTTTCGTTAATACTGTCTTTGCCGCCGCGTATGCAGCCCACTTCTTCACTTGTTCACGTACTTGCGCTTTTTTCATTTCCCACTCGTGCATTAAATCACCATACGTACTGCCTTCTTCTAAATTCGCAATTTCTATTCGATGCTTCGCAATACGCTCTGTCAGTTCTTTTTCCTTTGTAAGACAGTTTTGCACGGCTGTCAGTTCTTGCTTTAACTTTTCGTCATAACCGTCAGCCTCATAATGCTCAGCTAATGACAAACTCGTTAAGCGCTGTTCTAAAAGATCAATTTGAGGTAATAAACGCCCCATTTGCTTATCCGCATCTTCACGTTTTTCTGCCCGCTTACCTGCTTCTAAAAACATCTCTTCATCTGTAGATTCTGCGATATGCCATAAGTTATCTCGTTCTACTAAAAGTTGTTTTAATTGCTCTTGCATGAACTCATATTCTTCTCGCCATTCCGCCAGCTTCTCTTTCAGCTGCTTACAAGTTTGGCGCTTCTCTTTCTCATTTTGCATACGACTTTGCGCCTCATGCAAATTACTATACTCCGTGCTACCGATAACAGTTTCTAGTTTATGTTCAAATTGCGTAATCATTTCATATAATGAAGATTTCCGCTCGCCTTGTTTATCTAGCTCACGATATAATTGCTGCATTTTTTCAATACGCTCAAACGCTGGCAACATGTGCGCATACGTAAAAAATTCAGGGAACATATAGCGCGTTTTATACGCATCTACTTGTTCTCCTATTTGGAAAGTTTCTCTCTCCCATTCTTCATACGATGAAACGACTTTATCATAAGCTCGTTCCATTTGCTGCAATTTATAAGACTCCCGCTCAAATAACTTTCGAATCTCTTCATCCTTTTCTAACTGATAACGAACGGACATCGCTTCTTCACTTTGCCTTCCGCCAGCACTTTGCTGAAGAGTAAGGAGCTCTTCTTGTAATCCGCTTGATGGATCTTTATATAAAACGAGTGCTAAAACAATCCCTACAAAAACAATGACACTAATAAATAATAGCGCGCGGTTATCTATAAATAGACTCGTGAATAAAACAAGCGTGTTAATAAGAAGTAAAAGAAGACAAACTCTTTGCCACTGTTTTTTCTTTTGCTGAGCTGCCCCTGCTTTCTCTTCATACTTACGCTTCATTCTCTCTGCGCCCATACCGATAAACGCCGCATCTTGAAATGACTTTTCTTTCTCAACTAACGTATTTCGTTCTTCATCCGCTAACATTTGTTTCTGAATCTGTCTTATATTTTCTTCTTGCTCTTCTAATTGCTCCTGAGCCGTTTTAAAACGTTCATCTAGTTGTGCTTTTTGCGATTCTAATTCACGCGCCTTTTGCACAGTTTGCGTAATTAATTCTTTCGTCGCTAAACTTATATCAAATGAAAGAACCGTCTCTTGTTCAAAAGTGGCTCCAATTTGTTGCTCTAGTTCTGCGATTTCTTCTTTTATATTCGCAATACTTCCCGTCATATCACGCATTTCTTGGCGTGCATTTTCATAAGACATGTGCTGCATACGAAGTTCTTCTACGTAACTTTCTTTTTGTAAAAATACTTCATCTATTTCTGTGGAATCAATTTCTGATTGCACTGCTTCTATCTTTTTTTGAAGTGAATCTACTTGTACTTGGAGCGGTTCTATCTTTGCCTTTACCGCCTCATAGCGCGCCATTCCGTTTACAGGAAACTGCCCGTTCTCGTTTTCTAACACTTTCTCGTGCGCACTCTTTTCAATAACGAGAGGCTCAAGCGCTGCTAATATTTCATAGTCTTGCTTTCGTCTTTCGGTACTCTCTTTCTCCGCACGAACAAAAGCAAGTTTCTCTTCACTTTCTTTTAACTGCTCGACCTGTTTTTCATACGTGCCAATCTTCCCTTGCCACTCTTTCATCTTTTCCTCAATTTTCTTCATCTCTTGCAGTGACACGTTAATTTCAGGATTACGACCACTCGGCTTAAAGCGCTGATTCATTTCTTTTTCTAATTTTTTATCTAACTGCAATAACGCATCGCTTCCGACTGCACTTGCCGAAAATAAATAATTACCGATATCCGCTTCGCCCAATTGATGAATATTTTGCAAACCATGCATATCAAATGAAAAAACAGAATCAAATAAGCTTTCATTCACACCGCTTAATATATCGTTTAAAATATCTTCGCCGCCAGTTTTCCCGTCTTCAAAATAAACGGTCACCTCACCAGCTGCCGTCTTTGGCAATCGTTCAATTTTTAAACGGCCGTACTTTTCTGTTTGAACAGTAACTGCTCCGCCATACTTCCCGCCTTCTTTCGGTTCATAACGGCGCTGTCCTCTCGTTGGAAAACCGAATAAAATACTTTTCATAAACGAGCGAATTGTCGATTTCCCCGCTTCATTTTCACCGTACAGTACCGTCAGCATTGACAGATCCATTTCCACATTTTCTAGTTTTCCATAGCCATAAATATGGAGTTTTTCAATTCTCATTTTTTATCCCTCTCTTGCTGGAATAATTGCTCTAAAATAATATTTTCCGCTTCCTTTTGAATCTCTTTCTTCTCTTCTACCGTAAAAGCTTCAATGCTATTACGCGCTACAGGAGATGTCCAAATGGTGCGCAACACTCCGTCCATATTTGTAAAAGCTTCTAACTCTTTTAGCACACTACCGACGAAATGATTTTCCTCTTTCAAACGTTCAATTTCCGCAAAAGAAACCGTCTCATTTTTCCACTTCATCGCATACACGAAATCTTTTCGCTCTTCGCCAGCTGCTAAAATATGAAAAATCTCTTCCACGCGCTTGTCTTCACGCAAATAAGAAGAAAGTGGCCCCTGCCCTGTAAATACGACAGTTAAAAGCGTGCCTTCCTCTTCTCTTCGGCATTCATTCATCGCACTTGACGCGCTCGTCATAAGATCATCAACAGTTTCAAGTCCATCGATACTCACTTCTATCTCATCCCATACAACATCCGCCGTATGGAAAAATGAACAATGCGATCCTTGTTTCGTGAGTTCAATAAGGTATGCACCTTTCTCGCCTGTTTCCTTACGATGACGTCCTTGTATATTGCCTGGATAAATAATATACGGCTCTTCTGATAGAATTTCACGTTTATGTATATGGCCAAGAGCCCAATAATCAAACTGCTTTTCTTTCAGCTCACGAATTTGAAACGGTGCATAGCGATTATGCTCTGCATCCCCTTCCACACTTCCGTGAAGCATACCAATATGAAAAGGCGCATCACTCATTTTCGTATACTGCGCTGTCATATTATCCGTTACCGCTTGCTGCAAATAACTAAACCCATAAATAGAAGCTAACAGCTCACCATTTTTATAAAATGATTTCTCTTCCACATAAGGCTCCGTAAACACATGAACATTTTCCGGAAACTCAATTGCTGCCCAGCTTCCCCCTAAATGATCATGATTACCATGAATAATAAAAACAGGGATATCGTACTGCGAAAGTCTCTTCATTTGCTCGCGCACAAACACTTGCGCCCTCAAACTTCTCGTCTCCGCATCATACAAATCCCCGGCTAGCAATACGAAATCAACGCGCTCTTGAATCGCTTTATCAACAATACGCTCGAACGATTCAAACGTACTCTGCTTCATTCTCTCCCAAACAGACTGCGCAACATTCATCTCCATCCCTTTAAACGGACTATCCAAATGCAAATCAGCCGCATGTATAAACTTCACTTGTTTCACAAATAACGATCCTTTCTTTTTCCGTACTTTACTACGAATAGTAAATCTAGTGCCCATAAAACTTTCACTCTGCCCCGTATTAACTGGCAGTAGACAAAGAAGCTAATTTGAAAGCAAACTGCCCATAAATACCCGATTGGTTCAACTAATAATCAGTGGGGTGAAATAACTCCCCACTGATTAAAGTTTCACTTTATTTTACCACGCAATGTCATATATTTCTTTGCATATTCTAGTGATTTATGCCAAAATAGTTATAAGATTCTGATTTTTATTATTGGAGGGAATTTTCATGGGAGTATACGTTCTAACAGTCTTTGAAAAAGATGGTTCAAAAGCATTAGACGAATCATTCGAGGCGGCAACTGAAAAAGAAGCGAAAGCAAGAGGTGAATCTATTTTACAAGAAAAAGGTTTGTATGAAAAAACACATCGCTGCACATCTTCTGCAGGTAAGCTCGTTTTATTCCAGCGCTAAAAAAAAGAAGCGTCATCCGCTTCTTTTTCACTCTACTATATCTTCGTCACACCACGTAAACGCCACATCTAGAATGCGATTACCGATACGTACGCGTTTATTCCATTTACCTGTTTGGATCTGATGTTGCAATTCTGCTTTCATCTTTTCCGTCCAGTCGTGAATCGTTTCACTACCGTCGTACGGATATACGCTTGGAAACTCTTTCTGCAGTAGATGCAAGCTCTCTGCATCAAAATGAAAATGGAAGAAGTAGTTTGCTGTAAGCGATGGTTCTTGTAATCGTAAAAAATGATCATCAACTTGCTTTCTATTTCTATAGAAAGTAAAGATATTCACTTTACCGCTCGTAATTTGGTCAATTTGAATTTCGTGCTTCTCTATAATCACGTCTTGCCCACCTCGTTATATACTATCCTTAGTATATATGTCTTTTGCAACAAAGTTAACCATTTTCGCGCGAAATTCATTTCCTTCATTATATTACCTGTACCTCCAAGTACAATCAGAACAAATAAAAACAAAGTTGAAGGGGAGCGATCACATGTATTTCGGAAGCAAAGGTTGGTATGTAAAAGAACTTAAAAAATTAGGTATCCGTACTTATGAAGGTAAAAAACTAGAATCTTATCGTACACATATTTTATCTAGTTTACTTGAGAGAATGAAGAAAGCTTCGGCTTAATAGATGTAGGAAGCAACTACGGTTGCTTCCTTTTTATTTACTAAATAAAAAGAAAATCATCATACCTTAACTTTACCGTTATACTTCCTTGATAGAAACCACCCATTATCAACTGAATCTCTAGTACCAAATACTCTTCCAGATAATCATTTGTATATATTTTAAATTCTCCATACTTATTAACCCGTCCGCTTCCAACATACATATCACTACTTGTTATGACAATTGTTGAATGAGGTTCTGCACGGCCCAATATACGATTATTACTATAGTCCAAAGAATCCACATTTATTTTTTGATGAATATTATTAACTGAATCTCTACATTTATTTTCACACAAATTAACATTGCTTTCTTCTGCCCTCGAAAGCGCTCGATTCCTGCTAGTCTTTTCTGAAGAGAAAACAACATTCCCCAGACAACTAAACCTATCAAATGTAGTAATAGGTAGAAACATCTACGTTAACTCCCCCATTCCTCCACTACTTCCTTCTCATTTTTTATCAACTACAGTCTTTTAATGAATTTACAGCAATACGTTTTATGTTAGGATAAAAGAAAACAGCTTTGATTTTCCATTCAATTTCGCACTGTTAATTTGTACAGAACACATAGAATGCTGGTTTTCACCCCAGATGTAATGACAACACTACACAAAAGAAACCACGGTCCATTAAATGTAAATCCATCTTCAAATATATTAATAATAATTATGTTGCCAATTATTAAGAGAATCCATGAAATGGAATACTGTTTTCCATTTGTAATATATAAAGTTTCATCCTCATAACAGACTGTAATTCCCCCACCTTGCCAAACACCAATAGCGAAAGAAATAAGCGTAACTGCCAGTAACTCTGCTTGTAAATCCCTAGTCATTGGTTGCGGTGCTGTATAAGTAATAATCCCTATCATCATGAGAAAAGTTATAATATCTATCCAGTTTATTTTTCTTTGTTTGCTTTGCAGCCAAATAAAGAAAATTAATACAGGAATTAAAAGCAAAGTTTCCATTTAATTATTCTTCTTCCTTCCCTACATTAGAAACGTCTGTAATTGTAATGCAATTAGATTGTTCTTAAATCTCTCATACTTTCTGAAGCATAACATGAGAAAGAAATAAAAAAATCGTACAAAAGGGCAAGCCTATAATGTACGATTGGGCATATATAATGTTTTAAAAATGAATTAACTTCCTTTCAATAGATACAGCTACTGCTTCTGACCGTGAATTAACACCTAATTTATTGTATATATTTGTTAAATATGCTTTTACCGTTCGCTCAGCTATTCCCATATCAAATGCAATTTCTTTATTCTTATATCCGCGCGCAATAGCTTTCAGCACAAACAATTCTTTAACCGTTAAGTTATTTTCTGCAACCTTATCAGCATGTACTTCTTTCCTTTTATACTTCACTATCTTTTCCATAATATTTGGTTGTAGTAAAATCTCACCTCGAATAGCCGCTTCCAATGTTCGAAACAAATTCTCACGATCCGTATCTTTTAGCAAATATCCTTTTGCCCCTAACTCAATTCCTTTTAACATTAATTCATCTTCGTTATAAGTAGTTAATATAATAATCGGCGTATGGTTTTGTTTTTCATTCAAAGCCTCAATTGTTTCTAAACCACTCATTTTAGGCATATTCAAATCCATTAAAATGACATCAGGTTTCTTCTTTTCTATGAAAGAAAGGGCTTCTTCTCCGTTTGCAGCCTCACCTATAATTTGAAATGAATCACTCGTTTCTATTATTAATTTCAGACCTTCTCTTACAACGAAATGATCATCTACAATTAATACGTTATGCTTCATGGCTATCTCCTTCTTTATTTATAGGCACTTGAATATACACTTTCGTACCTTTCATTTTTTCACTCAATATATGTATTTCTCCCTTAATCAATCGAACACGCTCATTTAGACCAATTAAACCATAATGTCCAGGATTCTTACCAATATATCTAGTGTCAAAACCAATTCCATTATCTTCAACTTCAATAGTAAGTTTTTCAAGTTCATCGATATATTCAACATTTAAATTTACATCTGCTGCCTGTGAATGTTTTGCGATATTCGTTAAACATTCACTAATTACATATAAGCAGTGCTCTTTTACTACGCTTGAAATATACGGTGGACTTTGGATAGTAAATCTCACATGTATAGACGTAGCTTCAGAAAAACGTTGAACCTCTTCTTTTACTGCTCCATTAAATGAATTAGTAGTATGACGCAAATCATCAATAACCAACCTTGCATCCTGTAAAGTTTGTCTCGCTCTTATCATAGTTTGTTTCATAATCTCTTGAGATCGTCCTGTATTCCCTTTTTGCATATGGGCATCTATCGCTTCCAATTGCATAATTAAGCTTGCTAAACCTTGCGCTAACGTATCATGTAAATCTCTTGCCATACGCTGCCTTTCATTAGCTAATGTCAATTCTTCCACTCTCATATATGCAGACTCTAACTCTTGAATATAGCTCTGTATACGATTACGTGCATCAAATTGCTGCTTATTAATATAAGAAAAAGGAATAATAATTGCTAACACTAAAAGAAACATAGAGATAAGAATAGCTAATTTATTCATACCATAATTGATACTAATTGCAGCACAAAATATTGCATACATAAGAGTGAAAACTGCCATTACTTTAAATATATTGTTATAAACATATAAACTTTGAGCGATTAAAATAGGAGTTAATCCAACAAAAATCGCTATCGAAGCATTTGTTGCAATAAATGCAGCCAAAAACACAATGAAAAGTTGTACAAAAAAGAAGTACAACAATTGCCTATTCTTTAATGAACTCGCATACCAATGAAAAATAGTATGAATAACAATGACTATTGTAAAGAAAAAACTATCCACAGAGAAAATATTATTACGAAATTCTAAAAGCATTGAAGCTATATATACGAGTGTAATCCATAAAATAATAAACCTTCTTGGAATAAATACCACTTCCAATACATTTGTATCCAAATCTATATTTAAACTTATTTTTTTCATATCTGACCTCCACCATTATATTATACAAGATGCAACTTACATTTTGATAAAGTGAAGGCTTTTACATCCAGCCCGACTCCCACAAATAGCGGGGTAAGTTACTGATTCCTCTACATCCTCATTACCAAATACAAATATGAAATATTGTACATCGAAATGCATTAATGTTTATGTAAGATTATTATTCAGCAATCCATACAATGCTACATAACTAATGTATATTTTTAACATTTTCACAATCAAAATCTCCTCAAAGTATAAACGACGACTTTCTGTTCCCTTTTATTTAGTGCTAATGAAATAATCATTTAAACTGAAAATGCTATAATTAACCCAATCAAACTAAGGGGGAGCGTTTATCTTGCACGGAAAACACATTCAATTTCATGAGTTTGGTAACCCAAAAGATGTATTACAAGTTGAATATAAAAATATAGAACCATTAAAAGATAATGAAGTTTTAGTTCGTATGCTAGTTAGACCGATTAATCCATCTGACTTAATTCCAGTAACCGGAGCGTATGCACATAGAATCCCATTACCTAACATACCTGGTTATGAAGGTGTTGGGATTGTAGAAGATGTTGGCTCTTTCGTTTCTAGAGACCTTATCGGCAAACGTGTTTTGCCATTACGCGGAGAAGGTACTTGGCAAGAGTTTGTGAAGACATCAGCTGATTTTGTAGTCCCTATTCCTGATTCCATCGATGATTTTACAGCGGCACAAATGTATATAAATCCCCTTACAGCTTGGGTTACATGTACAGAAACGCTAAACTTAAAACAGAATGACGTTTTATTAATAAATGCTTGTGGATCCGCTATTGGTCATCTTTTTGCTCAGTTATCACAAATTTTAAACTTCCGATTAATTGCAGTGACAAGAAATGGTAAACATACAGAAGAGTTACTTCAGCTTGGTGCTGAATATGTAATTGATACTTCCACTGCCCCGCTTTATGAAACCGTTATGGAATTAACAAACGGGATTGGTGCAGATGCTGCGATTGATTCTATTGGCGGATCAGATGGAAATGAATTAGCATTTTGCTTACGTCCAAATGGACATTTTTTAACTATCGGTCTTCTATCAGGAATACAAGTAAACTGGGCAGAGATTGTCACGAAAGCAAAGGTGCACGCTAACATATTTCATTTACGACATTGGAATAACGAAGTATCACCATATAAATGGCAAGAAACGTTTCGTCACTTAATTTGCCTAGTGGAAAATAAGCAATTACGTTTCATGACAGTCCATTCTATGTATGACTTAGCAGATGTAAAAAGTGCAGTTGGTATCGTTCAATCTGCTGAAAAAACAAAAGGGAAAGTGTTTTTGACGAGTTATTAAATACAATTGAAGAAGTCTTTTTGATCGACCTTTTAAATAGATTAGATAATACGTTTAGGAGTATAGAATTGTAAGTATCTGGTATAATCCTTTTAAAAGGCGAAAGGAGATTCTACATGTGGTTAATTACGGTAATTGCGCCTGTTGTAATAGTCGGAGGAATTGTAGTATATGTGATTGGAAGGCTTAAACATAAATATAACAACGGTAACTTAGGTAAGAAAAAATCAAAAAACGCTCAAGTTTTATTAGATAGTTTAATACCAATGGGAATGCTTTTAGGGTGTTTAATCGGTATAATTGTCGACATATTTTTCCCGGATTATTCACTGTTTACAGTTGGTTTAGGAGCTGGAATAGGCTATTTATTCGGATTTTTTGCCTATGAAATTTATAGCAAGACAGGAAACGATTTTTCATAATCTAAAAACAAACACAATTGTAGAATAAGCGAGGCCAGTACATATTAGTCATATAAAATATGTACTGGCCTTTCATTTATTCATCAACGTTATCCCCTTCCGCTTCAACTACCTAAAAAATAACATTGTCAACAGAACTTAAATTGGTTATCATAAAAATGAATATAACAGGAGATGAGCAGATGAATATAAACGAAAAGAAATCTTTTTCAAAAGTTTCTCGACGGAAATTAGTCGATGAAGTGTTGGAACGTCTACAAGAGAAAATCTTTTCTGGCGAGTATGAAGTTGGTGATCGCCTCCCTACAGAGCCGCAATTAATGGAAGAGTTAGGTGTAGGGCGTTCGACGCTGCGAGAAAGCATAAAGATATTAGTACATGCCGGCATCTTAGAAGTTCGACAAGGACAAGGTACTCGTATTGTCTCACTAAATACAACACAAGATTCATTTGAAAAACGATTGCAAGCAGCTAATATTAATCATGTGTATGAAGCAAGAAATATGTTAGATAAAGAAGTAGCGATGTTAGCGGCACAGCGCCGAAGCGAAGAGGATCTTTTATATTTAAAAGGACATTTGAATAAAAGAAAAAATGCCCTTCAAGAAGGAAATTATGTAGCATACATAGATGCAGATATTCAGTTTCATCTAGCAATTGCAAAGGCGAGCAAAAACGAAGTTCTACTTGATTTGTATCAATCTTTCGTACCTGCCCTTCGCCACATTTTAAGCCAATTAATATTAAATACAGCGAACTATGAAGATAACTCTGACATTCATGAAAAATTATTCCAAGCTATTTTAAAACAAAATGCCGAAGAGGCACGAACATACGCCGTTCAAAATTTGGAGCTGAAATAAGCTCCTTATATATTACATTTAAACATCAGATGATATACTCAATAACATCTGATGTTTAAGAGAGGAGAAAATCAAATTGAAACATCAAGGACGAACTTATTTGTATATACTAGCACTATTTTTTGTTTCCATTAATTTACGTATCGGAATTACATCTATTTCACCTTTATTAGAAACAATCCGACAAGACTTAAATATAAGCAATTTTTCCGTTAGTTTTTTAACAGCTATTCCTGTTTTTTGTATGGGGACATTCGCCTTACTGACTGGGAAGGTCATTAAAAAATATGGGGCAGAAAAAGCAATTATGGCTTGTCTTATTTTAATTGGCTTTGCAACATGTATGAGGGCTTTTACCTCTTCCATTTCCACATTATTCGCGAGCTCTTTATTTATTGGCATTGGAATTGCACTTGCAGGTCCGTTACTATCAGGTTTTATTAAAGAGAAATTCCCTACGAAAATCGGCTTAATGATTGGAATATATTCAGTAGGCATGGGAACTGGCGCTTCTTTAAGTGCAGGATTAACGATTCCTTTACAACATGTATTAAAAGACGATTGGAATATGGCACTCGCTTTTTGGGGTGTACTTACTATTATCGCTATTATATTTTGGTATCCGGTTATGAAACGAAAACAGAATACGAGTACACAAAATAAAAAGAATAATAGTTTACCTTTAAGAAATAAGAAAGCATGGTTGTTCACAATCTTTTTCGGACTACAATCAGGAATCTTTTACTCCATTACGACTTGGCTTGCGCCCGCAAATCAAAGTATGGGTGTCAGCGGCGAGCAAGCTGGTACTCTTATAACTGTTTTTACAGTTGTTCAAATGATATGCAGCTTTTTAATTCCAACATTAGCCGATATTTATAAAAAACGATCACTTTGGTTATTAGGAAGTATATGCTTCGTACTCGTAGGTTTATCACTTATGATTTACCCACTAACTACACCATGGATCCCTTCTATTTTACTAGGTATCGGGCTCGGCGGCGTATTCCCACTCGCTCTCATGCTACCGCTATATGAAACAAAAACTTCAGAAGATGCAAGTGCATGGACCGCTATGATGCAGTCCGGAGGATACATTATGGGCGGATTTATTCCAGTCTTAGCAGGAATCGCTCGTGACTATTTTGATGGTTATACGCAAGTTTTTATTATAATGGCACTTTTAAGCTTAATTTTGTTCATGTTAACTTTAGTCATGAACAAAAAGAAAGTAGAAGCAAAAGATCTTATAGCTTAAATAAAAAGAATGAGCTTTTTCCTAAAGGATCAAGCTCATTCTTTTTACTTCTACTACTTGAAAACAAAAAAAGCCCCTCAAAGCATACGCTTCAAGGAGTGAGCCTGTTTTTTATTCTATTATATACGTACAGCTGTACCACTTACAGCAACCATTAACATTCCATCACGAACAACTTCATAATCTACGTCAATACCAACGATAGCGTTCGCACCTTTTTGTTTTGCAAGTTCTTTCATTTCATCCATCGCGATATCACGAGCTTCTTTTAGCTTGCTTTCATAAGAACCAGCACGGCCACCGACAACATCACGAACTGAAGCAAATAAATCACGAACAATATTTGCACCCATAATAGCTTCACCATTTACAATATCAATATACTCAATAATTTCTTTACCTTGGATTCCAGACGTTGTTGTTACAATCATGACTGACACTCTCCTAATAAGTTGTAGTTTTTAATGTGCTTTCTTATGTCTTTATTATGACATGGAAAAAGTATCTAATCTATTGAATTACCTTACATGAATGTGACAATTTTGTAAGGATGAAATATTATTATACCTTTTCCTTACAATAACTACCTAAATTAACAGAATATTGTTATAATTAAATTAGAGGAGGAGATACAATGAAAAAAATCACTTACATATGTGCTCTAAGTGTTCTATCTTTCACTTTAATAGGTTGTACAAGCACTTCTACTACAAATAATACTCCAAAAACTAAGCAAGAAAATACGAAAAATGCCATTCAATTAAACTCTGCAGACATTACAAATATTGAGTTATTTAGAACAACAAATAATACTACTTCCAAATCTCAAACAGACAATGAGGAAATGATACAATCCATCGCTTCAGCAGTCCAAAACGGAACACCGAAAACAATCACACTAGATCAAAAACAGAAACAATCTGTGCATTCTACTATAACCGTTACATATAAAGATGACGCAAAAGAAGAGTTTCTTGTGTGGGTTGATAATAAGGAACAAATTACGATTGCTAAAGATGAGAAGAAAGATAAAGTAGAAGCTGTGACGGTGAATATTAAAGGCGCTAAAATGATGAAGGATTTTTTTAAAAATGATAAAACGTAAAAGGATCCCCATCAACTTAAGGATTCAAAATTAGTACAAAATTTTGTTCAGAAACACTATAAAATTTCAGCCTAATAGTTCAGTGACGAGACCGTATATTATTAAACGTAAAATGTTTCAAATCGAAGGAAGACACCTTATAAGGTGTCTTTTCTTTATTTTCAAAAGGACCTGCTCCATTCATTCGTAAAAGTATAAAATAAATTGAATCCGTTAAAACACATGAGTGAACCTTTGTTTTCCCCCTCCTATCTAAAGGAGGAACTGTTATGGGCTTTGGTGGTAGTTGTGGCGGCTGTGGCTTCGCTGGAGGATTTGCTTTATTAGTTGTATTGTTTATTTTATTAATCATCGTTGGAGCTAGCTGCTTCTGCTAAAAAACTATCGGAAAAGACACTCATGTTAGTGTCTTTTCTTCATGAAAAAATCCCCATGCTAAACAAAAAATAAAATAAGCTGCCCATATGGACAGCTTATTTACATAATTATCGTTCTCGGAAGTAAAGTTTTAAAAGTAATTTATCCATAGTGATATTAAAATTACTACTAACAGGGGGAGCACCACATTGCCATCAACCTAAGCTTTTGAGATACCCCCCATAACGAAATTTTCACCTTTTTACAGTTATTTATGAGAATTCAGCTCATTTTTTCGTTTTGGGGAACAATCAATTTCTTAAGTTGATGGGTATGTGATAATGCTTCCATTTGAACAAATTTTCCTTTTCCATACCGATCACACACCTTTTGTAGAGTAATAGTATCAGCATATCCCAGTTTAAGAGGTTACTTACAAAATATTTAGAATTTTTTTGCGAGAATCCTCCGAAATGTAATACGGACTTTAAATATTTTCATTTATAATTCTCTATTTGTCTATACTTTTCATACCGCTGTTGTATAAGCTCTTCCGAGGATAATAGTATCAATTTTTTTAGAGATGATTCGATTACAGATTCAATCACTTTTGCCTGTGATTTTATATCATTTTGTGCTCCACCTTTAATTTCAGGAATGATTTCATCAATAATTCCTAAATGTTTTAAATCTTTTGCTGAAATTTTCATATGTTCAGCAGCTTCTGGAGCATACTTAGCGTCCTTCCATAGGATAGATGCTGCTCCTTCTGGCGAAATTACCGAGTACCATGAATACTCTAACATATGGATATGGTTACCGACACTAATGCCAAGAGCTCCACCACTTGATGCCTCTCCAATTACAATACAAACAATTGGCACTTTAAGTGTAGCCATTTCAAATAGATTTCGAGCTATCGCTTCAGAAATTCCACGTTCTTCAGACCCTTTCCCTGGATAGGCGCCTATTGTATCAATAAATGTAATAATAGGGCGATTAAATTTATCAGCTTGTTTCATAAGTCTTAGCGCTTTTCTATAACCTTCTGGATGTGCCATTCCAAAATTTCTTTCTATATTTTCCTTTGTATTTCTACCTCTTTGATGACCAATAACCGTAACGGGCATCCCTTTAAATTTTGCAATACCACCTATCATTGCTTTATCATCACCATATAATCGATCACCATGAAGTTCGAGAAAGTTTGTAAACAATAAAGGTATATAGTCCAATGTCGTGGGCCGGTTACGTAGCCTTGCAATTTGAACTCGTTGAAAAGGTGTAATATTAGAATAAATTTTATCTTGCATTTTATTTAAACGTTTTTCTAATTCATGAATTTCTGACGATAAATCTACATTATTTTCTTTCATAATTTTCTTTAATTCATCAAATTTCTCTTTTAATTCAATAATAGGACGTTCAAAATGCAAACTCATTTTATCCTCCAAATGTTATGACTTACCTCACTCTAATCAAAAGGCTTAGAAATTGAATCAATAAATAATTCAAAACCATCCACAACTATTTTTTGTTCTGATTCTGATAAATTATTGAGAATACTTTGATAAAATGTAATGGATTGCTCTCTTAAGCAATTAACAGTTATGTGACCTTTTTCTGTGAGGTGCAGAAAAAGTTCTCTTCTATTTTTTTCATTTACTTCACGATAAATAAGCCCCTTTTTTACTAACTTATCTACCAATCTACTTACAGTTGAAGTCTCTAATCTAAGTTTATTGGATAGTTGCCAAACAGTTAATTTTTCCACCTCTAGTTCCTCTAACGCCATCATTTGAGAAGTTGGTAAAGGTTTTTCAAATGGTCCATTGGGCAAATTTTGAGATTCAAAAACCCCAGTTATTATAATCATTTTCTTAATATCTGTTCTTAGTTTTAAGGCATCTTCTCTTTTCAAAAAGGTCACCCTCCTACAACTAATGTATCATACATCAATTGTATTATACATGAATATGTTTTTTTCACAAGCTTAACGTAAGCCAATATTACAACATGGACGAGATATTTCTTCTTGTTAAAATGGTATAAGTGGATTGTTTTCTACAAATGGCAGAACATCAATTATGTATCAGGGGCCTTTATGGGGTACCGCTCATCGCAATCAAGCTAAGAAAATAAAACTACCCAAAAAACGAAAATTTTGTGATAACTTGTAACAAAAAACTCATAATTTTTTGGGGGAGTTCTAAATTCTTAAGTTGATGGGCATGGGGGAGCACCAACAAAACGCGAATTTCGTACGCTAAGAGATCATCGGTTTCTTACTGTTTAGTTGTTTCTAGTGGTTGTAGAGAGTCTACTGGTGCACTTTCTCTTTTGCTAAATCGGTATTCTCCTAGAAAGTTAATGTGTTCCCACCTTACTGGAGAACTATGTTTTAATAATTCTTCATCAAATTGTTCTTTTTTCTTCAAAGCTTTTATTGCTTCACTTAAATAAATAATATTCCACATACTAATTGCATTAATTAAGAGGTTTAGTGCACTACTTCTTTGAAGTTGATCTTGTAGCACTCTTTCTCATAATTCACTATGTTTTTCAAAGAAAATAGCGAAAGGCAAGACGATGAATACATTTACAAAGTGACAAAACTGTAAGAATGCACGAATGTTTGTAAGAAAGTTCGATGTTTTCCTTTTTCATTTTTTATTATAGTGAAAAAGAAGAACGAAATATTCTCTTATGTAGGAAAGGAAGATAATAATGATTGATTTATTAAATAAATGGATGTTAGAAAGTACAGGCAATTTCAATATCGTTGTAGGACTTACAGCACTTCTATTTTTGGGTTCAGTAATTGCACTTCTTATTATTTACAAAAAAATTGGTAAACCAGATGAAAGAACAAATGCTATTTATTTAAAAATTACTTCTCGTATGTTTACTACTCAAATTCTAATGAATGCTATATTTATTTCTTTAGTTGGTAAAGATATTGAGAATTTCCGTCAAATCTTTATATTATTTGAAGCTTTTGTATTCTTTATTGGAGCTATTTATTCGTTTAAATTATATAGACAGGAATATAAATAATTTACTTATAAGAAACAATAAAAAACAGTAGTGATTTTATACACTACTGTTTTTTATTGTTCATTTTCAAATGTAAACTTTTTATTTTTAGTTAACTGTTTCATTTGAAAAATATTTTAGACTGAAAAGGTGCTAATCTTTTTGATTAAATAAAAAATACTTTTGTTTTTCTTTTATTTACTTTAATATCAATAAGGGCACCAAAAAAATAGATAGAGGTGCTAAAATGTACGGAATTATTAATTATGAAGTGTTTTTACTAACAGGGATTTCATTAAATTTAATTCCTGGTGCGGACACCATGTATATTGTGGGAAGAAGTATTTCGCAAGGCAGAAAAGCAGGTGTGTATTCTGTTGTTGGTATTATTACTGGCTCTTTAGTTCATACGTTATTTGTTGCTTTTGGTTTATCTATTATACTTACAAAATCCGTTGTATTATTTAACATCATTAAGATTATTGGTGTTATCTATCTCGTATATCTAGGGATTAAAATGGTACTTGATAAGACGAATGTAGATTTCCAAGCTTCATCCAATAAATTAAACATTAGAAAGATATATATACAAGGGCTTTTAACAAGTCTTACGAATCCAAAAGTCTCTTTATTCTTTATTGCGTTTCTTCCGCAATTTATAGATACAAAGGCTTCAGGTCCTATTCCCTTTATCATTTTAGGACTTACTTTTACAGCCACTGGATTATTGTGGTGTTTATTTGTTGCTTATTTCTCTTCATATGTTACAAAAAAACTAAGAGGAAACCAAAAGGTAGGAATGATTCTAAATAAGGTAACAGGAATGATCTTTATTGGTATGGGGTTAAAGTTGCTTCAAACGAAAGCTCCTCAATAAACCTGAATAACATAACAATGCCCCCTTCTAAGAAATGTTATATCGGGTTTAAACCAATTCCTATATACTAAAAAGTCCCTTCAGAATTTGAAGGGGCTTTTTGCTTATTATTTTGGTTTATCTAAAAAGTTATTTCACTTGTTTCTTTCATAGTTCATAATCTAGTCTAATACTTTATTTTAATCAATTGTCATGTATCTTCGTGACCTCTAGTGGAAAGTCTAAATCTTTTCTTTATTACATTTATAAAATAAGAATAGGAAAGTCTATTTACACCAATCAATTAGAGTCTAAAACATTTTTTAAATGAAACATTAACTGTATATTCTATACATATTCAGTTAACATAACGCATCATTGTTGGTAGCAAGAATAAGGAGGAACCCTAATCTCACAAGTAAATCACCTTTTTTTGTTCTATGAATCTATGCATTTTTTTATACATTCCTATCCTGGCATGGTTTTTAGGTTACTGGATTAGCAGAAAAACTGGATAAAATCTTGCATGCTCTTAGCGGGGTACCGCCAACAAAACGCAATTTCGTACGCTAAGAAAAAAGCTTTGCTACATAGGTAATGTAGCAAAGCTTTTTTAAGTTGTTTAATTCTCGCTCCACGATCGGCTTTGTTAACTAACACTTTAATTATTTTAACAGCCTTTTGTTTAATTCCCACAAAGCCGTTTTGTTACTATCCCATTTTAAAAGCGTTACGGCTTCCTCAAAGCACAGCCATTTATAATTGAAGTGTTCTTTAGATAATTTAATATTTTTTGTAGGAACTTTAACTCCAAAAGAAAATTCTTTTATTACATAAACATCTTCGCCCCAAAGAAATTCACCAACTACATCCTCTACTGGTAGTGAAGACACAGAATCCAGTTTTATATATGGACTTTCTCTTGTAATACCAGCCTCTTCAAACGCTTCTCGTTTTGCTGATTCAATAGGAGTCTCACCATCTTCTCCACCACCAGCTATTCCTTGCCAATAACCATAATCACTTCGATTAAAAATGGCATATTGAATGGAATCATCAGTTTTTATATAAGGAAATATCAATACTTGATACGGTGCTCTCATTGCTTAACCTCCTCTCGAAAAAATATGAACAATTTATTCAATAACTTGCTATTTTAGTAAATAAAGTATTTGCATTTAAACTTTATAAAACTCAAATGTATTTTTTTCTAAACATATTGTTTCATTGGAATTTTTGATAATAATATCGAAACGTTGACTATACGGATGCATAAACACTTCATACTGAATCCGACGTTCTTCATGAGACTTCCTTAAGTAATTAATATCGGCTCCTCTTTCAATAATATCACGGCTAGACCTTCTCATTAATTCTGTTTCTCCATCTGTATAGAAGTAAATTTTCAAATCAAATAAATTTGGATTAATAAATGCGACACTCATTCCTTCTACAATCGTCACCTTATTTTTCGAAGAAATTAACTCACTTTTCATATAATGTGTATCCATTGTATAAAAATCTAAACCAGCTCTTACCATTTGAACATCTCTTTCTAACGCAGACAAATGATGGGCTGATGGATGACAAGCTGTCATTTTATCATAATGATTTTCATTCTGATATGTATAGTGGATATTTGTATACTTTCGTACATTTGAACTAATAATGTATGGATCTGTATTAATATAACTCACTTTATTTTGATTTAATTGGTTTATGAGCTTATTGGCAAACGTTGTTTTTCCGGCAGCACCGTGTCCTGAAATGCCAATAACAATCTGTTCATCGGTCATACTGATCCAATTTATAATTTCTTGTAATAACTTTTTCATTATTCTCCCCCTGTTACTAATATATCCCCTTATTTACATAATCTTAATATGGAGGTATCCTACTGTAAAATCATACACGAAGTGAAAAAATGGTATGATTATCCATCATATCATCTCTATTTTTAAAAAACTATATTAATTTTCGTAGGATTTTATTGTTATTTTGGGTAGTACCACATGTCCATCAAGCTAATATTTTGAAGTGTCCCCAAAACGAAAATTTTATTATTTTACAGTTGTTTATAAGGATTCAGCTTATTTTCTTCGTTTTGGAGAACTACCAATTTCTTAAGTTGATGAATATGTAAGGCTGCCTCACAAAGAACAATGTAAAAGTAACATCCATAATTTTGCACTCACCCTATTTTACGTTTACTCTGATTCTTTCATTTCATCCATATGAATCTGTTTTCCTGTGAATAGTTTGTAAAACAGATGTGTGCGAATATCTAACAATTTATGTAGCACATGCCATTGGCTCCAATGGTGTGCGTTTTGATTATATATATTTTTGGAGTGCCGGTGGTACTTTTTCTTTATATCCTAATCCCAAAAACGTAGGCTCACGCATACCGATATTCATCTCCTACCTAAAATTGGTATTTCAAACCTTCACATTTTTGAGGAATGAGTCTTTTGTCGGAAAACAATAAAATTTTACTAATTTTTATAATTAGTAGAATTTTTATAGAAATAATCTTCTTAATCTATTAAAATTATATCGAATGATGTCAGATTATATCGTATGATGTCAGATTGTAATAAGGGGAGAGAAAATTTTATGTTAAAAAAAATCATTCCAGTTGCTTTAGCATTAAGTACAGTTACTTTTTCAAGTGTATTTGCTGCGCCTCCAGCTCAAGCAACTACAGAACCAAACCGCTACATAGATGTACAAATGCTCGGTATTAACGATTTTCATGGGCAACTAGACACTGTAAAGAAAATTAACAATAAAGATGCAGGGGGAATCGAGTACTTAGCGGCTTATTTACGTGATCATGAAAAACAAAATCCGAATACATTAAAGGTTCATGCTGGCGATGTTGTTGGAGCAAGTCCTCCTGTTTCAGCATTATTACAAGACGAACCCACGATTGAATTTCTAAATGATTTAAAATTTGATGTTGGAACCATAGGAAATCATGAATTTGATGAGGGTATTGAAGAAATGCACCGCCTTATTTATGGTGGATACCATGAAAAAACAGGGAATTTTAAAGGAGCAAAATTCCCATATGTTGCCGCAAATTTCTATAATAAATCCACCGGTCGTCTATTTTTACCACCATTTACTATAAAAAAGGTACAAGGAGTTCCTGTTGGCTTTATCGGAGTCGTAACAACAGATGTTCCTAACCTTGTTATGCCTACTATGCTAAAGAATGTAGAAATTACAGATGAAGTTGCAGCCATTAACAAATCCGTAAAGAAATTGAAAGAACTTGGCGTTAAATCTATCGTTGTTCTTGCACATAACGGAGGTACAACAGATGAGAACGGCGTAACAAATGGTGATCTCGTCCGACTAGCAAATGAGACTGATCCAGAAGTCGATGTTATTTTTGGGGGGCATAGCCACACCTATGTAAATGGAACTGTTAATAATAAACTTGTCGTACAAGCAAATTCTTATGGAATGGCTTTTGCTGATGTTGATGTAAAGATTGATCGTAAGACAAAAGATATTGTTGAGAAAAAAGCAGAAATTATTACAACCTACCATGAAGGCATAGAGCCTGATAAAAAAATAAAGAAAAAGATGGAGAAATATCAAGAAAAAATCGCACCTCTTGTCAATGAGGTTGTTGGTAAATCTACAGCTCCACTAGATCGAAAACAAAATACGGCTGGTGAATCTACTCTCGGCAACTTAATCGCTGATACTCAGCGTGCAACAATGCAATCCCAAATTGCTCTTATGAACCCTGGTGGTATTCGTAATGACTTAGATGCTGGTGATATTACATGGGGAGAGGTATATGGCATTCAGCCATTCGGAAATCAATTAATAAAAGTTAATTTAACGGGTCAAGACATTCGTGACATTTTAAATCAACAATGGCAAAAAGACATAACAAGAATGCTCCAAATTTCAGGGATCCAATACACTTGGGATGCGAACAAGCCAAATGGAGAAAAAGTCACAAGTATTCGCTTAACAAATGGAGAAGAAATTATTCTTTCTAAAACTTACAGCGTCGTTGCGAACGCATTTCTAGCTTCAGGTGGAGATGGATTTGTGTCCTTTAAAAATGGGAAAGATGCTGAAACAGGACCAACTGATTTTGAAGCATTAGTAGATTATATAAAACAAGCAAAAGAACCAATTCAGCCTATTATTGATGGAAGAATTCAAAAAACAAATTAGTTTTTCATTAATCTCAAAATACCTAGATTACCTGTTCGCTATACTTTTTAGTGTGCAGGTAATCTAATTTTTCTTGTTTGGGTTTGAAATAAAGTCCTACCGTGGTCAACGGATTTCCCATCGATATGCAAATTACCGAAAAAAAGTAAAGCCAACAAAAAATAACCCCAAAATCAACTTTTATTGTTTATTTTGGGGTTATTTGACGTTTACATTAATTTGAACTGATTTGAATTATCTAGATATATTTTCCGCATACAATACTATATAACTCTCACATGTTCAGAAAAATGGCTTTTTCTTTTAAAAACTTTGCTTAGCGTACGAAATTCGCGTTTTGTTGGTGGTACCCCATCGCTATCAAGTTAAGGTTTTGAAGTACCCCCTAAACGAAAATTTTGTGTTTTTATAGCACCGAAGTTCATTTTTATCGTTTTTGGGGTGAATCGTTGCCGTACCTCTTAGACGGTTAACTAACCCCGATTTTTTCCATTTTGACGACATGCTCAATGCCGCAGAAAAATAAGTTTATTTTCTGTTCCTGAAAGCAGCCTTTTTATATTTTCCATATGCCTGAAAATAACCATAAACGCCATTAGGAATGCAAATATATAAAAATATAAGGTATTCCCAAAAACAGGAATAAATGAAATGACCGCAACAAGCAATGTAGCACATATTGTACCTAAAGAGACATAACGGGTTAAAGCTACTATTATCACAAAAAAGCCAAGGCATAAAAGGGCCATACCCCAGTCAATCATAAACAGCACAGCCACTGCTGTAAGTGCTCCCTTGCCCCCTTTAAACCCAAAATATATCGGCCAGTTATGCCCTATAACCGCCCCTGCGCCTGCCGCTAAAAGGCTTACGCAATCTTTAGCCTCTCCCGAATAAAAGTAAACGCTAAGGAACAAGCCTATATAACAAGCAATTATCCCTTTTAATATATCTCCCGCAAGAACAAACACCGCAGCAGATTTCCCAAGTACTCTCAGAGTATTGGTAAGCCCGGCGCTTTTGCTTCCATGGCTTCTTATGTCCTTTCCGTATATTCTCCCTACAATCACCGCTGTATTAAGGCTGCCTAAAAGGTAGCCCAAAGCTAAGGCCGCAAAAATCTTTAAAATATCAATCATCACTCTTCTCCCTTTAAATTATTCTAAATTTCTTTTATTTCTCCATTAATGCAGGGTTTTAGCATTGTCCCTCTCCAGAAAACTTTTCAATAAACTCCTACTTTTTTTATTCATGTTAAAAGGGCATCTACAATAAGGATACTAATAACGACTGAATAATCAGAAAAAATACTAGTAAAAAATACTTCATTAGTCACAATATTTTTGAGCCAAACTGCACGCTTTCCTTCTTCTACTTCAATGATCCAATCACTTAATAAAAAGGGGTAACGATGGGGAATAATTTCTTTAATTTGTTGAATATTGAACATGAATTTCTCTCCTTTATACCATAGATAGATATTTTAGTTAGTTTAATTTCCTAAAATTTCATGTTCGAATATTGACAATATTTAGAACCTGGTACTATTATTTGATTGTATAACTAAGTATAAAGATAGTAAAGGGGGATAAATGTATGCAATCAAAAGCACGAATTACAGCTATTGGTACCTATGTACCTGAAAAAAAGCTGACCAATGATGATTTAGAAAAACTAGTAGATACAAATGATGCATGGATTGTACAAAGAACTGGGATGAAGGAAAAAAGAATTGTTGGTGATAACGAATATGCCTCCACGTCAGCTTTTAATGCTATTGAAAACTTAGTGGAACGTTATCATAAAAGTCTTGTCGACGTGGATTGTATTCTCGTTTCAACAACTACGCCTGACTACACTTTTCCAAGTGTAGCCTGCCAAAAGAAGTAAAGAAGTTAATTCAGTTCTCTTTTAACCCTAGATAAACAGCAATATACGTTCTAATTTCCTTAAATGTTGCAAAGAGGTGGTGAAATTATGAATAAAAAAACTTGGTTTATATTTACTTTTTCAGCTATTTTAGTAGCTGGTTATGCTGTTTTCCAATATTTTATTATGGATGGATTTCAAGCAGGGTTTGTTCAAATGAAGCTTATGTTTCTATCTAAAATGAGTGCATTTTGGTATATTATGTTATTTATACATATTGCAACTAGTGTAGTAGCATTAGTAATTGGTCCTTTTACATTATCCACAAAATTTAGAGAAAAGAATATCAGTCGCCATCGAATGATTGGAAAAATCTATATGATTGGTGTATTATTTGGCGGCGTTTCAGGACTTTATTTATCCTTTTACGCTACGGGAGGATTAGTAGGAAAGCTTGGTTTCGGCTTGTTATCCGTATTTTGGCTAACATCGGCATATCAAGCATTAAACAGAGCTAAGAATAAAGAAATTCAAGACCATCGGAATTGGATGATCAGAAATTATTCCTTAACCTTTGCGGCAGTTACATTACGAATTTGGCTACCTTTATTTGTATTGCTATTTGGACTGAAGCATTTCGAACTTAGTTATGCTGTTATTGCTTGGTTAGCGTGGGTGCCAAATTTAATCATTGCAGAATTATTTATAAGACAAAGTCTTAATAAAGGACAACAACAGAAAAATGCTGATTTACATTTTTGATGCAATTTATACGTAACTCGGCTGAATCCCTTGATGGCAACCCGAAAGGAAGGCCGATGTCTTCCCGCCCTACATAAGAAGATCACCTTAGAGTGTCTTTTTTTATTTTCAAAAGGACCTGCTCAATTCATGCGTAAAAACATAAAGTAAATTGAATCCGTTAAAATACATGAGTGACCCCTTGTTTTCCCCTCTTATCTAAAGGAGGAAGAACTATTATGGGCTTTGGTGGTAGTTGTAGTAGTTGTGGCGGCGGCTTTGCTTTATTAGTTGTATTATTTATTTTATTAATCATAGTTGGAGCTAGCTGCTTCTGCTAAACAAACTATTAGAAAAGACACTCATATATGGGTGTCTTTTCTTTATGAGGTAGCGTCAGAAAAATGCTGATTTACAACGTTAAGGAAATTTCAATATTAAAAAGCCTAATTTCTCAATTAAATGTGAAGAAATTAGGCTTTTTTCATTTAGTGATGAAACCCATTATCACATTTCGTATCATGTGGCATAGGCCCGTCCAGGGAATCCAGAAAGGCAACGGTCTGTTTGAGGTTCCTCAAAAATAAATGCGCGAGATCCATGGAAAATCCATTTCGAACCACAACGCGCATAATCGTCACCGCTTCCATATCTGGAGGCAATGGATAGGCGGGTACTTGCCAGCCAAACACACGCAATTGTCGAGATAAATCATAAAGATTCCAGTTTAATGTGTAACCATCTTTCAGTCGCCAAGCGAAAACCGGGATATCCGAACCATCGGACAAAAGTTCGAACGGTTCCATATTCTGAATCGCCTTGCTAAGAAAAAGAGCGACTTTCTGAGAAGCTCTTTGGACATCATAGTACCCACTTTTCCCCAAACGCAGGTAATTGTAATATTGCAGGAGCACTTGTGCGCCAGGACGAGAGAAATTCAGGGCAAAAGTCGGCATGTTCCCGCCCAAATAGGAGACGCGGAAGATTAGATCCTCAGGGAGATCTTCAGCTTCCCGCCAAATTATCCAACCCAACCCAGGGTAGACTAATCCATATTTATGTCCGGATACATTGATGGACTTCACCCTCGGTAATTGAAAATCCCAGACTAAATCTGGTTGAAGAAACGGTGCTATAAATCCCCCCGAAGCCGCATCCACATGCATAGGAATGTCGAGGCCCGTCCTCTCCTGCAAATCGTCCAACGCTTTCGCAATAGCGGCAACCGGTTCGTAAATCCCGGTATAAGTCTCACCGAGAATCGGTACCACACCAATCGTATTTTCATCCACGGCAGCGAGGACCCCTTGAGGATCCAATCGGGGATGCTCTGGGCTAACCTTCACATAGCGTGGTTCAACCTCCCAATAGTTCGCGAATTTTTCCCACACGACTTGAACAGCAGAACTAAACACAATATTGGGCCGATCCACCGGCTTCCCTTCGCTTTTGCGTGCATTTTGCCAGCGTCTCTTTAACGCAAGCCCCCCGAGCATACATGCTTCCGACGATCCAGTTGTTGAAACGCCCATAGTCGTAAGGGGAGTGGGCGAATGCCAGAGGTTTGCTAAAATGCGGACACACCGCTCCTCAATTTCGGCTGTCTGTGGATATTCATCCTTGTCAATCATGTTCTTGTCGAATGATTTGGCATATAAGTGCTCTGCAGCAGGCTCCATCCATGTGCTAACGAATGTTGCAAGATTCAAGCGGGCATTGCCATCAAGAGCAATTTCATCATGGACGATTTGATACGCTGTTTCTGGTAACATACCTTCATCAGGCATGTGAAAGCGTGGAACGACTGATTCTCCTTCGCGGGCAAACAGAGGATTTACAGAAAACTCGCGAGGCAGCTCCATTTGCACGTGACGCGGTAGATATTGTGGATTATCTGGCATGATCTCTTTTCCTTCGTATGCATCGTTTTGAACTTCTGCTTTTCGATCTTGTTGCATACAAGCCCCCCTTAATTAATTGTTTAACAAACATATTATTTACAAAAAAGCATTTGTTACACCAAGGGGACAATTCTAATAAAAGGTGCTGCCACTATTCGAATTAAAGGAGAAGCCATGAATGGACTTGCAAGAGCTATTTTCTTCGGAAAACAAGGTGAGCTTAGGGAACAAACCATACAGCATCAATTGCAAAGGGCCAGTGCCTTAAACATAATTATCAATGCCATCAGTATCTGGAATACTTTACTTCTAACAAAAGCAGTTAAATACCAAAGACGGATAGGTAGTTTTAATGAGGACTTATTGCATCATATGTCATCTTTAGGTTGGGAACATATCAATTTACTAGGAGAATACCATTTCAATTCAGAAAAAGTGGTCTCATTAGATTCTCTAAGACCATTGAAACTTTCTTAGTGTTGTAAATCCACATTTTCCTGACTCTACCCGATGCCCATCAAGCTAACCAAGTACACCATTTACAAATTCAAAAGACCCCCCCTCAAAGCATCGGCTTTAAGGGGATCCTCTTAGTATTTTCTCTCTTCATACAATCGATTTGCTTTATATGAGAAAAAGAAAAACATACCAATCGCAGCTGGGATAAACAACCATGAAATGCCCCTCATTAATGCAAATGGCGTTTCAAATAAGAATGATCCTACAAATGCTGCGCCGTGCATATCCCATAATCCTGGTGTATAGTATAGGTCTTTCGGATTTACAATCGCTCCTAGATCAATTGTATTATTAAACATAAATAGGATTAACAGCGGTAAATAACATATCGCCACTTCTAAAAATGTCTTAGATAGACGCTTGTACTTCCCTGCTCGTGACATTTGATCTGAAAAAATGTCATCTTCACTTTCCTCATCTACCTTTTTAAAATATTGCGTGCCTGACCACCAATTACCGGCCATATGCTTCCAGCCACTATCTTCAAATAATGTACAGTAATTAATAAAATCCTTTCTTCTATTAAATATTCTATGATCTATTTTAATTGTCGCATCTTCCGGTTCTGCGATTCTAAATTTATAACCGAATGTATTACTTTTTAGTTGATAGCCTTTCCAAGCCATCCCTTCTAACCATTTTTCCTCTTTCTCAAAATCTAAAAAGAATTTCAATCTCCACATCATCGTTTCCCCCTAACTATACGTGTAATAAACTTTTTGTAACCTCAATAATGTGCTGCATTCTCATAAAGTCTAAATGCAATACTTCTTTCCCACGTTCAGTAATGACATACACTTTTCTTCGCTTATCTTCACTTTTTACCGATTCTATTAATTGTTGCTTTAATAAATTTTCAACCGCACCATACAATGTACCCGCTGCAATTTTCACTTGATGATTACTCAGTTCTTCCACCTTTTGCATGATTAAATATCCATGAGCTGGCTCTAATAAAGCTAAAAGAACGTAATACGTTGTTTCCGTTAATGGTAAATTTTTATCTCTATTCATAAAGACCTCCAGTGTAAAGATAAATATATAGTCAAACTATATAGTTCAACTGTATAGTTTTATTTTATACAGTCTAACTGTATATGTCAAATTAAGGTATAAAAAAATAACCTAGATCCCTTAAATGGATCTAGGTTATTTTTAATACGTAAACGTAATCGTCACCAAAGAATATCCTTCTTTTGCATTATACGGCTCCGCTTTATAAGAAACACGGTTTGATCCTTTTGGATAACCGATTTCTCCAATTGCTTTTTTCACATCTTGCAGTGAACCGTCCATTGATTGCTTATAAAGAACTTCAATCTTCTCTGGCTTTGCACTATAGCGCTGCTGCATTTTACTTTTTAATTCATTATAGCTATTTGCGATGTATTCATTTCCTAAATAATTTAACTTTGTATCTTTCAAAATTTGTTGGTATGCAGGGATTTTCGTACCACCTGCCGCAATTTTATTTGTTAATGTACTATAATAGTTTGTTGTAGCTTGCGGATAATCACTTCTGTTCCACACGTGATTTCTTGCAATTTGCTCATCTGATAAGTTGAAATATGAATACGTTACGCGGCCTTGTACATCTGGCACTGGATCATCAAATGTTGTATCGAGATGGTACCACTTGTTATCGATTTTCACTAAATTCCAAGCATGAGGCTGACCATCTCCAGTTCCTACTACAAAATGATTCTCAATTCCAGCTTCTTTTAATAATTGATAGGTTAATAGTGTGTAACCTTGGCAAACGGCAGAACGATTCGCGAGTGCCTCATATGCTGTGTAAGCCTTATAAGACGTATCGTAAGAAACATGCTTTACTACATAATCATGAATCGCCTTCACTTTTTCGTGATCATCCATTCCAACTTGAGTAATAGAAGAAACGATTGCCTTTGCTTGCTTCATTACATATTCCGTTTGTTCTTTCGTTTCACGATATGTAATCTTTAACGTAAACGTATAATTTCCAGATGACCCAGAAATTCCATATGAAACATTCGATCTATTATAATTTGTATACTCATTTTTACTTGCAACTTCTTTATAGGCGTTAAAAAGTGTCTTCATTACTTCTTCCTGATTACTATTTTTCGTTTTATATGGAAGTGTAATATTCGTTTCGTACGCATTAATACGCTTTTGCACTTCATCTTTAAATGCTGCTAATAATGCCGCATCTCCTGTATCTTGCACCGCAACCTCAGGCTTTTTATATTTCAAGGCATTATATAAAAACTGTGCATACTGTTCACGCGTTACCGTTTTAGCTGGTTCAAATTTCCCGTCCCCTGTACCAGATGCAATCCCGTTTGACTGCACCGCACTAATCGCGTTTTCTGCCCAAAATCCATTTGGAACATCATTAAATGTATGTTTTTGTTTAGCTGAAACTTGGAACGCATTTTTAATAATTTGCGCCATTTCTGCGCGGCTAACAGAATCTTTCGGTCTAAAACCGCCATTTCCATCACCTTTAAAAATCCCCAATTTCGTTAACGTTAAAACCTCTTCCGGAAACATTGTAGAACCTGAGCGAATATCTCCATACGGATTATTTAAAGTAGACCCATCTTGTAATACATAACGAGCACCATCATTACTAAACGTACCGCCTTGCTTATTCGGTACTAACACACGATAAATTAAAGCTGCAACTTGCTCCCTCGTCGCAACATCACCAAAACCAAACTTTCCATTTCCATAACCAGAAATAATATTTTTACCCGCTAAATCTTTAATCGCCGGATAGGACCAGTGCGATGTTGGTACATCAGAAAAAACGCCCGCTTCAGCAGCTTTCACATCACTGCCATTTGTATATAATAAAGCACCACCAATAAGTGATAATGATGTAATTGATTTTAATAGTTTTGTGTACATAATGCATTCTCCCAATACGTTCTCTATTTGTGTTATTTTTTGTCGAAAAATCTAAAATAATATGACAAAACACATTATACAATTAAAACTTTTCGGAGGATATATTAAATTTAAAAATATGCAAAAACTCATATTACTATAGTAATTCGTACGAATATTATGTTGCAAATATATAAAGTGAAACTTTAATCAGTTGGGGGTTACGGGCTGCCCACAAATAGCGGGATAAATAAAAAGAAAAACACTAATGTAACATTATTAATATACATATCTCTTTTTGAGCTTTTATTTCGCTAAAATGCACAATGCTATCTCCATTAAAATCGCAATAGAATCCTGAGAACATACCTTTTAACATGATTCATTATACGATTGCAAATTTCATGTCTTTTATTTAAAACAGTTGTTACTAATTGTAATTATTTGCATCCACTTCATACCTCCATGCAATATTCTTTGGAACTTTTGGATACATTAAATATGCATAGCATTGTAGTTTACATATATTTCACTTTTGTATTTTTGGACCAAGTATTAGGAGGGTATTTATGATGAAAAGCTGTACAGCATTCCTTATTATTGATGTACAGGTAGGTTCATTTGAAGAGAAAAAAGTCCTATATAATAGAACGGAATTATTAAAAGTTATTCAATTATTGATTTCTAAAGCCCGTTCTGCTTCAGCCCCTATTTTTTATATGAAGTTTAACGGGAAGTCCGGTTCCTTGCTTAGTCAAGGGACACCTGGATGGGAAATTCATAAATCAATTGCTCCAGCAACAGGAGATATCGTTCTTGAAAAGAATCATCCGGATTCTTTTCATAAAACGAGTCTTCAACAAGAGCTGGAAATGAGAAATATAAAACGAGTTGTTATAGCAGGAATCCAATCTGAAATTTGTATAGATGCAACATGCCGGCGTGCATACAGCTTAGGGTATGACGTTACTCTTGTAAAGAATGGGCATAGTACATATAATTCTACAATATTATCGGCGTCTCAAATTATTAAGCATCATAACGAGATAATCGGTCAATGGTTTGCCTGTGTAAAAAGTTCCGAAAGTATAGATTTTTAATTCCATTTCCATATTTGATAGTCTATATATTTTTTACGATAGTCTCTTGCACTTTCAAAGAATTATTTTCCAATGAACTGGTTCCTAGACTGCCTATTTCTACAACAAGAAGAGAGCTGCCCATAGGTCAGTTTCACCGACTTATGAGGCAGCTCCCTCTTAGTTTCACCTTATTTTATCGATGAATCCAAACTGCACCTGCAGACTTGTCTTCAGCTTGACCTACTACTTCAAACTTTAATCCTAGTTTCGGCAACTTACGTCCTGCATCTGGAATCGCGCTGTTGATGTACTGCTTAGAATCATCAAATTTTGCAACCCCTGGTAATCCTTTATAGTCAAAGATACCGCGAGTTGGCGAATCCACTCTCCATGCTGGCGCTTGATCAAATGAGAATGCCGCATCGGCAATTTGATAACGCGTACTGCTCTTCACAGTCGGTTGTCCGTTTAATGTACCTACGATTGCCTCTGGATGAGAATCTACTACTCCTAAGAATCCTTCACCTGGATGAACACCTACCCAGTTATCTGTAAAGCTTTGATCCGCATACCATACAACCATTCCTGTATTAAAGACTGGACCACGCGCATGTTGTAACGCCGTGTCAGAACCAGCGTAATTTCTCCACTCTACATAGTAGTTATTTTTTTTCTGTTCCAATCCGTTAGATACAGTAAATCCTTTTAACGTCATTGCTGGTTGACCTTCTGCATCATCTGAGAAAACAACTTTGCCATCTACAGTTAATGCAGCATTATCTAACGCAAATCCTTTATAAGCTACTGCAATATCTGTTAAATACTCAAATTGCAGTTTTACTTTTTTCCCTTTAAATTGGCTTAAATCGTATGATTTATCAACCCACTTACCATCAGTTGTATCCACGCCGTCTTTTACATCTTTTTCGCCCATTCTATCAATACGTACCTTCGTTCCATCTTCTGCAATCGCATATACGTCAAGGAAATCATACTTCGCTTCAAGTTCGTAGAATGCCTTATAATCGAACTTAGCATCCTTTGCATTTGTTAAGTCAAATACTGGTGTCTCAAGTGTTGTATGAATGTCATTTCCTTTTGTGCTGTAATAAAACTTCTTACCAAATGCTGACTCGATATTTTTAATATCTTTGTCTGGCAAGTTAACACGAACGATTCCTGGTCGCTTTGATTTTGTAACACTTTGATCTAAATATGTTGCAACACCGACTCCCGTGCGAAGTTTATCATAATCTACCTCAACGATATTCGCCCAGTTGCCATTCATATTCTTTTGGAAAAACTCTTTATTTTGTGGTGAGAAACTTGTTGGCTCTGTTCCTGCAATTTTTCCAGCCCAGCTACCACCACTCATAATAGACCATGACTCAATAGGTTCACCTTGTCCTGAGTACTTCGTATCGTACTCATCTGGTAAGCCTAAATCATGACCATACTCATGCGCAAACACACCAACCGCTCCATCTTCAGGCTCGATTGTATAATCGTATGCAGCCATCTTTCCGCCCCAATTCGAAACAGAAGATTTTGTGCCATCAATCGCATATGGTTTTGATCCAAGTTTTGAACGATGAGACCAAATTGCATCATCTTTCAATTTACCGCCGCCAGCTTCTTGACCCACGCCAGCATGTACAACCATTAAATGATCAATAATGCCATCTGGTTCGTTTTTATTTCCATCACCATTTTGATCGTATTGATCATATTGGTCATAATCAGCTAAGTTAATTCCTTTTGCTACCGCTGCTTTTAATGCTTCTTTCACAAGATCACGCGGCCCTAAAGGACCCTTATTATCATGACCAGTGCCCGCATCCGCACCATAATCTGAAGCTTTCCCTGGAACAGTAAGCCATTCCGTTACAGTTCCATCAACTGTGTAGCTACCGCCAGATTGTTCTTCATAATATTGTTTAAATGTATTAATCTTCGATCCATCAAATAACGTAAATGGTTCATCACCAAATAACATTTTTTGATAATGTTCACGATTAAAGTCCTTAGAATACATGTATCCTGGCTCTTGATCAATATTGTTATGCTTAAAATCGCTAAATTCTACGAGTAAAACAAGCACTTTATCTTTTCGAACAGCACCGTTGTACTCTTCTTGCTTCGCTGGTGCAGTAGGGACTTTGCCATTTAATTTACTAGAATTCAATCCTGCACCTGGTCCAGCTACTGGCCCTACTGTTGGCTGTTGCGCCTTTTCATTTTCCTTCATTTTTGCATCTTTTACTTTTTTCATAAAATCAGAAGCTTCTTGCGTAAGACTATCTCCTGTCAAGATTTCTTTACCAGGGTTTTCCCCTTTCTTTTTCTCAACATATTTCTCAACAGCCTTTGACGTCTCAGCTTGTGATGCAGATTGATCAATTACGCCCCGTTGTTTTAGCGCTTCTGCCAAACGCTCATCCGGTATTAAATGCTCATCTATTGGTAGAGATGGTGTTGGTGTTTCAGCATACGCCGCATGACTTCCAAAAGCAAAACTACTACTTAGTACTGCCGCTGTTGCTAAAACTGATAATGGTTTTAACTTCTTATTCTTTTTCAATGCATTTCCTCCCCAGTGTCTGCGAATTATCGTTTTTTTTGCCGATAGCAACATAATATTCTTTATAATAAGAATATTCAATATTTTTCAACAGATAAAATGTTGAGAAATATTTTTTGGGGCAGGGTGGGATAAGAAAATACAAAACTTCTACTAGTTTATGTTTTGCACATAACCATACAATGGAATTACTCGTTCTTTTATCTTGATGCGATGGAGTAGTGCTAGGAAAGGAAAGGAAAGGAAAGAAAATACAACATACAAACAGCCCAAGTTCCTTATTCGAACTTGGGCTGTTTTTTAATATAAATTGATACTTTTCTTTCTGGTGCAAAAACTCTAAAAACCTTGTAAGTACGCTCTTAAACTTGGACATACTGATACTATTAATTTAGCAAAGGTTTGCACCAGAACCTTATTTTTTAATCAACATTATTTAACTGACTCTACTTGTTTTTCTAATTCTATTCCAAGGAATTTAGCAAGCTCAAGCATACCAAATTGATTCGCTACAGACTCTGCGTCAGAATTATAGTTTGTGTTTGTATTAATATCATACGTATAAATTGTTCCATCCGAACTGCGAATAAATTCAATACCAGCGACAGTAATTTCGTTTTCTTTCAAAAATTCTTTGTATTGTTCAATAATTGGCTCTTGAAAATCCGATATAATTTCAAATTTTGTTGACAACTCTTTCTTACTCTCTTCTCCTACTGGGCAAAAAGCATCGTGAATAGAGCACGCATCTGCCGGACAAAGCTCAAATCCTTCTGATGTATCTACTTTAACTGCATATACAAACTGACCGCCTACAAACTCACAACGTGTAATATATGGTTCTGGCGCTTCAATATACTGCTGGATTAAAGTAATTCCATCAATGGGCTCTTCAAACGTCGGACCATCCAAATATTGTTCTAAAGTATCAATGGAATGAAACAGTTGAACACCAAGGCCTTTACCTGCACGGTTATGCTTTGTAATGAACGGTACTTCCCCTAACTCCCTTGCTGCTTTTACTATATTATCACGGCCAACAGCACCGATTGTTTTCGGCACTTTTATCCCAAATTTTCTTAATGCTGCATATTGATTCAATTTACTTACTTCAAGACGTAATGCTCGAGACCCATTAAATACTGTTCGTCCGTATCCCTCTAGCCAAGCAAGAACTCCTTCAGTCAACTCAGGTGCATATCGATGCCCTCTCGTATGTGAAGAAGCACTCATACGGCTATAAAAAACACCTTGGGGAGGTTCTTGTTCTAACGAAAGTGTTCCTTCATTTAAAAACCATTCCTCATACGGTAACTCCAGTTCTACCAATCTTTTCACCAAATGATCCGTCCATTCCTTATTTTCATGTAATATGTAAATTTTACTCATTTGTAATCAATTCCTTTCTTTTTGCTTCAACTAATGGCATCACTTTTTCAGAAAATCGTTTCATCTCTTCAAGCTGTGGAGAAAATTGTAAAAGTAATAACGTAACACCCACTTTTTCAAAAGCAAGTATCCTTTCTGCAATTTGTTCTGGTGTTCCGATTAAATTAGGGCGTAACCCGCGATTAGATACGGAATAATCATTGAGCTTCACTTGCTGTTCCAAATGCGACTTACTAATAAAATCTTGGTAACCCGCGTAACCTAAAGCATCGTCTTTCACATCCGTTATGCGTCTCCATTCTTCTAATGCCTCTTCTTCTGTATCACGACAAATGACGTAAGCCGCGAGCCCGAATGACTGCAATGGCTCTTCTGTGACTTTCTTTCTACGATTCTTCATATCTTCTATTTTCACAGATACTTCTTCCACTGTTCCCCCGTGCATTACATATGCATCCGCGTGATTTACAATGACCTCTTTCCCTCGCTCACTCTCACCACCTGCATAGATCTTAATGCCTTGTTTCTGCACAGGTTTTGGACTTAAATGTGTATGATGAAGCTCATAAAAATTCCCTTTATAAGAAAACACTTCTTCTTTCCAAACCTCCTTCAAAACTGTTACAAATTCCTCTGTGCGATCATATCTTTCATCATGTGCGGTAAATACTCCGCCGTACTGTCTCGCTTCTTCTTCCCACCATGCTGAAACTACATTCAATGTAAAACGACCATTACTTAATTGATCGATATTCGCTGCCATTTTCGCTGTAACTGCTGGATTGTGGAAGCCAGGTCTTACAGCTGTCATAATCTCTAATTTATCCGTCACTGCAGCAAGTGCTGCCGCAGTTGTCCACGCTTCTAAACTTGGTGCTGAAACACCTTTTATATCATTTAAGTTTAATTCTGCAATAAGAGTTGTTGAAAAACCTAATTGTTCTGCCGCTTGCGCTGTTTGTTTTGCATACTCAAAAGTAGGCGGCATAGATTCATCATCTACATTTCGAAGCCATCCCCCAAAAATCGGTAACCAAAAACCATACTCCACTACCTATTCCCCCTTTATCTTTTAGCCATAAAAAAAAGCTACTCTTATCGAAATAAGAGTAGCCTTCTTGACTAAGTGAACCGCTCTTATCTTTCAGGTGTTTTTTCACCTGCAGGATTTGGCACCTTTCGTCTAAAACGAGGTTGCCGAAGTTTCATAGGGCCCGTCCCTCCACTTCTCAACATAAGAATTGTTTGATTTTCATTTATTATAATCATCAGAATAATAAAAATCAATCGTTTAATACTTATTTTTCCGATATACATTAAATGATATGTAAAAAACCATGTTGTTATAGAGATTTATAAGGGTATTATGTTGTTTTACTTGCGGATATATAAAGGGGTATGTTGTATCATGTCGAAAACATCATTTATAACCAAGTTACTTTACTTCTATCGTAAAGGAGATAGAGAATACGCCAAAATAAATATCAACCTAAAGAGGTGTTAGTAACATGAAAAATAAACGATGCGAGAATTGTGGTTCTACTACATTTAAAGAAGGAAGAGTTGGCTCTGCTTATCATGCATATGTTTGTGAGGATGATTCTAGTAGGCTCTTTTCAGTGGGGAAACGTTCCAAACTATTAACTACATTTTGTTTAGAATGTGGTGAGGTGAAATCATTTAGAGTTGAAAAACCGGAGATATTTAAGGAATAAAATAATACTAATTACATATTATGAAGATGTTTATTAATGATACAGTAGGAATGATAACAACGGACGATTGCGCTACAACTAGAGTAAATACACCAATCATATCAATAAAAAACAAGAATAAGGTGTCTAAAATACCACCTATTTCGATCCAATAATGAGACATTATGTTAATCTTAATAGAATCGCTTTATAATATGTATAGTTGCACAAAATTGAGAAACTTAAGGAGACAGATACATTTTATGAGGAAATTATCCATATTACTTACTTTAATTCTAGTATTAGTAAGTGTTACGGCTGCTTGCACACAAGATAAAAAAGATAGTGCTGTTGAAAATGGTCCAATAGAAGAACCAACCGTAAAAAATGAAAATGAAAAATCAATAAATTTTGAAGAAGAAGAATATATGAGACGCTTGGAACAAGGTATTTTATTAGTTGGTGAGAGTGCAAAGGGAGGCTATTACTTGACCGCCGTTCAAAGTGCATATTCAAATGATAGCAACGATTCTATCGTTGTTAATGTCTCTGTAAAAAATGTACGAGGCCAAATGATTGGTCTATCAGAATTAAAATATAGCTTAAAAGATGAAAAAGACGGAAAGACCTATGAAGGAAAGGTGCTTGATCAAAACCCTTCTGATATACAAGTTAAACCAAATGAAACGGTAGAATTGAAAATAGCTTTTGAAGTACCAGGTACCGCAGATGAATATATGTTTTATATTGAAAGCTCTTTAGACTCTCTAGAAGCACACTGGAAAATTGATAAGCTGCAATCACAAAAAAACTAAGTCTAAAATACAATTTAATTGAAGAAATCTCTCAAATAAGCAAAAAGCACTGAAAGAAGTCTTCTACATATAATCAACTAACTATATAAAAGTCCCTCCACCTTAAGGCAGAGGGACTTTCCAATTCCTATTTCAAACTACCCGCAATCTCCGTAAAGATAACCCCAAGCGCATGCGCACCTGCATCAGGATAGCCTAAACTTCTTTCACCAACTGTACCGGCGCGGCCCATGCGAGCTACGATTTCTTTCGTATACTCTGCGCCTTTAACCGCTGCTTCTGCTCCTTTTTCAAAGGCAGTTTTCACGTCTACTTCGTTCGAAGCGCTATTTAACCAAGAATCTACACATGGAGCTAGTGCGTCAACAAGTGTTTTGTCACCAACTACCGCTCCTCTACCGAATGATCTTTCACCGATAGATTGTATGCCTTGCAGTGCTGCTTGCAACATTTCAGCGAATTCTTTCACTGTTAGCTCACGTTTTTCGCCTGCCGCTTTACTAGCTGCGCGGAATGCACCGCCCCAAATTGGACCAGATGCGCCGCCGCAATGTTCCATAATAATCATCGAACAACCGTCAAGGAATGATCCGATCGTTACATTTTCTTGTTCTACAATAGAATGCCACTCACGTTTTAATTGCTTAAATCCTTTTGCCACACTCATTCCGAAGTCGCCGTCACCTGCATGTGTATCTAACTCACAGAACGGTACTTCGTTTTTAATAATGATGTCGCTCATTTTATCAACGAGATAAATCATGTTGTTTAATGTAATGACATTATCTTTAATCACAGCGTGCTCTTCCGCCGTTTCTATTTCAAAGGAAACTTCCTTCTCTTCTGCTCCTTCAAGCACATTCACATACTCTACACTTTCAACTGGACCATCTACTTTAAACGCTGGTGTATTACATTCTTTCGATAGTAATGTTTTTAGCTCATCATCTAATTTCATTACTGTTAAAGACATACCAGCCATATCGATACTCGTCATATAATTGCCGACGAATACTCTATTAATTTTAATGTTTCTAGCAGCTAATTCTCGTGTAACTGCGTTGTTAAATAAGTAAAGTTCTTGCAGTGGTGTTCCGCCAAAACCGTTAACTAGAAGCGCGATTTCTTCGCCATCTTTTACTCCTAAATCTTTTACAAGATCGTTTGTCATACGGTTCGCTAATGCATCTGCCGACAGCATTTTTTCACGTTTAATTCCTGGTTCACCGTGAATACCTACGCCATATTCCATTTCATCTTCCGCAAGTGTGAAAGTAGGTGATCCGCTTGCTGGAACTGTACAAGAAGTTAACGCTAAACCGATTGTACGCACGTTAGCCGCTGCTTTTTCTGCGATAGCTTTCACCGCTCCTAAATCCATTCCTGCTTCCGCAGCTGCACCGGCAATTTTATGAACTAAAATAACTCCGGCAACGCCGCGGCGTCCTACTGTATACAAACTATCTTCTACCGCAATATCATCGTCCACTTTTACGTAGTCGACTTCAATTCCATCTTCTGCCGCTAAATGCGCACCGTTTTTGAAATTCATAATATCGCCGCTGTAATTTTTAATAATTAATAACGTACCTTTTTTACTAGCTGTTTCTTTAATTGCTTGATACACCTGAATTTGTGAAGGAGAAGCAAACACATCTCCGCACACTGCCGCATCTAACATTCCTTTTCCGACTAGGCCTGCATGCGCTGGCTCATGACCACTACCGCCGCCACTAATTAACGTTACTTTATTTTCGTTCATTTCTTTCTTCTTAATCACTTTATATTTTTTCAAAAGCTCAAGCTCTGGATGGGCCATCACCATTCCGTTGCACATTTCCATTACTAATGTTTCTGGTTTGTTTATAATCTTTTTCATTGTGATTCTCCCTCAATTCCTTTAATATATTGTGATATATTTGAAATCTTCTTCTTACTACTCATGTTAAAATGAAAGCGTTTTATAGTAAACGGACAAAATGGACAATCTGTCTAAAGACACCGCTCTCAATTATGGGTAGGATTTTCATATTAATAACATTCTAGGGATGATTCAGATGACCTCTTCTATAATTTCTAAAAAGATAATCGCGAATTCATTGAAGTATTTAATGGAAACAGAGTCGTTTCATAAAATATCAGTGAGCGATATTATGTTACACTGTCAAATGCGTAGGCAAACTTTTTATTATCATTTTAAAGATAAATTTGAACTATTAAGCTGGATTTATAGAGAAGAAACGAAGGAAAACATTATCGACTTTCTCGACTATGAAACATGGGAAAACATTTTCGATTTATTATTTGATTACTTTTATGAAAATCAAAAATTTTACCGAAATGCATTTAAAGTCATTGAGCAAAACTCGTTTAATCACTATTTATTTGAGCATACGAAAAACTTATATATGAAGATTATTGATGAATTATCTATGAGCTGTGGATTCAGCCTTTCTGATGAAACAAAAAATACGATTGCCTCTTTCTATAGTCACGGCTTCGTTGGGACGATAAAAGATTGGATTGAAAGTAAATGTGAAGTAGATCCGTCCATTATGTCTTCTCTCATGAAAAATATGATAAACAATCAATTACTACTTTTACTCGAGCAATCAGCAAAGTAATTAAAGGGTGGCAAAAGCAATGAAAAAGATTATGAATGATGTAGAAAATATTGTTCAAGATATGCTACATGGCTTTTATTTTGAACATAACGACAAAGTAAATTACGACGAAACACATAACATCATTTATGTAAAAGATATCGCAAAACTGAAGCAAAACGTTGTTATTATAAGCGGTGGTGGTAGCGGACACGAACCTGCTGATATTGGTTATGTAGGAAAAGGTATGCTTACAGCGGCAGTAAACGGAAGTATATTCACTCCGCCTACAGTGGAACAAATTGTGACGGCAACTCGCTTAATGCCAAAAGATAAGAGTATTTTATTCATCATTAAAAACTTTAAAGATGACGTAGCAAACTTTCTAGCTGCAGAACAAATCGCCAAAAAAGAAGGAAGACAAATTGACCACATCATCGTAAATGACGACGTTTCAATTGAAGATGATGCTTCCTTTAATAAAAGAAGACGCGGCGTCGCTGGTACTGTTTTCGTTCAAAAAATACTTGGTGCGGCCGCTTTTGAAGGCCATTCTTTAGAAGAACTAACAACACTTGGTCATTCTATCATCGACAACTTACACACATTAGGAGTCGCCCTTTCACCTGCAAATGATCCAGTACAAGGAAAAGCTTCATTCACATTAAACGACGATGAAGTCTTTTACGGAGTCGGCATTCACGGCGAAAAAGGTTACCGTAAAGAAGCACTATCCTCTTCTGAAATATTAGCGATCGAACTTATGAACAAACTAAAAAGCATTTATCGCTGGAGAAAAGGAGACGACTTCGCCATCCTTATTAACGGATTAGGCGCAACTCCGTTAATGGAACAATACATTTTCGCAAACGACATTCGCCGTTTATGTGAGCTGGAAGGCTTACGTGTAAAGTTCGTAAAGGTTGGTACACTGCTAACTTCTTTAGATATGAAGGGTGTTTCGCTCAGTTTGCTTAAGGTAGAAGATTTGGATTGGGTGAAGTGGTTGAAAACGGATGTTGGAGCGAGTGGTTGGTAACAATAAACGAAACATTATGATGATTGAACGTTTAGTAATCAAAAGTACTGACTTATATGAAGAATATATAAATCTTAGGTATCTGTAAATAAATCGAAGCATAAATACTATTTGCAAGTTATCCACCAGTTTCGAAATGCGGTTATCAAGTCGGAGAAAGGCACCTTAAGGTGTCTTTTCTTTATTTTAAAAGGACCTGCTCAATTATTGCGTAAAAAGCATAAAGTAAATTGAATCCGTTAAAATACATGAGTGACCCCTTGTTTTCCCCTCTTATTAAAGGAGGAACTATTATGGGATTTGGTGGTAGTTGTGGCGGCTGTGGATTTTCTGGCGGCTTTGCTTTATTAGTAGTATTGTTTATTTTATTAATCATAGTTGGAGCTTCTTGCTTCTGCTAAACAAACTATCGGAAAAGACACTCTTATATGAGTGTCTTTTCTTTGTAATAAAAAACTCTCCATGAAGGAAAGTTTTTAAGTTTATACATTCAAGTCATCCAAATTAGTTATTTATACAGCACCTTATCACTTTCGGTCTTTAGTGTGACATATAAATAATCCTTCCCCTACACAAAGTTGCTCAACTAACTTTAATTCCTTAGATTTAAAACTTATATAATGAAAACACCTATTCTTAAATCAGAAAATATTAATATAAGTTTATCAACTTCTCAACTTGGTAAAAACTTTAACACATCATCATTAAATTCATTTTCTTACATCAATAGTTAGCTCATCTGTAATCTGCTCAAGACGGAAAAATCTTTTTATATAACGGATATGTGACCAGTTTTCTTCTCCACCAATAATAAATAATTCTTGCGCATCATACATAAATGAAAAGCTTGGATAGAAACTGTCAGCCTTTAATCCAATCTCCCCAGTATTATTGCTGATAATTTTACAGTCTGCTGAATAACTTAATAACGTATAGAGGGAATCTTGTGCTGATTGGAGGAAATACTTCATAAGTGTATTTATATCGTCGCTATTAGTAATTAACACGTTAAAAAAGTTCGTATCCCTTTTCTTATTAGTAAAAATCAGCTCAAAATGAAATGTATTCTCTTCTAAAAAACTTTCAATAAGGTCTCTACACAAATAAGTTTCAAATAACATATACATAGGAAATTTGTTATTTGCACCTATAAATCCTTTAATGATTTCTTCAAATCCTTTATGCTGATTCCAATTCGTTCCCACACCCATCATAATAGGATTATTTAAATAGATAGGATACGGTGATAACCCTTCATCATTTAACATATACACTCGTTTTCCATCTGTATGAAGAGCAGGTTGAGACCCTTTTAGTAAGTATTGAGATAATTGAACATGTAACATATTTACACCTACCTATCATGTAATACATAAACTGTATCTATTAAGTTAGAAAAGCGGATGTACCATTCACATTTTACCGTGTTTGAGCTTGGAGAACTAGAATCATTTTATAAACGAGATCGCAACCATCTTATTGGAGGCTTAAAGATCTCCAGGATAATAAATTAACATCGCACCTACAAATGAACACACTAAACAAAAAATAGCCTCGTATTTTATAACTAGAGGAAAGTTGGTATCAAGCTTTTTTTCCTCTCTTTTACATATCATTTTAAATAAAGCTCTATATAATACATACCCAACAATCGCCCCAAGGGTATTCGTAAATAAATCATCAATATCTGTAATTCTATTATTTAGTAATTGATTTAACTCAATTGCCAATGAAAAAGAGAATCCCGCACATACGGTGTTTTTCATTTTTCTAAACTGTGACCAAATAGTCGGTAATAAAAAACCTAACGGCATAAACAGTACAATGTTCAAAAGATACGTAGTACTACCTGCCGTATCAAATAGAGTCAAGTTGATTTGACTTACACGAATCCACGTTTCATATCTACTTATATCCCATACAGTTGCGATCTGCGTCACCCCATACACTAACGAAAGGTAAAATAGAAAAACATATACCCATAGAAAATGCCCAATAGATATATTTCTTTTCGCTTTAAAATAAAATCCAATTTGAAACACAACACAAAAAATAATAGTAAAAAAATAAGTATACAAATAACCCATCAAAACTTCTGTATGCATGTAGAATCCCCTAACTTTACATTTTCATCTATGACTTTATCGTTTTTAGTCTCCTTCTTGATGTAACTCATTTATAGGATAGGAAAAACTTTTAAAATAAAAAATGGGGTAAACATAAAATTTTTCTTAAATTTTATATTGGGTTTTATTATTACTCTTCTTAGGAATCCGCCATTGATAGCTAGGCAACAACATGCTTAAACCTAACAATATTATCATTTTTGCACGTAATCCTCGTAGTACTTTAACCGATGAAGCATATATAAAATCATGTGAATCGTTTGTTCAGTTAACACATGAAATTAAGAAATATATGACATACTATAATCATTCTTGCCATCAATAGAATTTAAAGAAGATGACTCCTGTTTGCATACAGAAATCATCTTTTTTAGGTTGCCTAACTTTTTTTAGAATGTCCTTTACAAAGGGTACAGATCCAGAGCACCTTATTCCTATTCAAGGGGATCAAATATACCTTCTCCCCTTAAAATCATCAAAACCCATTTACAAATCTATAAAAGTAGATATAATATCCTTATGGAACCTTTATTGATTTATAAAGCATTGTCAAATGAAACAAGATGTCAAATTTTATCATGGTTGAAAAATCCAGAAAACCATTTCGATGAAAAACCTTATCTAGAGCAAGGCCTTAGCTTTCAAGTTGGAGTGTGCGTAGGAGATATCCAGCTTAAAACTGGCTTAGCCCAATCGGTTATTTCTAGTTATTTATTAACTATGAAAAAAGCAGGCTTACTACAATCTGACCGAATTGGAAAATGGACCTACTATCGCCGAAATGAAAAAACAATACGAGAGTTTTCTGAATACGTTCAAAACGAATTATAAAATGAAAGCTAATAATTAATTGATTATTAGCTTTCACACATTCTGCTTTTTTATAAAATTGCACTACCTATAAAAGCAAGAAACATAGAAAGGAGAAAATTTTTTAATATATCATATCTAGTTATTTAGATATCTGTTATTGTATTTCGAATTACATAATCCTGATAATATTGGCATCCAATCATGCTTGTAATAATGCTTATTTGTTAATGAATTTACTTTCAAAATACTGATACGAATGGAGAGGTTTATAAATGAAAAAAGTAAATCCTTTACTTATTCTGACACTCGCAATAGGTGTGTTCGGAATTATTACTACCGAGATGGGTATTGTCGGCGTATTACCACAAATCACTCAAAAATTCGGAATTTCAACTACACAAGCTGGATTTTTAGTAAGTATATTTGCACTAGTTGTTGCTATTTCTGGTCCGTTTTTAATTCTGCTCGTCTCTAGTATGAATCGCAAAATAATTTTATTATCAGCAATTTTCATATTTGTTATTTCAAATATAATCTACGCTTATACAACACAATTTGAAATCATGCTTATTTTTCGTATTTTACCGGCAGCACTTCACCCACTCTTCTTTTCAATCGCCCTTGTAACAGCTGCTAAACTTGTCCCTCCAGAAAAGAGCGGTCAAGCGGTTACAAAAGTTTTCATGGGAATTACTGTTGGCTTTGCTTTAGGTGTACCACTAACCTCTTACCTTGCAGATCAATTTTCACTCGAAATTGCTTTCTTATTCGGAGCGCTTGTTAACACTCTTGCATTCATTGGAATACTAATCTTACTTCCTTCTATGCCTGTTAAAGAAAAAATGTCTTTCGGCAAACAAATTCGTATACTCGGCAAACCAGGATTATGGTTAAATATTTTAACCGTCACATTCCTTTTTGCAGCCATGTTTTCCGTATACAGCTACTTCGCTGAATACCTTGCAAAGGTAACTTCCATGAATGGATCTCTCATCAGTATCATGCTATTCATATTTGGTATCGTTATGATTTTAGGTAATCATTTATTTGGTAGTCTCCTGCAAAAAAGTATAGTAAATACAGTAATATTATTCCCTATCCTATATTCTATTGTTTACATATTGGTTTATTATTTAGGTTCCTACCTTGTTCCAATGATTTTTATCGTATTCATTTGGGGAATCGTACATGCTGGTGGATTAATTGTTGGTCAAACATGGTTAATAAGCGAAGCAAAAGAAGCGCCTGAATTTGGTAATAGTCTATTCGTTTCATTCTCAAATCTCGGAATTACTCTAGGAACAACAATTGGAGGCTGGTTCATTTCAAACTTAGGTATTCACCAGCTTATTTGGAGCGGATTTATATTCACACTACTTTCATTTCTATTAATTATAATAAAACTAAAATTTTTCAATTCTAATAGCGAGGCTTCATTATCAAGCTAGTACACTTTCAGTTCCAAATTTGATAAAAAAAATTATAAATTCTTCTCTATATTAAATTTTATAAACTAAAAAGTATAATGCTCAAAGCCTTTAGCCATAATTACGACTAAAGGCTTTTTTGTATATAAAGTGGAACTTTAATCAGTGGGGGCTTTGTTCATCTCCCCACTGATTATTAGCCTTCACCAATCGGGCGTTTACGGGCAGTTAATGCGGAATAAAAATAAATCTAAAAGGAGGTAATTTTATGGAACATAATCAAAATGGAGTACTTGCTTTAATCGTTTTGTTTTTAGTATTAGTGTTTTTTGTTAGTGGCATGGTTTATCATTTATGGGGTTCTTTTTAATTTCAACTTTTAAACAAATAAATAATTCAAAAACTAAAACGTGTCTTGTAATTATCGATATGGCATATTTCCCAAAACAACAAAACATAGATTTGAATTTTATTTCTCAATGGACAAAATAACTTAACATGGTAAAATAATATTTGGACGGGAGTCCAATATTATTAAAATTAAGATGGTTCAAGTCGGAGGAAGGCACCTTAGGGTGTCTTTTCTTTTTTGTTAATTAATAGATTGTTCTCTTCTAGGTGACTCTTTAAAATATAAATTTTAATAAAAAAGACGCTCATGCAGGCGTCTTTTTTCAATAAGTCATAAATATGTTTTTTCTAAAACACTCGTTAATCGACCATAAAGCAAAGCTTCATCTATTAACACCGGTTATGTACTAAACTTTTTATTATTTCGGCATTCTAGACAATCTTATGAATACTCCTAAACCTGCAAAAAAAAAGCCTAAACAGAGCAAACTACCTGGACTTCCCCAAACTATTTCATTAATCACATTATATACCCCCTATAATTTATAAACACTGTACTATTTTACCATATAAATATAAATACAGATAATTGAATTTTCTTTTTAAAAACAATCATTAATCGACCATATAATGTCTCCTGATATTCATACAAATATCTAAACATCGCAAATATACATTTCACTGACAAGAATTAATAGACTGATTTTTCTGCTTTTACAGCAAGACTCTCCATGAAATTGCTAATTGAAGAAAATTGAAAAAAGACGCATTTAGATTGATGCGTCTTTTGGCGATGTCTCTTTTGTGAAATCATATAAAGCTATTGCACCTAAAATAACAAGTATGCTTTCAGGAGCATCTATCAAAATAGTTTTCCAAATTCCTGGTATTATCCATTTAATATCTGCTGCTGTTTCAAGATATGTTTGAAAATAACCGATTGTAAAATCAATTACAGATAAACATACAAATAATGTTAGACAAAATCGAATTAATTTCTTATTTTTAAACATGTAACACCTCTCAAAATTCATTGGATATTCCTACTTTTGGTTCGTTATATATTTACATCCTTATATTTGATTTTAACATACAAAAAATCCAAATAAATACAATATGCATATTTACATATCATATTGACAGTATTCAATTAAATAAGAATTTGCTTTTCCATTCAGTATCCTTTCTATCCTCTTCATTATAATCAAGAAGACACTCTTTCATTATTTTTGTATCTCTCGGTAACCTTTTTTCTAACTTTGACCATCCGTCGAAGATCATTTTGTTTGGCAAAGGACACACACATCCTGTAATACAATCCCAAAAAGCATCCCAGTTTTCCCCGTACAAATCAGGAAACTCAAGCTTCTCTTTAAGAAGTAAATGCAATTCTTTTGCATTATAAATGTTGCTTACATCTATGACAATAATTGATTCCTGTTCATTACTCAATTATATATAAATCACGCTTAGTTAAATTGGGTTGATTTTATAAGGAGTCAAAAACCTCTAAATGTTTATTTTATAATTATATAAATAATCCTAACATCTCCAAAAATTGATATAATGATACAGTTATTAATAGCAATCAGGGAGATATACAGCATGCACGATACACATATGCCAAAAGAAATAGGAATGACTAAGAGGACTCCATTCGCTTCGATACCGAAGAAATTCAACGGTATTGGTAAGATTGTTAAAAAACAAACAAAAGTGGAGCGCCCTACATTAACCCAAGACGAACAAGAAATTATTGAAAACAAGTTAATATGTTCATTTCTTTCTGAAGAGAAGATATTGATTACTTATTATAGAGATGGTCATTTGCTTACTAGATATGTGACTGTAACTGACATAAATCCGATAAAGAATTTAATAACTTGCACTGATGTATCTTATAACAGAGTTTTCCTTAAATTTATAGATATAATTGATTTGAGATAAAAAACATACAATTTTTCAAATATATCCGGGAATAAAAATGAAAGAATCTTGTATTCTAGGTTAAATACAGATAGAGAAAAAGTGTAAGTTCTTGTGAGAGTTAGCAAGATAAAGGCTGTTTGTTTATGTTTTGGACTGTCTGTTATGGTTATCGAATTTACAAATACAAAAGAGGAACAGAACACAATAGAGAAAGCTAAAGAAGCATTTAGATAATAGTTGAAGACGCCCGATTAAGGACGGCTTCAACTATTATTTAACTTTGATATATTCATACCACCATTTACCACCTGATCAAATATCCATCCACCAAGTAATCTTATCTAACTCTGTATTAGGTAGGACATCGGTTTGGATATAACATAGTCCAGAAAGTGAATCAGCATTAACGCTACCTTTTATTCCTCGTTCTGCCATAGCTTGAATAGCGTCATCTAAGGAGTTAGTACCGAATCCACCTGACTTAACGTATTGATATCCGCATTAGAACCGCCGTTTCCATCAAAATTCCCACAGTTTGTCCCGTTAGAGCGTATAGTCATACCCCCTCCTTATGGTAATTCCTTTTGTAAATCTTTTTATTTAAATGTATAATTGTATGAAAAGTTCTAAAACTTTGAATCGAGGTGAAAAGCATGAGAAGTTTTGGCTCATTAATGATCTCTACTATCTGCTCAATAATCCTTATAATTTGGAATGCCTATTCCTTCTATGATGGATTCACGATGGGACATACGTATTACTGGGTTAATGGCATCGCAGCTGTTATCTTCTTTCTATTCTTTATCGTAAACATGCGAGAGATCAGCAAGAAAAACTATAGAACCTCAGAACAATAGGAGTTGATACATATGTGGGAAAAAATTAAGAATTATAGATTGAGCTTAAAAGATTTAAAGTTCATGTTATGGCTGTTCGGTATTACATGCTTTATATACAGCTACAATTTCATTGTAGGACTTGCTTTTGTCCACAAATTCCAAGTTTATGATTTAGGTGGTGCTATAGCGACATTCGCTGCATTTATGGATACTAGAAATAGGATTAAAAATAAAAAATATAAAGCAGCTTAATATAAAAAGGAGCCTTTGCGGTTTCCTAGCCCCATTGTTATTCCTCGCTTTCTACTTGTAAATTTCTATTTCAATTGAATATGCAATATTTCATATTTCATTATTTTAATATTTCTTTATTAACTATCATTTTCTAGTTCATCATTAATATCCATTGATAAATCAACGTTTGGAATTTAATTCCTTATATTAAACCCCGACGAGATACTTTTAAACACTTTATTCAAATAATTATATTGGAATTTCTTGTTCTACACATCTATACGTATTTTGTGTATTATATAGCAGAAGAGTAAGGTAAGAGTTACTCTTTGCCATTTTAGAAAAGGTCCTGTTGGAGACGACAGGACCTTTTTTGTTCGAATTTCAATAAAATAATTCTTAAATTCCATCTCATTGGAAATAACTATATAATGAAACTGATTAAATATTAGGAGTGCTATTAATGTCTGATATAATCCGTCTCTTAATTATCATGATGATTGCAACCTTTTTATTTTCTTCCATAATAATGGAGTTTAAAAAACCTCAAAAAAGCATGTTTTGGTTCTCAATTGAAGTCTTGTCTCTCCTCGGAGTTTTACTGCTAATAAAGGAATTTTTTATCAATCATATAACATAGACCCCTGAATAAAATCCAATATTCCGTCAATACTGAAGACAACCGATTAAGTTACTTTCTCCTTGTTCCCCCTTGGAGAACCGAGCAGTTAGCTTTTGCTAGCTGCTATTTTTACAAATACTAATTAATTAACACAAGTACATTTCAGAAAAACTTCGTATAATGGTGTATTCCTTTCTTTGAGAAAACGAAACTCGTCACAAGGGCTCTTTTATGAAGGGCTCTTTTTGTGTTTCAAATACATACAAAATGAAATTTTTATTAAGTTCACTACCGTATAACTTTTCCAATCTTGTTTACACTATAACTGTAATCTAAAGTTACACATCATTACTTGTAGGGCCTAATTTCTTTTGTACAACAAGTAGTTAGTTAATTGAACTAGCTACTTTGTTGTGCCAAATGTAGTTTTTATTAGGTATTTGCACCTCAATGAATAACTCACATATATTATCATGTGTGCCACACTACTCTCTGAGGGCCCAACTTACTGAGAGCACTACTTGAAGGTGCTCTTTTTAGTTTTGTCTGAATAAATCCCCAATTTCTGTCCATACTTTGAATACGCCAATCTGTAACAATTGATTTTCCTCCAAAATGGGGCAGTTAGCTTTTGCTGACTGTTCTTTTGTTTGAAATTAAAATAGCGTTTTTGTTCCAAATGATGCCCTCATTTATTTGGACGCATTTACCAGTATTTTTACCAAAAAATTCATGATATCGTTAATTAGTCGAGTACGTCATTACTTGACGATTACCCTTAGGAGCCCCGCAGACAATCGGGGTTTCTTTTATTTAAATCCATTTTCTCTTTTAGGGTGATATAGTCCTTAAGATCTTGTTAAACCTGTGCAATTACGGTTGGAACTTCATTCTGTTTGACACATATCCCCAGGCTATCTGGACATGATAAAAGATGAGGTGACTGACATGAAGGATAAAATATTAGAATTAGTACCAGAATCGGTAAAAAAATTACTCCAGAAAAAAGTTAAAGATGGAAACCGATGCATCATTGATTTGGTTGTGGATGATGCAACTGCTTATGGATTTGAACCTGAGCAAGTAATCCCCTGTATCATGGCGGGTTATTATGTTTATGAATCTACCACCTATCCCAGTGAAATGGAGGAAGAATGGAAGCTGAACTTGGTTTTTCATGCGGCCAATCGCTCGGCAATGAAGCTTCTGTCTTATGGGAAGTATAAAGCGAAACAATCTGAAAGTGGATGGATGCGATATACAAATCCATAAGGTTTACTTAACATACACTAACTAGCTTGGTGAGCATGAGGCAACGTCACATGCCCATCGACTTGAGATCTTGAAATACCCCCAAGTATTTTGGTGAAAAAAAGCAACATTTAAGTTCCTCATGACATTTTTCTTATATAAGTTGTAACATTGCCTAAACAACAACTACCTTGTGGATTGTTTACTTCACAACCACATCGATTTTCTCTTATGTTTTCGCGAATATGCTCTACTGGATTAGGAGTAAGTCCATTTTCTACATATTGTTTGATTTTTTCTTTTGTCCAATCAAAACAATAACAAATTGGTGTAGTTGCTGAGTCATCTTTTTGATTTACAGCTACCTTTATGTCAAATACAAAGTATTTTTTATTATTCGTATCAAAATAGACTACATCACAATCTTCGTTTGAACAAAAATAGTGATTTTCTTTAGCATTTAATGTTTCTAATGCAGATGGTTTAAGCAATGATTTTAGTGTAATCAACTTTACATTCTTAGCTTTATTTTTACATGATGGACAATGACCATTATTTTCAATTTTTATTCCTTTAGGGTTACTACAACAATCTTCCATTATTCTTCCACCTTTACAATTTATTATTTTTATAAATATTCTTCTGCTTTCTTTTCTGAATCTATTAAAGTTTCGATAATAAGATATTGCATCTATTTCACCTCATATAAAGTATAAACCCTGTGCCATAGTACAGGGTTAAGGAAAGTATTATTTACTATATTATCGATTTACTTTCTTAAAATAAACTGTCATTATTCAATAAGCCTTTTTCAACAATTTGCTCCGATTGCAAAATTCTAAAACTACATTTAGAGCGATTAACCTTTATCACCACGTAACTCTTTACTACAACGTTTTACAAAAAACGCTGTTATTAAAATAATAATTCCTATACTCAAAACAAGTAATTGATCGAGTGCAATCACATCACGAAAAATCCAACGAGAAACAAAACCGAAGCTAGACATGCACACACATATAAACCCAAAATAATTTAACCATCTATGTACATTTTTCATTCATCCCCCTCCTTAAACTACATTTTATCATTCCCTCCTGTTTTTGGGTGTGAGTGCTGGCTAGTCGTGTCGTGATACCCCTATTTAGGGCTTTTTCTTTTTTCTCAATGACCAATATTACTTAACATGGTAAAATAATATGTGGATGGGAGTCCAATACATATTATTAAAATTAAGATGGTTCAAGTCGGAGGAAGGCACCTTAGGGTGTCTTTTTTTTATTTTCAAAAGGACCTGCTCCATTATTGCGTAAAAAACATAAAGTAATTTGAATCCGTTAAAATACATGAGTGACCCCTTGTTTTCCCCTCTTATTAAAGGAGGAACTATTATGGGATTTGGTGGTAGTTGTAGTAGTTGTGGCGGCGGCTTTGCTTTATTAGTTGTATTGTTTATTTTATTAATCATTGTTGGAGCTTCTTGCTTCTGCTAAAAAACTATTGGAAAAGACACTCTTATATGGGTGTCTTTTCTTTATAATAAAAAAGCTCTCCATAAAGGAAAGTTTTTAGGTTTATACATTCAAGTCATCCAAATTGGTTATTTACACAACACTTTATTTCTTCACATCTCTCATGCTGTAATATCCTAAATTAATAATAATCAAGAAATACCCACCCATAATTCCAGCAGCAAATGTCCAAATGAAATTATGGTGTTCAATTTCATACATAATAATCGCACCGAGTATCGCGGCTGCAAATCGATTCATCATTCCAAGCATCGGTGCTTTTTCTTTTTTTACAATGCTATCTCCGAACTTTTCAATACGCCTCCCTAAAATCCATACACAGTACATACTAACTAGAAGGCCAATGCTTATCCCTACAAAATGGGCTGAGAAAGGTGTCATAAACCACCCCAATAACATCACGCCTAGCAAACAATATATTTGTATGTTAAATGATTTTAGTGCCATACGAATCATGTTATACTCCTTATCTTTCTCATTATATTTACGTATCATCAATTATGTCTGCTACTATTCATCTTTTATCTCTCTCCCCAATAACACGGGGGAGTTTCTGAGAACCCTAACTTACAAGTAATCAGTTCCATGTTGTCAAAACTGTCTTGAATCATTTTAAAGTTAATTTTTCCAGTTAGAATCTTTTCGATCATTCAACGTCTTCTTATTCACGGATAATTCCTACACCTCTGCCGATAGTAATAAAAGTGAAGCACCATAAAAATGCACCAATCGCAGCGAACAATATATACGTTTTCAAATTCATTTTGCTAACGCCTGAAAGGTAACATGTTATATGTCTAGTGCCTGGAATGAAATACCCAAAAACAAGAGAATAGGGACCATATTTCTCCATCCATTTTGCAACTTTGTTCATTCTCTTTTCCTTCAAACCAATCCATTTTCCATACTTATCAATGAAAGGACGCCCTGCCTTTTTGCCGATCATGTAACTGATCACCGTACCCAACAACGCTCCTACAAAGCTGACTAAAATGGCAAGTTCATAATTTAAAACATTAATATTCGTAAAGTAACCTACTACTGTCATTATGACTTCATCAGGGATTGGTAATCCTACAATTCCAAGAAGAAGCATCAAAAAAATAGCGAGGTAACCATAGTCTGTTATAACCTGCTGTACTAATTCCATCTTTCAGACTCCAATTTTTCCGATATATCTTTTTTAAAATGTGGGAATTTGATTTTGCTCACCATTAAATAAGCGAGTATACACGTACCAAACGCCACAGAAACTGGATTATTCAAAAAGCATAAAATGAGAAGACACATTGCAGCAAATGGAATGGGCATGCCTATAAATGTCGGGAGTGTGCTTTGTTGCGTGTTAAATCTCGCAAGTCGAAGCATTCCACAAACACTGTAAGCAAGCGCACATAACATCCCGATAGACTGCAAATCTTTTAAAGCGACACTATATGCAAGAATAGACGGTGCTACACCAAAAGTAACTAAATCCGCAAATGAGTCTAACTCTCCACCTATTTCCGAAACAGCATCAAGTTTCCGAGCGACCATGCCATCAAAAAAATCAAATAACATTCCTGTAATAATAAAAACTGCTCCCAAATACATATCGTGAACGAAAACAGCATAAATAGCCAAAAGCCCACATACAAAATTTGCTATCGTAATCATATTTGGTATGTAACTCATAACATGCTTTTCCTCCTTTCTACTAATCCCTGCATATAGACTTTCTTACTCATTAGAATTAAGAGCCTTCTGTTTTTCTTCCAATATAACTTTATTTATTTTCGTTAACGTATCAGTCATTTGCTCTAAAGCTTCGATATCAATTTTCGAGAAATATTTCTCAATTAATACGTCATCTAACTCAGACAACCGCTCTATATACTTACTACCGTTTGGGCCGAGCGTAAGGAAATACTCCCGTTTATTTTTAGGGTTTACTTGTTTCGAAATCATCTTCTGTTTTTCCAATTTCGATAAGACTTGGCTCACAGCACTTTTCGATATATTAAAAGTACTCGCAATGTGATTTGCTGTCGTGTTTTCATTTAAATTGATATAAAATAGCATGCTCTCTTGCTGCCCTGTAAGACCGAACTCATCCTTTAACTCCTGAAATAGTAAAATGTAGAAGTCATTGTAGGCTCGATTCATTTCATTAATTACTTCTTTATACGATCTAGTCATAGCATTCTTCCTCCAGTCATGCTGTTATTTCGTTTCATTATATAGTTTAGTTAACTTAACTGAACTATATTATACCTTTATGTTCGTGTAAAGGGAAATATCGCTCCATACTTTTCTACACAATTTGTGTAAATTATGAAATAAGGTATGCTCATTTACCTTGTCTACTGCTTTTAATGGATCAAATCCCAACATAATATACAACATCTATCATTCCGAATAATCAAACGTATCCATTATTTAAATTCCATATAGACCCATTATTGGTTAGAATGTTATAATTAACTCAACCTACATAGTTACTCATGTTCAGGCTGAGAAACTAACGTCTTAATAAGCAATGCGCATAACTCAAATAAAAAAGACACTGCAAAGTGTCTTTTTTATTTGCAATAAGTTTCCTTTTTATCCCAAAACCAATATAATAAAATGTAACATTTAATACATATAAAGAAAAATATAGATTTATTAAATCATTATGGCACCCATGAAAGTGCTTTATTTTGGAGAGAAGGAACAAAATATGAACAAAAGGTTATTAACATCATTATTATGTAGCACATTCTTATTTGGATTATCAGCTTGCGGTTCACATGATACATCTAGCAGTAACACGAAAAACGAACAAGAGACTTCTAAAGAAACAAAGAATGATGAACTTAGCAACAAGGATCCTCAAAAAGAATTTCCCACCCATGGAAATTCTTCTGATGTATACATATCTATAAGCCATGCCGATTCATTAGATGTTATAGGTAATGGAGAAGTTAAAGCACAAGGTGTATTTAAAGTATTAGACGTCGTAGTTTATAATCGTCAAGAGGAACCCATTACACTGAATAGCAATAACTTTAAATTAATTGACGGAACCGGAAGAGAATATCACATTTCTAATGAATCTCAATTAGTACTTAAAGCTGCAAATACTGCTACATTTAAATTTGGTGTTCTTAATCCTAATGAAAATTCGGAAGGGAACATTGTATTCGATGTACCGAAAAATACACAGGGATTAACTTTAAAAGTGAGTGGCGATATGTTGGATAAAGGGATCGAGTTAAAAGTGGAATAGTCAAAGAAAATATAAAATAGATAAACCACTTTTACTAGCATAACAAAAAGTACAGCCTCTGTATTAACTACAGTAGACTGTACTTTTTTCATTTGTGATTTTATATAACCTACTATCACATGATCCCTTAATTCTTTTGAGAAGATGCTCTCCAATCACGAAACGATGTTGGGCGTCCAGAATAAGCTCTTTGCTTTGGAGCAGCTGGTTTTTCCTCAAGAATAGTTGATTTCTCTTCAGGAGTAGTTGGTTTTTCTTCAAGAATAGTCAAAGCTGTTTGCATTTTCTCCAGCTGTTCTCTTAAAGCTTGCTGTTCAATCTTTAAATCCGTAAGTAAGCGTAAAATCATCTCAGAATTAGCCATAAAGATCCTCCTTCCCCCAATACACAGAATAAAATAACATATGTAATAAGCGGAATACTCGTGACAAAAATACGCTCGTCAACTCTCTTAAAATACCGAGTACTTTTATTTTTCAAAGGGACCTGCTCAAGTTTATCCGTAAAAACATAAAGTGATATAAATCCATTAATATATGGACTTTATGGAAGGAGGAGTTAATATGGGCTATGGTGGTAGTTGTGGAGGCTATGGTGGTAGTTGCGGTGGCGGCTGTGGTTTTGGCGGTGGATTCGCCTTACTTGTTGTGCTCTTTATCTTATTAATCATCGTTGGAGCTAGCTGTTGGGGCGGCGGATTCGGCTGCTAATAAGAGGCACTCTTGAGAGTGTCTTTTTTTTATTTCTCAATATGCGACTAACCTATTTGTGTTACTATCAAAGTGCGAGATTCTCTAAGCGTAATATAGTAGTTTACCAACTATGAAAGCCACTGTCACAAGAAAACAGTAGGCTTTTATTTTGTTATTTAGAAAAATATGAACAGGGATCACCCTTTGCACGAATCAACATTTTAAAATTGACATAGCACTTCATGCACCATATACTGTTAACAACAGTATACTGTCATTAACAGTTTACATTCCAATTCATTCTAGGAGGTATGTTCATGAAACATACAGGAAGACATACAGGTGCATTTCTTTTGTTATTTTTAGCAGAAGGTGATAACTATGGCGGGCAACTACTTCAGAAATGTGAAGAAGAACTTCCGGTCAATCCAATCGATAGTGCCATTCTTTACCGCACGTTAAAGAAATTAGAAAACGAAGGTGCAATTGAGTCTTATGTAAGTACAGATCATCAAGACAAACCGAGAAAGATGTACAAAATTACGCCTGCTGGAAAGGAACAATTAGCAGATTTTCAAACAGATATTGAGGAAAAAATGAAAAACTTAACCTTTTTCCTAAACAAATATAAAGACTTAAAGGAATCTAATCATGATTAATGGCGCTATTCTTTACACTTTAGCCATCATTCTTACGGGGATTTCTTTTATGAAAGATCGGAATAAAACGAAAGCTGCCCTTTTAAAATCATGGAAAATATTTCGAAACCTCCTCCCTGCCATGCTCTCCATTATGCTGTTCGTTGGACTATCACTTTCTATCTTAACGCCGTCCTTTATCTCTTCCATCATTGGAGAACAATCCGGATTGTTAGGTATTGTTTATTCTGCAATAATCGGATCCGTTGCACTCATTCCAAGCTTTGTCGTATTTCCTCTTGGTAATACGTTAGTCCAACACGGCGCAGGTCTTCCTCAAGTTGCGGCACTTATGTCTACACTCATGTCAGTAGGAATTACAACCTTGCCGATGGAACAAAAGATATTCGGACGAAGCTTTGCTTACGCACGTAATGCATCCGCATTACTCATGTCACTCCTATTCTCATATATCATTTGGGTGGTGATGGTATGAAAGAACTAAAAAGATATCGCTTCTTTTTCATATTACTGCTTGGGCTTCTCTTATTAACTTTTATAAACCAATCTTTAGGATGGAGCGCGTTACAACTAACAGGGAATAGTATTTTAGATATGCTATTTCTACTCCCCCCTGTCCTAATATTTGTAGGGTTACTCGATCAGTGGGTGAAGAAAGAGACGCTAATGAAATACATGGGAGAAAAGTCCGGCATATATGGAATCTTATTCTCTCTATTATTAGGCGGAATTGCAGCTGGTCCCCTCTATGTTGCCTTTCCGATTGCAGCACTACTATTAAAAAAAGGCGCAAGCATTAGGTACATCGTATTTTTCTTAGGCGTTTGGACAACTGCGAAATTACCAATTATGGTGTATGAATTTTCTTCATTTGGAGCTACATTTACACTCATTCACATTTGCTTCGGACTATTGTTCTTCTACGTAATGGGTATTATTTTCGAAAAATTTTATGATCAAAGGCAATTGCTGCAGTATGATATTACGAAAGAAATGTAAAAAGACATCTTTATTTTGTAAAGATGTCTTTTTAATATGAAGCTTAATTCTCATTCTGTAAAACCTGCGTTGCCTTTACTTCCTCTTTCTCTTCTTTTAAGAACAACGATACGATAAAAGCAATAACGATAAAGATTAGCCCTAATGTAAATGCACCTTGGAATCCTGATGTTAAACCGTTTAACTTCTCTACTGGATCCATTGGATTTGCTGAGCTTTCCATATACTTAGTTGTTCCTGAAGACATTTTCGAAATAAAGATAGCTGTACCAATTGCGCCGGCTACTTGCTGTAACGTATTAAACAGCGCTGTTCCGTGCGGATATAGATCCGGTGTTAATTGATTTAAACCATATGTTTGTGCTGTCATGACAAACATGAGTCCAACCATTAATACGCTATGCATGACAATAATTTGTAGCATTGATGTATCAGGAGTAATGCCTTTAAATAAGAACATTGCAATCCCTACTAACACAATACCGGGAACGATAACAACTTTCGGACTAAATTTATCAAATAGTTTACCTGCGATTGGTCCCATTATGGCGCTAATAATACTTCCTGGAAGCATTATTAGTCCTGATTTAAAGGCTGTAACGAGTAAAACTGTTTGCAGGAACATCGGTAATAAAGTCATCGTTGAAAATAACGACATCATCACAATAACGATTAATCCAACTGATATTGTAAACATCGGAACTTTAAATGCGCGTAATTCTAAAATTGGGTTATCGATTTTTAATTGTCGAACGACAAAAATACATAGTGATATAAGCCCAACAATTAAAGCACCGTACACTTTCGCATCGGACCATCCTAAATCACCTGATGCACTAAAGCTATACACAACCCCGCCAAATCCTAATGTTGATAAAAGGATTGATGGATAATCTACTTTTGGCCTTGTTAACTCTGAAACATTTTGGATGTACTTCATTCCAATCATAATTGAAATGATCACGATAGGAATAACAATGTAGAATAACCAGCGCCAATTTAGTGAATCAACGATTACTCCAGATAATGTAGGGCCAATTGCTGGAGCTGACATCATAACGAGTGCGATTAATCCCATTGTGGCACCACGCTTTTCAGGTGGACAAATAATTAAAATCGTATTCATTAATAACGGTGAAATTAACCCCGTTGCTACTGCTTGGACGATACGGCCGACTAATAAAATTGAAAATGTCGGTGCAAATCCCGCAATTAATGTACCGACTAAAAACGTTACCATAGCGATCAAGAACATTTGTCTCGTTGTGAGCCATTGCTGAAGTAACGCCGTAATTGGTACTAAAACCCCAACTACTAACATGTAAGCTGTAGAAAGCCATTGAATAGTTGAAGCTGTTACGTCAAATTCTTTCATTAATACTGTTAACGCATTACCAAGTAACGTTTCATTTAATAATGCAACCATTGCCCCTAAAAGTAATGCAATTAAAATAGGGGTATGTTTCATATTAGAAGTATCAACTTTGCCACTTGTAGGGCTCTTAGTTGTCATATTCATTTACAGATTCTCCTCCTGTTTCTTACTTAAAAAACTTTAAATACACCGGAACACATGTAATATAATATACATATGTAGATTAAAAAGGGAGAATCAATTTTCAGCCACTGTATATTTAATCTACAAAAAAGGAGAATTGTAGATGAACGATAGTGAAAAACAACTTGATTTACGTATTAGACGTACACATAAATTATTGTGGGATTCCTTATTTGAATTAATGACGCAATCAAAACAGAAATATAGTACCATCACAATTAACCAAATTTGTGATCTTGCGATGGTACACCGAACAACCTTTTATAAACACTTTGAAGATAAAGATGCTTTATTAGCATTTGGATTTAAACGATACAGCAAGATGATTGGTGAAATACCGGTTTCAGATCGATTAAGTAAACCATTTCAAGTGATGGAACAATTTCTACATCATGAAGAAATCGGTAAAATATTAGAGACGCAAATGTCTGATGCACAATTTATTAGCCGGACACAGTATTTAAGTCACGAAACAAGAAAACAAGAAATAGAAGCGTTAAATCAACTTTGCAAAAATCATACGATGCCAAATGATTTAATCATTGAATTTTATTCAGGGGCGATCACCTCATTAAGCGCATGGTGGTTTAAAAATGAAAGAAGCGTTTCTGCTGCTGAAATGGATAGGTATCTCCACCAACTTATTAACCGGGATATTTTTCAGTTTGGAAAAGAGTAATTTTATCGATAAAAAAGCCCATATGAAATGGGCTTTTTGCATACTATTTATTCTCTTTTAACTTCGCTAACTCCCGCTGCACTTCTTCTTGTAAATTTTGATCTAACACTTCTTGTTGATTCGGAGACTTCACATTGTAAAAGTAGTTGCTAGCAGCTGTTTCTGCTTCTAGTTTCTGTACGTAAGATTCAATACGTGCAAAACCTTTCGCTGTACTTTCTGTATGGAACGAATCAATCGCTCTGTTGCTTTCTTTTATCGCTTGCGCCGCATTTAACCTTGAAACAAGAACAAGTTCTTTATATTGCAATTCTCCATATTTCTTTTGCAGTTTGTCAATTTGTTCATAAAGCGTCGCTGTTTGCTCTTTTGTTATTTCGTACTGCTGGCGGTATAACTCCGCTTTTTTCTCATTCACAATTTTTTCTTGCAAAGCTAACTGCGCCATATGATCTTCTTCACGTGATACGGCAAGTTCCGCTTGGCGCGTTCTCTTCGCGATAAGAGCATTCGTTTCTGAAATTAATGCTTCATATTTCTTTTCTAAATAATATTGATGCGAAAGTGCTTTTTCCGCCTTCGTAATTTGCTGTTCTGTCTCGCGAAGATATTGCTTTAACATACTAACCGGATTTTCTATCTTATCCAACGTTTGATTTACATCCGCCACTACAATATTTTTAATACGTTTTAAAATACCCATTATTACTTCTCCTCCTTACGAATACTTCTTTCCCATTGATCTAAAATATCTACTTGTTGGTGCACTTGAAAATCGCTGTATACATCTATATGAGTTGCTAATCTTTTTTCTTTTAATTTTTTATATGTCCAACCAATTATCGCAACAACTGCAAGCACCGGAAGAACTGGTAATACACCAATAACTAGGAGCAATATGCCTGTCCACTTTTTAACCATATTCACTTCAGACTTACGAAGCATGTACCAGCCGAAAAGAACAAATCCAAACGCTAATAAGAATGGTATAAAGAATAAACCTTCAAACTCTTTTTCATGGTGTTTTTCATGATGCTGATCTCGATCAAAGTTGTTAAATTTTTCTTTTTGCGTAACGAAAGCTTCTCTTTCTTTATCGTGAGAAACTGTATATGCTGCTTGCTTATGTTTCTCATGACCCCACCTTTCAAACTTCATACTATGTAATCCAAACAATAGTAATCCCAGAAGTAACGGAAGGATCAAAACCCATTTTAACCAACGCAATTTTTTACGTTTATTCTTTTTCATCTGTTCACCACCATCTATCCTTCGCTTTGAAATAAGTAAAAAATGTATGACCTCCCTTTACCTTTGATACATACGATTGTAAAACGTAGACGTGAGAAGAAAATGAAGGAAGCATGATGAATATATGAGAAATATATAAGAAATTTCTCATAATGATTTCAAAACGAAAAAACCTAACTTCTCCATATTAAAATAGAGAAATTAGGTTCTTTTTCATTCTTTCTATTCCCTTTCAAAAATCACTTCCCAATCTTCTTCAAATCCGAACTCTCAATAATCGAATGAGCATATCCATCTTTCCCAACTCGCACCATCGCTCTTCCTAATTGTTCTGAAGTAATTCTGCTTCCGAGTCTCTTCAATTTTATATTTATAGTCTTTATTAAGATGGACCATAACCGATAAGATGAGCAATTATAACTGCTATTAAACCGATTGAGTATTCAATTAGAATTAAAGGAAGAATCCACCTTGCCCACCTTGTCCATGAAATTCCTGCAATTGCTAATCCAGCCATTAGCGTACCACCTGTCGGAAAAATAATATTTCCAATACCATCGGCGAATGAAAAGGATAATACTGCTGTTTGGCGTGTAATGTCCAATAAATCTGCAAGTGGCGCCATGATAGGCATTGTCAACATCGCATGGCCACTACCTGATGCTAAAATAAAATGAATCGCTACTTGGAAGTTGTACATTCCAACAACACTTAAAAAAGGAGACACATGTTTCATTTCTTCCGATACTTGATACAGTAGCGGGTCTATAATATGCCCTTGATTCAATACAACTAAAATAGCGCGTGATACACCAATAATTAAAGCGCCACCGATTAACGATGCCGATCCTTGTGCGAAAGATTCTACAGTATCATCAAGAGATATCTTGCCAAGGATTGCAATTATTATAGTTAAAATAATAAATAAGGCTGCAATTTCTTTTATATACCACTCGTACTTAATAACACCGAATACAAGAATAATATAATTGATTAAAAAGGCCGTTAATATCCATTTATGTCTTTTTGTTAACTTTACTTTCGCTGTTAATAAGCTTTCTTGCTCATTTGTATCGAATTTTCCGTAAATTCCGTTTGCAGGATCCCTCTTTACTTTCATAGCATGACGATAGACGAATGTAACAGCAATTACATATATGACTACGAATAAAATGAGGCGGAATCCCATCCCCGAATACATAGGAAGACCCGCTATCCCTTGCGCAAGCCCAACTGTAAACGGATTCATAATTGCAGTTGTAAATCCGACGGACGCTCCTACTAGTACCATCGCGGTTCCTGTTATCGTATCAAATCCAACCGCAAGAGCTAGCGGGATGAATAGAGGTACATACACTAAAGCTTCCTCAGCCATTCCCATTAATGACCCGCCAAGTGCAAAGAACAGCATGATAATAGGAATCATTAACTTCTCACGATTAGCGAGTTTTTTTGCCATCGTTGAAACAAGAGCCTCAACCGTACCTGATGCCTTTAATACACCAAAAAACCCTCCGATAATAAGAATAAAAAAGATAATATTAGCAGCTTCTACCATCCCTGTAGGAATAGATTTTACTGTATCAAAAAATCCAAGTGGCGTTGATTCAATCCATTTAAATGAATTTGGATCTACTGTTGTATACCCATTTTTTTCAATCTGTTCATATTTTCCGGCCGGCAATATATGTGTAATAACAGCCGCAATAACTAACAAGACAAGTAACATTGCAAATACGTTTATTTTCCATTCTTTTTTTTCCTTTTTTTCTTCTGGCTCGAATGAAACTGCCTTCTCTGATACTTGACTCATATACCAATCCCCTTTGCAATAAAGTGAAACTTTAATCATTGGGGATTCGTTCATCCCCCAATGATTATTACTTTTACAAGCAGCCGGCAGTCTGGTTTCCCCACTACCATGACGTACCAAGCTATCCACCAATTCTTTTATTTATAACACGCTAGGATTTAACTACCTTTTTACTAATTTCATTTACAAATTGGTTAAATAAACGTTGCTGTAGAGCATCCCTTTCCGACATCATTTCTGGATGCCATTGAACCGCTGCTACATAACGATGAGCTTTGGATTCAATAGCCTCTATCACACCATCAAAGGACCATGCGCTCGCCTCAAAATCTTTCCCTAATGTTTTCACTGCTTGATGGTGAAAAGAATTAACCATTAAAGATTTTTGGCCAATAGCCTCATAAACTTTTCCCTCTTCCAAAAGATCTACGGAATGAGAGCCTTGCCATTTACGGAACTGTTCTCGAACATGGAAATATTCTGGCCCCATCTCGTGCTCTAAGTCTTGATAAAGAGATCCACCAGCTGCAACATTTAACACTTGTAATCCTCGGCAAATTCCTAGAATAGGAATATCTTTTTCTAAAGCCTGCTTTGCCAAATTTAATTCAAAATTATCTCGTTCTTCCTCTACAGTACCTATATACGATTTTGGAGTATCACCGTAATAAACCGGATTGATGTCCGCGCCACCAGCCAATAACAATCCATCTAATTGATTAAGTGTGGACTCAATTTGATCAACTTCCTCAATTGGAAGTAGAACAACCGTTGCACCTGCTCGTTGAATTGAACGAATATAGTCATAAGAAAAGATAGCCATATCTTGACCTGGTAGCCCTCGTAAGCCCTCCTTCCCTATTTCACTATGATCAACATAATACCCAGTAACACCAATTAGTGGTTTCATTTTCTCTCACCTCATAATTTAAATGGTTTCGTTGTCTTTCTCTGCTGAAATTGTATCCTCTTAACCTCCCTTTTCTAACAAGTGGTAAAGAATTAAATATGTAAATTACGACTCTACTCATTTCACTATTTCTTTACACACCATTGATATAAGCAAATATCATGCCAACATTAAAATTAAAGTGATTATTTACATATTTTTAAATATTTTGTCGTTTTATTGGTGTTTGCTGTGTTGAAATGTATTATAATTGGTTATTAATTGGTTACATAATAACCAATTAATAACCAACTTTAGACCAATTACATTCAACTAAAGAGGTGCTCTATGAACAAATTTGAAACCAACCACATTGTATTGATCACCGTTTTAAAAGAAACACGAAAAGCCCTACATCAACAACTAACGGAGATGGTAGGTGACCTCATAGATATCGAAAGTTTTTCTGTAGAAGAAAGTATTCCAAAAGTATTTCATTCTACATTAATTGTATTACCGAATACATTTACGATAGAAACGGTGAAAGACTTTATTGGGGAAAACTGCGAAGTAATAATAGCAAAACGAACATTAAATTATGAAAACGTGGACCAGCTTTTATTTTTACCAGAAGGAACACAAGCTCTATATGTGAATGATAATCATGAAACAGTATACGAATCAATTGAAACGATGCGTCAATTGGGGCTGAACCACATTGAATATGTCCCATACTATCCTGGAAAAACAAATATACAAATGATCAAGCTCGCAATTACACCTGGCGAACTTGAAATTATCCCTGACTTTGTAGAAAAAGTAATTAATATTGGTCATAGATTAATAGATATTACTACAATCATGTCTATTCTAGATCGATTTCATTTAATGGAGGAATCAGGTAACCACGTTTCTGAAAGATACTATCGAAAAATAGTGGATTTAACAAAGAATTTAGCTAAAGCTCATCGACAACTTCATCAAGTTATTGATGGTGTTGGTGACGGCATACTAGCTATTGATTATGAAGGAAGAATTGTTGTCTTTAATGAATTCTTGGAAAGCATGCTGAAAATAAAAAGCAAACATGCTATCGGTCATCCGATTGATGCCATTATTGATAATATTGATTTAGCAAACTTCATCCTTTCAAATAAGCAACAAGAAAGCGGAATATTTGTTGTAAACGGCTTGGATGTAATAGTGGAACGTCTACATATAAATGATCAATCGATTATTGTTACTTTTAGAAATGCCCTTAAGACTATCGGATTTGAACGGAAATTAAGAAAAGAATTTGTCAAAAAAGGTTATGTAGCAAAATACAATTTTCATAATATCGTTGGCATTAGCTCTCCGATCCAAGACACGAAACAAATTGCCAAAAGGTTAGCTAAGACGGATTTAACTGTATTAATTGAGGGTGAAAGTGGTACCGGAAAAGAGTTATTTGCAAGTGCTATTCATAACGCTTCCCAGCGAAATAGCGGCCCTTTTCTTGCTGTTAACTTTAGTGCTTTATCGGATGATTTAGTCGAGAGTGAATTATTTGGTTATGAAGACGGAGCGTTTACCGGAGCAAAAAAGGGCGGAAAAATGGGATTATTTGAACAAGCAAATGGCGGCACTATTTTTTTAGATGAGATTGGAGATATTAGCCTGAAACTCCAAGCACGACTACTTCGAGTATTGCAGGAAAAAGAGATCATGCGCGTTGGCGGAAGCCAAATTATCCCGATAGACGTCCGGATTATTGCAGCAACCAATAAAGATCTACTAAAAATGATTCAAGAAAATGTGTTTAGAGAAGACTTATACCATAGGCTTAAAGTACTCTTTATACACCTTCCCGAATTAAGGGCGCGCCGAAATGACATTGAATTATTGGCTAAACATTTTGTTGCGCTATCCGATCCTAAAGTCAAAATTGAACAAGAATTAATTCAAGAACTTCAAGGATATCCATGGTACGGAAATGTAAGAGAACTTAAAAATACGATAGATTATATGCTTGCTGTCCGTACCGGAAACCAAATAACAAAAAATGATTTACCTAATCAACATTATTTCCAAAAGCCTCCACATCAGAAAACAGATAGCGACCAAGCCGAGAGTATACCGTCCTCTTCTTCAAGTTCAAACGCTCTTGATCAAGAATCACTTTTCATCCTTACCCTCATCATGAATTATGAAGAAAAAGGAAAGGCAATTGGACGAAGAATTATTTCTGAAAAGAGCCAAGAATTCGAAATAAACTTATCTGAAGCACAAGTGAGACACCGATTGAACTTCCTAAAAATGAAAGGATATGTGCAAATAAAAAGAGGTAGAGCAGGAATTAATTTAACAGGAAAAGGTTTGGAGATTCTACGTAATCTTTAGTCAAGGTTCAGATTTTCAGATACATAAAGGCTGTTTTATAAACAGCCTTTTTTTTGATGGAATAAAACGTCGATAAATTTAAGTTACAAATATTCAGAATTAATATTAAAATGAAGAATGGGGATAGGGGTATGGGATTTAAAATTTTATACATAACGAGGGAATAGAAATGAAACTACAATTAAAAGCGGATTTAGGACTACTACTAGTTACATTCTTTTGGGGTGCATCCATCTTACTTACAAAGGTTGGACTCGAAGGCATAGAAGAATACAATTTAATCGCATTACGATTTATTATCGCCTTTCTTTTATCAGGTTTAATATTTTACAAACATTTATTCAAAATCGATTTTAAAACTGTAAAATATGCATTTATACTCGCTTCTGTCTTATTTATCGTTTACATTTTCGCGACTTTCGGCACAAAGTACACAAGTGTTTCTAATGCTGGATTCTTACTATGTCTCACAGTCATTTTCATTCCGATATTATCAGCTATATTTTTAAAACACATTCCAGAAAAGAAAGTGATAGTAGGAATCATTTTAACGATAATAGGAATCGGCTTATTAACATTAACGAGCGAATTCAAGATCGGTAACGGCGATATATTTTGCATACTGTCTGCCTTATTTTATGCCATTCACGTCATCATCACTGGCAGCGTAACGAAACATGTGAACTCCATTGCACTTGGCGTCATCCAACTCGGTTTCGTCGGCCTATTTAGTCTTATTTTTTCATTCATTATAGAAACACCAAAGCTTCCTAGCACAACCAACTCATGGCTCATCATCTTAGCCTTAAGCATATTTTGCACCGCAGTTGCTTTCATCGTACAAGTTATCGCCCAGCAATACACGACGCCTACACATACCGGACTTATCTTCTCATTAGAACCTGTCTTTTCCGCAGGCTTCGCTTTCGTTTTCACCGGTGAAACACTTACCGGAAAAGGATACTTAGGCGCGACGCTTATATTAGTGAGTGTGTTGATTGCTGAGGTTGATTTTAAGAGTGTATTGCGGCCTAATTATAAGAAAAATATGGAATAGTTATTTCGCTACAGTACATAAACATACCCCGAAAATATTCGTTTGTATTATTTTCATCCTCTTACCTTAATTTTTTTAGATGCTATCTTCGAATAAGGTAGCATCTAAAAAAATGTTACAAGGAACTATTATATTTTTGTAGCCTGCATAGTTAACCTTTTCTACATTACTTACTGCACATAGTCATACAGATTTTTCGCTAACAATAAACAAGTTACTGTAATGAAAAGAGCACGAACATACCCGCTACCTTTTTTTATAGCAAATTTGGAGCCAACAATCCCTCCAGCAATTTGAGCAATCCCCATTATAAAACCATACGCATAGTTTACTTGTCCTACACACATAAACATCAGCAATGCCCCAATATCACTTCCTAAATTAAGAAACTTCGCATTACCTGCTGCTTTTAAAAAATCATACCCAATAAACAAAAGAGCAAACATTAAAAATGAACCTGTGCCAGGACCTAGAAATCCATCATAAAAACCAATAACAAAAACAAAAAAAATAAAAATAATGAAGTGTCGACCAGAACAATTTCTTATGAGTGGAAATACTGCCCCAATCCTTTTTGAATATCGTATAAATAGCAACCACTCCAAGCATTATCAGCATCAATGGCTTCAGTACTTCTGGGTTCATTAAATGAACGGTCCATGCCCCTATTATGGAACCGATGAAAGTGAGTGGAACTAATTTAAACGCCGATTTCAAATCAAGGTTACCAGAACGATAAAACACAATATTACTAGTTGCACACCCCATTGTCGACGCTAGTTTATTCGTAGCTACTGCACTTGCTGGATTCAGTCCTGTAAATAATAAAGCTGGTAAAGCAATCAGTCCACCACCGCCTACAACTGAATCAATAAATGAAGCTAAAAATCCAAAAACAATCAAAATAATTAATACTGATGGGTCTAAATAAAAATCCATATTATCAACCTTTCTTTAGTCACTATTGGAATAGTAACTAATAATTTGCTAAATGTAAAGAGTTATTGTAACGTTGAAATATAAAAACAAACATCGGAGGACAAAAAAAGTGGACTACATAGTGCAACAGCTTAAGAAAATGGGTTTTAATGAATATGAAGCTAAATCTTATGTATCTCTTGTTAAACAGGGGCCTGTCACAGCCTACCAAGTGAGTAAGGATTCAGGTGTCCCAAGAGCACGAATTTATGAGATTTTAGGTAACCTTGTAGAAAAAGGAATTGTCATGAAAGAAGAAATAAATGACACCACTCGCTATTCACCTCTACCTGTTGAAATCTTTTTACAAAAGGCTCAATCTGAATGGCAGTCTACTTATGAAGGAATCAGTGACTCATTAAAAAAACTAGAAACTTCCGAGGAAAAAACGGATAATCGAGTGATTACTTTAAAAGACAAAAAAACAATCATTAGCTATTGTCAGACATTAATAAAAAAAGCAGAACAACGTATTGTCATTTCAATGTGGGATGAGATGTATGAAGCATTAAAAGAGGAACTATCTGCGGTATCTGATAAAGTTACAGTACAAGGTATTACCCTGCATGTTGAAAATCCAATTAAAAATTTAGAAGCCCATCGTATCACACCCTATACAGAAACTTGCTCTACAGAACATTGGTTTATTTTATCCATAGATTCTAAAGAGATGATTTATGGACCATCACTTGAAGAGCGTAACGTTGCTTTTTATACAGATGATCCAGTTCATATATATCTATTAGAGGATTATGTATGGCATGATGTGCTAGTGAATCGACTTGTCCAACGTAGCCAAGACGATTTGGAACAATGGATTACTACAGAGAGAAAATCCTTTTTTATGGGGAAATAACAAATATATTCAAAAAATAAAGCATAAGTGAATTCAATGGAAAACTTATGCTTTATTTTATATGCAAAGTAATACTCAAGTCTTTTCACTATTTCCCCTCTACAAACCGCCCAAACTCCTTCAAAAATCTCAACTTAAAACTTCCCACAGGCCCATTCCGGTGCTTCGCCACATGAATCTCCGTCATCTCTTTCTGCATCGTTTCCTTATCATAATAATCTTCACGATACATAAGCATAATGACATCCGCATCTTGCTCAATTTGTCCCGTCTCTCTTAAATCAGATAAAAGAGGTCGCTTATCTTGACGTGCTTCTACCGAGCGAGACAACTGCGACAACGCTACTACACAAACATTTAATTCACGCGACAATACCTTAAGCTTACGAGAAATTTCACTAATCTCTTGAAATCGATTGCCCTTATGCTTCGGATCACCCGTAATAAGCTGCAAGTAATCTACAATAACTAAAACCTTCTTATCAACATGCTTCCTCTTTAACTTACGAGTTTGCATCCAAATATCTTGCACTGAAATGCCTGCGTTATCGTAAATTTCAAATGGTAATTCCCCGATTTCCGCAAACGCCTTACTCACCTTTTCCCAGTCCTCTATCGCAAAACGATGCTTCGGATTTTTCAGCCTACCTCCTGACACTTCACCTACGCAAGACGCCATTCTTTTCAGCAATTGCTTACTACTCATCTCTAACGAAAACAATCCAACCGCCGCTCCAGACTTCGCCGCATGCATTCCAACATTTAGCGCAAACGCAGTCTTCCCCATAGAAGGACGCGCACCAAGAACGACAAAATCACCTTCCTGCAATCCGCACGTCATTTTATTTAGCGATGTATAACCAGTCTCAATACCAGTAATCTCTTTCGCATCTTGATGAAGCTCTTCATATAAATCAACTAGCGCATCCTTCAAATCAAACTCACATACACAGTCCTTTTCCTCTAACTCACAAAGTGCCGTAATCGTCTCACCAATAATTTTCTCATTCTTCTCCGCAATAAGACGCTCTCCCATCTTGTGCCCGAGAACACCCGCCTGATACATTTTCCAGGCACCACGAACAAGCCCCTCATAATAAGAGAAATTGGCAGTTGTAGGCACACCATCCATTAACCCTATAAAATACTCCATTCCCCCGATCCCCTCTAAAAACTTCGGATCTACCCTAGAAATGAACGTCACAAGATCAATCGGTTGCCCCTCTTCTTCCATTTTTCGCATTAACTGAAATATAGACTTATGCACCGACAGAGAAAAATACTGCTCCGTCAAACGGCACTCCTTAATAAGCTCTCCATCAATTAATAGAGAACCTAATACCGTCTTTTCCGCCTCCACATTTTGAATACTCATGGCCGCCACCCGCGCTCCGCTAAAAAGCGCTGCAACTCTTCCTCAGATGGCGCATTCTTCTCCCACTCCTCACACCTCGCCAAAAACTCCTCCGTCTCCCCCGTACTAACAGACGAATCCTTCTTCCTAAAGCTCGCCGTATCCGCCTCAACCTCAGAAACTTTCGTAAATCCTTTCCCGTGCCACCCTCTCAAAATCCCCTTCACATAAGCAACCGTCCGCTTATTATTCTCAAACGCAATTTGAAGAGCCTTCAGCACAAGATCCTCTGACAAATCTTCCATCCATGCACTTAATTCCTCCACAGTATGCGGAGACAAACTACCGAAATGTTGCTCATAAAAAGAAAACACGCGACTTCCCGTCTCTTCCTCTATAACCTCTTCTCCCGCCTCTGTCTCCTCGCAAACTGGTTCTACATCATCCACAGCCAAATCACTCGGCATACCGAAATGCGCTAAAAGCATCGGAACATTCAGCTCCTCCTCTACGCACTTCTGAAGAAACATATGTACAAACTCCTTATTCTTCACACCCTTCAGCTCACGAAGAACGCACTTCTCCACATTCGTATTCGTCACCGGATTATAACGAAGCCAATTCAAAACGAATAACTCCCGCGTATCCGCATCATAAAGAATCTTCCCATAATCAATGAAGCGCTGCACAAGCTTATCAACAGTCTCCCGATTATAACCCGTCTCCATCTCAGCTAACCGCTTCGGAAAAGGAAAAATCCCACACTGCGTCGTCTTCGAACAAGTTAACAAATACACATAAAAATACCGCTCCTCCGGCGTCAAATCCAAAACAAAATCATCCTGCCAAAAATTCACCTGCACAGTACGATACACCGCCATCCCAATTCCTCCCGTCTCCGTTCAAAAATGAAAACCTCTTCATAATATATATGGGAGGATGGCCGGGTTTTTGGCGTGTTATTTCAAAATTTTTTTCGACTCCTACTACGGTGTTTGTTGGTGTTTTTGTTTTGTTGTGTTTTTTCTTAGTGATTTATTACTTGGTAGGGGCTTGTAAGGGGCTAGTTATCGGTTACTTCCATTAGAAAGACTCGATCTGAAAAGCCGCCTCGTTCTTCTGCTTTCTTTTTACGGATGTTGTTTATTTCTTCTAGTGTTGTGCCTTCGTGTTCGGCTAGGGCGTTTATTAGTTCTAGTAGGTCGGAGAGTTCTTCTAGTTTATCGGGTTTTGTTTTTGCTTCTAGGTATTCGGTTAGTTCTTCTTGTGTTTTCTTGCAGAGTTCCTCTATGTATTCATCTTCGTTTAAGATTCTTGTTGTGGGTGTTTTTCCGTTGGATTTTATTATTTGTGGGATATTGTTTCGGATTAGTTTGTTGTAGGTTGGCATGGGATTTTCCCTCCGTTTGGTTTTTCTTCTATTATAATGGAAAAGCAGTTTAACTAGGTGTTAAACTGCTGGATTGCTTCTTTTATATAGTTTTCATTATATTTATGAAATAAACTCCGAGTTCTTGTTAATCCGATCAATAACACTAATAATTTTCTTAACATCCCCCATATTGCTTTTAAATAATGAAGTAATACTTCCTAGTGTTCTAAATGGATCCTCCTGAAGTACTTGTTTATCAAGTATCCCATTTTTCACAACATAATCCACAATTAATTCAACAAATCTTGCTTGTTGAATATTCAAACGCTCCTCAGATAAAAACTCCGAAAACTCTTCCATTGCCGCCTGCCTATCTAATCCAACAATATTACGAACTAATCTTGTAATTGGTGTATTTCCAAAATCTTTTACATATTGTTCTTTTGAACCTAAATCGTGCCATAAGATCTCTTCTAATGTTTCAACATCTCGCTGCGTTAGTTCTTTATTATGACGCAATTTATAAATGGCTATTTGATCCTGATGTTCCTTTAGATAATATTCTACTTTCTGACGATAGCTTTGTAAATCATTCACATCTAATATAGAACTATTTTCGGTCTGTTCAATAATTTCATCTTTGAAGTCTGTATAATAAATTTTTTGTTGTTCTCTCTCAATAAATTTGATTAAATCTCGTAATGCCTCACGCACTTCTTCCAAATCTCGAAGGGAAGCTTCTTGCCAAAAAGTTTCATCTTTGACCTTTTGAATGATACCTCTTTGTTCTACTACTTGCGGGATTGAACCTAATTTCGATAATGCTTCTGCTGTACTCATTACTCGTACAATCGGCTTTGTTGCATTACTTGAATTTAATTTGGCTATTTCAATTGTATACATTAATAAATCAAATCGTTTAGCTAACTCATCATCATCATACGGCGTAACTAAAGGAGATACATGCTCTTTAATCTCATTTGTTTGAACAGCAGATAACGCGTTCCAATTTTTCTTTTCCTTGTACTTATGAATATATTGGATATGTTGACGTACTCGAAAATTCTCATCGTTTAACGCTTTTACATCTGTAACTAATTGCTCTACCGTTCCCTGTCTAAATTCTTTATACGGACTAACTTGATATTCAACATCTTGCAATTCGCGCACAATATCGACTTTTGAATTAAATAATTTTTCTGTTAAAGTTTTCGATAGTTTCGCCTCTGTCCCGTGTTGATTAGCACGAAAATACTCAAAATTACTACACCAATCAAATATTAAAAAATTCTCTTTATCTTGCCCTAACCCAAATAAATCCTCACATAATCGTGTGCCTCGCCCAATCATTTGCCAGAACTTTGTTTTCGAGCGAACTTTTTTAAAGAACACTAGATTGACAACTTCCGGGACATCAATTCCTGTATCTAACATATCGACAGAAATAGCAATCTGCGGCATTTTTGAAGTCACTGAAAAATCATCAATTAACGATTGATAGTACTTCACACTATAATCAATGACCTCTGCGAAGTTACCACCATACTCAGGGAACTTCAAATCAAATCTTTCTTTAATTGCTAGCGCATGCTGATGATTTTTAGCAAAGATAATGGTTTTCCCGATTTTATCTCCACCCTCTATATGGATACCATTCGCCATTAAGCTTTCTAGAACCATATCAATCGTATTTGCATTAAACAACCAATTATTTAACGCTGAACTGTCAATATCACGTGCATTATACTCATCTTCAAAAACATCTTCAAATTCAGCCTTTTCCTCGTCAGAAAGATCGTCATACACAATACCTTCTTCTAAAAATTTGGTTTTCGTTTCCAATGTTTTGTAGTCCACTAAAAACTTTCCTTTAACTGCTTCTGATAATTCATAAGCATATGTTGGAGTTCCATTTTCCAAATTAAAAATGGAATATGTATTCTTATCGACTTCATTTTTTGGTGTTGCTGTTAATCCAACTAACATGCCATCAAAATAATCAAAAATACTACGATACTTTTGATAAATACTTCGGTGGGATTCATCAATAATAATCAAATCGAAATGGCCTACTGTAAATAAACGTTTGCCGTCTTTTGTTTTTGTTTCATCAATCGCGTTCATCATCGTAGCGTATGTTGAAAAAATCATTCGGCTTTCTTCTGGATTCGCTTTATTTTCAAGTAAATTACATAACGATAAATTTGGCATTAGAGCATTAAAGTTACGCATTGCTTGTTTGACTAAAGCTGTACGGTCCGCTAAAAATAAAATATTTTTCACCCAATTATGCTTTGTTAAAACATCAACAAGTGAAATAACTGTACGCGTTTTCCCACTTCCCGTTGCCATGACAAGCAGCGCTTTTCTTTGATTACGTTCAAACTCTTCACAAACGGAAAGAATAGCTTCTTTTTGATAATGGCGATTGGTAATAACATCACTGATTGCAATATCTTTCAATGGTTTACGTAATACACGGCGATCAATAAGTAATTGTACTTCTTCTTTGTTATAAAAACCGGATGTTTTTCTTGCACTATAATGATCATGCCAAATATAGGTTTCATAGCCATTCGTATAGAATATAACTGGTCGTAATCCCTGCTCTTCTTCAATACAATCTGCATAGAGCTTGGCTTGTTGACGCCCCTCTTTCGGATCTTTCGACGTCCGCTTTGCCTCTATAAGTGCAATAATTTTACCGTTTTCACCACGCAGTACATAATCAACAAAGCCTTCACCTGTCTTGTTTGGCATACCTTTTACTGGATACTCTTCATCAATATCTTGATTAAACTGCCAACCTGCTAATTTTAAATCTAAATCAATATACATTTTACGTGTATCATATTCACTGATTTCATCCAACGCAAATTCTGTTTCTTTTGTATGCTCAACACGTTTAGCCGTGAACTGACTGCGTAGCGTTGCATTCTCTTTACGTAATTCTTCTAAATCTTTATCTTTCGCACTTAAACGCTCATATAAATTTTGTAGTTCTTCTGGGCGATCACGTTTTTCTAAACTTGTATGTAGAAGCACTTCATTAAAAATTGGTGCTGTATATTCATCAGCATAGCAATAGTCAATCCATGACACAAATTGATGAAGATGATGAAGCGACAGTACTGCTTCATCATGTGTAATATTGGCATTCGTATGAATTGCTGTATTCCCTAGCTTCACCACATATTTCATCATTGGTAATAACTCTTCATCAATGATACCTAGGAAGTTACGATCATGAATTAAACTTGATAAATTATCACGATACGGTACAGCGACATCATTATCAACTTGATATACCCATTTCACAGCAAGTTCAAGCGCACGACGTGTCAAAATAGCACACGTCGCAGGGCTTATAAGCATTGCATTTTCTGCTTCTGCACAAGCTTTCGCAAAACTCGTAAACTGTTCTTTTTCTTTTAGAAACCCAAAGTTCATCATTAACTTATCCCCTTACTGCTAATTTTTTATGTTTGTTCTTGAAAAAGTTCACCCTTAAAAACTTTTGATAATAGGCTTTCATACTGATCATGTAATAACTCTAAACTTTCTTTTAGTAAAACCTCTTGCTTGTTCACCCTAATTATAAATTTTTCAAATTCTTGTTGTAATTCTAAAGGAGGAATAGGAATATCTAAACTTTTTATATCATCGTTTGATATATTAGCCTGTCGGACTCCTCTACTTAGTTTTGTTAGTTGATTTTTATATTTTTTGTTCTTAAAACAATATTTTAAGTATTCTTTACTTAAATTAGTTCTTATTTCCAACTTTGCAACTCGCTGATTTAATAGGTATCTAGAATACTCATCTGGTATTTCACATATATTCCCATAATCATCTTTTCCTACAGTGCCAGTTAAGGTAATCAATAAATCTTTTGGATATACAAAAAATTTATTGTATTTATCCGTAAATTCAGCAGGTAAAAATGCTAGTGTTTTCGAGTCAAAATATCCCTTATTAACAGTCCCTATTTTAATTACAGGAATTCCTTCTGCTACAAAATCTTTACTTTTGAATGCGTACCCTCCTATAACATCAATAACACTTCCTAATTTTGAATGACTAAATTTTTTTGTATTAGTAACTGGGTCCCCAAACATTTCTAAAAACACACTTTTTTTTAATTCATCTAATGCTGCAATTTGGAATTGGCGTTTTTTTATTAAATCTAGAGAACTATTGATTACTTTTACTATTTTTTTTTGAATTTCTATATCTATTACAGGTAAATCAATATCTTCTAATGCTTTTCTGGAAATATGAGGAATCGTTGCTCCGGTAGCCGTTTGTTGAAAGTAATCAAATTTCGACTGTAAAAGTATTGCCACAAAAGGTGCTAATAATTTATCTGTTTTTAAAGTCATTTTTGCAAGCGTACTTCCTACCGCACCAACTAATCCTGCTCCAACCGTTCCTGCATTAGCCCCATCCCAAGCAATCAAAATATCTTCTTCTTCTGCCACAACATTTTTTTCATTGGGCAAACAATACTTTAACATATCATTATGTCGTAAATCCTCTATTTGAATACAACGAATACTGTTTTTTTGATATTCCGAAATTTGTTCTATTTTCTTCCCTTTTTGTATTGTAAAAACATCTTTTAATTTGATGTATTGCATCTTAATGCTCCTTCTTTAACATTCTTTTTAATCCCTCTAATTGAACTAAAATTTCGGCTTCTAGTTGCTCCATATCACTAATAATTTCTAATGGCTCTCTATATTCAATTTCCTCATACTCAATCTCTTTATATTTATTAATTGAAAGGTCCCAATCCTTTTCTTTAATTTCTTTAAATGGCACAAAGAATGACTTTTCTGTGCGCTTACGCTCTTTTTCGGTTTCTAAATTATTGTAACGTTTAATTATATCTGGGATATCGTTCACTTCGATTTCGTTACGTTTATCATCTAATGAATAGCCATCTGCTTTCATATCATAAAACCATACGTTATCCGTACCACCAGCATTCGTTTTTGTAAAAATCATAATCGCTGTCGATACCCCTGCATAAGGCTTGAACACACCACTTGGCATCGAAATAATTGCTTCTAATTTATTATTCTCAATAATTTCTTTTCGAATTTCTTTATGAGCTTTTGAACTACCAAATAACACGCCGTCTGGTACAATTACTGCTGCACGGCCACCTGGTTTTAAAATACGTAAGAATAATGTCAAGAATAACAATTCGGTTTTCTTTGTTTTTGCTACGGCTAGTAAATCATTTGAAACGGCTTCATAATCTAATGAACCTTTAAATGGCGGATTCGCTAATACTAATGTATATTTCACTTTCTCCTTATTGTCTTCCGAAAGTGAGTCACGATACGAGATATTTGGTGCATCTACCCCATGTAGCATCATATTCATTGCACCGATACGTAACATTGTTGTATCCATATCATTACCATGGAACATATCGTGATGAAAATGTTCTTTTAAGCCCTGTACAAGGAATAAATCATTGTGATTTTTACGTAAGTATTCACTTGCTGCAACTAAAAACCCTGCCGATCCCATTGCTGGGTCAATAATTACATCTTCTGGAGTAGGCTTCATTAGCTCCACCATCATTTTAATGATATGACGCGGTGTACGGAATTGACCGTTTGTGCCAGAAGTTGCTAATTTTGATAATAGGTACTCATATACATCACCTTGTGTATCCCGATCTTCCATTTGGATACCATCAATGGCTGATACAACACGTTGCAAAGTAGATGGTTTGTTAATTTGAAAAATAGCATCTTTCATATAAGTAGAAAATGCGGATTCATCTTGTCCACCAAGCTCTTTGATGAATGGGAAAATTTCTTGCACCATCTTATTGTACATATCTTCCGCATCACCTAAATTTTTAAATACATTCCACCGAAGATACGGCTTACCTTTTGGAAAAATTCCATCATGTTCTAACCTTAACAGCTCAGCATCTTGTTCTTTTGCTAATTCTCCCTCATCTAAACCCTTCATAAATAACAAGTATGTTACTTGCTCAATGTTTGTTAAAGGGTTAGTACTGCCCTCAGTCCAAAGGGTTGTCCAAATTCCATCAATTTTATTTTTCAATTCACCTGTAATCATGTCATTCCCGCCTTTTATCAATTAATAATATAGTACACTGTACATTTGAAATCAGATTTATAGAATTTCAAATGTATCTTGTAAGCCCATTTTCTGAAATGCTTCAAGCTTTAACTGCTTTTGACGTTTTTCCAATTCTTCTATTTTTTTAGTAATATTGATAGTTTCTTCTTCATATTTCCTAACAATCTCTTCTTGTTCCTCAATGGATAACACTGGAACTAGAAGATTATTTATATCTTTTATTGGTAAATTTGGAACTGTAGACCCTACCATATGCTTAACAAAATAAAATTGTACAATTGGTGACTCTAAGTATAATTTCAAAAACATCGGAAGTAACGAGTTACTGCAACGAATACCAACAAAATTTTGGGACATTAATACATCAGCTCTATTTGATTTGAATATCGCCACTTTACGATTCACACCACGAATTGATAATAAGACATCATCATTTACAATACGATTATTATCAATTTTAGCATTATTTCGGATATTATATTTATTCAATTTATCAAATTGAATATCACCATTTACAATATCTGAAATCTTTAATACTCCATATTCTCCATTTTCGCTTTCATCTTTCGGTGAAACATTATATCCTCTGTACAACTGCGCCATATCTTTTAGAGGTGATGTTTTAACATCATTTAAAGCATCTAGATTCAACTTAACATTTCCGAATTCTTCAAGCTCTATTTCTTCTTTGTACACATAAGTTTCTGGTGATAATTGCGCGTTTTTCACTTCATTATTCATTACAAATTTACTGAATGATTGTTTCTCTAAACCTTGATTTATAATATCATCTAGCAATTGTAAATTAGCATCATCAATGTAAGTTTCTCTTCGACTTGAAGTACCAAGTTCACTTGCATTAATCATCAAGATTTTCTCCTTACGATTTGCCGTCTTATCCTTGTTACAAAGTAACAAGACAGACTCAATCGAAGAATATGAAGCTAATAGATTACCTGGCAATAAAACAATTGCTTCAATTAAATCTAAATCAATTAATCGCTGACGTATTTTTTGTTCTGGACCACTTCTAAATAAAGTTCCAGCTGGCAACCAAAACGCTGCTTTCCCTGTTGATTTTGTCGCACTTAAACCACAACTCACAAACGCAAGATCTCCTTGCGAACGAGATGGAATACCATATACATAACGTTTAAATGGATCATTGTTCATTGCTGATATTTGTACTTCAGATAATTTTAATCCCCAAGGGGGTGACATCGATACAAAATCAAATTGCTGCATCTGATTTCTTTCTTTTTTCATGGGTTCTTCTAGCACATCCGCCACAGTGATATTTGCCTCAACATTTAGCAAGTGCAATCTAATCTCTAAAATAGCTGCAGTTTCCAAGCTCACCTCCTGTAAATTCAATTCAACGTTTGGATATTTCTTCATGAGTGAAGTTGCTGAGATACCGTACCCAGCGGTTCCATCATAAAACGTCAAAAAATCTTGATAATTCGATTTAAAATAATTCTCCACAATATGATTAGTACTACGAGGTGTTGGAAGAAACATGGAATGGGTATGGTTATCTAAACAAATACATGCATCCATTATCTCATACACCTTATTATTAATTATCCCTTTATCTAAAAGAAGTAAAATATCACTTATATGTCTAGAAGATACGTGTTGAATCCATGTATGTACTCGATCCCACATACATTTTTTCATATGCTCTTCAAAACCTAATTGCTCGATAAATTCTTTTATTTCATCCTCCATATTTTGACTTTGTACTAGCTGCTTTAAAGTATGTGTTTTTTGTTTTTCCATCATTAATAAAACACCTATTGTAATAGATGATTCACTGAAAAACTGGTGCCCTACTGTACCTCGTAATATATCTGATATAGAAGAAATAATCTCTTCTTTCTGCATACCATATCTCCTTAAACATCATTTTCATTTATAAAATAAATATAATACATAAAGTTAGTATAATCAATACTAACTTTATGTATTATCCTGTTTATCATTTTTCATAGGAACAGTTTCTTGTTATTCACTAAATTAATTTTAAACAAAAGTTATCCCTACTACATAATCATGTTTACTATCTCCCAATAAATAACTCTATACTAACCACCTCACTATTTACTTGTAACTGCTAATTCCATTTATCCCCTCATTTGGTCCGCACTTCTAAAACCTCCCTAAACAACACTGATCCCCTACCAACAACCAACTCCAAAGGAACCTCCTTAACACGCCCATCTCTCCCCACCATAACAACCCCACTCTCATAATCGACCCAAATCTGAACATCCTGCACATAATAATTCTTAACAGAAGAAGCCTCATCTAAATTGTTATGATCCAGCTCAACCTTAACTTGCTTCGTAAAACGGCGCAGCGTTTTCCAAAGAACTCGTTCTTCTTTTGATTTCATGAAGAGTTCTGGGAGTTCTTGTACTTCTTTTAATAACGACATAGTTGTTATTGTATATGTTTGAATGCCATATCCTACTGGACGGATGAGGTGGTCTAGTTTTTTCCATGGTTCTAGTTCGAAATATATATATTCGTCGTTTTGTTGCATTCGAATATGCTTGATTTTGGCTATGTATTGAATTCCACCTTTTTCTCCACGCCATTTTTTCGGTGCATATAATGCTATGTACTTTGCTTCTTGCCATCCTGGTTTTAACTGTGTGACTGGTAACTGGTATAAGCCTTCTTTTCTATATGCTTCATAGTTGGCTTCAGTTTTCACACTGCCCACCAATACTTTTTCTTCTAGCGAGGAGTGCCATTCTTCTTTTGCGCCCCTTGGAAGGATGCCTTCTCTTATAATTTCTTCTGGGCTTTTTTCAATGAGATGGTCTAGAAATTGTTCGACTAGTCTTGTTGCGTTTGGTAAGAATGGAAAGCCACCGATATTTACTTTTTCGATACTTCTATAAAATGGATGGTTCTCGTACGCTTCCTCTTGGTTCCACGGGAATAGTACGTACGCTCCGTAAGCTGTTCGCTCAAAAGGCCCCTCTTGTTCGACTACTAGTGCGTCTCTGTAACGATGCATTGTGTTAATATCTTCTTCCATTGGACCAGGGGCGCCATACTTCCTTTTATAATGAGAGCTTTCAGCAAAGTCAATTCGATATTTCGCATCAAAAATGTATTGATATTGATAGTTCTTTCCCTTTTTCTCAATAGCAAGCATCGTATCTGGCTTTTGTGTAACTGTTGGCAGTTCACTGTTTCGTTTCTGGAAGTAAAGTTCGATTACCTCCTCTGTTTCTGGATGTTTGAACGTTCTTTTCGCAGTTTTACTTTCGTCTAGCGTTACATATAAACCATCTTGTTTAACTTGAATAACATCTTGATGAAGCGGTATATATTTTTCCGATAAAATTTGTCCAAGCTTTAAATACGTCCAATACTCGTATAACCTTGCGACATCTTTTACTGACATTTTGAAAATTTGTCCTCTTAATGTTAAACCTCGCGATAGCATTAAGAAGATTTGATACGCATCTCTATAGCCTGTAGCCATTTGGATAACGAGCGAAAAGACTGAGCGATCTAATTTTCCAATCCCTCTCCAAAATGGATCATTCAATTCATTTTTCATTCGATACTTCATATTTTTTACACGCTCTAGCAAATCTTCATCAGTTACACCACGTGTATATCTAGACTTTGGCTCTAGCGCCTTAAGTAAATCATCTATTTTATGTACGACTCTTTGAATCATCCATTTAACAAATCGATTTTCCAGCGTATCATAAGAAATTTCCTTATAAGCTGTAATCCCTTTAGTCGGTATACTTTTTTCTCCTTGCAGCAAGTATGGTCGCTTTCGCAAATAGTTCATTCCGACAGAATCCAATTTACGAATTTTTTCGTGTCGTACAAGTTGATGCCTAATCATAAGCGTATGATGTGGTTGTCTTTTTATATGAGAGATTGACTTCATAAATCGCTCAAAGGAATCATTTAAAATACGATAGAATTCACTCTTCGATGGATTTGTAACGTAAATTGCAGATGCTCCTAAGTAAGTTCTCTTTAGTAAATGAAACGCTAAATTATAAATTTCATCATTTACCTCATCTAATAAGGCTCTATAATCATCCTTATAATCAAGTTTTGCCGGAAAAACTTCAAATGTAATAGTTAATAAAGTATCTTGCTCGTTTTTAATTTCAAATGTTGTATTTCCTACTTCATTTGGGAATGAAAGATTCCCCATTAACACATGAAGTGACCCCATTTGAATAGAACTAACTTGTTTTCGAAAACCCGGATGTTCATGATAAAATGAAAGCTGTTGGTTCTTTTTCGGAACAACAACAAGCTGATAACTTCTATTTTCAAAAAAGATTGGCGGGTGTTCGTTCCATTCGTCTAGCCTCTGCAATCTCGCATCAAATACAGAAACGGATTCCGTCTTCCCATCTACATGAAAATACATCATTTCATCTGCATTCATAGCGTGATATTCTTTTAAACTCTCGTATTTTTCATGATAAGGATTTCCCTTAATCGTCAATGATAACTCCTCTGTTTCAATCTTAACTAGCTCTATTTCATTATTAGATCCAGAAAGAGGTGAAACCATCATACTCGAACCTCCTTAACATATGAGACAACTTGTTAGCTGAACGAGGATACTTAGCATAGGAATCGTCATTATTGCCACTATCATATTCTTCATTTGCACATAAGACATACAACTGCTTTAATACCTCTTCTGTTCTTCCATCGCTCCCTGCAAGACGCGGTAAAACCTTTTGATATATTTGATAATCAAGTGCTTCATCGAATGACAATAACTTCCCTTGTTCGTTATATGCCATATAGAAACAAATTTCATCTCGTATACGATATCCAACTTGAGCTCCAACTGATTCAAGTATTTTATTTATTTCTATTAAAATGTTTGATATATTTCTCACAAGATCTTCATTTTCTTTAAAACATTCTTTCAGATGAAGATACTCAGTTTCTAAAGAGCGATTTGAAGCAATTTCAGCTTCCTTCTCTTCTATATCCATTAAGAAATTAAAATAATCTAAGTTAACGGTATTAAACTCAATTGTATTCGCACGATCTAATACTTTCTTACTTAACGGATGTGTCGTTTCATCCATATTTACCGTCCCGATAATATATACATTTGATGGAATCGTAATATGCTTATTCGTAATTGATTCTGGAAGTACTGGTGACGTAACAATTTTTCCATCTTTCCATTTACGGCTTTCAATCACACTTAAAAAATCACTAAAGTAGTATTCCACTCGAGCTAAATTCATCTCGTCTAACACTAAAAAATACGGCCTATTTGGATTTGCATCTGCATTTTCAAGAACTTTAATTAACGGTCTTTCTTGAAACTCGCCTTGAAGATTCACATAGCCAAGCAAATCAGAACTATCACTCCAATCAGGTCTAACCGGAATAAGCGTAAATTGTCCATTTTCTTCCGTAGCCCCTAAACTCTCCGCAAACCACTGAACAATTTTCGTTTTCCCTGTACCTGAAATACCTGACAAAATCACAAACGGCTTCGCCTTTAATGAAAGGAAGAAATTAACAAGATCCTTTTTCTCATAAAAGAAACCTTTACTTTGAATATAAGAAGACACGTGATCGATAATTGATTGCTGATCTAAATACACTTCTTTCCTCTCATAAATCATTTCATATTTCGTCCCTTTCTCTTTGTAAGCAATAAATCCCTCATAATAACGAAGCATTTCTTCTAGATCTTCTACTAACTCTTTTTCACTTGGCATTTTATTAGCATCGTACGCAATATAAGCCGCTGTTGAATTCGCATATCCTTTTGCTTTTGGGCTTGTCCCTAGGAAAATCTCATCATCTTTTTTCACCTTTTGGGACATATGTATTTGCTCGCGAATCTCTTCTTTAATTTTATCCAATTCATCTTTATCCGTTTTAGTTACCCCTTGTGCTATCGTTAAATATAATTGCTCCATATCTTCACTAAATAAATAAACGATATAATAACCACTCTGCGTAGATTTCGTAATGTCTTTATTCATGATCGCAAGCCATGGAACAGCAGCCCAATTTCCTTGTCCAACTGATCCTGTGACAACGTACTGACTATGATCAATAAATGGTAATCTCGTTATTTCGGTTGTCATTTCATTCCTAACAACTGATCCCATTTTATGACCCGCAAATCTTTCTGTTCTTGCCTGTAAATATTCATTCATAACCGTTAAAAACTTTTCACGCAAATTACTGTTCATATTACCGCTCTCTTCTCCATCATCTTTTTCATATTGTTCAACAGGAATCCATTCATCATTAATTAGTCCTACTTGTTCCAGCCAATCCAGTAAGTTACCCGTACGCCTCTTCGCCACTGATTCAACCATTAAATTATCTCCTAATGAATTTCGAACAATCGTCATTCCAAAATCAACTAGAGCGGCTTTCTTTTTATCCTTTGAATACTTCTCTAACATTCCAAGAACAAATAAAGCATGTCGGAAATATTCCTGCTTTAAAACTAACTGGGCGATGTAGACATTTTTATCTTCCGATTGAACATATTCATTTAATGGTAGCTTATTTATTTCATGAGATTCATTCAAAAAACCCAATAACCTCAAATCCTGGCGTGCACTAGATTTCACTCTATATAAATTTCCATCCGTTTGTCACGTAACGTACTTGGATTATATGTCCCATTCATTATCTCTTCTAAAAAGAGTATGACTTTATCGTATTTTTCACTTGGTAGATTATCAGTTTGGAACTCTTTAAATGCAATGGCATTTTCTCCATTAATCTTTGTTACCTTTACAAAAGGTAATGCTGCAAATAGCGATATTAGAAAAGCATTCCGTTCCTCTTGTTGTACAAAATCGTTAACATTAACTAATTGAACATTTATTAAGTCTCGCCAAATTTGTTGAATCTCTTCACCATTCACACTAAATTCTAAATCCAACTCTTCTTCTATTCCAAATTCCCTTTCTACATATACTTCATTATTTTTTATCGTCGTAATCCAATTACATTTACTATCAATGATATGAGTAATTCAGTGCTTTACTTTAATAAATTCGATCATTATTTTATCTAGCATCTCTCCCCCCCCCCCCCGTAGCTACAATTAATTACAATTACTGTTATTTTATCAAACTACCCTCAAGAGAAAAAACATCTGAATAAAATAATATCATTTATTCCATAAATCTATCCTCAAATAAAAAGAACCCCTTATCACCTTATACTACAGGCACAATAAGAGGTTCTTCAATTTTTGTTACCCATTCACTTCCAAATAAACTTCATTCATCATATCTTCCATTAGAGTAAAGCACTCAATTTTTTTACAATTGTTTTTGCAGCGTACATATCTTGAAGCAACAACATTTTTACGTGCTCATTTTATATATTTTTCATATACAAAAAATAGGCCTCCCCTTAGATAGTGCAGCCTGAATTACATATAATTTTCTGATAAACATTACTAAAATTTATATTTTGACAGCGATTTAAAAAATCTATCTAGGCGATTTTTTGAACCCTTCTACATTCTGCATGTAGAATTTAATAATTATAAAACAGCAGTTTATGCAGCAGATATTCTCTGCTTTTCCTTGCATCTAAAGGCTTGCAGTAACATGTCCGTATTACCTGCTGTTCAGATTGTTTCTCAGCCAATTTTACTATTTTTTCTTCTGCTTTAATCTTTCTATAAATATCTTCCAGCCTTAAAAGCCCTAACGATCTAAGAGTTTTAGCGTTTAGGCGTTTTCCAGTTGATATATAATACCACCTATAGATACTTTTCCTTACCCAGGTATCTATTGCCCTTAGTTGTTGTACATCATTGATAACCAAAAAGTAGCTTAGCCAACTTCTCCGACTCTCATACATGCCACAATTACTACACCTTTGTAGACCAACAGCTTCATTTCCTAAGTATTTAAATGTTAGCCTGGTAATTAAAAATTTCAAACTATTTGTCGACTCATTTATATGAGTTCTACTTAAAACATCTATTACTCCCAACTTAAATTTCCTTATATTCTCTTGTTTAATCCTTACCCCCGTCTTAGACACTGCAAATCCCACATATTCAACATATGTCGCTTCTTGTAACAGATCGATTTTTGTTTCGGTTTTACCCCAATTTATATTTAGTCCCATACTTTCCAGTTTACTGTTAACTTCCGCTTTAATTCTTCCCTCAATATTCTCACTCTTATATAAAATTAAAAAGTCATCTGCATACCGCATATACTTAATGTCATATTTAGATCCTAAATTCTCCAAAACCCATTGATCAAACTCATGCATATAAATATTAGCTATAAGCCCTGAAAATACCCCCCCTTGAGGAATTCCAGCTTTTCTGCGAGTTCGACTTGGCTTTTGATATTTAAAAATATTTTCTCTTCCCTCCAAGTGTACATACGACTCAGCCAATACTCTATCCACCGATACAAATCTTTTTAAATATCTATAAATTAATGTATCTTCTCCGCCTGCAAAAGTTGATAATTTCTCTTTTAATAATGAGTGTGGAATTGTATCAAAAAACTTCTCTATATCCGCATCAAAAACATAATTATATCCTTCTTTTATATATCTATACAGGTACTTTACAGCCAAAGGGGCTGAATATCCTTCACGATAGGCAAAACTTGCGTTTGATAACTTTCTAAACTTTACCTCTGCCGTGGGATATATACACTTATGAATCAATTTTTGAACTAACATATCACTAATGCTCGCAATTGAAATTAATCTATGCTCCCCTTTTTTACCTCCCTTTTTTTGTATAGCTACTTCTCGAAACGGTTTAAAGAAATACTTTCCAGAAATAATACGATCAGCAATACTTTTACAATGGTGATCTAGATTAGCCCTAAAAGATTTCCAATCTATACCATCTACACCCATTTGCACTTTTACCTTAGGAGGGAAATACATCGTGTCTGTCTTTGCTTGTTCATACTCTAAATATATTTGTCTAATGTTTTCTAATGTGGCAAATTCTTTCAATACATCATCTAAATTTCTGTCCAACACTTATCACCTCAATAAAAAAAGCCCTCTCCTTGATTTATGCGGCGTTAGGAGAGGGAATGTCGAACCGCTTCTCTAATTTATTTAGAGTAAACTCTACACAAGATAAGTTACCTAAGAATAATTCCTTAGGCTACTAATCTTTGAGAGACGAAACTGCAAGTATAATTTCAATAATTTGTTGCAAGATAATCGCCTCCATATTCGTATCAGTGTTTGATGGTATAATATAAGTATACATCATTTGCACTGAAACTAGTGACCTCAATAGAGGCAATGTAACTAACACTACATTGGACCCTAACCCTATGTTAGCATGCTCACATACTATAATTATAGCAGTTTATACTAAATAAACCAAAAATTATTGACCTAATGTTACATTTTCTATAAAACTGAATTTATGAATAACTAAATTAGCCTTGCTACCATCTAAACGAATATTATATTCCATTTGATACTTACCTGGTAATTCGGCTGATTTAAATTCTTCAAACTTTTCAAATCCTGTGAACCAACGTTCAGCTGGAAGATAACCTTTCGATGTGTTTTGAATCAGTTCATCTTTATCAGCTAAGTATACTTTCGTCCCTTCAACTTTCTTACCATCTTTCTCAAAACTTACTTTTTTCACTCCTATAACTACTACTTCTGTTGATTGCACTGTTTTTGTATTCAAGTAAATCTCCTCCATTTAAATAAGCCCCATCTATTAGATACTAGGGTTCTAGATAAAAATCCATAAATGTATTATACATCATTAATACCATAAAAATACATCATTATCCATATTATTCATGATCAATAAACATTTTGCGCTTTTAAAGCAAGAGACCCTTCCCAGCATTCTCTCAATTCAATATCAAAGTCTATCTATATACTTCAAGTACAACTAATCATCCCCTTCATTTTTCGGATTTAATCCCTTAGTAATAAATACTTTACAGAGTTATTTCTAGCAAAATCAAAAGAGAGTAGCTTATTACCGAAACCCATACCAACCACTACTCTCCTCCAAAAACACCCTCGTCTCCCCACTATCCTTATAATAAGAATTCCACCCTCTCTCCCTCAAAATCCCCTTCCAACTATCACTCTCAACCATCTTCTTAATAACACTATCCCAATAAGCAACCTCTTCCTCCGTCATATCTTTTGGGCCCATAATTCCTTTCCAGTGCTGGAAGATGACGTTGATTCCTTGTTCTTTCCATGTTGGGATTTCTGGTAGGCGGTCTAGGCGTTTTGGTGCGGATACGGCTAGTATTTTTATTTTGCCGGCTTTGTATTGTTTTTCGGCTTCGGATAGGGTCATGGTTGCGGCGCCTATTTGTTTGTTCGTTAGAGCGTTTATGATTCTTTCTTTGTTTTCGTAGACGAAGAATTGTAGTTCGGCTGGTTTTATGCCGAATGCTTTGCTTACTTGTACGAAGGATAGGTGATCGTCGTTTCCTAGGCCGGGAGCAACTCCGATTTTGAAGTTTTTCTTGTCTTGTTTTAGTTGTTCCATGAGTTCGTTTGCGTTTTCTATGTTTGATTCTTTTGATACGACAACGACTTCCCAATCTGATGCGAGTGTTGCGAGCGGTGTGAAGTCTTTATATGTTAGTTTACTGTGGCCTAGTAGGTTGTTCGTTATGAGTAAGCTTGAGTTAATCGCCAGTACGTGACCGCCTTTTTGTTTCGTATATTTCCATCCGACATCACCGCTGCCACCTACTTTATTTGTGACAGTGATTGGTTTTGTGAAGATTTTTTCTTCTGTCAGTGTTTTTTGCATCGCCCGTGCTGTTAAGTCCCATCCTGCCCCTTGAACGTTTGGCGCAACGATTTCTACTTTGTCTATGTTTACTGTATTCGTTTGAGTTTTTTCTGAAGAACAACCAGTTATTACTCCTGTCATAATCCATATACATAGTAATAATCGCTTTTTCATAGTCCTCGTCCTATACAATATTTTCGTTCTGGTCGTCCTATAATGCCGTATGTGTACTCTACTGTGCATTCGTTTGTCGCTACTAAGTATTCTAAATATCTTCTTGCGGTTGTTCTGGAGGCTCCCATTTGTTCTCCCATTTCTTCTATTGTAATGCCCTCTTCGAATCCTTTTATAATCCCTTTCACTTTTTGCAGTGTTAACGGATCCACTCCTGTCGGTAAGTTTTTTATATCTTGTGTTTGCGAAATGCCGAAGAAGTTATCGATGAGTGTTTGATTCACTTCATTGTTACTATGTAATAATTGCTTCTTTCTTTTATAGTCTTCAATTGTGCGAACGAATTTTTCTAACGTGACCGGTTTTATAAGGTAGTTGCTTACGCCATTTCGAATTGCTTTTTCTAGCATATGGTTTTCATTTGCCGCAGTAACCATAATGACGTCAACGTTTGGAAAGTCAGCATGAATTTTCGGTAATAAGTCTGTTCCGATTCCGTCTGGTAAATAATTATCTAATAGAAGCAAATCGATTTCTTCCCTTTGTAGTAGTTCCATCGTTTCTTTCGCGTTCAATGCTTTTCCAATCACTTTTACATCTTTTATTTTTAATAAAAACTCTTCCTGAATTTGTGCGACGCGGAAATCATCTTCTGCAATTGCAACCTTCAACATATGCCCATCCCCCTGTTTGTCATGTACTTTCTCTCAATGTTTTCGGAAGGTAAATTGTAAAAATAGCTCCCCCATTTTTCTCGTTTTGAATTTCAATTGTTCCCTCTAGTACATCTACCATTTCTTTCACGTTTGCTAGTCCGTAACCACGATCATTTCCTTTCGTTGAAAATCCTTTTTGAAAAATGGTCGTGTTTTTTTCAGCTGGTATTCCTGCTCCACTATCTATCACTTCAAACACAATATCATGTCCAATATCCGTAACAAAGAAGGAAACACTCTTTTCCTCTCGTTCGCTCACCGCATCAAATGCATTGTCAATTATATTTCCAAGGATCGTAATAAGGTGCGATACTTTTATATGATCTGGTAACGGATGAAGCGCACTATCTCCTTCAATATGAAAATCAATTTTCTTCTCCGATGCTGTTCCAATTTTCCCTAATAAAATAGCTTGTACTTTCGCATCATGAATTTGATGGAATAAAATATGATTTTGACTTTGATGAATATTAGATTCTTGCTGGATAAATTCAATTGCTTCTTTGTAATGCCCTAACTGAAGTAATCCCGATAAGACGAAAAGCTTATTTGTAAATTCATGCGTTTGAGCGCGTAAGTCCTCGGAATACTTTCTTACCTCAGATATTGTGTTCACAAGGTTTTGCAGTTCTGTTTTATCTCTAAAACTACATACAACGCCTACCGTACTGTTATTTTCGCGTATCGGCGTCATGTTTAAAATAAACACTTTATCTTGAAACGCAATTTCTTGATCGTTTTCTAGCACTCTCTCCATATTAAATTCCGGTAAAACTTTTGAAATGTGTTGCTGCATATAATCATCATTTACATGTAGCATCTCTTCTGCCGACGTATTCATCATTGTAATAAAACCATTTTGATCAATGGCGATAATCCCTTCTTTTATAGATAGTAGTATTGCGCTTCGTTCCCGGTATAACGCTGCGATTTCATTCGGTTCCAGACCGAGTGTATCTTTGCGAATACTACGCGCTAAAAGAATGCCACCAACAATTCCAACTAGTAACACCGCTAAGGAAAAGAGGATAATTTCTTTCGTTCTGCTCAGTATGTTCGATTCAATACCTTTTATTAAAAACTCTACTGTCACAACACCTACTACTTGATCGTAGTCTCCGTTATGAACAATAATAGGTGCTTTCGCCATTAAGGCCGGCCACTTGCACCATTTCCTTCGAGTGTATAATAGCCACCAAAAGTAAGTGCTTCATAGTTATATAAATTGTTACTCTTTGTTCCAATCAACTCAGAATTAGAATGTGAATACATAACCCCATAACGATCTTCCACAATTACATAATCTGCACCAGCTTGCTCACGAACTTGTTCCGCAATGGATTGAATAGTACTTTTATGCTCGTTATATTGAAAAGCATCTTTTATAGCTGGCATAAAAGAAAGAGATTTAGCTGTTTGTAGTGCTAGCTGCTCCACTTGGCGCTTCGTATCAACGGACTGAATGTAAACAAATATTCCCGCTAATAGAAGAACAACAAATAAAATTAACGTAATAATTAAGCTTACTATTTTCGTTTGTAATGACACCTTGCGTGATTTCTTCATACTCCATATCCTTTGATAAAATATTCAAAACTATCAATCTCCTTTTTCTATTATTATGACAAAACTAATAATGAAGCAACTATTAAAACTCTCCATGTACATAAAGTACAAAAAGAATAAAATTATCATAATATTGAGATTTCAATTAAAGAACAGTACAATTCAACTACATTGAACACGCTTTCATAATTATCATTTTATTTATAAGCAAGAGGAGGAATTATTATGGCTCAAGCAAAATCAAACCGAGTCGCCGGCAATATCTTTAAAGGTTCCGTCGGCAATTTAATTGAATGGTACGACTGGTACGTTTACTCTGCTTTCGCTGTTTACTTCTCAGCAGAGTTCTTTCCTAAAGGAGATCCAACGAGTCAGTTATTGAACACAGCAGCTATTTTCGCAGTCGGATTTTTAATGCGCCCTATCGGAAGTTTATTAATGGGACGCTATGCAGATCGGCACGGACGCCGGGCAGCATTAACTCTTTCCATTACAGTTATGGCCGGTGGTTCTTTAATTATCGCCTGTACACCTAGTTACGAAAGCATCGGTATTATGGCGCCAATTATTTTAGTTCTTGCTCGTTTACTGCAAGGGTTATCACTTGGCGGAGAGTATGGAACTTCCGCAACATATTTATCTGAGATGGCTAGTAGTGGACGCCGTGGTTTTTATTCAAGTTTTCAATATGTAACGCTCGTTGCTGGACAGATGGTTGCGTTAGGCGTTCAAATTGTTCTTCAGCAATTACTAAGCGAACCAGATATGAAAGCTTGGGGATGGCGTATTCCATTCATTATTGGTGCGATGGGAGCAGTAGCTGTATTATGGCTTCGACGTACAATGGATGAATCAGAGCAGTTCTCAAATATGGAATCGAAAAACCGCGAAAGCGCAGGAACCGTTCGCGCTCTTATGAAACACCCGAAAGCAGTATTAACAGTAGTCGGCCTAACACTAGGAGGCACTGTTGCATTCTATACGTACACAACATATTTACAAAAATTCATGGTAAACACAGTCGGTCTTCCGAAAGAAGTTGTAAGCTGGATTAACTTTGCCGCACTACTTATATTCGTTGTACTTCAACCAATTGCAGGGCTATTATCCGATAAAATTGGACGCCGCCCACTATTAATGGCTTTCGGTATTCTCGGAACTTTACTAACAGCACCAATCTTCTTCTTTATGGAAAAAACGACAGAACCAATGGTAGCATTCTTACTCATGATGGTCGGTCTCATTATCGTTACTGGTTACACATCCATTAACGCCATTGTAAAAGCAGAACTCTTCCCAACTGAAATTCGCGCACTTGGCGTCGGTTTACCATATGCACTAACTGTTGCGATATTTGGCGGAACAGCCGAGTTCATCGCTTTATGGCTAAAAAGTATCGGGATGGAATCACTATTCTACTTCTACGTAGCTGGATGTATCGCGATCAGCTTCATTACGTATTGGCGTATGGATGAGTCATCGAAGACTTCGCAGATTGAGGCGGAGCTTAGTGGTGGGGATACATTAGTTAATAATAAATCTAGTTAAAATTACAGCCCTTTCCGAACGAGAGAGCCCATTGCCTTTAGGCATGGGATGAAAGTGAGGTTGGATACGGAGTACCACTAAAATCCGTAAGGTTCGTGGTACTTTAAGTATCCAAAGTATAGGTAGTTTCTTTGGGTCTGTTTGTTGTAATTTTTCGAAAATAAATGATACATTGTAACTATGATAAATGATTATAGAAGAACGTTTCAAAGTGTTGGTTGAAGAGATATGTAACGAACTTGATATTGTTAGTATCGCAATGGAATAGGATACCAACCACGTTCATTTGTTTTTAAATACACTGTCAACACTTAGTCCTGCTGATACAATGGCAAAAATAAAAGGAGTGACATCAAAGCGTTTGAGAGAAGAATGCCCTCATCACATGCACTTGCAAAGTTTATAGACGCGTTCCCATTTTGTTTCTACTGCTGGAAATGTATCAAATGAGACAATAAAACAGTATGTTGAGAATCAAAAAACAAAGGGGTGAAACGTATGTCACAGACCCTAACAGTGAAAGTGAAATTGCTCCCCACAAAAGAACAAATTCGTTTATTGGAACAAAGTAGCCGAGAGTACATTAAACTCATAAATACACTTATATCTGAAATGGTTGAAGCAAAGGAAAGTACGAAAAAAAGTACGAAAGATATTGAAGCGAATATACCAAGTGCGGTGAAGAATCAAGCAATTAAAGACGCGAAAAGTTTATTTGCTACAAAAGTAAAGAAAAGCAAGTATAAAATCATTCCGATTTTAAAGAGACCTGTTTGTGTATGGAACAATCAAAATTATTCATTTGACTCCACTCATATTTCAATCCCGTTTAAGGTAAAAGGAAAGTCAATTCGTTTAAAGGTCCGTGCTTTATTAATCGATAAAAAAAATCGCAATTTGGATTTGTTAAAACATAAGTTAGGTACACTTCGTATCACAAAGAAATCGAATAAGTGGATGGCCCAAATATCTGTCACACTTCCTACAAATGAAAGAGCAGGGACGAAAATTTTAGGAGTAGACCTAGGTCTCAAAGTCCCTGCGGTAGCAATCACAGACGATGACAAGGTTCGTTTCTTTGGGAATGGTAGGCAAAATAAATATAGGAAGCGTAAGTTTCGTAGTGTTCGTAAGAAGTTAGGAAAAGACAAAAAAGTGAATGCGATTCGGCGATTTGATGATAAAGAACAAAGATGGATGCAAGATAAAGATCACAAAATAAGTCGTGAAATCATTGATTTTGCGATTGCTAATCATATTTCTGTCATTCGTTTAGAACAACTAACGAATATAAGACAGACGGCAAGAACAAGCCGTAAAAACGAAAAGAACCTACACACTTGGTCATTCTATCGTTTGTCACGATTTATTGCGTATAAAGCAACATTAGTTGGTATTCAGGTTGAATATGTAAATCCGGCTTATACAAGTCAAAGCTGTCCGAAATGTGCTGAAAAGAATAAGGTACAAGACAGAAAATACAAGTGTCCATGTGGGTTTGGGACACATCGTGATATCGTTGGGGCGATGAATATTCGCTACGCAACTGTGATTGATGGTAACAGTCAATCAGCCTAAGCACCTATATGGTCTGGTTTAGGAGGGGCAATGAGATGCCCTCATCTTGAAGGCTGTTTAAAACAGAAATGGACTGCGAACGTTTAGTCATTCAAGAATCCCACCCGTAAATCCGTAAGGATTCGGGCTTGCGACTTTAGTCGTGGGAGTCTCAACTGAATTCGATTTGCTTTATCTAAAAAAGCATAATTCATTAATATACAATTTAAAAACCTCTACTTATATGTAGAGGTTTTTGTATGACGAAAAAACGCGTAGTTCCATTGTTATTTTACAAACCCCAAATTCTTCCTCATCTTAAAGTGGAACAAATTTATCCCTTAGAGTGTCTAATAAGTGTATTTCTAATACTAGTTGTCCAGATTGGATACAACATATCCCGTTCGACATCTATTTTTATGTATTACAAAAAAAAGAAAGGACTTATTATTCCCAAAAGTAAAAAGTATATATTGTAATACTTTCACAGGTGAGCCATTACAAGTGAAAACAAAAAAGAAATAACCCAAACCGTGACTTATCAATCATATAAAGTGAAACTTTAATCAGTGGGGGTTTTGTTCATCTCCCACTGATTATCAGCCCTCACCAATCGGGCTTTTACGGTCAGCCCGACCCCCACCTAACTTCTTTGCTTCCGCTGAATTTTGAGATGGGGGTCTTACTGCCCGTTAATGCGGGATAAACGTTTTGGATGTCCTTTAACCTGTGAAATTTTAGCTGCAGTAGTATTGTTACCCTATGCCATCTTTAATTGCATTGGTATTTAGAATACCTAGACAAAATCCATATATTCTTGAAAGAGGTTGAAAATTTATGTTCGTTTTAAACAAGTTCTTTAACATTTTACATTACAAAAAGATTGTGCCTGTAGTATTACTTTCATGTGTATCACTTATAGGCTGTTCCAATAGTAATACTCAATCTGAACCACCTAAACAAACGAATCAAGCTAATCAAATTAAACAAGAAAATACAGGTAATCAATCTTTCGCTAAACTTGAAAAAGAATATGATGCTAAGCTTGGTATTTATGCACTGGACACAGGTACAAATCAAACTGTTGCCTATCATTCAGATGATCGTTTTGCATTTGCATCTACATCTAAATCATTAGCTGTGGGTGCTCTTTTACGCAAGAACTCATTAGAAGCTCTTGATCAAAGGATTACGTATACTCATGAAGATCTTTCTAATTATAATCCAATTACTGAAAAGCATGTTGATACAGGAATGACGTTAAAAGAACTTGCAGATGCTTCCGTTCGATATAGTGACAGCACAGCACATAATTTGATTCTTAAACAGTTAGGGGGGCCCTCTGAATTTGAAAAAATCTTGAGAGAAATGGGAGATACTGTTACTACTTCAGAACGATTTGAACCTGAATTAAATGAAGTGAATCCAGGAGAAACACATGATACCAGTACACCAGAAGCGATAGCTAAGACACTTCAATCATTTACATTAGGAACTGCACTTCCAATAGAAAAACGTGAACTATTAGTAGATTGGATGAAGAGAAATACAACTGGAGATAAATTGATTCGTGCGGGCGTACCAAAAGGATGGGAAGTAGCTGATAAAACAGGCGCGGGATCTTACGGAACAAGAAATGATATCGCAATTATTTGGCCACCAAATAAAAAGCCGATTGTTCTTGCTATACTTTCTAATCATGATAAAGAAGATGCTAAATACGATGATAAACTTATTGCAGACGCAACCAAAGTCGTGTTAAATACCTTAAAAGCTACGGAATAAATGATAATAGGTTAAAAGTTTTCTATTTTAGGTGGGTGTTTTCATCAACTAAAAATTTAATAGTGTCCCAAAAACGAAATTTGGTGCTAACTTGCAATAAAAAGCTAATTTTTATTGTTTGGGGATAAATCGTTTTTTAAGCTTGATAGCGATTTGGTGCTATCCCTAAAACATCTGGACTTTAATAGCCAACTAAAAAATGCAAACAAAAAGACCTTTAATCAGTCGTTTTGTTTGCATTTCCTTTTTCTAAAACCACAGAAAAAATAAGTACTATAGTTAACACCATAATAAACCTTACTTCACTTCCATCACTTACAAAAAATGAATACAAAGTATAAATTAAAATTAATATTCCATAAATAACTTTGTGCAATGAACTCCCCCCTTTTTGCCGTATATATTTTAGTGTGAAAATTTAATTCAAGCCCTATATCAAAATGAAAAGCACCTGTGATATACACAAAGTGCTTTTCTCTTGTCAATTTATCTATTTTCACTATATTTATCTATTTTCTTTTTATAACTCAAATTTCTTCGAATCGTACTTTTCTAGAGTTTGCTGCAATTCATTTTGTTCATATGGAATATGTTTATCTGTCTGTACATCTTCAACATTTTCTCCACCTGTTAATAATCTCCTGTACTTAAAAGAGTGCCCTGTTAATACTGTTGTAATCATTTTGTATTGCCCTCCTTTTGTTTGATTACTTGTATCATAAAACAAGTATCTGAAGTTGATATGTAGTCTATCTAGAGTGTATGTAAATTTAAAAAATCTCTAATAAAATGTTTATGTTGTAACGTTACCACCAAAACTAGTGCTTCAAACACCATAATTTGAAGAGACAGTAACCCATATTCTAGTTTGAATTCCTCCTACAGTTCTATATTGAGTAAAACTAGTTAATCCCTATAATATAAAAAGAGCACCACTTTTTGGATGCTCTTCGTTATAACTATATATTATTTAATTTCCTTCTTTTGTTGGTACCATTTTTCCTTCTTGAGAGTCTGTACCCTCTGTTCTTTCAACAGTTTTTGCATGTTCTGGTTTTTCAGGGGCTCCCATTTCAAATCCAGGCTGAGAATCTGTACCTTCTTTTGTTGGTACCATTTTTCCTTCTTGAGAGTCTGTACCTTCTGTTCTTTCAACAGTTTTTGCATGTTCTGATTTTTCAGGGGCTCCCATTTCAAATCCAGATTGAGAATCTGTACCTTCTTTTGTTGGTACCATTTTTCCTTCTTGAGAACCTGTACCTTCTGTTCTTTCAACAGTTTTTGCGTCTCCTTTAGGAGTTGCTGGCACTGCATCTTTAGGTAAATCAAAGTTTTGTGAGAAAGACGTTGTTCCATCTGCACTCTGTGTAATTACTTGATTTGAACTACCTTCATTTGATTTTAAATTGTCCATTTTCGCATCATCTGCACCTACTGCACCTCCCGCTACCAATCCTGTACTTAAAAGTGCTCCTGCTAATAATGTTTTAATCATTTTTCATTACCTCCTGTTTATTTGTAATATTCATCAAAAAAGTATCTAGAGTTAATGCTTTAGTCATTATCTTTATCTACTTGCTTTTTGATTACATTTAGCATAAGACAAGAATCTATAGTTGATATGGACTGTATCTGGAGATTATGTAAAGAAAAATAGATGATCAATTGTTTATTGTTTATTATATAAATTATTTAACGCTACAAGCCATACCAGCTATCATATTACCAACTGAAATACCACCAGGTTCCCCCGATGCTCTCCCTCTAAAACAAATGACAAGCCACCTCATGCCCCTTCGCAATCTCAACCATCTTCGGTACTTCTTGCGCGCATTTTTCAGTGGCGAATTTGCAGCGCGTTCTGAATTTGCAGCCGGATGGTGAGTTGAGTGGGCTTGGTACTTCTCCCTCTAGAATGATCCGGTCTTTTCCTGTGTTTGTTGGATCTGGTTCTGGCATGGATGAGAGTAGTGCTTGTGTGTATGGATGTGCCGGTTTTGTGTATAGGTCTTCGCTGTCGGCAATTTCTACTATGTTTCCTAAGTACATGACTCCGATTCTATCTGATATGTGTCTTACCATGGATAGGTCATGTGCGATGAATAAGTATGTGACGCCTGTTTCTTCTTGAATATCCTGCAGCATGTTTACGACTTGTGCTTGGACTGAGACATCTAGTGCTGAGATTGGTTCGTCACATAGGATGAAGTCCGGTTTTACAGATAGTGCGCGCGCGATGCTGATGCGCTGTCTTTGGCCTCCACTAAATTCGTGCGGGTAGCGATATAGATGTTCTTCTTTTAAGCCTACTTTTTTGAGAAGGTCTAGAATGATTTCTTTTCTTTCTTCCGCTGTATGAGATCCGTGAATGTTCATCGGTTCGCTAATAATTTGGAATACGTTCATTGCCGGGTTTAATGATGCGTATGGGTCTTGGAAAATGATTTGCATTCGTTTTCGATATTCTTTTAGTTCACTTTCTTTTAGGTCCGCGATATCTTTTCCATCAAATAGAATGTTACCTGAAGTGACATCGTGTAAGCGAATGATGCTTCTTCCTGTCGTTGATTTTCCGCAGCCCGATTCTCCTACTAGCCCAAATGTTTCACCCTTTTTAATTGTGAAGCTTAGGTCATCGACTGCTTTTAATTGCTCTGTTTTTCTGCCGAATAGTCCTTTTTTAATAGGAAAATACTTTTTTAAGTTCCGAACTTCAATTAAGTTTTCTTCATGCATGGGAATCACCTACTATTTCATCGTTTAGCCAGCACATAGAGCGTCTTCCGTTTCCAATTTCAAAATATGGTGGACGTTCTTTTTCACAAATGTCCATTTTATGTGGGCAACGCTCTGCGAATGGGCAACCTTTCGGCGGGTGTAGTAAGTTTGGCGTTACACCTTGAATTGGCGCTAGTCTTTCTTTTACGCCGTTCGATATTTTTGGCAGAGAGTTTAATAGCCCTTTCGTGTATGGATGATTCGGCGATTGGAAAATATCAAGTACATGTCCTTCTTCCATAATAAGCCCGCCGTACATAACGATGACGCGTGTACAGTTTTGCGCAACAATTCCAAGATCATGCGTGATGAGCAATAACGACATATTCGTTTCGTTTTTTAAGTTTTTCATTAAGTCTAGTATTTGCGCTTGTATCGTTACATCAAGCGCTGTCGTCGGTTCGTCCGCAATGAGAAGATCTGGATTACAAGACATCGCCATCGCAATCATAACCCGTTGTTTCATACCACCACTTAGTTCATGTGGATATTGTTTTACCCTTTCTTCCGGTGAAGAAAGACCAACTTGTTTTAACAAGCTGACCGCGATATTTTGTGCTTCTTTCTTTTTCACTTTTTGATGCCGAATAATTACTTCCGTCATTTGCTTTCCAATTTTCACAACTGGGTTTAATGCCGACATTGGATCTTGGGAGATAAGTGAAATTTGATTTCCTCTAATAGAGCGTAATTCTTTTTCCGATTTAGAAAGTACGTTTTCATTTTGAAAAAGAATCTCTCCTTCTTTCACTTTCCCTGGCGACGTAACAAGAGCCATAACGGATTTCGCCATAACGCTCTTTCCGCTCCCCGATTCGCCAACAATCCCGACGACTTCACCCTTTTTCAGACTAAATGAAACGCCACGAACCGCTTCTACTTCGCCGTCTTCTATGAAAAAAGAAGTCTTTAAATTTTTTACTTCTAATAGTTTTTCAGACACGCTTTTCACTCCCCCTCACTTAAAGCATTAGTTCTCATGATGAGCCCCTTTTGGTGCGAAAGCTTTTTTCAACGCTTCACCGATTACGTTAAAACTTAGTACTGTTAATAAAATAAGGAACCCTGGGAAGAGTGTTAAATACCAAGCTTCACCTATGTATCCTTGCGCATTATTTAGCATGCTGCCCCAAGAAGAATCTGGTTCTCTAATACCTAATCCTAAGAAGCTAAGTGATGATTCCATTAAAATAGATGTCGCAATTGTTAATGTCGCTGCGATTATAATGGTTGATAAAATGTTAGGAATGATGTGTCTTATAATAATCATGAGTGATTTTTGTCCAGATACTTTTGCATATAAAACGTACTCACGCTCTTTTACAGATAACGTTTCTGCCCTTACGATACGCGCGGTGTCCATCCACGTTAATAATCCGATAATAAGAACAAGCGTTGTAATTCCTGGTTTTAAATACGCATTTAATAACAGCATTAAAAAGAATGATGGAATCGACATAAGAACTTCAACAATTCGCATTAAGAAGTTATCTAACTTTCCGCCAAAATATCCGCTAATTGTTCCTACTGCGGTCCCGATTGTAATAGAAACAACCATCGCTAGAAAACCAACCGCAAGCGAAACTCTTCCGCCATATAACGCCCTCGTTAAGTAATCCCTTCCGTAATCATCCGTGCCGAAAGGATGACTTAAACTTGGTTCTTGTAAACGATCTGGAATCGACATTTTACTAGGATCATACGGTGATACGAATGCGAAAAGAGACGCTATTGTTAAAACCGCAAGTATAATAACTCCCATTAGTACAAACTTATTTTTCGTAAAACTATTTTTTATCGTTTGAAATCTCCTATTATTCATTCCAAATCACCCCCTCATTCGAATGCGCGGATCTACTACGCCATATAAAATATCAGCAATTAAATTACCGAGAATTAACATGAACGATGATAATAATGTGATTGCCATAATAATTGGATAATCAAATCTAAAAATAGCATTCACCCCGAGCGAACCAAGTCCCGGCCATGAGAATACGGTTTCCGTAATGAACGCTCCGCCTACTAAACTTGGAATGGATAATCCGAAAATTGTAATGATCGGTATTAATACGTTTCGAAGTACGTGATTAAATAAAACTGTTTTCTTTGAAGCACCGTACGCATATTGAATTTGTACGTAATCTTCTTCTAATTGCTGGATTGTGCTTGAACGAATATATCTCATATAGACAGAGATATTTTGGAACGCAAGCACCATGCAAGGTAAAATGCCGTGCTGGACAATATCCAAGAAGGAATCTTGACCGACTGTGCGCATACCCATACTCGGAAGCAGGTTCAACTTTAAAGAGAATAAGTAGATTAATAGTAACGCGAACCAAAAGACTGGCATTGAGATTCCCACATAGGAGATAAAGTTCACAATGCGATCAAAAATAGAATTCTTTTTCACCCCTGTAAATAGTCCAAGTGGTATTGCGATTACAAATGAAACGAGTAAAGATGATCCCATTAACCCGATTGTTGCGGGTAATCTTTCTGTGATAAGTTCTAAAACAGGACGGTGATTTTGAAGTGAGTATCCAAAATTCCCTGTTAAAATATTTTTTAACCATAAAATATATTGCATGTAAATCGGTTGATCTAGTCCTAAACTTTTGCGAATACGCTCGACGTCAATCGGACTCATATTCGGCGTTACAAAGTTTCGAACGGGATCGCCCGGCGCTAGTTTTATTAATAGAAAAGAAATAATAGAAATAACAAATAAAAGCGGAATTGCATTTAAAAGCCTCTTTGCAATTACTTTATACACAAACTTCCCCCCTCAAGATAAAGTGAAACTTTAATCAGTGGGGGGGTTCATCCCCCACTGATTATTAGTTGAACCAATCGGGCTTTTACGGGCAGTCCGACTCCGACCTCGCAGGTCGGAGTCTTATTGCCCGTTAAAGCGGGATAAAGAAGCTGATTTCCACCAGCTTCTTCATAGTTTCTTATTTCACTTCATAAATCTTCGATAGATCTTCAAACATTGTGACTGGAATTGCTTTTGCTTCTTTTAATCCATCAAACTTTTTATCTACTGCAATAACTGCTTTCGGATATGCGATTGGAAGATAAGGTAAGTCTTCTCTCGCTGTATCTTGAATTTTATGGTATAGCTCTGCGCGTTTCGTTTTATCTGTTTCAACTGCAGCTTCTTCCCATAACTTATCGAAGTCAGCATTTTTATAACGTGCATAATTGTATTCTGCATTGCTTAAGAATAAGCTCTTATATGAATCTGGCTCTGGTCCCATTATGTAACCACCGAATGTAATGTCATATTCTTTATTTTCTTTATCTAAGCCTTTTTCACTTGCCGCACTAGCATCTAATGCATTCAGTTCAACTTGTAAGCCAACTTCTTTTAATTTTTGCTGTGTATAAAGTGCTAGACTTTCCATAATTTTATTATTCGTTACATACATAACGCGTATTTTTTCTTTATCTTTTACACCAGCTTTTGCTAGTAAATCTTTCGCTTCTTTTTGATCATACTTATACTCTTTAATATCTTTCGCATAATACATAGCGTCTGGCGTTAAGATTGAATTTGCCGGTTCTGCAAATTGACTAGAAACGAACGCCGAGTTAATCATTTCTTTCTTATCTAATGCATGCGCAATTGCTTGGCGCACTTCTTTTTTCTTCATAAGGTCTGTATTAAAGTTATAAGCTAAGTAGAATAATCTACCTTCAGGGAATGTCACCATTGAGAAGTTCCCCGTGCTATCCAATTTCTTAAAGTCTTGCGGTTCAATCATCTTCATATTAATTTGACCATTTTGCAATGAAACGTTTGCCGTGTTACGGTCTTTTACAACGCGGTACACGATAGAATCTAATTTCGCTTTACCAGCAAAATAATCATCGAATCGCTCTAAAGCAACATATTCATCTGATTTAAACTCTTTTAATTTAAATGGACCTGATCCTACAGGTTGTAGGTTTTTCTTACTCTTCACTAAATCTGCTTCACCTTCAAATACATGTTTCGGAATTGGGAAGAAATCGTTCATAACCCCTTCGAAAGATGCACTTACTTGTGGTAAAACGAATTGAGTCGTTAGCTCATCCACTTTTTTCACCTCAAGCGGCTTTCCTTTAAAAATAAAGTTTTCACGGCTTGAACTATTTTGCTTCTCATCTAAAATAGATTGGAATGTAAATACAATATCGTCTGATGTAATTTTCTTACCATCATGCCATTTCAAATTATCTTTTAGTTTTAAAGTCCATGTTAATTGATCCTCTGAAGGCGTAAAGCTCTCCGCAAGAACAAACTTTTTCTTACCGTCTTCCATATGATACAGCGGTGCATATAAAGCTTGCTGTATCGTTAACGACACACGATCATTCGCATAAAGCGGGTTCATCGTATCTGGATTATCACTAACACCAACTGTTAACGTTCCTCCATCTTTCGGAGTCCCTGATTTACTAGTTCCTGCTTGCTTCGAAGAATCTTTCTCCCCTGAGCAAGCCGCTAATGCAATAAGTAATAGTAGGACAAATGGTAATGCAAACAACTTCTTCTTCATATTTCGACCCCTATCGACTATTTACACCTATAAGAAAACTCGGAATTAATACCGAGTTTTCTTATAGGTTTTAAATTACCACTACCCGTATATATTGTCAAACTTTTTCGCGAAGGTAGAAAGTTTAAAATCTATTAATGAATTCTTGCGATAAACTATATTTATGCGGAGGGTAAAATAAAAAGACCACCCAAAGGCAGCCTCACAACTGAATCGTAGTACCCACTCCGCGCTCCACCGCTTTCTCATACAAATACTTCGCAACAATAATATCTACTACTGCTAAACCTACTGATTTGAAAATAGTAATCTCTTCATCGTTCTCTCTACCAGCTTTTTCCCCGCTTATAATTTGACCAAGTTCGGCGTGGATGTCGCTCGCTTCAAATAACCCTTCTTTTATCGGAACTTGAAGGTCGCCTGTTTCTTCTAGTGCTGCTTCTTTTGATTCGACTACTACTTTGCTTGCGTTAGCGATGGCGTGAGATGGTAGTTCTTGCATGCTCGGTCTGAATGAGCCGACGGCGTTTATGTGGACGCCTTTTTGTAGTTTTTCTGAGAAGACTGGTGTGGATGCATTCGTTGTTGTGACGATGATGTCCGCTTCGCTTATTGCTTCATTTTGATCTCTGTAGACGTACGCTGGTTTGTTAAATTTCTCTTGTATATATTGCGCGAATGCATAGGCTTTTTCTTCCGTTCGGTTGTATAAAATTACTTTTTCAATATCTCTAACCGCGAATACAGCTTCTGCAATTCCTTTCGCTTGTTCACCAGTACCGATAATGCATAAGGTTTTTGCATTATGACGAGCTAAATGTTTTGTTGCTACTCCTGATAGAGCCCCTGTTCGAATCATCGTTAAGTACGATCCTTCTAAAAGTGCGAGTGGTTCTCCCGTTTGAAAGTCTGATAGCATAACGATCCCGTTTATCGTTTTCTTTCCTATCTTTTTATTATGCGGAGCTACCGTTACTACTTTTAAACCGAGCGCTTCGAGTCCTTCCGCTACCGAAGGCATAATTAATGCGGTATTTTGCTCGTTTGCAAATGGTAATGAGCCACGAATTGGTGTGATCGTTCTTTCTGCTGAAAATTCTTTTAAAGCAAGCGCAGCGTATTCAATGACTTCCTTCATATTTACTAAGTTTCGTTGTTCGTTCGCGCTTATGACTAGCATATCTTTCCACCTCCTCCTTCTATCCTAACAAAAATCCCCGATTCAAATCATCCCTTGGATCTATAACAAACTGATGGAACCCTGTAATAAACGCATTCCCCGTTACTTTCGGAACGACAGCTTCATATGTATCTACCGCTGTTACGGATAATACTTCCCCCTCAAATTGGCCGTCAGTAATGCATTCGTGGATGAAAATCTCTCCTTTTTGTAAGGCATCTTTTTCAAAGAGAGTTGCGATTCTTGCGGAAGTTCCTGTGCCGCAAGGGGAACGGTCTACTTGTCCGTCAGCGAAGATCGTTACATTTCTTAAGCTAGCGTCTTTTCCTTTCGATTCATCTGAGAAAATAACGCCGTATATTCCTTTTAAATCTTCTTCAAGTGGATGTTTTACTTCCATTTGGCTTTCAATGTAGTGTTTAATTTTACCGCCCCACGTTTGAATTGCAGCTAAGTCTTTGAAATCGACTTTCAAACCAAATTCTTTACTATCTACTACCGCATAAAAAGCTCCGCCAAACGCGATATCTACTTGAAATTCATAGTTATCTATTTTAATAGGAACATCTTTCTTATATACAAATGAAGGAACATTTTCAAATGATACGGACTCTACTTCACTCCCGTTATATGTTGCATACGCAATCACTTCCCCAGCAGGGCTATCAATAATGAACTTTTGTTTCTCACCTTTCACTTCAAACATACCCGTTTCAATTCCTACTGTAATAACAGCAATAATGCCATGACCACACATCGTACTCCAGCCTTCATTGTGCATAAATAATACGCCAAAATCAGCATGAGGACTTGCGGGCGGAGTAATGATACAACCGTACATTCCGTGATGTCCTCTCGGTTCATACATAAGAACCTCGCGAAGATGATCCAAATGTTCCATGCAGTATGCGCGTCTTTCTAGTTGCGTTTCTCCCTTTATCTCTGGCACTCCGCCCGTAATAATTCGAAGCGGCTCCCCAGCTACGTGAGCATCAATTGTTGTGTATATTTTACTAACCTTCATTTCTATCTCTCCCCTATATGTTAATACTATTTTCATTGCAAGTATCATGCCAACGCATAGAGTATAAAGTGAAACTTTAATCAGTGGGGGGCTTCATCCCCCACTGATTATTAGCCCACACCAATCGGGCTTTTACGGGCAGTTAATGCGGGATAAATCTGTATACATTTTTTGAAAAATACACACCACTGTCTACTTTTTTATACAGTAGGTGATTATTAGCCCCAAAACAAAAAAATCCCCCGAAAACTCAGGGGGTGATTTAAGCCATAGATTTGCGGGATTTGAGTTAAAAATCGAATTTATTCTTCACTCCCCAAGCTTTCCCACTCACTCAAATACATGACGTCTTGTTTTACTTTTTTCTTTTCAGGAAGTAAACATAGAAATTCTAAAGAATTGCCGTCAGGATCGTAAAAATAAAGATTTGCACTAGGTGTCCAAGTTTGAACCATAGGCTCGGAAGGTTCAAGACCGAAAGCGCCTCTTGGGTTTATTCCTTTATTAAGAAGCCATTCTCTTGCATGAATGATTTCTTCATAGTTAACCTTGAATGCAAAGTGACTTGTATGGAATGCTTCTTCTGATACTTCCCAAACGCCCAGCATTTGTTCCTTCTTATTTTCTTTATCAAACCAAAAGAATGCTACACGGCGTTCTTCAATAGTGCGAGCATGAAATAATCCAAGTTTAGTATAAAACTCTTTTGCCACTTCTAAATTTTTTGTTTTAACATGTGTTTCATATAAAGTACCTGGAAACAAAGCATATCCCTCCTTTATATTTTTAGAAATTCTTATTATAAATCCTATTTTAATAAACTAGAAATAGAAGTGATGTCGTATTTTCTTTAAATAGTTTTCAATTTCGTAGCCCTAATACTAAAGAAAAATCACCCTGACCCAATCAAACCCTAACCGCCACCACATCCGGCACTTGCTTAGCAATCTCCTCACCAATCTTTATACTAGCCGTTGCCGCTGGAGATGGCGCATTACAAATATGCAGAGAATTGATGCCAGGGATAATACAAAAGTCATCAACCATATTTCCGTTTGATAAAATGGCTTGTGCCCTTACACCTGCATGAGTTGGCACGATATCTTTTTCTGTAAGTTCTGGAATTAGGCGCTGTAAGCTTTTTAGGAATGATTGTTTACTAAATGAGCGCACCATTTCTTTTATGCCTTCTTTCATATTTGGCATCGCCATTTTCCAAAAGCCTGTGTATGTCATTGTTTCCATGAAGTCTTTTATATTAAAGTCTGTTTTCGTATAGCCTTCTCGCTTAAAGCTTAATACTGCGTTTGGTCCTGCATGTACGTCTCCATTTATCATTCTTGTGAAATGAACACCTAAAAACGGGAATTCTGGATTTGGAACTGGGTAGATTAAATGTTTTACAAGATGGCGTTTTTCTGGGACAAGTTCATAATATTCACCACGAAACGGAACAATTTTCATATCCGTTAATATGCCTGTCTTTTTCGCAATGCGATCACTATGTAATCCGGCGCAGTTAATGAGAAATTTCGTTTTAAATACACCTTGATTTGTCTCAATTGTTACAGCGTCTTTCTTCTCAGTAATACGCTCCGCCGCTGTTCCTAAATGTACTTCTCCCCCGCTTTCCTGAATTAAGCGAGCAAATGCATAACTTACTCCTTTATAATCAGCAATCCCGCAAGAAGGAACACGGATTGCGCCAAGTCCTTTTACATGCGGTTCAATTTCAGCTAATTCTTCCTTATCTATTTTTTCAATATGTAAATCGTTTTGTAAGCCTCTTTCATATAAGTTATGTAAAAGAGGAAGTTCGTCCTTTTCTGTAGCGACAATTACTTTTCCGCACATGTCATAAGCGATGTCATTTTCTTTACAAAATTGAACCATAGCTGCGTTTCCTTCTTTGGCAAACTTCGCTTTATAACTCCCTGGTTTATAATAAATTCCAGAGTGAATTACTCCGCTATTATGTCCAGTTTGATGATGTGCAAGTTCCTTTTCTTTTTCAATGATCGCGATTTTCGCACGAGGGAATTTTTTCGTTAAAGCCCTTCCTGTTGAAAGCCCAACAATTCCTCCGCCAATAATTATAAAGTCATACATCCTATTTCCCCCTTAATATGATGAAAGGCAGGCCTTTTTAAGACCCGCCGTACAAACTTATTTAGAAAAACAACCACGTTGACGCATTAGTTCTCTATATAAATCTTTATTTTTCTCAAATGCAGCTCTTCCGTGCATCCAAAATAAGTTGTTTAAAAGAACTAAGTCACCAATTGGTAATTTTAGTGCATGTGTTGCTGGTGAATTTTCAACAGAATATGATAAGTCTTTCAAATAGTTTGCTTGCTCAATATTATCTGGATAAGCGAACTGATCAATAAAGCAAATACACGGTGCGTTATTTACGTCAAAAAATGTTTCACGATAGACGATTTCTTGCGAATTTTTACTTGGTGGTGCTTTATACGTAATTTTAACAGATGCGAGTGAATGCTCTCTAAATTTCTGAAGGTCTTCCCAATCGTCTAAATGTAGTAAACGAGATTCTCCGCCTACTGCATTTTGCTCTTCAATTTTCATCATAAGAAGCCAATCTGTCGGCTCATCAACGAATGTACCGTCTGTATGCAGTGTAAACAATCGGTACGCTTGACGAAGGTAAGAATCACTACTATCTGTATCTTTTACATTAAATCTAGCATAATATGTTCCTGTCATTGCATCAAAGTTTGGCTCCCCGATTAAATGTGTTAATGCTGTTGCAAATTTCACGTAGTCTGCTGGATCTGATGTTTCACCTTGTACCCCAATTGTAAATCCGCCCGTTTCACGGTCATGAATAATGCCGCGAATGTTATCCATAAATGATTGCCCAAAAATCTTTCTCATTCCATCCGCAAGATTAAATCGAGAATAAGGAATGTATTGCAGTGATTGCTCTGAATGCTCTTTTACCTCTTCAAAAAACTGCTTAAGCAATTGCTGGTTTAGCGTAATATGATATAAACGTTTATGCTCTGGATGAGGAGCAATTTCATACCCCTCATATTTCTTTGCAAATTTCATCTTCGTACTTTGTTCTGTAATAATCGACATTTTAATTCCTCCCTAATTTAAATATGAAGAACGTATTGACGCTTTTTACAGACAGTTATCCTTATCTTCTTATACTGAGATTCGGTCTTACTGTCCTAACAACGAAAAAGCCAGTTATACGCATACCACGACATAAAATCGTAGAAACGTACAACTGGCTCATAATTACGAATGTTCTTTAATCTCTTAAAGTACAATAATAATAGACAGTTTTTATGAAAATATTTGTAAAACAGGAAAGCAAGATCGGATATAGAGAAGGCTAATTTCTCGTATGGATCTTATTAATTAAATAATAATTCAAAATATTCTAACTGTCAATTCGTTTTTTACTATTTTCTCGACATACTTTACACATTTTACAACTCCCTTTACTTTCCCTACATCCTCTTTTTTTCGTCTCTAGTTTTACAACTTGAACTTCATTTAATTTTTTCATCTTTCTTACCTCCCAAATAAAATAAGCCAGTCGTATCCCGTTAACGGAAATACAACTGGCTCTCGTTTATGGCTATATAAACTAGACAGTTTTTATGGTGTTGTTTCCTCGTACTCTCCTCTGGGCTGTTCATCATTTAAATAACTTACGTATTGGCGATGTAAATCCTTTACCGCACTAACGATAGCATTTTGCGCTTTTCCTTGATAATGGTCCATAATATCTTGAACGATTTCTTCAATACCATCTTGCAAACTATGTCCTCTCAAAATTTGAGCGACGAAGTCTCTACCATGCTCTGTCGCAAGCGTACATGATGCTTCAATAATGACATGATATTTATGATCTGCCTCAATTGTAATTGTTAATGTTTCATACATACTGCGAACAGCCATCCCTTTCGGAAGCCTCGAATGTCCTGCCATAAAAAATGTCCCTTTACGCATATTTCATCCTCCGTTACTATGTTTTTTAGTATTTATACTTGATCTACGTATACTGTCTTTATTCTCGTATAAAATTCTTTCGCCGCTTTTCCTTGTTCACGCGGTCCAGCACTAGAGTTTTTCATTCCGCCAAACGGAACTTGTGGTTCTGCTCCTGCAGTTTCTGAATTCACATGAACCATTCCAACTTCCATATCATCAATAAACCGTTGCGACAAACTTAAATTATTCGTACAAATCGATGCACTTAGTCCGTATTCTGTATCATTCGCTAAAGAAACTGCTTCTTCATAACTATTCACTTTAAATAAACAAATAACCGGGCCGAAAATTTCTTCTTTTGCAATGCGTGCATCTTTATCGACATTTTCAAAAATAGTCGGTAAAACATAACACCCTCGCTGCAGTTCAGCTTCGTCTGGTACGCTGCCTCCATACAGTAAGGAAGCCTCTCCTTTTCCTACTTCAATCATCGATAAAACAGATTGCTGCTGCCCCTTTGACACGCATGGTCCCATAAATGTATCAGGATCTAACGGGTTCCCAACTGTAAGAGCCTCAGTACGCTGCAATAGTCGATCACGGAACGCTTCATAAATTTCCTCTTCGACTATTACTCTACTTGTTGCGGTACATTTTTGCCCCGTTGACATAAACGCACCTTTTATCGCAATATTTACCGCCTTTTCAATATCGGCATCTTTTAATACAACTAACGGATTTTTTCCGCCCATCTCTAATTGCACTTTTTTCCGTGTTTCAACGGCTGCTTTCTGAATGATATTTCCAACTTGATTAGAGCCAGTAAAGGATACCGCTTTTATATCAGGGTTTCCCGTTAATTCTGCTCCAACTTCAGATCCTTTTCCGAATACACAATTGATAACGCCCGCCGGAATGCCAGCTTCATGAAACGCATTCACAAGATGGTACACCGATTTTGGCGTAACTTCAGCTGGCTTAATGACAATCGTATTTCCGTAAATAAGTGCCGGCGCCATTTTCCACGCTGGAATCGCAATTGGAAAATTCCACGGCATAATTAATCCGACTGGTCCTACTGCCACACGTTTACTATAGAGCATTGTACTTTCATTAGCAGACGGGATGATCTCTCCGATCGGCTGATTTGCTTCCCCGGCATAATATTCAAGAATGCTAATCGCTCGCTTCGTCTCTCCTATTCCTTCTGCAATCGTCTTTCCTTCTTCATTCGTTACATCCCGGCCAACTTCATTTACCTTTTCTTTTAAAATAGCTGCCGCTTTCCATAAATAGCTTGCTCTTTCGTGAAACGATAACTTTTGCCATTTATGAAAAGCTTCTTTCGCTGATGCGATTGCAACTCGTGTATCTTCTACTGAACTAAACGGGAATTCACCTAACACTTCCCCGTTATGTGGATTATAATTTTTAACGTATACATTCGTGGAAGGTTCTCTCCACTCACCGTTTATATAATTGAAAAACTTCATTCCCCTGCCCCCACCATTTTTTTATTTTGATAGTTTCGCAATAGCAGCTTCTAAAATAGCAAGCCCTTCTTCAAGCTGTTCATCCGTTATAACAAGAGGCGGCAAGAAGCGAAGTACGTTACTATAAATACCGGCGCTTATCGTAATAACCCCTTTACTATGCGTTTCCTTCATAATCGCTTTAACTTCTTCCGCTGCTGGCTCTTTCGTCTCTTTATTTTTTACAAGCTCGATTGCAGTCATAGCACCAAGGCCCCTGACATCGCCAATTAGTTCGTATTTCTCTTTCCAGCTATTAAACACTTCCATCATACGCTCGCCAATTTCTACAGCGCGATTTACTAAATTCTCTTCTTCGATTACATCTAAAACAGCTAATGCAGCCGCGCAAGCAGCTGGACTTCCTGAGAAAGTACCACCTAATTGACCTGGTCCAGGTGCATCCATCAAATCCGTTCTTCCTGTTATCGCGCTCAGCGGCATGCCAGCTGCGATCGATTTTGAGAAAGTCATTAAATCAGGAGCTACGCCGAAATGATCCATTGCAAATAAGCTGCCCGTACGAGCGAAACCAGTTTGAATTTCATCCGCAATCATAATGATTCCGTACTTATCACAAATATTCCGGACACCTTGCATGAACGTAGTCGTCGGAACGATAAATCCGCCTTCCCCTTGAAGCGGTTCCAAAATAATCGCAGCGATATTATCACTTGCTACTTCCTCTAACATAAAGCGTTCGAAATACGCTAAAATTTGCGCGTCTACTTCTTCTTGTGTTAGCCCTTCGTCAGCACGGTAATAATACGGATATAGTAATTTGTATACTTCTGATGCAAACGGTCCAAATCCATGTTTGTACGGTTTCACCTTACTTGTCAGTGACATCGCCAAAAGTGTACGCCCGTGATATGCACGCTCAAACGAAACGATCGCGCTTCTTCCAGTTGCTTTTCTAGCAATCTTCACCGCATTTTCTACTGCTTCAGCTCCGCTATTCGCAAACATCGTTTTTTTCTTGAAATCACCTGGCGTTAACTCATTCAGTCTTTCCGCCAGTGTAATATAACTTTCATACGGCGCTACATGAAAACAACTATGAATAGAAGATTCCACTTGATCTTGAATCGCCTTTACTACTTTCGGATGACAATGCCCGACGTTTTGCATGCCAATTCCGCCTGCAAAATCAATTAGTTCATTGCCATCTACATCCGTAATAATCGCGCCTTTTGCTGATTGCACATACAACTCTGTAATATTGTAAGGCCCTTCTGGCACCGCATTTTTTCTTCTTTCATGTAATATGCTAGATTTTGTAGTTGTAATATCCTTCTTCTCTTTCAACATGGTACATACCCCTTTTCTTATTTTTCTTCTAAACTAACTTCCGAATCTTTTATCATCGTAAAATCATTCAACTTTTGCTCATCTAACTTTCTAACTCTTAGAAAATAACTTATTATTACTAGAATCGTAGCTAGTAATGTCATGTAAAACTGTATACGCATATCTGCTATAAATGCTTGTGAAACAAAGATCGTAACAATCATTAAAAGCGTTGCATATGTGAGATAAGGGAATAACCACATTTTCACTTTCAGCTTTCCAGCCCCTTCTCTTTCCCTTTCTCGTCTTAACTTGACATGTGAAACGGCAACGAACATATACATAAGCATCGTCACCCCGCCTGAACTATTCGCTAAAAATGCGAACAATTTATCAGGAGATATAAATTTCAACATCGCACAAATAAATGCAAATACGATACTTGCATAGATCGCTACAACCGGTGTCCCTCTACTATTTAATCTTGAGAAACTAGCCGGAGCATCGCCTTTTTTAGCAAGTGAAAATAACATACGCGAACTCGTATATATACCTGAGTTCATAACGGAAAGTAGTGATAAGAATACAACACCATTCATAATTTCTGCGGCTGCAGGTACTCCTGCCATATTAAATAAACTTGCATACGGAAGTGTTAATAACTCCTTATCCGTCCACGGAATAAACGTAACTAAAATCGTTACCGAACCTACGAAGAAAAGCATAAGGCGCCATACAACACTATTAATAGCTCGTATAACATTCTTCTCTGGATTTTCCGATTCCCCGGCTGCAATCGCTGCCACTTCGCTTCCCGATAAAGAGAAAGAAATAAACACAACGCTCAGTAAGACAGGGACAATTCCATTCGGGAAGAAACCACCGTGCTCCGTAATAATAGCAAGACTCGGTCTCTCCACCCCTGGAACAAGACCAAAAAACATCGAAACGCCTAAAATTAAAAACGCAATAATCGCAATAACTTTAATAAACGCTAACCAATATTCAAACTCACCGTAGAGTTTTACTGAATATACATTCGTCATCGTCATTAAAAGAACCATACATAAACTCGCAATCCACGCTGGCACTGAAGGGAACCAATTGTTAATCATCACGCCTAAAAGCACCGCTTCGATTGCAATAATAATGACCCAGTTAAACCAATATAACCAACCAATCGTATAGCCTGCCCACGGCCCAATTGCTTTGTTTGCATACGTTGCGAAAGAACCGCTATCAGGATTTTCCGCTGCCATTTCTCCTAACATCCGCATCACGAGCACAACCATTAAAGCGCCAATAATATAGGACAAAATCGCTGCTGGACCCGTCGATTGAATAATCGTTCCACTTCCTACAAACAAACCGCCCCCGATAACCCCGCCAATCGAAATCATTGTTATATGCCGAGTCTTTAAATCCTTCTGTAACTCTTTTTTCTCTTTAGCCAAACACTTCACCAGCCCCTCCATTAGCGTGAACGCACACCATCTTCCCCCATTACCTATCAACCTTGGCAACGCTTTCTAAAAATCCCCTCCTACTTTAAGTAAAAAATAAAAAGAGCCAGAAAAACAACGCATACAACTGCATTGAATTTTACTGCCCCTATCCTTATGGCTCGTCCTCCTGCTAAGGAAGTTCAAGTGGAAAGAAGTTGTTCCTCTATTCATTTTCAAAAAGGCATTCGGGCTTACAGGGAGGCTAATCACTGTCATCCGATAATAAGTTAATCATAATACAAATAGACTGAATATTCAATGTTCAGTTCCGCAAATTTCATGAATAAAAAAAGAAAATTCTCTCGCCCAGGCACATATACTGTTCAAAAGAAAAAAGGAAGTGGTCTCATGTATTACGGAACAAAAGGCTGGTACGTAGCTGAACTAAAGAAATTAGGTGTTCGCTATCATGAAGGACGAAAACTCGAAAGTTACCGCGGACACGTGTTACGCAATTTACTAATTGCACAACAAGAGAAGACGAAGGAAGAGTAATCTACTATCGATTGATTCTCGGAATATATCGGCGATTCGACATGGAATATCGACTTATCGCCAAATCCATTCCACCAACCAATCACACATCATGCTAAGATAATGCAAACCAAAAAAGGTCACCCAAACGGGTGACCTTCCTTTCTTATTCACAAACAAGAATTTGTCTAGTAAATGATCCTTTTCTTGTAACACAGCGATCTGTAATTTCGAATCCTGCTTCATGGATCATGTCGTCCATTGTTTCCATCGTGACAACGACTACCTTTTTAGCGATGCGGCGCGCACTTGAAAGAATGGAGAACTGATCTTCTGGTGTTGCATGCGTAAATAGGTCGTACGGCATATCGATAATTGCAACGTCGTAGTTCTCAGTAATTTCCTCGATTGGACCTTTTGTTACTGTTCCTTCAAACCCGAAATGTGCAATGTTTTTTCTCGTTCCGAGCACCACAAGTGGATTTATATCTCTACCAACAATGTTAATCCCCATAGAAAGTGCTTCTACTACTACTGTTCCAATACCGCAGCACGGGTCAATTGCTCGTACTCCATCTGGATTTGGTACAGCAATATTGGCAACTGATCTCGCAACACGTGTGCTAAGAGATGTCGAATAGCTATGCGGTTTTTTTATGTGATGATACCAAACTGGTTCACTTTCTATATAGTGTCCGAAGTACCAGCGTCCTCCAAGAGGAACAATCCCGAATACGCGCTCTGGATTACGAACATCAGCTTCTCCTTCAATATGCATGCCGAGGTCCCGTTCAATCAGACGCCTTTCCCCATATTCAATTTTATTTTCTTTGCCAAGATCATTGATTTTAACGAAGATAACTTTAAATGTCGCCCCTGCCAAGTCAATTTGTTCCACTTGTTTCAAGATACTTTCTAAGTCGTCTCCTTCATACATAACCTCAACGCGCTCTTTAATAAACGCACTTCTACTCGGGTCAATTTTGACATCACTTTTCAAAATATTAACGTGAGATTCCATTCCAAAGAACGAGCGCATTTCCAAGTAACATAAAGCACGCTCCTCTTCACGAAATGCATACGTATATATACATGCAGGTGTTTTACTATGATTACTCAATCTATTATCATCCTTTATCGTTTAAAATTGTTATGATCACAATTACTCGAATACTTTTTCACGTAAAATTAAATGATATCACATGCCCGAAATAAAGAGAAACCTTTATAATTTGTTTTATAAATAAAAAGAGACTGCCTATGGCAATCTCTTTTATTTATTAACGGAAAGAAGATACGTTGTTACCCATTGCTTCGTAGTAATCTAAAATCCCTTGATAAATAGCTTCTGCTGCACTTTGTCTCTGTTCTGGTGTAGCAATTTTATCAGCATCGCTTTTATTATCTACAAATGCTAATTCTGCTAATACAGCTGGCATTGTATTTTCTCTAGTTACGTATAAGTCCTGATGTTTCGCACCACGATCTTTTGTTCCAAGTGCATTCACAAGACGTTTTTGAATTTTTTCTGCTAATAAACGACTCTCTTCTACATTTGGATTCGTTGCTCTTGCTCGTGCTGAATCATAATATAATGTTTCTGTGCCTTGTCCATTTTTCAAGTCAGAACCATTAGCATGGATACTTACAAAAATATCACCTTTATTTGCCTGAGCAAATTCTACACGTTTTTGTAAAGACTCAGCTGCAGTGTTTCCTGGACGTGTATCATTCTCACGAGTTAACAACACAGTAAACGGTGTCTTTTTCTCAAATATTTTCTGTAATCGTAATGATACATCTAATACGGTTTGACTTTCTTTCTCATAATAACCAGGATTCCCTGAGTCAATTCCCCCATGACCTGGATCAATAATAATCGCTTTACCTTCTAGGAAGTTACCTTGCTTCACTGGGTTTAATTGATTTTTATCCACCCATTGGAAACCAGCTCCCATACGGATACGAATCCAGCTATCTTTTTCTTCAATAACAGTTACTTGTTGTGCTTTATGTGTGCCTGCCACTGTAGACGTATGTGAAGCTTCTTGATATGTAGTGAATTCTTGATTAATAGACTCTGTTTTTTCTTGTAATGGTGTCCACTTCTCACCTTTACTTGTTACAACCTTCAACCAACCGTCCGCTCTTTGCTCTTTCACTTCAATCATTTGTGGCTTATGTTGAACGTCAGTAATACCAGATGATAACGATGCTTGATGATATGTAATAAAGTTTCTATTCATATACATTCTTTTCGATGTATTTGTTTTATTTTTATCTGCCATTGCGATGAACTGAGCTGCTTCAGCACGAGTTACAGTACCGTCAGGATTCCAGCCATTTCCTGTACCCATTGAAATCTCTAAAGCTACTAAAATATTAGCTTGTTTCTTACCCCAATGAGGTTCCAAATCTTTAAACTGCGTTGGAAGTTCTCCAATAATTTTCTTATCTAATGAATATGCTTGTACAAGCATAGATGCCATTGATGCACGGTTAATTTGGCTTGATGGATTGAATTTCCCAGTACCATCTCCATTAATTACACCTGCTTTTTCTACCGCAGCAATATATGGTGCTGCCCAATGATCTTGCGAATCTTTAAAAGACGGTTTCGCTTTTGGATCAATTGGTAAGCCAAGAACTGCTGCTAATATTTTTGCAGCTGATCCTTTATCTACTGCTTCAGATGGAGAAAACGTTCCATCTGGTTTTCCATCAAGCGCTTTTTTCCCTACTAAATAGTCAACGGATTCCTGCGCCCATGTAGGAACATCCGAAAACTTTTTCCCTGCTGCGAAACTACTAACTGGAGATGATAATAAACTTGCGGCTAAAATACCAGCCGCGACTGCACGATACTTCATAAATAATAATACTCCCCTCGAAAATGAATGTTTAAAAACGCGTAATCTTAATATATAAATTTCAGCAAAAACAAATTAAAAAAATTAGTGCGCCTCTATCATTCTATAATACTAGAATTCTATAGTAAACCTAATTTCTTAATATTGTAAAATACAATACAATTTAAGTAGTTTTTATGCAAAAAAAAAGTGGCTGATTCATAGAATCAACCACCCTCTCACTATTCTACTCTCATTTCTGATAACACATATGCATAAACAAGTGCTTCTGTATGTGCAATCGAGCTTTCATGCGTACGCTCAAATGCGTGAGAAGAATCAATACCAGCTCCAATTAATGCATGTTTCACATCAAATCCAGCGCGAATCGCCGCTGATGCGTCTGATCCGTAGTAGGGATAAATATCCACTTTATATTCAATAACATTCGCTTTCGCCAATTCAACTAAATGCTTACGTAAAGCGTAATGGTATGGACCGCTAGAGTCTTTCGCACAAATAGATACTGTATATTCATCAGATGCTTGTCCATCACCTAACGCTCCCATATCAACTGCTAAATATTCTACCGTCTCTTCTGGAATGTTTGAGTTACCACCGTACCCAATCTCTTCATTATTAGAAATTAAGAAATGTGTTGTATACGGTAATGTTGCCTTTTCATCTTGCAATCTTTTAATTAATTTTAATAGAATCGCAACACTTACTTTATCGTCTAAATGACGTGATTTTATGTATCCACTCTCTGTAATTTGAACGCGTGGATCAAATGAAACGAAGTCTCCTACTTCAATTCCTAACTCACGTACTGCATCTGCTGAAAAGACACGCTCATCAATACGCACTTCAATATTTTTCTCATCGCGCTTCGCTTCCCCTGCATCTTTGTACACATGGACAGAAGTTTGATGCATTAAAATTGTACCTGTATACTTCTTACCGCTTGACGTTTCAATTTCGCAATATTCCCCTTCTACAGAGTTCCAGCGAAATCCACCAATCATAGATAGACGAAGACGACCGTCAGGCTTAATTTCTTTCACCATCGCACCTAACGTATCAACATGTGCAGTTAATAAACGATGCTGATCATCATTCTTTCCTTTAACCGTTAAAATAAGAGCGCCTTTATTATTGCGCTTCGTCTCTACATTCCACTCACTTACATAGTTTTCAATAAAATTAATAATTTTCGCCGTGTTTCCAGATGGACTTGGAATAGAGACAAGCTCCTTAATAAGTTCCATCGTTTCTTTCGTATGATGTGCCATTGTCGTTTCCTCCTCATTTTCTCTACTATTTAGTATAGCGAAATTACGATAAAACCTCTACTCATATATTCTAATTTTCTAAATTATAGTAAAATTTAGTTTAGTAAGTGAAAAGGTGATAACAAAAATGAATGTAACGAAAAAACATGTACATATTGCACTTATTTGGCTTTTATCATCTTTATTCTATTTACAAGTCTCTTATGTCGTTCACACTACTACTTCTATTACAATCGGCTGGACATTAACAGTTATCTTCTTAATCGTTAGCCTAATTGCAGGAAAAAAGCACAGCGCTACTAAGTAAGCTGTGCTTTTTCTATAAAACTACTCTTCCGAAACGTCCATCAAATAAATTCCTCTTGTAAATCCGCCGCGCTCTTCTTCTTTTTGCTTACGAATACGCTCTATATCTTCAATTGTTGCACCTTCCGCACGCGCTAATGAAATGATAACTTCAAGTGCATCTGCAAGTGAATCTAGTGCATGTTCACGCTCTTTCATTGAAGCAAATTCACGAATTTCTTCTGTACCAATTTTCGCTAACGCCTGTATGTAAGCTTGTCCTGTTAATTTTTGTGCTGTATATGTTTTTCCAGACATTAAAATTTTCTCCGGGACACGGTCTCTTACTAATTTGTTATAAGTTGACATCACTGTTCCTCCTATTTTTAATAACACCCAAGCTCTGCCTTATAGAAAAACCACTCTTTTTCCACACAAGCACTTAACATATCAATTCCCGATCCGTGCGCCCTTACTACCGGAAAGAAGTAATGCTCTGGTTCTTCTTTCTTATCGCCATATAAGGTCCGGTACTCATCAGGAATCGCCTCTTTTTTCACATCCCGTTCTTTTTTCACTTCACCAGAGAAAGCAACAGTTGGATGTCCCTCAAAGAATAATGCAGTCCGTACCGCAAGAGATGGTGTACTATGCAAAGCATAATATGTAAGTAAAATCATAACGATAACACCGATAATTTTCTTCATTTATTACTCCTAAAAAAAGTGCTAACACAATTATACTAAAATGTGTTAGCACTTTCTTCCCTTTATCTCGAATTAACGGGCAGTAAAACTAATAATCCGCGGGGGATAAACAAATCCCCACGGATTACAGCTTCACTTTATTCCCCTTTAAATGCTGGTAAACGTTTTTCTAGAAAAGCAGCAATACCTTCTTTATGGTCCGCTGTTTGTCTCATCGCATATTGACCACGCTTTTCAAGCTGAAGCGTTTGTTCTAAATTAGAACGATTGACTTCACATAAAATTTGTTTCGTTTGAATCATCGCCTTGATTGGTTTGTGTAACCATTCATTAATTTTTTGCTTCACAGCCGTTTGGAAATCCTCACCGATTACTTCATCAATTAAACCGATATCTAGCGCTTCTGTCGCTGATAATTTCTTCCCTTCCCAAATGATTTTCTTCGTCATATTTTCACCGACGCGCTTTTGAAGGAAGAAATGACCACCACCGTCTGGAATTAAAGCGATTCCAATAAAGTTCATCGCAATAACTGATGATATATCTGCCATAACATAATCAGCTGTTAATGCAATACTTAATCCCAGTCCAGCAGTTGGTCCATGAATTGCACTAATAACAAGCTTTGGCATCGTATATAACGTCACCACGATTTCAGAAATTGTATTCATGATACCTTCAAACTTACTTTCATCATTACTTGAAAGCATTGATTTAATATCTCCACCCGCAGAAAAACCACGGCCACTGCCGCATAACACAACAACGTGAACAGAACTCTCCGCCACTTCTTTCAACTTTTGTAATAACTCTTTTAACGTTGGTTCATCTAATGCATTTAAAACCTCTGGGCGATTGACCATAACCGTTGCTACGCGCCCTTCATATTTCACAACAACAGATTCTGTTTTACTTGTTACTTCCATTATATATACCCCTCTTTTCTACATAAAGATTATACTTCTATAATTATAGAAAGCATGTTAAAAACCCTTCTTTTTTCTTAATTTTCTGTCTAATATTCTCGTAATTTGTATATATATCCGTATAAAACATACAATTTCGTTAAAAAATATAGAAATTAAAGTCGGTTTATCATTGCTTTTCATCTATTTACCATTGCAATGAAATGGTGTATTCTTAAGTTTGATGCAAAAAACAAACATTGAAATTCATTCACCTTACTATGCCAAAAAAAGGCTTTTATACCCATCTCTCGGGTGTTGAAATAAAGGAATGAAGAAATGGAGGAACATATGGTTACTAAGTTGAAACAAACGGATAACTACTTCCCGCATTTCCTATTGCTATTCATTGTGTTTCAACCAATTTTAGATTTATTAACGTCTTTTTCAATCTATGTATTACACATGAGCGCAACAGTTGGAATCGTAGTCCGTTTCGCCTTTATGCTTCTTGCATTAGGTTATCTACTTCTTCATAGAAAACAACATGGAGCGAAAAAGTACATTCTCTATTTATGCCTACTCGGGATCGTACTAGCAATTGGTCTTGTAAATAATATGATGGTCAAATCTCCAGTTTCATTTGGCGAAGAAGTGAAATTTATTTTAAAAAGCATATATCCAATTGTGCTACTGTTTGGATATATTATCGTCTTTAAAGAGTTAAAAAATAAAGACTATACGTTTCATAAAATCATTACATATTTCTTATATGCAACTTTAATTTTCAGCATCACACTGATTGTTGCAATGCAAACTAGTACAGATTTCCCAAGTTACCCTCACTCAAAGATCGGTTCAAGAGGTTGGTTCTTTGCTGGAAATGATTTAAGTTCTATTTTTGCAATTATGTTCCCAATCTTAGTGTTATATTCGATTCATAAAACAACTTCTTTCTCGAAAATCTATTACTGGATTCCAACAATACTTGCGATGTATGCAAGTATTATGGTCGGAACGAAAGTAGGATATGGTGCAATTGTTCTAACGCTTGGCGTGGCACTTTTATTCTCATTCATTGAATATATGATTCATCGCAAAAAAGAAGGAAAAGGATCCACATATCTCGTAAATACAGTTGTTGCCGCTATTGTCTTAGGAGGTTTAATCGCACTTACACCGCATACTCCTATTGCAAAAAATATGGGCATCCATATGCAAATATACGAATACAAAAAATCAGTACAAGAAGAAAAAGATAGAAAAGAAGGAAAAGTAATTAAAGAAGATCCAGACGCAGAGAAAAAACATGCAAAAGGTGAGCTAACAGACTCTGAGGTCAAAAGTTTAATTTACAGTGATCGCGATAAGTTTTTAAAAGTATACAAACAATACTATAAAGACGCACCACTATCACAAAAACTATTCGGAATGGGCTACGCTGGTAACTATACGGTTAAAATTAAATTAATCGAAATGGACTTCCACGACCTATTCTTTGCATTCGGAATCGTCGGTTTCCTTATTTACTTAATACCGCTTCTATACTTCGGTATTAAATTATTCATTCGCATCATAACAAACTTTAAGAAAATAATAACCGTGAAATATATGCTATTAGCTAGCACCGTTGTACTCTCACTTGGAATCGGCTTTATGTCCGGACATGTATTAACAGCGCCATCCGTTAGTATTTTCTTCGTTGTTATACTCGCTTACTTAATTGTTGATTTAGAGGCGGAATAAATGAATAAAAAAACGCTTAGAGAAATAATGCTCTGAGCGTTTTTTTGTCCTAACACTCCCTTACCACCTCTAGTATTCAAAGTACTAATTCTTTCTGCTCCAGTAATAAGTGGTTTTTCTCTTTTAATTAAATTTTGCGTAGACTCTAAAGTTAAAGATGCCTGGTGCGCATCTTCGCTATCCCATACCTCAAAAACATACACAGCATTCGGTTCATCATCAGAAGTACTTACAATATACACCCTCACACGTGTCCAAGGACTTCATCGATTCCGCCGCCTCTAACAAAATATCCACTAATACATCTCGATTACTTTCTTCTACAGTGAATTTTCCATACAACCCGAATTTACTCATTTTTTCTCCTCCTTAATTCTGCCACTCCCTTACCCAAACTAATATTTCTACGTCATTATGTATGTTTCCTGTAAAAAAAGACCGAATCACATTATGTTTCGGTCTTTGAAGCAAAACTATTTCTTTCTATTGAAAAGACGCCCGAATCTCCTCCAACACCTCATCAATATTATCCTTCGTAATAACAATACCGAAGTCTTTCGGGACGTTGCTATCTTCCTCATTTACAACTTTATGCGCAATCAACTTTCCAACTTCCGGTCTGAAATGATGCCCATCCATATAGTTATCTAAATTCGTTGTAACGGAATTAAGATACATGAAATGGTGCACTTCTCCAAATACATCTACAGCGTCATGAAGCCATCTTTTATAATCTTCCCATCGCCCTGATTGAATCATCGTACGGAACAGAGGCTCTGAAACAGGCGTTGTAAAAATATAAAACTTCGTGTTCGGATTATGAGCCTTTACTGTTCCTAATATTTCTTTCATATTTTGATACTCATAATTCCCGCCATAAATCTCTTTACTAAACTTATCTACTTGCGCCGCTATTTGCGCATCACGTTCTTCTTTCGTATAATCGCGCATCGATTTTATATTCTCTCGATTGTACCGGTCAAGATTCGTACTATGATGGGTGGAATTTGCAATTGTATTCTTTGAATAAGTAATCCCGTCCATACTTACATACGATTTAATCGGATACAATAAACTTTGCGCCTGCTTAATATACGCTTCTGGTTTATCAAAACCAATTTCCCTATTTTTGTTCGTTCCAAGGAAATCTAAACCAAGTACAATAGACTCGAGTCCACTACCTTTTTGTTCTTTTGCATATTCAATATATGCATCATACTCACGCGGATCTGTACTGCTTACCGCATAATTAAATGCGTTTAACCCGGTGAAGTCATTCTCGTTAATAAAAGTCGTTCTACTACTTCCAAGTATAACCCCATCATATGTAAACGGACGGTACGTTATATAATTCGTTTTCTGTTGTCTCTCGTTAAACCCGTACTGCACATCATTCCACTTATTTTTATGCGGGAATAGCCAAAGAGAATCTATATAGCTATTAAATATCCCGACACCTGCCAGAGGAACAAAAACACATACAAAAACGAAAATAAGCCAATGTTTGTTTTTCATATTCTCCACCTAGAAATTAAAGTATAAAAACTCACTAATACTCGTTAAATGTAACACGCTATATACGACCAATATTGCAGTAAATAAAGCAGTCCACACATTTGGACGGAATGAATCTTTTAACTGAATTGAATTTTTTAAGAAGAAACTAATACATAACGCCCCGAAAATATACGCTACCATTTTCGGATCTAATAAAGAGACATGGTACCCTTCTGTAAATGAAACACCGTACTCTTTTAAAAATTGTAACTTCTCTATTATAAATGCTGGGAATACACTATTTGCTAATTCGATTCCATTTAGTCCGAACATTCCTTTTAACACTTTCACCGCATCATGCATAGATGTTGCCCTAAAGAATACCCACGTTATATTAATGAAGAAAAACGTAACGAGCCAACCAGCAAAGGCCGGCATACGCCCTCCTGCTTTACTCCATAAACGGTGAATAACAGAAGCCAAACCGTGCAAGAATCCCCAAAAAACAAATGTCCAACCAGCTCCATGCCAAAGTCCACTTATTAGAAATACAATCATAATATTTACGTATGTACGCGTAATCCCTTTTCGATTTCCTCCTAAAGAAATGTATACATACTTCGTTAAAAACTGGCTAAGCGTCATATGCCAACGATGCCAAAAATCTTGTATATTCACTGCTTTATACGGTGAATTAAAGTTTTGAGGTAATTTAATATTAAACATTAAAGCGATTCCAATTGCCATATCACTATATCCACTAAAATCAAAATACAATTGGAACGTAAACGCTAACGACGTAAGCCACGCTTCAACAAATGTTAATGAGTGCTGCACATCAAACCCTTCATGTACAAGGGGGGATAATACATCTGCAATACCTACCTTCTTGAAAATACCAACTGCAAATACGAAAATACCAAGAACGATATACTTCGATTGCCAGCGCTTTTTACTATCGTCAGCAAACTGCGGCATAATTTGCGCATGATGTACAATCGGCCCTGCAATAAGCTGCGGGAAAAATGTTACAAACAATGCGTAATCAAGAAAATGACATGCCTTCGTTTCCCCACGATACGTATCTACTAAAAATGCAATCTTTTGAAACGTATAGAAACTAATCGCAAGTGGTAACGTTAAAGATAATAATGTAAAATGAGTTCCAAATAATGAATTCACATTTTGTAAGAAGAAATCATAATACTTGAAATAACTAAGCATTCCTATATTAAATATTAATCCTACCGTTAAAAGAAGTTTACTCTTATGTTTTACGAGCCTCATTCCGATAAAGTAGTTCACAATGAGCGACACTAACATAAGCGGTAAATATTTCACATTCCAATAACTATAGAAAAATAAAGAGGCTGCAACGAGCCAAGCTTTCGCTAATGTAGCATGTCCAAATTTATTTAATAGAAAATATAAAAGAAATGCTATCGGTAAAAATAAAAAAATAAACTCAAATGAGTTAAATAACACACCATCTCTTCCCTTCTAAACAAATCACACCTTATTCATCTTATCTTATCCAAATAGTGAGTGTCAAAAGGATTCCGCTCCCCTTTTCTTCTATTATATATAATAATCATTTTAATCGAATTATTAACATGATAAAATATTAAAGGCGCTTTTATTTAAAAGAATATATAATAGAAATGTCGGTTTTTTTGCACGAAATGTATTTTTGAAAAAAGTGAGGAGAGTCCTTTGGTATTTAGTAGTTCTGTTTTCTTATTTATCTTTTTACCTCTCGTATTATTTTTCTATTTTATAGTGCGTGCCGAGCTACGTAATTTCGTATTACTTGCATTTAGTTTAATTTTCTATGCATGGGGAGAACCACGTTTCGTTCTTTTAATGCTCGTTTCTATTGTATTAAACTACTGCTTCGGCCTACTCGTGCATCATTATGATAAACGAAAAAATATGAAAGTCACATTTTTAATTATGGCTGTGGTCGGAAATATTTTATTACTTTCTTATTTTAAGTATATTTCCTTTTTCACAGATATTTTGAATCAAACTTTACATTTATCTATTCATGTGGAACCTATTCCACTACCAATTGGAATTTCATTCTATACGTTCCAAGCGATGTCATACGTCATCGATATATACCGTAAAGATGGCGCAGTTCAAAAGAATCCACTTAACTTAGCACTATATATATCAATTTTCCCGCAGCTTATTGCCGGACCAATCGTTCGTTACAATATCGTTGCTGATCAAATTAAAACGCGCATCCATTCTTTTGAACGATTTACAGAAGGTATCCAAATTTTCGTTTTAGGATTAGCGAAAAAAATGTTAATCGCCAATCAAGTTGGATTTGTCGCAGATAAAATCTTTGCCTTACCACCATCTGAAATGAGCGCTGGAACGGCTTGGATTGGTATTATCGCCTATACACTTCAAATCTATTTCGATTTCTCAGGATACTCTGATATGGCAATTGGACTTGGAAAAATGTTCGGATTTGATTTCCCGAAAAACTTCAATTATCCGTACATCTCAAAATCTATTTCAGAATTTTGGAGAAGATGGCACATTACACTAGGCTCTTGGTTCCGCGACTATATATACATTCCGCTCGGCGGAAATCGTGTTTCCAAACTAGCAAATTACCGTAACCTCTTCATCGTATGGGGATTAACCGGTTTATGGCACGGAGCAAGCTGGACATTTATCGCCTGGGGATTATATTACGGCTTTATTATCTCGATTGAAAAAGCTGGATTCGAGAAAATATTAAATAAGCTATGGAAGCCGCTACAACATGCATATGTACTAATCATCGTTATGATCGGTTGGGTCTTCTTCCGAGCTGATAACTTCGCCTACTCGTTCCAATATTTAAAAGCGATGTTTGGCATGCAAAGGCACTCTTTCATTGATGACAATACAATGCTATATATACATGAATACATTGTCATATTTATCATTGCCTTTATCGCAGCGACACCAATTTTGAAACGTGTTAAAAACATATTAGAACTTGCACCAAAAATGTATATATTCACGATGCAAGTTGCACGTCCTATATTATTACTAACGTTATTTATGATTTCGATTATGTATTTAATTAATTCGACGTATAATCCATTTATTTACTTCAGGTTTTAACTTATCCCGCTATTTGCCGGGCAGTAAGACCCCCACCTCAAAATTCAGCGAAAGCAAAGAAGTTAGGTGGGGGCGGGCTGCCCGTAAAAGCCCGATTGGTTCAACTAATCATCAGTGGAGATGAACAAAACCCCCACTGATTAAAGTTTCACTTTATGTAGGAAGGAAAAGTTATTATGAAAAAATTGGGGAACATCGTCCTATTTATCGGTTTTCTCACCATTATCTTTTCATTTGGCATATTATCGCTTCTCAAAACTGACCGAGCAGTTTCGCCCGTTGAAAATCGTCCGCTCGCTCAAAAACCAGCTCTTACAAAAGAAGCTCTCGCAAACGGTAGTTTCTTTAAAGACTTTGAGACATATACAAACGATCAATTAATCGGAAGAGATGATCTCATAAAAAACTATACACTTACCCAAATTAAAATGGGCAAGTCTCTCATTAACGATATTATTCTAACTGATGATAAATGGCTTCTAAAAAATCCTGCTTGGACTACAAAATATAATGAAATTGACCAATCCATGCCAGCTATAAACGACTTATCTCAGTTTTTAAAAGAACAAAATATTGAGTTTTACTTTGCCTTACCACCGTCCAAAACGAATGCATTATCATTTAAATTACCTTCTCATATTCATACATATGCACAGGAAAATTTAAATTATTTTCTAAATAAACTTCCAGCTGACGTAAAACCAATAAAACTCATGGAACACTTTAAGAAAAACTATACAAATGAAGAAATACAAAGTATGTACTTTAAAACAGACCATCACTGGAATATGGATGGTGCCTTCTTAGGCTATCAATATATAATGAACACAATCGCGCAACAATCTTCTATATATAAAGGAAAAGAAATAAAAAAAGAAGATTACACTCGTACGTGCGCTCCAAATAAACATCTAGTCGGAAGCTTTAACAACCAGCTATACCAACTAATCGATGCAACTGGAGAAAAACTATGCTACTACACACCGAAAGACGGTTTCAACTTTACGAGCGTAGCCGCAAAAGATGTAAACGGTACTGTATATCGCACATTAGATGAACTATATGGCGTAGAAAAACAAAAAGACACAACATCATACGCCGGCTATTACACAAACGACTATCCAGAAATCGTCATCGAAAATAACAATGCACCAAATGATGTACGAGCTCTAGTCCTAAAAGACTCATTCGCAAACGCAATCGTGCCTCATTTAGCACAAAACTTCAATCACACATCCATCCTTGACCTTCGTCACTATCACGAAAAGGATGTATATCAATACATTAAAGACAACAACATTAACATGGTATTGTTCGTGTATAGTGATTCGAATTTGAGCGGTGAGATGTTTAAGTTTAAACAATAAAAGAAGCCTCTTGTAATTTTTACAAGAGGCTTTTTCTCGCTATTTGCGGCAAAAAAATCAGTGGGAGTTCATTCCCACTGATTTTCCACTCTATCTATAATCAACTTATAGATTTGGGTTGTTAAGAACGTTCACTTGTACAGCTTGTGAACCAATTTCACTTGTTACTACGTTCTTATCTTTTAATACTTTGAATACTAATGTACCTTTGTCAGTATACTTAGTTGTTAAAGTATTATAGATATCAGCGTTGAAGTTATTGAATACTGAATCACTTGATGCAGTTACTGTTACATCACCAAGTTTTACATCGCCAGCATTAAATTCAGCATCGCCGTTTCTATCTAGGTAAATTTTACCTTGGTTGTCACCTGATTTCACAACACGTACTTTATGTTGTGTTTCTTTCGTTAAGTTAATACCTTTTACAACATCATCAAGGTTACTTCCTTCAAGTTGTAATACAGTACCAACGTTAATTTTCTTCTCAACGAAGTTTTCTGTTTGAACTGGCTTGAAGTTCACAGACTTAATTTCGATTTTCTCTTGAACGATTTCAAGTGTTGCTTTACCAGCAGTTGCACCATTTTTCGTTAAGTGGATATCAACTTTACCTGGTTGTAAACCTTTAACAACAACTTTATTTCCAACAAGTTTTGCTTCAGCTACTGCTGGGTTTTTAGATTCAACTACATAACCGTTACCTTCTAAGATTTCAGCATCAGAGTATACGCGATCTGAAGTGTACTTAGATAATTGATACTCAACTGTATCAGAAACATTTAGGTCAAGTTTTGAATCAGGTGATTCACCGTATCTACCTAATTTAGATACAAGTTCAAAGTTTTTAAATGCAACGTTACCTTCTGTTACGTTCACATATAATGAACCTAAAGTCTCGCCGTTAAGGTTTTGGAAGTGGATTGTACCTTCTCCAACTTCATTACCTGTAATTTGGAATGTCTTAGTACCAATTGAACCCGCATCAGTTGTAGTTACATTTAATCCACCTTCTGCAACTACACCAGTTTTAGGAAGAACTTCTTTAATTACATCTTCATCTGCACCAAACGGATCGCCATATTGGTCAGTTGTTACAAATGTAACAGGTAATGCTTTATCTTGAACAACTTGTAATTTATCTGGATTAGATTTCACAGATTTTAATTGACGTTTTTCTTTAGCAACAGTGAATTTAACTGTTTTCGTTACATCGCCCACTTTAACAGTAAGCGTTGCTTCACCACTTGCTTCAGCAGTAATAATACGGTTATTTACTACAGAAATAATACCGTTATTTGAAGAATTAATACTAATTGAAGCTGGATCAACTACTTTATCTTCCCCAGCAATTGTAGCAACTAATTTATTAAGAGATGCTTTTTCACCAACAACTAAAGTTTGGCTATTTAAAGCAAAATCTTTACCAGAAAGCTTGCTACCATAATTTACAACACCATCTTTATCTGCATCTACTGCAAATACAACATTTTTAATTGCAGAAGCTGGTGTATCAAGGTTTTTCACTGTAATAATACCAGTGTTAGAAACTGTTAAACCACCACGTTTTGTAACTTGTACTTCTACTTTGTAGTCACCGTGCTTAATGCCAACAGCTAGTTTACCTGTAGTAGAAGTAGCTTCTCCACCTTCAAAGATGTTTGCTGGTGAACCATCTAAGTTATTTGCTACAAATTTGACGTCATGGTTTGCTAAGTTTAAGTACTCAACATCAGCGTTACCTTTTTCGTCGTTTAATTTGAAGACAATTGCTTGACCAGCACGATCATCATCAAATGTTAATTTTTCTACAGCTAATTTTTTAACTTCGTATACGAATTTCGTTACGAATGATTGATTTTTCACTTTAACAGTAAGATCTTTATTTGGAGCAACTTTACCACCAAGTGTTACAGTTGCAGATTTACCGTCAGCACTTGCTTCAATCGCAACTGCTTTGTCACCTTCAAGAGTTACATCATCAGCAGAAAGGTTATTTAAACCAGTTCCTGTTAATGTTAATTTCGTAGGTTCAGAAATCTTCACATCAGTTACATATGCTTGTGTGCTATCTGGTTTTGCGAATTTTTTATCTGTTAATGCGATAAATTGAGCTGCTTCTGCACGAGATACAGATTTATTTGGCTCCCATTTGTCGCCAGTACCTACAGAGATTCCAAGGTTAATTAGGATGTTAGCTTTTTCTTCACCCCAATGTTTTCTTAAATCATCAAATGTTGTAACTAACTCGCCGTTAACTTTATCTTTTAAGTTATAAGCACTTACTAACATAGATGCGAATGAAGCACGGTCAATCTTTCCTTCTGGATAGAAGTTTTCTTTTCCATCACCTTTAACGATACCTGCTTTTTCTACTGCTGCGATATATTTAGCAGCCCATGTATTTTTAGCATCTTTGAAAGATGGCTGAGCATTTTCATCAACTGGTAAACCTAAAATTTTAGTGAAAATAACAGCTGCAGAAGAACGATCGATTGACTCGTTCGGACCATATGTACCGTCTGGTTTACCTGTAATTGCGCCTTTTTCTACTAAGTAGTTAATAGAACCTTCTGCCCAATGACCGGCTGGAACGTCTGGGAATGATTTACCTGCTGCTGCTACTGGAGATACAACTCCTGCTACCATTGCTGCTGTCATTGTACCTGCGATTACTTTTTTGTAAGAGTTAGTCTTTGCCATTTTATTATTTTCCTCCTTCAGGAATATGCTACTAGTTTCATATCATATGTAATTTGAAAACTAGCTAGTTAGAAAAGCCATAAAACAATAAAAAACATAAAATACCATAAGAAAAGTAGTTCACATAATAAAATGATATAAACTGAAGAATGTAAATATAAGGTTTAAATACCATTTTTTGAAACAAGTTCATCATACTATACAAAACTATTCGTTATCAAGAACTTTCTCAAAAGAAGATTCGACAAATTCTGATAATTCAGTCTTTTAATCGTATTATTAAGATATCAATAATACTCGAATATAGAAATGAACAAACTGTTTTCATATAAACTACTCTCACTGCGCTTCGTATATTTTTCATATCGAATACACAATTGGAATTATAGCACATATTTCCACTTCATCACCTAAATGTTTTTTACAATAAATACAATTTTCAGACTACATTCGACTAAAATTATTGTGATTCGACATTTTTTTCTTCTTTTCGAATGTTTTTTTAACGAGAAAAGGTGTGGATTTACAAAATATTTACATATTAATGGGGTGTTTTTCTATTTTTGAAAACGTTGTCATTTTATTTCTCAATAAACTAACTATCAATCTTCAAAATATGATCTATTTCTCAGAGATGAGTTTATATAAGAATTAAACCATAAAAAAAGAGCCCACATAGTGTGGACTCTTTCTATTGAAATAAATTTCAATTAGCGAGCTGCTGTTACTGGTTTGAAAGCAACAAGTTTGTTGCCTGCTTGGTCAGCAGTTGTGAATACATGAGGAGCATTCTCTGCACCTTGCTTAGCTTTAACTGTTACTGTACCAGTTGCTAAGTTAATATTTGATGGTTCTGTAACTTTAAGCACTACTTCTTTAGCCACTTTATCATCAGCTGTTGTTGTTAACGCTACGCCATTTAAGTCGATTGCGAAGTCATTTGCATCAACTTTTACAGCTTCAGAGAATGTTAAAGTAATTTCTTTAGCGTCAACTTTTGTAATTTTAGCTGACTGGAATTCAGGAGCTTTTGTATCTACAACGTTTAATAATAGGTTTTTCGTACCCATTTTCACTCCGTCTTTGTTTGCAACATTAGCTACTGTAAATTTAACTGTTTCTGATTTTTCGAAAGTAAATGTAGATGGTAACTCAATAACTGCATTTGTACCGTCTAATACGATTAGAGCACCTTCTGGTAATTTAGCACCAGCTAATGTGTAATTGTTTACATTAGAAGCTGACTCAGCTACTTGGCCACCTTTTACTTCTTTATCAAAGTTTACTGTAATTTTATTTGTAGCTTTATCAAAAGCCACGCCTGTTACTGCTGGAGCTACTTTATCTGTTTCTTTTTCAGATTCTTTTTCTACAACTTTCACTTCTTTAGTAAATGCTGCAGACTCATTACCAGCTGCATCTTTTACAAGACCTTTTGTAGCAGCTACTTTGTAGTTACCTTTTGCTGGGAATGTTAATGTAATACCTTTGCTGTTGTCTTTAGCTGCTTCGATTGTCACTTCACCAGTTACATCTCTGCTTGTATCTAAATTGATTACACGAATTTTTCCGTCTTGTTTAGTTACATCTTTATCAAAAGTAAATGTAGCTTCTTTATTTTGATCTGCCACAACTTTAACTAAGTTAGGAGCTACAACATCTTTTGTAACTTTTACTGCTTTAGATACTTTAGTACCTACATTGTTTGCTAAATCTTTGTAGCCAACAAATTCAACTGTAAGATCTGCAGCTGTTTCTTTATCTGTAAGAGCACCCGGTACTGTAACAAGCGCTTTTGTTTTATCTTGATCAAGAGCAATTGTAGCCTCTTTTACTACTGTATTACCTTTTTTTACAACTACTGTACCTTGTGCAGAAAGTTCTTCTGTAAATGTAGCTTCTAATGTAGCTGTGCCATTAGCAAGGTCTTTTACTTTAATTTCTTTTACTTCTGGAGCTGTAACATCTTTTTCTACTTTGTAAGTAGCTTTGCCTTCGTACATTTCCATAGTGTTCTCAGATAAATCTGTAGCACCAGTTACGATGATTGAGAATTCTTTACCGTTCTCAAGATTTAAAGCTTTATTAGAAGTGAAAGTATTATTTTCAACTTTACCTTCTACTTTTTGACCGTTAACAATTACAGTTACAGCTTTTGCTGTATCTAATTTTTCACTAAATACTACTTTAACTTTTCCGTCTGGAGTAGATACTGTAGATACAGTTGGAGCTACTTCATCATTAAAGAAGATAACTTCTAATGCTTTTGGAATTTCTTTACCATCAGCAGCTTTTAAGCCTTCAACAGTTAGAACGTAAGCTTCTTTATTTTTAAGTTTTGCATCTCCATCTAAAGTTAAGATTACAGATTTTTTATCTTCACCGATTTTTGCAGTAACTGCTGTTGCATTAGTTCCTTGAGAAAGAGTGAATTTCGCGTTCTTCACATCTTCTTCTTTCACTGTAGCACCAAGTTTAACTTCGATCTCTTTAGCATTGATTGCTTTAATAGACTCAACTTTAGCTTCTTCTTTTTGTCCGAACTGCTTGTCAGTCTTAGCAATAAATTGAGCTGCTTCTGCTTTAGTTACAGATTTATTTGGCTCCCATTTGCCGCCAGTACCTACAGAGATTCCTAATTCAACTAGGATATTAGCTTTGTCTTTACCCCAGCTATCTTGTAAGTCGTCGAATTTAGTTTCTGGAGTACCAGTTACTTTAGTGTCTAATTTGAAAGCTGGTACAAGCATTGCTGCCATAGAAACGCGGTCGATTTTTCCGTTAGGATCGAATATGCCGTTACCTTTACCTTTAACTACACCAGCTTTTTCTACAGCTGCGATAATTGGAGCAGCCCAGCCCTCTTGAGCGTCAGTGTAAGATGGTTTAGCATTTGGATCGATTGGTAAGTTTAAGATTTTAGCCATCATTGTAGCCGCTTCTGCACGAGTGATTTCTTTTTCAGGCTCGAACATTCCTGTGCCATTACCTGCAATTGCGCCTTTTTCTGCTAAGTAGTTAATAGAATCAATTCCCCAATGATCAGCTGGAACGTCTGGGAATGATTTACCTGCTGCTGCTACTGGAGAAACAACACCTGCTACCATTGCTGCTGTCATTGTACCAGCGATTAATTTTTTGTAAGAGTTAGTCTTTGCCATTTTATATATTTCCTCCTTCAGGAATGTAATACTAGTTCCATAATGTTTTAAATAGATATTCTATTTAATGTTGAAACTAGTAAATATAAATGTAGTTAAGATCCTATATATAGAAATGATTCCACAATATAGAATAATAAACATATTACACCATTTTTACCCGAATTTAAATCCTTAAATTCGACAAAAAAGTGAATTTTCATAATTCTAACGTTCATTTTATTCGACTTTTATTTTAAATAACCAGATTATAAAATCAGAATATTTAAAATGTACGAAACGATGCGTCAGAACTACATTTGTACAATATTTATATAACCATTTACAACTATAGCAGAAAAACGCTTGCAATTTCAATATCTAGTTATAAAGATATTACGACATTAATCGACACAAACTTTCTATAAGTTTCGACAACATTCTTAAATTCATTTTTTTGAACAAAAACCACCTAGTGGTCCAAGTTTTTTTGTATAAAACGCTTTATATCAATATTCCTTATATACTAATGTTAAGATTTTAAGATAATAAAACCTTAAAAACATACATATTCAGGAAAAACAAAACTCAAATCTTTTGTTTTTTTCGACATTATTCTACATTTTTATATTTTTTGTCGACATTTTATTTTTCCTTTCATACGCTTCTCTTTCAAATTCTTACTTACATAGCAAAAAAAAGAACAGGTGATCCCTGTTCTTTTTTCTACTCAATTATTGAATTAAAAGAGGAATGGCCTCTCCTACTAAGATTCCATTCCTCTTTTTATAGACTCTTTTGCATGTAAGTCATTAATAATATATTTGGACGCTATGGAAATTTGCTCTCGCAATTCCTCTACCCTTTGTCCTAACGTTTCTTGTACATATTCTGTTTGCTCTAATTGTTTAATCGCCATACTATGTAATGTTTCTGTCGTCCAGTCTCCATCAACATTCCCAATAATCGGCTGATTTACTTGTTGTAAAAACGAATCGATCTTTGGATCATATGAAATTCCAATCATAGGCGTGTTTGCAACTGCCGATAATATAAGAGCATGAAGTCTCATTCCAATTAAAAGAGAGCATTCTGATAAAATAGAGATTTTCTCATGAATATCCATTTTATAAGGGAGCATGTGCGCTTCTTCTCCCATCAAATTAATGATGTCCCTTGATGCATTTTGATCAAATGGCCCATGCATCGGTACAAATAAAATATGGTATCCCTCTTGCTTAAGCTTTTTCAGCGTATCTGCTAACTTCTTCATATAATCTTCTTTTGCATCCCAGTACCTTACACTAACCGCAACGACTTTTCCTTGCAGAGAATGTTTTTGAAGCCAATTGGATTTCTTTTCTTCTGGCTGACAAGCTAATACTGGATCTGGAACAAGTTCGATGTCTTTCTTAATACCAATTTCTTTTAGGTACAAAAAAGAGTCTTCATCACGCACTGATATATATTCTGCCTTTGATACATGCCATTTTACTAATAAACGATTTTGCTTCTTCGTAATAGGTCCGATTCCTTGGGCGTAAATATAATACGGCTTTTTTAAAAAACGGGCAAGCCGCATAATACCCGTATAGTATAGAATACTCTTAATACTCGTCTTATCTTGCAAGAGACTTCCGCCTCCGCTAATTAAACCATTACTTCTCTTTATTTCTCGGTAAATCGCTCTTATATCCCAGCGATTTACTGCTTCTACACCGTACATTTTCCTTGTATAGTCGGGGTCATTTGAAAGTACAACAAGCTCAAGAGTAGGATCCTCTTCATGTAGCGCTTTAATAATTGATTGCAAAATTGCTTCGTCCCCAACATTATAAAAACCATAATATCCTGATAAAACTAACCGCACTCTTAATCTCCTCCAACATTTCGCAATCAACTTTTTTGTAATTAAACAAATTGTTATCCATTCCTTGCCGAGAAAGGTTTGATAACTTCAAATTGATTTCTTTCACAAACATCTAACAAGTCATACCCATTTATAATATTGTTCATTTTCTATAACAAATGATTTTATTTACGTGAAAATGGAATTTGTTCTTTCGATATCCAGTTTAGTTTAAGTGCACATATGCCATATAATACTGATGCTACACTTAGCGCTACAGCACTATATATCATTGCTAGAATTCTGGAATCTGTCACATTAATTAATGTAGACACAAAGTATAATGCTATACCTAAAATACTAGATACTCCAATGACAGCCCAAAACTTCCCTATATCCATTGGATAAGAAAGATCTTTTCTAATATAAATATGATTTGCGATACAAATCATTATATAAATAATTAGAGTACTATACGCTGCTCCATTTATACCGAATTGGTTTACTAGCGCTACATTTAATATAATTTTTACGAAACTTGCACCGATGACAATCCATGCTGCTTGCATCGAACGATTAATCCCTTGCAAGATTCCTATTGATAATACCATAAGTGATGTGAAATATGAGCTACCAATTAAAATAGCTAACATACCACTTCCTTTTGTATCTGTAAATAATGCAACATTAAGCGGTACTGTGAGCGCCATAAGCCATATCGTTATCGGCATTGTTAAAACGTGCGCAAACTCATTTGTACGTTTTACTGTCAGTTTAGCTACAGCTATATCTTTTTTTGTTAACGCCGCTGTTAATAATGGAATTAACGGAAATACTATCGCACTTGCAAATACAACAATTAATTGCGTAAATGCAAAACCACGGCTATATATACCAAACTGTTCCTGAATCGTTGTAGAAGATTCATGTAACACATGTGGAATGGTTATAGAATCAACTAAATTTAAAACAGGCATCGATAACGCTCCAATTGCAATCGGAATTGAAACATGGAGTATGTTTTTCGCATTTTTCTTAAAGTCTTTTAATGAATATGTTTCACTCTTATAGCGATACGTGCTTTTCACATATTTCACTCGCAAATATATGAGTGACGTAATAACACCAAAACAAGAACCAATCATCGCTCCGCCTGTTATGATATCACTACTTTTATTCCAATATACAAATATATAAGCAATTGTTAGCATAAAGAACACGCGAATCAACTGTTCAATTACTTGTGATACACCAGTAGGTATCATATCTCCGAACCCTTGGAAATATCCACGGTACACTGCCATATATGGTGCGATTAATAAAGCAAACGAAGTAACAATTAATGCTAGCCTCGTCTCTTGCCCACCAAGCATATTTGCAATGCCACTTGACCCAATGATAATAATTAAAAATCCGAGCACCCCAAATATAACACCGATAATAGACGCGGACGTAAACAATTTAGCTATTCCGTCCCGATCATTCTTTTCATGAAGCTCAGCTATTAACTGAGATATTGCTAGCGGGACTCCCGCTACTGATAAAGTTAAGGCTATCATATATACAGGAAAAACAAGGCGAAAAATCCCAAGTACTTCATCCCCTGCTATATTTTGCAATGGAATTTGGAAAAAACTCCCCACTACTTTCGATAGAAACGTTGTAACGGTTAAAATCGCAGCGCCTTTTACAAACTTTTTATTCATCTTCTATCTCTTTTCTTTCAATATATAATCTACATAAAATATTAAATCAGTATTATTCATTCATCTTGAGAATCATCACTTTATCTCATTTAGTTATCATACCAAATTTCTTATATATTGAATACTCTCTTTCTTTTTATGTTTTAAATATAATATGTGCCATATATACGTTTTTTTATCCATATTTTTCTTCAATTTACTACTTCTACTTGTTCAAGATAAACATGTGCTATAATGTAGCTATTGTCAGTAAGAGGAGTGTTTACAACATGCTGAATTCGGTAAAGAAATTGTTAGGAGATTCTCAAAAGAGAAAGCTAAAAAAGTATGAACAACTTGTTCAAGAAATTAATAATTTAGAAAAACAAATGTCTAGTTTATCTGATGAAGAATTACGTCACAAAACTGTCACATTCAAAAGTATGCTTACGGACGGTAAAACAGTCGATGATATAAAAGTAGAAGCATTCGCTGTTGTACGTGAAGCCGCAAAACGTGTGCTTGGCTTACGTCATTACGATGTACAGTTAATTGGTGGACTAGTATTACTAGAAGGTAATATTGCAGAGATGCCAACTGGTGAAGGAAAAACATTAGTTTCTTCTCTTCCAACATATGTACGTGCTCTTGAAGGCAAAGGCGTTCATGTTATTACGGTAAACGACTACTTAGCAAAGCGTGATAAAGAGTTAATTGGCCAAGTTCATGAATTTCTCGGCTTACAAGTTGGATTAAATATTCCTCAAATCGATCCTTCTGAAAAGAAACTTGCATACGAAGCTGATATTACATACGGTATTGGAACAGAGTTTGGTTTTGATTATCTTCGCGATAATATGGCTGCTTCACAAAATGATCAAGTGCAGCGCCCATACCATTTTGCTATTATCGATGAGATTGACAGCGTTTTAATTGATGAGGCGAAAACGCCACTTATCATTGCTGGGAAGAAATCAAGTAGCTCTGATTTGCATTATTTATGTGCAAAAGTTATTAAATCGTTCCAAGATGCCCTTCACTATACATACGATGCAGAATCGAAATCAGCTAGTTTTACAGAAGACGGTATTACAAAAATAGAAGATTTATTTGATATCGATAACTTATATGATTTAGAGCATCAAACTCTATACCATTATATGATTCAATCATTACGTGCCAACGTTGCTTTCCAGCTTGACGTTGACTATATTGTGCATGATGAAAAAATACTACTTGTAGATATTTTCACGGGACGCGTTATGGATGGTCGCTCTTTAAGTGACGGCTTGCATCAAGCACTAGAAGCAAAAGAAGGTTTAGAAATTACAGAAGAAAACCAAACACAAGCTTCTATTACAATTCAAAACTTCTTCCGTATGTATCCAGCATTATCAGGTATGACAGGTACAGCAAAAACAGAAGAAAAAGAATTCAACCGTGTATACAATATGGAAGTTCTTCCAATTCCAACGAACCGTCCTGTTCTTCGTGAAGATAGAAATGACGTAGTATATGTAACGGCTGATGATAAATATAAAGCTGTGCGTAAAGAAGTTCTAGAACACCATAAGCAAGGACGCCCTATTTTAATTGGGACGATGTCTATCTTACAATCTGAAACAGTTGCTCGTTATTTAGATGAAGCAAACATCAAATATCAATTATTAAACGCTAAGAGTGCAGAGCAAGAAGCCGATTTGATCGCAACTGCTGGACAAAAAGGTCAAATTACAATCGCTACCAATATGGCAGGCCGAGGTACTGATATTTTACTAGGCGAAGGTGTCCACGCCCTTGGTGGATTACATGTAATTGGAACAGAGCGTCATGAATCTCGCCGTGTTGATAACCAACTTAAAGGACGAGCTGGCCGCCAAGGTGATCCGGGAAGCTCTCAATTCCTTCTATCTTTAGAGGATGAAATGCTAAAGCGCTTCGCTCACGAAGAAGTAGAAAAGTTGGAAAAATCACTAAAACCTGACAAAACGGGACTTATTAACACATCTAAAGTTCATGATTTCATTAACCGTACACAATTAATTTGTGAAGGTGGTCATTTCTCAATGCGTGAATATAATTTAAAATTAGATGACGTAATTAATGATCAACGTAATGTTATATACACACTACGTAACAACCTTCTAAAGGAAGAAACAAATATGATAGAACTTGTTATTCCAATGATTGAACACTCTGTGGATGCAATTGCTAAGCAGCACCTTTTCGAAGGAATGCTTCCTGAAGAATGGGATTTCACTAGTTTAACAGCATCTATTAAAGAAGTTTTAGCGGTTGAAACTTTGCCACTATTATCTGCGAACGACGTACATTCGCCTGAGGATTTACAAATCGTTTTAACAGATACAATTTCTAGCTATATCGAACGTGTACAAGAATTAAATGACCATGCGGATTTACAACAATCACTGCGCTACGTTGGTTTACACTTCCTAGATCAAAACTGGGTAAATCACTTAGATGCAATGACTCACTTGAAAGAAGGTATTGGCTTAAGACAATATCAACAAGAAGATCCAACTCGCCTTTACCAAAAAGAAGGTTTGGATATTTTCTTATACACTTACGGTAATTTTGAAAAAGAAATGTGCCGATATATCGCGAGACATTTAGCAGTTCCAGAAAACGTACAATCATGAGGTGAAAATTTATGTTATCATTCCTGAAAAAGGCAAAGAAAAAAGGAAAAGATACTACTGTTTCTAGTAATCAATTATTTGGACAAGAAGAAACTACTTCTCAAAACAAAACGGTAAAGCCAGTTCTTTACTTCCATCCTAGCTGGGGTGACGTAGCACAAGAACAAAAATACATTTATCAATTTTTACATAAAGAATTACCACGTTTACAAGAATACCAAATTTCTTTATCAGGAATTGAAATTGAAAAACGTGATGGCGCATACGATGTAGCTGCATTCATTCGCAGCAGTGTCCCAAAACCGATTTCTTTCGAAGAAGTTACATTACTTCTATTAAACAAAGATAAAAAGCTTTGCGCACGTAAAACATTTAACCTGTCTGCTCTTGGTGATATTCCTGAAAACGTAAATATGCCGTTCGTATTTACATTCGAGAAAGAAACAATAACTGAAGCTGAACTATCTCAATCAGATTGGGAATTAGCTTTCGAACTTGAAAGTAAGCATCAACTAAATTTAGATTCATCTTGGGAAGCTCAGTTACCTGAAGCAAGCAAAGAAGCTTTACGTAATTTTGTAGACAATTTAACGCCTCCAAGTGAAGGTGAAATTAACTTCCTAGGTTTGCAAGCCGCACTGAAAGAGAACGGCGATTTACATACAACACTTCTAATTCGTAACGGCTGTAAAGATAACATTCAACTAGAACAACTTCCTCTTCATATTGAAGATGCTTCTGGAGAAGTCGTTGTTAAAGGTGCTTTCACGTTACCGAATCTTGAAATTAAAGCAAATACTACAAAACCATGGTCATTTGTTTTCCCTGCCTCATCCATCTTGAAACAAAACATGGATTTATCTAGCTGGAAAGCATTTGTACCACAAGACTAATATACAAAAAAGCCTATCCTAAAAGATGGTCATCACACCTTTAGGATAGGCTCTTTTTTTATGTAAAATCTATTTCGTTACTAATAAACGTTCAATATGATACTCCGCTTCTAGTTTACACATTTCATCTACATGCTCTAAGTTTCTCTGTTTTAACAACTCTAATTGTTCTTCGCTCGGCTGCTCACTAATAAGCTCATTAATTTTTTCATTTACTTTCATCGCTAATGCTTGATGGAAATCTGGATGTCCTTTCAACTCGTCGTCTACTTTATTAATCCAAGTTGATTTTGTGTATAAATATTGTTTCCACTGTTCAACAAATTGCTGCATATCAAATTTTTCTTCATTCCATTCAATTTCTTTCATATACTTCTCAAAAGAAACAACAATTGATCGTGTAATCCCGATCTTCACTCCATGTGGTAACTGTTTGTACATCAAATATTCCCTCCAGCTTAAAGCTCTTCCTTCTGAATATAAAGGAATCTCAAAATTCATATACTTTCTTATAATAGCACATTGCTAATCTAAGATGTTACTATACTGCGTAGAAAATCAATTGTCAACAGACGTATAACATCTAGATATAATGATTTTATACATAACAAACACATAGACAAATAATAAGAACCTTCACACTCTATAACGCAATTCATGTGAAGGTTCTTATTGTTATATTGCCTTAACTTTTAAAAACTGCAGTTTCTCTTTTTGCTCATCATTCGCCATCATCACTATCGTCTTTTCAACATGTGGTTGTACATGTTCAAGCGTCACACTCGCTCCTGCTTTATCCGATTGCTCAACGAAATTTAATAATGCCATAGCTCCTGATACATCCATATAGCGTACATCTTTCATACGTAAAATAACTGGTGACTTCACATCTTGTAAAGAAGCAAAAATACGATCTACTGATAGAAATGAAAGTGGTCCCTGAATTGTATACGTCGCTTCTTTTTCTTTTATTATAGAAGCTTTGCGTTCTTTACACTTCACCATGTATATAATGAAAGAAAGAATAATGCCAAACGCAACAGCAACCATTAAATCAAATTTCACTGTCACAAACATCGTTACGAGCATTACAACTACATCGCCTCTTGGTGCTACATGCATCTTCTTCATACTTTCCCAATCAAACATTCCAATACCAGTTAAAATTAAAATACCTGATAATACAGCAAGCGGAATATATTGTACCACTGAACCGAGTCCCATAATGAAAATGAATAAGATGACACTATGCATACAAGCTGAAAGTGCCGTCTTCCCCCCACTTCTTATATTGACGATGGATCTAACAGTTGCACCTGCTCCTGCTAATCCGCCGAACAAACCACTCGCAATATTACCAATACCTTGTCCGATTAACTCTTTATTACTTTTATGACGCGTCCCCGTCACATTATCCATTACAACAGACGTTAATAATGAGTCAATTGATCCTAGTAAAGCAATACTAAGTGCTGGTAATACAAGTGCTAACATGCCATTTGCGTCTAAAGTCGGTACGTGAAGAGATGGCATCGCTTCTGGAATTGCACCTATCTTTTCAATCATCTTATTTAAAGAAAGAGTTCCTACAACTGGTAAGTTTACCGTAATTCCTTGTAGCATAGAAGAAAATAACGGCAACGTTACTGTAACACCTACTAACGCTACTAAACTTGATGGAATGGCCTTAATCCATTTTCCAGAAACAATCATTACAATGATCGTTAATAACACAAGTAGAAAGCTATTTTGTACGTGCTTCATTTCACCTAAAATAATAATCAGTGCAATTCCGTTCATAAATCCTGAAACAACGGGATATGGAATGTAACGAACGTAAGAGCCGAGCTTACATACACCAAATAAGATTTGAAATAACCCTGCCATCATAAATGCGATAAAACTTGCTTCTAATCCGTGAGTTGCAATAACGCCTGTTGCAATAACTGTAATCGGCCCAGTAGGACCCGTTACTTGCCCCGGTGTACCACCAAATAACGCGGCAAACAAACCTGCAAAAATCGCACCATACAATCCGACTAGTGCTCCCTCAGACGTTCCCGTTGCGGCAATACCAAATGCAATTGCTAGCGGCAAAGCAACAATCGCAACGGTAAACCCTGCTAAACATTCCTTTGCTATTTTTTGAAACATATAAATAACCACCTTCATATAATGTGAAACTTTAATCAGTGGGGGTTTTGTTCATCCCCCACTGATTATTAGCCCGACTCCCACCTAACTTCTTTGATCCACCTGAATTTTGAGGTGGGAGTTTTACTGCCCGCAAATAGCGGGATAAAGTCCATTTTCCATTGTACACCTAAAAGGATACATTCGTTAGTGTACTTTTTACAGTATCGTGACGTAAACGGATTCAATGAAAAGTTTCCCCCTTACCTTTGGAAACAATTGCAACTATGCTATAATGAACAAATTAAATCTTTTACTATATACTTGGAGGCACTATGCTAACTTTTGAAGAAAAATTATCGATTATTGAATCTTTCCCAGAATTAGAAAGAAAGAACGTATCATTAAAACGCGTAAACTTTCACTTTGAAGAAAGTCGTTTAGATAAAAAGAACGTTGTATATCATTTACATCCAAACGGAAACGGGTTTGTATATGCAAACTTCATTAAAGGTTATAAAACAGATGATAAAGGCATGATTAACATCCGTGAGTTTTCAGAAGAAGAACTGCGTTCATTAATTGAAAAAGTAATTGAACGTCTATCACAGGAGCAAGAGGAAATTGTAGCACCAATGGAACCTGCTGCGGAAGAAGAATGGCGTAACGAAGACGGTCATATCCTAACTCTTATTCAAGAGGATGACATGTGGAACGTTTACGCTGGCGTAAACTTAGACGGTACATTCAACTCTTATCCAGAAGCTGCAGAATACCTTGATGAAGAAGGTTTCTCACGTAAATAATACGATCCAATGAGGCCGGCCCAAAAGTTTTTTGGGCCAGGCCTCTCTTATTAATAGGCAGGTTATTATTGTCGTATTTTGCAGTTAAGTCGATATATTTAGGATTAGGCTTTTTGGATAGTTCCATCCCTAAATTTATGGTATCAAAATTTGAATTTGACAACTATACGTCTCCGCATTAAAAATATCACTCACTAACTCCACTTCAATAAAACTCTCTACTTCTATATTATTTTCTTTTATGTATTTAATTATGGTATTTCGGCGTTCTTCCTCATTTTCTTTACTGTACGCTAATGTTATATATTTCCCGCCCGGTAATACTTTTATATTTGGCATCTCTTCCATATGTACATCATCTCGTACTTTATTAAAAACATACTTCGGTTCTACATCCCAATTTTCATTGACATTGTATAGGATCCCCATTTCCATTGACATTTTCTCTTCATAATCTTGAATAGTTTTCTCTAAATCAGAATAATAAAGTAACTCCTGTAAACGCCCTACTTCTTTACAAGGTGCAACAACGACATAACGCTGTTCAAAAAATTCAATAGAGATTTCATCATTCTTTAATATTTCCTGTGAACTCCCTACTTTCGCATTTAAGTCATCAATCGTTTCCATTACCTCTTTCATTTTCTTTATATGCTCTTCCGCTTCTTCTCTCTTTAATTGTAAAAATCGCAGCAATTTATCCGTATTACATTCCTTAAAAATCTCTTGAAGTTCTACTATACTAGTGTTCAACTCTCTACAGCTTTTTATAATATCAATGTGAATGAATTGATCTATGGAATAATATCTATATCCTGTTGATTCCTCAATATGCTTCGGAATAAGAATCCCCATCTTATGGTAGTACCGTAATGCTTTTATCGTAATATCCTTTATTTTTGCAACTTCTCCAATAGAAAATAATGTTTTCACCTGAATCTCTTCCTTTTTATTTTTTTCCATGCAACTATTGACTCTCCCCTAAGAGGAGACCTTACTATTTATAATAAGTTATTTACATTGATAAAGGGAGTATATAATTATGAACACAGTAAAATATAGAAATCTTGTTAAGGAAGACTATGAACCTCTAAAACATTTAATTGGTGAGGCATTTGGATTCAATGAATTCATTACAGATAAAAAATTTTTAAACTCAATATTAAACTTCTATCTACACAGTTGCATTTTAGGAAGTTCTTTTAGTAAGGTAGCCGAAAAAGATAATAAAGTTATCGGTGTTATTTTAGGCGATTCCGAAAAAGATAAAAACCGTTTAAAGCAATTCCATAATACTGTTAGCTTTGCCTTTAACACGATGAAACTATTCATAACGAATAAAGAGAATAGAGAATTTTTAAAAGCATTTATAAAAGTTCAAAAAACATATAAAGAACTCATTCAAGGAAAAGAAGATCATTTTCAAGGCTGTATACAATTATTCATCGTATCCGAAGAATCGAGAGGTCTTGGAGTTGGAAAATCTTTATTAAATCATTTATTCCAATACATGACAAAAGAAGATGTAACATCTTTATATTTATATACAGATAATGAATGTAACTATAAATTTTATGACAAACAAAACTTCCAACGTATACAAGAAAAAGCAGTTAATTTTGGGCCAAAAGAAGAAGATTTCAACGTATTTTTATACCGCTATGACTTTAACTAATCGTAGCATGTACACTTCGAAGCTCTTTGCTACTTAGCAAAGAGCTATATTAAATATGATCAATCATACTAGCCTAGATCCTCCAGCCAAACTCTACTACTACTATTAGTTCAGTTCGATTAGTGCAAAAGAGAGGAAGATGTATAACAACTTCAATATAAAAAGGAGCGCACAATATGGAATGGATTCACGAATTATTTCAGCAATATGGGTATTATGTCGTACTTGTCGGATTACTATTAGAATATATCGCTCTTCCGTTTCCAGGGGAGCCAACATTAGCCTATGCAGGTTTTTTATCACATCAAGGTGATTTAAATTTACCAATTTTAATTGTTTTATCCCTTATTGGGACAAGCGCGGGTATGACATTCCAATACTTTTTAGGGAATAAACTTGGTATGCCTTTCATTCAGAAATACGGAAAATATGTATTTTTAACAGAACGAAAAATTAATTTAACGAAAATGTGGTTTGATAAATACGGATATTTTCTAATCTTTATCGCTTTTTTCATTCCAGGCGTTCGCCACTTCACAGGCTACTTTGCAGGAATTATCAACTTACCATTTCGCCGCTTTGCGATGACAATTTATGCAGGCGCCCTATTTTGGGTATCATTCTTCTTAATCGGTGGTTACTGGTTAGGGGAAAACTTAGAAAATATATTCCTAGTACTTGAACAACACATTTGGAAAATTTTTTTCGGTATTATTATCATTACACTAATCACCCGATTTCGCAAAAAAATAAAACATGTGATTTTAAAAGGTATAAATTAAATCTTTCATCAACAAGCTTATATGCGTACAAGAATAATAAAAAGCGGGGACACATAGTCTCCACTTTTTATATACAGCCCGTTCTCAAACTAAAAACACAAGAGCTTGACACTATTTCCTTATTAAGAAAGATAATCTTATTTGTAAAGATAGCCCCCTATTTCTTCGCGCCTTTCAACGACTCTCTCAGGACAAATTTTTGTAATTTTCCGCTCGCATTACGAGGAAGTTCATCTACAAATAAGTAATGACGCGGACGTTTATAATCTGCTAATTCATCACTTTCTTTACAATACGTTTCTAAATCAGCTTCTGAAATATTTTCATCTTTCTTTACAACGACCGCAACGACACGCTCTCCCCATAATTCGTCTGGCTCACCAAGTACTGCAACATCTAATACACCAGGGTGACTATGAAGGAAATCTTCAATTTCACGTGGATAAATATTTACACCACCGCTAATTACCATATCATCAACGCGATCTGCAACGAATAAATAGCCGTCTTTATCGAAGTAGCCTAAATCACCAGAATGATACCAGCCTTTATACATCGATTTTGCATTTGCTTCTTCTCGGTTATGGTAACCAGCCATCATAGTCGGGCCGCGTAAAATAATTTCCCCCACTTCATAAGGAGGTAATACATCATCTGGCTCTGCCGGTGCATCTTCGTTCGGTTTAACAATTCGAATTTCATGGCTAAAGCACGGTGTTCCAGCTGAACCAGCTTTCGTAATTTGATCCTCTTCTACGAGAAACGCGACAACCGGTCCCATTTCTGTCATTCCGTAAATTTGGACAAGATCAATATAAAGACGCTCTTTACATTCCTTCACTAACGCCGGAGCCATCGCAGCCCCGCCATATACACCAATCTTCATTGATGTTAAATCATACTTAGCTAGATCTTTTTGTAATAACATATTCCACATCGTTGGTGCTGCAAAAAACGTCGTAATTTTCTCTTCTTGAATGGTATGTAATACTCTATCCGTATCAAAATGATGCAAAATAACATTCTTTCCGCCAACTTGAATGCGCGGTATGATTCCAGCATTTAACTCCCCACAATGATATAAAGGCGCTACCACAAGTCCGGCGCTATCCCTGTTATATTTTATGAAATACGTACAAATCATACTATGCTCCGCCATATCACGATGGCGATGTAGTACGCCTTTCGGATGACCAGTCGTACCGCTCGTATAAAGCATAGAACAATAATCCATTTCATCTACTACAATATCTACTGTTTCAGCTGATGCTTCATTTACTTTTTCATGGTAAGAACTCGCATAGGAAGGGGTATCGTCTTCTACATACCAAAAAGACGAATTTGGAAAATCTCTTTCAATCATAGCAACTGTTGATTCGACTGCTTTTTCAAAGATAACTACTTTCGAGGCTGCATCTTGGAGGATATACGATAATTCTTTTGCTTTTAAGCGGAAATTAATCGGGTTAAAGATCGCCCCAATTTTGGCACAGGCTAAGTAAACGTTTACAAATTCACGACAGTTATATAAGTAAACAGATACAGAGTCTCCTTTTCTTACTCCTTCTTTCAATAGAGCTTGCGCCGTTTTATTTATTTGCTCATCCCACTGTTTATATGTCCAGCGAATATTTTTTTCTGGTTCTACTAACGCCTCTTTATTTGGATACTTGCCAACTGCTAAATCAAAAATTCTCCCTATAGTCATGTACATGCCAACAATTTCCCCCTTTTCTCTTTCATAAATCTATCATTTCGTCTATAAGTAGACATTGTCCTCTAATAATATGACTAATTTTTCTGATTATTATCGACATAGTTTTACAAACAGTGCGGCATCTTGGTAATTGAAATTATGTCGTCGATATTCAAAATATATCGAGTTACCAACAAAAATGGTGGGCAATAGCCCCTATATTAAAAAGAGGCCATCCCAAAATTGGGATAGCCTTCTTCTTTTTCTTACGCGAATAGCTCTTCTAAAATTTTCAGTTTATCTTCTGTATATTTCACAAAGCCATCGTTATATGATTTTGGATCTTTCGGATTCGCAAAGTGTGTAATTGCTCCTGTTTGTGGGTGAACAAATTTACTTGATGCCCCGCAACCAAGTCCGATAATCGATTGTACTTCTTCCATAATAACAATATTGTAGATACTTTCTTGCGTAGGTATTGCATACCCAACGTTTTCTAAGTTACCTAAAATATTTTTTTGACGATATAAATAGTATGGCACGTAATTGTGGTTCTTCGTCCACTCTTCCGCCTCATGCATCATCGCAGTGATTTCTTCGCGACCTGCTACTTTATATTTACGTTTGTTTTGCGTCATTTCAGAAGCACGTTTAAATGATAACGTATGAACTGTTAACGATTCTGGCATTAACTTTTCTGTTTCATCTAATGTATGCTTAAAGATGTCTAATCCTTCACCAGGAAGACCAATAATTAAGTCCATATTAATATTGTTCATTCCCATTTCACGTGCTAAATGATACTTCTCAATTGTTTCTTCTACAGTATGATGACGTCCAATTGCCTTTAGTGTTTCTTGGTGGTATGACTGCGGATTAATACTAATACGGTCAATATTCCATTTATTTAACACTTCTAGCTTCGCTGGTGTAATCGTATCTGGGCGACCTGCCTCAACTGTTACTTCACGTACATCTTTCACATCAGGGAACGCTTGGTACATTTCTTCATACAGCATATCCATCTCTTCTGCTGTAATACTCGTCGGCGTACCACCGCCGTAATAAATCGTCGTAACTTTAACGCCTTTTTCTTTTAAAAACTTACCAATTTCACGAACTTCATAATGTAAACCGCCTAAGAATGAATCAACAGATCCTTGGCGTCCATTAATTGCGTAAGCAGGGAACGTACAGTACGCACATTTTGTAGGACAAAACGGAATACCGATATAAATACTTACTTCTTCTTTCAAGCGGTATAAATCTGGAACCACCGCTAATTGGCAATCAACAATACGCTGAAGAAGTTCAATTTTCTCTTCATGAATTAAATAACTTTCACGAAGTTCTTGGTGCGCTTCTTCTTTTGACATACCATTTTGAAGCAGTTTGTGAAGAAGCTTCGTTGGGCGTACCCCAGTTAAAATTCCCCAGCTCTGTTCAAGTCCAGTTAGCTGTTGAAGCACAGAAAGATATACGTAAGAAACAACATGTTTCACTTGCTTCATACGTTCTTTTTCATCTGTAAAAGCAGATAAATCTTTCGAGAATGTTTCTTCATACACATTTCCGGTTGCAACATCTGTTAAACGAGCTGATGCTGCCACATTACCTTCTATCTGTATATCAACGATCAGATTTGCTTCTTCTTTCTCAAACCCTATCGTGCTCTCTTCAAAAAATAAACCGCCAATATTTTGTAGCGGACGTAAAAAACGATCATCTTGTAACGTTTTAATTGAAATTAACAACATTATCACCTTTTCATTTGCAAACTCTCTTTAGTTTACTTGAAGGGCGTTTGCAGGTCAATACAGAAGCTTTTACCTTATTTCTTCTATTAATAACTTAAAGGCATAAGAGATAACATTCCTCTTATGCCTTTTATACATCTATTAACTATTTTTAGTCATAAATCTTAAACGTATTCCTAATAACAGAAGAACAAAACCGACGAATGGAAGATAATTCATATCATGCCCTGTAGCTGGCAGTTGTTGATTATTAGAAGAACCCGGTCCTTTTTCTGGTAAATTAGGCTTTCCTGTTTCTTCACCTGGCTTTTCTGTTCCTTCGCCTGGCTTTTCTGTTCCTTCACCTGGTTTTTCTGTTCCTTCACCTGGTGTTTCCGTTCCTTCACCTGGTGTTTCCGTTCCTTCACCTGGTGTTTCCGTTCCTTCACCTGGTGTTTCCGTTCCTTCACCTGGTGTTTCCGTTCCTTCGCCTGGTGTTTCCGTTCCTTCACCTGGTGTTTCCGTTCCTTCACCTGGCTCTTTTTGATTTGTAATTTGAAGTTTTATAGCTTCAATTTTTTGATTAGAAATCGTAAATCTGATTTCTTTATCAGATAAAGTGTATCCTTCTGGAGCCTGAACTTCTTTTAAAATATAATCTCCTGGCTCCAATTCTTTCGAAGTTACTTTACCATTTTTATCTGTTGTTAATGTGTCTATTTTTGTTCCGTCTTTCAAAATTTCAAAGACTGCGCCTGCTAATGTTTTATCTGTATCATTAGCATCTACCTTTGTAATTTCTACTTGGCCTGTAATTTTTTCTTTCACTTTTTCATTCAATACTTCTTGTTTTGCTACTTCATTTGCAACCACGTTTACTTCTACTGTTACTTCTAGCGCTTTATAACCTTCTGGCGCTTTCGTTTCTTCTAACGTGTATTTTCCTGGTACAACGTTTTCGAATTTCACAACACCATCTTTATTTGTTGTTTTCGCTTCTCCAACTACTTGACCAGCTTCGTTCTTTAACTTAAATTCCGCACCTGCTAGAACTTTTCCACTTTCTGCATCCTTCTTGATTACTTGTAAGCTTCCTAGTTCTTTTGCGTTTTCCACTTGTACTTGTACTACTTTGTTTGCTTCCACAACGACTTCAATCTCTTCTTTTAGTAACTTATATCCTTGTGGTGCTTTCGTTTCTTTTAACGTGTATTTTCCTGGTTCTAATTTCGTAGATATTACTTTACCTGTTTTATCTGTTCGTAATGTCTCTACTTTTTTACCCTCTTTATACACTTCAAATTCTGCGTCTGATAATACTTTCGCTTTATCATTTGCATCTACTTTCACGATTTCGAATTGACCAAGGCTCTTACTATTCGTTACTTTTACATCAATAACTTTTTCACCATCAACTGTTGCATGAATTACTTGTTTTGTTAACTCATAACCTTCTGGCGCTTTCGTCTCTTCTAACGTATATTCACCCGGCACTAGTCCGTCTACTTTAACAGTTCCAGACTCATCTGTTGTAATTCCTTCTTTTACAACATTGCCTTTCACATCTTTCAATGTAAATTCTGCGCTTGCTAAACGTTTCGCTTGATCTTTATCATCCGTTTTAATAATTTGTAGAGAACCTAAGACTTTTTCATTTTCTGCCTCTACTTTTACTATTTCGTTCTCATTTTGAATTGTTACTTTCCATTCTTTATTAGAAAGCTTGTAACCTTCTGGTGCTTTCGTTTCTTTCACTGTATATTCACCTAATGGTAATTTCGGTGACATCACTTTTCCACTCTCATCTGTTTTCAGTTCCGCTACCTTTTTGCCATCTTTATACACTGCGAATTCTGCACCTGATAACACTTTCGTTTTATCATTCGCATCTACTTTCACGATTTCAAATTGACCTGTTACTTTTTCATTCGTAACTTCTTGTTTTACCATTTCATTCGCTACAACGTTTACTTCTACTGTTACTTCTACTGTTTTGTAGCCTTCTGGTGCTTTCGTTTCTTCTAACGTGTATTTTCCTGGCACTAAGTTTTCGAATTGAACTACACCATCTTTATTCGTTGTTTTCGCTTCTCCAACTACTTGACCACTTTCGTTCTTCAGTCTAAATTCCGCGCCTTCTAGAACTTTTCCACTCTCTGCATCCTTTTTGACTACTTGTAAGCTTCCTAGCTCTTTTGCGTTTTCTACTTGTACTTGTACTACTTTGTTCGCTTCCACAACGACTTCAATTTCTTCTTTTAACAACTTATATCCTTGTGGTGCTTTCGTTTCTTTTAATGTGTACTTTCCTGGTTCTAATTTCGTAGATATTACTTTACCTGTTTTATCTGTTCGTAACGTATCTACTTTTTTACCATCTTTGTACACTTCAAATTCTGCATCGGATAATAGTTTCTCTTTATCATTTGCATCTACTTTCACGATTTCAAATTGACCTGTAGCTTTTTCAACGATCTTTTTATTCAACACATCTACAGTCACTGTTTTATTAGCAGCTACATCAACATGAACTAAACTAGATGATAGTTCATAACCTTTTGGTGCTTCAACTTCTTTTAATGTATATGTTCCAACTGGAAGTTGTTTTGATAAAGCTTCACCTTTACCATCTGTAATAATTGTTTCGACAACGTTCCCATCTTTATCTATAACATCAAACTTTGCACCTGGTAGAAGTTGACCAGATTCACTATCTTTCTTCAATATTTTAAATTGACCATTCTCTACTTTTTTCGTATTCTTCATAACAATTTCAATTACCTTTGTATTATCAATTGTTACTTTTACTGGTGTATCAACTTTTATATATCCTTCTGGTGCACTAATTTCTTTTACAAAATAGTCACCAAGTGGTAAATCTTTAACTTCCGCAATACCCTTTTCGTTTGTTGTAACAGTAGCCACAACATTATTCTCTTTGTCTATAACATCAAATTTTGCGTCTTTTAAAACAATGTTTTCATCGCTTTCATCAACTTTTTTAATTTGTAAGTTTCCTTTTTCAGCTGCCGGCTTTTTCCACTTCGGCCAGTTAAATTTAAAATTATGAACCTCAAATCCATCTCTTTGGTGTAATCCTCCAACAAAGGCTTGTCCATTAATAGAACCACCTTTTGTCTCTACAACAGCATTAGGCGCAAACACACTACCTACTACACCATATCCTTTAGTTGTTATCTTTGTAGCATTAGGGAACACCCAAATGACCTTACTAGCTAACTCAGTAAAAGATGAATTAGGATCATATGCTTGAGATGTATTAATTAAGTCTGTTGCCATCCCAGTATTTCTTGTATCATACAAAATTGCACCACTAGCAAAATTAACTGTTTCCGCATCTGAGTAAATAACAATAAAATCCTTGTTATCTACATTCGGAAGAAAAACATCTTTTACATCAAACGTTTTCTCTCCTGTTAACCCTGAAGAAACATAAATATTAGGATTTTTTACATCCTCACCAATTCCAAAGCTCATATTCGGTTTTGGTTTATCAGTGTGTAATTGGCCCGCATCCCCAATTACGCCATCAACGTCTTTTCTAAATTCTTTAAATTTAGCATCAATCTCCGTTTGCTCTTTATAAGCGATACGGTCATATGATGTTTTCATTGCGCCTTCTGGGTCACCGTCTTTTGTCATCGCCACTGTTCCATCTTGGATAATTACTTGTCCTGCTCCCGCTTTCGTAAATTGACCACCTAATAATAACGATGGATATCCTTCATCTACCCATGTTGCTCCAGCTAAGTTGTTCGCTCCAGTTGCAGCCGCTAAGACTGTATAACTTGATGCATTCATATTTTTTTGAACAGCCATCGCACCTTCAATATCCGCACTCGTTGCACTATGATCTCCAAAAATGATGGCGTTGTAATAAGATACGTCACCTAAACCTTTTAATTCTGTTGTAGCCGCCTCTGCTTTAAATGGTAAATGGATTAAAAAATTCATACATACTAGTAATACAACTATTAAACTACTACTTATTTTCTTTACTTTTTGATTAAATGATTTCCTCAAGAAATTCATTCCCCCCTTTTAAACTTTTTAAAACCACAAAAAGAAGCACATTTTATATGTACCAAGTCTTACTCACATTAACTTAAAATAATCCATTTAAATAAAAAAAAGAAATTCTACAACTAATTAATAAAATTACTACAATTCATTTTTGAAATAATACATGAACTAAACTATCATGCGGAAATGTTTTTACATACGGGAGCCCAATAAAATTAATCTGAAGAATATTTCACGTGGTGTAACTACTTTGGCAACATCATCCACTTTACAACATTTTCCTAGAGTATTCAAGTGAGTTGTATAGACTTCATACACAATTCACATTTTAAAATGCTTTCATTCATTTTAATAAGTTCAACAAAAAAACGTAGCCAAAAAGCTACGTTTTTCTTTTATCGTTTCGGTGTATGTTTATGATTCTTTAAAAAAGGAAGCGGGAATTGCTTACGAAAATGCTCTTTAATCATGTACTCTACGCCGTTCTCAGTATTAGAACGTGTAATCCAGTCCGCCGCTTGCTTTAATTCTACAGGAGCGTTCCCCATCGCTACCCCGAGCCCAACATTTTCAATTACCTCTAAGTCTTCTACGCTATCTCCAATCGCAACCATTTCACTAAGGTTAATATTTAAATGCTCCCCAAGTAATTGTAAACCACGTAGTTTTGATACATTTTGAGGGAGAATTTCTATACGTCTCGCATCACATTCGACGTACTCTACGTCTTGAAATGCCTTTCTTAACGTATTCATCCCTCTTTCTTTTTCACCTTTCGTATGGAAAACAATATCAATTTTCGGTGCAGCTACTGGATGATCACGCAGTGCATCCCCTAGCGAATCTACAAATTGAACCGGATAAAATAATGGATCTGCGCTTGATAATACAGTACGCGCAATTAAGTTTGGTGTATTTCTCTCACGATTCCCAATTGAATATCGTTCATGAGAAATGCGAACATTACAATCAAAATGCTCTAACACTTGCACGATATTAAAGGTTTTCTCTTCAGATAATCTCCTTTGAGCGAACGGCTTATCTAACGTTGCTGAAACGAAAGCACCACCATGTGTAACTAATATAGAATCTAATTTTAACGCCTTCGCTATTTTATGAGCAGATTGAAAATTACGATTCGTAAATAATGTAACGTATACATCTTTTCTTTTCACAAAGTCAATTGTCTCCCGTAACCCTTTTGCGATTTTTCCGTTGTTGTATAGTAGTGTCCCATCTATATTAAGAGCTAGTAAGCGATAAATCATGTCGCACTCCCCCTCTTCGCTGTTGTACTCTATCCATAATTTATGAAATAAATGTAGTAAATAGAACGAGTTAGAATTACTACTCAAAATTTGGTTTACTATATACATATACAACTGGCAAAGGAGATAGTACAATGCAGGCACCACCTTCTTTTTATGAAGGCGATACGTTAGTGGTCGCAAAGAAGTTACTCGGACATAAACTCGTTCATATTGTAGACGGCATAAAGCGGAGCGGAATTATTGTAGAAGTAGAAGCATACAAAGGTCCAGATGATAAGGCCGCTCATAGTTACGGAGGCAGACGGACTAATCGAACAGAAGTAATGTTCGGTGCACCAGGACATGCTTACGTATATTTAATTTACGGCATGTATCATTGCTTTAACGTAATTACAGCACCAATCGGCACCCCGCAAGGAGTTCTCATTCGTGCTCTTGAACCTGTAGATGGAATCGAAGACATGAAACTAGCGCGCTACAATAAAACTGACATTACGAAAGCTCAGTATAAAAACTTAACAAATGGCCCCGGAAAACTATGCGGCGCGCTCGGAATCACTTTAGAAGAGCGCGGCGTATCACTTCAAAGTGATACGTTACATATTGAATTAGTTCCTGAAGAAGACCATTTATCATCCACACATAACATACTAGCTGGTCCTCGTATTAACATTGATTATGCAGAAGAAGCCGTTCACTATCCATGGCGGTTTTATTATGAAAAGCACCCGTTTGTTTCAAAATAAAGAAGCTATCCTATAAGTAAGTGAAACCAACTTATAGGATAGCTCTTTTTTCGTAATTCATCACACGTCGAAAAGCCGAAATCCGGGATCGGATTTCGGTTTTGTTTCTATAAAAGAAACCGTTGTTCCTCCAACATTGCCAAATACAGTTCATCTCCAAAGAGAAAATCTTAAAAGCATTATTTTTTTAATGCATAATAATTTTCCAAATTGAATTTCGACATAACGAAAGTTCCTGTTGGCGTTAAAAGTTGTGCCATAGATTGTATGACATGCGGTAATTTCGCTGGCTCAATGGGATGTGATAGTAGGATGTACTGAAATTTTTCATCTATAAATACTTCATGTAACTTGTCATACGCAGCAGAAGTTGTAGGAGCTACCCTATTTGCAAGAGCTGCCGCTTTTTCATTACTTTCCGCTCCGAATAAAGAAACTGCCTGATAACACCCTTTCATTTTTAATAAAGTGGCACCACATCCAGCTCCTATATGAAGAATATTTACTTTATCAGGCGCAAATCGCTCTAAAATCGCTAGTAAGTCACAATGAATGTATAAACTTTCACCATAAAATCCCCATTTTTCATACAATTTTATATTATTCGCATGTAAACAAATAGAAAATTTAACACTATCTTCTTTCCATGAGACACTTCCGTAGTGATGAATAAATGTATCTTTACATAAATACAATTTATATCCTTTTTCAAACATTCTTAGTGACAAATCATCATCTTCATAATTCCCCGGTGTAAATCGTTCATCTAATAATCCAACTTCATCTAACACTGATTTTTTTATAAGCATACAGAATCCGATTAATTTCATACGTTCTTCCCATTTATCTTTATCACTTTGATTATATAAAGTTGCAAACTTCTGCATTCCTTCAATATCTTTATAAAAAGTTTGTATAGCAGTATAGTAAGCGGCATTATTAGTTACGGGCCCTACCGCTCCAGCATCCTTACTTTCATATAAACACCGAATTAAGTTGCTTAGCCAATTTTCAGTTACGACCACATCATTATTCAATAATAAAATATTGTCACCTGTTGCCTCTTTAATTCCCTGATTGCATCCCTTTGGAAAACCCATATTCTCCGCATTTTCCACTAGCATAATATCCGATTGTTTTTGTAACCATTCTACAGTACCATCTGTTGACGCGTTGTCCACAACTATTAACTCATACTCTTGTTCCACTGTATAAGTTCTAATACTTTGGATGCATTCTTTTGTATACTGTAATTGATTATGAGTCAATATAATTATACTTGTGAGCATGAATCAAACTCCTCTCAGCAGCCAAAATGATTATCTAGCATTATTAAATATTATTTTTCCGATAAACTATCAAAATATTTTCTATTATATTCAATGCTTGGATTATTAGGTATGAACTGTGCAGCTTGTTCGTTATGATAAATTGCCTTTTCATATTCTTTTATTCGATCATAACAAATACATAGTTGAATATGCGGCAACCATGTATGACACTCTTCTCGGACAAACGGAGAATCCTTTGGTCGTGGCCCGTTAATTGCTGCATGGTACCAATATATCGCTTTAGAATATTCCCCTTGTTGCAAAAATACACGTCCTAAGTGGCAACAAAGTTCTCCTCTAGGCGTGTCATACGTAAATGATTGCAAACAAGACTGTATAGATTTTTTTAAGTCCCCCAATTCTAAATAACATTCGGCTCTTTTTAAACAAGCTTGAATATTATCTTCAACCCAACCCTTTTCTTCATCTAAAAATTTCGAATACCCCTTAACAGCCTTATCAAATAATCTGTGATCCCTACATTCATTTGCATAATAGTACACATCACGGGGACTAAATTCTTTTCCACTCTCAAGATGTTTTTCATATATTTTTAAATTACGATTAGTATATGCTTTTATTTTTTTATGACTTACCCCTACATCACTATTTATAAGATTTCCATACACCTCTAAATATTCATGAACAAATCCATGCCATTGAAAATTTCTACTTCTGTTGACTAATCAATATCGCCTTAAAGAATGTGTTGGATTTCCTTCTATGTCAAAAGTTAAATAATATTTCATAGATACTGCATCCGTACTACGATCTAACGTACTTTTTAACTGTAGAAATTTCTTTATATCTTCCGTATCTATTATGTCATCTGCGTCTAACCAAAGAATATATTCTTTTGTAGCTTTAGAAAATGCAAAATTTCGTGCCGCTGAAAAATCTTCAATCCATTGAAAATCATAAACTTTCGCATCATACTTCTTCACAATTTCTTTTGTAGCATCTGTGGAACCTGTATCTACAATAATAATTTCATCCACAACACTTTTGACTGATTCTAAACATTCCGATATAGTTTGTTCCTCATCTTTTACAATCATGCATAAACTAATAGTAATCGAGTTTCCCATCATATCCCCCCTATCCTTTTGATGTATATGTTTGGGGAGAAATTTATATTTCTTTTGCTTCAAAATTGAGTTTTCATTTTACAAATGAAAACTCAATGAAGCGGTAGAGAGGAATTTCACGAGAAGATTGCGCATCAATAAAAAAAACGAAGCCTGAACAAGACTTCGTTTCTTATATAGAGAATACATGATTTCGATTCCTTTTACTCCGCACCTTCCGCAGTCGCAATATTATCCTCTAAGTTTTCTCTTGATAATTCAGCCGCCATAAAATCAGCTGTTTCTGGAAGTGCTAAGTGCATATGAGCTTTTTGACAAATTTGGATCGTACAGTTTTCGATAACATAGTCGAAAACATGTCCGCCCCCGCTTCTTTCATCATCAATATAATGTAAGTGGAAACCAGCTACACCAATACCTTGCGCGTAATCTGGTGTCCAAAATCCAGCAAGTGTACCTTCTGTATTTTTAAATGAAAAAATCGGTTGTGATTTTGTCACTTCAACGAGTGGTGTATACGGTTTTTCTTGTCTTGGAACAGTCCTCGTTCTTACTTCACGGAACGTACCGTCCATTCGAATACCGTAAAATAAGTTTTTGCTCGGCATTAATTCATGTAATAATGCTTCCACTTCTTCACGATTCATCGGACGCTCTACCGTATAACTCATTTCTTTTTCAAAAAACGTTACAGTCGCAAACGGTGTTGTTTCTTCCGGTTCTACTTTTTCTGCTGAACCGTCTGAACGCAAATGATAAAATTCGTTATCAAATGCGATCATTTCACCATCTAATTGATCAAATGTGCCGATGCCGAAATCACCACGTTCTTTCAATTCCTCAAAGCTAATCACACCATCATATATACCATCTAATAGCGCAAGCATTGTAGATGTTTGATATACTTCATTATTTGTTTTCGTTTTTTTTGTATCAATATTAATTAATTGCGCAACACTCATCTCAACCATGCCTCCATTAGTTTAATTGGTTTGGTAATAGTTTTTCACTTAACTTAATGTTGTCACGATAGTCAATTGGAATATCAATAATGACAGGACCATCTGCTTCTAATGCCGTTTTCAATACATCTTCTAATTCATCTGGTGTATTGACACGAAGACCCAACGCCCCGAAACTTTCTGCATATTTCACAAGATCGACATCGCCAAACTCTGTAGCTGATGTTCTGCCGTATTTCATCATTTGTTGGAACGCAACCATATCATATGTACCATCTCTCCAAACGAGATGGACAACAGGCGCATTTAAACGTACCGCTGTTTCTAATTCCATCGAAGAGAATAAGAAACCACCATCACCTGACACTGAAACAACTTTCTTGCCCGGTTCAACTAAAGTAGCGGCAATTGCCCAAGGAAGTGCAACACCTAACGTTTGCATACCGTTACTAAATAATAGTCTACGTGGTTCATAAGAACGGAAACATCTTGCCATCCAAATAGAATGGGAACCGATGTCACATGTAACGGTTGTATCGTCACTAATTAAAGAACGAAGTGTACGAATGACTTGAAGTGGATGCGTAACACCTTCTGAAGCACGGTTTGGAACTTCTGCTTGCTCTGATAATTTCGAGCGTAATCGTTCTAAAACTGCTTCTGATTTCGTATTTAATACAAGCTTCGGTAATTTCTCTGCAATACTATTTACAGTTAAAGCGATATCGCCAATTAATTCACGCTCTGGTTGGTAATCATGATCGATATCCGCTTGGTGGTCATCAAGATGAATAATCGTTCTGTCTCCAAGTTTATTCCAGAATTTTGGATCATACTCAATTGGGTCATAACCGATTGAAATAACAAGATCGGCTTTTTCTAGTAAAATATCACCTGGTTGGTTACGGAATAATCCAACGCGACCGAAGAAATGATCTTCTAACTCACGTGAAATCGCGCCAGCTGCTTGATATGTTTCAACGACAGGAAGTTCTGTATCAGCAATTAATTCACGAACCGCTTTCGTTACTGCATTCGTGCTCGCTCTCATACCGAGTAAAATAACTGGTAATTTCGCTGATTTTATTTTTTCTACTACATATGTAATTTCATGTGTGGGAGCGATTCCAAGCTGTGGCTTAGAAAGCGCACCGATAGACTCTACAGTCGTTTCCGCAGTCATAACGTCTTGCGGAAGACTTACTAAAGTAGCTCCTGGATTTGTGGAAGTCGCACTTCGGAATGCATTTGATAGCGCTTCTGGCACATTATCAGGATGCTCTACTTCTACGCTATATTTTGTGATTGGTTCGAATAGTGCAGCATTATCCATAGATTGGTGCGTACGTTTTAATCGATCCGTACGCGGAACTGCACCAGCTAAAGCAACAACGGGATCACTCTCCGCATTCGCAGTAACAAGACCTGTCGCTAAATTCGATGTCCCTGGTCCTGAAGTTACAAGACACACACCCGGTTTCCCTGTTAATCTACCAATAGCAGCTGCCATAAATGCTGCGTTTTGTTCATGACGACAAACAATTAACTCTGGTCCTCTTTCTTGCAGTACATCAAATACAGAGTCAATCTTTGCTCCTGGAATACCGAAAACATGTGTAACACCTTGTTTAATTAAACAATCAACAACAAGATCTGCTCCTTTTGTTTTTGTCTTCACGTCGTTTGCTTTTACACCTGTACTCAAACTAATCATCCCTTTATTTCATAATGTGTGTAATAAAGATTTTTATTTTATATACTTCACCACATTAATTAACATGGTGTAATATATCTCGATTATCATTATAGTACAAATGCATTATTTTTCCAACGATATGAATTTGACAGTTTTTTGACAACCAAAAGGAAAACCCTTACATTTTTCTACAATAAAAAAGACGCCCCTATACTAGGAGCATCTTCATCATTATGCTTGTTGTTGCGCGTTATATAATTCTTCAAGTGGCTTCATGATAATTTTGTTAACGTCAGTGATAACGATGTTTAAACGTTGCTCAGTTTCCATTAACTTTGTAATTTTAGCATCTTGTTGAATGCGAGCTACAACTTCTTGTGCTTTTTGGTTATCTTCTTCAGTGATTTCTTGACCTTGCATCATTTTTTGTTGTAGGCCAAGTTGCATTGTACGGAACTCATCGAATAAGTTCTTTGACTGTGCATCTCCTTGTACTGCTGCGTAGCTTGCTTTTAAAGTTTGGAAATCTTCGTTTTCAGCGATTGTTTTTTGTAATTCATATGCAACATCATGAATGTTTTTTGTCATTTTATTTTTCCTCCTTTAGAAGGCTAGCGCTTTTCGCTCGCACTGCCTTTTAAGTGCATTTACATACGCACCTCTTCTTACCATATCAAACTATGCAAGAGATGTGAAGAAATTTCACTTTTATTTCTATGTATTCGCTTTTATTACCTAAGGAACAGAAGTAACACCCCTTGCATGAGTCCAATCATTCCCCCTAATAATGCCCCTAAATACGTAATCATTTTCAATTCATTTTTCGTTATGGACAAAACTAAATCCTCTAGTCTCTCTGTTGAAAATGTAGACACTTCTTGCTGGACAATTTCCGCAAGGTGTAGATTGTTTAGTATGCTCTCTACATTTTCTGTTCCCCACTTCAAGCCTTTCGTTACTGCACTTGGGACGATCTTTTCAATGATTGTTTCTCGGACCGGTTCACATACTTGCTGAACAGACTGATTTAAAAATTTACTCACTGTTTCCTCTACTTTAACTGCTGACAGTATGGATTTCACAATCATTTCTTTCTCTACAAACGTTTCTAATTCTTTTACATCTCTTCCTTTTAACTTTTCCCACTCTTTTTGCAGTACATCAGTTAAAAGCTTTTTCGTGCCATCTTGCCCTAAAAACTTAATGACTTCTGGCTGTACTCGATCCACTAAACTGACATTCCCTAAAAACATTCCGACTAAGTTAAGTAGCGTTCCCCTAGAAGCAAAGAAATCATCAATCATTTTTGAAAGACGACCTTTCCCTTCTTCACTTTCAAAAAAGCGAATTCCTCGATTTAAAATAAACGCCGATACATTCGGAATCATATTCTCTACTTTTTCATGTATAGAATGAGGTAAAGCTTGTTCCCATGTATATGTATAGTACTCTGCTAAAAATGCCTGAATTTTTTCTGTAATTACATGTTCAATTTTTTGAGTTGCCTCTTCTTCTACATGTGCCAAGTTCCATTTTTCTAACATATATCGCAACGACTGTTCATTCGTAATTGCTTGATCCACTTCCACTTGCGCCCAGCGAATTAAACTCGCTTGAAACTCTTCATTTGTTAATTTCTTTCCGATCCCTTCCGGTGTTAACAAATGTTCTACAACCATTTTCCCTAATTGAACAGCAAGCTCCTCGCGACGCTTCGGAATTAACCCTGGCGTAAATGGAACTTGAAACTTTCCAATATAAATCGGACGATGAGGACGGAATAACATTTTTATTGCTAAATGATTTGTGTATCCCCCAATAATCGCCCCGAGTCCTGTCGTTGTTAACATATTCAACCATATATTCATCATAATCAACCTTTCACTTCTCCAAAACTATAGCATATCGTCATACGGACAAAAGTATAATGGTATAAAAATGTATTTGCAATAAATAGCTTCGCCTATTATGCAAACATCTTGTTAATAAAGGAGTGATTTCGTTGGTTCTTGGTCTTTTAACTTCTAAATTTCATCACGAGCAAATGTATTACACCGAAATCGCTAAGCGAGCTCGTCTGTATCATAACGTCGTTGCTCAATTCACACCGTTTAGCATTGATTCAAAGACAGATCTTGTTTCTGGTCTTATTTACGATACAGATACAGGAAATTGGATAAATCAAACCTTTCCCATCCCTTCGTACATATATGATCGCTGTCATTTCAAAGAAGATAAAGAATTCCAACAAGCAAAATCGATTATTCATTCATTACACAAACGTTCCTCGACTACTTTTTTAAATAACACACTTATTAATCCAAGTGATTTACACAACCTTTTTCTTACTAATAAACGTCTTTCCCCTTACATTCCAAAAATAAAAAAAGGAACGGTACAAGGAATTTTCAAATTACTACTAGAAACAAGAGATATCATTATAAGACCAATCAATATACATTCTAATGAAAATTTATATCGAGTCACTTACCAACATAAAACATTTCATATCGATACAATAAATGAACAGCATCGTACTTCTACTCAATTCAAACGGACAGATGACTTTATATCATGGTGCCAATCAAACATACACTCATCGCGTTACATGATTCATCCAATGTTACATCCTCCAAATCAACTATCATATCCGATTCATATTCGAACCATTATGCAAAAAAATAAAGAACAGAATTGGGTAGTGCTCGGTCAATTCATACAAAAAGCTTCATTCCCAGCACAATTTTTACTTTCCGTAACAGAGCGTTCCATGCTACATCCATTTTCCAAAATTAAATATTTGCTTTCTTCAACTGGTGTTCAATTATTGAAAGATGCTTTGCATGATGTTGTAAATGAAGTGTTCAAAACACTCGATCAGTCCTATTCGTCATTATTTGAATTAGAGCTTTCTACCATTATGGATCAAAAAGGTGCCATTTGGCTTATGTACGTTAATACGATGCCTTCTTACGAAGTTTATACTAGGTACAACGACGAACTGGCTGAACAAATTTTCCATGGTTCATTAAAATTTAGCCGATTTACACCATAATGAAAGGAGGAGACCCCCGTTGAAAGAGCACATATATACATTAAGTATTTCAGATGAGCATCCAAATAGTATTACTTTACCTTACGTTTTTTCTATTACACCACCAATTACATCCCTTTCCTTTGGCTTACGTTATATTGCATGTGAGAATATTAAAATTCATTATTCATTCACGCGAGAAATCATTATTGGCGAACAAATTGCAGCCGATCTTTTACTACCGCATTCAGCAACAATCCATGCCTTCTTACACAATCAAACCATTGTTTTCGGCCCATTAATTGGGATTTTCACAACTGGCTTTAACGATGATTCTAATTCTCCTTTAGGAAGTCGTTCCATCTCTCTCGGTGAGTTATTAACACCACCATTCACATTGCAGCCATTTGTCTTTGTCTTTGGCCTTCAACATATAAACTGGGAAGAGGAAACAATTGAAGGGTACTTCTTTCAAGATAGCAAATGGGTAAAAAACAAAGTCCCTTTACCAAATGTCATTTACGACCGTTTACCAAATCGCCAAGCAGAAAATTACAAACCTATCATAAGAGCAAAAAAACGATTAGAAAGCGACTATGCGATTCCATGGTTTAATCCAGGGTTTTTCAACAAATGGGAAGTGCATCGCCTTCTAATGAAAGAAGATTCAATGAAACCATTCTTACCAAAAACAGAAGCATTTCAACATTTTGAACAAGTAGAACGACTTCTCGGTACGTATAAGTACATTTATATGAAGCCGATACATGGTAGCTTCGGAAGAAACATTCATCAAATACTCTATTCTCAAACTGACAATCGCTACTATTGTCGTTATCGTGAAAATGAACAAAATAAACTAAGAAAGTATCAATCATTAGAAGCACTTCTTAACCATGTGTTAAAAGGACATGATTTAAAAAAGTTTATCGTACAACAAGGTATCTCACTGCTCCGCTTCGAAGGGCAACCCGTCGATTTTCGCATTCATACAAATAAAAACCATTTTGGTAATTGGGTAGTCAGTGCAATCGTCGCAAAAATCGCCGGCAAAGGTAGCTTAACAACTCATGTAAATAGCGGCGGTGATACAAAATTACTTCAGGAACTATTTCCCGATTCAACAAAGCAAGTTCAAATTGAAAATAAACTAAAACAAACAGCCTTACAAATCAGCTATGCACTTGATCGACAAGTAACCGGGAACATTGGAGAGATTGGTTTCGATATCGGTTTAGATACAGCGGAAAATCCGTGGTTATTTGAAGCAAATTCTAAACCGGGGCGAACTGTATTCCAAGATGAAAAGTTAAAAGAACAAAGCGAGCTTACGCGCCAATTATTTTATGAATATGCCATCTATTTAACTGAACACTCTTTGCGCGATTCGAAAGAAAAAATATCTCAAATACAATCAAATCCTGCACCTAACACTGACAATATCCCGTCCCCTATGATTAACTCACAAATAAAAAAACAAAAACTTCCACCTCACTCATAAGGTGGAAGTTTTCTATTTACACAAGTTTCACTACAACCTCTGTTTCCACATTACACATCCCGCAATAAAAAACATGATTGCAGTACTCTTGTGAATTACTATGTGTTAAACCATCTACTGCACGCAATAATTCTTGATCCATATACGCACTATAATCGTCTATGTAATCTACAGTTTTCCCATAATCTTGGAGTATACCTTGGCAATTTTGACAAGAATATGTTTGTGATTCTAATGCGTTGCAAAGCGGGCAAATTCCCATCATGATTCCTCCATATGTTATCCTTTTTAGATTCTAGCCGTGCATAGGAGCGGTCAGTCAGTACCTTTTCCTGCCCCATCCCGGATTAAAACAGAACTATGAAGTTGATACCAATTTAATTTTTATTTTACTAAGCTGTAAGCACAGCTGATTATATATAGATTTTAAACGCATATGATTTCGCTCTTAGTTTAGCCTTCTTTCTTAAAAATACAACGATTACTCTTATTTCATAATTTACAAAATAGCGAAGATTTTTTTACAAAATTTACAAATTATTATTTTGTATATCTTTCTAGGTAACATCCATACTATGAGTACAAACTTAATTACCGATGGATTAGCGCCAAACGGGGCGATAATCTGGTTCAAATCCAGCTAGTCCAACCAAAAAAATTTTTATAACTCTAAGGAGGATATATTCCTATGGCAAACCAAAGTTCTTACAATCAATTAGTAGTACCAGGTGCAACAGCAGCAATCGATCAAATGAAGTACGAAATCGCTCAAGAATTTGGTGTACAATTAGGAGCAGATTCTACGGCTCGTGCTAACGGTTCTGTTGGTGGAGAAATTACAAAACGTCTAGTTGCAATGGCTGAGCAAAGCCTTGGCGGATTCCAAAAATAAATATATATGGCAAAAAGGTCTCAAGGCATATGCCTTGAGACCTTCCTTAATTTATTGCAACATTTGTAAAAACTTCTTCGTTCGTTCTTCTTTTGGATTTGTAAATACATCTTCCGGTGTACCTTGTTCGACAACGACACCGCCATCCATGAAAATAACACGGTTCGCAATTTGATGAGCAAAGCGCATTTCATGCGTTACAATGACCATCGTCATTCCTTCTTTAGCAAGTTCTTTCATAACCTTTAAAACTTCTTGAACTAGCTCAGGATCAAGTGCTGACGTTGGTTCATCAAATAGTAAAACTTCCGGTTCCATCGCAAGCGCACGAGCGATTCCAACGCGCTGTTGTTGTCCGCCTGATAATTGGAATGGATATAAGTCTACTTTATCCGCAAGACCAACTTTTTCAAGGAAATAGTTTGCTTTTTTCTTCGCTTCTTCTTTCTCCATCTTTTTCACTGTAACGAGCCCTTCCATTACATTTTGAAGTGCTGTTAAATGAGGAAATAGATTATGGTGCTGGAATACCATACCTGTTTGCGTACGAAGATTTACAATATCTTTCTTCGATACTTTTTGAGAGAAATTAAGCTCTTTATTGCCGATACGAATGTTACCAGCATTCGGCGTTTCTAACACGTTGAGGCAACGTAAGAATGTCGTTTTACCAGATCCAGATGGCCCGATAATAACAACCACTTCGCCCTTCTCAACTGATAAGTCTATATGTTTTAATACGGTATTATCTCCGAAACTTTTTTGTAAATGTTGAATTGAAATCATAAAAACAAAAACTCCTTTTATGAAAGGGTTATTTTAGAGTATAACGTTCTGAACGTTTTTCTAATATTTGTTGCACGATAGATAATAAGAAGCAAATTACCCAATAAATTAGACCTGCTTCGAAATAAACAATTAAAAACTCATAGTTCATTGCCGCAATTTCCTGCGCTTTTCGGAACATTTCTGTTACTAAAATTAACGACGCTAATGACGTATCCTTCACTAAACTAATAAATGTATTCGAAAGCGGCGGAATTGATACGCGTGTTGCTTGTGGTAAAATAACACGTTTTAATGCTTGCGGGTATGTCATCCCAATTGTGTAAGCTGCTTCCCACTGTCCTTTCGGGATTGAAAGGATAGAAGCACGAATAATTTCAGATGCATATGCACCAACATTTAATGAGAAACCAATAATTGCTGCTGTATATGGCTCAACTTCAATATTAAGAGTTGGAAGACCATAGAAAATAATAAATAACTGTACAAGAAGTGGCGTTCCGCGAATGATAGATACATAGATACGAGCAATCCATTGTAAAATACGACTACCTGAAATACGTGCGAGCGCTGTTAACGTCGCAAGTATAATACCGATAATAAATGTAATAAGCGTTAACGGAATTGTCGTAAAGACAGCTTCCTTCAGCATAGGCGCGAAGGAAGTCTGCATAATATCTATCCAAGTAGACAATCGATCTGACATCAATGCGCTACTTAGATACATTTTCACCGAACCATTTTTTCGTTATTTTATCGTACGTACCATCTTTTTTCATATCTTCTAACGCTTTATTTACTTCTTGTACAAGTTTGTCGCTACCTTTACGGAATAAGAATCCACTTTGTGACGCTTCTTTTTCTGTATCTACAATTTTAATTTTTGCATCTTTTTTCGTTTCTAAATAGTTTAACACTGATAATTTATCATTGATTGTGAAATCAACACGGCCAGAACTTAATAATTCTGCTGCTTGGCTAAATCCTTCTACACCTGTGATTTCCGCACCATTTTTCTTAGCAATATCTGCGTAGTTACTTGTTAAAGATTGTGCTGCTTTTAATCCTTTTACGTCAGCAAATGTAGCAGGTTTATCTTTATCTTTCGCAATAACTAATGCTGCTGAAGAAGAAATATATGGACTAGAGAAGTCATATTTCTTTTGGCGATCTTCACGAATACCAACTTCGTTCGCAACCATGTCGAAACGTTTTGCATCTATTCCTGCAAGTAAGCTATCCCATTGCGTTTCTTTAAATACAGGTTTTACACCTAAACGTTTTGCAACTTCTTCTGCTAATTCAACGTCAAATCCAGTTAATTTATCGTTTGTATCGTGAAACGTAAATGGTGGATATGTACCTTCTGTACCAATTACAAGCTCACCGCTTTGTTTAATCTTTTGTAATGCATCTTGACTAGCTGTATCTTTTTTCTCTTCTTTACCGCAGCCTGCTACAATCCCGATCGCTAATGTAGTTACTGCAAGCACTGAAAATAATTTTTTCATGATAGTAGTCCTCCAAGTATTCTGATAGGAATTTAAAAACTATATTGATTGTATGCAATTTCGAACAATTTTTCAATGAAAATGTTCTTATTTAGTTTAACCTTTTTCTTCATAATCAAACAAAATGGAAAAATAACGCTACATACAAAAAATAAGTAACATTTTTTAATATAGCATTTATATAGAAAAAGGTAAAACAATACTTACTTATTTATAAGTTTTTCAGTCGGTGAAATGTATTAACTTCTGAGCGGACAATCCAATCAAAAAAAAACTTGCGAAAATCGCAAGTTCTCCCCTCTACATATTAAGCGCTCTGGTTTCCTTCCATTTGCGTTTTGTACATATCGTAATAACGCCCGCGCTTTTTCATTAATTCATCATGAGAACCTTTTTCTAAAATCGTTCCTCTATCAAGCACAATAATTTGATCAGCGCTCTTAATTGTTGAAAGACGATGAGCGATAATAAACGTCGTTCGTCCTTTCTTCACAACTTCTAGTGCTTGTTGAATCATGGCTTCTGTCTCTGTATCAATGCTGGAAGTCGCTTCATCTAAAATTAGAATAGCAGGATCAAAAGCAAGTGCCCTAGCAAACGATATAAGCTGACGCTCTCCGGTTGAAAGCGTACTTCCTTTCTCCGTAATTTTTTCATCTATATTGTTTGCAAACCTTTCAGCACCAACGTCACGTAACGCCTTTATGATACGGTCTTTTGAAATTTTTTCATTTTCTAAGCTTACATTGGATGCCACTGTCCCGCTAAATAAAAACGGATCTTGTAGTACAATTCCCATATGTTCACGAGTTGCTTGTTTCGGCATCTCTGTTACATCGTGACCATCAATCGTAAGCTTCCCTTTTTGAAATTCATAAAACTGGAAGAGCACATTCATAATGGAACTTTTTCCTGATCCAGTATGACCAACAAGTGCCACTGTCTCCCCTTGTCTCGCTTCAAAAGAAATATTTTTTAACACTTCATCTTTTCCATTGTAAGAAAACGAAACATTATCGAATTTCACATTTCCGTTTAAGCGAGGCATACGCTCTTCCTCTACTGCCTCTCCCTTTTCCTCTAGCAATTCAAAGACACGCTCTGATGCAACACGCGCTTGCTCTAAGTTTGCAAGTTGGTTCACCATATTCGTAATTGGCGAGAATAATCTCGTTAAATAATCGACGAAAGCATAAAGTATCCCTAGAGAAAGGATGCCCGAAGCGCTTAATGAAGCACCACCGAAATACCAAATTACGCCTGTAAAAGCGATGTTTCTTAATACAGACACTAAATTATGCGACGTTGCTGCATTTAAATTTAAAATTTTATTTTGATATTTAAAATAATCGCCATTGAGCTCTTCAAATTCCTTCTTCGTTTCACGCTCTTGACGAAATGCTTGAATAATTGGCATCCCTTGAATCGATTCATTCACTGTTCCGTTAATATCCGATAAACGCGAACGCATTTTATGATTGTATACAGACGCATACTTTCTATACATAATCGCCCAAACAATTAAAATTGGGATGATGAGTAAGCATAGTGCTGCCAGTTTTACATCAAGTAAAAATAGCGCAGCGAAAATCCCAATAATATAGATGATACTAGAGATGAATGTCGCAAGTACCGTTACATATAAATCCCGAATTGCTTCTGTATCATTCGTTACACGCGATACAATTTTCCCTGCTGGTAAATGATCGAAATAACGAATTGGTAACGTTTGTATATGAGAAAAGACATCCTCCCTCATAATTTGAATAATTTTGTTTGCTGCCTTCTGTAAGAAGAACTGCTTTCCGTATGCAAATAATGATACAACTACTAATAAAGCGAAATATCCACCGCCGAGTAGTAATAATCGATTTATTTCTGGTTTATAAAACGCAAATACTTCCTCTTTCGTTAAGACCTTCGCTTTATAAACCTGCACTGCCTTACCACTTTGTACTGTGAGCACATCGCCCTTAACAGAACGAGTTCCTTCAAGCGTTATTTTATTCGGTACAAAGTAGTACTGAAAACCAACTTGAATAACCCGGACCTCTTTCCCCTTTTTCTCACCTTCCTCAAAGCGATCACTTCGCTTATACAAGGCGCCATTATATGAAACAGCATCCTCACTCTTTTCTGTTTCATACCAAGGTCTCTCTATTCCAACGATATGCTCATCGATCATCGTTTTTGCGACGAAAGGACCCGCGAGTTCTGCAATAACGAAAACAAATAGCATCGCCATCGCTGCAAAAATCGGCCCTTTTACTTTCATCGCGTATTGAAACAATCGTTTTGAAACACTCATATTTTCACCCCACTATCCGCACTTTCACCTTCACCTTGTTGTCTTTCGAACTGCTCTGCATACCAGCCCCCATTTCGAACGAGCGCTTCATGCGAACCTTCTTCAATAACCTCACCGTTATCCATAACGAGAATCCAATCAGCATGCTGCACTGCTGACAAACGATGCGTTGTTATAATCGTCGTCTTCCCGCTTCTTTCTGTTCTTATATTTTCAATAATCGCTGCTTCCGTACGAGCATCAACAGCTGATAAAGAATCGTCCAAAATTAAAATTTCCGGATTTTGAATAACAGCCCTTGCAATTGAAATCCTTTGCTTTTGTCCACCTGATAAAGAAACACCTTTCTCTCCAACGAGCGTTTCTAAACCTTCCGGTAAAAACTCTAAATCCTTTTTAAACGCAGCTATTTCAATCGCTTTTTCAAGTTCTTCTTCAGTCGCTTCTCTGTTTCCGAATAAAATATTTTCCTTCGCTGTTTTTGAAAATAAAATGTGTTCCTGCGGTACATACCCAATCCAGCCAAGTACGTTATCATTCGGAATTTTATCTAGCTTCACATCAGAAACTGCGATATCCCCTTCTCCAAGTGGATATTGTCGAAGAAGCTGACGTACGAGCGTCGTTTTCCCGCTTCCTGTTTTCCCAACAACTCCAAGTGTCTCTCCTTGTTTTAATGAGAACGAAACATTTTTTAAATTCGTTTCATTTGATGAAGGATATGAAAAAGTAACGTTATCAAATTGAATGTAATCTGGCTCCTGTACAACCTTTGGATTTTTCGGATTCTTTACATCCGGTTCGTAAGCTAACGTTTCATTTACACGATCTAACGAAGCATTTCCTCTTTGCATAACATTAATCAATTCACCAATTGCAAACATTGGCCAAATCATCATTCCTAAATAGACGTTAAAAGAAACGAGCTCACCAAGTGTCACTTTTGATTGGAATACGAGATATGCACCGTACACTAAACCAATTAAATAACTAAGACCGACAAGCATTTTCACAGTTGGCTGGAATAATGCATCGATTCTTGCTACTCTCATATTTTTCTCGTATACGTCATCTCCTAACTGATGAAACCTTTCTTGATCAGCATTCTCCTGTACATACGCACGAATAACGCGTACACCCGCAATTGATTCAAGCACTTTATCGTTCATATCTCCGAACGCATCTTGTGCGACTGTAAATCGTTCATGCAATTTCTTTCCGTATATATTCATTGCAAACGCCATAATCGGAAGCGGTATAAGCGCAGCAAATGTTAACTGCCAACTAATTGAAAAGCCCATCATACAAACAATTGTAAGCATATATAGACTAGAATCAACGAGCGTTAATATACCAAAACCAGCTGTCATGGAGATTGCTTTTAAATCATTTGTCGCTCTCGCCATTAAATCGCCAGTACGGTTTTTTTGATAAAACGTCGGTGTCATCTTGAGTAAATGCCCCATAAATTTTGAACGCATCGTTTTCTCAAGTACGAACGCACCGCCAAATAGTTGGTGCTGCCAAATGAAAGTAAGCACATACCCACCAACCGTTACCCCAAGTAAAATAAAAATATATTGCATAATCGCCTCGTTCGTTAAGGCTCCTGTTTTAATGTTATCAATTGTAATCCCTAATACTTTCGGAGGAATTACCTCTATCACGTTTACAATTAAAAGTACCCCAATTGCGATACTATACCTTTTCCAATGCTCCCTAAAAAACCATTTTAACTTTAGTAATACTGAAAACAATATAACCTCTCCCTTCTCGTTCTCGTTTGATGAAGGCTTCTTTATCCACTATCTAGAGTCATCTCATTTACATTTCGAAAACCATAACATTTCATCACATTTTTCCACCTTCCAAATTCTGATTTTTATAGTAACCATACAAAGTATGGAAACAAGCAAATTAGACAAAAAAAAGCATACCGTCGCTTGACGATATGCAAAGGAATGCATAAAAGCGTACGTTACGATATACGCAACGTACGCTTCTCATAAGACAAAAAAGTCCTATATATCCGCACGGGTTGCGTAATAATATGAATGTTTTCCGCCGTTTAATACAGCTAAGCCCATTACATTTACGATTACAATCATTACGCACACCCCCTTCATTTATTTTCCATTTATAATCTTACAACTTTATTGAGTATTCTGTCAATTGTTTTTTCGCTTTAGAATAAAATAAATCTTTTATCACAAAAAATGAAAGTGATGCATTCTACTTATAATTCAGTTTGAAATAAGGGAATCTTCTGTAAGAAAGGGCATACAAAATAAAAAAATAATAAGAAATCGTTTTCACAAACATTTCATTTGAAAAATATTATCAAACCACCTACAATCACCTTATACTCACTCTTACAAGTTGCTATTTTAGGAGGACTAATCATGACAACTAGCAATACGTACAAATTTTATTTAAACGGAGAATGGAGAGAAAGCTCTTCAGGTCAAACAATCGAAATTCCATCTCCATACTTACACGAAGTAATTGGTCAAGTACAAGCAATTACTCGCGGAGAAGTAGATGAAGCAATTGCATCTGCAAAAGAAGCTCAAAAAGACTGGGCTGAAGCTTCTCTACAAGATCGCGCAAAATATTTATATAAATGGGCTGATGAGCTCGTAAATATGCAAGATGAAATTGCCGATATCATTATGAAAGAAGTCGGTAAAGGATATAAAGATGCGCAAAAAGAAGTCGTTCGTACAGCTGACTTAATTCGTTACACAGTTGACGAAGCACTTCACATGCACGGTGAAAGCATGATGGGTGATAGCTTCCCTGGTGGATCTAAATCTAAACTTGCAATTATCCAACGCGCACCACTTGGTGTTGTATTAGCAATCGCACCGTTTAACTACCCAGTAAACTTATCTGCTGCAAAGCTTGCACCAGCACTTATTATGGGTAACGCTGTTATCTTCAAACCAGCAACTCAAGGTGCTATTAGCGGTATTAAAATGGTTGAAGCACTTCATAAAGCAGGCCTACCAAAAGGTCTTGTAAACGTAGCTACAGGACGCGGTTCTGTAATTGGTGACTACTTAGTAGAACATCCTGGCGTAAATATGGTATCGTTCACAGGTGGTACAAATACAGGTAAACATTTGGCGAAAAAAGCTGCGATGATTCCACTTGTATTAGAACTTGGTGGTAAAGACCCTGGTATCGTTTGTGAAGATGCAGACTTACAAGAAGCTGCAAAGCATATCGTAAGCGGTGCATTCTCTTACTCAGGTCAACGTTGTACAGCTATTAAACGCGTACTTGTACATGAAAATGTAGCAGACGAACTAGCTGGCTTATTAAAAGAGCAAGTAGCTGAACTATCAGTTGGATCTCCAGAACAAAACAGCACAATCGTTCCATTAATCGACGATAAATCGGCTGACTTCGTTCAAGGTTTAATTGATGATGCTACTGAAAAAGGTGCAACAATCGTTATCGGTAACAAACGTGAGCGCAACTTAATTTATCCAACATTAATCGACAACGTAACAGAAGAAATGAAAGTTGCTTGGGAAGAGCCATTTCGCCCAATCCTTCCAATCATCCGTGTTTCTTCTGACGAACAAGCGATTGAAATTGCTAACAAATCAGAGTTCGGTCTGCAAGCAAGTGTCTTCACAAAAGACATTAACAAAGCATTTGCAATTGCAAACAAAATCGACACTGGTTCTGTTCAAATTAACGGACGCACAGAGCGCGGCCCTGACCACTTCCCATTCATTGGTGTAAAAGGTTCAGGTATGGGCGCACAAGGTATTCGTAAGAGCCTTGAGTCTATGACTCGTCAAAAAGTAACTGTATTAAACTTAGTTTAATCTTATATGTAGCAGCTGATCTAATATTTAGGTCAGCTGCTTTTTAGTTAAAACCCTCCACCCCCTCAATAACGAACTCTTCTCTATAATCTGATTATTACTATATCCATTGACGTATAAAAATACATTTGTTACTCTTAAACATGTTAATTTAATACATAAATCCTCATTCGTATCTCGGTGAGGTAGAGGTTGCAGTCATTAAGAGTATCATTTCAGGAGATGTAGTGGCATTGATGAAGAAATGAGAAAGGAATGATTGCCGAAGTAAGTCGTGTCCACCATGCACGCTTGCTGGGTCTGCATTTAATAAGTGCAGAACTGTCACAAACGTTTCGTTTGTGGAGAGCTATCGAGAGGTATGTCGTGGGTTTCTTATAAGATAGAAAGCATGTAGCGGCAGATTACGTGCTTTTTTTGTTTTGTTTGAACCTTCTCTTCCTTATCAGGAAGACATACATATCTCCTCGCTTGACTTGGTTATACTAACTTTGGAGGTATTTTCTATGCAACAAAAAAAATGGGGCTTTTGGGTACTAACAGCTTTCGTTGTCGGTAACATGGTTGGCGCTGGTATTTTCATGGTGCCAAGTACGCTAGCACAAACAGCAAGCCCACTCGGTGTCACTTTAGCTTGGTTAACAACAGGGTTTGGTGTTTTAATGCTAGCTCTTGTTTTCGGTAATTTAGCAATTCGTCGTCCTGATTTAACAACGGGACCACAAAGTCATGCATATGCTTTATTCTCAACTCCAAAAAGAAAGAAAATGGCTGGTTTCAGTATGGTATGGGGATATTGGGTTGCAAACTGGGCAAGTAACGTTGCCATCATTACATCTTTCGCGGGATATTTATCACTCTTCTTCCCGATTATGAAAGATACGCGACTATTATTTTCAATCGGCTCGTTCGATATAGAAGTTGGAAAGCTCATTACATTTACTATTTGTTCCGTCTTACTTTGGGGAACTCATTTAATATTAACAAACGGTGTAAGCGGAGCTGGGAAACTAAACTTCTTAGCAACAACAACGAAAGTAACTGGATTCCTTCTATTCATTGTCGTTACGTTATTTGCGTTCGAAGCTTCAAAGTTTGGACAATGGTACACACCGATGATCGATAAAGAAGGCGTATCACACGGTCTCCTTTCACAAGTAAATTTAGCGGCTCTTACAACGCTTTGGGCATTTATTGGGATTGAATCAGCGGTTCTTTTATCAAACCGAGCTACTTCTCCCAAAACGGTAAAACGCGCGACTGTTGCTGGTTTATTAATAACGGTTGCAATTTATTTAGGAATTACAATTTTAACAATGGGTGTACTTCACGTTGATAAATTACAAGCTTCTGAACGTCCATTAGCAGATGCATTAAACGCTGCAATGGGTCACGGCGGCGGGAAACTTATGGCATTACTTGCTCTTACTTCCCTATTCGGTTCAATATTAGGCTGGATTTTATTAAGCTCAGAAGTACCTTATCAAGCAGCAAAAGAAGGTTTCTTCCCTTCCTTCTTCGCAAAAACAAATAAAAAAGGAAGTCCAATTCATTCACTACGATTAACAAACATTATGTCGCAAGTGTTCTTATTCTCAACATTATCAGGAACAATTGCGGAAGCTTATACATTCGTTATTACCGTATCAACACTGGCCTACCTCATTCCATATCTCGTTTCACCAATCTTCCAGTTAAAACTAGTCGCAACTGGTGAAACATATAAAAATGAACTGCGGGCAAGAATTACAGATGGCATAGTCGCAGTTATCGCACTTTGCTATGCACTATGGGTTATTAAAACAGGCGCATCCGATATAAAAACGTTCCTTCTCGGAATCGGTTTATTCGCAATTGGCTTTGCCTTCTATCCATTAATGAATCGTGATCAGAAAAAAAATAACGAAAAGAAAAACGAGCAAGTTGCGTAACGCAATTTGCTCGTTTTTTGCTTAATAAAACATATATAATAGAAAAAAGAGGTGAAAAACATGTCAATCGAATCACTATGGAGCTCTCGCTTTCAACAACATATTCAAAATGCCATCACATACTTTGCACGTATGATTAACGGTTTGCTATATAGCTTTATCTTCGTCTCATGTGTAGGTGCATATTATTACGCAAAGTTTCTTAAAACGGATCCTTCTAAAGGAATATCTCTATTGCTTATTACAATCGTCTTAACAGCGATTATAACGAGATGCCCAATACGTACATTTATTCAAAAGCCCGATGCTGTCTATTTACTAGCACTAGAAGAGAAATTAACTTCTTATTTTAAAAAATCTCTTCTATATAATTACATCATTCAGCTTTTCCCTTTAGTATTTACGTTCCTTATTCTCGTACCACTTGCCATGCAATCATTACAATTAACCGTACCTTTTTTATGTACAATCTTTATAATTTTAATGATTCTAAAGGGCTGGAACATATACATACATTGGATATGGCGTGATAGTTATGAAAAAAACATATGGTTTATAGTGCGCGCCTTTTGTAACGCACTTATCATTTACATGCTGTTTTATACTGCAAATGTGATCGTATTAGGCGGACTACTCTTACTTCTTGCTTTCCTGCTTCTATACACGAAGAAACAGCCAACAAAACGAATACCGTGGGAATACGTAATCGACCAAGAAGAAAAAATGGACATACGCTTCTATCAATTCGCTAGCATCTTCACCGATGTTCCGCAAATTAAAAAACAAGTAAACAAAAGAAAATGGCTTACAAATTGGATTGAACCTTTATTACATAAAAAACGAGCAACTTTCTTCTATTTACATACACTAGCATTTTTACGCGGAAATGATTATTTCGGTATATATATTCGCTTAGGATTAATCGGTGCCTTCGCCTTATATTTTATACCAAACATATACGTAAAAGGTGCTATCGCTTATATCGTCCTATATATGATTTCTATGCAACTTCGTTCTCTGTGGAAATATTTTTCGGGAAATATTATTGTAGCATTGTATCCAATTGATACTGAAAAACAAATGAACCAATTTCTTCGCTTAATCTTTATATTGCTAAGCATTCAACTCATTGTATTTTCAAGTATTATACTCATTGCCACAGGACAATTACTACATGCTTTGATTATTATGGTAATCGGAGTACTTTGGATAAAATTTATTATTGTTCCAAAAACAAAGAAACGAATTTCTTCATTTTAACGAAAAAAGAGGCTGCACATCACAGCCTCTTTTTTCGTCCCAAAATTTCTAATCACTTTTCATAGGCAATTCTCATATAGTGAAAATGACTATACAATTCCTATCCATAAGTTAAATAATGATTTTACACATATAAATAAAACAGATGGGAGCCTAACTATGAACAACAATCCACCTTCTCCGCCCCAAGATAACTCCGAAAACAATAGCCGTGATATTACACTGCAAACATTACGTGTCGTCGGACTCATCGTCCTTATTAGTGGTTATATCCTCGTCGCTCTCTCAGAAGTAGGTGAGCTGAAAACCTTATTAACAAGCCCTAACGCCAATCCTGATTTAGCTGAAGTTAATCCGTTTTAAAAATTATATAAAAAGCGAGTCCCAGTATAACTGGTTCGCTTTTATATAGTTTCATCCAATCTGAGAAACCTCCCTCTCATCCTCATACTTCTCTTTCCCAATTGCCTTCATAAATAATAAAATGCTGCTCATACCAACAATAAAGTACAGAGCACTCATGCCCCAAGATGCAATAAACGAGCCTAGCATAACACCTAATGCCCCATTCATTTTTGCCACTTGAAAGACCATTCCGTTAATTGCCATATAAGAACCTCTTGCCTCATTTGGCACCATATCTGCCATTATAGATTGACGAACCGGTACATACATCATCTCTCCTACCGTTTGGAAAAGCCCTGCAATTAATAAGATCCATAAACTATTGCTCATTCCGAGTATTGCAAATCCAATTGTATAAATGAACAAACCTACATATAAGATTTTCAAATCGTTGAAGCTTTTTAGCATTTTAATAAGAAGTGCTGAACATAACACAACTAAAATTGTATTCTCTGCCGATATCCAGCTGAGCATTCGAATACCTGTTAAATCGAATGTAAAACCATTTCCAAATAAAAAGTGCACCGTTTCAAATTCCTTCTGTAAACGTATCCCTAAATAATTATTAATTTGAAACTCTAACGATAGTGTACATATACTTGCTGCACAAAAAATTAAAAACGCTCTATCTTTCATCACGACTTTATAACTATCTGCCATATCTTTTAATACATTTTTCTTCTCTACTGTTTTTCTCGCTACATACACTTCTTCCATATATACAGCCATCACATATAAAGTAATAACTGCAATAACTGTTAATCCGATAAACAATTGCAATCTATAGTTCTCAAATAGTAATCCGCCAAATATTGCTCCAATCGCAATGGATAAGTTAATAGCCCAGTAGTTAATGCTGTACATCACTTTTCGATTTTCAGGTGTACTCACATCTATTAACATCGCTTCCGTCGCTGGATTCATAAGTCCAGATCCTAAGCTATTCACTAACATAAACACAAATGTTAGCCACGGTGAATCTACATAATCTGAGTTTGCAATTCCCATACAAGCAATGGAAACGACTTGTATACTTTGACCAATAATCATCACCTTTTTACGACCGAGCCGATCTCCAACATACCCACCATATAAACCGATAATTAATGAAGCTAGCACATTGATGAGTAATAAAGCACCAGCAATCGCACTACCTAATTTTATTGAAAAATAAATCGCCATAAATGGAAAAATCATTGTGGATACAGTGCGTGTTAAAAACGAAGTTATAATTCTAATTTTTATATTTCGGTGCATACTCCAAAATCCCATTGTTTCCCCCTCCTTATGCTTATTCATTTTACTTTGAAAAAGAGGAAGAAAAAGGTTAGAATATTCTAAAGAGTTTCCCCTTTTATCCCGCATTAACGGGCAGTAAGACCCCCACCTCAAAATTCAGCGAAAGCAAAGAAGTTAGGTGGGAGATCAACTGCCCGTAAAAGCCCGATTGGTTCAACTAATAATCAGTGGGGGATGCCCCCCACTGATTAAAGTTTCACTTTATTATAGAAGGAGGTGTATACATATGAAGATTATGGACTATTACATTAGACTAAGGCTACATGCACAAGATCAACAACATATACGAAATAGCTTACAAGAATTAGCGGATATATTATATTGCAGTACGAAAAACGTAAAAATTTTATTAAAGAAAATGAGTGAGGAGCAATTAATTCGCTGGACTCCAGGGCGTGGGCGCGGGAATAAAACGGAAATTCTATTTATACATAGTCTCGTAGAAGCAATTGAATCCTATACAGATGAACTGTTAGCGCAAGAAAAATTAAAGGATATCTTTCTTCTTTTAAAAGAACCCCTGCCTCTTGCAATTCAAAAAAAGATAGAAAATAAACTACATCATCATTTTGGATACGAACCTTCAAATGATATGTACGACATATTAAAGATTCCTATATCGAGAAAGATATTCCCATTAGATCCGGCCTTTGTCGCTGTAACTACAGAGAGCCATCTTACGAGTCAAATTTTTGATACGTTAGTCGTTTATAATGATGTTACTGAAAAAATGGAGCCACACATTGCACATACGTGGGAATTAAGTGCAGACGGGCTTACGTGGACCTTTTATTTACGAAAGGATATACATTTTCATAACGAAACTATTTTAACTTCTAAAGATGTACAATTTTCATTTGAACGATTAAAGCAAGTTCACTCTCCTTTCGAGTGGTTAACAGAAGAAATTGTTCAAATTGAAACACCATCACCACTGCAAATACGATTTCATTTAGCAAAACCTAACGTTTTTTTCTTACGTTATGTGAGTTCCATGCAACTAGCAATTATGCCACATGATACAGCCGTTCAAAATCATCATTATATAGGTACTGGACCTTTCAGGCTTGCTCATTACTCTGAGGATAATATCGTACTCGAAGCGTTCACCCATTATTTTAAAGAGCGTGCGTTATTAGACCGTATTGAATTTTGGGGTATTCCTGATCATTTGCAAATAGATGCTGATTATGAACTACCAAATGAAGAGGAAAATGAAAGGCATGATATACAAATAGAAGAAATAGGTTGTATTTATGCTAGCTTCAACTTTACAAAACCTGGTCCTCATCACGACATTCACTTTCGAAAAGCTTGGAGAGAACTATATGACGTTGAAACGATACTTCATAGCATAGAGGGTAGACGAACAATTGCTGCATCAAGCTTTTTCCCTGAACGAAGTCGCCAAGCTTCTAAAAGACCTTACTCTTTAGAAAAGGCGAAAGAATATTTAAAAAAGAGCACCTATAATGGAGAAACGATACATATTTACTTCTTCGCATTTAAAGATAGTGCAAATGATGCACATTTCCTAAAAGAACGCTGCGAACAATTAGGAATACACGTAGAACTTCACCCATTTCTCGTTTCAGATTATATGGATCGTTCTATTGATAAACATGCGGATATTATTTTCATGGGGGAAGTATTTGCTACCGATCATGAAATTGCATTTTTAAATGTATTTAAAAATAAAAGTTGCTTCGTAAATCGATTCATGGACCCACACTATGCAAAACAAATTAATTGTTTACTTGATACCTTTTTATTAGAAGACAATAAAGAAAAACGGTATAAACTCATGTATGAGATCGAAGAATTTTTACAAGCAGAACACATCATTTTATTTAACTATCACGTTCTAAAAAGGAAAACATATCCCTCTTCTTTAAAAAATGTAACAATTGATTCATTCGGCTGGGCAAATTTTGCGAAGTTATGGATACAGCCATCCACGTATTAAAATGTGAGTTTTTATAAAGTGAAACTTTAATCAGTGGGGGTTTTGTTCATCCCCACTGATTATTAGTTGAACCAATCGGGCTTTTACGGGCAGTTGATCCCCAACCTAACTTCTTTGCTTCCGCTGAATTTTGAGGTGGGGGTCTTACTGCCCGTTAATGCGGGATAAAAGGAGAAGAACCATGAAAAGCACCCTAGAAAAAAGACTTTCTTATCTATACACAGGTGAGTTATTTTCAGTCATTACTTTTATTTTCACAAGTTACTTACTTAATTATGCTTATCCTACGTTACATTTATATTCCCTATATTCTTTTTGGGTCTCATTTCTTCTTTTAGAGTTTATCTTATTACAAGGAATAATTTACTGGTACGTAAAGTGGAAACGACTAAAAAAAGAGAAAACATCTGTTACGCCTATTAGGATGATTCAATATTTAAAAATACTTAAAAAGATAAATATAGCATTAATTATCACGGGATTTATTACGTTTACTATTGATTTTGTAATTTGGTATCCCCACTTACCTTTAGGTGGGCTATCATTCACTCTATTTATTTATATTTTTGCATTACTTGAGTACATTAACTATTTTCATACTCAGCTTTCATACGATAACATCTCTGATATTAAACATTTAATCAAATCAAAAAAACTAAAACAGTCCTGTATAAGTAAAGATTTTCAACGTATTTCATGAAAGAGAAGGTACTACATCCTTAGTAGTACCTTCTTCACATACAGATACAAGCTATTATTTGATTACTCCATCTAAGTGATCTTTCAAGTTCTCTAAATACTTCTCAACAGTAGGATTCTTCACCACATCATAACAAGCAAAAATCTTTAACGGACTCATACCAAGAAACTTCTGCACACGATGTAAATGACTAAGTGCTGATTCTAAACTTTCTCCTTCAAAGAACTTCGTCTTATCTCCGAATGCTTTTTCAGGTGCGTTCCAAGTTGTAGAAAACATATACTGCTTCTCTTTTAATAAACCGCCTGTTCCATATTCATCTGCACCTTTAAAGAACAGGCCATATTCATATACTTCATCCATATACGTTTTAAATAATCCAGGAACACTAAACCAATAAATTGGTGTTTGATAAATTACAACATCGGCCCATAAAAATTTATCTTGTTCTTCTTTAATATTGTAGCCATCTTGAATCGTTGTTGTTTTCACATGATGATTCTCACTTAATACAGTTACCATATAATCTACTAAAGTTCTATTTAATCGTCCTTCCTTCGTACCGTATTTTTCATGTCCATTTATAATAAAAATATTTTTCATCGCTTTTCTCTCCCTTATATGATCTACTCTTCAGCTATTAAGCCGAGTTGCTGCTTCAGCGTAAGATTATCTTCTAAATGCCAATCTTCCGTTATCTTGCCGTCCTTCACATGCAAAATATCAATTGCAAAAAAATTGATTTTCTTATCATTATGAGTTCCTGTAAAGGAAAGACGAGCCGTTACTTTATCACCAACAACTAATAAAGTGAAACTTTAATCAGTGGGGGGTTCTTTATCCCCCACTGATTATTAGTTGAACCAATCGGGCTTTTACGGGCAGTTGATCCCCCACCTAACACCTTTGCTTTCACTGAATTTTGAGGTGGGGATCTTACTGCCCGTTAATGCGGGATAAATCTTCAATCTCGCAATGTATATCAGGAACGACTTTGCGAAAATTTTGTGCTGCAAACTTTAATCCTTCAGTGCCTTGTGGTCGCCCTTTCGGCAGTGTATTATCGAAAAAATTTTCCGTAACAGTCTGCGGAATAAGCCCCTCTTTACCTGTATCCCAAAATGCATAAAAACGCTGAGCTGCATGCACGATTTCTGTCGCTTCCTTTTTACTTAATGAAGAATCAATTGTCATTGCTTTTGGCTTCGGCATTTCCTTTAATAACTGAATTTCCGTTTTTTGCTCACCACTACATGCTACAAGCACAATACAAATGACAAAAAAACTAAGGAACATAAACAACTTTTTCATACCCATGGAAATCACCTCCTCCTCATACAAACCCTTTGTATTTCGTATTGCTATTGTATATGCACTAACTTCCTTTATGGAAGTAGTGATATTTTTTTCATATAGTTACCAAAAGTATAGTTTTGTGATACGATAAGGAAAATTCATCCGAAAAAAATTTTATGGAGGCTATTTCCATGAGCAATATAGATCCAGTTGTATTAACGAAAGGTTTACCTGGTATACCTTGTCCTATCGCTAAAACGCTTGACGTAATTAGTACAAAATGGACGTTTTTAATCATTCGCGATCTTCTTATCGAAGGGACATTAAGATTTAGCGATTTACAAAAATCAATGGATGGGATTAGTCCGAAAACTTTATCACTTCGCCTAAAAGAATTGGAAGCACAAGGGATTATAACGAGAAAAGTATATCCAGAAGTTCCGCCTCGTGTAGAGTACACTTTAACGGATAAAGGAAAGCAATTAGAGGGAATTTTTATTGAATTAAAGCGGTTTGGATTAAGTTTATAAAACAAAAACCCCTTACCGTCGTAAGGGGTTTTATTACTTCGCAAAACTTTGAGCTAGCTGTTTCTCTCTCCACATAAATGTAATGCCGAGACCAACGATTAAAACAACACCTGAAAATGCATATGGATAATTAATGTTTATATCAAATAATATTCCGCCCATCGCTGGTCCTGCGATATTTCCTAAACTCGTATAAGTCGAGTTCATACCAGCAACGAATCCTTGCTCTTTTCCAGCTGCTTTTGATAAAAACGTCGTTAAAGCTGGACGAAGTAAATCAAATGCTAGGAAAATAAAGCAAGTAACGAGAAGTACAATCCAATAATTAAAGACTACAGTTGAAACGAATGCTAATACTGCACCTACAATTAAACATATTTGAATTAACACTTTTTCACCGAACATGTCGACCAATTTGCCAAACATAAATACTTGCACAACTACCCCAAAGATGGAGCTAATCGTAATAATTGCAGCAATATCTTTCGGTGTGAAACCAAACTTATGATCAGAAAACAGACTAAACACAGTTTCATATGCCGATAATCCGAATGCGAGTACAAATACAATAATAAATGCGATTGCATACATTGGATTTAATGATTTCTTTAAATCCCCGATAAAGCTTGATTCCTTCGTATTAGCAGAAATCTCTGCAAGCTCTTCTTTCGTTAACGGCTCTTTCAAAATAAAGATGGAAATTATACATGCTATAAAGGCAATTGCTGCTGCAACGAAAAACGGCACACGTATACCATACTCTGCAATAAATCCGCCAATTCCAGGCCCTATAATAAAACCAGTACTAATCGCCGCTGATAAATATCCCATCGCCTTTGGACGTTCCTGCATAGATGTAATATCCGCAACATATGCCGTAACACCAGGCATAATAAACGCAGCACTAATTCCGCCTAGCACCCTTGCTGCATAAAGCATCCACACATCTTTTCCTAATCCAAAAAGAAGTTCTGAAACACCAAAAATAAATAATCCAATGATGATCATTTTCTTCCTACCGTAAAGGTCGACCCACCGGCCTGTAATAGGTGACGTAATGAGCTGAGCCATTGCAAACACTGCAACGAGATAGCCCATCGTCTTCCCTGTTAAACTCATGTCATTCATAAAGGACGGCATAACCGGAATAATTAATCCAATCCCTAAAAAAGCGATAAATATATTACTCAAAAGAATGACTAATACCATCTTTTGTTCTTTTATCGGTTTCTTCACTTTTTAACACCTCTTCCCGTAAGTTCCTCAAAAAAATAATGCCCAAGAAGCTTTTTCTTTATCCTGCTATTTGTGGGCTAATCATGAGTAGAGATGCCTCCACTCATTAGAATTTCACACTATCCTTCCACACATACATAAGTATTAGGTGAATGACTATCATTCAGTTTTCCTCAAAAATGAACCTACCTTTTCAGACAGGTTCATCTTACTATTTCTTTATATGTAGTGCATGTGTTAAAAAATCTAGTACTTCTGCCTTTTGTAGCTCGACTTGCTCATCATCTTTATGATCATATAAATAAACTTGTTCCGCTGCTGATTCAACAAGAGCGATAAATAACTTCGCTGTTCGCTCTGCGTGAACCGAATCACGAATTTCACCTGATTCTTTTGCCTCACTTAAAAAGTCACTTAGCCATATATAAAGAGGCTCATATACAGCTTCCCATTCTTTTATATGTTCAGTTGATGCAAGGCCCGCATACATTAACGCTTGTATTTCACGATATTCAGCTATAAAGGTAAATACCGCATCTATTACTTGCTCAACTTTACTTGAAAAAGGTGAATCGTTCTGTACTTTTTCTTTCACTGCAAGTATCATCTTCTCAACCATCACTTCTGCTATTGCAGGCATAACAGATAACTTAGAAGGAAAATATAAATAGAAAGTTCCTTGTGCAATGCCAGCCAATTTCACGATATCAGAAATCTTCGTTTTTTCAACGCCCTTTTCCTGAAACACTTCAATAGCTGCATAGACAATTTTTTCTTTTTTATTCATCATCTAAACCCTTTCACACGCGTATTGAATGACTGTCACTCATTTTATAAAATAACTAGCTGTACTGTCAATCATCGTGCACTTTTCATAATAAAAATCTCCCAACAAATCGTTAGGAGATTTAACTTTAATATCCTTTTCTTATGAAAGAGCCTTTAATCCCGTAACTCCACATACGATAAGAGCCACACTAATCAAACGTGCCTTACTTTTCGATTCACCAAACAGAAACATATTTAATAAAACAGCACCTGCTGTTCCAATGCCAATCCAAACCGCATAAGCTACACTTACTTGTAAGAACAAGAAAGATGTGTATAAGAATGCAAAGGAAGTTGCAAATCCACCTATATAAATTGCTCCATTTGTTAACGTCTTATCTTTACTATACATTTTAAGGCCTATCACACCGACTATTTCACTAATTGCAGCAAAAAACACGAAAATCCAACCCATTTTTAAGCAGCTCCTTTCACAATTTCTTCCGCGGTTTCTTCTTTATTATCAGCCAATTTTAAACCGATCACGCCCGCTACGACCATCACGATAAAGAATAGTTTTCCTACACTGAAACTGCCGCCGAAAAGGAATACATCCATTAGGAAAGTACCTACCGTACCAGCTCCGGCAAACACAGCATATACAGTCCCTGTTGCAAGATGTTCGCACGCTTTAGAAAGAAAATGAAAATCAACAGCAATAACTCCTACAATAATGACCCAATGCCACCAAGTATGAGCTGTATTAAAACCAAACACCCAAAAAATTTCAAAGATACATGTTAATATGACATATAACCAAGCTTTATTTTTCATACTTACCACCTCTTATGACTGACTATCAGTCATTTTCCGTTTTAAAAAAATATACTCTTCAATCACTACTATATAAAAGCAACTATCATCCTCATTTATCATTTATTTCGTTACATAGCTAACTAAATTCAAAAATTATTTAATGTACTTTTAACATCCTTAATCAATGAATTCTCGTCTTCCCTAACCTTCTTGTATGCATCCAAAAATATATTATCAGCACCCTTTCAAAAGTTAAAATGACTGAATGTCATTCATTAATATTGTATGTGAACAATTCACAATATGTCAACTGTAAATTTCCATACTGAATATGGACAGCAGCATAATAAAAAACGAAACACAATACATTTAGGAAAAAATTTCATTTCGGCCTGTATATTTCTCAATAATCTGTTAATAATAAGAGTAACATAATATTTTCTCCATTCCCCCTTGGAGATCCCTTAAAAAGAGTAGTTAGCTTTTGCTAGCTACTCTTTTTTATTTGTCGGCACACTATGGTGAAATACCTATAGATCAAATTTATTTTTCAACGAGTCTTTGTATGCAATAATTTTATTTTCGAGCATCTTCTCTGTAATTACTAAGTTTTCTCTTTGAGTTTGAATAGATTTTTTATGATCTTCTAACAGTTGTAAACGAGCTTCGGTTGTATGTTCCCCTTCTAAATATAATCTAGCGTATTCTCTTATTTTTGCTATAGGCATTTGCGTTTGTTTTAATTTCATTACAAACTGCAACCACTTTATATGCGATTCTTCATACAGTCGATTTCCATTTGTATCGCGGTTTGCAATTAATATGTTCTCTTTTTCATAATAACGTAATGTATGTGTGCTCACTCCTAATAATTTAGCTACCTCGCTAATTGTGTACATACTCATACTCCCTCCACATGCCATTTACCATCATATATTTGACTGCTTTATAAAAAACATTTGACTTAGAGTATACTCTAACAAATAAAATCTAACCATACTAAATTAATTTGAACTTAGGGGGATTTTATATGAAATATACTGTTATTACTGGTGCTAGTTCCGGAATTGGCTATGAATCAGCTTTAGCCTTTGCATCTCGCGGAAAGAACTTAATACTTGTAGCTCGAAGACAAGAAGAATTAGACGGATTAAAATTAAAAATTAACGAAATGCATCCAGAGTTGGATGTTGTCATTCGAAGAACGGATTTATCTATCACGGAAAATGTTTATAAGCTTTATGAAGGCCTACAAACTTTTCAAATTGAAACGTGGATTAACAACGCAGGTTTTGGGAATTTCGCCTCAATTGCTGAACAAAATTTAAATAAAATAGAAACGATGTTGCATGTAAATATAGAAGCACTAACAATACTCTCTTCTCTTTTCGTTCGAGATTATTCCATGGTTGATGGCACACAACTTATTAACGTTTCATCAGGCGGTGGATACACAATTGTTGCTGATGCGGTTACGTATTGCGCTACGAAATTCTATGTAAGTGCATTTACAGAAGGTTTATCTCACGAATTGAAACAACAAGGTGCAAAACTGCAAGCAAAAGTTTTAGCACCTGGTGCAACTGAAACAGAATTTGCAAAACGTTCATTTGATATTGATGAATTCCAATACGATAATGTTGTACCGAAATTCCACACCGCAAAACAAATGGCACAATTTATGCTCGACCTTTATGAGAGCGATAAAGTTGTAGGGCTGGTCGATGGTTCTACTTATAACTATGAGCTTAAAAATCCTATTTTTAATTTTGCAGTGAGACAAACGAATTCAAATTCTTAACAACATCTCATTTCTGACTAAAACATAGATACCCACTATTTCTTAAATAATAGTGGGTCTTTTTTCTCTCTAAAAATTTCACCCAACATACCGTATCATCGCCACCTCATCACAATAATCAACTTTTGGACAATGTCTACAATCAATCCACACTTTTTCTGGTAATGCTTCTCTATTCACAAAATCAAACCCGCACTTTTGAAAAAATTCCGTTTCATATGTTAAAGAAATTACCCTGTTCACTTTTATTTTTGCAGCCTCATTCATTACATGATTCACTAACTTACGCCCGATTCCTTTTCCTGCATATGTATGCGAAACTACTAACGATCGTACTTCTGCAAGATCCTCTCCTAACACATGTAAACCAGCAACTCCAACGATTTCCTCTCCTTCTTTCATAACATATAAACATTGTAAATATTGATAGAGAGATAAAAGAGAACGCGGTAAAACGACTCCCTCTTTTGCATAAGCTTCAATGAGACTATAAATTCCTTCCACATCACTCGTAACCGCATTAAAGATTTTCATATTATATCCCCTTGCCCCGATATTAATATTTATAATTTATAATGAATTTTAATACACAATTTTATATAATAATACATTTCTCCTTTCTCCCCGTCAATCACTTTATACAAACAAAAAACCAAGCAATCTAATCGATGCTCGGTTCCTCATTTCGGATCGGTAATACTGTCGAATATTTAATTTCACGAAGTGCTAAACTCGTCTGTATCCTTGTAATACCAAGCTTATTCAGCTTTCTAATAAACTGCTCCAGTTCTTTACGATCACGATTTGCAACCTTTAATAAATAATCATACTCTCCTGTTAAACAGTGACATTCTAACACTTCTGGCATCGCTTCTAATTCTTTTTCCAACACTTCCAGCTTATCTGATTGATGAATATTCGTACTCATAAAAATGAAGCATAGTAAATCAAAACCAAGCTTTTCTTGATTTAAAATTGCTACTTGCTTATCAATGAACCCTTCTCCATCTAATCTTTTTATTCTTGCATGCATCGCAGCTGGTGATAAATTAACTCGTCGCGCAAGCTCAGCGTTACTTACTTGGGACTCCTTCTGCAATATATCTAAAATTTGTACATCTAAATCATCTAACACTTTAATAACAGACGACTCCATCAAAATTCCCCCTTTTTATTACCGATGATTATTCGAAAAAACACCTCACACCTTACATAAAAATGAATATCTTTCTATAAATCATATTTACAACAAAACATTTTATTGATTTTTAACCATTATACAAAAGAATATATTACACAATAAAGAAAAATGCTAAAATTATTTACAATTCATATTAATTACGGCAAAGGGGATTTTTGTATGCCTTATTTTTACGTCTTTTTACTATTATTAACGAGCTTACTATGGGGAGGAAATTTCGTCGTTGGGAAATCGCTCGTTGATCATGCATCACCAATGACACTGACAAGTTTAAGATGGATAATTGCGATTGTTTGTTTATTACCGATGGTATGGTTTAAAGAAAAAAAAATCGTTCCGCCTCGTGCTGCAATACTTCCGTTAATACTTATGGGCATTTCAGGCGTTGCTCTGTTTAACATTTTTCAATTTTTAGCACTTGAAAAAACATCCGCAACGAATGTAGGTCTCATCTCTACATTGAATGCAATTTCAATTGCACTATTTTCGGTATTATTTCTAAAAGAAAAAGTAAATACTCTTCAAATTTTATCCATGACCCTTTCATTCTTCGGGGTTATCCTCGTCCTATTAAAAGGTGATTTCTCACTTTTATTCTCACTACACTTTAATAGCGGTGATTTATGGATGATTGCGGCTGTTTGTATTTGGGGAATCTATTCTGTTTGTAGTAAATGGGCTACAAAAACCACTACACCACTCATGGCAACATTATATTCTGGTATTTTCGGCGTTATTTTATTACTGCCATTTAACATCGGTAGCTTCACTGTTTCCAATATCAATTCTTCTTTCATTACATCACTTTTATATACAGGATTAATTTCAACAGTACTTTGTATGGTGTTTTGGAATATTGGCGTACAAAAATTAGGCGCTACGACATCAGGGATTTTTCTAAACTTCAATCCGATTTTCACAGCTATTTTAGCATTCCTTTTCCTCGGAGAAGAACTAACATGGATTCAAATTTTCGGTACAATTATCGTCGTGACAGGGTGTTATTTATTTTCTCATTTCAAAACAGTTACTGTTCAGCCAACTAAAGCTTTAATGCGAAAACATTCTTAATCAAACAAACATCGCCATCAAAGTGGCGATGTTTTTATTTACCTTTCATTTCTTTCACATACTTCTTTTCTTCTTCTGGCGATAAACGTTCTGTTGCTTTTCCAGTATCACCACCTTGAATTTCCCACAAAAAGTTATGATCCTCAACCGTTTGTGAAAAGTCTCCTTTCTCCCAACGTTCCAACGTAGAAAGTAGCTCTGCTTTATATTTAAAATTTGTACTGCTTTCTACTGCGTTCTTCGCACTACGAATTTCCTTATTTGTCATTTCGATAAATCACCATTTATCAGAGGATTTCACTTTTTGATGTACCATCCTATGCATTGTAGAAATAATTTCATCTTCACTAACTTGTGGCTTCTCTTCCTTAGCTTTCTTCTCCTGTTGCCCCATTGCTTTTTGTGCTTTAAGACTCTTCTCCTCTTCCTCTATATAATTAAGAAGTTTAGTAGCACCGAATACAGCTCCTATCGCAATTACAATCATTGTAATTGTCCCTATTATCCATTTTTTCATATTATGTACTCCCCATTCCCCTAATAATTACATAAACAAATGGAATCGCCTGCGCACAGCCGATTCCATTTGTTTCCTTATTTCATTTTAAACCTTCATCGCTTCTCGTACAATAAAACTATCCACATATTGCTTGAATTTTACAATTTTTTCATTTTCAAGCTGCCATACATGAACGAATTCTGCTTCAAACGATTTTCCCGTTTCTTTATAAACTCCTGAATAAACACCTTCAGTAATAATTACATCTTTTTCGTTTACTTCATGGTACGTATTTACACTCGCTTTATAGTTATCCCACTCTGATCCTAAACGGCTAAATACATTTTCCATTATAGCTTCTACACCTATATACGTTCCGCCATAAGGAAAACCTTCTGCCTCTGTCCATTCTACTTTTTCGGAGAGGGCTTCCGCTAAATGTTTTGCATTCGAAGAAGCTGGTCCTTCATATGTGCTTCGAATAATTTCTAAATTTGATCTAGGCATAGTACTTCCTCCCTCGTTTATTTATTCTTCACACAAGATGTAACCGCATAAGTTACATCTTACATAAAAAAATATTCAAATCATTTTATTCTTAATCCAGTTATTGTAACTATTATAGTTACAATAACTCTTTAAGTCAACAATTTATAAATAAAATTTACTTCGTTTTCATTACTTTCTCTTTTAAGAAACGATCTACATATCCTTCTGCTTTTACAACGAATAAATACGCACCCATTGATAATAATGCAAGATCTAATTCATATCCTGGATTCTTTCCATCTCCTAATAATCCTGCTGCTCCATTTACCTTTACGATAGCTCCAGCTAAAATAAGAGCGAATAACAATCCTACGTATCTGACACCTAAACCGATAATTAATAATATACCACCTACTAATTCAACTGTCGCTACGCCATATGCAAGACCACCTGGTAAACCGATGCTTGTAAACCATCCTGCTACGTTATCTATACCTGATTGAAACTTTGCTAAACCGTGTGCAAAGAACGTTACTCCTAACACGATACGAATAATTAAATTTCCAATATATTGGTTCATTTTAAACTCTCCTTTTTTGTTTTGTTATGGTGAACATTTATTCACAAGACAAAACAATACGGTATTTCTTTTCATTCGTCAAATGCTTTTTTTAAAGAAAACAAAAAACATTATCCGTTTTACGAATAATGTCTTTTATAAAATAGCGCTACTTCAAGCTTTTACTCTATCACACAGAAAAAGTTGAAACTTTTTTCCAGCGCCAACATAAGACAATAAAGGCAGGTCCTCTTCTACAACCATTCCAACAACATTCACTCTCTCATCTACAGGCAAATCATTTACAACAATTTGCATCTCTCCTGCATATCTACCGTACAATTCATTATCAATTGTAATGCTGCCTTTCTTTCTTGAAATTGTATGCATCGGTTGTAATACAACTTTATTTTCTTCGCGCGATTCTACAGAACGAATGACATCACGAGCTGGATCTAGTCTATTTGTATGCACTTGTTCTACCATTTTTAATACTTCTCTTTCCTTTATCGATGGTTCATATCGCACTGGAATAATTCCTCTACTCGCACTCGCTATTTCTTGTACACTTTCTAGACTTCCGCTTATATCCCCGATTAACACCTTATCGACACCACAATCTTGCACAAGTTCTAAATACGCTTCAAGCGGCCGCATATAGCGGTGTTTTTCTAATGTCGGTAAACCTTCATATAATGGACCGCGTTTTTCACCATCTCCCGGAATAAATGCCATCGTTTTTATTCCGCACTCATGTAAATACTTATTTTGTTTTTGTAAAAACGACTTTGCTAGTCCTGTTTCTGGACGCGGGTAAAAATTATGCCACGCTTCTACACGATTTACTCGGATATTTTCCGTAAGTAACTCTCTCCAAAATGATTCTGTAATCGTACTCGCATTTAAAGCTACTTTCATCTTATGGGATACGCGTGCAATTTCTTTCGGCGTAATGCCATAATCCATTCTTAAACCAGTAATGCCCCACTCCACTAACTCTTCTACATTTTCGTACGTCATCCCTAAATGGTGTAACGATTTTGGAGAAACATCGACCATTAATTCCATTTCATTTTCAAGAGCCTGCTTCCCAAGTATTTGAATTAACTCTTTATACGTACCAGGATCATCCTCTGGTATATGAAGTGATGTGAAAATAGATGAAAAAACGTTTTCCTTCGCTACTTTTAGCCACTCTTCTTGTTTCTTTACTCGCTCTTTTGCAAGATAAATTGAAACTCCTATCATATGAATCTCCCTTTCTATGAATAAAAAAAGAGAAAGGAATCCCTTTCTCTATATGTTTTCTGCCATTTCTTCTTTAAAGCCAAAGAAGTACGTAAAGATGAAACCGAAAGTATATGCCACTACTAATCCAAGGAAATATAATAAATATTTATTATCAGCAATTAACGGAATTAAAGATAATCCTGATACACCGATTCCGAGTGCGGCTGTTTTCATAACTGCTTGGAATGCACCACCGACAGCTGCACCTAAACAAGCAGTAAGAAACGGTTTCCCAAGTGGTAAAGTAACCCCGTATAATAACGGTTCGCCAATTCCTAAAAAACCAACTGGTAATGCACCTTTAATCACATTACGAAGTCGTTTGTTTTTTGTTTTCACAAAAATCGCAATCGCTGCTCCTACTTGCCCAGCGCCTGCCATTGCGAGTACTGGTAATAAAGGCGTTACGTGAGTTTGATTAATAAATTCCATATGAATCGGTGTTAAACCGTGATGCAATCCGACCATAACGAGAGGTAAAAATGTTCCGGCAAGCACAGCTCCCGCAAACGCTCCGCCAATATTTAAAATCCCATTAATTCCGCTTGTAATTCCTTCAGATAAGAAACCTGCTACCGGCTGAATTGCTAACATCGTTACGATACTTACGACTAACACAGTAATAAGCGGTGTCACGATAATATCAACTGCATTTGGCACAGCTTTTCGAACTTGTCTTTCCACTACAACCATAAGCCATGCTGCAAAAATAACTGCAAATAATCCACCCCGTCCGGGTACGAGCGCTTCACCGAATAATTTTACAGTCGCCATCGCCGGGTTAAAAATTAAAATACCAGCAATTGCCCCAAGAACTGGTGTCCCGCCAAATTCTTTCGCTGTATTCCAACCGACTAAAATGCCTAAGAATGTAAAGATACCGCCGCCAATGAGTAGTAACATTTGTAGCCACGTTGCATTCGGATCGGCACCTGCATTTTTCGCAAAGTTAGCAACCCCGTTTATAATTCCTGACGCAACAAGACCAGGAATTAACGGAATGAAAATACTTCCTATTTTTCTTAAAAAGTTTTTCACTGGCGTATTATTTTTATTCTTAATCTCTGACTTCATCTCTTGCCCAAGGTCTTCAAGGTGATGATCTGCCACCTCACCAATTCGCAGTCCCGTTAAACCTTCCATTTCAGCTGCTACTTTATTTACTGTCCCTGGTCCAACAACAACTTGAAGCGTCTCATCTTCAATAACGCCCATAACCCCTTCAACCTTTTTCAAAAGGTCCATATTCACTTTACTTTCATCATGAAGCGTTAATCGCAGTCTCGTCATACAATGAGCAATGCCACGAATATTTTTTACTCCCCCAAGTTGCTCTGAAATCTCTTTGGCCATTCTCTCTTCTTTCTTCATAATAGAATCCCCCTCCCTATTATTTTATAGTGCCTTCTTCACAAACCCTTTCGCTTCTTTTAATTTCTCCAGTGCTCCCCCATACTCACACTGTAGCAATACCATAACAATCGCAGCTTTCACATTACGTTCTGCATTTTCATAATACTCCGCTGCTACTTCATAGCTAACCCCTGTTGCTTCCACAATAATTCGTTTTGATCGTTCTACTAACTTTTCATTTGTAGATTGAACATCTACCATTAAGTTTTTATATACTTTCCCAACACCAATCATAGAAGCTGTTGAAATCATATTAAGCACTAATTTTTGCGCTGTACCAGCCTTCAAACGCGTTGAGCCTGTTAAAATTTCTGCGCCTGTTTCTACTTCCACATTTAGTTTTGCATATTTACTTATTTCAGCATTTTTATTACAAGAGATACTAGCTGTACTCGCTCCCACGCTGCCTGCGTACTTCAAGCCGCCAATTACATAAGGAGTTCGGCCACTTGCCGCAATTCCAATCACTGTATCTTTCTCGTTTAATCCAATACTTTTTAAATCTTCTTCTGCTAACTCTTCACGATCTTCGGCACCTTCCACCGCCTTAGTAAACGCTTTCAATCCACCTGCTATAAATCCTTGTACCATTTTATCATCTGTGCCAAATGTCGGCGGGCATTCCACTGCATCTAAAATACCTAAACGACCACTCGTACCAGCACCAATGTAAATTAATCGGCCCTCTTCTTCAAAAGATTGAATAACAGCCCCTACAACCTTTTCGATTTCTTCTATTTCATTTTCAACTGCTAATGAAACAGTTCGATCTTCTTGATTCATACTTTGTAGCACTTCTTTTATGCTCATCTCATCCAAATTCATCGTCTTCTCATTACGATGTTCTGTAGATAAATTTTCTAACATATTACCACCTACTTTGAAATTTAATTTCATACTTTTATTATAACTTCAAGAAATTTAAAATCAATATTACTTTATTATTTTATGAAATTTTATTTCTCTTCATGACGAATTTATGTCAGTATACAAAAAAAGATGGGTTTCCCCATCTTCTCATTTTAACTTCCGTAACCGCAGAGCTTCTTCTCTTGTCTCCATAAATTGATCCAACACTTTATTACCAATACGATTAAAAGTAATCACATATAAAGCATCAATCATATTCAGTTGTGTCATTCTCGAAGCAATACTCGCAATACGATGATCTTGTTCTACATCTGGCATACAAAGACGAATGTCTGCCTCTTTATATAACGGTGATGATTGATCAAGCTTCGTAATTCCGATAACAGTTGCACCTTGTCTCTTCGCATATTGCGCCATTTCAAGTACATCTTTCGTACGACCAGATGTTGAAATCGCAACAAATATATCGCCTTCTTTTAAATTCGTCACAAGCGGCAACATCATATGAAAATCAGATAGCATCATCGCTGTAAATCCGAGCCTTGTAAATTTATAAGCTCCATCCATCGCCGGAGTAGCTGATCCGCCTACTCCGTAAAATATAATTTTATCTGCATTTACAATAAGGTCTGCTGCTTTCTCAAGTTCCTTCTTATCTATCGCAGTAACGCTCGCCTCAATTGCAGCTTTATTCACATATGTAACTTTATTAAACAAATCATACGGTCCATCTTCCGTATTCATCACTGAAAAATCATTAATATTATAATCAGCAATCGTTAATTCACGAACGAGCGCTATCTTAAATGCTTTAAAGCTTCCGATTCCAATCGATTTACAAAAGCGAACAACACTCGCCTCACTTGCACCTGCATTCGTTGACACTTCTTTCGTCGTTAAATTCGGAACAATCTCTGCATTCCCCATTATGTATATGGCAATCTTCTTTTCAGCTGGTGAAAATTGATCCATATTACTTTCAATTTTAAATAGTAATGTTGAAGCTTTCACCATTTAACCTCCACTTCTTACGGTTGCGTATATTCTCTAATATCATTTGTATCATATAGATAAAAACCATCATTACCAGGTGGATGGTGAACAATTACAGTTCGATTTCCTTTTTTATATGACGTTATTTCACCTTCAGACTTCTGTTTTTCCCAACCACCTATCCAAATTGCAAAGTCAGGTACAAAAGCAGTGTACTTATAGTCTTTCGGGTTTTCGTCTTCTACATAGGAAGAAAAAATAGAAACTGGAAAATCTTTCACTTTTGATTCTTTCCATGCGGTAAATGGTATGCATAATGCAATAAGTATGATTACACCTATAACTTTCCCCTTTGTAATCTTCACACTTCCCTCTCCTTGTCATATCACATACATAGATTTTACCATAATTCAAAACCTTTCATGCCACATGACCATTGCTTTTTGCAATAAAAAAAGAGCTTACCTACATCAGATAAGCTCTTTTCTTCTATACAAAATACTTCTTCAAAAGCGGCGGCGTAATAATCGTCGTCAATATAACAACAATAACAATCGCTGTGAAATTTTCTTTCGCTAATAAATTTGCCGCAAGCCCATTCGCTGCGATGATAAGCGCCACTTCTCCGCGCGAAACCATCCCCGCACCGATACTAATAGAAGATTGAAGGTTGAACCCTGTCAGTCTTGCCCCTAAACCTGATCCGATTAACTTTGTAAAAATCGCAATAAGCGTCATGATGATAATGAACCAAAGCTGGCTTCCGATACCTTGAAATGTAATTTCCATTCCAATACTTACGAAGAACACCGGTACAAATATCGCATAAGCAATCGGTTCAATTTTATGCTCTACCTCATGTTTATACTCTGTTTGAGAAATCGCAATCCCTGCTGCAAAAGCCCCAATAATACCTGCAATTCCCATCATTTCACTGTAATACGAAAAAGAGAAACAAATAATAAGAGCTGCACTAATTAATGCTTCTGTTACACGAAGTGGTACGAGCATTTTCATAATCCATGGAACAACTTTCCAAGAAATGAAAACGATACTTACAAAAAAGATAATTTTCTTTGCAATGACAAGCGTTACATTTACATCTTGTGTACCTAAAAAACTCATCACAAATGCTAATAAAATAACAACAATTACATCATCAAATACAGCTGCCCCTAAAATCGTTGTACTTTCTCTCGTATTCATTTTCCCTAAATCTCTTAGTGTTTGAACAGAAATACTAACCGAAGTGGCACAAAGTAATAACCCTAAAAAGATTGCATGCGACTGTAACATTCCAAACGCAAGTCCTGCTAAATACCCACCAAGGAACGGGAAAATAATTCCTCCCATCGCTACTGCGAATGCAGATTTCAAATTCCGATTTAACTCTTCTAAATCTGTTTCAAGCCCCGCCATAAACATAAGTAGCAAAACACCAATCTCGCTAAGTTCATCAATAAGTTCTGAACTATTAATAATACCAAGCACAGCAGGACCGATAATAATACCAACAATTAATTTACCAAGTACAGAAGGCTGGCCGAGTCTCACGCTAATATCACCAGCTAATTTCGTACAAAGTAAAATGACGACAAGTTCAAAATAAAATAACATAGCATCTTCTCCTACTATATAAAGTGAAACTTTAATGAGTGGTTTTGTCACTCTGTTAACCCTCGTCCATTCCTGCAAGTAGTTTCCCCTATTCATTCGCATTTTATTTGTCACATTTTTATTTGACAAAATATTCTGAATTATAATAAAATTAATCCAGAAATTTCAAAAAACTACATACCATAACTGTACCTTTATTCACTTACGTACTCTTTTCCAATGGATTCACACTATTCGCAGTTATGGAGATGAAAAACGGGAGGAGAGTCCAAAGTGAAGTCATTATTACGAAAAAAACCGCTTAGTACTGAATCACCACGGCAGTTAGAGAGAACATTAACTGCACTTGATTTAACTTTTTTAGGAATTGGCGCCGTAATTGGGACAGGGATCTTTGTATTAACAGGTATTGTCGCAGCAAAACATTCTGGCCCTGGTATTATGCTATCATTCCTTATTGCTGCATTTACTTGTGCTTGTGTAGCCTTTTGTTATGCCGAATTCGCTTCTTCTATACCAGTCTCAGGCAGTGTTTACACTTATGCATACATGACTGTCGGAGAAGTTGTCGCCTTTATCGTTGGTTGGTGTTTAATGCTCGAATATTTACTTGCCGTCGCAGCAGTAGCTGTCGGTTGGTCTGGTTATTTACAATCTTTACTACAAGGATTTAACATCCATCTGCCCGCCATAATAGCCTCGGCCCCTGGTACAGGAAAAGGTGGTCTCATTGATTTACCAGCTGTTTGTATTTTACTTCTCATTACTGGGCTTTTAAGTTTTGGTATACGCGAAAGCGCACGCATTAATAATATTATGGTCCTTATAAAATTAGCAGTTATTATCGCCTTTATCGTAGCAGGTGCAAAATATGTAAAGCCTGAAAATTGGACACCGTTCATTCCATTCGGGTACGACGGTATTATTACCGGAGCTGCCACTGTCTTCTTCGCCTTTTTAGGTTTTGATGCAATCGCAACCGCGGCAGAAGAAACGAAAAAACCGCAGCGTGATTTACCAATTGGCATTATCGGTTCCCTTCTTATTTGTACAGTTTTATACATGATCGTATCTTTCGTTTTAACAGGCATGGTTCCTTACACGCAATTAGACGTGTCTGATCCAGTTGCATTTGCACTACATTTCGTTGGTGAAGATACTATTGCGGGGCTACTTGCAGTTGGTGCGATGACAGGAATGACAACCGTTCTTTTAGTCGTTATGTATGGACAAGTTCGTGTTTCTTATGCAATGAGCCGAGACGGCTTACTCCCAAAAGCTTTATCACGCGTAAATAAAAAAGTAAAAATCCCTTTATTAAACACATGGATTACTGGAGTATTTGCAGCTTTATTAGCAGGACTTTTAGACTTACATTTACTAGCGAATTTAGTAAACATCGGTACGTTAACAGCCTTCACATTCGTTTGCTTTGCTGTACTTATTTTACGTAAAACTCATCCTGATTTAAAACGAGGCTTTCGTACACCTCTCGTACCTGCATTACCAATTGTCGCTATTCTTTGTTGTTTATATTTAATGATGAATTTGTCCAAAACAACATGGATCAGTTTTGCAATTTGGCTTATAGTCGGTTTATGCGTCTACTTCTTCTACTCTAGAAAACATAGTCATTTAGCTACTAAAAAAACAAGCGATGAGAAGAAAAAAGCATAACAAAATAGCTCGCCTATAATAAAGGCGGGCTATTTTCATGTTCTATTATGTTGTTTAGTTAACGATTGTAAACTGACAAGTATGCGATGCAAGTTAATGCAATAAGCGTTAACTTTTGCATGCTTATTTCTCCTTACTTCTTCTCTTTCTTTTTCTTTCTCCACGCGTTTACACTATCAAAGAAAAAGTTAATAAATAGCGTCCCTAATCCCGCTAATAAAAATGTCATTAGAAATAGAACCCATATACTTTTATCTTTTAATAAATAATATCCTACAAGGAGCACAACCGCGATCCATACATATTCAAGAATTCTTTTTAGCTTTTTCTCTTCCAAATTATTCGCTCCCTTTTCTATACTACTTTTAGTATAACAAAAAAGAAGCCCATCATGATAAGCTTCTTTTTCTTATACCTTATTTGTTGATGCTTTTTTCAACAAGTGAAATAGCATGCTCTAACGTACGATTCATTGATTCCACATACTCATCTTTTACATTTTTATCTTTTAACACAGATTCTGCAACTGTGATTTTTTGACTTAATGATTTAACAGAACCGTCTGTTACATTTCCATCTTGCGCTTTCTTTACTAAAGCTTTTGCAGATTCAATATTCACTTGTAATTTTTCTTTCGGTGTTTTTGGCTGTTCTTCTGCTACCTTTGATTGGACAAATGTTTGGTTTGCTGTTTTTAATTCATTATACGTTTGAATAATTTGTTCTCCTGTACTTGCTATATTCTCAAACACTTTCTTTGCATTGTCATAGCTTCTTTGTAATTCGTTAAAAGCTGCTTGTGAATACTGACCTGGCTTTTCACCAAATTCATAAGTACCAGCTAACACTTCTTTCACTTTTCCACTCTCTTCATATAACGCATTTACTTGCTCTAATTTTGTACGAGTAGAAAACTCATTATATGCCGCTACTACTTCTGAAGAACTTAATGCTTTACTATATAATTTTGCGAGTGCAATTTGTCCATTTAACGGAATACCACCATTTCCGTTGCTATCAGGATCCGCACCAAGTGCGAATGGTACGTTCGGGTGATATACTTTCCCTTGAGCTGGCTGACTATTTACTTTTTTACCATCTACATAAATTGCTACTTCACTGCCGTTATACGTTCCTGTTAAATGATACGTTTTGTTTGCTTCTAATTGAACGCCCACACGTTTATAGCTTCCGCCAATATGAGCCCATAATTCTACATAGCCACTTCCTGTAGACTCAAAACCAATTCCACCACTCTCTGTATTTTGCAAAATACCTTGTCCGCGAATTTCATTCATTGAAAATACAGTTTCTAACGTAAATGAATTTGCTACTTTTTCTTTTTGTGCTGCTGAAAATGGAAGATACCCAAATGTATTTGCTTTTCCATTTAATTTCATTACATTTGTTTTCAACGCTTTATCATATTCAATAGATACATTCCCTTTCACATCACCTTTTGTTCCAAACGGTGAGTTATCTTTAAATGTACCATCTAAGAAATTCACATCAAAAACGTCTGCCTTTGGCACTTTTACATTCGGATCGATATTATCTTTTTTCGTTGTAATTTCTGCAGTTAATGGCTGCGCGCTCTCATTTCCAAACGAATCAATCGCAACTACTTCAAGTGTATATGCTTTCCCGCCATCTAATCCTGCAAGTGTAAATGTAAGTTCTTTTGGAACTGGATCACGATAAAACTCTGAGAATGCTAACAATTTATTCTTTATTTCTCCAGTTTGCTTATCTCTAGCTTGTACACGATAAGAATGAACAAGAAGGTTGTCCAATGCTTGCTGGAATGTTACTGTTGCTGCATTTTCTGTTACATTTGATACAGCAAGCTTTGCATCTTTTGCAAAGTATGGTTTTTCTTTATCACGATCTTCTACATGAGTAAATGTTTCTTTCTTTGATGGTAATTTAATTTTCCAAGGTTCACCTGTCCAAGAATTCGTATGGAAGTCGCGGCGATTAATCGTTACTTCTTTATCATCCACTTCTACTAATAAACCTTGACTTAATGTACTAGCTCCTGGCGGGATATTCCCTTGTACTTTACCACCTTCAACTTCCATATAACTTACAGAAGATGTACCAACTGATGTAAAGTCTTTTTGATGAATCGATCTTGGATCATCTAACGGATAATGAGAATGACCAGAAAACGTAATAACTTGTGGATATTCTTTTAATACCGCATTAATTTTCGCACTATCTTGCGTTCCCCATTCTTGGCTACCGTATACTGTATCTTTAATATGTTGGTGTAAAAATACGAAAATCGGTTTTTCCGGATCATCTTTTTGTGCCTTTGCCATTTCTTCTTTTAACCAATTAATTTGCTTGTCCGAATAATAGCCATGTGTTGTTCCATTCTCTGGAGACATAACAAGGAAATGATACCCCTTTACCACCTTATGATAATAAATCGATTCCATTCCTGTCTTTTCTAAAAAACGCTTCTGCGCTCCCTCTTCAGATAAACCGTTCCAATAATCATGATTACCAAGAGAATTCATTCGTACCGCATCTTTATTTGCATTTTCGTTATACACTTGCATGAAACGATCATATTGTTGCAGCGATCCTGAATCTGTGAAATCACCTACAATAACAAATGCATCTTGCTTTGGGGCAAGTGTATTAAACTGCTCAATCGCTCGTTTCCAGCGAAATGTATCATCTGTTCCACTATTCTTAATATGCACATCACTTACCACTGGGAAAACGATTTTCTTCTCACTTGGTGCCTTTTCTTGCTTTTTCTCTTCCGCTTTAACCGACGTACTCCACGGTAATGATACAAATGCCAATACAAACACCATTAATAATCCAATAAGACCTTTTACTTTTCGTAAAGCAGTTCTTTCCACGTAAATCCTCCTCATATAATGAATTAATTACAATAGTTATTGTACCGAGCACATATTAACTTCGTTTAAACTAAAAATGAAATTTGCTTAAATTTTGTAAATATACAGTCATTTTTATGTAAAATGCCACATTTACAAGAAACAAGCAATTGTTGTCTAATAGACAACTAATTTTTTTCTATAAAAAACTATTACGAGGCATGAGCCTACGAAACTATCACGATTTTATTTTTTTTGTCCATTCTTAACACATCGGCCATGCTGTTACATTTAATAATAGTAAACACCATTTCAAAAGGAGGGGAGCCTATTGAAACCCCATAAAAATATTGGTTGCTTTGCTCCTTTATCTATCATCTGTCAACCGACATGCCCTTGCCCTTGCCCTCCAATTCCACCACCTCCTGCATGCGATGCTGAACTTGTTACAAATGAATTCGCCGGCAATATCTTTATCTCGAATGATTTTATTCCAGTTTCTCAAAGGCAACTAAAACAAACCTATCAAACATTAAAACTTTGGGAATCCGATGGAGTTATTTCAGTTTCAGGCACTACATCTGTATATAACAATAGAAACAGTACAAATGCTTTATTCGTGCAAATAGTAGGCAATAATATAAGTACTTTCACCGTTCTACCAGGGAATACATTTTCATACACAGGATCTAATTTACAATCTGTTTCAATAATAGATATTCCAACAGATCCTTCTATTTATATAGAAGGACGCTACTGTATCCAACTCACTTATTGCAAATCAAAGCGAGATTGCATATGATTACATTATTTTTGTCTACAAACAACCATTACTTTTGTAAAATATCCAAAAGTTCACCAAAAAACGTGCAAACTACGAAATAGTTTGCACGTTTTTTATTTATATATTAGATTATATTATGATAAAGCATAACGAATCGTCATACAAAATTCCCCAGTTTCAGCTGCTGCTGTTCCAAGAATTGTAACAGTATCAAAACGACGAACTGTAAAAGATGCGCTACTTCCAACAGCTACAACAATCGTTTCCAATGCAGTCCCTGCTATACCACCAGTATAAAACACAAGTGTAACAGGTCCAGTACCAGTATCTACTTTCAAATACCCAGATGCATAAATATCTTGAGCGATATTATCTGCATAAATTACTTCAGCTGCTGCTGATGCAGTCCAATCAATACAAACTTTATCTTGAACAATCGTTTTTTGTGAATTTGCACAGCATGAAAGATTAGTACTACAATTCCCCATCTTATTTTCCCCTCTCTATGAAATTAAATAACGTGTAGTAATACAAAACTCTCCTTGATAAGTTCCTAGTGGAGTAGCTGGTGTTGTAATTTGAATAATATTAAAACGACGGAACGTAAACGCAATACTTGTTCCTTCAGAAACGGTAAATGTTTGAATCGTTCCTCCGCCCGAATCGAGCACTGCCACTGTAATTTGGTTTGCAGGGCTCACACCCGGCCCGACATCGTAAGTTAAATAACCTGTTCCAACGATATTTTGATTCACATTATTCGCATACACAGTAAATGTACTAGCAGCGGCACTAGACCATGAATTACATACTTTATCTTGGACGAAGTTACTGCTATTATCCGAACAACACGTTAAAACTGTTCCTGAGCACTCACAAGCCATAGTCTTTCCCCTCTCTCTTTGTTATTCCTTATATGTGTATGTCCCTCAGAGTCTTTTGCCTGTACTATTCATCTATTTTCAAAAAATATGCAAATTCCATTACCAATGACTAGATAGATTCCGATCTGTTTCGTTTTTTCATAAATTTATAGATTAAAATACCACCTACAATAATAAGAACGACCGCTAATATCGGTAGCATATATTGTCCAACAACACCCGCTGCTTTTTCCCAATGCGGACCTAATTTCATTCCAAAATAAATATACAAAGTCGTTAATGGAAACATTGCTACAAATGTATATATGCTAAATTTCCATATGTTCATTTTCGCCATACCACATGGAACGGAAATAAGCGTTCGAACTCCCGGGATGAAGCGTCCTAAAAATGCTACAACCGGCCCATATTTCTCAAAGAAATCATCTGCTTTTTGAATTTGTTCTTCTTTAATGAAGAAGTATTTCCCGTATTTTATTAATAGAGGACGACCACCGTAATAACCTAGTGCGTATAACGTTAATGGTCCTGTCGTTCCCCCTAGTGTTCCAGCTAATACAGCTAACCAAAAATTCATATCCCCCTCGTATACCCAATATCCAACCATGGGCAAAACTACTTCTGCTGGAATAAATTCAAACGTTAATGCTAACACAACTCCAAAATAAGAAAACTGCTTTAAAAACTCGATTATATCTAAAATAATTTGCTCCATATTTTCAACTCCTATCCTACGTTTACGTTATGCTTTTCCTGCAATTGCACTGGCGCCATTTTTACAATTCGATTTAAAATAAATAACACAATTCCAATATCATCTAAAATACCGATAAACGGTAAGAAGTCTGGAATTAAATCGAGCGGCATCGCTACATAACCAACTAAAAAAGCAATAGATAAGATTTTCTTCTTTATTGAAACCTCTTTTGAAGTAAAAAAGTCAAATAGAAATGGAACAAAACGACGGACATGAAATACAACTCTTAATCTACTAATAAGTTTTTTCATTTTTATTTCTCCTCTCTTTGTATACAAAAAGGACCCTACCAAATATGGTAAGGGTCCTAAAAAAGACAAGAAGGGGCCTTTACCATTGCTGGTAAAGGTCTCACTAACAACGGAACGTTGCCAATAAAGCCGAGGGTTTCTCCCTGTAATGACGACTTTACTGTAATAAGTTACTCCCCTTTATATACACAATTTTATACAATCACATTAAAATATTTGGAGGGGCTTGTCAATATTTTTTTCATTCGCCATTCAGATTATTACATTGTAAAAGACTCTCTTCCCTGTTCTCTATTGAAAGGAATTGGAGTGTATAACCATCTGGATCATGAAATATTATTCTAACTTCTTCACCGCGACGCTCTTCTACAAATGATATTTGATAAAACACTAACTTTTTCTTTAACCGCTCGATATTTGTAGTTTTTAACAATAGGTCCTTCACTGATGATATAACAGTCTCTCTATGTTCTCCCAGCCCCCTGTTTACAACAAAACAAATTCTCGTTGAACCGATATCATACCACACACCTGTTACACGTATTTGTGGCCTCTCCTTGCTCGGTTTAAACCCTAGAATTCCTTCATAAAAATATAATGTTTCCTTTAAGTTTTTAGATTCTAAGACAATACATGTTGTAACACTTTCCATCCGCACTCCCCCTGCCCCTTTTAGTTTTCTATATGAGTCATAATTTGCAATTATGTACGAATACAATACGTAGTGACGAATATTTCATTTATAAAGGAGGCGTGTAACATGGATGAATTTATGAAATCCTACATACCTTTTCATGGCCCAAACGATCCTTGCCCTCCAATTGGAAAGAAATATTACTCAACTCCCCCACACCTATTTATAGGCTTTCAACCACCTAACTTACCCCAATTCCCACCAAAAGAAGCTTTAAGAAAAGGGACTTTATGGCCTGCTTTTTATGATTTTTATGAAAATCCTCACAAAAAAGGACGGTGAATAAAAACGTGACACAAACATTGCCTGATGAATATTACAAATGGATTGAAGAACTACAAGAACTAGACTTTGTATTAGTTGAACTTACCCTCTATTTAGATACGCACCCCGACGATACTGCAGCTATAAATCAATTCAACGATTTCTCCTATAAACGAAGAGTATTACAACAAAAAATTGAAGAAAAATACGGACCACTTCAGCAGTTCGGAAATAGTTATTCTAACGCTCCATGGCAATGGAGCCAAGGACCGTGGCCATGGCAAATATAAAATGAAACTTTAATCAAGTGGAGTTTACGGGCAGCAAATAGCAGGATAAAGGAGAGAAACTATGTGGATTTATGAAAAAAAATTACAATATCCAGTTAAAGTGAGTACTTGTAATCCAGCACTCGCCAAATTATTAGTTGAACAATATGGCGGTGCGGACGGCGAACTGGCTGCTGCTCTTCGCTACTTAAATCAACGTTATACAATTCCTGACAAAGTCGTTGGCTTACTAACCGATATCGGTACAGAAGAGTTCGCCCATTTAGAAATGATTGCTACAATGATTTATAAATTAACGAAAGGTGCGACACCAGCACAAATGAAAGCTGCTGGATTAGACGCACAATATGCTAATCACGATAGCGCTTTGTTTTATCATAATGCTGGTGGCGTTCCTTTTACTGCTACTTATATTCAAGCAAAAGGAGACCCTATCGCAGATTTATATGAAGATATTGCCGCTGAAGAGAAAGCACGAGCAACTTATCAATGGCTAATTGATTTATCTGACGACCCCGACATAAACGACAGCTTGCGCTTTTTACGCGAACGAGAAATTGTCCATTCACAACGTTTCCGAGAAGCGGTTGAAATTTTAAAAGACGAACGTGATAAAAAGATTTTCTTTTAACACACATATCGTAACGATATGTGTTTTTTTATATTTAAAGTTAAATCCTTCCTAATTAACATATAAATAGTATATTTATTCAATTTAATGCATTATTTTTTAATATTTATAAAATTCCCTCTTGCTTTATAGTCATCAGACCTTTAAAATAATAACAGTTACTCGACAAATTATTTGAATTTTCGACAAAAACACTCATTAGGAGGATTTTCTTTATATGCGTACAACTTTAAAACCAGCGCAAATACTTTCGATTAGTTTACTACTATTCGCGGTTTTCTTCGGTGCTGGTAATATGATTTTTCCGCCCCTTCTCGGTCTTTCTTCCGGAGAGAATATGTGGGTTTCCATTACAGGATTTATTATTACAGACGTCGGTTTATCTTTACTAGCTATCGTCGCTGTTGCCCTTGCTGGTGGTAGCTTTAACACTTTAGCGAGCCGTGTTCATCCAAAATTCGCAGCAATATTCGCCATCATTATTTATCTTTCAATCGGCCCACTATTTGTTATTCCACGAACTGGATCTGTATCTTATGAAATTGGAATCGCACCACTTTTCCCAGATCAATGGTACTCTATGTTAATCTTTAGTGCGATTTTCTTTACAGTCGTCTACTTCTTATCATTAAATCCATCCAAATTAGTAGATCATATCGGTAAAATATTAACGCCAATTTTACTTGGAATTATTGCAATTATGGCAACAAAAGCGATTCTTTCACCAGGATCATTTGCAGAACCTATCGGTGACTATAAAGAAATTCCATTTTTCAAAGGATTTCTTGAAGGATTTTTAACGTTAGATGCAATCGGAGCACTCGTATTATCAACGATTGTTGTAAATGCAATTCGTCAAAACGGTATACAAGATAAGAAATCCATTGCGAAATATACAATTATTTGCGGAAGCATTGCGGCCCTGTTCTTAACAATTGTTTACTTCTTACTCGGTTATATCGGCGCTTCAAACGGGAACTTAGGACAATTCGAAAACGGTGGTCAACTATTAGCTACTGTTATGTACCAATTCTTTGGGACAAGCGGTAATGTTTTATTAAGTATCGCAATTATAGCCGCTTGTTTAACGACAGCAATTGGTGTTGTAAGTGCATTCGCTAACTATTTCACAACAGTATTAACAAATGTTTCATACAAGAAGCTTGTACTATACGTTTGTATTTTTAGTTTCGTTATTTCAAACTTAGGTTTAAGTTTATTAATCAAAATTACATTACCCGTATTAATTATTTTATATCCAATTACAATCATTTTAATTTTCGTATCCTTTATTGATAAATATACGAAACGTAAACCTTCTGTCTATATCGGAGCAATGATTGCGGCCTTCCTTATTAGCTGTATTCATGCACTTGATAATGTGGGAATGATACCAAGTTTTATCGCTAATATCGTACACGCAATTCCTTTTTATGAATTAGGTATTGGCTGGATTGTTCCAGCAATAATTGGTGGTATAGTCGGATACTTTATTCCGCAAACAGAAACTGAAGGTGAAGTTTCTACGAAATAACGAAAAGAAGCGAGCATGAAAAATTGCTCGCTTCTTTTTTATTTTCTATCGCTGAATACGGTATTTGTGTACGATCGAACCGTTAACATATAGTAACTAAAGTAAATCATGATATACACTCCTATACTACCTAGTAACGGAAGACTATATTCGAACATTCCTGTAAAGCCCATCAAACTTAAAAATGCAAAGAATGTATGACAAATCGCAAGCAGTAATGGTATTACAAAAATCGCTCCTACTTGTTTTCTTACAGACTCTGTTGCTTCCCTTTTCGTTAATCCAATTTTCTTTAACATGCCGTATGCCGGTCGCTCTGCCATCGCTTCTGTTATTTGTTTAAAGTATAAAATACATCCAGTAGCAAGAATAAAGACAATCCCTAAAAATATACTTGCAAATAATAATACTGCACCATCTTGCAATTCAGATTCGCTCGCCTCTTCAAAGGATTGGAATTTTGCTTCCTTAGATAGGATAGTCCCTAACTCTTTCGTTAGCTCTCTACTACCGTTTCCTTCAACGATAAATCCGCTAACTGTTGAAACAGCATTTCCTTGCTGCAGCTTATTAAATAACGAATCTTGAACAACAAGTCCAACCGGTGCAAGTTTCGCACTCACAATTGTTTCCTCACGATGATCAACGATTGTTATACTATTCTTCATCCCTTCGAAGGATACGTCGTTTCCTTCAAGCGAATTCTTTTCTATGTTATATGATTTATACGGATCTAATAAAACAACTTCCTTTTCAGAACCTAGAATGACTTGTTTATTACCTAACATAGAAGCTGATTTATTATAATCCGACACTTTTATAACTTGTACATTACCATTCCCTATTAAATATCCTGTTAATATTTGTTCTCCCTCTATCTTTCCTTGCATAGAGAGCATAGCTACAGACGTTTCATTTTTGATTCCTAACTCATGTTTTTGAATTTCTTTTCTAACTTTCTTATCTAACTCCTTTCCAGTTGTTACATACTCATAACTAACTGGATTCATTAATGTCGCCGTTTTCTGCGCTCCATAATACATACTAGAACTAATTCCAATTGTACATAGTGTCACTGCACTTAATAAAGATAATAGCGCAAGCATCTTTACATTTCCTTTTATTCTGAAGAACAATGAAGAAATTGATAAAATGTTCGTTCCATTCCAATATTTCGTTTTATCTCCCTTTATTTTATGGAGTGATTTCACTGTATACTGCTCAAATAGTAAAAACGTACCTTTTACAATACACCCAAAAATAAGTAGACCTGTAATAAAGATTGCTCCCAATCCAAAAACTTGTGTGAGTAACGCAATTATATAACCTGTAATTAATAAAACAATCGCTCGTTTTGCCTTCTTACTTGAATACGTAGGTGCCTCTTCTTTCTGATTTTCACCATATAGTAATTCAACTAAACGCTGCTCATAAATTAACTTTTTACTTTTCCATGATGCAATAAAGAAAATCGTACCTATCGTTATAAGGACTTCTACTATAGATAAAAATGAAATCGTAAATGTAAAAGTAAACGCACTTCCCATTAATTTCACAAGAAGCCCTGCACACATATTCGCTATAAATAAACCAGAAATAATACCTAATACACTTGCCGCAGCACCAACTAATAATGTTTCATAAAAGAGTAACTTAGCAATTTCCTCTTTACGAATTCCTAATAAACTGTATAGCGCAATTTCTTTTTTCTTCTTTCGCAAAAAGAAGCTATTACAATAAAAAATAAATATCGCCAAAAAGATAATCAACAATATTTGTGCAAACGTAAATGTCGTTTCCACCTTATCTGACTCTTTTAAAAGAGCTACTACACTTTCATTTCGTTTAATCGATACGAATGTAAAATAAATAATAATGCTGCCTACTAATGAAATAAAGTATAGAAAATAATCTTTAATATTTCGCTTTATACTACGTTTTGATACTTCTAAAAAATCCATCGTATACCTTCACCTGCTCTCACATTTCTCTATACATGAAGTGTATACGAATTTGTATTTTTCCCCTATCGATTTTCATTACATCTCTCTTACGATATTGTAATATAACAAAATAAAAGAACCTAGTTTCCTAGGCTCTTCACATCGTATGTTTAAAAGTAAATAACTCTTCTTTTGACTGCACAGCAGGTTGTTCTTCTTCTACAACTTCCTTCTTCCTCTCTCCCCCGAACCTTACTTTCATCATCGCCTCTTCTATACTTTTTACAATCATATTTCCCGAAAAAATAGTAAGTCCAAAAAATGTAATTGGAACGAGAGGAATCCATGGATGCACTGTTAATGATCTAAAGTAAACTCCTATTAAACCTGACCATTCATGTGTGTAAGAGTCTACTTCTTCTACCGGTCCTAAAAACTTAACAGTTCCTCCAAAGAACACTTCCAGTAACCCTAAGTGCAGTAAAATAGTAAGAGTCTGCGTAAACTGTTGAAGAAATACGAGTATAAACGTCATATAGAGATGCGGGAAAAGATGCTTTATAACAATATGTCTTCTTGATCCGCCTAATATGCGCGCGGCATCAATAAATTCTTCCGTTTGTAATTTACGAACTTCCTTCGCAACATACAGTGCAATAACTGGCATCGCAAGCATTACAAGTAATACAACTTGAAACGAAGCCCGTTCAAAAAAAGTTGTTGTTTCCTCTCCACTTCCAAATGTATTTACAGATTGAAGAAAGAAATACGCAATCATAACTGTCGGAATAACTGTGAAACTATCAAAAAAAGCCTCAATCTTCGAAAAGCCTCTTTTTATATATGTTCCGAGTACAACACCGAAAAACACACCTATTACCATTCTAAGTGCCGCAATTAAAATAGATATACCAATCGTCCACTTCGCGCCCTCAATGACTAAATGTAAAAGGTCATATCCTTTCCGGTCTGTCCCGAGTAAAAATTGTAATGAAGGTGAAAACGGTGGTACTTCTGGATTTCCGGCCGCATCATATTGCAGTGTAACTTGTCTAATGTGCCCACCATTCCATATCGTATTTCCGATGCTCAAAAGAACTAATATGAGAAGAAATCCAATGCTTATCCAAAACCTTTTATCACGTTTTATATACGTCCACATATTATAATCTCTCCTTCATCGCAGCTGGAATGAGATAATGAAACAATTTAAATAAAATAAAAATCGGAATATAAATAAGCAGCACACTAACGATGAAAACCTCAACTCTAATACCCTCATACGATTTCAAAAACATAAAAATACCACCCGTATTAAAAATCCATTCTATAATATATAAATTGGATAACATAAAAAAAACATTCGTTTTCGCAAAGAAGAGTGTACTAAGCAACACATTTCGTAAAATATGACGATTTAAAATATGAAAGCGATTCAGCCCTTTCGCCTTAGCAAATAATACATAATCTTTTTCTAGCTCATTTTCAAAACGAAGCACTAACATTTTTACGAACAGAATCGTAGTCGGTATACTCAAACAAAATATCGGCAATCCTCTAATCGACTCGCCTCCAATTGCCGCAATTTGAAAGGGTAAAAAACCTGTTTGTTTAAAAAACCATATAACTAAAATTTGTGATCCTAAAATAAGAAGAATGTCTGGAATGGATTCTAGGAAGATGAGAAATGATTTAATGCGATGTTGTATACGCGGTGAACTACTCATAATCACATAAACAATACAAAATGCTACAAATAATGAAATGAAAAAAGCAGCTAAAAATATAACAATCGTTTCTTTATAATGGACAAACAACTGCGGAAATAAAAATTTATCTCCCACATATTTAAAATTGGAGATGTCCATTAAATTCACAAATATTTCTTTTAAACTCTTTATGTACGTTGATGCACGCAGCTCAAATCCATAAAATAACTTCGGCAGTGCCCCTAAACAAATAATACCCAAAATCGAAATAATAAATTGAATCGTCACTTCCATCCCATTCAGAAAAACTTTTTTGACCACGTTTTCCCTTCTCTCTATATGTAATTTACCCTCTAATTTTATTCTTAATTTTCTGAATTGTAAATATTTATAAAATAAAAAATCACTAGGTTATGATCCTAGTGATTCTTTATGCGCATGCTCTTCTCTTTTCACAAACGGCATATACAAAATAAAACATCCCGTAAGCGCAGCTATTTCTAATGAAATGATATAGTAAGGATGCGGCCCTAACATATCGAGTAATGAAGCAGTTTCTGGCTTATGAGCTAAAAACATATAATTACCGCCTGTTTTGTAATTCACAAACGAAACAATTGGAATTACTATGTTTAAAAATATCATCGTACGTTTAATAGATTGCAAGGTTGGTCTATATCCTTCTACCCACGTCATAAAGAGTGGTGCCCAAATGAGTAATACATGTGCAATGAAGAATTCTATAAAGCGAAAATGCGGAAAAGCATATTGCACGTTCGGCGTTAAAATGGCTTGCGCTGCACCGATAATTCCTGTAAAAAACACAATCTCATATATTCGATAGCTTTTCGTTACAATCATAATCGATGCTAACAATAAACTAATCGTACATAACTCAAATGGTAATGAAGTGCCTAGCTCAAAAATCCCAGCTTTCCATTCCCACATATGAAGTCCAATCTCACTTCCTATAAATAGAAATGCAATCGCATATCGAACCGTTATATTCCACTCACTTTGACGCAATAAATCTTGGTATTGATACAGAAAAAATATCCCCACCAACATAATAAATAATATAATGACATGTTGCCTCGAGTACGGAATAAATGGTTTTAATGGATGCGCACTAAAATAAGCTTCCATCTTCCTTCCTCCTCTCCTTCATACAATATTATTGTTAGAAAGAAACAACGAGTCAATTCATTTGCTTAAACTAGGACAACCTCTACCTTACATTTAGATATTCATACCTTACAAAACTGTAAGGTTATTGTAAGCTAAAACGATTTGTCAGATTCTTCACCTCTTTTATACTTAATGTAGATACTAAAACGAACGAAAAGGTGATAAATAGATGAAGAAGAAAAATAAAGTGTTAATTACTAGTGTAGTAGCAATCGGAATTGCAGCTGGATCATATTTTGCATTTGCTGGTGGTGGTTCAGAAGTAGCAATGGCATATAGCGGTTATAAAGTTACGGAAAAACAAATTGAAAATGCACAAAAATTTGGCGGTGAAGTCATTCCAAGCGGCATCGAAACAATTTCATTCGATCCAACAAAAGGTACGTATGAATTAGCTGTTAAAAAAGGTGATGAAGTGAAAAAAGGTCAGCTTCTGTTTAAATATAATGACCCTACCGCTAAACAAGGTGTAACGGAAGCAGAAATGCAAAAGAAAATCGCACAAAAAGAAGTAACATTGTTCCAAAAACAAATTGATGCAGCGAAACAAAAATTACAAAAAGATAAAAATGCAGGCCTTCCCGCTGAAGCATTAAAAGCATCAGAAATTGAAGTGCAACAATTAGAATCACAACTTGAAATGAAGAAGTTTGAAGTAGAAAAAGCTGATGAAATGATTAAAGCAGCAAAAGAAAAGGTAAACACCCTTTCTGTAACGAGCCCTACTGATGGTGTAATTGATGATATCGTAAAAACTACTGATGAAAAAACAGGTATGAGCGGCATTACACTTCGTCACGCTGGTCCATTTAAAGTAAAAGGTCAACTCTCTGAATATGAGCTTGCTAGTATGAAAGTTGGGCAAGAAGTAACTGTTTCGTCAAAAACGGTCGCTGGTAAGACTTGGACAGGAAAAGTAACAGAAATCGGTTCTACACCATTAAAGAGCATGGACGAAAATAAAACTGTTTCTAATTATCAATTCACTGTCACGTTAGATAATAGTGAAGAATTACAAAACGGATTCCATGTTTACGTAACGAGTAAATCTGGCGAAGCAACTGGTACAATTATTCCGAAAAGCAGCATCGTGAAAAAAGGTGACAAAAATGTTGTCTTCATTGTAAAAGATGGTAAAGCGAAAGAACAAGCGGTTACTGTTGAATTTGAAACAGATAGCGAAGCAAAAGTTTCTGGAGTGAAAAAAGGAGAGCAAATTATCTCTAAACCTGAAAAAGACTTAAAAGATGGTATGGAGGTCGTCGTTGAATGATTAACTTAAAAGGCATCACGAAATCCTTCCAAAACGGTGCAGAATCCGTTCAAATATTACACGGAATTGACGTAACACTGAACCAAGGTGAATTCACTTCTATTATGGGACCATCTGGTTCTGGTAAATCAACATTAATGAACATTATCGGTTGCTTAGATAAACCAACGACAGGTGCGTATGAACTAGCTGGTCAAAATATTTCAAACATGTCTGAGACAGAACTTGCACGCGTTCGTAATAAAGAGATCGGATTCATATTCCAAAACTTTATGTTACTACCAAGACTTACAGCAATGCAAAATGTTGAATTACCTCTTATTTATGCAGGTGTTGATAAAAAAGAGCGACGTGAACGTTCACTAGCAGCTTTAACAAAAGTAGGTTTATCTGATCGTGCTACTCACTTACCGAATGAATTGTCAGGCGGACAAAAGCAGCGTGTCGCAGTCGCACGTGCAATCGTAAATAACCCGAAATTTCTCTTAGCAGATGAACCGACGGGTGCACTTGATACGAAAACGAGTACACAAATTATGGACCTCTTTTACGAACTAAACAAACAAGGCTCAACAATCATTATGATTACCCACGATCGTGAAATCGGGGAAGCGGCAGCAAGGCAAATTGTAATTCGTGACGGAAATATCGTCCAAGATTGGAGAGGTTAATTTTGAACACGAGTGAAAATATACGCATGGCCCTTTCCTCTATCTTTGCTCATAAAATGCGTTCTATCTTAACGATGTTAGGTATTATTATCGGTATTAGCGCCATTATTACTATCATTTCAATGGGTGATGGTACAAACGCAAAGTTTAAAAAAGAATTAGGCCAAGGAAAAGATAATGAAGTAACGATTTACTACAACAACCCTGATTATGGAACAGATAGTGCCAAAATCACACCTGATATGCTAAACCGTCTTCAAACTGTGCCAGGCGTTAAAGATGTTTATCCAGATGTAAGTATGAAAGTAAAAGCATCTGCTGGTTCAAAAGATGTCTCTCTTGATTTAAAAGGTGGAACAGGCGCCTTTATGACAGATTCGAAAATAAAATTAGTTCACGGTCGTGAATTAAACGACAGCGAATTAAACCAGGCAATCCCTGCTGTTATATTAAATGAAGAAGCTTTCAACAAATTATTTAGTGGTTGGGAATCAAATCAATACACAGATATAAAAGGAAAGCCGTATAAAATAGTCGGTGTATACGAAACGAAAAACGAATTTGGAATGGCTATGCCTGAAGGTTACACATCACTTGAAAACGCGCCTGTCATTTCAGGAGTAAATGAGTATGACTCTGTAAGATTAACAATGACCTCTCCAACAGAACGTAAAAGTGTAGAAAAACAAGCCGTTTCTGTTTTAAACGAAATGAAAGCTCCTAAATTTGAGCACAAATTCGAAGCACAAGACTTAGGTGAATTTACGAAGCAATTAGACGAATCCATCGGTATGATGAAAATGGTATTCGGTGGTATTGCCGCTATCTCCTTACTTGTTGGTGGTATCGGTGTAATGAACATCATGCTTGTATCTGTAACAGAACGTACACGTGAGATTGGTATTCGTAAAGCTCTTGGTGCAACGCGCGGTAAAGTATTAACACAATTCTTAATTGAATCTTGTATTTTAACAGGACTCGGTGGTTTCATCGGATTCATGCTCGGTATCTTCTTCGCTTGGATCGTCTCAATCTTTGCCGGATGGCCACTCGTTGTCTCAAAAGAACTTGGACTCCTTGCAGTAGGTATCTCAATGTTAATCGGTATTATATTCGGTCTACTACCAGCTAACAAAGCTGCAAAACTTGATCCAATTGAATGTTTACGATATGAGTAAATAAAAAACGTAGGAGTTTACACTCCTACGTTTTTTATTTTATTGAAAGCAAATTCGATTTTATCGCTGTTTTATTAAAAATCTGTGTCTCTAACTTCTACTATATAACTCTGAAGCAATTCGCTAACTAATTCATAACAATATCGTCCCTTTAAATCATGTTTCTTCTATTATATATGTTTCATGTTGCGATTACCTTTTTATCCTTGCAGCTTCCATTTCACATTACAACCATCCTGCAATCCTATTATTGCAAAAATAATATGTAATAACACAAATTCAAGGCGTAATTTTTTCCATACTACAACTGATTTTGTAACAATTATATCTCTATTTCATTAAAATCACCCCTATATATACGACTTCACACACAAGAAGATTATATTTTCATAACTACATTACGATTCAAATAGTTAAATAACCCTTTTTTGTAACATTACAGAAACATTCGAGTAATATCAATGATACATTATTAATCTATTAGTAATTAAAAAAGTGTTGATTTTATGAATCATATGTTCTAACCCCCCAAAAAACGCAAAGAAAACGCTATCAGGATATTAATGGAATTATTACAGAATATTAATGCCTCGTTACGAATGCTTTGTAGTTTTGTGTTTTCCGCAAATAAGAAAATAATGGTTGCTATAATGAGGTCAACGAAAAACAAATGCAATGGAGGCTATTATGAAAAAATTTATGGGTATAGCAACAGCAGCGGTTTTTGGTCTTGGGATTTTCACAACATCTGCTAAAGCAGAAACGATTGTAACAACTGATGTACTAAATGTACGAGAAAACCCAACTACTGAATCAAAAGTTGTCGGAAAGTTATTAGATGGATATAAAGTTAACGTTTTACATACAGAAAACGGATGGTCAAAAGTTAAATTAAATAGTGGTAAAGAAGCTTTCATAAGCGCTGACTACACTAAAGATTCTTACTACGTAACAGCAAACGTATTAAACGTACGTGCTGGAGCGAATACAGATTCAGCGATTCTTGGTAAATTGAAAAAAGATGATGTAATCGAAACAACACACCAAGTACAAAATGATTGGATTCAATTTGAATATAACGGCCAAACAGCTTATGTACACGTTCCTTACTTAACAGGGAAAGCGCCAGTTAAAGTTCAGCCAGTAGTTAAAGCTGAAAAAGTAACTAACGTTCAAGATACTGCTAAAGTTCGTGAAGCAGTTAAAGCTCAAGAGACAGCTGAAGCTCAAGCAAAAACTAAAGCTCAAGAAGCAACTAAAGCTCGTGAAGCAGCTGAAGCTCAGGCAGAAGTTAAAGCTCAAGAAGCAACTAAAGCTCGTGAAGCGGCTAAAGCTCAAGAAGCAGCTAAAGCTCAGGCAGAAGCTGAAGCTCAAGCAGCGGCTAAAGCTCAAGAAGCAGCTAAGGCTCGTGAAGAGGCTAAAGCTCAGGCAGAAGCTGAAGCTCAAGCAGCGGCTAAAGCTCAAGAAGCAGCTAAAGCTCGTGAAGCAGCTGAAGCTCAAGAGGCTAAGGCTCAAGAGGCGGCTGAAGCTCGTGAAGCAGCTAAAGCTCAAGAGGCAGCTAAGGCTCAAGAGGCAGCTAAAGCTCGTGAAGCGGCTAAAGCTCAAAAACCAGCTACACAACAACCTGTTGCAAAAGAAACTGAGAAAAACACACAATCTTCTTCTCGTGAGTTACGCGTTGTAGCAACAGCTTACACAGCAGATCCACTTGAAAATGGTTACAAAGCAGGAGACCAAGTGAAATCAGCTATGGGTCATAACTTAACAGCTAATCCAAACATGAAACTAATTGCAGTTGATCCAAGTGTCATTCCATTAGGTTCAAAAGTATGGGTTGAAGGTTACGGAGTAGCAATCGCTGGTGATACTGGTGGAGCTATTAAAGGAAATAAAATCGATGTTTTAATGCCAGATAAAGGTACATCAAGTAACTGGGGACGCCAAACAGTTACAGTGAAAATTTTAAACTAATTAGTGAAAAAAAGAGTTAGTCTCATTATTGAGGCTAACTCTTTTTTTATGATTCTTACATTCTTTCTTTCTCTTGAAAGTAACTAATATGATCCCGAAGCCATTTTCTCTCTGACATAAACAAGTTTCCTCGTTTTTTATATACTTTATCAAACGTCTGTAAAACTTCCTCTTGATCGGCAAACTTATGTAAGAAACGGAGAGCGATGACAATCTCTGATTCATCAGTAGGCTCTACTTCATTTTTACGTCTTCTAGAAACAACTTTAGCTACACGTTCGCAAATTGGCTTAATCGCCATTTCGTCCCCATACGCATAAATAGCTCGAACAGCTTCGTATTTCACCATAACATTTCTATCCTTTAAAGCTTCAATATAAACTATTTGTAAGTCCGATCCTCTTATTTTTGCTAACACCTCAATAACGGTTGAACGAACATAAGCACTATCCCTATATAAAAGCTTTGTTAATGGAAGAATCGATTGATTTGTTCCAATCTCAAGCAACGTATAACAAATATTTATAATCTCATCTTTATTTTCTTCAGTATCCAGTAACTTTAGCAACGTACGTTCCGCTTCTAACGATTTACATAACTTTAAGGAAGAAACTGCCCAAAAGCGAACATTATCATTTTTATGATAAATATAAGGAATAATTTTATTTGTACTACTTACTTCTGGTAACGGATAAATATTACTAAGTAATTCACTTAACAGAGTCGGGCTCTCTTCATATTCCAAACGATTTATAAGGTAATCAGCAATACAGATTTCTTTCGTATTTATAGCGAGTTTCGTCATTAAATAATAAATATCTTTCTTCATAGATACCTTTTTTGCTTTTATTAACTTCTCCTGTAAATAAGGAAAAGTTAATAGGTCATTTAGCTCTTTTGCTTCATCATATGCACGATGCCATATATCTGTCTCTTCATCAGCCATCCGCCTTAATAAATCATCTATATACTCTTCCAACTCCTTCTCTCCCGTCCAAATTAAATCTATCTCTTTGCATTCTATATACGATAGATTACTATTTCAACAGAAAAAAGAGGATGCCATAGCATCCTCTCCTGCCCTTCCCTATTCCACACAAGTAAACTGTGTCCAAGCTCCTACATAATCTAGCAAGAATAACTCTTCTTCTGCAATTGTACCGACAATATTTTTCCGTTCATCTATCGGCATTTCTTTCAGAATGACTTGTAGTTCACCTTTATACTTTCCGAATAGGTTATTACCAATTACAACTTGACCTCTTTCCTGTCGTACACTTTCTCGCACTGGGAAATCGTCGTCTTTATACTTTTTACGTACTTCTGTAGAACGTACCATATATTCTGTTATGTCGCCGCGTCTTACGTGTAATTCTTGTAGCGTCGCTCTCTTCTCTACTTCAGTCGCGTCGTCTACAAAGTGTACCTTTAGCTGTAACATGTAACGATTTAAGCTTCCTAGTTTCTCTAACTCTTCTTCACTCGCATAAGCATTTCCGATAATAACATCATCAATAAGCCCTGTCGCCCATAAATGTTTCGCTTGTACTTCAATCGGTAAATTGCGATGTTGTTCTAACGTACATAATCCGTCATTAATATCCCATGGACCGATTTCAGCTGCATGTGACGTAATAAAGGCTGCCGTGCGAATACCGTGTTTTTTAAAGCGTTCACTACAGCGAATGAAATAATCATACGGAAGACCAGTGAATTTTTGCGGATAAAAATTATGGCAACCAATTAAAGCTGCTTTATTCGCTTGATGCGAAAGGATATTTTCTAAATAGGCAATATCATTACTTACGTTCAGTTCAATTTTTAAGCCGTACGGATTATTCGTCATTTTCGCTTCTGTTAATCCGTCAAATCCTACATCTAAACGAATACCATCTGCACCTAACTCTGCGAAGAATGATAGATCACTATAGCTAATACCAAGTTGATCGAATACTGCCGGAGCTACATCTAAAATAACTTCCATATTGTACTCTTTTGCATGATTAATAATTTCTTTAAATTCTGCTACAATTTCTTCTTTCGGACGATTCACAGACAGTAAACAAGTGAATATTCTTGAAAAACCGTGGCGTGCCGCTGCCGAAATGTATGCCATATCTTGTTCTTTCGTTGAATGCTCTGGATAAAGTGAAATTCCTAATTTACGCTCCATGCTTTTGCATCTCCTTCACACGTTGTATTAATGCCATGCTTGTAAATCTATATTTTGCAGATTAACATGTCGCACATAAAATCGTTGGTACGATGATAAAGTACGGTGATTCTAAACTAAATGCCACATAAGCTCCCATTGAACATCCGATAAATAATATCGACACAAGTAGTAAAACTAATAGCGATTTACTTTGTACCCATTTTGAATAATGTGCAATACACTGCCCCGCCACGAATGTAATTAAGATGATAATTGCTCCGAGCATTCTGTTTTCTCCTCTCCTGCTAATTGTTGTTTCTCATACATTTTGAAGAATGGATAGTAAATAACGAATGAGATAACAAAGTTAACAAGTACAAGTACACCGGCCATAATTGTCCAGTCCGTACTAATAATCGCTGCAATTGGTGCTAACATCGTAAACGGCAGCTTCGCCATCATCAGCGGAATCATACCTGAAACAACTGCGAAGTATGATACCGTCGTTGTAACTAACGGTGTAATAACGAATGGAATAATTAAGATCGGGTTCATTACAATTGGTGCCCCGAAAATAATTGGTTCGTTAATATTGAATAATCCTGGTACGAATGATAATCTACCTAACTCTTTTAAGAACTTAGATTTAGAGAACATAAACATAATTACTAAAGCTAACGTTGAGCCTGATCCACCGATCCATACGAACCATTGAATAAATTGCTCTGTAAATAAGTTTGGTAACTGATGTGCATTTCCTGTAGCCGTGAATACTTCCATATTTTCAAGAATTGCTGAATCCCACATCGGACGAATGATTGGTCCTAAAATCGCTGGGCCATGTATACCAAACGACCAGAAGAATACGATTAGGAATACTGTTAATAAACCACCGAATAAATTATTTCCTACTAATACTGATTTTAATGGTGCGATTAAATATGTGATTGTTGTGTTTACATCAAATTTCAAACCGTAACGAATACCCCAGAATAAAAGAATAACTACTAGAGTTGGAATTAATGCTGCAAACGAGTTTGCAACTGCTGGTGGTACACTATCTGGTAATTTAATCGAGATATTATGCTTAATCATAAAGTGATAAATTTCTACTGCAATTAATGCTGTAACAATTGCTCCGAATAAAGAAGTTGCACTTAATGTTCCTACTGAAATATATCTACCTGCATCAATAACACCTGGTACAGCTTTTGTTATTTGAATTGGTTCAACTGATGCTAGTAAAAAGGCGAGTACAGATAATAATCCTGCACTTAATTGATTGAGCTGATAAAAGTTCGCGAGTGAAGCCCCTACCCCAAACGCTGCGTATAATGCCATTAATCCTACTGTAAATCGGAATGGAATATCTAAAATATGGCGAAACGGTGCAATCCACTCCATATATGCATCAATTGGTAAATTTAAAAAGATAACGAAAAATGATCCGACAATCGTTAACGGTAACGTAGAAATAACTCCGTTTCGAATTGCTAATAAATGTCGTTGCCCCGCAATCTTTTGCGTTGTCGGCATAATCTTCTGTTCCATAAAACTCATAAAACCATTCATCGATAACCCTCCCTATGTTCAATGTGGCGAATCTTAAAAGTTATAACATTATAATGTTTATATTTAAAAAAATATAATTACGCTAAAATTAATTGTTCTGCTTGCTTAAGTACTTTCAAACCATCACACATGCCATAATCTCGTTGTTCTATAATTGCAACTGGTATATCATATGATTTCGCAAGAAACTCTACTGCTGGAAACAAATACTTCACCTGTGGTCCAATTAAAACAACATCAGCATTTTTTATTTCCAGTTTCACAAGTTCTGAATCGACTGCTTTAATTTTATAATCCTTCCCTTGTTTCTTTGCCTCTTCTTGCATTTTTCTTACAACCATACTCGTTGACATACCTGCCGCGCAACATAATAAAATGTACATCTTATACTGTCACTTTCTCTTCTACTCGTTTATGAAGAGTAATAAATTCTTCAGCAAGTTCTTTCACTGTAATGGCATTCATTAAATGATCTTGTGCATGCACTAACAGTAAACTGATTTCTGCATGATTTCCTCTTGCTTCTTCTTGAATTAAGTCTGTTTGAATACGATGAGCTGCTGAAATTTCTTCACTAGCAAGAGTCATCTTTTCACTCGCATTCTCAAAATCTCCTTTTCTTGCAAAAGCAATTGCTTCAAGCGCCGCGCTTCTCGCGTTGCCACCATGTAAAATTAACGCAAATGGAGTTTGCATATCAGTCATTTTAAATTCCCCCAAGCTATCTTTTTTCTATATTTTTATCTTATTATGAAAACGCATACAATTAAACATAAAAAACTTCCGTTATGTAACGGAAGTTTTTATATACTTTTCTTATAAAGATAATAATATCTCTTGGAAATCTGCAATTACTTCAGCCTGAGTTAATTTCTCTATCGTATTTTGACTAGACATAATATCGTATAAAAAATCATAAAGCTTTTGTAAATCTTCATTATTATTGCGCTTTACACTAAATAAAATAATAACTTGTACTTTCTTATCTCCCCAGTCAACTGCTTTATCAAGTGTACAAAACATCAAAAATGTTTTCTCACTTAATAACTGCATCGGATGCGGAATCGCAACTAAATTTCCAACCGCTGTCGGAGATGTATTCTCTCTTTCCATAACAGAATCATAAAAGTTTGCAGGTACATAACTTTTCACAGCAGCTTTCTCACATAAAAACTGAATAACCTCTTCTTTTGTAGAAGCACTACGATTTAAGAAGATCAAATCTTCCTTAATATATTGCTGCACACTACTATTCACATGCGTAAATAACTGCTGACCAATCGATTTAATCTCTTTATCATCAAATAATGAATTCACTTTTATAACTGGCACAGGCAAACCACTCGGTATATGAATCGTACTAATAATACAATCTATTTTATCTTTGTAAAGTTCTTCTACCTTCAATTGATAATAGCCTGTAATCCCTACAATCTCTAATTTATCCCGGAACTGTGATAGAATTTTATATTTCAATAGCTGTGCACTCCCTTGGCCAGTCGCACAAACTAATAAGCATCTTTTCTTTTGATTTTTTTCTTGCAAACGACTCATCGCTCCACCGAAATGAATAGCAATATAACCAATTTCACTTTCCGGAATCGACTCACCCGTATATTCACCAATTATGTCTCCAACAAGAACCGCAATTTCAAAGGCATATGGATAATTCTTTTTCACTTCTGCCAAAAGAGGATTTCTCGTATTTAATTTATATTTCAAACGGTTTAATAATGTTTTTAAATGAACACCAAACCCAAATAGTAATTCCTCATCATAATAAAAGGTAAGATTCCGTTCTTCCGCTACTTTGAAAAGAATATGCTGCATGAATGCATATACGTCTTTCCCTAATAGCTCTTCCACATTTTCATAGCGATCTCTCGCTGTAACAGCAGTACTTAATAAATGCATCGTCACATATAAAATTTCTTCTTCTGGAAATTGAAGTTCCAGCTCTTCCCCTAAATTCCCTAAAATCTGTTTCGCAATTTTATATTCTTTCTTTATTATAAGTTCAGATTCCTCTACATGCAGTGCTTGAATGTAATGATCATCCCTGCATCTCTTTAAAGCAATCGCAATATGAATTGATAAATTATCAATTTCTATATCTGATAAATATATCGTTCCTCCCTCGATATACTTTAGTATAACTGAGCGAATGAGAGAAATATGGGGTAACGATAAATATGTGTCCGTCTGCTCATAGTTCTCATGAAACGGAGTATGATCATAACGCGATAAACCATATTGTGATAAACAAGAACGAATATTAAATTCTTCTCCCACAATACGTATACCATAATATGGTCTTTTTTCAATTTGTAACTCATAGCGACTACAAATATCCGTAACATCTTTCATAATTAAATTTACAGTTGATTTACTCACATAAATCTCTTCTGCTAACTGTGAAAGCTTCACATATCCCTCTGTCGTTAAAATGCGTTGTAAAATGTACGCTACTCTTTCTTCATAAGAAGTTGGGATCTTTTCCACCTGTTTTTGAAATAGACTCACGCAAAACTCTTCAAATTTCTTCGTTTGTATAATTTCTAGTTCGTACCCAGTCCCTCTTTGCGATTCGATTTTCGCTCCGTTTTCTTCTAATATATCATTTAATAATTTTATATCCTTTTGAATCGTCTTCGTTGATACATGTAAACGGCTCGCTAAAAAAGCTCGATTTAACATCGATTTCTCTTCTAAAAACTCCTCTAAAATAGAAATTAATCGCTGATGCACTTTTGTCATAGCTCTTCCTCTCGCTCTTTATATAAAAGGGAAAAAGCCACTGAAATCAGTAGTTTTTTCCCTTTTATCCCCGATTAATGAAGGCTAATAATCAGTGAGGATCAACTACATTCCCACTGATTAAAGCTTCACTTTATCCCGCTCTCATTATTTCTTTAGTGTAAATCCAAATTTATCCCAAGCTTGTAAATAATCTAATAAGAAAATTTCTTCCTCTACAATTCGGCCAACTACATTTGTTTTTCCTGTATTCACCATATCTTTTAAAGCAATTTGCAATTCACCTTTATATTGACCATACTGTTCATTATCAATTAAAAGATCACCGCGCTTAATTTCGCGCGTATTATGCGGTTTGAACTCTTCTTTTTTATATTTCACACGACTTTGTGTAGAGCGAATCATATATTCAGATACATCTCCGCGATAAAAATGTGGTTCATCTAACACAATAATTTTTTCTAATTCTGTTGTTGTATCATATAGTCCTATATCAAATGTTTGTTTCTCTTTATTTAATGCACCTAGTGCTTGTAATTCTTCTTCTGAAGCATAAGCGTTCGCAATAATAACATCATCAATTAATTCTGTCGCAAATAGATGCTTCGCCTGTGTTGTCATCGGTAATTCACGGTGCTGCTCTAACGTACATAAGCCTTCCGTTACTGGCCAAGGCCCATATGTTGCATCAAATGATGAAATAAAAGCAGCGGTTCTCATACCGTAATCTTTAAATTGTTTCGAGCATTTAATAAAATGATCGTATGATAATCCTGAATAACGGTGTGGATAGAAATTATGACAGCCAATTAAATTTTCACGATTTGGTCTATGACTCATAATGTTATCTACATACTTCGTACCGTTACTCATATTAATCTCAATTTTTAAGCCATATGTATTGTACGTCATAATTGATTCTTCTAAACCTGAGAACCCAACATCTAAACGAATACCATACGCACCTAATTCATGGAAGAACGATAAATCGTTATACGAAATACCTAGTTGTTCAAACACAGCTGGACTAATATCAACTAATACTTGAAACCCTAATGCATTTGCATGAGAGATCGTTTCCTTAAACTCTTCTATAATTTTCTCTTTTTCGCCATCTACAGATAATAAACATGTGAATACACGTGTAAATCCGTATTTACTTGCTAATGTTACATACTCTTTATCTTTCTCTACTGTCGAATGTTCTGGATAAATAGAAATACCTAATCGTCTCATATGTACACGCCTCTTTCTTCATCATATTGTAAACCTTTTCAAATATATGTAGCGAAAAAGTATGTATCCCCTTTTCTTCCACTACAATTTGAATCCGCTTTCTTTAAAGAAAAAACAATTTCTATCATTCATAACAACTACTAGTCTATACATCTATACTTTACATCTTTTTTTCATAGTTGTGTAGCTTTTACACAAATTTGTCAGTTTTTCACCTGAAAAATTGTTATCCGCTTTCAAGACACCTTCCTTGACTGTTATGTTGACCAATACATATACTCGAAAGAACAGAGATAAAGTGAAACTTTGATCAGTGGGGGTTTTGTTCATCCCTCACTGATTATTAGTTGAACCAGTCGGGCTTTTACGGGCAGCCCGACTCCCACCTAACTTCTTTGCTCCAGCCGGATTTTGAGGTGGGAGTTTTACTGCCCGCAAATAGCGGGAAAACTTTTATATAGGGGATGAATATATGGGAGAGGCAATACTCGTAAAACGAGAACCGTTATGGACGAAAGAGTTTATTGCGCTAATTCTAGCAAACTTATGTATGTTTTTAGGATTTCAAATGTTAATTCCAACTTTACCTGTTTATGTGAAAGAAATTGGGGGCACAAGTTCAAATATCGGATTCGTTGTCGGCATGTTTACCGTTGCAGCACTTTTTATTAGGCCACTAACTGGAAATGCCTTGCAAAAATTCAACAAAAAAATCATTTTAATGATCGGTACCGCTATTTGTTTACTCGCTATGGGCAGTTATCTTTTCGCTTCAACCGTTTTCCTATTGCTTGCCGTTCGAATTTTACACGGAGCTGGTTTTGGTATTACAACGACTACATATGGAACTGTCGTTTCAGACTTAATTCCGCAAGCTCGCCGCGGTGAAGGCATGGGGTATTTCGGTCTTTCTGGAACTATTGCCATGGCGCTCGGTCCTCTTATCGGACTTTGGCTTATGCAAACATATAACTTCACGATTCTTTTTTTATGTGCACTTTCATGTACAATAGTTTCATTAATATTAACGAAGCTACTTCAAATCAAAAAATCGCCGCAACCACCACAGCAAACATCTGGTACCTTTCTCGATGGGTTTATTGAGCGTAAAGCTTTACTTCCTTCATTATTAATATTATGTATTACATTAATGTACGGGGGAATTGGGAGCTTTATCACATTATTTGCTACGGAAGTCGGGATTGCTGATATTAGCCTCTTCTTTTTATTTAATGCACTTGCAATCGCTGTAACCCGCCCGTTTTCTGGAAAATTATATGATACGAAAGGCCATACATTCGTCATCATTCCAGGAGTTATTATTACGTTTACAGGTATTATTTTGCTGTCGTATACAACTACAATTCCGAGCTTAATTATTGCAGCAGCGTGTTACGGAAGTGGTTTCGGAGCAATTCAACCCGCACTACAAGCGTGGATGATTGACCGAGTAGCACCACACCGACGAGGAGTCGCAACCGCAACATTCTTCTCAGCATTTGATCTTGGAATTGGTGCTGGAGCGATTATTTTTGGGTTCATTGCTCATTTTACAAACTATGCAACTGTATATCGTTATTCCTCTTTATTACTTATTGCTTTCTTGTTCATTTATATTACAAGTATAAGAAAACAAAAGCATGGAAATAAAAATACAGAAAAAGCTGCTGGATAATTCAGTGGCTTTTTTCATCCCACAATAACCTCATACTAATCAATACACGTTACACATTCCCCATTTTTCGATGGTATAAAACTACAGGCATTTCCCTACATATTTTTTTAACTTTCATCAAAAAATATACGATGAACTCGCAGACGCTTTTTTTCATATGTAATCGAAAATATTATTCTAAAAAGTATGACTTCTTTACAAAAATACCATTTACAAAAGTTAAAAACCAATTAAATCCAGGTGTTTCTTTAAAGATTTGTAAACTTTTTATCCCTTTGTAAATTTAGTGTAAATTTTACTGATAAACCGTTTACAGTGCCTCAAGGTTTAGTTAATAATTACATCGTACATGAAATTTAAGGAGTGGAATGCGTGGAATACAATATTCAAGATATAATCTTCCAGTTCATTGGTGGATTAGGTATTTTCTTATTCGGGATTAAATACATGGGCGATGGACTGCAACAAGCAGCTGGAGATCGTCTTCGCGATATTCTAGATCGTTTTACAACAAACCCTCTTATGGGTGTACTAGCAGGTATGTTAGTTACAGTATTAATTCAATCAAGTTCAGGAACAACCGCTTTAACAGTCGGACTTGTAAGTGCCGGATTTATGACATTAAGACAAGCAATTGGTGTTATTATGGGTGCGAACATCGGTACGACAGTTACTGCATTTATTATCGGGATTAAAATCGGAGAATACGCTCTCCCAATTATGGCAGTTGGAGCGATTTTACTATTCTTCTTTAAAAATAAAAAAGTACATTCTGTAGGTCAAGTTGTATTCGGTTTTGGTATGTTATTCTTCGGTTTAGAATTAATGAGCGCAGGTATGAAACCTCTTCGTTCTTTAGAGTCATTCCAAGAGTTAATGGTTAGCATGAGTGATAATCCAATTTTAGGAATTGTTGTTGGTACAGTGTTCACTTTAATTGTACAAAGCTCAAGCGCAACAATCGGTATTTTACAAGAACTATTCGGCCAGGGTGCTATTGATTTACAAGCTGCTCTTCCTGTATTATTCGGTGATAACATCGGTACGACAATTACAGCCGTATTAGCAGCAATCGGTACTTCAATTGCAGCAAGACGTGCAGCATTAGTTCACGTTATCTTTAATATTATCGGTACCATTATCTTTACGATTATATTAATACCATTTACAAGTTTAATTCAATATTTCCAAACGTCATTAAATTTAAATCCAGAAATGACAATTGCATTTGCACATGGAACATTTAACGTAACGAATACAATCATTCAGTTCCCATTCATTGCAGTATTAGCCTGGATTGTAACAAAAATTATTCGTGGTGAAGATGCATCTATTAACTTCAAACCGCAACATTTAAATCCAATCTTTATTGAGCAATCTCCAGCTATCGCTTTAACAGAAGCTCAAAAAGAAATCATTCGTATGGCTGAGTTTTCATTACATGGATTAAAAGAAGCAAATCAATTTTTAAATACACAAGATAAAAAACATGCTGACATGGCTACTCAATTAGAAGGAGCTATTAACAATTTAGATAAAAAAATTATCGAGTATTTAGTTTTACTATCAGAAAAACCACTTTCACCAACAGACTCTGAGAAACATTCTGTTCTAGCAGGTGTTGTTGGAGATATTGAACGTGTCGGTGATCATGTAGAAAACCTTGTAGAACTTGTAGATTTCCAAATTTCAAACCGCGTTTCACTATCAGACGACGCACTAGCTGAATTAAATGAAATGCTTGAATTAACAATTTCAACATTACAAGATGCAATCAATGCTTTAACAAACTTTGACACTGAACTAGCTCAAACTGTTATTGCAAAAGAACGTAAAATTGACCAAATGGAACGTGTTCTACGCAAACGTCATGTGTTACGTCTGAACGAACGTAGCTGTTCAGGTGATGCAAGCATCATTTTCGTTGATATGGTAAGTAACTTAGAGCGTATCGGTGATCACGCTGTAAATATTGCTGATGGTGTTTTAGGGGAACAAGGAAAAGTAAATTTAAAACAATCATTATAATAGGAAAGAGACGCTAATGTAAGCGTCTCTTTTTTCATTTCATCTTTACAACCGTTCTTCCTTTTAACTTTCCTTGCAGTATAAGTGTAAACTTCTCATCTAATTCTTTTAATGTACATTCTTCTGTATAAGATAATAGCTCTGAATTTTTCCACTCACCTGCTAGCAATGCCCACACGTCTCTTCTCACATCTACTGGACATTGAACTGAATCTATTCCTAAAAGGCTAATCCCTCGTAATATGAATGGGTATACAGTTGTATTTAATTCATGCCCTGCTACGTTACCACACGTTGTTACACAGCCTCCATACTTAACTACCTTTAAAGAACTTTCTAACATGCTTCCGCCTACGGTATCGACAACCCCAGCGTATATTCCTTTAAGCATCGGTCTTCCTGATTCATCACTTAACTCCGCGCGGCGAATCATCTTTTTTGCACCTAAACGTAGTAGCATCTCTTTCTCTTCCATTTTCCCTGTTGCCCCTACTACGCTATATCCTAGCTTTCCTAAAATACTAACTGCTACACTGCCTACTCCGCCCGTAGCACCCGTTACTAAAACATCTCCCATACTAGGCGTAATTCCCGCTCTAATGAGCTTATATACCGATAAGGCAGATGTAAAACCGGCTGTCCCGTACATCATACTTTCCTTCAAAGACATTTCTTTTGGTAAAGGAACAACCCAAGATGATGGCACGCGAATATATTCTCCGAAACCACCAGAAGTATTCATACCTAAATCATATCCAGTTACAATAACTTGATCGCCTTCCTGAAAGGCGTTATTTTCACTACTAACTACCTCTCCCGCTGCATCGATACCTGGTGTATGAGGATATGTTCTCGTTACACCTTTATTACCAGTAGCTGAAAGGGCATCTTTATAATTTAATGAAGAATAATAAACACGTATTAATACGTCTCCTTCAGGTAAACTATTAATTTCTCTCTCAACAAGCTTTCTTTCAAATTGATTATTTTCTTTTTCGTTCACGACAATTGCTCGGAATGTATGATTCATTATGCTCTCTCCTTCATCCGTAAAATCTTTCTTTATTATATAAGAAGTACATATACAGCTAATCACATCTTCTTGGCTATATTTCAACAAATCTTACTTCTCTATCACTTTCTCACATTACATATTTTCATTTCTACTAAAACAACTTATACTTATTCTACATCTCAAAAATAAAATATAGAAAATCTGACTTTTTATAAATAAATTGAATTTTTACGAAATGTAAATGATTTGTAATGTTTTTTTTCGCTAAATTTCATTATAATAAGTGGATATGAGTGTCGTATTTCAATCCAAATGAAGGAGTACAAGAAATGGAGCAAAACCCATCTTTACAAGAAAATACACGAACTAAACCGAAAAATAGTAAGAAAAAAGCAAAAATTGTTATAAGCGTTATTCTATTAGTTTTAATAATAGGTGGCGGTTATACATGGTTTTTAGTAAATAAAGCATCTTCTGCTGTTCGAAACGCCGCTCACGATTTAGCACGCGGTGATAAGTCTGATTTACGTGCTAAAGCTGTAAAACCTATTACAAATAACGTCTCTGTCTTAATAATGGGCGTTGATGAAAGCGATGTCCGTGGGAAAGAATATGGTGAAGCTATAAGAACGGATGCACTATTACTTGCAACGTTTAATAAAGATAGCAAAACTGTAAAGCTATTAAGTATTCCACGTGATACGTATACTTATATTCCAGTAGAAAAGAAAAAAGATAAAATTACACACGCTCATGCATTCGGTGCTACCAAAAACGGAAAAGATGGTGGACCACAAGCTAGTATTGATGCAGTTGAAAAATTAATGAATGTTCCCGTCGATTACTTTGTAAAATTCAACTTTAAATCATTCATGAAAATCGTTGATGATTTAGGCGGCATTGAAGTTGACGTACCAGTTGAGTTTACTGAACAAGATAGTAATGATAACGCCGATGCAATTCACCTGAAAAAAGGTGTGCAAAAGTTAAATAGTGAAGAAGCACTTGCTCTTGCTAGAACACGACACGTTGATAGTGATGCGATGCGTGGTCAACGTCAGCAACTCGTTATCGAAGCCATTTTAAAGAAACTAACAAGCGTTGGATCCGTAACAAAAGTTGGTAACATAATTGATGATATTAACGGACAATTCGTTACAAACTTAACATTCGATGACATGCTTTCATTCTATAAATATGGATCGGATTCGGAAATTGAGAAATTACAACTTCAAGGTGAAGATTGTTACATGGCAAAAGGTGATGATACATGTAGTAAGTCAGCTGGTGGTGGCCGAACTTACTACTACAATCCAGATAAAAAAGAATTAGCTAATGTTACAAATGAACTTCGTAGTCACCTTGGACTACCTGCCTATACAAAATCTGATTCTGATTCGAAAAAAACAAGCTCAGAGAAAACAAAAGAATCTAAGTCTGAAAATACGAGTGAACGCGAATCAAGTAACGATGAGACTCAAAATAAGAATAACAGTGAAGATACAGAAACATCGTCTAATGACAATGAATAAAGTGAAGCAGTGCTCTATGGAGGTAGAGCACTGCTTCTTTTTAATGCTTTTAAAACAAAAAATCAGAACTTTCCAACTATCTTTTTTAATATTTTTAAATTATAATAAATAATAGTAATCTATTCCAATTATCAGGGGGCTCACACATATGAAAGCTGCAGTAAAACATAACATTTCAGATTTTAAAGAGTACTTAAAATCAAACGATATATATATGGAAGAAAATATAGATGAAAATGATGGTTCTGTACATTTCTCAGTAGGACTAGAAACAGAAGCTGGCGCAAAAATTCAACTTATCGCTGCTTTCGACAGCGAAAATCCTACTGTGGATATATACTGCTTCAATGTTGCTCACGTACCTGATTCGACAAATGACATTTTACACGTCATCAATGAATTAAACACATCTTACCGATTTGCAAAATTCACGCTAAATAAGCAAAATGCAATTGATATTTCAACATCTCTTGCATTCTCAGAACCAAACTTTAATCCAGCACTTGTCTTTGAACATACGAGAATGCTATATAAATTAGCAAATGACGAGTATAAAAACTTAATGAAAGTTATTTGGGCATAAGTAAAAGGATGGGCTGCAAGCAGCACCATCCTTTTTTATTCATATCATATCGATCCACATCTTTATAGCGGTGCCTACAATTAAAATAGACAATACATATTGTAAAACCTTTTGATTCACTCTCTTCCCTACTCTCACCCCAAGAGGAGCGGCAAATAAACTTGCTATCGCAACGATAAGAGCTGGCATAACAACTATTTGTCCAGTAATCACTTTCCCCGTCGTAATCCCTACCGAGGAAATAAACGTAATAGCGATAGATGTTGCTATTGTCGTACGTATTGGTAGTTTTAAAACAACTAGCATAATCGGGACTAAAAGAAATGCACCACCGGCCCCAATAATGCCGGAAACACTTCCTACAATAAACGCTAACATACTTGCTAACCATTTATTATAATTAACTGCTCTGCTATTATTTTTCTTCGGTACAAACATCATAATAGCCGCAATAGTAGCTAGTAATGTGTAAACAATGTTTACAGCATGCTCATTTAATAAATTCGCGCTAAAGCTACCTACAAAGCTCCCTATTAATATACTAGCTCCCATATACACAACTAAAGTTTTATCCATATCGTTACTTTTCCTGTACGCCCACGCGCCTGCAAAAGTTGCAAAGAACACTTGAATCGCTGTAATACCACTCACTTCATGTGACGTATAGCCAGTAAATCCTAGCAATACTGGAATGTATAAGATCATCGGATAATTAATGATTGCACCGCCAATTCCAACCATCCCTGATATGAATGACCCTATAAACCCAATAATAAATAGTAGCACTGTTAAACTCATATTGTACCCCTCGCCTTCTAAAAAGAAGGTAATTTAAATAAATAAATTTACATTTCCATCCGAAGCATCTGCTAAATATGCTCCTACCCCAGCAAATTCTACCCCTTCCATAATCTCTTCCTCTTTTAACCCTAATAAATCTACCGTCATTTGACAAGCGACAAGTTTAATCCCTTGTTCTTTCGCCAAATCCATTAAATCTGGTAAAGGCATCGCATTGTGCTTCTTCATAATACCTTTAATCATCTTTGGTCCCATACCGGCAAAATTCATTTTTGATAATCCCATCTTATTTACACCGCGCGGCATCATTTTTCCAAATACTTTTTCTATGAAAGTTTTCTTTACCTTCACATGCTCATCTTTCCTTAAAGCATTTAAGCCCCAAAAAGTATGAAAAATAGTCACCTCTTGATCATACGCCGCTGCACCATTTGCAATAATATAAGCTGCCATCGCTTTATCATAATCTCCACTAAATAAAACAATCGTCGTTTTCTTCTGTTGTTCCATGTTGTTCTCCCTCCAATTACCTATAGGGGTATTTTGTTGTTTGTAAAAAGATCAAATCGTTTATCTCCGTACTATACGACTTTACCTTCCCAAGCTAACATACCACCTACCATATTGATCGCTCGAAAACCGTAGCTCTCTAAAAACTGAACTGCTCTTGCGCTTCTTCCTCCTGAGCGACAAACGATAATATATTCCTGATTTTTATTTAGCTCATGCATACGAAATTCTAATAGTCCTAGCGGAATATTACATGCTTCTAGAATTTTCCCTTCGGCTACTTCTTCTACTTCACGTACATCTACGATATTTACCGCTTCTTTACGTAACAATTTTTCTTCTAATTCTTTTGCAGTCATTTCTTTCATTTTTCTATCTCCTTCTTAATTACAAGCGTTCATACCGCCTGAAACATTTATAACGTGCTGAAATCCTAATTTCTTTAATACCTTTGCTGCTTGCTTACTTCTCATCCCGCTCTGACAAATAACGATTACTTCCTTATTTTTATCTAATTGATTTGCTTTACTAGCTAACTCATTTAGCGGGATATTCTGAAATCCTTTCATATGATTTCCTCTATATTCACCTACTGTACGAACATCGATGAATTGTTTCCCCTTTTTCCCCACCATACTCTTTAATTCTGTTCCATTTATATTTTTGACACCTTTTACTGGTAAAAAACGTGAAATAACAAACCCTGCAGCAAGTACAATGAAAAGCGTACTTAATATTGTATTCATATAACCAACCTCTCTACATTTATAAAACTACTACGCCTTCTTAATCCAAAATTTCAGCACATCAGCTTCTTCTGCACGCTTTACGATGTCATGACCACCTTTATTTGCCCACGCTGGAATATCCTTTACCGACCCTTTATCCGTTACATGTACTTCTAACACTTCTCCAGATTGTAAAGTATCCATCGCTCTTTTCGTTCTTACAATCGGCATTGGACATGCTAAACCTTTCGCATCTAATACTTGTTTTACATTCATCATCTATTCCTCCAGTTTGTTATTTTATAATGAATCATGAACTGCACAACGATTTGGGCCAATCTCCATTTCACGCTCTTCTTCCACACTCGGATAAATCTTACCCATATTCGTTTGACGAATTTCTTCATAAGCATTCGGCTGAGGCGGTAAGTTCTCTGTCACCGTTTTCCGAAACTCTACCTCATCGGCAATATTTAATCCTACATTCTCCTTAAATAAATCTTGTAAATGCGCACTCACAATACCTCTGTCGTCCATTTCACTTATTTTTGAATAATGAGCCGGTAAAACAATTAAATCTTGAGATAATTCCTTATAACGTTTATATAAAGTATTTCGTAAATCCCCTACCCAGTCTTCCGCCTTCCCAGCAAGATCGGGGCGGCCAATTGAATCTACAAATAATATGTCCCCTGATAATAAATACGTCTCATCAATAATAAATGATGTACTTCCAATCGTATGCCCTGGTGAGTATAGCGCATCAATATGAATTAGGGTACCCCCCACCGTAATAACAGTACTTTCTACAAGCGGTTCGTAAGAGAAAACCACTTCCTCCGCATCTTTTGGAGGTAACCAATACGTACCGCCTACTTTTTCAGCTAACTTACGCCCACCAGAAATATGATCTGCATGTAGATGTGTATCCATTACGTTAGTAATAGTAGCTCCGTTCTCTTTTGCAAAATCTTCGTATACTTCAATTGTTCTCACCGCATCAATGACTGCTGCTTCACCGTTTGAAATGACCATATAAGATAAACACCCTTTTCCAAGGCGATTAAATTGATATATACTTCCCCCGCCCTGTACATCCCCTACCTTTAACGGCTTCACATATTCACTCCAAGCTTTCATACCGCCAGCTAAATAATAAACATTATTGAAACCAGCATCTAACAATTGCTCTGCGACAAACTGAGAAGATCCCTCTTTCGCACATACAACTAAAATTTCTTTCTCCCTCGGCAATTCATCTACAATATGATCTACACCATCTAATAAATCAAAATACGGTTTATTTATAGAAGTGATTTGTTTCCCTTCAATTTTCCAATCTTCATAATCCGTCTCGTTACGAACATCTAAAATAAACAACTCTCCGAATAAAACTTTCTCGGCGACATCTTTTGCTTGTAACATCTTAACGCTCATCTAATTACCCCCATAGGTATATTTTTGTTTAAAAAATTTTATTTTTCCACATTCCCTTGCCACTCTAACATACCTGGAATGACATTTTTCACATTTGAATAACCTTTCTCTTTCAACATTTGGCACGCTATATCACTACGGTTACCAGTTCGGCAAACAACATAAATTGGCTTCACATGATCTAACCTTGCACTATCTATTTCACCTAATGGAACCGAAATGGCAGATGGAATATGACCAAAGGCAAATTCCGCCGCTTCACGAACATCTAATACAGTACACTCTTCACCATTTAATAATAGATCTTGCAATTCCGCATTCATAATCGTATGAGGATACTTCACAACTTCATTTACTTCATGTTCGTGTGCTTTTCTTACATAATGCTTTAATATATCTCCCTCTTGTTTCGTTCCAATATATTGATGCCCTACTTTATTTGACCAACTTTGAATATCTAGCGTAGAACCTTTATCTGTCGCCTCTATTTCAATAACTTGCCCTGATGCCAACCCTTCCATCGCCTTTTTTGTCTTCACAATTGGCATCGGGCAAGCCAAGCCTTTACAGTCTAAACTCGTATCAACTTTTATACTCATAATCATTTCCTCCCTAATTATTATACATATACCTATAGGGGTATATTAAAATGTTTTTGAAAATCTGTCAACACATACGTTTGACAGATTATCTGCTTTTTACAAGTAATTGAACCGCTTCTTTAATTAACTCTTCATTTGAGCCATTACCTGTCTCAAACTGCTCACGTAAACATTGCTCTAAATTTGTTCCAACAACGAGTCCAATTGTACGATCAAGTGCAGAACGGGATGCAGTTAACTGTGTAATAACATCTCGGCAATCTTTTCCCTCTTCCATCATGCGAAGCACACCACGAACTTGACCTTCAATACGTTTCAATCTATTTTTCATATCTTGATTATATTCCATTCTATAATCACCTCATTACCATTATGTCACCATTTATAACTTATGACAATATATTATACCCTGCAGGGTATTTTGTAAACCCCTATTTTTATTTTTCATCTTACATGTTCGCAAAACAAAAAGTGAAACCTTAATCCATGGGGGTTCATCCTCCACCAAATTTTGAAGTGAAAGATGAACAAATATCAATATACAATCCGGTCTGGTAATACTGTTCCGTATAGTTTAAAGCCTCCATCTACATTCTTTACCTTATATCCTTTTTCCATTAACATACGTGCTGCAACATATCCCCTCATACCAAGTTGACAAGTAATATATATTTCTTTATCTAATGGTACTTCATCCAAGCGATCACGTAATTCATCTAATGGAATATTAATAGAACCTTTAATCATTCCTTGCTTTAATTCATTAGGCTCTCGAACATCAATAAGATATCCACCATTTTCAACAATACGATCTATTTCATGCCATTGTACCGTGTCAACAAAACCATCTACTATATTGCTTGCCGCATACCCTACCATGTTTACTGGATCTTTTGCGGAAGAATACGGTGGTGCATATGATAATTCTAAATCCGGTAAATCAATTACAGTTAAATTCGCCTTCATTGCCGTTGCAATAACATCGATACGCTTATCTACCCCGTCACGTCCTAAAGCCTGTGCTCCATAAATTTTTCCACTCTCTTTATTAAAAATTAATTTGATTAGTACTGGCGTAGCATTCGGATAGTATCCAGCATGGGAATTTGCTTGTACGTGTACTACCTCATAGGGTATATTTAACCGTCTCAATATTTTCTCATTTACTCCAGTGGAAGCAACTGTTAAATCAAAAACTTTAGCTATAGAAGTTCCCATCGTACCTTTATATAAAGAATCCGTATGCCCATGAATAATATCTGCTAACATGCGACCTTGACGATTAGCTGGCCACGCTAAAGGAATCATCGTTTCTGTTTCTGTAACAAAATCTTTCACTTCAATCGCATCACCGATTGCATATATATGAGAATCCGACGTTTGAAATTTCTCATTTACTTTTATCGTTCCTCTAACTCCTAGTGCTAATCCTGCATCCTTCGCTAAACTACTCTCTGGTTGTACACCAATTGCTAAAATAATCATATCTGTCTTTATATTTAAACCACTTTTTAAACGCACAATAGTTCCGTTCTCTTCTATAGCATCCACACCATCTTCAAAAACAAGCTCAACATTATTCTGTTTCATCTGTTCATGTACATACGCTGCCATCTCATAATCAATCGGTGGCATTACTTGATTTGCCATCTCTACAAGAGTAACATCAATTCCTCTCTCTCTTAAGTTTTCAACCATTTCCACTCCAATAAATCCACCGCCAATAACCGTCGCATGACGTGGTTTCCTCTCATCGATATACGCTTTAATACGATCTGTATCAGGTACATTTCGTAACGTAAACATTGCCTTCGCTTCTTCAATACCTGGAATAGGTGGAACAATTGGTTTTGCCCCTGGTGAAAGAATTAACACATCATAGTTCTCGTTATATGTTTCATTTGTAGTTACATTCTTTATAGTAATTGTTTTCTCTTCTTTATTAATCTTTACCACTTCACTTAATACACGTATATCTAAATTAAAACGCTTTGACATCTTTTCAACAGTTTGTACTAATAATTTTTGTCTTTCTGTAATTACACCGCCAATATAGTATGGTAATCCACAATTTGCAAATGAAATATATTCACCGCGTTCAACCATAATAATTTCATCTTCTTCACTTAATCGACGAAGCCTTGCAGCTACTGATGCTCCACCAGCAACTCCACCTACTACAACTATTTTTCTAGACATATTTCAAACCTCCATGTTATTTATTATTTAATTTCTCCATGTATTACAAACAAAAACCCATACCTGTATGGGTATATAATAAAATATACAAAAATCATTTTCAATATATATATCTTTTGTTCACAAATTCGAAACAAAAAAGAACCTAGATAGCTCCAAGTTCTTTTACGTATATTTCTATAACTTTCTGTACAATGAAATCTGCTGTATTCTCCTCTGGCGGCATCAACAAGTTTGTAACCGCTCCATACACAATAGGATTTAATTCCACTTCATACCCACCATATGCATACTCCTCTTTTGTCGGTAAGTAACCAATATATCCATTCGTATATCCACCAAAGAAAGCTAGTTCATTTTGAAGACTCTCTTTAACTTCTAAAGCAGTTTCTGAAAAAGGTTCCATCGGTATCCCAGAAAACATCCCCTCATTAATTTGAAACATTTGAATTTCTAAATCGATACTTAACTGCCGAATACCTTGCTTATATTTCTCTAAAACGATAGTAAGCCATTCATCCGTATTCACACCCCACTGCCTCTCAGCTGAGCGAGCCATGCTTCGTATCTCATCAATTTCGGGAATATCCTTCAACTTCATTTGCATCGTACTCGAAATTGTTCTTAAATTTATAATTGGGCTATATGTAACTATTGGCAACATCGTTAATACATGTCCACTAAGCATGTAAGCCATTTGTTTTAATGCTTCCTGTGAACCTCGATACTTCGCATTTACATTACCAGCAGCACCTTGAACGATAATAACAGGACAGTTTACTATCTTCTCCAGAATCGCTCTCGTCATTCCAGGATAATCCGCTGATAATACATCACTATCACCTTTTAAAACATTCGGATGCGCAGTACAAAATACTACAATCCCAGATAGCTTCTTCGTTTCAGCATCTCTTATTGCTAACATACCAATTCGTTTATCTACAACACCCTCTATATTTGTTCCCATCTTTGCTCTTCCATCACATGTTCTCTCTCTTCGGTTTACTCCAATATCACCTGTTGTAATGCCCCAGCCAACTTCACATAACCGCATATCATTATTCGCAGTAATAGCACCCTGCACTACATTATTTACTAAAATCGTTTTATACGACTTTACTAAAGGATGATCACCAACTGTTTCCGGACCAGAGTGTGTATGTGTATAAACAACTGTTATTCGCTCAACTGGCACATGAAGCTCACTCGCTACTCGTTCACGAATAATATTCGTATCTTCTACTAACATCCCAATATTATCAATACTTATAAACACAGTCTTCATTTCTTCTTTTTCAAATACAAAAACTGTCCCATAAATACGCTCTTCAATGTTATTTATTCCTGTCTCTCTATAATATCCGACAAAATCAATACCTACAGGCGGCGTAATATCCACCTTGCATACCCCTATTTTACTCATTTGAATTGCTCCATTTCTATATATAACTCCCTTTCTTCAAGAATAGCATATTTAAAACTTTGTTCCAGATGAAAAAGAATGGACACGGTATCCTATGTCCGTTCTTTCCCAAAATCTATAATGTTAATAGGACGGCACCGTTAATCAGCTATGTATTCAATTCTGCCGAATATATATCAAACCTAGAACTCAGGACACTGTAAATACTTAAAGTATGTCTTATGATTGCACTAAATATATTGCTTTACAATGTAGCCTTTTGTTTTACTTCGCATCAAAATATTACATTTTTTAATAGAGAAAGCATTTTCATTGTGATATTATGAATCCATAATATTGAAACTAACGGGAGGATACTATGAAAAGTCGCTATTTAAATACTTTATTATTGGGGATTATTGCTGTACTCATCGCAATATTTGTTTTAGGCTATTTTAATATTATTTCTTTACCCCAAAAGAAATCTGTTATTACAAAACAAATTGATACAACAAAAGAAACGAATCAACAAAATTCCAACCAGGAAAAGCAAGAATACAAAAAGAACAATAAGTTGGGTATAGATGAAACAGAAATTTCTTTACTAGCTAAGAATACAAAAGGAGAATCTACGCCACTTTGGAAATCTGATTCAGGCACAGCACTTGACTACGAAATTTCGCCTAGCGGAGATAAGATAATTTTGAATAGCCGAGTATTAGCTGATGAGCCAGGTGAGTTATCCTTGTATGATCTTAAGACAGACAAACGCACCATAGTGAAAGTAAATTCCATAAAAAAAACCGGAATACCTAACTCACAGACTTGTAAGAGCGTTACATGGATTGATAATAATCACTTATTGCTTGTAATAGGTGGAGCTGCAGGAAATTCTAACCACGGTGGGGATTTATACACTTACAACGTACAAGAAAAGGAGTTCAAACTCTTTAAAGAACGCCCTGACAACATTAGTTATACAAAAGTAGTTGGGAATATGGATTCTTTCTATTTTATCGGTATTCAATACACAGATAACAATCATAATGAACATACTGGTTATGTAGAAACCGTTTCTACAAACGAAGTCTCAAATTCTTTATAGTAAATGAGTGCAAAAACACTTGAATATGATTAAGGATTTTTATATTTATAGATTTACTAGCACTCTGGTTGTTGATATATGAATAATGTACAACAGATCAAAAAAAGCCACTACATACATAGTGGCTTTCCTTATCACACATACTTCCGATGCACCATCTTCCCATCATAAGAAAACACAACGCCCTTACTTTCCACAATGGACTCCATATGCACCGTTCTTCCCCATAACTGATGCAGATACGGTAATACCTTTTCTAAGTATTTCAAATCTAGTTCAATTCCTTCATAGCTATGTTTAATGTACAATTCCCCATTCTTTAAGTAGTCTCCATCTTCTACTACTAAGTACGGGAAACCTCCATTAGTACGCATATTTACAAGTTGATCACGCACATGCTCCCATTCTTTATCAATTACTTTATATTCTTTTCCTTGGCGCTGGAATAAGTACATATCCTCTCTCATTACAAGTTTTTTATTTAAATAGTTTCTTAGGAACGATACATCCCATTCAATTTCCCGTACTTCAAAGATTTTGTCACGACCAGAACCAGGTTTCACACCGCGTCGTTTCATTTCTTCTGTCGGGTTGTTATAGCGCTCTTCAATATCTTCGAACATTTTAATACCGAGGTAGTATGGATTAATACTTGTTTTTGACGGCTGTACGACACCTGCGTTAAGCTTCGCGAATTCGATTGCTTCAGAAGATGTTAAGTCCATTTCACGAAGTATGCGTTGATGCCAGAAGGAAGCCCAGCCTTCATTCATAATCTTCGTTTCAAGCTGTGGCCAGAAGTATAACATTTCCTCGCGCATCATCGTTAATATGTCGCGCTGCCACTCTTCTAGCTCACGGCTATATTCTTCAATAAAGAGGAGTAAATCTTTTTCTGGCTGCGGTGGGATTTTCTTCTTTTTATGCATATTAGGTCGTTCCCTCTTTTTGTTTCGATCATCTAAATTCCATAAATCATCGTACTGTGATATCTTTTTCTTTTCTACATCCTCTTCTAAATCTTCAATACTCCATGCAAGTTTCGGACGCATAAGCGATGGATCAATATGTTCTTGAATGGCAAGTACGGCATCTAAAAATGTTTCTACCTCTTCTCTTCCATACTTATGTTCATACGCCTTCACACGATCTGCTGTCGCTGCCATACTCTCCACCATATCGCGTTTCGTATTAGAAAAACGAATATTATTTTTGAAGAAATCACAATGTGCTAAAACGTGCGCCACGATTAATTTATTTTGAATTAAAGAATTCGTATCTAATAAAAAGGCGTAACATGGATTAGAGTTAATAACGAGTTCATAAATTTTACTAAGTCCTAAATCGTATTGTAATTTCATTCTGAAAAATTGCTTTCCAAAACTCCAATGCGAAAACCTCGTCGGCATCCCATATGCACCAAATGTATAAATAATTTCCGCTGGACATACTTCATAGCGCATCGGATAAAAATCAAGACCAAATCCAGTCGCAATTTCAGTAATTTCAGCAATCGCATATTGTAGTGCTTTATCGTCACTTGCTCTCATTATTTTCCCTCCTTACACTTTCCCTTAAGAAAGTGTATGATGAGGAACAAGCTTTCATGAGGATTGATTGCATAATAAAAAGACACCCTCGTAAAAACGAGAATGTCTCATCTATTAACCCTCAATAATCTCCATCTTCTCCGTAATCGGCGTACGAGCTTTTCCTTCTGGTGCTTTATCGAAATAGCCGATATGAAGAATTCCAATGATGCGTTGGCCTTTTGTTAAGCCAAGTCCTTCTATAAATAGTGGATTGTAGTTTAATCCACCTGATTTCCAAACACAGCCTAATCCGCGTTCCCAAGCAAGTAATTGGAAGTTTTGCATAAATGCACATGTCGCAGCGTAATCTTCGTCACGTTGAATTTGGCGCGGATCTTCATCAATGTATACAACGATTTGTGCAGGTGTACTTAAGAAACGGTCAGATAAAGTTTTACCGCGTTTCGCTCTTTCTTCTTCTGTGAAAGAGTTTAATACTGCGTCTACTAATTTCTGACGGCCTTCTCCAATGTATAATTTACAATTCCATGGCTCACGATGCTTATGATTTGGTGCCCATGTTGCGTCGTTTAATAGTTCAATTAATAGCTCTTTTTCTACTGCTTTATCTGTAAATGTACGAACAGAACGTCTTTCTTTAATAACGTTTGCGATGGAAGTATATGTAGTCATATTTTTCTCTCCCTTATTTTTATCTATATGTATAAGTTTGTTATTGATATTGATTTTCAATTTCGATTATAACCTAGTTTTTCACTATTAATCAATGTTTTATGTTGGAAAACAGTTAAAAAATTAATTTCTCTTTGTGAATAAAAAAACTTGGTGTGTTCACAAGTTTTTCACATTTTATGGAAATGATAAGTGTAAAGTTTTCCACATTATCCATCTAGGAGGAGTTTATATGTACAAGAAAATCGTAGTAAGTATGACTATGGCAGTATTATTGTGCGGGGTATCTGTCTTTCCTGCTTCCGCTACCACGCCAAAAGAAGTAACAATGCACCATCATAAGCCTATTTCAGAAGAAGAAATGCAGTCGCTCGAAAAACTCGGCTATAACAAACATGAAATTTGGAAAGCTGCACACATTGCAAGAATAAGCAAAAAAGAAATTAAGGACGTTTTAGCTTACTATAAGCAAAATAAATCTTGGGAGAAAACAGCCGAGCATTTCGGTGTAAATCCAAGTAAATTGAAAAAACATCATATGAATAAAGAAACGAAAAAAGCACTATTGCAAGAATTAGCAAACATGCACAAATCTACACCTGATAAGCTAAAACAAAAAATGAAAGAGTATAACATCGGCTTACGTCAGCTCGCGGTGTTAACAATCATCGCTCAAAAAAGTAATACCCCTCTCGATGATGTACTAAAAATGAAAAAAGATGGAATGGAAATTAAACAAATTGCAGAAAAATTAAATGTTAAAAAAGAAGATATACGAGCTGAAATGATTAAATTAGTGAAATCTATTAAAGAAAAGAAAACAAATTAATATGCCAAAAAGGAAGAGATATTCATTACTCTTCCTTTTCTTTATGAACTTTCAGTTTTCAAGTATAAATTCCCGTCTTTCCCAAAAACTAACACAAGTAAATGATGCATGCCAGGGGTGAGAAAATGTTGCGTTCAACATCTAAAAAGAATAAAAAAACAATCTGTTCCATTCCCGAGTTTATCCACACGATGAAAGAATCTAGTGATTTCGTTTCTTATAACGTAGTAGACGATGGGACATTATGCTTGTTTTATTACAAATCTACAGCTGAATCACTCCTCATTAATCGATTTATTTTAACACCTATAAAAAGAGAATTAGGTCACATTGAAAATATAAGTGATATAGCAAATATCGTCACACTTGAGGAGATTATCACCAATCCTTCTATTGATGATATCCGTGAAAAACTGTTAGGTGGATATGTACTTTTGCAGCTAACTGTTAATTCCAAAGCAGCAGAATATGCACTTATTCGTGCTGAAAGTTCAGTTTTAGGTACACGATTATATAACGATACAGAAAATGAATATAGTGTAATCGGTCCCAAAGTCGGATTCGTTGAAAATATTGATACAAATACACACTTACTTCGCCGAAGTATTGTAACGGAACAATTAGTTTTCAAAGAAGTTGTAGTTGGCTCTATATCAAAAACAAAGGTCGTAGTTGCTTACATCGAAGGCATTACAAATGATCAGCACGTCAATACTGCAATGCAGCGCCTACAAGGCATTGACTTTGATGTTCCTTTCGATGCGACTATGATCGAACAATTTATTAGCGATAATAGTAACTCTCCCTTCCCTGTTTTACTACCCACAGAGCGCTTAGATCGTTCTGTTTATGCACTCATTAATGGCGGTGTTGTCATTTTAACAGATGGTTCACCATATGCATTAGCTGGACCGGCGACATTACTCGATTTCTTCGTATCTCCAGAAGATTATTATTTACCATGGATAGCAGGCTCATTTCTTAGATTGGTTCGTTTTTTCGGAGCAGCATTCTCTCTATTTTCATCAGCTATTTATACAGCTGTATTAACATATCACTATCAAATGATTCCCGCAGATTTACTTGGACCAATTATTTATTCCCGAGCCAATGTACCATTTCCACCTGTTTTGGAGGCACTTTTTTTAGAAATTACAATCGAATTACTGCGCGAGGCTGGAGCCCGTTTACCGACTAAAGTTGGTCAAACGATTGGTATTGTTGGGGGGATTGTCATTGGCCAGGCATCTGTTGAGGCTGCTTTAACGAGTACTATTTTATTAATTGCGGTTGCGTTATCTGCGCTTGCTTCTTTTACAACACCAACAGTAAAAATGTCTTCCACTATCCGGATATTACGATTTCCTCTCATCATTTTAGCTGGAGCATTTGGAGGTGTAGGGCTAATCGTTGGATTTGTATTCATATTAGCTCATTTAATTCGCTTAAAATCACTTGGATCACCTTATTTATTACCTTTATATCCATTTCGCGGGTTAGGTACAGCTGAGGGGCTCCTTCGTCTTCCATTTAGTCAAACTGCAGGACGGGCTTCTTTTCTAAGACCAAAGAAGAAATGGCGCTACGATCCAAACCAAGCGAAAGAAAAACGCGACGGTGAGGAAAAATGAAAAATATTTTATTACGCTTTTCCATCATCATTTTAATTTTTCTATCTGGCTGTACACAACCTAACATAGTAGATACACAGCGGATTATTCATGTGGGTGGATTCGATATAACGAAAGAGAAGAAATTTCGTGGGACGATTCTCTATCCAGATTACACAAAAGGAGTGCAATCAAAACCAGAAACTCAATCCACTACTGCTGGTACCATTGAAACAATCTCTTCACTTCTAAACGCAAAATCACCACATACGATTGCTGTAGGTCAAATGCGCGTTGTCCTATTTGGAAAATCATTCGGTGAACGTGGAATCGGAGATATTATTAACAACTTACAACGTGATCCTAACATTGGCCGAGATGTGCAGCTAGCGCTTGTAGACGGTTCAACAGAAGAATTACTTAAACATGTCAAAACAAATGGATCGCTATATCTATCTGATTTATTGGAGCAAAATATAGAAACGGAGACAATCCCTCGGATGGCTTTAAATATTTTTCTATATGATTTTTATTCATCTGGCTGCGATCCATTTCTTCCTTACATTCAAGTTGCAGAAGACAAGTCTGCTTCCATTAAAGGACTTGCTTTTTTAAAAAAGGATAAAGTAGCTATGTATACAGATAAAACAGGATCTTTTTTATTTAAATTACTCATTAATCCAACTAACAATGGACGTTACGAAGTTCCTATACGTCAAGGTAAACATAAAGGCTTAATCGCAACCCAAAACTTATCTGGAAATAGTGTTTGTTCCCTTTCCGACGCCGGTGACATTCCGAAAGTTCACATTCGACTGAAATTAAATGGACTTATAAAAAATGCCCCTGACTGGCTTGATTTATCAAAGAGTGAAAATGTAACTTACGTAAAAAAACATGTAGAAAAGACACTTGAAAAACATTTGAACGAATTAATAAAACAATTCCAAGAAAAAGGAATCGATCCAATCGGTATACGTGAAGAAATTCGTAGTCACTCAAGAAAATGGAGCATGAAACAAATTCAAGAAATGTATCCTAGTGTAGACGTTGCAGTTAATGTGAAAATTAATGTCGTACAATCTGGTATCGGAGAATAGTGAGGTGCTGTAATGGCTGGACAAGATAAAACACATACTGTTTCCCCTTATTTCACATTTCTTCTATTACACTCCCTTCAAATTGGAGTAGGTGTGTTAGGATACCAAAGGATTATTGCGCAATATGCCGGTTATGATTCTTGGATTTCTCTTATTGTTGCGGGCATTGTAACTCATATCGTGCTATTTTGCATGCTTAAAATGTTAGAAAAAGATAATGATTTAATGAATATTCATACGACATGTTTCGGAAAGTGGATTGGAACATTTTTGTCCGTATGCTTTGCTGCATACCTTCTATTATTTTGCCTTACTGTCCTTCGTACATATATTGAAGTCATTCAAGTTTGGGTCTTCCCTACAATTAAACCGTGGAAATTAACTTTATTATTTTTACTTGTGACTTACTACGTAATTAAAGGTGGTTTTCGCTCTGTAACAGGAATGTGTTTTTGGGGCGTCGTAATACCGATTTTCGTCCTATTTTTCTTAGTTTTCCCAATGAAATACGCGCATGTCCGTAACATTCTCCCAATTCTAACTCATTCACCTTTAGAAATTCTAACTGCAGCGAAATCATCTGCATTAGAATTTCTTGGATTTGAAGCAATTCTTGTTTTTTATCCATTTATAAAAAAAGAAAAATCATTAAATAAATGGGCACACGGTGGTATTGCTTTTACAACAATTCTATACGTAATACTAGCCATCGTTTCCCTTATGTACTATAGCCAAGGACAACTACATCATACAATTTGGCCAACATTAACAATGCTAAAAATTATAAAGATTCCTTTTATCCAAAGGTTTGAGTACATCATTATTTTCATATGGTATCTTATTATTTTACCTAATCTTTGTTTAACAATTTGGTCTTCTTGTTGCATTAGTAAAAGGTCTTTTCACGTACCATTTAAAATTACACTTCCATTTTTTATTGCAGCTATATTTATTTCATCCTTATTTTTCACAAACCGTGAAAGTATCAATACATTAAATACAGTACTGTCTCAAGCTGGTTTATATATTGTATACGCTTATATCCCAATTTTATTTCTATTCCATTCACTACGATGGCGCTTCAAAAATCAGTCGAAAAAATCTTCACCCGACACACCATGATATTTGATACAATTTGGTTAATACATTTGTAAAGGGGACAAGCGAATGAAAAAGTATGTATTTTCTTTACTTGCAGTACTGAGCCTAATTCTTGCTGGATGCGGGAGTACTAGTACAAATGACAAAAAATCTTCTGAATCAAAAGAAGAACATGATCATGCCACGCACACTCAGCAAGCTGACATTCAAGAAAAAACAAAAGGAGTCGACACACTCCCTACCTTCCTAGACAAGCTTGATCCGCAAATGAAAGATATCTACACTGTCGCTGGACAAAATGCAGAGCTATTAGATTGGATTCCATGTTACTGCGGTTGCGGTGAGAGTGTAGGACATAAAAATAATAAAAACTGCTTTATTCGTGAAATTAAAAAGAATGGTGAGGTTGTTTGGGATTCCCACGCAACGACTTGTGTCAATTGCTTAGAAATCGCGGTTGAATCTGCTTCCATGAAACAAAAAGGAAAATCAACACTTGAAATTCGTAACTATATTGATAATAAGTACAAAGAAGGATACGGAAAACCAACACCTACACCAATGCCAAAAGCTTAAAAAACGAGGAGACACCTCGTTTTTTTCTTTTCATTCACTTTTTTTCTTAACAAATTCTTTCAAGTGTATTTCTCCTTACTTGTCACACACTATATATAACTCCTCAGTAAGGAGGGTACACAGTGCAAACATATAACGACTACGATAAAGCTCTCTATTACACGTATTGCTGTAATTGGGATAAATTACTCGTTCTTATGGTTCAAACGAACGATCAATTATTTTCTAAGCGTATTGAACATTTTTTACACGCTTATCAATACAGTAAAGAACTACCAGAAGTTGATAAACAATTGCAGCTCCTATTTCAATATATTGACCATGCATCCCAAAAGTCACATGTAGAAGAAGTAGAGCAAATTCAAATGTAAAATATAGCGCTATTCTCTTTATGAGAATAGCGCTTTTTTAAAATGTTTATATCAATAAAAGTTTCTCCTTATAAAACTTTTATTGATAAACATATTTTTTCTTTCTTTTCCCTACCACTTCATACTATAATTTAGTATGTAACTATTATAAGTGAGGTATAAAATATGGGACGAGAAAAAAAGCAAGAGTATGCTTTATTTGCTGCATGGGGAGCTTCTTTTATTGCGACACTTGGTAGCCTATACTTTTCCGAAATCATGAAATTTGAGCCTTGTGTACTTTGTTGGTATCAACGTATCTTTATGTATCCATTCGTTTTATGGCTCGGCATTGCTGTAGTAAAAAAAGATTATCGCATTGCAAGTTATTCCTTACCAATTGCAAGTATTGGTGCTTGTATTTCTTTATATCACTATGCAATTCAAAAAGTCGCAGCATTTTCAGCTGCTGGGGCAGCTTGCGGCCGTGTACCCTGCACCGGAGAATTCATAAACTGGTTTGGTTTTATTACAATCCCGTTTTTAGCACTTATCGGCTTTATTACAATCGCTGTTTGTAGTTTTATTGTAATAAGAAACAAATAAGGGGATGAAAAAATGAAAAAAATGCTTATATTTGGTGGTATTATTATCGCCTTATTCGCAGCAATTTTTGCTGTAACACAAATGGAAGAAAAAAGCGCTACTAGCCAAAAAATTGATAATGCTACTGATAGTAAGACAAATGGCCCTGACTACTATACAAATAAAATCTCTCTTTCAGATCTCCAAAAGAATTTAAAAGAGCAAAAAGAAGAAACAGTATACTTTTATCAAACATCTTGCGTTCATTGTCAAAAGCTATCTCCTATCGTAGTACCAATGGCTAAAGACTTGAACGTTGATATGAAAGTTATGGACATTGAAAAACTAGATGCTCCTTGGGATGAATATAAAATTAAAGGAACTCCAACAATCATTCACTTTAAAGATGGCAAAGAAGTAAGCCGTATTAGTGGTGAGCAACCGGAAGACAAATTAAAAGAATGGCTTGAGCAAACGAAAAAATAACGAGAAAAGGAAACTCCTTCTATACATGAAATGGACGTAAAATCCCACACTAATGTATAAGGAGGGGGTTTTATGCCTGAAGTAAAATGCTCTGTTTCCAATTGCTCATTTTGGGGACAAGGTAACTTTTGTCAAGCAAGTGCAATTGTTGTTCAACCGGATGCACAAGAGGCTGGTCAGAATACAAATGATTCGTATACAAGCGCTACTTTAACAAACGAGACGCTTGAAAGTTCTGTAACAACGAGTGTAGAAACTTGTTGCCATACATTTAAACCAAAATATTAAACGTAAAAGCATACGATTAGTCGTATGCTTTTTTACATTCCTCTCCAAAAATCATGCATCATAAAAAAGTATAAAATAACGAGAAGGACCGTCCCGCATAAAGTGATGCGTCTATATACACTCTTCTCCCCTTCCCTCGCTTTAACAAACGCCCAAATAAATCCGACGAACAATATTAAATCAATATATGGAACATAAAAGGAGAAGACGAGTAACGCATATAAATACACGATAAATAAACAAGTCGTGATTAAGAAAATTTTAAATGCAAATTCACTTTTCATAATGTGACCGCCCCCCAATCTGTACTGTATTATATTCAGCAAAACATAATAGTTGCTGTTTCAATTTTTTTATCCCGCTATTTACATGAATCCTAATTAGTATAAGTTTATAATCAGCAAAAAAGAGCAATTCCCCCATTAAGTTTCACTTCATCACAAATAAGCTACCGCCTATACACGGTAGCTATTACGGAACATCATATTTTCTTTTATATATATTACTTAAGATCGAATAAGGTAATTGCTCATAACGAATTTTTTCTCCCGTTTCATCAACAATATACAAATTTCTTCCTATATAATATATTCCATCTTTTCGTTTGGAGTACACTGCATATTTTTCATTTGGCAATACCGTTTTTACTTTCGTCAATTGTCCATTTGGTTCTTGCCAATATATATTTACACGGTCTACTAGCGTAAGTGTTCCAATTTGTTCTTCTTCTACTTTACGACCATTCCAACTCACAACACGATAACCAAGCTTATTCGCTTCATATTCAGGGCTCGTATAAAAACGAGAAATGATTACTTTTGTTTGTAATTGGACTCGGTCATATAACCACTGTATATCCCTATCATGCATGCGAATACAACCATTTGATTCTCTACTTCCAATCGTCCATTCCCGATTAGTCCCATGAATCGCATATTCATTTTTATCTAGCCCAAGCCACCTCGTTCCGAGAGGATTATTCGGTGCACCCCCAGGTATTTTTTTTCGATGGTATTCTTTATTTTTATATTTAGTAATAATACAAAAATTACCTTCAGGCGTAGGTGTACGATCTCTTCCAGTTGCTATCGGAAACGTTTTCGTATAGTTTCCTTCTTCAAAGAAAGACAACTGATTCGTCGTAAGGTTCACTAAAATTAAATGATCTGTATTAGCAAAAGCGCTAGCTGGTAGGCAGAAAAATAGGATTATGATAAACAATACTTTCTTCATCTAAATCCTCCCTAGCACTAGTATCATAATAAATGCAATTAACTTTACTTTGCTCTTATAAATGAAAACTATCCATTTACAATAACGCCCCCATTTACATGTATCATCTGCCCTGTTACATATGCCGAATCATTAGACGCCAAATATACATACGCAGGCGCTAATTCATACGGCTGACCAGGTCTTTGCATAGGAACATTGCTCCCGAACTGTGATACTTTTTTCTCATCAAAACTTGATGGAATAAGCGGTGTCCAAATTGGACCTGGTGCAACACCATTTACACGAATCCCTTTTTGTACTAACGATTGAGATAGCGACCTTGTAAATGCGACAATTGCTCCTTTCGTTGCAGAATAATCAATCAACGTTTCATTTCCTTCATACGCAACAATAGATGCTGTATTTATAATTACATCCCCCTGCTTTAAATGGGATAGCGCTGCTTTTGCAACATGAAAATAAGAGAAAATATTAATACGGAATGTCGTTTCTAGCTGTTCCGCTGTAATATACTCTAGTCCTTGTTGCGGATATTGCTGTGCAACGTTATTCACAAGAACATTTAAACTGCCCAGCTGCCGGACGGTCTCTTCCACAATATCTTTACAATGTTGTTCATTACTCAAATCCCCCGGCAGTAATACACAATTCACGCCTTCTTTTTCAACACGTTGTTTCGTTTCATTTGCATCTTCATCCTCATCTAAATAAGCAATCGCAATATTTGCTCCCTCTTTTGCAAAGGCGATGGACACAGCTCTCCCAATCCCACTATCTCCCCCTGTAATTAATATATTCTTTCCTTTTAACTTTTCGCTTCCTTTATAATTTGGATCTTCAAACTTTGGAAGAGGATTCATTAGCGATTCAATACCAGGCTGTTTATTTTGATGTTGTGCTGGCATTGTTAAAAAGTTTTTTTGCTGTGGCATAATTTCCTTCAACTCCTTTCCCCTTATAATGTGCACAATATTAAAAACTACTTACACATGAAAAAAACGCGATTCCCACTCGTTTTTACGGTTAATATTCAAATTTAAGACATAAAATATGGATTGTTCTAAAGTTTTTATGCAAAACTATTGCAAAAAAGTCAAAAAACGAATATTATATATAACTGTTGTGAAAATTATTCGTAAAAAGAAAGGATGTTTATATGTTTAACCTTTCAAAACATAAAACTTCTATTAAAACTGAAATTATGGCAGGTATTATTACCTTTTTAACAATGGCATATATCATTGTCGTAAACCCTGTCATCCTTGGGGATGCAGGCGTTCCATTTGAACAAGCATTTACAGCTACTATTATCGCCGCTGTTGTCGGAACATTATTTATGGCAATCTTTACAAACTTACCAATCGCAATTGCACCAGGTATGGGATTAAATGCTTACTTCTCTTACTCTGTTGTAAAAGCTCATGAAGGCATGACTTTCGCAATTGCATTCTCTGCTGTATTCGTAGCAGGTATGATTTTAATTTTGTTATCATTCACATCTTTCCGTACGAAATTAATGGAAGTAATTCCTGAAAACTTAAAACATGCACTTACTGCTGGTATTGGTCTTTTTATTGCTTTTATCGGTTTGCGATTAACAGGCATTGTTACTAAAAATGATGCAAACTTAGTTGGACTTGGCGATCTTCACTCTGCTCCAGTTCTACTAGCATTAGCTGGTCTTGGAATTACAATTATCCTTATGTCTTTAAATATAAACGGGGCACTATTTATCGGAATGTTACTAACTGGTATTATCGCTTATTTCACAGGGCAATTAACGTTCTCAAATGGTGTTACATCAATGCCTGGATTACCAGAAGGCATTATCGTTTCGAACCCAATTACTGCTGTATCTGATGTAATTAACTACGGATTATACGGCGTTGTGTTCTCATTCTTCCTTGTTACATTATTTGATACAACAGGAACATTACTTGGTGTAGCACAACAAGGTGGATTTATAAAAGACGGAAAGCTTCCAAAAGCAGGACGAGCTCTTCTATCTGACTCATTCTCAGCAACAATTGGAGCTATGTTCGGAACAACACCATCAACAGCTTACATTGAATCTTCTGCTGGTGTTGCAGCTGGTGGCCGTACTGGTTTAACAACTGTTACAGTAGCTGTTCTGTTTGCATTAGCAGCATTCTTCGGGCCGTTAGTGAGCGCTGTTTCTGGCGTTTCAGCTATTACAGCACCATCATTAATTATCGTTGGTAGTCTTATGATGGGTTCAGTTCGCCACATCGATTGGGATACGTTCGATGAAGCATTCCCAGCATTTTTAGTAATCTTAAGCATGCCACTTACATCAAGTATTTCAACAGGTATTGCACTTGGATTTATTTCATACCCACTTATGAAAATGGCAAAAGGACAATTCCGTGCTGTTCACCCACTTGTCTATTTATTCGGAATCTTGTTCGCTTATCAATTAGTTTTCTTACCACACTAAAATCCCTCATAAAGAGGGATTTTTTTATAAATAAAAAAGTAGAGCATCGAATTCCGATGCCCTACTTTCCTTATGCTCAGAGTATACTCCTTTCGCACAAAAAGCATTAAATGCACCGTTACTAACAGTAGCATTTAATGCCCTTCCAGATTCATGAGGCCCTAATCTATCCGAGGCACTTTAAATATATGAATAACTTCCTTTTGAATTAATAAAAGAAATCGCTACTGAACAGCGAGATGCATTTTGATTCGTAGTCGTTTGAGCTCTGTAGGATAGCAGATTATCACTTTTATGAACACTTAAGGTTGAATAGAATGCACTTGTTGAGATTGATATTGCTAATAACAATAGAGTCGTAATGGAAAAAACTTTTCCTTTCATTAACAATCACCTCCTGAATTAATAATTTAATAGCGCTACATCGTTATAGTATCTTTCAAGCAAATTCTTCTCAATAAGAAGCCAATATGTTTTACTAACTCTTAAAAAACTTAAACATTTCTACATTTTTAAAAAAAGCAATACAAAAAGGCTGCGGAAAAATTCTTCTCCGCAGCTCAATTATTAGTTTTGCAAAAATGCCTGTAAATCCGCAAACTGTCTCTTTGCATCTTCATAGCCTTGCTCATATAAATTTTGTAGTTTTGCTATGTCCTTCTCCATACGGTCCACTTGAAGCAACACTTCTGGGCGAATAACAAATAAATTACCAGCTTGTTCTTCTTTTTCAATGTAGTGAAGTGTTTCATTATACACTTCATAACGAGCTAGCATTGTGTTAACAAGGTTCGGGTATTTTTTATAAGCTTTCGTTGCAATCCATCCAAATTTTGATTTTTTCTTCGCATAACCATGGTTTCTCGTTAAAATAACGACTGATTTTTTAAAACCGTCCGATTGTGCTTTACGAACTGGTATCGGATCTGAAATACCGCCGTCTAATAACTGCTTACCGCGGTAATTTACTACTGGTGCAATGAAAGGTAATGAACTAGATGCTTGTAATAAATTTAACGCATCATCATTCGTTCCCTCTTTTTCAAAATAAACAGATTGTCCTGTTTCACAATCTGTTGTCCCTACAAGGAAACGCTCTGGACTATTAAAATAGGTGTCAAAATCAAACGGGACATGTTTTTCTGGAATTTCATGAAAAATAAAATCCATATCAAACAATTGACGCTTTTTCCATAAGTTTTTATACGATAAATATTGTGGGTGTGATGCATAATCAATATTTACTGTTTTATTTCTATTTCTTTGTCTGGAAAGATACGACGCTGCATGACAAGCACCAGCTGATACACCGATTACATATGGAAAATATAAATCTTGTTCCATAAAATATTCTAATATCCCGCCCGTATATACACCACGCATACCGCCGCCTTCTAATACTAACCCCGTATTTTCAAGCATGTTATTCTCTCCTCTATATATATTAACTCTTTAATTATTCACTATGTTAAGTATCTTTTACTATTATATATGAGTTCTTTCAGAAATTATATTCAAAAGGCTTGAAAAAAGAAAAATAGAGACTCCTCAAAAAAGCAGTCTCTATTTTAAGCTCTTTGATCAGCAACAATATGAATATCAATATACTTTGTTTGTCTCATAATTTCATTTACAATAGAACCTTTTCGTATTTCCTCCCACCGTGTTCTCGCCGATTGTCCGAGTAAAACTTGTGTCACCTGTAGTCTATTCGCGACTTCAATAATAACATCAGCTGGCTTTCTTCCTTTCGCTTCTTCTAATACAAAGCTCGCATCAAATTGATTCGTTAGCGATTTCCACTCTTCAATTGTTTGCTTTTTCCCTGCCGAAAGTGAATCTATATTTTCCCGCTCTACGTTTAAGACATACAATTCAGCGTTTAACCGATCAGCCATGCGCCAACCTCTCCGTATTAATTTCTCTGCTGTTGAACTGTATTGCACACAAACGAGAATTTTTTCTTTCACGCCAATCGGTTCTATAACGGTTTGGCTAATTTTCTCATCCATATCATCTGCAACTTCACGAAGCGATAATTCTCTTAGTGCCCCTAAATTATTAAGCGTAAAGAAGTTTTGTAAGCTTTGCTCTATTTTTTCTTCCTTATATATCTTTCCATCGATTAATCTCTTCCGGAGTACCTCAGGTGTTGCATCAACGAGCTGAATTTCATTTGCTTTTTGCAAAATAAAATCTGGAATACGCTCTCTTACTTTTACATTCGTAATTTGAGCTACAATGTCATGAACACTTTCTAAATGTTGAATATTAAATGCTGATAATACAGATATACCGGCATCTAACAATTCCTGCACATCCATGTAACGTTTCTTATTTTTCGACCCGGGAATATTACTATGCGCAAGTTCATCCACAACAACAATTTGTGGTGCCCGCTTTATAATTCCTTCCACATCAAGCTCATAAAATCCCTTTCCTTTATAATCTATTTCTTTTAAAGGGACTTTTTCTAAATCAGCGATCGCTTCTTCTGTCTCTTCCCTCCCATGTGTTTCAATTAAACCAATTACAATATCAATACCATCCTTTTTCATTTCTCTAGCATCATAGAGCATTTTATAACTTTTCCCTACTCCTGGTGCAGCCCCTACGTATAGCTTTAACTTCCCGCGATTTTGCTGACGAATATATTCTAAATATTCCTCTGGCGTTCGCCTTTGAAACGTCGGTTTATAGTCATCCGCATACAAAACACTCACAGCCTTTCTTTCGAAACAACGCTACCTCAATCCGTTAGATTGAGGTAGCACTGTTACTATTTCATTAGTTTCTGTAATTCTAAATTTAACTTTAAGACGTTCACGCGATTTTCTCCAAACAAGCCGAGCGCAGCACCTTCCGTTTGATCCTTAATCAATTGATCCAACTTTTCTTTCGGAATATTCGTTAATTTCGAGATGCGATCTACCTGTACGGAAGCCGCCTTCGGACTAATGTCAGGATCAAGCCCTGAACCTGAATTCGTCACTAAATCTATCGGTACTTCTGTAACTGGAACAGTTGGATTTTGTTCCTTCCACTCTGCAATACTTTTCTCAACTCTTTTTGCTAAATCTGGATCAGACGGTGCATAGTTATTTGAACCAGATGCTTCTGCTTTATATTCTATACTAGAGACACGTCCATGAAAATAACGTGGATCTGTGAAATTTTGACCGATTAATTTTGAACCAACTACTTCATCCTTATCATTATATATAAGACTTCCATCCGCATTATCCTTCATTACCGCTTGCGCAATACCAGTTACAATAAGCGGGTATACAAGGCCGCACAAGACTAGGAACGTAAAAGTAATACGAATAATTGGTGAAAGTATACTTTGTTTTTTCGCCATCTTTTTTCCCCTCTTCCTTATATGAACAAGCCGACAATCATATCAATTACTTTAATTCCAATGAACGGAACGATAACTCCGCCAAGCCCGTAAATGAGTAAGTTTCGGCTCAGTAGTGCATTCGAACTCATCGGTTTATATGCGATACCTTTCATCGCTAGCGGAATAAGTAACGGAATAATAACCGCATTAAATATTAATGCTGATAAGATTGCTGAAAGCGGTGATGTTAATTTCATAATGTTTAATGCTTCCATTTGCGGAATCGCAAGTGTAAACATTGCTGGAATGATTGCAAAATATTTTGCAATATCGTTCGCAATACTAAACGTCGTTAACGCACCACGTGTCATTAACAATTGCTTACCGATTCCTACAACCTCAATAATTTTCGTTGGATTCGAATCTAAATCGATCATATTTGCTGCTTCTTTCGCAGCTGTCGTCCCACTATTCATTGCTAATCCAACGTCAGCTTGCGCTAATGCCGGAGCATCATTTGTACCATCACCTGTCATCGCTACGAGTTTCCCTTTATCTTGCTCTGCTTTAATAACCGCAATTTTATCTTCTGGTTTACACTCGGCAACGAATTCATCTACCCCTGCTTCTTTTGCAATTGTTGCTGCTGTTAACGGATTATCACCAGTACACATAACCGTTTTAATCCCCATTTGGCGCAATTGTTCAAAACGCTCACGCATACCAGGTTTTACTGTATCCTTTAAATATATTAAACCGTAAATACGATCATCTACTGCAACTACAAGTGGTGTCCCGCCCTCTTTTGAAATGAAATCTGCTTTTTGATTCAAATCTTTCGGAATCATTCCGCTTTGGGATTGAACCCATTCAATAACGGCACCGACAGCACCTTTTCTCACTTTCGTTCCGTCCTGTAAATCGACACCACTCATTCTCGTTTCTGCTTTAAACGGAACAAATTCACCTTGTTCGGCAAGTTCTCTATTATATGATATAGATTTCGTTTGTACATATTCTATAACTGATCGACCTTCTGGTGTTTCGTCTAAAACTGAGCTAATCGCAGCCCATTTTCCTACTTGTTCAATTGTTTCATTTCCTACAGGAAGCAGTGTATGTGCCATCCGGTTCCCGAAAGTAATCGTACCTGTTTTATCTAAAATAATTGTATTAATATCGCCCGCAGCTTCTACTGCTTTCCCTGACATTGCTAGCACATTAAACTTTGTCACGCGGTCCATCCCGGCAATACCAATTGCCGATAATAACCCACCAATTGTCGTTGGAATTAAACAAACTAACAATGCTACAAGTACAGCTGTATCAATTTGAAACCCTAAATAGTTTGTAAAAATCGGCAACGTCACAACAACGATTAAGAAAATAAGCGTTAAACTCGTTAATACTGTATTTAAAGCAATCTCATTTGGCGTCTTTTGACGAGCAGCTCCTTCTACTAAAGAAATCATTTTATCAATAAATGATTCGCCAGGGTTACTCGTAATTACAATCGTAATCTCATCACTTACGACCATCGTACCGCCTGTTACTGAACAAAAATCGCCACCCGCCTCTTTTATTACAGGAGCTGATTCCCCTGTAATTGCAGATTCATCGACAGACGCTAAACCTTTAATTACTTCACCATCATTTGGAATCATTTCTCCTTGTTTTACAATAACAACGTCACCTTTTCTCAGATCAGTTGCTGAAACTTGAACAATATCTCCATTTTCTTTTACAACATTTGCAAACACATCTTTCTTCGATTGTTTTAAAGAATCGGCTTGCGCTTTACCACGCCCTTCAGCTAACGCTTCTGCAAAGTTTGCAAATAAAACTGTAAATAATAGAATGAGAGAAACTGTTATATTAAACCATCCTGGTACACTACTAGAACTACTTGGAAGAAAGGATAAAATTAACGTAATGATAAATCCAATTTCCACAACGAACATAATCGGATTCTTGATCATGACTTTCGGATTCAATTTCGCAAAGGATTGTTTCATCGCATGTTTCACAATATCACGATCCATCGTTTTCGCTTGTCTAACCTCATCTTCTACAGCATGTATTTGTGATTCATTTACTCTTTTTTCTTTTACTACTACCGGTCTCATCATTTACCCTCCATTACTTCAATGTAAGAAATTCTGCAATTGGGCCAAGTACTAACATCGGGAAGAATGTTAACGCACCAACAATTACAATTGTTCCGATAAAGATCCCTCCAAATAAACCATTATCCGTACGGAATGTCCCGACTGTTTCTGGTACTACCGTCTTCTCTTTCAGTGAAGCTGCAACAGCTAGCATCGTAATTAAACTGAAATAGCGTCCTAAAAACATAACTAAACCAGTCGTAATGTTCCAAAACGGTGTATTGTCTGCTAAACCTTCAAATCCAGATCCGTTATTCGCAGCTGACGATGTGTATTCATATACAACTTGCGTTAAACCGTGGAAACCTGAATGAGAAATTGCATCCGTTCCTAAGCTTGTTGAAAGAGCTAATGCTGAAAACCCTAAAATAAGCAATGGATGAAATAAAATCGTTACCGCAATCAATTTCATTTCCTTACCTTCAATTTTCTTACCTAAAAACTCCGGTGTCCGTCCAACCATTAAACCAGATATAAAGACTGCAATAATTGCATACATAATAATGTTCACAAAACCTGCTCCAACACCGCCGTATACTGTATTTAACATCATATTTACGAGTGGAACTAGACCACCAATTGGTGTTAGCGTATCATGCATCGTATTAACGGCCCCAGTTTCCGCAGCTGTCGTTACTGTCGCATAAAGGGAAGAAAATACGGTTCCAAATCGGACTTCTTTTCCTTCTGTACTTCCTTGTACATGTTCGATACCCATTCCATTTAACACTGGATTTCCATGTAATTCCGATGTCGTAATCGTTATAAATCCTAGTAAAAACACCATGAATAGTGACACGAAAAGGATGCGACCTTGTTTTTTATTTCCTACCATTCGTCCGTACGTAAATGGAAGTGCTGTTGGCAATAACATCATAAGCATCATTTGCAAAATATTACTCATTTGTCCTGGATTTTCGAAAGGATGTGTAGAGTTTGCCCCGAAAAATCCACCGCCGTTATTTCCAAGTTCTTTAATGGAAACGAATGATGCAACTGGACCACGTAAAATACTTTGTTTTGCCCCATCAATTGTTTGTGCTGTAACTGCTCCGTCTAACGTTTGTGGTACACCAAGTGCGACAAAGACTAGCGCTGCAACAAACGCAATAGGAAGAAACACTCTCGTTAATGCTCTCGTAAAATCTACGAAAAAGTTACCAAGTTCTTTTCCAGCAAGTCCTCTTATAAACGCCATAACAAGTGCTAATGTCGTTGCTGGTGCTGCAAACATTAAAAATGTAATCCCAATTAATTGTGATAAATAAGACAAACCATTTTCACCGCTATAATGCTGTAAATTTGTATCAGCCATAAAACTAATTGCTGTATTAAAAGCAAGCGTAGGCTCCATTCCCTCAATATGCGCTGGATTTAGCGGCAGCACACCTTGTAATCTGAAAATGAAATACACAACAACAATCATAAACCCGTTGAGTAAAACGAGTGATAATGCGTACTGTTTCCACGTTTGATTGTATTCTTTTACACCCGTAATTTTAAAAATAAGTTTTTCAAAAGGCCCGAATACTTTATCTAGCGTTTTGCTACCTTGAAAAGCTTTTTCTAAATAAATCCCCGTTGGCTTTGCTACTAAAATAAATAAGAGCATTGTAATAACGACTGCAACCCAAATCATAATGAATGATTCCCCCTAATTAAAACTTTTCTGGATTTAATAATGCGTACACTAAGTACACCGTAATCGCTGCAACAATAACCGATAAGGCAATCATCATGATTGCTTCCCTTCTTTCACAACTTTATCTGACCAACTTGCAAGACTTGCCATCGATGCGACTAACCCAACAAAAATCCCAATCATTACAACATCTAACATAACTACCCCTCACTTTTTGTTAAATTTTACCATCTAGTTATCAAAAAAAGAACACTAAGCTCTACTTAGTGTTCGAAACGAACAACACAAAGTAAACCTCCTCTCTAAACGCTTACGAGGTTAGCTGTCGGATTCGGGCCTAAAGAGTAGCCCTACTTTCAAAATTGAAAGATTCACCCCAAGTGACAATGCACAAAATTGGTTCCCCCGCTCCATTTCTGGAACTCAGCGATTTTAGGTTTTTTTTGGAAATTTCATGAATGATTTATGAGAGTAAATATACTCCTCTAAATTTAACTTGTAAAGGGGTAAATTACTGAAAATAAGAAAATATCCATCTATTTAAGCGTTTACATTAGTTATTATTAATATTTTTTCATCTATTTTCTCGTCTTTCCTTTCTTTTTCACAGAAATGATCTTTTAAATACGAAATAAAAAGAGCGAATTACATGAAGTGCATAGCTTGTTGCACTCAGCATTCGCTCTCTTTTTCATTCAAAATTTATTCCCCTCGTAAAAAAGCACGCAAATTTCTCCCTCGAATATAAACTTGTGATAATTCTGCATGTAACTGCTCATATTCGATAATATCCGCCTCTAAATACAAAACATCTTTTGATGGTAATATAATATATGGCCCTGGAAAAAGAGGATCAATTTGGACCAATTCTTGAACCCTCGCTATCGATACCGCCCAACGATTCGCTATATCTCCTAGTAACAACACCTTCATCTTTATTTCCCCCGCCCTATTCAAAAAATAAAAAAGAAATATTATCACAGTTCGTAAACACTACAAATTTAGCTCCAATTGTTTCATAGAGCCTGGCCGGATATCGTTTATTCCTTGTAACAACAGTAATCGGCGCTTGAAAAGAAAAACGAATGCGTTCCGTGAAGAAGCTAACTATCGGGAGCTCATCTCCTAATAAAATCACTTTCTTAATCCGCTCGCAAATACTAGTAAAATCCTGGTCCTTATTACAGGTATAAGTCCAATCAAATCCACAATTTCTAACTTGATCTGCTATCTCTTCATTTGCTGTAAAAATAATTAACTCATGCTGAAATGCTGCGAGCTCTCTTAAACTCTTTACCTTATTTTCTTCTCCAACGCAAATAAGCGTTAATTCCATGTACCTCATCCTCCTTAGCATAAAAGAACTCAAACATAGATTGATATTCTCCTATACTAATCAGACCGACGAAGTGATATATCCATCATGGCACCGCCCTCTCTCAAGACGCTTACGAAGTTAGCTGTCGGATTCGGGCTTTGAGAGTAGCCCTACTTTCAAAATTGAAAGATTCACCCCTAGTGACGACGCACAAATTGGTTCCTCCGCTCCATACATTTGGACTCAGCGTATTACAAAAAATGTATTCTGGCTGATATATTACTCCTGTATTTTGAAAAAGTAAACAATGAAAAATCCTTAAGATGGATTTTTCATTGTTGCTAGACATTATAAATATTTATATTCAATAGGAATTTTCATGAGTCGTATTGTAATAATACTAAATAAAGAAATGATTAAAAATTAAACGTGAAACGAGGATGCTATATGACCGAGGGTAAAAAGAATAATTTTATTAAAATAATAAACATTCTAGGTAATTCGTTACTTTTAATTCTAGCGATTTTAGTTACTATTACTAGTTATACTGAATTCCGTACTACACTAGAAATCATTTTTTTAATTTCTTGTTTGCTATTAATTTATAGTAAATATTTAAGTAATAATAAGAAAGCAATGATTCCATACCTTATATTTTTAATATTAATATCATCACACCTTTTATATACTTTATTTATCTAAAAGGACGCATTTAAACAAGATACCCCAATCAAATTCACTACCATATATTAAACTTCTATTAATCATTAACGTTAATAACCAGTGAGGATATAGCCCCACTGGTTGAATTTTCACTTATGCACGCGCTTTATTCAATTTATACGCAAAATGATTCGTCGGCCCATGACCACTTCCAATATTCAACGGCTCTTCAATCGCTATGCTAATAAATTGTTTCGCCTCTTGAACTGCCTCTTCAATTGAATACCCTTTAGCAAGTCCTGCTGTAACTGCAGACGCAAATGTACACCCGCTTCCGTGCGTTTGCTTCGAAGGAATTCGTTCGCTTCTAAATTCAATAAACTCTTCTCCATCGAAGAGCAAATCAATTACTTCATTCCCTTGATATTCTGCATGTCCGCCCTTCATAAGCACATATTTAGCACCTAATTCGTGCAATACTTTCGCAGCTTCTTTACTATCTTCTATATTTTGAATTTCCATCCCAGTTAACACTTCTGCTTCAGGAACATTCGGTGTTACAACCGTTGCTAGTGGCAATAAATATTCTTTTAATGCTTGCACTGCTTCTAGTTGTAATAATGATGCTCCGCCTTTTGCAATCATAACAGGATCTAGCACAATATTATTCCAGCCGAATTTTTTAATATGTTCTGCAACAATTTGAATAATTTCACTACTAAATAACATTCCTAGTTTTACAGCATCTGGCGTTAAATCCGTACCAATTGAATTCAGCTGTTCCGTAATTCCTTCTAAAGAAACAGGATATACCCCTTGAACGCCAAGCGTATTTTGAGCAGTAATTGCCGTAATAGCTGTCATTCCATACACACCAAGCTCTTGGAATGTTTTTAAATCCGCCTGAATCCCAGCGCCGCCTCCGCTATCAGACCCTGCAATTGTTAAAGCTTTATTCACTTTCATTCCACTCATCCTTTTCTACCCAAAATAGCGATGATAAATTGTTTTCGCTTCGCTTATATCTTTCGTTCCATGTACAAGTACACGGCCATCTTTAAAAGCAACTAATCTCTTTTCTGCAACAGAAAATGATAATAAATATGGATTTACATTCAAATTATTCACGCGATCATTCAGCAATTTTTTATATTGTTCAAAATCCATTTCCTCTTTATGAGGTGGTCTAATTTGAACTGTATTCCTCCCGCATAACACTGCTGCTTTTGAAGTATTTTCTTTATTTAAATACGGATATAATGCTTGCTCACCACACGATAGACAATTATGTTTACGAAGCTTTTGCACATTCATACATGAATATTCATTTTTCCATACATCAAATGATACAAGCCCATCTCGAAGCGAGTCATAATCTTCTACTAACAGTTTAAGTGTTTCCGTTACTTGATGAGAAACGACAAGAGACACAGCGGGCGATATAATCCCCGCTGTATCACATGTCGCTCCGCCAAGCGGAATCGATTGTAATAAACAAGATAAACATGGCGTTTTTCCTGGAAGAATAGTATAAGAAAGACCGTAACTTCCTACACATGCCCCGTAAACCCATGGAATAGAATATTTTTGCGATATATCATTCACAATGAAACGTGTTTCGAAATTGTCAGTCGCATCGATGATTACATCAACATTTGTAACGAGTTCTTCTAACTCTTCAGCCGTTACATCCTGAACGAGAGCTTCTACTCTTACTTCACTATTAAGCTCTTCTAGGCGTCTTTTTGCCGCTACAGCCTTCGGAAGATTATTTTCTACATCACTCTCTGCATACAATTGTTGTCTTTGTAAATTACTCCAATCGACATAATCACGATCAACAATTGTTACTTGACCAACGCCTGCTCTTACAAACATCTCTGCGTTTGCACTACCTAATGCACCTGCACCGATAATAAGTACATGCTTTGCCCTTATCTTTTGTTGCCCTTCTTCCCCAATCGGAGAAAATAGCTCTTGGCGAGAATATCGATTATTCAACTACGCTCATTCCTTCTAAAGGACTACTTGCTGTTGCACAACGTTTACGTGCAATACGACCTGCTTCAAACCCTAATCGTCCTGCCTCAATACCTAATTTCATTGCGTATGCCATTTTAATAGGATCGTTCGCTCCAGATACTGCAGTATTTAATAACACACCATCTGCTCCTAATTCCATTGCAAATGCTGCATCAGCTGGACTACCAATACCAGCGTCAACGATAACTGGTACTGTCGCTTGTTCAATAATGAAACTTAAATTTAATGGATTTACAATACCAAGCCCTGAACCAATCGGTGATGCCCCTGGCATAATCGCGTGTACACCAAGTTCTTGTAATTTACGAGCTAATACAACATCATCAGATGTGTATGGTAGAACGATAAATCCTTCTTCTAGTAACATTTCAGATGCTTTTAATGTTTCGACTGGATCAGGTAATAACGTTCTATCATCCCCAATAACTTCTACTTTTATCATGTCACAAAGCCCTGAAGCTTTTGCTAATTTCGCAATTCGAACGGCTTCTTCAGCATTTTTTGCTCCTGCGGTATTCGGTAATAACGTATATTTTTTCACATCAAGTTTCTCTAATAAATTAGGTTGCTTCGCATCGAATATATCCATACGGCGTACTGCAAATGTTAAAATTTCAGCTTTCGAAACGTCAATTGCCTGTTGCTGCACATCAAAATCAGAGAATTTCCCTGTTCCTAATAAAAGTCTAGAATGAAATGAAAATGGTCCAATGTTTAACATAATCAACCGCCTCCTACGAAAGTTACAATCTCAATTTGATCTCCATCAAAAACAGATGTATCGTTATGATCATCTTTTTGTAAAATATCTTTATTACGTTCTACTACAACAATTCTGTTATCTAATTCTAAATGTGTAAGTAACTCAGCTACTGTTTTTACACTCTCTGGCACTTCAATTTGGTTACCATTAATTTTTAAATTCAAACTTCCATCCCCTTTCTAAACTGTTTTAGAAAGCAATGAATCTAGCAAGTGATTCTCCTGCTTTCCTTCTATTAAATCAGCCATATACTGACCAGAAACAGGACTTAATAAAATGCCATTTCGATAATGTCCAGTACAAGCATATAAACCTTTTATTTCTTCATGCTCTCCCATATAAGGAGCTTCGTGATTTGATTGTGGCCTTAACCCTGCCCATGCGCTTTCCCACTCCGCTTCTTTTAAAGCCGGCAATATTGTATAAGCACGCTCTAATATGGAAGTAATACTTTCTGGTTGCACAGTTTTATTGAACGTATGAGGCTTCATCGTTGCTCCAATTACGTAACGCCCACCGCGCTTCGGCGTAATATAAAAACGTTCTTGGAAAATAGGAGCTTTCAAGAGCGGTTTCTTGCTTCTTACTGCAACAACTTCACCCTTCACAGGATACGTGCCCCAATCACTATGGAAATAATGTAGTAATTTCGTACTCCATGAGCCTCCAGCGATAACGACTTTTTCACATGTTATTACACCTTCACTCGTAACAATTCCAGCCACTTTATTGTTTTCAATTTGAATATCAAACACTTCTGTCTGTTCATATATGTCAGCTCCAGAAAATGCCGCGGAGTGTGCGAATGCTTTCGTAAGATCTGGTGCAATAACATGACCATCTTTTGGATAATATACCGCTCCTATAATTGATTCGGATAGAAACGGCTCTTTTTCTCGCAAACGATCACCCGTTAGAAAATATGAATCTTCACCTATTTTCTGTTGCCAATCCATAATATGAAGAATTCTTTCCTTCTCATCTTCATTTTGGGCAATGCGATAAATGCCTTTTTCTTCATACCCAATATCGATGCCTGTCTTTTCACGTAAAACTTCTGCAAGTTGTGGAAATATAGCACGGCTTTCTCTAGCAAGTTCAAACAACGGATCATATTCATCCCACTCTGCCTGAACACCCAGTAAACCAGCAGCTGCTTTCGAAGCTTCAGATGCGATTCTTTGCTTCTCTACAATCGCTACTTTATGCCCTCTTTCTGCTAGAAAGTGTGCAACTGAACTACCAATTACACCTCCGCCAATAATCGCTACATCATACTTCTTACACATGTTTTTCCGCCCACTTTCTTATTGATTCCTTATAAGATTTCGCCTTGCTATACGGATTACTACTGCTTATAATCCCGGACATAACAGCAATGCCACTTACACCATTTGCAAGAACATCACCTGTATTTTCAGGAGTGATTCCACCAATTGCAGTTATTGGTATGGATAAACACCTTGCCATATCAGCAATTTCTTCTAACCCTCTTGCTGGTACATCCTTTTTACAAGCCGTTGGAAATACATGACCGTAAACGAGGGAATCCGCTCCATTTTTAAATGCCACTATCGCTTCATCTAGAGAATGTACTGAATAACCAACATGCAAATAAGAAAGCTTTTCTTTTACTAACCTTACATCTGCGCTTCGATATCCTAGCTGAACACGCGGAATATTTAATAGAATAGCAATATCAATTCGATCATTTATCACTATCTTCGATGCTGGAAAGCCTTTCCCCAAAAGACTTTCCACACCTTCATACAATTCCTTCGTACTTTTCTCACGCTCACGAATATGCAAATAATCGATCTCACTCTCAATTTGCATCGCTACATTCACTAACTCTTCGAATGGCATATGGCCATTTGAGATTACATGGAGCTCATTTTTCATATTCATTCGCCTACTTTAAAATGTTTTCAAATAATTCATCGGCTGGAACAATTTCTTTCGTCATTCCTTTGTCTTTCAACCATTCGTTTTGTTTCTCCCATGACTCTTTTGAATCCGATAAGAATGGCTCATCCTTCGTTTCCATCTTCTCTAATAAAATTTTCATACTTTCTTTTTCAACTTCTGGTACAAGCGGGAAGTTTTCTTTTTCTTGATGATCTAATAAAATATTTAATGCTTCATCGGGGTTTTTCTTCATAAAGTCATACCCTTTTTGTGCCCCACGTAAAAAGGCTTGCAATGCTTCTTTATCTTTTTTCAACGTTTTATCACCCGTTACAAACACAAGCTCATGATAGTTCGGTACACCATAATCTGCTGGATTAAAGTACGCTGGTTCATGACCTTCATGACGCATAACAGGTACTTCATGGTTAATGTATGCCCCTGTTACCGCATCCACTTTTTTCGTAATTAATGCTGGTACTAAATCAAAGCCAACATCGACTACTTTCACTGTATCTGGATTACCACCAGCTTCTTTTACCATCGTTTTTAAATACATCTCACTTAAAGGTGTTCCAGAATATCCAACTGTTTTCCCCTCTAAATCTTTTGGCGATCGAATGCCTGCTGATTTCAGTGATACAACATGATTTAACGGTGAACGTACGACAGCTCCAATTGATTTCACTGGAATTTGTTCATTTGCTTTTGCCATGACAACATCTGGTTGATAATACAAACCAACTGTCACTTTCCCTGCTGCCGCTAGCGTTAATGGATCAGTCGGATTAGAAGGGAATTTAATATTCACCTTTACTCCTTCTTCTTTAAAGTATCCTTTTTCAATTGCCGTATAAATAAAGCTATGTACCGCATTCGGGTACCAATCAAGCATTACTGTTATTTCTTTTTCTGTTTTATTCTTATCTGATGCTGAATTACTCGAACATCCTGCAATCATTGCAACTAATAATGTAAACACAAAGATGCGTTTTAATAATTTCATGAATGTTTCCTCCAACTAATAAATTTCTTTTCTGATATGGAAATAAGTATAACGAAGAAAATAGCTAATAATGATAACAATACAATGGGGGCAAATACACCAGCCCCGTCTAACTGCGTCATCATTCTTTTACTGAAATATCCAAGCCCAGCTTGTGCACCGAGCCATTCTCCAATTGCTGCCCCTATCACACTAAGCGGAACTGCAATTTTTAACGCTGAGAAAAAGTAAGGAAGAGCAGATGGCAACTTTAGCTTTAGAAAAATATCTTTTTTCGTTGCACCATACGTAACTAAGAGCTCCTCCCACTCTTTCTTCGTACTACGCAATCCATCATACGTATTGACCGCAATTGGGAAAAACGTAATTAAAACTGTGACAACAACCTTGCTCCAAATGGTATATCCAAACCATAAAACAAATAGGGGCGCAAGTGCTGTAATCGGGATGGTTTGTGAAGCTACTAATAATGGGTAAAATGCTCTTTCCATCCACGTACTCGCATTCATTAACATCGCTAGCCCCACACCTAATACGATAGAAATAGCAACACCTATTAAAACGACGTATAACGTTGCCGGTAAATGAACCGTAAATAATATGTCTTTTAGTTTCCATATCTTCATTACAATTGCAGACGGTGACGGTAAAATGTACATCTCATCTACAATTCTTGCCCCAACTTCCCACATAACGAGTAAAATACTAGAAAGTGTAAGAGCAGGAACTAATTCTTTCAAACGGTTCATCATACAAGTACCTGCCTTTGTAACATACTAAGGAGCTCATCTTTAAGCGCCAATACTTCAGGCCTATATAAATCCTTTCGTGTTCGGTTACGATCAAGCGGAACAATTCGCTCAGTTAAAGTTGCTATCGGTTGATTTTCTACAACGAAAATTCGATTAGAAAGAAACAATGCTTCTTCCACATCATGAGTGATAAATAAAATTGTTTTTTCCCACTCTTTCCATTGTTCAAACAGCCATTCTTGCAAAGAGGCCTTCGTTAAAGCGTCCAATGCGCTAAACGGTTCATCTAACAGCAATATCTCCCCGCCGGTTAATAAAGTTCGAATAAAAGATACACGTTGTCTCATACCACCAGATAAATCTTTCGGATATTTTGCCTCATACCCTTGTAAGCCAAATTTATGTAACAGTTCCTTTGCCTTTATTTGTGCTTCTTTTTTCTGTACACCTTGGCACTCTAGCGGCAGGGCAGCATTCTCAATAATCGTTCTCCACGGCAGGAGCATATCTTTTTGGGGCATATACCCTACAGGATGGCTCTTTGTTTCTGTCAGCTCTATCTGTCCAGTACTTGCTTCTTCTAAACCTGTAATAAGGCGAAATAAAGTACTTTTCCCGCATCCGCTCGGTCCGATAATACTTACAAACTCTTTATCTTGTATAGAAGCATTTAATTCATTGATGATTGGTTTTTCATCATAATGAAAAGAAACATTATGAAACTGTAGTATGTTCTTGCTCCTCAAATCCCCACATCTCCTTACGATAGGACATATCCCAGAATAGATATTCAAATCGACTGGAATATAGGAAAATCTCCTCTAATCGATCTAGCTCTTTTTCAGACTTTCCAGCTGCCATTTCATTTAATAAATCTATTAACCAAATACAAAGGTTACCGTATTCTTCAGAACTATATCCTTGAATCCACTCACCAAAGAACTCATGATCTCTTGCTCCAGGAATATCATTTAAACGCTTTCCAATCTCCCAATAGCTCCACATACATGGTAGAAGTGCTGCTATTAATTCCGCAAGTGTGCCATTTTGAGATACAGACATCATGTAATTTGTATAAGCTAAATTTTTAGCAGATGGTTTTGCAGATTCCATCTCTCGTACAGAAATGCCAAGTCTTTTTGCATACTGTTTATGGATTGTCATTTCTCCATTCAAAATTCCATCAATTTGTTCAGCAAACTTTCCCATTACTTGTGGATTCGTTGCTTTTACAACACCAATCGCATATAACTTTGCATAATCTAACAAATACAAATAATCTTGAATAATATAATATTGAAATTTATCTTTTTCTAACGTGCCATCCCCCATACCTACTACAAACGGATGATTATGACTTTTCTCCCAAACAGGTTGCACAGTATCTAATAATCTATCGCAAAATTTCATTTCTATCTCCCCTTTCAATATATGTACCTAAATAAAAAACCACTTCTATATATAAGAAGTGGTTACAGCAAATAAAATTATACATTTATTCGTTGTCCACTTCCCTTCGCTAGTATTACCTAGATCAGGTCTGTAAGGGTTAAGGATTATTCCTCTCTCAGCACATCAAGCACCCCTAGTGGTTTCAATATGAAATTTTCAAATAAAAAAGCCCCGTTTCTATGCGCAAAGAAACGGGGACTCATTGTTAGTGTCCGAATTGCTTCCCTACGCTAGCATAATCTAGATCAGGTAATGAAAAGGATCAAAGGCTTACGGCCTACTCTCAGCTGGCAACACCAGCTCTCCTAGCAAACTATAAAATTATCACTGTCAGTATAACACCGTAATAAGACATCATCAACTGTTTTAATTTTCTTAATTATTAATTAAACGTTAATATGTTAAACAAATATAAATGCGATTCCACAAATGATATATACAATATTTATATACGAGCCTCTCTTCTAACATTATTTTTATTGATTTCATATTACATTTATGTGAATACGACCAATATATTATATCTTTATACTATAATAAAATTACAACTATACAACTAGAGGAGGTCTTTATTACATGAATATGAAAGCTACAGCTTTAACAGCCACTACTATCGCAATTGCTTCTTTACTTCCTTCTATGGGAGAATCCGATATACAAACAGCTGCTGCTAAGCAACCATCTAAAGTAAAAACTGGATATGTAAAAATTGACAACGTTGCACTACATCAAAATAACCATGCAGACAGTGCGATAATTGACAACATTCGATTTAATAGCCCGGTTACTATTCTTGAGACAACTCAAGATTGGTATAAAGTATCTGTTAACAACAAAACAGGCTACATGAAAAAAGATGCAATTCTATTCAAAAAAAATGTTCAATCAAAGAATCAATATATCGTAAATGCAAACGCATTAAACGTTCGTTCTGAACCTAATACAGAGTCTTCTATTTTAGATATATTACCAAATGGTCAATTCATTACCATTCAAGGTGAACAAGGGGATTGGTACAAAATTTTACATAACGGTCAAATTGGATACGTACAAAAAAACTTTGTATCTAATGGATCCACACCTCTAGTAAAAGGTGTAACTGTACAAGGTTCACCTTCTTATACTGTTGCAACACCAAAATTAAATGTACGTAGCAATGCTAGTACAAGTAGCACTCTACTTGGCTCGTTACAAAATGGTACACAAGTACAAGTAGTAGAAACGGTAGGTACTTGGTATAAAATTCGTTTTGGCACAGGATACGGATATGTAGCAAAACACTATGTAGTGCAAAATCAAAATCAATCACAAACTAAAACAGCTCAACCTTCATCAATTCCAGCTGTTTTCAAATTTCCAACTCAAGGAAGAATTAGCTCAACTTTTGATATGCGCTGGGAACAAATGCATTATGGTATAGATATTGCAGCACAAGGCAACATCTCTATTCAAGCTGCTGCTGCAGGTAAAGTTGTGAAATCTTATTATTCGGCTAGCTACGGCAATGTCGTGTTCGTCGCCCATCAAATAAATGGAAAGTTATATACAACAGTTTATGCTCATATGAAGGATCGTGCCGTACAAGTTGGTGATCAAGTACAAGCGGGACAATTGGTAGGTCATATGGGAAATACAGGTCATTCATACGGGCAACATCTTCATTTTGAATTACACAATGGAGAATGGAATTTTGAAAAAACAAATGCAGTAAATCCACTGCCATATTTAGTTAGGTAAATTGTATGCCACGCAATATACCTCTCTTTATTGAATACCTGGCCTTCTTAGGTTTAATCTGTTGTTTAATCATTTATAATACGAACACTGTGTTTTTATCTATTATTATTGCTTTTGTTGCCTTAGAAATCATTATGGAAGCATTACAAATGCGGCTAAAACAAAAAATAGCCCATATTTATAATGCAATTTTTCTTTTGAGTGCTCTTATAACAAATATAATTAGTAATGGCTTTTATTTATCTACCGTACTTCCTGTATTCTTTATGGCTGTTTTATTATTCATAGCTAGATACGTTAATGTCCCTAATAACAAAACACACGAACAAGAAGCTTAGAAAGAGGAGACACTGTGTATCAATCTTTCAAAGAGAACCCAACGAAATATATACTGAATTTATATGAAAAAATGAATACTTTTTTTGGTATACAAGGAAGTTCTACTGCACAATTTCTCCTTTATGGAATGTTATTTCTTATCTTAGTTACTTTCTCCTTGTTTTACTAACAAAAAAGGATCTCACATAAACTTGAGATCCTTTTTAATTTATATTAATTTTTAATATGTAAAATACGGTTTAACCACAAGCATATTTTTCATAAATAAAACTAAGATTATATTTTTTCTCTAAACTCATTCTTTGTTCATCATCGCACCAATAGAAAAGAATATCATGAATCGTTGCATAACGCTTATTTTTAAGAAATAGTTTAAAGAAGGATGGTAAACAATCATGTAATTGTATAAATATATAATTGCGTAGTATTTCTTCTTTGTATTCAACGCCCTTACAAATATAAAGTAATTCTTCACAATAATATGCATGCTGTGGAACTTGAATCATTTCAAAAAATGGTACATATGATAGCAACTTTCCAATAAAATGACCATATCGATCCATTACCCCTATCGTCATATGCTCCATCATTTCTTTCATCACATATAAATAATCATCTACATGCGTTGTCTTTAATGGATCTAATCGATCTGAAATTTGAGAAAGCACAGCTCTTTGACAAGCTAAAACGGCTTGACTCGGTCCATAATATGATAGAAAATCTGTACACTTACGATACTTTCGCAATAAGTCATGTGTATACAAATCGTACACAAAAGTATTACAATACATTGCTAGATTCATCATATCACTATTTAATTGTTCTTTTGATAGTGTTTTAGCTCGCTTACACATATAAAAGAATGTAAATTCCAATACTTCTTTATGAGATAATAGATGTTTACAATTTGTTATACATTTCTCACTAAATTTAACTCGATTCCAAATTTCTACATCGCCATCTGTTAATTCACCAATACGATATTTAATAATTAAATAGTTCAAAGCAACCGCTTGCGTCAAAAGATCCCATGTTTCATATTCCAATGAAGTTTGGACAAATTCTTCTAGTCCCTGGCTTATCATAAAAGCATTTGCCTCTTCATACCAACCAATCTCTTGACATAAACGCAGAATACGTACTAGAGTTGGAATTTCATCTTTATGAAACTGCGGTAAACCCTTTACTTTATTCATTCCATATACGATAAATGCCGCTAAATTTTCTTCTTTATAAAACTCTTTTTCTTTCCATACTAATATAGTTCGCTCTTTCCCTTCACCTTTTGGATGACAAGGTACAAGTAAAGAAAATAACTCAGCGAAATTGTTTGGTTCTATATATGTATCTGTGACCAAATTCCAATTTGGATCGCCCTGTACAGCCCTCATATAATTCCCCTTTCCTTTTTATCCCGCTATTTGCGGGCAGTAAGACTCCCACCTCAAAACTCTGCGAATGCGAGGAAGTTAGGTGGGAGATAAAACTGCCCATAAAAGCCCGATTGGTTCAGCTAATAATTATTGGGGGATGGACACCCCCCCCAATAATTAAAGTTTCACTTTATCTACGTAGGAAATATTAATTCATTATTACATCATTAACAATAAATATTGTTATATTCAAAATCTATCATAATACTTATATCTATTAGTATATCATTTTTCCTCTTATTAAAAATTAGGAATAACAAATTTAAAAAAACTGTCGAAAATATTAACGCTATATTTATTATATAATGTCTCAGATACATCACGCTAACATATTAGCCTAATCCATATATACTAGAATAATGTATCTGATCTTTATACATAATTTATTCCATGTGCTCCGAGATTTCACTTAAAGCAAAGCCAGCTTGATCATCAGCCGATTCTCTTATAGCTAAATCACCTAGTGCTAGCATACCCACAAGTTGCCCACTCTCAACTACTGGTAAGCGTCTAATTTGATACTGCGCCATTAATTCTGTAGCTTTTTCAATCGAATCATCTGGAGAAACTGAAACAATGTTTGTTGTCATTATATTTGTAATTTTATTAGATCCAGGATGTTTTTCAGCAATCCCACGAACCACTAGGTCTCGATCAGTAACAAGCCCAACAACTTGTTCATTTTCAACAACAGGAATCAACCCAACCGATTCTTCCTTCATTTTTACAGCAGCCTCATATACATTATCTAACGGCGTACAATGTACAATATGAGTACTCATAAAGTCTCTAACTCGCGTCATTTTTATCTCCTCCTTTTAATACATACCATAGCTTTTCCTAAATCCCTTTATTTATTTGAGGAAAATAAGGTGATAAAAAAGAGGAATACACATAATAAAAAAGAGTCAGCACATTGCTGACTCTTTTTTTATGACCCGTACGGGATTCGAACCCGTGTTACCGCCGTGAAAGGGCGGTGTCTTAACCACTTGACCAACGGGCCATGGCTCCGCAGGTAGGACTCGAACCTACGACCGATCGGTTAACAGCCGATAGCTCTACCACTGAGCTACTGCGGAATATATATGGTGGGCCTAAATGGACTCGAACCATCGACCTCACGCTTATCAGGCGTGCGCTCTAACCAGCTGAGCTATAGGCCCATATACTTTACAGGGGCAGTAGGAATCGAACCCACACTGGAGGTTTTGGAGACCTCAGTTCTACCTTTAAACTATGCCCCTAAATGATGCCGGCTAGAGGACTTGAACCCCCAACCTACTGATTACAAGTCAGTTGCTCTACCAATTGAGCTAAGCCGGCATAAATAAAAAAAATAAAAAAATGGTGGCTCGGGACGGAATCGAACCGCCGACACGAGGATTTTCAGTCCTCTGCTCTACCGACTGAGCTACCGAGCCAACATAAATGGCGGTCCCGACCGGGGTCGAACCGGCGATCTCCTGCGTGACAGGCAGGCATGTTAACCACTACACCACGGGACCATTGGTTGCGGGGACAGGATTTGAACCTGCGACCTTCGGGTTATGAGCCCGACGAGCTACCGTACTGCTCCACCCCGCGACGATATTATATTGTTTAAAAAAATGGAGGAGGTAGAGGGATTCGAACCCCCGCGCGACTCTCGCCGCCTGTCGGTTTTCAAGACCGATCCCTTCAGCCGAACTTGGGTATACCTCCATGAAGGAAAATCAATATTTTTTTATATGTAACTAAACCACTTTTTTGAAAAAATGGAGGAGGTAGAGGGATTCGAACCCCCGCGCGATTCTCACCGCCTGTCGGTTTTCAAGACCGATCCCTTCAGCCGAACTTGGGTATACCTCCGACATATAAAAAATAAAGTGGAGCCTAGCGGGATCGAACCGCTGACCTCCTGCGTGCAAGGCAGGCGCTCTCCCAGCTGAGCTAAGGCCCCATGTTTTTGGAAAAATCGGGAAGACAGGATTTGAACCTGCGACCCCCTGGTCCCAAACCAGGTGCTCTACCAAGCTGAGCCACTTCCCGTTAATAAAAGCGCGCCCGAGAGGAGTCGAACCCCTAACCTCTTGATCCGTAGTCAAACGCTCTATCCAATTGAGCTACGGGCGCATATGGTGCCGAGGGCGGGGGTCGAACCCGCACGGTGGTCACCCACCGCAGGATTTTAAGTCCTGTGCGTCTGCCTGTTCCGCCACCCCGGCATGTCATATTGAAAATTGGAGCGGAAGACGGGATTCGAACCCGCGACCCCAACCTTGGCAAGGTTGTATTCTACCACTGAACTACTTCCGCAAGACATGTTTGAGTTATTTCATTAAAAGTGCGGGTGAAGGGAGTCGAACCCCCACGCCAAAGGCGCTAGATCCTAAGTCTAGTGCGTCTGCCAATTCCGCCACACCCGCATATTTCATTAAAATGGTGAGCCATGAAGGATTCGAACCTTCGACCCTCTGATTAAAAGTCAGATGCTCTACCAACTGAGCTAATGGCTCTTAATGGCTGGGCTAGCTGGATTCGAACCAGCGCATGACGGAGTCAAAGTCCGTTGCCTTACCGCTTGGCTATAGCCCATTAATTAAGAATGGTGGAGGGGGGCAGATTCGAACTGCCGAACCCGAAGGAGCGGATTTACAGTCCGCCGCGTTTAGCCACTTCGCTACCCCTCCGACATATATGGTGGAGGATGACGGGATCGAACCGCCGACCCCCTGCTTGTAAGGCAGGTGCTCTCCCAGCTGAGCTAATCCTCCATTTTGCCTGGCAACGTCCTACTCTCACAGGGACAAGGTCCCAACTACCATCGGCGCTAGAGAGCTTAACTTCCGTGTTCGGTATGGGAACGGGTGTGACCTCTCTGCCATCATTACCAGACTGTATTCATTTAAGACAAGAATCATTGTAACTTATTCACTTTTGAAAGTCAACAAGTTTTTTATGTTCTCTCAAAACTAGATAACATTGCTTCATATTATATGGTTAAGTCCTCGATCTATTAGTATTCGTCAGCTCCACATGTCACCATGCTTCCACCTCGAACCTATCAACCTGATCATCTTTCAGGGATCTTACTAGCTTACGCTATGGGAAATCTCATCTTGAGGGGGGCTTCATGCTTAGATGCTTTCAGCACTTATCCCTTCCGCACATAGCTACCCAGCTATGCCCTTGGCAGAACAACTGGTACACCAGCGGTGCGTCCATCCCGGTCCTCTCGTACTAAGGACAGCTCCTCTCAAATTTCCTACGCCCACGACGGATAGGGACCGAACTGTCTCACGACGTTCTGAACCCAGCTCGCGTACCGCTTTAATGGGCGAACAGCCCAACCCTTGGGACCGACTACAGCCCCAGGATGCGATGAGCCGACATCGAGGTGCCAAACCTCCCCGTCGATGTGGACTCTTGGGGGAGATAAGCCTGTTATCCCCGGGGTAGCTTTTATCCGTTGAGCGATGGCCCTTCCATGCGGAACCACCGGATCACTAAGCCCGACTTTCGTCCCTGCTCGACTTGTAGGTCTCGCAGTCAAGCTCCCTTATGCCTTTGCACTCTACGAATGATTTCCAACCATTCTGAGGGAACCTTTGGGCGCCTCCGTTACACTTTAGGAGGCGACCGCCCCAGTCAAACTGCCCACCTGACACTGTCTCCCGGGTCGATAAGACCCGTAGGTTAGAATTTCAATACAGTCAGGGCGGTATCCCACCAGCGCCTCCACCGAAGCTAGCGCTCCGGTTTCAATGGCTCCCGCCTATCCTGTACAAACTGTACCAAAATTCAATATCAGGCTACAGTAAAGCTCCACGGGGTCTTTCCGTCCTGTCGCGGGTAACCTGCATCTTCACAGGTACTATAATTTCACCGAGTCTCTGGTTGAGACAGTGCCCAAATCGTTACACCTTTCGTGCGGGTCGGAACTTACCCGACAAGGAATTTCGCTACCTTAGGACCGTTATAGTTACGGCCGCCGTTTACTGGGGCTTCAGTTCAGAGCTTCGCTTACGCTAACCCCTCTCCTTAACCTTCCAGCACCGGGCAGGTGTCAGCCCCTATACTTCGCCTTACGGCTTCGCAGAGACCTGTGTTTTTGCTAAACAGTCGCTTGGGCCTATTCACTGCGGCTTTCCGTTAAGAAAGCACCCCTTCTCCCGAAGTTACGGGGTCATTTTGCCGAGTTCCTTAACCAGAGTTCTCTCGCACACCTTAGGATTCTCTCCTCGCCTACCTGTGTCGGTTTGCGGTACAGGCACCTTTTATCTCGCTAGAAGCTTTTCTTGGCAGCGGGGAATCAAAGACTTCGCTCCATAAGGAGCTTCCCCATCACAGCTCAGCCTTCACGATAAGCGGATTTGCCTACTTATCAGCCTAACTGCTTGGACGTGCACAACCAATCGCACGCTTCTTCTATCCTTCTGCGTCCCTCCATTGCTCAAACGATAAAGAGGTGGTACAGGAATATCAACCTGTTGTCCATCGCCTACGCCTGTCGGCCTCGGCTTAGGTCCTGACTGACCCTGAGCGGACGAGCCTTCCTCAGGAAACCTTAGGCATTCGGTGGACGGGATTCTCACCCGTCTTTCGCTACTCATACCGGCATTCTCACTTCTAAGCGCTCCACCAGTCCTTCCGGTCTGACTTCACTGCACTTAGAACGCTCCCCTACCACTGATACCATTGGTATCAATTCGCAGCTTCGGTGGTGTATTTAGCCCCGGTACATTTTCGGCGCAGAGTCACTCGACTAGTGAGCTATTACGCACTCTTTAAATGGTGGCTGCTTCTAAGCCAACATCCTAGTTGTCTAAGCAACTCCACATCCTTTTCCACTTAATACACACTTTGGGACCTTAGCTGGCGATCTGGGCTGTTTCCCTCTTGACTACGGATCTTATCACTCGCAGTCTGACTCCTAAGGATAAGTCATTGGCATTCGGAGTTTGACTGAATTCGGTAATCCGATGAGGACCCCTAGTTCAATCAGTGCTCTACCTCCAAGACTCTTACACTTAAGGCTAGCCCTAAAGCTATTTCGGGGAGAACCAGCTATCTCCAGGTTCGATTGGAATTTCTCCGCTACCCACACCTCATCCCCGCACTTTTCAACGTGCGTGGGTTCGGGCCTCCATTCAGTGTTACCTGAACTTCACCCTGGACATGGGTAGATCACCTGGTTTCGGGTCTACGACCACGTACTAAACGCCCTATTCAGACTCGCTTTCGCTGCGGCTCCGTCTCCTCAACTTAACCTCGCACGGGATCGTAACTCGCCGGTTCATTCTACAAAAGGCACGCCATCACCCATTAACGGGCTCTGACTATTTGTAGGCACACGGTTTCAGGATCTCTTTCACTCCCCTTCCGGGGTGCTTTTCACCTTTCCCTCACGGTACTGGTTCACTATCGATCACTAGGGAGTATTTAGCCTTGGGAGATGGTCCTCCCAGATTCCGACGGAATTTCACGTGTTCCGCCGTACTCAGGATACATTCAAGAGAGAACGAAGTTTCGACTACGGGGTTGTTACCCTCTGTGACGGACCTTTCCAGGTCGCTTCGTCTACCTCGTTCCTTTGTAACTCCGTATAGAATGTCCTACAACCCCAAGAGGCAAGCCTCTTGGTTTGGGCTAGATTCCGTTTCGCTCGCCGCTACTCAGGAAATCGCATTTGCTTTCTCTTCCTCCAGGTACTTAGATGTTTCAGTTCCCTGGGTCTGTCTTCCATACCCTATGTATTCAGGTAAGGATACCATACCATTACGTATAGTGGGTTTCCCCATTCGGAAATCTTCGGATCAAAGCTTACTTACAGCTCCCCGAAGCATATCGGCGTTAGTCCCGTCCTTCATCGACTCCTAGTGTCAAGGCATCCACCGTGCGCCCTTTCTAACTTAACCAAACTAAAATTAAAAAAATATGAGCTACACTGTTATCTAGTTTTCAAAGAACATACATTTAAACTTGAGAGATAGTTCTCTCAAAACTGAACGAAACGAAACAAGTCAACGTTTATTGATGAACTGCGTTCATCAATTCTCCATAGAAAGGAGGTGATCCAGCCGCACCTTCCGATACGGCTACCTTGTTACGACTTCACCCCAATCATCTGTCCCACCTTAGGCGGCTGGCTCCATAAAGGTTACCCCACCGACTTCGGGTGTTACAAACTCTCGTGGTGTGACGGGCGGTGTGTACAAGGCCCGGGAACGTATTCACCGCGGCATGCTGATCCGCGATTACTAGCGATTCCAGCTTCATGTAGGCGAGTTGCAGCCTACAATCCGAACTGAGAACGGTTTTATGAGATTAGCTCCACCTCGCGGTCTTGCAGCTCTTTGTACCGTCCATTGTAGCACGTGTGTAGCCCAGGTCATAAGGGGCATGATGATTTGACGTCATCCCCACCTTCCTCCGGTTTGTCACCGGCAGTCACCTTAGAGTGCCCAACTTAATGATGGCAACTAAGATCAAGGGTTGCGCTCGTTGCGGGACTTAACCCAACATCTCACGACACGAGCTGACGACAACCATGCACCACCTGTCACTCTGCTCCCGAAGGAGAAGCTCTATCTCTAGAGTTTTCAGAGGATGTCAAGACCTGGTAAGGTTCTTCGCGTTGCTTCGAATTAAACCACATGCTCCACCGCTTGTGCGGGCCCCCGTCAATTCCTTTGAGTTTCAGCCTTGCGGCCGTACTCCCCAGGCGGAGTGCTTAATGCGTTAACTTCAGCACTAAAGGGCGGAAACCCTCTAACACTTAGCACTCATCGTTTACGGCGTGGACTACCAGGGTATCTAATCCTGTTTGCTCCCCACGCTTTCGCGCCTCAGTGTCAGTTACAGACCAGAAAGTCGCCTTCGCCACTGGTGTTCCTCCATATCTCTACGCATTTCACCGCTACACATGGAATTCCACTTTCCTCTTCTGCACTCAAGTCTCCCAGTTTCCAATGACCCTCCACGGTTGAGCCGTGGGCTTTCACATCAGACTTAAGAAACCACCTGCGCGCGCTTTACGCCCAATAATTCCGGATAACGCTTGCCACCTACGTATTACCGCGGCTGCTGGCACGTAGTTAGCCGTGGCTTTCTGGTTAGGTACCGTCAAGGTGCCAGCTTATTCAACTAGCACTTATTCTTCCCTAACAACAGAGTTTTACGACCCGAAAGCCTTCATCACTCACGCGGCGTTGCTCCGTCAGACTTTCGTCCATTGCGGAAGATTCCCTACTGCTGCCTCCCGTAGGAGTCTGGGCCGTGTCTCAGTCCCAGTGTGGCCGATCACCCTCTCAGGTCGGCTACGCATCGTTGCCTTGGTGAGCCGTTACCTCACCAACTAGCTAATGCGACGCGGGTCCATCCATAAGTGACAGCCGAAGCCGCCTTTCAATTTCGAACCATGCAGTTCAAAATATTATCCGGTATTAGCCCCGGTTTCCCGGAGTTATCCCAGTCTTATGGGCAGGTTACCCACGTGTTACTCACCCGTCCGCCGCTAACTTCTTGAGAGCAAGCTCTCAATCCATTCGCTCGACTTGCATGTATTAGGCACGCCGCCAGCGTTCATCCTGAGCCAGGATCAAACTCTCCAATAAAGTTAGTTTGTCTAGCATCTAAAAATAAAAATTGACGTTCACGTTGTTTGTTTCGTTCAGTTTTCAAAGAACTTGTCCGCCGCTTCAGAAGCGACTTCATCATATTAACATCTTCATTTTTCGATGTCAACTATGTTTTTTTAATTTCTTTTTGTCATTTTCTGCGCTTCCGCATCAGCGACGTTTATTAATATACCATCATGGTTTTTAAATAACAAGTGTTTTTTATAAAAAAACACAAAAAATTATCTAGCCTACTTTCTTCTATAGAAAGAACCATTATCCTTTCTACTGAAAACATTCATTTTGACTGTAGACAACTTACTATACACTATCATCAACTAGACAGTATTCCGCATAAATTCCTAATCTTTAGCCCTCTTCCTTTTAAATTTTACAATAACCATAACTCTACTTAAGAAGGACAAATAACCATTTAAATGTAGAGTAACAAAAAACGAGTCCACTATACTAGAGCAAAACTTTAATTAATGCTTCTCTTCAACAATCAGGAATTTCACTTGCATAAATAACGAACTTTCCTTCAAAATATTAACTTAAGATTATTGTTAGAATTTTTTTACATTTAATTAATGAAAAATATCCATTTTTTGTTATATAGTAAGAGAGTGCCCACGCAACTATAAATAAACTAATGGAGGAATTATCTTATGGATAGGTTAACAAAGTTTTCATTAAAAAACCGAGCCGCTATTATCATCATGGTTTTTCTCATTTCCATACTTGGCGTTTATTCCGGCTCTAAATTACCTATGGAATTTTTACCAAGCATCGATAACCCCGCAATAACTGTTACGACATTGTCTCAAGGGCTCGATGCTGAAACGATGACCAAGGACGTGACTGATCCTCTCGAAAAACAATTTCGTAATTTAGAACATATCGATGGCATCACTTCTTCTACACATGAAGGGTTATCACGCATCGACATCGCATATACATCCAAGGCAAATATGAAAGACGCGGCACGCGAAGTCGAGAAAGCAATTAATACAATTAAATTACCTAAAGATGTAACTAAGCCTGTAGTTAGTCAATTAAATACTTCTATGATTCCACTCGCTCAAATCACTATCCAGAAGCAAAACGGATTTTCAAAAGCTGACGAAAAACAAATCGAGAAAGAAATCGTACCACAACTCGAAAGCATTGATGGTGTTGCCAATGTTATGTTTTTCGGAAAATCAACTTCCGAATTATCCATCGCACTTGATCCTAACCAACTAAAAGATAAAAACGTAACATCACAGCAAGTATTAACAGTTTTACAAGGAAAAGAAACTTCCACTCCAGCCGGAGCAATTACCGTTAATAAGGAAGAATATAATCTTCGTGTCATCGGGGATATAAAAGATCTAAATGACATAAAAAACATCACCGTTACACCTCAAGTAAAATTACAAGATGTCGCTCAAATTGAACTAAAACAACATTACGATACAATCTCACACATAAACGGAGAAGAAGGAACAGGATTAATCATCATGAAAGAGCCGAGTAAAAACGCGGTTGCAATTGGAAAAGAGATTGATAAAAAGATTAAAGATATAAGTAAGCAATATAAAGATCAGTATTCTATTAAACTTTTAGCTTCAACTCATGAGCAAGTTGAAAATGCTGTTACTAGTATGGGCAAAGAAGTAATCCTTGGTGCCATTGCCGCGACTCTCATTATCTTAATCTTTTTACGTAGCTTTCGAACAACACTCATCGCCGTCGTCAGTATCCCATTATCTATCCTATTAACACTATTTTTACTCCACCAATCTAACATCACACTTAACATTTTAACTCTAGGTGGCTTAGCCGTTGCAGTTGGACGTCTCGTCGATGATAGTATCGTTGTCATTGAGAATATTTTCCGTCGTTTACAAAAAGAATCTTTCTCTAAAGATATTATTCTCGATGCAACAAAAGAGGTCGCCGTCGCAATTACCTCTTCTACTTTAACAACAGTCGCCGTTTTTTTACCTATCGGTCTCGTATCGGGAGTAATCGGAAAACTAATGTTACCTATGGTGTTGGCAGTTGTATATTCTATACTTTCTTCCTTAATTGTGGCATTAACAGTCGTTCCACTTATGGCTTTTTTACTGCTCAAAAAAACAAAACGTCGCAATTCACATTCTTCACCGCGATATGTCGCTACATTAAAGTGGGCTCTTTCTCATAAGTTTATCATTCTACTCACTTCTTTTTTATTATTTGCAGGATCAATCGCAGCCTACATACTACTTCCGAAAGCGAACATAAAGTCTGAGGATGATACAATGCTTTCCGTTAACATGACATTTCCAGCTGGTTATGATTCTGAAGCTAAAAAACAAAAAGCCTTTGATTTCGAAAAGAAACTCCTCTCTAATTCTGATGTAACAGATGTTATTTTGCGAATGGGATCTAGCGCAGAAGATGCACAATGGGGACAGACAACGCAAAACAATCTTGCAACTATATTTGTAGTCTTTAAAAAAGGATCTGACATCGACCAATATATTAAAGAATTAAAAAAGGAACATACAGCTTTCGAACCAGCTGAACTTGATTATATAAAAACGAGTTACTCTGACTCCGGAGGCGGAAACAACTTACAATTTAATGTAACAGCTACTAACGAAACAAATTTACAAAAGGCCGCTAACATCGTCGAAACAAAACTAAAAAGCATGGATTCTCTTTCCAAAGTAAAAACAAATATAGAAGAATCTAAAAAAGAATGGCAAATTCATATCGATCAAACAAAGGCTGAGCAACTAGGTTTAACACCAGAATTAGCAGCACAACAAGTATCATTCCTTATGAAGAAATCTCCTATCGGGGAAATCTCAATCAATAATGAAAAAACAACTATTATGATAGAACATAAAAAGGCATCCATTAACAAACAAGAAGATATTTTAAACACAAACATACTATCACCTATAAACGGACCAATTCCTTTAAAAGACATTGCAACTATTTCAGAAAAACAACTTCAAACGGAAATCTTCCATAAAGATGGGAAAGAAACGATTCAAATTACTGCAGAAGCTTCAAGTGAAGATTTAAGTAAAGTAAGCGCAGAAGTAAACAAAGCGATAGCCGACTTAGATTTACCTAACGGGGCAAAAGTAAATATCGCAGGTGCTACTGAATCTATGCAAGAGAACTTCACTGATTTATTTAAAATTATGGGGATTGCAATCGGGATTGTATATTTAATTATGGTTATCACATTCGGGCAGGCGCGCGCTCCTTTTGCAATTTTGTTCTCCTTGCCATTAGCTGCCGTCGGAGGTATTTTAGGATTAATCATTTCCAGAACACCTGTTGATGTAAATTCCTTGATTGGCGCATTAATGTTAATCGGAATTGTCGTTACAAATGCTATTGTATTAATAGAAAGAGTCCAACAAAATCGAGAAAACGGTATGGAAACAAGAGAAGCCCTATTAGAAGCCGGCTCCACTCGATTACGTCCTATTATTATGACAGCCATAACAACAATCGTCGCTATGCTACCACTCCTATTCGGCCAATCTCAAGCGGGTAGCATGGTATCAAAAAGTCTAGCTGTCGTTGTAATTGGCGGCTTAGCCGTTTCAACCGTTCTTACATTAGTAGTTGTTCCTGTTATGTATGAACTATTAGATAAAATCGGGAGAAAAAGACGCTCCCGCAGAAAAATAAGCACTTCAACAGAAACACCTGATATTTAAACCAAAAGGCGTTATCTTCATAATTGAAGATAACGCCTTTTTTATCCCTCTACCTATCCATAATATAATCCATCACTTTTTTACCATACTTCTCTAGCGGCTCTCCAGAATCCACAATAAGATATTCACCACGTAAAGGCCTTTTACTGCCAGCCAGACATTTTTGAAATGCTACTTCTGATTCTACTTTTGTAATTTGACTTATCTTACGTTCACGCGTTTGTAACCTACGATTAATTTCTTCTATATTATTAAGATAACATTCAATATGTTTATATGTAGCACCATGTTTCTGACATAAATCTATGCCTTTTTTAACCATCCCTTCGTAGAGACACGGACTATCTAATATCACACTGTGCTCTTGCTCCAACAAAAAATCGATCAGTTCCCACTCAATATCATAGGAGATTCCCCCAACCACTGTTGGTTCAACACCTTTTTCCTTTAATGATTTTAATAAAGCTGATTTCACGACGTCATGATCTACAATAACAGCACCTGTTAATTTAGCGATATACTTAGAAAGTGTCGATTTCCCAGATCCAGGAAACCCCGACATTTGCAGAAAAAACACTTCCAAACCCCTCCCTATTTTCATCCGAATTTCTATATATCAAGTTACCTATTCGGTCACTCTTCTTCTTTTCCTGCCAACAACAAAATGACCGTAAAAAAACTCCCTGTTTTATAAACAGAGAGTTTTCATCTTCAACTTATGCCGCTTTTACCTTCTTCGTCGTTTTACTTTTTCTTTTCGTTCCTGTAAAGCGCTTATGCAATACAGATGCTACTAAGCGTGAAATGACATTGAATAGTAATACCATAATAATTAATACAGCTGCAGATTTTGTCGCAATTAACTTCGCATCTGGGATAATCCCCTCAGAATTCAACTTCCAAATATGAACCGCTAACGTTTCAGCTGGTCTAAATGGATTTAAAGGATGCGCAGGACTTGAGAAGTCCGCTGCTGAATTTAAAATTGGAGATGTTAAACCCGCTGTGTAAATTAATGCCGCTGCTTCACCAAATATACGGCCAGCCGCTAAAATAACACCTGTAATAATTTGCGGCAATGATGACGGGATAATAATACGCACGATCGTTTGCCACTTTGTCGCACCTAATCCAAGACTCGCCTCTTTTACATTATGAGGAACTTCTGAAATCGCATTTTCACAAACACGTGTTAAACCTGGTAAGTTTAAAATAGTTAAAGCAAGAGCACCACCCATTACCGTGTATCCCCAGCCTGTCATTGTAACAAACACTAACAAACCAAATAGTCCAACAACAATAGAAGGTAAAGACGCCATCGTCTCAATACATAAACGAACAAAACTTAAAAAACGACCTTGTCTTGCATACTCCGCTAAATATATTCCAGCACCTAACCCAAGAGGAATTGATATAATAAGTGTTATAACAAGCATGTAGAAGGAATTGAATAATTGCGGACCAATTCCACCACCAGCTCTTGTATTACTTGGTTCTCCAAATAAGAAACTAGGATCCCAAAATCCCCATCCCTTTTGCAGAATTTCAAACACTAAGAACACTAGCAAAGCTACAACTAAAGCCGCAACTGCATAAAAAATACCTGTCCAAACTTTATTTACCGTTCTTGCATTCATTATTATCGCTCACCTCTTTGCCCAATCGCTCGAATTACTAAAATAAACAGGAATGAAATAACAAGTAAAATCATCGCTAAAGTCCATAGCGCATTGTTCCAAGCTGTTCCGTTCAGTGTATTTGTCATATCCATTGTCAGAATACCTGTTAACGTTGCTGTCGGACTGTATATTCCTTCTGGTAATCTAATCGTATTCCCGATTACCATTTGAACTGCTAACGCTTCACCAAAAGCACGCGCTAAACCTAAAACTATACCAGTTAAAATCCCTTGTTTTGCAGCTGGAACAATCACTCGGCTAATAGCTTGCCATTTCGTTGATCCTAAACCGTAAGAAGCTTCCAAGTAATCAAACGGAACAGAGCGTATTGCATCAGAAGCGATACTAGCAATAGTAGGTAAAATCATAATACTTAGCACAATAATACCTGCAATTAAACTAAAGCCTACTCCACCAAACGAATCACGTAATAGAGGGACTAAAATTGTAACCCCCAATAATCCGTATACAACTGACGGGATACCCACTAATAATTCAAGAACAGGTTTCAATACTTTATTCCCAAACTTCGGCGAAATTAAATTCATGAATATAGCAAGAGCTATAGCAATCGGCGCACTAATAACGACCGCACCTAACGACACAAGCGTCGAACCTACAATAAAGATTACAGCACCATACGTGCCTTGATCAGCATTTGGATTCCATTTTGTCGATGTTAACACCTCAGCAAATGAGATACCACTTTGCGTAAAAGATTGAATTCCTTTACCACAAATAAACGCAATAATAGCTAATGTAACTAAAACAATAAAAATACCACAAAACGTAACGAGTGATCTTCCTATATATTCACTCTTTACGTAATTTATTTGTTTTTTCCCCTTCATCACAGGACAGACCCCACTTCATAAATTGAAATGAACAGGACTGGCCTTGCAGCCAGCCCCATAAATTTTATTACTTATTTAATTTAGACATTGGAATGTAACCCATATCTTCTACTTGTTTTTCAAAGTCTTTACCTTTTACATAGTCGATGTAAGCCTTAGTTGCTTCCTTCGCCTCACCTTTCGTTACCATGTACTCGTAAGACCAGAACGGATATTTACCAGCAGAAATATTTTCAACTTTCGGTTCAGATCCATCAATTTTAACCGTTTGTAACGCACCTTTTTTCTCACCAACCATGTAAGACATTGCTAAGTAACTAACTGAACCTGGAGTAGAGTTAATCGCTTGCTCTACAGCACCATTAGAATCTTGTGTTGTACCAGTTCCATCATTAATTTTCGCGTCTTTCATCACTGTCTTTTCAAAAGTAGCACGTGTACCAGATGAAGCTGGTCGGTTAATTACATTGATTTTTTCATCTTTCCCGCCTACTTCTTTCCAGTTCGTTACTTTTCCAGTGAAGATATCTTGCACTTGTTTTACTGTTAAGTTATCAACTTTTACATCTTTATTTACGACAAGTGCGAATGCGATACCCGCAACTTTGTTATCTACTAATTCTTTTGCTTTTTCAGCATCTTTTATTTTATCTCCAGCTGGAACATCTGAGTTACCAATTTGTACCGCGCCAGATGCTACTTGGTTAATCCCAGTTCCACTACCGCCACCTTGAACTTGAATAGAAACCTTTGAATTTTTCTCCATGAATTTCTTTCCAGCTTCCTCCGCAAGAGGTTGAAGAGCTGTAGAGCCAGCCGCTGCAATCGTACCTGATAATTCTTGTTTTGCATCGCTACCTTTAGCAGCTTCCTTATTATCCGTACTTTCTGCTTTTCCACATCCAACTAATGCACCTGCAACAACTAAAGCCGCTAAAGAAAATTTAATACCCTTTTTCATAACCATGTCTTGTACCCCCATTTGGATTATCACTTTTCGAATTCATCTTCTTTCGAACACAAATTCATTGTAGGACAACAATATTATGTGAGTGTTAAGCAATTTTTAAGTTTAAGTAAATAGGGGTAACATCCCGCAAAAGCTAGACACTCCAACATTTATAGTTAAAAAAACCAACAAAATCCACACTAAACATGCATTATTGTAAATTTAATCTTAACAATGTAAAGCTAATGTAAATAATTTTCTGCATTTTCCCCTTTAGATTAAAACTACATTTACAATCACCCTATATTTTTAAGGTTTTACACCCCTACTTTATTTACATTGAGAAGAATTTCAGTAATATTTTTCGGTACAACTAAATAAATTGGAACAATTCTAAAAATAATTGAATATTTTTAAAGTACTAATTGACAGCATCATCCAATGTGGTCTACTATATTACTAACAAAAAGTTTACCTGAGGAAACTTTTTAAACTTAAACTAACAATATAGAGATGAGGTAACTTTTATGGTATCGGCTAATACAAAACCACTTTCTGAATTTAAAACAGGAGAGTTTGTACAAATTGAGAAGATACAATTAGAAGGAACTATGAAACGACGTTTATTAGACTTAGGATTTATCCCTGGGGCAACGATTAAAGTATTACAACGCAGTCCACTTGGAGATCCGGTCGCTTATCAAGTAAGCAACACAACTATTGCACTACGTAAGGAAGAAAGTTCCCTTATTTTCGGGGTATTAATAGGAGATGATTTCAGATGAGCAAACATCGCATTGCTTTAGCTGGCAACCCGAATACCGGGAAAAGTACATTATTTAATACTTTAACAGGCTTAAAACAACATACTGGAAACTGGACGGGAAAAACTGTTTTAAAAGCTGAAGGGGAATATGAACATAACGGAAGTAACTATACATTAATTGATTTACCTGGAACTTACTCACTATATTCAAATTCCGCGGACGAAGAAGTAGCGAGGGATTATATTATATTTGAAAAGCCAGAAGTAACTGTAGTTGTTATAGACGCAACTGCTATGGAGAGAAATTTAAATTTAGCACTCCAAGTGATGGAAATGACGAGCAACGTAGTCATTTGTATTAACTTAATTGATGAAGCCGAGAAAAAAGGCATCGTTATTGATGAAAAGAAATTAGCAAAATCACTCGGTGTACCTGTAGTTAAAATTTCTGCTCGTAACCGAGTAGGTATTGGACATTTGCTAAATGTGATCGCTAAAGTAGCAAATAAAAAATTAATTCCAACACCAATTAAAATTTCTTACAGTGAAAAAATCGAAAATATGATTCAAGAATTAGAACCACAAATTTATAAAGTGTTCGGTGATACGTATCCAGCACGTTGGATTGCGTTACGTATATTAGATGGAGATAAAAATTTCTTAACTACACTCCAAAAACACCATAATGAACCACTTGTAAGGGAGGTCGTAATGAATGGAATCTCACTCAGCCAGTAAAGCTCTTCCATTAGACTATATTATTCAACATGCACAAACACTCTCAAAAGAAGATATACGAGATGATATTGTCGGAGATATTTATCGAACATCTGCAAGCATATGTAAAGAGTCTGTTCAATATACAAATACTGATAAATTGTATCGTTCTGAAAAACTAGATAAAATTTTCACATCTCCCATCTGGGGATTCCCAATTATGCTCGGTATTTTATCTATTATTTTTTATCTTACAATTGCAGGCGCTAACGTACCATCTGATATGATTGCTGAATTCTTCGGATGGGCAGAAGGATATTTAACATCTTGGTTCCAAGCAGCGCATGCACCTGAATGGTTACATGGCATTTTAATACTTGGTTTATTCCGTGGTATCGGTGCTGTTATTAGCGTTATGTTACCACCTATGGCAATCTTTTTCCCTATGTTCGCACTATTAGAAAACTACGGATACTTACCACGTGTCGCTTTTAATATGGATCGCTTATTCAAACGCTCCGGTGCACATGGCAAACAATCTTTAACAATGGCAATGGGCTTTGGTTGTAATGCAGCCGCTATTATGTCAACACGTATTATTGAATCACCACGTGAACGTATGCTTGCAATCTTAACAAACAACTTCGTTCCTTGTAACGGTCGCTGGCCTATGTTAATTTTAATGGCTTCATTATTTATGGCTGCTGGTTATACAGGTAGTATGCAAACATTAGTTACTGCAGGTGTCGTAGTTGGAATGGTTGTAATTGGTGTTATTATGACATTAACTGTTTCTTGGGTACTATCAAAAACAGCTTTAAAAGGTGTGCCAACTCACTACACCCTTGAGTTACCACCGTACCGTAAGCCAAAAGTTTGGAATACAATTGTACGTGCAACACTCGATAAATCTATTTATGTTTTAAAACGAGCTGTCGTTGTAGCTGCCCCTGCGGCTGCATTGACTTGGTTACTTGCTAACATTTTCATCGGTGACACAAGCTTACTTATGTATTTTGTAAACTTCCTAGATCCATTTGCTAAAATGTTAGGACTTGACGGTTTTATTCTAGCTGCATTCATTCTTGGACTACCAGCTAATGAAATTGTTATCCCGATTTTATTAATGTCTTATTTATCAACTGGAGCTTTAACTGAAATAGATGATTTTAATCAAATTAAAAATCTATTCTTAGAAAATGGTTGGACTTGGTTAACAGCGTTAAACACAATGTTGTTCTCACTTCTTCATTTCCCATGTGGAACAACACTGGTTAACATATATAAAGAAACAAAAAGTGCAAAATGGACATTCTTATCGTTTGCAATCCCTACCGTTATCGCCGTTGTTGTGACATTCCTCTCTACACAATTGGTACATTGGTTAGGGCTTGTATAAGCAAAGCATACATAGAAGGTATCCCCCTTCACATTTGCTTTGCGCAAAAGAAACCTGAAAATCATTCAGGTTTCTTTTTTTCTTTCCACGGCTGCGCTCCATAATTTGAAATTTTTTTATGAAGGAAATATATAGCTCCCGGAAGAACCGCCATTAATATCGTACAAATAATCCCTAGGCCAGTAAACAACTTACATCACCTTATTTCACTCTTTTCGGTAAGGCTGAACCGGAATGCTCAATTGTCGGATGAACATGAACAGTAACCTCAGCATTACTAAAGTAATTTTCACCTTGATCCCAATTCTTATCTATCTTCTTCCATTCTTTATAATTATGCCGCTTATATACTTCCCCTAACGCTAATACATCTACCTTATATTTTTTTTGAACAAGCTTAATCGATTTTTGGATACGCTTCTCCATTTCCTCCGCAATGGTTTTCTTCAATCGATCTTCATTCATAATTTGTTTATGATCACTAAAGTGTAACTCAGCTAAAGTGCCTTCCAAAGATAAATAAATATCAAACTTCGGTTTTGTGGCATTTTCTGTAGATACTTTAATCTTTCGATGCATCTTATGAATTTCATATGTAATAAGCTGGTCTTTTTTACGAACGGTAAAGAACCCTCCAATTTTCTTACCTATTATATAATTCATTCCAAATGTTTCTTCTCCATTCAAACTACCTACACACTTATTATCCTTCCCTCGAAACAACGCTGCCCCGTTCATTTGTACCCCTTGTTTTGTTAGTTCGAGAATAGGTAATACGAAACTTTGGTTAGAAATCATTTTTTGCTGTACCTCACCAATTCTTGCAGCTTCAATCATTTGAGCATTTTTCGGAGGATGCTCAGCTAACATATCAATATACTGTGCCGGTAAGTTCTCAGGCTTGGCACTCTGCTTTAAAATAGCTTCTGCATTTTTCTTAGAAACGAACAAACGAATATTTCTTCTCATCTCGTGATCGCGAATATATACATCTAACGTATTTTGTAAAACATACGGATTCGCTAGTAAATCTTTAGAAAAAATTATCACTTGTATATGCGGAAAGAATAATGAGCGACTAATTTTTTTAGCAATAATTCGTATTTGCTCAAAGACACTATCTGCTTTCGCACTAACATTAATATAATTTTCACTATCTCCACCGCCTTGGCCACCTTGTTGCGCTAACTTACTGGGAAGTACCATCTGATACGTCCCTTTCATAATTGGATTTGATTTCTTTACCTTCACAATATCGTAAGCTGCGCCTACTACAAATCCTCTTTCTTCTATTTCTTCTAGCTCAGAGCACCCACTTATAGATCCAGCTAAAACCATAACCATTATAATTTTAAGAAGGTGTTTCATTTCTACCATTCCTTCTTTTTATTTTATATACAATAAAAACTAACAAAGGCGCTAGCACGACAAACCCCATATCTATCCAAGCTAAATAAGTCCCATAACTTGACAAAGTATTCAAATTACTAGGTATCATATTCGCCATAAAAATAATCGGGGCACTTACAAAAATGAAAATATGTTTCTTCACTTTCGGAAACATAGCACAAAATAATAAAGATGCGACGTCATAATACATTGCTGTAGTGTTATAAATAGTAATAATCCAAGTAGTAAAAAAAATGGCATCAAATCTTTCTAAAAAACCTCCACCAATTTCAATTTCTTTCCCTAATTCAATTGTTGGATACGTCAATCCACGGGTTGTCATATACGTAAAAACGCTAATACAAGTTACATAAATTAAAATGTATGACAGCACATTTACCATCACTGCTTTCGCAACTGCCATTGGCGCTTTTTTCGCTGTCTTATCGTTCAACATCACAGCATAAAACAGAGCTACCTCAAATCCGATAAATGTGAAAATAGAATTTTTAACTCCTACAGCATATTGACTTGCGTTCGTTTGAAAAGCTGGTAGTAAATTGTTTATTTCCATTAAATTCACATTCAATAAAGAAAGCAACACTATCGCAATGAACACGATAGGTAAGAATAGAACATTTAACCTTACTAAAGCCGCTCTCGATCCTGCTACTCCATAAATAACAACTAATAAGAAGAAGAAAGAGAGTAGCTGTATTGGTGTATCACTAAATAAATATGTTTGTGAAATAATTGCAATCATTCGCGATTCATATGCAGTCAAAGCAGCAAATGTTAATACTAAAATGCTACTAATTGTGTATGCAACAGGCTTCGTCAAATGTGCACTTGTATATTGAACAAAGTTTTGTTTTGGGAATAAAATAGCTATTCTCGTTACAAACCAACCTAAAACCGCACATATCAATCCACCCAAAAGCAAAATAATCCAACCGTCTGAAAATAAAGTTTGCATAGCAATATCTCGAGGCATAGATAATGCACCTATACCGATAATTGTTGACGATACCGCAAAACCAAGTTCCCGAGATCCAATTTCTTCATCCCCATATTCAAATGGCTTCAATTACTCTCGCTCCTTTGGACGTAGTGTAGAGTCTTTCGTTTGTAAATATTCTGGCCTCTCTTTTAACATTGATTTTGGTAGGCGAACCAATTCTTCTTCCCAATCTTTATAAAAAGCAGGAGCAATAGGTGTTGTATACGGTACCCCAACACTCTTTAAATTTGTAATATGGATCGCAAGTGCAATAAGAGCTAAAATAATCCCGTACAATCCAAAAGCAGTCGCGGCTAATACAAAAACGAAAAGTAAAATCCTAAACGTAATCGTAATACTATACACAGGCAGTGAAAATGTAGCAATTGCGGTAACCGCAATAATAATTACTAAAAACGGATTTACAATCCCTGCATTTACTGCCGCTTCTCCAATTACAAGACCACCTACGATGCCAATTGTTTGCCCCATCGGTTTCGGAAGCCTAATCCCGGCTTCTCGTATTAATTCCATCGTTAATGCCATCATTAACGTTTCTATATAAGCAGGAAACGGTACCCCTTCTCTCGCTCCCGCAATGGAATAAGCTAGTTTAGATGGAATAAGCCCTTGATGGTACGATACAAGCGCTACATACATCGCCGGCATTAAAACTGCGACTATACCAGAGCCCATCCGCAAGATTCTTAATAAAGTCCCAATTATCCAACGCTCATAGTGATCTTCCACGGACTGAAAAATATCAACAAATACTAGCGGAGCTATAAGAGCAAATGGTGACCCATCTACTAAAATGGCCGCTTTCCCTTTCGCCAATGCAGCCACTATATTATCTGGTCTTTCTGTATTTAAAAACTGCGGAAACGGCGATAAATTATTATCTTGAATTAATTGCTCAATCGTTCCTGTCTCAAAAATGACATCTGTAACTATTGATTGAAGACGCCGATCTAGCTCTTTTACGATGTAAGGGTTAATAATATCCTCTATATATACTAGGGTTACTTCTTTCTGGGATCGCTTCCCCATAATATAAGATTGAAACCGTAACTTCGGATCACGTAAACCACGGCGAATTAACATTTTATTCACATTAATATCTTCATTTAACCCAATCCTCGGTCCACGAATTAAATCTTCTGTCACTGGCGGTTCTAGACTTCTTTTCTCCCAAGCCCTACTGTTAACAACAATAGCCGTTTGAATATTATCAATTAATATGACTGTATCTCCTGCTAAAACCGCATTTATAATATCTGGAAAAGTCGTCTTCATACCGACTTCTGCAATAGAAATAAAACGATCCAATAATGTCTGAACCACAGCTGCTTCATTTGGTATTTCTTCATATTGAAGTGTACGAACTACATATTTATAAACATTATCCTTATCTGTCAATCCACATAAAAAAACAACCGCACAACGTGTAAAACTACCAGCAAGAGCAACTTCTCTAATTGTTAAATCATTAGGTGAACCTAACTCATCTCTAATTTCCTTCATAACTTCAAACAAGTTACCTTTTAGCTCTAACAATTTCCCCACCTAACTTCCTTTTCAACAAGTTTTTAGTTAGATTCCGCTAATAGAAGAAAATATATACAAAAAAGAGCTATCTCTTTTCGAAGATAGCTCTAACACACGAATTACTTTTCTACTATTATATTGTCGGTCTTTACAGATACATTTCTTGTGAATCCACTAACTACAAACATCACAATAATGTTAACTAACAACGCGACTATACCTACATTCAAATCTTTCATATACTGCGGGACACCCTGGAACATCGTAGCTATAGTAGAACCTGATAAGGTGATATACGCGACAATTAACAACCCAATTCCCATCCCCGCAATCGCACCTTGTTTCGTAATAATTTGACGAGGGAACAAACTACATACAAGCGCAGGGAAAAGTTGTGTAACTATACTGTATCCCATTAAAAGAAGAGCCCCTATCGTTTCTCCCCCTTTAAATGTAAACAATACCGCAACAAGCGTTACTACAGGAACAAATAATTTCGCCGCTTTAGCAACTTGCCTATCTGAAGCAGATGGCACCATTGTTCGGTAAATATTTTTTGCTAACAACGTAGATGCCGCCATAACAAGCATGGAACCTGGAACTAATGCCGTTAACACTCCTGCACTACCAATAATACCAATAAACCATGGATCAAACGTTTGAAGAGCCAGACGGAATAATGAAAGATCTACATCCGCTCCCTTTAACCCTGGAACTTGCAAGATAGCAGCAAACCCTGCAAAGAATACGAAAAGCAACACTAAAGAATAAAGAGGCATAATCGCCGCGTTTTTCCTAAATACTTTTTCATTTTTTGCAGAGAAAGCCGAAGCGAATGTATGGGGCCACATATAGAAACCAAGAGCCGTTAATATAATAGTAGAAACAAACCAAGAAATACTCATTCCTTCTTCAGGTAAAGATAAAAAACCTGGTTTCGCTGCTTCTACAGCTTCGAACATCGGCTGAAATCCTCCATAATAATGGTACGGTAAATATATACCTAAAAACATAACGATAAATAGTATCATAATATCCTTCAAAGCAGCTGTCCAAGCCGATCCATGTATACCCGAAACCATTACATATATAGTTATAACAATAGCACCAATCCATACTGCAATAACCGGTGATACTCTTCCATAAGATGCTTCCGAAACGATGATCCCTAATCCCTTTAGCTGTAAAACGAGATAGGGGATGATAGAAATTACACCAATAATTGAAACAATTATTCCCAGCGTCTTACTGCTATATTTTTTCGCAAAAAAATCGGACTGCGAAACGAGGTTATGTTCTTTTGCATATTTCCAAATTGGAGGCAATAAGAAATACGATAAAATATAAGCTAATGCACCATACCCTAAAATATAAAAAGTAGGAGCTCCTTTACTATACGCCCAGCCACTTCCTCCTAAAAATGTGAATGTCGTATAAATTTCGCCTGCCATAAGGAGAAAAACGAAAATAGTTCCAAACCCTCTTCCTCCAACTGACCATTGCTCTAAATTCATATCTTTTCCACGTTGGGCTCGAATCCCTAAAAATAGCGCTAAAAATAAGAATAAAATAATGATAAGTAATGCTGTCATTTCACATCCTCCTTATTAGCAGGGTCGAATAAGTACACAAGCCCCATACAAAGAGACGTAATGAGCACTGATAATAATACCCAAAATAATAGAAAGGGCATCCCAAGTACGTAAGGAGTGACCGAATTTGCAAATACTGGTCCAATCACTAAACAAAGAACCGGAATAAGTGCTAGCACGTGTATTTTCTTCATCTCATTCTCCTTTACTTATAAAATTCATAATGGATGATACAAAGACTTCCATTCCAATTGGTAATGCATCTTCGTCAATTGTAAAACGAGGATGGTGATGTGGATATATAATTCCCTTCTCTTCATTGCCTGCCCCTATAAAAAAGAACGTCCCTGGTGCCTTTTGTAAAAATGCCGAAAAATCTTCTCCTGCCATCGTTGGTTGTAAACGAACAACTCCTTCTCTTCCATACAGCTGTAATGCCGTATGTTCAATAAGCTCTGTAACTTCATAATCGTTCACAACTGGTCGATATCCATACTCATAAGAAAATGTATACTTAGCACCGTATGATTCTGTAATATGTTTGACAATCCGTTCAAGCTTCTCTTTTGTTTCCTCTCTTAATTCATGCCTTAAACTTCTCACTGTCCCCTCAATCTCCGCTTGTTCCGGGATAACATTATGGGTTGTCCCAGAATGAAATTGCGTAACAGATACTACGAGAGAATCTAACGGGTTCGTGAGGCGAGATACAATTTGCTGGATCTGCGAAACAACTTGTGCACCAATGGCGATACTATCAACTGTTTCGTGCGGAATTCCAGCATGCCCACCTTTTCCCTCTATCGTAATTTTAAAAACGTCCGGTGCCGCCATCGCAGGACCATAAATTACACCTATTTTCCCAACCTCTAATGACGCCCAAAGATGAGCACCAATAATGTAATCCACACCTTTCATCACTCCCGCTGCGACCATTTCTTCTGCACCACCCGGAAAGTTTTCTTCTGCATGTTGAAATAAAAAGCGAATCTCTCCTTTAACTTTCTCTCTTTCCTCTACCAACTTATGTACTACACCGAGCAATATTGCCATGTGACCATCGTGACCACACGCATGCATCACACCTGGATATGTTGAAATAAAATCAAATTTATTTTCTTCATGAATAGGAAGAGCATCCATATCAGCACGAACCGCGATGGTTTTACCAGGCTGCTTACCAATTAACCTTGCCATTACACTATATTTAGTAGGTCGCGAAACTTCTAAATACGGGATTTTCCGAAGTATGTCGAATACAAATTGAGATGTTTTTTCCTCTTGAAAAGATAACTCTGGATACTTATGAAAATGCCTTCTCCACTCAATCAACTGATTCTTTGATAAAACAAGTTCCTTTGCGACATCCATTTCTCTTCTCCCCTTCTTCACCAAGTTAAATGTTATTATAACGTGAATTGTTAACTTTTAAAAGAATATTCCGAATTTTCTATCTCTATAATTTAAAAATAAAAAGCCATCAAAAAGATGACTTTTTCATTATTATAAAATAGTGATTGCTTGTTTCCCCATTTGCTCCCAGGCTTTCTCAAACTCTGCTCGCGGAACAGCGAAACGTGGATTGTTTTTTAGAGGATCATTTACATATACAAAGTTTTGATCGTATCCAACCACTACTACACTATGCTCAAAATATGTAATTCTCACTTTGCCAGAGCTTGTATTCCATGTTTCAAAACTACTCTCAGCTAGTGGCTTAAACGTTGTATTAATAATAACCCATACTGGAGAGCCAGAACTAATTACCTTATATAGATCTTTCACGTCTCTATCTGTTAAATTAATTACTTTTTCAGGAACATATTTTTCTGCTAAATTAAAGATTGGTTTATTGTATACACCATATCCTCTTTCCGCTTTCGTATAAATATTTCCAACGAATCCCTCATAAGGATTTCCACGCAAACCATTTTGTTCAAATGGAACACGATGAATTTCGCTAGCAAGTTGCATCTTATCCACTTGTACACCTTTATATTGCAGCAACATAGCCAAACTTGTAACTTCACATCCACGAGGTAATTCTGGTAACTGCTTTATAAACGGAACATTTTCAATCATAGCCGCTTCTTTCATTTCAGATAGAAACTCTAAACGGAACACTTGCGCCTTTTGTATAATTTTATCTTTCCCTATAAAAAACGCGGCAGCAAATATAATTCCAAAAACAAAAAGATATTTTAACTTTTTCATTTTAAACAAAACTCCATTAATTATTATTTTACAGATATACCTTCTATCATTGTACCTTTCTTCTTACTAGTTTGCTAGAAAGATTCTGTGAATTATTATTCATGAATATCGTTTTAAAATTCTAATTATTTTTAATAAAAAGAAAAAACAATATACTTTTCCGGATTTTTTTGCTAAAATAAAAATTATTAACCTAGTGAAATAATTGAATTTATTTCACTAGGTTAATAAACATTCTAAGGCATTTAGTCATAGTTATCTTTTACATACTCAGTTCACAACAAAATAAGCCGAGTATGTTTTTCATCCCCCACTAATGATTAAAACTCAGAATGAAAACCAGTTAACACATACAAGAAAATATGGGGTGAGGGGCATATGAATCAACAAGTAGAACAAACAGATTTAAAACGCACAATGAAAAGTAGACACCTATTTATGATTGCACTTGGTGGAGTTATCGGAACTGGGCTATTTATGGGCTCTGGTCAAATCGTCCATAACGCTGGACCTGGTGGTGCTATTCTTGCATTTTTAGTCGGTGGTTTCGTTATGTATTTAACGATGTTATGTCTTGGCGAATTGTCAGTAGCTATGCCAGAAGCGGGTTCCTTCCAAAGTTACGCAAGCAAATTTATTTCACCTGGTTTTGGATTTGTTGTCGGTTGGATGTATTGGTTAAATTGGGCTGTTACAGTTGGGGTAGAGTTAACGACTGTTAGCATTTTAATGAAACGGTGGTTTCCAGACGTTTCTTCTTGGATTTGGTGCGTTACTTTTGCAGTAGTACTCTTTCTTGTGAACGCTTTATCAGCAAAGGCATATGCAGAAGCTGAATTTTGGTTCGCTAGCGTAAAAGTGGCAACGATTGTTATCTTTATCGTTCTTGGAGGAGCGGTTATGTTTGGTCTCCTCGATTTTAATGGAAAACCAGCTCCAATGCTTCACAATTTCACTGAAAATGGCGGGCTATTTCCAAACGGTGCATTAGCTGTTCTTCTTACGATGATCACAGTTAATTACTCATTCCAAGGAACAGAGCTTATCGGAATTGCTTCAGGAGAAAGTGAAAATCCTGAAAAAACAATTCCAAAAGCAATCAAAAATACAATTTGGCGTACTCTATTCTTTTTCGTCTTAGCAATTTCAGTTGTTGTCGGTTTACTCCCATGGCAAGAGGCTAATCTAGTTGAAAGTCCATTTGTACTTGTATTTGATGTGGCTGGTATCCCTTATGCAGCGGACATTATGAACTTTGTTATTATTACAGCTGTATTATCCGTAGCTAACTCTGGTCTATACGCAAATTCTCGTATGCTTTGGGCGATGGCAAAACAAGGAATGGCTAGTCCAGCTTTTACGAAGTTAAATAAAAGAGGTGTACCACTAAATGCGTTAATTTTCAGTCTGATTTTCGCAAGCCTTTCTTTATTAACAAGTATATTTGCAGCAGATACTGTCTTTTTAATTTTAACTTCCATTGCAGCAATGGCTGCTGTTGTTGTTTGGATGTCGATTGCAGCTTCACAGTTTTTCTTCCGTAGAAATTTCGTGAAAAATGGCGGCGACATAAATGATTTAAAATACCGTACACCACTTTATCCAATAGTTCCAATCGTAGCTTTCTCACTCAATTTCATTACATTTGTTAGTTTAGCTTTCATTCCAGATCAGAGAATTGCTCTCTATTGTGGGATTCCATTTATGATTATTTGTTACATTTTATACCAAGTGAAATATAAAAAAGCTGTCACATTTGAACAGAAAAAAAATATAACTCAGGAAATAAACTAAATATACAAAATATTCAGCTATCTTTCTTATAATAAGATAGCTTTTTTCTATTTCTTGGATATGTTGGTATAACTTTATTTATCTTAAAATTCCCACAATCACGTTTTTATCTGGAAAATAGTTTACAATGTTATCAAGTTACAAATGATATTCACCTTAAAAAGTGTGCATTTGTGTCTATTTTTTAACAATATGACAAAAACTATTGCCATCTATAAATTAATAGGTTTATATTGTTTTATTGGCATAGTTTCAATCCAAGGAGAAAGGAGATTTTCAATCGTGCAACTAAAGAAAGCATTTTGGAAGTTAGCTTCGCTTCTTCCGTTATCATTACTTCTGTTCCTCGGTGGCTGTGATAAGAAACTCGCAGTATTAAATCCGCAAGGACCCGTTGCAAAGGCACAGTATGATTTAATTGTTTGGTCATTCTTGCTTATGTCATTAATTATCGCAATTGTATTCATCTTGTTTACAGTCATCTTGATTCGTTATCGTGAAAAACCAGAGAATATGGACTATGAGCCACCTGATCAACATGGTAACACATTATTAGAAATCATTTGGACGGTTATTCCTGTTATTATCGTTATCGCATTATCGATTCCAACAGTTAAGGCAACTTATGCTTCGGAAGAGGTTCCGCAAGAGTCCAAACATATTAAACCAGTTGAAATTTATGTTACATCTGCGAACTGGAAATGGTTATTTAGTTACCCGGAGGAAAAAATTGAAACCGTTAACTATTTAAACATCCCAGCTGGTGTACCAATTCAATTTAAGCTTACTTCTGTAGGTCCAATGAATGCATTCTGGGTTCCAGAACTTGGTGGTATGAAGTACACTATGGATGGCATGATTATGGATTTATATTTACAAGCTGATAAGCCTGGTTCTTACCTAGGCCGTAGTTCGAACTTCTCTGGTGAAGGGTTCACTCATATGGAGTTCGAAGTTGAAGCAAAAACAAAAGAAAAGTATGACAAGTGGGTAAAAGAAGTACAAGAAACTGCTCCTAAACTAACAGAAAATAAGTACAACGAAATTGTTAAACCTGGTGTAGTTGGTCGTATGACATTCTCTAGTCATCACTTAAGTTATGTAGATCCAAAATCACTTGAATATTGTGATTACAACTACTACAAAAACAAAAAATAATAGCTATTATTCCAACAGATTGGAGTGAACACAGTGAAGCTTGATGAATTTTTTGTCACAGGTGACCCGATTATTTACGGAGCTGACGCATCTATCGTTCTTGTGACATTAGCGATTCTTTTCGTACTAACAAAGTACAAAAAATGGAGATGGCTTTGGGATGAATGGTTGACAACTGTTGACCATAAAAAAATAGGGACCATGTATATTATCTCTGCCGTTATAATGTTATTCCGTGGTGGTATGGATGGTTTAATGATCCGTGCACAGTTAACATTCCCAGAAACAACTTATTTAAACGCTGAACACTATAACGGAATCTTTACAACACATGGTACAGTAATGATTCTTTTCATGGCAATGCCATTCGTTATGGGATTAATGAACCTTGTAGTACCATTACAAATTGGTGCTCGTGACGTTGCATATCCGTTCTTAAATGCTTTAAGTTTCTGGTTATTCTTTGTCGGAGCAATGTTATTCAACATCGCTTTCGTAATCGGTGGTTCTCCAGACGCTGGGTGGACTTCTTACTTCCCAATGGCAGGTACAGAGTTTACTTCTGGTGTAGGAAATAACTACTACGCAATTGCATTACAGATTTCAGGTCTCGGTACGCTAATGACCGGTATTAACTTCCTTGTTACTATCTTAAAAATGCGTACACCTGGTATGAAATTAATGAGAATGCCAATGTTTACTTGGTCAATCTTAATTACAACAATTATCATTATTTTCGCTTTCCCAGTATTAACAGTTGCTCTTGCATTAATGACATTTGACCGTCTATTCGATGCTCACTTCTTTACGATGGCGAGCGGCGGTATGCCGATGTTATGGGCCAACCTATTCTGGGTATGGGGTCACCCTGAAGTATATATCGTTATTTTACCGGCATTCGGTATTTTCTCTGAAATCATTAGTACATTCTCACGTAAACGTCTATTCGGTTACAGTGCGATGGTGTACTCGATGGTTGCAATTTCTTTACTAAGTTTCGTCGTATGGCTTCACCATTTCTTCACTATGGGTGCAGGTCCAGCGGTTAACTCATTCTTCTCGATTTCGACAATGGCGATTTCGATTCCAACCGGTGTTAAGATCTTTAACTGGTTGTTTACACTGTATAAAGGACGTATTCGTTTTACAGTTCCAATGCTTTGGTCATTGGCATTTATTCCAAACTTCGTAGTTGGTGGAGTTACAGGGGTTATGCTTGGAATGGCAGCAGCTGATTATCAATACCATAACAGCTACTTCCTAATTGCTCACTTCCACTACGTATTAATCGCAGGTACAGTATTCGCTATGCTTGCTGGATTCACATACTGGTATCCAAAAATGACAGGTCATATGTTAAATGAACGCCTAGGTAAATGGACATTCTGGATCTTTATGAGCGGATTTAACATCTGTTTCTTCCCAATGTACTTCTTAGGTTTAGATGGTATGACTCGTCGTATGTACACTTACTCTGAAAGTCTTGGATGGGGCTGGCTAAACCAAATCGCATCTGTTGGTGCTGTAATGATGGGTATTGGCTTCCTAATCCTTTGCTATAACGTAATTTGGAGTGCACGTCACGGTGAGCGTGACACAACTGGAGATCCATGGGACGGCCGTACACTTGAATGGGCAACTCAATCTCCTGTACAACATTACAACTTCGCGAAACTTCCTGAAATTAAAGAAGCTGATGCTTTCTGGTTCATGAAAAAACGCGGAGAAACAGTTACACCAGCTGCAGAAGAAATAAAACCAATTCACATGCCAAGTAACTCTGGCGTGCCTATTATTGCGTCTTTATTCTTCGGTCTTGCAGGTTTTGCATTAGTATTTAGTTGGTTCTGGCTTGCAGCAATCGGCGGAGTTGGTATTTTAGGTTGCTTAATCTATCGTTCATTCGATTATGACGATGGTTACTACGTAAGTGTTGATGAAATTAAAGAAACAGAACATATAGCATGAGAGGTGAAATGACATGGCGGCTTTAGATAAAAGCTTACCTTTGGAATATCAATCCGAGCAAAGCAGATTGAATATCCTAGGATTCTGGATTTTTCTTGGGGCTGAAATTATGCTGTTCGCAACACTTTTCGCCTCTTATCTAGTCCTTGCTGGTCGTACGGCAGATGGCCCAACACCAGCGCAACTGTTTGAACTTAAAACGCTTTTAATTCAAACATTACTACTTTTAACAAGTAGTTTCACATGTGGTATCGCAATTCATGAAATGCGTAAACACAATCAAAAAGGAATGTTAGCCTGGTTTATCCTAACTTTACTTTTAGGTGCAGGTTTCCTATTCTTCGAGATCGAAGAGTTCATTATGTACATTGGTGAAGGTGCAACAATTCAAACAAGTGCTTTCTTATCTGCATTCTTCGTTCTTCTTGGAACGCATGGTGCCCACGTAACAGGTGGTATCATTTGGGCAACTTGTGTTATTATCCAAATTTTAAAACGAGGTTTAACACCAGTTACAGCTCGTAAAGTATTTATTATCAGCTTATACTGGCATTTCCTTGATCTTGTTTGGGTCTTTATTTACACACTAGTTTACTTGAACGGGATGGTGGCGTAAATGGGTCAAAATAACAATCAAGCAAATGGGCATGCGCATAGCGGATTCCCATGGTCACACGTTTTCGGATTCATTTTATCGCTTGCACTAACGTTTCTAGCTTTATACGTGGCACTTTATACAACCCTGCCACTTTCAACGATATTAACAACTATTATCATAATGGCTGTTGCGCAAGCTTTATTACAATTAATTATGTTCATGCATTTAAAAGAAGGAGAAGGAAGAGTTCAAATTCTTACAATGATATACAGTTTCTTCGTTGCAACTGCAACAGTTGGTTTAACTGTATGGATCTTCTTCTCAATGTAATTTGCATAAAAAGGACTGCTGAGAAATCTCAGCAGTCCTTTTTTTATCCAGCATTAACGAGCAGTAAGACCCACATTACGGAATTTACAACAGAATCATGAAAAATATACTTATTATGACAAATGTTAAGAAAACTCTTTCTTTATGAAATCGAATCCATATGCGTTGCTTTTCTACCTATTATATGGCTAAATAGGTACTATATTTATTTGAAGGGAGAGAACGCAGTGGAACATCATTCTTCTGTTCTATCACTTATGGTTGTTGTCGCAATCGCGTTTTTCGTTCCCCTTTTGTTACAACGCTTTAAATTAAAAGCACTTCCTGTCGTTGTTGCAGAAATTATCGCAGGAATCTTTGTAGGTAAAAGTGGGTTTAACATCATTGAGCCAGATATGTGGCTTCAAGTCTTATCGACACTAGGATTTATCTTCCTAATGTTTTTAAGTGGGTTAGAAATTGACTTTTCGATTTTTAAACAAAAAGGGAAAAAGAATACGACAAACGAACCAAACACATTCCAAGCAGCAAGCATTATCTTCTTATTTATTTTCATATTATCTTATGCCCTATCATTACTATTCGTATGGCTAGGATTTGTAGACAATGCAATGTTCATGACTTTAATTATTTCAACTATTTCTTTAGGTGTTGTCGTACCAACATTAAAAGAAAATAACTTAGGAAAGACTGCAATCGGGCAAATCATTTTATTAGTCGCTGTTATCGCAGACTTAGTTACAATGATTTTACTCGCTGTTTTCGTCGGATTAAATTCCGAAAGTGGCCAAAGCATGTGGCTTCTACTTCTTCTATTCGGCGCTGGTATTGTAATTTACTTTGTCGCAAGACGCTTTAAAAATATTCCATACCTAGAAAGCTTAAAAGCCGGTAGTGTACAAATTGATACACGAGCTGTTTTCGCACTCATCTTAATATTAGTTGGATTATCTGAATCTGTTGGGGCAGAAAATATTTTGGGAGCCTTTTTAGCAGGTGTACTCGTATCTTTATTATCACCAAATGAAGATATGGTTGAAAAACTTGATTCCATCGGATATGGTTTCTTCATCCCTATTTTCTTCGTAATGGTTGGTGTAAATCTAGAAGTATGGTCTATTTTTAAAGAGCCTTCTAGCATGCTAATGATCCCAATTTTAATTGTGGGACTCTTTATCTCAAAGCTGTTACCATCACTCGTCTTACGAAAATGGTACCCACGCAATATCGTACTCGGAAGTGCCATTTTGTTAACATCAACACTTTCTTTAGTTATTGCGGCTGCACAAATCGGTGAAAAGCTAGGCATCATTAGCCCAAGTTTATCAGCATCCCTTATTTTAAGTGCAGTTATTACTTGTATTTTTGCACCTATATTATTTAAAAAGATGTTTCCAAAAGTGGAAATACCAAAACCAAAAGTATCTATTATTGGCGCAAGCAGAATTACCCTTCCGCTATCACTCGATTTAAAACGTGAAGATTATGACGTAACACTATATATGATGCGTCAAAATAAAATAAATGATGATGAAGCGAAATCTCATGACTTCCCTATCGTAAAATTAGATGAGATTACTATTCAATCTTTAATGGAACAAACAGCTTTCGAAGCAGACCGTGTTGTTGTTGCGACAAGTGATGATGAACAAAACTTATTATTAGCAGAACACGCCAAAGAATTAGGTGTTGAACACGTCATCGCAAGTGTAGAAGATCCCCTTCTACAAGAAAAAGCGACCCAAGAACATATCGCTGTATTCTCGACTATTAACTCTACACGTATTTTATTACGTGCACTTATTGATAAACCAAGTCTCGTTCGCTTAATTACAACAGCAAATGAAACAGTGCGTGAAGTCGAACTACGCAGCAATAAATATAACGGTGTTGCACTACGCCGCCTTCCGTTTTTAGGCGACGTACTCGTCATTCAAATTTACCGTGGTAATAAAGCATTAATACCGCATGGTGATACGAGACTACAACACGGTGATACATTGCTTGTCACAGGTTCAAAAGAACATATCGATACACTGAAAAGCATATTAGAATAGAAAAATGCCCCTCACATAAATGAGGGGCATTTTTTCAATTTCATATGGTAAAATGTTACTATCACAATTATGGGGATGAATTATATTATGTCTATTTCAACTTTAGCTCTCTTATTATTAGCAGAAGTACTCGTCGCCATTATTCTCATCGGTATTAGCATTGAAATTTGTAGCTACGGATGGAAAAAATCAAATGGAATTAAGTACTTTTGTCTCTTACTTTCACTCCTTCTCGGAACCGCTAGCATACTAGGGCTTCTCATTGCACCCGCATATTTCTTCTTACAACTTATAGAAAAGGGCTTATAAGAAAGGATGTTAATATGATTACCGTGAAATATATTGATGCATCTGAAACTTACGTATTACGTCAAAAAATTTTGCGCCCCAATCAGCTATTAACAGATTGCAAATACTCTTCCGACTACAAAGCAGATACCTTCCACTTAGGTGCTTTTCTAAACGATGAACTAATTAGTATCGCTTCCTTCTCAAAAGAAATATATCCTGACTTACCAACAGGTGTTCATTATCGACTACGTGGAATGGCAACATTACCTAACTTTCGAAACAACCACGCTGGAAGCTCCTTAATTCAGAAAGCGGAACAAGTCTTGCAAGAGCGTAAAGCAAATATTTTATGGTGTAATGGCCGAATTACTGTAACTGACTATTACAAGCGCTTGGGCTTCCATGAACATGGTGAAATCTTTGAAATTGATACACTTGGACTACATAAAGTAATGTATAAAGAAATATAAGAAAGGCTTTCCCGTATTAGGGAAAGCCTTTCTTATATTTCAATCTTCACTTTTTATCTTTTTCATATATATGTATATAAACAAACTAGGAATCAAAAAGCAGGCCAACATAATAAGTCCTGTTATACTAATTTCCTTTATCGAAATATCCGGTGTAACAATGATACCAATAGCTAAAATCCCAATAACAATCCCTACTGGAATTAATAATAGTTTCATGAGATAACTACGTGATACTCCACCAGTATGCTCATATACCTCCACAGAATGTTTTAAATTTAAGAAGTTAATAACTACTATCCCGCCCATAAATATCATTAATAAATCCGAAACACTTTCATATCCTGTCCCTTGCAAAACATAACGGTAAAATACGATACCTAGTATGACAATATTTTGTAAGATGAAAGCTAGTCTAATATGTTTTAACCCCTCAATCATTAAACGTTCATCTTTCACGATTTTCACCCTATCACTCCTCTTCCTCCCAAAACAAATCATTCAATGTTTTATCTACCGCATAACAAATTTTCAAACATAAATCTAAAGACGGGTTGTATTTCCCCTTCTCAATTAAACTAATCGTTTGCCTTGTAACGCCTACCTTTTCTGCTAATTGTTGCTGTGTTAAATCTAACTGAACACGCGCGACTTTTATTTTACTTACAGCCATTCATGTTCCTCCTCTGCCTTTATTGTAACATATATATTCCATTAAGTAATTTATATTTTACGTAACTAATTTAATTTTCCTTACCCCGCTATTTGTGGACAGTAAAGCTCACGATTGTTGAGGGCTGATAAGCAGTGGGAATGAACAAAAGCCCCACCGTTTATAGTTTCACTTTATTATACACAAAAAAGGGCCTCCCATAAGAAGCACCCTTTCTATATCTATATTATAAGAATAAATGACATCCAAATAAAATTGTAAATAAGTATAGTAACGGATGTACTTCCATCCCTTTCCCCTTCGCAATTTTTAAAATTGGATACACTAAAAATCCGATTGCAATTCCATTCGCAATACTTGATGTTAACGGAATACCAACGAAAATTAAAAATGCCGGTAATGCATCTTCGAATTCATTCCAATTAATATCACGAATGCTTTGTGCCATTAAACTACCTACTATAATTAAAGAAGGAGCTGTAATAGCTGCTACACTTGATAAAGAGGCAATAACAGGGCTAAAGAATGCCGTTATGATCGTTAAACAAACGACTACAATACCTGTCAATCCAGTTTTACCACCTGCAGCAATTCCTGCTGACGATTCGATTGTCGCTGCTGTGGGGCTTGTCCCAAAGATAGAACCTGTCGTCCCACCAATTGCATCCGCAATGAACGCCTTACCAAAGCGCTTTTCAGTGTTATCTGTATTTAAACCCGCTTGTTTAATTAAACCGAGTAAAGCACCTGTTGTATCAAATAAAAGTACAAGTAAGAATGAAAAAATAACTCCATATAACCCGTATTGAATTACATCCGAAAATGCATTGATAGGGTTTGAAACAATGATGCCTTCTGGCAAATGTGGCATTGCGACAATGTTATTTTCAAACGTTAATTGCCCTGTAAAGAAAGCAATAATCCCTGTCACAATCATACTAATAAACAATGCACCACTAACACGTAATACCATTAATACTGCCGCTAACACTAAACCAACTAAAGTTAAAATAACAGCCGGTGAATGAAAGTCTCCGATTGTAACTAAATTAGATGGATGATCGACGATAATACCTGAAAGCCGTAATCCGATAAAAGCAATAAATAATCCGATTCCACCCGCAATTGCATGTTTTAAACTGTCAGGAATTGCGACAATTAGCTTTTGCCTAAACGAGGTGAAAGATAATAAAAGAAAAATAATACCTGTTACAAATACTGCTGAAAACGCAATGACATATGTGATCCCCTCTGCCTGTTGAACAACAGAGTAAGCAAAATATGCATTCATTCCCATCGCTGGAGCAATAACAATTGGATAGTTAGCTAAAAACGCCATACATAGCGTCCCTACAACAGTCGCAATAATAGTTGCCGTAAAAGCTTGATCAAATGGTACACCTGCATCAGATAATATTTTCGGATTGATGACAAGAATATACGCAAATGTAAAAAAAGTTGTGATGCCAGCTAAAAGCTCTTGCTTCACAGAAGTGTTATATTTTTGTAATTGAAACATGGTTATGTACCCTTCCTACATCTGAATTATTATCACATATTCTTTTCTTACTAGTATGTGAGAAAATATAATACTTAATCTTAACAATCAATAAAAAGAAGAGTCAATATATTCGCTAATAGTTCGAATTTTAAGTTTAAGTCTGACAAGCTCAGATGTAGTACAGTGCATTATGGTTATTTTTGTAGCATAACAGATAGAAATGTTTTATAATTTGAAATAGTTAAATATTTAGCAAACGCATTCAAATATCGTTCACTCTACAGGGGGTATTCTTCTTATGCAGCAAACAAACAAATCTGAAACTTTAAACCGCGGTTTAAAACAGCGCCATATTACTTTAATGTCTCTCGGTTCAGCAATTGGCGTTGGACTATTTTTAGGATCAGCTTCTGCTATTAAACTAGCTGGCCCATCCATTTTACTAGGTTATATGATCGCCGGACTCGTTATTTTTTTCATTATGCGCGCACTCGGAGAAATGGCAATTGAACAACCAGTTGCCGGCTCTTTTAGTAAATATGCAAATGATTACATCAGCCCACTAGCTGGGTATATTACAGGCTGGAATTACTGGTTTTTATGGGTTGTTACTTGTATGGCGGAAATTACAGCAGCAGGTATTTACATGCAATACTGGTTCCCAGATATCCCGCGCTGGACTTGGGCGTTACTTGCTCTTTTATTAATGAGTGCTTTCAACTTCTTATCTGTAAAGGTGTTTGGAGAACTTGAGTTTTGGTTTGCTCTCATTAAAATTGTCACAATTATCTGTATGATAGTAGTAGGTGCTGGTATTATTTTATTCGGATTTGGAAATGGCGGCGTTGCAACTGGTATTTCAAATCTTTGGGAACATGGCGGCTGGTTCCCAAATGGATTCTCTGGATTATTACTTTCCTTACAAATGGTATTATTCGCTTATTTAGGAGTCGAACTTATCGGCGTTACAGCTGGGGAAGCTCAAAATCCGAAAAAGACACTCGCAAAAGCAATTGATAACGTATTTTGGAGAATTTTATTATTCTACGTTGGAGCTCTATTCGTTATGATGGCAATTTATCCTTGGAACGAACTTGGTGAAAAAGGAAGTCCCTTCGTACTAACGTTCCAGCAAATCGGTATCGCAAAGGCAGCAGGCATTATTAACTTTGTTGTTTTAACAGCAGCTCTTTCTTCTTGTAACGGTGGTTTGTTTAGTACAGGCCGTATGCTATTTACATTAGCACAACAAAAGAAAGCTCCTGAACGATTCGGCCGTTTAAATAAAAACGGTATTCCAAGTCAAGGAATTGTAGCAACAGCAATCGTTTTACTCATTGGCGTTATATTAAACTATCTTGTTCCTGCAAAAGTGTTTACATGGCTAACTAGTATTTCAACTTTCGGTGCAATTTGGACTTGGGGAATTATATTAGTCGCGCAAATTAAATTCCGTAAAGGATTACAGACTAATAAAAAGGATAAGCTAGCATATAAAATGCCTTTATACCCATTAAGTTCATATTTCTCACTCGGCTTCCTTGTACTTGTACTAGGTATAATGGCCTATTCAGAAGATACACGAATCGCATTAATCGTCGGTCCAATTTGGCTTATCGGCTTGGCTATCGTGTATTATATGAAAGGTTTTCATAAGATTGATGAAACACCTAATTCAAAAATTAGTTAAACCTATGGTCTCTTCCTAATTTACTAGGAAGAGATTTTTTCATTATTCACATAAATATTTCTCAATTAAATTAACGTTATCTTTACACTATTTAATATTTTCTATCTTTCTTTCCTAAAAAAAATAGATTACATTATTAAAGCACATATATTTATTATTAGGGGGATTCTTCTATGAAGAATAAAAAATGGATTCAATTTTCTTTAGCAACAGCAATCACACTTAGTATAGGGAGTTCCTATATTCCGTCTACTTATGCCGAAAGCTCCGTAGACCCAGCTCCTGAAATTGCTGCAAAAGTTGTAAACCAAAACAATGGGAAGAAAGTATTATTTGATAATACGCACGGTCAAACGGCTGGGACAGCTGACTGGGTTATTGATGGCGGTTTTTCTGATTTCGGAAACGGTATTGCCCAAAACGGATATCATGTAAAGGAACTTCGTAAATCAACACCTATTACATACGAAGATTTAAAAAACTACAATGTGTTTATCGTTCCAGAAGCTAATATTCCTTACAAAAAATCTGAACAAGATGCAATGTTACAATACGTGAAAAATGGTGGCAGTATTTTCTTCATTGCCGATCATTATAATGCAGATCGTAATAAAAACCGTTGGGACTCTTCCGAAGTATTCAATGGATATAGACGCGGTGCTTGGGATAATCCAGCAAAAGGAATGTCAAACGAGGAAGCAAATTCACAAGCTATGCAAGGAGTTGAAAGCTCTGATTGGCTATCCAATAATTTCGGTATTCGCTTCCGCTATAACGCACTTGGTGATGTTTCAGCTAAAAATATTGTTTCACCTCAACAATCATTCGGAATTACAGAAGGTGTATCATCTGTAGCCATGCATGCCGGCTCTACTCTTGCAATTACAAATCCAAAACTAGCGAAAGGCCTTGTATATCTTCCAGAAAATCCATCAAAATGGAATAACGCTGTTGATAGCGGCGTTTATAACGGTGGTGGCGTTGCAGAGGGGCCTTATGCTGCTATTTCGAAAGTTGGCCTTGGAAAAGCAGCCTTTATCGGTGATTCTTCCCCTGTTGAAGATGCATCGCCAAAATATGTTCGCGAAGACTCCGGTCAAACAAAGAAAACTTATGATGGTTATAAAGAAGAAAACGATGCTGTTCTATTAGAAAACATAGTGAATTGGTTAGCGAAGCAAGAAACATTTACAAGCTTAGATCAAGTAAGTGGTTTACAGCTTGATGCACCTACAGCTCTACAAACATTTGAACAACCAAGTTTATCAACAGAACCACAACCAGAACCTTGGAGCGCACCAAGTCAAGGTTACCAGTGGTTCAATACAAATACTTTCAAACCAGGTTCATACGGCTATAACGGTGCAGTGACAACGAGTGATTACGTAATTACGCACCCTAGTATTCTACCAAACAATGAAGTGTTCCAAATGAAGATTCAAGTAAATAACTTATTACCAAATACAACGTACAATAATTATTCTTTAGGTATTTTCACAACTGGCGGAACACAGGTAGCAAAAGTCCAAAATACAAATGGCACTTGGCCGTCTTCTTTCGGATATAGCAGTACATTCTCTTTCATAACAAATAACCAAGGATCTGCTGAAAAAATTGTGAACGTACAACTTGACCCAAATACAACTGGACAGGCAACACTTCGTCTACGTCAAAACACAACAGCGAAATATAGTGCAACTGTAACGATTAATAAAAAATAATGAAAAAGGCAATCCACATATGGATTGCCTTCTTCTCACTTCTCTTCTTTTGAGAAAAACATTCTTGAAATAACGATACCTAAACTGCCAACGATTAAGAATAACACAGCCCTGATCATCATAGACACCTCTGGTAAGTCAAGAAGGAATAACTTCCCTACTGTCACTATTAATACGACTAAGCCCGCATATAATATTTCATTCATATTTCTATTACGGCCAAACCAAACTGCAAATAAAGCATATACCATCCATAATAATGATACAGATACGCTAATTATACTTCCATCTGTAGAAAGAACTTCACCGATCCTAGTAATTGTAATAAATACAATAACCATTAACGAGTAGAGCGCTATAGAATAAACATATTTACCTAAACTCGCTAACACTTCTTTTGCTTGTATCATGCAATAATAGAACGTTCCTATTAAAATAATATGAGCGACAAACCCTGCTGAAATGAACTCATCAAACGGGCTAAAAATCGTCTGTACCATTCCAATCGCATAAATCGTTGCACTTACATACAATTTAATATTTTGCTTTACTTTAATAGCAGTAACCATACCTAGGAAACCTTGTAACAATAATACGATCGCTGCATTCACCAAACTATACTCGTATAAAATCGCTAAACTAAATGATCCCATTGCAAAGCCAAATATTAGATTTGTAAATACAGAATGTTTATTCTTCCTATATTCAAGTACGAACATAACAGCATGCACAAATGCACTTATAACTAATCCCCACGTTGTAAATTCAGGAATTTGGGAGATGGCTAAAATAAAGAAAACTGCATTTGCACTAAATATCCCCAATCTTGCTTCTTGTATAAAATTCCTCTCCGAAAACATATGCCAAAATAACAGCAAATGAATTGTACCGTATACAACCGTTAACTGTACTTGCACATTCTCTACCAATATTGACATAACAACAAAGAAGACAAATAGGACAATTGCCGCAACAACATAAGAAATCATATACAAGTACTTATAACGGTTTCTCAATGCATACCATAATAGGCTAATTGTTAATATCGTCTCATAACTAAAGAAAATATACGTATTAGGAGTCGTACTATTTAATAAGAAAGGAACAAAAAATGCTCCAACCGCCACGAAAATAGCAAGGTATTCCGATCTATATCTTTTCGCTAAATAAATTCCTAAAATAACCCATACAATATTACAGATAAACGCAATACTTGCAGGAATAAACTCATATAAATAATGTGCCGCAAACGTTGTTAAAACAATTCCCGTAATACTTCCTCCAGCTAATACTAGCCCTAACGCTTGCCGCTCTCTTTTAATTTGTATATCTCCTACGTAATACAAACCGGCAGATAGTACTATACCAAACACAACTCGTATCGCTGGTGTTAATAATCCAGCATCTACTCCTGCTTTAAATAACCAAATAACGCCGAGTAGCATAATACCGACAAATATGCGTGGTAACCATGTTTGACAAAACTTTATAATATTAAATGGTTCTGGCTTAAATGCAGATATATCTACTTGTTTCACCTCTGGCTCATGTATGGACTCACTCGTCTTAACTACATCTTCTTGTAACTTTTTATTACTTACCGTCTCAATGTATTCTTTCTTTTCCTTATTAACATTTTGTTGAACTTTATCTACTTCTATTTTTCTTTGCTTCGCTTTCAATTCATAAAGTGTCTCTTGCATCGTTTCAATTGCCGTTTCGAGTGCTTCTATTTTCTTATTTAAATCTCCCTTCATACGCTCCCCCCTCATTACCGATCATTATTAAACCTATATATTACCAATTACCCTTATCATACTATTAGTCTATTCATGTTCGATACCATTTTTCCAAAAAAGAAAGGTGTTTTCCGAAATAGGAAAACACCTCTTACTTATTTCTTTTTATTTATCGCAATACTAGCAATCATACCGAGGCAGGCACCTACAAATGCCGGAACGATCCAACCTACACCTTCTGTATAAAACGGAAGAACTTTTAGTAGTGGTGTCCATTTATTCATCAGTACACTTTTGTTTAAAACATCAATCGCACTAAATAACGCTACGATTCCAATCGTGACCGAATATACGTATACATACTTTCCAATATACTTATGGAATAACCCTAAAATAATAAGCGTTAGGGCAACTGGATAAATAAATCCAAGAATCGGTACTGATACTTTTAAAATTTGCGTTAATCCTAAATTAGCTAAGATCATACTCACAAAACTTAATATAAATGCCCAAGCTTTATAAGACACTTTCGGAAATACACTTGCAAAAAACTGACTACAAGACGTAACCAGTCCAATTGAAACACATAAACATGCGATAGTAAAAATAAAGCCTAATAATACTACTCCGCCTTGTCCAAATAATGTCGTCATAACTTGTGCTAACACTTTCGCACCGTTATCAAATGTACCTAATGAACCACTAATTGAACCAACATATCCAAGGATGACATAAATAATAGATAGTAATAGTCCTGCCCCAATTCCAGCAATACTCATATATTTAGCTAAACCTTTATCATCTTCAATACCTTTTGCACGCAGAGCATTTGCAATAACAATCCCAAATATTAAAGCTGCTAACGCATCCATCGTTAAATATCCGTCTAAAAACCCTTGGAACATCGGAGCTTGTCCATAGTTCCCTATTGGCTCTTTCACATCTCCTACCGTTGTAAACATACTCTTTATAAAAATAAGTGCAATCATACATAATAATAACGGCGTCAATACTTTTCCGAACAAGCCCATTAATTTAGACGGGGATAAACTTAACCAGTAAACAATACTAAAGAAAATAGCCGTGTAACATAACAAAACTAAGCTACCTGCTTGTGGGAACAACTGACCTGGTCCCATTTCAAAAGCTAAACTTCCTGCACGTGGTATACCAAGACCTGGTCCAATAAATAAGTACACGATACATGGAAATATAATTGCAAATGAGGAATGAACTCTACCCGCTAATGTTTGAAAGCTTCCCGCTTTCGCAATAGCGATAACACCCAATATAGGAAGACCTGTTGCTGATATAATAAATCCTACTAATGAAATCCACACATATTCTCCTGCTTCATACCCAAGGAAAGGTGGGAATATAAGATTCCCCGCTCCAAAGAACATCGAGAATAACATAAGGCTAATCAGTAAAATTTCTTTTTTCTGTAACAATTTCATCTCTTTCTCCTTCTTTAATTTCATCTTTTATGAAATCAATTTCACATATAAAAAAGTGCAATAACCCGCTTCCTTACAAAGAAAACATAGTCCATAGTCTATCACAAAAGAAACACCCATTCTATAGCTATCTCTCTTTTCCAATTTCTTCTGAAAAATCAACCTTTATTGACTTATAATAGTTAATAAGGTAAAATATTAAATGTGCAAAATTATTAACTTTGTTTTTGTTTGTGTCAGGAGGAAAATAACATGGAATCAACGATACAACTAGAAAGAGAACAACAAAGAAAAAAGAAACATCCTCCCGGTTTATACTTACTCTTCTTTACAGAGATGTGGGAAAGATTTAGTTACTATGGATTACGAGGATTATTAACATTATATTTAACGACAGCTTTAGTAAGCGGTGGTCTTGGGTTTAGTCCAGCATGGGCACTCTCCATTTACGGATTTTACACTGGAGCCTGTTATTTCACCCCTTTAATTGGTGGATACTTAACAGACCGGTTCCTAGGTAGACGAAAAGCCATCACAATTGGTGGTATCACAATGGCACTCGGTAACCTTACACTATTCGCCTTGCAAAACCAAGTCGGCCTATACCTCGGATTAGCGCTTATTATTATCGGTAATGGATTCTTCAAACCAAATATCTCTACACTTGTTGGAGAATTATACGAAGAGAACGATCCAAAACGTGATAGTGCATTTACAATTTTCTATATGGGTATTAACGTCGGTTCATTTTTAGCTCCACTCGTTTGCGGGTTTTTATCAGAAAATTTATTCAAAACAACATTTGATGGCGTTGTGCATTACGGATTCCGTTACGGTTTCTTAGCAGCTTCAATCGGAATGATTATTGGACAAATTTTATTTACAACACTATCTAATCGCTTCCTTGGTGATATCGGTAAAAAACCATCTCGCGATTTGCAAACGGCTGCTGGACAACAGACAGTAGGAGATACACCGTTAACAAAAAAAGAAAAACAACGTACCGCAGTTATCGTCATTTTAACATGCTTTGTTGTCTTCTTCTGGGCTGGCTTTGAACAAGCTGGTAGTTCGTTAACATTGTATACAAACAAATTTGTAGACCGCTCTGTGTTCGGATGGGAAGTTCCAACATCTTGGTTCCAATCGGTCAATCCGTTATTTATTATTTTACTTGCTCCAGTCATTTCAGCATTATGGGCAAAACTTGCAACTAGAAAAAATGGTGACATGAAAATCCCAACAAAAATGGGACTTGGTATGATCCTACTCGGTATCGGTTATATCATTCTTGTTATCGCTACATTAAAAACAGGTAGTGATGAACATAACATTACAGAAAAAGCAAACTTACTATTTATCGTCTTTACGTATCTTTTCCATACGTTAGGTGAGCTATTCTTATCACCTGTTGGACTATCAATGGTTAGCGCACTTGCTCCAGTAAAACTTGCTTCTTTATTAATGGGAGTATGGCTAGCAAGCTCGGGAATCGCCAACATTATAGGCGGACAACTTGCAAGCTTCACAACTTCACTTGGATATGCTGAAGTATTTACAGTAATCGGAGCTGCAGCGATTATTTTAGGTTTTGTTTTATTATTAATTTCTAAGAAATTAGTGAAATGGATGGATTAAAAAAGATGAGGGATTTTCCTCATCTTTTTTTACGCTTTCTTTCCCTTTTCTATTGCTTGTTCATACAAGCCTTTATGTTCTTTATATTCACTTGGCACGAAACTCTTATAGAAGAACGAAAGCCAGCTGTCTCCTTTTTTATATCCTTCTTCTCGAATTTCCGCTGCCTTTTTATTTGATTTAAATCCTTCAGTAAACCATCTCTTTAATGTTTCATTCTTTTCATACTTAGCAGGAACTTTTAAGTCATAGTTTTCAAATGCATATGTATATCCAGCTTTTTCCGCTGCCTTTTTAGCAGACTTATATCCCTTTTCATACGCGGTTTCATATGCTTTCACATATACATCCTTTTCAGTATTTCCAGGTTTCTTTTCAGCTAATTCTTTACCAGCCGTTTCACCAAGTTCCACTTGTTCTTTTTCAATCTTTTCGGTTCTCTCTTTATTACCTACTTGGAAACCTTCCGCAAAGTTCACCTTAAACTCAGGAGTAATTTGACTATCGTCCATTGTCTCTTGTGCTAACCCTTGCTCTTTTCCTTTTTCAGAATGCATTTTTTTCTGCTCTTCTAAAGACCAAGCTGCAGTATAAGCAGTTGTAAATGCTGGTTTATATGTATCAGATTTTCCAGTTAAATGCCCTTCCGCATTATTTTTCCCTGCTTTAAAATCAGCCTCTCCACTTTTTTGACCTTCAAGCTGCCCTTTTTCCATGTCAGCTTGACGCTGGGCTTCCTCTTGCTTACGTGCCTCTTCTGCTTTTCTTTGCTCTTCGGCTACATGTTGTCTCTCTTCCTCTGCTTTACGTTGTTCTTCTGCAGCACGTTGTTTTTCAGCCTCAGCATTGCGCTGCACTTCTGCTTGTCTTTCAGCTTCTACAGCACCATTATTATTTTGGCTAGGAGCTGGACTCGTTGCACCACTACTAGAAGCTGGTTTATTGTGATAATGATATTCCCCGTACTGCAATCCCCATTTTTCACAATTTGTACGACACGTATGTCCACCGTTAGCATCTGTACGCCCTGGATGTGCATAAGCAGAAATTGGTGCTACCAATAACGCTACACTTGTTGTTAAAAGAAGTTTTTTTACTTGCTGTTTCACTTTTGTTCCTCCCAAAATCTAGAATCATTACTTTATTATACAAAAATAGAAAAATACTTAAATACCAACTAAAATATTCTTTTATTTCTAAACATTGGATAAAAAAGAAGGTTCACTCTTTAAAGAATGAACCTTCTTTTTTCTTTATTTCTTCGCCTTTGTTCCTACTAGATCACCCGTAATAACAAAACGCTTAGAATTATCCTTAACAGATACACATGTAATAAGTGTTATCTCATCTTTCTCATGATCCTCTACAACTTCCCATTTATCAGGAGTCACTTCAGATACACCGGTAACAGTATACTCATACTCATTTGCATTGTCATACAAATAAATTTTATCGTTCTTCTTTAAAGTTGATACATCACTAAATAAAACACCTTTTTTTGACATATTATGCCCTGCAAGCGCATAATTCCCCTGTCCCATTACTTGACTTTCTCTTACAGTTGCCGCACCTGATAATAAATTTTTTTCAGTCGACGCTTTTAACACAGGAAGTTCTAATGAGATGCTCGGAATTGAAATACGGCCAATTACTTGTTTTTTATCTAACGATGCACTCGCTACTTCTGCCAAGTCTGGTTGATTAATTTTTGAAGCATCTACAAATTCCGTGTCATGCTTTTCATATTCCATCTTTTGAACAGCTTGTACATTTGCTGTCTGTTTCTTCTCTGCCTTATATCCATCATAAAATGGCTTTCCGATTAATACACCACCTACAACAAATAGAAGAATTGCTACTATACTATAAATTCTTTGCTTATTCATATACAATTCCTTTCCGTTACAAAATCTTACTCTATATAAAATGATAAGACAATATTGCTATATGTACAAGTATAAGCTAAAAAGAACCCTTCTTGCACAGGCAAGAAGGGTTCTTTTTAAGCTAATTTATTTCTGTATAGTGATACGTGAAAGACCGTCATTTGAATTAAATAAATCAAATACACAACATATAAAGGGTATGCCGAAATATATAAATTTGCTACAGGTGTAAATATTAATAATCCTAGTGCACAAGGTAATACAAACCACAATGATACAAATGTTGTTCGACATGCTCTATCTGTAATATCCTTCTCGCGTTCATCTTCTTGGGGAAATAATAACGGATATAATTGCAATGATGATTTTTTATATTTCTTCTTATGCAATCTTTTAAAGAACGCTAGTATGATAGCTACAATAAATAGTAATACAGCAGGTGTCAAACTCATTGTTATTTTGGATGGCAAACTCTCATTTTTAATAATATCAGCAAACCGGATACAAAAATCATAAAACTCTACAAATGCCCAGCATGCCAATACACTGTAAAATAAATTTATGATATACGAAGCGACAATTCTATTCATCCTCTTTCCCCTCCTTATTTAAAACAAACACATCTTCCATCTTTAACTCGAATACATCACAAATCGTCAATGCTAGTAACAATGAAGGAACGTAATCCCCTTTTTCGATTGCAGCGATCGTTTGTCTCGTCACCCCAACCTTTTCTGCTAATACACTTTGAGAAAAATTAAAGCGAGCTCTTAATTCCTTCACCCTGTTTAAAATGGTCAATTTTACCACCTCTTACCATCATTGTATGCTACCATTAACAAAATGTAAACTCAACTTAACATTATTTTTTACAAAAAAATCCAACTTCACGTATTGTAAAGTTGGATTTCGTTTTAGTTTAAAATTGTAACTTTAACACTTCTTCTGCCCCAATTATTAGCTGTAGCTGAATCTGGCATTAATAAATCAATTATATGACCTTTAATCGCACTACCAGTATCTCCAGCAATCGCTGTTCCATAGCCTTCTACATACACAGTAGAACCTAATGGAATCACAGCTGGATCTACAGCGATTAGTTTCATGTTTGGATTTGCAGTCAAATTATGTCCTAACTTAGATTTTACAGTTTCACCCGGTTTATAACCATTTTCAGATGGATCAGCTGTATAAGCAGTTGCTGTTACATAAAATTCTTTTCCACCTTGAGCTGGTTTTGGATCCGGCTTAGCTGGTGTCGTATCTTTAGCTACAGGCTCTGCCGGCTTAGCTGCCTGTTCTTCTTGTTGCTTAGCTGCTGCTGCCTTCGCTTTTGCTAACTCTTCTTGCTCAGCCTTTGCAGCTGCTTCAGCTTTTGCGCGCTCTTCTGCTGCAATTCTTGCTGCTTCTTGTTCACGAGCAATTGTTTCTTGTACTGCTTTCATATTTGCTTCAACTTTTGCTTTTTCTTCTGCTGCTAAATTAATTTGGTTTGCAATCGCATTATATTTAGCTTGAACCGTTTGTAAGTTATCTTGACGTTTTTTCAAGTTATCTTGCAAATCAGCTTGTGCTTTTGCTAATTTTTGCTTATCTACTACTAAAGATGCTTCTTTTTCGTCAATCGCTTTTTTATCTTCTTCAATTTGACGAAGATCTTGTTCTTGTAGACGTAAAATTTCTTTATCTGCATCTAAAATTGTAGATACAGCGTTCATACGTTGTATGAAATCAGCAAAGTTTTTTGATTCTACAACAACTTCTACTACTAAACTCGTATTTGAGCTATTTTGAACAGAAACCATACGTTTTTTCATAATATCCTTACGAGCAAGGACTTTATCTTCTAAAACGATAATATCTGCTTTTTTTTGTTCAATCTGCTTATGTGTTTCATCGATTTTACGTTGAATAGCAGCTTGATCCTCTTTATTTTTTGCAATTGTATTATTTAAATTATGTAGTTCGTTTTCGATACCTTGAATTTCTTTATTAACAGCTTGCTTCTCTTGCTCTTTCTTCTGCATTTCTGCATCGTTTTGCTGCAATTGCTGTTGCATGTTGTTAAGTTTCTCGTCGTTTGACTCTGCTTTTACAGCGACTGTACTAGAAAGACCAATAATTCCTGCTAATACTAGACTACTGATTCGCTTAAAATAGTTCATAATCCGACTCCCTTCTTATACAGTTATACATGATTTATTTTACAGTTTGTTTACAAAACCATTAAATACAGTTTATTTTTCATGACAAAAAAAAGAGAATTATGAATAAAATGTAATAGATTCTTAAATATTTAACAATTCCTATATTTAAAAATTATAAAAGATGCTAAAATCCAAATATAGAGAAATTAAAAATCCTAAAGGCGGTTGAATTAAATAAAATGTTTACTCAAAAGAAATCACTCCAACATAAAATTGATCAACTAGAAACTCATATACATGAACTAGAAACACAGTTAAAACAAAAAGATGTGGAAAAACAAGAAATTATATCCTCTATCCATAATCGTGTAACAAGCGTTATGCAAGAGCACGAACTTGTAAATAACCAACATCATACACTCCAAAACTTAATTCAACAATTGAACGCATGCTTTGAAAATGTTTCTATGCGTACTACACATTCCAACGAATTAAATAACGAAATGCTACAAAAAGAGCAAAACTTAATTCAATCTATTGAGGAAATTATCGATTGCTCTAATGAAGGAAAAGAATCCGTTCATCGCTTACTCATTGTAATTAATAAGTTAGGTGAACAATCTCAACGTACTTCTAATAGTATGAATCATTTAAGTGAACGCTCTAAGGAAATTGAACAAATTGTAGAAGTGATTCAAAACATTGCAGCACAAACAAATTTACTAGCGTTAAATGCAAGTATTGAAGCTGCACGTGCTGGAGAACACGGTAAAGGATTCGCTGTTGTTGCTAATGAAGTAAGAAAACTAGCAGAAAGCACAGCTGAAAGTACAAAAAACATCGGTAACTTAACGAAAAAAATTCAAGAAGAAATTGAAAAAGCATATGAAAATACAAAAGATAATTTACATTTAGTTGATGAAGGTGTAGAAATGAGCGCTGATACTAACGCTAGAATCGAAAATATTTTAATTATGATTCAAACATTACAAAGTGGCGCTACAAATGTTATTAAAGCTATCGAGAACCAAAAATCTTGTAATGATGATATATTACGAGAATTTGAAAATACACAACTAATGTTCCAAAAGTTAAATACTACTATTATGAATCATATTAACGATGCTGAAAAAGTTGATGTCCAATTATCAAAAAGTATTCAAGAAATAGTTGTTTCTCAGTAATATAAAAAAACCCCTATGACGTAGTAGGGGGTTTTTTATATATTTCGAATATTATTTTCTTCTCAATATTCGCTCTCTCTTTTGTTATAATAAAAAAGTTGTTTCTTTCGACTAATACACAAGGAGGATGTTATGGAACAATTTTATTACATTTTAAAATATTTAATTCTTGGTCTATTCCAAGGACTAACAGAACCAATTCCGATTTCTTCAAGCGGTCACCTCGTTTTAGCACAGCATTTGCTAGGACTAAAAATAGAAGGGTTTAGCTTTGAGCTACTTGTTAATTCAGCTTCATTATTAGCTGTATTACTTATTTATAGAAAAGACTTAATTCGTCTAACAAAGAATGGTCTATCTTATATATTTACAAGAGCAGAAGATGCAAAATCAGATTTCTTCTTTATTATTTACCTTGTTATTGCAACCATTCCAGCAGGTGTAATTGGAGTTTTATTTAAAGATTATATCGACCAATATTTAAAAGGTGTTAAAATGGTTGGGATTTCTCTTCTTATTACTGCTATCGGTCTTTGGATTATTCGAAACTTGCGTGGACGTAAAAATGATGGCGATCTTTCTATGAAAGATGCAATCATTGTCGGTCTAGCACAAGCTTGCGCACTAATTCCTGGTATAAGCCGATCAGGTGCTACAATCGTAGCAGCAATGTTACTTGGTATGAAGCAAGAAACAGCTCTTCGCTTCTCATTCTTACTATACATTCCTGTTAGCTTAGGTGGTTTATTGTTAAGTATTACAGACATTGCAAACGATCCAAATTTAGATTCATTATTTGTACCTTATATTGTTGCTTTTATCGCAACATTCATCATGACATATATTTCATTAAAATGGTTTATGAACATTATGGCAAAAGGAAATTTAAAATATTTCTCTTTCTACTGTATTATCGTAGGTGTACTAACTATCATTTTCTTATAAAATGACAGTTAACACTTTTTAAAGTAAGCCATCCTATTCAAATAGGATGGCTTACTTTTTTATATTTCAATTTTGAATCCCCTTTGTTATTTACTTTGAATTTTCTGAATAGTATAATATTAATTATTCCCGTTACTTTTTCTTACTATAAAGAAAATAAAGTGAAACTTTATTTAGCCCTCACCAATCGGGATTTTACAGGATAAACCTTCTCTCTTCTATCCCATTTTTTTACTACTATCGAAAAAGAGGTGTTCGTATGTTTATCGTTACTAAACTTATTCATATTAAATATGGCTATGAAAATGAACTATTTCATTCACTTAAACGGCTTTCTCCATCATATGGAATACAAGGCTTTATTAACATAGAATTTTCGCAGATACATCGTATAAATAATAGAGCTGAATATATGGTTCGCATGCTATGGAAAACTCAACAAGATTATCACGAATGGCTTTCTCAAAGAAAGAATGATGCAACGTGGAAACACCAAATACAAAATTATATCCTGTCTTCAAAATCCAATGCTGCCTATATGCAATAAAAAACCTCTTACTGCCCCCATACAGTAAGAGGTTTTTCCTTATGCATAAACTTTCTTTTCCTGACAATACAAGCGAATAACATGTGTACTTTTTTGAAATAAATCATGTGTTAAGCGAATAATAATAAAATTTCGTTTTGTATTATCATCATGAACAAAAATCTGTTCCCCCTCCTGAAAACGCCATGCGCTTTCAAAAGTTGTAATATGATCCCCGCTTACCGAAAAAAGCTCATATTGCATATCTAGTACCTTCTCTCAACTTATATAATCAAAATATCCTTATATTAAATTTAGTATAACTTAATTTCGATAAAATTTGTAATTCTTTCTATTTCGAAATATTTCAACTTTGTTTTATACTCTTTTTAGCGCTATAATGATAAACGAATTTTTATTGAAAGGAGCTTCATTTTGACTGCATATTTATTTCCAGTAAAAACAGCATTTATTTTATTTCCTATTTTAACAATGTTTCTCTTAATCCCTTTTTTAATATTTAATTATCGAAAATATGGTTATGTAAATAAATGGCGTTCATTTATTTTATACTCTTTATTACTCTATTTACTAAATGCCTATTTTCTTGTTATTCTACCATTGCCACAAACATATGATACTTGTAGCCTACAACCGGCTAATACACAGCACATGCAACTCTCGCCATTTTATTTCGTACAAGAGATTAGTAATCATACATCGGCACTTTTAACGAAACCAGCTACGTACTTTCATCTATTAAAAGAATCTGCGTTTTTACAAGTAGCTTTTAACGTTCTACTAACCGTTCCATTTGGTATTTACTTGCGTTATTATTTCCGACGTAGTTTCCTACAGACAATTTGCATTTCTTTTTGTCTTTCACTGTTTTTTGAAACAACACAAATAACTGGACTATATGGTATATATAATTGTGCATATCGCTTATTTGATATTGATGACCTATTTTTAAACACATTAGGAGGCGTCATTGGCTTTATTATTGCACCAATATTTACGTACTTCCTTCCGAAAACAAGTGAATTAGATAGTCGTATTAATCTGGAAACAAAGCCAGTTGGTTTTGTACGTCGTTTGATTGCTATGCAAATTGATTGGATTCTCTTATCTATCGTTGTACCAGCCATTAAAAATAAAGGAAATTCTATATTTATTTCTAATATCCAATCTTACACAAATATATACGAACTCATTTTCATTACATGTTCGATCTTTATTTACTTTATTATCATTCCATACTTTACGAACGGAAAAACAATTGGGAAAGCATTACTTCGTATTTACGTTAAAGGGAAATCAGAGCATATTACTATGAAGGAATTATTCATTCGTTACGGTATATTCTACTTTGTTTTAGGTGGAATCAATTATATTCTTTCTAGTAGCTCTATTTTAAATCATACAGAGCCTTTAATATTACTAGTTATACTGTTATTCCAATTCGTAATTAACGGTCTATTTATCATTCATGTTTTATTACATGTATTTAGCCGTGATAAGTTACTATTTTACGAGCACATTAGTCAAACAAGAAATGCGATTATACTAAAAAAAGCTGACAAGTAATACGTTGTCAGCTTTTTTCCATAATCGTAAATAACTTTTCTGTATACGGGTTTAAAAACATTCCTGTTTCATCTAGTGACTTCCTCATTTTTAGAAACGAATGCAATTCTGGATATATGTTTTGTAACTTTTCGTATGTTAACGTATGCACCTTTCCCCAATGTGGACGACCTTCATATTTTAGAAAAATTTTCTCCACTTCACCAAAATAAGCGGCATACTTCATACCTTTATACATATGAACGGCGATATATGCCGAGTCTCTTCCATACGCTGGACTGAGCCATATATCATCACCTCTCACATACCGGCATTCAATTGGGAAGTGCACCTTATACTTTTTCTTTTCAATAAGATTTGAAACTTCTTCTACAACAGCCCTCATATACTTTGAAGGGACACTATACTCCATTTCATAAAATGGAACCGTACGTGATGTAGCGAACACTTCATAGCTCGGGCCTATTATTTTTGTGTTTGGTACAGCCTTAGCTGATAATCGACTTACTGCTTTACTTATAGAAGGAAACCATTTACACCCTTTAGATAACAAAGAGAACATCCTATTTTCAAGTAACTCCACCTTTAGTTTATGCCACTTCAAATCACTTTCTTTACTCATTGTTTCATTTGTAAATTTCACTTGCACCTCATCTGAATAAGGAAAAACGAAAAATTCAAAATGACGATTCTTCTTATATTCTTCTAGCTTGTTCATTACAGTAGATAATGACTGCTTTTCACTTTCATAAACGAGCGAATACGCTGGAATAACTTTCAATTTTATCTTTACAATGATACCTAGCATTCCAAGCGACAACTGAAATGCTTTCCAATATTCAACGTTTTCGGTTTCTGAACAAACTATACTCTCACCTGTTGATAAAACTGCCGTAATCTCTATAACTTGTGTTGATAAACTCCCAAATGTAACACCCGTCCCATGAGTACCCGTACTAATCGCTCCAGCAATAGATTGTGAATCAATATCTCCTAAATTCTCTTGCGCATAACCTTTTTCCTCAAGTAACTTCCCTAAATCATATAACTTCGTTCCTGCCCACACTTCAACAGTCATCTTCTCTGCATCGATATTTGCAATGCCCTTCAATTCATCTAAAGAAACTAAAATTTCTTCCGTTTGCACGAGAGGTGTAAAAGAGTGCCCTGAACCGACAACACGAATTTTCTTTCCCTTTTTTCGTGCAAGCCCTACAACTTCTACTACATCTTGTATACTTTTTGGATACATCGTATAATGCGGCGTTCCTTCTACATTCCCTGTCCAATTTCTCCATTTTTGTCCCTTTATAGAAAGCATTGTCCATCCCCCCGATATGTTGAATACTCCCCAGCAATCTCTCCTTTTTTAACGCGATACAAAGCAGGAAAACGTTCACATAACTCTCCAGCTTTACTATGGCGAAACAAGATAGGATCTCCTATATCCACTCGTTCCTCACCGTTATAAAAAATTGGCGTTTGCACTTCACCAGCACCTTCTAACGCTAATAGTCTTGCACCACCCGGCCTCCAAATCTCAGGCTCTTTATCTTTACCAACTGCGCCTGAAGCAATATATCCACCACCGAGGCAAGTATAAATAAACGGAGCTGGTTTACGCACAACGGGTAAAGCAAATCCGACAGCTGGCTGAAATTGTACTTCTTTATAATAATCAAATAGTTTCGGGGAATAAAAAGCAGAACCTATTGTAATCTCTGAAACTGAGTTATCTTGCTCAGTTGTTTTTATACTTCCTGTTCCTCCCCCATTTACAAATCTTAGTTTAATACCAAGGTTTTGTATTTCTTTTACGATACGCCCCCTTCTTTCTTTAACCTCTAATACTGATTTCTTCTTTAAATACGAAACCACTTTACTTTTCATCCATTGATTCGGTATATGATCCCCCACCCCAGCAATTTGAGCCTCATATCCCATTACACCATCTAGTATTAAATATGATGAGCCCTTCACCTTTCCTGCTATTTTTAAAGCACTCTGCACATCTTTTACCGGTGATCTTTTTACACCAAAATGAAATTTTAAAAAACGACTACTCATATCAATATCCAAACAAACGCGAAAACAACCTTTAGACTTCTCAGCAATTTTTTCTAAATATACAATATGTTCTTCACAATCCACCATACAAGTTATACTAAGCCCTTGCTTTGTTAGCAAACTAATTTCATATAAAGCTCTTTCATCATAAGCAGGATATCCGAGCAATAAATCATTAAATCCTTGTTCAATTAAAAACAAAGCTTCTCTAGGGGAAAAACACATAATACCTTGAAACCGATCATTTGCTGCTAAAATCTTTTTCATAATTGGAACAGAGCGTAATGATTTACTCGCTATACGAATCTTCTTATCTCCACTTAACTCTATAATCGATTGAATATTTCTCTCTAAAGCCACTTCATCTAAAAATGCACACGGTAATGGAACTTCCTTAAAAATTCCTCTATCCACATTTTTCTCTCCTCTTCTATATATGTCTTATACATATTGGAAAGAAAAAATGATTTTCCTGTTTGCAAATAAAAAAAGTTTCTTCTTCACGAAGAAACTTTTTTAAGACTACTCTATTTCATAGAAATAGTCGCCTCTACTGGATAATGATCAGAGTAATCATTATACGTATATTTTTGGAACCATGAAGTAACAGACCATTCTGGAGATTTCGGTTGTAAAACGTTATTCTCTATATACGATGGATTCGCATGATCCTTACTTGCAATAATATAGTCCAAATACTCGGCCGGGCTATCGGGGAAATTATATTTCGCAATACTATTTGTCGTTGCATCCCAAGTTGCTGTATGTCCTGTATAAGATGGAACAGACGCATGTAATGTTTTAAACATCGATGCATACTCTGAATTGCTATTATTCTCAGCATTTATTTTATTTACATTCATATCACCACCAATTAACACATACTCGTTATTTGGTATATTTTTATTTTTAATAAACTCTTGAATTTCTTGTAGCTGTTTTGTACGTACAGATGCTGGTGAAGTTTTCCCACACATACTGTCTTCAGCTTGTAAATGCGTCCCAATTACATGCACGAAACGATCATTCTTCTTAACTTTTGTGTATACAAACCCTTTATTTGATAAGTTATCTGGTCCGCATCCTTTTTCAAATACATATTGAATCTTTTCAACAATCGGCCATTTACTTACAATAGCTACGCCACCATCTTCAGGGGTTGAAGATGAATAGTTACCTAACGTTTTATCCCATTCGTTTCCGTTACTACGACCTAATACCGCTGTTTGATTTGGATATTCTTTCTTTAAATTTCCTAACAAACGATCTGAAGCACTATTATCAAATACTTCATTTAATATAACAACATCTTGATTCTTTATATAATCTGCCGCTCCAATTAAATCCACACGCTGACTTTGTCCCCAGTTGGGATATAGGTTTGTTGATAGCATGTACACATTATGCGTCATAACTTTTAACGTATCATTTTGATTTGTGGACATTTCTGCTTGAACGGAAGATCCACTATATAAAGCTGCTAGACTCATTCCAAAGCTAAGTACAACTTTTAACAATTTACTTTTCACGAGTCATACCTCCATGTATTTGTATAGTGATAAAAAGGCCAAATACTCTATTCTGAGATTTGACCTTTCTCCAATACTTAACGATTGCCGTACGTATCAAACCAAAGCTGAATATAGCCAGCTGTTACACGTTGCGCTTCCGTTAATCGCTTACCAGTCATTGGTGTAACTTCAGCACGCCATTTGTCCGCATAACTTTGTGATACAGCAGCTTGCACGAACCAACTTTTCGTATTACTATTTACGATACCAGGGAAATCTTGTTTCGCAGCTACCGCAGCACCATGAATCCAATCTTCAGGGTTTGTACCTTTCCAATTCCAATATCCATTTCCGTCCGTTACTTTGTAATTATCTTTAATTGTATCTACAAAGTTTTCATATTTAGAATGGAATCCTTGTGGATAAGAAATATTCGTAAAGTTTGCTGCATGCATCGGTTGATTTACATCGCCTAAATAATGAAGAGATAACCCTAAATAGAAGAATGCTTGTTTCATATCTTTATTTTTATAAGATTCACCAGCTAATTTAAAATATTTAGCTCCAGTTTCCTTCGCTTGCTTTGCAAGTGGAATATATGTACTTCCATCGTCTGGATCATAGAAATGCGACGCAAATGTACTATTATCATAATAAGGATTTTCATAATCAGCAGAATAAATGCCATTTTCTAAATCTGTGCGCCATTCATTTAATAGTGCAACTTGATCTTGTTTTACAATTGTCGTATTACGGGACATAATATCAATTGCACGATTCACGATCCATAAATGAGAATTTACACCTTCTGAATGCTTATCTTCAGCAGACCAATATTGAATAATCTGTACTCTATTCCTACCATCATTTTCATGAGCAAAAGCTACATTTTGTAACGGAGCTACTAACGTAATAGCTGCTGCTAAAGCGAGCACTTTCTTTTTCATCTGAAACCCTCCATTTTATAATTGAGTTATAGTAAATATTTTGTTAGGATCCTACTATGTCTTCTGGTTAACCTATGACTAGAATATCCCACCTTTCATCAAAATTCTATCAATAAATTAAAATATGCAAATGTTCATATCACTATAACTTTATACATAGCGAACGTAATGAATGCACTTACATTGTAATACAGTATTGTTAAGCTACTGCAAATACTTGTCTAAACTAATGTAAAAAAAAGAGTAAAGCGATTAACCGCTTTACTCTTTTTTTCTTTTCGATAATACACTTGGCAGTTGCACATTAACTGCCAATTTATGAATAAATCCAAACACTAATCCAATCCCGATAAATATGTATAAGATCGTAAATACCTTTCCAAAATCAGTTTGCGGACTAAAATTCCCATCACCGACAGTCGTCAACGTAACCACACTAAAATATAAAGCGTCAAGAGGACGTAATCCTTCAACTGTGCTATAAAAAATCGTACCTGATGTTAATGTTAAAAATGTTAATACGAATAATACTTGAAATTCTTTATCTTTCCACGCTCGTAAACAAGCTTTTAGCATCCGTTTCAATGTCAACATAAATGAAAGCATTAGACTTCCCCTTCCAAACAAAATACCTTTAGTTAAAGGAAAGTCTATCACCTTTCTGTATAGAAAAAAAGTAGCCCTCTTCTATTTCTAGAAAAGGGCTACTTTTTACTATTCTCTATTATTTAGGTGAAACAAGAATTTTCACTTGTGTTTTATCTTTTACAAGTGCTTCAAATCCTTCTTCAACAACTTGATCCACTGTGATTTTTTTCGTAATTAATTTCTCTGCTTGAATTTGGCCAGAGCTAATTAATTTAATAACAGCTGGGAAGATATGACGGTATCCAAGAATACCAATAACTTCTTTTTCTTTTAATACAAGGTTGTTTGGAGTAATTGTCGCATCTTTTTCCCACACACTAACAATTACAGTTTGGCCTTCAAAGCTTGTACTTTCAATCGCTTGACGAAGTACTACTTCAACACCTGTTACTTCAAAGCTCACATTTACACCTAAACCATTTGTTAGGTTACGAATTTCTGCTAGTACATCTTGAGTTGCTGGATTTAATACGTAATCAGCACCTGCTAATTTAGCTAGCTCTTGACGTTCTTTAGAAAGTTCCACTGCGATAACAGGAGTTGCTCCTGCTGCTTTTGCTGCTTGGATTACAAGAAGTCCAATCGGACCACAACCAAATACCGCTACAGCTTCTCCCTCTTTTAATTTACTTTGACGTACTGCATGAACTGCTACTGCTGCTGGTTCTACAAGCGCACCTTGCTCATACGTCATTTCGTCTGGAATATGATGAACCATATCTTCTGGTACTACTGTATATTCAGAGAAACCACCACCGTCTCCACCAAGACCGTGGAAAACAAGCTGTTCACATACATTGTAATGTCCATGTTTACAAGCTTCACATTTACCACAAGAATAAATTGGTTCTACAACAACGCGGTCTCCCACTTTATGAGATGTAACTCCTTCACCAATTTCTACTACCTCACCACTAAACTCATGACCTAAAATAACCGGTGCTTTTACGTGTGTTAATGGATGTTCTTCTGTTGGAATAAAAATAGGTCCTGCTAAATATTCATGCAAGTCTGTCCCGCAGATACCACACCATTTAACTTTAATCTTAACTGCTCCTGGTCTTACAGTTGGTTCTGGTACTTCTTCTACTCGTACATCACGTTGATTATGCCAAAGTAATGCTTTCATTTTACACATCCCTCTCTATGTATATACTTAACCTGGTGAAGTTTACAAATCTATTATAATACTCTCATTTCCACTAAATTTTAACAAATAACGTTCAATATTTTGTCACTTTGTACTTTTTTCCACATCTGTTAATGCTAATTTCATTGCGGTTGAAATTAGCATTATGCCATAATAGCATAGGAGAGGTGAATATCGCTTGAAATATTTTATTTACTTTATTGTTATCGTAGCGTTTTTAGATACATTTTCACAATTACCTATTATAAGTACTTTCGCTCAAAGTCTTGGAGGAACCCCTCTTGTTATCGGGCTAGTTATCGGAATGTACTCATTCGCTAATATGATCGGTAATATTATCGCTGGAGCCGCTGTCGATAAATTTGGTGCAAAAAAAATCCTTTATATAAGCATGGGAATTACGAGTTTCATAGTCTTGTTATACACCGTTGTTCAAAGTGGTGAACAACTATTAGTTGTGCGCTTTATGCACGGTTTTAGTGACGGATTTTTAATTCCTGCTGCCTTTACGTTTTTATCAAAGCAAACGAATTCAGCAAGGCAAGGTAAAGCAATGGCTCTATCTGGTGCTGCTGTTGGAACAGCTGCAATTGTAGGACCTGCTTTCAGCGGCATTATGAAAGCAACAGCTGGTATAGAGTGGGTGTTCATTACTATTTCTATTTTAATGGTCCTTGGTACAATCGTATCTCTATTCTTCTTACCAAATAACGTATCAAGAAAAGATACATCAAGAACTCAAATGATGAACAAAGAAGATATGATTGAACTATTGAAATCAGAACCGTTATTACAAGCATATATTGGTGCTTTCACACTAATGTTTTCACAAGGGATTGTCACTTATATGTTACCAGTAAAAGTTGAGGCGTTAGCACTTAAAGCATCTACAACAGGCATGATGTTAAGCGTATTCGGAATTACCGCTATCCTCTTCTTCTTACTGCCAACAAATCGCATTTACGATCGATTTAATCGTTCAAAACTAATGCTAATCGGGATTGCAGTAATGGCACTAGCATTATCTTTACTCGGATTATTTGCAACAAAAGGCATGCTCTTTATCGTTATGATGATTTATGGAATTGGGTTCGCTATCCTCTTCCCAGCAATTAATGCTTTACTTGTTGAAAATACGACAGATAATAATCGCGGGAAAGCATTCGGATTGTTTTATGCATTCTTCTCGTTAGGAGTTGTTGCTGGATCCTTTACAGTTGGAGCAATCGGAGCATCACCTAGCGCTAGCTTCGTTATCGGAACTGCATTCTTGTTAACATTTGCTGGAATGATTTTTGTAAGAAGCAAAGTAAAAAAGACAATGATGGGTTAATTCCATCATTGTCTTTTTTTCGCCTAATATATATTACTTTTGCACATAACCAAGTAATACTGTAAATAAACTTATGTATAAAAGCAATACTACATTCTTCCTTTAAAAAGGAAATCCTATAAATACCAACGATACTTCGACAATTTCCTCGGAAATATTTCTTTTCCCCACATAATTTGCTACACTATATATGAACAGACGCTTGTATTACATAAGCTGAAATAATAACTTACTGTACAAATATAAAAGCACACTCTTCATATGAAGAATGTGCTTTTACTTTATTAACGTCTAATCCAAACAGCGCCTGCCGACTTATCCTCTGCCTGTCCAACAACTTGGAATTTTAGTCCAAGGTTTGGAACTTTTCGTCCTGCGTCAGCAATTTGCTTATTACTGTATACCTTTGAATCATCAAACGTTGTAACACCTTGTAATCCAGTATAATTAAACTGTCCTCGTGTAAATGAATTTACACTCCATGAAGGTGTTTGATCAAATGAAAATGCAGCATCTGCAATTTGAATTCCAGTATTACCGTATGCTGGTTTCCCACCTAAATTTCCAACAATCGCTTCTGGATGAGAATCTACAACACCAAGGAAGCCTTCACCTGGATGTAACCCAACCCAGTTATCTTTGAAACTATCATCTGCATACCAAACGACAAGACCTGTATTATACACCGGACCTTTTCCCGCTTTTAATCCATTATCTGATCCAGCATAGTTTCTCCACTCTAGATAATAATAATGGGGTTTCTGTTCTGTCCCATCAGAAACAACGAATCCATTTAACTTCATTTTAGACTGTCCTTCTGCGTCATCTGAAAATACTACTTGTCCATCAACTGTTACATTTACATTATCCATTGCGAAACCTTTATATGTTAAAGCTGGATCTGTAATATAGTCGAATTGTAGTTTAACTTTCTTCCCTTTAAATTGACTTAAATCGTATGATTTATCAATCCATTTTCCATCTGTTGTATCTTTATCTTCTTGGACTATGTTTTCTCCCAATCTATCAATTAATGTTTTCGTTCCATCTTCAGTTACAGCATGTACTTCGATGAAATCACACTCTGCTTCTAGTTCATAATTCGCTTTATAATCAAATTTTGCATTTGTTCCTTTTGTTAAATCGAAGAATGGTGTTTCTAATGTCGTATGAATATCATCGCCTCTTGTACTATAGTATGCACGCTTTCCAAATCCAGGCTTAATTGTTTCAATACTCTTACCTGGTAAGTTGACACGTACGACACCTGGACGATTTGTTTTTGTAACACTTTGATCAATATATGTAGGAACGCCTACACCACTCTTAATTTTATCGTAATCTACTTCTAAAATTTTCGCCCAGTTTCCACCCATATTCTTTTGTAAGAAGTCTTTATTTTGTGGTGAAAAACTAGTTGGCTCTGTTCCTGCAATTTTTCCTGTCCAGCTACCTCCACTCATTAATGACCAAGCTTCGACAGGTGATCCCATTCCAGTATAATTCGTATCATACTCATCTGGTAAACCAAGGTCATGTCCAAATTCATGTGCAAACACACCTACTGCACCGTCTTCTGGTTCAATTGTGTAATCATGAGCCGCTACTTTTCCACCCCAATAAGGTACTTTAGATGTTGTTCCTTCAATCGCTACTGGATCCCTTGCTAATTTAGATCGATGTGACCAAATTGCATCGTCTCCTAATTTACCACCGCCAGCTTCTTGACCAACACCGGCATGAATTACCATTAAATGATCAATTACACCGTCCGATTCATTAAGATTGCCATCGCCATTTGTATCATAACGGTCGAACTGATCGAATTGTGATAAATCTAATCCTTTATCCGCTGCAGCTTTTAATGCTTCTTTCACTAAATCACGCGCACCTTTTGGTCCTTTATTATCGTGACCGCTACTACCATCAGCACCGTAATCAGCAGCTTTACCTGGAACAGTTAACCACTCTGTTACATATCCGTCTGTCGTATAACTGCCACCAGACTGTTCTTCATAATATTGCTTAAATGTTTTTACTTTCGAACCATCAAATAATGTATAAGGCTCATTACCAAATAACATTTTTTGATAATGTTCTCTACTAAAATCTTTCGAGTACATATAACCCGGTGTTTGCTCAATATTATTATGTTTATAATCACTAAACTCAACGAGTAACACTAACACTTTATCCGTACGAACAGGTCCATTAAATGGAGCTTGTTTCGCCTTAGAAGTTGGAACTTTCCCATCTAATTGCTTTTTATTTGGCTCCGGCTTTTGATCAGGGCTAACATTTTTTTCAGCTTTCTTTACTTTTTCCTGTTCTTCCATCTTTTTTTCTTTTACCTTTTTTACGAAATCAGATGCTTCTTCAGTCCCATCATCTGGAAGAATTTCTTTATTTGCCTGATCCCCTTGCTTCTTTTCAATATATTGCTCTACAGCCTTTTTCGTCTCTTCTTTAGAAGAGGCTGGATTAATCGTTCCTCTTTCTTTCAGCGCTTCTGCTAAACGATCTTCTTGAATTAAATTATGATCAATTGGCGTTGTAGACACACTTTCTTTTGCTGGCGTTTCTGCGTATGCTAACGGAGCACTCATTACAGCTGAGCATCCGATGAGTGTCGCGATCGTTAATGATGACAACACTTTAAATGGCGCTTTTTTTCTCATTTTACTCATCCCCTTGTATCAATCTTAAACTTCAGATAAAAATACGTAATCTATCCTCCCTTGTATAATAAAAGACATGATTCTATAAGCAATAAGCTTTCTGTTATAGAATCATGTCCTCCAGTTTTCTGGTCAGACCCTCTATCTTTTTAGCCCGCTATTCGCTAGGCAGTAAGATTCCCACCTCAAGATTCGGCGAATGTGAGGAAGTTAGGTGGGATATAACTGCCCGTAAAAGCCCGATTAGTGCGGGCCGATAATCAGTGGGGGATGGACAAAACCCCCCACTGATTAAAGTTTCACTTTATGTCGAAATGTGAAAAATAAAGAGTGATTTGTATATATTAAATAGCTTATATTAAAAATTTAAAAGACAATATGCACAATTGCATGAAAATTCTTTCAAACAAAAAAAGAACCCAAGTTAATTAAACTTGGGTTCTCCATTTCGTATTATTTCTCTTGTGTTTTTTCCCAATCAGCTAAGAATTTCTCAATTCCTTGATCTGTTAATGGGTGCTTCACTAATGAAGCGATTACGTTTGCTGGGATTGTTGCAATATGTGAACCGTTTAATGCTGCTTCTGTTACATGAACACTGTGACGTACAGATGCTGCAATGATTTCTGTTTCAATGCCGTGAATTGCAAAGATTTCTGCGATTTGGCGAATTAAGTCCATACCGTTATGACCGATATCATCTAGGCGACCTAAGAACGGTGAAACGTATGTCGCACCAGCGCGAGCTGCAAGTAATGCTTGCACTGCTGAGAATACTAATGTAACGTTCGTACGAATTCCTAAATCTGAGAATGCTTTTACTGCTTTTAAGCCTTCTGTTGTCATTGGAACTTTTACAACAACGTTTGGAGCGATTTTTGCTAACTCTTTTCCTTCTTCAATCATTTTATCAGCTTCTAAGCTAATTACTTCTGCGCTTACAGGTCCTTCAATAAAGCTGCAAATTTCACGAATACGCTCATGGAAATCTACGCCTTCTTTTGCTACAAGTGATGGATTTGTCGTTACTCCAGCTACTACACCTAATGCATTTGCCTCTTTAATTTCGTTAATGTTTGCTGTATCAATAAAAAATTTCATTTGTTATTCTTCCTTCCTAATTTTCATTTTATATTTATTTATTTTTTCTTAATAAGCTCTAATTCAATCGGAATAAATTTGTCCACTTTTTTACCTTGTGTTATCTCTTTCGCTGTTTCCATCGCCTTCTCTCCGATTAATTCCGGTTTTTGAGCGACTGTTGCTGCCATGCGCCCATCTTTAACCGCTTTTACAGCATCGTCTGTTGCATCAAATCCAACAACAACCACATCTGTTTTACCAGCAGATTTCAATGCCTCAAGTGCGCCTAATGCCATTTCATCGTTATGAGCAAACACTGCTTTTATATCGCTATTTGCTTGCAAAATATTTTCCATAACGGATAATCCTTTTGCACGATCGAAATCAGCTGCTTGTTTTGCTACTACTTTTAAAGACTTATCAGCTACGTTATGGAATCCTTTCCCACGCTCACGAGCAGCAGACGATCCAGGGATTCCTTCTAACTCAGCAACATTTGTTCCTTCACCAACTAACTCCCGAATGTAATCACTAGCCATTTGACCACCTTCTACATTGTTGGAAGCAATATGAGAAACAACTTTACCTGAATTCGCAACTCGGTCTACTGTAATAACAGGAACATTGGCTGCATTAGCTGCACTTACCGCTGAAGCAACAGCATCTGAATCGGTTGGATTAATAACAACTACATCGACACCTTTTTGAATTAAATCTTCAACATCATTTGTTTGCTTCGCTGCATCATTTTGTGCATCAACAGCAATTAATTCAATGCCGCTATCTTTTGCCTTCTTTTCTGCACCTTTTTTCAACGTGACGAAAAATGGATTATTTAAAGTTGAAACAGAAAATCCAACTTTAATAGTTTTATTTCGACCTTTATCGTTAGAATCCTTTGCCCATTCTGGTGGTTCCATTGAACAACCAGCAGTAACTACCATGATGCATGCAACGAGTATCAGTAACCATTTTTTCATGAATTGCCCCTCCATTACGCTTCTTTTCGACGATCAATTAGTACAGCTAGTAAGATTACAAGTCCTTTTACAACTTGTTGGAAGAAAGAAGATACACCTAATAAATTTAAACCGTTATTTAGTACACCAATAATAAGCACACCGATGAATGTACCAACAATCCATCCTCTTCCACCTGAAAGGCTCGTTCCTCCTAACACAACTGCAGCAATTGCATCTAATTCGTAAGAAGTACCAGCAGTCGGCTGTGCAGAATCTAACCTTGATGTTAAGACAATACCTGCAAGCGCTGCCAAAATTCCGGAAAGACCGTAAATCATTACTTTAATTCTCGTAACATTAATACCTGATAAAGCTGCTGCTTCTTCATTTCCACCAATCGCAAACGTACGGCGACCAAACGTTGTTTTCTTTAAAATAAAGTACAATACTGCAAAAGCAATCATCATTGTAACGGCTGGCACAGGAATACCAAGGAAATAACCACGGCCAAACATTTGGAACATTAAATGATCACCAAGACCAGTGATCGGACGTCCGTCCATATAAACAAGCGTCAACCCGCGAAAAATAGTCATTGTTGCTAAAGTTGCAATAAACGGAGCTACTTTTCCCTTCGCAATAATGATACCGTTTACAATCCCCATTACAAGACCGGCTAATAATCCAACTGCCATTGCAAGGAACGGATCCATGCCACTTGCCATCATTCCGGCAACAAGTGCACTTGATAATGCTAAAATAGAACCTACCGATAAGTCAATACCCCCTGTTAAAATAACGAAGGTCATTCCAAATGCAATGAGTGCATTAATCGATACTTGGCGCAGTATATTAAATAAATTTGGAATTTCAATAAATGCTGGATTTAAAGCTGTAATTACCACGATAATTAATACTAACCCAATTAAAGAACCAAGTTGTTGTAATACATTCCCCTTCTTAGCCATATCTTACTCTCCCCCTGTAGCTAGTGCCATAATAGACTCTTGCGATGCCTGATCTTTCTCTAAAATACCACCGATTTTCCCTTCATGAATAACGAGGACACGATCACTCATTCCTAAAACTTCTGGAAGCTCAGACGATACCATAATAACGGCATCACCCTGCTCAGTAAGCTTATTCATAATAGAGTAAATTTCTTTTTTAGCCCCAACATCTACACCTCTTGTTGGCTCATCTAAAATGAGTAACTGCGGATGAATACCTAGCCATTTTGCAATTACAATCTTTTGCTGATTTCCACCAGAAAGAGATTTTACAGCTTGCTCTCCGTTTGCTGCCTTCACATTCAGGAGCTTCATCATATCCTCTGTAAATTGCTGTTCTAAACCTTTATTAACAACGCTTCCCTTTGAAAGACTTTTTAAGTTTGGTAATGCTAAATTTTCACGAATAGAAAAATCTAACACAAGCCCTTCTGATTTTCTATCCTCTGTAATAAAAGCAATTCGTTGTCTAATTGCATCAATTGGACTATCAATTTTCACTTCTTGTCCATTCATAAAAATTTGTCCTGAATCGAGCGGTTCATATCCAAATATTGCTTTCATGATATCCGTACGACCGGCTCCCATCAAGCCAGCAACACCAAGGATTTCACCTTTTCTAACTTGAAACGAAACATTTTCAAATTTTCCTTTTTTCGTTCCGTTACGCATTTCAAAAATCACTTCACCAATTTGACTATTGCGCTCTGGATAACGTTCACCAATACTGCGGCCCACCATCATACTAACTACTTCATCAAATGACGTTTCCGGAATTAATCTTTTCCCTACATATTCTCCATCACGCAAAATCGTAATGGCATCACATATTGAAAAAATTTCTTCCATCCGGTGCGAAATATAAACGAATGAAACGCCCTCTTTACGCAATTTATTAATAACAATAAACAGCGTTTCAATTTCGCGATCTGTTAATGCTGCTGTAGGTTCATCCATAATAATAACGCTCGCATTTGTCATTAACGCTTTAGCAATTTCAATAATTTGCTGTTGTCCAACTGATAATTCACCCGCTAGCATAGCGCCTCTCACATGTAGACCAAGATCTGCTAATTGTTGCTGGGCAATCGCATTCATTTGACGCGTACGTAAAATGCCCGTTTTCCCATACATTAACTCTTTTCCAAGAAACATATTTTCAGCTACCGTTAAATTCGGTAATATATTCAACTCTTGATGGATAAATGCAATACCATACTCTTCTGCTTCTTTCGCATTTTTAAAAGTTCGTTCTTGCCCATCAATCGTAACTGTTCCACTGTCTTTTTTATATACACCTGTTAAAATCTTCATGAGCGTCGATTTCCCCGCTCCATTTTCCCCCATCAATGCATGGACTTCTCCTGTTTCAATCGTAAACTGTGCGTTTTTTAGAACAGGATTACCACTGAACGCTTTTGAAATATTTTTCATTTCAATGTGCATTCTCATCACATCCCTTTATTAAAAAATCACGCCTGCATGTAAAATAACATTCGCATAAGGCGTTGCTTCTCCTGTACGAATAATCGCCTTCGCTCTCTTTGTATGCTCTTTAAATTCCTTATGAGACACATATTCAAATGCTGGCTCTATTAAACGCATCTCAACTTCTTTATTTACCACGTCATTATTCATAATGACTTCTTCTGCTAGCGTCACTTTTTCAATTGCCATATCATCAGCAACTACTTGTAATACGTCTAAAAAGCTAGGCTTTCCAATTTCAACTGCTAAATCAATTCGTTTTACTCCATCAGGAATAGGTAACCCACAATCAGCAATTACAATTGTATCTGTATGCCCAAGTGAAGCAAGAACTGCCGCAATTTCACTATTTAATACACCGTGTTTTTTCATCCGACAATCACCTGCACTTCACGTACTCTATCTCTCGTTGGCATACCGCCCTGTGCCCCAAGTTTTGTTACAGAAAGACCACCAGCAATATTAGCAAAACGAATAGCCTTTTGAAGTGTTTCTCCTTCAGAAAGCGCAACTGCTAACGCGCCGTTAAATGTATCACCAGCTCCAGTCGTATCTACTACATCCACAGCAATACTTGGAACTTGAACAACTTCCGTTCCGTTATGGAAACGAACACCATTAGACCCTTCTGTCATCAATAGCTTATTTGGATATTTAGCCAGTAACTCTTCAATTGGTGATGTGAAATCATCTAATACAATGCGGCACTCATGCTCATTCGGCGTAATATAAGTCGCTTTTTCTAAAATATCTTCTGATAAGATTTGTGCTGGAGCCGGATTCAACATAACTGGAATTTTATGTTCCTCACAAATAGCCAGAACGTATTTTACTGTTTCAAGCGGAATCTCTAGTTGAAGAACAACCATATCTGCTTTTACAAGAAGGTCTTTTGAACGATCTACAATCGACTCATTTACAAGAGCATTTGCTCCTTGTACGACAACAATACTGTTATCCTCTTCTGCTAAAACGATATGAGCGATTCCTGTTGTTCTACCTGTAACCGGTACCACATAGTCGATAAAAACGCGTTCATTCTCTAAATTTCTTCTAACTACTGTCCCGTAATCATCACTTCCTACTGCACCAACCATCGCTACATTTGCTCCTAATCTAGCTGCTGCAACTGCTTGGTTAGCTCCTTTCCCACCTGGGATCGTATGAAACGCTTCACCAATTACCGTTTCTCCTGCTTTCGGCCGTATTTTTGAAACAGCCACTAAGTCCATTGAAATACTACCTACTACTGCAATATTTGGCATCTGTCTCATCTCCTTACTTCGTTGTATTTCGTTCTATAATTTCAATCGGTAAACGATAATGTTTCTCTTCTAATGGATTTCCTTCCATCTGCTCTAACAACAATTCTGTTGCAACTTTCCCCATTTCATAAATTGGCTGTGCAACAGTTGTAATAGATGGATACATCATTTCTGTTAAAGAAATCCCATCAAATCCGATAATTTGTAAATCGTCTGGAATAGAAATCCCCTTTTGAAGTGCAGCCTTTACAACGCCGATTGCAATTAAATCATTCCCAGCAACAATTCCATCAATATGCGGATATTCTTCCAATAATTCCACCGCGACCTGTTCACTATTAGCTGGATCGAATGTACTCTCTGCAATCATATAAGAAAGATTATTTTGCGTAATAACATCTACAAAACCTTCAAAACGTTCATTAGCTGTGCTCACATCACGCGGTCCACGAATATGTGCAATATGTTTACACCCTTTGTCTATTAATAACTTTGTTGCCGCCTGACTCCCTGCATAGTTATCTGCATATACAGTAGGAATGCGCTCATTAAACATACGGTCAATCGCAACAACTGGAATAGACAAATTCATGTAATTAACACTGTTTTGTGGATTCGTTGCCACAATAAACCCATCCACATTATTTTGTCTAAGTACATCAATGTATTGTTTCTCTTTTTCTAAATTTTCATCAGAGTTACAAAGGACAACTGTGTAACCTTGCTTATGTGCTACATCTTCTACGGCACGTGCAACTTCTGGAAAGAATGGATTCACGATATTTGGAACAACTAAGCCAATTAAACGAGATTTTTTATTGTATAAAGATCGTGCTACTGTACTAGGCTTATAATCTAGCATTTCAATTGCTCGCTCTACTTTTTTTAATGTATCCTCATGAACATATCCATTTTTATTTAACACTCTGGAAACGGTCGCAACAGATACCCCTGCTAATTTTGCAACGTCTTTAATCGTACTCATTCTCTTTTCTCCTCATTTCATGTAACCGTTTACAGGGAATAATATAACGCATTTATAAAAATACGTCAATCATTTCTCACTAAAAAGCTTTTAAGGTTATACTCAAAAAAAGCACCGCCATAAGGCGATGCTTTTTCATTATGAATAAGATACAGTTTGTTCTTTCTCTTCTACAGCAGGTTCTTCAGCACCTTTTTTACGATCAGATAGTTTAATCTTCTGTAAGAAAATCGTAAAGATAGCACCTACTACGATAAATACCAATCCTGTTAAGAATACAGTATGAAGTGAGTCTACTAAAGAACTTTTCAAAATTGGTACGATGCTATTAGAAAATGCTTCTGGCATTTGTTTTAATGCCTCTGGACTAAATAGCATAGAATATAAACTTTGTGGATCTGTATGAATCATATCTTTAAATTTTGTTACCATTTGTCCCGCTTCTTTTGGGAATGTGTCTAATACAGGTACTAATTTATTTGTTAACGTTGTACCTGAAGTGTTATTCATAATTGATCCTAAAATTGTAATCCCAAACGTTCCACCGATTTGACGGAAGAATTGACTTGATGATGTTACAACGCCAAGATCTTTTTTCGGGAAGCTTTCTTGTAATGCTAATGTTAATATCGGCATAACAAGACCCATTCCTAAACCGATAACCATCATATAAGAAGTAGCGGTAAGCTTAGTTGTGTGCATATCCATCGTTGTTAATAACCAGAAACCACTAGCCATAATAAGCATCCCTGTAATAATTTGTGGTTTCACACCAATTTTTAATACAAGCTGACCACCAATAATACTCATAACGATCATTGTAATCATCATCGGTGTCATAATCGTTCCTGATTCAGCAGCACTTACACCTACAATTCCTTGCATAAAGAACGGTACGAACATAATTGCTCCAAACATTCCGATACTCATAAAGAAACCGATCGCATTCAGTAGTGTAAATGTGCGGTTTTTAAAGAAGTGCATCGGTAAAATTGGTTCTTCAGCCTTCGTTTCAACGATAACAAAGCTAACAATACCAATGGCAGCTAATGCAAATAACCCGATAATTTGCCAAGAACCCCATGCATAATCTTTCCCGCCAAACGTTAACGCAAGTAATAAACTTACAACACCGAGAATCATCGTGAAGATTCCAGCGATATCAATTTTAATTGGTCCTGTTTGTTTATGTGCTTTTAATCCCATTGCAATGAAGATTGTCGCTAAAATACCAACTGGTAAGTTAATATAGAATACCCATCTCCAGTTCACTGCGTCTACAATCCAACCACCAACTTGTGGTCCAATTACAGAGGCAAGACCATATAGAGCTCCAAAAATACCTTGCCATTTCGCACGTTCTTTTCCCGTGAACATATCTCCGATAATAATCATAGCCATTGGCATCATAATACCGCCACCAAGACCTTGAATACCACGGAAAATAATTAATTCTGTCATACCATTTGCCATACCACATAACGCTGAACCAACCATAAAGATAATTAATCCTGCTATATATACGTTTCGACGCCCAAGTAAATCCGCTAATTTACCTGCAATCGGTACAACCGTTGTTGATGTTAACATGTAAGCTGTTGTTAACCATGTCATTAAACTTAATCCACCTAGTTCACCGACGATACGCGGCATTGCTGTACCAACGATTGTTCCGTCCAATGCAGCAAATAGCATTGCGATTACTAAACCGATTAACAACAACTTTCTATTCTGATTTTCTTGTTGCTCCATGTAATCTCCTCAATTCCTCTTAGTTTTTCTCTTGTGCCCCGCAAATAATTGTTTCTAACTTTTCAAAAAGGCGTAACAAATCTTCTCGCTCTTGTAATTCTAATTGTGAAAAGTATTTTGCGATATGCTCATTACGGGCTGCCATCGCCTCTTTTACTGTGTCTTTCCCCTTTTTCGTTAGCTCAATGACAACAACGCGGCGATCATTATCGTCGTGATAACGCTCTACTAGCCCATGATCAATTAAACGATCAATCATTACTGTAATCGCGCTCGGTTTCACGTACATTTTCTCCGCTAATTGTGTCGCTCTTGAAGCTCCGTAATGATCTAAAATCTTTAAAATATAAAACTGCGGTGGTGTAAGTCCTGATGCTTGCATTTGTTCTAATAGCTCTGTTTGCATTTTCTTTCCTATAGCGAATGTAAGAGCTTGAATCTTATCAATATGAGTCATATCATTTGGCATGTTATCCACCTCTTATTTAAACAATAAAATATTTAACGTATTTAAATATTAATCCCGCAAACAAATTACGTCAACAACTTTATTTATAAAAACGTTTACATTTTTGTCACAAAGTTGTATAATTTTCGTCGAAGTTAATATTGACAGTCAAGGAGAATCGGAGTATACGGCTATGAATCATAAAAAAGGGGAACTTTTTTATATTTCATGGCCTTTTTGTATTCTCTCTGTCTTAAAACGCTTCCAATTAATTAGGGGAGGATTTTCATTTTATGTTTTTCACACAATTATTTAAACCTGCGCCCCACGCAGAACGCTTACCTACTGATCGTACTGATAGCGAATATCGTAAATTACGTTTACAAGTATTCTTAGGTATCTTCATCGGTTATGCGGGTTACTACTTTGTTCGAAAAAACTTTTCACTCGCAATGCCATACTTAATCGAACAAGGCTTTAGTAAAGGAGAACTTGGGGTTATCCTTTCAGCAGTATCAATAGCTTACGGATTAAGTAAATTTCTTATGGGTATCGTATCCGATCGTTGTAATCCTCGCTACTTTTTAGCAGCTGGGCTATTTTTATCAGGTATCATTAATATTATTTTCGGCTCATTTTCTTTCATTACAACGAGCATTATACTTATGTTTGTCCTTCAGTTTTTAAATGGATGGGTACAAGGTATGGGATGGCCTCCTTGTGGCCGTACGATGGTTCACTGGTTCTCGATTAGTGAACGTGGTACAAAAATGTCTATTTGGAACGTCGCTCATAATGTCGGTGGCGCACTTATGCCTTCTCTCGTTACATTAGGCTTATATCTCTTTGCAAATGACTGGAAAAGTATATTTTACTTCCCAGGTATTCTTTCAATTTTAGTTGGGATTTATGTATTAATTACGATGAGAGATACACCTCAATCTTGCGGATTACCTTCTATTGAAGAATATACTGGGGAATATCCATCAGATGAAAAAGTAGCGGACCGTGAACGCGAGCTTTCGGTAAAGGAAATTTTATTTACATACGTATTAAACAATAAGTTTTTATGGTACATCGCTATCGCTAACGTTTTTGTTTATTTCGTTCGTTACGGCGTGGTAGACTGGGCTCCTACTTATTTAGTAGAAGAAAAAAGCTTTACTCATAGTAGCTCACGTACAGCTTATGCTCTATATGAATGGGCTGGTATTCCAGGTACACTTCTTTGTGGATGGATGAGTGACAAACTGTTTAAAGGGCGCCGCGCACCTGCTGGTATTCTATTTATGGTCGGTGTATTCATTGCCGTTCTCGTTTACTGGCTAAACCCTGCGGGTCACCCAATCATTGATAGTATCGCACTTGTTTCCATTGGATTTTTAATTTATGGACCTGTTATGTTAATCGGCCTACACGCACTAGACTTAGCACCAAAAAAAGCTGCTGGAACTGCCGCTGGTTTAACGGGGTTCTTCGGTTATCTAGGCGGAGCTACTTTTGCTAGCGCAGCTATGGGCTTTATTGTAGATGGATTCGGATGGGACGGCGGGTTCATTTTACTCCTTGCTTCTTGTGTGCTTGCAATGTTCTTCCTTGCTCTTACTTTAAATACAGGATCTGCAAAACCAAAACAAGCTTAAACACTAATATTATACTTACAAAAAAAAGAGAGACAGTTCTTTCCAGAACGCCTCTCTTTTTTCTACATATAGTACTTTTTTTTTACAAATAATTTATCAATCCAACCCATAATTATTAGCGTTTTAAAAGGGTTTCCATCCTTATATTACTGCATCTCATCTCTATATAAAAAGATTTTTGAATATTTACTCTTGTCAAACATTGTCATTTTATATTAAAATAACAACAACATACTAAATATTTAGTCTTTTCAGAAAAGATGGAGGGATAGCCATGAAGAATCCACTTCTTCGCATTGAAAACTTACAGACTTCCTTTCGCATACAAGATCAATATCATGCAGCAGTTGATAACGTTTCGTTAACTGTCCATGAAAATGAAATTGTCGCGATAGTCGGTGAATCTGGTTGCGGAAAAAGTGCACTTGCCCTTTCCATTATGCGACTGCATAATGAAGCAAATACAAAATTACAAGGGCAACTTTACTATAGAGATAAGGATTTACTTACTATGTCGACCGCAGAAATGAATAAAGTACGCGGATCAAACATCGGTATGATTTTCCAGGAACCTCTTACAGCACTCGATCCTCTTATGACAGTTGGAAAACAAATCGAAGAAAACTTAGACTACCACACAAACCTTTCGAAAGCAGAAAAGAAAGAACGCACCTTAGAACTACTCCATCAAGTTGGTATTCCAAAACCAGAACTTACATATAAACAATACCCTCACGAATTATCTGGCGGAATGAGACAAAGAATTGTTATCGCGATTGCGATTGCTTGTAACCCAGCACTCATTATTGCGGATGAGCCAACAACGGCTCTTGACGTAACCATCCAAGCACAAATTTTAGACTTACTAAAATCTATTCAAGAACAAACGAAAATGGGCATCATTTTAATTACACATGATTTAAGCGTTGTTGCCGAAACAGCTGATCGTATTGTCGTTATGTATGCAGGACAAGTTGTAGAAACAGGAACAGTAGAAGAGATTTTTAATAACCCTCTTCACCCATATACTCGTTCTCTATTAAACTCAATTCCATCTGCGTATGCTGAAAAAGAAAAATTGCATGTAATTCAAGGCGTAGTTCCTTCGTTAGCGAAGCTTCCTCGCACTGGTTGCCGATTCCAAGCCCGAATCCCGTGGGTTAGACCTGATCAACATGAGGAAAATCCTGTTTTACATGAAGTAAAACCAGATCATTGGGTACGTTGTACTTGCTATAAGCACTTCAACTTCCAACATAAGAAAGGAGATGACGTAACTCATGGCACTGCTTAAAGTAGAAGATTTAAAAGTACACTTTCCAATTAAAGGTGGTGTTTTCGGTCGTACATTAGATTACGTTCGCGCTGTTGATGGCGTAAGCTTCGAACTACAACCTGGCGAAACATATGGAATCGTTGGGGAATCTGGGAGCGGCAAATCAACAACTGGAAAAGCGATTATGCACTTAACGAAAGCAACAGGCGGTAGCATTCATTTTAATAATAGAGATTTAACAAAATTAAGCCGCTCAGAACTAAGAGAACAACGAAAAGATATTCAGATGATTTTTCAAGATCCTTATTCATCCTTAAACCCGAAGAAACGTGTTATGGATATTATCGCTGAACCACTTCGAAATTTTGAGAAACTCTCACCTGATGAAGAGCGTAGAGCTGTTCAAGATTATCTTGATAAAGTTGGCTTAAATCCAGAGTCTATTTATAAATACCCACATGAATTTTCCGGTGGACAAAGACAGCGGATTGGTATTGCACGCGCTCTTACATTAAAACCGAAGCTTATTATTGCGGATGAACCTGTATCTGCACTTGACGTTTCTGTACAAGCGCAGGTTTTAAACTTCTTGCAAGATTTACAATCTGAACTCGGGCTAACATACTTATTCATTAGTCATGATTTAGGTGTAATTCGCCATATGTGTGACCGTATCGGTGTTATGTATCGCGGACGCATTGTGGAAGAAGCAACTAGTGCTGAAATTTATAATAATCCACAGCACATCTATACGAAGCGTCTAATATCAGCTATTCCTGATATTCGTCCAGAAAACCGCGAGCAACAACGTAAATTGCGTCGTGAGGTAAGCGCTGAGTATGAGAAATCCTACGAAAATTATTTCAATGAAAATGGACGTGCTTACGATTTAAAACCAATCTCGCCAACTCACCGGGTGGCATTACCTTAAGGGAGTGATAAAACATGTGGAAATTTATATTACGCCGGGTTTTAGTTATGATACCGCAATTATTCATATTAAGCGTACTCGTCTTTACACTGGCTAAGGCAATGCCAGGTGATGCATTAAGTGGCGCTGAACTAGCAAATCCAAAAGCCGATCCAAAAGTGATTGAAGAACAACGTGAAAAACTAGGTTTAAACGATCCTATTCCCACTCAATATGTAAGGTGGATTTCAAATGCCGTGCAAGGGGATTTCGGAATTTCTTACGCACATAAAATAAAAGTAACAGATATTATTGGGGAACGTCTTGGCAATACAATACTGTTAGCTCTTTTTATTCTTATTCTTACTTACTTAATTGCTATTCCACTTGGAGTTATAAGTGGACGTTGGAATGATACGTGGGCTGATCGATTTATTACGCTATATAACTTTTTAGGATTCGGTACACCACTGTTTATTTTCGGATTAGTAATGTTATTCTTATTCGGCTTTTTATATCCAATTTTCCCTACGAGTGGTAGCGTTGACCCACAAGTTGCAACCGGATCATTCGATTACTATTTAAGTAAATTAAATCATATGATTTTACCAGCTTTATCTGGGGCATTAATTGGAACTGTAGGAACTGTCCAATATTTACGAAGTGAAATTATCGATACGAAACATAAAGATTTTGTACGCACGGTAAAGGCAAAAGGTGTACCAGAATCTAAAGTATATTCCAGACATATTTTACGAAATTCATTTTTACCAATCGCAGCATTTTTAGGATATGAAATTACAGGTTTAGTTGGGGGCTCTATTATTCTAGAAAATATTTTCGGCTACCCAGGAATTGGACAACTATTTTTCCAATCTATCACTCAACGTGATTTCAGTGTCGTAACTGCTCTTGTATTATTTACTGGATTCGCAACGCTACTCGGGACTCTTCTTTCCGATATTATTCTAAGCATCGTTGATCCACGTATTCGTATTGATTAATGGAGGTGAAGAAACGTTATGTTAGCAAATCCTGAAAAACAAACTGAAGTCATTCATTACGAAAAGAGCCCTTCTGGTTTCTCCATTATGTGGCGAGAATTTCGTAAAGATAAACTAGCAATGTTTTCTCTATTCTTTTTAGCTTTAATATTAATAGCCGTTTACGCAACTTCATTTATTATGAAGCAAGAAGATATCGTCCGAGTCGATCTGTTCGCCATTTATGATCCTCCTTCTGTTGAACATTGGTTAGGAACTGATTATGGAGGTCGCGATATTTTCGGACAATTAATTATTGGTACACGTAACTCCTTTACAGTTGGTTTAGCTATCACTCTTTTATCAACCCTTATCGGTCTTACGATGGGACTAATTGCTGGCTATTTTGGAGGAGTTGTCGATAACATCATTATGCGTTTTATCGACTTTATGATGATTTTACCATTCTTAATGATTGTTATCGTGTTTATCTCACTCGTTCCAACTTTCAATATTACGACATTTATTCTCATAATGACCGCTTTCTTATGGGTCGGAAAAGCAAGGCTGATACGTTCTAAAGTATTGACTGAGAAAGAACTTGATTACGTATCTGCATCAAAAACGTTAGGAACACCAAATTGGAAAATAATCTTCCAGCAAATATTACCTAATTTAAGTTCTATTATCATCGTAAATATTACATTAAATCTTGCTGGTAACATCGGAATTGAATCTAGTTTAACTTACTTAGGCTTCGGTCTACCAGAGAGCACACCAAGTCTTGGTACACTTGTAAGTTACGCAACTAACCCAGATGTATTGCAAGAAAAGTGGTGGATTTGGTTACCCGCATCAATCATGATTTTAGTGTTGATGCTGTGTATAAATTTTATTGGTCAAGCGTTAAAGCGTGCGGCTGATGCGAGACAAAGAAAAGGATAAGGGGTGGAGAAGTTATGAACAAACCAAAATTGTACAAAGTATTAAGTACACTTGCTGCTTCAACATTATTACTATCTGCATGTGGGGGTGCTGATAGCGGTAGTAAAAAAGCAAATACAAAAAAAGTAGAAACAAATAAATTTAGTGCTGCTGTAAAAAATGACGGTAAAGAAATTAAAGACGGATCATTAACTTATGGACTCGTTTCAAATTCACCTTTCTCTGGTGTTTTAAGTAGAGTATTGTATGAAGTTGCTCCAGATTCAGAAATTATGGATTTCTTTGATGAACAATTATTAGCTACAGATAAAAACTGGGAAATTACAAATGAAGGTGCTGCAACTTATACAATTTCTGAAGATAAAAAAACAATTACAATTAAAATTAAAGATAATGTAAAATGGCATGATGGTAACCCTTTAACAGCTGAAGATTTAGAATATTCTTACTTGATTATCGGTAATAGTAAATATACAGGTATTCGTTACGATACACAAATGCAAATGATTGAAGGTATGGAAGAATATCACACTGGAAAAGCTGACAAAATTTCTGGTATTAAAGTAGTCGATCCAAAAACAATTTCCATTACTTATAAAGAAGTAAACCCTTCACTGAAAACGGGTATTTGGACATATCCTACACCTAAAAAATATTTAGGTGATGTACCAATTGAAAAACTAGCTGAATCAGATAAAATCCGTCAAAATCCAATTGGATTCGGTCCATTTAAAGTGAAGAAAATCGTTCCTGGTGAATCAGTTGAGTATGAGCGCTTTGATGATTACTGGGGTGGCAAACCTAAGCTAAAAAATGTAACATTAAAAGTTGTAAATCCATCTATTGTTAGTGCATCTCTGAAAAAAGGTGATATTGATATTGCATCAATTACTGCTGATCAATATCCGAACGTAAGTAAATTAAAAAACACACAACTAATTGGTAAAACTGACCTTGCTTACACTTATATCGGATTTAAGTTCGGACATATGGACAAAGCAAAGAATGAAGCTGTAATGGATAACGATAAGTTCAAAGACGTTCGTTTACGTCAAGCGATGGCATATGCAATTGATAGAGAAAAATTAGGAGAAAAAGTATATCACGGACTTCGTGTTCCAGCTAACTCTCCAATTCCACCATCTATGCCAAAGTACCATAATAACAGTGTTGGCGCATATAACTTAGATGTAGATAAAGCGAAAAAACTATTAGATGAAGCTGGCTATAAAGACAAGAATGGTGATGGATTCCGTGAGGATCCAAAAGGTAATGAATTTAAAATTAACTTCCTAGCTAGTAACGGTAGTGAGACAAGTGAACCACTTGCAAAATTCTATATTCAATCTTGGAAAGATATCGGCTTAAAAGTAGAACTTCTTGATGGACGCTTACACGAATTTAATGCTATGCGTGATATGATTAAAAAAGATGATCCGAAGGTTGATATTTTCTCTGGTGCTTGGAATACTGGCTCTGACCCTGACCTTTCTGGCCTATGGGGCAAAAATGCCGGATTCAACTACCAGCGCTGGGTAAATGATGAAAATACGAAGTTATTAGACGCAGGATTATCAGAAAAAGCTACTGATGAAAAATATCGTAAAGAAATATACGATAAATGGCAAAAATTAATTCATGACGAAGCACCGATGATTCCAATTCATTACACATTTGATTTAACAGGTGTTAATAAGCGCGTAAAAAATTATGATGTCAACACTGAAGTAAATCAAATAACTTCACATTGGAAAGACGTTACTATAACAAGTGAGAAGCCAGAAGTAGAAAAATAATCATAAAAATAGCTCTTAGCATCTACATACATGCTAAGAGCTATTTTTTATTTACAATCCTTTTCTTACTATTTATAACAACCAATTCCTTCCCTACTCTAAGATTAAAAGATTTGATGAAACATCTTCATTAAAACAGCTAACGTAACAGATCCAGCAAATCCCCCTAAACAAATTAAACTTACCCCTTGGCTATAAGACAAATTTTGAAGTGATTTCATATCTTCCATCCTCCCCATATCCTCTTTGATATTCTTATTTTATCAATGGAAATTTTTTCATAACATCGATTTCGCTGACAACTAACTTACAAAATTGTAAGTTAACAAATTCCCTTTAAACTTATATATCTAGTATGTCCACACTCTCCCCCTTTATACGTCAAAAAAGACCTCAAATTATATCAAGGTCTTGCTTACACTACAAAATATCTCATTCAATTTACTTTATAATCATCACCGGGCATTTCACTCGTTTTGCTATTTTATGACTTACACTACCAAGTACCATTTCTTGCAGTGTATTTAGTCCTCTACTCCCAGCAATAACAAGGTCTATATCTCCTGTATTTACATATTGAACAATCGTATCTCCTGGATCGCCATGTAGAATCGTAATTTTGTAGGAAATGTTCTCTTTCTTTAATAAACCTTCAATCTCTTTTAATTTATCTTTTCGACTAGCTGATATTGTTTCTAAATCCGTTTGTCCTTGTATAATATCTGATTTTGCCGTTCTATTATCTACTACGTACACAACTTCAACATGTGTTTCTTCGTTAAATTTCGCAATATATGTTGCATGCTCAGCTGCTCGAAGTGCATGTTCAGAACCGTCACATGCTAATATAATTTGTTTGTACATATGCTGAATCCCCTTTTCGTTATCCTACCCGTATTATATAATAAAGCCCCCTAAAAAGGAGGCTTCTAACTAGCAATTCTCTTATTATAGGTAGCTAAATTTGAAACAATCTTCGAGCTTCGTTCATTTAACCCTGTAATCCTTACTTTCACACCGCTTTGTTCATACTTCATTATAACTTTATCCATTGCCGCTACCGCTGAATCATCCCATACGTGTGCGTGAGTAAAATTCAGCTCAATTTCTTTCGCATCTTCATTATATGAAAAAGCATTTATAAACTCTGCCGTAGATGCGAAGAATAGCTGGCCGTGAATTTCGTATATTTTCTTATTTTCAATATACGAATGTTTCACGTGAATCTTTGCCATATTGAATGCAAATAAAACCGCACTAATTACTGTTCCGATAATTACACCTAATCCTAAATTATGTGTGATTAGGACAATCACAACTGTTACGATCATAACAAATGCGTTTCCTTTTGGTACTTTATGGATCGTTGCTACAGAGTTCCAATCAAACGTCCCAATCGAAACCATAATCATAACAGCAACTAAAGCAGCCATCGGAATATGAACAACGTAATCCCCTAAAACAAATAGTAATACGATTAAAAATCCACCGGCTACAAACGTCGATAATCTCCCGCGACCACCTGATTTAATGTTAATAACAGATTGTCCAATCATTGCACATCCTGCCATTCCTCCGAAGAAACCCGCGACAATGTTTGCAATACCTTGGCCACGAGCTTCTTTATGTTTATTACTTTCCGTATGTGTCATATCGTCTAAAACCGAAGCTGTTAATAATGACTCTAGTAAACCGATAATTGCAAGCATAACTGCGTACGGTAAAATAATCCCTAATGTCTCAAGTGTAAAAGGCACATCTGGAATGCTAAAGAACGGTAATTCTTTCGGTAAACTTCCCATATCCCCAACTGTTTTTAACTGTAATCCGCTCATAAGTGCAATACTTGTCACAATGATAATTGAAATAAGTGTAGACGGTACAGCCGTCGTAATACGTGGAAATATATATATAATTGCAAGACCTAATGCGACAAGTGCATACATTTGCCAAGTTGCATTTTTAAAATGCGGCAATTGCGCTGTAAAAACTAAAATACCAAGTGAATTTAAAAAACCACTCATAACGGATTTAGGAACAAACTTCATAAATGAGCTCAGTTTGAACACTCCAAAAATAATTTGGACAATACCGGTTAATATTGTCGTAGCAAATAAATATTGTAAACCGTGATCCTTCACAAGAGTGACCATTAATAAAGCCATCGCACCCGTTGCAGCTGAAATCATCCCAGTTCTTCCGCCAACAAACGAAATTGTAACCGCAATACAAAAGGCCGCGTACAATCCAACCGTCGGATCTACACCTGCAATAACGGAGAAAGCTATCGCTTCAGGAATTAATGCTAAAGCAACAACAATCCCCGATAGCACGTCCCCTCTCATATTTGAGAGCCATTCATTTTTTATAGTTTGAAACAAAGTAACACTCCTCTACTCTTTTATCATTTGATTTTCTCCATAAGAAAATCAGGGCCGACTGCACGAAGGCTATTATATAACGAGCAAAGGATTTTGTGCTATGTAAAAGTTTCCTAAAGAAAAGACGCTACCTTAGCAGCGTCTTTTCTCATTTCATTAATGTCCACCGTGACCTTGACCACTTTCCTGAACAATTTCTAATCTCTCATCCAATATACCTTGTGTTTCAAATGAAATATCACCCGTACTTCCTAATAAGAAACCGTGGTTATACGGTCCAAGTGTCGGGTCATCTTTAAACTTCGGTTGAATGCTAGCAAGGAAGTCATACACTGGTTGTGAAGCTTTTCCTTCTTCTAACAAAAAAACAGGGGCATGTTTACCCATATGTGAAAACGGTGCTCCCGCAACTGCTAAGTCTGGTGTTTTGCTTGAAACAAATGATAAACCGTGACCTGGTTTTGTGAACCCCCAGCCAAATTTCGTTTTTTCATCTTTAAACTTCGCAAACGCAATCGAATTTTCTGTTGGAGTCTCCCCACTAATACGGGTCACTTTTCCGTATTTACTTAACTCTTTTTCTACTTCTTCCGAAACGATTTTTTCTGGTCCTAACACATACATATTCGCTTTACCTTTTCTCGTCTTTAATGCCTCTATTGTCGCTTCTGGCACTTTATTTTTTTCAGTATATAGAAGGGGTTCTGGCATATGAGAAATCCAATTTACAGCTGGTGTTGTATATAAGCGTCCTTCTTCTTCCGATGAACCGATAATAACGCTATTTGGATAATTCCCTGTTATATCCGCATATTCTTTATCCACATCTTTAGCAAATGTAGCTGGATCCGTTTCTTTTATTTGCTTTACTTTATATTCTTTTAATTGCTCTAGGATAGATGCCCCTACATCCCCCATCACCATAATTTGCGTTCCATCTTTCGTTCCGAGCGGATTTAATCGTTTTATTTCTTTTAACGTCATTTCGGGTACCTTTTCTTTTTCTATAAATAAAATCGGCCCGTTATTCGGATGATGAATAAGATCCGCACTTGCAATACCTAATTGCCACTCGTTCACAGGCACTAAAATAATAGCGCCTGGCTGATTCTCTTTATGCGTTGCTGGCCATATCGTTTGCGAAGTTAATACTGCCATTTGCAGAGGATCATTTGTATTTAATCTCGTTACATTTTTTAAACTTGTCGTTAATAAATCATTCGATGCACCTTGATTCATTTCTTTCGGCGCAGTTACCTCCTGATTCATTTTCATTTCCTTTTGCTCTGTTTTCTTCTCTTCTTTAGATTCATGATTTTTATGATCTGTATTCGTTTGTCCGCATGCCGCAAGACCGACTGCTGCAATTATTGTTATCCCAAAAATTCGGGTCATCTTTTTCACTATATCGCCCCCGTAATTGTTTTCGAACCAATCTTATTACCTAAAATGGAATTTCAACTTTACGATAACAAGCAATTCTGAAGAAATTATGCAGATGCATTATAATCTGCACCATTTCTTCATGATTTTGACTTACAATTTAAGTAATAACTACAAATGCGGAGGTACTCTATGATCGATATACTACTCGTAGACGATGAACCGAGAATGCTTGAATTATTAACACTTTATCTTACTCCAATCGGATATAACTGCGTATGTGCAGTGTCCGGAGAAGAAGCTATTTCACATATAGAAAATCGAAATTTCAAATTTATTTTACTCGATATTATGATGCCAAAGATGGATGGATGGGAAACGTGTAAAAGAATTCGATCATTTAGTAACGTTCCTATCCTTATGGTAACTGCCCGTGATCAAACGGTAGATGTCATCCAAGGGTTAAAACTTGGAGCAGATGATTACGTGACGAAGCCTTTCCATGAAGAAGAGCTTTTCGCAAGAATTGAAGCTGTTTTAAGACGAACGAATCAACGTACGCAAATCCAATATCACGGCATTTTATGGGATGAGGCCAAGCATTTCGTTTCTGTCTATAATGAAGAACTTCTTCTCACTCCAATCGAATTCTCTTTACTCGGATTATTTTTACGTCATGTGAACTACGTATTAAGCCGTGATCAGCTCATTGAACGAATTTGGGGGTTAAATACAAATACAGAAGATAGAACAGTCGATTCACATATTCGTAATTTACGTGATAAATTACGAAAAGTAAATTTCCCCATTGATCACCATTTAAAAACTGTTTACGGAGTAGGATATCGATGGATTGATATTGAAAACTAAGGAGCAAAACGATGAAGCGGATTTCTTTTCAACTCGGATTTTATTTTCTAATTGTTACACTTTTAATCGAAAGTGTTCTATTTGTCTTGCTCTATTATAGCCTTGTAAACAATAGAGTAAATGAAGAAATGACAGCTTTATTAAAGCGCGGAAATAGTCACCGCGATGTCCTTGAAAAGTATTTTGATAGGCAAACAATCTCCCATGTTGCTTTAATGGAATCCGAAGCTGAAACAACTGTTATTATTACAAATGCAAATAAGGAAGTGCTAGCAAAATCCAATGAAATAAATACTACTATAAAAAAACATATTGAAAGCATGCAAACACGAACAGGTCATGATGGAGCAATTATAGAGAATCATTGGAAAACATCTAATTATATATGTACAGTTAGCCCAATTGTAGTGGCAGGAAAAACTGAAGGCTATGTATATATGTTTCTCGGGACGGAATCAATCGAAAAAATGGTTAACGGGCTAACAAGACAATTCATTATCGCCGGAGTCATTACTTTCCTATTAACAGCTATCACCATTTTTCTATTGTCACGTTTATTAACAAAACCATTGTTACACATGAAACAAGCGACTGAAAAAATGAGTAAGGGGGATTTATCAGTTTCATTAACGACTACTCGAAATGATGAAATTGGTGAACTAGCAGAATCCATCCAAACTCTCGCAAATGATTTACATTATATGAAAACTGAAAGAAGTGAATTTCTAGCAAGTGTTGCTCATGAATTAAGAACACCTTTAACGTACGTAAGAGGTTATGCTGACATTGCATTAAAAGAAAGTACACCTCCTGAGCAGCGTTTACGATACTTATCCATTATAAAAGACGAATCTGATTATATTACAAACTTAGTTCAAGATTTATTTTCACTCGCTCAAATGGAAAAGCATAACTTTTTCATTCAAGTACAGGAAGTGAATTTACACACCTTCCTTACTCGCATCACTGAAAAAATAAATGTGATGTACGGAGAAAAACAAATTAAAGTTGTTTTCACATGTCCTTCCTCACTCTTAGTAAAGCTAGATGAGCAACGCTTTGAACAAGTTATGGCTAACATTTTAAATAACGCGTATAGACATTCAAAAGAACATTCTCATATTAATATTTTTGTTACAGAAGAACATAAACATATTTCCATCAAAATTAAGGACAAGGGAGAAGGTATTCCCCCTGAAGACCTCCCTCACATTTTCGATCGCTTTTATCGTGTTGATAAAGCGCGCTCTAGAGCTACAGGAGGCACTGGTTTAGGGCTCTCCATCGTAAAAGAAATTGTAGAACTACACGGCGGAAATATTACTGTAACGAGCGAAGTCGATCACGGGTCTTGTTTTATCATTTCATTACCATCTATAAAGAAACACGACTATTGATGGTAGTCGTGTTTCTTTATCATTTTACTTTATAATATAAATTTACAAATTGCCCAAAACGTTTCGTATCCGTTAAAGTTAAATTAATTTCCGGGTTCTTTTCTTTAAATAGCGGAATACCAGAACCTAATATGTGAGGTGTAATCGTAACAACGTATTCATCAATTAAATTATTCTTAAAGAACTCTCTCAGTAGACTCCCTCCGCCGACCATCCATATTTTAGATCCTTCCTGCGATTTCAACCTTTTTGTAAACTCCACTACATCTTCATTTACAAACTCTACATGTCCGTTTGAACCTTTTTCTGAATTAGAAAACACATAACATTTTTTATCTAGATACGGGAATGTTTCTGTATGCTCTACCACATAATCATACGTTCTCTTCCCCATAATTATCGTATCAATCGTTTCGTACATTTCTGTATAACCGTTGTCTCCCTCTCCTTCGGTTTCCATTAACCACTCTAAATCATCATCTTCTTTCGCAATATATCCATCCAAACTAGCGGCTATAAATAAAACAACTTCACGTGACATCTCTTTTCCTCCTTACAACGTATATTGTTGATAAAATTACCTTATACGCACTATACTAACCTTAAAACATGACAATTCATGTCATATTTTAAAAAAGAAACGAGTGAGATATTTGTCAAAAGCAAAACGTTTACTAGACATTCTTATATTTGCTTCTGCGAAAAGAACATTTACAGCTCAAGAAATAGCTGATGAATTTAATATTTCCGTTCGTACTGTCCATAGATACATTTTAGATTTAAGTGATATGGGATTACCTATTTATGCAGAACAAGGTCGTAACGGAGGATATAAAGTATTAACGAATAAAGTCATTCCCCCTATTTTATTTACCGAAGAAGAAGCAGTCTCCATCTTTTTTGCTTTTCAATCTTTAAGCTACTACCGAGACTTACCTTTTAATACAGAAATCAATTCTGTTACTCATAAACTGTATAGCTCTCTACAAAATGATGCGAAAGTTAAAGTTGATAAAATACGTTCTTATATTGCTTTTTGGAATCCGAAGAGAACAATTGATACACCACTTTTAAACGAAGTATTAACCGCAGCTATTGAAAATAAAAATTTACACTTTCAATATGAATCTAAATCGGGGATAAAAACAAAACATGTTCATCCTATCGGTGTATATGCTCACGACGGTTTATGGTATTTGCCCTCCTATGACTTTAATAGAAAAAAAGTATTACTGTATCGCGTTGATCGTATTCTTTCTATATTAGCAATGGAAGAAAATGAAGATACATTCATGAATTTAGAAGAATGGTTTGCCTCTAACTCTAACATAGTACACATCCCTACCCAGTTACATGTTTTATTAACGACTGAAGGCGTACGCCAATGTAAAAGCGTTCCTTACCTTGAAGAACTCGTGGTAATAAACGAAGACGGGACAGGATATATACATTCAACAATTGATAAAGGTGAAATTAACTTTATTACCCCTTTATTTTATAGACTTGAAAAAGATGCACAAGTGTTAGAACCGCAAGAATTAATAGATGGTTTACGTATACGTGCGAAAGAAATTTTAAGTATGTATGAAAATTAAAAAGCTGCTATATATAAGCAGCTTTTTTTGTCTATTTGTCCCTATTGTGTTTACTATTGACGAATATCGAACCACCAACGATTTTTCTCATTCATATTCTCAGTGCCGCCAAACCCACTGTAATGGAAGGCATCGAGGAAGATTGAATCTAGTTTATCCTCATCTACAAAATAACCTAACTTAACTTTCATCGTTTGTCCTGGTGAGATACTGCCAATATTGTAAAAGCTTTTCCCGTCTCCGTGAGGTTCTAAATAATCAACTTCGCCCGTCATAATATTTTTCTCTGCAATTCCATCTTCTTTAGCGTAGTTCCATGCATTACCTTCAGATTTAAGCAGGTTTATAGATGGATGCATATAGATTTCTTCTGTCGACTTTGTACCAATATTTTCCACTGTCGTTGTCAGGTAGACAAATTTAGGATGAACTAATTTTGACTCTACTAATTTATCAATTGAATCTTTACCATTTCCAACTTTATATTTATCCCGTCTATATGGTATCAATTGTCCCGCTTGATCCAAAGCTTGATTCTCGCTTAGTCTTCCTAATCCCATTTCATTAAAGTTTTCTTGCTTAAAATCTTTGATCGAATCAAAAACTTCAACTTTTTCTATCACATATTCAATTTGGCTCTGATCCATAGATATCGTTACTGGAGCCTTTTGCCCTATATGAAATAGTCGTTTGCTATCTTTTTTCAAAGGAATAACCTTAGTTTTTTTAGGTTCATCTGCTTGGCTAAAATACTTTTTATCATAATCTGCTATATGTGATGCCTTTTCTTTTGATGTGGGCTCAAGTGAAATGTTCCCTAACACATCCATCATTTGTTGTTCGTTTATATCTGATCCAATAAAACTTTCTAACATAATCCCTTCTTTCTCAAAAAAGAGAAAGACCCTCCTATCAAACATTACATTGTTGTTTCCAGTTTCTTTATGAACAATTACTGCTTTCCTGCCATTTATCTCTTTTTCTTCATAGCTTTTTGAATATAAAGTTTGAAAGTCCGCATTTTCCCCCACTCTCCAAAGAGCGAATGAAAATCCACCCATTGCGTAGTTATCTTTAAATGAATATTTCATAGCAGAGTCATCGATTGCTTCCATATTTTCTGGTAATTTACCAACCTTCAACTTATACCACTTATCAATATTTTTCGATTCCTTACTCGTTACTGAAACATTTACTTCGTAATTTTGTTTTTGAACAATTATATTATAGACTTTTACTGCACCAAAAACGGTTGTCGGCATAACAATCAATAAACAGGCCGCAGCGATTAACATACGATGTCTTTTACGCTTTGTCTGTGGTTGCTCGCCTTTCAGCTTCATTTCCTCCATAAACAATTTCTTTTTGTGCGTATATGTATGTGAAAATTCATGTTGTTCTTCGAGTGTATCAAAATCATCTAAAGCAATCTTTTCAGCAAGGTCATACATTTCTTTGGAGTTCTTTGAATTCGTCATTTTGTATACCTCCTATAATACTTTGTACTCGTTTTCGAGCGCGCTCAAATTGCTTGCGGACATTAGCCTCTGTTATCCCCATTACACTTGAAATTTCTTGATACGTTAAGTTATAGAAGACTTTGTACTTAAAAACTTGTCTGTTAGATTCATTTAGCTCTTTTAGCAATGTATCAATCTGAACCTCAGACATTAGACGCTTTTCCCACTCTTCAATATTTTCATCTACTACCTCTGTTGATTCTCGTTGATATTCTTCTAAAAATGTTTCATCTCGTTTATTTTTCCGGTAGCTATCAATCGCTTTGTTTTTCGCAATCCTCAAAATATACCGTTTAAGCTCTTGAGTGTTCAAACTATGAAGCTTTTCCAAATTCTTATAAAGAGTAATAAACGTCTCTTGAACTGCATCTTCAGCCTGCTGAATATTATTTAAAATAGAATAAGCTACATAATAAATTTTTTGTTCATACAACTCGTATAGCTCTTCCATCTTTTCGTAATCTTTGTTTGTAACTTTCATATAATTCCTCCTCTCATTCTATATAACGAATGAGCGATATACTTTGTGACACTGCAGAATTCTTTAATAGATAAAATTAAATAATAGAATAAAGAAAAGCCCAATTTCTCTATTTTAACTGAGAAATTGGGCTTTTCTTTATTAATATTTTCCTAACTGTCCCCCTAAGAAAACTCCTCTTACGCCTTTTCGCTATGTATTATTTTCTCTATTGCTTCTTTTAATAACTTCTTTGTCTCTTCAAAGTTATGATTCTGCTGTTCTCCTGGCTGCACCGCATAAAACTCAGCAAACGAACGCTCTTTATATCTCGGTACAACATGCATGTGATAATGAGTTAATTCGTTAAAGATTCCACCATTTTGACAAATTGTAACGCCGTCTGGTTTATATAATGACTTAATAACCTTTGCAATAAGCTTAGAAGCATCCATAATCGCTTTTGCTACACAATCATCTAATTCTTCCACTTCTACAACATGCTGCCTTGGCACAATTAAAGTGTGTCCTGTATAGAAAGGTGCATGATCTAAAAAACAAGTTACATAATCATTTTCATATACTTTATAGATTTTTTCTTCTTCATTTGCTAATTTACAACCTAAACAACCCATTACACTTTCCCTCTTTCTAAAACATAAAAACGTGAGCGCCCTATTCTCACGTTTTTACATTTCACTTCACTAATTCAATTGTTTCTGTAACTTTTATACTATCTTTTACAGATTGAACAATCGTACAGTTTTTCACCGCAAGTTGCAGCGCCTTGTCTAATTGCTCTTCTGTAATGTTTTGTGCTTCAATTTTATAGTGCAAATGAACACTTTCAACTGGTTTTGATAAAGCTTCACTTCTCCCAATTTCGGTTTCAATTGTAAACGTATCGTATGTAATACGTTTCTTTTCTAAAATTGTTCGGAAGACAATTGCACTACATCCTGCGATAGAAGAAATGAGTAATTGTAACGGTGAATACCCGTTTTCTTTTCCAATCGCTAATTGACCATACGATAAATCTGCTTCTATATCATCGTGTTTGATTGTTAGTTTCATTTGTTTTTTCCATCTCCACTTTCATCGGTTTCTTCCGTTTCTTACTCATATAATAATATATGTAGCAGAAAATGATAAATGGAATACCACAATATAACGCCATTCTTTGTTCTGGAATAAACGCTAAACTAATGACAACGACGCTATTTGTAATTAAAGCTAGAATTGGAACAAGCGGGTATAGTGGTGTTCTATACTTTAAGTCCTCTAATTTTCCTCCGCCTTTTAAATACTGACTTCTAAAGCGAAGTTGCGATAAAGCAATAATGATCCAACTTGAAACAGCAGATAAACCAGCTATAGATAATAGGTACATATATACTGTATCTTCTGCAAGGAAGCTTGTTAATAACGATAACGCCGCAACAGCAATCGTTACGACTAGCGCTGTAATTGGAATACCACGTTTATTTACTTTCTTGAAAGAAGTTGGTGCCATTCCTTCATTTGCAAGTGACCATAGTATACGCGTTGCTGCATATAACCCTGAGTTCGCTACAGATAATAAAGCAGTAATAATAACGAAGTTCATAATATCAGCTGCATATGGAATACCGATTTTATCAAATACAACTACGAATGGACTTTCAATTACCCCTGCTTCTTTCCAAGAAATTAACCCTACTAAAATTGTCATTGTTAAAATGAAGAATAACATAATGCGCCATACTGTATTACGAATTGCGCGTGGAATTGTTTTTTCAGGCTCCTTACTCTCTCCTGCTGCAATCCCGATTAACTCTGTTCCTTGGAAGGAAAAGTTAACTGTAATCATCGTAAGAAGCACTGCAGCTAGTCCATTCGGGAATAGCCCACCATCACTTACAAAGTTAGAGAAAAGAGGAGCTGCTTCTTTTCCGTCGTATGGTAAAAATCCTAGTAATGCACTACCACCAAGTAGAATGAATGCAATAATTGTAACTACTTTAATACTAGAGAACCAAAACTCTAATTCAGCATAACTCTTCGCTGATATTGCATTTGAAGCATATAAAATAACCCCGAATACGAGACACCATACCCAAACATCAACATTCGGAAACCATCTTTTCATCATTAAACCGATTGACGTTAATTCTAGTCCTACTGTTACTGCCCATCCAATCCAGTATAGCCAACCGATCATAAATCCAGTTCCTGGTCCAATAAACTTCGTCGCATACTTTTGGAAAGATCCTGAAACTGGCATTGCTACCGTTAGCTCTCCAAGACAAAGCATTGTTAAATACATAATAAATCCGCCCACTAAATATGAAAGGATGGCTCCCCCTGGTCCAGCCTGATTAATGGTGTAACCTGAACCTAGAAAAAAACCAGTTCCGATTACACCACCTAGTGCGATCATAAATAAATGTCTACTCTTCATCGTACGATGTAATTGCTCATTCGTTGTTTGCTGCATCTTAATCCTCCCCCTACAAGTACCCCTATCTCTTTTTAAAATTTTCTGATAATAAAAATATACACGAAAGCGATTACAATTTCTATATAAAATTAAAACTTTTCTGATAAAACAATATAAAAATTCAATTATTAAGAGCCTTAGATACTAATTTGAGGTAAAAAAGGATTTATAAGGAAAAACTCTTACATTTTTTTTGTAAGAGTTAACGTATTTCTAATCTTTTAGATAAAATTGATAAACCGTAGTTTACAACAAAATACATACAAGCTACTAGTATAAATGTCGGAATCATATAATTTACATTCTGCCCGCTAATAATTTGAGCATTATGCATAAGCTCTGGCAATGATATAACAACCGCTAATGACGTATCTTTTAACAATGAAATAAATTGACTAACAAGCGGAGGAACCATTCTTCTAAGTGCTTGCGGTAAAATAATGTGCCAAAGTGTCTGGACATATGTTAATCCTGATGAACGCGCCGCTTCAATTTGCCCTTTTTCGATAGATAATAATCCACTTCTAACAATTTCAGATATCATCGCTGCTTCAAATATCGTTAAAGCAACAATCGCGGCTGTTATAATTTCTAATTTCAAGCCCGCTTCCGGAAGTGCAAAATACGTGAAAAATATAATTAAAAGAAGCGGTAAATTCCGGATCATTTCAACGATAAAGCCTAGCACTTGTGATACAACAGGTATTTTTGTGTAACGTAATATTCCTATTACACTCCCAATAATAAAGCTAAGTACAATTGCTATGAGCGCTACCTCTAACGTTATGAGTAATCCTTTTAATAAAAAGAGAATATGATCTCCTGTTATTGCTCCCTTAAAATCCATTTACACCGCCTCCTTTGCCAAGCGTTTTTCCAAATAACGCACTAGCATACTTAGCGGAATTGTTAATATTAAATAAAACATCCCGACAAATATATATACATCAAACGTGACGAACGTCTTCGTTGAAATTAAGTCTCCTTGATACATTAAATCCGTCCCAGCAATAATTCCGAGTATAGAAGAGTTTTTTACTAAATTGAGAAATTGATTTCCTAAAGGAGGAATTACAATTTTCATTGCTTGAGGTAAAACGACATAATACATCGCTTGTGTATAAGTTAATCCTGAAGAACGAGCTGCTTCCATTTGGCCTTTCGCGACTGATAAAATACCAGCACGAATTACTTCCGCAATAAAAGCCGCAGTATAAACTGTAAGCGCAACTGTCCCTGCTACAAAACCGTTGAAAGTAATTCCTATTACCGGCAACGCAAAATAAAAAATGAATGCAATTAATACGAGTGGAATATTTCGAACAAACTCTACATAAGCAGAGCCAATCCAATTTAAAATACGAATAGGTGAAATTCGCATCACTGCTATAACAATCCCTAAAATAAAACTTCCTATTAGCGCAACTACACTAGACATCACCGTATATTTAAATCCGTCTAAATACATATCAATATTATTCGTCAAAATAGAAAAGTCAGGCACATATTCTCCCCTCTTTCTTTGTAAGAAGAGGATGAGTATCCCTCATCCTCTCATTCTTACTTTTTATTCCGATCAGTTTCACTTTATTTTTCTTGCTTTTGACCGATCCATTTTTCATACAATTTATCGTATTCTCCATTCGCTTTCATATCTTTTAATAAACTATTAATCTCTTTCGTTAAATCGTCTGCGCCTTTTTGTACTGCAATTCCATACGGTTCATCCGTGAAAATTTTCCCTACAACTTCATAATTAGAATCTTGTTTTGCCATTCCGTAAAGAATCGCATTATCTGTCGTTAAAACATCGCCTTTACCTGCTTTTAACGCTGTAAATGCCTCACTATAATTTTCAAATTCTAATACTGTTGCTTCTGGTGACTTTTGGCGAATGTTATTTGTAGATGTTGATCCTTTTACAGCTAATACTTTAACGCCTTGTTTTATATCATCAATGCTCTTAATATTGCTTCCTTTTTTCACAAGTAACGATTGACCCGCTTTAAAATATACATCTGAAAAATCCACTTCTTTTTTACGCTCTTCCGTAATTGTCATTGTCGCAATAATGGCATCAATATCACCATTTTTCAGCATTGGAATACGTGTTTTAGACGTTACTTCTTTCAGCTCTAGTTTCTTTTCATCACCAAGAATTTTTTTCGCAAGCGCCTTCGCGATATCAATATCAAATCCTTCTACCTGCCCTGTTGAAGGGTTTTTCAATCCAAATAAATTCGTATCATTCTTCACCCCAACTACTAACTTCCCGCGCTTCTTAATTTGCTCAACAGCTCCGCCTTGCTTCGTATTCGTTTCTTTCGCCTCATCTTTTTTACTTCCGCACCCAGCAACAATAAGCACGAATAAACATGAGAATACGATTAGGGTAAACAACTTTTTCATCTTAAGCATGAAATTCCTCCTTTAATGATTTAATACCCGGCTTAAAAATAGACGTGCTCTTTCTTGTTCAGGATTTGCAAAAAATTGTGCTGGTGTTGTATCTTCGATAATTTGACCGTCATCCATAAATAAAATCCTATCTGCTACCTCACGTGCAAATCCCATCTCATGTGTGACGACGACCATCGTCATTCCTTCTTTAGCCAGCGCTTTCATAACATCAAGCACTTCTCCGATCATCTCTGGATCAAGAGCGGACGTAGGCTCATCAAATAGCATAATTTCAGGCTGCATCGTGAGCCCTCTAGCAATAGCTACCCTTTGCTGTTGACCTCCGGATAATTGATGGGGATATACACCTGCCTTCTCCGGGATTCCTACTTTCTCTAAATAAAACATCGCTGTTTTCTCTGCTTCTTCTTTTGAAACTTTATTTACTTTAATTGGTGCTAGTGTAATATTTTGAAGAACTGTTTTATGCGGGTATAAATAAAAGTGTTGAAAGACCATCCCAATATTTCGGCGTAATTCATTCATATCTGTTTTTTTATCGTGTACGTCTGTATTTTGTACAATTAATTCTCCATCGGTAATCGCCTCCAACTGATTTATACACCGAAGCAATGTACTTTTTCCTGATCCTGAAGGACCAACAACTACTACCACTTCACCTTTTTTCACTTGCACATTAATATTTTTCAAAACTTGGAAGTTACCATAATATTTATTTACATTACGAAACTCTATCAACATACTCCCCCCTTCCCTTAAACAAAGCATGTACATTCTTTTTATATTCAAAAATAGGCAAAAAAATAACTTTCAGCTTCATTTTGTCCATAAAAAAGAGCAAAGGGATTTCCCTTTGCTCCTTCATTTCTATTCTCTTAAGATACTTCTTCTTTCTTGTCTTTCCCGTATTCATGCTCCCAGAAATCAGCATTTTTAATTCCTAATTTCTGCGGATCGAATACTGGATCTTTTCCTTCTTTTTTCTGCTTTTCATAATCCTTTAATGCAATCAATGCCGGCTTTTGTAATAATAGAATCGCAATAATGTTAACCCATGCCATAATTCCTACACCAATATCTCCTAAAGCCCACGCTGTTTCTGCTGTTTTTACACTACCGTAGAATACAACTCCTAAGAATACAAACTTTAGTACGATAGACATCCAAGGGCGGTCTTTATCACGATTTAAGTAAGCGATATTCGTTTCTGCAATGTAGTAATAAGCCATAATTGTTGTAAATGCGAAGAATAGTAGAGAGATTGCCACGAAACCGTTTCCAAATCCAGGGAAAACAGATTCTACCGCAGCCTGTGTATAACCAGGACCTGGTTGTGCACCATTTAATTTATTGACGATAAAGTTTTTTCCGCTTGCATCAAATACGTTATACATGCCTGTAATAATCATCATAAATGCTGTTGCTGAACAAACAAATAATGTATCAATGTAAACGGAAAATGCTTGTACTAACCCTTGTTTAGCTGGATGCGATACTTCAGCTGCTGCTGCTGCATGGGCCCCAGTTCCTTGCCCTGCTTCGTTTGAATAAATACCACGTTTTACACCCCAAGAAATTGCTAAACCGATAATCCCGCCAAAAGCCGCTTCTAATGCAAATGCACTTTTTAAAATTAACATGAAAGCGTCTGGTAATTTTTCAATATTCATAGCTACAATTACACAAGCTACTAAAATATAGCCAAGCGCCATAAATGGCACTACAACTTGCGCTACGTTAACAATTCGCTTAACTCCACCAAATATAATAAGTGCTAATGCCGCTACTAATACCGCTCCTGATACGGAAGTATTAATACCAAAAGCTGTTTCTAGACTTACAGCAATACTATTCGCCTGAACACCCGGTAACAGCATCCCCGTCGCAAGTATTGTCGCTGCAACGAATACTAAAGCATACCATTTAACACCTAGTCCTTTTTCAATGTAATAAGCAGGACCACCGCGAAATTGCCCTTGATGCTTCGTCTTATATATTTGTGCTAATGTAGATTCTACATAAGCTGATCCTGCTCCTAAAAAGGCTACTGCCCACATCCAAAATACAGCTCCTGGTCCACCGAATGCAACCGCTGTGGCTACCCCAGCTATATTCCCTGTTCCAACGCGTCCTGATAAAGAAAGTGCTAACGCCTGGAATGAAGAAACACCAGCATCAGACTTTTCTCCCTTAAATGTAAGCTTCACCATTTCTCCTACATGTCTTACTTGTAAAAACCTCGTTCGAATGGAAAAATATAAGCCTACTCCTAAACATAAATAGACAAGTGCTGGACTCCAAACAATATTATTGATCCAACTTACGATAGCTTCCAACTTTCCCCCTCCTCCTTTATAAAGAATATTCAGAATATATATAAAATTATAAGTGTATACCGAATCTATAACAATATTATTTTAATAAAGTAAACATATTTTTGTATAAAAAAACAAAGTATATATTTATTTTATATACTTTGTTCCCTTATATCTGTATTATATATTCACTATTGCCTCTTGCTTTATAATTCTTTCATACAACTCATCTGATAATTTTTGAAAATCCTCTGGCATATCTTTCCCCTTAAATTTCTTTTGAAGCGTACCGTATAGGCCTATATCACGTAACCGTAAAAATAACGGTAACGATTCATACCAACTATCCGCCAGTCTATGCTCATATTCATAACCTTTTCGTAACACTTGTAACTGTTTACCAGCAAATTTTGTCTTCTCTTCCGCAGTCCACGGTGTAAATAGAACAGAGTAATAGAGAACCATTGCTAAATCATGTATAAAGTAATTATAAGCTGCATCATCAAAATCAAAGATTGTTAGCTCTTTGCCATCATAATGAAAGTTACCTGGATGAATATCACCATGCATAAGCCCGAATGTTTCTCTTTTAACCGGAAGAGCCTTTATTTCCTCCATTAATACAGTGGCAATCCCTTTCACCTTCTCATCTTCTAATCCATTAACAATGCTACTTTCATCCTCTTCCCACGTATCACGGTAGTCTGTTTTAGGATAATCCATTGTAAGGCGATGCAGTTGTCCAATCGCTTTTCCCCACGCTTCAAAGTAAGCATCTCCCCAATAAGGCGATTCTTCTCCTTTTACTTGCTCACCTTGTGCATATGTAAATAAAGACGCGAAAAAGAAAGTGCCATCTTCCGCTCCAATTTCTTCTACAAGGTTTTGAGATATTGGATTTCGAGGTCCCGCCACTTTTGCCCCATGCTCTGCAACATACCGTAAAAAATCTAGTTCGGCCTCTACCTCTTTTTTAGAACGATGAGAAGAATGAGTTAAGCGTAATACGTAATCCTCATTATTTTTACCCTTCGCCTTAAAAATATAATTTTCAAAATCACCAAGTGGCTTTTCTTCCACCGTTACATGATATGCCTTTGCTGCTCTTGCTAAAATCTCTTTTGTAAAAACACGTTCTACAGCTATTTCCATATGTATCCCTCCTATATCTCTTCTTAATTCGACATAAATGTGAGAAGTACTGCTATGAAGTTAAATAGTGCATGGGCAATCATAGCCGATAAAATAGAATTTGTTTTCTCATATAACCACGCAAATGCTACTCCGCTTAAAAAATTCACCGGTAATGTGTTATATGTTGGAATATGAACAACGGTAAATATTATGGAACTTATAAGTACGCCGCCCCATATGCCATATCTCTCACGAAAAAACGTATAAAAAGCACCTCGATATAAAATCTCTTCGTAGATTGGAGATATAACCGCCGCTCCAATTACCGCGATACAAAATGCGTAGATTGATTTATTATTTTGGACCGTCTCTGTTTTACTATTTTCAAAGGAAATACCCATTTTCTCCATTATCATTAATACAGCAGCGCTAACTATAATTAAGAAAATAACCACTACAACTGTCCATAAGAAATCTTTCCATGAAAGCTTCCGAATTCCAATGTCTTTCCACGACAGGTTATATCTTTTTATGCAAAAAAGATAAACTAAAAATGTAAATATCACTGCCATTATAAGTCCCATTAATACTCCAGCATATAATGAGTTCCCTATTATTTTTAAAGCATAATCATAAAAAAGAGATTCAACCATTACTGGTACAATCAGAAATACAAAAACAAATAAATATAAAATTTCTTTCCATCCCCACATACATTTTAAAGTCATCTACACCATCCCCCTATATCCTATTTTCTTTAGTATAAAAGATGACGTAATGTAACTTTCAAGCTACTTTTTTCAAATAATTTAAGCGTAATTTTCTCACAAAACAAAAAAAGGTTGATTCACTCAATCAACCTTTACACTATTAAAAATTCTATTCCTCAATTCTTCATCAATTCATTCTCATATATAACATATATCTTTATTTCTCTTCACCTTTTGTCTGCATTGAATTGAAGGTCCAATTTAACTTCAATGAATCTCCTTGAAATACATTTTGCTCTTCATCGTTATCTACAAATGTGAACATTACGTAGAAAGTATCATCATCACCAGGAGCAAGTCCATTTCCTTCTCGGTCTACAACACCTTTTTGTACAAGATCAGGAATACTTCCGTTTTGCGTAGCTACCTTTAATTCAGATAATGTAGTAGACCAAATTGGAACCTCATTTTTATCCAAATTCCACAAGAAATCAACACGGATATGATCACCAAAATCAGCATTTCCATTATCTCCTTTAGCATCGATTACACTGTAATCTGTCAGAAGTTTCACATCTCCTATTGCTAAGGTTCCTTTGTTTACTAATTGAAAACCACGCTCCATTTCATCACCTGGTTTAATATTGTCGACATTAATAACAACTTCAGGATTAACACTCAAATCTAAAGTACCCGCTGCAAACGTATTTTGTGATACTTCCTTATCACTAAAATACGCATATGTGCCTCCACCAATTAAAGATAGACCCAGAGCTGCAGTTACAACACTCATACCAAGTTTTTTCTTAATACTCATTTCACAAGTCCCCCTATTTTTAAAGTTTAAACTACAAACCTTATTTCCATCCCACAAACAATAATAATTAAGCAACTACCTGGTCCCACAACGAAAGCGAACTAACTTTAAACTAGTTACTTCATGTACCCAAACGACTATTACTTTTAAAATAACCGGTAATGTTACCGTAAATCATTACCGGTTATTTGTTAGCCGATTTCATTTAATTTTATATTCATTGTCTTATTGCTTTATTTACTCTAGAAGTTTGTCCACTTATTTTTTTGGTTCTAAACCAATAGAGCGTAAGATTTTATCTAACGTCACTGGCCCTACATTTTCTTTCGGCTTCTGATTTTCTTTAGCATCTCGACCCTTTTTCAAGAAATTCTTCTCGATAAAACGAATATCTGCTTCATTTACAACACCATCTTGATTGACATCTCCATCTTTAACAGCCACTTTTCCTTTTCCATATGAAAGAGCTGCTATTCTAGCATCTTGAATATCCACCATTTTATCTCCGTTTACATCACCTGCAAGGTTGTCATCCATATCGGCTCTAAAGTTTTGTCCCACTAATTCTCCATCTTGCATTTTCCCTATTTTTGTAGTTAATTTACTATTTAAATGACCCGGCATTTCTACGAAAATATCATATTCTTTATCGCTTACAGGAACACTATGAATTTCAAATTGCCCATTATCATTAACCGTTCCTGTATATTTCTTTCCATCCTTGCCAACTGCGTACACTTTTGCTCCTAGTTTTGTGTAATCATTCTTACCTAAATACCCCTCTTCATTCAAGAAAGCTTCCGGACCAATATATCCTGTAACTGTTGAATGTTTCGACACAATAGCAAAAGATTTATCTTTAAACACAGGAATCTCAGTACCTTCTGATGCACCAGCTTTTGTATAAGAGAACTTATCTACTCCAAATGCAGTTAAATCATTAAAATATTCATCGCTCGTCATTTCGAATGTAACATCTAAAAATGGTGTATCTCCATCTAATCCTTTAAATTCTTTTCCTTCCAATGATGCGCCAACTTTCACCTTGTTTTCCCAAGTTCCTTCTGTATTTATAGCCGGATCTTCTAATTTCAAGTTTAATCCATGTTGTTTTACATATTCCGTAAGCGCTGAATTTGGTTTCACATCTGCAAATTTAAATAGCTGCTTATCATAAGGGATTTCAAATGTACCTGCCGTAAGTTGTTTTACATTATTGAGATTTAAAGTTAACGTAATTTTTTCTCCTAATTTTATTTTATCTTTGTCATAACTTGGAACAGCGTATTCTGTCCCTTCTTTTACAAAGACGTAATCTTTATATCCAGTTGCCATATTCCCTGCAGTTGCGAGGTCATATCCAAATAATTTTAAATTTAACGGTTCATTTATTTCTTCTGGAAGTACTCCAAATTTAAAATCACCATTGGCCTGAATTGTATTCAGCCAACCTGATGGAAAGGCCGAGTTCTGATAATATACAATTTGATTAGCTTTTTGATCATACTGCAGGCCTTTTGCCTTTAATGCATCCACTGTAGAATCATAAATATTACCATGCACCCATAATGCTCGCTGACCGTCTTCTTCTTTAAACATGGAATCATTGACTTCGTGAATACCAGGTTGTACATCCTTAAATTTCATTTCAGGTATTACATTATCAATGATAATGCTATCGCCTTTTGTATAAGATGTTCCTTCTTTGTCATATCCAACGAAGTTCAATTCGTAATCTCCATCAGGCAACATAACAGGTTTATCCCCAATTGGATGAGCTGGATCTCCCGTGAATGGAAGTACATACCCTCCCATACCAGAAAACATCATATATTCAACATTCGGTGTTAGACTACTTGCATTAAGTGTACCAACGACTCCTAATGCCTTCCCTGTCTTTCGATCCTTCACAACTGCATCAATGGTTTCAAGAGGACTATTTAATTTAAATGCCAACGGCGAACTTGGTCTTTCCATAAATGGATGGAATTTAGATGCATCTGTTGCCATTGCGTCTCTCAGCAAATCTACAGACTCAATCCCTTTTTCTGTGAATTTAACTGCAAACGGTACTTGATATACTTCTTTTTCATTGTTTTTATTTAAAATATGAATATACCCCTCATACCTACCGAATTCTGCGTTTTCTGGAATGATAATTTCAGGGCTAATTTCCCCTGATGTACCAGAAGCCACTTTAATAGAATCTTGTACGTTCAGCTTCACACCATTCTTCGCTGCGTCCTTCACACCTACATTTGTTGGTGAAAACTTTACTTCTAATTTAAACTCTTTCCCGTCTGTTTTACTGCTGTTCTTAATTAAGACTTTTCGACTATCTTTAATAGGTCCATTTCCCAATTGATTTTTATACCCGAATGCAATAGAACCTGTTTTTTCTTCAATTTCTACTTCTTCATCATTTACAACGTTTGATGTTTTATCAATAACCTCGATAGCTGTATCTGCATGAACCGCACGATACGCATCAATTCGGCCTGAGCCTACTTCAAATACAGAACGCTCTTCTTTTAAGTCAACTGCGGTATTCATAAGTGCTTCTTTTACTTCAAATGGACTATAGTTTGGATGTTCTTGCAAAATGAGTGCTGCTACCCCCGCAGTATGAGGAGTTGCCATAGATGTACCTGACATACGTCCATACGCTACCGGATAATTTTCTCCATCCTTTGGATCATTAATATATTCAGGAACAGTTGAGAAAATAGACACACCTGGTGCTACAATATCTGGCTTAATATCATCTGTTTTAGTTGCAGGACCACGGGAGCTGAAATCAGCTAAGTGATCTCCCTCTGTTTTTATATTACTAAGTTCCCCAAACGCTAACGACACATCCCCTTGTACAGCTTTTGCTTGCAATTTCTCACCATCTACTTTTGTTAAGCGGAACGATGGAATAGATGCAGTACTTTCCCCAAGATAACTTGTAATTTCCCCATCTACATTGTTGTATACAATTACCGCCTTTGCGCCTGCTTCCTTAGCATTTTTAATTTTTTCATCAAATGTAATCTCACCGCGTTGGATAAGAGCTAACTTCCCTTTAACATCTTTCCCTGTAAAATCACCTAATTTCCCAAGTCCTGCATATACAACGGGTATGGATTGTCCTTTTAAGTCTTCAATTTTATCAGTAAAACTTTTACCTAGTAGCATCATCTTATCCACTTGTAAATCACCTACACTAGCTGAAAACGTTGGAATGTTCATCGCAGCATCGCTTGCTCCAACTGTAATTGGAAGCGCTGCTGCACTAGGTGATCCAAGGGTCCCTTCTTCTGGACCTGTGTTCCCTGCCGCTACTACTGTAACAACACCAGCTAACATGGCATTGTTCACTGCCACAGAGGTTGGATATAAAGGATCATTAATAGACGCACCTAATGATAAATTGATAACATCCATATCGTCTTTCACTGCTTTATCAATCGCAGCAAGAATACCGCTTGTTTGACCACTTCCATATGGTCCTAATACACGATATGAATATAAATCTACATCTGGAGCGACTCCCTTAACCGCATAATCCACATTATTCTTTTTGTCTGCAGCAATTGTCCCGGCTACATGAGTGCCATGGGATGTATAATATGCACTTCCATCATAAATTTCAGGATATCCTCCAGAATTTTTCCAATCCTTATACGTTGTCTCCATTGGATCAGCATCATTATTAACAAAGTCCCATCCTTTTATTGAGTTCGGATCTATTTTGCTTGGATCTTCACCTTGCTTTGCACGATATCCTTTATATGCATCTTTCAAATCCGGGTGGTTGTAATCAATACCTGTGTCCAGTACACCTACCTTAATTCCTTTACCTGTTATTTTTTCATCATGCAGCTTGTCCACACCAATTTGCGGTACACTATCTGCCATTTTGGGTTCAGCAGCAGTCTTAGCTGTTTCTTTCGGCAAATCAATTTTGACCTCACTATCTTCCCATACGCGCTTAACAATACCAGTGCGAACTAAGTCTTCAATCATATTCGCAGGTAACGAAATCGCTACACCATTAAAAGCATTCTTATATTCTCTTGTTATTTTGGCAGATTTAAAATTCGTCCCTTTATCTTTATTCTTTTGAAGCTGTTCAAACTCTGATTTAAATTCTTTATGAGATGCTTCTACCTTTTGTTCCGCAGTTGAAAGAGCTATTTTTTTCCCTTTAGCTGCTTGTTTTAACATCTCGATTTTGCTAGGTGCTTGCTTAAACTCTACAATCACATTCACATTATCAGGACTTGCTGTATTGATGCCTGGTGAAATAACAAAACCTGGTTTTGTATCTAACGTTTTTAAGGCATTACGTTGTTCCTTTGTAAGACCTTTCAATATAGCGTTTGCATCATCAATCCCAGTTAAAGTAGTTGTATCTACCTCTTCTGCCAATACGTTATATGGAATTCCTTGAGACATTAACATACCAACAGTTAGCGTTCCAATAAGTATTTTCCCGAATTTCCCCTTCTTCATAGCGCATCTCCTTATTATTAAAATTATTTTTCTAAAATAAATCCTCTGAGCTCCTATTTAGCATTGGCAATTCTATCAACCTTGAATCTATTTAAAATAATAGAGAATCTCCAACACTACTACCGCCATCCCCACACTTCTAATCTTCTTTCTATAAAAGCCCCCATAAATTGTTTCCAACTACAATGATTTACAACATGAATTATTAGTAGCGTTAAGCAATAATTCTATTTTTATTATTTCACATTTTGATTTTTCTGAATATTGAACAAAAGGAGTAATTTTTTTCTAATGATTCTATGCCCAAATAGTACAAAAGAACTACCTTGCCCTTTATTCTTTGTAATATAGAATAAAGAAACACGATAGTTCTTTTAAACATCTCTTATTTAATCCAACGGAACCAATTGATTTCGAACAGCATAAATCACCGCTTGCGATCGACTTTTCACATTGAGTTTTTTAAAAATTTTATTGATGTGAATTTTAACCGTCTTGTCACTAATATATAGAACTTCAGCAATTTCTTTATTACTCAGCCCTTTAACCAATTCAAAGAGAATTTCCTTTTCACGCTCTGTCAGTTCATTTTCATTTGGTTCTAATTTCAGTTGTTGTTGATGATATGTAATTAATTTTTTCGTCATACGCGGATGAATAACTGAATCGCCTTGATATAACATTCGAATTGCTGCCACTACCTGCTCCGATGATGAATCCTTCAATAAATAACCATCAGCACCAGACTGAAGCGCATCCATTAAATACTCATCATGCTCATACATTGTAAAAACAAGTACTCGGCAATTAGGATATTTTTTTTTCACTAATCCCGTAGCTTCAATTCCATTTTTCCCTGGAAGATTAATATCCATCAAAATACAGTCTGGTCTACATTCCTCTACTTTTCCCAATACCTCGTCCCCAGAGCTCGCCTCTCCAACCACTTTCATATCAGATTCAACCTCTAGTATGCTCCGAATTGCGTCTCGTAAAAAAGCATGATCATCCACTACTAATATTTTAATCATTTTACGCACCCCTTGTTTGTGAATCTGGAATTAACAGTGTAATTTCTGTCCCTTTACCTAAAGAACTATCAATCTGTAAAGTAGCCCCTAGTTGTTCAGCTTGTTCATTCATATGTAATATACCATAATGTGGCTCATGCTTCGTTTTAACCATAGACTCAAATAGTGAAAAGCCAACTCCATTATCCTTAACCTTTAAAAGCACGTGCTCACTTTGATAACTTAGCAAAACATCAATTTCTTCTGCTTGTGCATGTTTAACAATGTTTTGTAAACTCTCTTGTAATGTATCAAAAATAACTCTTTCTTTTGAAAAGCTGAGCGCACGTGAATGACCTCTTTCATGATATGTAATGTCTAGTTCATATTCTTGCTTTAAAGATTTTATTTTACTTGCTATCGCCTGTTTAAGCCCTAATTGTTGTGTGGGATACGGCTTTAAAGCGTAAATAGAATAGCGAACTTCTCCTAAGCTTTTCCTTAAATCCTTTATACTTTTCTCGACTACTTGCTGCATATCAATAGGTTTATCATGGTATTTTTTCTGAGCGGACTCTAGTTGAAATATCACCCCAGCCAAAGCTTGTGCAATACCATCATGAATCTCGCGTGCAATTCGATTTCTTTCTTCTAAAATCATCCTTTTTTCTTGTTCAGAAATAAGTATTCTTGTTTTAACTATGTTAGCTAATTGGTTGGAAAATGTCGCTAACAACTGAACATCTTCCGGGAAAAAACCAGCACCTCTACTTTTACCTGCAACAAACATCCCGATCAACTCATTATTTACAATAAGAGGGAAATAAACTAAAGAACGTATAACATCTTCAAACACCCCATCTCCTGGTGCTGTACCAACCTTCCAATTATTAAAAACAGTATTTTCAGTTATTTCACAGAACTCTCCTTTTCCGTCGGAATAATCAGTTATATCATTTTTCAATTTCCCATCCCTCAACTGTATATTCCATTCTCCCTCGTCTTTTGTCCATAATACATATGCTTGTATCCCTAGAAATCCTTTAAGTGATTTTTTTATGTGCTGAAGATTTCCTCCAGATAATCCACGGCTTATTTCTGTCGTAATAAGAAAAAATTCGTACAATCTTTCTTTTTCCATCCGTATTCGTGCAGAAAATGAACTAATGATAGAGATTGCCACAAGTGGGAAGAAAAAGAACAAAACAATAATTCCTTTTAGCTCTAAAGAATATTGGCTATCTAATATGTGTATAAGAACGGCATAGAATAGACAAAAACTTTCACAAAAAAAGACTGATATATTTTTTTGATTCCATCGATGTATCGAATATGTCTGAGGAAGGAGTACCATTAGTAAATCATAAAAGAGATTGTTGAAAAAACAGAAAAATATACTAAACAATAGTAAAAATAATAGGTTCTCATATAAAACTTCCATATTTATTACACTGGAAAACCACACCATACATTTGCTAGAAAACCATTCTGCTAACACAAGGCTAAGAGCATGCTGTGTACTATTAAAAAGCATCCTTTCCATTGGAGAACGCCGAAGCAAATGAATAATTAAAGTAACAAATACAAGAGCGAGCGCAGTTATATGTGTCCCAAACAACAAAAGCATAGAATAAATAATCGGAAAACTAAGTGAACTTACTCCCCTCCAAAATCGTACAGGAAAATACTCTGTGATCCCCATAAACAGTACTAACAATACTAGTATTGTTAGATGAGAAGGGATTTTAATTTCAAGTATAGAGATAGTTATAGTAATTAAACCAAAAAAAGAAATGAAATAAAGATAAAAGCTAGCAACTTTTTCTCTCATAGAAATAGAATCTACATCTTTCAAAACGATCCCTTCCTTCTTATATATTTTCTCTATTATCCAACAAAAAACCGGCACTGGCAAAATGGAAAAACCTCCACTAGCCAATCACCGGCTGTGTACTACACCTAAAAAGGCAAGACACAATACTAGTATAAATCGATTCTCATAAATTTCCTATTCATCAAACGATGTAATTATGCATACTGCTAGGCTTATCCTCTATAGTACAAAAGATATATATTAATATCGCCAATCTAACTATACGCTTTCTTTCGATTCCCTAATTTTCATTTTCTTTAAGTATAGAAGGTAACGCAACAGAACTTTCAAGCTACTTTTTCAAATAATCCAAGCATAAATTCCGTATAAAAAACAAAAATTAACAGAAGGAATTTTATTCTAAAAGAGGTGGAATTTATGACACAACACGAAGAACAGCAAGAAAGCAAGAACCAAAAGCATATGTTTCCATCACTTCCGGAAAATATTAATTACATTGAAAATAAGCTCTGTCACTCAGATGATATAAAAAAATTAGATATCCCTTTTCAAAATGGAAAAGGAACAATTTTATATATCGAATCTTTATCAGATCCAAATTTAATTCATCAATTAGCTCTTGAGCCATTATTAACGCGGTTTGATTTGTCTTTAGATAAAGCTTTTTCTACATTAAATATGAAGAAAGAAACGAATTTAAATTATGGGATACAGCTTTTATTACAAGGAAAATCATTATATTTTCATGAACAGGTCGACAGTTTTTGTATTTTCGAAACAGCTCTATCGTTAAAGAGAGATATAACAGAACCTGATAATGAAGGGATTGTACGTGGGCCGCATACTGGTTTCGTAGAAGATTTAGCAACCAATTTAGCTTCTATTCGTAAACTCATAAAAAGTCCAAATGTCGTCGTTAAATATTTCACACTTGGTGAAGAAATGCACACGAAAGTGGCAATTGCTTATATGCAAAACATAGCGAATGACGATTTAGTTGTAGAAGTAAAAAGAAGGTTAGAAATGATTAAGACAGATGCACTTATGCCTCCAGGATATATACAAGAATTTATAGAAGACACATCTTTCTCACCCTTTCCGCAGCAATTAAATACAGAGCGTCCAGATAGAGTCGCAGCAAATTTAATGGAAGGACGAGTTGCTATTTTATCTGACGGAGATCCAACAGCGCTCATCGTACCTGTTACGTTATTCGCTTTCTATCAATCACCAGATGATTATAATAACCGCTGGATTGTCGGTTCTTTCGTCCGAATGATTCGTTTAGTAAGTTTTTTAATTGCCTTTCTCTTACCAGCTTTATATATTGCAACTGTCGCTTTTCATCCTGATGTGCTGCCGCTCGAACTTGTGTATACAATTAAAGCTTCATTAGAGAAAGTGCCACTTCCTCCTATTTTTGAAGCTCTCTTAATGGAGTTAATTTTCGAATTATTACGGGAAGCTGGTATTCGTCTGCCGAGCCGCGTTGGACAAACAATCGGTATTGTAGGTGGTTTAGTAATTGGTGATGCAATTGTAAAAGCCGGACTCGTTTCTTATACAATGATTATCGTTGTAGCTTTAACTGCAATCTCATCTTTTCTCGTTCCATCAAACGATATGAGTTCAGCAGTTCGGATTCTTCGTTTTCCGTTAATGATCCTTGCTGCCATATTTGGATATGTAGGAATTTCATTTGGTTTAATTATAACTTTCGTTCACTTATGTCAGCTTCATTCTTTTCATACACCATATCTTTCTCCTATTGCTCCAATGCGGATAAAAGATATGAAAGATTCTTTTGTCAGACTTCCAATGTGGTCATTTTGGGAACGACCACATGATCCAAAGCCGAAAAAAATGCAACGACAACATGTAACGAGAGAGGATGAGGACGGTGACAAACACGCAAAGTAAAATTTCGCTTGTTCAATTTACCTTTTTCGTTATTCAATGCCAAATCGGAGTTGGTATCCTTTCTCTACCAAACCGTCTTCACCCAATAGCGAAAGGTGGTGGGTGGATTTCTGCTCTCATCGCTGGGCTTGCGATTCAACTTATTATTTTACTTATGTGGCTTTTCTTAAAACGATTTCCTGATGCTGATATGTATGAAAGTGTTTGTATGCTATTTGGTAATAAGTTTGGAAAACTGTTAGGTTTTGCTTATGTTTTTTATTTTACCCTTATCGGTATGACGGTTATGTTAAATGCTTGTAATGTCATTAAAGTATGGGTCTTACAAGCCACCCCTTGGTCTGCAATTCTCATACTATTTACAATAGCTTGTTGCTACGTAGCCTATAATACATTTAAGGTGATTGTACGATTTTATGTCATGGCCTCTATTCTCATTTTACCTATGGCGCTTTTAATTGCCCTAGGGCTTTCCCGGGCTGATTTTTCTTATATTTTCCCCATTACAGAGGCTGGATGGTGGAATATTATTCAAGCATCGAAAGAAACAATTACAGCCATGTATGGTTTTGAAATTATTCTTATCGCTTTTCCAAAAGTAAACGGGAGTTCTGTGGCAAAACTAAAGGCCATTTCTATCGCTAATGGATTTGTAACGCTTTTTTATACTTTTACTGTTTGGATTTGCTTTATTGTATTTAGTCCAAAGCAAGTTGAACTTATTCCAGAACCAGTTGCTTACTTATTACGCTCCTTACATATCGGGATTATAGACCGAACTGATTTACTATTCATCCCAATTTGGATGATAACTGTTGTAGCTTCTATTGCTAGTTATTACTGTGCTGCTTCTATAGGAATTGGACATATCTTCAATCTTGCTAATCATAAAAAGGCTGTTCCAATCGTTGGTATTATTGCTTTTAGTGTAGCCTTATTTATAGATACACCTGAAGAATTAAAAGTAATTGCAACTTTCACTGATAAGTTCACCTATATTTTCATCGTTGTCCTCCCTCTTTTATTTCTACTTTATTCAGTAATAAGAAAGAAGAAAGGAGAACAGTATGTTCAAAAAAAGAGTTAAATTACTTTTTATATTATGTACTAGTTCCCTCCTTTCTGGCTGTTGGGATCAAGAACCATTAAGGGAAGCAAGGCTAGCTTATAGTATTGGATCTGATATTACGGAAGAGAATCAACTCCAGCAAACAGTTGAGCTTGTAAAAAGTTCAAGCGGAGAGCAATCTTCATTCGAGAATGAAATACATTCAGCAACCGGGCATAACATAAGGGATACAAGCGATGCCCTAAAAAAAAATGTGACTGGGAATATTCGCTATTTCAAATATGGTGTTCAATTACTAGGAACCAAAATTCTAAAAAAAGGTATACTACCCTATTTAGATGTTAGCTTTCGGGATCCATCAAACCCAACTGCTTTAGTAAAACTTATTGCAGTAGATGGTGAAACATCCGAGATACTCGAAAAAAAGAAAGTAGGAAATTTACTAATTGGAGATTTTCTAAAGAAAAAAGTGAAAAGCTTAGAAGATATGAGTGTATTTCCAAAAGAAACTTTAGAAACAGCTGCTACAAAAATGTTAGATCCCGGTAAAGACTTTACCCTCCCTTCTATAAAAATAAAAGGAAAAGAAGTAATTACAAACGGGTTAGCTTTATTTAACAACGATAAATTAACTGGGCATTTACCTTTGAAACAATCTGTTTTATTCGTGTTATTAACCGGAAAAATGGGAACAAGTGCCCGTATAACCCAAAAACTTACTAGCGATGAATCAGAGAAGACATCTGATTATTTAACAATGGAAGTGAGCAATCGGAAACTAAAAAGAGACTTGAATATAACGACTGACAAAAAAGGGAATGTTTACGCTCATCTAAAACTAAAGCTACAAGTAATCGCTCTTGAAGCACCGAGAGATAATCTTTATAAAATGGGAGAAAGAAAAAAACTAAACAAAGAATTATCTAAGCAGCTCACAAAAGAAGCAAAACGCATAACGAAAAAACTACAAAAAGCAAATTGTGATGCTTTCGGTATCGGGAGACACCTTATCGCTTATCACCCTGATTTATGGAAGAAAAAAAATTGGAATGAAGATTATGCAAAAGTGAAGTTCAAACCAGAAGTAGAAGTAAATATTTTATATAGCGGTGTCCTAAAGTAAAAAGGTTGTATGCCGGGCGGCATACAACCTTTTATTTCGTATATCGATATACAATTGATTCATATGGTCTTAAATTAAGCTTCGTAATATCCGTACTTGAATCTTTATAATTTGATACTACTACTTCTTGTTTCATACCATCCAATTGAACATGAACTGGTACAGAATACGTTATTTCTTCTCCATAGAAGTTATTTATAACAAGTAATACTTCATTATTTACAGTACGTGTATACGCCCAAATCTTAGGATGATTTTCATCTAAAACATCATATTTTCCGTCTGTAATTATATCGTATTTTTTTCTAAGTTCAATTAACTTTTTATAATGATAAAATACAGATTCTTTATCTTCTAATGCCTTCTCTACGTTTATTTCTTTAAAGTTTTCAGCCACTGAAACCCAAGGTGTACTTGTTGTAAAACCACTATTCACCTCTCCATTCCACTGCATCGGAGTACGGGAATTATCACGAGATTTTTGTTTTAAAATCCCTATAATCTCTTCTTTTGATAATCCTTCTTCTAGCTTTATATCATATATATTTAACGATTCCACATCACGATATTGCTCGATGGACTCGAATTTAGGATTCATCATACCGATTTCTTCCCCTTGATAAATGTAAGGTGTTCCTTGCAACATATGCATAGCTGTCGCTAACATTTTAGCAGATTCATTTCGGTATTTCCCATCATCTCCAAAGCGTGACACAATACGAGGCTGGTCATGATTACACCAAAATAACGCATTCCATCCTCCGCCCTTTTGCATTTCAATTTGCCAATTAGACATAATTTCTTTTAATTTAATGAAATCAAAATCAGCCTTCGTCCACTTATCACCATTCGGATAGTCTACTTTTAAATGATGGAAACTAAACGTCATACTTAGTTCATTACGCTCAGGGTTTGAGTATTTAATACAATTATCAATTGTCGTAGATGACATTTCTCCAACTGTAATTACATCTTTCCCTTCAAAAACATTTCGGTTCATCTCTTGTAAATATTCATGGACGCGTGGACCATCCGTATAATATTTACGCCCATCACTTGTCGCAGTACTACCATCATCATTCAAGAAACTTTGGTCTTTTGAAATTAAGTTAATTACATCTAATCGGAATCCTGTTACCCCCTTATCAAGCCAAAAGCGCATCATATCATATACTTCTTCACGAAGTTTTTCATTTTCCCAATTTAAATCAGCTTGCGTCTCATCAAATAGATGTAAAAAATATTGCTCTGTTTTCTCATCATATTTCCAAGCAGATCCACCAAATTTAGACTGCCAATTATTCTTTTCATCACGCCAAATATAATAATTACGATACGGACTATTTTTATCTTCTTTTGCTTCTTTAAACCACTTATGCTCCGTCGAACTATGGTTTACGACAATATCGAGCATAATCTCAATATCACGTGCTTTCGCTTCTTCTAAAAGCTCTTCAAACTCTTCCATCGTTCCGTAAGATGGATCAATGCTGTAATAATCACTTACATCGTATCCATTATCGTTTTGTGGTGATTCATATATCGGTGTTAACCAAATATAATCTACTCCAAGTTCTTTTAAATAATCTAGTTTCTCTGTAACCCCTTTTATATCACCGGTTTCTTTATTGTAATAACTATTAAAGCTCTTCGGATAAATTTGATAGACTACACTTTTATGCCAATCCTTCATGCTTAACTTCCTCCTACTTCTGTTTAACTCTTTTTGCAAATAACCACGTTAACGTAAATGGGATTACAATTGCGATAATCATTCCTACAATAAACATTGGAATCGATTTCGGAATGATAGAAATAAATGCTGGCAATCCGCCAATTCCGATAGCAGGTGCTAATACACCATTTAATGTAATGAATATCGCTGCTACAGCAGATCCTATAATCGCTGCATAGAACGGAAATTTATTTCGTAAATTCACACCGAACATCGCTGGCTCTGTAATACCAAAGTACGCTGAAATTGCTGATGTCGATGCCATACTTTTATCATTTTGATTTTTAGAAATCCAGAACATTGCTAGTGCCGCACTACCTTGTGCAATGTTAGAAAGAGCAATCATCGGCCAAATGAATGTACCGCCGTGTTGTGCAATTAATTGTAAGTCGATAGCAATAAACATATGATGCATACCTGTAATTACGAGCGGTGCATATAATGCTCCAAATAATACTGCTCCAACTACTGGTACTGTTTCATATACACCTACTAATCCAGCTGTTAATAAATCTCCAATATGACGTGTAACTGGACCGATAATTCCCAATGCTAACACACCTGTTACAACGATTGTTGTAATTGGTACAACTAATAATTGAATCGCATTTGGTACATGTTTCTTTAAAAAGATTTCCACTTTACTTAAGACAAATGCCGCTACTAAAACCGGTAGGATTTGACCTTGATACCCTACCTTTTCAATTTGAAATAATCCTAAAATATCGAAGTACTCGATCTTTTGTCCCTCTAAACCAGTCGCTGCTTTTCCATAATCCCACGCGTTTAATAAGGCCGGATGCACAAGCATTAACCCCATAACAATACCTAGTATTGGACTACCGCCAAAACGCTTCGTCGCTGACCAACCAACAAGTGCCGGTAAGAACACGAATGCTGTATTGGCCATCATATTAATTAAATCCCAAAGCCCGCCTAAATTCGGATAAACATCTAATAAATTTTTACCATCAAAAAATAAGTCCTTTGCCCCTAATAAATTGTTAATCCCCATCAGTAAACCAGCTGTTACGATCGCTGGTAATATCGGCATAAATACATCTGAAAATACTTTTACAAACTTTTGAGCCGGATTCAACTTTTGGTTTCCAGAATCTTTCACGTCAGCTACTGTCGATTCCTCCATACCTGCAAGCGTTATCAATTCAGCGTATACTCGATCGACATCACCTGGACCAATTACAACTTGAAATACCCCAGCGTTATGAAACGCTCCCTTTACTAATGAAACAGACTGCAATTTATCATTATCTATCTTACTTTCATCTTTTAAAGCGATACGGAGCCTTGTTACACAGTGCGCAGCTTGTTCAATATTGTCTTTCCCACCAATATACTGCAACACTTCTTCCGCTGTTTTACGATAGTCTTTCCCCATATTCCCGTCCCTCTTTTCTTTTTTTGATACCGTTTACAATTACATATTAACTCGTATATATAAGTTAGTCAACACTCGTATATACGAGTTGGTGGTTTTTTTATAAAAAAAGAGATGAAACGTTATTTCGTTCCATCTCCTTATTTTCTCCGCGCCACATCCGAAAAGTGAAAAATATCTAAACGGTGACGTGATTCTGTATATTCGAACTGACTCCCATCGTATAAATGAGTAAAGTTTTTTACAACGACAACATAGTCTGTTCCATTTAAGTCTAAATACTTTCGGTCATCATCTGTACATGGTTGTACTTCAATTACCCTCTGTGAATAGCTAATATGTAGCCCTAATTCTTTCTCAATGTATTTATAAATCGATGCAGTTGCAATTTCTCTCGTTAATCCTGGAATATATTCCGATACAAAATAGTTTATATCTAAAATTACTTTTTCTCCATCAATATTTCGTACACGCTTAATATGATCTATTTCCGTTTTTTCTTTCACGTTCAATAACTTTGCTACCTCTATTGTCGCTTTTACTTTCTCCATATCCACGACTTCTGTAATACAATGACGTCCTAAACGCTCATTTTCTTCTTGAAAACTTACTATGCCGCCAAAATTAAACTCAATGTTTTTTCGCTTTAAAACAAAAACACCTTTTCCATGTATTTTTTGAACATATCCACGCTCTTGCAATAAATCTACCGCTTTTCTTACAGTGCCTCGGCTTGCTTCATACTGCCTCATTAATTCAGTTTCTGATGGGATTTTGCATCCCTCTTTTAATTGTTTATTATCAATAGACTTACTGATTTCTGTATAAATTTGTTCATACTTACTCATCATCTACACTAGCCCCTTGTCACCTTCTAATTCTATATGTATTATACCACGCTACACTCTTCTGCCAATCTCTCACTTATTTTCCAGTACAAGAAAAATATAGGTAAATATTTAATCAATGATACGTATTTTTATAAAAAAATTTATATTTTTCTTTTCATTCAAAAAAACATGTAGTATACTAACTTCAAAATCAGAGGAGAAAGGGAGCAAAGAACTATGCTTACTTATACAACAATTGTAGTTGCATTTGCACAAAAACATCATCATCATACTTAACCCTTGAAACCTAGCGGAAAAATTACGCGTAGGTACAAGGGTTATTCCCGTTGTACCTACGTTAGGCGAAGAGCCATGTAGGTATTTTTTATCTACATGGCTCTTTTTTTATTGCCAAAAAGCTAGTAAAAAATGATGTTTAAGCAAAACTTACTACAAAGGAGTTAACAAAAATGGGAACGAAAAAATGGGGATTATGGGTTTTAACAGCTTTTGTTATCGGGAATATGGTTGGCGGTGGCGTATTTATGCTCCCAGCAAACTTAGCACATGTATCAGGTCCAATGGGTTCTACACTTGCATGGAGTATTACAGGTCTTGGTGTATTTATGATTGCACTCGTATTTGGAAATTTAGCAATTCGAAAACCAGAATTAAAAGCCGGACCACAAAGTTATGCCCAAGCAATGTTTACATCCAAAAAGGCAGGTAAAGTTGCAGGGTATAGTATGGCTTGGGGATATTGGGCTGCTAACTGGGCTGCTACAGCATCTGTTATTATTTCCTTTGCTGGATATTTATCAACATTCTTTCCAGTTTTACAAAGTAAGCAAATTCTCTTTTCAACAAACGGATTTTCACTAGAACTCGGAAAAGGGTTAACTTTCCTCGTATGTAGCCTTATGTTATGGGGAATTCAATATATTCTTTCTCAAAATATTGATCGCGCTGGTAATATGAATCTTCTTGCTACCATTGCAAAAATCATCGGATTTACAATGTTTATTGTAATCACATTATTCATTTTCAATGCCTCTAATTTCGGAGACGGTCAAACATTTATGAATGAATCTGGACAAGCCATTTCATTAGGCGGACAAATAAATTCAGCGGCTATTGCAACACTTTGGGCGTTCATCGGTATTGAATCTGCTGTTATGCTTTCTAACCGTGCAAAATCTCAGCGCGATGTTAAAAAAGCAACGATTTTTGGATTAATTATTGCTCTTCTTATTTACATGTCAATTACTTTACTTACAATGGGAGCTCTTCCACAAGATGTTTTAAAAGAGTCTCAAAAACCATTAGTAGACGCATTAAATTTAGCAATTGGTAGTAAAGGCGCTTATATAATGGCCTTACTTGCACTTGTATCTTTATTCGGCTCTACTGTAGGCTGGATCGTTGTTAGTTCAGAAGTACCTTACCAGGCAGCAAAGAATGGACTTTTCCCTAAGTTTTTTGCTAAAACAAATAAAAAAGGGAGTCCTTCAAAATCATTATTTATTACAAATGTGATGACGCAAATTTTCTTATTCTCAACGATTTCTGGTACTGTGTCAGAAGCGTATAATTTCGCTATCATTGTAGCAACATTAGCTTATTTAATTCCATACCTTGTTTCTACGCTGTACCAATTCAAATTGGTTATTACAGGAGAAACGTACGATATAATGCCTGGCTCTCGAGTAAAGGATGGGATCATTACTACGTTAGCATTTGTATACTCTATTTGGGTTATCAAAACAGGAACTGCTGATTTAAAAACGTTCTTCTTAGGAATCGGATTGTTTGTATTAGGCCTTATTCTTTATCCAGTACTAATGAAAGACTCACAAAAAATGAATTAAAAAAAGAGAAGCTACCGGCTTCTCTTTTTATTAAAAATCTGTAATTAACTTTTCTTTTAACTCTCCTACAGATAAAGGTTTCGCATAATAAAATCCTTGTACGTAATCACAGCCCATAGATTGTAATAAACTTTCTTGTTCTACCGTTTCTACCCCTTCAGCAACTACTAATAAATTTAAACTATGGGCAATCTCAATAACCGATTTTACAATCGTTCGCTCAGGTTGTGCGTGATCATAATGAAACTCACGAATAAAATTACGATCAATTTTCACAATATCAAGTGGGAGTTTTTTTAAATAATATAATGAGGAATACCCTGTTCCGAAATCGTCTAAAGCGATTAAAATCCCCATACTTCTTAATTCTTGCAATGTAGCAATAATATAATCAAAATGACGTACAGCTATACTTTCTGTTATTTCTAATATTAAACGATTTGGTGAAAATCCTGTTCGCTTCAATATACTACGAACAGATAAAATAAATCGCTTTTGCATCAATTGTTGTATTGATAAATTAACAGATAACTTCAGTCCCTCTTGATACTCTGGTAAAGTTTTAAACAGTCGACATGACTTTTCTAGTACCCAGTCTCCTAGTTTTATAATAAGTCCACACTCTTCAGCTACAGGTATAAATTCACTTGGTGAAATAGGTCCTTCTTCTGTATTACAACGTACTAAAGCTTCAATACCAGTACATTTCTTTGTTTTCAAATCAATAATAGGCTGTAATGCCACTTTTAATTCTTCGTCACGAATTGCCTTTTGCAAAGCAAATTCTATTTTCATTCTACGGTTTATTTTCGCACGTAATTCATCTGTAAAGAAGCACGCCGCATTTCTTCCTTGCTCTTTCGCACTATACATGGCTAAATCCGAATTTTTTAATAACGTTTCAACGTCTTTTCCATCTTGTGGATAGGAACAAAGTCCTAGACTAGCTGAAATATATACTTCATGACCTTCAAGCATAAATGGTGCTTGAAAGCATGACAACACAGATGTCGCTAACTGCCTCATCTCATCATGTGTATGAGTTTTTGTTAACAGCACAAATTCGTCGCCACCCAGCCTAGCCAGAACATCTTTCTCTCCTAGCACATAATGCAACCGTGAAGCAACTTCGCTTAAAAGTAAATCTCCTATCATATGACCTAACGTATCATTCACTAATTTAAAACGATCTAAATCAAAGTAAATCATGCCAAACTCTATTTTCTCTGCAATCATCTTATTTACAGTCGTAATTAACTGTAAACGGTTTGGTAAACTTGTTAACGCATCGTGATAAGCAAGTTCCCTATAACGACTTTCGCTTAATCGTAATCTTTGTTCTGCTTCTTTCCTACTGCTTATATCATTTCGAATTGCAATAAATTGATAGGGTTCTCCCTTTTCATTTAAAAATGGAACAATTGTTGTTTTAACCCAATAATACGTACCATCTTTTGCTTGATTTCGAATTTCTCCCGTCCAAACTTTCCCACTCAAAATACGCTTCCATAAAATTTGAAAAAATGTTTTCGGATGATATCCAGAATTTAAAATACGGTGATCTTTTCCTATTAACTCTTCTCTTTTATATTTTGAGATTTCACAAAATTTATCATTCACATATGTAATACGACCATTTCGGTCTGTAATAGCAACAATTGAAGACTCATCTAATGCTAATTTCAAATCTTGCAATGAAGAGTCATATAATGCATGACCTCTTTGTTCTAGCATGCGCACCTCTCCTTGCTTCCTATCTGACTAAAACACAACTCGTTTCTCTTCATAGAAATAGAGATATTTCATTTTCTAACAATATACCTTTACATAAATCACAAATTTTTTCTAAATAGGCCGATTAAAATAACATAATATTATTTATAAAAAAAAGCAATATGGTGCTATTTTAATGATAGTAGAAGCTTCTCATCTCTCTGTTTATCTAAACTTATTATACCGTATTCTCTTACATTCTTTTAATTTTTAAAGTGACAATTCCATCAATATTAGCCTCTACTCCCTATTAATGTGGCCTCACACCTAATCTCTTTTATTTTATGAAATGTTAAGATGTAAATCCAACTGCCGATACATAATGAAATAGAGATTAAAATACAAAATGCAACTATTCGGGAATGATAATATAAAGTGAAACTTTAATCAGTGGGGGTTTTGTTCATCATCCACCGATTATTAGCCTTCGCCAATCGGGCGTTTACGGGAAGCAGGGCTTCCACCTAACTTCTTTGTTCCAGCTGAATTTTGAGGCGGGAGTTTTACTGCCTACAAATAGCGGGATAAAATCAAAATTTGCATTTAATATACTGAATTACAATAACAAAATATTAACATATTTTCACCTTAAATTTGGAAGTATTTTATAAATATAGTATTAAACTAAAAAAGAGGATATCCTCTTTTTTAGTTTAATACTGATATGGTATTTGCTGATAACCCGGGTATGGCATTGGATATGGTGCTGGATATGTTACTGGGTACGGCGCTGGATAGTAGCCTCCACCTGCTGCACCCGTTAATGCGCCAGCTGTAAGCCCACCTAACATGCCTCCAGCAAAACTCCCTGGGAAAAATCCTCCGCCCCACGAGCCACCACCCCAGCCCCATCCACCACCGTGATGATGATGATGATCATAATGATTGTGTCCACCATGGTGATTATGTCCGCCATTATGATGGTGCCCTCCATGATTATAACGATAATACAATCCGTTATTTTCTATATAATTCATTATCTCCCTCTCCTTTTCATTTTCTCACCTTAATAAGAAGAATCCGCGTAATATGGATAACCATATCCTGGGCTTCATAATGCACCTGCTACAAATCCAGGAAAGAAACCTCATCCACTTTCCTATATAAGGGGCAAGGTTTTTGTCCCTCCTACACTGATCATCAGCCAGCAAATAGCGGGATAACAACGTAACAATATACTGTATGTAGGACAAATGCGGAAAGTATAGGACAAATGTCTATATTTTGTAAAAAAAACAAAACACTTTATAATAAGGATGTCAGATTATATCTTCTATTTAAGAAGTCTATATTTAAGAAAGATTAGAGGAATTATATAGAAATGAAGAAACCTATCGTTCAATTATTATTAATATTTACAATCGTATCCATCGTTCTTTTCCTATTAAATACATCGGTTATTTCGTTATATACGTTTGTCGGTGCTCTATGGTCCATCACAATCGTAGGAATTTCATTCGTTATTTTTATAGAAAATAGATCTCCCCAAAGTACTTTAGCGTGGTTTTTAGTATTAGCACTTCTTCCTTTTGTAGGTGTACTTTTATACTCTATTTTCGGGCGTAGCCGTTGGAGAAGAAAAAAGCATCTTCATCGTTCAGAAGAACAAAGAAAATTATTCCGCGAAATATTAGAAGGAAGACGACTAGAATTATCACTCACAGTCCCATTACATGAACGTTCTATACATTTAACAGAAGTCGTACAAAAATTCGGAGGCGGCCTGCCGCAGATAGAACGACAACAAAACTTTTAACAAACGGTGATCAAACCTTTTCAGAAATTTTGAACGCAATCGAGAATGCAAAACATCACATACATATTCAATACTATATTTATAAATCTGATGAGATTGGTACAAAAGTACGAGATGCTTTAATACAAAAAGCAAAAGATGGTGTTATTGTACGCTTCCTTTATGATGGACTCGGAAGTAATACGTTAAGAAGACGCTTTTTACAGCCTATGAAAGAAGCTGGAATTGAAATTGTAGAATTTGACCCTATTTTTTCAGCTTGGTTACTTGAAACGGTCAATTATCGTAACCATCGAAAAATCGTTATTGTAGATGGAGAAATTGGTTTTACCGGGGGACTCAACGTCGGTGATGAGTATCTTGGTCGCTCAAAAAAATTCCCTGTTTGGCGTGATAGTCATTTAAAAATAGAAGGAAAAGCATTGTATAAATTACAAGCCATCTTTCTAGAAGATTGGCTTTATGCGTCTAGTGGATTGAATACTTATTCTTGGGATCAATTTATGAATAGACAATACTTCCCAGGAAAAGAAATTCCGGATGCAGAAGGTGCGGTGCAAATTGTAGCAAGTGGACCAAGCTCAGATGATAAAAGTATTCGTAATACATTACTAGCTGTTATGAGCTCAGCCAAAAAATCTATTTGGATCGCTACACCATACTTTATTCCAGATCAAGAAACTTTAACATTATTACGCTTAAGTGCAATATCTGGCATAGATGTACGCATTTTATATCCTGGTAAGAGTGATAGTATTATTAGCGATCAAGCATCTCAATCCTATTTCACTCCACTTTTAAAAGCTGGTGCTTCTATTTACAGTTATAAAGATGGATTTATGCACGCAAAGATTGTACTCGTTGACGATAAAATTGCAACAATCGGAACAGCAAATATGGATGTACGTAGCTTTGAATTGAATTATGAAATTATTAGCGTACTATATGAATCAGAAACCGTTCATGATATTAAACGCGATTTTGAAGAAGACTTTAAACAATCCACTGAAATTAAATGGAACTCGTTCCAAAAAAGAAGTATCAAAAAAAGAATATTAGAGTCCTTTATGCGACTCATTTCTCCTTTACTATAAGCAATCAACGTGATATTGATTGCTTTTTCTTTTATATTTCTCCCCTCTCCTTTTCTTTGCATACCATATTAAAACAAGTTATCATAAGATGTATTACTTTATGAAAATAATGTTAGGTGGGAAATACATGTTAGAACAATTTCATATACATTCTGATTTAAAACAGCAGCTTTCTACAATTCATGAAAAAAATAAACAAGAGGCTGGTGAAAATGCTCATTTAATCGGTACTAAAATATATAAAGCATCTGATAACAGCATTATCGAAGATGCTATTACGGCACTTCTTCTTGGCAAAAATATTCTATTAAAAGGACCGACTGGTAGTGGTAAAACGGTACTAGCGGAAACTCTTTCTTCTTTATTCCAAAAACCAATGCATAGCATTAACTGTTCTGTCGATTTAGATGTGGAAGGTATTTTAGGATACAACACATTACAAACGAAAGACGGAGCATCTGAAGTTACTTTCGTTAACGGTCCTCTTATGAAAGCAATGAAGAACGGTCATTTCCTATATATTGATGAAATCAATATGGCAAAACCTGAAACGTTACCACTTCTTCACGGCGCATTAGATTACCGTAAAATGATTACAAACCCATTTACACAAGAGGTTGTATACGGTGATGGCGAATATCGCGTAATTGCAGCGATTAACGAAGGTTACGTTGGAACAAGTGAACTAAACGAAGCATTAAAAAACCGTTTCGTTATTATTGAAGTTCCATACATTCAAGGTGACACATTAAAAGAACTATTACTATCTGAATCAAAATTAAATGATGTTGCAACAATTGAAAAGTTCGTTGCATTTGCAAGCGACCTTATGCCTTTAGCTCGTGATGGACGTGTAAGTGAAGAAGCAGCAAGTATTCGTGGCATTATCGACGCATGTGATTTAGGTGTATATATTCCTGTTATGCGTGCAATTGAACGTAGTATTATCGCAAAATTAAACGATGAAACAGAACAAATGACTGTCCGTGAATTAGCAGAAAGTTATTTCTTTGAGGGATAATTCATGAGACAAATTTTTAGTGACAAAAAAATTGATGCGTCGCTGTTTCTACAAATGGAAAACTTAATGTATGCTCTTTTAAAAGAAGACGATGCCTACCTTGAGTATGGCTATAAAGCATACTACGACGAAATTGAAAAAAAGGTTGTCATTAGTCACTTTTGGGATGATCGAAAAGAAGAGGATACAGTAATCGGATTAAAAAGCGAAGTGTTTTTAAAAGCACTTGGTAATAAACATTACTCGGACATGACTTTAATTCGTTCTTATGCGATTGAATTACAAGAATCACCTTTAAAAAAGTTTTTAACACAATTATTTGTTCTATTAGAAGATTTACGTGTTGAGGAAATCGTAAAAAACTTACGCCCTGGCACAAAGCATGTTTTTAAAAGAAGAAAAGAAATGTATCGCAATTACTTTGGTTCGCAAAATGAAATCAATCGTGTTCGTAACTATCACGGTGATCGTCTATTTTGTCTCTGCTATCTTTCATTAACGAGCGATAAATATGAAATGTTTAATAATGAATATTTTGAGCAAATTGAATCAATTTTGCATGAAACATTCCAAGCTCGTAATACAGAAGACATTATGTATATCGTTGAAAAAATTCGCTATCGTTTAGAAGGACTGCTTGAAAGTGACATGCTTAATAATTATTTCGGACATGCTCCGCTTTATTTATCTGTCATTGCAGACGAAAAGAACTGTCGTGTCGAAGATTTAGCAAATGATGATACGCAGCTCATAGATGACGATGAAAATAAAAACAAAATGGATGAAAGTTTCTCCACATGGCATCGTGAAAATAAAAATAACGAAAACGAGAACTTTTTACGCTTTGAATTAGAAAGCGGAACAAAAACAAACATGATGGGCGATACTGCTCGTGAATCAGAAGATGGCGACCAAGCACTTGGTTCTGTACAAGGTACTTCTCAAAAAAGTACACAATCCAACTTTGATGGCGCCGATACAGAAGAAGCAAGAGCTTCACACGCTTCTAGCCAAAACGAGGGTGCATACGGTAAGTATAACGTTGGTGCTTCTCATATATTTAAAGAAGCTCGCAAATCAAATCCTGATGAAAAAAAGGATTACCAAGCTATCAAATCAGTCGTTAATAAAGATGTAAAAGAATTAAAGAAAATTATCGAAAAAACGATTGAAAATAAAACGAATGCAAATAGTGATAAATATTACGGAAGACTTCGTAAGAAATTCCTTCGTATTTATACTGAAAAGCAGCCGCGCATGTTTTATAAAAAAGGACAGGAATCACAAGAACTTGACGTTGCATTCCAATTACTAGTGGACTGCTCTGGTTCTATGTATAACAAAATGGAAGAAACGAAAAAGAGTGTTGTACTATTCCATGAAGCATTGAAATCTTTAAAAATCCCGCACGCTATTAGCGGATTTTGGGAAGATGCTTCTAGTGCTAAGCCTGAAGATAAGCCAAACGTTATCCATGAAGTTGTAACGTATAAAAACTCAACGTTACCAAACGTCGGTCCAGAAATTATGCAACTTCGCGAAGAAGAAGATAACCGCGACGGATATATTATTCGTATCGTTTCTGAAAAACTTGCAAAAAGACCAGAAAAGCATAAATTCTTACTTGTCTTTACAGACGGTGAGCCTTCTGCGCTAGACTATCAACAAGACGGTATTTTAGATACGCATGAAGCTGTCAAACTTGCTCGTAAAAGTGGTATGGAAGTAATCGGAATCTTCATCGAAGAAGGCGAGGCGAAAGAAGCAACTTATCAATTAATGAAGAACATTTATAACCATCACTTCTTAGTTGCAAATCACGCTGAAGATTTACGTCTGAAGATTAAACCACTATTGAAAAAGTTATTACTGAAGACGATTGAATAGAAAAACAGGAGCCTTGTGGCTCCTGTTTCTTCGTTCACTCACTTTGTTTCTGGTTGAAACTTGTATGGAATGGAAACTTCTAATAATAATTCGAACCCTCCATCATAGTATGGGAATCGCTCATTCGCGATTTTTCTATCTACCCACTCGATTGCGGAAATTTCTCCTTCATCTTCTGCACGAAGTTCACCTGTTACTACATTTGCTCGGAATGTAAAAAATAGCGCATGATTCCCTGATTCTTCAAAGAATTTTTCATTGATCGCAACAAGTCCACCTGCCACAACAGTTAAACCTGTCTCTTCTTTTACTTCTCTTATTAGTGCTTCCTCTAATATTTCATCTTTTTCCACAGCCCCGCCTGGCAATGGCCAGACATTTTGTTCTACATTATGTACCATTAATATTTTATCTGTTTCTTCATTATGTATCAGTGCATATACAACATCAACTCTTTGCATGTTGCTTTTCTCCTTCAATTAACTCATCCATTGTAAATAAAGAATGTAACTGTAAGCCATCTTCTAATAAGTTATCTCTTCCCTCTTTTGTTCGTTCAATGACGCCTAGGACATGATGTACTTTCGCACCCAGTTCTCTTAAATCTTTCGTGCTTAATAAAATTTGACCGCCTGTCGTAATAACATCTTCAACCACACAAACATTCTTCCCAGTAATATCAACACCCTCTGCCAACTTACATGTACCGTACTTTTTCGCTTCTTTTCTTACAAATACAACAGGTATACCTGTTTGTAAAGATAATGCTGTCGCTACTGGAATTCCTCCCATCTCTAAACCCGCGAGTACTTCTGTCTCAGGAGGAATGAGCTCTTTCAATTGTTTAGCAATTTCTAATAACAGTACTGGATTAGATTCAAATAAGTACTTATCAAAGTATTGATTTGATACTTGTCCTGATCGAAGCTTAAATGTTCCCGTTAAACGTGACGTATTATAAATTTCCTTTGCTAACTCCCATTTCTCCATTGTATCTCTCCCCTTTATGCACAAATTAACTCATTCTGTCATACTTGTAATTATTTGTATATTATTAAAATACAAATAAAAGGGCCGATTCCTAAGAATCGACCCTTCCTATTAATTCATCACTAACTCAGCTGTGAGCTTTTTTTTTAACTTAGCCAACATATCCGTTGTCATTTTGTCTAAGTCGTATTCTGCTTTAAAGCCCCACTCTGTCATTGCTGCAGTTGCGTCAATCGAGTTTGGCCAGCTATCAGCGATTGTTTGACGAGCTGGGTCTACTGCGTAATCCATTGTAAACGTCGGAATGTGTTTACGAATTGATGCCGCGATTTGCTCTGGCTCGAAGCTCATTGCTGTAATGTTGAACGCATTTCTATGCACAAGTTTACTTGGATCAGCTTCCATTAATGAAATGATCGCTTGTAAAGCATCTGGCATATACATCATATCCATGTATGTTCCTTCTGCAATGTATGAGGTGTATGTGCCTTTTTTAATCGCCTCATAATAAATTTCAACTGCATAGTCAGTTGTCCCGCCTCCTGGAGGAGCTACGTAAGAAATTAAGCCTGGGAAACGTACACCGCGCGTATCAACGCCAAACTTTTGATGATAATAATCACATAGTAATTCTCCTGCTACTTTGTTTACCCCATACATCGTAGTAGGACGCTGGATTGTATCTTGTGGTGTATTATCTTTTGGCGTTGATGGACCAAATGCACCGATAGAACTTGGCGTGAAAAACTTACAGTTTAATTCACGTGCTGCTTCTAATGCATTTACAAGTCCGCCCATATTTAAATTCCAAGCAAATAATGGATTTTTTTCTGCTGTTGCTGAAAGTAAAGCTGCTAAATGAATAATCGTATCTACTTCATTACGCTTTGCGATATCATGTAGTTTTTGTCCATCTGTTACATCTAACGTTTCAAATGGACCAGACGTTACTACTTCACTATCTGTTTCACGAATATCTGTTGCAATAACATTTGATGCACCGTATACATCACGAAGTTTCATTACTAGTTCAGAACCAATTTGCCCTAAAGAACCGGTTACTAGAATTTTTTTCATTTTCCCCACTCCTCATTTGCAAGCTATTCAAAAGATGTCGTTAATTAAATGATACCCATTTCTTTCCCTACTTTTTCATACTTACGAATTGCTTCATCTAACATTTCTTTCGTATGAGCTGCTGTAGGCATATTACGAACGCGCCCCATTCCTTTTGCTACAGTTGGGAATACGATAGATTTTGCGTATACGCCTTCTTCATTTAGACGTTTACTAAATTCTTGTGTTAATACTTCATCACCAATAATACAAGGTGTAATTGGCGTTTCACTTTCTCCAATGTTAAAACCAAGTTCTTTTAACCCTTGTTTTAAATAGCGACCATTTTCCCATAGACGATCGTGTAACTCTGTGCTTTCCATTAAGATTTCAATTGATCTCATGCAAGCTGCCGCATCAGCTGGTGTTAATGCCGTAGAGAATAAGAATGGACGTGAACGAACTTTTAACCAGTCAATTAAGTTTTGTTTCCCTGCTACATATCCACCAATTACCCCAATTGCTTTTGATAATGTACCAATTTGGAAATCAACTTTATCGGACAGACCAAAGTGTTTTACAGTACCTGCACCTTTGCCAATTACACCTGAACCGTGTGCATCATCTACGTATGTCATCAAATCCAGTTCTTCTGCAATTTCAACAATTTCTGGTAATTTTGCAATATCCCCATCCATTGAGAAAACACCGTCTGTAATAACCATTAATTTATTGTAAAGACCTGATTCTTTTGCCTCGATTGCTTTTTTACGTAAATCTTCCATATCAGAATGCTTATAAACGATGATTTTCGCTCTTGATAGACGACTACCATCAATAATAGATGCGTGGTTTAATTCATCTGAAAGAATCGCATCATTTTTATCCATAACGGCTGAAATCGCTGCCATATTACAGTTAAATCCTGATTGGTAAGCAATTGCTGCTTCTGTATGTTTAAACTTTGCAATTGTTTCTTCTAATTTGATATGCAAATCTAAAGTACCGTTAATTGTACGAACAGCTCCTGCTCCAACGCCGTACTTATGAATTGCACCAATTGCTGCTTCTTGTAAGCGATTATCAGTCGCTAATCCAAGATAGTTGTTTGAAGATAAGTTAATATATTCTTTTCCGCCAATTGTAATAATCGGTCCATTTGGACTTTCAAGCGGATCAATTACGTTATAAAGCCCCTTTGATTTTAAATCCTCTAAATTTTCTTCTAAAAAGTTTGCAAGTGTTTTACTAGACATCGTGAAGCCTCCCATCGTTCATGTAAGCGGATTATTATCTTAATAGTTCTAATAATCCCTCTACTAGCTTAACACGTTTTCAGAATTTATTATAGAAAAATAGTTTAAAGAAACCGCTTACAATTCTAGATTATATATGATTCATTACAAGAAATCTATCATTTACGTTTCGTATTTGATAGAATTAAAAAAATATTTAGGGAGGCTTTAAACATGGCATTTACAGAATCTGATGTATATAATAACGAAGCATTTTTTGGGCAATATATGAAACGAAGATACCGCGAAAATAGCCCGAATGAATCGATTGAAAGGCCGGCATTCTTTCAGCTCATTGGTAATGTACAAGGAAAGAATGTTCTCGATTTAGGTTGTGGTGACGCTAAATTTGGTGAAGAATTATTAGAAAATGACTGCCACTCTTACACTGGTATTGAAGGCTCCGAGCTTATGTATGAAAAAGCTAAAAAACAACTAGAAAATAAAAATAGCACCGTTCATTTTTTAAACCTCAAAGACTACACATACCCTCCTTCTACTTTTGATTTAGTAACATCTAGACTCGCCTTACATTATATTGAACACCTTGATATCATTTTTCAAAATGTGTTTCAAACCTTAAAAACAAACGGAACCTTCACCTTTAGCGTTCAACATCCGTTATTACTTCTTCATTCGAAAGCTTGCAAACGAGTGGTAAAAGAACTAGTTGGCTCGTCGATGATTATTTCAAAACGGGAAAACGAGTTGAGCCATGGATTGATCAAGAAGTTATTAAATATCACCGGACTACGGAAGAATATTTTACATTATTACAACAAGCCGGATTTACGATTACAAACTTAAAAGAAGCTACACCAAATCGAAACTGTTTTCAGGATGAAGAAGAATATGAACGACGTTTACGTATTCCCCTTTTTCTATTATTTTCTTGCCGAAAATAAAGTGAAACTTTAATCAGTGGGGGATATTCATCCCCCACTGATTATTAGCCCTCACCAATCGGGCTTTTACTTGCAGTTGATCCCCCAACCAGCTTCTTTGCTTTCGCTGAATTTTGAGATGGGGATCTTACTGCCCACAAATAGCGGGGTAAAAAAGACGATGAATCCTCATCGTCTTTTTTCGTTATCTCATCGCCTGAACAGCCTCTTTACGTACACGTCTTCCCCTTCCATGCGGGATACAGAGCGGTGTCCCAAATAACGGATCAGTGCTTATTTGACACTCCATACGGAATACATCCCGAACTAACTTCTGGTCAATAACTTCTTCTGGTTTACCTTGCGCATATATTTGTTTATCTTGAATAGCTACAATGTTGTCTGCATAACGACATGCCAAATTTAAATCGTGCAATACCATAACAATCGTTCTTTGCTCTGTTTCATTTAATTCGAATAATAAATCTAACACTTCAATTTGGTGCGTCATATCTAAATATGTAGTCGGCTCATCAAGCAAAATAATATCTGTATCTTGTGCAAGGGTCATTGCAATCCAAGCACGTTGACGTTGTCCACCTGAAAGGGCATGAACATCACGCTCAGCAAATTCTGTCATACCCGTTGCAGCAAGCGCTTTTTGTACCATTTCCTCATCTTTTTCGGACCATTGCTTCAGCCATGTTTGATATGGATAACGTCCTTGCTTTACAAGTTGCAATACTGTAAGTCCTTCTGGGGCTTGTGGTCCTTGCGGTAAAATTGCCATTTGGCGAGCAATTTGCTTCGTTTGCATACTTTGAATCGCTTGACTATCTAATAAAATATCACCGGATGCTGGCTTTAATAACCTAGCCAATGAACGTAATAAAGTTGATTTCCCACAACCGTTAGAACCGATGAAGATTGTAATTTTCCCTTTTGGAATTTCTAAATTCAGCTCATCAATAATGATTGTTTCACCATACGACAGCGTCAAGCGTTTCGTCTCCAATGCTTTTTGCATATTCATCTCCCTTTATGAATTCCGACTTTTATAAAGTAAATAAATAAAATAAGGTGCACCAATTGCTGATGTAAATACCCCTGCTGGAATTTCGAGTGGCGCGAAAACTGTACGCCCAATTAAATCTGCAGCAAGTACTAAAATTGCACCGACAATAGCTGCAACTGGGAGTAATGCACCATATAAAGAACCAACTAGTCTTCGTGAAATATGAGGTGCCATTAAACCGACAAATCCAATTCCTCCTGCAAAGGCAACCGCGCCACCAATTAAAGCTGTACTAAGTAATAACATGAATACGCGTGACTTCGTTAAAGGAACACCCAGTCCTACCGCAATATCATCCCCTAACTCTTGAGCATTTAAATGTCTAGCCGCTATAAATGATATTACCGTTAAAATAAGAACCCACGGCGCAAGTATCATAACGTTTTGCCACGAAGAGCCGTAAACAGTACCCGTAATCCATACATTTGCTTGACTCGCTTGATAAATTGGTGCTAACAACATAAATAAAGTTGTTGCCGCTTTCGTTAATGCCCAGAATCCAACACCAATTAAAACAAGACTAATCGGTGATAACCCGTCATTTCTCCATGCAAATAAATATACAAACAACGCTACAATCGTTGCACCAGCAAAAGCTGCTAATGGCATATAATGAATGCTTACTGTTAGCGCATTATTTTTATCACTAAATATAGCTAAAAATAGTACAACTGCAACACTTGCCCCGCCCGTAATCCCGATGATATCAGGAGAAGCCAGTGGATTTCGAACGAGCCCTTGTAAAATACACCCCGCTACAGCAAGTGCGATTCCTACAAGGATGGCAATTAAAATACGCGGCATACGAAATTTATTTACAACCATATTTGACATCGCATCGCCATTGCCCGTAATCGCTTGCCATACATCATAAGGAGCAATTTTCATATCTCCCATACCTGCACTCGCAAAGAATAATCCTATTAAAACAACTAGTAAACTAAACAAGACTAGAACAGCTCGTTTATACATTAAAAACGAGAGCCCACCTTTTCCTATACGAAACGGAATATACTTCTTCATTTGCTAAGCCCTCTCTTACGTGCAATATAAATAAAGAATGGGGCCCCGATAAATGCTGTCATAACCCCTACTGGTACTTCTTGCGGCATAATGACATATCTAGCTGCTATATCAGCTAAGAGTAATAGTATTGCACCTAACAAGCCGCTATACGGTACTCTCCACCTGTGATCTACTCCAACAAGGAATCTGGCAAAATACGGAGTAACAATACCAATAAATCCAATTGGACCAGCGACCGCAACTGAACCACCAGACAACAGTACAATAATGAGTAGTACGAATGATTTCATTAAAATTGTTCGTTGTCCAAGCCCTTTCGCGACGTCTTCCCCCATCATTAATGTATTTACTTTCCCTGCCATCATAAGAGATGCAATCCAGCCTATTAATAAATATGGGAATACAGATTGTAAAATTTCTAACTTTCTTCCTTGCACAGATCCGGCAAGCCAAAATAATACCTCTTCAAGCGCTTTTTCATTTAACACAAGTAATCCTTGTGTTAATGATGAAAATAACGCACTAATTGCGACCCCTGCTAACGTTAACTTAAGTGGCGTTGTCCCTTCTTTTCCTAAAGAACTAGAAGCAAATACAAGTACAGCAGCAATCGCTGCCCCTAAAAAGGCAATCCACGTGAAAGCTGATAATGATGTTACGGAAAAAATAACAATTGCTACAACTATGAAAAACGCAGCGCCTGAATTTAATCCAATAAAATCTGGAGAAGCAAGTGGGTTCTTCGTTAAAGTTTGCATAAGACAACCTGCGATGGCTAAACTAGCACCAACACTAGCTGCAATTAATGCCCTTGGTAGACGCACATTTTGAATAATAATATGTTCATTGGAACCATTAAAATGAAAAAAAGCATCTACCGCTAATTTCCAGCTCGTATTTGTATATCCGAAAATAATACTTCCCCAAATACAAATAACGACTGCAATGATTCCAACAAATAATCCAATCCATTTTGCTTGATTTGTTTTTAATAACATGCAGCGTTTCCCCTTCAATGTATAATGATACGTTGTAAGTGTATTTCAACTTAATTCTCATTGTCAATGAAAATGAGAATTATTTTCATTGACAAATGGACCATTAAGTATTACTATCATGCTTGCTATTGAAAAAACTTCTCAGTATGTAGGGGGTACATAATGAAATTTATGCGAAAGAAATCGTTTACAGCATTTGTATTTTTACTAGCCTTTTCATTACTTTTAAGTGCTTGTGGAAAATCAAATACTAAAGAGGAAACAAAAGAAGATACAAAAAAAGAAATGATTACGGTTGAACATGCAATGGGTAAAACAGAAGTTCCTGCTAATCCAAAACGTGTAGTTATTTTAACAAATGAAGGAACTGAAGCTTTACTTGAGTTAGGGGTAAAACCAGTTGGTGCTGTAAAGTCTTGGACTGGTGATCCGTGGTATCCACATATTAAAGACAAAATGAAAGATGTAAAAGTTGTTGGTGATGAAGGACAAGTTAACGTTGAAACAATCGCTTCTTTAAAACCAGACTTAATTATCGGTAACAAAATGCGTCACGAAAAAGTGTATGAGCAACTAAAAGCAATCGCACCTACTGTTTTCTCAGAAACATTACGCGGTGAATGGAAAGATAACTTCAAATTTTATGCGAAAGCATTAAATAAAGAAAAAGAAGGTCAAAAGGTTTTAGCTGATTACGAATCACGTATGAAAGATTTAAAAGGCAAACTCGGCGATACAGTAAATCAAGAAATTTCTATGGTACGCTTTATGCCTGGTGATGTTCGTATTTATCATGGTGATACATTCTCTGGTGTTATTTTAAAAGAACTTGGATTTAAACGTCCTGGTGATCAAAACAAAGATGATTTTGCAGAGCGTAACGTATCTAAAGAGCGTATTTCTGCAATGGATGGTGACGTATTATTCTACTTCACATTCGATAAAGGAAATGAGAAAAAAGGTTCTGAATTAGAAAAAGAGTATATCAATGATCCTCTATTTAAAAATTTAAATGCAGTAAAAAATGGTAAAGCATACAAAGTTGATGACGTTATTTGGAATACAGCAGGCGGTGTAATGGCTGCTAACCTACTACTAGACGATATCGAAAAACGCTTTGTTAAATAATATTTCCCTAACCAGCTCCCTTTCTATGGAGCTGGTTATTTTTCAATTCACTTAAATGTCACATTATTTCATTTTGTATTTTTATTCCCAATATGTTATATTATAAAAGTAAATAAAATATATTTTCTCTATATCAGAATAAATATTTTAATCTAAATTTTCTGATTAATCACTATTTTATTTTCTTTTAGAATTCAATTATTACATTTGAAAACGCTTTTCATCTCGTTTTCAGGGCAAAATAGAGTAACGGTTGAAGAAAAATAGAACTTTTTTAGAAATTCTCTTTCTATTTCCATATAATTCTATTGACTTCTAAATATTTTGTGAATTAAAATAATTACATAAATATCCGTTATACAGGATTAGGGGGAAACAAACATGGATGCAGCTTTAAAATTAGACAAAGCTGGAGAGCAACAATCACCAAAAAAACATCCACCAGGATTATATTTGTTGTTCTTTACAGAGGCATGGGAAAGATTTAGTTATTACGGAATGCGTGGCTTATTAGTTCTTTATTTAACAACGAGCTTAGTAAGTGGCGGTTTAGGATTTGATAAAGCAGTTGCTGTACAAATTTACGGTATTTTCACAATGTTAGTATATTTCACACCGATTATCGGTGGTTGGTTAACTGACCATTTCATTACGAAACGACATGCCATTACCATCGGCGGTATCATTATGGCGATTGGTAACTTTGTACTATTTTCAATGAACACGAAAACTGGACTATTTTTAGGATTAGGATTATTAGTTATCGGTAACGGGTTCTTCAAACCAAATATCTCGACTTTACTAGGTCAATTATATAGCGACAACGATTCCCGTCGTGATAGTGCCTTCACTATCTTCTACATGGGAATTAACTTAGGAGCTCTTATCGCTCCATTCATTTGCGGTTACTTCACAGATTATAGATACGGTTTCTTAACAGCTTGTATCGGTATGATTATTGGACAGATTGCCTTTAATTTCTTAGCACCTCGTTACTTAGGGTCTATCGGAACAACTGTTGTCGGTAAAAAGTCTAAAGAAAAAAATGCAAAAGCAATTGAGAAAAAACCTTTAACAACACAAGAGAAAAAACGTACTACTGCAATTTTAATTTTAACTTGTTTCGTTGTATTCTTCTGGGCAGGATTTGAACAAGCTGGTAGTTCTTTAACACTTTACACAGATAAGTTCGTGGATCGTACAATTGGTGGATTTACAATTCCAACACCTTGGTTCCAATCTGTAAACCCACTATTCATTATCTTACTAGCATTACCTGTTTCTGCATTATGGATTAAACTTTCAAAAACGAAAAATGGTGATTTGAAAATCCCAACAAAAATGGCATTGGGTATGATTTTACTAGGGATTGGATATTTAGTTCTAACTTTAGCTGTATTAAAAACTGGTAGCGATGAAGGTAACATTACAATGAAAGCAAACTTACTATTCATTGTATTCACTTACATGTTCCATACAATCGGTGAATTATTCTTATCACCAATCGGATTATCTATGGTAAGTGCAATCGCTCCTGTTAAATTAGCATCATTATTAATGGGTGTATGGTTAGCTGGTACTGGCTTCGCAAACTTATTAGCAGGACAATTAGCTGCTTTCACTCAATCTTTAGGATATTTAGAAGTATTCGCAAGCATCGGTGTTATCGTAATCGTGCTAGGATTAGTACTTCTTATGTTCTCTAAGAAAATTGCACATATGATGGAATAATAAATAAAAAGACGCTTCTAACATTTAGAAGCGTCTTTTCTATTACTTCTCCTCTAAAGCCGTCACATCCACGTGAACGCTTTCTCCAGGATTAGATACATCATATACTTGAGCAACTCCACTTTGCTCATCACAGCTCTCAATCCATACTGGTACGCCTTCATATGTAACGTCAATTCTACTTGAAGAAGATAAGATTTGTTTCACACGTGTCACATCCATACTACTATCCCTCCTTTTGCTTACTACACTCCTTTCTATCTTTTCATATCCCTTCAGAATATATTCCATCAATTTAGCACTTCAACCGATAGTTTGTTTCTTGCTCACGCGCTAATATATACGCTCTCAAATCTTCCTATTATTAGATCCTTTCCAAATAAAAAAAGACGTATATTTCATACGTCTTTTTCCATAATATTCAAAAATTAAGAAAATAATGTTTTTACTACTTCACTTACTTTATCGTTATGAATTTGATAGTACACTTCTAACCCGCGTCTCTCAAAGCGTACTACTTTATTTTGCTTTAATTTCGTTAAATGCTGTGAAACAGTTGATTGTGGTATTTCTAATACCTCTTGTAATTGTGTTACATTACATGTTCCACGCTGCATTAGTTCCATTACTAAACGTAGACGAAGTGGATGAGCTAATGCTCTTAACATCTGTACGTCTTCTTCTGAAATACGACAGTCAAATTGATTTTGGTTCATAAAGTTCCCCTCATTTTCGTTTTTTATTTTCTTTATTATTTATTTATATATCTGTTCTTATATTTCCTGTTACGACATAACTTTATCAACCTATAATGCTGAAAAATTTTTCCTCCTTTTATCAGCACACAGTTCAGGAAAAAATCCCTCCTGATTCTGAATATTATACTATACGATACAACGAAAAAGCAAAATAAAGGGCTAGCGATACTTTGCTTACAAACGTTGTTTTATCAGGCTTTTTGTTATATTTTCACCTTACTGAAATGTACAGTAATGATATTGTAAAATACCGTCCATAATTGATAACCTATCGTAAAGTAATTTGACCATATTTAACCAATTTGTTACGATGAAAAAGGAAATTTAAGTAAGGAGGAGGATGTAGTATTAAAAAATGGTTTATTATTGTGTTACTTAGCATTGCGGTTGGCTGGACTATTATCAATCACTTCTTATTAGACAAAAAAGAAGATATAGCTTCAAAATCAAACATCCCCATTGGAACTGAAGTTGGCAATGTTGCCCTCGATTTCCTTCTGGAAACAACCACTGGTCAAGAAGTTCGTCTTACAGACTATAAAGGAAAAAAAGTAATATTGAATTTTTGGGCAAGCTGGTGTGGTCCATGCAAAATAGAAATGCCTGATATGGAAAAGTTTTATCACGATACTAAAGATATGGGGATTGAAATTGTTGCTGTAAATGCGACAGCTACTGAAAAAGACCCGAACAATGTAAAACAATTTCTTGAAGAAAACAAATATACCTTCCCCGTCCTATTAGATCAGAAAGGACAGGCAAGTGCCACATATCAAATTATCAGTATTCCAACATCTTTTGTCATCGATTCAAACGGTGTCATTCAATATAAGCATGTAGGACCAATGACATATGAAAAAATGAAAGAATATATAAATAATTTATAAAAGCGTATTCAAATCAATTTGATTACGCTTTTTGTCTACTTTATGAACAAAATGTTACTTTTAATACTATTATGGAATAATTATACTTTTTCACGTTGACAATAGTGTTGAAGGAGAATATACTAAGCATGTAAGTTGATTGTGAATAGTTTCACAAACAATGTGAATTTCTTCACATAAAATAGATAGGAGTTGTCATTATTATGAGTACTTGGACACAAATTTATGACCCATTAAACAACATTTGGTTATCTGCACTAATCGCAGCACTCCCAATTTTTTGCTTCATTATTTGTTTAGTGGGATTCAAAATGAAAGGTTACATGGCTGGGCTTTACAGTGTGATTGTTGCTATTATCCTTGCAATATTTGTTTATAAAATGCCTGCAACTGCAGCAGTAGCATCTGCCGGATTCGGTGTTTTATCTGGATTTTATCCAATTTGTACTATCGTTATCGCAGCTATCTTCCTTTACAAATTAACTGTTAAAACAGAACAATTCAATGTCATTCGTGATAGCATTTCAAGTATTACAAATGATCAGCGTTTACAAGTATTATTAATCGCTTATTCTTTCGGTGCTTTCTTAGAAGGCGCAGCTGGTTTCGGTGTTCCAGTTGCTATTACAGCTGCATTACTTGTAGGTATGGGCTTTAATCCATTAAAAGCAGCAGGTATTTGCTTAGTAGCTAACATCGCTGGTGGTGCTATGGGTGCTATGGGTATTCCAGTTACAGTACCTGCACAATTAACTGGGCTAGATGCATTAACTGTCGGTCGTCAAGCTGTTTACATTTTGCCATTCATTAGCATTGTTTTACCGTTCTTACTTGTTTCAATGGTCGATGGAATTAAAGGAATTAAAGAAACTTGGCAAGGTATTCTTGTAAGTGGTGTTTCTTTCGCAATTACTCAGTTCCTTGTGACTTACTTCTTAGGCGCTGAACTTACTAATATTTTCGCAGCAGTCGTAAGTATGGTCGCTCTTGCATTATTCTTACGTGTTTGGCAACCAAAATCTTCTGCTAAAGAAGAAAAACAAGAAGAAAAAGAATCTCATACATTCAATCAAATTTTATATGCTTGGTCTCCATTCGTATTCTTGACTGCATTTGTAACAATCTTTAATTTAAAACCAATTAAAGCTTTATTTGCTCCGGATGGTCCATTGGCAAACTTAGTATTTAACATTCAATTCCCTGGTCTTCATAATGCGGTTATGAAAACTGCACCAATTACAAAGGCTGATACACCTTTCGCAGCGATTTTCAAACTAGATGTATTCTCTTCTACAACTACTGCGATTGTATTAGCAATTATCGTTTCACTTATCGTCTACCGTGTAAACGGCAAAATGATTAAAGAATTAATGATCGAAACAATAAAAGAACTAAAAGTTCCAGTATATACAATTTGTAGCGTTATCGCTTTAGCTTACGTAGAGAACTACTCTGGTATGTCATCTACACTTGGACTTGCATTCTCTTCTACAGGAAATGCATTCCCAGTTCTTTCTCCAATTTTAGGATGGATTGGCGTATTCATTACAGGTTCAGTCGTATCAAGTGGCTCATTATTCGCACCACTTCAAGCAGTAACTGCCGATCAGTTAAACATCGTTCCATCTACTCTCGTTTCATTAAACGTAGTTGGTGGTACAATCGCAAAAATGGTTTCACCACAATCTATAGCAGTTGCTTGTGCAGCAGTTGGACTAGTTGGTAAAGAATCTGCTCTATTTAAAATAGTGATGAAATATAGTTTAATCTTCTTAGCTATTATTAGCTTACTTCAACTTAACTCGGTATTTAATATCTTCTAAAAAAGCACCGATCCAAATGGATCGGTGCTTTTTTTATTACATTTTTTTATTCTTTAATAAAGAAGCTCCAGCAATTTCAGGGTGAGTCATTTCGAATGGATCTAAAATAATATCCAATTCCTCTTCTGTCAATACACCATGCTCTAAACATAGCTCCCTAACAGATTTCCCTGTTTCAATCGCTTCGCGTGCAATGCGAGATGCTGCTTCATAACCAATATGAGGGTTCACCGCTGTAATAATTCCAACACTTTTCTCAACATATTGCTTCAGCAATTCTTCATTTGCTGTAATTCCTTTAATACAGTATTCACGGAATACACGGAATCCGTTATTCATAATACTGATAGATTGAATTAAATTAAATACAAGTACAGGCTCCATTACGTTTAACTCTAATTGCCCTGCTTCTGATGCTAAGCAAATTGTATGATCATTACCAATTACTTGGAAAGCAACTTGGTTAATTACTTCTGCCATAACTGGATTTACTTTACCTGGCATAATGGATGAACCTGGTTGACGTGCAGGCAATTGAATTTCAGCTAATCCGACACGTGGACCAGATGCCATAATACGAAGGTCATTTGCAATTTTAGACATATTCATCATACATACTTTTAATGCTGCAGATACTTCTGTGTATGCATCTGTATTTTGCGTTGCATCAACTAAATGCTCTGCGCCGACAAGTGGGAATCCGCTAAATGTTCGTAAATGTTTTACCACTTGTTCAATGTACGTAGGATTTGCATTTAATCCCGTACCAACAGCTGTCGCCCCCATATTTACTTCATATAAATGTTGACGAGACTGTTTAATTCTTTTTATATCACGCTCTAGCACACGGCTATACGCTTCAAATTCTTGTCCAAGTCGAATTGGCACCGCATCTTGTAAATGTGTGCGTCCCATTTTAATAACATGATCGAACTCTTTTGCCTTTGTACGGAAAGCAGAATGAAGTTCTTCCATTGTAATAAGAAGCTCTTCTAACATCATCAGAGTAGCAATATGAATTCCCGTTGGAAACGCATCATTTGTTGATTGAGCCATGTTCACATGAGTGTTTGGACTAATTTTCGCATACTCACCTTTTTCGTATCCCATACGTTCTAGTGCTCTATTAGCAATTACTTCATTAGTATTCATATTAATTGAAGTCCCTGCTCCGCCCTGAATTGGGTCTACGATAAATTGATCATGGAACTTTCCATCCATAATCTCTTGTGCAGCTTCTACAATTTCTTGTCCGATATCTTTAGCCAAGTAACCTGTATCTATATTCGCAAGCGCTGCCGCTTTTTTTACAATTGCCATTGCCGTAATGAGTGACGGATGAATGCGATATCCTGTAATCGGAAAGTTTTCTACGGCACGTAATGTTTGTACACCATAATAAGCTACGCTCGGTACTTCCTTTTCACCTAAAAAATCTTTTTCTATACGTATATCCTTCGTTGCTATCATTTTTCATCACCTATACTTTTCATTCTAAATCCTTATCCAAAGAATCCGCCCTATAAAATACGAGTATCATTAAAAAGAATTCTTCAGTATCCACCTTCACTATAAAGCACCGCTTTTGAAAGCGCAAACATTTATTTTTCTATATATCCTTTTTATTAAAGTTTATATAATAGAAAATCCATTCATTCTTCTACTGCCTTTATTTCAACTCGCTTAATTTGATGCATATCCTTTTCAAGAACTTTAAAAGAAAAGCCGTGTTTCTCAATAATGTCCCCCTCAGCAACGATTTGCTTTTGTACCATAAACCACCCACCAATTGTATCAACATCATCAGCGACCAAATGTATGCCAAATAAATCATTTACTTCGCTAATAAGCACTTTCCCCTCTACAATTTTACACACTTCACTTATATGCTCTATTGGTGGATGTTCATCTTCATCGTATTCATCTCGGATTTCTCCAACAATTTCTTCTAAAATATCTTCTAATGTAACGATCCCTGCTGTGCCACCATATTCATCATATAATACAGCTAATGGGATGCGCTTTCTTTGCATTTGCAATAGTAAATCATGGATTGGGATATTTTCTAACACTTCAATAACTGGACGTGTATATGGTGTAATCGAACACTCTTCATCTCGATTACCATCCATATAACGAATAAATAAGTCCTTTACATTAACCATCCCAATAATTTCATCTTTATCTTCACCAAATACTGGATATCTCGTATATTTTTCTTGTGCAATTACTTTAATATGTGTCTCAAACGGCTCATCTTCATATAAACCAACAACTTCAGTACGAGGTACCATGATTTCCTTTGCTACCCTATTATCAAATTCAAAGATGTTATTTACATATTTAAATTCAGCTTGATTAATCTCGCCACTCTCATAACTCTCAGACAAGATTAATCTTAGTTCCTCCTCAGAATGCGCAACTTCATGTTCAGAAGCGGGATGTAAGCCAAATAAGCCTGTCACAAATCGTGCAGAGCCATTTAAAGCCCAAATAAATGGATACATAACTCGGTAAAAATAAATAATGGGCTTTGATAATAATAAGCTAACTTGCTCTGCTTTTTGGATTGCAAAAGTCTTTGGAGCGAGTTCACCAATTACAACATGTAAAAACGTAATAACTGCAAATGCAATAATAAATGAAACTGTACTTGCAATTGCAGGAGATAAATCTAATTTTAAAAACAGTGGTTCGAGTAAATGTTTAATCGTCGGTTCTCCTAACCACCCGAGCCCTAAAGCAGTAATCGTAATTCCTAACTGACATGCCGATAAATACTCATCTAAATTTGAAGTTACCTTTTTAGCTGCCAATGCACCGCGCCTTTTTTCACTAACGAGTTGATCGATACGACTGCTACGCACCTTTATAATTGCAAACTCTACAGCTACAAAAAAACCTGTCAGCGCAATCAGAACAGCTACCATCAATAATTTTAAAATATCCACATATGTCCTTTAGCTTTTCTTAGCTAAAGTTACACCTCCTTTAAAAAAGAAGTTTCACTTTAGTTTCTTCATTTACTTGAAAGCAACCCTACATAAAATTCACCAATTTTCAGTCCTCATACAATTCTAATGGCAAACCATCAGGATCTTGAAAAAAGACGAATTTTTTTCCCGTTATCTCGTCAATACGTATCGATTCCGTCTCAACATCACATCGGTTTAAATGTTTAACAGCTTCCTCTATATCAGTAATGGCAAAAGCTAAATGTCTAAGTCCAGCAGCCTCTGGAAAGCTTGCGCGGTCAGGGGGATTTGGAAATGAAAATAATTCAATTTGATACTCTTCTCCTACACATAAATCTAACTTATAAGAATTTCGTTCCTTTCTGTATACTTCATTCATCACTTTGAAACCTAATATTCGTGTGTAAAAATCCTTTGACACTTCATAATTTGAACAAATAATTGCAACGTGATGTACTCTACATATATTCATGATTCCTCTATTCCTCTCTTTACTAAACATGCATATTCTCCTTTTAAATGAAAAACATATATAGCAGAATATCTCTTTTAGGGGGCTTATTATGAAATTTATCACTTTTTTCGTTGGACTTATCGTTGTTTTTTTCCTTGCCTACATTGCTAGCAACAATAAAAAACATATTAAATTCAAACCAATTTTTATCATGCTTATTATACAGTTAATTTTAACTTATTTATTATTAAATACAGAAATTGGCCTCATACTTATTACGATAATTTCCAATCTGTTTACGAGGCTACTTGAGTATGCTGCCAGTGGAATAAACTTTGTATTTGGGGGTCTTGCAAATGAAGGAGAAATGCCATTTTTCCTTAACGTATTATTACCGATTGTTTTCATTTCAGTCTTAATTGGTATATTACAACATTTCAAAATACTACCATTCTTTGTTCGTTGGATTGGTTTTTTTCTTAGTAAAATAAACGGTCTTGGTAAATTAGAATCTTACAACGCCATTGCTTCCGCTATTGTCGGCCAATCAGAAGTTTTTATTACGGTAAAAAAACAATTAGCCCAAATTCCAAAACATCGACTATATACACTTTGCGCCTCTGCTATGTCAACAGTATCTATGTCCATTGTCGGTGCCTATATGACAATGATCGAACCAAAATATGTAGTAACCGCACTCGTTCTCAATTTATTTAGCGGTTTTATTATCGTACTCATTATTAACCCTTACGACGTTAACGATGATGAAGACATTTTGGAAATCAAAGGGGAAAAACAAAGTTTCTTTGAAATGCTTGGAGAATACATTCTTGATGGTTTTCGCGTAGCAATTGTCGTCGGTGCTATGCTCATTGGATTCGTCGCATTAATTAGTTGTATTAATGACCTATTCCTCATTATATTTGGAGTTACTTTCCAGCAAATAATAGGCTATGTATTCGCCCCTATTGCATTTCTTATCGGCGTACCAAGTTCTGAAATTGTCACAGCTGGTAGCATTATGGCAACGAAGCTTGTAACAAATGAATTTGTAGCAATGATGGATCTTAGTAAAATTTCCAGCACTCTCTCTATCCGTACAGTTGGTATTATTTCTGTCTTCCTCGTTTCTTTTGCTAACTTTTCTTCCATTGGAATTATTTCCGGTGCGGTAAAAGGGTTAAACGAAGAGCAAGGAAATGTCGTTGCCCGCTTCGGCCTAAAATTACTATACGGAGCTACTCTCGTTAGCATTTTATCCGCGATTATTGTAAGTATTATGCTTTAATTAGGTAAAATTTTATCATTTTCTTATCCCTGTCTTTTGTATACAATAACGAATAGGTGTCTTATAAATAATCAAGACATCTATTTTTTATACATGTACAATCGCTTTTATTTAGCGTAAAATATTTTTTATGTGTTTTAATACACCTAGATGTATACACTTTGATTGTTTTAAAGGAGAAAAAATGATGAAATCCGACATTAACAAAGAAACTCGAGCCAAAAAAGGACGTTCAAAGAAAAAGCGCCTACTTTGGTTCATTCTTATTCCCTTACTTATTGTAGCAATGGGAGCAGGAGGTTACTCCTTCCATATATACAGTAAAGCAAAATCCGTCTTAAGCAACGCCTATTCTGAACTCGGCCGAGGAGATAAATCCAGCAAACGTGAAAAAGCCGTTAAACCTATGACTGACAATATTTCTGTCCTTATTATGGGCGTTGATGAAAGTGATATTAGGGACAAGGATTATGGAAAAGCGACTCGTACGGATGCGTTATTACTTGCAACAATTAATAAAAACGATAAATCCGTTAAACTTGTCAGCATTCCACGTGATTCACGCGTCTACATTAAATCACGTGATAAATACGATAAAATTACACATGCGCACGTATTCGGTGGTGTAGACAGCACGATTGATACAGTAGAGACCTTTTTAGACGTTCCAGTTGACTACTATGTAAAATTCAACTTTAAATCCTTTATCAAAATCGTTGATTCCCTTGGTGGTATTACTGTTGATGTTCCGGTTGAGTTTACAGAACAAAATAGTAAAGACGAAGCAAATGCAATTCATCTAGAAAAAGGACGTCAACATTTAAATGGAGAAGAAGCACTTGCACTAGCTAGAACTCGTCATATTGATAGTGATTATATGCGTGGTCAACGACAACAACTTGTTTTAGAGGCTATTGCTGAAAAAGCACTATCTCTCAATTCCATTAATAAAATCGGAGGCCTATTAGATGCTGTCGATAAAGATTTAAAAACAAATTTAACTTTTGATGATATGATGGCTATTGCAAAAAGTTCAATGGATTCAAATTTAAAAATGGATAAATTGCAAGTAGAAGGTACTGATAAATATATAGGTGGTATTTATTATTACGTTCCAAACGAAAAAAGTGTTAATGATATATCGACAACACTTCAAGAACATCTCGGTGTTACGAATAAAAATGAGCATAAAAAATTATAATAAAAAGGCTGCTAGATTTTTCTAAGCAGCCTTTTTATTATAATTTTCAACATATTTCTCGTACATATTGTGACAAAAAGAGACAATTATTACAGCAGTGTAACATTTTTTATAAAAACATTACACACATAGTGAAAATGATAGTATACTAGTACGTACATAATGTTATTTTCATCATTTTTATACAAAAAATGTCATACATATATTTATACAAATTTTTCTGGGGGGAAATAAATGAAGCTACGCAAAATACTGATCGGTTCCGCTATCGCTGGTGGCATATTACTTTGTGTTGGTGGTGTTGGTGGATATCAATATGTATCCAAATTAAATAATCAACTAAATACAACTGCATTACCAAACACTACATTTGAAGGCATTTCTCTTGAGGGAAAAAATAAAGCAGATATTCAAGCCATTGTTAATCAAAAGGTGAATGAATTAAATCAAAAGTCTCTTAACTACATATTCCAAAATGAAAAACAAAATTATACGTGGAAAGATTTAGGAGCAGATTATAAAGAGAAGGATATTGTCGACAATATCTTCAAAGAACAAGAAGGGAACGTAATGAATCGTTACAACATGCGTAAGCAAGCTGAAAACGGTGAATTAAAACGTGACTATAAATTAACACCACAATTAAATACAACAACTTATGAAACCTTTATAAAGGATAAATATAATGAAACATTAAAAAAACCTGTCAACGCCGAATTAAGTGTTGAAGGTTCTACAGTAAATATTAGCCAAAGTCAAAATGGGGAAAAAATTGATAAAGGAAAATTAACCGATTTAACAAGCGCAGCTATTACTGCTGGTACATCAGATGTTGCATTACCAGTTACACTAATAAAACCTGAACGTTCTACAGAAGATATACAAAAAATGGGGATTAAAGAAGTAATTGCTGAATACTCTACTCCAATGGCTGGCCGTAATGGAAATCAGTCTTATAACGTAAATAAATCAGCTAACACTTTAAGTGGAGTTATAGTAGCACCTGATGAAACGTTTAGTTTTAACGGCCGTGTCGGCGTAACTGATGCTGCACATGGTTATAAATCCGCAGCAGTATATTCACAAGGTAAAGTTATACAAAGTGCAGGCGGCGGCGTTTGCCAAGTCAGTAGTACTTTATATAGCGCAGCTTTAAGGGCAGATTTAGGAATTGTTTCTCGAAGTAATCATTCTATGCCCGTAAATTATTTACCACTTGGGCAAGATGCAGCAGTGGCAGATTATGGTCCGGATTTAAAATTTAAAAACAATACAGGTAATCATATTTATATTCAAGCATTTTCAAATGGAGGTAGTATTACTACACGCATTTTCGGTACAAATACTGGTAAAAATGTTGAAGTTTCTTCTCAAGTAATTAGTAGGACTGATGATAAAATAACAGCGGTTACGTATAAAAAAGTAACACAAAACGGTGAAGTACTATCAAATGGACAAATTTCAAAAAGCGTATATAAAAGTGCACCAAAACAATGAAATAATATCAAACGGACAAATTTCAAAAAGCATAAAGAAAAAGGCGTGATCTACTCACGCCTTTTTCTTTTGCAGTAATAGTAAAAAAGTTTCAAGATGATCTTTCGTTTCTTCTAAAGACCACATACGATTTCCTTGCTTCGCAGCTAACATGCAGCCTGCTTCCCACGTATCTTTTCTCTGCATATCCAATAACTCATCTCGTAATTTCGAAACAGTCTCTTCTTCCTCTTGCTCTAGAAACTCTTCCATCACACTTACTATTTCATCCTCATGGATGCTTAACGTACAGTATGATTTGAGAAAGTATTGTAATGTTGTATACATATTTACTCCCCCTTCTTATTTGTCAGATGGATAAGAAGTAATAATCTTATACCCTAATTCTCCTGACTTATCTCTCGCTAAAACAGTAACAGTCTTTACTAGTTTGTCTTTTACATTCATATTTTTCTTTATTACCGTTTTTCCGACTGGGAATGAATGAGTTGTATTCAATACAAGGCGAGCCTCTTTAGAGTTTTTTAACCAATCTTGAATTTCTTTATCATGTTGCTTCAAGCTATCTTTTACAGCTTTCGTCGCTGTTTCCTTATCATAGTATGTACTTGCCGCTGATACTTTATCTGTCTTCAAACGATTCTTCAAATCCTCTTCTGATTTGCCTACATGCCGTTCAATCGTATGACCATTTTTAGGCGGCCCTTCCATTTCATCTAAAATATTATCACTAATTTTTTCTACTGACGTACCTTGATTCCCTGTTTGTTTCTCAGTTTTTTGTTCTTTTCCTGCACATCCACTTAAGATCAGCATTAATGCCAGTAAACTACTGAAGAAAAGACTACTTATTCGTTTCATCATATCACCTCTTCCATGATTATTATCGTAACTCCACTAAAAGTCAATTTCACAAAGAAAAAACACATACATTTTTTAAATCCTTCAGCTATTTTGTTATATTTACCACTCTATTTTCATCAAACCACTATTTTTCAACCACTTTAAAATATACCCCTATGATTTTCTAATTATTTCCCGGATTAAAACACCATTCGAAACACTACATAAACCCTTTTGTTAATAGTATTTATGTAGTGTTTTTCAACAATTTTAAATATACCCCTTACTTTATATACCCAATACCCATATAAGGTATATAAAAGTCGTTTTATCAACACTTTTCTACATTATGTAAATTCCCCCTTGCCTATACAATCGAAATATGTTGTAATGCAAAAAAAGATAAAGGATTTTATAATATGGCAGAAACAATTCAAAACGTCTTAACAGACTATTATTCAATCGCAATTCCACTTAGTATCTTAATCAATATCATCATTAGTCTTTTAGGTTTTATACCTAGTATCTTTTTGACCGCCATTAATATTCAGCTATTTGGTGTAACAGATGGTACAATCATTTCGATCGCAGGTGAGGTATTAGGGGCTATTATCTCGTTTTATATTTATCGTATGGGCCTTCAAAAGTTCACTCACGGTAAAGTAAATAAGTATCCAAAGGTAGAGCGTCTTCTTTATGTAAAAGGTAGAGAGGCCTTTCTACTCGTTCTATCGTTTCGATTGATACCTTTCATCCCATCTAGTATCGTGACTTTATTTGCAGCTCTAGGGAAAATGTCATTACTCTCCTTCAGTATTGCCAGTACAATAGGTAAAATACCGGCCTTATTGATTGAAGTATATTCGGCATATCAGGTTATGAACGGAACAAATGAGGCGAAGTGGATTGTAACAATCGCAGGGTGTGTTGGATTGTTTTATTTGTGGAAAAAATGGAGAAAAAAATAAAGAAGGAGCCTATGCTCCTTCTTTATTTTTGAAGTATTTTATTAATACTACTCTCTTAAACTCTTAGTTTACACCAACAGCACTAAATGATTGTTTAACTGCTGTTACTTCCGCAGAGCTAGCACCATATAAATCAGCTGCAGCTTGTACTGCACCAGCACGAGCTTGACTAAATGTAGTAGATTGCGTGAAATACTGTGTATTTGCACGGTAATAAATTGCACCTAGCTTATCTTTACCGATACCAGTTACAGTTACACCAGAATGCGTACCGCCATTCGCTAATAAATAAGCTTGTTTGTTAATAATACCACTGTTCGTGTGAACCCCACCGTTATCACTTGAACCAGTATAACGCTTAGAATAATGGTCTGGATCACCATATTTCGTTGGATCACTCATAGAACGCAGTGCATCTCCTGCTTTACCAGGCGTGTAAATATCTTCACCAATCTCCCAATCCGGGTTACGGTTATCATAGAATTCTACTAACGTACCAAAGATATCAGAAATTGCTTCATTTAATGCTCCTGATTCATTTTGATAAATTAAATTCGAGCTATTTTCCGTAACTGCATGCGTTAATTCGTGACCAATTACGTCAATACCACCAGATAATGAAGTGAATGTTACACCATCACCATCTCCGTATACCATTTGTGAACCGTTCCAGAATGCATTATTATACTTACTTCCGTAATGAACAGTTGATTTTAATGGTGCTCCTGCATCATTAATAGAATTTCGGTTAAATGTATCTTTATAGTAATCATATGTTTTACCTGCATAGTAATGAGCATCTACTGCCGCTGCATCATACGCTGCATTGAAAACATTATCTGCATCTGCCCATAATGTTCCTGGTAATGTTGAACGGTTTTTCGCATCATATGTGAAAATCGTTGCTCCGCGCGTATTATCTTGTAAATAGTAAGATGATCCAGATAATGTTGTATTAAGCGACTTCGTATCTCCTAATACACCTTTACCAGTCCCTACTTTATTCGTTCCTGTTACAGGCTTTATAACCGCTTTCGCATCCTGTTTAGGAGCATCTTGTTTAACTGGAGACTTATCATCATTTGTTACATGATCAATTGTATTAAACTTATTTAATACTTTACCGCTTTCCGCCTCAATGAAATAGTAGTAATTTCCTGGGCTTGGATCTAAAAAGTTTAAATTCACAACGTATGCATATGTCGTTTCTTCACCGTTTTGATATACATATAAGTCCGCTTTTGGTTCTACCTCATATTTAGGTGTTACTCCTAAATCTTGTTGCGCGATTTCAATTGCTTTTGCGCCTTCAATCTTATTTTTATTTTTCAACTTTTCCTTCTTGTCTAAATCAGGCGCAACTGTTCCAGACAATACCTTTAAAGAACCATCTTTACTTACGTGAGCTACTTGAGTAGATCCCCATACAGGTACTCCCTCGTAAACTTGTTGCATACGTACTACTGTTGAATCAGTTACAGCGTCTTTTTTCACTTGTTTCACTTTGAAAGAATCTTGCGCACTCTTTTCCCCTAACTTATAATCACCTTTTGCCGCGTTTAAGTAATCAAACACAACAGATTCCGCTTTCTTACCAGTCGCTCCAGTAAGATCACCAGAAATAAACTCAGGTGACTGTACCGTCTCATTGTACTTCTTAGTAGAGAGCACATTTTTAGAATCCGCAAACGCAGAGCCTGTCCCTCCGAACGTAGTAACTGCCATTCCTGCCGCTAACACTAACGCTAAACTCTTCTTTTTCATCTAACATTCCCCCTAATAAAAAATTTTTGAAAAAGAGTAGTTTCATATTATCATTATGTTTCCACTATTAATATACTAAAAATTCAATTAATTTCTTTCTCAAGTGTTGTAGAATTTTGAGGAGCAAATATTGAAAAAAAAACCCTTTCCGTTGGGAAAGGGTTTTTTTTTATAAATTAATTTGTTCAACTGTTTTAGCTTCTTGCCCTAGAGTATCCGGCTTCCAAGCATACTGAATATCCAATACTACAGCTGCAATTGCCATAACCACAAATGTTCCTGCAATTAACTTTTTCATACTATCCCTCCTCTTTATTCTTCTAATAAAGTAATCGCTAATTTATAATAGCGATTACTTTCTTTAAAATCTGAGCATTCTTCTAGGTACTCAGCTAGTTCTAAGTATACTTTCTTTAAATCTTTTATATTTTCCTCTGTTTTAAAGAAAGGAACTACTTCTGTTTCTAGAAATTTTTTATAGAGGTCTCTTTCTTCAAAATATTTATATCTTAAATTTAACAGTAAATATAACATCCCTTTGTATCTATCATCTTTCCTTGCAGCAAGGATACCTTTTTCAATCCATTCAGCCGCTTCCTCAAGTTCTCCCAATTGAATACACTGTAATGAGAGCTCATACATGGCATCAATATAATTCATATCCTCTTCTTTTTTATATTTTAAGCATTCTATATAATACTCTTTCGCCTTGGCATAATTTTTTTGTCGGTAGTACAGATAACCAATATTATTTAAAGCAATAGAAAGAATATTATCTTTATCAGCAAAAGAAGTTGCTTCTCTTATGATATGATTATAGATTTCCATAGCTTCATTATATTGTTTTTTTCTAGTATAACTAAACGCAATTAAAAACTTACAATTAATTATATTTCTAAATTTATATTCACTTTTAAAACCTTCTAATGCCACATTAGCAAAATATAATGTCATATGGTCTATTTCCATCTGACTATATGTCAGTGCTAAATTATAATATATTCCTGTTTCATAATATCCTAGCTCTTTCGCCATCGATTCCGTCTTTAACAGATATTCTAACGCCTGCGTATATTTGTACTGCACAGAATATAATAATGCCTTATTATACGTATATAACATCTTCTGAAAAGGCGAGTATTTCTTATACACTTTCTTCAATCCGTCCAATTCTTCTTCAACAGCAGAGAGATCCCGCTTCATCATTAAATAACGTGTATACAGCAGTTTATAATAATTTATAATTTCAAAATCCAAAACATGCTTCATTTCACCTTGCAACTCTTCGTATATGCGTTCTACTTGTTGCTTGTCCAAATGAACTAATGCATTCAGCCATTCATCCAGCTTCACCTTCACATCTTCTTCTACATCTCTCAAATCCGTCACAGCAATTTCTAGTCTTGTGCAGAGCAATTGTAGAATCTCTTCTGATGCTTCGATCTTTCCATTTTCGATCTTACTTAAGTATGAGACAGAACAAATGCCCTGACATAATTCTTCTTGTGTCATTTTTTGCTGTAGCCGTTTATAAAAAACTTGCTTGCCTATTTTTTCTAATGTTTGTTGCATTGTCCTCCTCCATTCTCATTACCCCCATTACTCTAATAATACATAAAATTTAGAGAAATATAAATTGATAAATATAAATTTTCTAAAAAATATGCATTATTTCATTTTTTTCTCTCTTGACTTCAATCCCTATTTCTTCTTTGCTACGCAAGGGGAAAAATTGGTATACTATAACCAAATTACGGAGGTGTTTTCGCAATGAATCATTATAAAGACGATAGTTACGCCTTACATACAGATTTATATCAAATCAACATGGCTTATACATATTGGAAAGATGGTATTCATAATCGCCGTTCTGTTTTTGATTTATACTTTCGAAAGCTTCCATTCGAAAACGGCTATGCTGTTTTTGCTGGTCTTGAGAAAATTGTAGAGTACATAGAAAATTTCAGTTTTACCGAAAGTGACATCGCTTATTTAGCAGAGCTGCAATTTGAAGAAGACTTCCTTCATTATTTACAAAACATGAAATTTACCGGAACGATTCGTAGTATGCAAGAAGGTGAAGTTGTTTTTAATAATGAGCCTTTATTACGGGTTGATGCACCACTAGGTGAGGCACAAATAATTGAAACCGCCCTCTTAAATATTGTAAATTACCAAACATTAATTGCTACAAAAGCTGCACGTATGAAGCACGCTGCAAATAATGATGAGCTTTTAGAGTTCGGTACAAGACGCGCTCATGAGTTTGATGCCGCCCTCTGGGGAACACGAGCTGCCTTTATTGGTGGTTTTTCATCTACAAGTAACGTTCGCGCAGGGAAACGCTTTGGCATCCCTGTAGCTGGCACACATGCCCATTCTTTCGTTCAAGCATATCGCGATGAATATGTTGCATTTAAAAAATATGCTGAAACACATAAAAAATGTGTATTTCTTGTCGATACATACGACACATTAAAATCTGGTGTTCCAAATGCGATTCGTGTTGCAAAAGAGTTCGGGGATCGTATCGATTTTTATGGCATTCGCCTTGATAGTGGTGATATGGCATATTTATCAAAGGAGGCCAGAAAACAACTTGATGCAGCTGGATTTACAAACACAAAAATTATTGCTTCTAGCGATTTAGATGAATATACGATTATGCACTTGAAATCTCAAGGGGCAAAAATTGATGTATGGGGTGTTGGTACAAAGCTGATTACATCCTTTGAGCAGCCAGCATTAGGGGCTGTTTATAAACTAGTCGCTATTGAAGATACTGACGGAAAATTAAATGATACGATTAAGATTTCATCTAATCCTGAAAAAATTACAACCCCAGGACTTAAACGAATTTATCGTATTATCAACCGTGTTAACGATCATGCAGAGGGCGATTATATTGCTTTAGAGTCAGAAGAACCTGGAAAAGAAGAGCGTTTAAAAATGTTTCATCCAGTTCATACCTATATAAGTAAATTCGTAACAAACTTTGAAGCACGCGAACTACATCAAGATATTTTCATTAACGGTAAAAGAGCGTATGAATTACCTAATATGTTAGATATTCAAAAGTATAATGAACGCAGCCTCTCACTATTTTGGGAAGAGTATATGCGAACTTTAAACCCTGAAGAGTACCCTGTCGATTTAAGCCAAGAATGTTGGGATCATAAAATGAATTATATTCAAACTGTTCGAGAAAAGGTTGCGAAAAATATAAAAAAATAAACAGAGAGGTTTCTCCTTCTCTGTTTTTTCAATGTTGTACGTATATGAGTTGAAAACATATTAACATAATGATAAAAATAAGCGGGGGCGTAATTACGCGCCCCCGCTTATTTTTACAAATCTTTCACTCTCAGTACACGCATTGCATTTAAAACTGCAAGTAGCGTAACACCAACATCTGAGAAGACCGCTTCCCACATTGTTGCAATACCAAAGGCACCAAGTAATAAAACTAGCCCTTTTACACCTAATGCAAATATAATATTTTGCCATACAATACTACGTGTACGTTTTGCAATTTTTACAGCTGTCGCGATTTTTGAAGGTTCATCAGTCATAATGACGATGTCAGCAGCTTCAATTGCTGCATCTGATCCTAAACCACCCATCGCAATACCAACGTCCGCTCTTGCTAATACTGGTGTATCGTTAATACCATCACCGACAAAAGCAATCTTTTCTTTACCGTGTTTTGCTGCATCAACTTTTTCGATTTCTTCTACTTTTTGGTGTGGTAATAATTCGGCATGCACTTCATCTAAACCTAATTCTTTACCAACAGCTTCACCAACTGATTTTGCATCACCAGTTAGCATGACTGTCTTCTTAATACCTAGTGCTTTTAACTTTTGAATTGCTTGTTTTGAATCCTCTTTTACCTCATCAGAGATAACAATATAACCTGCATATTTACCATCTACAGCAACATGAACTAGTGTACCTACTGTATTTGGTTGCTTAAATGTAATGTTTTCTTTTCTCATTAATTTAGCATTACCTGCGAAAATTTCTTTTCCTTGTACCTTTACAACCGTACCATGACCTGATATTTCACTATAGTCTTCAATACTATTTTCATCGATTGATTTTCCATATGCATTTCGAATAGATTGTGCAATCGGATGATTTGAATATACTTCTGCAAATGCTGCATATTCTAATAGCTCTTCAGCTGTAGTACCTTCACTAGGCTCCATCTTCGTAACTTTAAAGACACCTTTTGTTAATGTTCCTGTTTTATCAAAAACGATATATTTCACATCATTCAATGCTTCTAAATAGTTACTTCCTTTTACTAAAATACCACTTTTAGATGCCCCACCAATACCTCCAAAGAACCCAAGAGGAATCGATACAACGAGTGCACATGGACAAGAGATTACTAAGAACACTAAAGCTCTATAAATCCAATCGGAGAATGTTGCACCCTCTAAAATAAGTGGTGGAATAAATGCCATAATCGCCGCTGTAATAACTACGACTGGAGTATAATAACGCGCAAACTTCGTAATAAAGTTTTCTGTTGGCGCTTTTTTACTACTTGCATTTTGTACTAAATCTAAGATTTTTGATACAGTAGATTCACCAAATTCTTTTGTAACTTCAATTGTTAATACACCATTTTGGTTTACAAAACCACTTAATACGTCATTACCAACTTCTACTTCACGCGGTACAGATTCACCTGTTAACGCTGAAGTATCCATCATTGATGTTCCCTCAACTACTTTCCCGTCTAACGGTACTTTTTCACCTGGTTTCACGATAATATACTCACCAATTTGCACATCTTCTGGTGATACTTGTTTCGTTTCATTTCCAACTTTCACATTCGCATAATCAGGACGAATGTCCATTAATGAAGTAATTGATTTTCGAGAGCGATTTACAGCAATACTTTGGAACAGTTCTCCTACTTGATAGAATAACATTACTGCAACTGCTTCTGGATATTGTTGAATCGCGAAAGCTCCTAAAGTTGCAATTGCCATTAAAAAGTTTTCATCGAATACTTGGCCGCGAGTTATGTTTCTTACCGCTCTCCAAACGATATCTCCACCTATTAATAAATAAGCAAGAACGAATAATGGAATTGTTATCATTTGCGGTAATCCAGCTAATGCAGCAATTCCTGTCAAAATTCCGCCGACTACTAATCTTCCTATCATTTTTTTCACATTTCCATCACCATGATCATGGCCGTGGTCGTGTCCTTTTTCCTCTTCACGAACAACTTTTACATCTGGCTCTAACTTTTGAACGACATTTTTTATATCCTGCACAGTCGATTCAAGTTCTCTTTTATTCGCAACTTCTACTCTTAATTTCTTTGATACGAAATCAACAGTCGCTTCTGAAACTGTTGGCATTTCCTTTACCTTATTTTCAATCTTCATTGCACAGTTCGCACAGTCTAGACCTTCTAATATAAATACTTCTTTCGCCACTTTTGTTTTTTTCTCTTCTTGCACCTTAATATGCGGCTCTAATTTTGTAACGAGCTGCTTCGCTTCCGTAACAACTTGATTTTCTTTATTTTGTGGTGTTTCTAAAAGCATCGTCTTAGTTGCAAAGTTTACAGAACAAGACGTTACTCCCTCTATATTCCCAACACCCTTTTCAATTTTCATTGCACAATTCGCACAATCTAAGCCTTCTAGCATAAGTTTCTTTTTCACTAATGCCTCTGCCATCGTTCTCCCTCCTCGCGTTTTTATTCTTCCTCGTTTACGTGTTCAAACGCTTGCTCGAAGATATGAATTACGTGTTGATCAGCTAAGGAATAATAAACTACTTTTCCTTCTTTACGGTTTTTTACAAGCTTCGCTTGCTTTAATACACGAAGCTGATGTGAGATTGAAGATTGCGTCATCCCTAATAAATAAGCTAAATCACAAACACACATTTCAGCTTCAAATAATGCATGTAATATTCTTGTACGTGTACGGTCACCTAATACTTTAAATAATTCTGCTACTTTACTTAAACTTTCATCAGTCGGAATTGTTTGTTTTACTTGATCCACGATTTCCTCGTGAATTATCGTTTGAGAACATGCTTCCTGTTGCGTTTCTACTTTATTTTCAGCCATCACAGCTCACCTCTTTATTTGAACATATGAACAACTATTCATATGTTTTATACCTTTATTATATGAGCGTCTATTCATATGTGTCAATGAATTCTCATACATTTTTTAAAACATTTCGTTCACATTTCAAAATAAACATATAAATATTCTCCGCATCTATCATGCTCTTCATACAAAAGGGATGCACGAAAACTATCGTGCATCCCTTCTTATTTATTAACTTTTACTGCATCCACAATTAACGAAGCAAATCCTAATTTACCATCTTGATTTCTATGATCAAAACGTTTCGATCGATAAATAAATCCACCGTTCTCTTCCCAATCACTATAATGAAACTGGCCATTCTCATCACAGTATTCTAAAAGCTTTACTTGAAAACCAGCTGCTTCAAACATAGATATAATCGTTTTGTAGTTATGTACAATTTTATGGCTTGCAGCTGGATGATCTAACGGGCCAGGTCCTCCCACTTGCACACCACACTGATACTCTTCATTTGGGAAAAATGCATCCGGCACTGCACAGCGAATATATCCACTATCTTCTAAAAATTCATAACAAACTTTGGCTGCTTCAATACCTTCCTCATATGATAAATGTTCCCATACATGTTCTGCTAAAATGATTGATAACGAATTTGGATTAAACTTTTCAAGCCACATTTCTCTTCTTAATAAATTTAATTCCTCTTCATTTGTATGTAACCAACCTGGGTTATTATTATATCCCTCTGCTCCAACGACAACTTTCGTCTTCACCGTTCCACCCCTTCCTATATTCCGACATAAAAATTCGACAACATAACATCGTTCTCCTTTATCTTTCCAAAAGAGAAAAGCCTTGCGCGTTCCCTAGACGCACAAGGCTTACTATCTTATATCCCTTTTAATTAGCTTTTAATTAGCTTTTTCTAAACTATCCTGCGAACTTCCATCTTCTTTTAAATGACTATGTTTTTTCGAATATACAAAGTATACAACTACTCCAATTGCTAACCAAACACCGAAGTATATCCATGTTTTTAACGGTAAATTTAACATTAAGAATAGACAGCATGCAACTGAAATAATCGGTAAGATTGGTACAAGTGGTACCATAAATCCACGTTGTAATTTCGGATGCGTTTTACGAAGAATGATAACAGTTACACCAACCATGGCGAATGTTAATAACGCTCCAATATTCGCTAAATTCGACAATTCTTTTAAATCGATAAATCCAGCAATTAAAGCACTACCAATTCCTGTTAACCAAACTGAAAATGTTGGCGCTTCAGTCTTCTTGTTAATTTTCGCAAAAGATTTTGGCAATAAACCGTCACGGCTCATTGCGAAGAATACACGTGTTGTCGCATAAATGTAAGCGAAAATTACAGCCATAATACCGATTACAGCTCCAATAGCGATTACACCAGCTACTTTATCTTGTCCTACAACTTCTAACACATATGCCATAGCTTCAGGTACATCTAATTCCTTATAAGAAACCATACCTGTCATAACAAGACAAACTACAACATAAATGATTGTACAAATAACTAACGAAGCAATAATACCAATCGGTAGATCACGTTGTGGATTTTTTACTTCTTCAGCAGAAGTTGCTAATGCATCAAATCCTAAGAAAGCAAAGAATACTGCTGCTCCTCCGGCGAAGACTCCACTTATGCCGTACGGTGCAAATGGTATCCAGTTTTCTGGTTTCACGTAGAATACACCAACTGCAATGAATAAAACAACAATACCAATTTTAATTAATACCATTATGTTATTCACGCGCTTACTTTCTTTTGTACCTCGTGATAATAACCAAGTTATCACCAACGTAACGATAATTGCGGGTAAGTTTACCATACCACCTTGCGATGGAATCGTTAACAACGCTTTAGGAATTTCAAGTCCCAATCCGCTCATTAAATTATTGAAATAACCTGTCCATCCGCCAGCTACTGCGGCAGTTGTTACGACATATACGGATAACAATGTCCATCCCATTAAATGGGCAACAAACTCACCAATTGTTGCATATGAATATGTGTATACACTACCTGAAACTGGAAGTGTAGATGCAACCTCTGCATAACATAAAGCTGCAAATCCACAAACAATTGCTGCAATCATGAATGAAAAAATAACTGCTGGACCAGCATCTCTTGCTGCTACTAATCCCGTTAATACTAGAACTCCTGTACCAATTATCGCACCAATCCCTAGCATTGTTAGGTCAAATGCCCCTAGCGTTTTCGTCAAAGTTTTACTTTTACTTTCCCCTAACAATTGCGTAACGGATTTCTTTTTAAATAGGTTGGCCACGATGAATGCCCCCTTTTACCAAGAAGAGCTAAGAGGTATTATCTCTTAGCTCTTATCATGTTGTTTTATATATTGTTCGATTTTTTTTGTATAATGCTTCTATTAGCAAGATACTTTTTCTGCTTCTAATAATTCTTTAGCACCTTTGTACTCTACACCGTGAGCTTCTGCAACTGCTTCGAATGTTACATAGCCTTCTAATGTATTAATACCTTTTAATAATGCAGTGTTGCCTAGGCAAGCTTCTTTGTAGCCTTTGTTAGCAATTTGTACTGCATATGGTACTGTTACGTTTGTTAATGCAAGAGTTGATGTACGTGGAACCGCACCTGGCATGTTTGCAACTGCATAGTGAACAACGCCGTGTTTTTCATAAGTTGGGTTATCATGAGTTGTAATGCGGTCAGTTGTTTCGAAAATACCACCTTGGTCAATCGCGATATCTACAACAACAGAACCTGGTTCCATTGATTGAATCATTTCTTCTGTTACAAGTTTTGGCGCTTTTGCACCTGGGATTAATACTGCACCGATTACAAGATCCGATTCTTTTACAGCTTCTGCAATATTGTAAGGATTAGACATTAAAGTTTTTACTTGGTTTCCGAAAATGTCATCTAATTGACGAAGACGTTCTGCACTTAAGTCGATGATTGTTACATCCGCACCTAGTCCAACTGCAATTTTAGCAGCATTTGTACCAGCTTGTCCACCACCGATAATTGTTACTTTACCACGTTTAACTCCTGGAACACCTGCAAGTAAGATACCTTTACCGCCTTTGTTTTTCTCAAGGAATTGCGCACCGATTTGTGCAGCCATACGACCAGCTACTTCACTCATAGGTGCAAGTAATGGTAATGAACGGTTTTCTAATTGTACTGTTTCATATGCGATAGCAACAACTTTCTTCTCGATTAACGCTTTTGTTAATTCTGGTTCTGGAGCTAAGTGTAAGTATGTGAATAAGATTAAACCTTCGCTGAAGTGTTTGTATTCGCTTTCAACTGGTTCCTTAACTTTCATAACCATTTCCATGTTCCAAGCTTCTTCAGCTGTATCAACAATTTTTGCTCCCGCTTCAACATACTGAGCATCTGTGAAACCTGATCCTAAACCTGCACCCTTTTGAATGAATACTTCGTGATTGTTACGAATTAAATGTACAACACCTGCTGGTGTCATTGCCACACGGTTTTCGTTGTTTTTAATTTCTGCTGGTACCCCAATACGCATAATGAAATGCCCCCTTATAATTAACAGAAAAAAGGAATTCTTTTTTCTTTTTGTAATAATTAATAACTTATGTCCTTATTCTAGCATAACTTAAAAATTATGAAAACGCTAACATACCATTTTTTAAAAGTTTATATATTTAGAATAGTGTAAATATACGAAACATTGATTCTATTGGGTTGTTCGTGCCATCGCATTATCTATCACTCTATTTACATTATATCCATTCAAAACGCATAGTAATTATTTATTATTTGACAATAATGTAACAATGCAAAAAACTAAGTAGTTACGTATACATATACACTTATTACTTTGTACAATACTTTAGAAATATATTCTTTTCATAAAAAAAACAGCTACTAGCATTTAGCCAGCAGCTGGATAGATCATAAATAACTTTGAAAATAGATCTTCTGTCGTCTCACCAATTTTATCAAACATATCACTTTCACGATCTTCTTGCTCTTTTAACATCTTAATTGTTTCACGTGCATCTTCAGGATAATCGGTAATGATACCATCTACGTTTAACTTATAATATCCCTTTAAACTTTCCATATCATTTACCGTCCATACGTAAATTGGCTTGTTTAACTTCCTTGCTTCTTTTACTAATTTCTTATTTAACATGTATTCTTCTGCTACATAAAAATCAGCCTTCACATTCTTTAAGTTAGCTCTACTCGCATACAGTATATATCCTACTTTTATATTTGGATTTGCACGTTTAAACTCTTTAATAAGCGGATAGTGTAACGTTTGAATGACACATTGCTTCTCAAATTCATTATCTTTAATCGCTTTTAATACTTTGTTTACGAAATCTTTTTCGCCACCATGAAGCTTCACTTCAATATTAAGTTTGATTTTTCCTTTTGCCAGCTTAATGATCTCATCAAGTGTACTTATTTGTCCTGAAAAACCATCTTGACTAAGGGTAAGCTGTCTTAACTCCTCCATCGTTAAATCTGACACATGAACATTAGCATTAGCAAGACGTTTTAGCTTCAAATCATGTATAACTGCTAGTTCACCGTCTTTTGTTTGCAGTACATCAATTTCAGCGTAGTCTGCTTTGGCATCAATAGCCCCCTGCACAGCTTCTTTCGTATTCTCTACACCTTTTGAAATATAACCACGATGAGCCATAATAATTGGTTCTTTATATGAATTTGAAATAAACGTTACAATGAAGGCAACGACCATTCCGGCAGTAATAATTCCTACAATATATACACCAATAAATTTCCAACGATGTTTTTGGAAGAAACATTTATCTGCTTTTGTTTTCGAATAATCTAATCCCTCTTCTAATAAAACATCTTCAACCGGAACCTTTTGTAAATACAATCGTGTTATTGCCATAATATAAAATGGCGTCACGATAAAACTAAATAAATACAATGTACTCGTTAAAAATACAGACATCGTTGATTCCGCTAATAATGCAAATGTTCCCTGTGGATTTGTAAATTCATACATGCCCCATAGACACAATAAATACATTCCAAAAAATACACCGTACACAATCCCTATTGAAATAAAAAATCCTACTAAAAAGAATAGTACTTTAAAAAAACTTTCTTTTACTAACGTTGCACTTTTACGTGCTGCTGTGCGAAACGACTTTTGCTCTAAAACAACAATAGGTAGAACAAAAATCCAGCGAAGGTTCAAATACGCAACTACAGCAAAGAACGTGTAATAACCAACTTGTCCCATCGTTGTCTTAAACAGTTCTCCTGTAATAAAGTTAGGAATTTGAATTTGCGGAATTAATGCCGTTTCATATCCAATATTTAAAAGAGGTAACAATACGACAGCATACAACACAAATCCTGGTAAGCAATATGTAAAAAGAGAAGGTAAATACGTTACTGTTTTATACAAAATCGGACGTAATCTTACCTTTTGTCTTTTATGAGCGAAATACGAAATAATAATAAGCACTGCAAATTCCGTAAAAATAAGAAACAATGCTAGTATCGATAAAATTACAATCGCCAAAATCCCATATGGTGTTTTCAAAAACGCTACTAATTCATCATTTGTCGCATTTGCATAACCACCAAAGTACAATAACTTATTGAAAATAATACCTAAGAGGGGGATAAATACGATTGCAGCTAACAACTTATAGGCGAGCTGAAATGTTAGCACATTCCAAAAAGCAAATTGTACAGTTTGAAAGGAATGTCTCATTACTCCTGGTATAGATAGTCTTTTACGATGTTGCATATATTCCTCCACATTCTAAAACTATATTTGAGATGGATTCCACATTTCCAATTTCAATCCATCTTTTTAATAATAATAATATATTCCGCTTAACATGAACACTCTTATACATATAATGAAAAAAGTGATGGGATTAGCCATCACTTTTTTCACTCGCCCTATTTTTTCTCTAGTCCTTGTCCAAATGCTTTTAAGAAACTAAAACCAAATGTTATCGCCCTGTTGATATCTGGATCTTTTAATACCTTAAAGAAATCCATCACTTTTGTTTTCTTTCCGTTTTTCAGCTCATCCGTTGCAAATTGTAATCCAGTGACTAAACTAGATGTTATTTGTTTCGTTATTTCTGGGTCAACTGAGGATAACGCTTCCCCCGCCCCCATCATATTGTTAAGTGCATTTTTGACTGGTTCACGATTTAATTGCTCCACAGCGATTTTCGAAACATCTTCCTTCGCAGCAAGTAAACTAATCGCTGCATCTAAAATCCCAGCTTTTTGCAACTGTCCTAATAGCTGCATCGTCTCTTCTACTGCTTCTCTATTTTCAGCTAGCTCATTTAACAGTTCATCTGTTACTTGCTGTTTCTTTTCTTCTTCTGCCACAACCTTCTTTTTAATTAAAGTAATCTCTTTTGCCATGATCTCCGCCCCCTAATTCTGGTCCACAAGTGATACGTATTGTTTTCTTTGCCACTTTTGCTCGATTTCAACACCATTTTGCGGATGACGTTTTTTATCTCTCGGGTTTGAAGATGGTAACGGACGATTTCCTTTTTCACGTAATACGCGCAGTTTCACCATTGTTTGTTTATAAGCTGGTGTACACGTATAAATGTCTGTCGCTGTTCCTGTTAAAATATTAATTGCCTCTTCATTTACTGTCGCATGCATCGGCAAATATAACTCATTTCCAGTTACACGATCTGTAACAAGCGCTTGTACTTTGATTTTCCCAAATGGTGATGCTAATTCTACAAGACCACCATCTTTCACATTACGTTCTTTAGCAAGTTCAGGTGAAATTTCAACAAATACTTCAGACACTTTAGATAAAATGCCAGCTGACTTATTCGTCATATTTCCTTCATGGAAATGCTCTAGCATACGGCCATTATTTAATAGTAAATCATACTCATCTGGTGCTACTACTGGTGGTACCCATTCATCTAACGATAAACGAGCTAGCTTATCCGGGAAGTTAAATCCATCTACATATAATAATGGTGTATCGCTGCCATCATGGCTACCCCAGCATAAACTATTCCAGCCTTCTAAACGGTCATACGTTGCTTGTGAGTATAACGGAGCAAGCGATGCAATTTCATCCATAATTTCACTTGGACTTCCATAATTCCAGTCTCCGCCCAGTGCACGAGCTACTTTTTGTAAAATCCACCAATCTGGCTTAGAATCACCAAGTGGCTTCAACACTTCATACAATCTTTGAATACGACGTTCTGTATTTGTAAATGTTCCTTCTTTTTCTAAGCTTGGTGCTGCCGGTAAAATAACATCGGCAAAACGAGCTGTTTTCGATAAAAACATATCTTGAACAACGAGGAAGTCTAAATTCGCTAAAATATGTTGTACATGGTTGGCATTTGAATCTACTAAAGCCATTTCTTCTCCCATAACATACATGCCACGCAGTTTTCCTTCTTCCGCTGCTAGTAACATTGCGATATTATTTAGTCCCGGTTCTTTCGGAATGGTAGTACCGTATGCTTTTTCAAATTTCGCACGATGCACATCATCTGAAACTGCTTGATAACCTGGAAGCCAGTTCGGTAATGTTGCCATATCACAAGCACCTTGTACGTTATTATGTCCGCGTAATGGATACGCACCTGCACCAGGACGACGATAGTTACCCGTAACAAGCAGTAAATTTGAAATTGCAGCTGACGTTGTACTTCCTCCTGTATTTTGCGTTACACCCATTCCCCAAAGTACACAAGTACCATCTGCTTCATATACCATACGAGCCATCTCTTTAAGATTATCTTTAGAAATCCCTGTAATTTTCTCAGTATAATCAAGCGTATACTTTTCTAGCATTTTGCTATATTCATCAAAATTCTTTACATTTTCAGCTATGAACTTTTTATCATGCCAATCTTGATCAATAATATATTTCGTAATACCAGCAAGCCATACATAATCCGTTCCTTGACTCGGGTGAACAAATATATCAGCACGCTCTGCCATTTCATGTTTACGAAGGTCTGCTACAATCAATTTTTGCTCGTGTAATTTATGAGCACGCTTTACTCTAGTTGCAAGTACAGGATGACCTTCTGTTGGATTTGCACCAACAATAATAACAAGACCTGCTTCAGCAATATCTTTCACTGTTCCAGCATCCCCACCCATACCGACAGTTTTAAATAAACCGTCTGTCGCTGGAGATTGGCAATAACGCGAACAGTTATCTACGTTATTCGTTCCATATATTTGACGGGCTAGTTTTTGCATAAGGTAGTTTTCTTCATTTGTTACTTTAGAAGAAGAAATAAAACCAAATGCATCGCTACCGTATTCTGACTTAATATGTTGAATATTAGATGCAACAACTTCAAGAGCCTCTTCCCATGAAGCCTCAACAAACATATCCCCTTGGCGAATTAACGGTTTTGTAATACGCTCTTCACTGTTTACAAAATCCCAACCAAATTTACCTTTTACACATGTAGAGATACCATTAACCGGTGCATCTGAAACAGGTTGTACTTTTAAAATTTGACGATCTTTCGTCCATACTTCAAATGAACAACCTACACCACAAAATGTACAAACTGTTTTTGTTTTATTAACTTTCGTCTTACGCATCGCAGCCTCTACTTCTGAAACCGCTAAAATACTGCTATATCCAGGTTCTACATCTTTTACAAAATCAATCATTGGATCTAACACATCTGGTTTTAATCCTGTCATAAATCCTGCTTCACCCAGCATTGTTTTTTCCATTAATGCATTACACGGACATACTGTTACACATTGCCCACAACTCACACAAGATGAGTCATTTATACTTACACCATTGTCCCAAATAACACGTGGACGGTCTAAACTCCAATCGATTGATAACGTTTCATTCACTTGTAAATTTTGGCATACTTCTACACACTGCCCACAAGCAATGCATTGATTTGGATCGTATCGATAGAATGGATGCGATGTATCCACTTCGCATGCACTTACTTTCGGTTCATACGGATATTTCTGTTCTTCAATCTCCATCATATGTACTGTATTATGGACTTTACAGTTACCATTATTGTTATCACATACTGTACAATACAATAAATGATTCTCTAATATTCGATCCATTGCTTCAGTCTGCGCCTCTTTAGCACGCTGCGATTGTCTTTCAATATGCATACCACTCTCTAGCTTAGTTGAACAAGCACGCATTAACTTCCCATCTACTTCTACAATACATGTATCACAGGTTTGAATAGGATCTACCTCTGGTACATGACAAATTTGAGGATGTTCTAAATTACTTTCATTAAATAATTGGAGTATCGTCTTTTCACCTGATGCAAAAAGTTCTTTACCATCAACGGTTACACGGACTGTCTGTTCTGTCATAGTTTCCCCTCTCCTTACAACTCACTGTACAATACGATTATGAATCCGTTTTCAAAAACGTATTTCTGTACATATTTTTGAAACGCTCTGCCCGAATACTTTTCTTATGAAGTCGATTCTAGATGTTATAAGGTATAACTACGAAAGCTTGAAAATATCACTATTCTACAGTTCTATTATATCGTACATATACAATAATAACCAAAATAATCTGTGATTTCCTTGCTAATAGATGTTTTTATTTCCCCATTGTTTTATGATAAATATGGGAGAGAAATACATATAAAAGGGGAATTTAATATGGGGCCTACGCAAGAGACTTATACAATTGTACGCTATCAATCTGGTACATTTTCAAAACAACTGGATGAGATTGTTACAGAATCTCCTATTACTATTAAATTAAACGGTGAGGAATATGTAACAGTTGTATGCACACCAAATTACATTGAAGATATGGTAATTGGTTTTTTAATTTCTGAGGGGATTATTTCTTCCTATAAAGATGTTGAAGAACTATGGGTGCAAAAAGATAACGGAATTGTACATGTAACATCATCAAAAGTAAATCCGCTCTATCAAACTTTATATAATAAGCGATACATCACTTCTTGCTGCGGAAAAGGTAGACAAGGTTTTATTTTCGTTAACGATGCAGCAAAAGCAAAAAATTTACATGATATACACGTGAAAGTTACTCCTGAAGAATGTTTTTACTTAATGAATACTTTACAACAATCTTCAACTACATTTCGCCAAACAGGTGGTGTGCACAACACCGCGTTATGCGATCGAAAAAATATTCTCATATCAAGAATGGATATCGGAAGACATAATGCACTAGATAAAATATACGGTCATTGTTTACGGAACAATATATCTGTTCAAGGGAAAATCATCGCGTTTAGCGGACGAATCTCATCTGAAATTTTGTTAAAGGTTTCAAAAATCGGTTGCGAAATCGTCCTATCTAAATCAGCTCCAACTAAGCTAGCATTGCAACTCGCTCACGATTTAGGCATTACCGTAGTAGGATTCATTCGAAATGAATCTTGCAATATTTATACACATCCAGAACGAATCGATGGTTATCAATCGAATAACTAAAAAATACCTTCTCAATTGAGGAGGTATTTTAGTTATAAAAATGTAATATATATAACACTTGAATAGTTAATAAAGTTAATATATAATTTCATTACATAATTAAAACAAAACATTGTAGCATAATCTTTTCATTCTTTTACAAATTAAGAAAGAATAGTCACAGAATACATTTAACTAAACTTAATCTTACAAAGTTAATGAATTAAATTTGAATCAATCTAGGAGGTTACAACTATGGAAATTCGCTTATTAACAACAGAGGACGCAGAAATTTATTTGAAAGTTTGTATGGAAGGTTTAACGAAAAACCCTGAGGCTTTTAGCTCTTCTTATGAAGATGTTCTTAAACATGAAAACCCTGTCGCTGCCATGGCAAAGCGATTAAGCAATCCGGATAAGTATACTCTAGGTGTCTTCAAAGATAATGATTTAGTTGGCATTGCTACTTTAGAAACAAAGCCATTTATTAAGCAAGAACATAAGGCAAAAATCGGCTCCGTTTTTGTTTCTCCAAAAGCGCGTGGCCTCGGTGCAGGACGGGCTTTAATTAAAGCAATTATTGAAAATGCCGATAAATTACATGTAGAACAGCTCATGCTCGATGTTGTTGCTGATAACACTGCTGCAAAAAAATTATATGAGTCCCTCGGCTTCCAAACTTACGGCGTGCAAGAACGGTCCTTAAAACATAATGGCCAATATTGGGACGAAGAGCATATGGTTTTATTCTTAAATAATTAACATTTTAATATAATTTTCCAAAAGCATCTTCTTATTAATTAAGATGCTTTTTTTTCATTACAACAATGTAATCTTCATGTCACCTTTATCGATCGTTCCAATCCTTTCCATTCGTTATACTAAAAATATAAAGTGAAGCTTTAATCGGTGGAGAGATCCATCCCCCACTGAATTTTGAGATGGGAGTCTTACTGCCCGCAAATAGCGGGATAAAGTGAAACTTTACTCAGCGAGAAGTATCCATTTCCCGCTGATTATTACATGAACGTATAGCATGCAATTGATATGTAGAGGAGAATGTGACATGAAACAAAATAAACGAGCTATCTTTTTAATATGTGCTACAGCAATTGTAACTTCTGGATTAGCAATTTTACCTTGGTTTATTATATAGAATACATAAAAAAAAGCTTATTGCTTCTTAAGAGGCAATAAGCTTTTTTTCTATTATAAAATCCCGAAAAATTTATTTACACAACTTATCATAATAAGCATAGATACCGCAACGCACATTACAACCGCATTACGATCGTGCTTTTCTTTTTGTAAATGCTCTACTTCTTTATTCATGTGTACAATCCCCTTTTAAAAAAAGTGTGAGATAGGAAATTTTTCTTATCCGATGCGAGGTGAATACGAAAACCCTCTCTATCTCACATACACAATAGAATGGAATTGTCATTTTATAAATAAAATGACATGACGTTATGTCGCAACATAGGGTATTTGTGTCGCTACGTTTTCTATTATAAAAAATAGTTGTGCAAAACTAGTGCATTTTTTATGTCAATTGCCCTGATTGAAAAAATCAGCCATCCATTTAATCACATAAAAAGAGTTTTTTATTATTTTCATGTAAACTATACAAGTAGAATGAATAGTTTGGGGTGCACAAGATTATGATGAAAATTTTATTAGTAGACGATGAAGAACGTATGTTACGATTATTAGATCTGTTCTTAAGCCCTCGCGGCTATTTTTGTATGAAAGCTACTTCTGGCCTTGAAGCGCTAGAATTAATCGAACAGAAGAACTTCGATATTATTTTATTAGATGTTATGATGCCGAATATGGATGGGTGGGATACTTGCTATCAAATCCGTCAAATTTCCAACGTTCCAATTATTATGCTAACAGCTCGCAACCAAAACTACGATATGGTCAAAGGCCTAACAATGGGAGCAGATGACTATATTACAAAACCATTCGATGAACATGTATTAGTCGCGCGAATCGAGGCTATATTACGCCGCACAAAGAAAGATGGCTTTGTTAGCTTCAATGGTATTGAGTGGGATAAAACGAAACATACTGTTACAGTTTATAATGAAAAAATCTCACTAACTCCTATTGAGTTTTCGTTGCTCGGACTATTTTTACAAAATACAAACCGTGCTTACAGCCGAGACGATTTAATCGAGAAGATTTGGGGCTATCAAACAGACATCGAATACAGAACTATCGATTCACATATTCGTAATATACGGGATAAGTTACGCAAAAAAGGATTTCCAGTTGAAGATTACTTAGAAACTGTCTATAAAGTCGGATATAAATGGAAAAATGAATAATTACTTCGGTCAGTGGGGATGTATAAAACCCCACTGATTAAAGCTTCACTTTATATGAAATAAGGTATGGTGAGAAAATGAGCAAACTTTCCCTTAAAGTTGGGACATACTTTTTAATATTAGCTTTATGTATTGAGACAATCGCTTTCGTATCTTTTTATAAAAGTCTTTCAAAAATGCGGGTTGAAGAGGAAACCGTTGCTCTATTAGAGAAAGGCAATCGGTATCGTGATAAAATTGTAAACCGTGCAAAGTGGAATGAACATTCTAAACAAAATCCAGACACCGAACGTCCTAAACGCCCTTGGTATCCAGAGTTCACTATCGAGCATGCAGCTGAAGAATTAATTGGATCAGAATTAATTGCTAATACCGATATCACTATCATTATAACTGACAATAACGGCAAAATCATTTCCACCTCAGAACCCGTAACGAAAGAAATGCAAAAACAACTTACTTGTAAAGCGGAAAGCATTCCTAAAAGCGGGTTGATTGTAGAAAAAAACTGGAAAAAATCGAAATTCATCTCCACAGTAAGCCCACTTGAAATAAATGGATTTCAAGGTAACTTACATATGTTATTAAAAACATCCTTCTTAGAAAATATGCTACTTAAACTCATGGATCAATTCATTATCGTGAGTATTCTAACACTTATTTTAACTACTATTTCTGTCTTTGTTTTTTCTCGTGTTATTACAGAACCGCTTATAAAAATGAAGCGGGCGGCAGAAAAAATGTCAAAATTAAATAAGCCGATTCAATTAGGAATTAAACGAAATGATGAACTTGGAAGCTTAGCAAAAACGATTGAAGATTTATCTAGTGAACTTACGTATATGAAAAAAGAACGAAACGAATTTCTCGCTAGTGTAGCGCATGAATTACTAACTCCATTAACCTATATGAAAGGTTATGCAAAAGTAGCAAAAAGAGATTCTCTAACGAAAGAAGAACGCGAAGAATACTTACAAATCATTGAAGACGAAACGGATAGTGTAACCGATCTCGTACAAGATTTATTTATACTTGTACAATTAGAGCAACATCAATTCGTTATTAAAAAACAAAAAATACTCCTGGGGTCATTTTTAGAACGAATGGTTGAAAAAACAAAAACAACATTAACAAACAAACAAATAGAAATTCATGTATACTGTAAAAATGATTTAGAAGTTTGTGTAGATGAAAGGCGTATGGAACAAGTGATGTTAAATTTATTACACAACGCTTATCAACATTCGCCAGAAAACACTTCTATCACAATACGTGTACTAACCAGTGTGAATACTTTTACAATAAAAGTACAAGATGAAGGTGAAGGTATTCCAAAAGAAGATATCCCACACATTTTCGATCGTTTTTACCGTGTCGATAAATCTAGAACAAGGGCTACAGGCGGAAAAGGTATTGGACTAGCTGTTGCAAAGGAAATTGTAGAACTTCATAATGGTTCTATCGAAGTTAAAAGCGAATTAGAAGTCGGAACAGAATTTATAATTGAATTACCATTTGAATAATATATGCGGGAAATCACCAGTAGTAGTCAGCACTACTGGTGCTATTTTATTTATAAAACCAGCTCATGTAAGCTAAGCTTTTGAAATTATTTTTATTTCAATATAAAATATAGGTACAACTGTCAAAGATTTGGAGGGTGATATAATTGGATATCCATGTATTAACAAAAGACGAAGCAGAAATTTACTTAGAACTTCGAGTAGAAGGATTAAAGCAAAACCCGGAAGCTTTCAGCTCTTCTTATGAAGATATTATTAATAAAGAGTGTGCTATTGAATATAAAGCCCAAAAATTAGCACAAGATGAGAACTATACACTAGGTGCATTTAAAGATGGAGAATTAATCGGAGTTGCAACACTGGAAACGAAACCATATGTAAAACAAGAACATAAAGCGAAAATTGGTTCAGTATACGTGTCTCCAAAAGCACGCGGACTTGGAGCAGGAAAAGCACTTATTAAGGAATGTCTTGAACTTGCTAACTCTCTAGAAGTAGAGCAAGTTATGCTCGATGTTGTTGTTGGCAACGATGGTGCAAAAAAACTTTATGAGTCATTAGGATTTAAAACATTTGGTGTGCAGGAACGTTCATTAAAATATAACGGACAATATTGGGATGAAGAGCATATGGTTCTTTTCCTAGATGAAGAAAAATAATAAAAAACATCCTCCATTTATGAGGATGTTTTTTTACTTCCTTGTAAACCATGCTGTATATAATAATTGAATAGCCTCTTCAATTTCTTCCTCTAATAAAGTCGCAAATCCAAGCAATACTGTATTTTCAGGAGAAGTCCCTTCCTTATAATACATCGAAACAGGATATACTTTAATACTCCTTTCAGCTGCCGCTTCCACTAACTCTTTCTCTTCCATCCCATTATGCACTTTTAATAAAATATGTAGGCCAGAGTCCTCTCCTATTACTTCAACTCCATTAGAAAAATATTTTTCTATTACCGAAACAAGACGGTCCCTCTTCTTTCGGTACACAACACGCATTTTATGAATATGCTTTTCCCAATGCCCATCATTTAAAAATTTCTTAATGATCTCTTGATCCATTCTTGAAACGCTTTGTGTATAAAATAAATATTGCTCCTGGTACTGCTTAATGAGCGGTTTTGGCAACACCATATAACTCATTCGTAATGATGGCAATAGCGCTTTAGACAGCGTCCCCATATAAATTACTTTCCCATCTCTATCTAACCCTTGCAGCGCTGGAATCGGCTTTCCTGAATATCGGAATTCACTATCATAATCATCTTCAATAATATATCTTCCTTCTTCTTTTTTCGCCCATTGTAAAAGCTGCATTCTTCTCGTAATTGGCATAATCATCCCGCAAGGAAACTGATGCGAAGGTGTAACAAATACAACATTTGCATGGCTATCAGTTAACTGTGACATACAAATTCCATCTCCATCTAAAGATAACATTTGGGCATTTTGTTCCCCTTGCTCAAAAACAACCATTTTCCGATGGTACCCAGGATTCTCAACTGCATAACGACTTCCCTTTAACAGCTGAAATAACATTTTTACTAATATTTGTGTACCCGCTCCTATTACAATTTGACTAGCTACGCATCGTACACCTCTAGATTCATACAAATAGCTCGCGATTGCTTCTCGTAAACTTACCTCCCCTTGCGGATGCCCAATAAAAAGTAAATCTTTATTTTCAAATTGCCATACCTCGTTCGTAATTTTTCGATATACATGAAACGGAAAAGTATTAGTATCCACACCCGTTTGAGTGAAATCAAATTTATACTTCTTATCTTGAAAAGGCGCTTCTCCTATTACCTCTTCGCTACCTTCCGCATGAATCATTTGCTCGATTTCACATGCAAAATACCCTTTTCTAGAAATCGACTCAATATATCCTTCCGCAAGAAGTTGCTCATAAGCAGCTTCAACTGTATTTTTACTCACTTGTAAATATGTTGCTAGCTTCCTCTTAGCCGGTAATTTCGTAAAAGCCGGAATCGTTCCATCTTTAATCTCTTTTTTTATATACTCATACAATTGTACATACAATGCCGTCTTACTATTTGCATTCAAATTAGGCGTTAATTCTAACACAATAACTGGCCCCTCTCAAAAACACATAACTGATACTTTTTACAGTACCAGAAGTTCTATATAATTCCTTTTATCATGTAACGCATTAATAATCAAATACTAGAGAGGAGATGCATGATAATGAACAATGGTAGACGCATTGGACTTATGATGATTATTACAGGAGCCACATTATGGGGATTATCTGGACCGATGATTCAATGGCTATTTCAACATACTAACGTATCATCACTTGATTTTTTAACAATTCGCTTGTTGCTTGCAGGAATATTTATTTTGTCTTTCTTACTAATAAAGAAACAAAACATATTTCAAATTTGGAAACACCCTAGACATTCTATACAACTTATAATTTTCTCTATTCTTGGCATGCTTGGTGCGCAGTACGCTTTTATCGAAACAGTTCATATTAGTAACGCTGTCACAGCAACACTATTTCAATTTCTAGGTCCTGTTCTTATTACAATTTACATGGCGCTTGAGCAAAAAAAATTCCCTGCTTCTATGCAAATAATCGCAATTATTACTGCTCTAACAGGGACATACTTTATTATTACAAACGGTTCAATTGAAAATATTGTTTTATCTAAAGCAGCTATTACCTTTGGCCTATTAACAGCGATTGGTTTTGCGTTTTATACCCTTCATCCGGCTTCTCTTATTAAAGACTGTGGAACAACTGTAGTAATTGGCTGGGGGATGTTAATTGGAGGGATTGCACTGCTTATTTGTAATCGTTCTTTTGGATGGAATCAGATTTCGCAAACTTTCACACTTCAAACTTTTTCTATGCTTATCCTTATCATTATAAGCGGCACTCTTTCTTTCCTTCTTTATATCGGTAGTCTTAAATATTTAGCAGCAACAGAAACAAGTATTTTATCTAGCATTGAACCACTTGTAGCTGCCATCGTTTCAATCGCTTGGCTTAATGAATCTTTTGGAGCATATCAATTATTAGGCGGAGTATGTATCGTTCTTTCTGTTATTTTCTTAACAATGCCTCAAAAAAAGAGAGAACCAACCTTTTCAACTGAGCAAATATAATGTCAAAAGAGGTCGTACAAAACTTACGACCTCTTTTTATGATTTAAAGGAATTGTCCCGCCTGCTAGCAAATACAATTACACTAACAATAAAAATTAGGAGTGTGGCAACATGAAAAAAATCGGAACTATGCTACTTTTCTCCTTCCTCATTACTGGCTGCGCACAAGTGCAACCAGATTCAAATGTACCTAAAAAAGAAGTACTAGAAACGTCATCCTCTCAAATTAACGCACCTTCCTTTTTTCATCTTAGTGTTTTAAAAGATGTAAATTGGGAAGAAGCACCTTCCTTTACAGAGGGGAAGATGCCCTTAAAAGGCATTGAAGGAAAAATTGCAATGGCTGATAGCTCTATTATCGCAAATGAACAAAATGAAATAATGTGGTTCTTCCTAGATCCTGAAATGCCAACTGGAAAACTATCTATTATCGCGTTAAAACAAGGAACTACAACTCCAACACCAATACTCTTTCAAAAAGAAACTTCCAAACAAACTTGGACTACTTCAAATACAGTCGATACAACCATAAAGGAACTCCCTCTCGTAATGTCACTACCTTCCTCTGGATTATGGGTATTAAATATATATGTGAATGAAAAATATTATGATCAGTTTGTAATCAACGCCGAATAAAGTGACAAAACTGAAACACTTCCTTACAACAATGTAATTTCTACGTCACGTACTTCGATAGTTGGATTATCTCTCTTCTCTTATACTTAAAGTAAGAAATGAAGCGAGGAGAGATGAGAGATGAAAAAAATGATAGAAGTGATCGTAGCAGTAACTGAGGTTTTAGTAAATGGTAAACAAGTTGCAATGGAATTAAATAAATAATGAAAGGGGCTTGAATAAATTTACACTTCTTCATTGTTTTGATTTCTTATCTCAAAAAAGCAGTGCCTTTTTAAGGCGCTGCTTTTTACTATTTATAACTTGGCATTTTCGTAATTTGCGCCACTCCTGAATCAATGGCTGCTTTTGCCACTGCTTCTGCAACACTTGGAACAACTCTTTTATCTAATGGATTTGGAATTACATAATTCGCATTACGTTCTTCGTCCGTAATTATGTTAGCGATCCCATATGCTGCCGCTAATTTCATCTCTTCTGTAATATCAGTCGCACGAACATCTAACGCACCACGGAATATTCCAGGGAAAGCCAATACATTATTTACTTGATTCGAATAATCAGAACGTCCAGTTCCTACTACAGCTGCCCCAGCTACTAATGCGTCCTCTGGGAATATTTCTGGGATTGGATTCGCCATTGCAAACACAATTTGTTTCTCGTTCATCGTCTGTATAAGTTCTTTCGTTAATACGTTTGGAGCAGATACACCGATGAAAATATCAGCTTGATGAATCGCCTCCTTTAATGTTCCACGTACATATTCTCGATTTGTCTTCTTTGAAACTTCGATTTGCGCTTCGTTCATCCATGTTTCACCTTCACAAACAATACCTTCTAAACTAACTAACGTAATGTGCTTTGCACCAGCTTTTAATAATAATTTTCCAATTGCAATTCCTGCCGAACCCGCACCGTTAATAACAATTTTCACATCGTCCATTTGTTTACTTACAACTTTTAATGCATTAATAACAGCTGCTAAAACAACAATAGCCGTCCCATGCTGATCATCATGAAATACAGGAATATTCGTTTCTTCTTTTAATCGTTTTTCAATTTCAAAACAGCGTGGTGCTGCAATATCCTCTAAATTAATACCTGCAAATGTAGGCTCTAGATTTTTCACAAGGGTAACGATTTCATCCACATCAGTCGTACCTAAACATAGCGGAAAAGCATCTACATTCGCAAACTTCTTAAATAAAATACTTTTCCCTTCCATAACAGGCATAGCCGCTTTCGGTCCAATATTTCCTAAACCAAGTACTGCTGTTCCATCTGAAACAACTGCCACCATGTTCCCTCTTGCTGTATAGTCATACGCTGTTTCTTCATCTGCCGCAATTGCTTTGCAAGACTCAGCTACCCCTGGTGTATAAGTCAGACTTAAATCATCCGCTGAATTCACTTCTACTTTACTTGTAATCTCAATTTTCCCTACTAACTCTTTATGCAATAACAATGATCTTTCATTAATTTGATTTTCTAACATATTTATAATCTCCCCTTAATTTGACAAGCTAGCTATACGAATATAGCTAGCTTGTTTTGATCATGAAAACATTTTCAATAAAATTGTTGCTGTTACGACCACTGCTGCTCCACCTAAACGCGTTGAAATTTGCGCAAACGGCATTAATTCCATACGATTTGAAGCTGATAAAATAGCAACATCTCCAGTTCCACCTAAACCACTATGACATCCAGTTACAATTGCTGATTCAACTGGATACATTTTCATCACTTTACCTATAAGAAAACCTGATGCTACCATTGTAAGAACAACTGATGCGCAAACAACAACATATCCTACAGAAAGAACTGCTGCTACGTCTTTTAACGGAATATATAGCAATCCTAAACCGACCATTAGCGGCCAAGTTAAATTCTTTGAAATAAATTTATATAAATGGAATGCACCTTGCTCCATTTTTGCTGGCATTAATTTAAAGTATTTCACAAGTGCTGCTGAAAAAATCATAATGATTGCTCCTGGAATACCGATAAACTTAGAAGCAAACCCTCCGAAAATAAAGAATGTACATGCAATCAATAACCCAGCTCCCATTAATGAGAAATCAATTGGTTTTTCTGTATTTTGCTCTTTTAATAACTCTGCTTGATTATCTGTTTTTACTAATACACCATTCCCACTAAGCTCAGGTCTCTTCTCACCTAAACGCTTCATATAACCTGCGCTCACAATTGCAAACATATTTCCGATAATAGCTGCTGGAATAAGCTGTGATACAAATGTTGCTGATGATTCATTTAAAATATCACCGTAAGCTAGTGATAACGGTAAAATCCCTTCCCCAATACCACCACTCACAATTGGTACGATGATAAAGAAAAATGTCTGCTTCATTTCAAATCCAAATAGTGAACCCACTAATAAGCCTACTGCGATAGAAGCTAACGTTCCTACTACTAAAGGAATAAACATGCGAACGAAACCTTGTACTAATACTTTACGGTTCATCCCTAAAATACTTCCTACTACTAAACAAGAAATATATAAATATAAAAAGTTCGATTTTTTCATTAACATAGTCGCAGCTTCCATTGAAGCTGGATTCATCCAGTTGAAAAATACAAGTAACGATGGAATAAATAATGAAAGAATTGCTGGACCACCGATGTTTTTTAGAATTGGAATTCTCATCCCAATGTCACCTAAGAAAATCCCCATGATCATAATAACTGCAAATCCACCAATCATATCTGCTGGTAATTTATTATATACAGATGCCCCATAAATAATAGCAGCCAATACTACATATAACGGTAAAGGTATTACACCGATTTTTACATTCATAATTTTAGAAGCAAACGATTCTCTTTGTACCCCATTCTCCTCAGAAAATGATACCGCTTCCATATTCTTTTGAATTCCCATATGGCACCCCCTTGTTTTCTTAATAACAATATTAAAACGCTTTCAATAGTAAAAATAGTTTTTGTAAGTTTTGTAACTACTTTTGTAATTAAAAAAAGTATAAGCGACCTCTAATAAGTCGCTTATACGTAAAAGTCTATTTTATTCCGGTCAATACACCTTAATTTACTCACCGGTCTTCCCACATTTTGATACACCATTTCATTCTCTAATACTCCGATTTCAGTCAAAAACATTACATACTTTCGAATAGAAACTCTCGAAACCCCTACTAATTGCGCCATTTCATCAGTTGTAAATGCTTGTCCATTAAGCGATTCGATTTTCTGCCAAATGAGTTGCAATGTTTGCTTTGTTAATCCTTTCGGAAGCTCTTTATAGTTAAAGGTCTCTCTTTTTTCTTTTTGTAAAATTAACGAATCTAATTCCGATTGACTAATTTTTTGTTGTTCTTTCATGAAAGTAAATTTTTCTCGATACACCGTTAATGCTTCCTTAAAGCGTTCAAATGTAAATGGTTTAATTAGATAGTCTACAACTCCATATTGTAATGCTTTTTTAATACTTCCCATATCATGTACAGCTGAGATCATCATAATATCAATTTCTTTTTCTTGATTTCGAATATACATTAAAAGCTCAAACCCAGTCTCCTCAGGCATAAAAATATCAAGTAATATGAAGTCTACTCGTGACTTCTCTAACACTTCTATCGCTTCTTTAACTGAGTTAACTGCATGGACAAGTTCAAACCCTCCCACTTGCTCTAAGTAATGCGTATTTAACATCGCAACCATCGGATCATCTTCTACAATCAAAACTTTGATCATTTTATCTCTCATCCCCACTTTTAGGTATTTCAATCGTTATTGTCGTTCCCGTTCCTAACACTGAATGGACATAAATTTCTCCATCTATTCGCTGTATGCTTTCCTTTACAAGATGCAAACCATAGCCCCGATTATCACCCTTTGTAGAATAACCTTTTATAAATAATGCATCAGTTTCATCTTCTTTTATGCCATTCCCCGTATCTTGTACTGTAATGACTAATGTATCCCTATATTGTATTCCAACTTCAACCTGCTGCTTCTCACAATTCGTCACTGCCTCTAATGCATTATTAATTAAATTTCCGACAATAGTGATCAGTTCATGAATGATACGTTCATCATATATTTCTGGTAAGTAAGAATCTTCTTTTATAATTAACCTTATATTTTTCTCTCTAGCATAACTAAGTTTACCTAGTAAAAATCCGGCAAATACTGGGCTTTGAATTTTTTTCATAACCCCACCAATTTCATATTGATGCTCTGATACCATACCGCTTACATACTTCTGCAATTCCTCATACTGTTTCATATGTGTAAGCCCTAATACGACATGCATCTTATTCATAAATTCATGAGATTGTGCCCGTAATGCTTCTGCATATAACCTAATACCAGTTAGTTCCTCTGCTAATTTTCTAATCTCTGTTTTATCACGAAATGTTGCAATCGCGCCAACTATTTCTCCTTTTACATATAAAGGAACACGATTTGTGACAATCGTAATTCCATAAATATTTTGTTCTTCGTTTAATTGTACCTCTCCCGTTTGCAACACTTCTTTTATACGCGAATTTGGCATATACAACTCAACATCTTTACCAATAAAATCTTCTTCCAGTCCACTTTTTTTAAATAGCCGTTTCGCTTCATTATTAATTAACGTTACTCTCGCCTCTTTATCTACAGCGATAATACCTTCCTTTACAGATTGCAACATCGTATTTCTTTCCTCAAGAATTTTCGCTATCCTGTGTGGCTCAAGACCGAATAAGCTTTTCTTTATATGCCTAGCTAGCAATATTGCTCCTATAATTCCGACTAGTACTCCAACTCCGACACCAATATAAATAATATGTCTACTTTCCTTAACCCTTTCTTTTACATTATCTGCTGAAATACCGACAGCCACCGCTCCAATTTGTTCGCCTGTTTCAGAAAATATTGGTACAAATACTCGCATTGAAATACCTAAAGTTCCTTCTGCTAGCGATACATGTTCCTTCCCTTTCAATGCAGGTCCTTCATCTCCCCCAATAAAATGATGACCTATTTTTTGAGGATTTGGATGCGATTTTCTTATTCCATCCATATCCATAACTACAATAAATTGAACACCTGTATTTTTTAATATCCTATTTGTATACGTTTGGATTGCTGAAGTATCTGCTTTCCCAATCAAACCATTGATTACAACTGAATCATTCGCCACAATGTGTGCAATTGTTTTCGCTTTCTCTGCTTGGCTTTCCTCCGTTGTCCGTTCTACATTATGACTAATTAATATATCTGTCACAAGTAAAGAAAAAATTACAACTGTACAAACTAACAATGTAATCGTTTTCCATAAATTCCATAGTCTTTTTCTTTTTTTCATCCCGTTAATGACTCCCCTAATTACTGAATAGAAAAATAAGTAAGGTGATATTATTTTCACCTTACTTATTTGCTGTTATTATACTTTAAATTTACTAGTCATTTCTTGTAGTTCTTTTCTTCTTCCATCAAATTAACTTATTTTTCTACAGCCGCTGCACTCTTCGTTATTTCAACAACTTAGAAAACAATACATAATAATAACATGTATTATTTTGCTCAATTATGCATTTTTGCATATTTAGTTATTTTTAAAAAGATTAACTTACAAAATAAGAGAACCCCATATAGAAGTTCTCTTGTTTCATATCACTTTCGCTTCTTAAAAATACCTTTCACAAAACTTTCTTTATGATCCGTGTAATTCTTTATCCCGGCTGAATGCTTCTTAGCATAATCTAATTTTAAATTTATATACTCTCCCTTTGCTTCCTCGTTTGCACTCAAATAATCTCTAAAAAAGATTAAATTATTCCAAATCCCCTTTTCATACTCTACTAAATGAATATAATGTGTACGTTTTTGAAAAGTAGAATCAGTAAACTTTGCAAAGATAATTTCACCAGGTCGTTCCACCTTTAATCGTAAAAAACCTATGGATTTAAAACCATCTATAATAGATTTTCCTACTGCATTTAAATCGTCTACAGCTACTAATATGTCTATAACTGGCTTGGATACCATACCTTCAATAGCTGTACTACCAATGTGTTCTATACGATCCGCTTCTATATGCATATTTTCTTGTATCTCATGTTTCACTTTAGAAAACTCTTTTTCCCACTCATCTGTATAACTCACTAACTTAATTTCGTCACCCGTTATGCCTAAGTCCATACCCCTTTTCCCCCTAATTTATTTTGAGCTTTTCACATAACTAATCGCTTGGCTCCCCATTTGTACCCACGCCTTTTCAAAATCCGCTCTCGACACACTGACATTCGGGCCTTCATTAAGTGGATCTTGAATATAAACAGACTCCTTATCATATCCAACAAGAACAACACAATGTTCATTATAAGTAATAGAAACATCTCCACCATTTGTTTCCCATATAGTGAATTCATCCTCATCTAGCGGTGCATATGTTGCATTCGTAATCATTACTACCGGTTGCCCATTACTTACACTCTTATAAAGTTCTTCAATACTCTTTCCTGTTAAGTCCACAGCTTCATTCGGTAAATATTTTTTCGCTAATTGAAAAAGTGGTCCATGATATACACCATATCCCGATTCAGAAAACGTATAAATGTTCCCCACAAATCCTTCATTCGGATTTCCTCTTACACCATCGTCTAAAAAATCTACCTTTTGGATGTCACTCGCTAATTTCATCTTATCTATAGAAACACCCGCATATTGTAACATCATCGCTAAACTTGTTACTTCGCAGCCTCTATCTAACTCTGGTAATTGCTGAATTAAAGGCACATTTGATAACATGACTTTTTCATCGTTATTACTAAACTCTATTCGTTTTTGACTTTGTACACTTGAAAATAGTAACCCCTTTACTTTCTCCACATACTTTGTAATTCCATTTGTATATGCACCCCATACCCCTATACATAGTAAGGCCATACATATATACCACTTCCATTTTCGTATCACCCTCACGCCCTTTTTAATTCGTTAAATACGAATAAAACGCATCAGCATCTGTTTGAACCATAGGAACAAACTTAAGCTCTTTTCCCTTTTCAGGTTGTTCAAGATTTATCTTCTCCGCCAAATCTTGAATATTCAAATTCGCTCTATCCATACCAAGCTCATCCGCCATTTGTATCACTTTTTGTTCATTGATTTCTCTTAATACTTGATATATATCTTTGCCATATAAATCAATATGATATTTTTTTGCTTCTTCCTGCACTTTTTGTTCGTACACTTCTTGTACTAACTCTTCCATCTCTTTTCCTTGTTGAGCAATACCTAGCTTTTCTGCCTCTTCTCTAACTTTTGTTCCATAGATTTCTTCCTCAATTTCTTCTATTTCTTTTCCTTCAGTTGAAACACCAAGTTTTTCTGCTTCATTATTAATTTTAATCTTATTAATTTGATCAATTAAACTTACAATCGACGTATTCTCTATAGATATTCCTAGTTTTAACGCTTCTTGCCTCACTTTTGTTTCATAAATTTCTTCTGAAAGAATTCCAACATCTTTTCCTTCTACCGAGATACCTAATTTTTCCGCTTCTCTTCCTACTTCCGTTTCATGAATTTCCTTTTCTAACGTAATTTGTTCTTTCCCATCCGTTTCAATGCCTAATTTTTCCGCTTTTTCTTCTGTATGCATTGCATGTATTTTCCCATCGTTTAATTGTTCTTTACTACGTTGCGCGTAATCTGTCTTTCCTTTTGGCGCTCCAGAAGGAGAGGCGCCCCCTAATATACTTAAACTCATTAATCCAATAGCACATACCGTCATCATCTTCTTTTTCAATACTTCTTCCTCCTTCTCACGCTTTCTGTTTCCATCTTTCCCATAATTTTTTTAATACTATACATCAACTTCATCACCGTTAAAAATAACAGTATGATTCATCTAATTCATCCAAAAATATCTACTCCAACATCTCTTTCTATTACAAGTTTCCATGATGTAATACATGATACAAGTTGTTTCTTAACTTTCCCTTAAAAAAAAGACGACCTTGTAAAAACAAGATCGTCTTCTCACTTATATTCTTTGGTTTTTAGGAAAAATCACTTCAAAACAAGTACCGTCTCCCCATTTGCTCTCTACCGATATTTTTCCATAATGCTTTTCTACAATCCAATTAGCGATTGAAAGACCTAACCCCGCTCCTTCTGATGGACTTCTTGCTTTATCTCCTTGATAAAAACGATCAAATAACTTTGGAATATCCACTTCTTTAACTCCTATCCCGTTATCCTTCACTTGTATGCGAATCGAACTACTCGTTTGCATACAAGTAATTTGAATATGTCCACCTTCATTCGTATACTTCATTGCATTATCTAGCAATATGACCATCAATTGATGAATTCTCTCTCTATCGCCAATAAACGATATGTCACGTTCTACTTTTAATACCATCTCTTTTTCTTGATAAGAAGCAATCTCTTTATATGGATCTACTATTTCTTCTAGCAATTGATCCACTTCAAATGTTTTCTTATCCATCTCGATTTGATTAGAATCCGAACGTGCTAACAATAATAAATTGCTAACTAGTTTTGATAGCCGTCTACATTCCTTTGAAATTGTAGAAATATCCATCGCCTTTTCTTCTATCGTTGCAGATGGTGACTGGAATAATACATCTGTTTTTGATTGAATAACCGCAAGTGGTGTTCTTAATTCATGCGATGCATCCGAAACGAACTGCTGCTGCTTCTCCCATGAATTTTGAATAGGTATGAGTGCTCTGCCAGCTAGGAAAAAGCCGATACCTATTGCACAGAGACTTCCTATGCTGCAACCTATAACGAGAATTAAAAATAAAGTATTTATCATTTCTTTTTCGGCTGTTGTATCGCGTACGATTTGCACAATTTGTCCGTCATCCTGAAACGCTAATGTTCTGAAATAATGCCCCTTTACTTCTATATCCTGAAGAACTCCTAATTTCTTTGGCGCAAAAGCTGGAATATTCTCTGTAAAAATAGAGAAAAATCTAGGGTTTTTCTCATCCATTGAGATTGTATTTCCCTTCCAGAACAACTTCATGACTCTTGGATCCCCAATTTGAATATTTTTCATGCCTCCCTTGGGAGGATTCTTAGATTTAACCCCATCTTTATATTCAATTATTTTTTCAAATGATTTATCTACTGCACCATAAATTCGATTATATGTGTATAAATAAATTATACTACCTAATACCCCAATTAATACGATGAAAACTAATGAATTTACTATAGTCAAACGAATGCGTGTTTTTTGAAACATACTTCCCTTTTTCATTGTTCTTTTAATATATATCCAATACCACGAACAGTTTGAATATCTTTTTGATAACCGAATGGTTCTAATTTTTTACGTAAATGATGAACATACACTTCTACTATGGCTACTGTTGTATCCGAATCAAATCCCCAAACACGATCAAAAATTTGTTCACGCATTAAAATCTTACTGCTATTTTGAATGAGATACTCTAAAAGTTCATACTGTTTTAACGTCAGCTTAATTGCTTGTCCATCTACTTGTACATCTTTATCTTTTCCAAACAGTTCAATCCCTTTATAACGAATTGTCTGCTTTGTTGTTAAACTACCACTTCGTCGTAATAAAGCACGAATTCTCGCTTTTAATTCCGGCGCTTGAAATGGCTTAACGAGATAATCATCTCCGCCAAAATCTAAACCTTTTACTCGATCCTCCAAAGAATCTTTTGCTGTTAAAAATAAAACTGGCGTTTCAATCTTCTCATCTCGTATTTTTTGAATAACTTCAAATCCATCCATTTCTGGCATCATGACATCAAGTAGTATTGCATCATATATATTTTGTAATGCCAAAAACAAGCCATCTTCCCCATTCATTGCCGTGTCCACTTCAAATTCATCGCGTAAAATTTGTACGATAGACTCCAATAAAGAAGCATTATCTTCTACTACAAGTAAGCGCATATTCTCACCTTCCACCATATAGTTCAATTCTATTTATAATTACATTTTAACGTTTTTCCCGATATAAAATTTGGAAGATTTATTATAAAAGCTCTCCCTTAAATTTTGCTTAATAAAAAATTGAAAGAAATAAGATTACCCTTATCTCTTTCAATTTTTTACTACATACACCTTTTTACTCGGCAACTCCAAACAATTTAATTGACCACCATACACAGCCCCGCCATCAATTCCTATAATACGATTACTGCCAAAATATACTCCACAATTTTCACTACCATGAAGCGTTTTTGTTTCCGTATGGCCAAATACAACAAGCTTTTCGCCACTATATCCACTATGAAACTCATTACGGATCCACATTAACGTATATGGTTCAGATTCAGAAACTCGTTTCATTGGCTCAACACCAGCATGTACAAAGATATACTCTTCTGTTTCAATGTAATGATCTAATTCTTGAATAAACGTTACATGTTCCTCTAATATATGAGATTGTAAAATCGGTTTTTGGAAGTTTTCCTCATTAACCGCAATGTCTTCTTCTACAAATCCATAGCTATATAACGTTTTATCTCCACCATTCCTTTTTACCCAATGGTTCCATGAACGTTCCTCATCTGTCGTTAATGCCTTAATCATCATATCTTCATGATTTCCCTTTAAAACAAAGGCTCCCTCTTCTTTTAACTCTTTTACCTTTTCAATGACAGCACTTGCATTCGGGCCACGATCTACATAATCCCCCAACAAAATTAGTTGATCCTGTTTTGCATCGTAGTGAGCTTCTTCCAATAATTGTTCGAACTTTTCTATTTCTCCATGAATATCACTAATAACAAGAATTCTTTTCATATTATCCCCTTCTTTCTAAACCATTCTCTTTCTAATTATAATTCAAAACGACAGAAAATTCCGAATCACATTTATTACAAACTAAAACTATTACCCTTACAACAATGTAAGTCTCTTGTCATCCAATTCGATGGTTGCAATTACTGTATTTCCTTATACTAAAAGTAAGAAATGAAACAAAAAACAAGGAGAGATGAGATATGAAAAAAGTGATGGAAGTTGTAGTAGCGGTGGCAGAGGTTTTTGTAAATGGGAAACAGATTGCAATGGAGTTAAACAAATAATGAAAAGGACAAAATTCATTCTAGACCCTTTACTCATATAAAAGAGATAAGACTTCATCATTTCTTTGATCCCTTATCTTCCAATAAAGAAAGCCGCATCCTTTTTCAGGATGCGGCTTTCTCTTATTTTTGACTCGTACGAGCTGAAATACTAATTGCTCTATCTGTTGCTTTTGCAGCTTCATCTAAAGCTTCTTTACTATTCTTACCGTCATACATTGCTTCTAATGCTTTTACAACTGCATCTCTTGATTCTGGGAATACACTAATTAATGCCCCTTGAGTTGCTGGAGATTGCTTCGTCGCTTGCAATTGTTCTACTGTTACTTTTAGCTGTGGATATTTTTCGTATTGATCTTTTACTAACGGCTCATTATATGCATCTGGATTAATTGAGAAATATCCTGTTGCTGTATGCCATTTTGCTTGTACATCTGGCTTCGTTAAATATTTCATAAAGTCCCAAGCACCTTGTTGCGTTTCTTCTGAAACCATATTCGTCATCCATAATGATGCACCGCCAATAACAACGCCATTTTGTTTCGAATCTTCTGGATGCGGAATATACGAAACGCCTACATTAAACTTAGATGCATCAATTAAATCACGAACACCAGCTGAAGAATCTAAATACATAGCAACTTGTCCAGACTGGAACGCGGCACGAATATCATCCCAACTTGCTCCATACTTTCCAAGTGCACCAGCTTTATTTAATTCATCTAACATCCCAAACACTTTTTGACCTTCTTTTCCGTTAAATACTGCTTTCTGTGCAGCATCTTTACGACCATTTTCATTATCTACATATAAAGCCCCTTGTGTCGCTAACAACTCTTCAAAGAACCAACCATAATTCAGCATTGAAAATCCATACTGCTTTACATTTCCGCCTTCTTTAATCGTTAACTTTTTCGCCGCTTCTTTTAACTCAGCATATGTTTGTGGAGCTTTCTCTGGATCTAATCCAGCCTTCGCGAAAGCATCTTTATTATAAATTAATACTGGTGTAGATGAATTAAACGGCATAGAATACATTTTTCCATCAACTGAATAATAGTTCGTAATTGCTTTTTCTAATTTTGATGTATCGTACTTATCTTTTTTAATCCAGCTATCGATAGGCGTAATCTTTTTGCTATCAATCATATACTTCGTTGTAATTTCACTCGATTGAACAAGAGCTGGCGCTTCTTTCGTTGCAGACATCGTTTTAAACTTCGTTAAAGACTCTTCGTATGTTCCTTGGAACTCTGCCTTTATCTCGTATTTATTCTGCGACTTATTATAGTCTGCAACAAGCCCATCTAGTACACCCTGTGTTTTTCCACCCATTGCATGCCAGAAACGAATTACAGTTTTATCACCATTCTTTTCAACTGGAGCTACTTTTGCCTGCGCTTCAGGTTTCCCCTCTGTTTTACTATTTGAACAAGCTGCCCCGGTTAATGCCATTGTGGCTGCCATTAAAAGAGCAGCACTTTTTTTCAATAAACTCATCTCAATCCCACCTTTTCCTATGTATGCTTATTTAATTGCACCTTTTGTTAATCCTTGTTGTAATTGCTTTTGCCCTAAAAATAGTAAAATTAACGTTGGAATGACGATAACCGTAACACCGGCCATTACACTGCCCCAATCAGTTGCAACTTCTTGAGATTGAAGCTGCTTCACACCAATTTGAACCGTTCTTACTTTTTCATCAGTGGTTACTAAGAGCGGCCACAAATACATATTCCACGTTGTTAAAAAGCTATATACTCCAAGCGTAATAAAACTCGTTTTACAATACGGAATTACAACGCTGAATAAAAACCTTACATTTCCAATCCCTTCAATAAAAGCAGCTTCTTTCAGTTCATTTGGAAGTGTCATAAAATGTTGACGTAGTAAGAAAATACCGAAAGCTGTTGCAAAGAATGGCACTGTCATCCCAGCAAAGCTATTGATCCAACCAAAGTTTTGAATCGTTAAAAAGTTCGGTACCATCGTTGCTTCCCACGGAATAAGCATCGTTGAAATAAACAGGAAGAAAATTACGTTTCTCCCTTTAAACTGAAGAAAAACAAAAGCATAAGCTGCTAAACTGGATACGATAAGTTGTCCAATCATAACAATCGTCGATACAATTAAACTGTTGTACAAGTATGTAAAAAGCGGTACTTTTTGAAAGATATTAATAAAATTATCGAAAGTAAATTGGGTCGGAAATAACCTTCTCATTTGAATATCATCTGGTGTCATAAAGCTTATTAAAAACGCATAGAGTACAGGAAAAAACACCATTACTGCACTAATAATGAGCAGCATGTATAATAGGAAATTTTGTTTCCACTGTTTAACGATCATTTATAATGCACCTTTCTCTCAGCAAACTTGAATTGAATCAATGTAGCAATAAAAATGAAAACGAATAATACCATCGCTTGTGCACTTGCTGTTCCAAATTGATGATTCACAAATGCTTCTTTATAAATCGAGTACACAATTAAATTCGTTGCATCATTTGGTCCACCGTGCGTTAAAATATCAATTTGTCCAAAGCTTTGGAACGCACTAATTAACGTTACTGTCACGATAAAAAATAAAGTTGGTGATAGCATCGGTAATGTAACGCGGCGAAGCTTATACAAATAACTGGCACCATCTATAGATGCACTCTCATATAAAGACGTATCAATATTTTGTAAACCACCTAATATAACTAAAAATGCAAATCCTGTATTCACCCAAACCGTTGTAACCGATACAGAAAACAGTGCCCATTCTGGACTCGTTAACCATGCGATTGCGGGAAGATTCATAGAGGCTAATATATTATTAAATAACCCTACACTTGGATGAAATAAAAATAGCCAAATCACTGCACTAGCAGCTACTGATATTCCCATAGTTGAAGAAAAGAGAACTCGGAACAATCCAATACCTCTTACTTTTTCATTTGCAAGTAACGCAAGAAATAAGGCGAATACAATGCTAGTAGGCACTGTATATAAAACAAATAATAAAGTTGACTTTATACTTTTGTAGAAAGCAGGATCCGAAAATAAATATTGATAATTTTCTAAGCCAACGAAAAGATTAGCTTCTCCGTGTATATCTGTTAAATAAAAGCTATAGTAGATTGTCCTAAACAATGGATAGAAAAGAAAAATTGAAAACAGCAAAATAGATGGTGCCAAAAACAATAATCCTATTCTTAGATCTTTCGTTCTGCTCCATAAATCCTTCTTTTTTGACACTTTTGTTTGAACTGGTAACTTACTTACTTCAATCATTATTTCGCCACCACTTTCAACTCTTCTTCAGCTACCACTTTTAATCGTTCATTCGTCTTTTGGTGAAAGAAGCATAACTTTTCTTGCGAGAATAATAATTTTACTTTGTCACCTTTGTTCAGAAGTAACTGCCCGATAACTTTCGCACTCCAAGTTGTTCCATTTAACGCAAAGTTTAATATAGATTCATTCCCTAATACTTCTACAGATTGCAGCGTAACTTCTTGTCCTTCCTCAGACAATGCAATATGCTCAGGACGCATGCCTATTCGAATTGTTCCTTCTGGTAATTGCTTTAACTGCCCAATAGATAATGGAATTTGCAATTGCCCTATATGTAATACGCCTTTTTCTTTATCCACTTTTCCATCATTTATATTCATAGAAGGAGAACCTATAAAACTCGCAACAAATTCGTTTGCTGGTTCGTTGTATATATCAAGAGGTGTTCCAACTTGTTGTATACTTCCTTTATTTAAGACCATGATACGATCTCCCATAGTCATCGCTTCTATTTGATCGTGAGTAACGTAAATCATCGTAATTCCTAGTCGTTGCTGGATCTCTCTAATTTCAATCCTCATTTGGGCACGTAATTTCGCATCTAAATTCGAAAGTGGTTCATCCATTAAACAAATCGGTGCTTGACTCACGATCGCCCTGGCAAGCGCAACACGCTGTCTTTGCCCGCCTGATAATTGGCCCGGTTTCATTTTCACATACTCTTTCAGTCCTACCATTTCAATAGCTTCCATTAATCGCTTTTGTCGCTCTTCTTTTTGTACTTTCCTTACCTTAAGTCCAAATAAAATATTTTCTTCTACAGTTAGGTGTGGATATAATGCATAATTTTGAAATACCATTGATAGATTACGGTCTTTCGGCTCTAAATCATTTGCAACACGTTCATTAATCATTAAATCTCCCGAAGAAATTTCTTCTAAGCCAGCGATCATTCGTAGTAATGTACTTTTTCCACATCCCGAAGGTCCAACTAAAACAAAAAATTCTCCCCTCTTAATTTGAACCGATACGTCTTTAACCGCTGTCTCTTCCGCATTTTTATATACCTTTGAAACATCTTTCAATTCGATCACAAGGTTGCACTCCTTTTTTCTTCTTGTATCCATACTTCATAATGACTCGTTGAAATCGCACTTGCTCCTGCACGAATGGCAATTTCCGCATCTTCCCGCGTTTGAATCAATCCGCCTGCAATAATAGGAAATTCTATTTCCACTGCTAGCTGCTTAATAATTGAAGGCATAATACCAGGCATAATCTCTACTGCATTCGGTTTAGTCGTTTTACAATTTTCAATTGATTTTGTAAGAGATAAAGTATCGACAATAAAAATACGTTGAATCGTTTTTAATCCAATTTTATTGGCATTTCGAATTGTCGAACCTTTTGTTGAAATAATGCCTTGTGCTCCGATAACATCTTGAATATACAAAAGAGCTTCCTCTGTATTCGTATTTAAACCTTGTATAAAATCACAATGAAGAAATACATCATGTCCATGTTTCTGTAATTCGTATACACGCTCTGGTAACTCCAGCATTGAACCAGTCATAAGAAAAACTGTTTTCGGTAATTTTTTGTATGTTTTGTACCCTTTCCAATCCTTTATCATCGCAATATAAGGTTCTTTAAACAATTATTCCACCTAGCTTTTCTATTTTTATCCAAACTAAAAACACCTACTTACATAGAACACCTTTCTCCTTATTTGAACTCTAGGGAATAGAGCACACTTAAGAAAGCGGCACGTTATATGTAAGCGGGTGTTCTCAAATGTTCTCTACCCTAGTTATTTTGTTACCTTTACTATATTACGCATTTATTAAGTCAGTTTTGATAAATTGTTAATTAGATGTTAATCGAATGTTAATATTCACCATATTACTTTTACAATAATCTAGATATACGAATAAACTCCAACAGCAAACAACTGTGTTTAAAATTTAAGTGATATGCAAATTCATTCCATAATTAATCAATTCTAGTTTTCTTGCCACTGCTTGCGAAGCAAAGTTATCCCAAGAAGTACTATAAAGCGGAATGCGCTTTTCCTCTTGTATTGATATTGCCCAGGCTGTAACGACATCAGCACCATATCCATTCCCTTGAAACTCCACTAAAGTTTCCACACTTGCCTCAGCAGCTACGGGCGTACTTCTGGCACTGCAACATATAGAAACTACCTTTTCATTTTTTACAATTGCAAAATAAGGTTGCCTCCATTTCATCTGTTCTATTAGATTAGAAAAATTTTCTCGCAAAAGCTCTTTATTCTTCTCTGTTATTTGTATCGTTCTAGTTGGCTTATGTAAATTATTAGGGAACACGAAAGCAGGACCCATCCAAATATTCTCCACCGTTCTCTCTTCATTTAATACTTTAATGATTTTTGCTATCTCTATGTGATTTGAGCGTTCTCGAATTAATTTCTCAATCTTACTTACCATCTCAATATCCAGGTTATAATGATATCTCGTTATATTCCCTTCACGAGTTCGGCCAAGAAAAAAACGCGGCGCTTTCAGATTTCCATTTTCATTTACACACTTTATTCTTCCTACTTGATTATGAACAAATAAAACTTCTGCCTGAATTGCTATTAACTCAAGTTCTGAAAATCGCATTTATACCCTCCTTAATTACTATGTGTAGCCTTCTCGATATAGCATCCATCCATTTTTTCAAAACAAAAATCCCATTTAAATACACATTACTGAATCCATCATACTAAAATGACTTCTTCATTCTGTCTATCTAAATGGGATTATTTCGTGCTTTTTATTTCTTCAGCTTGTTATTCCGCCAGTTGTGGTTGCGGCTGTACTACTTCATTCGCTCCGGCTATCCTCAACATATTCGCAATATCTTTAAAACCTCTTTTTTCAGCATATTGCAGCGACGTAATATTTTCCTTATTGGCCATATTTACATCTGCCCCGTGGTCAATAAGCATTTGAATTACTTTCTTATGACTTTCACTACCATTTCCTAATACAATTGCTTCTAATAAAGCTGTTCCACCACGTTCATTCTTATAATTCACATCAATATCTGTATGCTCTAATAATTCTTTAACAACCTCTACATGGCCACGCTCTGATGCAGAAATAAGTGCTGTTCCACCTGACTTAGTCGTTTCTTTCGTATTAACTCCTGCATTAATTAATACTTTTACAATATCCGTATATCCTTCTCTACTTGCATAAAGAAATGGATTGCTTTGTTTTTCGTCTTGAATTTCAATATTAGCACCTGCACCAATTAATGCTTTAACTGTCTCTACATGATTTTGATACGTCGCTGCAAGGACAGGCGTTTCTCCGTTGTCACCTTCTACATTGATATTTGCTCCATCTTGGATCAGCTTCATAGCTGTTTCTGTGTCTCCAAGCGTCGCAGAAAGTAGCAACTGTTTGTCCATTAAATTTATACTTTTTTCTTCTTTAGATTCTTCCTGTTCTTTATGCTTTTCTTTTTTCTTTTCGTTTTTCACATGAACCGGTTTTGATTCTGGCTCTTCTTGCTTATCGCAAGCCACTACCGTCATTAAAAGTCCTAATAACATACATAATAAAATTTTTTGTTTTCTCACAACTACAGCTCCTATGAAAGATAATGTTTTCTTAACCATTCCTCCATCACATACAATAACTCTTCTTGAGTACATTTATCCATAAGCCCTTTAGATTCCTTCTTTAATCGGATTATCTTAAACTTATACTATGTTTCTCAACCTATTGGAATGATACGCCTGATGGCCTCATCATTAACATTATGAAGCAATTAGTTTAGCACGTTTTTACCGCATTTGTATACATTTCTAAAAAGTACATAAAGTGAAACTTTAATCAGTGGGGGTTGTTCATCTCCCACTGATTATTAGTTGAACCAATCGGGCATTTACGGGCAGTTGATCTCCCACCTAACTTCTTCGCTCCAGCCACATTTTGAGGTGGGAGTTTTACTGCCCGTTAATGCGGGGTAAATGATTGCTTTAGGTTACTATATTCCATTGTAACCGTTCTTCTAAAAATTTTACACCTTTTCTATATTTGCACCTGAGTAATAATAGAAAAAGACAACTATATAGTTGTCTTTTTCTATTATTAATGATGCCCACCGTGATTCCCTGTTTTCGGTTTTCCCATCATCTCTTTATTCATTTCCCATTTATGCTCTGATAGCTCTTTATACGAAAGAACTTTCCCCTTATAGTTAGATACAAAACTCTCTGCATCTTTTTTATTTTTAAATGAAATGACATTATAAGCCATCGGTGTCGTTATTGTTTTATCATATACGTAAGTAGCATCTTTTAACGAAACCCAATCTTTCGAATCATAATCTCGAACAAATTTTTCTTTCGTCTTTTCACCTGAATTGATCTCCATCCATTTATACATGCAGCCAATATCATCAAACTTTAATGCTTTTCCATTTTCTAAAATAATTTCTGTTGCGAATTGATTATCCATTACCCCTATTTGACAAATATCACACTTATCATTTTTCTCATTAATCGCAACAGCTGTTAGTTCTTTTTTCCCACATCCTACTATCGTAAATATGAAACATAAACATATAACAAGTGCGACATATTTTACCCTCATCAATATTCCTCCCTAGAAACCGTATACTCCACGAAAAGAATACCAAAAGGTTGTGTGAGATTTGTGAAAAAACAATGTTCTTTTTGTAATATATGGAACAAAAAAGAGATGTGCAGTTACTTCCACACATCTCTCATCATTCACAACCAGTAATTAATAAATCATCTTCTAACTTAACTAATAATGTGTCCGTATCAATGCTTTGTCCAACTTCTACATTTACTAATCTTATATTCCCACTGATCCCTACTGCAATTTTTTCAATCTCACCGTCATTTTTTCGGATCATCATTAACTTTTCCCATTCATATACGTAAGAGGATTCATTAATAAAAATCTCCTCTACTTTTCCTTTACACGAACTATAAATTTCTTCTATTCTTGTTTGCATTCAAAATCTACTCCCTACTTCACGCTTCGCTATTTCCATCTTATTCTACCATTCTTGTACGAAGGCATTTATCTTTTTAAAAATTCAAAATTACCCTGTGAACAAAATGATCAAAATAAAGATTATGCTTCTAATGATGTTATTTTTCAAATTATTTACCATTCCAATTGAACCTTTTATTATAAATAAAAAACCTTTTATCTGAATTTTTATTTTATTTTGAAAGCGTAATCATTTTTGGAGGGGGGAGATTACATGTTAGCATTACTCGGATTTACAATGGTATTTGTCTTTATGTTTTTGATTATGACGAAACGTATGTCTGCACTAGTAGCATTAATATTAGTTCCAATTATTTTCGCATTAATTGGTGGCTTTTATGCGAATATGGGCCCGATGATGTTAGAAGGAATTCAAAAGCTAGCACCTACTGGTATTATGCTTATGTTCGCCATTTTATATTTCGGAATTATGATTGATAGCGGTTTATTCGATCCTGTCATTAGTAAAATTTTGAAATTTGTAAAAGGAGATCCTTTAAAAATTGTTGTTGGTACAGCTATTCTTACTATTATCGTTTCATTAGATGGTGACGGAACAACAACATATATGATTACAGTTTCCGCAATGTATCCACTATATAAACGCCTTGGGATGAATCCGCTTATATTAGCTGGGGTTGTTATGTTAGGGGCAGGTGTTACAAATCTTACACCTTGGGGTGGACCAACTGCTCGGGTTATGAGTGCTCTTGGACTTGATGCATCAGAGCTCTTCACACCACTTATACCAGGAATGATTGCTGGTGCAATTTGGGTAGTTTTCGTTGCCTACTATCTTGGAAAAAAAGAAAGAAAACGTTTAGGAATTATGGATGTTCAATATTTAAAACACATGCAAACAATGGATGAGCAAGCTGCGACAGTCGAAGCTGAAATACATAAACGCCCGAAACTGCTATGGATTAACTTTTTATTAACTGTTGCCCTACTCGTCTGTCTCATACTAGAAGTTATGCCGTTACCTGTTTTATTTACAGTCGCTTTTGCTATTGCGGTGATGATTAATTATCCAAGCTTGGAACAACAAAAAGAACGTATTGCTTCTCACGCTGGAAACGTATTAGCGGTTGTTTCTCTCGTATTTGCCGCTGGAATTTTCACTGGTATTCTATCAGGGACAAAAATGGTAGATGCAATGGCTCAAAGTGTAGTGACTCTTATACCAGATGCTCTTGGACCACAACTACCAATTATTACAGCTCTTCTTAGTATGCCGTTCACATTTTTCATGTCCAATGATGCTTTTTACTTCGGTGTACTACCCATTTTAACAAAAGCTGCCGCTGCTTACGGAATTAGTGCAGCTGAAATGGGACGCGCTTCATTACTCGGGCAACCTGTTCACTTACTAAGCCCACTCGTTGCTTCTACTTATTTATTAGTTGGTATGGCAAAAGTTGATTTTGGTGAACATCAACGCTTTACTTTACTTTGGGCTGTTGGAACGACAATGGTTATGTTGATTACTGGAATTGTAATTGGAATTATTCCAATATAAGATGAAACTAGGAAAAACAGTAGAGGAAATATAATCCTCTACTGTTTTTATTGTTGTGAAAGTCCCCTATGAAGAAGCGCGGAAATACCTTCTTTCTGGCCTCCCCACACTTCCATATATAAGCTCCGCATGCACTTTCTTTCCAGAGATTAAATACTCTAAGTAGCGCCTCGCAGTTGATCGGCTTACGCCTACCATTGAACTTAGCATCTCTGCAGTAATTCCCTCCTCATTAACAGTTAACATATGCTTTTTTATTTTTGCTAACGTTAAAGGGTCGATTCCTTTTGGCGCATATTCAATTTGATTTGCCTGCACCCCTCTTTGGGACCATAGATGTTCAATCTGTTCTGAAGATAATTGAGCATTTTTCTTTAACTTCGTAATCTTCTTTTGATAACTTTCTAAACTTGTTTTAAAACGATCAAATGTAAGTGGCTTTACGATATAATCTGTTACCCCACCTCGTAAAGCATGCCGCACTACATCCGTCTCTGATGCGGCTGTAATCATAATAATGTCTGTATCATGCAAATTACGCCTAATATATGTGACGAGTTCAGTCCCTTGCATGTCAGGTAAATATACATCTAATAAAACGAGTTGTGGCTTTACAAACTCTAACCATTCTTTCGCCTGTTCTCCAGTCGTTGCTGTTCCAATTACTTTAAACCCCTCAATTTTTTCAGTAAAACGACGATGAATTTCCGCAATCCGAATATCATCTTCTACAATCAATACTTCAATCCCCTCATTCATTACAATTCGCCTCTCTCTTTCGGTAATGCAATGATAAATAAAGCACCGCCTAAATCCCCTTTTTCAATCGCAATACTCCCATTTAAATCTTCTACTAACTCTTTCACTTTTGCTAATCCATATCCACGTTTTTCGCCCACTTTCGTCGAAAAACCTTTATAGAATATGCTTGTAATTATTTCATCATGAACACCTTGTCCTGAATCTTCTACTTCAATTAATATTTCTTCCCCAATGTCTGTTACAAACATTCTTACTTTCTTATCATGATCTTGATTTCTTTCAATTGCTTCAAATGCATTCGTGATCAAATTCCCTAAAATAGAAACAACGTAATTACTCTCAATATGTGGACTTAAATTTTCTAAACTACTTTCTCGATCTAGCATAAAATCAATCTTCAGCTCTCGTGCCCTATTATAAAATCCAATTAAAATCCCACCTAACCATGGATTTTGAATTCGTTTCATAATAAATTGAACGAACTCTTGATATACTGCCGTTTCCTTATGAATAAGCTCTAAAGCATCTTCATAAGACTCTAATTGAATAAGACCTGAAAGCGTATACAATAAATTGTTATATTCGTGCGTTTGCGCCCGCAATGCCTCTGTATACTGCCGTGTTTGAGATAATTCCGCTGTTAATTGATCCATCTCAGATTTCAAGCGCAAGCTGGATACTACACCAGTTACTTTATTATTAACTTTAATAGGTAGGCGATTGGCAATAACATCCTGTCCCTTTATATTTAATTGACGGTCAAATTGTTCTTCGCCAGTTTGAAGTACATCCAGTATCGATGAGTTAGGAATAACATTTAAAATAAATTCGCCCATTATATTTTGTCGTTTATCTAAAGAAAGAATGTCATATGCTGCTTGATTTACTAAACTAACCATTCCATTTTTATCGATTACTACAATCCCTTCACGTACAGATTGAATAACTGTACTATGCTCCTCATACAAAGATGAAATTTCCTCTGGCTCCATTCCAAACATCATTCGTTTTATACTTCTTGCTAAATATATAGAGCCAATTATCCCAATTAACAGACCTATTATTGTAATCCAAAACACACGCTTTCCATATACTTCTATCGCTCCATGAATATCATCCATTGAAAATCCAACAGAAACTACGCCAATAATTTCATTATTCTGATTACGAATTGGGGCTTTTCCTCGTAATGAAGGCCCTAATGATCCCGTTGCTTCCGAAACGTAAGACTTCCCCTCTAATAGAACCCCTTTGTTATCTCCGCCAACCATTCTCTCTCCTATTTTATCTCGCATAGGATGTGCGTAACGAATACCATCTTTATTTCCAACTACAATAAAGTCGGCATCTGTTTCGATTCGAATTTTTTCTGCAATTGGCTGAATAATAGAAGCTGGATTTTCCTTTTGAAAAGCTTCCCCGATTTCTGGTATAGCAGCAACTGTTTTCGCAACATGCAACGCTCTTTTTCCAATTTGCTCCTCTACTGTTTCAGATAATATATAGTAAAATAAATAACTTGTTAACAGCAGTACAACAAGAATAAGTGTGCTAATAGTTAATGTAATTCTCGGTTGCAGCTTTAATTTTTTAAATTTCAAAACCATTCCCCTAACATGACTAAAGATAGAATTTAAAGAAAATACAGTTTTTTAAATTATCAACTTTTATCATAACACGGTTACTATATATTTCTTTATCTTTATCTTCATAAAGTGAAACTTTAATCAGTGGGGGTTTTGTTCATCCCCACTGATTATTAGCCTTCACCAATCGGGCATCTACGGGCCGCCCGACTCCCACCTAACTTCTTTGCTCCAGCCGAATTATGAGGTGGGAGTTTTACTGCCCACAAATAGCGGGATAAAAAAAGAAACGAAGTAAAATTACTACCTCGTTTCTTAATGCTTGCTATTACACTTTAAATTTACCAATCATCTCTTGTAATTCTTCAGCCATTCGCGATAAGTGAACTGCTGCTGAATTTATTTCTTCTACTGAAGCTACTTGCTCTTCAGAGGAGCCAGCAATATTTTGAACACTTGCTGCATTTTCTTCAATCGTTGCTGCAATTTCATTAATAGATGCACTTACTTGTTTTGCATCTATCGTCATTCGTTTCGCTACTTCTACCATACTATCAATTTGTACAACTGTATCATTTGTAGATTTCAATATTTCTACAAAGCTTTGCTTCGTTTCATTTGCAACTACAAGTCCTGATTGTACCTCTGTCCCAACCTGATTCATAGAGCTTACAGTTTCTTTTATATCAAATTGTATCTCTGTTACTAGCTTACCAATTTCCGTAGAAGACTGCCCCGATTGTTCTGCTAATTTCCGTACTTCATCTGCTACAATTGCAAAACCTCTTCCTTGCTCTCCAGCTCTTGCAGCCTCAATTGCAGCATTTAATGCTAATAAGTTTGTCTGCTCTGCAATATGTTGAATCACTTCTAGAATAGCTCCAATTTGCTTCGACTTATCATCTAATAAAGAAATGACTTTGTCTGACTGTGAAACAGACTCATGAATTAATTGCATTTGATTCACAGTTTGTTCAACTAACTTTCCACCATCTGCAGCTTTTTGCTTCGTATACATAGAGGCTGTGGATACTAATGAAGAGCTATCCGCAACACGCTGAATTCCTTCTGTAACTTCTTCTAACAGAGTCGCTCCTTCTTCAACTTCCCGCGTTTGTATTTCTGCCCCACTCGATACTTGTTCCATCGCTTGTGTAATTTGTTCTGTTGCTTCACTTGCTTGCTTCATGCTAGCTGTTAATTCTTCTGAAGAAGCCGCTACATGACCAGCTGAAGTATTAATATTTGAAATTACATCATGTAATGATGCCGCCATCTCATTAAAACTTTCTCCTAACTGTCCAATTTCATCCCGCGAATGAACAGCAATTGATTCCGTTAGGTCACCTTCGCTAATTTTCCTTGCTGATATAACAAGTTGTTTTAACGGTTTAATAATAGAAGCGAGTATGAAGTAAATTACAATTCCACCAATTATTAATGAGATACCAATAACAGTTATTGTTTTATAGAAAATAGGTTCAGCCGCTTGAATAATTTCTTTTGAAGGCATAATCCCTGCTATTTTCCATCCGGTTTGCTTATTTGTTTTAAAAGTGATATTGCGATCCTCGCCATCTAATGAAAATTGAAAATCACCTGTTTCTTGTTTATACAGTTCCTTTTCAAGTTTCTCTTCTACCTTTTCCCCTGGCTTCAGCGTTGGATGTGCTACCACATTTTTATCCTGATCAAAAATTGCAACATACCCTTCTTTACCGATATTAACCATTTTCGAAGTATTTACAATATCATTTATAATTAAATCAATACCGAGAACACCACTTTTATCCTCATTTTGTTTTGCTATTGTAACAACAATATTTCCTGTCGTTTTTGATTTATATGGAGCCGTAATAATTACTTCTCCACTTTTTTTCACTGCCTCTTTATACCAATCTCTTTCTACCGGATTATACCCTTCTGGCATTTGAATTGCTGGTGATTGAATAAATTGCCCATTACTAGATCCAGTATATATTGCTTCCATTTCTGGATGTAATTTATTATATTCTTCTAATTTATTTTGCACGTTTTGAAGCTGATCTGCTTGATAACTCGCTCCAGTGAATAATTTTGTAAAATATGCTGCATCTACTTTCTTACTATCTAATTCTTTATTAATTACATTATTTAAAATCTTCACGTTATCTTTTGCTGATTGCAAAATTGTTTCATTAAAATTTTCCTTCGCCTGCTGATAAGATGTCCAGCCAATTATAATACTTGGTACAATTAAAATAATAATAAATGATACAAGTAACCTTGTTTTTAAACTACTACTCCTTAATTTTCCTTGAAACATATTTCTGCCCCTCCATACCGTTTTACATGCAATAAATTATAATTAATCTATTTATAAAAATTATAAGATATAAATAAATTGATGAGACTCTCTATTTCTCTTTACTGATCTTTCTAGATTTAAAAGATTATTGCATACATATTTCATTCTATAAAAATTAAATAATTAAAACAATGTATAAAAATGTATATTATTTGAAATATTATAATTAACAGAAGAACCTCTAGTATGCCATTTACTAGAGGTTCTTTTCATCTTGCTATTCTTTATCTTTTTTTATTTCTTTCTTCTCATCTTCTACTACTGATACTACAGGTTTATCATTTGATAGTTGTTGCACAGCACCTTTTCCAGCGAATCCTTCTAGTAATTCTTTTAAATCAATACCAGAAGAGGCTTTTAAAGTTTCTTGCATCGTTGCCATTAAATCAGTCGCATAACCCGCAACTTTTCCAGCACCGCTATTCTTACCACCGCCGCCTGTATCGACAACTGTGATCTTATCAATATTGCTAAGTGGACTTGCAATTTCTTTCGCATAACTTGGAAGCATTTTAAGAACCATATCCATAATTGCCGCTTGACCATATAATTCAAACGCCTCTGCAATTTTTTGTTTCGCTTCTGCTTCTGCTAAACCTTTTAACCTAATAACATCTGCTTCCGCTGTACCTTGCGCTTTTTGTACTTCCGCTTTCGCTTGACCTTGCGCCTTTTCGATTTCCGCCTTCGCTAAACCTTCTACACGTACTTCTTCTGCACGTGCTCTTGCTTCAGCTTCAATCTTATATTGATCTGCATCTGCCTTTTTAATTTGTTTTACTTTTTCAGCTTCAGCTGATTGCTCAACAGCATAGCGATCTGCATCTGCTTTTTTCTTTACTTCTGCGTCATACTGCTTTTCACGACGCGCAATCTCTTTTTCTTCTAACTCAATTTGCTTTTCGCGCTCAATGATTTTAACGCGCATTTGCTCTTCTGTAACACCTTGTTGTGCTTTCGCTTGTTGTAATTCGTAAGAAAGATCCGCGTCTGCACGTGCTTGTTCTTGCTCTCGCTTATAAGATTGTACTTTTAATTCTTTATGTTTTTCAGCTTCAGCGATTTGTGCATCACGCTGGTACTCTGCTTCTTTCGCTTCTTTCTCTGCACGAGCTTTTTCAATACGTGCTTCTTTTTCACGCTCTGCATTCGCAACTGTTGCATCACGTTTAACCATTGCAATTTGTGGCTGACCAAGTGCATCTAAGTAACCGTTCTTATCCATTATCTCCTTAATTGTAAAGGAAACGATGCGAAGCCCCATCTTTTTCAAATCAGTTGAAGCTACTTCATGTACCTTTTGAGCAAATTGCTCTCTATTACTATAAGCATCTTCTACTGTCATAGAAGATAAAATAGCACGTAGATGCCCTTCTAAAACTTCTTTTGCTTCTATTTTTAACTCTTCTGTTTCTTTTCCTAAATATTGTTCAGCTGCTGTAGAAACTTCTTCAATTGTGGATCCTACTTTAATAATAGAAACACCATTTACTGTAATCGGTACACCCTGTTTCGTATACGTATCACGTGTACCAACTTCTAATTTGTAGTTTAATAGGCTTAAAGGCTCTGCTCTTTGCATAATTGGAACTACGAATGTACCGCCCCCGCGGATAATCTTAATCTTCTTTCCATCATCAGTGGTAACGACATTCTTTCCACCGCCAAGCCAGTTCCCTGTTACAATTAGCGCTTCATCTGGACCAACTGTACGATACTTCGTAATGAATACTAAAATGAGTAGAAGTAAAATTGCGAGTAAAACTCCACCTATAATTAATGGAATCGTCATGTAAATTCCCCCTTATAATTTTGGTTTCTTTAAAGAATAAGCGATGTTTTGTACAAGTAAAACACCATCTTGAATTCCCTCGATAATGACCTCAGTTCCTTGTGAAATATCTTTTTTTCCAATTGCTCTAGCTGGTATTGCATTACTTCCAAATTGGGAGGAAATTAATACTTCACCAAACCCTTCTCTAGGGATTGTAGTAATAACTTCTCCCTTGCATCCGATAAATTCATCCATGCGTTGGACAGTATTTTGTTCTGCTTCTGCAATTGGTTTTAAAATTAGTATTTTCATTATGAAAACACCGATAAAAGATATAGTAAATGAGGCTCCGAAAATAACGAGACTATTATAGGAGTATAAATATTCTCCTATATAACTAAGTCCACATAACATGGCGAAAAAACTAAGTAGTAACGTTACAACGGATACAGATCCGCCTCCAAAACTAAATATTGATTCAAAAATATCTCCAAAAAAGATATAAATAACAGTAAGTATAGTTGCAATTATAAATCCGTATAAATAAATTGTTTCAAGTGGATAACCAAACAAGACCATTTCTTATCCCCCTTTCTTAAACAATCCCTTTTTTGTTATGTGTATGCCTCACCTCTTTCAAAAATTATTAATCTTAATTTTCAGTTATTTACTCTTTAAAGAAAAACCTGTAAGACAGGTCTCTAAAAAAGAACAGGAGAAACCTATTGTGACAGGCTCCTCCTAGTAAATAACCGATATATTGTATATCTATATAATATACTATTTTCCACAAAAAGTAAAGTTAAACATACATTGGAAGAGTACTTATTTTACTGATAATGTGTATGTTCCATCACCATTATCATATTTATATACATACAAGTAATACTTACCTGGTCTTGCATTAAATTTTGCTTCTATATGATTTCCATTAGCTTGACCGTAAGCTGCGTAATTTTGCATATCTGATTCATGGTGAAGTACCCATGTCATCCCGATTCCATACTCATTTAAAACAGAAATATCGATATCTTTCGCTGATGCGACATTAAATGTATAAACATCGGTGTGATCCCCGCCGATAAGGCTACCTCTTATAGTAGTGTTTAGCCCAATACGATTTGCTTCTTCTGGACGATTATTTGGTTCTGATTCTGTTACACTTCCATCTTTAATTGTAACAGTTGTTTCGCTTCTACTCTCTTTTCCTTTATCATCTTTTACTCTTAACGCTACTTTATAAGTTCCTTCTCTTTCATATGCATGTACTGGATTAACTTCTTTACTTGTTCTGCCGTCTCCAAAATCCCATAAATAAGAAACGATTTTTCCATCTTCGTCGTTTGATCCATCACTTTTGAATTGAATTCCTTCTTTTACAAACCCATTATAAGGCCCGTTTACATTAACCGTCGGAGCTTTATTTTCTCCGTCATCTTTTGCGATACCATGGAAGACTACATCATATTCAAATTCATTTGAACTATTCACACGATAATTAACGAAGTGTGCTGTAACCGTTTTGTAGCCACTCCATTCTTTTTGCGTCAATTGTTCTAAAGCCTCATTTACTCTTTTACTCATTGCTTTCCAGTCTTCTGACTCACCTTTTGTTACACTACCTGTGAACGTGCCTTCTAATGTAAATGTATTAAAGAATTGAGATGTATGCTTTGTCATTTTTGTATCTTTCATAGACAACGTATCACTAATTTCTTTCTTCACTTCTGTTAATGCTTTTGGTGCATGTTCAACTAAATAATCATCTGCTACTTCCGGAACATTGTACTTATCTTGATTATCAATTAACTGCTGCATATACTCTTGATACTCTTTATTTAACTTAGAATCTTTACTTAAAGTCTCACGATACGTATCATAATTTCCTACATCATTCGCACGAATTAAATCTTGAATTTTATCAAACGTTTCAAATTTATGAGTATATAAGTAAGACTGCAATGCGAACGAGTAGTTATAGAAATCCCAAGAACCATATTTAGCAAATAGTGTACGCTCTGCTGTATAACGGCTTGCCGGATCAGATGATAATCCACTAATTATGCTCTTTCTTGGTACAACGTTATTTGTACGAGTAGATCCTGCGAAAAATTCTGCATTCCCTTCTTGGAACCAAGTTAATCTTTCATTTTGATACATATCTCCTCTTCCAAATAAACCGGGAACTTCATATCTTCCTTGAAGATAATGAGTAAACTCATGACGGAATAACTCTTCTAAACTATAAATACTTTGCTCTGGCGTACGCTCATATGTAAAAAATGTGCCTGTCTCTTCAATATAAATCCCACCGTTGTTTGTCTCATAGCCGTACAGTTGTCTATTTAATTGATATTCATCTGGAGTGTTATAGATTACTATCGTTAATACGTCGTCTGCATTACCTTGTTCTAAAGCTTTATCATTACCGATTACACGGTGATATTGTGCCTTTACTTCTTTTGCTGCCCAGTATAACCTTTTAATTTTTTCCTCTGATACTTTATCTCCTGTTTTAAACACAATAGATCCATCGTCGAATGTGTATGTTTTTGGTAAGTACTGTTCTTTTCCTTCTTTACGTATCTTCTCTAAATCTACCGTATTCCCGCTATAATCTTTCCCATTATAATTTGTTGTAATTTGTTCTACTGCAACAAAATACGGCTCACTTAAACGCGGGTACATATGCATTGCCTGTGTAACAACCTCTAATCCTTTATTTGGATTACTATGAAACTTACCTAAACGACTAGCAAAATAAATTCCATTATTAACGAGCCACTTATTTTCTGGTGTTACTTGATTTAAAAGAGCAATACGATTTATTTCATTAATAAACCCATCTATTTTTCCATACCACATTGTATCTTTTGCCTCTTTACGAGTTTCAAATAAATAAGATTGCATATCATAATCAATACCTTGCATCATATCGTATACAGCTTGTCCTTTCATACGATCGTCTACATATGTATGGAAATTATCATTATATTGTTTTAAAATATTAGCCGCATATTGAACCGTTTCAACATCACTTGAAGCATTACTAATTAATTTGCCATATGCAGATACGACTGAATCTTGCTCATATGTACCGAGCTTAAAGTTTGGATTTGTTGCAATTGCTTTTAAGGCAGGTAAACATTTATCCTGGAAATTCCTCTCATTTAATTCGCTTAATTCATTATTGTAAAAGGCAAGATAAAAAGCTGAACGTAACACTTCAGTAAACGTTTGAATTCCTTTTGAATCATCTTTCGTAAATGTACTACCTCGATGAGCTAATTCGTCTATAACTGCTTGCATTTTCTCTTTGTCTTTATAAAAAGCCTTTGCATCTTCATTAAACTGGAATAAGTCTGTAATTTGATTCCATTTAATACTTCCTAGCGTTTCAACTAATTCTTGATTATTCATTTTGTTTAAATCAGCCATTGAATAGCTTTCTTTAACTTGCTTTACTTCTGAACTCTTCATAATAGATGCTGGTCGCTGTGAAAAGTCTCCTACTTTTAAACGTTCTTGAAACGATAATGTTTCATCAACTTTCGAAATATGCCCAACTTCATCTACTGGTTTTTCAATTCCAACCGGTTTCGTTTTCAACACATTATACGGTACTTTTTCTTCCGCTGATGCATGAGTTTGAAGTGCCCCTAACGATAGAGCCATTGTACTAATACTAAGTATAACTTTATTAATCTTTGATTTCTTGTTCATATCCTTGTCCCCCTATTTAAATATTCCATCCAAGAATTTAACATAAAATCTAGATGCAGAAATATAAAATGCAATATTTCATATTATTTCTTCCTACATTTTGTACATATCGTGAACGCCCTTGCCTTTATCTAACCTCCAATGATTATGAATCTATAGCGGTTAAACTGTCCTCTTACACACAATAAAAAAACGAATTTTTTGACAATTAAACCTTTAATTGTTATGATTAATATAATTGTTAACTTTATTAAATAAGGGTGGGATTCTATGATAAAAAAAGAGAACAGTGTATTCTATATCTCCATCTTGCTAACAACATTATTCATCATATGGGGAGTTACCCCGGCAAGTTGGATACAAGGCTATGATTTACAAAGCGTTACATCTTCTTTAAACTCATTCATTCTCAATAAATTTGGATGGTTTTACTCTCTACTTATGACCTCAATGCTTATTTTAGCTACTTATTTAGCATTTTCTAAGTATGGATCTATTCGTCTTAGTAAAGATGGAGAAAAACCAAAGTATAGTTATCCATCTTGGCTATCCATGTTGTTTGGGGCAGGAATGGGAATTGGACTCCTCTTTTACGGAATTACTGAACCGATTTCACATTTTACAGATCCATTAATAGGAAAAGCAGGCACAGAAGAAAGCGCCAAGCTCGCTATGCAATATTCATTTTTCCACTGGGGACTCTTTCCGTGGTCACTATACGCGATGGTTGCTTTAACAATTGCATATTTCACGTTCCGCAAACAAAAAGGTAGCACAATTGGGGCTACAGTTACTCCATTATTTAATCGATCGAAAAATTCTCCTATCGGAAAAACAGTCGATATTTTAGCTGTTTTAGCCACAGTATTCGGTATTGTGCCATCTGTTGGGATCGGTGCTCAACAAATTGCCGGAGGATTAAGCTATTTATTCCCTTCTATTCATAACACTTTACTTACACAGCTCGTACTTATCGCCATCTTCGCTGTTTTATATTTAACAAGTGCACAAACTGGCTTAGATCGTGGGATTAAATATTTGAGTAACTTAAATTTCTCTCTTGCAGGTATTTTACTCGTCTCCTTTTTACTTTTAGGACCAACTGTATTTATTATGAAATATTTCACATCTACACTCGGTTCTTATATTGGGGCTTTACCTAGTATGGGATTAAATTTAGGAGCATTTAATGAAAAATCTTCTTCTTGGATTGAAAACTGGACTATTTTTTATTGGGGATGGTGGATCTCCTGGTCTCCATTCGTTGGTACATTCATCGCCCGTATTTCTAAAGGGCGCACAATAAAAGAATTTATTTTTGGAGTTGTATTAGTTCCAACTCTTATCTGTACATTTTGGTTTGCAGTATTTGGCGGTACCGCTATCCATATGGAAATGTTCCAATCGCTTGGAATAGCTGATGAAATCGCAAAAAATGGTACAGAGATTGGATTATTTGCTGTTATTTCACACCTACCATTCTCTACATTTTTAACAATTATCGGGTTAATTTTAGTAGCCACATTTTTCGTTACTTCTGCCGACTCGGCAACATTTGTTGTTTCAATGCAAACGAGTAACGGAAGCTTATCACCGAAAAACAGTTTAAAACTTATATGGGGATTAACAATCGCGATAATTGCAGCTATTTTATTACAAGCAGGAGGACTAAATGCACTACAAATCGCAGCTATAATTGCTGCGCTACCATTTTCTATTGTAGTCGTTCTTATGGTCATTTCGCTCTTTAAAGAGTTGCGAAAAGAAGATGTTAATTCGCAAACGAGAGAAGTTCCGCAAAAAATAAAAAAGATTATGTAACAATTGGCACCTCAAATTACTTCTGAATCCGTGATGACTGAGGGAAAAAAGTAAATTAATAAAACCCATTCGTATGAAATATAATTTTCATACGAATGGGTTTTTACTCTATTATATAGTGCTGTAAACATGCTTTCTCCTCAAAACCTACTTTCTTGTACAACTTCATCGCACGAACATTATTCGTATTCAAACATAGTTCTATCTCTCTCATCCCTTGAAAGGAGAAAATATACTGAATTGCACCTTGTAATAACCCCTCTCCAACACCTTTTCTTCTACTATTTTCAGTGGTTGCAATAAATTCTATATTCGCTTCTTGAAACTCCGGATTTACTTCAACATATACATAACCTTCTAACTTATCATTCTTCATACTTACAAATAATTTATTCGTATCACTTAAACGCTCGATAATTTCATTTCCTTCATAATATGTATTAGGGAAAACATTATTGTGTAAAGCGATAAACTGCTCAAATACTTTTGGTAAAGCTTCTTCTACATTACATATAATACGTTGTCCCGCAATATTATTTAAAATGAGGACACTATGTCGATCTTGTTCTTTAGCATGTAAATCCTTCATTAAGCGGGCACAATTATTATTTTCTACATGATAAAAACCATAAAATTTCTCAATATGAAAAGGCACCTTTTCTACAAGTTCCTTCCACATATGTAAAGCAACTTCTTCCCAATTCTCTGCAATAATAAAAGGCCCCCATATTTCTGCACATTTTTTTACTTCATCCACATCAAATCCTAATACACCTATTATTTTATTATTTTCATAAGTAACAACAAAAGATTGTTCCCAGCCTATATCAGAAAAATCATGGATAATTGTCTGTAATAACTCCTTTTTCTCATCTCCACAATAACCAACATGATGCGTAGCATCTTTATTTACAGTTGCAATAAATGATGCCACTTCTTCGATTTTCAAAATAGAACTAACATGCATAACCTCTCCTCCTTCTCTAATACATTTACACTTTCCTCATTTATATCCTTCTAAAAAAAGACATCATCATAAGCATATTTCAAAATGAAATCGCCATGATAATGTCTTCTCAAAAACTCGTGTAATTATTTTACATTATAATAAGATAAAACGTTTTTATTTCTTAAATAATCTCTTTCTAAATACAAACATACTCAGTGCTGAAAGAACTAATGCTACGCCTGAAAGTAACGTTGATGTATTCGCTTGTCCACCTGTTGCTCCTAGCGACTTCTTACTTTCTTCTTGTTTATTAACAACTGGTTTATTTCCTTTCATGCTTTGATTCTCTACTACTTTTTCTGACACAACCTGATTATTCACGTTTTGTTCTTGAACTACTGTGGATTGATTTATTTCTTCTTTCGATTTTTCAATCTCTCGTGCTACTTCTTTTTCTTTCGCCCCTTCAACTTCTTTTGTTGGCTCTTTCACTTCTTCTTGCGAGCCTTCAGCTTCTGTTGTCGGTTCTTTCACTTCTTCTTTTGGTCCTTCTACTTCTGTTTTCGGTTCTTTCACTTCTTCTTTTGATCCTTCTACTTCTGTTTTCGGTTCTTTCACTTCTTCTTTTGATCCTTCAACTTCTTTTGTCGGTTCTTTCACTTCTTCTTTTGGTCCTTCTACTTCTGTTTTCGGTTCTTTCACTTCTTCTTTTGGTCCTTCGACTTCTGTTTTCGGTTCTTTCACTTCTTCTTTTGATCCTTCAACTTCTGTTTTCGGTTCTTTCACTTCTTCTTTCGTTTTTTCAATTTCTTTTGCTGGCTCTTTTACTTCTTCTTTCGTTTCTTCAATTTCTTTTGCTGGCTCTTTTACTTCTTCTTTCGTTTCTTCAATTTCTTTTGCTGGCTCTTTTACTTCTTCTTTCGTTTCTTCAATTTCTTTTGCTGGCTCTTTTACTTCTTCTTTCGTTTCTTCAATTTCTTTTGCTGGCTCTTTTACTTCTTCTTTCGTTTCTTCAATTTCTTTTGCTGGCTCTTTTACTTCTTCTTTCGTTTCTTCAACTTCTGTCGTTGATTCTTTTCCTTCTTCTTTTGCTTCTTTTTCCGGTTCTTTCACTTCTTCTTTTTCAACTATATTCTGGATTACTGTTCCGTTAAAACTTATACTAGTTTCATCCGAATCTAAATCAAATTTATATACCTTTTCACCTGGAGTACTCCATTTCATTACTCCATTATTAAACGTTCCCCCCTCACTTGTTAGTTTAATATTCTCAATAGTTTCTCCTTCTAAGTCATATACGGGAACTTGAATTTCTTCATTTACTTTCGCTTCATTTAAAATGATTTTTTGTCTTCCGACATCAATTGAAAACCATTGACCTAATTGTATTAACGGCCTTACATCACGAATCTCATTTCCAGCTAATTTTAAACTGAGTAGATCTAACATTGAACCAAGAACTGATACATCTTTAATATGATTATCCGCAAGGTTTAACCACTGTAAATTTTCCAGTGAAGATAACGGCGTTATATCTTCAATTTTATTATGAGATACATTCACGTCTTTCAATTGTTTCAAGTTTGAAATGAACTCAATATTTTTCAACCCTACTCCTTCTAAAGTGAGGTTTTCTAAGTTCGTCATGTATTCTAAACCAGTTAGATTTTTTATCTCTTTTCCTTTTTCTTTAAGTATCTCTAATGTTTTAATCTGTAATAAATCTTCTTTTGTTATAGGGGCATTTAGATTCTCTCTACCAAAATTCTTTTTATTAATATGCTGTTGTAGAGTTTTATCAAGAATTACATTTTCACTTTCTTTTTGTTTTTCAACTATACTTTGTATAACCGTCCCATTAAATCTTATTTTACTTTCAGCAAAATTCGTATCTAGTTTAAATTCATATATTTTTTCTCCAGGACTATTCCATTTTATAAACCCGTTATTCAGAGTAGCCTCTTCCCTTTTTACATTAATATTTTGAAGTGTTTCTCCTTTAAGATTGTATATTGGAATTTTTATTTCTTCATCCACGCTTGCTTCATTTAAAAAGATTTTTTGTCTTTGAATATCGATATACATTCTTTTTCCTAATTCTTGAACAGGTCTAACATCACGAATTTCATTCGAACCCAGCTTTAAATCATATAAACCTGTTAATTGACTAAGTGGCATTATATCTGAAATATAGTTTTCCTCTAAATTAAGTGATTGTACAGTAGATAATCTTAATAAAGGTTCGATGTTTTTTAATTCATTTTTAGAAAGGTCTAACTCCACTAACTTTTTCATTGAGGTAATATGCTCGATATTAGTAAGTCCATTGTTACTTAAAGATAAATTTTTCACATTTTTCAATTGCTCAATCCCAGCAAGATTAGCATTACTAATTTGATTATTTGCTACAGTCAAAGTCCTTAAAGTCGTTACTGTAAATAATGGTTTAATATCTTTTATATAATTGCTGTTTAAATCTAACATTTTAATCTTCTTCATTTGACTCAATGGGCTTAAATCTGAAATTTTATTGTTTCTCAAACTTAAAATCTCAACATGCTCTAACTCAGCCAAAGGTCCAATATCTTCGAGTTCACCATAAGTTATACTTAATGATTTTAATTGTCTCAACTTCGAGATAAACTGTGTGTTTTTTATCTTAACTTCTTCCAACGTTAAGTTTTCTAAGTTCGTCATATATTCTAGACCGCTTACGTCTTCTATTCCTTTACTTTTTGCCTCAACGACTATTAAAGATTTAACTTTTAATAAATCTTCCTTAGTTATTGGCGTATTTAGATTTTCTCTATTCAAGTTATATTTATTAATATGCATTTGTAATTGCTTATCTACTATTACATTTGCACTTTCATCTTGTTGATCCACTTTATCCTCTTTATTTTCCTTTTGTTCTTCTGGAACATTGTTTTCTAAATTCAATGCATTTACTTCAAATTGCACTTGATACTTATTATCATAGGCCATTGTTGGAATATAAATATGCATTTGCATATTATACCTCTTTCCTAATTCCCCTACTCCAAACTGAATCACTTTCGTTCCATTTTTCTTTTTATCTTCTGATATTACTTTTACATCATGAAACACACCAGGAGTATGAATATCTTCTGTTTTCAAGTATTTGAAGAAATCACTATCACTTAACGTTGCCGTTACAATTTTCTTTCCATTCTCAATTGTTAATTTTGGATTTTTTATATAAACAGCTGCCATAGACTCTTCATTCGTTTTATCTTTATACGCTTTAATAACAGCATCATATGTACCATCTTCTAAAGCATATCCCGTTTTATTAGCCTCAATTGCTACCGCTGCTAAAGCAGGTGTTGAATACGCAGCAAACGGTAGCGCTAAGGCTGCCGCCACTAGCATTGCATTTATATGTTTTCTTTTAGTTTTTTTCAACTTTACATCTCCTCCAAAATCTATAAATCGAAATGTAATCATTTCTCGAATAAATGATAATGATTTTCATTATCATTGTCAACTAAAAAAATAAAAAGTTTACAAAAAAATAATCCCTTTAAAAGGGATTATGCCATCTTTTCACCTGATTCTTCTTTAAAGAAGCTTTTCATCGCATGGAATACATCTGCTTTTTGCTTTAAAATATAATATCTGAAATTCTCATCTTTAATATTTTTATAGGCTGACATAAGTGTACTGTGGCGGTTGTATTGATTCACTTCCCCATACCCAAACATATTACATTTTTTCATCAGCTCTTCAACAAGCTTTACACATCTAGCATTATCCGAAGTTAAATTATCACCGTCTGAAAAATGGAATGGATAAATATTATAACGGTCTGGTGAATATTTATTATCGATTAGCTCAAGTGCTTTTTTGTATACGGAAGAACATATCGTTCCACCACTTTCTCCTTTTGAGAAAAACTCTTCTTCTGTGACGACTTTCGCTTCCGTATGGTGGGCAATAAACTCAATGTCCACAGTTTCATACTTTGTGCGTAAAAATCTTGTCATCCAGAAAAAGAAGCTACGTGCCATATACTTCTCCCATATTCCCATCGATCCACTCGTATCCATCATCGCTAATACAACAGCCTTTGAATCTGGCTTTAACACTTCATTCCAAGTACGGAACTTTAAATCTTCTTGGTGAATTGGATGGAAGGATGCTTTACCACGCATCGCATTTCGTTTATACGCTGATATCATCGTTCGTTTCTTATCAATGTTTCCCCATAATCCTGTTTTTCTAATATCATTAAATTCAATGTGCTCAATCCTGTTTTCATCCATTTCTTTCCTCTTTAAATTCGGCAGCTCTAATTCTTTGAAAAACGCTTGCTCTAATTCTAAAATTGAGACTTCTGCTTCATAATAATCTTCCCCAGCTGAATCTCCTGCCCCTTGCCCTTTTCCTGGTCCTTTTTGTTTTTGACCACCTGATCCATCTCTCGCAACGACATCACCAACTTTGCTGTCACCGTTTCCTTGCCCGACATGTTTATTTTTATCATAATTGTATCTAATCTTATATTCATCTAAAGAACGAATCGGTATTTTCACAACATCCTTGCCATTAGACATAACTATACTTTCTTCTGTTACAAGATCGGGTAAATTGTTCTTAATGGCCTCTTGCACCTTTTCTTGATGGCGTTGTTGGTCGTCATATCCTTTGCGATGGAGGGACCAGTTTTCCTGTGAAATCGTATAGTTTGGTTGATTTTCTTCGCCCATTCCTTTCCCTCCTTACTGTAATTATCTTCCTTTATGAACAGCAATCTATAAATTTTGTTCTGTAATGTACCAAGCTAGAATATTTGAAAAGTAACTGTCCATCGAAAATCATCCCATAAACATATATAACGTTTTTCATACAATACTCCGAGCATCCTAAACAAAATTTTGCCACTCACATACTAGAAAGAAATATTCAGCCGTTGATAAGAAAGAAACACAATGCATTGTTGCACACATTTTCGTATTGCAACATATTGTATTGTGTTGGCTTTTTTCGTATGAATGGTTGGTTACTCTATCATATGCATATTGTAAAAATAATTGACAATAAATTCATAAAATCGCATCTTAATTTATTATATTTGGACAAGCTATGACACTTTTTACAAATATCAATAGATAACAAAACGCCGTCCCAAGAACAAGAGACAGCGTTTTGTTATCAAACTATCGATTTAACAAACTACCTACATAGCGTAACAATTCATTCGCAGATGAAGAATTATATCCATGCTCATCAATTAAGCGTGCAACAACATCATTAATTTTCTTAAGCTGATTTTCATCTGGCGTTTTCGTTGATGTTGTAATTTTCACTATATCTTTTAAATCAGCAAATAGTTTTTTCTGAATCGCTTCACGAAGACGTTCATGTGAATTATAATCAAAGCGCTTTCCTTTACGGGCATAAGCAGAAATTCGAATTAAAATTTCTTCACGGAATGCTTTCTTAGCATTTTCTGAAATTCCAATTTGCTCTTCAATCGAACGCATAAGTTTTTCATCCGGGCTCATTTCTTCTCCCGTTAACGGATCACGTAATTTTGATTTATTACAATACGCTTCAACGTTATCTAAGTAGTTATCCATGAGTGTCTTAGCTGATTCTTCGTATGAATAAACAAACGCTTTTTGTACTTCTTTCTTAGCAATTTCATCGTATTCTTTTCTCGCCAATGAGATGAAATTCATATAACGCTCTCGATCTTCATTACTAATTGATGGATGCTGATCCAACCCGTCTTTTAGCGATCTAAGTACATCTAGTGCATTAATAGATGGTACCTCTTTTCGAATAATTGTAGAAGAAATTCGGTTAATAACATAACGAGGATCAATACCTTTCATACCTTCATCTTGATATTCACGTTGCAATTCTTCTACATCAATCGCATTATAACCTTCTACCGTTTCTCCATCATATAAACGCATCTTTTTAATTGAATCAATATCCGGACGCTTCGGATCTTTTAAACGAGTTAGAATAGTAAACATTGCTGCAACTCGAAGTGTATGCGGTGCAATGTGAACATTGGACACGTCACTTTCACGAATCATTTTTTCATAAATATGTTCTTCTTCACTAACTCGTAAGTTATAAGGAACTGGCATTACAATAATTCTTGAGTGCAATGCTTCATTTTTCTTATTTGCTATGAAGGAACGATACTCTGTTTCATTCGTATGCGCTACAATTAATTCATCTGCTGAAATAAGCGCAAATCTTCCCGCTTTGAAATTCCCTTCTTGTGTAAGTGATAATAAGTGCCATAAAAACTTCTCATCACACTTTAACATTTCCTGGAATTCCATCATGCCCCGGTTCGCCTTATTCAATTCTCCATCAAATCGATATGCACGAGGATCTGATTCTGAACCATATTCTGCAATCGTAGAAAAGTCCAGACTACCTGTTAAATCGGCAATATCTTGTGATTTTGGATCAGACGGACTAAATGTACCAATCCCTGTACGGCGATCTTCAGAGAAGAAAATACGCTCTACAACTACATCCTCAATTCTTGATCCATATTCTTGCTCTAAACGCATCACATTTAATGGTGATAAATTCCCTTCAATTCTTACTCCATACTCATCAAAGAAGTCATCACGTAAATGGTGCGGAATTAAATGCAATGGATCTTCATGCATTGGGCAGCCTTTAATCGCAAAAATAGCTCCACGATCTGTACGTGAATATGTTTCTAATCCTCGTTTCAACATCGTAACTAAAGTTGATTTACCACCACTAACAGGACCCATTAATAATAAAATACGTTTTCTAACATCTAATCGTTTTGCAGATGGATGAAAATATTCTTCTACAAGGCGTTCTAATGCATCCTCTAATCCAAACAGCTGATTACTAAAGAAATTATATTTTCTTCTACCATCAACTTCTTCAATTCCGGCATCTTTTATCATATTGTAAATGCGAGAGTGTGCTGTTTGAGCCACCCATGGTCTTTCTTTCACAAGCTCCAAATACTCCGCAAACGTACCTTCCCATTGTAAACGTTCTTCTGCTGCTCGATGCTGTTCAATCTTTTTTAGAATATCCATTATAGCTCCTCCCCCATCTCCTTGTTCAATCGGATTATTATAAAAGGTATGCTAGGATGTCCTTAAACATTCTTTAAATCAAAACGAAATATATAATAGCTCTATAAAATTCTCTCCAAAATTCAAAGAAAATTCTGTATAATAAGGGTATTAACGTTTTCACGCTACTATTCATTGTAAATAAATTCTTTTCTTCTGGGAACCTTACATACATTTCGATTCACAAATAGGATTCGTAAACCGAAAAAGTAAGGAGGAAATTAGTATGAAGTTATTATTAATTTTAGGTGTATCACTCACATTTCTTACAGCTATTTTCGCATCTGGTTACAACGATAAACCAGGTACAAATAAAAAGTGATGTGCTATTTAGCACATCACTTTTTTTCTTGTTTTTATAAACTACTTAAAATAAATATTTTCCACATCGCATATCGATAAAGGACGATTATAATAAAACCCCTGTACGAGTTTCACATTCTTTTCCTTTAAAAATTGTATTTGTTCCGCTTTCTCTACTCCTTCTGCAATTACATTTAATCCTAGAGTATGTGCTAAATGAATAATTGCAGCTGTAATATTCGTATCTCTTTCATCTCTGTATATACCTTCCATAAAAGAACGATCAATTTTTAACGTATCAATTGGATATGTTTTCAAATAACTTAAAGATGAATATCCCGTTCCAAAGTCATCTAAATGAATCTTTAAGTTTTGTTCTTTTAACTGTAATAACACTCTTTTCGATAAGTCTTTATGTATAAGGGCTCCTTCTGTAACTTCTATTGCTAATAAATGAGGCGGTACATTGTACTTATTTAAAGCGCGTGTAATCATCTCTATCAATGTAATAGAACGAAAATGTCTAGCTGAAATATTGACTGCAATTGGTACAACTTCATACCCTTTATTTAACCATTCATGTATTTGTTCACACACTTGATGTACTACCCATTCATCAAGTTTAATAATAAATCCTGTTCTTTCAGCAAGTGGGATAAATTGATTTGGCGAGACCAATCCTAGCTCCTTATTCTCCCACCTTATTAAGGCTTCCATACTGGCTATCTTTCCCGTTTCAATATTAATTTGAGGTTGATAATATAGGAAAAATTCATCTTTTTCTATAGCACGATGTAACTGATTTTCTATTATAAACCTTTGTTCACGTTCACAATCTAATCCACTACAATAAAAATGATAATACCCTTTTCCTTTTTCCTTGGCTTTTTCCAAAGCTGCGTCGACTCTTTGGAAAAGCATTTTTTCATCCATTCCATCTTCTGGGGCCATTACAATCCCAATTGATGCACTCAAATAAACATCCTCTTCTTCTAGTACAAAATGCCCACTAATTTTTTTTAGTATTGTTTGTGCAACTTCCTCTACGCATTCTCTCGTTATATTTTCTATTAACATAACAAATTGATCATCATGTTCTCTAAATAAATGCATATCTTCTATTTTTACGCCTCGTAAGCATTCCGTAACTTTTTTTAAGACTTGATCTCCTTCTTTATGACCAAATGTATCATTAATAAGGTGAAATTCATCCAAATCTATAAAAACCAATGCAAATTTTTTATTCTCAGCTAAAAATTCATTTAGTTTATTTGTACATGATATTCTATTCATTAACCCCGTTAACTGATCGAAGTAAGCCAAATATTCTGTTTTCATCTCGGTTAATACTTGCCTTGTGACATCTCTCGTAACTATGTGCACCCCGACGATTTTACCATTCACAATAATGGGGATTGTCCTAACGGAAATATAAAGTTCATATCCTTCTTTATGAATATATTTCTTTGCAACAATTTGTTTTGCTCTTCCCTGTAAAGCCCCCTTAAATATAGTTTGAAAAGCTTGTTCATATTCCTTATTTATAAACTGAAAAACAAATTGATTACTTAGTTCTTCATATCGATATCCAAATATTTCATATGTTGCTGGATTTGTATATGTAATTCTCCCAATAGAATTTACAGATACAATGGAGTCATTATTATATTCTAGTAATGACTTAAATAACATTTGTTTTTCTTCTATTTCCACTTTTTCCTTAACCTGTGCTGTAATATCCCTAGTAATACAAATAATAAACTGACATATTCCATTTGCATCACATACTGGATTAAGTAAAGATTCATAATGTATATTACCAGTTGGCAAACTAATTACATCACAAAATGTATTTGCTCTCGCTTCTCTCATTACTTTTGCATATTGCCTTTGTAATACCCTTGCCGTATCTTCTGGTAATACTTCTGCAAAAGTTTTTCCATAACATTCTGTTCCTAGCCTGGCATGATCCATTCCTGTTTTATTCACATAAATATATTTAAAAGTTTCATCATCAATAACTTTCACAATAAAAACTAAATCTTGAATAGCATGTAGCAGTCCCTGTTTTACTAAATCCATATCTATCATACTTAAAAAGGTATTTTGATTGTTATATTGTTCCTTCACATTTATCTCAACCCGTCTTATCTATTTTTATTCATATACCTCATTCTATATGAATATGTACCTTTTTTAAAATGCATGATTACATATTTTCTAAAAAAAATAAAAAAGTCGCCAAATGGCGACTTTTAATAAACGATTTCTAAATCTAACCCTGGATAATTTTGTTGACGGAACGCTTCATAAATTAAAATTGCTGCTGTATTAGATAAATTTAATGAACGTACTTTATCCGTCATTGGAATACGTAAACAATGATCGAAGTTTTCTTCAATTACATTAGCTGGTAATCCATTTGTTTCTCTTCCAAACACGAAATAGTAATCCTTCTCACGTTTGCTATAATCAAATGCTGTATGAGCTTTCTCGCCATACTTTGTTAAATAGAAGAATTCACCATCTTTATTTTTCTCATAAAATTCTTCGATTGAATCATAATACGTAACTTTTACGTGCTGCCAATAATCTAATCCTGCACGCTTTAACATTTTGTCATCCGTTGAAAATCCAAGCGGTCTAATCAAATGTAATTCTGTTCCAGTTGCTGCACAAGTACGTGCAATATTTCCTGTATTTGCTGGAATTTCTGGTTGATATAAAACAACATGTACTCCCACGCGATATTCACCTCTATTTTTTGTCTACTACGTATTATACCACTTGAACGAAAAATCTCTACCCATTAATAATATGAAAGAATTTATATTTCATTTGCGGTGTATATTTACTAGAGTCTTCATAATTCCAATAACGCCGACGGCTATTCGCTGAATGTGCATTTACAAGCGGCATACCATCTGCGTCTTTTGCTACTACAATTGTCGTATGATTCCACCTACCATCATCCTCAAAATCATACGCAATTACATCGCCAAGAATTAGGTCTTCTGGCTTTTCTACCGCTTCTGCCCGAAGCCCTGTTGTAGCACCTGACAAATACCAATAAAAAGAGTGTGCTACAGCCCAGCTCCAACTCCATTGGTTTTCCCTTTGCCACCACCCTTTACGAATATTAGGATGTCCGTTCATTGGCACTTCTCCAGTGTGCAGACATTGTGAAATGAAATTTGTACAATTGTCAGGGAAATTACGGTATGCAGGATTGCGATCATCCCACCAACGCTCTGCATATTTCACTGCCTCTAAACGATTATATTGATATGAACCGTATTTTTCTTTCGTGACTTCTCGTTCTAACTTTTCACCTATCCCTATTTCTTCTGACACCTCAAGAGCATAATCATCTATTACACGACTATTTTTCAGACAAACTCGTCGTTTTAATTGTTCCTCTTCGATATAAAATAATTCTTTATGCTTAATTAAATATTTAAGGTGTACTTGATAATCAATTTCTTGATGCTTACTACTATTTAATTGTCTAATGAAAGAAATATCGGCAGTTGCTTTCACTATATCTGCACTACGTTTTTGAAACAATTGTTTCTTTCTCTGTACCATTCGTAATAAATCTTCAGCAATACCATCCACGTCAGTTCGTTTCTCTGTGATATATGCTAAAAACTGTTGTACTTGCTTTTCAATATTCGCTTTTACAACCATTTCGTCTCCCTCCCATATTACAATATGAAAAAGGGAGATATTATCTACTCTTTTTTCTGTGCTAACAATTCAAGTCCACGATTCATTTCATGAAGAACCTCTTCATCTTTCTCACGTTCCCTCGCTTCTTCAATTGCTTCGCCTATTCCATCTCCGCCAATTTTCCCAAGTGCCCATGCTGCTGTTCCGCGAAGTACTGGCCTTGGGTCATCTTTCATAACACCGATTAAATCAGGAATTGCTGCTGTTTCTTTAAAATGCGCAAGTGCTAAAATAGCATTTCGTTGCAATGGTTTTTTACCTCTCCATGAACCAGACATAATTCCATACTTCTCTTTAAAATCACGATTACTAATTGTTAAAAGTGGCGTTAATAACGGTTTAACTAACTCAGGGTCAGGCTCCATCTCAGGATGGTTGTGGAAATCCATTCCTTTATTTTTTGGACAAACAGTCTGACATGTATCACATCCATATATACGGTTTCCTATTTTACCGCGATATTCTTCAGGCAGAAACCCTTTTGTCTGTGTTAAAAATGCGATACATTTCTTCGAGTCTAACTGTCCACCCTGTACTAAAGCACCTGTAGGACAAATATCAATACATTTCGTACAACTTCCACATTGATCTTCTATTGGCTGATCCGGAGAGAATGGGACGTTCGTAATCATTTCTCCTAAGTATACATACGAACCAAATTCCGGCGTAATAATAGCGCAGTTCTTACCACTCCATCCAATACCGGCACGTTCCGATACAGCTCGATCACTTAGTTCACCTGTATCGACCATTGATTTCACTTCTATATCCGGAAGTTTCTCGATTAAATATGCCTCTAACTTTTGCAAACGATCTCGTAAAACGAGATGATAATCTTGTCCCCACGAAGCACGACAAAAAATCCCGCGGCGTTCTCCACGCTTACTTAATGGTGCATTTTTTAATTTTGAAGGGTACGCTAAAGCAATCGCAATGATTGATTTTGCACCAGGTAGTAAAAGCTGTGGATTCGTTCTCTTCTCTATATCAGGCTCTTCGAATCCAGACTGATAATTTAATTGTTGCTGCTGGATTAATCGTTGCTTTAATTCCTCAAATGGTGATGCACTAGCAAACCCTATTTTATCTATACCAATCGTTTTACTATACTCAATTACTTCTTGCTTTAATTGTTCAAAATCCATTCTTTATCGCCTCCTCCGATGAATCTATCCCTTATGTAACGACTATATTGGTTAGTAATTCACTTTTGGAATACTATTCTTTACTTCTATTTTCGCATACAATTACGCTTTTCAAACATTAAAAAACGCAATGCCTCGTTTATCTTAGAAACGAAACACTGCGTTGATCACAATTTATTAGAAAAACATTAAATAAAATTTGGAGCGGGTGAAGAGAATCGAACTCTCGACCAGAGCTTGGAAGGCTCTTGTTTTACCACTAAACTACACCCGCAAATATGAAATAAATATAAGATATTAAAATAACTTATGTAAAGTAGTATAGCATGTAAAAAAATACGAAGCAAGAATTTTATCGAAAAAAGTCGAAAAAGTGATGAGATAACTCATCACTTTTTCAATTCTTTATCAATTGCCTTCTTCATACTATCGAAATCAGGGTTTGCAAGATTTCCATTTATATATACTGAAGGAGCACCTTGAACTTTTAATTTTTGAGCACGATCTGAATCTTTACGTACTTTGTCTTTCATTTCTTTACTGTGTAAATCTTTTTTAAACTGTTCTACATTAATTTTCGGAAGCTTTTCTTTCACAATATTAAGAAGTAATTCTTCTGTAATCCATTCTTCCGTATCTTTCTTTTGATTTTGATAAATCTCATCATAGAAAATCCAGAATGAATCTTGATCTTGTTTATAAATCGCTTCACCAGCAGCTGCACCTAAATCAGAGTCTTTTCCGATAAATGGGAAGTTAATAAAATATAACTGCACTTTACCTTTATCAATATATTCTTCTTTTAATCGTGGTAATACTGTTACATCCCAAGTACGACAAGCAGGACATTTGAAGTCTCCAAATTCAACTACCTTAACTGGAGCACCATCTTTCCCTAAAGATTGTTGCGTAGAATAAGCAAACATCTCATTCCCTTTATCTTTTTTGTCATTTATGATGCTATACGCAATTGTTCCGATTACAATCAATACTGCGATAGAAAAAACTACACCAAGAACCATGAGTTTATTTGATTTCATATACATTCCTCTTTAAATTCATATTCTGTATACAGCATTGTACACAATACACATAATATCAACACTTATATAGGTCACGCAATGAACACGCTCACATAAATTACAAAAATACAACATTTGTGACAATATTGTGTCGTCTTTTGTCACAAATTATTCAAAAAAAATAAGCTCCTATGTAGGAACTTATTTTAACTTACTGCTTTTTCACGGGCATTTTTTAACATGGATTGCTCTGTTTTTATATCATGACGAATTACTAGTTTCTCGCTAACTGCTTGCACATATTCATCATGATTTATATACCCTTCTTTCTCCATTAACCTTAAAACTACATTCCGTCTCTCAACTGCTTTATCATAATTTTGTGCAGGTGAGTAATAAGCCGGTGCTTTTACTACAGCAGCCATCATTGCACTTTCAGCCAGTGTTAATTGATTCACTTTTTTACCGAAGTAAAGGTTTGCTGCTTTTTCAATCCCCCATGCGCCTTCTCCGTAGTAAATATTACTTACATACAATTTTAATATCTCATCCTTTGTGAATGTACGTTCAATCTTTTTCGTATAAAAAATTTCTTTCCACTTACGGGAAAATGTACGTTCATTAGATAAGAAAGCATTTTTAGATAACTGCTGTGTAATCGTGCTTCCTCCTTGCACAACACCACCAGCTTTTATATTCTCAATAGACGCCCTGATAATCGCTATATAGTCTAAACCGTTATGATGATAAAATCTTTTATCTTCCGTCGCAATAAATGCGTATGTTAATGATTCTGGCACCTCTAAATTAGCAGGTACATGTAATTTACTAATATCACTTCGCTCAATCATTACATTTCCAACGAATAATAATGCAAAACTTAACAATAATAATAATATAATGGCTTTATAAAGAAATTTAGTTAATGGATTTAATGCAACTTTTTGATGATAGTTCACTCTAGATAATACTCGTTCTTTCATCTCGAACACCTCTTTTCCACACAGCATATATAACTCTTAACTTAAGAATACATTGTTGTAAAAGAATATCCCATCGATTTCTCTTACACGTACCTTACAACATTGTAAGGTGTAAAAATGTATTGTATCACAGTCCTTTTTTATCTACTATTCATATGAAATGTTGAATATACATTATTTATATGCAGGCAGTAGGACTCCCCTTAATAATTAGTAACAGAAAAAGAATTAAGACCGCCATAACTATCTTCATAAAAAAAGCTTAATTTAACTTTATTCTTTTATTATATCATTTATAAATTTATACTTTTAAACATCTAGCAATCTAAGTATATACGATATATCACTATTATACAGAACAAACGTTCTTTGAATCAATACTAGCTTTCATACTGTCTCACTATTGGCTGACAGTAAAACTTCTCCCACTCATTAATAGCCTACACTTTATTATTGTGACCTTTTTCTGAAACAGTATACATAAAGAAAAGGTTAGCAATTTGAGGTGTCCTCAAATAACTAACCTAAACGTTACAACCTTCCTATAAGATTATATGGCTGCACTTCCCATGTTTCGTATGGAATGAACTGCGTTGCTTTCATCGCATCAAGTGTCCTTGATTTCATATGAGGACGCGTTATATACTCATCTATGTTCTCTTCATTTAAAGCAACAAATTCGGCTTCTTTTATTTCTTCAGGTTGAATTTTTATTTCGCCACTAACATATGCTACCTTAAAGACAACAGCTAAAATATGCATAGAAGCGTTATAATACACTCCTGTAATTCCAATTGGCTTCACCGTTAAGCCCGTTTCCTCCATTATCTCTCTACAAGCAGCTTGATCGAGGGCTTCTCCTTCTTCTACCTGTCCTCCAGGCATTTCCCACGTGTCAGCTCGCCAGTGCACTTTTGTTAAAAGTACTTCATTCTTTTCATTTGTTAAATAACCTGATACGGCAACAATATGTTTTGGTGTTTTATGCGCCATAAAAATGCCTCCTAGAAATCCAATTATTTCATGTACAATCTATAACCATATTCCCTACCTACAACAAAACACCTTTAATAATTCATCATCTTAATTAACTTCACAAAAAAAGACCCTATTCGTTAAACGAAAGGATCTTCTGTCTTATTATTCTCCTAAGTCTACGTTGTGGTAAACTTGTTGTACATCTTCTAAATCTTCTAATGCATCAACCATTTTTTCAAATTGTACTTGAGCATCTTCAGGAAGTTCTACATCATTTTGTGCAAGCATTGTTAATTCTGCAACTGTGAATTCTTCAACACCAGCATCTTTAAGTGCAGATTGTACCGAATGGAATTGATCAGGTTCAGCATAAACGATAACAGACTCTTCTTCTTCTAGAATGTCACGTGCATCTACATCTGCTTCCATTAAAATTTCAAGAACTTCATCTGATGTTTTACCTTCAAGACCAATAACAGCTGTCGCATCGAACATGTAAGCTACAGAACCATTTACACCCATGTTACCACTGTTTTTGCTAAATGCAGCTCGTACATCTGCTGCAGTACGGTTTACGTTATTTGTCAGTGTATCTACAATTACCATAGATCCATTTGGTCCAAAGCCTTCATAACGAAGCTCGTCATAGTTTTCTTCTGAACCGCCTTTTGCCTTTTCAATCGCACGGTCAATAATTGTTCTTGGTACGTTGTATGTTTTGGCACGCTCTAATACGACTCTTAGTGTTTGGTTTGATTCTGGATCTGGCTCGCCTTGTTTTGCTGCCACATAAATTTCACGTCCAAATTTCGCGTATATACGGCTTGTATTTGCATCTTTTGATGCTTTTTTGTCTTTAATGTTGTTCCATTTACGGCCCATACTTTCCACTCTCTTTCTCGTTTTAAATCTACATAAAAATATTAATATGAAATATAATGTGTATTCAACACATTTTTAAAAGAAATATAAAAAGTTCATTTTTGATTCATATTACAGACATAATATAAATCACTATCATTTTGTTCTTTCGACAAGTTATATTATACATGAATTCCTAAGTTTATTACGAATTTTATAATCACATAGCATAATTTAACAAAAAAGACTCTAACATTTCTGTTAGAGTCTTTTTTGGTGACATTTATATAGAGTGCTACCCTTAAAATAAAATCCTTTATTTTAAAGCATTTTAAAAATTTTGAGTTTCTTTAAACATGATAAATTAAAACGAAACGGAGCCAAAAATGGAATCATATTAAATAACTGACACCTTTTACTTTCATTTCTCTCCCTTGATTAAATTTATATATTTCATTTATGACTGTGATGATTTATTTTCTTATTACTCGCTAAACAATAAGAAACAAGGCAAAGCTGCCATGTCCTTTTAAAGATTTGTTATGTAGTATGTTATGACCTATTCATTATCAAACTAAAGTTTTTCCTGTTCATTCCTCTACTAATCCCATAATATTTCCTTAATTACTTTCTATTGCTGTATAATTAAAATAGGAAAAAATTTGAAGAAAAGATGGGGGAGAATTATGACACATTCAAATGAGAAAAAATCACATGGTTTTAAAGGAATAGGAGAGAAGTTAAACCCAACTATCTATCAAGTGAGATTCATAAAATTGGATGGTCCAATTCAATTTGAGTCGTTCCCTAAATTAAAGGAATTAGGGGACTGGTTGAGTACTTCAACGCAAATATGGTCGTGCCACTCAACAATGTACAAGTACAACAGAGAAGAGTTTGAAAAGAAGTTTTTGGAAATTACGAAATTACCAGCTGATAATGTGGTAATTTCAACTGGTGGTATCGGATTTAACTTCATGTCACCAGGGTGGAGAGATTCTCTCTAGAGTGCTTGAAAAAATTCTTGTATATGTAATATTCTACTGAAATTTTATCCTTTTAATACTTCATAGTTTCTTCCAACTGTATCTAAAGTTCGTCACTTGCTCACCGCACACTACCTCAACGCACTATTAGTGCTTATTTTATAGTGTGAAGAAAACACAAAAAAACTCTACACAATTAGTGTAGAGCCTTGATGTTACGCCGTTCGTGATACCGATGGTCGGGGTCGAACCGACACTCCCGAAGGAACACGATTTTGAGTCGTGCGCGTCTGCCAATTCCGCCACATCGGCATAATAAGAAAGGCGGCAACCGGATTTGAACCGGTGGTAAAGGTTTTGCAGACCTCTGCCTTACCACTTGGCTATGCCGCCATATGAAGTTAAAATGGAGCGGAAGACGGGATTCGAACCCGCGACCCCAACCTTGGCAAGGTTGTATTCTACCACTGAACTACTTCCGCAAAAATGGCTGGGCTAGCTGGATTCGAACCAGCGCATGACGGAGTCAAAGTCCGTTGCCTTACCGCTTGGCTATAGCCCATCGATTTCTTACTTAATTATATGTAAGTATCAATTATATTATTTGTAATTTTTAAAATAAAAATGGGGCGACTGATGGGAATCGAACCCACGAATGCCGGAGCCACAATCCGGTGCGTTAACCACTTCGCCACAACCGCCATGTTGTGTATATATATATTTGGCAGGGGCAGTAGGAATTGAACCCACACTGGAGGTTTTGGAGACCTCAGTTCTACCTTTAAACTATGCCCCTATGTAAAATGGTGGAGGGGGGCAGATTCGAACTGCCGAACCCGAAGGAGCGGATTTACAGTCCGCCGCGTTTAGCCACTTCGCTACCCCTCCGAAACTTACATGGTGCCGGCTAGAGGACTTGAACCCCCAACCTACTGATTACAAGTCAGTTGCTCTACCAATTGAGCTAAGCCGGCATATTTTATTAAAATGGTGGCTCGGGACGGAATCGAACCGCCGACACGAGGATTTTCAGTCCTCTGCTCTACCGACTGAGCTACCGAGCCTTATTAAAATGGCGGTCCCGACCGGGGTCGAACCGGCGATCTCCTGCGTGACAGGCAGGCATGTTAACCACTACACCACGGGACCATTTGGTTGCGGGGACAGGATTTGAACCTGCGACCTTCGGGTTATGAGCCCGACGAGCTACCGTACTGCTCCACCCCGCGACAATATTATTCATATAAAAATATGGTGGAGGATGACGGGATCGAACCGCCGACCCCCTGCTTGTAAGGCAGGTGCTCTCCCAGCTGAGCTAATCCTCCAAAAGTGGTGACCCGTACGGGATTCGAACCCGTGTTACCGCCGTGAAAGGGCGGTGTCTTAACCACTTGACCAACGGGCCAAATATTATAAATCCTATGGCGGAGAGCAAGGGATTCGAACCCTTGATACGCTTGTGACGTATACACGATTTCCAATCGTGCTCCTTCGGCCAACTCGGACAGCTCTCCAATGGCTCCGCAGGTAGGAATCGAACCTACGACCGATCGGTTAACAGCCGATAGCTCTACCGCTGAGCTACTGCGGAATAATATTGCCTGGCAACGTCCTACTCTCACAGGGACAAGGTCCCAACTACCATCGGCGCTAGAGAGCTTAACTTCCGTGTTCGGTATGGGAACGGGTGTGACCTCTCTGCCATCATTACCAGACATTATTCTTTTGAGACAATCATTATTATAACTTATTCACTTTAAAAGTCAACAAGTTTTTTATGTTCTCTCAAAACTAGATAACATTGCTACATATTATATGGTTAAGTCCTCGATCTATTAGTATTCGTCAGCTCCACATGTCACCATGCTTCCACCTCGAACCTATCAACCTGATCATCTTTCAGGGATCTTACTAGCTTACGCTATGGGAAATCTCATCTTGAGGGGGGCTTCATGCTTAGATGCTTTCAGCACTTATCCCTTCCGCACATAGCTACCCAGCTATGCCCTTGGCAGAACAACTGGTACACCAGCGGTGCGTCCATCCCGGTCCTCTCGTACTAAGGACAGCTCCTCTCAAATTTCCTACGCCCACGACGGATAGGGACCGAACTGTCTCACGACGTTCTGAACCCAGCTCGCGTACCGCTTTAATGGGCGAACAGCCCAACCCTTGGGACCGACTACAGCCCCAGGATGCGATGAGCCGACATCGAGGTGCCAAACCTCCCCGTCGATGTGGACTCTTGGGGGAGATAAGCCTGTTATCCCCGGGGTAGCTTTTATCCGTTGAGCGATGGCCCTTCCATGCGGAACCACCGGATCACTAAGCCCGACTTTCGTCCCTGCTCGACTTGTAGGTCTCGCAGTCAAGCTCCCTTATGCCTTTGCACTCTACGAATGATTTCCAACCATTCTGAGGGAACCTTTGGGCGCCTCCGTTACACTTTAGGAGGCGACCGCCCCAGTCAAACTGCCCACCTGACACTGTCCCCCGGGTCGATAAGACCCGTAGGTTAGAATTTCAATACAGTCAGGGCGGTATCCCACCAGCGCCTCCACCGAAGCTAGCGCTCCGGTTTCAATGGCTCCCGCCTATCCTGTACAAACTGTACCAAAATTCAATATCAGGCTACAGTAAAGCTCCACGGGGTCTTTCCGTCCTGTCGCGGGTAACCTGCATCTTCACAGGTACTATAATTTCACCGAGTCTCTGGTTGAGACAGTGCCCAAATCGTTACACCTTTCGTGCGGGTCGGAACTTACCCGACAAGGAATTTCGCTACCTTAGGACCGTTATAGTTACGGCCGCCGTTTACTGGGGCTTCAGTTCAGAGCTTCGCTTACGCTAACCCCTCTCCTTAACCTTCCAGCACCGGGCAGGTGTCAGCCCCTATACTTCGCCTTACGGCTTCGCAGAGACCTGTGTTTTTGCTAAACAGTCGCTTGGGCCTATTCACTGCGGCTTTCCGTTAAGAAAGCACCCCTTCTCCCGAAGTTACGGGGTCATTTTGCCGAGTTCCTTAACCAGAGTTCTCTCGCACACCTTAGGATTCTCTCCTCGCCTACCTGTGTCGGTTTGCGGTACAGGCACCTTTTATCTCGCTAGAAGCTTTTCTTGGCAGCGGGGAATCAAAGACTTCGCTCCATAAGGAGCTTCCCCATCACAGCTCAGCCTTCACGATAAGCGGATTTGCCTACTTATCAGCCTAACTGCTTGGACGTGCACAACCAATCGCACGCTTCTTCTATCCTTCTGCGTCCCTCCATTGCTCAAACGATAAAGAGGTGGTACAGGAATATCAACCTGTTGTCCATCGCCTACGCCTGTCGGCCTCGGCTTAGGTCCTGACTAACCCTGAGCGGACGAGCCTTCCTCAGGAAACCTTAGGCATTCGGTGGACGGGATTCTCACCCGTCTTTCGCTACTCATACCGGCATTCTCACTTCTAAGCGCTCCACCAGTCCTTCCGGTCTGACTTCACTGCACTTAGAACGCTCCCCTACCACTGATACCATTGGTATCAATTCGCAGCTTCGGTGGTGTATTTAGCCCCGGTACATTTTCGGCGCAGAGTCACTCGACTAGTGAGCTATTACGCA